>NZ_JACHNU010000018.1 GCF_014199525.1 Conexibacter arvalis | reverse complement strand
CATCTGCACGTCCATTCCGAGTACTCGCTGCTGGATGGCGCGTGCAAGATCGACGCGCTTGCCGCTCGTGCCGCGGCCTTCGACCAGCCGGCTCTCGGCCTCACCGACCATGGCGTCATGAATGGCGCGGTCGAGCTGTACAAGGCGTGCAAGAAGCACGACGTCAAGCCGTTGCTGGGGTGTGAGGTGTATGTCGTCGACGATCGTCATTTCCGCGACGGCAGGGTCGAGCGCAACCATCTGACGTTGCTGGCGCAGAACGACGTCGGCTACAGGAACCTCGTGAAGCTTTCGTCGACGGGCTACCTGGAGGGTCTGCACCGCGGCAAGCCGGGTGTCGACTTCGAGGTCATGTCGCAGCATTCGGAGGGGATCATCGCCCTCACCGGCTGCCTCGCCTCGCGCTTCTGCCAGCGGCTGGTCAACGATCGTCCGGAGGAGGCGCGTGCCCATGCCGACGATCTGATGCAGATCTTCGGGCGCGACAACGTCTACTTCGAGGTGCAGAAGAACGGCATCGCCGACCAGGACAAGGCGAACGAGGGGATCGTCCGGATCGCTCGGGAGGTCGGCCGGCCGCTGGTCGGCACCGGCGATGTCCACTACCTCCGTCGTGAGGATTACCACCATCACACGGCCCTGCTGTGCGTGCAGACGAAGAGCACGCTGGCCGAGCCGAAGATGACGTTCGACACGAACGAGTTCTATCTGAAGTCCAATCAGGAGATGGCGGAGGCGTTCGCGGAGTGGCCGGAGGCACTGCCGAGCACGTTGGAGATCGCCGAGCGCTGCAACGTCGAGATCCCGCTGGGCGGCCAGCTGATCCCGAGCTACCCGACGCCGAACGGTGAGGACGAGAGAACCTACCTGCGCCAACTCGTGATGGAGGGCCTCCACCGCCGCTACGGCAACCCGCCGCCGGCCGCGGCCGTCGAGCGGATGGAGATGGAGCTGGGCGTGATCGATCGGATGGGCTTCAACGCCTACTTCCTGATCGTCTGGGACTTCGTCAGATTCTCGAAGGAGAACGGCATCGCGGTCGGCCCGGGCCGTGGCTCGGCGGCCGGCTCGATGGTCGCCTACTGCCTCAACATCACCGACGTCGATCCGCTCGC
>NZ_JACHNU010000017.1 GCF_014199525.1 Conexibacter arvalis | reverse complement strand
GAGGGTGTCGCACAAACCCCGGCCTGTGGCCGGGGTTTGTGCTGTCCGGGGGCTTTAAGACGATGCCGTGGTCGGCGTCGTCGGGGAGGTGCTGTCGTGGGTCAGAACTTCTTGTCGTGCGATCGCGAGCAGGAGTTGCTGTTGCCGCCGAGCTTGCGCGAGTGGTTGCCCGAGGACCATCTCGCGTGGTTCGTGCTCGACGCGGTCGAGGCGATCGATCTGGCCGCGTTCTACGCGTCCTATCGGGCTGATGGTTGGGGGCGGGCGGCGCATGAGCCGGCGATGATGGTCGCGTTGTTGCTCTACGCCTACGCAATCGGTGAGCGTTCGTCGCGCGCGATCGAGCGGCGCTGCCGGGAGGACGTCGCGTTCCGGGTGATCTGCGCCAACCAGACCCCGGATCACGCCACGATCGCGCGCTTCCGCGCCCGGCACGAGCAGGCGCTGGCCGACACCTTCACGAGCGTGCTGGCGCTCTGCGGACGGGCTGGGTTGGTGTCGGTCGGGACCGTCGCGATCGACGGGACATTGATCGCCGCCAACGCGTCGCGGGCGGCGACGCGCACCCATGCCGCGATCCGCGAGGAGGTCGAGCGGATCCTCGCCGACGCCGCCCGGACCGATGCGGCCGAGGATGCCCAGCACGGCGACCGGCGCGGCAACGAGCTCCCGCCCGAGCTGGCGGATCGTCGCTCGCGGCTGGCGCGGTTGCGCCGCTGCCGGGAGGAGCTGGAGGCCGAGCAGGCCACCGAGCAAGCGGCCTATGAGGCCAATCTTGCGTGGCGGGCTGAGTGGGAGGCCGAGCACGGCCGCAAGCTCGGCGGCCGCAAGCCCACGCCGCCCGATCCTGACGCACTCGCAGGACGCAAGCGCAACGTGACCGACCCGGACAGCAGGCTGCTGCGCCGAGCCGGGAGAACGCCGGTGCAGGGCTACAACGCCCAGCTGGCGACCGGTCCCGGCCAGATCATCCTCGCCGCCGACATCACCCCGCAGTCCAACGACTCTGGCCAACTCGAGCCGATGACCAGCCAGGCGGTCGAGACGCTCACCGCCGCCGGGATCGATCGAGAACTCGATGTCGTGTTGGCCGACGGCGGCTACTGGAACAGCCCCCAGATCAGACACCTGCGACAACAAGGGCTTGAGCCGATCGTTCCGACCAAGGCCGCCGGTCGCACCACACCCCGCACGCTCTCACCCCGCCAGGGCGCAGAGGCCGACCGCATCGACCGGCTCCTGGCCACGCCCGAGGGCGCGGCGCTCTACCGCCGCCGCCAACAACTCATCGAACCGGTCTTCGCCCACACCAAGTTTCTGCGCAGAATCGACCGCTTCCAGCGCCGCGGCCTGACCGCCTGCAGGACCGAATGGCGACTCATCGCCGCCACCCACAACCTCCTCAAGCTCTGGCGCGCGACCACCGCCACCGCCTGACCCCAGGCCTGCCCGCCCGAACTTGTCCTGGCCCGCTG
>NZ_JACHNU010000016.1 GCF_014199525.1 Conexibacter arvalis | reverse complement strand
GCAACTTCATCCGGGTCCTTCCTTGGAACTGACTGGCTTGAGCACCTGTCAGCCTCCAAGGAGGCCCGGATGAACAACCTCCTCAGGAATTACAATTAGCTGCCACCACAGTTACATCTTTCGCAGTGCCTTGACATGATCCGCGCCACGATGCGCCGGTTCTCCCTCGTCTTCACCCTCGCCACCCTCGCCGTCCTCCTCGCGCCGCTGGGCGCGACGCCGGCGTCTGCCGCCGAGCCGCCGAACCAGAACGACCCCTGCTCGCAGGCCGGTCGCAACACGTGCAGAACCACCGGCTTCGGCGCCTACCGCACCTACAGGTACGGCATCCGCTGGTTCGGCAGCTATCGCAACGCGATCCCGAACGTCGCCCTCCCGGCGTGGTGCATCGACCTGCGCTTCTGGTACCCGTCGTCGCGCTTCGGCTACAAGAAGCGCCCGATCGCCGGCCTGCGCAGCAAGGAGGGGAAGCGGATCTCCGCCGCCGAGCTGCGGCGGATGTCGTGGGTCATCTTCAACCACGGCTCCAAGCGGGACAACGCCACCCAGGCCGCGGTCATGCTCTACGTCCACAGCGTGATGGACGACGGCGCGCCCGGCGAGGTCGATCCGGCGGCCGTCGGCGTCTCGCCGCTGTTCAACCGGATCTCGCGCGACGCGCGCCGCTATGCGGGCCCGTACAAGGTGACGGTCGACGCGCCCGCGAAGGCCACCGCCGGGACGAAGTTCACGGCCGTCGCCAAGGTCCGCTCCGCCACCGGCGTCGCGATGCCAAACGTGCGCCTGCGACTGGCCGGCTCCAGAGGCGCGGACGGCCGGCCGCGCGTCGTCCGCACGAACAGCAGGGGCGAGGCGAAGATCAGCGGCACGGCCGCCGACGTCGACGGCGGCGTCCGGCTGAAGGTCGAGACGGCCAGGCTGGCCGCGCCCGCCCCCGACCTCTACGTCCCGACGAAGGGCGCGGCGGTCCGCAACGCCCAGCGCCTCGTCGTCGCGGCGTCGACGACCGTCTCGGCGCAGGCGACGACCCGCGTCGAGCCGGCGAAGGTCACCGTCACGACGGCCGCGACGCCGACGACACTGCTGCTGGGCGAGGCCAACAGCGACAAGATCACGATCTCCGGGCCACCGTCGAGCTGGCGCGGGAAGGTGACCGTGCGCGCCTACGGGCCCGCGGCGAGCGGCGACGAGATCCGCTGCGAGGGCCAGCCGACCGCCGAGGTCTCCTACACCGCCGGCCCCGGCGAATCCCAGGCGCCGCCGGTCACCCCGACGGCCCCCGGCTGGTACGGCTACCAGGTCATCGTCGAGGGCTCGTCGCAGGTCGTCGGCGTCACGACGCCATGCGCGGAGCCGTCCGAGCGGTTCGTCGTCGAGGTCCAGCCGGCGATCCGCACCCAGATCAACGAGCAGTCCTCGCAGCCCGGCGCGACGCTGACCGATCGTGTCTGGGTCAGCGGCCTGCACGGGCAGCCGGCGACGGTCGGCGCGGCCCTCTACGGCCCGTTCCCGGCGCGCGACGCGCTCACCTGCGACGGCGCGCCGTTCTGGCAGGGCTCCTACCCGGTGAGCGGCGACGGCGAGTTCCTCACCGACCCGGTGACGGTCACGGTGCCCGGCTACTACACCTACCGCGAGACGATCGCCGCGTCCGGCTTCGTGCGCGCCGCGAGCCATCCGTGCGGCGAGGAGGTCGAGACGACGGTCGTGCGCGGCACGCCGGCGATCCGCACCGAGGTCTCCCAGCAGCAGGCGACCGTCGGGGCGGAGATCTCCGACACGGTCTTCGTCAGCGGGCTCGGCAGGCTGCGCGCGCCCGTCGAGGCCGAGCTGTGGGGGCCCTACCCGTCGAGGGAGGCGATGACCTGCGAGGGGACGCCGGCGTGGAAGGGCACGCTGACCGTCGAGGGCGACGGCACCTACGTGACCGACAGGGTCAAGATCAAGCAGGCAGGCTGGTACACCTACCGCGAGCGGATCCTCGCCACCGAGGCGTTCGACGGGGTCGAGACGGCCTGTGGCGAGGAGTCCGAGACGACGATCGTGCGCGCGGCGCCGAAGGTCGTCACCAAGGTCTCCAGCCGGGTCGTGCGGCCCGGGTCGCGGATCTTCGACCGCCTGGTGGTCTCGGGCCTCGGCGAGACGACCGCCAAGGTCGAGGTCGAGCTGCACGGGCCGTTCCGCACCCGCGCCGCGATCACGTGCTCGAGAACGCCGTTCTGGAAGGGCGCCGTCACGGTGAAGGGCGACGGCAGCTACGTCACCCCGAAGGTCCTCCTGCGCAAGAGCGGCTTCTACGCCTACCGCGAGCGGATCGCCAGCTCGCCGGTGAACGTCGGGACGGAGACGGCCTGCGCCGAGGAGGCGGAGACCTCCCTCGTCCAGCCGCTGATCCCGACCGGCGGCGAGCCGCGCCAGCCGCTCGAGGTGGATGCCACCAAGGCGCCGAGGGGCGGCTCGCGGCCGACCTCGATCAGACTGGCCCGGCTCGGCGCCCAGGCGACGCTGCGCGCGGTGTCGATCGACTCCGACCACAAGAACCTCCACGTGCCCAACGACATCCGCACCGCGGGATGGTGGGCTGACGGCTCCTCGCCCGGCGCCAAGACCGGCACGACGTTGATCGCCGGGCATGTCGACAGCGCCCGGCGCGGCGCGGGGGCGTTCTACCCGCTGAGCCGCGCCCGCAGGGGCGACGCGATCGAGCTGCGGACCGCCGACGGCAAGACGCGCCGCTACCGCGTCACCCGCGTCCAGCGCGTGCGCAAGGACCGCCTGCCGTCGAGCATCTTCAGCCGCCAGGGCTCCCCGCGCCTGGCGCTCGTCACCTGCGGCGGACCGTTCGCCAACGGCCACTACCGCGACAACGTGATCGTCTTCGCCGTGCCGCGGTAGGCGCGTCGGCGCCGGTTGGAGCGCGGCACCCAGCGGCCGCCGGCTCGATGCCCCAGGCATCTCGCTGCCGGCCGATTCGCAGAGTAGGTTCGTGGCGTGAGCGAGAACGTCGTTCCGGACCTCACCGCGCTGCGAGCCGCGCTCGCGGATGCGGCGAAGATCGGCGACCTCGCCGAGCGCACGCTCGAAGTCGTCGCGATCGTCGACGAGGCCGCTTCGCCGCTGGGGATCCATCCGGTCGTCGTGGGTGGAATGGCGGTCTACTTCTGGACCGCGGATGAAGCATTCGTCACGCAGGACATCGATGTCGTATGGCCGTTCCGGAGAGACTCGTCGCCGCTTTGGCCCACCTGGGGTTCGAGAAGAGTCAGGACGGGCGTCACTGGCAGCTGGCCGGGACGGACGTCTTCCTCGAAGCTCCGGGTGCCGAGCTCGACGCTGACGCAACCGTCGTCGAGGTCGCGCTTCCATCCGGACGGACCGCGCGCCTCCTCTCCCACATCGATGCCCTCCTCGATCGCCTCGCCGAGTTTCAATCGACCGGCCACCAGATCGTCGCCCAGCAAGTTCTCGTACTGCTCGGCCACGTCGCGGAAGACGAGGCAATTGACCTGCGCGCACGTGCCGTCAGCCGTCGCGTCGCCCACGCACTCGACACGATGTCGCGGCTCGCCGCCGAGATCGCCAACGGACGCGAGCCGCCAGAGAGCAGCGGGTTGCACGAGATCGCTCGCGCCGCGCAGCGCGCGGAATACACTCGGAAGCAACGATGAACATCCGGCCGATGACCTTCGAGCAATGGCGCCGCGAGGCGCCCGCCCGCCGTGCCAAGAGCGCAGCGGTCGTCGCACGCCTCGGCCCGATCAGACGCGACAAGCCCCGCGATCCCACGGAGGCCGAGTTCCTCCGCAGCATCGGCACGCCCGAGCGGCTGATCGGGCCGACGAGATAGCCGTCCGCTGGCACAGCGGTCCGGGAACGACGAAGGCCCCGCTTCCGCGAGGCCTCTGTTGACGCCGGTCAGCGCACGTCGTCCCGGCTGGGCTCCGCGACGACCTCGCCGGTTCGCGCTGCATTGGACAGCTTCGAGGCCGCAGCAAGCAAGTCGCGCGCTCGACGCTCGTCGGGCGCCGGGCGGGCGCCGAGGCCGTGATTGTGGAAGCTGAGCACGTAGCCGGCCCCGTCGCGGTTCCACACCCCTGCGAGGTGGCCACCATGGATGCCGCCTCTCGGGAATGGCGCGACGCGCAGCAGCAGCCCGGGTCTGTCGCCGACACGGACGCGGTCGACGACCCGGGGGCGGACTGGCTCGATCGGCCCGTCGTCCCCAGGTCTCAACGTCGCTCGACCGAGCAGCCGCAGCACCGCGTCGTCGTCGACCCCGCGCCGCGGCCAGCGACCGTCACGTGTCGTGAGCTCGGACGGGAAGCAGCGTCCGCCCGCGAGCACGTGGTACGGCTCGCGCCCAGATCGGTCGGCGCGCCGCGCGTGCAGTTCGATCAGATACGCGCAATCGCCCGCGACGAGGTCTTTCGGACGCACGCGGAAGCGGCCCGGCACCGGGCGTCTGTCGCCCCGCGCGGCCGGGATCCCGTCGGGGCACAGCACCGGGACCCGGGAGCGCTCGGCGATGCTCGCGCACCGTTGCGCGAGCGCGTCGTTCGCCTTCGGCGGGTGTGCCGTCGCTGCCAAGGCCCTTCTCGCCGGCGTCGCAGTGCGCTCCTCGCTGCCGCACCCGACCGCGCTCGCCGCGAGCGCAGCGGAAGCGAGCGTGACCAGCCACCGTGTCAAGGGCGTTCCTTGCCGTCGGTGGGCGCGGATGTCGACGGGCGGAACGGAGCCATGGTGCTCCTCCGATCGGGGATGTCGAGTCGACGGCGAGCGTCACCGCCAGCGCAAGTCCGACCGCCGAACGTCGTCGCGGAGGCGAGCCGGTGGTGATGCGTGAAGGTGCCGACGCGCAGGACCAGTGTGTCGAAGTCACGCGCGCCAAGCGACAGCAGCAAGGTCGCGCCTGCGCCAGGCCGAAGGCGACGCCGCCCGCGACATCATTTCCGCTGTACCGAGACCGCCGCTCAGGGCGCCAGCACGCGCAGCCAGCGGTGGGCCGGGCGGCCGAGTCTGCCGGCTCCGACGTACGGACGGACCGTGATGCGGTAGAGCGCCGGCCGCAGGCGCAGCGTCAGCGTGTGGCGCTGCATGACGCTCGACGCGATCGCGGTGCGGGTGGTCCCGCGAGCGAGCCTGCGAGGTGTCGCGAGGTCGCCGCGGAAGCGACGTCTGTCGCCGCGCGGCGGGCAGCGCGTGAGGCCGCGGGTGCCGATCGCGCGCGCGACCTCGATCTGGACCCTCGCCTTGCGGGTCATCGTCAGCTCGAGGCCCACGCGGACGCGGCCGCCGGCGGTCGGACGCACGCACCGGCGCTGGAGCGCGAACCGCTCGATCGCGGGTGCCTTCACGGTCCGTCTCGGCGTCGGCGGCTCGGGGGTCGGCGGGACCGGCGGGGCCGGCGGCTGGGGCGGCGTCGGCGGCTCGGGAGTCGGCGGAAGCGGGGGCTCCGGCGGGGACGGTCTGGTCGTCCCCTCCCCCGTGAGCGCGACCGCGACCGGGCCGCCCGCGGCGTCGGACGAGACGGTCAGCGTCCCGCTCGTCGCGCCGGCGACCGTCGGCGCGGAGGCGATCTCCAGCTCGCACCGCTCGCCGGACGCGAGCGTGCGGCCGTCGCAGCGGTCCGAGACGATCGCGAACGGCCCGTCGACGCTCGCCGCGCCGACCGCGACGGGTCCCTCGGTCGCGATCAGCTCGATCGTCTGCGGGGCGCTCGTCGTGCCGACCTCCTGCGCGTCGAACGCGAGCGACGACGCGTCCGCCTCCAGCTCCGGCACGAAGCCGGCGCCGTCGAAGTCGAGGTCGTCCGACAGCTCGGCGTTGTCGTGGAAGTTCAGCTCGGCGACGCGCGCCCCGCGCGCCGACGGGGTGAACCGCACCCGCACGACGCATCTCTCCGCGGGCAGCAGCTCGGCGCCGGTGCAGTCGTCGGCGACGATCGCGTAGTCGGCGGCGGCGTCGCCTGTGAGCGACGTCCCGTCGATCCACAGGCGGTTGCCGCCGCTGTTCTCGACGGTCACGTCCCGCACGGCGGTCGTGCCGACGCGCACATCGCCGAGGCCGCTGGAGATGGTCACGCTGCGCTCGGCCAGCGGGGTGAACAGCTCGGCGCTGGCGAGGGCGCCGCCGCCGGCGATCAGCACTCTCCCGTCCCTCAGCACGGTGAGGGACGGCAGCGAGCGGGGCTCCGACATCCCGTAGTGGGGGTGCGTCACAGCACCCGCCGCTGGGTCGAACATCGCAGTCATGCGATTCGCGTCGTTCTGGATGAGCGCTCTGCCGTCGTCGAGCGCCGTGGCGGTCACGTGGTCGCCGGCGTACGGGATCGGGCCGCCCGGCGACCAGCTGCCCGCGACCGGGTTGTAGAGCTCGGTCGATCTCAGGCGGCCCCTGGATTCGATGCCGCCGGCGACGAGCACGCGGCCGTCCGGCAGCACGGCGGTGCCGCCCTGCGCACGCGGCGTCGCCAGCGCGGCGGTCGCGCTCCAGGTGCTCGTCACGGGGTCGTAGAGCTCGGCGCTCGAGTTGAACGTCGTCGACGGCGGGGTTCTGTCCAGGCCGCCGGCGACGAGGACCCTGCCGTCGTCGAGCAGCGCCGCGTGCATGTTCTCCCGGCCGGCGTTCATCGCGCCGTTCGTCGGTCTCCAGGTGCCGTCCGCCGGGTCGTAGACCTCACCGGTCGCGCTCGCCTCGCCCGCAGCGTCGGCACCGCCGGCGACGAGCACTCTGCCGTCGGGCAGCAGCACGGCGGCGTGGCCGCTGCGCTCTTCGGTGAGCCCGCCGGTCGCCGTCCAGGTGTTGGCGATCGGCTCGTACAGCTCAGCATCTCTGGTGGCGCCGGTCGCGGTCAGGCCGCCTACGAGCAGCACCCGGCCGTCGTTCAGCCGCGTCGCGGTCGCGTTGTGGCGCGGGACGAGCGGCTGCGCCACCAGGGTCCACGAGCCGCTCGCCGGGTCGTAGAGCTCGGCGGTCGGCACCTCCCCGCTGGAGTCGAAGCCGCTTGCGACGAGCACTCGGCCGTCGTTCAGCAGCGCCGCGCTGTGCCCGCTGCGGGGATCGTTCATGCCGCCCGTGAAATCCCATCCGGACCCGGCCAGCGCGGGCGCGGCGCTGACTGCGAACAGGAGCGCCGCGAGCAGCGCGACGAGACCGGCGTGGAACGGCGACCTGGTGACCATCCCGCGATCGTACGGCCTAGCGCCGACGCGCCGCCTTCCGGGGTGCGGCGCGCGTCACCCGAGTGGCCGGTCCGTCGCACGGGCAGGAGCAGACGGCCCGTTTCGGAGCGGGATGTGCGCGGGCGTCGCGGCGCTCAGGGTCACGAGGGAACCGGTGCGTAGCGGTGGTGGAGGTCGAGCGCGTTGCCGGCGGGGTCGAGGAAGATCGCTTGGTGGCAGCTGCCGCTGTCGATCAGGTCCGTGACGAATCTGACGCCCTTCGCCTCCAGGTGCGCGCGGGCCGCCGGCACGTCGTCGACCTGGAGCGCGATCGGCAGCCTGTGCGTCTGGAACTCCTGGCCGAACGCCGTCGGCTCCATGATCGCCAGCGTCAGGTTGCCGGCCTGGAACTCCGCACCCGGCATGCTCCCCCATCTCTTGACGAACGGCAGGCCCAGCACTTCGCCGTAGAACCTCACGGACGCGTCGAAGTCACGCGCCGGCACGGCGACGAAGTCGACCCCAGTGATCGTGAACTCGGAAGTGGCGGTCACGTCTCAACCTCCCGAGACGGAATGGACTGTCTTCGATGATGAGACCGAGATCCGCCACCGAAACTCATCGGGTGATGACCATGAGCCTCGCGCGAACGCGGCCGTCAGCACGCGCTGTTCGCGACTCGGTACGGCGCAAGCGTACCCGCACCGACCTCAGCGCGATACCGACGCGTTCGTCACACGGATCTTGGACGTCAGCATCCCCGGTCGCCGGCGGGCGAAGGTGGCGGAACAGTGGCGGAACGCTTGATAAGGTCGTGCTCGTGCCGGACAGTGATAGGTGGGTGTCCTCGCGACCGCGGGCTGAGCGGTCACGCGCCGCGGCCGATGCGCTGCGCTGCCGCATCGTCGCCGGCGAGTTTTCCGACGGCGTGATCGCCGACGAGCAGACGCTCGCCAAGCAGCTCGGGGCGTCGCGCAACGCGGTGCGCGACGCGCTGGCACTGCTGCGCGACGAAGGGCTGATCTCCCGGCGGCGCGGTGTCGGCACCACGGTGGTGACGCCGAAGTACGGCCACGGGCTGGACCGCCTCGCGGGGCTGGCCGAGGCGCTGACCGGATACGGCACGGTCGTCAACGAGGTCAGGGTCGCCACAGTCGTGGCCGACGTCCCGGCGTCGGTCCGCGAGCGGCTGGAGCTGGTGGCCGCCGAGCCGGTGGTGTACATCGAGCGCTTGCGCCGGCTCGACGGCGTGCCGCTGTCCCTTGACAGCACGTATCTGCCCGCCGACGTCGGCCGCCGGGTGCTCGACGCCGACCTCGCAGGCCGCGACCTCTTCGCGCTGATCGAGGAGGCCACCGGCTCGTTGCTCGGCCGCGCCGACGTCGCCGTGCACGCGGTGACCTCCGATCCGTCGACCGCCGCGTCGCTGGAGATCGCTGCCGGCGACCCCGTGTTCCACATCGAGCGGCTCACCCGGCTGGCCGACGGGCGTCCGGTCGATGCCGAGACGCTGCGGATCCGCGCCGACCGGATGACCCTGCACGCCACGCTGCACCGCGGCCCGCGCCTCGAGGCCGACTGAGCCCTGGTGAGTGGTCTTTCGGCGGGAACGCTTGCGCTGCTGGCGCTGTTCGGGTTCGTCGGCGGCGTCGGCATCACGGCGCTGGGGCCGGGCGGCGTGCTGCCCACCATCGGCCTGTTCGCGCTGACGCCCCTCTCCCCCGGCGCGGTCGCTGGCACCGCCATCGTCACGCACGTTGCCACGGGGACGCTGGCCACCGTCGCGTACACGCGCTCCGGCCAGCTGCGCGAGCGCCACACGCGGCGCACAGCGGTACTGCTCGCCACCAGCGCCGTGCTCGGCACACCGGCCGGCGTAGCCCTCAACACACTCGTGTCCGATCGGACGTTCGGCGTCGTCCTCGGGATCCTCGTGGCGGCCGCCGCATTGCTGATGTGGCATCGAGAGCACCGCCGGCCCGCCGCGACGCGGACCCACCCGCCGGCGCCGCTGGTGGTCGGAACCGGGTTCGCCGTCGCGCTCGCCAGCGGCATCGTCGGCATCGGCGGACCGATGCTCACCGTGCCGCTGCTGATCGCGCTCGGCATGCCGACGCTCGAGTCGCTGGCTGCCGCGCAGGCGCAGTCGATCGTGATCGCCAGCATGGGCACGATCGGCTACCTGGCCCACGGCATGATCGCCTGGCCCCTCGCCGCCGTGGTCGGCATCCCGGAACTCGCCGGCGTCCTGCTCGGCTGGAGGATCGCCCACGCCCTGCCGACGCGCACGCTCAAGCTCGCGCTCATCATCACGCTGCTCGCACTCGTGCCGTACCTCATCCTGCACGGCTGACCGTGGCCACCAGACCACGGCCCACGGGGGCGCCGCCGGTGAGGGCAGCCGCGCGATCGGCATCGCCGCGGGCACGCGGCCGCCACGGCGACGACGAGCAGCCCCCCCCCGGACGGGGATCCACAACCTACGCCCCGAGGCGCTCGTCGCCGGCGTCGACCACCACGGTCGTGAGGCCGGCCGATCCGCGACCGAAGCGGAAACCCGCCGCGCGGGCACCGGTGCGGGAGCACGATCCCCTCGGGGCGATACCAGCGCGGAGCGGATGGTGGGAGCGATCGTGCCGAAGCCGTACACCCTGCGCCACACGCGCTGCTCGTTGCTGCTGGCGGCGGGAATGCTCGTCCACGACGTCGCGAGACAGATCGGGACGAGCGAAAGACATGTGCTCGACACGTACGGGCGCCTGTTCGAGGAGTACGCCGGTCGACGCGGAAGCCGATGTCGAGACCGCGCGCGCGGAGGTGGCGCGGCGCCTCGAGGGCCGCTCCGAAATGGCGGCGGGCGGCGGATCTGGTGTGCACGTTTTGTGCACGAACGAGGGCCGCAGCCATGGCAACGTCGACCCGGGGCAAAGAGAAAGCCCCGCGTTTGAGGGTGTCGCACAAACCCCGGCCTGTGGCCGGGGTTTGTGCTGTCCGGGGGCTTTAAGACGATGCCGTGGTCGGCGTCGTCGGGGAGGTGCT
>NZ_JACHNU010000015.1 GCF_014199525.1 Conexibacter arvalis | reverse complement strand
AGAGCCGGCTGGTCGAAGGCCGCGGCACGAGCGGCAAGCGCGTCGATCTTGCACGCGCCATCCAGCAGCGAGTACTCGGAATGGACGTGCAGATGGGCGCAGGACTGAGCTGAGGAGGAAGACATCCGGCAACGGAGAATAGGCGGCGCCGCGGACGCCTGACGAGTTCCCCGGCGGGGCGGGCGATCAGGCCGGATCGGTCGCCGCGGGGCCGGTCGCGGCCTCGTGCGCGTCGGCCCCCGACGGCGCCGGCGGGGCGCTCTCGGGCGCCAGCGCCGCGGTCGCGAAGCGGCCGATCGCGCGCAGCGCGACGCGCGCCTCGGGCGTTCCCGCCCACAGCGGCGCGACGTGCGGCTGGCGGTCGAAGACGTGCAGCTCCGCGCGCGTTCCGGCGGCCGCGACGCGGCGCGCGATCCGCACGCCGTCGTCGAGCAGCACCTCGGTCGAGCCGGCCTGCACGAGCGTCGGCGGCAGCGACCGCCACAGCTCGTCCGGCGCCAGCAGCGGCGAGACGCGCCAGTTCGCCGGGTCGACGCCGCCGGCGGCGACGCGGGCGCAGCGGCGCAGCGCGGTCTCGGGGATGAACGGGTCCAGGCCGGCGTTGCGGACGTGCGAGGGCAGGCTCATCGTGAGGTCGGCCCACGGCGACAGCAGCATGAGCGCGGCCGGAACCGGAAGCCGCGCCTCGGCCGCGTGGAGCGCCAGCGCGAGCGCGAGGTTGCCGCCGGCCGAGTCGCCGGCGACGACGATTCGCTCGGGCGCGTGGCCGGCGTCGAGCAGATGGCGGTAGACGGCGAGCGCGTCGTCGACCGGCGCCGGAAGCGTCGCCTCCGGCGGCAGCCGGTAGTCGACCGACAGCGCGGCGAGCCCGGTGACGTGCGAGATCCGCGAGACGAGGTTGCGGTGGGTGCGCGGCGAGCCGAAGACGTAGCCGCCGCCGTGGAGGTAGACGAGCAGCGGCTGCGCGGGAGCGGGGCTCCCGGCCGCGACGACGCCGGCCGGCGTCTGCTCGGTCGCGCGCGGCGCGCGGACCCACTCGCCGGGCACGCCGGCGAGGCGGGTCGGCTCGACGCGCGTGCCGCGCAGGACCGGCACGCGGCCGGTCGGGTCGGTGATCCGCTGCAGCATGCGGATGCCGCGGGGCGTCATCCGCCACCCGCGGGCGACCGGCAGCCAGGTCCGACGCAGCGTCCGCTCCAGCGTGCGCGTCTGCGCGCTGGCCGGGCCGTGCCACAGCTCGATCAGCAGCCTCTGGTCGGCGGGCGCGCTCGCGTCGGTCACCGCTCCACCCTAGCCGCGCCGCGACCGGCGGCGCGGCGCTTGGAGGAGGGGTGCCGGCCCCGCGGCGGGAGCGGCCTGCGACACGGCCGCGCGAAACGACCGACAGGACGCGGGACGGCGCGGAAGAGCGGCGCGGCGCGGCTCAGCTGCGCGCGTGGCGGCGGCTGGCGCGCGTGGCCGGGAATTCGGTCGCGGCGATCCAGCCGCGCACCAGCTCGAGCGCGGCGGGGTCGCCGTCGATCGCAGCGCCCTCGCCGGGCGGCGGGGCGACGCCGGCGAGCAGCGCCAGCAGCGCCCCGCGGGTGCAGCGGAGCGTCACGAGCGGTTCCTCGCCGGGGCGGGTCCGCACGACGCTCGGCGCCGTCCCCTGCTGGATCCGCAGCCAGGCGTCGGCCGGGCCACCGGGAAGCGGCGCGTGGGCGATCGTGAAGCGGTGGCCGAAGGTGTCGGCGGGATCGATCGCGAGCGCAGCGAGCCACAGCGCCAGCGCCGGCTCCAGCGTCGCGCCGCTCGCGGCGAGGTCGCGCAGCGTCAGCGGCTCCTGCACGAGCCGGCGCAGCTCCTTGAGCCTCCGGCGCGAGCCGCGCACGCGCGCCCGGCGCCGCAGGCCGCGGCGACCGAGCAGCAGCCGCGCGAGCCCGGCGTGCGTCGCCGTCACGCGGAAGTCGAGCCGCTCGCCGATGCGCGGGCCGTCGAGCGCGCGGACGCTCGCGCGGCCGTCGCGGACGTCGACGGCGACGGTGCCGCGGTCGGCGATCACGAGGTCGTAGCCGAGGTCGCGCAGCGTGACGAGCCCGTGCGCGGGGAGCATCCCGACGACGATCCTGCCGGCCGTCTCGGGGTCGCTCTGGAGCAGCCGCCGCAGCGCCGCCGGAAGCCACGCCGCCGGCGGCCCGGTCGGATCGGCCCCGACCTGCGGCAGCGCCGCGCGGCCGAGCACGAGCGCCTTCCCCGGAGAGGGACGCGTCGCCTGTCCCGCCGCCTGCGCGTCGCCGTCGCCCCTCGGCGCCGGCTCGGCGACAGCCTCGTCGACCGACGGAGTCGCGCCGGCGTCCTCCGCGCGGACGGCGTCGAGCGGGGTGCCCGGCGAATGTGCGCCGGCCTCGCCCCTCGGCGCCCGGTCGGCGACAGCCTCGCCGACCGACGGAGTCGCGCCGGCGTCGTCCGCGCGGACGACGTCGAGCGGGGCGGCCGCGGAGGTCTCGTCGGGGTCGGACGCGCCGCGGCGCGCGACCTCGGCTCCCTCCGGCGGCGCGGCGGCGCGCAGGCGGGCGCGGGCGGCGTTCAGGCGGTCGGCGTCGAAGCCGGCGAGCGCGGGCTCGCCGGCGTCGTCGGACTCGGGCGCACGGCCCGCCGCGTCGCCGGTCGCAGGCGCCGCGAACGCGCCACCGTGCGCGGGCGTGTCGGGCGTCGCCGTGGGGCCGCGGCCGGGACCGGGCGCCGCGAACGGGCCACCGTGCGCGGGTGTGTCGCGCATCGCCGCAGGGCCGTCGCCGGAATCGGATCTCTCGCTCGCGGCCGCGCCCGAATCTGACGCAGCCGCATCGCTGCCGGCCGCGCCCGCAACTGACGCGGCGGCATCGCTCCCGGCCGCGCCCAGCCCGGACCCCGGCGGTGCGGCGGGCCCGCCGGATGCGGCGTCCGCGGCGCTCGCCTCGCCGCCGCTCAGCGGCCGCGTCGAGGAGCCGCGCTCGGTCAGCATCCGCAGCGCATTGGCGGCCTCCAGCTCGCCCCGCACGCGCCGCAGCGCGCGCTCGATGCGCTGCTCGGCGTCCATCCGCGAGGCGACCGCCCGCTCGAGCTCGGCGATCTGCTCGCGCAGCTCCCGTTCGGTCTCGGCCTGCGCCTCCAGCTTCGCCTGCAGCCGCGTCGAGCGCTCGCGCTCCAGCGCGAGCGCCGTCACCGGCATCGCCCTCGTCGGCGTCGCGGGCGCGAGCACCCTGCCGTCCTCGGCCGACACGCGCAGCGGCTCGATCGCGCGCGCGCCGGTCGGCGTCCGCGCCGCGGTCACGCCCGGCAGCCCGCTGCCGCGCGCGGCCAGCAGCCGCCGCTCGAGCGCGAGCGCGCCGGCCAGCGAATCGGCGCTCGTCTTCCCCTCCGCGGCGAGCGGCCACGGCACGGCATGCCGGACGGCGGGCGCCGGCCGCATCGTCCGCGCCCCTTCCAGCTCGGCCCGCAGCCGCTCGACCCACGCGCCGTGGGCGGCAGGCGGTTCCACAAGCCGCTCCCGCTCCGCCCGCGCCGCCTCGGCATCCACACGCTCCTGCTCGGCGACCCGCTCCCGCTCCGCCCGTGCCGCCTCGACCTCCGCCCGCGCCGCCTCGGCCTCGCCCCGCGCCGCCTCGGCCTCCGCGCGCGCTTCCGCCAGCGCGGCCTGCGCCTGCTCGCGCTCGGCGGTGCGCTCGGCGCGCACGCGCTCCAGCTCGGCTCTCAGCGCAGCCCGCTCGGCGCCGATCTGCTCGACCTCGGCTCGCAGCCGGTCGCGCTCCCGCTGCTCGTGAGCGGCCTGGGCGATCACGGCGTCGGCGCCTTCGCGCGCGGCCTGTGCCTCGGCCTGCAGCTTCTCCAGCTCGGCCTCGACCTGCTCGCGCGCCTCGACCGCACGGCGGCGCTTGTCGCGGGCCGACTGGCGCTTGAGCTCGGCTCTGCGGCGCGCCGACTCGGCCTGCGCGGCGATCTGCTCCGCCTCCGTCAGACGGACCCGCAACGCTCTCAGCTCGCTCTCGCGCTGCGCGGCCAGGGCCTCCGCACGCTCCCCGCGCGCCTCCAGCTCGGACTCGCGCTCGGCGGCCAGCGCCTCAGCGCGCTCGGCCCGCGCCCTCAGCTCCGCCAGCTCCGCCTCATGCCGGCGCACCCGCGCCGCCAGCTCCTCGGCGGTCTCGATCCGCTGCGCCTCCTCGGCGTGGGCGCGCTGCTCGGCCGCTCTCAGCGCCCGCTCGCGCTCGGCGACGAGCCGGCTGAGCCGCTCCGGCTCGCGCCGCGCCTCCTCCAGCTCGGCCTCCAGCCGCGCCCGTTCGCCCGACAGCTCGGCGGCGAGCGCCTGCGCGTCGGCGGCGCGGCGAGCGGCGACCTGCTCGGCCAGCTCGGCCCGCTGCGCGCGGCGCTCGGCGAGCACCACGGGATCGACGACGTTCCGCTCGGCGGGCGAGCGCGACGGATCGTCAGGCGGGAAGGGATCGGGAGACATCGACATCGGCGTGCGGGGAGGGCTCAGGCTACCCCTCGCCACGGACGCCTGCGGCGACGTCGGGGGCGGTGCAGGAACTCCTGCACCGCCCCCTTCGCCGACGTGCGGGAGCGGCCGCTCAGTCGTCGGAGCGGCCGAGGCGCTTCTGCGCGACGACGATCGCGCCCGCGATCGCGGCGGCGGCGATCGCGCCGCCCCCGATCTTCTTCGGCGCCGTCCCGTACCGGCGCCGGAGGTACCACGTCCCGCCCTTCCAGACGATCCAGCCGAGTGCCTTGTAGTACATGGTCGGAGGGCTTACCCGCGGCTCGGTGCCGGCAAGCGCCGCCCGCGCGTCAGGATCTGCGCTGGCGCAGCTGATGGGCCATCCGCGACTGCAGCGACCACAGCTCGATGAAGCCCGGCGAGGCGGTCTGCGAGAAGAGGCCGCCGGACTCGGCGAACGAGGCGAGCGACGCGTCGTAGACGGCGTTGGGCGACTCGCGCGTGACGACCCGCGCCGAGCCCTTGTAGAGCTTGACGCCGACCTTGCCGGTCACGTGCTCGTTGACGGCGTTCTGGTACGCGTCGATGTCGGTGCGCAGCGGCTCCCACCAGAGGCCGGCGTAGACGAGGTAGCCCCACTTCTGGTCGAGGCTCGTCTTGAACTGGTTCTGGTGGATCGTGCCGACGAGGTGCTCCAGCTCCTGGTGGGCCGGCAGGATGATCGCCGCGGCCGGGACCTCGTAGATGTCGCGGACCTTGAGGCCGACGATCCGGTCCTCGATGTGGTCGACGATGCCGACGCCGTGCTTGCAGCCGATCGCGGCGACCTGCTCCAGCAGCTCGACCAGGCCCATCCGCTCGCCGTTGAGGGCGACCGGGATGCCGCGCTCGAACTCGAGCTCGACGATCTCGGCCTCGTCGGGCGCCTCCTCGGGGCGCGTGACGAGCTGGAAGACGTCGTCCTCGGGCGCGTGCGTGAGGTCCTCGATCCAGCGGCCCTCCGACGAGCGGCCCCAGAGGTTGTCGTCGATCGAGTACGGCGTCACCTCGGCGCCGCCCTTGACGAAGATGCCGTTGGCGCGCGCGTAGGCGATCTCCTCCTCGCGGCCCATCTGCCACGAGCGGACCGGCGCGATCACCTTCAGCTCGGGGCCGAGCGTCGCGACCGTCGCCTCGATCCGGACCTGGTCGTTGCCCTTGCCGGTGCAGCCGTGCGCGATCGTGTCGCAGCCGGTTCTGCGCGCGTACTCGACGGCGAGCTTCGCGATCAGCGGGCGGCCGAGCGCGGTGAAGAGCGGGTAGCCGCCGCCGTAGAGGGCGTTGGCCTTGATCGCCGGGGCGATGTAGTCGCGCGCGAACTCCTCGCGCGCGTCGACGACGTGGGTGTCGATCGCGCCGATTCTGAGCGCCTTGTCCTTGATGACGTCGTAGTCCTCGCCAGGCTGGCCGAGGTTGACGGTCAGGCAGACGACCTCGGCTCTGTACTCGTCCTGGATCCACTTGAGCATCACGCTCGTGTCGAGCCCGCCCGAGTAGAGCAGCAGGACCCGTCTGACCTCGGCGGGGTCGGCCTCGTAGCTGGCGGTGCGCGCCGGCGCGGCGGCGATGCGGTGGACTTCGGTCTGGGTGGGCTCGCTCATGGCGGCCGTCACTCTACGCGAAGCAGCATCGCGAGGACCGCTTCGCCGTCGAGGGAGCGGCCGCGAGCGGGAACGCGCCGCCAGGAGGCCCAGCGCCGCGGGAGCGCGCCGTCAGGGGACCCAGCGCCGCGGGGACGCGCCGCCGGCGCGCGGGCCCGCCCGTCTACGCCCTCGACCGCGCCGCGGTCGGCGCCAGGCGCGCCAGCAGCCGCTCGACGCGCCCCTCCAGCTCCTCCTCGCGCACGCCGAGCGTCGCGGCGATGTCGCCGTCGGGGGTGCCGTCGAGCAGCATCGCGACGATCGGCCAGTCGGGCGTCGGGATCTGCGAGCGGGCGTCCTGGAGCCGCTCCGGCGTGATCGGCGCGAGCATGTGCTCGCCTCTGTGGACGCGGCGGATGCCGTCGAACAGCTCCAGCATCGGCGCGGTCTTGTCGAGCATCCCGTCGGCGCCGGCGAGCGTCGCGGCGATCGCCAGCTCGTCGTGGGCGAAGGCCGAGTAGATCAGCACCTTCGCGCGCGGATCGTGGGCCTTGATGCGACGGCAGAGCGCGAGGCTGTTGCCGCCCGGCAGGTGCAGGTCGAGCAGCACGAGGTCCGGGCGCGCGCGCTGCACGAGCCGCCAGCCCTCCTGCTCGTCGGCGGCGGCGCCGACGGGGACGAGGCCCGGCTCGCTCCGCAGCACGGCCACCAGCCCGGCACGAACGGCGGGGTGGTCGTCGACGATCAGGATGCGAATCACGGCTTCACGGCAACCATACCCGTGCCCGGCGCGCGACGACCCGCCGCCCCCGCGCCCGCGTCAGCGCACGAGCGCGGCGCGCCGCCGCTCGGCCGGCCTGCTCAGAGCACCGCGGCGAGGCGCCGGACGGCGTCGTCGATCTCGGCCTCCCCGACGATCAGCGGCGGCAGCAGCCGCAGCTCGGTCGGGCCGGTGGCGTTGACGATCAGCCGCTGCTCGAACAGCAGCCGTCTCGCCACGACGGGCGCGTCGGCGACGTCGAAGCCGACCATCAGCCCGCGGCCGCGCACGTTCGCGAGCCCAAGGTCCTCCAGCGCCGCCCGCAGCCGCTCGCCGAGCTCGCGCACGCGCGCCAGCAGCGCCTGGTCGGAGAGCACGTCGAAGGCGGCGTTGGCGGCCGCGGCGATCAGCGGGCCGCCCGCGAAGGTCGAGCCGTGGTCGCCGGGCGCGAAGACGTCGGCGAGGCGCGGGCCGGTCACCAGCGCGCCGATCGGCAGCCCGCCGCCGAGCCCCTTCGCGGAGGTCAGCGCGTCGGGGACGACCGGCGTCTGCTCGTACGCCCACAGGGTGCCGGTCCGCCCCATCCCCGTCTGGATCTCGTCGAAGACGAGCGCGGCGCCGACGCGATCGCAGGCGGCCCGCGCCGCCAGCAGCAGCTCGTCGGGCAGCGGGTGGACGCCCGACTCGCCCTGGATCGGCTCCAGGATCACCGCCGCCGTGCCCTCGCCGACGGCCGCCTCGAGCGCCGCGACGGTCGGCTCGATCGCGACGAAGCCCGGCACCAGCGGCGCGAACGGCGCCTGCTTGGACTCCTGCGGCGTCGCGCTGAGCGAGCCGTAGGTGCGGCCGTGGAAGCCGCCGTGGACGCTGACGATCTCGCCCCGCGGCTTCGCCTTGCGCGCGAGCTTGAGCGCCGCCTCGTTGGCCTCCGTGCCGGAGTTGACGAACAGCACCTTGCCGCCGAGCGAGCGCTCCGCCAACCGCCGCGCCAGCCCCATCGCCGGCTCGGAGTAGAAGAGGTTGCTCACGTGCGTCAGGCGGCCGACCTGCTCGCGCACGGCGCCGACGACCGCCGGGTGGCAGTGTCCGACGTTGAGGACCGAGATGCCGGCGAGGAAGTCGAGGTACTCGGTCCCCTCGGCGTCCCACAGGCGAGCCCCCTCACCGCGCACGAACTCGACCGGCTGGCGGGCGTAGTTCGGGATCAGGTGGTCGGACTCGATCGCCTGCAGGGCGGTGAGGGACATGGGCTTCCTCGGTCAGTGCGTTCGGGTTACAGGGTCAGGGCGCCGGCTTGACCATCGTGCCGATGCCGGCGTCGGTGAACAGCTCCAGCAGCAGCGAGTGCGGCACGCGGCCGTCGACGATCACGGCCGAGCTGACGCCGCCGTGGATCGCGTCGATGCAGGCCGACAGCTTCGGCCGCATCCCGCCGGCGATCGTCGGCAGCGCGGCCTCGACCTCGTCGGCGGTCACCTCGGTGATGACGCTCTCGGGGTCGGAGGGGTCGCGCAGCCAGCCGCGCACGTCGGTCAGGAACATCACCTTGTAGGCGCCGAGCGCGCGGGCGACGGCGCCGGCGGCCTCGTCGGCGTTGATGTTGTACGAGTTGCCGTCGCGGTCGGCGCCGACGGAGGCGACGACGGGGATGTAGTCCTGCGCGACGTGGGTCAGCACGTCGGTGTCGACCCGCTCGATCTGGCCGACGTAGCCGATGTCCTCGCCGCCGGGAGCGGACTTGCGGGCGGCGCGGAACAGCAGGCCGTCGTCGCCGCAGAGGCCGACCGCCGGCTGGCCGTGGCGATTGATGCGCAGGACGATGTCCTTGTTGACCTTGCCGACGAGCACCATCTTCGCGATCTCGACGGTGTCTCTGTCGGAGACCCGCAGCCCGGCGACGAACTCGACCGGCAGGTCGAGCCGCTCCATGTAGGCGGTGATGTCGGGACCGCCGCCGTGGACGACGATCGGGTTGATGCCGACGTACTTCATCAGCACGACGTCGCGCGCGAACTCCTCGCGCAGCGCCGGGTCGGTCATCGCCGCGCCGCCGTACTTGATGACGACGGTCTTGCCGTGGAACTCGCGGATGTACGGCAGCGCCTCGAGCAGCGTGCCGACGTCGCGGGTGGATGCGGGTGGGGTCATGTCGTGTACTCGGCGTTGATCGTCACGTACTCGTGCGAGAGGTCGGAGAAGAAGACCTCGGTCTCGGCGCCGTCGCCCGGCAGCACGACGACGTACTCGACCTCGTCGCCCTGGACGGCCGCGTCGAGCGCGCGCTGGTCGAAGCGCAGCCCCTCCCCCGCCGACAGCACCTGGACGCCCTCGATCGCGATGTCGAACGGCAGCGGCGCGGCGTCGAGCAGCGCGCCGCCGACCGCCTGCGCGATCCGGCCCCAGTTGGGGTCGCCGCCGTGCAGCGCCGACTTCACCAGCGGCGAGTTGGCGACCGAGCGGGCGACGGCCTCGACCTCGCCCTGGTCGCCGCCGGTGACGACGACGCGGCCGATTCGCTTGGCGCCCTCGCCGTCGGCGGCGATCAGCAGCGCCAGCTGGCGCAGGAGCGCGTCGAGCGCCTCGCCGAGCCGCAGCTCGTCCTCGCTCATCGGCTCGACCTTGACGCCGCTGGCGCCGTTGGCCATCAGCACGACGGTGTCGTTGGTCGACAGCTGCCCGTCGACCGAGATGCGGTCGAAGGAGCGCTTGACGGTGACGCCGAGCAGCAGGTCGGCGGTCTCGCCCTCCAGCTGCGCGTCGGTCTGCACGAAGCAGAGCATCGTCGCGAAGTTCGGCTGGATCATCCCGGCGCCCTTGCACTGGGCGCTGAGGCGGACCTCGCCGGAGGGCAGCCTCACCAGCAGCGAGGCGCGCTTGGCGTGCTTGTCGGTCGTGCGGATCGCGTCGGCGAAGTCGCCGTCGCCGTCGGCGCGCAGCTCGCCGCGCAGCACCTCGACCCCGCCAAGGATCCGGTCGAGCGGCAGCGGCACGCCGATCACGCCGGTCGAGCCGACGGCGACCCGCATCGGGTCGAGCTCGAGCGCGGCGGCGGCGCCGGCCTGCATCGCGACCGCGTCGTCGACGCCCTGCGCGCCCGTCGCGGCGTTGGCGTTGCCGGAGTTGGCGATCACCGCCCGCAGGCCGCCGACCTCGGAGCGGTCGCGGCTGACGATCACCGGAGCGGCGAGCACGCCGGAGCGGGTGAAGCGGGCGGCGCTGACGGTCTCGGGCGCGTCGCTGACGACGATGCCGAGGTCCTTCGCGCCGTCGGCCTTCACGCCGGCGGCGATCCCGGCGGCGCGGAAGCCCCTCGGCAGCCCGCCGGGCAGCTCCTCGACGTGGTCGGGCTTGGGCACCCAGCGGGATCTGAAGAACGACGTCATGCGATGCCCGTCCCCTCGTCGTAGCCGAACATCAGGTTGAGGTTCTGGACGGCCTGCGACGAGGTCCCCTTCCAGAGGTTGTCGATCGCGGCGAAGACGAGCACGCGGCCGGTGCGCGCCTCGACGTGGGTCGCGATCCGCGCGATGTTCGTCTCGCGCACGTCACGCACGCCGGGCGAGGCGCTCGTCAGCTCGACGAACCGCTCGCCCTCGTAGGCGTCGCGGTAGAGGTCGCGGACCTCCTCGTCGCTGACCGCGCGCGTCGGCCGCACGTAGGCGGAGATCAGCTCGCCCTGGTCGAGCGGCAGCAGGTGCGGGATGAAGGTGACGGTCACCTGCGCGCCGAGCGCCGCCAGCTCCTGGTCGATCTCGGGCGCGTGGCGGTGGCCGGCGATCCCGTAGGCGCTGACGTTCTCGTCGACGGAGACGAAGTGGGTCTTCTCGGTCGCCGCGCGGCCGGCGCCCGAGACGCCGGTCTTCGCGTCGATCACGACGTCGCCGACCAGCCCGGCGCGCGCCAGCGGCGCGAGGCCGATCAGTGCCGCGGTCGGGAAGCAGCCGGGATTGGCGACGATCGCCGCCTCCCTGATCCGCTCGCGGTAGCCGAGCTCCGCCAGCCCGTAGACGCCGCCGCCGAACAGCTCCGGCGCGCCGTGCGGGCCGTAGTACTGCTCGTAGGTCGTCAGGTCGGTCAGGCGGAAGTCGGCCGACAGGTCGATCACGCGCACGCCGCGGTCGCGCAGGCCCTTCACGACCGGCGCGGCGGCATGGTGCGGGTAGGCGACGATCGCCGCGTCGGCGTCGCCGTGGCGGTCGAGGTCGAGCTCCTCCATCACGAGCGGGACGCGGTGGCGCGGGTACAGCTCGTCGAGCCGGCGCCCGACGTCCGAGCGGGACGTGATCGCGCTCAGCTCGAAGCGCGGGTGGCGGTGCAGCAGCGCCGCGGCGAGCGCCCCGGCGTAGCCGGAGGCGCCGAAGACCGAGACCTTCGGGCTGTCAGGCACGGAGGCTGCCCCCCAGTCCGGAGAGGGCCTCCTCGATCGCGCCGCGCCGCTGCGCGACCTCCTCGTCGGTCAGCGTCCGCTCGGGCGAGCGGAAGGCCAGCCTCAGCGCCAGCGAGACCTTGCCGTCGCCGACCTGCGCGCCGCGGTAGACGTCGAAGACCTCGACGTCGGCGAGCAGCGGGCCGCCGGCGTCGCGCACGACGCGGACGACCTCGGCCGCCGGGACGGTGTCGTCGAGCACGACGGCGAGGTCCTGGCGCACCTCCGGGAAGCTCGTGTAGTCGGCGTAGACGGCCGGGCCGGGGACGGCGGCGATCACGACGTCGAGGTCGAGCATGAAGAGGGCCGTCCGCTCGAGGTCCCAGTCGGCCGCGACCGACGGGTGCAGCTCGCCGAGCCAGCCGACGACGACCTCGTCGCCGCCGCCCGCGGGCGAGACGAGCACCTGCGCGCTGCGGCCCGGATGCAGGAACGGCTCGGCGCCCGGCTCGACCCGCCACGTCACGCGCAGCGTGTCGAGCAGGTGGGCGAGCACGCCCTTGGCGGCGAAGAAGTCGGCCTGCGGCGGCTGGCTCTCGGTCCACGTCGGCCGCCGCACGGCGCCGGTCAGCAGCGCGCCGAGCATGTGCGGCTCGCGCGGGAGCTCGTCGTCCGAGGGCAGGAAGACGGCGCCCGACTCGAAGATCGCGACGTCGGCGACGCCGTGCGTGACGTTGCGGCGGGCGACGTCGAGCAGGCCGCCGAGCAGCGTCGTGCGCAGCAGCCCGTGCTCGGCCGACATCGGATTGTCGACCGCGATCGCGCCGCGCAGCGGGTCGTTGGCGGGCAGCCGCAGCCTGTCGGCGAGGTCGGGCGCGCTCCAGCTCCAGCCGATCACCTCGTGCAGGCCGGCGCCGGCGAGCGTGTCGGCGGCGGTCCGCCGCAGCAGCTGCGACGGGGTCAGCCGGCCGGCGGCGCCGCGCCGCAGCGGCAGCGTCGCCGGCAGCTTGTCGACGCCGTCGATCCGCGCGACCTCCTCGATCAGGTCGGCCTCGCGCGTGACGTCGTTGCGACGGAAGTGCGGCACGGTCACGTCGAGCCCGTCGGCGGCGTCGGCGACGCCGAAGCCGAGCGCGGTCAGGATCTCCGCGCTGCGCGCGCGGGGGATCTCGGCGCCGAGCAGCGCCGGCACACGCGCGTCGCGCAGCCGGATCGTCTGGTGGGTCGCGTCCCAGCCGGACGGGCCGGCGACGTCGAGCGTCCCCTCGCGCACCGTCGCGCCGCAGAGCTCGACGAGCAGCCGCGTCGCGACCGCCAGCGCCTCGACCGTCTGCTCGGGCGCGAGCCCCTTCTCGAAGCGGCCCGACGCCTCGCTGCGGAGGCCGAGCCGCGTCGAGGTGCGCTGGATGTTGGGGCCGTCCCAGGTCGCCGACTCCAGCAGCACGCGGGTGGTGCCGTCGTGGACCTCCGAGCGGGCGCCGCCCATCACGCCGGCAAGCGAGGTCGGCCCGTCGGCGTCGCAGATCACGACCATGTCGGGGTCGAGCCTGCGCGTCTCGCCGTCGAGCGTCTCCAGCACGTCGCCGTCGCGCCCGTCGCGGACGGTCAGCGCGCCGCCGGCGACGCGGTCGAGGTCGAAGGCGTGCAGCGGCTGGCCGCACAGCAGCATCACGTAGTTGGTGATGTCGACGACGTTGGAGATCGGCCGCTGGCCGGCGGCCATCAGGCGCGCCTTCAGCCACTCGGGCGAGGGCCCGATTCTCACGTCCTCGAAGATGCGGGCGGTGAAGCGCGGGCAGCGGTCGGTCTCGACCGTCACCGAGATCCCGTCCAGCGGGCCGGCGGTGCCCGGGTCCTGCTCCCACGGCGCCGGGCCGAGCGGCGCGCCGGTCGCGGCGTGGACCTCGCGCGCGACGCCGTAGACGCCGAGGCAGTCGGGGCGGTTGGGCGTGATCTCCAGCTCGAGCACGTCGGTCTCGAGCGGCAGGACGTTCGCCAGCGGCGTGCCGGCGATGAGGTCGCCGTCGAGCTCCATGATCCCGCTGTGGTCGACGCCGAGGTCGATCTCCGACTCGCCGAGGATCATGCCGTTGGAGACGACGCCGCGCAGCTTCGCCTTCTTCAGCTTCGTGCCGTCCGGGAGGCGGGCGCCCGGCCGCGCCAGCGCGACGGTGATGCCGGCGCGCGCGTTCGGCGCGCCGCAGACGACCTGCAGCGGCTCGTCCTCGCCGACGTCGAGCTGCGTCACGCGCAGGCGGTCGGCGTCGGGGTGCTGCTCGGCCGCGAGCACCTTCGCGACGACGAAGTTGTCGGGCGACGGCACGCCGTGGTGGGCGATGCGCTCGACCTCGGTGCCGGTCAGCGCCAGCCGCCGCGCCAGCTCAGGGGCGCTCAGGTCGGGATGGCAGTGCTCGTGGAGCCAGGAAAGCGGGACCTTCATGCGGTGTCCTCCCCGTCAGAACTGCCGCAGGAAGCGGAGGTCGTTGTCGTAGAAGAGGCGCAGGTCGGAGACGCCGTGCTTGAGGAAGGCGATCCGCTCCACGCCCATGCCGAATGCGAAGCCCTGGATCTTCTCCGGGTCGTAGCCGTGCTCTCTCACGTGGGAGAAGACGTTCGGGTCGACCATGCCGGCGCCAAGGATCTCGATCCAACCGGTGCCCTTGCACAGCCCGCAGCGCGAGCCGTCGCGCAGGTGGCCGGTCCCGTCGCACTTGAAGCAGGAGACGTCGACCTCGACGCTCGGCTCGGTGAACGGGAAGAAGTGGGGCCGCAGGCGGACCTGGCGCTCGTCGCCGAAGATCGCCTGCGCGAACTGGAGCAGCGTCCCCTTGAGGTCGGCGAGGGTGATGTCCTCGTCGACCGCGAGGCCCTCGATCTGGTGGAACTGGGGCGTGTGCGTCGCGTCGCTGTCGCGGCGGTAGACGCGGCCGGGGACGATCAGGAAGATCGGCGGCGGCTGCTGCTCCATCGCGCGCACCTGCATCGGCGAGGTGTGCGTGCGCAGGACGACGTCGTCGGCGACGTAGAAGGTGTCGCTCTTCAGCCGCGCCGGGTGGGCGGCGTCGTGGTTGAGCGCGTCGAAGTTGTAGTAGACCCGCTCGACCTCGGGGCCTTCGGCGACGGTGAAGCCCATCCCGACGAAGACGTCCTCGATCTCGCGGCGCGTCTGCGTCAGCAGATGCAGCCCGCCGGCCGGCGGCAGCGGCGCGCCGGGCAGCGTCACGTCGACGCGGTCGGCGACCAGCTGCGCGTCGAGCTCGGCGGCGGCCAGCTCGGCGTTGCGGGCGTCGATCAGCGCCTCCAGCGCCTTGCGCGCCTCGTTGGCCGCGCGCCCGACGGGACCGCGCTGCTCAGGCGGAAGCTGCGCGACGCCGCGCAGCAGGTTCGGCAGCTCGGCTCTGCGGCCGAGCCATCTGACGCGCGCCTGCTCCAGCGCGTCCGTCGTGTCGGCGGCGGCGACGTCGGCCTCCCCCGCGCTCTTCAGCTCCTCGATGCGCTCGATCATGCGGCGTCAATCCTATGGTCAGTGGCGATCTCGCCGCGCGTCGCCTCGTACAGCGCCACGGTCGCGGCCATTGCGGCGTTGAGCGACTCGGACAGGATCGGGATCCGCACCGTCCGGTCGCAGCGGGCGAGCAGCTCCGGCGGCAGCCCTGCCCGCTCGGCGCCGACGAGCAACGTCGCCGCGTCGGGCAGCGGCCCCTGCAGCTCGCCGGCGGTCCCGTGCGCGTCGAGCGCGACGGTCCTCCCCGGCAGGGCCGCCGGGTCGCCGTCGGGCACCCGCGCGAGCGGGACCTGGAAGACGGCGCCCATGCTCGCCCGCACCGCCTTGGGCCCGTACGGGTCGGCGCAGCCGGGGCCGAGCGCGACCGACGCGGCGCCGAAGGCGCGCGCCGAGCGCAGCACGGTGCCGACGTTGCCGGGGTCGGCGATCCCGTGCAGGTAGACGCACAGCGGCCCGAGCGGCGCCTCCGCCCAGCGCTGCTCGTAGATCGCGAGCGTCCGCGTGCCCGAGCCGAGCTGCGAGACGTGGGCGAGCACGTCGGCCTCGACCTCGGTGCCGCGCAGGCCGCTGCCGGCGACGGCGAACCGCTCGACGGCCCGCCAGCCGGCGGCGTCGGCGGCGGCGAGCAGGTCCTCGCCCTCGGCGACGAAGCGGCGCGTCTCGTCGCGGCCGCGCTTGCGCGCGAGCCGGCGCAGCTCCTTCAGGCGCTCGTTGTGGGGCGAGGAGATCGGTGGCATCGGGTCGGTGGTCGCTGGGTCGGGTCTGGTCGGGTCGTTAAACGAGAAAGGGCGCCGTCCTGGAAGGAGTCGGCGCCCGTTCGGGTGATGCTGGCGGTGCTCTGTGCTCAGGCAGCGGCCGCCAACGCCTCACGGGCCTTGTCGGCAAAACGTCGGAACGCCTCGGCGTCGCGCACGGCGATGTCCGCGAGGATCTTGCGGTCGACCTCGACGCCGGCCAGCGCGAGGCCGTGCATGAACTGCGAGTACGAGAGGTCGTTCATGCGCGCGGCCGCGTTGATGCGCGTGATCCACAGGCGGCGGAAGTCGCGCTTGCGGTTGCGGCGATCGCGGTAGCGGTACTGGTCAGCCTTGAGGAGGGCTTCCTTCGCGCGCTTGTAGTTCGAGTTGGCCTCACCGCGGAAGCCTCTCGTCATCTCCAGGACTTCACGGCGCTTCTTGCGCGCGTGAACGGAGCGCTTGACGCGGGTCACTTGCCCACCCCGAGCAGCTTCTTGACGCGCGGAGCGTCGTGGTCCGACAGGATCGCCGGGTTGCCGAGGCGGCGCTTACGCTTCGGCGACTTCTTCTCCAGGATGTGGCTGGAGAAGGCGTGACGACCACGGACCTTGCCCTTGGCGGTCACCTTGAAGCGCTTCTTGGCGCCGGAATGAGTCTTCATCTTGGGCATTGGGACGGAGAAGTAAAGCAGAGTCGGCGAGGTCCTGCGTGCACGCGACCGTGCAGGAGGAGGCGCCCGCGCGTGCGCGCGCCGCGAAGGGACGCTAGCGCAGCCGTCTCGCGAGCGCGAGCACGCGATCGGCGCCCGCGTCGACGGTCGCGCGCGGCAGCGAGCCCGCCCGCACGGCCTTCACGAGCGCGGCGGCGCCGCGTCGAGCGGCCGCGTCGGTCTGGCAGAACAGCAGCAGGTCGTTGCCGGCGCGCACGGCGGCGAGCGCCTTGCGCTCGGGCGACAGGTGGTCGACCGCCGGCACCTCCAGGTCGTCGGTCACGATCACCCCTCTGAAGCCGATCTCGCGCCGCAGCTCGCCGGTCGTGACGCGGCGCGAGAACATCGCCGGGCGGTCGTCGAGCGCCGGGTAGATGCCGGTCGAGACCATCACCAGCGGAACGCCCCGCCGCGCGGCGTCGCGGAACGGCGCCTCGTCGGTCCGGCGCAGCGTCTCGAGCGGCACGTCTATCCGGTTGAGCCGCTCGTCCTCGTTGGCCGGACCGCGGCCGAGGCCGGGGAAGTGCTTGGCGGTCGCCAGCACGCCGCCGGCTCTCAGGCCGTCGGCGAAGGCGCCGCCGAGCCGCGAGACGGAGGCAGCCGTCGCGCCGTAGGTGCGCCGCAGCTCGCGGACGCTGGAGCCGGCGAAGCCGATGTCGAGCACCGGCGCGAGGTTGACGTTGACGCCGACGCCGCGGAGATTGTTCGCCGTCGCGACGCCGGTGCGGCGGGCGAAGGCGGCGCTCCCGCGCTCGCCGACCTCGACCGGCGACACGTTCGGCGCGCCCGGCAGGCGCTTCACGAGCCCGCCCTCCTGGTCGATCATGATCAGCAGCGGCGTGCTCCGCAGCGGGCGCGGGGCGCGTCTGCGCTCGGCCTGGAGGCGGGCGGTCAGCCGCTGCAGCTGCGCGCGCGAGGAGAAGTTGCGCGAGAAGAGGATCACGCCGCCGAGCTCACCGCGGCGGATGCGCTGCGCGAGCGCGCCGGGGACGGTCGTCCCCGGGAGCGAGCCGACGATCCGCTGGCCGACCGCCTGCTCGACGGCCAGGCCCGCCGCGGGACCGGCGGCCTGCCCGCCGGTCGCTGCGACGGCTGCGGTGAGGACGGCGGCAAACGAAGCGAGCATCGGTCGGATCGGCGGCGGTCGCCGGGGCGTCCCCGGCGACCGGCTGCCGTCAGCTTCTGGCGGTTGCGGCCGCTCTTCTCGGAGCGGCTCTTCTCGCCGCTCTCGCGGCGGCTCTTCTCGGAGCGGCTCTGGCGGCCGCTCTTCTCGGCGCGGGCTCCGCGGCCGGCGCGGCGTCGGCCGCAGGGGCGGAGTCGCCCGCAGGGGCGGAGTCGCCCGCCGGGGCGGCGTCGCCTCTCGCGGCCTGCTCGGCCGGAGCGTCCTCGACCTCCGCGGCCTTGGCGGGCTTCGCGGCGGCCTGGTCCGTCGTGCCGTTGGAGGCGGCGGCGTCCTTCTTGCCGCCCTTCTCGGCCTTGTCGGACTTCTCGGGCTTCTTCGCGTCCGAGGTCTCCGCGAGCACGGCCTTCGACGGGCCGAGCATCATCGTCATGTTGCGGCCGTCCTGGATCGGACGCTGCTCGACGACGGCCAGATCGGCCAGCTCCTCCGCGAGTCTCTCGAGCAGGGCCTGACCACGCTCCGGGTGGGTCACCTCGCGCCCGCGGAACATGATCGTGATCTTGACCTTGTCCTTGTGCTTGAGGAAGCGGGTGACGTGACCCTTCTTCGTGTCGTAGTCGTTCTGCGCGATCTTCGGGCGGAACTTGATCTCGCGGATCGTGATCTGCTGCTGGTGCTTGCGCGCCGCCTTCTGCTTCTGCGCCTGCTCGTATCTGTACTTCGAGTAGTCGAGCACGCGGCAGACGGGCGGGCGCGCGTCCGCGGCGACCTCGACCAGGTCGAGGTCGCGTTCCTGGGCGTAACGGAGCGCGTCGGGCGTCTTGAGGATGCCGATCTGCTGGCCGTCTTCGCCGATCAGGCGCACCTCTGGAACGCGAATGCGCTCGTTGATGCGCGTGTTGTCCCGCTCAGGCGGGCGCCGGTCGAACCGTCGAGGGACCGGCATTACGAGGCGTCGTTCTGTCGCGTCAAGAGTTGCGCGACGTGTTGGTCATGAGCATCAAGGGGCCGCAGTATAGCGGCGTCCACGACGCGGGTTGAAGGTTTTCTGGCAACCATGCGCTACGCGGACCGCTCCCGCGTCTCCCGCACGACCCGCGCGACGAAATCGGCGAGCGCGACGCTGCCCTCGTCGCCCTCCCTGTGGCGGCGCACCGCGACCTGGCCGGCCTCCTGCTCTCTGTCGCCGAGCACCAGCATGTACGGGATCTTCTGCAGCTCCGCGTCGCGGATCTTGCGGCCGACCGACTCGGTCCGCTCGTCGAGCTCGACGCGGACCCGCGCGGCGCGCAGCTGGGCGACGACCTCGCTCGCGTAGTCGGCGTGCCGGTCGGCGATCGGCAGCACCGCCACCTGGACCGGCGCCAGCCAGACCGGGAACTCGCCGGCGTAGTGCTCGATCAGCATGCCGATGAAGCGCTCGTAGGAGCCCATCGCGGCGCGGTGGATCATCACCGGCGTGTGCTCTCTGTCGTCGGCGCCGACGTAGGTCAGCCCGAAGCGGGCCGGCATCGAGTAGTCGAGCTGGACGGTGCCGAGCTGCCACGAGCGGCCGAGCGAGTCGGTCACGTGGAAGTCGATCTTCGGCCCGTAGAAGGCGCCGTCGCCCTCGTTGACGCGGTAGTCGAGGCCCTGGTGTCTGAGCGCCTCGATCAGCTTGCCCTCGGCGCGGTCCCACATCTCGTCGCTGCCGATGCGGTTCTCGGGACGGGTCGACAGCTCGATGTCGATGTCGAACTCGAAGCGGCCGAGCGTCTCGAAGATCAGGTCGAGGCAGCCGATCACCTCGTCCTGGACCTGCTCCTCGGTGCAGAAGATGTGGGCGTCGTCCTGCGCGAAGTGGCGCACGCGCAGCAGGCCGTGGAGCGTGCCGGACGGTTCGTAGCGGTGGAGCAGCCCCGGCTCGGAGTAGCGGATCGGCAGCTCTCTGTAGGAGTGGCGCTGCATCCCGAACAGCTGGCAGTGGCCGGGGCAGTTCATCGGCTTGACGGCCATGTCGCGCTCCTCGGCGGCCGTCAGGAACATGTTCTCCTTGTACTTGCCCCAGTGGCCGGAGGTCTTCCACAGCTCCGAGTCGTAGATCTGCGGCGTCTTGACCTCGTCGTAGCCGCGCGGCTCGTTCATCTCGCGCGTGAAGGCGACCAGCGAGTTCCACAGCTTCGCGCCGCGCGGGAGCCAGAAGGCCGAGCCGGGCGACACGGCCGAGAACTGGAACAGCTTCAGCTCTCTGCCGAGCTTGCGGTGGTCGCGCGCCTTCGCCTCCTCCAGCCGCTCCAGGTGGGCGGCGAGGTCGTCCTTGGAGAAGAACGCCGTCCCGTAGATGCGGGTCAGCATCGTCCGTCTCGCGTCGCCGCGCCAGTAGGCGCCCGCGACCGACTGCAGCTTGAAGGCCTTGATCCGCTTGGTGCCCGGGCCGTGCGGCCCGCGGCAGAGGTCGGTGAAGGGGCCGTTGGTGTAGAGCGAGACGGTCTCGACCGGATCGTCGGCCGACGCGTTTCTGACGAGGTCCTCGATCAGCTCGACCTTGTACGGCTGGTCGTCGCGCACGAACCGCTCGAGCGCCTCGCCGACCGCGACGTCCTCGCGGGCGAACCGCTCGTCGGCCTTGATGTGCTCGCGCATCTTCTGCTCGATGCGCTCGAAGTCGGCGTCGGAGACGGTGACGCCGTCTGGGAACTCGAAGTCGTAGTAGAAGCCGTCCTGGATCGGCGGGCCGATCGAGATCTTGACCCCCGGGTAGAGCTCCATCACGGCGGCGGCGAGCACGTGCGCCGCGTCGTGGCGCAGCAGGTCGAGCGCGTCGTCGCTGGAGGGCGTGACGATCTCCAGCCTCGCGCCGTCGTGGAGCGGCGCCGTGAGGTCGCGCAGCTGGCCGTCGACCTTGACCGCGAGCGCGGCGCGCGCGAGGCCGGCGCCGATCGCGGCGGCGGCGTCGGCGCCGGTGGCGCCGTCTTCGAGTTGGAGCTCGGTTCCGTCTGGCAGGAGGGCCTTCATCGGTCCGCCATGGTACGCGAAGCGGGCACGCCGCCGCCGCCGAACCGGAGCCCGCTTCGCCGCCCCCGGCCGGGAGGCCCGCCCCCGCCGCCGGGGGCTGCCCCCACCCCCGCTCGGGGCCTGACCTCACCGGCGCTCGCGGGACCCCCTCATGGGCGCGGGCGAGCCGCGTTGGGACGCTGCTGATCGCACAGGAGTCATGGGACGCAAGGGGTTGCGAGCAATGCAGAGAGAGAACTTCGCGGCGCGCGCCGGACGGTGGAGCGCCAAGCACCGCAAGAAAGCCGTCTTCGGCTGGATCGCCTTCGTGATCGTCGCCTTCCTCGCCGGCAGCATGGCCGGCACGCAGGGTCCGAGCGACCGCGACGGCGGCATAGGCGAGTCCGGCCGCGCCGAGCGGATCTTCTACGACGCCTTCCCGCAGCGCTCGGGCGAGACCGTGCTCGTGCAGTCGCCACGGCTGACGGCGAGAGATCCCGCCTTCCGCAGCGGGATCGAGGAGGTCGTCAGACGGATGGAGCGGCTGCCGGAGGTCGCGAACGTCAGATCTCCGCTGACGCCCGAGAACGCCGGGCAGATCGCGCCCGGCGGCCACGCGGCGATCGTCCAGATCGAGATGAGACGCAGCGAGGAGGAGGCCGAGGAGGACGTGCCGGCGCTGCTCGCGGCGACCAGAGCGGCGCAGGCCGCCCATCCCGACCTGCGGATCGAGCAGTTCGGCGACGCGAGCGCCGGCAAGGCGCTCGGCAAGATGTTCGCCGACGACTTCAAGAAGGCCGAGCTGCTGTCGATCCCGGTCACGCTGCTGATCCTCGTGATCGCCTTCGGCGCCCTCGTCGCGGCCGGGATCCCGCTGCTGCTCGCGCTCTCCAGCGTGATGGCGACGCTCGGACTGGTCGCGATCGCCTCCCACGCGATCCCGGTCGACGACGCCGTCGCCTCGGTCGTGCTGCTGATCGGCCTCGCCGTCGGCGTCGACTACTCGCTCTTCTACCTGCGCCGCGAGCGCGAGGAGCGGGCCGCCGGCCGCAGCGAGCGCGCCGCGCTCGAGGCCGCCGCGGCGACCTCCGGCCGCGCCGTGCTGATCTCCGGCCTGACGGTGATGATCGCGATGGCCGGGATGTTCATCACCGGCGAGGACACCTTCATCGGGATCGGGATGGGCGCGATGATGGTCGTCGGCGTCTCGCTGGTCGCGTCGCTGACGGTCCTCCCCGCCCTGCTGTCGAAGTTCGGCGACAAGGTAGACCGCGGCCGCATCCCGTTCCTGATGCGCAAGCGCGACGTGACGAAGGCGCCGCGCGTCTGGTCGGCGGTGATCGACGCCGTGCTGAAGCGGCCGCTGATCTCGGTGCTGCTCGCCGGCGGGCTGCTGCTCGCGCTCTGCCTCCCGGTGCTCGGGATGAAGACCGCGGAGCCGGGGATCGAGACGCTGCCGCGCTCGCTGCCGGTGATGCAGACCTACGACCGCATCCAGGCCGCCTTCCCCGGCCAGCAGATCGAGGCGCAGCTGGCGATCGCCGGGGCCGGCTCGCTGGAGAACGAGCAGGCGAGAGCGGCGATCGCGAGATTCCGCAGAGCGGCGCTGGCCAGCGGCGTGATCCACGAGCCGATCTCGGTCGAGCTGTCGAGCGACGGGACGGTGGCGCGGATCGGCCTGCCGATCGACGGCGACGGCTCCGACGACGCCTCCCACAGATCGCTCGACGTGCTGCGCGGCGAGCTCGCTCCCGCGCTGCGGGCGAGCCTGCCCAAGGGCGCCGACACGCCGGTGACGGGCACGACCGCCGGCACGCAGGACTTCAACGATCTGATGAGCGCGAAGATCGGCTGGGTGTTCGCGTTCGTGCTGTCGCTCGCCTTCCTGCTGCTGCTCGTGACCTTCCGCTCGGTCGTGATCGCGGCGAAGGCGATCGCGCTGAACCTGCTCTCGGTCGGGGCGTCGTACGGCCTGCTGGTGCTGGTCTTCCAGCACACGTGGGCGGAGGGGCTGCTCGACTTCGACTCGACCGGCGCGATCACCTCATGGCTGCCGCTGTTCCTGTTCGTCGTCCTGTTCGGGCTGTCGATGGACTACCACGTCTTCATCCTCAGCCGGGTGCGCGAGGCGTACGACCGCGGGATGAGCACCGAGCGGGCGGTCGCGCACGGGATCAAGTCGACGGCGTCGACCGTCACCAGCGCGGCGTTCATCATGGTCGCGGTCTTCGCGATCTTCGCGACGCTCTCGGCGATCGAGTTCAAGCAGCTCGGCGTCGGCCTGGCGGCGGCGATCTTCATCGACGCGACGATCGTCCGCGCGGTGCTGCTGCCCGCGACGATGAAGCTGCTCGACGAGTGGAACTGGTACCTGCCGCGCTGGCTCGACTGGCTGCCGCATGTCACGCACGAGCCGTCGGTCGAGGCTGTCGGCGCGGACGCGGGCGCCGCGGGCGATCCGGCCGCCGCGCGCGACGGCGAGCGCGAGCTGGCGGAGGTCTGAGCCGACCCCGGCCGCGCGCCCGCCTTCGTGCGGGCGCGCGGTCGTCATGCGGCACAATGGCGGACGATGGCGCGCGACCCGTTCGGAAACGAGCTGCCCAAGCCGCCGCCGGCGCCGGGCGTCCGGCTGCTCCGGCGCATCGGCATCGCCGAGATCGCGCTCGGCCTGATCCTGCTGATCGCCGGCTTCGCGATCGGCGAGCCGGTCGTCGCCCTGATCGGCGGCGTGATCGTCGCCTCCTCGGGCACGCTGTTCGTCTTCGCGCACTCGCTGAACCGGCGGACCTGAACGCGAAGCGGCCGCCGCTGGAGCGCGGCGGCCGCTGGCGCTGCGGGGACGGTGGGGTGCGTCAGGAGGCGACGTGGACGCAGATCGCCTGCCCCTGGATTCTCCGGTCGGCGCCGCTGTTGTTGGTGACGCGGATGAACCAGGAGTTCGCCTCGGCGTTCGAGACCCCGCTGCGGTTGAGCGTCAGGTTGGTCGAGCTGCCGGCGTCGTAGCCGCCGCCGAGGACCCGCTTGCCGACGGGGCATCTGATCGTCTGCTGAGCCGAGACGCCGTTGGCGATCGTGATCTCGGGGCCGGTGACCAGCTCGTACCCGGAGATGCCGACCGGGCCCTGCGGACCGGCGATGCCCTGCGGCCCCTTCTCCCCCTGCTGGCCCTTCTCGCCCTGTGGCCCCTGCGCCCCGGGCGCGCCCTGCGGACCGGCAGGCAGCTGGCCGGCCTTGAAGTCCTTCGCGAGCAGCGACCCGTCCTTGATCTTGCCGGAGCCGATCGCGTTCGCCTTCACCTTCTGCGCCGAGACGGCGCCGTTCTTCAGCTGCGCGGTGCCGACGCTGGCCTTCGGCAGGTTGATCGCCGCGTAGCTGGTTCCGCCGAGCGCGACGAACAGCGCGATCAGACCGACGACGAGACCGGCCGAGGGGCGACGAGAAGCGATGGACTTGAACATGACGTCCTCCTGAGGGGAGTGCGCGGTGACCGCCTTGGTCTCCGCTGGTGATCGTCATGTTCTTCGAGCCGCGGCGGCGCTTCTGCGCAGCTCGTGACGCTCGCTGTGTCGTGTTCGCGACAGTTCGGGCCCAAGGGCGCGCCTGTCGGCGCGCTCAGACGCGCCGATGCGTCGATGTCGTCGGGGAGCGGCGCGCGTCGCGGACGTCGTCCTCGTCGCGGACGGTTCGGCCGTCGCCGCGTTCGCCGACCGGCGGCGCGCCGTCGCCGCTGCCGTGCCGCAGCTCGTCGTCGGCCATCCCCTCCTCGTGCAGCTGCGCCTGCGCCTCGTGGACCTCGGCCTCGGCACGCTCCCGCCGCGCCTGCCGCTCGGCCATCTCGGCCCGCGCGGCACGCCGCTCGGCCTCGCTGCGGTGCGCGTCGGCGGCCTCGTGGCGACGCGCCTCCAGCTGCCGTCGGGCCCGCTGCGCGCGCATCCGCGGCAGCGCGATCAGCAGCAGCGCCAGCACGATGACGACGACGGCGACGATCGCGATGATCGCTCCGGTGCTCATCTGACTCCTCCTTGTCCGGTCGCTCGGTCGCCCGCCAGCTACCCGGGTGCCCGCTTCCCACGCCGAAACCGTCGGGAGCGCGCCAGGGCGAGCGAGCCGCGGCCGCGTCGCCGACGCCGCCTCAGAACGACGAAAGCCCCGCACTTGAGGCTGTCGCGCAAAGTGCGCGGCGGCCTCGGGCGGGGCTTTCTATTTGTGAGGTTCTCGTGGTCGGCGGCGGGGCCAGCGGGCCAGGACAAG
>NZ_JACHNU010000014.1 GCF_014199525.1 Conexibacter arvalis | reverse complement strand
AGCACCTCCCCGACGACGCCGACCACGGCATCGTCTTAAAGCCCCCGGACAGCACAAACCCCGGCCACAGGCCGGGGTTTGTGCGACACCCTCAACCGCGGGGCTTCTACGTAGGGTGAGCGACGGGACTTGAACCCGCGACCGCCTGGACCACAACCAGGCGGTCAGACCGGCGGACCGCACCACCCCTCACGCCCCCAGCCGAAACGGCGGATACGCGTCGGTCAGCAGCAGCCAGGCGTAGGCGACCACGCGGTTGTGCCAGCGGGCGACGCCGACGACGAAGTCGAACAGCGGGCGCGGGTAGCGGCCGGTGAAGAGGATCGCGAACCAGGCGATCAGGACGGCGACGATCGCGGCGAGCCAGAGGAAGGCGAGCACGATGTAGTGGGGGAGGGCGAGCAGCCACTTCACCAGCGGCAGCCAGCGGTTGAGGTCGGCTCTGGCGTCGGGTTCGGGCAGGTCGAGCGCCACCGCCTGGCGCTCGTCGGTCGAGGGGTAGCGGTCGTCGAGCAGGGCGAGGAAGATGCCGACGCGATTGGTGAAGCGCAGCAGCTCGCGGTTCCAGTCGATCCACCAGCGCGGGTACTTCTGGCGGAAGACGATCATCAGCAGCGGGCCGAAGAACAGCAGGCCGCCCGCCGCGACGAATGTCGCGCCGCGCTGTTCGGCGCCGAGCTGGACCGTGCCGCCGTTGACGGCGCCGAGGACGATCGCGATCGGGATCGCGACGAGCGGGCGGAAGAACGTCGTGAGCCGGTTGAGCTTGCGCTCCGGGTAATCGACCGCAAACTGCACCGGATATGAGGAGATCGCCATTCTGCGACCGTACGCCGGCCATGCGGAGCGGTCAACCGGACCGCCGCCGGCCTGCTACTCGTCGCGGCAGTCGCTGCACGCGCCGTGCAGCACGACGTCGTGCTCGTCGACGGCGAACTTCAGCCGTCTGGAGACCTGCTCGATCGCCTGCTCCAGCGACGGGTCCTCGAACGGCTCGATCGTGCCGCAGTTGTCGCAGACGAGGTGATGGTGGTGGTCGCCGTCGGGCTCCTGGCGCTCGTAGCGGGCGATCCCCTGGCCGACGTCGATCCGCTGGACCAGTCTCAGCTCGGTCAGCAGCTCGAGGATGCGGTAGACGCTCGCGCGGCCGACGGCGCGGCCGCTCGCGCGCAGCTTGTCGTCGATCTCCTGCGCCGACAGCGCGCAGTCCTGGGCGGCGAGCAGCTCGACAACCGCGTTGCGGGCGCCGCCCTTGCGGTGGCCGGCGGCGCTCAGCGTGTCGAGCGTGTGCTGCTGCCAGTCGACGGGCGACGGCGCGTGGCTGTGCGAATGACCCATCGAGATCGATCGTAGCGAGGACCCGCGCGGCGGGGACCAGACTGGCGCGCGTGGAATACAAATCAGACTCGTTCTCATCTAGACTCGACGATCGCGTGTTCGAGGCGTTCGACTATCCCTTCGTGCAGCGGGCCCTCGTCGAGGTGCTCCTTTTGTCGCTCGCCGCCGGCACGCTCGGCACCTGGATCGTCGTCCGCGGACTCGCCTTCTACTCGCACGGCGTCGCGGCGGCCGCCTTCCCCGGCCTCGTGCTCGCCGACGGGCTGGGCTTCTCGGCGACGCTCGGCGCCTTCGGCGTCGCGCTCCTGTTCGCGCTCACCGTCGGCCAGCTCGCCGCGCGCGGACGCGGCGGCCACGACAGCCTCACCGCGCTCGTGCTCGTCGCCGCGCTGGCGATCGGCGTCGTGCTCGCCTCCGACGTCTTCCACTCCGGCGCGAACGTCGAGACGCTGCTGTTCGGCAGCCTGCTCGCCGTCGACGACGCCGACATCCGCCTCGCGATCGTCGTCGCCGCGCTCGCCCTGCTCGCCACGTGGACGCTCGGGCAGCGCTGGCTCGCCGTCGGCTTCGACCCCTCCGCCGCCCGCGGCCTCGGCGTCCGCTCGCCGGCCGCCGACCTCGTGCTCCTCGTGCTGATCGCGCTCGCCGCCGTCGCGACCCTCTCGGCCGTCGGCGCGCTGCTGGCGACGGCGCTGCTGGTCGTGCCGGCCGCGACCGTCCGGATGGCGACCCGCCGCATGCTCCCGTGGCAGCTGGGCACGATCGTGCTCGCCGCCGCCGAGGGCACGGCCGGGCTGTGGCTCTCGTTCGAGACCAACGCGCCGCCCGGCGCGACGATCGCGGTGATCGCCGGCGGGATCTTCGCGCTCGTCGCGCTCGCCCGCAGCGCCGCAACCATGTACACGCGCACGCGCGGAGTCGCGCAACCGCTCGGCCTGCGGCCTCGGGTTGCGTTCGAGAACTCGCCGGAGGCTCGTTCTCGCGGCGGGGAGGGTGCTCGATGAGCGGACTCGCTTCCGCCCCCCTCGTACGGACCGACGCGCTCGCCGTCGGCTACGGCGCCGCCCCGGTCCTCTCGGACGTCTCCTTCGACCTGCGCGCGGGCGAGCGGATCGGCGTGCTCGGCCCCAACGGCGGCGGCAAGACGACGCTCTTCCGCGCCCTGCTCGGCGAGCTGAAGCCGCTCGGGGGCGCGCTCGACCTCGCCGCCCGCTGCGGCACCGTCCCGCAGACCGAGCGCTCGCGGCTCGACTTCCCCGTCAGCGCGCTCGACGTCGCCCTGATGGGCGCGATCGCCGGGCGCCCGTGGTGGAAGCACCCCGGCCGAGCCGAGCGCAGGGCGGCGCGCGAGGCGCTCGCCCGGGTCGGCCTCGCGGAGCTGGCCGACCGCTCCTTCGGTGAGCTGTCGGGCGGCCAGCGCCAGCGCGTCCTCGTCGCCCGGGCGCTCGTCCAGGACGCCCGCATCGTCCTGCTCGACGAGCCGTTCACCGGCCTCGACGCCGTCAGCATCAGACGGCTCGAGGACCTGCTCGACGAGCTCGCCGGCGAGGGCCGCGGCGTGCTGATCGCCACCCACGACGTCGAGCAGGCGCGGGCGTGGGACCGCGTCCTCTGCCTCAACCGCCGCCAGGTCGCGTTCGGCCCGCCCGCCGAGACGCTCAGCCTCGACGTGCTCGCCGCCACCTACGGCGGCTCGATCGTGACCCTGCCGGCGGTCGCCGGCGAGGGCGAGCGGCTGGCGCTGCTGCCGCCCCACCACCACGACCACGAGCACTGACACGCCGCTGCGCCGATGCTCGACGTCCTGACCGAGCCGTTCTCGCAGGGGATCATGCAGCGCGCGCTGCTGGAGATCGTGATCCTTGGCGCGGTCGGCGGCGCGCTCGGCTGCTGGATCGTGCTCTCGGAGCTCTCCTACGGCGCCGAGTCGCTCGCGCACGGGATGTTCCCCGGCCTCGTCGTCGCCGCCCTGGCCGGGATCCCGCTCATGCTCGGCGGCGCCGCCGGCATCGTCGTCGCGGCGCTCGCCGTCGCGCTCGCGGCGCGAATCCCCGGCATCGGCCGCGACAACGGCGTCGCGGTCGTCGTCACGACCCTCTTCGGCCTCGGCGTGCTGCTGGCGCTCTCGCCCGACGTGCCGCCCGGCATCCAGGGCCTGCTGTTCGGCGACATCCTTGGCACGACGTCCGGCGACCTGCTGCTCGGCGCGGCGCTCGCGGCGGTCGTGCTCGTCGCGCTGTGGCTGCTGCACTGGCGGCTGCTGGCCGTCGGCTTCGACCGCGTCAGCGCCGGCTCGGTCGGCGCCTCGCCGCTGCTCGCAGACGCCGCGCTGCTGGTCCTGCTCGCGATCGCGGTGCTCGTCGCCGTCCAGGGGCTGGGCAACCTGCTCGTCGTCGCCGTGCTCGTCGCGCCGGCCGCGGCCGCGCGGCTGCTCTGCAGGCGGATGCTCCCGATGATGGTCGCGGCGGTCGCGATCGCCGTCGTCGCCGGCCTCGCCGGGCTCTACCTCTCCTACTACGCGAAGGTCGCCGCCGGCGCCTCGGTCGCCGGCCTGATGGTCGCCGCGTACCTGCTCGCGCGGGTCGGCTCGCTCGCCGCCGCGGCGCGCGCCTGAGCGGCCGCGCCGAACGGCCCGCCCGGACGCCGAAGCGCTCCGCCGTACGGCTACATTGAATGCATGCGATTCCTGACGCGCAAGACCGAAATGGTGGACGCCGAGCGCGCGCTGGCGGGGCGCGAGCAGGCGATCCCGGTGCCCGAGCGCCACGAGGTCCTCGGCACCCCGCTCACGCCGCCGTTCCCCGCCGGGTACGAGCGCGCGATCTTCGGTCTCGGCTGCTTCTGGGGCGCCGAGCGGATCTTCTGGCAGGCGCCGGGCGTCCATACGACGGCGGTCGGCTACGCCGGCGGCTACACGCCGAATCCGACCTACGAGGAGGTCTGCTCCGCGCAGACCGGCCACACCGAGGTCGTGCTGGTCGTCTACGACCCGGCGAGAACCTCCTACGAGGAGCTGCTGAAGCTGTTCTGGGAAGGCCACGACCCGACCCAGGGCATGCGTCAGGGCAACGACGTCGGCACCCAGTACCGCTCGGCGATCTACACGACCTCCGAGTCCCAGCGGGAGCAGGCACGCGCCTCGCGCGACGCCTTCCAGGCGAAGCTGAAGCAGGCCGGCTACGGCGAGATCACCACCGAGATCGAGCCCGAGAGAGCGTTCTACTACGCCGAGGACTATCACCAGCAGTACCTCGCGAAGAACCCGAACGGCTACTGCGGCCTCGGCGGGACCGGCGTCAGCTGCCCGGTCGGCGTCGTCGCCAGCTGAACGGCTCCGTTCTCCTGACGGCCCGCTTTCCGGGCTAAGGTCGGCGCCCCGCGCGGCCGATAGCGCTCGCACATGAGCGCATCAGGGACCAAGCAGGGGAGAGCGGACGGGCTGGCGACCGGGCTGGTCAGCGCCGTCTACCAGCCGGTCATCGAGCTGGAGAGCGGCGGCGTCGTCGGCTACGAGGCGCTCGCGCGCGGGCCGCAGGGCGGCGAGCTCGAGCGGCCCGACGCGCTGCTGTCGGCCGCCCGCCGCGCCGGCCTGCTGGCGCAGGTCGACTGGGAGTGCCGGCTGGCCGCCGTCTCCGGCGCGCTCGACGCCGGCCTCGACCGCTCGACGACCCTCTTCGTCAACGTCGACCCCGAGTCGGTCCACCGCAGCCCGGCCGGAGACGGGCGCGCGCCGGACCTCTGGCGGCGCGCCGAGGAGTCGCTGTCGGTCGCCGTCGAGCTGCCGTCGACCGCCCTGCGCGCGCGGCCGCGCGAGCTGGTGCGCGCCGCCGACGCCTGCCGCGACCGCGGCTGGACGGTCGTGCTCGACGACGTCGGCGCCGACCGCGAGTCGCTCGCGCTGCTGCCGCTCGTCGCGCCCGACGCGATCAAGCTCGACCTGCGCGCCGCCCGCCTCGCCGGCTCCGCGGCGCCGGCGCTCGCCGACGTCGCGACCGCCGTCTGGGCCGAGCAGGAGCGGACCGGGGCGGCGCTCGTCGCCGAGGGGATCGAGACCGAGGAGCAGCTGGAGGAGGCCCGCGGCGTCGGCGCGACGCTCGGCCAGGGCTGGCTGTGGGGCCGACCCGGCGCGCTGCCCGGCGAGGCGGCGACGCCCGCACCGGCCTCGGCGATCGCCCAGCACCGCGATCAGCGCACCGATCCGGCGGCGACGCCCTTCCAGCTGCTGAGCGCCGCACGCGAGCCGCGCGAGGCGCCGGCCGGGATGCTGCGCGCGATGAGCCGCCACCTCGAGCGGGCCGCCCGCGGCGTCGGCGCCGGCACGATCGTGCTCGCCTCCTTCCAGTCGGCCGGTCGCTTCGACGGCCGCGCCCGCGCCCGCTACCGCGCGCTCGCGGGGGAGACGACGCTCGTCGCCGTGCTCGGCGCGGGCATCGGCGCCCAGCCGGCGATCGGCGTCGTCGGCGCCGACCTGCCCGCCGGCGACCCGCTGCGCGACGAGTGGTGCGTGGTCGTGCTCGCGCCCCACTTCGCCGGCGCGCTCGCCGGCCGCGACCTCGGCGGCGACGCCGCCCCGCGCGACCGCCGCTACCGCTTCGTCCTCACGCACGACCGCGCGCTCGTCGTCGCGGCGGCCCGCTCGCTCGCGGCCCGGCTCGGCTGAGCGGCGCGCGCGGTCCGCTCACGCGCCGCTGCTGTCCCGCGCGGCGGCCGCGCCCGCCCGCACGCCCGCCGCCCGCACCGGCCCGACCTCAGGCCGGCGCGTCGAGCGCCGGCTCCTCCAACGCCGGCTCCAGCGCCGGCCGCGCGAGCGCCGCGCGCATCGCCTCGCGGATCCGCCGCAGCCACTCGACCGTCGCCTGCAGGTGCGCGATCTCCGCGTCGCGCACCATCGCGCTCGCCACCGCCGGCCACGACGGCGAGGCGGCGAGCAGCTCGCCGTACGGGCTGCTGCTGACGTGATCCTCCAGCCGCGCGAGGCAGATCCGCTCCTGCTCGTGCGTCAGCTCGATCAGCCGCGGCAGGTCGCTCGGCCGCGACAGCACGAGCTTGAGGTGCAGCTCCTCGCGCAGCGGCGCCATCGCGCTGTCGGCCGCCATCCACTCCTCGAAGCGCGCGACGCCGGTCTCCGTCGGCTCGTAGACGACCCGCGGCGCGCCGCGCACGGTCCGCCTGCGCATCAGCGGCGCGCCCTCGCCGCTCGCGACGGGCCGCACCAGCCCGTCCTGCTCCAGCTTGTCGAGCGCGACGTAGACGGCGCCCGCGTTGAGCTGCCACGCCGGGCCGACCTGCTCCTCGAACCGCTGCACGAGGTCGTAGCCGTAGCCCCGTCGCTGCATCAGCAGTCCGAGGACCGCGTGCTTCACCGACATCGTGTTCCCCGAACCTTCAGTTCCACTCCCCTGACTTGGAAGACGCGAGCGTACTCGAAGGGCAGGCGGCAGGCCAGCGCTCCGCGGGGCGCCCAGGCGGGCCGACGGTGCCGGCTGCGGCGCTCGCTACAGTGCCCCGATGCCACGACTCGAGTTTCCCCGCTTCGCCGTTCCCGTCCTGCTCGCCCTCGCCGTCGGCGTCGCCGGCTGCGGAGGATCGGACGACGCCGAGCAGGCGGACGCGACCGTGCCGACCCAAGCCCAGCAGCGCAGAGCGCCGGAGATCACGGTGCCGACGACGCCGCAGACGACGCCGACGACGCCGGTCCAGACGACGCCGCAGACGACCCCGGTGGAGCCGCCGCAGACGACGGCCACGCAGCAGACGCCGCCGCAGACGACGCCCGCGCAGCCGCCGCAGACCGGCGGCGCGACGACGCCGAGAAGAGCGACCTCTCCGCAGCAGACCGGCGGCGCGACCGGGCCGACCGCCTGCGGCGACGTCGCCAACGGCTTCATCAGCGGCGTGCAGGCGAGCGGCGCCGGCTGCGGCGAGGCGACGAGCGTCGCCAACGAGTGGCTCGGCGCCGTCGGCGAGTCCGGCCCGGAGGCCGACGTCGTCGCCGGCGGCTACGCCTGCAGCGGCAGCAGAGCAGGCGACGCGACGTCGATCACGTGCATCGCCGACGGCGGCAGACGGGTCACGTTCTCCGCCAACAACTGACGGCCCTCCGGCGGGCGGCGCCCGCGAGCCGCGCACGCCGGCCGCCGCGCCGAGGCGCCGGTGGCGCGGCGCGGCGGCCGCCTCCGCTGCTACCGTCATCGGCATGAGCGGCGCCGTGCCGCTCGTGAGGTTCTGGTCTTCGAGGTGCGCCCCGCGCGCGATTCGGGTCAAGGAATCTCCCGAATCGAACGCTGCGCGACCCGCTCAGAGATGGGAGCGGGCAGCGCGCGAGAAGGAGCACCCACAGCATGTCCTTTGCAGAGCTCGGCAGCTCGGCTGCCGTCGTCAACGCGCTGTCCAGACGCGGCATCGACGCCGCCTTCCCGATCCAGCAGCTCGTCGTCCCCGACGTGCTCGACGGCCATGACGTCCTGATCCAGTCGCCGACCGGCAGCGGCAAGACGCTGGCGTTCGGCGTCCCGCTCGTCGACTGCATCGAGGCGACCGACAAGCGGCCTTCGGCGCTCGTGCTCGCCCCAACGCGCGAGCTGGCGACCCAGATCGTCGACGAGATCCGCGAGCTGGCCCACGCGCGCGCCCTCTCGATCACCGCCGTCTACGGCGGCGTCGGCCTGGAGAGACAGGCCCGCAACGCCGCCAGATCCCACATCCTCGTCGCCACCCCCGGCCGTCTCGAGGACCTGCTCGCGCGCAGGGCGTTCACGCTCGCGAACGTGAAGCTGCTCGTGCTCGACGAGGCCGACCGCATGCTCGACATGGGCTTCCGCCCGGCCGTCGACCGGATCGTGCACGCGACCAACCCCGACCGCCAGACGATGCTCTTCTCGGCGACGCTGCAGGGCGAGGTCGACCGGATCGCCAACGAGTACACCTACGAGGCCCGCCGCCACGAGCTGGCGCGCGAGCCCGAGAGAGTCGGCGCGATCGACCACCGCTTCGTGCAGGTCCTGCACGAGCACAAGCTCGACCACCTCGTCCACGAGCTGCGCCACACCGAGCGCGGCCTGACGCTCGTCTTCGTCCGCACCAAGCGCGGCGCCGACCGGCTCGTCAAGCGGCTGAGAGGCAGATCGCTCGAGGCGGTCGCGATGCACGGCGACAAGACGCAGGGCCAGCGCGAGCGCGCGCTCGCCCGCTTCGAGCGCGGCGAGGTCGACGTGCTGGTCGCGACCGACGTCGCCGCCCGCGGCATCGACGTCGACGGCGTCAGCCACGTCATCAACTTCGACGCCCCCGCCGACCGCGAGGGGTATGTCCACCGCATCGGCCGCACCGGCCGCGCCGGCGCGACCGGCGTCGGGGTCACCTTCGTGATGGAGGACCAGGCGAGAGACATGGGCAAGATCGCCGTCGAGCTCGGCCTCCAGCGCGAGTTCGCCGAGACCGGCTTCGCCGTCGACGTCGCCCCGCCGCGTCAGCAGCGCCAGGGCGGCGGACAGCCCGGCGCCGGCCAGGGCGGCAGACGCCGCCGCAGCCGCGGCCGGCGCGGCCGCGGCGCCAGAGGCGGCCAGGGCGGCAACGGCACGCAGACCGGCGGCGGGCGCCCTTCCCGCGGCCGCTGATCCCACATCCCGCGTGCCCACATCCGCATGAGGTGCGAGAACTGGTCGCTGAGCGACCGCTTCTCGCACGTCATCGTGCCGCTCAGCCGCTGAAGACGGTCGGCTCGCGCGGCAGGCCGCGGACCGAGAAGCGCGCTTCGAGCAGGGCCGGGGTGAGCGCCTCGGCCGGCTCGTCGTCCCGCGCGAGCCCGAGGCTGCGCGCGATCCAGGCGCGCGCGTCGGCCGGCTCCCAGCCGCGCTGCTCCTGCAGGTCGGCGAGCGTGACGGCGCCGTGGCGCTTGGCGAGCCGTCTGCCGTCGGGGCCGAGCACGAGCGGCACGTGCGCGTAGGAGGGGTGGGGGAGGCCGAGCAGCCGCTGCAGCAGCAGCTGGCGCGGCGTTGTGTCGAGCAGGTCGTCGCCGCGGACGACCTCGCCGATCCCCTGGTCGCCGTCGTCGACGACGACCGCGAGGTTGTACGCCGGGGTGCCGTCGTTGCGCCACAGCACGAGGTCGTCGACGACCGCCTCGACCTGGCCGTGGAGCCGGTCCTCGAAGGCGATCCGCTCGGCGCCGGCGTCGAGCCGCAGCGCCGGCGGCCGCCCCGACGCCTCGCGCTCGGCTCGCTGCGCCGCGGTCAGCCGCCGGCAGGTGCCCGGGTAGGCGCCCTCCGGGAGCGGCCCGTGCGCCGCCGAGGCGGCCTCTCTGATCTCCGCGCGCGTGCACCAGCAGGGGTAGACGCGACCCTCCGCCTCCAGCTGCGCGAGCGCCTCGCGGTGGCGGTCGCGGCGCTCCGACTGCCGCTCGACCGGCCCGTCCCAGTCGAGCCCGATCGCGGCGAGGTCGTGCAGCTGCCGCTCCTCGTGCTCGCGCCGGGAGCGGCCGGGGTCGAGGTCCTCGACGCGCAGGAGGAAGCGCGCCTCCGCCTTGCGCGCGAACAGCCACGCCAGCAGCGCGGTGCGCAGGTTGCCGAGATGGAGCGGGCCGCTGGGGCTGGGCGCGAAGCGGCCGTCGCGGCCGCTCACGACGCGTCCTCGCGCGCCGGGCCGCCACCCGCCGGAGCACCGCCGCTCGCGTCAGCGGCGCCGCTCGCCGCCGCGCCGTGCGCACCGCCGCCCGCGTCAGAGGCGCCGCTCGCCGCCGCGCCGTCGGCGCCGCCGCCCGCGTCCGCCGGCCCCGCGCCGCCGACCGCCGCCCCGTGCCGTCCGGCGCCGCCGGCGAACCTCGCCGCCCCGGCCAGCGCCTCGTGCTCGAGCGCGACGAGCCCGTGGCGCAGCTCGTTGGCGAGCGCCTCCTCCAGCGGCAGGTCGTGCTGCTCGTATGCCGACAGGCGGTCGTGGCGCATGCAGAGCTGAGGGAATCTCGCCAGCTCGCGCGCGAGCGCCTCGGCGGCGGTGCGCGACTCACCGGCCGGCACCACGAGCGTCGCGAGCCCGATCGCGAGCGCCTCCTTCGCGCTCACCGGCCGCCCGGTCAGGATCAGGTCGAGCGCGCGACCGAGGCCGACGATCCGCGGCAGCCGCACCGTCCCGCCGTCGATCAGCGGCACGCCCCAGCGGCGGCAGAAGACGCCCATCACCGCGTCCTCCTCGACGACGCGCAGGTCGCACCACAGCGCCAGCTCCAGCCCGCCGGCGACCGCATGGCCGGAGATCGCGGCGATCACCGGCTTGGAGAGGAGCATCCGCGAGGGCCCCATCGGCCCGTCGCCGTCGGGCGCGACGCGGTTGCCCTCGCCCTCGGCGACCGCCTTCAGGTTCGCCCCCGCGCAGAAGGTCCCGCCGGCGCCCCACAGCACCGCGACCGACGCGTCGTCGTCGGCGTCGAAGGCGCGGAAGGCGTCGGCGAGCGCCTCGGCGGTCGCGCGGTCGACGGCGTTGCGGACGGCCGGCTCGTGGAGGATCACCGTGGTGACGGGGCCATCTCGCTCGACGGTGACGGGCATGAGCGGCAGGCTACCGCGCCGCGCCCCCGCGTCCGCCGGGCGCAGCCGCCGCGCCGGCGCCTGCTGCGCCGCGCCCCCAGCGCGATGCGTATCGCGCATCGGCGCGGGGAAGACCGACGACGTGATCGTCTCCCGTCGAACCACGGCGTCGGAGCGTCCCGCATGACCGCCGCCGAGCGCGCGGCGCGCGCGGGGATCCACGCGCTGCTGCGGCGGGTGCGCGGCGGGGTGATCGAGCTGGAGGAGCTCGGCGGCCGCGTACTCGCGTTCGGCACGCAGGCGCCGCCGCCGTACGAGCCGCTGCGCGCCCGCGTCGTCGTCCGCTCGCCGGCGCTTTACCGGCAGCTGGCGCTCCACGGCGGAACCGGCTTCGGCCGGGCGTACATGGACGGGCTGTGGAGCTGCGGCGAGCTGGTGTCGCTGGTGCGGATCGCGGCGCGCGCGATGACGGCCGGCGATCGCGCGAAGGCGCGGCTGGAGCCGCTGCTCGGTCCGCTGCGGCGGGGTGCGTGGCGGCTGCGGGCGAACACGCGCGAGCGCGCCCGCACCCGCATCGCCGCCCACTACGACCTCGGCGACGAGCTGTTCTCGCGCTTCCTCGACGAGACGATGAGCTACTCCTGCGCGTTGTTCGAGCGTCCCGGCGCGACCTTGCGCGAGGCGTCGGTCGCGAAGCTGGAGCGGATCTGCCGCACGCTCGACCTGCGGTCCTCCGACCACGTGCTGGAGATCGGCAGCGGCTGGGGCGGCTTCGCGATCCACGCCGCGAGCCGCTTCGGCTGCCGTGTCACGACAACCACGATCTCCCGCGCGCAGCACGACCACGCGCGCGCCGCGATCCGGGCGGCCGGCGTCGACGACCGCGTGACGCTGCTGATGCGCGACTACCGCGACCTCGACGGGACCTACGACAAGCTCGTCTCGGTCGAGATGATCGAGGCGGTCGGCTGGGAGCACCTCGACGCCTACTTCGCCGTCTGCTCCGATCGCCTGAAGCCCGACGGCGCGATGCTGCTGCAGGCGATCACGACCTCGGACCGCAGCTACCGCGTCGAGCGCGCCTCGGTCGGCTTCATCAACGCCTTCGTCTTCCCGGGCGGGACGCTGCCGTCGCTGGCGGCGATCGAGCGCTCGCTCGGCCGCGCCGGCGACCTGCGGACCGTCCGCCTGGAGGACATCACCGCCCATTACGTCCCGACGCTGCGGGCGTGGCGCGAGCGCTTCCTCGCCAACTGGGAGGAGCTGCGCGAGCACGGCTACGACGAGCGCTTCCGGCGCCTGTGGGAGCTCTACCTCGCCTACTGCGAGGCAGGCTTCGCCGAGCGCCGCATCCAGGACGTCCAGCTCCTGCTCGCCAAGCCGGCCTTCCGCGCCGAGCCGCGCCCGCCCGCGCCGCCGGCGCCCGCGGCGCCCCCGGCGCCCGCTGCCCCGCCGCAGCCCGCGCGCGGCGCCGCGCCGGTGCCGGTCAGTCTCCCGGACCCTCGCTGGCGTCGTTCCAGCGCTTCAGGGCCGGCCACTCGTGCTCGTGGCCGATGATCGAGATCGTGCCGGGGTCGAGCACGAGGTGCCGGCCGGCGTTCGGGTCGAGCTCGAGCGCGACGGCGGCGAGCGTCCGCAGCAGGTGGCCGTGGGCGAACAGCAGCACCGGGCCGTCGGCCGCGCGCGCCCGTGCGACGACCCTGGCCGCGCGGGCGGCGACGTCGGCGATCGACTCGCCGCCCGGGCAGCCGTCGCGCCACAGGTCCCAGCCCGGCCGCCGCTCGCGGATCTGCACGGTCGTCAGGCCCTCGTAGTCGCCGTAGTCGAGCTCGCGCAGGTCGGGCTCGAGCTCGACGCGGTCGGGGCCGAAGCCGGCCAGCTCGGCGGTGCGGCGGGCGCGCGCGAGCGGGCTGGCGAGCACCAGCGCGAACCGCTCCCGCGCGAGCCGCGGCGCGAGTCCCGCGGCGTCTCGCTCGCCGTTCTCGGTCAGCGGGATGTCGGTCTCGCCGGTGTGCTGGCGCGACACCGTCCAGGCGGTCTCGCCGTGGCGGACCAGCCACAGCTCGTTCAGCGGCTTGGCCATCGCCGGCGACGATACCCGCGCCGCCGGCCGCCTACTTCGCGGTGCTCCCGAAGTCGGTCGTGTAGGTGGCGCCGGCCTGGCCGCGGAGGCCCGGATCGCGGGTCGGCACGCCGGTGACGATCCCGATCCCGATCTCGCGGAAGCGCTTGTCGAGGATGTTGCGCCGGTGGCCCGGGCTCTTCATCCACGCGTTCACGAGCGAGGCCGGCTGCGCCAGCTCGTCGGTGCCCCAGCCGATGTTCTCCCCCAGCGCCCACGACGCGCCGCGCGGGACGTAGCGGGTCGCGAGGATGCGGTCGAACGGCGTGCGGCCGTTGGGCGAGTTGTGCTCGAAGTAGCCGCGCCGGACCATGTCTCTGGAGTGGGCGCGCGCCACCGCGGAGAGGTGGCGGTCGAGCTTCAGCGGCCGCAGCCCGCGGCGGCTGCGCTCGCGGTTGAGCAGGCAGAGCGTCGCCGAGGTCGCGGTGCTGATCGTCTCCGCGCTGACGGCGACGCGGGCCGCCGCGGCCGAGCACGCGCCGGGTCTCGACTTGCTCGGCGCGGCGTTCGAGGTCGCGGGCAGCGCGAGCACGCCGGCGAGCGCGACGAGCGTGGCGAGGCTGGTGAGGAGACGATGGCGCATGCTCACCCTCTCGGCCGAAGGCCGGCGCCGTCCGGCGTCCGCACGCCCCCGCGTGGACGGATGTCTCAGTCGTTCTGTGGACGTATGTTCGACCCGCTCCGACGGGTACCGTCCCGGCGATGCCGACCGCCCGCGACCGCCTCGACGACTACCGCGGCAAACGCGACTTCACGCGCACGCGCGAGCCCGCGGGCGCCGCCGGGTCCGCCGCCGATGCCGGCGCCCGCTTCGTCGTCCAGCAGCACGACGCGACTCGCCTCCACTGGGACCTGCGGCTGGAGCACGACGGCACGCTCGCCTCGTGGGCGCTGCCCCGCGGCCTGCCGCGCGACCCCCACGACGACCGCATCGCCGTCCGCACCGAGGACCATCCGCTCGAGTACCTCGACTTCCACGGCGAGATACCGAGAGGCGAGTACGGCGCCGGGACGATGGAGATCTGGGACCGCGGCTCCTACGAGCTGCACGAGCTCAACGACAGAAAGGTCGAGGTCACGCTGCACGGCGAGGACGGCCGCGCGCAGGGGCGCTACGGCCTCTTCCCGATCGGCCGCCGCGGCGCCGGCGACGAGTGGATGATCCACCGCATGGAGCCGCCGGCCGACCCGGCGCGGGAGCCGCTGCCCGAGCAGCTGCTGCCGATGCTCGCGAAGGCCGGCGAGCTGCCGTCGCAGGCCGAGGACGCGCGCTGGGGCTACGAGGTCAAGTGGGACGGCATCCGCGCGCTGCTGTGGTCCGACCACGGCCACGTCACGATCCGCAGCCGCACCCAGCGCGAGATCGGCGACCGCTACCCGGAGATCCGCCCGATCGGCCGCGCGCTCGCCGCCGCGCAGGCGCTCGAGGTCGTCCTCGACGGCGAGATCGTCGCGCTCGACGAGCAGGGCAAGCCGAGCTTCGAGCGGCTGCAGAGCCGCATGAACGCCGGCAGCGAGGCGGCGATCCGACGGGCCGCCAGAGGTGCGCCGGTCACCTACGTCGTCTTCGACCTGCTTCATCGCGACGGCCGCTCGCTGCTCGACGCTCCGTACGAGGAGCGCCGCGCGCTGCTGGCCGAGCTCGAGCTCGACGGGCCGGCGTGGCGCGTGCCGTCGTTCCATCGGGGCAACGGCGCGGCGCTGCTTGCGGCGACGCGCGAGCACGGGCTGGAGGGGATCGTCGCCAAGCGGCTCGACAGCCGCTACGAGCCAGGCCGCCGCACCGGCGCCTGGCGCAAGCTGCGCAACCGCCTGCGCCAGGAGCTGGTCGTCGGCGGCTGGCTGGAGGGGGAGAGAGGGCGCTCCGGCCGGATCGGCGCGCTGCTGGTCGGCGACCGCGAGGAGGCGGGCGCGCCGCTGCGCTACGCCGGCCGCGTCGGCAGCGGCCTCTCCGACGCCCAGCTCGACGACCTGATCGCGCGCGTCGGCGAGATCGAACGGGCGAGATCGCCGTTCGCGCCCCCGGCCGACCGCGCCGGCGGCAGATCGCCGATCCCGCGCGGCGCCCACTGGGTCGAGCCGCTGCTCGTCGCCGACGTCGAGTACAGCGAGCGGACGCGCGAGGGGATCCTGCGCCAGCCGGTCTTCAAGGGACTGCGCGACGACAAGCCGCCGCAGGAGGTGGTGCGCGAGCGCGCCGACCTGCGCGGCCTGCGCTTCAGCAACTGGGACAAGGTCCTCTTCCCGCAGAGCGGCTTCACGAAGGGCGACCTGGTCGAGTACAGCGTCGCGATCGCGCCGACGCTGCTGCCGCACCTGCGCGACCGCCCGGTGACGCTGCGGCGCTGGCCGGACGGGGTCGAGGGGAGAACGTTCTACGAGAAGAACTCCCCGTCGCACCGGCCCGACTGGGTCGAGACCGCCTCGATCTACAGCAGCGACGAGCGCAGACGGATCGACTACACGCTCGTGCAGGAGACCGCGACGCTCGCCTGGCTCGCCAACCTCGCCGCGATCGAGCTGCACCCGTCGCTGTCGCTGGCGCGCGACATGGCCCACCCGACGGCCGTCGTCTTCGACCTCGACCCGGGCCCGCCGGCCGGCCTGGAGGAGTGCGCCGAGGTCGCGCTGCTGCTCCACGGCCTGTTCGAGCAGCTCGGCCTGCGCTCGGTCGTGAAGACCTCCGGCGGCAAGGGGATGCAGGTCTACGTCCCGCTCGGCGAGCGGGCGGCGACCTACGAGCGCACGAAGCCGTTCGCGCGGCGGATCGCCCAGCTGCTGGAGCAGCGGCTGCCCGACCTCGTCGTCTCGCGGATGACGAGGTCGCTGCGCGGCGGCAAGGTGCTGGTCGACTGGAGCCAGAACGACGAGAAGAAGACGACCGTCTCCGTCTACTCGGTGCGGGCGCGCGAGCAGCCGCACGTCTCGACGCCGCTGGCGTGGGAGGAGCTGCGCGAGGCCCACGCCTCGGGCACGACCGACCGCCTGCGCTTCACGCCCGGGGAGGTGCTGGCGCGCGTCGCCGAGCAGGGCGACCTGTTCGCGCCGATGCTCGGGACCGCCCAGGCGCTGCCGGAGCTGTGAGCGGGCGGCGCCCGCGTCGGCGGCGCGCGCCCCCGCGCCACGGTTCGGGCCGGTCGCGACCCGCACGTCGCTGTCGCGCGCGTTTGCTTAGGATGCGGTCGTTCGCGCTCTCGCGCCCTCCGCACCCCATGGATCCAGTCAAGCTCCGCAACCGCCTGCTCGTCGCCACCGGAATGTGGCGCGAGGTCTCCGGCAGCCCGCTGCCGAGACTTCCCCCCGGCCAGCCCGAGCAGCAGATCGAGGCGTTCGAGCTGCTGCTCGTCGAGAGACTGTGGGAGAGCGCGACGCCCGAGAACGCCCGCGAGATCGCGGATCGCACCTGGGATCTCGTGCACGACCGGTCCGACGAGGACCCGGTCCGCAAGCGCGTCGTCGAGTGCCATGAGGCGCTCGCGCGGATGTCGCGGCTCGGCGACTGAGCGTCCGCCCGACTCCTCGGCGGGAAGCGCCGCGCGCGGTCGGCAGATGACCGCCTGCTGACCGTCTCGGCGCCTGAATGCACGACTTTCGCAGAGGAATGGTCAGCGTCGGCGCGGTTTCCTGAACGTTCGTCCAGGTTCAGTCGGGAACCGAGCGGGGAGTGACGAGGATGTCGGCAGATGGGACCGCCTGCCGACGAAGAGGAACGCGACACGCTCGAGCGCCTGACGCGCGTCGCCGCCCGCGCGCTCGCCGTGCCCGTGGCGCTCGTCGCGGTGCGCGACGGCGCCGGCGGCGACGGCCATCTGCTCGCCGCCGCGACCGGCCTCCCGCCGACCTGGCAGCCGGGCGCCGCGCTCGACGACGCGCTTCCCGGCGCCGCCGCGCTGGTCGGCGACGGTCCGCTCGTCGTCGCCGACCTGCGCGCCACGCCCCGCCTGCGCGAGGGCTCGGTGATCGCCGCGCTCGGCGCGGTCTCCTGCATGGCGGTCGCGCTGCGCGACCGCACCGGCGCGGCGCGCGGGGCGATCTGCGTCCTCGACGTGCGGGCGCGCGCGTGGAGCGACGAGGAACGCGACCAGCTCGCCGATCTCGCCGCGGTCGCCGCCCATGAGCACCTGCGCGCCGCCGACGTCCGCGAGCGGCGGGCGCTGCGGCACGTCGCGATGGCGGTCGCGCGCGGCGCCGATCCGGCGGCCGTCCACGAGCTGGTCGCCGGCGGGGTCGCCTACGCCTACGGCGCCGAGGCCGGCGCCGTCGTCCGTTACGAGGACGACCGCACCGCGCGCGTCGTCGGCACGTGGAGCGCGCCCGGGATCGACGGGCTGCCGCTCGATGGCATGCTCGGCTTGGAGGATGGCGGGATCGCGGCCGCGCTGCGGCGCGGCAAGCCGGCCCGCGCCAGCGGCGGCCCGGGCCATCGGCCGTTCCGCCATCGCGTCGGCGCGCCGGTCCACCAGGGCGGTCGGGTGTGGGGCTTCGTCACGGCGCTGTCGGGCGGCGCGGCCTTCCCGCCGGAGGCCGAGCAGCGGCTGGCCGACTTCGCCGAGCTGGTGACCGCCGCGCTCGTCAACGCCGAGGCGCGCGACCAGCTCGCCGCGCTCGCGACGACCGATCCGCTGACCGGCCTCGCCAACCAGCGCGCCTTCCAGGAGCGGCTCGCCGGCGAATGCGAGCGGGCGCGGCGCCACGGCCGCAACCTCGGCCTGGCGCTGATCGACCTCGACGGCTTCAAGTTCGTCAACGACGCCCACGGCCACCAGGCCGGCGACGACGCGCTGACGACCGTCGCGCGGCGGGCGGCGAGCACGATCCGCGCCGGCGAGCTGCTCGCGCGGCTCGGCGGCGACGAGCTGGCGCTGCTGCTGCCGGAGGCCGACGCCGGCGACACCTACGCCGCGGCCGAGCGGATCCGCCAGCTGATCGCCAACGAGCCGATCGGGCCGAGCGGCTCGATCACGATCTCCGTCGGCGTCAGCGACCTCGCGCTCGGCGGCGACGCCGACGGCCTGATGCGGACCGCCGACGACGCGCTCTACTGGGCCAAGGCGCAGGGACGCAACGTCGTCGCCCAGTACGTGCCGGAGCTGCGCGACCAGCTCGGCTCCGAGGAGCGCGCCGACCGCGTGACGCGCCGCCAGGCGCTGCTCGGCATCGGGGCGCTGGCGCGCGCGGTCGACGCGCGCGAGGGCCAGAGCGAGGGGCATTCGGAGCGGGTCGCGGAGCTGGCGGTGCGGCTGGCGCGCGCCGCCGGCTGGCCGGCGCAGCGGCTGGCGCTGCTGCGCGAGGCGGCGCTCGTCCACGACGTCGGCAAGATCGGCGTCCCCGAGCATCTGCTCGGCAAGGCGACGCTGACGCCCGCGGAGGCGTCGCAGCTGCGCGAGCACGCGCGCCTCGGCGCCGACATCGCCGGGGACGTGCTGACGCCCGAGCAGGTCGCGTGGATCCGCAGCCACCACGAGCGCCCCGACGGCCTCGGCTATCCCGACGGGCTGGCCGCCGAGGCGATCCCGCTCGGCGCCCGCCTGCTGGCGGTCGCCGACGCGTGGGACGCGATGACCTGCCCGCGCGGCGGCCGCCGGCCGCTGGGCACCGAGCAGGCGCTCGCCGAGTGCCGCGCCGGCGCCGGGAGCCAGTTCGCGCCGGAGGCGGTCGCAGCGCTGGAGCGGGTGCTCGCGGCCGGCGAGATGGCGCCGGCCTGGACGGCCACCTCCGCGATCTCGCTCGGCGCCTGACCGCGTCGCGCAGGCCCTGCGGAAACCGCGTCGCGGCCGACACGTGAAGTACCAGCAAACACCGATGATTCGGACCGTTTGACGGCACATGTTGCGGTTGTGCAGTTAAGGGTGGCAATGGCGTGTGCGCCCTGCTACGTTCTGCGCCGTAAGGCCGGCCGAACGCGCCGGCGCCAAAGCAGTGCGACGCACGCGGGTTCGTTGCTGGACAGCATCCTCCGCGCGAGCAGCACGAAGGCAGTGGAGGGCATACGTGCCGACCGGAACCGTGAAGTGGTTCAGCGACGAGAAGGGCTTCGGCTTCATCACCCCTGACGAGGGCAGCAGGGATCTCTTCGTCCATCACACCGGCATCAACGCCGATGGGTACCGCTCCCTGGCCGAGGGCGCCAAGGTCACCTACGACGAGGAGCAGGGCGACAAGGGGCCGAAGGCCGTCAACGTCTCCGCCATCTGAGGCGTCGCACCCGCGACATTTCGCACTGAAGGGCCTCCGTTTCCGACGGGGGCCTTTCGTGTTTCTGGGGGCCGCTGGGTCGCCGTCGCGGAGCGGCCCGCTACCCTCAGCCGTGCAGCTTCGGGCCCCGATCCACGGTCGCTCGTCCCGTCGGCGCAACGCGCTCGGACGGGGTCGATGCGTACAATGGGGTAAATCCTGATCGAACTTTGGGGAATCTGGCGCGGTGAACAAGACGGTTGAGGAGCGTGAGCGGGTCGTCGTGCGTTTCGCGGGCGACTCCGGCGACGGCATGCAGCTGGCCGGCGGTCGTTTCACGGACGCGACGGCGGTGCTCGGCAACGACCTCGCGACGCTGCCCGATTTCCCGGCGGAGATCCGCGCCCCCGCGGGCACGATCCCGGGCGTCTCGGCCTTCCAGATCCACTTCGCCTCGCGCGACATCCTCACGCCGGGCGATGCGCCGAACGTGCTGGTCGCGATGAATCCGGCGGCGTTGAAGGCCAACCTGCCGGCGCTGCCGCGCGGCGCGACGATCATCGTCAACGAGGACGCGTTCACGAGACGCAACCTGGAGAAGGCCGGCTACCCGGTCAGCCCGCTCGAGGACGACACGCTCGCGGAGTTCACGGTCCATCGCGTGCCGATGACGACGCTGACGGCGCGCGCCTCGGAGGGACTGGAGGGCGTCGGCACGCGTGACGCCGGCCGTGCGAAGAACCTGTTCGCGCTGGGGCTGTTGTCGTGGCTGTACGACCGCCCGACGGATGTCACCGAGCGCTGGATCGAGGGCAAGTTCGCGAGCAAGCCGGCGGCGAAGGCGGCCAACCTCGCGGCCTTCCGCGCCGGCTGGAGCTTCGGCGAGACGACCGAGCTGCTCGACGTCCAGTACAAGATCCTGCCCGCGACCGACGTCGAGCCCGGCACCTACCGCCAGGTCAACGGCACGACGGCGACGGCGCTGGGCCTGCTCGCCGGCAGCGTCCGCTCCGGGCTGCCGCTGCTGCTCGCCTCCTACCCGATCACGCCGGCCTCCGAGCTGCTGCACGAGCTCTCCAAGCACGAGAGACTCGGGGTGCGGACGGTCCAGGCCGAGGACGAGATCGCCGCCGCCGGCGTCGCGCTCGGCGCGGCCTTCGGCGGCCACCTCGGCATCACCTCGACCTCCGGTCCGGGCATGGACCTGAAGGCGGAGACGATCGGGCTGGCGCTGATGCTCGAGCTGCCGATGGTGATCGTCGACGTCCAGCGCGCGGGCCCGTCGACGGGCCTGCCGACGAAGACCGAGCAGTCGGATCTGCTGATGGCGATGTACGGCCGACACGGCGACGCGCCGCTGCCGATCGTCGCGGCGCAGACGCCGGGCGACTGCTTCCGCTCGGCGTTCGAGGCGGTCCAGATCGCGATCGAGCGGCGGACGCCGGTGATCCTGCTGACCGACGGCTTCCTGGCGAACTCGTCGGAGCCGTGGCGGATCCCGGAGCTGTCGGAGCTGCCCGAGATCGATCCGGCCTTCGCGAAGGAGATCGGCGCGGAGGAGAGATTCCTGCCGTACGCCCGTGACGAGCGCGGGGTGCGGCCGTGGGCGCCGCCCGGCACGCCCGGCCTCGAGCACCGCATCGGCGGGATCGAGAAGCAGGACGGGACGGGGAACATCTCCTACGACCCGGCCAATCACCAGACGATGACGCGGCTGCGCGCCGAGAAGGTCGCGAAGATCGCCGACGAGTTGCCGCCGCTGGCGGTCGACGATCCCGACGGCGACGCCGACGTGCTGGTGATCGGCTGGGGGTCGACGTACGGTTCGATCCGCGCCGGCGTGCGACGGGTGCGCGACCGCGGGCTGAGAGTCGCGCAGGCGCATGTGCGCCACATCAGCCCGCTGCCGTCGAACATCGGCGAGGTGCTGCGCGCCTACGACAAGGTGCTGGTGCCGGAGATGAACACCGGCCAGCTGGTGAAGCTGCTGCGGGCCGAGTTCCTCGTCGACTGCACGCCCTACAACAAGGTGACCGGCCAGCCGCTGTACGCGGCCGAGCTGGAGGAAGCGATCGTGGAGCTGATCGAGGCTCCGACGGAGGTCACGGCATGAGCGCGACGCTGCCCCTCAGCAACGGGAACGGTGCCGACCACAGATTGACGAAGGCCGACTTCCAGTCCGATCAGGAGACGCGCTGGTGCCCGGGCTGCGGCGACTACGCGATCCTCAACGCCGTCCAGACGCTGATGCCCGACCTCGGCGTCCCGACGGAGAAGACGGTCTTCGTGACCGGCATCGGCTGCGCCGGCCGCTTCGCGTACTACATGGACACGTACGGGATGCACAGCATCCACGGCCGTGCCGCGACGATCGCGACGGGGCTGGCGACGACGCGCGAGGACCTGTCGATCTGGGTCGTCTCCGGTGACGGCGACGCGCTGTCGATCGGCGGCAACCACCTGATCCACGCGCTGCGCCGCAACGTGCCGGTCAAGATCCTGCTGTTCAACAACCAGATCTACGGCCTCACGAAGGGCCAGGCCTCGCCGACCTCCGAGCGCGGCAAGATCACGAAGTCGACCCCGTTCGGCTCGCTCGACAAGCCGTTCAACCCGATCGCGCTCGCCCTCGGCGCGGAGGCGACGTTCGTGGCGCGCACGCTCGACCGCGACAGAAGGCACATGACCGAGGTGCTGCGCCAGGCCGCCGAGCACAGAGGCGCCTCGTTGGTCGAGATCTACCAGAACTGCCCGGTCTTCAACGACGGCGCCTTCTTCAACCTGACCGAGAAGGACACGAAGGTCGCCGCCCAGATCCGCCTCGAGCACGGCCAGCCGATCGTCTTCGGCCCCGAGGAGGCCCGCCGCGGCGTCGCCCGCGCGCAGGACGGCGGCCTCGAGCTCGTCGACGCCGTCGGCAACGAGCAGCGCCTGCTCGTCCACGACCAGCACCGCGACGACCCCTCGCTCGCGTTCGCGCTCGCCCGCCTCGCCGACCGCCCGACCGAGCCGACCCCGATCGGCATCTTCCGCCAGGTGCAGCGCCCCGTCCACGGCGCCGCCGCCAGCGAGAACCCCGGCCGCGCCGCCGGCGACCTCACCGCCCTCGACGGCCTGCTCCACGCCGGCGACACCTGGACGGTGGCGTAGGCGCCAGGTTCGCTGGTAGCGTAGCTCCGCAATCCAGGCGGCTGACCGCCGCACGGGTTCGCGATCGCGCGTCTCGCGACGAGCGACGCAAAGGGGGAAGAAGACGCGGGCGCGATCGACGGACCGGCGCTGCGAGCCGCCGTTCCACGATCGAAGGAGAACGGCATGAAGAACCGGCTCGACGGGCTTTGCGCGCCCGCGATGTCACCTGTGACCGCGGCACGAACTGGCGTGAGCGCCGGGACAGGACGTCACCTGATGAAGCCACTGGCGAGCATTGCGCTCGCAGCGTTGCTGTCACTCGTCGTCGCGGCGTCGTCCACGGCGACGATCATCTCACCGGCCGTGAACGACCCAGTCCAAGCCGAAGGAACACTCGACGTCCAAGGATTCAGCATACGGAACTCGTGCGAGTTCGTGCTCTCGGGGAGCGTGACATCGTCGACGACCATCGGATTCGCATCTGCCTCGTCCAGATGCATATCTGGCATAGACACCGTCAGAATGGAGTTTCCGGTCGGCGGTGCTCCGCTGTCGTTCCTAGAGGAGAGAGGCGGACTCAGCGGGCTGTGGTCGCTGGCGCCCATCGCGCTCGTGTGGGACATCCCGATCCTTGGCACATGCACGTACGCTGATTCGCTCGCGGGCACCTGGGATTTCGACGGGTCGGACACGTTGGTCACGTTGGATGACCAAGCCCCGCTATGGAGAATCAGACTCACCGCGGGGTCGCCGGTGTTCTGCCCTGACATGGCAATTGCCGGCATGCTCAGACTCACCGGCGTCTATGTGATCTAGAACGCTGGGCGCGTGCCGGGGCAGGTGGACGCAGCCGACGTCCGCTTGCCCCGGCGGCGTACGATGGAGTCCATGCGCATCCTGGTGATCGAGGACGAGACCGCGATCGCCGACTTCGTCCAGCGCGGGCTGCAGGCGGAGGGCTACGCGGTCACGATCGCCGCCGACGGGATCGAGGGCGAGCAGCGGGCTCTTCACGACGACGTCGACCTGGTCGTGCTCGATGTGATGCTGCCCGGCCGTGACGGCCTCACGGTGCTGTCGTCGATCCGGCGCGTCAAGCCGGAGCTGCCGGTCGTGATGCTGAGCGCCCGCGCGGCCGTTGACGACCGCGTCGCCGGCCTCGACGGCGGCGCGACCGACTACGTCACCAAGCCGTTCTCGTTCGACGAGCTGGCAGCGCGCGTGCGCGCGCATCTGCGGCGACCGCGCCAGCGCGACGCGACGACGCTGTCGGCCGCCGGGATCGAGCTCGACCTGCTCGCCCGCACGGTCAGACGGGACGGGGTCGAGCTGCGGCTGTCGGCGCGCGAGTTCGACCTGCTCGCCTACTTCCTGCGCCATCCCGACCAGGCGCTGTCGCGCCAGCAGATCCTCAGCGCCGTCTGGGGCTACGACTTCGACCCCGGCACGAACGTCGTCGAGGTCTACATCCGCTATCTGCGGCGCAAGCTCGAGCTGCCCGGCAGACCGGCGCCGATCGACACCCTGCGGTCGGTCGGCTACCGGCTCACGACGCGACCATGAGCCTGCGCGGACCCGGCGGCGAGCGATCTCGTTGGCGCTGGCTCCGCGGCCTGCGCGCCCGACTGGCGCTGGCGATCTCGGTGATCCTCGTCGCCGCGCTGGGGACGGCGTTCGTCGCGACCTATCGCGGCACGGGCACGCAGGTCCGCAACCAGATCGACGAGGACCTGCGCACCGACGCGCAGTTGGTCGACTCGAGACTGCCGCTGCTGAGAGCGAAGCCGGGAGAGATCGCCGAGGCGGCCGAGGAGTATCTCGACGAGCGCGCGCTCTTCCCGCTCAGCGCCCGCCTCTTCATGGTCCGGATCAGAGGCGCCGGCAACATCTCCAACCTGCCCGACCTCAGCACGGCGGAGGGCGACCCGCGCCTCGACCGCGACGTCGCCGGGCCGCGGCGCGAGAGCGACGAGTCGCGCGCGCTGCGCACCGCCGACCTCGGCTTCTCGACGGTGCGGGTCAACGACGAGCCGCTGCGCCTCTACTTCGTGCAGGTCACGCGCGGCGGCAGAGCGGTCGCCGAGATCGGCGTGGGCGAGTCGGCGGCGTCGGTCGCGCGGGCGCAGTCGGGCGTCGCCCGGACCTTCCTCGTCGCCGGCACGGTGACGCTGCTGGCGGCGATCGCGCTCGGCTTCGCCTTCGCGACCCGGCTGTCGCGGCCGCTGCGCAGAATGGCGGGCACGGCGGCGAGGGTAAGCGCCGGCGATCTCTCGCAGCGGATCGGCTCGACCGGCCCGCAGGACGAGGTGCGCGTGCTCGCCGACGCCTTCGACCGCATGCTCGACCGGCTCGAGAACGCCTTCGCCCGCCAGCGCGGCTTCGTCGCCGACGCCTCGCACGAGCTGCGCACCCCGCTGACGGTGATCCGCGGCCAGCTCGAGGTGCTCGCCCGCCAGACCGACGTGACCCCCGATGACGTCCGCCACGTCGACGAGGTCGTCCGCACCGAGGTCGTCCGGATGGAGCGGCTGGTCGAGGATCTGCTGCTGCTGGCGCGCGCCGACGAGGGCGAGCTCGTCCGTCCCGCGCCGCTCGACCTCGCACCGTTCGTGACCGAGCTGTTCGACGCCCTGACCCTGACCGCCGACCGCACCTTCGAGCTGAGCGACGTCCCGCCCGGGCGGCTGCTCGCCGACGAGGATCGCATCGCCCAGGTCGTCCGCAACCTCGCGCGCAACGCGGTCGAGCACACGGGTCCCGGCGGCCTCGTCCGCCTGACGGTCAGATCGCTCGGCCAGGGCAGGCTCGAGTTCGCACTGGAAGACGACGGCCCCGGCATCCCCGAGGAGCAGCGCGACCGCGTCTTCGACCGCTTCCACCGCACCGACACCGCCCGTGCCCGCCGCACCGGCGGCGCCGGCCTCGGCCTCGCCATCGCCCGCGCGATCGTCGAAGCCCACGGCGGCCGCATCTACGCCGACAGCTCCCCCGAGGGCGGCGCCCGCGTCGCGTTCGCGCTCCCGGGGTTCAGAGCGGCGGGGAAGCGGGCGGCGAAGGAGCAAGCGGCGAAGTCGTAGGTTGGCGGGAGCCAGGCGGCACGCACGCTCCCACCTTTCTTGAACGCAGCCTCTCACCTCGCCGACGTGACGTTCGGCCGGTTGTGAGGAGCCGACTTCGGGAGGTGCGGCTCCGGCCCGAGCCGGACGCCGACGGTGAAAATCGTGGTGGCGCGTCAGCGGGCTACCAAAACAGTGTGTGGCAAGGCCAGTTTGTTGTATATTAAGGCCTGGTCTGCTATTGTGGAGCGCCAAAGCGTGATGTCTCGTGGTGGCATCGGCCTTGGTCTCCGTGGCCACTTCGTTGGGGGAAGTCGGGCGTTCACAGCTCCGTGTGAGCGCGCAGATGAATGGGGGCATGGCTCAATCGATGTGCGCGGGCATGAAAGGTCGCGTACTGCCAGCAGGTCGCCGAGGATTAGCGATCGGCGTCGTTGGTCATACAGTCCGCCGCCCGCTTCGGGTGGCCGTTCAGGAGAACTAATGAAACAGCTCGTTCTATCGGCCGCGCTCGCGGTCGTATCGCTTCTCGCGTTTACCTCGGTCGCATCGGCAGGCATCACTTCACCTGCTCCTGGCGGCACGGCGCAGGTCCACGGAACGCTCGAGTATCAGGGTGGCATATTGACAGCGACCTGCAGCGCGACGTTCAACGGAACAGTCCTATCCGTGACAAGCGTCCGCTTTACATCTGGTTCGAGTGGTTGTACTACCGGTGCGCTGAGTTTCAACGACTTCCCATGGCTAAAGAAGGTCAATCTAGACGGCACCTGGGAACTCGGCGACTCCTCGGGGAGCCAGATAAATATGATCTACAGCATTCCGGTCATCGGCGATTGCGGATACGGTGGCGTGATCGGGGGGATCTGGATATCGGATGGCAGCGATACGATACTAATCGTCAGCGACGAGTTGAGCGGCGTGTTCAGGGTGAGTGGGAGCTTTCTGTGCACAGATCGCCCGGCGCTCGGGGGTACGTTCGTCCTAAGAGGTGTCACTACTGAATGATAAAGGTCATCAACTGTGGAGTCGATTGCATCCGGCGGCAACGGTGTTCAGCGATCGACGGCGGTGCCGCCGCCATCTCGCAAGCCGTACCGACCTGGGCCGGCCACGAGCTGCCGCCGGCGAGCCTTTGGGGGCCTAGCTGTAGTTCCTGAGGAGGTTGTTCATCCGGGCCTCCTTGGAGGCTGACAGGTGCTCAAGCCAGTCAGTTCCAAGGAAGGACCCGGATGAAGTTGCACGCTA
>NZ_JACHNU010000013.1 GCF_014199525.1 Conexibacter arvalis | reverse complement strand
ACTTGTCCTGGCCCGCTGGCCCCGCCGCCGACCACGAGAACCTCACAAATAGAAAGCCCCGCCCGAGGCCGCCGCGCACTTTGCGCGACAGCCTCATCCGCGAGGGCTTCCCGATATGCGCCCGATGGACCGTAAGTCGAACCCCGTTGCAACGATCGCGGGACGATCTCGTTGTAGCGCTGAGGCGGTCCAGAACGACACAACCCGCCTCGGCGGGCGGGTTGTGCGCGGGGAGTCACCCCGGACCGGCTGATAACCACTTCTGAGGATATCCAGCTCCCTGCAAAAGACAACCTCGCTGCGACCGGCTGACCGGAGAAGCGGTACGGGAGTCACCCGCAGGCACATGATCGTCGCGCCCGCTCCCCAGCCCGGCCGCCGGTCGAGCAAGGACTTGGCGGAGGGCGGGAGACTCGAACTCCATCCGGGTGACTAGCCCGGACTCCCGGTTATCAGCCGATCGCGCCGCCTCGACGCTTCACCCTCCGTCCCGACCGACTCTACGACGGCGCGCACTGGCGGTCTACACCGACTATGTGGCCTGTATATACATGGCCGAGATCCGGGTCGAGGTCTCCAGGAAATCCAAACCGACCGACCGTGTCGACGGACCGGCCGGCAGTCGCCGGTTGCGTCGTAGGTCCAGACACGATCCGTAGCTGTTCTACGCAGCGGCAGCCGGCTGTGAGGCCTCGCCAGCACGTCCTCGGACTCGCGGGCAGCGTCGCGATGTTGTCCAAACGCCTGCGCCAGCGACCCCGCTGACCCCCGACCTTTCAGGAGAACGAACCATGGACGACGACGCGCAGACGTGCGGCGGCATGATTCCAGAGGGCATGACGTGGTGCCCCAATGCAACGGCTACGGCTCCTCGCTGTCCGAGGGCAGCGGCCGGTGCAGCCACTGCGCCGGCAGCGGCCTCATACGCCGCGAGGCCGGCACCGACCCGCATCGCGCACATTCCGCAGCCGACCGGGATAACGCGAGAGCGTGACGTAGCTGACCTTCTGGCCCAAGCGCATCGCCGCATGTACCAAGGGACCGCGATCCGAACGTTTCCTACCTGCACGACGCGTTGCCGCCAGCCCCACCGCGAACCCTTCCCATTAGGAACGGAGCCCCACGACCATGCGATCTCCCCGCAAACTTCTTCGTCCGCGTCGCCGTCGAAGCACGAGCCGCCGGCGGCTCGCTGCGCGAGTGGTACAGCGAACGCACCACCCAGCAGCTCTTCGGCGGCGTCGTCGCGCCCGACAGCTACGGCGCGAGGGCGAGGCGGGCCGGTTCGATCTGCTGCTCGTCTACCGCGTCGACCGCGTAGCGCGGTCGGTGCGCGAGCTGGCGCAGATCATCGAACGGCTCGACGAGGCCGGCGTCCTGTTCCGCTCGGCGACCGAGCCGTTCGACACCTCCTCTCCGGCCGGGCGGATGATGGGTGCAGATGCTCGGCGTCTTCGCCGAGTTCGAACGCGCGACGATCGTCGAGCGCGTCATCGAAGGTATGGAACGCAAGCCGCACGCGGCGAGTGGGCGGCCGGGCAGGTTCCGTACGGCTATCGCCGCGACGGCAGGCTTCAGTTCCGCGTGCCGGAGCCGGCGGAGGTGCCGCTCGTGCGGATCAACTTCGAGCGCTACGCCGACCGCATGGAAGGCGCGCAGTCGATCGCGCGCTGGCTCGCCGAGCGCGGCTATCGGACCCGGCGCGGGGCGCCGTTCGACCCGAAGGCCGTGCTGACGATCCTGCGCAACCGCGTCTACGTCGGCGAGATCGCTGGAAGCAGGAACGCAGAGCGCTCGACGCCGAGATCGCCAGAACCGACGTGGCGCTTGAGCGCTACTTCCGCGCCTTCGAGAACGGCACGATGCCCGAGCAGCGCTGCGGTGAGCGGATCGACACCCTCAGCCGCCAGCTCACCGGCCTCAAAGCACGCCGGGAAGAGCTGACCGACGACCGACAGGACGCTGACACGGTCCTGACAGACGACGACATCGCCGCGCTCCAGGCAGAAGTCGCGAAAGACGATCCGCGACGGCGACGCTCCAACGAGGAAGCCGCTCGTGCGAGCGGCGTGGGGGAGAGGGGATCCGCGTCGAAGGGCGAGATCAGATCCGACCGAGCTGCTGCCTCCCGGCGGTGCGGGTTGCACCACCGGGAGGGTCAGTACCCCCAGGGGGAATCGAACCCCCGCTACCAGCGTGAAAGGCTGGCGTGCTGACCGCTACACCATGGGGGCGAGCTGCGGGACAGACATTGTAGATGGCAGCGCGTTTTCGCTGAGCGTGCGACGATGAGGGGGCGCCTCTAGCTCATCGGGTTAGAGCACCGGACTTTTAATCCGGCGGGCTGGGTTCGAGTCCCAGGGGGCGCACTGCGACCGGGATCGAACGCGGACTGCGCGGGCGAGGAACGATCGCCCGCCGCCTGTCCGACGGCTCAGGAGGCCTGCGCGAGCCGAACGCCGTTGGCTCCCTCGGGCTCCAGTATTCCCTTGCGCTTCAGCTGCGAGATCGTCGTGTGGACGGTCGGCTTGGCGATGTTGGTGATCTCGGCGACCTCGGCCGCGGAGATGCCGGGACGCTCGCCGACGACCTTCAGGATCGCCTCGCGGTTGGCGCCGCGCGGGGCGCGACGGGACTTGCCGCCGGCGTACGGAGCGCGCGCGGGAGCGGCCGAGCGGGCCCGGCGCGGCGAGCTGGCCGTCGTGCCGTTGGCCGGCGTCTCGCCGTTGAGCGCGGCGAGCACGGCCTCCAGCTGCTCCTTCTCTTCGATCAGCGGCCGAAGTTCCTTCAGACGCTTCTCGATGTCACGTTGAATTTGCGCAACGAGATCTGCCATCTACGTAACTCCTATGAGGGGGTCACCAAGGCTACCAACAGGATGCGATGCATTGAACCCCATGCAAGCGGGGTCGCTCAACGTGGCATCGGTCCGTTACGAATTTGATTGGTGAGGGAATCCTCAGAGGCTCGGAGCGACGGCAAGCGCCTCGTGCAGCGGAGCGGGTCGGCCGACGTGAAAGCCCTGTGCGTAGTCGACCCCGAGTCTGCGCAGCAGTTCAACGGTCGCCTCGTCGCCGACGTACTCGGCGATCGTCTCCTTGCCCATCCCGCGCGCGATCTCGACCGCGGCGCGCACGAGCAGCTGGTCGGTCTGGCTGGTCGTGCACGAGCGGACGAACTCGCCGTCGATCTTGAGGATGTCGAACGGCAGGTGCTTCAAGTAGTAGAACGAGCCGAAGCCGGCGCCGAAGTCGTCGAGAGCGAATCGACATCCCATCTCCGCAAGTCGCTGAGCGAACTCCTGCGCGCGCGGGATGTTGGCCACGGCGGTCGTCTCGGTCACCTCCAGCACCAGATTCATCGGGTCGACGTCGTTGTCGGCCAGCTCGCGCTGGATGATCGTCAAGAGGTCGGGGTCGCCGGTCGAGCTGCCGGAGATGTTGACCTCGAAGACGAGCTCGCGGCCGAGCCTGCGCTGCTCGCCCATGTGCCGGAGCGCCCGCGCGACCACCCAGCGGTCGATCTCCTGCATCAGGTCGAAGCGCTCGGCGATGCCGACGAACGCCGCCGGCGGGATCACCTCGCCGTGCTCGTCGAGCATCCGCAAAAGCAGCTCGTGCTGGCGCACGGCGCCGCTGCCCAGCTCGACGATCGGCTGCGCGTAGAGCGTGAAGCGGTCCTCCTCCAGCGCGTCGCGGATCCGCTCGGCCCAGGTGATCCGCGCCTTCATCCTCGACGCCCCGCGCTCCTGGGAGGAGAAGGTGGCGGCACGGTCGCGGCCGGCCTCCTTGGCGTCGTACATCGCCAGATCGGCGTTGACGAGCACGTCCTCGGCGCTGAGCTGCTCGCTCTCGCCGAAGAGGGCGATGCCGATGCTCGTCGTGATCGGCCGGCGCCGCCCGGCCGTCGTCAGCACCGACTGGGCGCGGACCGCGGCGAGGATCGACTCGGCCACCGCCTCGGCCTCCTCGCGGCCGCCCCTGGGCAGCAGCACGGCGAACTCGTCGCCGCCGAGCCGGGCGAGCACGTCGCTGTCGCGCAGCCGCGTGCGCAGGGTCTGCGCGACCTTGACGATCAACTCGTCGCCGACGTTGTGCCCGAGCGTGTCGTTGATGTGCTTGAAGCGATCGATGTCGAGCACGAGCGCGGCGCCCTCGGCGCCGTAGCGGCGCACGCGGTTGATGTGCTGGTCGAGCTCGCGCTCGAACGAGCGTCGGTTGAGCAGCCCGGTGAGCGGGTCGTGGTCGGCCATGTGCTGCAGCTGCGCCTCGTAGCGAACCCGTTCGCTGACGTCCTGGATCTGTCCGAGGAAATGCTGCGGCGAGCCGTCGGCGGCGCGCACGAGCGTCGCGTGCACGGCGACCCACACGACCTGGCCGACGACGTCGACGTAGCGCTTCTCCATCCAGAACGTGCTCTGCTCGCCGGACAGCAGGCTGTCCATCATCTCCCTGTCACGTGCGGCGTCGGCCGGGTGGCTCAACTCCGCGAAGCTCATCTCCTCGAGCTCCTCGCGCGTGTAACCCGTGATCGCGCAGAGCGCGTCGTTCACCTGGATGAAGCAGCCGTCGAGATCGCTCAACGCCATCCCGATCGGAGCGGCCTCGAAGGCGGTGCGGAAGCGCTGCTCGGCGGCCGCGATCCGCTCGACGCCCTCGCGCAGCGCGGCGTCGGACGCGACCCGGTCGCTGACGTCGCGGATGATCGCCTGCCCCTCGCGCATCTCGCCGGTGTCGGGATCGATCACGCGCCGCACGCGCGCCTCGATCCAGACCCAGTGACCGTCGCGATGTCTGATGCGACTCGTCACCGTGATCGCGCCGCCCTGCTCGATCACCCGCTCGCGCGCGCCGATCACCTCGTCCCTGTCGTCGGAGTGAACGAATTCGCGCGGCTTGCGACCGATCAGCTCCTTGGGGGCGTAGCCCATCAGCTCACGCGACGCGGGCGACACGTACGTGACCGTCCCGGTCGGGTCGAAGACGAGGATCATGTCGGTCGCGTTGTCGGCGAGCAGGCGGTGGCGCTGCTCGGCGGCGCGCAGCTCGGCCTCGGCTCTGTCGCGCTCGGCCATCCGCGTGTCGACCAGCTCGAGCGCGTACCGCTCGCGGCGCGCCGCCTGCCAGATCAGCAGCCCGAGCGCGACGGTCAGCACCGCTCCCGAGATCGCGATCGCCCACGTGACGCCGTAGCCGAGGTCGGGCCTGCCGATCGCGAACAGCCATTCCTGGCCTCCGCCCGAGAACGCGGTGCTCAGCGCCTCGTCGCGCGGCGGCGGATCCCCGGCGATCCACTCCCCGCCGAGCCGCAGCGCGTAGCGGACCTCCTCCGGGATCATCGACTCGATCCCCATCCGCACGGTCTCGGCCGGATAGACGGCGACCGCGAAGCCGGTCGTCGCCCGCCGCCGGGCGGCGACCGTCGCCGGGATCGTCCCGCCGCGGTGGATCGGCGCCGCGAAGGCGATGCCGCTCCAGCCGGCACCGGGGATCGGCGTCACCTTCGTCACCTGCGCCGTCCCCAGCTCCATCGTCGCGTAGAGCGCCGCTCTCAACGTCGGATCGGTCGCGAGGTCGGTCCCCGGTCTCGGCCCCGAGACCCGGCCGAGGCTCTGCGCCAGCAGGTAGCGCTCCGGGCGGCCGCGCGCGGCGTCGCCGGGGATGCGGTCGACGTGCCAGACCGCGCCCAGCGCGGCCTGGTTGCGAAGGCGCCCGCCGCTCAGCTCGAACTCGCGCGCGCTCGCCGACGGCATCGACAACAGCGTCGCGAGGTCGGTCAGGCGCGCGCGGGCGGTGGTCAGCGTCGAGCCCAGCAGCGAGATGGCGCGTGCGTGCAGCTCCTGCTGGCGCTCGAGCGCGATCGCGCGCTCGTGGCGCGCCGACGCCCACGCGCCGGCGAGCGTCGCGCAGGCGAGCAGCGCGACCCCCAGCAGCGCGACCGGCATGCGCCGCCGTCGGAGCGTCATCGCGCTCCTCCGCAGGTCGCGCTCACGCGCCAACTCGTCGGCTGCTCCGTCATCACCCCCGTCCCTATCGGCAGGGGGACCGCCTGCCTGTAGCTCAGGTGGCGGGGCGCCGCACGGCGGCGGCCGCCTCGGCCCGCGTCGCGACGACCGGGAACAGCTCGTCGAGCCCCATCACGCTCAGGATCCGCGCCGTCCCGGGGTTGGTGTTGACGATCGCCAGCCGCCGCTCGTGCGCCGCCAGCCGGCGCGCGGCGCGCAGCAGCACCTGGCAGCCGCTGGCGTCGACGAAGCTGCAGCCGCTGAGGTCGGCGATCACGTGCGGCGGCCGCTGGACGGCGTCGGTGTGCTCGCGCAGCGCCTCGCGCAGCTCAGGAGCCGTGAAGAGGTCGAGCTCGCCGCGGACCGCGATCACGACGACCTCGCCGTCGTCGAGGCGCTCCTCGGCAAGGCCGAACGATGTCGGCGTCGCATGGCTGTGGCGTGGTTGCGTCATGTACCGGATGACGGGCGGCGCGCGGGCTTGCGGCCGACGCCCCGCCCGAGAGCCTCCGGCGGCCTTCCCCTACCCCCGGCTCGGGAGCGGAAAACGAGGCCGCCGCGACGATCGGTCAGATCAGTGCTTGAAGTGGCGGCGGCTCGTGAAGACCATCGCCACGCCGGCTTCGTCGGCGGCGGCGATCACTTCGGGATCGCGCACCGAGCCGCCGGGCTGGATGATCGCGGTGACGCCCGCGTCGACCGCGAGCTGGGGACCGTCGGCGAACGGGAAGAACGCGTCGGAGGCGAGCACGGCGCCCTTCAGGGAGCCCTCGCGCGCCTTCTCGACGGCGATCCGCACGGAGTCGACGCGGCTCATCTGGCCCGCGCCGATGCCGACCGAGGCGTTGTCTCTCGCCAGCACGATCGCGTTGGAGCGGACGTGCTTGCAGACGCGCCGGGCGAACAGCAGCTCGCTCCACTCCTGGTCGGTCGGCTGCCGTCTCGTCGGAACGGTCATCTCGGCGCGCTCCTGCGTGTCGAGATCGCGGTCCTGGACGAGCAGGCCGCCGACGACCTGCTTCATGTCGGGCTCGGCGAGGTGGAGCGGGAGGTTCTCGTCGTCCTGCAGCACCCGCATGTTTCTCTTCACCGACAGGACCTCGAGCGCCTCCTCGGAGTAGCCGGGGGCGAAGAGGACCTCGATGAACTGCTTGACGAGCGCCTCGGCCAGCTCCCTGTCGACCGGGCGGTTGAGGCAGACGATGCCGCCGAACGCCGACATCGGGTCGCACTCGAAGGCGCGCTCGTAAGCGGCCAGCGGCGTGTCGCCGGTCGCGACGCCGCACGGGTTGTTGTGCTTGACGATGACGCACGCCGGCGCGCCGAACTCGCGCACGAGCAGGCGGGAGCCGTTGAGGTCGAGCAGGTTGTTGAACGACAGCGGCTTGCCGCCGAGCTGGCGCACGTTGGAGAGCAGGTGCGTCGGCGAGCCGACCTGCGCGTAGTAGGCGGCGCGCTGGTGCGGGTTCTCGCCGTAGGAGAGGTCGGTGACCTTCTCGAAGGCGCGCACGAACAGCTGGGGGAAGTCGTCGCCGCGCTTCTCGGCGAACCAGCGGGCGATCGCCGTGTCGTAGCGGGCGGTGTAGGCGAACGCCTCGGCGGCGAGCGACTCGCGCGTCGCCAGCGACAGCAGGCTGCCGGAGGCGCGCAGCTCGTCGAGGATCGCGTCGTAGCTCTCGGGCGAGACGACCGGCGCCGCGAAGGCGAAGTTCTTCGCCGCCGCGCGGATCATCGTCGGGCCGCCGATGTCGATGTTCTCGATCACCTCGGAGTCGGCGACGCCGCGGCGGGCGACGGTCTGCTCGAACGGGTAGAGGTTGACGCAGACGAGGTCGACCATCTCGACCTCGGCGTCGCGCGCGGCCGCGAGGTGCGACGCGTCGTCGCGGACGGCGAGCAGGCCGGCGTACAGCTTCGGATGGAGCGTCTTGACGCGCCCGTCCATGATCTCCGGGAAGCCGGTGAAGTCGGTGATCGAGCGGTGCGGGATGCCGGCGTCGGCGAGCGCGCCGGCGGTGCCGCCGGTCGACACGATCTCGACGCCGAGGTCGGCGAGCCCGCGCGCGAACTCGACGATCCCCGTCTTGTCGGATACGGACAGCAGCGCACGGCGGACCTGGACCTGCCCAGGGGCGGTCGGCGCGAGCGCGTTGGGAGTCTCGGTTCCTTCAGACACGGCAGACGAGGATAGGCGAAGCGGAGGCGCCGCGCCCCGCGGTTATGGCTCCAGCAGCACCCGGCGCGGGTTGGCGGGGTCGACGCTCACGGCGCCGCGGGCGATCAGGCGGATCGCCTCCGGCAGCAGCTCGTGCTCGATCGCGTGGATGTGCTCGAAGACCTCGCCGGCGTCGCGTGCGTGCGGCAGCTCGACGGCCCGCTGCAGGATGATCGGGCCGGTGTCGACGCCCTCGTCGACGAAGTGGACGGTGACGCCGAAGACGCGCACGCCGTGCTCGAGCGCCTGCTCGACCGCTCTCAGCCCGGGGAAGGCGGGCAGCAGCGCCGGGTGGACGTTGACGACCGCCTGGGGGAAGCGCGCCAGGAAGCCGGGCGTCAGCAGCTGCATGTAGCCGGCGAGCACGACGAGCCCGGCGCCCTGCCGCTCGATCCAGTCGGCGAGCGCGGCGTCGCGTGCGGCGCGGTCGGGGTGGTCGGCGAGCGGGAAGGCGGCGGTCGGGACGCCGGCCCGGCGGGCGCGCTCGAGCGCCGGCGCGTCGGCGACGTTGGAGCCGACGGCGACGACCTCGATCCCCTCGCGGCCGTGGACGCTGTCGAGGATCGCCTGGAGGTTGGAGCCGGTGCCGGAGGCGAGCACGGCGATCGGGAAGCGGTCGGTCATGATGCGGCGCCCACGGTACCGGTCCGCTCCCGCTCGGCGCGCGTCGAGCGCAGCGTCGGGTAGCGGCCGCCGGTCGAGCGCAGCGTCCCGCGTGCGATCAGCATGTCGACGCCCTGCATCACCTCCTCGCCGCGCAGGTGGGCGAAGGCGCCGTACTGCGGCAGGCCGTCGTAGGAGTGCTCGGCGATCGCCTGCGAGCGGCTGCCGCGCAGGATCTCGACCGCGCGCGTCCGCCCGACCGGCGGCCGCGCCGCCTCGACGACGGCGACGATCGCCGCCGCCAGCTCGCCGGCGTCGGCGCCGCCGGCCGCCGGCGCCGCGGCGCTTCCGAACCGCCGCAGCCGCACGGTCGCCGCGACCGACTCGGAGGTCGGCACGAGCGCCGGGTCGCAGACGTCGCAGCAGGGGACGCCGGGGTCGGTGAACGGCGCCTGGCGGTCGCCGAAGTGGCGCAGCAGCGCGGCGCGCCGGCAGCGGCGCTGCTCGACGAAGCCCCAGACGGCGCGGTACTGGCGCCAGCGCACTCTCTGCGCCTCGCCGGCCGACTCCCTGCACGCCTTCAGCGCCCAGCGATCCCATTCGCCGACGACCCGGCCGGAGGCGCGGTCGGGCGGGGAGGGCGCCGGCTGCACGACCCCGGCGCGCGCGAGGTGGCCGACGATCGCGCGCGCCTGCTCGCGGTCGCAGTGGGCGAGGTCGGCGAGCAGGCCCAGCTCGACGTCGTAGCGGCCCTGCTCGTTCGCCTCGCGCGCCAGCCTGCGCGCGACGACGCGGAAGGCGGCGTCCTCGATCGCGGCGCGCTCGATGAAGAAGGTGTGCAGCCCCTTGTCGCGCGCCTCGGAGAAGAGCAGGCAGCGCGCGGGCGCGCCGTCGCGCCCCGCCCGTCCGGCCTCCTGGTAGTACTGCTCGACCGATTGCGGGACGGTCTCGTGCAGGACGGTGCGCGCGTCGGCCTTGTCGACGCCCATCCCGAAGGCGTTGGTGGCGACGACGATCGGCGTGTCGCCGTTCATGAAGGCGCGCTGGACGGCGGCGCGGCGCTCGCGGTCGAGGCCGGCGTGGTAGACGGCGACGTCGAGCTCGAGCGCGCGGCCGAGCTGCTTGGCCAGCTCCTCGCAGCCGGCGCGGGTGCCGGCGTAGACGATCGCCGGGCGCGACTCGAGGTCGTGCAGGACGGTCGCGATGCGGCGGTGCTTGTCCTGGCGCGATCTGCAGGGGACGACCGCGAACGAGAGGTTGGGACGGTCGAAGCCGGTCGTCACGCGGACCGGCTCGGCGAGCGCCAGCCGCTCGGCGACGTCGTCGGCGACCCGGCGGGTCGCGGTCGCCGTCAGCGCCATGATCGCGCGCGCTCGCAGGTAGCGGGCGGCGTCGCCGAGGCGGAAGTAGTCGGGGCGGAAGTCGTGGCCCCACTGCGAGACGCAGTGGGCCTCGTCGACGACGAAGAGCCCGACGCGGACGCCGTCGATCGCGTCGAGGAAGCCGCGCGAGCCGAACCGCTCCGGCGCGACGTAGAGCAGCTTCAGCTGGCCGGAGCGGGCGCGCGCGAGCACCTCGCGGTTGCGCGCGAGGCTCTGTTGCGAGTTGACGAGCCCGACCGCGTCGCCGGCGACCCGCCGCAGCCCCTCGACCTGGTCCTGCATCAGCGAGACGAGCGGCGAGACGACCAGCGTCAGGTCGTCGCGCACGAGGCCCGGCAGCTGGTAGCAGAGCGACTTGCCGGCGCCGGTCGGCATCACGACGAGCGCGTCGCGCCCCTCGAGCGCCGCCCGCACCGCCTCCTCCTGCCCCGGCCGGAAGGCGTCGAAGCCGAAGATCCGGCGCAGCTCGGCGCGGGGGTCGATCGCGGCGGTCACGGGCGCGGACGATAACGGCGGGCCGACCGGCGGCCGCCCGCCGCGGCCGCGGTCAGTACGACCGCGGCATCTTCAGGACGTTCTGGCCGACGAACGCGAGGATCATGTTGTTCGAGATCGGCGCGACCTGGTAGAGGCGGGTCTCGCGGAACTTGCGCTCGACGTCGTACTCGGCGGCGAAGCCGAGGCCGCCGTGGGTGTCGACGCAGGCGTTGGCGGCCATCCACGACGCCTCGGCCGCGAGGTACTTCGCCATGTTCGCCTCGGCGCCGCACGGCCTGCCCGCCTCGTAGAGGCCGATCGCCTTCCAGCGCATCAGGTCGGCGGCCTCGATCGCCATGTGCGCTCTGGCGATCGGGAACTGGATCCCCTGGTTGGCGCCGATCGGGCGGCCGAAGACCTCCCGCTCGCCGGCGTATCGGCTCGCGCGCTCGACGAACCAGCGGCCGTCGCCGATGCACTCGGCGGCGATCAGGCAGCGCTCTGCGTTCATGCCGTCGAGGATGTGGCGGAAGCCCTTGCCGGCCTCGCCGATCAGCGCGTCGCCGGGCAGGCGCAGGCCGTTGATGAAGACCTCGGTCGTGCTGTGGTTCATCATCGTCTTGATCGGGCGGATCTCCAGCTCGTCGCCGCGGTCGCGCATGTCGACGAGGAAGACCGACAGGCCCTCGCCGCGCTTGCTGACCTCGCCGATCGGCGTCGTGCGGGCGAGCAGGACCATCAGGTCGGAGTGCTCGGCGCGCGAGGTCCAGATCTTCTGCCCGTCGACGACCCAACCGTCGCCGTCGCGGCGCGCCGTCGTGCGGATCCGCGTCGTGTCCGAGCCGGCGTCGGGCTCGGTGACGCCGAACGCCTGCAGCCGCAGCCTGCCCGCGGCGATCTCGGGCAGCCAGCGCTCCTTCTGCGCCTCGGAGCCGTGGCGCAGGAGCGTCCCCATCACGTACATCTGCGCGTGGCAGGCGCCCGGGTTTCCGCCCGAGCGGGCGATCTCCTCGAGGATCACGCTCGCCGCCGACAGCGGCAGCCCGGAGCCGCCGTACTGCTCGGGGATGAGCGCGGCGAGCCAGCCGGCCTCGGTCAGCGCGTCGACGAACTCGGCGGGGTAGGTCTCCGGCTCCAGCTGCTGCCAGTAGGTGCCGTCGTAGCGGGCGCAGAGCTGGCGGATGCCGTCGCGGATCTCCTCCAGCTGCTCGGCGTCGATGGTGGCGGGGGAAGGCGTCGTCATGACTCCAGGCTAATGTCCGACATTCAGCTATGCAAGCAGATTTGCCTTTATCGACCGCGTATACGAGATGGACGTATGGTGGTTGACAGGGCGGGAAGGTTCTGTTGGTATAGGCGCGGTGAGCGTCGATCCAACCTCCGGCGGCCCGCTCGACGGCCTGCTCGTCGTCGCGATCGAGCAGGCCGTCGCCGCGCCCTTCGCCTCCCGGCAGCTCGCCGACCTCGGCGCCCGCGTCATCAAGGTCGAGCGCCGCGACGGCGGCGACTTCGCGCGCGACTACGACCGCGCCGCGGACGGCATGTCGAGCTTCTTCGTGTGGCTCAACCGCGGCAAGGAGAGCATCACCGCAGACCTCAAGGACGACGAGGACCGGGCGCTCGTCAGCGAGCTGATCGGCCGGGCCGACGTCTTCGTCCAGAACCTCGCGCCCGGCGCCGCCGCCCGCCTCGGGCTCGACGCGACGGCGCTCGCCGCCGCCCATCCGCGGCTGATCGCGTGCGACCTCTCCGGCTACGGCGGCGGCGGACCGTACGAGCGACGCAAGGCCTACGACCTGCTGATCCAGTGCGAGGCCGGGCTCGTCTCGATCACCGGCTCGGAGCGGGAACCGGCGAAGGTCGGCGTCTCGATCGCCGACATCTCCGGCGGCATGTACGCCTACAGCGGCATCCTCACGGCGCTCTACGAGCGCGAGCGGACCGGCAGGGGCGCGGCGCTCGCCGTCTCGCTGTTCGACGGGCTGTCGGAGTGGATGAGCCAACCGGCGCTCTACGGCCACTACTCCGGCGCCGACCCGCGCCGCAACGGCGCCGCCCACGCCTCGATCGCGCCGTACGGCCCGTACGCGACCGGCGACGGCGAGGAGGTCAACCTCGGCGTCCAGAACGGCCGCGAGTGGCGGATCCTCTGCGACGAGATCGCGGGCCGACCGGAGCTGGCCGACGACCCCCGCTTCGCGACCAACTCCGACCGCGTCGCCAACCGCGCCGCGCTCGACGCCGAGCTGCGCCCGGCGATCGCCCGCCTTCGCGCCGCCGAGCTGATCGAGCGGCTCGAGGCGGCCGGCATCGCCTTCGGCGTGATGCGCTCCGCCGGCGCGCTGCTCGACCACCCGCAGCATCGCGCGCGCGACCGCTGGACGACGGTCGAGACCCCGGTCGGCCCGCTCGCCGCGCTCAAGCCGCCGGTCGTCGTCGGCGGGCGCGAGCCGCGGCTCGGCGCGGTGCCGGCGCTCGGCGAGCACGACGCCGCGATCCGCGCCTGGCTGGCAGGAGAGCGCGTCTGACGATGGCCGATACTGGGGCGATGCCCAGAGTCAGGCTGGCGCCGGTGCGGCGCGCGTACGAGCAGATCTACGACCAGCTGCGCGCCGCGATGTTCAGCGGCGAGCTGGCCAACGGCGAGCGGCTGCCGAGCGAGGCGCAGCTCGCCGCCGGCTTCGGCGTCAGCCGCGGCACCGTCCGCGAGGCGCTGCGCCTGCTGCTCGCCGAGGGGCTGATCCGGACCGTCCCGGGCGCGGGCGGCGGCAGCTTCGTCGTGCTGCCGACGGTCGACCACGTCGCCGACTTCCTGCGCCGCAACGTCGAGCTGCTGACGCTCAAGGAGGACGTGACGCTGCCGGAGTTCCTCGAGGCGCGCGAGCTGATCGAGCTGTTCGCGGTCCGGCAGGCCGCGGTGCGGCGCACCGACGCCGACCTCGCCGCGCTGCGCGCGACGCTGACGCCCGACGACAGCGGTCTCTCGCCCGAGGAGCAGTACCTCGCCAACCGCCGCTTCCACGAGGTGCTGATCGACGCCTGCGGCAACACGCTGCTGCAGATCGCGGCGGGGCCGATCTTCTCGGTCCTCCACTCGCACCTGATGCGCTTCACGCTGACGGCCGAGTTCCCGCGCTCGGTCTGCCGCGACCACGCGACGATCCTCGACGCGATCGAGGCCGGCGACAGCGAGCGCGCGACCGCGGCGATGGCCGAACACCTGACGTCGCTCGCCGAGGTCTACCGCCAGATCTGGCGGCCTCGGCCGGCGGCGGACGACGACGAGACCCTCATCGGGAGGTTGCAGCAGCCGTGACCGTGCTCCCCGCCGGCGGACCGTACTTCGACGACCTCGAGGTCGGCGACGAGATCCGCTCCGCGCCCGCCCTGACGCTCACCGACGGCGCCGCCGCCGCGCACCGCGCGATCCTTGGCGACCGCCTGCGGCTGCCGCTCGACGCGGAGCTGAGCGGCCGCGTCCTCGGCGGCCCGCTCGCGCATCCGTCGCTCGTCTGCGACGTCAGCATCGGCCAGTCGACGCTCGTCACGCAGCGGGTCGTCGCCAACCTCTTCTACCGCGGCCTCGCGCTGCGGCGGGCGCCGCTGATCGGCGACACCCTGCACACGACGACGAGCGTCGTCGCGCTGAAGCAGAACACGCTGCGGCCCGACCGGCCGCCGACCGGTCTCGCGGTCCTGCGGATCGTGACCGTCGACCAGCGCGACCGCGCCGTGCTCGACTACCACCGCTGCGCGATGCTGCCGCTGCGCGAGGCGGTCGAGACCGGGCGCACCGCCGACCTCGACGCGATCCCCGCCGCGCTCGACGCCGCGACGCTCGCCGACGCCGTCGCCGGCTGGAGGCTGGAGGAGCTGCGCGCCGTCAGCGGCGGCCCGCTCGTCGGCGAGCTGGCGGCGGGCGCGCGGTGGGAGGGGATCGGCGGTGCCGTCGTCTCCAGCGCGCCGGAGCTGGCGCGCCTGACGCTCAACATCGCCGTCGCCCACCACGACGCGACGCGCACCGGCCGGCGGCTGGTCTACGGCGGCCACACGATCGGGATCGCGGCCGGCCACATCGCGATCGCGCTGCCGGACCTGGCGACGATCGTCGCGTGGGAGCGCTGCGACCACCTCGCGCCCGTCTACGAGGGCGACACGCTCTTCACCGACGTCGAGCTGGAGCGGGTCGACCCCGACAGCGGCCTCGTGTGGGTGCGGGCGCGGGTGCGCGCCGATCGCGACGGCGCCGAGCCGAGCGACGTGCTCGACTGGCGCCTGGTCGCGATCCACCCCTAGCGGGATCAGCCGGTGACGCGGCTGGGCAGCGTCTGCTGCTTGCCCGGCGTGACGCGCACGTCGGCGTGGGCGCGGCGGGTCGGGTGGCCTCTGAGCGCCACCGTCGCGACGTTGCGCAGCCGCTTGGTCGGCGCGTCGCGGTCGACGCGGACCGTCAGCGCCAGCTTGCGGGCGGCGCCGGCCTTGAGCGTCACCGTCCAGCAGAGCTGCCCGTCGCGCAGGCGGCCCTTGCCGGTCTTGACGATCGTCATGTGCCGCGGCAGGCGGTCGCAGACGCGCGCCTTGACGGCCGCGGCCTTGCCGCGGTTGCGGACGACGAGCGTGTAGCGGACGGTGCCGCCCTGCTTGACGACGCTGCGGCCGGCCCGCTTGGCGATCGTCAGGCGCGGCTTGCCCGTTCTCGTCGTGCCCTTGACGCCGCCGCTCGGCTCGGTCGGCGGCTCGGGGGTCGTCGGCGGCTCCGGGGTCGTCGGGGGCTCCGGCGTCACCGGCGTCTCCGGCTCTCTCGGCTCCTCCGGCGGCGCCGGGAGCGTGACGATGCCGGCGTCGAGCGTCAGGTCCTCGCCGTCCTCGCCGCGCGGCGCGGGGTTCGGCAGCTCGATCGTCTGGGTCGCGCCGGTCGCCGGGTCGGCGTCGGAGTCGTCGGCCGCGGTCGTGCCGGCGGCGTGCCGGGTGGTGAAGGCCGTCCCGGCCGGCAGCGTCGCCGGGTCGAAGACGACGCGGTAGTCGCCGCTCACGAGGTCGAGCACGCCGGCGTCCTGGCCGGCCTGCGTCGCGCTGGTGAACAGGTAGCGGCCGTCGGCGCCGGTCGTCGTCGTGACGCGGACCTCGCGGCCGTGCTTGTCGACGCCCTCGAGCGTCACGCGCACGCCGGCGACGCCGGGCTCGCCCTCGTCCTGCTTGCCGTCTCTGTTCAGGTCGTGCCAGACGAGGTCGCCGATCCGGCTGGCGACGACGCGCACGGTGCGGGTCGGCGAGAGCGTGCCGAGCGTGATGTCGGCCGAGCGCAGCGCCGCCGTGTTCGAGTAGCGGTCGCCCGAGCGGTTGCCGTCGGTCGCGATCGTGTACGCGAACGTGCGCGACTCGAAGGCGCCGAGCTCGCCGTCGCGCGTCACGCGGATCGCGGTCGCCTCGGCGATCGCGGCCGGGCAGCCGGTCTCGGCGGCCTCGATCTGCTCGGCGGTGCACCACTGCTTGCCCGCGGGCAGCGAGCCCCAGGCGGCGCGGCCGGCGGCCGACGGGTCGTAGGTCGCGTAGATCGCGGCCGGGTCGGCGTCGGTGTAGCGGACGGTCTCGCCGTCGCTCACCTCGACGCCGCGCAGCGCGATCCCGCCGTGGAAGCCGCTGCCGGGGTTGCGGCCGGGGACGGCGCCGGCGGCGTCGCCGTCGTCGGCGAACGGCAGCACGTCGATCACGTCGAAGCCGCTGTGCGGCTCCTGGTAGAGGTTGGCGTACGTGACCTCGAAGGTCATCTCGTCGCCGGGCTCGACGAACCGCTCGCGGACGGCCTTGTCGACCTGGATGCCGGTCAGCACGTCGACGAGGATCGTGCGCGCGGCGTAGCGGGGGTCGCTGCCGCCGGTCGGCACCGACGTCGGCGAGCCGGCGTCGTCGGGGCTCGTGACGATCGCGCGGTTGACCTTCGCGCCGCTGGCGGTCGTCGCGACCCGCACCCAGTAGGTGATCTCCGGGCGGTCGTCGCTGGTGAGGGTCCCGAGCTTCCAGACGATCGTCGTCGTGCCGTCGGGGTTGCGGACGACCGACGCCGCTCTGTGCGACGGCTCCTCGCCGGGCTGGTCGGAGAGCTCGGTGCCGGCCGGCAGGACGTCGGTGACGGTCACGTCGCGGGCGCTGGCGACGACGTCCTCGCCGAGCTGGCTGGGGACGACGACCTGCGGCAGCAGCGCGAACTTCACGGCATCGCCGCCGCGGACGGCCGGCGTCGCGGTCGAGGAGGACTCGGGATCGACGATCGCCTTTCTGATGATCGTCTGGGCGCTGCTGAGGATCAGGCGGTCGCCGCGGAGGCCCTTGTGGTCGCCCGGCGTGTAGGTCGGCGCGACCCACGCGCCGCTGTTCACCTGGTAGGGCATGAAGTTGGCGATCTTGGTGCCGTCGGCGCCGGGCTTGGCTTCCAGGTTGACGGCGACCGCGAGCGTGAACTGATGCGGCGGCTTCGTCAGGAAGCGCACGCGGACCTTCGTGATCTGCGACGGGTCGGCCGGCACGGCGGTGCTCCACTCGGCCGCGTCGCCGCCGCAGCCGGTCGCGCGCAGCGCCGCCCAGCGGGTCTCGTCGTCGGCGTCGGTCGCGGTCGGCGCGGTCGAGTACTCGATCACGAAGTCGGTGTCCTCGACCAGCTTCGGGCCGCCGGTGACCGAGTTGGTCGTCACCCACGCCGCGTTGCCTCCGGCGGCCGCGCCGGCGGTCGTCACCTGCTGGGTGGTCGTGTCGAAGACGTCGCAGATCGCGATCTGCTCGTAGCCGGCGATCGGGTTGCGGCTGGAGGCGCGGATCTCGGCCTGGAAGATCTGGCCGGGGCTGACGACCGAGAAGCCGTTGCGGTCGACGTTCGCGCCGCCGGGGATGTAGTTGCCGGGGCGGGTCCGGTCGACGTAGTGCTTGAAGAAGTCGCCCGAGGCCGAGAGGCTCAGCGTCGCCCGCGCGGTGTTGTTGGACGGGTTCTCGCCGACGGCGGGGACGCCGTCTCTGCTGCGCGCGTCGAGGTCGACCAGCTGGTTGGCGGTCTGCAGCTGGCCGCCGGCGGCCTCCAGGTCGCTGCGCGGGACGAAGATCGTGACCGTCGTCGAGGCGAGCGTGCCGGAGCTGTGCTTCGCCGGGTCGGTCAGGGTCAGGTCGAGGCCGATCCGCTTGTCGGGCTGCGGCGTGCAGCTCCAGACGCCGCCGCTGCCGGTCGCGCAGTCGACGAACTCGGCGTTGGCGCTCACCTCGCCGAAGGCGTCGGCGAACGAGAGCGCGGCGGCCGGCGGCTCGTAGCCGATCAGGCCGCGCCCGCCGAAGTCGGGGATGCGGACCGAGACCGGGTATCTGAGCAGGTAGCCGGGCACGCCCTGGGCGCCGCCGGAGGCGACCGCCGAGACGGTCGGTGCCGACTTGACCATGTCGAGGCGCGGGATCGAGCTGACGGTGACGGGCGCGGGCGTCGTCGAGCGCTCGGGGGCGCCGTCGGCGACGACGCTCACCGAGCCGGCGGCCGGCGTCAGCACGGTGCCGTTGCCGGTCTCGTCGACCTTGGCGGTGAGCGACAGCGTGCGCGCGGTGCCGGTCGGGACCTCGCCGACGTTGCAGACGATCGTCTGCCCGTCGATTCTCGAGGCCGGCGTGACGCCGGCGGTGAGGCAGACGGCCGGCAGGCGGGTCCATGACATCCCGTCCGGCAGCGTCTGCGTGATCGTCACGTTTCTGCCGACGCTGCTGCCGGCGGCGTCGTCGTTGACGTTGAATTCGATCTGGTAGGTGACGCTGTCGTTGGAGCGGACGACGTCGTTCTTGGCGTCGACGTCGTTGCCGGGGCCGGCCTCCGCGTCGAAGGAGGGCGTGCCGGTCAGCTGCGTCACCGCGAGGTCGAGCGAGCGCGGCGCGGCGATCGCGGGCGTCGCGACGGCGGCGCTCAGCAGCGTCGCGGCGGCGATGCCGAGGGTGATGCGGCGGCCGGGGGCGCGGCGCGTGCGGCCGGGGCTCGGTGGGACTCCGCGTCGGTCGATCGTGCGCAATTCGGGCTCCTCTGTCAGGAAAGGTCTTGCGGAGGGATGAGCAGGGTTCGCTCGCTTTCCCGTCGTGGGTCGCCGGAGCGTTCCCCCCGGTCTGTTTGGGGCGCGGCGTCAGCCCGCGTCAGCGCCTGGCGCCGGGCGGTCGCGCTTGCGCGGCGCGCCCAGGCGGCGGCGACTCAGCCGTCGAGGATCGCGTCGAAGCGGGCGGCGCAGTGCAGCAGCGCGTGCTCCTGCGCGGCGAACGCGGCCTCCAGCGCGCCGAGCAGCGCGCCGTCGTCGCCGGCCGCGGCGGCGTCGGCGAACGCCTCCGGCGGCGGCACCGGGGCGGCGGCGAGCAGCGCCTCCGCCTCGCGGCGCAGGCCGGCGCCGTCGATCGCCTCGGCGACGCGGCCGATCAGCCGCTCGCGCACCCGCGCGCCGTCGGCGAAGGCGGCGTGGGCGGTCGCCAGCGGCACCGTCGCCGCGCGCCCGAAGACGCGGCCGTGGAGCACCGCCGCGTTGGCGCGGCTCTGCTCGCGCTGCGCCGCCGCGACCTCGGCGCCGATCCCGGCGCCGTCGGCGAGCAGCTCCAGCCCCTCCGCCAGCGGCGTCGCGTCGAGCGGCAGCAGCGCCTGCAGCTCCGGCGGCAGCTGCGGCAGCCACCGCTCGCGCTGGGCGCGATGGTCGGCGGCGAGCTGCTCGATGCGCGCACGGTAGCCGGCGGACGAGGCCATCGACTCAGGGTAGGACGGCGCGGCCGGGCACCGCGAGCTGCGTCACGCCGCGTCGCGCGGACGCCTGCTGCCGGTCCGCGCCGCGAGCCGGAGCGTTCCGGCATGCCGCGCCGCTGCGTGCCGCCCGTTCATGGCCGCTCCGGCGCCCCATCAACCAGAGCGTCGCGGCCGCCGACGCGCGACCATGTCGGGATGGCGGCGACGCGCTACGACGAGATCGGCCACGGCTACGCCCGTCTGCGGCGCGAGGACCCCCGGATCGCGGCCCGCCTCCACGCCGTCCTCGGCGACGCCGAGACGGTCGTCAACGTCGGCGCCGGCGCCGGCTCCTACGAGCCGCGCGACCGCCACGTGATCGCGGTCGAGCCGAGCGCGGTGATGGCCGCGCAGCGGCCGCCGGCGCGCGGATGCCGCCGGCGGTCGTCGAGCGGGTCGTCGCCGACGTCGCGCGCGACCTCGCCGACGGCACGTGGGACGCGCGCAACGGCGAGCTGCGGGCGCTCGACGCCTGCGACGCCGGCCTGCGCCTCGTCGTGGCGACGCCGTAGCGGCGGAGGAGCATCCAGGAGGTCGCCGATCGTCCGGCGCGCTCGGGCGGGTGCGCCGCGGCCGCGCGGGGAATGACAACGGCCATGGACGAGATCTATCCCGGCCTCCGCAGCTGGACGGCGATCCGCGAGACGATCGGCCAGCCGGTCCACTCCGCCTACGCCGTCGAGGCGCGCACGCTGATCGACCCGATGGTCCCGCCGGAGGGGCTCGCGGTCTTCGGCGGCGAGCTGCCCGCGCCTGAGCGGATCGTGCTGACCAACCGCCACCACCGCCGTCACAGCGCCCGCTACGTCGAGCGCTTCCACTGCGAGGTGCTCGCCAACGAGCGCGGCCTCTTCGACCTGCTCGACGGGCCGGTCCGCGTCACCGGCTTCTCACCCGGAGACGAGGTCGCGCCGGGCGTCGTCGCGCACGAGGTCGGCGTCCTCTGTCCCGACGAGAGCGCAGTGCACGTCGCCGCCGGCCGGGGCGCGCTCGCGGTCGCCGACGGGGTGATCCGCGCCCACGACGACGGCGAGCTGGCGTTCGTCTCCGACCGGCTGCTCGGCGACGACCCGGAGCGGATCAAGCAGGGGCTCGCGAGCGCCTACCGCCGCCTCTGCGACGAGCTGGAGTTCGACGCGCTCCTGCTCGCCCACGGCGCGCCGATCCCGACCGGCGGGCGCGACGCGCTGCGAACGTTCGCCGACGGCGTGCTCGCCGCGACCGGCTGACGGGCGGAGCCGGCGGGCGCGGCCGCGCGGCTCAGCCGAGCTCGTCGATCAGATCGGCGACCGATCTGACGATCCTCGACGGCCTGAACGGGAACCGCTCCGCCTCCTCCAGCGTCGTCACGCCGGTCAGCACGAGGACGGTCTCCAGCCCGGCCTCGAGGCCGGCGACGACGTCGGTGTCCATCCGGTCGCCGATCATCGCCGTCGTCTCGGAGTGGGCGTCGATCGCGTTCAGCGCCGAGCGCATCATCAGCGGGTTGGGCTTGCCGACGAAGTACGGCTCGACCCCGGTCGCGCGGCTGATCAGCGCGGCGACCGCGCCGGTCGCCGGCAGCGGCCCCTGCAGCGACGGGCCGGTCGCGTCGGGGTTGGTCGCGATGAAGCGGGCGCCGCCGACGATCAGCCGGATCGCGTGCGTGATCCGCTCGAAGCTGTAGGTGCGCGTCTCGCCAAGCACGACGTAGTCGGGATCGCGCTCGGTCAGCGTGTAGCCGTTCTGGTGCAGCGCGGTCGTCAGCCCGGCCTCGCCGATCACGAACGCCGAGCCGGCCGGCCGCTGGTCGGAGAGGAACTGGGCCATCGCGTTGGCCGAGGTCCAGATCGACTCCTCCGGCACCTCCAGCCCGCTCGCCTTCAGGCGCGCCGCGAGGTCGCGTCGCGTGTAGATCGAGTTGTTGGTCAGCACGAGGAAGGGGATCTCGCGCTCGCGCAGGGTGCCGAGGAAACGGTCGGCGCCGGGAATGGCCGACTCCTCGTGGACGAGCACGCCGTCCATGTCCATCAGCCAGGATCTGATCTCACGCCGTCTGCTCACGCGGCGCATGGTAGTCGAGCAGGGGGTCCGGAGCGGGTCGCGGATACCATGCGCAGGACACGCGGGCGGTTAGCTCAGTTGGTAGAGCACTCGCCTTACAAGCGAGAGGCCGCCGGTTCGAACCCGGCACCGCCCATCCGCCCGCGTACGGCGCCTCCCAGCGCCCGGGTGCCTGACCGCGCGCCGGCCGCGTCGTCTGAAAGGCTTCCGGCGATGGCCGAGTCGCAGCCGTTGCCGTTCGATCCGATCGCCGAGGCGCGCCGCCACTGGCGCGAGCGCTGGGGCGATGAGCCCGCCCGTCCGATGGCGGCGGTCACCTCGATCATGCGCGCGCAGCAGATCCTGCTGGCGCGCCTCAACGAGCTGCTGAGGCCGCATGGGCTGACCTTCCCGCGCTACGAGACGCTGATGCTGCTCGTCTTCAGCAGGAGAGGGGCGCTGCCCGTCGGCAAGATGGGCGAGCGGCTGCAGGTCCACCGCACGTCGATGACGCACATGGCCGACCGGCTCGAGGAGGCCGGCCTCGTGACGCGCGTCTCGCACGAGCAGGATCGCCGCTCGACGCTGATCGCGATCACGCCGGCGGGGCGGGAGCTGGCCGAGCGGGCGACCGAGACGCTCAACGCCGCCGGCTTCGCGATGGAGCCGCTGAGCGCCGATCAGCAGGAGGCGATCACCGAGCTGCTGACCTCCGTCCGCCGCGACGAGGGCGACTTCGCGGCATAGGGGAGCGGCGCCCGCGGCGCGCTCGCGCACCGCGGAGGGGCGGCTGGAGCCGTTTAGGAGGAGGGTCGCATATCTTGACGGGTGCCCTGCGGGGTCGGCGGTCGCGGCACGGCGGCCGTCGGAGCGAACGAGAGGACGTAGGCATGACGGCAAGCGGGATCGACACCGTCGGCGTAGTCGGCGCCGGCTTCATGGGCTCCGGCATCGCGGAGTCGGCGGCGCGCGCCGGGGCGCAGGTGCTGCTGTACGAGCCGGAGGCGGCGCGGCTGGACGGCTCGCGAGAGCGGATCGCGGCGTCGATCGCGAAGGCGGTCAAGGGCGGCAAGCTCGACGAGGCCGGCGGCAAGGCGATGCTGGAGCGCATCACCTGGACGACCGACTTCGCCGCGCTGAAGAGCGCGCAGCTCGCGATCGAGGCGGTCGTCGAGGACGAGGCGGTCAAGGCCGACGTGTTCGCGAGGCTCGACGCGACGCTGCCGCAGGAGTCGATGCTCGCCTCCAACACCTCGTCGATCCCGATCGCGCAGCTGGCGGCCGCGACCGGCCGCGCCGACCGCGTGCTGGGGCTGCATTTCTTCTCGCCGGTGCCGGTGATGAAGCTGGTCGAGATCGTCGTCGCGCTCGACACCTCCGACGAGACGATCGCGCGCGCCGAGGCGTTCGCGCAGGCGCTCGGCAAGACGGCCGTACGCACGAAGGACCGCTCCGGCTTCGTCGTCAACATGCTGCTGGTGCCGTACCTGATGGCGGCGGTGCGGATGTACGAGGAGGGCTTCGCCTCCGCGGAGGACATCGACGTCGCGATGAAGCTCGGCGCCGGTCACCCGATGGGGCCGCTGACGCTCGTCGACTTCATCGGCCTCGACGTGCTCTACGCCGTCTGCGACTCGCTCTACGAGGAGTTCAAGCGCGACGAGTACGCGCCGCCGCCGCTGATGAAGCGGATGGTCGCCGCCGGCCGGCTCGGCCGCAAGGCCGGGCGCGGCTTCTATGACTACTCGTAGCGGACGGGGATCCGGACAGCCGGTGACGATTCGCCGGCGCCACCGGCTGCCCGGACCCGTCTGATTCTGCGCGCGGCCGCTCGCACCTGCCGGCGGCCGCTCAGCCGATCAGCACGCGCGTCCGATCCGCGGGATCGACGCGCACGGGGATCGACGCCCCAGGTTGGAAGTTCCCGATCACCAGGGGCGAGACGGCCTGGCGGTGGGTGACGGGATAGGGGTCGCCGTCGTCGACGGTGACGAGCAGGTCGAACTCGACGCGCGGGTTCCCGTCGATCGTCATGCCGGTGTCGCGCAGCGCCTCGACGGTCGCCTGCCCGACGAGCCCGGTCGCCATCAGCCGCTGCGCGTCGGCCTGCCGGCGGCCGGCTTCCGGGAGCGGCCCGTCGTCGTTCATGAAGCCCATCGTCGCCTCCTGGTGCGTTGCGCTCGAGACGCTACGGGCGCGCGATCGGCGCGTCAGTGCCGGACCGGTCTCGGATCGGTCTCAGGCGCGGAGGCCGGCGCAACGCCCGGGTCAGGCGAGCCCGGCGGGGATGCCGCGCTCGCGCACGATCATCTCCAGCGGCTCGCGCGGGCTGAGCGTCGGCATCTGGCGGACGGTCATCGTGCGGCCCGGGAACAGCTCGAGGTGGTGGCGCTGGAGCAGCAGCGTCGCGATCGTGCGGATCTCCTGTTGGCCGAAGCGCATGCCGATGCAGGTCCGCGAGCCGCCGCCGAACGGTATGTAGGCGCCCTTCGGCAGGCGCGCCTTCGCCTCCGGTGTGAAGCGCTCGGGCACGAACGCCTCCGGCTCGGGCCAGACGTCGGGGAGGCGATGGCTCGCCCACGAGCTGTAGTTGACGTAGGCGCCGGCGGGCACGGTGCAGCCGGCGAACTCGAACGACTCGACCGCCTTGCGCGGCCCGACCCAGGCGGCGGGGTAGAGGCGCAGCGTCTCCTCCAGCGCCATCTCCAGCTCGGGCAGCGCCTCGCCGGTCAGCTCGGCGGCGGTCGGACGGCGGCCGCCGGGGAGGACCCGATCCTGCTCGGCGAGGACCTTCGCGAGCGCGGCGGGGTGGCGGGCGAGCTCGTAGAGCAGGAAGGCGACGGTCGAGGTGGTCGTGTCGTGGCCGGCGAACAGGAGCGTCATCACCTGGTCGCGCACCTCGGTGTCCGAGAGCGTGGAGCCGTCCTCGTCGCGCGCGTCGAGCAGCATGCTCATCACGTCGGTGCGGCTCGGGTCGGGCTCGCGCCGGCGTCGCTCGATCTCGCCGTAGATGATCCGGTCGAGCGTGCGGCGGGCCTCCAGCATCCGCCGCCACGGCGTGCGCGGGCCGCGCAGTATGCGGAGCGCGAAGTCGGTGCCGTAGAAGGAGAGCGCCCGCTCGAAGTCGACGGCGGCGCGGCGGCCGGCGCCGTCCTCGTCGGGATCGAGGCCGAACAGCGCCTTCATCGCGATCCGCAGCGCCAGCTCCCGGGCCCAGTGGTAGACGTCGACGATCTGCCCGGGCTGCCAGCCGTCGAGGGCGCGGAGCGTCTCCGCGACCATCGTGTCGACGGCTGCCGCGATCCGCTCGCGGTGGAAGGCGGGCAGCATGATCCGCCGCGCGCGCCGGTGGTAGGCGCCGTCGATCGTCAGCAGGCCGTCGCCGAGCAGCGGGATCAGGTCGCCGAAGCTCCCCTCCCGCCAGAGGAAGTTGCTCGCGTGCGAGACCGTGATGTAGTGGTTGGCCTCGGGGCCGAGCATCATCACGACCCGCCCGTGGAAGACGCGCACGCTGAAGACCGGCCCGAAGCGGTGGTACGCCGGCAGCAGCACCGGCAGCGGGTCGCGCACGAACTGGAAGGTCCGCGCGACGCTGAAGTCGTTGAGCCCCGGCGGGAACGGCACCTCCGCCGTCCGCTCCCGGTTGAGGTCGCTGACGATCCGCAGCAGCGGGTTGGCCTGCAGCTGTTCGGGCGCTTCGACGGCCATGGATCCAGCCTACTGGCCAGCCAGCCAGTCCGCTACCGGGAAGCAGTGGGTCGGCGTTCGTCCGTCCGTCCTCCGCCGGCCGCGAGCACCGCATGTCAGCTGCCGCAGTGGCGATGTTTCAGCCCGCTCGCGGCGAGGAAGCGCCGCCCCGCGACTCATGCCATACTTCCATCCCCCAAGGGGGCGTAGCTCAGTTGGTTAGAGCGCCGGCCTGTCACGCCGGAGGTCGCGGGTTCGAGTCCCGTCGCTCCCGCCTTCGGCACCACCCTGATGTTCGTGGTGCCGGGCGTGGTCCTCAGCAGCACGGAAGTAGCGTGCGAACGCCGCGCGAGGCTTGACCGCCGTGATCGCGCCGCCGTGCTCTCAAGCTCGCTCGAACGGCGACGTGAGCAGTTTGCGTCGCTCGCCCGGCGGATTCCATCTCCCAGAAGGTGCCGAAGTCGGCGAGGATCGCGGCGGCCTTGTCGAGCTGTGGGTCGACAGGCGGCGCCATGCGCTCCAGCTCTTGTTCTCTCCCTGTAGGGCGTGGCAGCCGATCACGGTTTCCACGAGCGCCTGCTCGAACCGCTCATCGGATCAGGACGCAGGGTCCGGTCGGTCGGTCCGGCGATGGTCGCCGACCGTGGCCACGATCGCGATTGTCGCGTATCCCATCGTGAAGCTCCCGCCGGCCGCGTCGATCGCGTCGCCGATCCCGGTCAGCAGCTCTGCGAGCTTCGACTGTGGGAGGCGGCTGTGGCCGCCGAACGTCGGCACCTGGTCGAGCCACTCGTCTTTCGCGTAGGGCTGCGTCCAGTCGAACCGCCATTGCTCGTGCTTGCCGAACGCGCCCGTCGCCCTGATCCCCTCGGTCGTGGGTCCGAGGATGTGGTCGTAGGCATCGAGTGGGTTGCGTGGGCCAACGGCGAACGGCGTGTTGGGCAGCACGCGGCGATAGACGTCCGAGAACGCCTGCGCCAGCTCGGGTGGGGCCTGCTGCACGTTCCAGAAGACCGCCAGCAGACCGCCGGGCTGCAGCAGCTCGGCGGCCTTGGCCGCGCCGGCGGCCGGGTCGATCCAGTGCCAGGTCTGGCCGGCGATGATCGCATCGAACGTCCGCCCGGCCGGGTGCCACTCCTCGAACTTCGCGACCTCTACGTCAAAACCCTCCGCCCGCGCGAACGCGGCCATGCGGGCATCGACCTCGACGCCGAGCACGCGACAGCCTGCCGCCTTGAACGGCCGCGCAGCGACGCCGGTGCCGATGCCCACGTCGAGCACGTCAGGGCCGGGAGCCGAGGCGACGATCCGGTCCACCAGCTGCTGGGGGTAACGGGGTCGAGTTCGGTCGTAGCGCTCGGGATCGGCGCCGAAGGACTCGGCGAGCCGGCGTGCGCGGTGCGGTGCCCGGGGGGTCGGAGATGGGGTGGACGGCGGTATAGTGGGCATCTGCCCACTTTGAACGGGCAGATGCCCACTTGTCAACGCCGACGCACACGACAGGAGACGTCACGAGTGCCGACGGGAGTGCCGATCCGCGACGTGCGCGAGCAGCTCTTCGACGCCGCCGGACGAGTTCTGCGCCGCGATGGCCCTGACGCGCTGACCAGCCGCGCGGTCACGATCGAGGCCGGTCTCGCCAAAGGCATCCTGCATCGGCACTTCGCCGACTTCGACACGTTTCTCGCCTCGCTGGTGCTGACCCGGATCGAGCTGCTGGACCACCGCTCCGAGGAGCTGCGCTCTTATGCCGGGAGCCGCGGCATCGCCGACAACCTCGTGGCCGCTCTGACCACCTCCCTCGACCCAGACTCGCTGGCGATCGTCGGCCTGGTCATGTCTCGCCGCGATCTGCTCGCGCGGCTGCGGCTGACCACGCCGACCGGCGTCCCGCTGTTGGCGGAGGCGACACGGATGATCGCCGCCTATCTGACCGCCGAGCGCGGACTCGGCCGGATCACCCCGAAAGCAGATGTCGATCAGCTGGCGCTCGTCTTGGTCGGCGCCGCGCACTTGCTGCTTGCCGGACGGGAGAGAGCCCCGCAGGCCAGCGAGGTTCGCCAGCTCGTGGTCACGGTCATCGGGGGCGCCATGCAAGAGGAAAGAGATGCCGTCTCGTTCCCGGCGTCCCACTGATCCATCCGCCCCGTCCCGGATCTCGATGCGGTGGTGCCGAACGTGGGTTTGACTCCCGTCGCTCCCGCTCGGTACACCCCGCATCTCCCATCGAGATCGCGGGGTTTTCTTTTGGTGGACGTGAGACGTCTGTATCCGTGCTGGTGTTCAACCGTCTCCGGAGCTGCCGGGCCAACGCAGCTACGTGCTGGGGCCGATTAGTTTCACGCAAGGGATGGGTCTCTACCGACATGAGCGATCGGAAAGTGGTTCTCAAGATGGTCTTGTCCCTCGACGGCTTTGCCACGAGCCCGGACGGGACGCATGAATGGATGTTCGAGTGGTTTGGCGAGGACTCCGGTGACTGGAACCGCCGGGCGTTGGGAGAGGCCGGTGTCCATGCGATGGGCCGACGCAGCTACGAGATCATGGGCCCGCACTGGGCCGCGTCGGAGGGGCCGATCGCGACCGCGATGAACGAGAAGCCGAAGGCCGTCTTCTCTCGCACCTTGAAGAAGGCGGACTGGGGACCGGCCGAGATCTTCGGCGGGGACGTGCGCGCGGAGATCGCGGAGTTGAAGGCTCGGGACGACGAAGGGACGATCCTGGTCCACGGCGGCCCCACTTTCGCCAAGGCGCTGACCCGCCTCGGACTCGTCGACGAGTACCAGGTCACGACGGTTCCGATCGCGATCGGCGCGGGGCGCAGCCCATTCGCGGATCTGGGAGAGCACCTGAAACTGGACGTCGTCGAAGAGGAACGCTTCAAGAGCGGAGCGCTCGCGCAGATCCTGGTGCCGAAGCGATCGCAGCAGTGATCGCGAGGGGGCGAGCGTGGCGAGCCCGAGCGTGGTCTTGTGGCGCCAGGGGAGAGCGTCGCGGCTGATGCCATGCTCGGCGGCGGCGATCGGTGTTTCAGGCATTTCGCTGATCGCCAGGATGTCCGCGACAGTGGCGAAGTACCGCGGCCTGGATCGCGTCGATCACGAGCTGGCGCAGGTCGCTGTCGGGGGCATCACGCGGCAGCGGTCCACGCGAGCAACGCCTCGCCGAGCCGGTGCTCAAGCTCGGCGACGAAGGCGGCGCTGGGCGTGACTCGGTACGCCGGACCAAGGCGGAGCGTGCGCCGGCCCCTCGTCGTGCTGAGTTCGACGAGGACGGTCGTCGCACCGGAGTAGACGTCGAAGAGCTCCTTGAGATCGTCGATCGCACTGGCGGGCAGCGCGGTTGCGTCGAGCCGGATGCGGAATGCGGGCGGGCCGACGGGGATTTTCGCCGCCTCCTCCTTCGCCTTCTCGATCTCCTCTTCGCTGGGTGTGAACAGCTCCGCCTCCTGGACGACGACCGTGGTCTTGGAGGCGTCCTTGTGGTCGACGCGGCCGCGCAGGGTGATGACGGCGTCCATCTCGAAGGCCGCCTTGGAGGCGGCGAGCGTTCTGCCGAAGATCAGCAGCTCGACGGTGCCTTCGAGGTCGTCGAGGGTGGCGAACATCATGTGGTCGCCTCTCTTCGTGCGCAGTCTCTTCGTCTGCGTGATGATGCCCCCGACGGTGACCCAGTCGCCGTCCTTTCTCTCCGGCAGCTCGGCGAGCGAGCAGTCGACCTTCGCCCGCATCGCGGCGCGCACCGTCTTCAGCGGGTGGGCGGAGATGAAGAGGCCGATCGACTCCTTCTCGGCGGCGAGCAGCTCGTTCTGGTCGAACTCCTCGGCCGGGATCGGCGGGTGAATCGGGGCGGCGACGGCCGCCGCAGTGCCGTTGCCGCCACCGCCGCCGTCGAAGCCGAGGTCGAAGATCGAGCCCTGGCCGATCAGCGCGTCCTGCTGCGCCTTCTGGCCGGCCGCCTGCGCCGTCTCCAGGATGCTCAGCATCCCCTTGCGCGAGGCGCCGGTCGATTCGAGGGCGCCGCATTTGATCAGCGCCTCGATCGACTTCTTGTTGACCGACTTGCCGTCGACCCGCTCGCAGAAGTCCCAGATCGAGGTGAAGGGACCGTCCTCCTCGCGGGCGCGCTTTATCGACTCGACGGCCGCGTAGCCGACGCCCTTGACGGCGTCGAGGCCGAAGCGGATGTTGCCGTCGACGACCATGAAGTCGTGGTCGGACTCGTTGACGTCCGGCGGCAGGATCTCGATCCCCATCTGGTCCGCTTGGGCGACGAAGAACGGGACCTTGTCCTTCGTGTCCATCACCGACGAGATCAGCGCCGCCATGTACTCGGCCGGGAAGTGCGCTTTAAGCCATGCGGTGCGGTAAGCGATCAGCGCATAGCAAGCCGCATGGGATTTGTTGTACGAGTAGTCGGCCGACTTCTCGTTCGTTGCCCACAGCCACTCGATCACCTGCTCGGAGGTGCCCGACGCGCGGCAGCCCTCGACGAACTCCGGCTTCAGCTTCGCCATCGCGTCGCGATTCTTCTTGCCGATCGCCTTGCGCAGATCGTCCGCCTTCGCCCCGGAAAATCCGGCGAGGCTCTTGGCGATCTGCATCGCCTGCTCCTGGTACAGGATCACGCCCTTGGTGGACTCCAGGATCGGTCGCAGCCGCTCGTCGGCGTACGTGATGGAGTCCGGGTTGCGCTTGCCGCGGGCATACGTCGGGATCTGGTCCATCGCCCCGGGTCGGTACAGCGCGTTGAGCGCGATCAGGTCCTCGAACTCGGTCGGCTTGACCTTGCGCAGCGACTCCCGCATGCCCTCGGACTCGAACTGGAAGACGCCGACCGAGTCGCCGCGGGCCATCATCTCGTAGGTCTTCTTGTCGTCGAGCGGCAGCGTCGTCATGTCGGGACGGGTGCCGGTCGAGCGCTCGATGATGTCGAGCGCGTCCTCGATCACGTCGAGGTTGCGCAGCC
>NZ_JACHNU010000012.1 GCF_014199525.1 Conexibacter arvalis | reverse complement strand
CGGGCGCGGGGGGCGCCCCCCCCCCGGGGGGGGGGGGCGGCCGGGGGGGGGGGGGGGGGGCGGGGGGGGCGCCCCCCCCCCCCCCCCCGGGCGGGGGGGGGGGGGGGGGGGGGGGGGGGGTGTCCCACCCCCCCCCCCCCCCCCCACTCCTCCCCTGGGCGCCGGTAAGCAGCCGCGCGCGGAGGGTGGCGACGACGGCGAGGTCCGCGGCGTCCGGGCCGGCCGGGCGGCTGTCGATCGCGCCGAGGCCCGGACCTGCGCCTCGCGCCCGGCGGCCGGGCGGCCCCGAGCCGCGGCCGTCGAGCGTCAGCGCCGCCGCCGGAAGCCGTGCCGGCGCCGGCGGGTCGCGCCGTTCGACGGCGCGGGCGGTCGGCGAGAACCGCGCGGAGGTGGCGGACTGAGCGGCGGCAGCGGCCCCGGCGGCATCGTCGCCATCGCCACCCCCGGCGCCGTCGGCGGCACCAGTGCCGCCGGCACCTCCAGCGCCGGCACCACCGTGAGCGGACGCGGAACCGCCCGCACCCGACGGCGCGCTCGACCGTCCGTCGGCCGCACCCCCGTCGCCGGGCGACTCGTCCGGCGAGCCGCCACCGCCGGCCGGTCCGCCGGACGGCGGCTGGCCGTCCGGATCGCCGTCGAGCGCGCGCTGCAGGTCGTCGCTCACCGACGACCCGCCGGCGGCGAGCGGATCCCGATGGCGCCGGTGGGCGAGCGCGAGCTCGGCGGCCCGGCGGACGTGGGACTCGTCGACGGAATCGCTTCCGTCGAGCGCCGCCAGCGCGGCGGCGGCCCGGGCGCAGACGATGTCGCCGCGGACGCCGTCGATCTCCAGCTCGGCGCAGGCGCCGGTGATGCGGAGCAGCTCCCGCTCGGGCAGGCGGACGGCCGGCAGCGCGACGCGGGCGCGTGCGATTCGCTCGGCCAGCGCGGCCTCCTCCCCCGCGAACCGTGCCGCGAAGCCCGCCGGGTCGCGCTCGAACGCCAGCCGGCGCCGCACGATCTCGGCACGCACGGCACGGTCGCGCGGCGCGCGCACCTCGACGCCCAGTCCGAAGCGGTCGAGCAGCTGCGGCCGCAGCTCGCCCTCCTCGACGTTCATCGTCCCGACGAGCAGGAACCGCGCCGCGTGCGAGACGGAGACCGCCTCGCGCTCGACCCGCGCCACGCCCGAGGCGGCCGCGTCGAGCAGCGCGTCGACGAGGTGGTCGGGCAGCAGGTTGACCTCGTCGACGTACAGGATTCCCCGATGCGCGCGGGCGAGCAGGCCGGCCTCGAACGCCTGCTCGCCGGCGAGCGCGCGGCCGAGGTCGAGCGCGCCGACGAGCCGATCGAGCGTCGCGCCGAGCGGCAGCTCGACGAGCGGTGCCGGCCGCTCGACGACCGCGGCGTCGGCCGGCACGATCCCGTCGGGCCCCACCTCGCCCGGCCCGAAGCACCACGGCTGGCCGGCCGCGGCCGCGACCGGCGGAAGCAGCGGCGCAAGCGCCCGCACCGCCGTCGACTTCGCCGTCCCGCGCTCGCCCCGGACGAGCACGCCGCCGACGTCGGGCGCGACGGCGTTGACCAGCAGCGCCTCGACCAGCGCCTCCTGCCCGACGATCGCGGAGAGCGGGAAGGCGGCAGCGCCGCTCACGGCACGGCCTCCCCGCTGGAAGAGGGAGCCCCCTGGGCGAGCTCTTCCGACGGAACCCGAGGCCGCAGGCCGAGCGGTTCCGCCTCCTCCAGCTCGCCCTCCAGCGCCAGGAAGCGGTCGCGGACCGCGTCGAGGACGTGCGAGGAAGGCTCGGACCACATGCCCCGGTCGACCGCCTCGAGCAGCTTCTCGGCGATCGCGCGGCCGGCCCACGGGTTCGACTGCGCGACGAACGCCGCCACGTCGTCGTCGAGCAGGTACTTCTGCGCGACCTGCTCGTACATCCAGTCCTCCGCGACGCCCGCGGTCGCGTCGTAGCCGAAGAGGTAGTCGACGGTCGCCGACAGCTCGGCGGCGCCCTTGTAACCATGCCGGATCATCGACGCGATCCAGCGCGGGTTGGCGACGCGCGCGCGGAAGACCCGCCGCGTCTCCTCCTCCAGCGTCCGCGCGACGGCGCGCGACGGATCGGAGGAGTCGCCGAGATAGGCGGCCGGCGCGCGGCCGGTCAGCGCGCGCACGGTCGCGACCATGCCGCCGTGGTACTGGTAGTAGTCGTCGGAGTCGAGGATGTCGTGCTCGCGCGAGTCGACGTTCTTGACCGCGACGTCGATCCGCGCGAACGCCTCCCGCATCGCCTCGCGGGCCGGCGCGCCGTCGAGGCCGCGCCCGTAGGCGTACCCGCCCCACGCCTCGTAGACCTCGGCGAGGTCGGCGTCGTCGCGCCAGTCGCGCGTCTCCAGCAGCTGCAGCAGCCCGGCGCCGTACGTGCCCGGCTTCGAGCCGAAGATCCGGGTCGTCGCCCGGCGCCAGGCGGCGTCGCTCCCGAGGTCGGCCGCCAGCCGTTCCGCGTCGGCACGCGCGTGCGCGGCGACGAAGTTGTCCTCGTCGGCCTCGTCGAGCGTCGCGACGGCCGCGACCGCGTCGTCGATCAGGTTGACGAGGTGCGGGAAGGCGTCGCGGAAGAAGCCGGAGATGCGGACGGTGACGTCGATCCGCGGCCGGCCCAGCTCGGCGATTGGGATCACCTCGATCCCGGTCACGCGCTGTGACTCGGGATGCCACGTCGGCCGCACGCCGAGCAGCGCGAGGATCTCGGCGACGTCGTCGCCCTGGGTGCGCATCGCCGCCGTCCCCCAAGCGACCAGCCCGACCGTTCTCGGCAGCTCGCCGTGGTCGCGGCGGTGGCGGTCGAGCAGCGCGTCGGCCAGCTTGACGCCGACGCCCCACGACAGCTCGCTCGGCAGCGCACGGGGATCGACCGAGTAGAAGTTGCGGCCGCTCGGCAGCACGTCGATCCGCCCGCGCGTCGGCGCGCCTGACGGCCCGGCCGGCACGTGGCGCCCGTTGAGCGCGGCGATCACGTTGTCCAGCTCCTCGGTCGTGCGCGCCACGCGCGGCAGGACCTCCTCGCAGGCGAAGCGAAGTGTTCGGATCACCTCGACAGCCGTGCCCGGCGCTTCGGCGCGCGCCGCACCCGCGTCCTGCGCGCCGTCCGGCTCCCCGCGCCGCTCCGCGTCGTCCTCCCCCGCCGCGCCCACGCCGAGCACGCGAGCCACGACCTCGGAGACCGCATCCGCCGACCACCCGCGCGCGGCCAACCCGTCGAGCAGCGCCATCTGGGCGGCCTCCAGGCGGTCGACGAGATCGCCGTTCGAGGCCGCCGGCCCGCGGAAGCGCGACACGAGCGCCTCCGGCACCTCGCCGGCGAACGCCTCCCCCGGCGCGGCCACCAGCGCCTCCTCGTCGAGCCCGTACGCCAGTCCGACGGCCCGCCGGAGTCCGAGCACCGACCCGGAACCGAGCCGCAGCAACGCGCTCACGAGGCCGCGCAGCTGCGGACCGGAAGGCACCGCGCCGAGCACGTGGAGCCCGTCCTTGATCTGGATGTCCTTGACCTCGCAGAGGTAGCCGTCGATCTGCTCGACCAGCTCCTCGAGGTCGTCGGGCCGCTCCTCGACGCCGAGATCCCCCTGCAGGTTGGCGGCCTCGATCGCCGTCCAGATCCGCGCCGCCAGCGCCGGCAGCTTCGGCGGGTCGAGCACCTCCAGCCGCGCGTACTCGTCGAGCAGCGCCTCCAGCTGCGCCAGCTCGTCGTAGGAGTCGGCGCGCATCATCGGCGGGATCAGGTGGTCGACGATCACGGCGTGGACCCGCCGCTTCGCCTGGACGCCCTCGCCGGGGTCGTTGACGACGAACGGGTAGACGAGCGGGAGCGAGCCGAGCGTCGCGTCGGGCGCGCAGCCGCGCGACAGCGCGAGCGTCTTGCCGGGCAGCCACTCGAGCGTCCCGTGCTTGCCGAGGTGGACGATCGCGTCGGCGCCCCACTGGCGCTCGATCCACCAGTAGACGGCGAGGTAGTGGTGGGTCGGCGGCAGCTCGGGGTCGTGGTAGATCCCGACCGGATCCTCGCCGTAGCCGCGCGGCGGCTGGATCGCGACCAGCACGTCGCCCAGCTCGAGGCCAGCGATCACGAAGTCGTCGCCGTCGAGGTAGCGATCGCCCGGCGGCGGGCCCCACTTCGCCTCGATCTGCTCGCGCAACGAGGCGTCCAGCTCGGCGTACCGTTCGAGGTACGCCGACACCGGCAGCCGCAGCGGCGACGCGGCGAGCTGCTCGTCGGTGAGGAACTCGGGGTCGTGGCCGCCGGCGGCGATCAGCGCGTGCATCAGCTCGTCGCCGTCCGCGAAGCCGTGCTCGACCCGCATCCCCTCCTCGCGCAGCCGCGCCAGCAGCGCGACGGCCGACGCCGGCGTGTCGAGCCCCACGGCCATGCCGACCTTCGCGTGCTTGGTCGGGAAGGCGGTCAGCAGCAGCGCGACCCTCCGCTCCGACGCCGGCAGGAAGCGCAGCCGCGCATGGCGGACCGCGAGCCGCGCGACGTGGCCGCAGCGCTCGGCGTCGGGGACGTACCGCGCCACCCCGATGCCGACCGGCGAGTCGGCGTCGCTGCCGCGCTCCTTGAAGGAGATCACGCCGCCGAGCAGGCGGCCGTCGAACTCGGGGATCGCGACCTGGGTCGCCGAGTCGAGCGGCGACAGGCCGGAGTCGGAGGCATCCCAGGCGGCGCGCGATGCGGTCGCGCAGACGGCCTGGATCACCGGCACGTCGAGCGCGTCGATCGCGCTCGCGTCCCACTCCTGCCACTGCTCGCCGATGCCGTCGGGCGCGCCGCCGGCGCTCGCGCCGGCCTCCGTCGCGCCGGCGCCCGCCGCGCCCGTGCCCGCGCGGTCCGCGCCCGCCCCGCCGGTGCCCGCTCCGGCCGCGCCCGCTCCGGCCGCGCCCGCGTCGCCCGCCCCCGCCGCGCCCGCGCTCGCGTCCGCGGCCCCCGACCCACCGGTCGCGAGCATCGTCGTGACGAGCGCGTCGACCTTGCCGTCGAGCAGCTCCAGCGCCGGCACGCGCCCGTCTCTGCCGCGCCGCAGCGTGTAGCTCCAGACGGCGACGGCGTTGGCGCCGGCCGCCTCGATCTGCGCGCACAGCTCGTCGACGAAGGCGGTGTTGCCGGTCAGGCGGTGGGAGCGGTAGAAGCAGACGCCGACCGTCGGCCGGCCGGGGTCGTGCCCCGCGAGCGCCTCCTCGATCGAGACGTCACCACGCCCGGGCAGGTAGACCCCGAGGTCGGCGGTCTCGCGCGGCGGCTCGAAGCCCCAGCCCTCCAGCAGGAAGGTGTCGGCGAGGAAGCGCAGCAGCTGCTCGACGTTGTCGACGTCGCCGTGGCGCAGGTACTCGCCGGCCTGCGCGACGGCGCCCGACGGCGCGCTCGACAGCGCCGTCATCTCGGCGTCGGGCTCGGCCTCGCCGCCGAGCGCGAGCAGCGGGACGCCGGCCTCGCGGCAGCGCTCGACCAGCAGCGGCAGGCCGTCCTGCCAGCCGCGCGTGCCGCCAAGGATCCGCACGAGCACGACCCGCGCACCGTCCATCACCGTGTCGACGAGCTGGGCGGCGTCGGCGCCGAACGGGTTGGCGCAGCGCACCTGGGGAAAGCCGTCCGGGAGCCGCTGCACCGCGGCGGCGGTCGCGAGGATCTCGGTGTCGGCGGTCGTCACGAAACGGAGCACGTGCGCACCTCTGTGTGGACGGTCGGAAGGCCGGCGGGAACCCCGCCGCTGATCAGGTCTTCGAGCGCGGCCGTGTCGACGTGCTGCTCGATCAGGTCGCCGAGCACGTCGAGCCGCGACTGGCGGGCGGCGGCGAAGGTCGCCGTGCCCGGCCGGAAGTCGCGGCCCGCGGTCGCCGCGACCTGCCGCAGGAGCGCGCGGCGGAAGGCGTCGTGCTCCAGCGCCCCGTGCCAGCTGGTGCCGAGGACGGCCCCGTGGCGGCAGCCGTCGGGCTCCCCTTCGCCGCCGTCGTGGACGAGCGGCTCGCCGCCGCCGCGGCTGACGCGGCCGTGGCGGATCTCGTAGCCGGAGACGGCGGTGCCGAGCCAGGCGCAGGCGCCGCGCCGGCGGCGCAGCAGCTTGTCGGGCTGGAATGCGGTCGTGACCGGGAGCAGCCCCAGGCCCTCGACCCGGCCCCGTCTCGACTCGACGCCGTCGTCGATCGACTCGCCGAGCAGCTGGTAGCCGCCGCAGATGCCAAGGATCGGACGGCCGCGCGCGGCCCGCTCGACCAGGACCCTGTCGAGCCCGTGCTCGCGCAGCCGCGCGAGGTCCTCGACGGTCGCCTTCGTCCCCGGGATCACGACGAGATCGGCCCGCTCCAGGTCGGCGGCGCTGCGCGTGAAGCGGACGCGGACGCCGGGCTCGGTCGCGAGCGCGTCGACGTCGGTGAAGTTGCTCATCCACCGCAGCCGCAGGACGGCGACGTCGAGCGAGTCGGCCAGCGCCGGCTCCTCCGGCCGCGGCGCCTCCAGCGCGAGCGAGTCCTCGACGTCCATCCACAGGTCCTCGACGTGCGGGAGGACGCCGAGCGTCGCGCGGCCGGTCATCGCTTCGAGCTGCGCGAGGCCGGGCGCGAGGATCGACTGGTCGCCGCGGAACTTGTTGACCAGGAAGGCGGCGACGTGGGCCTGGTCGGTCGCGTCGAGCAGCGCGAGCGTCCCGAACAACGACGCCATCACGCCGCCGCGGTCGATGTCGCCGACGACGAGGACCGGCAGGCCGTGCGCCGTCGCCAGCCCCATGTTGGTGAGGTCGGCGTGGCGGAGGTTGATCTCGGCCGGGCTGCCTGCGCCCTCGCAGACGACGACGTCGAAGCGCGCCCGCAGGTCGTCCAGCGCGTCGGCGACGATCGGCTTCAACTGGTCCTTGAGGTGCTGGTAGGAGCGCGCGTCGACGTCGGCGAACGGCTTCCCCATCACCACGATCTGGCTGTGGCGGTGGCCGGAGGGCTTGATCAGGACCGGGTTCATCGCCGCCTCGGTCTCGATCCCGCACGCGGCCGCCTGCGCCGCCTGCGCCCGCCCGATCTCGCTGCCGTCGTGGGCGACGACGCTGTTGAGCGCCATGTTCTGCGCCTTGAAGGGAGCGACCCTGACGCCCCGACGCGCGAGCCAGCGGCAGATGCCCGTCGCCACGACCGACTTCCCGGCGTCCGAATGCGTGCCGGCGACCAGCAACGCCCCTCTCATCGCCCACTCCCGTCGATCGTCGGCGTGCTGTCGTCGCGGTGCGGTGGGACGGCGCCAGTGGCTCGGCGGGCGCGAGCGGGCGCGGCGGCGCGGGCGGCAGCGCACAGGAGGGCGCTCGCGGCGCCGACGGCGAGGCTGAGCCGCGCGGCGCGGGCGGCGTCGGCGGGCTGCGGTGGGCGGCCGTCGCCGAGGGTCGGGCGGTGCTCGGTCCGCTCGCCGTATCTGAGCGGACCGCCGAGGCGCAGGTCGAGCGCGCCGGCGAACGCCGCCTCCATCCGGCCGGCGTTGGGAGACGGGTGTGCGGCGCCGTCGCGGCGGAGGATCCGCCATGCCGCGCGCGGCGATCCGCTGGCGATGGGAGCGAGCGCAACCGCGAGCAGCGCGCCGAGGCGGGCGCCCGGCCAGCCCATCGCGTCGTCGAGCTTGGCGGCGGCGAAGCCGAACCGCTCGTAGCGCGGCGAGCGGTGGCCGACCATCGCGTCGAGCGTGTTGGCGGCGCGGAAGGCGGCGATTCCGGCCGGGCCGGCGGCGGCGCCCCAGACGAGCGCGCCGACGACCGCGTCGGAGCTGTTCTCGGCGAGCGACTCGACGACCGCGCGGCTGATCCCGCTCTCGTCGAGCTGCGACGGGTCGCGCCCGGCGAGCGCGGGCAGCGCGTCACGGGCGCCGTCGAGGTCGCCGGCCTCCAGCAGTTCGGCGATCCGCCGCCCCTCGCGCACGAGGCTGCGCCCGCCGAGCGCGCCCCACGTCACGACCGCGAGCACGACCGTCCGGCCGGCGCGCCCCGCGACCCGCTCCGCGAGCCTCGTCGCGAGCTGCCCCGCTGCCGCCGCCCCGCCGACGAGCACGGCGGCGAAGAGCGCGCCGCGGCCGCGTGACGGCGCGTAGATCGCCCGCTCCAGCGCCAGCGCTGCCCGTCCGAAGCCCGCCACCGGATGCAGCCGCCGCGGATCCCCGAACGCGATGTCGGCCGCCCAGCCGGCGGCGAGCGCGAACCCGCTCACCGCGCCGCCCCCGCGCCGGCGCCGGCGACGCGCGCCGCGCTCGCACCCGCCGGGGGCGCGCCCCCGACCGCCGCCCCACCGCCGACGTCCACGCGCGCCCCGCTCGCACCCGCCATGGGCGCGCCCCCGACCGCCGCCCCACTGCCGACGGCCACGCGCGCCCCGCTCGCACCCGCCATGGGCGCGCCCCCGACCGCCGTCCCACCGGAGCCGGCGGCACCGCGCTCCTGCGCGACGGCAGCGGAGCGAGCGCGGCCGACCGCCGGGTCGAGCGGACAGTTCGTCCGCGTCACGGTCCAGCGGCCGTCGTGGGCGTGCAGCTCGGTGACGGAGAGCGGGGCGACGTCGAGCCGCCAGAAGGCGTCGAGCGGGGCGCCGAGCGCGTGGACGAGCGCGGCCTTGATGACCCCGCCGTGGGTGATCGCGAGCGTCGTTCCGTCCTCGCCCGCCTGCTCGTCGAGCCAGCCGCCGACCCGCGCCGCGAAGGCGCGCAGCGACTCGCCGCCGTGCGGCGCCGCGTCGGGATCGGCCATCCAGGCGCCGACGGCGTCGGGCTGCTCGGCGTGCACCGACGCGAGCGTCCGCCCCGCCCACGCGGCGAAGTCGCATTCGGCGATGCGCGGCTCCGGCCGCGCGGTCAGGCCGGCGGCCGCGGCGGTCTGGCGGCAGCGCAGCGCCGGGCTGGCGAGCAGATCGAACCGCGGCCGGGAGCCGGTAGCGGCCGGCTCGCCGGCCGCCGCCCCCTGCCCCGGCCGAGCGTCGGGAGCGGTCGGACCGGCGGCGCCCACCTCGCGGCCCGGCCGGGCGCCGGGAGCGGCCAGATTGGCGGCGCCCATCCCGCGCCCCGGCCGGGCTCCGGAAGCGGTCGGCTCGCTGGCCGCCGCCCCGTGCCCCGGCCGGGCGTCTGAAGCAGCGGGCGCGGCGTCGCGGCCCCGCACGAGCGCGGCGAGCGGCGCGGCGAGCGCGGCGGCGCCATCCTCGATCGGCTCGTCGGCCGGGAAGGCGGCGGCTCGCGTCGCGCTCGTCGCCGCGTGGCGCACGAGCAGCAGCCGCTTCACGGCGCCGGGGCGGCTGCGACGGACGCGGCGGTGCGCCGATCGGGCGGCGACGACGGGGCGATGCGGTGCATGCGGCGGACCTCCTCGGGATCCAGCGTCCCGATCGTGGAAGGAGTCGCGGCGGTGGAGTTCCTGACTTCCGGCTGGGGAGCCGGACACAGTGGCGCGACCGTCCCGGAGTCTCACCGGGTTCCTCGCACCGCCACGCTGACGGCGGCCATCGTACCGGCTGCGCCCGCTCGCCGGCCGCGCCCGCGTCGCGTCGCCCCCTTGGGCCGGCACGGGCGCCGCCGCGGCGGCCGCGGGAGGCGAGGGCGGCAAGCCGGCGAGCCGGACGGTCGGCCCTCTTCGCTGGACGGCCTGTCTAGGCTTGCTCGCCGTGAGCGGAGACCTGCGACCCCCGCGCCCGGCGACCCCGGCGGGCTTCGATCCCTCCCGCGCCGCCGAGCGCGCCGCCGATCCGCGCGGCTGGCGCTTCCCCGACGAGGCGCGCGACGCGGTCTACCGCGCGATCGCCGAGCGGCGCGACATCCGCCGCTTCCGCCCCGACCCCGTGCCCGACGACGTGCTCGAGCGGATCCTCGCGGCCGCGCACCAGGCGCCGTCGGTCGGGCTGATGCAGCCGTGGCGGCTGATCGTCGTGCGCTCGCTGGAGACGAAGCTGGCGCTGCGGCGCTTGGCCCAGCGGGAGCGGATCCGTCAGTCGGCCAAGTTCAGCGAGCGCGCCGCGCACTTCCTCGACCAGAAGATCGAGGGGATCGTCGAGGCGCCGCTCGGCGTCGTCGTCTGCTGCGACCACGGCGACCCCGACGAGGAGATCCTCGGCCGCGGCACGATCCCCGAGACCGACCTCTACAGCGCCGCCTGCGCGATCGAGAACCTGTGGCTCGCGGCGCGCGCCGAGGGCCTCGGCGTCGGCTGGGTCAGCTTCTACCGCCCCGACGACCTGCGCACGCTGCTGGGCATCCCGGCGCGCGTCGAGCCGATGGCGTGGCTGTGCGTCGGCTGGCCCGACGAGCGCCCGGTCCGCCCGGGCCTGGAGGCCGCCGGCTGGTCGTCCCGCATGCCGCTCGCCGACGTCGTGATCGACGAGCGCTGGCCGGCCGAGCACGCCGTCGCCGCGCCGCGACGGGCCGCCGCGGACCCCGCCGGCCGCCCGGCGGACGCCTCCGGGGCGGACCTCTGTCATCCAATGCCGGCTGTGCGTGCACCGGATGACAGAGGTCCCGCCCCGGCCGGCAGAGAGGCGGCGGTCCGGCCGCGCGCCGCGCCGCCGGACCGCGAGGCGGCGATCGCGGCGCGCGACCGCTCCGACCGGCTCGCGAAGCCGGCCGGGTCGCTCGGGGCGCTGGAGGCGCTGATCGAGCGGTGGGCGTCGATCACGGGCGCGGCGCCGCCGGCGGCGCCAAGGGCCGGGGTGCTCGTGCTCGCGGCCGACCACGGCCACGTCGTCCACGGCACGAGCCTCTTCGACGCGCGGGTCTCGGCGCAGGTCGCCGGCGCGGCGGCGCGCGGCCAGAGCGCGGTCGGCGTGCTCGCCCGCCACGGCGGCCACGAGCTGCTGGTCGCCGACGTCGGCCTGGTCGCGGAGACGCCGCCCGGCGTGCGCGCCGCGAAGCTGGCGCCGGGAACCGCCGACATGACCGCCGAGCCGGCGCTGACCGACGATCGGCTCGACGCCGCGCTGGCGCTCGGCGCGGCGCTGGCCGGCGAGCTGGCCGAGCGCGGCGCCGACTGCCTCGCGCTCGGCGAGATCGGGATCGGCAACACCGCGACCACCGCCGCCCTCGCCGGCGCCCTGCTCGGCGTCGGCGCCGAGCGCACGGTCGGCCGCGGCACCGGCCTCGACGCCGCCGGCCTCGACCGCAAGCGCGCCGTCGTCGACGCCGCGCTGGCACGAGCGCGCGCCTCCGCCGCGACGCCCGCCACCGCAGACGGCGCCGCGGCCGCCCGCACACCAGCCCCCACCGCAGACGGCGCCGCGGCCGCCCGCACACCAGCCCCCACCGCGGAGGGCGCGACGGCCGATGCCGCTCCCCTCCCCGCCCGCACCGCGCTGCGCGAGGTCGGGGGACTGGAGCTGGCGGCGCTCGCGGGGGCGGCGATCGAAGCGGCGCGGCGGCGGCTGCCGGTGATCCTCGACGGCTACGCGGTCTCGACGGCGGCGCTTGCGGCGGTCGGGCTCGACGGCGGTCTCGCGGAGTCGCTGATCGCCAGCCATCGGTCGGCCGAGCCGGGCCATGCGCTCGTGCTCGCCGAGCTGGGGCTGGAGCCGCTGCTCGACCTGCGCATGCGTCTCGGGGAGGCGTCGGGCGCGCTGCTCGCGCTGCCGGTGATCGCCTCCGCCGGCGCGCTCCATCGCGAGATGGGCACGTTCGCCGAGGCCGGCATCGACGGCCCGCGGTGAGCGAGCGACCGCCCACACGCCCCGGCGCCGCCACCGGCGACCGCGGCACCGGCGAACCGCCAGCCCAGCCGGGCGCGACCCCGGTCGACAACGCGCCGAGCGCGTCCGCCGCGCGGCCGCGGCCGACTGCGACCGTCGAAGCCGCCGCGCCGCGCCCCCGCCCGCTCGCCGACGCCGGCATCGCGCTGTCGTTCCTGACGCTCGTGCCGGTGCCGGCGGCTGCCCATCGCGTCGGCGACTTCGGGCGGGCCGCCGGGTGGTTCCCGCTCGTCGGCGCCGCCGTCGGGGCGCTCGCGGGCGGGGTGCGGGTCGCGGCCGAGCCGCTGCTCGGCGCCGCGCCGGCAACCGTGCTCGCGCTCGCGGCGCTCGTCGCCGTCACCGGCGCGCTCCACCAGGACGGGCTGGCCGACTGCGCCGACGGGCTCGGCGTCCGGGGCGACCGCGCGCGGCAGCTGGCCGTCATGCGCGACTCGCGGATCGGGACCTTCGGAATGCTCGCGCTGCTCGGCTGGGGCCTCATGCTGCTGACGACGCTCGCGCAGGTCTCCGCCGCCGATGCGCTGCTCGCCCTGATCGCCGCGTGCGCCCTCGGCCGCGCCGCCGCGCTCGTCCACGCCGCCGCGACGCCGCCGGCGCGCCGCGACGGGCTCGGCGCGGGCTTCGCCGTCCGCCGGAGGCCGCTGCTCCTCGGCGCGCTCACCGCCGCGGCCGCCGCGCTGCTCGCCGTCGGCCCCCTGCGCGGCCTGCTCGCGCTCGCGGCCGCCGCGCTCGTCGCCGCGCTCTCGGTCGCCTGGGCGCGCCGCACGCTCGGCGGCCGCACCGGCGACACGCTCGGCGCGACGATCGCGCTGACCGAGCTGGCCGTCGTCGTCGCGCTCGCGGCGAGCTGGCACTGAGCGCGGCCGCGTCCGGCAGCTCAGCTCACACCGTTCGGCGGTCCGCCCTCGGCAGCCCGCAATGGGAGCCGTTCGCGCCGGCCCGCGCCGCCGCCCGCGTCGCACCGTTCGGCGGTCCGCTCCGCCGCAGCCCTCGGCAGCGCGCAATGGAGCCGTTCGCGCCGGCCCGCGCCGCCGCCCGCGTGGTCGCGTCGCTCGCTCCGGCTGGGACGCACCGCTCCCCGGCCGGCGCCCCGCGGATACGGGTGGGATACGGGTGCCACCGGCCGCGTCGCCAAGCGCAACTCCGCAGGCTTCCGAGCGTTCGAACCACCAGGAACGAGTGGATGAGAGGAGGTTCGATGCGATGAGCGGACGAGCATGGGCGATCGGGATCGTCGCGGCGGTCGGGACGGCGGGAGCGCTCGCGACCGCATTCGCCGTCGGCGGAGACCGGTCCGGCCAGCGGGCCGCGCCCGGCCCCGTCGTCGAGACCGTCGCACCGGCCTACCGGCTCGCGGCCAGCTCGGTCGCACCGCCTGCTCCCGCCGCGGCCGCGCGGGTGGCCGTGCGGCGACTGACCTGCGACAACTCGCTCGGCGCCGCACGACCCCGCGGCGGGCGCGCCGACGTGGTCGCGCCGCCGGTCCTGCTGATGTCGCTCGACCGCTTCCGACGCCATCCCCACCGTCACTTCCGCCCGACCGACGGGCGCCCCTTCGCCGCCAAGTCGCCGCTCGTCGTCGACGCCGGCGCGACGGCGCGGATCGCAGTCCCACGGGCCGACCGCGGCCACGTCTGGCTCGACTACGGCGTCCGGCGCGTGCCCGCCCAGGCGGGCGACCGCCCCCACACGCTCGTGATCGCCCGCACCTGCGCCGGGCGCCGGCCGACCGGCTGGCCGGGAGCGGTCGTCGTCGACGGCGCCCGCTGCGTGCGGCTGACGATCCGAAGCGGCGCCTCCCCCGCCGCCCCGGCGACGACCGTCCGCGTCCCGTTCGGCCGCGGCACCTGCCGCGGGCGCTGAGGCTTCGGCAGACCGTCCGCCGTCTCGCTCGGCCGCAGCCGCGCGCGCCCCGAGCCAGGCGCTGTGACGGTCCGGCGTCCCGTTCGCCGCCTGCCGCGCCCGGTTGCCCGGGCGCACTGGGCCGCGGGCGGCCGCGCCGCGAGACGCTCGCCGACCGAGGCGACCTAGCACGGATCGGGTAGGTCCCCGTCATGACCGCCGAACAGCGTCCGCGCCGCGCGATCGTGACCGGCTCGGAGTCGGGCATCGGGAAGGCGACCGCAGTCGCGCTCGCCCGCGACGGCTGCGACGTCGGGATCACGTGGCACTACGACGCGGCCGCCGGGGAGGCGACGGCGCGCGAGGTCCGCTCCCACGGCCGGGCCGCCCACGTCGTCGAACTCGACCTCACCGAGCGCGCGACCGTCCAGCCGGCGATCGAGCGGCTCGCCGACGCGCTCGGCGGCCTCGACGTGCTCGTCAACAACGCGGGCACCGGCGCCAGCGCTGGGTTCCTCGAGATGAGCGCCGACGACTGGGACCACGTGCTCGCGGTCGACCTGACCGGCGCGATGCTCTGCGGTCAGGCGGCGGCGCGGCGGATGGTCGCGCAGAGCGAGGGCGGGCGGATCGTGAACGTGACCTCGGTCCACGAGCACGTCCCGCTGCGCGGCTCGTCGGCCTACTGCGCGGCGAAGGGCGGCCTCGGACTGTTGACGCAGGTGATGGCGCTGGAGCTGGCCGAGCACGGGATCACCGTCAACGCCGTCGCCCCGGGCGAGATCGCGACGCCGATGACCGGCGCCGAGGACGTCGACCCGCACACGATCGAGCGCCGCCAGATCCCCGCCGGCCGCCCGGGATCGGCCCACGAGGTCGCCGAGCTGATCGCCTTCCTCGCCTCCCCGCGCGCCTCCTACGTCACCGGCGGCTCCTACGTCGTCGACGGCGGCCTGCTGCTGATGGCGGCGGTCGCCAACCAGGACGCGAGATAGGCGCGCCGACCGCACCCGGGCCGCTCAGCGGGGCATCACGCTCGTGAGTGCGCCGGCGCCGCGCCGCCGGGCTCAACCCACCCTCACTGGTTCCACTTGTCGGCGGTCTTCTGCCCGTGGCCGCTGCTCTTCTTGCGCGGGTCGGGGATGTCCTGCGGGCGCTCGGGGGCGTGCAGCTGCTCCTCCTGCCCGCCCGGCTTGCCCGCGCCCTCGGCGCCGGGCTCGCCGCGCGGACCGCCGCCCTGAGCCCGCCGCTCCGCCTCCTCGCGCTTGCGCTCGACGGCCTGCTCGAATCGCTCTCTCTGTGCTCGTTCCATGGCGCGCAGCTACCCGCCGGGCGCGGCCCCAACCGCCCGCCGCCGCGCACCCGCGATGTGTCCGCGCGCCTCGTCGCTCTGCGACCATCCCCGCCGTGCCCCCGCTGACGCTCGACACCCCGCACGGCCCCGCGCGCGTCCATCTCCACCGCCCCGACGGCCCGCCGACCGGCGCCCTGCTGCTCGGCCACGGCGCCGGCGGGGGCGTCGCGGCGCCGGACCTCGTCGCGGCGACCGCGGTCGCGAACGAGCTCGGGGCGACGGTCGGCCTCGTCGAGCAGCCCTATCGCGTCGCCGGCCGCCGCAACGCGGCGCCGGCGAGACAGCTCGACGCGGCGTGGGAGGCAGTCGTCGCCGGCCTGCGCGAGCGGGGCGAGCTCGACCCGGCGCTGCCGTTGGTCGCCGGCGGCCGCTCGTCGGGCGCCCGCGTCGCCTGCCGCACCGCCGCGGCGACCGGCGCGGCCGGCATCCTCTGCCTCGCCTTCCCGCTCCAGCCGCCGGTCAGAGCCGGCCGCGAGCCGCGCCCGAGCCGCCTGCCGGAGCTGGAGGCGGTCCCCGCCGGCGTCCCGGTGCTGATCGTGCAAGGCGTCAGAGACCGCTTCGGGATGCCGGAGGCGGCGCCCGGCCGGGAGGTCGTCGCGATCAAAGGCGACCACGGCCTCAAGAGCGACCGCGCCGCGCTGCGGGCCGCGCTCGCGGCGTGGCTGCCCGGCGTCCTCGGCACGCGCTGACGCCGCGCCCGTCGGGCCACGGCGTCCGCCCGACCGCCGCGCCGCGCCCCGCTCAGGCCGGCTCGGCCGCGCGCCCCCGCGCGAGGTCGACCTCGCGCTCGACGATGGTGCCGCCGGCGTCGCGCCAGCGCATGAGCGGCGCGTACGGGCGCGCCGGGTCGACGGCCGCGACGACCGCCGTCACGCCGTCGTCGAGCTCCAGCTCGTGACCGACCGGATACGGCATCACGACCTCGCAGAAGGTCCGCACGATCGCGGGGTCGAAGGCGCTGCCGGAGCCCTCCCTCACGACCTCGTAGCCGACGTGCGGCGGCCGCGCCGGCTTGTACGGCCGCTCGGAGCGGACCGCGTCGTACACGTCGGCGACGGCGGCGATCCGCGCCAGCTCGGAGATCCTGCGACCCCGCAGCCTGCGCGGGTAGCCGGCGCCGTCCCAGCGCTCGTGGTGGAAGCGGACGACCGATATCGCCAGCATCGACGTCGTCGTGTGGCTGAGCATCGCGGCGCCGAGGTCGGGGTGGCGCTTGATCAGCTCCCACTCCTCGGCGTCGAGTCTGCCGGGCTTGTCGAGCACCTCGCGCGGGATCGCAAGCTTGCCGATGTCGTGCACGAGCAGCCCGAAGCCGAGCTGCGTCATCCGCTGCGCGACGCTGTCGTGGCGCTGGCGGCCGCGGTGGTCTGTCCAGCCGTGCGACCTCCAGTGGCGCGCCGCCAGCAGCAGCCCGAGCGTCGTCACGCGGACGGAGTGCTCGTGCGTGTAGTGGTCGGCGATCCGCATCTCGCTCAGCGCGTAGGCCGCCTCCGGCAGCGCGGCGATCTCGCGCGCGATCGCGCCGGCGACGTCGCGCATCCGGTCGACCGCCTGCTGCGGCAGCTGCTGACCGGATGCGAGCGCCTCGCGCGCGTCGGCGAGCGTCGCCATCACGTCTCTCTCGGCGGCGTCGCGCGTCTCGGGCGTGAGCGCCTCCAGCGGCTCGATCCCCTCCCCGATCTCGTCGTCGACCCAGACCGCCGCGACGCCGAGCTCGAGCAGCCGCCGGCACATCGATTCGGTCAGGAGCGCGCCCTCGATGACGAGCGGGGCGGTGCCCACGGGACCGCTGCGCACGGGGCGGGCGACGATCGTGCCGGCCTGGAGATGACGGGTCGAGACCAGCCGCATGGTCGGCAGATTGTGCACGTCCGGTCGGATCGTCGTCCGGCCGGCCGCGTTCAGCGGACGATCAGATCGCGGCGCGGGCCTTCAGCTGCCACAGCAGCGCCGTGCCGCCGAGGCCGCCGAGCACGATCGAGCCGGCCCCGACGGCGACGACCAGCGGCGAGCCGCTGCCGATCCCCTGGCCGAGCAGCACGTACGGGACGGTGCGCAGCAGCGCCCCGATCGACATCGCCCCGACGAAGGCCCGCAGCCGCACCGGCGAGGCGCCGGCCGCATAGTGGAGCGCGGTCACCGGCACCCCCGGCATCAGCCGGGCCGCGAGCACGGCGGCGAAGCCGCGGCGCTCCAACAGCTCGCTGACGGCGCCCAGCCGTCTGCGCCCGGCGACGAACCGCTCGACCGGTCCGCGCGCCACGGTGCGAGCGAGCGCGAAGGCGATCAGCCCGCCGAGCACGGCGCCGCCCCACGCGAGGCCGGCGCCGCCGATCGTCCCGAAGGCGAGGCCGCTGGCGGCGGCGAGGACGGTGCCGGGGAAGAGCGCCGGCGTCAGCAGCAGCCAGGCGCCGAAGGCGACGACCGGCGCGAGCACGCCGATCGAGAGGAGCAGGTCGCGCAGGGCGTCGGGCGACTTGGGCAGCAGCAGCGCCGCCGCGGCGAAGGCGGCCGCCAGCAGCAACAGCGCCGGCAGGAGGCGGCGGATCGCCATGCGGGCGAGGATAGCGGCGCGTTTCGCGGCCGCTGGTCAGCGCGCAGAATCCACACCAGATGGATCCCGTCCACGACCTCTCCGCCGTCGTCCACGTCCACTCGACCTGCTCGGACGGGACCGCGACGGTCGCCGAGCTGCTCGACGCCGCGCGCGACAGCGGCGCCGGCGCGCTGCTGCTGACCGACCACGACACGCTCGCCGCCCGCGGCGACGGCTGGGCCGGCACCCACGACGGCGTCGCGCTGGTCGTCGGCACGGAGGTCAGCCCGAAGGGCGGCCACTACCTCGCCTTCGGCGTCAGCGGCGAGATCCCGCACGCGGGCCGCAGTGCGGCCGAGATCGCCGCCGCGGTCCGCGAGGCCGGCGGCGTCGGCTTCGCCGCCCACCCCTTCAGCGAGGGCGGGCGGCTCCTCCTGCCGGCGCTGGCGCGGCGGATCGTCCTCCCCCACGCCTGGCCGGCGCTCGACCAGCCCGGCGGCTGCGACGGGATCGAGCTGTGGAGCGTGACGACCGACGCCGCCGAGGCGTGGCGCTCGCCGGCGGAGGTCCTGCGCTGGCTGCGCGACCCGGTCGCGGCGACCGCCGACGGGCCGCCGCCGCGCCAGCTCGCGGCGTGGGACGCGCTGTCGGCGAGACGGCGCGTGCCGGCGCTCGGCGGGCTCGACGGCCACGCGCCGGGCGTGCGGATCAACGGCTCCGTCCGCTCTCCCCTGTCGCACGCGCGCACCTTCGACCTGCTGCGCACCCACCTGCTGCTCGACGAGCCGCTGACCGGCGATCCGGCCCGCGACGAGGCGACGGTGGTCGCGGCCCTGCGCGCCGGCGCGATGTGGCTGGCACGGCCGTGCGTCGCGCCGGCCGACGGCGCGCGCTTCTGGGGCGAGCGCGCCGACGGCGAGACCGTCCCGATGGGCGGCGAGGCGCTCGTCGCCCCCGACGAGGAGACGGTGCTGCGGGTCCGCCTGCCGCGCGCCGCGGAGCTGCGGGTCGTGCGCGACGGCGAGGAGCTGCTGCGCGCCGACGGCGACGCGCTCGACCTGCGCGTCACCGGGCCCGGCGTCCACCGCGTCGAGGCGCGCGTCGGCGGGGCGATGTGGCTGCTCTCCAACCCGGTCCACCTGCGGGCGCGGCGATGAGACTCGGCGACCGCGTGCTGCGCTCCGCCGCCGAGCCGGCGCTGCGGCCGCACGGCGACCCGGTCACCCAACGCAGACCGCTGTGGCGGCCGCCGGCGCTGCTGCGGGCGATCTTCCTCGGCGACTGGCACCCGGTCCTGCGCGACCCGCTCGACCTCTTCCGGCTCAGCTTCGTCGTCGGCGCCGTGGTCTTTCACCTGACCGGCGACGACCATGCCGCGACGCAGCTGGCGCTCAACGCCGTCGCGGTCTTCGTCGCGCGGATGGTCGACCTGCCGCGCGTCTTCGACTGGGGCTTCTGCATCGCGATGTTCTTCAACGGCTGGGGCGACGCGCTCCACCTGTTCGTCGACTGGTCGTGGTACGACAACGTCGTCCACATCACGCTGCCGTGCTTCTTCGCGCCGATGATCTACATCGGGCTGTCGCGGATCGAGGTCGTGCCGGAGCCGGCGCTCGTCAGACTGCGCGCGACGCGGCTGTTCGGGATGGGCTTCATCGCCTTCTGCATCGGCGTGACCGCCGTGACGGTCTACGAGGTCTACGAGTGGATCGCGGTCAGATGGTTCGGCCAGAACCTCTTCATCAGCTACGCCGACACGATCGCCGACATCGCCGACGGCTTCCTCGGCTCGCTCGTCGGCGCGCTGCTGCTGTGCCTGTGGGCGCTGGGCCGCTTCTCCTCCCACCGCTCGGTGCGCGACGCCCGCGGCTACCGGCTGTGAAAGTCGAACGAGCGCCGACGCGCCGATTGCGACGGCCGCCGGCAGTAGGCTCCCACGCCATGGTCGCCCGCGTCATGTCCCGTCTCCGGCGCGCCGGCGCAGCCGCCGCCGCGCTCGCCGCCCTCGCCCTGATGCTCCCGATCGCCGCCTCGGCGGCGCCGCCTTCCCTCTCGGTCATGCCGATTCCGGCGATGCCGGAGGACGTCCCGCGCGCCATCGACACGATCGTCGTCTCCGACGACTCCGGCGGCCCGGTGACGCTGGCGGTGGCGGCCGGCAGCGGCACGTTCTCGGCGTCGTCGGGCGGCGGGGTGGTCGCCTCCGGATCGGGCACCTCGAGCGTCACCCTGACCGGCACACCGGACGCGCTGAACTCCCGCATCGCGGGCTCCGGACTGGTGTACGCGCCGGCGCGGGACTTCAACGGGACCGTCGCGCTGAGCGTCGTGGTGACCGACGACGAGGGCCTCAGCGACACCTTCACCACGACGTTCCTGATCACCGCCGTCAACGATCCGCCGATCGTGACCGTGCCCGCGACGTACGCGACCGGCCAGGAGAGAGAGCTCGCGCTCACCGGCGTCGACGTCGCCGACGTCGACGCCGGCGACGGCATCGTCTCGCTCACCGTCACGGCGAGCGGCGGCGGCACCGTGACGGCGGCCACCGACGTCGGCGTCGCGGTCACCCCGGTGTCCGGCGGCATCCGGCTCGACGGCACGATCGCCGGCCTCCAGGCCGCGTTCCAGTCGGGCAGAGTTCGCTACCAGCCGGCCGCCGGCTTCTCAGGCGACGAGTCGCTGACCGTCACGCTCGACGACAACGGCAACACCGGCGCCGGGGGCGCGCTGACGTCGACGGGAACGGCGATCGTGACCGTCGTCCCGTCGCCGAGCGTCGTCGCGGTCGAGGCGAGCCCGGCGCCGGGGACGATCGCCGGCATCGGCGGCACGGTCGCGATCCGCGTCCGCTTCGACCGCCCCGTCGCCGTCCGGACGAGCGGCGGGAGGCCTGTGCTGCTGCTGGCGAGCGGAGCGGCCAGCGGCGTCGCGACCTACGCGGGCGGCTCGGGAAGCGACACGCTGACGTTCGCGTACACGGTCGCGGAAGGCGACGCGAGCGCCGCCCTCGACTACCGCTCGACTGCCGCGCTCGAGCTGCGCGGCGCGACGATCGACGCCGACGACGCGACCGCGCCGGCCGCCGACCTCACCCTCCCAGCCCCCGGCGGGCCCGGCTCGCTGGCGGACACCTCGGCGCTCGCGATCGACGGCGTCCGCCCGCTCCTCACCGCCTTCGAGCGGATCGGACCGGCGTCGGTCGGCGACGGCGCCGTCGCCTGGCAGGTGCGCTTCTCCGAGCCGGTGTCGGGCGTCGGCGCACCGGCGTTCGCGCTCGTCGCGACCGGCACCGCGCGCGGCGCGATCTCGTCCGTGACGCAGGTCGACGCGACGACCTGGCGGGTGACGGCGAGCGGCGTCGGCGGCGAGGGCTCGCTCGGCCTCGTGCTCGCGGCGGCGAGCGCCGTCGTCGACGCCGCCGGCAACGGTCTGGCCGCCGACGCCGCCGGCCCGTCGTTCGCGGTCGCTCCGAGCGACCAGCCGATCAAGCCGCCGCCGGCCGACCTCACCCCGCTGCCGATCCCGGAGGTCCGCGTGGTCGAGGCGCCGGCCGAGCTGACGAGATCGCGCGACGCGCGGATCGCCTTCGCCGTCGACCCGTCCGCCGCTTTCTACGAGTGCCGCCTCGACGGCGGTCCGTGGCAGCCGTGCGCGTCGCCGCGGACGGCGTCGGGGCTGCGGGCCGGCGACCACGTCGTCGAGATCCGCGCCGTGATGTCCGACGGCCGCCGCGGCGCGACGGTCGCGCGCGCCTTCCAAGTCAACCCGTACCCGCCCGGCGTGAGAGTCGGCGGCAGACGCGTGCTGAGGACCGCGCGCGGCGGCGGCCGCGTGCCGCTCGCGATCTCCTGCTCCCGCCGCGAGGGCGCCGGCCGCGGCCTCTGCAGCGGCAGCGCGCAGCTCGTGCTGGCGCTGCCGAGCGGCAAGCGAGCGGTCGGGACGCGCCTGCTCGGCAGCGCGCCGTTCCGGGCCGCCGCCGGCAGAGCGGCGTCGGTGCGGATCCGGCTGACGCCGTCGGCGCGCCGGACGCTCGCGCGGGCGGGCGCGCGGGGGCTGCGCGTGCGGGTCGTCGTCACCGCCCGCGACCTCGCCGGCAACAGCCGCACGTACTCGACGGCGCGGACACTGCGGCGCGGCTGAGCGGCTGCGGGAGCGAGCGGGCGATCGTCCCGCTCTTCACGTCGATGTCGCATCCCACCCGTTTTCTGGGAACGCTGCCGTTGACCGGTTCCCGAACGAGGACGGACGCATGGCGACATTGACGGTTTGGAAGCTCGACGATCCCGGCGGCGCCGAGCGCATCGCCGAGAAGGTCAGAGCGCTGCAGCAGCAGGAGCTGATCCAGCTCCACGACGCGGCGATAGTGAGCTGGCCGGCGGACAAGAAGAAGCCGAAGACCCGCCACCTCGCCGACATGACCGGCGCCGGCGCGCTCGGCGGCGCCTTCTGGGGGCTGCTGTTCGGCCTGATCTTCTTCGTCCCGCTGCTCGGCCTGGCGGTCGGCGCGGCGGCCGGCGCGCTCGGCGGCTCGCTCGCGAACGTCGGGATCGACAAGGACTTCATCGACAGCGCCCGCGACAGAATCACGCCGGGCACGTCGGCGATCTTCCTGCTGACCTCCGACGCCGTCCTCGACCGCGTCCACGACGCCTTCCAGGGGACTCACGCCGAGCTGCTGCAGACCAACCTCTCCGAGGAGCAGGAGCAGCAGCTCCGCACCACCTTCGCCGACGAGGCGTAGCCGTTCCCGTCAGAGCTGCGCGGGCAGGCCGAACTGCTCGCGCATGCTCTCCGGGACGAGGTCGAGGTAGTCGTGGTGGCGGTCGACGAAGCCGCGCACGAACGGGCAGAACGGCAGCACCTGCAGGCCGGCGTCGCGGGCGCTGTCGAGCGCGTAGACGATCAGGCTGCTGCCCAGCCCGCGCCCTCTGAAGCGCGGGTCGACCGCGGTGTGGACGAACGCGATCAGCTCGCCTCTGCGGCGGTACTCCGCGATGCCGGCGAGCTGGTCGCCGACCCGGATCTCGAAGCGCTCCTCCTCCGGCGCGTCGCGGACGATCGGCGCCGCCGTGTCGCTCGTCATGGGGCGAGCCTACCCGGAGCGGGGCGCCGCGCCCACCCGGTGAGTGCGGGGCGGGGGCGGGCGGCGGCGCCCCGCGGTCGCCGGGGCGAGCGGGCGGCGGCGGGCGGGCGGCGGCGGGCCGGCGGGGCGGTCGCTGGCTCGAGCTGGCGGCGGGCACGACCTCGGAGGTAATCGACGGGCGGGCGCGCGCGTGCGAGGGTGCGCGCATGAACGCAGCCACCGCAGCTCCCCTCGCCGCCCCGCTGCGGGCGATGGCGCTCGGGCGGATCGCGCTCGGCGCCCTCTCTCTCGCCGCGCCCGACGCGCTCGCGCGCGGCGCCGGCGTGCCCGCGACGCCGCAGCTCGCCTACATGACGCGGATCTTCGGCGCCCGCGCGATCGCGCTCGGGGCCGGCTACCTGACCGCCCCGGTCGCCGAGCGCCGGCGCTGGCAGCGGCTCGCGCTGCTGGTCGACGCCTCCGACACCGCGACCGGCCTGCGCCAGCTGGGCCGCCGCGAGCTGCCGCGGCGAAGCGCCGTCGCGCTGCTCGCGCTGACCGGCGGCTACCTCGCGCTCGGCGCCGCCCGCCTCGCCCACGACCTCCGCAGCACCACACGTATGGCGCCCTGACAGATCCCTCGGGGCACGACGGATATGAGGTGCGAGTTGTGGTCGCTCAGCGCCCAAAACTCGCACGTCATCGGGCCGGCCACCGGTAGGGTGCGGCGATGCCCAGACCGCCCGCCCGCATCACCGCTGCCGTCGACCTGCTCGCACCTCAGCCGGGCGAGCGCGTGCTGGAGATCGGCTGCGGCACCGGCGTCGCGCTCGAGCTCGTGCTCGCGCGGATGGACGGCGGCGCCGGCGCTGCGGGCGGCAGCGGCAGCGGCGCGGCGGGCGGCAGCGGCGGCGCCGCGGCCAGCGGCAGCGGCGCGGCCAGCGGCAGCGGCGCGGCCAGCGGCAGCGGCGCGGCCAGCGGCAGCGGCGCGGCCAGCGGCGCCGGCGCGGTCGTCGGCCTCGACCGCTCCGCGGCGGCGATCGCGCGGTCGGAGAGACGGAACGCCGCCGCGGTCGCCGACGGGCGTGTGCGGCTCCACGAGACTGAGCTGGCCGGACACGACGACGCGGACGGCTCCTACGACGCCGCGTTCGCGGTCAACGTCAACTGCTTCTGGACCCGCGACGTGAGCCCCGAGCTCGACCTGCTGCGTCGCCTGCTCGCCCCCGGCGGCCGCCTGCTGCTCGCCTGGGACGCGCCGGCCGGCGGCGACGGCCCCCGCAGCTCGCGCGCGCTGGAAACCGTCGAGCGCGCCCTGCGCGAGCACGGCTGGGACCAGGTCGAGCAGGTCGCCGCCCCGGGCGCCGCCGCCGTCGCCGCCCGCCGGCCCGCCTGACGGAGCGCCGCGCCCGACCCGCCGCCGCCGTCGCCGCCCGCCGACCCGCCTGACGGAGCGCCGCGCCCCGCCCACCGCGTCCGCGCCAACCGACCCACCCGCCCGGCCCCGCGCTACGCCGGCTCGAACAGCAGGGCGGTGGCGATCGGGCGGGATTCGGGGGCGGGCTGGTTCTCGGCCGCGTAGGGGCGGTTGAGGAGGTGGCCGCGGTGGACGAGGGTCGCGGAGCCGCCGCCGTCGAGGTTGATCGCGTCGCGGGCGCCGCAGGCGATCAGCACGCGGGCCAGCTCGGCGAGGTCGAGGCCGACGTCGACGCCGGAGCGGCGGCCGTCGCAGCAGAGCGCGAGCAGCTCGTCGTCGGCGACGCCGAGCGCGCAGCGCGGGTGGCAGGCGGAGGTGATGTCGGAGTCGAACTGGCCGGCGCCGGCCGAGAAGCCCTCGCGGTCGTCGCCGTCGACGACCGACGCGCCGTCGCAGACGAGCAGCGGGCCGGCTTGCACGAGGTCGCCGGCCGGATCGACCGGCAGCTCCCGGCGCGCCGCCAGCCGCACGCTCCCGTCGCCGTCGGCGTGGACGCACGCCCTCAGCGGACCCCATGGCGCCGCGACTGGCTCATGCGGCACGGGCGAGCCGTCGACGACGACCTCGCCGAGCGGCCGGTGCGGGTCGCGCAGGAAGAAGCCGGCGACGATCGCCTCCGCCCTCCCCTGCTCCGCGCACCAGTGGTCGAGCCGGGTCGGCCGCTCGAAGCAGCGGACCCGCAGCCGCGTGGTCGCGCGCGGATGGCGGACGAGGTAGACGGTCGTCTCGCCGCCGTCCCGCGTCCGCGCCCGCATCAGCTCGTACCTGAGCCCGTCGCCGGCCATCGCGCCGCCAGCATAGATCGCGCCAGGGACGCACTTCCGCACGGACCTCTGTCATCGAATGGGTCGCATCGACCCATCGGATGACAAAGGTCCGCGCAGACGGTCGCAAGCGGGCGCGGCGGCGCGGGGCGCCGCGCGCGCTGTGGGCGCGGCGCGCGGCGCGCGCTGTGGGCGCGGGGCGCGGCCGGCTCGCCCGCGCCCGCGCCCGCCCCCTACGCCATCCGCTCGACGACGACCGCGATGCCCTGGCCGACGCCGATGCACATCGTGGCGAGGCCGAGGGTCGCGTCGTCGCGGCGGCGCAGCTCGTGGACGAGCGTCGTCAGCAGGCGGGCGCCGGAGCAGCCGAGCGGGTGGCCGAGGGCGATCGCGCCGCCGTTGACGTTCACGCGCGGGTCGTCGAAGGGGACGCCCCAGGCGTGCAGGACGGCGAGCGACTGGGCGGCGAAGGCCTCGTTCAGCTCGATCAGGTCGACGTCGGCAAGCGAGATGCCGGCCCGCGCGAGCGCCTTGTCGGTCGCCGGCACCGGCCCGATCCCCATCACGCGCGGCGCCACGCCGGCGGTCGCGAGCGAGCGGATCTTCGCCAGCGGCTCGAGGCCGTGGGCGCGGGCGTAGGCCGGCGAGACAAGCACCAGCGCGGCGGCGCCGTCGTTGAGCGTCGAGGAGTTGCCGGCGGTGACCGTGCCGCTGCCGTCCTTCACGAAGGCCGGCTTCAGCTTCGCCAGCTTCTCCAGCGAGCTGTCGGCGCGCGGCCCCTCGTCCTCGGCGACGACCCGCTCGCCCTTGCGCTCCTTCACCGTCACCGGCACCAGCTCGCCGTCGAAGCGGCCGGCCTGCTGCGCGGCGAGCGCCTTCTCGTGGCTCGCCAGCGCGAAGCGGTCCTGCGCCTCGCGGGTGATGACCTCGGGATGCTCGGCGACGAGGTTCTCGGCCGTCTGCCCGAGCGAGTCGGTGTGGCCGAGCCGCTCCATCTCCGGGTTGACGAACCGCCAGCCGAGCGAGGTGTCGTACATCGTGTTCGGCCCGGTCGCGAACCCGCGGGCCGGCTTGGCGACGGCCCACGGCGCGCGGCTCATCGACTCGACGCCGCCCGCGACGAAGGCGTCGCCGTCGCCGACCATCAGCGCCCGCGTCGCGTACGTGACCGCGTCGAGCCCGGAGCCGCAGAGGCGGTTGAGCGTCGTGCCGCCGACCGTCTCCGGCAGCCCGGCCAGCAGGCCGGCCATGCGCGCGACGTCGCGGTTGTCCTCGCCGGCCTGGTTGGCGCAGCCGAGCACGACGTCCTCCAGCGTGGCGGCGTCGACGCCCGAGCGACGGACCGCCTCGCCGACGGCGACCGCGGCGAGGTCGTCGGGCCGGACGGCGGCGAGCGCGCCGCCGAGCCGCCCGATCGGCGTGCGGACCGCCTCGACGATCCACACCTCGTTCAGCTGCCCGCTCATCGCACCGCCTCCTGCGGCGCGCCGGCCGCCGACTCGAGCGCGACGGTGAAGGCCGCGCCGGTGTTCTCCTCGATCCACTCGACCGAGCTGCCCTCGGCGACGTCGATCAGCACCAGGCCGCCGTCGCGCACGGCGAAGGTCGCGTGCTCGGTGACGATCAGGTCGACCGGCCGGTCGGCGGTCAGCGGGAAGGCCGTCTCGGCGACGATCTTCTGCGAGCCGTCCTTCGCCAGGTGGGTCGTCGCGGCGATCACGCGGCGGGCGCCGACGAGCAGGTCCATCGCGCCGCCGACGCCGAGGATCGGCTTGCCTGGGATCGACCAGTTGGCGATCCGGCCCTGCCCGTCGAGCTGGAGCGCGCCGAGGATCGCGGTGTCGACGTGGGCGCCGCGGATCATCCCGAACGACGCCGAGCTGGCGAAGTAGGAGGCGCCGGGCAGCTCGGAGACCGGCAGCTTGCCGGCGTTGACGAGGTTGGGGTCGATCGCATCGTCGGTCGGGGTCGGGCCGACGCCGAGCATCCCGTTCTCGGTCTGCAGGACGACGTCGACGCCGTCGGGCAGGTGGTCGGCGACGAGCGTCGGGATCCCGATCCCGAGGTTGACGATCTCGCCGTCGGTCAGGTGGGCCGCGACGCGCTTGGCGATCGCGACGGAGACGGAGCTGCTCATGCGGAAACGCCCTCCGAGCGGACGAGGTGGTCGACGAACAGGTGCGGCGTGGCGATCTCCTCCGGCGACAGCTCCCCGACCTCGACGATCTCGTCGACCTCGGCGATCACGGTCTTCGCGGCCGTCGCCATGTCGGGGTTGAAGTTGCGCGCCGTCTTCAGGTAGGCGAGGTTGCCGAGCTTGTCGGCCTTGTGCGCGCGGATCAGCGCGACGTCGCCCTTGAGCGGGAACTGGAGCAGGTAGCGCTCGCCGTCGATGATCCGCTCCTCCTTGCCCTCGGCCAGCAGCGTGCCGGCGCCGGTGCGGACGTAGAAGGCGCCGATGCCGGCGCCGCCGGCGCGGATCGACTCGGCGAGCGTGCCCTGCGGCAGCAGCTCGACCTCGATCTCCCCTCTCAGGTGCGCCTCGACGACCTCGCGGTTGGAGGTGAAGTACGAGCCGATCGCCTTGCGGACCCGTCTGGCCGGCAGCAGCTTGCCGAGGCCGCGGCCGGGCTCGCCGAGGTTGTTGGAGACGATCGTGAGGTCGCGCGCGCCGTCGGCTTCGAGCAGCGCCGCGATCAGCGTCAGCGGCGCGCCGACGAGGCCGAAGCCGCCGACCATCACGGTGTCGCCGGGCTGCACGTGGGCGAGCGCCTCGGCGGGAGAGCAGACAGAGACCATGGCGCGACAGCCTCGCGTGCGCGCATCTATCTGTCCAATACTCCTTTCACGCGCGTCCCATATCCTGAACGTATGGATGTCGAGCTTCGCCACCTGCGGTACTTCGTCGCGGTCGCCGAGGAGCTGAGCTTCACGCGCGCCGCCGAGCGGCTCCACATCGCGCAGCCGCCGCTGTCGACACAGATCAGGAACCTCGAGGCGGCGCTCGGCGTCGCGCTGTTCGACCGCAGCCGCCGCCAGGTCGCGCTGACCGACGCCGGCGAGCTGCTGCTCGGCGAGGCGCGCCGGCTGCTGACGCAGATCGAGCAGGCGCTCAACGCGACCCGCAACGCCGGCACCGGCGAGACCGGCCGGCTGACGATCGGCTTCGTCCCGTCGGCCTCGACCTCCACCCTCCCCGACCACCTGCGCGCCTTCCGCGCCCGCTATCCCGGCGTCGAGCTGTTCCTGCGCGAGCTGCCGCCCGACGACCTCGTCGCCCAGCTGCACGGCGGCGCGCTCGACCTCTGCTTCCTCTACCTGCCGTTCGACGACGAGCGGCTGCGGCGGGTCGTCGTCGCGCGCGAGCCGCTCGTCGCGGCGCTTCCGGACGACCACCGGCTGGCGCAGGACGGCGGCCGGCGCGCCGGCCCGGCCGACGCGGCCGACGCGGGCGCGGGCGAGGCGGGCGCGGGCGAGGCGGGCGCGGGCGAGGCGGGCGACGGCGCAGCGGCCGCCGCCCCCGTCCTGCGGACCGCCGACCTGCGCGACGAGCAGTTCGTCCTGCCCGCCCGTCACCACATGCCGGGGCTGAACGCGCGCGTGATCGACGCCTGCCGCCGCGCCGGCTTCGAGCCCCAGCCGGTGCAGAGAGACGTGTGGCTGATGCAGACGGTGCTGGGCCTCGTCGCCGCCGGCATCGGCGTCGCGCTCGTCCCCTCCTCCGTCCAGCGCCTCAACCGCGCGGGCGTCGCCTTCCGCCCGCTCGACGACGCAGGCGAGCCGGTCGAGCTCGGCGCCTTCTGGCGCGCCGAGGACACCGCCCCGACGCTGCGCAACTTCGTGGCGCTGCTGCGGAGCTGAGCGCCGCGCGGCGCGCGCCGTGTCACACCTCCTGCCGCTGTCCCGTCTCAGCGGCATGACCTTCACCGAGACCTCTCTCCAGATCACCGGCCCGGCCGACGCGGGCTGGGATGCCGCGCGACAGGCGTGGAACCTCGCCGTCGACCAGCGGCCTGCCGCGGTCGCCTGCGCGAACAGCGCCGCAGACGTCGCCACCGCGATCGCGCACGCCCGCCGCGAAGGGCTGCGCGTCGCGCCGCAGGCGACCGGCCACGGCGCCTCCGCGCTCGGCGGGGCGCAGGACGGCGCGCTGCTGCTGAAGACCGACCGGCTCGACGCGATCGAGATCGACGCCGCCGCCCGCCGGGCGCGGGTCGGCGCCGGCGCGCTGTCGGGCGACGTCGCCGTCCGCGCCGGCGCCGACGGCCTCGCCGCGCTGCACGGCTCCTCGGCCGACGTCAGCGTCGTCGGCTACACGCTCGGCGGCGGGATCGGCTGGCTGTCGCGCGAGCACGGGCTCGCCTCCGAGCACGTGACCGCGATCGAGCTGGTGACGGCCGACGGCGTCCTGCGCAGCGTCGACGCGAACAGCGCCGGAATCGACGGCGAGCTGTTCTGGGCGCTGCGCGGCGGAGGGGGCGGCTTCGGCGTCGTCACGGCGCTCGAGTTCGAGCTGATGCCGCTGACGCACGTCTTCGCCGGCACGCTGTTCTGGCCCGGCGAGCTGGCGCGCGAGGTGCTGAACGCCTACCGCGCGTGGGCCGAGACCGTGCCCGAGACGGTCACCTCGACCGTGCGGCTGCTGCGCCTGCCCGACCTCCCGTTCGTGCCCGAGCCGCTGCGCGACCGACCGGTCGTCGACGTCTGCCTCTCGTTCGCCGGCGACCCCGCCGACGGCGACGCGCTCGTCGCGCCGCTGCGGGCGGTCGCGCCGCCGCTGATCGACACGCTGGCGACGATCCCGGCGCCCCAGTTGGTGAGACTTCACGGCGATCCCGAGCAGCCGGTGCCCGGCCTCGGCCACCACGCGGTGCTGCGCGAGCTGACGGCGGCCGGAATCGACGCGCTCGTCGAGACGGCCGGCCACGCCTCCGGCAGCCCGCTGCTGAGCGTCGAGCTGCGGCAGCTCGGCGGCGCGCTGGCGCGGCGGCCGGAGGGCGCCGGCGCGCTCGGCGCGATCGACGGCGCCTACGTGCTGTACGGCGTCGGGACGCCGGTCACGCCGGAGGTCGGCCGGGCGGTGGACGAGCGGCTCGACGCGGTCGCGGCGGCGCTGGCGCCGTGGTCGACCGGCGGCGCCTTCCTCAACATGGCCGACCGCCCCGACGGCGCCGCCGCGCGCGCCTTCGACGCCCCGACCCGCGAGCGCCTGCGCGCGCTGAAGGAGGCGGTCGACCGGGACGGCCTGATCGTCGCGCGCGGCTGATCGCAAGGCCGGTGGGGCCGCGCGCGCGGCGCCGGCGCCGGTCCGACCGCCGCCCGCGCGCCCACATCGGCACCGCATGCGCACCCGCGCGCGCAGCCTCGGCTACCGCCCTTGCTCCTCCAGCCGCTCCTCGCGCGCCTCGCGGATCTCCTCGCGCTCCTCGATCCGCTGCTCCAGGCGCTCCTCGCGCGCGTCGAGCTCGGCGGTCGAGGTCGGGCCGAGCTTCGCGGTCACGACGACGATCACGAGCGCGACGAGGAGCGCAGCGGCGACCAGCGAGCCGAGCACCTGACGGGCCGTCGCGCTCACGTCGCCCCCAGGAACGCGCCGGCCGAGGTCGCCCACGTGATCGCGAGCAGCGCGAACAGCGCGAGGCCGAGCGGCGGCAGCGCCCGGCTCGACCCGCGCGAGCGGCGGACGACCGTCACCTTCACCGCCAGCACGACGATCAGCGCGCTGCCCGCAAGCACGTGCGCGGTGCTGTCGTCGTCGAAGCCGAACAGCGACAGGCACATCACCGCGACGACGACGAGCACGATCGCGAGCGCGTCGCCGATCGCGCGGTGCGAGAAGGAGGCGGCGCGGCCGCTGAGGAAGCCCGGTCGCAGCTTGCCGTAGCCGACCGCGATCAGCAGCAGCTGGTAGCAGCCGAGCGCGAGCGCGACCGAGGCGAGCGTCACCTTCACCTCGGTCGGGTTGCCGCGCGTGACGGACTCGATCAGGTCCTCCATCCCGCGACGACCCTACCCGCTGGAAAACGGGAGGACGCGCGATCCGCGGCTACGGCCCGACCGCTCTGCTGCGCTCCTCGGTCGGCGTCATCGCCGTGTCCTGCTCGGTCGTCGCCTGCGCCTCGTCGGCGTGGGCCGGCGTCTCGCGCTCCTCGCGGTCGTGTCCGTCGGGCGGCGAGAACTCGGCGATCAGCCTCGTGAAGACGCCGTCGGGGTCGTCGACGCCCTCCTCCTCGAGCAGCGCGTTCGCCTCCGGCGAGAGGTGCTCCTGCTCGCCGGTCATGCGGATCACCATCGTCGCGACGAGGACCAGGCCGATCAGGTCGAGCGCGACGGCGCCGACGAGGAACCACCACGAGCCGGTGATCAACGTGATGACCGCGCCGACGACGAGCGCCGCGAGCGCGAGCATCCCCAGCGCGAGACGGTTGTCGACCAGCTCGACCCACGGCCCCGGACGGCCGCCGTGGCCGCGGCGCGCCTCGCGCGGGCGCTCGGCCGGCACCTCGACGGACTCAGCGCCGATCACGCGGCGCAGCTCTTCGGTGAGGGCGGCGTTGGCGCGGTCCGACAAGGTCGGGTCCTGCGAGCGGACCGCGCGCCGCTCCATGCGGTGTGCGCTCATGACGAAGCCCTACCCGTTGGCCGGTTCGCGACGCGCGCGGAAGTCAGAGGGCGCGCCGGCGTCGGAGATCCCGAGCCGGTCGACGAGCGTCAGGAAGGCGGCCGCGTACGGCCAGTCGCCGGTGCGGCGGCGGACCTCGTCCCAGTCGACCTGCTCGCGCACGGCGCGCACGAGCTGGAGCAGGTAGGCCATGTCGAGCTGGTGCTCGTCGAGCGCGAGCAGCTTGCTCGTCAGCACGTCCTCGAGCGCCATCACGCGCAGGCGGATCGCGGCGATGCTGCGCTCGTTGCCGCGCGCGATCACCGCGTCGTCGATCGGGACGCCGCGGGGGCCGAAGATCAGGTCGACGAGCACGTCGTCGTGCCACGCCTTCAGCAGCCACTCCTCGGGCGGGTCCTCGGCGCGGAAGCCCGCGTCGACGAGCGCCTGCTGCGCGCGCTCGGCGTCCTGCGGGCGAACCATCAGGTCGAGGTCGTTGATCGGCTCGGGGCCGCCGTAGGCCCAGACGGCCATGCTGCCGCCGAGCAGGAACGGGATCTCGGCGCCGTGCAGCACCGGAACCGCCGCCCGCAGCGCTTCGACGATCCCGTCGAACGATCGTGCCTCCATCTCGCCCATGTCCGGCCACTACCCCGGGCACGCGGGCGTTAGCCGCGGCGGGGCGCGGGTAGGTCGGGGGCGATGGCCAGCGAACCGCAGCCCGCGTCGGCGGTCGAGCCGGCCGCCATGCCGCGACCGGGCGCCGCCCGGGTCCCTGGCGACGAGCGGCCGATCGTGCGCGTCGCGGCGGCCGGCGACGTCCACTGTCGCGAGGACCATCGCGAGCAGGCGCTGGAGGCGTTCGGCGCGCTGCGCGGGAGAGCGGACCTGCTGCTGCTCGCCGGCGACCTGACGACCCACGGCGAGCCCGAGCAGGGCGCCGTGCTCGCCGACGCCTGCCGCCAGCTCGACTTCCCCGTGTTCGCCGTGCTCGGCAACCACGACTGGCACGTGAATCGGACCGACGAGCTGTGCGCGGCGCTGCGCGACGGCGGGATCACCGTGCTGGAGGGCGAGGCGGCGATCTGCGAGATCGAAGGGGTCGAGGTCGGCGTCGCGGGCGTGAAGGGGTTCATAGGCGGCTTCCCGGGCAGCCATCTGCCCGACTTCGGCGAGCCGCTGCTGCGCGAGGCCTACCGCGAGACCTCGCGCGAGGTCGAAGCGCTCGACGCGGCGCTGCGGGAGATCGCCCTCTGCCCGCTGCGGATCGCGCTGCTGCACTACTCGCCGGCGCTGGAGACGTTGGAGGGCGAGGGCGAGGGGATCAGCGCCTTCCTCGGGACCGACCGGCTGGCGGCGCCGATCCGCGAGCACGAGCCGACGATCGCGCTCCACGGCCACGCCCATGCCGGCAGGTTCTCGGGGACGATCGGCTGCGTGCCGGTCCACAACGTCTCGGTGCCGGTGCTGAGGCGGGACTTCCACGTCTTCGAGCTGCCGCTGCCGGGCGCCGAGGCGACGACGATCCACTGAGAATTAGAAATCTGTCAGTTGTCTTTTCGGGCGCGGTGCCCGTAGTGTCGCTCCATGCCCGACACGATCGTCCTCATCCACGGCTTCTGGGTCACCCCGCGCAGCTGGGAGAACTGGATCGCCCACTACGAAGCGCGCGGGCACAGGGTGCTCGCGCCCGCCTACCCCGGCTTCGAGGTCGAGGTCGAGGCGCTCCGCGAAGATCCGTCGCCGATCGAGGCGCTCGAGGTGTCGGCGGTGCTGGCGAAGCTGATCGCCGTGATCGAGCCGCTCGAGCAGCCGCCGATCCTGATCGGCCACTCGGCCGGCGGGGTCTTCACGCAGCTGCTGCTCGACCGCGGCTACGGAGCGTGCGGGGTGGCGATCAACTCGGCGCCGACCGAGGGCGTCGCGGTCGCTCCGCTGTCGCAGCTGCGCGCGACCTTCCCGGTGCTCCACAACCCCTCCAACCGCCACAAGGCGGTGGGGTTCACGCCCGAGCAGTGGAAGTACGCGTTCGCGAACACGTTCACCGACGAGGAGTCGCTGCGGCTGTACGAGCGCTACCACGTGCCGGCGTCCGGCCATGTCGTGTTCGGCAGCGTGCTGGCGAACGTCCAGCCCGGCAGACAGGAGACCTGGGTCGATTACCACAACGCCGAGCGCAGACCGCTGCTGTTCATCGCCGGCGAGGAGGATCACCTGATGCCGCCGAGGGTCCAGCGCTCCAACGCCAAGCACTACAAGGCGAATGGGACCGTGACGGAGGTGAGGGAGTTCCCCGGCCGCGCGCATCTGCTGCCCGCGCAGGAGGGCTGGGAGGAGGTCGCCGACTACGCGCTGGAGTGGGCGTTGGCGCATTCGCCGTAGCGATCGGCGGCGGGCATGTGGGTCCGTCGGGTATCGAGTGTCCATGGACCGCGACGAGCTGCGCGCGCTGCAGGCGCCGCTGAAGGAGCGCTACCGGGCCTCGCCCGAGGCGGCGATCGTGACGTTGACCGCGCAGGGCGCGCTCGGCGAGGGCGTGTCGTGCTCGGTGGAGACGGGCCGCGCGCTCGCGGTCGCCGGGCTCCATCCGGCGAGCGGCGGCGACGGGACGCTGCTGTGCTCGGGCGACATGCTGCTGGAGGCTCTGGTCGCCTGCGCCGGCGTGACGCTGCGGGCGGTCGCGACGTCGCTGGGCGTCGACGTGCGTGGCGGGCGGGTGCGCGCCGAAGGCGACCTCGACTTCCGCGGGACGCTCGGCGTCGACCGCGAGGCGCCGGTCGGCTTTCGCGCGATCCGATTGGGGTTCGAGGTCGACGCCCCCGACGCCGACGACGAGCAGCTCGCGACGCTGCTGCGGCTGACGGAGCGCTACTGCGTCGTGCTCCAGACGCTGCGTGCCGGGGTGGCGCCGACGTCGAGCGTCGAGCGGGCGTGAGTTTGCGCGTCGTCGGGCGTGCCGCTGTTGGAGCGGCGGCGGCCGGGGTACGGATCGGGGCACGGAAAGCCGAACACGAGGAGGACCACGATGGCCGATCTGACGCCGCTGGACGAGAAGCTCGCCGAGGTGCTGGGCCTCGCCCAGGCCGCCCAGCTCGCGACCGGCAGAGTCGCCGCGATGGAGGGCGCCGACCAGTTCGCCGACGAGCTCGAGCGGATGAGAAGCGAGGCGCAGGAGACCGAGCGCCGCACCGACGCGCTGATCGACGGGCTCGACGGCAAGAAGACCGCGATCCGCGACAAGGCCCGCGAGACCAAGGGCGAGGCCACCGAGATGATGAGAACGTACCTCGAAGGCGAGCAGGAGGCGCTCGACGGCTTCGAGTTCCTCAGCATGGCCGAGGCCGGCGAGCTGTGCCACTGGGAGATCGTCGAGACGATCGCCGGCAGAGCCGGAGCGGCCGAGGTCGCCGAGCTGGCGAGATGGGCCGTCGGCGTCCAGCGCAGCCACGTCGAGACCGTCCGCAGAGCGTCGCTGGGCCTCGCCGCGGAGGAGGCCAAGGAGATGGCCGCGGCGTAGCGGGGCGGCGGGCCGGGCCAGGCCGGGATGGGGCCAGGCCGGGCCGGGGCCGGGCCGGGGCCAGGCCGGGCCAGGCCAGGCCAGGCCGGGATGCGGCCAGGCCGGGGCGGGCCGGGGCGGGCCAGGCCGGGCCGGGCCCCTCCAGGCCTGGCCAGGCCGGCGCGGGCTGGGGCCGCGAGCCGGCCGGCGGGCCGGGGCCGGGCCTACGGGATCTGCTCGTCCGGGCGGGCGTCGTCGAGCGCGTGGTCGACCGCGATCAGCCGCGCGCCCTCGCGCCGCATCCGCCCGCCCGCGACGAGCCGCTCGACCCGCTCGCGGGTGCGATTCTCGTCCTCGCCGATCAACCGCGCCAGCTCGGCGATCGAAGGCTCCGGCTGCGGCGTCCCCTTGACGAGCCGCAGCAGCTCGCGGTCGTGCTCGTCCAGTCCCATGCCGTCACCGTCCCCGCCTCCACCACGCCGAAACGACCCTCCCCCGCGCCCGGCGCACCCCCGCGCAATGGCACGAAGGCGAAATCCGCCGCGCACTGGTAGATTCTCAGGTCGACTTGGTGGGCGTAGCTCAGTTGGTAGAGCTCCTGGTTGTGGTCCAGGCGGTCGCGGGTTCAAGTCCCGTCGCTCACCCCTCGTAGAAGCCCCTGCTAGCGAGGCTGTCGCGCAAAGTGCGCGGCGGCCTCGGGCGGGGCTTTCTATTTGTGAGGTTCTCGTGGTCGGCGGCGGGGCCAGCGGGCCAGGACA
>NZ_JACHNU010000011.1 GCF_014199525.1 Conexibacter arvalis | reverse complement strand
GCTCGACAGGATCCAGCCTCGAGCGCTTGCCAAGACCGATCCGCCGCAAGACGGCCGAGACCGTCGAAAGCGCCATCCCAAGGCAGAACGCAATCAACGCTGCTGTCATTCGCAATTTGCGCAACGCAGCGATCAACTCGACCCGGTCCTCCGGCGTGCGGGTCGGGCTGCGCTTCGGCGTCGAAGGGCGATCGACCAAGCCCAGCCGGCCCTCGGCGCGGTAGCGCGCAATCCACTTCGAGCAGGTGCGGCCGCTCACTCCGGCCGCCTCGGCGGCCTCCGTGACCGACCACCCCTGCTCGAGCACTCGCAACACCATCATCTCGCGCCCCTTCGGGCCGAGCGGCGCGTTAGCGTGCAACTTCATCCGGGTCCTTCCTTGGAACTGACTGGCTTGAGCACCTGTCAGCCTCCAAGGAGGCCCGGATGAACAACCTCCTCAGGAATTACAACTAGCCCTTGAGGCCGTTGGTCGAGTAGCGGATCAGCTTGGTCGTGCCGGTCACTCTCTGGCCGTTCTCGTTGAGGACGGTCGTTCTGACGTTCATGGCGCCGCGCTGACGGAGCAGACGCTTGCCGAGGTCGTTGAGGGTGATGTGCACGATGCCGCCGTTGTTGGCTCTGATCGTGTAGGCCTTGCGCTCGCCGAGCAGCTTGCCGCTGCGCTCGAGCGTCATGCCGCCTCTGCACTGGACCGCGCCGAAGCAACCCAGGAAGACGCCGCCGACGCCGTTCTGGTCGGTGAACGAGGTGTGGCCGAAGAACGACAGCATCGTGGAGGCGCTGCCGCCGGTCGTGAACGTTCTGTTCTCACCGGTCGCGATCGAGCCGTTGGGGCCGACCGCCACGAGGCGGTAGTTGTAGGTCGCGTCGGTTCTGAGCCCGGAGAGCGCGGCCTGGACCGAGACGTTCGTGGCGCCGGAGCCGGCGTTCTGCGGGGCCGTCTGCTGGCCGTAGTTGGCGGTCTCGCCGAACTCGAAGTAGTAGACGGTCTCGCGGCCCTGCGGGTTGACGGTGCCGGTGAGCGTCGCGGTCGAGAGCGACGCGACGGCGCTGCCGGTCGTGACGCTCGGTCTCGGCGTCGGCGCCGGGGCGGTGCCGGTCGTTCTGAACGTCGCGTTGGCGCTGACCTCGGTGCCGGACGCGTTGCTCGCGATCACGCGCACGTTGTAGTCGGTGCCCGGGACGAGCCCGTCGAGCTCGGTCGTGACGGCTCTCTCGCCGGCGTCGGCCGGCAGCGCGACCAGTCTGGTCTGCTGGCCGTAGTCGGTCGTCGTGCCGTACTGGAAGGCGTAGTTGGTCGCCTCGCCCTGCGCGTTGACTCTGCCGTTCAACGTCGCTCTGGTGTCGGTGACGTTGGTCGTCGTGTCGATGGCCACGGTGGGTCTCGCCGCCATCGCAGCCGGGGCGAGCGTTCCAGCGCTCGCAACGAGCGCGCACGTCACGACGCCAAGTGCAGCGAATCGCCGCATGAATGACCTCCGAATCGGTCGTTGGCGTACGCGACTACCAACCGACTGGAGCCGCCCGAGTTGCGGCCGTCCCGCGACCGGGTGACCTTGCAACCGGCGTTGCGAGACGGGCGGCGGCAGCGGACTGGCGCGTCGCCGCTGGCCGCCGCTTCGGCCCTATCCCGCCGCGCGCAGCTCGACGAGCAGGAGGTGGTTGCCGTAGAGGTCGGCGAAGTGGACGAAGGCGCTGCCGTCGCCCGCGCGCGGCTCCTCGAAGCTGTCGACGCCGGCCGCCCGCGCCGACGCGATCGCCGACGCGAGATCGTCGGTGTAGAGCACCAGCAGCGGCTCGCCCCCGGTCTGCCGGCCGATCCGCTCCTCGCCGTCGGCGCCGGCCGGTCGCAGCAGCCACAGCCCGACGCCCGGCTGCGACGGCAGGCCGACGTGGAGGAAGCGGCGGCCATCCGGCAGGCGCTCGTCGTGAAGCGGCTCGAAGCCGAGCTTGGCGTAGAACGCCTGCGCCTCGTCGTAGTCGCGCACGAGCACGACCGCGCGTCCGATGCGATCGATCATGCGGCGTAGTCTGGCGCATCGACGCCAGCGCTCCCACCGTCCCCGCGCCCCGAAGCCGGCGCCTCCACGTTCGGCGCATTGGCTCTTTGGATGTGCTCAGCACGTGCGGAGAGCCGATGCGCGCCCGACCGCCGCTCAGATCGGCAGCTCGAGCACGAGCTGCGGGCCGCCGCCGGGGCGCTGGTAGCGGGCGCCGGTGTCGCGGAAGCCGGCGCGGTCGTAGGTGCGCAGCGCGACCTCGTTCTCGACGTTGACGGTCAGCACGAGCCGCGTCACCGTCGGGTCGAGCCGCCGCACGAACGCGGGCAGCTGGGCGAGCGCGCGGCTGGCGATCCGCCGCCCCTGGCAGGAGGCGTCGACGAGGAAGGCGCGGATCAGCAGCTCGCCCTGCGGCCGGACGAAGCGGCCGGCGCCGACGCCGCCGTGGAGGACGAGGAAGCCGGCCGGCTCGCCGTCGAGCAGGATCGCGACCGGCCGCTGCGACGGGTCGCGCTCCGCCGGCGGCAGCGTGTCGACCGGCGCGCCCGACCACGGGCGCTGGAAGGGATGCGGCGCGAGCGCGATCACGCGCGCCCGCAGCCGCGCGTCGACGAGCGCCAGCGAGACCTCGTCGGGCGACGCGCGGTCGGCGCTGTCGGGCGGGCCTGCGGCGAGACCGACCATGGGCCGATCCTAGCCCGGCTCCGCAGCGTTCATGCGACCGCGGCGCCGGCGGCCGCCGGCGCCGCGGCGGCGGCCACGGCCAGGCGCGCGACCCGCGCGCGGTGGCGGGCCGCCGGCACGAGCAGCGCGGCGTCGACCTGCGCGCGCTTGTAGAGCCAGTGGACGTCGGCCTCCCACGTGAACCCGATCCCGCCGTGGAGCTGGATCGCCGCCGCCGTCACGTGCCGGCCGGCGTCGCTCGCGGCCGCCTTCGCGAGCGAGGCGCCGCGCGCCAGCGAGGCCGGCTCCGCGTCGGCGGCCCAGGCCGCGAACCAGGTCGCCGAGCGCGCGCCCTCGGTCTCCAGCAGCATCTCGGCGGCGCGGTGGGAGACGGCCTGGAAGGCGCCGACCGGCGTGCCGAACTGCCTGCGCTCCTTCACGTACGCGACCGTCAGCACCAGGGCGCGCTCGGCGAGGCCGCACAGCTCGGCGGCGAGCGCGACCTCCGCGCGGTCGAGGCCGGCCGCGACGTCGCGCTCCAGCTCCAGCGACAGCGCGCCGGGGCCGACGGCGACGCGCGCGTAGCGACGGGTCGGGTCGATCGTCGCGCGCGGCGCGATCTCCAGGCCGCCGGCGAGCGCGTCGCAGACGATCGCCCTGCCCTCCTCGACCAGCACGATCCAGCGGGCGCTGTCGCCGTCCGGGACCAGCTCGGCGACGCCGTCGCGGGCGAGCGCGACCGTCGCCGTCTGCTCGCCGGAGGCGATCCCCGGCAGCAGCGCCTCGCGCTGCGCGTCGGAGCCGGCGGCGTCGATCAGCAGCCCGGCGGCGGCGTTGGAGAAGATCGGCGACGGCGTCACCGCGTAGCCGAGCTCCTCCAGCAGGATCGCCAGCTCGAGCACGCCGAGCCCCTGGCCGCCGACCGCCTCGGGCAGCGCGATCCCGGCCCATCCCAGCTCGACCAGCTCGCGCCACAGCGCCTCGTCGTAGGCGCCGTCGTCGCGCTCGGCGACGGCGCGGACGCGCTCGAAGCCGGAGCGCGCGGCGAGCAGCTCTCTCGCGGTCCGGCGGATCTCGCGCTGGTCGTCGGTGAAGTCGAAGTGCATCGCGCCCCCTCCCCCTCAGCGCAGCCGCGGCAGGCCGAGCACCCGTTCGGCGACGATGTTCTTGAGGATCTCGGTCGTGCCGCCCTCGATCGAGTTGCCGCGTGCGCGCAGCAGCTCGAACGACCAGCGCGAGTCGGTCGCGAGCGCCCCGGGCCCGAGCAGCTCGACCGCCAGCTCGCTCACACGCTGGTTGGTGTCCGACCACATCCACTTCGTCAGCGAGCCCTCCGGCCCGGGCTGCCCGTACTTCATCGTCGCCGTCAGCCCGCGGTAGGCGGTCAGCCGCAGCAGCTCGCAGCGGACGTGCAGGTCGCCGAGCCGCTCCGCGACCGACTCGCTCGCCAGCAGCCCGCGCGCGGCGGCGACCTCGGTCAGCTCGTCGAGCAGCGCCCGCAACGCCACCTGGAGGCCGAAGGCGAGGCCGGCGCGCTCGTTCATCAACGTCGTCAGCGCCACCCTCCAGCCGTTGCCGACGCCGCCGACGACGTTCTCGTCGGGGATCCACGCCTCCTCCAGGAACAGCTCGTTGAACTCGGCCGAGCCGGTGATCTGGCGCAGCGGGCGGACGACGACCTCCGCCTGCTCCATGTCCATCAGGAAGTACGTGAGGCCCTTGTGCCGCGCCGAGTCGGGCTCGGAGCGGGCGACGAGCATGCACCACTTCGCGTGGTGGGCGTAGCTGGTCCAGACCTTCTGGCCGGTCACGCGCCAGCCGCCGTCGACCTTGACCGCGCGCGTCTTCAGGGCGGCCAGGTCGGAGCCGGCGTCGGGCTCGGAGAAGCCCTGGCACCAGATCTCCTCCGCGGTCACGATCGGCGACAGGAAGCGCTCCTTCTGCTCCTCGCTGCCGTGGACCATCAGCGTCGGCCCGCCGAGCAGCAGGCCGAGCACGTTGGCCGGTTGCGGCACGCGGGCGCGCGCCAGCTCCTCGTTGAAGATCGCCGACTCGACGAGCGTCGCGCCGCGGCCGCCGTGCTCGGGCGGCCAGTGGACGGCGGCCCAGCCGTCGGCGGCGAGCGCTCTCTGCCACGCCACGCGCCACGCGAACGACGCCTCCTCCCCCTCCGGCGCCGCGCCCGGGTGGTGCGTGTCGATCCAGGCGCGCAGCTCGTCGCGGAATGCCGTCGCCTGCGGGGAGAAGGTGAGGTCCATGGCGCGCGCCTACCCGCAGCTACCTCCCGGCGAACCTGGCTTCGCGCCGCTCCAGGAACGACGCGAGGCCCTCGGCGCCGTCCTCGCTCCGCATCAGCGGGATCGCGGCGCGTTGCAGGCCGGTCGCCGCCTCGCGCTCGGCGGCGGGGATCGCCGCCTGCGCCGAGAGCAGCGTCTCGCGCACACCGAGCGGAGCGGCGACCGTCGCGATCCGCTCGGCCAGCCAGATCGCCCGCTCCAGCTCCTGTCCCGGCTCGACGACCTCCTGCACGAGGCCGATCCGGTGGGCCTCGGCGGCGTCGAACTCGTCGCCGGTCAGCAGCCAGCGCATCGCGTTGCCCCAGCCGGCCTCGCGCGGCATCCGCAGCGTCGCGCCGCAGAACGGGTAGATGCCGCGCTGCACCTCCAGCTGCTTGAAGCGCGTGTTCGCGGCGGCGACGCGCACGTCGGAGGCGAGCATCAGCTCGATCCCGATCGTCAGGCACCAGCCCTGCACCGCGCAGACGAGCGGCGTCGTGTACGGCTCGCCGTCGAGCCGCCACGGCTGGCGGCCGCCGGCGGGCGTGCGGAGCGAGCCGTCGGCCTGCAGCCGCGGCGAGACGTCGCCGAGGTCGAGGCCCGCGGTGAAGTGGTCGCCGTGGGCGAAGAGGACGCCGGCCCGCAGCTCCGGGTCGGCCTCGAGCTCGCCGACCGCGAGCGCGAGCCGGTCGAGCATCTCGAGCGTGAAGGCGTTGCGCTTGCCGGCGCGGTTCAAGCCGATCAGCAGGACGTGGCCGCGGCGCTCGGTGGTGATCGAGGTCTCGCTCATCGCTCTCTTCCCCGGGTGGACTAGGACAGCGATCCTAGTGCTACCGTTCCACCGCGTGAGCAGCTTCCCCCCGACCGCCGCGCCGCGCTCCTTCGACGACGCGACGGCGATCCGCAAGACCGGCGACGGCCGCTACGTCGCCGACGTCGACCTCGGCTGGGCCGCGCCGACCGCCGCCAACGGCGGCTACCTCGCCGCGATCGTCGTGCGCGCCATCACCGACCACGCCGATCCCGCGAACGCGCTGCGGCTGCGCTCGCTGACGCTCCACTACCTGCGCCCGGTCGGCGCCGGCGCGCTGGAGCTGGAGGTCGAGACGATCCGCTCCGGCCGCCGCATCACGAGCGTGCGCGTCGCCGCCCGGCAGGAGGGCAAGGAGGCGATCGCGGCGCTCGCCGCGTTCGCCGTGCCCGACCTCGAGGCCGCCGGGACCTGGCTCCCCGCGCCGCCGCCGGCCGCGCCCGCGCCGCCGCGCGAGGCGCCGCGGCTGGACGCGCACAGATGGCGCCGCGACGACGCGGAGCACTGGCTCGCCGTCCACGAGCTGGCGCCGGCGATCTCCCACCGCGTCCAGCTCGCGCCGCGCTTCGGCGGCGTCCCCTTCAGCGGCCGCGCCCCGCGCGAGGGCGAGTCGCCGCAGGCCGGCGGCTGGATCACGCTGCCCGAGCCGCACCCGGTCGACGCCGCCTACGTCGCGCTCTGCTCCGACGTCTGGTGGCCGCCCGGCTTCGAGCCGCTCGACCGCCCGGCGGTCGCGCCGACGATCGACCTGACGATCCACTTCCGCGCCGACATCCCGCCCGCCGGCCTGCCCGACCAGGCGGTGCTCGGCTGGTACCGCAGCTCGACCGCGCGCGACGGCCTCGTCGAGGAGGACGGCCTGCTGTTCCTCGGCGACGGCACGCTGCTGGCCCACTCGCGCCAGCTCGCGATCTTCATGCCGGTCTGACCGGCGCGCTTGCCGCGCCGGCGGGCCGGGTAGCGCTCCGGCAGATGGCTCGCTCGATCTGGAACGGCTGCCTCGGGGTCGGCGACCTGCGCGTCCCCGTCAAGCTCTACGGCGCGGTGCAGGACCGGAGCGTCCGCTTCAGCGAGGTGCACGTGACGGACGGCGCGCAGATCGAGCACCGCCGCGTCGATCCCGGCAGCGGCGAGGTCGTCCCCTACGAGCACGTCGTCAGAGGGTTCGAGGTCGGCGACGGCTCCTACGTCGCGCTCGACGACGAGGAGGTCCGCAGCGCTGACGGGCCGGCCGCGAAGCTGGCCGAGATCGAGACGTTCGTCCCCGCCGAGCAGGTCGATCCCGTCTACTACGAGAAGCCGTACCACCTCGGCCCGCGCGACGGCTCCGACGACGGCTACCGGCTGCTCCACGACGCGCTGGCCCGAAGCGGCCGCGTGGGGATCGGGCGGATCGTGCTGCGCACGCGCGAGCGGCTCGTCGCGCTGCGGCCGCTCGGCGACGGCGTCCTTGGGCTGTCGACGATGCGCTTCGCCGACGAGGTCGTCGCGCCCGCGTCGCTCGACGTGCCGGAGCCCTCCAGAGCGCCGAGCAGACAGGAGCGCGAGATGGCGGCGGCGCTGGTCGAGCGGCTGTCGGAGCCGTTCGACGCGAGCGCCTACCGCGACGAGCACCGCGCCGCGCTGCTGGCGCTGATCGAGCGCAAGGCCGAGGGCGAGGCGATCGAGCCGCCGGTTGAGGAGCCCGCGGAGGCGCCCGACGACCTCGCCGCCGCGCTCGACGCGACGCTCGAGCAGATCGCGAGACGCAGAAGACGGCGGCGCGGCGAGCATGCCGGCGGCGGCGCGCGCAGACGGGCCCGCGGCGGGCATGCGCCGGCAAGGGCGAGAAGAGGCGGACGCGCGGCGAGCGCGAGAAGAGGCGCGAAGGCGAGAGCCGGCGCAAGACGCGGCGGCAGAAGAGCGGCGAGACGCAGAGCGAGAGCGAGAAGAGGCTGATGGCCCGCCCGCTCTGGTCCGGCTCGCTCTCGTTCGGACTCGTCAACGTCCCGGTCGAGCTGCACAGCGCCGTGCGCGATCGGCAGCTGCACTTCACCCAGCTGCACGACGGCGACGGCACGCCGATCGAGATCCGCCGCTGGTGCTCCAAGGAGGAGCGGGAGGTCGACTGGGAGGAGGTCGGCCACGGCTACGAGCTCGACGACGGCCGCGCGGTCGTGCTGACCGACGACGAGCTCGACGCCGCCGCCCCGCGGCGGACCCGCACGATCGACGTCGAGCAGTTCGCCGCGCTGGAGGAGGTCGACCCGATGCTGCTCGACCACCCGTACCTGCTGCTGCCGGCCGGCGAGAGCGACGGGACGCTGCGCGCCTACCGCCTCCTGCACGACGTGATGGCCGACAGCGGTCAGGTCGCGATCGCCCGCTTCGTGCTGCGCTCCAAGGAGCACCTCGCCGCGATCCGCGCCGACGGCCCGCTGCTGGCGCTCTCGACGATGCGCTTCCACGACGAGCTGCGCGACCCCGCGCAGGCCGGCGCGCCCAGCGGCAGAGCGGCGAAGCCGAGCGCGAGAGCGCTGAGAGCGGCGGTCGCGCTGATCGACTCGATGGCGGCCGACTTCGACCCGGCGCGCTGGAGAGACCGCCACCGCGCGCGGCTGAGACGGGTCATCGCGCGCAAGGCCGAGGGCAAGACGATCAGACCGCCGAGACCAGAGCCCGAGGAGCAGGCCTCGCCCGACCTGATGGCGGCGCTGGAGGCGTCGATCGCGAGAATGGAGCCGGCCGGCCGCTAGGCCTCCGGGTCCTCGTCCTGCTCGGGGTCGTGCTCGGCCGGGGCGTCGGAGAGCACTCTGCGGACCGGCACGCGCGCGGCGACGGCGTCGCGCCGTCTGCGGACGGCGGCGGCGGCGTTGCCGATCACGGTTCGCTCGGCCGGTGACATCGACGGCCAGCGCTCGCGCAGCGCGGCGAGCAGGTCGTCGGCGCGGTCGAGCGCGTCGCGCGCCGCCTGCGGCATCTCGTCCTCGAGCGCGGTCTCGGCAGCGGTCACCTCGACGCCCGCGTCCGCGCTGAGCTTGAGCAGCTCGTCCATCGGCGGCAGGCTATCGCGCTCTGCGCTGCTGCGCGCGCTCTCTGATCTGGCGCTTTCTCTTCAGGTAGTCGCCGTAGAACGGCAGCGGGCGGCCGCCGGTCGCCTGCACGACCCGCCGGTGCATCCGCGTCACGACCTCGGGATGGGCGGCGGCGACGTCGCGCGTCTCGCCCGGGTCGGCCCTCAGGTCGAACAGCCGTCTGCGCGAGCCGTCGTTGCGGCCGAGCAGGCACCAGCTCCGGTCGCGCACGTAGTAGCTGTTGGCGTAGCCGCCGAAGGCGACGAGGCGTCTGCCCGGCGATCTCCCGCGCAGCAGCGGCGACAGGTCGAAGCCGTCCATCCCGCGGGGCCGTCGCACGCCGGCGAGCGAGAGCAGCGTCGGCGCGATGTCGTGGGTGGAGCCGAAGAAGTCGCTCGCGCGGCCGCCGCCGCGGCCGTCGGGCGCGCGCACGAGCAGCGGCACGTGGGTCATCTCCGGATGCAGCTCGGTCGCGAGCTTGCCGGTCAGTCCGTGCTCGCCGAGCAGCAGCCCGTGGTCGCTGACGAGCACGACGGCCGTCTCGTCGGCCAGTCTCAACTCGACCAGCCGCTGCAGCACGTTGCCGATCCAGTGGTCGACGAGCGTCACCATCGCGCAGTAGACGGCGCGCATCGCCGCGAGGCCGGCGGCGTCGAGGTAGTCGGCGCGGCCGTAGCGCAGGTCGGCCGGGACCGGGCCGCGGTGGGCGCGGTCGAGGTACCGGTTCAGGTAGCGCGGCGGCGGCACCCACGGCTCGTGCGGGTCGAAGCAGTCGATCCCGAGCGCGAACGGCTTGCGCTGTCTCGCCGCCTGCTCGAGCACGTCGATGCCCTGCAGGCAGACGCGCGCGGCGGCCGTCTGGCGCTCGTCGCGCCCGCGGCCGTTGTCGGCGAGGTAGCGGCGGATGCTCGTGCGGTACTTCGGCTGCTGCATCCAGTCGGGCAGCCAGCGCTCGAGCTCCCGTCTGGAGACGCTCGAGACCGGGCGGAGGCTGCCGATCTGGCCGCCGACCCGCTGGAAGCGGTCGAAGCTGCCGCGGAAGCCGGCGAAGGTGGTGTTGAACGCGAGGAAGGGGTTGTCGGAGACGTAGCCGGTCCAGTAGCCGGCCCGTCTGAGCGCGGAGAAGAGCGTCTGCTCGCGAGCGCCGATCGGGAGCCAGCCCGGTCCCTGGTTGAGGCCCTTCGGAGGCGCCCAGCCGTGGAACGGGAAGATCCGCCGCCCGGTCAGGATCGAGCGGCGCGCCGGCCCCGTCGGCAGCGCCTCCGAGTGGGCGTGGCGCAGGCGCACGCTCTCGCGCGCGAGCGCGTCAATGTTCGGCGTCGCGACGTCGGCGCCGTGGCAGCCAAGGTGGTCGGCTCGCAGCGAGTCGATCACGAGCAGCAGGACGTTGGGCCGCGCCGCGCGCCCCGCGGCGAGCGCCTGCGGGACGGAGCGGGCGGTGAGGACGGCGGCGCCGGCGGCGCCGGCACCGGCGCGCAGCAGCGTGCGGCGGTCGATCGCGTGGGCCATGCCCCTCGCAACCCGTCGCCGGCGCCGAGGTTGCGGCGCGGCTGGCGCGACGGCGCTCGCTTTCGGGCGGCTGGCCGGCCGGAGCGGGCGCGCGCCGTATGCGGTCCTGCCGGCTCAGGCGAGCGCCGGCAGCCCGAACTCGGCGCGGAACTCGTTCGTGTCGTGCAGGCGCGGGAAGTCGTGCGCGGGCTCCGCGACGCCGAGCATCGCCGCCAGCGGTCCCCAGCCGTCGCCGAGGTTCCAGATCGTCAGGCGCTCGGCCGGGATCGTCGAGCGGATCTCCTCGATCCGCTCGTCGTACATCCTCCGCACCCACGCGCGATCCTCGAATCTCCCCTGGAAGTCGCCCTCCCAGATCAGCTTCTCGATCACTCCCCACAGCTCCGGGGCCGGCTGCTCGCGGTTGGCGTCCTGCGCCAGCTCGCCGGCCCGCGCCGCCAGCTTGACCGCCAGGATCGTGTTCTCGACCGAGCGGTACCAGCCATCGAAGTCGCGCACGTTGAGCAGCACCGGAGCGTCGGGGAAGGCGTCGGCGATCTCGCGCCAGAGCGACGCGGCCGGCCAGTCGACGGTCGACTCCCACCCGTCGAAGACCTCGTTCCAGTCGACCGGCTCGCCGTCGGCGATCCGCACCCAGTAGGCGAGGTCGCGTGCTCTGTTCTCGCCCGTGATCAGGTCGATCATGTGGAAGCACGGTCCCGCGCCGAGGTCGGCGAGCGCCTGCTTGAGCGACATCGTTCCGGTGCGGCCGAAGCCGACGCCGATCACCTTCATCTCGCAACCTCCCGGGGGCGGACGTGACGGAACGGCGCCCAGCCTATCGGCGGACCGGAAGCCGGAGCGGAGGTTGGCGCCGCGGCGCCGGCAGCGGGCGCGGCGCCGCGCGCGGTCGCGCCGCCGACGACCACTAGACTCGCGCGGCGATGCCCGCCACCCACTTCGCCGACCGGCTCGTCGAGCGGATCGACGCGACCCGCAGCCTGCTCGTCGTCGGCCTCGATCCCGAGCTCGGGCAGCTGCCGCCGGAGCTGCTCGACGGCGTCGACGACCTCGCCTCCGCGGCCGCCGCGGCCGCCCGCTTCTGCCGCGGCGTGATCGACGGCGTCGCCGACGTCGCGCCGGCCGTCAAGCCGCAGTCGGCCTTCTTCGAGGCGTTCGGCGCCGCAGGGCTGCACGCGCTCGAGGAGGTCACCGCGCACGCGCGCGCGGCCGGCCTGCTCGTGATCGAGGACGCCAAGCGCGGCGACATCGGCTCGACGATGGCCGCCTACGCCGCGGCCGCGCTCGGCCGCGTGCGGATCGGCGACCGCGAGCTGCCGGTCCACGACGCCGACGCCGTCACGCTCAGCCCCTACCTTGGCCCCGAGTCGCTGCAGCCGATGCTCGACGTCGCCGACGCCCACGGCAAGGGCCTCTTCGTGCTCGTGCGCACCAGCAACCCCGGCTCGGCGCGCGTGCAGGGGCTGCAGACGCCCGACGGCCGCGTCTTCGAGCAGGTCGCGAGGCTGCTCGACGAGCTCGGCGCCAAGCGGCGGGGCCGCGGCGGCTACGCGAACGTCGGCGCCGTCGCGGGCCTCACCTACCCCGACGACGCCCGCGCGCTGCGCGCGCTGATGCCGCGCACCTTCCTGCTCGTCCCCGGCCTCGGCCCGCAGGGCGGCGCGCCGGAGGACTTCCCGCTGTTCGTCAACGACGACGGCCTCGGCGCCGTCCCCGCCGCCTCGCGCGCGGTCGCCGGCGGCTGGCGGGAGCAGGCCGGCGGCGACGCCGAGCAACGCGTCCGCGACGGCGCCCGCGCCGCCGCGCTGTCGCTGACCGAGCAGCTGCGCGGCCCGCTCGCGCGCGCCGGCAAGTGGCGCTGGTAGGGCGCCGGCGCCCGCCCGCGGCTCGATCCCGCAGACGGTGGTTGCGCCACCGATCCGTCGATCGACGGATCGCGCGACCGGCAGCTCTGCCACTGGCGGCGGCGGGCTCGCCGCCGTAGCGTCCGGGGCGACCCTTTCGACCAGAGGAGGAAGCTGGTGAGACCGACCGTCGCCGCGTGCGACTTCGCGGTCCGTCGCCCGACGTCGTTCGACGACTTCGCCGCCGACGTGCGCGCCGCGCTCGACCGTGCCGGGGAGGCCGACCTGATCGTGCTGCCGGAGCTGCTGAGCTTCGGCCTCGCCGCGCTCGGCGACCCCGCCGACCCGCTCGCGCTCGCCGACCGGGCCGACGACCTTCGCGCACGGTTCGAGCAGGAGGCGCGCCGCCGCGCGACCCACCTCCTCGCCGGCTCGCAGCTCTGCCGCCGCGACGACGGCGCCGTCGAGAACGTCGCGCACGTCTACGGCCCCGACGGGCTGATCGCGACGCACGCGAAGACCCACCTCTTCTCCGAGGAGGCGCGGATGGGGATCGCCGAGGGCGACGACCTCTGCGTCCTGCGGCTGCCGTTCGCCGACGTCGGCGTCGCGATCTGCTACGAAGCGGAGATCCCGGAGGTCGTGACCGCGCTCGTCGATGCCGGCGCCGACGTGATCGCCTGCCCCTCCTTCACGATCACCGAGGCCGGCTTCTGGCGCGTCCGCCACTGCCTCGCCGCCCGCTGCGTCGAGAACCAGGTCTTCGCCGTCCACTGCGGCGTCAGCGGCGCGCCGTTCGACGGCTTCCCCGGCGGCTGGGCGCGCGCCTCGGTGCTCGGGCCGTGCGACGCGCCCTGGCCCGACGACGGCGTGATCGCGCAGGCCGAGCCGAACGCCGGCGGCGTCGCGCGCGCCACGCTGGAGATCGACGCGCTCGCCGTCAACCGCCGCGAGGGCGCCGTCCGCACGCACGCCGACCGCCGCCGGCGCGCGCCGCTCTACGACGCCTGGCGCGCCGCCTCCCCCGCTCCCGCCACCACGACCGCAGAGGCCTGACCATGACCCCCGCCCCGACCATCTGCCTCGGCTTCGACTTCGACGGCATCTCCGTGTGGCCGGCCTCCTTCGGCCTGACCGGTGCGACCGCGATCTCGCGCGGCGAGTTCTGCGCCCGCGTCGCCGCGCCGCGCATCCTCAGGCTGCTCGAGCGCGAGCAGGTGAAGGCGACCTTCTTCACCCCCGGCCACACGGTCGAGAGCTTCCCGGAGGTCTGCCGCGAGATCGTCGCCGCCGGCCACGAGATGGCCCACCACGGCTACTTCCACGAGAGTCCGGTCGGCCTCGACGAGGCAGCCGAGCGGGCCGTGATCGAGCGCGGCCTGGAGGCGCTCGACAGGGTCCTCGGCGTCCGCCCGTCCGGCTACCGCTCGCCGGCGTTCGACCTCTCGCCCAACTCGACGCGGCTGCTGGTCGAGTACGGCTTCTCCTACGACTCGAGCATGATGGCGCAGGACTTCGAGCCCTACTGGGCGCGCACCGGCGACGTCCTCCACCAGGACCGCGCCTTCGAGTTCGGCCCCGAGCTCGACCTCGTCGAGCTGCCGGTCTCGTGGTCGCTCGACGACTTCCCGCAGCTGGAGTTCGTGCTCTCGCCGCCGATCGCCGTCGCCGGCATGAACGAGCCGGGCAAGGTCGAGCGGATGTGGCTCGGCGACCTCGACTGGATGGTCGAGGAGGTGCCCGGCGGCGTCTTCGGGATGACGATGCATCCGCAGTCGATCGGCCGCGGCGCGCGGATGCGCGTGCTGGAGGCGCTGATCGCCCGCGGCAAGCACCACGGCGCGCGCTTCCGCACCTGCGCCGAGGCCGCTGAGCAGTGGCGCTCGACGGCGCCGGCGCGGCGCGGCGCCCACGCGCCGGCCGCCTGAGCGCCGCCGGCGGCCGCCGCGATGCGGCAGGGCGGGCGGCCCGGCGCGTGAGCGACGGGCCGTCCTTCCGGCCGCTTGCGGAGGTCTGCGATGATCGCCCGATGGTGGGTCGCGCCGAGCGCGCGCCCGGGCCGCGGCCGGCCTGGGCGCAGATCACCGCCGAGCCGTCGGAGCGCCGGGTCGATCCCGACGGCCTCCTCGACGCCGCGCCGCGGCTGCTCGCCTACCTGCGCGCGGCGCTCGCCTGCGAGCTCGGCTCGGTCACCTGCTGGTGGCTCGGCGAGGGCCCGCCGCTGCGGCTCGACCTCACGCGGCGCGCCGCGGGCGAGCACGGCGGCGCCGCCGTCGAGCTCGTCGCCACCCCCGAGCCGCCGCCGTTCGGCCTGACGCGCCGCGAGCTGCAGGTGCTGACGCTGCTCGCCGGCGGGCTCAGCAACGCCGAGGTCGGGACGCGCCTGGGCACCGGCGCCCGCACCGTCGCGTCGCAGGTCGAGCGGGTGCTGGCGAAGCTCGACCAGTCGACCCGGGCGGGCGCGGCCGCGGTCGCCGCCGAGCACGGAGCGCTCTGCCTGCCCGTCCCCGGCGGCGGACACAGCCTGGCCGGCCTGGCGGTGGGGCGGTTGCAGCTGGCGGTCGAGCACGGCGTCGGAGCGACGGCCGCGCGCCCCGCCTCGCCGACGGGACCGCCGCGGCCGCCGCGCCGCCGCCCGGTCGTGCTCGGCTCGCTCTTCCCCGTCGGCGAGGAGGGCGGCGACGGCGACGAGATGCGCAAGGGCGCGGCGCTCGCCGTCGCCGAGGTCAACCGCCGCGGCGGGATCGGCGGCCGCCCGCTCGAGCACGTCGTGATCGAGCTGGCCGACGCCTCCGCGAGCGAGGCGAAGCGCGGCCTCGACGAGCTGGTCGCGCTGCAGGTCGATGCGATCACGCTCGGCTACGTGACCGATCGCGACGGTCTCCTGCCGGTGATCGAGCGGGCGGCGTCCGCCGGCTGCCCCGTCCTCCACTCGTGCACCGCGCAGGCGGCCGCCGACGCGGTGCGCGAGGAGCCGGAGCGGCTCGGCTCGGTCTTCCAGGTCGGCCCGCCGGAGACGCTCTACACCGACGGCTTCCTGCGGTTCGTCGAGCAGCTGCGCGCCGCCGGGGCGTGGCGGCCGCCCAACCGGCGGCTGGCGCTGCTCGAGCCCTCCCTGCGGATGCCGCTCGTGCGCGCCGACACGCTCGAGCGCGCCGAGCGCGCCGGCTGGCAGGTCGAGCCGATCGCGCATGCGGACGACCCGGAGGCGGTCGTGCGCCGGCTCCGCGCGCTGGAGCCGGCGGCGGCGCTCGTGCCGTCGCTGGTCGACGACGGGCCGCTGCTGCTGGCGCTGCTCGACGCGCTGCACGTCGACCCGTTCGACTGCCTGCTCTACGCCGTCTACACGCCGTCGATCCCGGGCTTCCTGAGACGTGCGGGCGAGCGCGCCGAGGGGCTCGTCTGGTCGACGGTGATCGGCCGCGGCGGCGACCGCCTCTCGACCCGCTTCGGCGCCGAGTTCGCGGCCGCCTTCGGGCGCCCGCCGGGAATGTCGCAGGCCGGCCTGCAGTACGACTCGGTCCAGCTGCTCGCCGGCGCCTGGCGCGCGGTCGACTCGCCGCGCCGCTTCGCCGCGGTCGCGGCCGAGCTGCGCCGCCGGGTCCACCGCGGCGTCAGCGGCTCCTACTGGCTGGAGGAGCCGGGCCAGAGCGGGCTCGGCTATCCCGACATGACGCCCGACCCCTCGATCGCGCACCCCCACCGGGTGCTGCAGGTCGTCGGCGGCGGGCACCGCACGCTCGCGCCGGCGCCGTTCGCCGACGGCCGCTTCACGACCCAGCCGTGGATGCGCGCGGCGCGGCAGCCGTCGCGGGCGGCCGGCTGACGGCGGCGGCCGCCCGCTACGGCTCGACGGCGACCGAGGCGATCTGGACGCCGGCGTGCTCCAGCTCGACCTCGAAGATCCCCTCGATCTCGGCCGGCACGGCGAAGGTGACCTCTCTGCCGGGCGCGACGTCCTCGGCGACGTCGTAGCCGTGGAGGTGGATCTCCTCCGGCTGGTCGGAGACGACGGCGAAGCGGATCGTGTCGCCCTTGCGGAAGACCAGCTGCTTGACGCCCCCGACCGGCTCGAGCCCGCGGACGACGATCCGCGGGATCGCAGGCGCCGCTCTGCGCGCCGGGACGGTGCCGGTTCCTCGCGCGCCCGTCGCGCCGCCGGCCGGGGCGGGAGCCGGCGCGGAGAGCGACTCGGCGACCGTCGGCCGGGAGGAGTCCTCGGTCGCCTTCGCGATCACGAAGCCGACGGCGGCGACGACGACCACGCCGATGACGACGATCAGGCGTCTGGTGGCGTTCATCGCCGCAGGCTGCCTATGCGCCGACGCGACCGGCTGCGGTGATCGCCCGCAGCCCCTCGGTCTCGGCCAGCTCGAGATGCTCGGTCGTCCGCTGCGCGGCCAGCTCGGCGTCGCCGGACTCGATCGCCTCGACGATCCCGCGCAGCTCCTCCGCGGCGGCGGCCGGGCGGCCGGGCTGCGACAGCGAGCTGGCGCGCAGCACGCGCACGCGCGCCTGGACGCCGCCCAGCAGCGCGGCGAAGGTTCTGTTGCCGGCGCCTCTGAGCAGGACGTCGTAGAACTCGTCGTTGGCGCGCAGCACGGCGCGCACGTCCTCCTCGCCGGCGGCCGCGACGCGCTCCATCTCCTCGACGGCGGACCGCAGCGCCCGCACCTGGGCTCTGGTCGCGTTTCTAGCGAAGCGCACGACCGCTGCGGCCTCGAGCACGAGCCGCACGTCGTACAGCTCGGCGGCCTCCTCGGGCGAGGGGACGACGACGACCGCGCCCTTCTGCGGGATCGTCGTCACGAGGCCCTCGGCGGCGAGCTGCCGCAGCACCTCCCGGATCGTCGTGCGCGAGACGCCGATCTGCTCGATCAGCTCGCGCTCGATCAGGCGCTGGCCGGGCTTCAGGCGGAAGTCGAGGATCGCCTCCCGCAGGACGTCGACGACCTGCTCGCGAAGCGGTGCGGCAACGCGGCCGATCCGCAGCGTTTCCCCTCCAGGGGGCGAGAGATCGGCGAGTCTGGCCATCCCCGCCAGGGTATCGGATGACCGTCATACGACCAAAGCTGACGGTGGCGCGGCAGAATGCGCGGACCCGGTCCGGCCCAGCCCCCAGACGGAGCCCGACGATGACCACCGAAGACCAGCACGACGACCGCCTCCAACCGCTGACGCCGCAGGCGTTCCGCGACGTGATCGGCCACTTCGCGAGCGGCGTGACGGTCATCACCACGAGCGTCGGCGAGACGCTCCACGGCACGACCGCCAGCGCGGTCGCCTCGCTGTCGCTGGAGCCGCCGATGCTGCTGATCTGCATGAACAGATCGTCGGCGACCGGCCAGGCGGTCGCCGCCTCGGGCGCGTTCGCGGTCAACATCCTTGGCGAGGGCGACGACGAGCTGGCGCGCCGCTTCGCCGCCAGAGGCGGCGACAAGTTCGCCGGCGTCGACGTCAGCCTCGGCGACCACGGCCAGCCGCTGCTGGTCGACGCGCTGGCGCAGCTCGTCTGCAGAGTCACGCAGACGGTCGAGGCCGCCACGCACGTCGTCTTCTTCGCCGAGGTGCACGAGGCGACGGCCCGTCCCGGCCACCCGCTCGCGTACTACCGCGGCAAGTTCGGAAGGCTCGCCTTCGACGACCTGGCGCAGTAGCCTGGGTTCTCTCAGGTCCGCGCGGGTACGACGAGATCGTCGACCCGACCGGGCGAAGACCCAACGGTGGTGCAGAAATGAGCATACGAGACAGCCAGCACACGATTCGCACGCTGCCGATCGCGGAGCTGAACGAGCTGGAGCCGCTGTGGCGCGCGCTCCAAGACCACTACGCGACGATCACGCCGCTGCTCGGCAACGCGCTCGCGCGCGACCCCGAGGCGTCGTGGCGCAACCGCCGCGGCAACTACGAGCGCTGGCTGACCGACCCCAACGCCTTCGTGCTGATCGCCGAGGACGCGGGTGGCCCGATCGGCTACGCCTTCGTCACGATCGGCCCCGGCTACGCGTCGTGGTGCACCGGCGACAAGATGGCGACGCTGCAGTCGCTGTCGGTGCTGCCGGAGCTGCGCGGCAGCGGGATCGGCTCCGAGCTGCTCGACGCGGTCGAGGCCGAGCTGCGCCGGCGCGGCGTCGGCGACCTCGAGATCACCACCGCGACGACCAACGTCGATGCCCAGCGCCTGTACGAGCGGCGCGGCTACACGAGGGGCTTCGTCGTCTACGTCGGCTCGATCGACGAGGCCGTCGTCGGCGACTGAGCGACCGTTTCGGGGCGGCGCGGCGAGCCGCCCCGAACTGAACGCCGACGTTCCGAGAACGCCGTTCTGACCGCGAAAACGGTTTTCAAGGCGCGGCGGAACTTCTATCCACCGGATCACGGTTACAAATGCGTAGGAATGGTGACGCCACCCTTTACGCCCGCGCCATGACGACGGCAAGATCGCCGCCATGGCACGACTCACTCAACCGCTGAGCGGGGCGGTGCACTCCCTCGGAGACGAGCTGGAGCAGCAGCGCCTCGCCCATCGTGCGGCGCGCATCCGCCGCGCGCTGTCGGCGATGCGGCGTCTCGCCGACAACCGTCGCGACGAGGTCCCGATCCCCCTGCGGCTCGGGATCACCGACTTCGGCCGCGAGCTGACGCGCGTCGAGCAGCGGTTGAAAGAGCTTCAGGGCCGCCCGCTGCTGTGAGGCGCGCGCCGCTCTGGGCGTCGGCGGGGGCGCTCAGAGCGGCGGCAGCGCCGCTCAGGCCGCTTCGCCGGCCTCGATCGCCGAGCGCGGGAGCAGCAGCAGCGGCGACTCCGCCTCGCGCACCAGGCGGGCGCTGACGCTGCCGAGCAGGACCCGCTTGAGCGGCCCGTAGCCGCGCGAGCCGGCGACCAGCAGGTCGACGTCGGCGCTCGCGGCGGCGAGCTCGCGCGCCGGGTCGCCTTCGCGCTCGACGAGGTCGACGTCGGCTGCGCCGGCCACCTCGTCACCGGCCTCGCGCAGCTCGACGGCGACCAGCTCCCTGACCGCCTCGACGTACTTCTCATAGCCGTAGGCGACCGTCGTCGGCGTGCGCAGGTCGACGACCGAGATCGGCGCGACCCGCGCGCCGGTCGCCTGCGCCAGCTCGACGCCCGCGCGCAGCGCGTTCTTCGACTCCGGCGAGCCGTCGTAGGCGACGCCGATCCGGTTCAGCCGGCGCCGCTCCTCCGGCAGCTGCGCGTAGTCGATCGGCGCGACGGCGACCGCGCACGGCGCGCCGTGGAGGATCTGCTCGGTCGCGCTGCCGGCCCACACGCGGCCGAGCGGGCCGCGATGGCTCGTGCCGACGACGATCGCGTCGGCGCCGATCTCCTCGGCGACGCGGTGGAGCCCGCCGGCGGCCGAGCCGCGGACGGTGCGGAAGGCCTCGGCCGGCAGCTCCGGCGCCAGCTGCTTCGCGCGCTCGAGCTCCTGCTCGGCCTCGTGGCGGAGCCGCGCCTGGTAGTCGCTCTCCGTGCCGCTGGAGTCCTTCGGGATCACGGGCTTGTAGGCGATCGCGACGACCGCCTCGGCGTCGGCGCCGGCCGCCTCCGCCAGGACGCGCCCCAACGCGAGCGCGTCGTCGCCGTGCGAGGAGCCGTCGAAGCCGATCAGGATGCGCCGCATGGAAGTCCTTCCGTGGTCGTGGTGGCTGCTCGGGGCCTCGTCACAGCCTACGTGCCCATGCCGCGGCGGACATCGGCGGCGCGCCACAGCGCCGGTGCGGAGAACTACGCCCGCCGGCGTCCGCGGCGGCGCCCGAACAAGCGTCCAGCGGGGGTCGCCTCGGCGGCCGGAAGCAGAGGAGACGGGGGAACCGCGTCGAATCGCGCGACGGGACCGGTGAACACACACCGAATGGAAGGGACGGATCCGTGGCTCTCAAGCGTGCGATCGCAGAGGTGGTCGGCACCTTCGTGCTCGTCTTCGGCGGCGTCGGCGCCGCTGTCATCGCCGGTGACAGAATCGGCTTTCTCGGCGTCGCGTTCGCGTTCGGCCTGTCGCTGCTGGCGATGGCCTACGCGATCGGCCCGATCTCGGGCTGTCACATCAATCCAGCGGTCACGCTCGGCCTGCTCGCGCGCGGGAAGATCGGCAGCAGCGAGGCGGTCCGCTACTGGGCGGCGCAGATCGCCGGCGCCATCCTCGCCGCGCTCGTCCTGCTGCTGATCGTGAAGGGCAGAGCGGGCGGCTACGACGCCGGCGCCGAGGGCTTCGGCGCCAACGGCTACGGCGACCACTCGCCGGGCGGCTACTCGTGGGGGGCCGCCTTCGCGGTCGAGGTCGTGCTGACGGCCTTCCTCGTCTTCACGGTGCTCGCGGCGACCGACAAGATCGCCAGCGTCGCCTTCGCGGGCATCCCGATCGGACTCGTCCTGGTGCTGATCCACCTCGTCGGCATCCCGGTCGACAACACCTCGGTCAACCCGGCGCGCTCGATCGGGCCGGCGCTGTTCGTCGGCGGCTGGGCGCTGGAGCAGCTGTGGCTGTTCATCGTCGCGCCGTTGGCCGGCGCGCTGCTCGCGGCTGGGCTCCACAAGGTCCTGTTCGCCGACGAGATCAAGGTGCCGGCCGGCGAGTCGGCCGTCGCTGCCGAGCCGGCCTGAGCCGGCACGCTTCCGCGGGCGTCACGTCATCACGTGACGCCCGCCGAAGCCGACCGACACGCTTCCGCGGCTGTCATGACATGACACGACGACCGATGTCATGTCATGACGTCACGCGACGCCGGCTGTCATGACATGACACGACGACCGATGTCATGTCATGACGCCACGTGCCGCCGGCTGTCATGACATGACACGACGACCGCTGTCATGTCATGACACCGTCGGCGAGGTCGGCGCGCACGGGAGGCGCGCCGGACCGCCGCCAGTCACGGCCGGTCAAGACCGGTCGCGGCCGGTCGCGGCCGGTCGCGGCCGGTCCGCCGCAGCCGGCGGCGCGTTCCAAGGCGCCGCGCTCGCATCCGGCGCCGTCTACGACGCCACGTTCGCGCAGATCGCGTAGCCGGTGACGCTCCACGCCGCGCCGGCCGGCGCCGGCGCCCGCGCGATGACCGCCCACGTGCCGTTGCCGATCGGATGGCTCGCCGTCACGGCGGCGTCGTCGCGGCCGGCCGGGTTCCCGCCGCCGCCGAGCACGACCTTGCCGGCCGGGCAGCTGACCTGCAGCGTCTGGGTGAGGTCGGCGGCTGCGGCCGTCTGGGCCTGCACCACCTGGTAGCCGGCGAGCCCGCCGGGCGCCCCTCTGGGTCCCTGCGGACCGGTCGCGCCGCGCGGGCCGGTCGCGCCTCGCGGGCCGGTGAGGCCGCGCTGGCCGCGGTCGCCCTTCATGCCGCGCGGCCCCGCCGGGCCGCGCTCGCGGATCAGCCGCTGCGTCGGGCGCGACAGCCGGTCGAGCGTCAGCGAGCCCTTCCGCACGTCGGCGCGCGTGATCGTCCCGTTCTTGATGTCGGCGCTCGTGATGCTCCCGTCCTTGATGTCGGCGCCGGTGATCAGCCGGGCCGCCTGCGCCGGCAGCCCCGTCACGAGCAGGACGGCGATGCCGGTCAGCGCCGCCGCGATCGCTGCCTTCTTCATGTCGAGTCCTCCGCTTCCGGGTCGATTGCGGTCCCTGCCCCTGAACCCGGAAGCGGGCGCGTCGGAGCGGTCCGGGTTGCGGGCGCGACCTACGATGGGTGGATGAGCGACTTCATCTCGCGCGGCTTCGGCGGCCGCCGCCGGCAGCCCAAGGGCATGGAGGGGCGGATTCCTCCGGGGCAGTACTACGAGCCGGGCTTCCCGGTCCTCACCGCCGGTCCGACGCCGCACGTCGACACCGCCGAGTGGCGCTTCAGCATCGACGGCGTCGTCGGCGCGCCGAGAAGCTGGACGTGGGAGCAGTTCAACGCGCTGCCGTTCGAGGACGTGCCCTGCGACATCCACTGCGTCACGAAGTGGTCGAAGCTCGACACGACCTTCCGCGGCGTCTCGCTCGACACGCTGCTGGCCGAGGTCGAGCCGCTCGGCGGTTACACGATGGCCCACTGCTACGGCGGCTACACGACCAACGTGGCGTTGGAGGAACTGACCGGCGGCAGAGCGTGGGTCGTGACCGAGCACGAGGGCGAGCCGCTGCCGACCGAGCACGGCGGTCCGGCGCGCCTGCTGGTCCCGCACCTGTACTTCTGGAAGAGCGCGAAGTGGGTCGCCGGCCTGCGCGTGCTCGACAGCGACGAGCCCGGGTTCTGGGAGTCCAACGGCTACCACATGCACGGCGACCCGTGGCGCGAGGAGCGGTATTGGAACGACTGACGCCGGCCGAGACGACCGTCCCGCACGACCGCGACGGGCTGCCGCCCGTCGCCCCCGCCGCGCCCGGCCGCTGGCAGGTCGGCACGATCACGCGGATCGTGCAGGAGACCCCGCGCGTGAAGTCGTTCCGGATCGAGCTGCCGATCTGGGTCCCGCACCTGCCCGGCCAGCACTACGACGTCCGCCTGACCGCGCCCGACGGATACCAGGCGCAGCGCTCCTACTCGGTCGCCTCCTCGCCGCTGGACGAGGGCGCGATCGAGCTGACCGTCGACCGGCTCGAGGACGGCGAGGTCTCCGGCTACATGCACGACGTGCTCGTCGTCGGCGACCGGATCGAGGTGCGGGGGCCGTTCGCCGCCTACTTCGTCTGGCGCGGCGAGTCGCCGGCGCTGCTGCTCGGCGGCGGCTCGGGCGTCGTGCCGCTGATGTGCATGCTGCGCCACAAGCGCCGTGCGATGCCGCAGGCCGACCTGCGGCTCGTCTACTCGGTCCGCCGACCCGACGAGCTGATCTACCGCGACGAGCTCGGCGACGAGACGCTGGTGACCTACACGCGGATCGCGCCGCCCGGCTGGGGCGGCCACGCCGGGCGCGTCGACGCCGCGCTGATCGCGGCGGCCGGCGTCGACCCGGCGATCGGGTCTGTCTTCGTCTGCGGCTCCAACGGCTTCGTCGAGAGCGCCTCCCGGCTGGCGCTCGACGCCGGCTTCCCGGCCGAGCGGATCCGCACCGAGCGCTACGGGCCGACCGGCTGAGCAGCGGTCACGAGATCAACTACAAATCGGCAGAACCGGCTTTGTAAGAATCGCCACACAGGAGCAAGTTCGCGCGCTACTGTCGCACATGCACGCGGAGGTGCTGATTTGGTTGCGAACCAGAGCCTCACCGCCGATGCGGTGAGAGAGAGCGGTGTCGGAGGCGAGCCGGACATCCGGCTCGAGCGCGTCACGAAGCGGTTCGGCGACGTCCTCGTGATCGACGACCTCGACCTCGAGATCGAGCGCGGTGCGTTCTACGCCCTGCTCGGGCCGTCGGGTTGCGGCAAGACGACGACCCTGCGGATGATCGGCGGCTTCGAGCTGCCGACCGCCGGCCGCGTCCTGCTCGGCGGGACCGAGGTCACGAACGCGCCGCCCCACAAGCGCGACGTCAACACGGTCTTCCAGTCGTACGCGCTCTTCCCCCACCTGACGATCGAGAAGAACGTCGCCTTCGGGCTCGAGCGCAAGGGCGTCGGCAAGGCCGAGACGCGCAGACGGGTCGCCGAGGCGCTGGAGACGGTCCAGCTGCCCCACCTCGCCAAGCGCAAGCCGGCGCAGCTGTCGGGCGGCCAGCAGCAGCGCGTCGCGCTGGCGCGGGCGCTCGTCAACCGGCCGCGGGCGCTGCTGCTCGACGAGCCGCTCGGCGCGCTGGACCTGCGCCTGCGCCGCCAGCTCCAGCTCGAGCTGAAGCGGATCCAGCAGGAGGTCGGCATCACGTTCATCCACGTGACGCACGACCAGGAGGAGGCGATGTCGATGGCCGACACGATCGCCGTCATGAACCGAGGGCGGATCGAGCAGGCCGGCACCGCCACCGACCTCTACGAGCGCCCGCGGACGGAGTTCGTGGCGAAGTTCCTCGGCGTCTCCAACCTCGTGCGCGGCACGGTCGGCCAGGCGAACGGCGAGCTGTCCGCCGTCACGACCCACGACGGCGCCACGCTGCACGCGCCGACCAACCGCTGCGCCGAGCACGCGGGCGGCGCGGTCAGCGTCGGCGTGCGGCCCGAGAAGGTGAAGCTGACGCCGGCCGAGCAACCGACGCCCGACGGCGCGAACGTGCTGCGCGGCCAGGTCGTGCTCAGCTCGTTCCTCGGCGTGTCGCTGCAGTACGTCGTGCGGACCGCGGGCGGCGAGGAGCTGATCGTGCTCGCCCAGAACGCGGACGGCTCGCTGCCGGAGTCGCTCGGCGCAGGTCGGGAGGTGCAGCTGACCTGGGACCCGCGCCACACGTTCGTCGTCGCCGCCGAGGACGGCGCCCGTGCCTGACCTCGATCCCGAGCGGGCCGAGCGCGAGCTCGACCGCTTCTTCGCGGAGCAGCGCCTGACGCGCCGCCGCTTCCTCGGCCGCAGCGCCTCCGCGGCGCTGATGGCCGGCGGGCTCGGCGCCGTGCTGAGCGCCTGCGGCATCGACGGCACGGCCGCGAGAAACCTCGCCTCGCTGCAGAGAGAGGCCGCGTCGGTCAACCACGCGAGAGTCGAGCTGGGCGACTGGACCTTCTCCAACTGGCCGCTCTACATCGACAAGGCCGTCGTCAAGGAGTTCGACGCCAGATACGGCGGCCACTGCAAGTACGTCGAGGAGATCAACGACAACAACGACTTCTACGGCAAGGTCCGCCAGCAGCTCGCGGCCGGCGTCCCGATCGGCCGCGACATCGTCGTGCTGACCGACTACATGGCCGCGCGCTGGGTCCGCTTCGGCTACGTCACGCCGATCGACAAGGGCAACGTGCCGAACTTCGGCAACCTCGTGCCGAACCTGCGCTCGATCAATTACGACCCGAGACGGCAGTTCACGCTGCCGTACCAGTCGGGCGCGATCGGCCTCGGCTACGACATCGAGCAGACCGGCGGCGAGCTCACGTCGATCAGAGACTTCTTCGACCCCAGATGGAAGGGCCGCGTGACGATGCTCGCCGACCCCTACGACTGCGCCACGACGGTGCTGCTCGGCGAGGGGATCGACGCCTCCAGAGCGACGCTCGACCAGGTGCTCGGGGCGATCGACAGAATCGGCGCGGCCAACGACCAGGGCCAGTTCCGCCGCTTCACCGGCAACGACTACACGACCGACCTGACGAAGGGCAACGTCGCGCTCGCGATGGCCTACTCGGGCGACCTCGTCCAGCTGCGCAGCGACAACCCGAACCTCCGCTTCTCCTACCCGGAGGAGGGGGCGATGCTGTTCACCGACAACATGATGATGCCCGCGCACGTCGAGCACGCCTACGCGGCCGAGACGATGATGAACTACCTCTACGAGCCGGAGGTCGCGGCGGTCGTCTGCGCGTGGGTCAACTACATCTCGCCGGTCGAGGGGATCAAGCCGATCCTCGAGAGAAGCGATCCCGACATCGCCTCCAACGAGCTGATCTTCCCGCCCGACGACGTGCGCGAGCGGCTCCACTCCTACCCGTCGTTCTCGACCCGTCAGGAGCAGGAGATGTACGAGGCGATGGCCAAGGTCACGGGAGCGTAGGGAGATGGGGCTGTCGCTGTCGCAGCGCCGCAGGCTGATCCCGTGGATGTTCGCGATCCCGGGGCTGCTGTGGCTGATCGTCTTCTTCGCGATCCCGCTCGCCAACCAGGCGTCGGTGTCGCTGATGACCGGCGACCCCGAGGCCGGCTACTCGCTCACCTGGGCCTTCGACACGTACACCAGCGCGATCAGCGACTACAAGGAGCAGTTCCTGCGCTCCTTCCTGTACGCCGGCGCGGCGACGGTGATCGACCTGGTCATCGCCTTCCCGCTCGCCTACTTCATGGCGTACAAGGCGGGCCGGTGGCGCAACCTGATGCTGCTGCTGGTCGTGCTGCCGTTCTTCATGAGCTACGTGCTGCGGACGGTCTCCTGGCAGCTGATCCTCGCCGACAACGGCTGGGTCGTCGAGCGGCTGCGCGACGTCGGCTTGGTCGCCGACGACGGGCGGGTGCTGGCGACCGGGACGGCCGTGATCGCCGGCATCGCCTACAACTTCCTGCCGTTCATGGTGCTGCCGCTGTACGTGGCGCTGGAGCGGATCGACCGCCGCTTCGTCGAGGCGGCGACCGACCTCTACGCCAGCCGGCTGACCGCCTTCCGCAAGGTGACGCTGCCGCTGGCGATCCCGGGCATCTTCGCCGGCTCGCTGCTGGTCTTCATCCCGGCCTGCGGCGACTTCGTCAACGCGGCGCTGCTCGGCACGCCGCGCCAGTACATGATCGGCAACGTCGTGCAGTCGAAGTTCCTCAACGTGCTCGACTACCCCACGGCGGCCGCGCTGTCGTTCATCCTCATGACGATCATCCTCGTCGGCATCGTGCTCTACTCGCGCCTGCTGGGGACGAGAAACCTGACGGAGGCGGCGACCTGATGCGCGCGAGCGATCGCGCCCGCAACTGGGCGCTGGGGATCTGGTCGGCGGCGGCGCTGCTGTTCCTCTTCATCCCCGTCTTCCTGATCGTCCTGTTCTCGTTCAACGACAACAAGGGCCGCTTCAACTTCACCTGGCAGGGCTTCACGCTCGACCACTGGAAGGAGCCGTTCAGAGATCCCGACCTCGCCAAGGCAATGGAGAACTCGCTGCTGATCGCGGCGGTCACGACGGTCGCGGCGGTCCTGCTCGGGACGCTGCTGGCGGTCGCGCTGACGCGCTACCGCTTCCGCGGCCAGGGCGCGGCCGGCTTCTTCGTCTTCCTGCCGATGGCGACGCCCGAGGTCGTGCTCGGCGCCTCGCTGCTGGCGATGTTCCTCGTCGCCGGCATCGACACTGGCTTCTGGACAATCGTGATCGCCCACGTGATGTTCACCGTCTCCTACGTCGTCGTGACGGTGCGGGCGCGCCTGGAGGGGATGGACCCCTACATAGAGGAGGCGGCGCAGGACCTCGGCGCCGGCGTCTGGACGACCTTCTTCAAGGTGACGCTGCCGATGATCGCGCCGGGCGTCGTCGCGGCGGCGGTGCTGGCGGCGGCGATCTCGATCGACGACTACGTCGTGACCAGCTTCAACGCCGGCCAGACGCAGACCTTCCCGCTCTACATCTTCGGCGCCACCCGCCAGGGCGTCCCGCCGGAGGTGAACGTGCTCGGCACGATGCTGCTCGTCGGCGTGCTGCTGCTGATGGGGCTCAACCTGGCGGTCCAGAAGGCGTTGGCGCGACGCGACCGGGCGGTCGTCGAGGAGCCGCCGTCGCAGCCGCCGACGCCGGCCGTCCCGGCCGCCGGACCGTCGGCCGTGGCCGGCTGAGAAAGCTGGCGCGTTCGTTCCCTGTTGACCGCTCGTGCCGCGGCGACATAGCGTCCGCGCCATGGACAGCGGAGAGACGGTCCGCATCACGCACGTCGGCGGCCCGACCGCCCTGATCGAGGTCGGCGGATGGCGGCTGCTGACCGATCCGACGTTCGACCCCGCCGGCAGACGGTACTTCTTCGGATGGGGCACGTCGTCGCGGAAGCTGACCGGCCCGGCGATCGCGCCCGGCGAGCTCGGGCAGATCGACGCGGTGCTGCTCAGCCACGACCACCATGACGACAACCTCGACGCCGCCGGCCGGGCGCTGCTGCCGTCGGCCGGGACGGTGGTCACGACGGCGGCGGGGGCGCGGCGGCTCGACGGGCAGGTCGGCGCGACGCGCGGGCTGGAGCCGTGGGCGACGACGCGGCTGGAGGGCGACGGGCGCCTGCCGATCGAGATCACGGCCACGCCCTGCCGCCACGGTCCGCCGCTGTCGCGGCCGATCGTCGGGGACGTCGTCGGCTTCGCGCTCAGATGGGCCGGCCAGCGCGACGGCGCGCTCTGGATCACCGGCGACACCGTCCTCTGCGACGGCGTGCTCGAAGTGCCGAGACGGATCGACGTCGGCACCGCGCTCGTCCACCTCGGCGGCGTCCGCTTCCCGATCAGCGGACCGCTGCGCTACACGCTGTCGGCGGAGGAGGCGGTCGAGCTGTGCCAGCTCGCCGACCCGCGCACGATCGTCCCGATCCACTACGAGGGTTGGAAGCACTTCCGCGAGGGACGGGCCGAGGCCGAGGCCGCCTTCGCCCACGCGCCCCAGCTCGCCCCGCGCGTGAAGTGGCTGCCGATCGGCAGCCCGGTCGAGCTGGCGGTCTGACCGCCGGCGCCGCGCGGAGCCGCGCCTGGCCGCGCCGGGCCTGGCCGCGCGGAGCCGCGCCGGGACGGGAGTACGACGCGTCAGGCGGGCGCCGGCCAGGCGGCGAGGGCGACCTCGAGCGCGGCGACCAGCTGGTCGAAGGAGCGGTCGACCGACTGCGGCATGCCGAAGCCGCCGGCCCGCTCCAGCGTGACGAAGCCGTGGAGGGCGCTGCGCAGGGCGCGGGTGGCGTCGATCGCGTCATCGCCGTCGAGGCCCCAGCCGCGCAGGACGGCGGCGATCGCGCCGACCGCCCGCTCGCCGGCGGCGACGTGCGCGGGGTCGGCCGGGTCGGGGACGCGCTGGGTCGCGGCGTAGCGGCCGGGGTGGGCGGTCGCGTAGGCGCGGTACGCGGTCGCCGCCGCGCGGAGCGCGTCGCCGCGGGCCCGGCCGGCGGCGGCGTCGGCGAGCGCATCGGCCAGCTCGGCGGTCGCCAGCGCGGAGATCTGTTGCAGCAGCGCGTCGAGCCCTCTCACGTGCTTGTAGAGGCTTGGCTGCGCGACGCCGAACGCCTGCGCGACCATCGCGAGCGTCAGCCGCTCGAGCCCGACCTCGTCGGCCAGCTCCGCGCCGCGCGCGACGACCCGCTCCGGCGTCAGCCCTGCCCGCGCCATCAGGCGGCCTCCGCGAGGGTGTCGCCGCCGGCCGCTCCGCCGCCCGCCGCGCCACGCGGTCCGCCCGCCGCGCCGCCGCCGCGACGCTCGCCGGCGGCGCCATTCGCGCCGCCACGCTCGCCGCCCGGGCCATTCGCGCTGCCGTGCTCGCCGGCCGCGCCCGCGAACGCCTTCCGCGCGAAGGCGACGAGGGCCGGGTTGACCTGCTCGGGCTCCTCGGCCATCGGGTAGTGGCCGGCACTATCGACGAGCAGCAGCTCGGCGGAGAGGGCGTCGGCGACCCAGCGGGCCTCGGCGGTCGCGTCGGGCCAGTCGGGGTCGGCCGTCCCCATCACGACGAGCGCCGGCGCGCGCACCTCGCCGAGCGCCGCCTCGGCCGGCGCGTGGCTGGTGCGCGTCGTGCGCCGGAAGGCGCTCCAGCGGCCGGGTCGGGAGAGGCTCGCGCGCACCGCCGCCCAATGGGCGTCGAAGTCGGCCGGCTTGCGGCCGGGGAAGCAGGAGCCGTAGTAGGCCTTCCACGCGGCCGGGCCCCACGGCTCGAGCAGCGCCGCCCGCATCGCCAGCTCCTTCAACCGCCCGGACTCCGGGTCGCGCACGAAGGGGCCGAGCAGCGCCAGCCCGGAGATCCGCTCCGGCGCTCGCGCGGCGGCGATCACGGCCGCGGCGGCGCCCATCGAGTTGCCGAGCACGAGCGCCGGGCCGCCGCCGAGCAGGTCGATCAGCGCCAGCAGGTCGCCGGCGGCGGCCTCGTCGTCGTAGGCGGAGAAGGTCGCGTCGCTGTCGCCGTGGCCGCGCAGGTCGAAGGTCGCGACGCGGAAGCCGGCGGCGACGAGCGCCGGGACGGTGTGGCGGTATGCGGAGCGCAGGTCGCCCATGCCGTGCACGCCGACGACCAGCGGCCCCTCGCCGGCCACCTCGTACGCGATCCGACCGGCGTCCACATTCACGTAGCTAAGACTCATAGCTGAAAGGCTAATCTATATAGCCGAACATGTCAAACCTCACTCCACCGCGAAGAATCCAACACGTTCATTCCACGTCACCACAGGGATCTAGGACCGCTTGCACACCGCCGGACGACGCTCTAGGTGGCCATCGGCCGGGCGATGGTGGACAGGAGGAGAGCGAGGGTAGAATTGGTCGTCGTGGCGTTGAACATCAAGAACGACGAGACGCAGCGACTGGCGCGCGAGGTCGCGTCGCTGACGGGCGAGAGCATGACCGCCGCGGTCACCACCGCCCTGCGCGAGCGACGGGACCGCCTGCTCGCCGCGCAGCCGGGGCAGGGAGCCGCGGAGCGGATGCTCGCGATCGGCCGCGACGTCGCCAGCCGCGTGCCGGCAGAGGTGCGCGCGCTCGATCACGGCGCGCTGCTCTACGACGCCGACGGCCTGCCGCGATGATCGTCGACACGTCGGCGCTCATCGCGATCCTGTTCGCCGAAGAGGACGCCGACCGGTACGCACACGCGATCGAGGCGGCGCAGCAGCGAGCGATCTCGGCTGCGAGCTACGTCGAGGCCGGCGCCGTCGTCGACCGCGCCGGCGACCCGGTCGCGAGCCGACGGCTCGACGAGCTGCTCGCCGTCGCCGGCATCGAGGTCGCCCCCGTCACCGCCGAGCACGGGCGCACCGCGCGCGAGGCCTACCGCGACTTCGGGAAGGGCTCGGGCCATCCGGCGGGGCTCAACTTCGGCGACTGCTTCGCGTACGCGCTCGCGAAGGCGCGCGGCGAGCCACTGCTCTGGAAGGGCGACGATTTCGGCCACACCGACGTGACCGCCGCATTGCCTGCGGCGGCGTGAGCGGTCGGGCGGCGGACGCCGGCGCGGGAGGCGTCATACGGGAGGGAACGGCAATATCCTCCGCCGTTCCCGAACAAGGAATCTCCATGGCGAAGATCAAGGTGCAGAACCCCATCGTCGAGCTCGACGGCGATGAGATGACCCGGATCATCTGGCAGTTCATCAAGGACCAGCTGATCCTCCCCTACCTCGACGTCGACCTGAAGTACTACGACCTCGGGATCGAGAGCCGCGACGCGACCAACGACCAGATCACGGTCGACGCCGCGAACGCGATCAAGCAGTACGGCGTCGGCGTCAAGTGCGCGACGATCACACCCGACGAGGCGCGCGTCGAGGAGTTCGGCCTCAAGGAGATGTACCGCTCCCCGAACGGCACGATCCGCAACATCCTTGGCGGCGTCGTCTTCCGCGAGCCGATCGTCATCTCCAACATCCCGCGGCTCGTGCCCGGCTGGACGAAGCCGATCGTGATCGGCCGCCACGCCTTCGGCGACCAGTACCGCGCGACCGACACGCTGATCCCGGGCGAGGGCACGCTGACCCTCACCTACACGCCCAAGAACGGCGGCGACCCGGTCGAGCTGAACGTCTACGACTTCAGAGGCAGCGGCATCGCGATGGCGATGTACAACGTCGACGACTCGATCCGCGACTTCGCGCGCGCCTCGATGCGCTACGGCCTCGATCGCGGCTTCCCGGTCTACCTGTCGACCAAGAACACGATCATGAAGAAGTACGACGGGCGCTTCAAGGACCTCTTCCAGGAGGTCTTCGACAACGAGTTCAAGGCCGACTTCGAGAAGGCCGGAATCACCTACGAGCATCGCCTGATCGACGACATGGTCGCCGCCGCGATGAAGTGGGAGGGCGGCTACGTCTGGGCCTGCAAGAACTACGACGGCGACGTCCAGTCCGACACCGTCGCGCAGGGCTTCGGCTCGCTGGGCCTGATGACCTCCGTGCTGACGACGCCGGACGGCAAGACCGTCGAGGCCGAGGCCGCCCACGGCACCGTCACCCGCCACTACCGCCAGCACCAGCAGGGCAAGCCGACGTCGACCAACCCGATCGCGTCGATCTTCGCGTGGACGCGCGGCCTCGCCGCCCGCGGCCGCATGGACGGCACGCCCGAGGTGACCGAGTTCGCCCAGACGCTCGAGCGCGTCTGCGTCGAGACGGTCGAGAGCGGCAAGATGACGAAGGACCTCGCGCTGCTCGTCGGCGACGACCAGCCGTTCCTCACCACCCAGGAGTTCCTCGCCGCGATCGACGAGAACCTCCAGGCGGCGATGAAGTAGCAGGCCGGACGCCCGTCCCGGGCGGCGCTGCTAGCGTGCGGCCTGATGGTCGATTCGCCGCAGCTTCCGCTCGGGACGAGCCACCGCGACCGGTTGATCGCCGGCCTCGCGCAGTCGATCCGCGAGCGCGGCTACCGCGCGACGAAGATCACCGACATCGTCGCCCACGCGCGCACCTCGCGGCGCTCCTTCTACGAGCAGTTCGAGGATCGCGACGACTGCTTCCTCGCGCTGTTCGACACGCTCGGCGACGTGCTCGCCGCGGCCGTCGCGGAGGCGGTCGACCCGGCCGCGCCGTGGGAGGCGCAGGTCGACCAGGCGCTCGGCGCCTACCTCGACGCGATCGCCGCCGAGCCGGAGCTGACCGTCAGCTTCCACCGCGAGATGCCGGCGCTCGGCGAGCGCGGCGCGGCGCGGCAGCGGGCCGGGATCGAGAGCTTCGCCGAGCTGCTGATGCGGCTGGTCGCGACCGAGAGCATGCAGCGCGAGGGGATCGAGCCGGTCTCGCGCGCGAAGGCGGTGATGCTCGTCGGCGGGATGCGCGAGCTGGTTGCCCACACGGTCGAGTCGGGCGAGGGCCTCGACGAGGTGCGGGTCGCCGCCGCCGAGGTGATCAAGGGCGCGCTCGCGCCCGAGCACGTGCGGCCGGCGGGCCACTGAGCCCGCCGGTCAGCCGACCACGGCCGGCGCGCGCGCAGCCGACCGCGGCGAGCGCGTGCCGCCGGAGCGCAGCTCAGCCGACCGCGGCCGCCGCGCGCTTTGTCGGCGCCGCGCCGTCCGCCGCGCGATCGCGCCGCCGCCGCCGCACGCGCGCCTCGCCGCCGCGTGACGGCGCGTAGGCGACGCCGCGGAAGCGCAGCCGCTCGGGCGGCTCGCCCGGCCCCGCCGGCAGCAGCTCCCACGTCTGGAGGATCGTCCGCAGCACGACGTCCATCTCCATGTGCGCGAAGCTCGCGCCGATGCACCGCCGCACGCCGCCGCCGAACGGGATCCACGTGTACGTGTCGGGCTTGCGGTCGAGGAAGCGCTGCGGGTCGAAGCGCGCCGGCTCGGGGAAGAAGCGGGCGTCGTAGTGGGTCAGCGCCGCCGGCAGCACGATCCGCGTGCCCTGCGGCAGCAAATGCCCGCCGAGCTCGAACGGCTCCTTGACGAGCCGCGACGTGAACATGATCACGGGCCGCGTCCGCTGGACCTCGCGGATCGTCGCGTCGCGCCAGGCGCGGCCGCCCGCGTCGACCTCGGCGACCAGCCGCGTCAGCGCCTCCGGCTGGCGTCGCAGCCGCTCGACCGCCCATGCCAGCTGCGCGGCCGTCGTCTCGTGGCCGGCGGCGAGCATCGTCATCAGCTGGTCGCGGATCTCGGCGTTGGTCATCGGCGCGCCGTCCTCGTCGGTCGCCTGCGCCAGCAGCGCGAGCACGTCGGGCCGCTCGGCCAGCGCGGGGTCGCGGCGCGCTTCGTCGATCAGCCGGTCGCAGAGCGCGTCGACCTCGGCGCGCATCCGCTTGAAGCGGCCCCACGGGCTCCAGCGCCCGAGGTCGCGGTGAAGCTGCGGCACCGGCGTCAGCGCCGAGCCGAGCGTCGTGAACCGCGGCAGCAGCCGCTCGAGCTCGCGCAGCACTTCGCCGCGCGCGCCGAAGACGGCCTGCAGGATCGCCCGCAGCGTGATCCGCATCGTCGTCGGCGCGACCGGGAAGGCGTCGCCCTCCGGCCAGCGGGCGATCTCCTCGCGCGTGATCCGCTCGATCAGCGGCTCGTACGCCCTCATCCGCTCGCCGTGGAACGGCGGCAGCAGCAGCTTGCGCTGGCGCATGTGCACGTCGCGGTCGATCACCAGCAGCGAGTTGGCACCAAGGATCGGGCCGAGCGGGCTGCCCTCGCCCGAGTGCAGCGTCGTCGGCGAGGCGAGGAACGTGCGCTTGACGAGCGCCGGCTCGCCGACGGCGACGACGTCGCCGAAGCCGTGCAGGCGCAGCGTGAAGAGGTCGCCGTAGCGACGCTGACAGCGGCGCAGGAACGGCTGCAGCCGCGCCAGCGCCGCGGCGTCCTGGACCGCCTTCGGCAGGCGAGGGCCCGGCGGAAGGCTCGTCTCGCCCGCGGTGACCGCCCGCGCCATCGTCCCACCCTTTCGCTCGACTCCGGTACGCATGCGTACCACAACGGTACTCATGCGTACCCGAAGCTGTCCAGCGCGAACCGCGCCGCGGTCCGCGCGCGCGGGTTACGCTGCGCGGATGGGGCAGGTGGAAGAGCGGCGCGCTCCGTTCGAGCTGCTCGCCGCGCACACCGCCGAGCAGCCGAGCTGGCGCCTCCACCGCGCCCACCCGGCGATCGGGCTGGTCGCCGCCGAGAGCGCGGACGCGTCACCCCCAGCCGGCGACGAGCTGCGCGACTTCGGGCTCCGGTGGCTCAGCCTCCCGGATGCGGAGCAGCGGCTGCGCGAGCAGGACATGACGCGCGCGCTGCTGCGACGTGCGGCGCACGGAGACGATGCCCGCTTCGAGCTGGCGGAGCGATGGGCGCCGGGAGCGACCCGCTCCGCGCTGCGGACGCTGCCGGAGGTGTCTTGGGACGAGACCGGCGACTGCACGGGACCGCTCACCGACGACGTGATCGAGGTGCTCGCGCGACGTCCGTCCGGCGACCTCGTCGTCGTGAGCGACGACCGTCTGTTCCTGATCGAGGAAGGCTACGGTCCGGCCCGCAGCGACCTCTGCGTCTGGCTCGACCCCTGGAGAGCCGACGAGTTGCGAGCGGAGCTGGAGGATGCGTGGTGGCCGGCGGCGCAGGCGCGAGCCGACGAACGCCGGGCGAACGGACCGCCTGCGCCACGCGACGGCGGCCGCGTCAGCCGCGACGCGCGCGCGGCGATCGTCCACGCGTGGGAGCGGCGCGGGTCGCAGCTGGCGCTCGCGGGCTTCGTCGCGCTCGCCTCGTCGCTGCTCGCCGACACGTGGCTGAACATGCTGGTCGTCTTCGTCGTGGTGATGACGGTGCTGTTCTGGACCTCCGCCCGGCTGGAGCGCTGGTACCGCCGCAGCTGAGCAGGCGTCAGCCGCCGCGCCATCTCAACCCGATCCGCTTCGCTCGCGGCAGTCTCTCGACGACGAGGTCGTAGGAGTCCTCGATCAGCTCGCGGACCATCTCGGCCGGCAGCGAGCCGTCGAGCGTGACGGTGTTCCAGTGGCGCTTGTTGAGGTGCCAGCCGGGGGCGATCGCCGCGTGCGCGGCGCGCAGCTGCACCGCCAGCTCGGGCTCGCATCTGAGGCTGACCTGCAGCGGCTCGCCGCCCAGTCTGCTGAGCGCGAACACCCTTCCCTCGACCTTGAAGACCGAGATGCCCTCCCCGAACGGGAAGGTCTCGACGCTCCCGGGCAGCGCGAGGCAGGCCGCCTTCAGCTCCTCTGGGGTCATCTCCGGGAGCCTAACCGCGCGCCGCGCCCTGCAAGGCGCCGTGCACGCGTTACTGGCACCGGGCGGGCGGTCAATCCTCGTCAGATGAGTGCGCGTCGAGCACTCACGCTGTCGGTCCTCACGGGGATCCTCGCCGCCGCGGCGACCGCGCCGCAGCCGGCCCGCGCGGCCAGCGCGCAGGTCGCGGCGCTGCAGGTCGCGCTGCGCGCGGTCGGGCTCTCGCCCGGTCCGGTCGACGGCATCACCGGGCCGCGCACGCAGGCCGCGACGCGCCGCTTCCAGGCCCGCCACCACCTCGCCGCCGACGGCATCGCCGGGCCGCGGACGCGCCGGGCGCTCGGCCGCCGCGGCCGACCGTCGCTCGGGAGCCGCCCGCTGCGCAGCGGCCACCGCGGCTGGGACGTCGCGGCGCTGCAGTTCCTGCTCCACAGCCGCGGCTACGGGCCCGGCGGCTTCGACGGCGGCTTCGGCCCCAACACGTCTGCGGCGGTCGTGCGCTTCCAGCGCGCGGCGGGCCTCGCGACCGACGGCGTCGCCGGGCAGGCGACGCTGGCGGCGCTGCGGACGCGCAGGCTCGCCGCCTCGACGCCGTCAAGCGGCGCGCCGAGCGGGCCGGTCCGCTTCCTGCGGCCGGTGCCGGGCGGGATCGGCGACGGGTTCGGCTTCGTCGGCGGACGGCGCCACACCGGGATCGACCTGCCCGTCGGCTTCGGCACGCCGATCGGCGCCGGCGGCGTCGGGACGGTCGGGTACGCCGGCTGGAACAGCGGCGGCTACGGCAACCTCGTCGTGATCCGCCACCGACTCGGCTTCGAGAGCTGGTACGCCCACCTCTCGCGGATCGCCGTCTCGGTCGGTCAGCCGGTCGCCGGCGGGACGGTGATCGGCTGGGTCGGCTCGACCGGCCGCTCGACCGGCCCCCACCTGCACTTCGAGGTGCGCCGCTTCGGCACGCCGATCGACCCGGTCCCGTACCTGCTGTCGGCGGTCTCCGCGCGGGCCGCGGCCGCAGGGCCGGGCGGCGCGCCCGACCGCGGCGCGGAACGGGCCGACGACCGCCGCACCGGCGGCGCCCGCCCGCTCGTCTGCCCGCCGAACGCCGACGCCCGACCCACCCGCGACACCGACCCGCCGTTCGCGCGGATCGACCGCTGCCCGGGCTGACCGCCGAGGCGCGCCGCAGCCGGCGCCGCCCCGCCTGCCGGCTCAGTCGGCGACCCGCTCCTCGGAGCGGTCGCCCGACCAGAGCGTGTGGAAGGTGCCGGCTCGGTCGACGCGCCGGTAGGTGTGGGCGCCGAAGAAGTCGCGCTGCGCCTGCACGAGCGCGGCGGGGAGCCGCGGCGAGGCGAGCGAGTCGTAGTAGGCGAGCGCCGAGGAGAAGCCGGGCGCCGGGACGCCCGACTGCGCCGCGACCGCGACGATCCGCCGCCATGCCGCCTCGCCGTCGCGCACGGCGGCGGCGAAGTACGGGTCCTCCAGCAGCGTCGCCAGTCTCGGGTTGCGCTCGTACGCCTCGGCGATGCGGTTGAGGAAGCGCGCGCGGATGATGCAGCCGGCCCGCCAGATCTTCGCGATCGCGCCGAGGTCGATCTCCCAGCCGTACTCCCGCGCGCCGGCGACGATCGCGTCGAAGCCCTGCGCGTAGGCGACCACCTTCGAGGCGTAGAGGGCGGCGCGCACGTCGTCCTCGAAGCCGTCGCCGGGCGCGGCCGGCTGCGGCCGCTGCGAGATCGTCGCCTGCACCGCGGCGCGCTGCTCGGGCTTGCTGGAGACGGCGCGGGCGAAGACCGCCTCGGCGATCCCGCCGACCGGCACGCCGAGGCCGACCGCGTTCTGGACCGTCCAGACGCCGGTCCCCTTCGAGCCGGCCTCGTCGACGATCACGTCGACGAGCGGCCTGCCGGTCGCCGCGTCGCGCTGGCGCAGCACCTCGGCGGTGATCTCGATCAGGTACGACTCGAGGTCGCCCTCGTTCCACGCCGCGAAGACGTCGGCGATCGCCTCGACGTCGTGGCCGGCGACGCGCGACAGCAGGTCGTAGGACTCCGCGATCAGCTGCATGTCGGCGTACTCGATGCCGTTGTGGATCATCTTCACGAAGTGGCCGGCGCCGTCGGTGCCGACGTGCGTGACGCACGGCTCGCCCTCGGCGACCGCCGCGATCGAGGCGAGGATCGGGCCGAGCGTCGCGTACGCCTCGGCCGAGCCGCCGGGCATGATCGACGGCCCCTTGAGCGCGCCCTCCTCGCCGCCGGAGATGCCGGCGCCGACGAAGTTCAGCCCCCGCTCGCGCAGCTCGCGCTCGCGGCGGATCGTGTCGTGGAAGTTCGCGTTGCCGCCGTCGACGACGATGTCGCCCTCCTCGAACAGGTCGGCGAGCTGCGCGATCACGGCGTCGGTGCCGGCGCCGGCCTGGACCATCACGATCGCCGTCCGCGGCTTCGCCAGCGACGCGGCGAACGCCTCGATCGACTCGCTCGCGACGAAGCCGGCCTCCGGGTGGTCGGCGACGAGCGCCCGCGTCCGCCCCGGCGAGCGGTTGTAGACCGCGACCGTGTTGCCGTCGCGGCTGGCGAGGTTGCGGGCGAGGTTCGAGCCCATCACGGCGAGGCCGACGACCCCGATGTTGGCGACGGCGGACGGACTGCTCTGGCTCATCGGTTCCCTTTCATGGCGGTGCTCCCCGATGGTGCCCGAATCGCGGGAACGACGCGCGGCGAGCCATTGGCCCGGGGCGACAACGGCCGCGCGGTCGTTTGGCCGCGGACACCACCTCGGCCGGCCGACCGCCGGCTAGCGTGCGTCCATGTCAACGAGAACACCGCTCGGGCTCCCGGTCGCGACGGAGGAGCTGCGGGCGCGCTTCGACGCCGAGGTCGCCCCGCCCGATCCCGCCGCCCCGATCCAGCTGGAGGTCGGGATCCAGGTCCGCGACGGCGTCGAGCTCGCCGCCGACGTCTACCTGCCCGCCGCCGCCCAGCTGCCGGCGCCGGCCGTCGTCTTCGCGACGCCCTACGACAAGAGCACGCCGATCCTCAACGCGCTCGAGGCCCAGCTCTACCAGGAGAACGGCTACGTCGCCGTCGTCTACGACGTGCGCGGCCGCGGCAAGTCGGAGGGCGAGTGGCGCGCCTTCGTCAACGACGCGCACGACGGCCACGACGTCGTCGAGTGGGTCGCCGACCAGCCGTGGTGCGATGGCGCGGTCGGCGTCAGCGGGCTCAGCTACGGCGGCTGGGCGACCTGGGCGACCGCATCGCAGCGGCCGCCGCACCTGAGAGCGATCGTCTCGACCTCGCCGGCCGGCCGCTGGATGCAGGAGATCCCGGCGACCAACGGCTGCTTCCAGCTCTACTTCGCCTACTGGGTCGCGGCCGTCCGGCGGCGCCTGCTCGGCCTCGGCGCGCTCGACCTCGACCAGCTCGTCAACACGCTCCCGGTCGACGACATCAAGCGGCTGATCGACCCGACCGGCCGCACGTGGGACGACCTGATGGAGCACGACACGCTCGACGACCACTGGCAGGCGCTGCGGTGGGACGGGCGCTACGACCAGATCGACCTGCCGGTCCTGCACGTCACCGGCTGGCACGACCACGAGGACCTGCTCGGCGCCTTCCACCACTACGAGCAGATGGTCGACCAGTCGCCCGCGGCCGACCGCCAGTGGCTGCTCGTCGGCCCCTGGAGCCACGTGATGTGCCGCTGGCCCGGCTCCGAGTACGGCGGGGTCAGCTACGCGGCCGAGGCCGCGGTCGACATGCACGCCGTCCACCTGCGCTTCTTCGACCGCTTCCTGCGCGGCGAGCGCAACGGCCTCGACGACGAGCCGCGCGTCCGCCTCTTCGACGCCGGCGCCGATCGCTGGGCCGCCCCGGCCGCCTGGCGCGCCGCCACGACCGAGCGGCGGCTGTTCCTCGGCGGCGACGGGAGCCTCGCCGACGACGCCGCGGCCGCCGGCCCCGCGACCGCGCGCGACTACCGCTACGACCCGCTCGACCCGGTGACGACCGCGTTCGACCTCGGCGCGGCCGTCTGGGAGCCGCCGGTCGACATGGCGCCGACCGAGGGGCGCGACGACGTGCTCTGCTTCACCTCGGCGCCGCTGGAGCGGCCGCTGACCGTCCACGGGTGGCCGCGGCTGGCGCTGCGCGCGACGACCGACGGCGACGACACCGACTGGCACGTGAAGCTGACCGACTGCCCGCCCGACGGACGGTCGCTGCGGGTCGCCGGCGGGTGCCTGCGGGCGTCGCACGGCGCATCGCTCGAGCGCCCGCAGCCCGTCCCGCCCGGCGAGGCGGTCGACTACGACGTCGAGCTGACGCCGATCCACCACACGTTCGCGGCCGGCCATCGGATCCGCCTGACGATCACCTCGTCGGACTTCCCCTGGTTCGCGCGCAACCTCAACCGCTTCGGCCCGATCGCCCACCAGGACGACCCGCGCACGGCGCGCAACTCGATCCACTGCGGCGCCGGCGGCTCGGTGCTGTCGCTGCCGATCTCCGAGAGGATCGAACGATGACCGCTTCCAGCCAGTCGCTCGGACTCGACGCGACGCTCGCCGCCGCGATCGACCGCCACGACGTGCCGGGCGCGTCGCTCGCGCTGCTCGTCGACGGCGAGGTCCACGTCGCCGCCGCGGGCCTGCTCAGCCGCGCCACCGGCGTCGAGGCGACCCCCGACTCGCTCTTCCAGATCGGCTCGATCTCGAAGACCTTCACCGCCACGCTGGCGATGCAGCTCGTCGACCGCGGCGAGCTGAGCCTCGACACGCGCGTCGCCGACGTGATCCCCGGCTTCCGCGTCGGCGACCCGCGCGCGACCGCGCAGACGACGATCGCCCACCTGCTGACCCACACCAGCGGGATCGGCGGCGACGCCTTCATCGACACCGGCCGCGGCGACGACGCCGTTGCCCAGGCGGTGCGGGCATACGCCTACCTCGGCCAGGACGTCCCGTTCGACTCGCGCTTCTCCTACTCCAACGCCGGCTTCGTGATCCTCGGCCGCGTGATCGAGCTGGTCTGCGGCAGAAGCTGGGATGCGGTGCTGCGCGAGCGGCTGCTCGACCCGATGGGCCTCGAGCGCGCCTGCACGCTGCCCGAGGAGGCGCTGCTCCACCGCGCCGCCGTCGGCCACATCGGCGAGGACCCGCAGCCGGCGCCGGCGTGGGTGCTGCCGCGCGGGCTCGGCCCGTCCGGGCTGATCTGCGCGACGGCGGCCGAGCTGCTGGAGCACGGGCGGCTCCACCTGCACGACGGCCGCAGCGCCGCCGGCGAGCAGCTGCTGAGCGCCGAGAGCGCGCGCGCGATGCGCGAGCAGCGGGCCAGCCTCGACGGCCTGACCGGCGTCGGCGCGACCGGCTGGGGCCTCGGCTGGATGCTGCGCGAATGGGACGGCTGCCGCGTCTTCGGCCACGACGGCGGCACGATCGGCCAGTTCGCCTTCCTGCACGCGATCCCCGCGCGCGGGGCGGCGATCGCGCTGCTGACCAACGGCGGCCTCGCGACCGACTGCTTCCGCGACCTCGCGCGCGACCTGCTCGGCCGCACCTGCGGCCTGACGCTGCCGCCCGACCCGGAGCCGCTCCCCGGCGGGGAGGTCGACCCGGCGCTCGCCGGCGTCTACGAGGCGATCGGCAACCGGGTCGAGGTCGCCGCCGGCGACGGCGCGCTGCACGCGACGATCGTCCCGACCGAGGAGCACGGCGAGCTGTTCGGGGAGGAGCTGCCGCCGGCGGTCGAGCTGCGACCGCTCGAGCCCGAGCGGGGGATCTACGCCGGCCGCGCCCCGCACGTGCTCGAGGCGGGGACCAGCTGGGTCCCGGTCACCTTCCCGCGGATCGCCGGCGAGCAGTACGTCCACTTCGGCGGCCGCGCGCTGCGCCGCGTCGGGTAGCGGGCGCGCCGGGGCGCCGGCGCGCCGGGCGCGCCCGCTCAGGCGAGCGGGCGCGTCGGCGGCGCGTCGGGATCGAGCGGCCACACCGGCCGGCGCAGGCGGCGATGGCCGAGCCGCTCGACCGCGGCCGAGGTCGCCCCGCCGGTGTCGGCCTCGATCACCGCGCTGGCGCGCGGCGCGAACCAGGCGCGGTAGTGGGCCGAGGACTTCAGCGCGACCACCGCCCGTCTGGCGACGTCGACGCCGTGGAGCGCGAAGATCGCCTCGTCGAGCGTCTGGGTGCGACCGCTGGCGACGATCACCTCGACGGTGCCGATGCGCAGCAGCGCCGACGGCCCGAGGTCGACCTGCCGGCCGCGCTCCATCGGGTGCAGCGCACGGAAGCGGCCGTCGGTCAGGCGCACCACCTCGGCCTCGACGGCCAGCGGCTCGCCGGCCGCCGGGCCGGAGGCGCCGCCGAGCCGCAGCGCGATCCGGGCGCCCTCGCCGGCGGCGTGGGCCGCGGCGGCGGCCGCCTCGTCGCAGAGGAAGCCGAAGCAGGCGTCGGGCAGCTCGGCCGCGACCATCGCGCGCAGCAGGCGCGTGCCGTCGCCGGGCGCGCCGCCGCCGGGGTTGTCGGAGACCTCCGCCAGCACGACCGGTCTGCCGTTCTCGCCGGTCGCGACCGCCCTCAGCGCCGCCGCCACCGCCGCGGCCGCGTCGGGCCGCTCGACCGGCAGCCGCTCGCGCCGCCGCCACAGCTCGTCGGCGAGCGCGTCGGCGCCCTGCTCGGCGAGCGCCGCGTCGCCGTCGGCGACGACCAGCGCGGCGGCGCCGACCGCGGGCACGTCGGTGAACGGGAAGCCGTGGAGGTAGGCGGCGTGGAGCACGCCGGGGCGCTCCCGCCATGCCTCGGCGGCGGCACGCAGCTCGGCGCCGACGCCGCCGTCGGTCGCCGTCGGCGGCGTCAGCAGCGGGACCGAGCGGGCAGCCGTCACCGGCCGCAGCTCGCCGCGCGCGCAGCCGGCCGCCAGCTCGACCGCGCGCTCGCCGCATGCCTCGAAGTCGACGTGCGGGTACCGGAGGCAGGGCACGAGCGCGGTCGCGTGCGCGACCATCGCGGCGGTCAGGTTGGTGTGCAGGTCGAGCGTCGCGAGCACCGGCACGGACGGGCCGACCTGCTCGCGCACGCGCGCCAGCAGGTCGCCCTCGAGGTCGTCGACCCCGTCGGCGACCCCGGCGCCGTGGAGCGCCAGGCAGACGGCGTCGAGCGGGCCGGCCGCGGCGAGCGCGTCGAGCAGCGCGCCCGCCGCGGCGGCGTAGGCCTCGGCGCTCACGAGCCCGCCGGGCTCGGCCGCGACGTAGACGGCCGGCACCGCCTCCAGGCCGAGCCGCTCGGCGGCGGCCAGCATGCCGCCGAGCTCGGTGCCCGTCCCGCGGTAGGCCGCGACCAGCCGCTCGCCGGCGAGCCAGTCGGCGGCTCTCAGGGTCGCCAGCGTCGTCGGGCGGGGGATGAACGTGTTCGTCTCGTGGACGATCCCCCCGACCGCCACCCGCAGCCGTCGCGGCCCGTCGCTCATCCGGCCGCCTGCAGCGAGGTCGGGATCGGGCCCCACCAGCTCAGCTCGAAGCCGACGCCGTCGTTGGCGAAGTAGCGCGTCGGCATCTCGACGACCGGCACGATGTCGCCCGCGGCCAGCAGCGCCTCCTCGGCCTCTCTCCACGTGGCGCAGGACTCCTCGCCGGCCAGCGCTATCGCTCTTCTCGCGGCCTGCTCGAAGGCGGCGTTGGCGCCGTTGGTGAAGTTCTGGCCTCTGTCGGGCGCGGGGCCGCTGAAGAACGGCACCAGCTGGCTCGGCAGGTTCATGCCGATCTGGAAGCCGGGCAGCAGGTCCCAGTCGCCGCCGAAGGCCGCGGCGACCAGCGCGCCGGAGTCCATCGGCTGCGGTCTGACCTCGATGCCGACCTCCTTCAGCGCCGCGACGATCAGCTCCATGCCGGCGTCGAAGCCGGCGAAGTCGTTCGGCTGCGGCGCTCTGAGCGACAGCCGTCTGCCGTCCTTGACGCGGATCCCGTCGGAGCCCGCTCTCCAGCCGGCCTCGTCGAGGAGCCGCTGGGCCTCCTCGGCGCCGCCCGTGGGCAGCGCCGCGGCGACGCCGTCGTCGACGCAGGCGATGTCGGGCGTGGTGATCCCGTCGGCGAGCGTCCCGACGCCGTCGAGGTAGACCTCCGCCAGCTGCTCGCGCGGCAGCGCAAGCGCCAGCGCCTGCCGCACCGCGGGGTCGCCGGTCGGGCGGTCGGAGGACTGGTTGGGGATCGAGAAGATCACCGAGGTCGGCAGCGCCGCCATCGCCAGGCCTCTGTCGCTGACGCGCTCGGCGTCGGCGCCGTCGAGGACGGCCGTGTCGAGGTCGCCGGCGAGCAGCAGGTTGGCCATCGTCGTCGGGTTGGTGACGACTCTGATCGTGACCGTTCTCGGCAGCTCGGCGGTCGGCAGCGAGCCCTCCGGACCCCAGGCGTAGTCGTCGCGCCGTCTCAGCACGTAGCGCTCGCCCGGCACCGTGTCGGTCAGCTCGTAGGGGCCCGAGCCGCTCGTGCGCGTCTCGAGCATCGCGCGGTCTCTCAGGCCTCTGCCGCAGATGATCGGGACCAGCTGCAGCGAGGGGACGAGCGTGCCGTTGGGCTCGTCGAGCCTGATCGTCACCGTCCGCGCTCTGTCGTCGGCGGTGACGGCGTAGTCGGCGGTCGGCACGCCGAGCCCGAGCAGCGCCGAGCCGACCTTCGGGTCCTTGACGTCGTCGAGGTTGCGCTTGACGGTGCTCGCGGTCACCGGGCTGCCGTCGGAGCAGGTCGCGCCCTCGCGGATCGTGAAGGTCGCCTGACGCGGCGTCTCCTCCCAGCTCTCGGCGAGGCCCGGGACCAGTCTGCCGCCGGGGCCGGGCGCGAGCAGGTGGTCGTAGGTGTAGCTCAGCACCGCCAGCGAGGCGTCGAGCAGCGTCTTGTGCGGATCGAGCGAGTCCGGTCTCGTGATCATCCCGATCGTCAGCTCGGCGTCGCCCGACGGCGTGCCCTCGAGCGCGATCGCGGTCGCCGCGGCGGCCGGCTCGCCGCCGTCGCCGCCGGTCGTGGCGCCGGTCGAGCCGCCCTCGTCGCTCGAGCCGCCGCAGGCGGCCAGCGCGACGCCGCTCGCCCCGACCGCGAGCAGGGACATCAGTCGCTTCTTCCTCATCATGCGTCCTCCCGGTCCTCTCGACCAGACAGCGATCAGCCACCCGCGGCCGCATCGAGCAGCAGCCGCGTGTAGTCGTTGCGCGGCGACGCCATCAGCGCAGCCGCCTCTCCCTCCTCCACGATCCGCCCGCCGCGCATCACGGCGACGCGGTCGCTGACATAGCGGACGATCGCCATGTCGTGCGAGATCACGAGCAGCGACAGCCCGCTCTGCTCGCGCAGGTCGCGCAGCAGGTTCAGGACCGCCCCCTGGACCGACACGTCGAGCGCGGCCGTCGGCTCGTCGGCGACGATCAGGTCGGGCCGCACGGCGAGCGCGCGCGCCAGCGAGACCCGCTGGCGCTGGCCGCCGGAGAGGCTCGCCGGGCGCGACGCGGCATGCGCCGGGTCGAGCTGGACCTGCTCGAGCAGCCGCCGCACCTCCGCGGCGCGGGCGGCGCGGCCGAGCCGGCGGTGGGCCGTGGCGGCCTCGGCGAGCGTCTCTCCGACGGTCATGCGCGGGTCGAGCGACGCGCGCGGATCCTGGAAGACGAGCTGGACGCGACGGCGCAGGCGGCGCAGCCGGCGCCCGCGGGCCCCGGCGAAGTCCTCGCCGTCGTACTCGATGCGGCCGGCGACCGGGGCGACCAGGCCGACGGTCGCGCGCGCGAGCGTCGACTTGCCCGAGCCCGACTCGCCGACGAGGCCGACGACCGTGCCGGCCGGCACGTCGAGGTCGACGCCGTCGACCGCGACGTGCGCGTTCCGGCCGCTGCCCACCTGGACGCGGAGCCCGCGCACCGCCAAGCCGCTCATCGCCGCTCCTCCTCGCGCTCGTCTCCCGCCGCCGCGGCCGGCGCCGGCGCGGCCGCGTCGGGCGCAGGGTGCCAGCAGGCGACGCGCCGGCCGGGCGCGCCGTCGAGCGCGACCAGCGGCGGCTGCTGCGCGCGGCAGCGCTCGCTCGCGAAGGCGCAACGCGCCGCGAAGGCGCAGCTGGCCGGCAGCTCGGCGGCGGTCGGCGGGCGGCCGGGGATCGTCGGCAGCGGACGGTCGCGATCGGTCTCCATGTCGGGCACCGCCGCCAGCAGCGCGCGCGTGTACGGGTGGACGGCGCGCTCGCGCAGGTCGGCCGCCGGCAGCTCCTCGACGATCCGGCCGCCGTACATCACCAGCACGCGCTCGCAGAAGGAGGCGATCACGCCGATGTCGTGGGAGATCAGCAGGATCGCGGTGCCGTCCTCGTCGTTGGCGCGGCGCAGCGCGGCGAGCACCTCGCGCTCGACCGCGACGTCGAGCGCCGTCGTCGGCTCGTCGGCGACGATCAGGCCGGGCCGGACCGTCATCCCCATCGCGATCACCGCCCGCTGGCGCATCCCGCCGGAGAGCTCGTGAGGATGCTGGCCGAGCCGCTGCTCCGGTCTCGTCAATCTCAGCTCGCGCAGCCGCTCGATCGCCGCCTCGGTCGCCTCGCCGGCGTCGAGGTCGCGGTGCTCGATCGCCGCCTCGGTCAGCTGGCGGCGCAGCCGCAGCGCCGGGTTGAGCGCGCTCAGCGGATCCTGGAAGACGACGGCGAGCGAGCGGCCGAGCAGGCGGCGGCGGCCCGTGCCGGCGCGGGCGAAGAGCGGCTCGCCGGCGATCTCGTGGGCGGCCGTCTCGACCGCGAACGGCGGCTCGAGCAGCGCGGCGGCGGCGAGCGCCGTGAGGCTCTTGCCGGAGCCCGACTCGCCGACGATCCCGACCCGCTCGCCGTGGCCGACCGTCAGCGAGACCTCGCGCACCGGCGTGACCGCCCCCTCGGCGGCCGGCAGCGAGACCGACAGCCGCTCGACCCGCAGCGCCGCCGGCGGGCCGGCGGGGGCGGGCGGCGCGGGCGCGGGGTCGACGGCGGGCGCCGCCGGGACATCCCCGGGCGCGGCGTCGGCGGCGGGCGCGGCGGCGGCAGGCGCGGCGGCGGCGGACGCGGCGGCGGCGGGCGCCGCCTCGTCGGCCAGCGCCTCCGCGACGGGCGCCGCGAGCGTCGCGGACGGGGCGAGGCCGGCGGCGCGGCGGCGACGGCGGGCGCGCTGCGGCGCGTCGGTCGCGATCGCCGCGGCCAGCACGTCGCCGCCGGCGTTGATCGCGACCCCCGCCAGCACGATCGCCAGGCCGGGGCCGAGCGCCGCCATCGGCGTCACGTACATGCGGTCGAGGCCGACGCTCAGCAGCGCGCCCCAGTCGTAGTCGGGCGACTGGACGCCGAGGCCGAGGAAGCTGAGCGCCGACAGCGCCAGCAGCGCCTGGCTGGTCGCCATCGCGAACTGGAGCACGAGCGGCGCGGCGATGTTCGGCAGGATGTGGCGGCCGAGCAGGCGCGGCCAGCGGACGCCGACGACGCGGCTGGCGGCGACGTACTCGGCGCCGCCGACCGACGCGGCGAGCGTCTGCGTCAGCCGCGCCGCCTGCGGCGCGAGCGCGACGCCGAGCGCGATCACCGCCCCCTTCGCGCCGATCCCGACGATCGTCGCGACCAGCAGCGCGAGCAGCAGCCCGGGGATCGCGACGAAGAGGTTGATCGTCGTCGCCACGACGCTGCGCAGCCGCGGCCCCAGCAGCGCCGGCAGCAGGCCGACGGCGACGCCGAGGGCGAAGCCCAGCGCGGCGGTCGCCAGCGCCAGCAGCAGCGACAGGCGGGTCGCGACCAGCACGCGCGCCAGCAGGTCGCGGCCGAGCTGGTCGGTGCCGAACGGATGGGCGGCGGAGGCGCCGGCGCGCATCGCCGCGGTGTCGATCTCGTCAGCGGCGCCGCTCCACAGCGGCGGGCCGGCGACGACCAGCGCGAGCAGCGCCGCCAGCACGGCGAGCAGGGCGATCCGCCCCGGGGTGAGGTCGAGTCGTTCGCGCATCGTCAGCTCTCCCGGATCAGCGACCGCGGGTCGAGCAGGCCGAGCACGACGTCGATCAGCAGGTTGACGACCAGCACGATCGCGCCGAGCACCAGCACGACCGCCTGCACGAGCGGATAGTCCTTGGCGATGATCGCCTCGACGACCGTCGTCCCGATCCCCGGCCAGGCGAAGACGTTCTCGACGATCACCGTGCTGGCGATCATCGCGCCGAAGAGGAGGCCGCCGACCGTCAGCGTGGCGGTCAGCGCGTTCGGCAGCAGATGGCGCAGGTAGAGCGCGCGCGCCGGCAGCCGCTTGCTGCGCGCGACGCGGATGTACTCCTGGTCGAGCACGCGCAGCGTCTCGACGCGCGTCAGCCGCGCCAGGATCGCCGTCGGCACGGCGGCCAGCGCCAGCACCGGCAGCACGTACGACGACGCCTGCTCGGCGCCGGCGATCGGCAGCCAGCCGAGCGTCACGCCGAACAGCGCGACGAGGCCGGCGGCGCAGAGATACTCGGGGATCGACATCACGACGCCGGTCCCGAGCGTGAAGGCGCCGGCCAGCGGCGGGCGCGTGCCGCCGCGCGTGAAGACCGCGATCGCGACCCCGAGCGGCAGCGCGACCAGCGCGACGACGAGGAAGGCGAGCAGGCAGAGGCGCGCCGTCGCGGGCAGCCGCTCGCCAAGGATGTCGCCGACCGCGCGGCGCTGCGTCAGCGACTCGCCGAAGTCGCCGCGGACGACGCGGCCCGCGTAGTCGCGCAGCTGCACCAGCGCCGGGTCGTCGAGCCCGAGCGCGGCGCGGCGGGCCTCGACGACCTCCGCCGAGGCCGACGGGCCGAGCGCGGCGCGGACCGGGTCGCCCGGCACCAGCCGCATCGCGAGGAAGGTCAGCACGATCAGCAGCGCCAGCGAGGCGGCCAGCAGCAGCAGCCGGCGGGCCGCGAAGCGCAGCCACGGGTGCCCGCCGCTCACCGCGGTCCCCTTTCGAGGGGAAGCGCGGAGGCCGGCGCCGCGGCCGATCGGCCGGCGCGCAGGCGCGCGCTCGCGCAAGCCGTCATCATCCCGGCGATGACCGACGTGGAGCGGCCGATCGATCCCATCGCCGCCGCGGACGCGACTGCGCCGACACATCCCTTCATGGCGCCATCGTGGCGCATCCCCATGCGGGGGTGGTCTTCTCCGCGAACAACCGCGGTCGGCCGTCGTTGTGCTCCGGCCACAACGAGGGCACGTCGATTGGTCGCGACAGGGCAACGGGAGGCGGTCGGCGCCGCGTTACCGTTGCGACATGCCGCCGATGGCGACGCTTGAGCGTCTCTGCGCCGATCTCGGCGCCGACCTGATCGAGGTCGTCGAGGCCCCGCGCGGGCTCGACGTCGCGGTGCTCGACGCGAGCGTCCACGACCCCGCCGAGCCGCTCGCCGGCGCCGTCGCCGACGGCGACCTCGTGCTCGCCGTCGGGGCCGGGATCGCCGCCGAGACGACCGCCGCGCTGCTGCGCGACGCCGGCGCCGCCGGTGCCGCCGGCGTCGTCTGCAAGCGCCGCGGCACCGCGCCGCCGGCGCTGCGCGACGCCGCGCGCGCGGCGGGCGTCGCGCTGCTGACCGCCGATCCCGACCTCGCCTGGGGCCAGCTGTACGAGCTGGTGCGCACCGCGCTCGCCGCCGACGGCGCGATCGAGCCGCAGCTCGACGGCGCCGGCCGCAGCGACCTGTTCGCGCTCGCCGACGCGACCGCCGCGCTCGCCGGCGGCCCGATCTCGATCGAGGACGCGCGCTCGCGGGTGCTCGCCTTCTCCCACGGCGGCCAGGACATCGACCCGGCGCGCGCGGCGACGATCCTCGGCCGGCGGGTCCCCGACCAGTGGGCCGCGAAGCTGCGGCGCGAGGCGGTGCTGGAGCAGCTCGAGCATGCCGGCGAGCCGGTCACGATCGCCTTCGACGGGCTGCAGCCGCGCCGCGCGATCGCGATCCGCGCCGGCAGCACGACGCTCGGCTCGATCTGGCTGGCCGTCGGCCCCGACGGCCCCTCGCCGACCGCCGACGAGGTGCTGCGCTCGGCCGCGCAGATCGCGGCGCTGCACCTGCTGCGGCGGCGCGTCACGAAGGACCTCGAGCGGCGGCTGCGCGCGACGCGGCTGCGCGCGCTGCTGACCGGCGAGGGCGGCACGCGCGCGCTCGAGCAGCTCGAGCTGGCCGGCGACGGGATCGCCGTCGCCGCGGTCGCGATCGACGGTTCCGGCGGCGACGCGGCCGCGCTCGAGCGGCTCGGAGACCTGCTCGTCATGCACCTGCGCGCCTATCGGCGCCAAGCCGAGGCGACGGTCCTCGACGAGCGGCTCTACGTGCTCGCCGGCTGCCGCGAGGGCAGCGACCGCGACGCGCTCCGGCGCTGCCTCGGCGACGGCCTCTCGCGCGCCGCGCAGGCGCTGCGCGCCCGCGTCGACGCCGGCCTCAGCCGCTCGGCGGCCGGCGCCGAGGCGGTCGTCGCGGCGCGGCGGGCCGCCGACCAGGCGCTCGAGCTCGGCCCGCGCGACGGCGGCGTCGTCGGCTTCGAGGAGGTCCACGCGCAGGCGATCGTCGCCGACGTGCGCGCCTTCCTCGCCGACCGCGGGACCGTCCCCTCCCCCGAGCTGGAGGCGCTGGTCGCCCACGACCGCGAGCACGGCACCGACTTCGTCGCGACGCTGCGCGTCTCGCTGGAGGCGCGCAGCGACAACCGCGAGACGGCGCGGCGGCTCGGCGTCCACATCAACACCGTCCGCTACCGCCTGCGTCGGATCGCCGAGCTGACGCGCCTGCGGCTCGACGACGGCGACGTCCGCTTCGCGATCGAGCTGCAGCTGCGGCTGCTGCCGCTCGGAGCCGGCGACGGCGACGGCGCGCGTGAGGCGCCGGCCGCCGGCGGTCGCGGGTCAGGCGGCGACGACGGCTCGGATCACGCCGCCAGCGCGCGGTTGTCGTAGCGGGCGATCGAGAAGGGCGCCAGCTCGAGCGGCGGGCGGCCGTCGAGGATCGCCGGCGCCAGCAGCGCGCCGGTCGTCGCCGCCAGCGTGACGCCGAGCATCGAGTGGCCGGTGGCGACATGCAGCCCCGGCAGCCCCGGGACCGGCCCGATCACCGGCACGCCGTCGGGCGTCAGCGGCCGGAAGCCGGCCCACTCCCGCCGCGTGCCGCGCGCCCCCCAATCGGCGAGCGCCCGCCGCGCCGCGCGGTCGACGGCCTCGATCCGGCGGCGGTCGAGCCGCAGGTCGCGGGCGCCCAGCTCGAGCGTCCCGGCGGCCCGCAGCGCGCCGTCGAACGGCGTCAGCGCGAGCTTGTCCTCGAGCAGGTAGATCGGGCCGCCGAGCGGCGGGTCGGCCTCCTCGTACGTGACGCTGTAGCCCTTCGCGCCCTCCATCGGCAGCCGCACGCCGAGCGGCGCCAGCAGCCGGCCGCTGGCCGCTCCGGCGGCGACGACGACCCGGTCGGCGCGCACCGCGGCGCCGTCGGCGCAGACGACCGTCCAGCGGTCGCCCTCGCGCGCGATCCGCGCCACGGCGGTGCGCTCGCGCAGGTCGGCGCCGGCCTCGCGCAGCCACGCGACGACGCCGGCGGTGACGGTCTCGGGCCGCACGTGGCGCTCCCCGAGCGAGTGGATCGCGCCGACGAGCGCGTCGGAGAGCGCCGGCTCGAGCGCCCGCAGCGCGGCGGCGTCGAGCATCCGCAGCTCGCCGTCGTAGCCGAGCGCCTGCGCGTCGCGCAGCACGTGCAGCTCGTGGTCGAGCACGCGCTGGTCGCGCGCGACGAACAGCAGCCCGCGGTCGTGCCACTCGAAGGCGACGCCGCGCTCGGCGAGCGCCTCGTAGTCGGGGACGGCGCGGTCGCAGAGCGCGACCAGCGCGGCCATCCCGGCGCTGTAGCGGCGCGGCCGCGTCGCGCGCCAGAAGTCGTAGGACCAGCGCAGGAAGCTGAACCGCGGGACCGGCCGCACGAGCAGCGGGCTCGACGGGTCGGGCATCCAGCGCAGCGCCTGCAGCATCGTCCCCGGCGCCGGCAGCGGGTTGGGGATGCCCGGCGACACCCAGCCGGCGTTCCCGGCCGAGGCGCCCTCGCCCCATCCCCCCTGCTCCACCACCGTCACCTCGGCGCCCCGCCGCGCGAGCGCTTCCGCCGCGCACAGTCCGACGACGCCGCCGCCGATCACCACTGCGTCCATGTGGCGAAGATATGGCCCGCTCGGCGGGTCCACGTGGTGCGCCGCTCACAGCCGGCAGGCGGCCGCCTTGTGGAGCGCGACAGTGCGGCGGCGGCGACCGACGGCCGAGAATCGCGCCATGTCGATACCTGCTCGCCCGCTCGCGCCGGCCGACGCGCTGCGGATCCCGCGGCCCAAGGAGCCGGCCTGCTCGCCGGACGGCCGGCTCATCGCCTTCACCGTCCAGCTGCCCGACGCCGAGGCCGACACGGTCCGCGCGCGCGTATGGGCGGCGCCGGCCGACGGCGCGACGCCGGCGCGCCCGCTGACCGCCGGCCCGCACGACGGCGCCCCGCGCTTCTCGCCCGACGGCGCCCTGCTCGCCTGGCTGGCCTCGCCGACGCTGGAGGACGAGGGCGCCGGCGCCGGGGTGGAGCTGTGGGCGGTCGCGACCGACGCGGTCGCCGACGCGCTCGCGGCGGGGGGCGAGCGGGACGGTCGGGAGGCGCCGGCCGCCGAGGCGCCCGGTGCGGGCTCGGCCGATCGCGCCGCGCTCACCGCCGGGCCGGGTGCGGCCCTCGCCGACGAACCGCCGGCCGGCGCGCGCCGCGTCGGGCTGCTGCCGGCCGGCGCCGGCGAGCCGGCCTTCTCACCCGACGGGACGCGGATCGCCTTCACCGCCCCGGTCGACCGCGCCGGCGCGGCCCCGGACGAGCGCGCGGCCGCGCGGCGGCAGGTCGCGCCGGTCGTCGTGCGGCGGCTCGACGAGAAGGCCGACGGGCTCGGCCTGCGCGGGACCGTCCGCCGCCAGCTGCACGTCGTCGACCTCCCCTCCGGCGCGGTGCGGCAGCTGACCCACGACGAGCACGACGCGCGCGAGCCGGCGTGGAGCGCGGACGGGCGCCGGCTCGTCTACGCCCGCGCGCTCGACGGCGACGGCGGCGCGCACGAGCGCAGCGCGCTGTTCGAGGTCCCCGACGACGGCGGCGCGCCCCGCCGACTGACGCCGGCCGACGGCCTCGCGGCCGCCCCCTGCCCGCTGCCCGACGGCGGGACGATCGCGTACGTCGGCCGCGTGCCGGCCGGCCTCGGCACGCTGCGGCTGCTCGCGGTCGACCGCGACGGCGCGCCGCCTCGCGACCTCGATCCCAGCCTCGACCGCTCGCTCAACGTCGGCAACGTCGTCGAGGGCGGCTGCCGGCCGCAGGCGCTCGCCGACGGACGGGTGCTGTTCGCCGTCGCCGACCGCGGCTCGACCCACCTGCGCGCCGCGCCGCTCGACGGCGGCGGCTCGGAGCCGCTGCTCGCCGACCCGCTGCGCGTCGCCTTCCGCGCGGCCGCCGGCGGCCCGACCGTGGCGGTCGTGATCGCCGACGCCGGCTCGCCCGGCGAGCTGCACGCGCTCCCGCTGCCGGCCGCCGGCGCGCCGGCCGCCGACGCCGGCCGCCGGCTGACCTCGCTGTTCGCCGACGCGCTGCCGGAGGTCGCGGTCGCGCCGCTGCGCGAGCGGACCTTCACCGCGCCCGACGGCGCGGAGGTGCACGGCTGGCTGCTGCTCGACGAGGCCGCCGGCGACGGTCCGCGGCCGCTGCTGGTCGACGTCCACGGCGGCCCGCACAGCCAGTGGTCGCCGGCGCTCGAGCCGGCTCGCTCCTACTGGCACGAGCTGGTCGCCGACGGCTGGGCGGTGCTGCTGCTCAACCAGCGCGCCAGCGACGGCTACGGCGAGGCGTGGATGACCTCGACCGTCGGCCGGTGGGGGCTGGCCGACGAGGGCGACTTCCACGCCGCGATCGACGCGCTCGTCGCCGAGGGGATCGCCGACCCGCGGCGGCTGGCCGTCACCGGCTACAGCTACGGCGGCTACATGACCTGCTGGCTGACGGCCCGCTCGCGGCGCTTCCGCGCGGCGGTCGCGGGCGGCTGCGTCGCCGACCTGCGCTCCCACCTCGGCACCGCCGACATCGGCCCCTCGTGGGGGCGGATGGTCCACGGCCTGGCCCCGGACGGCCCGCTGGCGCCGCTGGAGGAGATCTCGCCGATCGCGCACGTCGGCGCGGTCGCGACGCCGACGCTCGTGCTCCACGGCGAGGGCGACGACCGCTGCCCGATCGGGCAGGCCGAGCAGTGGTTCACGACGCTGCGGGCGCAGGGGGTCGAGAGCGAGCTGGTGCGCTACCCCGACTCCGACCACGTCTTCGTCATCGCCGGCCGGCCCTCCCATCGCGTCGACTACTGCCGCCGGACGCTCGCCTGGCTGCGCGCCCACGTCGGCCACGGCGCGGAGGGCGGCGGGCGCGCTGGGGGCGGGGAGCGCGCGGAGGGCGGCGACCCCACGGCGCGCGGCGAGCGCGCGGAGGGCGCGGCATGAGCGCCGCGGCCGTGCCGACCGGCGGCGCTGGGGCGCCGCTCTCACTGGTGCTGCGCGAGGTCGAGGCGCTCGACCTCGGCGGCGGCTTCGCCCGCGCCGACGTCGCCGTCGTCGACGGGCGGATCGCGGCGGTCGGGCGGGACCTCCGCGCGCCGGGGCTGCCGTCGGTCGACGGCGCCGGCCTGTGGCTGCTGCCGGGCGTCGTCGACTGCCACGCCCACCTCGGCCTCTCGACGCTCGACCGGCTGGAGGGGCTGGCGACCCCGGCGTCGCGCTGGGCGCTGGAGACGGCCGACAACGCCCGCCGCACGCTGCTGGCCGGCGTCACGACGCTGCGCGACGCCGGCGGCGCCGACGCCGGCATCCGCGAGGCGATCGAGCTCGGCTTCGCGACCGGTCCGCGGCTGCAGGTCTCGACCGTGATGCTGTCGCAGACCGGCGGCCATGCCGACGGCTTCCTGCCCGGCCTCGCCGCCTCCGGCGTCGTCGGCGCCGACGCGCTGCCGCCCGATCCGGCCCGCCCGCCGGCCGTGGTCGACGGCCCGGAGCAGATGCGGCTGGTCGTGCGCCAGCTGCTGCGCGGCGGCTCGGACTGGATCAAGCTCTGCACGACCGGCGGCGTGCTGTCGGCCCACGACGACCCGCGCGCCGCCGAGCTGACCGACGAGGAGGTCGCCGTGGCGGTCTTCGAGGCGGCCCGCAGAGGGCGCGGCGTGATGGCGCACGCCAACGGCGGCGAGGGGCTCGACCTCGCGGTCCGCAACGGCGTGCGCTCGATCGAGCACGGCCTCTTCCTGACCGAGGAGCAGGCGCACGCGATGGCCGCCGCCGGCTGCTGGCTGGTGCCGACGCTGACGGTCGTCCACGACGTGCTGCGGCTCGCCGACGCCGGCGAGCTGCCGCCGCACGCGGCCGAGAAGGCCGGCGAGCTGCGGGCGATCGTCGGCGAGGCGGTCGCGATCGCGCGCGCCGCCGGCGTGCCGATCGCGCTCGGCAGCGACCTGCTGCTGCGCGAGCAGCACGGCCGCAACCTGGAGGAGATCGTCCACCTGCGCGCCGCCGGGATGAGCCCCGAGGAGGCGCTGCTGACGGCGACGATCCGCGGCGCCGAGCTGTGCGGCGTCGCCGCCGAGCGCGGCTCGCTGGAGCCGGGCAAGGCGTTCGACGCGATCGTGCTCGACGGCGACCCAGGCGACCTCTCGCCGTTCGCGCGCCCGGGGACGGTGACCGGCGTCTTCCGCGACGGCGTGCCGGTCCTCCCCCACCCGCGCCTCGGCGAGCTGCAGGCAGCCGGCGCGGCCGGCGCGGCGGCCGCCTGAGCGGAGCGTCCGCTTCGAGGACTCGTCCGCCGCCCGCTCGCCGGCGGACGGGCCCTCGGAGCGGACGCCCCGGACGCGCGGCGCCCGAGGCGGATCCGGCGAACCCCTACGCAGCAGCCGCCGGGGCGGCCGCGCCGGCGCGCGCCCGCTCGACCCGCTCCCAGGCGTGCGCCTCGGCGACCTCGAACGGCAGGCGACCCTGCTCGCGCGCCTCGACCAGCACCGCCCGCATCCGCTCGCCGGCCTGCGCGATGCCGCGTTCGAGATCGTCGGCGCCGGTGGCGCGCCGCTCGGCGTCGACGTGGATGAGGCCGCCGCAGTTGGCGAGGAAGTCAGGCACGTAGAGGATCTCGCGCGCGGCGAGCGTCCGCGCCGCGGCCGGCCCGGTCAGCGGATTGTTGGCGGCGCCGCAGACGGCGCGGACCCGCAGCGCCTCCGCCAGCCGCTCGTCGACGAGGCCGCCGAGCGCGCACGGCGCCAGCACGTCGAACTCCCGCGCCAGCAGCTCCTGCTCGGAGGCGGCTCGCTCGACGCCCTCGGGCGCCGGGCGCACGGGGTCGAAGCCGACGACCTCGGCCCCCTCCTGCGCCAGCGTGCGGGCGAGCACGCCACCGACCTTGCCGAGGCCGAGCACGCCGACGCGGCGGCCGGCGAGGGCGTCGTCGCCGTCGAGCGCCCACAGCGCCGAGCGGATCCCTTCGAAGACGGTCTGCGCCGTCGCGGGCGACGGGTCGCCGCCGGTGCCGTCGTGGGCCGTGCGGCCGACGACGTGGGTCGTGTGCTCGCCGATCAGGTCCATGTCGTCGGTCGTCGTGCCGACGTCCTCGGCGGTGATGTAGGCGCCGCCGAGCCGCTCGACCTCGCGGGCGAACGCGGTCAGGCGCGCGGTCCGGACGGCCCCGTCGCAGTCGCCGTCGTCGACGATCACCGCCTTGCCTCCGCCGAGGTCGAGGCCGGCGGCCGCCGCCTTCAGCGTCATCGCGCGCGACAGCCGCAGCGCGTCGTCGAGCCCCTCGGCGAGGCCGCCCGGGTAGCGGCAGATGCGCAGGCCGCCGAGCGCGGGGCCGAGCACGGTCGAGTGGATCGCGATCACCGCCCGCAGCCCGCTGTCGTGGTCGTGGACGACGTGGATCCGCTCGTGGCCCCAGTCCAGCGGGCGCTCGCTCTGCTCTGCACTCATGCTGCCGCCTCCTCCGCGGTCGTCTGCTCGATGCTCTCCGCCAGCTCTCTGGCGCGCGCGCGGAAGCGCTCGACGCCGGCCAGCTTGATCTCCTCGTAGCCGCGCACCAGCTCGGGCAGGCGCGCGATCTCGACGGCCGTCGCGCGGGTCGCCGGCGTCAGGCGCGCCAGCGCGGCGTCGACGTGGCCGAGGTACTCCTCCGGGAGCTGCCGCTCGACGCGGCGGACGTGCGCGTAGCCGAACGGGTCCAGCGGGGTCCCGCGCAGGCGCCGGCCGTGGCGCAGCAGCCGCAGCGCCGGCAGGAACCAGCCGCCGAGCCGCAGCTTGCGCCGCATCCCGAGCGCCCGCAGCAGCGGCGGGTGCAGGTGGAAGGCGACCCGCGTCCCGCGCGGCAGCTCGCGCACGCCCTCGACGTGCAGCCGCGCGACCTCGTACTCGTCCTTGTACGCGATCAGCTTGTGCAGCCCGCGCGCGACCTCGGCGGTCAGCTCGCCGCCGTCGGGCAGCCGCTCCTGCTCGGCGGCGCGGACCCGCGCGACCGCCTCCGTGTAGCGGATCGCCGCCTGCCGGCCGCCCCAGCGCTCGAGGTCGTCGGCGCGCAGCGCGACGAGGCGCTCCAGCTCCTCGTCGCCGCCGGCGGCACGCGCGGCCAGCTCACGCGCCCGCCGCGACGGCTGCGACGGCGGCGCGGTCGCGCCGGGGGCGCTCGGCAGCGCCGCGAGCGCGGCCGCGTCGGTGCCGCCGCCCGCCGTCGCCGCGCCGTCGCCGGCCGCCTCGCCGCGCACGATCCGCTCGACCGCCTCCGGCGCCGCGACGCAGGCGCGGCCCCACTCGAAGGCGGCGCGGTTGGCGTCGGCGCCGGCGCCGTTGAGCCGCAGCGCGTCGTGCAGTGCCTCGCGCGAGAGCGGCAGCGCCCCGCGCTGCCACGCCGCGCCGAGCACGAGCATGTTCGCCGGCAGGTGATCGCCGAACAGCCGCTGGGAGAGCGCCTGGGCGTCGAGGTAGACGTTCTCCTCGGCGCGCGTGACGGCGTCGATCGCGGCGCGCGCGGCGCCGACGTCGGGCGCCGCCGCGCGCGGGTCGGTCACCATCTCGCCGGTCGGCACGACGCTGGTCGAGACGACCGCGACCGTCCGCTCGGGGTCGGCGACGCGCAGGTTGCGCGCGGCGCCGGCGCCGAGCAGGTCGAGCGCGAGCAGCAGGTCGGCGCGGCCGGCCGAGGCCGTCGCGCCGCCGTCGGCGCCGCCGATGCGGACGTCGGAGACGACCGGCCCCGCCTTCTGGCTGAGGCCGGTCTGGTCGAGGCCGCCGGCCTCGCGGCCGTCGAGCAGCGCCGCCATCCCGAGCACCTGGCTGACGGTCACGACGCCGGTGCCGCCGATCCCGACCAGCCGCACGCGCGCCGCCTCGTCCGCGGGGCGCAGCTCCGGCTCGGGCATCCCCTCCGGCGGGGCGGGCGGCGCCGGCGGCGGCGCGGCCGCTCTCGGCGGGATGATCGTCAGGAAGGAGGGGCAGTCGCCCTCGAGGCAGGAGAGATCCTTGTTGCAAGAGGCCTGGTGGATGCGGGTCTTGCGGCCGAGCTCGGTCTCGACCGGCTCGACCGACAGGCAGCCGGACTTCTCGCCGCAGTCGCCGCAGCCCTCGCAGACGCGCTCGTTGATCTGCACCTGCTGCGGCGGCTCGGGCGCCTTGCCGCGCTTGCGCGCGCGGCGCAGCTCGGCCGCGCAGGCCTGGTCGTGGATCAGCACCGTCACGCCGGGGACGGCGGCCAGCTCGCGCTGGGTCTCCAGCAGCCGCGAGCGGTCGCGCACCTCGACCCCTTCGGGCAGCGCGACGTCGCGGTAGCGGCCGGTCTCTTCGGTCGTGACGACGATCCGCGCGACCCCCTCGGCCGTCAGGGAGCGCACCAGCCGCTCGACCGACAGCTGCCCCTCGACGTCCTGGCCGCCGGTCATCGCGACGGTGCCGTTGTAGAGCAGCTTGAAGGTCACGTCGAGCTTGGCAGCCACGGCTGCGCGGACGGCCAGCGAGCCGGAGTGGTGGAAGGTGCCGTCGCCGAGGTTCTGGACGAAGTGGCGGCGCTCGAGGAAGGGCGCCGCGCCGATCCACTGCGCGCCCTCGCCGCCCATCTGCGTGATGCCCGAGACGTTGCCGTGCTTTGCCGGGTTGAGCAGCACCATCGTGTGGCAGCCGATGCCGGCCCCGACGAGCGCGTCGTCGTCGGCGACGGTGCTCGCGTTGTGCGGGCAGCCGGAGCAGTAGAAGGGCGTGCGCCGGGCGCCGAGGCTGGCCTCGGCGCGGCCGGCGATCGCCTCCAGCTCCTCCAGCCGCGCCCGCGCGGCCGGCAGCTCGGCCCGTCTCAGCAGCGCGGGGCCGATCGCGCGGGCGATCGCGTCGGCGTCGAGCACGCCGGCGGCCGGCACGAGCGCGGCGCCGCGCTCGTCGCGCTGGCCGAGCACCCGCGGCGCCGCCGGCGCGCCGTAGAGCGCCTCCTTGACGAGCCGCTCGAGGAACGGCCCCTTCTCCTCGACGACCAGCACCTCGTCGAGGCCGTCGGCGAACGACCGCACCGCCTGCTCGTCGAGCGGGAAGACCATCCCCAGCTTGAGGATCCGCAGCGGCAGCGAGCCGGGGTCGGCGCCGAGGTCGTCGAGCGCCCGCAGGAGGTCGTGGCAGGTCGCGCCGGCGGCGACGATCCCGAGCCGCGCGTCGCGGTCGTCGCGGACGAGCGGGTTGAGGCCGTTGAGCTGCGCGTAGCGCTTGGCCAGCGGCAGCCGCACCTCGACCAGCGTCCGCTCCATCTCCAGCGACTGCGGCGCCAGCAGGTGGGCCGACGGGCGGTGGACGTACGGCGCGCCCTCCCACGCCAGCTGCGGCATCACCGGCTCGACGCGGTCGAGGCCGACGTCGACGGTCGCGGTCGCGTCGGCGACGTTGGTGACGACCTTCAGCGCCGCCCACAGGCCGGAGGCGCGCGAGCAGGCGATCGCGTGGCGGCCGAGGTCGAGCGCCTCCTGGACGCTGCCGGGGACGAGCACCGGCACCTGCAGCGCGGCGAGCAGCCCTTCGGAGGCGCCGGGGATCGTCGAGGACTTGCAGGCCGGGTCGTCGCCGACGAGGGCGAGCACGCCGCCGCGCGGGGCGGCGCCGACAAAGTTGCCGTGGCGGATCGCGTCGGCCGAGCGGTCGACGCCCGGCGCCTTGCCGTACCAGACGCCGAGCACGCCGTCGTAGCGCGGCCGCGGCAGCGTCGCGGCGAGCTGGGAGCCCCAGACGGCGGTCGCGCCCAGCTCCTCGTTGACGGCCGGACGCAGCACGAGGTCGTGCTCGTCGGCGAGCGCGCCGAGGCGCGCGACCTCCTTGTCGAAGCCGCCCAGCGGCGAGCCCTGGTAGCCGGAGACCATCGAGGCGGTGCGCAGGCCGGCGCGGCTGTCGGCGCGGTGCTGGTCGAGCAGCAGGCGCACGAGCGCCTGCACGCCGGAGATGAAGACGCGGCCCTCCGGCAGCAGATAGCGGTCGTCGAGTCTGACGGGCCGCGAGGCGTGCGCGGCGGCGGGCGACCGCCTGAGCAGTGTTTGACCTCCCATGGTTAATTTCTATACCAATCTTGGCTCGATCGGCAACCTGGGGTGGCCAGACAGTTACGCGCCGACTTGTGGGGCGCTGAAGGTCCGGCCGGCGCGGCCGCCTCAACCGCCGTCGTAGCGCGCCGCCATCGCCCGCGCGTGCGTGGCCATCCGCGCCCGCAGCGACGGCGGCGACAGCACCTCGACGGCGCCGCCGAGCCGCAGCAGCTCCGACTCGGCGTAGTCGAGCCGCTCGAACCAGACGTCGAGCTCGAGCGACGCCGCACCGTCCGGCGCGCGCTCCGGCAGCTCGTGTCGGCGGCGGCTGTCGGCGGCGGCGCGCAGCAGCCCGAGCGCGTCGGCGTCGACGCGGACGCGGACCGCCACGAACGGCAGCTGCTCCTCGAAGGCGCGCGACCACGTCGCCCAGTGCGCGGCGAGGTCGAAGGCGGGCGGCCGCGCCGCCGGCGCGTCGAGCTCGGCGGCGCCCTCGATCCGGTCGACGCGGAAGGTCCGCTCGCCGCGCGCGGTTGCCGCGATCAGGTACCAGGTCGGCCCCTTGAGCACGAGCCCGAGCGGGTCGACGTCGAGCTCGCGTCCGCGGTGGGCGATCCGCAGCCGGCGGTCGCGCCACAGCGCGCCCGCGATCGCCGCGAGCCACGGCGGCGGCTCGCTCGGCCGGAACCAGCTGCCGTGGTCGACGTGGAAGCGGTGGGCGGCATGGTCGGCCCGCTCGCGCAGCTGCGGCGGCAGCGCGGCGAGCAGCTTCAGCTGGGCGTCGGCGAGGAAGCCGCCGAGGCCGAGCGCGTCGGCCGGCGGCGCGACGAACAGCGCCTCGGCCTCGTCGGGCGTGAGTCCGGTGAGGCGCGTGCGGTGGCCGCCGGGCAGCCGGTAGCCGCCGGCCGGCCCGCGCTCGCCCTGGACCGGGACGCCGCTGCGGCGCAGCGCATCGACGTCGCGGTGGATCGTGCGGGCGGAGACGCCGAGCCGCTCGGCCAGCTCCTCCGCCGTCCAGGGGCCGCGCGCCTGCAGCAGCAGGGCGAGGGTGACGAGACGGCTCGCGCGCATCGGGCGATGGTAGGCGGAATAGGTGACAGAAGGTGTCGGGAATGGCCCGTACGGTGGTCGCATGACGACGACGAGAGACAGACCATTGGCCGGGCGCGTCGCGCTCGTCGCGGGCGCGACCCGCGGCGCCGGCCGCGGGATCGCGGTCCAGCTCGGCGCGGCCGGCGCGACCGTCTACGCGACCGGCCGCTCGACGCGGGCCAGACGAAGCGAGCTCGACCGGCCCGAGACGATCGAGGAGACGGCCGAGCTGGTGAGCGCGGCGGGCGGCGTCGGGATCGGCCTCGGCGTCGACCACCTCGACCCCGAGCAGGTGCGCGAGCTGGTCGCGCGGATCGACCGCGACCACGGCCGGCTCGACCTGCTCGTCAACGACATCTGGGGCGGCGAGCAGCTGTTCAGATGGGATTCGCCGCTGTGGGAGCACCCGCTCGACGACGGGCTGCGGATCCTTCGGCTGGCGATCGACACCCACGCGATCACGAGCCACCACGCGCTGCCGCTGCTGCTGCGCGAGCCGGGCGGCCTGGTCGTCGAGATGACCGACGGCACCGCCGCGTACAACGCCGACAACTACCGCGTCTCGTTCTTCTACGACCTCGCCAAGAGCGCCGTGCTGCGGATGGCGTTCGGGCTGTCGAGAGAGCTGGGTCCGCGCGGCGCGACCGCCGTCGCGCTGACGCCGGGTTGGATGCGCTCGGAGATGATGCTCGAGCATTACGGCGTGCGCGAGGAGAACTGGCGCGACGCGCTCGCGGACGTGCCCCATTTCTGCATCTCCGAGACGCCGTCGTTCGTCGGCCGCGCCGTCGCCGCGCTCGCCGCCGACCCCGAGCGCGCGAGATGGAACGGGGCGTCGCTGTCGAGCGGCCAGCTCGCGCAGGTCTACGGCTTCGACGACCTCGACGGCTCCCGCCCCGACGCCTGGCGCTACATCGTCGAGGTCCAGGACGCCGGCAAGCCGGCCGACGCCACCGGGTACCGGTAGTCCGCGGCGCGCCCGTCTACCCGAGCGGCTTGCGCGGCGAGGGCTTGTCGGGCGCGCCGCCGATGCGGTCCTGCCAGCGCTCCCGCCGCTCCGCGTGGCGCGCGGCGCGCGCCTGCGCTCGCGCGAGCTTGCGGCTGCCCTCGGCGTAGCGCCAGCGGGCCCACGGCGTCCGCGGCTTCGCGAGCCGGATCGCGCCGACGATGCTGAACAGCGGGACGATCAGCCCGGCGATCCCGAGCACGTACTTGCCCTTCAGCAGCGCGATCGCCGAGATCGCGATCACCAGCAGCCCGCTGACGACGATGCCGACGACGCCGCCGCCGTCGTCGGCGCCGAGCGGGATCGAGCCGGTCAGCAGCAGGCCGCCCAGCAGCGTCGCGAGCAGCACCGCGTCGATCGACTGCCGCCCCTCCTCCGACCAGTAGACGTCGTCGAGATGGAGCCACAGCGCGAACTCGTCGAGCGTCAGGCCGGCGCCGACGCCGAACAGCGCGGCGGCGATCTCCAGCCACGGGCTGTCGGGCTGGAATGCGATCGTCGCGAAGCCGGCGAGGAGCAGCAGCACGATCCCGAAGACGAGGTGGTGGACGTGGACGCCGCCGGTCTTGACGCTGCCCGGCCACCACGGGACGTTCGGGCTGCGCATCAGCCGCGTGCTCATGCGGATGAAGCCGAACGACAGCAGGAAGGCGGCGAACAGGATCACGCCCGCGCGGTTGGCGCTGGTGTCGAGCGTCTGCTCGCCGCCGATCTCCACGACGATGTCCGCGAACGGCATCGGCATCACACCCTTTCTCCGGCAATTGTGCGCACCATCCCGCCACGGCGCAACCGACGCGGCGCGTCACCGGCGCGGCGAGGCGCCGGACGGGCGAAGATCGGCCGATGCCCGATCCGCTTCCGGTCTCCCGCCTGCTGTCCGCCTACCGCCTGCTCGAGCGCGTGCCGCTCGGCCGCACGCTCTTCTCGCAGGGCTACCGCTTCGCGGCGCCGTACTTCCGCACGATCCCGGCGCGCGTCGAGTCGGTCGAGCCGGGCGTCGCGGTCGCCGAGATGCGCCACGCGCCATGGGTCCGCAACCACCTCGGCGGCGTCCACGCGATCGCGCTCTGCAACCTCGCCGAGCTGACGATGGGCGCCGCCGCCGAGGCGACCGTGCCCCGCACGCACCGCTGGATCCCGCAGGCGATGGAGGTCGAGTACCGCGCGCGTGCGCAGGGCCGCATGCGCTGCACCGCCCGGCTCGACCTGCCGCAGCCGCTCGGCGAGCGCCAGCAGGTCGCCGTCGCGATCACCGTCACCGACCGCCAGGGCGTCGAGGTGCTCACCGGCACGATCCGCATCTGGGTCACCGAGCGACCGCGGCGGTAGCGCGCGTGGCGGGGCGCAAGGACGCGCTCGGCGTGAATTGAAAGATTCAGCACTGAACGTTAGGGATGGTCGATGCCCCCGCCTCGCCCGTAGTGTGAGGCGGGTCGTGGCTCAAACGACCAGCCAGCACGTCGTTCGGCGCTGCGCTGCAGCGCGCTCGTCGAGCTCACCCCAGCTCACGACTCCGCCGAACGGCTGGGGCCGCCGCGGCTCCGGCGCAACCCGACTCCCCTTCAGGGTGACCGCCGGGGCCGCGGCAGCCATCGCCATCGCCGGACCGTATCGATCGGGGCGACCGGTCGTGTACGTTTGCGGCTCTCAGCGACCCGGGGGGCTCTCAGAGGGATGTCGGTCAAGCAGGCGGTGCTTGGGTTGGTGATCGAGCGGCCGGGCTACGGCTATGAGCTCGTGCAGCGCTTCGAGGAGCGTTTGGGCGGCTGGCGGGCGTCGAAGACGGCGGTCTACCCGGCACTGCTGAGACTTCACGCCTCAGGCGCGGTCCAGCGACGTGCCGATTCCTCAGCCCACCGGAACGTGACGTGGTACGAGGCGACCGATCAGGGTCGCAGCGAATTCAGAGCATGGCTGCGCACCGCTCCGGAGCTGATGCCGATGCGCGATGAGATGTACGTGAAGATCGCGTTCGCGACGGTCGACGACCTCGCCTTCTTGATCGAGCAGACGCGTCAGCAGGAGCAGCTGTGCCTCGACCGCATCGACCGCCTGCGCGGAGCGTCGCCCGAAAGCGACCAGTTGGCGAACCCGGATGTCGACTGGCGCGCGATCGGGCAGGCGTGGCTGCTGCGGACGGAGGTCGCCCACCTCGCTACGACGATCGAAGCGCTGCAGGACGCGCGCGACCTGATGAAGGCCGCGATCTGCCGAGAGCGCTCCGCGGGATGAGGCGGTGAGGCGGATGCCGGCGCTGCTGTCACTGGACGGCGTCTGCAAGACGCATCGGCGCGGCCGACATGCGAACGTCGTGCTCGACCGCGTCTCCTTCCACGTCGGCGTCGGCGAGTTCGCGGCGATATTCGGGCGCCGCGGAGCCGGAAAGACCACCTTGCTGCGCATCGCCGCCGGTCTCGACGCCCCCGATGCCGGCCGCGTGACGCTCGACGGAAGGGATCTCCTTGCCACAGGCCGGCGACGGCGTCTCGACGGACTGCCTGACGGCATCGGCTGGCTCGTGCGGTCTGGTCCGCTGACGCGGTCGATGCCGATGCTGGACTTCGTCGCGATGCCCTTGCTGGAGCGTGTGCCCCACCGCGAGGCGCGCCGGCGCGCCGGTGCCGCGCTCGAGCGTGCGACGGCCGGCGCGCTCGTGGATGCCCGGTGGCCGGAGCTGTCCGACGCCGAGCGCGTGCTCGTGGCACTGGCTCGCGCCACCGTGCGCCGGCCGGCGCTGCTGCTCGCCGACGATCCGACCGCCGGTCTCGGCACGCGCGAGCGGGAGATCGTGCTCGGCTTGCTGCGCGAAGCGACCGACGAGAACGAGATGTCCGCTTTGATCACGGTGCCGGCGCTTCCGGACGTCCTGCGCGCGCATCGCGTGATGTCGTTGAGCGGCGGCGAGCTGATGGAGCCGACGCGGCAGCGCACGGGCGATCACCTCGTCGTGGCCGCGGACCGTCGCGAGTCGGTCTGATGCTGGACGTCTGCGATCTCGTCAAGCGTTTCCACACCCCCGGCGGCGAGACCGTCCGCGCCGTCGACGGCGTTTCGTTGACAGTCAGGCCCGGTGAGCTGGTCGCGCTGTACGGGCCGAGCGGATCGGGCAAGACGACGTTGCTGAAGATCGTCGCAGCCGTAATCGCGCCCGATCGCGGACATGTGCTGCTCGACGGTCGGGCGATCACGGGCTTGAGCGAACGCGATGCCGCCAGCTATCGCCTGCACCGGCTCGGGCTCGTCCTGCAGAGCGCCCACATGATGGCTGGCCTCAGCGCGATCGAGAACGCCGCGATGAAGTTGATCGCCGCGGGCATCGCGCGGGACGAAGCGCGGCGGCGGATGATGCCCGTGCTCGAGCGCCTCGGCCTCGACGCGCGGGCCGACCATCGCGCCAGCAGCCTCTCGATGGGCGAGCTGCAACGTCTCTCACTCGCCAAGGCGCTGTCCAACGACCCTCCGCTGCTCCTCGCCGACGAGCCGACCGGCTCCCTCGACACGGTCCGCGGCCGACGGGTCCTGAGACTGCTGCGCGAGCGCACGCGAGAGCGCGCGACGGCGACCGTGATCGCGACGCACGATCCTCAGGCTGCGCGGTTCGCCGACACGGTCTACACGCTCAGAGATGGTCGCCTCGACACGGCAGGCGGCTGACGGCGGCTCGCGGACCGCACGCCCGTGAGCCTCCGCAACCTGCTGTGGTTCTGGTGGCGGCGGTTCCCGCACCGCGCCAAGCACGAGGAGCTGTTCGCGCTCGTCGGGATCGCGGTCGGGGTGGCGCTCCTGTTCGCCGCGCAGGTCTCCAATCGGAGCCTCGGCGCCTCGGTCGCGAAGCTCACAGACGGGCTCGTCGGCGACGCGCAGCTTCAGCTGAAAGCCCGTGATGCGCGCGGCTTCGCCGAGTCGATGATTCCAGCGATCGAGCGACTGGACGGCATCCGCGCCGTCGCTCCCGTGCTCGAAGCCCACGCGAACGTCGTTCGGGATGGCCGTGAGCGCTCGGTCACGCTGCTCGCCGCCGACGCTCGCCTCGCGCATCTCGGAGGCTCGCTCGTACGCGGTGCTGCCGCCGTGCGTCTCGACCGCCTCGACGCCGTCGTCCTCCCCGCCGACGTGGGGAGAACGTTGACCGCCGCCGTCGGCGAGACGGTCGCGATCCAAACGCGGGGGCGAAAGGTCGACGCACCTGTCGCGGCGATCCTCGGCGCGAACCACCTCGGCCCGCTGAGCGCCAGCCCGATCGTGATGACCTCCCTGCGGTTCGCGCAGCGGGCGACCGGTTTGAACGGACGAGTCACGCGCCTCTACGTGCTCGCCGAGGCAGGACAGAGTGAGCTGGCACGATCCCACTTGGAGCGGTTCGCTCGCGGCCGGCTCGACGTGCTCCCGGTCGCCCACGACGAGAGGGTGTTCGCGCAGCTGTCGATGCCGAGCGACAGCTCGACCTCGCTGTTCGCCGGGATCAGCGCGCTCGTCGGGTTTCTGTTCGCGTTCAACGCGATGCTCATGATGGCGCGAGAGCGCCGGGGCCTGATCGCTGAGATGCGAATGTCGGGCTTCCGCGCGAGCGCCGTGGTCCAGGTCATCCTCTTCGACGCGCTGGTGCTCGGCGCCGGAGCATCCGCACTCGGCATCGCGATCGGCAATCTGCTGTCGAAGGGCGTCTTCGAGCCCGACCCCGGCTATCTCGCCATCGCCTTTCCGATCGGCACCGCCCGCGTCATCGAGCCCGCGACCGTCGCACTCGCGCTGGGCGCTGGCATGCTCGCCGCCCTCGCCGCCGCGCTGGTGCCGTTGGCCGCCACGTACCGCTCACGCGGACCGATGGACGCCATCGATGACGACGGACTGGATCCCGGTCGGCGCATGCTCGCGCCGCGGCGACGGCTGCTCCTCACCGGGCTCGGCTGCCTCCTCGCCACGACCGCGATCCTCGCCTTCACGCCGGCGGCCGCCCTCGCCGGCATGGCGACGCTCGTCGCCGCCATGCTGCTCTGGCTGGGTCCGCTGCTCGGCTTCGTCGTGACCGCCCTCCACCGTTTTCAGCGACGGCTCGCCAGCGTCGTGCCGACGATCGCAAGCGGGGAGCTGATCGCGGCGAGCACACGTTCGATGGCGATCTCCGCGATCGCCGCGATCGCGGTCTTCGGCACGACCTCGATCGAGGGCGCTCGAGTCGACCTCCAACGTGGACTCGATCCCAACGCGCGCGAGCTGACCGAGGTCACAGACGTCTGGGTCTCGCCGCGCGGCGACGCCAACCTGCTCGCGACGTCGCCGTTCCCCGCCCGCCTGGCGACGGAGCGGATCCGGCGTTCGCCCGCGGTCATGTCGGTCAGCGTCTACCGTGGCGCCTTCCTCGACATCGGCGACCGGCGCACGTGGGTGATCGCGCCGCCGAGAGATGCGACGACGCCCGTACCGCAGAGTCAGATCGTGGAAGGCAATCCGGCTGACGCGACGGCGCGGCTGCGAGAGGGCGGATGGGCCGTCGCGTCGGAGGCGGTCGCGCAACAGCTCGGCCTCACGGTGGGTCAGCGGTTTCGGCTCGACTCGCCCAGACCGGCGACCCTGCGGCTCGCGGCGATCACGACCAATTTCGGCTGGTCACCGGGTGTGCTGGTGGTCAACGCCGACGACTACCGCACCGCTTGGGGCGACGGCGACGCGAGCGCGCTCCAGGTGAGGCTGAGCGAGGGCACGCTGCCTGCGGCCGGCGCACGCGCCGTCGAGCGGGCGCTCGGCCCCGGCTCACCGTACGCGGTGCAGACGGCGAGCGAGCGGGAGGCGGGGTTCCGGGCCACGACACGCGCCGGGCTCTCTCGGCTTCAGCAGGTCGCTGCGCTGCTCGTCGTCGCCGCGGCGCTCGCGATCGCCGCGGGGACGGCGGCGACGGTCTGGCCGCGCCGTGCCCGGCTTGCCGATCTCAAACTGGTGGGGATCGGCGCGGGAAGCCTGTGGAGGGCGCAGCTGCTGGAGAGCTCGATCCTCGTCATCACCGGCGCGGCAGTCGGAGCCGCGTTCGGCCTCTACGGCCAGCAGCTGCTCGATCGCGCGCTCAACAGCGTGACCGGATTTCCCGTAGTCCATACGCTCGGGGTCACGAGCGCCCTCGCCAGTCTGGGCATCGTGACAGCCGTCGCTCTGCTCGTCGTCGCGATCCCGGGATGGTGGGCGACGCGCGTGCCGGCCAGCGCGGCGTTCGACGATTGAGCTTTCCCGGTCCGGCAGACGCCCGACACAACCCCGCTCCCATCCACCGATCGGTGGATGGGAAGATCCATCGCCGCCGCGCGCGATCGGAGCCGGTCGGCCGATGTGCGCGGCGCGCCGCGTCGGTTGACTTCCCGGCATGACGGTGATCGACGTGCGGCGGCTGCGGAAGTCCTACGGCGACGTGCGGGCGGTGCGGGATGTGTCGTTCGCCGTCGAGCGCGGGGAGATCTTCGGGATCCTTGGGCGCAACGGCGCTGGCAAGACGACGACGGTCGAGTGCGTCGCCGGGCTCGCCCGCCGCGACGGCGGCGCGATCTCGGTGCTCGGCCGCGACCCGCAGGACGGCGATCCGGCGCTGCGCGAGCGCGTCGGCGTGCAACTGCAGAGCGGCGCGCTGCCGGACAAGCTGCGCGTCGGCGAGGCGATCGACCTCTTCGCCTCCTTCTACCGCGCGCCGGCCGACCGCGTCGAGCTGCTCGACCTGCTCGGGCTCGCCGACGTGCGCGACCGCCCCTTCGACGCGCTCTCCGGCGGCCAGCGGCAGCGGCTCTCGATCGCGCTCGCGCTCGTCGGCAGACCGGAGGTCGCGATCCTCGACGAGCTGACGACCGGCCTCGACCCCGCCGCGCGCCGCGCGACCTGGGAGCTGATCGGCGAGATCCGCGCGCGCGGGGTGACGATCGTGCTCGTGACGCACTTCATGGAGGAGGCCGAGCGGCTGTGCGACCGGGTCGCGCTGATCGACGGCGGACGTGTCGTCGCAGTCGACACGCCCGCCGGGCTGACGGCGCGCGCCGCACGCGAGCAGCGGATTCGCTTCCGGCCCGACCGTCCGGTCGACCCCGCGCTGCTGCGCGCGCTGGCGCCGGTGAGCTCCGTCGAGGCGCTCGGCGGCGGCGAGCTGGTCCTCGGCGGCGGCGACGGGCTCCTGTTCGCACTCGTCACGACGCTCGCCGAGATGGGCGTCGAGCCGCTGGAGCTGCGGCTCGAGCAGGCGTCGCTGGAGGACGCCTTCCTCGCGCTGACCGCCGACGGGCCGCCGGCTTCGGCGGCCGCCGAAGCCGGGGCGCCGAGCCGTGCGGAGGCCGTCGCATGACCGCGGTGCTGGCCCGCCTCACCGCGACCGAGTGGCGCCTGCTGCTGCGCGACCCGGTCTCGGTCGGCTTCGCGCTCGCGCTGCCGTTGGCGCTGCTCGTGATCTTCGGGCTGCCCGCCGAGAGCCGCGAGGCGAGCAGGGACCCTGGCGGCGAGCGCCCGATCGACACCGTGCTGCCGTCGATGGCGCTCGTGCTCTCGTTTGGCATGCTCGCCCTCTTCACGCTGCCGTACAACCTCGCCGCCTACCGCGAGCGCGGCATCCTGCGCCGCCTCGCGACGACGCCCGTGCGGCCGGTGCTGCTGCTCGCCGCGCAGCTGGCGGTGAACCTCGCGGTCGCGACCCTCGCGACGCTGCTGGTGCTGGCGATCGGCCCGCTCGCCCTCGACATGGCGCTGCCGGCAGACCCGCTGGGGCTGCTGCTGGCGCTGGCGCTCGGCGCCGCCGCGCTGTTCGGGATCGGCCTGCTGCTCGCCGCCCTCGTCCCGCGCACGCGGCGGATCCAGGCGATCGGGCCGCTGCTGTTCTTCCCGTCGCTGTTCCTCGCCGGGCTGTGGCTGCCGAAGGAGCAGATGCCGGCTATCCTCGCCCGCGTCGGTGACCTCACTCCGCTCAGCGCATTCCGCGAGACGCTCCAGGACGCCTGGGTCGGCGACGCGCTCGACCCGCTCCACCTGGCCGTCATGGTCGTCTGGGCGCTCGGCGCCGCGGCCGTCGCGGCGCGCGCCTTCCGCTGGGAGTGAGCGGTGAGCCCCGAGCGGGCGCCGGCGCCCGATCCGCCCGAGACCGCGCTCGACGTGTGGGAGCGGCGCGAGGAGCACCTGTTCGACGTGCTGCCGTTCGCCGGACTGGCGATCGGTGCCGCGCTGACCCTCGCCTTCCCCGAGACCGCGCGGGCCGGCGCGGCGACGATCGCGGCGCTCGTCGCGGTCGCGGCGGCATGGACGCTGCTGATGCGCCCGCTGCGACCGCGGTGGGCCGCGCGCCAGCCGGGGCCGGCGCTGCTCTACGCCGGCCTCGTCACGCTGATGGCCGCGCTCGTCGTCACCAGCCCGCTGTTCGGCTTCTTCGCATTCTGCGGCTACGGCTTCATCGACGCGCTGCCCGGTCGCGCGAAGGCGCTCGGCGTCGCGGCGACGGCGGCGGTCTCGGGCACCGCCCAGATCGGCGGCTTCCCGCTCGCCGACGGCGTGCCGGTCGCCGGATGGATCGGCTTGATGGCGGCGAACCTGCTGATCGCCGGGACGCTCATGTTCTTCGCCGGGGTCACCAACGAGCGCCGCGACGCGCGGCGCGACGCACTCCGCAAGCTGGCCGAGGCCAACCGGCGGCTGGAGGCGACGCTGGCCGAGAACGCCGCCCTGCACGCGCAGCTCCTCGAGCAGGCGCGCGAGGCCGGCGTCGCCGAGGAGCGCCAGCGGATGGCGCGCGAGATCCACGACACGCTCGCCCAGGGGCTGACCGGGATCGTCGCCCAGATCCAGGCCGCCGAGCAGGCCGCCGAGCGTCCCGAGCGCTGGCGGCGCCACCTGCGCACCGCCGCCCAGCTCGCGCGCGAGAGCCTCGCGGAGGCCCGCCGCTCGGTCCGCGCCGTGCGCCCGGAGGCGCTCGAGAACGCCCGCCTGCCGGAGGCGTTGGCCGACGTCGCGCGGCGCTGGTCGGCGATCCACGACGTCGGCGTCGAGGTGACGACGACCGGTCGCGCGCGGCCACTGCGGCCCGAGGTCGAGGTGACGCTACTGCGGACCGCGCAGGAGGCGCTCGCGAACGTCGCCAAGCATGCGCGCGCCGGGCGCGTCGGCGTGACGCTCTCCTACATGGACGACGAGGTCACGCTCGACGTCCGCGACGACGGGGTCGGCTTCGACCTCGGCGCGCGTCCGGCCGACGACGGCGTCGGGCTGGTGGCGATGCGCCAGCGCGTCGAGGGCCTCGGCGGGCGGCTGGAGATCGAGTCCGAGCCGGGCGGCGGGACGGCGGTCTCGGCCTCCGCGCCGGCCCGACCGCTCGACGGCGCGCCGCCCCGTGCGGCGCGGGAGCCGGCCCATCTGAGCGGGCGGGCGGCGTGAGCGAGCGCGTGACGCTGCTGATCGTCGACGACCATCCGGTCGTTCGCGACGGGCTGCGCGGCATCTTCAGCGGCGACGAGCGCTTCGAGGTGCTCGGCGAGGCGGCCGACGGCGCCGCGGCGGTCGAGCGGGCTTTGACGCTGGCGCCCGACGTCGTGCTGATGGACCTGCGGATGCCCGGCACCGACGGCGTCACCGCGATCCGCCGGCTGGCCGAGACGGCGCCGTCGGTGCGCGTGCTCGTGCTGACGACCTACGACACCGACGCCGAGGTGCTGCCGGCGATCGAGGCCGGAGCGACCGGCTATCTGCTCAAGGACGCGCCGCGCGACGAGCTGCTGCGCGCCGTGCTCTCCGCCGCGCGCGGGGAGGCGGTGCTGGCGCCGTCGGTCGCGACGCGCCTGCTCGACCGCGTCCGCGCGCCCGCGCGCGAGCCGCTCAGCCAGCGCGAGCTCGAGGTGCTCGCGCTGGTCGCTCAGGGCGCCTCCAACCGCGAGGCGGCCAGGCAGCTGTTCATCAGCGAGGCGACGATCAAGACCCACCTGCTGCACGTCTACGCCAAGCTCGACGTCAACGACCGCGCCGCCGCCGTCGCGGCCGCCTACGAGCGCGGGCTGCTGCGGCCGGGCGAGGGCATCGGCCGCTAGGCGCGCGGGCTACGGCCCGATGCGGATCGGGGTGCCGGGCCGGGCGCGGGAGCGCAGCCAGTCGATCACGGCGTTGTCGGCGCGCAGGCAGCCGTGGGAGCGTGCCGAGCCGAGCGGGTCGATCAGCGACGCCGGACCGCGGCCGTGCAGCGCGACGCGGCCGGGGCCGCCGCCGAAGTCCTCGAGCACGTTGGAGAGGGCCGTGAGGTGCAGCGCGTACGGCCCGACGAACGCGTTCGGGTCCGACTGGCGCGTGATCTCGTAGACCGCGAACAGCCCGCGGGGCGTCGGCGTGGCCGGGGCGCCGACGACCAGCCGCGCGCGACGGCGCAGCGCTCCGTCGCGGTAGACGCGCAGCTCGCGCCGGGCGAGGCTCACCGACAGGTACCAGCGCGTGCGGCCCAGTCGCACGTCGCGCGCAGCGACCCAGCCGGCGCGGGTGTTAGGCCGCAGGGGCGCGTCGACCAGCAGCCACGGCCGGCCGCGCCGGTCGTAGCGGGCAGCCAGCACCATCAGGCGCATCGCGCCGTGCGAGTGCGCCGTCGCGGTGTGGGCGATCCAGAAGCGGCGGCCGGCGCCGGGGCGCTCGCGCATCGCCGTCGCGCGCAGCACCTTCGCGACGTAGGCGCCATCCGCGCGCGACGGCGCCCGCAGTCTGATCCGCGCGCCGGGCCGCCCGGTGCGCGCGACGGCGCGCGCCGGATCGTCGGCGCGCAGCGCGCGGGCCAGCCGGGCGCCCGACGCGCTCGCCGCCGGCTCGGTCGCGGCCGACGCCCCGGTCGCGCCGCCCAGCGCGCTCGCCGCCGGCTCGATCGCGGGCGATCCGGTCGCGGCCCCCGGCGTCGTCGCGCCGAGCGCGAGGAGCGACAGCGCCGCGATCGTCAGGCCGCGCGCGCGTCGCCGCCCGCTCATCCGGTCACGCGCTCGCCGCCCACGCTCGGCGGCGGCCCGGGCTGCCGCACTCTGACTCTGACCTGCGCGTGCCGTCTCGGACCCGCGCCCGTGACCGTCACCCGGTTGACGATCGTCCCGGGCCGCGCGTCGCGGTCGACGCGCACGACGAGGACGCGGCGGGTCGTCGCCCCGGGCGCCAGCCGTCTGACCCGCCAGCAGATGCGGCCGCCGGCGACCATGCGCCCGCCGTCGGCGTCGACGACCGTCACGTCGCGCGGCAGCCGGTCGCAGATCCGGAAGCGGATCGCGGCGGCGTTGCCGGTGTTGCGCACGACGATCGTGAAGCGGACGGTGTCACCGGCCGTGACCGTTCTCGCGCTCGCGCGCTTCTCGACGCGCAGCCACGGTCTCGCCTGTCTCTGCACTCCCAGCACCCCGCCGCCGGGGGTGGGGCTGGGGGTCGGCGCCGGCGGAGTCGGCGGCGTCGGGGGTGGCGGAGGCGGCGGTGGTGGCGGGGGCGGCGTCGGGCAGGTGACCCGGTTGGTCACGGTGAAGCTGTTCGCGCCGCCGGCCAGTCTGGCGGTGAAGGGCAGCGCGGCGTCGACCGACGTGCCGTCGACCGCCGTCACACGCTGCGACTCCACGACACAGGCGGGATCGGCGAGCGCGAGCGTCTCGGCGAGCGTGACCGACTCGCCCTCGCGGTAGCCGCCGCGCGCGACGCCCACGGGCTGCGGCGTCGGCCCGGCGTCACCGGGTCCGGTCAGCGTCAGCACGGCGTCGAATCCCGCCGGCCGGCTGCCGTGCGGGAAGGTCTGGCCGTTGATCACCCACTGCTTCTCGACGGTGACCTCGGCCTTCACCGGACGGTTGAAGACGACGCACTTGATCTTCTGCTGCTTGTCGACGTGGAGGCTGAACGCCGGTCTGCCGGGCACCGAGTCGTCGTTGACCACCGGCACGGCGACGTCGCCGTACTTGCCGTCCTTGAAGCAGGTCGCGTTGGCGCCGCCCTGCGTCACCAGCTCGAAGCCGGGCTGCTGCGTCTCGGCGACGGTGAGATCGATCTGCCGCGCCTCCTCGGGGAAGGTCAGGTCGAACGTGACGGCGCCGTCGTCGCCGGTCACCAGCGTCGCCGGGAGACCGCCGACGCCGGCCGTCGCGCTCGTGCCCGTGAAGGTCCAGCCGGCGGCCGGCATGGCCCCGGTGACGTCCTCGCCGGTCGTGCCGAGCGGCGCGACCTTCTTGACGACGGTGACGTGCGCGGTCGGCTTCTCGTGCTTGCCCGGCTTCTCGCCCGCAAGCGCCGGTGACGCACCGAACGCCGCCAACAGCAAGGCCGCGAACCCGATGAGAATCGCGCGCAGCGCGATCGAGGTCTGTCGCGGCCGACCCTCTGCCCGGTCCAGCCAGCTCCTCATTGCTACCTGAAGCTGCCCATCCCGCGAGCCGCGGCAAACCATCTGACCGGGAACTGGGCGGACGCGCACTCCCCGCGCGCGGTCAAGGTCAGACGAGCCGACCTCAGCCACGCGCCTCGACCTCGCGCCAGAAGGCGTCGACGCGGGCGTTCCACTCGTGCGGGACCTCCTGGAACGGCTGGTGGGCCTCCTCCTCCATCACCTCGAAGCGGGCATCCGGGATCAGCTCGGCGACGGCGCGGCAGAGCTCCGGGCGGCTGGTGGAGTCGCGCCCGCCGGCGAGCACGAGCGCCGGCGCGGCGATCCGCGGCAGGCGCTCGCTCGTGTCGTGGTCGAGGAAGGCGTCGAGAAATGCCTGCAGGTCCGTGGGCGCCTGCTTGTGCGGGAAGGCGAGCGCCTCCTCGACGAACTGGTCGACCGTCCCGTCGTTGTGCGCCCGCGCGGTGTAGATGTCGAGGAAGAACCCCTCCAGGAACGCCCGCTCGCTCGGAGCGACGTCGACCAGCCAGCGAACGAACAGCCCCCACGAGCGGAGGTAGGGGTCCATCACCGGCCAGGTGCTCTGGAGGACGAGGCTGCGGACCATGTCGGGATGGCGCAGCGCCAGCTCCTGGGCGATGATGCTGCCGCCCGAGAAGCCGGCGACGTGCGCGGAGGGGATCCCGAGCGCGCGCAGCACGCCGGCCGCGTCGTCGGCCATCGTCTCGACCGTGACCGCGCCGCCGGGCATCGCCGTGCGGCCGGCGCCGCGGTTGTCGAACGCGGTCAGCCGGTAGCGGGCGGCGAGGCCGTCGAGCTGGAGCTGCCACGACTCGACGGTGTCGCCCGCGCCGCCGATGAGCAGCACGTCGGGGCCCTGCCCGACCTGGTCGACGTGGATCGAGATCCCGTTGGCCGCGACCATCCGCGGGAACGCGGGCGCATCCGCCATCCGCGTGGCGCGGGGCTGCGGGGTGTCGGTGACGCTGGTCATGGTCGTCCTCCTCGCTGCGCCGCGACGGCGCGGATGTTCTGGTTGAGCCGGAAGCGGTTGTCGGGGTCGTAGGCGGCCTTGATCTCCTCCAGCCGCGCGTGGTTGGCGCCGTAGCTGTCGCGCACGGCGGCGTCGCCCTCCTCGAAGAGGCCGGGGAAGTTGAAGTAGGTCTTGCCGTCCGACCACGGCAGCGCGGCGTTCCAGAACTCCCGCGTGTAGGCGATGTTGACGGCGTCGTCGATCGGGTCGTGCCAGGTCGAGTCGACGCTCAGCATCCATTCCGAGGAGCGGTCGCCGAACGCGGTCTCCGCGGCGCCGACGCGCGAGATCGCCCCGCCGCAGTGGCGGACGATCACGAGCGTGTCGTTCGACGGGCGGCGCGCGGAGCGCTCGACGGTGGCGTCGATCGCGGCGCCGGGAAAGCCGTCGAGGTACAGCGCCTTCCAATAGCGGCGCGGGCCGGCGCCGAAGAACGGGTCGAGCGAGCGCTGGAAATCGAGGTAGTCGATCGTCGCGCTCATGTCGATCAGCGGGGCGGTCAGCTCGCGCAGGCCGCGGGTCGCGCGCTCGCCCTCCGCCGGATCGCCGGCCCACATGCCGGAGAGCCCGACGTACGGCAGGCCGCGCAGCCCCGCCGGCAGCTCCTCGACGACCGGCAGCGACCAGATCAGCCCGGCGGTCGACAGCTCGTCCGGCGCGTCGGCGACCGCGTCGCGCCAGTCGCGCAGCACGCGCGCCGCCGCTTCGAGCGGATAGGCGACGTTCAACGTGAACACCTGCGGGCCGAGCTGATGGAGACGCAGCTCGAAGGAGGTGACGACGCCGAAGTTGCCGCCGCCGCCCCGCAGCGCCCAGTGGAGGTCGGGATGCTCCTCGGCGCTCGCGCGGACGCGGCGGCCGTCGGCGAGGACCACGTCCGCGGAGACGAGGTTGTCGACGGTCATCCCGTCGCGGCGGCGCTGATGGGAGACGCCGCCGCTCAGCGCCAGGCCCGCGACGCCGGTCTCGGAGACGACGCCGCCCGGCGTGGCGCGGCCGAGCGGCGCGGTGACGCGATCGACGTCGGCCCAGGTCGCGCCGCCCTCGACGTGCACCGTGCGGCCCGAGGCGTCGATGTGGACGCCCCGCATCGCCGACAGGTCGACCACGAGCCCGTCGTCGACCACGGCGGTGCCGGCGACGTTGTGGCCGCCGCCGCGCACCGCCAGCGGCAGTCCTCGTGCGGCGGCGTGGCGGACCGCGGCCGCGACGTCCTCGGCGTCGGCGCACCGCGCGATCGCGGCGGGCCGCTTGTCGATCATGCGGTTCCAGACGCGGCGCGCCTCGTCGTAGCCGGGATCGTCGGGCGCGATCAGGTCGCCGCGCAGGCGGGCGGCGAGCGGAGCCGCGTGCTCGACGGCGCTGTTGGAACGGACGTGCATGGTCGGTCGCTCCTTCTACGGTCGGTCGCCGGCGCTCGGCGCGAGCGCCTGCTGGGTGCGGAAGATGCCCTGCGGATCCCACTCCACCTTGAGCGCGGCGAGGCGGTCCGCGCTGGCGCCGAACGCCGCGCGCAGGCGGGCGTCGCTCTCCTCGCCGAGGAAGTTCGGGTAGGTCGCGCCGACCGACCACGGCCGCATCTCGTCGCGGATCGCGCGGCCGAGCGCGCGACAGCGCTCGTCCTCTTCCGCCTCCTCCCACAGCAGGAGCGGATGGACGATGAAGCGCGCCTCGCGCCCGCCGAGCGGCGAGTGCTCGGCGCCGAAGCGGCGGACCGCGCCGCCCCACGGCACGATGAACAGCTGCGAGGGCCCGGGCGGCAGCTGCGCGGCCCGTGCGACGAGCGCGTCGATCGCCTCGTCGGGCAGATCCGCGACGTTCTCGGCCGTCCAGTAGTTGCGGTAGCCGGGCGGATCATCGATCGAGCGCTGGAAGTCGGCGTAGGCGACCGGCGCGAAGAGATCGGCCGACGGCGGCCCGAAGGCGCGGATCTCCCGCAGCGCCCGCTCGCCGTCGGCAGGCGCGCCGGCGTGCATGCCGGCGACCATCACGGCTGGACGCCCGTGCAGCTCCGGCGGGACCTCCAGCTCCGGCGGAGCCGTGACGTACGCGAGCGCGAGGCCGAGCTCCTCGGGCGCGTCGCGCATCACGTCGCGGAAGAGGCGCAGCAGCTCGCGCCCGCGCTCGGCCGGGTGCAGGACGAGCCCGGCGAGCACCTTGGGGCCGACGGGGTGGAGCCGCAGCTCGAGCGCGGTGACGACGCCGAAGCTGCCGCCGCCTCCGCGCAGCGCCCACAGCAGCTCGCGGTTCTCGTCCTCGGAGGCGCGCACGAGCTCGCCCGCGGCGGTCACCAGCTCGGCCGCGACGAGGTTGTCGCAGGCGAGGCCGTGCCTGCGCTCGAGCCAGCCGGAGCCGCCCCCGAGCGTCAGCCCGGCGACGCCCGTCGTCGACACGCGCCCGCCGGTGGTCGCCAGCCCGTGGGCCTGCGCGGCACGGTCGACGTCGGCCCAGGTCGCTCCGCCGCCCACGCGCGCGACGCGGCGGACGACGTCGACGTCGACGTCGCGCATGCCGCGCAGGTCGAGCACGAGGCCGTCGTCGCAGAGCGAGCGCCCGCTGACCGAATGGCCGCCGGCGCGCACGGCGATCGCCAGCCCGTGCTCGCGTGCGAAGGCGAGCGACGCGATCACGTCGTCGGGCGCCGCGCAGCGGGCGACGAGCCGCGGTCGCCGGACGATCATCGCGTTGAACAGCGTGCACGCGTCGGCGTGCTCGGGCTCGCCGGGCTCGTAGAGGCAGCCGCTGAGCCGGAAGCGCAGCTCGTCCAGGCTCGCCTGCGGCAGGGGGTCGAGCGCCGCCGCGGTCGGGTGCGCCGCTCGGTCTTCTTCGAGCATGGTGCCGACGGTACGCCCGGCCCTACGGCGTCGCTTCAGCCGTTCCGGCCATCCGCAGCGGATGGCCGGAACCGGCAAGGCCGCCGCTCAGAGCAGCCCTTCGCGGGTGGCGTAGGCGACGGCGGCGGCGCGCGAGTGCAGCCGCAGCTTCGTGCGCACGTTCGCCACGTGGCGGTGGACGGTGTGCGGGCTGACGACCAGCCGCTCGGCGATCTCGGCGTCGTTCAACCCCTGGGCGACGAGTCCGAGCACCTCGCGCTCCCGCACCGTGAGCTCGCCGAGCCCGGGCGCGTCGGAGCCGTGCGCTCCGGCGCCGGAGCGCCTCGCGTCGCGGATCGCCCCGAGCCGCTCCAACGCCGCGCGCGCGGCGCGGGCCTCCGCGTCGGCCGCGTCCGCGCGCCCGAGCGAGACGAGCGCCCGCGCGAGCGCGAGCCGCGCGAGGGCCGCTTCGTACGGCGCCGCGGACTCGCCGAACAGGTCGAGCGCGTCCTCCAGGCCGCGCCGCGCCTGCTCGTGGTCGCCGCGCAGCTCGGCGACCTCCCCGGCGACGAGGCGGGCGCGGCCGCGCAGGTACGGCGTGCCGAGCCGCTCGACCAGCTGCGCCAGCTCGGCGGAGGCCGCGCCGGCCCGCTCGAAGTCGCCCAGCGCGGCGCGGGCGCGCGCGAGCAGCTCGAGCGCGGGAACGCGGTCGATCGGGGCGGCTTCGCCGATGCGCCGCAGCGTCCGCTCGGCGATGTCGGCGGCGCCGACGGCGTCGCCCTCCTCGAGCGCGAGCACGCCGAGTCCGATGAGCGCGGGCCGGTGTGGCAGGGCGCGCTCGAACAGCGCCCGCGCCTCCTCGACCCGTCCCTGGCGGGCGCGCAGCTCGCCGAGGCGCGCGAGGCCGTCGGGCGCCATCCCGGGGCGCGTCGCCTCCAGGTCGGCGAGCGCGGCGACGAGCTCGGCCTCGGCGGCCGGCCACTCGCCGCGGCATGCCAGCACCTGCCCGTAGGCGCTGCGGCAGACGCCGATCAGGTGGCGGCCGCTCAGCCGGTCGCCGATCGACCGCATCGCCTCGCACCACTGGGCGACGCGCGCGAAGTCGCCGAGCCGCTCGCAGACCGCGATCATGATGCACAGCGTCCATGCCGGGGAGATCGGCAGCTCGAACTCCTCGCCGGCGCAGACGGCGGCGGCCTCGTCGAGCCTCCGCAGGCCCGTCTCGACCCGACCCTGGACGACCCGCGCCGCCCCGTCGATCGCGATGCCGAGCGCCTCCAGGTCGGGGACGCGCAGCTGCGCGCCGAGCGCCGCTGCCTCGGCGCCCCGCGACGCGGCCGTCTCGGGATCGGCGTCGACCTCGAGCGCGTAATAGCCGTCGACGACGAGGAACCAGCCGTGGTCCGCGGAGGGCGGCCGCCCGGCGAGCAGCGACCGGCATCGCTCCAGCCAGCCGGCGGCGACTGCCTGGTCGCCGCGGAAATGCAGTGCGTCGTTGGCCAGCCATCCTGCCATCCGCACCGCGCCGCCGACGTCGGCAGCGGCGCGATAGGCGCGGAACGCCCGCTCGCGCGCGTCGAGCGAGGCGTCGGTGTCGCCCAGCCACGAGGTCGCCCAGCTCAGCCCCTCCCATGCCGCGACGGACTGCTCGCGGCCCAACGCCGACTCGAAGCAGCGGCGCGCCCTCCCCCAGTCGGCCCGCGCAAGCGCCGCGTTGCCCGCCGTGACCAGGTCCTCGACCGTGTCAAGCTCGGTGGCCATCTGGATTCCGGACCGAGTGTACGGCGCGACCACCGCGCCCGGGCGCCGCGAGCGGCGTCGACAGCCAGCGCCCTGCTGCTGGGTCGGCGCAGCCACGAATGGTTCGCGGCATCGTCCTCCTCGACAGACCCCACCCCGTCCGCCGGTGAGGCGACGCCGACGGCGTCGGTGAGCGAGACTTCCACTGTGGCCAGCTTGAACGTGATCGACCGGTCGTCGGACTCGATCCTCGTCGAACGGGTGTGGCGCTCCGAAGGAGCCGACGCGACGCAGATGCTCTCGGTGGCCAACTCGAACTGGGAGCTGGTCGTGGCGCGGGTCCGCGGGGAGGTCCTGGTCGTCATCCGAGGCCCCGAGACGCGCACGACCCTCGTCGAGCTTCCCGAGGTGGAGGCGACGCTCGGCATCGTGTTCGCCCACGGCACGGCGATGCCGCACCTGCCGGTCGGTCGCCTGGTCGACTCCGCGGTGGCGGTGGAGGCCTCGGCCCGGCGCGTCGCGATGGCCGGGGAGGTCTGGGAGCTGCCGAGGTTCGAGTCGGCCGAGGACTTCGTCGGCAAGCTCGCGCGGGCGGGGCTCCTGCGCCGCGATCGGATCGTGTCCGAGGTCGCCGCCGGCGCAGACGACCACGGCCTGACGGCGCGGTCGGTGCAGCGCCGCGTCGCCGCGGCGACCGGGCTCACGCAGGGAGCGATCCGGCAGATCGAACGCGCTCGGCAGGCCGCGACGTTGCTCCAGGCCGGGGTCGACGCGCTCGACGTCGTGCACCGGGTCGGGTACTACGACCAGCCGCACATGGCCCGCTCCCTGACCCGGTTCATCGGCCGGACGGCCACGCAGCTGCAGCGTCAGACGACCGATGTGCCGCTGTCGCTTCTGTACAAGACTCCTGCCTGGGGTTCCTCTTGACTCGGGGTGTCAGGTCAACGGCACCCGCCCAGGAGAACCCATGTCCGTCACGCACATCTTCGTGAACCTGCCCGTCACCGACATCGCGGCGAGCAAGGCGTTCTACCAAGCGCTCGGCTTCCCGCTCAACCCGCAGTTCACGGACGAGACCTCGGCATACGTCGTGGTCTCGGAGACGATCGCGCTCCAGCTCGCGCCCCACGACAAGTTCCGCTCCTTCACGAACCAGGACGTGCCCGACAGCGGCGGCGTCATCAGCGCGCTCGGGGTCGAGTCCCGCGACGAGGTCGACCGGATCACCGACACCGCGCTGCGGTCCGGCGGCTCGCCGACGAAGGATCCGACCGACTTCGGCTGGCTCTACAACCGCGGCTTCGCCGACCCCGACGGCCACCACTTCGAGGTCGTCTACGTCGACATGGACGCCATGCCGGAGCAGCCCGCCTGAGCAGGCGCACGCGCCGGCGGCACAGCCGTTCGTCGCGCGGCGCGGCAGGGCGCGGTCACCGCGGCGCGGCAGCGACGCTGCCGCGCCCGCCCGATCCGGTCACCCGCGCGATCGGCGCCGCGCGCGCGGCGAGCGCCGCGAGGCCGAACGAGCCCGCGACGCCGCCGACGAGCACGACGAGGAACGTGACGACCACCGGCGGCGACAGCGGTGCGATCGCCAGCGCGAGCAGCACGAGCACCGGCGGGTGGACGACGAACGCGCCGTAGGCCGCTGGGGCCATCCGGCGCGTCAGCGGCGTCAGCGCGTTCCAGCGTCGTCGGAACTGGTCGACCGCCAACAGCGACACGCACGTCGAGAGCACGCCCTCGCTCAGCGCGGCGGCCGCGGCCTGCCAGTGCCAGCCGCCCATGAAGCGGTCCTCCGCCGCGTCGCTCTCGAAGAACCCGCCGGCGACGAGCGCCAGCGGCACCGCCAGCGCGGCGATCGCCGCGGCGACGGCGCAGCGCCGTACGAGCGACGGCGCGAGCGTCTCCAACCAGCCGCGCCGGCCGGCCGCGACGCCGAGCGCGAACAGCGCGACGTACTGCGGGAAGGCGGCGAGCTGCACGTACGCCTGCTGCGTCCCGAGCGGGAACGCCAGCCGCACGAGGAACGAGCAGACCGAGATCGCGACGACGACGGCGATCACCGTCCGGCCGCGCAGCCGGCTCGGCGCGGGTGCGGTTGCCGGCGCGGGCGCGGGCATGCCGCGGTCGCGCCGCAGCCACCGCAGCAGCGCGTAGGCGAGCGAGAACGCCAGCAGCGCCTCCAGGAACCACGTCGGCCCGGGCGCGAGCTTCCACACCTGCTCCCCGAGGAACGGCAGCAGCGGACCGCTGCCTCCCTCGTTCTCGAGGTGGTCGACGTACTCCATGAACGGGCTGACGCAGAGCGTGTACGCGACGATCGGAAGGCCCAGCCGCAGCAGCCGCTCGCGCGCGAAGCCGGCCGGTCCGCGGCGGTCGAGCGACGGCCCGGTCAGCTTGCCGGCGATCAGGAAGAAGAGCCCGAGCCCGAACAGCGAGCCGATCACCAGCACGACCGTGAGCGGTGCGACCACAGCCTCCGGCAGCTCGTCGTGGGACTCGAGGTACCACGCACCCGGGAAGCCGTAGGTGATCGCCGCGTGCAGCGCGATCACGCCGCAGACGAGCAGCACCTTGATGTTGTCGAGGTACGCCTGCCGCTCCCCCATCGGGCAGCACGCTACCGCCGCGGCGACGGACGAGCTCCACCTGCACGGGCGCTGTCGCTTCGTGCCGCCGCCGCGGGCGTCGCCCGTGCCCCTACCGCGCGACGCGATAGCGGACGTAGACGGCCTGCGAGCCAAGGGTCCGCGACTCGATCAGCTCGAGATCGACGCGGCGCTCGCGCTGCGGGTGGAACGGGATGCCGCCGCCGACCAGCACGGGAAGGACGATGGCGCGGAACTCGTCGACCAGCCCCAGCTCGGCGGCCTCGCCGGCGAGCGTGGCGCCGCCGATCGCGATGTCGCCGTCTCCCGGCTCGGCACGCAACCGCTCGATCTCCTCGACGAGGCTGCCGGAGGCGAGCCGGGCATTGCCCTCGACCTCCGACAGGGTCTTCGAGAAGACGACCTTCGGAAGGGACTTCCAGAGCGAAGCCCATTCGACGGTGTCGAAGTCGAGCGACGGGTTCTGGTCGGTCGTCTCCCAATAGAGCATCGTCTCGTACAGCCGACGGCCCAGCACGTGCGCGGCCAGCCCGCGCACCTGGTCGGTGTGAAAGCGAAAGACCTCCTCCTTGGGCGTCGTCCAGGCGAAGCTGCCGTCCGGGCCGACGATGTATCCGTCGAGCGAGACGTTCATCGAGTAGATCACGCTGCGCATCAGAGGTCCTCCTTGGGCGGGTTCGACACTGCGGCGGACGGCACGCTCGGCGACGTCAGCGGCCGTCGACGCGGTAGCGCACGCTGACGACGCCCGACTCGAACGTGCGCGTGGCGACGTGCCGCAGCTTGACCCGGTCGGTCAGCTCGGGCAGCAGCGGCGTGCCGGCGCCGAGCACGACGGGGTAGACGATCGCCTCCAGCTCGTCGAGCAGGCCGGCGCGCAGCAGCGACGCGGCGAGGTGCGCGCCGCCCACGTTGATCGTGCCCTTGGTCTCCCGCTTGATCTTGGCGACCTCCTCGGCCGCATCGCCTCTGACGAGGCGGGCGTTGCCGGTGACGCGCTCCAGCGTGCTGGAGAAGACGACCTTCGGCGTCTCACGCCAGATGCGCGCGAACTCGACGACCTCGTCGGGGGCGCCGGGGGCCTCGTCGGCGCTCGGCCAGAACGACTCCATCAGCTCGTAGAGCCTGCGGCCGAAGAGGCTCAGCTGCGCCGATCTCTCCATCTCGTTCATGTAGGCGTGGAGCTCGGCGTCGGGCTCGGTCCAGCCGATGTCATGGCCCGGCGCCTCCATGTAGCCGTCGAGCGAAACCTGCGTGGCGTAGAACAGCGTCGCGTTCGTCATGTCTGAGAAGACCGCCGGGCGCGCGTCAACTCATCGGTCCTTGCCTGATCGGAGCTCTTGCGCGAGCCCGATGAGCAGGCCTTCGGGCCCGCGGACGTAGCAGAGCCGATACATGTCCTCGTACTGGACGACGTCGCTGCCGACGAGCTGCGCGCCGTGCCTGCGGAGCCGAGCGAGCGTCTCGTCGATGTCGTCCACCGCGAACATGACGCGGAGGTAACCCAGCGAATTCACTGGGGCGTTACGGTGATCGGCGACGATACGCGGTGCGAGAAAGCGCGACAGCTCGAGCCGTCCGTGACCGTCCGGCGTCCGCATCATGGCGATCTCGACGCGCTGGTCGCCGAGGCCGGTGACGCGCCCCGCCCACTCCCCTTCCACCATCGCCCGCCCTTCGAGCTCGAGGCCGAGCTCGCGGAAGAACTCGATCGCCGCTCCAAGGTCCTCGACGACGATGCCGACGTTGTCCATCCTGAGTGCCATCTGCCCAACCTACATCGTGGGAACAGCCCGACCGGCTTCTGGTGCAGAGGAGCGTGCTATGACTGCCGGCGCGCCATGGCACGGAGAACGTTCGAGCAGCTGATCGCCGAAGGCGAGGCGGCGCCGGTCGAGGGGTGGGACTTCGCCTGGCTCGACGGGCGCGCAACCGAGCAGCGTCCGTCGTGGGGTTACCAACGCCTGATCGCCCAGCGGCTCGCGGCGGTCGGCGCGGCGCTCGACATCCAGACCGGCGGCGGCGAAGTGCTCGCCGGCGTCGAGCGGCTGCCGGCGACGATGGCGGCGACCGAGTCGTGGCCGCCGAACGTCGCGAAGGCGACCGCGCTGCTGCATCCGCGCGGGGTCGTCGTGGTCGCTGACCCGGACGAGCCGCCGCTGCCGTTCGCCGACGCGGCCTTCGACCTGGTCGTCAGCCGCCATCCGGCGACGATCTGGTGGGCCGAGATCGCGCGGGTGCTGCGGCCGGGCGGCACCTACCTCGCCCAGCACGTCGGTCCCGCGAGCGGGTTCGAGCTGATCGAGCACTTCCTCGGTCCGCAGCCGGAGGCACGCCGCAGGCGCGACCCACGCGACGAGCGGAGGGCCGCGGAGGCCGCCGGCCTGACCGTCGTCGACCAGCGCGTCGAGCGGTTGCGGATCGAGATCCTCGACGTCGGCGCGGCCGTCTACCTGCTGCGAAAGCTCGTCTGGTGGGTTCCCGGCTTCAGCGTCGAGCGCTACCGCGACCGGCTGCGCGCGCTGCACGAGCGGATCGAAGCCGACGGCGCGTTCGTCGCGCACTCCTCGCGCGTGCTGATCGAGGCGAGGAAGGCGTAGGTTCACATCGCCTGCTGCGGGACCGCCCGGGGGTCTGCGACGCGGCTTTGCGAATCGCCGGTCCGGACAGCATGCGATTCCAGTCGGAAGAAGGAGCGTCTCCATGCTGATCGAGCATCAGGGCAAGGTTCCCTCCGTCGACCCGACGGCGCGTGTCGCGCCGACCGCGGTGCTGTGCGGCGACGTCGTCGTCGGCCCGGCTGCGACATCGCGTTCGGCGCGGTCCTGACCGCCGCGGACGGGCAGGTGACCCTCGGCGAACGGGTCATCGTCCGCGAGGACGCGACCATCCGCGCGACGAGCACGCATCCGCTGGCGGTCGGCGCCCACAGCCTGATCGGGCCCAATGCCATGCTGCGCGGCTGCGACATCGCGGACGGCGTCGGCCGCGTCGAGCGCGACGGTGTCGACATGGACATGACGGACGTCACCGCCCGTCTGGCCGACGGGCTGCAGCGCCACCGCGACGACCGCATCGTCTAGGCAGACCGAAACCGGCCACCCGCGCCGGACCGAGCGGACGACGGTCGGCGCGCCGCTCGGGCAGGATGGCGGCATGGGGTTCACTCGTATGGAGCTGGAGGCGTTCCGAGATCAGGAGGTCGACGACCTCATCGGTCCAGGACTGAGGCTGCTGTTCGTCGGCATCAATCCCGGACTGTGGACCGCGGCGGTCAGAACCCACTTCGCCCATCCCGGCAACCGCTTCTACCCCGCGCTCGCCGCGGCGGGCATCATCGACGGCGAGATCGACCGCGTAGCGGGAATGACCGACGCCGACCGCACGCAGCTGGTGGCGCGCGGGATCGGGATCACGAACCTCGTGCGCCGGGCGACGGCACGCGCAGACGAGTTGTCGCCGGCGGAGCTGCGCGAGGGCAGCGAACGGCTGCTGCGGTTCGTCGCCGAGCACCGCCCGGCCGTCGTCGCGATCGCCGGCATCACCGCCTATCGCCATGCGTTCGGCGTGCGCGGCGCCACGCCCGGCCGGCAGCCGGAGACGCCCGACAGCATCGCCCGCTGGTCCGGCGCGGCGCTGTGGGTCGTTCCGAACCCAAGCGGGCTCAACGCCCACGAGACGGTCGCGACACTCGCCGCCGCCTACGCGGCGCCGGCGATCGAGGCCGGCGTGCTCGCAAGGTGACCGGAGCCGCGGCCCGGCCGAGGCCGACGTCCCTGCGAGGGACCCACGCGCGATCCGAGACTCAGGACCACCACACCTCTCTCGCGGCGGATCGCTGGCGCACCAGCGGTACGGTCGGACGAAGACCGCAAGCCTCTCGGCACCCGATGGGATCATCCAGTGCGAGAGGCGGGAGCGACGCGGGGCAAACCCACGAATTACACCTCGCATTGAGACCCAGCCGTAGGCGCGGCGGATCGCCGCGAACCGCGTAGCCGGTGGCAGGAGCAGCGGTAGCATCCGTTGCATGACGGCCAAGGAGAAGCTGCTGGAGCGCGCACCGCATTGGAGCGAGGAGCAAGCAGAGCGCGCTCTGCTTGCGGTCGAGGGCGACTCGCCCGCCCGACCGAAGCAGCCGGTGTCGCTGTTGCAGCGCGCCGCGGCCCTCCGCGCCCGCCAAACCAAGGTCGTCGACGCTGCCGCGCTGGTTCGCGAGTCACGTGGCGAGCTCGAGCAGCGCGCTTAGTAGATGACGGACATCGTCATCGACGCGAGCATGGCGCTCGCGCTGGTCCTCCGTGAGCCGCACGCCGCGACGGTCAGCGACCTGTTCGAACGATGGGAACGCGACGGCTCGGCGCTTCATGCTCCGATCCTTGCCCAGTACGAGATCGCAAGCGCCCTCACCCGCGCTCGCGTCCGCGACTTCCTCTCCACCGAAGACGTGGCCGAAGCACTCGAGATCGTCGCCGACCTCGGCGTGACGTTCCATCCGCCCGCCGCCGGCACGAAGATCATCGACACGGCGGTCGAGCTGCGACGTCATTCTGCCTACGACGCCGCCTACCTGGCGCTCGCCGACCAGCTCTCGGCGGACCTGTGGACGCTCGACGGACCATTGGCCCGCAACGCTGCCGATCGTTATCGCGTTCGGCTCATCGACTGAGTACGCGAAGCAGCACGGCTGGTGCTGTCCTCCCGATCGCGCAGTTCTCCTGCAGTCGTTCCCGCCGGCGTGAGGCCTCCAGACACCTCTATTTTGGCGATTGAGACACCCGTCGCCCTGAGCGCCGGGCGGTCGGCGCGTGTCGCGATTGCGATCTGTCCACCCGATGTTTAGAATCGTGTTCTCGGTCGTCGCGGGGTCCGCGGCCGCCATGGACAGCTAGCTTCGGCCGGACGCTAGACGCGTCCGAGGAAATTTGGATGCGCACCGACGCGTTTGCGCGGGAAGTGCCTGTCGGCGGTTACGCGATCCCCTATCAGCGCGAGCGCGGCGGGGATGTCTTGCTGGAGGTCGCCGTGATCACCCCCGACGAGGCGAGAGAGCACGAATCGGCCCTTGCGGATCTGACCGAGGTGATCGGCTGGTCGGCTCCCCCTGGGAAGTCGTTTCCCGACGGACGCCTGACAGTCGCCGGGACGAGACCGTCACGAGCCCACGTTCCCGAGCTCGCTGCTCGTCTCGGAAGCCGAGTCGCAGTCTGCGCCGACCCCAATGCATCTGCGCTGGTCGCTGCTTGGGAGGACTTCCTCGCCAGATACCGCGAGGTCACTTCATCGCTTGCAGAGTCGTCACGCGGTCGCCGCGCTCAGGCGCTGGACGAAGCTGCGGCCGAACGCGATCGCTATCGCGCCGAGATGGAGGCATGGGCAAAGGTCTATGGCTCCGGCCGGCTTCACCATGCCTTGAAACAGGGAGAGCGACCGCAACGTATCTACCGCGCGGAGCGGCGCGAGCGCGAGCTGCCCGGATTCCATATCGATCCCGACGGGTCATGGCGGACGGAGCCGCTTCGTGACCCCTCGTTCGAGGCGATCAGAGCTTTGGGGGCCGTCGAAGCGCATCTCGCGGAATGGGATATCGAGCACAGCGGCTGTGAGCTGGTCTTCGTTCCGGACGACGGAGAGGACGAAGACGCCAACGGTCGTTCTGCCGTCTGTGTCACAGGCTGGCTCGGCCGCCATGCCCTGTTCGGCTTTGTGCCTACTAACGGTCGCACTGGACCGATTACCGGCGAGTATCCGGATGGGGTGCGCGTTTCGTCGGGCTCGGTGCTCCGCCCCACTGCATACGCATCTGCGTACGGGATCAAGCATCCAGCGGCGCAGGAGGCGCTGCGTCACGCTGCCATCGTTGTAGTGGACTTTTTCCACGATGGCGAACCCAAAGAGACACTCAAGGAATATCTCCCTCCTGACGCTCACGACCTGATCGAGGACGGGCTCGTCGACGACGTCAGCGACACGCTGTTCTTGGTCGGATGGAAGCTCGGCCAGCCAACCCGTCACGAACTCTCCAGCTACGCGGAGCAGATCGCCGCACATCTCATCTTGCTGGAAGCGCAGACGGCGCTGGAGATACGGGGAGACTCGCTGAACGAGGCGGCGTACAAGGAAGCGGAGACGGAGCTGCTGGACGCTTTCGAAGTCATCCTCGATCCGGAATGGGCGTACGAGGACCTGCCCGAGATGGAGCACCTGTCACTCGAGCATCTCGTGCCGACCGGGGTCCCGCGGCGCGCGTCCCTGTGGGCACCGTGGCATCCAGACGCAGGCGACCCTGCACCGCGCACCACTGGCGATGAGGAGCCGAGCTGGACCTTGACCGACGAGCCCGGCGAGTCGCCGCGCGCTCAGACCGGCGCCGAGATACGGTGGAAGGAGACAGCGAGACGCGAAGCCGATCTCCCCGACCTGTTCAGAGCGACACGCTGGCGAGCCGGCCAGCGTGCCCACCTCCAGGGGAACGGTCCTGGTCGAACGGTACTGGTACTCCGTATTCCGGAGCGAAGCAGTCGCCGCGAACGACGCTCCATGCCGTGGTTCCTCGAGTGCTTTCGGGACGACGAAGCTGCGAGAAATGGGCAGAGCGAGTGGTCCCATCCGCTCGCTTGGGAAAAGGTGTTCGAGCTGCTTCCGAGCAAGTTCCATCCCCTGGCGACCGATGCCGTCTTCGCGGAGATCGCGGACGCCAAGGCGTGGGCATTGGAACTGGCGCGTCGCGTGCTCCCGGGCGGGGCCCTGGACTCCTTGCAATTCTCAGTTCGACTCTTGGATGGGGTCGAGGCCCTGCGAGAGCAACTCGAGCGTTGCCGGCGTATGGGGGTTATCCGCGATAGGCGCCTTACGGCCGAGGGACTCCGGCACGCCGCCTTCGGCCGCGAGGACCGCATGCGCTTCGAGGCGACCATACGGTTCGTCCGAGAGGACGACCAGCCGTTCGAGCGGATTCGCGCGAACTTCGGTTTCGCCGTTGAGGCCTTGGCGTCACTGCCGATCAGCTTGGAGCTGGAGCCGCACCCCAGTGACGACAGAAGCGTTCACGTTCGCTGTGGCGTGGCGACCGAAACCGTAGGAGAGGCGTTCGAGGTTGCAAATGAGGTGATCTCCCAGCTGCGCTGGCGCCTTCGGCTGGAGCCGATCGACTTGGACAGCGGCGAGGAAGACGACGAGGTCGGCTACACGATCCACCAATTAGTGAAGGACAGCGATGACCCGGCCGCGTAGCGCATCGCCATCCGTTCGCGGTGCGGATGAACGGCTCGCCGAACTCGAGCTGGCACGCGTGAGGCAGGAGCTGCGAATGCGTGCTTTTGTACTGGCGGTCGTCGTCGCGATCGTGCTGGCCTGCACTGCCGCCGCCATCATCGGCGAACCGTCGGTGGGCAACGTCTCGTCCGGCGTTGCAGGCGCCGGGCTGCTCGCGTGGATCGTGCGACGACTCTTCCCAGGAAATCCCCGAAACACCGACCGGAGAACCGGGGCGTAAAAGGCGGGGACGACGGGACTCAATCCCCCGATTTACACCCCTGATCGAGCTCCGGTCCTGACGGTTTCGGCCCAGCTCGGCATCCAGAGATCGCCTTCGATGTCATGGCTCGGTGCGGCGAAAACGTGCTCCCGGAGGGCGGCGAGCCCTGGATGTTTGTTGTCGCTCCGCCAGATGAGCGAATGCGGGTACACCGGGGTCGGATCGCGCAGCGGAATACGGCGCAGGTCGTAGTGAGACGGCCAGGCGAGCCGCATCTGCTCGCCGACGAACGTGGCGAGCGCTGGTGCGTCCGCGATCATCTCGAGGAGGACGTCGGTGCCGAAATTCGGCCCGATCGGATCGATCGTGAGCCCGAACGCCGCCGCGAGCGCTTCGTAGTACGCGGCCCATTCGGTGCCCGAGACGATCGCCGGCATCCAGATCCGGTGGCCGGCCAGGTCGGCCATGGCGACCGATTCGGCGGCGGCCAACTCGTGGGCGGGACCGGTGAGAAGTTGCAGCGGATCATCAAGAACGCGGCTGGCGTCGATCCCGTGAGGAAGCGGAATGGAGACGGCTCGAAAGGTCGCGTCGATCGCACCAGAGTGCACGCCCGCGATCGCAGTCTCGGCGTCGAAGAGCATCACGATGTCGAGGTCGATCTCGGGATGGGTGCGATGGAAGTCCTGAACCAAGAGCCCGGGCCCAATCCGCGGGTTGATCACGTCGATGCGCAGAGCACGGCTGCTCGGTCGAACCGAAGCGGCCGCTCTCGCTTCGGCCTCCAGCAGATGACGGGCGTGCGGCATGAAAGCCTGCCCATCGATCGTGAGCTCCACCGCCCGTGCGGTGCGCGTGAAGAGGCGGACGCCGCCGAGATCTCGTTCCAGCGAGGCGATCCGCTTCGAAACGGCTTGCTGCGTGATCGACAGCTTGAGCGCGGCCTTCTGGAACTGGCCGGTCTCGGCTACGGCGACCGCAGTACGCACGGCGTCTAGATCCACTGGCCCATCATAGTTCACAACTGACAGTTGTTCATGGCGTGACGACGGTTGTTTGACCACCGATGAGGTGGCATGGCTTCATGCCTGCAGAACAACCAATGGTGATTCGTTGACCCAACCCAGATCAGGAGCGGGCGTGCATCTGCACGTCCATTCCGAGTACTCGCTGCTGGATGGCGCGTGCAAGATCGACGCGCTTGCCGCTCGTGCCGCGGCCTTCGACCAGCCGGCTCT
>NZ_JACHNU010000010.1 GCF_014199525.1 Conexibacter arvalis | reverse complement strand
CTTGTCCTGGCCCGCTGGCCCCGCCGCCGACCACGAGAACCTCACAAATAGAAAGCCCCGCCCGAGGCCGCCGCGCACTTTGCGCGACAGCCTCGTTAGCAGGGGTTTCGTTGAGGTGGAGCTAGCCGGGCTCGAACCGGCGACCTCCTGGGTGCGATCCAGCAGTTCTCGTGCGGCAAAAGCGCCTGATTTGCAGGTCTTTCACGTCGCCCGTGGCCGGCTGGTCGGCGGGCGGATTATTCCCGATTCACGGGGATTGCCGTGGTTTCGGGCACTCGGCGGGCACGAGTGCCCCATTGGTCGCGAGGTCCGTGCGGGCCGCCGACGGCGGGAGCCGGGGAGGTCGCTGGCCGCTTGGGCGGCCGAGGGAGCTCCGCAACGTTGGGGCGCTCGTGTCGGTGATCCGGCGCGCGCATGCGCTGCCGTGCGCTGACGTCGTGCGGTTTGCCCGTCGGCCGGCGGGCACTTGGAGCGGCGGTACCTGGGAGTTCCGTTCACCGCCGACAGCAAGGCTGCGATCGTGCACGAGACGTTTGCCGCAACCGTGGACGCCCCCGCTCGGGCGCGTGCGCTGATCCGGACGGTGCTCGACTGCGATCCGCGCGTCGGCGCGGCGCAGCTGGCGGCCTCCGAGCTGGTGACCAACGCCATCCTGCACGGCGGGCTGGGCTCGCACGCGGAGGTCGAGGTGTACGTGAGGTGCACCTCGGCGCACGTCAGAGTCAGCGTCGTCCATGCCGGCGACGGGCGCGACGCGGATCGCGGGCGCGGCGGCGTGGGCGGTTGGGGGCTGCCGATCGTCGCGAGTCTGGCGTCCGCGTGGAGTCTCGACAGCGTCGGCGCGACGACGGTGGCGTGGTTCGAGCTGTGACTATGTCGGACTCCGCCTGATCGCCGGCCGCGGTCTCGGTGTTCGTCGGGCACGCCGCGGGGTGGGCGGGGAGGCGGGGTTCGCCGGTCGTGCCGTCGGTGCGCGGAATCGGTGTCCGAGGTGGTCGAGGCCGGCCCAGGCGGCGAAGGCGAGGCCGGCGGCGGTGCCGGTGGCGGTGAGGAGGATGCCGGCGGCGGCGGTCGCGGCGATGCCGTCGTGGCCGAGGATCAGCACTGCTGCGGCGGCGCCGACGCTCGGTCCGATCGGGAGTTGGCCGAGGGTGACGACGGCGATCAGGACGGCGATCGCGTCGAACAGGGAGGCGTCGACGCCGACGGCGTTGAGCAGCAGCCAGTTGCGTGCGATCTGGGCGAAGACGGCGAGCAGCACGAACGCGACGAGCATCGTTCCGCCGCGGATGGTGCGGACGATCGCGAGTCCTCTCCACAGCTCGCGTCCCTTGACGAGCGCGAGGCTGCGCATGCCGACGCTGAGCGCGGCGATGACGGCGATGCAGAGCAACGGCAGCCACCACGGCAGTCCGAGCGGGCCGATCAGCGTGAAGGAGGTCAGCGCGGCGAGCGCGGCCTCGACGGCGAGGATCGGCATCTCGGCGGCGAGCAGTGTCGGCACCTGCGGGCTGATCTCCGGCGAGGAACGGCGCAGCGCGGCGATGCGGGCGGCGACGCCGAGGTGCGGATTGACGACGCTTCCGAGCACCTGCATGCTGGAGGCGCGGTAGAGCACGCGGCGGGGGACCGTTCCGCCGGCGGCGTCGATCGTGCGGTGCCACGCTTCGGTGCGGGCGAGCAGCCCGCCGACGTGCAGCACGATCGCGGCGCCGATCACCCACAGCGCCGCGCTAGAGAGCGCGGCGCCGAACTCGTCGCGGCGGCCGTACAGCAGCAGCGCGAGGCCGGCCGCGCTTGCCAGCGAGGCGAGCACGGTGAGCGGGAGGCGGTGGCGGGCTGCGAGCGCTCGCCACCGGCGCCAGGTCATCCCGGCGGCCGGTTGCGGCGCCGCGCTTGTGCGCCCGCGAGCCGCTGCTGCGTGATCTGAGCGGTGCGCTGCAGACGTGCTCGGGCGCCGGCCGGCGCGTTCGCGTCCCGCTCGGCTCGGCGGTCGTGGGCGTCGAGCTCGCGGCGGGCCTGCCCGGCGAGGAAGCGCAGCGTGCTGACGTGGAAGTCTCCGCCCGAGGGACGCAGGAGCGGCGGTCTCATCAGAGACCTCGCCTGCGCGCGTCATCGCTGAGGTCGCGCGCCATCTGCGCGGGGGCGGTGCGATCACGCAGGTCGCCGATGTCGCGGTCGTGGCGGACCGCTTGGCTGTGGATGACGTCCTGGAGGCCCTCGATGAGCGACTCCAATCTGCCCACCACGTCCTCCAAGTGGGTCACGCGAGCGGCGAGGCCGTCGCGGTCAGTGGCTGGGTCAGGGCACATGCCCTCTTCCTCTCGGCCCGCTCCTTCGCTCAATCGCGCGTCGGGAGAGCAGACCAACCGCCCAGCGAGCGCCAGTTATCTCACCGTAGCACCGCACGTTCATCGCACCGACCGCCGGCGTGACGCGGTGACACTGGTTCGCGTCATTGTTCGATGGCACGAACCGGTCTGACTGGTTCGCGCCGCCGACGGGCCGTCACGCGGTCGTGGCTTCGAGCAGCTGGTCAGCGTCGGTGCGCCGGAGGTCGAGCGAGAGCGTCACCTGGTGTCGGCTGGCGAGCGCGTCGATGCGGTGCAGCAGCGCCAGCCCGGTCGGGGCGACCGACCCCGGTGCGCGCAGGTCGAGCACGATCGCCGAGAAGCCGGCGGTGCAGAGTCGCTGGATCGCGGCTTCCAACTGAGGGAAGCTCGTCGCGTCGAGCGTGCCGTGCGGGATGACGATCGCGCGCTCCCAGTCGGTCCGGATCTCGCAGAGAAACGGTGACGTGGCGGGTTGAAGATCGATGTGCGGCATGGCGGGCTCAGGCACGTTGGACGTTGATCGCCCGCGGGCCTCTGGCGCTCTGCTCGGCGTCGTAGGAGACCTGCGCGCCTTCGGGCAGCGAATGGAAGCCCTCTCCGACGATCGCGCTGTGGTGCACGAACAGGTCGGGCGTGTGATCGTCGGCTGTGATGAAGCCGAAGCCCTTGTCGTCGTTGAACCACTTGACGGTTCCGGTGGCCATGATGTCCTCCGCAGATCAGGTGCGGCGTTCGCGGAGGAAGCTCGGAGGCGACGACTACGGGCGCTTGGCACGGTGACGCCGGATCGATTGATCTGACGTACTGTCCACAGTAGCACCGATCGGTCAGGTTCTCTGAGCATTTCCGGAGCGATGCGCGCCAGGTGTCCGGCGAACCGAGCTGACGGCGCGAGGCGGTCTGAGTGAAACGGGTAGCTGGCGTGGAATGAGGCGGTTGCGGTCGATCGTGGGGCGGGCGTTGCGCGCGTTCTACGACGATCAGATGACGCATCACGCGGCGGCGTTGACCTACTACGCGCTGATGTCGCTGTTCCCGGCGCTGCTGTTGGGCGTGTCGCTGCTGGGGCTCGTCGGGCAGTATCCGGCGACCTACGACGCGATCATGAGCTACCTGCGGGAGGTCGCGCCGCGCTCGGCGCTGGCGCCGCTGGACAGTTCGCTGCGCGGTGCGTTGCAGCACAAGGGGACCGCGGCGACGACGCTGGTGGTCGGCGTCGTGATCGCGCTGTACGGGACGACCGGCGTGCTGGAGGCGACGCGGCGGGCGTTGAACGTCGCCTTCGACGTGAGCAGAGGCCGGAGCTTCGCGCGGCGCAAGACGGTCGACGTGCTGTCGTCGGTCGCCTTGATGCTCGCGATCCTCGTCAGCCTCGTGCTGGTGTTCGTCGGCGGCGGGTTCGCCGAGGACCTGCTCGGCTTCGTCGGTCTCGGACCGCAGGTTGCGGACGTCTGGAACGTAGTGCGCTGGCCGGCGGCGGTGGCGGTGGCGGTGCTCGTCTTCGCGTTCGTCTACTACGTCACTCCGGATGTGAGGCAGCGGTCGTTCCGGAGGGTCGCGCCAGGCGCGGTCGTCGCTGTCGCGCTGTGGCTGATCGCGTCGTGGGGGTTCGCTACCTACATCTCGCGGGTTGCGGACGTTGGCGCGATCTACGGCGCGTTTGCGGGAGCGATCGTGCTGGTCGGCTGGATCTGGCTCACCAACGTCGCGCTGCTGTTCGGCGCCGAGATCAACGCCGCGATCGAGCACCACAAACGGATCGGCGGCTCGGCAGATCCCCGGCCTGCGGGTTGACGCCCGTCAGGTACGGGTCAGTGGAGGGCGATGGCGGGTTCGGTCCGTTCGGGCGCCAGGCTGCCGCCTTCGTCGGTCCAGCGGTCAGCGTCGGTGCGCAGCTCGTGTGCGGTGCGATCGCCGGTGTCGTCCCTTTCGGCTGTTGGGACCCAGCGAGCGCCGCATTGCCAGCAGGTGCCCTCTTGGCTTGCCAGCGGAGCGCCGCAGTTGGTGCAGAGCCGTGGGAGGTGTCGGTGGCGCATCGCTCATCGCCGCCGTGCGCGTGTGATCGGTCCGGTCAGGAGCTTGGGCCAGAGCGGTCTGGCCGCGGCAGAGCGCTCGCAATCACTCGGCGGCGTGCGGGTGCCGCGTGCCGGGCGAGGATCGGACTGGACGCGCACCGGCTCGGGGATGATCCCCGGGATCGGCGAGGCTGGTGGGTTGTATGTGGGCTTGCGCGGCATGTGGTCACCGTCCTTGAGCAGCTGCGTCGACGGATGTCGCGCGATCTGCTCGTGAGAGGTGGCTCTTCGTCGCTGGGGAGAAGCGGCCCGGGCGATGCGGTCTGTCGTTGCCCGGCCGTGCGCTGCGCGATGTCGCTTCGCGAGAGCGGTGAACAGCCCTGACCATCGATTCTACGCCCTTCAGGCTCACATACCTGACAATTCTCGAGCGTCGAGCAGGCGCTCGAGCGCGTGAAGGTCGGAGTCGGAGATGCGGCCGGCGTCGCGCCAGCGCACCAGCTCCTCTCGCTGGGCCTCGAGCATCGCGTGGCGCACAGTGATGTCGGCGGTGCGGTCGGGCGCGGCCGGGCGGCGCGTGCCGTCGTCGCGGCTGAGATGCGCGTGCAGGCGGTCGCGCTGGCCTTCGAGCATGCGGCGATAGCGTGCCGCGGCCGGGGCGACGGACGGGTCGTCGGCGACGGCGAGCCCGGCCAGGCGCTCGATCGCGGCGTCGTAGGCGGCTGCCTGCGCTTCGGCCCGCAGCCAGGCCGACTCGTCGGTGCCCGAGCGCAGGCCGAGGGCGCGGAGCAGGGGCGCGAAGGTGACGCCCTGGCCGACGAGCGTCACGAGCACGACGACGAACGCGCAGAACAGCAGCAGGTCGCGGGCGGGGAAGTCGTGCGGGAGCGCGAACGCGGTCGCAAGCGTGATCACCCCGCGCGTGCCCGCCCACCACAGCGCGGTGACGTCGCGCAGCGACAGCGCCCGGTCGTCGATCGTGCGCGGCCGCGTCGACAGCAGCCACAACAGCCGAACCCCCAACACCCCGGCGAGCGTCACCGCCACGGTCGCAACGACCGTGCCACGATCGAAGGACGACAGCCCGCGGACGACATCGGGCGCCTGCTGCCCGATGAGCAGGAAGACGTAGCCCTCCAGCAGGTACTGCACGATCCGCCACACCGCAGCGGTCTGCAGGCGGCTCTCGCCGGAGCTGGCCGGACCGCGCCGGTGACCGACCGCAAGCCCGGCGACGACGACCGCGAGGACACCCGAGCCCTCGACCGTCTCAGCCAGAGCGAACGCGAGGAACGGCGTCGCGAGCGACGCTGCGTTCTCGACCAGGATGTCGTCGACATACCGCAGCGCCAGCGCGAGCGCACGCGCGACGAGCAGACCGCAGAGCGCGCCGCCGACGACTGCCAGCGCAAAGCGTCCGACGCTCTCGGTGGCCGAGAACCCGCCGCCCACCGCTGCCGTCACCGCCAGGCCGTAGATCGTCAGCGCCGTCCCGTCGTTGAGCAGGCCCTCTCCTTCGACCAGGGCGATCAGCCGCGCCGGCATACCCGCGCGGCGTCCGATCGCCAGCGACGCGACCGGATCGGGCGGCGCAACCGCCGCGCCGAGCGCCAGCGCCGCGGCGAAGCCGAGACCCGGCACGACCAGCGACAGCCCTGTCGCGACCGCGAACGCGGTCAAGAGCACGAGCGCGACCGACAGCGACGCGACGATCCGCGCGTTGGCGCGCAGCTCCAGCAGGCTCGCGTCTCGGGCGGCGACGAACAGCAGCGGCGGGATCACGACCTCCAGGATCAGATGCGGCTCCAGCTCCGCCGAAGGCACCGGCAGCAGCGAGACCGCCAGCCCCGCGAGCACGAGCAGCACCGCGGGAGACTGTCCTGACCGGTCCGCGAGCACGCGCACCGCCAGGATCACCGCCAGCGCCGCGAGCACCCACCACAACGTGCTCAGCACTCGGTCACCACCTCACCCGAGCCGTCGAGCACGAGACGGCTTGACCCAGCAGCGCTGCCGCGCCGGGATCGCGAGCGCGAGCGCCCGCGACTCAGTCGGACGGCGGTGCGTCCGGATCGGAGTCGTCGCCCAGGCGATCGCGGGCCTCCTCCAGCCGGGCGCCCTGCGCCTCGATCTGATCGCCCTGACGCCGGCTTACCAGCCCGAGCGCACGCTCGCGCCGCAGAACGGCCGCTTCGAGCTGGTGGCGCAGCCAGTGCTCGAACGGCTCCTCACCACGAACGCGGTCGATGCGGTCAGCGAGTCCGCTCGGAATGCTGAAGGAACGATCCGATCGTGGCATGTTCCGAGGCTACCCCGTACCACCGAGCGGTCACCGGAAACGCATGCGCCGGCCGCGGTTCCTGCCTCAGCGTTCCGATGACCGCATGGCCGCGTCGAGCGCCACGTGGGCGCGGGCGAGGAGCGATTCGAGCGTGTCGGACGGTTGCAGTTGGGCGTGTCCGGCGCTGACCGTGGCGCCCGCCGCACGTTCGGTGAGGGCGTGCTGGATCGCGGCGACGCGGCGTCGCGCTTCCGGGCGTGGCGACTCCGGATCGCCAGCAGGAACTCGTCGCCGCCCCAGCGAACGATCAAGTCGTAGGGGCGCAGCGCCGCCGAGATCGCCGCGGCGAGGTCACGCAGCAGCCTGGCGCCGGCGCCGCGCAGGAGTGCGCCGGTCAGCTCGTCCTCGCCGGTCAAGGCGCCGCTCGCGCGCGGCATGGCGTCGGTCCTCGGCGGCCGCTTCGCGGTCGGCCGCGGCACGCAGCCGCTCGAGCGCGGACTGGTGCCGAGGCTCCCCGCCCTGCTGCCGCAACTAGCGGAGCTCGCTCAGCAGCTGGCTCGGCAGCGCGGCGACGTCGGCGCGACGCCCCCCGCTCCTCGGCGGCGCGGTCGCGTGCGTCGGCGGCATCGTCTCGGCCCTGCGCGATCCGATCGCGCTTGTCGGAAGCGACGTCACGAAGCCGGGCGAGCTGATCACGCTGGCGGCGGTCAGCGCCCGCGACGCCGCGCTCCGGGCACGGGCGGTGCGCCTCCGGGCTCAGCCGTGCCGGCGTCGCGATCGCGACGCGAGTGATCGTACGCCTGACCGACGGTCGCCGACACCCTCGCGTGCGCCTGCTGCCAGTCGGCCGCTCGCCTGGTCGCGGTCGGACGCGTGCTGATCGCGATCCGACACTCCTGATCGAGGTCCGACGACGCCTGATCGTCCTCGGCGTCCTGCTGATCGGACTCAGACCGCGTCTGGTCGAGGTCGGCGAGCGTCTCCTCGCTTTCGCGCAGCGCGCCCTCGTCACGTTCACGCTCCAACGCGGCTGCCGCCACGCGAAGACGATCCGGCATCCCGCCTCGTGTCGCTGGAGCTACAACGTCGCGAAAGAGGGAGGCCGACCCCGCGGGTCTCGGTCATCGCCGCACGCTCGTCGCCTCGGCGCAGACGCGTGTCGGCGCGCTGCGAACATGCGGCTGGCGTTCCGCCCGCGGAGCCAGCGCACCCTCCACGCTACTCCGATCTCGCCCGGCGCGAGCGCCGCAACCGATGCGCTGACCTCCAGGCGGCACTACGTGACGGACGAGGCGCCAGTGCCGTCGCCGTTGGGCGGTCGCGCGCCCGACTACCCGACAAGCAAACGAGCGAATGTGCTTTCCGCCATGCGTTCGCGCAGTTCGCGTGCGTGTCGGGCGTCGTCGAAGAGGTGGGTGTAGACGTCGAGGGTGATGGTGGTGCTGGCGTGGCCGAGGATGCGGCTGACCTGGGCGACGTCGAGTTGGAGGTCGACGATCAGGTGGCTGGCGAAGGTGTGGCGGAGGTCGTGGAAGCGAAGACGCGGCGTGTCGCCGCTGTCGAGACCGGCGTTGTCGGCGGCTCGCTGGAGGCCACGGCGGCAGAGGTTGCGCTGGCCGTGCGGGGTGCCGTTCGAGGTGGGGAAGACCCAGTCGTCGCTCGATCGGGTTCGCGCTCTCGCGCGTTGGGAGACGAGCAGCTCGGCAAGCTGGGGAACGAGTGGCACGTCGCGGATCGACGCAACCGTCTTCGGCGCGACGCGTCTCGCCGGCTCACCACGGTGCGCGCGAGAGAGCTGAGCCCGGACGTGAACCACCCCGGCGGTCAGGTCCACGTCGTCCCAGACGAGGCCGAGCACCTCGGAGATGCGCAGACCGGTGTAGAGGCCGGTGGCGATCATCGGGCGATACGCCGCCGGTGACGCCGCCAAGAGCCGCTCGATCTCGTCGCGGCCGAGGACGCGGTGCCGTCGGTGCGGGACGCGGGGTCGTTCGTCGGCTTCGAGCTTCGCGACTGGGTCGGCGGCGATCCAGTCATGACGGCGGGCGTAGCCGACGATCATGCGCAGCGTCGCGAGCGAGTTCGCCGTCGTCCTGGGCGAGCATCTTCTCTGGCGAAGCGAGAGCAAGAACTCGGCGATGTCGTCCGCCGAGATCGAGCCGATCCGGCGCTCGCCGAAGGCGGGCAGCAGGTGCTGGTCGAGGTAGTAGCGGTGCGCTTCCAACGTGCGCGGTCGCCGCTCGCCGGAGGCGACTTTGGCGTCGAACCGCTCCAACCACCAGCCGACCACGGTGTCGAACCGCAGCCGCGGCGAGACGGGTTCGGTGCCGGCGTGAACGGCAGCGACCAACGCGACACGATGGCGGCGCGCCTCGCTCAGGCTGCGACCGACGGTGCGGAATCGCAGACGGCCGGCGTGGCGACAGCAGACCGCATAGTTGCCGTTGGGCTGGAGGTAGATGCCGCGCTCGACGCGCCGTCGCCGCGGCTGGTCGGGATCACTCGGGCACGCCATCGCGCATCGCTCCTCACGGGCCGGGATGCTCGACGCTAGCTCGACCAAAGAGAGGTTGACTGAAAGTTGACCAATCGTGCCTGGCAGGCGATCCGCGGTTCCCCGAAAGCAAAGAACCCTGCGATCTGCAGGGTTCTTTGAGTGGAGCTAGCCGGGCTCGAACCGGCGACCTCCTGGGTGCGATCCAGGCGCTCTCCCAGCTGAGCTATAGCCCCATGATGCGTGCGCCCGCTGGGGTGTGGGCGCACCGGTCCGCGTAGTGTAGCCGGAGTCGCGCGCCGGGGCGTTGCGGACGCGCCCGCGGGTGGACTCGCTCCCCCGACCCCGCCCATCCGCCGCCGCCCTGCAAGATCCCTCCCACGCGGCCGGGCGAGCCCGCCGCGGCGCCACCGCCCCGCACTCCGCCCGCCGCATCCCTCGCCACCGCGCCGCAACAGCGCCCGGCCGCACCGCCCGCTCGCCGGCGGCCCGCCCGCGACCGGGCCCGCCCTGTCCCCGTCCCGGTAGGCGCGTTTACCTCGCCGAGCCACGTGCCGCCGCTCGATGGGTAGCATTTGCGTCCTCATGGGTCTGCTGGACGACGCGATCCGCGAGCATCTCGAGCTGAAGCGCCGCCGGGGCGGCGATCCGGCCGAGATCGCTCGCGCTGAGCAGGAGGCGCTCGGTCCCGTGCGCCGTGAGCCGGAGCCAGCCGCGCCGGCCGTCGAGGAACCGCACGCCGAGCACCACGACGAGGTGCCGGGCGCCGCGCACAGCGAGCAGCTGGCCGCCGCGCACGACTTCGACGACGAGCCGTCGCGACCGCCCGCGCCGCCCGAGGAGCAGACGCGGATCATCGCGCCGCAGGAGCGCGAGCCGGCCCACCGCGAGCCCGCCGCGCACGAGCCGCCCGCCGCCCACGAGCCGTCGGGCGCCCACGAACCGCCGCCCGCCCATGAGCCGCCGACCCACGCGGAGCCGCCGGCCGCCCACGACGAGCCGGGCCATCGCCACGTCCCGGAGCAGCACATCGCCGCGCCGGCCGACAAACTGCCGCCCGGCTCCGACGCCTTCGACGAGCCGCCGCACCAGCCAGCCGTGCCCGAGCAGCACGTCGCCGCGCCCGCCGACAAGGCTCCCGAGGAGCCGCCCGCGCCGCCGGAGCCGCGCCCAAGCGACGTCGTGGACCAGCCGACGACCGAGTACCGCGTCGAAGACCACCATGACGACGCGCCGTCGTCCGGTGACGAGGACGTGCTGGAGGAGACGCCTGACTTCCTCCAGGAGACGCCCGAGCACGACCGTCTCTGGTTCGAGCAGAGACCGCCGCGCGACTTCGACTTCGACGACTGAGCCGCGGGCGCACGCCCAGCCCGCCGTGGCCAGCCATCGCTACACCCTCCTCGACGTCTTCACCGCCACGCCGCTCGAAGGCAACGGGCTCGCCGTCGTCCACGACGCCGACGGCCTCGACGACGCGACGATGCTCGCCTTCGCGCGCGAGACGCGCCTCTCCGAGACGACCTTCGTGCAGACGGCGACCGACGCGGGCGCCGACTACCGCAACCGCATCTGGACGGTCGAGCTGGAGCTGCCGTTCGCCGGCCATCCGTCGCTCGGCACCGCCGTCGCCGTCGCCCGCGCCAACGGACTCGAGCCCGGCGGAACGGCCCGCTACGTCCAGCAGACCGGCGCCGGTCTGCAGCCGATCGACGTCACCCTCCACGCCGACGGCGACCGCGCTTACGCCTCGATGCTGCAGGAGCCGGCGATCCACGGCGCCGAGGTCGAGCGCGCCGAGGCGCTCGCGGCGATCGGGCTGACCGTCGAGGACGGCGATCCCGCGCTCCCGCCGCAGGTCGTCTCGACCGGCGTCCCGCACCTCATGCTCCCGCTGCGCGACCGCGACGCCGCCGCTCGCGCCGTCCCCGACTACGCGCGACTCGACACGCTCCTCAGAGCGCACGGCGCCGTCGTCCTCTACGCCGCCGCCTGCGACCCGCGCGGCGCCGGCGCCGAGAGCACCGCCCACGCGCGCTCGTTCGCGTTCAGCGCCGAGATCGGCGAGGACCCCGCCACCGGCTCCGCCGCCGGCCCGCTCTGCGCCTATCTCCACGCCCGCACCGGCTCCGACCGCCTCGCGATCGACCAGGGCGTCGAGATGGGCCGCGCGAGCCGGCTCGACGCCGCGATCGACGGCGATCGCGTCCGCGTCGGCGGCGACGTCGTCGTCCTCGTCGACGGCACGCTGCGTCTGTGACCGGACAGACGTCCACGCGCTGACCACCGACCCTTCAAGTCCGCGCGCCGCGCTGCCGATACAAGCCCTGTCGTTGGGCGAGGACGGCCCAAGACATAGGAGGGCAAGGACGCGAAGAAGGGGCGCCCTGGCCGGGGCGCCCCTTCGCTCCTCCGCCTCAGAAGTTCCCGCGCAGCCGCGCCGCCTCGACGACCCGCTCGATCCCCAGCTCGTACGCCGCGACGCGCAGCGACGTGTCAGGCCGCTGCTGGGCGCGCCCCGCGACCTCGCGGTAGGCCCGCCGCATGATCGAGCCGAGCTTGTCGTTGACCTCGCGCTCGTCCCAACGGAAGTGCTGCTGGTTCTGGACCCACTCGAAGTACGACACCACGACGCCGCCGGCGTTCGCCATCACGTCGGGGACGACGAACACGCCCTTCTCGCGCAGCAGCGCGTCGGCCTCGGGCGTCGTCGGGCTGTTGGCGCCCTCGACGACCATCCGCGCCTCGATCAGCCCGGCGTTGCCGCTGTGCACCATCCCGCCCAGCGCCGCCGGGACGAACACGTCGCACGGCGTCGACAGGAACTCCTCGACCGAGACGACCTCGACGCCGTCGGCCTCGAACTCGGCGACCCCGCTCCCGGCGCCGACGTGGACCGCGAGCCGCTCGGCGTCGATGCCCCGCTCGCAGCGGATCGCGCCGGAGGCGTCCGACACCGCGACCACCCGCGCGCCGAGCCTCTGCACGAACCGCCCGACCCACGAGCCGACGTTGCCGAAGCCCTGGATCGCGACCGTCGCCTCCTGCGGCAGCACGCCGATCGCCGCGGCCGCCTCGCGCAGCATGTAGACCAGCCCGCGCGCCGTCGCCGACTCGCGACCGTAGGAGCCCTCCAGCGCGATCGGCTTGCCGGTCACGACCGCCGGCGAGTACCCATGGGCCTTGCCGTACTCGTCCATCATCCACGCCATCACCTGCGCGTTGGTGTTGACGTCGGGCGCCGGGATGTCGCGCGTCGGGCCGAGCACCGGGTCGATCCGCTGCACGAGCGCGCGCGTCAGCTTCTCCAGCTCGCGGTGGGTCAGCTGCGACGGATCGCAGTCGACGCCGCCCTTCGCGCCCCCGAACGGGACGCCGGCGATCGCCGTCTTCCACGTCATCAGCGCCGCGAGCGCGCGCGTCTCGTCGAGGTCGACCGTCGGGTGGTAGCGCATGCCGCCCTTGAACGGCCCGCGCGCGTGGTTGTGCTGGACGCGGTAGCCCGAGTACGTCTTGACCGAGCCGTCGGACAACCTCACCGGGATCGCCACCTGGACCTCCCGGTAGGCGGCGAGCAGCAGCTCCCGCTGGTCGTCTGCGAGGCCGAGCCGGTCCGCGGCCAGGTGGAAGTAGTGGCGGACGGTCTCGAACGCCGAGATCTCCGCGGGCGCTGTCGTCTCCATCTCGCCACTATCCGTTGCCCGGCGGCGGCACGGCGCAATCGCGATCGGGCGGCAGGGCGGAGAGCGTCGGCGCGGCGCGCGGAGACCCGCCGCCGGCGCGGCGGGCCCGACCCGCTCAGGCCGCGAAGGCGCGCGCCGCGAACGCGCGCAGCGCGGCCGTCTCCGCGGCACCGAACGACGGCGCCGCCGGGCCGGGACGCGGTCTGCGCGTCAGCAGCGCGTTGACGCCCTGGGGAAGCCGCTCGCGCACCGCGGCGTCGATCGGCCCGACGATCGCGACCAGGTGGGCGCCGCCCTCATCGTCGAGGCCGAGCTCGGCGATCAGCCGGCCGAGCGCCTGCTCGGCGGCCGCCGGCGTCAGCGAGCTGGCGTCGATCGCGAGCGTCGCGTCGGCGCTGCCGTCGAAGTGGGCGGCGTAGGCGACGAGCAGCTCCGGCTCGCCGATCAGCTCCTCGGCGAAGGCGAGCGTGACGAAGCGGCGGGCGCCGGCGAGCGGGTCGGTCGGAGCGCGGCGCGGACGGGTCGCGAACGCCTCCGCGAGCAGCTGGCGCGCCGGCGCGCACCACGGGTCGGTCGCGGCCGCACGTGCCGCCAGCGCCAGCCCCGGCCTGGCGTCGCCGCGCGCGATCGCGGCGCGGGCGTCGGCGAGCAGGCCGATCGCCTCGGCGCGGTCGCCGTCGCTGACGCGGATCAGCTCGGCGAACGGGTCGTCGGTCACCGCCAGCAGCCGCCGCGCGGCGTCCGTGAACGCCGTCCAGATCTGCGGCAGCTCGTCGAGGAACGGCGCCTCGGAGGTCGCATGGCGCAGGAACCAGCGCTGGAAGGCGAGCGTGTCGCGCAGGAGGGCGGCCGGCTCGCGCGGGCAGGGCTCGGCGGCGGCCTCCGCGTCGGGCGCCTCGGGCAGCCACTCGATCTCCGCGACCGCTGCGCTGCGAACCGCGAGCCACCAGGAGGCGCGGCCGATCTCGGCCGGGATCGGCGCGATCTGCTCGCGCAGCGCCGCGCGCACCATCAGCGCCGAGGGCGCGATCGACTCCTCGCGCAGCAGGCGGCCGACCGGGCGCCCGCGCGGCGGGTCGACCTCCAGCTCCGCCGGCCACAGCGCCGGCGCGGCCTGCTCGCCGCGCGGCAGCAGCGCGGAGTAGACGAGCCCGACCTCCGGCCTGCGCTCGAGCAGCGCGACCTGCGAGGCGACGCGGTCACGCGGCCAGCGGTCGCCGGCGGCCAGGGGTGCGAGCAGCGCTCCGTGCGCCTCCCCGAGCGCGCGGTCGAGCGCGGCGGCCGGACCGGTGCGCGGCTGGTGGAAGACGCGCACGCGACCGGGAAGGAGGGCGGCGAGGTCGTCGAGCAGCACGGCCGTCCCGTCAAGCGAGCCGTCGTCGACGGCGACGAGCTCGATCGCCTCCTCCGGGTACGCCTGCGCGAGCACGTCGTCGAGCGTCGCGCGGATGCGGGCGGCGTCGTCGCGGGCGGTGAGCAGGACGCTGACGAGCGGCAGGTTCATGCTCGCGATGATCGTCGCGGCGGGGGAGGACTTGAGCGGTCGACCGCGACGGCGCGCGACCCGGCGCGGCGGCGCGCCTCCGGCGCGTGGCGCTACGCTCCCGAAGATGGAGCGAGAGGAGCAGCGACGCCGCGCGCGGCGGCTGCACGAGCTGCACCAAGGCCCCGGCGCGCTCGTCGTGTTGAACGCCTGGGACGCCGGCAGCGCCCGCGTCTTCGAGCGGTCCGGCTGCGACGCGGTCGGCACGACCAGCGCCGGCGTCGCCTTCGCGCTCGGCCGACCCGACGGCGAGGCGCTCGCGCGCGACGAGCTGGTCGACGCCACCGCGCGGATCGCCGCCGCGCTGCGCGTGCCGCTCACCGCCGATCTCGAGAGCGGCTACGGCGCGACCGCCGAGGAGGTCGGCGAGACGGTCGCGGCCGTGCTCGACGCCGGCGCCGTCGGCGTCAACCTGGAGGACGGCGTCGGGATCGGGAGCGCCGCGCTGCGGCCGCTCGCCGAGCAGGTCGACCGCCTGCTCGCCGCGCGCGCCGCGGCCGAGGCGGCCGGGATCGAGCTGTTCCTCAACGCCCGCACCGACGTCTGGTGGGTCGGCGCCGGCCCGCCGGAGCAGCGGATCGAGCTCGCGATCGAGCGCCTGCGCGCGTACGTCGAGGCCGGCGCCGACGGCGTCTTCGTGCCCGGCCTCGCCGACCCGGACGCGATCGCGCGGCTGGTCGCGGCGGTCCCCGCGCCGGTCAACGTCCTCGCCGCTCGCGACACGCCTCCGCTGCACGAGCTGGAGCGGCTCGGCGTCCGCCGCGTCAGCGTCGGGTCGGGGCCGATCCGCGCCGTGCTCGACCTCGCCGGCCGGATCGCGCTCGAGGTGCTGGAGACCGGGACCTCGGAGCTGATGGCCGCCGGCACGCTCACCTACGGCGAGGCGAACGAGCTGTTCCGCTGAGCGCGCGCCGGGCGCTGACCGCCGTGCGCCGCGCGCTGACCGCCGCGCACCGCCCACTGACCGCCGCGCCCCGATCGGGGAGCGGCCGCGCGCTCAGCTCCCCGGAACCCAGCGCAGGGTGCCGTTGCGCGTAAGCGTGCTCGGGTCGCGGCTGCGCCCGCGCGCCGCGGCGTCGCCGCCCGCGGCGGGGCGCGCGTCGGCGGCCGCGCGCGCGGATCGCGCAGCCTCCGCCGCGCCGGCGTCGGCCGCCTCGGCGACCCGTTCGGCCAGCTCGTCGCGCTGCCGCTCCAGCTCGGCGCGCGTCAGCAGCCGCCCGGCGTCCGACGGGTACTGCGCGGACGGCGCGAACGGGTCGTCGCCCGGCGCGACCGCAGGCAGGCTCGCCAGCCGCCGCTCCAGCCGCGAGATCTCCTCGCGCAGCGCGCGGCGGATCGCCGGGTCGTCGTCAGCGCCTGGCTGGTCGGCCGGCTGGACGTAGAGCGCCGCGGCGACGGCGCGCGGATCGATGCCGCGGCGGCGCGCCTCGCTTTCGACGGCGGCGGCGAAGCGGGCGGCGGCGTCGAGCGGCGCGGCGCGGTCGGCGACGAACGTGCCGCGGCCGTGGACGACCTCGAGCAGTCCCTCCTCCTCCAACCGCGCGTAGACGGCGCGGACGGTGTTGACGTTCACCCCGACGTGGGCCGCCAGCTCTCTGGCGCCCGGCAGCCGCTCGCCGGCCGCGAGCTCGCCGCCGGTGACGCGGGCGCGCAGCGCCCAGGTCAGCTGCGTCCCGAGCGGGACCTCGGCGTCGCGATCGAGCGAGAGCGGTTCGAAGCGGCTCACGGCCCGACCGATCGTAGCGGCCCGGTTCCCGGTTGCATGGAGTGCTAGCAGACCAGTAGTCTCGCACCATGAATCGGAGTGATATCTAGCTATGACTGCTGTCGGGGGTACGGACGCCCCGCCCGCGCCGCGGGACGGCGAGCATCAGGCGCCGCGCCGCGGCCGGGCGGCGCGCGAGGGCCTTCGCAGCGCCGGTCCGCGCGCCCGCCTGCTGCTCGAAGAGGTCGGCGACGTGATGATCCTGACCGGCAAGACGCTGATCTCGGCCGTCCGCCCGCCGTATCCATACGGCGACGAGTTCATCGCGCAGTTCCTGTTCGCGTTGCGGCAGTGCTTCCTGCCGCTGATGCTCACGATCTTCTGCGTCGCCTATTCGGTGCCCGGGTTGCAGGCGGCCAACTTCCTCACCCTCTTCGGCGCGCTCGACCGCATGGGCGGTCTCTTCACGCTCGCCGTGGTGCGTGAATTGGGGCCGATAATATGCGCGATCGTCGTCGCCGGCGCGGCCGGGACCGCGATCACCGCCGACCTCGGCGCCCGCAAGATCCGCGAGGAGCTCGACGCCCTCCAGGTGCTCGGCGTCGACCCGGTCAAGAACCTCGTCGTCCCGCGCTTCCTCGCGCTGATACTGCTGACCGGCCTCTTCGACGTCTTCGCGATCGTCTTCGGCATCACCGGCGGGCTCGTCGCGACGCTCATATACGGCGCGCGGCTGGAGCCGTTCTTCGCCACCTTCTTCACCAGCTCGTCGATAACCGACCTGTGGGGGTCGGTCGTCAAGTCGCTGATCTTCGGCGGCGTGACGGCGATCATCTGCTGCTACAAGGGGATGACGGTCTCCGGGGGCGCGGCCGGCGTCGGCCGCGCGGTCAACCAGGCGATCGTCGTGGTCTTCCTCGGCATAGGCGCGGTCAATTACGTCTTCACCCAGACGCTCCTGGCGACCCACCCGGAGATCAACCTGATCCGGTGAGGCGCGCGGCCACCGCGGGCCCACGTGCGCGCACGTGGCAGACTCCCATGACCCCCGGACCCGATCCAGCACGCAGCGAGGAGACCCGATGAGCGAGCAGCAGCCCCACACGCGCCCGGAGACGATCGCGCTCCACACCGGTCAGCAGCCCGATCCGGCGACCAACGCGCGCGCGGTGCCGATCTACCAGACGACCTCGTACGTCTTCGACGACGCGCAGCACGCGCAGGACCTGTTCGCGCTCGCCGTGCCGGGGAACATCTACACGCGCATCATGAACCCGACGTGGAACGTGCTCGAGGAGCGCCTGGCCGCGCTCGAGGGCGGGGTCGCCGCGCTGGCGCTCGCGTCGGGGATGGCCGCCGTCACCTACTCGGTGCTCAACATCGCCCGCGCCGGGGACAACATCGTCGCCCACTCGACGCTCTACGGCGGCACGTACAACCTGTTCGCCCACACGCTGCCGCAGTACGGGATCGAGGTCCGCTTCGTCGACCCCGACGACGTCAGCGCGCTCGACGGCGTCGTCGACGACAAGACGCGCCTCGTCTTCACCGAGACGATCGGCAACCCGCGCCTGAACGTCGTCGACATCAGAGCGTGGGCCGACGCCGCCCACGCCAAGGGCCTGCCGCTGATCGTCGACAACACCGTGCCGACGCCGATCCTCTCGCGCGTCTTCGACCTCGGCGCCGACGTCTCGGTCCACGCTGCGACGAAGTTCATCGGCGGCCACGGCACCACGATCGGCGGCATGATCGTCGACTCCGGCAGATTCGACTGGGCCGCGCACGCCGACCGCTTCCCCGGCCTGACGAAGCCCGACCCCTCCTACCACGGCGTCGTCTGGACCGACGCGCTCGGCCCCGCCGCCTACGTCGGCCGCGCCCGGACGGTGCTGCTGCGCAACATGGGCGCGGCGCAGTCGCCGTTCAACGCCTTCCTGCTGCTGCAGGGGATCGAGACGCTGCCGCTGCGGATGGAGCGCCACTCCGACAACGCGCTCGCCGTCGCCAAGCACCTCGAGGCCCACGACGGGGTGACCTGGGTCAACTACCCGGGCCTGGAGAGCAGCCCCTACTACGAGACCGCGCAGCGGGTCCTCGACGGCGGGGCCGGCGCGCTCGTCACCTTCGGGATCGCCGGCGGCCGCGAGGCCGGACGCGCCTTCATCGACGCGCTCGGGCTGTTCTCGCACCTCGCCAACATCGGCGACGCGAAGTCGCTGGCGATCCACCCGGCGACGACGACCCACTCGCAGCTCGACGAGGCCGAGCTCGACTCGGCCGGCGTGCCGCAGGACCTGGTGCGCCTGTCGGTCGGCATCGAGCACATCGACGACATCGTCGCCGACCTCGACCAGGCGCTCTCCAAGGCTCGCCAGGCGACGCCTGCGTGAGCGACGGCGTCGGACAGGTCGAGACCAAGACGCTCCTCGTCCATGACGAGGAGCGTCCGCTGGTGCTCGAGTCGGGCGCGCGGCTGACGCATGTCGAGGTCGCCTACGAGACCTACGGCACGCTCGCGCCCGACGGCGGCAACGCCGTCTTCGTCTGCCACGCGCTGTCGGGCGACGCGCACGCGGCCGGCTACCACGAGGGCGCCCGCCGGCCGGGCTGGTGGGACAACATCATCGGCCCCGGCCGCCCGCTCGACACCGACCGCCTCTTCGTCGTCTGCGCCAACGTGCTCGGCGGCTGCAAGGGGACGACCGGGCCGGGCTCGATCGATCCCTCGACCGGCAGGCCGTACGGCTTGCGCTTCCCGCAGCTCGCCGTCCGCGACCTCGTCGCCGTCCACCGCGCGCTGCTGCGCGAGCTCGGCGTCAGACGGCTGCTGGCGGCGGTCGGTGGCTCGCTCGGCGGGATGCAGGTGCTGCAGTGGTCGCTCGACCATCCCGGCGAGCTGGCCGGCGCGGTGATCGTCGCCGCCTCGGGCCGGCTGTCGGCGCAGAACATCGCCTTCAGCGCCGTCGCGCGCGAGGCGATCATGCGCGATCCCGACTTCGCCGGCGGCGACTACTACGCGGCGTCGGTCCCCGAGGCCGCGGAGGCGCCCGCCCGGCCCGACCGCGGCCTCGCGCTCGCGCGCATGATCGGCCACATCACCTACCTGTCGGAGGAGTCGATGCGGCAGAAGTTCGGCCGCCGCATCCAGGATGCCGTCGAGCCGCGCTACGGCTTCGACGTCGACTTCGAGGTCGAGTCCTACCTCGCCCATCAGGGCCAGTCGTTCGTCGAGCGCTTCGACGCGAACACCTACCTCTACATGACCCGCGTCATGGACTACTTCGACCCGTTCGCCGACGCCGCCTACGTCCAGCGCAGCGTGGCCGAGGCCGCCGCGTCGCCGGGCGGGGCGACGAGATATCTCGTGCTGTCGTTCGACTCCGACTGGCGCTTCTCGACCGAGCACGCGCGCGAGATCGCCGACGAGCTGCGCGGTGCCGGCGCGCCGGTCACCTTCCGGGAGCTGTCGGCGCCGCATGGGCACGACTCGTTCCTCTTCCCGATCCCCGAGTACCACCGCACCGTCGCCGGCTTCCTCGACCAGCTGGCGGGCGGGGCTGGGGCGAGACGGGCGGCCGCTGCCGGCGCGGGTGCGGGCACGGGAGCGGCCGATGCGGCCTGACCTCGACGTCGTCGCCGCGCTCGTCGGCCGCGACCTGCGCGTGCTCGACCTCGGCTGCGGCGACGGCGCGCTGCTGGAGGAGCTGATCGAGCGCCGGGGCTGCAGCGGCGTCGGCGTCGAGCGCTCCGACGAGGGCTTCCACGCCTGCGTCGCGCGCGGCGTGCCGGTCACCCACGGCGACCTGCAGGAGGAGCTGTCGCGGACGGCGACCGGCGCCTTCGACTGCGCGATCCTGTCGCTGACGCTGCAGGCGACGCGCGAGCCGCTGGAGGTGCTGAGCGAGATGCGCCGCGTCGCCCCGCGACGGGTCGTCTCGCTGCCGAACTTCGGCCACTGGCGGCTGCGACTCGACCTCGCGCGCACCGGCCGGATGCCGGTCAGCGAGGCGCTGCCCTACCAGTGGCACGACACGCCCAACATCCATCTCTGCACGCTGCGCGACTTCGAGGCGACCGTCGCGGAGATCGGCATGCGGATCGCGCGGCGGGTGCTGCTCGACGCGAGCGGCGGGCGGGCGCCGTCGGCGACCCGCGTCGCCCCGAACCTGCTCGCAGTGCGCGCCGTCTACGTGCTCGAGGACTGAGCGGCGGCGGGCCCGGGCGCGCGGTCGGCGCGGCGCCCGGGCCCTCCTCCGTAACGGTTCAGCGGAGCGTCCCCTTCAGCGGGTCGACCGCGAAGGTGGTGCTGGAGCCGGGGCCGCGCGAGAAGCTGCCGCGCTGGGCGTCGAGCACCCACGGGCGCGGAAGCGCCGCGGCGTCGAGGAAGGCGGTGAACTGTCTCTGGGCGGCGGCGCAGCTCATCGTCGAGCTCGGCGGCAGCACGATCTCGTATCTGCCTCTCGGCAGGTAGAGGCTGCCGATGTTGTCGTCGTGCTCGACCGTGAAGACCGTGCAGAAGGTCGCCGAGCGGCCGCCGCCGTTGGTGCTGCCGCCGGTGCGCGAGACGCTGAAGGCGAACCCGCCCATGTTGTTGTTGAAGGTCGCGTTGCCGCTCGAGCCGGTGATCGTCCACGGCGCCGGGACGCCGCTCGGGCTGTCGAGGAACTGCGCGAAGAGGGTCGACGCGCCGCTGCACGACAGGCCGCTGCGCAGCAGTCTGATCGTGTAGCGGCCCCTCGGCAGCGCGACTGAGCCGATGCGGTCGTTGTGCAGGACGCTGAAGGTGCCGGGGCAGGTGGTCGGGTTGCTCGGCGTCGGCGGACCGGGCGGCGTGACTCTTCTCGCCGGTCTGACGGAGAAGCTCGCGCGGCCGTTCGTGAAGCTTCTCGCCGCGCTGTTCGCCCGCCACGGCGACGGCAGGTGGCCGTCGTAGTCCTGCAGGAAGCTGGCGAACAGCCTCGAGGCCGACGCGCAGCTGAGGTTGGTGACGCGCACGGTGTACGCGCCGGCCGGCAGGTTCATCGCGCCGATCTTGTCGTTGTGCAGCACCTGGAAGGTCGCCGGGCAGGTCCTCGTCGCCGCGTTCGCGGCCCCCGGCGCGAGCAGCGCGATCAGCCCGGCGGCCAATGCCGCCGCGCCGGCGCTCCCGATCACTCTCTTCAACACGACGCTGACCCTCCGCTTTCGCTCGATGACCGGACGATGCGCGCGCCGACGGCGCCAGCCGCCGTGCCCCGCACGCCCTGATCGTTCCCATCGGACGCCGTGCTCAGTGCTTGAGCGTGGCGGCGTGACGCCCGCGCCGCCGGATCCCGGCCCCGGCCGCGCGCCGGCGGCGAAACGGTTCGGCGTGGTGAGACGCCCGGCGCCGCCGGTTCCACTCAGGCGGAGCGGACGTCGACGAGGTCGGCGATGGGAGCGAAGTCGCGCAGGTCGCGCGTGAGCAGCGGCACGCCGTGGACGTTCGCGGTGGCCGCGATCGCGAGGTCGGCGGTGCGGCGCCGTGGCTGACCGCCGCGTGCCGACACTGCGGAGGAGAGCCGTCCCCATTCGCGTGCGACGGCGGCGTCGAGCGGGATCGGATCGAAGGTCGCCTCGACGACGCCGAGCCGCTGTGCCCGTCGCGCGCGTTCGTCGTCGTCGCGCGCGACGAGCAGCCCGAAGTGCAACTCGGCAAGCGAGACGGCGCTGATCGCGCCTTCGATCCCTCGCAGCGGCTCGCCTGCGATCAGCACCGACGTGTCGAGCAGCGCGCGCACCTCAGCCGAACGGGTCGCCGAGATCGGCCGGGAACCGTTCGAGGTCGGCTCTCAGGCGATCCGCATCCGGTGGAGCCGTCGCCCACACCTGCTGGAGCGTCGCATCGTCGACCCACCGACGCCGCGGCGCCGGGCCGAGCTGCGCGGCGGGGCGGCCGGCGACGGTGATCGTGAACTCCTCGCCAGCCTCCGCACGGCGCAGGACGTCGCCGATGTTGTTCCGCAGCTCTCTCTGGGGGATCGACGTCACCGGATCATCGTAGCCAGGCGGTAGCAGAACCGCTACCCGATCGGTGTTGTCGACCGGACGGAGGCGTGCGGCGCGCCGGGGCGAGGCGCCTAGACTGGACGGATGGGGTTCCAGCGAGGCATCGACGGACCCGACGGCTTTCGAGATCGGGTCGGCCGCAACGCGGGCGCGGAGGAGGAGCGGCGCGTCGCGCGCAGCTCCGTCGTCGCCGCCGGCACGCTCGCCTGCCCCGACTGCGACGCGCCGATCGCGCTCGGCGACCGCCCGCTGTCGCCGGCGGCTCCGCTCGGCTGCCCGTTCTGCGGCCACGAGGGTCCGGTTCGAGACTTCCTCTCATTCGCCGCCCCCACCCGCCCGACGCGCGTCGTCGTGCGCGTCGTCCTCGGTCGTCCTCAGATCGAGCGGCGCACAGGTGCCGGCTGAGCGGCGACGGACCCACGCTTGACTGTTTTATGGTAGAATAGGTCCGCGCGGCGCGCTGCTGCTCGCAATGTCATCGACATCGAGAGGTGTGGCGGATGCGCCGATATCTGAACTCGGCGATCGCGTGCGTGTGCGCGGTCGCTTTCATTCTCGCGGCATCCGGGGGCGCGACTGCTTCGACGGGGTTTGGACTCTCGTCGACGTCGGTTGGGGCTAACGGGACGCTCACTATAAACAACCTGATTCAGTGCAATGTGTCCATTCAGTTGTCTCTGAACTCATCGTCGCTTAGCAAGAGAAGGTACTTCAGTCAGGGTAGCTTCAGCGGGTCCATTCTGGGGTGTACGGGGGCCACGTCAGGGGTCTTGCTAAGTCCGATGACGCTTGAGTACTCAGGCTTCTCCGGCACCCTACCGGACATAGGCTCGATCAACTTCGAGATCGGCTCGTTCGGGATGATGTTGAACGGGTTGGTCGTCTGTACAGGGGGTGTCGGGCTATGGGGTTGGCTGTCCAATCCTGTCGGTGGGATAAGCGTGAATCTCGTTGGTGGCAGAGTGTCGACTGTCACGTTCAACGCGACCTCGATACCGCGAAGAGTTGGCAGTGGCCTCTTCTGTCCTATGAGTATCACGGTCACCGGGACGCTCTTCGCCAGTCCGGTGTCGGTCTGGCTAGTGTGAGTCCCGTGCCCTGCGATGTGTGAGCATCGCGCCGGCGCGAGATCTGAGCGCGACGGAGGCTCCGCCTTGTGGTGGGGCCTCCGTGCTGTCGGGGTCTGGCTGGGCGTGGGTCGGACCCGGCTGTCCGTCCTCGCAGGAAGGCTGATCCGACATCGGTTGTAAGGGCGCCCTAATTCTTGTTAGGGTGCCCTAAGTCGCCGCATGGGCGGCGGCGTCTCGGGCCCACGGCTCGAGGGTGCGCCGAGGTGCGCACCAGGGGGTTCCAACCGAAAGGACGTCTCATGTCTCGCAGGCTGTCGTCGCGCGTGCGCGTGCTGCTGTCGCTCGCCGCCGCGCTCATGACCTTCGCCTTCCTCGTCCCGGCCGCCGCGTCGGCCGGCGGAGCCGAGTGGGAGCTGCGCTCGACCTGGCTCAGATACGTCACGAGATGGGGCGGCAGAACGACCGCCCTCAGCCCGGCGACGTTCAGCTCGCCGGTGCTCTCGCTGCCGCAGGCGGCGACCGGCGCGGGCGACGTCGCGCCGTTCGACGGCGGCTTCCGCTCGACCGTCCTGCTGCACGGCATCGACCTTGCGATCGAGGACGTCTCGATCGACTTCAGCACCGGCGACGTCACCGGCTCCGGCTGGTACACGCCGCTGCTGAGCGCGAGAAGAACGTTCAGCGACTGGACGCTGTTCACGCTCACCGGCGGCACGAGATCGGGCACGAACCCGAAGACCTGGACCGGCGCGGTGCCGGAGCTGACGAGCGACGGGGCGGTCGTCTTCAACGGCGGCTCCAACGGCTCGTACGCGGCCGGCGACGAGTTCGGCGTGCTCGACGCGGAGGGCGACTTCTAGTCGCGGATCCGGCATCGCGTCGCCGCCGCGGCGACGGCGAGCCGACCTGCGAGCCGGCCGGGCGATCCCGGCCGGCTCGCCGCACGTGAGCGGGGCGAGGGGGACGCGCCCGGGAACCGGAAGCAAGACGAGGAGTGCGATCGCAGTGAGACGGACGAGCAGGACGTTGGCCGTCGCGGCAGGCGCCGCGGCGCTGGCGATGGCCGCGGCACCCGGCGGAGCCGCCGCGGCACCGGGCTGGACGGGGCCGGCGCCGCTGCCGGCCAGCGAGGCCGCCCCCTATCCGAGCGTCGCCCTCGACGCCGACGGCACCGCCACCGCGCTGTGGCTGCAGAACAGAGGCGAGCAGTCGCTCAAGGCGGCGACCAAGCCGGCCGGCGGCAGCTGGTCGCAGCCGGTGACGCTGCCGGGCAGCTACGCGACGAGCCTGAGAGCGCAGCTCGCCGTCGCCCCCGACGGGTCGGCGACGGCGGTCTGGCGCAACGACGACCGGATCCAGGCGGCGACGCGCGGCGCCGACGGCACGTGGTCGGCGGTCGAGACGATCAGCGCCGCCGGCGAGTCGCCCAGCTCCGCTCCGGCGCTGACGCTCGACGCCGACGGCACCGCCACCGCCGCGTGGGGCCAGGGCTGCGCGGTGATCGTCTCGACCCTCCCCGCGCGCAGCGACACGTGGGCCAACCCGAGAGCGATCTTCACCGTCCCGACCGAGCCGGCCTGCGGCGCGTCGACCGCCGGCTTCGGCACCGTCTCGCGGCCACCGGCGATCGGCAGCGACCGCGCCGGCAACGTGACGGTCGTGTGGCGCACCGGCTCGACCCTCAGCTCCTCGGTCAAGGCGATCCGCAGCTCGGTCCGCACCGGCGGCGCGAGAGGCAGCTGGAGCGCGCCGAAGCTGGTCGCCGAGCCGCCGGCGCGCGTCCCGACCAACCAGTACGAGCCCGAGCTCGTCGTCGACGTCGACGGACGCGCCGTCGTGGCGTGGCCGGTCGACACGGCCGGCGGGGGAGGCGGCGGCGTCGCGACCCGCCCGGCAGGGACCGACGAGCCGTGGGACGCGGCGATCGAGCCGCTTCCCTCGTCCGCGACCGCGACGCCGGCGGTCGCGCTCGACGGGCACGGCCGCGCGAGCGTCGTCTGGGACGTCGCGCAGGACGGCGCGGCGCCGCCGGCGGTGAAGCTGGCGACCGTCTCGGCGAGCGGCGCCTGGAGCGCGCCGGAGACGGTCGCGACGCTGCCCGCCGACGCGCCCGCGTTCGCGCCGCGGCTGACGCTCGACGACGACGGCGGCGCGCTCGTCGCGTGGTCGCGCGCCGGCTCCGCGGGGGCGGCGGTCGAGGCCGCGCGGCGGCCGGCCGGCGGCGCTTGGAGCGCGGTCCGGCCGCTCGCCGCCGACGCGCCGCCGAGAACGATCGTCGGCCTCGCCGGCGACCCGCTCGGCGACGCGACGGTCGTCTGGCCGGTGGGTGCCGAGGCGGGCGACCCGTCCGACACGTCGTCGATCGACGCGCTCGCGAGTGCCCACCACGTCGCCGAGCCGGCGCTGCGGACCGAGTGGAGCGGCCGCGCCGACCCGTCGGCGGGCAGCCTCCGCTCGTGGGTCAGATACCTGTACACGTTCTGGCCGTCGCCGATCCCCGGCGTGCCTGACGGCGCCGGCTTCGTCGAGCTGTCCGACGGCGCCAGCTGGCCCGACCCCGAGGACCGCTTCAGCTGGCGCTGGGGCCAGTCCGACGCCTGGCGCGACGTCACGACCGGCGAGCTGGTGGTCGAGCAGCAGGGGACGCTGCGCTGGGCGATGCCCTCGCACGGCATCGACATCCGCTTCGTGAACCCGACGCTGCGGGTCGCGGCCGACGGGCGCATCGCGCGGCTGATCAGCGACGGCTCGACGAGCGGGTCGATGGAGGACGCGATGGCGGGCAGGGTGACGAGCAGGCCGTTCGACGACCTGCACGTGCTCGACGTCGACCTCGCTCGCGGCGGACACCGCGACGGCGCCGTCAGCGGCCGCCGCAGCTGGATCGGCGCGCCGGCGACGATGACCTCGATCGCCGGGCAGACGCTCGGCGTCACCTACGCCGGCGGGCCGTTCGGCCGCCTGACGTTCAGCGTCCCGGCGACGGTGCCCGACCGCGAGCCGCCGAGACCGCCGGTCGACAACCCGCCGGTCGGCGAGCCCGGCTCCCCGACCGACCAGCCGAGACCGCCGGCGCCCGGCCCGCCGGGCGGCACCGTCAAGCGCCCGGTGCTGAGAGCGGTCAGAGCGGCCCGCCTCAACCGCTCCGGCGTCGCGACCGTCGCGACGGTCGCCTGCCCGCGCGGCGGTGGCGCCTGCCGCGTGCGCGTGCCCCGCACCATCCGCGTGAGGGTCGCCGGCAGACGCTACGGCGTGCGCCTGCTCGCGCCGAAGACGGTCCGAGCGGGCAGACGCGCCGCCGTCCGCGTGCGTCTCTCCAGAGCCGCCCGCACGCGGCTCGCCGGCCGCCGCCTGGCGATCCGCTTCACCCTGCGCGCGAGCGTCAGATCGGCCACGGTCAGACGGACGATCCGCGTCCGCGTGAAGGTGCCGAGAACGACCGCCGGCAGAAGCGCCCGCGACCGGCGCTAGGAACGACTCGGCGGGGCGGCGCTGAACGAGCGCCGTCCCGCCGTCGCGGGGCGCTCGTCAGGAGCGTGCAAGGGGTCAGGCTGCTGCGGCGATCCCAGGGGGCGGGAGTGCTCGATCACGGCTTGCTCGATGTCGGTTCGGGCGATGTCGAGCAGTGCTGCCTTCTCGAGCGCGTGATCGGTCCAACGGACTCGGCTCGGCGCGGACGGCATCCGCGGGACTGTGTCCGCGACGCCGGTGACAGGGCTACACGCGCGCGATACCGTGTCGCGTGTGGCTTCCGGAGACAAGGTCAACCTGGCGCTCGACGCGGAGATGGTCGAGCGTGCGCGTCAGCAGTTGGGCGAGCCCGCTGCCGGTCTTGACGACGCGGCGGTCGTTGAGCGCGCGTTGAACGCCTACCTCCTGCGGCGGCTGGTCGACTCGACGCAGGCCGGCTCCCCCGATCTCTCCGCCGACGAGGCGGAGCGGATCGCCTATGAGGAACTGCACGCCTCGCGCCGTGAGCGGCGCGAGGCTGCGTGATCTGCGTCGTCGTCGATCCGGGCGTCCTCATCTCCGCCCTGATCGGCCCCGCCGGCTCCCCACCCGATCGGATCGTCGAAGCCTGGATCGACGACCGCATCGAGATCGTCGTCAGTCCTGAACTGATCGCCGAGCTGCGCCGCGTCGCGCTGCGCCCGAAGTTCCGGCGCTGGTTCGACGAGGCCAGAGCGCGCGAGCTGATAGCTCGGATCGAACGGCAGGCGACCGTTTGCCGGACCCGGTGCCGATTCCCAGCGTCACCCGCGACCCCGCCGACGACTACCTCGTCGCGCTCGCGCGAGCGCAGCAGGTCGACGCGATCGTCAGCGGCGACCGGGACCTTGTGGAAGCGGGCATCGAACGACCGCCCGTTCAACGGCCCGCCGATTTCATCGGGCTGCTTTCGCGCTCGTAGGCCTCCGCCGAGCGGTCTTGCGCGTCCGGTCGCCGCCGCAGCGGCGCTTTCGGACCAATGGAGGCGGGGGGAATCGAACCCCCAACTCCGCCTTGCAAAGGCGGCGTGTTCCCGTTAGCACTACGCCCCCGGGCCTCCCAATGCTAGCCGGGGCCGGTGGGGCGGCGCGGCGCGGGGGCTGGCCGGCACGGCGCGGGCGGCGCCGCGTGGGGCGGCGCCGCGTGGGGCGGCGCGGCGCGGGGGCTGGCCGGCGCCGGGAGACGCGCGGTCGCGCGGGTCGTGTGCGGCAAGGCCATGCGAGGCATCGGCGACGGCGGCGCGGAGACGGGCGCGGCGTCAGAGCACGCCGACGGCCTGGGCGAGGGCGACGGCGGCGCGGAGACGGGCGCGGCGTCAGAGCAGGCCGACGGCCTGGGCGAGGGCGACGGCGGCGACGCAGACGAGGGCTATCGCGGTCGTCCAGGCGGTGCCGCCAGCGGCGCTTCTGAGGTCGAGGCCGGTGCGGTGGGCGACGAGCACGGTGTTGACGCCGGAGGGCATCGCCGCGAGCAGGGGGTAGGTCGCCGGCAGCTTCACGACGAACAGCGAGAAGGCGAGGACGATCGCGGGCATCAGCACCATCCGCACGCCGATCAGGGCGGCGAGCGCGCGCGTCAGCGGGGGCGGGATCCGCAGCGCGCCCTCCTCGGCCTCGTCGGCGAGCGTGATCCCGACCGCCATGAAGCCGAGCGGGACGGTCGCGAGGATGGCGACTCTGACCGGCAGCTCGAGCAGCTCCGGCGCCCACGACTCGGGCACGAGCAGGCCCGCGATCGCGGCGTAGAGCATCGGATTCCTCAGCAGCGTCGCCGCGATGTGCGGCCCCATCCGTTTGTCCTCGCCGTGGGTCCCGAACAGCGCGCCGATCGTGAAGCTGCCGAAGACGAACGCCGGCATCGAGATCAGCACGTCGTACGCGACCGCCTGGTTGAACTCGGCCTGCGAGAACAGCGCGGCGCACAGCGGCAGGCCGAAGAAGCCGGTGTTGACCTGCACCGCGCAGACCATCAGCGCGCCGGCGGTCGGGCGGTCGAGGCCGAGCGGGCCGCGCGTCAGCCACCACATCAGCGTCGTCGTCGCCGCCAGCGCGGCGCCCGCGACGACGATCCCTATGCCGACGTTCGCCGTCAGGTGGAGCCGCGCCATGCTCACGTAGGCGACGAACGGCATCAGCACCCACAGCATCGTCCGCACGATCCACACGCGCGCGGGGCGGGCGACGCGAGGACCGGCGCGGCGCTCCAGCAGGACGCCCGCGGCGACCGCGAGCAGCACCGTCACGACGACGACGATCAAGCGATTCGTTCGTCGTGGCGATGCGGCATGGCCCCGATGCTGTCACGAATCGGCCCGCGACGCGGTCTCGATGTGCGTATGGCAACCGTATGTGCGCATCTCGCACGATCCGCCAGGGGTGCGGAAGATGGCGCGAATGCGCCCGTCGGCTGCCTCGGCGACCCGGCCAAGACGGGGGTACGCTGGAGCCGTGGCGCGCGTGGACCTCTCCAAGCTCCTCCCGGCCGAACGTCCGCCGCTGTGGACGGGCGTCGTCGCGGCGATCGGCGCCGTCGCGCTCACGACCGGGCTGATCTACCCGCTGCGGGAGATCGTCCCGGCCGTCTCGACCGGCGTCGTCTACCTGCTCGCGGTGCTGCTCGTCGCGACCTGGTTCGGGCTGTGGGTCGGCCTCGGGAGCGCCGTCGCCAGCGCGCTCGCGTTCAATTGGTTCCACATCCCTCCGACCGGTCGCTTCACGGTCGCCGACGCGCAGAACTGGGTCGCGCTGCTCGTCTTCCTCCTCGCCGCCGCGATCGCCTCGACGCTCGCCGAGCTGGCACGGGCGCGCGCGAGGGAGGCCGAGCTGCGCCGCCGCGAGGCCGATCTCGCCGCCGAGCTGGCGCGGCTGCTGCTCGGCGGCAGCGACCTCCGCGCCGCGCTCCCGCTCGCCGCCGAGCGGCTCGCGGATGCGCTCGACCTCGAGGGCGTCGCGATCGAGCTGGAGGAGGCGGGGACCGATGCCCGCCCCGCCGCGGCCGCCGCGAGCCCCGCGCCTGCCGACGCCGGCGACGACGACCCGCTCGCGATCCCGCTCCGTTCCGGCGACGGCCGCCGGATCGCCATGCTGCGGCTGACTTCGCCGCCGCGCGAGCCGACGCGTTCGCGGCTGTGCGAGCGGGTCGTGCCCGGACTGGAGGCGATCGTCGGCGTCGCGCTCGAGCGCGAGGCGATCGCGCACGACGCCGTCGAGACCCGCGCGCTGCGACGCAGCGACGAGATCAAGACGGCGCTGCTGCGCGCGGTCTCGCACGATCTGCGCTCGCCGTTGACCGCGATCGCCGCGGCCGGGGAGGCGCTCGGCTCGCCCAACCTGACCGACGGCGAGCGCGAGGAGCTGGCCGCCGCGGTCGGATCCGAAGCCGACCGGCTCGCGCGGCTGGTCGACAAGCTGCTCGACCTGTCGCGGCTCCAGGGCGGGCAGGCCGACCCGCGGCGCGAGTGGTGCTCGGTCGACGAGGTGCTGCGCGTCGCGATCGCCGAGACGCCGCACGCCGCCGGCTTCAACGTCGGGATCGACCCCGGCCTGCCGCTCGTGCGCGCCGACGCCGTGCAGCTCGAGCGGGCCTTCGCCAACCTGCTGGAGAACGCCGTCCGCTACGGCGGCGACCATCCCGTCGCCGTCCGCGCTCGAGCCGTCGGCCATCGGCTGCTGATCCGGATCGTCGACCGCGGGCCCGGCATCCCCGGCCGCGAGCTGAAGCGCGTCTTCGAGCCGTTCTACCGCGGCCGGGAGCGGAGCGGGACGAACGACGGCGGCCAGGTCGGCTCGGGGCTCGGGCTCGCGGTCGTGCACGGCTTCGTCGAGGCCAACGGCGGCCGCGTGTGGGCCGAGTCGCGGCCCGGCCAGGGGACGAGCTTCGTCGTCGAGCTGCCGGTCGACGGCGAACCGTCGCCCGGCCGCTCGGAACCGGTCGGAGGAGCTCCGCTGACGGCGGCTCGTGCTCCCGGCGCCCGAGGCCGCGCGTGAGCGGTCGCGTGCTCGTCGTCGACGACGAGCTGCAGATCCTGCGTGCGCTGAAGGTGATCCTGCGCGACGCCGGCTACGAGCCGATCGCGGTCGCGACCGCCGAAGAGGCGCTCGACGCCGCCGCGACGCGACCGCCCGACGCGGCGATCGTCGACCTCGTGCTGCCCGACGGCGACGGGATCGAGATCTGCCGCCAGCTGCGCGCCTGGAGCGAGATGCCGATCATGGTGCTGTCCGCGATCGGCGAGGAGGAGCAGAAGGTCCGCGCGCTGGAGGCCGGCGCCGACGACTACGTCACGAAGCCGTTCGGCGCGCGGGAGCTGGTCGCCCGCCTCGGCGCCGCGCTGCGGCGCGCCGGGCGCGCCGCCGACGAGCCGGTGATCGCGGTCGACGGGCTCGAGCTCGACCTCGCGCGGCGGGTCGTGCGGCGCGACGGCGCCGCGGTCCATCTGACGCCGATCGAGTACGACCTGCTGCGCGTGCTCGCGCGCAACCGCGGCCGGCTGCTGACGCACCGCGCGCTGCTCACCGAGGTGTGGGGGCCGGCGTACGGCGAGGACATCCGCACGCTGCGGACCCACATCGCCAACCTCCGCCACAAGATCGAGCCGCCCGGCGACAGCCCCCGCTACATCCGCACCGACCCCGGCGTCGGCTATCGCTTCGCGGCGTGACGGCCGCGTTGGCCGCACGCGACAGGGCGGCGAGCCGACCGCCTGTCCGCACCGCGCCCCGCCCTTGACGAAATCTTGATGGCGACCGGCTGAATCTTGACCCGGGCTGGGCGCCGCGGGGCGCACGCTGCGGTCATGGACTTGATCGCCGTCGCCGTCGCGCTCCTCTTCTTCGCCGCGATGCTCGCCCTGATCGAGGGGGTCGACCGGGTATGAGCCTCGGGAACGCCGTCGGGATCGCCGTCTCGATCGCCCTCTTCGCCTACCTCGCCTACGCGCTGCTGCGCGGGGAGAAGCTGTGACGACGGCACAGGGCTGGCTTCAGGTCGGCCTCTTCTGCGCGCTGCTGACGGCGCTGACGCCGCTGCTCGGCGCCTACATGCACAAGGTCTTCCGCGGCGACGCGATCCTCGCGAGCAGCGCCGGCCGCGTCGAGCGCGGCTTCTACCGGATCCTCCGCGTCGACCCCGGCGAGGAGCAGGACTGGAAGGCCTACGCCCGCTCCGTCCTCGTCGTCAGCCTCGGCTCCTGGCTGCTGCTCTACCTGATCCTGCGCACCCAGGGCATCCATCCCTTCAACCCGGCCGGCTTCTCCTCCGGCCCGGCCGACCTCTCGTTCAACACCGCCTCGTCGTTCGTCTCCAACACCAACTGGCAGTTCTACGCCGGCGAGACGACGCTCTCGAACTTCAGCCAGATGGCCGGCCTCGCGGTGCAGAACTTCGTCTCCGCGGCGGTCGGGATCGCGGTCGCGATCGCCGTCATCCGCGGCTTCTCGAACCGCAGCCTGAGCACGCTCGGCTGCTTCTGGGTCGACTTCACGCGCGCGCTCCTCTACGTGCTGCTGCCGATCGCCTTCGCGCTCGCGCTCCTCTTCGTCTCCCAGGGCGTCGTGCAGTCGCTCGCGCCCGCCCGCGCCTTCACGAGCCTCGAGGGCGCCGAGCAGGCGATCGCGCTCGGGCCGGTCGCCTCGCAAGAGGCGATCAAGCTGCTCGGCACCAACGGCGGCGGCTTCTTCAACGTCAACTCGGCGATGCCGTTCGAGAACCCGAGCGGCCTCGTCAACGTCGTCCAGATGCTGGCGATCCTCGCCATCCCCGCCGGCCTGACCGCGACCTTCGGCCGCATGGTCGGCAACCGCCGCCAGGGCTGGATGATCTACGGCGCGATGTTCGCGTTCTTCGCGGCCGCCGTCGCGATCGTCTACGCGGCCGAGGCGCACGGCTCGCCGGCGCAGCACCTGGCCGGGATCGCGGGCGGCAACCTCGAGGGCAAGGAGACGCGCTTCGGGATGCCCGGCACGTCGCTGTTCGCGGTCGTCACGACCGTCGCCTCGTGCGGCGCCGTCAACGCCGCGATGGAGTCGCTGACGGGCATCGGCGGCGCGATCCCGATGGCGAACATGATGACCGGCGAGGTGATCTTCGGCGGGGTCGGCTCCGGCCTCTACAGCATGCTGATGTTCGTCATCCTCGCGGTCTTCGTCGCGGGCCTGATGGTCGGGCGCACGCCCGAGCTCCTCGGCAAGAAGATCGGCGCCCGCGAGGTGAAGCTGACGATGATCGGCACGCTCGCGGCGCCGCTGCTCGCGCTCGTCGCGACGGCCGCCGCGATCGCCTCCGGCCACGGCCTCAGATCGATCCACAACGGCGGACCGCAGGGCTTCTCCGAGACGCTCTACGCCTACGTCTCGCAGGCCAACAACAACGGCTCGGCGTTCGCCGGCTACACCGGCTTCGTGCAGCCGAACGCCCCCGGCAACGCGGGCGCCTTCGGCCTCACCTTCGCCGACCTGCTCGGCGGCGGGGCGATGCTCGCCGGCCGCTTCCTGCCGCTGGTCGCCGTGCTGGCGATCGCCGGCGCGCTCGCCGGCCGCACGGCCCACCCCGACGGCCCGGGCACGCTGCGCACCGACACCGCCACCTTCGGCGCGCTGACGATCGGGACGATCCTGCTCGTCGCGCTCCTCACCTTCGTCCCCGCGCTCCTGCTCGGCCCGGTCGTGCAGGGGCTGACCGATCGGATGTTCCGATGAAGCGAGATGCGCACGCCACCGTCGTCGCGCTCGCCGTGCTGACGCTCGTGCTCGGCCTCGCCTACCCGTTGGCCGTGACCGGCGTCGGGCAGGTCGCCTTCCACGACGCCGCCAACGGCAGCCAGCTGACGGTCGACGGCAGGACGGTCGGCTCGCGCCTGCTGGGCCAGGGCTTCCGCGCGACGCGCTATTTCCACAGCCGGCCGTCGCAGACCGATTGGAACCCGTCGGCGACCGCCTTCTCCAACGCCGGCCCCAACGGCGCCGACACGCGCGCCGCGATCGCCGCGCGCGCCGCCGCCTACCTCCGACTCGAAGGCAGATACGACTCGGGCCTGACCCGCGCCGCGATCCCGCCCGACGCGGTCCAGACCTCCGGCTCCGGCGTCGACCCGCACATCACGGTCGCCAACGCCCGCATCCAGGCCCGTCGCGTCGCGCAGGTGCGCGGTCTCCCGCTCGCCCGCGTCGACCGGCTCGTCGACGAGCACACCGACGGACGCGGGCTCGGCCTCTTCGGCGAGCCCGGCGTGAACGTGCTGGAGCTGAACGTCGCGCTCGACCAGGAGACCGCCCGATGACCGGCCAGACGCTCGCACCGCCCCAGCACGACCCGTCCGCCGCGCCGGGTGAGCCGGGACGGGACGGGCCCCGGCGCCGCGCACGCTCGCTGCTGGAGCCGGCGATCCTCACGACGGCGCTGCTCGACGCGCTGCGCAAGCTCGATCCACGGCGGATGGTCCGCAACCCGGTGATGTTCGTCGTCGAGGTCGGCGCGCTGCTGACGACGCTCGTGTGGGCCGTGCAGGCGCTCGGCGGCGAGATCGCGGGCGCCGGCGACGATCCCGCCTGGTACACGCTGACCGTCGCCGTCTGGCTGTGGCTGACCGCGATCTTCGGCAACTTCGCCGAGGCGATCGCCGAAGGCCGCGGCCGCGCGCAGGCCGCGACGCTGCGCGCGATGCGCCGCGAGACGCTCGCGACCCTGCGCGACGGCGGCGCGAAGCCGGCCGGCGAGCTGCTCCTCGGCGACGTCGTCGTCGTGGCGGCAGGGGAGACGATCCCCGGCGACGGCACCGTCATCGCCGGGATCGCGTCGGTCGACGAGTCGGCGATCACCGGCGAGTCGGCGCCGGTGATCCGCGAGGCCGGCGGCGACCGCTCGGCCGTCACGGGCGGCACGCAGGTGCTCTCCGACGAGATCGTCGTCGAGATCACGCAGCGGCCGGGCGAGTCGTTCCTCGACCGCATGATCGCGCTCGTCGAGGGCGCCAGCCGGCGCAAGACGCCGAACGAGATCGCGCTCGGGATCCTGCTCGCCGGCCTGACGCTGATCTTCCTCGTCGTCGTCGTGACGCTGCGGCCGTTCGCCGGCTACGCCGGCACGGCGACCTCGATCGCGACGCTGGTCTCGCTCCTGGTCGCGTTGATCCCGACGACGATCGGCGCGCTGCTGAGCGCGATCGGCATCGCCGGCATGGACCGGCTCGTGCGCCGCAACGTGCTCGCGCTCAGCGGCCGCGCGGTCGAGGCCTCCGGCGACGTCGACGTGCTGCTGCTCGACAAGACCGGCACGATCACGCTCGGCAACCGCCAGGCGGCCGAGTTCGTGCCGATGCCGGGCGTCAGCGAGCGCGAGCTGGCCGAGGCGGCGCAGCTCGCCTCGCTCGCCGACGAGACCCCGGAGGGGCGCTCGATCGTCGTGCTGGCGAAGGAGCGGCTCGGGATCAGGGGCCGCGAGTTGGCGGGGCTCGACGCCCGCTTCGTCCCGTTCACCGCGCAGACGCGGATGAGCGGCGTCGACCTCGGCGGCGTGAGCGTGCGCAAGGGCGCCGGCGACGCGATCGAGCGCTGGATCGAGGCCGCGGGCGGGACCGCGCCGCCCGCCCTGACGACCGCGATCGAGCGGATCGCCCGCGACGGCGGCACGCCGCTGGCGGTCGCGCGCGACGACCGGGCGCTCGGCGTGATCCACCTGAAGGACGTCGTCAAGGACGGCATGAGGCAGCGGTTCGACCACCTCCGCGCGATGGGCATCCGCACGGTGATGGTGACCGGCGACAACCCGCTGACCGCGGCGAAGATCGCGCGGGAGGCCGGCGTCGACGACTTCCTCGCCGAGGCGACGCCCGAGGCGAAGCTCGCGCTGATCCGGGAGCACCAGGCCGGCGGCCGGATGGTCGCGATGACCGGCGACGGCACGAACGACGCCCCGGCGCTGGCGCAGGCCGACGTCGGGGTCGCGATGAACAGCGGCACCCATGCGGCGCGCGAGGCCGGCAACATGGTCGACCTCGACTCCGATCCCACGAAGCTGATCGAGATCGTCGAGGTCGGCAAGCAGCTGCTGATCACGCGCGGCGCGCTGACGACCTTCTCGATCGCGAACGACGTCGCCAAGTACTTCGCGATCCTGCCGGCGATCTTCGCCGCCAGCTACGCGGCGAGCGGCGACGAGACCGCGACCGGCCCGCTCGACGCGCTCGACGTGATGGACCTCGGCAGCCCGCGCTCGGCGATCGTCAGCGCGATCGTCTTCAACGCGCTCGTGATCCCGCTGCTCGTGCCGCTGGCGCTGCGCGGCGTGCGCTTCCGCCCGCTCGGCGCGACCGCGCTGCTGCGCCGCAACCTGCTCGTCTACGGCCTCGGCGGCCTGATCGCTCCGTTCGTCGGCATCAAGCTCGTCGACCTCGTGGTGCACAACCTGCTGGGAGCGTGATCGCGACGGCGGCGCGCGACGGCACGCTCCCCGCGCAGCGGATCGTGCATCGGCGCATCGGACCGCAACGCTCGCCGCCTGACCGTGTTCTGAGCTTGCAACGGAGCGCCCGGACCCAGCCGTGCCGGACGCCTAAGCTGCTGGCGCCCGCCGGAGACCACCGACGCCATGACCGCTGCCCTCACTCGTCACACCGCCTTCCTGCTCATCGTCCTGCTCGGAGCGCTTTCCGCCTTCGCGCTCGCCCCGGCCGCCGAGGCCGACGCCGCCAAGAAGAAGCAACAGCGCGCGAAGACCGCCGCGACGCCGAAGAAGCCGCGCATCGTCTTCATCCGCTGCTCCTCGCAGCCGTTCCCCTGCCAGGGTTCGCACTCGATCGTGGTGCGCACCGGGCGGATGCTGATCGGCGCCGGCGGGATGACGCGCCGCGCGAAGGTCGAGTTCCCGGTCCGCAACGCGCGCACCGGCAAGGTCGGCAAGCGCCGCGTCGGCGGCACCTTCCGCACGAGAACGCGGATCGTCGTGCGCGTCCCCGGCAACGCCATCAGCGGCCGCATCCGCGTCGTGATGCCCGGCCCGCGCTACTCCAACCGCGTCCGCGTGACCGTCCGCCGGGCGCCGCTGCCGAAGGCGAGAGCGCCGGCGAGATCGCCGATCCCGAGCGTCGGCAGAAGCGCATTCGACGGCGGCGGGATGTGGGTCTGGTACCTGAGCAGATCCGAGCGCGGCGACCCCGAGGCGATGGCGGCGCGGGCCGCCGCGGCCGGCGTCCGCACCGTCTTCGTCAAGAGCGCCGACGGCACCAACGTCTGGTCGCAGTTCTCCAGCAGCACCGTCGCCGCGCTGAAGGCGACCGGCCTCAACGTCTGCGGCTGGCACTTCGTCTACGGCAACGACCCGATCGGCGAGGCGCGCGCCAGCGCCGCCGCCAAGACCGCCGGCGCCGACTGCTTCGTGATCGACGCCGAGACCGCCTACGAGGGCAAGTACGCGCAGGCGCAGCGCTACGTGCGCGCGCTTCGCGCCGCCGTCGGCGACGACTTCCCGATCGGCCTGACGAGCTTCCCCTACGTCCACTACCACGGCTCGTTCCCGTACTCGGTCTTCATGGGCCCGGGCGGTGCGACGTTCAACCTCCCGCAGGTGTACTGGAAGGAGATCGGCGACACCCCCGATCGCAGCCTCCAGCTCACCTACCAGTACAACACGGTCTACAAGACGCCGATCTTCCCGCTCGGGCAGGCGTACGACGCGCCGCCGGCGAGCGAGATCCGCCGCTTCCGTCAGCTGTCGGAGGCATACGGCGCACGCGGCATCAGCTGGTGGGTGTGGGACTTCGCGCGCCCCGCCGACTGGGCCGCGCTCGGCGCCGACCTCCCGGCGATCGCGGCGCCGGCCGACCCCGGCTGGCCGACGCTGGCGCTGCGCTCGAAGGGCGATCTCGTCGTGTGGGCGCAGCAGCACCTCGCCGGCGCCGGTCACTCGATCGCGATCGACGGCGACTTCGGCGCCGGCACGCAGAGAGCGGTTCGCGCCTACCAGGCGGCGAAGGGGCTGACGCCGACCGGCGCGATCGACGCCGCGACCTGGCCGACGCTGCTGAGAGAGACCCCGCGCGAGCCCAACTGGGTCGCGCGCGCCTCGAAGGCGGCCCGCGCCGCCGCGAACGGCAAGGGCGCCCGCGCCGCGACCGCCGCCGCCAACCGCCTGCCGGCCGTCAACGGCCCGACGTCGGCGTCGATGAGAGCGCGCCGGTACGAGATCGCGGGCGGCCCGCCGCGCCGGCGATAGCGCTGCGGGCCGGCACGGCTATCTCGTCAGCTCGTCGAGCTGACGCTGCGCCTCCTCGAGCTGCTGCTTCGCATCGGCGGGGATCTCCGCGTCCTTCAGCTCGTCGACGGCGTCGCCGGCCGCTCTGACCGCGTCGTCCTGCAGCTCTCTGGCCTGCTCCTGCAGCTGTCTCCTCGCCGCCGCGGGGTCGATCTCGCCGCGCTCGACCTTCCGCTGCAGCTCTCTCATCTTCTCCTGGAGCGCTCTGCCCTTCTCCTGGATCTGCGTGCTCCGCTTCTGCAGCGACTCGACCGCGTCGCCGGCGGAGTCCTCGCCACAGCCGCCGACGGCGACGGCGGCGCCCGCGGCGAGCGCGAGCAGCGGCGTCTTGATCCTCACTGATGTCCTCCTCGGTGTCAGGGGTTCGTGCGTCGTGTGCCGGCGCACATCAAAGTGGATCGGCCGGTCGACGTCAGCCGCCGACCGCGCTCGCGTCCCTCTCAGCCGCGCGTCGCGAGCACGCTGCGCAGCGAGACCTTCGGGCCCATCCGCAGCGCGGCGCGCGAGTAGACGACCGTCGCGAGCCGCAGCAGCGCGGCGATCGAGGCGGCGGTCAGCGCGATCGAGGCGACCAGCTGCCAGGTCGGCACGTCGGTCACGAGCCAGCGGGCCGGCATCGCCATCGGCGCGCTCGGCGGCAGGAAGGAGAGGACGGTCATCATCGCGCCCTCGGGATCCTGGATCGCGACGAACGAGAGGATGTAGGCGGCGATCACGATCATGTTGAGCCCGCCGGTGCTCGACTGCAGGTCCTCTTGGCGCGAGACGATCGCGCCGGCGACCGCGTAGACGCACGCGTAGAGCGCGTAGCCGAGCAGGAACCACAGCACGATCAGCGCGACCCAGCCGGCGGTCACCCTCGGCAGGTCGACGGCGTCGAGCAGGTTCGCGCCGATCAGGCCGACCGCGATCACGAGCAGGAACTGCCCGATTCCGAGCAGGCCGAGGCCGACGATCTTGCCGGCGAGCAGCTCGCGCGGCCGGATCGCGCTCAGCACGACCTCGATCACGCGCGAGGACTTCTCCTCGACGATGCCGCTGGCGACCCACATGCCGTAGCTGAAGATCGCGATGTAGAGCAGCAGGATCGCGATGAACGCGATCCCCTGGCGGGTGCCGAGGTCGGAGTCGCCGGGGTCGAGCACCGCGACGCGCAGCGGCTCGGGCGCGAGCGCCGCGCTCAGCCGGTCGGCGGGGACGCCGGCGGCGTCGAGCGCGTCGCGCAGCGCCAGCTCGCGGCGGACCGACTGGATCGCCGCGGCGAGCGTGTCGTCGCGGTCGTCCTCGAGCACGACCTCGCGTCCGTCGACGACCGCCGCGTCGGCGTCGCCGTCCTCGACCGCTCTGACCGCGGCGGCGCGGTCGGGCAGCGCCGTCGTCTCGACGGTCGCGTCGAGCGCCGGGCCGGTCGCGCGCAGCGGCTCCGCGTACTGCTGGGAGGCGCCGCCGACGAGCGCGACCGTGCGCGTCTCCTCGCCGCCGCCGGTGAGCCCGGCGATCGCGAGCACGACCACCACCGCGACCAGCTGGATCGCCGTGCCGACCTGGAAGGCGCGGCTGCGGAGCCGCTCGACGATCTCCCGGCGGGCGACGATCGCGCGGGCGCCGTTCACGCCGCCCGCTCCTCGACGCGCGCCGCGCCCGCGGCCGTCTCCTCGCCGCCGTCGCCGACGACCTCGCGGAACAGCTCGGTGAGCGTCGGCAGCACGATGCTGAAGTGGGTGACCGCCCCGGCCGCGCGGGCGCGGTCGAGCAGCTGCTGCGGATCGGCGGCGTCGTCGAGCGCGACCAGCAGGCCCGGCTCGTCGTCCCGCGACGGCAGCACCTCGGCGCCGGGCATGCCGGCGAGCCAGCCGGCGCCGTCCGCGCCCTCCAGCTCGATCCGCACGACCCGTCGGCGGTCGCGCCGGCGCAGCTCGTCGACCGGGCCGGCGGCGACGATCCGCCCGTCCTTGACGATCGTGACGCGGTCGCAGAGCCGCTCGACCAGCTCGAGCTGATGGCTGGAGAAGAGCACCGGGACGCCGCGGGCGACCTCCTCCTGCAGCACGCTCGCGAGCACGTCGACGCCGATCGGGTCGAGGCCGGAGAAGGGCTCGTCGAGCACGAGCAGGTCGGGGCCGTGGACGAGCGCGGCGGCGAGCTGGACGCGCTGCTGGTTGCCGAGCGACAGGCTCTCGAGCGTCGCGTCGGCGCGGTCGGCGATGCCGAGACGGTCGAGCAGGTCGTCGGTCGCGCGCTGGGCCTCCGTCCCGTCGAGGCCGTGGAGGCGCGCGAGGTAGACGAGCTGGTCGGCGACGCGCATCTTCGGGTAGAGGCCGCGCTCCTCGGGCATGTAGCCGAACCGTCGGCGGGCGTCGGCGTCGACCGGCGCGCCGCGCCACGTGACCGTCCCGCTGTCGGGGCCGAGCACGCCGAGGACGATCCGCATCGTGCTCGTCTTGCCCGCGCCGTTGGGGCCGACGAAGCCGGTCATGACGCCCGGCTCGACGTCGAGCGAGAGACCGTCGAGGGCGACCACGCTGCCATAGCTGAGCTTGAGATCGCGGCACTGCAGCACGGCGGCGGAACCTATCGACATCGCGCCGACCGTGCCCGCTGGGGCGAGCGGCAAACGTCGGCGCGTCACGATCGACGCCCGCGCCGCGACGCGTGCGCGCCCGCCGCGCCGGGGTAGGCTCGCCCCATGCTCGTGCGCGACGACGGCGACGCCTGGCAGCTCGTCCTGCAGACCGACCACGCCGACCTCGCCGGCCAGCTGCTCGCGGCGTGGGGCGGCGACGGCTTCGCGCCGCCCGCGCCCCGCGCCTCGGTCGTGCGCGCCGGGCTGCGCCACGACGACGGCTGGGCGGTCTGGGAGCAGTCGCCGCGGCTCGACCCCGACAGCGGCGCGCCGCAGAGCTTCCTCGGCGTCGCGGTGCCGGTCCACCTCGCCTTCTACCGCGCCGGCGTCGAGGTCGTCTGCGACGAGGACCCGTACGCCGGCCTGCTCGTCTCGATGCACATGAGCGGCCTCTACCGCCGCCGCTACGGCGTCGTGCCGGCCGGCGAGATGAGACTCGACCCGGAGCTGCGCGCCCGCGCCGACCTCTTCTGCGACCAGGAGGAGGAGCGCCAGGCCGCGCTCGCCGCGCGGCTGGAGGTCGACGACGCAGAGCGCTGGACCAACTACGCGCTGCTGCAGATCGCCGACCTGCTGTCGCTCCACTGCGGGCTCGCCGACCTCGAGTCCGGCGGGCCGGGGGCGGCCGGCGCGCTGCGCGACGTGCCGACCGCCGACGGCGGCAGAGCCGACGTCGCGATCTCCCCGCTGGGCCCCTGGCGGCTGCGGCTCGACCCGTACCCGTTCGCCGACAGCCCGCTGGCGCTGTCGATGGTCCGCCGCGTGGTGCCGAAGCGGGCGTGGCCCGACGACGACGCCTTCCGCGCCGACCTCGCCGCGACGCGGCCCGAGACGGTGCGGATCTACCTCCAGGCGTAGCGCGGGCCGCTCACGCCGGCGGCGCGTACGCCCGGCGGACGGTGACCGCGGTCCCGTAGGCGGCGACCTCGCTCATCACGCTGCCGATGTCGTTGCAGTCGAAGCGCATCGCGATGACGGCGTTGGCGCCGTGCTCGCGGGCGGCTTCCTTGAGCCGGTCGACGGCGTGGTTGCGCGACTCCGTCAGCAGCTTCGTGTAGCCCTTCACCTCGCCGCCGGCGATCGTGCGGAAGGAGGCGCCGATGTTGCCGAAGGCGTTGCGGGCCCGCACGACGAGCCCGAAGACCTCGCCGTAGACCTCGACGACCTCGTAGCCGGGCAGGTCGTTCATCGTCGTGATGATCACGTCAGCGTCGTCCATCGCCGGGACGTTCCCACCCGCGCCGGACGCCGCACCGGGGAGGAGCGGCGCCCAGGGGGTGATATCGATCCCCTGGACGCCGCTCCTCCCGCGGCGGCGCGCTACGCGGCGGCCTGGCCGAGCAGCTCGGCGGCGACCCGGTCGGTGGCGTCGCCGGTGCCGCCGAGCAGGCGGCGCGACAGCTGGGCGCGGCGGAAGAACAACGGCGCGTCGTGCTCCCAGGTCGCGCCGATGCCGCCGTGGACGGAGATCAGCTCGCGCGCCGCGTAGTCGAGCGCGCCGCCGGCGCAGGAGCGGGCGGCGCTGGCGGCGAGCGCGAACTCATCGGGTTTGCTGCCGTGCGCCCAGCCGGCGTAGTAGAGCGGCGAGCGCGTGTTCTCCTGGCGCCGGAGGACCTCGGTCAGCGCGTGCTTGATCGCCTGGTAGGAGCCGATCGGGCGGCCGAAGGTGAACCGCTCCTTCGCGTACTCGACCGAGCGCCGCAGCGCCTCCTCGACCGCTCCCAGCGACTCGGCCGCGATCAGCGCCTGCGCGAGGAACCACGCCGCCGCGAGCTGCTCGCCGTCGACGTCGAGCAGCCGGCCGCGCGCGCCGTCGAGCGTCACGTGGCCGAGCGGCCGCGTCGCGTCGTAGGCGCTCGCCGCCTCGATCGCGACGCCGGCCGCGCCGCCGTCGATCGCGACCGCGCGCGGCCTCCCGTCGGACTCGACCGCGGCGACGACCAGCACGTCGGCGCCGGGCGCGTCGGGGACCCACGCGACCGTGCCGGAGACGGTCGCCCCGCCGTCGCTGCCGCCGACGGTGACGGCCGGCGCCGGCGCGCGCCGTATGCCGCGGCGCGGCTCGGCGGTCCAGGCGGGATCGCGGTCGTCGCCCGGCCGCGCCGGCACGAACGCCGCCCGCGCCGCGCCGGAGGCGAGCCGGGCGAGCAGCTGGCCCTCGCCGCCGTCGGCGTCGAGCAGCGCCGTCGCCGGCAGGTGGCCGAGCAGCGCGACGCCGGCGAGGACGCGGCCGCACTCGGCGGCGACGAGCATCGCGTCGATCGCGCCGAGGCCGGCGCCGCCGTGGTCCTCGGAGATCAGCAGTCCGGTCCAGCCGGCCTGCGCGGTGGTCGGCCACAGGTCCGGCAGCTCCGCTCCTTCGAGCGCGTCGCGCGCCGCCTCGACCGTTCTGACGCGGCCGAGCGCGTCTCTCGCCGCCTCCCGCAGGAAGACCTGCTCGTCGGAGAGCTCGAAGTTCATGCCTGCACCTCCTGGCGCTCCTTCGCGCGCAGCTCCGAGAACGGGATCCCCTTGTCGAGGCGCGGCTCCGGCGGCAGGCCGAGGACGCGCTCGCCGATCGTGTTGCGGAGGATCTCCTCCGTGCCGCCGGCCGACTTGAGGCCCGGCAGGAAGGAGATCAGGTCGGCCCACTCGCCCCTCTGGAGCGTCTCGGGGCCGAGCACGTCGGCGATCAGGTCGCCGGCGGCGATCGCCGCGTTCACCGCCGTCACCTTGCCGAGGCCGGCCTCCGGTCCCGGGATGCGGCCCTTGCTGATCGCCGTCAGCAGCCGGTAGCCGGTGAAGCGCAGCGCCAGCAGCTCGGTCGCCAGCTCGCCGTAGGCGCGGCGGACGCCGCCGTCGGCGGCGGCGACCGGGTCGCTCGCGATCGCCGCGGCGAAGCGGTCGGCGCGGTAGCCGAGCCCCTCGCTGCCGGCGCCGATCGTCAGCCGCTCGAACATCAGCGTCGTCAGCGCGACCGCCCAGCCGCCGTTGACCGGCCCGACCTCGCTGCCGGGCTCGAGCTTGACGTCGTCGAAGAAGACCTCGTTGAACTCCGGCTCGCCGGAGATCTGCCGCAGCGGCCGGATCGTCACGCCGGCGGCGTCCATCGGCACGACGAACATCGTCAGGCCGTTGTGCTTGGGCAGGTCGGCGTCGGTGCGCGCGAGCAGCAGGCCGAACGCCGCGAACTGGGCGTTGGTCGTCCACACCTTCTGGCCGGTGATCCGCCAGCCGCCGTCGTCGTCGCGCACGGCGCGCGCCTGGATCCCGGCGAGGTCGGAGCCGGCGGCCGGCTCGGAGAAGAGCTGGCACCAGACCTCGTCGCCGTGCAGCATCGGCGCGAGGTAGCGCTGCTTCTGCTCGTCGCTGCCGTGGGCGATGATCGTCGGACCGAGCATCCCGACGCCGATCACGTCGAGGATCCCCGGGACGCCGGCCGCGGCCAGCTCCTGGTTGACGACGACCTGCTCGAGCGGGCCGCGGCCCTGGCCGCCGTGCTCGGCCGGCCAGGTGACGCCGACGTAGCCGGCCTCGGCGAGGCGCCGCTGCCAGGCGCGGTGCGCGGCGACCCCCTCCGCGTCGTCGCCGGTGCCGCGCGTTCTCGGCGCGTGGGAGGCGTTCTCCTCGAGCCAGGCGCGCACCTGCGAGCGGTACGCGGCGAGCTCGGGCGAGTCGTTCAGGTCCACGACACTCCTTCCTGACTGGCTGGTCGGCCAAATCTCTCGTCAGCCCACCTTACCGCCCACCCGCCGGTCGCGAGCTGCGTCGATCTGCCTACCGCTGCGGTGGGCAGATCGACGCAGCTCGCGGTGAGCGGGCGCTCAGCGGGCGGCGGCGAAGCCGGCGTCGAGCAGCCTCGCGGCCTGCTTGCCGGGGTTCGGCGAGTGGAGCAGGACGACGATCAGGCGCCGCCTTCTGCCGTCGCGGCCGATGCGGGTCGCGCTGCCGACGAAGCAGCGGCCGGCGGCGTCGGTGAAGCCGGTCTTGACGCCGTCGGCGCCGGGATAGCCCATCGCCAGCAGCGGGTTGTGGTTGGCGAGCCACACCCTTCCGCCCCTGATCGGCAGCGGCATCGTCGTCAGGCGCGTGCGCACGATCCGCGCCAGCCGCCTGACCTCCAGGACCTTCCGGGCCAGGAGCGCGAGGTCGGGCGCGCACGACCAGCCGCCCTCGTCGACGATCCCCGACGGGGAGGCGAAGCGGGTGCAGGTGAGGCCGAGCTCGGCGGCGCGCGCGTTCATGATCCGCACGAACCGCCGCACCGAGCCGCCGACGTGCTGGGCGAGCGCGATCGCGGCGTCGTTGCCGGACGGCAGCATCAGCCCGTAGAGCAGCGTCTCGGCCTGCGCCCGCCGGCCCTTCGGCAGCATCCCGACCCCCGAGCCGGTGTAGGCGAGCGCCTCGCGCGTGATCGCGACCGGCTCCCGCGGCCGCGTCCGCTCGGCGACGATCAGCGCCGTCATCATCTTCGTCACGCTCGCGATCGGGAGCCGCCGCTCCGGCTCGCGGCGCCACAGGACGCGGCCGCTGGATGCGTCGACGAGCAGCCCGCTGCGCGGCGGCCTGCGCAGCCGCACGGGCAGCAGGCCGCCCTCGGCCGCGATGCGGCCGAAGTCGTGCGGCTGCGGCGTCGGCGGCGCGTCGGCGACCTCGCCGGGCGGGGAGGCCGCAACCGCCGGCGAGGCGACGCCGGAGACCGGCGCGCCGGCCCCGCCGTCGAGCAGTCCGAGCGCCAGCACGGCCGCGCCGCCGGCGGCGGCGAGCAGGCAGCAGGCCGCGATCAGATGCCGGCGCAGGAACACGGGAAGAGGATGGCAGGCGGGGCCGCGCCCGGCTGCCGGCCCGGCCCACCTGCGCGGCGGTGCGCCGGGTTCCAGTACGGTCGGGCGCATGGGAGCAGGGGTGCGCACCGGGGCCGTCGCGGCGTTCGCCGCGGCCGCGCTCGCGCTCGCGACGCTCGCCGCCCCGGCCGCCGCCGATCGCGCTCCCGACCGCGCCGAGCTGGAGGAGATGGCCGGCGCGGCCGGCCCGCCGGTCGACCCGGACTGCGTCGAGGGGCGCATCTCGACCGTCGACGCGCGCTGGGGCGCGCTGTTCGCCAAGGGCGGCGAGGGCTGCCAGCGGCCGCCGTACGTCTGGGTCCTCAGACGCCCCGAGCCGGGCACGCCGGGCGGACGCTGGAGCGAGGTCGGCCAGGGCGCCCGCTTCGGCGTCTGCGCCAGAGAGCTGCGGCGGATCCCCGACGCCGCCGGCCTCGATCTCGACGTCTGCGCCCCGCCCTCCAGACGCGCCTTCGCGCCCTCCGGCCGACGGTTCGCCTTCAAGCCGCGCACGCTGCCGTGGGGCGCCAGCGCCCGCGTCGCCGGCCTGCGCTGGTCGCGCTGGGGCGGCGCGAAGGCGGTCGGCCGCGGCACGTTCGTCTATGCCGACCGCCACGGCGACGGCTTCCGCGCGCCGGTCGTCGTCACGCTCTCCGCGCTCGGCCTCTGCGGCAGCGATCGCACGTACCTCGCGAAGGAGCTGCGCGCCGTGCGCACGGCCGACGCCGCGGCGGTGCGGCCGTACAAGGCGCGCTGGTTCGTCCAGTGCCCGGGCGTGATCTCGACGCCCGGCCGCTGACTGACGCGCGCTACCTCCGCGGCGGCTGCGCCAGCGCGCCGATCACGCCGACGCCGAGCATCACGATGATCGGGATCGAGACGACGGTGCGGATGCTGACGCCCTCGTCGACGGCGTCGGCGAAGGTGACGAAGATCAGCAGCCCGATGAAGGCGAGCGAGATGCCGAGGATGATCCGTCTCGTGGTCATGCCGCCACCTTGACGCGCACGGGGACCTGCTTGCGCCGGTCGGCGAGCAGCTTGACCGCGAGCAGGCCGACGAGGAGGCCGCCGACGGGCGCGACCGCGGCGACCGCGCCGCTCGCGTCCGCGACGTCCGAGAGCGCGGTCGCGCCGACGATCGCCTGCACGGCGACCCAGGCCGCGACCGGCACCCACGCCGGCAGCTCGACCAGCGTCGAGAACAGCGGCACGAACACGATCGAGACGAAGCGGACGCGCGGGTAGAGCAGCAGGCAGCCGCCGAGGACCGCCGCGACCGCGCCCGAGGCGCCGAGCGCGGGGACGGTCGCGTGGGGGTCGAGGGCGACCTGCAGCGCGATCGCCGCCAGCCCGCCGGCGAGGTAGAGGAGCAGGTATCTCCAGCGCGACATCGAGTCCTCGACGGCCGGACCGAACAGCCACAGGGCGAGCATGTTGGCGAGCAGGTGCAGGAGGCCGGCGTGGAGGAAGAGCGATGGGACGGCGCTGGCGTAGCCGACCGTCTCGACCTCGCTCGGGCCGTGCGCGATCCCGCCGCCCTGGATCAGCAGGTAGACCGCGACGTTCGCGACGATCAGCAGCAGCGTGACGACCGGCAGCCGGTCGGTCCCGAGGTTGTCCTTCAGCGGCAGCACGCGACCGGGAGCTTGGCAGGGCGGCGCGCCTGCCGGAGCGATCAGGCGGAGGCGGCGAGCGGCCCGACGCCGGGCTGCTCCTGCGGCACGTGCTGGTCGGCGTGGTACGAGGAGCGCACGAGCGGGCCGGCGGCGATGTGGTCGAAGCCGAGCTCGTAGGCGGCTGCCTCCAGCTCCTTGAACTCGTCGGGGTGCCAGTAGCGGACGACCGGCAGGTGGCGCTCGGTCGGGCGCAGGTACTGGCCGACGGTGAGGACCTGGACGAGGTGCTCGCGGAGGATCTTGAAGGTCTCGACCATCTCCTCCATCGTCTCGCCGAGGCCGACCATCAGGCCGGACTTCGTCGTGACCTCGTCGCCGCCCATCAGCTTCGCGTTCCTCAGCACGCGCGCCGAGCGCAGGAACTCCGAGCCGCGGCGGGCGACGGGGTAGAGGCGCGGGACGACCTCGCAGTTGTGGTTGAAGACGTCGGGCCGCTCGGCGATCACCTTCGCCAGCGGCATCTCCTGGCCGCGGAAGTCGGGTGTCAGCACCTCGACCTTGCAGCTGGGCGCCTGCATCCGGATCGAGCGGATCACGCCGACGAAGGCGGAGGCGCCGTAGTCGGGCAGGTCGTCGCGGTCGACGGAGGTGATGACCGCGTGGCGCAGGCCCATCTTCGCGACCGAGCGGGCGACGCGCGCGGGCTCGAGCGGGTCGTTCCAGGTCGGCTTGCCGGTGTTGACGTTGCAGAAGCCGCAGCGGCGGGTGCAGGTGTCGCCAAGGATCATGAACGTCGCGGTGCCGCGCTCCCAGCACTCGCCGACGTTGGGACAGGCGGCCTCGACGCAGACGGTGTTGAGGTTCTCCTGTCTGATCATTCTCGTCAGCTCGCGGTACTTCGGCCCGCCGGGGGCCGGCACCTTGAACCACGAGGGCTTGCGTTCGCGGAACGGCCGCACGTCGGGGCCGAGCACCTTCAGGACGTCCATCCCGCCCGGGTTCGCGCGGGAGCGGGTCTGGTGCTTGCGCGGTTCGGTGACGCTCATGACTCTCCTGACGATATCGGCCCGGCCGCGACGACCGGGGTGCGGTCGAGCGGGTCGACGCCGAGCGCCTCGCGCCCGACCTCGACCGGCCGCTTGCCGAACGCCTCGCAGAAGCGGCGCACGACGTCGTCGGAGAAGCGCGCCAGCCGCGGCGAGGACGGGCGCTCGGCGGCGAACGGTTCGCTGGCCGGCGGGCGCGTCAGCGCCGTCTCGCCGAGCTCGTCGGCGATCGAGGTCATCCGCACGCCCGGCAGGCCGCAGGCGACGACCCACTCCCACGGGCGCATGTCGTTGTCGACGTTGGCGGCGAAGCCGTGGGTGGTGACGTGCTGGGCGACGTGGACGCCGACCGAGGCGAGCTTGCGCTCGCCGTCGACCCAGACGCCGAGGTAGCCGGGGCCGTCGTCGGGGCGCGCGTGGGCGGCGATCCCGGTGTCGGCGAGCGCCGCGACGAGCGACTGCTCCAGCGTGCGCACGTAGGCGAGCACCTCGCCGATCCGCATGATCGGGTAGCCGACGAGCTGCCCGGGTCCGTGGTAGGTCAGCAGCCCGCCGCGGCGCACCGTGACGACGTCGATCCCCTGCCGCTCGTACCAGTCGGGCGCGAACGGCAGCTCGCCCTCTCTGGAGCGGCGGCCGCGCGTGTAGACCGGCGGATGCTCGAGCAGCAGCAGCACGTCGGGGATCTCGCCGGCCTGCCGCCGCGCCCGCACCGCCTCCTGCAGCGCGAGCGCCTCGCGGTAGGGGACGACCCCGAGCCGCGCGACCCACAGCTCGTCGCCGGCGACGGGCGCGAGCTCGCTCATGCCTCCCACCGCTCGAGCCGGCGGCGGATCGAGCCGAGGAAGCGGGCGGCGAGCGCGCCGTCGAGCGCGCGGTGGTCCCAGGAGAGGCCGAGGATCGTCTGCGGGCGGATCGCGATCATGTCGTTCCCTTCGTCGTCGCTGACAACGATAGGACGCTTGACGATCGCCTCGAGGTCGAGGATCGCGACCTGCGGCTGGTTGATCACCGGCGTCGCCATGATCGCCCCGTACTGGCCGGGGTTGGTGATCGTGAAGGTGGCGCCGCGGACCTCGTCCGGCGTCAGCTCGCCGGCGCGGGCCCGGCGGGCCAGCTCCTTGATGCGGCGGGCGAGGCCCTCGACCGACAGCTCCTGCGCGTCGCGGATCACCGGCACGATCAGGCCGCCCTCGTCGCCGAGGCTGACGGCGATCCCGAGGTGGACGGCCGCGTGCTGCTCGTAGCGGTCGCCGTCGAGCGTCGCGTTGAGCGCCGGCAGCTCCCTCAGCGCCTCGACGGTCGCGCGCGCGACGATCGGCAGCGCCGTGATCCCGACGAGGTCGCCGACGCGCGCCTGCCGGCGGGCCGCCTCGACGCGGCCCATGTCGACCTCCATCCAGGTCGTGCAGGTGGCGGCCGTCTCCAGCGAGCGCTTCATGTGCTCGCCGATCTGGCGGCGCATCCGCGACAGCGTGCCGCCGGCGGCGGGCGCGGCCTCGGCGGCTGGGACCGGGGCGGCGGCCGGGGCCGGCTCGGGGGCTGGCGTCGGCTCGGGTATGTACGGCGACTCGATGTGCAGCGGCGGCTCCTCGGCCGGCGCCTGCGCCGCCGCGCCGCCGCGCTCGATGTAGGCCAGGACGTCCTGCTTTCTCACGCGCCCATGGCGGCCCGTGCCGACGACCTGCGAGAGGTCGACGTGGTGCTCGGCGGCGATCCGCGCGACGACCGGCGAGACGTGCGGGGCGCGGCTGGCGCCGTCGCCGCGGCCGCTTCCGCCAATCTCGGCCGGGGGCGCCGCGGCGGCCGACTCGGCGCCGGCCGACGGCTCCGCGCCCGCGCCGGCCTCGGCGCCGCCGCCGATCCGCGCCAGCACCGTCCCGACCGCGACCGTCTCGCCGGCCTCGACCAGCACCTCGGCGAGCACGCCGCTGACCGGCGCCGGCACCTCGCTGTCGATCTTGTCGGAGGAGATGTCGCAGATCGGCTCGTCGGCGAGGACCGGGTCGCCGACGGCGACCTTCCACTCGACGACCGTCCCCTCGGCGACCGAGACGCCCATCTGCGGCATCGTCACGTCGGCGAGCGTCGCGCCGGCCGCGCCGGCCGCGCCGCCGTCAGTACGCGAGGAGGTCACGGCACGCCTCCTTCACGCGCTCGACGCCGGGCAGCACCGCCTGCTCGAGCGGCGGCGAGAAGGGGATCGGCACGTCCGGGGTCGCGACGCGGACGATCGGGCCGTCGAGGTCCTCGAAGGCGCGCTCGGCGATCAGCGAGGCGACCTGGGCGCCGGCGGCGCAGGTCGCGTTCGCCTCGTCGAGCACGACGACCTTCGAGCACTTGCGCACGCTCGCGAGGATCGCCTCCTCGTCGAGCGGCACGAGCGAGCGCAGGTCGAGCACCTCGACCGAGGCGCCGTCGAGCGCCTCCGGAGCGGTCGCCTCCAGCGCCGTGTGGACCATCGCGCCGTAGGCGATCACGACGAGGTCGTCACCCTCGCGCGCGATCCGGGCGCTGAAGTCGGTCTCGTAGGTCCCCGTCGGGACCTCCCCCTTGACGCGCCGGTAGAGGTGCTTGTGCTCGAGGTAGACGACCGGGTTGGGGTCGCGGATCCCCTTGATCAGCATCCCCTTCGCGTCCTCCGGCGTCGAGGGGGCGACGACCTTCAGGCCGGGCGCGTGCATGAACCACGCCTCCGGGTTCTGCGAGTGGAACGGGCCGCCGGAGAAGCCGCCGCCGCTCGGCAGCCGCACGGTGATCGGGACGGCCAGCCCCTGGCGGTAGTGCATCTTGCCGGCGACGTTGACGAGCTGGTCGAAGCCGCACGCGATGAAGTCGGCGAACTGCATCTCGCAGACCGGCCGCATCCCGACGACGGCGGCGCCGACGGCCGTCCCGACGATCCCCGACTCGGCCAGCGGCGTGTCCATCACGCGGTCGGTGCCGAACTCGTCGACGAAGCCGTCGGTGACCTTGAAGGCGCCGCCGAAGACGCCGACGTCCTCGCCCATCACGAAGACGCGCTCGTCGGCGCGCATCTCCTCGCGCAGGCCGTCGGAGATCGCCTGCAGGTAGGTCATCGTTCTGCGCGTCGCGCGCTCCGCTCCGCCGCCCGCCCGCCCGGTCGTCGCGGGAGTCTGCGTCGTGCCGCTCATCTCGCCGCCTCCCGCGCGAAGCCGCTCCACGGGGCGCGGCCGTCGCCGAGCGGGACCGCCTCCTCGGCGAAGACGCCGTCGCGCGCGGTGGCCGGGTCGGGCATCGGCGCGGCGAGCGCCGTCTCGGTCGCGGCGTCGACCTCGGCCTGCACCTCGGCCCGCAGCGCGGCGACGTCGACCGGCTCCTCGAGTGCCTTCAGGCGGCGCTCCTGCAGGTCGATCGGGTCGCGCTCGCGCCACGCGGCGAGCTGCTCGGCCGGCACGTAGCGCATGTCGTCGTGCGCGGCGTGGCCGTGCATCCGCATCGTCTGCGCCTCGATCAGCGTCGGGCCGCCGCCGGCGACGGCGCGCTCGCGCGCGACCCGCACCGCCTCGAACATCGCCTCGACGTCGTTGCCGTCGACCGTCTCGCCCGGCATCCCGTAGGCGCCGGCGCGCTCGATCGGCGGGACGGCGTACTGCAGCGCCGTCGGCGTCGAGTAGGCGTACTGGTTGTTCTCGAGCACGAAGATCACCGGCAGCCGCTGCACGGCGGCCCAGTTGAGCGCCTCGTGGAAGTCGCCGCGCGAGGTCGAGCCGTCGCCGAAGAAGGTCAGCGCCGCGCGCGCCTCGCCGCGCAGCTTGAACGCCATCGCCATGCCGGTCGCGACGAGCATCATGTCGGGCAGCATCGAGACCATCCCGACGCAGCCCCTGTCCTTGTCGCCGAAGTGGACGTTGCCGTCGCGTCCGCGCGTGACGCCGGTCGCGCGCCCCATGTACTGGGCGAGGATCCGCGCCGGCTCGACGCCGCGCACGACATGCGCCGCGAGGTCGCGGTGGAGGATGCAGAGCCGGTCCTCGGCCGCCATCGCGAAGGCCGCGCCGGCCGAGACGGCCTCCTGGCCGAAGCCGTCGTAGAAGGAGCCGGGCACCCTGCCCTGGCGGTAGAGGCTCATCGCGCGCTCCTCGATCAGGCGCATCGAGAGCATCGCCCGCAGCAGCTCGGTGCGGTCCGCGCGGGTCAGGTGGCCCGGTACGTCAGGGACCCCGTCGGCCGCCGCCGTCGGTCGAACAGTCGTCGCCATCCTGCCTCACCCTTTCGTTCGTGAACCGGAAGCGGGGTCTCCGTCCGGCTCCCCGCGTGCTCTCCCGGGATCTCCGACCGAGCACGACCACAGGGGACACATCGCTTTGCAGGCTACTCCTCGTCGGACCCCCCGAAGGGATGGGTGAGTCCCATTTCGTCGGAAGGTCACGCTTCGGACCGGGTCTGTTTCGACGGTCGAGCGCATACGATCAGTCGTTGATGAGAGACCTTCTGCGCGGCATCCACGACTTCAAACGCGACGGCCTCAAGAGCCGAAGAGGACTGATGGAGCGACTGGCCGTGGAGGGCCAGAGACCGCAGATCGCGCTCGTCAGCTGCTCCGATTCGCGGGTCCTGCCGGAGATGTTCACGCAGGCTGCGCCCGGCGACATCTTCCTCGTCCGCAACGCCGGCAACATCGTCCCGGTCGGCGGCAACGACAGCCCCGGCGAGGCGGCCTCGCTCGAGTTCGCCGTCGAGGTGCTCGGGGTGCGCGACATCGTCGTCTGCGGTCACACCCACTGCGGCGCGGTCGACGCGATCCTCCACCCGGAGACGATCGCCGGCCTGCCGACGCTCGAGAAGTGGCTGCTCAGCTCGCAGGAGACCGGTCAGATCGTGCGCGAGCGCTACAGCCACCTCGAGGGCGAGGCGCTGATGCGGGTCGCGGTCGGCGAGCACGTGCTGGTCCAGTTGCAGCACCTGCGCAGGCTGCCGTTCATCGCCAGCCGCCTCCCCGAGCCCGACTTCTCGATCCACGGCTGGGTCTACGACATCAAGACCGGCGAGGTGCAGGTCTACGACGTCGACCAGGACCGCTTCGTGCCGCTCGCCGACTGACCGGGCGGCGCCGTCGGCGCCGCACCGGCCGCATCGCCCGCACCGGGGGCGCCGGGCGCGCACCGGCGTACCCTGGAGGCATGGAGCGCGTGTGGCCCTCCCGCCTGCGCTGGCGCCTGCGCGGCGCGCCGCTGGCGCCGCTGCTGGCGGTGCTCGTCGTCGCCGAGGGCGTGCTGCTGTGGCGGCTGCCGATCTCCGGCGAGGGGCCGGACCTCGTCGGCGCGCTGCTGCTCGCCGGCTTCTTCAACCTGCTCGTCGTCGCCGCGCTGGCGCCGATCGCCGGCCTCGCCCTCCGCGCCGCGCGCCCGTCGCTGCCGTTCTTCCTCGCGCGCGACCGCGCCGGCGTCGTGCTCGTGCTGGCGCTCGCGGCCGGCCTCCTGCTCGCCGGCCTGCGCCACCAGGACACGCTCGCGCGCAACCACGAGGCGATGGCGGAGGCGCTCGCCCGCGGCAAGGCGTGGATCGGCGCGCGCGCGGACGCGCCGGCCGAGTTCCGCCGCCACGTCGAGCTGGCCGACGTCTTCCCGATCATCGACGGCAGCCTCTACCGCGTCTGCGTGCCGCGCCCGACCGATGCCGACAGAGCGTACTGCGCCGTCGTCGACGTCGAGCAGCCGTACCCGCGCGGGATCAGATTCGCCGGCGCCGAGCCCAACGCCCGCTTCTCCACCGGCATGCGCTGAGCGGGCGCCGCCCCGGGGCCGCGGGCGGCGGCGCGTCGCGCGGGCGCGTTTCACCGCGCGCGGGCCGGGAAGCTCCTCGGGCATGCGAGCGCTGCGACTGACCGGCTGGGGCACGCCGCCGGAGCTGACCGAGGTGCCGACCCCGGAGCCCGGCCCGGGGCAGGTGCTGGTGAGGATCGCGGGCGCCGGCGCCTGCCACTCCGACATCCACCTGATGGACTGGACCGCGGAGGAGGCGCCGCCGGCGATCGCGCCGCCGTTCACGCTCGGCCACGAGAACACCGGGACGATCGCGGCGCTCGGCGCCGGCGTCAGCGGCTGGTCGGAGGGCGATCCGGTCGCGGTCTACGGGCCGTGGGGCTGCGGCCGCTGCCGCCCCTGCCGGCTGTCGGCCGAGAACCTCTGCGAGCGGACCGGCGAGCTCGGCGGGCTGGGCGGCGGCCTCGGCTTCGACGGCGGCATGGCCGACTACGAGCTGGTCCCCGACCAGCGGCTGCTCGTGCCGCTCGGCGACCTCGACCCGGTGGCGGCGGCGCCGCTGACCGACGCCGGGCTGACCCCCTACCACGCGATCAAGGCGGCGCTGCCGCTGCTCGTCCCCGGCTCGACCGCCGTCGCGATCGGCGTCGGCGGGCTCGGCCACATGGCGGTGCAGATCCTGCGCGAGCTGAGCCCGGCGCGGATCGTCGCGGTCGACACCACCGAGGAGAAGCTGACGCACGCGAAGCAGCTCGGCGCCGACGCGGCGGTGCTGTCCAACGACGAGGCGGCGCCCGCGATCCGCGAGCTGACGCGCGGGGTCGGCGCCGAGCTGGTCGTCGACCTCGTCGGCGCGCAGCCGACCGTCGAGCTGGCCGGCGCGGTCGTCCGCAGCGGCGGCCACATCGCGGTCGTGGGGATCGGCGGCGGCGCGGTCCCGGTCGGCTTCGGCCTCCTGCCCTACGACGCGACGATCGCCGGACCGTACTGGGGCAGCGCCGTCGAGCTGCGCGAGGTGCTCGCGCTCGCCGCCGCCGGCCGCCTCAGGGCCGACGTCGAGCGGTTCGCGCTCGACGACGTGATGACCGCCTACGAGAAGATGCGCGCCGGCAGACTGGTCGGGCGCGCGGTGATCACGCCGTGAACGGCTCGGCGGGTCGGAGCATCCCGTTCGCTGTGGCATGCCGGCCCGCACAGGAATAGTGTGCGCTGTACCTGCCCGACCAGGAGGGAGAGCATGAGCGAGCGGGACAGCTACGAGCCCGGGACGCCGAACTGGGTCGACCACGCCTCGGACGACCCGGAGCGCGCGGCCGAGTTCTACGGCGCGCTGTTCGACTGGGAGCGCGAGGACGTGATGCCGCCCGACGCGCCGGGCCGGTACGTCATCTGCCGTCTGCGCGGTCGCGACGTGGCGGCGGTCGGCTCGCAGATGGAGGAGGGGCCGCCGGCATGGAACACCTACGTGGCGGTCGACGACGCCGACGCGGCGGCGGAGCGCGCGAGCGCGGCCGGCGGCACGGTGCTGGCCGCGCCGTTCGACGTCTTCGACGCCGGCCGGATGGCGGTCGTCCAGGACCCCGGCGGCGCCGTCTTCTCGCTGTGGCAGGCGAGACGGCAGGCCGGCGCGGGGATCGTCAACGAGCCCGGCACGCTCTGCTGGAACGAGCTGACGACGCGCGACGCCGACGGCTCGCTGCGCTTCTACCGCGAGCTGTTCGGCTGGCGGGCCGTCGAGCTGGAGACCGGCGGCGGCCGCTACTTCACCTGGCACCTCGACGGCGACGACGAGCCCGGCGCGGAGACCGCGGTCGGCGGCATGATGCCGATGGACGGCGAGATCTGGCCGCCGGAGCTGCCCGCCCACTGGATGGTCTACTTCAACGTCGACGAGACCGACGCCGCGGCCGCGCGTGCGGTCGAGCTGGGCGGCGCGGTCGCCGTCGAGCCGTTCGACACGGCGGCAGGCCGGATCGCCGTCCTCAACGATCCGCTCGGCGCCGTCTTCTCCGTCATCGCGATGCCGGCTGGCTGACCTGCGGCGGCGCGGCTCTCGGCGGCGCGTCGGTCTCGCCGCCGAGCACCGCGCCGATCGCCGCGCAGAAGACGAGCACGAAGCCGATTCCGACCAGCCACGAGACGAGCGAGATCGCGATCCCGATCGAGCCGTAGCGGTCGGCCGACTCGGCGATCGCCTGGGGCATGTAGACGACCGAGCCGATCGACAGCGCGCTCATGCCGAGCGAGGTCAGCAGCGCGGTCGGCACGAGCCTGCGCCACGCGACCCGGCCGCCGAGCAGCACGAACGGCGTCAGCAGCCACAGCACGGCGCTGGAGGCGAGCGCGACGATCAGCGAGACGAGCGCGCCGGTGTGGTCGTTGAGCCACGTGCGCACGGCCGCGAAGATCGTCGTCCACAGCGCCACCCCGGCGAGCCACTTCAACCCGGCGACCGTCCCCTTCCAGCCGCGCGTCTGCAGCCGCCACGCCAGCTCGTACAGCCGCTGCAGCGCGCGCGTGAAGCTGAGCGCGGAGCCGACCAGCAGGAGCGCGCCGGCGACCGAGATCGCGCCGCGCGAGCTGTCGGGCTGGGTGAAGACCTCCTCCATCAGCTCGGCACTCGCCCCGCTGAGCTTGAAGCGCTCGATCAGGGTGCCGGCGACGCTCTCGCTGCCGGGCGCGTACGCGGCGACGATCACCAGCAGCGGGACCATCGCCGTGAAGGCGAGCGAGCCGAGCGCGACGGCGCGGTCGACGAACTGGATGCGGACGAGCCGGTCGAGGCAGGCGCGCACCAGCTCGACCGCGCGCGCCGGGACGGTGCGGCCGGCGATCGGCCGGCTCAGCCACTCGAGCGGATCGCGTTCGTCGGTCATCGACCGATCATCTCGCGCCGGCGGGCGGGCCGTCGCCGGATGGCGTGGCACCGCTGTCCGCGACGGCCGCCGCGGCGGCGCGCTCGCGCACGACCTGCAGCCGCAGCAGCCACACGCCGGCGACGAGCAGGAGGCCGAGGACCGCGATCGCCAGCGGCCGCCGCAGGACCGCCAGCGGCCCCCATGCCAGCAGCGCGAGGTAGACGAGCACGGTGACGCCGAGCACGGCCGCCGGGTCGGTCGCGAGCGCCGGCGCGATCCGCGCCCGCAGCCAGCTGGCGCGGCGCCCCGGCCCGGCGAGCCAGGCGCCGAGCGCGGTGAGGAGCCCGGCGATCAGCACGACGACCGCCAGCTCGGAGAGGAGCGTCGTCGCGATCTGCCAGACCGCCTGCGCGGTCGGCACGTACGGACCGTCGCCGGCGACCGTGTCGACGACCACGTGGCCGGCCGCCCGCCGCACGATCAGCGCGATCAGCCCGACCGCCGCGAGGCTCGCGCCGGCGGCGAGCAGCGCCCGGCGGCGGGCGGCGCGCGCCTGCTGGATCGCGAGCGCGTAGAGCGCCAGCGCGAGCAGCGCCGGCAGCCACGACAGCGTGTGGAGCAGGTCGCCGATCTCGCGCAGCGCGTCGACCTGGTCCTCTCTCAGCAGCACGATCCGGCCGCGCGGCGCCGGCAGCCGCTCCACGCGATCGCCGCTGAAGCCGGCCTGCCGCGCGATCTCGACCGCGAGCGGGCGCAGGTCGAGCACGAGGCCGCGGCCGGCGATCACCGCGCCGCCGCCGTCGACGATGTCGACGAGCTGCTCGTGCGTGACGCGGTTGGCGTCGACCCACAGCCGCTGCACCCGCGGACCGTCGAGCAGCCGCTCGGTCGCGCGCTGGGCCGCCTCGCGCACGAGCGCGCCGGCCTGCGGCGCGAGCGGCTGCAGCCGCGGCGGCAGCAGCTCCTCGAGCGCCGCGGTCGCGCGCGAGCCGTCGGCGACCTGCGCCGCGATTGCGTCGGCGACCGGCTGGCGGACGTCGTCGTCGCGCAGCAGCGCCGCGCTGGTCGTCGTCCAGTCGTCGGTGTTCAGCAGCTGGCGGTCGACCCACGTGCCGAGCAGCGCGACGACGCTCAGGAGGGCGGCGAGCGCGACGAGGACGCGGCTGCGGATCGGCATTGCGAAACGGTATCCGGAGCGACGGCCGCGGTGTCGGCTTCTGGTTGCTGCGCGCCCCGTCTGGGCACAACGTGCTGACGCTGACACGGAGACCAGGAGGCGGGTGATGTTCGCACCACGACGGCGGCCGCTGCTGCGGGCCGCGATGATGGGCGGCGCGGGCTACGCGGCCGGCAAGCGCGCCCAGCGCACGAGCTATCGCGAGGCCGAGCAGGAGCAGCGCATCTCCGAGCTGGAGCAGGAGCGCTACGCGCAGCCCGCGGCGGCCCCGCCGCCCCCGCCGACGGCCCCAGCCGAGACGGCGCCGGCCGCGGGCGGCGACCTCGTCGCGAAGCTCGGCGAGCTGAAGGGGCTGCTCGACGCGGGCGCGCTGACGCAGGACGAGTTCGAGGCCGCCAAGGCGAAGATCCTGCAGGGCGGCTGAGAGGAGCCGGGACGATGACGCTGGGACCGATGCAACTGGTGGTGCTGGGCTTCACGGGCGGCGAGCCCAGAGGCGAGATCCTCGGGGAGCTGGAGCGGCTGGCCGAGCGCGACGTCGTGCGGCTCGTCGACCTGCTTGCGGTGCGCAGGGACGAGCGCGGCGACGTACAGGTGCTCGAGTTGGAGCGGCTGCCCGGCGGCGAGGGCGTGCTCGGCGAGCTGACCGGCCTGACGAGCGAGCCGGCCGGGGCCGAGGAGGCGCAGCTCCATGCGGAGGCGCTCGACGAGGACGTCTGGTACGTCGCCGACGCGATCCCGCCCGGCACGGCCGCCGCGGTCGCGCTGATCGAGCATCGCTGGGCGATCCCGCTGCGCGAGAAGATGGAGGGCCTTGGCGGGCGGCTGCTGGCCGAGGCGTGGGTCGACCCGCTCGACCTCGAGCTGGCCGGGATGAAGGCGTCGGCGCAGGCGCCGACGTAGCCGCCACGGCGTCAGCCGGCGGCCGGCGCGCCCACGCCGTCAGGCGCGTGCTCGCCGCCGGAGGCGCCGGCCTCGAGGGGCCCGCTGACCTCGACGACCTTCGGCAGCACCTCGCGGAGCAGCGTCAGCAGGCCCTTGGTCAGCAGCACGCGGATCTGCTCGCGGGTGGCGCGCTCGGTCACGAGCCAGTCGGCGACGCCGACCTGCGCCAGCCCCGTGTAGCCGCGCAGCACGACCCGGATCGGCGCGGGCACGTCGCTCGTGCCGAAGTGGTTGACGAGCATCCGGTCGACGGTCGCGTCGCGCAGGTCGTCGATCACCTGCGCGACCTCGGGGTCGCGGTCGAGCGCGGAGACGCTCGTCATCGCGAAGACGAGCTCCCTGTGGGCGGCCATGAAGTCGAGCCACGCGTCGACGTTGCGCGCGACGGTCTCCTCGACCGGCAGGCCGAGGTCGGTCCGCGGCACGAGCCCCTCCATCGCGCCGTACTCGCGCAGCGTCGCGAGCATCAGCTCGCGCTTGCCGCCGAAGTAGTGGGTGACGAGCGCGCGCGAGACGCCGGCCGCCTCCGCGATCGCGGTGATCGACACGCTCCCGTACGGCCGCGTGCCGAAGATCTCCTTCGCGGCGAGGAGGATCTCGCTGCGGCGCACGTCGGGATCGAGTCGGCTCCAGCGGGGCGGTTGGCGCGTGCTCACGCATCCACCATAACCGTGCGAGTCGTGTCGATTCGTCGGTTCGAAGCTCCACGAAACGGACGCGTCGGCGCTCTTTCGTTGACCGCGTCACGGGCGCGGCGTAGCGTGGCGCTCGGCGTAGCGCGCATCGGGCGCGCCGATCTGAAAGGAAAGCCGCGTGGCGACACTCACGGTATGGAAGATCAACGATCCGGCCGGGGCCGAGGGGGCGGTCGAGAAGCTCGAGGCGCTCCAGAAGCAGGGCCTGATCAAGATCCACGACGCTGCGGTCGTCAGCTGGCAGGAGGGCAAGAAGAAGCCGAAGACGCGTCAGCTCCACAACCTCGCCGGCGCCGGCGCGCTCGGCGGCGCGTTCTGGGGCCTGCTGTTCGGCCTGATCTTCTTCATCCCGCTGCTCGGCCTCGCCGTCGGCGCCGCCGCGGGCGCGCTCGCCGGCTCGCTCGGCGACGTCGGCATCGACGACAGCTTCATCGCCCAGGCGCGCGAGAGAATCACGCCCGGGACCTCGGCGCTGTTCCTGCTCAGCTCCGACGCCGTGCTCGACAAGGTCGAGGCCGAGTTCGACCTCTCCAACGCCGAGCTGCTCTACACCAACCTCTCCAACGAGGACGAGGCGAAGCTGCGCGCCACCTTCGCCGAGGAGGACTGAGCGCTCCCGCTCAGCAGGTAGCACGCGATGGATGACGAGCTGCTCGGGCTGGCGCTCGTCGTCGTCCTCGCCGTCGGCGCCCAGCTGCTGGCGGCGCGGCTCGTCATCCCCGCGATCGTCCCGCTGCTCGCCGTCGGCGTGGTGGCGGGCGACGTCACCGGCCTGGTCGATCCCGACGCGCTGCTCGGCCCGGCGCTCGACGACGCGATCTCGATCGCGGTCGGGATCATCCTCTTCGAGGGCGCGCTCGGGCTGCGGCGCGAGGAGCTGCGCGGGAACGTCCGCGCCGTCTCGGCGCGTCTGGTCACGATCGGCGCCCTGATCACGTGGCTCGGCAGCTGGCTCGCGGTCGAGCTGCTGTTCGACGTGCCGCACGCGATCGCGCTGCTGGTGGGGGCGATCGTGATCGTCTCCGGGCCGACCGTCGTGCTGCCGATGCTCGACTTCATCCGCCCGGCGAGATCGGTCCGCTCGATCCTCAAGTGGGAGGGGATCGTCGTCGACCCCGTCGGCGCGATCACGGCGGTCGTCGTCTTCAACGCGCTCGACTTCGCCGGCGGCGGGATCTCGCTGCAGGCCGGCGACTTCGGGCTCACGATGCTGAGCGGGATCGCCTGCGGCGCCGCCGGCGCGCTGCTGCTGATGCCGCTGCTGCGCGCCCGCTGGCTGGCCGAGCGCCAGAAGGTCGCCGCGACGCTGATGGCGGTCGTCGCGGCGTTCGCCGCCGCCGACCTGCTGCGCAGCGACGCCGGGCTGGTGGCGACGATCGTGATGGGGCTCGTGCTCGCCAACCAGCAGCGCGTCGACATCGCGCGGATCGTCGAGTTCAAGGAGACGCTCGGCGCGATCCTGCTCGGCCTCCTGTTCGTGCTGCTGTCCGCGACGGTCGCGATCGGCGACGTCGTCGACCTCGGCTGGGCGGCGATCGCGCTCGTCGCGGTGCTCGTGGTCGTCGTGCGGCCGCTGGCGGTGCTGGCGAGCACGTGGGGGACGGGGCTGCCGTGGCGCGAGCGGGCGTTCGTCGCGTCGCTGGCGCCGCGCGGGATCGTCGCCGCCTCGACCGCGTCGGTCTTCGGCGTCGAGCTGGCCGACGCCGGCGCTCCGGGTGCCGAGCTGGTCGTCCCGCTCGTCTTCTGCGTGATCGCCGGGACGGTCGTCGTCTACGCCGTCCTCGCGCCGGCGGTCGCGCGCGCGACCGGGCTGTCGCACGGCGACCCGGCCGGCGTGCTGGTCGTCGGCGGCGCGCCGTGGGCGCGCGACCTCGCGCGGGCGCTCCAGAAGGCCGGCGCCGACGTGCGGATCTGGAGCGGCCGCGCAGAGGAGGCGCGCGCCGCCGCGGCGGAGGGCCTCGCCGTCTGCCCCGACCCGCTGCTCGGCGACGGCGCGGCCGACGACGACCCGCTCGACGAGGCGATCGGGCTCGTGCTCGTGACGACCGACGACGACGCGCTCAACGAGCTGCTCGTCGAGCGGCTCGCGGAGGAGCTGGGCGCCGCGCGCGTGCTGGCGCTGCCGCCGGCGCCGGACAGGCCGCGGCTCGCCGAGCGCGAGAGCGAGCTGACGCCGCCGCTGTTCGGCGAGCGCGCGACCGCCCCTGCGCTGGCGCGCCGCTGGGCCGCCGGCGAGCGCGTCCGCGCGGCGGCCGCGCCGGGGCCCGGCGCGTTGCCGCTCGTGCTCGTGCTCGAGGACGGCGACGGGCGGGCGCGCACGGTCGTGCCGCTGACCGGCGGGGAGACGCCGCGGCCCGAGCCGGGCCAGCTGCTGCTCGTGCTCGGCGGGCCGCAGTGAGCGGCCGGTCAGGCGCCGCTGTCGCGGCGCCGCAGGTTGCCGACCAGCATCGCGATCACCGTCACGAGGTAGATCTGCCCGACGAGCATCGCGACGACCGCGAGCGCCCGTCCGAACGAGTCGGCGGGCGTGAGGTCGCCGTAGCCGGTCGTCGTCATCGTCGTGAAGACGTAGTAGACGTGATCGCTCGCGGTCCCGTCGGTGCCCTGCGCGAAGTAGGCGCCGGAGCCGGCGTGCGCGGCGGCGGCGACGACCAGCGAGAAGAAGAGGCCGAGCAGCAGGTAGATCGCGAGCGCGCCGGAGACCGCCTGGATCGTGACGCCGCGGTCGCGCAGCATCCGCACCATCCCGCTCGCGAGCTCGCCGATCGTGCCGATGACGAGCGCGGCGCCGATCGCCGAGCCGACCCACGTCGGCGCGCCGTCGACGACGATCGCGATCGTCGCCGCGATCCCGGCGACGATCGCCACGAGCGTCGTGCCGCCGCGCCGGACGGCATCGCCGCGGCCGGTCACGACGGCGAAGGCCAGCGTCAGGGTGACGAGCACGAGGCCGATCGCTCTCGTCACCGCGGTGTCGGGAGCGAGCGTGAAGAAGACGACCGCGGCGAAGGCGATCAGCAGCACGACGCCGTAGCGGTAGGCAGCCTCGGGTCCGGGACCGATGCGCATCAGCGCACAGCATCGCGGGCCGGGCGGCCGGATGGGCACCGTCGTCGCCAACGTGCAGCTGACGCAGATCAGCGAGCTGCTCACGCGCGAGGGGACGACGAGCGCCCAGGTCCGCGAGCTGGAGTCGGCGCTCTCCTCGTCGGGCGCCGCGGCGGCGTCGGGCGCGACGACGCCGGGCGGCAGAGCGGTCCCGCCGGAGGTCGTCGAGGGCGTCAAGGAGGCGGTCACGACGGCAGTCTCGACCGCCTACTGGGTCGCCGCCGGCGTGATGGTCGCGGCGGCGCTGCTCGCCTTCGCGCTGCTGCGGCGCCAGGTCGCCGCCGACGCCGACGCCGACCCCGAGGCCGCCGCGGAGACCTACCCCGCGATCGGGTGAAGGTCGGCGGCCGCGGCCCGCCGCGCGGTCAGCTCCGAGACGCCATGCACCGGATGAGGGACCTCTGGCGCGCCGGCAGCCGTAGTGTCGGTCGATGGCCTTGGTCTCCGACACGATCGCCGCCGTGCTCCCGCTGCCCGGGCGCGACCGTCGCGAGGAGGTCGCACAGCCCTCCGATCGCACGCTGATCGCGGCGGCGCGGCGGGGCGAGGAGGTCGCGCTGGAGCGGCTGTTCCGCCGGCACTGGGGCGCCGCGTATCGCGTCGCGCTGCTGATCACGCGCGACCACGCGGCGGCGGAGGACGTCGCGCAGGAGGCGTTCGTCGCCGCGGTCGGACGACTCGACCGCTTCGACCGCCGGCGCCCGTTCGCGCCGTGGCTGGCGCGGATCGCAGCCAACCGCGCGATCGACTGGGCGCGCGCCCGCGGGGTCCGGCGCGAAGTCGACGCGACTGCGGCGCCGGAGCCGGCCGCGCAGGGGAGCGAGCGGCCGCGCGAGCCGGCCTGCTCGGAGGAGCTGCTGGCGGCGTTCGCGGCGCTGACGCCCGAGCAGCGGGCCGTCGTCGTGCTGCGGCACCTGCTCGACTACTCGCCGGGCGAGATCGCCGCGGCGCTGGAGCTGCCGCGCGGGACGGTCAACTCGCGCCTGCGTCGCGGTCTCGACGCGCTCGCGCGCGAGCTGCGAGAGGAGATGGGATGAGCGTGCGCCGCGACCGCTTCGACGCCGCCCTCGCCGACCGTCTGCACCGGCTCGACGACGAGCGCGAGCAGGCCGCCGCCGCACGCGCGTGGACCGCCGTCCGCGCAGCCTACGACGCACGCGACCCGCTCGCCGCCGGGCGCGCGGCCGGCGGCGACGCGCATCGCGACGCGGCGGCGTGGGCCGGGACGGATGGGGCGGCGGGCGGCGGAGCACGCGGGCGCGGCCGGCGCGGTGCCAGCGCGCGGCGAGGAGCGCGGCGCGCACGGCGGTGGGGCGTCGCGCTGCTCGTCGCGCTCGGCGGGGCGGCGCTGGCGCTCGGGCCCGCCGGCGCGAAGGTCGGCGACTGGATCGGGCGGACCTTCGACCCGCCGGCCGGACGGGCGCTGCCGGCGGACGGCCGGCTGCTCGTGAGCGATCCGACCGGCGCCTGGATCGTGCAGCGCGACCTGTCGGCGCGCTGGCTCGGCGCGTGGTCGACGGCGAGCTGGTCGCCGCGCGGCCTGTTCGTGCTGGCGACGCGCCGCGACCTGCTCGCCGCGCTCGATCCGCGCGGCCAGGTGCGTTGGACGCTGTCGCGGCCGCATGTCAGCCACGCGATCTGGTCGCGCGGCGACGGCTATCGCGTCGCTTACCGCAGCCGCAGGCAGCTGCGCGTCGTCGCCGGGGACGGCAGCGGCGACCGGGCCCTCGCCGCGCGGACCGCTGCGGTCACGCCGGCATGGCGCCCCGGTCCGGCGCACGATCACGTGCTCGCCTACGCGACCCCGCGCGGCGGCGTCGTCGTGCGCGACGTCGACGCGGTCGCGAGCTGGGAGGGGCCGACACCGCGACCGGCAGGCTGGCTGCCGTCGGGCGCGCCGGCGCCCGCGCTCGCCGTCCCGGTCCGTCGCGGCAAGCCGGTGCGCGCGATCGCCTGGGCCGGCCGCGACCGCCTGCTGGTGCTCCGGCGAGACCGCCTCGACCTGCTCGCCCTCGACGGCCGCCGGCTGGCGACCGCACGACCGCCATGGCCCGGCTTTCTCGGCGGCAACCTCGCGGTCGGCCCGGACGGGCGCGTCGCCGCCTTCGTCGCCTTCGACCGCGTACGGGGCGCGAGCGAGCTGCGGACCGTCCGCCTCGACCCACCGCCGTCGCGGCGAGCCGGCGGCGCGTCGGGAATCGACCGCCCGGTCCGGTTGCGGGCCCGGATGCGCTTCGCCGGCCCCGGCGGCTTCGGCGAGGTGGCGATCTCGCCCGACGGCCGCTGGGCCGGCGTCTGGTGGCCTGCCGGCGACCGCTGGGTCTTCGCGCGCACGACCGGCCCGCGCCGCGTGACGGCCGTCGGCCGCGTCAGCCGACGCCTCGACCCCGGCACCCGCGCCCGCGCATCGGTCGCCGGCAGCCCGGTCGGCGTCAGCGGGTGGATGCCGTGAGCCGGACGCGCACCGGCGCCCCGCGACGAGCGCGCGGGCCGTCGAGGCCCGCGCGTCGGAGCGGCGTTCGCCTAGAAGGCGAGTGAGAAGGGGGTTTCGAGCAGTTCGCGGATGCGGGCGACGAATTGGGCGGCTTCGGCGCCGTTGAGGATGCGGTGGTCGGCGGCGATCGTGATGCTCATCCGCTTGCCCGGCACCACCTGGCCGTCCTTGACGACGGGGGTGTCGCGCAGCGCGCCGACCGAGAGGATGCCGGCCTGGCCGGAGGTGATGATCGCGGTGAACTCGGTCGTGCCGAACATGCCGAGATTGGAGACCGTGAAGGTCGCACCGGACAGCTCCGGCGGGGTGATCTTGCCGGCGCGGACCCGCTGCGCCAGCGCGCGCGCGTCACGGGAGATCTCGCCGAGCGCCTTTCTGTCGGCGTCGAAGATCGTCGGCACGATCAACGCGTCATCGGTCGCGACCGCGATCCCGACGTTCACGCGCGAGTACAGCTCCCACTTGCCATCCCTGTAGCCGCCGTTGGCCTTCGGGTAGTCGCGCAGCGCGAGCGCGGCAGCCTTCACGACCATGTCGTTGAACGACGGCGCCCGCCGCGACTCGGTCGCAGCCGCCTTCATCTGCTCGCGCAACGCGACCGCGGCCTCCATGTCGACCTCGGTCGTGACCGTGTAATCCGGAATCGTCGCCTTCGACTCCGCCATCCGCCGCGCGATCACCTGCTGCGTCCGCGTCAGCTCCACCGTCGACGCCTCACCCTTCCCACTGCCGGCATCGCCCGAGACGACCGGACCAGGGATCTCCTCCGCCGGCTGCTCGGGAGCGGGGGCGGCGGCGGGCTCCGGGACGGCGGCCAGCGCCGGCTTCTCGGCGGCCTGCGCGGCCGCGCCGTCCTTCGCCGCGCCCTCGACGTCGGCCTTCACGATCCGACCGCCCGGCCCCGAACCGGCGATCGCGGCCAGGTCGACGCCCAGCTCCTCGGCGAGCCGACGCGCGACCGGGGATGCCTTCACCCGACCGTTCCCGCCATCCGCAGACGCGGCCGCCGGCTTGGCCGCGGCCGCCTTCGGCGCCTCCTCGGAAGCGGTCGCCGTTGCGCCGCCGCTCGACGCGCCCTCGGCCGCCGCGGCGGCGGCCTTCGGCGCCTCCTTCTTCTTGGCCGGCGCGCTGCCGTCGCCAAGCCGCGCGATCGTCTCGCCGATCGGCAGCGTCGCACCTTCCTCGGCGACGATCTCCAGCGTGCCCGAGGCGTCGGCCTCGTAGGTCATGTTCGCCTTGTCGGTCTCGATCTCGACGAGCTCCTCGCCGCGCTGGACCTCGTCGCCGGAGGCCTTCAACCACTTGATGATCGTGCCTTCCTCCATCGAGTCAGAGAGGCGGGGCATCACGACATCGGGCACGGCGGGTTCCTTTCGCTACGACCTACGCATGCGATCTCGCCGATTGGTATCGGCCGTCTGTCGCAAGATAGCGGAGGGGCGTTCGCCGGCCCGGTCTGCCCACGGCCGCGATTCCCCCGCTCGGCGCCACGATTCCCCCGCTCGGGGGGTCGTGGGCAGAGCGTTCCGCGCAGCGGAAGAATTCATTCCTGCGCCGATCGCCAGGCGTCGAGGAAGTCGGCGGCCTCCATCAGCGCCATGTCCTCTCGCAGCGCGTTGGCGAGCCGCCGCGCCTCGCGCGGCGGAAGGTCCCAGAACAGCACCGACTCGCCGCTGTCGATCTCGACGACCTCGACCCGGTCGAGCCGGTCGCGCGGCGCGAAGATCGCCGGCCCGCGCCCCTCGCGCGCGACCAGCAGACGAAAGGCGCGGTTGGCCTTCACGCGACACTCCCGTCCGTGCCGCCGTCCGCGCGCTGCGCACCGCCGCCGGCACCTCCGCGCCCGCCGGCCAGCACCCGCGCCGCCCGGTCGACGCCGGCGTCCCCGTGGAAGACCTCCGCGTCGACGCGCACCGCCGGCACGCGGCGCACGCCGGCGGCCGCGGCGGCCGCCGTCGCATCGTCGAGCGCCGCCGCGACCGCACCCCGCTCGAGCGCCTGCGTCAGCGCGCGCGGGTGCAGCTCGGCGGCGGCGCCGGCGAGCAAAACCGTGTCGCGATCGCCGAGGTCGCGGCCGCCTGCGAGCGCCTGACGGAAGGCGGCCAGCGAGAAGGCGACGGCGCGACCGGTCTGCTTCGCGTAGGTCGCGGCGATCAGCGCCTCGCGCGACGCCGGCGGCCACGTCGCCGGCCAGCGCAGCGGCTGCAGGCCGCGCTCGCGCGCGACCCGCTCGATCGCGTCGCGGTCGAGCGGGTCGTCCGCCGCGCCGCCGAGCCGCCGCGCGTCGACCGGCACCCACTCGGGCACGACCGGCAGCGCGCCGTTGACGCGCTCGGCGGCGAGCCAGCTCTCGGCGTCGCCGAGGTCGTAGAAGAACGACGGCCGCGCCTCCTTGGGAGGCGCGGCCGTCGGGTGCTGCGTGAGGGGGAGCGACGACATGCCGACGAGTCGCTCCCCGCCCAGGCTCCTAGCCGTGGATGAGCCAGCCGTCCGCGTCGCGGGCGGCCTCCATGACGCCCTCCGACAGCGTCGGGTGGCCGTGCACGATGCGCGCGACCTCGGGGTAGCCGCCCTCGAGCGCCTTCGCGTTGACGAGCTCCTGGATCAGCTCGGTCGCCTTCGCGCCGATGATGTGACCGCCGAGCAGCTCGCCGTATCTCTTGTCGCCGATCAGCTTGATCAGACCGGCGCGGTCGCCGTAGACCGTGCCGGCGCCGACGGCGCCGTAGGGGACTCTGCCGACGACGACGTCGTAGCCCTGCTCCTTCGCCTGCGCCTCGGTGAGGCCGAAGCTGGCGACGTTCGGCGTGCAGAAGGTCGCGCGCGGGACGTCGACGTACTCGAACGGGTGGGTCGTCATGCCGGCGATGTCCTCGGCGGCGATGATGCCCTCCTCGGAGGCCTTGTGGGCGAGCGCGGGGCCGGGGACGATGTCGCCGATCGCCCAGACGCCCTTGACGGAGGTGCGCTGCGCGCGGTCGACCTCGATCAGGCCTCTGTCGTCGACCTTGACGCCGGCCTCGTCGAGCCCAAGGCCCTCGACGTCGGCGCCGCGGCCGGCGGCGATGACGAGGTAGTCGACCTCGGCGGGCTCGCCGTTGTAGGTGAATCTGACGCTCTTCTCACCGGCCTCGACGTTCTCCACGAGCGTTCTCGTGAAGACCTTCATGCCCTGCTTTCTCAGGCCGCGCTCGGCGAGCTTGGAGATGTCGGCGTCCTCGGTCGGCAGCACGCGGTCGAGCGCCTCGAACAGCATCACGTCGGTGCCGAGCCGCTGGAAGGCCGAGGCGATCTCCGCGCCTGAGGCGCCGGCGCCGACGACGGCGAGCGACTTCGGCTGCTCGGGCAGCGCGTAGACCTCCTCGGTGCCGATCACGCGGCCCTCGAAGGTCGTGCCGGGGATCGGGCGCTTGACCGAGCCGGTCGCGAGGATCACGCCCTTCGTCGCCTCGTAGGTGGTCCCGCCGACGACGACGTTGCCGTCGGCCGTGACCGAGCCGACACCCTCGATGACGTCGATCTTGTTCTTCTTGAAGAGCCCACCGACGCCGCCGGTCATCGTTCTGATGACCTTCTTGCGGCGATCCTGGACCTTGTCGAAGTCGACCGAGCGGCCCTCGACGGCGATGCCGAACTCGGCGGCCTCGTCGATCTCGGAGAGGATGTCGGCCGAGCGCAGGACGACCTTCGCGGGGATGCACGCGTAGTTGAGGCACCGGCCGCCGATCTGGTCCTTCTCGACGACAGCAGTCCGCAACCCGACCTGCGCCGCGCGGATCGCCGCGACGTAGCCGCCGGGACCGGAACCGATCACGATGCAGTCATAAGCAGTTTCGGGCATGGTGGTTCGAGACTATACGAACGCCCTTTGCGGACGCCGTGCGCCTAACAGATCGCCGCGGCGCATGTCGCGCCAGCCTGTCGGCGCGCCAGAGAGACGTCGCGGAGGGCGGTCCCGCAGCGGCTCAGCGGGCGGGTCGCCGCTCGGGCATCTGGATGCGCGCCATCGCCCGGATCAGCTTCCAGAACAGCCAGCCGCCGAGCACGATCAGCGACACGCACAGCAGCGCCGCCCACCAGTTGGAGGCGACCATCAGCGACAGCGACGCGATCACGAGCTGGAAGGCGAGCAGCGCCTCGAAACCGAGCACCGCCCAGTATCTGACCCTCCACATCCCCCACGCGGCGACGAGGAAGATCGCGGTCAGGAACAGCGCGCCGCCGATGCTCCCCTCGCCGCCGACGCGGGCCCCGTTGAGGTAGCCGACGATCACGAGGATCCCGAGCACCGCCGAGACGACCGCCGCGACCGTGACCGCGCCGGGGCGCTCGCCGTCGGCGAGCGGGACGAGCTGGGCGCGCGCCTCGGCGGCCCGCTCCTCGGAGCTTCTGCGTCTGCGGCGCGGCGGCTCGGCGGAGCCGCCGACGGTGCCGGCGCCGCTGCGCGACGGCGTCGCGTCGCCGGTCCGGGCACCCCGCGCGGCTCGCGTCGCCGGGTCGGCCGCGCCGCGCGCCGATCCGGCCGCGCCGGAGCGGGCCGAGCGCTTGCGGCTACGCTGCCCCAACGCGCACCTCCAGCGCGCCGCGCAGGGTGCGCGCCGTCGCCTCCGGGTCGTCGGCTCCGGTCAGCACCCGCACGACGACCGCGCGCGTCGCGCCGGCCGCCGCGGCGGCGCCGATCGTCGTCGTGTCGAGCCCGCCGATCGCGAACCACGGCACCGCGCGCGGTGCGCTCGCCGCGTGCTCGACGAGCGCGAGCCCGACGGCGGGACGCCCCGGCTTCGTCGGTGTCGCATGGACCGGGCCGACGGCGAAGTAGTCGATCGTCCCCGCCGCGCCGGCCGCGCTCGCCGCGTCGACCTGCTCCGGCGTGTGCGTCGAGAGGCCGACGATCCGGTCGGCGCCGACGGCGTCGCGGGCGGCGGCGATCGGCATGTCGTCCTGTCCGACGTGGACGCCGTCGGCGCCGGTCGCGGCGACCAGGTCCGGGCGGTCGTTGAGCACGAACAGCGCGCCGTGGGCGTCGGCGGCCGCGCGGAAGGCGGGGGCGGCGGCGAGGATCGCGTCGTCGTCGGCGTGCTTGTCGCGCAGCTGCACGAGGTCGACCCCGCCGCGCAGCGCGGCGTCGAGGAAGGCGGCGAGGTCGCGCCCGTCGCCGTGCGCGTCGCAGACGAGATAGAGGCGCGCGTTCGCGAGCCGCGCGCGCCGGTCGGTGCCGGAGGGGGACATCTGCCCTCCATCTTGCCAGCCTCGTGCGATCGCCCGCGTCGCGTGCCGGGCCGCATGACCTGCCGCACCGGCCGCGCTCCCCCGCGGCGCGCTCTGCACCCGCGCGCCGCGGGGGACCGCGGCCGGTGCGCGGAGGCCTCAGGGGGAGGCGGCGGCGGTCGTCTCCTCCCGCTCGGCGTCGTCGAGCGCTCTCCTCAGCTCCTTCGCGTCCGCCTTCATCTGCTTGGCGACGAGCTTGTCGGCGCGCCGGACCGCGTCGCGCACCGCCTCCTCGACGGTCGACTCGCCGACGACGAACAGCGCCGCCTGCCCCGCGTCGAGCGTCTCGCCGAGCTCCTTCAGCGCGTGGCGCGGCAGCCCACGCCAGATGTGCCCGACGAGCGCGCCGAAGGCGCCGCCCGCGAGCGCGGTCCCGACCAGCGACGGCGGCCACAGCACGCCGAGCAGCGCGCCGGCGGCCAGCCCGGTCCAGGCGCCGTGCTGCGTCGGCTTCTCGTGCCGCCGCACGTGCACGCGGTGGTCCTCGTCACGGCGGACGACCGCCGCGTCGTAGGTGCCGACGAGCCCGTCCCGGTGCAGCTCGCGCACCGCCTCCAGGTCGGCCTCGGCGTCGGCCTCGCGCTCGTAGGCCCCGATCAACACGAACGTCTCGCTCATCACGCCCCTCCGTTTCGGTCCCGTGCCGAGCACGGCTGTCGGCAGGTGATGCCCGGAACCGGGCTCCGCGTCCCCTCCCGGCGGGCGCGGCAGCCGCTCCATGCCGCTGTGCGGGCTGGATCCGCCGCGGGCTCGACGCCCGGCGCCGCCACCCCCGCGCTACCATCGCCTGCACGGGAGCCCAGCAGCGGGCTGAGAGGGCGGTGAGCACGCACCGCCGACCGTCACGACCTGATCCGGATAATGCCGGCGCAGGGAAGGAGGCACGTGCCCCAGCGAACGCACTCATCTTTCGACGTCGCCGTCGTCGGCGGCGGAATCATCGGCCTCAGCGTCGCCTGGCGTGCGCAGCAGCGCGGCTTGCGCACGGTGGTGCTGGAGCGCGACGCCCAGCTCGGTCGCGGCGCCACCCATGCGGCGGCCGGGATGCTTGCGCCGGTCAGCGAGGCGAACATCGCCGAGCGCGAGCTGCTCGCGCTCGGGCTCGAGAGCGCCGCGCGCTACCCGGACTTCGTCGCCGAGGTCGCCGACGCCGGCGGCGAGGACCCGGGCTTCCTGCGCTGCGGCACGCTCGTCGTCGCGCGCGACCGCGACGAGGCCGAGGCGCTCGACCGCGAGCGGGCGATGCGCGCGACGCTCGGGCTGGAGGTCGAGCGGCTGCTCGGCAGCGAGGCGCGCCGCCGCGAGCCGGCGCTGGCGCCGACGCTGCGGCTGGCGCTCGACGTCCCCGACGACCACGCCGTCGACCCGCGCCGGCTCGTCGTCGCGCTGGCCGCCGCGCTGCGGGCCGGGGGCGGCGAGATCCGCACCGGCGCGCCCGTCGAGCGCGTCGAGACGGACGGCGACCGCGTCACCGGCGTCACGCTCGCGAGCGCGGGCGGCGCCGGCGAGACGATCGCGGCCGACCAGGTCGTCGTCGCGGCCGGCGCATGGACGAGGCTGCTCGGCGGCCTGCCCGACGCGGCGCGCGTCCCGGTGCGGCCGGTCAAGGGCCAGATCCTGCGGCTGCGCGACCCCGCCGGCCCGGGCCTGCTGACGCGCGTGCTGCGGATGGACCCCGGCTACATCGTGCCGCGCGGCGACGGCCGCTACGTGCTCGGGGCGACGATGGAGGAGCAGGGCTTCGACACGACCGTCACCGCCGGCGGCGTCTTCGAGCTGCTGCGCGACGCGAGCGAGCTGATCCCCGGCATCTGGGAGCTGGTGATCGAGGAGCAGGAGGCGGGCCTGCGGCCGGGCACGCCCGACAACGCCCCGGCGCTCGGCGCGGGCGCGCTGCGCGGCCTGCACTGGGCCGCCGGCCACCACCGCAACGGGATCCTGCTCGCGCCGATCACCGCCGAGATCCTGGTGGCGTCGCTGACCGGCGCGCCGCCGCCCGACCTTTCCGCGCCGTTCACGCCGGCGCGCTTCACCCACACGACCAAGAAGGAAGTCGCCGCATGACGATCCGCCTCAACGGCGAGGAGCGGGAGCTGCCCGCTGGCGCGACCGTCGCCGCCGCCGTCGCCCTGCTCGACGTGACCGAGGACAGCCGCGGCGTCGCCGTCGCCGTCGACCGCGAGGTCGTCCCGCGCGGCGCGTGGGCCGACACGCCGCTCGCCGACGGCGCGCAGGTCGAGGTCGTGATGGCGATCCAGGGAGGCTGAGATGAGCACCGTCGAGACCAATCCGCCGTCGCCGCCGTCGAGGGCTCCCGCCGAGGACCCGCTCGTGATCGCCGGCAGAGCGTTCCGCTCGCGGCTGCTGCTCGGGACCGGCGGCTTCCAGTCGCTGGAGGCGATGAGCGACGCGATCCGCGTCAGCGGCACCGAGCTGGTGACCGTCGCGCTGCGGCGCGTCGACCCGGCCGCGCGCGGCTCGATCATGGACGTGATCGCGCAGGCCGGCGTCGAGCTGCTGCCGAACACCGCCGGCTGCTACACCGCCCGCGACGCCGTCACGACCGCGCAGCTCGCGCGCGAGGCGTTCGAGACCAACTGGGTCAAGCTCGAGGTGATCGGCGACGACCGCACGCTGCTGCCCGACGCGATCGAGCTGGTCGCCGCCGCCGAGATCCTCGTCGACGACGGCTTCGTCGTGCTGCCGTACACGACCGACGACCCGATCCTCGCGCGTCGGCTGGAGGACGTCGGCTGCGCGGCGGTGATGCCGCTCGGCTCGCCGATCGGGTCGGGCATGGGGATCAACAACCCCTACAACCTCGCGATCATCCGCGAGCGGACCGAGCTGCCGGTGATCCTCGACGCCGGCGTCGGCACCGCCTCCGACGCGGCGCTGGCGATGGAGCTCGGCTGCGACGCGGTGCTGTGCGCCAGCGCCGTCTCGCGCGCCCACGACCCGAGCGCGATGTCGCGCGCGATCCGCGGCGCGGTCGAGGCGGGACGGCTGGCGCGGCTGGCCGGTCGCATCCCGCGGCGGCTGCACGCCGAGGCCTCGACCCCCGACGCGGGCCTGCCCGACTTCGGACTGGTCGATGGCTGAGGAGCCGTTCAGGCCGGCCGGCGAGGAGCCCGCGGAAGACAGCGCGGGCGACGTCGCCCGCCGGCCGGTGGACGTGCTGCTCGACGGCTGGGAGGCGGCCTGGTCGGGCCGCGACGCAGGGGCCTTCGCCGCCGTCTGCGATCCCGACGTGCACTACGAGGACCCGCTCACGCAGGAGCCGGCGATCGGCTTCGACGAGCTCGGCGCGCTCGCGGCGAGACTGTGGTCGGGCTTCCCCGACGTGCGGCTCGAGCGCGCCGGCGAGCGGCTCACGGACGGCCGCTACGTCGCCGCGCCCGCGAAGCTCGCCGGCACCCATCGCGAGGCGGTCGACGGCCTCCCCGCGACCGGCCGCTTCGTCGTCATCCACTGCCTCTTCTACTGCGAGCTGCGCGCCGGGAGGCTGCTGCGCGTGCGCGCCTTCTACGACCTCTACGACGCCGCGACGCAGCTCGGCGTGCTGCCGAGACACGGGACGCTGGGCGAGAAGGCGCTGCTGACGCTGCGCGGCTTCGGCTTCCGCGCGCGCGGCTGAGGCACCGCCCGCGCCCGGCTCCAGCGCGCGCCCGGCTCGCCCGCCCGCGCCCGGCTCCCCGCGCGCCCGGCTCCCCCGCCCGCGCCCGCCTCCCCGCGCGCCCGGCTCCAGCGCGCGCTCCGCTCCCCGCGCGGACCTTTGTCATCCAGTGCATGCTCAGCACGCATTGGATGACAGAGGTCACCGCCGATCGGCGAGCGTGACGCGCACGGGCGCGTGGTCGGAGAGGTCGCCGCGGTCGAGCAGCTCGCGCGGGGCGACCGGCGCGAGCCCGCCGGTCGCGAAGACGTGGTCGACCTTCTGACCGCCCGCGTGAACGAAGCCGGGCAGCGACGGGTCGCGGACGTTGAAGTCGCCGCCGAGCACGAGCGGGGCGCCGGCCGCCCAGCGAAGCGTCGCCGCGCGGGCGGTCGCGATCTCGCGGCGCGCCTGCGGGTCGTCGTGGACGGTGGCGTGGAGGTTGGCGAACCAGCGGCCGCGGTCGTCGCGGACGGCGTGGACGACGCGGCGCTCGGGGCAGAGCGCGAGCCGGCGTCGCGCCGTCGCGGTGATCGCGCCGTCGCGCAGCAGGATCGCGTTCGCCCCGCCGCCGCCCGACTTGACCAGCTCGGGCCACCGTCGGGCGAGCGCGCGCCGCAGCGGCAGCAGCTGGTTGCGCGAGGTGAGCGCGGTCGACTGCCGCGCGTCGCAGGCGACCGCGAGGACGGACGGCCACCACGGCGGAACCTCCTGCAGCAGCGCGACCTCCCACTCCCAGGTGCGCAGACACTCCGAGAACTCGTGCATCAGGTCGCGGTTGCGCGGCGGGAGCGCCCGTCCGTGGAAGAGGTTCCAGGTCAGCACGCGCAGAGCCACGTCGGGAACGTACACTGGCGCGCGTGCCGCGCCACTTCCTCACCGGAGCAGAGCTGAGCAGAGACGAGCTGATCGCGCTGATCGACCGCGCGATCGAGCTGAAGGCGGCGCCGCACGCGTCGCGCGCGCTGGAGGGCAAGAGCGTCGGGCTGATCTTCCAGAAGCCGTCGACGCGCACCCGCCTCTCGTTCGAGACCGGCGTCTTCGAGCTCGGCGGCAACCCGGTGATCCTGCGCCCCGACGAGATGCAGCTGAGCCGCGGCGAGCCGGTCCGCGACACCGCCTACGTCCTCTCGCGTCACGTCGCCGCGTTCGGCATCCGCACCCACGGCGACGAGCTGATCGAGGAGCTTGCGCAGTACGCGACCGTCCCGGTCTTCAACATGCTGACGGCCGGCCATCACCCCTGTCAGGCGCTCGCCGATCTCGTCACGGTGAAGGAGACGTTCGGCACGCTCGACGGCGTCGTCCTCACCTACGTCGGCGACGGCAACAACGTCGCCCGCTCGCTCGCGATCGTCGGCTCGCGCGCCGGCGCGGAGATCCGCGTCGCCGCGCCGGAGGGTTACCAGCTGGAGGACGGGATCGGCGCGGAGCTGTTCGAGGACCCGGCCGAGGCGGTGCGCGGCGCCAACGTCGTCTACACCGACGTGTGGGTCAGCATGGGCGACGAGGAGACGGCCGCGGAGCGTCGCGCCGCGCTCGCCGACTACCGCGTCGACGACGCCCTGCTCGATCTCGCGGCCGACGACGCGGTCGCCCTCCACGACCTGCCCGCGCACCCCGGCGACGAGATCACCGCTGAGGTCCTGTACGGCGACCGCCAGCGCATCTGGGACCAGGCCGAGAACCGTCGCCACGCGCAAAAAGCCCTGCTCGAACTGCTGGTTCGGTAGCTGCTCTTCTTCCCGCTGCGGTAGCCTCGCGCCGACCGGTCGTTCCACCATGCTTCTGAGGAGCCGTCATGCCGCAGCCGAAGTCCCCCGTATCGTCCGCCGCCGCTAGAAGAGCGACTGCGCGCAGATCGGCGGCCGCGAGAGCGACGCCGAGAAGAGCGACGGCGACCAGAAGACCCGCCGCGAGAGCGCCCGCCGCGAGAACGGCCAGAGGCGCTGCAGCGGAGAGATCGCCGAGAGCGGCGACGAGAAGAGCACCGGCCGCGAGAAGAGCGGCGGCAAGTAGACCGGCCGCGAGAAGAGCGGCGGCGAGAAGAGCGGTCGCCACAAGAGCGGCGGCAAGTAGACCGGCCGCGAGAAGAGCGGCGGCGAGAAGAGCGGTCGCCACAAGAGCGGCGGCGAGAAGAGCGGTCGCCACAAGAGCGGCGGCGAGAAGAGCGGTCGCGAGAACAGCGGCGGCGAGAAGACCGGCGGCGAGAAGAGCGGCCGCGAGGAGAGCGGCGGCGAGAAGACCGGCCGCGACAAGAGCGGCCGCGAGAAGAGCGGCGGCGAGAAGACCGGCCGCGAGAAGAGCGGCGACGAGAAGACCGGCGGCGAGAAGAGCGCTCGCGAGAAGACCGGCCGCCAGACGAGCTGCCAGAAGACCGGCCGCGAGAAGACCGGCCGTCAGAAGAGCCGCACCCGCGGTCGACGCGGCCGCCGCCGTCAGAGAGGCCGCTTCCAGCGTCCGCGCGAACGGCGACGGCGACGCGATCTCGCAGGTCGTCGGCGCGATCCGCGAGCAGCTCTCCGACCGGGTGCTCGAGCCGATGAACCTCGTGATGCTCGCCGCCGACCGGATCCAGGAGGCGATGGACGAGGCCGTCGAGAGGGGCCGCGTGACGAGGGGAGACGCCAACGACCTCGTCTCCGAGCTCGTCCGTCGCGGGCGCGAGCAGACCGACGACGTGCTCGCCAACCTCGACGAGCTGCTCGGCAAGGGCATCGACCAGCTCGAGGCGCTGTCGCGCAGGCTCGAGGAGCGCAGCGCGAAGTCGCGCCGCGCCGAGTCGGTCGACAAGCTCGTCCAGCACGCCGAGAAGGCGCGGCGAGCGGTCGAGAGAAGGCTCGGCTGAGCGACTGAGCTCCACGGCGGCGGCCCTCCGCCCGGCCGTCATCACGCGACAGCGGCCGCGCTCCCAGCGCGGCCGCTTCGCGTTCGGGGCCGTGCGCCTGCCGCGCGTTCACCGCCGTGCGCCCGCCGCGCGTTCGGGGCCGTGCGCCTGCCGCGCGTTCACCGCCGTGCGCCCGCCGCGCGTTCGCGACCGCCGGCCCGCCGCGCGTTCCCGGCCGCGCGCCCTCCGTCCCCTTCGCCGCGCTCAGCGCGGCCGCGGGCCGTCGAAGCGCGGCAGCCCGTCGTCGGGCAGCGGCTCCCACGCGGGTGCGGAGGCGACCCACTGATGCCACTGCGGCCGGATGCCGGGGTCGCCGTCGAGCGCGCCGAGCCGCACCCCGATCGTCTCCTCCGCGCCGCCGTGCGGGTCGCCCGAGAAGAGGTGGCCGCCGCAGCGCGCGCAGAACGACTTCGGCTTGCCGCCCTCCGGCCGCCACGTCGCGACGACGTCCGCGCCGGCGACGACCGCGAACTGCGCCGCCGACACCATCCCGCCGGGCGACGACGCGCAGCCGGACCGTCGCTGACAGCGGACGCAGTGGCAGTAGCCGGCGGTCTCGAACGGCGCCCGCACCTCGAACCGCACCGCGCCGCAGTTGCAGCCGCCGGTCAGTGGCAGGGCCCCGCTCCTCGTCTCGCTCATGCCGCCCACGCTACCGCGCCGACTGGGCCGGATCTACACCAGCTGGGTTGGAGCGGGCGGAGCGCCGCGCAGGGTAGCGTCAGGCCGGCGCGAGGCCGAGGTCGGCGGCGAGCATGCCGAAGTCGAGCGTCTCGCCGGTCAACGACGCGAGCAGCTCCTCGGCCGTCAGGCGCTGACCCTCCCGCCACAGCGCGCGCAGCGCGGCACCCGCCTCGGGCACCTCGAACCAGGCGCCGCCGAAGCGGTCGCGCAGCCAGCGGCGCAGGTGGGTCTCCAGCGCCCAGGCGCGCAGGTAGGCGGCGACGTAGAAGCCGTCGTCCATGTCGGCGAGATGGGTCTCGGTCGGCCACGCGACGCCGATCGCGCCCGACAGCGCGCGGGCGTAGACGTCGGCCAGCAGCGCGTCGCCCGGCGGCTCCTCGCCGTGGGCGACCAGCTCGTAGGCGAGCTTCGCGCAGTAGCGCCGCAGGTAGACGAGCCGCGCGGCGCGCGCGTGCACGGCGAGCGCGCCGTCGTCGTCGCGCACGCCGAGCCGCCGGCGCAGCCACTCGGGGTCCTCGGCGAGGTGGTCGAAGAGGAAGGCGAACGCCTCGGTCACCGCGTTGTCGCCGAGGTGGCGGTACTCGAACGCGAGCGACTCGTCGACGTGCGCGAAGTGCTGCGCGTGGCCGCCCTCGTGCAGCAGCGCGACGTAGTCGTCGCGCCCGCCGACCGGCGCGACGACCAGCCGCACGTCGCGCGGGGCTCTCACCGCGACGCAGAAGGCGCGCGGCGACTTGCGCGGGCGCGGCTCGACGTCGAGCAGGACGCGGCCGCCGGCGGTCGCCTCCAGGCCCATCCCGGCGAGCGTCGCCTCGTAGGCGCCGAGCAGCCGCTCGGCCGGGAAGGCCGAGTCCTCGTCGCGCGCGCGGAAGAACCACGGCAGGTCGGCGCGTGCCAGCCGCGCGAGCGGCACCCCGACGGTCCGCTCGACCGCCGGCGCGAGCACGTCGCCGTAGGCGGCGTCGGTCGCCTCCAGGAACGCTTCGGTCTGGCGCGACAGCGACGCGAGGTCGAGCCCCTTCAGCTCGGCGCAGAGCGCGCGGTAGCTCGGCCAGCCGAGCGCGGCCGTCAGCTCGCGCGTGCGCTCGAGCGCCTCGCGGTGGAGCGGGTTGAGCGCCTCGGCCGTCGCCTCCAGCCGCGCTCGCTCGATCGCGAGCCGCCGCTCGCGGTCGGGCTCGTTGGCCTGCGCGACCGCCGACTCGCGGAAGCCGAGCATCGTGCCGCCGACGTCGAGTCGCAGGCCGGCCTCGCGCTCGGCGAGCCGCTCGGCCAGCGCGGCCGTCGCGCGGCCGAGATGTCCCTCGACGGCGAAGTCGCGCAGCATCCGCAGCCGGCGCGCCGCGTCCTCGCCCCCGGCTCCGGCCGTGGCGACGTCGTCCGCGGCGGCCGCCGCCTCGCCGAGCCGCTCGACGGCCTCGCGGCTGAAGAGCGCGGCGTGGCGCGCGTAGATCTCCTCGACCGCGAAGCCGTCGTCGAGGCCGGCGTAGTGACGGTGGTATGCGTCGCCCAGCTCGGCGACGAACGCCTCCGCCTGCTCCCGGTACGCGGCCAGTTCCATGAGCCTGCCATCCTAAGCGTCCGCATGAGCACGCCTCCAGCCACCCCACGCAAGCAGCGCCCGCCCCGGTTCGCCGAGCTCGAGCTGACGATCGACGACCTCGCCTTCGGCGGCAACGGCGTCGCGCGCCACGAGGGATACGTCCTGTTCGTGCACGGCGCGATCCCCGGCGACAGGGTGCGTGCGAAGGTCACCAAGACCAAGCGCGACTACGGCGAGGCGATAACGACCGAGGTGCTGGAGCCGAGCCCCGACCGGATCGCGCCGCTCGCGCAGCATCCGGGCGCGCCGTGGCAGGTGATGCCGTACGAGCGGCAGTTGGAGATCAAGGCCCGCCAGGTCGACGACGCGCTGCGCCGTCTCGGCAAGCTCGGCGGCTTCGAGCTGGAGCCGATCGTCCCGGCGGTCGAGACGTGGCGCTACCGCAACAAGCTCGAGTACTCGTTCGGGACCGAGGGGACGGCCGAGAGAGGCGAGCTGGTCTTCGGCTTCCACGCGCCCGGCGAGTGGGACAGGATCGTCCCGATCGACGACTGCCTGCTGGCCTCCGAGCGCGGCAACGCGATTCGCGAGCAGGTGCTCGCCTTCTGCAGGCAGCAGGGGCTGGAGCCGTACGACCGCCGCACCCGTCGCGGCTTCCTGCGCAACTGCGTCGTGCGCGAGGGGCGTCGCACCGGTCAGTTCCAGGTCCGGCTCGTGACGATGCCGGGGCGGCTCGACGAGGAGGCGTTCGCCGACGCCGTCGACGCCGACGGCCTGCTGTGGACCCAGTACGACGGCCTCGGCGAGACGACGACCAGCGGGGAGACGACGCTCATCTCCGGGACCGACTACCTGGAGGAGGAGCTGAACGGGATGACCTTCCGCATCTCGCCGCACGCCTTCTTCCAGGTCAACACGGAGATGGCCGAGAAGCTCTACGGCCTCGCCGGCGAGTACGCCGGGCTGGCCGGCTTCGAGCGGCTCTACGACCTCTACTGCGGGATCGGCACCGTCGGCCTGACGATGGCGCCGCGCGCCGGCGAGCTGTGGGGGCTGGAGATCGTCGAGCCGGCGATCGCCGACGCGATCGCCAACGCGAAGCTGAACGAGATCGACAACGCCCGCTTCTTCGCCGGCGACGTGCGCACCGCGTTGAGAGAGCTGGTCGCGAAGGCCGGCACGCCCGACACGGTCGTCGTCGACCCGCCGCGGGCGGGCCTCTCGCAGAAGGTCGTCAGACGGATCATCGACGCGGCCCCCAAGCGCGTCGTCTACATCTCCTGCAACCCGACGACGCTGGCGCCGAACGCCGCGCAGCTGGTCGAGGCCGGCTACGTGCTGCGGCGCGTGCGGCCGGTCGACATGTTCCCGCAGACGCCGCACATCGAGTGCGTCGCGCTGCTGGAGCGCGCGTAGCGGCGGATCGGCGGCGCGGCGGCGGTAGCATCGCCGCCGCGATGGTGACGATCGAGGAGCTGACGGTCGCCGACGAGCCGGGCGCCTGGGCCGCGCTCGGCTTCGCCGTCGACGGCGACCGCTGCCGGATCGGCGCGGTCGACCTCCGCCTCGCCGGCCGCGCGGCCGGCCGCGGCCTGGTCTCCTGGACGCTGCGCGGGCTCGCCGACGCGGCTGGCGATCGCGGCCTCGACGGCCTCGCCACGGTACGCGCCGACGGACGCGACGCAGGCGTCGTCGGCGCCGCTCCGTCCGGCGACGGCGGTCCGTCCGCCGGTGGCGTCGCGACCGCCGGCGCCGGTTCGCCTGCCGCCGGCGCCGCTCGCTCCGGGGAGCGCGCGGCTGCCGACCGCCCCGCCGCTCCCGCCCACGCCAACGGCGTCGAGGCGATCGATCACGTCGTCGTCATCTCGCCTGCGCTCGACCGCACGATCGCGGCGTTCGAGGCGGCAGGGCTCGGCCTGCGCCGGGTCCGCGAGCAGCCGACGCCGACCGGCGCGCCGCGCCAGGCGTTCTTCCGGCTCGGCGCCGAGATCGTCGAGGTCGTCCAGGAGCCCGCGGAGGTCGTCGCGCGCAGCGGCGACGCGGAGCGGCCGGCGATCTTCTGGGGCCTGGCGCTGCGCTGCGCCGACCTCGACGCCGCCGTCGCCGATCTCGGCGACCGCGTCAGCCCGATCCGCGACGCCGTCCAGCCGGGCCGGCGGATCGCCTCGCTGCGCCGCGCCGCCGGCCTCGCGCTGCCGATCGCGCTGATGACGCCCTGAGGGCGCTACGCAGCGGCGGCGAGCGGGAGCACGCGGCCGGGGGCGTCGGTCTCCAGCTCGGCGTCGCGGAAGCGGCGCAGCGCCGCCGCGATCTGCCGATAGGTCTCGGCGTGGAAGCCCATGCCGAGGTGCGAGGCGTCGACCTCGACGTGGTCGGCGCCCTCGTCGAGGCAGGCGTGCCAGTCGACGATGCCGTCGCGCCGCGAGTAGATCGAGACGTAGCCGACCTCCGGCGGGAGCGGCGCGCGCAGCGCCTCCCGCAGCGGCTCGCAGCAGGCGCCGTCCCTGCAGCTCGTCTGCAGCAGCCCGGGCACGCCGAGCGTCCCCAGCCGACCGACCAGCTCGACGTTCGCGCGCACGACCGGGTGGACCATCAGCGGGTCGATCAGCGGCGCGCCGAGCGTGACGACGCCGCTGACCAGCTCAGGGCGGCGGCCGGCGAGCGCACGCGCATGGGCGCCGCCGCGGCTCTGCCCGACCAGCGTGACGCGGCGATCGCCGGCGGCGGCCGACAGCGCCTCCAGGCGCGCCTCCAGCCGGTCGATCGTCGCGCCGCCGCAGCCGACGTTGAGGCGGATGCCGGCGCGCTCGGCGCGATAGCCGCCGCGCTCGAGCCAGCCCGCCATCGCCGACAGCGAGGCGTCGCCGGCGAGATAGCCGGGGATCAGCAGCACCGGGCGACCGTGCCCCGCGGGCATCCCGCGGCCGCGGAAGATCGGGTCGACGACGAGCGCCGCGGCCTCGGCGGGCACGGAGCTCTCCCGCCAGATCGGCGGCAGCGATCGAAGGCTGGTCGGCAGCAGGTGCACGGCGATCTCTCTCCTCGGCGGCCCAGCGGTTTGCTGAACGCGTGCGTACTCTCGCACAGTTCTCGGACGCCCCGCGCGAGAACCGACGCGTCGGTCGGTCGAAGCGGGGGTAGACTGCGCCGCCATGCGTGCCGCCACGATCCGCGACGGGGAGATCGTCGTCGCGGAGCATCCCGATCCCGTCCCCGGCGCCGGCGAGGTCCTCGTCCGCGTCCGCGCCGCCGGCCTCAACGGCGCCGACATGCTCCAGCGTCGCGGCCGCTACCCGGCGCCGCCCGGCTCGCCGCAGGAGATACCGGGGCTCGAGCTGGCGGGCGAGGTCGCTGCGCTCGGTCCGGGCGCGACCCGCTTCGCGCTCGGCGACCGCGTGATGGCGATCGTCGGCGGCGGCGGTCAGGCGGAGCTGGCGGTCGTCCACGAGCGCCAGCTGATGGCGGTGCCCGACGCGCTCGACTGGCCGGCCGCCGGCGGCTTCCCGGAGGTCTTCACGACCGCCCACGACGCGATCGTCACGCAGGCCGGCCTCGTCGCGGGCGAGCGGCTGCTCGTCCACGGCGGCGCCGGCGGCGTCGGGACCGCCGCGATCCAGATCGCGCGCGCGGCCGGCGCCAGCGTCACCGCGACCGTCCGCGACCCCGCCATGCGGGAGCGGGTCGGCGCGCTGGGCGCGACCGCGATCGCGCCCGACGGGTTCGAGCAGGAGGGCCCGTTCGACGTGATCCTCGAGCTGGTCGGCGCGCCCAACCTCGGCGCGAACGTCGACGCGCTGGCGACCGGCGGGCGGATCGCCGTGATCGGGATCGGCGCCGGCGCCAAGGCGGAGCTGAACCTCGCGAAGCTGATGGCCAAGCGCGGCCGCATCCACGGCTCGACGCTGCGCGCGCGGCCGTTGGAGGAGAAGGCGGCGACGGCCCGCGCGCTCGAGCGGCAGGTGCTGCCGGCCGTGGAGCGCGGCGCGATCGCCGTCCCCGTCGCGGCGACCTACCCGCTGTTCGAGGCGGCCTCCGCCTACGACCGCTTCGCCGCCGGCGCCAAGTTCGGCAAGGTCGTCCTGCTGCCGTAGCGGCGTGGTGGGGCTGTCCCCACCCGCGCTCCGCCGGCAGGTCCCATTCCGCCCGCGGCGAGCGGCGCATATCGTGGCGTCCGTGTCCACCACCCCCAGCCGCAGAGGCATCCCCACCCCGGTCATCGTCGTCTGCGTCGCCCTCGGCGTCCTCGTCGCCGCCTGGGGCGCGCTCTTCTTCGCCGCCTGGAGCGTCCATCAGGACGAGCGCACCGCCCGCACCTACGCGGACGTCGAGCAGCTGCGCATCAACGGCGGCAGCGGCGACATCGCGGTCGTCGCCGAGGACCGCGACGACGTCGAGGTGATCACCCATCTCAGCTGGGCGCTGAAGAAGCCGAGAGTCGAGCACAGCTTCCGCGACGGCTCGCTGCAGCTGACCGGCGGCTGCGGCTTCTGGGGCTCGTTCGGCCCCGACGGCTGCGACGCCGAGTTCGAGGTGCGCGTGCCGCGCGACCTCGAGGTCGAGGTGCACGGCGCCTCCGGCGACGTCTCCGGCCGCGGCCTCGCCGGCCGCTCCGTGCTCACGACGGGATCGGGCGACGTGACCGCGGTCGACCTCGCCGGCCCGCTGCGGATCAAGGCCTCCTCCGGCGACGTGACCGTCGAGGGATACCGCGGCCGCGCCGTCGACGCGCAGGCGAGCAGCGGCGACGTGACGGTGCGGACCCAGGTCGTCCCCGACCGCGTCCGCGCGGTCGCCTCCTCGGGCGACGTGACGGTCGTCGTGCCCGGCACGCTCGCCTACGCGGTGGCGGCCAACACGAGCTCGGGCGACGTCAGCGTCGCGGTCGACCAGTCGCTGCGCTCGCGCCACGAGATCGAGGCGCGCACCTCCTCCGGCAACGTCGACGTCGCGCGCCTCGACGACGCGCGCTGAGCCGGACGGCCTACTCGCCGGCCGCCCCGCCGCCGGCCGGCGCGTCCTCCTCGGACAGCTCGACCACCTCCGCGGCGTGGATCGTGCAGAGCATCGGACCGCCGCTCTCCAGCGCCGTCTTCAGCTCGCGCTCGGTCAGTCTCGCGCCGCAGACCTCGCAGGTCTCGCCGAGCCCCTCGATCGTCTGCTCCTCGAGTCCCATGGAGCGGTGTCTACCCGCGACGCGGGGCGCTTCAACGCGCCCCCGATCAGTACGGCGGGAGGTCCGACCACCAGTCGCCGAGCACGCGGAAGGCACGCCAGAAGGCGCGCTTGGCGCCCTCCTCGTCGAGCGCCTCGTCGATGTCGGGGACGTAGAGCGCGTCGATCGACGGCGTCAGCTGCTGGATCGCGCCCGGGACCTGCTCGACGTGGCGGGCGAGCGGGATCCCGAGGTCGTTGACGACGTGCAGCGCGTCCTCGCCCATGACGACGACGATCTTCGGCTGCACGATCGCGAGCTCCTCGAGGATCCGCTCGACGCAGGCCGGGTCGGCGAGCTCCGGGTCGTGCACCGGGCACTTCACGCACAGCGTCCCGTAGACGGCGAGCGGGTCGATCTGGAGCCGCTTGAGCGACTTCATCAGCGCGCCGCCGGAGCGCCCGTAGAAGGCCACTCCCTCCTCGACCTCCGAGGGGCGCGGCTGGTACTTGATCATGAAGACGTCGGCCTGCGGGTGGCCGGAGCCGAGCACCGGCATCAGGTTGCCGCGCGGGCAGTGCGGGCAGCTCTGCAGCTCGCGCGTCAGCTGGTTCAGCTCGCGGATCGCTCGCTCGAGGTACTTCTCGCGGATCTCGTCATCTGTTGTCACGGGCATGCTCTCGGGAAGATTGGACGCGTCACCGCCATCTCCCTGCCCGTGCATCAGGACTTGCGCGCCGCCCGCCGCACCCGTCGCTCGCGCGCGGCTCTGCGCGCCGGCGGCGGGGTCGCCTTCGTCTGCAGGAACTTCAGCGCCTGCACGTAGAAGAGGCTCGCGGGGGTGCGGACGATGTCGGCCTCGCGCAGCGACTCCATGAACTCGTCCGGGCCGTCGAAGTCGGGCATGCGGATCCGCACCGAGCCGAGCCCCTGCGCGACGTGGGCGTCGGAGCCGGCGCCGGCCGGGATCCGGTACTTGGCCGCGAAGCGGACCGCCTCCTCGTTGAACTCGTGGATCGCGATCCGCGGGTTGAAGACCTCGATCGCGTCGACGTCGTGGAGCACGTCGAGCAGGTGCTCGTAGTCGGGCACCGCGTGCATCCGGTCGAAGGGGTGGGGGACGTAGACGAGGCCGCCCTGGCGCTTGATCTCGGCGATCGTCTCCTGCAGGGACATGCCGCGCGGGATCTTCTCCCTGATGAAGAGGCCGATCACCTCGCCCTGGTCCTTCGTCTTGACCTCCTCGCCGACGATCACCTTGATCCCCTCGGCCTTCGCCTGCGCCTCCAGCGCGCCGGAGATCTCGTTGTGGTCGGTGACGGCGATCGCGCCGAGCCCTCTCGCCTTCGCCGTCGCCAGCAGCAGCTCGACCGGCGTCGCGCAGTCGCCCGAGTGGTCGGTGTGCATGTGCAGGTCGACGTCGATCAGCGGCCGTCCGGCGACCTTCGCGCGCACGGTCGGGTCGCCGCGGCCGTCGTGGCGGCGGGCGATCAGCTCGCCGTAGACCCGCTCCAGCTCGTCGACGACGCGCGACCACGTCAGCCGCTCGCGCAGCGGCTGCGCGCCGTCGCGCAGGCGCGCCAGCAGCGCCGGGTCGGCGATCAGCCGCTGCAGCTGGGCGGCGAGCGTCTCGACGTCGCCGGGCTCGAACAGCAGGCCGTGGCCGCCGTCGTCGATCAGCTCCTCGTAGACCGGCAGTCGCGCGACGACCGGGACCGCGCCGGCGGCGATCCCGCTCAGCAGCCCGCTCGGCGCGGGCGCGGCGCCGGCAGAGGCGCGCACGACCACGTCGGCTGCCGCCAGCAGCGCGCCCGGGTCGGCGTCGTCGGGGCCGGCGAACGTGACGCGCTCGCGCAGCTCGCGCCGCAGCGCGCCGGGCGGCTGCGTGCCGCGCGGCGACCAGACGGTCGCGTGCCACGGGCGGTCGAGCGGCAGCCTGCGCAGCGCGCGCAGGAAGGTGCGGACGGCTGGGCGCTCCTCGTCGGAGATCAGCACCAGCTCGGGGCCGGCGGCCGCGCCGGCGCGCACGGCGGCGGCGGCGGTGCGGGGGGCGTCGGCGCCCGGCAGGATCACGCGGTAGTCGGCCGGGAACCACCGCTGCAGCAGCTCGCGGGTCGCGTCGTAGCTGGCGACGCGCGCGTCGAGGCGGCCGAGGAACAGCTCGACGACGCGGCGCGCGACCTGCGTCGAGAGGACGCGCTCGGTCGTCGAGTGGAAGGAGCCGACGTTGAGCGCGCGCGAGTGGCGCAGCGCGGCGCTGGCGGCGCTCGGCGCGAACGGCTCGTGGATGTGCGCGACGTCGAGCGGCGCGACGGTGAAGAACTCCTCGATCGTGCGGGCGACGTCGATCGGCAGGGCGACGGCTCGCCGCCGCGACGGCGAGAACGGCAGCACCTCGCCGACCGCGAGCACGCGCGGGAAGCCGTCGCCGGTCCCCTCCAGCAACGACGCCGGGTCGCTGCGGGCCGCGCGGATCGCGCTGCGCGAGGCGCGCACGAGCGCGCTCGACTGCGACGGCGCGACGACGACGACCCGGTGGCCGCGAGCGGCGAGCTCGTCGGCGACGCGCGCGACGGCGCGGTTGACGTCGTGCGGCGCCTCCCAGGCGTAGGGCGTGACCTGGGCGATCGCGAAGCGCTCCGACACGGCAGCAGAGGATAGAGGGCCGGGAACGCGAACGGCCCGGTGCTGCGCACCGGGCCGCTCGGAAGCAACGTGCCGACGGCGCGGCGCCTAGTTGGCGTCCGCAGCCTTCTCCGGGGCGCTGATGCCGGTCGGCTCGGTGCCCGGCCGCTTCGCGTGCTCGGCGATGAAGCGCTCGGTCGCGTCGCGCGCCTCGTCGTCGGGGCGCTGGTTCTGCGGCGACTTCATCAGGTACGAGCTGGGGCCGTCGAGCTGGCCGCCGACGCCGTGGTTGAGCGCCAGCTTGCAGCAGCGCACGGCGTCGGTGACGATGCCGGCCGAGTTCGGCGAGTCCCACACCTCGAGCTTCAGCTCAGCGATCAGCGGCACGTCGCCGAACGCTCTGCCCTCGAGGCGGATGTGGGCCCACTTGCGGTCGGTCAGCCACGGCACGTAGTCGGAGGGGCCGACGTGGACGTCCTTCTCCGGCAGTTCGACGCCGGCGACCGAGGTGACGGCGTTGGTCTTGGAGATCTTCTTCGACTCGAGGCGCTCGCGCTCGAGCATGTTGAAGAAGTCCATGTTGCCGCCGACGTTCAGCTGCGAGGTGTGCTCGAGCTTGACGCCGCGCTCGTGGAAGAGGCGGGCGAGGTTGCGGTGCGTGATCGTCGCGCCGACCTGCGACTTGATGTCGTCGCCGACGATCGGGAGGTTCGCTCTCTTGAAGCGGTCGTCCCAGTAGGTCTCGCTGGCGATGAAGACCGGGATGCAGTTGACGAAGCCGCAGCCGGCCTCGATCACCTGCTCGACGTACCACTTCGTCGCCTGCTCGGAGCCGACCGGCAGGTAGGAGACGACGACGTCGGTCTTCGTGTCCTTGAGGATCTGGACGATGTCGGCCGTCGGGCCCTCGGCCTTTCTGATCTTCTGCGACAGGTACTTGCCGAGGCCGTCGTGCGTCATGCCGCGGTGGACCGTGACGCCGAGCTTCGGCACGTCGGCGAATCTGATCGTGTCGTTCTGGCCCGACCAGATCGCCTCGCCGAGGTCCTTGCCGACCTTGTCGGCGTCGATGTCGAAGGCCGCCGTGAACTCGATGTCGCGGACGTGGTAGCCGCCGAGGTCGACGTGCATCAGGCCGGGGACGCGCTCGCTCGGGTCGGCGTCCTTGTAGTACTGGACGCCCTGGATGAACGAGTTGGCGCAGTTCCCGACGCCGATGATCGCGACGCGGACCTTGTCGGCCTGGTAGCGGCTGGCGCCGTTGGTATGAGCGGTCACTTGGGGTGGTTCCTCCTGAAGGATCTAGTCGGGAGAGACCCCGACAGGCGACGCTGGTTACACAGATGCCTGCGCGGCGGCGCCTACGGCGCCGGTCGCATGAGCTGCTTGCGAACGTGGAAGATGCGTTGGAAGGTGGTGAAGACGGCCAGCGCCGCGAGCACGTACACGGCCGGGGCGAGCAGCTCGAAGTCGCCCAGCCCGGCGCCCTTCGCGAACAGCAGGCCGACCGAGAGGATCACGACGCGCACGGCGCGGCTGGCGATGCCGACCTTGCACTCGACGCCGAGCGCCTCGGCGCGGGCGCGGGTGTAGGAGACCATCAGCGAGAAGAGGACCGCGACGACGACCGCGGCGACGGCGACGTCGTCGCCCTGCGTCGAGAAGTACCAGGCGACCGCGGCGAGCACGATCCCCTCCTCGACGCGGTCGAGGGTCGAGTCGAGGAAGGCGCCGAACGGCGTCCCCTTGCCCGACATGCGCGAGTAGCGGCCGTCGAGCGTGTCCATCACCGAGCCAAGGATGAAGGCGATGCCGGCGAGGAAGAAGTACCTCTGCCACACCAGCACCGCCGCGACGACGTTGCCGACGAGGCCGGTCAGCGAGATCGCGTTCGGCGTCAGCCGCGACTCGATCAGCTTGTTGCGGACGGTCTCCGAGAGCTCGCCGCGGGCGCGCGGCTCGCCGCCGCGGCGGCGGCGCTCGTCGGGCTGCTGTGCCGACATCAGACGGTCGCCTCGACCCGGGCGGTCTGGAACGACCACGCCTGCGGCCGCCAGCGGGCGAGCAGCTGCTGCGCGAGCAGCGCGGAGATGCCGGCGGTGGCCGCGCCGAGGACGGCGTCGAGCACGTAGTGGTTGCCGGTCGCGACGACGACGAACATCACCATGAAGGGATACAGGAACCAGACGACCTTCAGCGGCTTGGGTCTGACCAGGCGCGCCATCGTCCAGCCGATCATCAGCGCGAAGCAGCAGTGCATCGACGGCACCGCGGCATAGAGGTTCAGCAGCGCGCTGACCGGCTCGTTCTCGACCCGCATGCCGGTGAACGCCGCGACGGTGTCGGTGAAGCCCCACTCCGGCATCAGCCGCGGGGGCGCCGTCGGGAAGGCGGCGTAGCCGACGAGCGCGATCCCCATCGCGATCATGAACATGTTCCGCACGAAGTAGAACGCCTCGTTGCGGAACAGGTAGATGAAGGCGAGCGAGCCGACCGTCACGACGAAGTGGGAGTTGATGTACATCCACGCCGCGAAGTCGGCGATCCAGCCCGTGCTCGCCGCCCACGCCTGCACGTGCGGCTCGATGAAGATGTTGAGGCTGTGCTCGAGGTTGATGATCTTCGTCGCGTTCCAAGCGGCGACGGCGCCCTTGCCGTCGGCCAGGCCGCGAACGATCTGGTAGCCGTAGTAGGCGGCTGCGAAGAGCGCGAGCTGCCGGAGGAGATCTCCGATGCCGTGGGGGAGCACCCGCTGCTCGAAGTTGCGAAGCGATCGAATCATGCGGAATCCCGCATCCTAGCTCGGATCGCGGTCCCCTTCCCGCAGAACGGGGGTTGACCGGCTCCCTCGGTGCGGCTGCCCGCACCAGGGCGCCGACGCCCGCGCCGGCGGCTCAGCCGGAGCAGCGGGGGCTGCTCGCGCCGACGCGGCCGAGCGAGAAGCTCGTCACGAGGCGGATCTCGCCGCCCCGGCGCACGCGCAGCTCGGTCTGGTCCTCGCCGTCGGGCGCCGGCGCCGGCGCGACGCAGGCGTCGCCCTCCGCCACGCGCCAGTACGGCGTCCAGTGCATCCGCAGCCGCACCGTCCCCGGCCGCTCGACCGAGAGCGTCACCGCGTCGTGGCCGAGCCGCGTGACGCGCGCGCCGGCGCCCTCGGCGAGCGGCGCGGCGTCGCGCACCTCGAACAGCCGCCAGTCGGCGTCGCGCCACACCTCGCGCAGGAACGGCAGCCCGCCCTCGACCAGCTCGGCCTCGCGCCGCGCCGAGTAGTCGAGCGTCGTGTCGGGCAGCGCGACCCAGCGGACGGCGTTGCGCCGCAGCCACGCCTCGTAGCGCTCCGGCGTCAGCTCGCCCTCGTAGAAGAGCGCGTTGGCCTTGTGGTCGTACTGCCGCAGCCAGCCGCGCGCGAGCGCATGCCTCGGCGCGACCCAGCGCGCCTCCCAGTGCAGCTTCGTGAAGGGGATCTCGACCCGCCCGGAGATGCCGCCGGGGTCGCGCGCCTCCAGCTGCGCCAGCAGCGGGGCGTAGAAGGAGCGCTCGACGCTGCGGTCGCCGTGCGTGACGGTCACGTCGTGGATGGCAGCGGTCCACTGCCAGTAGAGCAGCGGCAGCGCGACCAGCGCGAGCGCCAGCGGGCGCCGGCGCCACAGCAGCAGCGCGAACAGCGGCCCGGCGACGAGCGCGCCGAGCCGCGCGGCGTTGCCGCCGACCGGCGTGTCGAGCACGAAGGCGGCGGTGCAGCCGAGCAGGTAGAGGACGGCGCCGATCCGCAGCGTCCGCTGCTCGCGCGGCCACAGCAGCAGCGCGGCGGCGACGGTCGCCGGCACCGGCCAGTAGGCCGACAGCACGAACGGCTCCCTGCCGCCCTCCGGGAAGGCGAAGGAGAGCAGCCCGACCGGAACGACCGCGGCGGCGGCGATCGCCAGGCCGGTGAGGCGGCGCTCGGTCCCCAGCTCCCGCCACCACGGGCGGCGCGCGTCGCGCCCCCGCGGCCACGGCTCGGCGAGCGCCCACGCCGTCGTCGCCATCGCGAGGAAGACGGCGGCGACCGGGCTGGCAAGCGCGCTGGCGACCGCGAGCACGGCGGCGCCGGCGCGCCTGCCGTGCGCGAGCGCGAGCAGCGCGCCGAGTGCCGGCACGAGCCCGAGCCCGAAGGTGAGCCGCCCGCTCAGCAGGATCGTCGCCGTCCCGGCCGCGAACCACAGCGCGCCGAGCAACGCGGCGTCGCCGAAGCGGCGACGCGCCAGCAGCGCGAACAGCGCCGCGGCCGCGACGGCGCAGAGCGCGCCCAGCAGCCGCGGGCCCAGCAGCGAGCCGAGCGGCGGGAAGAGGACGCTGTACCCCGGCATGTGGTGGCCGGCGTACCACTGCAGGTCCCACAGCGAGAGGCCCTCGCGGCCGAACAGCCAGCTGCGGTACTCGCCCGCGGCGAGGTCGATGCTCGGCGGCGCCCAGATCAGGTAGACCGCCGCCAGCGCGGCGGCGAGCGCGATCGGGGCGGCGAGCGTCGCGCGCGCCGGTCGGGCGGCGCCGTCGGCGGCCGGCCGGGACGGGCCGGGCGCGACGGTCGCACCGGCCTCCGGAGGTGAGCTGAGGCTCGCCATGCGGACGGTGAGGCTAGCCGGCCGCGCGGCCCGACCGGCGCGGCGACCGGCGCCCCGTCAGCGCGCGGAGGCCCAGTCGACGGTGTAGATCGCGGCCTTCACGCCGCGGACGCGGCTGGGCGCGCGGCCGACGCCGACCCGCTTGAAGCGGCCGTCGAGCACGATGTGGCGGTGCGACGGCGAGCGCAGCCAGCCGCGCACGACCGCGCGCGCCTCGCGCCCCGGGCGGGAGCGGGCCAGCCAGGCGATCACCTCGCCGACCTGGCGCGCCCCGGAGGCGCGTGCGACGCGGCCGCCCCAGGCGCCGTGCGCGAAGTAGCCGCGCCGGGCCATGTCGCGCGAGTGGGCCGCGGCCGTGCGGCTCATGCGGCGGTCGGCGACGACCGGTCCGAGCCCTCGCTTCGCCCGCACGCGGTTCAGCTCGGCGAGGACGGCCGGGCCGAAGCGGGCCTTCGCGGCGGCGCTCGCGACCGGGCGCTCACCGGCGCCGGGCTGCGCGGCGGTCGCGGTCGTCGCGCCGGCCGCCAGCCAGGCGGTCAGCGCCGCCAGCGCGGCTGCGATCAGCGCGCGCGAGCACAGGGCGCGCAGGTCAGTTGTCCTGGAGGAAGGCGGCAATGCGAGCGATCAGGTCGGCCCTGTCGACCCAGGGCCAGTGTCCGGCGTCCGTGACGTGCTCGACCCGCGCGTTCCGGAGCCTTGCCGCGTATTCGTCCCCGAGGCGAGGCGGGAGGTACGGGTCGTGCGCGCCCCAAACTACCAATGCCGGCGCGTCGAGATGTGAAAGACCCGCGCCGGCCTCGGCGAGGCTCGCCTCCGGCGCGCTGCGGTAGAGGCGCAGGATCGCGCGCTGCGTCCCCTGGTCGAAGTGGCGCCAGGCGGCGTCGACGAAGGCGCGCGGGACCGGGCCGGCGAAGGCCGGCCGCAGCACCTGCCGCATCGTCGCCTTGAGCGTCAGCCCCATCGCCATCTCGCCGGCGAGCGGCAGGCGCCACGTGCGCGCGATCCAATGCCAGCGGTAGCCCGGCAGCAGCGGCACGGCGTTGACGATCACGAGCCGCTCGACGCGCTCGGGGTTGGCGATCGCCCACGCGAGCGCGGCGCCGCCCCAGTCGTGGACGACCAGCTTCACGCGCTCGACGCCGACCATCTCGAGGAAGCGCTCGACGAAGGACGCGATGCCGTGCAGCGAGTAGTCGTTCTGGCCGCCCTTGCCGGAGCGTCCGAAGCCGGGCAGGTCCGGCGCCAGCCCGCCGGTCAGCGGCAGGAACGGCAGCCAGTCGTCGCTGCTGGTCGGGACGCCGTGGACGTACAGCGCCGGCGCGCCCTCCGCCGGCGCCGAGCGCCAGAAGACCGGCTGCCCCGCCAGCTCGCCGGTGTGCTCGGTCACCTCCACGAGCGGCGAGCCTATCCGCAGGCAGCGGCCGCGCGCCAGCGCGAGCTCGGCGAGCGGCCGGCCGCTCGCCAAGCGGCGGCCGTCCCGGCTACCTTCCCGTGGCGTGACTGCGCCCCGCGTCCTCTGCCTCGGTGAAGCGCTCGTCGACATGGTCTGCGAGCGCCCGGTCGCCGACCTCGCCGAAGCCGACGCCTTCGTGCCGTCGTTCGGCGGCGCGACCGCGAACGTCGCCGTCGTCGCCGCCCGTCACGGCGCCGCGGTCGCGCTCGCGGGTGGCGCCGGCGACGACCCGTGGGGCCGCTGGCTGCGCGACCGGCTCGACGGGGAGGGCGTCGACACGCGCTGGTTCGCGCTCGACCCCGATGCCCGCACGCGGCTGGCGTTCGTCGCCGTCGACGGCGACGGCGAGCCGGCCTACAGCCTCTACGGCGACGATCCGCGCGCGGTGCTGCGCGCGCTCGGCGGCGGCGCGGACGCCGACGGGCGCGACCCCGCGCGTGAGGCGCTCGACGCCTGCGACGGCCTCTTCGTCACGACCAACGTGCTCGTCGACCCCGACGAGCGGGAGCTGGCGCTCGCGCTGCGCGAGCGGGCGCTCGCCGACGGCAAGGCGGTCGTCTTCGACCCCAACATCCGGCTCCACCGTTGGAGACTGCGCTCGCAGGCGCAGTCGTACGCCAACGCCTGCGTCCGCGACGCGCTGCTGGTGCGGGCGACGCTGGCGGAGGCGCAGCTGATGACCGGCGAGACCGACCCGGAGATGGCGGCGCGGGCGCTGCTGAAGGGCGGCGCGCGGATGGTCGCGCTGACGCTCGGCGAGCACGGCGCGCTGCTGCGCGGCGAGCTGCGGCTCGACGTGCCGGGCGTCCCCGCGCGCGTCCGCTCGACGATCGGCGCCGGCGACACGCTCACCGGCGTGCTGCTCGCGCGGCTGGCGCTCAGCGGCTGGTACCCGGCGGCCGCCGCGGCGGCGCTGCCCGACGCCGTCGAGGCGGCCGCGCGCGCGACCGAGCGCTGGAGCGCGATCGGCTAGTGGCCTGATGGCGCGCAAGACCGACGCGTCGGGAGACGCGCTCGTCACGATCCCGAAGGGGGAGTGGAGACGGCCAACGCGCCGCCGCGTCGTCGGCATCCGCGACAAGCTGCGCTCCGTCTACGGCATCCCGATCATGCCGCCGCACGAGCAGCCGCTCGACGAGCTGGTGCTGACGGTCCTGTCGCAGTCGACCAACGACCGCAACCGCGACGTCGCCTACGAGCGGCTGCGCGAGCGCTTCGACGACTGGGAGGCGGTGATGGAGGCGCCCAACGCCGAGGTCGAGGAGGCGATCCGGCCGGGCGGGATCTCGAAGGTCAAGTCGAAGCGGATCCAGGAGATCCTGCGCGCGATCGACGACTCGCCGGAGGGCAGGGGCCTCGACCTCTCCTTCCTGCGCGAGGCGACCGTCCCGGAGGGGCAGCGCTACCTCTGCTCGCTCCCGGGCGTCGGCCGCAAGACGGCGGCGTGCGTGCTGCTGTTCGCCTACGGGCTGCGCGACGTGCCGGTCGACACGCACGTCTCGCGCGTCGGCATGCGGCTGCGGATCCTGCGGCCCGGCGCGCCGTTCGAGGAGCTGCACGACGAGATGCTCGACCTCTCGCCGCGCGGCGAGGAGCTGGAGCTCCACGTCAACCTGCTGCGCCACGGCCGGCGCACCTGCCACGCGCGCAGACCGGACTGCCCGGCGTGCGTCCTGGCGCGCGTCTGTCCCAGTCGGCAGCTGTAGATCTTCTATACTCGCGCTTAGATTTTTTCCTCGAGACCCCCGCAGCACTGCGAAGGAGTTCAGTTCATGGGCAAGACGATCGGCATCGACCTCGGCACGACCAACTCCTGTATGGCCGTCCTCGAGGGTGGCGAGCCGACCGTGATCGAGAACGCCGAGGGCGGCCGCACCACGCCGTCCGTCGTCGCCTTCACGCAGGGCGGCGAGCGTCTCGTCGGCACGGTCGCCAAGCGCCAGGCAGTCACCAACCCCACCAACACGATCTTCTCGATCAAGCGCTTCATGGGCCGCAAGGAGGCCGAGGTGCGCGAGGAGGAGTCGATCGTGCCGTACAAGGTCGTCGCCGGTCCCGGCGGCGACGCGCGCGTCGAGGCCGACGGCAAGCAGTACTCGCCGCCGGAGGTCTCCGCGATGATCCTCCAGAAGCTGAAGGCCGACGCCGAGGCCTACCTCGGCGACACCGTCGACAGCGCGGTCATCACCGTCCCCGCGTACTTCAACGACGACCAGCGCCAGGCGACCAAGGACGCCGGCAAGATCGCCGGCCTCGACGTCAAGCGCATCATCAACGAGCCGACCGCCGCGTCGCTCGCCTACGGCCTCGACAAGGAGAGCGACCAGACGATCCTCGTCTTCGACCTCGGCGGCGGCACCTTCGACGTGTCGGTGCTCGAGATCGGCGACGGCGTCTTCGAGGTCAAGTCGACCGCCGGCGACAACCACCTTGGCGGCGACAACTTCGACAAGGCGATCGTCGACTGGCTCGTCGGCGAGTTCAGAAGAGACCAGGGCATCGACCTCTCCGCCGACCCGATGGCGCTGCAGCGGCTCTACGAGGCGGCCGAGAAGGCGAAGATCGAGCTCTCCACGACGCAGGAGACGCAGATCAACCTGCCGTTCATCACGGCCGACGCCTCCGGCCCCAAGCACCTCGACATGCGTCTCTCGCGCGCGAAGCTCAACGAGCTGACCGCCGCGCTGCTCGACCGCACCGTCGTGCCGGTCCGTCAGGCGCTCGACGACGCGAAGGAGAAGGGCGCCAAGTCGATCGACCACGTCGTGATGGTCGGCGGCATGACGCGCATGCCGGCCGTCCAGGAGAAGGTCAAGGAGCTGACCGGCAAGGACCCGCACCGGGGCGTCAACCCGGACGAGGTCGTCGCCGTCGGCGCCGCGATCCAGGCCGGCGTGCTCGCCGGCGACGTCAAGGACGTCCTGCTGCTCGACGTCACCCCGCTCACGCTCGGCATCGAGACCAAGGGCGGCGTGATGACGAAGCTGATCGAGCGCAACACGACGATCCCGACGCGCAAGTCGGAGGTCTTCTCGACCGCCGAGGACAACCAGCCCTCGGTCGAGATCCACGTCCTCCAGGGCGAGCGCGAGATGGCCCAGTACAACAAGTCGCTCGGCAAGTTCCAGCTGACCGGCATCCCGCCGGCGCCGCGCGGCGTGCCGCAGATCGAGGTCGCCTTCGACATCGACGCCAACGGCATCCTGTCGGTGTCGGCGAAGGACCTCGGCACCGGCAAGGAGCAGAAGATCGAGATCAAGGCCGGCTCCGGGCTCTCCGACGACGAGATCAGACAGATGGTCGGCGACGCCGAGGCGCACGCCGAGGACGACCGCAGGGCGCGCGAGCTGGCCGAGGCGCGCAACAACGGCGAGAACGCCGCCTACCAGGCCGAGCGCCAGCTGAGAGACCTCGGCGACGGCGTCGACGCCGCCTCCAAGGAGGAGATCGAGGCCGCGATCAAGGCCGTCCGCGACAGCCTCGAGGGCGAGGACGCCGCCGCGATCACCGCCAAGACCGAGGCGCTCCAGTCGGCCTTCCACAAGGTCTCCGAGGCGATGTACCAGCGCGCCCAGGAGCAGCAGGCGGCCGCCGGCGCCGACGGCGCCTCGAGCGACGGCGCCTCCGCGTCCGGCGCCTCCGAGGAGGAGGAAGACGTCGTCGACGCCGAGGTCGTGGACGAGGGCAGATGACGATGGACGCCGAGCAGCAGCGCGATCTGACGCCGGAGGAGGCGGCCGCCGAGCGGGCGGCCGCCCCCGAGGCGCCGCAGGGGGCCGACTCCGCGTCCGACGGCGTCCAGGGGACCGCCGCCGAGGAGGAGGCCCGCGCCGCCGGCCAGGAGGTCGAGCACGACCTCGACGAGCTGGTCGCGAAGGCGGCGAAGGCCGACGAGTACCTCGCGCTCGCGCAGCGCACCCAGGCCGACTTCGAGAACTTCCGCAAGCGGATGTCGCGCGACGTCGTCGTGGCGCAGGAGCGCGGCGTGGCGAAGCTGGCGAAGGAGCTGCTGCCGGCGCTCGACAACCTCGAGCGCGCGCTCGCCGCCGCCGAGGCCCCCGCGGCCGAGGCCGGCTCCGAGCCGTCCGAGCAGCCGCTGGCGGCGGGCGTCAGGCTCGTCCAGGACGAGCTGATCGCGGCGCTCGGCCGCGTCGGGATCGAGCGCTACTCGCCGAGGGGCGAGCCGTTCGACCCCAACGAGCACGAGGCGATGGTCCAGCAGCCGGTCGAGGGCGCCGAGTCCGGCACCGTCGTCGAGGTCTACCAGCAGGGCTACAGACTCGACGGCGTGATCCTGCGCCCGGCCCGCGTCGTCGTCGCTGCTTAGGAGAACAGCCGCATGGCCGCAACGAAGCCCGACCTCTACAAGATCCTCGGCGTCGGCAAGAACGCCAGCGACGAGGAGATCAAGAAGGCGTACCGCAAGCTCGCGCGCAGATACCACCCGGACGCCAACCAGGGCGACGCGAGAGCGGAGGAGCGCTTCAAGGAGGTCTCCGCGGCGTACGACGTCCTCTCCGACCCCGACAAGCGGAGAGCGTACGACCGCGGCACCGGGCCGTTCGCGGCCGGCGGCCCCGCCGGCGGCGGCTTCGACCCGAACGCCTTCGGCGGCAGCTTCAGCGACATCCTCTCCAACCTCTTCGGGGGCGGGGGAGGCGGCGGGCGCGCCTCCGGGGGCGCCGGCCAGCGCGCGACGAGACCGCGCACGCAGCGCGGCCGCGACCTCGAGACCGAGGTCTCGCTGAGCTTCGAGGAGGCGATCGAGGGCACGCAGGCATCGCTGGCGGTGCCGACCTCGACGACCTGCGAGACCTGTCGCGGCAGCGGCGCCAGACCGGGCACGGCGCCGACGATCTGCCCGGTCTGCCAGGGGCGCGGCGTCGAGTCCCAGGGCCAGGGGGTCTTCTCGATCTCCAAGCCCTGCTCGCGCTGCGGCGGCAGCGGCTCGATCATCGAGAACCCCTGCCCGACCTGCGGCGGCAGCGGGGCGCGCCGCACGATCAGGCGGCTCAAGGTCAACATCCCGGCCGGCGTGCGCGACGGCAGCCGCGTGCGGATCGCCGGCAAGGGCGAGGCCGGCCTCAACGGCGGCGAGCCCGGCGACCTGTTCGTCGTCACGCGCGTGTCGGCCTCGCCGATCTTCAGACAGGTCGGCGACCGCGTCGAGGTCGAGGTCCCCCTGACCGTGCCCGAGGCGCTGCGCGGCGCGACCGTCGAGGTCCCGACGCTCGACGGCTCCAAGAAGCTGCGCGTGGCGCCCGGCACCAGACACGGCACCGTCCAGCGCCTGAGAGGCGAGGGCGCGCCGAAGCTCGGCGGCCACGGCAGAGGCGACATCCACTACCGCTTCACGATCGAGCTGCCGAGAGACCTCACCGCAGCCCAGCGCAAGGCGGTCGACGAGCTGGCCAAGACGATGGACGGCAACCCGCGGGCGCGGCTGTTCCGCGGTAGGACCGAGGCGCGTGCGTGATGGCCGGCCCGCGGCGATATCGCACGACGACCCGCATCGAGGTCAGCGACGACCGCGGCGTCTTCATGATCTCGGTCGCCGCCGAGCTGGCCGAGATGCACCCGCAGACGCTGCGGATGTACGAGCAGCGCGGGCTGATCACGCCGAAGCGCTCGCCGAAGGGCACGCGGCTCTACTCGCACGCCGACGTCGAGCGGCTGCGGCGGATCCAGGAGATGACCGCCGAGCTGGGGATGAACCTCGCCGGCGTCGAGCGCGTCTTCGAGCTGGAGGAGCAGCTGGAGGCGGCGAGCGCGAAGGTGCGCCGGCTGGAGCGGCGCGCGCGCGAGCTGCAGGAGGAGGTCGAGCGGCTCGAGGAGCTGCGCCGCTCGCTGCGCGCGGAGATCGTGCCGTACGTCGGACCGGGCGCGATCGTGCCCGTTCGGCCGCGGCCGCCGCGGCACAGAATCCCCGTCGAGCGGCCGGGTGCCGCCGACCGGGGAAACCCGCAGGACGGCGCGGAAGACCACCCTGTCCAAGACGACTGACCCGCGCTAAGATCTAAGTCGCATCGACTTAGATCTCGAACCTCACGGGAGGACCCGCCGGATGCAGCTCGACCGCTTCACGATCAAGTCACAGGAGGCGATCCAAGCCGCACTGCGGCTGGGCGAGGAGCGGCGCAACCCGCAGGCGACGCCCGAGCACCTGCTCGCCGTCCTGCTGACGCAGCCGGAGTCGATCGTCCCCGCCGTCCTGCGCAAGGTCGGCGCCGATCCCGTCGTCGTCCGCAACGAGACCAACGCCGCGCTCGACGGACTGCCGACGATGTCGGGCCCGAGCGGCGGCTCCGGCCCGTCGACCGAGCTGGTGCAGGTGCTGCGCGCCGCCGAGCACGAGATGCGCCAGCTGAACGACGAGTACGTCTCGACCGAGCACCTGCTGCTGTCGCTGTCGGGCCACAACTCGAAGGCCGGCGAGATCCTGCGCGCCGCGGGTGCCACCCACGAGCACCTCGACACGGCGATCAGAGAGGTCCGCGGCCCCCATCGCGTCACCGACGCCGCGCCGGAGGACAAGTACCAGGCGCTGGAGAAGTACGGCCGCGACCTGACCGAGGCGGCGGCGCTCGGCAGACTCGACCCGGTCATCGGCCGCGACACGGAGATCCGCCGCGTCGTCCAGGTGCTGTCGCGCCGCACGAAGAACAACCCCGTCCTGATCGGCGAGCCGGGCGTCGGCAAGACCGCGATCGCCGAGGGGCTTGCGCAGCGGGTCGTCTCCGGCGACGTGCCCGAGTCGCTGCGCGACCGCAAGGTCGTCTCGCTCGACATCGGCGCGCTGATCGCCGGCGCCAAGTACCGCGGCGAGTTCGAGGACCGCCTGAAGGCCGTGCTGAAGGAGATCCAGGAGGCCGGCGGCCAGGTGATCCTCTTCATCGACGAGCTGCACACGATCGTCGGCGCGGGCGCCGGCGAGGGCGCCGTCGACGCCGCCAACCTGCTGAAGCCGATGCTCGCGCGCGGCGAGCTGCGCGCCGTCGGCGCCACGACGCTCGACGAGTACCGCAAGCACATCGAGAGAGACCCGGCGCTGGAGCGGCGCTTCCAGCCGGTCTTCGTCGGCGAGCCCTCCGTCGAGGACACGATCGCGATCCTGCGCGGCCTGAAGGAGCGCTACGAGGTCCACCACGGCGTCGACATCCAGGACTCGGCGATCGTCGCCGCCGCGACGCTGTCGCACCGCTACATCTCCGACCGCTTCCTGCCCGACAAGGCGATCGACCTGATCGACGAGGCCGCCTCGCGGCTGCGGATCGAGATCGACTCCAAGCCGACCGAGATCGACGAGATCGACCGGCGCATCATGCAGCTGCAGATCGAGCTGCAGGCGCTGGAGAAGGAGACCGACGAGGCCTCCGTCGCCCGTCGCGAGGCGATCGAGCGCGACGTCGCCGACCTGCGCGAGCGCTCGGCCGCGATGACCGCCCAGTGGCAGCGCGAGAAGGAGGCGATCGAGTCGGTCAAGACCGTCCGCGAGCGGCTCGAGCAGGCGAAGATCGAGGCCGAGCGGGCCGAGCGCGCCGCCGACCTGCAGCGCGCCGCCGAGCTGCGCTACGGCGAGATCCCCGCGCTGGAGAAGCAGCTCGCCGAGGCCGAGGCGCGCGAGAGCGCCGGCGAGTCGGCCGACGCCGCCGAGGCGGCGCAGTTCCTGAAGGAGCGCGTCGACGGCGAGGACGTCGCGGAGGTGATCGCGACCTGGACCGGCATCCCCGTCAGCCGCCTGATGGAGGGCGAGGTCGAGAAGCTCGTGCACATGGAGGAGCGCCTCCACCAGCGGGTGATCGGCCAGGACGAGGCGGTCGAGGCGGTCGCCAACGCGCTGCGCCGCTCGCGCGCCGGCCTGCAGGATCCCGACCGCCCGATCGGCACCTTCCTCTTCCTCGGCCCGACCGGCGTCGGCAAGACCGAGCTGGCGCGGGCGCTCGCCGAGTTCATGTTCGACTCCCAGGACGCGATGGTCCGGCTCGACATGTCGGAGTACATGGAGAGACACTCGGTCTCCCGCCTCGTCGGCGCGCCGCCCGGCTACGTCGGCTACGAGGAGGGCGGCCAGCTGACCGAGGCCGTCCGCCGCCGGCCGTACTCCGTGGTCCTGCTCGACGAGGTCGAGAAGGCCCACCCCGACGTCTTCAACGCGCTGCTGCAGGTGATGGACGACGGGCGCCTGACCGACGGCCAGGGCCGCACGGTCGACTTCAAGAACGTCGTGCTGATCATGACCTCCAACATCCCCGGCGGCCGGATCGGCGCCGAGGGCCACTTCAAGCCGGAGTTCATCAACCGGCTCGACGACATCGTCGAGTTCGCGCCGCTCTCGCGCGAGCAGCTGGCGGAGGTCGTCGACATCCAGGTGGCGCGGCTGGTCAAGCGGGTGCGCGAGCGCGAGATCGACGTCGAGCTGACCGACGACGCGCGGACGCTGCTCGGCAACCTTGGCTACGACCCGACCTACGGGGCGCGGCCGCTGAAGCGCGTGATCCAGAAGCGGCTGGTCGACAAGCTCGCGCTGGCGATCCTGCAAGGCGAGTTCCAGGCGGGGGACCTCGTCGAGGTCGACGCCGTCGAGGGCGAGCTGACCTTCACGCGCGCGGCGCGGCCGGTCGCGGCCTGACGCGGCGAGCGGGGTGGACGGCGGGCGCCGCGCGGGCGCCTGCCGTCAGCCGCGGGCTCTTCTTCTGCCCGACGCGCTTCTCGGCTTGGCGATTCTGAATCTGATCGTCAGCCGCGGGGTCGTTCTGCGCGACCAGCGGCGGGAGGTGTCGACCTGGAAGCGCCAGAGGCCGAAGCTGTATCTGAACGGGAAGAGCGCGATCGGGCCGGTCTTGAGCGCGCCGCAGACCCCGTCGGAGGTGCCGATCCGGATCGTCCGCTTGAGCTTCCCGTTCGGCTGGATGTAGTGGACGTAGACCCCGCGTCTGGGGCCGATCCCGAGCACGCGCCAGCGGACCCGCAGCCTCGCCGGGTCGCCCGATTCGGGCGTGAAGCTCGCCGTCAGCGGCGACATCAGGAAGGTCGTCGAAGCGACGTTCGGCCCGTCGGTGACCGACAGCGTCAGCTTCCGCGTCCCGTTCCTGCCCTCGTAGGCCGGCGCGGTGAAGCGGGCCCGGACGCGGCCGCGGCCGTCGGTTCTGCCGCTGCCCAGCTCCTTGGTCCCGGACAGCTTCGCGGTCCAGGTCGCGTTCGGCTTGAAGCCCCTGCCGGTCAGGACGCCCGTGTCGTTGCTGAGGTAGCAGCCCGGGTCGAGCGTGATGCGGGCCTTCGCCTGCGCGGAGGCGGCGGCGCCGCCGGCGAGCGCGGCGGCGGCGAGCGAGAGCGCCGCGAGGCGGGCGGCGGCGGCGTGGCGCGAACGAATCACGCGAACCATGATGGCCTACAAACGCCTCGGGCCGCCAGTCGATGCGGTGCGGCCGTGTTGGCGCCGACGCTTCTCGTGGGATAGAAACCAGGGAAGGAGACGGAAGCCGGACTGGACGACACCGACGGGAGGCCCCGATGCCGACGTACGTCATGCTCTCGAAGCTCACGCCCGAGGGCACGCAGACGATCAAGAACAACCCGCAGCGCATTCGCGAGATCAACAGAGAGGTCGAGCAGCTCGGCGCGAGAGTGCTCGCGCAGTGGGCGACGCTCGGCCGCTTCGACTTCGTGAACATCGTCGAGGCCCCCGACGAGAAGACGATCTCGCGCGTCTCGCTCGAGCTCGGCTCGCGCGGCACCGTCCAGTACGAGACGCTGACCGCGATCCCGATCGACGACTTCATCTCGGCGCTCTAGCGCCAGCCGGTCCACACAGTGAGCAAGAAGGTCCTCGTCATCGGCGCCGGCGGGCGCGAGCACGCGATCGTGCGCGCGCTGAAGCGCTCGCCGCAGTCGCCCGAGCTGCTCTGCGCCCCCGGCAACGCCGGCATCGCCGCCGACGCCCGCCTGCTCGACGTCGTCGTCGGCGACGTCGACGGGCTGGTCGCGGCGGCGAAGGCCGAGGCGGTCGACTTCGTCGTCGTCGGCCCGGAGGCGCCGCTGGTCGACGGCGTCGTCGACGCGCTCGCCGCGGCGGGCGTCGCCGCCTTCGGCCCGGTCGCCGCGGCCGCGCGGCTGGAGGGGTCGAAGGCGTTCTCGAAGGAGGTGATGGCGGCGGCCGGCGTGCCGACCGCCGCGCACTCCGTCGTCACGACCGTCGAGCAGGGGATGGCGGCGATCGACCGCTATCCCGTCGTGATCAAGGCCGACGGCCTCGCCGCCGGGAAGGGCGTGATCATCGCCGCAGACGAGGCGCAGGCGCGCGAGGCGCTGGAGGCGTTCCTCGTCGAGCACCGCCACGGCACCGAGCAGGTCGTCGTCGAGGAGCACCTCGTCGGCGAGGAGCTGTCGCTGCTGGCGGTCTGCGACGGCGTCCGCGCGCTGCCGCTGGCGCCGGCGCAGGACTACAAGCGGATCTTCGAGCACGACGAGGGGCCGAACACCGGCGGCATGGGCTCCTACTCGCCGGTCCCGGGGATCGACCCCGCGCGCGTGCGCGAGCTGGCGGCGCAGGTCCACCAGCCGATCGTCGACGAGCTGGCGCGCCGCGGGACGCCCTTCCACGGCGTCCTCTACGCCGGGCTGATGATGACCGCCGACGGGGTCAGAGTGCTCGAGTACAACACGCGCTTCGGCGACCCCGAGACGCAGGCGGTGCTGCCGCGGCTGCAGGGCGATCTGCTCGACCTGCTCGAGCGCGCCAGCCGTCCGGGCGGGCTGGAGGGCGCCGAGCTGACGTTCTCGCCGCAGTGGGCGGTGACGCTCGTGCTGGCGAGCGCCGGCTACCCGGAGTCGCCGCGGACCGGCGATCCGATCGACGGCCTCGACGCCGTCCCGCCGGGGATCGAGGTCACCCACGCCGGCACCGCGCGCGGCACCGACGGCGCGATCGTCACCGCCGGCGGCCGCGTCCTCAACGTCACCGCGCTCGGCGACGACGCGGCGGCCGCGCGGGCCGCTGCTTATGCTGCGGCGGACAAGATCGCGTTCGAAGGACGGCAGCTGCGGCGAGACATCGCCCTGCGCGCCGTCGACGACACTGGGAGCACCGCATGACCGACGAGCTGTCCGCCGTCCCCTCTGAGTCCTCCGGCACCGCCGAGACCGTCGCCGCGTTGGAGCAGGAGCTCGACGCCGACGGCGTGCTCGTCGGGATCGTGATGGGCTCCGAGAGCGACATGCCGGCGATGGAGAAGGCCGCCGCCGAGCTGACCAGACGCGGGATCGCCAACGAGATCAAGGTGATGTCGGCCCACCGCAACCCCGACGTCGTCGCCGAGTACTCGAAGACGGCGCGGGCCCGCGGCCTGAAGGTGATCATCGCCGGAGCCGGCCTCGCCGCCGCGCTCCCCGGCGCCGTCGCCGCCCACACCGACCTGCCCGTGATCGGCGTGCCGCTGACGAGCAAGACCTCGGTCGCCGGCGGCCTCGACGCGATGCTCGCGATCGCCCAGATGCCCCCCGGCGTCCCGGTCGCCTGCGTCGGTGTCGACAACCCGAAGAACGCGGCCGTCCTGGCCGAGCGCATCATCAACGCGTAGCGCGCCGACGCGCCCGCGCTCGTCACGTCGACGTCGACGTCGACGCCCTCGTGAGGAGCAGCGGGGCGGCCGGCCGGTCCGGCCGCCCCGCCGCAGCCGCTATCTCGCGACGACGATCGCGACGGTGACGCGTCTGCCGATCGCACTTCTGCCCTTGTAGACGCGGACGACGATCCGGTACCTGCCGGTTCTGACGGTCGCGCGCAGGGGGACCTTGACGAGCTTGCGGCCCGGTCTGCGCAGGCGGGTCCGCGCCATCGCGACGCGCGTGCGCGGGCGCTTTGCTCTGCGCACCTCGATCACGAAGCGGCGCGCGCTTCTGGCCGAGACGCGGACCGGCACGTAGCGGCCCTTGCTGAGCGCGATCCGCTTCCACGCCGCGATCGTCGCGCCGCCGGTCGTGGCGGTCGCGGGCCTGCCGGAGGCGTTCGGCGGCGTGCCGGCCGCTCCGCCGCCGCTGCCGCTCGGTCGTCTCGTCGTCGGTCTTCTGGGCGCAGGGTCTCTCGGCGTCGGATCGCCTGGCGTCGGGTCTCTGGGCGTCGGGCCGTCGGGCGGCGCGGGGACGGCGTTCGCGTTCGTCGTCCGCACGAGCGCGCCGCCGGCGCCGCCGACCATCGCGCGGCCGGCGTCGGCGAGGTCGACCGCCCGCCAGGGCGTCGTCGCGAGCGCGCCGTCGGCCGGCTGGCGGTGGGCGACGGTGCCGTCGACCGACGTCAGGATCGCGCCGCCGTCACCGGCCGCGACGACCGTGCCGCCCGCGTACGCGACGTCGTACAGCCTGTCGCCGACCGGGAGCCCGTCGCTGGCCCGCCGCACCGGCGTGCGGCCGGAGGCGCCGATCGCGTAGTTGAGGCCGCCGTTGGTGCTCGTGACCCAGAGGCGGCTGGCGTTCAGCGGGTCGACCGCCAGTCGCGGCACGCCGCCCGCGCCGATCGTGAGGCCGGCGAGGTGGGACGCCGGCGAGGCCAGCGCGTCCGCGCTCGTGAAGACCTCGCCGAAGTCGTCGGTGACGAAGCGGAGGGTGGCGGGCGCCGTGGGGAGCGCGAAGCCGTCGGTGACGGCGTCGGTCATGTCGCCGACGCGGCAGCCGCCGCCCGGCGCGATCCGGTTGACGTCCGAGGGCGTGGCGATCGGCTCGTCGCTGCGCAGCACGATCGGCTGGTTCGTCCCGCCGCCGCCGACGTAGTATGCGGTCGCGTTCCCGGCCCAGAAGACCCCGGAGAGACGCGTGACGGCCGTCCCGTCCGCGCTCGTGCAGCTTCTGTAGGTCGGCGTCAGGACGACCGTGCTCCACGTCGCGCCGCCGTTGACCGACCGCTGCACGCGGCCGTCGCTCGTCACGGCGAGGCCGACGGCGCCGCCGGGCTGGAACGCGAGGTCGACGTAGGGCGCGCCCGGCAGCGTCCCGGTCCCCTCGACGAACGCGCCGCCACTCAGGCGGAGGATTCTGCCGTCGGCGGTCGCGAACCACGCGCGCTCGTCCGACTGGTAGTCGATCGCGGTGATCTCCGCGGTCGTCCCGGACGGGACCTGGGTCCACGTCGTCGCGGCGCCCGCGGGCGCCGCGGCCGCCGCGAGCACGGTCGCGCCCGCCGCGGCAGCGGCGAGCCTGCGCGTCTTCAACATCGCCAGCTCCTTGGCCTGGTCGGCGGTCGCGCTCGCGGCCGCTCCCGACGGCCGCGCGACCGCTCAGCTCGAATTCCGGCCCAACGTACCGCCGGAATGGCGCGCTGACCGTGTCGTCTTGGTCTCGTTCCGGTCTCACCGCGGCGGCCGTCGCGGCGCCCTCGCGGCCCCGCTTGCGATGATCGGGCCATGATCGCTCGCTACACGCGCCCGGAGCTGGGCGCTCTCTGGACCGACGAAGCCCGCATGACCGCCTGGCGCGACGTGGAGGTCGCGGCCTGCGAGGAGATGGAGGGGCCGACGGCGGAGGAGCTGGAGGCGATCCGCGCGGCGACCTTCACCGTCGACGCGGTGAACGAGCGCGAGAAGACGACCGACCACGACGTCGCCGCCTTCGTCGACGTGCTGTCGGCGTCGGCGGGGCAGGCCGGCCGCTGGATCCACTACGGCCTCACCTCCTCCGACGTGCTCGACACGGCGCTCGGCCTCCAGCTGAAGCGGGCCGGCGAGGTGATCGTCCCCGGCGCGCACCGGCTGACCGAGGTGCTCGCGCGTCGCGCGCGCGAGCACAAGACGACGGTGATGGCCGGCCGCACCCACGGCGTCCACGCCGAGCCGACCACCTTCGGGATCGTGCTCGCCGGCTTCGCCTTCGAGGCCCACCGCAACGCGCAGCGGCTCGAGCGCGCCTTCGCGCAGGCCTCCGTCGGCGCGATCTCTGGCGCCGTCGGCACCTACGCGGCGACCTCGCCCGACTTCGAGGAGCGGGTGCTCGCCCGCCTCGGCCTCGGCCGCGAGCCGATCTCGACCCAGGTCGTCGCGCGCGACCGCCACGCCGAGCTGCTGCAGGCGATCGCGCTCGCCGGCGCCGGCCTGGAGCGGATCGCGACCGAGATCCGCCACCTGCAGCGGACCGAGGTGCGCGAGGCCGAGGAGCCGTTCCGCAAGGGGCAGAAGGGCTCCTCTGCGATGCCGCACAAGAGAAACCCGATCAAGACCGAGCAGATCACCGGCCTCGCGCGGCTGCTGCGCGGAAACGCCCAGGCGGCCGTCGAGAACGTCGCCCTCTGGCACGAGCGCGACATCTCGCACTCCGCGCCCGAGCGCGTGATCCTGCCCGACTCGACGATCCTGATCGACTACCTCCAGGCGCGCACGACCGCCGTGGTCGACGGCCTCGTCGTCCACGAGGAGCGGATGCTGGAGAACCTGGAGATCACCTCCGGCGCGCTCTTCTCGCAGCGGCTGCTGCTGGCGCTGATCGAGCAGGCCGGCTTGATCCGCGACGACGCCTACCGCATCGTCCAGCGCACCGCCCAGCAGGCGTGGGACACGCGCACCCCGCTCAAGCAGCTGATCGCGCAGGAGCCCAAGGCGGCCGGCCTCGACCTCGACGCGATCTTCGACTATGGCCACTACTCGCGCCACGCCGACGAGCTGATCGCGCGGCTCGACGAGATCGCGTGACCGCGCCTGCCGCATGACGTGCGCGGAATCGGGTCGAGGAGACCCATCCCGCGCACCTCATCGATCGTTCGGCCACCCGGTTCCGGGGCCTGCGCGTCTTCTGCGCAGAATCTTTAGGAGATCCCACATACGCGGGGGCGAGATCTCGGATGCGCCTCCATACGATCCGGCGCATGGCGATCGCGGTGCGCGAGATCACGTTCGGAAGAGGGGTCTACTGGCTCGGTGACCTGGAGCGGTACGTGGCGCTCCAGTACGGCGCGGGTCGCGGACGACAGGTCGCGCGATGGATGCGCACGGTCGTGAGACCCGTCGGGCACCGGCCGCGCAGCGGCGACTACACCTTGGTCAGCCTCTTCGCGATCGGCGAACTGGCGTCGCGCGGGCTTCGGCCGGCGAGACCCTCGCCGACCGCCCCGCACGGACCTGGGCGCCGATGCCGCACGTGCTCGTCAACCCGGCGATCCAGCTCGGCGAGCCTTGCATCGCGAGAACGCGCATCCAGACGTGGGTGATCCAGTCCCGTTTCGAGGACGGCGAGACGGCCGAGGAGCTGCAGGCCGACTTCAGCGATGTCTCGCTGGCCGCGGTGCACGCCGCGCTCTCTTTCGAGCGTCGCTTGGCGCGGGCGGCGGACTGACCTCGACCATGCAGCTCTTCCTCGATCACAACCTGTCGAGAACGGTCGCGTCGGCGCTTCGTGAGGTCGCACTCGACTGTCACGCCACTGGCGATACCGGCTGCCCACCCAGCACCGCGGACGATGACGAGATCGCGCGGTGGTGCCGGGAGCGCGGACGGATCCTCGTGACGGCCGATCGGTCGCGGAGAGACGACGGCATGCGGGTCGCGCTGGAGGCGCACAGACCGTTCGTCGTCCAGTTGCGTCGGCCGCCGGGCGCCGTTTCGCTGCTACGCGGGCTGCTCAACGCATGGGAGGCGATCGGTGACGCGTCGGGGCGGGCCTCGCGTCGCGGCGTGTGGATGAAGCTGAACCTCGATCCGGAGACCGGACATGTCAGCCGTGTGCGCAAGAAGCGCTGAACCGAACGTGGCACGGAGGTCGGCGCGTTGAAGCCGCGATGTGCTGGAGACGTGCGCGGCGCGGGCTGTCATCCCCCGCCGCTGGTAGCATCGCACCACGTGACCTCCCTCTCCGAGCTGCCCCTCATCGCCAGAGGCAAGGTCCGTGAGATCTACGATCTCGGCGACACGCTGCTGCTCGTCGCCTCGGACCGCATCTCGACGTACGACGTCGTCCATCCGAACACGATCCCGGACAAGGGCAAGGTGCTGACCGCCCTCTCCGTGTTCTGGTTCGAGCGCCTTGGCTCCATCGTCCCCAACCACTTCATCTCCGCCACCGACGGCGTCCCCGCCGAGGTGCGCGGCCGCGCGCTGGTGGTGAAGAAGCTGTCGATGCTGCCGGTCGAGTGCGTCGTGCGCGGCTACATCACCGGCTCCGGCTGGAAGGACTACCTCGCCACCGGCAAGGTATCCGGGCTTGAGCTGCCCGCCGGCCTGCAGGAGTCCGAGCAGCTGCCCGAGCCGCTCTACACGCCGAGCACGAAGGCCGAGGTCGGCCATGACGAGGCGATCGACTTCGAGCAGACGGTCGAGCTGATCGGCGACCGCGCGCTCGCCGAGCGGGTCCGCGACGTCTCGATCGAGGTCTACGCGAAGGCGGCCGAGCACGCCCGCTCCAAGGGCGTGATCCTCGCCGACACGAAGTTCGAGCTCGGCAGAGACGCGAACGGCGAGCTGACGCTCGGCGACGAGGTGCTGACGCCCGACTCCTCCCGCTTCTGGCCGGTCGAGGGGTACGCGGTCGGCCGCGGCCAGCCGAGCTTCGACAAGCAGATCGTGCGCGACTGGGCCGCCGGCAGCGGCTGGGACAAGTCCCCGCCGGCCCCGGCGATCCCCGACGACGTCGTCGAGAAGACGCGCGCGAGATACATCGAGGCCTACGAGCTGATCGCGGGCGAGCCCTTCGACGCCTGGCTGGAGCGGACCGAACCATGAAGATGCGCGTGCTGATCCGGCCGAAGGCCGGGATCCTCGACCCGCAGGGGCAGGCCGTCGAGCGCGCGCTGCCCGCGCTCGGCTTCGACGGCGTCTCGCAGGTCCACGTCGGCCGGCTGGTCGAGCTGGAGGTCGAGGATCCCGCTCAGCTGCCGGCGATGTGCGACAAGCTGCTCGCCAATCCGCTGATCGAGGACTACGAGATCGTGTCCGTCGACCAGGCCGCGGCGTGAAGTTCGGCGTCCTCCGCTTCCCCGGCACCTGCGACGAGGTCGACGCGCAGCTCGCCTGCGAGCGGGTCGCCAACGCCGAGATCCTCTGGCACGGCGACCGCGACCTGAAGGGCGTCGACGCGATCGTCGTCCCGGGCGGCTTCTCCTACGGCGACTACCTGCGCGTCGGCGCGATCGCCCGCTTCTCGCCGCTGATGGAGTCGGTGATCGACTTCGCCAACTCCGGCGGCCCGGTGCTCGGCATCTGCAACGGCTTCCAGATCCTCTGCGAGGCCGGCCTGCTGCCCGGCGCCCTGCTGCCGAACAGAACGCTGCGCTTCGTCTGCCGCCAGGTCGACCTGACCGTCGAGCGGACCGACACGATCTTCACCAACGCCTGCACCCCCGGCGAGACGCTGTCGATCCCGGCCAAGCACACGACCGGCTGCTGGTACGCGCCGAAGGAGCTGCACGAGCAGGTCGAGGCCAACGGCCAGGTGCTGCTGCGCTACGCCCCCGGCCAGAACTTCAACGGCTCGCTCGCCGACGTCGCCGGCGTCATGAACGAGGCCGGCAACGTCATGGGCCTGATGCCCCACCCCGAGCACGCCGTCGACCCGCTGACCGGCTCGGTCGACGGGCTGCAGCTGTTCGCATCCATCCGCGACTCACTGGTGACCCATGTCTGACGTCTCTGCGAGTTCCCGTGAGATCGCGGACGACGGGCGCAGCCGTGGAACTCGCAATGCGGAGCACGCCCATCGCGCGCTCGGCCTGACCGATAGCGAGTACGACCTCATCATCGACAAGCTCGGACGCGAGCCGAACGCCGTCGAGCTGTCGATGTTCTCGCTGATGTGGTCGGAGCACTGCGCCTACAAGCACTCCAAGAAGCTGCTCGGCCAGCTGCCGACCGAGGGGCCGTACCTGCTGATGGGCCCGGGCGAGAACGCCGGCGCCGTCGACGTCGGCGACGGCCTCGCGATCGCCTTCAAGGTCGAGTCGCACAACCACCCGAGCGCCGTCGAGCCCTTCCAGGGCGCCGCGACCGGCGTCGGCGGCATCCTGCGCGACATCTTCGCCGTCGGCGCCCGCCCGATCGCGGTGCTCGACTCGCTGCGCTTCGGCGAGCCGACCGGCACGCGCTCGCGCTACCTGCTCGAGCACGCGGTCGCCGGCATCGGCCACTACGGCAACTCGATCGGCGTCCCGACCGTCGGCGGCGAGATCTACTTCGAGCCCGCCTACGAGCAGAACTGCCTCGTCAACGCGATGGCGCTCGGCATCGCCCCGCACGACCGCCTCACCCGCTCGGCCGCGACCGGCCCGGGCAACGTGCTGGTGCTGTTCGGCGCGCTGACCGGCCGCGACGGCATCGGCGGCGCATCGGTGCTCGCCTCGGCCGAGCTCGACGAGGACGACGCCGACAAGCGCCCGACCGTCCAGATCGGCGACCCCTTCGCGGAGAAGAAGCTGCTCGAGTGCTCGCTGGAGCTGCTCGACGAGGAGCTGCTCGTCTCGCTGCAGGACCTCGGCGCCGCCGGCCTCACCTCCTCCTCCTCGGAGATGGCCTCCAAGGGCGGCCTCGGCCTCGACATCCACGTCGACCGCGTGCCGCTGCGCGAGCCGGGGATGGAGCCGTTCGAGATCATGGTCTCCGAGTCGCAGGAGCGGATGCTCTGCGTCGTCGAGCCCGACAAGGTCGACGCGGTCCTCGCCGTCTGCGAGAAGTGGGAGACGACGGCGACCGCGATCGGCGAGGTGACCGACTCCGGCCACCTGCGCGTGCTGCAGCACGGCGAGGTCGTCGGCGACATGCCGGTGATCGCGCTGGTCGACGACTGCCCGCTCTACGACCTCGAGCCGGCCAAGCCCGACGAGGCGATCTACCCGCCGGCGCCGCGCGCGCTGCAGGCGGCCGACGACGACCCGCAGGCGATCCTGCCGGAGCTGCTCGGCGCGCCCAACATCGCCTCGCGCCTGCCCGTCTTCGAGCAGTACGACTGCCTCGTCCAGTCGCGCACGGTCCGCCGGCCCGACGAGGCCGACGCCGCGGTGCTGACGCTCCCCGACGGCTCCGCGATCGCGGTCGCGATCGACGGCTCCGGCCGGCGCGTCGCCGCCGACCCGTACCGCGGCACCGTCGAGAACGTCTTCGAGTGCGCGGCCAACCTCGCCTGCGTCGGCGCCGAGCCGCTCGGCCTCACCAACTGCCTCAACTTCGGCAACCCGGAGAAGCCGCACGTCGCGTGGCAGCTGTCGGAGTCGGTCCGCGGCATGGCCGACGCATGCCGCGCGCTCGACACGCCGGTCGTCGGCGGCAACGTCTCGCTCTACAACGAGAGCGGCGGCGGCCCGATCTACCCGACCCCGGTCGTCGGCCTCGTCGGCAGACTGCCCGAGGCCGCCCGCGCCGGCCGGCTCGGCTTCGCCCACGACGGCGACGCGATCGCGGTCGTCCGCGCCGCCTCGCCGTCGCTGGCCGCCTCGGAGCTGTCGAAGCTGCGCGGCGAGCCGCTGCCCGACGGGCTGCCGGAGCGCGACCCGGTCGCGCTGCGCGCCGCGATCGAGCTGGTGCGCGACGCCGTCCGCCGCGGCGAGGTCCGCAGCGCCCACGACGTCGCCGAGGGCGGCATCGCGGTCGCGCTGGCGGAGGCGGCGGTCGCCGGCGGCCGCGGCGCGACGGTCGACCTGCGCCAGGTCGGCGGCGCGACCTGCCAGTCGCTGCCGCTCGACGAGCAGCTGTTCGGCGAGGGCCCCGGCACGTTCGTGCTGTCCGGCCCGCGCGAGGCGCTGGAGGCGCTGAGCGCGCCGGCCGGCGTGAAGGTGACCGTCGTCGGCGAGGTCGGCGGCGCGAGCCTGTCGATCGCACACGGCGGCGGCGAGCTGAGCTGGACGCTCGACGCGCTGCGCGAACCGCGCGCCCGCGGGCTCGCCGACGCGCTCGACGACGCCACCCGCCTCGACGACTGAGCGCGTCCGATGGAATCTCGCAACGTGCGGGCGCTGGCGCAGGGACGCGCCCGCCCGCGTTGCTACCCTGAGCGAAGCGGCTGCCATGGGGCGAGTCGCACCCCCTATGCCGGAGGACGGCCCGCCCTCCCATGACTGATCAACTCACCGATCGCGACGGTCCGCGCGACGAATGCGGTGTGTTCGGGATCTTCGCGCCCGGCCACGACGTCGCCCGACTCGCCTACTTCGCGCTGTACGCGCTCCAGCACCGCGGTCAGGAGTCCGCCGGGATCGCCACCACCGATCTCGGCGGCAACATCATGACGCTGCGCGACCTCGGCCTCGTGTCGCAGGTCTTCGACGAGCAGAAGCTCCGCTCGCTGCCCGGCGACCTCGCGCTCGGCCACGTGCGCTACTCGACGACCGGCTCCTCGGCGTGGGAGAACGCCCAGCCGGTCTACCGCTCGGACACGCGTGAGCTGGCACTCGCCCACAACGGCAACCTGATCAACGCCGTCGAGCTGCACAGCGAGCTGCGCGAGAGGGGCGTCGCCTTCCGCTCGACCTCCGACTCGGAGATCATCGCGGCGCTGCTGTCGACCCACCCGGCGGAGAAGCTCGAGGACGCCGTCGCCGACGTGCTGCCGCGGCTGAGAGGCGCCTTCTCGACCGTCGTGATGACGAGAGAGAAGGTCGTCGCCTTCCGCGACCCGCACGGCCTGCGGCCGCTCGCGATCGGGATGATCGGTGACCGCTACTGCGTCGCCAGCGAGACCTGCGCGCTCGACATCATCGGCGCGAGAGTGCTGCGCGACGTGCAGCCCGGCGAGGTCGTCACGATCGACGGCGGCGGCATCTCGACGCGGATCGCGGCCGAGGGCGAGCGCAGAGCGTTCTGCGTCTTCGAGTACATCTACTTCGCCCGCCCCGACTCGCGCATGAACGGCACGGTGCTGCAGGGCGCGCGCGGGCGCATGGGCGAGATCCTCGCGCGCGAGGCGCCGGTCGAGGCCGATCTCGTGATCGCGGTGCCCGACTCCGGCACGCCTGCCGCGCGCGGCTTCTCCCGCGCCAGCGGGATCCCGCAGGACGACGGCTTCGTGAAGAACCGCTACGTCGCGCGGACCTTCATCCAGCCGGGGCAGGAGCTGCGCAAGCACGGCCTCAGACTGAAGTTCAACCCGATGCCGGAGATCGTCGAAGGCAAGCGGCTGGTCGTCGTCGACGACTCGATCGTGCGCGGCAACACCACCCGCCAGATCGTGCAGATGCTGCGCGACGCCGGGGCGAAGGAGGTCCACCTCCGCATCACCGCGCCGGCGATCCGCAACCCCTGCTACTACGGCATCGACATGTCGACCCGCGAGGAGATGGTCGCGCACGGCCGCGAGACCGAGGAGGAGATCGCCGCCGAGCTGGGCGCCGACTCGCTCCACTACCTCTCGCTCGACGGCGTCTACGAAGCCGTCGGCGGCCAGCGCGAGCACCACTGCGACGCCTGCTTCAGCGGCGAGTACCCGCTGCCCGGCACGCCGGGCGCGCAGGACAAGCACGCCTTCGAGAACGCCCTCCCGCTCGTCCGCACCTGAGCGCGGACGGGCGCGAGCTCCACGGTCGCTAGGCTGTCCGCGGTTTGAGCGAGGGGTCGACGAAGACGAAGTGGCAGGTGAAGCGCGAGGCCAGTCGCGAGGCGCTCGTGAACGCCGCGATGCGGCGGTTCGTGGAGCAGGGCTATGCGCGGATCCGGGTCGAGGACATCGTCGAGGGCACCGGCTACACGAAGGGCGCGTTCTACTTCCATTTCGCCAACAAGCTCGAGTGCTTCTGGGCGGTGATCGCCCATCTCGACGAGCGGCGCGGCGACTGGGTCGCCGGCATGGCGGAGGCGCTGGAGCCGGAGACGACGCTGGAGGAGGCGCTCACCCGCGTCTTCGCCGGCTTCGAGGAGAGCAACGGCGGCGTCGCCTCCTGGGTGCTCGTGATGATCGACTTCCTCCAGCAGCACCGCGACGACGCCGAGGTCCGCGCGAGGCTCGGCGCCGTCTACGCCAACTGGCACGGCCAGATCGCCAGGGGCGTCGCCGCCCTGCAGGCCGCCGATCTCGTCACGACCGCCCGGGACGCCGACCTGCTGGCGACCGAGGTCTACGCCTACGTCCAGGGCCTCACCGCCCACACCCATCTGTACGGGCTCGAGCCCGAACGGGTCCAGGCCGCACTGGTCGACGGCCTCGTCGCGCTGCTCGGCCGCGACGGGTAGCGGCCCGGCTCCAGCGGTCGCCGCGCGTTCGCGCGACCACCCCGATCAGCGGCGCGGCGGCTCGCGCAGGAGCAGGTCGACCATGTCCTGCACGAACCGCTCGTCGGTCGGACCGCCGGTGACGACGACGCGGTAGAGGATCGCGCCGACGAACGCGTCCATCAGCAGGTCCGGCTTCGTGCCCGCAGGCAGGTCGCCGCGCTCCACGGCGCCGGTGATGACCGCGCGGACGGAGGCGCGGCGCGGCTCGACGAACCGCTCGCGGAAGAGCGCCGCCGCCTCGGGATCCGACCCAAGGTCGAAGGTCAGCGCTCCGATCGACTGACCGATCGGCGTCCGCCCGAAGCCCTCCGCGGCGCTGCGCACGATCGTCGCCAGGTCGGCGCGCACGTCGCCGGTCGGCGTCACCAGCGGCTGCTCGATCTCGGCCGACAGCGCGTCGGCCACCAGCGCGCCCTTGGACGACCACCAGCGGTAGATCGTCGCCTTGCTCGCGCGGGCGCGCTCGGCGACCCCGTCGATCGTCAGCGCGCCGTAGGAGGTCTCGTTCAGCAGGGCGATCGTCGCCTTCAGCACCCGTTCGCGGACGTCCCCGCGCGGCGCTCGTGCTGGTCGATCTCGGGGTCCGGCCACGCCCGCGATCGTACTCGCGGGCGCGGCCGGCACCGAGCTGGTCAGCCGCGGACGACCCGCTCGCAGTTGCGGACGACGTCCTTGGCGTCGACCATCGCGACGTCGTCGCCGGGGCCGCAGTCGACGCGGTCACGTGCGCCGTCGCGGGCATCGATGCGATCGTCGCCGGGGCCGCCAAGGATCGCGTCCCGTCCGCGGCCGCCGATCAGCGTGTCGTCGCCGGCGCCGCCGCGGAGCACGTCGTCGCCGGCCCCGCCGTAGATCCCGTCGTTGCCGGCGCCGCCGCTGATGCGATCGTCGCCGCGGCCGCCGCGCAGGTCGTCGTCGCCGGTGCCGCCGTGGACGACGGCGCGGCCGCCGAGCACGCGGACGGTGTCGTCGTCGGCGCCGCCGTGCACGACGCTGCCCCTGCCCTTGACGCGGATCACGTCGTTGCAACCGCCGGCGTAGACGCGGCTGCCGGAGCCGACGGTGATCACGTCGGGCCCCTTGCCGCTGCGCACGATCGCGCGCGGACCGGTCGAGATCACGTCGCCGGCGGCGGTGCCGCGCCAGACGCGGCCGTTCCGGCGCACCCTCGCGGCGTTGACGGCGACGCTCGTCGCGGCGGCCCCGTCGGCGACGCAGACGGCCTCGGCGATGCGCCAGCGCTCTCTCGGCTCGATCGGCCGCGCTCTCAGCAGCACGTGCGTCTCGATCTGGCGCAGGTCCCACCAGTGCTCTCCGGGCTTGACGGTCCCCGACGCCGGCCACGGGCTTCTGGTGTCGAGCCGGAGCACGAACCCATACGTGTTGGACGGCCACATCGCCCACAGCCCCGCCATCGGCGGTCTGCGACTGAAGTAGTCCTTGAAGTCGACCCCGGCGAGTCTGCTCAGCCACTGCTCGCGCGTGACCTTGCCGCCGGCCCCGTCGCCGACCGTGCAGCAGGGCGATCTGACGAGCTCGACCAGCTGCTCGGACCAGGGGAGGTTTCTGAGCGGGTCGCCCACGGCCCGGTAGGTCGTCGCGACGGCCTTGCGCGACCAGACGAGGTTGGTGCGCACGTCGAGGAAGACGTCGCCCGGGACGGCCGCCGGCAGCAGCCGGTCCTCGGCTCTGAGATCGCGCAGCAGCGACTCCGCCTCGTCCCTGGCGCCCTCGCGGTCGCCCAGCAGCACGAGCCGCTCGACCTCGAGCGCGCTGAGGCGCACCTGGACCAGCTGCCAGTCGTCGAGGAAGGCGCGGATCCGCTTCGACGTCTCGGCGTTGATGAACGGATACTGGGCCTTCTCGATCGCGGTGCCGCAGATCTGCACCAGGGTCTCGGCGCCGGCGCCGGGCGACGCGAGCGCCGTGTGCACGCGCTTGCGCGCGGCGCGGAAGTCACGTCTGGTGAGGTAGTCGCTGACCGTCGGCAGGCCTCTCGCGCGCGCGTCCGCGTCGACCTTGCTGACGAGCGCCTCGTACCGCTCCCAGCCGTCGGTGGCGAGCGTGCGCGCGTCGCCGAGCTGGCCGCTGCCGATGTTGCAGCCGCTCTGCGAGAGCTGGGTGCTGAGGCCGCGCACCTGCTCGCTGACGGCGGTCAGCTGCTGCTTGATCTCGGCGAGGTCCCTGCGGATCGCGGCGAACTGCGCCGCCGACCCGTCGCCCAGGCCGATCGCCGACAGCGCCGAGCCGAACGCGGCGCCGCCGGCGCCGCTCATGACGCCGCCGGCGAGCTTCTCCGCCGCCCAGTAGGCCGGGCCGGCGGCGCGCGCCTGCCCCGGTGAGAGGATGCCCGTCAGGGCGAGGGCCAGCGCCGCGACGCAGCCGAGTGAGGCGGCGCGCCGGCCGAACAGGCGGCGCGCCGGGGTGGGATCTGACATGCCCCACATGAAAGTACGAAACGTTTCGTTCCGCAAGGTCTGAACACAGGCTCAGGAACTCCGCGCCAGGGAAGTCGCGAAAGAAGATTCGCGACGGCGACGCTCCAACGAGGAAGCCGCTCGTGCGAGCGGCGTGGGGAAGGGAGATCCGCAGGGCGAGATCAGATTCGACCGAGCTGCTGCCTCCCGGCGGTGCGGGTTGCACCACCGGGAGGGTCAGTGCTGCCAACGGGTCGCAAGTCGAACCCGGTGGCGACGATCGCGGGCGAGCCGATCGCGCTCCGAGCTGACGCCCTCAGAACGACACAACCCGCCTCGTAGGGCGGGTTGTGGGCGGGGAGTCACCCCGGACCGACTGATAACCGCTTTCCAGTATATCCGGTTCGGCTGACAAGGCAACGTCGTCGCCCGCTACTGGCGACCGTAGCAACGCTCCATCCTCCGGTCCACCGGCAATACTCAGGACCCTGTTTGCCAGCGGACGACCCGTCCTCGTGATCCCGTGCAGCGGATATCGCCAGCCTCGTAGGCGATATCCCGATAGCGGCAGTACAGCCCGCACACGCTGCCGCTACCGCCCTGCTGAGCTACCGTCGCGTTCCACGCCTTCACGACACGACGGGCCTCCGGGCAGCCGACGACGCGCGTCGTGATGTTGCCCGCGAAGTCGTTAGGCATGGCCCCGCACTCGTGAATGGGCGCCGCCGGTGTGGCCGGAGCACTCGCGCAGAGGGGGAGCACGGAACGACGACGAGCGCTCCGGCCAAACGCATCGCTACTCGCCTTCCTTCTTCGAGCTGAGCGTGATGGTCGCGTCCTCGTCGACCATCGTGCCAGCCGGCGGGTCCTGCTCGACCACGACCCAGTTCCGATCCCAGACGAGCATTCGGCCCTGGCCCGTGGCGTCGCGCTCGTCGAGCATGTAGAGGCCGGCCGCCTGCATCGTGTCCTGGGCGTATTGATGGTTCTCCCCAACGACGTTGGGGACCTTGATCAGGTTCGCGGCCGGCTTCGGCTTAGGCTTCGCGATCGGCTCAGCCTCCGGCTTCGACACGGCGGGCTTGGGCTCCGCAGTGGGTGCGGCCGGCTTCTCCACGACGGTTTCCTTCACGACCGTAACCACCGTCTGCGCGACCGGCTGCTCCGATTCGGAGGACGAACCGCAGCCGGCCACGAGAAGTGCGACAAACGCTGCGCTGGAAATCAGGATCTTGGTCATGACCGCGAGTCTAGGAACGCTCGCGTTCACGTGCGCCAACACCGCCCCTCCGGTAGAGCGCGATCCCGGCGACGAAGACGACGCAGTATGCGACGGAGGCGATCGAGCCGCCCACTGACGGAGGAATGTGAGACGGCACCATGCCCGAACGACTCTGCTGCCGCGCCGGGCAGAAGACACCGCTACCAGTACTGACCGACCACGACATCGCCGCCCTCCAGACCCCCAGGGGGTCGCAGGTCGAACCTGTCGCGACTATCGTCGGCGACGATCTCCCTGTGATGAGCGGGATCGTTGGGCACGACGCGGAGCGGGGCGAGGCGTTCCCACCCGACTGTGAGCGCGGCCGTGGGTGAGGTTCCACTACGGCGGCGGGGCTTTGTTGTCGGCGTAGACCCACGTGCCGCGGACGGTGCAGCCGTCGGAGGTCGCGACGAGCCGGTACGCGAACCCCACGTACGGCGGCCGCGGGTGCAGCCAGCGGGATCCCAGCACACGTGTCGCCCCGCGGCGACGGTCACTGATCGCAACTGTCTGCGGATGCTCGTGCTCAAACGACAGCGCAGCCGCGACTCGCTCGTCACCCGCAGCGCGGGCTACACACACCGGCTGCGGCGGAAGGGGTGACCTTGCCAGACCCCGTCGCGACGCCCCCGACCCTCTCGAAGGTTCTCCGGTGCTCAGACGCCTGATGTGGTCCGGGCCTAGCCCGTCGCAAGGCGCTGGACATGTTGCTCGTGTCGGCGATCACGCAGTCATCTGCCGGCTGCATTCAAGAGGCCGTGGCGGTTGAGTAGCGCGAGGTACTCGTCCAGGTCCATGTCGACGTTCGCGGCCGCGAGCTGTTCGATCTGCGCGTCGCGTTGGCGCTCAACGACGTGCTCGCGCATGTGCGCGACGAGCGATGTCAGCCCGTCCGACGCTCCGTCTTCAGCCGAGACAGGCGCGGCATGGCGCGTGAGCTCGATCTGCAGGTCCAGCAGCATGTCGTGGTTCTGCGGACGAACCCGCCAGCTGGCGATCCTCCCCCCAGCCGAATCGCACAGATCGACGTCCCACCGTGACACGAACGTCCCCGCCTTGCGGTGCCGCAGTTGCATCCCTCGTTTGTGGAGCGTCTCGAGTGCGAGCACGATCGCGGTGACGCGCGAGGCGACCGTAATCTCCTGCCTGCGGTCGGCCTCGACCACCAGCACATCCATCCGCTTGTCGGTCACACCGAGCCGGCGGATGATCTCGATCTTCAGGGTCGTTGCCTGGTCGCCGCTTCGCTGCGCGACGAGCGACAAGCGCTCCGGTGCCCCGAAGGGCCCCGGATGCGGCGCGGTGCAGTGCACGACCTGCGATGCCGTAGTCATGCGCCGGTGGCTCTCCCGATCAACGCCGTCTTCAACGTCTGGAACTCCCCGTCGGTGAGCGCGCCGTCGCGATGGAGATCCGCAAGCTTTCGCAGTTCGTCGGCGATCAGCTGCTGACTGCCCTGCTCCGCCCCGGCTCCAGCCGCTTCCTGCTCCTTGAGCGCGGCGATCTCCTGGATCGATGCGGCCTGGTTGGCGCGGAACAACGGATGGTTGCGAAACCACTCCTCGATCACCTCAGCGGTGCCGTGACCGACGGAGCATTGTGCAATCACACCACCGGTACCCAAGACGACGAAGTCCCGCTCGAGCATCTTCTTGCCCTTGATCGTGGAGAAGCCCGTGACCTCCGCGATCGGCACCCGCCACGCCTGGGTCATCTGGCCGGTGACGATGTAGGCGGCGGTGCCGTCCTCGTGTTCGATGATCCGCCCGTGCCCGAAACCCAACTTGTGCTTGACCGGCACCAGCCCGTCCCCTTGTCCGTTGAGCCTGACGCCCTTGGACACGGGCGCCGTGACGGCGGAAGATCCTAGACCGTGTGCAGTCACAAGGGTCGCAGCGACGGCAGCGTCGACCCCGAGCGCAGAGGAAGTCCCGCATCCGAGGGTGTCGCACAAACCCCGGCCTGTGGCCGGGGTTTGTGCTGTCCGGGGGCTTTAAGACGATGCCGTGGTCGGCGTCGTCGGGGAGGTGCTG
>NZ_JACHNU010000009.1:89349-182505 GCF_014199525.1 Conexibacter arvalis | reverse complement strand
AGCACCTCCCCGACGACGCCGACCACGGCATCGTCTTAAAGCCCCCGGACAGCACAAACCCCGGCCACAGGCCGGGGTTTGTGCGACACCCTCTCAGGCGGGGCTTTCGCCGTCGTCGGCCTTGCTCGACGGCGACGGCGACCAGGGATCGAACAGCTGCAGCGCGTCATTCGGCCAGCGCAGGAACAGCTGGAGCTTGGCGGAGAACGCGGCGTCGGCAGGTCTTCTGCCGGCCTGGAGGTATTCGGTGAACAGCCGTGCGACCCGCTCCTCGGCCGGCAGCCGTCTGAGCGCCACGGCCGGCGCCTCTGGTGCGGAGGCGAGCGCGACCGTCCGCAGATAGGAGGCGACGCTGCGGCCGCGGCGCGCCGCCTCCTGTGCGATCGACGCCTTCTCTGACTCGGAGACGCGGAACTGGATCACCTCGTTGCGTGACATGTCTTTCGGAGTGTCATGACATGACGTCCTCGCCCCCGTCATGTCATGACACTGGCACCGGAGAGGCGCGCTCCCGCGGAGGACCGTGCGCGGGCGGCGCGGGCGGCGCGGGCGGCGCGGGCAGCGCGGGCAGCGCGCGCAGCGTGCGCAGCGCGGGCAGCACGGGCGGCAGGGGCGGCGCAAAGGGTGCGGCGGGCGCAGGTCGACAGAGAGGCTGGAGGCGGGTCAGCGCCTCATGGCGCCGACCAGACCTCGACCGGCTCGCCGCGGCCCTTCAGCGTCACCGCGCCGAGCGGCCTCAGGCCCGCTGCCGCGGCGCGTCCCGTTCCGTCGTCGGCGCGACCTGTGCCGCCTGGGCCGTGGTGGTCGCCGGCGCCGAGCGCGGCGACGGTCGCTGCGGAGACGAACAGGCGGCCGGGCCGGTCGCGGCCGAGCGCCTGCAGCCGCGCGGCGACGTTGGTCGCGTCGCCGACCGCGGCGTACTCGACGCGGCGTCTGGAGCCGAGCACGCCGGCCATCACGGTTCCGCTGTTGAGGCCGACGCACGCCTCCAGCGGCGCCTCCGCGAGCCGCTCCTCCAGCAGCCAGGCGTTGAAGGCGGGCAGCGCCTCGTCGAGGATCGCACGGCCGGCCGCGAGCGCGCGGGCGGCGTGGTCGGGCTGCGGCAGCGGGGCGCCGAAGACGGCCATCATCCCGTCGCCCTGGTAGGAGACGACCGTGCCGCCGCGGTCGAGGACGGAGCCGGAGACCGCCTCCAGATAGCGGTTGAGGACGGCGATCACCTGCTCGGCGTCGAGCCGCTCGGCGAGCGTCGTGAAGCCGCGCAGGTCGCAGAAGAGGACGGTCGCCTCGGTGCGGCGGCTCGGCAGCGAGGCGGCGCCGTCGCGTTCCCGCTCGCGGTGGTCGCGGTCGAGCAGCTCGGTCGCGACGGCCGGGGCGACGAACCGCTCGAAGACCGCGCGCAGCCGCCGCCGCGCGCGCACCTCGACGAGGTAGGTCAGCGCGACCGCGCCGGCCGTCCCGAGCAGCAGCGCCAGCAGCGGCGTCGCGACCGGGACGATCGTGCCGGCGGCGAAGGCGAGCTGCGCGCCGGCGAGCAGCGCCGCGGCGCCGAGCGCGCCCGCGAGCAGCGCGCGTCCGAGCACCACGGCCGGCGCGCCGGCCGGGACGGTTGCGAGCGGGGCGAGCAGTCCGGCGGCGAGCACGAGCACGGCCGCGAGCAGCGACGGGGCCTCCCGCAGCGGGTAGTCGTCGAGCACCGTCTGGACGGCGTTCGCGTGGATCTCGGCGCCCGGCATGACGCCGCCGACCGGCACGGCGTGGACGTCCTGGAGGCTCGGCGCGGTCGCGCCGACGACGACGACCTTCCCGCGCACGGCCGCGGGGTCGAGCGAGCCGTCGAGCACGTCCTCGAAGCGCAGCGTCTCCGCCGTCCCCGACGGCCCGGCGAAGTCGATCGGGCGCGTCGGCGCGCCGGGGTCGCCGCCGGCGGCGAGCACGGCGAGGTGGGGGACGCCCTCGACGGTCGCCTCCAGCTCGCGCATCGTCCCGTCCCGGTCGATCGGGAAGAGCGCGTAGCCGGCGCGCGCGGGGGCGCGGGTCAGCCCGGGCAGGAGGTACGGCCCGCCGTCCGGGGCCAGCTCCGACGTGCTCATGACGACGCGCGGGTCCCGCGCCGCGGCGACGAGCGCGCGGTCGTCGGCCGGGGTCGAGGGCTCCGAGAACTGGACGTCGTAGGCGACCGCTCTGGCGCCGGCCGCCAGCAGCGCGTCGATCGCCTCGGCGTGGAGGCGGCGCGGGAACGGCCAGCGCGTCCGCAGCGCCTGGAAGGTCGACTCGCCGATCCCGACGACCGCGACCTCCGGATGCGCGCCCCGCGCTCCGCGCACGTCGAAGCGGGCGTCGACGGTGGCCAGCTCGGCGCGCTCGAGCGGCGAGGTGCGCGCGAGGGCCCCCGCGAACGCGGCCGCGAGGAGCCCGACGAGCAGCGCGCGCACCGGTCGGCTGAGCATCGGCGCAGTGTCGCGCATTCGACACGGCGGGGGCGAAGTCTGCGACAGTGCCGGCGGCGCTCGGTGCGCCACGATCCGGTTCCATGAGACGCACGCTGCTGGCATCGCTCGCCGTCCTCCTGCTCGCCCTCGCGGCGGTCGACGCGCGCGCCGCGGACCGGATCGACACCGTCGCCGGCGGCGGAGACGGCGGCTTCGCCGGTGACGGCGGGGTCGCGACGAGCGCGCTGCTGACGGCGCCCTCCGACGTCGCGCCGCTCGGCGCCGCCGGCGAGGCGTACCTGATCGCCGACACCTCCAACCACCGCATCCGGCGGGTCGACGCGACTGGGGTCATCACGACGGTCGCGGGCGCCGGCCCCTGCTGCGGCGCGGCGAGCGGCTTCGCCGGCAGCGGCGTGGCGGCAACCGATCCGTCGGTGCGGCTCAACCAGCCGCGCGGCGTCGCGGCGCTCCCCGGCGGCGGCTTCCTGATCGCCGACACGTTCAACCACCGGATCCGCCGCGTCGACGCGAGCGGGACGATCACGACCGTCGCGGGGATCGGCAGCGCGACCTTCGGCGGGGACGGAGGACCGGCCGCGGCCGCCTTCCTGAGAAGCCCCGGCGGTGTCGCCGCGCTCCCCGACGGCGGCTTCCTGATCGCCGACACCGGCAACGACCGCATCCGGCGGGTCGACGCGAGCGGGACGATCACGACCGTCGCCGGCAACGCCTTCAGCGGAGCGCTCGGCGATGGCGGACCGGCGGCGAGCGCCACCCTCAGCGCGCCCGCCCGCGTCGTCCCGCTCGCCGGCGGCGGCTTCTTGATCGCCGACACCGGCCACCACCGCGTCCGGCGGGTCGACGCGGCCGGGACGATCACGACCGTCGCCGGCCACGGGACGGCCGGCTTCGCCGGCGACGGCGGCCCCGCGACCGCGGCGGCGCTGAACGAGCCGGAGGGGGTCTCCGTCCGCGCCGACGGCGCGATCGCGATCGCCGACGCGGGCAACGAGCGGATCCGCGAGGTCGACCCGGCCGGCGTCATCCGCACGATCGCCGGCACCGGGGCGCTCGGCTTCAGCGGCGACGGCGGGCCGCCGGGCACCGCGCAGCTCTCCCGTCCGCGCGCGCTCGCCTACGGCGCCGGCCGCGTGTGGATCGCCGACGCGCTCAACCACCGCGTCCGCGCGATCGCTCCCGAGCCGACCACGACCCCGCCGCCGAGAAGAGCCCCTGACCCGCCGCCTCCGATCGCGGTCCCCCCCGGCGTCGCGCCCGCCGTGCTCGGCCGCAGCGCCGTCGCGGCGCCGGTCGGCGGGACGATCCGGATCCGCCTGCCAGGCAGACGCCGCTTCGTCCGACTCGGCGCCGTTGCGAACGTCCCGCTCGGGAGCGAGCTCGACGCGACGCGCGGGCGGGTCTCGCTCCTGTTCGCCACGACGCGCGGCGCCCGTTCGCGCAGCGCGAGCGTCGTCGCCTCCGAGGGGCGGTTCGTCGTCCGCCAGCCGCGGCGGCTCGACCGCGGCCAGCGGCCCGGCTCGCTGGTGCTCTCCGGCCCGCTCGCCGGCTGCCGCGCGGCCGTGCGCAGAGGCGCCGCGAGACGTCCGCTCGCGGGCGCGGCGAAGAAGCGGGCGAAGCGCAAGCGAAAGGGGCGGCGCGTGAAGGTCCATGCCCAGGGGCGGATCGAGGTCAGCGGCAGATACGGCGCCGCGATCGTGCGCGGCACGCGCTGGACGACGATCGACCGCTGCCCGCGCGATCCGCGCCCGGGCACGCTGTTCGTCGTCCAGGAGGGCCGGGTCGCGGTGACCGCCTTCGCGCTGAGACGGAGAACGCTCGTGACGCGCGGCAGACGCTACCTCGCGCCGGCCAGAGCGGGGGCGAGAGCGCCGGCCAGAGCGCGGGCGAGAGCGAAGCGCCGGACGCGGAGGCGCTAGCCGAACAGCCCGCGCGCCCGCCGCTCGAGCGCGGCGGCGTCGACGATCGTCGTGCGGCCGCGGTGGAGCTCGAGCGTGCCCTGCTGCTGCTCCTCGCGCAGCACTCTGTTGACGGTCGCGCGCGAGGTGCCCGCGAGGCCCGCCAGCTCCTCCTGCGTCAGCGGCACCGTCGCGCCGTCGCCGGAGCCGTCGCCGGAGTCGTCGCCGTCGCCGAAGGCCGCGGCGACGTCGAGCAGCCGCCGCCGGACCCGCGTCTCGGCCGGCAGGTACAGCGCGTCGACGAGCTGCCCCGACAGCTGGCGCACGCGCGCGGCGAGCAGCTGTGCCAGCAGCGCATCGGTCTGCGGCCGCGCGCTGCGCAGTCGGCGGAAGTCGATCTCGTGGACCGACAGCGTCTCGCCTCGCTCCAGCGCCGCGACGGTCGCGCTGCGCGGCGCCCCGGGCGTCAGCAGCGCCAGCTCGCCGAAGGCGTCGCCGGGGCCGACGACGTTGAGGGTCGCGACATCGCCGAACTCGGTCCCGATGCGAACGGCGAAGCGCCCACTGCGGACGAGGTGCATGCAGTCGGCGGGGTCGCCGGCGTGGAAGACGATCTCGCCGGAGGCGAAGGTGCGGCGGCGTCCGTGCGACAGCAGCTCCGCCACCTCCTCCGGGGCGGCGCCGTCGAGCAGGGCGAACTCGGCGCGCGACACGGTGTGAACGGTACACCGGAAGGCGTACCCTCATGCGGATGGACCGTCAGGCAGAGCTGCGTGCCGAGCTGAGACGACTGCTGGCCTCCTACGAGTACGCCTACGCGATGGGGGCCCGCACGACGCTCGGCGCGCGCGACCCGCGGCTCGATGCCGTGGTCGCGCGCGTCGAGGCGATCGAGCGAGAGCTCGACGGCCTCAGGCCGGAATCAGGCCGTGAGGATTGAGGACGAACTTCTTCGCCGCTCCTCTGTCGAAGTCTCTGTAGCCCTGCGGGGCATCCTCCAGCGGGATGACGGTCGCGTTGACCGCTCTGCCGATCGGGGCGCGGTCCTGGAGGATCGCCTGCATCAACCCACGGTGGTACTTCATCACCGGGCACTGGCCGGTCGTGAAGACGTGCGACTTCGCCCAGCCGAGTCCGATCCGGATCGACAGCGACCCCTCCTTGGCGGCGTCGTCGCGGGCGCCGGGGTCGCCGGTCACGTACAGACCCGGGATGCCGAGTCTGCCGGCCGCGCGAGTGACGTCCATCAACGAGTTGAGGACGGTCGCCGGCCGCTCCTCCTTGGCGGCCTCGCCGTGGCCGCGCGCCTCGAAGCCGACGGCGTCGACGGCGCAGTCGACCTCCGGCTCGCCGAGGATCTGCTCGATCTGATCCTTCGGGTCGCCTCTGGAGACGTCGATCGTCTCGCAGCCGAAGCTGCGCGCCTGCTCGAGCCGCTCGGGGATCAGGTCGCCGACGATCACGGCCGCCGCGCCGAGCAGCTGCGCGGCGAAGGCGGCGGCCAGCCCGACCGGTCCGGCGCCCGCGATGTAGACGGTGGTGCCGGTCGTCACGCCGGCGGTCACGCAGCCGTGGTAGCCGGTGGGGAAGATGTCCGACAGCATCGTGAGGTCGAGGATCTTCTCCATCGCCTGGTCCTTGTCGGGGAATCTCAGGCAGTTGAAGTCGGCGTAGGGCACCATCACGTAGCGGGCCTGACCGCCGACCCAGCCGCCCATGTCGACGTAGCCGTAGGCGGCGCCGGGGCGTGAGGGGTTGGTCGTCAGGCAGACGCCGGTGTTGCGCTCCTTGCAGGCGCGGCAGCGCCCGCAGGCGATGTTGAACGGGACGGAGACGAGATCACCTTCGTTGATGAACTCGACGTCACGTCCTCTCTCGATCACCTCCCCGGTGATCTCGTGCCCAAGGATCAGCCCCTCGGGCGCGGTCGTGCGGCCGCGGACCATGTGCTGGTCGCTGCCGCAGATGTTCGTCGAGACGACGCGCAGGATCACGCCGTGATGCGCCTCGCGCCCGACGCTGTCAGGGTGAACCCCCGGGCCGTCCTTGAGCATGAAGCCCGGGTAGTCGGTCGACTGCACCTCGACCGTGCCAGGCCCCATGTAGACGACGCCTTTGTTCTCGTCGGCCATCACTCGCCTCCTCCGGATGTGCGGGAGTTCCGAGTGGGTGATTGCCGGGAGGCCCGCCGCTGAAGCGGATGAGTCCGGTGTGATGTCAGGCTGCGGCCTGCTCGGCCCAGTCGCGGTAGAGCGCCCAGTAGCGGCCCTCCACGGCGATCAGCTCGTCGTGCGTTCCCTGCTCGACGATGCGGCCGTGCTCGAGCACGACGATCTTGCCGGCGTGGCGGATCGTCGAGAGGCGGTGGGCGATCACGACGGCCGTCCGGCCGGCGAGCAGCCGCCTCAGCCCGTGCTCGATGTGGGCCTCGGTGTGGATGTCGACGTTCGAGGTCGCCTCGTCGAGCACGAGCACCCGCGGGTCGGCGATCAGCGCCCGCGCGAACGCGATCAGCTGGCGCTGGCCGGCCGACAGCTGCGAGCCGCGCTCGCCGACCTCGGTGTCGTAGCCGTCGTCGAGCTCCTCGACGAAGCGATCGGCGCCGACGGCGGCGGCCGCCGCCGCGATCTCCTCGCGCGTCGCCTCCGGCCGGCCGAAGGCGATGTTCTCGGCGACCGTCCCGCTGAAGAGGAAGCCCTCCTGCGGCACGATCCCCATCTGCTCGCGCAGCGAGCGGGCGGTGACGTCGCGCAGGTCGTGGCCGTCGATCGAGACCGTCCCCTCGGTCGGGTCGTAGAAGCGCGCGACCAGCTTCGCGAAGGTCGACTTGCCGGCCCCGGTCTCGCCGACGAGCGCGACCGTCTGCCCGGGCGGGACGACGAGGTCGATCTCCCGCAGCGCCCACGCCGCCTCGTCGTCGTCGACGCCGCCGTAGCGGAAGGAGACGCCGTCGAAGACGAGCTCGCCGCGGATCGGCGGCAGCGCGATCGCGTCGGGCTTGTCGCGCAGCTCCGGCTCCTCGTCGAGCAGCTCGAAGATCTTGTCGAGCGCGGCCATGCCCGACTGGTAGGTCGTGTAGAGCTGCGACAGCTGCTGGATCGGGTCGAAGAAGTTGTTGAGCGCGGCGATGAAGCCGAACACGACGCCGGTCGAGGTGTTGCCCTCGATCACCTGGATGCCGCCCATCACGAGGATCGCGACCGTCACCAGCGCCGACAGCAGCTCGACCGCCGGGAAGTACGACGCGTTCAGGTAGACGGTCGTCATGTTCGCTCTGCGGTTGGCCTCGTTCAGCTCGGCGAAGCGGTCGAGGTGGCGGGCCTCCTGGCCGAAGGAGCGCACGACGCGGATCCCCGACAGCGTCTCCTGCAGGTAGCCGGTGATCGACGCGATCCGCTCGCGCGTGCGGCGGAAGGCGTCGGCGGAGGCGATCCGGAAGGCGAGCGCGCCGAGCATCAGCAGCGGGATCGCGAGGAAGGTCCACAGCGCCAGCTCGACGTCGAAGATCAGCAGCGTGACGACGACGCCGAGCAGCATCAGCGTCGACTGGAACAGCGTCGTGACGCCGTCGGAGACGAGGCTGTCGAGCGCCTGCACATCGTTGGTCAGGCGCGAGATCACGACGCCGGAGCGGTTGCGCGAGTAGAAGCCGAGCGACAGCGACTGGATGTGCTCGAACAGCTGTATGCGCAGGTCCTGCAGGGCGCGCTGCCCGACCCAGCCGGTCATGTACGTCTGCAGGTAGGTCGCGCCCCAGTAGACGAGCGCGGAGATCACGAAGGCGACGACGATCCAGTCGAGCGCGGCGACGTCTCTCTTGCGGATCCCCTCGTCGATCGCCAGCTTCGCCAGCGGCGCCGGCGCGAGCGCGGCGCCGGTCGCGAGGAAGAGGCCGAGGAACATCAGCGCGACGCGGCCGCGGTAGGGGCGCAGCAGCACCAGCAGCCCGCGCAGCTTGCGGCCGCGGCCGGAGGTCTGGCGCAGCCGCCGGCGCAGGTCGGCAAGGCGGTCGGCCTCGCGGCCGGCGCTCGTCTCGCTGCCGATCGCGCCGCTCGCCAGCGCGCTCGCGCCCTCCTGGTAGCGGCGAGCGTCGGTCCGCTCGTCGCGGCCCGGCTGGCCGCGCGTCGGCTCTCCGCCGTCGCGCCCGCTCATGCGACCTCCTCCTTGGCGCGCGTCAGGAAGACCTGGTCGGGCAGGCCCTTCTGCGCGATCTCGCGGTACAGCTCGCTGTCGTCGAGCAGCGACTCGTGGTCGCCCTGGGCGACGATCTCGCCGTGGTCGAGCACGACGATCTCGTCGGCGAGCGCGATCGTCGAGAGGCGGTGAGCGATCACGAAGGTCGTGCGGCCGGCCATCACCTCGCGCAGCGCCTGCTTGATCTCCTGCTCGGTCGAGGCGTCGACCGACGAGGTCGCGTCGTCGAGCACGAGGATCCGCGGGTTCGCGAGCAGCGCGCGGGCGATCGCGATCCGCTGGCGCTGGCCGCCCGACAGCGTCAGGCCGCGCTCGCCGATCAGCGTGTCGTAGCCCTCCGGCAGCTCGCGGACGAAGCCGTCGGCGCGGGCGCGGCGGGCGGCCAGCTCGACCTCCTCGCGGGTCGCGTCGGGACGGGCGTAGGCGATGTTGTCGTGGACGGTCGCGGAGAAGAGGAAGGGGTCGTCGGTGACGACCGCGACCTCGTTGCGCAGCGCCCTTGGGTCGACCGCGCGCACGTCGGCGCCGTCGATCAGCACGGCGCCCTCGGTCGCGTCGTAGAGGCGCGGGAGGAGGCTGACCAGCGCGGTCTTGCCGGAGCCGGTCGCGCCGACGATCGCGACCGTCGTGCCGGCCGGCACGTCGAGGTCGATCTCCCGCAGCGCCGGGTGGTGCGCGCCCTCGAAGGTCAGCGAGACGCCGCGCAGCTCGACGCGGCCGTCGCCGGCCGGCAGCGGCGGCGCGTCGTCGGGGATCGCCATCGCCGGCGCGCGGTCGAGCAGCTGGAAGATCCGCGCGCCGGAGGCGGTCGCGCGCTGGGCCGAGCCGAGCATGTAGCCGAGCATCCGCATCGGCCCGATCAGCATCAGCAGGTAGGCGTAGAAGGCGGTGAACTCGCCGACCGTCAGCGAGCCGTCGATCACCTCGCGCCCGCCGACGAACAGGATCGCGGCGAGGCCGAGGTTCGGCAGGAAGCCGAGAAAGGGGGCGTAGAAGGCCTGCAGCCGGGTGGCGACCATCGACTGGTCGAAGACGCGGCCGACCTGGTGGGCGAACCGCCCGAGCTGGCGCTCCTCGCGCGCGAACGCCTTCACGACGCGCACGCCGGAGACGTTCTCCTCGGCGGCGGCGGTCAGCTCCGCAACGCGCTGCTGCACCTCCTGCTGCGCCGGCCGCGCGCGGCGGCCGAAGCGGAAGGCGACGATCACGACGAAGGGGACGGGGAGGAGCGCGATCGCGGCCAGCTCCGGCCGCAGCAGGAACATCGCGATGCCGGCGAGCAGGATCGTGAAGACCGCCTGGCCGATGAAGATCAGCCCGTAGCCGAGGAAGAAGCGGACCGACTGCAGGTCGACGGTCACGCGCGACATCAGCTGGCCGGTCTGCTGGCGGTCGAAGAAGCCGAGCTCGAGCGACTGGAGATGGGCGTAGAGGCGCTGTCGCAGGTCGTACTCGACGCCGAGCGAGACGGTGCCGGAGACGAGCCGGCGGCCGACGCTGAAGGCGAGCCGCAGCAGGCCGGCGGCGGCGACGGCGACGGCGAGCCAGATCAGATGGCTCTTGTCCCCTTCGCGCGTCGCGTCGATCGCCGCGCCGGTCAGCCACGGGATCGCGACGGTGGCGCCCATCGCGGCGGCGGCGAGCAGGAACGAGACCGCGACGCCCTTCCTGTACGGGGAGAGGAAGGTCAGCAGTCGCCGGAACGTCTTCATGCTTCAAAAAGTATAGTTGGGCTCATGGGCGCACCCTCGGTCGGCCTCTGTGCGCGCTGCCGCCACCAGAGAGTGGTCGGCAACACGCGCGGCTCGGTCTTCTCGCTCTGCAAGCGGTCGAAGGACGACCCGTCCTTCCCGCGCTACCCGCGCCTTCCGGTCGTCAGCTGCCGCGGCTTCGAGGAGCAGTCGGAGGAACATCGCAGGGCACCTTAGGACTTCAACCACGCTTGAAGTCAAGGGCGATGTGCGAGCGCCTCGCCGAGCGGCCGCGGCGGGTACCGTGGAGCGCCGACGCATGACCCTTCTCGACGCGATCCCCACCGAGCCGACCGCCGACTCGCTCTACGACGCCTTCATCGACTGGGCGGAGGAGCAGGGGCTGAGCCTCTATCCGCACCAGGAGGAGGCGGCGATCGAGCTGTTCAGCGGCAGCAACGTCGTGCTCGCGACGCCGACCGGCTCCGGCAAGTCGATGGTCGCGACGGCCGCCCACTTCGCGGCGCTCGCCGAGGACCGCGTCACCTTCTACACGGCGCCGATCAAGGCGCTCGTGTCGGAGAAGTTCTTCGCGCTGTGCGCGATCTTCGGCGCCGAGAACGTCGGGATGCTCACCGGCGACGCGTCGGTCAACCCGGAGGCGCCGATCATCTGCTGCACCGCCGAGGTGCTCGCGAACATCGCGCTGCGCGAGGGAGCCGGCGCCGACGTCGGCCAGGTCGTGATGGACGAGTTCCACTACTACGCCGACGGGCAGCGCGGCTGGGCGTGGCAGGTGCCGCTGCTCTCCCTCCCGCAGGCGCAGTTCCTGCTGATGTCGGCGACGCTCGGCGACGTGGGCGCGATCACCGCCGACCTGACCCGCCGCACCGGTCGCGAGACGGTCCTGATCGACGACGCCGAGCGGCCGGTCCCGCTCAGCTACGCCTGGTCGGAGGAGCCGCTGCACGAGCTGCTGGAGGACTTGGTGCGCGAGGACCGCGCGCCGATCTACGTCGTCCACTTCACGCAGGCCTCCGCGATGGAGCGGGCGCAGTCGCTGCAGTCGGCGAAGCTCTGCACGCGCGACGAGCGCGACGCGATCGCCGAGGCGATCGGCGCCTTTCGCTTCACCGCCGGCTTCGGACGGACGCTGTCGAGACTGGTGCGCAGCGGCGTCGGCGTCCATCACGCCGGCATGCTGCCGCGCTACCGGCGCCTGGTCGAGCAGCTCGCCCAGGCCGGCCTGCTGAAGGTGATCTGCGGGACCGACACGCTCGGGGTCGGGATCAACGTCCCGATCCGGACGGTCGTCTTCACCTCGCTGGCGAAGTACGACGGCGCCCGCCACCGGCTGCTGAAGGCGCGCGAGTTCCACCAGATCGCCGGCCGCGCCGGCCGGGCCGGGTTCGACACCTCCGGCTACGTCGTCGTGCAGGCGCCCGAGCACGTGATCGAGCGCAACCGCGCGCTGGCGAAGGCCGGCGAGGACCCGAAGAAGCGCCGCAAGGTCCAGGTCAGAGGACCGCCGGAGGGCACGGTCACCTGGACCGAGGAGACCTTCGAGCGGCTGAAGGGCGCGGTGCCGGAGCCGCTCGTCTCGCGGATGCGGGTCGACCACGCGATGATCCTCAACGTCGTCAACCAGCCGGCCGACCCGATCGAGACGATGCGGGCGCTGATGGAGGACAACCACGAGGACGAGCGCGGCCGGCGCCGCCTCTCCGCCCAGGCGCAGGCGCTCGGCGACGAGCTGGTCGACGCCGGCGTGCTCGAATGGCTGCCCGCTCCCGACCCCGACGGCCGCACGCTGCGGCTCGCCGTCGACCTGCAGGAGGACTTCGCGCTCAACCAGCCGCTGGCGTCGTTCGCGCTCGTCGCCTTCGAGCTGCTCGACCCCGACGCCGAGACGTACGCGCTCGACGTGCTCTCCGTCGTCGAGGCGATCCTCGACGACCCCTTCCCGGTGCTGATGGCGCAGGCGCACAAGGCACGCGGCGAGGCGGTCGCGGCGATGAAGGAGGAGGGGATCGAGTACGAGGAGCGGATGGAGCTGCTCGAGGAGGTCACCTACCCGCAGCCGCTCGGCGACGAGCTGCGCGAGGCGCTGCGCGCCTTCTGCGAGACCCATCCGTGGGTGCGCGAGTCCGACCTGTCGCCCAAGGCGGTCGTGCGCGACATGCACGAGTGGGGGCGGAGCTTCACCGAGTTCGTCTCCCACTACGGGCTCGCGCGCTCGGAGGGGATCGTCCTGCGCTACCTCTCCAGCGCCTACCGGGCGCTGCGCCAGACGGTCCCCGAGCAGGTCCGCACCGAGGAGCTCTCCGAGATCATCGAATGGCTCGGCGAGACGATCCGGCAGACCGACTCGAGCCTGCTCGACGAGTGGGAGGCGCTGACCGACCCCGAGGCGGTCTCGGCCGCGACCGAGGCGATCGCCGCCGGCGCGCCGCCGCCGCCCGCGCGGCCGATCACCGCCAACGCGCGCGCCTTCGGGACGATGGTCCGCAACGCGATGTTCCAGAAGATCCAGCTGGCCGCCCGCGACCGCTTCGACCAGCTCGCCCAGCTCGACGCGGCCGCCGCCGCGCTGACCGACGGGCCGGCCCGGGTGACGATGCGGGCCGCCGCGTGGGAGGACGCGCTCGGCGCCTACTGGGACGAGTACGACGAGATCGGCGTCGGGCCGCAGGCGCGCTCGCCGGAGCTGCTGCTGATCGACAGGGACCCGCCGGGCGAGGGCCGCCGCTGGGCCGTCCGCCAGATCGTCGACGACCCCGACGGCAACCGCGACTTCGCGATCGTCGCCGAGGTCGACCTCGACGCCTCCGACCAGGCCGGCGAGCCGGTGATCCGCACGCTCTCGTTCGGGCCGGACGCGCTCGGGGCGTGAGCGGGGCGGCGCTCGCACCCCGAGCGCGGGGCGAGCGCCGCGGTGGGGCGACTTGCACCCCGATCGCGGGGCGAGCGCCGCGGTCGGCCGCGGTCGCTCGCGCGGCCGGGCGCAGCGCTATCGGCGGGCGCTGAAGGCGACCGGACCGGTCGCGCAGCGCGCGGCGCGGTCGCGCCACGTCGCGCGGACGGAGCCGTGGACCACATCGCCGGCGAAGCGGCCGGCGACCCGCAGCCGCACCCCGCGCGCGGCGTCGCCCGGCGCGGCGAAGCGGCTGCCGTCGGTGAGGCGGCCGGCCCGCGCGGGCAGCCGCAGCACCGCGGTGCGCAACGAGCGGCGGGAGGGGGGAGCGGCGGTGCGGCGGACGGCGGCGCCGCGAGCAGCCACGGTACGGCCGGCGGCGGAGCCGGACGCCCGGCTGCTCGCGCTGCGAGCGCGGGGCGCCGCGCAGCGGCCGGCGAGCGTGACGCGGACGGTGGCGACGGCGCGGCCGCCGGCGGCGACGTCGACGGCGACGGCGCGGCGCTGAGCGGTGCGGCCGCGGTACCAGCCGGCGCGGGTCCGCGGATGTGCGGCGGCGGGCTCGCCGCCGCGCGGGGCGACGGCGCGTGCCGCGGGCGGGCCGCCGTCCCCGCGGGTCTCGGCGGTCGGCACCGCGGCGACGGGCGCCGGCGGCGGCTCCGGCGGCGTCGGCGAGGAGGCGACCTGCGACGCGATCCAGCCGGCGTAGGTCGACAGTCGCGTGAACGCCTGCGGGACGCGCGGGTCGCAGTCCTGGCTGCCCCAGCTCGTCACGCCGACGACGACCGGCGTCCCGTCGGGGCGCAGCACGATCAGCGGCCCGCCGCTGTCGCCGCGGCAGGTCGCCGCGGCGAAGGCCGGCGCGTCGACGACGCAGAGCGTGCCGACGGGATCGAAGCCGGCGCCGAGCAGGCGGCGGCAGGCGCCGGCGTCGAGGATCGTCGTCGTCGCGGTCAGCAGGCGCTGCGCGGCGGTCGCGGCGCTCGGGGCCGACAGGCCCCAGCCGGCGATCGTCGCCGTCGCGCCGCCGACGGCGAGGCCGGCGTCGTCGGCGCCGGCGACAGCGAGCGGCGACGCCGCGGCGGCGGAGGAGAGGACGATCAGCGCGAGGTCGGCGCGCAGCTCGCGCGGGTCGTAGGCGGGGTGGACGAGCAGGCGCGCGGCCGTCAGCAGCTGGCCGCCGGGGGCGCGGCGGTCGAGCCGTCCGACGGTCACGACGACGCCGCCGGCGGGACGCGGCGCGCCGGTCGCCGCGTCGAGGAGGCAGTGGGCGGCGGTGAGGACGATCGCGGGCGCGATCACCGTGCCGGTGCAGGCGATCGCCGTCGTCGCGCTCGTCTGCGAGGTGACGAACGCGAGCGGCCCGAAGGTGCCGTCGGCGGCCGGCGTGCCGCCGACGATCGCGTGCTGCTGGCGCGGCGGCGCGGCGGCCGCGGCGAGCGCCGGCAGGAGGAGCAGCAGGAGCGCGGGGGCGAGGCCGACGAGCGGGCGGAACGGGCGGGGCATGCCCGGTCTGATCGGCCGCGCGCGGCGAATCTCCACCGGGGGCGAGCGCCGCACGCGCCATGCTGCGCGATCGTGGCGCGGCCGCGCCTCAGGCGGCCGCGCGGGAAGCGCCCGCGCCGGCGGCCCCGCGAACGCGCGCGCGAGGCCGCCGGTCGGGTGGGCAGGCGATCAGTCGAGGTTGATCGCGACGTACTTCGTGTCGAGGTACTCCTCGATCCCCTCGCGACCGCCCTCCCGGCCGAAGCCGGAGTGCTTGACGCCGCCGAACGGCGCCGCGGCGTTGGAGACGATCCCCTGGTTGAGGCCGACCATGCCGGTCTCGAGGCCCTCGACGACCCGCAGCGCCCGTCTCACGTCCTGCGTGAAGACGTAGGCGACGAGGCCGTACTGCGTTCTGTTGGCGGCGGCGACGGCCGCCTGCTCGTCGTCGAAGGAGATCACCGGTGCGACCGGGCCGAAGATCTCCTCGCGCAGCAGCTCGGCGTCTTCGGAGACGTCGGCGAGCACCGTCGGCTTGAAGAAGTAGCCCTCGCCGTCGGCGTCCATGCCGCCGACGACGGCCGTCGCGCCCTTGGAGAGGGCGTCGTCGACGAGGCCGCGGACGGTGTCGCGCTGCTTGCCGTCGACGAGCGGGCCGACCTGGACGCCCTCCTCGGTCCCGCGGCCGACCTTCAGCGCGCCGATCCGCTCGGCGAGCTTGGTCGTGAACTCGTCGGCAACCCGGGCGCTGACGTGGAAGCGGTTGGCGGCGGTGCAGGCCTCGCCCATGTTGCGCATCTTCGCCAGCAGCGCCCCCTCGACGGCGGCGTCGACGTCGGCGTCGTCGAAGACGAGGAACGGCGCGTTGCCGCCGAGCTCCATCGAGATCCGCAGCAGCTGCTCGGAGGCCTGCTCCATCAGCTTCTGGCCGACCGCGGTCGAGCCGGTGAAGGAGAGCTTGCGGGCGCGCGGGTCGCTGATCAGCGGCGCCATCAGCGAACCCGATCTGCTCGACGTGATCACGTTGAGGACGCCCTTCGGCAGGCCGGCCTCCTCGAGGATCTGCGCCAGCGCCAGCATCGACAGCGGCGTCTGCTGCGCCGGCTTGACGACCATCGTGCAGCCGGCGGCGATCGCCGGGCCGATCTTGCGCGTGCCCATCGCGAGCGGGAAGTTCCACGGCGTGATGAAGAGGCAGGGGCCGACCGGCTGCTTCATCGTCAGCATCCGTCCGACGCCGTTGGGCGCCGTCGCGTAGCGGCCCTCGATCCGCACGGCCTCCTCGGAGAACCAGCGGAAGAACTCGTTCGCGTAGGCGATCTCGCCCTTCGCCTCCGAGATCGGCTTGCCCATCTCCAGCGTCATCAGCAGCGCCAGCTCGTCGGTGCGGGCGGCGATCAGCTCGAAGGCGCGGCGCAGGATCTCGCCGCGCTCGCGCGGCGGGTGCTTCGCCCACGACGCCTGCGCCTCGTGCGCGGCGGTCAGCGCGGCGAGCGCGTCGTCGGGCGTGCCGTCGGCGATCTCGGTCAGGGTCGCCGTCGTCGAGGGATCCTCGACGGCGAGCGTCCCGCCCCCGGTGGCATCCCGCCATTCGCCGCCGATGAAGAGCCCCTTGGGGACCCGCTCGATGACGGCTTGTTCCTGCGAGGCGGTGATCGTCGTGCTCATGCCTGCAAGCTACCTGTCCGCGCGCCGACGAAACGTCCAGCCTGCGCTGCGTCCCGTGCGCCACGGCGGCGCACGGGACGGACGCGATCGTCGGGGGAGGGGCGCGCTACGCCGCGGCGGCCGCCCGCTCGGGCTCGAGCGCGACGGCGAGGACCTCGTCGACGGTCATCGCGAAGTGGATCGTCATCTGCTCGCGGACGTCCTCGGGCACGTCGTCGAGGTCGCCGCGGTTGCGCTCCGGCAGGATCACGTCGGTCAGCCCGGCGGCGTGGGCCGCGAGCACCTTCTGCTTGACCCCGCCGATCGGCAGCACGCGGCCCTGCAGCGTCACCTCGCCGGTCATGCCGACGGTGTGCTTGACGGCGCGGCCCGACAGCAGCGAGGTCAGCGCCGTCACCATCGTGACGCCGGCGCTCGGGCCGTCCTTCGGGATCGCGCCGGCCGGGACGTGGACGTGGAACTCGCCGTGGTCGTCGAAGACGTGCTCGTCGATCCCCAGCTCGCGCGCGTGGCCGCGCACGTAGCTGAGCGCGATCCGCGCCGACTCCTTCATCACGTCGCCGAGCTGGCCGGTCAGCACGAGCCCGTCCTTGCCGGGCATCCGGACCGCCTCGACGAACAGCACGTCGCCGCCGGTGCCGGTCACCGCCAGGCCGGTCGCGACGCCCGGCACCGCCGTCCGGATCGCCGCCTCCTGGAAGAACCTCTGGCGGCCGAGCGCGTCGCGGACGGCGTCGAGGTCGATCGTCACCGGCGCCTGCGCGGTCCCGGAGGCGATCTTCGTCGCGGTCTTGCGCAGGATCGTGCCGAGCGTGCGCTCGAGCTGGCGGACGCCGGCCTCGCGCGTGTACTCGGTCGCGACCTGCTCCAGCAGCGCGTCGGAGATCTCGACCTCCTTGGGCCGCAGGCCGTTGCGCTCCAGCTGCCGCTTCCACAGGTAGCCGCGGGCGATCGCCGTCTTCTCGGCGGTCGTGTAGCCGTCGAAGCGGATCACCTCCATGCGGTCCAGCAGCGGCCCGGGGATCGAGTCGGCGACGTTCGCGGTCGCGAGGAACAGCACGCCGGAGAGGTCGAGCTCGAGGTCGAGGTAGTGGTCGCGGAAGGAGTGGTTCTGGGCCGGGTCGAGCACCTCGAGCAGGGCGGCGCTCGGGTCGCCGCGCCAGTCGGCGCCAACCTTGTCGACCTCGTCGAGCATGATCACCGGGTTCATCGTGCCGGCGTCGCGCAGCGCGCGCACGAGGCGGCCGGGCAGCGCGCCGATGTAGGTGCGCCGGTGGCCGCGGATCTCGGCCTCGTCGCGGACGCCGCCGAGCGACATGCGCACGAACTCGCGGCCGGTCGCCTTCGCGATCGACTCGCCGATCGAGGTCTTGCCGGTGCCGGGCGGGCCGATGAGGGTGAGGATCGCGCCGGAGCGCTTGTCCTCTCTGATGCCGCGGTCTTGGCGCAGCTTGCGGACCGCGAGGTACTCGGTGATCCGCTCCTTGACGTCGTCGAGCCCGGCGTGGTCGGCGTCGAGCACCGCGCGCGCGGCGATCGGGTCGAGCTTCTCCTCCGATCTTCTGCTCCACGGGATCGCGACGAGCCAGTCGAGGTAGCTGCGGATCGTGCCGGCCTCGCCCGACTGCTCGCCGAGCCGCTCCAGCCGCGACAGCTCCTTCTCCGCCTGCTCTCTCGCGTGGTCGGGCATGCCGGCCTCGGCGATCTTGCGGCGGTACTCGTCGATGACGTTGGCGTCGTCCTCGCCGAGCTCCTTGCGGATCGACTCCATCTGTCTGCGCAGGAAGTACTCGCGCTGCTGTCTCTCGGCGCCCGACTGGACGTCGTCGCGGATCCGCTGGCGGACCTGCAGCTCGGCGAGCCGCTCGCGCTGGAATCTCAGCGCCAGCTCGAGGCGGTCGGTGACGTCGAGCGTCTCAAGCAGCTCGACCTTCTGCTCGAAGGTGATGTCGGGCGAGTAGCCGGAGGTGTCGGCGAGCGTGCCGGGCTCGGTGATCGCGCGCACGAACGCCTGGATCCGCCCGTCGTCTCCGCGCAGCTCCAGCAGCTCCTCGACGACGGCGCGGTACTCGCGCTCCAGCGCGCGGGTGCGGCCGTCGACCGGCTCGGCGTCGGGCCGCTCCTCGACCTCGACGTAGAGCTTGCCGTCGGGCGCGGTGTGGGCGGCGCCGGCGACGCCGCGATAGAGGCCGTTGAGGGTGACGCCCCTCGCGCCGCCGGGGAGGCGGACGTGCTCGACGACGTCGGCGACGGTGCCGACGTTGGCGAAGTCGGTCTCGTGGCGCGGGACGAGCAGGACCCGCTCCTCGCTGCCGACGTCGACGGTGAGGGTCAGCGTCATGTTGGGGAAGACGACGGCGTCTTCCAATGGGACGAGCAGAAGGCGGCTCATGCGCTGCGTCACTTCCTGTCGTTCGACTTACGAAGAGTAAGCGAGTATAGCTCGTATGAGCTGATTTGAGTCAAGCTCGCTCAAGTTTTACACGAGAGCCGCTGTAGGGGCGAATTTCGGCCACGAGGTGGTTGCGCCGGCCGCGATCTGGAAAGATCGACCGCGATGAGCGAACGAGAGCCGGATCAGAGCCCCGCCGGGCGGGCCGCCGGCGACGAGCCGCACGACGTGCTCGCCGCGGACGAGTTCCCCGGCCCCTCGCCCGACGCTGCGATCCACCAGCAGGGGCCCGTCGAGCTGCCCGAGCCGCCCGACCCCGACGCGCCGCCGCACGACGTGCTCGCCGCCGAGGAGTTCGCGATGCCGGCGCCCCGCCACCACGGCAACGTCAGCCTCACGAGCCCCGAGCCGCCGCCCGGCCCGTCGCGCGCGCCGCTGCTCGCCGGCCTCGCCGCCGCGCTGCTCGGCGCCGTCGTCGTGCTGCGCAGGCGCCGTCGCGCGAAGCGCGCCTGAAGCCGCGTGAGCCGCCCGGACCTGTCGGTCGACCCAGCGCTGCTGCGCTGGTACGAGCAGGAGCGCGCCGCGCTCGGCGACCCGGTCGTGATCGACGTGCACACGCACGTCGGCGAGCACGACCCGGACACGATGCGCTGCTCGCCGGCCGAGCTGACCGCGCACCTGGAGGCGGCCGGCGCCGTCGGCGTCGTCTTCCCGCTGAGAGAGCCGGACGGCTACCCCGGGCCCAACGACGCGGTGATCGCCGCGGCGCGCGACTCCGGCGGCCGCCTCTTCGCCTTCGGCCGCGTCGACCCGGCCGCCGACCCGGCGCACGAGGCGCGGCGAACGCTCGACGCCGGCGCCCGCGGCCTGAAGCTCCACCCGCGCGGCGAGGGCTTCACGCTCGACGACCGGCGGCTCGAAGAGGTGTGGTCGCTCGCCCACGAGCGCCGCGTCCCGGTGCTCGTCCACGCTGGGCGGGGGATCCCGTCGCTCGGCGCCCACGCCGTCCAGGTCGCGACGCGCTACCCCGGCGTGCGGCTGATCCTCGCGCACGCCGGCATCAGCGACCTGTCGTGGATCGGGCTGCAGGCGCAGGAGCTGCCGAACCTCTACTTCGACACGGCGTGGTGGTCGCCGAGCGACATGCTCGCGCTGTTCGCGACCGTCCCCGCCGGTCAGATCCTGTTCGCCTCCGACGCGCCGTACGGCCGCACGCCGGTGACGGCGATCGAGGTGATCCGCGTCGCGCGGCAGGCGGGGATCGACGACGAGCGGATCCGGCTCGTGCTCGGCGCGCAGACCGAGCGCCTGCTCGCCGCCGCGGACCCGCTCGACGGCTCGGCGCCGAGCGGCGCGACCGAGATCGCCGTCGACGCGCGGCTCGACCGCGTCGCCACCTACCTGACGGCCGCGTTCGGCCAGCTGGCGGCGAGATCGCAGGGGACGGAGATGCTGAGCCTCGCGCGGCTGGCCTGCGCGGTGCCGGCCGACGCTCCGCAGGCGCCCCACTGCCGCGCGATCGTCGAGCTGATCGACGCCTACGAACGGCGGCTGGCCGACGCGCCGGCCGCGACCGCCGGCGCGCTCCCGGCCGGCATATCGCTGCTGACGCTGGCGCTCAACATCGCCCGCACGCCGGCCGTCCCGGTGCCCGAGCTCGACCTTGGCTGAGGCGGCTCGCGCCGCGCGGCGGGCGCCGGCGGCGCGCTCAGGGCAGGCCGGGGCCGGCGCGCTGTGCGGCCGCTGGGTGGGTGGCGGCTACGCGGCGCGCGCGCCGCGCGGCTCGGGGCGCGGCGCGGCCGCCGGCGCGGGCGGCTTGCGGTGCGTGGAGGGAGCGAGGGGCTCCATGCTCCACGCCGTCGAGCCGTCGCGGCCCCGGCGACGGACGATCACGTAGCGGCGGATCGGCGGGGTGCTCTGCATGGAGGGAATGATCGGCCGTGGGGGGCGAGATTCCGTGGGCCAGCCGTACAGACCTTCCGGGCGCCGCCTGCTCCGGATGGAGGACCGGGCGCCGGGCGGCCCTCGCGGCCGTGCTCCGCGGTCAGGCGGTCAGGCGGCCGAACTGCTCGGCGAGCACTGCCAGCTCGGCGGGGGAGAAGCGCTCGAGGAAGCGGCGGCGGACGCCGGCGAGGTGGGTCGCGGAGGCGGCGTGGACCAGCGCGCGGCCCTGCTCGGTGATGCGCGCCTCGGTCCCGCGCGCGTCGTCCTCGCAGGGGGTGCGCTCGATCAGGCCGACGCGCTCGAGCCGCTCGACCAGCCGCGTGAGGCCGCTGCGCGTGAGGCGGACCGGCTTGGCGAGGTCGTGCATCCGCAGTCTGCCCGCGGGCGCGCGCTCGAGCGCGAGCAGCGCGAAGTAGTCGCTGAAGGAGAGCTGGTGCGCGGCCTGCAGCTCGTGCTCCAGCTCGACCTGGATCTCGGCGTGGGCCTGGAGGAAGCCGTGCCAGGCGCCGCTCTCGGCAGCTGAGAGGCTCTCCCAGTCGTCGGCGTTGCCGCAGACCGGCGCCCCGTCGTCCGCCGCGAGGTCCGCCGGGGCGGGAAGCGGGGAGAGTGGTGTCGGGGGCGTGGCCATGTGAAGGAGGATAACAGTTGCGTGCGCAAGCACTTGTGGTATGTTGTTGAGCACGCAATCAATTACCCGTCAGGAAGGGAAGCACCACCAATGTCCGCCAGCACCGTCACCTCCGTTCCCACCGGCACCTGGAACGTCGATCCTTCGCACTCGGTCGTCCAGTTCTCCGTCAAGCACATGGGCATCGCGACCGTGAAGGGCCAGTTCAACGAGTTCCAGGGCAGCCTCACGATCGGCGAGGACGGGAGCGCGAGCGCCTCCGGCACCGTCGAGGTCGCCTCGGTCGACACGCGCGAGGCGCAGCGCGACGAGCACCTCAAGTCGGCCGACTTCTTCGACGCCGCCAGCAACCCGCAGATCAGCTTCCAGTCGACGGCGATCGAGCCGGTCGACGAGGAGACCTTCAAGATCACCGGCGACATCACGATCCACGGCATCACGAAGCCGATCACGCTCGAGGCGACCGTCGAGGGCACCGACACCGACCCGTGGGGCAACGAGCGCGTCGGCCTCTCCGTCACCGGCCAGCTCAACCGCGGCGACTTCGAGATGAAGTTCAACCAGGCGCTCGGCTCCGGCAACGTCCTCGTCAGCGACAAGGTCAAGCTGGCGCTCGACATCTCCGCCGTCAAGGCCGCCTAGCAGCGACCGACCAGCCCTTCCCGGGGGAATCAGCGCACCGCGCCGTCGGCGGCCTCGGCCGCCGGCGGCGTCGGCGCGTCCGGGGCCGGCGCCGGCGGCCCGTCGGCGACGACCGCGCAGAACACGTCGACGACGGTCGGGTCGAACTGGCTGCCGGCGCAGCGGCGCAGCTCGGCGAGCGCGGCGTCGTGGGCGAGCGGCCGCTGATAGGGCCGATCGCTCGTCATCGCGTCGTAGGCGTCGCAGACCGCGACGATGCGGGCGCCGAGCGGGATCCGCGCGCCGACGAGCCCGTCCGGGTATCCGCCGCCGTCCCACCGCTCGTGGCTGGAGCGGACGATCCGCGCGACCGGCCGCATCGCCGGGGCGGCGCCAAGGATCCGGTCGCCGACGACGGTGTGCTCCCGCATCAGCTGCCACTCGTCGTCGTCGAGCGGCCCGGGCTTGTGCAGGATCGCGTCGGGGATCGCGATCTTGCCGATGTCGTGCAGCTCGGCCGCGCGCGCGACCTCGTCGCGCTGCTCGCTGCCGAGCCCGAGCGCTCGCGCGACCGCGACGCTCAGCGCCGCGACGCCGTTGAGGTGGTCGTGGAGTCCGGGCTCGCGCTCGCGCAGCACCTGCAGCAGCACGTCGCAGGTCTGCCGGCGGCTCGACTGGCGCGACGCGTCCTTGGCCGCGTACATCCGCTGATCTGCGAGCTGGAGGGCGTGGGTCGCCGAGTCGGCCTCGTGCGGGATCGTCACGACGCCGTAGGAGGCGCCGACGGCGAAGCCGTCCCCGCGCTCTTCGAGCGCCGCGACCGCACGCGCGATCAGCGGGTCGTTCGCGCCGAGCGTGCCGGGGAGCAGCACGCAGAACTCGTCGCCGCCGAGGCGATACGCGCGCCCGCGGCCGTCGACGACCGCCGCGAGCCGGCTCGCGAGGCGGTCGAGCAGCATGTCGCCGGCGGCGTGGCCGAAGCCGTCGTTGTAGCCCTTGAAGCCGTCGAGGTCGAAGAAGACGAGCGTGTGCCCGGCGTCGTCGCGCGCGCCGGCGCGCGCGACCGCCCGTTCGAGGTCGGCCATCAGCCGGCGGCGGTTGGCGAGCCCGGTGAGCCCGTCGGTCAGCGCCTCCGCGCGCGTCGCGCGCAGCAGCCGGGTGTGGGCGCGGAAGGTCCAGCCCGCCCGCACCGTCGCGACCAGCAGCGCGGCGGTCGCCAGCAGCGCCGCCGCCGCGGAGAGGTCGGCGAACTGGCCGTAGCAGAGGAGCGCCACGGCGATGCCGGCGAAGGCGGCCGGCAGCGCGAACGCCTGGCGGCCGAACTCATGCTCGATCCTGCGCGGCCGCCACGGCTGCCACGCGGCCCAGCCGAACAGCGCCAGCGCCGCCGGCCACAGCGCCGAGACGACGCTGTCGTCGTCGAACGTCCCGGTCGCGCTCTGGTAGGCGAAGAGCGTGTCGGCGGTCGCGAAGACGACGGTTCCGAGCCCGAGCAGCACCCACACGCCGCCCGGCCGCCACGCCTGCGTCGCGAACGCGGTCAGTACGAAGCCGATCAGGATCAGGTCGGCGAGCGGATAGGCGAGGTAGAGCGCCGTCTGCGTCGTCGAGACGCGCGAGGCGTCGAGCACCGGCGCGTAGGCGAAGGCGACGGCGACGGCGCCGACCGTCAGCCCGCCGATCAGCCCGTCGACCCACAGCCGCGCGGCGACGCGGTCGCGCCCGTCGGCGAGCAGCAGCGCCATGCCGGTCAGGCAGAGCGGATAGAAGGCGACGTAGGCGAGGTCGGCCGGCCACGTGTACGCGTCTATGCGGCCGCTCTCCAGCCCCCACCAGGCGTCGCCGAGCGCGTAGACGAGGATCGCCGCGCCGATCGCCAGCCACGCCGGCCGGCGGTCGCGCACGCGCGCCGCGCGCACCAGGCAGGCGGCGGCGCCGCCGAGCTGCAGCGCGAGGTAGACGCCGTCGTCGATCACCGCGTCGACCCAGACGCCCCCGAAGTCCGTCAGCGCCTGCGCGAACAGGAGCGTCAGACCGAGCGCGGTGATCCCCGCGAGCATCCGCCGCAGCGGCAGCCCGCCCATGTGGTGCTGCAATCGTGGCCCTTCCCTCGACGAGACAGCATTGTGATCGGTCGCACGACGCGCGTGCTTGATGGCGGCGTCTCGAAGCTGACCGGTGAACGCTCGGCGGCGCGGGCGCGCGCGATCGTTTGGCCACGGCGCGGACGAGGGTAGTCCACTGGTCGAGGAGGAGAGCGGGCGGCCGCTGCCGCCCCGACCGGGAAGGACGGTGCTCGTTGGCCGAGGTTCGGTTCGATCGCGTCAGCAAGGTCTACCCAGACGGAACGCGCGCGGTCTCGTCGATGGAGCTGGAGATCGGCGACGAGGAGTTCATGGTGCTGGTCGGCCCGTCCGGCTGCGGGAAGACGACCGCGCTGCGGATGGTCGCCGGGCTGGAGGAGATCAGCGAGGGGGAGCTGCGGATCGGGGAGCGGGTCGTCAACGACGTGCCCTCGCGCGACCGCGACATCGCGATGGTCTTCCAGAGCTACGCGCTCTATCCGCACCTCTCCGTCTACGAGAACATCGCCTTCGGGCTGCGGCTGAAGAAGGTCCCCAAGGACGAGATCGACAGACGCGTGCGCGACGCCGCGAGCGTGCTCGACCTGACCGAGTGGCTGAAGCGCAAGCCGCGCAACCTCTCCGGCGGTCAGCGCCAGCGGGTCGCGATGGGGCGGGCGATCGTCCGCCATCCGCAGGCGTTCCTGATGGACGAGCCGCTCTCCAACCTCGACGCGAAGCTGCGCGTGCAGATGCGGGCCGAGATCGCGCGGCTGCAGAGCGACCTCGGCGTCACGACGATCTACGTCACCCACGACCAGATCGAGGCGATGACGATGGGCGACCGCGTCGCGGTGATGCGCAAGGGCAGACTGCAGCAGGTCGCCACGCCGCAGGAGCTGTACGACAGGCCGGTCAACCTGTTCGTCGGCGGATTCATCGGCTCGCCGGCGATGAACCTCGTGCAGGCGCGGCTGGAGGCGAGCGACGGCGACGGCTCCTACGCGGTCACCGTCGGCGACCAGCGGCTGAGCCTGCCGCAGGAGCTGATCGCGGCGCGACCTGCGCTGCGCGACTGGAGCGGGCGCGAGCTGGTGCTCGGGATCCGGCCCGAGTCGCTGCAGGACGCGGCCCTCGCCGCCGACGCCCCTGCCGACCGGCGGCTGCGCGCGCACGTGACGCTGCGCGAGGCGCTCGGCTCGGAGGTCGACGTGCACGCGACGATCGCCGCGCGCTCGGCCGAGACCGAGCACGTGAGAGAGCTGATCGAGGACCGCGGCGGCCTCGAGACGCTGGAGGAGGGCGGCGAGACGACGATCGTCGGCCGCCTCGCGCCGCGCACCACCGCGGCGGAGGGCGAGACGGTCGAGCTGGCCGTCGACACCGCCGCGCTGCACTTCTTCGACCCCGACAGCGGGCTCGGCATCTACGCCGCCCAGACGGAAGGAGCAGTCTCGTGAGGAGGAGGGGAGTTCGCTACAGGAGCGTGGCGCTCGCAGGAGCGCTCGTGCTGGCGCTCGGGGTCGTCGCGGCCGGCTGCGGCGACGACGACGGCGGCGGCACGACCACCGCCGGTGGCGGGGCGGCGCAGACACAGGCGACCGACGTCAGAGGCAGCGTCTCGGTGATCGGCATCTGGACCGGCGACGAGCAGAGATCGTTCCAGGCCGTCATCGACGCCTTCAACGAGCGGTATCCGGACGTCACCGTCAGATACACCTCGGCCGGCGACAACCTGCCGACGGTCGTCGGCACGGCCGTGCAGGGCGGCAACCCGCCCGACATCGCGACGATCGCGCAGCCCGGGCTGATCAGAGAGTTCCAGAGACAGGGCGCGCTGAGACCGATCGACTACGCGAGAGACACGATCGAGCAGAACTACGCGCCCGATTTCGTGGAGCTCGGGACGATCGACGGGAGCCTGTATTCCTTCGTCTACAAGGGGGCCAACAAGTCGACCGTCTGGTACAACGTCGAGGCGTTCAGAAACGCTGGCGTCGACGATCCCGACGACTGGGCCGAGTTCCTCAGAAACGCCAGAACGCTCGGCGCCTCCGGCGTCCCCGCGTACTCGATCGCGGGCGCGGACGGGTGGACCCTCACCGACCTGTTCGAGAACATCTACCTGCGCCAGGCCGGCCCGGACAAGTACGACCAGCTGAGCGAGCACAGAATCCCCTGGACCGACCCGTCGGTCAGAGAGGCGCTCAGAACGATGTCGGAGGTCCTCTCCGACAGAGCGAACATCGTCGGCGGCACGCAGGGCGCGCTGCAGACCGAGTTCCCGGCCTCCGTCGAGGCCGTCTTCCAGAACCCGGCGAGAGGCGCCCAGGTGATAGAGGGCGACTTCGTCCCCGGCGTCGTCGCGGAGTCGACCAGACTGGAGCCGGAGACCGGCTTCAACGTCTACAGCTTCCCCGAGATCGGCGACTCCGAGGACTACGTCGTCGGCGGCGGCGACTCGATCGCGACCTTCCGCGACACGCCCGCGGTGAGAGCGTTCGTCGAGTTCCTCGCCTCGACCGAGGGCGCGACCGCGTGGGCCGAGCGCGGCGGCTTCAGCTCGCCGAACAGAACGGTCTCCGAGGACGTCTACCCGGACGAGATCACCGCCTCGGTCGCGACCGCGATCGCGGAGGCGAGAACGTTCCGCTTCGACATGTCCGACCTGGCGCCGGCGGCCTTCGGCGGCACGCCCGGCCAGGGCGAGTGGAAGATCCTGCAGGACTTCCTCGCCAACCCCTCCGACATAAACGGGACCGCGGAGGCGCTGGAGGCGTCGGCCGCGAGAGCGTACCGGTAGGTCGTGGAGGCGGCGACCGTCACACGCAGGCGGGGCGGGGGGCGCGGCAGGGCGCGCCTCGTCCCGCTGCTGTTCCTCGCCCCGGCGCTGATCTTCCTGGTCGTGTGGGTGATCTACCCGACGATCTGGACGATCGGGCGCAGCTTCTTCGACCGTGACGGCGGCACCTTCGTCTGGTTCGACAACTACCAGGAGATCTTCACCACCGACACGCTGCTGACGGCGATCCGCAACAACGTCATCTGGGTCGCCGTCGTGCCGGCGCTGGTGACCGCGATCGGGCTGATCTTCGCGGTGCTGACCGAGCGGGTCCGCTGGTCGACGGCGTTCAAGACGGCCGTCTTCATGCCGATGGCGATCTCGCTGTTCGCCGCTGGCGTGATCTGGCGGATCATGGACGAGAAGGACCCGGCGCAGGGGACGGTCAACGCCGTCATCAAGGTCTTCGACGACGCCTTCGGCGGCGGCGGGGCGGTGACCGCCGCGCAGTCCTCCACGCCGCAGCTGACCGGCTCGATCTCGAGCGGCTTCGTGCTCAGAACGCCGTTGAGAGCTGGCGACACCGCCGTGCTCGGCCTGACGGCGATCCCGCCCGACGAGATTCCCAGAGACGCGCCCGACGCGCAGCAGCCGAGCGCGGAGGCCGGCGCGATCACCGGCACCGTCTGGCGCGACTTCAAGCCGGGCGGCGGCAGACCGGGGGTCGTCGAGCCGGGCGAGCAGGGGATCGGCGGCGCGACGCTGGAGCTGCGCGACAACGGCGGCGGGGTCGTCGCGACGACCAGCAGCGAGCCAGACGGGTCGTTCGCCTTCGACGACGTCGGCTCCGGCCAGTTCAGAGTCGCGATCGCGTCGAGCACCTTCACGACGCCGTTCGAGGGGGTGTCGTGGCTCGGCGAGAAGCTCATCACCCCGGCGGTGATGATCGCCTACATCTGGGTCTGGGCCGGCTTCGCGATGGTGATCATCGCGGCGGGCCTGTCTGCGATCTCGCGCGAGGTGCTGGAGGCGGCGCGGACCGACGGGGCGACCGAGTGGCAGGTCTTCCGAAGGGTGACGGTGCCGATGCTGGCGCCGGTCCTGTCGGTCGTCTTCATCACGATGATCATCAACGTCCTGAAGGTGTTCGACATCATCCTGTCGGTCGCGCCGCAGTCCTCCCAGGACGACGCGAACGTGATCGCGCTGGCGATGTGGCGGACCTCCTTCGGCGGCGTCAACGACTTCGGGCTGGGCTCGGCGATCGCGGTCTTCCTGTTCCTGCTCGTGATCCCGGTGCTCGCGCTCAACATCCGGCGCTTCAAGCGGGAGGAGGGGTAGATGTCGGCCTCGGGCGAGGCAGCGGGCGGCGCCGTCGCGGTGAGACCGCGGGCGCGGGCGGCGCATCCGGAGTCGCGCGCGGCGCGGATCGGCAGACTGGTCGCGCGCGGGCCGCTCAACATCCTGCTGATCGTGATCGCGGTGCTGTGGCTCGTGCCGACGCTCGGGCTGCTGTTCACCTCGCTGCTGCCGGCGAGCGAGATCACGACCAGCGGCTGGTGGAAGGTCGTCGGCCAGCCGAGCATCGCGACCTTCGAGAACTACAGCGCGCTGTTCGACAACAGAGACATCATGGACGCGCTGTGGACGACGGTGCAGATCGCCGTCGGCAACACGGTCCTGCTCGTGATCGTCGCGTCGCTGGCCGGCTACGCCTTCGCCTGGCTCGACTTCCCCGGCCGCGACTGGCTGTTCGTCGTCGTGATCGGGCTGCTGGTCGTGCCGCTGCAGGTCGCGCTGATCCCGATCTTCTCGCTCTACAACGACACCGGCCTGTTCGACACGGTGCTCGGGCTGGTCCTCTTCCACGTCGCCTTCGGGCTGCCGTTCGGGATCTTCCTGATGCGCAACTTCTTCGCCGGGATCCCGAGAGACATCCTCGAGTCGGCGCGGATCGACGGCGCCTCGGAGGCGCGCATCTTCGTCCGCCTGATCCTGCCGCTGGGCCTGCCGGCGATCGCCTCGCTGGCGATCTTCCAGTTCCTGTGGACGTGGAACGACCTGATCGTCGCGCTGACCTTCGGCCGCGACACGCAGCCGCTGACGGTCGCGATCTTCTCCCAGACGCGCCAGTTCGGCTCGAACATCGACCTGATCGCGCCGGCCTCGTTCCTGTCGCTGGCGATCCCGCTGGTCGTCTTCCTCGCCTTCCAGCGCTACTTCGTGCAGGGGATGCTCGCCGGATCGGTGAAGTGACGCCGCCGCGCCGGCCGCCGGCCGGAGCGGCGAGCTCTGTGCCACGCTGAGGCGATGGCCCTCCGACGTCCGCGTGTCGCGACGGGGGCGATGTTCCTCGTCAGCGGCGCCGTGATCGGCGTGTGGGCGGCGAACGTCCCCTACGTCCGCGACCGGCTGGACATCTCGACGACGACGATCGGCTTCTGCCTGCTGGCGATGGCCGCCGGCTCGCTGCTGGCGATGCCGCTGACCGGCCGCGAGCTGCAGCGGCGGCCGAGCGCGCAGCTGACGCGGCTCGGCGCGGTGCTCGTGCCGCTCGCCGGGATCGCGCCGCTGCTGGCGCCGTCGGTCGGGACGCTCGCGGCCGCGCTGTTCGTGCTGGGGATCGCGGTCGGGATCCTCGACGTCTCGATGAACGCCCACGGGATCGCGGTCGAGCGGTTCGCGGCGCGGCCGGTGATGTCGTCGCTGCACGCCAGCTGGAGCGTCGGCGGGCTGGCGGCGGCCGGCGCCGTCGCGCTCGGCCACCTGCTCGGCGCCGATCCGCGCGCGACCGCCGCCGTCGTGCTGGCGCTGCTGCTCGCGACCGGGCTCGCCGCCGGGCCGCACCTCGGTGAGCTGTCGGTCGCCTCCGGCGAGCCGGGCGACGCCGAGGCGGGTCCGCGCTTCGTGCGGCCCTCGCGCGGCGCGCTGCTGATCGGCGGGATGGTCTTCGCGCTGTTCATGGCCGAGGGCGCGGTGACCGACTGGTCGGCGCTCTACCTCGACCGCGACCTCGAGGCGGGGGCGACGGTCGCTGCGCTCGGATACGGCGCCTTCGCGGGCGGGATGGCGCTCGCGCGCGCCCTCGGCGACCGCGTCAACCGCGCGGTCGGCGCCCGCCGGCTGCTGCGGGCCGGCTCGACGCTGGCCGCGCTCTCGCTGGCGGCGATGGTCGCGCTCGGCCTGCCAGCGCTCGCGCTGCCGCTGCTGCTGCTCGCCGGGTTCGGCGTCGGCAACGGCGTGCCGCTGCTGTTCAGCGCCGCCGGCCGGATCCGCGACATGCCGCCGGGCCCGGCGATCGCGGCGGCGTCGACGATGGGCTACCTCGGCCTGCTCGCGGGGCCGCCGCTGCTCGGCTTCGTCGCCGACGCGACCAGCCTGCCGCTCGCGCTTGGCATCACGGCGCTGCTGACCGGCGGCGTCGCGCTGCTGGCGGGGCGGACGGCGGAGGGGTAGGGAGGGGCGCTCGCGCGGGCCGGGGCTGGCCGGCGCGGGCGGGCGGCGAGGCCGGCGCGGGGCTGCGCCGGGCGTGCCGCGGGCTAGCGGTCGCTAGCCGCCAAGGGTGGCGTCGGCGGTCTTGTCGGCCGCCTCGCGCTCGGCGAGCTGCTTGCGCAGGATCAGGTCGCCGATGATCGATCCGGGAGGACCGGTCGTGATCAGCGTGATGCCGGGGAACCACCAGCCCCAGCGGCCGTCGACGGCGCCCTTGGCGGTGAGGCCGAGGAGGACGACGAAGCCGATCCCGTGGATCGGGCCGATCGCGCTGACGGCGCTGTCGCTGCGGTCGATGAAGGCGACCCAGATGAGGACCAGGAAGAGGATGAGGTCGGCGATGCCGACGACGAGCACGACGTTCAGCAGCTTCTTCGTCGACTCGACGCTCGGTGCCGTCGATGTTGGGGAGGCGGGAGGCATGCGTGGACTGTACCGAGCAGGGGCTCAGCGTCCGGAGGCGGCGGCGAGGCGGCGCTCGACTGCGGGCGGGAGGCGGCCGTCGGTCGACAGCCACGAGCCGGCGAGGATCAGCAGCAGCCCGACGACGGCGCCGGCGCCGGGGCGCTCGTCGAGCAGCGCGACGCCGAGCGCGAGCGCGACCACGGGGTTGACGTAGGTGACGATCGTCGAGCGGGTCGGGCCGGCCGCGCGGACCAGCTCGGCGAAGGCGACGAACGCCGCCGCGGTGCAGACGAGGCCGAGCACCGCGATCGCGGCGAGCGCGCCGGTCGGCGGAACCTCCGTCGGCGGGTCGAGCGCGGCGACCGGGGTCAGCACGAGCGCCGCGATCGCGAGGCTCGCGCCCATCGTGGCGCGGCTGTCGAGGCCGCTCAGCCCGTGCGCGATGATCAGCGCGCCGCAGGCGTAGCCGGCCGCGGCGACGACGATCGCGGCGATCCCGAGCAGCTCGTCGGCGGAGCCGGAGACGTCGATCCCGACCAGCGCGGCGACGCCGCCGAAGCCGACCAGCAGGCCCGCGAGGCGGCGGCCTGCGAGCCGCTCGCCGGGGGCGAAGCGCAGCGCCAGCAGCGCGGCGATCAGCGGGACGGTCGCGATCGCGATCGCCGTCGTCGAGGAGGAGACGTGCGTCTCGCCGAAGGCGATCGGCGGGAAGGGGAGCGAGATCTCGACGATCGCGTACAGCAGCAGCCAGCGGCCGCGCCCGCGCAGCGACGGCAGCGAGCCGGCCCGCCACGCCAGCGGCACCAGGACCGCGGCGGCGAGCACGACCCGCGCCCACGCGACGAACGCCGGCGGGACCCCGTCGTCGACCGCGATCTTGATGAAGAGGTACGGGATCCCCCACAGGACCGACATCGTGGCGAAGGCCGCCCAGGCGCGCGGGGTCATCCGATCGAGGGTATGCAACTGTGGAGTCATGGCTCAGTTCGCACTCGGGCTGGCGGCGATCGGCCGCCCGGCCTACATCACCCTCGGACGTGCGCGCGACCTCGGAGCGGACCGCTCGGTCGAGCGGCTGCGCGCCGACGCCGAGACGCTGCTCGACGCGGCGTGGGAGGCCGGGCTGCGCTGGGTCGACGCCGCACGCTCCTACGGCCGCGCCGAGGAGTTCCTCGCCGGCTGGCTGAGAGCGCGCGGCCTGGAGCCGGGCGCCCTGACCGTCTCCTCCAAGTGGGGCTACGCCTACGTCGGCGACTGGCGGCTCGACGCCGAGGTCCACGAGCGCAAGGAGCTGACGGCCGATCAGCTGCGGCGCCAGCTGGACGAGTCGCGGGCGCTGCTGGACGGCTTCATCGACCTCTACGCGATCCACTCGGCGACGATCGAGAGCGGCGTGCTCGACGACGCCGAGGTGCTCGGCCAGCTCGCCGAGCTGCGCGCCTCCGGCGTCCGCGTCGGGCTGTCGACGACCGGCCCGCGCCAGGGGGAGACGATCGACCGCGCCGTCGAGCTGGGCGCCTTCGACGCGGTCCAGGCGACCTGGAACCTGTACGAGCGCTCGGCCGGGCCCGCGCTCGCGCGCGCACACGCGGCCGGCATGACGGTGCTGATCAAGGAGGGCGTCGCCAACGGCCGCCTCGCCGGCGACGCCGCGCCGCACGAGCTGGCCGTCGCCGCCGCCGAGCGCGGCGCCGGCGCCGACGCGCTCGCACTCGCCGCGATCGCCGCGCAGCCGTGGGTCGACGTCGTGCTGAGCGGCGCCGTCACGCCGGAGATGCTCGCCAGCAACCTGGCGGCGCGGGAGGTCGACTGGGACGCGGCGCTGGAGGAGCGGTTCGAGCCGCTCGCGCGCGCGCCCGAGGCCTACTGGCGCGAGCGCGGCGCGCTGCCGTGGAGCTGAGACGGGGCGGAGGGCGTCGAGCCTGATGCTTCAGGGCCGCCGCCGTGCTGCTCGTGGAAGAGCTGCTTCAGCTCGGCGAAACCCATGATCCCGTTCGGCTCGGGAGCGTGTGCGACCGTGAAGTAGCGCCGCGTGGAGAGCGCAGGTGCAACGTCGTCGGCCGGCCGTTGGTACAGCATCAGGCGGAAAGCGTAGCGCCCTCGGCAGTCGTCGCCACAGGTACGGCATATCGCGTGCCATCGTCGAGCCAGCGCTTCACGCGTCGGTACACGCGCAGGTCGCCGGGTCACGCTGCGAAAGCGTCAGGCAGGCGCTGTGGAGCTCGACGTCGGCGGGCGCGCCGAGCTCGACATGCGTGCTTCGCGCCCACCCGAAGGGCAGATCGCCTATCGCCAACGGCGTGTCGCTCCAACCGAGGAAGGCGAGCACGGCGCCGGTGCGTCGTGCGCGCTCGGATTCGGGCGTGAGCGGATACGGCGTCGGCCGCGTGTCAGCGTGGCGGCGCCAATAGAACGGCCAGTCCCACGCGATCTTCACGACCCGTCGTCGGTCGGGCTCATACGCCAACGGCACGAGCGTCAGCGTGCTGTGCGAGAGGTCCCGCAGCAGCGCGCGCAGCGGCGTGCTCGACGCGAGCGCCGCGCCGAACGCCGTGCTCGGGTCGTCAGCCGCCCCGAGCGCTTCCCCACGTCGCGTCTTGTCACGCCCGACGATCGCGCCGACCTCCCGCGCGATCGCCTCGCCGTCGAGCAGATGGTCGACTCTCGCGCGCACCGCGAGCACGGCGAGGATCGAGGCGATTCCGCTGATGCTCAGGTCGGCCGCCTCCGCGGTCGTCAGCAACGGCAGCGGGCAGCCGTCCTCGCTGACGAGATCGACGCCGGTGAGCGGCACGTCGGCGAGGATGTGAAGCGGGACTGCGATCTGTTCGCCGCGAGGAGGTGCGACGAGCAGCCGGTCGGGCGGTGGAAGGGTGAAGTCGACCGTCATGCGGATCCGGATCGTCTTGTCGTTGACGGCCGCCCGGCCACGCGTCGGCGGCCGGCCGCTCGCTGCGGGCGGCCGCGGCTCAGGCGCGCTCGGCGCGCGGGACGCGGACCTTCTGGCCCTGGGAGCGCGGCTCGTGGGGGAGCAGCAGCAGGGCGCCGACGAGGAAGCAGGCGGCTCCGGCGGCCGTGGTCGCGTTCGAGAGCGTCGCGCTGACGGCGTCGCCGCTCGGGAGGACCAGCGAGGCGACCGCCGCGATGCCGAAGGCGATCGAGCCGAGCAGGTTGACGGCGGCGATCCACCAGTCGCGCTCGTGCGCTCTGACCGCGAACCAGGCGCGGCAGGTGCCGCAGAAGGCGAGCTGGCTGGCGATCAGGAAGCAGACCGAGCCGATCGCGTCGGGCGCCCAGACGCGCAGGTCGGCCTGCCGCGCGGTCAGGTGGTCCTCCATCGCCAGCAGCGTGTTGACGTTGAACAGGACGGTGCCGACCAGCTGCACGAAGGTCGCGAGGACGTCGACGTGGCGGTGCGGCCAGAGGGAGGGATGGCGCAGCGTCGCGGGCGGGGGCAGCGGGCCGCGCGCGTCGCGGATCGCGGTGCCGTGCTGGAGGAGCGCGGCGGCGGTGAAGCAGAGCGAGCCGGCGAAGAAGGTGACCCCGATCGCCGAGCGCGGCGCTGACGACCACAGCGACGCGAGCGCCGCGACCAGGAAGCAGAGCGACCCGACGGCGAAGAGGACGCCGGTCCACCACTGCGGCGATCTCCGCCCGGGCGCGCGAGGCACGCCGCCAGCCTACGGGGCCGGGCGGCGTTGAGCGCCGCGGACCGCTGCGGTAGGTTCGCGCACCGGCCGCGTTCGCGAACGCGGCCGGTGCCGGGGGTCACCCGGCTCGCCGCGCCCGCGACCGTCACGGCGCAGGCCCACGACCACAGAGACATCACTCCAGGAGCGGCCATGCACATCCCTGACGGGTTCCTCAGCAGCGAAGTCGCGGCGGTGACCGGGGCGGTCTCGCTCGCCGTCGTCGCGGTCAGCGCCCGGCGCGCGGCATCGTCCGCGGGCGCCGGCGACGGCGCCGGTCGGCGGCTCGACGAGCGACGCCTCACGCGCTTCGGCGTCACCACCGCGTTCGTCTTCGCGGCGCAGATGCTCAACTTCCCGGTCGCGGACGGCACGAGCGGCCATCTGATCGGCGCCGCGCTCGCGGTCGCGCTGCTCGGCCCCTGGCTCGCCTCTCTCTCGCTGACGACCGTGCTCGCCGTGCAGGCGCTGCTGTTCGCCGACGGCGGGCTCGCGGTGCTCGGCGCGAACGTGCTCAACATCGGTGTGATCGCAGTCGCGGTCGCGTGGTTGGCGGTGCGAGGTACTGCGGGTGCGGGCGCGGGTGGCGGCGACGCGGGGCTGCGGGGGCGGACGCTGGTGGCAGCGGGCGCGGCGGCGTGGCTGTCGGTGATGGCGGCCGCCGCGGCGACGTCGGCCGAGCTGGCGCTGTCGGGTGCCGCGTCGCTCGGCACGGTGCTGTCGTCGATGCTCGAGGTGCATGCGCTGATCGGGTTCGGCGAGGCGGCGATCACCGTCGCCGCGGTGGCCGGCGTCGCCGTCGCGCGCGAGCGGGCCGTTCCGCTCGGCCTCGTCGTCGCGCTCGGCCTGGCGTTCGCCGTCGCCCCGCACGCCTCGGCGCACCCGGACGGCCTCGAGCGCGTCGCCGAGGATCACGGCTTCGTCGACCTGGGCCGCCTCGACGCGATCCAGCGCGAGGCGCCGATGCCCGACTACGTCTTCCCCGGCGTCGGCGACGGCGGCGTCGCGACCGGCCTCGCGGGGATCAGCGGAACGCTGATCGTCTTCGCGCTCGGCACCGGCGCGGCCGCGGCGGTTCGGCGCCGCGGCGTGCGTGCCGGGCACCGCGCCGAGCGCGCGCTCGCGGGCTGACCGGAGCCCGCGAGCGGTCGGAAGCGCCGGGCCGCCCGGTCCAGCACGTGCGGATTCGGCCGGCGCCGCCAGCAGGGCGCGCCGTCAGGAGGCGGCGGCGGGGCTCGACTGCTCGACGCGGGAGCCGGTGCGGGACTTGACGACGTGGAGCTTTGCCGGGACGCGCTGTCGCAGCTCGGCGACGTGCGAGACGATGCCGACGGCGCGGCCGCCCTCGCGCAGCGTGTCGAGCACGTCGAGCACCTCGTCGAGCGTGCGCTCGTCGAGCGAGCCGAAGCCCTCGTCGATGAAGAGGGTCTCGAGGCGGCTGCCGCCGGCCTCGGCAGCGACGACGTCGGCGAGGCCGAGCGCGAGCGCGAGGCTGGCGATGAAGGTCTCGCCGCCGGAGAGCGTCGAGGGCGCCCGCTCCTGGCCGGTCCAGCCGTCGACGACCCGCAGCTCCAAGCCGCCGCGCCGTCTGCCGCGGCCGCCGTCGTCGGAGTGGACGAGCGCGTAGCGGCCGTTCGACATGCGGTCGAGCCGGGCCGTCGCCGCCTGCGCGACCTCCTCCAGGCGCGCGGCGAGCACGTAGGCGGAGAGCCGCATCCGCAGGCGGTTGGCGGCCGAGGAGCCGTCGGCGAGCGCGGCCAGCTCGCTCGCGCGGCGGGAGCGCTCGGCGATCGGGGCGAGCGCCGTCAACGACCCGTCGAGCGTCGCGGCGAGCGTGCCGACGGCGGACAGGCGGCGCTGCTCGACCGAGTGGCGGCCCTGGCTCTCCTCGTCCTGCCGCGCCGCCTGCTCGGCGGCGGTTTGCAGCGCGTCGAGGTCGGGCGGATCGGCGGCGGCCGCGGCGCGCAGCGTCTCGTCGTGCACGAGCGCCGTCCGTCTCGCGATCCCCTCGTCGAAGTCGCGCAGCCGCCGTTCGAGGTCGGCGAGCGCCGTCTCCTCGCGGACGGCGGCGCGGGCCTCCTCGGCGTCGGCGAAGCCGGCGTCGCGGGCGGCCCGCTCGGCTGCGATGACCGCCTCGTCGCGGGCGGCCGCGGTGCGCGCCGCCTGTTCGAGCGCGGCGGCCGCCCGCTCGGCGTCGTCGGCGGCGGCGTTCAGCGCCTCGACCCGCGCGACGAGCGTTGGGAACGTTCCGCGCGCCTCCGCGACGCGGGCGCGGTCGGCGTCGAGCGCGGCCGAGCGCTCGGCACGGGTCGCGCGTGCGCCTGCGGCTGCCTGCTCGGCCTCGCGGCGGCGCTGCTCGTGCGATGCGCTCGTCGCGGCGAGGGCGGTCAGGGCCGCCTCGGCGGCGGCGAGGCCCTCGGCCTCCTTGCGCGCGTGGGCGATCCGCTGCGCGAGCAGCTCGGCGTGGGCGCGCAGCGCGTCGGCAGCATCCTCGCCGGCGACGGCGCGGGCGGCGGCGAGCGCCGTCGCGTTGTCGGCCGCCGCCCGCTCCCGCGTCGCCCGCTCCTGCGCGCGCGCCGCGTGCTCCGCCTGCGCCGCCCGCTCCTGCTCGGCGAGCGAGAGACGGCCCGCCGGCGCCCGCTCGCCCGCTCGGCCGGCGGCGGTCGCAGCGGACGCACCTCCTTCCGGCTCCGTCGGGTCGGCGGGCGCGGGGGCGTCCTGGTGGTCGCCGTCGGACGCTCGGACGGCGGCGCCCGCCGCCGTCGCATGGACGGGCGCGGCGGCATCCCGGTGGTCGCCGTCGAGGTGCGCCGGGGCGGGGTGGTCGGTCGCGCCGCAGACGGCGCAAGGCTCGCCCGGGACGAGGCCGGTCGCCAGCTCGGCGGCCATCCCGGCGAGGCGGCGCTCGCGCAGCTCCAGCCATGCCGCGTGCGCCCCCTGCTCGCTGTCGACCGCCGCGCGGACGGCGTCGTCGAGGGCGGCCTGGGCGGCCGCGAGCCGGTCGCGCTCGGCGGCGGCCTTCGCTCTCGCCTTGGCGGTCGTCGCCTCCTGCGAGAGCGCCGCGATCCGGTCGGCGGCGCGGCGGGCGCTCTGGACCATCTCGTCGAGCCGCAGCCGCTCGCGCTCGCCCTCCTCGATCGCCTGCCTGGCCGCCGCGGCGCGCGTGTCGGCGGCCTTGGCCTGCTCGTCGAGCTGGGCCAGCGCCGCCTCGTCGGCGACCAGCCGCTCCTCCACCGCGACCAGCGCGCCGAGCGCCCCGGCTCGCGTCCGCAGCTGCGCCGCATGCGCCCGCAGCGGCTCCGCGGCCGGCGCCTCCGACGCGGCCGGCGTGTCATCCGCCCCGGCTCCGTCGGCCGGCGCCCCCGGCGCGTCGCCCGCACCCGTCTCCGCGGCCGGCGCACCCGGCCGGTCACCATCGCCGGCGCCGTCGCCGGGCGCACCCGGCCCGTCCGTCGAACCGGTCCCGCCGGCCGGCGCACCCAACCCGGCATCGGCGCCGCTCCCCCCGCCGGCAGCGCCGTCGTCGAGCGGGGGGAGGTCGAACAGGGTCAGGATCGCGTCGTCGGCAGGCGAGGCCGACGGCGTCGCGGCTGCGAGCGGGGCGGCAGCGCTCGGATCGGCGTCCGCTTCGGAAGCAGGCTGCTCCGCCACGGACGCGGCACCTTCTCCGGCGGCACCGGCGTCGCCGTCCGGCGAGGCGGCGCCGTCGGCGTCCGGCGCGATCGAACGGCGGCCCGCCGCCGCGGCATCGCCGTCCGGCGCCGCAGCCGCCGTCGCGGCGGCGCGGGCGTCGTCGTCGAGCGCCTCCCAGGCGGCGGTCGCAGCGGTGTCGGCGTCGGCGGCCTCGGCGGCGCGGGCGTCGGCGGCGGCGAGCAGCGGCGCGACCGGCGCGGCGCGGCGGGCGATGCGGAGCTGCTCGGCGGCCTCGTCGCGGACGTGCCGGCTCGCCTCCCACTGTCTCAGCTCGGCCGTCGCCTTCGCGTGGCGCTCGCGTCGCTCGGACAGCTCCAGTCCAGCGGCGAGCGCCGCCTCCGCCGCGGCGCGCGCGGCGCGTGCGGTGGTCGCCGCCTCCTGCGCCGTGACCGCGTTCGCCTGCGCCGTCATGCCGAGCCCGCCGGCCCAGTCGCGCGCCCGCTCAGGCTGGTCCTCCCAGCCCTCCGGCGGATCCTCCTCGGCCGCCTGCGAGAGGCGCGAGACGACGTCGCGGGCGTCGCGCAGCTGCTCGTGGAGGTCGCGCCGCGCCTCCTTCGCGCGGTCGACCAGCCAGCGCTCGACGGCGGCGAAGCGCTCGGTCCCGAACAGCCGCTCCAGCAGCTTCCAGCGCTCGTCGCTGCCGGCGCGCAGGAACGACGCGAACTCGCCCTGCGGGAGCAGCACGACCTGGCAGAACTGGTCGACCGTCATCCCGAGCGGCTCGGCCAGCTCGCTTCTCGCCTCGTCGGGGCGCGACGCGATCGACGTCCACTCGCCGTCGCGCAGCTCCTGGACGGTGCAGGAGTGGCCCTCCTCGGTGACGCCCTCGCCGCGGACCTTCGGACGCTCCTGCTTGGGACGGCGGACGATTCTGAAGCGGCGGCCGCGCAGCGTCACCTCCAGCTCGACCTCGGTCCGCACGTCGGGGGCGGCGTGGTCGGAGCGCAGGCGGGCGTCGCGCGCGCGGGCGCCCGGCACCTCGCCGTAGAGCGCGAAGCAGACCGCGTCGAGCAGCGTCGTCTTGCCGGCGCCGGTGTCGCCGTGGAGCAGGAACAGGCCGGCCGACCCGAGCGCGTCGAAGTCGACCTGCTCGCTGCCGGCGAAGGCCTGGAAGGCGGTGACGCGAAGGCGATGGAGGCGCATCGGCGCCGAGGAATCTAGGCGACGGCCTCCGCCACGCGGCGCGCGGTCAGCGCGTCGCGCAGCAGCTCCAGCTCCTCGTCGTCGGCGTCGCTGCCGCGCACGTCGGCGACGAAGCGCCGCAGCAGCTCGTCGTCGTCGAGCCCGCGCAGCCGCTGGTACGAGTCGCCGGCGGCGCTCGCCGCGCCCTGCGGGTCGAAGGCCAGCACGACCGCGTGCGGGAAGCGGCGGCGCAGCCGCTCCATCGCGTCGCTCGGCCGCACCGGGTCGGTCAGCGTCGCCTGGACCCACGCGCCCTCGTGCTCGCGCAGCCGCGGGTCGGCGAGCAGCTCGTCGAGCGTCCCGCGGATCGTCGCCAGCGGGCGCGGGACCGGCAGCGGCACCAGCTCGGTCTCGGCGCCGGCGCCGGCCGCGCCGAGCGACACCAGCGCGAGCGACTTGCGGTGGTTCGCCTCCGAGAAGGAGAAGGCGAGCGGCGACCCGGCGTAGCGGCCGATCCCGGCGACGACCTGCGGCCCGTGGAGGTGGCCGAGCGCGACGTAGTCGGCGCCGCCGAAGACCGACGGGGGGACGTGGGCGGCGCCGCCGACGGCGAGGTCGCGCTCGCTGTCGGAGCCGGCCGCGCCCGCGACGAAGGCGTGCGCGACGACGACGACCGGCGCCCCGCCGGCGCCGCGCGCCGCGACGTCCGCCCGCACGCGCTCCATCGCCGCGGCGGTCACCGCCGCGTGCGAGCGCTCGTCGACCGCGAGCGTCTCGCGCACGAGGTCGGGCTCCAGGTAGGGGAGCGGGTAGACGAGCGCGCCGGCCAGCTCGACCGGCCTCCCGATCCGGGCGGGGTCGGTCGCGACGTGGACGCCCGCTCTGGCGAGCAGCCGCCCGCCGAAGCCGAGCCGGGCCGCCGAGTCGTGGTTGCCGGAGATCAGCACGACCGGCGCGACCTCGGCCAGCCGCGACAGCGCCTCGTCGGCGAGCCGCACCGCGTCGACCGGCGGCAGCGCGCGGTCGTAGAGGTCGCCGGCGATCACGATCCCGTCGACCGCCTCCGCGCGCGCGGTCTCGACGACGAAGTCGACGAAGCCGGCCTGCGCGTCCAGCAGGTCCTCGCCATGGAAGGCGCGGCCGAGATGCCAGTCTGCGGTGTGGAGGAGGCGGGTCATCTGCCCGCCCCACGATGCCGACCGGACCGGATGGAACCGGCGCGTCGGCGCGGCGGAGCGCGAGCCGCGCGCGCCTTCCGCGTGGAAGGCGCGCGAAAGGACGCGGCTATCTCGCCAATCTGACGACGTACTCGGAGACCGCTCTGATCTGCGCCTCGTCGAGCTGGTCTCTGAACGCCGGCATCCCGCCGCCGCCGTTCTCGACCTGCCGCTCGACCGCCTGGAGGTCGGCGGCCGACGGGATCGTCGTCAGGTCCGGGCCGCCGTTGCCGCCGGTGGCGTCGGCGCCGTGGCAGGTCGAGCAGCTGTCGAGGTAGATCTGTCTGCCGTCGACCGCCGCCGGCGTCTCGGTGACCTCTCTCTGCGACTTCTCGGTGCCCTCGGCCTCGCTCGGCCCGGCCTCGCCGGCGTGCTGGAGCGGTCTGGCGGCGGCGCCGGGCGCGACCGGCCCGAGTCTGCCGTCGAGCGAGAAGAGCCAGAGGCTGTCGCCGTGCGGGCTGCCCGCGAGCGAGTTGCCGGCCGCGTAGAACGCGATCATCTGTCTGCCTCTGTGCTCGAAGATCGCGGGGGTCGAGTTGGCGCCGGCGCCCGTCTGGAATCTCCACAGCTGCTGGCCGGTGGAGGCGTTGAACGCCTGCAGCTCGCCGTCGTTGCGGCCGACGAAGACGAGGTTGCCGGCGGTCGAGGTCGTGCCCGAGTAGCAGGCGTCGTTTCTGCCCTCGAATCTTCTCGTCCAGGCGATCTCGCCGGTCGTCACGTCCTGCGCGACGAGCAGCCCCGGGTAGGTGCCGAAGCCCTGCAGCGTGAACGTCGAGGAGAGGTACTGTCTGCCCGGCTCCGGTCTGGTCGGTCCTTCGGTCAGGAAGCCGGCGAAGGTGTCCGCGCCGCAGATGTAGATCATGTTCGTCGTGCGGTTGAAGCTCGACGGCGGCCAGTTCGCGGCACCGCTCGGCCCGGGCTTGATCACCTTCGGGACGTTCGTGAACGGCTCGAACATCTCTCTCGCCAGCTGCACTCTCTGTCTTCTTCTGCCTCTGTTCTGGGCGTTGTAGATCCCCTGGATGATCTGGCGCTCGCCCTCGTTGGCCTCGTGCGGCGCGAACGGCGGCGTGTCCGGGAACGGCTGCGTGTCGGCGGTCGCCTGGGCCTCCTTGTCCTGCGGCACCGGTCTGTCGGTGATGCCGTGGATCGGTCTGCCGGTCTCGCGGTCGAGCATGTAGAGCCAGCCGGTCTTGCTCGGCTGCGACAGGCCCTTCACCTCTCTCCCGTCGATCTCGACGTCCCACAGCACGACGGGGCTCGGCGAGTCGTAGTCCCAGATGTCATGTCTGACCTGCTGGAAGTGCCATCTGTATCTGCCGGTCTTCGCGTCGACCGCGGTCAGGCGGCCGCGTATCCCGTACTCGCCGCCTGAGAGGCCGCTGTAGACGCGGCCGTCGTAGTACAGCGGCGCGCTCGTGATCGTCTCGCCGTCTCTCCAGTCCCCGATCTGCGTCTCCCAGTTGACGCTGCCGGTCGTCTGGTCGAGCGCGACGAGGTTGCCGTCGAGCTGGCCGACGTAGACCTGGCCGTCGCCGATCGCGACGCCGCGGCTGGTCCATCCGCAGCAGATCGTGTCGATCTCCTGCGCGATCCCCGACTCGTACTTCCACAGCTGTCTGCCGTCCTCGACGGAGTTGGCGAAGACGTCGTCGTTGCCCGTGACGGTGTAGATGACGCCGTCGTGGACGAGCGGCGTCGCCTCGCCGGAGTACTTGGCGGCTATGCCGGACCGGTCGAGCCGCGCCTCCCAGACGCCTCTCAGCCGCTCGACGTTTCTGTCGTCGATCTGCGTCAGCGGCGAGTAGCGCTGGTTGTAGGTCGAGCCGCCGTTGGTGATCCAGCCGGAGCGGGGCAGCGCGGCGAGCGCCGCTCTGGTGAAGGCCGGAGATGGTCTGATCGAGACGGGCGTGCCGGCGGTGTCGACGGCCGTCTCCGGGCTGCTGTCGGTCGGTCTCTGGGCCGCCGTGACGACCGCCGTGACGGTCGTCTCGTGACCGGTGAAATGCCCGATCAGGTAGCCGGCGAGGATCGACACGCCGAAGCCGATCGCGATCGTGGTGGCGACGACGACGCCCCAGAAGAGGCCGCTGCCGCCATCTCCGCTGCCCATCTCACGCTCCGTTCCGTCGACGGCGATCGGGCGACCGCACGCGAACCTCTCCCTACCCGCTCGCGCGGAAGGCGGAGACCGCGCGCGGCGGAGTAGGCGCGCCGGCGCTCGCCCGCACGCTGCGGGCGGGCGCGGTCGGGGCTGCGTCGTGACCGGCTCAGCAGGCCTGCGGGCCGGGCGGCGGAGGGGTGGTCGCCTTGCGGCGGGCCTCCTCGGCGGCGCGGCGCGCGGAGCGCTTGCGAGCCAGCTCGTCGAGCCGTGCCGGCGCGCCGGCACGCGCCTCACGGGCGCGCTCGACGGCGGCGCCGAGCTCGGTCTCGTGCCTGCGGGCGTTCTCGCGCCAGCTGGCGGGCATGTCGCGATCGTTCGACATGGGAGATCCATCGGCCGATCGGTGCGAGCGCTTTAGCGCTGACCGTCCTGCGGCGGCCCGCCGCGGATCGAGCAGCTGTCCCGCTATGCCGGTTGCCGCTCGAGCCGCTCACCCTCGAGCTCGACCTGCGGCAGGAGCCGCTCGAGCCAGGCCGGCAGCCACCACGCGCGCTCGCCCAGCAGGGCCAGCAGCGCCGGGACCAGCGTCATGCGCACGGCGAAGGCGTCGACGAGGATGCCGAACGCGAGCGCGAAGCCGATCGACTTGATGATCGCGGCCTCCTCGACGACGAAGCCGGCGAAGACCGCGGCCATGATCAGCGCCGCGCCGGTGACCACGCGCGCACCGTGTCGGAAGCCCTCGGCGATCGCGCGCGTCGGCCCAGCGCCGTGGACGTGCTCCTCGCGCATCCGCGAGACGAGGAACACCTGGTAGTCCATCGCGAGCCCGAAGAGGATGCCGACGATGAAGATCGGCAGCACCGCGACGATCGGCGCCTGCTCGACGCCGAACAGGCCGGCGAGCGCTCCCTGCTGGAAGACCGCGACGAGCGCGCCGAGCGCGGCGCCGATGGTCAGCAGGAACCCGCCGACGGCCGTGAGCGGGACGAGGATCGACCGGAACGCGATCGTCAGCAGCAGGAACGCCAGGCCGACGATCACCGCCAGATACGGGACCAGCGCGCTCGACAGGCGGTCGGCGAAGTCGATGTTGGCCGCGGTCGGCCCGGTCACGAGGACCGTCGCATCGAGCTCGCGGTCGAGCGTGTCGGTGCGCGCCCGGATCTGCTTGACCAGCTCCTTCGTCGCCTCGGTCGACGGGCCGCTGCGCGGGGTCAGCGAGACGATCGCCGTGTCGCCCGCCTCGTTGAGGGCCGGCCTGCCGACGTCGGCGACGTCGTCGAGCTGCCCGAACTCCGCCGCGACGGCGTCGGCGGCGGCCTTCGCGTCGCCGCCCGGGCCGGCGTCGACCACGAGCGTGAGCGGTCCGTTGAAGCCGGGGCCGAAGCCGGCGACGAGCAGGTCGTAGGCCTTGCGGTTGGTCTCGTGGGGCGCGGCGGTCGAGTCGTCGGGCTGCCCGAGGCGCATGTCCAGCACCGGGATCGACAGCGCGCCGAGCGCGACGACCGACAGCACGACCGCGGGCAGGCGGCGGCGCGTCAGCAGCGCGGCCCAGCGGGCTCCGAGCGTCGGCTTGGCCGCGCGCGGCCCGGTGTCGAAGTTCTTGCCCTTCGCGATCCGCATGCCCGCGAACCCGAGCAGCGCCGGAACGAGCGTGAGCGAGATCGCCACGGCGACCGCGACCGTCCCGGCCGCGGCGAGCCCCATCGCGGTCAGGAACGGGATCCCGACGACGGCCAGCGACGCCAGCGCGATCACGACCGTCGCGCCGGCGAAGACGACCGCGCTGCCGGCGGTGCCGACCGCGCGCGCGGCGGACTCCTCCAGCTCCATCCCCTCGAACACCTGGGTGCGGTGGCGCGAGATGATGAACAGCGCGTAGTCGATGCCGACCGCGAGGCCGAGCATCAGCGCGACCGTCGGAACCGTCGAATCGATGGCGATGAACCCGGTGGCGGCGGTGACCCCAAGGATCCCGACGGCCACGCCGATCAGCGCGGTCAGCAGCGGCAGCCCGGCGGCCGCGAGCGAGCCGAACGTGATCGCCAGCACGAGTGCCGCCACCGCGAAGCCGACGATCTCGCCGAGCCCGCCGAGCGATGGCTCGGAGGCGGCCGCGTCGCCGCCGAACTCGACCTGCACGCCGGCCGCGCGCGCGGTCTCGGCGGCCGACTGCACTGCCTCGACCGACCCGGCGGGGATTTCCTCCGCGGGCGTCGCCCACGTGACCTGGGCGAGCGCGACGCGCCCGTCCTCAGAGGCCAACGGCGCGCCGACCGAGCGCACGCCGGGCGCCTTCGCCGCCTTGGCGACCGCGCCTGCGACGGCCGTCGCGCGCTCGCCGGTCGTCAGCCGCTCGCCCGCGGGCGCGGCGAAGACGATTCGTCCCGACGCGCCGTTGGCCTGCGGCAGCCGCTCCTCGAGCAGGTCGATCGCCTGCTGGGACTCCGTGCCGGGCATTGTCGCGGCGTCGGTGGTCGGTCCGCTCAGGATCGTCGCCGCCGCGAACATGCCTGCGAGCACGACGAGCCAGAGGGCGACGACGGCCCTGCGGCGACGAAAGGCGATGCGGCCCAGTTTGAAGAGTGCGGTTGCCATCGGAAGTCCTTTGCAGTGGAGGTCGCTCTCACCATCGGGGCTGCGGAGCCCCGCGACGACGGCCGCAGGACCCGTTCCGCCTCGCCCGCCGGGACCGATTCGATTCCGCCTTTCGGAGGAACGACCGCGGGCTATGCTGGCCGCCGTGCCTCGACGCGCCGACGTCCTCCTGGCCGCGCTGGCGACCGCGGTCGCGCTCGCGGTGCTGCAGTTCGACGCCTCCGACGCGGCGCAGGTCGATCGCCCGCCCGACCTGCTCGGCGCGCTGCTGGCGGTCGCGGCCTGCGCGCCGGTGGCCGTGCGGCGGGCCCGTCCGCTGGCCGCGGCCCTCGTCGCGCTGCCGTTCGCGTGCGCCGCGCTGGCGCTCGGCTACATGGTGATCGTGCCGGTGCTGGTCGCGCTGACGCTCTGCGGCGCCGCGACGGTCGAGTGCGCGCACCGGATCACGGTCCCGCTCGCCGTCTACGCGGGGACGGCGATCGCGGCGGCGGTGGCGGTCACCGGCGACGCCAGCCCCCTGCTGGTGCGGATCATCGGCGGCGGCGCGATCGGCGTCACGGCCGTCCTGATCGGCGACGCGATCCGCAGCGAGCGCGAGCGGGCCCGCGAGGCGCGCGAGCTCGCGCAGCGCGCGATCGTCGAGGAGCGGCTGCGGATCGCCCGCGACGTCCACGACATCACCGGACACCACCTGAGCGCGATCTCGCTCCATGCCGCGGGCGCGGGGCGCGCCACGTCGGACCCGGTCGCACGCGCGGCGCTCGAACGCATCCACGGGCTCACCTCCGAGGCGCTCGGGCAGACGCGGCGGGCGCTCGGGGTCCTGCGGGAGCCCGGACCGGCCCGGCCGGCCGCCCGCACGCCGACGCCGCGGCTGGAGCAGGTCGACCGGCTGCTGCGGCCGGCGCGCGAGGCGGGCCTCGCCGTCGACCTGCGGGTGGAGGGCGCCGAGCGCCCGCTCAGCGACGAGGTCGAGGTGTGCGCCTACCGGGTGGTGCAGGAGTCGCTCACCAACGTCGTCCGGCACGCCGGAGCGAGCGCCGTGCGGGTGCGTGTCGTCTACGCCGAGCGGGAGCTGCAGGTCGCGGTCGACGACGACGGCGTCGGCGGCCCCGGGCGGCCCGGCGGCGGCATCGAGGGGATGCGCGAGCGCGTCGCGATCGTCGGCGGCAGCTTCGCGGCGGGGCCGGCAGCGCGCGGATGGTCGGTGCGGGCGCGGCTCCCCCTCGACGCGGAGGCGGGCCTGCGCGGGGCGCCGCCGGTCGCCGGCCGTCCGGAGGTGGCGCGGTGAGCATCCGCGTCGTCGTCGCCGACGACCAGCCGATCGCGCGCCAGGGGATGCGGATGATCCTCGAGAACGAGCCCGACATCGAGGTCGTGGGCGAGGCCGCGGACGGCCTCGACGCGCTCGGCCAGGTCCAGCGGCGCGCGCCCGACGTCCTGCTGATCGACATCCGGATGCCGCGCATGGACGGGCTCGAGGCGGCGCGCCGGCTGCGCGACGTCGACGGCGTCGCGGTGATCGCGATCACGACCTTCGACCTCGACGAGTACGTCTTCGAGGCCCTGCGGGCAGGCGCCGTCGGCTTCCTGCTCAAGGACTCGCCGCCCGATCGCATCGTCGACGCCGTCCGCGCCGTCGCGCTCGGCGACGCGCTGATCTCGCCCGAGGTCACGCGCCGCCTGCTCGACCAGTTCGTCTCCGCCGCGCCCGCCCGCGCCGGCGACCCCGCGCTCGCCGCGCTGACCCCGCGCGAGCGCGACGTGCTGCTGGGGATCGCGGCCGGGCGCAGCAACGCCGAGATCGCCGCCCACCTGCATCTGGAGGAGAGCACCGTCAAGAGCCACGTCGGCCGGATGCTCGCCAAGCTCGGCCTCGCCAACCGCGTGCAGGCCGTGATCTTCGCCTACGAGACCGGGCTCGTCGCGCCGGGCATGCCGCGGTCGTAGCACGGTCGGCGCGCGTCCGGGACCGCGCCGGCGCCGCGCCCGAGAGGCGCCGGAGCGTGACGGCCGCCGCCCGATGCGCGATGCTTGCGCGATGCGCAACGGATCGGTGCAGCGACTCGGACGGATCGTGACGGTGCTCGTCGTCGACGCGCTGCTCCTGCTGCTGCTCGCGGCGATCCTGCCCGGCTTCTCCGCCGACAGCTTCTGGGCGGCGCTCGGCCTGGCGGTCCTGCTCGGCCTCGCCAACGCGCTCGTCTGGCCGCTGCTGATCCGCGTCGCGCTGCCGTTCACCGTCGCGACGCTCGGCCTCGGCGCGCTCGCGCTCAACGGGCTCGTGCTGCTGGCGATCGCGGGCGTCGACCGCGGCGTCCACGTCAGAGGCTTCTGGAGCGCGGTCGTCGTGGTGCTCGCGCTGACGGCGCTCAGCTCCGCCTCCAGCGCCCTGCTCGCGCTCGACTCCGGCGACCTCTGGTACCGAACGGTCGTGCGACGGCAGCTGAGGCGCACGAGGCTGGCGGTCGAGAGCGACGTGCCCGGGATCCTCTTCCTCGAGATCGACGGCCTCGCGCACGAGGTGCTCCAGCGGGCGCTGCGCGACGGCAACGCGCCGGCGCTGGCCAGGTGGGTGCGCGACGGCAGTCACCGGCTGGAGCGGTGGGAGACCGACTGGTCGTCGCAGACCGGCGCCTGCCAGGCCGGCATCCTCCACGGCGACAACCACGACATGCCGGCCTTCCGCTGGTGGGAGAAGGACCGCGGCAAGGCGATCGTCACCAACCATCCGCGCGACGCCGAGGAGCTCGAGCGGCGCCGCTCGGACGGGCGCGGCCTGCTGCACGCCGACGGCGCCAGCCGCGCGAACATCCTCTCCGGCGACGCGCCCCACTCGATGCTGACGATGTCGACGGTGCTCGACCGGCGCCGGCAGGGGAGGCTCGGCCAGGACTACTTCGCCTACTTCGCCAGCCCCTACGGGGTCGCGCTGACCTTCCTGCGCTGCCTCGGCGAGATCGTCGTCGAGCGCTTCGCGGCGATCGAGCAGCGCCGCCGCGACGTGCGGCCGCGGATCCACCGGGGCGGCTCCTACCCGCTCGTGCGCGCCTTCGCGACGGTGATCCAGCTCGACCTGCAGGTCGCCGCCGTCACCGCCGACGTGCTCGCCGGGCGGCCGGTCGTCTACACGACCTTCCTCGCCTACGACGAGGTCGCCCACCACTCCGGCGTCGAGCGGCCCGACACGCTCGCCGTCCTGCGCCGCGTCGACCGTGCGATCGCGCGGATCGCCGCCGCCGTCGAGCACGCGCCGCGGCCGTACGAGCTGGTCGTGCTCGCCGACCACGGCCAGAGCCAGGGGGCGACCTTCCTGCAGCGCTACGACGAGTCGCTGGAGCAGCTCGTCAGACGGCTGGTCGGCGACGGCGACGCGATCGTCGCCGAGACGGCCGCCTCCGACGAGGGCCGCGGCCAGCTGACCGCCGGCCTCGCCGAGCTCGGCACGCGGCCGACCGTCACCGGCCGCGCGGCGAAGGCGATCGCGGACAGACGCGACGAGATCGAGGCCGGCGAGCAGCCCGCGCTGCCCGCCGCCGAGCTGCCGGAGATCGCGGTGATGGCATCCGGCAACCTCGGCCTGATCTCCTTCCCGCGCGAGCCGGGGCGGGTGACGCTCGAGCAGCTGGAGCGGACGCGGCCGGGGCTGCTCGACGGGCTGCGAAGCCATCCCGGGATCGGGTTCGTGCTGGTCAGGAGCGAGGCCGACGGCGCGGTCGCGCTCGGGGGGCGCGGCCGCCACCTGCTCGACCGGGGCGTCGTCGAAGGAGAGGATCCGCTGGCGCCGTTCGGCACGCGCGCCGCCGACCACGTCCGCCGCACCGACCGCTTCCCGCGCTGCCCGGACGTCGTCGTCAACAGCGCGTACTGGACCGACGTCGACGAGGTCGCCGCCTTCGAGGAGCTGGTCGGCTCCCACGGCGGCCTCGGCGGCGCGCAGGCGCTGCCGTTCGTGCTCCACCCGGTCGGGCTGCCGTGGCCTGAGGAGGAGGTCGTCGGCTCCGGTACCGTCCACCGCATCTTCTGCGGCTGGCTGCACCGGCTCGGGCACGACGGCTACGACCCGTTCGCCGGGCTGGTGGCCGGGCCGGCGGACGGGGCGCTCGCGAGCGGCGACGGCGCGCCGCACGGGCAGGGCAAGCCGGCGGCATCGGGCGGCGCGGCGCCGGAGTGAGGCCTGCCCGACTCGCGCGCGATGTCGCGCGCGGCCGGCTCCGGCGTCAGAGCGCGAGCGTCCCGCCCGGCTCCAGCAGCTCGACCCGCGTGCGGGGCGCGAGCCGGGCGGCATGGCGCGCGAACCGGTCGGCCGGCTCGCGCAGCACGCCGCCGTGCCGGCGGTGGAGGCCGTAGGGGAGGTAGGTCCCCCAGTGGATCGGGACGGCGACGGCCGGCTCGACGAGCGCGAGCGCGCGCGCCGCGCCCTCCGGGTCGAGATGTCCCGGCCCGAGCGACGGCCCCCAGCCCCAGATCGGCACGAGCGCGACCTCGACCGTCCCGCGCAGCTGCGCCATCCGCTCGTCGAGGTCGGTGTCGCCGGCGAACCAGATCCCGTCGACGACGAAGCCGAGCGCGTCGAGCTGGGGCGAGCGCGGCCAGCGTCTCGCCGGATGCCACGCGGGGACGACCGCGACCTCGGCTCCCGCGATCCGCGGCCGATCGCCGGCGGCGACCTCGGCGACCGCGCCGAAGCCGAGCCCGCGCACCAGCCCCGCGGCGCCGCGCGGCAGCACGACCCGCGTCCGCGCGCCCGCGATCCGCTTCAGCGTCGGGCGGTCGAGATGGTCGTGGTGGACGTGCGAGACGAGCACCGCGTCGACCGGCTCCGGCGGGGCGGCCGGCGGCGCGTGGCGGCGCAGATGGGCGACCCGGCCGCGCAGGACCGGGTCGGTCAGCAGCCGCGTCCCGTCGCCGGTCTCGATCAGGACGGTCGCGTGCCCGAGCCAGGTGATCCGCCGCATCGGCCCAGCTTCGCAGGCGCGGGATCGTCGGGCGGCCGGTCGCCGGATGCGGCGGTCGCGTCGTCGCCGACGCGGTCGGATGTGGGACCGCCGGGAGCGACGGTCGGGGCGGTGCCGACACGGTCGGACGCGGGACCGGCGGGAGCGGCGGTCGCGTCGTCGCCGACACGGTCGGATGCGGGACCGCCGGGAGCCATCGCGTCCGCCGGCGGGTCGTGCAGGGGCTTCGCGCCTCCGAGCCATGCGGTCAGCTCGTCGCCGCCGACGACCAGCTCGGGGACCGGTCCGGCGAGCGCGCGGCGCGACAGCTCGCGCAGCGGCAGCCGCCCCGGCGCGCCGAGCACGACGACGTTGCCGCCCTGGCGGCCGCGCACGACCTTGCGCGTCGCGACGATCGCGACGTCGCCGAAGACGGCGCGCGCGGCGGCGGTGAGCGCTCGTGCGGCGGGCAGCGGCGGGACGTCGATCACGTTGGCGGCGAAGGCACCGCCCGGGGCCAGCGCGCGGGCGGCCTCCGCGACGCACTCCGCGGTCGTCAGATGCTCGGGGACCGACGTGCCGTGGAAGGCGTCGAGCACGACGAGGTCGGCGCTGCCCGGCGTCCGCCGCCGCAGCACCTCGCGGGCGTCGGCGACGCGGACGCGCAGCCGCGGGCCGGTTCTGAGGCCGAGCTGCTCGCGCGCCAGCTCGACGAGGCCGCGGTCGATCTCGGCGACCTCGCTGCGCGACCCGGGGCGGGTCGCCTCCAGGTAGCGCGGCAGCGTGAAGCCGCCGCCGCCGAGATGGAGGACGCGCAGCGGGGCGCGCGGCGGCGCGAGCGCGTCGGCGAGGTCGGCGATCCGGCGGACGTAGGCGAAGTCGATCCGCGCCGGGTCGCGCAGGTCGACGTGCGAGCAGTCCTCGCTGTCGAGCCGCAGCAGCCGCCGCCACGGCCGCCCCTCCTCGGGCACGACCTCCGCGTGCGCGAACGGCGTCGTCAGCTCGACGCGCGCCGCCGCCCAGCGGACCGCGTCGTCGCGGCGGCCGCCGCGACCGGTGCGGGAACGGGAGCGCGAGCGGGAAGCCATCGCTGACAGGATGGCGGGTCGCCGGCGCGGGCGGGAGGTCGCTCAGGCGGCCGCGGCGGCCGCGGCGACGGCGAGCCTGTCGGCGCGGTCGTTGAGCGCCTTGTGGGCGTGGGCGTCGCCGGTCTCGTGCCCGCGGACCCAGTGCCAGCGGACGGCCTCGTGGCGGCCGATCTCGGCCTCCAGCGCCATCACGAGGTCCTGGTTCTTGACCGGGTCGCCGCTCGCCGTCTTCCAGCCCTTGCGCTTCCACCCGGCGATCCATCTCGTCATCGAATTGAGCATCAGCTGCGAGTCGGTGACGATGCAGGCGCGGCTGCCGGCCGGGAGGGCGCGCAGGCCCTCCAGCGCGGCCGTGTACTCCATGCGGTTGTTGGTCGTCGCCGGCTCGCCGCCGGAGATCTCCAGCGGCGCGCCGCCGTCGGCCGGCACGACGATCGCCGCCCAGCCGCCGGGACCGGGGTTGCCCTTGCAGGCTCCGTCGGTCCAGACCAGCGCCTCACCGGGCAGCTGCTCGAGCGGTCTCTCAACTGGCTTGGCGCGTCTGACGCGGCGACGGGGCTGGGGCACGGCGCGGAAGGGTAGCCGGCCGGCCGGCGCGATGCCTCCTGCCGCCCGGCTGGCTGCCGCGGCGGTTCCGCCGCGCCGATCAGGCGGCGCCGCGGCGGGCGGCGCCGGGGCGCGCCGGCGTCGACCTGATGCGGTCGCCGACCGGGCTGGTGTCGCAGGCGAAGTCGCCGGTCCAGCCGGCGAGCCGCAGGTGCTGCTCGAGCTTCGGGGAGATCGCGGCCAGCAGATGGTCGGCCTCCTCGGCGATCTCCTCGGCGGGGATCGTCGTCTGCGTCCTCAGGAAGCGCTCGACGACGCTGCGGCGGCGGCGCATCGCGGCGGCCTCGTGGCGGCCCTGGGCGGTCAGCTTCCAGCCGCGCTGCTCCGCTCTCTCGATGTAGCCGTCGCGGGCGAGCCGGCGGAGCATCTCGTGGACGGTCGGAGCCGACAGCTCGAGCGCACGCGCGACCGCGGCGGCCGCGACCGAATGGCGGTCTCCGCCGAGCTGGGCGATCGTCTCGAGGTACCGCGCCTCAGCGCGACTGGGGGAGGGCTGCTCCGACATCAGCGAGGATGATAACGCAAAAAGCTAAAGATAGCCAGGCATTCAACACAGCTCGCGGCGCCGATGCGCCGGGGCTCGGAGCGTACGCGAACGGGCGGATGCGCGGGGGCCGCCCGCCGAGCGCGGGCGCGCCACGCCGATGGCGGCGACCACTACCCTGCGCGGCCATGAGCTACAGAGTCCTGCCCGCGGCCGACGCGTTCTGGCGGCCGTCGAACCAGATGGGCGTCGACAACACCGACCTCGCCGGCCAGCTCGGGGCGACGACGCTCGGCGCCCGCCTGTGGCGGCTGCGGCCCGGCCAGGCGTCGACCCGCCACCGCCACGACCAGCAGCACGAGCTGTACGTCGTGCTGGAGGGGACCGGCCGGATCCGCGTCGGCGACGACCTGCTGACGCTCGAGCCGCTGTCGGCGCTGCTGGTCGAGCCGCGCACGCTGCGCCAGATCTTCAACGACACCGACGCCGACGCGCTGTGGCTGGTCGCCGGCGCGCCGGCCGAGGCGGCGAACACGAAGGAGATGACGCCCGAGCGGCTCGCCGACCTCTATCCCGACGGCCCGAGAGCGCTGCCGCCCGAGCTGGGCGGCTGAGCCCGCGGCCGACCGCCAGCCGGCCGCGGGCTCCGGCCCGGCCGTGCCGCCGGCGGCGGCTCCGGCCCGGCCGCCTCGGCAGCGGCCCGCCGGCACCGGCAGGCCCCGCCGGCCGGCAGCTCCGCGCTTCCCGGGCGGGAGGCGGAGCGGCCGGCGTGGTGGGGCGCCGGGCGCGCGACCGGCTACTTCACCGCGAAGGAGCTGCGGCTGGTCAGCTTCGTGCCGAACGCCTGCGTCCGCACGACCACGCGGCCGGCGCCCTTCGGCGCGCGCACGCGCAGGCGGTAGGCGCCGGTGCGGCGGTCGATCGCGACCTTGCCGACGATCGCCAGCCGGCCGGTCCGCGCGCAGGCGGTCGCCCCGGCGCCGCCGAATACGCGGAGTCGCTTCAGCGTGCCGAGCCGCGCGCGGTCGACGCGACCGCGGATCGCGATCGTCGCGCCGCGCACCGTGACGGCGGTCAGCACGTTCGCGCGCCGCAGCCGCACGAGCGGCGAGCGCATGCCGGCGACGACCGCGCGGTAGCCGGCGCCGAGCCGAGCCCGCTTCGAGGCCGGCGCCCGCACGACGGTCGCGAAGGCGCCGTTGGTGCCGATCCGCGCGCGGCCGACCCGTCTGCCGCCGCGGTCGACGATCGTCACCGTGCTCCCGGGCGCGTGGCGGGAGAGGCCTCTCACCGCGATCCGCGCGCCGCGGGCGGTCACGTCGGTCAGCACGAGGTCGCCGCCGAAGCACTGCCGCAGCAGCAGCCCGAAGCGGCCCGGATCGCTGAGCGGGATCGCGCCGGCGCCCGAGCCGTCGCCGCCCGTGCCGCCGCCGGTTCCGCCTGCGCCGGAGCCGTCGCCGCCCACGCCGCCGCGCGCACCGCCGGTCCTGCCGCCCCCGGAGCCGTCCCCGTCCGGGCCGCCGCTCCCGCCGCCACCGGTCCCGCCGGAGCCGTCGCCACCGGTCCCGCCGCTCCCGTCACCGCCAGAGCCGTCGCCACCGGCGCCGCCGCCGCTCCCGTCGCCGCCGCTCCCATCGCCGCTAGAGCCGTCGCCGCCGCCGGCGGAGCGCTCGACGGGGGTGACGGGGGTCGCGGCGCTGTTGCCGGCGGCATCGGTCTGCACGACACGGATGCCGTACGTGCCGGGTCTGGCGGGAAGGGCGACGGTCGCCTCCGCCGCGCCGTCCGCGACCGCGACGGTCGCGATCACCGCGCCGTCGGCGTCGAGCAGCTCGACGACCGCGCGCTCCGCGTCGGGGGCGCGGGTGAAGGAGACGACCAGCGCGTCGGGCGGCCCGCTGACCGTCGGCGCGGGGCCGGCGACCGGCGCAGCGCGGTCGAGCGCCACCGTGACGGGGTCGCTCGTCGTGCGCTGCTCAGCCGCGTTCTCGCGCACGACGCGGACCTCGTAGACGCCGTCGCCGTCGGGCAGCGTGACGGCGACGACACCGTCGCCGTCGTCGTCGGGGAAGGCGGCGACGACATGCCCCGAGCCGTCGACGACCTCGACGGTCGCGGCGACGACGTCGGCGCCGCGGTCGAAGACGACGGTCCGCTCGCGGCGGTTGCCCGCCCCCTCGACGACCGGCGGGGCGGCCGTCGGCGGGGTTGGTGCGACGAAGACCTGATCGGCGGTCGCGGTCGTGCCGTCGGCGTTGCGCGCCACCACGCGGTAGTGGTAGGTCGCGCCGGGCGTCAGGTCGGCGAGCGGGATCGCGAACGGCTGCGCGCCGCTGCCGTCGACGACGACCGGCGCGGTCGTGCTGCCGTACGCGGCGGTCGGGCCGTATTCGACCGTGACCGTCGTCTCCTGCCCGAGCGGGTCGACGGCGCCTTCGACCCGCGGCGGGCCGCTCGTCTGGAAGCTGCCGGTCAGGCCGGCCGGCGGCTCGAGGTCGGTCAGCCTCAGCTCGACGTCGTCGAGGTCGACGCTGCCGCCCGCGACCGCCGAGACGGTCGTCGTGAGCGCGACGTCGAGCGCGACGCGATAGCTGCGGCCGGCGACGAGCGCGCTCGTCGGGACCGGCGCGCTGACCGGCGCGAACTCGGCCGAGGCCGCGGTCAGCGGCAGCTCCGCCACGACGGTCGATCTCGAACCGTCGGCGACGTCGATCACGCGCATGCCGAGCCGCAGGCTGCCGATCGTCAGCAGGCTGGCGATCTGCGGACGCACGGCGACCGAGAGCGTCGCCTCGTCGACGTTCGCCGGCGCGACGAAGCTCGGCGAGGTCCAGCCGATCGTCGTCGTGGAGAGCACGCCGAGCAGCGTCCCGAAGGCGTTGCGCAGGTGGCCGTCGCCCCCGCCGGCCGTTCCGCCCGTCGTCTCGTGGGTCGGCGTCGCGGCCGGGCAGGTCACGCCCGGCACGCAGAGCAGCCCGCCGTAGTCGACGCCGCTGCTCCAGCCGCCGGCGCCGGTCGCGAACGTGCGCGCCTCCGCCGGCGAGGGTTCCAAGGTCACCTGCGCGGCGCTCGCCGTCCCGGCGTGCGCGGCGACGAGCGCGAGCGCGGCCAGCGTCGCGTGCACCGCATGCCTGCCTGACATGGGCTCTTCCTCCGTGATCGTTCCGTACCCCTGCATGAGCGGCCTCCTGCCGCCCGCCACAACTATGCGCAGAGAATCGCAGTTCACTCAAGAGAAGTGGAGCGTTCGTGCGCCGACTCTCACTTAATCGCGCATTATCTCTTAATCGCACAGGTTAGGTGACGTGGAGAAACGCTAAACCTCGCCACGATTCTGCCGACCGGTGCGTCAGCCGCGGGGCGAGAAAGGCGGCCGCGGCACGGCGCGCCCGCGCGCGGCCCGCCGGAGCGCCGCTCGCTACGTTGGTCCGGTGCCGCCGCCCCGCCGTCTCGACCGCCGCCTCGTGCTGCTGCTCGCGCTCGCCAGCGGCGCTGCGGTCGCGAACCTCTACTTCGCCCAGCCGCTGCTCGACACGATCGCCGACGCGCTCGGCACCAGCACCGGCCTCGCCGGGCTGGTCGTGACCGCGTCGCAGATCGGCTACGCCGCCGGCCTGCTGCTGCTCGTCCCGCTCGGCGACCTGGTCGAGCGGCGATCGCTGGTCGTGCGGATGCTGCTCGTCTGCGCCGCCGCGCTGGCGCTGTGCGCGGCGGCCCCGGCCTTCGGCGTGCTCGCGCTCGGGATCGCGGTCGTCGGCGTGACCTCGGTCGTCGCGCAGGTGCTGGTCCCGTTCGCGGGCGACCTCGCCGCCGACGACGAGCGCGGCACCGTCGTCGGGACGATCATGAGCGGGCTGCTGATCGGCATCCTCGCCGCCCGCACGCTCAGCGGCTTCGTCGCCGAGCTGGCCGGCTGGCGGGCCGTCTACGCGCTCGCCGCGGCGGTGATGGTCGCGCTCGCGCTCGCGCTGCGGCGGGCGCTGCCGGTGATCGCCGCGCGCACGACGACGCCGTACCGCGCGCTGCTGCGCTCGATCGGGACGCTCGTGCGCGAGGAGCCGGTCCTGCGCCGGCGGATGGCGTACGGGATGCTGGGGATGACGTCGTTCACGCTCGTCTGGACGGCGCTGACCTTCCTGCTCAGCGATCGGCCGTACGACTACTCGGAGGGGACGATCGGCCTCTTCGGCCTCGCCGGACTGGTCGGCGCGCTCGCGGCGCAGGGCGCCGGCCGGCTGTGGGATCGCGGCCTCGGCCGCGCCGCGACCGCGTCGTTCTGGGCGCTCGTGCTGGTCGGCTGGATCCTCTGCGACCTCGGCGCCGGCTCGCTCGCCGCGCTGATCGCCGGGCTGGTCGTCCTCGACGCGGGCGTGCAGGGCCAGCACATCACCAACCAGTCGACGATCTACGCGCTGCGGCCGGAGGCGCGCAGCCGGCTGACGACCGCCTACATGACCGGCAACTTCTGCGCCGCGGCGATCGGCTCGGCGCTCGCGTCGGCGCTGTGGGGCGTCGGCGGCTGGGACGCGATCAGCGCGGTCGGGGTCGCGACCGCGCTGATCGCGCTCGCGCTGTGGGCATGGGAGCGGCGGGCGCCGGCGGCGGTCAGGCCGGCGGCTGTCGAGGCGCGGAAGCCGACGGCGCCGGCAGCCGGTCGACCCGTCGCAGCGCGGCGACCGTCGCGTCGCGGCTGACGGCCGCGATCTCGTCGGGCAGCTCGTCGAGCTTGACGCGCGCCGTGAAGCCCTCGGGACCGCCGAGCGGCTTGAAGAAGTCGTCGTAGTGGGTCGCCACGACGACGCGCGGATCGAGCCGCCGCAGCACCCGCTCCCAGTAGCGCGGCGTGACGCCGCGGCCGGCGACGCCGGCGAGGAAGAGGTCGACCGGCTCGGCTCTGAGCGCGTCGTCGATCAGGTCGGCGCTGCCCTGGTGGTAGAGGGCGATCCCGGCGACCTCGATCCGGATGCCCCACACCTGGCCGCAGCGGTAGGCGCCCATCCGCAGCCCGTCGAGCTGCTCGCAGCACAGCTCGCCGGCCATCGGCACCTTGCGGCCGAGGATCAGTCTCGAATGGCGGCTGGGGGTGAAGGAGACGACGAACGGCCCCAGCTCGTAGCGGCGGTACGGCTCGACCTCGACGGCGAGCTCGGCGAGGCCGTGCAGCGCCATCAGCCGTCTCAGCGACGCCGAGCCGTATGCGCCGCAGCGGTGCCTGCGCGCGATCGCCGGCGCGTCAACCGCGTGGTCGAAGTGGGTGTGGCCGACGAGCACGCCCGCGACCTCGGCGCCGCCGGCGTCGAGATAGCGGTCGACCATGACCGGGTCGGGCAGCAGCGGGCGCCGCAGCAGCACGTCGCGCAGCGGTGCGCGCGAGACGTAGGGGTCGACGAAGAGCGCGACGCCGGCGTAGGAGATGCGGTAACCGGAGACGCCGATCCAGCTGATCTCGAGCCCCTCCGGCAGCGCCAGCGGGACGTGCTCGAGCGCGCGGACGGCGTCGGCGTCGGCACGTGAGGAGGCCACCGTCCGCCCCTCCCTCAGCGGGGCGCGCCGAAGGTCATCCGCGCCTCCGGCAGCACGAAGCCGCGATGGCGTCCGGCGACCAGCCACGACGGCAGCGTCGGGCCGTCGCTCTCGACCGTGACGGCCGCCAGCTGCGCGCGGCCGGCGACCGCGATCGGGATGTCGAGCTCGCGCCCGTCCGGCGTCAGCTGCACGTCGCGCAGCGGGAAGCGGGCCGGCAGCCGCCGGCGGCGCGGCGTCACGGAGGCCGACACCGACCAGGGGGCGGCGCCGTCGGCACCCTCGCCGCGGACCGTGAAGGGGTCGCGGCCGAACCGCTCCGGCGGCGCGCTCCACCCGAACGCCGCGAGCGTCTTCGGCAGCGCCCAGTTGGCGCGGCCGCCGTGGATCGACGCGAGCGAGTCGACCGCGATGAAGGGGACGACCGAGGCCGGCAGCGGCGTGCGCGCGAGCAGCACCGGCGAGGCGAGCACCTCGCCGTAGGCGCCGACCGGCGTGTCGAGGTAGCGGATGAATGCGCCGACGGTCAGCGGGACGATCCGCTCGCCGCGCAGCCGCTCCGGCAGCAGCTCGGCGGCGCCCGGCGCGGCGGGGTGGATCCACAGCACCGCCTGCACGCGCGTCTGCCACGGCGCGGCGGCCGAGCGATCGGGCAGCCGGGCGGCGAGCGCGTCGCTCATCACGCACTCGGGCGCCCCGTCGACGCGCTGGAGCGGATGGGAGGCCGTCGTCGCCATGCAGCCCAGCTTCGCACACTGGCCGTCCGGCCAGTCGGGGTTGCCGCGGTGGGCGGCGCCGGTCGAGCGCCGGCCGGCCGTCCCGGTCGCCGCTCGCGCTCGCCGCCGCCCGCCGGCGCTGGGGCGGCTGGCTGCCCGCACCACGGCCGACAGGCGCGCCGGTTAGCATCGGCCGCCATGTCCGACCCGCAGATCCGCGCCTCCGACGCCGAGCGCGACGCGACGATCGAGCGCTTGCGCGCCGCCGCCGGCGAGGGCCGGCTGACGCTGGAGGAGCTGGCCGACCGGATCGAGGGCGCCTCCGGCGCGAGAGTGACGCGCGGCGAGCTGACGAGGCTGACCGCCGACCTGCCGCCCGAGGCGGCGCCCTCCGGCGGAGGCGCCGCGGGCGCGCTCGGCCCCGGCGCGGCGGCGGGCGGCGGGCTGCCGGCGGGCGCCGGCGTCGCGGTCGCGCCGGTCGCCGTCTCCAGCGTCTTCGGCGACCACCGCCGCAGCGGGCTGTGGCAGCTGCCGCAGCGCAGCCGCTGGCGGACGGTCTTCGGCGACGTGAAGCTCGACCTGCGCGAGGCGCACGTGCCGGCCGGCGCGATCGAGGTCGACGTCTCGACCGTCTTCGGCGACGTCGAGCTGCTCGTCCCCGAGGGCGTCCTCGTCGAGATCCGCACGCGCACCACCTTCGGCGACGTCAAGCAGCGCGCCGGCGGCAGCGCGCCGCCGGGCGCGCCGCGGATCGTGCTGACCGGCGGGACGATCTTCGGCGACGTCCGCGTGCAGGCGAGACGGCTGCGCGAGCGGCTCGTCGAGCGGCTGCTGGGGCCATCCGCGTGAGCGCTCGGGCGGCCGGCGGGGCCGGCGGCGGCGCGAAAGACGGGGCGCATCGCGAGCGCGGCGCGGGCGGCGGCGCAGCGGCCGGCGGGGCCGGCGGCGGCGCGGACGACGCGGCGCATCGCGAGCGCGGCGCGGCAGGCGGCGCCGCCGAGCGGGGGCGGTTCGTCGTGATCGAGGGGCTCGACGGCGCCGGCACGACGACGCAGGCCGAGCGGCTCGCGGCAGCGCTGCGGGAGCGGCGGGGGCTGGCGGTCGAGCTGACGAAGGAGCCGACCAACGGCCCCGTCGGCGCCGTGCTGCGCCAGGCGATCGAGGGGCGCGTGACGCTCGACCCGGTGTCGCTCGCGCTCGCCTTCGCCGCCGACCGCGCCGACCATCTCTTCAACCCGGTCAACGGGGTCGTCGCGGCGCTGGAGGCCGGCCGCTGGGTCGTCTCGGACCGCTACGTGCTCTCCTCGCTCGCGTACAACCGCGGCGGCGCGACGAGCCGCGAGTGGCTCGCCGAGCTCAACCGCCACGCGATCGCGCCCGACCTGACGATCTTCGTCGCCGTCGACCCCGACGTCTGCGTCAGCCGCATCGGCGCCCGCAGCTCGGCCGAGGAGCTGTTCCACTCGCGCGAGCAGCTCGTCGCGGTCGATCGCAACTACCGCGAGCTGATCGACGCGGGCCACGTCCGCGGCCCGCTGGCGACGGTCGACGGCAGCGGCGCGATCGCCGAGGTCGAGGCCGCGATCTGGACCGCGGTCGAGCGGCTGCAGGGCTGAAGCGCGGGACGCGCGCGGCGCGCCTGCACCGCCACGCACCGGCTCGCGGCGCGCCGCCGGACCGGCTCAGCCGATCCGTGCGCCGTACAGCACCGCCGCGACGGCGGTCGCGAGGTTGAGGCTGGAGACGCCCGCGCGCATCGGCAGCGCCAGTCGCCGATCGGCCCGCGCCAGCAGCGCCTCCGACAACCCGTGGCGCTCGGTCCCGAACGCGAGCAGCGCGCCGGCCGGCAGCGGCGCGGCGCCGAGCGGCTCGCCGGCGGGGTCGAGCGCGACGAGCGGGCGGGAGCGCCGCGCGCTCGGCGAACCCGCACGCTCCGCCGCACCCGCGTCCGCCGCGCCGGCGCCCGCAGCCTCCGCACCGGCGACGCCGCTCGCCGCGTCGAGCGCCGCCAGCGCGGCCGCCGCGTCCGCGCCGAGCGAGCCGACCGGCAGCGCGAAGTGCAGGCCGGCGGCGCCGCGCACGGCGGCGGGATCCCACGGGTCGCGCGGGCCGGTGGTCACCACGGCGGCGGCGTCCGCGGCGGCGGCGACGCGCACGACGGCGCCGACGTTGCCGAGGTGGCGCGGATCCTCCAGCAGCACGGCCGGCCGCTCGGGACGCGCGGCGAGCGCGGCGGCGGGGGAGAAGGCGGGCCGTCGCGCGACGGCGACGACCTCGGTGTGGGGAAGGCGCGGCGCGAGCCGTCGCAGCTCCTCGCGCGGCACCGCGACCGCGAGCGCGGTCAGCTCCGCGGCGACGTCCGGCGCCAGCTCGCGCGCGAGCGCGGCGAGGCCATCGGGGTCGCTCGCCGCCGCCGCGTCGATCGCGGCGCCGAAGCGGAGCGCGTGCTTGAGCGCGTGGAAGCCCTCGAGCACGACGCGCGACGGGTCGTCGCGCGCGCCGTCGAAGGCGCGCGCGAGCGCAACGAGAAGCGCCCGCTCGACGGCGGGCGCAGGAGGCCGGCGGTGCGTCATCCGCTCCCGCCGACGGGTCGTCGCGTCGGCGTCCTCAGCCGCGGCCGCGACCGCGGGAGGGGCGCTCGTTGCCGGAGGCGGCGACGTAGGGGAGGAGCGCAAGCTCGCGAGCGCGCTTGACGTGTCTGGCGAGCTTCGCCTGGTCGACGCGGCTGAGGCCGGTCGTGCGGCGGGCCTTGATCTTCCCGCGCTCGGTCAGGAACGGGCGGAGCGTCTCGGGGTTGCGGTAGTCGATGGCGGCGGCGACGTCCTTGTGGACGGTGCGACGCTTGCGCGAGGCGTCGGCCGCGGGCTTGCGACGACGGCGGGAGTCGGGTGCAGGCATCCGTCCATTGTAAGCGAGATACCGACATCGGGACGGTTGCCGTCCGGTGAAGCTGCTTGCAGGAGATCGCCCTCCCGCGCAGAGGCCCGTCGCGGCAGCGCCATCCAGGAGCGTCGCGGACGCTCGCGCGGCGCTCCGCGGGGTCGTGTGACGCCGCCGCGCCGGCCGATCGCCGCCACCGCGCCGACGCGGTGCGGCGCCGCGACCACCGCGATCGGAGAGGATGGGCCGATGGAGCACAGAGACTACGCGGAGCTCGACGGGCTCGGGCTGGCGGCGGCGATCGCCGGCGGCGAGCTGACCGCGGCCGAGGCGCTGGAGGCGGCGCAGCGGCGGGCGCAGGCGGTCGGCGGCCGGATCAACGCGATCGTGCGCCCGCTGGAGGCGCAGGCGGCGGCGCGGCTCGACGAGCCGCTGACCGGCCCGTTCGCGGGCGTGCCGTTCCTGCTGAAGGACCTCGGCCAGCAGTACGCCGGCGTGCCGTCGAGCTACGGCTGCCGCGCGCTGTCGCAGCTGCCGGCGATGGAGCACGCGACGGTCGTGCAGCGCTGGCTCGACGCCGGCGTCGTCGTCTTCGGCCGCACCAACACGCCCGAGTTCGGCGCCAAGGGGATCACCGAACCGGAGCTGTTCGGCCCGGCCCGCAACCCGTGGGACGCCGACCGCACGCCCGGCGGCTCCTCCGGCGGCTCGGCGGCGGCGGTCGCCGCCGGGATCGTCCCGGTCGCCGGCGCCAGCGACGGCGGCGGCTCGATCCGGATTCCGTCGGCCTGCTGCGGCCTCTTCGGCCTGAAGGCCGGACGCGGCCTCGTCCCGCACGGGCCGATCGCCGGCGAGCCGCTGCTCGGCGCCGCGACCGACGGCGTCGTCTCCCGCACGGTCCGCGACAGCGCCGCGATGCTCGACGTGCTCGCCGGCCCCGACCCGACCGTCCCGTTCGCGCCCGCGACGCACGGCGGCAGCTACCTCGACGAGGTCGGCAGGGATCCCGGGAGGCTGCGGATCGGCTTCCACGCCAGCTCCGCGATCAACAGCTCGGTCGATCGCGAGGCCGTCACCGCCGTCACCGAGGCGGCGGCGCTGCTGGAGTCGCTCGGCCATCACGTCGAGGCGGTCGCCTCGCCGGTCGACGACGCGGCGCTGGCGCGCGACTTCCTCACGCTCTGGTTCGCGAACGTCGCCTACGAGGTCGGCCACGTCAGGCAGCTCACCGGGGCCGGCCGCGAGGGCTTCGAGCAGGACACGCTGATCATGGCCGCGCTCGGCAGCCGCACGACGGCGGTCGAGTTCGTCGCGGCGGTCGAGCGGCGCCACGAGCACGTGCGCGCGCTCGCCGACTTCCACGACCGGTTCGACCTGCTGCTGACGCCGACGCTCGCGACGCCGCCGCCGCGGATCGGCCAGTTCGACACGCCGAAGGCGCTCAGACCGCTCGCCGAGACGCTGCTGCGGACGAGAACCGCCCCGGTCCTGAGACGGCTCGGGATCGTCGAGAGAATGATCGACGACAACCTTGGCTGGGTCCCGTACACGCAGCTCGCCAACCTGACCGGGCGCCCGGCGGCGAGCGTCCCGCTCCACTGGACCGCCGAGGGCCTGCCGCTCGGCGTCCAGTTCGTCGCCCCGCTCGGCGGCGAGGCGACCCTGCTGCGCCTCGCCGCCCAGCTGGAGGAAGCGAAGCCGTGGAAGGACCGCCGGCCGCCGTTGCTGTGAGCGGCCGCCGGTGGACAGCCTCGGTACGGCTCGGTACCGTGGTACGTCCACGTACCGCGACGAGGAGGAGGGGCGCCATGACCAGCGAGCAGGAGCTGCCGCACGAGCCGGAGCGGATCGTCGCGGTCGGCCGCGGCATCGAGCTGTGCGTCGAGACGATCGGCGACCCGTCGGCCGAGCCGCTGCTGCTCGTCTCCGGCCTCAGCCAGCAGATGCACGCGTGGCCGCTGGAGCTGTGCCGCCAGCTCGCCGCGCGCGGGCTGTTCGTGATCCGCTTCGACAACCGCGACGTCGGCCGCTCGACCCACCTGCGCGACGTGAAGCCGCCGTCGCCGCTTCAGCTCGCGACCCGCCGCTTCTCCGCCCGCCAGTACGCGCTCGGCGCGATGGCGCTCGACACCTCGGGCCTGCTCGACGCGCTCGGCCTCGAATCGGCGCACGTCGCCGGCAGATCGATGGGCGGGATGATCGGGCAGACGCTCGCCGCGCGCCAGCCCGACCGCGTCCGCAGCCTCACGTCGATCATGTCGATGACCGGCGCGCGGCGGAGCGGCCGGCCGGCGCTGTCGACCTGGCGGCTGATGACGACGCCGCCGGCGAAGACGCGCGAGAAGTCGATCGAGAAGGCGGTCGTGCTGTGGCGCCACATCGGCTCGCACGGATTCCCGTTCGACGAGGAGCAGGTCCGCGCCGACGCCGGCCTCGCCTTCGACCGCGGCCACGACCCGGCCGGCGTCGCCCGCCAGCTGGCGGCGATCATGAAGTCGGGCGACCGCACGCGCGAGGTCGCGACGATCGCCGCGCCGACGCTGGTGATCCACGGCGACCGCGACATGATGGTCGCCCCCTCCGGCGGCCGCGCGACGGCGAACGCGATCCCCGGCGCCCGCCACGAGACGATCCGCGGCATGGGCCACGACCTGCCCGTCGGCGCGTGGCCGCGGCTGGTCGAGCTGATCGCCGGCCACGTCGAGGCCGCGAGCGGCGCCCGCGAGGACGCCGCGTCCGCGGCCGCCTGAGCGCGGGCGCGGCGCCAAGGGCGCGGCCGCCGCAGCGTCAGGCGGCGCCGGCCAGCGCTGCCGCGACCGCGTCGGGCGCGGCCCCGTCCGGCCGGTCACGCCGCCGCCGCACGACGGCGCGGCCGCCCCGGCTGGGGGCGAAGGCGATCCCGCGCGACTTCCAGCGCTCCTCCGGCTCGCCTGTCGTCGCCAGCTCGAGCTCGGAGAGCAGCGTCCGCAGCACGACGTCCATCTCCATGTGCGCGAAGGCGGCGCCGATGCAGCGCCGGATCCCGCCGCCGAACGGGACCCACTTGTACGTCTCCGGCATCCGGCCGACGAACCGGTCGGGGTCGAACCGCTCCGGGTCGGGGTAGAGGCGCGCGTCGCGCTGGGTCAGGTAGGCGGAGGCGAAGATCCGCGTCCCGGCCGGGAGCAGCCACTCGCCGAGCTGGTAGTCGACCATCGCGAAGCGGCCGGCGGCGGTGATCACCGGGCGCGACCGCTGCACCTCGCGGATCGTCGCGTCGCGGTAGTCGCGGCCGCCGGCGTCGACCTCGGCGACCAGCCGCCGCAGCACGTCGGGGTGGCGGCGGAGCCGCTCGACCGCCCACGCGAGCGTCGCGGCGGTCGTCTCGTGGCCGGCCGCGAGCAGCGTCAGCAGCTGGTCGGCGATCTCCTCGCGCGACATCGGCGTGCCGTCCTCGTGTCTGGCGCGGACGAGCAGCGACAGCACGTCGGAGCGCTGCTCCAGCTCGGGGTCGCGTCGCGCGGTCGCGATCAGCTCGTCGACGTGGCGGTCGAACGCCGCCCGCATCCGCGTGAAGCGGCCCCACGGGCTCCACGCGCCGAGGTCGCGCTGGAGGAACCGCAGCAGCGCCAGCCGCGAGCCGAGCGACACCATCGGCGGCAGCAGGCCGCGCAGCTGCTCCAGCTCGCTGCCGCGGGCGCCGAAGACCGCCCGCAGGATCGCGCCCAGCGTGATCCGCATCATCGGCTCGAGCGTCGCGAACGGCCGGTCCTCGGGCCACGTCGCGATCTCGCGCCGCGCCTCCTCCTCGATGATCGCCTCGTACGACTGCATCCGCTCGCCGTGGAACGGCGGCAGCAGCAGCTTGCGCTGACTGAGGTGGCGCTGCTCGTCGATCGCCAGCAGCGAGTTGCGGCCCAGCACGGCGCCGAGCGGGCTGCGGTCGCCGGCGTGGAGGACCTTCGGGTCGGCGGTGAAGACCTGCTTCAGCAGCACCGGGTCGGAGACGACGACGAGGTTGCCGATCCCGCTGATGCGGACGGTGAAGGCCTCGCCGTAGCGGCGGCGCATGATCCGCGCCGTCTGCGTCTGGAGGCCGAGGAAGAGCGCCGTCTGGATCGGCGTCGGCAGTCGATGCGGGCCGGGAGGAAGCGCCATGGCGCCAACGGTACTCCGGCGTACCGGCCCGCGCAAGCGACAGCCGTCAGGCGACGGCCGCGGCGCTCTGGGCGCGGTCGCCGCGCAGCCGCAGGCCGAGGATCGGGAAGATCGCCGTCGACAGGATCGCCGCGACGATCAGGCTCGCCGCGGTCGACGCGCGCATGTGGCCGCCTTCGACCGCGATCGTCGTGACGGCGACGACGAGCGGCAGCTCGGTCGCCGAGAAGAAGGCGAGCGCGGCCCGGTCGCGGGCGGCCAGGACGGCGCGGTAGAGCAGCAGCGCCGGCACGCCGCGGACGACGAGGAAGAGCCCGAGGAACAGCGGCACCTCCAGGAAGCGGATCGGGTCGTCGATCAGCGCCCCGAGGTCGACGTTGATCCCCGAGACGATGAAGAAGAAGGGGATCAGGAAGCCGTAGCCGATCGCCGTCAGCTTCGACTCGAGCACCTCGACCTCCCGGCCGCGCAGCGCCAGCCGCAGGATGATGCCGGCGACGAAGCCGCCGAGCAGCAGCTCGAGCCCGAGCGTCGCGGCGAGCGCGACGAGCGCGAACACCACGACGACCGTGAAGCGGATCGCGACCTGGCTGCTCGCCTCAAGCGTCCGCTCGAACAGCTCCCAGCCCCTGCCGACCCAGCGCACGGCGAAGACCCCCGCGACGACGGCGAGCGCGACGAAGGCGAGCAGGATCGCCGCGTTCTCGACGGCGCCCTTGGTCGAGAAGACGAGCGTGATCAGCAGGATCGGCCCGAACTCCCCGATCGCGCCGACGCCGAGCAGGTAGGTGCCGAAGCGGGTCTTCAGCTCGCCGGCGTCGCGCAGGATCGGCATCAGCGTGCCGATCGCCGTCGTCGCCATCGCCGAGCCGACGAAGACGAGCGACAGCACCACCCCGGCGAGCGCGAGCAGGCCGCCGAGCGCGTAGGCGAGCGCGAGCGACAGCAGCCAGCCGATCAGCGCCAGCTTCAGCGGCTGCCCCTTGATCCGCTCGAAGTCGATCTCGTAGCCGGCGAAGAAGAACAGCATCCCGAGGCCGAGGTTGGAGAAGAAGGCGATGAAGTCGTCGGACTCCGCGAGGCCGAGCACCTCCGGCCCGACGACGATCCCGAGCACCAGCTCGAGCACGACGACCGGCACGACCAGGCGCGTGGAGAGCAGCCCGGCGAGGAAGGCCGCCAGCGCCGCGACGACGACGATCGTGAGGAATGACTCGGTGTCGACGTTGACCATGGGCGCCCCGGTGCGGCCGGCCGATCGTATTGGAGCCGGCGGGCGCGGTGGGAACAACCGGAGCATGGACCCGCGTGAGCTGCGACGGCGGATCGCGCCGAACCGGACGCTGCTGGCCGCGATCGCGGTGCTGCTCGGCACGCTCGCCGGCGGCGCCTGCCACCTGCTCGGGGCGCCGCGTGCGGGCGACGCGATCTGGACGGTCACGCTGCTCGCGACGATCGTCCCGCTCGCCTGGACGGTCGTGCGCGCGCTCGCGCGCGGCGACCTCGGCGTCGACGTGATCGCGCTGCTGGCGATGGCCGGCGCGCTCGCCGGCGGCGAGCTGCTGGCCGGCTCGGTCGTCGCGGTGATGCTGACCGGCGGCAACGCGCTGGAGGCGTACGCCGACGGCCGCGCGCGCCGCGAGCTGACCGCGCTGCTGCGGCGGGCGCCGCGGATCGCGCACCGCCGCGACGCCGCGGGCCGGTGGGCGGAGGTCGCGGTCGACGCCGTCGTCCCCGGCGACGTGGTGCTCGTCCGAACCGGCGAGCTGGTCCCGGTCGACGGGACGCTGCTGAGCGAGCGCGCGGCGATCGACGCCTCGGCCGTGACCGGCGAGTCGCTCCCGGTCGCCCAGCGCCGCGGCGACGCGCTGCGCAGCGGCACCGCCAACGCCGGCGAGCCGTTCGAGCTGAAGGCGACCCGCGACGCCGCCCGCAGCTCCTACGCCGCGCTCGTCAGGCTGGTCGAGCAGGCGCAGGCGGAGAAGCCGCCGTTCACGCGCATGGCCGACCGCTACGCCGGCATCTTCCTGCCGGTCACACTCGCGCTCGCCGGCGCGGCGTGGGCGATCAGCGGCGAGGCGATCCGCGCGCTCGCCGTGCTCGTCGTCGCGACCCCGTGCCCGCTGATCCTGGCGGCGCCGATCGCGCTGGTCGCCGGCCTCTCGCGGGCGTCGAGCGCCGGGATCGTGATGAAGGGCGGGACGGCGCTGGAGCGGCTCGGCGCGACGCGCACGGTGCTGCTCGACAAGACGGGCACGCTGACCCGCGGCCGCCCGGCGGTCGAGCGGATCGTGCTGTTCGACGGCCGGGCGGGCGACGGCGGTGAGAGCGGCGCCGACGGCCCGGGCGGCAGGACCGCCGCGGGCGGCGGCGAGGCCGGCGGCGACGGCGCGGGGGAGCTGCGCCTGCTGCAGCTCGCGGCGTCGGTCGACCAGCTGTCGGCGCACGTGCTGGCGGAGGGCCTCGTCGGCGACGCGCGCCGCCGCGGGCTCACGCTCGAGGAGGCGACCGCGCCGCGCGAGGCGCCCGGCGACGGGATCGTCGCCGACGTCGGCGGCCACCGCGTCGGCGTCGGCGGGGAGGCGTGGCTGGAGCGGCAGGGCTTCACCGGCGACGGCGCCGCGACCGTCGCCGAGCTCGGCGCCGCGCCGGGCCGGGCGCTCGTCCACGTCGGCGTCGACGGCCGCCTCGCCGGCGTGCTCGTGATGGCCGACAGACTGCGTCCCGACGCCGCCAGACTGGTCGCGGCGCTCCACGACGCCGGCGTCGGCCGCGTCGCGATGGTGACCGGCGACCGCGCCGAGGTCGCCGAGGCCGTCGCGGAGGAGGCCGGCCTCGACCGCGTCTTCGCCGAGCAGTCGCCGGAGCGGAAGCTGGCGATCGTGCGGGCCGCGCGCGAGCGGCCCGAGCTGCGTCCGGTCGTGATGGTCGGCGACGGCGTCAACGACGCGCCGGCGCTCGCGCTCGCCGACGTCGGGATCGCGCTCGCGGGGGAGAGCCGAACGGTCACCAGCGACGCCGCCGACGCCGTCATCACCGTCGATCGCGTCGACCGCGTCGCCGCGGCGGTGCGGATCGGCAGACGGACGATGGCGATCGCCCGCCAGAGCGTCGTCGCCGGGATGGCGATGAGCGTCGCCGCGATGGTCGTCGCCGCCCTTGGCCACCTGCCGCCGGTCGCCGGCGCGCTGCTGCAGGAGGCGATCGACGTGGCGGTGATCCTCAACGCGCTGCGCGCGCTGCGGCCGTGACGGCGGGGCCGATTCCGGGCACCACCAGGGGAGGAAGGCGAACCGCGACGATGCGGAGGGAGCGATGCTCAAGAGGCTCGTGACCGGGGTCGACGGATGGCATTCGGGCCGCGACGCGGCGGTGCTCGCGCAGGCGCTCGCCTCGGGCGACGACGCCGACGTCCTGCTGACCGGCGTCTGGCAGGAGTCGCTCGTGCTGCCGGCCTCGCTGCTGCTGACGCCGAACGCCCGCCCGTTGGAGGAGACCGAGGAGATGCTGCTCGCCGTCCGGCACGACTGCGTGCCGCGCGCGCGCACCCGCCCGCTCAGCGGCATGTCGATCGCCCGCACGCTGCGGCGCGTCGTCGTCGACGAGCATGCCGACGTGCTCGTGCTGGGCGCCTCCGCGAAGGCGCACGTGGGTCACGTCCGCGTCGGGCGCGACGCGCGGCAGACGCTCGACGCCGCGCCGTGCGCGGTCGCGATCGCGGAGAGAGACCTCCACGAGCATCCCCATCCGGTCAGACGGATCGTCGTCGGCGTCGACGGCTTCGAGGAGTCCGACGCGGCGCTCGCGTGGGCGGCGCCGCTCGCCCGCAGCCTCGGCGCCGAGCTCGTCGCCGTCGCGGTCGTCGACGAGAAGGTGCCGCTGGGGTCCGACCCGGTCGGTGCCGACGCGGAGCTGATGCAGTGGGACGACACGGTCCAGCGGCGCCGCCGTCGCGTCGAGCAGGCGATCGCGGCGGCGCGCGAGCGCGGCGACTGCGACGCGAGCGAGGTCCGCATCGGCGACCCGGGCGCGGAGCTGGCGCGCGCCGCGGTCGAGGCCGGCGCCGACCTGCTCGTGATCGGCTCGCGCAGGCTGGGACGGGACGCGCGGATCGCGATCGGCAGCGCGGCCGAGGACCTGCTGCACGACGCGCCCTGTTCGCTGGTGATGGTTCCCCGACCGCTGGAGGCGGCATGAGCGCCGAGCAGGAGCGGGTCCACACGATCGGTCTGATGGCGGTCGACCGCGGCGCGGCGGCGCGCGACCACCTCGCCGACCTGCGGCGGCTGCTCGCCGACGGCGGCGCGCGGGCGGGCGAGCCCGACCAGCTCGGTGTCTTCGTCGCGAGAGTGCCGGCCGCGAGCCGCGCCGATGCGCTCCGGGTCGTCTACGACGCGATCGCAGCCGTCGGCGCCGACGACCACGTCGCGTTCATCGACCACCCGGAGGTCCCGCGCCACTGGCGGCGCTGGCACGTCGACAGCGGCGAGGTGCGCGACTCCGGCTAGCCCGTCAGCTTGAACAGCCCGATCGGGTGGCCCTCGGGGTCGGAGAACATCCCGATCTCGACGCCCTCCATCACGGTGTCGGGACCGAACATCCGCGTGCCGCCGAGCTCGGCCGCGCGCGCCAGCGCGGCATCGACGTCGGGGACGCCGACGTAGAAGGTGACGTGGCCGTCGTAGCCCTCCGGCCCTCTGCCGATGCCGCCGCCGATCCCGGTCCCGTCGGCGGTCGTGTTGCCCTCGCGGTCGATGGTCCCGTATCTCATCGGATTGTCGGCGTCGATCCTCCAGCCGAACAGCTCGGAGAAGAAGCCGCGCAGCATCTCGTCGTCTCTGCCGATGACCTCGAAGTGGACGACCGGTGCACCCATGGTCTCGCTCCTCGTGTGTCGCGGGCGGCCGCGCCGCGGGGTGCGGCCGCGTTGCCGGATACGCCTCTTCAAACGAGGTGCTGCCCGTCGGCTGCGCGCCGCGACACCGTCACGGCGCGGCGACGCTCACGCCGCCTGCGGGACGAGCTGCTGGACCGCCCAGGCGTTGCCGTCCGGGTCGCTGAAGAAGACGAAGCGGCCCCACGGGAACTCGGAGACCTCGCTCACCTCGATCCCGCGCTCGAGCAGCTCGGCGCGGGCGGCGTCGGCGTCGGCGACGACGACCTGCATCCCTCTGACCGATCCCGGGGCGGCGTCGGTGATCCCCTTGCCGAGCGCGATCGAGCAGGCCGAGCCGGGCGGCGTCAGCTGCACGAAGCGCAGCTCGTCGGAGACGGTGTGGTCGTGGTCGGCGTTGAAGCCGGCGCGGACGTAGAACTCCTTCGCGCGGTCGACGTCGGAGACCGGGATCGCGACGAGCTCGAGCTTGAAGTCCATGGCGGGTTCCTTTCGCGGTCGCTGCGGGCGGTATGCCCGACTCGACGGCGACCGTACGGCCGCTTGCGGTCAGCTCCGGTCCGCAATCGAGCCGGGGCGCATGCGGCTGGCGCCGCGCCGCTCCGCGGGCGGCCGACGGCGGGCCGGTCGAGGCGCCCTGCGCGTCACGCGCGCCCGCGCGTCGGCGCCACCGCCCGCTCCGCTATCCTTCGCGACCCCGCGCCTGGGTAGCTCAGCTGGTTAGAGCGCAGCACTCATAATGCTGAGGTCGGGAGTTCGAGTCTCCCCCCAGGTACCTTCCGAAGCGCCGGCCCGCGAGCGAGCCGGCGCTTCCTCGTTCTCGACCCGGGAGGACCCGATTCGATGCGCTGCTTCGGCGACGGCGACCCGCTCTACGAGGCCTACCACGACGACGAGTGGGGCGTCCCGGTCACCGGCGAGCGGGAGGTCTACGAGCGGATCTGCCTGGAGGCGTTCCAGTCGGGCCTGGCGTGGATCACGATCCTGCGCAAGCGCGAGGGCTTCCGGCGTGCCTTCGCCGGCTTCGACCCGGAGGCGGTCGCGGCCTTCGGCGACGACGACGTCGCGCGCCTGATGGCCGACGCCGAGATCGTCCGCAACCGCGCGAAGATCGAGGCGACGATCGCCAACGCCCGCGCCGTGCTGGGCCTGCGCGAGCAGGGGATCGACCTCGGCGAGCTGCTGTGGTCGTTCGCGCCCGACGGGCCGGAGCGGGAGGCGGCGGTCGACCTGCGCGGCCTGCCGGCGACGACGGCCGAGTCGAGAGCGCTCGCGAGGCGCCTCAAGCAGCTCGGCTTCCGCTTCGTCGGCCCGACGACGGCCTACGCGGCGATGCAGGCCTGCGGCGTCGTCAACGACCACCTCGCCGCCTGCCCCTCGCGCGCCCGCGTCGAGGCGGCCCGCGCGGCCGTCCTCGCCGCCCGCGCGGCGGCGTGAGCGGCGCGCCGCCCGGCGCGGCCGCGTGACCGCGGCGGCTCGACGCGGTCGCGTCGCGGCGCGTGAGCGGCGGCGTCCTAGCCGACGACGGCGAAGCGCATGCCGGCGCGCTCGAGGCGGGTGCGGAGGGCGTCGCCCATCGCGGCGGCGGTCGTCGTCTGGCCGCGCGTCTCGGGCAGCTCGTCGTGGGCGAGGCAGAGCGCCGACTCGGCGAGCATCTTCGCCGTCTCGGTGTAGCCGGGATCGCCGCCGGAGACCTCGCAGACGACCTGCGCGCCGCCGGGCAGCGGCTCGCCGCCCACGGCGACCTCGCGGCCGTGGAAGCGGACCTTGAACCACGACGCCGCGCGCGTCGCCTCGCTCGGGCCCTGGCCGGAGCCCAGGCGGCTCGTCAGCGCCTTGCGGACCGGGCCGAGCTGCGCCGCCGCGACCAGCGCCGGCATGGCGATCGATGCGCAGACGGCGGTCGGCAGCCGCTTGACCCAGGCATAGTGGCCGTAGGTGAAGTCGGGGCCGTAGCGCTCGAGCGCGCGGGCCGAGCGCAGCACGATCTGCGGGTCGATCGTCGGCAGCGGCAACGCCCAGCCGATCTCGCCGCCGACATGGCGCGGCAGCGGCTTCTCGCCGCGGACGCGGCGGCCGTCGGGGCGCGCCTCCGACTCCCGCCGCGCGGCCGCCGCGCGCTGCGTCGAGCGCATCCGCGAGAAGGCGGTCAGCGCCGAGTCGAGCGTCCCGCCGGAGAATCTCGCGCCGGCGCGGACGAAGCCCTCGACCTTCAGCGGCACGTCCTCGGGCAGTTGCTGGACGGTGAACAGCGCGCCGAGGTCGTGCGGGATCGAGTCGAAGCCGCAGCTGTGGACCAGCCGCGCGCCGCTGGCGACCGCCGCGGCGTGGTGGCGGACGTACGTCAGGTCGACGAACTCCGGCTCGCCGGTCAGGTCGACGTAGTCGGTGCCGGCCGCCGCGCATGCGGCGACGAGCGGCTCGCCGTAGCGGATGTAGGGGCCGACGGTCGTCGCGACGACGCGCGTCGACTCGGCCAGCGCCCGCAGCGACGCCGGGTCGTCGACGTCGGCGTGCAGCAGCGGCACGTCGACGCCGAGCCGCTCGGCGAGCGCGCGCAGCTTGTCGCGGTCGCGGCCGGCGAGCGCCCAGCGCGTCGGCGCGTCGCCGCCGGGCGCGCCGACGTCGCCGCCCTCCGCGTCCACGCCCGCGGCCGCGCTGCCGGCCGCGTCCGCGCCCGCGGCCGCGCCGCCGCCGGCTCCGCCGACGGCCCGCGCCAGGTATTCCGCGGTGAGGCCGCCGGTGAAGCCGGTGGCGCCGATCAGGACGACGTCGTGCTCGCGCTCGGGGCGACTGGCCATGCGGCCAACACTACGCCCCCGCCGCGTCGAGCCGCGCCGCTTCGTCCGCGGTCAGCGTCAGCTGCGCGGCGGCGACGTTCTCCTCCAGGTGGGCGACCGAGCCGGTCCCGGGGATCGGCAGCATCACCGGCGAGCGCTGCAGCAGCCACGCCAGCGCGACCTGTCCCGTGCTCGCGCCGTGCGCTGCGGCGATCTCGGCGGCGGCGCCGCCCGGCTTGGCGAGGTCGCCGGCGGCGAGCGGGAACCAGGGGATGAAGCCGATCCCCTCGCGCTCGCAGTAGTCGAGCACCTCCTCGGAGCCGCGGTCGACGAGGTTGTAGCGGTTCTGGACCGTCGTCACCTCGAACCATCTGCGCGCCGCCTCGATCTCCTCGACGGTCACCTCGGAGAGGCCGATGTGGCGGACGAGCCCCTCGTCCTGGAACGCCTTGAAGACGGCGAACTGCTCATCGCGGTCGACCTTCTCGTCGATGCGGTGCAGCTGGTAGAGGTCGATCCGCTCGACGCCCAGCCGCCGCAGCGACATCTGCACGCACATGCGCAGGTACTCGGGCCGTCCGAGCGGCGCCCATCTGCCCGGGCCCTGCCGCGTCAGCCCGGCCTTCGTCGCGACGACGATCCCGTCGTAGGGGTGGAGCGCCTCGCGGATCAGGTCCTCGGAGACGAACGGCCCGTAGGAGTCGGCGGTGTCGATGAAGTCGACGCCGAGCTCCGGCAGCCGGCGCAGCACGCGCAGCGCCTCGTCACGGTCCTCGGGCTCGCCCCAGATCTCCTTGCCGACGATCCGCATCGCGCCGAAGCCGAGGCGCGTGACCTCGAGGTCGCCGCCGATCTTGAACGTCCCCGCAGCAGTGGCAGTCGCAGTCATGCCGTCCAACCTACCCGCGTGCGGGGCGCGGCAGCGGGCGGCTGCGCCGGTCCCGCGAGCGGGCGCGCCGGCAAGGGGAGGGGAGCGGATCCGGTGTAGCGTCCACGCCATGTCCGAAGACCTCGACCGCGCGCTCCAGACCGTCATGGAGCGCTGCCTCGACCTGAGAGCCGGCGAGAACGTGCTCGTGATCGGCGACCCGAGATCGCGCGAGCTGGCGGAGGCGATGCGCGACATGGCCGCCCGCTACGGCGCCGACGCCGTGCTGGCGCTGATGGACGAGCGCGAGAACGACGGCACCGAGCCGCCGCCGCCGATCGCCGCGGCGCTGACCGCCTGCGACGTCTACCTCGCCCCGACCTCGCGCTCGCTGTCGCACACGAGAGCGCGCAAGGCCTCCAACGACCTCGGCTCGCGCGGCGCGACGCTGCCGGGCGCGACCGCCGAGATGATCGCGCGGGTGATGTCGGTCGACTTCGCGGCGATGAAGGAGAAGACGCTCGCCGTCACCGAGCTGCTCACCGGCGCCGAGGAGGCGCGCGTCACGTGCGCGCGCGGCTCGGACATGCGCTTCGACCTGACCGGCCGCCGGGGGATGGCCGACATCGGCGAGATGACGAGAAGCGGGACCTTCGGCAACCTGCCGGCCGGCGAGGGCTTCATCGCGCCGCTGTCGGGCGAGGGCGAGCTGGCCGCCTCGTCGCTGGCGCCGATGGGGATCTCGCCGGAGCCGGTCCTGCTGACGGTGCAGGACGGCCACCTGACCGCCGCCAACGGCCCGCTCGGCCCCGAGTTCTGGGAGCGGCTGAGCGCGCACGGCCCGAACGGCACCAACGTCGCCGAGCTGGGCGTCGGCACCAACGACGCCGCGACGCTGACCGGCAACATCCTCGAGGACGAGAAGATCCTTGGCACGATCCACGTCGCCTTCGGCGCGAGCATGGGGATCGGCGGCACCGTCTCGGTCCCGATCCACCTCGACGTCGTCGTGCTGGAGCCGACGCTGGAGATCGGCGGCACGCGCGTGCTCGACGCCGGCAGATGGGTGCTCTGAGCGCACACCGGCCCCCCGACGGTCCGCTGCTGCTCGCCGTCCCGAACGTCTCGGAGGGGCGCGACGCGGCGGCGGTCGACGCGATCGCCGCCGCCTTCGCGAGCGGCGGGCTGCCGGAGGACGGCGGCCCGCGCCCCGGCGCGCCGAGCCGCGTGCGGCTGCTCGACGTCCACCGCGACCCCGACCACAACCGCACCGTCGTGACGCTCGCCGGCCCGCCCGGCGCGCTCGCGCCGGCGCTCGTCGCCGGCGCGCGCGAGGCGGTCGCGCGGATCGACCTGCGCCGCAACGACGGCGTCCACCCGCACGTCGGCGCGCTCGACGTCGCGCCGGTCGTCCACCGCACCGAGGCCGACCGCGGGGCCGCCTGCGCCGAGGCGCTGCTCGCCGCCGACCTGCTCGCGCGGCGGCTGGAGCTGCCGGTGCTGACCTACGGCGCGCTCGCGCGGGGGCGCACGCGCGCGGAGATCCGCCGCGGCGGGCCGGCGGCGCTGGCGCAGCGGCTGGCGGCCGGCGAGCTGGCGACCGACTTCGGCCCGCGCGCGCCCCACCCGACCGCGGGCGTGACGCTCGTCGCCGCGCGCCCGCCGCTGGTCGCCTTCAACGTCGTGCTGGCCGAGCCGGCGACGCTGGAGCGGGCCCGCGAGGTCGCGGCGCGGGTGCGCGAGGGCGGCGAGGAGGGGCTGCCGGGGCTGCGCGCGATCGGCATTCGGCTCGAGCGCGCCGGCGCGATCCAGATCTCGATGAACGTCGAGGCTCCGGAGCGGACGCCGCTGCGCGACGTCGTCGCCGCGATCGCCCGCCATGTGCCGATCGCCTCGGCGGAGCTGGTCGCGCTCGCCCCCGAGCGGGCCTTCGACGGCTTCCCGGCCGACCTGCCGATCCCCGGCTTCGACCCCGACCGCCACCTGATCGAGCGGGCGCTGCTGCGCCTCGGCGGCTGACCGCCGCGCCCCGCCGGGCCAAACGCGCGCGGTCAGCGCGCCGCCGCGGCGCGAGAGCCGGATGACAACCCGTCGCGAGCGCGCCGCCGCGCGGCGTAGGCTAGGCCGATGTTCATGGCACGCAGCTCCCGAGCGCTGGCCGTGGGAGGCACGGCGCTCGTGCTCGCCGCGGCGGCGCTCGCCGGCTGCGGCGACGACGACACCGGCGGGACCGTCACGACGACGACCGCACCGCGGCTCTCGGTCACGGGGGCGGCGGCCGCCTACGCGCCGATCAGAGCGGAGATCGTCGCGATCGGCAGAGATCTCGGCACGGCCGTCAGGAACGCGCCCGGGACGGCCGACGCGGAGCTGGCCGACCAGTTCTCGGCGCTGACCGTCCGCGCCGAGTCGGCGGTCGCGAGACTGGAGTCGCTCGACGTCCCGGCCGACCTCGACACGGCGTTCGACGACCTGCGCGAGGCGCTGTCGGACGGCGCCGAGGACCTCCGAGCGGTCGCGACCGCCGCGCGCCAGCACGACCCGCAGGCGGCGCGCGAGGCGACGCAGCGGCTCGTCAGCGACAGCGCCGCGATCAGAGCGGCGCGCGCCCAGGTCGAGCGCCAGCTCCCGCCGGCGCGCGGCTGACCGACGTGCCGCGCGGCCCCGCGTGCGGGCAGCCACTAATCTCCTAAGGAGCCATGGCACAGACGAAGAAGAAGCGCCAGACGAAGCACCGTGGCAACGCCGCCGGTCAGATCGAGGCCCGCGGCCGCACGGGACGCAAGCCGAGCGAGAGAGAGCGCAAGCTGTCTGCGCGCGACGAGGCGCGCGCGAAGCGCTTGGAGCGGCTCGACCAGCCGCCGACGTGGCGCGGCGCGTTGAACCGCGCCGCGATCGCGACGGCCTTCTTCTTCGTCCTGCTCGTGCTGCTGTTCAGAGACCAGCCGTTCGCGAGCAAGATCTTCATCGCGCTCTTCATGCTGCTCGTCTACGTCCCGATGGGCTACTACACCGACCTCTTCGTCTACCGCCGCCGGCAGGCGAAGAGACTGAAGGAGCGCGCCGCAGCGGGCGGCAGGAGAGGCGACGCGTGATCGAGGTCGTCCCCTTCACCGTCGGCCCGGTCCAGGAGAACAGCTACCTGGTCCGCCGGCAGGGCGCCGAGACGGCCGTCATCTTCGATCCGGGCGACGAGGCCGAGCGGCTGCTGGGGGCGATCGACGAGCTCGGCGTGAGACTGGAGGCGATCCTGCTCACGCACACCCACTTCGACCACGTCGGCGCCGTCGCGCCGGTCGCGCGCGCGACCGGCGCGCCGGTCTGGTGCCCGCAGATCGAGCGCGACGTGCTGCTCGACGTCAACAGATACGTGCCGTGGCCCGGCTTCGGCCCGTTCGAGAACCACGACCCCGAGCACACGATCTCCGGCGGCGAGCGGGTGTCGGTCGCCGGCCTCGACTTCGACGTCGTCTTCACGCCCGGCCACAGTCCCGGCCACGTCACCTGGGCGCTGGCCGACGGCAGCGCGCTGTTCTCCGGCGACGTGCTCTTCCAGGGCTCGATCGGCCGCACCGACCTGCCGTTCGGCGACCACGGGCGGCTGCTGCGATCGATCGCCGAGCTGCTGGAGAGATACGACGACAGGGCGCAGGTCTTCCCCGGACACATGGGTCCGACGACGCTCGGCGCCGAGCGGGCGACCAACCCCTTCCTCCAAGACCTCGTCGCGTAGCGGACGATGGGCAAGAAGCTGCAAGCCCCGCGCGGCACCTACGACGTGCTGCCCGACGACGCGGTCCGCCGCGACCACGTCGAGGCGACCGCCCGCCGGATCCTTGGCGCGGCCGGCTACCGCCGGATCGAGACCCCGACCTTCGAGGCGACCGAGCTGTTCGCCCGCGGCGTCGGCGCCTCGACCGACATCGTCCAGAAGGAGATGTACACCTTCGAGGACGGCGGCGGCCGCTCCGTGACGCTGCGCCCGGAGGGGACGGCGCCGGTCGCGCGCGCCTACCTCGAGCACGGGATGCAGAAGCTGCCGCAGCCGGTGAAGCTGTGGTACCTGTCGAGCTTCTACCGCTACGAGCGGGCGCAGGCCGGCCGCTACCGCCAGTTCTGGCAGGTCGGCGCCGAGGCGATCGGCTCCGCCGACCCGGCCGTCGACGCCGAGTCGATCCTGCTGCTGGCCGAGCTGCTCGAGTCGCTCGGCGTGAGGGACGTGCGGCTGCGGCTCGGCTCGCTCGGCACGCCCAAGACGCGCGCCGCCTACCGCGAGCTGCTGCAGCGCTACCTGCGCGACCACGAGGACCAGCTCTCCGAGGAGGTCCGCGCGCGAATCGACCTCAACCCGCTGCGCGCCTTCGACGCCGACCACCCCGGCACGAAGGCCGTGATGGAGGGGGCGCCGCGGCTGCTCGACCACCTCTCGGCCGAGGACCTCGACCACTTCGCCGAGGTGCGGGCGCTGCTCGACGGCGCCGACCTCGCCTACGAGGTAGACAAGACGCTCGTGCGCGGCCTCGACTACTACGCGCGCACGCTCTTCGAGTTCACCAGCGACGCGCTCGGCGCCCAGTCGGGCGTCGGCGGCGGCGGCCGCTACGACGGGCTGATCGAGCAGATCGGCGGCCCGTCGACGCCCGGCATCGGCTGGGCGGCCGGGATCGAGCGGATCCTGCTGGCGGCCGGCGAGGAGCCGGTGCCGGCGCCGCTGCTCGACCTCTACGTCGCCTACGCGGCGCCGGAGGGGCGCGCGACCGGCTTCGAGCTCTGCTGGGAGGCCCGGCGCGCCGGTCTCTCGGCCCAGTTCGAGCTGGCCGGCCGCTCGCTCAAGGGCCAGCTGAAGCAGGCCGACCGCAGCGGCGCCCGCTTCGTCGCGATCGTCGGCCCCGACGGCGCGACGCTGAAGGACATGGAGACCGGAGAACAGGACGAGCTCGAACCCGGCCGGGTGATCCCGGTCGTGCTGAAGAAGGGGAAGACGCTGGCATGAGGACACCGCGGCCCAACCGCTACCGCGACGCCTGGTCGGGCGACCTGACCGCCGCCCGCGCCGACGAGCAGGTCCGCGTCGCCGGCTGGGTCCACCGGCGCCGCGATCACGGCGGCCTGATCTTCATCGACCTGCGCGACCGCTCCGGCATCGTCCAGCTGACCTTCCATCCCGACCGCGCGCCCGAGGCCCACAGGCTGGCCCATTCGCTCCGCTCCGAGCACGTGCTGACGGCGGTCGGGACGGTCACCCGCCGCGACGCGGAGAACGTCAACCCGAACATCCCGACCGGCGAGATCGAGGTCACCGTCGACGAGCTGATCGTCCATGCCTCCGCCGAGACGCCGCCCTTCCCGATCGACGAGGACGGCCCGGTCAACGAGGAGCTGCGCCTGCGCCACCGCGCGCTCGACCTGCGCCGCGCCGGGATGCAGGAGGCGATCAAGCTGCGCCACGTCGTCACCCAGACGATGCGCGCGGTGCTGACCGAGCGCGACTTCCTCGAGATCGAGACGCCGAGCCTGACCCGCTCGACGCCCGAGGGCGCGCGCGACTACCTCGTGCCGGCGCGGATCGAGCCCGGGAGCTTCTATGCGCTGCCGCAGTCGCCGCAGCTGTTCAAGCAGCTGCTGATGATCGGCGGCTTCGAGCGCTACTTCCAGATCGCCCGCTGCTTCCGCGACGAGGACTCGCGCGCCGACCGCCAGCCGGAGTTCACGCAGCTCGACCTCGAGATGTCGTTCGTCGACGAGGACGACGTGATCGAGACGATGGAGGCGGTGATGAGCGCCGTCTTCGCCGCCGGCGGCCTCGAGGCCGCGCCGGCGCCGTGGCCGCGGATGAGCTACGACGAGGCGATGTTGCGGTTCGGCTCCGACCGCCCCGACACCCGCTTCGGGCTGGAGATCAGCGAGCTGGGCCCGCTGTTCGAGGGGACGGCGTTCAAGGTCTTCGCCGGGGCGCTGGCCTCCGGCGGGGTGATCCGCGGGTTGAACGCGGGCGCCCGCGAGCTGCCGCGCAGAGAGCTCGACGCGCTCACCGAGCTGGCCAGACAGCACGGCGCGAAGGGCCTCGTGTGGGCGTTCGTGCAGGAGGACGGCACGTGGCGCTCGCCGGTCGCCAAGGCGCTCTCGGCGGAGGAGATCGCGGCGGTGACCGGCGCGCTGGAGGGGAAGCCGGGCGACCTGCTGCTGATCGTCGCCGACCGGGCCGCGATCGCCGCCCAGGCGCTCGGGGCGCTGCGGCTCGAGCTCGCCGACCGCTTCGGGCTGGTGCCCGAAGGGCGCCACGACATCCTCTGGGTCGTCGACTTCCCGATGTTCGAGCAGGGCGACGACGGCGCCTGGAACGCGCTCCACCATCCCTTCACCGCGCCGACCGGCGACCTGTCGGACCCCGGCTCGCTGCGCTCGCGCGCCTACGACCTCGTGCTCGACGGCTCCGAGATCGGCGGCGGCTCGATCCGCATCAGCACGCCGGAGGTGCAGCAGCAGGTGCTGGCGATCCTCGGCATCGACGCGGACGAGGCGCAGGCCCGCTTCGGCTTCCTGCTCGACGCGCTCAAGTACGGCGCCCCGCCGCACGGCGGCATCGCGATGGGGATCGACCGGATCGTCGCGCTGCTCGCCGGCCGCGAGACGATCCGCGACGCGATGGCCTTCCCGAAGGCCGCCAGCGGCACCGACCCGCTGACCGGCGCCCCGGCCCCGGTCGACGAGGCGCAGCTGCGCGACGTCGGCCTCGGCGTCGCGCCCGAGGTCAAGGCCCAGCAGGCGGCGCGGGCGGCCGGCGCCGCGGCGCCGAGCACCTCCTAGCAGGAGCGGCCGGCGGCGACGGCCGACGTCGCCGCCGGCGGGGCGGTCGACCGGCGACGTCCCGGTCGACTAATGGCGGCGCGGTCGGCCGAGTGGTAGCGTGCCAGCGCCCATGCGCCATCCCGAACGTATGTTCCCCCGTGCCGCCGCGCTCCGCGCGGCGCTCGCCGCCGCCGTCGCGGCCGCGCTCATCGTCCCGGCCTCCGCGGCCGCGCAGGAGCCGCAGTGCGCCCCGGAGCCCGCGTCGCTCCTGTCGATGCGGCTGCCCGATCAGATCGTCAGATACCGCTGGTATGACGTGCCGGTGCGCAAGCGCTCGAGCACGGCGCTGTCGGCGCCGAGACAGAAGGCGACGCTGCGCTTCAAGCGCGGCGCGGTCGAGTGGGACGACACGCTCGACACCGGCCAGTACGACTCGTTCTGGCTGGTCGCCGACTACGGGAGCGGACCGGTCGACGTCGAGCTGAGCTACCTCGAGCACCAGGTGACCGATTGGGGCGAGGACGGCGAGCCGTGGGACATGTCGGAGCAGGAGATCCGCGAGCTGATCGAGGAGGGGTGGGTCGAGTTCTACGGCGGGCTGACGACGACCTGCCGGCGGACGGTGACCGCCACCGTCCCGGTGATCGAGGGCGTGCGGCAGCCGAAGCCGACGATCTGGACCTTCAAGGAGGCGTGGGGCGAGCAGGCCGACGCGCAGGTGCGGATGCGGCGGCCGTCCGGCTGCGCGCGCCGCTACAGCGCGCAGCCGTTCGTCTTCTCGGTGCGGCGCCAGGGGACCGCGCGCTGGACGACCGTCAGCTCGAGCGATCCCTGCGAGGGCTGGAAGCGCGGTGGCAGAGGTGCCGGGTTGCGCCTGCGCGCCGACGACGGGACGCTTCACTTCATCCCGCTGACCCCGGCCCGCACCGGCATCACCCAGTACAGCTTCAGAATCGCGCAGGGACGGTTGACCGCCGGCGGCGTCGCGGTCGGGCGCACGCTCCGCAAGGGCCGCTTCGTCGTCCGCACCTCCCATACGCCGACGCGGCGGATCTACGCCCTCGTCGGCGGCTACTCGAACGCGGAGTACTGGAACTACTGCGTCCGCTACGGCCGCGACGTGTGGCACACCGGCGACAACGTCTACTGCGTCAAGCCGCGCGAGACCTGGCGCAACCTCCAGGTCCGGGGCTGACGTGAGGCGAGCGGCCGCGCGAGTCGCGGCCGCTTGGCGCGAGCGGGGCGCCCGTGCGTGACGGGGCCGCGGCGACCGCGGCCTCGCCTTCTACACTCGGCTGCCGTGGATCCCGAGCTGTTCGAGCACCATCTGACCTCCCGCCACGGGCGCGGGCGGGCGCCTGAGGGCGGCGCGCTCGGCGTCGCCGGGACGAGGCTGTGCGGCGACGTCGTGCGGCTGACGCTGGCGCTCGACGACGCCGGCGAGCGGGTCGGCGCGATCGGCTGGGAGGCGGAGGCGTGCGGCGCGACGGTCGCGTCGCTGAGCGCCGTCGCCGAGCTGGTCGAGGGGATCGGCGTGCTCGACGCCGCGCGGATCGGCGCGCACGAGGTCGCGGCCGAGCTGGGCGGGCTGTCTGCCGGCAAGTTCCACGCCGCCGAGCTGGTCGCCGACGCGCTCGCGCGGGCGCTCGGCGCCGCGGTTCGCGAGCGCGGCGCGCTGCCTGCGCCGGCCGACGGCTCGGAGCGGACGCTCGTCGCGATGTCGGGCGGCGTCGACAGCGCCGTCGCCGCGCTGCTGTGCGCGAGCGCCCATGACGCCGTCGCCGTCACGCTCGAGCTGTGGGCCGACGAGGAGAACGACGACGAGCGCTCGTGCTGCTCGGCGCAGGCGGTCCGTCACGCGCGCGGGCTCGCGCACCGGATGGGGCTGCCGCACCTGACGCTCGACCTGCGCGCCGAGTTCCGCGCCGGCGTCGTGACGCCGTTCCTGGAGGACCACCGGGCCGGCCTCACGCCCAACCCGTGCGTCCGCTGCAACGGCCACGTGCGGCTCGACGCGATGCTGGAGCTGGCCGACCGGGTCGGCGCCGCGACGCTCGCGACCGGCCACTACGCGCGGGTCGAGCACGATGCCGAGCGCGGCCCGCTGCTGCGCGCCGCCGTCGACGCGTGGAAGGACCAGACCTACATGCTCTCCGCGCTGGCGCCGGCGTCGCTGGCGCGGATGCGCTTCCCGCTCGGCGAGCTGACGAAGCCGCAGGTGCGCGCGTTGGCGCGGGAGGCCGAGCTGCCGGTCGCGAGCAAGGCCGACTCGCAGGACCTCTGCTTCCTCGCCGGCACGAGCCGTCAGGCGTTCCTCGCCCGCCACGCCGGGATCGAGCAGATGCCCGGCGAGATCGTCGACAGCGACGGCACGGTGATCGGCCGCCACGCCGGCCACCAGGCGTACACGGTCGGCCAGCGCAGAGGCCTCGGCGTCGCCGCCGCCGAGCCGCTGTACGTGCTGCGGACCGACGCGGCGGCCAACCGCGTCGTCGCCGGCACCCGCGCCGAGCTGCAGACCCGCACCGTCCCCGTCCGCGGCGCCCGCCTCCACCGCGACGGCGCCCGCGTCGACCGCGTCAAGCTCCGCTACCGCGCCAAGCCGCTCCCGGCGCGCCTCCTCGGCGACCCCGCCCCCGGCAGTCACCGCCGCCTGGAGATCGCGCTCGAGGAGCCGGTCGACGGCGCCGCCCCCGGCCAGACCGCCTGCCTGATGGACGGCGACCTCGTGATCGGCTGGGCGACGATCGACCGGGCGGCGGCGCCGGCTCAGCCCTCCCCGCCGCCCGCCCCGCCCGCGCGGTCGACGAGCGTCGCCAGGTAGAGGTTGGCGATCGTGACGGGGTCGTCGAGCGAGCGGCCGAGCTCGCGCTCGATCCGCTGGAGGCGGTAGCGGACGGAGTTGGGGTGGAGGTGGAGCGCCGCGGCGGTGCGGGGGACGTCGAGGCGGTGGGCCAGGTAGGCGTCGAGCGTCTCGCGCAGGGCGCCGTCGAGCTGGTCGTCTCTGAGCGTCGCGCGGCGTGCGGCGAGCGCGGGCGGGGCGGCGTCGCAGACGACGGTCGTCGCGAGGTCGAAGTCGTCGTAGCTGAGCGTGCGCGGGGCGGGGCCGGCCGCGCGGCGGGCGCGTCTGGCGCCTTCGCCGCCGGGCGGCGTCGCGTCGTCGTCGGGCACGGCGGCGAGCTGGACGACGGCGAAGCGGGCGTCGAGCCAGGAGCGGGGGAGGCCGTCGAGGCTCGGCGCGGCGCGGCCGACGCCCATGTCGGCGACGACGCCGCCCGCCGCCAGCTCGTCCAGCGCCCCGCGCAGCACCGCCTCGGCCGCCGACGGCGCCACGACGGCGAGGTCGCCGTCGTGGATCGCGGCCAGGAACGGGAGCGGCGCGGTCGTCATCCGCCCTTCGACCTCGTCGCGCACGCGCGCCAGCAGCTGCGAGCGCGCCTCGCCCGAGGGCGCCGGCACGCCGCGCGGTCGGTCGCCGCCCGTGGAACCGCCCGCGACACGCGCGCCGGCACCCGCCCCCCCCGCAGCCGCAGCACCGCGACGTGCAGCGGCTCGTCGACGCCGAGGCCGAGCGCGGCCGCCCGGTGGGCGAGCTGGCGGCGGTCGCCGGCGTCGCGCCAGCCGAGCAGCGCGGCGGCCAGCTCGGCGCGCACCGCGCGCGCCTCGGCCGGCCGCGGCGGGCGGGCGCGGTCGATCAGCCGCGCCAGCTTCTCGGCGCTCTGCAGCGCGCCGCGCGCGAGCCGGTCGGGCAGCGCGTCGGCCGGGCCGGCGACGACCAGCCAGCGGCGGGCGCCCATCCGGTCGGCGACCGGCGCGCTCACGTAGCGGACACCGCGCACGTGGTGGAGCCGCACGCCCTTGCCGCCGCGCAGCGGCCCCCACAGCTCCTGCGGGAGCGCCGCGTTCGGCGCTCCCTCGACCGCGCCGGCCTCGTCGGCGAGCAGCGCCGTCCCGCTCAGCAGCGAGCCGAGCCGCCGCAGCAGCTCGGCCTCCGGCTCGGGCGCCGAGAGCGCCTCCATCAGGTAGGTCTGCATCGCGAGCGTCCGCTGCGCCGCCTGGTGCTCGCCGGGCGCGGCGCGGCCGCTGACGGCCTCGACGACCATCCGGAACGGCGTCGCCGCGGGGATCGCGATCAGCGGCAGCCCGAGCTGCTCGCACGACTCGCGCACCGGGTCGGGGACCTCGGCGTGCACGAGGCCGATCGAGAAGCCGATCCCGGCCGCGCGCGCCTCGACCGCCCGCTCGACCAGCAGCCGCTGCCCGTGCGCGCCGTGGCCGAGCGCGACGCCGGTCGTCAGCAGCAGCTCGCCGGAGTCGAGCCACGGGCGCGGGTCGGGCAGCTCGCAGACCTCCGCGCCGCGCAGCACCACGCCGTCGGCGTCGCCGGCCGCCGCGACCGCGCGCAGCCCCAGCTCCCGCCGCGCCAACAGCTCCGCGAGCGTGATCACCGCCGGCTCCGCATCGGGACAAGTGTGCCGCACCGGCGCGCAGTTCACCGCTGACGGTGACTGGAGGGTGAACGAAAGGTTCGTGTGAAGCACGACCGCGTTTGCGGGCACGCTCTCGGACACCGCCGGAGCGGGCGCCTGGAGGTGGCGCCCGCCCACGACCGAGAGGACGTGTGAGCAGCGCATGGAGAGAGTGACCGGAACGGTCGTCGCCGTCGACGTCGGAGGGACGTTCACCGACGTCTGCGTGCTCGACCAGGGCAGCGGGGTGCTCGACGTCGCGAAGGTGCCCTCGACCCCCGACCCGATCGACGGCGTGCTGAGAGGCGTCGCGCAGGCGGGCGTCGAGCTGAGCGAGGTGGCGCTCTTCTGCCACGGCACGACGGTCGCGACCAACGCGCTCATCACCCGGCGCCTGCCGCCGGCCGCGATGGTCACGACGAAGGGCTTCCGCGACGTGATCGAGATCCGCCGCGGCACGCGCGACGACCTGTGGGACGCCTACAAGGACAACGCCGCGCCGTACATCAGGCGGCGCGACCGGCTCGAGGTCGGCGAGCGCGTCGACCAGACCGGCAGGGTCGTCGAGCCGCTCGACGAGGAGGCGGCGCGCGACGTCGCCCGGATCCTCGCCCGCCGCGGCGTCCAGGCGGTCGCCGTCTGCTTCGTCAACGCCTACGCCAACCCCGCGCACGAGGAGCGGATGGCCGAGATCCTGCGCGAGGCGCTGCCCGACGCGGCGATCTCGACCTCCTCCGGCGTCCTGCCCGAGCTGTTCGAGCACGAGCGCTTCTCGACGACCGTCGCCAACGCAGTCCTCTCCCCGCTGGTCTCCGGCTACGTCAACGAGCTTGAGGACCGCCTGCAGGACGACGGCTACGACGGCGACCTGCTGATCCTCCACTCCGGCGGCGGCGTGATGACCCCGGAGGCGGTCGACAAGCTCTCCGTCCGCCTCGCGGCGTCGGGCATCGCCGCCGGCGCGGTCGCCTGCCGCTACACCGCCGAGCTGTGCGGCTACCCGAACGCGATCGGGCTCGACATGGGCGGGACGAGCACCGACATCTCGCTCGTCCACGACGGCGAGCTGCGCACCACCAACGAATGGTTCGTCGAGTACGGCTACCCGATCTGCTTCCCGTCGATCGAGGTGCTGACGATCGGCGCAGGCGGCGGCTCGCTGGCGACGATCGACAGCGCCGGCTCGCTCCGCAACGGCCCCCAGTCGGCCGGCTCGCTCCCCGGTCCCGCCTGCTACGGCGCCGGCGGCGAGGAGCCGACCAACACCGACGCCAACCTCGTGCTCGGCCGCCTTGGCTCGGAGCTGGTCGGCGGCGGCATGACGCTCGACGCCGACAAGGCCCGCGAGGCGATCCGCAGCCGGATCGCGGAGCCGCTCGGGCTCGGCGTCGAGCAGGCGGCGAAGGCGATCATCGAGGTCGCCAACGCCAACATGGCCGACGCCGTCCGCCTGATCTCGCTCCAGCGGGGCTACGACCCGCGCGAGTTCGCGCTCGTCGTCTTCGGCGGCGCCGGCGCGCTGCACGGCGCGGCGCTGGCGAGGGAGCTGTCGGTCCCGACGGTCGTCGTGCCGCCGCGGCCCGGCGCATGGTCGGCGCTCGGCTGCCTGATGGTCGACATCCGCCACGACCTCTCCGAGATGTTCCTGACGCCCGCCGACGCCGCCGATCCCGACGCGCTCGAGGAGGCGTTCGGCCGGCTGGAGACCGAGGGCCGCAGGCTGCTGAGGGACGAGGGCGTCGGCGACGAGCGGATCGCGCTGGAGCGCTCGATCGCGATGCGCTACCTCGGCCAGTGGCGCTCGATGGACGTCCCGGTCGAGTCCGGCGGCGACCTCGCCGCGGCCGTCGAGCGGTTCCACGCCGAGCACGAGCGCGAGTTCTCCTACCGCCGCGACGACGCGCCGGTCGAGCTGTACCGCCTCCAGCTGACGGCGATCGGCCGCACCGAGGAGGTCCGCCTGCCGCGCAACGACGCCGCGGCGGGCGCGTCGCTGCCGGCGCCGGCCGCCGTCCGCCCGGTCTGGTTCGACGGCGAGGAGGAGCCGCAGGAGACGCCGGTCTACGACCGCGCGGCGCTGCCGGCCGGCGTCCAGTTCGTCGGCCCGGCGGTGATCGACCAGCTCGACACGACGACCTTCGTCCCGCCCGGGGTGCTGGTCGAGATCGACGAGTGGCTGAACATCCGCATGCACATCACGGAGGGGAGCTGACGATGGCCTCGCAGACGCAGACGCCCGCGGGCGGCACGCTCGACCCGGTCACCTTCGAGGTGCTGAAGAACTCGTTCGTGACGCTCGTCGACGAGATGGCCGAGCAGATCCTCCGCACCTGTCACTCGTTCGTCATCTACGCCCGCGACTTCTCGTGCGCGCTGTGCGACGCCGAGGGCAACACGATCATGCAGGGGTCGCAGGACATCGCCGTCCACGTCGGCACGCTCCACCTGAAGGCGAAGGCGGTGCTGGAGGACTTCGCCGGCGACATCCACGAGGGCGACGTCTTCGCCGTCAACGACCCCTACCGCGGCGGCACCCACTTCTCCGACGTCTCGATCGTCCGCCCGATCTTCGTCGACGGCGAGCTGATCGCGATGGCGCAGGCCAACGGCCACTGGGCCGACATGGGCGGCGGGACGCCCGGCTCCTTCGACGTCTCCGCGACCGACCACTTCGGCGAGGGCGTCCGCATCCCGCCGGTGCGGATCGTCGACAGAGGCGTCGTGCGCCACGACGTGATCGGGCTCGTCGCCCACAACACCCGCGCGCCGGGCGACATCGTCGGCGACTGCCACGCCCAGGTCGAGGCGACGCGGATCGCCGAGCAGGAGGTCTTCCGCCTGATCGACAAGTACGGCACCGCGACCGTCACGACCGCCTTCGCGGAGGTGCAGGACTACGTCGAGCGGCTGACGCGCGCCCGCATCGCCGAGCTGCCCGACGGCGTCTGGGAGACCGAGGACCACGTCGACGCCGACCCCGCGAGAGGGGAGGGGCTCGTCGCGATCCGCGTCAAGATGACGATCGACGGCGACGAGATCCGCTACGACCTGTCGGGCAGCGACCCGGCGATCGCCTCGTTCCTCAACTCCGGCGCCGGCGTCGCCTTCTCGGGCGCGATCGCCTCGGCGAAGACGTTCCTGCCGGAGATCCCGCTCAACTCGGGCTTCTACCGCGCGATCAAGGTCGACGTCGGTCCGGAGGGGACGGTCGTCAACGCCGGCTGGCCCAACGCCGTCACCGGCTGCGTCTCGGGCGCCTACGAGAAGATCATGAACGCCGGCTTCGAGCTGTGGTCGCAGCTGCTGCCCGAGCGGGCGATGGCCTGCTGCTTCAACCTCGAGTACCTGCTGATCGGCGGCCGCGACGGGCGGATCGACGAGCGGCCGTACTTCATGTGGTACGACTGGATGGCCGGCGGCTGGGGCGGCCGCAACGGCAAGGACGGCCAGAACGCGACCTCGCCGGTCTTCGGCGTCGGGCTCGCCGTCCAGCCGCTGGAGGGTCAGGAGCGGCTGACGCCGGTGCTGACGACCGTCCACGAGATCATCCCCGACTCCGGCGGCCCCGGCCTCCACCGCGGCGGCTGCGGCGTCCGCAAGGGCGGCGAGCTGACGGCCGTCGAGAGCAGCGTGATGTCGTACTGCTGCGACCGCTCGCGCTCGGTCGCGTGGGGGATCGCCGGCGGCCTGCCGTCGCTGCCGCACGGCGTCTGGCTCAACCGGGGGACGGCGAGAGAGCGCTTCCTCGGCGCGAACTTCTCCGGCGTCGCCGTCGGCCCCGGCGATCGCTTCGAGCGTCCCTCCGCGGGCGGCGGCGGCTACGGCGACCCGCTGGAGCGCGACCCGGCCGAGGTGCTGGAGGACGTGATCGACGGCTACGTCACGGTCGCGCGCGCGGCGCGCGACTACGGCGTCGTCGTCGAGGAGGTCGACGCGGAGATCTGCGACTTCCGCGTCGACGAGCAGGCGACCGCGGCGCTGCGCGAGCGCCAGCGGGCCGAGCGGCCCGGCTGGCTCGACGAGGACCCCGAGCAGGTTGCCGCCCGCTACCGCAACGGCGAGCTGGACGTGCTCGACCTCGTCCGCCACCACGGCGTGATCCTCGACTGGGGGACGGGCGAGCTGCTGCCGCGCACGACCGAGCAGTACCGCGCGCTGCTGCGCCGCCGCAGCGCCGCGCACTGGGCCGACGCGGCCTGAACCGGCCGCCGCGCGTGGAGGAGCGCGCGGCCGGCCGCTCGCAGTGCCGGGCGCCGCTCGTGTGGGGCGGCGCGCGCCGGCCCCTGCCCGGGGCCGGCGACCACTGACGACAAGGAGACAGAGATGGCGTCGACGATCGAGCTGCCGAAGCTCGCGACCTCTCGGCGGGACGACCCGCGCGTGGTCGAGGAGGCCGCGACGGAGGACTACTCCCTTCACGTCGTACCGCGCTCGTGGCGGATGCAGCGCGGCAAGCTGACGCTCGCCTGGTACGGCGTGATGACGGCGTTCTTCTATCCGTATCTGGCCGCGTTCATCGCGCTCGCGTACGGGACGGTCAACGCGCTGATCGGCATCGGCCTGTCGATCGTCGCCTACACGGCGATCAACGCGGTGATCCTGCGCGCGGCGTCGCGCAGCGGCCTGACGGTCGCGCTCTTCTCGCGCTCGATGTTCGGCAACGTCGGCGCGGCGGTCGCGACCGCGATCTTCGCCGCGACGGCGATCTACTACGTCGTCTTCGAGGGCTCGGTCGTCGCCGTCGCCGCCCAGACCTACATCGGCGGGCCGATCAAGCTGTGGTACGCGATCGTCGTCTTCGCGACGGTGCCGCTGGTGTGGAAGGGCGTGCGGGCGCTGCTGGACCGCGTCAACGGCGCGCTGCTGCCGTTCTACGTCGTCGCGCTGGTCGCGGTCGTCGTGTGGGCGCTCGCCAGTGAGGGCTACCACGGCTTCCTGCCGGAGGCGAGAGCGGCGCCCGGCACGACGCTGCCGTGGCTGCAGGCCTTCACCGCCTACATGGGCGTCTGGGTGCTGATGCTGTTCACGATGGACTTCGCGCGGCTGGCCAAGCCCGAGGACGAGGGCTACCACCGCAAGGTCACGTTCGGCTGGGCCTTCTACGCGCTGACGTTCGGCTTCAACGGCCTGCTCGGGATCCTGCTCGTCTCGACCTTCGGCATCACCTTCGAGCAGCTCGCCGGCCAGGAGTCGGCGCTGCCGGTGAGAATCGTCCAGCTGACCGGCCTGCTCGGCTTCCTGCTGATCGTGATCACGCAGATGCGGATCAACACGGTCAACCTCTACCTCGCCTCGACCAACCTGCAGTCGTTCGCGGCGCGCGTGCTGCGGCTGTCGCTGCCGCGCACCTTCTGGGTGCTGGGCGGCTGCGCGATCGCCTACGCGCTGATGCTGACGAACGTCTTCTCCTACGTCGTCGACGCGCTCGCCTACCAGGGGATCGCGATCGTCGCCTGGGTCGGCGTCGCGCTCGCCCACGTCTGGTACCTGGCGCGCTCCCGCCGCGCGCTCGACGCGGTCGAGTTCCGCCCCGGCCGCGTGCCGGCGTTCAACCCCGGCGGCATCTCGGCGTGGGTGCTGGCGACTGCGGTCGGGCTGGTCCTGAAGCTGACCGACTCGGCCGGGTCGCAGTTCTGGGAGGCGTGGGGCCTGCCGCTGACCTTCGCGATCGCGCTCGGCTCCTACACGGCGTTCGCGACCTTCGCCCGCAGCGGCTGGCTGGCCATGCAGCGGCCGTTCGATCCGGTCGAGGAGGTCGACGACCCGTGGGAGGAGCGGATCGCCTGCCACGCCTGCGAGCGCTCCTACCTCGCCCGCGAGATCGACCGCGACCCGGCGGCCGGCCACGCAGCGATCTGCGCCGCCTGCGCCTCGACCGACCTCGCCTTCGAGCGCGCGGCGCGGGGCGAGGCGCGGACCGCGGTCGCCTGACGCCCGGGTTCGGGTCCGGGTCCGGGTCCGGGGAGGAGTGGCGTCTTGGGGGTGCATATCGCCCCCAAAGCGCCACTGGTCCGCTCAGGGGCGGAGCGGGGTGCCGGAGATGGAGGCCGCGATCAGCTCGATCGGGTGGCGGACCTCCAGGTCGCGGCCGAGCGACCGCGCGTGGGCGGCGAGCTGGAGCGCGCAGCCGGGGTTGGCGGCGGCGACGACGTCGGCGCCGGTCGCCAGCAGCAGCTCGGCCTTGCGGCGGCCGAGCTCCGCGGCCGGCTCCGGTTCGAGCAGGTTGTAGAGGCCGGCCGAGCCGCAGCAGATCTCCCAGCCGGCCGGCTCGCGCAGCTCGAGGCCCGGGATCTGGCGCAGCAGCGCGCGCGGCGCCTCGCGCACGCCCTGAGCGTGGGCGAGGTGGCAGGCGTCGTGGTAGGCGACGGTCAGCTCCAGCGGATGCCGGACGGCGCGCGGCTCCTGCTCGGCGAGCAGCTCGGTCGCGTCGCGGACCTTCGCCGAGAAGGCGCGCGCCCGCTCGGCCCACGCCGGGTCGTCGCGCAGCAGGTGGCCGTACTCCTTCATCGCCGAGCCGCAGCCGGCGGCGTTGGCGACGACCGCGTCGCAGCCCTCGAAGGTCGCGATCGTCTCGCGCGCGAGCCGGCGGGCCGGGTCGGCGTCGCCGCTGTGGAGCTGGAGCGCGCCGCAGCAGCGGGGCAGCCGCGGGGCGAAGACCTCGTACCCCTCGGCGGCGAGGACGGCGACGGTCGCGGCGTTGACCTCGCCGAAGAAGACGCGCTGGACGCAGCCCTGCACGAAGCCGACGCGGCCGCGGCGGGGAGTGCGCGGCGCCGTCCGCTCGGGCAGGCGGCGAATGGTCGCGCGCAGCGGCGTGCGCGGCGCCAGCCGCAACAGCGCACGCGGTCGGGCGAGCGACGCCGCGAGGCAGGCGGCGAGCCGCTCGAGCGGCGCCGTGAGGCGGGCGGCGAGCCGCTTGACTGGTGCCGTGAGGCGGGCGGCGAACCGCTCGACCGGCCGGGCGCTGGCAGCGGCGGCGAGCGGCGGGAAGGCGCGCAGGCGGGCGACGAGCTGTGGCGGCGGGCGGAGTCGGGCGGCGGCGGGCGGCCGCAGGGCGCGCAGACGGGCGACGACCCGCGGCGGCTGGCGGAGTCGGGCCGCGGCCGCGCGCGGCCGCAGGGCGCGCAGACGGGCGACGACTGCCGCGGGCGGGCGGAGTCGGGCGACGGCCGCGAACGGCGCGAGCGCGCGGAGGCGGCCGGGGTGGGGGAAGAGGGCGAACAGCGCCTGTCGCCACAGGCGGTCGGCGCGGGAGCGCTCCCAGTTGCGCTCGACCTGGGCGCGCGCGTCCTCGATCAGGTTGTCGTACTGGACGCCCGAGGGGCAGGCAGTCACGCAGGCCATGCAGCCGAGGCAGTTGTCCCAGGCGTCGACCTGCGCGACGGTCAGCTCGCCGCCCTCCTCCTCGGCCGCGCGCATCAGCAGGATCCGGCCGCGCGGCGAGTCGACCTCCTCGCCCCACAGGACGTACGTCGGGCAGGTCGGGAGACAGAAGCCGCAGTGGACGCACGCCTCGATCAGCTCGGGCTCGGGGCGGCGGACGAGATCGAAGCCGGCCATCACAGACCGCCGACGAAGAGGCCGGGGTTGCAGCGCCGCTCGGGGTCGAACCGCTCCTTCACCCGCCGCATCAGCTCCAGCTGCGGCGCCGCGACCGTCCCCCACGGATCGACCGCCGCCCGCAGCGACGCCGGCCCGGAGACCAGCACGCAGGGGGAGGGCGCGAGCGCCGCGCGCACCCGCTCGACGCGCGCCGCGAGCGCGGCCTCGTCCACGTTCGCGCCCGCCGCGCTCGTGCGGTCGGCGTTCGCGCCGCCCGCGTTCGCGCCGCCCGCGTTCGCGCCGCCCGCGTTCGCGCCGCCCGCGTTCGCGCCGCCCGCGTTCGCGCCGCCCGCGTTCGCGCCGCCCGCGTTCGCGCCGCCCGCGTTA
>NZ_JACHNU010000009.1:0-89252 GCF_014199525.1 Conexibacter arvalis | reverse complement strand
CCGCGTTCGCGCCGCCCGCGTTCGCGCCGCCCGCGTTCGCGCCGCCCGCGTTCGCGCCGCCCGCGTTCGCGCCGCCCGCGTTCGCGCCGCCCGCGTTTGCGCCCGCCGCATTCGCTCCGCTGACGTTCACGCCCGCCGCGGGCGTGCGGCTTGCGTTCGCGCTGCCCGCGTCCGCTCCGATCGCGTTCGCGCCACCGGCCCCGTTCCCGCCGCCGCCCGGCAGCGTCAGCCACGCGAGGCCGTAGGCCGCGCGCGCCACGAGCCGGGCGCCTTCGTCGCGCGCGACCGCCAGCATGCCGGCGAGCCGCGCCTGCGTCCCGGAGACGCGCAGCACGACGGCGCCGCGCTGGCCGTCGCGCTGGGCGGCCCACAGCGGCCCGTCGTCCTCGACGGCGGCGCAGGCGAGCCCGTGCTCGCGCAGCGTCCGCGCCGCCACCTCCGCGCGGTCGCGCGCGGTCGCGCCGGAGAAGCGCGCGAGGACGGCGCCGGCGGCGGCGCCCCCCGCGCCGTCGCCGGTCGCCGCCGCACCGGGCGCGCCACCGGTCCCGCGCGCGGCGCCGTCCGCGCGGCCCGTCTCGCCCGCCGCGCCGCTTCCGGCCGCCCGCTCGCCGCCCGCCGCGCCGCGCTCGGCCGCCCGAGGAGCTCCGCGTGCGTTGCGCCGATCCGCGCCCGCGCCCGCGAACGCCCCCTCCCAGCGCAGGTCGATCGCGTCGGCCTCGAGCGGCAGGTGTGCGAGCGCGGTCGCCGCGGCGGCGAGCGCGGCGGGGTCGTCGCCGCGGCCGACGACCGTGCAGCAGCGGGCCGGGAGGGGGTGGAGGCGCACGGTCAGCTCGCAGAGCAGGCCAAGCGTGCCGCAGGCGCCGCTCATCAGCTTCGCGAGGTCGTACCCGGCGACGTTCTTGATCACCTGCGAGCCGGCGCGCGCGACCGATCCGTCGGGCAGCGCCAGCTCGACGCCGAGCACGAGGTCGCGCGGGGCGCCGTAGCGGTGGCGCAGCGGCCCGCTGTCGCCGCTGGCGACGACGCCGCCGACGGTCGCGCCGCCGTCGGGCGGGTCGAGCGCGAGCATCTGCCCGGCGTCGGCGAAGGCCGCCTGCGCGCGGGCGAGCGGGAGCCCGGCCTGCACGACCGCCGTCATGTCGCCAGCGTTGTGGGCGACGAGCGCGTCGAGCCGCTCGGTCCGCAGCTCGGTCGGCGCATCGACGGGGAAACCCAATCCGCCCAGCTTCGTCCCGCCGCCGCGGATCACGACCGGGCCGGCGTCGCGCAGCATCGCGGCCGCCTCCGCGGCGCTTCCCGGGGTCAGCCGTGCCGGCGCGTGCGCGGCGCTCGCCATCGCCTCACATCCGCTCCGCCAAGCCGGCCTGCTCCAGCGGGTGGCGGCGATACGGGCCGGGCACCTCGCCGCACAGCCGCGGCGCCGGCATCACCTTGCCGGGGTTGGCCAGCCCGGCGGGGTCGAAGGCGCAGCGCAGCTTCTGGAAGGCGGCGAGGTCGGGCTCGCCGAACATCCGCGGCATGTAGCGCTTCTTGTCGACGCCGACGCCGTGCTCGCCGGTGATCGAGCCGCCGGCGCGGACGCAGGCGAGCACGATCTCGCCGGCCAGCTCCTCGGCCCGCTCGGCCTCGCCGGGCACGTGGCCGTCGTAGCAGACGAGCGGGTGGAGGTTGCCGTCGCCGGCGTGGAAGACGTTGGCGACCCGCAGCCCGGCGTCGCGCGCCAGCGCGTCGATCCGCTCCAGCACCTCGGCCAACCGCGTGCGCGGGATCACGCTGTCCTGCACGTAGTAGTGCGGGCTGATCCGCCCCATCGCCGGGAAGGCCGCCTTGCGCATCCGCCAGAAGACGTCGCGCTCGGCGGCGTCGCGCGCGACCCGCACCTCGCTCGAGCCGGCGACAGCGCAGATCGCGGACAGCTCGTCGAAGCGCTCGGCGATCTCGGCCGCCGGGCCGTCGAGCTCGACCAGCAGTGCGGCGCCCGCGTCGGACGGCCAGCCGGCGCCGGCCATCTGCTCGGAGGCGTCGATCGAGAGGCGGTCCATCATCTCGATCGCGCCCGGGACGACCCCGGCGGCGACGATCTCCGAGACCGCCAGCCCGGCCTGCGCCGGCGTGGCGAAGAAGGCGACGAGCGTCCGCACCGACTCCGGCGTCGGCACGACGCGCAGCGTGATCCGCGTCGCGATCCCGAGCGTCCCCTCCGAGCCGACGAAGACGCCGTGGAGGTCGTAGCCGGGCAGGTCGGCCTCCTTGCCGCCGAGCTGCGCGACCGATCCGTCGGGTAGCACGACCTCCAGCCCGCAGACGTAGTTGGTCGTGAAGCCGTACTTGAAGCAATGGGCGCCGCCGGAGTTCTCGGCGACGTTGCCGCCGATCGAGCAGACGATCTGACTGGAGGGGTCGGGCGGATAGAAGTGCGTCGGCCCGACCGCCGCCGAGATCGCGACGTTCGTGACGCCCGGCTCGCAGACGACCCGCTGGTTGGCGAGGTCGACCTCGACGATCCGCCGCAGCCGCGACAGCACGATCAGCACGCCCTCGGCGATCGGCAGCGCGCCGCCGGAGAGGCCGCTGCCCGAGCCGCGCGCGACCCACGGCACGCCGTGCTCGCGGCAGGCGCGCACGACCGCGACGACCTCCTCGGCGCTCCCGGGCAGCACCGCCGCGCGCGGGACGACGGCGTACTGGAGCAGCCCGTCGGACTCGTACGCGCGCAGCGCGTGATGCGCGGTCAGCACGTGCTGCTCGCCGCAGGCGGTTTGGAGCGCTTTCACCAGGGATCGCTCGCTCACGGCATGGGTATACCCGTTGCAATCGGCACAAGACGGCCGGTCGTCGTTCGGCATCGGAGGAGGAGACGTGAGCACGAGAGTCCCGATCCGCCTGTCAGTCAACGGCCGCGCGCATGAGCTGGAGGTCGAGCCGCGGCTGCTGCTCGTCCACCTCCTGCGCGACCAGCTCGGCCTGACCGGCACCCACGTCGGCTGCGACACGAGCAACTGCGGCGCGTGCACGGTCCACCTCGACGGCGAGGCGGTGAAGAGCTGCACCGTGCTCGCGGTGCAGGCCGACGCCGCGGAGGTCACGACGATCGAGGGCCTCACCGGCGGCGACGGGCTCCATCCGCTCCAGGCCGCCTTCTGGGAGGACCACGCGCTCCAGTGCGGCTACTGCACGCCCGGGATGATCATGGCCGCGGCCGACCTGCTGGCGCGCAACCCCGATCCCTCCGAGGAGGAGATCCGCCACGGGCTGGAGGGCAACCTCTGCCGCTGCACCGGCTACCACAACATCGTCAGGGCGGTGCGCGACGCCGCCGCGGAGCTGCGCGCCCGCGAGGCCGGCGCGCGCACGACGGAGGTGGTCTGAATGGGCGCCGCCGGAGCAGAGACCGCCGAACGGGGCCTCCCGGGCGGCAACGGCTACGTCGGACGGGCCCTCAAGCGCAAGGAGGACCCGCGGCTGATCACCGGGCGCGCGACCTACGTCGACGACCTCGTGCTGCCCGGCACGCTGTACGCGGCGATCGTCCGCTCGCCGGAGGCGCACGCGCGGATCGCGTCGATCGACGTCTCGGCCGCGGCGGCGCGCGAGGGGATCGAGGCCGTCTTCACCGGCGAGGACATGGACGACCTCGCGGCGCCCTGCCCGATGGTGTGGGTGCCGCCGGGCGTCGAGGTCCACGTCCCCGACCACTGGCCGCTGGCGAGAGGGAAGGTCGGCTACGTCGGCCAGGCCGTCGCGGTCGTGCTCGGCAGCGACAAGTACGCGGTCGTCGACGCGGCCGAGGAGGTGCTCGTCGACTACGAGCCGCTGCCGGTCGTCGTCGACCCCGAGGCGGCGCTGCGGGACGGCGCGCCGATCATCCACGAGCAGTTCGGCACCAACCAGGTCTTCGAGTGGGAGCTGGCCGGCGGCGACGTCGACGCCGCCTTCGCGGAGGCCGACGTCGTGATGGAGCGGCGGGTCGTCAACCACCGCACCGCCGGCGCGGCGATCGAGCCGCGCGGCGCGCTCGCCGAATGGCGCGAGGACCACCTGACGCTGTGGTCCTCGACGCAGATCCCGCACGTCGCGCGGGTGATCCTCTCGATCGAGCTGGGGATCCCGGAGGAGCGGATCCGCGTCGTCGCCCCCGAGGTCGGCGGCGGCTTCGGCTCCAAGCTGCAGGTCTACGGCGAGGAGACGCTGACGGCGTGGTGCGCCCGCAAGACCGGCCGGCCCGTCAAGTGGACCGCGACCCGCAGCGACGACATGCTGACGACCCACCATGGCCGCGACCAGATCGACTACGTCCGGATCGCCGCCACGAGAGAGGGCGAGCTGAAGGCGATCGACGTCAGAGTGATCCAGGACTGCGGCTCCTACCACCTGATCGAGGGGCCGGTGATCCCGACCTTCACCTCGTGCGTCGTCAGCGGCGTCTACGACTTCGACGCCGTCCGCACGACGATCGTCGGCGTCTTCACCAACAAGGTCACGACCGACGCGATCCGCGGCGCCGGCCGCCCGGAGGCGACCCACCTGATCGAGGTCTGCATCGACCAGCTCGCCGACGAGCTCGGGATCGACCGGCTGGAACTGCGCCGCCGCAACTTCATCCGCGACTTCCCCAACGAGCGGCCGCACGGCTTCGTCTACGACTCCGGCGATTACGACGGGACGCTCGACAAGTGCCTGGAGCTGCTCGACCTCGACGGCTTCCGCCGCGAGCAGGAGCAGCTGCGCTCCGACCCCGACCGTCCCGTCTACCGCGGCGTCGGCTTCTCGACCTACGTCGAGATCTGCGGCCTCGGCCCGTCGCGCGCGCTCGGCCCCGACGGCTGGGGGATGCAGGGCGGCTACTTCGAGTCGGCGCAGGTGCGCGTGCTGCCGACCGGCGGCGTGATGGTCTACACCGGCACCTCGCCGCACGGCCAGGGGCTGGAGACGAGCATGGCGCAGATCGTCGCCGACCGGCTCGGGCTCGCGCCCGACGCCGTCGAGGTGATCCACGGCGACACCAACACCGGCCCGTTCGGCAAGGACACGTACGGCTCGCGCTCGCTGTCGGTCGGCGGCGAGGCGGTCGCGCGCGCCGCCGAGAAGGTGCAGGACAAGGCGAAGCGGATCGTCGCGCACAAGCTCGAGGCGGCGCCCGAGGACATCGAGGTCGCCGAGGGCGTCTTCCGCGTCAAGGGCTCGCCGGAGCAGTCGATGACGCTCGCCGAGGTCGCGACCGAGGCGTACATCCCCGCCGACCTGCCGGAGGGCCTGGAGGCCGGCCTCGACGAGATCTCCTTCTACGACCCGGACAACTTCGTCTGGCCGTTCGGCGCGCACGCCTGCGTCGTCGAGGTCGACGCCGAGACCGGGCGCGTCGAGATCGTCCGCTGGATCGCCGTCGACGACTGCGGCCCGGCGATCAACCCGAAGCTGATCGACGGCCAGGTCCACGGCGGCGCGGTCCACGCGATCGGGCAGGCGCTCTACGAGCGGATCCACTACGACGAGGCCGGCCAGCTCGTGACCGGCACGTTCGTCGACTACGGCCTGCCGACGGCCGCGGAGGTCCCGTCGTTCGAGACGGCGCGGACCGAGACGCGCTCCCCGACCAACACGCTCGGCGTCAAGGGCGTCGGCGAGGCGGCGACGATCGCGGCCTCCCCGGCGATCGTCAACGCGGTGATCGACGCGCTGCGCCCGCTCGGCGTCAGATACATCGACATGCCGCTGACCTCGGAGCGGGTCTGGAACGCGATCCAGGAGGCGAAGCGATGATCCCGTCCGCGTTCGACTACGCCGCGCCCGACTCGCTCGACGTCGCGCTGCAGACGCTCGCCGACGGCGGCGAGGAGGCCAAGCCGCTCGCCGGCGGCCACTCGCTGCTGCCGCTGATGAAGCTGCGGCTGGCGGCGCCGACGCTGCTCGTCGACCTGCGGCGGGTGCCGGGCCTGCGCTCGGTGGAGCGCGAGGACGGCAGCTGGCGGATCGGTGCGCTGACCCGTCACGCCGACCTGCAGGGCCGCAGAGAGCTCGGCGCGGTCGGCGAGGCGACGGCGCTGATCGCCGACCAGCAGGTCCGCAACCGCGGCACGATCGGCGGCTCGCTCGCCCACGGCGACCCGGCCTCCGACCTGCCGACGGTGCTGCTGGCGATGGAGGGCGCCGTCACCGTCCGCGGCGGCGCGGGCACCCGCGAGATCACGGCCGCCGACCTCTTCCAGGACTACCTGACGACGGCGGTCGCGCCCGGCGAGATCCTCACCGAGGTGCGGGTGCCGGCGCTGGAGGGCTGGGGCCACGCCTACGAGAAGTTCTCGCGGCGGGCCGAGGACTGGGCGATGGTCGGCGTCTGCGCGCTGGTGCAGCGGGGCGAGGACGGCAGCTGCGCCGACGTGCGCGTCGCGTTGACGAACATGGGCTCGACACCGCTGCGGGCGCTCGCCGTCGAGGAGTCGCTGCGCGGCGGGCCGCTCGACGACGGCGCGATCGCGGCCGCCGCCGAGCAGGCCGACGAGGGCACCGACCCGCCCGGCGACCTCAACGCGAGTCCGCAGTACAAGCGCCATCTCGCGCGCGTCCTGACGCGCCGGGCGCTGAGACGGGCGGCGGAGGGCTGACCACGCTCCCGTCGACTCCACGCGACGTCGGCGAGGCGCTCGCCGCCGAGGGCTATCTCGCCGACGCCGCGCTGCGCACCGCCGTCTTCCTCGCCGGCGCCCTGGAGCAGCCGCTGCTGCTGGAGGGCGAGGCCGGCGTCGGCAAGACCGAGCTGGCGAGCGCGCTCGCGGCCGCGACCGGCGCGCGGCTGATCCGGCTCCAGTGCCACGAGGGGATCGACCAGCACCAGGCGCTCTACGACTGGGACTACGCCCGTCAGCTGCTGGCGCTGCGCGCCACCGCCGAGGGGATCGACGAGGGCGAGCTGTTCTCGCGCCGCTTCCTGCTGCGACGGCCGCTGCTGGAGGCGCTCGAGTCGGCGGAGCCGGTCGTCCTGCTGATCGACGAGATCGACCGCGCCGACGACGAGTTCGAGGCGTTCCTGCTGGAGCTGCTGTCCGAGTTCCAGGTCACGATCCCCGAGCTGGGGACGATCCGCGCCCGCCGCCGGCCGCTGGTCGTGCTCACCTCCAACCGCACGCGCGAGCTGCACGACGCGCTCAAGCGCCGCTGCCTCTACCACTGGATCGACTACCCGACGCGCGAGCGCGAGGCCGAGATCGTGCGCGTGCGGGCGCCCGGCGTGGAGGAGGAGATCGTCGCGCGCGTCTGCGACGCGGTCCTGCGGCTGCGCGACAGCGAGCTGTACAAGCTCCCCGGCGTCGGCGAGACGATCCAGTGGGCGCGGGCGCTGACGGCGCTCGGCGACGGCGACCTCGACGCGACGCTCGGCGTGGCGCTGAAGGTCCGCGAGGACCTCGACCGCGTGCGGTCCGAGGGGGTGCTGGAGGGTGTCTGAGCGGGGCGAGCGGCGTGGTTGGGACGGGCCGGAGCGGGGCGAGCGGAGCGGCGCGACGGCGCGCGGGCCGGCAGGGCGCGCGGGCGGCGGCGGACCGGCGGCGGGCGCTGGCGGCGGCGGGCCGGCGGCGGTCGCGGGCGGCGGCGGGCCGGTGGCGGGCGCGGGCGGCGGCGCTTCGGCGGCGGTCGTCGGTGCGCGGCTCGCCGCGCTCGGCGACGAGCTGCGGCGGCGGGGGGTGCGGGTCGGGACCGGCGAGGTCGCCGCGGCGGCGCGGGCGCTGGCGGCCGTCGACGCCGGCGACCGCGACGAGGCGCGGCTGGCGCTGCGCGCCGTGCTCTGCTCGCGACGCGACGACGGGCCGCGCTTCGACGAGGCGTTCGCGGCCGTCTTCGGCGACGCCGGCGCGACGCCCTCGCCGGAGGCCGGGCGCGCAGCGACGGCGCCGGGGGCGGCGCTGCCGCGCGGCGAGCCGGTCGGGCGCGGGCGGGCGCCGGAGCGCGGCGACCCGCCGGCCGAGGAGAAGGTCCTGCGGCCGGCGGCGTGGAGCGACGTCGAGCTGCTGCGCGACCGCGACGCCGCCGAGCTGAGCGAGCGTGAGCTGGCCGCCGCCCACGCGCTGCTGCGACGGCTCGCGCGGCGCGGCCCGGAGCGGCGCTCGCGACGGCTGCGGCCGCGCCGGGGCGGTGCTCCCGGCCGGCGCCCCGACCTGCCCGGGACGGTGCGGGCGTCGCTGCGCCACGGCGGCGAGCCGGTCGAGCGGCGCTGGCGCACGCCGGCGCGGATGCCGCGGCCGCTCGTGCTGGTCATCGACGTCTCCGGCTCGATGGCGCCGTACGCGCGCCTGCTGCTCGCCTATGCGCAGGCGGCGGCGACCGCGCGCCGGCGGGTCGAGGTCTTCCTGCTCGGCACGCGGCTGACGCGCGTGACGCGCGAGCTGCGCTCCAAGGACGTCGACCGCGCGCTCGAGCGCGCGACGCGGGCCGCGCCCGACTTCGGCGGCGGGACGCGGATCGGCGCCGGGATCGCCGCGCTCAACCGCGGCCAAGGCCGGCGGCTCGGGCGCGGAGCGATCGTCGTGATCCTGTCGGACGGCTGGGACCGCGGCGACCCGGCCGAGCTGTCCGCGGAGCTCGCGCGGCTGCGCCGCACCGCCCACCGGCTGGTGTGGCTCAACCCGCTGAAGGCGCGCCCCGGCTACGAGCCGCTCGTGCGCGGGATGGCGACCGCGCTTCCGCATCTCGACGAGTTCCTCGAAGGCCACTCGATCGGGTCGCTGGAGGCGCTCGCCGAGCTGTTGGAGGGTCCCCTGTCGCGCTAGGAGAGAGGAGGAGAAGATGAGAATGGAGCAGTCGTTCACCGTCGCGGCGCCGGTCGACGAGGTCTGGCGGGCGCTGGTCGACGTGCAGCGCGTCGCGCCGTGCCTGCCGGGCGCGGAGGTGACCGAAGCCGGGGAGGACGGCGTCTACAGAGGCCTGTTCACCGTCAAGCTCGGCCCGACGACCGTCGCCTACGCCGGCACGCTGCGGATGGAGCAGGTCGACGAGGCCGAGCGGAGAGCCGTGATGGCGGCGCGCGGCAGCGACCGACGGGGCCAGGGCGGCGCGACCGCGACGATCGCCTCGACGGTGCGCGAGCAGGGCGAGGTGACCGCCGTCGACGTCGTCACCGACTTCACGATCACCGGCCGCCTCGCCCGCTTCGGCCGCGGCGGCATGATCGCCGACGTCTCCAGACGCCTCCTGGCCGAGTTCGCCGCCTGCCTGCAGTCGAGCCTCGTCGAGGGGCGCGGAGCGGCGGCGGCGCCTGCGGGTGCAGCCGCGGCGGCAACCGCCTCGGCCACCGGCGAGCCCGCCGCGCGCGGGCTTGGGACAACCCCACGCGGCCCCGCGCCCGCCGCGGCCGGCCCCGCCGCCTCCGCGCCCGAGGCGGACGCGGCCGCCGTGCCGCCGCGGGCCAGCGAGGCGGAGGCGCCGACCAGCGCGCCACAGCCGACCGGCGAGCCGGCGCCGACCGCCACCGCCGCCGACGCGCCGCCGCCGGCGGGGAGCCGGCCCGCGTCGAGACCGCTCGACGCCGGCAAGCTCGGCTGGCAGGTGGCGCGGGAGCGGATGCGCGGCTGGTGGGCGCGGCTCGGGCAGCGGCTGCGCGCGATCGGAGGGAAGAGATGAGCGATGTGCTGGAGACGGTCGCCCGCTGGTCGGCGCGGGGAGACCGCGTCGCGCTCGCGACGGTCGTCGAGACGAAGCGGTCGGCGCCGCAGCCGATCGGCACGAAGATGGCGGTCAACGACCGCGGCGAGGTCGCCGGCGCCGTCTCCGGCGGCTGCGTCGAGGGCGCCGTCGTCGAGGTCGCCGAGACGATCCTTGGCGGCGGCGCGCCGCAGCTGCTGCGCTACGGCATCGCCGACGCGGAGGCGTGGGACGTCGGCCTGCCGTGCGGCGGCGAGATCGCCGTCTGGGCCGAGGACCACGACGCCGCCCCGGAGCAAGCGCGCTTCCTCGAGCTCGCGCGCGGCGGCGCCCGCGTCGCGCTCGTGACCGTCGTCGGCGGCGCGCGGGAGGCGGGCGCGGGCGACGGGGCGCGTCGGACCGGCGCGAGCGCGGCGCCGCCCGACCCGCACGCGCCGGCCGACCCGCACGCGGAGGCGCCGCGGCCGGGCGCGAAGCTGCTGGTCGGCGTCGGCGGCGCGCTTGGCGGGACGCTCGGCGACGACGAGCTCGACGCCGCCGCGCTCGCGCTGGCGCAGGAGGCGCTGTGGTCGGAGCGCAGCGGACTGCACGAGCTGGCCGGCGCGACGCTCTACGTCGACGTCGCCGCGCCGCCGCCGCGGCTGGTGATCGTCGGCGCGGTCGACTTCGCCGCGCAGCTGTCGGCGGTCGCGGCGCTTGCCGGCTGGCGGGCGTTCGTGATCGACCCGCGCGCCCGCTTCGCGACGGCGGAGCGCTTCCCCGCCGCCGAGCGCGTGATCGTCGCCTGGCCGCAGGAGGCGTTCGCGGAGCTGGCGCCGCTCGACCCGGCGACGGCGATCGCGATCCTCACCCACGACCCGAAGCTCGACGACGCCGCGCTGCTCGCCGCGCTCGCCTCGCCGGCTGGCTACATCGGCGCGATGGGCAGCCGGCGGGCGCAGGCGAGACGGCGCGAGCGGCTGGTGGCGGCCGGCGTCGACGAACGCCAGCTGGAGCGGATCTCGGCGCCGATCGGCCTCGACCTCGGCGCTCTGACGGCGGCCGAGACGGCGCTCTCGATCATGGGCGAGATCGTCGCCCTGCGCCACGGCCGCGAGGGCGGCCGCCTCGTCGCCGCCGGCGGCCGCATCCACGAGGCCGTCGCGACCTGACCGCCCGCTCCCGGGGAGGAGTGGCGGTCTGGGGGTGGATGTCACCCCCAGAGCGCCACTCCTCCCCGGCGCGGGCGGAGGCGGCTCGATCTCCGCCGTCGTTCGCGCAGCAACGGGCGCGGCCACGTCTCTAGACTCCCCAGACCCATGCCGATGACCTCCGACGAGATCCGCGAGACCTACCTGTCGTTCTTCCAGCAGCGCGGCCACCACCTGCTGCGCTCGGCGCCGCTCGTGCCCGCGACGCACGACCCCTCGGTGCTGCTGACGACGGCGGGGATGCACCCGCTCAAGCCCTACTTCCAGGGCGTGGAGGCGCCGCCGGCGAGACGGCTGACGAGCTGCCAGAAGTGCTTCCGCTCGACCGACATCGAGAACGTCGGCAACACGCTGCGCCATCTCACCTTCTTCGAGATGCTCGGCAACTTCTCGATCGGCGACTACTTCAAGGCAGAGGTCATCAGATTCGCGTGGGAGCTGTCGACGGAGGGCTTCGGCCTCGACCCCGACAGAATCTGGGTGACCGTCTTCGGCGGCGACGAGGAGCTCGGCCTCGGTCCCGACGAGGAGGCGATCGAGCTGTGGCTGCAGGTCGGCGTCCCGCGCGAGCGGATCGTCGAGTGCGACCGCGAGGACAACTTCTGGCAGGCCGGCCCGACCGGCCCGTGCGGCCCCTGCTCGGAGCTCTACCTCGACCGCGGCCTCGAGTTCGGCAAGCCCGACGACCTGCCCGCCGGCGAGAACGAGCGCTTCCTCGAGTTCTGGAACCTCGTCTTCATGCAGTTCAACCAGGACCCGGTCAACACGCTCACCCCGCTGCCGTCGAAGAACATCGACACCGGTCTGGGCCTCAACCGCTTCGCGGCGATGCTGCAAGGCAAGGAGTCGGTCTTCGAGACCGACCAGTTCTGGCCGCTGATCGAGCTGGGCCAGGAGCTGTCCGGGCGCAGATACGGCCAGGACGAGGAGACGACCCGCGCGCTGCGGATCCTCGCCGACCACAGCCGCGCGATGACGTTCCTCGTCGCCGACGGCGTCGTCCCCTCCAACGAGGATCGCGGCTACATCCTCCGCCGCGTGATGCGCCGCGCGATCCAGCACGGTCGCCGGATCGGCATCGAGCCCGGCTTCCTGCCGCGCTTCGCCGACGAGGTCGAGCGGCTGATGGGGAACGCCTACCCGGAGCTGCTGGAGCAGAGAGAGGCGATCCGCAAGTGGCTCGCCGCCGAGGAGGAGTCCTTCGGCCGCACGCTCGAGCAGGGCACGAGAATGCTCGACGAGCTGATCGCGCAGGCGAAGGGGAACGGGGAGGAGGGCCTCGGCGCGGCCGACGTCTTCCAGCTCCACGACACCTACGGCTTCCCGATCGAGGTCACGCGCGAGATCGCCGCCGAGCACGACCTCGGCGTCGACGAGAGCGGCTTCGAGGCGCTGATGGAGCAGCAGCGCACGCGCGCGCGGCTGGGCGGCAAGGGCGGCGGCGCCAAGGACGAGCTGCGCGAGCGCGCCGTCGAGCTGGCGGGCGACGCCGGCTTCCAGAGCGAGTTCACCGGCTACGTCACGACGGCGCAGGAGACGACCGTCGGGGCGCTCGAGGCCGAGCGCGACGGCCGCGTGCTCGTGAAGCTGGTCGAGTCGCCGTTCTACGCGGCCGGCGGCGGCCAGGTCTCCGACTCCGGCTGGGTGCGGTGCGCCGACGGCGACTGCAGAGCGAAGGTGGTCGACGTCCTGCGCGTCGCCGGCGGCGCCGACCAGGTCGTCGTCGTCGAGCCCGAGCAGGGCGCGCTGAAGCCGGGCGAGCAGGTCCACGCGATCGTCGACCGCGCCGCCCGCCACGCGACCGAGGCCAACCACACCGCGACCCACCTGCTGCACGCCGCGCTGCGCAGACGGCTCGGCGGCCACGTGCGGCAGGCCGGCTCGGCCGTCCAGCCCGACAAGCTGCGCTTCGACTTCACCCACGGCCACGCGCTCAGCCCCAAGGAGCTGCGCGACGTCGAGGACGAGGTCAACGAGTGGATCCTCGCCAACTACCCGGTGCGGGCGCTGACGACGACGCTCGACGAGGCGAAGAGCCTCGGCGCGATGGCGCTGTTCGGCGAGAAGTACGGTGACGTCGTGCGGATGGTCGAGGTCGGCGACGGCTCCTTCTCGCGCGAGCTGTGCGGCGGCACGCACGTCCGCTCGACTGCCGAGATCGGCCTCTTCCGCATCACCGCCGAGACCTCCAGCGCCGCCAACGTCCGCCGCATCGAGGCGATCACCGGCCCGGCCGCCGTCACGCTGCTGCGTGCCCACGACGAGGCGCTGCGCGACGCCGCGACCGAGCTGCGCGCGACGCCCGAGCAGGTCCCGGCCGAGGTCGGCAAGCTGCGCAAGAAGGTCAAGCAGCTGGAGAAGGCGGCCAAGCAGGGCGGCGGCGGCAACGGCGCGGTCGACGTCGACCAGCTGCTCGCCTCCGCGACCGAGCACGGCGGCGGCGCGCGCGTGCTGACCGCGATCGTCGAGACCGGCGACCCGAAGGCGCTGCCCGACGTCGCCGACCGCCTGAAGGGCAAGCTCGGCGACGCCGCGATCGTCCTCGGCACCGTCGCCGGCGGCAGAGTCCACCTCGTTGCGACGGTCGCCCCGGCGCTCGTCGAGCGAGGCGTGAAGGCCGGCGCGATCGTGAAGGTCGCGGCGGAGGTGACCGGCGGCGGCGGAGGCGGCCGCGACACGATGGCGCGCGCGGGGGGCCGCGACCCGGAGAAGCTGGCCGAGGCGATCGACGCCGCGCGGTCGGCGATCGAGGCCGCCCTCGCAGGCTGATGCGCCGTCCCGGCTCGACCCCGGGCGCCGTTCCGTCGGCGTCCGCCGTAGGCTGATGCGCGTGCTCGCCCTCGATTACGGCAGCGCCCGCTGCGGCTGCGCGGTCAGCGACCCGACCGGCACGCTCGCGACGCCGATCCCGCACGTCGAGCGGCCCGGCACCCGCAAGGGCATCGCGCGCGTCGCCGCCGTCGTGCGCGAGCGCGGCGCCGAGCGGGTCGTCGTCGGGCTGCCGCTCGGGCTCTCCGGCGCCGACACGCCGCAGACCACCGAGGCGCGCGCCTTCGCCGCCAGGCTGGGCGAGGTGCTCGGGCCGGAGATCCCGATCGACCTCTACGACGAGCGCTTCACGACCAAGATCGCGGCTGGCTTCGGCGGGCGCGAGAGCGAGGACTCGCGCGCCGCGGCCGTCCTGCTGGAGGACTGGCTGGCGCGCAACCGCAAGCTGTTCGAGGAGGCCGGCGCATGAGCCGCCGCGGCGGAGAGCGGTCCCCGGCGGAGCGGGAGGCGGCGCGCCGCGAGCGCGAGCGCCGCCGCTACGAGAAGGCCGGCAAGCCGATACCCGACCACCTGCTCGACGACCCGCCGGCCGACGCCGCCGCCGAGGAGCTCGCCGCGCCGTCGTTCTTCGACGAGCCGCCCGCGGAGCCGGCGCCGGCCGAGTCGCCGCGCGAGGAGCCGGCGTTCTTCGAGGAGCCGCCGCGTGGGGAGGAGCCCGCCTTCTTCGACGAGCCGCCGCGCGAGGAGCCCGCCTTCTCCGAAGAGCCGCCGCGCGAGCGGCCGCACCGCGAAACCGAGCCGCCGGCCGCACCAGCGTCGCCGCCGCAGCACGGCGCGACCGGACCGCTCGGCCACGAGCCGCCGGCCGCCGACGTGGCCGCGCCGCGCGAGGCGGAGCCGGCGGCGCATGACGCGCCGGCCGAGCCCGAGCACGATCCCCAGGCGACCCAGCAGTGGGACGTGACCGAGTCATGGCTCGACGACGCCGAGCCCCATCGTTCGCAGGAGGCCGCGCGGCAGGCGCCGCCTCCGCCGCCACCACCGGCGCCCGCGCGGGAGGCGGCGCCCCGAGCCCCCGAGCCGGAGCCGCCCGTGCCAGAGCAGGACCCGCACGCCACCCGTGCGTACGACGCGCACGACCCGCAGGCGACGCAGGCGCATGACGCGCTCGCGCCGCATGCCGCCGACGCGCACGACCCCCACGCGACCCACGCCCACGACGTCACGACCGACTGGACCGACGAGCACGCGGCGCTCGACCCGCCCTCGGAGGAGCACGAGGCGCCGCTCGGGACCAGACGCGTCACCGGCAGACAGCGGATCGACCTGTCGCACATCCACCGCCCGCGCCGCGGTGACGACGCCACGCCCCGCCGCGGCCGCGGCCGCGGCGTGCGCGTGAAGCGCCCCGGCGAGGTCGCCGGCGGCGGCACGCTGACGCGACGCCGCAGCAGCTGGGCCGGGCGGATCGCGGCGCTCGTCGTCGTGCTGATCGCGGGCGCGCTCGTCTGGTTCCTCGTCTCGCTGTTCCAGCCGTTCGGCGGCGAGGGGAGCGGCAACGTGACCGTGAGAGTGCCGCAGGGCGCGACCGCGGGCGAGATCGGCGACCTGCTCGCCGAGAGAGGCGTCGTGCCGTCGAGCTTCTTCTTCGGCCTGCGCGCCCAGCTGTCGGGCGATCGCTCGAACCTCAAGTCGGGCACGTTCAGGCTCAGAAGGGACATGAGCTACGCCGCCGCGATCGAGGCGCTGACGAGAGTCGCCCCGCCGCCGCCGACGATCACCGTCGCGATACCGGAGGGCCGCAGCCGCCGCGAGACGGTCTCGATTGCGAGAAGAGGCGGCCTGAGAGGCGACTACCTGACGGCGTCGCGCAGATCGTCGCAGCTCAACCCGCGCAGATATGGCGCGCCGGCCGGCGCGACGCTGGAGGGCTTCCTCTTCCCGGCGACATACGAGCTGCCGAGAGGCGCGAGAGTCCGCCGCCTCGTCGACGACCAGCTGAGAGCGTTCAGAGAGAACCTCGCGCAGGTCGACCTCCGCTACGCGAGAAGCAGAAACCTGACCGTGTTCGACGTGCTGACGATCGCCTCGATGGTCGAGCGCGAGGTGAGCGTCGCGAGCGAGCGGCCGCTGGTCGCGGCGGTGATCTACAACCGCCTGCGCGACGGCATCCCGCTCGGGATCGACGCGACGCTGCGCTTCGAGCAGAACGACTGGGTCAACCCGCTGCGCCAGTCGGTCCTCGACGCCGACACCCCGTACAACACGCGCACGCGCCAGGGCCTGCCGCCGGGCCCGATCGGCAGCCCGGGCCTCGCGTCGATCAGAGCGGCCGCCAACCCGGCGAGAAGCAACGCGCTCTACTACGTCGTCAAGCCGGGGACCTGCGGAGAGCACGCCTTCTCGGAGACGTTCGAGCAGTTCCAGCTCGACGTGCAGAGATACGACCAGGCGCGCGAGGCGGCCGGCGGCAGATCGCCGACGAGATGCTGAGCGGAGGCCGCGCGTGAGCGGCCTCTGCGGCGTGCTCGGCTGGCCGGTGCGCCACAGCCGCTCGCCGGTGATGCACGAGGCCGGCTACGCCGCGCTCGGGCTGGCCGGCTGGCGCTACCAGCTGCTGCCGGTCCCGCCGGAGCTGTTCGAGGAGACGGTCCGCGGCCTGCCCGGGGCCGGCTTCACCGGTGCGAACGTGACGATCCCGCACAAGGAGGCGGCGCTCGCGCTCGCAGACGAGGCGACCGCCTCGGCGCGCGCGATCGGCGCTGCCAACACGCTCACGTTCCTCCCCGACGGGCGGATCCACGCCGACAACACTGACGCGCCGGGCCTGATCGACGCGCTGCCGTTCGATCCGGCCGGCGCGAGCGCGGTCGTGCTCGGCGCCGGCGGCACCGCCCGCGCCGCCGTCTGGGCGCTGCTCGACGCCGGCGCCGCCGACGTCGCCGTCTGGAACCGAACCGCCGCGAGAGCCGAGCGGATCGTCGCCGAGCTGGGCGGCCGCGTGCTCGCCGCTGCCGCTGCCGCGCCGGACGCGCCTGCCGGCGCGGACGCGTCGCGCGTGCCGCCCGTGCCGGACGCCGACGCGCCGCTCCCCGCTGCCGACCTGCTCGTCAACACGACCTCGGTCGGCCTCGAGCGCGGGCAGGACCAGTTCGCCCACCTGCCGCTCGACCGCGCCGACCTGCGGCGCTACCGCTGCGTCGTCGATCTCGTCTACGGAGCCGAGCCGACCGCGCTCGTCGCCGCCGCGCGCGACGCCGGCGTGGCGACCGTCGACGGCCTCGAGCTGCTCGTCCGCCAGGGCGCCCGCTCGTTCGCGCGCTGGACCGGCCAGACGGCCCCGCTCGACGCCTTCCGCGCCGCCGCGCGCGGCTGACCGCCGCCGCGCGCGGCTGACCGCCGCCGCGCGCGGCTGACCGCCGCCGCCGAGCCGGTCGCGCGCGCCCGGGCGGGGCCGCCGCGGGGGCCGGGCGGCGCGGCCGCCGCGCGAGCGACGACGCGTTCTCAGCCGGTCGCGCGCGCGTCGTCGTGCGCGGGGTCGACCGCGTCGTCGCCGAGCGCCCGCTCGGCCTCGTCGAGGGCGCGCTCGGCGATGGCGATCTCGGCGACGAGGCGGTCGCGCTCGTCGCGGTCGGCCGACTGCTCGGCGAGGCGCGCGTGGAGCCGCTCGAGCCGGGCGCGGAGCGCGGCGGGCGCCGTACGGTCGAGCTCGTAGACGCCGGCCTCGGCCGTGCGGCGGACGACCGGCGAGCGGGAGAGCTGGGTCAGGAAGACGGCGAGCGGGTCCTTGCCGGCGATCGCATGGCCGGCGGCGCCCATCGCGTCGAACCATTCCTTGTAGTGGATCGGCCCCGGGCCGCGGCCGCGCAGGACCTCGACCGCGGCCTGGCGGATCGCGGCGCCTCTGAGCCCGTCGGCCGCCGGGCGCGCGGGGAGGGGGTGGACGTTCGCGGCCTCGGGGACGAGCCGGTCGATCAGCTCCAGCCGCTCCTGCACCTCGGCGAGCTGGCGCTCGACCGTGGCGAGCTGGCGGGCGGCGGCGTCGCGGCGCCGGGTCAGCTTCTCGCGCTCGCGCAGCAGCGCCATCCGCTCCGCACCCGCGGCGCGGGCGAGACGGGTCGAGCTGCGGGTCGGCGAGGGCACGCCCAGATTCCTACCGGCTCCTGTGCGGAGCGGGTCCCCGACCCTGTCGACAACTCCTACGTCGAGTGTTCATACATCCGCGGATGAGCGCGCAGAAACGCCAACGGCTGTGCACAACCCTGTGGACAACTGCGGAAAACCCCGCAAAGTGCAGGCAAACTTCCGCAACAGCCGCTGTTGAAAAGATTCGACGCCGTATCGCGGATGGCATTCCGTCCGGTGGACGCGGGATCCTGAACGGCCTACGTTGCCGCCTGAAGGAGTCCTACACACGATGTTGTATGACGACGACACGCACATCGAGCCAGCCCGCAGCGGCGATACGCCGCCCGACCCTCAGGAGCTGCTCGCCGATCTGACCGCCCTCCTCGACGCCGGTCTGATCGTCCCCGTGCGCGACCGCGACGGCGAGGTCCGCGTGACGCCGGCCGAGCCGCTCGAGTGGGAGGAGCACTCCCGCTCGTGAGTCGCGGCCCGACCGCACGTCCGCGGCGCCGCTGACGGTGCCGGCCACTATCTGACCGTCAGCGTCACCACCATCGCTCGCTGGCGATGGTCTCCGACCGGGCTGAGAAGGTGCCGGTGCCCGGTCCGAGGTCCAAGCTCGTCGTCTGCCATCCACGACGCCGCGCCGTCGCCGTTCCTTCCCAGCCCTGATCAGGTCCGCTAGACTTCTTTCCGTACCGGAAGTTTGGCGAACCTGGAGGGCGCGATGAGCGCGCTGGCCGACATCGGAGACCTTGGAACGCTGCGCCACAAGGCGGAGCGCGTCCGCGACCTGATCGGCCCGCCGCACATCGCGCCGGCCGTCGACGACGACGCCGAGCGGCGGCGCGAGCAGCGGCGCCGCGCCTACGCGGCGATCGAGGACGGGATCCTCGACCTCTCGACGGCGCTGCCGCAGGGGACCGAGGACTACGACGCGCGCAAGCTGTTCGAGTTCCTCGTCGGCCTGCGCCGCGCGATCGACGCCGACCCCGACGCGCTCGATGCGGCCGGCGAGGTCGAGCTGCACAAGCTGATGATGCGCGACGTACTGCAGCGGATCGAGCGCCGCCTCCTCCACGACGAGCTCGACGACCCGCGGATCGCCGCCGACTTCGTCTTCGCAACGCTCGACCGGATCCCCGCCGGCGACCTCGCGCGGCTGCTCGGCGTCTCGACGAAGACCGTCGGCGCCTGGCGCGCCGGCAGGCCGGTGACCCGCAACGGCGACCGCGTCGTCGTGCTCGCCCAGCTGCTCAGCTACCTGCGCGCCTCGCTGACGCCGCTGGGGATCGTGATGTGGTTCGACGCGCCGCGCGACCAGCTCGGCGGCCGCACGCCGCTGGAGCTGCTGGGACGCGGCGTCGCCGCCGCCCGCGAGCCGCTCGTCTCGCTGGCGCGCGGGGCCCGCGGCCAGCTGGCCGGATGACGCGGCCCATGCGCGACCGCCGCGCCACTGCGCTGACGCGCGCGACCCCGGCGCCGACGCCCGCGGACCGGCGCCACGTGACGGCGCGCGCGACCGGCCGCCGCACCATCGCGCGCGCGACCGGCCGCCGCACCATCGCGCGCGCGACCGGCCGCCGCGCCACCGCGCGCGCGACCGGCCGCCGCACCACCGCGCGCGCGACCCTCCGCCGCGCGATGGCGAGCGCGACCCGCGACCGCGCCACGACCTCGACCGTGGCCACCGCGCCCGCATGACCGCCTGGACGACGCCGCCCGCGCGGGTCGCGGGCGAGTGGCGCTGCTTCCGCCAGGTCGCGCCCGACTGGCCGCCGCTCTACCACGCCGCCGGCGAGCCGTCGCCGTCGCAGCGCTCGGCGCGCTGGCACCGGCTCGGGGAGGGCTACGCGCAGTACCTCGCGCTCGAGCCGATGGGGGCGTGGGCCGAGCTGGTCCGCTTCGAGGGGATCCGCGGCGGCACCCGCGCGGCCCAGTACCGCCGCCGTCTGTGGCTCGTCTTCGTGCGCGAGCGCGAGATCGCCGACCTCTCGACCTTCGCCCGCTGGGCCGATTGCGGGCTGGACCCGCGCGACGCGGTCGGCGACCACGCCGCCTGCCAGGCGATCGCCGACGACCTTCGCGCCGCCGGCTACCGGGGCGTGCTGTCGCCGTCGGCGGCGCTGCCGGGCGCGACCAACCTGACGTTGTTCGGCGCCCGCTACGAGAAGGTCCTGCTCGGCGGGCTGGAGAGCTGGGACAACCCCAACCCGCAGTTGCGGCTCCCCTGCAGCCTCGCCGCCGAGGGCACGCCGCCCGAGCAGCTGATCGTCGAGACGACCTTCGTCGACATGCCGCACGACGGCTACCGCGCCTGGCTGCGCGCCAAGGGCCTGCGCGCCCCGCGCGGCGTGCCGTAGCCGACCCCCGGACCAGGACCTCTGTCATCCAGCTGTTGCTCGGCAACAGGCGGATGACAGAGGTCGGCCGGTCGCGTCAGTGGCCGGAGCGGAACCGCCGCAGCCGCAGCGCGTTGGCGACGACCGAGACGCTCGAGAAGGCCATCGCCGCGCCGGCGATCAGCGGGTTGAGCAGGCCGGCGGCGGCCAGCGGCAGGGCGGCGACGTTGTAGCCGAACGCCCAGCCAAGGTTCTGCTTGATCGTCCGCAGCGTCGCGCGCGAGAGGCGGATCGCGTCGGCGGCGGCGCGCAGGTCGCCGCTGACGAGCGTCAGGTCGGAGGCCTCGATCGCCACGTCGGTGCCGGTGCCGATCGCGAGGCCGAGGTCGGCCTGCGCCAGCGCCGGCGCGTCGTTGACGCCGTCGCCGACCATCGCGACGACGCGACCTTCGCCCTGCAGCCGCGCCACGACGGCCGCCTTCTCCGACGGCAGCACCTCCGCGATCACGTCGTCGGGGGCGATCCCGACCTCCGCGCCGACTGCGCGGGCGGTGGCGGCGTTGTCGCCGGTCAGCAGCACCGACCGCAGGCCGAGCGCCTTCAGCGACGCGATCGCCTCCGCCGAGGTCGGCTTGACCGTGTCGGCGACGACCAGCAGCGCCCGCACCGCGCCGTCCCACGCCGCCACGACGGCGGTGCGGCCCTGCGCCTCTGCCGCCTCGCGGGCGGCGTCGAGCGCGGGCGGGACGGTCAGGCTCCATTCGCGCGCCAGCGCCGGCCGGCCGACGAGCGCGGCGTGACCGTCGACGACGCCCTCGACGCCGAGCCCCTCGCGGTTGGCGAACGACTCGACCGGCGGCAGCGCGCCGTGGCCGCCGGCGGCCAGCTCGTCGCGCGCTCCGGCCGCGATCGCCTGCGCGATCGGGTGCTCGGAGGCGTCCTCGAGCGCGCCGGCGATCCGCAGCGCCGCGACCCGCGCGGCGGCGCCGGATCCATCGGGGGCACCGTTCGCGCCGGTCGCCTCGCCGTCGTCGGCGAGCACGACCTCGACCAGTCTCATCTTCCCGCTCGTCACGGTCCCGGTCTTGTCGAGCACGATCGTGTCGACGCGGCGGGTCGACTCCAGCATCTCCGGCCCTTTGATCAGCACGCCGAGCTGGGCGCCGCGACCGGTGCCGACGAGCAGCGCGGTCGGCGTCGCGAGGCCGAGCGCGCACGGGCAGGCGATGATCAGCACCGCGACGGCCGCGGTGAACGCGAACGCCGCGCTCTCGCCGGCGCCGAGCCAGAAGCCGAGCGTGCCGACCGAGATCGCGATCACGATCGGGACGAAGACGCCCGAGACGCGGTCGGCGAGCCGCTGCACCGGCGCCTTGCCGGACTGGGCGTCGGTCACCAGGCGAGCGATCTGCGCCAGCGCCGTGTCGGCTCCGACGCGCGTCGCGCGCACGACCAGCCGACCGCCGGCGTTGACGGTCGCGCCCGCGACGTCGTCGCCCGGGCCCTTCTCGACCGGGACCGACTCGCCGGTCAGCAGCGACTGGTCGACGGCCGAGGCGCCCTCCTCGACGACGCCGTCGGTCGCGACCTTCTCGCCGGGGCGGACGACGAAGCGGTCGCCGACGGCGAGCTGCTCGACCGGAACGCGCCGCTCGCTCCCGTCGTCGTCCAGCAGCGAGACCTCCTTCGCGCCGAGCTCCAGCAGCGCTCTCAGCGCGGCGCCGGCGCGGCGCTTGGCGCGCGCCTCGAAGTACCGGCCGGCGAGGATGAAGACCGTCACCGCCGCGCCGACCTCGAGGTAGATGTGGCTGGTGCCGGCGTCGTTGGAGGGGAGGATGTCGAACGGCATTCTCATGCCGGTCATGCCGGCGTCGCCGAGGAAGAGCGCGTACAGCGACCACAGCCACGCGGCGAGCACGCCGACCGACACGAGCGTGTCCATCGTCGCGGTCGCGTGCTTGAGGTTGACCCACGCGGCCCGGTGGAACGGCGATGCGCCCCAGACGACGACGGGCGAGGCAAGCGCGAGCACCGCCCACTGCCAGTCGTCGAACTGCAGCGCCGGGATCATCGACAGCAGCAGGACCGGGAGCGTGAGCAGCGCCGAGATCACCAGCCGCTGGCGCAGCGGGGCGGTCTCGTCGGCCTCCTCGGCCGGCTCGGCCGAGCTGCCGCCGACCGCGCCCGCGGGCGCCGGCAGCGTCGCCTCGTAGCCGGCCGCGGCGACCGTGTCGAGCAGCTGCTCGGGCTCGACCAGCGCCGGGTCGTAGTCGACCGTCGCCTTCTCGGTCGCGTAGTTGACGCTCGCCGAGACGCCGTCGAGCTTGTTCAGCTTGCGCTCGATGCGGTTGGCGCACGAGGCGCACGTCATGCCGGTGATCGGCAGCTCGACGTGCGCGCCGGGCGCGGGGGAAGGGGCGGCGCTCACGGCTCGACCTCGACGGTGAACGCGGCGGTGCGGACCGCGCCGTCGACCTTCACCTGCAGGAAGAGGCGGTAGGCGCCGGCGGTCGGGAAGGCGGTCTCGAACGAGACGCCGTCGCCGCTCGGGTGGACGTGGAGGAAGGCGAGGTCGCCGTCGCGCAGCGCGACGAGGTGGCCGCTCGCGCCGAGGTAGGGCTCGACCTCGACCGGCTCGCCGTCGCGCTCGATCGCGAAGTCGAGCGTCGCCGACTCGCCGGCGCGGAGCTGGTCGGCGCCGGAGAGCGCGACGGTCTCGCCGCCGTCGGTGGTCGCCGTCGCGGCGGGGGCCGGCAGCGGCCGCAGGTCGGCGGCGCCGTCGACGCGCAGGTCGGCCGCGAGCGTGCTCGCCTCGCCGCCGCGCGTGAAGTCGGCGAAGAGGCGGTACGAGCCGGCGTCGTCGAGCCGGATCGGCGCCGTCCAGCTGCCGTCCTCAGCCTGCTCGGGGTGGAGGTGCTGGAAGCCGGTGAGGTCGCGGCGGGCGACGATCAGGTGCATCCGCTGCTCGTGCGCGACGTCGAAGTCGCGGACGGTCTCGCCGCGCTCGTCGACGACGCGGAAGGAGACCTGCTCGGCCGTGCCGCGGCGCAGCTCGGGGCGCTCGACGACGACGCGCAGGCCGCCGTCGGCGACGGACAGGCCGCGGACCGCGTCGGCACCGGCGTGGGCGCCGTGAGCGCCGCTCTCGCCGTGGCCGCCGCTGGCGCTGCCACCGCTCGCGCCGGCGCCGTGGCCGCCGCTCGCCGCGTCCGCGCCGCGGGTCGCATCGTCGTGTCCGGTCGCGCCGGCCGTCGTGTCGTCGTGGGCGCGGGTGTCAGTGTCGTGCGCGCTGCTCATGGTCGTCTCCTCTCGGCCCCGGTCGGGGTCGATCGCGCCGCCCGCGACCGCCGCGCCGCCGAAGACGAGCGCGAGCACGGCCGCGTAGGCGGCGAGCTTCGCCGCGCCGCTCATGACGGCGCGACCGAGTACCCGGCCGCCTCGACGGCGGCGCGGATCGCGTCCTGGGAGTCGGCGGCCTCGCCGCTGACGACGAGGCGGCCGCTGGCGAGGTCGACGTCGAGCACCTCGACGCCCGCGACTTCACCGACCTCCTCGCGGACCGACGCGACGCAATGGGTGCAGGTCATGCCGCTGACGACGTACGTGCGCGTGCCGGGCGCCGACGAGCCGGACGTCGTGACGGTCGCGTCGCTCTTCGTGTTGTCGCTGCCGCAGGCGTTGCACATGTGCCGGGTCCTTTCGGGGAGTCCTCAGATACGGGGTGGGGGTATCGCTGCGGGCACCGTATCACATACCCCTGGGGGGTAGGCTAGAATCGTCGTCAGGCACCGGACGAACAGGAGCGGCGATGGCCTCCACAGAGGCGAGCGAGACGACCCCGACGCGCGGGTACAGCGCGACCAGAGACCAGCTGACCAAGCGGCTGCGCCGGATCGAGGGGCAGGTCCGCGGCGTGCAGTCGATGGTCGAGGAGGACCGCTACTGCATCGACGTCCTGACGCAGATCTCCGCGATCCAGGCGGCACTCGACAAGGTCGCGCTCGGCCTGCTCGACCAGCACGCCCACCACTGCGTTATGGGCGCGCAGGAAGGGCCGGCGCGCGACGAGAAGACCGACGAGCTGATGAGCGCCGTCGGCCGCCTGATGCGGCGCGGCTGAGTCGCGCCGCATCAGGCGGCAATGCGGGCTGGTCGCGCGTCACCGCGCGCGACCAGCGGTCATGCGTCGCGCTTCGTGCGCCAGACCATCGGGCGACCTCCCTGCCGCTGTCTCCACGGCCCGCTCCCGACGGGCCCACCTCCATTGCGCAACGATAATCGAGCAATCGCGCGCCGGAGGCCGGAGGCGGGCGCGCACGTCAGAGTTGGCGCGCTCCCGTCAGCCGGTGCCCTCCGTCCGCCGCGCGAACCGGCTCCCACCCCGCCGCTAGGGTCCCGGCGATGAGCGCCGAGACCGTCGTCGGCCGCGAGCCGGCCCGCCGCAACGTCGAGCTGAAGGCCCGCGACCGCGACCCCGCGCGGTCGCTCGCGCGCTGCGTCGCGCTGGAGGGCGCCGTCGACCACGGCGTCCTGTGGCAGCGCGACACGTACTTCGTCGTGACAAGGGGGCGGCTGAAGCTGCGCGAGGAGCGGCCGGGCGGCGCGACGCTGATCCAGTACGAGCGACCCGACGAGCAGTCGGCGAAGCTGAGCCGCTACCGGCTGATCGGCGTCGACGACGCGGCCGCCTGCCGCGCCGGGCTCGACGCGGCGCTCGGGACGCGGGTCGTCGTCGAGAAGGAGCGGCGGCTGTTCATCTGGCGCGACGTGCGGATCCATCTCGACCGCGTCGCCGGCCTCGGCGACTTCGTCGAGTTCGAGGCGGTCGCCCCGGACGCGTCGGACCTCGCGGCGGAGCGCGAGAAGGTCGCGCGGCTGCGGGAGCTGCTGGATGTGCGCGGTGAAGATCTCGTCGCCGTGGGCTACGGAGACGCGCTCACGGGGAAGGAAGGGGAGGACCGCGCAAGCTGAGAGGGAACCGCCTGCATGATCGTCACCGACGCCGTCCGCGCCTACATCGAGCAGACCAGCCCGGTGCCCGACGGCCTGCTCGCCGAGATGCGCGAGCGGGGCGTCCGCGACGGCGTCCCGATCCTCGACTCGCAGGCCGCGTCGCTGCTGCACGTGCTGGCGCGGGCGGTCGGGGCGAGGCGGATCGTCGAGGTCGGCACCGCGATCGGCTATTCGACGCTGCACCTGGCGCGGGCGCTGCCCGACGACGGCGAGCTGATCTCCTTCGAGATCGACCGCGAGCGCCACGCCGCCGCCCAGAGCTACTTCGCGCGCGCCCGCCTCGCCGCGCGGGTCGACCTGCGCCTGCAGGACGCGACCGAGGGGCTGCGCACGCTGACGGCGGCGTTCGACCTCGCCTTCCTCGACGGGCTGAAGGCCGAGTACGCCGACCAGCTCGACCAGATCGTCCCGCTGCTCCGGCCCGGCGGCCTCGTCGCGGTCGACAACATATTGATGTCCGGAGCGGTCGCCGAGGGGAGACCGGTCGCCGAGGGGAGACCGGTCGACGGCTGGAGCAGCGAGCGGATCGCCACCGCGCGCGCCTTCAACGAGCACTTCGTCAACCACCCCGACCTGATCGCCACGCTCACCCCGGTCGGCGACGGCATCGCGCTCGCGGTGCGGCGCTGAGTCGCCGTCGACCGCGCCGGCGCCCCGACCGCGCGGCACGCCGACGCCGAAGCCGCTACGCTCGCGCGCCGACGCCCATGGCACCCAAGGACACGACACCCGACACGCAGTGCCGCCCCTGCCGCGGCACCGGCCGCTTGATCTCCGGCCTCGGCGGCACGCCGAGAGAGGTCACCTGCCCCTGGTGCGCCGGCACCGGCCAGTTCCAGGGCCCCGAGGCGAACGCCCAGGAGAGCGGCATCCGTCTCCGCGGCGGCCAGGCCTAGCGCTTTCGCCTGCCCCTGACGTCGGAGCGCGCCGACCGCTCCGATTGACATGGAACGCCATTCTATGTAGACACCTCGCGTTCCCCGGCACGCCTCGGCGCGTGCTGCCGATCGTCCGGCTCAAGGCCGGTCGCAGACAGGAGCTTGCGATGGAGATTCGATGGAGAGAGCGCCGCGCGCCGGCGCTCGCGGTGCTGCTCGCATGCGCACTCGCGCTCATGGCGAGCGCCTTCGCCGCCCCGCACGCAGAGGCGGCGGTGAGTGTCGGCGGGCTGACGGTCGACCGCACCGTCGAACCGCTCGGCACGGAGGTCGCATCGTCGCCGCCGCGGCTCGGCTGGAAGCTCAGCTCGACCGACCGCGGCGTCAGACAGTCGAGCTACCGCGTGCTCGTCGCGACGAGAGCCGACCTGCTCGTCGTCGGCAGAGCGGACGTCTGGGACAGCGGCGTCGTCGCCTCGTCGGCCTCGGTCGACGTGAGATACGGCGGCCCCGCGCTTACGTCGACGACGCGCTACTGGTGGACGGTGCAGGTCGCGACGACCGCCTCAGGGACGAGCGCCTGGGCGACGCCGACGTGGTGGGAGACGGGTTTGCGCGACGGCGCCGCGGCACCCGGCTGGAGCGGCATCGAGCAGAGAGCGGCCACCGGCGCGGACAGACTCGGGACGGGCTCGGTCGGGCAGACGTTCACGGCCGGCGGCACCTTCTCGAAGGCGAGCGGCATGTTCGTCGAGTACGGCACGGGCAGCCCGTCTGGTCTGACGCTGTCGCTCTACAGCGGCAGAGGCCCCGGCGGCAGACTGCTCGCGAGCAGAACCTTCACGAACGTCAGAACCGATGTCTGGCTCGACGTCGACGCACCCGCCGGCAGTCCCTTCCCGGCCGGCGACTACTACCTGCTCGCGCACGACCTCAGAACCTCCGGCGACGGCATGCTCGGCTGGTGGGGCCACACCGACGGGACGAAGTACGCCGGCGGGACGACCTACGTCAACGGCGTCGCGGGCACGACCGACCGCGTCTTCCGCGTCGTGCCGCCCAGCGGCGACGAGCTGACCGACTGGTCGGCGAGATGGATCGAGCTGCCGTCCGACTGGGCGAGACCGATCATGCAGGGACGGGCGACCGGCGCCGATCAGCTGACCGGCAGCTCGCTCGGCCAGACGTTCACCGCCGACAAGCCGTTCGCGACGGCGGAGGGCCGCTTCGTCGAGTTCGGCACCGGAAACCCGTCGTCGCTGAGACTGTCGCTCTACAGCGGCGGCCCCGGCGGCACGCTCCTCGCCAGCAGAACCTTCTCCAACGTCGTCACCGACAGATGGCTCGCGCTCGACAACGGCGCCGGCAGAACCTTCCCGGCCGGCAGCTACTACCTCGTCGCGAGCGACCTGAGAACGTCGGGCGACGGCATGCTCGGCTGGTGGGGCACGACCGACGGATCGGCCTACCCAGGCGGCACCGCCTACGCGAACGGCATCCCCGCGACGGGCGACCGCCTCTTCCGCGTCACGATCCCCGAGCAGGCGCCGCCGACGCTGCGCAAGCAGGTGACGCTCGGCAGCGGCATCGTCAGAGCGCGCGCCTACGTCTCGGCGCTCGGCCTCTACGAGCTGCGGATCAACGGCAGACGGATCGGCGAGGACCTCTACGCCCCTGGCTGGACCGACTACGCGAGACGCGTCAAGTTCCAGACCTTCGACGTCACGAGCGCGCTCCAGAGCGGCGCCAACACGATCGGCGCGACGCTCGCCGACGGCTGGTACTCGGGCACGGTCGGCGGCGCCGGAAGATACCTGTACGGCTCCCAGCCGGCGTTCCTCATGCAGCTGGACGTCACCTACTCCGACGGCAGAACGGCGACCGTCGTCACCGACACCAGCTGGAGGGGGACGCGTGAGGGACCGGTGCGCGCGGCCGACCTCTACATGGGCGAGAGCTACGACGCGCGCAAGGAGCTCGGCGCCTGGAGCGAGAACGGCTACGACGACAGCGGCTGGACGAGCGCGGTCGTCGCCACCGGCACCGGCACGACCGCGCCGCGCGTCCCGCAAACCCACCCGGAGACGAAGGCGCACGCGCCGATCCCGGCGGTCTCGGTCAGATCGCTCGGGTCGGGCCGCTACGTCTTCGACCTCGGCAAGGAGATCGGCGGCGTCGTGCGGCTGGAGATCAGCGGCACGGCCGGACAGCAGGTGACGCTGCGCCACGCGCCGCGGCTGCAGCCGAGCGGCGAGCTGGACGTCGGCATGCTGCGCAGCGCCAGAGCGACCGACGTCTACACGCTCAAGGGCGGCGGGACCGAGGTCTACCAGCCGCGCTTCACGCTCCACGGCTTCCGCTACGTCGAGGTCAGCGGCCTCACGGCCGCGCCGGCCACCGCGATGGTCAGCGGCGTGCCGGTCAACGCCGACGTCAGATCGGTCGGCTCGTTCAGCACCGGCGACAGACTGGTCGACGAGCTGCAGAGCGTCCTGCGCGCGACGCACCTCAGCCACTTCGTGACGATCCCGATCGACACGCCCGAGCGCGACGAGCGGCTGGGCTGGGTCGGCGAGCCGTCGGTCAGCGGCGGCGGCTTCCTGTTCAACTACGACATCGGCACCTTCCTCGCGTCGTGGGCAGATGAGCTGAGATACGCCCAGCGCCCCAACGGGCAGCTGCCGCACGTGGTCCCGTTCGTCCCGCTGGTCGGAGACGGCGGCGCCTATGCGACCGACGCGATCGTCCACATCCCGTACCTGATGTGGCAGCGCTACGGCGAGACGAGATCGCTCGAGCGGCTCTACCCGGCGATGGTCAGCTGGATCGAGCAGCTGCGCGCATCGGCAGGCGGCGGACTGCTCGGCTCGGCTTCCTACGCCGACCACCTCAACCTCGACGAGCCCACGCCGGGCGGCGTGATCGAGAACGCCAACTACGTGCGCGCCGCGCGGATGCTGTCGGAGATCGCGGCGGAACTCGGCAAGCCGGCGGCCGCCTCGGACTACGCGAGATTGGCGGCGACGCTGAGAACGGCGTACCAGTCGGCGTACATCGCCGGCGACGGCAGAGTCTCCGGCGACTCGCAGGCCGGCTACGCGATCGCGATCGCGTTCGACCTGGTGCCGCCGGCGCTGCGCGACGCGGCCGGCGCGCGGCTGGCGAGAAAGATCGCCGACCGCGGCGATCATCTCGTGACCGGCTACTCGGGCACGCCGTACGTGCTGCAGGCGCTCACCGCGACCGGCCAGCACGCGACCGCGGAGAGATTGATCGTGCGCGACCAGTACCCGTCGTGGGGCTACATGCTCTCCAGAGGGGCGACGACCTTCTGGGAGCGGTGGAACTCGGACACGTTCGTGGTCGACCCGAACTCGAACGGCAACGCGGGGATGAACTCGTTCAACCACCTGCCGCTGGCGACCTTCGGCGACTGGCTCTACCGCGACGTCGGCGGGCTGCGCAACGACCCAGATGGCGGCGCCGGCTACCGCAAGCTGATCGTCGAGCCACGGCCCGGCGCGACGCTGAAGAGCGCGGAGACGGCGTTGCAGACCTCCTACGGCGAGGCGAGCGTCGCCTGGAGAGAGGCGGCCGGCGGCGACTTCACGCTGGACGTGACCGTCCCGGTCAACGTCACCGCCACGGTGCGCATCCCGCTCACGGGTGGGCGGGCCGCCTTCGAGGGCGGCACTCCGATCGCGAGAGCGGCCGGCGTCGCGGTCGTCTCGACCTCGGCGACGGAAGCGGTCGTCACGATCGGCTCCGGCACGTACGCGTTCACGACGGCCTAGACGGGCGCCGGACGGCCGCTGCGGCGGGCGCGCGAAATTCGCGCGCCCGCCCGGCCGGTCGGCTAGGGTCGTGGCATGGAACAACGTGCCACGAACTACCACGCGCGGGCGCTGTCGCGTGGTCTGGAGATCCTCCGCACGCTCAGAGGCAGCGACGACGGCGTCACGCTGGCGGAGCTGCACGAGCGCACCGGCCACCCGAAGAGCACGCTCGTGCGGCTGCTCGGGGTACTGGAGGAGGAGGGCTTCGTGCTGCGCATCGACGAGCGCCCCAGCTGGACGCTCGGCTTCGCGGTGATCGACCTCGCGAGCGACCGGCTGGAGGCGGTCGGCGTGCCGGCACTGGCGCGGCCGCTGCTGTCGGCGCTGGCCGACGAGACCGGCGCGACCTGCAATCTCGGCGTGCTCGATGGCCGCCAGGTCCTGCACGTCTACGTCGAGGAGCCCGACCGCCCGCTGCGCTTCCGCTCCAGCACCGGCTCTCGCGACGACGCCTACTGCACCGGGCTCGGCAAGCTGCTCCTGGCCCACTGCGACGAGGCGCGACTGAGCGACCACCTGCCGGCCGGCGAGCCCTATCCGCGACGCACCGAGCACACGCGCGTGACGCGCGCGCGACTGGTCGCCGACCTCGAGGAGACGCGCGAGCGCGGCTACTCGTTCGACGACGAGGAGGGGGCGGTCGGGGTCCGCTGCCTGGCCGTGCCGCTGACGAGCGGCGGCGAGTGCGTCGCGGCGCTCAGCACGGCCGGCGCGGCGAGCGAGCTGGCGCCCTCCGAGCACGATCGGATCCTCGCCCACCTGCGCGCGACCGCGGCGCGGATCGAGGCGCACCCGGCGCTCATCAACGCGCTGCGGATCACAGCCCGCAGCCTCGCGCCGACCGATTCGGTCCCGGCTGCTTGACGCCGTCCCCTCGCTCCCCTACGGTTAACGCGGAACGACGTTCCATGTCGTTCCGCGAGTGGTCGCCGTCGAGCCGACGGCATCAGGAGAGCAAGGAGAGCAGGATGGGCGAAGGAGCGACCGACGTCGGCTCGGCGAGCCGTGCGATCTTCGATGCCGCGTGCGCGGTCATCCCCGGCGGGGTGAACTCGGCGACGCGGGCGGTCGGCGCGCCGTGGGCGTTCACGCGGGCCGAGGGCGCACGGATGTGGGACGCCGACGGGCGCGAGTACCTCGACTACCACGCCGCCTTCGGCGCGATCCTGCTCGGCCACTGCGACCCGCGCGTCGACGAGCCGGTGCGCGAGACGATCGGCCGCATCGACCTGACCGGCTACGGGGTCACCGAGCTGGAGGTCGAGTACGGGCGGCTGGTCTGCGAGTCGATCGCGTCGGTCGACACGTCGCTGGCGACCAACACCGGCACCGAGGCGACGCTGCAGGCGGTCCGCCTCGCCCGCGCGATCACCGGGCGCCGCTACGTCGTCAAGTTCCAGGGCAACTTCCACGGCTGGCACGACGCCGTCGCGCGCAACGTGATCTCGCCGCCGGAGCGGGCCTACAAGCTCGACCCGCTCTCCGCCGGAATCCTGCCCGACGCCTTCGCGGCGACGCTGATCGCCGAGTACAACGACGTCGGCTCGGTGCAGGCGCTGTTCGACGAGTACCCCGAGCAGATCGCCGCCGTCATCTTCGAGGCGATCCCGCACAACGTCGGCGCGCTGCTGCCGACGCGCGAGTTCTCCGACGGCCTGCGCGAGCTGACCCGCCGCGAAGGCGCGCTGCTGATCTGCGACGAGGTGATCACCGGCTTCCGCCACGGGCTCGGCGGCTACCAGGCGGTGCTGGAGCTGGAGCCCGACCTGACGACCTTCGGCAAGGGGATCGCCAACGGCTATCCCGTCGCCGGCATCGGCGGCCGCCGCGAGCTGATGGAGCGGTTCAGCTCCGCGGGCGGCGACGTCGTCGTCGCCGGCACCTTCAACGGCCACGCCGTCGGGATGGCGGCGGCGGTCGCGACCATGACCCACCTGCGCGACCACGGCGACGACTTCTACCCGCGCGTCCACGCGCTCGGCGCGCGCATGCGCGAGGGCCTGCAGCGGATCGCCGACGAGCTGGGGATCGCGGCGACCGCGGCCGGCTTCGGGTCGGTCTTCTGCCTCTACTTCATGGACGGCCCGATCCGGGGCTATCGCGACCTGATGCGCAACGACGACGCCGCCTACGTCGCCTTCCACCGGCGGATGACCGAGCGCGGGATCCTGATGCTGCCGCTCAGCCTCAAGCGCAACCACGTCTCCGACGCGCACACCGAGGAGGACGTCGACCGCACGCTGGAGGTCGCCGAGGAGGTCCTGCGCGAGCTGGCCGAGGAGGGCGTGCTCGCATGAGCAGCCCGATCGTGCGCGTGCGCGTCGCGATGCTGCCGGCCGGCGAGCCGCCGGTGCTCGGCGGGCCGCGGCCGCTCGTGACGCCGCTGACCGGGATCGAGGGCGCCGAGCGGCTGCTGCGCGGCGACGCGACCGCCGGCCTGCCGCCCGCGGCGAGCTGGGCGGTCGTCGTGCGGCTCGAGGACGCCGACGGCCGAGAAGGGGTCGGCACCGCCGGCTTCGGCAGTCCGGCGACCGTCCCGGTGATCGAGCAGCTCGCGCCGGTCGTGCTCGGCGCGCGGCCGGCCGAGGTCAACCGCCTGTGGGAGACGATGTTCCGCGCGACGGTCAACGTCGGCCGCCGCGGCGTCGTGATGCACGCGATCAGCGCGCTCGACGTCGCGCTGTGGGACCTGCACGCGCGGCAGTTGGAGCGGCCGCTGCACGAGCTGCTCGGCGGCGCGGTCCGCAGCGAGATCCCCGCCTACGCCAGCCGCCTCTACGCCACCGACGACCTCGACGCGCTCGCCGCCGAGGCGCGCGGCTACGTCGAGCAGGGCTTCGGCGCCGTCAAGCAGCGGCTCGCATACGGGCCCTCCGACGGCCGCGACGGGATCCGCCGCAACGTCGAGCTGGTCAAGACGGTCGCCGACGCGATCGGGCCCGGCGTCGAGCAGATGGCCGACGCCTACATGGGCTGGGACGCCGGCTACGCGATCCGCTGCATCCGCGCGATCGAGGACGCGGGCATCCGCCTGCGCTGGGTCGAGGAGCCGGTGATGCCGGACGAGATCCCGGGCCTCGCACGGGTGCGCGCGGCGGTCGACACGCCGATCGCCGCGGGCGAGCACGAGGCGACCCGCTTCGGCTTCCGCGACCTCGTGACCGCGGGCGCGGTCGACGTGCTGCAACCGGACGTCAACCGCCTCGGCGGGATCACCGAGGCGCGCCGGGTGTGGGCGCTGGGGGAGACGTTCGGACTCGACGTGATCCCGCACCTCGGGGTCGCGCACAACCTCCAGGTCGCCGCCGCGAGCTTCGCGACGCCGATGGTCGAGTACATGCCGCCGCCGGGGGACGACGGCAGATTCGACGAGGACCAGGTGTGGTGGATGCTGTTTCCCGACGAGCCGCGGGCCCACCACGGGACGATCCGGCTCAAGCGTGGGCCGGGGCTCGGCGTGACGCTCGACGACGCCCGGCTGCAGGAGCTGCTCGAACTCAATTGAGTGAGAGCGCAGACCGTCACTGCGCGTCTGCACTGTGAGAGAACGGAGAGAAGATGAAGCGAGAGACGTTGTTCGGCGCGGGCGCTGCCGCGCTGGCGTGCATGACGTTGGCAGCTTGCGGGGTCAAGAAGGACGACGAGCCCGAGACGGCGGCCGCCGGCACGACGCCGGCGGTCACGACCGAGCAGCAGGGCGCCGGTGAGTCAGGTGCGCCGAGACTGGCCGGCACGCCGGAGAGATGGGTCGCCTGGAACAGAGAGAGCTGCTCGTTCGAGCCGGCCTCCGACCACCCGCAGCAGTGGGACCCGTCGGCCGCGGCCGACGCGCAGGGCGTGACGATCGCCTACACCCCCGAGACGACCGAGCTGCCGTTCGACGTCAAGCAGAACAGAGGCGTGCAGGCGGTCGCCGGCAGAACGGGCGCCGAGCTCAAGCTGTTCGACAACAAGTACCCGAGCACGAGCGAGCCGATCAACGTCGCGAAGGCGGTCGCGCAGCTGAAGCCCGACGCGGTGCTCAGCATGAACGTGATCGCCAACCTCTACCCGCAGATCATGAAGACGTTCTCGGGGGCCTGCCTGCCGACGGTCGTGCTCGACCTCGCGCCGCCGGAGAACACCGTCTTCTTCGGCGTCCGCCAGGGTGACATGGGGACCGTCGCGGCGGAGTACGCGGGCACCGTGATCAGAGAGCGCGGCTGGGACCTCGCCGAGACGTGGGTCGTCTCCTGCGCCGACGCCGACGTCGGCACCGACGCCGGCACGCCCTACGACCGCGTCGCCTACTTCCACAGAGGGATCAGAGCGCAGTTCCCGGAGATCCCCGCCGACAACTACGAGATGCTCAACTGCCAGACGCAGCAGGGCTCCGAGCAGGCGCGCCAGAGAATGACCGACTGGCTGACCGCGCACCCGCAGGCCAAGCACGTCGTCGGCAACGCGATCAACGACATGCGCGCGCTCGGCATGCACACGGCGCTGAAGACGAAGGGCATGGGGGAGAACGCGGCGCTCGTCGGCATCGACGCCGACCCGCCCAACCTGAAGCTGATCGAGGAGGGCGACCCGATCTTCGTCGGCGACGTGACGCAGTATCCGGAGCGCCGCGGCGAGCTGCTGATCCCGCTGGCGGCCGACATCGCCGCCGGCAACCCGGTGCCCGAGCAGGTCTACATGGCGCCGGGCGTCATCCACGGCTAGCGACGGACGGTCTGAGGGAAACCGATGGAAGCCTCCACCTATCCGGGCAACGCTCCGGATACCCGTGACGGCGGGCGCGTCCGAGCACTGCTCGGACGCGTCGCGCCCGAGCAGCTCGGCCTGTCGGGCATGCTCGTCGTCGCCTGCGTGATCATCAGCATGCAGAGCCCGTACTTCCTCCAGGGCGAGAACTTCGCCAACATCGGCACCGCCGTCGCGGTCTCCGGCGTGATGGCCGCGTTCACGACGATCGTGCTGATCGGCGGCGGCCTGGACCTGTCGCTCGGCGCGGTGCTGGTGCTCGCGGGTTGGGCGATGGCGACCGCGCTCGACGCCGGCTACACCGCCGGCGCCGCGATCGCATTCGCGCTCGTCGTCGGCGCCGGCTGCGGGCTCGTCAACGGCCTGCTGATCGTCGGCGTCGGGATCAACCCGTTCATCGTCACGATCGGGACGCAGTTCGCGTTCCGCGGCATCACCTACGCGTGGAGCGGCGGCGGCGCGAAGTCGACGCCGGTCGACGACCCGACGATCGTCGCGCTCGGCAGCGACAGACTGCTCGGGATCCCGCTGCCGGTCTACGTGCTCGCGGGGATGTTCCTGCTCGCCTTCTGCCTGCTGCGCTTCACGCGCTTCGGCTCCAACGTCTACGCGATCGGCGGCAACCTCGCGGCGGCCCGGCTCGCGGGCGTCCGCGTCGACCGCACGCGGATCCTGGTCTACGTCCTGTCGGCGCTGTCGGCGGCGGTCGCCGGCGTCCTGCTGATCGGCATCTCCGGCGCGGCGATCCCGATCGCCGGCCAAGGGATCGAGCTGACCGTGCTGGCCGCCGTGATCCTTGGGGGCACCGCGCTGATGGGCGGCCGCGGCACCGTCGTCGGGACGCTGCTGGGCGTGCTGCTGCTCGGCGTCATCAACAACGGCCTGACGCTGCTGTCGGCGCCCTCCTACTGGCAGATGATCGTGCAGGGCACGGCGCTGCTGATCGCCGTCGTCTTCGACGAGGTCCGCCGCAAGCGCAAGGAGACGCGATGAGCACCGCAGCAGGGGAGGTCGTGCTGGAGGCCCGCGGCCTGCGAAAGCACTACGGGCCGGTCGTCGCCGCCGCCGGGATGGACCTGGAGATCCGCCGCGGCGAGGTGATGGCGCTGGTCGGCGACAACGGGGCCGGCAAGTCGACGCTGGTGAAGATGCTGTCGGGCGCGATCCGCCCGGACGCCGGCGAGATCGTCCACCGCGGCAGAGCGATCCAGCTCCACGGCCCCCACGACGCGCGCGAGCGCGGGATCGAGACGACCTACCAGGACCTCGCGCTCGCGCCCAATCGCGACGTGATCGCCAACCTCTACCTTGGGCGCGAGATCGTCCGCGGCGGGCTGCTGAAGCCGTTGGGGATCCTCGACCGGCGCGAGATGACGCGCCGCGCGACCGACCAGCTGAGCAGACTCGGCGTGCGGCTGCCGGCGCTGACCGGCACGCCGGTCGGCCGCATGTCGGGCGGCCAGCAGCAGGGCGTCGCCGTCGCGCGCGCCGCGTCGTGGGCTACCGACGTGCTGTTCATGGACGAGCCGACGGCGGCGCTCGGCGTCAGACAGTCGGAGGCGGTCCTGCAGGTCGCCAGACGGATCGCGCAGAGCGGCGTCGGCGTCGTGCTGATCACCCACATCATGCCCCACGTGATGGAGGTCGCCGACCGCGTCGTCGTCCTGCGCCACGGCCGCAAGGTCGCCGACATGACGGCGGCCGAGCTGAGACAGGACCGGCTGATCGCGCTGATGGCCGGCTACGAGGAGGGCGAGGCGGCATGAGCGGCGGCGAGGAAGGCCTGCGGGCCGGGGCTGCGTCGGCGTCGATCGCGCCGCCGCCCGGCATGGACCTGATGGGCTACCTGAAGCGGTGGCAGCCGAGCGAGGGCGTCGGCGAGCCGTGCGAGGCGACGGCGCTCGTGCTCGACGACGGCGCGCGGCGCGTCGCGCTGGTCGGCATCGACTACACCTGGACGCGCGGCGATTGGGGCCGGCGGATGCGCGCCGCGGTGGCGCGCGCGGCCGGCTGTGCGGTCGAGGCAGTCCTGCTCAACAGCAGCCACACGCACGCGATGCCGCTCGCACCCGGGCTGCGGAAGGCTGGCGGCGAGCTGGCCGAGCGGCCGGAGGAGATCGCCTACGCGGAGAGCCTGGTCGAGCGCGTCGCCGCGGTCGCGGGCGAGGCGGCGGCGCGGCTGGCGCCGGCGGCGGTCGCCGCCGCGCGCGGCCGCTGCGAGCTGAACGTCAACCGCCGGCAGCGCAGCGGCGGCACGACGATCATCGGCTGGAACCCGGAGGAGGCCTGCGACCACGACGTCGACGTGCTGCGCGTCGACGCCGCCGACAGGCGTGCGCTGGCGACCGTCGTTGCCTACGCCGCCCATCCGGTGGTCGTCGGGCCCAAGGTGCAGGAGGCATCCTCGGACTTCGTCGGACCGCTGCGCGAGCGGGTGCGGGCGTGGACCGGCGGCGAGTGCCTCTTCCTGCAGGGCTGCGCCGGCAACGTGATGCCGCTGGAAGCGCTCTTCGACCGCACGGGTCCCGAGCGGCGCTTCGGCGAGGGGATCGCGCTCGCGGCGCTGGAGGCGCGCGAGCGGGCCGAGGCGGTGCCGACGGCTCCGCGGCAGGTGCCGTTCATGTCGGCGGTGCCGTTCGCGCTGTGGCGCCGGCAGCCGGTCTCCGTGCAGGAGGGGGCGCCGACCGCGCCGCGGCTGGCGGCGGCCGAGCTGGAGGTGCGCCTGCCGCTGAAGCAGCCGCCGAGCCGCGAGGAGATGGCGGCGCTCGCAGCCGAGCTGGAGGCGAGAGTGGAGCGGCTGCGGGCCGAGGGGCGCCCGCGCGAGGAGTGGAACCCATCGCTGTTCCACGCCGACTGGGCACGTGCGATGGTCGCGCGGATCGACGCCAGCAGCGCGGGCGAGGAGGTGACGACCGCCGTCCAGCGGATCGCGATCGGCGGGATCGAGCTGATCGGCCTGCCATGCGAGCCGTTCTGCGAGCTGGGGCTGGAGCTGAAGGAGCGCTCGCAGGCCGACTTCACCTTCGCGCTCGGCTACACCAACGACGTCGTCGGCTACGTCGCGACGGCGCGCGAGCACCCGTTCGGCGGCTATGAGCCGACGCTTGCGCAGCGCCACTACGACCAGGCGGCGCCGTTCGCGCCGGAGGCGGCGGCGCTGCTGGTCGAGGCCGCGCTGGAGCTGTCGCGCCGCGGGCGCGGCGCGGATCAGCTGGGGGCCGGCAGCCGCATCGACTCCGGCGGCGGGGAGGGCGCGCCCGCCGCGGCCGAGGGGAGCGTGGCGCGGTGAGCCGGCGGGCGCGGATCGGGATCGTCGGCGCCGGCTACTGGGCGGCCGAGTTCTACCTGCCGTTCCTGCGCGACCAGCCCGACGTCGAGCTGGTCGGCGTCGTGCGGCGCGGGCGCCGCGAGCTGGACGCGCTGCGGCGCGCCTTCGAGCTCGCCGTCGCGAGCGAGCGGGTCGCGGATCTGTTGGCGGCCGGCTGCGACGGGATCGTCGTCGCTTCGCCGAACGCGCTCCACCGCGAGCACGCCGAGGCCGCCCTGCGCGCGGGCGCGCACGTGCTGGTCGAGAAGCCGATGACGGTGACGCTCCACGACGCGCGAGCGCTGGCGGCGGTCGCGCGCGACTGCGACCGCACGCTGACGCTCGCGCACGGCTGGAACGACAACCCGATCGCGACGTGGGCCGCCGACGTCGTCGCGACCGGCCTGCTCGGCCGACTGGCATCGGTCGACCTGTTCATGGCCTCGACGCTGACCGAGCTGTTCGCCGGGCGGTCGGGCTACGGGACCGTCGAGCACGGCGGCCACCGCTTCGAGGCCGACCCGCGCACCTGGACCGACCCGGCCTCCGGCGGCGGCTATCTCTACGGCCAGCTGTCGCACGGGCTGGCGCTCGCGCTGTCGCTCGTGCGCAGCGAGCCAGAGGAGGTGTTCGCGCGGATGGTCAGGCTGCCCAACGGCGCCGACCTCGACGTGTCGCTGTCGGTGCGGTTCGCCGACGGGGTCGTCGGCTCGTTCGCCGGGCACGGGCGGCTGCCGTGGGGGAGGCGCAAGGCGATGGAGGTGCGGCTCGCCGGCGAGCACGGCGCGCTGACGATCGACTTCGAGCGCGAGCGGGCCGACGTCGCCGTCGCGCCCGACCGCGTCGCCGTCGTCCCCGGCGCCGGCACCTGGCTGCCGCTGGCGCTCGACCTGCGCCCCGGCGCCGGCGCCTACGACAACGTCGGGCCGACGCGCCGGCTGATCGACCTCTGCCTCGGACGCGACGTGCGCGACCGCGCACCGGCCGAGCTGGGCGTCCGCTGCGTCGCGGTGATGGAGGCGGCGGCGGAGTCGGCGCGCAGCGGCGCGCCGGTGACGGTGCCGGCGCGGGAGGCCGCTCATGCCGGTTGACGCAAGACGGCTCTCCTGCCCGGACTTCGCTTTCCCGGCGCTGGAACTGGAGGGACGGCTGGAGCTGATCCGGCTGCTCGGCTTCGCGCAGGTCGACCTGGAGCTGGTCGTGCCGCTCCCGCCCGCGGCGCCGGAGGACGCGGTGGTCGCGCGGATGCGCGCGGCGGTCTCCGCGTCGAACCTGCGCGTCGCCGACCTCTTCTTCGTCGTCGGCGGCGACGACTTCGCGGCGAGCGCGATCAACCACGTCGATGCCGCACTGCGGGCGGCCCATCGCGTCGCCTTCGCGGGCGCCGCGCGAGCGGCGCGCGAGCTGGGCGCGCCGGGCTTGACGGTTCTGCCGGGCGTCCCCGACCACGCCGATCCGGCCGCCGGCTGGGAGCGAGCGGTCGAGGAGCTGCGGTGGCGGGTCGACGCCGCCCGCGCGGAGGGCGTTCAGACGCGGATCGAGGCGCACATCGGCTCGCTGGTCTCGACGCCGGAGCTGGCCGCGCGGATCGTCGCCGAGGTGCCGGGGCTGGCGCTGTCGCTCGACCCGACCCACTTCACGATGCAGGCGATCGCGCCGCAGCGGATCACGCCGCTGGCGCCGCTCGCCGGGCACGTCCACCTGCGCGCGTCTCGTCCGGGCGACCTGCAGGTCGCCTGGGAGCGCGACGAGGGCGACCTCGCCGGGCTGCTCGCGGCGCTGGAGGCGGCCGGGTACGAGGGGCCGCTGTGCGTCGAGTACGTGCCGATGGCGAAGTGGAACTGCGACCGCATGGACATCCTTGGCGCAACCGCCGCGACGCGCGCCGCGCTTCTCTCCGGGGAGCTGGGGTGACGACGGCGACGGCGGGTCGTGACGCCGGCGCGGAGCTGGTGGCCGAGGGCGGCGAGTGGCGCTCGCCGCTCTACGCCGACGCGCTGCAGCAGTTCGGCCGCGCCGCCGACGCGCTGGGCCTCGACGACGAGAGCCGGGTCCGGCTGCGGGAGCCGCGGCGGTCGCTGACGGTCAACTTCGGCGTGCGGATGGACGACGGCATCGTCCGCTCGTTCACCGGCTACCGCGTCCAGCACACGCTCACGATGGGGCCGACGAAGGGCGGCTTCCGCTATGCGCCGCACGTCTCGCTCGGCGAGTGCGCGGCGCTGGCGATGTCGATGACGTGGAAGTGCGCGCTGCTGCGGCTGCCGTACGGCGGCGCGAAGGGCGGCGTCCGTTGCGATCCGAGCGCGCTCTCGGTCGCCGAGCTGGAGCGCGTGACGCGCCGCTACGCCACCGAGCTGGCGCCGCTGGTCGGCCCGGACACCGACGTGCCGGCGCCCGACGTCGGCACCGGCGCGCGCGAGATGGGGTGGTTCATGGACACGATCTCCCAGCGGCTGGGGCGCCCGGTGCCGTCGGTCGTGACCGGCAAGCCGGTCGAGCTGGGCGGGACCGCGGCGCGTCACGCCGCGACGGGCCTCGGCGTCGTCGACGTGATCGATGCGCTGCTGGAGCGGCGCGGCGAGCCGCTCAGCGGCTGTCGCGTCGTCGTCCAGGGGCTGGGGAACGTCGGCGCGGTCGCGGCGCAGCGGCTCGCCGAGCTGGGCGCGCTCGTCGTCGGCGTCAGCGACGTCGACGGCGGCCTCGCGCGCGCCACGGGGATCGACGTCCGCGCGGTGCTCCGTTGGAAGGCTGCGCACGGCGGCGTCGACGGCTTCCCGCACGCCGATCCCGTCGCTCGCGACGCGGTGCTCGAGTTGCCGTGCGACGTGCTCGTGCCGGCGGCGGTCGAGCGCCAGATCGTCGCCGGCAACGCGGAGCGGCTTGCGTGTCGGATCGTGGTCGAGGCGGCGAACGGGCCGACCACGGCCGAGGCCGACGCGATTCTCGCCGAGCGCGGCATCGAGGTCGTCCCCGACGTGCTCGCCAACGCGGGCGGCGTGGCGGCGAGCTACTTCGAGTGGGTGATGGGCCAGCAGCACTACTCGTGGGATCCCGACGAGCTGCGGCGTCGTCTGCGCGAGCAGCTGCGAACGGCGACCGCGGAGGTGATCGCCGCAGCCGAGCGGCTGTGCTGCGACCTGCGCACGGCTGCGGTCGCCTCCGCCGTCGAGCACGTCGCGCGAGCCGGCCTCAGCCGCGGGTTGCACCCGTAGCGACAGCGGTCGCCGCGTTCGGAGGTTCAGGCTCGGGAGCCCGCCCAGGCTCGCGATCGCGCAGGCTCGAAGCCGAGCGCCGCCGGAGCGGCGCGCAGCACGCGGCGCAGCGACACCGCTGCGTGGGGCTCAATTGCGCGCGGCTGCGGCCGATCAGCCGGGCGATGGCGCATCGTCGCTCTTCAGGCCGGCTTCGTCCCCCGTCTCGCCGCGGCCCCGCCCGGCTCGCGGCCGGCGCGCTGCTCGGCGGCGTCGCCGCGGCGGCGCTGTCGCCGCTGTTCGCCGACGATCTGCGCAGCGCGCTGCTCGGGGTCCTGCTCGTCGCGCTCCTGGTGCCGATCGCGCTGATCGACGTCGAGCGCCGCGTCATCCCCAACCGGCTGACCGGCCCCGGTGCGATCGCCGCCGTCGCGATCGGCCTCGCGACCGATCCCGCCGCGCTCCCGGCGCAGCTCGCCGCCGGCGCCGCGGCCGGCGGGCTCCTGCTGCTCGCCGCGGTCGCCCGTCCCGACGGCATGGGGATGGGGGATGTGAAGCTGGCCGGGCTGATCGGCCTCTGCCTCGGCCCGACCGTCGCCGTCGCGCTCCTGCTGGCGTTCGTCGCGGCCGCGCTGTTCGGCGTCGCCGTGATCGCCCGCGACGGCCTCGCCGCCGGCCGGCGCACGACCTTCCCGTTCGGTCCCTTCCTCGCCGTCGGCGCCGTCGCCGCCCTGCTCGCCGGCCAGCCGGTGCTCGACTGGTACCTCGGCTAGCCGCAGGTCCCTGGTCGTGCGAAGCCGGCACCGCTGACGCGTGCCGCGCAGCGAGCGGCCACATTCCCTTGCCTGCTTGTCAGACCAGCAGTCCACCAGGTAGGGTGCGGCCATGGCATTCCAGGCGACGACGGTCGTGCGCAATCCCGCGTATGAGCAGGTCGCGCAGCAGCTGCGCGACGCGATCCTGGACGGGAGGCTGCGGCCGGGCGACGAGCTGCCGACCGAGCGCGAGCTCTGCGCCCAGTTCGGCGTCAGCCGCACGACCGTCCGAGAAGCGCTGCGCGCGCTGCAGGCGCAGGGGCTCGCCGTGGCGACCGCCCCGACCGCGCCGCTGCGGGTCCCGGCGGCCGAGCAGCTCGGCACCGGCCCGGTGCGCGAGAGCCTCGTCCACCTGCTGCGGCTCGGCCGCGTCCCGCTCGGCGACCTCGTCGAGCTGCGCTGCGCGCTCGAGTCCGCCGCCGTCGCCGCCGCCGCGACGCGCACACGCCCCGCCGGCCACCTCGCCGACGCCCGCGAGGCGATCGAGCAGATGCGCGCCGCGGTCGGCGACGCCACCGCCTTCGAGCAGGCCGACGTGCGCTTCCACGTCGCGCTCGTCGCCGCCTCGGGCAACGAGGCGCTGCAGCTCGTGATGCTCGCCGTCCGCGACTCGATCTCGTCGCACCTGCGCGACGCGCTCGCCGCGCAGCCGGCGCCCGCGCGTGCCGCCGCGAGGCTGGTCCGCCAGCACGAGGCGATCCTCGCCGCCGTCGAGGCCGGCGACGCCCGCGACGCCGAGCTGCTCGTGCGCGACCACGTGATGGGCTTCTACCGCGCCGCCGCCCGCCCGGCCGCCGCCGCCCGCCCGGCCGCCGCCGCCCGCCCGGCCGCCGCCGCCCGCCCGGCCGCCGCCGCGCCGCACGCCACCACCCCCGCCGCGCCCCACGACACGACCGACGCCGCCGCCGGGCAGGCGGCGCCCGCAGGAGAGAGGAACGCATGACCGCCGCCACCGCCGCCGACCGCCTGCTCGACGACCTCGCGAGCGGACCGCCCGCGGGCGACCTCGTGACCGATCCGGAGGTGCTGGCCTCCTACCGGCGCGACCAGGCGGCGCCGGCGCTCGTGCCGGCCGGGATGCCGGCCGCGGTCGTCCGGCCGCGCACGACGGAGGAGGTCCAGGCGGCGGTCCGCGCCGCCGCCCGCCATCAGGTGCCGGTCGTCCCGCGCGGCGCCGGCTCGGGGCTCTCCGGCGGCGCCAACGCGATCGACGGCTGCCTCGTCGTCTCGCTGGAGCGGATGACCGACGTCGTCGAGCTCGACGGCGCATCGCTGCTGGCGACCGTCCAGCCGGGCCTGGTCAACCTGAACCTGCGCGAGGCGGCCGAGCGCGAGGGCCTCTTCTACGCCCCCGATCCCGCCAGCTACGAGTTCTCCACGATCGGCGGCAACATCGCCACCAACGCCGGCGGCCTCTGCTGCGTCAAGTACGGCGTCACGCGCGACGCGCTGCTCGGCCTGGAGGTCGTGCTCGCCGACGGGCGCGCCGTTCGCGTCGGCCGCCGCGCCCGCAAGGGCGTCGCCGGCTACGACCTCGCGTCGCTCTTCTGCGGCTCGGAGGGGACGCTCGGGATCGTGACGCAGGCGACGGTGCGGCTGATCCCGCCGCCGCGCTCCTCCGCCACCCTCGCCGCCAGCTTCCCGACGCTCGGCTCCGCCGGCGCGGCGATCGCGAAGATCAGCCGCAACGCGACCCCGTCGGTGCTGGAGCTGATGGACCGCACCACGATCCAGGCCGTCGAGCGGATGGCGCCGCAGGAGCTCGACGACACCGTCGCCGCGCTGTTGTTCGCCCGCTCCGACCTCGGCGGCGCCGCCGCGCTGAGAGCGGTCGACGAGATGGCGAGATGGTGCGAGGAGGCCGGCGCGACGCTCGCGCTGACGACCGACGAGGAGGCCGAGGGGCGGATGCTGATGGCCGCCCGCCGGCTCGCCTACCCGGCGCTCGAGCACCAGGGCGCGACGCTGCTCGACGACGTCGGCGTCCCGCTCGGCCAGATTCCCGCGCTGCTCGACGGGATCGAGCGGATCGCCGGCGAGCACGGCGTCACGATCGGCACCTTCGGCCACGCCGGCGACGGCAACATGCACCCGACGATCGTCTTCGACCACCGCGACCCCGACTCGGTCGCCCGCGCCAGAGCGGCCTTCGCCGCGCTCGTCAGGCTGGCGCTCGACCTCGGCGGCACGGTCACCGGCGAGCACGGCGTCGGCCTCCTGAAGCGCGGCTTCCTCGACGGCGAGCTGGGGGAGGCGGCCGAGCTGAACCACGCCGTCAAGCGGGCGCTCGACCCGCACGGCCTCTTCAACCCCGGCAAGGGGATCTGACCCGCGGTTCGCGGCGAAGCCTCCGCCACGGTCAGCCATCTAACCTTCACGCCCTATGGGTCTCCGTCTCATCACCGCCGGCGAGTCGCACGGTCCCGGCCTCACTTGCATCGTCGAAGGGCTTCCCGCCGGCCTCGAGCTGGAGCAGGACGCGATCAACCGCGACATGGCGCGCCGCCAGCTCGGCTTCGGCCGCGGCGGCCGCATGAAGATCGAGAGAGACCGCGCCGACGTCACCGCCGGCGTCCGCCACGGCCGCACGCTCGGCGGCCCCGTCGCCCTCCAGGTCCCCAACAGGGACTACGGCAACTGGGAGGAGCGGATGAACCCCTGGCCGGTCGAGAGAGAGATCCCCGAGGTCCATCTCCCGCGCCCCGGCCACGCCGACCTCGTTGGCACCTGGAAGTACCGCACCGGCGACGTGCGCGACATCCTCGAGCGCGCCTCCGCGCGGGAGACGGCCGCCCGCGTCGCCGGCGGCGCGCTCGCGAAGGCGTTCCTGAGAGCGGTCGGCGTCGAGATCCGCTCGCACGTCACCCGCATCACGTCGATCACGGCGCCCGCGCGCGACAAGCCCCTCACCGTCGAGGACTTCGAGGGCGTCGACGACAGCCCGGTCCGCTGCCTCGACGACGAAACGTCCAGAGCGATGGTCAGGGAGATCACCGTCCTGCGCAAGAACAACGAGTCGCTCGGCGGGATCTTCGAGGTGATCGCCTTCGGCGTCCACCCGGGCCTCGGCTCGCACGTCTCGTGGGAGGAGCGGCTCGACGGCCGCATCGCGATGGCGATGATGTCGATCCAGGCGATGAAGGGCGTCGGCATCGGCGACGGCTTCGACGTCGCCGCCGTCCCCGGCTCCCAGGCCCACGACGAGATCTTCTTCGACGAGCAGCGCGGCTACTACCGCGAGACCAACCGCGCCGGCGGCCTGGAGGGCGGCATGACGACCGGCGAGCCGGTCGTCGTGAAGGTCGCGATGAAGCCGATCCCGACGCTGACCAAGCCGCTGCGCTCGGTCGACATCGACACGAAGGAGCCGGCGCAGGCGCTGCGCGAGCGGACCGACTCCTGCACCGTCCCGGCGGCCGGCGTCGTCGGCGAGGCGATGCTCGCGCACGTGCTCGCCGACGCCTACCGCAGGAAGTTCGGCGGCGACCACATCGACGACGTGCGCGAGGCCGTCGCCGCCTACGAGCAGCGGATCGGGTGGACGCGGTGAGCGACGCCGCGAAGCCGGTGCTCCCGGACGACCGGGCGCTCGTCTTCGTCGGCTTCATGGGCGCCGGCAAGACGACCGCCGCGCGCCGCCTCGCGAGACGGTTCGGCGTCGAGGTCGTCGACGCCGACGCGCGCATCTCCGAGCGGCTCGGCATGCCGATCGACCGCTGCTTCGCCGAGCAGGGCGAGGCCGCCTTCCGCGCGTTGGAGGAGGAGCTGGTCGGCGAGCTGCTCGAGACCGCCCGCGGCGGCGTCTTCTCGCTCGGCGGCGGCGCGCTCCACTCGGAGCGGATCCGCAACGCGCTGAGAGGCCACACGACGATCCTGCTCGACGTCGACGTCAACGTCGCGTGGGAGCGGGCCGCCGGCCGCGGCCGCCCGCTCGCGCGCGACCCGCAGGAGTTCCGCGAGCTCTACCTGCGCCGCCGGCCGATGTACATGGCCGCCGCCGACGTCGTCCTGCCGGCCGACCGCAGGGACCGCATCGACGCGGCGCTGCCGTCGATCCTCGCGCTCGCCGACGCGCCGGCGGGCACGCGCCTGCTGTGGGCGACGAGCGCCTCGGGCGACTATCCCGTCTTCGTCGGCCGCGGCCTGCTCGGCGCGACGCTCTCGCCGGTGGGCGGCAACGGCTTTCTCGTGACCGACGACCAGGTCGGCCCGCGCTACGCCGACCGCCTCGGCCGCGAGCTGGCCGCGACGATCGAGATCCCGGCCGGCGAGACGAACAAGTCGTTGCAGACCGCCGAGCAGGTGTGGATCGCGCTCGGCGAGCACGGCATGACGCAGAGCGACCACCTCGTCGCGCTCGGCGGCGGCGTCGTCGGCGACCTCGCCGGCTTCGTCGCGGCGACCTACCAGCGCGGCGTCCCGGTCGTCCAGATCCCGACGACGCTCGTCGCCCAGGTCGACTCGGCCTACGGCGGCAAGACCGGCGTCGACCTCCCGAGCGCGAAGAACTACGTCGGGGCCTACCACCAGCCGAGCGCGGTCGTCGTCGACGTCGACACGCTCTCGACGCTCCCGCGCGAGGAGGCGGCGGCCGGCTACGCGGAGGTCGTCAAGACGGCGCTGATCGCCGGCGGCCACCTGTGGGAGCGGGTCCGCACCGGCGCCGACCCCGACGCCGACACGATCTTCGAGTGCGCCCGCACGAAGCTCGCGGTCGTCGCGATGGACGAGCGCGACGGCGGCGTGCGGCAGGTGCTCAACCTCGGCCACACCGTCGGCCACGCGATCGAGACGGTGACCGGCTACGCCCGCTACCGCCACGGCGAGGCGGTCGGCCTCGGCCTGCTCGCCGCGCTGCGCCTCTCCGGCCAGGACGAGCTGCGCGACGAGGTCGCCGCGCTGCTGGCCGCCAGGGGGCTGCCGGTCTGGATCGACCCGGCCGAGGTCGATCTCGACGCCGTCGTCGCCGCGACCGCGCGCGACAAGAAGCGGCGCACCGGCCAGCCGGTCCCGTTCGTGCTGCTCGACGGCCCCGGCGCCGCCCGCCCCGGCTGCCAGGTCGGCGACGAGGAGCTGCGCGCCGCCGTCGGCGAGCTGGCGCAGACCGGGGGCGGGGCGTCGTGAGCCGCCGGGATCGCGTCGCCGTCCTGCACGGGGTCAATCTCGACCAGCTCGGCCGCCGCGACCCCGACCACTACGGCGCGCTCACGCTCGACCAGCTGGAGCGGAAGATCTCCGGCTTCGCCGAGGAGCTGGGCCTCAAGGTGCAGTTCTTCCAGACCAACCACGAGGGCGAGTTCGTCGAGTACCTCCACCGCGCCTCGGAGCTGGCCGACGGGCTGATCCTCAACCCGGGGGCGTGGACCCACTACTCGTGGGCGATCCGCGACGCGCTGGAGATCACCCAGCTGCCGAGCGTCGAGGTCCACCTCTCCGACGTGCACGCGCGTGAGGAGTGGCGCCAGCTGTCGGTGATCCGCGACCTCTGCGTCGCGACGGTCGCCGGCAAGGGCGCCGACGGGTACCGCGACGCGCTCGAACGGGTACGAGAGGCGTTGGACCCGGAGCCGAGAGGGGATGCCGCCGCATGAGCACCGCCAGCCAGACCGCGACCCGCGCCGACCGCCTCGCCGCACTCGCGGCCGAGCGCGAGCTGGACGCGCTGCTCGTCACGCGGCTCGTCAACGTCCGCTACCTGACCGGCTACACCGGCTCCAACGGGATCACGGTCGTCGGCGCGGACGGGCTGCGCCGCTTCGTCACCGACTTCCGCTACGTGACGCAGGCCGAGGAGCAGGTCCACGGCTACGAGCGCGTGATCGGGGAGACCGACCTGCTCGAGCAGGTGGCGCCCGGCCTGCCCGACGGGCCGGTGAAGCTCGGCTTCGACGACGCGCAGGTGTCGGTCAAGACGCACGCGCGGCTGCGCGAGCTGCTGCCCGAGCGCGTCGAGCTGGTCCCCGCCGGCGGGCTGGTCGAGCAGCTGCGGCTGGTCAAGGACGCGCAGGAGGTCGAGCGGATCCGCGCCGCGGCGCAGCTCGCCGACGCCGCGCTGGAGCGGGTGCTGGAGGAGGGCCTCGTCGGCCGCACCGAGCGCGCGGTCGCGCTGGCGCTCGAGCACGAGATGCAGCGGCTCGGCGCGCGCGCCGCGAGCTTCGACACGATCGTCGCCGCCGGCGGCCACGGCGCGCTGCCGCACGCGACGCCGCGCGACGTCGAGATCCCGGCCGGCACGCTCGTCGTGATCGACTGGGGCGCCGAGCTCGACGGCTACTGCTCCGACTGCACCCGCACCTACGCGACCGGGACGGTCGACCAGCAGACGCGCGACGTCTACGAGCTGGTGCTGAGAGCGCAGCTCGCCGGGCTGGCCGCGGTCGGCCCGGGCCTGAGCGCGAGAGCGGCCGACGCCGTCGCGCGCGACCTGATCGCCGTCGGCGGCCACGGCGAGCGGTTCGGCCACGGCCTCGGCCACGGCGTCGGGATGGAGGTCCACGAGGCGCCGCGGCTGTCGAGAGCGTCGACGGCGACGCTCGCCGCCGGCAACGTCGTGACGGTCGAGCCGGGGATCTACCTCCCGGGCGCGCTCGGGGTCCGGATCGAGGATCTCGTGCTCGTGACCGACGACGGCCGCGAGGTCCTCAGCACGCTGTCGAAGGAGCTGACGGTCATCGGCTGAGCGGCTCGGCGGCCTCCCCGCCGGGGCCCTCCGCGGTCGTCTGCGCGCCGGGCGGCGCGTCGCGGCCGAGCGCGCGCGTCTCGCGCGGCAGCAGCCCGAGCAGCAGCACGGCGGTCGCGAGCAGGCCGCCGGCCGCCATCACCTCGGTCGGCCCGAGCTCGTCGGCGAGCACGCCGACGAGCAGGTAGCCGACCGGCAGCAGCGCCAGCGATCCCATCCAGTCGTAGGAGGTGACGCGCGACAGCGCCCGCGGCGGGATCCGCTCCGCGAGCGTCGTCTGCCACCAGACGCCGAACAGCGCGACGCCGACGCCGGTCGCGGCCCCGACCGGCAGCAGCGCGGCGAACGGCAGGCCGGCGGCGAAGACGACGAGCATCAGGCAGAACGGCAGCACGAGCAGGATGCCGGCGACGAGCGGCCGGCCGGCCCGCCAGCGCAGCGCCAGCAGCGAGCCGACGGCGGTGCCGAGGCCGACGCTCGCGGCCAGCCAGCCGAAGCGCGCCGGATCGCCGTAGTGCTCGCCGGCGACGGTCGGGCCGAGCACGACGTACGGCGCGTAGGCGCCGACCAGCTGGAAGGAGAAGACGGCGATCGTCACCCACACCCACGTGCGCGAGCGGACCTCGCGGAAGCCGTCGAGCAGCTCCCGCCGCAGCGAGGTGCGCCGGGCCGGCTCGCCACGCTCGCGCGGCCGCACGAACGCGAGCAGCGCGGCGCTGAGGAAGAAGGTCGCCGCGTCGACCGCGAAGGCAGCGCCGGTGCCGACGGTCAGCACCAGCGCGGTCGCCAGCGCCGGCCCGGCGAACTCGGCGAGCGTCTGCGTCAGGTGGTTGAGCGCGTTCGCCTCCTGGATCAGCTCCTCCGGGACGGTCTGCGGGACGAGTCCGCTGAAGGCCGGCCGGAAGAACGCCTCGGCGGCGCCGAACAGCGCCTCGATCGCGACGAGCTGCCAGATCTCGATCGCGTCGGCGAGGATCAGCAGCGCCAGCAGCACGTGCAGCGAGCCGCGGATCAGGTCGGTCGACAGCATGATCCGGTGGCGGGGGAGGCGGTCGGCCCAGACGCCGCCGAGCAGCAGGAAGCCGATCTGCGCCGCGGTGTAGGCGCCGAGCACGAGCCCGAGGTCGGCGGTCGAGCCGGTCCGCTCGGCGACCAGCAGCGCGAGCGCGACGAGCACGATCCGGTCGCCGGTCGTCGAGATCGTCTGGCTCAGGAACAGCCAGCGGAAGTCCTTGTGCGCCCAGAGCGTCGAAAAGCGGTGCATCGCGGCGGAGCGTATGTCGGGGGAGGGCTCGGCAGCGCCGCGCCGCGGCCACCGTAACCGACCCGTCAGCGGCCGGCGAAGGTTCTGGACGAACGGCGTTCGGGCTCGTCGCGCCGCTCGGGCAGCGCCGCACGCATCGCGGCCAGCAGCGCCGCCATCAGGATCGCGGCGAGGCCGGCGATCGTGACGCAGGCGCCGGCGAAGGCCCCGTCGACCGCCGACCAGTCGACGGCGCCGGCGCGCCCGGCGGCGACGATCCCGAGCGTGGCGAGGTAGCCGGCGAGCAGCAGCAGCCCGCCGATCACGACGTAGCGGCGCGCGATCGCCGGCCGCGGCGCGCGCGAGGCGTCGCGCGCGTGGCGCGCGGCACGGCTGTCGACGAGCGCGACCGCGGCGGCCCAGAGCACGACGACGAAGTAGGCGCCGGCGACGTCGCTCGGACGGTGCCAACCGGCCGCGAGGACGGCGATCCCGATCGCGGCGCCGTAGAGGACGGCGACGAGCGCGACCGCCCGCCGCACCGGCCGCGGCGCGACGAGCGTCGCCGCGACCGCGACCGCGAAGGCGACCGTCGCGTGGCCGCTGGGGAAGCTGTTCTCCCAGATCCGCCCGTCGATCAGCAGGTCGGGGCGCGGCAGCAGCCGCTTCAGCGCCTCGGTCGTGACGACCGAGCCGCCGATCACGGTCCCGGCGACGAGCGCCAGCTCGATCCGGCGGCGGACGACCGCCTGGACCATCAGCGCCGCGGTCGCGAGCGCGAGCGTGCCGATGCTGATCGTCGTCAGCAGCTGCTGGGCGGCGTCGTGGGCGCCCGGCGTCGCGAGCGAGCGGCCGTCGAAGGCGCCCTGGTCGAGCCGCTGCCCGTGGTAGGTCCGCACCAGCAGCGTGTACGCCGCCGCGACGCCCGCCGCGCAGGCGAGCGCGAGTGCCAGCAGCGGGAGCGGACGGGCCGGTCGCACCGACGCGAGGCTACCCGTCCGGGGAGCGCCGGCCCCACGCGGCGGTCGCCTCTGCCGTGGGCCTGACGCGTCCGGCGCCGCCACGCGGCGCGGCCGCGCTCGCAGGCCCGCTGACGACCGGGCGCGATCCGCCGGCCGACACGCCTACAATCCCCGGTCGGATGATTTCTACGAACCAGCTCAAGAACGGCAACCACGTCGAGGTCGACGGGACGATCTACAAGGTGGTCGAGTTCCAGCACGTCAAGCCGGGCAAGGGTCCCGCGTTCGTGCGCACGAAGCTGCGTCGCTCCAGCGACGGCGCGATGCTCGACAAGACCTTCCGCGCCGGCGAGAAGTTCCGTGCCGTCCGCACCGAGGTCCGCAAGATGCAGTTCCTCTACGCCGACGAGACCGACGCCCACTTCATGGACGCCGAGAGCTTCGAGCAGACGGCGATACCGGTCGCCGCGCTGGGCGACGCGCTGCAGTGGACGCGCCCGAGCGACACGGTCGACCTCCTGTCGATCGACGGGGTTCCCGCCGACATCCAGCTGCCGAGCGCCGTCGATCTCGAGGTCACCGAGACGGAGCCGGGCCTGCGCGGCGACACCGCGTCGGGCGGCGGCACGAAGCCGGCGACGCTGGAGACGGGCGCGCGCATCCAGGTGCCGCTGTTCGTCAACATCGGCGACAAGGTGCGGGTCGACACGCGCTCCGGCGACTACGTGTCCCGCGCGTAGCGCGCCGCCGTGGCTCGTCGAAGCGATCAGCGACGCGAGGCGGTCTTCGCGCTCTACCAGCACGACCTGACGGGGCGTCCGCTCGACGAGACGCTCTCGCGCGAGGCCGCGCCGTTCACGCGCGCGCTCGCCGAGGCCGCGCTCGCCCGCCAGGCGGAGTTCGACGGGCTGATCAGCCGCCATGCCGAGGGCTGGACGCTGCAGCGGATCGCCCCGCTGGAGCGCTCGATCATGCGCGTCGGCCTGCTGGAGATGCTCCATCCCTCCGACGTCCCGGCCGAGCGGCCGATCCCGCCCGAGGGCGCGATCGACGAGGCGGTCGAGACGGCGAAGGCCTACTGCGGCGCCGAGGCGCCGAGATTCGTCAACGGCGTGCTCGCCGCGATCCTGCGCGAGCAGCGGCCGGCGCCCGCTGGCGGCAACGGCAACGGCGCCGACCGGCGGCCCAAGGGGGGCGTCCCGCGATGACGAGCGTCGACCAGCTCGAGTACTTCACCCGCCAGCTCGAGGAGGCTGCCGCGCGGCTGCGCGGCGGCGAGCTGGAGCCCGAGCAGGCGGCGCGCCTGGTGGAGGAGTGCGCGCGCGTCGCCGGCGACGCCGCGAACGAGCTCGACCGGCGCGTGCGCGCCGCCGCCGACCCGCCGGCGCCAGGTCAGACGACCCTTCCGACGCAGACCAGCTGACGCGAGAGAACGCCATGAGCACCGACGCCCCCGCCGAGACCGCCCCGATGAGCGGCGACGCCTACCCCGACGACCTCCGCCGCGAGGTCGAGCGCTACCTCGAGCGGCTGACCTTCGCCGACGCGGCGACCACCGGCGTCGCCGGGCTGGAGGAGGCGATGCGCTACTCGCTGCTGGCCGGCGGCAAGCGGATCCGCCCGGTGCTGGCGCTCGCGACGGCGCGGGCGCTCGGGCGCGACGCGGCCGAGGTGCTGCCGATCGCAGCGGCGCTCGAGCTGATCCACACCTACTCGCTGATCCACGACGACCTGCCGGCGATGGACGACGACGACCTGCGCCGCGGCAGGCCGACCTGCCATCGCGCCTTCGGCGAGAACGTCGCGATCCTCGCCGGCGACGGCCTCTACGCGGAGGCGTTCCGGCACGTGCTGGAGCAGCAGCGCGGCGAGCCGGCGGCGATCCTGGCGGCGGTGCGCGAGCTGGCGTCGGCGACCGGGATCAACGGGATGGTCGGCGGGCAGTACCTCGACGTCGCGCACGCGGCGCCGGAGGGGGCCGACGGGCTGCGCCATCTGCACGCGCTCAAGACCGGCCGCCTGATCGGCGCCTCGATCATGTGCCCGCTGCTGCTCGACCCGACGCGGGGACCTGCGACAATCGACGCCTTCCGCAGCTTCGCGAACGAGCTTGGCGTGCTCTTCCAGATCGTCGACGACATCCTCGACGTCGTCGGAGACGACGACGCACTCGGCAAGACCCACGGCAGCGACGAGCGCCTCGGCAAGCGCACGTACGTCAGCGAGTTCGGCCTCGAGCGGGCGCGCGAGCTGGCGGCCGAGTCGCATCGCGGCGCCCGCGCGGCGCTCGCGAAGGCCGCTCCCGGCGGCGCGGCCGAGCTGGCCCAGATCACCGACTTCATCTACACGCGAACGTCATGAGCGAACCGATCCTCCCGCGCGTCGAAGGGCCTGAGGACCTCAAGGGCCTCTCCGACGAGCAGCTGCAGCAGCTCGCGCAGGAGGTGCGCGAGCACATCATCGAGACGGTCGGCGAGATCGGCGGCCACTTCGGCGCCAACCTCGGCACCTGCGAGCTGGCGGTCGCGCTCCACTCGGTGCTCGAGTCGCCGCGCGACAAGATCCTCTGGGACGTCGGCCACCAGGCTTATCCCCACAAGGTCCTCACCGGCCGCCGCGACCAGCTCGCGACGATCCGCAAGTACGGCGGCCTGACGCCGTTCTGCGCGATCGAGGAGTCCGAGCACGACATCATGGGCGCCGGCCACGCCTCGACCTCGATCGGCTACGGCGTCGGCCTCAAGGAGGCGATGCGCCGGGGACAGGGCGAGGACGGCGCGGTCGTCGCCGTCATCGGCGACGGCGCGATGACCGGTGGCGTCGCCTTCGAGGCGATCCACCAGGCCGGCGGCCTCGGCACGCCGATGGTCGTCGTGCTGAACGACAACGGCATGTCGATCTCGCCGAACGTCGGCGCGCTGTCGCGCTACTTCAACCGCGTGCGGCTCAACCCGAAGCTGTGGAAGGCGCGCGAGGGCGGCGAGGAGTTCCTGACGAAGCTGCCGGCCGGGATCGGCGACCGCTTCGCCCACCTTGGCCCGCAGCTGAAGGAGTCGATCAAGGCCTTCTGGGCGCCGGGGATGCTGTGGGAGGAGCTCGACTGGGCCTACATGGGCGTGATCGACGGCCATGACGTCCACGCGCTGCGCGAGGCGCTGAGCGAGGCGATCGCGGCCGAGCGCCCGGTCGTCGTCCACATCTCGACGGTCAAGGGCAAGGGCTTCGCGCCGTCCGAGGAGGGCGGCCTGGAGGGCATGGAGAAGTGGCATGCCGCCAAGCCGAAGTCGATCGCCAACGGCGCGCCCGCGCCGTCCGCGCCCGCCGCGAAGCCGACCGCCGGCGCGGCGGCGCCGGCGAAGCCGCCGCAGTACACCCAGGTCTTCGGCAACGCGCTGGTGGAGGAGTGCCGCCGCGACGAGCGGGTCGTCGGGATAACGGCCGCGATGAACTCCGGCACCGGCCTCAACATCCTCCAGAAGGAGCTGCCGGAGCGCTACTTCGACGTCGGCATCGCCGAGCAGCAGGCGATCCTGTTCGCGTCCGGCCTGGCGCTGCAGGGCTGCAAGCCGGTCGCCGCGATCTACTCGACCTTCCTCCAGCGCGCCTACGACCAGATCGTCCACGACGTCGCCCTGCAGAGACTGAACGTCGTCTTCGCGATGGACCGCGCCGGACTGGTCGGCGACGACGGACCGACCCACCACGGCGTCTTCGACATCGCCTACCTGCGCGCGCTGCCGAACATGGTGCTGATGGCGCCGCGCGACGAGGCCGAGCTGGTCCACATGCTGCACACGGCGCTCCTCTACGACGACGGCCCGATCGCCCTGCGCTACCCGCGCGGCGAGGCGGTCGGCACGCCGCTGCCGGCGGCGCCGCGGGCGATCCCGATCGGCACCGGCGAGATCCTGCGCGAGGGCGACGGCAAGGTCGCCCTGCTCGGCTACGGCAGCGGCGTCGGCAAGGCGCTGGACGCGGCCGCGCTGCTGGCCGACCACGGCATCCGCGCGACCGTCGCCGACGCCCGCTTCGCGAAGCCGATCGACGCCGGCCTCGTCGCCCAGCTGCAGGCCGAGCACGACCTGCTCGTGACGATCGAGGAGGGCGTGCTGACCGGCGGCTTCGGCACCGGCGTCTGGGAGACGCTCTCCGACAGCGGCATCGCCTCGCGGATCCTGCGCGTCGGCCTGCCCGACCGCTTCGTCACCCACGGCGCCCCGCCGCTGCTGCACGAGGAGGTCGGCTTCACCGGCCAGGCGATCGCCGACCGCGTGCTGGCCGCCGTCGGCAGCAGAGCGCCCGCGACCGCCTAGCGGGCGCGCTCTGCGGCGGCGGCTCGCGCGCGCCCATAATTCGCCAGAGCTCACCAATCCTCCACCGCTTATGTAGATAATCGCGGAGCCGAACATGTCAGTGAACGATTGCGTTCACTGTCAGGTGCGCGCTCGATTACCGCTTCGACTCCTTGTCACTATGATGGCCGCTGGTGGGCCTCGCGGTCGCAGCGGCGGGGCCGTGTTTCGACATGGGCCGAGGCTGGATGCCGTCGGCCCGCGACGACGGGAGACACGATGGCAAGGATCTTGCGGAGAGGCGCGGGAGGGGCCGCGCCCACGGTGCCGCGTGGCCGCAGACGGCGCGTCCGCCGCGCCGCGCTCGCTGCCGCGCTGATGACGGTCGCCGCCGGGGCCGCGGCGCCCGCGGCGAGCGCGGCGCCCTGGAGCTGCGACGCGGCCGGGTACGTGACGCAGTTCGACACGAGAGGCACCGGCGGCAACACGCTCTTCCAGCGCGCCGACAGACAGCCGGACGGCTCGTATGCGCTGACGACGCTGGGGCAGACGACCGGCACGCACATCAACGCGCTCGCCTTCCGCCCGCACGACGGCTTCATGTACGCCGTCGACAACACCAGCAGAAGCCTCGTCCGCATCGAGAATGACGGCTCCGGCAGACCGCTGTTCACCGACATCGGGCAGCCCGTGGGCGCGCCGACCCACGCGATGATCGTCGGCGCGATCCTCGCCGACGGGACCTTCTTCGTCTGGGGCAACGCGACGACCACCGGCGCGATCTACGACATCTCCGGCCCGACGCCGAGAGTCGTCAGAACCCTCTCGGCCGCCGACGCCTCGGTCGTCGGCGCCGACGTCGCCGTCAGCCCGATCGACGGCAAGCTCTACACGACGAAGGGCGCCGGCACCCACGAGCTGATCGTCGACCTCGCGACCGGCACGGTGACCGCCGGCCCGATCGTCGCGCCGGGCCACATCGCCGGCGGCCAGTGGTTCCTGCCCGACGGCACGCTGCTCGCGTACAACAACACCGCGACCGTGCCGCAGGCGATCTTCGCGATCGACATCGCCGGCCAGACGATCGACGCGCTCGGCCCCGCGCCGGCGGCCAGCAACGTCGACGCCGCCTCCTGCGCCAACGGCCTGGCGCTGACCAAGGACGTCAGCCCGCGCACCGTGACGGCCGGTGGCGAGCTGGTCTACACCTACCGCGCGACCAGCCGCGCGCTGCAGGCCGGCACGCTCAGATTCTCCGACGTGCTCCCGGCCGGCATGAGCTACGTGCCGGGCGGCGTCACGGTCGACCCGACCGCCTTCGGCACGCCGAGCAGCTACGCCGACAGCGACACGCTCACCGTCAGCGGTCCGATCATGCCGGGCGAGACGGTCACGATCACCGCGCGCGTCCGGGTCAGCCCCGATCACGGCTGCGACGTGAACGCCGCCAACCAGGCGCAGGGCACGCTGACCGTCGGGGCGCTCCCGCCGATCACGGTCGACTCCGACGATCCGACGACCGTCGACCCCGGCGACGAGACGCTCGCGCGGGTCGTCTGCTCCGCCGACCTCTCGATCGTCAAGGTGCCGAGCGCCAGCCCGGCCCATCCCGGTCAGCCGCTCGACTACACGCTGACCGTCCGCAACGACGGCCCCAGCACCGCCCGCGACGTCGTCGTCGCCGACACCCTGCCGTCCCAGCTGACGGTCACGAGCGTGCCGGCCGGCTGCACCGCGAGCGGCCAGGTCGTCAGCTGCGCGCTCGGCGCGCTGGCGCCGGGCGCGGTCCAGACCATCCAGATCGGCACGACCGTCGCCGCCTCGGCGACCGGCACGATCGTCAACGAGGCGACGGTGACGGGCAGAACGCCCGATCCCGACCCCGGCAACAACCGCTCGACGCCCCCGACCCCGATCGAGGAGCTCGCCGACCTCTCGATCGTGAAGAGAGCCAACCGGGCGAGAGCGATCCCCGGCGAGCGGATCACCTACACGCTCGAGGTCGCCAACCACGGCCCGAGCACGGCGAGAAACGTCGTCGTCAGCGATCCGCTGCCGGCCGGCGTGAGCCATGTCTCGTCCGACAGAGCGTGCAGACTGGCCCGCGGCACCGTCACCTGCACGGTCGACACGCTGGCCGCCGGCGCGACGACCAGCTTCAGAATCGTCGTCAGAGTCGCCAGCTCCGTCGACAGACGGATCGACAACACCGCCACGGTCACCAGCGACACGAGAGATCCCGACCCGGGCAACAACAGAAGCACCCGCAGAGTGCCGCTGGAGCCGCGCGCCGACCTGTCGATCGTCAAGCAGCCGTCGGTCGAGCGCGTGCTCGTCGGGCAGCAGCTGTTCTACACGCTGGTCGTCCGCAACGCCGGCCCCAGCGACGCCACCGGCGTGACGGTGACCGACACCGCCGGCAGCGGCCTGACGCTGCTGTCGGCGGAGGCGAGCCAGGGCCGCTGCACCCTGCAGGGCGCGACCGTCACCTGCGCGATCGGCAGAGTGGCCTCCGGCGGGACGGCGCAGGTGCTCGTCTCGGCCCGCGCCGACGCCCCCGGCGAGCTCGTCAACGGCGCCGAGGTCGAGGGCGACCAGGAGGATCCGAGAACGCCGAACAACAGAACGACGACGAGAGTCCCGAGCGTCGAGCCGCCGGTGCCGCCGACGCCTGAGGCGCCGCCGGCGATCCCGCAGGAGGCCGACCTCGCGATCGTCAAGCGGGCCGACCGCGGCCGCGTCGTCGGGGCGAGAGCGATCAGGTACACGCTGGTCGTCACCAACAAGGGCCCGGGGACCGCGACCGGGGTCGAGGTGCTCGACACGCCGAGCCTCCCCGTGAAGGTCCGTTCGGTCCGGCCGACGACGGGGAGCTGCACCCGCACGGTGCCGATCCGCTGCCAGCTCGGCACGCTGGCGCCGGGCGCCGAGGCGCGGATCGCGATCGTCGTCCAGCCGCGCGCGGCGGGCACGCTGCGCAACGCCGCGAGCGTGACCGGGAACGAGCCCGACCCGAACGCCGGCGACAACCTCGGCCGCGCGACGACGAAGGTCCGCGGGCTGCTGCGCCTGCGCAAGAGCGCCGATCGCCAGGTCGTGCGCGCCGGCGGCCAGCTGCGCTACACGCTGCGCGTCACCAACGCCAGCGGCTTCGCGCTGCGCGGCGTGCGCGTCTGCGACCGCCTGCCGTCCGGCATCGCGCTGGTCCGCTCCGCGCCGAGAGCGACGCTGCGGCGCGGCGCCCACTGCTGGACGATCCAGCGCCTCGGCGCCGGGGCGACGAAGCGGATCACCTTCGCCGCCCGCGTGCTGAGAGGCGCCGCCGGGCGCAAGGTCAACACGGCGACCGCGACGGCGCCCGGCGCGGCGATCGTCCGCGCCAAGCGCGCGGTGACGGTCGCGGCCGGCCAGGTCAAGGCCGGCGGCGTGACCGGCTGACCGACCGCTTCGTGCGGGTGGCCGGGGTCAGCGCCCCGGCCGCCCGCCGGCGGGCAGCCGGCGGGCCGCTGCCGCCGAGCGGCCGGGCAGCGCCGCCGGCTCAGCGCGGCAGGCGGAAGTTGGCGTTCTTGATCAGCTCGAGCGCGTAGCTGAGCGCGAAGCTGCCGGCCGGCGCGTCGAGTCTGCCGCAGCTGCCGGCCGAGCGGCCGGGGTTGCCGATCCAGAAGACCCCGTCGAGGCGGCCGAAGCGGGCCGGCACGTTCCACGTCGGCTTCGGCCCGAGGCCGCGGTCGGGGGCGTTGCAGCGGATCGAGTTGCCGTAGCGGACGCGGTTTCTCGGCCGCAGCGCGCCCTTGCCGTTGGTCGCCGTGTTGATCACGTAGTGCTTGCCGCCGATGCGCGCCGAGATCTTGTTCGCGTACTTGATCTCGCGCAGCGTCTTGTTCTGGTGGGTGGCGTTGGTGTAGAAGCCTTGGATCCGCCCGACGCCGACCTTGCGCAGCAGCTTGGCCATGTTCTGGGGCGGACGGGCGTCGCTGGCGCCGGCGTCGACGTAGACGACCGCGCGCGGCAGCGCCGCCAGCGTCGCGATCGCCGAGCGCATCTCGTCGATGCGGGTGCGCAGGCCGCGGCGGGAGAGGCACTTGACGGTGATCAGCGCGTCGATCTCGTAGAAGATCACCACCCGCTGGTTGCCGACCCCCTGGGCGAACTTGCGGTACCACTCCTTGTAGCGGGCCGCCTCGCGCCGGCTGTCGCCGACGCCGCCGCAGCTGCGGTGGCGCAGCCGGTAGGTCGCCAGCAGCGGGACCTCGTCGGGATCGTGGTGGTGGGCAGCCGACAGCCACTGCGCGACGGCGTGGCCGGGCTTCCTGTTCCAGCTGCCGAACCGCTTCGCCTCCGGCTGCTCGGCGATCACCGACAGCGCTCTCGCCGCGGCCGGCCGCTTGCGCCGGATTCTGCGCGCGACCGTGCCGGCCAGCGTCGCGGGCGGGTTGGTGTAGAAGCGGGCGCCGTGCAGCGGGTTGCCGCCGGGCGGGGGCGGGTTCAGCCCGAGCGGGTTGACCGGGTCGCGCTCGGTCGAGATCGCGTCGTCGTCGACGATCGTCAGCAGCGCCCGCGACGGTCTGCCGACTCTCTCCGGGTAGGTGCCGAAGATGCCGACCGCGATCGTCTCCTTCGGCTCGACGAGCGGGTCGTCGACGATCGGGACCTGGAAGGAGCCCTCGCGCTGGCCGGGGGCGAGGTCGACCCGTCCCTTCACCGGCTTGTAGTCGTGGTGCGGCTGGGCGCTTCTGTGCCAGGCGCCGTAGCGGACCTCGCCGCGCCGCGACGGGTCGTCGCGGGTGAAGGTGATCGTCGCGGCGCCGGCGCCCTCCTCGACGGTGAACGTCGTCGAGGTGAGGCGGACGGCCGCCCCGGCGACGGCCGGGGCGACGGCGAGCGCGGGCAGCGCCAGGCACGGCAGGATGAGCAGCTTGCGGAGGGACATGGCTCGACGGCCTCCCAGTCGTCGGGAAATCCGCCGGGAAGTTACCCGTGCCCTCCTCGTGCACACGTCCGTACACGGACACCGTCCCACCGCTCAGGCAGCGATGGGACGGTTTGGGAAATGTTTGCCTTGCAGGGATTCCGGATCGCGGGGAGCGACCGGAGCGCGGCGTCCGCAGGCGCCGGTTGTTGGCGCCTAGCGGATCGCGTGGTTGGCGTTCTCGATCAGCTTGAGCGCGTACTCGAGCCAGAAGCTGCCGGTCGGCGGCACGCGTCTGTACAGCTTCAGCGCGCATCTGCCGGCCGAGCGGCCGGGGTTGCCGATCCACACGAGCGCGTCGAGGCCGGTGTATCTCGCCGGCACGTCGGAGGTCGGTCTGGGGCCGAGGCCGTTCTGCGGCGAGTTGCAGCGGAACGAGTTGCCGTGCTTGACGCGGTCCTTCGGCACGTCGGGGCCGCGGCCGTTGCCGGAGGTGTTGACGACGAAGCGGGCCTTGCCACCGGTCAGCCGCCGCAGCTGCTGTGCGTACCTGATCTCCTTGCTCGTCCAGTTCTGGTGGGTCGCGTTGGTGAAGAAGCCCTGGATCTTGCGGACCCCGACCTGGCGCAGCTTCGCCGCGATGTAGGGCGCGCCGTGGGCGAGCCCGGAGCCGGCGTCGACGTAGACGACCGCGTGCGGCAGCTTCGAGAGTACGTCGATCGCGTAGCGGAGCTCCTCGATCCGCGCGGCGCGGCCCTTGGCCGAGAGGCACTTCATCGTGATCAGCGCGTCGATCTCGTAGAAGAGGACGATCCGCTGGTTGCCGATCCCGGCGGCGAACTCGTCGTACCAGCGCTTGTAGGAGGCGACGTCCTTGCGCGAGTCGCTGACCCCACCGCACTGCAGATGCTTGAGCCGGTAGGTGGCGACGAGCGGGACCGAGCCCGGGTCGGTCTGCTGGACGCGCTGGAGGTAGGTCGAGATCTCGAACCGCGGCCGCTTGGTCCAGGTGCCGAACCGCTTGGTCTCGGGCTGCTCGGCGATCACGCGCAGCTGCTCGGCGGCCTTCGGGTGGCGGCGCTTGTGCTTTCTGATCGCGACCTGCGCGAGTCCCCACTCCTCGTCGACGAAGAAGCGCGCGCCCTGGAGCGGGTTGCCGTTGGTCGGCGCGACGTCGAGCATCAGCGGGTTGAGGGGGTCGCGCTCGGTCTTGACGGCGTCGTTGTCGAGGATCGTCAGCTTGCCGCGGTTTGGGGTCCCGAGCTTCATCGGGTACGGGCCGTAGAGGCCGACCTTGACCGTCTCGGGCCCTTCGACGATCGCGTCGTCGACGATCGGGACGTGGAAGAACGCCTCGGTCTGCCCGGGCGCGAAGTCGACGCGCCCGCTGACCGGCTGGTAGTCCTGGTGGGCGGTCGCGCTGCGGTCGTACCAGACGCCGAAGCGGACTCTGCCGGCCTGGCGGGCGTCGGTGCGGACGACCTTGATCGCGGCGGAGCCGTCGCCCTCGGTGACCGTGTAGGACTCGGAGGCGAGGCGGACGGTGCCGTCGGCCGAGGCGGCGGGGACGGCGACGAGCGTCAGGAGCGACGCCGCCGCGACGGCGGCGAGGCGGGGGATGGTTCGGGACATGGAGGTGGGGACTGGGGACGGGGACGCGCGCACCGCGTCAGTGCATCCCTGTCAGTCGGCCGCGCCGCCGTGCGCTGGAGCGAAGCGGTCGGCGAGCGGACGAATCGCCGACGTCGGAGGGCTCCGCGACGCGGAACGGCCCGCCGAGGCGGGCCGTTCCGGAGGGAGATGCGTCGGTGGTCGCGGCGGCGGCCGGGTCAGCGGCCGCTGTAGCGGGTGCCGGCGTTGAGCGCGAGCTGCGCGGCGCCGATCAGGGCGACGAAGAGCGCCGCCGTGCCCTCGCCCGCGAGCGCGAGCGGGAGCGCGACGGCGACCGCGCCGAAGGCGAGGCCGTAGTCGAAGCCCTGGTGCGCGGCGACGGCCCGCGGCTGGGTCGCGTCGAGCGCGAGGCCGATCGCGAGCACGCCGATCAGGCCTGACAGGAGCACGCCGGCCGGGCCGAAGCCGAGCGCGAACGGGGCGGCGAGGGCGAGCACGCCGAGCAGCAGCTCGACCGCGCCGTGGGTGGGGAGGGAGAGTGGGCGAAGCGCCGTCAGCATGGCTCCATCGTGGGCCTGCGCACCGGGAAGGTGTGTGAGCTTCGGCACAGCTGAACGGTCGCGTTCGACGTCGTCGTGGCGTTCGCCACATATCGCGCGATCGCCTGCGGGACGGGCGATCGCGTGCGCTCGCGCAGGGTGGTGTGAGCTTCGGGTGCCGGTGCCGGTAGCGTGTCGCGCGGTGACGACGAAGATGCGACTCGACACGCTGCTCGCCGAGCGGGGCATCTTCACGTCCCGTTCGCGCGCCGCCGCCTCGGTGCTCGCCGGGGAGGTGCTGCTCGGCCGGGAGCGCCGGCGGGCGGAGAAGCCCGGCCAGCTCGTGCCGGCCGACGTCGAGGTCGACGTGACGGCGCAGCCGGCGTTCGTCTCGCGCGGCGGCACGAAGCTCGCCAACGCGCTCGACGCGACCGGGCTCGACGTCAGCGGACGGCGGGCGCTCGACGTCGGCGCCTCGACCGGCGGCTTCACCGACTGCCTGCTGCAGCGCGGCGCCGCGCACGTCGTCGCGCTCGACGTCGCCTACGGCGAGCTCGACTGGCGGATCCGCTCCGACGAGCGGGTGACGGTGCTGGAGCGCAGCAACGCCCGCCGGCTGGAGCGCGACGAGCTGCCGTACGCGCCCGACCTGCTCGTCGCCGACGTCTCCTTCATCTCGCTGACGAAGGTGCTGCCGGCGGTGCTGGCGACCATGGCCGAGCGCTTCGACGGCCTCGCGATGGTCAAGCCGCAGTTCGAGGTCGGCCGCGAGAAGGTCGGCAAGGGCGGCGTCGTGCGCGACGCCGCCGACCGGCGCGCCGCGCTCGTCGCGGTCGGCGCGACGGCGCGCGAGCACGGCGCCGCGGTGCTCGGCTACGTCTCGTCGGGCCTGCCGGGACCGAAGGGCAACAAGGAGACGTTCGTGCGGCTCGCCGAGGGCGGCCGCGCGGGCGCGGTGGACGATCTGGAAGCGGCGGCCCGGGAGGTCGAGGGATGAGCGAGCGCAGGGTCGCGACGGTCTTCACGCACCGTCGCCCGATCGAGACGAGCGCCGCGCTCGGCGAGCTGGTCGCCGCCGCGCGCGCCGCCGGCTTCACGCTGCGCTTCTCGCCGGAGGAGACCGTCAAGCACGACCTGCGCGCCGAGCCGGGGATCGAGGTCGACGCGACGCCCTCACCCGACGTCGACCTCTGCGTCGTGCTCGGCGGCGACGGGACGATCCTCCACGCGCTGCGGATCTACGCGCGCACCGGCGTGCCGGTCTTCGGCGTCAACTTCGGCGAGGTCGGCTTCCTCGCGACGGTCGACCCCGACGACGTCGCCGGCGGCCTGCGCCACGCCTTCCGCGGCGAGTTCGAGACGCTGACGCTGCCGGGGATCGAGGCGCAGAGCGGCGGCGGCGTGTGGCTGGCGATGAACGACGTCTCCTTCCACCGCCAGCAGGGCCTGCGCGTCGCCGACCTGTCGGTCGAGGTCGGCGAGGAGGAGGTCGCCCGCGTCCGCTGCGACGGCCTCGTCGTCGCCACCCCGGCCGGCTCGACCGGCTACAACCTCGCCAACGGCGGCCCGGTGATGGCGTGGGGCGTCGAGGGGCTGGCCGTCTCCTACATCGCCCCGCACTCGCTGACGGCGCGCACGCTCGTCGTCGCCCCGGCCGACCCGATCACGATCCGCAACCGCTCCAGAGAGGAGCCGGTCGACGTCTCGATCGACGGCCGCCCGGTCTGCGAGCTGCAGCCCGGCGGCGCGCTGTCGGCCCGCTTCAGAGACGAGATCGGCACCCTCGCCCAGTCCCACGGCGCCAGCTTCTACCACCGCCTGCGCGAGAAGTTCGGACGGCTGGCGAGCGGGGCCTAGCGGGCGCGAACGTCTGTTCGCATCGTTCCGTCCGGCGCCCGTGATGGACTGCCGCGCATGCTTCACGAGCTGCGTGTCGAGAACCTGCTGCTGATCGAGCGGGCCGAGCTGCGCCTCGGCCCGGGGCTCAACGTCCTGACGGGCGAGACCGGCGCCGGCAAGACGATGCTGGCGCACGCGCTCGACCTGCTGCTCGGCGGCAAGGCCCGCAACGGGATCGTGCGCCCGGGGGCGGCCGAGGCGTACGTCGAGGGCGTCTTCGACTTCCCGCAGCGGCTGCGGGAGGCGCTCGGCGACCGCCTGCCCGCGGACGCGGAGGAGCTGGTGCTCGCCCGCCGCGTCTGGCCCGACGGCCGCACGCGCGCCTACCTCAACGGCCGCTCGGCGACGGTCGGCGACCTGCGCGAGCTGGGCGGGGAGCTGCTGGCGTTCTACGGCCAGCACGAGCACCGCCGGCTGACGCTCGCCTCCGCGCAGCTGGAGATCCTCGACGGCTTCTGCGGGCCCGAGCAGCGCGAGCGGCGCGCGCGGGCCGCCGCGGCGCACGCCGAGCTGCGGGCGCTCGTGAGACGGGCCGAGGAGCTGGGGGCGATCGGCGGCGCGCGCGAGCGCGAGCTCGACCTGCTCGAGTACGAGCTGCGCGAGATCGAGGAGGTCGACCCGAGCGAGGCCGAGCAGCACGAGCTGGCCGCCGAGCGGGAGCGGCTGCGCCATCTCGAGGGGCTGCGCGGCGCCGCGCTCGCCGGCGCGGAGGCGATCGCGCCGGAGAGCGGGGAGGAGGGCGCCTCGACGCGTCTCGCCGCCGCGCTCTCCGCGCTCGACGGGATGGAGGGCGTCGACGGCGAGCTCGACCCGCTGATCGCCCGCTACCGGGCGCTCGTGCTCGAGGCCGACGACCTCGCGACCGAGCTGCGCGGCTACGAGCAGGCGATCGAGGGCGAGCCGGGCCGGCTCGACGTCGTCGAGGAGCGGCTGACCGCCTTCGCCCGTCTGGAGCGCAAGCACGGCGGCACGATCGCGGCGGTGCTGGCGCATGCCGAGGAGTGCCGCGCGCGGCGCGACGAGCTGACCGGCGCCGAGGCGGCGCTGGAGGAGACCCGCGCGGAGCTGGAGGCCGCGCGGGAGCGGCTGCTGGCGGTCGCGCGCGAGCTGCGCATGGCGCGCGAGGCGGCGGCGCCCGGGCTCGCCGAGGCGGTCCGCGAGCGGCTCGCCGAGCTGGCGATGGCCGGCGCGAGCTTCGAGGTCTCGCTCGGCGAGCGCGACGAGCCGAACGCGACCGGCGGCGACACCGTCGAGCTGCTGATCGCCGCCAACCCGGGCGTGCCGGCCGGCCCGCTGCGCGACGTCGCCTCCGGCGGCGAGACCTCGCGCGTGATGCTGGCGCTGCTCGGCGTCGCCAACGCCGACGTCGAGGAGGGCGCCGGCCTGCTCGTCTTCGACGAGATCGACGCCGGCATCGGCGGCCACACCGCCCGCGCCGTCGGCTCGCAGCTGCGGGCGCTCGCCGCCGGTCGGCAGGTGCTCTGCATCACCCACCTGCCGCAGGTCGCCGCGCATGCCGAGTGCCACTTCCGCATCGAGAAGGACGGCTCCGGCGAGACGGCGACGACGACCGTCACCGACCTCGGCAGAACGGGCGTGCTCGGCGAGCTGGTGCGGATGATGGGCGCCGACGAGAGCGACAGAGCAGCCCGCAAGCACGCGCGCGAGCTCCTCAAAGCGGCCTGAGGCGTCGGCTCGCCGCCGCTCGCGGCGTCCTTGGGGACCTCGCACCGCTTTCCGGCCGACTCGACGTCGGGGCCGGCCCGTAGAATGTTGCGTTCGTGGCCGTCTTCAGCCCCACCGCGTCCAGGTCGGACGCGGCACCGCCCGAGGTCTCCGGCATCGCCCGGATCGGTCGGCGGACCAAGCACCTCGTCAAGAGACTGCGCCCCGGCGACATCGCGATCATCGACCACAAGGATCTCGACCGCGTCTCGGGCGAGGACCTCGTCGCCTGCGGGATCGCCGGCGTCGTCAACTGCTCGCCCTCCTCCAGCGGCCGCTACCCGAACATGGGGCCGCTGCTCGTCGTCCAGGCCGGCATCGCGCTCGTCGACGCCCCCGGCTCGGACCTGATGGAGACGCTCAAGGACGGCGACCCGATCGTGCTCAGAGGCGGCCAGGTGTGGCGCCGCGAGCAGCTGATGGCGGAGGGCGAGCGCCACGAGCCCGAGCAGGTCCAGGCCGCGACCGCGAAGCGCCGGCGCGAGATCGGAGACGCGCTGGAGGCGTTCGCCGCCAACACCGTCCAGTACATGATCGAGGAGCGCGACCTGCTCTCCGGCAAGCTGGAGCTGCCGCGCTTCGAGACCGAGTTCCGCGACCGGCCGGTGCTGATCGTCGTCCGCGGCGTCGACCACAAGCGCGATCTGAAGGCGCTGCGCGCCTACATCCGCGACGTCAAGCCGGTGCTCGTCGGCGTCGACGGCGGCGCCGACGCGATCATCGACGAGGGCTTCAAGCCCGACATGATCGTCGGCGACATGGACTCGGCGACCGAGCCGACGCTGCGCAGCGGCGCCGAGCTGGTCGTCCACGCCTACCCCGACGGCCGCGCGCCGGGCCGCAACTACCTCGAGTCGCTCGGGCTGGACTACAAGCTCGTCCCCGCGCCCGGCACCAGCCAGGACATCGCGATGCTGATCGCCGCCGAGAAGGGCGCCGAGCTGATCGTCTCGGTCGGATCGCACTTCAACCTCGTCGAGTTCCTCGACAAGAACCGCAAGGGGATGGCGTCGACCTTCCTCACGCGCCTGCGCGTCGGCGAGATCCTCGTCGACGCCAAGGGCGTGAGCCGGCTCTACAGACCGCAGCCGGGCGTCGCGCCGGTGCTGCTGCTGGCCGCGACCGGCCTCGTCGCGCTGATCGTCGTCATCCTCCTCACCCCGGCGCTGCACGACGTCGCCGACCTCCTGTGGCTGAAGCTGCAGGTGCTGCTCGGCATCGACGCCTGACCGCCGCGCCCCGCCGCACGCCCCGACACGTCCCCGACCAGAAGAACCGCCGAAACCCCCGCATGCTCAGCTTCCGCTACCACGCCCTCTCGCTCGTCGCCGTCTTCCTCGCGCTCGTGATCGGGCTGCTGCTCGGCGTCGCGGTCGGCGACCAGGGGCTCGTCTCCAGCGCCGAGAGAGACATCCGCGCCTCCCTGCGCGAGGACGTCCGCCAGGCGCAGAGCGAGCGCGACGAGGCGCGCGAGGAGCTGGAGGAGCGGCGCGACTTCGAGCAGGACGCCTACCCGGCGATGGTCGCGGGCCGCCTCGACGGGATGAGAATCGCGCTGGTCGAGCTCGGCGGAACCTCCGACAAGATGTGGAACCTGACGCGCGACGCGCTCCAGGGCTCCGGCGGCCGTCTCGCGTCGGTCTCCGCGATCCGGCTGCCGCTCGACGTCGAGGCGCTCGCGAAGGCGTCGAAGGGGACCCGCTACGAGCGGCTGGCCGAGGACCCGTCGCTGCTGTCGCCGTTCGCGACCCGCCTCGGGATCCAGTTCGCGCAGGGCGGCGAGCTGCTGAGAAGGGTGAAGGGGACGCTGCTCGACCAGGGCAGCGGCACGCTGGAGGGCGCCGACGCCGTCGTGATCGTCCGCGACGATCACGAGATCGACGATCCGGAGGAGGCGGAGGCGGTCGAGGAGTTCGAGCGCGGGCTGATGCGCGGCCTGCAGGTCGACGGCATCCCGGTCGTCGGCGTCGAGACGACCGACGCGGAGCCGTCCCAGATCCCGTGGTTCAAGGATCACGACCTCTCCAGCGTCGACGACCTCGACGACCCGCTCGGCCGCGCCGCGCTGGTCTTCGTGCTCGCCGGCGAGCGCGGCCACTTCGGCGTCAAGCCGAGCGCCGACGGCGGCAGACTGCCGCCGGTGCTGTAGCAGCCTCGCGGCGCCGCCGCCGTCCGCCTCGCCCGCTACCTTCCTTCCACGTGGAATCCCTTCCGACCCTCGTCGCGCTCGCGGCGGCGATCCTCATGACGCCGGCGATCCTGCGACACCTCGCAGCGGAAGGGCTGACCCGCGAGAACTACCGCGGCGCCAGGCTGCCGTTCCCCGGCGGGGTCGCGATCGTCGCGGCCGCCGTCGTCGCGCTCGCGCCGCTGGCGGCGCTGCAGCAGCTCGCCGACGCCGACCTGTTCGCGCCCGAGCTCGGCCTCGTCGCGACCTACGCGCTCGGCGTCGCGCTGCTCGGCCTCGTCGACGACCTGCTCGCCGGCAGACCGCGCGGCTGGCGCGGCCACGGCGCGGCGGTGCTCGGCGGCGGCTTCAGCACCGGCGCGCTGAAGGCGCTCGGTTCGCTCGGCCTCGCGCTGTTCGTGCTCGCCGGACAGGGGTACGACGACGGCCAGTACCTGCTCGCCGTCGCGCTGCTCGTGCTCACCACCAACCTCTTCAACCTGCTCGACCTGCGTCCCGGCCGCTCGGCGAAGGCGTTCCTGCTGCTGGCGGCGGCGCTGACGCTCGGCGCGTGGGAGACCGGCCCGCTGTGGGCGCTCGGCCTGTTCGCGGCGCCGGTGCTCGTCGCCGGCCTCTACGACCTGCGCGAGCGCGCCATGTTGGGCGACACCGGCGCGAACCTGATCGGCGGCCTCGCCGGCCTGTGGTTGATTCTGACCCTTGGGACGACCGGCCAGGCGATCGCGCTCGCGGTCGTCCTCGCCCTCACCGTCTACGGGGAGTTCCGCTCGCTTTCGGCGTTGATCGAGCGGACCCCCATCCTGCGTCATCTAGACTCGATCGGAAGGACCCCGCATGCCTGACGCCCCGTCCAGCGGCACGACCCGCTTCATCTTCGTCACCGGGGGCGTCGTCTCCTCGCTCGGCAAGGGGATCGCGGCGGCATCGATCGGGCGCCTGCTGGTCGCGCGCGGGTTCACGGTCCAGCTGCAGAAGCTCGACCCGTACATCAACGTCGACCCCGGCACGATGTCGCCGTACCAGCACGGCGAGGTGTTCGTGACCGAGGACGGCGCCGAGACCGACCTCGACCTCGGCCACTACGAGCGCTTCACCGACGTCAACGCCCGCCGCGGCAGCAACGTGACGGCGGGCGGCATCTACAACTCGGTGATCCGCAGGGAGCGCCGCGGCGACTACCTTGGCGGCACCGTCCAGGTGATCCCGCACATCACCGACGAGATCAAGCAGCGGATCAAGCTGATGGCCGACGCCGCCGACGTCGACTTCGTCATCACCGAGATCGGCGGCACCGTCGGCGACATCGAGTCGCTGCCGTTCCTGGAGGCGATCCGCCAGTTCCAGTCCGACGTCGGCCGCCGCAACTGCATGTACATCCACCTCACCCTCGTGCCCTACATCGGCCACGCGGGCGAGCTGAAGACGAAGCCGACGCAGCACTCGGTCAACGAGCTGCGCCGCATCGGCATCGGCGCCGACATGCTGCTGTGCCGCTCGGAGTCGCTGCTGACGAAGGACATCCGCAAGAAGATCGCGCTGTTCGCCGGCCTGCCGGTCGAGGCGGTCGGCTCCGCGGTCGACGTCGACCACATCTACCGCGTCCCGCTCGTCTACCGCGAGCAGGGGATCGACGACTTCGTGCTCGACCACTTCCGCATCGCCGACGCGCCCGCGCCCGACCTGACCGGCTGGGAGGAGCTGACCGCGCGCGCGGTCGGCGCCAGACAGCGGGTCAGAATCGCGCTGGTCGGCAAGTACATCAAGCTCGAGGACGCCTACCTGTCGGTCGTCGAGTCGCTCAAGCACGCCGGCATCGAGCACGGGACCCAGATCGAGGTCGACTGGATCGACTCCGAACAGCTCGAGACCGAGGACGCGCTCGCGCGGCTCGGCGAGGCCGACGGCGTGCTCGTCCCCGGCGGCTTCGGCGGCCGCGGGATCGAGGGCAAGATCGCCGCGGCGAGGGTCGCGCGCGAGCAGAGCCTGCCGTACCTCGGCATCTGCCTCGGCATGCAGGTCGCCGTCGCCGAGTTCGCGCGCCACGTCGCCGGCATGCCCGGCGCCAACTCGACCGAGTTCGACCCCGAGACGCCCTACCCGGTGATCGACCTGCTGCCGGAGCAGAAGGAGATCTCCGACCTCGGCGGCACGATGCGGCTCGGCGCCGACCCGGTCAAGCTGCACGACGGCACGCGCGTCCGCGAGCTGTACGGCGAGCCGGTCATCTACGAGCGCCACCGCCATCGCTACGAGGTCAACAACCACCTCCGCCGCAGGCTCGAGTCGGCCGGCCTGATCTGCTCGGGCACCTCGCCCGACGACCAGCTCGTCGAGGCGGTCGAGCTGCCCGAGTCCGAGCACCCGTTCTTCGTCGCCTCGCAGTACCACCCGGAGTTCAAGTCGCGCCCGCAGCGCGCCGCGCCGCTCTTCAGAGGGTTCGTGCGCGCCGCGCTCGACCGCGCCGTCGCGCGCGGCACGGCCGGCGGCGAGGCCGCGCAGCCGGCCGCGCCCGCCGAGGTCGCCGTCCAGGGCGGCGCGAGCAGCGCGACGGCGTGAGACGCGCCGACGAGGGGGAGCGGCGGCAGCTGAACGAGCTGTTCGCCGAGCTGTGCGCGATCGAGAGCCCGTTCGGGCGCGAGCGCGCCTGCGCCGACCGCGTCGCCGCGGAGCTGCGCTCGCTCGGCCTGGAGGTCGAGGAGGACGGCGCCGGCTCCCTCGTCGGCTCCGACGCCGGCAACCTCTTCGCGCGGATCCCGTCGCGCGACGAGCGCGCCGGAGCGCCCGCGGTCCCCGGCATCCTGCTCTGCGCCCACCTCGACACCGTGCCGCTGACCGGGCCGGTCGAGCCGGTGCTCGTCGACGACGGCTGGGAGAACCGCCACGAGGCGATCCTTGGCGCCGACAACAAGGCGGCGCTCGCGGTGATGCTCGCCGTCGCCCGCCGCGCCGTCGCCGAGCCGCCGCCGGTCGCGATCGAGCTGCTGTTCACCGTCTGCGAGGAGAACGCGCTCGCCGGCGCGAAGGCGTTCGACGTCGCGCGGCTGCGCAGCGCCTTCGGCTTCGTCTTCGACCACGCGACGCCGATCGGCGAGGTGATCGTCGCCTCGCCGACCTACCACCGCGTCGTCGCCGACTTCCGCGGGCTCGCCGCCCACGCCGGCATCGAGCCGGAGCTCGGGCGCAGCGCGATCGCCGCCGCGGCGCGCGCGATCGCCGCGATGCCGCTCGGCCGCATCGACGAGGAGACGACCGCCAACGTCGGCGTGATCTCCGGCGGATCGGGCGTCAACGTCGTCCCCGACCGCTGCCGGATCGAGGCCGAGGCGCGCTCGATCGACGACGCGAAGGTCGAGACGACGGTCGCCGAGATCGTCGATCACCTCCACGACGGCGCCAACGCCGCCGAATGCGACGTCGACGTCACCGTCGAGGCGCTGTTCCGCGGCTACCGCGTCAGACCGTCGTCGCCGCAGCTGGCGGCGGCCGAGGCGGCGCTGCAGGCGTGCGGCTACGTGCCGCGCCGGATCGCCTCCGGCGGCGGCTCGGACGCCAACGCCTTCATCGCCGCCGGCTTCCCGTGCCTCAACCTCGCCAACGGCACCGAGCGCGCCCACCAGGTCGACGAACGCGTCTCCGTCGCCGCGCTGGAGGGGATGCTCGACGTCGCGCTGGCGCTGGTCGACGAGAGCGCCGTGGTCCTGTGCTGAAGCTGCGGCGCGGAACGGTCGTGATCGCCGACGACCCGGCCGACGGGCCGTGGCAGCAGCTGACGGTCGACCTCGCCGGCGAGCGGCGGCCGGCGGTCGCCGACGTCGCGCTGGTCGGCGCCTGCGCCTTCGGCGACGAGGTCGTCGTGAACGTCGAGGCGCGCGATCTCGCGCTCGGCTCGGGCGGCTTCGACGTCGTCCACGTCAACCTCACGAGCGGGCTCGACGGCGAGGGCCTGCCCGGCGCGCACGTGATGAAGCTCAACTACACGAGCCTCCAGCACGCCGTCCTGCCGGTCGAGGGCGAGACGCTGAAGCTCCCGCTCGGCCGCCCGGTCGCCGCCTTCCCGCTCCACGGCCACCTGGCGCCGGTCGCGTGGGCGATCGCGCAGCTGCGGCCGGGCACCCGCGTCGGCTACGTGCAGACGGCCGGCGGCGCGCTGCCCGGCGCGATGTCGGCGACGGTGCGGGAGCTGAGAGCGCGCGGGCTGCTGGTCGAGCACGTCACCGCCGGGCCCTCATTCGGCGGTGCCGACGGCGAGGCGATCACGACCGCCGGCGCGCTCCACGACGGCCTCGCCGAGCGCGGCTGGGAGATCGCGCTCGCCGGCCCGGGCCCGGGGATCCTTGGCTCCGGCTCGGCGCTCGGCCACGGCGGGATCGTCGCGCTCGACACTGCCCACGCGGCGCTGGCGCTCGGCTGCCCGACGGTGCTCGTCGCGCGGATGTCCTCCGGCGACCCGCGCCCGCGCCACCAGGGCCTCTCGCATCACACGCGCACGGTGCTCGAGCTGCTGCTGGGACCGGTGACGCTGCCGGTCCCGCTCGGCGCCGCCGACCCGGCGTTCGCCGACGCGCGCCGGCGCGGCCACGTCGTCCACGAGGCGCGCGCCGATCTCGCCGGCTACCGCGCCAGCGGCCTGCCGGCGCGGACGATGGGGCGGGAGCTGGAGGAGGACGAGCCGTTCTTCGCGGCCGCGCTCGCGGCCGGCACGACATTGGCAGGGATGGTGGAGACCGCATGAGCAGCGAGTTCGTCAAGGTCAAGAGCGAGACGATCTGGAGAGGCCACGTCGTCGAGGTGCGCGTCGAGCACTTCCGCCACGCCGACGGCAGCGTCGTCGACCGCGACAACATGCACCACCCGGGCGCGGTCGGGATCGTCGCCCACGACGACGAGCACGTCTGGCTCGTGCGCCAGCCGCGCGAGATCTGCGGCGTCCCCGACCTGCTCGAGGTCCCGGCCGGCAAGCTCGACGTCGACGGCGAGCCGCCCGAGGAGACCGCGAGGCGCGAGCTGGCCGAGGAGATCGGCAAGGCCGCGACGACCTGGGAGCCGCTGAAGAGCTTCTTCACCAGCTGCGGCTTCAGCGACGAGAAGCTCCACCTCTACCTCGCGACCGGCCTCAGCGACGTCCCGCGCCCCGAGGTCGAGGAGGACGAGCGGATCGACGTCGTCCCGTGGCCGCTGGCGAGAATCGACGAGGCGATCGCCCAGTGCGAGGACGCGAAGTCGCTCGTCGGCCTGCTGCTGCTGAAGCAGCGCCTCGCGCGGTAGCGCGCTCCGCCACGCGGCCGGCACCGGCGCCTGCAAGCCGCCGCCCGGCGAGCAGGACCGCGCGAGACGGGGGAGAAGCTAGGCGCGACCATGCAGACGACGCCGACGATCGCCCCCCTGCGCACCGGATCGTTCGAGGACCTGGTGCTCGACTTCATCGCCTACCTGGAGCTGGAGCGCGGGCTCAGCCGCAACACGCTGGAGGCGTATCGCTCCGACCTGCTGCAGTACGGCGCCTTCCTCGCCCGCCACGGCAGAGACGCGCTGCGCGTCGAGCACGGCGACCTCGCGGCGTTCGTCGCCGACCTGACCGCCGGCGGGCCCGACCGCGCGCCCGCCGCGGCGACGACCGTGCAGCGCAAGGTCGCCTGCCTGCGCTCCTTCTACCGCCACCTGCGCCGCGAGGAGATCCTCCACGTCGACCCGACCGCGGAGCTGAAGGGGCCGCCGCGCGGCAAGAGGCTGCCGAAGGTCCTCACGCGCGACGAGGTCCAGCACCTGCTCGCCCAGCCGCGCGGGACGACCCCGGCGGCGCTGCGCGACCGCGCGCTGCTGGAGCTGATGTACGCCTGCGGGCTGCGCGCCTCCGAGGCGGTCGACATGACGCTCGACGAGCTCGACGTCGAGGACGGCGTCCTGCGCGCCAACGGCAAGGGCAGCAAGGAGCGGCTCGTCCCGATCGGCTCCAAGGCGCTCGAGGCGCTGCGCCACTACCTCCAGCGCGGCCGGCCGCTGCTCGTCGGCGACCGCGACGAGCGCAGGGTCTTCGTCAACCAGCGCGGCCACGGGCTGACGCGCCAGGGCCTCTACAAGATCGTCCAGCGCCACGCGAGAGCGGCCGGGCTCGGCGACAAGATGAGCCCCCACACGCTCCGCCACACCTTCGCGACCCATCTGCTCGCCGGTGGCTGCGACCTGCGATCGTTGCAGGAGATGCTCGGACACGCCGACATCGCGACGACGCAGATCTACACGCACCTCTCGGCCGAGCGTCTGCGCGACGTCTACTTCGACGCGCACCCGCGGGCGCAGCTCGGTCGCGACGACCTGTGAGCGAGCCACGGAGCGCGCGGCGCGCCGTCGTCGTCGTGCTCGACGCGGTCGGCGCCGGAGCGCTGCCCGACGCCGCCGACTACGGCGACGCCGGCACCAACACGCTGGCCCATCTCGCCGAGCTGGCGGGCGGGCTCGACCTGCCCAACCTGCAGCGGCTCGGGCTCGGCTCGATCCTGCCGCTCGACGGCGTGCCGCCGGCGGCGAGCCCGGTCCTCCACGGCCGGCTCCACGCGCTCGGCCCCGGCAAGGACTCGACGACCGGCCACTGGGAGCTGATGGGCGTCGTCGCGAGAGCGCCGCGGCCGACCTACCCCGACGGCTTCCCGCCCGAGATCGTCGCGACGATCGAGCGCGCCAGCGGCCGTCGCGTCGTCTGCAACGCCCCCAGCGACGGCCTCACCGCGATCGACGACCACGGCGAGGCGGCACTGCGCGACGGCGCGCTGATCGTCTACACCTCCCAGGACTCCGTGCTGCAGATCGCCGCGCACGTCGACGCGACGCCGGTCGAGGAGCTCCACCGGCTGTGCGCCCAGGTCCGCCGCGTGATGGTCGGCGAGCACGCCGTCGCGCGCGTGATCGCCCGTCCCTTCGGCGGCCCGCCCGGCGCCTTCGAGCGCACGCGCGAGCGCAGAGACTTCGCGCTGCCGCCGACCAGCCGCAGCCACCTCGACGAGCTGCGCGAGGCCGGCGTCCCGACCCGCGCGGTCGGCAAGGTCGGCCAGCTGTTCGGCCCCGGAAGCTTCGACGAGCTGCATCCCGGCGCGACCAACGCCGAGGCGATCGCCGCGACGACCGAGCTGCTGGAGACGGTCGGCGACGGCTTCCTGTTCGTCAACCTGATCGAGACCGACCAGGTCTACGGGCACCGCAAGGACGTCGCGGGCTTCCACGGCGCGCTGCGCGAGATCGACGCCGCCGTCGCGCGCTGGGAGGCGCTGCTGGGCCCCGGCGACCTGCTCGTGCTGACCGCCGACCACGGCGTCGACCCGGCCCATCCCGGCACCGACCACACGCGCGAGCACGCGCCGCTGCTGGCGCGCTTCGACGGCCACGGCGGCCGCCGCCACGACGGCCCGCTCGCCGACGTCGGCGCCAGCGTCCTGCGCTGGCTCGCCGCCCGCGACGCGCCGGCGCTGCCCGGCCGGCCGTTCGTGGCCTGATCCGTCTGGTGGAGCATCACGTAACCGGTAAGCAGTAGGCTGCCGCTCGCCTCGCACCTCGAGGCACGTCGACCGGGGAGGTTGAGATGGCCGTCTACCAGGACCGCCAGTGCCGCAAGTGCGGCAAGCGCGTGCGCATGGAGCGCTGCGAGATCTGCAAGGGCAACGGGGGCAGCATGACGACGCAGTGCAACACCTGCGGACGTCACGGATGGCTCTGCCCTCGCCACGGCAAGAACTACTGAGGCCTGGGAATGGAGTTCGGTCTCGTCGTCTCCTTGACGTACGTCGCGGGCTGGTTGGTCGCGTGGCCGGTGTGCGCGTCGCGCGCGGGGCTCGGGTGGAACCATGCCTTCGGGAGCGACTTCGAGGCGTACGTCACCAATCTGCCGTGGCTCGGCGCCACGCTCGCGAAGATGTTCGCCTGGCCGGTCGTCCTCGCCGTCTGGCTCGCGCTCGGGCAGCCCGCTTCGCGCTGGGCCGTCTTCCGCTCCCGAGGAGGTGACTCGTACCGGATCCGCCGGATCTCAGCTGAGGAGGCGAGCCGCCTCGCTCAGGAGCGGACGTGAGCCTCCTCCGGCGGCTGACCGGTCGCTCGCGCACGCTCGTCCCCGCGGCGGTGCTCGACGGTCTCGCGGACACGATCACCGCCAGCCTGATCACCTACGACGGGCGGGAGCTGTTCCGGCCGCGCGATTCGACCTTCTCGATCTACGCGGATCGAGTCGCGCCGACCTACGAAGCGATGCGGATCGACCGGCAGCGCGCCATCGGAGAGATCGTCGACGCCGCCTTCGCTCAGGGTGGATGGGCGCTCTATGCCGGCCACAAGCTGATCGAGGAGACCTGCGGCCTCGATTGCCGCGAGCCCCGCTATCTCGAGCTGCTCGACGCCGCGCTCGGCTTCCTCCACGACCGCGAATGCTCCGGCATGTGTCTCAACGCACCCGAACGGGAGCGCTGGATCGAGACCAACGGCTCGATGGCGTCGTTCTGGGATCTCGACGGATCGGCGATCCCGCCGCCGGGCTCCGAGCCGCCGGTGGCAGAGCTCGAGATCGGCGAGTCGCGTCTGATCGCGCGGCTCGAGGAACGCGAGGACAGCAACCTCGTCTTCGCGGAGCGCTCGACAGACGGCGGCCTCGCGGCCGTCATCGACTCGGTCTGGAGCGACGACGATCCGAGACGCAGTCGCACGGTCTGGAAGACGGCTGGCGACCTGCCCAGCGTTCTGCGAGCCGTCGCCGATGGCTTGCCGGGCGTTCCGTACTGGGCAAGCGACGAGCTGCGCCCGTATCTGCCGGTCCGGCGCTCGCGCTGACGGCAACGGCGCTCGACCGCAGCCGCGATACTCCAGACCGTGCTCTGGCCCTGGCTGCGCCACCACGTCATCGCCGGCCACGCCGGCAACGTCGTCTACGGCTCGATCGTCGTGCTGGCGCTGGTGCTCGTGCTCGACCACGAGCGCGCCTCCGCCGGGACGGCGATCGTCTCGATCGTCGGCGCGGTCTTCGTCGTCGCGGTCGCGGAGGCGTACGCCGAGTTCCTGCAGGAGATGATCCAGCTCCACCGGCCGCTGCGGGGGAGAGACCGCCGCGAGATCCTCGCCGGGATCGCCGTCCACGGGCTCGCGGCGCTCGCGCCGATCGTCTTCTTCGTGCTCGCCGCGCTCGACTGGATGGAGCTGGAGACGGCGTTCACGGCCGCGAAGTGGTTCGGCGTCGGGGTGCTCGGCCTCTACGCCTTCGCCGCCTACCGCAGCGCCGGGGTCGGCGTCGGGCGCAGCCTGGTCGCCGGCGTCGCCCTGACCTGCGTCGGCCTGCTGCTCGTCGCGCTCAAGTCGCTCGTCGGGCACTGAACGCGGGGCCGGGCCGCCGCGCCGGCCGCGCGCCGGCAGACGCGGTCGACCAGCTACCCTCGTCGCCCGTATGCCCGAGCTGCCCGAGGTCGAGACGGTCCGCCGCCAGCTGGAGCCGCGCCTCGTCGGGCGCACGCTCGTCGCCTACGCCGTGCGCGACGAGCGCTGGACGGCGCCGCGCGCGCCCAACGAGGTCGTCGCCCCGCTGCTCGGACGCGAGATCGTCGCCTTCCGCCGTCGCGGCAAGTACCTGATCTGGGAGGCGGAGGAGGAGCTGTACCTGCTCATCCACCTGCGCATGACCGGGAACCTGCTCTACGACGCGCCGGAGGGGACCCCGTACACGCGCGCCCACTTCGGCTTCGACGACGGCCACGACCTGCGCTTCGTCGACCCGCGCCGCTTCGGCACCGGCTGGCTGCTCGCCGGCGAGCCCGAGCTCGACGCCTACCTCGACGCCCGCCTCGGCGTCGAGCCGTTCTCCGACGCCTTCACCGCCGAGCACCTCAGAGCGCTGGCGAGAGGGTCGCGGGCGCCGATCAAGGCGTTCCTGCTCGACCAGAGACGGATCGCCGGCGTCGGCAACATCTACGCCGACGAGGCGCTCTTCCGCGCGAAGGTCCACCCGCTGCGCCCGGCCGGCAGAGTGACGACCGAGCAGTGGCGCCTGCTGCGCGACGCGATCCTCGACTCGCTGCGCGCCGGGATCGACGCGAGAGGCGCCTCGATCGACGACTTCCGCGACCTCGACGGCGCGCGTGGATCCTTCCAGGACCGCTTCCTGATCCACCGCCGCGCCGACGAGGGCTGCCTCGAGTGCGGCGGCCCGATCCGCAAGATCCTCGCCGCCGGCCGCGGCACCTACGTCTGCGAGCGCTGCCAGCCCCGCCCGCGCGGAGCCAGAATCGTCCCCATGACCCGCTAGGCCGACCGCCGCTCACCCCGGAACTCCGGTCGTCTGCACCCCGCTGAGGGGTGCAAACGACCGGAGTTCCAGGCGTCCGCGTCGTCCCGGGGCGGTGGTACGGTCGCGACGATGGCCGGATTCCTGCTCTTCGACACCGCGATCGGCCGCTGCGGGATCGCCTGGAGCGAGCGCGGGCTGACGGCGGTCGCGCTGCCCGGGCCGAGCGACGCGCAGCTGCGCACCCACCTGCTGCGGCGCACACCCGGCGCGGTCGAACACGGCGCCGCGCCCGGACGACCAGCCGGCACGCCGCTCCCGCCGTTCGCCGCCCGCGCCCGCGCCGGCATCGTCGCGCTGCTCGCCGGCGCCGACGACGACCTCGCCGACATCCCGCTCGACGACGACGGGCTCGCGCCGTTCCACGCCCGCGTCTACGCGGCGGCGCGGCAGATCCGTCCGGGCGAGACGACGACCTACGGCGCGCTCGCCGACCGGCTCGGCGCCGACCGCGGCGCCGCCCGCGCGGTCGGGCAGGCGCTCGGCGCCAACCCGTGGCCGATCGTCGTCCCCTGCCACCGGATCACGGCCGCCGGCGGGAGAACCGGCGGCTTCTCCGCTCCGGGCGGCGTCGCCACCAAGCTGCGCATCCTCGACGTCGAGCGCGCGCATGCCGGCGGCGATCCGACGCTGTTCTGAGTTACGATCCTGTAATCCCGCAAAGCCCGACCGGCTATCGGGATAACCTCTCCGACCCCTCACGAGGAAGCGAAGCTCCTTTCATGCGTCCCACACGCCGTCACGCCGTCGCGCTGCTCGCGGCGGCCGCGCTGCCGCTGACGATCGCCGCCTGCGGGTCCGACGACGAGTCGGACACGACCGCCTCGACCACGGCCGGAGGCGCCGCGACCACGGCCGCGCAGGCCTGCGAGAAGGGCAACCTCACACTCGTCAACGACGGCCAGCTGACGGTCGCGACCGACAGACCGGCCTACCCGCCGTACTTCGAGGACGACGACCCGACCAACGGCAGAGGCTTCGAGAGCGCCGTCGCCTACGCGATCGCCAAGCAGCTCGGCTTCTCCGAGGACGAGGTCAGATGGGTCGTCGAGCCGTTCAACTCCTCCTACGCGCCCGGCCCGAAGCGGTTCGACTTCGACGTCAACCAGATCTCGATCACGCCGCAGCGCGAGAGAGCGGTCGACTTCTCCTCGCCGTACTACACGGCGCCGCAGGCGGTCGTCGCGCTGAGAGAGGGCGACGCCGCCAGAGTCGCCAGCCTCGAAGACCTGAAGGACGTCCAGATCGGCGTCCAGATCGGCACGACCAGCCTCGACGCGGTCACCGAGAACATCGAGCCGTCGAAGCAGCCGAAGGTCTTCAACGACTCCAACGACGTCGTCCGCGCGCTCAAGCAGGGCCAGGTCGACGCCGTCGTCGTCGACCTGCCGTCGGCCTTCTACCTGACCGCCGCGCAGGTGCCGGAGGCGACGATCGTCGGCCAGTTCGAGGCGCCGGGCGGCGACTCGTGGGGCGCGCTGCTGCAGAGAGGCTCGTCGCTGACCGAGTGCGTCTCCAACGCGGTCGACGAGCTGAGAGACAACGGCACGCTCGCGAGACTCGAGCAGCAGTGGATGGGCGAGGCCGCCGGCGCGCCCGAGCTGCGCTAGCCCGACCGACCGCCGCACCGCCCGACCGCCAGCACGACGACGGCGTTGTCCGCCATCGACCAGAGCCCCAGCGATCGCCGTGCCGTCCGCGCCGCCGCCAGACGGCGGCGCGAGCGGCGCGGCTTCCTCATCGCCGCCGGCTCCTCGGTCGTCGTGATCGGCGGCCTCGCGCTGCTGATCCTGACCAGCCCCGGCTGGCCGGACGTGCGCGAGACGTTCTTCTCGTGGGAGGCGTTCCGGACCAGCTTCCCGGACGTCCTCAGAGGCTTCTGGCTCGACGTCAAGCTGTTCCTGATCGTCGAGGCGATCGTGCTGGTGCTCGGCCTCGCGATCGCGCTCGGCCGCACGACGCGCTCGCCGGCGCTGTTCCCGGTGCGGCTGCTGCTGTCGGTCTACACCGACGTGATGCGCGGCGTGCCGACGATCCTGCTCGTCTACCTGATCGGCTTCGGCATCCCGGCGCTGGCGCTCGACGGGCTCCCGAGCGACCCGGTCGTGCTCGGCGGCGCGGCGCTCGCGCTCGCCTACTCGGCCTACGTCGCGGAGGTCTACCGCGCCGGTCTGGAGTCGGTCCACCCGAGCCAGCGGGCGGCGGCGCTCGCCGTCGGCCTCAACCGCGTCCAGTCGCTGCGGTTCGTGATCCTGCCCCAGGCCGTCAGACGGGTCGTCCCGCCGTTGCTGAACGACTTCATCTCGCTGCAGAAGGATGTCGCGCTGATCTCGGTGCTCGGCCCGCTGGAGGCGTTCCGCGTCGCCCAGATCGAGGCCTCGTCGAACTTCAACTACACGCCGCTGATCGCCGCGGCGATGCTCTACATCTGCGTCACCGTCCCGCTCGCGCGGTTCGTCGACCGGATGCAGGCGCGCAGACGCAAGGCGCAGTCGGCCGAGGCGGTGACGGCGTGAGCAGACCGGTGATCGAGGTCCGCGGCGTCACGAAGGCCTACGGCGAGCTGCCGGTCCTGCGCGGGATCGACCTTGAGGTGCGCGAGCACGAGGCGGTCGCGCTGATCGGCGCGTCGGGCTCGGGCAAGTCGACGCTGCTGCGGTGCATCGATCTGCTCGACGAGATCGACGACGGCGACGTGCTCGTCGACGGCGAGGTGATCACCGACCCCGCGGTCCAGCCGCACGGCGTCCGCAAGCGGCTCGGGATGGTCTTCCAGGCGTTCAACCTCTTCCCGCACCTGACCGTGCTCGACAACGTCACGCTCGCGCCGCGGCGCGCCCACGGCGTGCCGAAGGCGGAGGCGGAGACGCGGGCGCGCGAGCTGCTCGCGCGCTTCGGCCTCGCCGGCCGCGAGGAGGCCTATCCCGACCGGCTGTCGGGCGGCCAGCAGCAGCGCGTCGCGATCGTGCGCGCGCTGGCGCCGAGCCCGCGGGCGCTGCTGCTCGACGAGGTCACCAGCGCGCTCGACCCCGAGCTGGTCGGGGAGGTCCTGGAGGCGGTCCGGGAGCTGAAGGCGGAGGGGATCACGATGCTGATCACCACCCACGAGATGGGGTTCGCGCGCGAGGTCGCCGACGAGGTCTGCTTCCTGCACGAGGGGCTGATCGTCGAGCGCGGCGATCCTGAGCGGATCTTCACCGAGCCCGAGCACCCCGAGACCCGCCGCTTCCTGCGGCGTCTGCTGGAGGCGAAGCGGATCTAGGAGAGGGGCGCGGGCGGGAGGCCGCGGCTACGCCGCGAGCAGCTCGACGAGCTTGCCGCTGCGGTCGGCGGCGGCGAGCTGGTCGAAGCCGCCGATCGGCTGCTCGCCGATGACGATCTGGGGGAAGGTCATCATCCCGGTCAGCTCGACGAGCTTCGCGCGTCCGTCGGGGTCGCGTGCGAGATTGACCTCCTCGAACGCCAGCTCCCGCTTCTCCAGCAGCTGCTTCGCGCGGACGCAGTAGGGGCAGAAATCTGTCGTGTAGAGCGTGATCTTGGCCATTACTTCATTGAATATAGCGACCTCGGTCGAAATGTCCGACGATCTCCGAGACGATCGCGTCTCGGGTGCCGCGCGGCCGCCGGCGCGCGGGGCAGGGAGGGCCGGCCGATGAGCCGCCGCTCGCTGCGCACCGAGGCGATCGTGCTGCGCTCGATCCGCTACGGCGAGGCCGACCGGATCCTCCACCTGTACACGCCCGAGCACGGGCGCGTCGGCGCGATCGCGAAGGGCGCCCGCAGAACGCGCAGCCGCTTCGGCGCGCGGCTGGAGCCGTTCTTCCACCTCAGCGTCAACCTCCACCTCAGCCGCGGCGACCTCCACACCGTCACGAGCGCCGACACGCTGGCCGCGCACGGCAGGCTGCGCGAGCGGGCCGACACGCTCGACGCCGCCGCCCGCGCCTGCGATGCCGTCGCGCGCCTGTTCGAGACCGACGACCCGAGCCCCGCGGTCTTCCACCTGCTCGCCAACGAGCTGCGCCTGCTCGACGGCGACCCCGTCCACGCGCGCCCGGCGGCCCAGCTCGCCTTCCGCCTCAAGCTGCTCGTCGCCGGCGGCTTCACGCCGCAGCTGGCGTCGTGCGCCTCCTGCGGCGAGAGCGACCACCTGAGCGGCTTCTCCGGCGCCGCCGGCGGCGTCGTCTGCACCGCCTGCGAGGCGTCGGCCTTCCCGCTGAGCGAGGAGGCGCACGGCTTCCTCGTCGCCGCGCTCGGCCGCCCGCTGGCCGAGGCGCCGGACGCCGGCGATCGCGCGCTGCGCCAGGCCGAGCGCGCGATCGCCGAGACCGCCGAGCACCACGCGCACGTCCATCTGCGCCCGCTGGCGCGCGTCCGGCGCCATCAAAGTGGTCCGACCATTAGAGTGCCCGGATGACCGAGACCCAGACCGCCACTGAAACCCGGCGCGACACCTACGTCTACGACTTCTCGGAGGGGTCGCGCGAGATGCGCGACCTGCTCGGGGGCAAGGGCGCCAACGTCGCGGAGATGACGCGCCTGCTCGGCGCCGAGCGGGTGCCCGCCGGCTTCACGATCACGACCGAGGCGTGCGTCGAGTACATGCGCGCCGACCGCAGCGAGCCGGACGGGCTCGCCGGCCAGGTCGCCGCGGCGCTGGAGCGGCTCGAGGCGCTCGTCGGCAAGCGGCTCGGCGACGGCGAGGACCCGCTGCTGGTCTCGGTCCGCTCCGGCGCGCGCGAGTCGATGCCGGGGATGATGGACACCGTCCTCAACCTCGGCCTCAACGACGTCTCGGTCGAGGGGCTCGCGGCGAAGACCGGCAACCCGCGCTTCGCGTGGGACTCCTACCGCCGCTTCGTGCAGATGTTCGGCAACGTCGTCCGCGGCGTCCCGGGCGAGCGGCTGGAGGCGACGATCAGGGAGCTGAAGGGCGAGCGCGGCGTGAAGCTCGACACCGAGCTCGACGTCGACGCGCTGCGCGAGCTGACCGGGCGCTTCAAGGCGCTGTTCGAGGAGCAGACCGGCGAGCGCTTCCCGCAGGACCCGGGCGAGCAGCTGCGCCAGGCGATCCGCGCCGTCTTCGACTCGTGGATGGGCGAGCGCGCGATCCACTACCGCCGCATCAACCGCATCCCCGACGACTGGGGGACGGCGGTCAACGTCCAGCAGATGGTCTTCGGCAACAAGGGCGACACGTCCGGCTCGGGCGTCGCCTTCAGCCGCGACGAGGTGACCGGCGCGCCCGAGCCCTCCGGCGACTTCCTCCAGAACGCCCAGGGCGAGGACGTCGTCTCGGGCGTCCGCAACACGCGCGAGATCGCCGAGCTGGCCGAGATCATGCCCGACGCCCATGCCGAGCTGATGGAGATCCTCAGAACGCTCGAGTCGCACTACGGCGACATGCAGGACGTCGAGTTCACGATCGAGGAGGGGCATCTCTACATGCTCCAGACGCGCAACGCGAAGCGGCCGGCGCAGGCCGCCGTGCGCTTCGCCGTCGACGCGGTCGAGGAGGGGCTGCTCAGCAAGGAGCAGGCGCTGCTGACGGTCGACGTCGCCAAGCTCGACGCGCTCCTGCATCCGACCTTCGACCCGAACGCCGAGGTCCGTGCGATAGCGCGCGGCGTCGCCGCCTCGCCGGGCGCGGCGAAGGGCGCGGTCGTCTTCACCGCCGACGACGCCGTCGCCGCCGCGGAGGAGGGGAGAGCGGTGATCCTCGTGCGGCCGTTCACCGAGGCCGACGACGTCGCCGGCTTCCACGCCGCCAGAGGGATCTTGACGAGCGAGGGCGGCAAGGCCTCGCACGCGGCGCTGGTCGCGCGCGGGATGGGGCGGCCGTGCGTCTGCGGCGCCTCCTCGCTGGAGATCGACGTCGACGGCGGCGAGATACGGGCGCCGGGCGGCGTCGTGGTCCGCGCCGGCGAGCAGATCGCGATCAACGGCTCGACCGGCCTGATCACCACCGACGACGTCCCGCTCGTCGCCGCCGAGTGGAGCCCGCAGTTCGAGCAGGTGCTGGAGTGGAGCGACGAGCTGCGCACGCTCGGCGTGCGCGCCAACGCCGACACGCCCCAGGACGCCCAGCGGGCGCGCAGATTCGGCGCCGAGGGGATCGGCCTCTGCCGCACCGAGCACATGTTCATGGCCGCCGACCGCCAGCCGAAGATGCAGGCGATGATCATGGCCGAGGACGAGGAGCGGCGCCGGGCCGCGCTGGCCGAGCTGCTGCCGCTGCAGCAGGCCGACTTCGAGGGCCTCTTCGACGCGATGGCCGGCGCGCCGGTCTGCATCCGCCTGCTCGACCCGCCACTGCACGAGTTCCTGCCGCAGCGCCACGAGATCGAGCACGAGCTGGAGCGCCTGCGCGACGAGGGCGCGGCGCTCGGCGGCGCGGGCGGCGGCAAGGTCGCCGAGCTGGAGCGGACGCTCGTGCGCGTGAAGGCGCTGGAGGAGGTCAACCCGATGCTCGGCACGCGCGGCTGCCGGCTGGGGATCCTCTACCCGGAGATCTACGAGATGCAGGCGGTTGCGATCTTCGCGGCCGCCGCGGCGGTGCGCGAGCGGACCGGCAGAGCGCCGCTGCTGGAGGTGATGATCCCGCTGGTCGACTACGAGATCGAGCTGGAGACGCTGCGCCGGCTGGTCTGCGACGCGGCGCACGAGCGCGGCCTCGAGGTCGGCGAGGACTTCCTCGTCGGCACGATGATCGAGCTGCCGCGCGCCTGCTTCCTCGCCGACAGCATCGCCGAGCACGCCGACTTCTTCTCCTTCGGCACCAACGACCTGACCCAGACCGCGCTCGGCTTCTCGCGCGACGACGTCGAGTCGAAGTTCATGGGCGTCTACCTGGAGCGCAAGATCATCGACCGCTCCCCGTTCGAGACGCTCGACACCCCCGGCGTCGGCCAGATGGTCCGGATGGCCGCCTGGCTGGGCCGCAAGACGAAGCACGCGCTGAAGCTCGGCGTCTGCGGCGAGCACGGCGGCGACCCCGACTCGATCGACTTCTTCCACCACTCGGGCATCGACTACGTCTCCTGCTCCCCGTTCCGCGTCCCGATCGCCCGCGTCGCCGCGGCGCGCGCGGCGGCGGCCGAGCGGGTGGCGGCGCGAGCGTAAGGCCGCCAGACGACACGCGAGCGGCGGCGAATGCCCCATCCGCCGCCGCTCCGCTCACATCGGACCCTCAGCGGCCCGCGAAGCGCTCGCGCAGCGCCGCCTTCGCCGCACGCGGGCTCGCCAGGCCGGCCGCAGCCGCCGCCGGCACGGTCGCGGTACCGGTCGCGCAGATGACCGTCACGTCGAACGTCTCCGCCGTCGAAGCCGGGTTGTAGACGACGCCAACCCAGCCGGTCCCGTCCGCGCTCGGCTCGTCGACGCCCGGATACATCGCCCAGTGGTTGACACTGCCGCCGACCGCGACCATTCCGGCGGGGCACCTGGCCTCGCCCCGGGCGGCGTCATCCGGCGGCGCCGTGACCGTCACTGCTCTCACGACCGTCGCGATCGACTGCGCCCCGGGCGGTCCGGCAGGTCCGGCCGGCCCCGCCGGCCCGGCCGGTCCGGGCGCGCCGGCGGGCCCGGCCTGCCCCGCAGGGCCCCGCTTGCCGGCCTTGCCTCTGAGCCCCTTCTTCGCCGACTTGCTGAGGTCGGCGAGGCCGATCGACCCGTCCTTGATGTCCTTGCCGGTGATCAGCTTCGCGGCGGTCGCGGAGCCGGCGAGCGCGACGGCGAGCACGAGTCCCGCGATGACCCCGATGCGCACGAATCGCTTCATCGATGTTCCCTCCTGGTTTGGGTGGCGGGCACTGTAAGGGAAAGTGGCGTATCGGCGCGCAACTGCAAACAGGCGTGTACCGCGCAGCCGAACGCGTCGGCTCGACGCCTCGCGCAGTGCCAGAATCAGTGGTGCGATGTCGTCGCTCACGCGCACTCACCCGACCGGCCCCGTCGCGGACGCGTTCGAGGCGCGCGTCCGCGAGATCGAGGAGGCGACGCTGGCGCCGCAGGCGACCCGCTCGTACCCGGCGCTGCGCGAGCGGCAGGAGGAGACGTGCGGGCTGAGGACGCCGTTCCAGCGCGACCGCGACCGGATCGTCCACAGCAAGGCGTTCCGGCGGCTGAAGCACAAGACGCAGGTGTTCGTGGCGCCGGAGGGCGACCACTACCGCACCCGGCTCACGCACACGCTGGAGGTGACCCAGGTCTCGCGGACCGTCGCCCGCGCGCTCGGGCTCAACGAGGACCTGACCGAGGCGATCGGGCTCGGCCACGACCTCGGCCACCCGCCGTTCGGCCACATCGGCGAGGACGTGATCGACCGCTGCGTCAAGCAGCGCTTCGGGAGGCGCTTCCGCCACCACGAGCACTCGCTGCGGATCGTCGAGCGGCTGGAGCGCGACGGCGCCGGCCTCAACCTCACCGAGCAGGTCCGCGACGGGATCGCCGGCCACTCCGGACGCGCGCCGATGCCCGCGACCCCCGAGGGGAGGATCGTCCGCCTGCTCGACCGGGTCGCCTACATCAACCACGACATCGACGACGCCGTCCGCGCCGGCGTGCTCGCCGAGGCCGACCTCCCGCGCGAGCCGATCGCCGTGCTCGGCGCGACCGGGCCGAAGCGGATCGACGCGCTCGTCCACGACGTCGTCGAGCAGTCGGCCCGCGCCGGCGACATCGCGCAGGGCGAGGAGGCCGGGGCGGCGATGGCGGCGCTGCGCAGCTTCATGTTCGAGCGCGTCTACCTCGGACCGGCCGCGCGCGCCGAACACGGGAAGATAGAGCTCGTGCTGCGCTCCCTCTTCGACCACTACACGGCCCATCCCGAGCAGCTGCCGTCGCTGCTGCCCGAGCACGACGACGACCTCGCCGCGCGCGTCACCGACTACCTCGCGGGGATGACCGACCGCTACTGCATCCGCCAGTTCCAGTCGCTCGCGGTCCCGAACGCCTTCGACCCGTGAGCCGCTACACCGCCGACTCCAAGGACCGCGTCCGCGACGCCGTCGACATGATCGCGCTCGTCTCGACGCGCACCGAGCTGCGCCGGGCCGGGCACAACTCGTACTTCGGCCGCTGCCCGTTCCACGACGAGCGCACCGGCTCCTTCCACGTCCGCCCGGAGGAGAAGCACTACCACTGCTTCGGCTGCCAGGAGTCGGGAGACCCGTTCGACTTCGTGATGCAGACCGAGGGGCTCGACTTCAGAGGCGCGCTGGAGTCGCTCGCGCAGCGGTTCGGCGTCGCGCTCGAGCTGGAGGACGAGGATCCGCAGGCGCGAGCGCGCCGGGAGCGCCGCGAGCGGCTCCACTCGCTGCTCGACCGCGCCGCCGCCTACTACGCCCGCTACCTGTGGGAGTCGAACGAGGCGGCGCGGGCGCGCGACTACCTCGCCGCGCGCGGGCTGAACGAGAGCACGCTGAGAACGTTCCGCGTCGGCTACGCGCCGAGCGCGTGGGACAAGATGCTGCTCGGCTCGCGCCAGGCCGGCTTCAGCGAGGACGAGCTGCTGGCGACCGGGCTGGCGCAGCGCTCGAGGCAGCGCCGCGGATCGCTCTACGACCGCTTCCGCGAGCGGATCATGTTCCCGCTCGCCGACTCGCGCGGCCGCGTCGTCGGCTTCGGCGCCCGCGCGATGCGCGACAACCAGCCGCCGAAGTACCTCAACACGAGCGAGGGCGAGGTCTTCCACAAGGGCAGCCAGCTGTTCGGCATCGACATCGCGCGGCGCCCCGCCTCGCGCGCCGGGTCGATCGTCCTGGCGGAGGGCTACACCGACGTCCTCGCGCTCCACCAGGCCGGCATCGAGAACGCCGTCGGCGTGATGGGCACCTCGCTGACCGACGAGCAGGCGCGCGAGCTGGAGCGGACCGCCAGAACGCTCGTGCTCGCGCTCGACGCCGACGGCGCCGGCCAGGAGGCGATGGTGCGCGCGTCGCGGATCGCGGCCGGGCGCAGACTGGAGCTGCGCGTCGTCTCGCTGCCGCAGGGGATGGACCCGGCCGACCTGATCCAGCGCGACGGGGCGGAGGCGGTCCGAGAGCGGGTCGGCAGGTCGGTCCCGTTCGTCTCCTTCCACGTCGACAAGGTGCTCGCCAGCGCCGACCTCGGTGACGCCGAGGGCAAGGACCGCGCGCTCGCCGAGCTGCGCCCGGTGATCGCGCCGGTGCCGCCGAGCGTGCTGCGCGAGGAGCTGATCGCCCGCATCGCCGCGCGCCTCGGCCTCTCCGACCAGCTCGCCGCGACCCTGCTGGAGCAGCAGGCCGCGCCGGCCGCCGCGGCCCCCGCGCGTACGGCCTCGGCGCCAGCCGCGGGCGACGGCGGCTGGGACGACCGCTGGTCCGGCGAGTCCGGCCGGCACGAGCCGTCGTGGGAGGGCCCGGGCGCCGACGACGAGAGCGCCTACTGGGCCTCGCTCGCCGATGCCGACCCGGGACCCGAGCGCGGCGCGCCGGCGCCGACGGCGACCTCGGTCGCGAGCGCGCCGGCCGCCAGCGCGCGGGCCGAGCGGGACTTTCTCGCGCTCTGCGTCGCGCTGCCGCGCGAGGGGGCGCAGGCGCTCGCATGGATCGACCCCGAGCAGCACCTCACCAGCGCGATAGCCCGCCGCTGCGCCGAGCACCTGCGCGCCCCCGGGCGGCTGGAGGCGCCGATGGACGACGTCCCCGACGGCGACGTCGAGCAGTTCGTCTTCGAGCTGGTGAAGGAGGCGAACGACAGCGGCGCGACCTCGCCGAGCCTCGAACACGCGCGGCTCGTGCTCGAGCTGGGACGGCTCGCCCGCGCCGTCGCCGTCGCGCGCGCCGAGGGGACCGGCGGGATCACCGAGCTGAAGCGGGCCGAGGGCGACGTGCGCAGGCAGCTCGCCGCGCTCAGCGAGCAGATCCAGGCCAGCGGCTGAGCGCCGCCGTCGCCCGCCCCGGCGGCCTCCCGGAACGACGAAAGGCCCGCAAGCGAGGCTGTCGCGCAAAGTGCGCGGCGGCCTCGGGCGGGGCTTTCTATTTGTGAGGTTCTCGTGGTCGGCGGCGGGGCCAGCGGGCCAGGACAAG
>NZ_JACHNU010000008.1 GCF_014199525.1 Conexibacter arvalis | reverse complement strand
ACCTACAACCATCGCCGCCCACACGGCGCCCTCAGCCACAAGCCCCCGGCAGCCCGCCTCCGCGAGCTGAACAACCTGCTCAGCACTTACAGCTAATGCATCACACGCCATCCCTCGAACGTCGTAATTGAATTCCGATGCGTCGCCGCATCGATTGATGGCGTGAACGTCGCACCTTTCAGGTGTGCGACGGCGCGGTCGGTCGTTTGAGGGTGAGGGGCCGCAACGTCGCGCCGGCGATCAGCGCGCAGGGATCCTCGCGGCCGCCTGCTGCGCCGCGCGGGCGTCGCGCATCAGGCGCTGGAGCAGCGCGACGAGCCGGTCGGCGTCCCGTCTTGGCCAGCGGGCGATGAGCAGGCCGACGAGCTCGATCCCGGACGCGCGCAGCGCGTGCGCGACGCGGCGGCCCTTGGCGGTCAACGTGACGCGGACCGCGCGGCGGTCGGTGCTGCTGGTCGTGCGCTCGATCAGGCCGTTGCGCTCGAGTCTGGCAAGCACCTTGCTGACGTTCGAGGCGCTCATGTGCAGCGGCGCGGCGAGGTCGCCGGCGAGCAGTCCGTCGGCGTGGTCGATCTCGACGACGGCGAGGAACTGGGCGGCGTCGAGGTCGAGCCCGGCGTGGTCGGCGACCGCCTCGAAGGCCGTGTCCGCCGACCACTGTCGGACGAATTCGAGCAGCACGTCGTAGAGGACGGCGGCGTTGTCGAGCTGCGGGGCGGCGGGCACGCGCCGATCCTAGACGGCTGGAGCGCCGGTGTCCGCCGAGCGCGGCCGGCGAGGGGCGAATGCTGTCGAGCCGACAGCATTCGCAACGGGTTGATACTGTCGTCGCGACATTAAATTGGATGGAGGGCCCGTGAGCGGACTCAGCGACTACCGCAAGCAAGAGGAGTCGGTCTCCTATTCCGCCGAGGCGACCGGCGAGATGGGGCTCGAGCAGCAGCTGATGACGGTCAACATGGGCCCGCACCACCCGTCGACGCACGGTGTGCTGCGGTTGATCCTGACGCTCGAGGGCGAGATCGTCCGTGACCTCAAGACGATCATCGGCTACGTCCACACCGGCATCGAGAAGACGGCCGAGCAGAAGTCCTATTGGAAGGTCATCCCGATCGTGGAGCGGATGGACTACCTCGCCTACTACTTCAACTCGTACGCCTATTGCGGCGCCGTCGAGAAGCTGCTGGAGGTCGAGGTGCCCAAGCGCGCCCAGTACCTGCGTGTGATCCACATGGAGCTGAACCGCATCGCGTCGCATCTGCTGTGGCTCGCCACCAGCTGCGTCGACCTCGGCGCGATCGGCATGTGGTGGTACGCGCTGCGCGAGCGCGAGCAGGTGCTCGACCTGTTCGAGATGTCCTCGGGCCAGCGCATCCACACCCGCTATTTCCAGGTCGGCGGCGTGATCGAGGACATCCCGGTCGGCTGGGTCGAGCGCGTGAAGCGGTTCACCAGGACGATGCGCCACCGCTCCGAGCAGTACGCGGCGCTGCTGGACGACAACGAGATCTTCCTGCAGCGGATGCGCCACACGGGCGTCGTCGACGAGCAGACGCTGCTCGGCCTCGGCGTCACGGGGCCGCTGCCGCGCGCGACCGGCAACCCGTGGGATCTGCGCAAGGCCGACCCCTACTGCTCCTACGAGGACTTCAGATTCAAGATCCCGGTCGGGACCACGGGCGACAACTACGATCGCTACCGGGTTCGCCACGCCGAGATGCTCGAGTCGTGCGAGATCGTCGACCAGGCGCTCGACGGGCTGCCCGAGGGCCCGTTCATCACCGAGGACCGCAAGGTCGCGCTGCCGCCGCGCCATGAGCTGGCGACGTCGATGGAGGCGCTCATCCACCACTTCAAGCTGGTGACCGAGGGCTTCCGCGTGCCGCCGGGCGAGGTCTACTTCCCGATCGAGTCGCCGCGCGGCGAGCTCGGCTGTTTCGTGCGCTCCGACGGCTCCTCCAAGCCGGCGCGCGTGCACATGCGCGACCCCTCGTTCTCCAACCTCCAGGCGCTGCCCGCCGCCGCGCGCGACTCCTACATCGCCGACCTCGTCACGACGCTCGCGATGCTCGACCCGATCCTTGGCGGGGTCGACCGCTGAGGAGCGCTGCGGCGTCCGAGCGCCCGCTCCGCTCGCCGCGGCGCTAGAGCTGTTCGCGGCGGCGGTTCGGACTGTCGCGGACGTGCCGGCGCGCTCGCGCATCGGGCGGTCTCGCCGACGCCCCGCTTGCGCGGGCCGGGCCACGTCGCGCCGTCGGGTCGTCTCGCAGGCTCAGAGTGCGCGGATCGCCCGAGCCGGGACGCCGGCGACGAGCGTCCGCGGCGGAACGCTCTTCGTGACGACGGCGCCCGCGGCCACGACGGCGTCCTCGCCGATGGTGACCCCCTGCAGGACCGTCGCGCCGGCGGCGATCCACGCCCCGCGACCGACGCGGATCGGCGCAATCGTGATCTGCGAGCGCCGGACGGTCGGGTCGAGCGGGTGGCCGGAGCTGATCAGCTGGACGTTCGGACCGATCATCACGTCGTCGCCGATGTCGATCCCGCCGAGGTCCATCGCGGTGCAGCCGTGGTTGACGAACACGTTGCGCCCGAACCGGAGGTTGCGGCCGCCATCGGTGTGGAACGGCGGCAGCACCCGAACCGACGGGTCGACCTCCGCGCCCGTCAGCTCGCCGAGGAGCGTCCGCATGGCGTCGAAGTCGCCGGGCCGCAGCGCGTTGAGGCGGCCGAGGATCTCCCACGCGCGTCTGATCTCCGCCGACGCCGCTCGCGACTCCGGCGTGCCGGATCGGATGACGGTGCGGTCCTGCGCTGGGGCCAGCGGTCGATCGAGGTCGGTTCTGGACATGCGGGGATTCTCGCGAGGCGGGATCGCGGAGGCGGCGTGCCGCTCGCTGATGCGAACGCCGTGTCAGGTGCGGCACCGGCGAACCGACTGCTCGGGCGAGATGCCCCGACCTCTCTCGCCACTCGAGGTACGCCGGGTACGGCGCGACACGGCGATCGTGCTCGACATCCTCGACGGTGACCGACGCGACGAGCGTGCGCGGCGATCGCGTGCCGTGCGGGCAGCGGAGATCCTCGCGGACCTCGGCGCGCCAGAGGCGGCGCGGCTCGCCGGCGGCTTGCTCGCAGCGGTCGGCGGCGTCCTGGAGGTGCGGGCCGATGCGACGAGCGCGGAGCTCGGGTTCGCCGGAGAGATCGCGGTCGCTCGGCGCAGCGCCTTCTCAGGCGAGCGCGACTTCGGCGCCTACGAGGTCAAGACACTGCTGGCGCGTGACGAGAACCGAGCGTTGCGATTGTTCGGCTGGCGCGCGGAGCGCCGCACGCTGGGGGAACTGAGGCGTCACCGCTCGATCGGGGAGCTCGGACTGCCGCTGGTGACGGTCGCGGGCGAGGGCGAGCGGGCAGGGCTCCTGCGCACGCCACGGATGCTGTTCGTCAGCGATGAGCGCGGCGGGATCGTGTGGCGGCGCGCATGGGCCGCGTTCGAGGAGCAGGTCGAGCAGCGCGTCGGAGCGGTGGTGATGCTCGGCACGCGCACCGGGGCGCCGCGCGCCGATCGCCGCCGGCTCGAGATCGTGCGTGCGACGGTGATGTGGCAGCCGGAGCCGCAGCGGCTGGCGGAGTTGATCGATCGCGGTCACGCCGGCCTCCTGGTCGACGACGGCTTGGCGCTCGCGGTTCGGCGCTCGATGCTGCCGAGCCTCTACAGATGTGTCGTGATCGTCGAGAGGCGAGCGCTGACGACGCGTTCAGTGCTCACGCTGCGCCGTCCGCGGCGCGCCGCCGGCCCGGCGCTCGACGGCTACGCGCAAGCTCGAAACGAGCAACCGCGCAGGTGGCGTCGTCACATCCCGATGCAATGCGCCTGCTGCCGCGGCCCGCTCAGCTGGTCGGCTGGCTGCACCGTTTGCCGCGACGGTGTCGCGTTCTGACGGCGGCGGCACGGTCGCGGCGTGACGGTGTCGCGGGGACCGGCCGCAACCGGCGCCGCCGCCGCGGTCAGAGCATGCCGTCTGCCAGCTCGCCGTCGATCTCGGGATAGCGGCGGTAGAGCACCTTGGCCTGCTGGAACACGCGTTCCGCGATCCCGTCGATGCCGCCGTTGCGCTCGGGCACTGCGAATCTGTGTCTGCGCAGGAGACGCTTGATGCTCGCCCGCACCTTCGCCTCGAGATTCGCTCGCTCGGTCCAATCGACGGCGAGCTCCCGTCGCACCTGCTCGACGATCGATCTCGCGAGGTCCTTGAGCCGCGGGTCGTCGACCCAGTCGTCGCCGGCGCTCACGATCGCGTCGTAGAAGGCGGTCTCCTCCCGGGACAGACCCAGCGCGTCGTTCCGAAGCGTCTGGCTGCGGATGCTCTTCGCGAGGTCGACCATTCCCTTGATCACCTCGGCTGAGGTGAGCTGCTGCTCGTTGTAGCGGGACAGCAGGGCGCCCAGCTCGTCGCTGAAGCGCTTGTGCTGCGTGCGGTTCGTCGAGAGCCGAGCTCTGATCTGTCCGGCGAGGAGCTTCTTGAGCAGGGCGATCTGCAGCTCCGGCCGTCTCACCTTCGCTCCGAGGTCGTCGAGGAACTCGTCCGAAAGGACCGAGATCTCGGGACGCTCCTCGCCGGCCATGGCGAAGAAGTCGATGATCTCGCCGCCAGAGAGACCGTCTGAGAAGAACTGCTCCACCGCTCGACGCGCCTCGGGCGACGCGCCGCTGCCACCGTCGGAACCGTCCGTCCGTGCGAGACGCAGGTACTTGGCGACCGTCGCGAAGAAGTCGTGGTCGTACCGCTGTTCGGTCGACGGCTCGTTCGGGGAGACGAGCGCGAACCACTTGGCGTACTGGGCTTGCTCGTCGAGGAACCGTCTGCTGCCGTCGTCGTCCAAGACGAAGCGCGCGACGGATTCCTGCGTCGTGAGCGCAAGGGTGGTCGCGCATTCGGCATGGCTTGCGTCCTCCGCCGCGCGGAACGCGATGCCATGGAGGAGGTCGCACATGACCTCGTGCTTCTCCACGAGGTGGCGGCGTGCGACGTCCAGCGGGATGACGACGTCGTCGACGTCACCCTGGGCGTAGGCCTTCAGCCCCGCTCGCAGGTCGTCGCCGATGCCGATGTAGTCGACGACCAGTCCGCCGGGCTTTGCTTCGAAGACGCGGTTGACGCGGGCGATCGCCTGGAGGAGCCCGTGGTCGCGCATCGGCTTGTCGATGTACAGCGTGTGGAGCACCGGGGCGTCGAAGCCGGTCAGCCACATGTTCTTGACGACGATCACGCGAAGCGGCGACTCCGGGTCCTTGAACCGCTTCTCCAGCGCCTTCAGTTGCTGCTTGGACTTGCGGAAGTCGCTGATCGGGCTCTCGTCGGTCGCAGACGCGTTCATCACAGCGTCGACGGCCTCGTCGCCGAGCCGCTCGCGCAGCCGCAGCGCGTACTCGCAGGCGGTGCGGCGGCTGTATGCCACGAGCATCGCCTTCCCGGGGAGTGTGCGGCACCGGTCCTCGAAGTGCGCGACGAGATCGTCGACGACACGATCGATGCGATCCGGCGCGCCGATGATCGCGTCCATACGGGCGAACTCGCTCGTCGCCTCGGTCTGCGCCTCGTCGGTCTCCTGATCGAGGATCGCCTGAACACGCTCCATCTCCTCGCGGTTGGCGGCGACCGGCACCTGGCGCGATTCGTAGTAGATGGGGACGGTCGCGCCGTCCTCCTGCGCCTGCGCCATCCGGTACACGGAGATGTAGTCCCCGAAGACGTTCACCGTGGAGCGGTCGGCGCGCTCGATCGGCGTCCCGGTGAAGCCGATGCGCGTCGCGTTCGGCAGCGCTCGCGTGATGTTCTGGGCGAGCGTTCTGTACTGGCTGCGATGCGCCTCGTCGGCGACGACGATCACGTTCTCGCGCGAGGAGATGACCGGCATCGGCCCTTCTTCTCTCTCTCGGCGACCGAACTTCTGGATCGTCGTGAACACGATGCCGTTGGCCGGGACGTCGAGCAGCTTGTAGAGGCTGTTCGGGTCTCGCTTACCGTTGATGCTCTCCGCCTGGTCCACGGCGCTTCGCAGATGCTCCTGGCGGCTGAACGTCTCGGAGAGCTGGTTGTCGAGGTCGTTCGTGTCGGTGACGCAGACAATCGTCGGGTTGGCGAAGCGCCGGTCGCGGCGCAGCTTCGTCACGTAGAAGACCATCGAGTAGCTCTTGCCGGCACCCTGGGTGTGCCAGACGACGCCAGCGCGGCGGCTTTTGTCTGCCATTGCCTCGGCAGTCGCCGCCACCGCCCGGTTGACGGCATCGACTTGGTGGTACTTCGCCATCACCTTCCAGGTCTTCACGCCCGAGCTTTCGAAGAGCACGAAGTTCCGGATGAGATCGAGCAGGCCGGCCGGTGAGAAGACGCCGCGGATGAGGATTTCGAGCTGTGAGCGCTGTCTGGACTCCTCGGGGTCCATCGACTTCCACTCCGCGAAGTGCTCGGCCGGCGTAGTGACCGTGCCCACTCGCGCATGGAGGAGGTCCGAGACGCCGATCACCTCAACGTAGCGGTAGAGCCCGGGGATGGTCTTGCTGTAGTGGTGGACCTGGTTGACGGCCTTCGTCGGCCCGTCCTCGTTCAGCGCCGGGTTCTTCAGCTCGAGCTGCCCGAGTGGCAGCCCGTTGACGTAGAGCAGGACGTCCGGCCGCCGGTTGTGGCCGCCCTGCACGATCGTCAGCTGATTGACCGCTGTGAACTCGTTGTTCGATGGGGTCTCCCAGTCGACGAGCTTGGCTCTCGTCGACCGCTCACCGTCCTGCTCGTCGATCCACGTCACGTGAACGCCGGACAGCAGCATGTCGTGGAATCGCTTGTGATCGACGATCAGCGCCGGGTGCTCCGACGTCATCGTGAGATCGATCACCCGTCGCGCCGCTTCAGCCGGAAGCTCAGGGTTGAGCCGCGCGACCGCTCGTTCGAGCGTCGCCCGCAGCACCACGTCGCTGTCGAGCTGCCGTTCGGGAGCGTCAGGCGCCGCGATCAGCTCACTGCCGTGCTGGTATCCCCACCCGGTCTCTTGCAGCCACTCGAGTGCCGGCTTCTCCGCGTACGCGTCCTCAGACACCTTGCCTTTCATGCCAGCGCCTCGATCGCCGCCCCCACCTGCTCCTCGGGGTCGTTGGACAGCGGGACGCGAATCTGGCCCGAGACGAGCTTGGGGAGGAGGGCGTCGCGGATGGCGGTGAGGGCGCGCGATTCCCGCAGCAGGGTCACACGCTGCGCGAGCACCCGATTGGCGAGCGAATCCCAATCGTCTCGCGCGCCTGGTTCGACGAACGGCACCGATGCGGCGAGGACGTCAGACGGTCTCACGCGCTGACGGCTTCCTGTTGTGCCCGAGATCGCGCCGAGCAGTTGATCGTAGAACGACCGATCGAATGCGACGCAACCGAAGAGCCATGCAGCGTCTCTCTGCCGATGAGGGGTGAGAGCGACGAACTCAGGCGAGCAGACGGCCGTTCCGACGCCGTGGCGCTCTGGCCACCAGACACGTTTCGTAGTGGGGTTGAGTTTCGACACGAGAACAACGGACGAGGGCGGAAGGAGGGTCTTGGCGCTCGCCATGGTGCTGCCGCTACAAACCTCAGGTCCCATCCCCGCATCGAATGCTGGGATGCTGAATTGCTCAAAGATCTCTGAGGGTGTATCAGTTGGCTGGATGCGCGTTCTCAACTCGTCCGCGATCTCGGAGAGAGCGACGCGTCGTGAGGCCTGCCCTGCGATACGCGCGAAAGCCGTTTGGACCATGTCCAAGCTGCGGACGGCCAACCTGCGATTACTTTCGATCTTGTCGTCCAGGGGTTCCAGGATCGAGGCAATCGCGCGTTGCTCACTTAACGGAGGCAGCAGGACCCTTAGCGCGCGAACGTCACTCACGTTGAGGTGTGGAACAGTGGATCCTTCGGCAACACGTCGCATCTGATGTTGCAGAGGCGGTGAAGTCAGCAGAGCCTGCAAGAACCGCGCGTCCGTCTGTGGGCCCGGCCGGAGAAGTACCGTGCGCTGACCCAGACAGACGCGCGCATTCCCAGAAACGCGTGCAACGGGTCCGACAGGAGCTTCGCGACAGAGAATGAGATCATCTTCTCTCGGGACCGCTCGTGCTGTCCAAGCCCCGTACGTGGTCTGATCAACGGGGCGTGCCGCGGACAAGTCAATCCGTCCATGCACGACGGCTCTCGTCCCGACCGCGTACCCGAACGGCTCATCCTCAGTTACGGGCGCGGTTCTGTGTGGGCAATCGACGATCAGGGCGCAAGCGGCGGCCAGCGTCGTGCTCCGTCGTTCACTCGACATAGCCCACCTGCCTCAACGCGGCCCGCACCTCGCCCGCGAGCCGAGCATTCTCGAGCATCTCGGCCTCCAGCCTCTCGACCAGCTCGGCCATCCGCTCCTCGAACGCGATCTCATCCTCTTCCTCCTCCGGAGCGCCGACGTAGCGGCCGGGGGAGAGGGTGAAGGTGGCGGCCTCGACGTCGGTGAGCCTGACGGAGGCGGCGAATCCGGGCTCGTCCTCGTACTCGCCGGCGCCGGCTTGGCCGCGCCAGGCGTGGTAGGTGTCGACGATGAGCCGAAGCTCCTCGTCGCCGAGCTCGATCTGGGTGCGGCTGATTCTCTGGCCCATCGAGCGGGCGTCGATGAAGAGAATCTCGCCGCGGCGGTCGCGCTCTCCGCTGGACGCCTTGTTGCGGTCCAGGAACCACAGGCAGACCGGGATTCCCGTGGTGTAGAAGAGGCCGGAGGGGAGGGCGACGATGCAGTCGACGAGATCGTCTCTGATCAGCGCTTCGCGGATGGCTCCCTCGCCTGATCTCGTCGACGTCAGTGAACCGTTCGCGAGCACGAAGCCGGCGCGGCCATCAGGCGCGAGGTGGGAGGCGAAGTGCTGGATCCATGCGTAGTTGGCGTTGCCGTCCGGTGGCAGGCCCCACTTCCACCGCACGTCGTCCTTCACGCTCGACGCGCCCCATCTCTTCTGGTTGAACGGCGGATTCGCGATCACGAAGTCCGCCTTGAGCGTCTGATGCTGGTCGTCGAGCAGGGAGTTCGCGAGCTTGACATCGCCGCCGAGGCCATGGATAGCGAGGTTCATCCGACCGATGCGCCAGGTCGCCTGGTTCATCTCCTGGCCGTAGATCGACAGCTCCTCCGGGCGTCCGGCATGCGCCTTGATGAAGGCGGCGGACTGGATGAACATGCCGCACGAGCCACAGGCCGGGTCGAAGATCCGGCCTCTGTACGGCTCGAGCATCTCGACGAGCAGCCGCACGACGTTGGCGGGCGTGTAGAACTCGCCGCCGCGGTGGCCCTCTCTGCGGGCGAACTCCTTGATGAAGTACTCGTAGACTCGGCCGAGCACGTCACGCGCCTCGTCGGGATCGTCGCCGAACCCGATCTGCGCGATTGTCGAGACGAGCTTCCCGAGCGTCTCGGGGCTCATTGCCGCGCGGGCGTAGATCTTCGGCAGCGCGTCTCTGAGCGGGGGGTTCTCCCGCTCGATCACCTCGAGCGCTCTGTCGATCTGCACGCCGAGATCCGGCTGCGATCCGAGCGCGAGGATGGCGTCCCAGCGCGCCTCGCGCGGGACCCAGAAGACGTTCTCGGACTCGTACTCGTCGCGCTCCTCGAGCAGCGCGGCGCGGTCGGCCTCGTCGTCGAGGAACCACTCGGTCTCCGGGTCACGGCTGAGTCGGTCAAGCTCGGCGCGGCGAACCGCGAAGGTGTCCGACACGTATTTCAAGAAGACGAGACCGAGCACGAGGTGCTTGTACTGCGCCGACTCCACGCTGCCGCGCAGCGCATCGGCGGCGTCGAACAGGATCTTCTCTTCCGGTATGTCGGCGTGCTGCTTCACGGGCGTCCCTGGTCGTTGGCCGGCGCATTCTCGCGCGTGGGTGAGGATCGGCGCTCCGTCACGTTTGCCGCGAGGCCGGCGACCACCGCCTGCGTTCCGACGCCCTGTGTGTCGATCAACGAGATCCCCTTCCGTGGCGCGGCAACTGTTCCGTCAGCTGCCTCTCGCACGTCAGTCGTCGGAAGCGTGACAGATCTGACACGTCCGGTCGAACGCCGACACGCCACGGGAGGCTGACGCCCGGACAGGCCGGCGCATCACGCATCCGTCCCCTCCGCCATCTCCACGAACCGGCACACCCCGTCGACGAGCTCCATGGCCTGAAGCGTGCGGCAGTCGGCGTCGAGCAATGCCGGGCTGTGGACGAGGACGGCGAGGCACTGGGCGCGGGAGATCGCGACGTTGAGGCGGTTGCGGCTGAAGAGGAAGTCGAGGCCGCGGGGGACGTCGTGGCCGGAGGAGCAGGTCATCGCGAAGAAGACGATCGGCGCCTCGCGACCCTGGAAGCGGTCGACGGTGCCGACCTGGACGCCGGCGGGGACGGCTGCGGCGATGCAGTGGACGGCGAGGTTGTAGGGGGCGACGACCATGATGTCGTCGGGCCGCAGCGGACGGACCGCGCCGTGCTCGTCGGTGACGGTGCCGCCGGCGAGCAGGTCGCGGCAGGCCGCGGCAATCGCGGCCGCCTCTTCCTCGGAGGACTGGCTGCGCCCCGCGTGGGCGACGGGGATCGTGCGCAGGCCGGCGCCGCGGAGCATGCCGGCCGCCGCGTCGACGCGGCGCGTCGCGCAGGCTGGGCGTGAGCGGAGACGGCGCTCGTAGCTGCGTTCGCTGACGAAGGCGCAGACATCGGGGTGCATGCGCCAGCTCTCGGTCAGCAGGACGCCGCGCTCGGGCGGGATCGTGTCGGCGCCGGCGAGCAGGTGCCCGAGCGCGCTGTTGCCGGCGGCGCCGGGATGCTGCGCCTGGGTGACCTGCGGGAGCTGCTGCGGGTCGCCGAGCAGCACGAGGCCGCGCGCACAGGTGCCGGCGGCGACGAGGTCGGCGAGGGCGAGCTGTCCGGCCTCGTCCGCGAACAGGAGGTCGATCGCCTCGCGGTGCTCCGGGCGAGCGAGCAGCCAGGCGGTGCCGGCGACGAGGTCGTAACCCGCGTCGGCGTCTCGGGGCCTGTCGACGACCTCGATGGCGCCGGTGGCGCTCGCGTAGCCGTCGCCCTTGTACACGCCGCGGAATGACACACCTGCGGCGGCGGCGTGATCCTCGACCGCGCGCACCAGGTTCTGAATCGCGGCGTGGCTCGGCGCGGTGATCGCGACGCGCAGGCCCCGCTCGAGCGCCGCGGCGATCATGCGGGCCCCGCGGTAGGTCTTGCCGGTGCCGGGCGGACCCTGGATCGCGAGGTGGCCGCCGGTCGCCGCCAGCTCGAGCGTCGCGCACCGGAGCGCCTCCAGATCGTCGTCGGGCATCCCGCCAGGGAGCGTCGGCGGCTCCCGGCGCAGCAGCGAGCGGACGGCCGCGAAGCTGTCCTCGCCGGCGATCAGCGACTCGCCGACCGCAGCGATCGCTCTGCGCAGCACCCTTGGGTCCACCGGTTTGGACGGGATCAGGGCGGCCGGCGCGGGCGCCGGCTTGGCGCTCGCGCGGCGCAGCACGACGTGGCCGTCTCCGGCCTCGATCAGCTTGTGCGACTCGTCGGTCGCGGGTTCGATCACCGTTCCCGGCTTGAGGCGCTGCTCCTGGGCAGGGAAGGTGAAGCGGTAGTCGAGCGACCGTCTGTGCGGCGTCGGGGCGACGGCGTCGTCGCGGCGCAGGAGGCCGATCGCGTCGGGCTCGTCGACGAGCTCCTGCGGTGTCATCGCTCTCAGCGCGAAGTGCCGCCACCACTGCGGCTTGCCCTCGCGCTGGTGGTAGCGCAGCAGCTGCGCGAGCAGGCGGCGCTCGGCCTGGTCGGCGTCGTCCGCGTCGGGGTCGGCGGGCAGCGGCGCGGTCAGCGCCTGCTCGATCGGCTCGATCTCCTCCAGCCACGCAGGCGGTGCCGGTGGCTCGCTCGGTTCCGGATCGGCGAGGTCGGCGAAGTCGACGCCGAATCTGGCCGCAGCCTCGGGGCGCAGCTCGCGCCAGACCCAGTCGCGCAGCGACAGCGTGGAGCGGCAGTCCTCCTCGTTGTAGGCGCGGATCGCCTCCAGCTGAGTCCCGTCGCCGGATTCGAGCCACCGTTCGTAGGCGACGATCGAGCCGCCGCCCTCGCGGACGCTGCGCTCGAGGCGCTCGAAGCGATGGTGGCGCTCGAGGCGCTTGAGCGAGTACGACTCCTCGCCGACCTGGACGCCCTGGCGCACGACGGCGAAGAGGTCGACGAGGACGCTCTCCTTCAGCAGTGAGTCGACCTCGTCCTCACGCGTGGCGTGCTTGAGCGCAAGGCCCTGGAGCGTCGAAGCCTCGTGCGGGGCGTAGTGGTAGACGTGCATCGCCGGGTGGCTGCGTCGCCGCGCGAGGACGAAGTCGACGAACCGCTCGAGCGCCGCCCGCTCCGCATGGGCGTCGTGGGCCCAGACGCAGTCGTACTCGCCGCCGGCGTCGCACCAGCCCCACAGGTACTCCAGGCCGCCGTCGGCGCCGGCGTACGGATCGCCTTCGAGATCGAAGAAGAGGTCGCCGGCGTCCGGCTCGGGCAGTCGCGCGTAGCCGCGAGCGGGCTCCGGCGAGAGGTGCTCCCGCGTCGGCCGGCCCTCCAGCCGCGAGCGGAGCTGGAGACCTGCCTGGCCGCGCAGCGTCGCGAGCCGCTCGGGGGAGAGCTTCGGCACGCGGACGTCCCCCGGCAGCGTCGCGAGTCCTGCCAGCGTCTCGACGCCCGCCCCGACGAGCTTGTCGCGCTGGTCGCGCCGCGCGCCGGCGACGAGGCTCAGATGGTCGGTCGCGACGAGCCACTCCCGGCATTCGCGCTCGAGATCGCAGATGTCGCAGTGCGAGACCGGCTCGGGAACCGTCGCGGGCGTCGCGCCTTCGACGAGCGCCTCGACGCGGCGGGCGACGCGCCGGTGCAGCGCCGCGTAGCGGGTGAGGTCGACGCGCGCCTCCGTGCCGTCGCCCAAGACGATCCACGCCTCCGGCAGCTCGACGCCCTGCACTTGGCTCAGCAGCCGCGAGTAGAGGCTGAGCTGGTGGACGGCGCCGGGCTTGACCTGCCGGGCCAGCTTCGTGTCGAGCAGCTCGTAGGCGAACGGGCCCAGATCGGAGGGGATCGCGACCCGGCGCAGGAAGTCGATCCGGCCCTGCCAGCGGCCGTCGAAGAGCGTCGCCTGGAAGATCAGCGGCGCGCCGTCGCGCATCGCGGCCGCGGTCGCCTCGGCCGCGTCCCGGAGCGCCTCTGGCGTGCCCGGACTGCGGTCGCGCGTCAGATCGACGCAGGCGCCGCAGGCCTCGCTCAGGCGGGCGAGCTGCTCGCGCTCGTGCTCGTCGCCGCGGCGGCGGATGAGCTCCGTGTGGGGATCGTCCTCGGGGCGGGGGCGGGCGCGCTCCCCGCGGGCGATCGCGAGCTTCTGCGCCGCGAGGTGCCCGCACGCGAGGAAGTCGGTGACGTCGCTGGCCGACAGGCAGATCCGGTCGTCTGGAAAGAGAAGCATCGCGTCTGCAGTCTGCTGGATCGGCGTGAACCTGACATCGGTTGCCGGACCGCGGCGCTTGAGCGGCGGCGGTGCCGGTCATGTCAGACCGGGGCGGCCGGCCGCGACTGACCGCTCGTGCGATGCGACCACACGTCGAGCGGCGGCGCGGCTCAGGCCCGCTTCTGCGCGGAGCGTGCCTCGGCGGCCGCCTGCAGCTCGGAGAACGGGACGCGCAGCGCACTCGCGATGCGCAGGAGATTGGTGTAGCTCGGGTTGCGCTCCCCGCGCTCGATGCCCGACAGGTAGGTCCGGTCGATCCCGATGCGATCGGCCAGCGCCTCCTGCGAGATGCCGAGGTCCCTGCGCCGGGCGCGGATCGCCTCGCCGAGGTCGAGGTGGTGGCGAGAGCGGCCGGGCATGAGGGGGATCGGGAGCGGGACCTGAGGCGGTTGGCGGCGGGATTTCGGCAAGAGCATGTCAGGAACCGGCGCGCAGCTCCGACTTGATGTCTATAAGTCCACGGACTAAAAGTCACATTTGTGTTGCGGGCGACGGTCGTCGTCGCCCGCCGCGCCGATCCAGGAGGTCATGCAGTGCGCAAGAAGATCCGCGTGTCACCGGCGATGGCGGTCGCCGTCATCGCCGTCGTGTTCGCGATGACGGGGTCCGCCGTCGCCGCCAAGCAGCTGATCAGCGGAAGAGAGATCCGCAAGGGCACGATCACCGCCGACCGCCTGTCGAGATCGGCACGCAGAGCGCTCAAGGGCCGTGTCGGCCCCCAGGGGCCGGCCGGGCCGAAGGGCGATGCCGGAGCGGTCGGCGCTGCCGGTCCCGCGGGTCCGGCCGGACCGCAGGGCGAGCGCGGGCCCCAGGGCGAGCGCGGGCCCCAGGGCGAGCAGGGCGTCGCCGGTCCCAGAGGCGCGCCGGGCGAGAAGGGCGACACCGGTGCGACCGGTCAGCAGGGGCCCGCGGGTGAGCGCGGGCCGGCCGGCCCTGCCGGTCCGGCTGGTCCCGCCGGCCCGGAGGGTCCTGCCGGCCCGGCTGGTCCCGCCGGCCCGGAGGGCCCGGCCGGCTTCGCCGCGCTCTACCGCGACGCCTCGCCGTTCACCGCGCGGACGATGGCGCTCGAGGAGACGTGGCCGGACGACTATGCGACCACCGGGTCCGGCGTCCGTGCGATCACGCTGGAGACGCCCGGCACGTACCGCGTCGAGGCCAACATGTCCGTGCGGCCGCCCGTCGTCGGTGATGCGGATGGCTCGCGGATCGTCGCCCAGACGCGCTGCAACCTCGTCCGCGTGCTCGAAGGAGACGACCAGAACGTCGACACCTACTACGTCACGTTCTTCCACGGCGACGTCGAGCCCCCCGGGTACCGCCAGGGCCTCTCGATCGGCGGCGTCGTCGCGGTCGACGAGGAGCCGGTCGAGCTCGCGGTGCGCTGCTACGCCGTTCGCGGTGCCGGCGGCACCACGGCCGTCGACGGCGGGCTGGTCGCCGCCGCGAGCCTCGAGGCGGTCCCGGTCGGCACGGTCGTCGACGCCGGACCGCAGGAGTAGCCAAGCCAGCAGGGGCACGTGAACACGGCGGAGGAGCGGACCGGGACGAGCCGCTCCTCCGCCTCGGGGTCACCGGCCATCGTTCGCACGGAAGGACGCACGCTGCAGCTCATCGCATCACCGACGTATCACTCGCTCGCCGACACCTGGTTCCTCGAGCTCGTGTCCGACCGCGGCCTGCGCCATGTCGCCGGTGCGAGCTGGGCGACCGAGGCGTCGCACGAGCCGCTCGCCGACCGCGCGGTCGCGCACGTGTCATACGCGGACGACGGGGCCGAGGAGCTCGTGATCGACCTCGGTGAGGCCGTCGCGCACGTCATCCTCGCCGCCGGATCCGCGACCGTGCGGGCTGCGGCGACCTCGAGCGCAGGCGCCCGCACGGCGACCGAGCGGATCGCCGCGAAGCTCCCGCCGCTGCGGCCCGCTGCGAGCGCGCTCGCCGCTCGCCTCTGGTGGTGGGACGGGACGGACGGGCACAACATCCCGACCACCGTGCCGGCACCGGCGTGGGACGGCGTGCGCGACAACTACGCGGCGGCGACGGCACGCGGCCTGGCGCCGCTCATGGGCTGGCGCGGCGCTCCGCCGGGCGGCGGTCGCCTGATCCTCTTCCACGGGGCATCCGGGACCGGCAAGACCCACGCGGTGCAGACGCTTGCGGGCGCTTGGCGCGACTGGGCCGACCTCCACGTCGTCAGCGACCCGGAGGAGCTGCTCGCCAATCCCGGCTACCTGATGACCGTCGGGAACCCCCGCGGGGAGACCCGAGCCGGGCGCTGGCGGCTCGCGGTCCTCGAGGACGTCGGCCAGCATCTGAGCGCCGACACCGGAGCGAGCCGGCAGACGGTCGGGCGGCTGCTCAACGTCGGCGACGGCGTGCTCGGAGCGGCGCTTCGGCTGATCGTCCTCCTGACCACCAACGAGCGCCCCGAGCATCTGGACGGGCGCCTGCGCCGCCCTGGCCGCCTGCTCACCGAGGTCGCCTTCGAATCGCTCACGCGGCCGGAGATCGAACGGTGGTGCGCGACACGGTCGGTCGCACCGCCGAACCGCGAGCGCTCGACGCTTGCGGAGCTGTACGCGCTCGCGGCCGGCCAGTCTCGGACCCCGCCGCGCGCCGCGCTGGGCTTCGCGCCGGCGTCCGGCTGATTCGGCGCTACCGCGGCGGCTCTCCGACGAGCAACTGACCGACCCGGCGTTCCATCGCCGCCCGGCTCGAGGCGAAGCGCGCGCACAGCGCGTCGATGTCGCCGTTGCAGGCGGCGTGCTCTCGCACGAGCAGCCACCGCGGCATCAGCAGCTCGGCAGCGAACTGAGATGCCTCCTCCTCGATGTCGGCCACCACCGCTCGCGCCTCTTGGACGGTCGTCCGGCGGCAGAACAGCGACTCCTGGCCGGTCCGGTGCAGAACCCAGTGTCCGAGCTCGTGCCCGATCGTGAACCGCCGACGCGGAGGCCAGCGCCGGGCCTCGTCGGCGTTGACCCAGATCTCGCCGCGCGCCGGAAGCAGCAGACCGCTCAGCTGCTGGCCTCCGTCCACCGCCGGAGCGCCCGGCGCGGCGCTCATGTCCTCGACGTCGCGCACGTGCAGGCCGAAGCACGAGTCGACGATGTCTTCCACGGGCACGGGAAGCCGTTCACCGTCCCACAGCCATGCAGGGACGTCGGCGAGGATGCGCTCGGCCTGCTCGCGCACGCGGTCGCCGCCGGCGCCCGTCACGCCGTCGCTCCGGCGTCCGGGCCGCCGGTGAACAGCGCGTCGACCAGCGCACCGGCTTGCCGTCCGGATTGCGGTCGCTTCACCGCCGGCTCCGCAGGCGGCGCGAGCTCCTCGTCGGGCGTCGCGGTGCGCGCGAATGCGGCCGCGGCGAGCGTCCCATCCCGTCCCGGAACGGCGGCCGGCGGCGCGATCGCACGACCGGCGGCGCGCAGCCGCTCCGCACTTTCGCCGAGCAACGCGGCCAGCGCGACCAGCACGCGATCGCTCACGCCGTCCGCCGGCAGCAGTCCGCGCTCCATCTCGTGGTAGTACGCGGCGACCCGTTCCGTCTCGTCCTCGACTCCGAGGCGTGACGAGAGCGCATCGACGAGCGCGCGTCGCGGCAGTCGGGCCGCTTCCCGCAGACGTGGAAGCAGCACCGGCCAGGAGCCGCTCGCACCCGCGAACGCCCGCTCCACGCGGTCGCTCGTCCGCGCCGCGCCGGCTGCGACGCCAGCTGGATGGGCGGCGCGCAGCACCTCCGGCGAGACCGTCCGGCGGGGCGCGCGCTGGAGGTAGCCGTCGATCAGCAGCTCGAGCTCCCGACGATCCAAGCCGGCCACCTGGTCGAGGAACCTGTGCGGATCCGCCGGAGCCGGGCCGCGATCCGCGGCGACGAACGCGTCGAACAGTGCGTGGACGTCAGCCATGCTCACCGATCCTCTCCCATCGAGAGATGCTCGCGCAGTCTTCTGCGGAAGCGAGAGGCGATCTGCGCCACGTTGTCGGCGCCGACGCCGAGCTCCTCGCCGACCTCGCGGGCCGGCACGCCAGCCAGCACGTGACGCTCCACCACACGCGCATGCTGCTCGCTCAACGCGCCGAGCACGCGGGCGAGCGCGTCCTCGGTCTCGACCAGCCCCTCCTGCGACCGATCGGCGGGCTCGATCGCCGACCCGGCCTCCTCGCCGCTGCGCATGGATCCGATCTCCACGAGCGTGGGGGAGCCCGCGCGGCGCCGGTGGTGATCGGCGATCCGACGGCTCGTGATCGTGTTGAGCCACGTCGCGAACTCGCCCGGCGACCCGCCGTCGAACGCCGAACTGATCGCAGAGAAGACGACGTCCGACGTGACGGCCTCGACCTCCTCGCGCGGCACCTTCAGCGCCACCCGCCGCTCGATCCGGTCCCAATGCCCGTACACGAGGACGCGCAACGCGAGCACCGCCTGCTCGACCTCGCCGACCGCCCGCGCGCGCCGAACGTGCTCGATCAGCTCGTCGTCGCCCATGCGGACCAGTTCGTGTTCGGTGCGCGGAAGGAAGGTCACGATGGTTCGAGGGTCCTCGAGCAGTCGGCGACGGCAGCGTATCCGACGGGGGCCCGCGGCCCGGCACCCCGACTCGGAGGGATCGGCGTCAGATCGAGCGGCTCCGGCCGACGGTTCATACTGACGGCGGCGTGCCAAGTTCGTTGCGCCACCGACGATGAGGAGCCTCGAAGTCCCATGAAATCCCTGTTCTCCCACGTTCGCGCCCTGCCTCCGGCGGTGCTTGCGGCTTCGGTGCTGCTGCTGGCGGCGATGGCGGTCGCCGTGGTCCCGCCTGCGCGCGGCGGGGTTCGTCAGCTGCTGACCGGCAAGGACATCGAGAAGCGCAGCCTCACCGGGGCCAACCTGCGGGACGGCGCGGTGGCCTCGCGCCAGCTCCGGGACGGGGGCGTGCAGCTGCGGGATCTGTCCCGCGGCGTGCGCGCGCGGCTCGGCCGCCAGGCGGCCCGCGGCACCGCTGGAGCTCAGGGCGAGCGGGGCGAGCCCGGGGCGCGCGGGCCGGCCGGAGCGCGTGGGCCGGCCGGGGCGCGTGGGCCGGCCGGGGAGCGGGGCGAGGCCGGGCCGCAGGGGCCGCCCGGTGAGCGCGGCGCTGCCGGCGCGCCCGGGCCCGGCGGCGAGCGCGGGGCGCCCGGCCTCCCGGGCCCGGCGGGCGAGCGCGGGCCGACCGGGCTGCCGGGGGCGGCCGGGGAGCCGGGGCCGCCCGGTCCGCCCGGTCCGCCCGGCGCCACGGGGCCGGCGGGGCCGTCGGAGTCGGGGATGTTCGACCTCGACATCAAGCGCCTCGATCCCGGCCAGGAGACGCGGTGGTCGGTGCAGTCGGTGACCACGCCGGCGGGCGTGAACGCGCTGGTGCTCAGCGGGGTGCTGATCCTGACCGACCTGCCGAGCGAGGACGCCCCGGGCGCCGCGGACACGATCGTGTGCAGACTCACGTTGAACGGGACGAACGGCAAGCCGTCGTTCGGGTACTTCGCCGGCGAGTCGGACGGGTACGTCACGATCCCGGTCGTGCAGCGGTTCGCCGTCTCGCCCGGCACCCACGACATCGGCCTGTCCTGCCAGACCTCCGCTCCGAACCGCTTCCCGACCGTCATGCAGGGACAGGTCACGTACGTCGCCACCGGCTGACGCGCACGCGCATCCGCCCGGGCGCGGCAGCGCTCGCCCAGCCCGCAACAGGGCGTCGACCGTGATCCGGCCACGCGACGGGCGGGCTACGAGCCGTGCAGCAGCAGCTGCTTCTGCGCGCGGAACTCCTCGTCGTCGAGCGCGCCGCGGTCGCGCAGCGCCGCGAGCCGCTCGAGCTCCTCGATCGGCGTCCGCGTCCCCTCGGACCCCGCCTCGCGGCGTCCGACGCGGCGCCGCTCGTCCAGCCACGCTCGCACCCGGCGCACCGTGTCGCCGCGGCGAGCGTCCGGGAACTCGCGGCCGGCCAGGCGACGCAGCGTCTCGACGCCCAGAGCGAGCAGGACCGCCAGCGCGGCGATCCCGAGCGGAGCGCGCGTGACGGGGGTGGGGCCCCAGAGCAGCACGAGCAGGAACGCGATCGCCACGACGCCGAACGCGGCGGCGGGACGATCGCGCAGCGTCGGCGCCAGCGCCCGGCGGGTCTCGACCGCCGGTCGGGTCGATCCCGCCAGCCACGCCGCGGCGACCAGCAGGAGGCCGTAGACGAGCATCGCCGCCGCGACGTCGTACAGCAGGCCCGTCCCGATCGTCCACGCGGCGTGCGCCGCGGCCCGCACCGATTCCGCGGGGACGAGGGCGTCCACCAGCCGATCGCCGCCGACCCGGCGGGCCAGCAGCACGACGACCCCCATGCCGACGAAGCACCAGCCCACCGTCCGCAGCGCCACGCGGCGCCACCCGCCGGCGAGCGCCACGGCGGCCGCGAACAGGGCGAGGCTGACGGCGGTCAGCACGATCGCGAGCCCGTGGATCGCCTTCGCGACCGCCTGCACGGCCTCGAGCTCGTCCGATCGCATGATCGTGATCCGCCCGAACGACGCGGGCAGCGTCACGCCGAGGCGCTGCTCGGCCGCGCCGCGCGCGGCGCTCCCGGCCGGGCTCTGGAGCTGCCGGCGCGCCGCAACCACCTGGTCCTCGACGCCAAGGGTCCCGGCGACCTCGTCGACGAGCGCGCGGACGTCGAGCGTCACGTCGCCGCCGCCGGTCGCCACGACCGGACCGCCGCCGCGGATGACGCGCACCAGCTGCCGATGCGCCAGCTCGTTGGCTCTGCGCCACGCCTGCTGCACGCGCGGGCGGGCGAGCAGTTGCGGCGCCTCGCGGTCGGCGACCTGTCGCAGGCCCGCAGCCGCCGGGCTCGCGAGGCCCGCGAGCTGCGCCGGCAGCGCCCGCTCCAGCTCCCCGGCGACGTCGACGCTGCGAAACACCTCGTCGACGAGGAACGCGCCGAGCGCGGCCTGGACGTCCGCGTCGGCGAGCAGCTCGGCGCTGGTCTCGGTCCAGTTCCCGGTGTCGAGCGCCTGGCGCTCGACCCAGACCGCGAGCATCGCCGGCAGCCCGGTGAGGACCGCCACGACCAGCAGCACGGTGACGAGCGTCCGGTGATCGCGACGCGAGGTGGGCGCGATCGTCGGCGGCTCCGCCGCGTCCGCGGCGGGCTCTCTCTCGGCTTCGGCGGGCATCGCTCGCGACAGCATCGGCACGGCTCGGCTCGCCCGCATCGCCCGAAGCGGGTGAAGCGGCGCCGCTCGACCGGGCCGGCGGCCTGACGGATCACCCCCTTCGGGTGATGGAGCCCCGCTCGCCGGCTCGTACGGTCCCGGCCCCCAGCCACCCAACGAGGGAGGACCCATGGCAGAGCTCATCGCGATCGGCTACGACGACCGGCTCACGGCGCACGCCGCCGCCGCCGAGGTCGACAGGCTCTCGAAGGACCTGGTGATCGAACCGGACGCCGTCGCCGTCATCGAGCGCACCGAGGACGGCAAGTACAAGGTCACGACCAACCACCACATGGTCGGCGGCGGCGCGACGTGGGGCATGTTCTGGGGAGTCCTGTTCGGGATCCTCTTCTTCGTGCCCGTCCTCGGCATGGCCGTCGGCGCCGGCCTCGGGGCGCTGTTCGGCAAGCTCGCCAAGTCCGACATCGACTCGGGCTTCCGCGACCAGGTGCGCGACATGGTCAAGCCCGGCACGTCGGCTCTGTTCATGGTCGTCGAGAAGGTGACGCCGGACAAGGCGGTCGCCGCGCTCAGCGCCTACGGCGGCACGGTCCTCAAGTCCTCGCTCTCCGAGCGGGCCGAGCGCGAGCTGCAGGACGCGCTGCACGGCGAGGCGGCCTCCGCCTGAGCGCCCGTGGAGCCGAGCGGCGCGGCAGGCGTCCCCGGCGAGCTCCGAGCAGGCGAACCGTCTGCTCGGCGCGCTCGGCCGGCGTCGGCCATCACCCGATCCGGGCGATGCGTCGCCGGCCGCGGCCCGCTCATGATCGAGGCGTCATCTCAACGCGAGTCCAGCGGGGTTGCCATGTCCGAGCAGATCGATCGCAGCGTCCTTCCGCTTCGCCGTCCGCCCTTTAGGGGGACGGTCCGGAGAACGCTCGACGGGTCCCAGCCCGACTGGGGGATCCTGGCCGCGCCGCAGGCGCCCGACGGCGCTCCCAACGTCCTGCTGGTGCTGATCGACGACGCGGGCTTCGGCAACCCCAGCACCTTCGGCGGCCCGGCGCAGACCCCGACGCTCACCCGCCTCGCCGACGCGGGCGCGCGCTACAACGGGTTCCACGTCACGGCGCTGTGCTCGCCGACGCGCGCCGCGATGCTCACCGGGCGCAACCACCACGCCGTCGGGTTCGGCTCGATCGGCGAGCTGTCGACGGGATTCCCCGGCTACTCGGCGTTCTTCCCGAAGGACTGCGCGCCGTTCACGCGCGCGCTGCAGGAGAACGGCTACAGCACCGCGGCGTTCGGCAAGTGGCACATGACGCCCGACCACCAGCAGGGACCGGCCGGGCCGTTCGACCGCTGGCCGAACCGGCTGGGATTCGACTACTTCTGGGGCTTCCTCGGCGGCGAGTCGGGCCAGTACGACCCGTGCCTGACCGAGAACCAGACCACGATCGGCCCGCCGACCGACCCCGACTTCTACCTGCCCGACGCGATGACCGACAAGGCGATCGGCTGGATCCACGGCGTCCGTGCGCAGGAGCCCGGCAAGCCGTGGTTCATGTACTACTCGACCGGCTGCGCCCACGCGCCCCACCAGGTCCCCGCGGAGTGGATCGAGAAGTACCGGGGTCGTTTCGACGCCGGCTGGGACGCCTATCGCGAGGAGACCTTCGAGCGCCAGAAGCGGCTCGGCGTGATCCCCGCCGACGCCGAGCTGACCGAGCGCAACGAGGCGTTCCCGGCCTGGGAGTCGATTCCCGAGCAGCAGCGCCCGCTCCTGGCGCGCCAGATGGAGACGTACGCCGCCTACATGGAGAACGCCGACCACAACGTCGGCCGCCTCGTCGACGAGATCGAGCGGATGGGGGAGCTGGACAACACGCTGATCCTCTACATCTGGGGCGACAACGGCGCCAGCATGGAGGGCACGCCGACCGGCTCCTTCAACGAGCTGACGATGCAGAACGGGATCCCGCTCACCTCCGAGCAGCAGCTCGGCCTCGTCGAGCAGTACGGCGGCCTCGACGCCTGGGGCTCCGAGCTGATCGCGCCGCACTACGCCGCGGCGTGGGCGTGGGCGGGCAACTGCCCGTTCCAGTGGGGCAAGCAGGTGGCGTCGCACCTCGGCGGAACCCGCAACCCGATGGTCGTCAGCTGGCCCGATCGGATCGCCGCCGGCGGATCGATCCGCACCCAGTTCACCCACGCGATCGACATCGGCCCGACGATCCTCGAGGTCGCCGGCATCCCGCAGCCCACACGCGTCGACGGCATCGAGCAGCGGCCGATGCACGGGACGAGCTTCGCGTACACCTTCGAGGACGCGGAGGCGTCGGAGCGCCACACGCAGCAGTACTTCGAGATCTTCGGCAACCGCGCGATCTACAAGGACGGCTGGTGGGCGTCGTGGCGGATGCCGCGCATCCCGTGGGACGCCACCCCGGCGACGATGAGACAGTTCGCGCCCGGCGTCTGGAACCCCGACGACGACCCCGCCGAGCTCTACTACCTGCCGGACGACTTCTCCCAGGCGCGCGACCTCGCCGCGCAGCATCCGGAGAAGCTCGCCGAGCTGCGGGAGCTGTTCTGGGCGGAGGCGGAGAAGTACGACGTCCTGCCGCTGCTGGGCGGGATGACGTTCTACTTCGGCATCGTGCCGCCGCTCGGCACCCGCACCACCTACGCGTACCACGGCCCGGTGCAGAACGTCGCGTCGGGGATGATCCCGCGCATCTACAACCACTCCTACACGATCAGCGCCGAGCTGGAGATCGAGGAGGGCGGCGCCGAGGGGGTGATCGTGGCGGAGGCCGACCACCTTGGCGGCTTCTCGCTGTTCGTGCAGGACGGAAGGCTGCGCCACACGTACTCGATGATGGGCGTCTTCGTCTATCGCCAGGAGGCGGAGGTCCCGATGCCGACCGCCGCCGGGAGGGTCGACGTCCGCCTCGAGTTCGCGGCCGACGGCGCCACGCCCGGAACGGGCGGCGAGGTCTCGCTCTTCGTCGACGGCGAGCGCGTCGGCGGCGGGCGGATGGAGCACACGGTGCCGTTCCGCTTCTCCGGCTACGCCGGCATGGACGTCGGCCGCGACAACGGGCTCCCGGTCGACCGCAGCTACGCGGACCGGTCGCCGTTCGCCTTCACCGGCACGGTCCGCAAGGTCGTCTTCGACGTCGACCCCCACGCCAGCGACGAGCAGGCCCGCTCGATGCACGAGCATGCGCACCACGCCGCGCTCGCCCACGGAATGGGCGCCTGAGCCGACGGCGCCGCTCGTCAGGCGCCGTCGACGGCCGGTGCGTCGCCCCGGCCGTCGACCGGGACGGTGCCGGCGACGCGCGTCCCGGCGCTGAGGGTCGACTCGACCCGGACCTCGCCGCCGACCGCGGCGAGCCGATCGTGCAGGTTGGCGAGGCCCGCGCCGCCCGTGCCGTTCGTCCCGTCGACGGCGAAGCCGGCGCCGTCGTCGCGGACCTCGAACGCGAGCACGCCGCCGAGCGTCAGCGAGATCTCGACGCGGGTGGCGCCGTCGGCGTGCTTGACGCTGTTCTGCAGTGCCTCCATGCACGCGAAGTAGACCGCGCTCTCGATCTCCGGGCGGTAGCGCCGGCTGCCGGTCGCCCGCACCGACACGGCCAGGGGAGCGGCGAGCGCCGCCCCGGTCAGCGCCGGGACGAGGCCGCGGTCGGTCAGCGCCGCCGGGTAGATCCCGTGCGCGAGGTCGCGCAGCTCGTCGAGCGTCTGCTCGACGTCGTCGCCGAGCGCGCGCAGCGCCGCGGCGCTCTCCGGCCTCGATCCCGCAAGGCGCTCGGCGGCGGCGGTCAGCCTGATCCGCAGCGCGACCAGCCGTTGCTGGGCGCCGTCGTGCAGGTCCCGCTCGATCCGGCGCCGGGTCTCGTCGGCGACCATCGCGGTCCGCGCGCGCGACTGGGACAGGTCGCGCAGCGACGTGCGCAGGCGTCCGACGAGCCGGTCGTTCTCGACCACCGTGTGGGAGAACCGTCCAGCCGCGCGCAGGAGCACCCGATCCTGCGCGAGCGTCTCGTCATGGAGGATCGCCGCGACGGCGGCGCCGTCGACCTCGATCATCGTGACGCCGGGGCGGGCGGCGTCGGGCGCCGGCGCCGGGGCGCCCTCCTCGTCGAGCCAGCCGCCGGTCTCGGCGCTGCGGTGGAGGATGCGCAGCGTCGGGTCGTCGATCGTGTGCGCGAGCGTCGCGCGCGCCTGCACCGCGGAGGGATGGGGCGGCAGGCCGATCACGAACCGCTCGAGCGCGATCGCCGCGTACAGCCGGCGCAGCAGCAGCCCCGTGCCGACTCCGACGGCGATCAGCGGCAGCGACAGCATGTAGAGCCATCCCACGACCTGGAGCGTCTCGGTGGCGGACGGATCGATCGCGCGGACGACGAACCAGGACAGCAGCGCGACGTTGCGCAGTGCGGCCGTCACCGCCAGCGGGATCAGGCCCCGCCGCAGCAACGGGCCCGCTCGGTGCGCCCGGACGGCGAGGATCGCGACGATCCAGAACCACAGGCCGACGACGAGCAGCTCGCGGACCGGCTTCACGACCGACTCGATCACGGCCGGCTCCGAAGCGGTCAGCTGGAACGCGTTCTGCGGGCAGTCGAGGCCGCACAGCGCCCACGCCGACGGCAGGGGGTACTCGGGCACGGCGAGCGCGGTCGCCAACCACAGCGCCAGCGCCATCGCGACGAGCGCTGCGAAGGCGCGTCGCTCCCACGGCCCGGCGAGGCGACCGGACGGGAAGCTCAGCACCAGATAGGCGAAGGGCAGCTCCACGAGCCAGATCGCGACGCGCCCGATGCTGTAGGGCAGCGACGCGGTCGTCCCCGCGAGCGCGACCGCCGAGGCCCCGAAGGCGGTGATCAGCAGCAGGCGCGCGAACCGGTCGTCGGGCGAGCGGGCCAGCGCCAGCAGGCCGATGCCCGCCGGCACGGCGACGACGAGGCCGAGCACGACGGCGTTGACGTCGGGCGACCTCGCCGCCGGAGCCAAGAGCGGCACGGCCGCCGCTCCCGCGGTCAGCGCCACCGTGATGCATGCGCCGAGCCACAGCATCCCCCGGCCTCGTGCCGCGGATGCGCCGGCGCCGTCCGTCCCGGCCTGCCCCCGGTCGTCTGGAATCGAGGGCGATCGTCCTCCGACCCATCCCCGCACGAGACCGACCCTACATGGCTCGACGCCGTCGGCGGAGAATCCGGTGCGTCACGTCCCGTCGGGTCGCAGCATCTGCGCCACCCTCGCGTCGATGACGGAGCCGCCGTCGGCGACCGCGCGGATCGCCGCGACCAGCTGCGCGACGTCGGCCAGCCGCTCCTTGAGCAGGTACGCCCGGCGGTCGACTCCTCCGCGCAGCAGCGAGACCACGTACTCCGGCTCGCAGTAGACGCTCAGGACGACCACGCCGACCGTCGGATGGGTCCGGCGCAGCTCGGCGGCGAGCCGCAGCCCGTCGTCGGTCATCGTCGGCGGCATCCGGATGTCGGTGACGACGACGTCGGGACGGTGGCGGTCGATCGCCGTGCGCAGCTCGTCGGCGCGCGCGCAGACCGCGACGAGCTCCAGCTCGGGAGCCTCGCCCAGCGCGTCGGCCAGGGCGCGGCGGATCAGCACGCAGTCGTCGGCGGCGACGACGCGGATCGCGCCGGCTGCGGAGGGCGAGGGCCCGCGCGGCGCTCCCACCACGCGTCCCCCGCTCGCCGCCGACGGCGCGGACCTAGTACGCCGCCGGTTTGCGCCCGTGGACGACGAGGCCGTAGATCACCAGGACGTCGAGCGCGATGAACGCCAACCCGGCGAGTGGGAACGCCGAGATCCACAGCAGCTGCGCGACGAGGTTCGCCGAGGCGATGAAGACGCCCGTCCAGCGCGCGAACTGCATGCGGGCGAAGATCCCCGCGCCGACGCCGAGCTGGATGATCCCGATCACCAGCACGACCCAGCCGTAGGTGTTCAGGTCGCTCAGGATGTACTTCGCGTCGGCGATGTAGAACGTGGAGTTCGAGATCGCCGCGATGCCGTAGATGGTGTTCATCACGCCGAGGACGACGACCATCACCCCGGCGAACGTCACCCAGCCGCTGCGCTCCTCCAGCGCTCCCGTCGTGTCGACCGGGTGCGCGGCGTACGGCGCCGCTTGGCCGCTCGTCGTTCCGCTGCTCATCTCTGCCTCCTGTCGGGTCGTGGCGCGAGTCGGGCACCTTCGACGGCGACCCTATGGGCGATCCTGCGCATGGGCATCCTCCGATGCGGGTGATCCGGGCCGACGGTCAGGGATCGACGAGCCCGACGCTGCGCGCGCGCCGCACGGCGTCCGAGCGCGACGACACGTCGAGCTTGCGATAGGCGGCGTGGGCCTGGGTCTTGACGGTGTTCTGCGACACGTGCAGGCGCTCGGCGATCTCGCGCAGCGACATGTGGCTCGGCAGCATGCGCAGCACGCGCAGCTCGGCGGCGGTGAGCGGCGAGACCCCGGCGACGGCGGCGGCCGCGAAGGCGTCCGCTCGCTCCCAGCCGTCGTCGATCGCGGTGCGCACGACGGTCGCATCCGAGCAGTACCGGACCAGCCGCCCGGCGTTGGTGAGCAGCTGGCGCGCCGCCTCGGAGTCGCTCAAGCGCAGCTCCGTGCGCGCGAGGGCGACGTGGATCTCGGCTTCCAGCCACGGCAGCGCTCCCGAGAGCCCGCGCAGCAGGCGACCGGCACGGTCGGCATCGCGGCGCGACGCGTCGACGCGCCCCTGCAGGGCGAGCGCGAACGCCGACGCGGCGTACGCGAGCGCCGCGAGCGGCTCGTCGTCGAGGTCGTGATCCTCGGCGCACGCGTGCGCCAGCTCGGCATGCCGGGCGCCTTCGTCGCGGCCGTCGGAGGCGAGCTCGATCAGCGCGAGCTGCGCGCGGCACAGCATCACGGCGATCGGCGCCCCGACCGCACCGCTCTGAACGCCTTCGGCGAGCTGTTCGCGGGCGCCGCCGGGATCGGCGGTGAGATGCCGAGCGGCGCCGTCGAGGAAGCACGCGAGGGGGCGCCACGTGCGCTGACCGGCGCCGTCCAGCTCGTAGGCGCGCCGGGCGTCGGCGCCCATCTGCGCGACGCCGTCGCGGGCGATCGCCGCGCGCAGCAGCGCGATGCAGGCTGCGACGTCGGGGGAGCGCTCGTCGCCGGACCTGCGCAGCGCAAGCTCCGCCGCCTCGGTCCAGTACTCGACGTACTGGCGCTCGTTGCGTCCCAGCCCTGCGACCGCCTTGCACGCCGCGAGCCCCGGGACGGCGGCGGCCTGCGCCGAGGTGAAGCGCTGCAGCTCGCGCTCCAGGCCCGCGGCGTCGCCCTGCAGGAAGCAGCTCGCGGCCGCGCCCCACAGCAGACGGCCGGCAAGGCCGGCGTCGCCGGCGGCGGCCGCATGCCGGACCGCCCGGTCGCGGTCGCCGTCGGCGTCGAACCACGCCGCCGCGCGTCGCAGCGCGGCGCGCTCGAGGTCGCTTCCGGACCGCCGCAGCTCGCTGCGCAGCAGGCCGCGCAGCAGGGGATGGAGGCGGAACCGCTGCTCGCTGCGGTCGAGCGGCTCCAGCAGGATGTTCGAGCGCGACAGCTCGCGCAGGGTGCATCCCGACCCGCGCTGCCCGGCCACGGCGTCGCACAGCGGACCGCTGAGCTCGTCGAGCACCGACGTGCGGACGAGGAGGTCGAGCTGATGCGCGGGAAGCCCGTCGAGGAACGCGTCGCGGAGGTAGTCGGCGACGACCCGATCGTCGCCGCCGAAGCGGTCGAGCGCGTCGATCCCGCCGTCGCCTCCGAGGGCGAGCGCGGCGAGCGAGAGCCCCGCCGGCCAGCCCTCGGTGATGCGCATGACCGTCGCCAGCTGGTCGGAGTCGAGCAGGACGCCCGCGCGTTGGAGCAGCTGCCGCCCCTCGACGGGCGTCATCGCGAGGTCGCGGGCGCGCACCTCGCGCAGGCGCCCCTCCAGCCGCAGCCGACCGACCGGCAGGGGAGGCTCGCAGGTCGAGGCGAGCACGACCAGCGAGCCGGTCGGCAGGCGGTCGGCCGCGAGCAGGACGGTCTCGGCCGCCTGCGCGGGGATCAGCTGGGCGTCGTCGAGCACGAGCGCCAGCGGGCCCGTCCCGGCGGCCTGATCGAGATCCGCCAGCCGCCCGGCGATCGCGTCCGGCGCGTCCTGGCCGGGCCGGACGGTCACCCACGCGACCGGTCGCGGGTCGCTGCGGGCCCACTGTCGGAGGAACGCCGTCTTGCCGTACCCCGACGGGGCCACGACGAGGCCGATGACGGTGCGGCTCGTCTCGGCCAGCCGCTGCGCGAGGTCGCGCCGCGGGACGGTGTCGAGGACCTCCTCGCGCGCCGGGTCGCCGACGTCATGGGCGAGCACCGAGCTCATGCCTGGGACGCTAAGCGAGCCGTTCGACACCGTTCCAGGGTGCCGGCACCCAAGTTCGTGGTGCGGCGCACGCACCCGCGAACGACAGGAGGACGGCGAGGCTCGCACCCCGACCAGGAAAGGGAGTAGGGTGATCTGGTGGCGATCAGCGTCGTGCTCGCGGAGGACAGCCTCATCGTGCGAGAGGGGATCGTCGGGCTCCTCGCGACCGAGCCCGAGGTCGAGATCGTCGCCGAATGCGCCGACCTCGGCTCCCTGCTGGAGGCCGTCGAGCAGCATCAGCCGGACGTGGTGGTGACGGACATCCGCATGCCGCCGACGCACACCGACGAGGGCATCCGCGCCGCCGCGACGTTCGGCAAGCGGGGGCTGTCGACCGGCGTCGTCGTCCTCAGCAACTACGCCGACCCGAGCTACGCGGTGGCGCTGCTCGACGCGGGTGCGCCCGGCCGCTCGTACATGCTCAAGGAGTGCATCCACGACCGCTCGCAGCTCGTGGCGGCGATCCGCGCCGTCGCGATCGGCGGGTCGATGGTCGACGCGAAGATCATCGAGCCGCTGATCGCCGCGCGGACGCGGCACGAGCACTCCCCGCTGGCCGACCTGACCCCGCGCGAGCGCGAGGTGCTCGCCAACATCGCGCAGGGCATGAGCAACGCCGCGATCGCCGAGTCGCTGTTCCTGACCAAGCGCGCGGTCGAGAAGCACATCAACTCGATCTTCATGAAGCTCAGCCTGTTCGAGGACGAGAGCACCAGCCGGCGCGTCAAGGCGACGCTGATGTTCCTGGCCGGCACCGGCCGCGAACCGGCCGCCGACGGCGCCGCGGACCCGGGCCTCAGGTAGGGGCGGAGCCGTCGTCGACGGCGCGCGCCCGTCGCAGATCGGCCGAGATCCGCGTCACGGCAGCGGTCACCGGCGCCGCGAGGATGAGGCCCACGGCGCCGAAGAGGCTGCCGCCGGCGATCGTCACGATCAGCACCGCGAGCGGATGGATGCCCAGCGCCGCGCCGTACGCGATCGGCTGCAGGAGCTGCTGGAGGATGCCGTTGGCGAGGAGCTGGACGACGATCATGCCGATCGCCGCGTCGCTGCCGCCGCCGCCCAACGCGACGAGGACCGAGAACGCCCCCGCGCCCCACGCGCCGACGTACGGGACGTAGGCGCCGACGAACGTGACGACCGCGAGCGTGCCGGCCAGCGGGACCCCGAGCAGGAGCGCGCCGAGGCCGACGACGACCGCGTTGAACGCCGCCACGATCGTCACGCCGAGGAAGTACCCGCGCAGCGACTGGAGGCTGCGCGCGCTGACCGCCCGCGCCAGCGGCGCGGGAAGCCCCATGTGGCGCTCGCCCCAGTCGCGGATCGCAGGTCCGTCCTTCAGCAGGAAGAAGAGGCTGAGGACGGTGAACGAGAGGAACACGACCAGCGACGACAGACCTGCGATCCCGCTGCTCACGCCGTGCAGCAGCGCGGGCACGGCCTTGCCGATCGCCGAGCTGACGTCGTGGTCGCCGTCGTGCGCCTGACCGGCCGGGATGCCGAGATCGGTCAGCCACCCCGTGATCGTCTGGCGTGCCTGCGACAGATGGTCTCGGAGCGCGGCGCTCTCGCCGGTGACCCCGCCGACGACGACCAGCGTCACGGCGACGCCCAGCGCGACGACGCCGAGCAGCAGGAGCGCGGCTGCCAGCCCGCGCGGGACGCCGTGCCGGTGGAGCCGGCTCACCAGCGGCGACATCACCGAGGCGAGCACGGCGGCCGTGATGACGGGCGTGACGATCGTCTGCGTCAGCGACGCGATCCAGACCGCCCCGACGAGGACGACCCCGACGCCCGCGATCAGCCACGCGCTCGTGCCGAGGTCGCGCAGCCATCTCGGCGTGGCGAGGTCCGCGGTCGCGTCGGCCGCGTCGAGCGCGACGATCTCGTCTGCCGGGAGGGCGACGCCATCGGGGGACTTCGCCGGTCGTCGGCGGCGTCGTCGATCGAGCATGCGCCGAAGGTCGCAGCGCAGGCAGGCGGCCGCATCACCTGGTTCGGGGGATGCGCGTCGTCCCGGCGACCGGCGTAATGGCGGGAGCACCGCCGAAAGGAGAGAATCGATGGACGACGCAGCTGAGAGACACGACGACGCGCTCGGCCCGGTCGACGTGGCCGTGATCGCCTATCCGGCAGGAGCGCCGATGACCGGGGAGGCCGTGCCGCTGCTGCTCGACCTCGTCGAGCGCGGGATCGTCCGCGTCCTCGACGTGCTGTTCGTGCGCAAGGAGGCGGACGGGACGTTCGCGGGCTTCGACGCGACCGATCTCACCGAGGAGGGGGTCGGCGACTTCGTCGCCTTCGAGGGGGCCTCGTCGGGCCTGCTCGGCGACGACGACGCCAGGCAGGTCGCCGACGCGATCGAGCCCGGCAGCGCCGCGGTCGCGATCGCCTACGAGAACCGCTGGGCGGCCCCGTTCGTCGCGGCGGTCCGACGCAACGGCGGGATCCCGGTCGCGTTCGAGCGCATCCCGGTCCAGGACCTGCTCGACGCCCTCGACGCGGCCGAGTCCGCCACGATCTGACGAGAGGAGAGCACGATGCCAGGACTGTTGCGGGGGATGGCGCGCACGGCGGTCGTCGCCGGCACCGCCACGGCGGTTTCCAACCGCGTCAGCCGGCGCCAGGCAGAGCGCTGGGCCGCCCAGGAGGAGCCGACCTACGCCCAGCCGCCCGCCGCCGCGCCACCGCCCGCCGCGGCGCCGGACCCGATCGAGCAGCTCAAGCAGCTCGGACAGCTCCACGCGCAGGGCGTCCTGACCGACGAGGAGTTCGCCGCCCAGAAGGCCAAGCTGCTCGGTTGACCGGCGTGCGGCGCAGCCCCCATTCCGGGGACTGCGCCGCGCCTGCCGCCGTCCAGCGGTCGGCAACGGCGCGGAACGTTCAAGCTCTGAACAGCGGTCCGGTGCGCCTGTGGCGGTTGCGGCGCGGCGGCGGTGCGGATAGGTTGCGGCTGCAACTGCCGCTTTGCGGCGTAATGGGGATGGGCGCCGAAGGGCGTGAGGACTGGGGGGATGGGTTGAGGTCGAGCTTGAGATCGCCGGTGAACTTCGCGGTGTTGGGGCTCGTGATCGAGCGGCCGAGCTACGGCTACGAGCTGTCGAAGCGGCTGCAGTCGCGCTTCGGGGAGCTGCTGGAGGTGAGAAGCCCCTCGCACGTGTATGCGGCGCTCGACCGGCTGCAGGGCGAAGGTCTCGTCGAGGGCATGCCGGCGGAGGTACGCACGGCCGAGGGGCCGTCACGGCAGCCGAAGGTCCATTACCGGGCGACGGCGGCGGGAGCGTTCGCGTACCGGCAGTGGCTGGCGGAGCGCCTGCGTGACGACGAGGAGCGGGTCGAGCTGCTCGGCAAGTTGATCGCGGTCGGGGCCCGCGATCCGGAGGCGCTCGGCGACATGCTCGACCGCTATGACGCGGAGTGCGTGGCGGCGACGCAGCGGATGCCGCTCGCCGACCGCGCGGCGGCCGGGGTCGAGCCGCCAGCCGAGTTCGTCCGGCGGCTGGTGGCCGAGGAGCGGCGGTTCGTGCTCGAGGCGCAGCTGCGGTGGATCGACTACGCGCGCGAGGAGCTGCGGGCTCGCGCCGAGCGTCAGCGGGCCGGCGGCTTCGGCGGATGAGCCTGCTCTCGCTCTCCGGCGTCTCGAAGCGCTACGCCGATGCGCGGCGGATGGCGGTGGCGCTCGACGGCGTCTCCCTCGCGGTCGAGGCTGGCGAGGTGGTCGCCGTCTGGGGAGGGCGCGGCTCAGGGCGGACGACGCTGCTTCGCGTCGCGGCCGGCCTGGAGCAGCCCGACGCGGGGCGGGTCGTCTTCGACGGGCTCGACCTGGTGGCCGGTGCCGAGGCGGCGACGGCGCGTGGTCTGGCGTATGTGCAGCCGCGCTTGGTCGGTCCGCAGCGGCAGCTGCTGATCGATCGGGTTTCGGTGGCGCTGGTCGCGCGCGGGCGCTCGAAGTCGGCGGCTCGGCAGGAGGCCGAGGCGGTGCTCGGGCGGGTTGGCGCCGCCGACTGCGCGGGGGTTCGCGTCGGCGAGCTGGATGCGGTCGAGGCGATGCGGGTCGGGATCGCGCAGGCGCTGCTGTTCGAGCCGAAGCTGCTGGTCGTCGACGAGCCGACTGCGACGGTGCCGTTGATCGAGCGCGACGGGGTGCTGACGCTGCTGCGGTCGATCGCCGACGCGGGGGTCGCGGTGCTGATGACGGCCGGCGAGGCGATCGGCCTCTCAGGCGTCGACCGGGCGCTGACGATCAGCCGCGGCAGAGTTCACGCCAACGTCACCGCCGACCGTGCGGACGTGATCCCGCTGCGGCCGGCCGCCGGCGCCTGAACCGTCTGAGCTGCTTCGCCGCGCCGCGAGCACGCAGCATCACGAGGAACGGCGCGATCGCGGGGCCGATCGCGGCGCGGACCGTCGTCGCAACGCCCCGGGCCAGCTCATGCCGGGCGTCGTCGTGGACGAGGTTGAGCGCGACCATGCCCGCCAGCAGGAGTCGGTGCCGGCGTTGATGTGGAAGTGCGGCGAGGTCGCGGGCGCTGCGCGCGGCGACGACGGCAAGTCGGTCGGCTGCGGCCTGTCCGGATCCGTAGCGGGCGACGTAGCTGGGGTTGCCGGTGCGGAGGTCGTCGGCGTGGTCGACGACGCTCTCCATCAGCCAGTGGAGCGCGGCGACCCAGGGGAAGTACGCGTCGGCCACCGCGGCGGCGTCGGGGCCGCTGGTCCTTGGATGGGAGGCGACAGCGACGAGGGCGAAGACGCCGAGCGGTGAGCCGGCGCCGGCTGCGAACTCGAACCACTCCAGCTCGGGCCAGTCGGCGGCGGCGTCGCTCGCCCAGTCGCGGAGCCGATCATCGCCGGTCAGCGTCGCGTGGTTGCGGCTCTGCGCCTCGCCGGAGCGCAAGGCGATCTCCCGCAGCTGGCTGGCGACGGCGCTCGTGTTGGGCAGCGCGCCGAGGTCGGTGCGGCATGCTAAGACGAGCGCGTCGAGGTAGCCGCCGTCGTCGCTGTGGGGGTGCAGGTCGTAGAAGGCGCCGAGGGCATGGTCGGCGTCGACGGCGGCGGTGAGGGCCGCATGCAGCCGGCGGTTGTTGGCGAGCGTGGGGTGCGCCTCGCCGAGCGCGTCGAGGTAGTCGTAGAGGACCTCGAAGGCGACGCAGGCGCGCGTGACCCGCAGGCGCCGCCGGCGTGCCGCGAGGATCGCGAACGCTGCGGCGCCCTCGGCGCTGGCGCGCTCATCGGAGAGCTTGGCCAGCGCGAGCGCTCGCAGCTGCGGGTCGGGGATCTGCTGGGCGAGCGACTGCCAGCGCCGCAGCTCGCGGGTGACGGCGGGGAAGATCCGCAGCCAGTAGAGCGGCGTCGCCCACAGCAGCGTGAGCAGCGACCGCCGATCGGAGCTGCTGGAACACCGCTGCCCGGCGGTGTCGGTGACGGGGAGATCGGTCATCCCGCCATCCTCTGGCAAACAGCCAGAGGCCAATCGTCCGGTTCGGCGCGGCTATTCCTGGAAGCGCAGGCGCGGCGGGACGCGGGTCGCGAGGAAGCCGGGGATCGCGACGATCAGGAGCGTGAGGGCTACGACGAGCGCGACGAGTTCGGCGGCCTGCGGGATCTGGAGCGAGAAGGGAGCGGGGAAGCCGGTTGTCAGCTCCAGCCAGCGGTTGCCGAGCAGGTGGCCGTAGATGCCGGCGGCGATGCCGGTCGCGCAGCCGATGGCGAGGATGGCGAGGCCTTCGAGCAGGAGCATGCCGCCGATCTGGCGTTTCTGGACGCCTTCGAGCTTGTAGGCGGCGAGGAGTCTGCGGCGCTCCCAGACGGCAGCGCTCATCGCGGCGGCGAGCGCGAGGGCGGAGGCGATCAAGAGGAGCGTGGCGATCTGGCTGAGCCGCGTGAGGCCTTCTCGCAGCACGCCCTGGAACTCGGCCTCCAGCTCGGCGGTCGTCTGCACGTCGAGCGCCGGCGCCTGCGCTCCGAGCACGGTCTCGATCGCGCGGATCGCGCTGCCGGGGGCGGTGTCAGGGGCGAGGTCGAGTTGGATCGCGGAGGGATCCGCGGTCTGCCAGGCGTCCCGGTAGTCGTCGGCGTTGAGGATGACCGCGCCCGGGCCCCAGCTGAGGTTGGTGACGATCGCGGCGACGTCGAGCGAGAGCTCGCCGCTCGGCGTCGGCAGGGTGAGCCGGTCGCCGACGCCGAGATCCCGTCGCTTGGCGATCGCGTCGGAGACCGCCGCGGCGCCGCCGTCTCGGATCGCCTGCGTCGCACGTGCGGCGTCGCCGTCGATCACCTGGCTGAGCGGGACGATGACGCGGTCGGCTCTGGGGCGGGCGATCATCCAGATGCGGCGATCGCCGGTGTCGTACATGCCGCCCTGGTAGACCCGGACGTCCTCCACGCCGGGGACGTCGGCCAGCCGTCTGAGCATCGCCGGGCTGGCATGGAAGCTGTCGGTGGTGAGGCTGCGGCCGGCAGTCGTGATCCAGACGTCGGCGGTCCGCAGGTGATCGGCGTAGCCGGCGTGCAGTCCGCGGACGAGGTCTTGGCGGGCGCCTTCGATCGCGAGGTTGCCGAGCAGCGCGATCGCGGCGATCGATGCGATCGCGACCGAGCGCGTCATCGTCGAGCGAGCGCTCATCACGGCGATCGTGAGCAGCTTCAACCTGAGGCGCGTCGCGATCCAGTCGATCACGTGCATCGCGCCGGTGAAGCTCGCCGGCATCGCGCAGAGCGTCGCGACGATGAGGACCAGGACGCCGACGATCGCCAGGCTCGGCTCGAGTGCGACCATCGCCGCCGTCGCGGCGACGAGCACGCCGGCGACACCGAGCAGGACCAGCTGCGTGCGCGGGGGGATCGCCTCGCCTGGCTCGCCGTCTTCGTCGTAGACCGCTTCGAGCTCTCCGCGGGAGAAGGCGTCGCGCAGCGGCCGTCCCGTCGCCAGCAGAGCGGCGAGGAGGCCGGCGCCGAAGGCGATCGCGATCGCGCTGACGGGGACGATGCGCTGCGTGCCGATCGGGAAGGTGAAGGCGAGGTAGCCCGGGACGCTGTTGAAGACGGTGCGCGACAGCAGATCGCCCAACAGCAGCCCGACCAACGACGCGGTGGTTCCGAGCGCGAGCGCCTGGAAGGCGAGGACCGAGACGACCTGTCGGGTCGTGGCCCCTTGGGTGCGCAGCTCGGCGACGAAGCGTCGGCGGTCGGGGACGGTCAGCAGCATCGCGTTGAAGGCGAAGAGGAGGCCGACGAGCGCGCTGACGATCGAGAACAGCAGCGTCGACTGGTCGTTGGCCTCGGTCGCGACCCGCAGCCGCTCGACGGGTGCGTCGGCGCCTGCCACGTCGAGTCGTCCGGCGCCGAGCTGTTCGAGCTGCGCCGTCACCGCGTCGGTCGCGCCGAGCTTGGCGGCGACGAAGATCGACGAGACGCGGTCATCCATGCCGGCGAGCCGCTGAGCGAAGGGGAGCGCCGCGATCGCGACCGGGCTCGCGGAGGCGTCGCCGATCTGCCCGTCGCCGAGCGTCGCGGCGACCGCGACGTCGTGGACGGTCCCGGCGACGAGGAGGCGGGCGCGGCCGGGTGCGGTGACGCCGACCTGCTCGGCGATCGGCGCCGGCAGGACGATCCCTCTTCGGGGGAGCTGGAGGCCGCTGGAGCTGAAGTTCTGCGTCAGGCGCCCGCGCAGCGCGGCGAGGCTCGGCTCGACGCCGACCAGCTCCAGCGGCTGGCGGCCCTCGGGGCCGACGAGGATCGCGCGCCGCTCGACGACCGGCGCGGCGACCGTGACGCCTTCGATCGCACGGATCCGTCTGACCGTGCCGGCCGGAGTGCCGTGCTCGTCGCCGCCGGCGACCTGTATCTGCGCGTCTCCCGCGATTCCGCGGAACAGCCGCTCGACCGAACCGGTGATGCTCGTGTTGGCGACCTGCACCGCGAACAGCAGCGCGACGCCGGCCGCGATCCCGGCCGCCGCGAGCAGCTCCTGGACCGGATGCGCGCGCAGCCGCCAGCGGTAGATGTAGATCAGCGTCCGGAGCTTCATGTGCGCCGGTCGCCGGCAGGCGCTGTCGCGGTCGGCCGGTGGTCGGGGCGGGCGACGAGCCGGCCGTCGCGCAGGTCGCAGACCCGGTCGGCGAACGCGGCGGCGTCGGGGTCGTGGGTGGCGAGCAGCAGTCCGACGCTGCGCTCGCGGGCGATCTCGGTGAGCAGCCCAAGGATCGCGCGGCTGCGCTCGGTGTCGAGGCTCGCGGTCGGCTCGTCGGCGAGGATCAGCTTCGGCTCACCGGCGAGCGCGCGGGCGATGACGACGCGCTGCTGCTCGCCCATCGACAGCTTCGACGGCGGGTGTCTCGCGCGGCGTTCCAGCCCGACGCGCTTGAGCCAGACGGCGGCCGCCTGCTTGGCCCTGCCGGGCGGCCAGCCGGCCAGCAGCAGCTTCATCGCGGCGTTGTCGAGCGCCGAGGCTCCGGCGTGAAGGTGGAAGCGCTGGAAGACGAAGCCGAGCGAACGTCGGTACGCCGTCGCCTCGGCGGGGGAGAGGGTGGGGAGGTCGACCCCGTCGAAGCGAACGGTTCCGCGGTCGGGATGCAGCGTTCCTGCCGCCAGTTCCAGCAGCGTCGTCTTGCCCGAGCCGCTCGGCCCGTACAGGGCGACGACCTCGCCGGCGCCGACCGTGAGCGAGACGTCTTCGATCGCCCGCACTGTCTCACCGCCGCTTGCGAAGCGCTTGGCGGCGCCGACCAGCTCGAGCGTCACGGCTCTGGCGCTCCCGCGGGGAACGGGAAGACGCGCGCGTCGGCGCGGTCGGGAACGCGAAGTCGGCCTGAGCCGTCGAGCGTCATGATCCGGTCGGTGCCGCGCAGCGCCGACGCCTCGCGCGACGCGACCAACAGCGCCAACCCCGGCCGCGCACGCACGCATGCGAGCAGCTGCTGGAATGCCAGGTGCTCGCCGTCGACTGCATCGTCGCCGGCGGCATCGGCGATCAGCAGCTTCGGATTCCGAACGAGGCCGCGGGCGAGCGAGAGCCGCGCCAGGACGTCCGCGGGCAGCAGGTGGGGAGGGAGATCGACGTAGTCCTCAGCACCCAGCTCCGCGCTGATCGCGCGGGCGGTCGCGAGTGCTTCGGCGACCGGTCGGCCGGCGATCAGCAACGGCAAGGCGATGTGGTCGAGCATCGGCTTGCCGGGCGCCCCACGCCAGTCGCTCGTCTGCGCGACGAACGCGACCTTCCGCAGGGGGCTTGCACGGCGGCGTCCGACGGCGTCTGAACCCTGCCAGCGGACCTGTCCGTCGTCGGGAAGGTCGATGCCGGCCGCGATCCGCAGCAGCGTCGTCTTCCCGCTTCGGCGCGGTCCGCGCAGACCGACGCATTCGCCCGGGGCGATATCGAACGAGACGCCGTCGAGCACGAGATGCGGCTGTCGTCCGTTCAGCCGGCGCTTGGTCACGTGATCGAACGCGAGCAGCGCGGCCGGCGCGCTCGCTGCCGGCGTCGTACTGCGCCCAAAGCTCTCCGAGGTCCCCAAGACGAGAAATGCTCCCGTCTTCCAGACTATTCAACGCCGCCAGCGGGTCGCAACCGGCAGCCGAAGCGCGCGCCGTACTCATGACTTGAACATTCGCGGGCGGCACTGGCGGCCGACGACCGCCGGCAGGAGACTGGGTGCTGCAAGCACGGTGTCCCAAGCTCCCGGCTCACCGGTTCGGCCGCTGATCGCCCGCACGAGTCACTCCCCTTGCCGTGCGGCGCAGTTGACGTGAAGCAGGCCGCCGCTGGGCTGGGCAAGCCGCGGTCCCGGCGCCACCCGATACCCCCTTACGGTGGTCGCCGGGACCGCGCGCTCCACCCGCCGTCTCGCTCGTGACCGGCGGTCGCGGCGACAGGTCGGCCCTTCGACGAGGGCGTCGCGCGCCTGCGAGCGCGCGCCTGCGAGCGCTCACCGCGACCCGCTGAGGGAGTCGTGAGGCGCCGGCCTCGTACGCGCGGCCGACGATCGGATGCCGCCCCAGCGAGGGGCGCTTACGCTCCTTCGCACGACGCCCGGCTTGACGTGGGCTGATCCGTAAGTAGACTCTTACGGTTAGTGAGTGCTTACGCGTCCGGCGGTTGGGCTCGGGCAGGCGCGCCTCGTGGGGCGCGGGCGACTGCGAAGGAGAGATCATGAGTGGAGCAGCAGGGGCAACCAGCGTTCGGCACGAGGTCGTCGTCGCGGCGCCGATCGAGCGCGCGTTCGACGTCTTCGTCGACGACTTCAGCAAGGTCAAGCCGCGCGAGCACAACCTGCTCGCCGTCGACATCGCCGACACGGTCTTCGAGCCGCGCGTCGGCGGTCACGTCTACGACCGGGGCGTGGACGGCAGCGAGTGCCGCTGGGCGCGCGTCCTGGCGTACGAGCCGCCCGACCGGCTGGTGATCAGCTGGGACATCGGCCCGACCTGGCAGATCGAAGCCGACCCGGACAAGGCCAGCGAGGTCGAGATCCGGTTCCTGGCCGAGGACGCGCGGCACACGCGCGTGGTGCTGGAGCACCGCCACCTCGACCGTCACCTGGAGGGCTGGGAGGCCGTGCGCGACGGCGTCGATGGCGAGGGCGGCTGGCCGCTCTACCTGCGCCGCTACGCCGACCTGTTCGCGGCGCGGTAATCGCCGCGCGCCGCTCGGCGCGTGGGGGCGCGTGCCGAGCGGCCCGGCCCTCGGCGCGTCGAGCGCGGTCGACTACGTCGGGCGCGGCCCGCGAACCTGCTCCAGGATGCCGGTTCCCTGGCCCAGCTCGATCAAGTAGCCGTCAGGGTCGCGCAGATAGCAGCGGATCTCCAGCTCGTGGTCCTTGGGCTCGGTGAGGAACTCGCCGCCGCGTGCTCGCCACTGCTCGTAGACGGCGTGGACGTCGGTGACGCGGATGTTGATCGCGCTCGCGAGCGTGTCGGAGTCGCGCGGTGCTCGGGCCTGCACGTCGGGCTTGTCGTCCGTGGGGCCTCCTTCGCCGTTGAGCACGATGTAGCCGTTGGCGAAGCGCATCACGCACGGGTCGCGCTCGCGCAGCACCGTCGTGCCGAGCACGCGTTCGTAGAACTCGCGCGAGCGGTCGACGTCGCGCACGATCAGCAGGTGCGTCAGTACCAGGCCGGTCTCGGGGGCGAAGTAGTCCGGTGGGGCGGCAGGCATGGGAAGCCTTCCTGTGCTGAGGCCGAGACCCAGGTCATACCCAGCCGGGGGCGGAGCGGTCGTCTCGCCCCGGGTCGTCACGACCGCTCGGCCTGCCGTTGCGCACCGGAGCGGGCCGAAGGCACGACGCCGGGAGTCGTCGGCGATTAGAATTCGTGCGCGAACGTATTCGATTGCGACACGGAGGTCATGCGATGGAGGGGAGAGCCGCAGCAGGCACGTTGCCGGCGGCGGGGCGGGCTGCGGCGAGCGCCGTGCTCGCTGCCGCCATCGTCGCGCTCGCCGCCGGTCGTGCGGAGGCTGCCTCTCCGCCGCCGACCACGCCGGCGGGCATGGCGCCGATCGCGGTCGGCGACGCGGTCGTCGGCTACGAGGGCTCTGCGTGCATCGCCGTCCCGTGGGCGGCCAACGACGCGCTGCCGGCCGACCGCCCGGTCACGGTCGCCTCCGACGCCCCGCCCGAAGCGATCGCGATGCGGCTCGAGACCTCGCCGACCCACGGCCGGCTGTTTGCGTTCGACCCGGCTCAGGCCGACGGGATCGGCGCGCCGATCCCCAGGCCGACGGAGGGCGAGCCGGCCGCGCCGACGGACGCCGGCGTGCTCTGCTACCAGCCCAACCTTCGCTTCTTCCACGGCGTCGACACGTTCTCCTACGCGCTTGTCGACGCCGACGGCGACCGGATCGGCGCGGCAGCGCAGGTCGATCTGCGCGTCGCCGACGTGCCCGGTGAGACGGTGAGCTGGCAGGTGGCGAGCGCCGTGACGGCCGTCGCCGGCGATCGCTCCGCGACGGTCGCCTGGTCGGGCGACCCGTCGTCGACCTACGTCGTGACGCCCTATCGCGACGGCATGCCGCAGGCGTCGACGACGATCGTCGCCGAGCGGGGCGCGACCTTCTCCGGCCTCGACAACGGCGTCGCATACACCTTCTCGGTGCAGGACGTGCTCGGGCTCTGCGTCAACGGCTCCTGCGGGCCCTCCCAGTCGGCGGCGCCGGCGGTCGCGACGCCAGCGGCCGCGACGACGGTCTCGCTCGCCGCGCCCCGCGCGCCGATCCGCTACGGCGAGCGGCTGGCGGTCGAGGTGGCCGTGGCGGTCAGCTCGGGCGTGCTGCCGACCGCGACGGCGGTCGCCGTCGCGGTGAGCGGCCCGGGCGGCATGCTCGCGTCCACCTGCGAGGCACCGCTCGGCGCCGACGGCGAGGGCGGCTGCGAGGTCGACGGCCTGCATGCCGGCGCCTACGACCTCGAGGGCCGCTGGCCGAGCCCGTCGGCGGCGTTCGGCGACGGGCTCGGAGTGCTGTCCGGGGTCGTCGTGCAGCCGGCGCCGCTGCGCGTGATCGCGCGCGACGCGAGCCGCGCGGTCGGCGCCCCCGACCCGCCGCTGGACGCCGTCGTCGAGGGCTTCGTCGCCGGCGACGGGCTCGATCGGCTCGACGGATCGCTGCGCTGCACGACGCCGGCGGACGCGAGCAGCCCGCCCGGGAGGTATCCGATCACGTGCGCGGGGGTCAGCTCGCCCGACTACGCGATCGCGTTCGAAGCCGGAACGCTGACGGTGACCGCGCCCGAGCCGGGCGGGGGCGGCGGGGGCGCGGACGGCGACTCGGAAGGCGACGGCCGCGATCGCCCGGATGACGGCGGCGGGCGCGCCGGCGACAGATCGGCGGGCGGCGATCCCGGCAGCGGGGGCGCGGATGGCCGTGCCAACGGCGCCCCCGGCGCGGGCGGCGGGAGCGCGGACGGGGGCGAAGCGGCCGGCGGCGCGGGCGCGCCCGGCCGCACGGCCGCCGCCCGCCTGGAGCGGACCTTCGGCGGCCGACTCGTCGTGCGCCGCGGCGCGGTGCGGATCGGCTGCCGCCTGCGCGGCGCGCCGCTGCGTCGCTGCGTCGTCGCGTTGGAGGGCGCGGACGGGGCGCCGATCGGCCGCGGCCGATCGGCGGCGCACGGGGGCGCTCGCGGCGTGGCGGTCACCGTGCGTCTGCGGCAGGCGGCGCTGCGGCGCCTCCTCGCCGACCCCGCCGGCCAGCGCGCGCGGCTGCGGATCGTCGCGCGTGCCCGCGGCGGAGCGCGGACGGCGCGCATGACGGTGCCGATCCGCCTGCTGGCCGCTCGCCAGACGCTCTCGGGGCCGCGGGCGGCGATCTTCGAGCCCGACACGGCACGCCCGACCGCGGCCGGGCGGCGCTGGCTGGAGTCGCTCGCGCGCCGTGCCGTCGGCGTGCGGCGCGTCGTCTGCGCCGGCCACGTGGCGAGCGTCGCCGGTCCGCGCGAGACGCCCTTCTCGCTGGCGCTCGCGCGCGATCGAGCGGTCGCCGCGTGCGCGATCCTGCGCGCCGCCGGACTGACTGCGCCAGCGACCGAGACGCCGCGCGGGAAGCGCAACCCGCGCGCCTCCGACCGGACCGCGCGCGGCCGCGCGCTCAATCGCCGCGCGACCGTGACGCTGATCCGCTGAGCGCCCGTGCAGGCGGGGAACTCTCACCTGCCGTCCTCAATGTATACCGCAGGCAATTCCCTCATGAGGCCTGGACCGCTTCCCCATAATCGCCCGCCCCAACGACGAAGGGAGCGGGAAGATGGGCACGGGAGAGCACGCGGTCGTGATCGCCGGAGGCGGCCCGACGGGGATGATGCTGGCGGCCGAGCTGACGCTGGCCGGAGTCGACGCGGCGATCGTCGAGCGGCGCGCCGAGGCGAGACTCGAGGGCTCGCGGGCCGGCGGGCTGAACGCCCGCACGATCGAGCTGCTCGACCAGCGCGGCGTCGGCGAGCGGTTCGTGTCGCAGGGGCAGGTCGCGCAGATCCACCGCTTCGGCGCTCCACTCGACATCGGCGACTTCCCGACGCGCCGGCCGTACGGCCTGGCTCTGTGGCAGCGGCGCTTCGAGGAGATCCTCGCGGCCTGGGTCGAGGAGCTGGGGACGCCGGTCCTGCGCGGCTGCGAGGTGACGGGCTTCGCACAGGACGGCGAGGGCGTCGAGGTCGCGCTGGCGGACGGGCGGTCGCTGCGCGCCCGGTACCTCGTCGGCTGCGACGGCGGCCGCAGCGTCGTGCGCAAGGCGGCCGGCGTCGCGTTCCCGGGATGGGACCCGGTGAGCAGCTGGCTGATCGCCGAGGCGCAGCTCCGCGACGAGTCCGAGGTCGGCAAGGTCCGCAGAGACGAGAAGGGCGTCTACGCGATCGGCCGGCTCGACGACGGGCACGTGCGGATCGTGGTGCGCGACGAGCAGCTCACGCGCGCCGCGCAGCCGAGCCTGGCGGACCTCCGCGGAGCCATGCGCTCGGTCTGGGGCACCGACTTCGGGGTCCACGACGCCCGCTGGATCTCGCGCTTCACCGACGTCGCGCGACAGGCGGAGTCCTACCGCGTCGGCCGCGTGCTGCTCGCCGGCGACGCGGCGCACGTGCAGGCGCCGATGGGCGGGCAGGGGCTCAACACCGGGGTGCAGGACGCGGTCAACCTCGGCTGGAAGCTGGCGCAGGTGGTGCGCGGCGTCTCGCCGGAGCGCCTGCTCGACAGCTACCACGCCGAGCGCCACCCGGTCGCCGCCCGCGCGCTGCGCTCGACGATGGCGATCACCGCGTTGATGCGCGCCGACGCGCGCAGCGAGGCGCTGCGCGACGCCGTCGCCGAGCTGATGCGCCTGGAGGAGCCGCGGAGGGCGATGGCGGGCGCGCTCTCGGGGCTCGACATCCGGTACGACGTCGGCGACGGCCACCCGCTGCTCGGACGGCGGATGCCCGACGTCGACCTCGTCACCGGCGACGGCCCGCGGCGGGCGTTCGACCTGCTCCACGAGGCCCGTCCGGTCCTGCTGAACCTCGGCGCGCCCGGCGCCGTGGACGTCGGGCCGTGGGCCGATCGCGTGCGACTGGTCGACGCCACGTGCGAGGGACCGTGGGAGCTGCCGGTGCTCGGCGCCGTGCCGGCGCCCGGGGCCGTCCTGGTCCGACCGGACGGCCACGTCGCCTGGGTCGGCGACGGCGACCCGGGCCCGCGCGCGCTGATCGACGCGCTGGGCACCTGGTTCGGTCCGGCGACCGGGCCTCGCGTCGCGCGCTCCCGCCGCGCCGCGCTGAGCAGCTGGTTCGGTCCGGCGGCCGGGCTCCGCGGCCTCCCGCTGCGCGCCGCGCCGGACCGCGACTAGGCGGGAACGGCGATGACGGGCTGACGCGACCGGTCCGCGACGCGGCTGGCGAGCGGGCGCCGCAGTCGGGACATCCGGCGGCGGCGGCGCTGGCCGACGACGACCCAGGCGTCGCCGTCGTCGCCGTCGACCGGCTCGGCGAGCGTCGCGACCGGGTCGCCGGAGCGCTCGGCGACGTGGAGCGCGACGCCGCGCCCGACGGCGGCGCGCCCAGCGCGGCGACGGCGGCGCTCCTCGTCGTAGCGCTCCCATCCGGTCGGCCGCGTCCGGGCGCGGGTCTGGTGCAGGAGCACGACCTCGGCGTCGAGCGCGAAGGCGAGACGCCCGGCCGCCGCGGTCGCCGCCTGGGCGGCGGCGCTGCCGTCGCAGCCGACGACGATCCGCTCGACGCGGGCGCTCGTCGCCTCCTCGGGGACGAGCGCGACCGGGCAGGGCGGGGCGGCGGCGAGCTGCCGCGCGACGCCCGACCGCCAGATCTCCGTCAGCGCGCCGCCGCGCCCGCTGCCGACGACGAGCAGGTCGCAGCCCTCCTTGGCGGCCAGCCGCGCGAGGGTGGGGGCGACCGGGCCGTGCTCGATGCGCACGCTCACCTGCGCGCCGGTCAGCTCCGCGAGGGAGCGGGCGCGCTCGGCGAGCGCGTCCGCGGTGTAGCCGGCGGGCTCGGGCAGCGGCGCCCGCGCCCTCGCACCGCGCGCCGTCGCCGGCGGCTCGACGACGTGGACGACCGTCAGCTCCGCGCCGAGGCGGCGCGCGACCCCCGCGGCGAAGCACGCGGCGGCGAGCGACGTCGTCGAGTGATCCAGTCCACAGAGAAGTCGCATCACGTGACCATGCCAGCGCCGCGGCGGGGTGCGCATGCGGTCGTGAGCCCATCTTTCCGCGCGGGAGCGCCGCGCCGGCGATCAGCGTTGATCCGGGCACGCATGCCGTGCTCAGATCAGCACTGAGCAGGCTGCGCGCTCACGGCTTCGCGACCATCAGCCACAGCACGACGAGCATCGCGATCGCCGAGGCGGCGTTGGCGAGCAACGAGGCGCGGTCGTCGAGCAGGGCGCGCAGCGCGTCGTTCGGCGGCCGGCCGTCGGTCCGCAGCCGCTCCGCCAGCTCGCGCGCCTGCCGCGGGCGGCGGCCGCCGGCGGCGCCGAGCACGAGCGAGACGACGAAGAGGGCGATCGCGGTGCGCAGCCAGCCGGTGTCCCAGGCGAGGTGCTGGATGCTGACGAGCCACGCCCCGGCGCCGACGACGAGCAGGGCCGCCGGGGCCGCGAGCAGCACGCCGGTCCGCGCCAGCCGCAGCAGCACGACGACCGCCTCGGTGCTCTCCTCCCGTCGCGCCCGCGCATGCGCGACCGCCGCGATCGCGATCCCGGCCAGCAGCGCGATCACGCCGAGCAGGTGCAGGAACAGCGCGACGTCGCGCGCGCCGGACCCGCTCAACGGCGCTGCTCCGGCATGCCGGCTTCGCGTCGGGGGGAGCGCATCGCGCACAGCCTCCCACACGCGCCGGAGGACACCGGCGCCGGAGCGCGACCGGCGTGTCGCTGCTCCTACGACAGCATCGCCTTCGACGAGCTGTGGTCGCGCGTGCCGGACGGCGGGATCGGGAAGTTGCGGTCGAAGAGCTGATCGGGGTCGTAGCGCGCCTTCAGCTCGCGCAGTCTCGCCAGCGTCGGCTCGGGGAAGGCGTCGTGCAGCCGCTCCGGGCGACGGTCGGTGTCGAAGCTGAGGTAGAGCCCATGCTGGAGCGGCAGCAGCTCGGCGTCCCACAGCTCGTCGAGCCGGGCAGCCGAGCGGCCGACCGCGTTCGCCGAGAACTGCTGGCTGCGGTGGGCGTACGCGGTCGCCAGCGGGGCGACGTCGTTGACGGCGCCGCCGACGGAGCGGACCTGCAGCAGCGGCACCTCGCCGGAGCCCAGCAGGCGCGCAAGCGCCTCGGCGGCCGGGGCGTCGAGGTGGTCGAGCAGTCCGGCGCGGACGCCGCCGAGGCCGCCGCCGACGTGGTCGCCGCCGTGCGGCGGGATCACGTTCGGGTACGGCAGGAGGTGGGCGCGCTGGTCGAGCACCGGGCCGGCCTCCAGCAGCGGCGCGAGCGCGTCGGCCGCGGCCTGCGCGTCGTCGCCCGCGTAGACGCTGTAGGCCTGCGCGAACGCGGGGCCGCGCCCGCGGTTCACGACCGTGATGAAGCTCGTCAGCTCGCGCGGCGCCCGCTCGATCGCGGCGCCCCATCTCGTCAGCAGCGCGGCGGCCTCGCTCGCGTCGTAGACCGTCGTCGCGAGCACGACGTCGCCGACCGGGTACGCCTCCAGCTCCAGCCCGGTGACGATCCCGAAGTTGCCGCCCGCGCCGCGCACCGCCCACAGCAGGTCGGGGCGCTCCTCGGCGTCGGCGCGCACGCGGCTGCCGTCGGCGAGCACCATCTCGGCTGCGACGACGTGGTCGATCGTGAGGCCGTGCCTGCGCACGAGCAGCCCGATGCCGCCGGCGGTCGCCAGCCCGCCGACGCCGACGTCGCCGTAGTCGCCCGAGCTGATTCCGAGCCCGTGCCGGCCCAGCTCGCGCGCGACGTCGCCCCAGCGCGCGCCGGGACCGAGCCGGACGCGGCCGGTCGCCGGGTCGAGCAGCGTCACCTCGTCGAGGCGGCCGAGGTCGATCACGACGCCGCCGTCGTCGGTCGAGCGGCCGCTGATGCCGTGACCGCCACTGCGGACCGCCAGCGGCACGTCCTGCTCGCGCGCGTAGACGAGCGCCTCCCGTGCCTGCTCTGCGTCGCGCGGCCGCAGCACCAGGCCGGGCGAGCCGCGGTGGACGTAGCTGGAGCGGACCGAGCGGTAGGCGCGGTCGCCGGGCTCGACCGCCTCGGCGGCGAGTGACGGCGGCACCGCCTCGTAGTCGATTCCCGGGCGCCGCTCGGCCAGCGCCTGCGGCCCGCGCACCGGTGCCGTGGAGGTGCCGGCGGCGGCCCGCTCGCGCGCGACCGCCTCGCGGACGGCGGGCGCGACCTCCGCGCCGAACGTCTCGATCAGCCGCGGCTCGTCGCCCATCACGAGGAAGGTGCTGAAGCCGTGCTCGCGCACCAGCTCGACCAGCTCCTCGACCCACTGCTCGGGCGGTCCCTGCAGGAAGCCAGAGCCGGCCGGGCCGAAGCCGCCCTTGATGTTGAGCAGCCGGCGGATCTCGCGCGGGTCGCGGCCGGCGGCGCGGGCCGCCTCGTCGATCGCCGCGTTGGCCGGCGCGATCTGCTCGCGCGGGAGGTAGGGGAGCGACGGCAGCCAGCCGTCGGCCTTGCGGCCGGTCAGCCGCAGCATCCGCGGCTTGTAGGCGCCGAGCCAGATCTCGACGTCGTGCGCCGGCGCCGGCCCGCGCTTGGCGCCCTGCACGCGGTAGTGCTCGCCGTCGACGCGGACGCCGCCGCGCGCGTCGGCATCCCAGACGCCGCGGATCACGTCGATCGCCTCGTCGAGCGCGTCGACCGCCTCGCCCGGCGTGCGGCGCGCGCCGCCCATCGCCTCGACCCCCTCCCAGAAGGCGCCGGCGCCGAGGCCCAGCTCGAAGCGGCCGCCGGAGAGCAGGTCGAGGCTGGCCGCAGCGCGCGCGGCGACCGCCGGCTGGCGCAGCGGCAGGTTGAGCACGTTGGGCGCGACGCGCAGCGTCTCGGTCTGTGCGGCGACCCATGACAGCAGCGTCCAGGTGTCGAGGAACGCCGGCTGGTACGGATGGTCCTGGAAGGTGGCGAGATCGAGGCCCGCGCGCTCGGTCAGCCGCGCGAGCGCGACGGCCTCCTGCGGCCGCGCGCTCTGCGGCGTGATGAACGTCCCGAAGGCGAGCTCGTGCCCGTAGTCGGCCATGTGCCTGATCCTCTCGCAGGCGACTCGGATGTTCGCAGTCGCAAGGTGGGTAGTAGCTACTTCGAAAATAGCAGCAGCTAGCGCGCTACGATCGATCGATGGCCGGACCGCCCGCCTCGCACGACCCCGCCGCCTGCGTCCCCGCCTCCGAGGCGCTCGGACGGGCCTTCAGATTCCTCGGCAAGCGCTGGAACGCGGTCGTGCTCGGGCGCCTCAGCGTCGGGCCGGCCGGCTTCCGCGAGCTGGCGCGCGCGCTCGACGGGATCAGCGACAGCGTCCTCTCCGACCGGCTCTCCGACCTCGCCGCGGGCGGCCTGATCGTCCGCACCGTCGACGCCGGCCCGCCGGTGAGCGTCTCCTACGCGCTCACCGACCGCGGCCGCGCGCTGATGCCGGCGCTCGACCAGATCGCCGTCTGGGCGCAGGAGAACCTGCCCGCGGAAGGCAGCTAGGCGGCGCCGCGCGGGAGCGGTGCCGCGCCGTGGCTGACGCGGTCAGCCGCGCAGCGCGCGGCCGGTCGCGACGGTGGCGGCGCCGTAGGCGAGGTGGGGGACGAGGTCGGAGACCCAGTCGGCGGCCGACCAGCTGCGGGGATCGGTCGTTCTCAGCAGCGCGCTGCTCGCGTCGGTCGCCGTCATCACGACGACGCCGAGCGCAGTGGCGGCGAGCGGCCACGGGAGGCGCCGGGCGACCGGCTCGGCGGCGCACCACGCGACGCCGCCGAGCATCCCGGTGAGGTAGCCCATCAGGACGCTGGCCGCGCTCGTGCGCTGGGCGGCCGCCTCGCCCTCGCCGAGCGAGATGCCGGCGCGCCCGGCGAGCCTCCGAACGTCCTCCTCCGGCAGGCTGCTGGCCGGCCGCGCACGGACGAGCATGTCGGCGTAGGTCACGGCGTTGAGCGCCATCGTCCCGACCGCCCCCGCGGCCAGGCCGTGGGCGATGCGCGATCCGATCGACGCGACCACGCCGGCCGTCTCGTCCCCCGTCACGGTCGCTGATCTCGATGGCCGGCCCACGTCGCGAACCTCTCCGCCTTCACCGCTCCGCAAACCGGAGTCGCCGTCGCGGACGCTACCCGGCGCCGCGCAGCACCGCGTCGACCCGCTCGGCGAACGCCTCCGCGTGGCTGCCGAAGCCGCCGATTTCGACATGATCGGCTGCGACCGCCCGGGAGATGTCGAGAACGCGGCGCCGGCTCCGACTTCCCCGGCAATCGCGTCCACGGAGGGCGCGCCCGACGATGGAGGGAACGCCGTGAAGTACATGCTGCTGATCTACAACCGGCCGGGCTTCGTGACGGAGCTGAGCGAGCGGGAGCGGACCGGGCTGTTCGGCGAGGTCGACGAGCTGATGCGCGAGCTGACCGAGTCGGGCGAGCTGATCGGCGGGCAGGCGCTCGTCGACCCGTCGCAGGCGCGCACGGTGCGGGGTGGCGACGGCGGCGGCGCGGTCGCGACCGACGGGCCGTTCATGGAGAGCAAGGAGCAGTTCGGCGGCTACGTCGCGATCGACTGCGAGAGCGAGGAGCGGGCGCTGGAGGTCGCGCGCCGCTGGCCCGACGTGCGCTACGGCGGCGCGATCGAGGTGCGGGCGATCATGGGCGACGGCGCGGCGGAGACGTGACTCGCGACGAGCGCCGGATCGAGGACCTGCTGCGCGCGACGGCGCCGCGGGTCCTCGGCGCGCTCGTGCGCCGCCACGGCCAGTTCGACCTCTGCGAGGAGGCGGTCCAGGAGGCGCTGCTCGCCGCCGCGACGCGCTGGCGGCAGGACGGCCTCCCCGACGACCCGCGCGCGTGGCTGACGACCGTCGCCGACCGCCGCGTCGTCGATGCGATCCGCAGCGACCGCGCGCGCCGCGACCGCGAGGCGGCCGTCGCGGCCGAGCGCGAGCGGGAGGAGGCGGCCGGCGGCGCGGTGCCCGAGCACGACGGCGCCGCCGCGGAGGACGACGCGCTGAAGCTGCTGCTGCTCTGCTGCCACCCGAGCCTCACGAGCGCCTCGCAGGTGGCGCTGACGCTGCGCGCCGTCGGCGGCCTGACGACGGCGGAGATCGCGCGCGCGTTCCTCGTGCCGGAGGCGACGATGGGCCAGCGGATCAGCCGCGCCAAGCGCCGCATCGCCGACGCCGGCGCGCGCTTCGAGCTGCCGACCGAGTGGGAGCTGCCGGCGCGGATCGAGGCGGTGCGCCAGACGCTCTACCTGATCTTCAACGAGGGCTACACCGCCTCGAGCGGACCGGACCTCGTCCGCCGCGAGCTGACCGGCGAGGCGATTCGCCTGACGCGCGAGCTGCTGGAGCTGCTGCCCGGCGACGGCGAGACGACCGGCCTGCTGGCGCTGATGCTGCTGACCGACTCCCACCGCGACGCCCGCACCGGTCCCGACGGGGCGCTCGTGCCGCTCGACCAGCAGGACCGCGCGCGCTGGGACCGGGAGCAGATCGACGAGGGCGTCGCGCTGATCACCGGCGCGCTGTCGCGCGCGCCGGTCGGTCCCTACCAGATGCAGGCGGCGATCGCGGCCGTCCACGCCGAGGCGCCGACGGCGCATGCGACCGACTGGCGCCAGATCGCCGCCCTGTACCGGCTGCTCGAGCGGCTCGCGCCCGGGCCGGTGGTCGCGCTCAACCACGCCGCCGCGGTCGCGATGGCGGAGGGCCCGGAGGCCGGCCTCGCCCGCCTGGCCGCGCTCGAAGGCGACGAGCGGCTGGCCGGCAGCCACCGGCTCGCCGCCGTCCGCGCCCACGTGCTCGAGCGGCTCGGCGACCGCGAGGCCGCGGCGCGCGACTACCTCGCCGCCGCGCGCGGCACGACCAGCCTGCCCGAGCAGCGCTACCTGCAGGCGCAGGCGGCGCGGCTGGCCGGCCGTTGAGCGGGTCAGCCGCCGGCGTCGTCGGCCAGCAGGCGGTTGATCGTCAGCAGCACGGCGAAGGTCATCACGACGATGAAGACCAGCGCGAGCACGACGGTGCCCCAGCTGAGCCCGGTCGCGATCCAGCCGACGAGCGCGACGACGAGGATCGTCGGCACGACGAAGATCATCAGCAGCGGCGCCGTGGCGGCGGAAGGGGGGCGGCCGGACTTCGACTGTGCAGCCTGCAGCCGGCGGGATGGACTTGGCATGTGTCTCCTTCGGTTTCGAACGCTGGCCCGATGAGGCCCGCGACGGTTGGTCTCGGTCGGGGAGGCTCGCAGGCCGTAGCACCTGACCATCTCACGCTCGAGGAGGCATCAGCATGAGGTCGCGACACCATTCTCTCGGCAGTCGCATGCGGCCATGCGCACGCGGGACCGCCCGGTGCCTGCCCGGGCGCATCGGCGACCGGCGCCTATGATCGCCGTGATGGGCGGCGCTCGTCGCGCGGCCCGACGGAATCCGATTCGGTGTCTCGAAGTGAACAGAAGGAGCAGTGACAGATGACAGGTGCGCTGCGCCTGCGGGCCGTGCGGCTGCTCGTCCTGGCCGTGCTCGCGACGGCGGGGCTCGTCGTCATCTCCGGCTGCGGCGGCGACGACGACGCCGGCGGCGCCGCCGCGACGACCGGCGGCGGCGCGAGCGGGACCGGCGAGGTCGCGAAGCTGACGCTGCAGTACAACTGGACGGTCGACGAGGGGCTGATCGGCGAGGTCGCCGCGATCGAGCGGGGCTTCTTCGCCGACGAGGGGATCGAGTTGGAGATCCGACCGGGCGGTCCCAGCAACGACGGCGTCGCCTCGGTCGCGTCCGGCCGCGCGCAGCTCGGGATCGCTGCCGAGAGCCCGCCGGTGATGCTCGCCGCCTCGCAGGGGATCCCGGTGCAGGCGTTCGCCGCCCAGCTGCAGGCCCATCCGTACGCGTACTTCGCGCTGCCGGGCACGAAGCTCGACAGCGCGGCCGACCTCAGCGGCAAGACGGTCGGCGTGCCGCCGCCCGCGGTCGGCATGCTCGACGCGTACCTGAAGGACAACGGCATGACGAAGGACGACCTCGCGGGCGTCACGTCGGTCTCCTTCGACGTCGGGCCGCTGCTGCAGAGACGGGTCGACGTGTGGGGCGGCTGGCTGACCGACCGCGCCCAGCTGAGACTGCTGCCCGACGGCTACCACGTGCTCAGATACGCCGACAGCGTCCCGCTCTACGGCGGCGTCTACTACGCCAACCCCCGCTTCCTCGACGACGAGCCGGAGCTGGCGCAGGCGTTCATGCGGGCGGCCGCGAAGGGCTGGCGGTTCGCGCGCGAGCATCCGCAGGAGGCGGCGCGGATCTTCGTCGACGCCTACCCGAACGCGGAGGGCAAGTCGACCGTCGAGAGCATCGTCGAGGCGGAGCGGACGCTCGCGCCGTTCATGTGGACCGACGCCAGCGAGCGCGACGGCTACGGGACGATGACCGCCGACGCGTGGCAGCAGCAGCTCGACCTGTGGGAGCAGACCGGGCAGTTCGACAGAGGCGACGTGCCGACGGTCGACGACGTGATGACGCTCGACGTGCTCGACGCGACGAGGGATGCTCGGACCGCCGGCGACTGAGCGCACGACGGCGATCTCGATCGACGGGCTCGCCGTCGCCTTCACCTCCAGGCGCACGACCGTCACCGCGCTGGAGGGCGTGACGCTCGACGTCCGCGAGCGCGAGCTGCTCTCGATCCTTGGCCCCTCCGGCAGCGGAAAATCGACGCTGCTGCGCGTGATCGCCGACCTGATCCCGGCGAGCGCGGGGCGCGTCGCGGTGCTCGGCGGCACGCCCGCGAGCGCCCGCCGGGCGCGCGCGATCGGCTTCGTCTTCCAGCATGCCGAGCTGCTCCCGTGGCGGACGGCGATCGACAACGTCAAGCTGCCGCTGCAGGTCGGCCGCCGCCGCGCGAAGGCGGCGTCGGGAGGCGAGCAGGCCGACCCGCGGGAGCTGCTCGAGCTGGTCGGCCTCGGCGACCGCGCCGACGCCTACCCGCGCCAGCTGTCGGGCGGCATGCGCCAGCGCGTCGCGATCGCCCGCGCGCTCGTGACCAGACCCCGCGTCCTGCTGATGGACGAGCCGTTCGGCGCGCTCGACGAGATCACGCGCGAGGCGATGAACCGCGAGCTGCTGCGGATCTGGCGGGAGACGGGGACGACGATCGTCTTCGTCACCCACTCGATCTCCGAGGCGGTCTTCCTGTCGCAGCGGATCGCGGTGCTGACGCCCCAACCCGGGCGGCTGGCCGGGACGCTGCCGGTCGACCTGCCGGCCGACCGGCGGCCGGAGATCCGCGACACGCCGGAGTTCGTCGCGGTCGCCGCGCAGGCGCGCGCCCTGCTCGAGGGCGGCGCGCGACGATGAGGAGCGCGGCCGACCTGCGCGGCGCGCTCGCCCGCGGCCTCGTCGCGCTGAGCGGGATCGCGGGCGGGATCGCGTTGTGGTGGGCGGTCGTGACCGTCTTCGACGTCGCGCCGTACGTCGTGCCGCCGCCGGGCGACGTCTGGAGGTCGTTGACCGGCGACTTCGGGCTGCTGATGGACAACCTCTGGCCGACGGCGCAGGAGGCGCTGCTCGGCTTCGCGATCGGCAACGTGCTCGCGATCGCGATCGCGATCGTCTTCGTCCACAGCAGGACGGTCGAGCGCAGCTTCTTCCCGGTCGCCGTCTTCGTCCAGACGCTGCCGCTCGTCGCGGTCGCGCCGGTGCTGGTGCTGATGCTCGGCAACGGGATGGCGCCGAAGGTGGTGATCGCGGCGCTGATGACGCTCTTCCCGACGTTGGTCAACATGGTGCGCGGCTTCAACGCGATCAGCCCGCAGACGGTCGAGCTGTTCCGCGTCATGTCGGCGTCGAAGGCCGACCTGTTCTGGCGGGCGCGCACCTACGCCGCGCTCCCGTTCCTCTTCACCGCGCTGAAGATCGCCTCGACCTCGGCGGTGATCGGCGCGATCGTCGCCGAGTGGATCGGCGCCGACGAGGGGCTCGGCTACCTGATCATCAACGCGACCTACAACTTCCAGACGCCGCTGCTCTATTCGACGATGATCGTCGCCTCGCTGTTCGCGCTGCTCCTGTTCGCCCTGATCGGCATCGTCGAGCGCCTCGTCGTCACGTGGGAGGACGACGGCTGAGCCGATCGATGGCGGTCTGTACAGGACAGTCCTGTACAGACCGCCATTGATCGCCGCCCGCCGCGTTCCCGAACGGGCTGGTTACGATCCAGGCGTGAGGGGGAGCGGGCTGCTGGAGCGCGACGACGCGGTCGCGGCGCTGGGCGAGGCGGTCGAGCGGGCCCGCGCCGGGCAGGGCGCGACCTGCCTGATCTCCGGTCCGGCCGGGATCGGCAAGACCGCGCTGCTGGAGGCCGCCGCCGAGATCGCGCGGCGGCGCGAGGGGCTCGTGCTGCCGGCGCGCGCCTCCGAGCTCGACCGCGGCTTCGGCTTCGGGATCGTCCACCAGCTGCTGGAGCCGGTCGTGCGCGCCTGCGACGAGCAGCGGCGCGAGCGCCTCTTCGCCGGCGCGGCACGGCGCGCTGAGGCGCTGTTCGGCGCCGCGGCAGTTGACGGCGACCCGGAGTACGGCGTCCTCAACGGCCTCCACTGGCTGATCGCCAACCTCGCCGACGAGCGGCCGCTGGTGCTGTGCGTCGACGACCTCCACTGGGCCGACCCGGCGTCGCTGCGGCTGCTCGAGTTCCTCGGCCGCCGGATCGACGGGCTGCCGGTGCTGACCGTCTGCACGCTCCGCCCCGAGGAGCCGGGCGCGCCGGTCGAGCTGCTGGCGGCGCTGCGCGCAGCGCCTGCCTGCGCGACGGTCGAGCCGGCGCCGCTGAGCGCGCCGGCGGCCGGCGCGATGCTCGCCGACGCGCTCGCCGGGCCGCCCTCCGAGCGCTTTCGCGACGCCGCCTGGCGGGCGACCGGCGGCAACCCGCTGCTGCTGTCGCTGCTGGCGCGGGAGGCGGCCGCCAACGGGCTGCGCGGCCGCGCGGAGGAGGCCGAGCGGCTGCCCGAGCTGGCGGCGCCCGGCGTCGCGCCGACGGTCGTGCGCCGCCTCGCGCGCCTCGACCCGGACGCGACGGCGGTCGCGCGCGCGGCGGCGGTCGCCGGCGAGCGGGCGCGGCTGGACGACGTCGTCGCCCTCGCCGGGCTCGACCTCGCCGCGACGCGCGCGGCGCTCGCCGACCTCGCCGACCTCCAGCTCGTCGCGTCCGGCGGCTGGCGATACGTCCATCCGCTGGTGCGCTCGGCCGTCGCCTCGGCGATGCCCCACGCCGAGCGCGACCGGCTCCACCGCCTCGCCGCCGCCCGCCTGCGCGAGCGCGGCGCGCGGCCGGCCGAGGTCGCGCTCCACTGGCTGGCGACTGCGCCCGCCCGCGACCCCGGCGCGGTCGCCGACCTGCGCGCCGCGGCGCGGGAGGCGGCCGCGGAGGGCGCGACCGGCACCGCCGTCGAGCTGCTGCGACGGGCGCTCGCCGAGGACGCCGAGCTGCCCGACCGCCCGCGCCTGCTGCTGGAGCTGGCCGAGCTCGAGCTGCGGATGCTGCTGCCGGAGGGGCCGGCGCGGATGCGCGAGGCGCTGACCGCCGGGCTGGAGCGCGACGAGGAGGCGCGCGGGCGGGCGGCGCTCGGCACCGTCCTGCTGCTCAGCGACCCGGTCGCCGCCTTCGCGGAGATCGATCAGGCCCGCGCCCAGGCCGGCGACCGCGGCGAGCGGCTGCGGCTGGAGGCCGCCGAGCTGGAGGCGCTCTGCTTCGTCGACGCGCTCGCCGAGCCGCGCCTCGCCCGCTACGAGGCGATCCGCGCCGCGCGCGACCCGTCGGCCGCCGAGCTGGCCCACCTCGCCTCCGAGGAGGCGCTCGCCGGCCAGCCGGTCGCGGAGGTCGCCGCGCTCGCCGAGCGGGCCGCCGCCGACGGCGCGCTGCTGCGCGAGGTCGGTCCGGGCGGCTCGACCTGGAGCCTGCTGACGCACGCGCTGCGCTTCGCCGAGCGGCCCGAGCCGGCGCGGCGGCTGCTGCTCGAGGGCGACCGCGTCGTGCGCGAGCGCGGCCTGCGGACCGCCGGCGCCTTCGTCGACCAGTCGTGGGCCTACTGGCACCGCGATTTCGGCTCGGTCGCGCGCGGCCTCGCCCATGCGCAGGCCGGCTACGAGGGAGTGCTGGAGGCCGGCGTGCCGGTGTCGGTCGCGGCGGTCGCGGCGATCGTCGCCGAGAGCCTCGTCCTGCTCGACCGGGTCGAGGAGGCCGAGGCGGTGATCGACCGCCCGCTCGGCGCCGCCGAGGGGACCTTCGTCGAGGTCTTCGCGCTGACGGCGCGCGGGATGACGCGCGCCGCCGCCGAGCGCCACGGCGAGGCCGAGCGCGACCTGCGCCGGGTCGTCGAGATCCTCGACCGCCGCGGCTGGCGCGCGCCGGCGGCCGCGCGCGGCCGGATGCGGCTGGCCGAGCTGCTGGCCGGCAGCGGTCGCGCCGAGGAGGCGCGCGAGCTGATCGACCACGACGTCGCCGCCGCCCGCGGGGCCGGGGCGATCGGCGCGCTCGGCGCGACGCTGCGGGTGCGCGCGCTCGCCCAGGAGGGGAGGGAGCGGCTGGCGACCCTGCGCGAGGCGGTCGCCGCGCTGGCCGCCTCGCCGCTGCGGCTCGAGCACGGCCGCGCGCTGCTGGCGCTGGGCGCGACGCTTCGCCGCCGCGGCGAGCTGGAGGAGGCGCGCGAGACGCTGCGCGCGGCGCTCGACGCCGCCAGCCGCACCGAGTCGGCGCGGTTGGCGCGCGAGGTCCGCGCCGAGCTGGAGGCGAGCGGGGCGCGGCCGCGGCGGGAGCGGATCAGCGGGGTCGAGTCGCTGACCCCGAGCGAGCGCCGGGTCGCCGAGCTGGCCGCCGACGGGCTGACCAACCGCCAGATCGCCGAGGCGCTGTGGGTCACCCGCAAGACGGTCGAGTACCACCTCGGCCACGTCTACTCGAAGCTGCGCGTCCGTTCGCGCGCGGCGCTGCCGGCGGCGCTCGAGCGGTCGGCCGGCGCCGAAACCCCGGGGTGATCTCCGGGGTGGCGCGGGTCGCGGCGGTGCGCCGCCTGTGGCAGCGTCGAAGCCATGCTCTGCTCCAGATCCCTCGCACGCCGCGGCGGCCGCGCCGCCGCGCTCGCGGCGGCGCTGCTCATGCTCGCCGGCGTCGGCGCGGCGCAGGCCGCGACGATCGACCACGACGGCACCACGCTCACGATCGCCGGCACGCCGGGCGTCGACGACCTGCTGCTCTCCCACGGCGGCGGCGGGTCGGTCGACCCGGCGATCGTCGAGGTCAAGAGCTGGAACGGGAGCACGCTGACGCCGGGGGCGGCGGCCGTCTGCACGGCCGGCATCGAAGCCGACCTGTGGGCATGTCCGCGGCCGCAGCGGATCGTCGCGACGCTCGGCGACGGCGACGACCTGGTCACCGTCTACGAGGACATCGAGGCCCCCTTCACCGTCCCGGTCGAGATCGACGCCGGCGCGGGGAACGACCGGATCGACGGCACCAGCGGCAACGACGTGATCCACGGCGGCCCGGGCGACGACCAGCTCACCGGTCGCGACGGCGACGATCGGATCCACGGGCAGGACGGGAACGACATCCTCAACGGAGATTTCGGCAGCTCGGGGCCGGGCGGCGACGACCACCTCGACGGCGGCGCCGGCGACGATCAGTTCGAGCAGTACGTCGGCTTCGGCTATCCGGCGTCGTTGAAGGGCAACGACACCTACATCGGCGGCCCCGGCAACGACAGCTTCAGCTACTTCCATCGCGCCGACCCGGTCACGATCACGCTCGACGGGATCGCCGACGACGGGATGGCCGGCGAGGCCGACAACATCCATCCGGACATCGAGACGGTCGGCGGCAGCGCCGGCGACGACGTGATCGTCGGCTCGCCCGGCGACGACATCCTCTGGGGCGGCGACGGCGACGACCGGATCAGCGGCCTCGGCGGCAACGACCGGATCTCCGGCGACGACGGCGACGACGTCGTCGACGGCGGCCCCGGCGACGACGAGCTGACCGGCGGCTGCATGACCGACACGCTGATCGGCGGCCCCGGCGCCGACACCTTCTACTCCGACGCCGGCCCGACGTCGACCTGCGGCTTCTCCCTGCGCAGCCCGTTCGACCGGATCGAGGCGGCCGACGGCGAGGCCGACACGCTGATCTTCTGCCAGGTCCTGGGCGACCAGGCCGGCGACGTCGCGATCGTCGACGCGGTCGACCCGGTCGCCACCTCCGGGCCTGGCGCCTGCGGCACGGTGAGCGTCGTGGCGCCGCCGGGCGGCGGAGGCGGGAGCGGCGGCGGAGGAGGCGGAGGCGGCGGCGGTGCCGGCACGGTCCCCGCGCCGGGCGGAGCGAAGCTCCCGACCGGCAAGGTGCGGATGCGGCTCGGCGCGGTGCGACTGCTGGTCGGCAACGGCAGAAGGGGCGCGGCCGTCAAGCAGCAGGTCGAGCTGAAGCGCAAGCGCCTCACGCTCGGCACGCTGGTCGCGTCCAGAAAGACGCGCGTCACCGTCACGGCGTCGATCGGCAAGGGCCGCAAGGCGATCGCGCTCGGACGGCGGACGGTGACCGTCCCAGCCGGCCGCGCCGCGGTCGTGCGGCTGGCGCTGCCGCCGCGCGCCCGGACGGCGCTGAGACGCGCCCGCCGGGCCACGGTCGCCGTGTCGCTCAGAGTCGGCAAGAAGACCGTCCGCAAGAGCTTCGGCGTCGTCGTCGCCCGCAGATAGCGCGCGAGCGGAGACGACGCATCCAAACCGAGATCGAGAGAGCGATGAAACGTTCGCGCATCATCCTGGCCGGCGCGCTCGCCGCGACGCTGGCCCTTCCCGCCGCGGCACAGGCGGCCGGCACCGTCAGCGGCGGGCCGGTGAAGGTCGCCGGCGGCTACTCCGTGATGCTCTCCGCCGTCGACGCCAAGAGAGACTCGCTGACGATCGTCGTCGACCGCGGGACCGTCGCCAACGGGCAGATGGACACGCTTCACGTCACCAGAGGCGTGAGAGTGGTCGTCAGACCCGGCAAGGCGACGATCAAGGGCGCCTTCGGCAGACGCGGCGACGTCGACCTCAGACTCCGCAACGCCAGCGCCGACCGCAGCCGCAAGGTGCCGAGAGGCTGCACCGGCAAGCCCGGCACGACGCACAAGGGCGCGCTCGTCGGGAGACTGCGGCTGCGGCTGCCCAACGGCAAGCTGGTGACGATCAGATCGCTGCCGTCGCAGACGAGCGTCGGCGGCTCGATCAGGTGCGACAGAACGAGCGACAGACGCCGCGGCGACGGCGGCGACGGCGACGGCGGCGACGGTCAGGACGACCAGATGCGGCTGATGCTGACGCTCGAGCGCGACGGGGTCAACTACTCGTTCATGGCGACCAAGCGCGACCTGACGCTGACCCGCGCCGGCGCGCCCGAGCGGGCCGGCCGCGCGACCGTCAGCAGCGCGACGATCGTCCGGGCCGGCGGCTCCAACCTGCTGTCGGCCTCCGACGGCGGTGCGCGCGCGACCGTCAAGGGAGCCGGCGCCTTCACCGGCACCGGCCTGTTCAGATCGAACGGCGGCGGCGGCCCCTTCGCGACCGGCCCGCTGACCGGCAACCTCCGCGTCAAGCTCCAGGGCGCGCCGCTGATCGACGTCGCCGGCGACGACGCGATCCTGCTCAACGGCGACAGATAGCGGCCGAGCCACCGTGGGGGAGCGGCCGCTCAGCGCGCGGCGAGCGCGACGAGCCGGTCGACGAGGCGCTCGACGAACGCGCCGCCCTCGCCGCGGAAGGGGACCTCGCAGTTGGGCGGCTCGCCGCCGGTGCCCTTCCAGTCGGCGAAGGTCATGCCGGCGGTCCGCTCGCCGCCGAGCTCGATCCCGACCGCGAGCGTCCGACGGGCCGACAGGAGCCCCGGGTCGAGCACGCTGCCGACGACGAACGGGTCGTGGACGTGGGCGCCGCGGAACCCGTCGTACCGCTCGTGGAAGTCGAAGTAGAAGCCGAGCGCGTCCTCGACGAACCGCACCAGCGGGCCGTCTCCCGCCCGCGCGCGCAGGGCGGCGAGGTGGTGGGGGAGGATCGCCGCGGTCTGCGTCACGTCGAGCCCCATCAGCAGCGGGAGCGGGGCGCCGTCGCGGCCGAACCGCCGCAGCACGCAGGCGGCCGCCTCCGGGTCGACGGTCATGTTCCACTCGGTGACGGGGGTCGTGTTGCCGGCCTCTCTGAAGGTGCCGCCCATCACCACCAGCCGCTTCAGCAGCCGCGGCAGCTCCGGCTCCCACAGCACGGCGGCGGCGACGTTCGTCAGCGGCCCGAGCGCGACGAGCGTGATCTCGCCCGGCCGGGCGCGCGCCTGCTCGACGATCAGCCGCGCCGCGCTCCGCTCCGACGGCCGCGCCACCGGCGGCGGGACGGTCGCGCGCCCGATCCCCTCCGGCCCGTGCGTCTCCGGCGTGGGGGTGAGCGGTCTGCAGAGGGGCGCCGCGGCGCCGGCGGCGACCTCGACCTCGCCGCGCCCGGCCAGCTCCAGCACCGCGAGCGTGTTGCGCGTGACATGCGCGAGCTCGACGTTTCCCGCGACGGTCGTCACGCCGACCAGCTCGACCTCCGCGCTGCCGGCCGCGAACAGCAGCGCGAGCGCGTCGTCGATGCCGGTGTCGACGTCGAGGATGAGCGGGATGGGGGCGGGGTTCGACATGGCGGGCCGGTGGCGGGCCGGGCAGCCTATCGAGCCGCTACGGCCGCGGGATGTTGCGCAGGTTCGAGCGGGCGAGGTCGATCATCCGCCCGACGCCGCCCTCGACGACCATCTTGCTCGCGGCCAGCGCGAAGCCCTTCACCTGCGCCGCGGTGATGTTCGGCGGCATCGAGAGCGCGTTGGCGTCGGTGACGACCTCGATCAGCGTCGGACCGGACCGCGCCAGGCCGTCGGCGAGGCCGTCTCCGACCTTCGTCGGGTCCTCGATCCGGATCGCGTCGATGCCGGCCGCCTGGGCGATCGCGGAGAAGTCGTGCGCCGGGTGGTCGGTCTGCCAGTCGGGCACGCCGCCGACGAGCATCTCCAGCTTCACCATCCCGAGCGAGGCGTTGTTGAACAGCACGATCTTCAGCGGCAGGCGGTGGATCTTCACCGTCAGCAGCTCGCCCATCAGCATCGCCAGCCCGCCGTCGCCCGACAGCGAGATCACCTGCCGGTCGGGATGGGAGATCTGCGCGCCGATCGCCTGCGGCAGCGCGTTGGCCATCGTCCCGTGACGCCACGAGCCGATCACGCGCCGGCGTCCGTTCGGGGTCAGGTAGCGCGCCGCCCAGACGTTGTTCATCCCCGTGTCGACGGTGAAGACGGCGTCGTCGTCGGCGACCTCGTCGAGCACGGCGGCGACGTACTCGGGGTGGATCGGCGTGTGGCGCTCGACGTCTCTCGTGTACGCCGAGACGACCCGCTCCAGTCTCGAGGCGTGCGCTCTCAGCATCCGGTCCAGGAACGAGCGGTCCCGCTTCTGCTCGATCAGCGGCAGCAGCGCGCGGATCGTCGCGGCGACGTCGCCGTGGACCGGCACCTCGACGAGTGTGCGGCGGCCGAGCTTCGACGGGTCGCGGTCGACCTGGGCGGTGCGCCGCTGCGGCAGGAAGCTGTCGTAGGGGAAGTCGGTACCGAGCAGGATCAGCAGGTCTGCCTCGTTGCACGCCTCGAAGCAGGCGCCGTAGCCGAGCAGGCCGCTCATGCCGACGTCGTAGGGGTTGTCGAACTGGATCCACTCCTTGCCGCCGAGCGCGTGGCCGACGGGGGAGAGGACCTTCCCCGCCAGCTCCATCACCTCGGCGTGGGCGTCGCGGACGCCGGCGCCGCAGAAGAGCGTGACGCTGTGGGCCGCGTCGATCGCGTCGGCGAGCGCGCGGACCTGCTCCTCGCCCGGCACGACGGTGGCGGCCGGGGCGGCGATCGCGCTGTGCCCGGTCGGACGCGCCGCCTCCTCGTCGGCGACGTCGCCCGACAGCACGAGCACCGAGACGCCGCCCTTGCCGAGCGCCGTCTGGATCGCGATCCGCTGCACGCGCGGCATCTGCCCCGGTTGGGAGATCAGCTCGCAGTAGTGGCTGCACTCCTGGAACAGCCGCTCGGGGTGGGTCTCCTGGAAGAAGAGCGTCCCGACCTGGTCGGAGGGGATGTGCGACGCGAGCGCGAGCACCGGCGCGCCGCTGCGGTGGGCGTCGTACAGACCCTGGATCAGATGGGTGTTGCCGGGGCCGCAGCTGCCGGCGCAGACCGCCAGCCTGCCGGTCAGCTGCGCCTCGGCGCCGGCGGCGAAGGCCGCGGACTCCTCGTTGTGGACGTGGACCCAGTCGATCCCGTCGGTGCGCCGGACCGCGTCGACGATCGGGTTGAGCGAGTCGCCGACGAGGCCGTAGATCCGCTCGACGCCGGTGTCGCGCAGGACTTCGACGAACTGCTCGGCGATCGTCGTTCTGCCGCGGGCCATCGTGGGTGCGATGGTGCCCGCCGGGCAGGCGGCGAAACGCGCCGCCGGGGCGGCGGCGCGCAGGCGCGATCAGCCGACCGGCTGGCCCTCGGGCGCGGGGCCCGTCGGCGTCTCGCGTCTGATGCCGAGCAGGTCGACGGTGAAGAAGAGCGTCGAGTTCGCCGGGATCGAGCCGTTGTCCTGCTCGCCGTAGCCGAGCGCCGGCGGGATCACGAGCGTGCGGCGGCCGCCGATTCTCATGCCCGGGATGCCCTGCCACCAGCCGGCGATCACGCCGCCGGCGTCGATTCTGATCTCGAGCGGTCTGCCCTGGTCCCAAGACGAGTCGAATCTTCTGCCCGTCTGGTAGATCGTGCCGTAGTAGTCGACGATCGCGGTGTCGCCGGCGGCGATCTCCTCGCCGTCGCCGACCTTCACGTCCTTGACGATCAGCTGGTCCGGTCTCTCGCCCGGGTGGGCTCTCTGGACCGGTCTTCTGAACGGGTTTCTGATCGGCGTCGCGGCCGGGTCGGCCGGCGTCGTGGTCGTCGCGGTCTCGGCCGCGGTCGAGGTCGCGGCGGATGCGTTCGACGCGTCGTCGTCGTCGCCGCAGCCGGCGATCAGGAGCGCCGCGCCAGTGAGGCCGACGGCGAGGAATCGGGTAGCGCGAGCAGTGGTCACGCCGCGGGAATGTAGCGGAACGGACCCCGCCCATGCGCCGGTTCGATTCAGTCAATTATCCGGTCTCTACAGTGTTTATGCCGAGTTTAGGATCCGGCTCGCTACCGTGTCCCCGATGCCTCGCCGCGCACAGCTCGCCGGTGCCGGAGCGCTCGCCGCCGCTGTCCTGCTGCCGCTCGTCTACCTGCTCGCGACGCGCTCGGGAGCGGCCAACCACCTCGACGCGCAGATCCTCGCCGGCTTCGCGAACCTCGACGGACCGCGCGTCCACCCGATCGCGCTCTTCCTCGCGCGCCTCTGCGATCCCGACCGCTTCGTCTGGCTGGCGGCGGCTCTCGTCGCCGTCGCGCTGCTGCGGCGCAGACCGCGCACCGCCGCGGCGGTCGTGATCGTCCTGTTCGGCTCGGGTCTGACGACGCAGCTGCTGAAGCCGGCGCTGGCGACGCCGCGCCACTCGGAGCTGCTCGACGGTCTCGGCCAGATCATTCCCGCCTCCTGGCCGAGCGGCCACGCGACCGCCTCGATGGCGCTCGCGCTCTGCGCCGTGCTCGTCGCGCCGGCGCGGCTGCGCGCGTGGGCGGCGGCGCTCGGCGCCGTCTTCGCGGTCGCCGTCACCTTCTCGTTCCTGACGCTCAACTGGCACTACCCGAGCGACGTCCTCGGCGGCTTCCTCGTCGCGGCGGCGTGGGCGGCGGCGGCGGTCGCCGTGCTGTCGTGGGCGGCCGTCCGCTGGCCGCAGGAGGAGAGCGGCGCCGGCCGCCCGCTGCCGCTGCGCGAGGTGCTCGCGCCGGCCGGCGTGACCGCCGCCTCGGCGGCGCTGCTCGCGGCGATGGTCCTGCTCGCGCGGCCGCGGCAGACGCTCGACTACGCCGCCGAGCACACCACCTTCGTCGTCGGCGCCGGCGCGCTCGCGGTCGCCGCCCTCGCGCTCGCCGTCGCCCTCGGCCTCCTGCTGCTGCGCGCGCCGAGGCGCTGAGGGCGCCTACTGCCCGGCGCCCGGCTCCCAGAGCGGCTCGTCGGGGCCGTTGGCGCCGCGGCTGAGGATGAACAGCAGGTCCGAGAGGCGGTTGAGGTAGGAGACGACCTCGGCGTTGAGCTCGTCGCCGCAGACGATCGCGGCGCGCTCGGCGCGGCGGCAGACGGTGCGGCAGACGTGCAGCTGCGCGGCCGCCGCCGTGCCGCCGGGGATCACGAACGAGCGCAGCGGTCTCAGCGTCGCGTTGACCTCGTCGCAGCGCTCCTCCAGCCAGGCGGTCTGCGAGGGCTTGACCCGCAGGCGCTCGCGGTCGCCGCCGTGCGGGACCGAGACGTCGGCGCCGACGTCGAAGAGGTCGTTCTGGACCCGCCGCAGCCACGGCACGTACTGCTCGGGCATGCCCGGCGTCGCGACCGCGACGCCGAGGTGAGCGTTGAGCTCGTCGACGGTCCCGTACGCCTCGATCCGCGGGTGGGTCTTCGGCACCCGGCTCATGTCGCCGAGATGGGTCTCGCCCTTGTCGCCCAGGCGCGTGTAGATGCGTGTCAGGTTGACCGTCATGGAGCCTGAGTCTAGCCCCGGAAGGGCGTGGAAGACCCCGATTTCCAGCCGGGTTGCAACCTGTTCGGCGGCATCCGCAACGTCTCTCGCGCTACCATCCGCGCCGTTCGAGGTCGTGGCGATGGAAGTCCGGTGAGAAGCCGGTGCGGACCCGCCACTGTGACCGGGGACGCCCGCCGCACGCGCGCCTGGCGCGCAGCCACTGGGAGCATGCTCCCGGGAAGGCGCGGAACGGGTAGGCCCGGAAGCCAGGAGACAGAGTCACGACCCACGGTTCAGACGCCCTCGCGGAAAGGGGTGCACGTATGACTCGCTCCATCCTTGGCTCACTCGCAGGAGCCCTTGCCGTCACCGCCCTCGCGGCGGCCTCAGCCCAAGCGGCGGGGAAGCCCGCGAGCGTGACCGTCCGCGTCGAAGGCCCGAGCGCGACGCTCGCCGACGCGCGCGTGACGACGAGCGCGAGAGCGGTCGCCAAGGACGGCGAGCACGCCTGCAGCGGCACGAGCGCCGCCGGCGCGCTCGAGCTGGCGACGAAGGGCAGATGGAGCGCCTCGTACAACCCCAGCTTCGGCTACTTCCTGACCGGCGTCGGCGGCGTCGCGCCGAGCGGCAGCGACTACTGGGTCGTCTGGCTCAACGGCAGATCGTCGATGACCGGCCTCTGCGACACCGAGCTGCAGAACGGCGACGAGCTGCTGCTGTTCGTCTGCGAGCCGACCCCCGACTACAGCGGCTGCACCAACCGCCCGCTCGGGATCGTCGCGCCGAGAGGCAGAAGCGCGGCGCCGACCGTCCGCGTCGTCGCGTACGCGCCCGACGGGACGACGACGCCGGTCCCCGGCGCGACCGTCTCCGGCGGGACGAAGGCCGTCAGAACCGACGCGCGCGGGCGCGCGAAGGTGACGCTCGCCGCCGGCCAGAGCAGCCTGCGCGCGACCCGCGACAGCGACGTGCCGTCGGCGCCGCTCCACTGCGCCGCCGGCCGCTGCGGCAGCAGTGACGTGACGGCGCCGACGGTCAAGATCGCCGGCCTCCCGGCCGGCAAGGCATTCGCCGCCGGCAAGGCGCCGCGCGCGCTGCGCGGCACCGCCGCCGACCCGTCCGGCGCGAAGGTCGAGCTGCGGCTGACCCGCCGCGCCGGCGGCGCCTGCACGGTGCTCGACGGCCGCAGCGAGCGGTTCGTCCCCTGCAAGCGCAGAGCGGCCTGGGTCGCGGCCGGCGACCGCCGTCGCTGGAGCTACCTGCTGCCCTCGCGCCTCGCGCCCGGCCGCTACACGCTCCAGGCGCGCGCGACCGACGGCGCCGGCAACGTCGGCAGAGCCGTCGCCCGCTTCACCGTCCGCGCCCGCGGCGCGCAGGGCTCCGCGAGCGCCGTCGCCGTCGCCGTCGCCGTCGCGGCCGCGTCGCCGCGCGTCGCGACGAAGGTCGTCGGCAAGCGCGGCACCGTCTTCGGCAGCCGCACCGTCACCGCCTCGGCGACGACCGTGAAGGTCGGCCGCAAGCGCTGCGCCGTCCCTGCCGGCACGCCGCTCGCGGCGCTGCTGGCCGCCGACCGCGCCGGGGCGCCGGCCGTCAAGGTCGCCGACTACGGCTCCTGCGGCCGCCGCGCCGCCAACTCCGGCGGCCTCTACGTGACGCAGGTCGGGAGCGACCGCCGTCGCGGCCAGGCGGGCTGGGTCTACGCCGTCAACGGGCGCGTCGGCACCGCCGGCGCAGCCGATCCGTCGGGCCCGTTCGGCAGCGGCCGCCTGCGCGGCGGCCAGAAGGTCGTCTGGTTCTGGTGCGCGCGGGCCAACTCCTGCACGCGGGTGCCGCGATGAGCGGGGCGCGCCTCGCCGTCCGTCTCCGCGCGCCGCTGCGCGGCGCCTGCGCGGCGGCGCTCGCCGCCGTCGCGCTGGCCGGCTGCGGCCTCGGCGCGGGCGAGAAGAGCGGCGACGCGCGCATCCTCGTGACGCGCGACTTCGGCGCCAGAACGCTCGGCGCCCAGATCGAGCAGAACATCCCCGAGTCCGAGACGGCGATGCGCCTGACCGAGCGGGCCTTCGACGTCAGAACCACCTACGGCGGCAAGTTCGTGCAGTCGATCGACGGCCTCGCCGGCGGCGGCAGCGGCGGCAAGGCCGACTGGTTCTACTGGGTCAACGGGATCGTCGGCGAGGAGAGCGCCGCCGACTTCGAGCTGCACGGCGGCGACCGCGTCTGGTGGGACTACCACGACTGGAGCGGCTCGCAGAACGTCAACGCCGTCGTCGGCCAGTTCCCCGAGCCGTTCGCGCACGGCGCCGAGGGCAAGCGCTACCCGGTCGTGATCCAGTGCGCGAAGGACTCCGAGGAGATCTGCCAGCAGGTCTCCCAGCAGCTGTCGGACGTCGGGACGAAGGCCTCGCGCCAGACGCTCGGGACGAACGTCGAGACCGAGGTGCTGCGCGTGATGGTCGGCCGCTGGCAGGACCTGCGCCGCGACCAGGCGCTGCGGCTGATCGACAAGGGCCCGACCTCCAGCGGCGTCTTCGCCAGATTCGACGAGGACGGCAGAACGCTCGAGCTGCTCGACGCGCAGGGTCGCACGGCCCGCGCCGTCGGCGCCGGCGCCGGTCTCGTCGCCGCCGTCAAGCTCGGCGAGCAGGTGCCGACGTGGACGGTCACCGGGACCGACCTCGACGGCGTCGCCGCCGCCGCCGACGCGCTCGTCCCGCAGCGGCTGAGACAGAGATTCGCGCTCGCGACCGACCCCGCCGGCGACGACGTCGGCCTGCCGCTCTTGCGCTGATGGGCTACCGCCGCCGCCCGAGCCCGCTGCACGCCGTCCGCGCGGCGGTCGGGAGCGGGCTGTGCGTCGCGATCGCGCTGGTCGCGCTGCTGTACGACCACCCGCTCGTGCTGGCGGCGACGCTGGTCGCCGGGATCGGGGCGGCGGTCGCGGCCGGCGTCGGGCGCGAGCTGCGGCGCACGCTGCTGTTCGCGCTGCCGTTCGTCGCGCTCGTCGTGCTCGTCAACCCGTTCGTCTCGCGCCAGGGGCTGACGGTGATCGCGCGCTTCGGCGACCTGCCGTGGTTCGGCCGCCTCGACGTGACGCTGGAGGCGACCGTCTACGGCGGGATCCTTGGCCTGCGCGCGCTCGCGCTGATCGTCGCCTTCGCGCTGCTCACGCTCGTCGTCGACCCCGACCAGCTGCTGCGCCTGTTCCGCGGGGTCTCCTTCCGCTCGGCGCTGACGGCGACGCTCGCGACGCGGATGGTCCCGCTGCTGCAGCGCGACGGCCGGCGGATCGCCGACGCGCAGCGCTGCCGTCCCGGCCCGCCGCCGTCGCGCGTCACGCTCCTGCGCGCGGTCGCCAGCGGCGCGCTCGACCGCGCGGTCGAGGTCGCCGCCGCGCTCGAGGTGCGCGGCTACGGCGGCGCGGGCTCGGCAAGCGGTGCCGCCGCCCGCCGGCAGGCCGCGCCGTGGTCGCGCCACGACATCGCCTTCGCCGCGGTCGCCGTCGCGCTCGTCGCGCTGGCCGTCGGCGGCCGGCTCGCCGGGGTGGCGGCGTTCGAGGCCTATCCGCGGCTGGAGGGCGACTGGGGCGGGGCGACGATCGCGCTCGCCGCCGCGGTCGCGCTGCTGCCGCTGCTGCCGTTCCTCGACCGGCGAGGGCTCGCGTGAGCGGCTCGGCCCATCCGGCGGTGCTCGAGCTCGAGCACGTCACCTACACCTACCCGGGCGCGAGCGCACCGTCGCTGCGCGACCTCTCGCTGACGGTCTGCGACGGCCAGTTCGTCGTGCTCGCCGGCCGCTCGGGGGGCGGCAAGTCGACGCTGCTGCGCGCCGGCAGCGGGCTCGTGCCGCACTTCCACGGCGGCGAGATCTCCGGCGAGGTGCGCGTCGGCGGACTCGACGTGCGCAGACACGGCCCGGGCGACCTCGCCGCCGTCGCCGGCTCGCTGTTCCAGGATCCCGAGACGCAGGTGGTGATGGGGACGGTCCGCAGCGAGCTGGCCTTCCCGCTGGAGAACCGCGGCGAGCCGCCGGCCGCCGTCGCGCGCGGGGTGGAGGAGGCGGCGCTGGCGCTCGGCGTCGCCCACCTGCTCGACCGCCCGACCCACGAGCTGTCGGGCGGCGAGCTGCAGCGGGTCGCGCTCGGCGCGGCGCTCGCCGGCCGCCCGCGCCTGGTCCTTCTCGACGAGCCGACCTCGCAGCTGGACCCGGTCGCCGGCGACGAGCTGATCGGCCTGCTGCGCCGCTTGAACGAAGAGTGGGGGACGACGATCGTGCTCGCCGAGCACCGGCTGGAGCGCTGCCTCGCCGCCGCCGACCGCGTGATCGCGCTGGTCGACGGCCGCCTCGCCTGCGACGGCTCCCCGCGCGACTTCCTCGCCTGGGCGGCGCGCGAGGCCCCGGCGCTCGAGACCCCCGGCGCCCGCCTGCTCTCCCGCGCCGGCCTCGCCCCGCCGCCGGTCGGCGTCAAGGAGGCGCGCGCCACCCTCCGCGCCGCCCAAGCCCTCCCCGACCCCGCCGCCCCGCCGTTGCCGATCGCACCGCCGCCGGCGGCTTCCGCGTCGTCTCACACGGTCGCCGACCCCGCGCAGCCCGCCGCCGCCCCGCCGCAGGCCGATCCCGCGAGAAGAGAGTTGTTCCCACCCACCCGGGAGGGCGCGCGCGCCGCCGATTCGCCCCCCTCGCCGCCGCGCGGCCGGCTCGGGCGTCTGCGCGCTGACCGCGCGCCCGCCGCGCTGCGCCTGAAGCGGCTGTGGTGCGAGCCGCACGACGGCGCGGCGATCCTGCGCGCGGTCGACCTGCGCCTGGCGCCGGGCGAGCGGGTCGCGCTGATGGGCCGCAACGGCGCCGGCAAGTCGACGCTGCTGCGCCACGTCGCCGGCCTCGAGCGGCCGACCCGCGGCTCCGTCGAGGCGGCCGGCCGCGTCGCGCTGCTGCTGCAGAACCCGAACGACTACCTCGTCCACGAGCGGGTCGGCGACGAGGCCTCGGCCGACGCGCTCGCCGCCGCCGGCCTCTCAGCCCACGCCGACCGCCATCCGCGCGACCTCTCCGGCGGCGAGCGCCAGCGGCTCGCGCTCGCGATCGTGCTCGACTCGCCCGAGCCGCCGGCCGTCCTCTGCCTCGACGAGCCGACGCGCGGGATGGACCGCGCCCACAAGGCCGACCTCGCCGTCCTGCTCGGCCGCTTCGCCGCGACCGGCACGGCGCTGCTGGTCACCACGCACGACCCGGAGTTCGCCGCCGCCTTCGCCGCGCGCGTCGTGCTGCTCGGCGACGGCCGGCCGATCGCCGACGGCCCGGCGGCCGAGGCGCTCGCCGGCGGCTGGTACTTCGCGACCGAGACGGCGCGGATCCTTGGCGGCGCCGGCGGCGCGCTCGACCCCGAGGCCGGCGCCGCGCTCGTGCGGACCCTCCTCGCCGCCCGCGCTCCCGGCACGGCCGCTCCCGGCACGGCCGCCCCCAGAACGTCCACGACCCCGACGGAGGCCCGCCCGTGAGCTGGCAGCTCGCCTCGTTCCTTCTGCTCGCGCTCGCGCTCGTCACGGGCTTCGCCTGGTACGAGCGCTCGCACCCCTCGGCGCGGGTGCTCGCGCTCGTCGGCACGCTCGCCGCGCTCGCGGTGCTCGGCCGGATCGCCTTCGCCGCGGTCCCGAACGTCAAGCCGACGACCGACATCGTGCTGCTCGCCGGCTACGTCTTCGGCGGCGCCCCGGGCTTCGCCGTCGGCGCCGTGTCGGCGCTCGCCTCCAATCTCTTCTTCACGCAAGGCCCGTGGACGCCCTGGCAGATGGGCGCCTGGGGCGCGATCGGCATCTTCGGCGCGCTGCTGGCACGGCTCGGCGGCCGCGACCTCGGCCGCCTCCCGCTCGCGCTCGCCTGCGGCCTCGCCGGCCTCGCCTTCGGCGTCGTCGTCAACTTCGGCAGCGTCGTCACGTTCGGCGACCAGGACCTGTGGGGCCGCTTCGCCGCCTACCAGGCGACCTCGCTGCCGTGGGACGTCGCGCACGCGGTCGGCAACGTCGTCTTCTACCTCGTCTTCGGCCCGGCGCTCGTGCGCACGCTGCGCCGCTTCCGCACCCGCTTCGAGTTCTCCTGGGCCCCGTCTGTGCCGGCCGGCGCGCCGGAGGCCGGCACCGCGCACGCCGCCCGCTCGGCGGCGGCGTCGCCGCTGCTGCTCGTCGCCGTCGCGCTGGCGAGCGCGAGCATCGCCGTCGCGGCGTTCGCGCCGGCCGACGCTCGCGCCGCCACGCCGGTCGACTACCTCGAGCGGTCGCAGAACCGCGACGGCGGCTTCGGCGCCGCGCCCGGCCAGGCGTCGGTCGACCTCTTCACCGGCTGGGTCGCGCTCGGCCTCGCCGCCCAGGGCCGCAATCCGCAGGACGTCAGACGCGGCGGCACGAGCGTCCTCGACTACGTCAGAGCGCGCGCGAGAGACCTCACGCGCGGGAACGCGCCGGAGACGGTCGGCGACCTCGAGCGCACGATCATGGTCGTCGCCGCCTCGGGCCGCTCGCCGCGCTCCTTCGCCGGCCAGGACCTCGTCGCCGGCCTGCGCAGACGGTTCGCGCGCGACGGCTCGGTGCTGAGGCAGACCAACCTGACCGCCTTCGGCGTGCTCGCGCTGCGCTCCGCGAAGGTGCCCGCGCGCGACCGGCAGGTGCGCGCCGCCGCCGGCTGGCTCGGGCGCCAGCAGAACCGCGACGGCGGCTGGGGCTTCGCGACGAAGGGCGGCGGCAGCGACGTCGACGACACGGCGGCCGTCGTGCAGGCGCTCGCCGCCGCGGGCCGCGCGAGATCGCCCGCGGTCAGACGCGCGATCGGCTTCCTGCGGGCCAACCAGAACGCCGACGGCGGCTTCCCGCTGCTGCCCGGCCAGACCTCCAACGCGATGTCGACCGGCTGGACCGTCCAGGCGCTGCGGGCCGCCGGCGTGCGGCCGGAGCGGGTCCGCCGCGGCGGCGCGCGCTCGCCGATCGCCTACCTGCGCTCGCTCGTGACGCCGAGCGGCATGGTCCAGTTCTCGCGCACGAGCCGCCAGACGCCGGTCTGGACGACCGGCTCGGTCGCGGTCGCGCTCGCCGGCGGCAGCTTCCCGCTGGGCGCCGCCAGACGCGGCGCGTCGTCCTCCGCGCAGCCGCTGGAGGAGGACGACGGCGGCAGCTCCGCGGCGGCCGTGATCGTGCCGGTGGCGGCCGCGCTCGGGGTCGCCGGCGGCGCCGCCGCGCTGCTGCTCAGGCGGCGATGATCCAGGTTGGCGCAGACGCTTGTGTCGACTGCGCCAAATCGGCGCTCTTGCGTCTGTTCGATCAGTAGGGTTCCCGCCCCTATGAGGATCGGTGTTCCCAGAGAGACCGCTGAGGGCGAGCGTCGCGTCGCGCTCGTACCCGAGGTCGTGAGAACGTTGACGGGCTCCGGACTCGACGTCGTCGTCGAGCGCGGAGCCGGTGCGGAGGCGTTCATCCCGGACGCCCAGTTCGAGGATGCCGGCGCCACGCTCACCGACGACGCGGCCGCGGTCTGGCAGAGCGACGTCGTCGTGAAGGTCGCACCGCCCTCGACCGAGGAGACCGGCCGGCTCGGCTCGGGCAGCGTCGTGATCGGCTTCCTGGCGCCGCTGACGAACGCCGACGGCGTGCGGGCGCTCGCCTCCGCCGGCGCGACCGCGTTCGCGATGGAGGCCGTCCCGCGCATCTCGCGCGCGCAGTCGATGGACGCGCTCTCCTCGCAGAGCAACGTCGCCGGCTACCGCGCCGCGCTGATCGGCGCGCAGGAGATGGGCCGCTTCTACCCGATGCTGATGACCGCCGCGGGCACGATCCGCCCGGCGACCGTGCTCGTGCTCGGCGCCGGCGTCGCCGGCCTGCAGGCGATCGCGACCGCGCGCCGCCTCGGGGCCGTCGTCCAGGGCTTCGACGTCCGCTCGGTCGTCAAGGAGCAGGTCGAGTCGCTCGGCGCGACCTTCCTCGAGTTCGACCTCGGCGGCGATCTCGAGGGCGAGGGCGGCTACGCGAAGGAGCTGACGCCCGAGCAGCAGGCCAAGCAGCAGGAGCTGATGGCCGAGGCGATCGGCAGAGTCGACGTCGTCATCACGACGGCGCTCGTGCCCGGCCGCCGCGCGCCGATCCTCGTCACCGAGGAGGCGGTCAGGAAGATGAAGCCGGGCTCGGTCGTCGTCGACCTGGCCGGCGAGGCCGGCGGCAACTGCGAGCTGACCGAGCCCGGCGAGACCGTCGTCCGCCACGACGTCAAGATCGTCTCGCCGCTGAACCTCGCCAGCACGATGGCGGAGCACAGCTCGCAGCTGTACGCGCGCAACATCCAGGCGCTGCTGGACCTGATGGTCAGAGACGGCGCGCTCACCCTCGACTTCGACGACGAGATCATCGCGGGCGCGTGCATCACGCGCGGCGGTGAGATCGTGCACGAAGGCGCTTCGAAGGCCGTCGCGGCCGCGAGCGCCTGACCACGAAGGACTGACACATGGACCTGGTAATCCAGCTCACGATCCTCGTGCTGGCCGCCTTCGTCGGCATCGAGGTCATCTCGAAGATCCCCAACACGCTGCACACGCCGCTGATGTCGGGCACGAACGCGATCCACGGGATCGTCGTGCTCGGCGGCCTGCTCGTGATCGGGCATGCCGAAGGCGTGCTCAGCAAGACGATCCTCGTGATCGCGATCATCTTCGGCACGATCAACGTCGTCGGCGGCTTCCTCGTCACCGACCGCATGCTCGGCATGTTCAAGAGAAAGCCCGCGGTGGCGGAGAAGGCGGAGGGCGGATCATGACCACGCTCGCAACCGCCTTCTACCAGGAGCGCGACTTCATCAACGCGCTCTACCTGGTCGCGATCATCCTCTTCATCGTCGGCCTGCGCGGCCTGACCGGGCCGCACACCGCGGTCCAGGGCAACAAGATCGCCGCCGTCGGCATGCTGATCGCGGTCGTCGCGACGCTGATCGGCGAGGGCGTGATCCCCGACGGCGAGACGGCCCTCCTGATCGCCGTCGGTGTGATCGTCGGCACCGCCGTCGGCATCCCCTCGGCGCTGCAGGTCAAGATGACCGCGATGCCGCAGATGGTGGCGCTGTTCAACGGCGTCGGCGGCGGCGCGGTCGCGCTGATCGCGTGGGCCGAGTACCGCCACGCGCTCCACCTCGGCGTCGACCTCGAGGAGAAGGTCCTGATCCCGACGCTGTTCGCGGCGATCATCGGATCGATCTCCTTCTGGGGCTCGAACATCGCCTTCGCGAAGCTGCAGGAGATCCTCTCCGGCAAGCCGATCAAGCTCCCGGGCCAGCAGCTGATCAACGTCCTGCTGCTGCTCGTCGCGGTCGGCTCGGCCGCCGCGATCGCCTCCGTCGACTCCGAGCTGCTGTTCGTGCTCGGCATCCTCGTCGCGGCCGGCATCCTTGGCAACATGGTCGTGCTGCCGATCGGCGGCGCGGACATGCCGGTCGTGATCTCGCTGCTGAACGCCTTCACCGGCCTCTCGGCGGCGGCGGCCGGCATCGCGCTCGACAACAACGCGCTGATCGTCGCCGGCATCATCGTCGGCGCCTCCGGCACGATCCTGACGAACCTGATGGCGGTCGCGATGAACCGCTCGGTGCCGTCGATCATCGCCGGCGGCTTCGGCGGCGGCGACGCGGCCGCGGCCGGCGGCGGCGACGGGGTCGAGCGCGGCCCGGTCCGCTCGACCTCCGCGCAGGACGTCGCGATCCAGCTCTCCTACGCCCGCCAGGTCGTGATCGTGCCCGGCTACGGCATGGCGGTCGCGCAGGCGCAGCACGCCGTGCGGGAGATGACGCTGGCGCTGGAGAAGAAGGGCGTCGACGTCAAGTTCGCGATCCACCCGGTCGCCGGCCGCATGCCGGGTCACATGAACGTCCTGCTGGCCGAGGCCGACGTGCCGTACGACCAGCTCAAGGAGATGGACGACATCAACCCGGAGTTCGGCCGCACCGACGTCTCGCTGATCATCGGCGCCAACGACGTCACCAACCCGGCCGCGAACGACGACCCGGGCTCGCCGATCTACGGCATGCCGATCCTCGAGGTCGACAAGTCGCAGTCGGTGATCGTGCTCAAGCGCTCGATGTCGTCGGGCTTCGCCGGCATCGACAACCCGCTGTTCTACGACCCCAAGACGGCGATGCTGTTCGGCGACGCGAAGGCGTCGGTCAGCGACATCACCGCCGAGGTCCAGGCGCTCTAGCCGCCTCGCACGCGCCGCTTCGCAGCCCGCCGGTCCCGTGGACCGGCGGGCTGTCGTGTCTCCGGGCTGGCTTCGACGGCGTGTCACGACGCCCGCTTGCTCGACGGAACGTCAGCGTTCTTACCAATCCCGCGCGGCGGCGGCCGCGCGTATGCGACCGTCGCCTGCGCATCGAGCCGACGCCGGCCGGCGGGGTGGCGGGCCGGCGCCGGCGAGCGGATGCGTCGCGCGCAGCGCCGGAATCGAGGGGGAACGGTGGAGCGGGGCCGAGGAGGCCGGCCTCGCGTCACCACCGTCTTCGCGCGCGCGAGGCGGCCGCGCGCGACCGCGCGGCGACCCGCCACGACGGGCCGCCGCTCGGTGCCGTAACTTTCGCTCCTCGCGCCGGTTGGAACGCACGACCAGACCGACCGGCCGAGAGACCTCCGCATGCACGCCGTCCCAGACCGCACCGTCAGCCGCCGCGCCCTGCTCGCCGCCGTCGCCGCCGTCGCACTGATCGCGACGCTGCTGGCGGCCGCGCCGGCCCGCGCCGGCCTCTACACCGGCGAGCTGATCTTCGGCCCGCACGGCGGGCTGCGGACGATCGGCAACCTCGACATCACCTCCGACGGCACCGGCGCGATCGTCTACACGGTCGACGAGGGCGGCGGGCCGCAGGTCTACGTCAGCCGCCTCGTCGACGGCGCGTGGAGCGGCCCCGAGCGGGTCGACGCGGGCCTGCCGGGCGGATCGTCGAATCCACATGTCTCGACCTCGCCGGGCGGGCGCGTCGTCGTCTCCTACGCCAACGGCGGCAACATCTACGCCGCCTCGCGCGCCCCCGGCGCCGGCGGCTGGACGGTGCAGGCCGTCTGGGGCTCCGGCGGGGCCTCCGAGCCGTGGGTCGACCTCGGCGTCAACGGCAAGGCCTACCTCGTCTTCGCGGCGCCCGGCGCCGGCGGGCACGACGTCCGCATCGCGTACTCGAAGAACTCGGCGCCGTTCGAGCTGCTCGGCGCGCCGCTCGACGCCAACCCCGCCGCCGACGCCGGCGCCGGCGACGGCCGCCCGCGCGTCGGCTCGGCCGCCTCCGGCGCGGCGATCGTCGCGTGGGGGGAGAGCGGGACGGTCGTGGCCCGCCGCGTCGTCGGCCTGCGCCCGAGCGTCGCCCACGCCAACGCGGCCGACGGCTTCACGCTCGAGGGCCTCCCGCCGGTCGGGTTCGACCAGCCCGAGGTCGCGGTCCAGGACGACGACGCCTTCGCGGGCGTGACCACCCGCGCCCACTTCGACGTCAACGGCTCGCGCACGACGCGCGCCGTCTACCACCGCTTCCGCGGGTCGAGATTCGAGTGGCGCGCCGTGCCCGACGCGGCGCCGTTCGGCAGCGGCCGCAGCAGCTCCGGCGCGCGGATGTCGAACACCGGCGTCGGCCAGGGGCTCGTGATCGCGACCGACGACGTCACCAACCTCACGACCGCGATCCCGATGAAGGCCGACCTCGCGCCGACCGCGCCAGTCCAGGTCGACTCGCTCGCGGCGAGCACGGCGCCGACCTTCCCGGTCACCGGCACCGCGACGCCGCTGAAGATGATGGTCGCGTGGCAGTACACCGGCCCCGACGGCGCGACCGACGTGCGCGGGCGCTTCTACAACGGCAGAGAGTTCGAGGCCGAGCAGGTGCTGTCGCGGCCCGAGCTCGGCCCGACCGCGGCCGGTCGCGGAATCTCGGCCGCCGGCGACGACGACGGCGACATCGCGGTCGCGTGGATCCAGGACGTGCCCGGACAGGGGCCGGCGATCGTCTCCGCCGTGATCGACCAGCCGCCGACGAGACTGCGCGCGAGAGCGCAGAGAGTCGCGTGGGAGCGCACCGCGACGCCGACGCTCGCCTGGACGCCGGCGCGCGAGTCGTGGGGGGTCTCGTACAAGGTCGTCGTCGACGGCGTCGAGGTCGTGACGACGCCGCGCAGCTCCTTCAGACTGCGCACGCCCGTCGCGGACGGCCTCCACAGCTGGTCGGTGACCGCCGTCGACCGACGCGGGCAGACGCTCACAGCCCCCGCCGGCACCTTCCGCGTCGACACGGTCGCGCCGACCGCGAGAGCGCGGCTGACCGGCGCCAAGCGCCCCGGCTCGTCGCTGCGGCTGACGCTGCGGCCGAGCGACCCGCCGCCGCCCGTGGCCGCCGGCGCCGCGCCGGCGAAGACCTCCGGCGTCGCGTCGGTGATCGTCGACTGGGGCGACAGAAGCAGACGCGAGCGGGTCAAGCGCGGGGCCCGGCATGCCTACGCGAGAGCGGGCAGGTACACGATCCGCATCACGGTCGCCGACAAGGCAGGCAACAAGGCGGTCGTGCGGCAGGTCGTCAAGATCGCCGCGCCGAGAAGAGGCGGCAGAGGCGACGCCAGAGCGAGAGCGGCCGACGCCGCCGCCGCGCGCCTCGCGCGCACGGTCGGGGCGCGGGCGGCCGTGAGCGCCGCGGGCGCCGCTGCGGTCCGATGAGCCCGGCGCGGCCGGCGGTCGAACTGCGCGCGCGCGACCGCACGCTGCGGCTCGGCGAGCGGCCGTGGGTGATGGGGATCGTCAACGCGACCCCCGACTCCTTCTCCGACGCCGGCCGGTACCCGACGCTGGAGGCGCGCGTCGCGCTCGCCGCCGAGCTGGTCGAGGCCGGCGCCGACGTGATCGACGTCGGCGGCGAGTCGGGCGTGACGAACAGGCCGGCCGTCGCCGCCGAGGAGGAGATCGAGCGGGTCGTGCCGCTGATCGAGCGGATCGCCGGCGAGCTCGGCGCCCTCGTCTCCGTCGACACCTACAAGCCGGCCGTCGCCGAGGCGGCGATCGCGGCCGGGGCGTCGATCGTCAACGACATAAGCGGCCTGCGCGACCCCGCGCTCGCCGACGTCTGCGCTCGCACCGGTGCCGGGCTGGTGCTGATGCACACGCGCGCCGCGCCGAAGCAGAAGCTGCTCGACCCGAGCCTCGACGGCACCGTCGCCGACGACGTCGTCGCCTTCCTGCGCGAGCGGATCGCGCTCGCGCGCGAGCGCGGCGTCGACGAGCGGCAGCTGATGCTCGACCCAGGACCGGACTTCGGCAAGACGCCGGCGCAGACGGTCGAGGTGCTGCGCCGGCTCGGCGACGTGCTCGACTTCGGCCGGCCGGTGCTGCTCGCGCTGTCGCGCAAGGACTTCATCGGCGCGATCACCGGCCGCCCGCCGCGCGAGCGGCTCGCCGGGACGCTCGCCGCGCTCGGCTGGGGCGCCGACGCCGGCGGCCACGTCTTCCGCGTCCACGACGTGCGGGAGGCGGCCGAGTTCCTCGCCGTCCGCGACGTGCTCGCCGGCCGCCGCGAGCTGCCGAGCGACGCGCGCCTCTCCGACAGGCTGCGCTGGGAGCGCCAGGGGTAGGGGCAGAAGCGCGGCACCACGCCGCCGCACCGCCCACCCCGTAGGATCCGGCCGCATGAGGCTGTTCGTCGACACCAGCTCCGTCGCCGAGGTGGAGCAGATCGCGCCGTGGGGCGTGCTGTCGGGCGCGCGCACGAGCCGCGCGTCGCTGCGCGCCGCCGGCGCCGCCGACCCCGACGCCGAGATCGTCCAGCTCGCCGACCTGCTCGACGCGACCGTCACCGTGCTGCTCGACGGCGACGATCCCGAGCGGCTGATCGAGCAGGGCCTCGAGCTGGAGCAGCTGCACGAGCACGCGGTCGCCGCGCTGCCGTGCACGCCGGCCGGGCTGGAGGCGGCGAGCGAGCTGGAGGCGCAGGAGCTGGCGGTCGAGGTGGCGCACGTCTTCAGCGCCGCCCAGGCGCTGCTGGCGGCGGAGGCCGGCGCCGCGCTCGTCTCGACCGAGCTGTCGCCGCTGGAGGCGGCGGCGATCGACGCCGGCGAGACGCTGCAGGCGATGATCGAGTCGCTCCACACCGGCGAGACGACCGCGCAGGTGCTCGCCGGCGGGATCTCCAGCCCCCAGCAGGTCGTGCTCGCGGCGCGTCTCGGCGCCGAGAACGCGGCGGTCCCCGCCGCGGTGCTGCGCCGCATGCTCGCGCATCCCCTCACGGGCGCCGCGATGGAGCGCGCGCGAACGCGCTAGCCTTCCGCGTTCAGCATCGCCGGCCGCTGTCCCAACGCGGCCGGAGCCAACCGATCATCCATCCCCAGGAGGACCATCCCTTGTCAGTGCTCGAACGCTCCGCGCTCGCGGACAGCCCGCTTGCCGATCTCCACGCGATCGCCGGCGAGCTCGGCATCGACGGCTTCCGCCGTCTGCGCAAGGAGGACCTGATCGACGCGATCGTCGAACGTCAGGGCGGCGGCTCCGACGCCGCCGCGGGCGGCAACGGCGGCGACGGCGAGCGTCCGAAGCGGCGCCGCGGCGGACGCAACCGCAACCGCGACCGCGACCGCGACCGCGACGAGTCGCAGGGTGAGGAGCGCCCTGAGCGTCGCGAGCGCGAGCCGCGCGGCGGCAGGGAGGAGAACGGCAAGGACAAGGGGCCGAAGGAGGGCGAGGTCGTCACCGGCGTCGTCGAGCTGCTCGGCAACGGCTCGGGCTTCGTGCGCCTGAACGGGCCGGACGCCTCCGACGGCGACGTCTACGTCTCGGCCGCGCAGGTCCGCCGCTGCGAGCTGGTCGACGGGGACAAGGTCAGCGGCCCGGTCCGCGCCCCGCGGCGCTCGGAGCGCTACCCGTCGCTCGTCCGCGTCGACACGATCAACGGCAAGCCCGCCGACGAGGCCGGCTCCGACGGCGCGAAGTTCGACGACCTCGACGCCGTCTTCCCGAACGAGCGGTTCGCGCTCGGCGCGGAGGACGACGCGACCGTCAAGGCGATCGAGTGGCTGACCCCGTTCGGCCGCGGCTCGCGCGTGTCGATCGTCGGCGGCCCGCGCGCCGGCAAGACCGAGGCGCTGCGCCGCATCGCCGGCCACCTCGCGCAGATCGACGGGGTCGAGACCACGGTCGTGCTCACGGGCGCCCGTCCCGAGGAGATCGGCGAGTGGAAGAGCGGTCCGGTCGAGGTCGCCGCGGCGCTGTCGCTCGCCGCCTCGGCCGACGCCCAGTCGCAGGCGCTCGATCGCGCGATCGACAACGCGAAGCGGATCGCCGCGCGCGGCGGCGACGCCGTCGTGCTCGTCGACTCGCTCGACGGCGTCCACCCGGCCGCGGCGCGCAAGGCGCTCGCCGCCGCCCGCAACCTCGCCGAGAGAGGCTCGCTGACCGTCATCGCGACGGCCGAGGAGCAGCTCGGCGGCGAGACGACCGTCGTCACGCTCGACGCCGAGCTGGCCGCCTCCGGCCGCTTCCCGGCGCTCGACCTGCTCGCCAGCGGCACGCTCCGCCCGGAGCTGCTGATCGGCGAGTCCGGCGCGAAGGCGATCGCCGCCGTCCGCGCCGAGGTCCGCTAGCCGCAGCCGACAAGCCGGCCGGCGCTCATCGCGGGCGCCGGCCCGGCATCGCCGTCTACAGCGAGCGCGGCATGTACGCGACCCGGCCCCAGGAGGGCTCGGGCGCCAGCTCGATCGGCTCGTTGCCGCGATCGGGCTGGACGTAGGAGAAGGTGTGGCTCTCGTCGTCGAAGGCGACGTCGAGCTCCCCCTCCTTCACGCGCTGGTCGAGCCAGGCGCTGCGGAAGATCAGGCGGCGCAGCCAGTGGACGAGCGAGCGCTCCGAGGGGCCGACCAGCTCGGGCCAGCAGTCGTTGACGTGCTCGCCCAGCGCCGAGGCCGGGTCGGTGACCTCGCCGTTGACGACGAGGTTGACGAGATCCTCGGCCTCGCCGAACTCGAGTGGGCCGGAGACGAACCCGAGCTTGCGGGCGGCCTGCTCGCAGCGCTCGCCGAAGTCGCGTTCGTTGAAGGTGAAGCGAAGCTCCCCGTACTCGAGTACGAAGTCGTCGCCGGAGCTGTAGTTTCCTCGTTGGGTCATCCGTGATCGCCGGGTCGGTGCGGGGCGGCATGACCGCGGCCCGTGCGGCGTCGGCATCATATGCAGGACTCCTTCCGACCTGGCACGTCTGCATGCGAACTTGCAGCTGGCTCCTCGTCCCGGTCCGTCGGCGCGCCGGAGCTGCGAGGATGGGCGCGATGCACGTCGCCGAGCTGTGGGTCTACCCGGTCAAGTCGCTCGCCGGTCAGCGGCTCGAGCGCGCCGAGCTGACCGTCGACGGGATCCCCGGCGACCGGCGCGTCCAGGTCCGCGACGGCGACGACCGGCTCGTCACCGCCCGCACACGGCATCGCCTGCTCGGCCTCCGCGCGACGCTCGGGGAGGGCGGCGAAGCGCTCGTCGACGGCCGGCCGTGGAGCGCGCCGGCGTCGTTGACGGCGGTGCGCGAGGTCGTCGCCGACGACGCCGCACGCCTCGTCGAGGTCGACGGCCCGGCCCGCTTCGACGACACGACGCTGCTGGTCTCGACCGACGGCGCGGTCGCGGCGCTCGGCGTCGACGGCCGCCGGCTGCGGCCGAACATCGTGATCGGCGGCGTCGAGGGGCTCGCGGAGCGGGGGTGGCCCGGGCGCAGCCTGCGGGTCGGGGAGGCGGTGATCGACGTCGAGAAGGTCTGCACGCGCTGCGTGATGACGACGATCGACCCCGACACCTTCGGCGTCTCGCCGCAGGTGCTGCGGCGGATCAACGACGAGTTCGACGGCCGCTTCGCACTCAACTGCTGGGTCGCCCGCGCGGGCACGGTCGCCGTCGGCGACCGCGTCGAGCTGCTGTAGCGCCCGTCGGCCCGCCGCGAGCGGGCCCAGCTGACATCCTGTGGCGCGTTTCCGCTTCCCCGGGCCGCGGGGAACGTTGAAGCAGTTCGAGGACGGAGCCCCGCGGCTCCGGACGAGAAACCGAGGGAACGCCCCGCCGAGCGGTCGCCGGGACGGGGCGATCCCACCCGCCCGGAGCCGCTTGCATGAGGAGAACCTTCGCTGCCCTGATCTGCCTCGCGGCCGTGCTGCTGCCGTGCGCCGGCGCGACGGCGGCGCCGTCGAGCAGATGGAGCGCGGAGCGGATCTCGGCCTACGCGCTCGGCGTCGAGGAGGCGTGGTCGCGGCTGACCGACGACGCCGGCCGCGTGCGCGACGTGCTCGAGCCCGACTACGGCGACTTCAACTACGGGACGCTGATGCTCGCTCACGCGCAGCTGCGGGGAACGGCGCAGCGCGGCGCCGACCACGCGGAGCTGACGAGCGCGGCGGTCGCCCAGATCCTTGGGACGACGGCGAAGCCGGCCCAGAACGACCCGTTCCATCTGCTGGCGGCGACCGCGCTGCTGCGCGACGGCCAGGCCGGCCGGCTGCCCGCCGGCGCGTGGGCGCGGATCGAGCAGCCGCTGAGCCGGTGGGTCGCCGAGATCACGCCGTTCGAGGGCCACGCCTTCACCTCCCGGACCGCGTACGACAACTGGCGGCTCGTCTACGCGGCAGCCGGCGCCGAGCTGTCGGAGGCGGTGATCGAGGGGGTCCCGGGCAGCGTCGCGAGCGATCTGAGGGCACTGCGCCGGGAGGTCCGCTGGATCGTCTCGTCGCTGATGCCGCGCCACGCCGGTCCGCGGCTGCGGGCGATGGGGGCGAGGAGGGGCGCCGTGCTGAACCTGCGCGCTCGCGCGCTGTCGGACCCGCCGTGGCAGCCGCATGCCTACCACCTCTTCAGCACGATGCTGCTCGAGCGGGTCCACCGCGCCTGGCCGGGCGCCTTCGGGCCGGCGGCGCGGAAGGTGCGCGCCGACGCCGGCCGCTACGCGCTGGCGCTGATGGCGCCCGACGGCCAGCTGACCCACATCGGCCGCAGCGCCGAGTAGTCGTGGGTGCTCGCGGCCGCCGCCGACCTCGGCGCGCTGCGGGCGTCGGCGGGCGGCCGCGCCGCCGGCCGCTGGCGCGCCTTCGCCGAGCGCGCGCTCGACCGGCTCGTGCGCGAGCACCCACTGCTGCCGGACGGCACGATCCCGGTCGTGCCGGGGTTGCTGAGCGCGTGGAGCCCGTCGGTGATGGACGGCTACGCGTCGATGACGCAGTACAACGGCCTGACGCTGTTCCTGCTCCAGGACGCGATCGACCACTGGCCGCGCGGGAGCCGCCGCGCCCGGCTCCCGTCCGACCTGGTTGGCGGGTTGACCGCCGACCTGCGGCCGCGCGGCTCGGGCCTCGTGCAGGGCCGCGCGTCGCGGACGTGGTGGGCGCTGTCGGGCCGCCGCTCGCAGGCCGACGGCCGCTACCAGCAGGGGATCGTGGGCGTGAAGGTCCACGACGGCGGCCGCTGGCGCGAGCTGCTCGCGACGCGTCCGCAGCGCGACGCGATCGGCTCCGGCTGGCTGCTGCGCACGCCGAGGGGTCGGGCGCGGCTGCTGCTCCGGCGCGTCGCCGGCGACGGGAGGCACGCGCGGCTCCGCGGCTGGTGGAAGCTGCGCGGGAAGAACTACCGCCGCGCGCGCTGGGAGGTCCGTGCCGGCGGAGGGCGGATGCTGGTGACGACCGAGCCGCTGCGCCGCGGCGAGTCGCTGGCGGCGGCGGTCTGGACGCGGCCCGGGACGGTGGTGCGCGCCCCGGGCGGCGCCGTCGCGCCGCTCGCCTGCACCGTCAGCGCCTCCGGCCCGGCCTGCCCGCAGACGATCGCCTTCGAGCGCCGCGCCCGCCCGCGGCTGGAGATCGCGGCCGGCGGCTGAGCGGGGCGGCGGACGAGCAGGGCGGCGGCGAGCCGTGGAACGAGCCGGGCGCCGCCTCGGGACAGAGCGGGGCGCGGGCCTGCCGCGGTCGCACGCGATTTCGCGCAGGGAGGGGCGAGGGATGTCCGCTCGCGCGCTCAGGGGCGCCATGAACGACGCTCGCTCAACCATCCTGGTCGTCGAAGACGACCGCAACACGCGCTCCTTCCTCGTCGACAACCTCGCTGCAGACGGCTACGAGCTGATCTGCGCGACGACCGTCGAGGAGGCGCTGACGGAGATCGGCACGAGCTTCCCGGACCTCGTGCTGCTCGACCTCTCGCTGCCCGACCGCGACGGCCTCGAGCTGCTGCACGAGGTGCGCAGCTCCGACGGCCTCGCCAGCCGCATCGACCCGGCCCTGCCGCTGCTCGTGATCAGCGGCCGCGCCAGCGAGCTGAACCGCATCCGCACCATCGAACGAGGTGCCGATGACATGTTGGGGAAGCCGTTCTCCTACCCAGAATTGCGTGCCCGCATCGGCGCGCTGCTGCGGCGCTCGGAGCAGCGGACGCGGCGCGGTCTGATGCGCGTCGGGCCGCTGGAGGTCGACCCCGCCGGGCGCACGGCGCACCTGCACGGCAGACGCGTGCCGCTGTCGCAGAAGGAGTTCGCGCTGCTGCGCACGCTCGCCAGCGACCCGACGCGGGTCTACACGAAGGACGAGCTGCTGCGCAACATCTGGGGCTATCGCCACCTCGGCTCGACGCGGACGCTCGACTCGCACGCCTGCCGCCTGCGCCAGAAGCTGTCGACGCCGTCGGAGCGCTGGGTCGTGAACGTCTGGGGTGTCGGCTATCGCCTGCTCGACGGCGTCGTCGAGCAGTCGGTCGAGGATCCGGCGCCGCCCGTGTCGTCCGAGCGTGCCGACGACGCCGCAGGCGAGGAGGAAGGCGGCGATCGCGGCGCGGAGGACGACGCGGCGGCGACGACGACGCGAGAGGAGGCGGCGTGAGCGCCGCGGCGATCGCGGCGGGCGGCTGGGTGGTCGCGCTGGCGCTGGCGGCCGGCTGGCGGGTCGCGCTCGCGCGGCGGATGGAGCTGGTCGCGCGCGCCTGCCACGAGCTGCGCGGACCGCTCACGGCGGCTCGCCTGGCCGCGCGCTTCGCCGCTCACGCCGACGACCCGGCGGCGGCGCGCGGCCCGCTGGAGGCGGTCGACCTGGAGCTCGGCCGCGCTCGTCTCGCGCTCGACGACCTGCAGGCGGCGCGCAGCGGCGGCCGTGCGCAGGATCGCGTCTGCGCCTTCGACGCCGGCGTCCTGCTGGTCGACGTCGCCGAGGCGTGGCGGCCGGCGGCCCGCGAGCACGGCGTCCGCCTGCGCGTCGAGCCGCCGGTCGGCTCGGCGCGGGTCCTCGGCGACCGGATCCGGCTCGCGCAGGCGTGCGGCAACCTCGTCGCGAACGCGATCGAGCACGGTCGCGAGGGCGGGGAGGTCGTGCTGCGCGCCCGCGCCGGGCTCCACACCGTCCGGATCGAGGTGCTCGACGACGGCCCGGGCCTGCCGGCGCCGGTCGCCGAGCTGGTCCGCCGCCCCCGCGCGGGCCGCGGCGCGCGCGGCCGCGGGCTCGCGATCGCCGCAGACGTCGCGGCCCGCCATCGCGGTCGGCTCGCCGCCGCGCCGAGCGAGCGCGGCGCCCGGCTCGTGCTCGAGCTGCCGACGGCCGGATGAGCCGCCGCCGTCGCGCGCTGCTGCTGCTCGCGCTGGCGCTCCTGCTCGGCGGCCTCGCGGCGTCGAGCGTGAGCCGTCGCGAGGCGGCGCTGGAGGAGGCGCTCGGTCCGCTGCGAACGGTGCTCGTGACGAGCGCGCCGGTCGCGGCCGGCGACCCGCTCGCCGACGCCCGCCCGGTGCTGCGCACGCTGCCGACGCGGTGGGCGCCGCCCGACGCGCTCGTCTCGGCGGCCGCGCTGCGGGAGGCGCGCGCCGCCGTGGCGCTGCCGGCGGGCACGTACGTGACGCGCGCGGCGCTGCGCGCACCGGGCGCCGCCGCCGGCCTGCCGGTCGGTCCCGGCGAGCGGGTCGCCGACCTCGTCGCGCACGGCGACCCGGACGCGGTCGTCGCCGGCGCACGCGTCGACGTGCTCGTCACGCGCGACGGCGATGGCACGCGCGTCGGCGCGACGGTGCTCGCGCTGGAGGACGTCGAGGTGCTGTCGGCCGCTCCCGCCGCGGTCGAGGAGGCGTCCGCCGGCGCCGAGGGCGCCGACGGCCGCCGTGTCGCCGTCGCGCTGCGCGTCTCGGTCCGGCAGGCGGTCTACCTCGCCGCGGCGCAGAGCTTCGCGCGCGAACTGCGGCTGCTGCCGCGCGCCCCGGGCGATCGCGGCCGCGGCCGGACCGGCCTCGCCGTCGACGAGCGCCTGCGGTGACGAACCGGCGTCGCCGCGCCGTTCGCCGCCCACCGCTCAAGGAGTGCGCCGCTCTCGCCGATCCCTGTGGCTGAGCACATGTCACGGAGACCGCTCTCGATCGGCGTCACGACCGAGCGCGCGCGCCAGCGCGCGGTGCTGCGGGCTGCCGTGCGGCGGCGGGAGAGGTGCGGCGCATGAGACGCGCGGCGCCGCCGTCCAAGCACGAGATCCGCGCCGAGCTGACGCTCGGCCTGCCGTTCCTGCTCGCCGCCGCGGCGATCGCGCTGCTGCTCGACTCCGGGCGCGAGCTCCAGCTCGGCCCGGCGATCGTGCTCGTCGTCGCCTACGGGGCGCTCTCCCACGTCCGCTTCTACGCCGGAGCCGGCCACACGGTCCCGACGCAGCTCGTCTTCGTGACGATGCTGTACACGCTGCCGACCGAGTACGTGCCGCTGCTGGTGCTGCTCGGCATGTTCGCCGGCAATCTCCCCGACTACGCGCGCGGCAAGCTCCACCCGGCGCGCGCGCTGATGCTGCCCGGCGACGCCTGGCATGCCGTCGGCCCGGCGCTCGTGCTGCTGGCGGCCGGCGCGGTCGACCCGACCGGCGGCGACTGGATCTGGCTCGTCCCGGCGCTGGCCGCGCAGTTCGGGATCGAGCTGGTCGTCTCGGCGATCCGCTCGCGGCTGGCGCTCGACATCCCGCTGCGCGACCAGCTGCGCGCGCTGGAGTGGGTATGGCTGGTCGACGCGCTGCTGACCCCGGCCGGCGTGCTGGCGGCGATGGCGTCGGTCGACCGCCCCTACGCCTTCCTGCTCGTGCTCCCCCTGGCGCTGCTGTTGACCGTCTTCGCGCGCGAGCGCAACGAGCGGCTGGAGCAGGCGCTGGAGCTGGGCGGCGCCTACCGCGGCATCGCGATGCTGCTCGGCGACCTGCTCGAGGACGCCGACGAGTACACCGGCGGCGACCACACGCGCGGCGTCGTCGCGCTGTCGCTGGAGGTCGCCGACGAGCTCGGCCTCGACACGCGCGAGCGGCACAACGTCGAGCTCGCCGCGCTGCTCCACGACATCGGCAAGATCGTCATCCCGACCGAGATCATCAACAGACCGGGCCCGCTCGACGAGAGGGAGTGGGAGCTGATGAAGACGCACACGATCGAGGGGCAGCGGATGCTCGACCGCGTCGGCGGCCCGCTCGCCGACATCGGAAGGATCGTGCGGGCGTCGCACGAGCGCTGGGACGGCGGCGGCTATCCCGACGGCCTGGCCGAGGAGAGGATCCCGCGCGAGGCGACCGTCGTCGCCGCCTGCGACGCCTTCAACGCGATGACGACCGACCGCTCCTACCGCGAAGCCCGCTCGCCCGAGTCGGCCCTCGACGAGCTGCGCGCCCACGCCGGCCGCCAGTTCGCACCCAAGGTGGTCGAGGCGATCGAGCGCGTCGTCGCCCGCGAGCTGGCCGTCCCCGGCCGCGCCGGCGCCGGGATGCTGCCGGCGAGCGAGCTCGCTCAGTCCGGTCTCGACGCGGGCGCCTCGTCGCCCTCGTCGACGCCGTCGCTCTCCTGAGCGGCAGCCTCCGCGCCGTCGAGTGCGCCGCAGGCGGCGTCGGCCCAGCGGACGGCGGCGAGGTACAGCTCGGGCACGGGCACGCTGGGGAGGCGCCGCTCGACCTCGGCGAGGCCGCCGCGTTCGTAGGCGATCGCGGCGGCGAGCGCGTCGCCCATCGGACCCTCGCGGCGCAGCAGCGCCGCGCGCGTCTCCGCGGTCAGCGGCAGCGCGTCGAGCACCTGCTCCAGCGGCGCGTCCATCATCGCGTCCATCACGGAGAAGAGCCCGACGGTGAAGAACGCGTCCGCGCCGGCAGTCGGCGACGGGCGGCGGCGGCCGATCAGCTCGCACAGGCGGCCGCGCAGCAGCGCCGTGACGGTCAGCTCGTTCGGCTTGTCCTCGGCGCCCGACAGGGCGACCAGCGTCGCCCACCGCCGCACCGCCTTCATCCCGAGCATCATCAGCGCCTCGCGCACCGAGGCGACGTGGCGCGGCAGGTTGAAGAAGGCCGAGTTGAGGTAGCAGAGGAGCCGGTAGCTGAGGCCGACGTCGCGCACGATGATCCGCTCGAACTCCTCGAAGGTGAGCGAGCGCTGGTAGAGGCCGGCGAGCGAGCGCAGCTCGGCCAGCCGCGTCGTCGGCGGCGCGTGCGGGCGGACGACGTCGGGGCTGCAGAAGAAGAACCCCTGGAAGCAGTGGAAGCCGAGCGCGAGGCAGCGGTCGAGCAGCGCCGGGGCGTCGACGCCGGCGGCGACCAGCAGCGGGGCGGCGGCGCCGAAGCGGTCGGCGGCGGCTGTCAGCTCGTTGGGGGAGAGCTGGCCGACGTCGAGCTTGACGCTGTGCGCGAGGCGCGTGATCGCCGGCTCTGGCAGCGTCCCGTTCGGGTCGCAGACGAGCGAGACGCGGTACCCGCGCTCGGCGAGGCGCTCCAGCGCCTCGCGCATCGCCGCGTCGCGCGGCGCCGGGGCGGCGACCTCGAGCACGACGCGGGCGGGCGGCAGCGCGAAGGCATGCTCGTCGAGCAGGAAGCGGCGTGAGGCGAGGACGTGCGCCGGCCGCCTGCCGACGACCGCGTCGAGCCCGATCCCGGTCAGGGTCTCGACGATCACGCTCGCCGCGCGCTCCTCGTCGCTTCGGTCGCCGCCGCCGGTGCCGCGGAAGAGCAGCTCGTAGCCGACGACGCGCATGTGCCGGTCGTGGATCGGCTGGCGCGCGATCGCGACGTCGTCCGCGAGCGGGAACGGGGGATCGGCGAGCGAGACGCTCATCGTCCGTGTCATCGGCGCGGCGGCCGCAGACTTGCGCGCGAACGCGGCTGCGCGCGCGAAGATGTGCCGATGGAGCCGAGACGGCAGCGGTGCGAGGCGTGCGGGGTGGAGTTCGGCTGCGGCGCCGACGTCGGCCGCTGCTGGTGCGACCAGGTCGACCTCGACGCCGCCGCGCTCGCGCGCCTGCGCGCGAGCTATGACCGCTGCCTCTGCCCCGGCTGCCTGCGCGCCGCGGCGGGGCTGCTGCCGCTGACGCGGGTGCCGGGGCGCGGCATGCGGGCGCTGTAGGGGGGGCGAACTTCCGGACGCCGCGCCCTCAGGCCCGGCGTGGCTGGTCGCGCGGAGCGCATCGACGAGATCGCAGGGACGCTGCGCGACCGGCTCGTGCGCGCGGCCGCCGACGAGGCGCTGCGGCCGGCCGCCGCGCGGATCGACGAGCTGGTCGAGCGCGAGGCGGCGCTGCTCAGCGAGGAGGAGCGGGCCGAGCTGCGCCGGCGCGTCTCCGAGCGGGCCTTCGGGCTCGGGCCGCTGGAGCCGCTGCTGGCCGACCCGGCCGTCGACGAGGTGATGGTCAACGGGCCGGGGCGGGTGTGGGTCGAGCGCGGCGGGCGGATCGAGCCCAGCGACGTCGCGTTCGGCTCGGTCGAGGAGCTGCGCCACGCGATCGAGCGGATCCTCGCGCCGCTCGGCCGGCGGGTCGACGAGGCCTCGCCGCTGTGCGACGCGCGCCTGCCGGACGGGTCGCGCGTCAACGTCGTGATCCCGCCGCTGGCGCTCGACGGGCCGGTGCTGACGATCCGACGCTTCCGGCGCCGCGGCTTCGGCCCCGACGACCTCGTCGCCGCCGGCACGATCGACCGGCCGCTCCACGACCTCCTGCGCGCGTGCGTGCGGGCGCGGCTGACGATCCTGGTGAGCGGCGGGACGGGCTCGGGCAAGACGACGACGCTCGGGGCGCTGTCGAGCTTCATCCCCGACGGCGAGCGGATCGTCACGATCGAGGACGCGGCCGAGCTGCGCCTGCGCCAGCCGCATGTCGTGCGGCTGGAGGCGCGGCCGGCGTCGCTGGAGGGGCGCGGCGAGGTGACGATCCGCCGGCTGGTCCGCAACGCGCTGCGGATGCGCCCCGACCGGATCGTCGTCGGCGAGGTCCGCGGCGGGGAGGCGCTCGACATGCTCGGGGCGATGTCCTCCGGCCACGACGGATCGCTCTCGACCGTCCACGCGGGCTCGGCGGAGGAGGCGCTGCGCCGCGTCGAGACGCTCGCGCTGATGGCCGACGTCGCGTTGCCGCACAGCGCCGTGCGCGAGCAGGTCGCGGGCGCGATCGACCTCGTCGTCCACCAGCGGCGCGAGCCCGACGGCGCCCGCCGCGTCGTCAGCGTCTGCGAGGTCGTGCGCGCGGCCGGCGGGGTCGGCACGCGCGAGCTGTACGCCCGGCGCGACGGACGCCCGCTGTGGCGCGCGCCGCTGCCCGCGACGCTGGCCGCGCGCCTCGCGGCGGCCGGGGAGGGCGTCGGCGCGCGCGGCGGCGCGCTCGGGCGGGCGCGGTGAGCGGCCGGCGCGGGGCGTGCCCGCGGGGGCGGGGTGCCGGGCGGCGCGGGGTGCCGTCGCCAGGGCGGGCTGCAGGGCGGCGCGGGGTGCGGGCGCGGGGGCGGGGTGCCGGGCGGCGCGCGGGGCTCGCTCGGCGCGGCGCTGCTGCGAGCGGGATTGGGGAGCGGCGGTGAGCGCGGCGCCGTTGGCGGGACTGGCGGCGGCGGTCGCGGTGCTGGCGCTGTGGGAGGCGCTGGCGGCGATCGAGGGGCGCGTGCCGGCTGACGGGCTGGCGCGGCTGCTGCGGCCGCTCGCCCGCGCCGGGCGCGACGGGCGTGAGCCGACGCCGCCGGAGCGCCGCCGGCTCGCGCTCGTCGGGACCGCGACGCTGTGCGCAGGCGGATGGCTCGTCGGCGGACCGCTCGCGGCGCTCGTCGCAGGCGCCGGCGGGCCGATCGGCGCCGGGCTGCTGCTGCGCCGGCGCCGGCAGCGCTATCGCGCGGAGCTGGAGCGGGCCGCGCCGGCGGTCGCGCGGTCGCTCGCCGACGCGCTCGGCGCCGGGCACGCCGTCAGCGGCGCGCTCGTCGAGACGGCGCGCGGGCTGGAGGGTGCGGCGCGCACGGAGCTCGACGGCGCCGCCGCGGCGATCGCCGTCGGCGAGCCGGTCGACGCGGTGCTGGAGCGGCTGCGCGCGCGGGCCGGCGGGCAGGCGTGGGACACGCTCGTCGGGGCGATCCTGCTGCAGCGCGAGGCGGGCGGCGACCTCGCGACGCTCCTGCGGGAGCTCGCCGGCGCGCAGGAGGAGGCGCAGCGGCTGCTCGACGACGCCCGCGCCGCGACCGCTCAAGCCCGCTTCACCGGCGGCGTCGTGACGGTCCTCCCGGCCGGCGCCGCCGCGCTCGCGGAGTTGGCGAGCCCGGGTGCGCTGGCGGCGGTCGCGGCGCTGCCGCTCGCCGCCTGGCTCGCCGGCTTCGCGCTGTTCCTGCAGGCGATCGCCCTCGTCGCGATCCGCCGCCTGTCGCGAGTGCGCGCGTGAGCGGGGCGGCGGTGGTGGCGGCGCTCGCGGGGCTGCTGACGGCGGTGGCGCTGGTCGAGCTGGCGGCGGCGCGGGGCGAGCGCGCCGGGGCGAGGCAGGCGGCAGGTCGGCACGCGGACGAGGCCGCGGGGAGCGGCGCCGGGCGGCTGCGGGAGCGACTGCTCGCGCTGCTCGCCCGGCTCGGGCGGCAGGCCGGGGCGCCGGCGGCGCCGCGCGACCTCGCCGAACGGCTGGTCGCCGCGGGCGAGCCGTTCGGCATGACCGCCGGCGACGCGATGGCGGTCAAGGGCGGCGCCGCGCTCGCAGGTGTCTCGGCGGCGGTGCCGCTCGGTCCGCTGCTGCCCGGCCGGCTCGGGCTGCTCGTCGCGCTCGCGCTGCCGGCCGGGGCGTTTCTCGCGCTCGACCTCTGGCTGATGCGCCGCGCGCGCCGGCGCGGGCAGGAGATGGAGCGTGAGCTTCCCGACCTGCTCGACCTGCTGCGGGTCGCGGTCGGCGCGGGGCTGCCGCTGGAGCGCGCGCTCGGCGACATCGGCCGGCGCACCGGCGGGCTGCTCGCGCGCGAGTGGCGGACCTTCGCCGCGCAGGTCGAGCTGGGGCTGCCGCGCGAGCGGGCGCTGGAGCTGCTCGGCCGCCGCTGTCCGAGCGTCCGGGTCGCGGTGCTCGTCCGCAGCCTCGAGCGGGCGGCCCGCCACGGCGCGCCGCTTGGCGAGACGCTGTCGGCGCAGGCGCGCGAGGCCCGCGCCGCCGACGCCCGCCGCCTCGACGAGCGCGCCGCCCGCGCCGCGCCGAAGATCCAGCTCGTCGTCGCGCTGCTGCTGGTCCCGTCGGTCCTCCTGCTCGTCGGCGCCGCGATGCTCGCCGCGTTCACCGGGTAGCCGGCGGCCGCAGCGTGACCGCGTGGCACGGGTCCGCGAGGCAGCGCCGTCGGAGGGGCGCGGTACGGTCCTGGCGATGATCGCCGCACGCTTCTCGCCTGAGGACCTCCGCCATCCGATCGTCCAGGCGCCGCTCGCCGGCGGGCCGTCGACCGCGGCGCTGGCGGCGGCCGTCTCGAAGGCCGGCGGGCTCGGCTTCCTCGCCGCGGGCTACAAGGATCCGGCGGCGGTCGCCGAGGAGATCGCGGCGGTCCGCGCGGCGACGGCGGAGCCGTTCGGCGTCAACCTCTTCGCGCCGCCGGCGGAGGCGGCGACGCCGACGGTCGTCGCGCGCTACGCGGCGATCGTCCAGGCCGAGGCCGAGCGGCACGGCGCGGACGCCGGGACGCCGCGCCACGACGACGACCGCTGGTCGGAGAAGCTCGCGCTGCTGCTGGAGCGGCGGCCGGCGGTCGTCTCGTTCACCTTCGGACTCCCCGACGCCGCGACCGTCGGCGCGCTGCAGCGGGCGGGCTGCGCCGTGTGGGTGACGGTCACGACGCCGAAGGAGGCGCGCGCGGCCGCGGCGCTCGGCGTCGACGCGCTCGCCGTCCAGGGCGTCGAGGCGGGCGGACATCGCGGCGGGTTCGACGACGGCGCGCCCGGCGACATCGGCCTGCTCGCGCTGCTGCAGCTCGTGGCGGCGGCGGTCGAGCTGCCGCTCGTCGCGGCCGGCGGCGTGATGACGGGCGCCGGCGTCGCCGCGGCGCTCGCGGCCGGCGCCGGCGCCGTCCAGCTCGGCAGCGCCTTCATGCTGACGCCAGAGGCCGGCACCTCCGCGCCCCACCGGGCCGCGCTCGCCGCGCCCGGCGACACCGCGTTGACGCGTGCCTTCAGCGGGCGTGCCGCGCGCGGGATCGTCAACCGCTTCCTGCGCGAGCACTCGGCCGACGCCCCGCGCGCCTACCCCGAGGTCCACCATCTCACCGCGCCGCTGCGCGCCGCGGCCCGCGCGCGGGGCGACGCCGAGGTGCTGAACCTGTGGGCCGGGCAGGCGCACGAGCTGGCGCGTTCCGAGCCCGCCGCCGAGCTGGTCCGCCGCCTCGCCGACGAGGCCCGCGCCGCCCTGCGCGCGGCGGCCGCGCAGGTCGGCGCGTAGCCGCCGACGCCGTCCCACTTCGGCACACCGTCCGGACGGATTCCGCCCCACGGCGCCCCACCGCTGCAAGAACGCGCCCAGGATCGCCGGATGCAACGGGCGATGCGTCATCCGTCCAGCAGCCCTCCCACTTCGCCCCACCGCGAAAAGTCCTGCTCAGAAGGGCTTTCTTCGCCGACGGCGAACTCAGGACCATGAGAGGTGGGGGAAAGGGTGGGGGTTGGGTTGCAAAGTGGGAGAGAGTGGGTTAGCTTGCTGCGCACACGGACCGGGGTGGCAGGGCTCCTCCCACCCAGCCACCCCGGTTCGGACCTTCTTCAGGCGATGACCCTTGACGTTTCGCGGCACCTTCGACCTCACGCTCGACGCGAAGAATCGGCTGACGGTGCCGACGCGGTACCGCGCCGCCTTCGCCGAGGGGATCGTGCTGGCGGCCGGGCTCGAGGACTGCGTCGCGATCTGGCGGCCCGAGGACTACGACGCGTGGACCGCCTCCGCGCTGGAGGGGCACAGCCCGCTCTCGCCGGAGTTCCGCAAGCTCAAGCGCCACTTCACGGCGAACTCGCATCCGACCGAGCTGGACGGCGCGGGGCGTGTGATGGTGCCGAGATTCCTGCTCGACTCCGGGAAGCTCACGAAGGACGTGAGCGTCGTGGGGGCGGGCGAGTGCCTCGAGATCTGGGACCGCGCCGGCTGGGCGGCGTACAACGGCGAGGTGCTGGAGAACGTGTCCGACATCGCCGCGGGCCTGCAGTCGTCCGCGGGCTGAGCTAAACCGCGCTTTCCATAACCAAGTGGCCACACTCCTTGACATGACCGGCATCCACATCCCCGTCCTCGCCGGGGAGCTGATCGAGCTGCTCGACCTGCAGCCCGGCGACGTCGCGGTCGACTGCACGCTCGGCGGCGGCGGTCACGCGCGGCTCGTCGCCGACCGCATCGGCCCGGCCGGCACGCTGATCGGCATCGACCGCGACCCGCTCGCGGAGGAGCGCTTCGCGGAGCTGGCCGCCGAGGTCCCGTGCGCCACCCGCTTCATCCGCGCCGACTTCGCGCAGGGACTGGAGCAGCTGCGCGACGAGGGAGTCGCGGCCGACCACGTCTACATGGACCTGGGCATGTCGTCGATGCAGGTCGACACCTGGGAGCGCGGCTTCTCCTACGCCTACGAGGCGCCGCTCGACATGCGGATGGATCCCGACCAGGTGCTGACCGCCCACGTCGTCGTCAACGAGTGGGACGAGCGCCAGCTCGCCCGCCTGCTGAAGGAGTACGGCGAGGAGCGCTACGCGAGCAGAATCGCCCGCGCGATCGCGCGCGCCCGCGCGCAGGCGCCGATCGAGACGACGCAGGCGCTCGTCGAGGTCGTCAAGTCGGCGATCCCGATCCCGGCACAGTTCGCCGGCGGCCATCCCGCCAAGCGGACCTTCCAGGCGATCCGCATCGCCGTCAACGAGGAGCTCGACCAGGTCGACCGCGCCCTCCCGGTCGCGTGGGACGTGCTGCGCGTCGGCGGCAAGCTCGCCGCGATCACCTTCCACTCGCTCGAGGACCGGCGCGTGAAGCGCTTCCTCGCCGACCGCGCGCGCGGCTGCGTCTGCCCTCCCGACCTGCCGATCTGCGTCTGCGGCCGCACCCCCGAGGGCGAGCTGCTGACCCGCCGCGCGATCGCGCCGACCCCCGGCGAGGTCGCTCACAACCCGCGCGCCAAGTCGGCCCACCTGCGCGGCGCGCAGAAGCTGGAGGGGCGCGCGTGACGCCCGCCCCCGCGACCGCGGCCGCCCGCCGCCGCGCCGGCGGCGCCGGCCACGGCGGCAGACGCCGGGCGCCCGGCGCGCCGGCCCGCCGCGTCTCCGGACCGGCCGCCCCGGCGCAGCAGGAGCGCGCGACCGGCTTCCAGCCGGCGGCGTCGAGCCGCGCGACCGGCCTGCACGAGCGGGTCGCCGCCGCCCAGGCCGCGCAGGCCGCCCCGAAGCAGCGCCGCGCCAAGCGCGTCGAGCTGCCGCCCGCGCCGCGCACGGCCCCGGGCCGCGAGAGCGGGGGAGCGCCCGCGCCGCGCGCCTCCGCGCCGAGCCGTCCCGCCGTGCCGAAGCGCGCTGCCGCGTCCGCACGCGCCGCGAGCTCCCGCGCCGCGAGCGCCGGCACCGGTCGCGCCGCCGCTTCGGCCCGTGCCGCATCCGCCCGCGCCGCCGGCATCGGCGCCGGTCGCGCCGCCGCGTCCGCTCGCGCGGCGAGCGCGGGGGCCGGGCGCGCCGCCGCGTCGGCCCGCCGCATCTCCGGCCCGCTCGCCGGGCGCGTCGCCGCGGCCGCGTCGGCGGCCGCCGCGCTGCCGCTGCGCGAGAGCGCGCCGGCGCCCGTGCGCCCCGTTCGCCGCCCCGCGCCCGCGCCCGCACCGAGGCAGGCCAGCCGTCCCGACCTGCCGCTCGGCGCCCGCTTCGTCGCGTGGGTGCGGGCGCTGCCCGACCACCGTCTGCTCGAGCGCCTGATCGGCGGCCGCCTGTGGATCGTGCTCGTCGGCACACTGCTCGTCGGCCTCGTCACGCTGCAGCTGTCGCTGCTGAGACTGAACGCCGGGATCGGCGCCGCGGTCGAGCAGAGCGCCAGGCTGCAGGAGCAGAACCAGGCGATGCGGTCGGACATCTCGCGGCTCTCCAGCACCGAGCGGATCACCGCCGCCGCGGCGCAGATGGGCCTCGTGATGCCGCCGCAGGGCTCGCCGCGCTTCATCCAGGCGCGCCGCGACGACGCACGGACCGCGCTGCACACGATGCGCGTCCCCGACGCGCCCGAGACGGTGACCGCCAGCGCGCTCGCCGGCGGCGCCGCGACCGGCGCCACCGGCGACGGCGGCGCCGCGACCTCGACCGACGGCGGCACGACGACGAGCGGCGCGAGCGCCGACGCGACCGACTCGACCGGGACAGTCGCGACGGGCACGAGCGACGGCGCGACCAGCGGCGCCGGCACCACCGGCACGGCGACCGGCACGACCGGAGCCGCCACCGGCGCCACCGGCGCCACCGGCGCGACGCCCGACACGGGCGCCGCCACGACCGGCAGCGGCTCGACCGGCATGTCCGACACGACCGCGACCGGCACCGGCGGCACCGCCACCGGCGCCACCGGGACGACCGGCACGACCTCCGACAGCGCGTCGACCGATCCGGCTACCACCGGCGGCGGCGCGAGCGCGCCGACCGCGTGAGGCCGTCCATGCCGAGCCTGACCGACCGGCGCATCGGCTTCCTCTTCCTGATCTTCGTGCTCGCGCTCGGCGCGGCGTTCGTCCGCGCCGGCTGGCTCGGCGCGGTCAAGGCGCCGGCGCTGAAGCAGGCGGCCGCCACCCAGCAGGTGCAGACGCTCGAGCTGCCCGCGCCGCGCGGCGCGATCACCGACCGCCGCGGCAGCTACCTCGCCGTCTCGGAGGCGGCGAGCGACATCTCGGCGACGCCGTACCTGATCAGAGAGCCGCTCAGAACGGCCAACGCGCTCGCGCCGCTGCTCGGCGTGCAGCCGGAGGAGATCCTCAGAAAGCTCGACACCAGGTCGGGCTTCGTCTACCTCGCGCGGCGCCTCCCCGCCGAGCAGGCCAACAAGGTCAAGAAGCTCGGGATCGAGGGGATCGCGCTCACCGCCAGCTCGCTGCGGACCTATCCGCGCGGCTGGTCGGCCTCGCAGGTGCTCGGCTCGGCGAGCGAGGAGCCCGGCGGCGGCACCGGCCTCGAGTACGGCCAGGACAGGATCCTGCGCGGCCAGGACGGCGTGCAGCGGATCGTCAACGACGCGCTCGGCCAGCCGATCTCGATCAAGGACGTGTCGCCGACCGTCCCGGGCAGGGACATCAGACTGACGCTCGACGCGGCGCTGCAGGACAAGGTCGAGTCGGTGTTGGAGGGCGTCGGCCAGCTGTGGCGTCCGGTCAGAGGCGCGACCGCGATCGTGATGAACCCGCAGACGAGCGAGATCCTCGCGCTCGCGAACTGGCCGCGCGTCGACGCCAACAACCCCGGCGGCGCGCCGGCCTGGGCGAACGCCAACCGCGCGGTCGGCATCACCTACGAGCCCGGCTCGACCTTCAAGGCGTTCACGGTCGCCGGCGCGCTCGAGGACGGCACGGCGACACCCGACAAGACCTACCACCTGCCGGTCGAGCTGCCGGTCGCCGACCGCATACTCCACGACGACCACCCGCGCGGGGAGGAGACGGCGAGCGTCGCGCAGATCATCGCCGAGTCGAGCAATATCGGCACGGTCAAGGTCGCGCTCGACATGGGCGCGAGACGGTTCAGCCAGTGGGTCGACAGATTCGGCTTCGGCAGACCGACCGGCGTCGCGCTTCCCGGCGAGGAGCAGGGGATCGTGCCGACCTACGACGACTACTCCGGCTCCTCGATCGCCAACCTGCCGATCGGCCAGGGCGCGGCCGTCACGCCGATGCAGATGATGCAGGCGTACGCGGCGGTCGCCAACGGCGGCATCCTCCGCACGCCGCGCCTGATCGACGAGGTCGGCGGGGTCAGACGGCCGCTCGACCCCGGCAGACGAGTGATCTCGCGCCAGACGGCGGCCGAGGTGCGCGAGATGCTGAGGGGCGTGCTGGCGGCCGGCGGCACGGCCGCGGAGGCCGAGATCCCCGGCTACGACCTCGCCGGCAAGACCGGCACCGCCAACAAGGTCGACGCCAGAACGGGCGAGTACTCGAGATCGCGCTACATCGCCTCGTTCATGGGCTTCGCGCCGGCCAGCGACCCGAAGCTGCTGATCGCGGTCGTCGTCGACGAGCCGCAGGGCTCGATCTACGGCGGGCAGGTCGCCGCGCCGGCCTTCCAGAAGATCGCGGCGTGGGCGCTGCCGTACTTCGGCGTCAGACCGAATTGACCGGGGCCGGCAGGGGAGCGGTCGGGTCGGCTGGGTACACTCGTCGCCCGATGAAGCTGCTGGACGTGATGGCCAGCGCCGCAGATGCCTCCGCGCTCGCCACCGCCGCCGGTGAGACCGAGGTCACCGCGCTCGCCTACGACAATCGGACGGTCCAGCCGGGAACGCTCTTCTTCTGCGTGCCCGGCTTCACGCGCGACGGGCACGACTTCGCGCCCGACGCCGTCGCACGCGGCGCGTCGGCGCTCGTCGTCGAGCGGCCGCTCGGGCTCGGCGTTCCGGAGGTGCGGGTCGCGTCGGTCCGCGCCGCGATGGCGCCGGCCGCGGCCGCCTTCTACGGCCGCCCCAGCGAGGCGCTGGACGTCGTCGGCGTCACCGGCACCAACGGCAAGACGACGACCGCCTTCCTCGTCCGCGGCCTGCTCGAGGCCGCCGGCCGCCAGACCGGCCTGCTCGGCACCGTCACCTCGATCGTCGGCGGCGAGGAGCACGACGTGACGCGCACGACCGCCGAGGCGATCGAGCTGCAGCGCGACTTCCGCGCGATGGTCGACGGCGGCGACGTCGCCGCCGCGATCGAGGTCTCCTCGCACGCGCTGAGACTCCACCGCGCCGACGCGGTCCGCCATGCCGCCGCGATCTTCACCAACCTGACGCAGGACCACCTGGACTTCCACCCGACGATGGACGACTACTACGCCGCCAAGCGGCAGCTGTTCCTGCCAGCCCACGGGGAGCGCCCGGGCGTCGCGGTCGTCAACGTCGACGATCCCTGGGGCGCCAGGCTGGCCGACGAGATCCGCGCCGCCGACGCGCCGCTGGTGACGATCGCGATCGACGCCGACGCCGACTACCGCGCGAGCGACGTGGCGACCGGGCTGACCGGCTCGACCTTCACCGCGCGGACGCCCGAGGGCCCGCTGGAGCTGCGCACGCCGCTGCCCGGCCGCTTCAACGTCGAGAACGTGCTCGGCGCCGTCGCCGCCGTCCGCGCGCTCGGCGTCCCGCTCGCCGAGATCGCCGCTGCGCTGCCGACCGCCGGCCGCGTCCCCGGTCGCTTCGAGCCGGTCGACGAGGGGCAGCCGTTCGCCGTGCTGGTCGACTACGCCCACACGCCCGACTCGCTCGACAACGTGCTGAGAGCGGCCCGCGGCCTGACCGAGGGGCGCGTGCTGTGCGTCTTCGGCTGCGGCGGCGACCGCGATCGCGGCAAGCGCCCGCTGATGGGGGGGATCGCGGCCCGTCTCGCCGACGAGGCGTACGTGACTTCAGACAACCCCCGCTCCGAGCCGCCCGAGCAGATCCTGCGCGACGTCGTGGAGGGGACCGGCACCGGCCCCCACGTCCACGTCGAGGTCGACCGCCGCCGGTCGATCTTCGACGCCGTCGCCGCGGCCCGTCCCGGCGACGTCGTCGTGATCGCCGGCAAGGGCCACGAGCAGGGCCAGGAGTTCGCCAACGGCGAGAAGCTCCCGTTCGACGACGTGACCGTCGCCCGCGAGGCGCTGCGCGCCCGCGGCGCCGGCGGCAGCGGCACCCCGTCGAGCACCGGCGCGGGCAAGGCGGCGTAGCGAGATGGGACGGATCCTGATCGCGGGGACCGCCTCGCTGCTGCTCTGCATCTTCCTCAGCCCGCGCTTCATCGCCTTCATCCGCGAGCGCGAGTTCGGCCAGCACATCCGCGAGGAGGGGCCGGAGGGCCACCATTCGAAGGCCGGCACGCCGACGATGGGCGGGATCATCATCTTCGCCGCCGTCTCGATCCCGTTCCTGATCCTGACGAACTACGACTGGCTCGCGATCGGCGTCTTCGGGACGGCGATCGCCTGCGCGCTGATCGGCTTCGTCGACGACTACACGAAGGTGATCCACAAGCGCTCGCTCGGCGTCAGAGGACGCACGAAGCTGATCCTGACGATCGTGATCTCGATCGGGCTGTGGCTGATCGCGACGAGAGGCGCCGGACTGCAGCCGACGCTGCGGCTGCGGGTCGTCGACGCCCAGATCGACCTCGGGATCTTCTATCCCGTCTTCATCTACCTCGTCGTCGCCGGCACGACCTCGGGCGTCAACCTGACCGACGGGCTCGACGGCCTCGCCGCCGGCTGCGCCGCGATCGTCCTGCTCGCCTTCATCGGCATCACCTACATCACGACCGGGCAGCAGGAGCTGAGCCTGCTCGCCGCCTGCCTCGTCGGGGCATGCGTCGGCTTCCTCTGGTTCAACTCCTTCCCGGCGAACATCTTCATGGGCGACACCGGCTCGCTCGGCCTCGGCGGCGCGATCGCCGGCCTCGCGGTGATGACGAAGACCGAGATCCTGCTCGTGATCCTTGGCGGGATCTTCGTGATCGAGACGCTCTCGGTCGCGATCCAGGTGTTCGCCTTCCAGACCTTCAGGAGACGGGTCTTCCTGATGGCGCCGATCCACCACCACTTCGAGCTGCGCGGCTGGTCGGAGACGAAGATCATCCTGCGCTTCTGGATCATCGCGGCGGTCTGCTCGGCGATCGGCTTCACGATCTACCAGCAGAGCATCCGGTGAGCGCCCGGCCGGCACTGCCGGACGGTCCCTTCCTGGTCGTCGGCCTCGCACGCTCCGGGATCGCCGCGGCGCTGCTGCTGCACGGCCGCGGCGCCGCCGTGATCGGCGTCGACGCCGGCTCGCCGGAGGTGGAAAGGCTTCGCGCGGCCGGCGTCGAAGTGCATGTGGATGACTCGGGAACCGACCTCCTCGACCGCGTCGGCGCGCTCGTCAAGAGCCCCGGCGTGCCAGGGACCGCGCCGGCCGTCGCGCTCGCGCGCGAGCGGGGCCTGCCGGTGCTCGGCGAGGTCGAGCTGGCCTGGCGCCTGCTGCCCAACGACTTCATCGCGGTGACCGGGACCAACGGCAAGACGACGACGACCGAGCTGCTCGGCCACATCCACCGCGAGGCCGGCCTGCCCGTCGCGGTCGCCGGCAACGTCGGCACGCCGGTCGCCTCGCTGGTCGGCGCGCTCGCTCCCGCGACGACGGTCGTCTGCGAGTCGTCGAGCTACCAGCTGGAGGACACGATCGCGTTCGCGCCGGCGGCCGCGGTGCTGCTCAACGTCACGCCCGACCACCTCGACCGCCACGGCACCTTCGAGGCCTACCGCGAGGCGAAGCTGGAGGCCTTCCGGCGCCAGCGCCCGGGCGACGTCGCCGTCGCCCCGACCGACCTCGCGCCGCTGCTGCCCGGCGCGGGGCGGCGCGTCACCTTCGGCCTCGCCGCGGACGGCGCGACCGTCGCGCTCCACGACGACGGGACGATCACGTGGGAGGGGGAGCCGCTGATCGCCGCCGCCGAGATCGGGATCCCCGGCCCGCACAACCGCGAGAACGCGATGGCCGCCGCCGCCGTCGCGCTGGCGCGCGGGATCGACCGCGACGCGGTCCGCGCCGGCCTGCGCAGCTTCGGCGGCGTCGCCCACCGGCTGGAGCCGATCCGCGAGCGCGACGGCGTCGCCTACGTCAACGACTCGAAGGCGACCAACGTCGACGCCACGGCCGTCGCGCTGCGCTCGTACCCGCCGGGGAGCGTCCGCCTGATCGCCGGCGGGGTGACGAAGGCGCAGGAGTTCTCGCCGCTGGTCGCGCTGGTCGCCGAGCGCTGCGCGTCGGTCCACCTGATCGGAGAGGGCGCCGCCGAGATCGCCGCCGCGCTCGAGCCGGCCGGCGTGCCGCTGCACGACGACGGCGACATGGAGCACGCGGTCGCGGCGGCCGGCGCCGCCGCGCGGCCGGGCCAGGTCGTGCTGCTGTCGCCGGCCTGCGCCAGCTTCGACCAGTACGCGAACTTCGAGGCGCGCGGCGACCACTTCCGGCGACTGGCCCAGGAGGCCTGAGCGGTGCTCGGCATCGCCCGCGGCCCGCGTGCGAGGCGCCGGGACCGCGTCCCGACGCAGCCGCGCCCGATCGAGCACCGCGTGCTCATCACCGCGACGCTCTGCCTGATAGCGATCGGCGCGGTGATGGTCTACAGCGCCTCCTCGGCGCGCAACCTGCTCGCCGGCGCCGGCGACGGCACGACCTACCTCGTCCGCTACGTCGGGCTGGGGCTGATCGCGCTGGCGGCGATGCACGTGATGTCGCGCCACGGCGTCGAGCTGCTGAGACGGTTCACGCCGCTGCTGCTGATCGGCTCGTTCGCCGCGCTCGTGCTCGTGCTGATCCCGGGCGTCGGCACCGAGGTCAACGGCGCCCGCTCGTGGCTGGGGCCGGGCCTCTTCTCGCCGCAGCCCTCCGAGTTCATGAAGTTGGCGCTGATCCTCTACATGGCGCAGGTGCTCGCCAGCCGGCCCCGCCAGCTGGAGACGTTCAGAGGGATGATGAGCCCGGTCGGGCTGGTCGCCGGCGGCGCCTGCCTGCTCGTGATCGTCCAGCCCGACACCGGCACGACGCTCGTGATCGTCGCGATCGTCGCCTCGGTGCTGATCGTCGCCGGCGTGCCGATGAAGTACCTTGGCTATTGCGCCGGGATCGGACTCGTGCTGCTGATCTTCCTGATCCTGCTGCAGCCCTACCAGCAGGAGCGCATGACCTCGTTCCTCGACCCGTGGGCCGACAAGGGCGGCAGCGGCTTCCAGTCGGTGCAGGGCCAGATCGCGCTCGGCTCGGGCGGCTTCTTCGGGGTCGGGATCGGCCAGTCGGTGCAGAAGGTCTTCTATCTGCCGGAGGCCCACACCGACTTCATCCTCGCCGTCATCGGCGAGGAGCTCGGCCTGCTCGGCGTGACCGTCGTGATCGCGCTGTTCGGCCTGATCGTCTGGTCAGGGCTGCGGATCGCGCGGAGCGCGAGCGACCGATATGCAAAGCTGCTGGCGACCGGCCTCACGGCCCTCATCTCATGCCAGGCGATCCTCAACATCTTCGTCGTGCTCGGAATGGCGCCGCTGACCGGCGTGCCGCTGCCGTTCGTCTCGTACGGGCCGACCAACCTGATCGTGATCCTGACCGCGGTCGGGCTGCTGCTGAACCTCGCCGACCGCAACCGCGCATACGTGCGGCTGGTCGATCCGGAACGCCGTCCGACCACCTCCGCGCAGCGTGACCGCGCCAGCGCGGATCGTGATCGCCGCCGGCGGGACGGCGGGCCACGTGGTGCCGGCGCTGGCAGTCGCCGACGCGCTGCGGGCTGACGGCTGCGAGGTCGTCTTCGTCGGCGGCGAGCGGGCCGAGCGCGAGCTGGTCCCGGCGGCCGGCTACGAGCTGCGCACGATCGCCGTCGAGGGGATCAGCCGCACCAACCCGCTGAAGGCGGCGCGGGCGGTCGGCAAGGCGGTCGGCGGCGCCGTCGCGGCGCGCAGGATCCTGAAGCAGCTGAAGCCCGACGCCGTGATGGGCGGGGGCGGCTACGTCGCCGGCACGGTCGGGGCGGCCGCCGCGGCGCTGCGGATCCCGCTCGTGCTGACCGAGGCCGACAGCCATCTCGGCATCTCCAACAAGCTGCTCGCCCGCTTCGCCCGGCGCCTCTGCCTCGCCTTCCCGCTAGACGGCCGCGACGGCGGGAAGTACCTCGTCACCGGCCGCCCGGTCCCGCCGCCGGCGAGCGACCTCGCCGCCGCGCGCGAGCGGTTCGGGATCGCGGAGGGCGAGACGGTCGTGCTCGTCTTCGGCGGCTCGCTCGGCGCCCGCTCGATCAACACCGCCGCGCTGGAGGCGTTCGCGACGCCGCCGGCGGCCGGCGCGCGGATCCTCCACGCCGCCGGCAAGCGCGACTACGACAGACTCTCGGCGCCCGGCGACCACTACGACCTGCGCCCCTACATCGACCGCTTCGGCGAGGCGCTGCTCGTCTCCGACCTCGTCGTCGCCCGCTCGGGCGGCTCGATCTTCGAGGTCGCCGCCCACGGCAAGCCGGCGATCCTGATCCCCTATCCGCACGCCGCGGCCGACCACCAGACCGCCAACGCCCGCTGGATGGAGCGCCACGGCGCCGCCGTGATCGTGCCCGACGGCGAGCTGACCGCCGAGCGGCTCGGCGCCGAGGTCGGCGCGCTGCTCGCCGACCGCGATCGGCTGGCGACGATGGCCGCCGCCTCCGCCGCGCTCGCCCGCCCCGACGCCGCCGAGGCGATCGCCGCCGAGCTGCTGGCGGCTGCCGGGCGCGCGCCGGCGCCCGGCGCCTGAGCGCCGCTCGCACCGCTCCGCCGGCGGCCGCGGGCCGCGCCGCCGAGCAGCGCGACCCGCGGGCCATCGGCGGGTCGGCGCCGGCCCCGTCCCGCGAGAGGGGGGAAGCAGGGCGAGGCCGCTGCACGACGCGCCGACCCGGGCTGTGAGGAGCTATCTGAGCGTCATGTTCGGCTCGCTCTGGGCGTTGAGGCCGGTGCCGTGGTTGCAGACGCCGCCTCTGACGGCGCCGCCGTTGTACGCCTGGCGCAGGCAGTTGCGCATCGCCAGCTGGCCCCAGTAGTTGGCGTGGATGCTCTCCTGCAGCTGGTACGGGCCGACGATCGTCGTGACCGTGCGGATCTGGTTGACCCACTCGGTGTTGTCGACCGCGCCGGCGCTTCTCCAGCTCGCGATCCCTCTCTCCTCGAGCAGGCCGACCGTGTTCTCGCACAGGCGGCGGCCGTCGAAGGCCCACTGCAGGTCGAGCAGGACGGTGTTCGGCAGGCCGCTCGTCGCCAGCCCGTTGCGCATCGAGTTGTTCATCGCCGGGACGACGACGTCGTTGGCCCAGTTGACGTCTCTGTCCCAGGCGCCGCAGCCGCCGACCGACTGGCGCGTCCAGCCCGTCTCCGGGTAGCGGGCTCTGTCGCTGCGCGGGATCGGGTTCCAGTAGGTCTGGCCGACGATCGTGTACTGCGACGAGCTGTAGCCGGCGTTCGTCATCGCCTGCGCGACGCGCTGGAGGGCCGACCGCACCGCGTTGGTCTTGGCGGTCTGCTCGGCGGCCGTGAAGCGGCCCGCGATGTCGCTGTCGTCCGAGCAGTAGTTCTTCCACCACGACGGCGACGTCAGCCAGTTGGTGACGCACTGCGTGACGACGTCGGCGAAGCCGTAGTCGTTGGCGCCGATCATCACGACGACGGCGGTGACGTTGTGGGTGGCGGCGAACTCCTGCAGCAGCAGCGCCTGGCCTCTGCGGCCCTGCGCGTCGCTGTAGAAGTCGATGCCGGGCTTGAAGTCCTGGCCCGAGCCGGTGCCGCCGGTCGTCGTCTTCGCGCCCGAGCAGGCGAAGTTGACGCCGGTGACGCCGCCGCCGATGAACGCCTGGGCGCTTCTGGAGCGGTGGCAGTTTCTTATCGTCTCGCCGCTGCCGGCGTCGTCGTAGGCGCCGGCGCCGAGCGCGTCGACCTTCGTGTACGAGTCGTTCGTGTTGCCGGCCCAGCGGCCGGCCTCGCCCGAGATCGCCGAATCGCCGAGCGTGACGACGTGCGGCGCGCCGACGCCCGGACCGTCGGCGAACGCGATCGCCGGCGCGGCCGCCGCGACCGCCGTCGCCGCGGCCAGCGCACAGCCGATCCCGCGCACGCGGCGCGGGCCGATGACTCCCCTCATCAGCTCTCCTTCTCCCCGTGGGGACCCCGGCCGTGCGCGACCCCGCCGCGCCGGCCCGCTCTCCCCTGATTTCGACCCCGGCAGGCGCCGGGGCGGTGATGGGGGATACCACTTCCCGGCGATCGAAAAACACGAAAGCTGGAAGAACGTGCAGTTTGCGGGAAATCAGGGTCGCACGAGCCCGAGCCGGTAGGCGAGGATCACCGCCTGCACCCGGTCGCGGAGCCCCAGCTTGCCGAGGACCCGGCCGACGTGGGTCTTCACGGTCGCCTCCGACAGCACGAGCCGCTCGGCGATCTCGGCGTTGGTGCGGCCGGCGGCCAGCTCGAGCAGCACCTCGCGCTCGCGGGCGGTCAGCTCGGCGAGCCGCGGCTCGATCGCCTCCGGCGCGGTCGCGGGCGCTGCGCTCCCGCCCTCGGGCAGCTGCCCGGCGAAGCGGTCGAGCAGCTGGCGCGTGACCCGCGGAGCGACGACCGCGTCGCCGGCGGCGACGGCGCGGATCGCGCCCGTCAGCTGCTCCGGCGGGACGTCCTTCAGCAGGAAGCCGCTGGCGCCGGCGCGCAACCCGGCGAAGGCGTACTCGTCGAGGTCGAAGGTCGTCAGGATCAGCACCCGCGCCGGCGAGCCGGAGGCGACGATCCGGCGCGTCGCCTCGATCCCGTCGACGCCGGGCATGCGCACGTCCATCAGCACGACGTCGGGCGCCAGCTCGCCGGCCATCCGCGCCGCCGCGGCGCCGTCGCCGGCCTCGCCGACGACCGCGATCCCGGGCTGCGCGTCGAGCACCATGCGGAAGCCGGCGCGCAGCAGCGGCTGGTCGTCGGCGAGCAGGACGCGGACGGTCATCGGGCGCGCGCCTCCGCGCCGGCGGCCGCGGCGCTGCCGGCCGCCGAACCGCCGGCCGGCGAACCGCCGCGCGCTGGGCTCGCTCCGTCGAGCGGCAGCCGCGTGCGCACCCGCCAGCCGCCGCCCGGCAGCGGCCCGGCCTCGACGGCGGCGCCGAAGGCGGCGAGCCGCTCGCGCATCCCCGCGAGCCCGCGGCCGTCGCCGTCGGGCGGAGCGGGCGCCGCCGTGCCGCCGTCGTCGGTCACCTCCAGCGCCAGGCCGTCGGGCGCGTAGTCGAGCCGGACGGCCGCGCCAGTCGCCTGCGACGCGTGCTTGAGCGTGTTCGTCAGCGCCTCCTGCACGACGCGGTAGACGGTCAGCTCGGCGCCGGGGCTGAGCGCGACCGGCTCGCCGGTGCGCGTCAGCGTCGCGTCGAGCCCGGTGCGGCGGACCTGCTCCAGCAGCGCGTCGAGCTGGGCGATCCCCGGTTGCGGTTGGAGCGGAGGCGAGTCGGGGCCGTCGCTCGGCCCGGCGACGCCGAGCGCCGGCGCCGCGCCGCGCGCGGGTGCCGCGCCGCGCGCGGGCGCGCCGGCGGCGGAAGCGGCGGCGGCGCCGGGCTGCGCGCCGCCGGCCGGCTCCTCGCGCAGCACGCCGAGCAGCCGCCGCATCTCGCCGAGCGCCTCGCGGCCGGTCGCCGACAGCTCGCGCATCGCGACATCGGCCTGTGCCGGGTCGGAGGGCGCCGTCAGTCGCGCGCCGTCGGCGAGCGCGACCATCACCGTCAGGCTGTGCGCGACGACGTCGTGCAGCTCCCGCGCGATGCGGGCGCGCTCGGCGGCGGCGGCGAGCCGGCCCTGCTGGTCGCGCTCGCGCTCGAGCTGGGCGGCGCGCTCCTCCAGCTCGGCGATCCGCTCGCGGCGCACGCGGGCCCAGACGCCCAACGCCGTCGCCGCGACGACCAGCGCGGAGAGGCTGAGGAAGGCATAGCCGGCCTGCCGCTCGGTGTACGTGAGCGCCGCCAGCAGCGCTCCCAGCTCCCCGACGGCGAAGGCCGCCGGCGGCGCCCACGGCGGCGAGCCGTGCGCGACGACCGTGTACAGGGCGATCAGGACGGCCCCGTCGGCGAGCAGCAGGTCGCCGCCGGCGGCCCACTGCACGAACGCCAGCAGCGCGACGGCGGCGAAGACCGGCACGGGCGCCCGCCGCCGCCACGGCAGCGCCGCCGGCAGCGCGAAGGCGAAGAGCCACTCGCGCGCTCCCGCGCCGTGGTCGAGCAGCGGCAGCGCCGTCAGCAGCCACAGCCCGATCGCGATCCCGCCGTCGGCGGCGAGCGGGTTGCGCGCGCTCCAAGCGCGGGCGCGCCGCAACGCCGCCCGCGCGGCGGCCGTCGGCGCGGCCGCCCGACCGGCCCGGGCCGCCGCGCGCGTGTGCACGCTCTCCGCCGCCGGCGCCATCGCTCAGGCGTCCCGCCGCTTCAGTCGCGCTGCCGCGCCGCCGATCGCGACCGCGACGTAGCCGGCGAACAGCGCCAGGCCGGGCCACGCGGCGAGCATGTCCTCTTCGGGGCTGACGGTGATGAACGACAGCATCGCGCTGCTGGGGAGGTAGGGGGCGATCTCGGGGACGAACTGCCCGAGCGTCATCGGGAGCACGATCAGTATCGCGAACAGCGTCGCGATCGCTCCGGCGGTCGACCGCAGCAGGAAGCCGAGCACGACGCCGAGCGCGCAGACGAGCGTCGCGACGACGGCCGTCCCGACCACGACGCGCAGCACGCCGGGGTCGGTGAGCCGCTCCTCCCAGCGCTGCGACATGATCGCGTCGCCGACCAGGTAGGTGACGAGCGAGGTCGGCAGCATCAGCGCGAAGGTCGTCGCGCAGAGGACGGCGAGCTTCGCCCACAGCACCGGCAGCCGCGCCGGGACGGCGGCGAGCGTCGCGCGGACCATGCCGGTCGTGTACTCGCCGGTGACCGCGATCACGCCGACGACGCCGAGCGCGAGGAACGCGAGGTCGTCGCCGGCGAGCACGTACTCGTGGATCCTCACGCCGGCCCGCTCGCTCGGCGACATCGACTCCCAGCGCTCCAGCGCCGAGATGGCGACGAGCAGGCCGCTGCCGCCGAGCGCCGCGATCGCGAACAGGTACGTGAGCACCGTCGAGCGGACCGTCCGCAGCTTGATCCACTCCGAGCGCGCGACGCGCGCGTGAGTGACCGCGATCGCGCTCATGCCGCCACCGCCTCGGCGCCGGCCGCCGCGCCCGCCGCGTCGTGCGCGCCCGCCGCGTCCTCCGCGCGCGCCGCGCCCGCCCCGTCGCGCGCGAGCCCCGCCGCTCCGCCCGCTCCGTCGCCCCCTGCGCGGTACTCGACCGCGTCGCGCGTCAGCTCCATGAACGCCTCCTCCAGCGACGCCCGCTGCGGCGTCAGCTCGTGCAGGACGAGGCCGTGGCGCGCCGCCGCGGCGCCGATCTCGGCGCTCGTCGCGCCCCGAACCTCCAGCAGCCCCGGCGCGGCCGCGGTCACCGCGACCCCGGGCCCGAGCAGCCGCGCCGTCAGCTCCTCCGCGTCGGGCGTGCGCACGCGCACGAGGTCGCGCGCGGTCCGCTCGGTCAGCTCCGCCACGGGCAGGTCGGCGATCAGCCTGCCCCTCCCGACGACGATCAGGTGGTCCGCGGTCAGCGCCATCTCGCTCATCAGGTGGCTGGAGAGGAAGACGGTGCGGCCCTCGGCGGCGAGCCCGCGCAGCAGCTCGCGGACCCACCGCACGCCCTCCGGGTCGAGGCCGTTGACCGGCTCGTCGAGGATCAGCGCCGCCGGGTCGCCGAGCAGCGCCGAGGCGATCCCGAGCCGCTGGCCCATCCCCAGCGAGAAGCCGCCGGCCCGTCTGCCGGCGACGGCGCCGAGCCCCGTCAGCTCGATCACCTCCTCGACGCGGCGGCGGCCGATCCCGTGGGTCGCGGCGAGCGCCAGCAGGTGGTTGCGGGCGCTGCGGCCGGTGTGGACGGCGCGCGCCTCCAGCAGCAGGCCGACCTCGGTCAGCGGCGCCGGATGGTCGGCGTAGGCGTGGCCGTTCACGCGCGCCGAGCCGGCGGTCGGGGCGTCGAGGCCGGCGATCATCCGCATCGTCGTCGACTTGCCGGCGCCGTTGGGGCCGAGGAAGCCGGTCACGGCGCCGGGCCGGACGGTGAAGGTGAGCGAGTCGACGGCGGTCTTCTCGCCGTAGCGCTTGGTGAGCTGCTCGACGGTGATCATGGCGGCGACGATAGGTCGGCCGCCGCCGCTGCGAAACGGCCGCGCGGGCGATATTCGCGACCGCCCGCGTACGCCGCGGGTATGACGCCGTCGGCCGCGCGGCGCAGCCGCCGCGCCCGCCGCGCTCGCCGCGCCCGGTGCTCAGGCGGCCGCCGCCGGCACCGGCCGCCCGACGCGCGCCTCGCGGAAGGTGACGATCCGGCCGCGCTCCTCGTCCCACAGCTTCAGCCGCGGCGCCCGCAGCGCGTCGCCGATCCCCAGCACCGGCACGCTGCGGAAGACCGGCAGCTCGTCGTGGGCGGCCTGGAGGCGGTAGTTGGGGACGCGGGCGCTGAGGTGGTGGACGTGGTGGAGGCCGATGTTGCCCGAGAACCACTGCAGCGGCTGGGGCAGCTTCAGGTAGGAGGAGCCGCGCAGCGCCGCGTCGGCGTAGCTCCACTGCTCGCTCGACTCCCAGTAGGTGTCCTCGAACTGGTGCTGGACGAAGAACAGCCAGACGCCGGCGCCGCCGGCGAGCAGCACGAGCGGCGTCTGCACGAGCAGGAGGGCCTGCCAGCCGATCAGCCAGACCAGCCCGCCCAGCGCCGCCGCCAGCACGGCGTTGGTCAGCAGGACGCTGTTGCGGATCCGCGGGCGCATCGAGCGCTTCACGAACCGCGGATAGAGGACGAACGACCAGATCGGGCCGAGCCCGAACAGCACGAGCGGATTGCGGAAGAGGCGGTAGCCGAGCCGCTTGCCCGGCCCCGCCGCGCGGTACTCGGCGACCGTCATCGTCGGCACGTCGCCCTCGCCGCGGCGGTCGAGGTCGCCGGCGGTCGCGTGGTGGACGGCGTGGCTGTGGCGCCACGAGGCGAACGGCGTGAAGACGAGCAGGCCGGTGAAGCGGCCGACCCACGTGTTCGCTCCCCTGGAGGCGAAGAACGAGCCGTGGCAGCAGTCGTGGAAGACGATGAAGCTGCGCAGCAGGAAGCCGGCGGCGGGCACCGCGAGCGCCAGCGTCAGCCAGTAGGAGCGCTCCAGCGACCAGACCATCGCCGGCCACAGCAGCAGGTAGGGGAGCACGGAGGTGGCGAGATCGAGCATGCTCCGCCGCCGGTCGGGAACGGCGTACGGCGCGATCTCGTCGCGCCACGGGTTGCGGGCTGTCGGCGCGCCGGGCCTCCGCGCGTCGGGTCTCTGCATCGATCGATCCCTCGTCTCGTTGAACACACGTCGATCGTGCAGGCACGCCGCCGTCGCCGGAATGATGCCGTCAAGCGAACGGCACTGCGGTTAACCCCCGACCGCGCCCGGGTGCGCGCTGCCGTGGAACTGGCCCTCGCCCCAATGAAAGCGGCCCGCACCGCTGCCAGCCTGTCCGCCATGATCTTCCCTGCGATGACCAGATCGAGAGCGGCCGTCGACGACGAGTACGAGGTCACGCTGGCGCTCCACGGCGCGATCGCCGCGATGGTCGGCGTGCTCGTGACGATCGTGTGGCTCGCGACCGGCACCGGCTACTTCTGGCCGATGTGGGTCTGGTTCGGCCTGCTCGTGACGGTCGCCGTCCACGCGCTCGGCCGCCACGGCGTCGACGTGCTCGAGCGGCGCATGCGGCCGCTCGGCTTCCACGTCGAGGCGACCGTGTTCATCGTCGCCGTCGAGCTGATCCTCTGGGCGATGACCGGCGGCGGCTACTTCTGGCCGATCTGGCCGATCACCGCCCTCGGCGCCGCGCTCGGCATCCACGCGCTGATCGTCAACCGGCGGCTGCTGCCGTCGCTGCGCGAGCGCGAGCTGTCCGAGCGCGTCGACGTGCTGACGCGCACACGTCGCGGCGCGCTGGACGTGCAGGCCGCGGAGCTGCGGCGGATCGAGCGCGACCTGCACGACGGCGCGCAGGCCCGCCTCGTCGCCCTCTCGATGCAGCTCGGCCGCGCCGAGGAGCGGCTCGAGGACCGGCCCGAGATCGCCGAGCTGGTGCGCCAGGCGCGCGGCGAGGCGGGGGCCGCGATCAAGGAGCTGCGCGACCTCGCGCGCGGGATCGCCCCGCCGGTGCTCGCCGACCGCGGGCTGGTCGCGGCGGTCGAGGCGCTCGGCCAGCGCTCGGCGATCCCGGTCGACGTCGACGCGCGGGTGGAGCGGCGGCTGTCGCCGGTCGTCGAGACGGCCGCCTACTTCGTCGTCGCCGAGGCGCTGACGAACGTCGCCAAGCACGCGCCGTCGGCGTCGGCGCGCGTGACGCTCGCCGAGCGTGAGGAGACGCTGATCGTCGAGATCGCCGACGACGGGCCGGGCGGCGCCGAGGAGCGCGATCGCTCGACGGGCACGAGCGCGACCGGCCTCGCCGGGCTGCGCCGCCGCGTCGAGGCGCTCGACGGCCAGCTGCGGGTGACGAGCCCCGACGGCGTCGGAACTGCTATTCGTGCGGAGCTGCCATGCGGGTTGTGATCGCCGAGGACAACGCTCTCCTGCGCGAGGGCCTGGTCGCGCTCCTGAGAGAGCGCGAGATCGAGGTCGTCGCCCAGTCCGAGGACGGCGACGGGCTGCTGCGGATCGTCGAGGGCCACAAGCCCGACCTGGCGATCGTCGACGTGCGGCTCCCGCCGAGCTTCACCGACGAGGGCGTGCGCGCCGCGATCGAGGCGCGCAGACGCCACCCCGAGCTGGCGATCCTGATCCTCTCCCAGTACGTCGAGCCGGTCTACACCTCCGAGCTGCTCGCCTCCGGCGACGGCGGCATCGGCTATCTGCTGAAGGAGCGGGTCGGCGAGGTGAGGACCTTCGTCGACGCGCTCGAGCGGGTCGCCTCCGGCGGCACGGCGCTCGACCGCGAGGTCGTCGCGGAGCTGGTCCGCAGCCGCCACGCCGGCGAGCGCGGCGGCAAGCTCGGCGGCCTCACCCCGCGCGAGCGCGAGGCGCTGGAGCTGATGGCGGAGGGCAAGACCAACGCCGCGATCGCGCGCGCGATGGTCGTCACGCCCGGCGCCGTCGAGAAGCACGTCTCCAACATCTTCGCCAAGCTCGACCTGCCGGCGACCGACGACGACCACCGCCGCGTGCTCGCGGTGCTCGCCTTCCTCGGCGCCGGGGAGGCGTAGCGGCGGGGCGGCCCGCTAGGGTCTCCCGCCGTGACGGACGAACGACCCTGGGCCGGCCGCCGGCTCCACTTCATCGGGATCGGCGGCGCCGGGATGAGCGGGCTGGCGCTGGTCGCCGGGGCGCTCGGCGCCGAGGTCACCGGATCCGACCGCGCCGACTCGGCGACGGTGGCGACGCTGCGCGAGGGCGGGGCGACCGTCGCCGTCGGCCACGACGCCGCCAACGTGCCGGCCGGCGACGGGGTCGAGATCGTCTACTCGACGGCGGTGCCGCCGGAGAACCCGGAGCGGGCGGCCGGCCGCGAGCGCGGCCTGGCCGAGCTGCACCGCGCCGACCTGCTCGGCGAGATCACCGCGCTGCCGGGCAGACGCTGCATCGCGGTCACCGGCACGCACGGCAAGACGACGACCTCGTCGATGGTCGTCCACGTGCTGCGCGGCTGCGGGCTCGATCCCGGCTACCTCGTCGGCGGCGCCGTCCGCTCGACCGGCTCGAACGCCGGGTGGGGGAGCGGCGAGTGGGTCGTCGTCGAGGCCGACGAGTCGGACCGCTCGCTGCTGAGACTCCATCCCGACGTCGCCGTGCTGACCAACGCGGAGCTCGACCACCACAGCACCTACGGCTCCCGGCTCGACGTCGACGAGACCTTCCGCGCCTTCCTCGCCAGAGCGGCCGAGGGGATCGTCGTCTGGAACCGCCCCGAGCTCGTCGCGCTCGCGCCGGGTGGCGCGGGGGCGGTCGTGCCATACGACGTGCCGGAGCCGCTGCTCGACCCGAGCGGGATCCGCTTCGGCTGGCGCGGGCACGACGTCCACCTGACCGTCCCCGGCGCGCACAACGCGCTCAACGCCGCCGCCGCGCTGGAGGCCGCGCGCCTCGCGGGCGCCGACCCCGCACGCGCCGCGGCCGCGCTCGCCGACTTCAGAGGCGCCGCGCGCCGCTTCGAGCTGCTCGGCACGACCGCCTCCGGCGCGGTCGTCTACGACGACTACGCCCACCACCCGACCGAGGTCGCGGCGACGATCGCCGCGGCGCGCACGCTCGACCCGGCGCGCGTCGTCGTCTGCTTCCAGCCGCACCTCTTCTCGCGCACGCGCGCGCTCGCGCGCGAATTCGGCGCCGCGCTCGCCGCGGCCGACCTCGTCGTCGTGCTCGGGATCTACCCGGCGCGCGAACGCGCCGAGGCGTTCCCGGGCGTCAGCGGCCGGCTCGTCGCGGCCGCCGCCGCCGACGCTCCCCACCCGCCGCGGGCCGGCGTGGCGTGGCTGCCCGGCTTCGACGACGCCGAGCGGTTCCTGCGCGCCCAGCTGCGCCCCGGCGACCTCTGCCTCGCGATGGGCGCCGGCGACGTCGACGCGCTCGGCCGCCGCCTCGTCGCCTGACCGCGCCCGGCCCCGCCGCACGCCGCCCGCGCCGCCCGCGCCGCCCGCACCGATGACGTGCGATTTCTGGTCGCTGAGCGACCAGAAATCGCACCTCATACGGGGGTGGGCACGCTGAACGTGGCGGATCGGGGAGGTGGTGCGGGGCGGGAGTCGAACCACGTCGATGGCATGAACGAATCGAGCACGCCCACCGCCGGCCGCCCGCCGCTGCGCCTCGGTCGCCTGCTGCGGCGCCGTGCCCGCGCCGGCGCCGGCGCCTCGGCGGCGCGCGCGGGACGGCTGCGGCCGCGCCGGCCGCGGGCGCGGACGGTCGTGCTGGTCGCGCTGCTCGCGACGCTGCTCGGCGTCGGCTGGTTCTGGCTGCGCGACTCCTCCCTGGTCGCCGTCCGCGACGTAACGGTCACTGGCATCGTCGGCGCCCAGTCGGCGCAGGTCACCGACGCGCTCGACGAGGCGGCGCGCAGCATGACGACGCTGCACGTGCGCGAGGAGGCGCTGCGCTCCGCGGTCGAGCCGTTCTCGATCGTCAAGGACATCGAGGTCTCGACCGACTTCCCGCGCGGCATGCGGATCCACGTCGTCTCCAACGTCGCCGTCGGCGCCGTCGAGCTCGGCGGCAGAGCGACGCCCGTCACCGCCGACGGGACGCTGCTGCGCGACGTCAGCGCGTCGGCGTCGCTGCCGCGCGTCCCGCTGCACGGGACGCCGACCGGCTCGCGCGTGAAGGAGGGGGAGGCGCTGCGCGCGCTCGCCGCCCTCGCGACGGCTCCGCCGGCGCTGCGCTCGCGGATCGAGCGGGTCGCGGTCACGAGAGCCCACGGACTCGAGCTCCAGCTCGCCAACGGCCCCGCGCTGTGGTTCGGCGACGGCGCGCGGCTGGCCGCCAAGTGGGGGGCCGCGGCGGCGGTGCTCGCCGACCCCGAAGCGGCCGGCGCGAGCTACGTCGACGTCTCCGCGCCGAGCCGCCCGGCCGTCGGCGGGCTGCCCGAGGGCGCCCCGGAGGAGAGCGAGTCGGACCTCCCGGAGGTCCCGGAGGGGATCTACGTCGACCCCGCGACCGGCGCCGCGATCAACCCGGAGGCCGAGACCGACCCCGCCGCGAGCGCGGCGCAATCGCCCGGAACGACGGCGGAGACGGTTCCCTGACCTAACCGTCTACCTGAGGTCGAGCCTTACTCCGGGACGCGGCGAACGCTCCAGGCGTGCTAGAGAGTTGGGCGATCTGCAACGCATCTTGCGGTGCGAAGGCCTCGTTGACACTCACCCGAAAAAGCCCGTAACGTGCGACAATCCAGTCACTGGCGTGGGGCAAACTCTCAACGCTAACTCCAGCCTCGGACGGTAACCCTCATGGAAAGCGGCAGCTATCTCGCAGTCATCAAGGTCGTCGGTGTCGGCGGCGGTGGAACCAACGCGGTCAACCGCATGGTCGACGCCGGTCTTCGCGGCGTCGAGTTCATCGCTGCGAACACGGACGCCCAGGCGCTGCAGATGTGCGACGCCGACATCAAGCTCAACATCGGCCATGAGCTGACGAGAGGACTCGGCGCGGGCGCCAACCCGGAGGTCGGCCACGGCGCCGCCGCCGAGTCGCGCGACGCCATCAAGGAGGCGCTGAAGGGCGCCGACATGGTCTTCGTCACGGCCGGCGAGGGCGGCGGCACCGGCACCGGCGCCGCACCCGTGATCGCCGAGATCGCCAAGAACGAGATCGGCGCGCTGACGGTCGGCGTCGTGACGCGGCCGTTCAGCTTCGAGGGCGCCAACCGCAACCGCCAGGCGGAGGAGGGCATCCAGCGCCTGCGCGAGCAGGTCGACACGCTGATCGTCATCCCGAACGAGAAGCTGCTCGGCGTCGTCGAGCGCCGCACGACGATCATCGAGGCATTCCGCGAGGCCGACAACGTCCTGCGCCAGGGCGTCCAGGGCATTACCGACCTCATCACGATCCCCGGCCTGATCAACCTCGACTTCGCCGACGTGCGCACGATCATGCACAACGCCGGCACGGCGCTGATGGGGATCGGCACCGGCTCGGGCGAGACCCGCGCCGTCGACGCCGCCAAGTCGGCCGTCGCCTCGCCGCTGCTGGAGGCATCCGTCGAGGGCGCGACCGGCATCCTGCTCAACATCACCGGCGGCCACGACCTCGGCCTGTTCGAGGTCAACGAGGCGGCCGAGATCGTCTCCGCCGCGGCCGACGCCAACTCGAACATCATCTTCGGCGCCGTCATCGACGACTCGATGGGCGACGACGTCCGCGTCACCGTCATCGCGACCGGCTTCGAGCACGGCGGCGGGCCGGTCCAGCGCGCGACCGACGAGGCGCGCGAGGCGAGCAGAACGACCCGCCGCCGGCGCGACGTGACGATGGACGACCGGCAGCGCTCGTCGCTGGAGATCAGCGACGACGACATCGACATCCCCTCGTTCCTCCGCTGATCGCTCCGCCGCCCGCGCGCACACGCGCACGGGCGGGCGCGAGGGCCGCGCTCGTTGCTAGCCTCCGGCCCCTTGTGAGCGCTTCAGAGACGTCCCTCCGCCGCACCCCGCTGTACGCCCGCCACGAGGCGGCCGGCGCCAAGCTGGTCCCGTTCGCCGGCTGGGAGATGCCGGTCCAGTATCCGGCCGGCATCAGAGCCGAGCACCTGACGGTGCGCGAGGCGGTCGGGGTCTTCGACGTCTCGCACATGGGCGAGATCGAGACGCGCGGCCCGCGCGCGCTCGACTTCCTCCAGCGGATCCTCTCCAACGACGTCGCGAGAATCGCGGTCGGCGCCGCGCAGTACAGCGTGCTGTGCAAGGAGGACGGCGGCGTGCTCGACGACCTCTTCACCTACCGGCTCGCCGACGAGCGCTACCTGACGGTCACCAACGCCGCCAACCACGACAAGGACCTCGCCTGGTTCCAGCGCCAGGCGGAGGGCTTCGACGGCGTCGAGGTGGTCGACCGCGCCGCCGACTACGCGATGCTCGCCGTCCAGGGCCCGCAGGCGCGGGCGCTCGTCGCCGGGCTGGCCGCCGGCGGCGCCGAGGCGCTGCCGAGGCGGTTCCGCGTCGCGGAGGCGACGGTCGCGGGCGCGCCCGCGCTCGTCTGCGGCACCGGCTACACCGGCGAGGACGGCGTCGAGCTGCTGCTCGCGCCCGACGACGCCCCCGCCGTCTGGGACGCGCTGGTCGACGCCGGCGCCGCGCCGACCGGCCTCGCCGCGCGCGACACGCTGCGGCTGGAGGTCTGCTTCCACCTCTACGGCAACGACCTGATGGAGTCGCGCGGCCCGATCGCCGCCGGCCTCGGGTGGTGCTGCAAGGAGGAGACCGGCTTCATCGGCTCCGAGGCCGTCCGCGCCGCGCGCGACGCCGGGCCGTCGGAGCTGCTCGCTCCGTTCGTCTTCACCGGGCCGGGGATCCCCCGCCAGGGCAACGCCGTCGTCGGCGGCGGCGAGGTCACCAGCGGCACGCTGTCGCCGTCGCTGGAGACCGGCATCGGCATGGCGTACCTGCCGGTGGAGCAGGCCGTGCCCGGCACGGAGATCGAAGTGGACGTGCGCGGCAAGCTGCGGCCGGCCGTCGTCAAGGAAAAGCCTCTCTTCAGAAAGGGCACGTGATGGCCGAGGCGAGCTACCCCGAGGACCTGCTGTACCACGCTGAGCACGACTGGGTGAAGATCGACGGCGACGTCGCCACCTTCGGCGTCACCTGGTACGCGCAGGACTCGCTCGGCGACATCGTCTTCTTCGACCCGCCCGCCGTCGGCACCGAGGTGACCGCCGGCGAGGGCTACGCCGAGGTCGAGTCGGTCAAGGCGGTCTCCGACGTGATCGCGCCGCTGTCGGGCGAGATCGTCGAGGTCAACGAGGCGCTCGGCGACACGCCCGAGCAGATCAACGACGACCCGTACGGCGCCGGCTGGATGGTCAAGGTCAAGCTCAGCGACCCGTCGCAGACGAGCGACCTGCTCGACGCCGCCGCCTACACGGCGACGCTCGACTGATCGGACCGGCGCCGGCGCCGGCGGCCGCGCCGGCGCCGCGGAGCCGCTCGGCCCAGCTCGCCGCTACCCCGCGCGCTTGCTCTGCACGACGACCCGCGCGCCGTGCGCGGGGATCATCGTCACGTTGCGGTGGCGGGCCCGCTCGGGCGCCGGGTCGACGGCGGCGAGGTCGGTCCGCCGCGCGACGGCCCGCATCACGACCCGCTGCTCGGCCATCGCCAGCGAGGCGCCGAGGCAGCGGCGGATGCCGCCGCCGAACGGGATCCAGGTGTAGGTCCCGGGCTTGACGCCGAGGAAGCGCTCCGGCCGGAAGGCGTACGGATCGGGGTAGACGTCCTCGCGGTGGTGGACGAGCAGGATGCTCATCGCGATCGCCGTGCCGGCGGGGACGCGGTAGTCGCCCAGCTGCCACGGCCGCGTGACGCGCCGGCCGATCATCGGGATCACCGGGCGCGAGCGCATCGTCTCGTGGATCGTCGCCTCGATCCAGCCGTCCTCGTCGGCGTAGTCGGCGCCGCCGCAGCGGGCGACGTCGCGCAGCCGGTCGTACGCGGCCGGCGTGCGGACGAGCCGCTCGAAGGCCCACGCGAGCGAGTTGGCGGTCGTCTCGTGGCCGGCGAGCACGAGCGTCAGCAGCTCGTCGCGCAGCTCTCTGTCGGTCAGCGGCACGCCCTCCTCGTCGGTCGCCCGCAGCAGCAGCGAGAGGATGTCGGTCCGCTCGGCCGCCGACGGGTCGGCGCGGCGCTCGGCGATCACGGCGTAGATGTGGCGGTCGAGCTTGTCGAGCAGCCGCTTCAGCGGCCCGCTCGGCTCCTCGCGTCCGAGGTCGAGCAGCTCGAACAGCTGCGCCTCGGGCCGGACCGACAGCCCGACCGCCCAGCGGATCGTGTCGCGGATCGAGCGGGCCGGCGTGCCCTTCTCGGGCAGCCCCTCGATCCCGAAGATCCCGGCCATGATCACGTCGAGCGTGATCGCCTGCATCGCCGGCGCGAGGCGGATCGGCTCGCCGACCGGCCACGAGTCGATCTCTCTGTCCGTCACCGCCGCGATCATCTCGGCGTAGCGCTGGACGGCCTCGCCGTGGAACGGCGGCAGCAGCAGCTTGCGCTGGCGCATGTGGCGGGGGCCGAGCGCCGTCAGCACCGAGTTGGGCCCGACGATCGGCCGCAGCGGCGACTCGCCGGTCAGCGACGGCGCGTCCTCCGGTCTGGCGGTGAAGAGCGACTTGACGTGGTCGGGATGGCTGGTGACGACGGTCGCCTCGTCGTCGATCACGCCGCGGAAGCGGAACGTCTCGCCCAGCTGGCGGCGCCAGCGGAAGACGAACTCGATCTGGCGGACGCTGAAGCGCAGCGTCTGGAGCGTCCGCGGCAGCGGCACGACCGGCGGCAGCGCGTAGGCGCCGCGGTCGTCGGCGGCGAGCGGCCCGGCGGGAGAGGGAGCCGCCTCGCCGATCAGCGCGTCGTCGGCGAGCGGCGGTGGAGAGGCGAGCATGCGGCTATTGAACCAGAGTCCAATAGCGCTGTCGAGCCGCTGCCCGCCCTACACTCGGCGTGATGGCCGCACCCCGCACCCGCATGGCGCTCGACGTGCGGCGCGAGCAGCTGCTCGACGCCGGGCTGGCGCTCTACGCCAGACGCGCCTGGGAGGACGTCTCGATCGACGAGATCGCCCGCGCCTGCGGGGTCTCGCGCGGCCTGCTCTACCACTACTTCAAGGGCAAGCGCGAGTTCTACGTCGCGACCGTCGAGCACGCGGTCGCGCGCATGCACCAGATCGAGCCGGAGCTGTCGCTGCCCCCGACCGAGCAGCTGCGGGTCGGCCTCGAGCGCTTCTTCGCGACGATCGAGACCGAGGCCGACGCCCACGCGGTGCTCAGCGGCGTGCCGGCCGGCGACGCCGAGCTGGAGGCGCTGATCGAGCAGGACCGCCGCGCCTTCGCCGACCGCGTCCTCGCCGGCATGCCGGGCGCCCCCGGCGGATCGCCGCTGGCGCAGGCGACCGCGCGCGCCTGGATCGGCGCCGTCGGGCAGGCCGGCCGCGACTGGCTGGAGCGCAGAGAGGTCCCGCGCGAGCACCTCGCCGCCGTGCTCGCCGACGCGCTGATCGCCTCGATGCTGGCGGCCGCCCGCCTCGACCCGACGATCGAGGTCCCGGCGCCGATCGCGGCCGCCGTCGGCGGCCCGATCATCGAGGCGGTCGAGGCGGCGCAGGGCGAGCGCTCCTCGCCACCCGGCACCCGATAGGTTTCTCCGCCGTGCGCATCTTCTCCGGCATCCAGCCGACCGGTCGCAAGCACCTCGGCAACTTCATCGGGGCGATCGAGCCCTACGTCCACCATCAGGAGCAGGGCGAGGCGATCTACTGCGTCGTCGACCTGCACGCAACCACCGTCCCGTACGATCCCGCGACGCTGCGCGAGCGGGTCTACGACACCGCGGCGATCCTGCTCGCGGCCGGGCTCGACCCCGACCGCTGCATCTTCTTCCGCCAGGGCGACGTGCCCGAGCACACCGAGATGACCTGGCTGCTGTCGAGCGTCACCGCCTTCGGCGACCTCAACCGCATGCACCAGTTCAAGGACAAGGCCGGCGCCCAGCGCGACCTCGTCTCCTCGTCGCTGTTCACCTACCCGGTGCTGATGGCGGCCGACGTGCTCGTCTACCGAGCGCACCGGGTGCCGGTCGGCGACGACCAGCGCCAGCACATCGAGCTGATGCGCGACATCGCCGAGCGCTTCAACGCCCGCTTCGGGGTGGGCGGATCCGGGTCGGGCGACGACGCCCCGCTGGTCGTGCCCGAGGGCGTCTACCGCGAGGTCGGCGCGCGGATCATGGACCTGCAGGAGCCGACGCGGAAGATGTCGACGACCGGCGGGACCGAGCAGGGGACCGTGCTCGTGCTCGACGAGCCGAAGACGATCGAGAAGAAGTTCAAGCGCGCGGTGACCGACTCCGGCAGCGAGATCCGCCACGACCGCGACGAGAAGCCCGGCGTCTCGAACCTGATCGAGATCTACGCGGCCGTCAAGGGGGTCGCGTTCGACGCGGTCGAGCGCGAGTTCGCCGACGCCCGCTACGGCGACTTCAAGGGCGCCGTCGCCGAGGCGGTGGTCGAGCGGCTGGCCCCCGTCCAGGAGCGCTTCGCCGAGCTGCGGCCCGACGAGGCTGCGCTGGAGGAGATCCTCGCCGCCGGCGCCGCGAAGGCGCGCGCGCTCGCCGCGCCGACCGTCGCGCTCGCGCGCGAGCTGATGGGCGTCGGGCCGGTCGGCCGCGCCGGCTGAGCCGAACGCACGGCGCGCACGGCAGCGAGCCAGCCGGTCGCGGGGCCGCGGCCTGAGGCGGCCGCCGGCTCGCGGTTGTAATCGGCCGGCGCGGTCTGGACATATGGGGGTGTGACCGCTCCCGCCGACCGCGCTCGTCTCGAAGCGCTCTACGCGCAGCACGCCGCGGCCGTTCACGCCTACGCCCGCCGCCGCACCGACGCGGCGGCGGCCGAGGACGCCGTCGCCGAGACCTTCCTCGTCGCCTGGCGCCGGCTCGACCGCGTGCCTGCCGGCGACCCGCTGCCGTGGCTGTTCGCGACCGCCCGCCACGTGCTCGCCAACCAGCGCCGCGGCGACGCTCGCCGCGCGGCGCTGTCGGCGCGGCTCCACGCCGAGCCGGCGCCGCCGCGGCCGGCGAGCGGCGTCAGCGAGGAGGGCGCGCGGCTGCTCCACGCCCTTGCGGCGCTCAGCGCGACCGACCGCGAGGCGCTGCTGCTGACCGCGTGGGAGGGCTTGGAGCCTGCCCGCGCCGCCGCCGCGCTCGGCTGCACCCGCGCCACCTTCAACGTCCGCCTCCACCGCGCGCGCAAGCGGCTCGCCAAGGCCCTTGCCCACGAGTCCCCGTCCGGCGGCGCGTCGAGCACCGCCCCGCGCGAGTCCGCGCCCGGCGTCGCGAGCGCCCGGCCCGCCGACCGGCGCCGTCCCGAGACCGCTTCGCAGGAGACCCGCCGATGAGCGACCTGATCGAGCTGCTGCGCGCCCACGACCCGGAGCGCGACGGAACCGAGGCGCCGCCGGTCGCCCCGCTGCTGGCGCGGATCGAGCAGGAGCCGGCGCGGCGCGGCGCCAGCGGCGCGCCGGCCGGACCGCCGCGCCGCACCGGCCCGGCACGCGCCGCCCGCGGCCTGTTCGCGCTCGGCCTGGCGGCCGCGGCGGTCGCCGTGCTCGTGCTGCTGCTGGCGGGCGGCGGCCGCGACGAGCAGGCGCTTGTCCCGGCCGACGGCGGCCCGCGCGCGATCGTCCACGTCCGCTACCGGACGGTGATGTCGCAGCCGAACGGGAGAGCGCTCGGCGCCGTCATGCAGGGCGTCGGGACGATGGACGGGCCGGTCGAGCAGTGGTCGACCGAGCGGCCTCGCCGCTGGCGCAGATATGAGCGGTTCCTGCCCGATCGCCAGCAGCGCCTCCCCGGCGGGTCGATGGAGCAGGCGTACGCCGACGGCTTCATGCGCACCCGCTACGCCGGCAACCGCAGAGACCTGAGACGGCGCCTCGAGCCGGGCGCCCACCCGCGGCGCAGACACACCGCCGCCAACACGCTGCGCGACGGCACGCTCGACCCCCGCGGGGCGGTGCGGGAGATGGTCGCCCGCGGCTACGCCCGCCCCGACGGCGAGACGGTCCGGGACGGGCGGCGCCTGCTGCGGTACGTGCACCAGAGCGAGGGCCGCGACCTCGGCAGACGCGGCTCGATGTCCGGCGTGCACGTGACCTACCTGCTCGATCCCGAGACCTACCGGCCGGTCGAGATCGTCTCGGAGGCGACCCCGGTGCCCGGTCGCAGGACCTTCGGCGGCCTGACGCATCGCACGATCTACGAGGTCTACGAGACCCTGGCCCCGACGCCGGAGAACCTGCGCCTGCTGCGCTTCCGCGGGCCGACGCGCTGAGCGGCGGCCGCGGCGACGCGGTCCGTCGGTCACCAGCCTGACAGGGAAGCGGCGCGTGTGCAGCATCTCTCTGGAAATCGGGACCGCCTCGCGCGGGAGCGTCGGGAGCGGCCGCTACGTTGTCGTGCCAGTGCGCGCCGCCGACCTCGATCTCGACCTCGACGTCTTCGCCGGTCCCTTCGACCTGCTGCTGACGCTCGTGCTGCGCGAGGAGGTCGACCTGCTGGAGGTCGACCTCGCCGACGTCGTGCTCACGTACATCGACTTCCTCGAGTCGCGCGGGGAGCTCGACCTCGAGCTGGCGACCGAGTTCCTCGTGCTGATCGCGGCGCTGCTGGAGCTGAAGTCGCGCCTGATGCTGCCGGGCGAGGAGGAGGAGCTGGTCGACATGCAGCCGGGCGAGGCGGCCGAGGAGCTGCTCGCGCGCCTGCTGGAAGCCCACCGCTACCGCGGTGCCGCCGAGTTCCTCACCCGCCGGCTCGACGAGCAGGCCGGCTACCGCTTCCGCCAGGCGCCGCTGCCGGCCGAGCTGCGCCGCGGCACGCTGGAGGACTCGACGCCGGTCTACGACCCCGCGACGCTCGGCAGGGCGATCGGCGGGATGCTGCGGATGCCGGCCGAGATCTCGCTCAGCCACGTGACGATCCAGAGAGTCACGGTGATCGAGCGGCTGAGACACCTGCGCTCGCTGCTCGGTCGCGGTCGCTTCTCCTTCGACGAGGCGGTCGCGAGAGCCGACCGCGTCACCGTCGCGGTCACGATCTGGGCGCTGCTGGAGCTGTACAAGCGCGGCGAGGCGACCTGGGAGCAGGACGAGCCGTTCGCCGAGATCACGGTCGAGGCGCGCGACGAGAACCCCTGGCCGGGCGTCGTCACGAGCGCCGAAGCGGTGTGAGCGCGCGGATGCGGCTCGACAGCGACACCGCCGAGCTGGAGCGGCTGCTCGAGGCGCTGCTGTTCCTCTCCAGCGACCCGGTCGCCGTCCCGGCGCTCGCCGACGCGACCGAGCGCGACGCCGACGAGGTCGAGGCGGCGCTGGAGGCGCTCGGGCGGCACTACGAGCAGGAGCGGCGCGGGATCGTCCTGCGCGAGCTGGCCGGCGGCTGGGTGCTCGCCTCCAGCCCGCACGCCGAGGATGCGGCGCGGAAGCTGTTCGGCAAGCCGCGCACGCCGCCGCTGACGCCGGCCCAAGCCGAGACGCTCGCCGTCGTCGCCTACCTGCAGCCGGTCTCGCGGCCCGAGATCGCCCGCATCCGCGGCGTCAACGCCGAGTCGGCCGCCGCGACGCTGATCGAGCGCGGGGTGATCGAGGAGGCCGGCCGCTCGCAGTTCGGCGCCGTCCTCTACCGCACGACCGAGCTGTTCCTGCGGCTGTTCGGGCTCAGATCGATCGACGACCTGCCCGACGTCGCCGCCTGGGACCCGTCGCCCGAGGTCGCCGCCAACATCCGCGACCGGCTGCTGCGCGCCGGCGAGGCCCGCCTCGGCGTCCCGGCCGCCGCTCAGCCGGCCGAGGGCCGCTCGGCGCGCCCGGGGGAGGAGGCGCCAGCCGGCGACGCGCTCGGCGCGCTCGGCGGCGACGTGATCCCGCTCAACCCGCAGCAGCCTTGACGGCCAGCTGGCCGCAGGCGGCGTCGATGTCGCGGCCGCGGGTGAGGCGGACGGTCGCGGAGATCCCGTGCTCCTCCAGCACCGCCCGGAATGCCTCGATCGCGTCGCGGCTGGAGCCGTCGTAGATCGAGTCGGTCGGGTTGTACGGGATCAGGTTGACCTTGAACATCCACGGCTCGAGCAGTCTCGCGAGCTGGAGCGCCTGCGCGTAGCCGTCGTTGACGCCGGCGAGCATCACGTACTCGATGAAGACCATCCGCCGCCGCTTCTCGTAGAAGCGCCGGCAGGCGTCGAGCACGTCGTCCAATCTGTAGCGGTCGTTGACCGGCATGATCTGCGAGCGCAGCGCGTCGTCGGGCGCGTGCAGCGACAGCGCCAGCCGGATCGGCATCTCCTGCTCGGTCAGGCGCTCGATCCCGGGGATCCAGCCGACCGTCGAGATCGCGGTGCGGCGGTGGGTGATGCCGACGTCCGGCAGCCGTCTGGAGGCGGCGAGCACGTGGTCGAGGTTCATCATCGGCTCGCCCATGCCCATGAAGACGCAATGGTCGACCGGCTCGATGCGGCGGAAGTGGAGCGCCTGGTCGAGGATCTCCGACGCGGTCAGGTTGCGGCCGAACTTCATCGTCCCGGTCGCGCAGAAGGTGCAGGTCAGCGGGCAGCCCGACTGCGAGGAGAGGCAGAGCGAGCGGCGGCCGTCCTTGTAGCGCATCATCACGGCCTCGACGGCGCGGCCGTCGTGGGTCGTGAACAGCGCCTTGACCGTGCCGTCGGAGGCGTGGGCCTCGTGCTGGAGCGTCAGGGAGGAGAAGGGGACCCGCTCGGCGAGCTGCGCCCGCAGGGTGGCCGGCAGGTTGGTCATCTCCTCGTAGGAGGCGGCGCCGCGCGCCGTCCACTCCCACACCTGCTTGGCGCGGAAGGCCGGCTGGCCCAGCTCTCTGAGTGTTCTGTCGAGCAGGTCGAGATCCATCGTCGCCCTCTATGGTGGCAGCCCGTGCGCCTCGCCAAGTTCCTCGCCCACGCCGGCGTCGCCTCCCGGCGCGCCTCCGAGCAGCTGATCCGCGACGGGCGCGTCACCGTCGGCGGCGAGGTCGTGACCGATCCGGCCCGCGACGTCGACGGCTCCAGCGGGGTCCGCGTCGACGGCGACCCGATCCGCGGCGAGGAGCCGCGCGCCGTCTACGCGCTGCACAAGCCGGCAGGCGTCGTCTCGACCGCGAGGGACACCCACGGCCGCCGCACCGTCACCGAGCTGGTGCCGCAGGGACGCCGCCTCTACCCGGTCGGCCGCCTCGACGCCGACACGACCGGCCTGATCCTGCTGACCAACGACGGCGAGCTGGCCAACCGCCTCACGCACCCCCGCTACGAGGTGCCGAAGACCTACAGAGCGACGACCCGCGGCCCCGCGATCACCGACCGCGCGCTGCGGCGGCTGCGCGACGGCGTGCGGCTGGAGGACGGCATGACCGCGCCGGCGCGCGCGATCCGCCTCTCCTCGCACGTCGTCGAGATCACGATCCACGAGGGCCGCAAGCGCCAGGTCCGGCGAATGCTGGAGGAGGTCGGCCACCCGGTCAGAGCTCTGGTGCGGGTCCAGTTCGGGCCGCTGCGCCTCGGCGAGCTGCGGCCCGGCCAGTCGCGCCGCCTGACCGCGAGAGAGGTCGCCGACCTCGCCGCCGCCGCGAACGACCCCGCGGGAGCGAGCGCTTGAGCGCCATGGAGCTCGCCGGACTTCCGCGCCTCGGGCCTGGCGAGACGGCGCTGTTCGACCTCGACGGCGTCCTCACGCGCAAGGACACCTTCGCCGGCTTCGTGGTCGGGCGACTGCGGCGCCGGCCGCTGCGGCTGGCGCTGGCGCTGCCGCTGGTCCCGTTCATGCTGCTGCCGCCGACGCGCAGGCCCGCGGTGACGCTGGCGGTGAAGCTGGCGCTCATGCGGCTCACGACGGAGGGATACCGCGCCGAGGCGGCGTCGTACGCCGACGCGCTGGCGGCGACGCCGCGCGCGATCCAGCACGGATGCGTCGAGGAGGCCCGCCGCCACCTCGACGCCGGCGCGCGGGTCGTCTTCGTGACCGCCTGCGAGGCGACGGTCGCGCGCGAGCTGCTCGACGCCGTCGGGCTGCCCGAGGTCGAGCTGGTCGCCTCGCGGCTGGAGCGCCGCGGCCGCCTGTGGCGGGTCGCGCTCCACAACCTCGGCGAGGAGAAGCCGCGCCAGCTGGCTGCGCACGGGATCGTCGCGCCGTGGGCGGCCGCCTACAGCGACCACGCCGTCGACCTGCCGCTGCTCGGCGGGGCGCGGGTCGCCGTGCTCGTCAACCCGAGCGCCAGGCTGGAGGAGACGGCGCGGCGGGAGCTGGCCGGGCGCGCACCCGGCGGCGTCCGCACGGCGCGTTGGCCGGCCGGATGAGAGAATCGCCGGTCATGCGGCTCTTTGCGCTTCGGGGCGCCACCACCGTCGACGAGAACGAGGCCGAGGCGATCCTCTCGGCGACCGACGAGCTGATGCGCGAGCTGATGGCCCGCAACGGGCTCGACGCCGACGCGATGGTCTCGTGCCTGTTCACGCTGACGAGAGACCTCGACGCCCAGTTCCCGGCGGTCGCGGCGCGCAGGATGGGCCTCAGCAGCGTCCCGCTGATGTGCGCGCAGGAGGTGCCGGTGCCCGGCTCGCTGCCGCGCGTGATCCGCGTGATGGTCCACTACTACGCCGCCGAGGACCACCGGCCGAGCCACGTCTACCTGCGCGAGGCGCGCGTCCTGCGCACCGATCTGCAGGGCGCGCAGTAGCGCCGCCGCGCCTCGGTGCGGTCTCCGCCGCGCGCCGGCCGCGCGGCACCGCTGCCGTCGCGGGGTTCGGCTACCGTCCGACTCGTGCAGCGCGCGCTCGCCTCCCTCTCGACCGTCCTCGCCGACCCCGGCGCGCCCGGGGCGGGGGAGGAGCTGGCGCGGCTGCGCGCCCGCTGGCACGAGCTGGCGCCGGAGGAGCGCGAGGCGCTGACGCCGCTGGCCAGGCTCGCCGCGGCGCGCGTCAAAGGGGCCGCCGCCGCGCCGGCCGCGACCGACGACGACGGCTACCTCTCCTACCTCGACGAGATGGCCGCGACCGCCGCCTCCAAGGAGGACGACGACCCGGACCGCTTCGACGGCGTCGTCGCCGTCGCGCCGCCGGCGCCCGCCGCGCCGCCGGCGCCTGGGCGCGCGCAACCCGCCGCCGCGCCGGCGCAGCCGCCCGCGGCCGCGCCGCCCGCGGCCGCGCAGCCGCCCGCCGCCGGCACGCTCTTCGACACCGCGCCGCCCGCGCCCGCCGCGCCGCCCGCGCCCACCGCGCCACCCGCGCCCGCCGCGCCCACTGCGCCGCCCGCGCCCGCCGCGCCCGCCGCGCCCACCGCGCCCGCTCCGCCCGCCGCGCCGCGCCAGCCGCGACCGGGCCGCGACGCCGACCCGGAGTCGCTCCTGCACCTGCTCGGCCTGAGCGCCTTCCGGCCGGGGCAGCGGGAGGCGGTGCAGGCGGCGCTCGACGGGCGCGACGCGCTCGTCGTGATGCCGACCGGCGGCGGCAAGAGCCTCTGCTACCAGCTGCCGGCGCTCGCCTCCGACGACCTGACCGTCGTCGTCTCGCCGCTGATCGCGCTGATGCGGGACCAGTGCCAGCGGCTGACCGACCTCGGCCATCCGGCGGTGATGCTCGCCTCCGGCAACGACGCCGAGACCAACCGCAGCGCGCTCGACCAGATCCGCGACGGCTCGGCGACGGTCGTCTTCGCCGCCCCCGAGCGGTTCGCCAGCGTCGCCTTCCGCAACGCGATCGCGCAGCGCAGCATCGCGCTGTTCGTCGTCGACGAGGCCCACTGCGTCAGCGAGTGGGGCCACGACTTCCGGCCCGACTACCTGCGCCTCGCGCAGGTCGTCGCCGACCTCGGCCATCCGCCGACGATGGCCTGCACCGCGACCGCGACGCCGAAGGTCGCGGAGGAGATCGTCGCCCGCCTCGGCCTGCGCGACCCCGAGCGCGTCCGCTCCGGCTTCGACCGCCCCAACATCTCCTTCGACGTGCTGCCGTTCGACGGCCAGGGCTCGGTCGCGCGCAAGCGGGCGACGCTGCTGGCAGGCCTGCAGATGCCGGAGAACCGCCCGGCGGTCGTCTACTGCGGCACGCGCAGATCGACCGAGGAGATCGCCGAGCTGCTCGACGGCGCGGGCCTCACGACCGTCGGCTACCACGCCGGCATGAACGCCCAGCAGCGCTCGCTGCGCCAGGACGCCTTTATGCGCGGCGACGTCGACGTCGTCGTCGCGACCAACGCCTTCGGGATGGGCGTCGACAAGGCCGACGTGCGCTCGGTCTGGCACTGGGCGCTGCCCTCCAGCCTCGAGGCGTACTACCAGGAGGCAGGCCGCGCCGGACGCGACGGGCTGCCGGCCCGCGCCGTCCTGCTCGCCTCCCGCAGCGACCTCGGCCGGTTGGTGCGCTTCATCCAGCAGGCGGAGGTGACGCCGGCGCAGGTCGGCGCGCTGGTCGGACGGCTGCGCGTGCAGGCGCAGGAGGGGGTCGCCGAGCTGGAGGCCGGGGCGGAGGGCGACCGGATCGCGCTCGCCGTCGCCGAGCGGGCCGGCGCGCTGCGGCTCGAGCCGGGCGCCGGCGGCCGCATCCGCGTCGAGCTGGCGGGCGAGCCCGACCCGCGCGCCGTCGCCCAGCTCTGTCGCGCCGCGACCGACCGCCGCTGGCAGTCGTACCGCTCGATCGAGGCGTACGCCTCGGGCCACGATCGCTGCCGCCGCCGACAGCTGCTCGACCACTTCGGCGACCCGGCGCCGGGCGCCCCGATCGGCCGCTGCTGCGACGTCGACGACCCGCCCGACTGGCTGCCGCCGATCACCGTCGCGCCGAAGCGCTCGCGCTCCGCGGCGCCGGTCGACGACGGCCCGCCGGTCTCCGACACCGAGCTGGAGCCGCTGAAGGCGTGGCGGCGCGAGCGGGCCGCCGGCAAGCCGGCCTACACCGTCGCCAACGACGCGACGCTGCGCGAGATCGTCCGGCGCAGGCCGACGAGCGCCGCCGCCCTGCTGGAGATCAGAGGGATCGGCCCGTCGTTCGTCGAGAAGCACGCCGATTCGCTGCTGGAGCTGCTCGCCTCCTCCTGAGCGGCGCCGCTGCCGCGCCGCGCGGCCGCTCGCGGCGGCGCCCGGCGGTTCGGAAGCGCCGCCGCGCCGCGAGTCGGCACAATGGACCTCCCACCACCCCGACCAACGGACCGACCTTCTCCATGGCGATCGAATTCTCGGACAAGATCCGCCGCCTGCCCGTCTACCCGACGGCCGGCGGCTACGCGCTCGACGGCTTCGCGATGCTCGCGAGCAACGAGGCCCCCTTCGGCCCGATGCCCGGCGTCGTCGAGGCGGCGACCGAGGCGGTCGTCCATGCCAACCGCTATCCCGACCCGTCGAACCTGAGACTGCGCAGAGCGCTCGCGGCGCGCTACGACTTCGACCCGTCGCGGATCGCGATAGGCGCCGGCTCCTGCGACATCCTGCTGAGCGCCGCCGAGGCGCTGCTGGAGCCCGGCGCGGAGGTCGTCTACTCGTGGCCGTCGTTCTCGGTCTACCCGCAGATGGCGGCGGCCGCTGGCGCCCGCGCGATCGTCGTGCCGCTCGACGACGAGCAGCGCCACGATCTCGACGCGATGCTGGCCGAGATCACCGCCGCGACCCGGCTCGTGCTCGTCTGCAACCCGAACAACCCGACCGGCACCGCGCTGCCGCTGGAGCGGATCACCGAGTTCGTCACGCGCGTGCCGAAGCACGTCTGCGTGATCGTCGACGAGGCCTACTGCGAGTTCTCGACGCTCGAGGACCCGGACGCGTCGATCGACCTGGCGCGCCGCTTCCCGAACGTCGTGCTGCTGCGCACCTTCTCGAAGGTCTACGGCCTCGCCGGCCTGCGCGTCGGCTACGCGCTCTGCGGCGACCAGCGCTTCCGCGTCGCGGTCGAGCAGGTCCGCCAGCCGTTCTTCTGCAACGCCGTCGGCCAGGCGGCCGCCGAGGCGGCGCTGCTGCGCCAGGACGAGCTGACCCGCCGGATCGAGGAGACGATCGCCAACCGCCTCGAGCTGGAGGAGGGGCTGCGCGAGCTCGGCCTCGAGGTCGCCGAGTCGCACGCGAACTTCATCTGGCACTCGCTCGGCGACGGCGACGAGCAGGAGATCCTCGAGGGCCTGAGAGAGCGCAGGGTGCTGATCCGCTCCGGCAGAGCGCTCGGCCGCGAGGGCTGGGCGCGCACGACGATCGGCACCGCGACCGACAACCGCCGCTTCCTCGACGCGCTCGGCGAGCTGCTCGGCTGATCGTCCGGCCGGGCGAGCGCGGAGGCGCCCGGCCGCTTGCCGCGGCGATGACTCCTTGCGGCTCGACTCGTCTCAAGCGCAGGTACTCCGACCGAGAGGAGCGCGCGATGAGCGAGTCGACCGCCGGGACCCCGACGCTGTACGTCTGCCACGGCGACACGGGCGGGCCCCGATACCACCCCTGCGGCCGCGTGCAGAAGGCGCTGCGGGAGAAGGGGATCGCCTACGAGAAGATCGTCGCCGCCCACGGCAACCCGCTCCCGTTCCTGCGCAGAGGGTCGCGCGAGGAGCTGCGCGCCGCGACCGGGGACACGAAGCTGCCCGCGCTGAAGCTGGCCGACGGCACCGTCCTGACGCACTCGAAGGCGATCCTCGCGTGGATCGATCGGCAGGACGGGCGCGGCTCTGGCACAATGGCCTGAGTCGCATGAGCCAGAGCCACCGTACGACTGACGCCTTCACCGCCGCCGGCACCTATGCCGGCTATGCGTCGTACGGCCGCTCCTGGCGCGCTTTCGCCTGGCGATTTATCTAGGCGTCCGGCCAGACCCGCACGACTCGCCGCCCGTGGTGGGAGCTTCGTGAGGTCGGGCGCCGCAGGACCCCTCGGCACGGCTTCGTGCCCGCCCGTTCCGTAGATTCCAGCGCGAGAGGACCCGTGAAGCAATGATGATCGTGATGAAGCAGGACGCGACCGAGGACGAGATCCAGGCCGTGGTCGAGCGCGTCGAGGGCGCCGGCGCCCGCACCCACCGCATCAACGGCGACGAGCTGACCGTGCTCGGCGTGCTCGGCGACCGTGAGCACGTGATGCGGTTGGAGCTGGAGGGTGCACCGGGCGTCGACAAGCTGGTCCCGATCCTCAAGCCCTACAAGCTCGCCTCCGCCCAGATCCGACACGGGGAGCCGAGCGTCTTCGAGATCGGCGGCCGCAAGGTCGGCGGCACGCACTTCGCGCTGATCGCCGGGCCGTGCACGGTCGAGTCGCGCGAGCAGACGCTCGGCACCGCCCACACCGTCGCCGCCGCCGGCGCGACGCTCTTCCGCGGCGGCGCGTACAAGCCGCGCACCTCGCCGTACGCCTTCCACGGCCTTGGGCAGGAGGGGCTGCGGCTGCTCGCCGAGGCGAAGGCGGAGACCGGCATGCCGATCGTCACCGAGCTGATGGACGCGCGCGACCTCGACGCCGTCCTCGAGGTCGCCGACGTGATCCAGATCGGCGCCCGCAACATGCAGAACTACACGCTGCTGACCGAGCTCGGCCGCGCCGGCCGTCCGGTGCTGCTCAAGCGCGGCCTCTCCGCCACGCTGGAGGAGCTGCTCAACGCCTCCGAGTACATCCTCAAGGAGGGCAACGAGCAGGTGCTGCTGTGCGAGCGCGGGATCCGCACGTTCGAGACCGCCTACCGCTTCACGCTCGACCTGACCGCCGTCCCGGTGCTGAAGCAGCTGACCCACCTGCCGGTGATCGTCGACCCGTCGCACGCCGCCGGCCGGCGCGACCTCGTCCAGCCGCTGTCGCTGGCGGCGGCCGCGGTCGGCGCCGACGGCATCATCGTCGAGGTCCACCCGAACCCCGACGAGGCGATCTGCGACGGTCCGCAGCAGCTGGTCGCCGACGAGTTCGCCGCCTACGCGGAGAAGGTCGCGCAGGCGGCGGCGGTCGCCGGCAAGACGATCTCGACCCCGGCGGCGGAGCCCGCCGCGACCGCGGCGGCGTAGCGCCGCGTCCGAAGGAGGCACGAGCCGCTTGCGCATCTCGATCATCGGCGTGGGCCTGATCGGCGGATCGGTCGGGCTCGCGGCGCGCGAGCGGCTCGGCGCCGACGTGACCGGGTGGGATCCCTCGCCCGGCGTGCTCGACGCCGCCTGCGGCCTCGGCGCGCTCGACCGCGGCGCCGCGTCGCTGGAGGAGGCCGTCGACGGCGCCGAGGCGGTCTTCGTCGCCGCGCCGGTCGGCGCGCTGCCGGCGACGATCGCGCGCGTGCTGGCGGCGATCTGCGACGACTGCGTCGTGACCGACGTCGGCTCGACCAAGCGCAGCGTCGTCGCCGCCACGAGCGATCCCCGCTTCGTCGGCGGCCATCCGCTCGCGGGCGCGGAGACGGCCGGCGTCGAGCATGCCCGCGCCGACCTCTTCCAGGACGCGACCTGGTACCTGACGCCGACCGGCAGCGCGACCGGCACGCTGCTGGAGCGGCTGCACAGACTGCTGCGGACGCTGGGCGCGAAGCCGACGGTGATCGACGCCGCGACCCACGACACGATGCTCGCGGCCGTCTCTCATCTGCCGCACGTGACCGCCAACGTGCTCGTCGCGCAGGCGGCGCGCGCGCTGGAGGAGGAGTCCGAGCAGCTGCCGGCGACCGGGCCGAGCTTCCGCGACGCGACCCGCGTCGCGGGCGCCAACAGCGGCATCTGGACCGACATCTACCTCGCCAACCGCGACGCGCTGATCGAGCGGATCGACGACACGGTGCGGCGGCTGGAGGAGTTCCGCGCGCTGCTCGTCGCCGCCGACGCCGACGGCGTCACGGCCTGGAACGAGGCGGCGCGCGAGGACCGCAGGCGGCTGCTGGAGGCGCAGCTGGCCGGCGGGACCGTGCACGAGCTGCGCATCTCGGTGCCGGACGAGCCGGGCGTGATCGCGCGGCTGGCGCTGGAGCTGGGACGCGCAGGCGTCAACATCAACGACATGGCGCTGTACCCGGCGCCGAGCAGAGCGGAGGGCGTCGTGGCACTGTGGATCGCAGGGGACGAGCCGGCGCGGCGCGCCGAGCAGCTCGTCGAGGAGCTCGGCTTCCCGGTGGCGCGCGCATGACGCCGAACGCTGCGGCCGGAGGCCTTGCGTTCGGTCGAAAGAACACGCCGGAGGCTCCTTCTTCCAGCTGCGGAGGTGTGAGATGAGCATGCCCGGCGAGGGCGGCGAGACCGTCCGCTTCGACCCGGCCGACGGCGGCCTGCGCGGCACGCTGCGCGTCCCACCGGACAAGTCGATCTCGCATCGCTCGGCGATCTTCGCGGCGATGGCGCAGGAGCCGGTCCGCGTCCGCAACTACCTCGACGCCGCCGACACCAACTCGACGCTCGCCGCGGTCGAGCGGATCGGCGCGCGCGTCGAGCGCCACGGCGGCGGCGAGCTGACCGTCACCGGCGTCGGCCTGCGCGGGCCGCGGGAGATCGACGGCGTGCTCGACGTCGGCAACGCCGGCACGCTGATGCGGCTGCTGCCCGGCTGGCTCGCCGCGCAGCCCGGGAGACGGTGGACCTTCGACGGCGACTCCTCGATCCGCAGACGGCCGGTCGACCGGATCGCGGGGCCGCTGCGGCAGATGGGCGCCGCGATCGAGGCGAGCGACGAGCGCTTCCCGCCGTTCACGCTCCACGGCGCCGAGCTGCGCGCGATCGAGTACGCGATGCCGGTCGCCTCCGCGCAGGTGAAGTCGTGCGTGCTGATCGCCGGCATGAGCACCGCCGCACCGACGACCGTGATCGAGCCGGCGCCGAGCCGCGACCACACCGAGCGGATGCTCGCGGCCGCCGGCGTCCCGATCGAGCGCGCCGCGACGACGGTCACCGTCGGCCGGGTCGACGAGCTGGAGCTGGAGGCGATCGACGTCCCGGGCGACCTCTCCAGCGCCGCCTTCTGGGTCGCCGCCGCGGTGATCGTGCCCGGCTCGCGGGTCGTGCTGGAGAACGTCAACGTCAACTGGACGCGGACCGGCTTCCTGCGGATCGCCGAGCGGATGGGCGCGATCGTCGACGGCGAGCTGGAGGCCCACGGCGCCTTCACCCCCGGCGAGCCGGTCAGCACGCTGGAGATCGCCGACGGCCCGCTGATCGGCACGACCGTCGAGCCCGAGGAGGTCCCGCTGGCGATCGACGAGCTGCCGCTGGTCGCGCTGCTCGGCTGCTTCGCCGACGGCGAGACGGTCGTGCGCGGCGCCCAGGAGCTGAAGGTGAAGGAGTCCGACCGCATCGCCACCGTCGTCGACGGCCTGCGCGGACTCGGCGCCGACATCGAGGCGACCGACGACGGCTTCGTCGTGCGCGGCGGCGGCGGGCTGCGCGGCGGGCGCATCTCCTCCCACGGCGACCACCGGCTGGCGATGCTCGGCGCGATCGCCGGCCTCGCCTCGCGCGAGGGGGTCGAGGTCGAGGGGATGGAGGCGGCGGCCGTCTCCTACCCGGGCTTTGCCGCGGACCTCGCGCGCCTGCTGGCGCGGTAGCCTGCCGGCCATGGTGGTCGCGATCGACGGTCCCGCCGGGGCCGGCAAGTCGAGCGTCGCGCGCGCGGTCGCGCAGGCGCTCGGCTTCACCTACCTCGACACCGGCGCGATGTACCGCTCCGTCGGCCTCGCCGCTGAGCGCGACGGCGTCGCGCCGGGCGTCGCGGCCGAGCGGGCGCGGATCGAGCTTGGCGAGCGGGTGCTGCTCGACGGCGAGGACGTGACGGAGGCGATCCGCACGCCGGAGGCCTCCGAGGCCGCCTCGCGCGCCGCCGCCGACCCGGCCGTGCGCAAGGCGCTCGTCGCGCAGCAGCGGCGGATCGTCGCCGACGGCGACTGGGTCGCCGAGGGGCGCGACATCGGCACCGTCGTCGCCCCCGACGCCGCCGTCAAGGTCTTCCTGACCGCCAGCCCCGAGGAGCGCGCCCGCCGTCGCGCCGCCCAGATCGGCGCCGACGTCGCGACCGTCCTGGCCGAGCAGGCGATCCGCGACGAACGTGACGCCAACCGCGAGCACGACCCGCTCGCCGCCGCCGCCGACGCCGTCGAGCTCGACACGACCGGCCTCTCGCTGGAGCAGGTCGTCGAGCGCGTCGTCGCGCTGGTCGCCGCGGCGAGAGCGGCGTGACCGCCCGCACCGGCCGCAGCTGAGCGCTGGTTATACTCGGCGGTATGACTTACAAGGTCGGGCCGAAGGGACAGGTCGTCCTGCCCAAGGCCGTGCGCGAGGCGCTCGGCATCGCGCCGGGTGACGACGTGACGATCGAGGAGCGCGACGGCGAGGCGCGCGTCCGCAAGGTCGAGTCGCGGGAGGAGCTGATCGCGCGGCTGCGCGGCGCGCTCGCGACTCCGGGCGACGATCGTCCCTCGATGTCCGACGAGCTGCTGGCCGAACGCCGCCGCGATCGCGAACGCGAAGATCGCAAGCTCGGGCTCGATTCGTGAGATACGTGCTCGACGCATGGCCGGTGTCCGCGCTGCTCAACGACGAGCCGGCCGCCGGCCGAGTCGCAGCGCTTCTGAGAGACCCCGACATCGGCATGTCCTCGGTCAATCTCGGCGAGGTCTACTACGGGATGATCCGCCGGCACGGGCAGTCGGTCGCCCGCGAACTCGTGCATGGCATCCGTCAGCTGGTCACGGTCGAGGACCCCGACTGGGAGCTGGTCCGCGCGGCCTCCGAGATCAAGGCCGGCGGCGGACTCTCCTATCCTGACGCGTTCTGCGTGGCGACCGCGATGCGCCACGGAGCACCGCTGTACACCGGCGACCCCGAGATCATCCGGCTCGGCGCCGACATCGAAGTGATCGATCTGAGGAGCACCGCATGAAGGTCGCCGTCGTCGGCTACCCCAACGTCGGCAAGTCGTCGCTCGTCAACCGCCTCACGCAGTCGCGCGAGGCGGTCGTGCACGAGCGGCCCGGCGTGACGCGCGACCGCAAGGAGCTCCCGACGGAGTGGAACGGGCGCAGGTTCACGCTGATCGACACCGGCGGCGTCGACCTGGAGGACCGCGACGAGATGCAGCGGTCGATCCAGGAGCAGGCGCGCGCCGCGCTCGCCGACGCGCAGCTGGCGCTGTTCGTCGTCGACGCGCAGGGCGGCATCCGCCCCGGCGACGAGGAGATGGCCGATCTGCTGCGGCGCACGAGAATCCCCGTGATCCTCGCCGCCAACAAGATCGACTCGGTCAAGGACGTGACGCTCGCGGCCGAGTTCTACGCGCTCGGCTTCGGCGAGCCGGTCGCCGTCTCGGCCGTGCAGGGGCTCGGCACCGGCGACCTGCTCGACCGCGTCGTCGCCGCGCTGCCCGATGAGGGCGAGGTCGACGAGGACGAGGACCTCGTCCGCCTCGCGCTGATCGGCCGGCCGAACGTCGGCAAGTCGAGCCTCGTCAACAGGATGCTCGGCCACGATCGCGTGATCGTCTCCGACGTCGCCGGCACGACCCGCGACGCGATCGACCTGCCGTTCAGCTTCGAAGGACGCAGGCTGATCCTCGTCGACACCGCCGGCATGCGCCGCCAGGCGAAGGTCGGCGACTCGGTCGAGTACTACACGGCGCTGCGGTCGCGCCGCGCCGCGGAGCGGGCCGACGTCGCGCTCGTCGTCTGCGACGCCTCCGAGGGCGTCACCTCGCAGGACCTGCGGATCGCCGAGCTGGCGATGCAGAGCGGCTGCGCGACGGCGCTCGTGCTGAACAAGTGGGACCTGACCGGCGGCGAGGACCAGCCGGAGTTCGACCTCGACCACGAGCGCGCCCGCGTCAACCAGAAGCTGCGGCTGCGGCCGAAGGTGCTGACCGCCAGCGCCGTCACCGGCCGCCACGTCCACCGCATGCTGGTCGAGGCGTTCGCGCTCGCCGACCGCACCTCCGGCCGCATCCCGACGCCGCAGCTCAACCGCTTCCTCTCCGACATCCAGGAGATCCGCCAGCCGCCGGCGAAGCAGAACCACCGCCTCAAGCTGATCTACATGACGCAGACCGGCGAGCGGCCGCCGCGCTTCTCGATCCAGGTCAACTCGCGCAGCCGCGTCACGCGCGACTACGCGTACTTCATCGAGAACCGGCTGCGCGACCGCTACAACATGCAGGGGATCCCGCTGATCATCGACTTCGTCGAGCGGCGTGAGCGGCGCGGCGAGAGATTCGGCCGCCCGGCGCGCGGGACGAGCCGGCGCGACGGCCGCGACGGCGACGGACGCGACGCCGGCGTCGACGAGCTCGCGGAGGGCATCGGCGCGGACGACCTGCGCGCCTGAGAGACTGCACGGCCGCATGGCCACGGTGCCGCGGAGAGCGAGAGCGAGAGCGAGGAGAACGCCGCCGGTGCTGCGCGACCGGCGCGCGCTGGTCGGGCTGCTCGCGCTCGTCGTCGCCGCGGTCGTCGCCTTCGTCGCGCTGGGCGGGGACGGCGACGACGCTCCGCCCGCGAGCGCGGCCGCCGCGCTCGTGCCGGCCGACGCGCTCGCCTACCTGCACGTCTCGACCGACGGCGATCGCGCCGCGGTCGGGCGCGGCCTCGAGCTGCTGCGGCGCCTCGGCGCCGAGGAGGGGGCCGGCCGCCAGCTGAGCGGGCTGCTGAGCGCCCGCGACGGCCGGCCGGTCGACTTCGCGCGCGACGTCCGCCCGTGGCTCGGCGACGAGGCGGCGCTCGCGATCACGCGGGGGAGAGGGACGACGGCCGGCTCGCTGCTGCTGCTCGCCGTCGCCGACGAGGGCAAGGCGCGCGACTTCCTCGGCCGCAACGGCGGTCGGGCCCGCAGCGCCGACCATCGCGGCACCGCCGTCTCGACGTACCGCAGCGGCGCCGTCACCGCCTTCGTCGACGGCTTCCTCGCGATCGGCCAGCGAGCGACCGTCCACGCGGCGATCGACCTCGCGACCGACGCCGGCGGCGCGAGCGCGCTCGCCGACGCCGACCTCTTCCGCCGCGCGACCGCCGACCAGCCCGACGAGCGGGTGCTCGACGGCTATGCGTCGGTCGACGGCGTGCGGCGGCTGCTCGCGCCCCAGAGCGGGCTGCTCGGGCTGGCCGGCGCGATGCTCGACCAGCCGGGCCTGCGAGCGGCGGCGATCGCCGTCACCGCCGGCTCGACGACCGCGCGCGTCTCGGCCCGTCAGATCCTCGATCCCAGCGGCCGCACCGCCGCGCCCCGCTTCACGCCGACGCTGACGAGATCGGTGCCGGAGAGAGCGCTCGCCTACGCCGGCTTCACGAGCGTCGAGCGGGCGCTGCCGCTGCTGCTCGGGGTCGGCGGCGTCGGCGGCGTCGGCGGCGACACGGCCGGGATGATCAGAGAGGCCGGCAGACTGCTCGCCGACAGCGGCGTCTCGTTCGCGCGCGACGTGCTGCCGCTGTTCGGCAGAGAGGTCGCGGTGGCGATCGTCGACGCCGACGGGACGCCGGCGGTCGCGCTGCTCGCCCGCACGCCCGACGAGGGGCGCACGCGCACGGCGCTGCGCAACCTCGAGCCGGCGATCGCGAGACTGTTCGCGCCCAGGGGCGGGGAGCCGCCGGCATTCGGCGACGGATCGGTCGGAGGCGTCGCGACGCGCAGGCTGCAGGCCGGCGCCGGCGCCGAGCTCCACTACGCCGTGCGCGACGGCACGTTGGCGGTCTCGACCAGCGAGGCTGCGCTGACCGCCGTCGTCAGACCGCAGGGGTCGATCGTCGACAATCCGGCTTACAAGGCGGTCATCCCCGATTCCCAATCAGAGTTGACCTCGATAGTCTTCTTCGACTTCAGCCAGCTCCTCAGCCTCTTCGAGCCGCTGGGGCTGACAGGAGCGTCCGGCCTCTTCGCGGACCTCCAGAGCGTTCGCGCGGTCGGCCTCACCTCGTTGAGCGGGGAGGCCCAAACGACCGCGGAGCTGACGTTCGAGATCCCATGAGCACCTATAGCGACAACGAGTTCCTGTTCACGTCGGAGTCCGTGACCGAGGGGCACCCCGACAAGATCGCCGACCAGATCTCCGACGGCGTGCTCGACGCCGTCCTGCGCGACGACCCGTACGGTCGCGTCGCCTGCGAGACGCTGGTCAACACGGGCCTCGTCGTGGTCTCGGGCGAGATCTCGACCTCGACCTACGTCGACATCCAGGAGATCGCGCGCGAGACGATCCGCAGGATCGGCTACGTCGACGGGAATCTCGGCTTCAGCGCCGACTCGGTCGCCGTCCTCAACGCGATCGACAAGCAATCGCCCGACATCGCCCAGGGCGTCGACGCCTCGCACGAGTCGCGCACCGACCCGGGCGACGACGACAAGCTCGATCTCGCCGGCGCCGGCGACCAGGGCATGATGTTCGGCTACGCCACGCGCGAGACGCCGGAGCTGATGCCGCTGCCGATCGCGCTCGCGCACAAGCTCGCCAAGCGCCTCGCCGACGTCCGCCACGCGGAGACGCTCAACTACCTGCGCCCCGACGGCAAGACGCAGGTCTCCGTCCGCTACCGCGACGGCAAGCCGGTCGAGATCGAGAAGCTGCTGATCTCGACCCAGCACGCCGAGGGCGCCGAGTCGCTGATCCCGGACGACCTCTGGGAGCACGTCGTCACCCCGATCCTGCCGGCCGACCTCTACGACGCCGGCAAGCTGCGCAAGGAGTTCCTCGTCAACCCGACGGGGCGGTTCGTGATCGGCGGCCCGGTCGGCGACGCCGGCCTCACCGGTCGCAAGATCATCGTCGACACCTACGGCGGCGCGGCCCGCCACGGCGGCGGCGCCTTCTCCGGCAAGGACCCGTCGAAGGTCGACCGCTCGGCCGCGTACGCCGCCCGCTACGTCGCCAAGAACGTCGTCGCCGCCGGCCTCGCCGACCGCGCCGAGGTCCAGGTCGCCTACGCGATCGGCGTCGCCCACCCGGTCTCGGTGATGGTCGAGACGTTCGGCACCGAGAAGATCGGCCGCGCGAAGATCGAGCAGCTCGTGCGCGAGCACTTCGACCTGCGCCCGGGCGCCTTCCGCGAGTACCTCGACCTCCACCGCCCCGTCTACCAGAAGACGGCGGCCTACGGCCATTTCGGCCGCGAGGACCACGACTTCACGTGGGAGAAGACCGACAAGGCCGAGGCGCTCCGCGACGCCGCCGGCCTCGCCGGCGCCGCGGCGTAGCCGCCAGCCGCATCTGAGCCGCACCGACGGGCGCTCCGCAAGGGGCGCCCGTCGTCGTTCCGGGTCAAGAGAACTTGACCTTCGATCGCGCCCGGTCAAGTTTCAAGCAGTAGAGTTGACTGGCGATGGTCTCGTCATCGCTTGCCAACAGCCCGATCGGGCGTCTCACCCCGGTTCGAGCGCCCGATCCCGCGACCGGCGAGGCGACGAGCGGCGAGGCATTTCTTCCGGACCCGCTCCCGCGCGAGGTGGTCCTCTCGACGGCAACGTGGACGGCCGTCAACGAGGCGACCGCCGCACTGGCGCGGCTCGACGGCGCCGCGCGGCTGATTCCGAACCCCGGACTGCTGCGTCGACCGGCGCTGCGCCGCGAGGCTCAGAGCACGAGCGCGCTCGAGGGCACGTTCGCGCCGTTCTCGGAGGTGCTTGCCGCCGATGCGGAGCGCCAAGAGATCAGCGCCGCGATGCGCGAGATCCTCAACTTCGAGCGCACGGCCGAGCTCGCGTTCTCGTGGCCGGAGGATCGGCCGCTGACGATCGCGATGCTGAGCGCGCTGCAGCGCACACTCGTGCGGGGGACGAGCGGCGAGTTGCGCGACGCCGGTCGGATCCGCGAGCGTCTCGTGCTGATCGGGGCGCCCGGATCGCGCCTCGGCGAAGCGCGGTTCGTGCCCCCGCCGCCCGGCGATCAGCTCAAGGCCGGAGTTGAAGCGCTCCTCGGATGGATCGAGGATCCGCCGACCGTCCCGACTGTCGTGCAGGCGGCGATGGCCCACTATCAGTTCGAGACTCTGCATCCCTACTCGGACGGCAACGGTCGGCTCGGACGTCTGCTCGTGATCGTTCAGCTGCTGCGTGGGGCCGTGATCCGGGAGCCGCTGCTCGTCGTCTCACCATGGTTCGAGGCGCGCCGCGAGCGCTACCAGGACGCGCTGCTCGCGTTGAGCTGCGACGGCGATTGGGACGCGTGGGTCGGCTTCTTCGCAGCTGGCGTCGCGGCGTCGGCTGTCGAGTCGCGGGTGAAGGTGGAACGTCTGGTCGCGTTGCAGGCCGAGTTGCGCGAGCGGGTGCAGCGTGCGGGCAAACGCGGCGTCGCGGAGCAGATCGCCGCCGACCTGGTCGGCAACCCGTATCCGAGCGTGCCGCTCGTGCGATCGACCTACCGGCTCTCCAAACAGGGCGCGCACAACGCGATCAGGGCGCTGGTCGAGATCGGGGTGATCGAGCCGTGGGAGGGCGTCACGCTCAACCGCGCGCAGATGTATCGCGCCCCTGAGGTGATGCGGGTGCTCGAAGCCTGAGCGCCGGGCTCAGAGCCCGCCGGGCGGGGTCGGCTCGAAGCCCTCGTCCGCGCCGTGCTGGAGACCGCGCTGCTCGCGCTCGCGGTGGGCCTTGTCGACGGCGCGGACGACCTGCTGCGGGTTGGCGACGCCGCGGAAGGTGAAGTCGGAGTCGTCGCTGCCGGCGGTGTCGAAGTCGACCTGGCCGACGCGCATGAGGCGGTCGACGAGCGTCTGGTCGGTGTTGACGTTCTGGACCCGCTCGACGCGCGTCTGCTGCATGTGCTTGGAGAGGATCCCGCGCTCGATCGTCAGGCGCTGGTTGGTGATCGTGTACGTCGTCGAGAGGCGGTACACGAACCCGACGACGATCACGACGGCGACCGCGACGACGAACCCGACGATCACCCAGGTGAGGTCGAAGCCGCCGCCGATGACGGTCGCCAGGGCGGCGATCGCCGCGACGCCGAGCGCTGCCAGCGTGCCGCGCAGGTAGAAGCTGAGCGTGCCGCGCCACGACGGGTGGCCGGCGAAGATGACGTGCTCGCTCGGATGCAGGTCCAGTGCCATGGGCGCAGCGTACTGCTCCGGGCGGCTGTCGATTGAGGGTTCCGCCGCGCGACGCGGCCGACTACCTTGGAGCGATGCGCCCGCTGCCGCCACTCGACCCGCCGCCGACCGACGGGGTGCTGGCGCTGCGCCGCTGGCGCCCCGCCGACGTGCCGCAGATCGCCGCCGCCTGCGTCGATCCGGAGATCCAGCGCTGGACGCTGGTCCCGGCCGGCTACGAGGAGCGGGACGCGCGCGACTTCCTCGCCAGGGGCGACGCCGGCTGGACTGACGGGACGCTGGCGTCGCTCGCCGTCGTCGCCGTCGACGACCCCGCGACGGTGCTCGGCGCCGTCGGCTTCGGCAGACCCGACTGGCAGACGGGCCGCGCCGGGGAGGCCGGCTACTGGGTCGTGCCGGCCGCGCGCGGCCGCGGCGTCGCGAGCGGCGGCCTCGAGCTGCTGACGAGATGGGCGTTCGGGGCCCTTGGGCTGCGCCGGCTGGAGCTGCAGGTGATCGCGGGCAACGTCGCCTCCGAGCGGGTCGCCGTGCGGGCCGGCTACCGCCGCGTCGGCGTCGACACGGCGACGACGAAGCAGGGCGAGGTCGCCGTCACCGTGTTCGCCCGCGACGCGGCGTTACCTCTCCGGGCCGTGATCCTCCCGTCCGCCGATCGCCCGACGCCCGCCGCGCCCGTGAGCGCTCCGTCGACCGCCCGCTTTCCCCGCCGCCCGTGAGCGCGTCGCCGCCGATCGCCCGCATCGAGCCGCTGACGACGGCGCGCGCGCTGCGCGGGCCGTTCGACTACCGCATCCCTGAGGGCTTCGGCGCCGTCGAGGTCGGGACGCTGATCGCCGTCCCGTTCGCCGGTCGCGACGTGCTCGGCGTCGTCACCGGGCTGGCCGAGACGACCGACGTGCCGGCCGAGAAGCTCGCCGAGCCGCGCGAGCGGGTCGACGGCCCCGGGGTGCCCGCGTCGCTGGTCGCGCTCGCCGGATGGATCGCCGACGAGTACTGCTCGACCCCGGCGCGCGCGCTCGGGCTCGTGCTGCCCCCCGGCGCCGGACGCGCGATCCGGCCGCGCGTGCGGACGCGCAGAGCGCTCGTCGCGGAGCTGACCGACGCCGGCCGCGCCGCGCTCGCCGACCCGGAGGCGAGGGTGACCGCCAAGCAGCGCGCCGTCCTGCGCAATCTCGCCGCGGGCCCGCTGCCGGCCGCCGACAGCGGCACCGACCACGGGTCGCTGAGACGGCTCGCCGAGCGCGGGCTGCTCGTCGTCGAGCGCCGCGAGCTGCGGCGCCGGCCGGTCCATTCGGCGATCGGCGCCCGGCACGACGGCGTCCCGCCGCCGCTCACGGCCGAGCAGGAGGCGGCGCTGGAGCGGATCGTCGCGGCGCTGGGCGCGCCGCGGCCCGGCGAGCCGGGCGCCCCGTCGGACGCCGACCGCCGCTTCCTGCTCCACGGCGTGACCGGCTCGGGCAAGACCGAGGTCTACCTGCAGGCCGCCGCCGCGGCGCTGGAGGCCGGCCGCGACGTGATCGTGCTCGTGCCCGAGATCGCGCTCGCGCCGCAGACGGTCGCGCGCTTCCAGGCCCGCTTCGGCGACACGGTCGCCGTCCTGCACTCGCAGCTCGGCCAGGGCGAGCGCTACGACGAGTGGATGCGGCTGCGGCGCGGCGAGGCGCGCATCTGCGTCGGGCCGCGCTCGGCCGTCTTCGCGCCGCTCGCCGACGTCGGGCTCGTGATCGTCGACGAGGAGCACGAGCCGGCCTACAAGCACGAGGGCGATCCGCGCTACGACGCCCGCCGGGTCGCCGCCCGCCGCGCGACCGACGCCGGCGCGGTGCTGCTGAGCGGCAGCGCGACGCCGCGGCCGGAGTCGGTGCGGGCGCTGCGGCGGTTGCGGATCGGCAGACGGGTCGACGGGCGCGCGATGCCGGCGGTCGAGATCCTCGACATGCGCGACGCGCGGCATCCGCTCCATCCCGTCACGCGGGAGGCGCTCGGCGACGTCCGCCGCGCCGGCCAGAAGGCGATCGTGCTCGTCAACCGGCGCGGCTGGTCGAACTTCCTCTCCTGCCGCTCCTGCGGCCGCGTCTGGGAATGCCCGCAATGCGACGTCGCGCTCGTGCTCCACCGCGGCCGCCACGCCGTCTCCTGCCACCACTGCGGCCATGCCGAGCGGGTCCCGTCGCGCTGCCCCGACTGCGGCTCGGTCTCGCTCGCGCGCCACGGCGCCGGCACCGAGCGGATCGAGCAGGAGCTGCTGGAGGCGATCGGCGACGAGCGCTTCCCGGTCTTCCGCCTCGACGCCGACACGACCGCGACGAAGGGCGGGATCGTGCGCGCGCTGGAGCGGTTCGACGCGGCGCCGGCCGGCGTGCTCGTCGGCACCCAGATCGTCGCCAAGGGCCACGACTTCCCCGACGTGACGCTCGCCGTCGTGCTCGACGCCGACCAGACGCTGCGCTTCCCCGACTTCCGCGCAGAGGAGCGGACCTTCGCGCTCGTCGCGCAGCTCGCCGGCCGCGCCGGCCGCGGGCCGCACGGGGAGGGGCGGGTGCTCGTGCAGACGCTCGCGGTCGACGCGCCGTCGATCGTCGCCGCCGCCGCGCACGACAGCGACGGCTTCCTCGCCGGCGAGCTGGCCCGTCGCGAGCTGCTGCGCTACCCGCCGTTCGCGTCGCTGATCAGGGTCGTCTGCTCGGCCGAGGAGGCAACCGACGCGCATGCCGCCGCGGCCGCCGTCGCGAGCCGGCTGGGGGAGGTGCCCGGAGCGCAGGTGCTCGGGCCCGCGCCCCTGTTCAGGCTGCGCGGGAGGGAGCGCAGCCAGCTGGTCGTGAAGGCGACCGAGCGCCGCGCCGCGGTGCGGGCGGTCGCCGCCGCGGTCGACGCCGTCGCGAGAGCGCCGGAGGGCCGCCGGGCGTCGCTGTCGGCCGACGTCGACCCGCAGTAGCGGTCTCTATCCTTTCCGCTGCGATGGCTGAGCACGACGAGCACGAGACCGAGACCGACGAGCAGGAGGCGCCCCGCCTCGACCCCGAGCGCGCGGCCCGCCGCGCCGCGGCGATGCGGATGGTGCGCCAGTGGGGCGACCCGGTCCTGAAGAGCAGAGCGATGCCGGTGACGCGCTTCGACGACGATCTGCGCCAGCAGGTCGAGGGGATGGGCGCGATCATGGACGACGCCTTCGGGATCGGCCTCGCGGCGACCCAGCTCGGCAAGCTCAACCGCGTGCTCGTCTACCGCGTCGAGCAGGACTCGCCGGTGATCGCGCTCGTCAATCCCGAGCTGGAGTGGTCGGGGGAGGAGCGGGAGTCGGCCGAGGAGGGCTGCCTCAGCCTCCAGGGCGTGCTCGTCGAGGTCGAGCGCCCGGTCAACGTGCGCGTGAGAGCGCAGGACGAGACCGGCGCGCCGGTGACGGTCGAGGCGAGCGGGCTGGAGGCGCGCGTGATCCAGCACGAGATGGATCACCTCGACGGCGTCCTGATCCTCGACCGCACCTCGCGCGGCGAGCGCAAGCAGGCGATCCGGGCGCTGCGCGAGCAGGCCGCCGCCGACGAGGCCGCCTGAGCGGCCGCCGGCCCGACCGCCCGACACCGCCCGCCGGCCCGTGCGCACCGTCTACCTCGGCACCTCCGACTTCGCCGCCGCGATCCTGCGGCGGCTCGCCGACAGCCCCCATCGCCCGCAGCTCGTCGTGACGCGGCCCGACCGCCCGAAGGGGCGCGGCCGCAAGCTCCAGTCGCCGCCGGTCGCCGACGCCGCGCGCGAGCTGGGGATCGAGCTCGACCAGCCGGCCGACGTCAACGGCGAGGAGGCCCGCGCGCGGATCGCCGCCGCCCGCCCCGACGCCGTGATCGTCTGCGCCTTCGGCGCGCTGATCAAGGAGCCGCTGCTGTCCGAGCACGAGATCCTCAACGTCCACCCGTCGCTGCTGCCGCGCTGGCGCGGCGCGGCGCCGCTCGAGCGGGCGCTGATGGCCGGCGACGAGGAGACCGGCGTCGCGATCATGCGGCTGACCGCCGGCCTCGACAGCGGCCCGGTCTGCCTCGTCGAGCCGACGCCGGTCGCGCCGCGCGAGACCTACGGGACGCTGGCGCCGCGGCTGGAGCGGATCGGCGGCGACCTGCTCGTGCGCGCGCTCGACGAGCGGCCGCCGTTCGCCGAGCAGCCTGAGGAGGGCGTCACCTACGCGGAGAAGATCGGGCCGGAGGACCGCACGCTCGACCCGGTCCGCGACGACGCCGCGACGCTCGACCGCGTCGTCCGCGGCCTCACGCCGCACGTCGGCGCCCGCCTGCCGCTGCCGGCGAGCGACCCGCCGGCCTTCCTCGGCGTCGCCGCCGCGCTGCCGCTCGACGGCGAGGAGGTCGCCGCGCTGGCCGTCGCCGCGCCGGCGCCGGGCGCCCTCGCCGCCGCCGGCGACCGCCTCCTGCTCGGCGCGGCCGGCGGCACCGTGCTGGAGCTGGAGCGGGTCCAGCCGCCCGGCGGCAAGGCGATGCCGGCCGCCGACTACCTGCGCGGCCGCGGCCTGCCCGGCGCCTGAGGCGTCCGCTTCCGCTTACCGCTCCTGCTCGGCGGGTGCGGAGATCCCTTGCTCCTCCGGCTCCTCGAGCGGGACGGCCGCGCGAAAGCCGAAGAGCGCGAAGAGGACCAGGCAGGGGACGCCGATCGCGTGCGCCCAGCCGGAATCGGCGAGCGTGAGGAAGCCGAAGCCAAGGATCCCGAACGCGATCGACAGGCGCACGAGCATGCTGGTGCGGGTGGGGACGAGCGCGCGCAGCGCGGCGGTCGCGGCCGAGGGCTCGCCGCCCGCGCCGTGCTCCTCCCCGAGCCGGCCGCGCAGCGTCAGCGTGAACAGCAGCGCCAGCGACGGCAGCAGCACGACCGCCCCGGCGAGCACGGCGACCGTCGTCGCCACGAGCGTGTCGTGCGAGGCGGCCGCCTGCTCGACCGTCAGCTCGCCCGGCAGCAGCGCGGGCGCCTGGGCGATCGCCCAGCCGGCGATCACCGCCGCGACGGCGACCCCGGCCGAGTAGCGGGCCGGCTCGTAGCGGCGCGCGGAGACGAGCCAAAGCGTCGCCAGGCCGCCGACCGCCGAGACGATCAGCGCGGCCAGCCCGCCGCCGGAGACGAGCCCGTCGAACAGCTCGCGGACGTCGTCGCGCAGCACGACCAGCCCGGCGGCGGCGACGGCGCCCGCGGCGATCCCGGAGCCGAGCGCGCGCGCCCGGAACGACCGCTCCAGCTCCTCGTCGCCGGTGCGGACGGCGTCGGCGGCGAGGTAGACGGCGGCCATGTATGCCGACAGCGCGACCGCCAGCACGCCGACGGTCAGCGACGTCGCGTTGAGCCAGCTCGTCCACGGGTCGCCCTGCGCGTTGCCGACCGGGACGCGGCCGGAGGCGATCCCGCCGACGACCGTCCCGAGCGCGAACGGCGTCAGGATCGAGGCGAGCGAGAAGGCGGTGTCGACCAGCCGCAGCTCGCGCCCGCTCGCCGTCCCGGAGCGCAGCGCGTAGGCGGCGCCGCGGAAGATGATCCCCACGGCGGCGAGGAACAGCGGGATCGACAGCGTCGAGGCGATCGACGCGAACGCCTCCGGATAGCTGGTCCACATCACGACGAGCACGAAGATGAGCCAGACGTGGTTGGCCTCCCACACCGGCGCCATCGAGTGGTGGGCGTGCTCGCGCACGCGCGCGGCGCGCTCGCCGCGGCCGGCGAACAGCTGCCAGAAGCCGGCACCGAAGTCGGCGCCGCCGAGGACGACGTAGAGCGCCAGCCCGATCAGCGAGAACAGCAGCGGGACCTCGTACAGGTGCATCGCGCCGCCTCAGCTCCCGCCCGCCGTGCCGCCGGCGGTCTCGCCGTCGGCGTCCGCGCCGCCCGGGCCGCGCGCCGCCGCCACCTCCATCGGGTCGCCGGCGCCCCCGAGCGGCGCGGCGGCGAGCCGTCTCAGCACCCACCAGACGCCGAGCCCGACGCCGAGGTAGACGAGCGCGAGCAGCGCGTAGCCGACCGGCACGCCGCCGGCGCCGGTGACCGCCGCGTCGACTCGCATCACCTCGTAGACGACCCACGGCTGGCGGCCGACCTCGGTCGTCACCCAGCCGCAGATCAGCGCGACGACCGACGCCGGCCCGGCGACGACGAGCGCCCGGTAGAACCAGCGCGATCTCGGCAGGCCGCGGCGTCTCCAGCGGACCCACAGCGTGACGACGGCCAGCAGCGCCAGCGCGGTGCCGATCCCGACCATCGTCTGGAAGGCGAAGCGGACGGTGTTGACCGGGCCGGGCCGGTCGTCGGGCGGCACCGAGTCGAGCCCCTGCACGGTCGCGTTCGGGTCGTGGAAGGCGAGCAGCGACAGCAGCTTCGGTATCTCGATGCCCCATCTGATCTCGCCGGTCTCCTTGTCGTACCAGCCAAGGATGTGCTCGGGGGCGCCCTCCGTCGTTCTCTGCAGCCCCTCCAGCGTCGCCAGCTTCACCGGCTGGTGCGTCGCGACCTCGCGCGCCGCCCAGTCGCCGACGAGCAGCTGCACCGGCGCCGCGAAGGCGGCGACCGTCAGCGGGATCGCGAGCGCCGTGCGCTCGTAGCGGCCCCATCTGCCGTGGCGCAGCTTGCCCCAGGCGTACGCTCCGGCGACCACGAAGCCGACGACGATGTACGCGGCGACGTACATGTGCACCAGCTCGTGCCAGAGGTAGTCGTTGCCGAACAGCGCCTGCCACGGCCGCACGTCGACCGCCTCGCCGTCCTCGAGCCGGAAGCCGCCGGGGTTGTTCATCCAGGCGTTGACGGCGATCACCATCATCGAGCCGAGGAAGCCGGTGAAGATGATCGGGAAGCCGCTGGCGAAGTGCCACTTCGGCGGCAGCCGGTCCCAGCCGTAGACGTAGATGCCGATGAAGATCGCCTCGAGGAAGAAGGAGAAGCCCTCGATCGCGAAGCCGAGCCCGAAGACGTCGCCGAAGCTCGCCATGAACTGGGGCCACAGCAGGCCGAGCTCGAAGCTGAGGATCGTGCCGGTGATGACGCCGACGGCGAACAGCGCGGCCATCACCCGCGTCCACCGTCGCGCCAGTCTGCGGTAGAGCGGGTCGCCGGTGCGCAGGTGCAGCCACTCGACGAAGACGACCAGCGCCGGGAAGGCGACGCCGAAGCAGACGAGCGGGATGTGCACGGCGAACGACATCGCCTGCATCTGCCGGGCCTGGTCGAGGTGGTCCTGCTCCACGGGCGTCAGCTGGGCGAGCGGCGGAAGCAGATCGGTCAGGAACACGGTGGGATCTTCGTCTCGGGTCGGATCGCTCCTGCGACCCCGGACGGGTCGCGCAGGAGCGAGCGGCTGCGGCGAGGATGCCCGCCCGGGCGCCCGGCGCACCCTCCGAGCTGCCACGATGGGTCGATGCCGTCCGTCGCCTCGCCCGTCTCGCCCGCCCGCCGGGTCGCCGCCGCCGTGCTGCGCCGCGTCGAGGACGAGGGCGCCTACGCCGATCGCGCGCTCGCGGGGGAGGCCGCCCGCGCCGGCCTCGACGGGCGCGAGCACGCCTTCGCGACGGCGCTCGCCTACGGCGCCGTGCAGCGCCGCCGCACGCTCGACCACGTGATCGCGCGGCTCACGCGCCGGCCGCCGGGCCAGCTCGATCCGCCGGTGCGCGACGCGCTGCGGCTCGGGCTGCTGCAGCTGATCTTCCTCGACGGCGTCGCCGCGCATGCCGCCGTCGACCAGAGCGTCGAGCTGGCGAAGGCGGCCGGCGGGCCCGGCTACAGACTGGTCAACGCGGTGCTGCGCCGCGCCTCCCGGGAGGGGCGGCGGATCGTCGAGCAGCTCGACGACCGCACCCCGGAGGGCGCGGCGCTGCGCCACTCGGTGCCCGACTGGATCGCGCGGATGTGGTGGGAGTCGCTCGGACCCGACGAGGCGCGCGCGCTGCTGGCGCGGGTCAACCAACCGGCCGAGAGCGCGCTGCGCGTCAACACGCTGGCGGCCGAGCCGGTCGCCGTCGCGGCGGCGCTCGCCGGCCGCGAGGTCGCGGTGCGGCCGGCGCAGCTCGACGGCCGCCTGCCGGGCGGCGAAGGCGTCCCCGACGGCGAAGGCGTCCCCGGCTACGGTGGCGCGCCCGGCGGCGCCGCCGCGGCGGTGCTGTCGCTGCCGGAGGGGCTCGTCGCCGACGGCGCCTTCGACCTGCGCGGCGACCCGCTGTTCGCCGACGGCGCGCTGCTGGCGCAGTCGCGCGCGGCGATGGCGGCGGCGCGGCTGCTCGACCCGCAGCCGGGCGAGCGTGTGCTCGACCTGTGCGCCGCGCCGGGCGGCAAGACGACCCACCTCGCCGCGCTGATGGGCGGGTCGGGGGCGGTCGTCGCGGTCGAGCGCCACCCCGGCCGCGCGGAGGCGCTGCGGCGGACCTGCGCGCGCCTCAGAGCCGACTGGACCGTCGCGGTCGAGACCGGCGACGCGAGCGAGCCGCGCCGCGACGGGCCGTTCGACCGCGTCCTCGTCGACCCGCCCTGCTCGGGGCTCGGCACGCTCCAGGGGCGGCCCGACCTGCGCTGGCGCGCCACCGCGGAGTCGGTCGCGGAGCTGGCGCGCCTGCAGGGCCGGATCCTCGCGGCGGGCGCGGCGGCGCTCGCGCCGGGCGGCACGCTGCTGTACGTCACCTGCACGATCTCGCCCGACGAGAACGAGGGCGTGATCGAGGCGTTCCTCGACGCCGATCCGGCCTTCGCGCTCGACGACCTCGGCGCCGAGCTGCCCCGTCTGCGCAGCCGCCGCGCCCCGCGGACGCTGCAGCTGCTGCCCCACCGCGACGGGACCGACGGCTTCTTCCTGGCGCGTCTCAGACGTTCTTCATGAGACCGCGGAACACTGTCTTCGTGGTGACGGCCATCCGAGCGATGCGCTATCACGGTGGGATGCCGATCGACGCCGCGACATGAGCGACGAGCCGCCCAGACTGGGCCCGGAGTGCCCTGGCTGCGGCGAGCCGTGGCTGCGCCCGACGACGATGCCGGGCCGCTACCGCTGCGTCTACTGCCTCAACCGCTACGAGCTCGTCTCGGTCTGCCCGAACTGCGGCGAGCACTCGACGATCGTGCGCATGTCGAGCACGGCGATCGTCATCTGCAACCACTGCAAGGGCAGCATGCTGACGCCGGTCTGAGCGCCGGCCGGGCGGCACGACCGCGCCCCGCCACCCGATCCGCCAGACTTCGCCGTCGCATGCCTGCCAACGAGACCGCCACCGAGCTGCTGCGCGCCACGCGCATCGCGCCGTCGATCCTCTCCGCCGACTTCGCCCGCCTGGGCGCGCAGGTCGACGAGGTGATCGCCGCCGGCGCCCGCGTGATCCACGTCGACGTGATGGACGGCCATTTCGTGCCGCCGATCACGATGGGGCCGATCGTCGTCTCCGCGCTCGCCGACCGCGTCCACGCCGCCGGGGCGATCCTCGACGTCCACCTGATGATCGAGCGCCCCGAGCGCCAGGTCGCCGAGTTCGCGAAGGCCGGCGCCGACTCGATCACCGTCCACGCCGAGGCGACGCCGCACCTCAACTACGCGCTCGCGGCGATCCGCGACGCCGGCGTCTCCGCCGCCGCGGCCGTCAACCCGGGCACGCCGGTCGGCGCGCTCGCGGAGGTCGGAGCGCTGCTCGACATGGCGCTGTGCATGTCGGTCAACCCGGGCTGGGGCGGACAGCCGTTCATCGCCGCCTCGCTCGACAAGCTCGCCCGCCTGCGCGGCCTGCTGCCGTCGACGGCGATCGAGGTCGACGGCGGCGTCGACGCCAAGACCGCGGGCCCGTGCGCCGAGCACGGCGCCGGGGTGCTCGTGGCCGGCTCGGCGATCTTCGGCGCCAAGGATCCCGCCGCCGCCTACGCCGCGCTCGCGCAGGCCGCGGGCGCCGTCTGAGTCGACCGGGCGGGCGCCGCGCGACCACGACGACGGCCGGCGCCGCCACCGCGCGGCCCGTCCCGCCGCCCTACGGCTAGCCGTACGCCGCGCCCGCGACGACTCGGCCACAATCGAGCGACGATGGCGAGGACGATCCTGATCGTGGACGACCACCCGAGCTTCCGCTCCAGCGCGCGGCGGGTGCTCGAGGCCGGCGGCTTCACGGTCGTCGGCGAGGCGCCCGACGGAGCGAGCGGCTACACCGCCGCGCGCGACCTGCGCCCCGACGTCGTGCTGCTCGACGTCGGCCTGCCCGACGCCGACGGCTTCGTCGTCGCCGACCGCATCAAGCGGCTCGCCGACCCGCCCGACGTCGTGATCGTCTCGAGCCGCGACCCGAGCGACTTCGGCCCGCTGGTCTCCGGCTGCGGCGCCTGCGGGTTCGTCGCGAAGGCCGACCTCTCCGGCGACGCGGTCGCCGCGCTGCTGCCATGAGCCCGGCGGGGCTGACGCCCGCCAAGCGCGCCGCGATCACCGCGATCGGCTTCGCCGGGGTGCTCGGCGCCGCCTGGACGATCGTCGCGGTGCTGACCAGCGAGCACACCTCGCCGAAGTGGCTGGTGCTGGCGCTGATGCTGACGATCGGCGGCTCCTTCACCGCGACCGGCATGTACGCCTGGGCGCGCCGACCCGACTCGTGGTTCGGCCTCCAACTGAGCCTCGTCGGCCTGACGACCTTCCTGACCGCGCTCTCGGCCTCCGACGACGACCTGCTGTTCACGCTCGGCGTGCTGGTCGGCTCGCTCTCCTCGGCGGTGATGATCCACGCGCTGCTGGGCTTCCCGACCGGCCGCCTGCGCTCGCGCGGCGAGCGCGCCTACGTCGGCGCCGTCTACGCGCTCTGCACGGTCGGCCCGCTGGCGCTGCTGCTCGTCACCGCGCCCGCCCCCGACCTGCCGCGCAACGTCCTGCTGGTGGAGGAGAACGCGCGGCTCGGCGACGTGATCGACGCGATCCTGCGCGGCGGCTCGCTCGCCGCGGCGATCGGCGCGGTGGCGCTGCTCGTGCTGCGCTGGCAGCGGGCGACGATCCCCGAGCGGCGGCTGCTCGCGCCGGTGCTGTGGTCGGGCGTCGCGACGACCGGAGCGCTCGCGCTGTCGCTCGCCGGCCAGATGCTGGACCTGCCCGGCAGGCTGCTCAACGTCTTCGACTTCATCGGGCTGTTCCTGTTCGGCTCGATCCCGCTCGCGTTCGTCACCGGGATCGTGCGGCAGAACCTCTCGCGTGGCCACTCGGTCGGGCGGCTCGTCTCGCGGCTCGGCGCCGCGCAGGCCGGCCGCGGCGCCGCCTCGCTGCGCGACGCGCTCGCGATCGCGCTCCACGACCGCTCGCTGTCGATCGCGTACTGGATGCCGGCGGGGACCGGCGGCGAGGGCCGCTACGTCGACGCCGCCGGCCAGCCGGTCGCGCTGCCCCGTCCCGGCAGCGGCCGCTCCTTCACCGAGGTCGAGCGGGAGGGGCGCAAGGTCGCCGCGATCGTCCACGACGGCTCGCTCGACGAGGAGCCCGAGCTGGTGCAGGCGGCCGGCGCCGCCGCCGCGCTGGCGCTCGAGAACGAGCGGCTCGACGCCGAGCTGCGGGTCCAGATCGCCGAGGTGCGCGCGTCGCGAGCGCGTCTGCTCGACGTCGTCACGCGCGAGCGCCGGCGGATCGAGCGCGACCTCCACGACGGCGCGCAGCAGCGGCTCGTCGCGCTGGCGCTGACGCTCGGGATCGCCGAGCAGCAGGTCGGCGCCGACCCCGAGCAGGCGAAGGCGCTGATCCGCGAGGCGCGCGACGAGGCGCGGCTGGCGCTGGAGGAGCTGCGCGAGCTGGCGCGCGGCATCCACCCGGCGATCCTCACCGACCGCGGCCTGCGGCCGGCGCTGGAGGCGCTCGCCAGCCGGGCGCCGCTGCCGGTCGCGCTCGCCGACGTGCCGGAGGAGCGGCTGCCGCCGCCGGTCGAGGGCGCCGCCTACTTCGTCGTTGCCGAGGCGCTCGCGAACGTCGCCAAGTACGCCGAGGCCAGCCACGCCGAGGTGATCGTGCAGCGCCTCAACGGCCACGCGGTCGTCGAGGTCCGCGACGACGGCGTCGGCGGCGCCGATCCCGCGTCGGGCAGCGGGCTGCGCGGCCTGGAGGACCGGCTCTCCGCGCTCGACGGCCGTCTGGCAGTCTTCAGCCCGTCCGGTCGAGGCACGACCATCCGTGCCGAGATCCCGTGCGCGAGCTGAGCGCGCGGACCACCGCCCGAAAACGGACCACCCGAATGCGCGTCGTGATCGCCGAAGACTCCGTCCTCCTGCGCGAGGGCATCGCCCGCCTGCTGCAGGACGCGGGCCACGAGGTCGTCGGCCAGGCCGGCGACGCCGAGGATCTCGTCCGCAAGGTGCTGGCGCACAGGCCCGACATCGCGATCGTCGACGTGCGGATGCCGCCGACCAACACCGACGACGGGCTGAGAGCGGCGCTGGAGCTGCGCGAGCGGGCGCCCGACGTCGCGGTGCTGGTGCTGTCGCAGTACGTCGAGGAGGGCTACGCGCACGAGCTGATCGGGGGCGGAGCGGCCGGCGTCGGCTATCTGCTGAAGGACCGCGTCGCCGACGTCGAGCGGTTCGTCGACTCGGTCGCGCGCGTGGGGGAGGGCGGCTCGGCGCTCGACCCCGAGGTCGTCGCGCAGCTGCTCGGACGGCGTCGCCGCGACGACCCGCTGGAGGGCCTGACGCCGCGCGAGCGCGAGGTGCTCGGGCTGATGGCCGAGGGCCGCTCCAACAGCGCGATCGCCGAGGAGCTGGTCGTCACCGAGCGCGCCGTCGAGAAGCACGTCACGAGCATCTTCGGCAAGCTCGACCTGCCGCCGGCCGCGCAGGACCACCGCCGCGTGCTGGCGGTGCTGCGCTACCTCGGCGCGCGCGGCTGATAGCCGTCAGCCCGGCGACCTGACAGCGGGCACCGTCGCGGGGTGGTGCTACCCGTAGGGGCGGACGCCGGGCATCCGGATTCCGGCACGGACGCCGCCCCGGCAGCCTTCATGCTGCGCTCCCCCGGCGCGTCCCGCGGGGCATCGAACGACCAGCCGCCCGCACGAACCTCCGAAAGGACCCTCAGTGAACGCCATCCCGATCGTCACCGCCGTCGACCTCCGCCGCCGCTTCGGCGAGGGCGAGGCCGCCGTCGACGCGCTCGACGGCGTCTCGCTGGAGCTGCCGCAGGGCGCCTTCACCGCCGTGATGGGGCCGTCGGGCTCGGGCAAGTCGACGCTGATGCACATCCTCGCCGGCCTCGACCAGCCGACCTCCGGCTCGGTCGTCGTCGACGGGGTCGAGCTGGCGAACCTCGACGACAAGAAGCTGACGCAGCTGCGCCGCGACAAGATCGGCTTCATCTTCCAGTCGTTCAACCTGCTGCCGGTCCTGACGGCGGAGGAGAACATCGTCCTGCCGCTGAGAATCGCCGGCGCGAAGGTCGACCGCGAGTGGCTGGAGACGCTGATAGAGACGGTCGGCCTCGGCGCCCGCCGCACCCACCACCCGTCCGAGCTGTCCGGCGGTCAGCAGCAGCGCGTCGCGGTCGCCCGCGCGCTGATCTCCAAGCCGGCGGTCGTCTTCGCCGACGAGCCGACCGGCAACCTCGACTCGCAGTCCTCCGCCGAGGTGCTCGGCCTGCTGCGCCGTTCGGTCGACGAGCTCGGCCAGACGGTCGTGATGGTCACCCACGACGCGCACGCGGCGGCGGTCGCCGACCGCATCCTCGTGCTCGCCGACGGCCAGATCGTCCACGACGGCGACGCCGGCTCGGCCGACGACGTGCTCGACCTGATGCGGACGGTCGCCTGATGGTCGCGCTCTCCCTGCGCGGGCTCGTCTCGCGCAAGCTGCGAACGGCGCTGACGGCGCTCGCGATCGTGCTCGGCGTCGGCTTCGTCGCCGGCACCTACATGCTGACGGACTCGATGAACAAGGCGTTCGACAACGTCTTCGCGACCGCGACCGAGAAGATCGACGTCACCGTCACGCCGAAGGAGCAGTTCGACAACGCCGGCACGGTCGCGATGTCGTCCGAGGTGCTGCGCAGAGTCCAGGCCGTCCCCGGCGTCGAGGAGGCGGTCGGCTCGATCTCCTCCTCCGGCGGCGGCGACGACTCCGCCGTCATCTACACGAAGGACGGCAGCGAGCCGCTCGTCAGAGGCGGCGCGCCGATGCTGGTCGTCAACGATCCCTCCGAGCGCCTCAGCCCGCTCGACTACGTCGAGGGCCACGCGCCGCGGGCGCCCGACGAGGCGGCGCTGACGAAGGGCACCGCCGACAAGGGCGGCTTCGCGATCGGCGACACGGTCAGAATCTCCGGCGACGGCCCCGCCGAGGCGTTCAGAGTCGTCGGCATCGCGAAGTTCGGCGAGGAGGACACGCTCGCCGGCTCGGCACTTGCGGTCCTGCAGACCGAGGTCGTCCAGCGCCTGCTCGACATGAGAGGCGAGTACACGTCGATCGACGCGGTCGCCGAGGGCGGGGTCACGCCCGAGCAGCTGTCGAGACGGGTCGCCGCCGAGCTGCCGGCGCAGCTGTACAACGTCCGCACCGGCGAGCAGGAGGCCCGCAGACAGGCGGCCGACCTGCAGGACCAGCTCGGCTTCCTCAGAACCTTCCTGCTCGCGTTCGCCGGCGTCGCGCTGTTCGTCGGCGCCTTCCTGATCGTCAACACCTACTCGATCACCGTCGCCCAGCGGATGCGCGAGTTCGCGCTGCTGCGGATGATCGGCGCCTCGCGCCGGCAGGTGCTGCGCGCCGTGCTCGGCGAGGCGCTCGTCGTCGGCCTCGCCGCGTCGGTCGTCGGCCTGCTGTTCGGCATGGTGATCGCGCCGGCGCTGCGCGGGCTGTTCACGCTGTTCGACGCCGAGCTGCCCTCCGAGGGGCTGATCGTCGAGACGCGCACGATCGTCGTCTCGCTGCTGATCGGCACGGTCGTGACGGTCGTCGCCGCGGTCGGCCCGGCGCTGCGCGCGACGCGCGTGCCGCCGATCGCCGCGCTGCAGGACGTCGCGAGCATGACGCGCGGGAAGACCGCGCGGTGGCGCACGCCGGTCGCCGTCGTGATCGCGCTGATCGGCGTCGCGATGATGTGCGGTGGGCTGTTCGGCGGCGGCAGCGCCGGCCAGGCGGCCGGCCTGATCGGCGGCGGCGGCGCGATCGTCTTCGTCGGCGTCGGCCTGCTCGCCTCCCACCTCGTCAGACCGCTGGCGCTGCTCGTCGGCCTGCCGCTGGAGCGGCTGCGCGGCGTCAGCGGCCGGCTGGCGCGCGAGAACGCGACCCGCCAGCCGCGCCGTACCGCTTCGACCTCGGCGGCGCTGATGATCGGCGTCGCGCTGGTCGCCTTCATCGCGATCTTCGCCGCCGGCCTGAAGGCGTCGGTCGACGACGCGGTCGACAGAGGCGTCGCGGCCGACCTCGTCGTGCAGACCGAGACCTTCCAGCCGGTGCCGAGCAGCGCCGCCAGAGCGCTCGCGGAGGTGCCCGGCGTCGAGACGGTCTCGCCGCTGCGCTTCGCCAGCGGCAAGGTGCCGGGTCAGTCGGGGACGCTCAGCATCGCCGGCGTCGATCCCGCGACGGCCGCCGACGTGATCCAGGTCGACTGGGTGGAGGGCGACCAGGGGCTGCTGAGAACGTTCGGCGGCAGCCAGGTCGCGCTCTCCGACAGATACGCCGACGAGCACGACCTCAGCGTCGGCAGCACCTTCGCGGTCGGCACCCCGACCGGCAGAGAGGTGAGACTCGAGGTCGTCGGCATCTACGACGACAACGCCGGCCTGCTCGGCAACATGACGCTCTCCAACGAGCTGCTGGCCCGCGACTTCGACGCCACCAGAGACGCGGTCGTGCTCGCGACGACGGCGGCGGGCGAGAGCCCCGACGCGGTCCAGAGCGTCGCCGACGAGACGATCTCGGCCGCCTACCCGACGGTCGAGGTGCTGACCAAGCAGGGCTTCAAGGACGAGCAGGCCGGCCAGATCGACCAGCTGCTCGGCCTCGTCTACGTGCTCCTGTCGCTGTCGGTGATCGTCTCGCTGTTCGGCATCGTCAACACGCTCGTGCTCTCGATCCATGAGCGCACCCGCGAGCTGGGGATGCTGCGCGCGATCGGCACCTCGCGCGCCCAGGTCCGCCGGATCGTCCGCTACGAGTCGGTGATCACCGCCCTGATCGGCGCCGTCCTCGGCGTCGTGCTCGGCGCGATCTTCGCGGTGCTCGTGACGATCCCGCTGCAGGACGAGGGCTTCACGACCTCGATCCCGGTCGTCACGCTGATCGTCCTGCTGGTGCTCGCCGTGATCGCCGGCGTGATCGCCGCGATCCTCCCCGCACGCCGAGCGGCCAAGCTCGACGTCCTGAGAGCGCTCGCGTACGAGTAGGGCAGGATCACAGATACATACGTGACGTATGGATCCCATGCGCCGGCGATGCTACGCTCGGCGCATGGGAACCCTCGTCCAGATCCGCGACGTCCCTGAGGACGTCCATCGGAAGCTCAAGTCGCGCGCGGCGGCGAAGGGCGTCTCCCTCTCCGAGTACGTCCGCACGATGATGGAGCGCGACGTCTCGCGGCCGACGCCGGACGAGCTGGCCGAGCGGATCGCGGCGCGCGGCGCGGTCGAGCTCGACGAACCGAGCGAGATCGCGGTTCGCCGGCTGCGCGACGAGGGCGAGTGACGGTCCTCGACACCTCGGCGGTCGTCGACTATCTGCTCGGCAGGGGCGCCGCCGAGCAGGTGCGACAGGTGCTGAACGACGCAGGGCCGGCCGCTGCGCCCGACGTGCTCGTCTTCGAGGTGCTCGCGGTCCTGCGCCGCCAGGTCCAGCGCGGTGGACTGAGCGCCGAGCGGGCCGCGAGCGCGGTCGCCGATCTCGACGACCTGTCGATCGAGCTGTTCCCGGCGCTCGCCCTGCGCGTCCGGGCCTGGCAGCTGCGCGACAACATGACGATCGGCGACGCCCTCTTCGCCGCACTCGCCGAGCAGCTCGGCGAGCCGCTGGTCACCAAGGACCGCCGTCTCGCCTCCGGCGCCCGCCAGCGGACCGGCGTCGAAGTCGTCGAACTGACCTGACGTCGCCTACGCCGGCCGCCGGTAGAGGCCGTACAGCAGGCAGCTGAGGATGAAGGCGGCGCCGCAGTAGCCGGTCTCGACGCGCAGCACCTCGTCGCTGACGACGTCGGAGGCGACCCAGGCGACGAACAGCAGCGCGGAGACGATCCAGGCGACCGCGGCGAGCTGTGCGCGACCGCGGGCCAGCGCCGCCTGGTTGAGCGTGCCGGCGACGAGGTGGAAGCCCATGCCGACGGCGACCAGCGCGAGGCCGCCGCGCTCGTAGGTGAAGCCCTTGTCGCCGAGCACGGTCTCCATCACCCACGGGCCGATCGCCAGCAGGCCGAGCGCGCAGGCGCCGGCGAAGGCGGCGATCGCGAGCACGGTGACGCGGATCGCGCGGGCGAACTGGCCGGCGTCCTCTCTCGCCTCCAGGCCGGTGAGGTGGGGGAGGATCGAGGTCTGCACCGCCTGGAACAGCTGCAGCGGCGCGCGCACGATCAGCAGGACGTTGAAGACGAAGCCGGCGAGCGCCGGCCCGGAGTCGCGCTCGACGATCAGCACCGCCGCGTTCATCAGCGTCTGCTCGGCGAGCATGATCAGGAAGACGGCGACCGCGAAGCTGGAGCCGCGCCCGAGCGACAGGTCCTGCGAGGCCTCCTCGATCTCGGCGTGGGCCGGGCCCTCGCCGGCGGCGTCCATCACCGCGACCTCGCCGGCCGCCGGCAGCGGGTCGCTGCCGCCGCGCGCCAGCCGCGCGAGCGCGAACGGCACGACGACCATCGAGACGAACGGGGCGACCGCGATCCCGATCGCGATCGCCGTCTGCCCCGAGGTGATCCCGACGGCCGCGGCGACCGCGAACAGGAAGCGCGAGGTCGACTCCAGCAGCACGAGCCCGCCGTAGCCGGCGAAGCGCTCGTGGCCGGCCAGCCAGCCGCGGGCGAAGTAGCTGCCCGCGTAGGCGAGCACGGAGACGACGAGGATCCAGTAGAGCGCGGCGGAGCCGCCGAACAGCTCGTCCTCGATCGTCGTCCGCAGCGGCAGCGCGATCGCCAGGAAGACGAGCGCGAAGCCGGCCTGGATCAGCGCCGGCGTGCGCAGCGGATGGCCCTTCAGCCCGCGCGCGCGGCGGTCGGAGATCGTGCGGCTCAGCAGCTGCTCGACCGGCCGGTAGAGGACCGACAGGATCACGAACGTGATCGACCACAGCAGCGAGACGTGGCCGTAGTCGACCGCGCTCAGCTCGCGGCTGGCGAGCGCCAGATATGCGAACGAGAGGAGGCCGGTCGACGCGATGCCGACCGTCAGCAGCAGACGGCCGCGGTTGCGCGAGCTCCTACCGGATCCGGGCATCTGACGCCGTCATCGTCGTTCCTGGCGAGGACGCAGAGAGCGACGTGTGCGCCAGCACACGAGCGATCGAGGACATGGCCAGGGGCGGCGAGGACAAGTCAGAGGCGGACGAGCAGCATCGTCCACGGAAACGGCGAGCGCGCCTCGACGACCTCGCCGTGCTGCGACAGCAGCTTCACGAACGACCGCTTCGACCAGTGGTTGACGTGGCCGGGCGTGTTGCCGAGGTCCTTCAGATAGGCGCCGCGCGCCATGTTGAGGCCGCGCCACAGCGGCTCGCGCGGGACCGAGACGAGCAGATGGTCCTTCGCGACGCGCGCCATCTCGGCGACGGTGTGCTCGGGATCGGGCACGTGCTCGAGCACCTCGATCGCGCTCGCCATGCCGAACTCGTCGGTCTCGAACGGCATGTTCTCGGCCTTCATCACGCGGTACTCGAGGTTCGGCGCCTGGCGGGTCGCCTGCTCGGACAGCAGCTTCGGGTCGTCGAGGTCGATGCCGACGATCCGCTTGTCGCCGAGCGCCAGCGCCCACTTGTGCGTCAGGACGCCCTCGCCGCAGCCGACGTCGAGCACCGAGCTGGGAGCGGCCTGCGTGAACAGCTCGCCGAGCGTGCGCTCGAAGTTCGACATCAGCCGGCGCACGACCGGGTTGGTCGAGCCGTACTTGTCGTACGTGTTGCCGGTCGGGACCTCCTCGACGGCCTGCGCCGCGCTGGTGCTGCTCATACCTCGACTGCCTTCTTTCGGTCGTCGGGCGCGCCGGAGCCGCCGTCGTCGTCGGCGCCCGGAGCGCCGGGCTCGTAGTGGGAGGGCGGGATGCCGAGCGACAGCTCGATCCGCCGCACGCGCTCGAAGGTGCGTTGCGACAGCGTCCGCTGCGCGGCGAGCAGGTCGCCGATCACGCCGAGCGCGAACAGCAGCATCGCGCCGGTGAAGAGCATCGCGCCAAGGATCAGCGACTGGACGTGGCCGGCGCCCTCGCCCTGGAACCAGAAGACGAGGAAGCGGATCCAGACGGCGGCGGCGACGAGCCCGACCAGCGCGCCGGCGCTCCAGAAGACCCGCAGCGGCTCGTACTGCGAGTAGATGCGGAAGATCGAGATCGAGTTGCGGCGCACGTAGGCGCCCATCGACGGGAAGAGCCGCGACTCGCGCGTCTTCTCGTTGGTGCGGATCTTCACGTCGTCGATCGCGACCAGCTGCTTGCCGGCCTGGATGATCGTCTCGAGCGTGTAGGTGAACTTCGACACGACGACGAGCTGCAGCGCCGCCTCGCGGTTGTAGGCGCGGAAGCCGGAGGTGGTGTCCGGCACGGTCGTCGAGGAGGCCTGCCGCACGACCCACGAGCCGAGCTTCTGGAGCGAGACCTTCAGCGGCGAGAAGTGGGCGATCGACTCGACCTGGCGGTCGCCGATCACCATGTCGGCCCGGCCGGAGACGATCGGCTCGACCAGCTTCGGGATGTCGCCGCCGAAGTACTGGTTGTCGGCGTCGGTGTTGACGATCACGTCGGCGCCGAGCTTGAGGGCGGCGTCGAGCCCGGCCTGGAAGCCGGCGGCCAGCCCCTTGTTGTTGGTCAGCTTGACGATGTGGTTCACGCCGCCTTCGCGCGCGACCTCGATCGTGCGGTCCGAGGAGCCGTCGTCGATTATCAGCCACTCGACGGTGTCGAAGCCCGGCACCTCTCTGGGCAGGTCTCTGAGCGTCGCCGGGAGCTGTTGCTCCTCGTTGAAACAGGGGATCTGGATGATCAGCTTCATGGGGGATGACTGGTCGAACGGGGCGCGGGGCCGCTCTCTGCGCCGCCCGGCGGGCGACGTCGGCGGGAGTTCGTCGCACCACCGTAGACCGTCGGCCGGTGCCGTAGACTCGCGCCGCAGTATCCCAAAGGACCGGATGGAACGCCACGCACGCCGCGCCCGGCCGCGGCTCGATCGCACGGCGCTCGCCCTCGCCGCCGTCCTTGCGGGCGCGCTCGGGCTGCGGCTGTGGGGCATCGGGCACGGCCTGCCGTTCTCCTACAACATCGACGAGGAAGGCCATTTCGTACCCGTGGCGATCGGGTTCTTCGGCCATGGCCTCAACCCGCGCTACTTCCTCAACCCGCCGGGCTACACCGAGCTGCTCCACGTCATCTACGCCGTCTGGTTCGGCGGCCGCGAGGCGGTCGCACGGGCGTACGTCGACGATCCGAGCAAGGTCTTCCTGATCGCGCGCGTCACGGTCGCGCTGCTGGGGACGATCTCGGTCTGGCTGACCTACCTGCTCGGCAGCCGCCTCTTCGACCGCCGCGCCGGCCTGCTCGCCGCCGCGCTGGCGGCCGTCGCCTTCCTGCCGGTCTTCTACTCCCACCTCGCGCTCAACGACGTGCCGTCGATGGCGCCGGCGACGCTCGCGCTCGTCTGCGCGGCGGCGATCGTGCGCGGGAGCGGCCGCGGCGGCGGGATCTGGTGGCTGCTGCTCGGCGGCGTCGCGGTCGGCCTCGCCGCCGGCACGAAGTACACCGCCGGGATCGTGCTGCTGCCGCTGCTGACGGCGATCGCGCTTCGCACGCGCGAGGAGCGCGCCGGCGCCGCCCACCTGCTCGCGGCCGCCGCGCTCGCCTGCCTCGCGGCGGGCGTCGGCTTCCTCGTCGCCAACCCGCATGCGTTGCTGAGCTTCTCGGAGTTCCGCACCGGGGTCCTGAGGCAGCGCGAGCTGGCCGGCGGCGACGAGCTGGCGAAGCTCGGCCTGACGCAGGACAACGGGATCGTCTACTACCTCTGGACGTTCACGTGGGGAATCGGCTGGATCCCGGCGCTGCTGGCGCTCGTCGGCGCGGGACGGCTGCTCGTCAGGGAGCGGGCGGTGGCGCTGACGCTGCTGCCGACGATCGTCGTCTACCTGCTCTACATGGGCACGCAGGACCGCTACTTCGGCCGCTGGGCGCTGCCGCTCTTCCCGATCGTGATCGTGCTCGCCGCCTACGGCGCGCTGTGGCTGGCCGACGAGGTCGGCCGCCGCCGGGCGCGGCTGGCGCTGCCCGCGACCGTCGCGCTCGTCGTCGCGCTGCTGGCCCAGAGCGCCGTCCACGCCGTCCACAACGACCGCGTGCTGTCGCGCGACGACACGCGCGGGCTGGCGCACGACTGGATGGTCGAGCAGATCCCGCCGGGCACGAAGGTGATGCTGGAGCCGATCGTCCCGGCCCGCTGGACCGAGGACCCGAATCGCGCCGACCCGGCGACGCCGACCGGCAAGCGCTGGCAGCTGTGGGACACCGCCCGCGCCGACGTCGACGACTTCGGCAGACCGGTGCCGGGCGGGAGAACGCGCTACGTCAAGGTCGACAAGTACGAGCGCACGCTGCGCCCGGAGCTGATCGACCGCTACGAGCAGCAGGGCTTCTGCTGGGTCGTGATCGGCTCCCACCAGCGCGACCGCGCGCTCGTCGAGCCCAAGGTGGTCCCGCAGGCGATCGCCTACTACGACGAGCTGGCGCGGCGGGGGCGGGAGGTGGCGCGCTTCAGCCCCTACAAGGCCGGCGCCACGCCGCCGAGATTCAACTTCGACTGGGCGTTCGACTACTACCCGCTGGCGTACGAGCGCCCCGGCCCGGAGATCGTGATCTACCGGCTGTCGGGCGGGGGCTGTTCGTGATCGGCTGCGTATCCTCCAACCATGCCGCCGACGACCGACACTGACCGCCTGCATCTCGCGCGCACGCTGGAGCTTGCGCAGCGGGGCCGCGGCAGGGTCAGTCCCAACCCGCTGGTGGGGGCGGTGATCGCCCGCGACGGCGAGGTGCTCGCGGAGGGCTGGCACACCGCCTACGGCGAGCCGCACGCCGAGGTCGAGGCGATCCGCGCGGCCGGCGACCAGGACCTCGCCGACGCGACGATCTACGTCTCGCTGGAGCCCTGCTGCCACACCGGCAAGCAGCCGCCCTGCACCGACGCGATCCTCGCGGCCGGCATCAGACGCGTCGTGGTCGCCTCCGACGACCCGACCGAGAAGGCGGCGGGAAGGGGACTGGGCATCCTGCGCGACGAGGGCGTCGAGGTCGTCGTCGCCGACGGCGAGCTGGCCGCCCGCGCGCGGCTGCTCAACCAGTCGTTCCGCAAGCGGGCGCGGACCGGCCGGCCGTGGGTGCTGTTCAAGTCGGCGATGACGCTCGACGGCAAGGTCGCCACCCGCGCCGGCGACTCGAAGTGGATCTCCTCGACCGACAGCCGCGAGCTCGCCCACCACTGGCGGGCCGAGTGCGACGCGGTCGCGGTCGGGATCGGCACCGCGCTCGCCGACGACCCGCAGCTGACCGCCCGCATTCCGGGCGTCGCGCGCCAACCGCGCCGCGTCGTCTTCGACTCGCTCGCCCGCCTGCCGCTCGACTCGCAGCTGGTCCAGGCCGCCTCCGAGGTCCCGCTGACCGTGATCGTCTCGCGCGCCGCGCCGCGCACCGCGACCGACGCGCTCGAGACGCACGGCGCCGAGGTGTTCGTCGCGACCGGCGCCAACGAGCCGGCCCGCGTCGTCTCTGCGCTCGACCAGCTCGGCGCCGCCGGCGTCGGCGCGATCCTGCTGGAGGGCGGCCCGCGGCTGGCCGGCGCCTTCCTCGACGCCGGCGAGATCGACGAGCTGCGGCTGTTCCTCGCCCCGCTCGTGCTCGGCGGCCGCACCGCGCGCGACCCGCTCGAGGGCGAGGGGGTCGAGACGATCTCGGAGGCGCTGCGTGCCCTGACCTTGGACTGCGATCGCGTGGGGGAGGACCTGCTCGTCTCCGCACGCCTGAAGGAGTGGTGAGAAGGGCGATGTTCACGGGACTCGTGCAGGGGCTCGGCACGGTCGCGGCGGTCGAGCCGACGGCCGACGGGGCGCGGCTGCGGATCGAGACCGACCTCGCGGCGGAGCTCGCCCCGGGCGACTCGATCGCGGTCAACGGCGTCTGCCTGACGGCGGTCGACCCTTCGGCCGGCGCCTTCTCGGCCGACGCGATCAACGAGACGCTGCGGCGCTCCTCGCTCGCCGACGTCGGTCCGGGCAGCGCGGTCAACCTCGAGCTGGCGATGCGCGCCGGCGACCGCCTCGGCGGCCACATCATGCAGGGACACGTCGACGGCGTCGGGACGATCTCGGAGATCGCGCAGGACGGCTTCTCCCGCGTCGTCACGATCGCCGCCCCGGCGGAGCTGCTGCGCTACGTCGTCGAGAAGGGCTCGATCGCGATCGACGGCGTCAGCCTCACCGTCTCGGCGGTCGACGACGACTCGCTCAGCGTCTCGCTGATCCCCGAGACGCTGGAGCGGACGATCCTCGGCGCCGCCGAGGTCGGCAAGCCGGTCAACCTCGAAGTCGACGTGCTCGCGAAGTACGTCGAGAAGCTCGTGGGAGCGCATCGATGAGCCAATCCGACGTGAGAGCCCCCTTCGCCACCATCGAGGAGGCGATAGAGGACATCCGCCAGGGCAAGATGGTCGTCGTCTGCGACGACGAGGACCGCGAGAACGAGGGCGACCTGACGATGGCCGCCCAGTTCGTCACGCCCGAGGCGATCAACTTCATGGCGAAGGAGGGCCGCGGCCTGATCTGCCTCGCCATGACCGGCGAGCGCTGCGAGGAGATGGGCCTCGACTTGATGGCGCAGAAGAACGAGTCGTCGTTCGAGACCGCCTTCACCGTCTCGATCGAGGCGCGCGAAGGCGTCACGACCGGCATCTCGGCAGCCGACCGCGCCCACACGATCCAGGTCGCGATCGATCCGAAGGCGAGCCCGCGCGACCTCGTCCAGCCCGGCCACGTCTTCCCGCTGAAGGCGAAGGAGGGCGGCGTCCTGGAGCGGATCGGCCAGACCGAGGCGGCGGTCGACCTGGCCCGCCTCGCCGGCCTCAACCCCTCCGGCGTGATCTGCGAGATCATGAACGACGACGGCACGATGGCCCGCGTCAGCGACCTGATCCCGTACTGCGCCAAGCACGGGCTGAAGATGGTCACCGTCGCCGACCTCGTCGCCTATCGGCGCAAGCACGACAAGCTCGTCGAGCGCGTCGTCGGCACGAGACTGCCGACCGCCTTCGGCGACTTCGACGTGATCGGCTACCGCTCGCTCGTCGACGACAAGCACCACGTCGCGATGGTCAAGGGCGAGGTGCAGGGCAAGGAGGACGTGCTCGTGCGCGTCCACTCCGAATGCCTCACCGGCGACGTCTTCCACTCGCTGCGCTGCGACTGCGGCGAGCAGCTCGAGTCGGCGCTCGCGATGATCGAGGAGGCCGGCCAGGGGGTCCTGCTCTACCTGGCGCAGGAGGGGCGCGGCATCGGCCTGCTCAACAAGCTGAAGGCGTACAAGCTGCAGGAGGAGGGCTTCGACACCGTCGACGCCAACCTCAAGCTCGGCCTCCCGGCCGACCTGCGCGACTACGGCATCGGCGCGCAGATCCTCCAGGACCTCGGCCTCACGAGCATGCGGATCCTGACCAACAACCCGAAGAAGATCATCGGGATGGAGGGCTACGGGCTGTCGGTCACCGACCAGGTGCCGATCATCCCGACCCCCAACCCGCACAACGAGGCCTACCTGCGCGCCAAGCGCGACCGCATGGGCCACATCCTCCACCACCAGGGGATGCCGCTCGACGAGGAGATGATCCTCGAGGAGCGCGAGCACGACCACCACAAGGGAGAGTCCGCCGATGGGCGCTGAGAAGAAGAGGTTCGCGCTCGTCGTCGGGCGCTTCTACGAGGAGCTCGCCGAGAAGCTCGTCGCCGGCGCGCGCGCTACGCTGGAGGAGCACGGCGCCGAGACGGTCGACGTCTACGATGTGCCGGGCGCCTTCGAGCTGCCGCTGGCGGCGAAGTACGCGGCCGAGTCGGGCCGCTACGACGCGATCGTCGCGCTCGGCGCCGTCATCCGCGGCGAGACCGACCACTACGACTACGTCTGCGGCGAGTGCGCGCGCGGGATCCAGCAGGTCCAGCTCGCGACCGGCGTCCCGGTCGGCTTCGGCGTCCTCACCGTCGACACGATGGAGCAGGCGCAGGCGCGCGTCGGCGGCGGCGCCAAGCGCGACAGCGGCGCCCACGCCGCCGAGGCGGTGCTCGCCTCGCTGCAGGTCCGCGAGTCGGTCAGACAGCAGCGCCGAAGCACCGGTTTCGCGCCGGCCTGACGCACCCGCCTCCGAACGATCGCGCCGGCCCGCCCTCGGGCCGGCGCCTCATCCCGTCCGTCTACCACCTATACTGCCCGAACCCATGCCCCGTACCTGTCATGTCTGCAACAAGGGTCCCGCCTTCGGCAACAGCCGAAGCCACTCGAGAGTGGCCACCAAGCGGCGCTTCGACCCGAATCTCCAGCGGATCCGCATCAACGATGACGGCACCGCTCGGCGCGTCTACGTCTGCACGCGCTGCCTGAAGGCCGGCAAGGTCGTCAAGGCGTAGGGGTCGGCCGAGCCGACCCCCACGTCGTGTCCGATCCAAGCCTCCTTCGCTTTCGCGCCGTCGTCGAGGCCGCGCTCGCCCAGCTCGAGTCGCGGCGAGACGAGGTCAATGACCTCAACGTCTTCCCCGTAGCGGACGGCGACACCGGCGACAACATGGCGCTCACGCTGCGCGCCGTGGTGCAGGAGATCGACCGTCTCGCCGAGGCGGCCGAGAACCGCACGATAGATGAGATCGGACGCGACGAGATCGTCGCTTCGGTCGCACGCGCCGCCCTGCTCGGCGCGCGCGGCAACAGCGGCGTCATCCTCTCCCAGCTGATCCGCGGCGCAGCCGAGGAGCTGGCCAGCCGCCCCGGCGAGCTGGTCGACCCGGTCCTGATCGGCGCCGCGATGGCGCGCGCCGCCGAGCAGGCGTACGGCTCGGTGCGCGAGCCGGCCGAGGGCACGATCCTCACCGTCGTGCGCGAGATGGCCCACCGGATCGCGACCGAGCTGGCGCACATGCCGGAGACGCGGCTCGACCCCGACGCCTCCGCCGACCACCAGGACGCGCTGATCGCCGACGTGCTGGAGCGGGCGCTGGAGGCCGGCCAGCAGTCGGTCGAACGGGGCCCCGACCTGCTCCCGGTGCTGCGCGAGGCCGGCGTCGTCGACGCCGGCGGCTACGGCCTCACCGTCCTCTTCGCCGGCGTCGTCGCGGCGCTGCGCGGCAGCGAGCCGCCGGAGCTGGCCCATCGTCGCGCCGCCCGCGTCACGCGCCCGCAGCACGAGTCGTCGACCTACCGCTACTGCACGAACTTCGCCGTCACCGGCACGGGGCTCGACGCGCGCCGCTTCGTGCGGGCGCTGGAGGAGCTCGGCGACTCGGTCCTCGTCGTCGGCGACGCGGCGACGCTCAAGGTCCACGTCCACACCGACGACCCCGACGCCGCCACCGCCGTCTTCGCCGACGCCGGCGCGATCTCGCACCTCGACGTCGCCGACATGCACGCGCAGGTCGAGGAGCGGGCCGGGCGGCTCGCCGCCGCGGCCGCCGCCAACGGCGACGGCCAGCAGCCGGCGCCGGCGCCGAACGCGACCTGCGGGGTGCTGGCGGTGGTCTCCGGCGACGGGCTGAGGCAGCTCTACGAGAGCCTTGGCGTCCACGTGCTCGACGGCGGCGCGACGCTCAACCCGTCGACCTACGACCTGCTGGCCGGCATCCACGCCGTCGCCGCCGAGCAGGTCGTCGTGCTGCCGAACAGCTCCAACGTCTTCATGGCGGCGGAGAGAGCGGCCGAGCTGTCGGAGAAGCAGGTCGTCGTCGTCCGCTCGCGCACCCAGCAGGGCGGGCTCGCCGCGGCCGTCGCGCTCGACCCCGCCCGTGACGCCGCCGCCAACGCCGCGGCGATGGAGCGGGCGCTCGCGCACGTCCGCACCGGCGCGGTCGCGCCGGCCGCCCGCGACGACGCCGCCGGGCGCTTCAAGGTCGGCGAGGCCGTCGGGTTCGTCTCCGAGCAGATCGTCGCGTGGGGCGATCCGGCCGCGACGCTGCGCGCGGTGCTCGACGCGCTCGCCCCGGAGGCCGAGCTGATCACCTGCCTGCGCGGCGCCGAGGCGCCGCTCGACGACCCCGCGGTCGCCGCGCTCGCCGGCGACGGGGTCGAGCTGGAGCTGAGCCCGGGCGGCCAGCCCAGCTACTGGTGGCTGCTGTCGGCCGAGTAGCTCAGCGCGGGCAGCCGTACAGCCCGCGCTTCAGCGGCGCGCTCATCCGCGGTCGTCTCGACGCGCACGCGCCGCGGCGCGTGGCGAAGCGGCGCGCCTCCTTCCAGCCGAGCCTCGCGTCGGCGCGGATCGCGATCGCGTAGGGCAGGCCGGGACAGCCGGCATGGGGGAGGCGCCGGAGCGAGGCCCAGCGCCCGTCGCGGGCGATCCGGCCCGAGAAGCAGCTCCAGCGCGGCTGCTTGATCGCGATCGCCAGCTCGTGCGTCTCGGTTTCGGTCGCGACGCGGACCGGAGCGCGGGCCGCCTGCGACGGCGCGGCGACGGCGGCGGGCGCCAGGGCGGCGAGCAGGGCGGCGATGGCGAGACGCAGCATCGCCGCAGTATGGCGGCCCCGCCCGCGGGCCGTCCGCGGGCCGCCCGGGCCGCCGGCCGACCGGCCGGCACGCCATAGTGTCCGAGCCGCCATGTCGTCCTTCCAGCCGTCTCAGTTCGGGAGCACCGAGCCCCTCGACGGCGCGCAGCTGCGCGCCGCGCCGGTCCGCCTGCCACGCCCCTCGCGCTTGCGCGAGCCGCTCGACGCGCCCGGTCCGAGAGCGGCGAGAGCGCTGGAGACGCTCGGCCTCCACGACGTCGGCGATCTGCTCGCCCACCTGCCGCGCGCCCGCGGCGAGGCGCGCACCGTCGCCGGCCTCGAGTACGAGGAGACCGCGACGATCCTCGTCGAGGTCCGCTCGATCACGTCGCGGCCGGTCCGCCGCCGCGGAATGCGGCCGATCGTCGAGGCGGTCGTCGCCGACCAGACCGGCCCGCTGAAGGTCGTCTTCTTCAACCAGCCGTGGCTGGTCGAGCGCTACAGACCGGGGACGCGGCTGATGCTGACCGGCCGCCTCGGCCAGCGCAACTTCAGAGTCTCCGCACACGCCCCGACGACGCAGCAGGTCGCCGGCGTCGAGCAGGTCGCGCAGTATCCGGCCAGCGAGGGGATCAGCTCGGTGCAGCTGCTCGCGCTCGCGCAGGAGCACCGCGACGCGATCGACGACGTGCCCGAGCCGCTGCCGGCGCGCGTGCGCGTCGAGGACGGCCTGCCGGACGTGCGCTCGGCGTTGACCGGCGTCCACTTCCCGACCGCGCCGCGCGATCCGGTCGACGGCCGCCGCCGGCTCGCCTACGACGAGCTGCTGCTGCTCCAGCTCGGCCTGCTGCGCCGCCGCGCGCGGCGCGAGGCCTCCTCCAGCGCCCCGCGGCTCGACGGCCCGCGCGAGCTGACCGCGCGCTGGCTGGAGGCGGGGCTGCCGTTCGCGCCGACCGGCGATCAGGCGGCCGCGATGGAGGCGATCGACGCCGATCTCGGCCGCGACCACCCGATGCAGCGGCTGCTGATGGGCGAGGTCGGCTCCGGCAAGACGGTCGTCGCGCTGTTCACGCTGCTGCGCGCCGTCGAGCAGGGCTGGCAGGGCGCGATGATGGCGCCGACCGAGACGCTCGCCGAGCAGCATTTCGCGACGATCCAGGCGCTGACCGCCTCCGAGACGCTCCAGATCGCGCTGCTGACCGGCTCGACGCCGGCCGCCCGCCGCAGAGACGTGCTCGGCAAGCTGGCCAGCGGCGAGCTGTCGCTCGTCGTCGGGACCCATGCGCTGATCGAGGACGCGGTCGTCTTCGCCCGCCTCGGGGCCGTCGTCGTCGACGAGCAGCACCGCTTCGGCGTCCGCCAGCGGGCGGCGCTCGACGCGAAGGCCCCGGACGGGCTCGAGCCGCACGTGCTGCACATGACCGCGACGCCGATCCCGCGCACGCTCGCGCTCGTCGAGCACGGCGACCTCGACCACACGGCGCTGCGCGAGCTGCCGCGCGGCCGGCAGCCGATCGAGACCTTCGTCGCCAGCGGCGAGCGGGCGCGCGAGCGGGCCTACGAGCGGATCCGCGAGGAGCTGCGCGACGGCCGCCAGGCGTTCGTCGTCTGCCCGCTCGTCGGCGAGTCGGAGGCGCTGCAGGCGCGCGCCGCGACCGAGGAGTACGAGCGGCTGAAGGCGACCGAGTTCAGGGAGTTCCGCGTCGTGCTGATGCACGGCCAGATGAAGCCGAGGGAGAAGCAGGAGGCGATGGCCTCCTTCGCCGCCGGAGAGGCCGACGTGCTGGTCGCCACCTCCGTGATCGAGGTCGGCATCGACGTCCCCAACGCGACCGTGATGCTGGTCGAGGACGCCGAGCGCTACGGGATCTCCCAGCTGCACCAGCTGCGCGGGCGGATCGGCCGCGGCGCCCACAAGTCGCTCTGCCTGCTGTTCGGGCCGAGCGACTCGGCGCGGCTGAAGGCGCTCGCCGCCCACTCCGACGGCTTCGAGCTGGCGCGGATCGACCTCGAGCTGCGGCGCGAGGGGGAGATCGTCGGGGTCCGCCAGCACGGCGAGGCCGCCTACCGGATCGCGATCCTCCCCGACGACGCCGACCTGTTGGAGCGGGCTCACGCCCGCGCGGAGGCGCTGCTGGCGGCCGATCCCGAGCTGGAGGCGCCAGAGCACGCGCTGCTGCGCGACGCGCTCGCGCGCGTCTTCGGCCCCGACGCGATGGCCCCCATCGCGGCCTGACGATGCGGATCGTCGCGGGCCTCTACGGCGGTCGCCGCCTGGTCGCGCCGAGCGGCGAGGCGACGCGGCCCACCAGCGACCGCGTGCGCGAGGCGCTCTTCTCGATCCTCGGCCCGCTCGACGGCGAGCGCGTGCTCGACCTCTTCGCCGGCACCGGCGCGCTGGGCCTGGAGGCGCTGTCGCGCGGCGCCGGCCACGTCACCTTCGTCGAGCGGGCGGCGCCGGCGGCGCGGGCGATCGAGGCCAACCTGGCGGCGCTGCGGGTCCCGCGGGAGGCGTACGCGCTGCGGCGCCAGGACGCGCTTGCATTCGCCCGTGCGGCACGGGCGGCCCGGCGTGAATACGATCTCGTGCTTCTCGACCCTCCATACCGCCTCGCGCCCGGGCTGGGACGCGAGCTCTCGCCGGCGCTCGCGGAGCTGACCGCCGCGGACGGCAGGATCGTGTGCGAGAGCGACCGTCGTTCGCCGCTCGTGCTCGACCTGCCCTTGACCGACGAACGCCGTTACGGCGACACACTCATTCGCATCCATGAACTCGAATAACCGCATCGCCGTCTGCCCGGGCTCCTACGACCCCGTCACGAACGGGCACCTCGACGTCATATCGCGCGCGTCGAGGATCTTCGACGAGGTCGTCGTCGGCGTCGTCAACCTGCCGATCCGCAAGGGCAAGACGCTCTTCACGACCGACGAGCGGATCAGTTTCATCTCACGTGCGACCGAGCATCTCGGGAACGTGCGCGCCGAGGCGTTCTCCAACCTGCTCGTCGACTTCGCCAGAGAGCTTGGCGCGACGGCGATCGTGAAGGGTCTGCGCGCGATCTCGGACTTCGAGTACGAGCTGGAGATGCACCAGCTCAACCGCCGCCAGGCGCCCGACATCGAGTCCGTGTATCTGATGGCCTCGTCGCAGTACAGTTTCTTGAGTTCCAGCGGCGTCAAGGAGCTCGCGACGTTCGGCGGGAACATCACAGATCTGGTTCCCGACTATGTGGCAACGCGCTTGAAGGAAGAAATCGGCCGTTGACGAAACAGAGGTTCTGATGGATGTCCTGGTCCTGATCGACAAGCTGGACGATCTCGTCCACAACGCGAAGCCGGTCCCGCTGACCGATCAGGTCCGCGTGGACAAGGAGGAGATCTACGACCTCCTCGATCAGATGCGCGCCACGATCCCCGAGGAGATCAAGCAGGCCCGCTGGATCGTCAAGGAGCGTCAGGAGATGCTCGCCGAGGCCAAGCGGGAGGCGGAGCGGATCCTGAGAGAGGCGCGCGAGCGCCAGGAGCGCCTGATCTCCGAGGAGGAGGTCACCAAGCAGGCCGAGCGCGGCGCCGAGGACATCATCGAGGACGCCCGCGCCCGCGAGCGCGAGATCCGGCTCGGCGCCGAGGACTACGCCGACGAGATCCTCAACACGCTCGAGGTCAACCTCTCGAAGTTCATCGCGGCCGTCCAGCGCGGGCGCGAGCGCCTGCAGGGCAAGGACGAGCCGGCCGAGGTCGGCTAGGCGCGGGCGGCGACGCCGCTCGCCGCCGCGCCACCCGCTCGCTCGCGCTCAGCGGACCTCGAAGCCGCGCAGCCCCTCCGGCTCCTCCTCGAGCACCTCGACCCGCTCGACGGCAGCGTGGGGCGGACCCTCGCCGACCCACGCGACCATCCGCTCGACCGGCTCGGCGTCCCCTTCGAAGACCGCCTCGACCGACCCGTCGGGGTGGTTGCGGACCCAGCCGGCGACGCCGGCCTCCCGCGCCGCGTCGTGCGTCGAGGCGCGGAAGAAGACGCCCTGGACCAGTCCGTGGACGCGGACGCGCCGTCTGATGACCTCTCGACTCATGCCGGCAGTCTTCCCGGTCGATGACCGGGAGGACGGCTCGTCGCGGCGCGCGCCGAGCCGCCGGTCGGCGGCGCGGTCGGGCCGCCTCCGCGCCGCCGGGTTCCGTCCGCATCGCGCGGGACGCTTCACGCACCCATGTCCGCACTGTGGCTCCTCATCGGCCTCCTGCTCGGCGCGGCCGCCGTCCTGCTCGCGCTGCGCTCGCGCGCGGCGACCGAGCGCAAGGCGCGGTCGGTCGACCAGCTCGTCGAGCCGATCCACGCCCAGCTGAGACGGGTCGACGAGCAGCTCGCCGCGCTCGACCGCGACCGCGCCCACCAGCGCGGCGCGCTGGAGCAGCAGATCCGCCAGCTGGTGGAGGCGCAGGAGCGGCTGCGCGGGGAGACCGGCGCGCTCGTCTCCGCGCTGCGTCAGCCGCAGGCGCGCGGGCGCTGGGGCGAGCTGCAGCTGCGGCGGGTCGTCGAGCTGGCCGGGATGCTCGACCACGTCGACTTCGCCGAGCAGGCGAGCGTCGCCGCCGACGAGCGGCTGCTGCGGCCCGACATGGTGATCCACCTGCCCGGCGGGCGCAACGTCGTCGTCGACGCGAAGGCGCCGCTGCACGCCTTCCTCAACGCCTACGAGGCGCGCGACGAGACGACCCGCACGCGCGAGCTGGCCCAGCATGCGCGCCTCCTGCGCGAGCACGTCCGCAGGCTGTCGGCGAAGGGCTACGCAGCCCAGTTCGAGACGGCACCCGACTTCGTCTTCCTCTTCCTCCCGGGCGAGCACTTCTACTCGGCGGCGCTGGAGGCCGATCCGTCGCTGCTGGAGGACGGCGTCCGCGACGGCGTCCTGATCGCGACGCCGACGACGCTGATCGCGCTGCTGCGCGCCGTCGCGTACGGCTGGCAGCAGGAGCGGGTCGCCGAGAGCGCCCGTCAGGTCGCCGCGCTCGGGCGCGAGCTGCACCACCGCCTGAGCACCTTCGGCGCCCATCTCGACCGGGTCGGCGCGCGGTTGCGCGGGGCGGTCGGCGCCTACAACGACGCCGTCGGCTCGTTCGACAGCCGCGTCCTGCCGAGCGCCCGCTCGCTGGCCCGCCACGGCGTCGTCGGCCCGGAGCGCGAGCTGTCCGACGTCGCCCCGGTCGACCTCGCCGCCCGCGAGCTCCACGCCCCCGAGCTGCGCGCGCCGCTCCGCGACGCCGCGGAGCCCGGCCCGGGCCGGTTCGCCCCCGACGCCGCCGCGTCCGGCACAGCGGCCGTCCTGGATGGCGCGGGCCGCCGCGACGATGCCGCCGCGCAAGGAGCGGCGGCCCTCCCGGGCGGCGCGAACCGGCACGACGCCGCCGCGTCCGGCACGGCGGCCTTCCCCGATCCACGACCGCTGCGGGAGGCGCGCGATGGCTGACCTGCTGCGCGACCTGCTCGCGCGCCTCGGCCGCGGAGCGCCGAGCGCGCCGCCACCGCCACCCGCTCCCGCCGTCCCGCCCGCCGACGCGGCGGCCGCCGCCGCGCTCGCGCGGGAGGCGGCGACGCCGTTCGGCTACCGCCGGCCGGCCGCCGAGCTGCTCGCGTCGTTCGGCGGGACCGGCGCTGAGGAGCGCCGCCGCGCGACCGTCGCGCTCGCCGCCGCCGGCATCGCCGCCGACCCGCCGCTGACCGACGCCGAGCCGGCTCAGTTCATCCAACTCCGCCGCATCGAGGCCGTCGCGCCGCCCGCGCACGACGGCGGGCGGCCGGCCGCCGTCGCCGACACTGCTGATCCCGGCGGCGGCAGCTCGCACAGGTCGACAGCCGCTCGCGGCGCCGACTCGCCTGCGCCCACGTCGCCTCCCGTGGCGCCCGATCGGCCGCGGCCGGCCGCCGAGCGCGTCGCCGCGCGGTTCGCGCCGAGCGCACCGATCGCGAGAGACCGCAGACTGGCCGCGGGCGCGACCGGTCTCGCGGCGCTCGCGGTCGTGATCGTGCTGGCGGTCGCGCTGCGCGGCATGACCGACGACGGCGACCGCGCGGCGAGCGCGCTCCCGCCAGAGCCGCACGCCGCCGCCGACACGACCGCGTCGGCGCCGGCCCCGACGACGCCGGCTCGCACGACCGCAACCGTGTCCCCGGATGGGAGACCGCCCCGCACGACCGCGACGATCCCCGCGGCCTCCGACGGGAGACAATCGCGCACGACCGCGACGACCCCCGCCGCACCCGCGCGTAGACCCGCTCGCACGACCGCGACGAGCCCTGCCGCGCCCGCGCGCAGACCTTCGCGCACGACCGCGACGAGCCCCGCGGCCTCCGGCGGGAGACAGGCGCGCCCGACCGCGACGACCCCCGCCGCACCCGCGCGCAGACCTTCTCGCGCCACCGCGACGCCCCACGTCGCGAGCACGACGCGCGGCAGGGGGACCGCGCCGCCGGCCACCGCGCCTTCCAGCCGCCCGTCGCCGAGAGCCGTCACGCTGCGGATCGTGCCGAGCGAGGAGTCGTACGTCTGCATCGCGGACGGCTCCGGCGCCACGGTCTGGGAGGGGATGCTCACCGGCCCGTACACGGCCCGCAAGCGCAAGCTGACCATCCGCGTCGGCGTAGCGACCGCGCGGATCACCGCCAACGGCAGAGCGGTCCGCGTGACGAAGGCGCCCGGCGCCTTCGAGCTGACGCCGCGCGGGATCAGGGAGCTGCCGGGCGACGCGCGCGTCTGCGGCGCGGCGCTGGCGGCCCCGCCCGCGGGCGAGCCGTCGGCCCCGCCCGCCACCGGCTGAGGCCTCCGGCCCGGTAAGCCGGCCCTGCCCCGCGCGCGCCCGCCCGGCCGACCCGGCTCCCGCCCGCGCGCCCTGCCTGGCGAGCCCGGCACCTCCCCGGCCCGCGGCGCACCCCGCCCGCCGGATCGCGACCGTTAGGGTTCGCGGCCGGATGACGAGACTCGGCAGCGTGATCGCGGATGCAGGGGGTGTCCGCGCGCCGCGCGAGCGTGCGGCGCAGCTCCGTTCCGAGCTGCTCGACGCGCTCGCCGACGGCGCCCACGAGCTGGCGCAGAGCCGCTCCGGCTATCCGCCGGCCGACCCGGTCCCCGTCGCGATCGCCGCGCACGAGCGCAGCCTGGTGGCGGCGCTCCCGGTCGAGCCGGCCCTGCGCGCCGACCCCGACGCGGTCGTCGAGCGCGCGTGGATCCTCACCGCCGCGGTCGTCGGCACGCTCGTCGACGGCGCCGAGGCGATGGCCGCCGCCGCCGCGGAGGATCTCGCGCTCGTCGCCGGGACGTGGGGGAGCTGGCTGGCGCTGTCGTTCCCGTTCGAGGCCGGCGACCCGTTCGACCACGTCGAGTACGCGGTCGAGCTGTTCCCGTACCAGCTCGAGCACGTCGACCGGCTGAGAGCGGTCGCCTACGGGGTCCCCGGTGACGTGCTCGCCGACGTCGAGGACCTGCGCGCGCCGATCGGCGAGCTGCACCCGCTGCGGATCGCCGAGGCCGTCGCGCGGTTCGGCGGCCACCCGGCCGACGCCGACTCGGTCCGCTCCCACGACGAGGACGTGATCGCGGTGCTCGACCCGACGACCGACGTCGCCCGGCCCCACGACGACGCCGACCGCGGCCGCCGGGTCGCGCGGCGGATCCTGCAGCGGCTGATGGGGATGGGCAAGTGGGGCGGCTACCACACCGAGATCAGCCACCTGGCGCGCGGCTTCGCCGGTCACGACCGGGCGCTCGCGCTGGCGATCGGCGAGCGCCTGCTCGACGCCGGCCTGCTGCTGGAGAAGCCGAGCGTCGGCCAGCGCCACGTCTTCCTCAACCCCAGACGCGCGGCCGACATCCACGCGCTGGTGGAGCGGGGCGAGGCCCCGCGCGGCCTCGACCTGCCGTAGCGCGCCGTTCCCGGAGCGGCCGGTCTGACCGCGTCCGTTGTCACCCTCGCCGGCAAACTGACACGCGCGTCCAACGATCGTGGTTGGATACGCCACGTGTTGAGTCAAGTGTCACATCAGGCCTTCGTCGCCAAGACCCTGTTCGGTTCAGGCCTGCTCGGCCCGACCCGACCCGACCGCCTCGCGAAGGCCGGCCTCGCGCTCAAGAAGTGGGGCACCACCTCGGCCGGAGCGATCGCCGTCACCGCCGCGAGAAGGCCCGACCAGCCCGCGATCGTCGACGAGCTGGGAACGATCAGCTACGGCGAGCTGCACCGCCGCGGTAACGCGCTCGCGAGCGCGCTCGCCGGCGAGGGGATCCGCCCGGGCGACCCGGTCGCGGTGATGTGCCGCAACCACCGCGGCTTCGTCGACGCGACGCTCGCGATCTCGCGCCTGGGCGCGAACGTCCTCTACCTCAACACCGCGTTCGCCGGCCCGCAGCTGCAGGCCGTCGTCGAGCGCGAGAGAGCGGCCGCGATCATCTACGACGAGGAGTTCGCGAACCTCGTCGAGCCGGTGCGGGCCGGCCGCAAGAGCTTCGTCGCCTGGCACGAGGGGAAGGCCGCCGACGGCGACCGTCGGATCGAGGAGATGATCGCCGCGGGCGACCCGGCCGGCGTCCCGGTCCCGAAGGAGCCGGGCCGCGTGATCATCCTGACCTCCGGCACGACCGGCACGCCGAAGGGCGCTCGTCGCAGCGCGGCGACGCTCGGCGCCGCCGCGGCGCTGCTGTCGAAGATGCCGCTGAAGGCGCGCGGGACGACGCTGATCGCCGCGCCGCTGTTCCACACCTGGGGCCTGGCCCACTTCACGCTCGGCGTGCCGCTCGCCTCGACGATCGTGCTGCGCCGCCGCTTCGACCCGGAGGGGACGCTGGAGACCGTCGCCCGTCACAGAGCGAAGGCGCTGGTCGTCGTGCCGGTGATGCTGCAGCGGATCCTCGAGCTGCCCGACGAGGTCTTCGCCAAGCACGACACCTCGTCGCTGCGGGTGATCGCCGCCAGCGGCTCGGCGCTGCCCGGGCCGCTCTCGGGTCAGGTGATGGACCGCTTCGGCGACGTCCTCTACAACACCTACGGCTCGACCGAGGTGGCGTGGGCGACGATCGCGACCCCCGAGGACATGCGCGCCGCGCCCGGCACCGCGGGCCGCCCGCCGGTCGGCACGCGCGTGCGCCTGCTCGACGACGACGGCCGCGAGGTCCCGCAGGGCCAGCCGGGTCGCATCTTCGTCGGCAACGAGCTGCCGTTCGAGGGCTACACCGGCGGCGGCAGCAAGGAGATCATCGACGGCCTGATGTCCTCCGGCGACGTCGGCCACTTCGACGCCGCCGGACGCCTGTTCGTCGACGGCCGCGACGACGACATGATCATAAGCGGCGGCGAGAACGTCTTCCCGTCGGAGGTCGAGGACCTGCTCGCCGGCCACGAGCACGTGCGCGAGGTCGCCGTCGTCGGCGTCGACGACGAGGAGTGGGGCCAGCGGCTGAAGGCCGTCGTCGCGCTCAACCCCGGCGCCGCGTGCGGCGAGGACGAGCTGAAGGCGTTCGTGCGCGCGAACCTCGCCGGCTACAAGGTGCCGCGCGAGGTCGTCTTCGTCGACGAGCTGCCGCGCAACGCCACCGGCAAGGTCCTCAAGCGCGAACTGCGCTGAGGCGCATCTCGCCGCACCGCGGACCTCGTCCGCGGTGCCCACGGCCTCCTCGCGCGCTCGCGGACCGGCGCCCGCAGCGCTCGCTGCGTCCTTGCCAGCCACGACGATCTGCACCTCAGAATCGATTCCACGCGGCGCAGGCGGTCGACCGCCTGCGCTCGCTACTCTCGACGGTATGTCCACGCGCGCCGACACCATCGATCTCGCTCCGCTGCGGCTCAGCTCCGGCCAGGGTCACACCGCCGAGCTCGAGGTCGCGATCGAGCCGTTCGACCTCAGCGGCCAGACCTACCCGGTCGAGCCCTCGGTCGTCCCGGTGCGGCTCGACGTCTCGCGCACGACCGCGAACGGCTACGCGCTGCGACTGCGCTTCGAGGCGACGCTCGCCGGGCCGTGCATGCGCTGCCTGGAGCCGTCGCGCTCGACCTTCGCCGTCGACGCGCGCGAGGTCGACCAGCCGGGGGCGGCCGACGAGGAGCTGGACAGCCCCTATGTCGAGGAGGAGGTCGTCGACGTCGCCAGATGGGTCAACGACGCCCTGTCGCTGACGCTGCCGCCGCAGCTGCTGTGCAGAGCCGACTGCGCCGGCCTCTGCGCCGAGTGCGGCGCGAACCTCAACGAGTCGCCCGATCACGCCCACGAGGCGGCGCCCGATCCGCGCTGGGCGAAGCTGCGGGAGCTGCAGCTCCCGCAGGAATGACGACGGCGCGCCACCGCCCCGATCCCTGGTACATTCCACCGCTCTATGGCCGTCCCGAAGCAGAAGCAATCTCACGCGCGCACGAACAAGCGCCGCTCCCAGCACAAGATCTCGGCGCCCTCGACGCAGGCGTGCCCGCAGTGCCACAGCCCCCGGCGGCCGCACCGCGTCTGCCCGGTCTGCGGCACGTACGCCGGGCGTGAGGTGGTCACGGCCACCAGCGGCGACGACGCCGCCTGAGCAGCTCGCCAACCGTGCCGCCGATCACGGTCGCCGTGGACGCGAACGGTGCCGACCTCGGGCCTGCCGAGGTCGCCGCCGGTGCAGCCATCGCAGCCGAACGCGGCACGCGCGTGCTGCTGTTCGGCCCCGCTGAGCAGATCGGCTCGACGCCCGACGGCGTCGAGGTCGTCGACGCTCCGCTCTCGATCGCGAAGGCACCCGATCCCGCGCTGGCCGTACGCGGGACCCCGGACGCCTCGATCGTGCTCGCGACCAAGGCGGTCGCCGAGGGACGCGCCGACGCGCTCGTCTCCGGCGGCTCGACCGGCGCCGCGCTCGCCGCCGGCCTCTTCAACATCCGCCGCGCCCGCGGCATCTACCGGCCGGCGCTCGCGCTGCCGATGCCGGTCCCCGGCGCGCCCGTGCTGCTGCTCGACGTCGGCGCCAGCCCCGAGGTCCGCCCCGAGCACCTCGTCCAGTTCGCCTTCATGGGCGCCGCCTTCGCACAGGCCGTGCTCGGCGTCGCCGCGCCCCGCGTCGGCCTGATGTCCAACGGCGCCGAGCCGGGCAAGGGCACGCCCGACGTGATCAGCGCCCACGCCCGCCTCGTCGAGACCGGCGGCAGAATCAACTTCATCGGCAACGTCGAGGGCAACCAGGTGACCGAGGGGGTCGCCGACGTCGTCGTGATGGACGGCTTCACCGGCAACGTCACGCTGAAGCTGATCGAGGGCGTCTCCAGCAAGCTGATGCGGTCGATCAGAGAGACCGCCGTGAAGAGCCCGCGCGGCCGGCTCGGCGGGCTGCTGCTGCGGCGGCCGCTCAAGTCGCTGCGCGAGACGATCGACCCGGAGCTGGCCGGCGGCGCGTACATGCTCGGCCTCAGGCGGACCGGCGTCGTCGCGCACGGCCGCTTCACCCGCACCGGCTTCGCGCGCGCGATCGAGGTCGCAGAGCGGGCGGTCAGAGAGGACGTCGTCGGCCGCACGCTGGCGGCGCTCGACGCGGCCGGCGCGCTCCGTCAGGCTCCATCGTCCGATGCCCCGGCTAGCGTCCAGTCGACATGACCCGCGAGGAGATTCTCACCCTCATCCGCAACCACCTCTCCGACGAGCTCGCGATCGAGCCCGGTCGGATCGAGGAGGGCACCCGCTTCCGGGAGGACCTGGAGGCCGATTCGCTGGACCTCTACACGCTCGTGCAGGAGCTCGAGGACACCTACGGCGTGAAGATGTCCGACGAGCAGGCCGCGAGAATCCTGACGGTCGGCCAGGCGGTCGACTTCGTGCTGGCCTCTGGGGTCGCGAGCCGCGACTCCGGGAGCTGACCCTGCGCAAGCTCGCCGACCTGCTCGACGCCCTGCCGGACGATCTCGCCCAGCAGGTCTTCACGCATTCCTCCTGGACCGACCGCCGCTCGGAGTCCTACGAGCGGCTGGCGTTCCTCGGCGACAGCGTGCTCGGGCTCGCCGTCACGACCCACCTCTACCCGCGCCTGGAGGCCGAGAGGTTCGGCGCCGGCCGCCTGACGAAGATCCGCGCCCAGGCGGTCTCGGGCCGCTCGTGCATGGCGGTCGCCGAGCGGCTCGGCGTGCCGGAGCGGCTGCGCGCCGCCGCGCCGCAGGGCGTCGGCCAGAACGCCGAGGCGCTCGTCCGCACCGAGCGCGTGCTCGCCTCGGTGATCGAGGCGGTGATCGGCGCCTGCTACCTGACCAACGGCTACGACGGGACGGCCGCGGCGGTCGTCGAGGCGTTCGAGCCCGAGATCGAGACGGCGCTCGAGCACCCGGTCGACTTCAAGTCGGCGCTGCAGGAGCGGCTCGCCCGCCGCGGCGACGTCGTCGCGTACTCGGTCGCCTCCGAGGAGGGGCCGCCGCACGACCGCATCTTCGAGGTCGTCGCAGAGGTCGCGGGCAGGGCGGTCGGCTCTGGCCGCGGACGCAGCAAGAAGGACGCGGAGCAGGAAGCGGCGCGAACGGCGCTGGACGCGATGGGGGCATAGGCGACGGATGCACCTGAAGTCGCTCACGCTGAAGGGCTTCAAGTCGTTTCCGGACCGGACCAAGCTGGCGTTCGGCCCTGGCGTGAGCGTCGTCGTCGGACCCAACGGCTCCGGCAAGTCGAACGTGACCGACGCCGTCCTGTGGGCGATGGGCGAGCAGTCGCCGCTGGCGATCCGCGGCCAGTCGATGCAGGACGTGATCTTCGGCGGCGGCCACGGCCGCAAGGCCAGCCAGAGCGCCGAGGTCGAGCTGGTGCTCGATAACTCCGACGGCACGCTCGAGATGGAGTTCGCCGAGGTCTCGATCATGCGGCGGCTCGACCGCAACGGTGACGGCGAGTACCGCCTCAACGGCGCCCGCTGCCGTCTCGCCGACGTGCTGGAGGTGCTCTCCGACACCGGCCTCGGGAAGGAGTCGCACTCGGTCATCTCGCAGGGGCGGGTCGAGGCGATCGTCACCTCCAAGCCGAAGGACCGGCGCCTGCTGATCGAGGAGGCGGCCGGGCTCGGCAAGCACCGCAAGCGCCGCCGGCGGGCACAGCTGAAGCTCGCCAGGACGCAGGACAACCTCGATCGCGCACTCGACGTCGAGCGGGAGGCGCGCTCGCGCCTGCGGCCGCTGAAGCGGCAGGCCGAGGCGGCCGAGCTGCACGAGCGGCTCGAGCGCCAGATGGTCGAGGCGCGCTGGGAGCTGGGCCGCGACGCGGTCCGAGCGACGCGGCTGGAGCTGACCCTGGCCGAGGAGGCCGTCAAGACGGCCCGCGCCCGCCGCGAGGAGGCCGAGCAGGCGCTCGCCGGCGTCGCGAAGCGCCGCGAGGAGGCCGAGCAGGCACTCCAGCAGCGCAGCGAGCAGCGCGAGGAGCTGTCGGGCCGCGCCTACCGCGCCCGTGCGGCGGCCGAGCGCGTCGGCATGCGGCTGGAGGCGATTCGCGCGACCGCCGCGTCGCTGGGCGAGCGGATCGTCCGCCACGAGGCCGAGCTGACCGCGCTGCGAGAGCAGGCGGCCGCCGACGTCGCCGATCCCGAGGCCGAGAGACGGATCGCCGCGCTCCACGACGAGCTGGCCACGCTGGAGCGCGACCGCAGAGCGGCGCTGGAGCGCGAGCTGGCCGAGTTGGAGACAAGACGGGCCGCGGCGGCCGAGGAGGTCGCCCGGCTGCGCGCGGTCGTCGAGGAGCGCAAGGCCGCCCTCGTCGCGGCCGAGGAGAGAGCCGACGCCGCGCGGGCAGCACGCCGGGAGGCGGAGAAGGTCGTCGAGACGGCGCGACGCGAGGCGGCGAGGATCGGCGGCGAGCTGGCCGCGGCCAACCAGTTCCTGCGCTCGCAGGCCGGCGCACCGGGCGGCGCCCCGGCGCTCGCGGACAGACTGCAGGTCGACGAGGGCTTCGAGCTGGCGCTCGCCGCGGCGCTGGAGGGCCGCCTGCGCGCCGCGGTCGTCGCCGACCGCGCCGAGGGCGCCGCGCTGCTGGCGAGATCGGGTCGCGACGGCGGCAGCGCGCTCGTCGCCTGGCCCGACGGCGCCGGGCCGGCGGCCGACGACGCCTCCACGCCGCCGTGCGACGGAGCGACGCGCCTGCTCGACCACGTCCGCGGCCCCGACGCGACGCTCGCGCTCGCGCGGCCGCTGCTCGCCGACACGTGGGTCGTCGCGTCGCTCGACGCGGTCGGCGACGACTTCCGCGGGACCGCCGTGACGGCCGACGGCCACGTCTGGATCGGCGCTTGGCGCGTGCTGCGCCAGGTCCCGGCCGGTGGCGCCGAGCGGGTCCTCGCCGAGCGCAACCGCCGCGACGCGCTGATCGCCAAGAGCGAGGCCGCCGCCCGCGCCGAGCACGAGGCGCTGCAGGCGGTCGAGGCGGCGAGCAGCGGGATCGGCGCCGTCGACGCAGCCCGCGACGAGGCGGAGAGAGCGCAGCGCGAGGCCGTCCGCGCGCTCGACGAGGCGGTCGAGTCCGAGCACCGCGCCCGCCTCCTGATCGAGCAGCGCCGCAAGGCCGAGGATGCCGGTCCCGGTGCGGTCCGCAGAGCGCAGATCGAGGCCGAGCTGGCCGCCGAGCGGCGGCTCGCGGAGCGCGCCGAGCGCGAGCGGGCCGAGCGCGCCGGCCGCATCGAGCTGGCGCAGGCGCGGCTCGCCGCCGAGCAGGCGCTCGTCCCGCAGGCCGAGCGGCTGGTCGCGACCTTCGCCGAGCTGGAGCGCGCGATCGCCGCCCAGGTCGAGGTCTTCGACGCCGAGCTGGCCGCCCACCGCGCCGCCGGCGAGCACGTCGCAGTCGAGCTGCGCGCATGCGCCCGCGAGGAGGCCGATCTGCAGGGCCGGCTGAAGCGCGACGGCGAGGCGGTGACCGGATCGGAGGTCCGCGCCCAGCAGGCGCGCGACCGCTCGCAGGAGGCCGAGGGCGAGCTGCGCGAGCTGGCCGAGCGGCTCGGCCTCGCGCCGGAGCCGGCCGAGCAGCCGTTGCCCGACGAGGAGCGCACGGCGCTGGCCCAGCGGATCGCGAGGCTGACGAGACGGCGCGAGCAGCTCGGGCCGGTCAACCCGCTCGCGAAGGACGAGTACGAGGAGGCGCTCGCCCACGTCGAGGAGCTGGAGCGCCAGCGCAACGACCTCGAGTCGGCGCTGCGCGAGCTCAACACGCTGATCAAGGACACGGACCGCCAGATCCGCGAGACCTTCGAGGAGACCTTCGCGGCCGCGGCGAGAAACTTCGAGCAGCTGGCGCAGCAGGTCTTCCCCGGCGGGCGCGGCAGATTGCGGCTGGTGCGCGAAGACGCCGGCCCGCGCCCCGTCCTGGGCGGCCAGAGCGCCGACGCCAGCGAGGCCGAGGCGGCCGCCGACGCCGCCGAGGCCGACGCCGACGTGGAGGAGCGCGACGACGAGGACCTCCACGGCGTCGAGATCGAGATCACGCCGGCCGGCAAGTCGATGAAGCGCCTCACGCTGCTGTCGGGCGGCGAGAAGTCGATGACGGCGCTGGCCTTCCTGTTCGCCGTCTTCCTCGCGAAGCCGTGCCCGTTCTACATCCTCGACGAGGTCGAGGCGGCGCTCGACGACCTCAACATCGACCGCTTCCTGAGATTGCTGCGCTCCTACCGCGAGCACGCGCAGTTCATCGTCGTCACCCATCAGAAGCGCACGATGGAGGCCGCCGACAGCCTCTACGGCGTCTCGATGGGCGGCGACGGCATCTCGAAGGTGATCTCGCGCAGACTGCCGCCCGAGCAGGCGGCCGAGGCCGAGACGGCCGGCAGCGCGGCCTGACCCGATCGCCCGCCCTCAGGCGCGGCGAGGCGCCTGCCCGGCGGCGTTCAGGTCCTTCTCGAACCAGTGCGTCGCGAACGGGTTGCCGTTGTAGTCGGCGATCTCGCGGTAGCCGGTCGCGTGGTAGAGCGCGACCGCCTCGGGCTGGACGGCGTTGGTGTCGAGCCGCACCCGGCCGTGTCCCAGCTCGCGGGCGATCCGCTCCAGCTCGAACAGGATCGTGCGGGCTATGCCGCGCCGCCGCGCTCCCGGCACGACGTACATCCGCTTGACCTCGCCGAGGCCGGGCGCGAGCGTGCGCAGCCCGCCGCAGGCGACCGCGACGCCGCGATCCTCGGCCAGCAGGAAGGCGCCGCCGGGCGGCTCCAGCTCGTGCGGCTCGACCCAGATCCCGGGCCGCCTCCCGGCCGGCGGCTCGACCGGCGAGAACGGTCGGCCGCGCCCGACCAGCTCGGCGCCGTAGGCGCGCAGCAGCCGGACGGCCTCGGGCGTGTCGGGGCTGGTGCGCCGGAACCGGATGGGGGAGGTGTGCACGCTGGTATCGTCGCCGATCCTCATGGCACGCGACTGGCAGGACCTCTTCATCACCCGCGACGGCTCCTCGGCCGCCGTTCAGGACGAGCCGCAGCAGCAGGAGAAGCGGCGCGGCTTCTTCAAGCGCCTGCGCGAGAACATGCGCAAGACGCGCGAGGCGCTCACGAGCGAGATCAGCTCGACGCTGTTCGAGAACCTCGACGAGGAGACGTGGGAGAAGCTCGAGGAGGCGCTGATCGCCGCCGACGTCGGCGCCCGCACGACCGCGGAGATCGTCGAGCAGCTCGAGCAGGAGGCCGACCGCGGCGAGCTGACCGGCGGCGAGCAGCTGACCGCCCGTCTGACCGAGCTGCTCGCGAACGTCGCGCGGGTCGGCGACAGCCGCATCGACCTGACCGCCGGGCCGACCGTGCTGCTGATGGTCGGCGTCAACGGCACCGGCAAGACGACGTCGGTCGGCAAGATCGCCTGGCACCTGCGCAAGGAGCTCGACCAGAAGGTCGTGCTCGGCGCCGCCGACACCTTCCGCGCCGCCGCCGTCGAGCAGCTCGAGGAGTGGTCGCGCAGAGCCGGCGTCGACTTCGTGAAAGGACCGCCGGACTCCGACCCGGGCTCGGTCGCCTACGAGGCGGTCGCCCAGGGTGTCCGCGATCGCGCCGACGTCGTGATGGTCGACACCGCCGGCCGCCTCCACACGCAGGACAACCTGATGGCCGAGCTGGCGAAGGTCCGGCGGGTGATCGCCAAGCAGATCCCCGACGCGCCGCACGAGATCCTCATCACCGTCGACGCCACCACCGGCCAGAACGGCCTGCGTCAGGCGAAGCTGTTCGCCGAGGCGGTCGACGTGACCGGCATCGTGCTGACGAAGCTCGACGGGACGGCGAAGGGCGGCATCGCGCTCGCGATCGCCAGAGAGCTCGGGATCCCAGTGAAGCTGATCGGCATCGGCGAGCAGCTCGAGGACCTGCGCCCGTTCGATCCCGACGACTTCGCCAAGGCGCTGCTGAGCTGAGCTGAGCAGCGTGGGCGCCGCTCCGGGCGGGCGGCGCTGCCGCGTCGGGGCGCCCGGCGGGCGCTGTTGGCACCCGCTCGCCCCCGGGCCGCCAGTAGCCTCCGGCGACGACCAGGCCCCGGTCCTCGAGCGGGAGGAGGAAGGTCATGGCTGCTCGCCCGAATCTGGCGCAGCGTGCGGGACGGTGGAGCGCCGACCATCGGCGGATCGCCATCCTTGGTTGGCTGGCGCTCGTGCTCGTCTCCCTGTTCGTCGGCGGCGCCGTCGGCACCCAGCACCTCGCTCAGGAGGACCTCGGCAACGGCCAGTCGCGCCAGGCCGACCAGATCCTCGCCGACGCCGGCTTCGCGGACCGCGCCGCCGAGGAGATCCTGGTCCAGTCGCCGACCGGCGCGCTGACGGTCGCCGACCCGGCCTTCAGAACCGGCGTCCGCGACGTGATCGTTCGGCTCGACCGCTTCCCGTCGGTCGTCAACGTCCGCTCGCCGCTGCGGCCCGGCAACGCCCAGCTGGTCTCCAGAGACGGCAGCTCGGCGCTGGTCCAGTTCGACGTCAGAGGCGACGAGGACCTCGCCGAGGACCGCGTCGGCCCGATCCTCGACGCGGTCGCCGCGGTCGACGACGCCCATCCCTTGCTGCGGATCGAGGAGTTCGGCGACGCGAGCGCCGACAAGGCGCTGTCGCAGGCGTTCGAGGACGACTTCCGCAAGGCCGAGTTCCTGTCGCTGCCGGTCACGCTGGCGATCCTCGTCGTCGCCTTCGGCGCGCTCGTGGCGGCCGGGATCCCGCTGCTGCTCGGTCTCTCGGCGGTGGCGATCACGCTCGGCCTGGTGGCGCCGGTCAGCCAGCTGTTCCCGGTCGACGAGGCGATCAGCTCGGTGATCCTGCTGATCGGCCTGGCGGTCGGGGTCGACTACTCGCTCTTCTACATCCGCCGCGAGCGAGACGAGCGGAGAGCCGGTCGCGGGAAGGAGGCGGCGCTCGATCTCGCTGCGGCGACCTCCGGTCGCGCCGTGCTCGTCTCCGGCTGCACCGTGATGGTCGCGATGGCCGGCATGTACATCACCGGCAACGCGACCTTCCAGGGCTTCGCGACCGGGACGATCCTGGTCGTCGCCGTCGCGATGGTCGGATCGGTGACGGTGCTGCCGGCGCTGCTGTCGCTGCTCGGCGACCGCATCGACAAGGGGCGCGTCCCGTTCGTGGCGAGACTGCGCCGGCAGGGGACCGAGGCGGGCTTCTGGGCCGCGATCGTCGGCCGCGTCCTGCGCCGCCCCGCGCTGTCGCTCGTGCTCGCCGCCGGCCTCCTGCTGCTGCTCGCGGTGCCGACGCTGAGCCTCCACACGGTCAACTCGGGCGTGCAGGGGCTGCCGCGCGACCTGTCGGTGATGCAGACCTACGACCGCATCCAGGCGGCCTTCCCGGGCGAGCCGATCGCGGCGACGGTCGCGTTGAAGACGACCGACGTGACGGCGCCCGTGGTCAGAGCGCGGATCGCCGAGCTGAGCGAGCGCGCGGTCGCGACGGGGCTGATGCGCGAGCCGATCGTCGTCACCCCGAGCTCGGACGGAACGGTCGCCGCGATCGACATCCCGCTGGTCGGCAACGGCACCGACGACGCCTCCGACCGCGCGCTGCTGCAGCTGCGCGACTCGCTGATCCCCGCGACGCTCGGCCAGCTGCCGGGCGCGGAGGCGCCGGTCACCGGCATGACGGCGATGTCCTACGACTTCAACCAGCTGATGAAGGAGCGGGCGCCGTGGGTGTTCGTGTTCGTGCTCTCGCTCGCGTTCCTGCTGCTGATGGTCACGTTCCGCTCGATCGTCATCCCGGCGAAGGCGATCGTGCTCAACCTGCTGTCGGTCGGGGCCGCGTACGGCGTGCTCGTGTGGATCTTCCAGAACGGGCACCTCGAGTCGCTGTTCGGCTTCACCTCGATCGGCGGGATCACCTCGTGGCTGCCACTGTTTCTGTTCGTCGTCCTGTTCGGGCTGTCGATGGACTACCACGTCTTCATCCTCAGCCGCGTGCGCGAAGGCTACGACCACGGGATGAGCACGGAGGAGGCGGTCTCGCACGGCATCCGCGCGACGGCGGGCGTCGTCACCTGCGCGGCGGCGGTGATGGTCGGCGTCTTCGCGATCTTCGCGACGCTCAGCTCGATCGACTTCAAGATGATGGGCGTCGGGCTGTCGCTGGCGGTGCTGATCGACGCGACGATCGTGCGCGCGGTGCTGCTGCCCGCGAGCATGAAGCTGCTCGGCGACTGGAACTGGTACCTGCCGAGCTGGCTGGAGTGGCTGCCGCGCGTCTCGCCGGAGACCGCGCGCGCCGAGCGGGCGCCGGCGCTGGCCGCCGCGGCGGCCGGAGCTGCGCTCGACGGCCCGCCGGGCAGACGGCTGTCGTTCGACCTCTCGCGCGGCGACGGGCGCGTGTCGCTGGCGGTCGCGGGCGAGCTCGACCTCGCGACGGCCCCCGAGTTCCGCGAGCGGATCGCCGGCGCGGAGCGGGACGCGAGCACGCTGGTGATCGACCTGCGGCGGGCGACGTTCCTCGACTCGAGCGCGATCGGCGAGCTGGTCGGCGCGCACCAGCGGGCGCGCCGCGCCCGTCGACGGGTCGTGGTGGTGCGCGACGACGGGACGCAGGTCGACCGCGTGCTGCACCTGACCGCGGTCGACCGGCTGGTCGAGACGGCCTCCGTGCCGCCGCCTGCGCATGGCGAGGGCGCGGCGACCGCGCCGTAGCCGAGGCCGGCGAGCCCGGCGGCGCGCCGGAGCGAGCCGACCCCGCCCGCTTCGCAGTCGCCCGCGCTCGCGGTAAGCTCGCGGCCTGATGGACGCCTGGGTCATCTGGATCATCGTCGCCTGCCTGTTCGGCGTCGGAGAGATCGCCAGCACGAGCTTCTTCCTCGGCCCGTTCGCGCTCGGCGCGGTCGTCGCGGCGATCGTCGCCGCGCTCGGCGGCGGAGCGGTCGCGGCGGCCGCCGTCTTCATCCTCGTGTCGGTCCTGCTGCTGCTGTTCGTGCGCCCGATCGCGCGGGCGCACCTCAGAACGCCGGCGCAGATCCGGACCGGGGCCGCCGCGCTCGTCGGGCGCCGCGCGATGGTGATCGAGCGGATCTCCAACGACGAGGCGGTCGGCTGCGTGCGCATCGACGGCGAGGTCTGGACGGCGCGCGCCTACGACGACGACGACGTCATAGAGGCCGGGACCCCGGTGCAGGTGATCGAGATCAGGGGCGCGACGGCGCTCGTGTCAGAGTGAGCGCGTCGGGGAACCCGGACGCTCGAACCCAAACGAGCTAGGAGACCTCTACATGGCCGGCCTCATCGTCCTCGGCGTCATCGCGCTGTTCGTGCTGTTCGTAGCGGCGCGGACGATCCGCATCATCCCCCAGGCGCGCGCGGGCGTCGTCGAGCGGCTCGGCCGCTACAGCCGCACGCTCAACCCCGGCCTGACGATCATCGTGCCGTTCATCGACAAGGTGAAGCCGCTGGTCGACCTGCGCGAGCAGGTGATCTCCTTCGCGCCCCAGCCGGTCATCACCGAGGACAACCTCGTCGTCCAGATCGACACGGTCCTCTACTTCACCGTCACCGACCCGAAGGCGGTCACCTACGAGGTCGCCAACCCGCTGCAGGCGATCGAGCAGCTGACGGTGACGACGCTGCGCAACGTGATCGGCGGCCTGACGCTGGAGGACGCGCTCACCAGCCGCGACAACATCAACTCGCAGCTGCGCGTCGTGCTCGACGAGGCGACCGGCAAGTGGGGGATCCGCGTCAACCGCGTCGAGCTGAAGTCGATCGACCCGCCGGGCACGATCCAGGAGGCGATGGAGAAGCAGATGCGCGCCGAGCGCGACCGTCGCGCCGCGATCCTCAACGCCGAGGGCATCAAGCAGTCGCAGATCCTCACCGCCCAGGGCGAGCAGCAGGCGGCGGTCCTGAGAGCGCAGGGCGAGCGCGAGGCCGCGATCCTCAGAGCGGAGGGCGAGGCGAGAGCGATCGAGACGGTCTTCGGCGCGATCCACGAGGGCCGCCCCGACCACGGGCTGCTCAGCTACCAGTACCTGCAGATGCTGCCGCGGCTGGCCGAGGGGCAGGCGAGCAAGGTGTTCGTGATCCCGTCGGAGTTCACGCAGGCGCTCGGCGGGATCGGCAACGCGATCGGCGGCGCGATCGGCGGGGCGCAGCAGCCCGCCCCCGGCGCGCACGGCGGCGAGCCCGAGCAGGAGGAGCCGGCCGAGCCGCGCGCCCTGCCGGAGCCGCCGAGAGGCACCGAGCCGCCGGCCGCCTGAGCCCCGCGGCGGCTCCGCTCCCGTCCTCGTCGCCCGCGCCGGCGCTCCCGCCCGGCCGGATCGCCCGTCCAGGTAGGCTCTGAGGTCCATGTTCGACTCACTCGCCGAGAAGCTCCAGGCCACGCTCGCCGACGTCCGCGGGCGCGGCACCCTGACCGAGGACGACGTCAACGCCGCGATGCGCGAGATCCGCCTCGCGCTGCTCGAGGCCGACGTCAACTTCAAGGTCGTGAAGAGATTCACGAACGCGGTCAAGGAGCGGGCGCTCGGCAGCGACGTGATCGGACAGCTCAACCCCGGCCAGCAGGTCGTCAAGATCGTCAACGACGAGCTGTCGGCGCTGATGGGCGGCGAGTCCGAGGAGCTGAAGTTCTCCTCCAGCCCGCCGACCGTGATCCTGATGGCCGGCCTGCAGGGCTCCGGCAAGACGACGGCGACCGCCAAGCTGGCGCGCTACCTGCGCGAGCAGCACAGATCGTCGGTCGCCGTCGCCGCCTGCGACGTCTACCGCCCGGCCGCCGTCGACCAGCTCGTGACCGTCGGCGGGCAGGCCGGCGCCGACGTCTACGAGAGAGGGACCGACGCCGACCCGGTCGCGATCGCCAAGTGGGCGCTCGACCGCGCCAGCCGCGAGGGCAAGGACGTCCTCATCATCGACACCGCCGGCCGCCTCCACGTCGACGAGAACCTGATGACGGAGCTCGCCGAGATCAAGCGCGCGACGAGCCCGACCGACATCCTGCTCGTCGTCGACGCGATGACCGGTCAGGACGCCGTCAACGTCGCCGAGCAGTTCGCCGAGGTCGTCCAGTTCGACGGCGTCGTGATGAGCAAGCTCGACGGCGACGCCCGCGGCGGCGCGGCGCTGTCGGTCAAGTCGGTCACCGGCAAGCCGATCCTGTTCGCCTCCACCGGCGAGAAGCTCGACCAGTTCGAGCGCTTCCACCCGGACCGGATGGCGCAGCGGATCCTTGGCATGGGCGACGTGCTGACGCTGATCGAGAAGGCCGAGTCGCAGTTCGACGAGCAGCAGGCGAAGGAGCTCGAGCGCAAGATCCGCAGATCGGAGTTCGGGCTCGACGACTTCCTCGAGCAGCTCAGGCAGATCCGCAGACTCGGCCCGCTGCAGTCGCTGCTGGGGATGATCCCCGGCCTCGGCGGCCACCAGCTGCGCAACCTCAGAGTCGACGAGCGCGAGTTCGACCGGATCCAGGCGATCATCACCTCGATGACGCCGGAGGAGCGCCGCAACCCGGAGATCATCAAGGGCTCGCGCCGCATCCGGATCGCCAGAGGGTCGGGCACGAACGTCCAGGCGGTGAAGGCGCTGATCAGACAGTTCGGCCAGATGCAGAGACTGATGAAGTCGATGCAGTCGGGCAAGATGCCGGACATCGGCGCGCTGATGCGGCAGGGCCGTTGAGCGCCCGCGCGCCGCGCGCATCCGCTACCCTCCTTCGTCGGTCTCACCTCAAATCTCTCGAAAGGGAACTGTGGCAGTTCGCATCCGGCTGACCCGCGTGGGCGCCAAGAAGAATCCGATCTGGCGTGTCGTCGCCACAGATCAGCGCTCCAAGCGCGACGGCCGTGTGCTCGAGACGCTGGGCCACTACAACGCGCAGACCGAGCCGTCGACGATCGTGCTCGACGAGGAGAAGGTCCGCGCCTGGCTCTCGAAGGGCGCCCAGCCGAGCACGACCGTCAAGAAGCTCCTCAAGACGCAGGGCATCTCCGCCTGACCGTCGCCGGTCGGCGGCGCGTGCATCCGATGAGAGAGCTGCTCGAATACCTCGCCCGTCAGCTCGTCGACCACCCCGACGAGGTCGAGGTGGAGGAGTTCGAGGAGGACGACGGCACGCTCGTGCTCGAGCTTGCCGTCGCCGAGGACGACTACGGCAAGGTGATCGGGCGCGGCGGTCGCACCGCCAACGCGCTGCGCCTCGTCGTGAAGGCCGCGGCGGTCAAGGACAACCGCCGCGTCCTGGTGGACATCGTCGACTGAGCGATGAGCCCCGATCCGGCTCGCCGCTCGCCGGACGCTGAGAACAGCGACGGGGAGCGGTGGCTCCACGCCGGCCGCATCGGCCGGCCCCATGGCCTCGACGGCTCCGTGCACGTGACGCAGCCGCGCGTCGCGCTGCTCGAGCAGGGCCGCGTGCTGCGGGTCGACGGCCGCGACGACGAGATCGTCCGCCGCGCCGGCACCGACTCCCGCCCGATCATCCGCCTCGCCTCCTGCACGAGCCGCACCCAGGCGGAGTCGCTGCGGGGGAGAGAGCTGCTCGTCGCTCGCGCCGACGCCCCGGAGCTGGAGGAGGACGAGTGGTGGCCCGAGGAGCTCGAGGGCTGCCGCGTCCGCGACGGCGAGCGCGAGGTCGGCGTCGTCCGCTCGCTGCGCCCGCTGCCCTCCTGCGATGTGCTCGAGGTCGCCCGCGAGGGCGCCGAGGACCTGCTCGTGCCGCTGATCCGCGACGCCGTCCGGTCGGTCGACGTCGAAGCGCGCGAGATCGACGTCGACCTCGTCTTCCTCGGCGAGGAGCCGGCGGCGCCGTCCGCCGACGACCCCACGGCTCCGCCGGCCGCCGACCCCGCCGCCCCGTCCGCCGACGACCCCGCGGCTCCGCCGGCCGCCGACCCCGCCGCCCCGTCCGCCGACGACCCCGGCCCCTGATGCAGCTCGACGTCTTCACGCTCTTCCCGCAGTGGTTCGACTGGTTCCGGACCCAGCGCCACGTCGAGAACGCGAAGCGGCTCGGCCACACGCTCGACTGCGTCAACTACCGCGACACGACGCCGCTGAGCGGCGGTCAGGTCGACGACACGCCGTTCGGCGGCGGCGCCGGCATGGTGCTGCGCGTCGACGTCGTCGAGGCGGCGCTGCGCGCGCGCTACGGCTGCGACCCCGTCGAGCTGCGCGAGCGCCGGCGCGTGATCGTCCTGACCCCGGGCGGCCGCCAGCTCGACGACCCGCTCGTCGACGAGCTTGCCGCCGAGCCCGAGGTCACGCTGCTGTGCGGCCGCTACGAGGGCTTCGACGAGCGGATCGTCGAGCACTTCGCCTCCGACGCGATCTCGATCGGCCGCTACGTCCTCGCTGGAGGCGAGCTCGCGGCGATGGTGGTCGCCGACGCGGTGCTGCGCAAGCTGCCCGGCGCGCTCGGCCACGTCGACTCGGCGCACGAGGAGTCGTTCAGCGCGGCGTTGGAGGGCGCGCCGGAGTACCCGCACTACACGCGCCCGGCCGAGTACCGCGGCTGGCGCATCCCGGACGTGCTGCTGTCGGGCCACCACAGACGGATCCACGACTGGCGCCTGGAGCAGAGCCGCGAGCGCGCCCGCGCCGCGGCGTCGCGCGACGCCGCGCAGCGCCCCGCGGCCGGCGACCGACCGGAGGATTGAGGGTCTCGCCTCACGCAGGCAGGCAGTCCGCTACCATTCCCGAGCCGCGTGGCCCCGATGGCCCCGCGCTTTTCTCTTGCCATGAGCACTGTTATCGAAAAACTTGAGCGCGAGCAGCTCCGCCGAGCGCCGCAGTTCGACGCGGGCGACCGTGTGCGCGTCCACTTCCAGGTCATCGAGGGCACCCGGCGTCGTACGCAGGTCTTCGAGGGCATAGTCATCAAGCGCCAGGGCCATGGCGTCCGCGAGACGTTCACCGTCCGCAAGCAGTCGTTCGGCGTCGGCGTCGAGCGCACGTTCCCCGTGCACTCGCCCAAGATCGAGAAGATCGAGGTCGCCGCCCGCGGTGACGTCCGTCGCGCGAAGCTCTACTACCTCCGCGGCCGCATCGGCAAGCGGGCTCGCGTCCGCGAGCGCCGCTCGATCGGGCCCGAGGAGGCGATCGAGCGCGAGCTGCTGCACACCGGCCTCGAAGAGGAGGCCGCGCCGGACCAGGCGGAGGCCGCCGTGCAGGACGGCGCGCCCGCCGATGAGCCGGTCGCTGAGGCTCCGGCCGAGGAGACCGCCGACGCGGCGGCCGCTCCCGAGGCCGAGGCGTCGTCCGAGCCTGCGGGCGACGCGGCTGCCGGCTCTGAAGAGCCGAAGGCCGACGACGCCAAGTAGCGCAGACATCGAGCCGCAAGGGTGAGGGTCAAGCCGAAGTCCGCCTCCGGCTCTCTGCTGGAGCTGGTCTTCATCGTGGCCATCGCCCTTGGTCTCGCGCTCGGGATCCAGGCGTTCATCGTCAAGCCGTACAAGATCCCGAGCGGCTCGATGGAGCCGACGCTCGTAATCGGCGAGCGCGTGCTCGTCAACCGGATCGGCAACAACTTCTCCGACCCGAAGGTGGGGGACATACTCGTCTTCCACCCGCCGGCCGGTGCAGACAGCGACGCGAACAAATGCGGCGTCCCCGGCCAGGGGCCGTTCTACGACGGGCCGAGGAGCCGCATCCCCTGCACCCGCCCGACGCAGCAGCGCTCCGACCAGAACTTCATCAAGCGGGTGGTCGGCGGCCCCGGCGACCGGATCGAGATACGCGACGGCCATGTCATCCGCAACGGCGAGCTGCAGAGTGAGCCGTTCATCAACGCCTGCGGCGAGGGGTCGGAGTGCAATCTCGGCGAGATCACGGTGCCGAGAGACCACTACTTCATGATGGGCGACAACCGCGGCGCCTCCGACGACAGCCGCTTCTGGGGGCCGATCGATCGCGACTGGGTGATCGGCGGAGCCTTCGCCAGCTACTGGCCGCCGAAGCGCATCGGCACCTTGTGAGACGAGGCGTCCGGCCGTGCCGTGCGCGATGATGAGGCGGTCACGCGAACGCGCGACGCGACCATGAGCGCAACGGCCGGTTCGACGAGAAGAAGACGCAAGCGCCCTCCGGGCCGGAGGCTGTTCGCGTTCGACCGCGCGCTTGGCGCCCGCTTCGTCGCCGGCGCCGACGAGGCGGGGCGCGGCTGTCTCGCGGGACCGCTCGTCGCGGCCGCGGTGCTGTTCGACTACGAACGGCTGAGCCGCGCCGACCTCCGCGCGCTCAGCGCCCTCAACGACTCCAAGCAGCAGACCGCCAGGGGCCGCGAGGAGCTGTATCCGGTGATCTTCCGCGTCGCGACCCGCGTCGCGGTCGTCTCGCGCTGCGCGCCCGGCATCGATCGCCGCGGGCTTCACGTCACCAACCTCGCCGCGCTGCGAGACGCGCTCGCCCGCGTCGCCCGGGAGGACTGCATCTGCCTGAGCGACGGCTTCCCCGTCAGGGATCTCGGCTGCGCGCAGCAGGCGGTCATCGGCGGCGACGGCCGCAGCGCCGCGATCGCGGCGGCTTCGGTGGTCGCGAAGGTCACGCGCGACCGCTACATGATGCGCGCCGACGCACTCCATCCCGGCTGGGACTTCGCTTCGCATGTCGGTTACGCGACGAGGGAGCATCGCGAGGCGATCGAACGGCTGGGAGTGACGCCGTTGCATCGGATGTCGTTCCAGTCGGCGGCCTACCAGCAGCTGACGCTCTGACTCAGAAGGCACCCTCGAGGTGCTCCAGCTCGACCAGCCGGCCGGTCGGGTCGAAGGTCACGCCGATCGCGTCGAACCGCAGCTCGGGCGCGAAGCCCCGGTTCGGCTGGTCCGCGAGCCATGCGAGCGCCATCTTGCGGATGCGCCGCTGCTGGCTCTCCCGCAGACCCTCCAGCGGTTGCGACGAGCCGACGCGACGGGTCTTGACCTCGCAGAAGACGAGCCGCCGCTCGTCGCCCGCGACGATGTCCAGCTCGCCCCAGCGGGTCCGGTAGTTGCGAGCGAGCAGTGCGAGGCCACGGCGTTCGAGATGCGCGGCGGCGAGCTGCTCGCCGAGCCGTCCAAGTTGGTGGCGCGGGTCATCAGACATGGCCGGGACGCTAGCCGCGGCGACCGCGGCGGCGCACCCCGAGATTGCGCAGATATGCAGGGATTTCTGCGCCGAGAGACGACGCCTGAGAATCGTTGCGAACCGCGCGCCACACGCAACTCGGAGGCCCGTACCGTGATCGCTCATGCTCAGTCGAGTCGCCACCTTCGCCATCGACGGCATCGACCCGTGGCCCGTGTGGGTCGAGGTCGACATCCGCCCGGGCCTCCCGGCGTTCCACGTCGTCGGCATGGCCGGCAAGGCGGTGCGCGAGGCACGGGAGCGGGTTCGCGCGGCGATCCTCAACTCGGGCTTCGAGTTCCCCGCGCGACGCATCACCGCCAATCTCGCGCCGGCGAGCCTCCCGAAGCTCGGTCCCGGCTTCGACGCCGCGCTCGCGATCGGCCTGCTCGCCGCCAGCGGACAGTGCAGAGCCGAGGCGCTCGAGCGCTGGGCGATCTTCGGCGAGCTCTCGCTCGGCGGCGAGCTGCGGCCGTGCCGCGGGCTGCTCGCGGCAGCCGAGGGCGCGCGGCGTCACGGCCTCACCGGCCTGATCGTCGCGAGCGAGCGTGCGGGCGAGGCGGCGCTCGTCGACGACATCACCGTCGCGGCGGTCGACAGCCTGCGCGGCGCCGCCCGCCTGCTCGACGGGGAGGACCCGCCGCGGCCGCCCGTCCCGGACGCCGGTCCCGAGGTCGCCGCGGAGACGCTCCCCGATCTCGCCGACGTCCGCGGGCACGCCTTCCCGCTGCGCGCACTCGAGGTCGCGGCCGCCGGCGGGCACAACCTGCTGATGGAGGGGCCGCCCGGCTCGGGCAAGACGATGCTCGCGCGGCGGCTGCCGGCGCTGCTCCCGCCGCTCTCCCGCGACGAGGCGTTCGAAGTGACGCGGATCCACAGCGTCGCGGGCATCCATCGCCGCGGCGGTCTCGTCGCGTCGCGACCGTTCCGGGCGCCCCACCACACGATCTCCGCCTCCGGGCTGGTCGGCGGCGGTCAGGTGCCGATGCCGGGCGAGGCGAGCCTCGCGCACAACGGCGTGCTGTTCCTCGACGAGCTGTCGGAGTTCTCGCGTCCGAGCCTCGAAGCGCTCCGGCAGCCGATCGAGGATGGAAGGGTCGCCGTCGTCCGTGGCCAGCGCGCCCTCCTGTTCCCGACGCGCTTCACGCTCGTCGCGGCGACGAATCCCTGCCCGTGCGGCTTCGCCGGCAGCGACCGGCACTGCTCCTGCGGCGAGAGCGAGCTGGCGCGCCATCGCCGCCGCCTCAGCGGTCCGCTGCTCGATCGGCTCGACGTCCGCACGACGGTGTCGCGGCCGAGCGCGGCGGAGCTGCGCGCCCCCGCGCGCACCTCGACGGCGGAGATGCGGGAGCGCGTGCTGGCGGCACGGGAGCGCCAGCAGCACCGCCTGGCGGGGACCGATGCGCGGTGCAACGGCCAGCTGGACGCGCGGCTGGTGCGCTCCCATGTGTTGCCGACCGATGAGGCCCGCCGGGCGCTCGGCGACGCATACGACGCGAAATCGTTCAGCGCACGCGGACACGACCGGGTCCTGCGCGTCGCGCGGACGATCGCCGACCTCGACGATCGCGACCGCGTCGAGGTGGCCGACGTGATGGCGGCGATCTCGTTCAGGACCCAGGACGAGCTGGAAGGGGAGATCGCGGCGTGAACGTGCTGGACGAGAGCGAAGCGGGACCGGGCGCCTGCCGCGGCTGCCTGCGTCGGGCCTGGTTGATCGCCCGGCTGGGGGGCCACATCGAGCGGGCGTGGCTGGCGCGCCGTCCGCTGCCGGCCGTGCTGGCGCTGCCCGACGACGAGCTGGTCGCGGCGCTGGCGGGGACGCAGCGGGAGCGGGTCGAGAACGAGTACGAGCGCTTCGACGCCGATGCCGCGCTTCGCTTCTGCCGGGCGACCTCCGTCATCCCGGTCTGCTCGTGCGACGGCCGCTATCCGCAGCGGCTGCGCGAGCTCCCGGACGCTCCGGCGGTCCTGCACGTCTACGGCGACGTGGCCCGCTTCGAGCGGATGGTCGCCGGGGAATGCGTCGCGGTCGTCGGGGCGCGGCGCGCCACCCCGTACGGCCTGGCGCAGGCGCGCCGGCTGGCGCGCGGCATCGCGACAGCGGGCATCTCGGTCGTCAGCGGGATGGCGCTCGGCGTCGACTCCGCGGCGCACGCCGGAGCGCTCGATGCGGGCGGTCCGACGCTGGCGGTGCTCGCCGGCGGCCCGGAACGGCCGTATCCGCCGAGCAAGCGACAGCTGCACGCCGACCTCGCGGCACGCGGCGCCGTCGTCTCGGAGCTGCCGCCGGGAGCACGCGCCCACCGCTGGGGCTTCCCGGCCCGCAACCGCGTCATCGCCGCGCTCGGGAGGCTGACCGTCGTCGTCGAGGCGGGTGAGCGGTCGGGTTCGCTGATCACGGCCGCGCTCGCGCTCGACCTCGGTCGCGAGGTGGCGGCCGTGCCCGGGCTGGTGACGTCGCCGCTTGCGGCCGGCACGAACGCGCTGATCGCCGACGGCGCACGGCTGGTGCGCGGACCGGAGGACGTGCTGGAGGCGCTGCTGGGAGCGGAGGCGGCGGAGGCGGCGCGGCGGGAGAGCGGGCACGAGGACCTGCCGGCGGACCTGTGGGAGCTGCTGCAGCGGGTCGGAGCCGGGCAGGACACGGTCGGGGCGCTGGTGGCGGGCGGCAGCGGGCTCGACGCCGTCCTCGCGGGGCTCTCCCAGTTGGAGCTGCGCGGGCGGATCCGCCGGACCGCGGGAGGGCGCTATGCACGTCTGTCGTAAGCTCAGGGCCGTGACTGAAAGAGCGATTCCGGCCGTCCTCTCGATCGCCGGCTCGGACTCCGGCGGCGGGGCAGGGATCCAGGCCGACCTGAAGGCGTTCGCTGCGTGCGGCGTCCACGGCATGACCGCCATCACGGCGCTGACGGCGCAGAACACCGTCGGGGTCGACGCGGTCCTGGCGATCGAGCCCGAGATGATCGTCGCGCAGGTGCGGGCGGTCGCGCGCGACATCGGCGTCGACGCGGTGAAGATCGGGATGCTCGGCACGGTCGCGACGATCGAGGCGGTCGCGACGGCGCTCGACGAGCTCGACGACGGGACGCCGGTCGTGCTCGACCCCGTGATGGTCTCCGAGTCCGGCGCGCCGCTGCTGGCCCCGGACGCGCGGACCGCGCTGGTCGAGCTGCTGCTCCCCCGTGTGACCGTCACGACGCCGAACGTGCCGGAAGCGCGCACGATCGTCGGCAGCGACGACGACGCGCCCGAGCTTGCGCGGGCGATCCACCGGCTCGGCCCGCGCTACGTGCTCGTCACCGGCGGCCATCGCGAGCAGGCGACCGACGTCCTCTTCGACGGCGAGACGACGACCGAGATCCCCGGGGAGCGCTTTCCCGACGGCGCCGCGCACGGTTCCGGCTGCACCCATTCGTCGGCGCTCGCGGCCCATCTCGCGCTCGGTCTCGATCCGGCCGACGCCGCGCGCGCCGCGAAGGAGGTGGCCGCCCGTGCCGTGCGGGACGGGCTGCGCGAGATCGGCCAGGGGGCCGGTCCGGTCGACGCGCTCGGCATCCGCGCAGGCGCGGCCGAGCGGCCAGCAGCGCGGTAGGCGATCGGCCGGCGGCGCGGTAGGCGATCGGCCAGCAGCGCGGTAGGCGAGCGGCCAGCGGCGCCGTAGGCGATCGGCCCGGGAGCGGTAGACGATCGGCCCGGGAGCGGTAGACGAGTACCCAGGGTGCGGCAGGCGGGGCGACCGCCCGGCGGGGTTGGCGGGACATAACCCCGTGGCATAATCCGGCCATGAGGTTCCTTCGCATGAGACCAGGTCACGGCGAGGTGCTGATCGCCGAGGGGGACGTGGACGTGCGCGCGGAGGAAGAGCTGCTGATCGCCGAGTTCAGGCGGCAGCTCGACAGCGGGATGTGGGCGGCCGTGCCGGTCGTCGACGATCGCTCCGGCCGCCGCGAGGCGCAGATGGCGCGCAGCTTCGAGGAGGTCCCGCGCGACGCCGAGCGCGTCATCTTCTTCCCACGCGCCGCGGGCGGGCAGTAGGGGGCCGGCCGATGGTCCTCGCGCTCGCCGCCACCGGGATCGTGATCGCCGCGCTGCTCGGCGAGATGCTGCTGCCGCGCATCGACGAGGCGGTCGGCCGCTTCCGCGCCCGTCGGCGACGCCTCCCCGTCACCGCCGAGTTCGACCCCGGGCGCGACCGCCGGGCCGAGGCGCGGGCGCGCCTGCTGCTGAAGTCGTGCGTCAACGACGAGGAGTGGGAGATGTACCGCGACCTCGGGTTCATCCGCGTCTGGAGCATCGAGGCCGGCCGTCCCGCGGCCGGTGCGTCCGGCGCGGCGGCGGCGGGCGCGGTCGGTGAGACCGGGGCGGGCGCGGACGGCGACAGCGCCTGCGACGAGCCCGGCGCCGCCGAGCACGATCCGCTGTGGGACGAGTTGGAGGGGATCGTCGAGCCGGCGGCGCGGAGCCGCGGCCGCCGCTGGGAGCTGCGTCGGCGCGGTGTCGGCGGAGGAGCGGGGGAGGCGCCGTATGCCTACCTGATCTACCCCCACAAGCCGATCCTCGCGTTCGTGCCGCAGACCGGCCGCCTGCTCAGCGAGCACTGCGTCGAGTTCCCGGACGAGACGCGCCCGTACGGCAGCGCCCGCCTGCCCGACTCCGACGACGTGCTCGCGAAGTGGATGGCGCTGACCGGTGACGAGCAGCGTCTGCTCGACTCGGCCAACATGCACCTGCCCGGCCGGCAGATCGACCCGCGCCAGGTCAAGCGCGACCTCTGGCGCCTGCGCCAATGGGAGCGCGAGCGCGCCCGCGCGGGCGCTGCCGCCGGGGACAGCAGAGTCCGTTCGTGAGCGACGGCGCGGTCGACCTGAAGCACCGCAGCCGTGCGCTGACCGACGGTCCGGAGCGCGCCGCCGCGCGCGCCTACCTCCACGGCATCGGCTACGGCGCCGACGACCTCGCCAAGCCGATCGTCGGCGTCGCGCACTCGTGGATCGAGACGATGCCGTGCAACTTCAACAACCGCGTGCTCGCCGCCGCGGTCAAGGAGGGGATCCGCGCCGCCGGGGGCACGCCGATGGAGCTGAACACGATCGCGATCTCCGACGGGATCACGATGGGGACCTCCGGCATGCGCGCCTCGCTCGTCTCGCGCGAGCTGATCGCCGACTCGATCGAGCTGGTCGCGAGCGCACACCACTTCGACGCGCTCGTCGTCATCAGCGGCTGCGACAAGACGATCCCCGGCACGGTGATGGCGCTGGCGCGGCTCGACCTCCCGTCGCTGATGCTCTACGGCGGGTCGATCCGGCCCGGCCGCTGGAGAGAGCGCGACGTGACGATCCTCGACGTCTTCGAGGCGGTCGGCGCCCACGCCGTCGGACGGATCACGGACGCCGAGCTGCGCGAGCTGGAGGAGGCGGCCTCGCCGGGCGCCGGCGCCTGCGCCGGCCAGTTCACCGCCAACACGATGGCGATGGCCTTCGAGGTGCTCGGCATCTCGCCGGCCGGCTCGTCGATGGTGCCGGCCGAAGACGGCAGGAAGCGGGAGGTCGCGCGCGACTGCGGGCGGCTGGTGATGGACGTGCTGCGGCGCGGGCTGCGGCCGCGTGACGTGATCACGAAGCCGGCGCTGGAGAACGCGATCGCCGCCGTCGCGATGAGCGGCGGCTCGACCAACGCGATCCTCCACCTGCTCGCGGTCGCCGACGAGATGGGCGTCCCGCTGGAGATCGACGAGTTCGACCGCATCAGCGAGGCGACGCCGCTGCTGTGCGACCTCCAGCCCGGCGGCAGGTACAACGCCGTCGACCTGTACGCCGCCGGCGGCGTGCCGCTCGTCTTCAAGCGGCTGCGGGAGCACGGCCGCCTCGACCAGTCGGCGATCACCGTCACCGGCCAGACCGCCGGCGAGATCGCCGACGCCGCGAGCGAGACGCCCGGCCAACGCGTCGTGCGGCCGCTGGAGCAGCCGCTGAAGCCGACCGGCGGCTTCGCGATCATGAGAGGCAACGTGGCGCCCGACGGCTGCGTGATCAAGCTCGCCGGCCACGAGCGCCGCCGCCACGTCGGGCCGGCGAAGGTCTTCGACGGCGAGGAGGCGGCGATGCGGGCGGTGCTCGCCGGCGAGGTCGTCGCCGACGACATCGTGGTGATCCGCAACGAGGGGCCGGCCGGCGGCCCCGGCATGCGCGAGATGCTCGCCGTCACCGCCGCGATCATCGGCGCGGGGCTCGGCGAGAGCGTCGCGCTCATCACCGACGGCCGCTTCTCCGGCGCCAGCCACGGATTCATGGCCGGGCACGTCGCGCCGGAGGCGGTCCACGGCGGGCCGATCGCGGCGCTGCGCAGCGGCGACACGATCACGATCGACGTCGACGCCCGTCGGATCGACGTCGACCTCGCCGACGACGAGCTCGCGGCGCGCCTGCGCGACTACGCGCCGCCGCCGCGCCGCGACGGCGAGATCGAGGTCGCGATCCGCAAGTACGCGAAGCTCGTCGGCAGCGCCTCGAAGGGCGCCGTCACGCACTGAGCGGCGCAGGCCGGCCGCCGAGAAGCGGTCGGGCGAGGAGCCGCGGCGCCGCCGGCGGCCCCGTGTGCCGAGCCGTGTCAAGCGGTCGGAGAGAAGAGCCGCGGCGCGGCCATGCCCGGGGCCAGCGCCAACGCGCGCGCCTGCGCTCACTCGGCCAGGAAGCTCTCCAGCAGGCCGTTGAAGATCGTGGGCCGCTCGATCATCGCGACGTGGCCGGTGTCGGGGAGGACCACGGCGCGGGCGTTCGGGATCAGCCGCTCGAAGCGGCCCGCGTCCCTGACGGGGACCACGCGGTCGTCCTCGCCCCAGACGATCAGCGTCGGGCAGGCGATCCGCTCCAGGCGATCGCGCAGCGGGTAGCCGATCACCGCGGCCAGCCCCGGCAGGAAGCCGGCCTTGCCCGACCCCCGCATCAGCTCGAAGGCGAGCGGCGCCGACAGCCGCTCGGGGTGGCGCGCGACGAGGCTGAGCGCGACGCGGCGCAGCCCCGGGCGGCGCGCGAGCGCTTCGTGCCGCGACGCCGCCCACGCCGTCACGATCCCGACCGCGCGCGCGACCGTCATCGCCGGCTGGTGTCTGAGGCGGTCCGAGGAGATCCCGGCCGCCGAGACGAGCACGAGCCGCTCGACCCGTTCGGGAACGGCGATCGCGAGCTCGGCGGCGACGAAGCCGCCCATCGAGTTGCCGACGACCGTCAGCGGCTCGTCGACCCCGAGCAGGTCGCAGAGGCGGTCGAGAAAGGCAGCGTAGCCGGCGATCGTGATCTCGCGCGCCGGCAGCTCGGAGCCGCCAAAGCCCGGCAGGTCGACCGCGATCACGCGATGGCGGTCGGCGAGGACGGGCAGCTGGCCGAGCCAGTTCTGCCAGCAGCCGGAGAGCCCGTGCACGAACAGGATCGGCGGCCCCGCGCCGAGCTCGACGACGTTGACCCAGCGATCGTCGACGCGGAGCCAGCGGGCGTGCTCGCGCCAGTCGACGGCCATCCACGCGGGCGGATCGACGCCCCGCACACGTTCCCCGCGCGGCCCCGCCGCGGCTGCCGTCGCCCGCCTCATCGCCCGTCTACCCTACCTCGACCAATGCGCATCGCCATCGACATCGACTCCACCCTCCACGACTACTGGCAGCTGTTCTCGCGGCTCGCGCGCAAGCGCTTCGGCGTCACGCTCGACTACGAGCACCAGATCACCTACGAGATCGACCGGCTGCGTCCCGAGCAGGTCGCCGCGCTCACCGCCGAGAGCCACGCCGCCGAGCACGTGCTCGACGCCGTCCCGTACGCGGGCGCCGTCGAGACGGTCGCGGCGTGGAAGGAGGCCGGCCACTTCATCCACATCACCAGCCACCGCGCGCAGGAGGCGCACGAGCCGACCGCGCAGTGGCTCGAGCGGGTCGGGCTGCCCTACGACGAGCTCTACTGCTCCTTCGACAAGATCTCCCGCTGCACGGAGATCGCGATCGACGTGCTGATCGACGACAGCCCCGACAACATCCTCCGCGCGCAGGAGGCCGGCATCGTGCCCGCGACGATCCTCCACCCGTGGAACCGCGAGCTGGTCGAGGAGGAGGGCGTGATCGCCGCCGCCGACTGGGCGGAGCTGGGCAAGCTGCTCGCGCCGGTCATAGACGGCTCCGCCGCGCCGCGCGGCTGAGCGCTGACACCGACGCCGACGCCGACGCGCCTGTCGCGCGGTTCGCCGTCAGCTTCGCTACGAGAACCTGTGCATCGCGGCGATTCCGCCTGGCGCACCCGTAGAATCGCTCGCCGGGAGAGACCGGGGTGCGCACACGTCGAGCCATCGTCGCGGGGATTCTGGCCGCCGTCCTGCTGGTCGGGGCGGTCGGCGCCTACGCCGTCGACCGCAGCCAGCGCGACACGATCGCCGACGGCGTCGAGGTCGGCGGCGTCGAGCTGGGCGGCCTGAAGGCGGAGGAGGCGCGCGCCAAGCTCGCCGCCGAGCTGAGAGCGCCGCTGCGCGAGCGGGTCGTCGTCACCTTCGAGCGCCGGCGCTTCCCGCTGTCGCCGCGGAGAGCCGGCGTCGAGGTCGACTACGACGCGATGGTCGAGGAGGCGCTCGCGCGCAGCCGCGAGGGGACGATCTTCACGCGCCTGGGCCGCGGACTGACCGGCGGCACGGTCGACGCCGACGTGCAGCCGGAGGTCGCGTTCGACCGGCGCGCCGTCGACCGCTTCGTCGCGCGCGTCGCGGCGAGGCTCGACCGGTCGCCGAAGGACGCGACGGTCGCCTTCGCCGGCAGCTCGCTGGGGGCGGTCGAGGGCCACGACGGGATCACGCTGCAGAGACGGCGCCTGCGCCGCGCGGTCGGCCGGGCGCTGCGCTCGGTCGACGGCGACCGCACCGTCCCGGCCCGCGTCAGACGGGTCGCGCCGAAGGTCACGACCGCGCAGCTGGCGAAGCGGTATCCGACCGTGATCACCGTCGACCGCGCCGCCTTCAGGCTCCATCTGTGGAAGAACCTCAGACTGGAGAAGAGCTACTCGATCGCCATCGGCCAGGTGGGGCTCGACACGCCGGCCGGTCTCTACGAGATCCAGAACAAGGCCGTCGACCCGGCGTGGAGCGTGCCGAACAGCGCCTGGGCCGGCGACCTCGCCGGCCAGGTGATCCCGCCCGGGCCGTCGAACCCGATCAAGTCACGCTGGATGGGGATATACGACGGCGCCGGTATACACGGCACCGACGCCGTCTACTCGCTCGGCACCGCGGCGTCGCACGGCTGCGTGCGCATGGCCATCCCGGACGTGATCGAGCTGTACGACAGGACGCCGGTCGGGGCGCCGATCTACATCGCCTGAGCGCTGCCGCTGGACGGCCCCTCGCGCAGCTCCTCGACCACGACTTCCTCCCAACCTTCATTCAGCAAAGAGGCATGATGGTCGCTGTGGCGAATAGCGAGAGCGCCGATGAAGATTCCCCGCGTTCGCTTCCGCATCACCGCATACCAGAGGGTCGTCGCGTCGTCGGTCCCCTGGATGCGGAACCACGGCCGCTCCGGCCCGTCGGCCTCGGTCGCGAGGCCGGCTTCGACCAGCTGTCTGCGAGTGGCGACCTGACCGGTGCCGGTGTCGATGAAGAACAACGCCATGGCTCCGCAGCCTAGCGCGCCGGTGAGCGATCCCTGGCGCAGGGCGCTCGGGCTGCTGGAGCAGGACCTGCGCCGTCGCGGCGCGGCGGAGAAGACGCGCCACGCCTACGCCGTCGACTCGCTCCAGTTCGTGCGCTGGGCCGACCGCCACGGGCTGGAGCCCGCCGGCGTCACGCCGCGCGCGCTGCGCCGCTATGCCGCCGGCCTGACCGAGGCCAGACAGGCGCCGACGACGGTCGCGCGCAAGCTCGCGTCGCTGCGGTCGCTGTTCCGCACGCTCGTCGAGCACGGCGAGCTGCAGCAGAACCCCGCCGACCTGCTGTCGGCGCCGCGCAAGGCGCAGAAGCTCCCGCAGGTGCTCAAGCCGGCCGAGGTCGCCGCGCTGCTCGACCGCATCCCGGCCGACACGGCGCTGTCGCTGCGCGACCGGGCGCTGTTCGAGCTGGCCTACGCCTCCGGGCTGCGCGCCGAGGAGCTGGTGACGCTCGACGTCGAGTCGGTCGACTTCGACGGCGAGCTGGTGCGCGTGGAGGGCAAGGGCTCCAAGACGCGGATCGTGCCGACCGGGGAGCCGGCGATGGCGGCGATCGCGCGCTACCTGGAGAAGGCGCGAGGGGCGCTGGCGACCGTCGACAGCGACCGCGCGCTGTTCCTGTCGAAGTCCGGGCGGCGGCTGTCGACCTCCGACGTGCGCCGACGGCTGCGCGTCTGGGCACGTCAGGCCGCGAGCGTCTCGACCGTCGGCGCGGTCTCCCCGCATGCTCTGCGACACTCCTTCGCGACGCATTTGCTGGAAAATGGAGCGGATCTCCGGTCCATCCAAGAATTGCTCGGCCATGCAAGCATCTCTACGACGCAGGTCTACACTCGGGTAGAGTCCGCGAGGCTGAGGTCGGCATACGCCAAGAGCCATCCTCGGGCATAGCGAGGGGGCGGCGCTGGAAACGAACGTCAAAGCGATCGAGCTCAAGGATCTCTGGCGCCGCTACAAGGCGAGCGGTGATGGACGTGCGCGCGAGCGACTGGTCGTGGCCTATTCACCGCTGGTGAAGTACGTCGCGGGGCGGATGGCCTCGGGACTGCCGGCGCACGTCGAAGAGGCCGATCTCATCTCATACGGCCTGATCGGCCTGATCTCCGCGATCGAGCGCTTCGACCTGGGGCGCGAGATCAAGTTCGAGACGTACGCGATCCCGCGCATCCGCGGGGCGATCATCGACGAGCTGCGCTCGCTCGACTGGGTGCCCCGCTCGGTGCGGGCGCGGGCGCGGGAGATCGAGCGGGCGAACGCGAAGCTGGAGCACAGACTCCAGCGCGCGCCGACCGACGAGGAGATGGCGCACGAGCTCGACATGTCGATGGACGAGTTCCAGGACGCGCTGATCCAGATCTCGAACTCGACGATCGCCGCGCTCGACGAGCTGTGGACCGTCTCGGATGCCAGCGGCGACCAGATATCGCTGCTCGACACGCTCCAGGACCCGGACGCCCCGGATCCGGAGAAGATCGTCGACGCCAGCGAGCTGAAGGATCGCGTCGCCGACGCGATCGCCCGCCTGCCCGAGCGCGAGAAGCTCGTGATCGCCCTCTACTACTACGAGAACCTGACGCTGCGCGAGATCGGCGAGGTGCTCGGGGTGACGGAGTCGCGGATCTCGCAGCTGCACACGAAGGCCGTGCTGCGGCTGCGCTCGAGGCTCCAGAGCGAGGACGCCCAGGCCGGCCTGTAGGCCGCCCCGGCGCGCCGCCGGCGCGTCTGAAACATGCCGTGACACCGTGCGAACCAGCCCCCTGGCGGGGGCTGGAGGCCGCAGGTAGGGTCCGATCTCCACGAGCAGAGGAGATCGGGCATGCACAAGTCCGCCGGCAGGATCCGGAACGTCGCCCTCGTCGGACACCGCGGCAGCGGGAAGACCTCGCTGCACGAGGCTCTGCTCTTCACCGCCGGCGCCGTCAACCGGCTCGGCCAGGTCACCGAGGGGACGACGTTCTCCGACGCCGACCCGGACGAGAAGGCGCGGCAGATGTCGATCTCGGCCGCGCTCGCCAGCTTCGAGTGGCAGGACCGCAAGGTCAACCTGATCGACACCCCCGGCGAGCCGAGCTTCGTGGCGGACGCGCTCGGCTCCCTGCGCGTCTGCGAGTCGGCGATCTTCGTCGTCAACGCCGTGATGGGCGTCGAGGTCTCGACGACGCGGCTGTGGCAGCGGGCCGCCGAGCTCGACCTCGCGCGGCTGCTGTTCGTCAACATGCTCGACCGCGAGCGGGCCGACTTCGCCCGCACGCTCGACGCGCTCAAGGCCGCCTTCGGGCCGCACGTCGTCGCGACCGAGATCCCGATCGGCCGCGAGCACGAGGTCAGCGGCGTGATCGACCTGGTCGACATGAAGGCGTACGCCTACGACGGCGACGGCCGCGACAACTGCCGCGAGATCCCGATCCCCGCCGAGCTCGCCGACGAGGCGCAGGCCTACCGCGAGAGATTGATGGACGAGGTCTCCGAGAACTCAGACGCGCTGATGGAGCGCTACCTCGAGGGCGACGAGATCTCCCACCAGGAGATCGTCGACGCGCTCAAGGAGGGCACCAACCACGGCGCGCTGTTCCCCGTCACCTGCGGCGTCGCGACCCGCAACCTGGCGACCAATCGCCTGCTCGACGCGATCGTCGAGGACCTGCCGTCGCCGGTCAAGCACGGCGGCCTCGAGGTCGCGGGCATGACGCTGGAGCCCGACGAGGAGGCCGACCTCTACGCCTACGTCTTCAAGACGCGCGCCGACCCGTTCGCCGGCCGCATCAACCTCTTCCGCGTCTACCAGGGCGTGATCGAACACGACAGCCACGTGCTCAACACGCGCGCCCACGCGAAGGAGCGGATCGGCCAGCTGCTGACGTTCAACGGGCGCGAGACGGTCCACGCCGACGCGTTCGGCCCCGGCGACGTCGGCGCCGTCGCGAAGCTGAAGGAGACGCGCGCGGGGGACTGGCTGGCGGCCCGCGACGAGCCGATCTCGATGCCGGCGATCCCGCTGCCGGCGCCGGTGATGGCGTTCTCGATCGAGCCGAAGACGAAGGGCGACGAGGAGAAGGTGTTCACGGCGCTGAGACGGCTGCAGGAGGAGGACCCGACGATCGACCTCCACCGCGACGAGCAGACCGGGGAGCAGATCGTCGCGGGGTTGTCGCAGATCCATGTCGAGGTCGTGATCGCGCGGCTGCGCGAGCGGTTCGGCGCCGAGGTCACGTTGAAGCCGCCGCGCGTCCCCTACCGCGAGACGATCCGCGCCGGCGCGAAGGCCCATGGCCGCCACAAGAAGCAAAGCGGCGGTCGCGGCCAGTTCGGCGACTGCCGGATCGAGGTCGAGCCGCTCGCGCCCGGCGAGGGGTTCGAGTTCGTCAACCAGATCAGAGGCGGCGCGATCCCCGGCGGCTTCATCCCGGCGGTCGAGAGAGGGGTCGTCGAGGCGATGGAGCACGGTGCCGTCGCCGGCTATCCGGTCAAGGACGTGCGGGTGCGGCTGGTCGACGGCGCGTACCACTCGGTCGACTCCTCCGAGATGGCGTTCAAGGTCGCGGGCTCGCTTGCGATGAGAGAGGCGCTGGAACAGGCGCGTCCGGTCCTGCTCGAGCCGGTGATGCAGGTGACCGTGACCGTCCCGGAGGACTCCGTCGGCGACGTGATCGGCGACCTCAACAGCCGCCGCGGGCGACCGCTGGGGATGGAGCCGGCCGGCGGGATGACCGAGGTCCGCGCCGAGGTGCCGATGGCGGAGATGCTCTCCTACGCGCCAGATCTGCGTGCGATCACCGGCGGTCAGGGCGAGTTCTCGATGGAGTTCCTGCGCTACGAGGAGCTGCCGCCCCACCTGGCCGGGAGAGTGGTCGAGCAGGCGCGCGAGGAGGCCGCCGCGGTCCACGGATAGCACCGCTCCTGGTTCCTGACGGCTGTCGGGGGTTGCTACCCTCGGCGGCCTCATGACGACGAAGGACATCCGGACGACGCAGGCGCATGTCTCGTGCGACGTGTGCGGCCGGACCCTGCTGCGCGGCGAGCGTGCGGAGACGTACATCGCCGGCGGCACCCGTCGCGAGGTCTGCGAGCTGTGCCAGCCGCGTGCGCTGCACGAGGGCTGGGTCCGCGAGGACGCGGTGCTCGAGCGCGGCACGCGCTCGGCGCCCGGCGAGCGCCGCCGCTCGCTGCTGAGCCGCCTGCGCCGGCCGCGCAACGACGACGCCGCCGCTCCCTCCAACGGCCACGACGACCACGTCCACGAGCAGCAGGCGCGCGCGGGCTCCTCGCGCGTCGAGCGGGTCGAGCGCGTCGAGCGGATTGAGCCGCAGCGCGAGCTGCGCCAGGTCAAGGCGGTGCCGACCAGCATCGAGCAGCGCACCGCGACCGCGATCGAGCGCTTCAACCAGAGCGAGCACCCGCGCACCGTCGCCGGCGTCGCCCGCTCGCTGGGCGCACCGGTTGTCGTCGCGCGCGCCGTCGAGGAGTCGACCAGCATCGTCACGATCGTCGTCTCCTGGGAGCTGTGCTGGTACCGCTACGAGGTCGACCTCGACGGCGGCTCGGTCCGCACCGCGGGCCAGGGCTACGAGCTCGAGGAGCTCGAGCCGGCCGACCGCGTCGAGGCGAACGCCGCGGCGGACGAGTACGGCCTGCTGACGCCGGCGTAGCCGTCGCGCCGGTCGACTAGGATCCGCTCGGACAAGGTCGTCGAGACCGGCGAGGACCATTGATCTACTGCGTTGTGCCCGTGGAGCTCGAGGACGAGCTCTACGACAAGCTGACGGCGTATTACGCCGATGACGAGAACGTCACCGTGATCGTCGATCGCCGCAGAGGCGAGCGTCGCGGCCGCGGCGCCCGCTCCAACGGCGGCGAGCAGGCGCGCGCACTGCGCGACCGGCGCCAGCGCGCCGCGATCGACCGTCTCCCGCTGCCCCGGATCGACGGCAGCGTGTGAAGCTCGTCGTCCACGTCGACGGCGGGGCGCGCGGCAATCCGGGGCCGGCCGCGATCGGCGTCGTCGTGGCGGGAGCGGACGGCGCGGTGCTGGAGCGGCGGGCCGAGGCGATCGGCGAGGCGACCAACAACGTCGCCGAGTACCGCGCGCTGCTGCTCGGCCTGGAGCGAGCGCGGGCGCTCGGCGCCGACGAGGTCGAGGTGGTCAACGACTCCGAGCTGGTCGCCAAGCAGGTCAACGGCGAGTACCGCGTCAAGCACGCCGCGATGAGACCGCTGCACGCGGCCGCGACGGCGGCGCTGGGCGGCTTCGCGCGCTGGACGGTGCGCTCCGTGCCGCGCGCGCAGAACGCCGAGGCCGACGCGCTCGTCAACGCCGCGCTCGACCGCCTCGCCTGACCGGCCGCGGCGACCGCGCAGCCGCTGCTGAGCGGACGTCCGGATCATGACGCCCAGCCGCCCGCTTCGCGCGCTCGTGCCTGACAGCACGAACTCGCGGGTATCCCGAAATGGCGCTGAGCGTCAGAAAGGGGTTGCCAATGTCGGAGCAGCGCGAGGCCCAGCAGGTCAACTACCAGACGATTCGCCTCAGCAAGGGCAAGCACGCGGCGCCGTCGGAAGGCGCCTGTGTGATGGAGCTGGCGTCGATGCTCGCCGGCGAGCCGTTCAGCGACCGCCCGGCCGCGGCGTGCCCGGTCATCGGCGGCTTCCTGCGCGCGTACAACGACCGCATCGACGAGGAGCGGAGGCAGGACCTCTACCGCTACGCCTCGATGGTCGTCGGCTCGCGCGGCAGCGCGGAGATCGAACGGGCACGCGAGCAGCGCTGCCTCGAGTGGGCCGAGGAGCGCAAGCGCGAGCGGTCGAGGCCGCTGCGGTGGGTCACACGGGCCTCGCCCGCGGTCGTCGACCGGCGGCTGGGGCTCGACGCCGCCGGCACGTACGCGGCGCGCTCGATCCGCCGCCACACCGACCGCACCCATGCGGCGGCGCTGGCGCTGGTCGACGAGCTGCTCGCGATGGGCCGCGACGAGCGCACGGTGCGCGACGCCAAGCGGACCGGCCGCGCGGCCGACAAGCCGCACGCCGCCACCTCCCATCTCGGCTGAGCGCGGCGACGCCGCTCGCCGGAGACGGCGACGCAGACCCGGCGCCGGAAGGCGTCGGGCCCGGCGTCGTCGGACGCGGCCTCCTACCTAAGCCGCGACCCCGTTGGGCGCGAGCACGCTGAGGTCCTCGGGCGGCTCACCGGTCAGCAGCCAGTTGCCGTCGTCGTCGCGTCGCAGCAGCTCGCGCTCGGAGAGCGTGCCGAGCGCCGAGGTGACCGACGGCCGCTGGGCGCCAACCAGCAGGGCCAGCTGCCGATGCGTGAGCGCCAGCGGCACCAGCACGCCGTCGGAGGTGACCTTGCCGTAGCGGTCGGCGAGGTGCCAGAAGAAGGCGAGCAGCCGCACGTCGACGCGCTTGAGGCTGTGGATGCTGACCATCACGGCGAGATCCTGGGCGCGCTCGTTGGCGCGCGCGACCAGCGCCGTGATCAGCGGCGGCCAGTGGGCGACGACGCGCAGGAAGTGCTGGTCGAGCACGGCGACCCGCAGCGGCTCGATCACCTGCCAGTCGACCTCGTGGCGCATCGGCGCGTCGAGCCCGCTCTCGTCCCACGGGCGCAGGATCGTGCCGGGGCCGATCAGCTCGCCGCAGCGGGCCTCGGCGACCGTGACGTCGCGGATCAGCAGCCCGTCGAGCACGAGCAGGCCGAGCTCGGCCTCGGGCATCGGGTTGGCCTGCGGATCCCAAGGCCCGCTGGGAACCTCGGCGATCGCGGCGACCGCGTGCTGGCGGCAGCGGGCGCGATCGGCCTCCTGGAGCACGCTGCGCAGGCCGGCGTCGTGGTCGAGCACGTAGACGAAGCGGTCTCCGGAGCGGGTGGTTGTATCGCTGACACTCATCCCGTCTCCTGCACTACCCGTTCGGCGCGGATCGCTCTCCCGGATTTCCTCGGAGCCCGGAGGGCGGGCGCCGCCGGCCGTCTGCCCGGCTCGGCGGCGCCCGTCCGGAGCGCGCCCGGCTACGGGCGGATGATCGCCGGGCGGATGATCGGACGGATGATCTGCATGACTGGGTTCACCTCCTCTCCGTGGTCGCGGTGGGAAAGCGTCAAACCGGTCGCCGCGCGACGTAGACGAGCTTCGTGTGGGCCTCCTCGTCGGGCTCCTCGTGGAGGAGTCCGCCGGGGGACTGGCCCATCACGGCCCGGCAGTCGAGCCCGGCCGACGCCAAGAGCGCGCGCACCGTCGCCTCGGGGTGGTGGCGCTGGACGTGACGGCTGACGGCGGCGGCGGGGCCGCCGATCTCGATCGACGCCGAGCAGATCGCGCCCGGCACGATCGGGCCGGTCGTCTCGCCGCGCCAGATCGCGTCCGCGAGCGGGCGCTCGAAGGTGGCGCGGGCGCCGAAGCCGTCGCGATACGTCGCCAGCGTGTTCGCGTCGAAGAGGTAGATCCCGCCGGGCGCGAGCAGGCGCGCGACGCTCGCGAAGGCGGCGCGCAGGCCGTCGTCGTCGAGCAGGTAGTTGACGGCGTCGTCGAGGCAGGTGACGAGGTCGAAGGAGCCGAGCGCCGGAAGCTGGCGCATGTCCGCTACCGTGACGCGCGCAGGTGAGACGTCGCCGGTGACACGTCGTGCCCGGTCGACCATCGCCGGCGACAAGTCGCACGCCCACACGTCGTAGCCGCGGGCGACGAGCGGGAGGAAGCTCTTGCCGGTGCCGCAGGCGACGTCGAGCGCGCGGCGGCCGGCGAGGCCGTGGCGGCGTGCGAGCGCCTCCAACCGCCCGACCCAGCCGTCGTGGTCGTAGGAGTCGGTGAAGCGGTCGTAGACGGGGGCGAGCCGCTCATATGCGATCAGCGCCGCGGGTGGTGTGGTCGTCTCCATGACCACGTAGACCCGCTGAGCGCTCACGACCGTTTCACATACTTCGCCAACTTTGACGAAACCTCGATATTTGCCTTGTGGCCCGAGCAGTCGCGGGGATCCGCGTGCAGAGGCCGGGAGACGAGGATTGGGATTGGGAGCGCATGCGGGCCGCAGCGTCGCGAGAGGCCCGACGATTCCTCCCGGCAGCACAAGACATCGACGACGCCGTTCAGGAGGCGCTGCTGCGCGCCTGGCGTCGGCGTGCCACCTGCCGGAGCGAGGACCGCGTGCCGTGGATGCGCCAGATCGCCCGCAACGAGGCGCTGCGACTGCTCGCGCGACGCAGAACGCGCTCCGAGCGGGAGCTGCTCGACGACGAGTCGGTCCTCGCGACCGTCGCCGACGAAGAGGCGGAGGAGGAGCGCGAGGGGCTGCTGCTGCGGCTCCAGGTCGGGCAGGTCGTCGAGCGCCTCTCCGTTGATGACCGCCGCTTGCTTGCTCTACGCTATGAGGGAGATCTGAGTCAACCGGAGATGGCCCGGATACTCGGCATTCCCGAGGGCACCGTGAAAGTGCGACTCCACCGACTCCGAGGACGCCTGCGGAAGGAACTCGAGACGACCCGATGAAGCCGTACAGCGACATCACCGACCCGCGCTTGATCAAGGCGCTCGCGCATCCGCTGCGGATCCGCATCCTCGCGATCCTCGAGGACCGGGAGCTGGCCAGCCCCAACGAGCTGTCGGAGCTGCTCGGCGTGTCGCTCGGCGTCATGAGCTACCACGTGCGCCGTCTGCACGCGCTCGGGTTCCTGGAGCTGGTCAAGCGGACCCCGCGCCGTGGCGCGATAGAGCACCACTACCGGGCGAAGGCGCGCCCGGTCGTGACCGACGAAGGCTGGGCCGAGACGCCGTCGATCGTCAAGCGCGCGATGGTCGGCGCGTCGCTGGAGCAGGTGACCGGCTACGTCAACACCGCCGCCGCCAGAGGCGGCTTCGATCGCGGCGACGCCCATCTCAGCCGTCGCGCCGTGACGCTCGACGAGCAGGGCTGGAGAGATCTCGCCGGCGAGCTCGAGAACCTGATGTCGAAGCTGGAGCAGATCGAGGGCGAGAGCGCCGCGCGGCTGCGCGACGCCGGCGACGAGCACGGCAAGAGCGCGATGCCGAGCGGGGTCGTGCTGATGCTGTTCGAGGCCGCCGGCGTGCCCGAGGACGGCAGACAGGCCGGCAACGGCGACGGCAAGCACCTTGGCCGTCGCTCCAGCCGCCGCCCGCGGCCGCTGCACGCGGCGGCGGCCGGGGATCTCGACTAGTCGCGGCGCGGCGGCCGCGCGCGCCGCGGCGCGGGCGCGTCAGCCGCCGTCGGCGAGCGCCTGCCGCGCGAGCGCGAGCGCGCCGTCGCGGCTGCCGGCGACGGCCATGAAGCGGCCGGCGTGGCAGAAGCGGGCGTCCGGGACGCCGGTGACGGCGGCGAGATCGGCGTCGGTCATCCCGGCCCACCGCTCCGGCAGGTCCTTGCGGTTGGCGAAGTCGCCGAGCACGCGCGGGACCGCCTGCAGGCCCCAGTCCTGCTCGCGCGGGTAGACGACGAACAGCGCCTCGGGCGCGTTGGCGACCAGCTCCCGGTGCCACGGCATGCCGCGGTCGAGCTCGATCAGGCGCGGGTCCTCGGCGCGCGCGATCGCGCCGCGGACCAGCTCGGCGGCGCGCGCCTGCGCCTGCGCCGAGGCGATCGCGCGGCCAAGGATCCCCTCGGCGAAGCCGACCGCCTGCAGGAAGGCGGCGTCCTTCGCGGCGGCCCCGTTCTCCTGGTCCCAGTTCGGGTTCATCATCCCGATCGCGTGGGAGACCGTCAGCGGCGTGACCGAGCCGACGAGCGGCTCGACGATCGTCTGGCCGACGTCGTTGGCGTCGATCCCCTGGACGACCAGCTGGTCGATCTCCTCCGCGATCTCGTCGCTGCCGCAGATCTCCGCTCCGAACGCCTTCCACACGAGCCCGAAGGAGGCGTAGCGGATCCCGTTCGGCCGCTCGCCGGCACCGCCGCGCTGGTGGTGGTCGAAGTCGCCCGTCGCCGGGTCGTTCCGCAGCCCGACGTCGACGCGCAGGTCGGCGGCCGCGAGCTGCTCGGGGTCGCGCGTGCGGACGACCTCGAGCCGGTCGCCGTGCAGCAGTCGCAGGACCGCGATCGCGAAGACGTCGTCGGCGTGGAATGAACCGTTGTGGGTGGCGACTCTCATGCGTTTCACCGTAGCGGGGCGCGCGGCGGCGAGGACCGGGCGGGCGACGGCGGCCCGACCCCGAGGCGTCGGGAGGGGCGCGCGGTTGCGCCAGCCGTTCCGATACAGTCGCCACGCTCATTCGTCAGGGAGGTCGAGAGATGGCGGGTCATGACGACCGCGCGGTTTCGCGGCGCCGGTTCATCCAGGGCGCCGGTGTCGCGGCAGTGGGAATCTCACAAGCGGGGGAGGCCGCTGCGAGGGAACGATCGGCTCCGCCGCCCCCGCCGGGCAGGCGCCCGCGACGGCCGAACTTCCTCGTCATCATGGCCGACGAGTACCGCTTTCCGCCGGCCTACGAGTCCGCGGCCACGAGAGCGTTCCGCTCGCGCCACCTGACGGCCGAGGAGACGCTGCGCGACAGCGGCCTGGAATTCAACAGCCACTACATCATGACCGCGGCGTGCGCTCCCAGCCGCACGTCGTTCTTCACCGGGCAGTACCCGCCGCTGCACGGGGTGTCGCAGACCGACGGCATCGCCAAGGGCGCCGCCGACAGCGACATGCACTGGCTCGATCCCGACACCGTGCCGACGCTCGGCGACTACTTCCGCGCCGGCGGCTACGAGACCTACTACAAGGGCAAGTGGCACGTCTCGCACGCCGATCTGACGACCCCGGGCACCCACCAGTCGCTGCCGAGCTACGACCAGCGGGGCCGGCGCGACCCCAGAGCCGAGCGGACCTATCTGCGCGCCAACCGGCTCGACGGATACGGGTTCGACGGCTGGATCGGGCCCGAGCCGCACGGCGACGACCCGCTCAACTCGGGATCGTCCGCGAGAGGGGCCGGCGGACGCGACGCGCAGTACGCCGGCCAGACGGTCGATCTGCTGCGCGCGCTCAGCAAGCGCAGAGGCCAGCAGGCGCCGTGGCTCGTCGTCAGCTCGTTCGTCAACCCGCACGACATCGCGGCCTGGGGATCGTTCACCAAGCGGCTGCCGGATTGGAACCTGACCGGGCAGCTCGAGGGGACCGACGTGCCGTCGGACCTGTTCGACGAGGCGATGTACGCCGCCACGAGCAGAGAGGACCTGAGGGGCAAGCCGACCTGCCAGCGCAGCTACGTCGCGACGTACCCGAAGATGCTGCAGCCGTCGCCCAACACGCTCGAGTATCAGCGGTTCTACTACCAGCTGATGCAGAACGTGAACAGGGAGATCCAGAAGGTCCTCGACCAGCTCGCCGCCGACCCGCAGATGGCGGCCGACACGATCGTGATCTTCACCTCCGACCACGGCGACATGCTCGGCGCCCACGGCGGGATGCACCAGAAGTGGCATCAGGCCTACGAGGAGACGACGCACGTCCCATTCATCGTCCACAACCCGCGGCTGTTCTCCGGCCGCCAGAGAGCGGACGTCCTGACCAGCCACGCCGACGTGCTGCCGACGCTGCTCGGGCTCGCCGGGCTGAATGAGGGCAAGCTGCGCGGGAAGCTCGAGCGGACCCACACCGAGGTCCATCCGCTCGTCGGACGCGACCTGTCGAAGTTCATCCTTGGGAAGGCCGGCGCCGCGACGGTCGACGATCCCGTCTACTTCATGACGGACGACGATCCCAGCCAGGGCGAGCACCAGGTGAGCATCTCCAGACGCATGTACGAGTCGGTCGTCCAGCCCAACCACGTGGAGACGATCGTCACGCAGCTGCGCACGGGCCCGGGCGGGGCGCTGGAGACGTGGAAGTACAGCCGCTACTACGACACCGAGCAGTACTGGAGCGACCCCGGATCCGGCGGCGGGAGAGGGAGGGACGGCGGCAAGGACGTCGTCACCCTGTTGCGCGGAAACGTCGAGCGCAGAGGCGGGAAGGCCGCGGTCACCACGGTCAAGCGCCGGCCGGCGCGGGAGCAGTTCGAGGCCTACAACCTCGCTCGCGATCCGCTGGAGCTGGACAACCTCGTCCACAGCAGAGATCCGGCGGTGCGCGTGACGCTCACGCGCCTGGGCCGGACGCTCAAGCAGCAGCGCGCGGCGAAGCGGAAGACGCCCTCCACCGGATCGGTGCCCGGTCAGGCGAAGCCGTGACCCGGCCGCCGCGCCGATCCGTGACGGCTCACGCCGGGCGGATGACGCAGCGAAACCCGATGTGGGTGGTGGAGCTGTCGACCGCCTCGCCTTGGCGCGCGGCCGGGCGGTACCGCAGGCAGTAGCTCGGCGCGCACAGGTGCGAGCCGCCCTTGATCACCCGGCGCGCGATCTGCGCGCCGGGTCGGTCGCCGCTCGCGCCGTGGTCGGTGACGCGCGGATTGCGCGGGACGCAGCAGCTGCCGGCGGCGCCGTCGCGATGGCGCGGGGCGAACAGGTCGGCGGTCCACTCCCAGACGTTGCCGGCCATGTCGTAGAGGCCGAAGCCGTTGGGCGGGAACCGCTTGACGGGCGAGGTGCCGAGGTAGCCGTCGGTCAGGTCGTTTCTCCACGGAAACGCGCCCTGCCAGGTGTTGGCCATCATCTTGCCTCTCGGATGCGGCTCGTCGCCCCAGCAGTAGACGGCGCCTTCGAGGAGACCGCGCGCGGCCCGCTCCCATTCGGCCTCTGACGGCAGCGCCTTGCCCGCCCATGCGGCATACGCTGCGGCGTCCTCATAGGCGACGTGGGTCACCGGGTGCCGTTCACGGCCGTGCGTCGTGCTGCCGGGCCCTTCGGGATGGCGCCAGTCGGCGCCGGGCGTCCACGCCCACCAACGTCGGAGGTCGTCGAGCGGGACCGGCCCGTCGGTCTGGCGGAACACCAGCGATCCCGGCACGAGCAGCGCCGGGTCGGCGTCCGGATAGTCGGCCGGGTCGGGGGCGTGCTCGGCGACGGTGCGGTATCCGGTCGCCTTCACGAAGCGCCGGAAGGCCGCGACGGTCACGGGATGCTCGTCCATCCAGAAGCCGTCGACGGCGACGCGATGGGCCGGCCGCTCCTCGGGATAGAAGTCGTCCGAGCCCATGAGGAAGGTCCCGCCCGGAATCCACACCATGTCCTTGGGCGGTTGGTCGGCCATCCTCGGGAACGATAGTGGCAAGAAGCGAGGCCGCCGCTCGAAAGGGGGAGTGGAGCGGCGGGCCTCGCCTCGTGCCGCGCGGCGGGGCGCGGTCGGGCCGCTCTGGAAGGGGAGTGCGAGCGACCTCTCGGAGACCGTACGCCGCCGCTCCGGCGACCGCCATCCCTCGCTCGCGTTCCTCTGAGCTAGGGGTCCGCCGGCTGGAGCCGGCGTCTCAGTCGCCTTGGAAGCTGGCGGTCGGGGAGACGCGTGCGGCGAACCAGCCCGGGATCGCGACGACCAGCGTGGCGACGAGGGCGACGCCGGCGAAGGTCAGGCCGGCGAGCGCGAGCGCGGGGGAGAAGATCGACGGGAAGCCGGTCGTCAGCGTCACCCAGCGGGTCGCGAGCACCTGGCCGGCGAGCCCGGCTGCGGCGCCGACACCGGCGCCGACCGAGAGCACGATCAGGCTCTGGAGCACGAGCGTCGCCCACACCTGCTCGACGTCGAAGCCCTGCATCCGCAGGACGGCGAGGCGACGGCGCTGCTGCCAGATCGCGGCGCTCATCGCGGCCGACATCGCCAGCGCAGCGGCGACCAGCATCAGGGTCGAGATCTGGCTGAGGCGGTCGAGGCCCGCGCGCGACAGCCGCTGGAAGCGGTCGAGCCGCTCGGCCGCCGTCTCGACCGTCAGCGCAGCGTCCCTGGGGAGCGCGCTCTCGACCAGCCGGCGGCCCTGCTCCGGCGCGACCCCCGGGGCGAGCGAGACCTCGACGCCGCTGACGTCCTCGCTCGCCCACGCGCGGCGGAAGTCGTCGCCGCCGAGCAGCAGCGTCCCCGGCGCCCAGCCGAGGTTGGTCGTCGTCGCCGCGACGCGGAGGCGCTCGGTCCCCGACGGCGTCGGCAGCGCCAGCTCGTCGCCGACGTCGACGCCGAGGTGGTCGGCGAGCCCGTCGGAGAGGACGACGGCGCCGCCGTCGCGCAGCGCCGCCGCCGCTCGCGCCCGCTCGCCGGCGACGAGCTGACCCGCGGGGATCGGGTCGCCGCCGGCCGCGTCGCGCGCGATCACCCAGGCGCGGTGGCCGGCGACGTCGAGGAAGCCGCCGCGGTAGGGCCGCACGGAGGCGACGAGCGGGCTCGCCGTCAGCGCTCTCAGCGCCGCCGGGGCGGCGAACGGCGTCGTCGTCAGGACGTTCTCGTCGCCGCCGGCGGTCACCCATACGTCGGCCGTTCCGATGTAGGAGCCCTGCATGTCGTCGAGGCCGCGCAGCAGGTCGCGATGGGCGCCCTCAATCGCGACCGAGCCGAAGACGGCGAGCGCGCCGGTCGCGGCAAGCGCGACCGCCCGCGTCGCGTTGGCGCGCAGCTCCGAGACCGAGATCGACAGCAGGCCGCCGACGCCCGTGTCGGCGAGACGGTCGGCCAGCCGCAGGGCGCCGTCGATCGCGGCCGGCAGCAGCAGCACCGCCGCGACGCCGAGCGCGCCGACGCCGACGACGGTCAGCGCCGGCGCCAGCAGGTAGATCGCGACCGCGAACGCGACCAGGGCCCCGGCCGCGACCGCGAGCCACGGCCGCAGCCGGCGCGGGATGCCCTCGCCCGGCTCGTCCGCGCTGCGGTAGGCGGCGGCGAGCGGGACCGATGCGATCGCGTCGACCAGCAGCCGGCCGGAGGCGACGAGGGTCGCGGCCAGTCCGCCGGCGAAGGCGAGCGCGACCGCCTCGGCGCTGACGATCCGCTGGGTCCCGATCGGGAAGGCGAACGCGAGGTACCCGGGCTCGGCGTGGAAGACGTGGCGCGAGAGCAGGTCGCCGAGCAGCAGCCCGAGCAGCGAGCCGGCGACGCCGATCGCGAGCGCCTCGAACAGCACGAGCGTCGCGAGCTGCGCGCGGCCGAAGCCCTGCATCCGCAGCTCGGCGACGAAGCGGCGCCGCTCGGGCATCGTCAGCAGCATCGCGTTGAACGTGAAGAGGACGCCGACGAGCATGCTGATCGCCGCGAACATCCCGGTCGACTGCTCGTTGGGGCCGGCCGCCTGCTCGATCAGCCGCGCGTCGTGGTCGCTCGCGACGACGTCGGCGCGGTCGTCGGCGACCGCGGCGAGCCCGGCGCGGGCCGCGCCCTCGCGGCCGTCGGCGGTCGCGATCAGGACGTGCGTCAGCCGGTCCGGCAGCCCGGCGAGCTGCTGGGCGTAGCCGAGCGGCGCGACGACGACGGCGCTCTGCGCCAGCGGCCCGACCTGCCCGGCGCCGACGACGGTCGAGACGAAGACCTCGTGCGAGCGGCCTCCGACCGCGAGCCGCAGCCGGTCGCCGGTGTCGACGCCGAGCCGGTCAGCGAGCCCGCGCGGCATCAGCAGCGCGCGGCGGAGCTTGACGCCGAACTGGCCGCCGAAGCCCTTCACGAGCTGGCCGGCGACCGAGGCGAAGCGGTCGTCGACGCCGACGAGCTGGACCGGCGCGGCTTCGCCTCCGCCGTCGGCCGCGCTGACGTTCGCGCGCACGAACAGCGCCGGCGCGGCGGCGGTCACGCCCTCGACCGAGCGGGCGGCGGTCGCGTGCGCGGCGTCGATCCCGTGCGGGTCGCGTGCGACGAGCGCGAGCGACGCCGAGCCGGTGATGCCCTCCGTCAGCTCGCGCACCGAGCCGGTGACGCTCGTGTTGGCGATCTGGACCGCGAACAGCAGCGCGACGCCGATCGCGATCCCGACGATCGCCAGCGCCTCCTGGCCCGGGCGCTTGCGGGCCCGCAGCCACCACAGCCACGGCAGATCCCACAGGTAGCGCATCACGGCGCCGTGCCCTTGGCGGCCGCGTCGCGGGCGACCTCCTCGGCCGCGGTCGCGGCGCCGTCGAGCAGGATCCCGTCGCGCAGCGTGCGGACGCGGTCGGCGTAGGCGGCCGCCGTCGGATCGTGGGTCACGAGCACGGTCGCGACGCCGGCGTCGCGCGTGATCTGGGCCAGCAGCGTCAGCACCGCCTGGCCGCGGGTCGTGTCGAGGTTGCCGGTCGGCTCGTCGGCGAGGATCAGGCGCGGTTCGTTCGCGAGCGCGCGGGCGATCGCGACCCGCTGGCGCTCGCCGGTCGAGAGCTGCTCCGGCGGGTGTCTCGTGCGCTCGGCCAGCCCGACCAGCTCCAGCCATCTCGCCGCTCGTCTGCGCGCGGCGCGGCGGCCGAGCCCCTCGGCGATCAGCTTCATCGCCGCGTTGTCGAGCGCCGACATGCCCGGCGCGAGGTGGAACTGCTGCCAGATGAAGCCGAGCTGCGTGCGGCGATAGCGGGTCGCCTCCTCCGCCGACATGCCGGCGACCGAGCGGCCGTCGCAGCGGACCTCGCCGCGGTCGGGCCGGTCGAGGCCGGCGGCCAGCATCAGCATCGTCGTCTTGCCCGATCCGCTCGGCCCGTAGAGGGCGACGAGCTCCCCGGCGGCGACCTCCAGCGAGACGCCGTCGACCGCGCGCACGACGGAGTCGCCGCTGCGGTAGTGCTTGACGACGTCGCGGAACTCGAGCACCGTCGGCTAACCGGAGCGGCCGCCCGCGCCGGTGCGCGGGGTGGGGCGGGGGAACTCGATCACGTCGGCGGGCGTCGGCTCGGCGGCGCCGACGAGGCGGCCGCCGGAGAGCGAGAAGAGCCGGTTGGAGCCGGCCGCTCCGTGGGCGTCGGCGGCCGTGAGGAGGATCGCGGCGCCGTCGCGGGCGAAGCGCTGGAGGATGCCGAGCACGCTGTTGCGCTCGACCAGGTCGAGCGTGTCGGTGATCTCGTCGAGCACGAGCAGCCGCGGCCGGCGCACGCCGGCCTGGGCGAGCGCGACGCGCGCCCGCTCGGCGTCGGAGAGTTCGTCGACGCGCGCCTGGGCGCAGTCGGTCGCGCCGACGCGCTCCAGCAGCTCGGAGGCCGCGCGGCGGCGCTCGGCGCGGCGGACGCCGGCGCTGACGAGCGGGAGCGCCACGTGGTCGAGCACGTTGCCGGCGTGGGTCGTCGGTAGCGCACGCCTCCAGACGCAGGCGATCTCGGAGCGGCGCAGGCGGCCGCGGGCGCGATCGTCCAGGGCGGCGAGGTCGAGACCGGCGTAGCGGACCTGGCCGGCGCTGGGGCGGCGCAGGCCGGCGGCGATCTCGAGCAGCGTCGTCTTGCCGGCGGCCCGCTCGCCGAGGACGGCGGCGAAGTCGCCGGCGTGCAGCGTCAGCGACGCCCCGTCGAGCACGACCACCTCGCGCGCGCCGCGCCAGTGGGAGGCGCGGATCGAGTCGAGCGAGAGGAGGGGAGCGCTCATCGCATCGACGGGGACGTCAGAGGCCGGCGGCGGTCGCGCGCATCAGCGCCTCGGTGGGGATCGAGCCGTCGTCGGCGGTCTGCTCGATCGTGCGCAGCGCCATGCGGATCCAGCGCAGGTCTCCGCCCAGCCGCTCGAGCGCGGCCGCGTCGGTCAGCCAGCGCGCGGCGACCTCCCAGCCGACCTGGTCGTGGGCTCCCGGGCCGAGCGCCATCGTGTTGGTCTGTGCCTGCAGCTCGGTCATGCACTCGCGCTCGAGCCGCTCCAGCTCAGCTCTGAGAAGGGGAAGGTGCTGGCCGCGGGCGACGGCCAGCTTGAGGTACAGCTCGCCGCGCAGCGGCTCGCGGGCCGGCGACTGGCTCATCCACGCCGAGAAGCGGTCGCGCCCCTGCGCCGTCGCCTCGTAGTAGACCTTGACCTGGCGGCGCGACTCGACCCGCTTGGCCTCGGCTGCCAGCCGCTCTCTGACGAGCTGGTCGAGCGAGACATAGACGGCGCCGGAGACCGCTCTGAAGCTCGGCCCGAGCCGCTCCTGCAGGCGGTTGGCGATGTCGTAGCCGTAGCCACGCCGTTCGGTCAACAACCCCAGCACTGCCAGTTTCACCGACACTCCCCTGAGCCTCCTCCGCCGCATCCGCGTGCGGCGCTCCCGGCAGATCCACCCCGGCGGACCCACTCCCCCGAAATCGGCACGTTGCGGCAATCCTAGAGCGAGGCGAGGAGGGCGTGCGCAGATTTGGGATGGCACGTGCGCATGCGGACCCGCCGGCGGGCTAGGGTTGGCTCGTCCACACGAGCCAGGGGGTGCGGCGATGAGCGCCGCCGGGTTGTTCGGCCCCGGGTCGGTCACGTGGCGCGTCTACGGGGAGACGGCGATGATCCTTGGGGGCGGTCGGGCGCTGATCCTGCAGATGGCGCACCCGCGCATCGGAGCCGCCGTCGAGCAGCATTCGCGCTATCGCGACGATCGCTGGGGGCGGTTGAGACACACGCTGAGAACGGTCGGCGAGATCCTCTTCGGCGACACGGAGACGGCTGTCCGCAGCGCCGAGCGGATGCGGCGGCTCCACGTCCGCTACCGCGGCGTCGTGCCGGCCGGGCGCGAGGCCGGAGCGTCCTACCACGCCGCCGACCCGGCGCTGGTGCTGTGGGTGTGGGCGACGCTGGTCGACACGTCGCTGATCGTCTTCCAGCTGTTCGTCGGGCGTCTGAGCGCCGCCGAGCAGGAGCGGTTCTACGCCGAGCAGCGCCGCTTCGCCGAGCTGTGCGGCGTCCCGCCGGAAGCCGTGCCGCCGACGCTGCCCGCGTTCCGCGCGTACGTCGAGCAGGTCGTGCGCGAGACGCTCGAGGCGACGCCGGCCGCGCGCGAGGCGGCCGCGCTCGCGCTCAACCCGCTCGGCCTGCCGCCGGCGGCCGCCCCGCTCGCCGCGCTCGGCGGCCTGCCGACCGCCGGACTCCTGCCGGAGCCGCTGCGGCATGAGCTGGGCGTCCGCTGGTCGCCGCGCCGGGAGCGGGTGCTGCGTGCGTTCGCGGTCGTCGTGCGGCGCGTGCGGCCGTCCCTGCCGGCGCGGGCGCGGCGCGTGCGGTCGGCGCGGGCAGCGGCGGGGCGGTTGAGGAGCGGGGGCGGCGCGGGGGCCGTTGCGATGGCGGCGGGACCCGGCGCGGACGCGCAGGCGCGGCGGTCGTGCCTGCAGCCGCCGCCGCGGTAGGCGGTGCCGGCTTCGTCGTTCAGCCGGGGCGCAGCTGCACCACGGCCAGCCCGGGCACCCGTGCGAAGTCCCGGACGTTGGCGGTCGCGAGGGCATGGCCGTGGGCGATGGCGGTGGCGGCGATCCAGAGGTCGTGCGCGCCGATCCGCGCTCCGGCCGCGTCGAGCTGCGCCCATGCGGCGGCATGCGCGCGGGCGACGCGACCGTCGATCGGGATCGGGTCGAGTGCAGCGAGGATGTGCTCGACGAACGCCTGGCGACGGGCCCGGACGCGCTCGTCGGTGGCACGGTGGACGCCATGGAGCAGCTCGCTCGCGGTGATGGCGCTGATCGCGCGGTCCTCGTCGCCGGCAGCGGCATCGAGGTCGGAGCGGCCACGCTCGATGTCGATGAGGGCCGAGGTGTCGATCAGGACGGCCATGCGCCATCCGCTGGTTCCGTCGCCTCGCGCGCGCGTGCGACGTCGCTGGCGAAGTCGTCGTCGACGGCTGGCGCGGTGGCCAGCAGCTCTCGCCACCGTTCGGCGGAGATCGTTCGACGGCGCGGTGCGGGGCGCAGCTCCGCGATCGGCACGCCATTGCGGACGATCTCGATCTCCTCGCCCGCGTCGACGCGGTTCATGACCGACGAGAAGCTGCGAGCGACGTCGGTAGCGCTGAGCCGGACCATGTTCCGACCGTATCAGACAAATCTGATGCCCTTTCGAGGTACAAGCGCGGCAGAGGGAAGGTCAAGGGCCGCGTGATGGAACGCTTCGGCGACCGGCCCCATGACGAGATCACGGCGGCGGAGGTCGCGGCGTTCCTGCGCGACCTCGACGCCGAGGGCCTGTCGGCGCGGAACGTCAACCTGCACCGCTCGATCCTGCACGCCGTCTTCGCGTACGCGATGAAGCCGGAGACGTACGCGCTGGCCGCGAACCCGGTCACCAGGATCGACAAGCGCTACGAGCAGCCGCCGGCGCCGCTCGACCACTACGAGGTCGACGAAATCGAGGCGCTTGCGCGAGCGTGCGAGCGCGGCGAGCAGCGTGCGTCGGTGCCGAACTACAGAGGCCGCCTCGCCGCGATCGGCGACGCCGAGCTGGCGGCGCGCTCGCTGGAGGACCGGCAGGACGCCGAGCTGTTCCGCGTGCAGTTCTACAGCGGGTGCGGTTGGGGGAGGTGATCGCGTTGAGATAACGGCACGTGCATTTCCTGGCCGACCTGTCCGGCGCGGTGCTCGACGTCGAGCGGGCGGTGAGCGCGGGCGTCGAGAAGGAACCGAAGGGCAGACGCGGCCGGCAGGTCCCGCTGCCTCGTCCTGCGGCGGAGGCGCTTGCCCGCCTCGGCCGGCGCGACGAGTTCACCGGGCCGAGCGACTACGTGTTCTGCAACCGCTACGGCGCCCGGCTTGATCCCTCGGCGATTCGTCGCCGCTACAAGCGCGCGGCGGCGGCTGCGGGGCTGCGGCCCGTGAAGTTGCACGGTCTGCGCCACGCCGCCGGCTCGGTCCTTGCCCGCTCGCTGCCGCTGGTGACGGTGCGTGATGTGCTCGGCCACGCCGAACTGCGCACCACGAACCGCTACCTGCACAGCAAGATCGATCCGGCCGCCATCGTCGCGGTGAATGCGGCGTTCGGCGTTGTCGAGTCGTCGTCTGCTGACGTGCCAGCGTCCGGCTGAGAGGCCACGTCGGCTGCTCAGCAGTCGCGGAGAGTGGCCTCGATGTCGTCGCGCAGGAACCTGACGGCACGACCGAGACGCGCGCACGGCAGCTCGCCGCGTCGGGCAAGCTCGTAGACCGTCGACTTCGGCAACGCGAGCACCGCCGCCACCTCGCCCGCCGTCAGCACATCCTCGCGCGTGATGCCTCGCTTCGAGACCGGTCGCTCGTTGTCGGGGACGGGTCGTCGTCTCGGCCTCGCCAGTCCGCTTCCTCCGTCGCCCGTCGCTCCCAGCTCAACACTCATCAGCTGCACCAGGGCCACAGGCCGCTGGCTGCACGACTTCCGTCATGGAGTTCCGCATCCCGCTCCTGGCCTCCGGCCCTTCCTTTCGCCTTCGCACCTCATCTCCCCGAGCTGGTTCTTCTAAGTGCAGGTCGAGGAAGGGGGTCACCGGGGGAGCGGGCGGTGACCCCCTTCCTCGAACGCGAAGGCGCTGCAAACACGGCGGATCCGGAGGCCAGGAGCGGGACGCGGCTCGTGATAACTGAGTTGTCACGGTGTGTGAGGGCTCGGAGGCGCGGTGACAACCAGGGTTGCGCCGCGCTGCGAGTCGCCATGCTTCGCCGAAGCGTGTTGGAGCTTGGCGCCGGCCAGGCTACGCTTTGGACTATGGCTGCGACGACGAAGATCGACTTCGACAGCGACTTGCTCGCGAAGCTTCGGGCGCGCCGTCCGGGGAAGGACGACCGGACGCTGCTTGAGGAACTGGCGCGAATCGAGCTGGGGTTCGAGACCTTGCGTGAGGTCCAGCGTCGCAACGCTTTGAGCGAAGACGAGGCCACCGACCTCGCCGTTCGCGCCGTGCGCGAAGTGCGCGCGGAGCGGCGTTGACGCGGCTCGTCCTGGACACAAGCGTGCTGCTCTCTGGCGCTGTCGCGGGATCGAGCAGCCCACCGGGCCGGCTGCTGGCGTCTGCACGGACGGGAGCGTTCGAGCTGGTCGCCTGCCCGCTGGTCTTCGAGGAGCTTCGACGCGGGCTCGCCAAGCCGTACTTCCGCTCACGGGTGACCGCCGCGGAAGCCGACTCGCTGCTCGACGCGTTGGAGCTGATCGCGACGGTCTTTCCGGATCCGGAGTCACCGAAGACGATCCTGCGCGACCCCAACGACGACTTCCTCGTCGCCCTCGCCCTCGTGGCAACGGCTGACGCAATCGTCACGGGCGATCGCGATCTGCTCGACCATCCCGAGCTGCGACCGCCGGCGATCGATGCGCGCGCCGCCTGCGAGCTGCTTGGCCTTCAGGAAGCAAGGACAGACTAGATGCACGGAGCGCGATGGACTCCGCGGGCATCCCGGCGCTATCCGCGACGAAGCAGCCGACGCAGCGCGACGATGGCGAGCGCCAAGCGACGCTCGATGTGCTCGACCCGGTCGGCCAGGTCGCGTAGCTCCGAGCGCTGCTCGCACCGTGCGATGCGTGCCGTGGGCGCCTCGCGGATGAACATCGAGCGCGCGACGCCGAGGCGATCGGCCTCGCGGCAGATCGCCTCCCAGGCGTCGGCGTCGAAGCGCACCGTCGTCGTGTGCAATCTGCGCACGACGGTTCGCTAAGCGCCTCGGCTTGTCTGCCCGCGCCGCGCTGCCTCGGCCTCGTACCGCATCATCAGCTCCGAGACCGGCAGCTCGAGGCCGTGACTGAGCCGCATCAGCAGCGCGAACGACGGGTTGATCTCACCACGCTCGATCGCACCGACATAGTTGCGGTGCATCTCGGCCGCGAAGCCGAGACCTTCCTGTGTGAAGCCCACGCGGGTTCGCTGCACCCGGACGGCGACGCCGAGCGCGACGTGATCCGCCGACTGCGGCGATTGAGGAGAACGGCTCATCATGAGGTCGCCTGCGTCGCTCTGCAGCGTCGCGAAAGCTGTTGCGCTCCGCGCTGCCACGGTCGGGCGGCGGCGCCGATCAACTCAGCGCACACGACGATGCACTCGATACGGTGTATTCGCATCGAAGATCACTCCTTCGGTGCCACGCCCCCGGACGTTCCAGCGTCGCGGGGGCACCTACTTAACGACGGCGATGCCGCCGCAACGAACCCACCGAGCAACCACGGGATGCCTACCGCAGTATGTAGTCAAGAGTAGGCATACCGGGTTTTATCCCGGGCGTGCCCAGAGACGAACCGTTCGCGACACAGCTCCGCCGCGTCCGCGAGGCGCGCGACATCAGCCGCAGCGTCCTCTCCCACCGCACCGGCAGCGTCGGCGACCCCGGCATCTCGCCGTCAGGCATCGAGGCGCTGGAGCGCAACCCCGACCGCCGCCCGACCGATCAGACCATCCTGATCCTTGGAGAAGCGCTCGACCCCGACCCCGGCGAGTTCCCCGCCTACGACCTCGCCCGTGCGCGGGCGCTGTTCAGCGAGAGCCTGTCTGGGTTTGACACCGCTTGGCGAAATCTCAAGCGTTTGCGCGGCAGCTTCGACGTGTAGGGCGCGACGCCGTTTGCAGAGTCGGCTTCGTGAAGCGAGCGAGGCAACAAGGGCGGACACCGCTGCGATCGTCCAGGGGCCAGCCTGCGGTCGGTGAACCTCAATCCCGCGTGATCGCGCCGCCGACGAACCACCGAACGAGCGTGAGAGCCGTGTGCACACCGGCGTCGGCCTCGTCCTGCGACATGCCCATCGGAGCTTCGCGATCGTCCGTGCCGTGGCGTACATGTGTTGTCCACATGGCCTCCATCATCGGAACAACCGTCGACACATCGCCCAGGACAAATCTGAACTTCTGGGGCGCGTCCCGAACCGCGCGAAGCATCTTCCCAAGGGTTGCGTCCCCATCTCTCGGGGAGACAATCGGTTTCGCTGCCGCTTCGACCGCCATGAGCGCTTGAAAGTACGCCTGATCCGGAATCGGATCGCGACTCGCGAGGTATCTCCAAGCGTCAGTGAGATGGCGTCCGGCTCGCTCCGCGACCGGCATGATCTCGTCGATGGCCTCGCGGACGGGACCGACAGCTCGTCGTGTGAGGCTGTAGCTGCCGTCATTCCCCACCGGAGTTACTTCCCATGCCGACCCGCCGCTGAGCAGGATCGCTGCTATCTCCTCCGCAGCTTCATCGCTCCCGTAGCGGCGAGCCTCGGGAAGATGGTGGAGAACGTAATCGATGATGTCGAGACCGACTTCGCCGTTGTTCCTCGCAACGCGTTCCTCCAAGGCGTGCGCGACATCCGAGATGGCGAAGTGCCATGGCAACGGTGGCTCAAGGTGCATCCGTGCCTGGAGATTGCGCATCCAATCGGCGTGGTAGATGAGGCCGCCGGTGGTCGCGCGAGATCGGATGAACGGACGCAGCCACGCGCGCACTGGCTCCAGCAACCAGGCAGGAATCCCCTCGTGAAGGGTGTCGAACGACGTGCTCGACTGCCCGCGCGCTGACAGCGGCCGATAGGCCATAGCCGAAGCGTCCCACATGAACCAGACGCAAGCGGAGTCAGTCAAAGAATGGTGGAGCGCATGCGCACCGGTCACCGCGTGGCCGATACGAACGCATAAGTCGGGGCAGGCACGGTCCGTCAATCCACCGTCCGGTACCCGCACCCGGTACCCACTCCGCCCATCACTAGTGCGTGCGGCACCCCCAGAACGCCGAAAGGCCCCGCCGGAGCGGGGCTTTCGGGTGAAGCGGATGAAGGGACTCGAACCCTCGACCTTCTGCATGGCAAGCAGACGCTCTAGCCAACTGAGCTACATCCGCAACGCCCGGCGAGTATAGCCAGAACTCGTCGCGCGATGCGGCGTGGTCGGGGGCGGTGCGTAGGGTTGTCGGATGGCATCCACACCGCAGGTCGGCGATCCGGCGCCGGACTTTACGCTCGACGGGACGAACGGGCCGTGCACGCTCTCCTCGCTGCGTGGGCAGCGGGTCGTGCTCGCGTTCTATCCGGGCGACGAGACGATGGTCTGCACCAAACAGCTGTGCTCCTACCGCGATCGGGCCGACGACCTGTCCGCGCTCGGCGTCACGGTGATCGGCGTGAGCGGGAAGGACGTCGCCAGAAGGAGGCGTTCCGGGACCGCCACGGGCTGACCGTGCCGCTGCTCGCGGACCCCGACCACGCCGTCGCGCGCCTCTACGGCGTCGGCTCGCGCCTGACGGGGACCAAGCGCGCGACCTTCCTCGTCGACGAGGCGGGGACCGTCGTGTGGAAGAAGGTCCACGCAGTCGGTCTCACCTACGTCACCGTCGACGAGCTGCAGCGGGTGATCGCCGGGCTGCCGGCGGCCGCGGGCTGAAGCGCCGGGCCGGCGCGGCGCGGTTCCGCCCGACCGGCCCGATCGCGCGGCGCTCTCAGCGAAGGCCGGGGGAGGGAAGGACCGCGCCCGGGTTCAGGATGCCGTCGGGATCGAGCGCCCGCTTGAGCGCGCGCAGCGCCGCGACCTCGCCGGCGCCGCGGGCGCGCTCCAGCCACCGGGCCTTCGCCACGCCGACGCCGTGCTCGGCGCTGATCGTGCCGCCGGAGGCGAGCACCAGCTCCAGCACGGCGTCGTCCGCGCGCTCGTCGTCGGGCGATGGGCCGAGCAGGTTGACATGGACGTTGCCGTCGCCGAGGTGGCCGAAGAGGATCGCGCGCGCGTCGGGCACGTCCGGCGCCGCCTCGGCCAGCACCCGCGGCACCGCGTCGAGGAAGCGGCCCAGCGCCGCCAGCGGCACCCCGACGTCGAGCTTGTGCGGCACCGCGACGGCGTTGATCGCGTCGGGGTGCAGCTCGCGCAGCGCCCACAGCCCGTCGCGCCCGGGCGTGTCGTCGGCGATCAGCGCCTCCTCGATCCCCGCCCGCTCCAGCGCCGCGGCCAGCTCGTCGGTCGGGTCGCTGCGGCCGGCGCACTCGGCGAGCACGTAGAACGGGGCGCGCGGCTCGATCGGCGATGCTCTGCGCTGGTAGCGCAGCACCAGCTCCAGCCCGTCGTCGAGGAAGAAGTCGCAGCTCTCGAGCGTCGGGGCCTCCGCCCGCAGCGCCGTCAGCAGCGCCGCGGCCGCGTCCGCGGACGCGACCGGCACGAGCGCCGCGACGCGCGCGTCGAACCGCGGCTCCAGCCGCCACAGCACGCGCGTCACGATCCCGAGCGTCCCCTCCGACCCGACCAGCAGCGCCGGCAGGTCGTAGCCGGCGTTGTCCTTCGCCAGGCCCGCCATCCGTGTCACGACCGTCCCGTCGGCCAGCACCGCCTCCAGGCCGGCGACCCGGGTTCGCGCGGTCCCGTGGCTCAGCGCCCGCGCCCCGCCGGCGTCGCAGGCGACCGCGCCGCCGATCGTGCACGAGTCGCGCGCGCCGAAGTCCAGCCCGGCGTCGAAGCCGGCGGCGCGGGCCGTCTGCTGCAGCGCCGCGAGCGTCGCGCCCGCTCCGACCTCGACGACGCCGAGCGCCGGATCGACCGCGCCGATCGCGTTCAGCCGCACGAGCGACACGACCACCTCGCCGCCGCGCGGGACGCCGCCGCCGACCAGGCCGGTGTTGCCGCCCTGCGGGACGATCGCCGCGCCGGCCCGCGCGCACGCCGCGACGACCGCGGCGACCTGCGCGGTGTCGGCCGGACGCACGACGAGCGCCGCCCGCCCGCCGAAGCGGCCGGTCCAGTCGCGCTCGAAGGGGGCGGTTGTGTCGGGGTCGTCGAGGACGTGAGCGGGTCCGACGACGTCGCGCAGCACATCTGCGAGGCCCATAGCATGTAGCATGCTACTCACCGGCGGGATCGACCGCCCCGGCGCCGCCGCACGGAACGAATCGAGGAGGCTGCACCCGATGGCCGCAGGCCGCGAGACCGTGTTCACGTTGGAGGCGACGCCGGTGAAGTTCGGTCCCGGCGCCGTCGAGGACGCCGGCTGGGAGCTGAAGCGGCTCGGCGTCCGCCGCGTCCTGCTCGTCACCGACCCAGGAGTCGCCGCGCTCGGCCTTCCCGACCGCGTCGCCGCGCTCGCCGCCGCGGAGGGGATCGAGGTCGTCCGCTTCGAAGACAGCCGCGTCGAGCCGACGCTCGACTCCTTCCAGCAGGCCGCCGACGTCGCCGTCGCACACGGCGTCGACGGCTTCGTCTCGATCGGCGGCGGCTCGGCGATCGACACCGCGAAGGTCGCCAACCTCGTCGCCAGCCACCCGGCGCCGGTGATGGACTACGTCAACGCCCCGGTCGGCGGCGGACGCAAGCCGCCGTCGCCGCTGATGCCCCACCTCGCGATCCCCACCACGTCGGGCACCGGCTCGGAGGCGACAACCGTAGCGGTGCTCGACATCCCGGAGCTGAGGGTGAAGAGCGGCATCTCGCACCGCTACCTGCGCCCCGCGCAGGCGATCGTCGACCCCGAGCTGACGCGCACGCTGCCGCCCGAGGTGACCGCCTCCGCCGGCCTCGACGTCGTCTGCCACGCCGCCGAGTCGTTCCTCTCCAAGCCGTTCGACGCCCGCCCGCGCCCGGCCACGCCCGACGACCGCCCGCCCTACCAGGGCTCCAACCCGGTCGCCGACGTCTGGTCGGCGAAGGCGCTCGAGTACGGCGGCCGCTACCTGCGCCGCGCGGTCGAGAACCCGGACGACATGGAGGCGCGCGGCGCGATGATGCTCGCCGCCAGCCTCGCGGGCGTCGGCTTCGGCTCGGCCGGCGTCCACATCCCGCATGCCTGCGCGTATCCGATCGCCGGCCTCAAGCACCTCTACCAGCCGCCCGGCTACCCCTCCGACCACCCGTTCGTCCCGCACGGCCACTCGGTGATCGTCACGGCGCCCGCGGCCTTCCGCTTCACCTACGAGGCGATGCCCGACCGCCACCACCACGTGACCGGGCTGCTGACCGGCTCGCGCGACGAGCAGGCCGGCGCCGAGGCGCTGCCGAACGCGCTGCGGGAGCTGATGCGCGACGTCGGCGCCGCGCGCGGGATCGCGGAGCTGGGCTACGACGCCGACGACGTCCCGGCGCTCGTCGACGGTGCGCTCAAGCAGCAGCGGCTGCTCGTGATCGCGCCGCGCGAGCCGAGCGCCGAGGACCTGCGCGACATCTTCACCGCCTCCCTGGAGAACTGGTGAGCGGGCCGCCGCTCGATCCGCTCCGGGAGGACGGTCGGGAGCGGCGCGAGACGCTGACCGACCGCGCCACCGACGCCCTGCGCTCGGCGATCGTCGACGGCCGCCTGAGAGCGGGGGAGCTGTACTCGGTCGCCCGGCTCGCCGACCGGCTCGGCGTCTCGCGCACGCCCGTGCGCGAGGCGCTGCTGCTGCTGGAGCGGCAGGGGATGGTCCGCTTCGAGCGCAACCGCGGCGCGCGCGTGCTGGAGACGAGCGCCCGCGACCTCGACGAGGTCTTCGCGCTGCGGCTGCTGCTCGAGGTCCCCGCCGCCAAGGAGGCGGCGCGGCGGGCCGACGACGCGCTGGTGCGCGAGGTCGAGGCGATGCTCGCGGCGATGGAGGCCCAGCTCGACCCGCCCGACGAGCACGCCTTCATGGCCCGCGACCGCGACTTCCACCAGCTGCTCCTGCGCGCCGCCGGCAACGCGCGCCTCGCCGCGATCGTCGCGGACCTGCGCGACCACGTCCGCCTCCGCGGCGCCAGCACCGTCGGCCGCGGCCGCGACCTGCGCGCGATCTACGACGAGCACGTCGCGATCGTCGAGGCGCTCCGCGCCGGCGACCCGGCCGCCGTCGCCGCCGCGATGCGCACCCACCTCGAGCGCACCCGCGAGCTGCTCGTCGCCGCCGCGGGCGGCCTGTGAGCGGCCGCGCCGCCCCGTCCGGCCCGACCAGCGCGGCCGGCGCATCGCCGCGCTGACGGCAAGCCGACCGCGAGAGGCCCCGATCATCTACCCTTACGCCTCCCTGGCGACGTGGCGGAGTGGCTACGCAGCGGCCTGCAAAGCCGTGTACACCGGTTCGATTCCGGTCGTCGCCTTCGCCGGCGCCGCAGCGCGCCGCGGGCGGCGATTCGGTTAGGATGCCGCTCCGCTCGTCCGGGCCTCGCAAGAGCACAGCCGGGCAGCACGAACGGAAGCGCCACGGTATGCTTCCGATCTCCCAGGGCGATTAGCTCAGCTGGGAGAGCGCCGCCTCGACAAGGCGGAGGTCACTGGTTCGAGCCCAGTATCGCCCACTCCTCGAAAGCCCCGCAAGTGAGGGTGTCGCACAAACCCCGGCCTGTGGCCGGGGTTTGTGCTGTCCGGGGGCTTTAAGACGATGCCGTGGTCGGCGTCGTCGGGGAGGTGCTG
>NZ_JACHNU010000007.1 GCF_014199525.1 Conexibacter arvalis | reverse complement strand
ATCGCCGCCACCCACAACCTCCTCAAGCTCTGGCGCGCGACCACCGCCACCGCCTGACCCCAGGCCTGCCCGCCCGAACTTGTCCTGGCCCGCTGACCCCGCCGCCGACCACGAGAACCTCACAAATAGAAAGCCCCGCCCGAGGCCGCCGCGCACTTTGCGCGACAGCCTCCGGAGCGGGGCTTTTCCGTAGCAGGCCTGTAAGCCGGATTCTGTCGGGAGCAACCATCCATCTGTGCGATCGACCTGGACCTCGGCGGGCAGCCTGCAGACGGTCCGGCTTGATCTTGCATCGGGTGGGGTTTGCCTGGACGCGCCGCGTCACCGCGACGCCGGTGCGCTCTTACCGCACCTTTTCACCCTTGCCGGCCCGCGCCCCACGTGGTGGCGCGGACGTAGGCGGTATGTCTCTGTGGCACTTTCCCGCGGGTTTCCCCGGGTCGGCGTTATCGACCACCCTGCCCTGTGATGTCCGGACTTTCCTCGAAGGCTCGTACGTCACCTCCGCGGTTGCTCAGCCTGCCCCTTCAGGGTACCCGGGCGTCCCCATCCCGGCCAGCGCTGCAACCGCGCTGCCGCGCTCGCAGCGCCACTCCCCTCGCCGCGCCCCTCGCGCCTCTTGCCGCCGCCTCTGCCCAGCGCCGCCGTCGCAGTCGCATCTGAGTCGCGGTCGCGGTGGCGTCTACGTCGCGTGGCGTTCCGGGTCGCTACGAGAGCGTCGTGCCGCAGCCGTCGCAGCGGCCGGCGACCGGCGGCGAGGAGCCGCCGGCGTCGGCGTAGAGCGGTCGCAGCGTGCCGTCGTCGCAGAGCGGGCAGGCCACGGCGGCCTGAGCGGCGAGCCCCTCCCACGCCCCGACGATCATCTCGTCGAGCGTCGGCTCACCGCCCACGCCGCCGTGCTCCCGCACGACCGCTCCGTCCGCGACCACGCCCTCGCGCAGGCCGGTGCCCTCGACGGGCACGACCGGCTCGGCCTCCCGCGGGATCGCGCGCTCGCGCTCCAGCACGGTGGCCGGCGCGAGCGCCTCGAGCTCGTCGAAGAGGGAGAGCGGACGGTCGACGCGTTCCGCCACGACCGTCCCCATCACATACTCCGCATGAGGCCGATGACCTTCCCAAGGATCTCGACTTCCTTCGTGCGGATCGGCTCCATCGCCGCGTTCTCGGGCTGCAGTCGGATGTGGTCGGGCTCCTGGAAGAACCGCTTCACGGTTGCCTCCTCCCCGACCAGCGCGACGACGATCTCACCGTCACGGGCCGTCTGCTGTCTGCGCACGACGACGAGATCCCCTTCGAGGATTCCCGCATCCTTCATCGACTCGCCGCGGACGCGCAGAAGGAACTCGCCCTCGTCGCCGCCTGCGACCGCCGGAGTCTCGATGTAGTCCTCGATCTCCTCCTCCGCGAGCACCGGCTGACCGGCCTGGACCTGGCCGACGAGCGGCAGCCCGGGCGGCCTGACGATGTTCTTGATGCCGTCGACGGCCTTGTCGAGCAGCTCGATCGCCCGCGGCTTCGACGGGTCGCGCCGCAGCAGCCCGACCTTCTCCAGGTTGGCCAGATGGGCGTGGACCGTCGAGGACGAGGCGAGACCGACCGCCTTGCCGATGTCCCGCACCGTCGGCGGATAGCCATGCCGCGACGAGTACTGCTTGATGAACTCGAAGATCTCCTGCTGGCGCTTCGTGAGGTCCACCATCAGGCGACGCGCTCCTCGTTGCTGGGGGTCGAGACGAACATGTGTTCGAGATGATACTCATGGCCCGGACGGACACAAGCAGGACTGCCGCGCGCCGACCCGCGCCGCGCCGCCGGGCGCAACGCCTCGGACCCCTGATTCGCCTATACTGCCCCAGCCCTCGCGGTCGTGGCGGAATTGGTAGACGCGCAAGGTTGAGGGCCTTGTGGGGGATAACCCCGTGGAGGTTCAAGTCCTCTCGACCGCATCGCGAAGCACCCGAAGGCCCCGCCGCGCGGGGCCTTCGTCGTTCTCAGCCGGCGCCCAGAGCAGTGCGCGCCCAAGCGACAGCGTCGCGCGCCAACGCCAACGCGGCAGCCGGAGCCACGAGATCCTCGGGATCGATCGGCCCGTATCGGAAACGCACACCGTATGGCGTGAGCACGCCGACATCCGCAAGGTGCTCCGGGACGCCGACCGCTGACGCCGAGCACAGTTCCAGCAGTCCTTCGAGGTCGTGCGTGAATGGGAACTCGACGCCGTGCAGCGCCAAGACCGCCTTCAGCGCCTTCTCGACCGCCTGCTGCGTGTGGAAGCCAACGATGGCGGCCGAAACGTCAGCTGTTTCCGACAGCGCACGTGCGGCGAGGAGGTCGTCCTCCGCCAGCGCGAGCAGATCGCGCGCGAGATCCCGTTGCTCCGCCATCAAGCCGCGAGCATGCGGCCGTCGGTCAGCGCCGAACGCACCAAGCTTCCGCGCACCTCGCGCCACTCCTCGACGTCGCGCTCGCTGACGACCACGACATCCGCGAAGAGGCGCAAGCCGCGCAGCGCTCGCCGCAGCCGCACCGACTCCGCTGCCGCGTGCTCGACCTCCGGCTCGACGACGAGAAAGTCGAGGTCGCTGTCCGTCCGCGCCTCGCCCCGCGCATGCGACCCGAACAGGATCACTCTTGATCCCGGCGCAGCAGCCTCGTGGAGCCGACGCCCGGCCTCGGCGATGGTGTCCTCGTCAACCATGACGACGCGACGGTAGCCGATCCGGCGTCGAGCCTCCAGCGCAGGCGACGCACGTGCAAACCGGGCACCGCCGCGCAGGAGCGCGCCCGCGCATGTTGAACTGAAGCCCTGCGATGGACCCGCTCGTCTCAACGGACTGGCTCGCCGCGCGCTTGGAGGAGCCGCGTCTGGCGATCGTCGACTGCCGCTTCCGGCTCGGCGTGCCCGCGGCCGGGCGCGAGCTGTACGAGGCCGGGCACATCCCCGGCGCGCGCTTCCTCGACCTCGACGCGGACCTCTCCGACCCGCCCGGCCCGCCGGCCGACCCGGCGCGCGGCCCGGTCGGCGGCCGCCATCCGCTGCCCGACCCGGAGCGGTTCGCCGCGGCGGCCCGGCGCGCCGGGATCGGGAGCGGGACGACCGTGATCGCCTACGACGACGCGATGACCGGCGGCGCCGCCCGCCTCTGGTGGCTGCTGCGCCATCACGGCTTCGAGCGGGTCGCCGTGCTCGACGGCGGGCTCGCGGCGTGGGACGGGCCGCTGCACGCCGGCCCCGAGCCTGCGCCGGCGCCCGGCGACTTCCAGCCCGCGCCGACGCCGCGCGACGACGTCGTCACCGCCGCCGAGCTGCTCGCCGACCTCGAGCGCCCGGCCGCCGAGCGCGAGTTCGTCGTCCTCGACGCCCGCGCGCCGGCGCGCTTCCGCGGCGAGCAGGAGCCGGTCGACCCGGTCGCCGGCCACATCCCGGGCGCGCGCAACGTGCCGCTCGACGCCGCCTTCCCGCCGCCCGCCGACCTGCCGCGGCCCGGCGAGCGGACGCTCGTCGCCTCGTGCGGCTCGGGCGTGACGGCGACCGGCCTGCTGCTCGCGCTCGCCGCGGCTGGCCGCGACGACGCGAAGCTCTACGCCGGTTCGTGGAGCGATTGGGTCGCGCGCGGCCTTCCGGCCGCGCGCGGCGAGGACACGACGGGGACTGCGGGGTGGCCTGCGCGATGATGGCCGACGAGCTCGACCAGCTGCGGGACGAGTTGGCGCGGCTGCGCGCCGAGCTGGCGCAACGGGAACGGGAGGCGCAGGAGCGAGCCCGCGAGCTGGAGCGCTACGCCGAGCAGCTGCGCCAGGCCTCCGAGCGCGAGCACCAGCGGGCGCAGGAGCTGCGCGGCTCCTACGAGGCGACCGTCAGGGCGCTCGCCGACGCCGTCGAGGCGCGCGACGCCTACACCGGCAAGCACGCCGAGCGGGTCGCCGCGTACGGCCTCGCGCTGGCGCGCGCCTGCGGGATGCCGGTCGACACCCCGCAGATCGAGTTCGGCTTCCTGCTGCACGACATCGGCAAGGTCGCGATCTCCGACGCGATCCTGCACAAGCCGGGCACGTTGACCGGGGCCGAGCTCGACGTGATGCGCCAGCATCCGGTGATCGGCGACGAGATCGTCGCCGGGATCGACTTCCTCGGCGAGGCCCGTCACGTCGTCCGCTCCCACCACGAGCGCTGGGACGGGACCGGCTACCCCGACCGGCTCGCGCGCGAGGAGATCCCGCTCGCCGCGCGCGTCTTCGCCGTCGCCGACACCTTCGACGCGCTCACCAGCGACCGCCCCTACCGCGCGGCGGCGAGCTTCGGCGCGGCGCGCGCGGTGATCGCGCAGGGCGCCGGCACGCAGTTCGACCCCGACGTCGCCGACGTCTTCGCGACGATCCCGGACGCGACGCTCGAGCGGATCCGCTGCACGCTCGCGTGAGCGCGAGCGCGCGCGGTCGCCGCATCCGCCCCTGAACGAACGAAGGCCCCGCACCGCGGGGCCTCTCACGTTCCAGGGTCGCCGACGCCGTCAGCCTATGCGGATCAGGATGACCGTGTTGACGACGAACGCGATCGCGAACGCTATGGTCCAGCGATTCAGGTTGCGCTCGACGAGCGATCCGCCGCCGAAGGGGCCGGAGCCGGTTCCGACGCCGAACGCACCGGAGAGACCGGTGTCTCTGCCGGAGTGCATCAGGATCAGCAGCACCATCACGACGGCGATGAAGACCTGGAGTATCGAGAGCAGCGTGTACATGCTCCGGCCATCCTACCCGACCGGCGCATCGGAGCGCGCGGCAGGCTTCGCGTCCGCCTGCTCGGCCGTGATCGGCTCCGCGCGCCGTCCCCTGACCGCGTCGATCCGCCGCAGCAGCTGGATCGCCTCGGCCCGCAGCTGACGGTCGAGCGCCTTGTGGTCGGCCTCCGACAGCTTGCCGGTGCGCAGGTCGAGCTCGGCGTCGCGGATCTCGCGGTACTTCGCCTCCTTCGCCGCCTCCAGGTCGGCCAGCTCGGCGCTCTCGCGCCGCTCGAGCTCCTCGGCGCGCCCCGCGCGCAGCGGCGCCGCGACGATCGCGACGACGGCGAGGAAGACGACGAGGATCAGCAGGAACTCCATGCGCGGATGCTCTCAGGAACGGGCGAGGTCGCGGGCGAGCTTGGCGGCGTAGGTCGCCGTCACGCGGCTGCGCGCCGTCGCGGGCGCCGGCCACAGCGCGATCGCGCCGCCGAGGAAGACGATGATCGCGCCGACCCAGATCCACGTCGCCATCGGCGAGACGATCAGGCGGAAGTCCGACTCCCACGGTCTTCTGACCCACTGATTGGAGAGCCCGGCGATCGCCTGGTCGCGCAGCAGGAACAGCTGGTCGATCGCCCTCTGGTCGGCCCTCCCGTCGGCGAGCGCCTCCTGCATCGCCGCTCTGAAGGTTCTGTTGCCCTCGTCGATGATTCTCTGCAGCGGCAGCAGGTCGGGGTTGACGACCGCCCAGATATCGCGGCCGAAGCCGGCCCGCAGGCCGACCTCGCTCTCGGCCTCGCCCATGAAGAAGCGGCCAAGGATGCCGAGCGACGGGTCCTGCGACGGGTAGAAGCCGCGCGACGTTCTCAGCGTCGCGACGTGGCGCCCCTCCTTGGAGATGTCGAGCGTCGAGCCGAAGACGATCTTCTCCGGCAGCGGCTCCGACCAGGCACGCGCGTATCTGACGTCGAAGCCGTTGATGCGGGCGCTGTCGCCGGGCTTCATCGTCACGTCCTTGTTGTGCTCGAACGACGACGAGACGGCGACGCCGAACAGCAGGATCGCGAAGCCGGCGTGGACGATGTAGCCGCCGTAGCGCCGCCGGTTGCGGCGGATCAGCGAGACGAAGGCGATCGGCGGCGGCTCCTTCGACATCGCGCGGCGGGCGCTCGTCCCGCGCCACAGCTCCTGCGCGACGCCGGCGAGCACGAACGCGACGAGCGGGATGAAGAACAGCGCCTTCGGCTGCTCGGTCGTGCCTGAGACGAACAGCAGCGCGACGAGGCAGACGACCGCGGCGGCGAGCGGGAAGGTGAAGTTGCGGCGCAAGTTGGCGGCCGTCGCGCGGCGCCACGAGATCAGCGGCCCGATGCCGATCAGCGCGACGAGCACGAACGCCAGCGGCGTCACGTAGCGGTCGAACCACGGCGGCCCGACCGACGCCTTCGTGCCCGTGACCGCCTCGGAGATGAGCGGGAAGAAGGTGCCCCAGAAGATCACGAAGCAGAGACCGACGAGCACGATGTTCTGGACGATGAAGGCGGCCTCGCGCGACAGCAGCGAGTCGATCGAGTGCTCCGATTTGAGCGACTCCCTGCGCCACAGCACCAGCGCCACCGAGCCACCGATCATCACGACGATCAGGGCGAGGAACGGCCCGCCGAGCGTCGAGGCGCCGAAGGCGTGGATCGAGTCGAGGATCCCCGAGCGCACGAGGAAGGTGCCCATGATCGCCAGCGTGCCGGTCGCGAGGATCAGCGAGGCGTTCCAGACCTTCAGCATGCCGCGCTTCTCTTGGATCATGATCGAGTGGATGAACGCGGTGCCGGTCAGCCACGGCATCAGCGACGCGTTCTCGACCGGATCCCAGGCCCAGTAGCCGCCCCAGCCCAGCTCGGTGTACGACCAGCGGGCGCCGAGCACGATCCCGATCCCGAGGAACAGCCAGGCGGCGAGCGCGAAGCGGCGCGTCCCCTGGATCCACTCGCTGTTGACGCGGTTGGCGACGAGCGCGCCGACGGCGAAGGCGAACGGGACGGTGAAGAGCGTGTAGCCCGAGTAGAGCGCCGGCGGGTGGAACATCATCGCCGGGTGGCGCAGCAGCGGGTTGAGGCCGGTCCCCTCCGACGGCACGCTCGCGAGCGCCGTGAAGGGGCTCTCGAAGAAGACGACGAGCGTCAGGAAGAACGTGCAGAAGGCGAGCAGGACGGCCTGCGCGATCGGCGCGATCTCGCGCAGCGAGCGGCGCGTCAGGTAGAGCACGAGGCTCGACCACAGCGACAGCAGCCACACCCACAGCAGCAGCGAGCCCTCCTGCGAGGACCAGACCGCCGTCGCCTTGTAGAAGGTCGGCGTCGTCGTCGACGAGTGCGAGGCGACGAGCGCGTAGGAGAAGTCGGAGCGCAGGAAGGCGACCTCGAGGATCGCGAAGGCGATCGTCAGCACGCCGGCGATCGCGTACATCGCGCGACGGCCGGAGTCGACCCACTGGCGCGCACCGGTGCGCGCGCCGTAGAGCGAGGCCGCGATCCCGTAGAGCGTCAGCGCGAAGGCGAGGATCAGCAGCGCGCGGCCGACGGTGGCCATCGTCAGCGCTCCTGTGAGGCGCGGCGGCGCATCAGGTGGAGGGTGCGGCTCTCAAGAGGTCCTCCGGCGCACCTCTCGGCAGCTCCTCCGGCGCGACCTGGAACTTCGACGGGCACTTCGTGATCATCGAGTCCTTCTCGGCGATGAAGACGGTGTCGACGCTGCCCCTGAGGCCGCCGGGGCCGACCTGCACCTTGACCATCACGCCGCGCCCCTCGCGGAAGGGGTCGGGCACGAGGCCGGTGTAGCGGACTCTCGCGGAGACTCTTCTGTGCGGATCGAGGATCCGGAACCACACGACGCCTCTCTCGCGCACGATCGAATTCGGCGCGACCGTGCCGGCGAGCGTGTAGGTCTCGCCCGGTCTCGCGGTCTCGAGCAGCTGCCCGGCGGTCTTCTCGTCGCTGCCGGCGCTGAAGCTGGTCCAGATCAGCGCGCTCGCCAGCAGCATTGCGGCGGTCGCGGCGACGACGAGGCGGATGCGGCGTTTGCGACTGTGGTCCATCGGGGGCTCAGTATCTCAGACCCGGACCGGCGGCACGTTTGCCATGACCAGCGCGGCTCGCGAGCGCTCGCGACGCGCGCAACCGCGCCGATGCGTCGGGATGTGAGGATTTCGCCGGGATAGCGCGAAACCTCCATCCGATCGGGCTGTTAACACCCATGAACGTGCAACTCCACCACCGCATCAGCAAGCGCTCATGGACCGGGCGCGCCGACGAGCAGGCGATCGCGCTGACCGCACCGGTGCTGATGACGGAGCCGCCCGCCGTGCGCGAGCGCGACGCCGATCGCGTCGAGGATCGCGCGCTGTACCACTGCCATTGCGGCTACGTCTTCCAAGCACCGGTCTCGACCAGCGTCGGCTGTCCCCACTGCGGCAGCGCGCAGGCCTGGTAGGCCGAGCGCACCGCCGCCGACCGCGCCGACGCGCCCGACGCCGGGAACCCGGCGCGCCTACGTTCGCGCCGCGTCGATCGCCGGCGTGACGAGCGCGACCGTCCGCTCGACGAGGTCCTCGCGCGGGATCTGCGGGTTGCTGTACCACCAGCTCGCGAGCCCGTGGATCGCCGACTTCAGCAGCTCCGCGAGGATCCGCAGCTGGCGCTCGCGGTCGGGATGGCCGCCGAAGATCTCGGGGTCGCTGCCCAGCGACGCGCTCAGGGCCTCGGCGACACGCGCCTCCAGCCGCTCGATCACGGTCGCCGCCTCGCGCGTGCCCTGCAGCTCGAGGAACAGCAGGCGGCAGGCGTCGGGGTACTGCTCGACGAAGCCGAAGAAGACCTCGATCGCGGCCCGCACCCGCGCGTCGACCGGAAGGGGCGCGATCGCCTCGTCGATCAGCGCGTCGATGTCGGCCCGGATCGTGTCGAGCAGGACCGTGTACAGCTCCTGCTTGGAGGTGAAGTGGTCGTAGACGACGGCCTTGGAGATCCCGGCCCGCGCGGCGATCTCGTCCATCGAGGTCGCGTGGTAGCCGTGCTCGGCGAAGAGCCGCACGGCGGCGGCGAGGATCAGCTCGCGCCGCTCGGCCGCGGTCAGCCGCCGGCGACCGCCGCCGCCCGTCATCTCACGCGGCGCGTTCGCACCCGGGGTCCATTGGCTCACGCCGAGATTCTTACCGACGGCGACGACGGACCGGAAAAACGCGCGTCACCGCGCCGCGGTGCCGCGGGCCGGACGGCGCGGCGCCGACGCGGTCAGCCCTCCGCCGCCCGCTCCACGAACCAGTCGAGCGCGCCCGGGTTGGCCAGCGCGTCGCGGCTGACGGCCTGCTCGGGCGGCATGCCCGCGAGGATCCGCTTGACCGGCACCTCGAGGACCTTGCCCGACAGCGTCCGCGGGACCTCCGCGACCTGCGCGATCTCGTCGGGGACGTGGCGCGGCGTGCAGTCGGCCCGGATCCGGCCGCGGATCCGGGCCGTCAGGTCGTCGTCGAGCGCCGCGCCCGGGCGCAGCACGACGAAGAGCGCGAGCCAGCCCTCTGTCCCCGGCTTCGGCAGGTCGACGACGAGCGCGTCGAGGACCTCCTCCAGCGCCAGCACCGAGCGGTACAGCTCGGCGGTCCCCATCCGGATCCCGCCGCGGTTGACCGTCGAGTCCGAGCGGCCGCTGATGATCGCCGTGCCCCGTTCGGTGATCTCGATCCAGTCGCCATGGCGCCAGACGCCCGGGTACATGTCGAAGTAGGCGTCGCGGTAGCGGCTCATCGCCGCATCGTCGCCCCACAGGAACAGCGGCATCGACGGCATCGGCTCGGTCAGCACCAGCTCCCCCACCTCGCCGACGACCGATCTGCCGGCGGGATCGAACGCCTCGACCTTCGCGCCGAGCGCGCGCGCCTGCAGCTCGCCCTTGTGGACCGGCAACGTCGGCACGCCGCCGACGAAGGCGCTGCATATGTCGGTGCCGCCGCTGGTCGAGAACAGCCACGTGTCGGCGCCGAGGTGGCGGTAGACCCAGTCGAAGGCCTCCGGCGCCAGCGGCGAGCCGGTCGAGCCGACGGCGTGGAGGCCGCTGAGGTCGTGCGCGGCTCCGGGCGCGATCCCCGCCTTCATGCACGCGGAGAGGTAGCTGGCGCTGGTGCCGAAGACGGTGACGCCGGCCTCCTCGGCGAGCCGCCACAGGCGGTCCATCGACGGGAAGCCGGGATTGCCGTCGTAGAGGACGATCGACGCCGGCGTCAACAGCACGCCGACGAGGAAGTTCCACATCATCCAGCCGGTCGTCGTGAACCAGAAGACGCGGTCGCCCGCCTGCGCGTCGAGGTGGAGGTTGAGCTTCTTCAGCTGCTCGAGCAGGATGCCGCCGTGCCCCTGGACGATCGCCTTCGGCAGGCCGGTCGTGCCGGAGCTGTAGAGGACCCACAGCGGCTGGTCGAACGGCACCGGCGTGAAGGTCAGCGGCGGCGCCTCCTCCCCCGTCGCGGCCGCGAAGGCATCGAAGGCGACGGCGTCGCGCAGGCCCGACAGGTCCGCGGCCGGGTCGAGCTGGCGCAGCACGACCGTGCGGCGGACCGTCGGCAGCCGCCGCTGCAGCTCGGCGACGACGGCGCGGCGGTCGAACGCCTTGCCGCCGTAGCGGTAGCCGTCGACCGCGAACAGGACGGTCGGCTCGATCTGCGCGAAGCGGTCGGCGACGCCGCTGGCGCCGAAGTCGGGCGACGCGCTCGACCAGGTCGCGCCGATCGATGCGCAGGCGAGGAAGGCGGCGACCGTCTCGGGGACGTTCGGGAGGTAGCCGACGACGCGGTCGCCGACGCCGACCCCCTCGGCCCGCAGCGCGGCGGCGACGCGGGCGGTCAGCGCGCGCAGCTCGCCCCACGTCATCGCTCCGAGGCCGTCGCGGCACTCGCCGTCGAAGCGGATCGCGACGGCGGCGTCGTCGCGATCGCCGAAGACGTGCTCGGCGTAGTTGACCGTCGCGCCCTCGAACCACGTGGCGCCCGGCATCTCGCGGCGGCCGAGGACACGCTCGTACGGCGTGTGCGCGCGCACGCCGAAGAACTCCCAGATCGCCGACCAGAAGCCCTCGAGGTCGTCGACCGACCAGCGCCACAGCTGCTCGTAGCCGGCCGCCTCCACCCCGCGCTCCGCCGCCAGCCAGCGCGCGAAGCGGGTCAGCGTCGCCCGCTCGACGCGCTCGGGGTCGGGCGCCCACAGGATCGGCGGAGCGCTGTTGCTCGCGGCGGCCATCTCTCGGCTCCGGACTCTACGCGATCGAGCGCGGCCGTCGGGCTTGCGACGGGCGGGTACGATGGAGCAGGACCACGTCTGCACCATGGCGATCGAGCACGACATCGAGAGCGCGCACGACGGTCCCTTCGGCCTGCACGCCGCCGCGAGGGGCGGGACCTATCGCGTGACGCTGCGCGGCGAATTCGACCTCGCCGCGGTCTCGCTCGTGGAAGATGCGCTGGAGCGGGCATACGAAGGCGAGGTGAGAGTCCTCGACATCGACCTCGCGCCGCTGACCTTCCTCGACTCCAGCGGCCTGCGCGTGATCCTTGGCGCCGCCGACCGCGCGGCGGCGCACGGCGTCGAGCTGCGTCTGCGCCGCGGCGGCGAGACCGTGCAACGCGTCTTCGCGATCACCGGGCTGGAGTCGGCTCTGCCGTTCGTCGACGAGCCGTGCACCTGACACTCCCCGCCGCCGCCGACAGCGTGCCGCGGGCGCGTCGCGCCGTCGTGGAGCTGGCGAGACGCCTGGGCGCGCGCGAGGGGACGGTCGCCGACGTCGCGCTGGCGGTCAGCGAGGCGTGCACGAACGTCGTGCTGCACGCCTACCGGGGGCACGACGAGCCGGGCGTCCTGCACGTCGAGGCCGACGGCCGCGACGGGATGCTCGAGGTCGTCGTCTCCGACGAGGGAGGCGGCCTGCAGCCGCGCGAGGACAGCCCCGGGCTCGGCATGGGGATGGCGCTGATGGCCGCGGTCGCGAGCGGCCTCCAGCTCGACCACGACGGCGCCGCGACCCGCGTCCACCTCAGCTTCGACCTCGGCGTCGCGGCGTCCGCCGACGGTCCGGAGAGCGGTGCGAGAGCGGCCGGCGAGGCGGTCGCGGATCGCGATTGACCGATGAAAGCGGCGGGTAAGCGTGTGCCACATGGGACCTGCCACGAAACTCGCACAGAACTCCGACGCGGCCCCGCGAACCAGCACCCGCACGGCCAGCTCGATGCTCCGGACGCGCATGCTGTCGACGCGGGCCCGCAAGGGCGACGTGCAGGCGCGTGAGGCGTTGATCGCCGAGCATCTCCCACTCGCCCGCGCACTCGCGCGCCGCTACCGCCGCGGCAGCGAGAGCCTCGACGACCTCGTCCAGGTCGCCTGCGTCGGACTGATCAAGGCCGTCGACCGCTTCGACCCCGACCGCGGCCACAGCTTCTCGACCTTCGCGCAGCCGACGATCGTCGGCGAGCTGCTGCGCCATTTCCGCGACACCGGTTGGGGCGTCCACGTCGCCCGCGGCACGCAGGAGCTGGCGCTCAAGGTGCGCGCCGCGGCCGAGGCGATCGAGACCGAGACGGGCGCCGCGCCGACGCCGAGACAGCTGGCCGAACGGACCGGCGCCGACGTCGAGGCGGTGCTCGAGGCGCTCGGCGCGCTGGCCAACCGGACCGCGCTGTCGCTCGCGACGCCGGCCGGCAACGACGACGAGGGCGACGCGACGATCGCCGACACGCTCGGCAGCGTCGAGGAGGGCTTCAGAGCCGCCGAGGCGCGCGCGCTGCTCGGGCCGGCGCTGAGACACCTGCCCGAGCGCGAGCAGCGGATCCTGCAGATGCGCTTCGTGCACGACATGACGCAGAGCGAAATCGCCAAGCAGATCGGCGTCTCGCAGATGCAGATCTCGCGGCTGCTGCGTCAGTCGCTCGAGCGCCTGCACGAGCTGACCCGCTGAGCGGAAGGGCGTCGGGGCGGCGCGCCGGGTCGCGCGGCACGCCGCCCAGATGACGCCCGCTGCTGCGGTCTCGTGCGCGACGGTCCCGTCGAGGTCGTCGCGCAATGGACAAGACGGTACGCACACCGTCCTGCGGCCGCTACGCAGATTTCATGGTAATCCTGTGCCAGATTCGTAGCATTCCTCTAAGATCGGGCGTCGTGGATGGAGCGAGGACCAGGGTCACGCTGGCCGAGCTGCTGCGTGCGCGCACCGATGCGCTTGCCGACGCGGTGCTCTCGCGCGTGCGCGCGCAGGCGCCCGGCGGCAGCGAGCCCGACGGCGCGACGCTGCGCAACCTCCGGCTGGGGGCGCGCGCCTCGGTCGAGTACTTCATCGCTCGGCTGGCGGGCGCCACGACGCCCGACCCGGGCCTCTTCGTCGCGCACGGCCGCGCCCAGGCGGCGGCCGGGCGGTCGCTGTCGGAGCTGCTCGCCTTCTACCGCCTCGGCGGGCTCGCGATGTGGGAGGGCGCGCAGACGATCCCGCAGAGCCGCCAGCTCTCCCCCGACGCGATCTTCTCGCTCGGCGCCGAGGTGCTGTCGACGGTCGACGAGCTGTCGGTCGCCGCGGTCGAGGGCTTCACCGCGCAGGAGGCCGAGTCGCTGCGACTGGAGCTGGCCCGGCGCGAGCGGCTCGCGTCGCTGCTGCTGAGCGACCGGCCGAGCGTGCCGGAGCAGCTCGCCGCAGCCGCGGCCGCGGCCGGATGGCAGCTCGCGGAGAAGGTCCGGGTGGCGGTCGCGGCCCAGCCGTTCGAGCCGCTGCCGGGCAGCGCGCTGGCCGGCCCGGCGCGCGTGCTCGCCGCGACGGTCGACGGCGGGCGCCGCGCGCTCGTCGTCGCCGACGACGAGGAGGCCGAGCGCTGGCTGGTGCGCGCCGCCCGCGCGCTCCAGCTCGCGGGGCCGCTCGCGATCGGCCCCGCGGTCGCGCCGGAAGCGGCCCGCAGCAGCCTCGCACGGGCGGAGGCGCTGCTCGAGCAGGCGGCGGCGAGAAGACCGTCCGGCGCGGCGGCCGCGCAGGCCGACGGCGACGGCGGGCACGGTCGCGAGATCGAGCTGCTGCGCTGCGACGACCACGAGATCGACCTGCTGCTCGGCGCCGCGCCGGAGCTGGCGCACGCGATCGCCGCCCGGCGCCTCGCGCCGTTCGACACCCTGCCGGCGAGCCAGCGGGCGCGGCTGCTGGAGACGCTCGGCGGCTGGCTCGCCCACCCGGCGCGGCCGCAGGCGATCGCCGACGAGCTCGACGTGCACGTGCAGACGGTCCGCTACCGCCTGCGCCAGCTGCGCGAGCTGCTCGGCGACGCGCTCGACGACCCCGAGGCCCGCTTCGAGCTGAGCGTCGCCGTGCGCGTCGACCGACTGGCGCCCTGAGACCGAAGGATCGTCGTCTCTGGCGCGGACGCAGGGAGCGCTGCGATCACTCGTACTCGCGCAGGTAGCGCTCGAACTGCCGCATGTGGCCTTCCTCGTCGCGCAGGATGTCGATCACCATGTCCTGCGTCGCCCAGTCGACGCCGTCGCAGGCCTCGATGATCCGCATGTAGTGCTCGATCGCGCCGGCCTCGGCCTCGATCACGCCCTTGATGACGGCGACGACGTCGGTCGCGTCCTCGGGCGGCTGGAGGTACGTCTGCTCGGCGCTGAACTCCATCGAGCCGGGCGGTGTGCCGTACAGCTCCTTGATCCGCTCGGCGAATCTGCGCGCGTGGCCGAGCTCCTCGGTCACGTCTGCGTTGAGCGCCTCGGCGACCTCCTCTGCGCGGACGCCGTCGAGATGGGCGGCGTTGGCGAGATAGCTCATCACCGTCTCCATCTCCATCCAGTACGCGCGCGTGAGCAGCGCGACGATCTCCTCGCGCTTGTCGGCGTGTCTGTCCGAGAGGATTCCGGCCGAGGCGTGCCGCGTCGCAGGCATGTCCGCTCCCTTTCCAAGCCAGGCGGCCGCCCATCGGCCGCGTCATGGACGCGACCCTACCCCGCATCCCGGCCGTTGTGAACGGCCGACGTCACGTGGGCGTGTCAGCTGCCGGCGGCCGGAGCGGGATCGGCGGCGACGGCCTGCGCGGCGCACCAGGCCGTGAACCGGCCCTCCGGCGTCTGCAGCCAATCGTCGAGGTCGCGCTCGAAGCGCTGCCAGCGGCGTGCGCGGAAGCCGACGCTGGGGAATTCCTCGCTGTGCTCGATCGTCGAGTCGTGCATTGGTTAGGCCACCCTAAGAAGGTCGGCCTAATGTAGCAACCGCGGCGCCGCGCGGGAGTCAGCCGACGGACGCGGCGGGGCCGGCGCGTCAGCCGATCGCCGCCGGGACCGCGCCGCGCGCGTCCTTGGCGGCGTAGAGATGCGCGTCGGCGCGCGCGAGGCAGTCGTCGATCCGCTCGTCGCGCCGCCACGCCGTCACGCCAGCGCACCAGCTGGCGGGATGGGCGCCGCGCAGCCGCTCGACCGCGGTGCGGGCGTCCTCCTCGGCGGTCGCCGGGAACAGCACGACGAACTCGTCGCCGCCGAAGCGCGCGATCAGGTCGCCCGGCCGCAGCGTTCTCTCCCACGCCCGCGCGGCGTCGCGCAGCAGCCGGTCGCCGGCGGCATGGCCGTGGCGGTCGTTGACCGCCTTCAGGCCGTCGAGGTCGATCACCGCGAGCGCGAGCGGGTAGCCGGTCCGGCTCGCCAGCGCCCGCTCGCGGCCGGCCGCCTTGCCGAAGCCGTGGCGGTTGAGCAGGCCCGTCAGGTGGTCGCGGTCGGCCTGCGCGCGCAGCCTCTCGCTCAGCGAGCCGAGCGCGACCGCGGCCGTCCACAGCGTCACGGCCATCATCACGAACTCGATGAAGGTGCCCGGCACCGACGCGACCGCGATCGCGACGCCGAGGCCGATCGTCATCGCGAGCACGTGCAGCTGGACCGCCCGGCGCGAGAAGAAGGTCGCGACGTAGACCGCCAGCCAGGCGAGCGACCAGGCCGTCATCATGATCCCGCCGTTGGTCGCCGACTGGCTGATCAGCAGGCAGGCCGACAGCGACACGAAGGCGACCGTCCCGTGCATCGCCCACCGCGGCGTGCGGGCGCCGGCGAACAGCAGCGCCCCCGCCAGGACGAAGCCGATCGGCGTCAGCGCCCGTCCCAGCTCGACCGGCGCCTGGTCGGAGATCGGGAACAGAACGCCCAGCAGACAGCAGACCGACGCGACCAACACCAGCAGCGCCAGCACGGCCACGTCGGTCGGGATGGTGTGCCGCCATCCCCGCCAGCGAGTTTGGTCCATCGAGAACTGAATTCGGCAGCGAGGGGGTGCGCCTTGAGCAGGCGCGGCCGCGGCGGCCGGCGGCGGACCGGAGTCGGCGCGGCGACGCTGCCGTTCAGCCGAAGCGGCCGCTGATGTACGCCTCGGTCGCCGGGCTCGCCGGAGTCGAGAAGATCGTCTGCGTCTCGTCGATCTCCACGAGCCGTCCCGGATCCCCGCTTCTCTCGATGTTGAAGAAGGCGGTGTAGTCGCTCGCGCGCGCCGCCTGCTGCATGTTGTGGGTGACGATCACGATCGTGAAGCGCTCCTTCAGCTCCGCGATCAGGCTCTCGATCGCGACGGTCGCGATCGGGTCGAGCGCCGAGCAGGGCTCGTCCATCAGCAGCACGTCGGGCTCGACGGCGGTCGCGCGCGCGATGCAGAGCCGCTGCTGCTGGCCGCCCGACAGCCCCGAGCCCGGCTTGTCGAGGCGGTCCTTCACCTCGGTCCAGAGGTGCGCGCCGCGCAGCGCCCTCTCGACGACCTCGTCGAGCTCGGGCTTCTTGATCTTGCGGCGGTTCAGTCTCAGGCCGGCCGCGACGTTGTCGTAGATCGACATCGTCGGGAACGGGTTCGGCTGCTGGAAGACCATGCCGATCTGGCGCCGGACGGCGACCGGGTCGGTGCCCGCCGCGTAGATGTCGCGGCCGTCGAGCTCGACCTTGCCGTCGACGTAGGCGCCCTTCACCAGCTCGTGCATGCGGTTGAGCGAGCGCAGGAAGGTCGACTTCCCGCAGCCCGAGGAGCCGATCAGCGCCGTCACCTTGTTGGGCCGGATCGTCATCGAGACGCCGGCGACCGCGTGGAAGCCGCCGTAGTAGATGTCGAGGTCCCTCGCCTCGATGCTCTTGGCGACGTTGGCCGGGGCCTCCGCCGGGGCCGACGTCGCGGCGTCCCCGAGCGGCGCCTGCAGGGGAGCGTCGGTCGCGTTCGCGTCGCGCACGTCCGCTGAGGGCTGAGACATGTCGTCCGTTCCTTCCTGCTCTGGTTCCATCGTGATCCGCATTCCTCAGCGCTGCCTGACCCCGAACCGGGCGGAGACCAGCCGGGCGACCAGGTTGAGCACCATCACGATCAGCAGCAGCGTCAGCGCCGCCGCCCACGCGCGTGCGATGTAGGGATCTCTCGGGACCCCGGGATTCGAGTACTGGTTGTAGGCGAAGACCGCGAGGTTCTCCATCCGCCCGCCGAAGGGGTTGGCGTTGACGGAGGTGACCGCGCCGGTGGTGATCAGCAGCGGCGCCGTCTCCCCCACGACGCGGGCGATCGCGAGCATCACGCCGGTGACGATCCCGGCGAAGGCCGTCGGCAGGACGACCTTGACGATCGTCAGCCACTTCGGCACGCCGAGGCCGTACGCGGCCTCGCGCAGGTGGTGCGGGACGACCCGCAGCATCTCCTCGGTCGAGCGCACGACGATCGGGATCATCAGCAGCGAGAGGGCGACCGCGCCCATCACGCCGAGCCGGACGCCCGGGCCGAAGATCAGCGCGAACAGCGCGTAGGCGAACAGGCCGGCGACGATCGACGGGATGCCGGTCATCACGTCGACGAAGAACGAGATCGCCTTCGCGAGCCGGCCGCCGCGGCCGTACTCGTGCAGGTAGATCGCCGTCATGACGCCGATCGGGACCGACGCGAGCGTCGCCAGGCCGGTGATCACGAGCGTGCCGACGATCGCGTGCTGGACGCCGCCGCCCTCGCCGACGACCCCGCGCATCGACTCGCTGAAGAGCGCGCCGTCGAAGCGGTCGATGCCGCGCGAGACGACCGTGTAGAGCAGCGAGATCAGCGGCGCGACGGCGAGCGCGAAGGCGCCGGTCACCGTCAGCGTGACCATCCGGTCGCGGGCGCGGCGCGAGCCTTCGACCGCCAGCGACCAGGGGATCAGCGCGACGACCGTCGCCGCCGCGCCGACGAGCACGGCGACGACCAGCGCGACGCCGGCCAGCAGCGCCAGCAGGCCGGCCGCGACGCCCGCGCCGCCGGCGGCCCACGGTGCCCAGGTGGGCAGGACGCGATGGTCCTCCCAGGTCCAGCTCGAGGCGCTCACCGTCCCTCCTTCTTCTCTCGGCGGTTGATGACGGCGCGCGCTGCCATGTTGACCGCGAGCGTGATGGCGAACAGCACGAGGCCGGAGGCGATCAGCGCGTTGATCGCGATGCCCGAGGACTCCGGGAAGTCGAGCGCGATGTTGGCGGCGATCGTCGACGGGTTCGACGAGCTGATCAGGTTGAAGGTGACGATCCCCGAGACGGAGAGGATGATCGTGACGGCCATCGTCTCGCCGAGCGCGCGGCCGAGGCCGAGCATCGAGCCGCTGATGACGGCCGAGCGGCCGAACGGCAGCACCGCCATGCGGACCATCTCCCAGCGGGTCGCTCCGAGCGCCAGCGCCGCCTCCTCGTGGGCGCGCGGCGTCTGCGCGAAGACCTCGCGGGCGATCGCGGTGATGATCGGCAGGATCATCACGGCGAGCACGAGCCCGGCGACGAGCATCGTGCGGCCGGTCACCGAGGCGGGGCCCTCGAAGAACGGCAGGAAGCCGACGTGGTCGGCGAGCCAGGCGTTGATGTCACGCGAGGCCGGCGCGAGCACCGAGACGCCCCAGAGGCCGTAGACGACGCTCGGGACGGCGGCCAGCAGGTCGATCACGTAGCCGAGCCCGGCCGCGATCCGCCGCGGCGCGTAGTGGCTGACGAACAGCGCGATCGCGACCGCGAACGGGACGGCGATGATCGCCGCGAGGACGGCCGCCAGCACCGTGCCGAAGGCGAGCGGCGCGATGTAGTCGACGAGCCCCTCGCCGCCGGGGATTCTCTCCGCCGGCGCGGTGATCGCCGGCCACGCCTCGATCAGCAGGAATATCGCGACACCGGCGAGGACGACGAGGATCCCGATCCCCGCCCCCTTGGCGACGCCGCTGAAGACGCGGTCGCCGAGCCGCTGCGGAACGCCGGAGGCGAGCGCCTCCGGCTTCCGCGCCGCCCGCTCAGGGGCGAGCTCCACTAGCTGCCGCTCCCGATCGCGTCGATCGACGGCTGGATCTGGGCGCGCAGGGCGTCGGAGAGCGGAGCCGAGCCGGCTGCGCTCGCGGCGGCCTCCTGACCCTCGGGGCTGGTGATGTAGCCCATGTACGCTCTCGTCAGCGCGGCCGTTCTGGCGTTGTCGTAGTTGATGCACGCGACGCCGTAGGAGACGAGCACGATCGGGTAGGTGCCCGACTCGGTCGTGTCGCGTCTCAGCTCGTAGGCGAAGATGTGCTCGCCGCCGCCCTCGACGCGTCTCGACGCCTCGAGGATCGCGGCCGCGGCCTCCGGCGTCGGGCCGGTGTACTCGCTGCCGACCTGGATCAGCGCGTGGCCGAGGTCGGCCGCCTGGCTGGCGTCGGCGTAGCCGATCGTGCCCTCGCCCGCGGCGACGGCGTCGACGACGCCGGAGGTGCCGTCGGCGGCCTCGCCGCCTCTGACCGGCCAGTCGCCGCTGACCTCGAATCTCCACACGTCGCCCGCGACGGCGGCGAGGTACTCGGCGAGATTCTCGGTCGTGCCCGACTCGTCGGAGCGGTGGACCGGCGTGATGCGCGTGTCCGGCAGGTCGGCGTCCGGGTTGTCTCTCGCGATCGCCGCGTCGTCCCACTGCGTGATCTCGCCGGCGAAGATCGCCGCGAGCGTTCTCGGCGAGAGTCTCAGCTCCTCGACGCCGGGCAGGTTGTAGATGACCGCGATCGGCGAGATGTAGACCGGGACCTCGACGACGTCGGTGCAGACTCTCGCCGCGGCTCTCAGCTCCTCCTCGTCGAGCGCCGAGTCGGTGCCGGCGAAGGCGACGCCGCCCGCGATGAACTGCTCGCGGCCGCCGCCCGAGCCGATCGGGTCATACGAGATCGTCGTGTCGGGGTTGGCCTCCTGGAAGCCCGCGATCCACGCCTCCGCGGCTGCAGCCTGCGAGGAGGCGCCGGCGCCGGCGATCGAGCCCGCGAGCTGCGCCGAGCTGGCGCCGCCGGCCGTGGTGCTGGCGGTCGTGCTGTCGTCGTCGTCGCTGCTGCCGCAGGCGGCGGCGCCGATGGCGAGCGCGACGCAGGAGAGCAGCGTCGTCGTCTTGCGGGGGAATCTCACAGAAGCTCCTTCATTCCTCATCTCGGTTGCGCAGATCACGGAATCAGGAGGTGGTTGCCAGTCTGTTACCGACTCGTCGCCGGGATGTGACCTTCTTGTGAACGCAGTCGTGAAACGCCGTGAACACACCGCCTTCACGTTCGGTTCACGACTCGGTAACTTCGCGATCACGGTGCGGGTCGATCCTTGCGTTCGTGAGTTCACGCGACGCGAGAGAGCGGCTGCGGGCCGGAGGGCTCGACGTGGTTCCCGCGGCCTACACGGCGCGCGCGGGCGGCGGGGTCGTCCCGCTCACCCCGCGCGAGTTCGAGCTGCTCGTCGAGCTGATGCGCCGGCCCGACGAGGTGCTGACGCGCGAGCACCTCTACGAGCGCTGCTGGGGCCAGCCGATGGCGCCCAGCGACCGGGCCGTCGACGTCTACGTCCGCAAGCTGCGCGCCAAGCTCGAGCGGGCCGTGCCCGACCACGCGTTCATCCACACGCACTACCGGCTCGGCTACCGCTTCTCGCCGCAGCCGACCGAGCCGGCGCAGAGCGCCGCGCGCGAACGCGAAGCAAGCGAGGCGGCCGTCTTCAGGCAGGCCCGGTGAACGGCAGCGACCACCGCATCGCGTTCCGCACCGAGCTCGCCGAGCTGGAGGAGCTGACGCTCGACGGCCTCGACATGGCGCTCGTGCAGCTGGAGCGCGCAATCGAGGCGCTCGAGCACCAGGACATGGCGCTCGCGACGGCGGTCGTGAGGGGCGACGACGCGCTCGACGCGCGCTACCTCGTGCTGCACGAGCGGCTGCTGGCGCTGCTCGCGCTGCAGGCGCCGGTGGCGGCCGACCTGCGGCTGACCGCGGCGCTGTTCCACGTCGCGCGGATCATGGAGCGGATGGGAGACCAGTGCGTCAACGTCGCCAAGCTCGTCCCGCTCGACGGCCATCACCCGCCGGTCCATCGGATCCTGCTCGAGGAGCTCGGCGTGATGGGACGGCTCGCCGCCGCCGAGGTCGAGCAGGCGCGCCGGGCGTTCGCGACCCGCGACCTCGCGCTCGCGCGCGACCTGCTGCTGGAGGACCGCGACGTCAACGAGCTGAACCGGCGCGTCTTCCACTTCGCCTGGCAGAGCGGCGACGACCCCGACGCGCGCGAGTGGGCGATGCACATGATCCTCGCCGCCCGCGCGATCGAGCGGATCGGCGATCAGGCGATCGACGTCGGCGAGCAGCTCGCCTTCGTCCTCACCGGCACCTTCGAGGAGTTCCGCGACGCCTCGCACCCGTCGGCGAGCGACGCCGCCGACGCGGTCTGAGGACGCGGCGTCGGGAGACGTCGCCGAACGACGACCGGCCGGCCCGCGTGGCGGGCCGGCCGGTGGACGTGCGGGGACGCAGGGGGTGCTACGCGGCGACCGGCTCGGCGACCTCCGCCGGCTCGATCGTCAGCGCGATCTCGCCGTCGGCGTCGCTGGCGCGGACCTTGTCGCCGTCGTGCAGCCGGCCCTCGACGATCGCCTTCGTCAGCTCCTTCTCCAGCGTGCGGCGCACGTGGCGCTGGAGCGGACGGGCGCCGTACTGCGGGTCGAAGCCCTCGCGCGAGAGGCGCGCGATCAGCTCCGGCTCGACCTCCAGGTCGATGCCGCGCTCGTCGTCGATCCGGACCTCGACGCGGCCGACGATCAGCTCGCCGATCCGCTCGATCTGCTCGGCGCTGAGCGCATCGAAGACGACCAACTCGTCGATCCGGTTGACGAACTCCGGCAGGAAGGCCCGCTTGGCGGCGGCGATCATCTGCTCGGCCGCCTGCTCGGGCTCGTCGGCGCCGTCGCCGGCGGCGGCGAAGCCGAGGCCGCGCTTCTTCGCCTGGGGCGCGCCGAGGTTCGACGTCATCACGAGCACCGTGTTGGCGAAGTCGACCGTGCGGCCCTCGCCGTCGGTCAGGCGCCCGTCGTCCATCACCTGGAGCAGGACGTTCCAGACCTCGGGGTGGGCCTTCTCGATCTCGTCGAGCAGCACGACGCTGTAGGGACGCCGGCGCACCGGCTCGGTCAGCTGGCCGCCGTCGCCGTAGCCGACGTAGCCGGGCGGCGACCCGATCAGCCGCGCCACCGTGTGCGGCTCGCGGAACTCGGACATGTCGATCCGGACCAGCGACTTCTCGGTGCCGAACAGCCGCTCGGCCAGCGCCTTCACCAGCTCGGTCTTGCCGACGCCGGTCGGGCCGAGGAACAGGAAGGTGCCGAGCGGGCGGTCGCCCTCCGACAGCCCGACGCGGGCGCGCCGGATCGTGTCGGCGACCGTCTCGACGGCGCGGTCCTGGCCGATCACGCGGGCGTGCAGGTCGTCCTCCAGCTCCTGGAGCTTCTCCAGCTCGCCGGCGACCAGCTCGCCGACCGGGATCCCGGTCCGCGCGGCGACGACCGCCGCGACGTCGGTCTCCGTGACGGCCTGCCCCGTGACGGGGGCGTCGTCGGAGCCGTCCTCGGGCGCCAGCGCCTCGAGCTGCTGCTCGACCTTCGCGATCCGCTCCTTGATCTCGGCCGCGTCCTCGTAGGACTCGGCGTCGACCGCCGCCTGCTTCTCGGCGACGAGGTGCTCCAGCTCGTGCTGCAGCTTCGCCACGTCGGAGCTCTCGCCGTGCAGGTGCACGCGCGCGGAGGCCTGGTCGACGAGGTCGATCGCCTTGTCCGGCAGGTGGTACTCGGTCACGTAGCGGTCCGACAGCCGGGCCGCCGCATCGAGGGCCGCGTCGGCGATCTTGACCTTGTGGTGCTGCTCGTAGGCGGGACGCAGCCCGCGCAGGATCTCGACCGTCGCCGCGACGCTCGGCTCATCGACGTGGACCGCCGCGAACCGCCGCGCGAGCGCGCCGTCCTTCTCGATCTTGCGGAACTCCGCCAGCGTCGTCGCGCCGATCACGCGCAGCTCGCCGCGGGCGAGCAGCGGCTTCAGCAGGTTGGCGGCGTCCATCGCGCCCTCCGCCCCGCCGGCGCCGACGATCGTGTGCAGCTCGTCGATGAAGAGGACGGTCTTGCCCTCCGTCGCGACGACCTCCTCCAGCGCGCCCTTGAGCCGCTGCTCGAACTGGCCGCGGAACTGGGCGCCGGCGACCATGCCGCCGAGGTCGACGGCGACGATGCGCACGTCCTTCAGCGTCTCGGGGACCTCGCCCTGCGCGATCCGCAGCGCCAGGCCCTCGGCGATCGCGGTCTTGCCGACGCCGGCCTCGCCGATCAGCACGGCGTTGTTCTTGCGCCGGCGCGCGAGCACCTCGATCGTCTGCGCGATCTCCTCGTCGCGGCCGATGACCGCGTCGATCTTGCCCGCGCGCGCGTCGGCCGTCAGGTCGCGGCCGAACTGGTCGAGGGTCGGGGTGTCGCTGCCGCCCGCGCCGCCGCCGTCGGCGGCCGGCCGGCGAGCGCCGGGGGCCCAGGCCGGACCGGCCTGCGGGAAGCCGCCGCGGCCGCGCGGGGACTGGCCGCCGGCGATCGGCGGGAAGGGGCCGAAGGGACTCGGGCGCGACGGCGTGTCGCCGGCCGAGCCGGCCAGCAGCGTGCGCGCGCAGGTCTCGCAGAGCGCGCCATCGACGCGCTGCCCCTGTGCGGACCACGCCACGGGGACGGTCCCCGGGCGCTGCCCGCAGACGGCGCAGAGGGCGCCGCCGGAATGCTCGTGATTGGCCATGTGGATGATCGCTCTCTTCGGTGTGATCTAAGTGGTGTTGACTCAGATTAGCACCAGTGCTTGCGCACGCAACTAGCTGTGAGCGACCGCACACAGGCCGCCGTCGCTCCACGCGGCGGCCCGGCAGCGGCAGTGCGCGGCAGGCGCAGCGCCCGTCTCGCGATGCAGGCAGACGATCGCCGTGATCGAGGGTTACGCGGAGCACGTGACGAGCGGCGCGGCCGGGGCGAACGGGACGACGGGTCGGAGCGAACGGGCCTGGCGCAGCGCGCCGGCCGGCGCGCCGCGGCCGCGCGCTCCCGCCCTCAGCGCCGCACGCGTGCGGCGGCGCCGGAGCGGCCGGCGGCGTCGCGGGCGGTCACGACGACCGTCACGCGCTCCCTGCGCCCGACGCCGGCGACCCGCACGCTGCGGGCGCGCGCGCCGAGCAGGCGCAGCTGTCTGCGGCCGTCGGCGACCTCGATCCGCACCGCGTAGGTGCGCGCGCCGGCGACGCCGCGCCACCGCACCGTCGCCGCCTTCGCGCCGCGGGCGATCCGCAGGCCGCGCACGCGCGCGAGGCGCCTCGGCGGCGGCGCCGTGTAGCGGGCGACCGTTCGCTCCAGCCGCGGCAGGCCGTCGCGCGTGACGAGCGCGACGACGTCGCGGCGTCCGCGCGGGCCGGGCGCGGGCGCGAAGCGGATCGTCCCCGCGGCCCGTCTCGCCGTGCCGATCGTCCGCTGCCCGCCGCTCCAGCGCTCGACGAAGGTCGTCGCGAGGCCGCCGCCGCGCGTCGCGCGGTAGCGCAGCGTCCGCGCTCTCCCCCGCCCGCCGACGCGCGCGCTCACCCGCGGCGCCGGCAGCGCCGCGGCGCGCGCGACCTCGCGGATCGCGGGACCGGCCGGATCGGCCTCGATCCGCCACGTCCCGGCCGCCGGTCTGCGCACCGCGACGAAGGTCGCGGCCAGTTCGGCGACCTGCCGCGCGTAGGCCGGCTGGCCCGCGACCGCCTCGGCGCTCGGCACGATCCGCTCGCCAGACGGCGACACCAGCACGACCGCCGGCGCGCCGCCCTCGCCCGCGACCCGCACGCTCAGCAGCGCCGTCCCGCGCGCGACCGTCACGGCCCCGTCGGCCGCGGCCCGCGCACCGGGCCCAGGCGCGTCGCCCGCCGCCCGCGCACCGCCGCCCGCGCCCGCCCGCGCCGCGCCGGCCGGCGCGGTCACCCGCGCGCCCCCGTCATCCCCCGCCCGCGCTGCGCCGGCCGGCGCGCTCACGCGGTAGGGGCCGAGGTCGCAGGAGCCGAACATCAGGTCGACGTCGGTGATCGCCGCGCCCCAGCGGTAGCCGAAGCCGTAGTCGACGATCTGCGTCACGCAGGCCCCGATCCCGCGGCTGGAGAGGACCGCCTCGCCGCGGGCCGGGCAGATGCCGGCGATGCAGACCGCGCCCTTTACGTCGCCGCCGAAGCTGCGCGAGCGGAGGTCGACGAACGCGTTCAGCGACCCTTCGACGCTCACGCCGGGCAGCCCGACCGAGACCGCGCCGCGCGCGCTCGCGAAGCCGTCGGTGCGGACGACCAGCCGCGTGTTCGCGACCGGGAAGCTGAACAGCTTGCCGGTGCCGTCGAAGGTGAACGTGATCGGGTCGCGGAAGGCGGCCGTCAGTCTGCCGTCGACCTCGACCGCGTAGAGCGGCCCGGCCGGGACGACGCCGATGCCGGCGCCGACCGACAGCGTCAGCGGGTCGATCGCGAAGCCGCCGGAGACGTGCGACAGGTAGGAGGCGGCGAACGGGTCGAGCGGCAGGCCCGGGCGCGGGAAGGTCAGTCTCAGCGAGCCCTCCCTGAAGGCGCCGCCGGCGAAGCGGACGCCGGCCGCGAGCTTCGCGCCGCCCGGTTGCGGCGGCAGCCCGAGCTGCGCTCTGCCGGCCCACTGGTCGCCGCCGGCGGTGTAGGAGACGAGCAGGTCCTCCAGCAGCACCGGTCCGATGAACGCCTGCTCGACGGCGATCCGGAGCGTGTCGACGTGCAGGCCGCGGCGGTTGTCCGCTCTCAGGACGGCGTCGCCGCGGATGCCGCCGAACGCCTTCGGCAGGCCGAGCGAGACCGGGATGCAGACGGCGTCCGGGGTCATGAAGACGTCGATCGAGCCGGCGATCGAGAAGCCCTTCAGCAGCGCGCCGCCGGCGTTGAAGCTCGCCAGCCGCTGGCCGCGGCAGCCGCCGATCGGCCCGCCGCCGCCGGCGGCCGCGGCGCTCTCGTCTCTCAGCGACAGGTGCAGCTCGCCGCGGAAGAGCACGATCGGGTCGATCCCCGGCGCCCGCAGCTGGACCCGCACCGCGCCGGTCGTGTCGATCGTCCGCGCGCGGGCGTTCAGCAGGATCCGCGTGCTCCCCTCCGGGATCACCTCCAGCCCGTTCAATCTCAGCGGCCCCTCGGAGACCTTCACGCCCGCTCTGCCGGAGGCGCTCAGCAGGCAGCCGCCGTCGGCGAGCACCCGCACCGACCCGAACGAGATCCGCTGGCAGGTCTCGACGACGCTCGGATCGCCGGCGCCGCCGGCGAGGTTGCCGAGGCCGGGCGCGCCGGTCGGCCGCTGGGAGCCGAACGGGACCGCGACGATCGCGCCGGGCGCACCGCCCGGCGCCTCGTGCGTGACGACGAAGCCGCCGCCGTCGGCGGCGGCGCCCGCGTCGCTCGCCCAGACGCCGGTCGCGATCGGCACCCTGCGCAGCGTCAGCGCCGCCGACCAGCGGACGCCGTCGGAGGAGGTCCGCAGCAGCAGCCGCTCGTCGGAGCCGACCTGCTGCCGGTAGGTCGCGGTCAGCCGGCCGGATCCGTCCTGGACGAGGTCGCCGATCGCGCTGTTCGCCGTCTGCGGGATCTTCGCCGGCGCGCCGAGGCCGCCGCGCGTGACGCGCCGCACGACCTGCTCGCGCGCGGCGTCGGCGGTGCGCGTCAGCAGGAAGGTCCCGGCCGGGCCGCTCGCCAGCCGCGGCTCCTCGCCGGGGAAGCTCTGGTCGGTCCAGGTGCCGGGATCCTGCGGGTCGCCCTGCCCCGACCAGATCCGCACGTGGACGACGCTGGAGATCGTCGCGAAGGCGACGGCGACCGTCCCGCCCTCGAACGGCGCGGCAGCCGAGTCGATCCCGTCGGGGCCAAGGTTGCCGGTCGTGCCGCTGTAGCGGCCGGGCGCGATCGACTGGAAGAACGCCCCGCCGGTCTGCGTGTCGGAGATCAGGCCGATCCGCGGCGCCTCGGGCGGCCCCCACACCGCCGGCTCGCCCGAGGTCTGGCCGCTGCCGACCAGCGCGGGCGGGCCGAAGCTCGAGCCGCCGTCCTCGGAGGCGAACAGGTAGGTGTTCGACGCGCTGGTCTGGCCGTCGGGCGTCGGGACGACGTTCGGGTAGCGGTTGGTCAGCAGCGCCAGCTGGCCGTTCAGCGCGAGCACGCGCGGGACGCCGACGTCGTTGTTGAACGCGGGCGCGTTGCCCTCGTCGTACGGCTGGGCCGGGACGAGCGCCTGGCTCGCCTCACAGCCGCTCCCGCCGCGTCTGAGGCGGCAGTAGCGCAGCGTGTCGGGCTGGCCGGGCGTGCGCTCGTTCCAGACGACGTGCGCGGTCCCGGCCGCGTCGACCAGCAGCTGCGGTCTCTCGCCGGCCTGCGCCAGCACGACCGCTCTCGGCGGCGGGAGCGGGGCGGTTCTGGGGATCCGCTTGGTGCCTCTGTAGCCGGGGCTCTTGTACGTCTTCGCGGCCGGCGCGGCGGCGGGCGCGAGGGCGGCTGCGCCGACGAGGGCGGCGAGCAGCGGCAGCGAACGGACCATGATTCGGCGCATTTCGCGCCATCGTCCCACAGCGGCGCAACCGCGTGGGGAAGCTCGACGGATCTACGGGGTCGTCGTCGCGTCGGGCGGCGCGCCGGGCGTCGCCGCGCCCGCGTCGGCGCCGCTCGCGGCGCCGTCTCTGCTCGCCGGCACGATCACGGTGCGGCCGTCGGCGAGTCTGTACACGGTGCCGACCTCCTCGCCCTGGCCGAGCACTCTCTCGCCCGGTCTGACCTCGATCGTTCTGACCTCGTCTCTTCTTCTGACGAGGATCGAGCCGACCGGCGCGCGCTCCCCTCTCGCCTGCTCCCTTCTGCCGGCGAGGACGTCGTCGGTCAGGTTGAGCGACGACAGCGACGCCAGCAGGAAGGCGATCGACAGCACGATGCCGAGGTCGAAGAGGTTGACGAGGCCGTCGAGCGGATCGCCGGCGCGGTCCTCGCGCGAGCGCGCTCGCGGGCGGATCGTCGGCTGGCCGGGGCCGCCCGGAGCGGGCGGGCCGCTCACGGCTGCGCCTCGGCGCTCAGCTTCTCGGCCGCCGACTCCATCCCGACGCTCTGGCGCGGATGCGTGTGGAGGGCGGGCGCCGGCGGCGGCGCGCTCGGCGGGATGCTCGACGGGACCGACGCGAGCTGCGCGTTGACGTACTCGACGTCGGAGTAGTCCTGGTCGTACATGCGGTCGCGCACGAGCGAGACCGCGAAGGCGATCGCGCCGACGAGCAGGCCGGCGACCGTGACGCTGAATGCGACGCGCAGGTCGTCGGTCAGCCGCTGCACGTCGCCGTCGCCGAGCGCGGCGAGCGCCGGCGAGAGCGGGATCAGCGTGCCCATCAGGCCGAGCGCCGGGCCCATCCGCACGAGGATGCGGGTCCGCTCCAGCCGCTTGACGGAGCGGTAGTCGTACTCGGCGAGCCGCTTGGCGATGCGGTTGGCGGCGTCGGGATGGTCGCGCTGCTCGACCGTCGCGGCGAGCGCCTCGTTCATCGCCTCGTTGTAGCCGAGGCTCGTGACCGCGCGCAGGGCGGTCGCCCTGTCGCCGCTCGCGAGCGCATCACGCGCGAGGTCGACGGCGTGCTCGGTGCGCGCGACGCTGCGGACGCGGCGGCGGCGGGCCTCGGCCAGCAGCGCGCCGGCCTCCGCGATCGCCAGCACCAGCGCGATCACCGACATGAGCAGCACCGGGTAGCGGAGCGCGTCGGAGATCTCGAAGAGGATGTTCTCGATCGTCATGGCTTGAAGTACGGGAGCGTCGTGCGCGATTCGAGCGTCCATCCAAGCAGGCCGAGGCCGAGGACGCCGACGAGGACCCAGACGAGCGCCGGGATCTCGAGCGGGCCGTCGCGGTCGTCGTCGAGCAGGTCCGGGGTCGCCGCGGCCGCTCTGACGGCGCCGCCGGTCGGCAGCGGGACGTTCGCGGCGGCGAGCAGGTAGCCGTCGACCGTCTCGCCGACCGGCTCGGGCGCGGGCGCTCTTCTCGGCGGCGATCTGCGCTCGGCTCTCGGCGCCGGCGGCGGAGGCGTCGCGGGGGTCGCCGGCGGGCTCCAGCCGCCGGTCGTCGCGCCGCCGGCCCCGCCGGTGCCGTCACCGCCGTCGGTGCCGATGCCGGAGCCCTCCTCGGAGAGCAGGTCGTCGTCGCCGTCGCCGGCGCCGCCGCCCGCTCTGTCTCTGCCGCCTCTCTTGCTGGCGTTTCTCGCCGATCTGTCGCGGCTCGGTCTTCTCTTGCCCAGGACGGTGACGCTGGTGCTCGGCGCGACGAAGGCGTCTTCGCCGTACGGCTCGCCGTCGACGAGGTAGTTGACGATCACGTTGTAGGTGCCGGCCTTCGAGAAGGTCCGCGTCATCTCGTTGTCGCGGTTGCGCACGGTCGCTCTGTCGTCGTTGAAGTCCCAGACGAACTCGACCGATCCGGGATCGACGTCGAGCGGGAGCGTCGCCGTGAGCGTCACCTGCTGGCCGACCTCGACGGTCGCGGGGTGGGCGGTCAGCGTCGGCTCGGAGCCGATCCGGAGCGTCAGGACGCCGTTCTCCGCGTACGCGATCTCGGTCTCGACCGCGTTGTTCCCCGGGCGCAGCAGGGCGAGCATGCCTGACTGGCTCATGAAGACGACCGGCGGCGCGAACGCCCTGCTGGTCAGGTGCAGGCGCGAGATCACCATCGCCTCGCCTCTGTTGTTGGTCAGCCCGATCGAGCTGATCGACTCGACGCGGATCTGCGCCTTGCGCAGGACGTCGACGAGCCCGAGGGCGCTGATGACCTTGTTGCCTCCGTCCGGCATCTCCTGGTTGCGCTCGATGACGGGGGTGCCCCTCAGCGAGGACCACGAGATCATCTGCGGCTGGCGCCCGTTCCCGTATTCGATCCGGATGTGCTGGTCGGCTGGCGGAAGCTCCCCCCCTCCCGGCTGGTCCTGTGCGTGCGCCGGCAGCGCCAGCGCGGCGAGCAGCGCGAGCATCCCCAGCAGCGCGCGCAGCGGGCGCGCGAGGCTCGGGCTGGGATCTCTGGCGGTGCGACGACGCATGGGCGCCAGATGGACGCTAACAGGATTTAGGCGACCCTAACGCCGTCGTCGCTCCACGTGCGCCGCGCGAACACCCAGCTCTTGAGCGCCACGTAGCGCGTCACGGTCGCCGCCAGGCTCGCGAGCACGAGCACGCTCAGCTCGACCCAGCGGGCCGGCGTGGCGTCGATCCCGTGCAGCGTCGCCAGCGCGCCGCTCGTCAGCGCGAGCGTCAGCACGAACACGACGACGCCGAGCGCGTGCTGGCGCATCCGGTCGACGCGGCCCCGCAGGCCGAAGGTCCAGCGCCGGTTGGCGGCGGTGTTGCCGACCGCCGTCGCCGCCAGCGCGAGGCCGTTGGCGAGGCCCGCGGCGACCGCCAGCCCCGAGGTCAGCAGCAGGAACAGCAGCGCGTAGGCGGCCGTCGAGGCGGCGCCGACCGACATGAACCGGACGACGGGGCTGGCGACGAGCAGCCGGCCGACGCCGCGCAGGTCGGTGAGTGCCGTCGCGACGATGTCGACGCGCGAGTCGGGGTCGTCGACCCAGTCGACCGGCACCTCGTGGATCCTCAGGCCGCGCCGCTGCGCGAGCACGAGCAGCTCCGTGTCGAAGAACCAGCCGTCGTCCCTCACGTCGCGCAGCAGGCCCGGCAGCGCGTCGGAGCGAACCGCCTTGAAACCGCACTGGGCGTCGCTGAAGCGGGCGCGCAGGACGGTGTGGAGGATCGCGTTGTAGGCGCGCGAGATCAGCTCGCGCTTGGGGCCGCGCACGACGCGCGCGCCATACGCCAGCCGCGAGCCGATCGCGACGTCGCTGTGGCCGGAGAGCAGCGGCGCGACCAGCGGCAGCAGCGCGCGCAGGTCGGTCGAGAGGTCGACGTCCATGTAGGCGACGACGCGCGCGTCGCTGGCCGACCAGGCGGTTCGCAGCGCGCGGCCGCGTCCCTTCTGCTCCAGGCGCAGCGCGCGGACCGCGCGCAGCTCGCCGGCGAGGCGGTCGGCGATCTGCGGGGTCGCGTCGGTCGAGGCGTTGTCGGCGACGACGATCCGCCAGCTGAACGGGAACTCAGCCGAGAGGAAGCGGTGGAGGCGCCGCACGGACGGTTCGAGCGCCGCCTGCTCGTTGTGGACGGGGACGACGATCTCGACCTGGGGCGCCGGGTGGGCGGTGAGCATGGATCGAGCGTCGACGCCGGCCGTGCGAGCAGGCCGGGAGTCGCCTGAGAGCTTCCTGAGCGCGGACCTCTGTCATCCGATGGGCCTCCTCGACCCGCTGGATGACAAAGCTCCGCGGCGCTGCGGTCAGGCCGGCAGCTCGACCGTGAAGAGCGCCCCGCCGCCGGGGGCGTCGGCGGCCGTCACCGTGCCGCCGTGGGAGCCGACGATGCCGGCGACGATCGCGAGGCCGAGGCCGGCGCCGCCCTGCCCGCGCGCGCGGCCGCGCTCGTCGCGCCAGAAGCGCTCGAACAGCTCGCCGGGGTCGTCGGTCGGCAGGCCGGGGCCGTGGTCGCGGACGCTGAGGCGGACCGTGCGCGGGGTGAGCTCGGCCGGCTCAGGCCCGGACCGCGGGTCGTCCGCCCACAGCGACCCGCCGGGCGGCGGTTCCCCCGCCCCGCGCGCCGGCTCGACGGTCACCTCGACCGGCGTCCCGTCGGGCGTGTGGACGAGCGCGTTGCGCAGCAGGTTGGCGAGCACCTGCCGGAGCTGGTGGGCGTTGCCGTCGACGACCGCGCCGCCCGCTTGCGGCGCGTGCAGCTCGATCCGCCGCGCAGGCGCGGCGGCGCGCGCGTCGTCGACCGCGTCGCGCGCGAGCGGGACGAGGTCGACCGGCCCGTGCTCGGCCTCCCGCACCTCGTCGAGGCGGGCGAGCGCGAGCAGGTCCTCGACCAGGACACCCATCCGCGCCGCCTCCTCCTCGATCCGCCGCATCGCCTTCTCGGTCTCCTCAGGGGAGCGGGCGGCGCCGATCCGGAACAGCTCGGCGTAGCCGCGGATCGAGGCGAGCGGGGTGCGCAGCTCGTGCGAGGCGTCGGCGAGGAAGCGGCGCAGACGCTCCTCGCTCCGACGGCGCTGGTCGAAGGCGACCTCGAGCCGGTCGAGCATGCCGTTGAAGGCGACGCCGAGCCGGCCGGCCTCGCTGCGGGGGTCGGTCGCCTCGACGCGCTGGGAGAGGTCGCCGCCGGCGATCCGGCCGGCGGTGTGGGTCATGCGGTCGAGCGGCAGCAGCCCGACGCGCACGAGCAGCCACGCGCCGACGCCGAGCGCGATCAGCACGCCGGCGATCACCAGCCCTTCGACGAGCAACAGCCGGTCGAGCGTCTGGTCGACGTCGGTCAACGGGATCGCCGCGACGATCGAGCCGCCGCCGACCGGGTCGCCGAGCACGCGCACGCGGAAGTCGACGTCGCCCTCGCGCGCGCCGGACGTGAAGGTCGCGTCGCGCTCGAGCGTCGCCGGCAGCCGCGGCTGCGGCGGCGTCGCGGCCGACTCGCCGTAGACGACGACGACCGGCCGGCCGACCTGCTCCCCGTCGGCGTCGAGGCGGGCGCCCCAGGTTCCGGGCGGCAGCGTCGGCGCCGGAGCGGGCGGAGCACCGCCGCCGGGAGCGCGACCGCCCAGCGAGCCGGGGCCGCCGGGCCCGGGCGCCCTGCCGACGCCCTGCTCGGCGAGCGCGTGGGCGAGCTGCGGGCCGGCGTCGCGCAGCTGCTGGTCGACGCGGTCGAGCAGGAACGAGCGCTGCTCGGCGTAGGTGATGCCGGCGAGCGCGAGCAGCCCGACGGCGGCCAGCGCGAGCAGCCCGACGACCAGGCGCGCCCGCAGCGTGTGCATCACGCACGTGCGAGCCGGAGGGCGTAGCCGACGCCGCGGATCGTCTGGATCAGCGGCGGCCCGTGGGCGTCGAGCTTCTTGCGCAGGTAGCTGATGTAGGTCTCCAGCACGCGCGCGTCGCCGCCGAAGTCGTAGCTCCAGACGTGCTCGAGCAGCTGCGCGCGCGTCAGCACGCGGCGCGGGTTGAGCATCAGGTAGCGCAGCAGCCGGTACTCGGTCGCGGTCAGCTCGATCTGCTCGCCGGCGCGGGTGACCTCGCGCGTGTCCTCGTCGAGCTCGACGTCCTCGAAGGTCAGCCTGCTCGACTCCGGCTCGGCCATGCCGGTGCGGCGCAGGATCGTGCGGATGCGAGCGACCAGCTCCTCGAGGCTGAACGGCTTCGTGACGTAGTCGTCGCCGCCGACGGTGAGGCCGCGGACTCTGTCGTCGGTGGCGTCGCGGGCGGTCAGGAAGACGATCGGGACGCGGGCGCGCTCGGCGCCGAGCCGTCTGGCGACCTCGAAGCCCTCCATGTCGGGCAGCATCACGTCGAGCACCATCAGGTGCGGGCTGAACGCCCGCACCCGCTGGAGCGCCTCCGTCCCGGTCGCCGCCGAGGCGACCTCGAAGCCCTGGTATCTGAGCGCCATCGCGATCACGTCGACGATGTTCGGCTCGTCGTCGACCACGAGGACGCGGTGGCGCTGCGGTTCGCCGGCTGCGGTCATGGCCACAGTGTTCCCGCGGAAGCTGGGAAGTTCCTGAGCGCCGGCTGGGAGACGCCGCTACTCGAGCGCGCGCAGGGCGTCGGCGGCGCCCTGCAGGTCGTAGAGGCCGTCGACGGCGGTCTCCGTGCCGACCTGCTGGGCAGCGCCCATCGCGGTCGTCGCGCCGGTGCGGCCGTCGCTCGGCATCCCGCCGCCGCTGCCGGAGGCGATCACCCAGCGGATCCTGCCGCGCTCGACCGCGTCGGCGAGCCACTCGACGGTGACCTCGCTCTCGCGGCCGGAGAAGCCGCCGATGCCGGCGACCTGCGCCCCCGACTGGATGATCGACGCCGACACGCCCTGCTGGCTGGAGACCGCGATCGTCCCGCCGCCGTGCTGCGCGACGTAGGCGAGCGCCTCGTCGAGCGCCTGCTCGCCGCCGAACATCCCGCCGCCGCCCGGGCCGCCCCGGAACGCGCCACCGCCCCGTCCCGTCGACGGCGGACTACCGAAGCCGCCCTGGCCCCGGCGCTGTGACATGGCGGGCGGCGCGCCGAAGCCGCCCTGCGCCGCGCCCGGACCGCGCTGCGCCACGCCGGGCGGGCCGCCCGGCCCGCCGCCCATCCGCGTGGCGCCGGGGCCGCCGCCGCCTGGGCCGCCGCGTCCTCCCGGCCCGCCGCCGATGCCGGCATCGGCCGGGCCGCCGGCCGGGAAGGTGCCGCTCGTCGCGTGGTCGAGCGTCTGCACCGCCCAGCTCGCCGGCGCGAGCAGCAGCAGGCCGAGCATCGCGGCGAGCGCGGCAGTCCGCAGCTTGGCGAGGGGCGCCGGCAGCGCCAGCACGACCAGCACCGCCGCTGCCGCGAGGCCGACGACCGGCGCCAGCCACCCCATGGCGCCGGTCGCGTGCAGCACCGCCAGCGTCGTGGCCGTGCCGGCGACCGTCGCCGCGGCGCCGACGACCCGTCCCCGCGCCCCGCCTTCGAGCGCCAGCCCGACCGCCGCGCCGACAAGCGCGGCCGCGAACGGCGCCAGCGCCGAGACGTAGTACGGGTGGAAGATCCCCTGGGCGAAGCTGAACGCGACCGCGCTCGCGAGGAAGGCGCCGCCGACCGCGATCAGCCAGCCGCTGCGGCGGTCGTCGCGGCGCAGCCGCGACACGACGAGCAGCGCGATCCCGCCGGCGAGCGCGACGCCCAGCAGCCAGCCGACCTGGCCGCCGAGCGACTGGCCGAGCAGGCGCAGCGGTCCGCTCTCGCCGCCGAAGACGCCGCCCGGCCCGCCGCCACCGCCACCGCCACCCGGCCCCCCGAGCTGGCCGTCGAGGCGGCCGATCCCGTTGTAGTCGAGAATCAGCGACCAGATCGAGTTGTCGCTCGTGCCCCCGACCCACGGGCGGTCCACGGCCGGCGTCAGCCAGACGAGCAGCGGCCAAGCGAGGCCGACGGCCGCCATCGCGGCACCGGCGGTCAGCAGCTGCCGCGTCGCATCGAGCAGGCCGCGGCCGCGCGGCGCGGCCCACAGCCACGCGAGCGCGATCCCCGGCACGACCAGCAGCGCCGCGCCCATCTTCGCCTCGAAGCCGAGGCCGATCATCACGCCTGACAGGACGATCCACTTCGTGCGGCCGTCCTCCAGGCCGCGCACGAGGAACCAGATCGCCGCGACCGAGCAGAGCACGAGCAGTGCGTCGGGGTTGTTGTGGCGTGAGATCGCGACGGTGACCGGCGTGAGCACGAGCGCGACGCCGGCGGCGCAGCCGGCGACGCGGCCGAACGCCCGCCGCACGAAGTCGTAGGTCAGCCCGACGCTCGCCGTCCCCATCAGCGCCTGGGGCACGAGGATCGGGAGCGACGAGAAGCCGAAGACGCGCACCGACAGCGCCTGCACCCACAGGGCCAGCGGCGGCTTGTCGACGGTCATCAGCCCGCCGGCGTCGAACGAGCCGTAGAGGAAGCCGTGCCAGCTCTCCGACATCGAGCGGACGGCGGCGCTGTAGTAGGTGTTCGCCCAGCCGTTGCGGCTGAGCGCCCACAGGTAGAGCAGGCCCGCGATCGCGAGCAGGACGAGCAGCTCGGGGCGTTCTCCGAGCGCGCGCATCCGGGCGCCGATTCGGCCGCGGGCGCGCCGCCGCTCGCGGGCGTCCGCGCCCGCCCGGAGCGCTCCGGCCGGAGCGGCGCCGGCGGCGGCCTGTTCGAGCTTCGCTGGGTTCGGTCGCATGGTCGTCGATGCTGGCTCCGCTTCCTGGGAGGAGCCTGGGAGCCGGCCGAGCGTGCGCGCAGGAGCGCCGCTCGATCGACATTCATCCCCGCGACCGCCGCGCATCGGTCATGATCTCGGTGCGTTCGTCGTCGAACGGAGGGGCCATGGAGAACCGCAAGCTGGTGCTGGTCGCGATGATCTTCGCCGTCGCGATGATGTTCATCGACCAGACGATCGTCGCGTTGGCCGTGCCCGAGCTGCAGCGAGACCTCGGCGTCACCTCGACCGGGGCGCAGTGGATCATCAACGGCTACCTGCTGGCGCTGTCGGCGCTGTTCGCGCTGGGCGGCAAGCTCGCCGACGTGCTCGGCCACCGGCGGATGGTGATCGCCGGTGTCGCCGGCTTCGCCCTCTTCTCGGCGCTGTGCGGCGCGACCCCGACCGGCTCGATCGGCGAGGCGTGGATGATCGTCTTCCGCGTCCTCCAGGGCGCCTCGGCGGCGCTGCTGTTCCCGGCCGCGCTGGCGATCGTCGTCTCCGCCTACCCGCTGCGCGAGCGCGGCAAGGCGCTGGCGATCTTCTTCGCCGCCTCCGGCGGCCTGACCGCGGTCGGCCCGCTCGCCGGCGGCTACCTGACCGAGTGGACGTGGCGGGCGATCTTCTGGATCAACATCCCGGTCGCGATCGTCGCGATCGTGCTGACGCTGCGGGCGAACCCGCCGGAGGCCAAGCGCGTCGTGCCGATCGACTGGCGCGGCGCGGTGATCGTCTCGGCCGGCATGGGCCTTGCGGTGCTCGGCCTCCAGCAGGCCGGCGTCTGGGGCTGGGACGACCTCCGCACGTGGGCCTGCATCGTCGCCGGCCTGGCGCTGCTGGCGTGGTTCGTCGTCGACCAGCTGCGCACGAGCGACCCGCTGATCGACGTGCGGATCTTCGCCCAGCGCGCCTTCGCCGCCGACAACGCGGTGCTGTTCCTCATATCGGCGGCGTTCGTGCCGCTGTTCTTCTTCGCGAGCGTCTACGCGCAGGCGTCGCTCGGCTACTCGGCCAGCGAGGCCGGGCTGTTCCTGCTCGTCTTCTTCGGCGGCTTCGCGACCGCGGCGCAGTGGGGCGGCCGGATCCTCGACGCGAGAGGGGCGCGGCCGGCGGTCGTGCTCGGCTGCGCGATGGCGGCGGTCGGCTTCTGGCTGTGGGGCTCGCAGCTGCCCGACCTCGACTTCGGCAACCAGTGGTACTGGCTGGCGCTCGCCGGCGCGGGGATGGGGATGGTGCTCGGCCCGGTCAGCACCGACGCCGTCAACCGCGCGCCGCGCGCCAGCTACGGCGAGGTGACCGGGATCACGCAGACGGTCCGCAACTTCGGCGCCAGCCTCGGCCTCGCCGTGCTCGGCTCGCTGCTGGTGACCGAGAACGTCCGCCGCGTCGACGAGACGCTGACGTCGAGAGGACTGCCGGCCGACCAGGCCGACCGGATCGCGCATGCGATGACCTCGACCTCGGGCGCCGGCTCCGGCGGCGGCGAGGCGCTCGGCGGCGCCGGGACCGCTGCCGGCGAGGCCGCGAGAGCGATCTACTCGGCGGTCCAGGTCGACGTCGCGGAGTCGACGCGGACGGTCGTCTACCTGATGGCGGCGCTGATGGCGCTCGCGTTCCTGCTGGCCGTGACGCGGATGCCGGCCGGGCGGGTCGAGGAGCTGCCGGTGGTCGAGCCGGGCGAGACGGCCGAGACGGGCGCTTCTGCGAACGTGCCGCTCTAGTCGACGGCGAGCACGACGAACGTGGCGTCGGCCTCCATCGGCTCGTCGGAGCTCGTCGCGACGGCTCGCTGGATCGCCATCGCCGTGCCAGCGGCAGTGGGAGCGTCCGCGGCGGCGATCGCGTCCCGCAGGCCCTTCGTGCCGAGCGTTCTGCCGCCCGCGGCCGCTCGGCCCGTGACGCCGTCCGTGGTCAGCACGAGCCGTTCGCCGCGGTCCATGCGTCGCCGGCTCGCCTCGAACGGCGGGGCGGCGGATCCGCTGCCGAGCGGCGGATGCTCCGGCGCCTCGAGCTCTGAGATGCGACCGTCGGCCGCCACGACCCACGCCGCCAGACGACCGCATCTGATCGACTCCAGCGTCGAGCTCGGAGCGTGCCAGCGGGCGACGACCGCCGTGACCTCGAAGGCGGGGTTGCCGAGCTGGCGCACGACCTCGTCCATCGTCCTGACCGCGCCGACGAGATCGCGGCCGATGCGGCGCGCCGCGCGCAGCGCGCCGAGCACCGCGGCGCTGAAGCCGGCGGCGGTCGGGCCGCTGCCCGGAGCCTCGGCGATCGCGAGCCACGCGCCGTCGAGGTTCTCGACGAGGTCGAACCAGTCGCCGCCGACCTCGTAGGTCGGCAGCAGCCCGCCCGCGATCTGCGCGCCGGTGACGCGCGCGATCCGCGGCGGCAGGAGGTGATGCTGAACCTCGGCGGCCGCCGTCGTCGGCTTGCGGCGGCGCGCGGCCTCGATCAGATCGGTGTAGCCGTCGGCCAGCTCGAGCGCCGCGGCGCCCTGCTTGGCGATGTCGTCGAGCGGCATCAGCGGCGTGCCGACGCACAGCAGCAGCCCGAGCACGCGGCCGCGCAACCACAGCGGCGCGACCGTGCAGCGCGGCAGCTCGCGCGCAAGGCGGGCCTCGAACGACGCCAGCCCCTCCGGCACGATCTCCGGCCCGAGCGCGGGTGGCGCGTGGAGCCGCGCGGGGAAGTCGTCGCTGCCGGCGAGCCGGACGAGCGCTGACCCGTCGATGTCGACGACGTACAGCGCCACCGCGGATCCCGCGGCGCGCCGCGCCTCGGCGACGAGCTGGTCGGCGATCAGGTGCGGCGGCACCTCGTCGAGGACGTGCGTGACCTCCAGCGGCAGCGCCGCCAGGCGTCCGAGCCGGCGCGGCGGCCGCTGCGCCAGGCGCCCGGCGCGGCCCTTCGGGCGCGGCTCCGGTTCGTCGTCGGCGACCTGCGCCCGGCGCTCGGCGAGCGCCGCGGCGAGCGCCTCCCGCCCGGGGAAGTGCCGGTAGAGCGTCGATCGACCGACGCTGGCCGACGCGGCTACCTGCGTCATGCTCGCCCGACGGTCCGCGAACAGCACCGCGGCCGCGTCGAGGATCCGCTCGCGGCTGGCGATCGCGTCGGCACGAGCACGCGTCGACGCGGACGATCCCTCCAGCGTCTGCGCCGATGCCTCGTCACGTGGCGGCGAATCGCGCATGCCCCTTCGCTACCCGGGTGGGACAGCGCGAGCCACACGGCACCCGGCTTTGTCCCATGACTTGGCGCATTTGCACCGCTTATCCGTGAATCGGGGGCGATCGGGCGGGTAGCTGGGGCGGAACACGACGGCCGGTCGGACATCCGTCCCACTTCCACACAGGAGAGAACATGACTGAGCCCACACACGCCTATGGCTTCGAGAACCGCACCCTGATCGATCGCGACGGCGAGAAGATCGGCAAGGTCGAGGCGCTGTACCGAGACCTCTCGAGCGGACGTCCGGAGTGGGCGCTCGTCCACTCCGGCCTGTTCGGGCTGAAGAGGACGTTCGTGCCGCTGCACGGCGCCCAGCCCGCCGGCGAGGATCTTCGCCTTCCGATCGAGAAGGCGAAGCTGAAGGATGCGCCGCACATCGACCCCGACACGGAGCTGACCGAGGCCGAGGAGCAGCGGCTGTTCACCCACTACGAGATCCCGTACACCACCGCAGGCACGACGACCGCCGTCGGCGGGGAGCCGGCCCCCGAGCGTCCGGCCGGCGCGGTCGGACACGACGTCTCCGGCCCGACGACCGACGACGCGATGACGCGATCGGAGGAGGAGCTGCGCGTCGGCACGCGGCCCGTCGAGCGTGGGCGCGTGCGCCTGCGCAAGGTCGTCGTGACCGAGCACGTGCAGACGACGGTGCCGGTGCGGCACGAGGAGGTGCGCATCGAACGCGAGCCGATCACCGAGGAGAACGTCGATCGCGCGATGGCCGGACCGGAGATCTCCGAGGAGGAGCACGAGGTCGTGCTGCACGCGGAGGAGCCGGTCGTCGAGAAGCGGGCCGTCCCGAAGGAGCGCGTCCGCCTCCAAACCGAGAGCGTGACGGAGGAACGCGAGATCTCCGAGGAGGTCCGCAAGGAGCGCATCGAGACCGACGAGAGGACACCCTGACGAGAGGGAGCGGCCGCTTGCGGCCGCGTGCGGCGCGGGCGCTCGGAGCTCGAGGGGAAGAAGCTCGCGAGCGCCCGCGGCTTGCGGGGCAGATCCGTCTGTCAGCCGTCGCGGTGAACCTGGAGCGCCGGCTCGAGCTCGGCCACGAAGATGCTCGTGTCGGCGACGTACCCGCTCAAGAGAGCAGATCGTCGGTCGTCCACCCGACGTCGAAGTCGGCAGCGTCCGACTCGGCGCCCAGCTCTGCCGCCCGCGCGCTGATCGCGTTCAGATCGGCCAGCAGAAGGTCGCCCGGCCGCCGCTCGCTCGCAACCCGCCGCGGGATGATGTCCGCCGCCGGACGCCCGTGGACGGTGAGAACCACCGGCTCCCCCGCCTCGATCGCCGAGACCACGCGGCTCGTGTGATTGCGCAGCTCTCGAACTGCGACGTCCATCGTGTGGCACAGCGTAGCCCTGCATCACGGTGCGCCGGCTCGGCGTCCGCTCGCCAGCAGCAGCAACAGCGGCAGCAGGGCGAGGCCGATCAGGCCGCCGAGCAGCGAGAGCGTGTGGTAGCTGGTCGCCGCGACGACGTAGCCGCTGCCGAGGCCGCCGGTCGCGCCGGCGAGTGCGACGCAGAGGTCGGCACCGCCCTGGATGCGAGCGCGCTGCGCCAGCGGCGCGCCGTCGGTGACGAGCGCGGTCCCGGCGGCGAGCCCGAAGCTCCAGCCGAGGCCGAGCAGGGCGAGCGCGAACGCGAGCAGCAGCGTCGAGTCGGGCGGCACGATCGCGGCGCAGACGCCGGCCGCCAGCAGCGTCAGCGCGGCGACGGCGAGCATCGGTCGACGGCCGACGCGGTCGGCGAGCCAGCCCGACAACGGCGAGGGCAGGTACATCGCCGCGATGTGGATCGAGATGACGAGCCCGGAAGCGCCGAGGCCGTGGCCGTGGTCGTGCATGTGGACCGGGGTCATCGTCATGATCGCGACCATCACGAGCTGGGTGACGACCATTCCGGCGCCGCCGAGCAGCACCGTCGGCGAGAGCGCGACCGGGTCGTCGTCTTCGTCGGCGGCGGCCGGCGCCGTCGCCTCCTCCCCAGCCTGCTCGCGTGCGAGCAGCAGCGGGTCGGGTCGCAGCAGCAGCCAGACGGCGACGCCCGCGACCGCGTAGGCGATGGCGGCGAGCATGAACGGCCCGGCCAGGGCGCGGATGCCGAGCGAGGTCGCGAGCGTCCCGCTCGGCTCGACGAGATTGGGGCCGACGACGGCGCCGAGCGTCGTCGCGACCAGCACCGTGCTCATCGCCCGGCCGCGCGAGCTGGCGTCGGCGAGGTCGCCGCCGGCGTAGCGGGCCTGCAGGTTGGTCGCCGTGCCGGAGCCGTAGAGCAGCAGGGTTCCGAACAGCAGCGGGATGCTGTCGATCGCCGCCGCCAGCACGACGCCGACCGCGCCGATCGCGCCGACGACGTAGCCGGCGGCGAGGCCGGGCCGGCGGCCGGACGCCTGCGAGAGGCGTCCGACCAGCAGCGCGGCGACGGCCGAGCCGAGCGTCAGCAGCGCGGCCGGCAGCCCCGCCGAGCCGGTGCTGCCCAGCATCTCCTGCGCCAGCAGCGCGCCAACCGAGACGCCGGCCGCCAGGCCGGCGCCGGCGAGGACCTGCGACAGCAGCAGGACCCGCATCGTGCGCCGCTGCGCGGCATGCAGGTCGCCGCCGGGCAGCAGTCGGACCGTCGCGCTCACGCGACGTCGTAGACGCGGATCTCGGGATCCGCGGCCAGCAGCGGCACCAGCGCGGTGCCGCTCGCCTCGAGCGTGATCTGGAGATGGGCCATGTCGATGACTCGCTTCGTCGTACAGTGAATGCACGGCGATGCTAGGTACTGAATTGCCGTATCAGTAGACCACGACGGGTGATGGAGCCATAAGCGGACGCTATGGCCTGCGGGCGAGCTGCGCGACCACGTCGGCGATCGTCCCGTCATGCTCGGAGTCGGCGCTCCAGACCGCCTCGTAGGTGATCGAGGCGGGTCTGCCGTCGACCAGCAGCGGCCGGTGCGGCGCCGACCGCTCGGCGAGCTTGGAGGCCGGCAGAATCGCGGTGCCGAGCCCCAGCCGTGCCCAGTCCTCGAGCACCCGGTAGCTGCTCGCCTCGCCCGGATAGCGGGCCACCGGCAGCTCTTGCGCCTGCAGCAGCGTCTCGGTGAAGCGGGTCAGGCCGCAGCTGTCGGGCAGCAGGATCAGCGGCGTGCCGCCGACGGCGGCGACCTCGAGCGGCTCGGTGTCGGCGGTCGAGCTGACGACGACCAGCTCCTCGACGCCGACGCGGGCGTGGCGGTAGTGCGGCATCGGCGCCGCCGCCGGGATCACGATCGCGTCCAGCGCGCCCGCGACGAGATCCTCGCGCAGCTCGTCCATGTTGCCCTCGCGCAGCAGCAGCTCACGCTCGCCCGGCAGCTCACGCACCGCGGCGATCGCGGCCGAGACGATCGCGCGGTCGATCAGAGGCGAGACGCCGAGCCTGATCGTGCGCGCCGTCTCGGAGGCCGCCGCGCGCGCCTCGCCGGCGATCGCGTCGAGGTCGGAGACGGCGCGCTCGATCAGCGGCAGCATCCGCTGTCCGAACGCGGTCGGAGCCACCCCGCGCGGCGAGCGGTCGAAGAGGCGCTCGCCCAGCGTCTCCTCCAGCCGCGCGATCCCGTTGGAGAGCGCGGGCTGGCTGACGCCGTAGTCGCGCGCGGCGGCGCTGAAGGAGCCGGTCCTGGCGACCGCGACCGCGTAGCGCAGGTTCTCGACGTTCACGGCCGGCTCAGCGCCCGAGCGTCGTCAGCAGCTGCGCAGCGGCGCGATGGCCGGCGAGGATCGCGCCCTCCAGGTGGCCGGCGTACGCCTGCGCCGTCTCGGTCGCGCAGAAGACGAGCCGACCGTCCAGGTGAGGTTCCCAAAGCACCGGAAGGCCATGGTAGTGCGTGCCTGCGTGGTCGGCCCAGCGCTCCGGCGCGGTGAACGGATCGCGCCGCCAGTCGACCGCCTCGATCGCGGTCGGCGCGGCTGCATCGGCGCCGAACAGCTCCGTCAGCTGCTGCCCGAAGCGCTCGGCGATCCGCTCCGGCGCCAGCCCCGCGAACTGCTCGGAGGCGGCGAAGCCGAACAGCGCGAACTCTCCCGCGTCGGCGCCGCTGTGGTCGTGGATCTCGCGGAACGGGCCGACGTGGCTGATCGCCGTCCCCGCCAGACCCGCCGCGCGCCAGAACGGCTGCTCGAAGCGGGCGACCGCCTTGACGGCGTCGCCCATCCACGTGCGCGCGCCCGCGAGCGCGTGCATGAGGCTCGGGTCCAGCGCCGGCGCGAACGCGAGCGACGCGGCCGCGACCGCCGGCGGCACGGCGACCGCGACGGCCGCGCCCGCGATCGTCTCGTCGGTCGTCTCCACGTGCGCCTCGCCGTCTGACGAGAACGCGATCGAGCGCACCGCCGTCCCGGTCCGCACGGCCTCGGGCGGCAGGCGGCGGGCGAGTGCGTGTGCGAGCGCCTGCGCCCCGCCGCGGAAGCGATGCGCGGGGCCGACGATCGGGTTGCCCTCCAGCCGCATGACGCCGCCGGCCTGCGCGAACAGCGCGTCGCCGTCGATCGCCTGCGCGAAGGTGCCGATCCCGAGCTCGGCGAGCAGGTCGCGGGTCGCGGCCTCGCCGTCCCAGAACCACGTCGCGCCGAGGTCGACCCACCCGTCGCGGCTGAACGTCCGGCCGCCGACCCGATCGCGCGCCTCGACCACCGCGACCTTCGCGCCGGCGGCGTGCAGCTCCGCCGCCGCCGTCAGGCCCGAGACGCCGGCGCCGACGACGATCGCGTCATGGGCGGGTCGCGCCTGCCGCCATCGAGGCCGACGAGCGGACCCTCTCGGCGTCGGACCTGCCTCACGCCTCGACGAACAATCCACGTCCGCGAGCGTAGGCCGGCTCGCGCGCCACGAGTAGACCGACCTCGTGAATGCCTGCCATAACGGCCGGCTATGGCGGCTTGGTTCGGCTCAGTCGGTTCGTCTTGCTCGTCGCAGTCGCTTCAACCCGAGCGCGGCGAGCAAAAGCGCGCCGAGGATCGCGACGACGGTGAGGTCGCCGGCGCGTTCGCCGGCGCGCTGGGCCCACACCTGTGCGTCGAATTGGGCGTCGACGCCGACGGGACCGGCGATGGTGCCGGTGCCGTCGGTGAGCAGGAAGAGCAGCCCGATGCCGATGAACAGGGTGCCGGAGACGAGCGAGGTCGTGTGCGTGCGCAGCGGGCCGAGCCGCAGCACGCGGCCGCGCAGCCAGCGGCGCCGGCCGAGCTGCAGCCGGTCCCAGAGCAGGGCGAGCAGGGCGAGCGGGACGACCATGCCGAGCGCGTAGGCGAGCAGGAGCGCGCCGCCGTAGACCGGGTCGCCGCCGATCGCGGCGACGGCGAGAACGCTGCCGAGGATGGGGCCCGCGCAGAAGCCCGCGAGTCCGTAGACGGCTCCGAGCGCCAGCACCGAGAGCGCCGATTGCGGGCTGAGGCGGCCGGCGGTGCGTTGGGCGAGTCGGGAGCCGAAGCCGATGCCGGCGATCTGCATTGCGCCGAAGGCGATCAGCGTCGCGCCTCCGATCGTCACGACGGTGTCGCGGTGGGTCGTCAGCGCGGCGCCGACGGTCGAGGCGGCGGCGCCCATCGGGACGAGCGTCGCGGCCAGGCCGAGGTAGAAGACGCCGGTCGTCGCGAGCAGCTTCGCCGGGCGCTCGAAGGCGTAGGCGAAGAAGGCGGGCAGCAGCATCGCCGAGCAGGGGCTGACGAGTGCGAGCAGTCCGCCGAGGAAGGCGCCGACGTAGCCGATCTCCGCAGGCATCCGCGCCGCGTTCAGTTGCCGGGCGCGCCGCCGCGAGCCTGTTCGATGACCTCGACGAACGCCTCCAGCGGCTGGGCGCCGAGCAGCGGGAAGCCGTTGATGACGAACGCGGGCGTGCTGTTGACGCCGAGCGCCAGTCCGTGTTCGAGGTCGCTCTCGACGGCGCCATGCGTCTCGTCTGCGGCGACGTCGCGACGGAAGCGCGCGAGGTCCTTCACGCCGGCTCTGCGGGCGAGCCGTTCGAGCTTCTCGAGCGGCATCGGCGGATGCCCGGATGGCGGCGCGGCACCGAACAGCTCCCTGTAGAACGGCCAGAAGCGCCCCTGCGCCGCCGCGGCGCGGCCGGCCCGCGAGGCCCGCTCGGAGTCCTCGCCGAAGATCGGGAAGTCGCGCCACTCGATCCGCAGCAGGCCCGTGTCGACGTAGCGTCTCGTCAGCTCCGGCAGGGTGTCGGTGGCGAACTTGGCGCAGAAGGGGCAGCGGTAGTCGGCGTACTCGACCATCACCACCGGCGCGTCGACCCTGCCGAGCGCGAGCGGGTCGCCGTCGATGCGCCGCTCGGTGCCGGTGACCGGGCCGTATGCGGCACTGGCCGTCGAGCTGTCGTCGGCGGTGTCGGTCGCGGTCTGACCGGCCCCGACGACAGCCGCGTCGTCGCCGGTGTCGCGGGTGAGCGCGACGATCCCGAGCACGACGACGATCGCCGCGACCACGGCCACCAGCGCGATCGAGCGCCGATCGGCGAGACCGGCCGCGGCGGCGTCGCGCTCGGAGCGGTCATCGGATCTGGGGGCGGGCTTCCTCGACATGCTTCTCCTACGTCCGTAGTAGTTCTGTGAACAGGCAACCCACGCCGCTGCGCATCGGTGCGGTGCGCCTCAGCCGCGCCGCGGTACGCGCCAGCCGACCCACGCCGCGACCGCGGTCGCGGCGAGCAGCGCCGCACAGGGGCGCAGCGCAGGCTCCGAGGCGCCCGGACCGACCGCCACCACGAGCGCCAACGCCAGCAGCGCGGCGGCGACGACGGCAGACGCGAACAGGTCGCTCAGCCGCGGGAGCGGGAGCGACATCGAGGAGAGGAGGCGGTCGACACGCGCCGGCGAGATCCCTGCGCCGGCGGGCGCAGCTCCGTCGAAAGCGAGCAGCGCGCCGGCCAGGGGTCGCACGTCGCCGCCCGCGGAACGGGCGGCAGCCGAGTCGGCGGCGATCTCGGCGAGGTCGTCGTGGCGGCGGCGCAGGTCGCGCACCCGCGGGACGAAGAAGAGCGCGTCGGCGAGCACCCGCCGCAGCGCCAGCCGCAGCGGGTCCCGGCGCGCTCGATGGTGCTCCTCGTGCGCGAGCACGGCCGCCAGCTGCGCGGGGGCGAGACAGCCGATGGCGCCCTCGGAGACGAAGACGCGCGGCCGCAGCCAGCCGGCGGTGAAGGCGACGACCCGGGCGGTCGGCACGATCGTCACGGGCAGGCCGTGGAGCGTCGCGGCGCCGCCACGAAGCGCGCGCGTCCGACAGGTCGCGCGCAGCGTCGCCATCAGTGCGGCTCCGCCCCGAATCACGGCCAGCATGGCGATCGTCGTGGCGGCGACCATCAGCAGCCGAGTGGCGCTCGGGTGGCCGGCCAGCCGTCTGCAGGCGTGGAGCAGTTCGTTCGGCGCCGTCAGCTGCGAGTAGGCCGGCAGCAGCGGCGCGAGGGCCGCGAGCACGAACGCGCCGCCGCCGGCAGCGGCGATCGCCCACTGGAGGCGAACGATCAGGTGGCCGTCGGCGACGGGACGTGTCGACCGTTTGACTGCCATCTCCTACACGTATAGTCGATCCGCGGGAGCGGCGCGGTCAGCAGCACCACTGCACGATCAGCACGAGCGCGACGAGCGCCAGCAGCGCCCCGACCAGACCGGCGACCGCATCGAGCAGCCAGGCGCCGCGGTCGCGTCGACGAGGCCGAGTGGGGTTCAGAACCGACATCTCCTACAAGCGTAGTAGATTCGGGCCGTCATGACGATCTCCTCTCCTCGCCTCGCCTGTGCCGCCGTCTCCGCGGCGACCGCGCTCACGCTCGCGGCATGCGGCGAGACCCCTTCGCCCTCACCCTCCACCGCGTCGCCGGCCGAGCTCGCGGCGGCCCGCGCCGCCGCGAGCGAGCATGCGGGCCGCCTCGTCGACGGCGGCGAGGATGAGCTGAAGCGGCGGCTGAAGACGCTGCGCGGACTGCCGGTCGTCGTCAACCAGTGGGCGTCGTGGTGCCCGCCCTGCCGCTACGAGTTCCCGTTCCTGCGCCGGCTCGCGAAGCACCTGGAGGGCAGGGTCGCGTTCCTCGGCGTCAACGCGCGCGACGGCGTCGGCGCGGCCGCGTCGTTCCTGCGGTCGCAGCCGACGCCGTTCGCCCACGTCTACGACCGCGACGCCGACGCGGCACGGGCGATCGGCGGCGGGCGCTCGTGGCCGACGACCGCCTTCTACGATGCGACCGGCCGCCGCATCTTCGTCATGCAGGGCGCCTACCCGACACAGGAGAAGCTGCTCGAGGCGATCGAGCAGCACGCGGTCGGGCGACCGCTCGACCGGTCGCCGAGATGAGCCGCCCGTCCCATGCGCGCGCCGGTTGACCCTCAGCCGAGCCGGCGGGCGCCGACGAAGTGCGAGCCCCAGTAGCGGTCGAAGGTCGCGTGCTCGACCACGCCGCGACTGGTCGTGGCCGAGATGACGGTCCGCGGGCCGGTCGCGATCCCGACGTCGGAGGCGCCCGGTCCGGCGGTGTCGAAGAAGACGAGGTCGCCCGCCTGAATCCTGTTGCGAGCGACCGGTCGGCCGACCTTGTACTGGTCGAAGCTGACGCGGGGGACGTCGATGCCGCTCTGCGCGGCCGACCAGGTCACGAGGCCGGAGCAGTCGAACGTGTCGGGCCCGGTGGAGCCCCATTCGTACGGGCTGCCGATGCGGCTGCGGGCGGCCGTGACGAGCGGCGGCTCCTCGCCGATGGCCGGCGCGGCCGTCGTCCCGCTCGCCGACGGGACGGTGCGAGTCACGATCCCGAGCTTGGCGAGCGTCGCACGGCGCGGCACGCCGTCGGCCCGCAATCCGGCCTTGCGCTGTGCGCGCCGCAGCGCCGCGCGGGTCTTGGGTCCGATGCGGCCGTCGGCGCGGACTCCCAGCGCGCGCTGCAGCTCGCGCACCTCGGCGCGACCGGAGACGACGCCCCGCAGTCGCGTCACGGGGACCGCCGTATCGCCGCCCTCGCCGGTCGCGGCAGGTGCGTCCACACTCGGCGTCGCGCCGCCGACGAGACGCTGCCCCGCGGCCTGCGCGTTCGGGGCGAGCGCCACGGCGGCGATGCCGGCGACCAGCGCGACGCGGCGCAACGGCATGGATGGGCTCTCAGGGACCATCGAGAGACTCCTCTGACTCGAACGTCATGTACGCCTGCGAGGTGAGCTGACGGGCTCGCGCCATCGCGCTATGCCGCGGATCGCGGCAATTCGCCCCGGGACCGCTCAAGGCGGTCCGGCGGTTCCCCCGCTCGCGCGCCTTCCATGCGGCGTCGCGATTCGGCACGCGAACCGTAGCACTTCTCCTACATGCGTAGTAGATAGGTCAGAGGCGGCAGCGCACCTCGCCGGCGAGTCGCCGCGCGAGCGCCCACGAGACGAGCGCCAACGCGGCCACCGCCAGCAGCGGCTGCACCGGCGCGAACCAGTTCAGTGCGCCGGTGGTGCCGAGTGCGGCCAGCACGAGCTTGTTGCAGACCGGGCAGCCCACCGCGAAGAACGACAGCAGCCCGCCGACCCCAGCGCGCTTGGCATCTACACCGGCAGTAGCGATCCGGCGATCGACGTCGACGTAGGTCGCCAGCAGCAGCCCGGACATCGCCGCCGTCGCCACGGCCACCGGCCACGCCCACCACGTCGGCGGGATCTCACGCCCGAACCACGGCGTGGCGATCAGCGCGGTCGGCACGGCCAGGGCGAGGAGGACGAGCGTCGCGGCCAGGGCAGCCGCGAGCCAACGACGGGGTGACCAGGCGGCGAGCGCTCGCGACGCCACGACGACAACAGCGGGCATCGGTCTACTATACGCGTAGAAGATGGCGAAGCGAGCGCGACGAAACCAGCCCCCGCCGCCGCTCCACGAGCTGGAGCGCGAGATCATGGAACAGGTGTGGCGTGCTGGCCCGGCGCCGGTGCGCGAGATCCTCGACGGGATCAACGCGACCGCCGAGCGCGAGCGCGCGTACACCACCGTGCTGACCGTCCTTGGGCGGCTCGAGGAGAAGGGCTTCGTCACGCGCGAGCGTGAGGGCCGCCGCGACGTCTACGCCGCGGCGGTCGAGCGCGACACCTGGATGCGCGGGCGCGCATCCGGTGACGTCGACCGCCTGCTCGACGCCTACGGCGACGTCGCGCTCGCGCACTTCGCCGAGCAGGTCGAGCGGCTCGACGACGCACGCCGCGCCGAGCTGCGCAGGCTGCTCGACGAGTGACCGCTCGCCCCTCCTTTCGATCGGAAACCGCGCAGTCTGTGCGCACGATCCAGGCGTATGGCGCGACGCTGTTTGGCGAGCTCACGGAGGCCGTCGAGTGCGACGTTGCAAGGGAACCGCCGCGGTTCTCGTTCGTCGGCCCCCGCGCGTTCGACGCACCCGCAAGGGGAGTTCGAGCCGCCGCCAAAGCTCTCGCCTGTTCGCCATGCAGCCGGATGAATGGCTGGTTGTGGTGCCCGCTGGTCCGGGCATAGACCGACGGGACGGCGCAACGCCGAGACTGCGCGACAGAGCAGAGGCTATTCGCCGCCGGAGGCCGCGTCGACCGCGACGGTCTCATTTACGAACGCTCGCGCCGTGACGACTGGCGGCCTCGGTCGTTCGAGTTCGAGCAGGTGCTTGTCGCCCGAGACGATCGCGTCGGCTCGCTCGGCGCGCGCGAGCGCCACGAGGTAGTCGTCAGCCGGGTCCGCGGTCACGCCCGGCAGCGCCGGCGGGTCCTCGACGAGGATCGCGAGCCGCGCAATCGCGCGCACGTAGCGGTGCACCTGGTCGAGCGACGCGTAGCGGCGGAACTTCCCCCGCGAGAGCACGCGCTCGAGCTCGGCGAGCAGCTGCGGTGAGGCGATCAGCTCGAACCGGCCGCCGGCGAGCGCGCCGTACAGCGCCGCGGGCGCGCCTCGCGGCGAGATCAGCGCCGCGACGAGAACGTTGGGATCGACGACGACGCGCGCCACTACTCGCGCGCGGCGTGCTTCTCTTCGTCGGCCAGCGCCAGCGCCTCAGCTTCGCTCAGGTCGCTGGTCCGCCAGACCTCTTCTACGACGTCCAGCCCGAGATAGCTCCGCAGCGCGTCCTCGACGACCTGCGACTCGTCACGCTGGCTCCGCGAAGCGACGACCTGAGCCGCCTGCAGGATCTCGTCGTCCAAATAGAGCGTCGTCGGTCGGCGTGCCATGCACCCAGTATCGCACCCGACCGCAACGCCGCCACCATCACGCTCCGCGCAGCACGCCCTCGACGTCGTCGCGCAGGAACCGCACCGTCCGGCCGAGCCGTGCGCTCGGCAGGGTGCCGGCGGGCGAGTCGATAGACCGTCGACCTCGGGATGCCGAGCAGGTCGCCGACCTCTGCCGCCGGCATCACGACCTCCCGCACCTCTGGTCAACGCCCTGACTGCATCGCATGATCACGGACGAGCCACCAGAAGCGCCTGCATTGCTGTCTGAGGCAACGCCTCGGCGCTGCTACGTCTATTGCTGCCGCGGATCTCTAGGGATTTGCTCGCCCCCTGAACAGGCGTTGAGCGATCCGCTCACCGAGTGTCGGCCAATGCGAAGCACATGCCGGTCATAGGGCTGGAAACCGTCCATTTGCTTCGTTAGTCGCGCGAGGCGACTCCATGAAGCTGTGGGAGCTCGGTGAGAAGACGCACGGCCGAGCGTGGCAAAGCATGGTCCATCAGCGCTTACGCAGGTCGCGCATCTGGGGTGGGTTCAGCGGTCTGTCGTCGCCGTAGCGAGATCGAGTCTGTGAAGCCGATCAGTCGCCGGCGCAGCTGCCGCCGCGGTCAATTCTCGCTGCAGGACACGGTCGCGGTTGTGATAGAGCCACTGCGCGCCAGGCCATGGCCGGGTCTCGACGATCTGGTCGAGCGAGTCGAGTGCTTCGCCACCGCCAATGCGCTCGAGCGCCGCGAGCGCCGTAGCCTCGGCATCGAAGGGATGGTTCCGCGCGACCCGCTGATGGCCCGCGATCACCGTCTCGGTAAGGACATCGACCAGGCTGGGATCTCGGACGGCTTCCAACCAGAGCGCATCATGCGAATCGACTTGCTCCCCTCTTTCGAAGCGAGCGATCAACGCCCGCAAGGCCGCTCGCTGCGCGGCGATGTCGCCGGCCGCTGCCAGCAGCGGAGTCACCTCATCCACTCGATCAGGGAACCTCGCTTGGAGCGTCCGAAGTGCCTCGGGTCTTCGAGCGTCAGCCAACGCCTGCAGGAGCCGCGTACCCTCAATCCCGTCGAGGCTTGCGACATCTGACGCACGCGCCACGAGATGATCAGCATCGACGTCGGCCTCGGCCGCGATCGCGAACAGATCTGCGAACGTCCGCGCGGTGGTCGCTCCGTCGACTGCGGTGTCGAACCGGCCCTGATCCGCCTGCGTTGCGAGCCAGCCGATCTGCGTGCGAAGCAGCCACCCGCACGACGCAACTTGGACCCAGCGCTCCGCTGTCAGTTGGAGCTCCAGCGCGTGCCCATACGTCAGGACGACGCTGGCCCAGAACGATATGGAAGCGCCGCTGTCATTGACGACAACTGCGTCACGGATGTCGTGTCGTCCCCACAGCTCCTCAATCGCTGCGTCAAGCTGGCGACGTACTGCCGGCGAGGTCTTGGAGAGTTCTCTCGTGAGACGCTGACTCTGATCGACGAGCACCTCCATTCGCTCAGGATCATCCATCTCCAGGACGTCTGCGAGGGTTGGAGCGTCGGCTACCGGCTCGCCCCAATTCGGCGGAGTGACGCGACGTCCTCGAGTCGGTAGAGATGCCTCCTGCCGGCGAACCCAGCTGAGCGCTTCTTCGCTGCATCCCGCTTGTTCGAGCGCCTCGCTCCCGGCTGCTACGAGCAGTTCGCGAATCGATATCCATCGGTGCCCGCCGACGAGCACCTCGACCAGTGCTCGAGCGGCCACAGACCTATGACTACCGATCCACGTGACGGCCTCCGGCGCGGATGCGTGGGTCAGAGCCAGCGCCTCCGCAACGAGCAGCACGTCGTCCTCGGAGAGGTCTCGAAGCGATTCCAGCAGTTCGAGCAGCTTCTCTCTGTCGCCATAGATCGTGTGGTCTTCTCGCATTGTCCGGATGTCGCGGATCCACCGAACGTGTTCGATTGCAGGCAGATCCTCGAAGATCAGGTAGTCGCGAATATGCGTGTTGCCGCGCGCGAGCAGTTCGCGACCGACGGCAAGCCGGTCCGCCTTCGCCGTCAGGCGCAAGCCGATCGACGTCATGTCGGCCTCTTCCGACTCGTCCGCTGGCGCCGAGGCGCGAGCGATGACCAGGTCCGCGAGTTCCGTCAGGCCAAAGCGTTCGGCCCAAGCTGCACCGTTGCGGCGCAAGGTCGAGTCCGTCTCGTCCCGCAGCACATGCGAGATCAGCTCGATCCGCTCCGACGGCGCGATGCGGACGAGAACGTCGAGCGCGTTGAGCCGGTCGTAGCGACTGCTGGAGTGGAAGGCCGCGTGTATTGCGCCACGTTCGTCGTCGAGCCCGCCGGCGCCCACGAGTTTGGCCACAATCTCAGCATCATCGGGGGCGTTGTCACGCTCGTTCAGCCAGATCTGGCGCTCGTGCGCGCGACTCCACAGTGTCTGTACCGCCGCTCGTCGCTCAGACTGGTCCGCCTCCACAGGTGTCGTCCGCGCCGACACGGCAGGATCGCGCGGCGCAATCGCTGCTCGCCAGTCTGCCGAGGCACTGCAAAGGAACGCGATCGCGGCATCCCAGTCCTCGCGGACAGCCGAGCGGCTATGGACTACCGGAGCGATGATGTCGAGCCAATCGCTCGGCATTCTGTCAACGAGGCTCTGGGCGACAAGTGCGTCCGCAAACAGGCGGTGCCCGAAGGACCACTCGTCCGAGCTCTCCTCAAGGAGCGCGCGTCCCACGAGTTGATCGGTGAGCACCGAGACCTCGCCGAGATCGAAGCGTCTGGTGATCCGCTCCAGTGCCTGCCGTGGCATCGTCCGCCGCCCGCCCAGCTGCATGAGCAGCGCCACATCGGTCATCCATGCAGCAACCGCGGTAGAGACGTTCGCGAGGTTCGGGTCTTCCACAATGGTTTTGTCGAGGAGCGAGAGCACGAGGTCGAGCGCGTTGTTCCTCGCCACAGCCACTTTGAGCTCTGGCTCTGGCATGTCGGCAAGCCGTCGAAGGAAGAAGGGGCTCGAGAGCAGCGGCGCGACGGTCGAGCGCGCTGACGCCATAACGGCGTCGAACGCTGCTCGGTCACGGCCGGCCCTGCTGAAGAACGTCTGAGCCCATTCGTCGTCGAAGACGAGCTTGAAACGCAGCCATTCCCCGCCGAAGGCGTCCAGCGCGCTCGTAGGACGGCTCGTAACGGTGATCCGCACGTTCGGGAACGCTCTGGCGACCCGGTCGATCGCGAGAGCGGCCGCTCGGCGCACGCTCGGAGGCTGTTCGTCCAACGCGTCGAGCAGCAAATGCACCGCGGCCGCCCCGGACACAACGGCGCTCGGCTCCACCAGTCCGAATTCCCTGTCGGCGGCGTTCAGCCACTCGGTCAGGAGAGCTTCCGTCGAGCCGGTGAGCGCTCGGACGCCGCGAAGGCGCACGTACACGGTGTCCTCATCGGTGCCAGATCGCGCCGCATACCGTCGGAGCAACTCCGTCTTACCTGCGCCCGGCGAGTCGATGATCAAGGCCCGCGAGGCTGCCGCCACTTCATCTTCGTCCACCACTGAGATGCGTCCGAGAGCGAGGTCGATTCGAGGGTCCTCCGAGTCCCCGAGCGGCAACAGCTTCCGGGCGACGTAGAGTCGATCCACCGGCGGCGCAACTGGTCGCGTTGCCTGCGCCGTCTCCGACTCCGCTTGCCGGCCCTGTTCCACAAGCTCTGCACAGAAAGGCGCCAGCACTCCGAAACGACCTACGGGAAAGCTGCAAGGAACGATCCCGTCGATCTGGCGCAGAAGCGAAGGCGCGCTGTTGTTTCGAATCTGCTCGGCCTCTTGCTCCTCGCACACGATCACGTGGCGCTGCGGTCCGCGATAACGCCGGAACAGGCTTGCCAAGTGCAGCTCGGCCAGAGGAGTTCCAAGGATGCAGACGCTCCGTCGCTGAAACGCGAGTCCGCCGAACAGCACTGCAAGGTCCTCGTCAGCTGAGACCTTCGCGTAGCTGATTCCATCGAGCACGAACCGTTCCGGAGATCGAACAGAGCCATGAAGGTGGACAACGTGCAGGGGGTCCTCGGCGAGCGGCGCTCCAGCCCCAATCAGGCGCGGCAGCTGCTCACGGGTCACGCTGCGCACGGGTCGCCCTTCCTCCTCAGCCGCGCGCTCCAGCAGGTCGTCGTAGTTCAGCGTCAGCACAAGCCGTCCGGGGACATGTGCCAGGTGACGGAGGGGCTCCGGCACCTCGGCTTGTCTGCACAGACTCGCCAGCCAGGCCCGCAGATCGTCCAGGATGGCGGGGACCGACTCGGCGCGGTGGTCATCGACGACATCAAGGACGGCGGTCGGATCCTCCGAAGCGGCACCGAGTAACGAGAAGTCGAGCCCGCGGGCAAGCTCGTGGCAGCGAATCCAAGCGGCGAGTTCCTTGCCCAAAGGAAGACCTGCCTCCACGCTCATGCCGGCGCCGAGCAGCGGCACGACGCTCGGCGATCGCAGAAGGCGCGATATCGGCAAGCCCGGCCAAGGAGATGTCAGATCAATATCTGCCACCGCGTCGAGACGAGGAACGTACCGGCCGAAGCCGCCAGAAACGCCGTTTGGTACTCCCTGCTGGTACTCCCTCGCCCCGCGAAGCGCCCCAACACCACCCCGAAACGCCGAAAGCCCCGAATCACCGGGGCTTTCAATGAGAGCGGACGACGGGCCTCGAACCCGCGACCTTCGGCTTGGGAAGCCGACGCTCTACCAACTGAGCTACGTCCGCGTGGGACCCGGAGTGTATCGGGAGCGACGGGGCGAGGGGCGTCGGGGTCGTAGGCTTCGCGCATGCGTCGTCGCGCCCTCCCCCTCCTGCTGACGGCAGCGGCCGCCGTGGTCGCGCTCGTGCGCCGGTCGCGGCGTCGGATGCCGCCGGCGCCGCCGCGTTATGTCTCCCAGCCAGCAACATCGGCCCTCACACCGGCGGAAGCGAGGGACGATGTCGTGATCGCCGACCGCAGCGGCGATCCTGACCCCACACCTCACCCTCAGGTCGAGGGTGAGACCACGACCAACGCAACGCCGGAGCCAAAGGAGGCGGTCCATAACGCCGAGGCCGCCACACCCGGCTCGCCCTTCCGCTCCGTCGCGTGGGAGCTGCTCGACGGCGAGCCCGAGCCGGACGCGACCGAGCTGCGGATCGGCTTCTCGCTGGTCGGCAGATACGAGACGCTCGCCCGCATCGACGTGCGCGAGACCGCCTCGCAGGTGTTCGTGACGGTGCTGGCGCGCTTCGACCCGCCGGAGGGCGGGTGGTTCGGCTATGCCGAGGCGCACCAGGCGACGATCGTGCTCGACGGGCCGCTCGGCGACCGGGCACTCGTCCACGCGCCGACCGACGAGCCCAGCGGCTGAGCCGCCCGACCACTACTCTTGGAGGCCCTCATGCGCCGCATCGCCGTCCCTGGTCTCGTCGCCGCCCTCGCGGTCGCGCTCGTCGCCCTGCTGATCTTCGGCGTGCTGCAGACGACGGACGACTCGTCGCTCGACCAGGCGATCGCGCGCGGCGAGAAGCCCGCGGCGCAGAGCGTCACGCTCAACCGGCTCGACGGCGGCGGCACCGACGCGCTCGCCAACCACAGAGGCAGAGTCGTCGTCGTCAACTTCTTCGCCTCCTGGTGCCCGCCGTGCGAGGAGGAGGCGCCGCTGCTCAACAGAGTCCAGCGCCAGCTGGAGGCCAGGGGCGGCACGGTGATCGGGGTCGCCGTCGATGACGCCAGAGGCGACACGCAGCGGTTCGTCGACGACCACGGCGTCAGGTTCCCCGTCCTGCGCGACGTGGACAGATCGTTCTCGAAGTCGTTCGAGGTCAAGGGCCTGCCCGAGACGTTCGTGATCGACGAGCAGGGCCGGATCACCGCCCTCCAGCGCCAGCAGATCACGCAGAGATGGGTCGACGACCATCTCGCCCCGCTCCTCGCCGAGCAGCAATGAGCCGCCGCCTCGCCATCGCCAGCTCCCTGCTCGCCGCGCTGCTGACGATCCTCGCGCTCGCGCCGGCCGGCGCGCTCGCCCAGCGTGCCGACACGACGCCGAAGACGACGCTCTACGAGATCGAGAGCCAGGTGATGTGCGTCACCTGCAGAACCTCGCTCGCCGTCGCCGGCGGCCCGCAGGCCGAGAGACAGCGCGAGCTGATCAGAGGGATGATCGCCGCGGGGATGACGACCGACGAGATCAAGAGCGCGCTCGTCGACGAGTACGGGAAGGCGGTGCTCGCCCTCCCCGAGGAGGACGGCTTCAACGTCGCCGTCTACGTCGTCCCGGTCGCGGTCGTGGCCGTCGCGCTCGCGCTCGCCGCGATCTTCCTCCCGCGCTGGCGCCGCCGCGCCCGCGCCTTCGCCGGCGCCGAGCCGACGGCGCTCGGCCCCGAGCTGAGCGACGAGGACGCGCGCCGGCTCGACGAGGACCTCAAGCGCTACGACTGACGCGGCGGACGAGCGGGCGGGCCTCGCCCGGCCGGCTCGCGGGCGCCGTAGCCACCCGCGAGCCCACGTGCACCCTCAGGCGTCGTGCTCGCGCGCCATCTCGTCGGGCGCGCTGACGCCGAGCAGGCCGAGCGCCCGCGCGATCGTCCGCTTCGTCGCCACCGACAGCGCGATCCGGTGGGCCTCGACGCCCTCGCCCTCCGCGCCGAGCACGCGGCAGTCGCGGTAGAAGGCGGTGAAGTCCTGCGCCAGCTCGAGCGCGTACGCGGTCAGCCGGTGCGGCGCGCGCTTGTCGGCCGCCTCGCCGACCTCGGCAGGGAAGGCGAGCAGCTTCTTCGTCAGCGTCCGCTCGGCCGGGTCGAGCGGCTCGCGGCGCCCGGTCGTGCCGGCCTCCGCGGCCGCGAGCGCGTCGGCGACGACCTGCTCGCCGGCTCTCTCCAGCATCGACGCGATCCGCGCGTGCGCGTACTGGACGTAGTAGACGGGGTTCTCGCTCGACTGCTTGCGCGCGAGGTCGAGGTCGAGATCGAGCGAGGTGTCGTGCGACCGCTGCAGCATGAAGAAGCGGGTCGCGTCGACGCCCAGCTCGTCGATCAGCTCGTCGAGCGTCGTGAAGACGCCGCGGCGCTTGGACATCTTCTCCCGCTCGCCGCCCTCGACGAAATGGACCAGCCGCATGATCAGGATCTCGAGCGTCTCGGGATCGCCGCCGAGCGCCTCCATCGCCGCCTTCAGCCGCGCCACGTAGCCGTGGTGGTCGGCCCCGAACACGTTCAGCTGGCGCGTGAAGCCGCGGTCGCGCTTGCTCTCCAGATACGCGACGTCGGAGGCGAAGTAGGTCGGCTCGCCGTTGGAGCGCTCCAGGACGCGGTCCTTGTCGTCGCCGAACGTCGTCGTCCGCAGCCACAGCGCGCCGTCGTGGCGGTAGGTGTGGCCGAGCCGGTCGAGCTGCGCCTGCGCCCGCTGCACCGGGCTCGGCTCGCCGTCGTAGAGCGATCTCTCGCTGAAGAAGCGGTCGTACGTGACGCCGTAGCGCTCCAGCGTCGCCTTGATCCGCTCGTACATCAGCCCGACCGCGATCGAGGCCAGCTCGTCGGGGTCGCCGTCGGCGGCGTCGGGGATCTCCCGCGCCAGCTCGATCACGTAGTCGCCCTCGTACCCGCCCTCCGGCACCTCCTCGCCGCGCGCCCGCGCGCGGACCGACTCGCCGAGCTTGCGGACCTGCGAGCCGGCGTCGTTGAGGTAGTACTCGCGCGCGACCTCATGGCCGTGGAAGCCAAGGATCCGCGCGAGCGCGTCGCCGTAGGCGGCGTGGCGGCCGCTCGCCGCGACGACCGGGCCGGTCGGGTTGGCGGAGACGAACTCGACGAGGATCCGCTCCGGCGCGGACGCGCCGCCGGAGCCGAACGCGTCACCGGCGGCGAGGACGTGCGCCAGCGCGTCGGCGAACCAGCCGTCGGCGAGGAAGAGGTTGAGGAAGCCCGGCCCGGCGACCTCGTAGCGCTCCAGCGCGCCGCCGAGCGACTCGCGCAGCGCGTCGCCGAGGCGCTCGGCGATCTCGCGCGGCGGTCTGCCGACGGCCGGCGCGAGCAGCATCGCGGCATTGGTCGAGTAGTCGCCGAAGCCGTCCCGTCTCGGGCGCTCGACGGTCGGGGCGCCACCCGCCGCGGCCCCGTCGCCGCGCAGGGCGGCGGAGGCGTCCTCGACGGCGGCTCTCAGATGCTGGAGCGGGGTCACCGTTCGGAGGGTATCGGCGCGGCTGGGCGCACGGCGCGCCGGCGCCGGCGCGCACGCGCGCACGGGTGCGGCCTCAGGCGCCCTCAGTAGTGGTACGGCTCGTTCGCGAGGATCTTGTGCCCGCGGTAGATCTGCTCCAGCAGGACGACGCGCGCGAGCTGATGCGGGAGCGTCAGCGCGCCGAGCGACAGTCTGTGGTCGGCGTCGATCTGGAGCCCGTACGGGCCGCCGACGACGAAGCAGAGGTCCCTGCCGCTCTGGCGCCGCTCCTCCAGGAAGCGGCTGAAGGAGACGGAGTCGTAGGCCCTGCCGCCGATGTCGAGCAGCGAGACGTACGCCCGCTCCGGGATGCGTCTTGCGACCTGCTCGTCCTCGCGCACCTCCACCAGCTCCACGCGCGCATGGCGCGCGAGCAGCTTCTGGTAGTGCTGGACGTCGTCGGCGAAGGGGGGCCGCAATTTGCCGACGGCCAGAACGGTGATCCGCACGACTGCGATACTAGGCCCCATGGACGACGACCGAGAGCGCCACATCAACATCCACTTCTCGCCGGAGATCATGGCGGGGGTGTATTCCAACTTCGCGAATGTGAGCCACTCCGAGTACGAGTTCACGATCACGTTCGCGCGCGTCGACCACGAGGTCGACGAGGACGAGATCCCCGGCGTGGTCGTCTCGCGCGTCAACCTCTCCCCCCGTTTCATGCGCGAGCTGATCGACGCGATGGAGGACAACTACTCGAAGTGGCAGACGAGCGAGGGCATCAAGAACCTGCCCGAGTTCGGCGGGCCGGACGACCCGCGCGGCGAGCGCTGAGCGCCGCGCGCACGGTCCCCCGCACCAGCTTTCTCCGGATAGCACCAGCGCGCCCGACCGGCGCGCTGCGAGAGACTTGCCCTTCCCCCCATGCGCGTCGCCGTCGTCTCAGACATCCACGGCAACCGCCAGGCGCTCGAAGCCGTGCTCGACGCGGTGGAGGCCGCGGTCGCCGACGAGCTGTGGTGCCTCGGCGACCTCGTCGGCTACGGCGCCGACCCGAACGCCTGCGTCGAGCTGATCCGCCGCTTCGCGACCGTCTCGCTCGTCGGCAACCACGACCTCGCGGTGCGCGGCGCGATCCCGCTCGACGAGTTCTCGCGCGGTGCCGAGCTGGCCGCCCGCTGGACCCAGCAGGCGATCACGCCGGAGAACCTCGACTACCTCGCGACGCTCGAGCCGCAGAAGCTCGACGAGGCGGCCGCGCTCTACCACGCCAGCCCGCGCGACCCCGTGTGGGAGTACGTCCTCTCCCCGCTGCAGGCCGAGCTCTGCTTCGACGTGATGGCCCAGCGCGTCGCGCTCGTCGGGCACTCGCACGTCGCCTTGGCGTACACGCGCTCGCTCGGCGTCCCGGCGACCGGCGAGAAGCGTCCTGGCGGCACCGAGCTCGACGTCTCGCACGGCCAATGGCTGCTCAACCCCGGCAGCGTCGGCCAACCGCGCGACGGCGACCCGCGCGCGGCGTGGCTGATGCTCGACACCGACGCCTGGACGGCCGTCTGGCACCGGACCGAGTACGACGTCGCGGGCGCCGCGGCGGCGATCCGCGCGGCGCGCCTCCCCGACTCCCTCGCGGAGCGTCTGCCGCACGGTCAGTAGGATGGAGGGCCGATGCGCTTTGCCCTCAGCAGGTTCTCCAAAGCCATCGTGATCGGCGTGTTGGGCTGCGCCGCCGCAATCCTCGTCGCGTGCGGAGACAGCAACGGTCTCCTGCCCGGCGATCGCGCGAGCAGCCTCGACAGCGCCCTCGATGGCGTCTCCGCGGCGTGCGCGCGCGGTTCCGTCGACGACGCCGAGGCGGCCGTCGCGAGAGTCCAGCGCCAGGTCGACGGCCTCTCATCCGAAGACGTCGACCCGAGACTGATCCGCAACCTCCGCGACGGCGTCGGGACGATCGAGGAGCTGATCCCCGACTCCTGCGAGGAGGTCTCCACGACGGTCGAGACCCAGACCGAGGTCGTCACTCCGCCGGTCGACACGACGCCGCAGCAGGAGACGCCCCCGCAGACGACGTCGACGACGCCGAGCGACGGCGGCGGAACGACGACCACCCCGCCCGACACGGGCGGCGGCACGACGACGCCGCCCGACACCGGCGGCGGCACGACCCCGCCCGACAGCGGCGGCGGCGCGACCCCGCCGGACAGCGGCGGCGGCACCGCGCCCGGCAGCGACGTGCCCGACGTCAACCAGGGCACCCCCGGCGGCGCGCTCGCCCCGGGCCAGGGAGGCACCACGCCATGAGCACCGTGATCGCCGGCCGCTACGAGCTGGAGCGCCGCCTCGGCATCGGCGGCATGTCGACCGTCCAGCTGGCGCTCGACCGCCGCCTGGAGCGCCACGTCGCCGTCAAGCTGCTCGCCGAGCATCTCGCCGACGACCCTGCCTTCGTCTCGCGCTTCCGCCGCGAGGCGCTCGCCGCCGCGCGGCTCGTCCACCCGAACGTCGTGCAGGTCTTCGACTTCGGCTTCGACGAGGCGGCCCACCAGCACTTCATCGTGATGGAGTACGTCGCCGGGCGCTCGTGCGCCGAGCTGCTGAGGGACCGCGGCCACCTCGACGTCCAGGAGGCCGTCGACGTCCTCGTGCAGGCCTGCCGCGGCCTCGACTACGCCCACCGCAACGGCGTCGTCCACCGCGACGTCAAGCCCGGCAACCTGCTGCGCTCCGACGACGGCGTCGTCAAGCTCGCCGACTTCGGCATCGCGAAGGCGACCGAGCAGTCGAGCATCACGCAGGTCGGCTCGGTGCTCGGCACCGCCGCCTATCTCGCGCCCGAGCAGGCGCGCGGCGAGGAGGCCGGCCCGCGCGCCGACATCTACTCGCTCGGCGTCGTCGCCTACCAGCTGCTGTCGGGCCGTCTCCCCTACGAGGCGACGTCGCTGTCGGAGCTGGCGCTGAAGCAGCAGCGCGAGCTGCCGATGCGACTGGACGAGCTCGACCCGGCCGTCCCGCCGACGCTGGCGCAGGCGGTCGCGATGGCGCTGGCGCTCGAGCCGGGCGGCCGCCCGGCCGACGCGGCGACCTTCGAGCGGACGCTGCGCGACGGCGCCCGCGGGATCCCGCCGGTCGCCGACACCGACCAGACGGCACACCTCCCGGCCGGGACGGCCGCCACCCGCATCCTGCGCGGGAGCGCGGCCGCTGCGGCCGCGGGCGCGGCCGGCGCCGCGGCGGCGCGCGCCGCCGAGCGCGAGCCGACCGGCGCGACGCGCGCGCTGCCGCGCCGCCAGCCGCCGCAGCAGGTCCCGGCCCGCCGCAGAGCGGCGCCTGCCCCGGCGGCCCCGGGCGCCTCCGCCCGTCAAGGCCGCGGCGGCGCGCCGGCGAAGGCCGCCAAGAGCGGCGGCCGCGCCGCCCGCCGCTTCCTCGCGCTGCTGCTCGTCTTCCTGCTCATCGGCGCCGGCACCGCCGTCGCGATCGTCGCCACCGGCAACCGCGATCAGGCCGTCCAGCTGCGCAGAGTCGTCTCCGACAACGCGAGAGACGCGATCCAGCAGGTCAAGGACCTCGTCAACGACAACAGCAAGTAGGCGGAGCGCCTACGCCGCGGCCGTGGCGAGCGCGCCCGGCGCGGCGCCGGCGCGGATCGCCGCGGCGACCTGCGGCAGCGTCCCGGTCGCGATCGCGCCGCGCAGGTCGGCCATCAGCCGGGCGATGAACGCGAGGTTGTGGAGCGTGACGAGCCGCAGCGCCGTCAGCTCGTGGGCGCCGAACAGGTAGTGGAGGTAGGCGCGCGTGAAGCCCTGGCTGCACGCCGGGCACGGGCAGTCCTCCATGATCGGCTCCTTCGCCTGCTTCATGCGGCCCTTCGTCAGGTCGATCCGCCACCGTCTGGAGGGGTCGGGGACGAGCGCCATCCCGTGGCGGCCGATCCGCGTCGGCATCGCGCAGTCGAAGGTGTCGATACCGAGCTCGACGCCGCGGACGAGGTCGTCGACCTCGCCGATGCCGAGCAGGTGGCGGGGCTTGTCGGGCGCGACCCGCTCCAGCTCGTCAGTCGCCCAGTCGACGACCTCGTACATCTGCGGCTTGTCGGCGCCGAGCGAGCCGCCGATCGCGACGCCGGGCGCGCGCGTCTGCGCGACGTGGCGGGTCGCGGCGCGGCGCAGGTCCTCGTAGACGCCGCCCTGCGAGATCGAGTACAGCGCCTGGCCGACGGGCTGGTGCTCGTCGTGCCACGCGATGCAGCGGTCGAGCCAGCGATGGGTCCGCTCGGTCGAGCGCTCGGTGTACTCGCGCGTGACGTGGAAGGGCGTGCACTCGTCGAACGCGAGCGCGATGTCGGAGCCGAGCGCCGCCTGCACCTCCATCGAGGTCTCCGGCGCCATGAACCGCTCGCCGCCGTCGATGTAGGAGCGGAAGCGGACCCCCTCCTCCTCGATCCCAAGGATCGCCCCGGCGCGATCGGAGCCGCTCGGCGCGCGGCCCTTGATCTCGTCGGCGACCGTCCCGTGGCCCATCGAGAAGACCTGGAAGCCGCCGGAGTCGGTGATGATCGGCTCCTCCCAGCGCATGAACTCGTGGAGGCCGCCCTGGTCCTTGACGAGCTCGTGGCCGGGCGCGAGGAAGAGGTGGAAGGTGTTGCCGAGCACCATGTCGTAGCCGAGCGCGCGCACCTCGCGCGGCTCGAGGCCCTTGATCGTGCCCTTCGTCGCGAGCGGGACGAAGGCCGGCGTGCGCACCTGTCCGTGCGCGAGGTTGAGGACGCCCGTGCGCGCGCGCGAGCCGGGGTCGCGATGCTGGATCTCGAGAAGCGGAGCCATCCCGCTGGACCCTAGAGGATCGCCCGCCCCGCCGACCCGAGCCGCGCCCGGCGATCGCGCGATCCCCGCAGCCCCGCGCCGCGCCCACCGCGCCACCGCTCTTCCTCGCGCCGAACGCGAACGAGCCCGTGGCGGGGACCACGGGCTCGTTTGCGGTAGGTGGCCTTTGACAGAACGGGCGCGATCCGGTCGCTCTGCTCTGACCCGGACGCGCCCGGCCGTCGGCCGGCCCGGCCGACGATCGACGCGGCACCAGAACTGCCCAGCGGTGCCACGTTGGAACGAAAACCAGCCTACTACAACCCTCGATCAGAACAAAAGCGTTTAACCAGTCACGAGACGACAGGTTCGCCCATTGACTGGCCGGTCGGACGAGACATCCGTGTCTCATGTCACCACACGAACGGCAGCCATTGCAACCCCCCGTGCCGTTCTGCACGGGACGACGCGCCCGGGAGCGCACAGCGCCTCGGCGAACGCCGAGCCGCTCGGGCGCGGGCGGCGCGCGGGCTGGAAACGCACCCGCACGCCTCCCGCCCGATGTCGCGACTACGCAGCGTCGCCGGCGGCCGACTGCCCGCCCGTCGTCTCCTTGCCCTCGATCGCGGGCTGGGCGCCCGTGGCGATCGAGATGCGGCGCGGCTGGCTGGCGACCGGCTTGGGCACCCGCACCTCGAGGACGCCGCGGTCGAAGCTGGCGCTGATCGCGTCGGCGTCGACGCCCTCCGGCAGCGTCAGCGAGCGCGAGAAGGCGCCGTAGGAGCGCTCGATGCGGTGGTACCCCCCACGCTCGGTCTCGACCGCGCTCTTGCGCTCGCCCGAGAGGGTCAGCGTGCGGTCGTCGAGCTCGATCTTGAGGTCCTCCTCATGGACCCCCGGAAGGTCGGCCCGCAGCACGTAGTGGTCGCCGGTCTCGACCAGGTCCATCGCCGGGATCCAGCGGCGCGGCGCGCGCTCGCCGCGCGCCGGAGCGTCGAAGAAGCTGTCGAAGAGGCGGTTGACCTCGTTCTGGATGGAGTTGATCTCACGGATCGGCTCCCAGCGGACAAGTGCCATGTCGTTCCTCCTTCCCGCATCGGGGATCTGATGTTGTCCTCGTAGCAAATCTAAGCCTATCAACATCAGATTTCAACCCCTGTTCGCGCACGCCGACCTCTCGCCCCGTCCGCGCGGGTGAAGGCGCCCGGCCGAACCGCTGCGTCGGCGGGAGGTGATGCGCGCGTCGGCGCGGCGGACTACCGCGAGGAGGTGGGCTGGGCCGCGAGCACGCGCGTCCAGAGGCTGCCGAGCTGCTCCAGCTCCTGCTCGCTGAAATGCGCGAGGAAGCGCCTGCGGATGCCCTCGTGATGGGTCGGGCGAGCCTCGTCCAGAAGCTCCAGCCCTGCAGGCGTGATGACGGCGAACGAGCCGCGCGCGTCGTTGGCGCAGGCGGCGCGTTCCAGCAGTCCGTCGCGCTCCAGGCGGTCGACGAGGCGGCTCATGCCGCTGCGCGACAGCAGCACCGAGTCGGCGAGGTCGCACATCCGCATCCTGCGCTCGGGCGCGTCGGCGAGCTGGATCAGCACCTCGTAGGAGGTGAGCGGCAGGCGGTGGGCCGACTCCAGCTCCGCGTCGAGCGCCTTCATCAGCGACGCGTGGACGCGCAGCAGGCCCTTCCAGGCGGCCAGCTCGTCGGGACAGAGCGGAGGCGCCGCCTCCGGCTCGGTCGATGTCACGTCGGTCGTCGCCATTGTCTCCAAACGGTGAAACTCGCCGCTCGTTCGCGACGATAGCAGCGTCAGGCGACACGTCGGGTCAGTGCTCGAGCGCCGCGAGGCGCCCTGGCGCACCGGCCGCCGCAGGCCCGCGCCGCGGCGGCTAGCGTCCCCGCTCGACCTCCCTGCGCAGCCGCTCGTTGGCCTTCTCCAACTGGTCGAGCGTCGACTTGCCGACCGACGGGGCACCGACCAACCGGTTGATGCGCGCGTTGATCTCGCGATGGTCCTCTCTCCCCCGCCGGGCCAGCGTCGCGACCAGCTTGCTGCGCTCCTCGCGCAGCCGCTCGCGCCGCTGGTAGGCCGACTCCGGGTCGTCGGCCGCGCTCGGCAGCTCGACCTCGGTCGGCTGCGCCTTGACCGTCTCGGCGATCCCGCCGCCGAAGGCCATGAACGCCGCCGACGGTCTCGCCTTCGCCGGCTCGGGATCGGCGAACAGCATCATGTTCTCGCCGATCGCGATCTGCTCGTCCGGGCGGGCGTCCGAGTAGAGCGCCTCGTAGACGCCGGGCTCGCTTCTACGCCGCTCGGGCGGCTCGTCGAGCTGGCCCTCCTCCAGGCCCGGCTTGAACTCGATCGCGTGGTTGCGCTCCTCCTCGATCCGCGAGGCGAGCGTCTTGAGCAATATGTCCGACGGCAGGAACAGGTAGCTCATCTGTCTCGTCGGTCTCGGCGAGCGGCGGATGAAGCGGCCGACGACCTGGCGGAAGAACAGCTCGGTGCGGGCGGTCGTCGCGTAGACCCCGACGCGCAGGCGCGGGATGTCGACGCCCTCGGAGACCATCAGCACGGAGACGATCCAGCGGCTCGTGCCGGCGGCGTAGCGGGCGATCCGCTGGGAGGCGTCGGCCTCGTCGGAGGTGACGATCATCGGCGCCTCGCCGGAGATCTTCTCCAGCTGGCCCGCGAGCTGGATCGCGTGCTGCTTGTCGATCGCGATCACGAGGCCGCCGGCGTCGGGATGGTCGCCGGCGCGGATCTCGCCGAGCTTCGCGTCGGCGTCGACGAGCACGCGCCGGATCCAGTCGCCCTCGCCGTCGAGCGCCGTCCGCAGCCGCCGCGCGTCCTCGTTGCGCGGCAGCACGATCGAGAAGTCGGCGCGCCGACGGCGGCCGTCGCTCTGCCACTCCATGTCGCCGTCGTAGGGCAGGAAGGTGATCGGCCGGCAGACGCCGTCCATCAGCGCCTGCGTGTACGAGTAGGCGTAGCTGGCGCTGGAGACGCCGTCGGCGTCGTACTCGACCCAGGGGATCGGCGAGTTGTCGGAGCGGAACGGCGTGCCCGACAGCAGCAGCCGCTTGTGGGCCTTCGCGAAGGCGTCCATCGCGGTCGCGCCCCAGGCGGCGTGCTCGCCCATGTGGTGGGGCTCGTCGGCGATCAGCAGCGTGCGGCGGGCGTTGCACGCCTGCCGGTGCGGCCTCGCGCCGGCCGCGACCGCCTGGTAGGTGACGACGACGCCGTCGCGGTCGCTCGGCTCAGGGCCCTCGCTGTTGGGGCGGTTGGGCTCGAGGTCGATCCCGTAGCGGGCGGCGTCGGAGGCCCACTGGCGGCAGATGTGCGCGGTCGGCGCGAGGATCGCGACCCGCTGCACCTCGCCGCGATCGAGCATCTCGTACGCGACGCGCAGCCCGAAGGTCGTCTTGCCGGCGGCCGGCGTCGCGGAGGCGAGGAAGGCCTCCCCGTCGTGGGTCGCGAGCGCCTCGATCGCCTTCTGCTGCCAATCGCGCAGGGGCCGGGCCTCCGGCCAGGGCGGGAGCGGTCGGCGACGCTTGAACGCCATCGTCACGTCGGCTGGGAGAACGAGCCCCCAGGGCGAGTTCTCCCGACGGGATCCGAGCCTCCAGGCGAGGATCCCGCGATCAGCGAGGTGCCCGTCATCTGCTCGGGCTTCTCGACGCCGAGCAGGTTCAGCAGGGTCGGCGCGACGTCCGCGAGGATCCCGCCGTCGCGCAGGTCGACGCCGGGGACCGTGACGATCACCGGGACCGGGTTGAGCGAGTGGGCGGTGTTCGGGCTGCCGTCGGGCTCGAGCATGTGGTCGGCGTTGCCGTGGTCGGCGGTGATCAGCACGACGCCGCCGCTCTCGTGGACGGCGCGCACGACCTCGCCGAGGCATTCGTCGACCGTCTCGACCGCCTTCGTCGCGGCCGGGATGTCGCCGGTGTGGCCGACCATGTCGGCGTTGGCGAAGTTGATGATCCCGAAGCGCGGCTCGTCCTCCCGCCAGGCGTCGACGAACAGCCTCGCCGCCTCGCGCGCGCTCATCTCGGGCTTGTGGTCGTAGGTCGGCACGTCGCGCGGCGAGGGCGCCAGCTCGCGCCGCTCGCCGTCGTACGGGTGCTCCTCGCCGCCGTTGAAGAAGTAGGTGACGTGCGGGTACTTCTCCGTCTCCGCGACGTGCAGCTGGGTCGCGCCGGCCTGCGCGAGCGTGCTCGCCAGCGTGACCGTCGGGCGGGCCGGCGGGAAGGCGACCGGGTAGGACCAGTCCTCGTTGTACTCGGTCATGCAGGTGTAGCGCGCGACCGGCGCGGCGCCTCTGCGGTCGACGTCGCCGAACGCCGGGTCGGCGAGGGCGAGCGTGATCTCGCGCATGCGGTCGGGACGGAAGTTGATCCCGATCACCGAGTCCTGCTCGGGGCGGATCCGCGCCTCTCCGCCGACGGTCGTGGCGGTCACGAACTCGTCGGTCTCCTCGCGCGCGTAGGCGGCCTCGACCGCGGCCGGGCCGCTGTCGGCGTGGTGCTGGCCGATCCCGTGGACGAGCAGGTCGTACGCCTGCTGGACGCGGTCCCAGCGCTTGTCGCGGTCCATCGCGAAGTAGCGGCCGATGACGGAGCCGATCCGGCCCGCGCCGGCGGCCGCCATCCACCCCTCGACCTCTCTGAGGTACCCGGCGCCGGCCTTCGGCAGCGTGTCGCGGCCGTCGGTGAAGGCGTGGACGACGAGGTCGGAGACGCCGAGCGACGCCCCCAGCTCGATCAGCGCCTTCAGGTGTCTCATCGACGAGTGGACGCCGCCCTCGGAGACGAGCCCGATCAGGTGGACCCGTCTCCCCTCCGCGGCGCCAGCCTCGAAGGCGGCGCGCAGCACCTCGCTCTGGGCGAGCGTGCCCTCCTCGGCCGCCTCGTCGATGCGGGTCAGGTCCTGCTTCACGATCGTGCCGGCGCCCAGGTTGAGGTGGCCGACCTCGGAGTTCCCCATCTGCCCCTCGGGGAGGCCGACGGCCTTGCCCTTCGCGGTCAGCTGGGTCGTCGGGTAGTCGGCCCACAGCTCGTCGAAGACCGGCGTCTCGGCGAGCGAGACGGCGTTGCCCGGACCGGGCGGGGCGATCCCCCACCCGTCGAGCACGACGAGCGCCGCCCGCGGGGCGGGCAGTCTCCGGGCGCCGCGCGGGAGCGTCATGCCGACGCGGCCTCCACGATCGCGGCGAACGCCTCCGGGTCGAGGCTGGCGCCGCCGACGAGGCCGCCGTCGACGTCGGGCAGCGCGAGCAGCTCGGCGGCGTTCTCAGGCTTCATCGAGCCGCCGTAGAGGATGCGGACGCGGTCGGCCGCCTCCTGCGAGCGCTGCCCCACGAGCGCGCGCACGAAGGCGCACGCCTCCTGCGCCTGCTCGGGCGTGGCGGTCAGACCGGTGCCGATCGCCCAGATCGGCTCGTAGGCGATCACGACGTCGGCGAGCCGGTCGTCGGCGACCTTCGCGAGCCCCTCCTGGATCTGGTGGCGGAGCTTGCGCTCGGTGTCGCCTCTCTCGCGCTCGGCCTCGGTCTCGCCGACGCAGAGGATCGGCTCCAGGCCGGCCTCCAGCGCCTGCGGCACGGCCAGCGCCAGCGACTTGTCGGTCTCGCCGAACAGCTCGCGCCGCTCCGAGTGGCCGAGGATCGTGCCCTGGACCTCGAGCTCGCTCAGCATCGCCGCCGAGACCTCGCCGGTGAAGGCGCCCTGGTCGGCGTGGTGCATGTTCTGCGCGTAGACGCGCACCGCCGAGCCGCGCGCCGAGTCGACCATCGCCTGCAGCGAGGTGAACGGCGGACAGATCCCGATGTCGATCCCATCGGCGGAGAAGACGCGCGGCAGCAGCGCCTGGATGAACTCCTCGGCCTCCGCGATCGTCTTGTGCATCTTCCAGTTGCCCGCGATCAGCGGGGTCCGCGAACCGGTCAAGAGAGCGCCTCCACTCCGGGCAGCTTCTTGCCTTCGAGCAGCTCCAGCGACGCGCCCCCGCCCGTTGAGAGGTGCGTCACGCCTTCGGCCAGCCCGAACTGCTGGATCGCCGCGGCGGAGTCCCCGCCGCCGACGACCGTCGTCCCCGGGGCGTCGGCGACCGCCTCGGCGACCGCGCGCGTCCCAGCCGCGAACGGCTCCAGCTCGAAGGCGCCCATCGGCCCGTTCCAGAAGACGGTGCCCGCGCCGGCGATCGCCTCGGCGTAGCGCTGCGCGGTCTTCGGCCCGACGTCGAGCCCCATCCAGCCGTCGGGGACGTCGATCCCGTCGAGCGTTCTGCGCTCGGCCTCGGCCGCGAAGCGGTCGGCGACGACGAGGTCGCTCGGCAGCTCCAGCTGCGCGCGGCCGTCCGTGCCCGCCTGCGCGAGCGCGTCGCGCGCCGGCGCGATCCCCTCCTCCTCGCACAGCGAGGAGCCGACCCCGTGGCCCTGGGCCTTGAAGAACGGGAAGCACATCGCGCCGCCGATCAGGATCGTGTCGGCGACCTGCAGGAAGCGGTCGATGACGGCGATCTTGTCGGTCACCTTCGCGCCGCCGACGACGGCGACGAGCGGCTTCGCCGGGTCCTCGATGATCGCCGTGAGCGTCTTCACCTCGCGCTCCAGCAGCCGCCCGGCGGCGTGCGGGAGCTTGTGCGCGACGCCCTCGGTCGAGGCATGCGCGCGGTGGGCGGCGCCGAAGGCGTCGTTGACGTACGCGTCGGCGAGCGCGGCGAGCTGACCGGCGAGATCCGGGTCGTTCTTCGTCTCGCCCGGCTCGTAGCGGACGTTCTCCAGCAGCAGCACGTCGCCCGGCTGGAGTCTGTTCGCGAGCGCCGTCACCTGGTCGCCGACGACCCCCGGAGCGAGCTGGACCTCACGGCCCAGCAGCTCCGACAGGCGACCGGCGACCGGCCGGAGCGAGAACTCCGGCTCGCGGTCCTGCGGACGGCCCAGGTGCGAGACGAGCACCAGCGACGCGCCCTGCCCGAGCAGCTCGGTGAGCGTCGGCAGGGCGGCGCGGATGCGGGTGTCGTCGGCGACCTCGCCGTCCTTCAGCGGGACGTTGAAGTCGACCCGGACGAGGACCCGCTTGCCGTCGACGCTCAGGTCGTCGAGGGTCTTCACAGCAGGCGCTGGACGACGTCGACCACGCGGTTGGAGTAGCCCCACTCGTTGTCGTACCAGGCGACGACCTTCAGCAGCGTGCCGTCGAGCACCGAGGTCAGCTGCCCGTCGACGATCGACGAGTGCGGGTCCTTGACGATGTCGCTCGAGACGATCGGATCCTCGGTGTAGGCGAGGATGCCCTTCAGCGGGCCGCTCTCGGCCGCCGCCTTGAGGGCCGCGTTGGCCTCCTCCGGCGTCGTCTCGCGCTTCGTCACGACGGTCAGGTCGACGACCGAGCCGGTCGGGACGGGGGCGCGCACCGCGAAGCCGTTCAGCTTGCCGTTCAGCTCCGGGATCACGAGGCCGATCGCCTTGGCGGCGCCGGTCGAGGCCGGGATCAGGTTGACGGCGGCGGCGCGAGCGCGGCGGAGATCCTTGTGCGGCAGGTCCTGGAGGCGCTGATCGGCCGTGTAGGCGTGGATCGTCGTCATCAGGCCGTGCTCGATGCCGATCGCGTCGTGGAGCACCTTGGCGACCGGCGCGAGGCAGTTCGTCGTGCAGGACGCGTTGGAGACGACGTCGTGCTTGTCCTTGTCGTAGACCTCGTCGAAGTTGACGCCGAGGGCGACGGTCGCGTCGGGCTCGGTCGCCGGCGCGGAGATCAGGACCTTCTTCGCGCCGCCGGCGAGGTGCTTGGCGGCGTCGGCTCTCTTGGTGAAGAGGCCGGTCGACTCGATCACGACGTCGACACCGAGCTCGCCCCACGGGAGGGCGCCCGGGTCGCGCTCGGCGAGCACCTTGACGACCTTGCCGTCGACCTCGATGCCGCCCTCGACCTCCTTGACCGTGCCCGGGAACGGGCCGAGGATCGAGTCGTACTTGAGGAGGTGGGCGAGCGTCTTGGTGTCCGTGAGGTCGTTGACCGCAACGAACTCGATGTCGGCGCCCTGCTCCTGGGCAGCCCGGAAGACGTTCCGGCCGATCCGGCCGAAGCCGTTGATCCCAACCCGAAGCGGCATGCGTGCGAGTCCTTCCGTTGGCAACAGAAATTGCAGAGAGGAGGCCGGGGCGATAGCTACCCGACGGGGCGCGAAGGGTATCAGCGGACCCCGCCGCGACCGGTCCTCCCGACGGCGTCGGCCAGCGCCGCGACGGCGGCGTCGATCGCGTGCTCGCCGACGTTGGCGTAGCCGACCAGCAGCGCCGGCGGCCCATGGCCGAGCCCCTGCAGCCCGACGCCGCGCTCGCGCGCCGCCGCGACCACCGCGCGCTCGTCGAGCCCCGGCGGCAGCCGCAGAACCGCGTGGAGGCCGGCCGCGGCGCCGCGCACCTCGACCTCCGGCAGCTCGCGCGCGAGCGCGGCCAGCAGCGCGGCGCGCTGGCGGCGGTAGCGGCGCCGCTCGCGCCGCAGATGGCGGTCGAGCTCGCCGCGCGCGATCAGGTCGGCGAGCGCGAGCTGGTCGAGCGGCGCCGGCGCGCCGCCGACCCGCCGCTGGATCCGCGTGACCGGCTCGACCAGCGCCGGCGGCAGCACCAGCCAGCCGAGCCGGACGGCCGGCGCGAGCGTCTTGCTGGCGGTGCCGCCGTAGACGACGACGTCGGGCGCCAGCCCCTGCAGCGAGCCGATCGGCTGGCGGTCGTAGCGGAACTCGGCGTCGTAGTCGTCCTCGACGATCAGCCCGCCGGTGCGCTGCGCCCACGCGACCACCGCGCTGCGCCGCTCGGGCGACAGCACGGCGCCCGTCGGGTACTGGTGCGCAGGCGACAGTCCGACCGCGTCGAGCGCGAGCGCGTCGAGCGCCCCGGCGCCCGCGGCACGTCGGTCGCCGACTCGGCCGCCGGCGCACGCGGCACGTCGGTCGCCGCCTCCGCCGCCGGCGCCCGCGTCGCGGCGGTCGCCGATTCGACCACCGCCACCCGCGCCGCGCCCGACCAGCGCGTCGACGACCGCGCCGTCGTCGTCGACCAGCAGCGGGACGGTCTCCAAACCGGCGGCGGCGGCCGTCTGGTGCCAGCCGCGCCAGCCGGGCCGCTCGAGCGCGACCCGCCGCGCGCCCTGCTCGGCGAGCGCCTCCCACAGCAGGCCGAGCCCCTGGCGGAAGCCGCCGGTGACGACGATCCGCTCGGGCTCGGCGCGGACGCCGCGGACGCGGCCGAGGTAGGCGGCGAGCGTCGTGCGCAGCTCCGGCGCGCCGGCCGGATGCGGATAGCCGAGCCGCGCGTCCGGGAGCGTCCGCACCGCCCGTCCGAGCGCCGCCAGCCATGCCCGCCGCGGGAAGCCGGCGAGCGCCGGCAGCGCCGGCCGCAGGTCGTGGCGCAGCGGCGGGTCGTCGTCGGTCGCGGGGATCGGAGCCGGCACAGCCCGCGCCGCGCCGTCCACGGCCGCGCCGCCGCCCGCCGCCGCGCCGCCCGCCACCGCGCCGCCGATCGCTGCGCCGCCTGCCGCCGCGCGGCCGGCCGCCGCCGCGCGACCGCCCGCCACCGCACCGCCGATCGCCGCACCGCCCGCCGCCGCCCCTTCCGCGACCGTCGTCCCGCCGCCGCGCCGCGTCACGAGGTACCCCTCGGCGGCGAGCTGCGCGTAGGCGTCGACGACGACGCCGCGCGAGACGCCGAGCTGGGCGGCGAGCGTGCGCGTCGCCGGCAGGCGCGTGCCGGCGGGCAGGCGTCCCGAGCGGACCGCCTCGCGCAGCGCGTGCTCGGCGCGGCGGCGGAGCGTGCCGCCGGGCGCGCCGTCGAGATCGAGCAGCAGATCCATTTGGCCCCACATTCTCGCGCATCTTTGGCCCTGGTTCAGCGGGCCAAGTCGGCCTACCGTGGTCGTCATGCCCGCAGCGCAACCGACCGCCCGCTCACGCGTCAGACGCATCCCGAAGCGGGGCCGCCACGACCGCGAGACGATCGACGCGATCCTCGACGAGTCGCTCGTCTCCCACGTCGGCTTCGCCGTCGACGGCCAGCCGTTCGTGATCCCGATGCTCCACGCGCGCCTCGGCGACCGCGTCTACCTGCACGGGTCGACGGCGAGCCGCCTCGTGCGCACGCTGGCCGCCGGCGTCCCGGCCTGCCTGACGACGACGCTCGTCGACGGGCTCGTGCTCGCCCGCTCGGCGATGCACCACTCGATGAACTACCGCTCGGTCGTCGTGCTCGGCGACGCGGTGCTCGTCGAGGGCCCCGACGAGCGCGCCGCCGCGCTGGAGGCGTTCACGGAGAAGCTGATCCCCGGCCGCTGGGCGGAGATCCGCACACCGAGCGCGCAGGAGCTGAAGGCGACGCGCGTGCTCGCGATGGAACTGCACGAGGCGACGGCGAAGGTCCGCAGCGGCGGCCCGGTCGATGACGAGGAGGACTACGCGCTCGACACATGGGCCGGCGTCGTCCCGCTGGCGCTGCGGGCCGGACCGCCCGTGCCCGACGAGCGGCTCGCCGACGGGATCGCCCCCTCCCCCGCCGTCGCCGGCTGGGCGGCCGAGCGGGGCCTCTAGGCACGCGCGGTCGGGCGCGGAGCCGGCCGCCGGCGCGGGCGCCGCTCCGCCACGGCTGCAGCCGCGTCCGCTGCGAGTCGCCGCCGCCGTGAGCCGGCCGCCGCCGCTACGGCTGCAGCCGCGTCCGCTGCCAGCCGCCGCCGATCGCGGGCGTGTAGGCGAAGCGGTCGTGGAGGCGGTTCTCGCGGCCCTGCCAGAACTCGATCTCGCGCGGCACGACGAGGTAGCCGCCCCAGTGCTCCGGGCGCGGCACGCGGCCGTGCCCGTAGCGCTCCTCCAGCTCCTGCCAACGCCGTTCGAGCTCGTCGCGCTCCGCTATCGGCCGGCTCTGCTCCGACGCCCAGGCGCCGACCTGGCTGCCGCGCGGACGGGTCGCGAAGTAGGCGTCGGACTCCTCGGCGGGCAGTCTCACGACGTCGCCGGCGATCCGCACCTGCCGCTCCAGCGGTATCCACAGGAAGACGAGCGCGGCGTGCGGGTTGGCGGCCAGCTCGCCGGCCTTGCGGCTCTCGTAGTTGGTGAAGAACTGGAAGCCGCGGTCGTCGACGCCCTTCAGCAGCACGGTGCGGGCGGAGGGACGGCCGGCGGCGTCGACGGTCGCGAGCGTCATCGCGTTGACCTGCGGCATGCCGGTCCGCGCCGCCTCGTCGAACCAGCGGCGGAACAGCTCGATCGGGTCGTCGAGCAGATCGGAGTCGTCGAGCGCGCGCGTCATCGGCGCATCGTCGCAGAGGCCGTCCGCGGGCGCCGAGCCGGCGCCCCAGCCGTCAGCGGCTCAGCGCGTCGGCCGCTCGACGTCGCGGTGGGTCAGCTCGACGAGGTAGTCGCCCTCCTCGCGGTACCGTCTCGCGAGCTGCTCGGCGATCGCGACCGAGCGATGGCGGCCGCCGGTGCAGCCGATCGCGACGGTGAGGTGGGACTTGCCCTCGGCGACGTACTGCGGCAGCAGGTAGTCGAGCAGCGGGAAGAGGTGCTCGTAGAAGGCGTCGAGCGCGCCGTCGCGGTTGACGTAGGCGGCGACGTCCGGGTCGCGACCGGTCAGCGGGCGCAGGTCGGCCTCGTAGTGCGGGTTGGGCAGGAAGCGGACGTCGAACATCAGGTCGGCGTCGCGCGCCGGCCCGTGCTTGAAGCCGAAGCTCTGGACCGTGACGGCGAGCCGCCCCGGCGTGCGCGTCGGCAGCAGCGCGTCGGCGAGCTTGCGCCGCAGCATCCCCGCGTTGAGCCCGGTCGTCTCGATCACGACGTCGGCCCGCTCCTTCACCGGCTCCAGCAGCTCGCGCTCGCGCGCGATGCCGTCGGCGACGCTGCCGCCCGGCGCGAGCGGATGGCGGCGGCGCGTCTCCTGGTAGCGGGTCAGCAGCGTCTGCTCGTCGGCTTCGAGGAACAGCAGTCTGTAGGCGACGCCGGCCCGCTCCAGCTCGCCGAGCACCGCGACGAGGCCGGCGAAGTAGCTGCCGCCGCGGGCGTCGGAGACGACGGCGGCGCGCTCGACCTTCGAGCCCTCGTGCATGAACAGCTCGGCGAGCGAGCGGATCATCTCCGGCGGCAGGTTGTCGACGCAGAAGTAGCCCTCGTCCTCGAAGGCCGCCATGGCGGTCGACTTGCCGGCACCGGAGAAGCCGGTGATGACGACGAGGTCGTTCAGCGCGGGGCTGCGGGAATCCGCATGCTCGGGCGCGGCCGCCAGGCGACGTCCGCCCCGACGCAGACGATCCCCGAGCCGGTTCGGCCGGGAGGCGCTCATGACCCCATGATGCCTGTTCCGGCCGACGGGGGCGTGAACGTCCCGTTGATGTCGTCTCCGAACCCCATGTCAGTGGCCGGTCTTGTTGATCTGCAGGTAGAGGTCGCGGGCGACCTTGCCGGGCAGCCCGGGGACCGCCTCGAGCTCCTCTCGCGTGGCGGCGAGGAAGGCCTCCGGCGAGCCGAAGTGCTTCAGCAGCGCCCGCTTGCGCGCCGGCCCGACGCCGGGCAGCGTGTCGAGCACCGAGACCGTCATCGCTCTGTCGCGGCGGACGCGGTGATGTGTGATCGCGAAGCGGTGGGCCTCGTCGCGGATCCGCTGGAGCAGCTGCAGCTCGGGCGTGTCGTGCGGCAGCACGATCGGGGTCGATCTGCCGGGCAGGAAGACCTCCTCGATTCTCTTCGCCAGCGAGACGATCGCGACGCCGCGGCGGCGGAAGCCCTCGAGCGCGCGCATGCCGGCCGACAGCTGCCCCTTGCCGCCGTCGATCACGACGACGTTCGGCAGCGACGCGAAGCTGGAGTCGTAGCCCTCGTCGTGCGGAGAGCGGTCGTGCTGGCGCTCGTACTGGCCGAGGCGGCGCGTCAGCACCTCCTCCATCGAGGCGAAGTCGTCCGGCACGCCCTCGGTCCCTTCGCGCAGGGTGAAGCGGCGGTAGTCGGACTTCTTGGCGGCGCCGGCCTCGAAGACGACCATCGACGCGACCGTGTGGGTGCCGCCGACGTGCGAGATGTCGAAGCACTCGATCCGCAGCGGGATCGTGTCGAGGCCGAGCACCTTCTGGAGCCCTTCGAGCGCGTCGACCCGCTGCTGGCGTCTGCGCTCGGAGCGCAGTCTCTCCTGGTCGAGCGCGAGCTTCGCGTTGCGCTCGGCCAGCTCGAGTATCCGCTTCTTGTCGCCGCGCTCGGCGGCGCGCAGCTCGACCGGCCCGCCGCGCCGCTCGGCGAGCGCCGCGGCGATCGCGGACGCGGACTCGCCGACCTCTCTCTGCACGACGAGCAGCGGCGGGATCATCAGCGCGCTGCCGTAGTACTGGAGGACGAACGCCTCGGCGACGGCGGCGACGTCGTCGCCCGCCTCGTTCTCGAGATAGAAGCCCTGGCGGTCGGAGAGGACGCCGTCGCGGACCTGGAAGACCTGCGCGTTGGCGTCGTGGCCCTCGACGGCGATCGCGATCGCGTCGAGCGTCCCGACCGAGGCGTTGGTGACCCGCTGGCGCTCCAGCAGCGAGCGGATCGCTCTGAGGCGGTTGCGCTCGCGCGCGGCGTCCTCGAACCGCTGCTCGGCGGCGGCCTCGCGCATGTTCGCCTCGATCGCCGACTCGATCGCGTTGTAGCGGCCGGAGAGGAAGTCGATCACGCCGTCGATCGCGACGCGGTACTCGTCTCTGGTGACGTAGCCGACGCAGGGCGCCTCGCAGCGCTTGATGTAGTAGTCGAGGCAGGGCGAGCCGCTGCGCCGGCCGGGGGTCGGCCCGTCGCAGGTCCGGAACATGAAGATCTTGCCGAGCAGGTCGAGTGTCTCCCGCACCCGCTTCGCGTTCGAGTACGGCCCGAAGTAGGCGCGCTCGCGGCGATGGCGCTCCCGCGTGAAGTAGACGCGCGGGTAGTCCTCGTCGAGCGAGATGCCGATGTACGGATACGACTTGTCGTCGCGCAGGCGGATGTTGAAGCGCGGCTTGTACTGCTTGATGAAGTTCTGCTCCGCCAGCAGCGCCTCCGCCTCGGTCGCGACGACCAGCGACTCGATCCGGTCGATCATCGGCAGCAGGTCGCGCCCGGCCTGCGTGCTCGGGTTGGAGAAGTGCGACGCGACCCGCTTCTTGATCGACTTCGCCTTGCCGACGTAGATGACGGTCCCCTTCGCGTTGCGGAAGAGGTAGACGCCGGGCTGGTCGGGCAGCGCCCGCCGCTGCTCTCTCAGCCGCTCGTCACGCGCTCTCGCCGCCTGCGCGGCGCTCTCCCGCGCCTGCGGGTCGTCCCATCCGTTTCCGTTGCTGCTGCCGTCGGCCATGCCTCCCGTCGAGGATAGGTGAGGCCGGGCCGCCGGCTCGCGCGACGCGGCGGGCCGTGCGAAGCGGCGGGCCCGTGCGAAGCGGCGGGCCCGTGCCGCGGCGGCGCGTCCGGGTGGGATCGCGGCGGGAAGGCCGCCCTCATCTCACGAGCCGCACCTCCAGGCCGGCGGCGAGGCCGGCCGTGTCGCCCGCGCCCCGCAGCAGGCCGAGGATCCGCGCCACGTACGCCTGCGTCTCCGGGTACGGCGGGATGCAGCCGCAGCCGGAGACCGCGCCGGGTCCCGCGTTGTACGCGGCGAGCGCGAGCGGGACGGTGCCGAACTGCCGCAGCAGGTCGCGCATCATCCGCCCCTGCGCGTCGATCGCGGCCGGCGCGTCGAACGGGTCGCTCAAGCCGTACTGCCGCGCCGTCCCCGGCATGAACTGCGCGATCCCCTGCGCGCCGGCCGAGGAGACGGCGAAGGGGTTGAAGCCGCTCTCGGCGTACAGCTGCGCCGCCAGCAGCGCCGCCGAGACGTTCCACCGCTGCGCCGCTCTCGCGATCGCCGGCGCATAGGCGGCCGGCACGAACGACGGCATCGTCGAGCGCCCGTCTCCCCCGCCGCCGTAGCCGACCGAGGTCGTGCCGGCGTTGAGCGTGAAGCCGAAATGCCAAGGTTCCCAGCTGTAGCGCTTCACGAAATGGAAAGTGGGAGCGTTCGCCGCCAGCCAGGCGTAGGCGCTCGGCGGGCCGAGGTCGAGCTCGGTCCCGAGGCGGTGGAGCGACTTGCCGGGCGGCGCGACCCATCTCGGGTCGGGGTTGGCGGCGAACAGCCGCGCCTGCTCCGCGGTGCTGCGCCAGCCGCTGTTGACGATCAGCTGGATCCCGTCACGCGCCGCCGCTGCCGCCATCCGGTCGAAGGCCGCGGCGACGTCGGGTCGCATCGGCTTTCCTTGCCGATGAGCGAGCGGCCCGGCGTAGTCGCCCGGTCCCGCCTCGAGCGCGTCGGCCGCGGCGGTGGCGGCCAGCTCGGCCTCCGCGGTGGCGTCGACCGCGGCCGTCCGCCGCTGCCGACCGACCTCGACGACGGCCGGGTCGCGAACCGTGACCCGGATGCGCGTCGGCGCGAACGAGCCGCCGTCGGGGAAGGCGATCTCGATCGCCTCGGCGCCGTTCATGCGGGCCGTCTTCTCGGCCCGTGCCCGCGCCCGCGCGAGGTAGGTGGCGCGATCGAGGTGGGCCGGATTCGGTGCGCCGCCGAGCAGCGGCGGCGCGAACAGCCGCGCGTAGTCGGCCCGCATCGCCCGCGCGCCGCCGAGCGCGCCGAGGTCGGCGGCGCGCTGGTTGCTGCCGCGCTCGCCGATGCCGCGCGCGATCGCACCGATCACGACCGTCCCGATCAGCACTGCCGCGATCGCGCCCACGAGCAGCAGCAGCGCCTGCCCGCGTTCGTCCCCCAGCCGCACCGCGCGCCCGCGCTCGTCGGCGATCTGCAACGCGCACCCGCGGTTCACCCCCAGCCGCACCGCGCGCCCGCGCCGCCGCACGCCGGGCGGTGCCGGCGCGGAGCGGTCGAGGAGGCGGGCGGACATGCGCTCCACCCTCCCAGCGGCCGCTGTGCCGAAACCAGACGCATTCGCTGCGTCTCTGCGCAGCGACTGCTCAGACCGAGCGTCGGAGATGCCCGGCCGCTCGGCAGGGTGTGGTCGCCGCGCGGGTCAGCCGCGGGCGGCGGCGAGCGAGACGCGGCCGTAGGCGGCGAGCGTGCGCAGCACGGAGACGGTCAGCCAGCCGCGCCACTCCTGCTCGGCGGCGACGCTCTGGGTCGGCCACGAGACCGGCCAGCCGCCGTCCTCCTGCTGGCTCGCCGCGAGCGCGTCGAGGTGGCGGTCGATCGTCTCGTCCGAGAAGCCGCGCCGCCCGAGCGCGTCCGGTCTCGGCGCGAGCTGGAGCGGCGAGAAGACGTGGCCCTCGGCAGCCGGGTCGAGCGCGACGATCTCGCGGTCCGCGACCAGCTCGCTCAGGCGCGCGGCGGCGGTCTCGGCCCGCGCGCGGTCAGGGACGCCGTCGAGGAAGACGAACAGCGCGATCGCGTCGTAGCCGCCGAGCTCGTCGAGCGGCCCGTCGAGCGCCTTCCAGACGAACGCCGTCGCCGGCTCCAGCCACGGATGCTCGACGCCGTTGCGGTGCAGCAGCCCGGCGAGCGCGGCGGTCGGGTTGACCGACGCCGCCGGCTCGTCGCTCGTCTCCCACCACGGCGCGCGCGGCCACGCCCGCGCCGACGGGAGCATGAACGGGACGCCGCCCTCCGCCGTCGAGACCGAAAGCAGCCAGTCACAGGCGCGCGCGGCGATCGGGTCGTCGAGGGCGCCGAGCTCGTCGAGCACGTGGAAGGCCAGCTCGACCGGCTGCGGCTGGCTGACCGGCGCGCGCAGGTCGGGCTCGAGCGCGTTTCCGAAGCCGCCGTCGGCGTTCTGGTACGCACGCAGCGCCGCAATGACCGGCTCGTCGCCGGCGGATCCCGTCAGGGCGGCGAAGCGGTGGCGGTCGAGCAGCCGGGCGCTGCGCCAGACGAAGTCGGCGGCGGCGGTGAGGTCGATCGGCGAGGGCATCGTCCGATCTTCGCGGATCGCGTCCGGCGTGACTTGAACGTTTCGGACGTCATGGCCGAGCGCGCGCCAGCTCCAGCTCCGCGATCGCCCGTGCCGCCGCGGACGGCGCGCGGATGCCGTCATGACCGAGCGCGCGCCAGCTCCAGCTCCGCGATCGCCCGTGCCGCCGCGGACGGCGCGCGAATGCCGGCGGCGGCCGCGCGCGCCTGGGCGCGCGACGGCGGCGCCATCGGGGCGACCGGCCGGTCGAGCGCGGCGAGGCTCTCGCGCACGAGCTCGCTCAGCTCCGGCGTCGTCGACCGTCCGTCCTCCACCACGACGATCGCGTCATGCCAGCCGAGCACGCGGTCGAGCGCCGACGAGCGAGCCAGCGGGATCGCGAGCGCGGCCGGCACCGACAGCGCCCGCGCCGCCCCTGCCAGCTCCAGCGAGATCGCCGCGACCGCGCCGACCGGATCGTCGCCGAGCGGGTCGACCGGATCGGCCGCGGGGCGGTCGGCGGACTCGGCGCCCGCCGATCCCCCGGCCCGCGCCCGCAGGGACGCGCGCAGCTCTGCCGAGCCGGCGCGCTCCGCGCTCGACGACCGCGCTGTTCGCGCCGACGTACGCGGGTCGTCGGGCCCCGCGCCCGCCGACCCGACCGCTCGCGCCGACGCACATGGGTCGACACAGTCGTCGGGCCCCGCGCCCGCCGACCCCGCGCGTCGTGACACGCGCAGATCCGCGACCCACGCCAGCCGGCCCACGCCCGCGGCGTCGTAGCCGCGCCGGCGCAGCAGCGCGGCGCCGCGACGCGCCGCCGGCGTCAGCGGCAGCGCCGCGACCGTCCCGCGTCCCGCCGCCGCCGCGAGCGCGCACGGGCTCCCGCAGGCGTCGGCGAGTGCGAGCGCGACGGCCGAGGCGAGCGCGCGATCGCGCGTCGGCTCGCAGAGGATCGCGACCGTCGGTGCGAAGACCGTCGCGACCGTCGCGGCCGGCTCCTCCGGCAGCGTCAGCGACGCGCCGGCGAGGAGCCGGCCTGAGCTCGGCAGCGAGACGCTCATGTCGCCGGTCCCGCGTCTGCGCTCGCCGTCGTGCGCAGCCGCTTGCCGAGGCCGGGGAGCAGCGACGGCGGGGTCACGACGACCGTCACCCGCGTTCTCGCCACCCGCACCTCGATTCGGTCGCGCGCCCAGCCGGGCAGCGCGCCGCGCGCCGCCGCGGCCCCGTCTCTCCCCTGTGCGAGCGCGACCGCGGCCGACTGCGCCGCGTGGCCGGCGAGCTCCCCCGCCGCGCCGGCGGCGAGCGCCTGCAGGATGCCGATCGCGACGGCGGCATACAGCGGCAGCAGCGCGACGAGCTCGACGACCGACTGGCCGGCGTCGCCGCGGAGGCGGCCCGCCCACCGCCGTGTCGGCGCGGCGACCGTGCCGACCCGCGCTGCACGCCAGCGCGAATCCTGGGCGGCGGCGCTCGCGCGTGTGCGCGCGGTCATCGCTGCGCCTCGAAGCGGGCGCGGGCGGTCACCGTCGTGAGCGTGCCGCCGCCCAGCAGCGCCGGGACCGCGACGTCGAGAGCGACGCCGCCGTCGCGCGCGCGAACGCGCAGGCCGCGCTCGAAGCGCGCCGGCAGCGCGCCGCGGGCGGCGGCGCTCGCGTCGCCGCCGACGGCCTCGGCCCGCGCGGCCGCCCGTGCGGCGCCGTTCGCGAACCAGACGGCCCCGCCGGCGAGCGTGATCTGCCACAGCGCGGCGGCGAGCAGGCAGAGGAGCGGGAGGAGGGCGATGAGCTCGACGGTCGCCTGACCGTCGTCGGAGCTGAGAGCGGACATGCGGCTCACCTTCGCTCCGACCGCTGTCGCGGATCGAGACGCGTTCGCGACGAATCTGCGCAGCCGCGGCGGCGACTCCGCCGCCGACGGCCGCAGCATCCGGCGCCGCGCCCGCGTGCCGCGCCACCGCCGGCGCCGCTCGTCTGGGACGACGACGGGCAAGCCGCGCGGGACGGACGCGCGCCGGACGTGAACCCGCGCACAGCCGCGCGCCAACCCGCGCTCAGCCGCCCGCGAGCAGCTGCGACGGGGTGGCGCCGGCGAGCCGGCGGCAGTCGCGCACGAGGTGCGACTGGTCGGCGTAGCCCGCGTCGGCCGCGAGCCGCCCCAGCTCGACGCCCTCCGCGGTCGCGCCGGACGGCTCCCAGATGCCGGCGAGGAAGCGCTGGAAGCGCAGGACGCGCGCGAGCGTGCGCGGGCCGTACCCGACGGCCGTGCGGAAGCGGCGCAGCAGCTGGCGCTCGCTGACGCCGAGCCCGTCGGCGAGCGCGCGCACGCCGAGCGTCCGGCCGGCCAGCGCATCCCAGGCAGCGGCCCGGCACGCGGCCGTGACGAGCCGGTCGACCGGCCCGCCGGCGGCCGCGCGCACCGCGACGACGTCCTGCAGCAGCTCGGCGCGCGCGCCGGGCGGGGCGCCCGCGACGCGCTCGGCGAGCGCGTCGGCGGCATCGCGGCCCCACAGCTCCGAGAGCGGGACCGTCACGTCGAGCAGGGCGTCGAGCGGCAGTCCGAGCGCCGGCGCGCCCGTCCCCGGCCGCCAGCGCACGCCGACGGTCGTCGAGCCGGCCGGCAGGTCGGAGCGTGCCGGTCCGGTCGCGGGTCCCGCGACGACCAGCTCGCGGTCGGCGAGCCAGATCAGGTCGACGCAGCCGTCGGGCACGATCCGCTGGCGGTGCGGCCGGCTGACGTGCTGGCTCCACGTGCATGCCAGCAGCCCGGCGAGCTGCGGTCGCGGCGGCAGCTCGCGATAGGTCGAGACCGGCACGCCCGAAGTCGCGCCGCCAGGGGGCTGGCGATCCGCGGCGGGCGCGGTGCCGGCGTCAGTACTCGCGAGCTCTGCGGTAGACGTGATAGACCCCGAAGCAGGCGAGTGCGATCAGCGCCAGCCACGCGATCGAACCGGCCCCGGTGTCCCACATCCGATCGGTGCCGACGAGCGCGATCGTGCCCATTCCGGCAGAGCCGTAGAGGATCGCGCGGTTGCGGTCGCCGAGGCCGTAGAGGTCGCTCTTCCGCTCGCGGTAGAGGCGGACCGCCAGATAGGCGAGCGCGCCGAGCATCACCACGACGAGCGTCTGCAGGATCGCGTCGCTCGCGTTGCTGCCGCCCGGGACCACCGCCACCGCCGCGGCGAGCGCGAGGATGATGACGACGTTGCGGACGGTCTGGTTCATCTCACCGTCTATTGCAGCACACGTTCGCGCAGGTCGCCGAGCGCGTCGCCGGCGGTCTCCTCCGGCGCGTCGGTCGAGCCGATCGCGTCGGGCTGCTCGATCGGCTCAGGCGCGAAGCGGTAGCCGACGCCGAAGTGCGTGTGGATGTAGCGCCACTGCGGCGAGGCGCGCTCCAGCTTCTGGCGCAGCTTGCGCACGAAGACGTCGACGGAGCGGTCGCCGTGGGCCATCGCGTAGCCCCACACGCGCTGGTAGATCGTCTCGCGCTCCAGCACCTGGCCGGCGTTGCCGGCGAGCAGGCGGATCAGCTCGAACTCGCGCCGCGTCAGGTCGAGGCTGCGGGTGCCGACGAACGCCTGGAACTGGTCGGGCCGGATCGCGATCTCGCCGGCCTCGACGACCGGGCGCTCGACCGGCGGGGCGGCGAGCCGCCCGCGGCGCACGATCGCCTCGATGCGGGCGACCAGCTCCTCCGGGTGGCACGGCTTGCCGAGCCAGTCGTCGGCGCCGGTCCGCAGCGCGCGAACCCGCTGCGCGACGGTCGAGGGGCCGGTGCAGACGATCACCGGCAGCGCCGGCAGCGCGGCGCAGACCTGCTCGAGGTACGCCCACCCCGGAGCGCCGAGCACGGCGAGGTCGATCACGAGCGCGCCGAGCCGCATCGAGACGAGCTCTTCGACCGGCACGGCGCCGCCGAGCACCGTCTGCTGCCAGCCGCGCGCCCGCACGCGCTTCTCGACCACTTGGAGGAAACCGCTGTCGCCATCGATGATGGCCAGCCGGAGCGGGGCCGTCCGCGACCCCGAGGCGTGCGACTCGTCGTGATTGGAGGTCGCACCCGCGGTGTGTGCCGTCGTCATGGTGGGTCGAAGTCTAAAGCCCTCCGCCGACGGCGGGAGCGTCCCGCCGGCTGCGTTAACAGGTCGTTCACAACTGCCGCGAGGCCCCGCGGCCAGCGCGGCGGAGCGGCCCGTCACTCGGGGCGCGGGGCGGGCGCCTGCGAGGCGTCGGAGAACTCGCGGAAGCGGCCGGTCACGACGAAGGCGGTCTGCTCGCCGACGTCGACCGCGTTGTCGCCGATCCGCTCCAGGCAGCGGGCGACGAGCGCCATGTGCATCGCCCACTCCCGCCGCTCCGGGTCGTCTCCGATCTCGACCGCGCGCGTGAAGATCTCGCGGTTGAGCGCGTTGACCTCGCGATCGAGCGTCACCAGCTCCTGGGCGAGTGCGTGGTCGCGCTCACCGAACGCGCGCTGCGCCTGCAGCACCTGGCCGCGCACGAGCGCGCCCATCCGCGCGATCCGGTCGAGCAGCTGCGCGTCGCGGGCCGGCGCGACGTCGTCGAGCGGCACGAGCTTGGCGACCGTGACGCACTGGTCGCCCATCCGCTCGACGTGCCGGATCACGTGCAGCAGCGCCGCGACGACGCGCAGGTCGCCGGCGACCGGCGCCTGCAGCGCCAGCAGCGACAGGATCGCCTGGTGGGTCTCCACGTAGCGGGTGTCGATGCTGTCGTCGTCGGCGACGACGGCGCTCGCCAGCTCGACGTCGTGCTCGCGCAGCGCGACCAGCGCGCGGTCGAGCGCGTCGACGACGAGGTCGAGGCCGGTCAACGTCTGCCGCTCGATCTGCGCGAGCTGCTCGAGGTACTCCTGCCGTGGCTGGACCATGTACACGGCCATGGTCCTCCTTTCGGCCTCAGCTGCGCGTCAGCAGCTCCGCGCTGACGGTCGCGAGCCGCAGCGGGTCGGGTCGGTGCGAGGTCGCGATCTCCATCAGCAGCGGAGCGTCGTGCGTGCGCAGCAGCGGCGCCAGCGCACGCCAGGGCAGCGTGCCGCGGCCGGGCGGCAGATGGAGGTCGAGCCGCAGCGGCACGATCCCGGGCGGCGTCCCCGGCCCCCTGCGCGCGCCGAGGTTGTCGTGCACGTGGAAGAGGACGACCTCGTCGAGCGCCGCCGCGACCGCCTCCGTCAGCGAGCCGCCGTCGCGCCGGTCGCGCGCTTCCGCGTCGAGCTGGGCGGTCAGGTGGGCGTGGCCGAGGTCGAGCGCGAGCCCGACCGCCGGCGAGTCGAGCCGCCGCACCAGCTCGTGCACCCAGGTGACGGAGTGCGCCAGCTCGCGCCGCGCCGGCGGGACCGGATACGCGGGAGCGAGGTTCTCGACGGCGATCGCGACCCCGACGCGCTCGGCGCGCGCGGCGGCGCGGCGCAGCGACCGCTCCTCGGCCAGCCGGCGGTCCTCGACGCGGTCGGCGGCGACGCCCTCGGCGAGCGGGAAGCAGCCGGCGTGGCAGACGACGATGTTCGCCGCGACCCGGACGGCGCAGTCGAGCAGCCCCTCGAAGGCGCGGTCGTGCGGCGGCATGCCGAGCCGCAGGTCGTCGGGCGCGTGCAGGACGACGCGGAGGCTCGTCGGCGCGAGGACGGCCCGCAGGCAGTCGGCATGCCGGCGGACGCTGACCGGGTCGGCGAGCATCTCGACCGGCGGCGCGTGCAGCTGGACCCAGCCGTAGCCGCACGCCTCCAGCCGCTTCAGCCCGGGCGCGGTCGGCCACCCCTCGCGCGGCACGTCGAGGCCGAGGCGGCCGCCGAGCCGGGCGACGCCGCCGAGCGGCTCGGAGGCCCGCTCGCGGTGGCGCTGGATCGCGACGTCGCTCATGGCGCGACGGTACGGGCGCGAGGACGCGCCGGTGTGTCGCGGATGTGACGAACGTGTGACGGCGAGGTGAACGAGCCTGCCCCGAAGGCCCGTCCGCTGCCCGGAGCGGGTCAGCCGGCGACGCGCTCGTAGCGCGCGTACAGCTCCTCGACCGCCCGTCTTGCGGCCGCGTGGCGCTCGCTCGATCTCGCCGAGGCGTCCGGGTCGGCCCACGCCGACGGATCGGCCAGCTCGTCCTCGAGCGCCGCCAGCGCCGCCTCGGCCTTCTCGATCTCCTTCTCGAGCTTCTGCGCCTCGCGCTGCTGGTTCTTGGAGCGGGCCGGCTGCTGCGGCAGCGCCTTCGGCGGCTTGCCCTTGCCGGCGCCCTTCCCCGAGCCGGAGCCCCTCGACGCCGCGGCCTTCTTCCCGGATGCCGCCGGTCTGCCGTTCTTCGCCGCCAGCTCGGCCGCTCTGCGCTCCTCGCGCACGCGCAGGTAGTCGGCCCAGCCGCCCTCGTAGGAGTTCAGTCTGCCGTCCTCGATCGCGATCGTGCGCGTGCCGACCGCGTCGAGCAGCGCGCGATCGTGGGAGACGAGCAGGAGCGAGCCGTCGAACGCCCGCAGCGCGTCCTCGAGCGCCTCGCGGCTCTCGACGTCGAGGTGGTTGGTCGGCTCGTCGAGGATCAGCACGTTCGCGCCCGAGTTGACGAGGATCGCCAGCGACAGCCGCTGGCGCTCGCCGCCGGAGAGGCCGTCGAGCGGCTTCTGCGCCTCCTCGCCGGAGAAGAGGAAGCGGCCGAGCAGCGCGCGCGCCTTGTTCGGCGTCAGTCTGGTCGCGCGCTGCGCCGCCTCCAGCACCGTCCCGCCCGTGCCGAGGTTCTCGGCGTGCTGGGAGAGGTAGCCGAGTCTGATGTTGTGGCCGGTGCGGAGCTTGCCGGCGGACAGCGGTCGCTCGCCCGCGAGCGTGTCGATCAGCGTCGTCTTGCCGGTGCCGTTGGGCCCGACGAGCGCGACGTGCTCGCCGCGCTCCAGCCACAGCTCGGCCTTCTCCAGCAGCACCTTGCCGGGGACCTCGATGCGGCCGTCCTCCAGCTCGAAGATGACGCGGCCGGCCCGCTCCGATCTCTGGAACTGGAACGACAGGCCCTCTCTGTCGCGCGGGTCGCGCTCGATCCGCTCGATTCTCTCCAGCCGCTTCACGCGCGACTGCGCCTGTCTCGCCTTCGTCGCCTTCGCGCGGAAGCGCTCGACGAACTTCTCCAGGCGGGCGATCTCGGCCTGCTGCTTGTCGATCGCGCGGCCGAGCGCCAGCTCGCGCGCCGCCTGCTCCTGGCGCCACTTGTGCCACGGGCCGGCGAAGAAGCGCGAGCGGCCGCCCTCCAGCTCCAGCACGGCGGTGCCGACCGACTCGAGGAACCAGCGGTCGTGGGCGACCAGCACGATCGCCGCGTCCATCGTGACGAGGTACTGCTCCAGCCACTCCAGCGACTCGATGTCGAGGTGGTTGGTCGGCTCGTCCAGCAGCAGCAGGTCGGGGGCGCCGGCGAGCGCCCGCGCCAGCGAGCCGCGCGTCAGCTGGCCGCCGGAGAAGGTCGACAGCTCGCGGTCGAGGTCGGCGTCCTTGAAGCCGAGGCCGTGCAGCATCGAGGAGGCCCGGTCGCGCCAGCGGTAGCCGCCGAAGTGCTCCAGCCGTGCCTGGGCGCGAGCGTAGGCGTTGAGCGTCGCCTCCTCGTAGTCGCCGTCGGCCATCCGCTGCTCGAGGCGCTTGAGCTCCTCCTCGACGGCGACGATCTCGCTCGCGCCGGAGAGGACGTACTCGCGCAGCGACACGTGCTGCTCGCGCGGCGGGCGCTGGTCGTGGAGCGCGATCTTCGCGCCCTTCTGGTAGCTCATCTCGCCGACGTCGATCGACGCCTGGCCGGCGATCATCCGCAGCAGCGTCGTCTTGCCCGCGCCGTTGCGGCCGGACAGGGTCATCCGGTCTCTGCGCTCGAGCTTGAAGGAGACGCCGCGGACGAGCGGCGAGCCGGCGACGTCCTTGCCGACGTCGGATGCGATCACGACGGCCATACCGGTCCCATGGTAGGTGTCCGCGAGCGGACGAGCGGCGCCGTCGGGGCGGGGCGCCTTCGTCCTGCCTTTCGTTATTGTTCGCCCCCTCATGCGGCACAAGACCACACGCCTGCTCACCACGCTCGTCGCGACGAGCCTCGTCCTCCTGCTGAGCGCTCCGGTTGCGCTCGCGGGGATCGACCACGGCGGTGTCTCCGGCGAGGGCACCTACGGCGAGACGACCGACAGAGTCGTCACGAACTTCGGCTTCGCCGTCATCGCCTTCTTCCCGCTGCTGATCTTCGTCCTCAGCATGCTCCAGTGGAAGCTCGACAAGCGCAGAGACGCGCGCAAGGCGGCCGTCAAGGCCCGCGCCAAGAACGGCGAGTGGAAGGGCGGCTGGTAGCCCCAGCCCCCTCCCGCTCCGGCGGGCAGCCCTCCAGCAGCGCCATCGACGCCCCGGTCCGCCGGGGCGTTTCTCGTTCCACCGGGTTCCGTCCCCCTCGCCCGATTCGCGGGTATAGGGTTGGCCGGAGACCGTGGGAGGAGCGGAATGACCTACTTCGTGACCGGCGCGACCGGTTTCATCGGCCGCCATCTCGTCGAGCGCCTGCTCGAACGCGACGGCGACGTGTACGTGCTGGTGCGGGCCGGATCGGTCGACGCGCTGAACGCCCGCTGGGGCGCGGAGCCGCGCGTCAAGCCGGTCGTCGGCGACCTGATGCTGCCGCTGCTGGGCCTCGGCGAGCGCGAGGTCGAGGCGCTGCGCGAGCAGCAGGTCGACCACTTCTTCCACCTCGCCGCGATCTACGACATGACCGCCGACGAGGAGGCCAACCGGGTCGCCAACGTCGAGGGCACGCGCCATGCCGTCGAGCTCTCCAACGCGATCGGCGCCGGGACCTTCCACCACGTCTCCTCGATAGCGGCGGCCGGCAGCTACAAGGGCCTCTTCCGCGAGGACATGTTCGACGAGGGGCAGAAGCTCGACCACCCCTACCACCGCACGAAGTTCGAGTCGGAGCGGATCGCGCGGACGCAGACCAGCGGTCCGTGGCGCGTCTACCGCCCCGCGATCGTCGTCGGCCACTCGCAGACGGGCGTGATGGACAAGATCGACGGGCCCTACTACTTCTTCAAGGCGATTCAGAAGCTGCGCAGCCTGCTGCCGCAGTGGTTCCCGCTGATCGGCCCCGAGCTCGGCTACACGAACCTCGTGCCGGTCGACTACGTCGCCGCGGCGATGGACCACATCGCCCACCAGCCCGGACTCGACGGTCAGGCCTTCCACCTCGCCGACCCGCGCCCGCAGCGCTCCGGCGAGGCGATGAACGAGTTCGCGCGCGCCGCGCACGCCCCGCAGCTCGCGCTGCGGATCGACCGTCGGCTGACGGCCGCGCTGCCGAAGGGGACGCTGTCGATGCTGATGAAGCTGCCGGCGGCGCGGGGCGTGCGCAGAAGCCTGCTCGCCGACTACGGCATCCCCGACGAGATCGTCGACCACATCGCGCTCGCCGCCCAGTTCGACACGCGCGACACCGAGCGGGCGCTGGAGGGCACCGGGATCGAGGTGCCGCCGCTGTCGTCGTACGCGACGAAGCTGTGGGACTACTGGGAGCGCAACCTCGACCCCGATCTCTTCAGAGACCACTCGTTCGAGGGCGCCGTCAACGGCAAGACGGCGATCATCACCGGCGCCTCCAGCGGCATCGGCCGCGCCGCCGCGCTGAAGATCGCCCGCGCCGGCGGGATCCCGCTGCTGGTCGCGCGCAGCGCCGACAAGCTCGAGGAGACCAAGCGCGAGATCGAGGCGCTCGGCGGGACCGCCTACGTCTACACCGCCGACCTCTCCGACACCGCCTCGATCGAGCAGCTGACCGAACGGATCTTCGCCGACCATCCGGCGGTCGACATCCTCGTCAACAACGCCGGCCGCTCGATCCGCCGCTCGATCGCGCTCAGCTACGACCGCTTCCACGACTTCGAGCGGACGATCCAGCTCAACTACCTCGGCACGATCAAGCTGATCATCCAGTTGCTGCCGCACATGCGGGAGCGCAGAAGCGGCCACATCGTCAACGTCTCCTCGATCGGCGTGCAGACCAACCCGCCGCGCTTCTCCGCCTACGTCGCCTCCAAGGCGGCGCTCGACGCCTTCACGCGCGTCGTCGGGTCGGAGACGATCGGCGACAACGTCTCCTTCACGACGATCCACATGCCGCTCGTGCGCACGGCGATGATCGCGCCGACGAGAATCTACGACTCGTTTCCGACGATCTCGCCCGACGAGGCGGCCGACCTGATCTGCGAGGCGATCCGCTCCAAGCCGAAGCAGATCAACACCCGCCTGGGAACCTTCGGGGAGGTCGCCTACGCGCTCGCGCCGAAGGCGGTCGACCAGATCCTGCACATGGCCTACAAGGTCTTCCCCGACTCGGCCGCGGCGAAGGGCGCCGTCGACCCGGCCGAGCACGCCTCGACCGAGCAGGTCGCGCTCGCCCACCTGATGAAGGGCGTGCACTGGTGAGCGGCGCGACCGGCGGCGGCGCTCAGCCGCCGGCGCCGGCCGGCACGAGGATCGCGCGGCCCTGGACGCGGCCGTCGTCGAGGTCGGCCATCGCGTCGTTGACCGCGTCGAGCGGGTAGGCGGTCGTGTGGAGCGTCACCTTCCCCTGCCGCGTGAGCGTCATCAGCTCGGCGAGGTCGTCCCAGGAGCCGACGAGGTTCCCGATGAAGCTGATCTCGCGCGAGATGATGTCGATCGTCGGCACGTCGACGTTCTCGCCGTAGCCGACGACGAAGTACGAGCCGGCGTCGCGCAGCATCGCGACGCCGTCGGGGATGATCCCGTGCTCGCCGACGAAGTCGATCACCGCCTCGGCGCCGCGGCCGTCGGTCAGCTCGCGCACCCGCTCGACGTGCGAGCCGTCGACGGGCACGGCGTGGTCGGCGCCCAGCTCCGAGGCCAGCGCGAGCGCCCGCTCGGAGGGGTCGAGCACGATCACCTCGGCCGGGGTCATCGCGCGCAGGCACTGGATCCCGATGTGGCCGAGCCCGCCGGCGCCGATCACGACGACGTGCGAGCCGGGGCGCACGATCCGCGCCGCCTTCGCGACGACGTGGTAGGCGGTCAGCCCGGCGTCGGCGAGCGCCGCGACGTCCTTGGGGTCGAGGCCCGCGTCGAGCTTGACGAGCGAGCGGGCGGTCGTGCGCAGCAGCTCCGCGAAGCCGCCGTCGACCGTGATGCCGGGGAAGCTGCTGTTCTCGCAATGGACGTCGTCGCCGATGCGGCAGGCGCGGCAGAGCCCGCACGTGACGAGCGGGTGGACGATCACCGCGTCGCCGACCGCGACGTTGTCGACGGCCGCGCCGACCTCCTCGACCCAGCCCGCGTTCTCGTGCCCGAGCACGTACGGCAGCTCGACGCCCGACTTCTCCGCCCACTGGCCCTCCTGGATGTGGAGGTCGGTGCGGCACAGCCCGGCGCCGCCGACGCGCACGATCACGTCGTTCGGCGCCAGCACCGCCGGCTCGGGCAGCTCGTCGAGGCGCAGCGGTTCGCGGTAGCGGTGCAGGCGCGCGCCTCTCACGCGATCGCCTCCTCGGGCGCGGGCTCGCCGTAGCGCGTCCTCAGCAGCCCGCGGCAGAGCTCGCCGTTGCCCTCGAGGCTGACGCGCACCAGCCGCGCGACCCGCAGGAACCGCGTCAGCTCCTCGGCGCTGGCGAGCGGCGCGCCGTCCGGGCGCACGAACGCCGGCGCCGCCGGCGCGGCGTCGACCCCCAGCTCGCTCCGCAGCGCGCGGCAGCGCTCGCGGTCCGGCTCGGGCGGCAGGTCGGCGAGCGTCGCGGCGGCGAGCTGCGCCGGCGTGCGGCCGGCGGCGAGCATCCGTTCGGCGATCCGCGCCTGGCGCGCGGCGAGCGCCTTGCGCCGGAAGCGCTCCCGCAGGGCGTCGGGCTCGCCGGCGCTCTCGCCCGGGAAGGCGGCGCCGAAGCCCTCCTCCGACGCGGTCGCGTCTCCGATCGCCGTGCCGGCGAAGTGGTCGTCGACCTCGACCCTGACGGCGCCCACCCCCGGTAGCGCCGCGACCGCCGCGTGCGCGTCGGCGGCCATCAGGTAGACGAAGCTCGGCGAGCAGAAGTAGGTCGGCAGCCGCAGCCGGACGGCGACCTCGCCGTCGTCGAGCGAGACGCCGCTGACGAAGCCGAGCTCGGTCAGCGGCTCGTCGAGCTCCGGGTCGCGCACGCCGGCGAGCGCGTCGAGCACCGCCGCACGGGTCGTCATGCCGGCCTCGCGGGCTCCGAGCCGATCGCCGTCGTCTCCTCCGGGGCGAGCCCGACGCGCAGGTCGTGCGGGACGTCGATGTCGTACAGGCCGGCGGCGTTGAGGCCAAGGATCTTGCGCTTGACCGTCGTCGTCAGCTCCGGGTACTCGGTCATGTCGGCCGGGATCTCGAAGTCGACGAAGCGCTCGACCAGCCACTGCGGCCGCCAGATCGCGTAGTCGCTGGCGAACAGGATCCGGTCCTCGCCGATCCAGTAGAGCAGCTCGCCGAGCACCTGCGCGAAGTAGCGCGGACGCGTGTGGATGAACGGCATCGCGACCGCGAGGCCGCCGTAGACGTTGGGCTCCTGCGTCGCGATCCAGCAGAAGTCCTCCAGCCGCGGCAGGCCGACGTGCTCGACGATGAAGTTGAGGTCGGGGAAGTCGGTCGCGACGTGGTCGACGTCGGAGACGTCGAAGGCGTCGCGGTCCAGCGGCCAGATCGTCGGCCCCTTGTGGACGTGGATGTTGCGGATCCCCAGCTCCTGCGACTTCGCCAGGTAGCGCGCCGCCTCGGGCGTGTCGAGTCTCCACCCGCGCGAGTCGCCCCGCCACTCGGCGGTGTACAGCTTCACGCCTCTCAGCTGGAAGCGCTCGGCCAGCTCCTCGAGCGCGGCGAGCCCGGCGTCGCCGTCGCGCGGATCCCACGACCCGTCGACGATGAAGCGGCCGGGATGGCGGTCGGCGACGGCCGCGTTCTGCTCGGTCGTGTTGAAGCCTCTGCGGTAGAAGTCGGTCAGGTAGGTCGGCAGGAAGATCGCGACGTCGACGTAGCCGACCTCGAACAGGTCGTGCATCAGGTCCTGCTCGCTGTAGCGCTGGAATCTCTCCAGCGACCAGACCTCCTCCGGCGGGCTGAGGTTGCGGTGGTAGTCGTAGAAGCAGTTGATGAAGCCGGCGCCGAACTCGTTCGCCTGGTTCTCGGGGCTGGCGTCCCAGAAGTGGACGTGGCCGTCGACGACGAAGTAGCGCTCGCCGTCCTTCTCGTACATGGGTCGCTCCTCTCCTGGTCTCCCCGACCCCATCTCAGTCCATCACCGAGGAGCGGCCGCGGCGAACGCGCGGGCGCGCCGGCGTGCCAGGAGACGTCAGGCTGGCGCGCTCAGATCCTGAAGACCGGCACGAGCCGTCTCTCGTGCTCGGCGTCGATCCGCGCGATCACCTCGACGTGCTCCTCCAAGCCCGATCCGCGCAGCTTGGTCGCGAGCAGCTCGTCGACCTGGAAGATGCCGGCGCTGTTGGACATCGCGATCTCGACGCGGACGGCGCGGTCGCGGCCCGCGAGGATCTTGACCTCCTCGATCGCGTAGGCCGACAGCGAGTGGATGTTCTGGTGGCCGGCCTCGAACGGGACGCGCGAGCGGCCGCGGGCCATGTCGAGCGCGTCGGCGACGCGCACGATCCCGGCCTCGATCGTGAACGGGTTGCCGCGGCGGCGGTGGCCGATGATCGCGTGCATCGCCTCGGCGACGACGATCGAGCGCTCCGGCTCCTCGTAGGCGTCGAGCAGCAGCGACGGCAGCTTGTCGGCGGTGAGGAAGAGGCTGTAGGCCTCGTGGTCGGCGCGGTGGACGGTCATGCCGGAGTCGTGGAAGAGCGCGGCGGCCGCGATCACGACCTCGGCGTCTCTGGTCGTCATGCCGTAGTCGGCGACCATGCCCGGCACGACGCCCCGGCGGAACAGCAGCCGCGCCAGCCGCAGCGCGCTGTTGAGCACGATCTGGATGTGGATCCACGAGTGGTCCGACATCCCCAGCCGGCGGGTCGCGTTGACCGCGGCGACATGCCACCACGCCTTCACCTGCTGGTCGGCGTTGACGGCCGCCAGCAGCCGCTCCAGTCTGCGGTTGCCGCGCGTCGGCACGCGGATCCGCACGTCGGCGATCGCCTCGCGCGGCGGGCGCTCGGAGGGGTCGACCTGCGCGTGCAGGTCGGCGGGCTCGGGCACGGCGGCCTCTCTGCTCACCGGCCTGTGGGGGTTGACGGCTCCATCGAGCCGGGAGGCTAGCGGCTTCAGGCGACGCGGCAGTCGTCGCGCGCCAGGAACGGGAGTCCCGGCAGCCGCGTCGCCGCGCCGAGCAGCGTCAGCCCCTTCGTGCTGCGCTCGAAGGAGCCGCCGACCTTGACGCCGAGCGCGAGCTCCCCGCCGAACCTGGTCCCGTCGGTCGTGACCGCGTAGCGCCGCAGGTCGATCTGGCCGCGCTGGACGATCCGCGCGCCGAGCGCGGCGGCGCGACGGGGCAGCGCCGTCGGCTTGGAGCGCAGCGCGTCGAGCAGCGCCGCGGCGGCGGCGCGGTCGTCGGGATCGCCGAGGTCGAGCGACGCCTCCAGCTCGACGATGCCGCCGCGGTTGGAGCTCGCCTTCCCGCCGCCTCTCACGGCGCGCCGTCTCCCCTCGCCGCCGAGCGCGCCGCGGCCCGCCGCCTCGCCGGCGACGGTGACGCCGAGCGCGAGCGGCCTGCCGGCGGCGTCGAGGCGGTAGGAGAGCAGCGCCTGCCCGCCGGCGGCCGTGACGGCCTCGGCGCCCGGCAGGCCGAGCTCGGCGGTCGCCTTGCCGCTCAGCCGCAGGTACCACGTCGTCTCGCCGTCGCGGCGGACGCGCCGGCCGACGACGGCGCTCGCGTCGCCGCCGCCGCCGATCCCGAAGGCGCCGGAGAGCGTCGCCATCGCGCCGCCCTCGGCATGGACCTCGTCCGGCTCCGGCAGCTGCGGATGCGGTCGCCAGCCGAGCGCGTCGCAGAGGATCGAGCAGGCGGCGCGGACCTCGTCGAGCAGCTTGCCGCGCATCGTCGCCTTGTTGCCGTAGCGCGCGACGAAGCGCTCGGCGGCGGCCGCGTCGGGGAAGGTCCACGAGCGCCCCGACCCCCACACGAGCGCAGCGCCCGCCTTCGCCTCCTCGCCGACGCGCCGGCCGAGCGCGACCCAGGCGCCGGCGCCGCCCTCGATCCCGGCGGCGCTGCCGTCGGAGAGCGTCACGGTCACGCGGCCGTCGGAGCCGCGCACGGCGGTCAGCGTGCCGGTCGACCCGAGCTTGACCGACGCGATCGTCTCACTCAGCCGCTCCTCGCTGACGCGCCGCTCGATCGGGCAGGCGGCCAGTCTGTCGCGCTCGACGACAGCGCGGGGACAGGCGCTGCCGGCGATCGCGCAGAGCCCTCGCTGGATCCCGGCGAGCACGTGGCTGCCGACGCCGCCCGAGGAGAGCGCGACGAGCGCGACCAGCACGCTGGCGACGATCGCCAGCAGCGCGACGTACTCGTTCGCCGCCTGTCCCTCCTCGCCCCCGCTCCGGTGCCGCATCGGGCGAGCTTGGCGCACGCGTGCCAGCCGCCGGGGCCGGCGCGGGACGATCGGCACGGGCGCTGCGGAGGGCGGTGCGCGACCGTCGCGAAGGCGTGCGGATCGCCGCGTGCGACGCACGCGGCCCGGTGCGCGGCCGGCGACCGCTCGGGCAGGCTCAGCCGGCGGCGTCGGCCGCGTCGGCGGCGCTCAGCTCGAGCAGCAGGCCCTCGCGGAGACCGCCCTCGGCGACGGTCAGGGGGCCGACGCGCGCGGCGACCGCCGCGAGCAGGAGGATGCCGGCGGGCAGCAGGTGGACGCGGACCGGGTCGAGCTCGTGCGCCGCGGCGATCTCGGCCGCCGGCGCCGACGCGAGCGTCGCGACCGCCCGCACGAGCGCCTCCGGATCGAGCGTCGGCCCGACGAGCCGGCGCAGCGAGGTGGCGCTGCCGCCGACGGCGACGGCGCGCGCGACCGGCGGGACCGACACGCCGGCGAGGGCCGCCTCGGCCGCCGAGGCGATCGCGCCCAGCTCGGCGGGCAGCGGCGGGTCGCTGCGCAGATGCCGCTCCGCCAGGTCGCCTGAGCCGATCGGCAGCGAGCGCGACCAGGTGACGCCGCCGGCGCGCGTGCCGACGATCAGCTCGCTCGAGCCGCCGCCGATGTCGGCGACGGCGATCGGCTCGTCGCCCGACGCGTCCGCGAGCGCGGCGGTCGCGCCGGCGAAGGCGAGCCGCGCCTCCTCCTTGGAGCCGAGCAGCTCGACGGCGACGCCGGCGGCCCGACCGACGGCCGCGCACACCTCCTCGCCGTCGGCGGTGCGCCGCAGCGCCGCCGTCGCGACCGCGCGCAGCGCCCGCGCGCCGGCTTCCCGCGCCGCCCTCGCCTGCTCGGCGACGACGGTCGTCAGCGCCGCGACGGCGGCGGGCGGAACCGGCTCGCCGGCGCGGCAGACGCGCCCGAGGCGCGTGAAGGCGCGCAGCTGGAGGACCGGCGTCAGCGCATCTCCGGCGCGGTCGGCGACGAGCAGGCGGGTCGTGTTGGACCCGATGTCGATGCAGGCGCAGCGCACGGTCGACTGAGGCTAGCCGTCCACGCAGATGGGACGACGGGCTGCTGTCCGGGCGCTTTGAGGCATCATGGTCGTTCGTGAGCAGCAGCGAATTTGCGATCGAGGTTCGCGGACTCCGCAAGAGCTACGGCGATCTTGAGGCGGTCCGGGGGCTCGACTTCTCGGTGCGCCGCGGTGAGGTCTACGGCCTCCTCGGCCCCAACGGCGCCGGCAAGACGACCACCGTGGAGATCCTCGAGGGATACCGCGAGCGGACGGCCGGCGAGGTCGCCGTGCTCGGCTACGACCCGCAGCTGCGCGACCGCGAGCTGCGCAGCCGCGTCGGGATCGTGCTCCAGAGCAGCGGCATCTACCGGCACGTCAAGGTCCGGGAGGTGCTGGAGCACTTCGCCGGCCTCTACCCCGACCCGCGCGAGGTCGACGAGGTGATCGAGCTGGCCGGCCTGCGCGGCAAGGAGCAGGCCCGCACGCGCACGCTCTCCGGCGGCCAGCTGCGCCGGCTCGACTTCGCGCTCGCGCTGATCGGCGATCCCGAGCTGATCTTCCTCGACGAGCCGACGACCGGCTTCGATCCCGCGGCGCGCCGCGGCGCGTGGGACACGATCCGCTCGCTGAAGGCGCTCGGCAAGACCGTCCTGCTGACGACCCACTACCTCGACGAGGCGCAGGTGCTCGCCGACCGCGTCGCGATCATCAAGGACGGCCGCATCCTCGTCGAGGGGGCGCCGGGCGAGCTCGGCGTCGGCAGCGGCTCGGTCCGCTACCGCGTCGCGTGGCGCAACGGCAGCGGCCTGCTCAACCAGCAGGAGACCGACGACCCGACCACCTTCCTGCACGAGCTGACCTCCGCCGCGCTGGCGAGAGGAGAGAAGCTCGACAGCCTCAGCGTCTCGCGCCCGACGCTCGAGGACGTCTACCTGGAGCTGACCGCCTGATGGACGCCGCCCAGCCGAGCTTCGCCAGCCTGACCTGGCGCCAGTACCGCCTGGAGCGCCGCATGTTCTGGCGCAACCCCAGCGCGGCCTTCTTCAACTTCATGCTGCCGCTGGTCCTGCTCGCGCTGTTCGGCGCGGTCTTCAGCGGCAACCAGGAGGACCTCGACGTGATCGTGCCGGGCATCGCCGGCATGAGCGTCGTCTCGACGACCTTCAGCGCGCTCGCCTACAACGTCACCGCGATGCGCGAGCTGGGGGTGCTGAAGCGGATGCGCGGCACGCCGATCCCGAGCGGCGCCTTCCTGCTCGGCATCGCCGGCCACGCGATCACGAACACGGCGATGCAGATGGTCCTGATCACCGTCGCCGGCAAGCTCTTCTTCGGCGTCGACTGGCCCTCCGACGTCGGCGAGATGGTGGTCTTCGTCGTGCTCGGCGTCGTCTGCTTCTCGTCGCTCGGCGTCGCGCTGTCGCACGTGATCCCCAACAACGAGTCGGCGCCGGCGTACGTCAACGCGATCTTCCTGCCGCTGATCATCGTCTCCGGCGTCTTCTACGACGCCGCGGACGTCCCGTCGTTCCTCGCCGGCGTCGCCGAGGCCCTGCCGCTGACGCACCTGATCGACGGGCTCTCGGCCGCGATGGTGACCGGCTCGGGAATCGGCGACCAGCTGTCGTCGATCGGCGTGATCGTCGCCTGGACGATCCTCGGCGTCGCGCTCGCGATCCGCGGCTTCAGCTGGGAGGCGCGCCGCTCGTAGCGGGCGGGGCGGTGCCGGGCCGAACGCGCCCACTTGTAGCGTTCTTCACACGTTCCGCCGCGGCGGCTGGTTCGATGTGCCGAGATCCGCACCGGACCAGGAGGAGGTACCCGCGTCGTGGCCTACCCCGTGGCCTTCCAGGCCGACTACAGAGAGCGGCAGAGCCGGCTCGTCACGTTCTTCCGCCTGCTGCTGGCGATCCCGTGGCTGCTCGTCTCGATCATATGGGGGCTGCTCGCCCTCGTCGGCGTCGTCTGCGGCTGGTTCGCGATCGTCTTCACCGGCAGCTATCCGGCGTTCGCCTACGACTGGACGTCGAAGTACCTGCGCTTCTACACGCGCGTCACCGCCTGGGTCTGGCTGCTGACCGACGAGTTCCCGCCGTTCGACGGCAACGAGCACCCGGAGTACCCGATCCGGCTCGCGGTCCCGCAGCCGCTGAACCCCTACACGCGCTGGAAGACGCTGCTGCGGATCGTCCTGCTGATCCCGGTGCTGATCCTCGTCTGGCTGTTCAACATATTGATCGAGCTGGTCGGGATCCTCGCCTGGTTCGTGATCGTCTTCACCGGCAAGTTCCCGAAGGGCCTGTGGGACGTGCAGAAGATGGGCGTCGCCTACATCTCACTGGCGAACGCCTACCACCTGCTCGTGACCGAGACCTACCCGCCGATCACGCCCGAGGACGACGGCGCCGAGCCGGCACCGGTCACCCCGCCGCCGGCCTCGCCCCCGCTCGCCTGACCCGGGAGGGCCGCCGGCGCGACGACGAACGCCTCCGGCGGCTCCCCGCGCACCTGCGCGGGCAACGCCGCCAGCGGCGAGCCGGCGAACTCGGCGCGCAGCAGGCTGAACAGCACGACGTCGTGGACCGCGTCGCCGTGGCGGTGCCAGCGGCGCAGGGTCCCCTCCCGCACGAATCCGATCCGCTCCAGCGCGCGCTGCGACCGCCCGTTCTCGACGTCGGCGTAGGCGCCGATCCGCTCCAGTCCGAGCCGCTCGAAGCCGAGCCGGGCGACCAGCGCCTTCGACTCGCGGTTGGCGCCGCTCCCCCACCACCGTCTGCCGAGCCAGGTGCCGACGACCGCCCGCCGGTCGCGCCGCGACAGCTCCGACAGGCCGGTGACGCCGATCGGGCCGTCGACGCGGTGGACGATCAGCAGGTCGAGCTGGTCGCCGCGCGCGCGTTCGCCGGCCAGACGCTCGATGTACGCGCGCGGCTCGCCGCGGTCGCGGTACGGCCCCCAGGAGAAGAAGCGGGTGACCTCGGGATCGCTCGCGAGCGCGAACAGCGCATCGGCGTCGTCGGCGGTCGCATAGCGCAATGTGAGGGTCGGTCCGGCGACTTCCACGGCGGGCGATGCTACGGCATCGCGGCGCGGTGTCAGGGTCGCGGCGCGCGGATCACTAGACTGCGCCGCCGTGTCGATGCTCGCGGCAGAACTGCGTGATCGGTTGGGAATCCGACAGCCACCGGTCGCATGCAGGTTTGGCGAAGCCCTCCAGCGCACATACGGGGGTTGACGTGAGCGACGGCCCGAGCACCTCGACGCCTGCCGGCAGCATGCCGACCCCCGCGCGCCGAAACGGCGCCGCGGGCGTCCCCGACGTTCGCTTCACGCTCCAGGCGCTGCCCGCGAACGTCGCGCTCGTTCGCCAGGCGCTCGCCGGCCTCGCCGACAGCCTCGGCGTCGCCCCGGCGCGCGCCGCCGACATGAAGATCGCCGTCACCGAGGCGTGCACCAACGCCGTCGTCCACGCCTACGAGAACCACGACGGGCCGCTCGAGGTGACGATGGGCGTCGACCACGACCGGCTCGTGCTGACGGTCCGCGATCGCGGTCACGGCCTGCGCCCGCTGCCCTCCGAGGGCGACGGCCCGCCGCTCGGCTTCGGCCTCGCGCTGATCGCCTCGCTGTCGGACGAGTTCGGGATCGCCGGCGGGCGCCACGGCACGGAGGTGCGGATCGCATTCGACCTCGACGACGCCGAGGAGGCGCCGCCGCTGCTGGTCCAGCTCTCGCACGACCCGGCGCCGCCCGACGACGCGGTCGCGCTCGCGCTCGCCGCGGGCGACCACGCCGCGGCGGTCCTCGGTCGCGTCGTCTCGCTCGTCGCCGCCCGCGCCGACTTCTCGATCGATCGGCTCTCCGACGCGCAGATCGTCAGCGACGCGATCGCGGGCGCCGCCGGGCCGCACGCGCGCGACGGCAGCGGCACGACGCGGATCGAGATCGAGGAGCGCGACGGCGGCTTCGACCTCGTGATCGGCCCGCTCGTCGAGGGCGGCGCCCAGCGGCTCGTGCGCGACACCGAGCTGCCCGGCCTCGGCTGCCTGCTGGAGCGCCTCGCCGACGCGCTCGACGTGGTGCCGGCGCCCGAAGGCGGCGAGCTGCTTCGCGCGCGGCTCTCCACGCGCGCCTGAGCGCCGCTCGACAGCCCGTCGAACGCGCAATCGCAACAGTTGCTTGTGGCGGTGCCGTGCGCGCGCCAATACGCTGTTTCCCGATGTCGAGCGGGAACGCCTTCGTGCGGGTCCTCGAGGAGGACCCCGAACTCGCAGCCGGGCTGGACGAGACCAGCCTCCAGCTCGCCACCCGTCACGCGATCGCCGCCGTCGAGGTGATCGCCCCGGGCGTGTGGGAGCCGACGCGGCCGGCCGACGGCGGCAGCGGCCATCTCGGCGTGCTGGTGCTCGACGGGCTGCTGATGCGCGACGTCACGTTCGCGCGCGCCGCCTGCACCGAGCTGCTCGGTCGCGGCGACCTGCTGCGGCCGTGGGACTGGGACGACGAGGTCGTCACCGTGCGGCCGCAGGTCGTCTGGACGGCGTTGCAGCCGGTCCGCCTCGCGATCCTCGACCGCCGCATCACCGCGATCATCGGCCGCTGGCCGGAGCTGGTCAGCGCCGTCGCGGCGCGCGCGATCAGGCGCGCCTCCGAGCTGGCGACGACGCAGGCGACCAGCCATCTGACCCGCGTCGACGCCCGCCTGGAGCTGCTGTTCTGGGGGCTCGCCGACCGCTGGGGCCGCGTCGGCCCGGACGGCGTCGTGCTGGAGCTGCCGCTGACCCACCAGGTGCTCGGCAGGCTGGTCGGCGCTCAGCGCCCGTCGGTCACGACCGCGCTGTCGGACCTGACGCGGCGCAGAGTGGTCGAGCGGCGCGAGGACGGCGCGTGGATCCTCAGGGGCGAGCCGCCGGGCGCCGCCCCCGAGGGGATGTGACGCGACCGCGCTAGGCGCAGTTCGGCCACGGCTGGGTGCCGCGGGCCTTGTAGAGCTTCAGCGCGCGGCGGTCCTGCTCGGCCTCCGAGGCGCGGGCGGGGTCGCCGGCCGGGCCGTAGGCGGCCCACGTCGCGCGGTCGAACTGGTACTTGCCGCGGTAGGTGCCGCCGGGCGAGATCGCGCGCGGGTTGCCACCCGACTCGCATTGCGCGATCGAGTGGAGGACCGCCGGCAAGCGGACCTTGCCGCCGCTGCCGCTGCCGCGGCTGCTGCGGAGCGAGTCGGCCTTCGCCTTCGCGAGGCTGATGCCGAGCGCGCTGGCGGTCTGCGGGCCGACGACGCCGTCGACCGCCAGGCCCTTGCTGCGCTGGTAGCGGCGCACCGCCTTCGCGGTCTGCGGGCCGAAGACGCCGTCGGCGGGAATGTCGAGCTTCTGCTGCAGCTGGACGACGACGGCGCCGCGACTGCCCTTCTTCAAGACGGTCGAGGCGTCGCCGGTCGACGCCGCGAAGGCGCCGCCGGCGCCGAGCGTCAGCGCGGCGGCGAGGATGGCCGCGAGGCTGCGCGAGCCGCGCTTGCGGCGGCGACGGCGCAGGGCGAGGAGACGGCGGGCGTGCGAGCGCTCGCGGGAGCGCTCCCAGCGTTCGGGATGAACGAGATCGTCAGCGTCCGCGTCAGGACAGGTCGCAGGCATGGAACCTCCATATGGCTTCTCTTTCGCGGCCTACGAGGTGAGCTGACGGGCTCGCGCTGAAAGAGTGCGCTACGCCTCCGGAGCCCTCCGATGGCGGAGTGGCTGGCGGCGATTCGCCCCGTGAGCCGGACGGATCCGGCTCGGTTGGGTCCCCCGCTCCAAGTCGTCCAGGACGACTGTGATTCGGCACCTATGCGTCTGTCGGACGTCAGATGGTCGCAGATCGCGGGAGAAGACGCCTCCGCGCGGCCTCTTCGGCGCACGCGAGCCAGCCTCTAGAGTGACGGCATGACGACCCTCCCCGCCACCAACCAGGAGCCCGCGGACGACGAGGTCGCCGGCGTCGCTTGGGACCTCGACCCGCTCGTCGACGGCAGGGGCGAGGACGGCGTCCGCGCGCTGCTCGCGCAGGCCGCCGAGCGCGCCGACGCGTTCGCCGCCGCCTATGCCGGCAGACTCGCCGAGCTCGATCCCGACGGGCTGCGCGAGGCGATGAGACAGCTCGCCGACCTGCACGAGCTGGTCGGCCGCGCCGGCTCGTTCGCGTCGCTGCGCTTCGCCGTCGACACCGCCGACGAGCGGATCGGGGCGCTGCTCCAGCACGTCCAGGAGCAGGCGACCGCGATCCAGACGAGACTGCTCTTCTTCGAGCTGGAGTGGGCGGCGCTCGACGACGAGCGCGCCGAGGAGCTGCTCGCCGGCGAGGGCAGCGAGTCGTTCGCCCACTACCTGCGGACCGAGCGGCGCTACCGCCCGTACCTGCTGAGCGAGCCCGAGGAGCGGATCCTCGCCGAGAAGGGCGTCAGCGGCGCCGGCGCCTGGACGCGGCTGTTCGCCGAGCTGATGTCGGCGGTCGAGGTGAGATTGCCCGACGCGCCCGAGCCGGTCTCGCTCGAGCAGGCGCTCGCGCTGCTCTCCGGTCCCGACCGCGACGAGCGGCGCGCCGCCGCCGAGGCGGTCACCACCGCGCTCGAGCCCGGCCTGCGCACGCGCGCCTTCATCTTCAACACGCTGCTGCACGACAAGGCCGTCGACGACCGACTCCGCAGCTATCCGAACTGGCTGACCGCCCGCAACCTCGCCAACGAGGCGAGCGACGAGTCGGTGCAGGCGCTCGTGACCGCGGTCCGCAACCGCTACGACGTGCCGCAGCGCTGGTACCGGCTGAAGGCGAGACTGCTCGGCGTCGACCGGCTGGCCGACTACGACCGCGCCGCGACCGTCGCCGACGTGGACGAGCGCTTCACGTGGCGCGAGGCGCGCGAGCTGGTGCTCGACGCCTACGACAGCTTCACGCCCGACCTCGGCGCGCTGGCGCGCCGCTTCTTCGACGAGCGCTGGATCGACGCGCCGGTGCGGCCCGGCAAGCGCGGCGGCGCGTTCTGCTCCTACACCGTCCCGTCCGCGCATCCGTACGTGATGCTCAACTACACGTCGCGTCGCCGCGACGTGCTGACGCTCGCGCACGAGCTCGGCCACGGCGTCCACGCGGCGCTGGCGGCGCCGCAGGGCGTCTTCCACCAGAGCACGCCGCTGACGCTCGCGGAGACCGCGTCGGTCTTCGGCGAGACGCTCGTCTTCGGGCGGCTGCTCGACGCGGCGGCGACGCCGGCGTCGCGCCTGTCGCTGCTGTCGGAGTCGATCGAGGGCGCGATCGCGACCGTCTTCCGCCAGACCGCGATGCACCTGTTCGAGCAGGAGATCCACACCGCCCGCCGCGAGCAGGGCGAGCTCGGCGTCGAGCGGTTCGGCGAGCTGTGGGCGAAGACGCAGGAGGAGCTGTTCGGCGACGCCGTCGAGGTGACCGAGGGCTACCGCACGTGGTGGTCGTACATCCCCCACTTCGTCAACACGCCCGGCTACGTGTACGCGTATGCCTACGGGCAGCTCCTGGCGCTGTCGGTCTACCGGCGCTACGAGCAGGACGGCGCGAGCTTCGTGCCCGACTACCTGCGGATGCTGTCGGCCGGCGGCTCGCTGGCGCCCGAGGCGCTCGGCGAGCTGGTCGGCCTCGACCTCACCGACCCCGGCTTCTGGGACGCGGGCCTCGCGCTCGTCGAGGAGCAGCTGACGGCGGCCGAGCAGGCGGCCGCCGACGCCGGCCGGGTGTAGCCGGCCCGGGGTGCCGGACGGCGCGCGCTCCGGCCTGCGGGCGGACGTGCGCCGCTCGGCGCCTCAGTCGAGGAGGACGTCGCGGTAGACGTGCTCGTGGAGCATCGGCCGCGCTCTGCCCGCCGCGGCCGACCCGTTTCCGCGGGCGGCGCGGGCCTGGCTGCCGCAACCGTGCTGGAACCAGTTGCGGCGGTCGTGCCACCACTCGCCGGGCCGCAACGCGACCCACATCGGGCTGTTGGTGCAGTTGCGGACGTGGTCGTTGCCGGCGTAGTGGCCGAGCTCGTGGATGATCACCGTCTGCAGGTCGATCCGGTCGGGCGGCGTCCGGCCGGGGCCGGCATGCCACGGCGCGCCGACCGCGAGGCGGGTGTCGCGCTCGACGACCTGCTGTCTCACGACCCGCGGACGCCCGTCGACGCGGCGAAACCACCGCACTGAGCGGATCGTCGTGACGCCGAGCGCATAGCTCGGCACGCCCGGCGCGAAGCCGACCGAGTCGACGCGGTCGCCGCTGCGCACGACGCGGTTCGTGCGCCCGGCGAGCCGCAGCCCCCACCGCTTGGCGGCGGCGCGCGCCAGCAGGCTGAAACGCGTGCGGTCGACGCCGCGCGGGATCGACGCGAGGCTCAGGCGGTAGCCGAAGCCGCGCCGGACGCCGATCGCGCGCGGGATCGGCGCGCGCGGCACGCCCGCGCCGGGCGGCAGCACGATCGCAGGGGGCACGGTGAATGCGCTCTCCGCGACGAGTGAATCGCCGCCTGCGGTGCGGACGTAGAGGCAGGCGCGGCGTGCGCCGGCGGCCTGCGACGGCCGCTCGCGCCACGTCGGCGAGAAGGTCTGCGGCTGCTGGCCGGCTGTCTGCCCGTAGGCGTCGCCGACCCAGGTCGAGGCGGTGACCGCCGGGCTGCACTGCCGAGCGGCGGGCACGGTCGTGACGAACGGCAGCCATGCGCACGGGGTGCCCGGATCGCACTGCTGGACCACGGTCGCCACGGCGCCGATCGCGATCGGATCGCTCGGATCGCCCTGCGTCCCGATCGAGCTGATCGCGATGCTGCCCTGGAAGGTCCCGGCCGCTGCGGGAGCGGCGGCCGCGACGCCGAGCAGCAGCGCGACGGCGAGCGCGCCGACGAGCGCTCTCTTCATCGGGTCATCGTAGAGGAGCGCTGACGGGGCTCCTCCGCGTCGTCGTTCATCTGTCGTTCCTCGGCTCGCGCAGGCGCGAGCCGTGCCGGCGACCGCCCGGCCTGCCCTGCCCTGCAGGCCGCGCGGCCGCAGGTGGGTCAGCGGTCGCCGGTGTCAGGCGCGATCACAGCTCCGTCGGGGAACGCTGCGACAGCAGGTCGGCCTTGACCTGGCGATGGAAGTTCGCCCGCTCGACGAGCACCTCGGCGAGCTTGTCGGGGTCGACCTTGTACTCGCCCGCGGCGACCTGCTTCGCGAGCAGCTTCACGCGCGAGGAGCGCGTGATGCGATCCCGGCGGGCGGTGGTGAGACGGTGGAGTCGGTCGTTCGTGGCGACCATGCTGGATCTCCTTCCAGTGTCTGAGTTCACGGTGAGCCGGTCCCGCGCGGGACGGCTCGCTGGGGTGGACTCAGGCGACTGGTGGAGCGCGCGCCGCGTCGTCGGAGGTCTGCGTCGCCAGGTTGCTCTCGAAGGAGCACGGCGGCGCGACCGACTCGGCCTGCGCGAGCTGCGCGCTGACGGAGTCGACGAGGATCGCGAAGAAGAAGATGCCCGCGGAGCCCGCGCCGGCACCGGCGGCGGCGGCGCTCGCGGTCAGCGGCGAGGAGGGCGCGTCGGAGGGAGCCGGGGGACCGCGGACGGTGCTCGGCTCGTCGATCTGACGCGGCTTGCGCTCGACGACCCGCTCGGGGTCGAGCGGCGTCGTCGCCATCGGCACGCGGCTGGTCGTGGCGGGCCCGTGGATGACCGCGGGGCAGAGCGGCCCGAGCTCCGCCGCCGCCTTCACGGCGGCCGCGACGGCGCTCTCTGTGGCCGGCTCGTCCTCCTGCAGCGACGTCAGCCCGAAGCCCGCGAAGCCTTTGCGGACGATGCGGCGCGTCTCGGCGTCGCGCGCCGCCGCTTCCTCGGCCGCGCGATCGAGGCCCGCCCCGGCGCCGCCCGTGTCGCGGCGACCGGTGTCGACACTCGCGGCCGGGGGCGCGACGAACGGCTCCGTGACGACCGGCGCCGAGACGCTCGGAGCCGACGGCGGAGCGACGCTTGGAGTCGGGTCGACCGGCCCGCTGGGGGCCGGCGGCGGAGGCGTCGGGCGCAGCACGCCGTTGCCGGTCGGCGGCTTCGGATGCGTCGGCTCGCCGCCGCCCGGACGCGTCGGCTCTCTGGGCGTCGGGCGCTCGACGGGCGTGCTCGGCTCCGGGTCGGTCGTGCCGGGGTCGGTGGTGCCCGGGTCGGTCGTGCCGGGGTCGGTCGTGCCCGGGTCGGTCGTGCCGGGGTCAGTGGTGCCCGGATCGGTCGTGCCGGGGTCAGTGGTGCCCGGATCGGTCGTGCCGGGATCGGTCGTGCCCGGATCGGTCGTGCCCGGGTCAGTCGTGCCCGGATCGGCCGTGCCGGGATCGGTCGTGCCCGGATCGGTCGTGCCCGGGTCAGTCGTGCCCGGATCGGCCGTGCCGGGGTCAGTGGTGCCCGGATCGGTCGTGCCCGGGTCAGTCGTGCCGGGATCGGTCGCGGGCGGCTCAGGGGTCGTGTCGGCGGGCGTGGGATCCTGCGGAACCGACTCACGGAACTTCGCAGCCGCGTTCTCATGCGCCTGCGGCGCGGCATTCGGCGACGGCACGCCGGCATGCTGCGGAGCCGCGGCATTCGCATGCGCCTGCGGCGCCGCATTCGCCGACGGGACACCGGCACCCGCGCCGTGCTGCTGCGGAGCGGCGGCGGGCGCGGAGGGCGTGTGCGCGGGAGCGGAAGCCTGCTCGGGCGCCTTCGCGGCCGCGTTCTCGTGCGCCGGCGGAGCGGCGTTCGGCGACGGTGCGCCAGCCTGCTGCGGGGCCGCAGCGTTCGCATGCGCCTGCGGCGCCGCGTTCGCAGCCGGCACGCCAGCCTGCTGCGGGGCCGCAGCGTTCGCATGCGCCTGCGGCGCCGCGTTCGCAGCCGGCACGCCAGCCTGCTGCGGGGCCGCAGCGGCGGGCGCGGACGCCTCGACCGGCGAAACAGCAGCGGCGGCGGGCGCGGACGTGTCGGACTGGGGCGCGGCGGCCTGCGGCGCGGCAGCCGGAGGTGCCTGCTCGGGCGCCTTGGCGACGGGAATCTGGGCGGCCTGCGGGGCTGCGTTGGCGGGCGCGGCGGCCTGTGCGGCGGCGCGCGCTGCGATGGCCTCGGCGACGCCCTCGTTGCCGCCGGCGGCGAGCGCGCCGGCCGGGGCCGCGACGATCGCGGCGGCGGCCGTCAGCGCGATCACCGCGCCGCGAATCCGGCGGCGAATGCCGGTCGGATGCGGCTGGGCGGTGATCAGGCGTTCGTCCATGGCAAAGCGCAGCGGTGGCCTTAGGGGTACCTCGGCATTCCACCGGGGACCTTTAGAGCCGAGCGGCGAAATGGCCGCCGTCGCGCCTCCTCGGTCTGACCGATGACACCTTCGTCCATTATCGCGCATCGGCGCTCGCCCGAAAGGGCCCCGCCGACCGTTTTCGCCGCGTTTCGTCGAGCAACCTGCCGAAGAACGGCAAAGCGAGTTCGCACGCGCCAACTTCCCGCGCAGCCTCAGGTCGAGAGGAACGATTTACAGATCGACACTGCAACGATCACCGCAATTCAGGTGACGAAACCCTTTCGACTGGAGTTTCATCGCCCCTCCTTCCAGTCTCGATACACCGGAAGCGCGCATCCCTCCGCCTCCGACCAACCTCCAGACCGCAGAACGATGCACCGGACCGAAGCGCGTGACGTTCAACCGCCGCGCTTGCGGCGCAGCGAGCCCCAGCCGTTCATCAGCACGAACGCCGTGAGCGTGTGGAGCGCGTGCTCGCCGGCCCACGGCTCGCGGCCGCGGCCGATGCGGTGCATCTGGCGGGTGTGCCAGAAGAGGTCGACGACGCTGTCGAGCAGGCGGACGCCGATCCGCTTGTCGCCGGCGTCGACCCGCGTCCGCCGGCCGTCGAGCAGCTCCGCGGCCGCGTCGGGGTGGAGCGCGAGCGGCCGGCCGACGCCGATCACGTCGCAGGCACCTCCCGCAAGCGCGGCGTCCATCGCCGCGGTCGAGCGGAAGCCGCCGGTCACCATCAGCGGCAGGCCGGGGACCTGGGCGCGGATGCGCTCCGCGTAGTCGAGGAAATAGGCCTCGCGGGCGCGCGTGCTCGCGCGCGTGCTCGCGCGCTCCCGCGCGTGCGCGCCCGTGCGCGCGCCGTCGCCTTCTGCGCCCATCATCACCGGCGCCTCGTAGGTGCCGCCGCTGATCTCGACGAGGTCGATCCCGGCCTCCGCGAGCGCGACGACGACCGCCGCCGACTCCTCCTCGCTGAAGCCGCCGCGCTGGAAGTCGGCCGAGTTGAGCTTGATCGCGACCGGGAACTCCGGCCCGACGGCCGCGCGCGTCGCGCGCACCACCTCGAGCACGAAGCGGCGCCGGCGCTCGGCGTCGCCGCCCCAGTCGTCGTCGCGGCGATTGGCACGCGGGGACAGGAACTGGGAGATCAGATAGCCGTGGGCGCCGTGGAGCTGGACGCCGTCGAAGCCGGCCGCCTTGACGATCGCGGCCGTCCGCGCGAAACGCGCGACGACCTGCTCGATCTCGGCGCCGGTCAGCGCATGCGGCGTGACGGCGCCCGGGATCTTCGCGGCGATCGCGCTCGGTGCGACCGGCTGCGAGCCGGCGATCCGCAGCGCCTGCCGGCCGGGGTGGTTGACCTGCGCCCACAGCGCCGCCCCGCCGCGCTTGCCGGCGGCGGCCCAGCGGCGCAGCGCGGGCAGGTCGCGCTCGTCCTCGATCACGACGTTGCGCGGTTCGCCGACGTGGCGCCGGTCGACGATCACGTTGCCGGTGATCACGAGGCCGCAGCCGCCTGCGCCCCAGCGCTCGTAGAGGCGGTCGAGCCGCTCCGTCGGGCGGTTGGCGCGGTCGCCGAGCTGCTCGCTCATCGCCGCCTTCGCGAGCCGGTTGGGCAGCACCGCACCGCATGGGAGCGTCAGCGGCGCGGCAATCGTCATCGTCTCCACGGCGGCGATGGTACCGTCCGGTACCAATGGCCACGCCGGTTGCCATCGAGGGAGCGAGGGAGCGGCTCGTCTGCGGCATGAACGCCGCCGTCGCCGAGAAGGGCTACGGCCCGACGACGATCGCCGACGTCGTCCGCCACGCGCGCGTCTCGAAGCGGACCTTCTACGAGCAGTTCGACGACAAGCAGGCGTGCTTCCTCGCGGCCTACGACGCCGCCGCCGACCACGTGCTCGGCGCGATGGAGGCGGCCGCCGCCGCGTCGGCGGCCGCCGGAGAGCCGTGGCAGCAGCGCGTCGAGCAGGTCGTCGGCGCCTACCTGCGCGCGATGGCGGCGCGGCCGGAGCTGACGCGCACCTTCCTCGTCGAGATCCTTGGCGCAGGGCCGCGGGCGCTCGCCCGCCGGCGCGAGACGATGGAGCGGTTCGCCGACCAGATGGTCGCGTTCTGCGACGAGCTGCGGCGGGAGGAGCCGGCCCTGCGCCCAGTCTCGCGCGCGCTCGCGACGGCCGTCGTCGGCGGCATCAACGAACTCGTGCTCGGCGCCGCCGAGCACGGCCGCGCGGGCGAGCTCGCGGAGCTGCGCGAGCCGGCCGCGACCCTGATCCGCTCCGTGCTGGTCGTGCCGGGGCGGCCGATCGAGGAGGAGCGCAGGTGACCGACACCTCCCCCACCACGGCCGAGCGGGAGGCGCTGCGCGACAAGGTCGCGCTCGTCACCGGCGGCGCCAGCGGCATCGGCCGTCTGGCCGCGCTGTCGCTCGCGGACGCCGGCGCCGAGGTCGTCGTCGCCGACATCGACGAGGCCGGCGCGCGCGAGGTCGCCGCGCAGGTCGGCGGTCACGCGGTCGCGCTCGACGTCAGCGACCTCGACGCCAACCACGCCGCCGTCGCCTACGCGCAGGAGCACGCCGGCGGGCTCGACCTCGTGCTGCTCAACGCCGGCGTCACGAGCGACACGATCGTCGGCGACCAGTTCGACCTCGCGCGCTACCGGCGCGCGATGGGCGCCAACCTCGGCGGCGTCGTCTTCGGGACCCAGGCGGCGCTGCCGGCGCTGAAGGCGCGCGGCGGCGGGTCGATCGTCGTGACCGCCTCGCTCGCCGGCCTGACCGCCGTCCCGGCCGACCCGATCTACGCCGCCAACAAGCACGCGGTCGTCGGGCTGACGCGCTCCCTCGGCCCGCTCCTGGCCGGCGACGGGATCCGCTTCAACGCGGTCTGCCCGACCTTCGCCGAGACGCCGCTGATCGCCCACGTCAGAGACGGCCTGCGCGCCGCGGGCTTCGAGCTGCTCGACCCGCAGATCGTCGCCGACACCGCGCTGCGGCTCTTCGCCGGCGAGATGACCGGCGAGTGCTGGTTCTGCCAGATCGGGCGTTCGCCGGCGCCGTTCCAGTTCCGCAACCTGCCCGGCCCGCGGCCGGCGCCGGACGAGGAGCGGCAGGCCCGATGACGATCGAGAGCGGCAGGTCGCGCCGGACGCGCGACCTGCCTGAAGCGGAGACGGAGCGAGAGAGGAACGCATGGACTTCGAGCTGAGCGAGCGCGCCAAGGACTTCCAGCAGCGGCTCCAGGCATTCATGGACGAACGCGTCTACCCGGCGGAGCAGCTCTACGTCGAGCAGGTGCGCGGCGGCGACACGCCGCACGTCCACCCGCCGATCATGGAGGAGCTGAAGGAGGAGGCGCGCCGCCGCGGCCTGTGGAACCTGTTCCTTCCGGATCCGGCGCACGGGCCGGGCCTGACCTACCTCGAGTACGCGCCGCTCGCCGAGCTGATGGGCCGCACGATGATCGCCGCCGAGGCGACCAACTGCGCCGCGCCCGACACCGGCAACATGGAGGTGCTGCACCAGTTCGGCACCGACGAGCAGAAGGCCCGCTGGCTGCAGCCGCTGCTCGACGGCGAGATCCGCTCGGGCTTCGCGATGACCGAGCCCGACGTCGCCTCCTCCGACGCGACCAACGTGCAGATGAGCATGGTCCGCGACGGCGACGAGCTCGTCCTCAACGGCCGCAAGTGGTGGACGACCGGGGTCCTGCACCCCAGATGCAGAGTCCTCATCGTGATGGGCAAGACCGATCCCGACGCCCACGTCTACGCGCAGCAGTCGATGGTGCTGGTGCCGCTCGACACGCCGGGGCTGGAGGTCGTCCGCTCGCTGCCGGTCTTCGGCTACCACGACCCCGAGGGCCACGCCGAGCTGCAGTTCACCGACGTGCGCGTCCCGGCCGAGAACGTGATCGCCCAGCCGGGCGCCGGCTTCCTGATCGCGCAGGCGCGCCTCGGCCCGGGTCGGATCCACCACTGCATGCGCGCGATCGGCGCCGCCGAGCGGGCGCTGGAGCTGATGTGCGCCCGCGCCGACGCGCGCGAGACCTTCGGCAAGCCGGTCTCGACCCGCTCCAACATCCGCGACTGGATCGCCGAGGCGCGCATCGAGCTGGAGATGCTGCGGCTGCTCGTGCTGAAGACGGCGTGGCTGGTCGACCGCGTCGGCGGCAAGAACGCGCGGATCGAGGTCGCGGCGATCAAGGTCGCGGCGCCGAACGTCGCGCTGAAGATCATCGACCGCGCGATCCAGGTCCACGGCGGCGCAGGCGTCTCCGACGACACGCCGCTGGCCTGGATGTACGCGCACATGCGGACGCTGCGGCTGGCCGACGGCCCCGACGAGGTCCACAAGCTGTCGATCGCGCGGCGCGAGCTGCGCCGGCAGCGCGGCGACGAGGAGCCGCTCCTGTGAGCGCCGAACGCTCGCCCGAGGGCTCGCGTTCGGTCGCGCGAACTCGGCAGGGCCTCCTTCGCGCGGCGTGGGGAGGACGATCGTGAGCGACGATCGCGCCGTCCGCGAGGAGGACGCCTTCGACGTCGCGGCGGTCGACGCCTGGCTGCGCGGGACGCCCGGCGGCGCGTCGCTGCCCGACGGGCCGCCGCACGTGCGGCAGTTCGCCGGCGGCGCGTCGAACCTCACCTACCTGCTGCGCTACGACGACCGCGACCTGATCCTGCGCCGCCCGCCGGCCGGCACGAAGGCCTCCTCGGCCCACGACATGGCGCGCGAGCACCGCATCCAGCTGGCGTTGAAGCCGGTCTTCCCCTACGTCCCGGAGATGGTCGCGCTCTGCACCGACCACGCGGTGCTCGGCAGCGACTTCTACCTGATGGAGCGGGTGCCGGGCGTGATCCCGCGCCGCTCGATGCCGCCCGAGGTCGGCACCGACCCGGCGCGGATGGCGGCGATCGGCGAGCGGTTCGTCGACCTGCTCGTCGAGCTGCACGGAATCGACCCGGCCGCCGCCGGCCTCGGCGACCTCGGGCGCGGCAGCGGCTACGTCGCGCGGCAGATCGCCGGCTGGTCGGAGCGCTACACCCGCGCGAAGACGTGGAACGTGCCGTCGTTCAGAGCCGTGATGCGGTGGCTCGACGAGCGCCAGCCGGCCGACGTGCGCACCTGCGTGATCCACAACGACTTCCGCCTCGACAACCTCGTGCTCGACGCCGCCGAGCCGACCCGCGTGCGGGCCGTGCTCGACTGGGAGCTGGCGACGCTCGGCGATCCGCTGATGGATCTCGGCGCCTCGCTCTCGTACTGGATCGAGCCGGGCGACGGCCGCGGCGCGCAGTGGTTCCGCCGCCAGCCGTCGCACCTGCCGGGGATGCCGACGCGGCGGCAGATCGTCGAGCGCTACTGCGCCGCGACCGGACTCGACCCCGGCGACTGGCCGTTCTACGAGGTCTACGGGATGTTCCGCCTCGCGGGGATCGCGCAGCAGATCTACTACCGCTACGCGAGAGGCCAGACGACGAACCCGGCCTTCAAGCGCTTCTGGCTCGCCGCCCACGTGCTCGAGCGGGGCTGCCGGCGGGCGATGCGCGCGGCCGGCTGAGGCGGGGGCTCATGCCCCCGCCGCCTCGATCGCCTCGGCGGCCCGCCGGCGCTTCGCCCGCCAGCGATCGGACAGCTTCGTCGTGATGCTGTCGAGGCCGATCGAGAGCACGAGCGCCAGGCCGCTGGCGATCGCCTGCCAGGCGAACGGAACGTTCATGATCGCCAGGCCGTTCTGCAGCACGCCGAGGAAGAGCACGCCCGCGAGCACGCCGAGCAGGTTGCCGCGACCGCCGTTGAAGGCGATGCCGCCGAGCAGCACGGCGGTCAGCACGTTCAGCTCGAAGCCGACGCCGAGCGAGCTGGCCGGAGCGCTGTCGAGCCGCGCCGTCTCGATCAGGCCGGCGAGCGCGGCCAGCAGACCGGTCAGCACGAACAGCACGAACGGCAGCCGCCGGACCGGGATCCCGGCCAGATAGGCCGCCTCTCTGTTGACGCCGATCGCGTAGACGTGGCGCCCGCCCGGGGCGAGCGTGAGGAAGATCGCCCCGAGCGCGAACACCGCCGCCGCGATCAGGACCGGCACGGGGATCCCCGCTACCGACCCGTTGCCGAGCGTGCCGAAGCCGTCGCCGAAGCCGAAGACGGTGCCCGACGTGATCAGGAAGGTGACGCCGTGGACGGCGGTCAGCATGCCGAGCGTCACGACGATCGGCGAGAAGCCGAGGTAGGCGCACATGAAGCCGTTGAGCGCCCCGACGGTCGCGCCGGCGCCGAGTGCGACCAGCGCCGCCAGCAGCGGGCTGACGTCGGCGTTGCTCATCAGGTAGCCGGCGAGCACGCCGCAGAGCCCCATCGTCGAGCCGACCGACAGGTCGACGTGGCCGCACAGCACGAGCAGCGCGACGCCGACGGCGACGATGCCCAGCTGGGCGCTCTGCAGCCCGACCACGCGCATGTTGTCGAGCGTCAGGAAGTCGGCCGAGAGCGCGGTGAAGAGCGCCACGAGCAGCAGCAGCCCGACCAGCAGCGGGCTCTCGGTCAGCAGCCGGCCGAATCCGGCTCGGAAGCGGCCGGGAGCCGCGGCCGTGCCGCGTGCCTCCCCGGCCTTCTCGATCGTCGTCATGCAGCGACCTCCGCGGTCTGGGAGATGTCCAGCAGCGCGCTCTCGCTGAGGTCGCGGCCGCTCAGCTCGGCGACGACGCGCCCGCGCCGCAGCACGAGCGCACGGTCGGCGGCGGCGACGACCTCGTCGGGGTCCGAGGAGGTGAAGATCACGCCCTTCCCCTCGGCCGCGGTCGCGCGCAGGATCTCGTAGATGTCGTGACGGGCACCGATGTCGATGCCCTGGGTCGGCTCGTCGAGCAGGACGAGCCGCGTGCGGTCGAGCGCCGCCAGCCAGCGGCCGACGACCAGCTTCTGGGCGTTGCCGCCGGAGAGCTCGCGCGCGAGCGCATCGCCACGCGGCGGCCGCAGCCGGTAGCCCCGCGCCATCGCGTCGAAGACGCTCCGCTCGCGCGCGACGTCGCGCAGCCCGCCGCGCGCGAAGCCGCCGACGCTCGGCAGCACGACGTTGTCGCGCGCCGACAGCGACGCGAAGATGCCCTGGCGGAGGCGGTCGCCCGGCACGAGCGCCAGCCCTCGTTCGATCGCGCGCGCCGGGCCGGCGGCCGGCAGCGCTCTGCCGTCGAACCGCATCGCGCCGGCGGTCGGTCTGCGCGCGCCGAAGATCGTCTCGAGCAGCTCGGTGCGGCCCGAGCCGAGCAGACCGAAGAGGCCGACGATCTCGCCCGGCCGGACCTCGAGCGAGATCGGCCCGAAGCGCGGCCCGCTCAGCTCCTCCAGCTCCAGCATCGGCGCTTCGCTCATGCGCGCGCGCATGCGGGGGCGCGCGACCGCGCTCTGCCCCCGCTCGCCGGCGATCGCATCGATCACGGCCGACGGCGTCGTGTCGGCGACGGCGGTGTCGCGCACGATCGCGCGGCCGTCGCGCAGCACCGTCAGCCGGTCGGCCAACGCGAACACCTCGTCGATGAAGTGGGTCGTGTAGATGATGTGGAGCCCCTGGGCGCGCAGCGCGCGCAACCGCTCGGCGAGCCCCTGCGCCTCGACGTCGGTCAACGCCGCCGTCGGCTCGTCGAGGATCAGCACGCGGATGCCGCCGCGCCGCAGCACCTTCGCGATCTCGACCAGCTGGCGCTGCGGCACCGACAGGTCGCCGATCTGCGCATCGACGGCGATCTCCTCGCGCGCGCCGACCAGCTCGAGCGCCTCCCCGGCCGCGCGGCGCTGCGCGGCGCGACGCCGCAGTGGGCCGCGCCGCAGCTCGCAGCCGAGGAAGATGTTGTCGGTCACGTCGAGCGTGTCGATCAGGCTCAGGTGCTGGTGGACCGTCCCGACGCCGGCTCTGCGAGCCTCCCGCGGCGTGAGCGCCGAGAAGCGCAGATCGTCGATGACGATCTCGCCCTCGTCCGGCGCCACGCCGCCGGTGATGCAACGGATCAACGTGCTCTTGCCCGCGCCGTTGGGCCCGAGCAGGGCATGGATCTCCCCCGCCTCGACCGTCAGGTCGACGTCGTCGAGCGCGACGGCACCGCCGTATCGCTTGCTCAGTCCGCGGACTTGGAACACGCCGTCCGCCTCCTACGCAGAGAGCTCGGACAGGAGCTGGTCGACCTTCGCGCCGTCGTCGGCCGTCAGCAGGTGGACGGGCACGTCGATCGTCGCGCCTCTTCTGACTCTGCCGGAGGCGATGTCGAGCGGGAAGGTGATGCAGACCTCGCCGAGCTCCTTGATGCTGAGCGCCGAGGTCGCGCGGTAGATCGTCCCTCTCTTGATCAGCTCCAGCGCCGGCTTCGCTCCGTCCTGGCCGCCGATGAAGACCTTCGGGTCGTTCGGCTTGCGGCCGCGGTCGAGGAAGGCGCGGTAGGCGCCGATGGCGCCGTCGTCGTTCATGCCGACGACGACGTTGAGGTCGGGGTGGGCGCTCAGCACCGAGCTGGTCACCGACAGGCCGGTCGCCTGGTCGACCGCCTTCTGGGAGGCGACGATCTCGGCGCCCGGCGCGTGCCGCTTGAGCGCGTCGACGACGCCCTTGTCGCGCTCGCGGCCGATCTGCCCGCCGTCCGGGAAGGTCAGGTGCAGCACCTTGCCTCTCCCGCCGAGTCTCTCGTTGACGAATCTCGCCGCCGCCTCGCCGAGCAGCTCGCCGGAGCGGACGTTGTTCAGCAGCACGGCGCCGTCCTGGTTCTGCAGGTTGGCCGCGTACGTGACCCAGATGATCCCTCTCGCCCGCGCGCGCTCGGCGATCTTCTCGATTGCGCTCGGCTCGAGCGGATAGGAGATGATCGCCGGGACTCTCTGGGCGATCCACGTGTTGAGGTTCGCGACCTGGCGGTCGAGCTTGCCCTCGTCGGCGGTCGTCAGCAGCTTCACGTCGCGCTCTCTGGCGGCGACGCGCGACCAGCGCATGATGTCCTCCCACAGGGGGATCTGGTTGTTCGGGTGGTCGAACCCGATCGACGAGATCGCCCCGTCGGCGCCGCCGCCCGATCCGCCGGCGCTGCTCGAGCGGCTGCAGCCGGTCGCGCCGAGCAGCACGCCGCCCATCAGGGTCGCTCCCAGCGCGCCGCGCCCGCCGACCGCGATCAGCCCCCGTCGCGTCAGCCGTGCCTCGCGGGTCGTGCCCCCGCTCTGCCGATCCTGCTCACCTGCTCCCATGCTGCCTCTCTCTCCGAGCGCGGGCGACCCGTCCCCTCTGCGAGGGGCTGTCCCGGCGCGAATGAACCTGACTCCTGTGCGGTGCTGCGTACTGCCTGCCGCGGGCGCCCTGCGGCGCCCGCGGCGATCCGGCGCGGCTAGCTCGCGGCCGCGCCGACCTCCACCCAGACGCTCTTGGGCTGGGTGTACTCGGCGAGCGCCTGGCGCCCGCTGGAGCGGCCGTAGCCGCTCTCACCGAATCCGCCGAACGGTGTCATCACGTTGATCGTCTTGTAGTCGTTGATCCAGAAGGTGCCGGCGCGGACCGCCGCGGCGACGCGATGGGCGCGGCCGACGTCGCGCGTCCAGACCGCGCCAGCCAGCCCGAAGCGGCTGTGGTTCGCGAGCGCGATCGCCTCCGCCTCGTCGGCGAACGGGATCACGCAGCCGACCGGGCCGAAGATCTCCTCCTGCGCGATCTCGGCGCGGTTGTCGACGCCTGTCAGCAGCGTCGGGGCGAGGTAGTAGCCGCGATCGAGCCCGTCGGGCCGGTCGCCGCCGGTCGCGACGCGGGCGCCGGCGGCGACGGCGTCGGCCAGCATCGCGCGCACGCGCGCATGCTGCGGGGCGTTCGCGATCGGCCCGATCTGCGTCGTCTCCTCCAGCGGGTCGCCGACGCGCAGGGCGGCGGCCCGCTCGCTGAGCGTCGCGAGGAAGTCGTCGTAGATCGACGCCTGCGCGAAGATCCGCGAGCCGGCGACGCAGCTCTGACCCGAGCCGGAGAAGATCCCGGCGATCGCGCCGTCGGCGGCGCGGTCGAGATCGGCGTCGGCGAAGACGATGTTGGCCGACTTGCCGCCCAGCTCCAGCAGGCACGAGGCGAGCGTGTCGGCGGCGCCGCGGGCGATCCGCCGGCCGGTCTCGACCGAGCCGATGAAGACGACCTTGCCGACGCGCGCGTCGGCGACGACGGCCGCGCCGGTCGTCGCGCCGAGGCCGGCGAGGACGTTGAAGGCGCCCGCCGGCAGGCCGGCTTCCAGGGCGATCCGCGCGAGCGCCAGCGAGGTCAGCGGCGTGAACTCCGACGGCTTCAGCACGACGGCGTTGCCGGTGCAGAGCGCCGGCGCGACCTGCCAGCCGGCCGTGAAGATCGGCGCGTTCCAGGGCGTGATCTGCGCGACGACGCCGTAGGGCTCCGGACGCGTGTAGTTGAGGTGGCCGCTCGGCACGGGGATCACCTCGCCGTGGTGCTTGTCGCACCAGCCGGCGTAGTACTCGAACATCTCGGCGACGCGCAGCACCTCCAGGCGCGCCCCGGCGACCGGCTTGCCGACCGTCAGCGACTCCAGCCGCGCCAGCGGCTCGGCGTGGTCGCGCACGCCCGCGCCGATCGCCGTCAGGACGCGGCCGCGCTCGCTCGCCGTCAGCGCCGCCCAGGCGGCCTGGCCCTCGGCGGCGGCCTCGACCGCCTGCCCCGCGACCGCCGCGCCGGCGTCGCGATACCCGGCGACGACGCGCTCCTCGGCGGGCGCCACCAGCGCGACCTCGTCGCCGTTGCCGGCGACGAGCTCGCCGCCGACGAAGCTGCCGATCTCGTCGGCCCCGAACCAGGGGGCCAGCAGGTCCGTCACGTCCGGCGTCATCGCGCCTCCTCCCCGGAGCGGTCGAGCTCCACGATGCGATTGAAGTCCTCTGCGTCCCCGAGCTGGGCGCGGCTGGCGTCCCACACCTCGCCGGCGGCGCGCAGCACGTCGGTGTCGGCGCCGAGCCGACCGGCGACCTGGAGCGCGAGGCCGACGTCGCGGCGCATCAGCCCCATCGTGAAGCCGGAGTCGAAGGTGCCCGGCTCGATCCAGCGCGGATAGTTGACCTCGGTGACGCCGCTGCGGCCCGAGCCGCCGTTGATCGCGGCGACGAAGCGCGCCGGATCGATCCCGCCGGCCGCCGCGATCCGCGCCGCCTCCGAGGCGGTCAGCAGGTGGACGGCGCAGAGCAGGTTGTTGAGCAGCTTCACGAGGTGGCCCGCGCCCTGGCCGCCGACGCGCTGGTGGCGGCCGCCGGAGAGCGCGTGCAGCAGCGGCTCGGCGCGCTCGAACGCGGCCTGGTCGCCGCCGACCATCAACGTCAACGCGCCGGTGGCCGCGCCGGCCGCGCCGCCGCTGACCGGCGCGTCGAGCAGCGCATGCCCGCGCTCGCGCAGGCGCTCGCCGATCCGGCGGGTGATCGCGGGGTCGCCGGTCGTCGTGTCGATCACGAGCGCGCCCGCCGGCACGGCCGCGAGGAAGGCGGGATCGCCGAGCAGCACCTGCTCGACCTGCGGGGAGCCGGGCAGCGACAGCAGCACGGCGTCGGCGCCCGCGCATGCCTCGGCGACCGTCTCGAACGGCTCGACCCCGGGGCCGGCCGCGGCGCGGCGCTCGGCGCTGGCGTCGACGCCGCGGACCGTGAAGCCGGCGCGCGCCAGCGTCGCCGCCATCGGGCCGCCCATCGTGCCCAGGCCGATGAAGGCGACCGTCTCGATCGCCCTCACGCCAGCTCCTCCAGCCAGGCCGCGACGACCTCGACGAATCGCTCGGGCTCCTCGACGAACGGCATGTGGCCGCTCTCCTCGAAGACCTCCAGCCGCGCCTGCGGCATCAGCTCGGCGATCACGCCGGCGCCGTGCTCGACGGGCAGGATCCAGTCGTCGGCGCCGCCCAGGACGAGCGCCGGCAGCTGCACACCCGGCAGCTCGCCGCGCACGTCGAAATGCTGCAGGTTGCGGCTGAAGCCGGTGTTGAAGGCGGCGGCGCTGTAGCTCATCGCCGCGTCGATCCGCGCGCCGAGCTCCGAGTCGTAGCGCTTGAAGTAGAGCGGCATCACCGCCTGCCAGACGCGCCGCCAGGTGGCATCGTCGGGCATCGGGTGGAACAGCTCCTCGCGCACGACGCGCGCCTGCTCCGCCGTCCCGCGCGCGGCGGCGACGTCGGCCGCTCCGGCGAGGTGGTCGAGCGCCGGCGCGGTGCAGCAGAGGATCACGCCGTCGAGCCGCTCCGGATGGCGGATCGCGTACTCCTGCGCGAGGTAGCCGCCGTAGGAGTGGCCGAGCAGGACGACCCTGTCGTGGCCGAGGTGGGCGCGCATCGCGTCGATCTCGTCGAGCCAGAGGTCGTGCGTCGCCTCCGACAGGTCGATCCGCTCGGAGCGGCCATTGCCGGCGAGGTCGTAGAAGGTCAGCTCGGCGACGTCGGCGAGCGGGTCGAGCCATGGCCGCAGGTAGGTGTGGTCGAGGCCGAGGCCGCCGTGCAGCACGAGCACGGGGCGGCCGGCGCCGATCGTCACGTGGAAGGTGCCATGGCCCGCGATCGGCGTGAGCGTGCCGACGGGTCCGTCAAGTGGTGTCATATGGGTGGAAGAGGTCGAGGTCCGCCCAGACGCGCTGCACCCGGGCGATCGTGTTCTCCGCCTCGTCGCCGCCGAGCTCCTCGAGCTGCGCGAGCAGCGCGTAGACGACGGACAGGGGCGCGGTGAGCGACTGGAAGAACGAGGCGCTCTCGGTCGGCACCATCAGCGTCGTGTCGGCGATCTCGGCGAGCGGGGAGAAGACCGAGTCGGTGATCGCGACGACCGTCGCGCCCCGCTCTCTGGCGTCGCGCGCGGCGCGGCTGACGTCGCGCATCTGGCGCCAGAAGCTGATCGCGACGAGGCAGTCGCCGGCTTCGAGCGCGGCGCAGGTGGCGACCGTCGAGACGCCGCCGCGCGTCTCCAGCGTGACCGGCAGGCCCATCACGGCGGAGAGGTGGGCGAGCACCTGTCCGACGGCGGCGAAGCTGCCGCTGGCGACGACGACGGTGCGGCGCGCGTCGTAGATCGTGCGCGCGGCCTGCTCGACGGTCTCGGGGCTGACGGAGGTCAGCGCGGCCTGGAGGTTCTCGGTGTCGCGGCGGATCGCCGCCTCCAGATGGCTCGTCCCCTCGCCCTGCCTGTGCGAGCGCAGCACGTCGGTCGGCAGCAGGCTGCCGAGGTAGCGATGGCGGAAGTGGAGCTGGAACTCGGGCCACCCCGAGAAGCCGAGCGTCTGCGCGAAGCGGACGACCGTCGCGACGTTGACGCCGATCCGCTCGGCCAGCTCCGAGGCCGACTCGACCGACCCCGCGCGCGGATTGGCCGCGAGGAAGCGCGCGACCAGCTCGCCCTTCGGCGTCAGCTTCACCTCCGCGACGCGCTCGCGCAGCCACTCGGGTGAGCCGGCGCCGTCGGGGAGGCCTGAGGGGTCGGGGGTGTGGGAGTCGTTGCTCATGATGCGAACCCTACGTCTGCAAAGATACTGCAGCATGACCAATTCTGCAAACCACTTTGCGTGATGGGTGCGCACAGATCGCTCGACGGGCTCGCGCTCACCGCCCTGCTGCGCCAGCTCGTCGCCGTCGAGTCGACCAACCCGGGGACGCAGGAGGCGGCGATGGCAGACGCCGTCGAGGCGCAGCTGCGCGGCGTCGAGGGGATCGCGCTGGCGCGCGTCGAGACGCTGCCCGAGCGCGACTCGCTCGCGGCGGTCGTCGCAGGGACCGCGGCGGGCGCGTTCGCCGGGCCGCGGGTGATCCTCAACGGCCACCTCGACACCGTCCCGGTCGACGATCCGGCCGGCTGGAGCGTCCCGCCGTTCGCGGGCGAGCTGCGCGACGGCCACGTCTACGGACGCGGCGCCTGCGACATGAAGGCCGGGCTTGCGGTGCAGATCGCGCTGCTGCGACGTGCGGCGGCGCGCCGCGAGCGGATGCGCGGGACGCTGATCGGCCACTTCGCCGTCGGGGAGGAATGCGGCGAGCCGGGCACCCGCTCGCTGCTGGAGGCCGGCTTCGGCGGCGACGTCGGCGTCGTGCTCGAGCCGACCAGCTGCCGCGTCGCGACCGCCGCGCGCGGCCTCTGCCACCTGCGGGTGCGGATCGCCGGCCGCTCGGTCCACGCGAGCACCGCGGGCGCGGGCGACAACCCGATCTGGCGACTCCCGGCGGTGCTGGAGGCGGTCGCGGCCCATCGCGCCGCGCTCGCCGAGCGCGGCCACCCGCTGCTGCCGGCGCCGAGCTGCGAGCCGACGGTCGTGCGCGCGGGCGTGAAGGCGAACGCCGTCGCCGACGCGCTGGAGCTGACGCTCGACCGCCGGCTGCTGCCGGGCGAGACGCCGGCCGGCGCGCTCGAGGAGCTGCGCGCGCACCTCGCCGCGGCCGGCGCGGGCGACCCCGGCTGGGCGGTCGAGGCCCAGCTGCTGCCGGGCGCCTTCCCGCCGGCGGAGATCGCCGTCGACGCGCCGTTCGCGGCGCGCCTGCGCGCCGCCGCGGCGACCGTCCGCGCCGAGCCGGGGCCGCAGCCGCCGGCGTACGGCACGCCGTTCGCCAGCGACGTGGGCCACCTCGTCGAGGCGGGGATCGAGGCGGTCACGTTCGGCCCCGGGCGGATCGAGCACTGCCACTGCGCGGACGAGCGCGTCCCGGTCGCCGACCTCCTCGACACGGCCGTCGCGCTCTCGCGCGCGCTCGACGAGACCTTCGACCGCGGTTGAGCGCTCGGCGCGGCGATCGCCGTCGCCCGCCCGGCGCGGCGCCCTCCGACCGCCGCCGTCGCGCCAGCCCCTCCAACCGCGAAGACCCCGCCGGGGCGGGGTCTTCGAGGAGTGGAGACGCCGGGAATTGAACCCGGGTCCGCAGTCGCGCAAGAGATGGCGTCTACGAGCGTAGCCGGCGCTCTGTTCTCGTCCCCCGCTCGCCTCGCCGGCCGGGTTGCGGGGGACCAGCCTCCTGAAGGTGTCCCCGGTTCGGCAGAGGCGGACCTCCCCAGGTGAGCCTGCATCTGATTCCGGCGATCCCCGCGGCAGGCTGGCGAGGGCCGAAACCTCACGGCGCTAGCTAGGTGCTAGGCGGCGAGGGCGTACTCGTGAGAGTCCGCACGTATGGTTTTTCCGGTGGTTTAACGAGGCCAACCGGAACCTCGGCTCGCAACCATCCCCACGAATCGACCACGTCGAAGCCTGTCGTCCCCGGGGATGCACAGCCCCTTCAGTCTAGCCGACCGGGCCGGCTCGACACGGCCGGCCGGCGCGACCCCGCCTGCCACAATCGAGTGATGGACAACCGCGCCGAGTGGCTTCCGCCCGTCTCCCCCACGCCCGCCGCCCGGCGCGACGACGCGTGGAGCGAGCAGGCGCCCGCCGGGCCGCAGCCCGCATGGGGCGAGCCGGCGCCGGCCGGGGGCCCGGACCCGGCATGGGGTGCGCCGCCGCCTCCGCGGCCGCAGCGCTCGCAGCTGCGCCGGCTGTTCGGCCCGCTGTTCGTCGCCGGCGCGCTGATCGTCAAGTTCCTCGGCCCGTTGAAGGGGCTGCTGCTGGCCCTGCCGAAGCTGAAGCTGCTGACGACGTCGGGCTCGATGCTCGTCTCCGTCGCCGCCTACAGCCTCATCTGGGGCTGGAAGTTCGCGCTCGGCTTCGTGCTGCTGCTGCTCGTCCACGAGCTCGGCCACGTGATCCAGCTGCGCCGCGAGGGGATCGAGGCGAGCGCGCCGATGTTCATCCCCTTCCTCGGCGCGGTCGTGTCGGCGAAGTCGCTCGGCGACGACGCCGCGGCAGAGGCGCGCGTCGGGCTCGCCGGACCGATCCTTGGCTCGTTCGCCGCCGCGCTGCTGATCCCCGTCTGGCTGCTGACGGGCAACGAGTTCTGGCAGGCGCTGGCGTTCACCGGCTTCTTCCTCAACCTCTTCAACCTGCTGCCGGTCGTGCCGCTCGACGGCGGTCGCGCGATGGCGGCGATGACGCCGTGGATGTGGTTCGTCGGCCTCGGCGCGATGGTCGGCGTCGCGTTCGCCTTCCCCAACCCGATCATCATCCTGATCGCGCTCTTCGCCGCCTTCGAGACGTGGCGGCGGTGGAAGGCGCTGAGAGCCGGCGGCGAGCGGGCGGCCAGCTACTACAGAGTCCGCCCGGCCCAGCGGCTGGCGGTCGTCGCCGTCTACCTCGGTCTGATCGTGGGGCTCGTGGTCGGGATGGACGCGACCCACCTGACGCGCACCTTCGAGGACGTCTGAGCGCACGCCGTCGCCGCGCCGGGCGGGGTTGTCCGGCGCGGCGACGGAACGTGCGATCGCGGTCGAGCGCCGGAGGCGCGGACGGCGGCCGAGTGCCATCCGCGCGAGCGCGCCCGAGAGCGCGACGCGGCGGGACCGACACAGACACTACATGCATGCGCAACCTTTGTGCATGCAGAATGTGCGGATTCAAATATTGCGACTGTTTGGTACGATCGCCGGTGATGTCCGCCTCCCAGTCCGTCGATGCCACGGCCCCGTCCGGTCCCTGCCTCGACGGCCGCGACGACGACGCGCTCGTCGCCCGCTGGCGGGAGCTGCTCGACCGTCACGCCCGCACGACGGGCGCCCTCGAGAAGGTCCTGCAGGAGCGCCACCAGCTCGGCGTCAGCGAGTTCGAGGTGCTCGAGCGCCTCGCCGGCTGCGACAGGGAGCAGAACCGCATGCAGGCGCTCGCCGACACCGTCCACCTCAGCCAGAGCGCGCTGTCGCGCCTGATCGGGCGCCTCGAGGCCGACGGCCTCGTCTCCCGCTCGATGTGCAGCGACGACCGCCGCGGCATCTTCGCCTGCCTCACCCCGGCCGGCCGCGAGCGCTACGAAGCTGCGCGGCCGACGCAGCGCCAGCTGCTCGCGGAGCTGCTGAACGACTGACCAGCGGCGCTCACCGGCGAGGCGTGCCGGTGGAGGTCAGTACCGCTCGGCGTCGCGGATCGCGCGGCGCATCTCGCGATCCTGCTCGCGCGCCTTGATCGTCTCGCGCTTGTCGAACTGGTCCTTGCCCTGCGCGAGCGCCAGCTCGCACTTCGCGCGCGGGCCTCTGAAGTAGATCCGCGTCGGCACGAGCGTGAGGCCTCTCTCTCTCGTCTTGCCGACGAGCCGCTCGATCTCGCGCTTGTGCAGCAGCAGCTTGCGGTCGCGCTCGGGCAGGTGGTTGTCGCGGTAGGCGGAGGCGTACGGCGGGATGTGCAGGTTGACGAGCCACACCTCGCCGCCTCTGACGAGCGCGTAGGCGTCCTTCATCTGCGCCCCGCCCTCGCGCAGCGACTTCACCTCGGTGCCGGTCAGGACCATGCCGGCCTCGAAGGTGTCGAGCAGTCTGAAGCGGAACCGCGCCTGGCGGTTGGTCGCGACGTCGCCGGGGGCGAACTTCTTCTTTCCCTTGCCCTTGGCCATCGCTTCTAGCGTGGCACAAAGGGGCGGAGCACGCTCACAGCTCCAGTGGGACCAGGTCGACGCGGCCGCGTGGCGCGTCGACGCGGTCGACCTGGACGACCACGCGATCGCCGATCCGGATCGTCTTGCCCGAGCGCGAGCCGTGCAGGATCGTGCCCTCCTCGTTCAGCTCCCACCAGTCGCCGTGGAGCTTGCGGACCGGCAGCATCCCCTCGTAGCCGTCGCCGAAGGCGACGAAGGCGCCGGCGCCGATCACGCCGGTCACCTCGCCCTCGAACTCCCGCTCGAAGCCGCGCTCGAACAGCTCTCTCTCCAGCAGGAAGCAGCGGGCGACGTCGTCGGCGGCGCGCTCGATCTGCATCGCGTCGCGCTCGCGCGCGGAGGCCCACTCGGCGACGCCCGGCAGCCGCGACGCCTCCGGGAACGACTCGCCGGCGCCGATCGCGGCCAGCAGCGCCCGGTGGCAGACGAGGTCGGGGTAGCGGCGGATCGGCGAGGTGAAGTGGCAGTAGTGGCTGAGGCCGAGTCCGGTGTGGCCGAGGTTGCGCGGGTCGTAGCGCGCCTGTGTGAGCGAGCGCAGCACGAGCGAGTTGAGCCCGATCGCCCCTCTCCCCGTCCGTCTCACGTGCTGCTCGACGAGATGGGACGCGGCGGCGATCGCCTCGGCCGCCTGCTGCGGCGTCGGATGCTCGGGCAGCGGCGGGGTCGGGACCCCGAGCGAGGCGAGCTGCGCGACGAGCCGCTGCGCCGCGCTGCCGTCGGGCCGCTCGTGGACGCGGTAGACGGCCGGCGCTCCGCGGCCGGCGAGCAGTCTCGCGACCTGCTCGTTGGCGAGGATCATCAGGTGCTCGATCAGGCGGTGCGACTCGGTCTGCACGACGCCGGCCGCAGCGGTCACGTGGCCCTCGCGGTCGAAGGCGAACTCCGGCTCGACGCTCTCGATCGCGAGCGCGCCCTGCGCCTCGCGCCGCGCGGCGAGCGCCGCCGACGCCTCGCGCGCCGCCGCGAGCGGCTCCGCCCACGGCTCGCGCGCCTCCTCCTCGCCGGCGAAGATCCGGTCGACGCGGTCGTAGTCGAGCCGCTCGTCGGAGCGGATCGTCGAGCGGTAGAAGCTCGAGCGCACCACGCTCGGCCCGTCCAGCTCCAGCTCCGCGGTGACGGCGAGCCGATCGACGCCGGGCCGCAGCGAGCAGGCGACGTTCGACAGGCCCTCCGGCAGCATCGGCTCGACCTTGCCGGGGACGTAGACGCTGGTGCCGCGGCGGTGGGCCTCGCGGTCGACGAGGTCGCCGGGCCGCACGTACGCCGACACGTCCGCGATGTGAACCCAGATCCGCCATCTCCGCTCGCCGAGCCGCTCGGCCGAGAGGGCGTCGTCGAAGTCCTTGGCGGTCGCGGGGTCGATCGTGAAGGTCGTCAGGTCGCGCAGGTCGCGGCGGCCGGGCACGTCGACCGGCTCGGGGTCGCGCGCGGCCCGGTCGACGGCCGGGTCGAAGCGGCGTCTGAGGCCGCGGTCGAGCATCAGCGCCTCCAGCACGTCGCGCGCGACGTCGGGGCGGCCGAGGCGCCGCTCGACCTTCGCGTGGCCCTTGCCGCCGCGGCTGGAGAGGCGCAGCAGGACCAGGTCGCCGACGGCGCTGTCGCGGTCGCGCTCGACGATCGGGCGGGGACCGGGCTGGAGGAACGGGACGCCGACGAGGTGGCGTCCGCGCTGCTCGAGGACCGCGACGACGTGGCTGCGCGGCTGCGGCCGCTCGCGGTCGCGCGAGCGCAGGCCGCGCTCCTCGTCGGCGTCGCGATCGGCGCGGCCGCGCCGGGCCGGCGGTCCGGCCTCGGGTCGCGTGCGGCCGCCGCGGGTCGAGCGGCGCGCGTCGCGTCCGGCGCCGCCGCCGGCGCCGCGCGCGCCCTTGCCGCGGCCGCCCTTGCCGGCGCCGCGGGCGGCGCGTCGACGGTCGCCGCGCCGGCTCACCGCGCTCCGGACGACAGCGTTCTCACGGCCGTGGCGAGCGCTTCGTCCCTGGCGGTGTCGGGGTCGTCTCTCGCCCGCACGTTCGGCTGGATCCCCGCCCCCTCACTCACGCCTCTGCCGCCGATGTTCTTGCCGCTGGGCAGGAAGTACTGGCCGACGGTGATGTCGAGCGCGCCGCCGTTGGGCAGCTCGCGCACCTCCTGGAAGACGCCCTTGCCGTAGGTCCGCGTGCCGACGACCTCGGCCCGTCTGCGGTCCTGCAGCGCGCCGGTGACGATCTCCGACGCGGAGGCGCTGTTGCGGTCGACCAGCACGACGACCGGCACGTCCTCTCTGATCGCGCCGCCGGTGGCGGTGTAGACGTGGCGCTCGCGATTGCGGCCGTCGGTCGAGACGATCGTCCCGTCGGGGATGAAGATCGAGGCGGTCTCGACCGCCTCGCTCAGCAGGCCGCCGCCGTTGCCGCGCAGGTCGAGCACGATCCCTCTCGCGCCTCTGTCGAGCATGCGGTCGACCGCCCCGCGCACCTGCTCGCTCGAATCGGAGGTGAAGCTCGTGAACACGACGTGGCCGTACTTTCCCGCTCTGGTGGAGACCAATCTCGCCTCGACGACCGGCTCGACGATCTCGGCTCGCTCGATCGTCTGGGATCTGCGCACGCCGTCGCGCTCGGTCGTGATCGTCACGTCCGTGCCGGGCTCGCCCTTGATGAGGCCGATCGCGTAGCTCGACGGATGACCGGCGAGCGTGTTCCTGCCGACGGCGACGATCTTGTCGCCGGGGCGCAGCCCCGCCTTCGCCGCCGGCGTGTCGGGGATCACGTGCGCGATCACGAGCCCTCTCTCGTGCGGCTGGACGGTCACGCCGATGCCGCTGAAGCGCGGGTTCGTCGACTGCTGGAACCTTCTGTAGGTCGCCGGATCGAAGTAGTGGGAGAACTGGTCGTCGAGGCTGTCGACCGCGCCCTCGATCGACTGGTCGACGAGCTGGCCGCGCTCGATCGGGCGGTAGTAGTTGTCCTCGATCGTGTCGATCGCGCGCTGGACCAGCTGGCCCTCGTCGTCGCGCACCAGGGCGCTGCGGACCGGGTCGGGCAGGAGGTTGGCGTGGCCGCCGAGGAAGATCCCGATCGCGAGGGCGACGAGCGCGATCAGCGCCCCGCCGAGCAGGAGTTGGATGCGAGGGGCGCGTCGATGCACAGGTGGAGCGTATCGATCGTCATATGCGGGCGATAAGGGGATCGCTAGCGTTGGCTGAATGAGCGACGCCCACCAGCTGGACCCCGAGATCCTCACCCACTACGAGCTCGGCCTGGAGCACGCCCGGCTGGAGACGGTCAGCCGCATCGAAGGCGTGCGCACCCGCGAGCTGCTGCAGCGGCTGCTGCCCGCGCCGCCGGCCGTCGTGCTCGACGTCGGCGGGGGCGCCGGCGTCCACGCGCTGCCGCTCGCACGCGACGGCTACGAGGTCCATCTGCTGGACGCCGTCCCGCTGCACGTCGAGCAGGCGCGCGCGGCCTCCGCGGCGCAGGAGGCCGACGGCGACGACGGCCTGGCGAGCGCGCGGGCCGGCGACGCGCGGGCGCTTCCGTGGGAGGACGGCTCCGCCGACGCCGTCCTGCTGCTCGGGCCGCTCTACCACCTCGACGGCGACGGTCGCGCGGCGGCGCTGGCGGAGGCCCGCCGCGTCCTGAGACCGCGCGGGGTGCTGCTGGCGGCGGCGGTCTCGCGCTTCGCCTCGACGCTCGACGGGATCCACGCGCGGGCGCTCGCCGACCCGGTCTTCGCCGGGATGTGCGCGCACACGGTCGCGACCGGCGAGCACCGCAACCTCGACGGCCGGGCCGAATGGTTCACGACCGCCCACTTCCACCATCCCGACGAGCTGTGGGACGAGGTCGCCGTCGCCGGCTTCGAGGTCGACGGCGTGATCGCGATCGAGGGCCCGGCGTCGTTCGTGCGCGACGAGGGCTGGTGGCTCGACGACCCCGAGCGCCGCGAGCGGCTGCTGGAGGCGGTCCGCCGCGTCGAGCGCGAGCCGAGCGTGCTCGGCGCCAGCGCCCACCTGCTGGCGGTCGGGCGGGCGTAGCGCGGCGGCGGCGCGTCGGCCGCGGCGACGCCGGCGCCGCCCGCGGCGCGGGAATACGGCGGGCGCCCCACGCGGCGCCCGCCGTGGCGACCGCTCCCTAGACCTTCAGGAAGCGGCGCAGCGAGAGGCCCGAGCCGATCGCGGAGATCGCGATCCCGGCGCCCATCATGATCGCGACGAGCAGGCCGAATCCGATCGTCTCCGGCGCGGCAATCAGCGCGAAGTCGTTCGCGAGCGGGTCGATGATCGCGATCTTGCCGACCGCGAGCAGCAGGATCGCGAGCAGCGTCCCGAGCGCCCCGACGATCACGCCCTCGATCACGAACGGCCAGCGGATGAACCAGTCGGTCGCGCCGACCAGCTTCATCACCTCGACCTCCCGCCGGCGGGCGTAGAGCGAGAGGCGGATCGTGTTCGCGATCAGGAAGACCGAGGCGGCGATCAGCAGCGCGGCGAGCGTGCCGGCCATCAGCTTCACGAATCTCGTCACCTGGAGGATCTTCGTCGTGTCCTCGCGGCGGTCGCGGACCTCGTCGATCGAGCGGTCGATCGGGGTGCGCGCGCCGCCGGCGGCGGCCGGCGCCAGCTCCGACTTGATCGACAGCACGGCGTCGGGGTTCTCCGGCGTGATGCGGAAGGTGTCGGGCAGCGGATTGGAGCCGAGCAGCGCGAACGCCTCCGGGTCCTTCTGCTTCTGCTTCTCGTACGCCTGCTGCTTGGAGATGTACTCGACGCGCTTGACGTTCGGCGTGTCGACGAGCATCGCTCTGACGCGCTGGATGTCTCTCTGCGACGCGTCTCTTCTCAGGTAGACGTCGACGAGCACGCGCTTGCGCACGTCGTTGGCGGCGCCGGTCGTCGCCTGGACGATCGGGATGAAGACGCCGACGACGAGCATCGTCAGCAGGATCGTCGCCAGCGCGGCGAAGCTCGGCGCGGCGTTGCGGCCCAGCGAGCGCAGGGCCTCACGTGTGAAGAACCCGAGCTTCATGCGTCTGCGGGCGTCGTGGTCGTCGCCGCCTGCACCGGTCGGCGCTCGCCGCCGACGGCGCCGTCGCCGTCGATCCGGCGCTCGCGCGCGGCGGCCGCTCTGATCGCGTCGGGGGTGCCGACGACGTCGGGCGTCTGCGGCGGATCGTTGCGCAGGCGCGCGGCGAACTCGCGCGTCGACTCGTCGCGGGCGTAGAGGCCGGTCGCCTCGTCGCGCACGATCCGCCCTCTCGAGAGCTCGATCACGCGGCGGCGCATCTTGTTGACCATCTGATGGTCGTGGGTGGCGACGAGCACGGTCGTGCCGGTCTTGTTGATGCGGTAGAGCAGCTGCATGATGCCGATCGACGTCTCGGGGTCGAGGTTGCCGGTCGGCTCGTCGGCCAGCAGCAGCGGCGGGTGGTTGACGAACGCCCGCGCGATCGCGACGCGCTGCTGCTCGCCGCCGGAGAGCTGGTCGGGGTAGTTGTGCAGCTTCGTCGAGAGGCCGGTGAGGCGCAGGATGTCCGGCACCTTGGCGCGGATGTCCTTGCGCGAGCCGCCCGTCACCTGCAGCGCGTAGGCGACGTTGTCGTAGACGGTGCGGTTGGGCAGCAGCTTGAAGTCCTGGAAGACGACGCCGATGTTGCGGCGGTAGTACGGCACGCGCCGGCGGGTGATCTCCTCCAGGTCGCGGCCGGCGACCGCTATCGAGCCGCCGGTCGGCTCCAGCTCCTTGATCAGCAGGCGCATGATCGTCGACTTGCCCGAGCCGGTCGAGCCGACGAGGAAGACGAACTCGCCGCGCTGGACCGAGAAGGAAGCCTGGTCGAGGCCGATCGCGCCGACGTCGTAGCGCTTCTCGACCGCCTTGAAGTCGATCACCGGCGTGCTGCGCCGCGACGGCGCGGGCGTGCTCGCGGCGGCCTCGGCGTGCTTGGGCGGGTGCGCTGCCGTCGCGCGACGGCGGGCGCTGTTCTTGCGGGCAGGGAGGGCCATGAGTCGTTCGAGGGTAGCGGGCGCGGCCCCGAACCCGTCAACCTGGCGCGCCGCCTGCAACGGGATTTGCAGGGAAAACGCCACGCGCGCGGCGCGACCGCGGCGCCCCGCTATCGTCGACACATGACCGCGATCTCCTCCTCGACGGCCCCCAACGGGCTCCCGATCCACCGCGTCCAGCTCGACGGCACGCGCGCCGTCACGGTCCTCGTCGCGTTCGACGCGGGCGCGCGCACCGAGCGCCCGGAGGAGAACGGGATGGCGCACTTCCTCGAGCATCTCGTCTTCAAGGGCGGCGAGAAGTACGTCACCTACAGAGACGTCAACGAGACGGCCGAGAACCTCGGCGCGCAGCTCAACGCCTACACCTCCCACGACCTCGTCGCCTTCCACATCACGACGCGCGCCGAGACGGCGCTGGAGGCGATCGACCTGCTGACCGACTTCGTCGGCCGGCCGCGGCTCGACGCCGAGGAGCTCGACCGCGAGCGCGGCGTCGTGATCCAGGAGATCGCGCGCGCCAACGACCAGCCGTCGACGGTCGCCGAGCACCTGATCGACAGAGCGGCCTTCGGCGACCACCCGCTCGGCCGGCCGGTGCTCGGCCCCGCGGAGCACCTGCGCGACACCTTCACGCGCGAGGCGATCGTTGCCTTCCGCGAGCGCCAGTGGGCCGGTGCCCGCGGCGGCGCCTTCCTCGTCGGCAATCTCGCCCACCTGCCCGACGACGGGACGCTGGAGCGGCTGTTCGACCGCTTCCCGACGATCGCGGCCAACGGCAGCTACGAGCCGGTCCAGCCGTTCGCGCCGCGCACGCTGGTCGAGGAGCGCGACTCCAACCAGTCGCACCTGCGGATGAGCTACCGGCCGAAGATCGACGTCGGCGACCGCAGAGCGCGCGCGGCGCTGGCGATCTACTCGACGCTGCTCGGCGGCTCGATGGGCTCGCGCCTGTTCGACGAGATCCGCGAGCAGCGCGGGCTCGCCTACTCGGTCTACGCGCTGTCGCACGCCTTCGCCGACGTGCCGATCCTCCAGCTCTCCGCCGGCCTCGAGTCGGGCAAGGCGGTCGAGGCCTACGCGCGGATGCGCGAGATCGTCACCGAGCTGCGGGACGAGGGGCCGACGCAGGAGGAGGTGGCGCGCGCCCGCTCCTACGCCGCCGGCGCGCGGGTGCTGGCGTTCGAGAACACCAACGCGGTCGCCCGCTACGGCGCGACCCAGACGATCGTCTTCGGCGAGCCGGTCGACCCCGACGCGGCGATCGCGGCGCTCGACGCCGTCACCTACGACGAGGTCGCGCAGGTCGCGCGCGAGATCGCCGACGAGCTGGCGATCGCGGTCGTCGGCCCCCACTCCGCCGCCGACTTCGCCTGACCCGGAGGGCTCCGCCGGGCCGCCGCGACCGCCGCTGCGCCCGGTCGGCCGCCGGAGCGCGACTTCCCGCCGCGCCCGCCGTCTCAGCAGCATGGGCAGGACCGTCGCGATCGTCCTCCTCGTGCTGCTTGCGACAGCCCCGGCGGCCGGCGCCTTTCCCGGGCGGAACGGCCTGATCGCCTACGGCTGGACGACGCTCGACGAGCCGGAGCTGGGCCCGTTCAGATACAGCGACGGGATCCGCGCGCTCAAGCCGGGCGGCGGCGCGGCGCGGACGCTGCGCCAGTGCGTCAGATCGCCCGGGCTGCCCGACGCCGGCGACTGCGCCCCGTCGCAGTACGCCGATCCCTCGTGGTCGCCGGACGGGACGCGGATCGTCTTCGACGCCGGCCGAGCGCTCGCGCTGCTCGACGGCGACGGCGGCGCGCTGCGGCTGCTGCCGCCGCGCGGCGAGGACGACGGCGAGCCGGTCTTCTCCCCCGGCGGCTCGCGGCTCGCCGTCTCGACCGCGCGGGGCGCAGACGGCGCGCGCGAGCTGTGGACGAGCGACGTCTACGGCCACCGTGCGCGCCGGCTCGCGGCGAACGCCGCCTCCCCGAGCTGGTCGGAACGAGGCGCGATCGCCTTCGTCCGCGGCGGACAGGTCTGGACCGTCCGTCCCGACGGTCGCGGCCTGCGGCAGCTGACGCGCCGAGGCGGGCTGCGGCCGGCGTGGTCGCCGCATGGCAGCAGGATCGCGTTCCTGCGTCGGGGGACGGTCAACGTGATGAACGCGGACGGCGGCGGGCTGCGAGCGCTGCGGGCGCTGCGCGGCGTCGAGCAGGTGCGCTGGTCGCCCGACGGCCGGCGGCTGCTGGTCGAGCGCTCCGAGGCCGGGATCGAGATCGCGAACCGCGACGGAAGCGGGGCTCGCCTGATCGTCCAGGACGCCGTCGGAGCGACGTACAACTACGCGGCGCGCGGCGTCGACTGGCAGCCGTTGCGCTGAGGAGATTGCGCTCGCGCCGCACGAAGCGCCACAATCGTCAGCGTGGAAGCGGAGGATCCCGGCCTCAACCTGCCCGAGCTGCGCCGCTACGTGCAGCGCGTCAGCGACCGCTGGCCGGTCGAGCACGCGCTGATCGGCGGCGCCCGCGTCGACGACGCGCACGGCGCGCTGCCGCAGCGCGAGCGCGGCCCGGAGTGGGTCGTCGTGCTGATCTCCAGCTTCTTCGACGGCGTGCCGTGGCTGGAGCGCGTGTACCAGGCGGGCTCGCTGTGGGACGCCTCCGAGATGGGCGCGGCGGCCGACGTGCACGCGTACACGCCGGCCGAGTTCGAGCGCAAGCGCGAGGCGCTGCGCCCCGTCCGCGACGCCGCCGAGCGCGGCATCGACCTGTTCGCCGCCGGCCAGGCGCCGGGCGACTGAGCCGCGCGGGCTACCGGCCCTTGGCGTCGCGCCTGCCCTTCGCCTTGGCGTCCCGCCTGCCCTTCGCGTTGGCGTCCCGCTTGCCCTTCGCCTTGGCGTCCCGCTTGCCCTTCGCCGTCGCCTTGGGGCAGCCGTCGACCGCGATCCGCTGTCTGCGGCGGATCAACCTGCCGCTCTGCGCGCGGTAGTCGACCGTCGCGAGCGAGGCCCGTCTCGATCTGACCGTGCACATGTTCGGGATCGTCGACAGCGGGCCGCGTCTGCCGGCGACCAGTCTCAGCGCGAACGACGTGATCGGGACGTCGGGGATCGTGTCGAACGCCGTCTTGATCGTCAGGTCGCGCGGGATCGTCACCCTGCCCGTGAGGTCGATCTCGACCTCGCCGCGCAGCGCGACCATCAGGTCGGGGATTCTGCGCTCCGGGTTTCTGACGAAGTAGGCCGGTCCGCTCAGCGGCGCTCTCAGCAGGGGCGTCACCGCCGTCCCCGTGCCGACCCGCTTCGTGCACTCGCCCGCACGGAACTGCTCGAGCGTGCAGGCGTCGTTGACGACGTTCAGCCGCGCGTTGAGCGTCCGCGGCAGCTTCACCGTGACCGCTCTCAGGTTGCCGTCGCCGGGGCGCGTCGTCAGCCGCGCGGCGAACGGCGTCGTGATCCCGCCGCGCGTGCGGCCTCTCGCACCGATCCGCAGCCCGAGCTTCGGCTTGAAGGGAAGCGCGCGGCAGCCGCCGACCTGGAAGCGCGAGCCGACGCTCGCCGCCGCGCCCTGCGCCGAGCGGATCGTCGCCTCGACGCGCTTCTCCGAGCACGACGTCGGGTTGAGCATGAAGCCGGGCCGGTCGATCGCGATCGAGACCGTCCGCACCCGCAGCGGGATGCCCTGCAGGATCGTCGGCATCGGGTCGGAGGTGACGCGCAGCGCCGCCGTCGTGCGGTCGACCGCGATCGCGGCGCGGACGACGACGGTCCCGAGGTCGAACGGGCCCGCCTGTGCCGGCACGACGATCGACATCCCGAACGGCGCGCCCCTGTACGGCCCGGTGATGTAGACGCGGCCCGACAGCTGGTAGGGGCTCGCGCCCGCTCCGGCGGTCACGCTCGCGCTGCCGATCCGCGACGCCTCGCCGCAGGTGCCGGCGGCGGCCTGCGCCTCGGCGCACAGCTCGGCGCTCGCCAGCATGCCGGTGAAACCCGGCGGCAGCTGCACCGTCAGGTCGCCGAGATCCTGCTGGGCGTCGTCGCGGCCGAACGTGAGCGTGAAGGGCGTGAAGGCGCCCGCCTGCGCGCTGGCCGTCCCGGCGCTGAACGACGGGGCGAACCCGAGCGGCGCGCAGGGATCGCCGTTCGCGTCCTGCGTGATCTCGAACGAGCTGTCGGAGGTGACGCTCTGGCCGCCCCACGACGTGATCGTCGCGCTCGTGGTGTGGGTCCCGCACGTCTGCGGGTTGGTCAGCGGCGCGCGGTCACCGCCCTGGAAGCGCAGCCGCAGCTTCGAGAACGGCAGCTGCGGGTTGTCGGCGAAGACCGCTCTCAGCCGACCGGTGACCGGGTCGGGCGTGATCTTGCCTTCCAGCTTCACGGTCACCCCGTAGCCGCTGGCGATCAGCAGCGTCCGCAGCATCTCGCCGGTCTGCGCGTCCATCGACTTCGGCTGCCCGAGGTGGATCGCGCCGGTCAGCGGCCCCTCCAGCAGCGGCGTCTCGATCGAGACCGTGCCGATCTTCGACGCGGCCGGGCATGCGGGCTGCGCGAGGCTGCCGAGAGCCGCCTGCGCGTCGGTGCAGCCGACCAGGCCATGCGCCGAGGAGGGCGAGACCGCGACGCCCTTGGGCAGCGTCACCGACACGTCGCGGACGGCCGGCGTCGCCAGGCCGTCGGGGTCGTCGGACTGCGGCACCTCGATCGTCACGCCGTAGGGCGAGCCGACGCCCGCGCGCGGGCTCTCGGGCCGCAGGTCGAGCGACGGGGAGAACGACAGCCGCTCGCAGCCGTCGACGCCGTCGGCCGCCTCGAACAGCGCGCCGGTGCTGCGCAGCGGGTTCTGCCACGATCTCACGCGGATCCGCGTGACCGGCGGCGCCCCGCACTCGGTCGGGTTGCTCAGGAACGCTCTGCGCGGACCGCTCCCGGGGCCGCCGTAGGTGAGCGAGCCGCCGTAGAAGCGCAACGGCCCGGGGCCGTTCATGTCGGCCGGCACGCCCCACAGCGTGAGCGTCGAGCCGTAGACCTGCAGGGCCGTCGAGATGTCGCGCAGGTCGGTGACGAGGTGGTAGTCGCCGTCGCTGCGCACCCGCGCGTCGATCATCACGACGACCGACGTGACCTGGAAGGCGAAGCGCGCGGCGACGCCCTCCGGCGGCACGAGGTTGTAGACCGGCACCGCCGCGTCGATCGGTCTCGGGACCCCCGGGATCGGTGCGAAGTGCAGCGTCTCGACCCCGACGATCGACTCCGGCCCGCATCTCATCGCCTTGAACTCCTGGTGGCGGCAGCGCGGGGTCGCCATCGGGTTGCCGATGACGCCGCGCGGCAGCTCGACCGTGACGTCCTTGAGCGACTCGTCCGGGACGGTCTTGCCGTCCGCGTCGAGCGCGGTTCTCAGCATGAAGTGAACCGTCGCGTTCGGGTGCGCGCCCGCCTGCGTCACGTCGTCGCCGCTCGCATCGTGCATCGTCGCCGAGAAGCCCGGGGCGATCCCGAACTTCGCGCTCGCGGGGCTCGCCAGCGCGCATGCGGCCAGCGCCGCGAGCAGGAGTGTCAGGAACGGCTTCACCGCTGGCCTCCCTTCGTCGTCTTCGGAGCGGGCTTGCGCAACGTCACGGTCGTGCGCTTCGCGCCCCTGACGCGCGAGTGCCGCACGGTCACGGTCACGCGCAGCGCCCGGTGGCGCGCCAGGTGGGCGCGGGCGCGCTTGGAGAGGCGCAGCGTCAGCCTCACGCGGCCGCCTCTCGCGAGCTGCCGCGAGGCCGCCGCGACGCGGACCGTGCGGCGGCCGATCCGGCCGCCGACCGTCGCCCGCACCCTGCCGGCGTGGGAGGCGCGCACGACCAGCGTCGTGCGACCCCGTCTCGCCCACGCGGCGCGCTGCCGCTTGCCGATCGCACCGACCGCGAAGGTCGGCGCCCGCGGCGGCACCGGGTCGTCGAGATCGCCGGGCCCGGTGAAGCGTCCGCTCTCGGGCTCGGGCGCGAGGAATCCGGGCGGCGGCGGGCCCTGGCAGTCCTCGCCGCAGACCGGCGGCTGCGTCGGCGCGAGGAAGCCGCCGCCGACGCGCGCGGTGTAGATGTCGGCGACCCCGTTGTCGGTGTCCTGCGGCGCCAGCCGCTCGCCGGTGATCAGGAAGACGTCGGTGCCGTCGGCGGAGGCGCCGGCGAAGACGGCTCCGCCGGGGTCCTTGCCGGACGAGATCAGCGTGAGCTCGCCGTCGCGGTACTGGTAGACGTCGGCGGTGCCGTTCTCGTCCTCGGGGAGGAGCTTGTCGGCGCTGGTGAAGAAGACGCGGCCGTCGTCGTCGATCGCGCCCGACGGCGGGACCCGGTTCGGCGGGACGAACGCCGACAGCCCGGCGTTGTGGAGGTCGGCGAGCGCCTCCGAGTCGCTGCCGTCGGGACGGCAGGAGACGCAGACGACGCCGTCCTCCGGGGCGCCGAAGTCGAGGCTGTAGACCTGCGGATGGCTGCCGGCCCGCGGGTCGAGGGCGCCGCGCGACTCGAAGGCGAGGCGCGTCCCGTCGGGCGAGAGCGCGAGCATCTGCGGCTGCAGCGTCGCGTCTCTGACGGTCGCGACGTGCCGGACGTCGTCGCCGGTCAGCACATAGACGTTGACCCCGCCGGCGACGGCGTCGTCGGTCAGCTTCGTACGCGAGCTGAACCACAGGTGGTCGACGGCGTCGTCGGCGACGATCGGCGACGGCAACAGGCCGGCGCCGGCGGTCGACGCGATGAAGCGCAGCTCGTCGCCGTCGCGGTCGTAGACGTAGACGCCGCCGTCGGAGGCCGCGTCGTCGGTCAGTCTCGTCGGGCAGGCGAACCACGCGCGCGAGCCGTCGGCCGTCGCGGCGAGGAAGGTCACCGTCGCGGTGCAGCCGTCGCCGGCCGCGGCGCCGGTCACGCGGGAGCGCGAGACCCGCCGCGTCTCGGCGTCGGGGCCGAGCGCGTCGACGCGCACGTACAGCTGCGGGTTGGAGGTCGTTCTGTACGACGTGAACCAGACCGTCGAGCCGTCGTCGGAGAGCTCGTTGCGGCTGCCGCCGCCGACGGTCGAACCCGAGGTCGACGTGTTGGCGCCGCTGCCGACGGTCGCGCCGCCGGGCAGCGGGCTGCCCGCCGGCAGCGGCTGGTCGTCGGGCCCGAGCGTCCCGTCCGGTGCGACGCTGACGAGGCGCGTCGTGTCGCCGGCGCGCACGTAGACCTGCTGGGTCGCGTCGTCGGGCTTCGGGAACGGGACGGTCAGGTGCTTGAAGCTGTTGAAGGCGACGACGCCGAGGTCGTCGGTCGCGGCGCCGAAGTCGGCGTCCTTGTTCGCGGTGTCGGGCAGCGTCGGCGGTTGGGTCAGCCATTCGAAGCGGCCGTCGCCGGTGGTGCGCAGCACGTCGCCGTAGCCGGCGTTCGCCCCGGCGCCGGTCCCCTGGTCGTCGGGGCCGACCGGGTAGCGGGTCGCGATCAGCGCGCGCGAGAAGTCGCCCGACAGCGCGACGAGGTACGGCTGGTCCATCAGGACCGGGTTGCGACCCGGAGTCGGCGGGTTGAGCGGGCTCGTGACCCAGCCGTCCTCGCCGCGGATCGCGCGGTAGTTCGCCGACATGTTGCTCGCAGCTCCGGCGAAGGCGCCGGTCGACCAGAAGGCGACCGCGCCAGGTTGGGCGCGGGCCGTCAGCCCGGCCGCGATCGTGCCGCCGTTCTTGTCGACCGGCGAGACCTGCTCGTAGGCGCGGCAGTCGGGCAACCGCGTCGATCCCTGCTGCTCGCGGACCGCGTCGTTGGGGCAGGGCGCCGGCGGCGGCACGGCGACGGCCGGCGCCGCGTGCGCGACGACGCCGACGAGCGCCGCCGCCGCCGCGAGCGCGGGCGTGACCCTCCTTCGGGGCCTGAAGGAACAGTGCATCCGACCTCTCTCTCATCAAGGCAGCGACCAGCCGCTCGACCGGCGACGGCCGAGCAGTCCGGGGGAGTCGTCACGCGCCTCGCTGCCTGCGACCAAGTGGCGCAGATGGCACTTTAGACAACAGTGTTTCTTTCGCGCAACTGTCGTGCGGCCGCCGCCCGCTCCAGCGCGTCGGCCGGGTCCCGCCAGTGCGCCGCGATCTCGATCCGCGTCAGCCGCCACCCCGCCTCGCCGCGAACGGCCTCGAAGCGGTAGCGGCCGCCGAGCGTGAATGGCGCGGCCGCGTCCGCCGCGACCGGGTCGAATCGGACGATCGAGTTGGCGGTCACGGTCGCGCGACTGCCGTCGATCGCGATCAGCCGGTCGGTGATCACGTGCTGGGTGCGGTACGCGCCGTGATTGCGCGCGGCCTGGGCTGCGACCGGCTCGATGCCGGCCGTCGCGCCGCCCTCGGTCGCGATCGCGATCTCCTCCGCCATCACGTCGCGCGGCGGTTCGAACTCGCCTCCGTCCAGCCATCGCCCCAACTTCGAGATCAGCTGGTCGATCTCGACGTGGTCACGCAGCAGCGCCAGCTTGGCAGCCACCCGGTCCGCAGCGGCCCCCTCGACCGGTCCGGTCTCGTCGCGGTTCGCCGTCGTGGTCATCGCACACGCTCCATTCCCGTGATTTGTTGGCACACCCAACGTTGGTTCAACCAACATAGCACTTGAGCGTTGGAGTCGCCAACGAATTCGCTACGCTCCGCCCCGTGGACGAGCGCGACTACGACCCGCCGCAGCGGCTGAGGGCGCTGCCGAGCTGGCAGCTCAACCGCGCCGCGCAGGCCGCCCACGAGCTGACCGCCGACGCGTTCGCGCGGGCCGGCGCCAGACGGCATCACTACTCGGTGCTGCTGGCGCTGCGGGAGTCGGGCCCTGCGAGCCAGGCCGCGCTCGGCCGCAGGCTGGGGATCGACCGCAAGGACATGGCAGCCGTCGTCGCGGCGCTGGAGGGCGACGGGTCGGTCGCGCGTCGGCGAGACGCCGGCGACCGCCGCCGCAACGTCGTCACGATCACCGCCGACGGCGAGCGCACCCTGGCGCAGCTGGACGACGGGATCGCCGCTGCGCAGGAGGAGCTGCTGTCGCCGCTGACCGCGACGGAGCGGAAGGAGCTGACGCGCCTGCTGGAGCGCGTCGTCGCGCGGCGCGACGAGCGGCGGGCGCGCGGCTGACGTGCCGGCCGGCGCCTGCGGCCGGCACGCTGACGGGCGGCGCACGCGGGCGCCGCCCGCCGCGACTCGGCCTACGCGTTGATCGCGACCATCCGCTCGATCGGGATGCGGGCGCGCTCGGCGATCGCCTCGGGCACCTTCACCTCGGTGCGGTTCTCGCGCAGCGCGTCGCGCAGCTTCGGCAGCGTGATCATCTTCATGTAGCGGCACGAGGCGCGCTCGTTGGCCGCGATGAAGTCGAGGTCGGGCGCCGCCTCGCGCAGCGGGTGCAGCATCCCCGTCTCGGTCGCGACGATCACCGGCTTGTCGGAGCCCCGGTGCTGCTCGGCGTATCTGAGCATCCCGCCGGTCGACAGCATGTGGACGCCGGCGGCGTCGACGTCCCCGGAGACGACATACTCCATCACGCTCGTCGAGCAGCCGCACTCGGGGTGGATCAGGAAGTCGGCGCCGGGGTTGGCGGCGCGGACCGCGGAGATGTCGTCCGGTCGGATCCCGGCGTGGACATGGCACTCGCCGTCCCAGACGTGCAGCCTGCGGCCGATCCGCTTCTCGACGTAGGCGCCGAGGAACATGTCGGGGCCGAAGAGGATCTCCGTCTCCGGGCCGTGCTCCGCGAGGATGTGCTCGACCACTCTGACCGCGTTGGAGGAGGTCACGCAGTAGTCGGTCTCCGCCTTCACCTCGGCGGTCGTGTTGACGTACATCACGACGATCGCGCCGGGATGCTTGGCCTTCCACGCCCGCAGCTGGTCGGCCGTGATCGAGTCGGCGAGCGAGCAGCCGGCGTCGACGTCGGGGATCAGCACGGTCTTCTCGGGCGAGAGGATCGACGCCGTCTCGGCCATGAAGTGGACGCCGCAGAAGACGATCGTCTCGGCGTCGGTTCTGGCCGCCCACTGCGACAGGCCCAGCGAGTCGCCGACGTAGTCGGCGATGTCCTGGATCTCCGGCAGCTGGTAGTTGTGGGCGAGGATCTTGGCGCCGCGCTCGTCGGCGAGCGCGCGCACCTCTGCCTGCAAGGCGGGGATGTTCTCCAGCATCAACGGCGCGACGGGGGCCTGGGCGCCGCTGTTCGCACTTGGTGATTGCACCATGGGGAGGCTCATGTGACGGTCTCCAAGAGGAGGGACAGATCGAGTGCCGGGGCCGAGTGCGTCAACGCCCCAACTGAGATGAAGTCTACGCCGGTCGCTCCGATCGCTCTCAAACCGTCGAGCGTCACGCCGCCGCTCGCCTCCAGCGAGGCGCGCCCGGCCGTGCGCGCGACCGCCTCGCGCATCGTCGCGAGGTCCATGTTGTCGAGCATCACGCGCCGCGCCCCGGCGGCCAGCGCCTCCTCGAGCTCGGCGAGGTCGGTCACCTCGACCTCGATCGGCAGGTCGGGCCGCGCCGCGCGCGCCCGCCGCACCGCCTCCCCCACGCCGCCGGCCGCGGCGGCGTGGTTCTCCTTGATGAGGATCTCGTCGAACAGGCCGATGCGGTGGTTGACGCCGCCGCCGGCGTGGACGGCCGCCTTCTCGACCATCCGCAGCCCCGGCGTCGTCTTGCGCGTGTCGAGCACGCGCGCGCCGGTCCCCTCCAACGCCCGCACGCAGCGGGCCGTCAGCGTCGCCACGCCCGACAGTCGACCGAGGAAGTTGAGCGCCGTGCGCTCGGCTGTCAGCAGCGCGCGGGCGGTGCCCTCCGCCTCCAGCACCGGCCCCTCCTCGCGCCAGATCCCCTCCTCCACCTTGCGCTCGATCCGCACGTCCGGATCGCAGGCGCGCAGTGCACGCTCGGCGAGCGCGAAGCCGTAGACGACGCCCGGCGCCTTCTGGCGGACCCGCGCCCGCGCGCGGGCGCCGGGGTCGACGGTGACGGCCGCGGTCGCGTCGCCGTCGCCGACGTCCTCCGCCAGCGCGCGCGCCACCAGCTCGTCGAGCAGCGCGGGGTCGAGTGCGGGGGCGCGGCGGTCGCGGTCCTTGCGATCAGCCGGCTGGATCGGGGTGGATTCGGAGGACATGGATCGTCTCGAAGGCGGGGTCGCTGGCGCCGTGCAGCCGCGCGCCGGCCGTGACGAGCTCGCGCAGATAGGCGACGACCTCGGCGGTGACGCGCTCGCCGGGCAGCAGGGCGGGGATGCCGGGAGGGTATCCGGCGATCGCCTCGCACGAGACGCGCCCGATCGCGTCGTCGACCGCGATCGCCTCCGAGTCGCCGAGGAAGGCTTCGCGCGGAGAGGCCGCCAGCTCGTGCTGGAGCGCCGCCGGCGGGCGCGTCAGCGCCGCGGCCTCCCCGCCGGGACGCGCGATGCGGGCGATCGTCTCGGCGAAGTCGTGGGCGAACCGCTCGAGCGCGTCGGGCGGCTGGTCGAGCCCGAGCACGAGCACGAGCGTCGCGTGGGTCGCCAGCTCGACGTGGACGTCGTAGGCGGCCCTCAGCGCCCCGGCGACCTCGTAGCCGCTGCGGCCGCTGCCGCGCACGTCGATCACGATCCGCAGCGGGTCCCAGCCGGCGACGCCGGGCGTGCCGACCAGCCCGTCGCCGACGACCGCGCAGCCGGGCGTCGCGTCGATCGCCGCGCGGGCGCGCTCGGCGGCGCGCAGCGTCCGCGACAGCAGCGCCTCGCCGTGGACGGCGAGCTGCCGGCGGGCGCCGTCGAGCGAGGCGATCAGCAGCGCGTTCGGGCTGGTCGAGCGCACCAGCCGCACCGCCCGCGCCATCCGCGCCTCCTCGACGCGGCCGTCGTGGGCGAGGTGGAGCATCGCCGACTGGGTGAGGCTGCCGACGATCTTGTGGGTCGAGGTGATGACGGCGTCGGCGCCGAGCGCGAGCGCCGAGGCCGGCAGCTCCTGGTGGAAGCCGAAGTGCGGCCCCCACGCCTGGTCGACGACGAGCGCGGCGCCGGCCTCGTGGGCGATCTTCGCGCAGCCCTCGACGTCGGCGGCAAGGCCGTAGTACGTCGGCGAGACGATGAAGGCGGCCGTCGCCCCGGGCGTCCGCGTCAGCGCCGCGGCGAGCGCCTCCGGCGTGACGCCGTGGGCCATCCCCAGCTCGGCGTCGTACTCGGGTGCGACGAAGCTGGGGACCCCGCCCGAGAGGACCAGCCCGTCGACCATCGACGCGTGCGCGTTGCGCTGCAGCACGACCGGCGCGCCGAGCGGCGCCAGCGCGAGGCAGAGCGCGTGATTGCCCTGCGTCGCGCCGTTGGTGAGGAACCACGTGCGGCGGGCGCCGTGGGCCTCGGCGGCGAGCCGCTCGGCCAGCTCGTACGGCGTCGGCGAGGGCCCGATGTCGATCCCCTCGGTGTCCTGGGGCAGGTCGAGCAGCAGCGCGTTCTCGCCGATCGCGTGCAGCAGGCCGGGATCGGCGCCCTCACCGCCCTTGTGGCCGGGGACGTGGAAGCGGGTCGAGCCGCGGAAGCCGTGCGCGACGAGCGCGTCGAGGTATGGCGCGGTCGGCTGACGTCCGTCAGGAGCCGGCCGCGCCATCGCGCTTACTTGGCCGCCGCCTGGAGCAGGTAGGCGCGGACGAAGCCGTCGAGGTCGCCGTCGAGCACGCGGCCGGTGTCGCCGACCTCGAACTCGGTGCGGTGGTCCTTGACCATCGAGTACGGGTGCAGGACGTAGGAGCGGATCTGCGAGCCGAAGTTGACGTCCTGCGCCTCGCCCTTCTCGCGCGCGATCTCCTCCTGGCGTCTTCTCTCCTCCAGCTCGACGAGCTTGGAGCGGAGCATCGCCAGCGCGGTCGCGCGGTTGGACGACTGCGAGCGCTCGTTCTGGCACTGCACGACGATGCCGGTCGGCTTGTGCGTGATGCGGACGGCCGAGTCGGTCTTGTTGACGTGCTGGCCGCCGGCGCCGGAGGCGCGGTAGGTGTCGACCTGGAGGTCGTCGTCGTCGATCGCGACCTCGGCGGCGTCCTCGACGACCGGCGCGACCTCGAGCCCCGCGAACGAGGTCTGGCGGCGGTTCTGGCTGTCGAAGGGACTCAGGCGGACGAGCCGGTGGACGCCCTTCTCGGCGCCGTAGAGGCCGTAGGCGTTCTCGCCTCTGACGAGGAAGGTCGCCGACTTGATGCCGGCCTCCTCCCCCGGGCTCGCCTCCAGCAGCTCGACGTCGAAGCCGCGCTTCTCGGCCCAGCGCATCTCCATCCGCAGCACCATCTCCGCCCAGTCCTGGGCGTCGGTGCCGCCGGCGCCGGCGTTGACGGTGACGAGCGCGTCGCCGGCGTCGTATCTGCCGGAGAAGAGGCGCTCCTCCTCCAGCTGCGCGAGCCGCTGCTCGACGCTGGCGATCTGCTCGGCCAGCTCCTGCTCGAGGTCGGGATCCTCCTGCGCCATCTCGGCGAGCGGCTCGAGATCCTCGACGTCGGTCGACAGCGTCGTGTACGCCTCGAGCTTGCGCGCCGCGCGCGCGTGCTCGGCGCTCGTCTTCGCGGCCTTCTCCTGGTTGTCCCAGAAACCGGGCTCGCCCATCTCCTGCTCGAGCTCGCCGACCCGCGCCTCGAGGCTCTTCGGGTCGATGTAGTCGTCGAGCAGCGACAGCTGTCTGCGGATCGCCGCCAGACGCTGCGGGATCGGCTCTGAGGATGCGGCGGGGGGCGTGGCAGCCATACCCCTCCAGGCTAGCCGAGTGGGGTCCGGCCGCGCGGCGCGGGCGGGCTCCGCGCCGTCATCGCGCGTCCGCCCGAAGGCACCGGTCCGCGCGTCGGGCACGCTCAGTCGCCGGACGGCCGCCCCGATCCTTCTCCACGCCCGGAGGAGCCCGAGCCGCGCGAGGAGCCAACCGGGCCCGACGAGCCCGAACTGCCGCCCGCGCCGGACGAGTCGCCGCTCTGGCCGTGCGAGCCGCCGCTGCCGCCCGCGCCGGACGAGTCTCCGCGTTGCCCGTGCGAGCTGCCGCCGCCGCCCGCGCCGGACGAGTCTCCGCTCTGGCCGTGCGAGCTGCTGCCGCCCGCGCCGCCCGGCGAGCCGGCGCCCGGGGAGCCGCCGGCGCCGTCGTCGCCGGCCCGCCCCTGTGCGCGGCCGCTCGCGCTGGAGACGCCGCCGCCGGAGTCGTCGCGGCGGCCCTGGCCGCGCCCGCCAGCGGCGTCGCCGCCGCGCCCGCGACCGCCGCTTCCATCAGCAGCCCTGCCGACCCCTTCGGCGCCGCGGCCGCGCCCTGGATCGCCGCGGCCGTCGTCCTGCCCGCCGCGTCCCTCGCTGCCGCGCTCCCCGCCGCGTGCCGTGCCGCCGCGCCCACCGCCGCGTCCGCGCCCATGGGCGCCACGGTCCTCGACGCGACCGCCGCGGCCCTCGTCGTCGCGCTGGCCGGTTCCGCCGCGCGGGCGACCGTCTCCGGAGCGACGGTCCCGGCGGTCGCCGTCGCCGCGGCCGCGTCGGTCGGCGTCGTCGCGCCGACGGCCGTCGCGCTCCTGCCCGCCGCGTCGCGCGTGGTCGCCGAGCGCGATCCCCCTGACAGGCACGGCGGGCGCTCCACCGCGGCCGGTCTCCGCTCCTGGTCCTCCTCCGCCGCTCTTCGCCCCTGGTCCGGCGAGCCCGCTCTGACGCACCGGCGCCGGCACCGGATCGTCGGGGCGCCCTCTGCCGGCGGTCACGCCGGCGGCGATCGCGCCGCCGGCGACGACGACGGCACCGGCCTTCAGCACGGTCCCTGCGAGCGTAGCGCCGCCGGCACCGACGGCGAGGTCGGCGAGCCCTGGACCGGCGGCGCCGCCGAGCCCGGCGATTCCGGGGCCGGCCGCGCCGCCGAGACCGGCAGCCCACGAAGCGAGCGGCAGCGGCGTGAGCGCCGTCGCGGCCGTTCGCAGCGCGGTGCGGGCGCGGTGGACGAGCTGGCGGACCGCCCCCTCGCTCAAGCCGAGCGCGGCGGCGACCTCGCGGCGGCTGCGCCCGGCGAGCGTCGTCTGCACGAGCGCGTCGCGCTGATGCGCGGGCAGCTCCGCGATGCCGGAGAGCGCCGCGCGCAGCCGCTCGCGCTCCTCCGAGGCCGCCGCGGCGTCCCGGCCCGCGAGCGCGGCGGAGCCCGTCGCGGCGCGGCGACGCATCGCGGCCTCCTCCAGCGGGTCGGCGTAGGCCAATCCCTCCTGCTTGGCGACGCGGATCGCCTCGTGGCGGACGATCTGATGCAGCCAGCCGCGCAGGTGCGACACCTCCGCGCCGGCGGCGAGCGCCGCCCAGGCGCTGGTCAGCGCCTGCTGGACGACGTCCTCGGCACGGCTGTCGGGCGCGATCCGGCGCGCGAAGGCGACGAGCGGCCTGCGGTAGCGATCGACGATCGCCGCGAACGCCCGCTCATGACCGGCGCGCGTCAGCGCGACGAGCCGCTCGTCGGTCTGCGTCCTCAGCAGCGCGTCGGAGAGCCGCGGCTTCACCGCCTCGACTCCCGCCCGCCGGAGTGGAGATCAGTCGTCGTCGCCGCCACGGCCGCGGCCGCCGCGCTCGCCGTCACCACCGCGCCCCCGGCCACGGTCGGCGCCGCGCTCCTCGCCGCCGCGTCCGCGGCCGCGATCGCCGCCGTGCGGCCCGCGGCCGCCGTCGTCGCCGTCACGGTCGCCGACCGGTCCGCGGCGATGCGGGTTGTCGTCGCCGCGCAGCACCTTGACGCGCGTCGCGGTGATCGTCGTGCCCTCGACCGTGCCCTTCACGAGCACCTGTCGACCGACGGCGGGGATCGCCAGCTCGCCGGCGAGCACGGTGTAGGTGCGCGTCGCGCGGTGCTTGCGCCCGTGCTTGGCCACCTTGCGGCGCTGCTTCGCCGTCTTCGCGACCGGCTTGCGGTTCTTCGCCTCGAGCGTGAAGCTTCTCGCCGCCTCGTCGCGTGCGGTGACGATCCCGACGACGCGGATCCGTCTCGCGGGCGCCTGCGCGGGCGTCGTCGTCGTGCCGGTCGTGCCGGTCTGCGTCGTCCCGGTCGTGCCGCCCGGTCCGTCGTCGGCGCCATGGCGCGCCAGCGCCGTCGCGGTCGCGGTGCCGAGCAGCAGCGCGACCACCACCATCGCGACCTGGGCGATCCGTGTCGTTCGGCCGTTCATCCGTCCTCCTCGTCTCCGTCTGTGGCGCGACGCCGTCGGCGCCGCCTCGCATGGGAAGAGGCGGCGGCGACGGAAAGGTCACGCCGAAGGGTAGGCCGAGGTCGGCGAAGCGACCACAGCTGGCGCGCCGGCGCTCAGACGAGCGGCGCGCTCAGCTGCCGTGGCACTTCTTGTACTTCTTGCCGCTCCCGCACCAGCAGGGGTCGTTGCGGCCGATCTGGTCGACGGCGTCGACCCTGCGCTGCTCGACTCTCGGGCCGGCGTCCGGCTCCTCCGGGGCGGGCTGCTCGTGCGCGCCGAGCGCGGCCGCGTCCGGGTCGGTCGCCATCGCGGCGTACGGAGCCATCGTGCTGCTGGCAGAGCCCGAGTAGGTGAAGCCGCCGCTCGTCCACGAGCTGTTGCTCGTCGTCGTCGGCACCTGCGGCGGAGCCGGCGCGGCCTGCTGCTGCTCCTCGCCGGTCTCGACCTGGACCTGGACGTTGAAGATCATCCGCGCGAAGTCGGACCAGATCGTGTTCATCAGGTCCTGGAACAGTCTGTAGCCCTCGTTCTTGTACGCGACGATCGGCTCGATCTGGGCGAACCCGCGCAGGTGGATGCCCTCGCGCAGGTAGTCCATGTCGTAGAGGTGCTCCTGCCAGCGCTGATCGATGATCTGCAGCAGCAGGTAGCGCTCGAGCATGCGCATCAGCTCGTCGCCGAGCTCCTCCTCGCGCTCGTCGTACCGTCTCATCGCCTCGTCGGCGAAGAGGCGGATCAGCTCCTCGCGCTCGATCGAGTCGGGGTCGACCTCGTCCTGGCCGATGCTGAGCGGGAATATCTCGCCGACGCGGGCGAACAGGCCGTCGACGTCCCAGTCCTCGATGTAGTCGCCGGGCGTCGACTCCTCGACCATGCGAGCGAGCATGTCGCCGATCTGCTCGCGGGCCTCGTCGCCCATGTCGCGGCCCTCGAGCACCTCGTCGCGGTAGGCGTAGACGATCCGCCGCTGCTCGTTCATGACGTCGTCGTACTCGAGCACGCGCTTGCGAATCAGGAAGTTCTGCTCCTCGACCTTCTTCTGCGCCTTCTCGATCTGCTTCGAGAGCAGGCCGGCCTCGATCGGCTCCTCCTTGCCCTCGTCGTCGGTCGTGCCGAAGCGGTCGAGGATCTTGTAGATCCGCTCGCCGGCGAAGAGGCGCACGAGGTCGTCCTCGGCGGAGAGGTAGAAGCGCGTCTCGCCCGGGTCGCCCTGACGGCCGGCGCGGCCCCGCAGCTGGTTGTCGATGCGGCGCGACTCGTGGCGCTCGGTGCCGATGATGCAGAGGCCTCCGGCCTCCTCGACCTTCGCGCGGTCGGCGGCGACTCTCTCCTCGAACTGCGGGAGCAGCTTCGCCTCGTGCTCCTCGTAGTCGGGATCGCCGGGTCTGAGGCCGAGCTTCGCGAGCTCCTTGCGGACGAGGTGCTCGGCGTTGCCGCCGAGCTTGATGTCGACGCCGCGGCCGGCCATGTTCGTCGCGATCGTGACGGCGCCGGGGCGGCCGGCCTCGGCGACCGTCTCGCCCTCGCGCTCGGCGTGCTCGGGCTTGGCGTTGAGGACGGTGTGCGGGACGCCGTGGCGTCTCAGCCGCTCGCCGAGCAGCTCGGAGACCTCGACCGAGATCGTGCCGACGAGCACCGGCTGGCCCTTCTCGTGCCGCGCGACGATCTCGTCGACGACCGCCGTCCACTTGCCTTCCTTCGTCTTGAAGACCTGGTCGTTCTGGTCTATCCGGATCATCGGCCGGTTGGTCGGGACCTGGACGACGCCGAGTCTGTAGATCTTCATGAACTCGGTCGCCTCGGTGATGGCGGTGCCGGTCATGCCGGACAGCTTGTCGTAGAGGCGGAAGTAGTTCTGGTAGGTGATCGTCGCCATCGTCTGGTTCTCTTCGGTGACGGCGACGCCCTCCTTGGCCTCGACGGCCTGGTGGAGGCCCTCCGACCAGCGGCGGCCTTCGAGGATGCGTCCGGTGAACTCGTCGATGATCACGACCTCGCCGTCGATGACGGCGTAGTCGACGTCGCGTCTGTAGAGCGCCTGGGCGCGCAGCGACTGGATCAGGTGGTTGACGAGATGCCCGTTCTCGGCGCGGTAGAGATGGTCTATGCCGAGGAAGCGCTCGGCCTTCTCGACGCCGCGCTCGGTGATCGAGACGGTTCTGTGCTTCTCGTCGAACTCGTAGTCGTAGTCCGCGACGAACTCCTTCTTCTGCCGCGGGTCCATCCCCTCCGGTCTTCTGCCCGGGGTCAGCATCGGCGCGAGGCGCGCGAATCTCGCGTACAGCTCGCCGGCCTCCTCCGGTGCGCCGGAGATGATCAGCGGCGTGCGCGCCTCGTCGATCAGGATGTTGTCGACCTCGTCGACGATCGCGAAGGTGTGGGCGGCCGAGCGGCGGTCGAGCCGGTCCTTGGCGCTGCGGATCTCACCGAGGTCGCGGCCGCCGTGCTGGACCTTGTCCTCCAGCGAGCCGGCCATGTTGTCGCGCAGGTAGTCGAAGCCGAACTCGGAGTTCGTGCCGTAGGTGATGTCGGCCGCGTAGGCGGCGCGCTTCTCCTCCGCCGGCTGCATGTTCTGCAGGACGCCGTAGCTGACGCCGAGCAGGTCGTAGATCGGCGACATCCACTCGCAGTCGCGGCGGGCGAGGTAGTCGTTGACCGTGACGATGTGGACGCCCTTGCCGGCGAGCGAGTTGAGGATCGCGGGCAGGGTGCCGGTCAGCGTCTTGCCCTCGCCGGTGCGCATCTCCGCGATGTTGCCGTCGTGGAGGACCATGCCGCCGATCATCTGCACGTCGAAGTGGCGCATGCCCATCGTGCGCCGGCCGGCCTCGCGCACGAGCGCGAAGCAGTCGTAGAGCAGGTCGTCGAGCGGCTCGGCGTTCTCGCCGCGGGCGCGTTCGCGCAGCTCGTCGGCGGCCTCGCGCAGCTCCTCGTCCGACATCGCCTCGTACTCGGGCTCGAGCGCGTTGATCTTCGCAACGCGCTGCTCGTACCCCTTGAACTTCTTTCCTTCGCCAAGGCGAAGCGCCCGATCGATCAACGACATGGGGCTAGCGTAGCATCGGCAAAGGGGCCGAATGCAACCCTCGTGTGATGGTTCAGACTGATGCCCGCAAACCCCGCTCCGCAGGCGGTTTCCGGGCCTGCGGAGCGGTTGCTAAAGGGCGATTAAATATCTTCCGGCGCGGCGCTACGTCTGCGCCTGCGCACCCCATGCGGCCGCCTGCTGCGCCGCGCGCGTCTCGCGCCGCTTGCGGCGCTTGTCCCGGTGGCGTTTGACCTGGACCGCGAGCTGGTCCTCGCAGAGGTTGATCGCGTGCCCCATGTCCGCGGCCGAGGCCCTTGCTCGCAACGTCACGCCTTTGAGCTTGAGCGTCGCCTCGGCGATCTGCGCCTCGGCGATCGAGGGGTTGCTCTCCTCGATCAGCTCGACCTCGAGCTGCGCCAGCTCCGACACCTGCCGCGCGATCTTGCGGAAGCGACGTTCGATCTGCTCCCGCTGGGCCTGGGTGACGGACGTGTTGCGTCCCTTGACCTCGATGCGCATGGGCTCCCCCTTCTCTGGGTGGGCACGTGGTGTACCTCGATAGTAGTCCCCGCGGAGGCGGGATCGGAAAAAGGGCTGGACGAAATGTCCGGAGCCTCCGGACGGCGCCGGCCGCTGGCACGTCGACGTCATGGCAGCGCACGCGCGTAGGCGACCGCCGCGACCCGCTCGGCGCCGGCCGCGCGCAGCGCTCGCGCGCAGGCGTCGAGCGTCGCGCCGGTCGTGTGGACGTCGTCGACCAGCAGCGCGCGGGCCGGCGCCCGGCCGGCGGCGGCGAGCGCGAGCCGGCCGCGCGCCAGCCGCGCGTCGCGCGAGGCGCCGAGCTGCCGCGTGGCGGCGCCGCCCCGCCGCAGGCAGGCGGCGAGCGGCAGCCCGCGGCGACGGGCGAGCGCGGCCGCGATCAGCTCAGCCTGGTCGAAGCCGCGGGCGCGACGCCGGGCCGGGTGCGACGGGACGGGCACGAGCACGGCTCCGTCGAGCAGGGCGGCCGGAGCGCCGGCGGCGATCTGCGCCGCCATCAGGTCGGCGACCGGCAGCGCGCCGCGGAACTTCAGCGCCGCGACGAGCGCCCGCGCCGGTCCGTCGTGCGCCAGCGGCGCCCACGACCGCTCGAAGGCGGCGCCGGCGGCCGGGCAGGTCGCGCCGCACGGCGACGGCAGGCCGCAGCGCTCGCAGCGCGGGCCGGTCAGCCACGGCAGCGCCCGGCGGCAGCCGGCGCAGAGCCGCGCGCCCGCGTCGCGCAGCGGGGCGCGGCAGGCGAGGCAGGCCGGCGGCACCAGCGCCGCCAGCAGCTCGGCGGCGACGCGGCGCAGCAGCTCTGCGCCGCCCAAAGCGGAGTCGCGGCGTGCCATCGCGGCAGCCTCGCCGACACCGTCGCGGCCTCGCCACCCCGCGACTGCCACAATCGGCTCGCATGTCTCCTGATGCATCGTGGAACTTCGCGCCGGGGATCCTCATCGGCCTGGCCGTCTACGTCGGCGTCTACGTGTGGCGCTGGCGCGACTGCCGCGTCGGATCCGAGCCCCATCCGCCCAGCCGCTGGCGGCTGGCTTCGTTCCTGCTCGGGGTCACGGCGCTGTTCGCGGCGCTGGTCTCGCCGATCGACATCCTTGGCGAGCAGATCATCTCGATGCACATGGTCCAGCACGTGCTGCTGCTCGACATCGCGCCGGTGCTGATCATCCTTGGCTTCACCAAGGTGCTGCTGCGCCCGGCGACCCGCCGCATCCACTGGGTCGAGCGGCGCGTCGGCTTCATCGCCTCGCCGCTGTTCGCGATCCTCTTCTACACCCTCGCGATGTGGTTCTGGCACGTCCCGGCGCTGTACGACGCCGCCGCCGAGAACAGCACCGTCCACCTCGCCGAGCACCTCACCTTCGGCACGGCCGGCTTCCTCTACTGGTGGCATCTGCTCTCGCCGGTCTCGACCCGCCTGCGCCGCGAGGGGATGACGCCGATCGTCTACATGGCCAGCACGAAGGCCACCGTCGGCCTGCTCGGGATCGCGATGACCTTCGCGCCCGTTGCGGTCTACGACTACTACAAGGAGCAGCCGGAGTACTGGGGCCTCTCGCCGCTCTCCGACCAGGCGATGGCCGGCGCGATCATGGCGATCGAGCAGGCGCTCGTGATGGGCATCGCCATCGCGTACCTGTTCATGCGGATGCTCGACGAATCGGAGAAGCGCGACCAGCGCGAGGAGCGCTACGGCACGCCCGAGGAGCGCGCGGCGAAGGTCCAGGCGGCGCCCGGACCCCATCCGGGCGTGATCGAGGTGCCGAAGGGTCAGCCGGCCCCGGCCCGGCCGGGCGAGGGACCCGCCGCGTAGGCGGCGGCCGCGCCGGCGCGGCCGCCCCCGCTCTCGGCGCCGCGGCCGCCTCCGCTCAGCGTCGCGGGCGCCCGGCTCAGCGCCGCGGGCGCAGCCGCTCGACGATGCCGGTGTTGCCGGCGATCGCGCCGATCAGGATGCCGCCGGCGGCGACCTCGGTGCCGGGCAGCACGATCGCGTCCTTCAGCGCGGCGCCGTCGGCGATCGCGGCGCCGTCGCCGATCACGAGCGGGCCCTGGAGCCGTACGTCTCTGCCGATCCGCACGTCGCGGCCGATCCAGACCGGCGGCTCGATCAGCGTCGCGCCGTCGAGCGTCGTGCCCTCGCCCGCGATCACGTCCTCGGCGACGACGTCGCCCTCGACCTCGAGCTGCAGCTGGCCGCGCAGCGCGTCGAAGGTCCCCTCCTTCAGCTCCGTCAGCGAGCCGACGTCGTTCCAGTACTCGTCGATCTCGTGGATGTGGAACGGCACGTCCTGGGCGAGCAGCGCCGGGAAGACGTCGTTGGCCCAGTCGACGAACGGCTGGTCGGGGAAGTAGTCGAAGATCTGCGGCTCGAACAGGTAGATGCCGCAGTTGCCGAGGTCCGACAGCGCCTCGGAGGGCTCGGGCTTCTCCTGGAAGCCGGTGATGCGGCCCTTGTCGTCGTGCAGCACGACGCCGAACTCGCGCGTGTCGGCGACCCGCTTGACGGCGAGCGTCGCGACGCCGCCGGCCTCGCGGTGGCGCTGGACGAAGCGCGACAGGTCGATGTCGGTGAGCGCGTCGCCCGAGATGATCAGGAAGGTCTCGTCGCCGAAGAAGTCGGCGCAGTTGCGGACGCCGCCGGCCGTGCCGAGCAGCTCCGGCTCCTCGCGGTAGACGATCCGATCGCCGAAGTAGCGGCGGATCGTGTCCGGGAAGTAGTGGAGGTTCGCGACGATCTCCTCGTAGCCGTGGCGTTCGAGCAGATCGACGATGTGCGCCATCACGGGCCGGTCGAGGACCGGGACCATCGGCTTGGGGATCTCGTACGTGAGCGGGCGGAGGCGCGTACCGAGACCCGCGGCGAGGACCATGGCTTTCATCGGGGCGGACCCTAGCGCGTCCGCGCGGGCGAGCGCCACGCGCGCCCGATCCACTATCGGGTGAGCCAGGCGTCCGGATCGGCCGTACGCGCTCTCACCGCGTCCGGCAGCTCGCCGGAGGCGAGGTCGGCGAGCGTCACGTGCTCGAGCACGTCGCGGAGGCTCGCGCGCACCGCCACCCACACGTCGCGCAGCGGCTCGGCAGTCCCCTCGAACCCGAGCTTCTCGGGGCGCTCGCCCGCGACGGCGGCGAGCGGGCCGTCGATCGCGCGGATCACGTCGGCGACGGTGATCGAGTCGGCTGGCTCCGCGAGCCGGTAGCCGCCCTCGGCCCCGCGGCGGGAGACGACGATCCCGCCCTGGCGGAGCTGCACGAGGATGTTCTCGAGGAAGCGCAGCGGTATCCCCTGCGCCTGCGCGATGCGCTCGCTCTTGAGCGGGTGCTCGTCGCCGTGGGCGGCCAGCTCGACGGCCGCTCGCACGGCGTAGTCGGTCTTCGCGGAGATGCGCACGCAGCGGATTGTGGACGACCCGCCGCCGGCGTGCGTCTACGTGCCGATCTCCCAGCTGGTGAGGTAGTCGCGCTGGGCGTCGGTGAGCGTGTCGATCTCGACGCCGAGGGAGGCCAGCTTGAGCCGCGCGATCTCGGCGTCGAGCGCGCGCGGGACGTCGTGGACGCGCGGTTCGAGCGCGCCCGCGGAGCGGACCAGGTGCTCGGCCGCCAGCGCCTGGTTGGCGAACGACAGGTCCATCACGGCCGCGGGGTTGCCCTCCGCCGCGGCGAGGTTGACGACGCGGCCTCTCGCCAGCAGGTGGACGCGCCGGCCGTCGGCGAAGACGAACTGCTCGACGTGCGGCCGCACCTCGCGGCGCTCGGCGGCGCGCTCGTACAGCGACGGCAGGTCGAGCTCGACGTCGAAGTGGCCGGCGTTGCAGAGCACCGCGCCGTCTCTCAGCGCGTCGTAGTGCTCGGCGCCGATCACGTCGCGGCCGCCGGTCGCCGCGATCAGCACGTCGGCTCTCGCCGCCGCGAGCGCGCCGCGCGTCACCTCGAAGCCGTCGAGCTTCGCCTCCAGCGCGCGCACCGGGTCGACCTCGCAGACGACGACGTGGGCGCCGGCGCCCTTCGCCCGCAGCGCGATCCCCTGGCCGCACCAGCCGTAGCCGAAGACGGCGACGACGCGGCCGGCGAGCAGCATGTTGGTCGCGCGCAGGATGCCGTCGAGGACCGACTGTCCGGTGCCGTAGCGGTTGTCGAAGAGGTGCTTGGTCTGCGCCTCGTTGACGGCGACGATCGGGAACCCGAGCTTCCCCTGCGCCTCCAGCGCGCGCAGCCGCACGACGCCCGAGGTCGTCTCCTCGGTCCCCCCGACGATCTCGCCGAGCAGCTCGGTGCGATGGCTGTGGACGCGCGAGACGAGGTCGGCGCCGTCGTCCATCGTCAGCTGCGGGCGGGTGGCGAGCACCGCCTCGATGTGGTCGTAGTAGGTCGCCATGTCCTCGCCGTGGATGGCGTGGACCTCGGCGCCGTGGCGGTCGACCAGCGCGGCGGCGACGTCGTCCTGCGTGTCGAGCGGGTTGGCGGCGCAGAGCGCCACCTGCGCCCCGCCCGCGATCAGCGTGCGGACGAGGTTGGCCGTCTCGGTCGTGACGTGGAGGCAGACGCCGACGCGGACGCCGTCGAGCGGGCGCTCGACGGCGAAGCGCTCGCGGATCGAGCGCAGGACCGGCATCTCGGCGTCGGCCCACGCGATCCGCGCCGCGCCGACCTCGGCCAGGCCGAGGTCGGCGACGTCGTGCCGAGCGAGCTCGGCATTGCGAGTTCCACGACGGCGCCCCGAGTCCGGGGCGCCCGGGGAACTCGCGTGCTGCGGGTCGTGCTTCGCATTGCGAGTTCCACGACGGCGCCCCGAGTCCGGGGCGCCCGGGGAACTCGCGTTCTGCGGGTCTCTAGTAGCGATAGTGGTCCGGCTTGTAGGGGCCGTCGACCGGGACGCCGATGTAGGCGGCCTGCTCCTCGCTGAGCTTCGTCAGCTTGACGCCGAGCGCGTCGAGGTGGAGACGGGCGACCTTCTCGTCGAGGTGCTTGGGCAGCACGTAGACCTTCTTCTCGTACTCGCCCGGCTTCGTGAACAGCTCGATCTGCGCGATCGTCTGGTTCGTGAAGGAGTTCGACATCACGAACGAGGGGTGGCCGGTCGCGTTGCCGAGGTTCAGCAGGCGGCCCTCGGAGAGCATGATGATCGTGTGGCCGTCCGGGAAGCGCCACTCGTCGACCTGCGGCTTGATCGTCTCGCGCACGATGCCCGGGAACTTCGTCAGGCCGGCGATGTCGATCTCGTTGTCGAAGTGGCCGATGTTGCCGACGATCGCCTGGTGCTTCATCTGCGCCATGTGGTCGACGGTGATGATGTCCTTGTTGCCCGTCGTCGTGATGAAGATGTCGCCGACGCCGATGACGTCCTCGAGCGTCTTCACCTCGTAGCCCTGCATCGCCGCCTGGAGCGCGCAGATCGGGTCGATCTCGGTGACGATGACGCGGGCGCCCTGGCCGCGCAGCGACTCGGCGCAGCCCTTGCCGACGTCGCCGAAGCCGCAGACGACGGCGACCTTGCCGCCGATCATCACGTCGGTCGCGCGGTTGATGCCGTCGATCAGCGAGTGGCGGCAGCCGTAGAGGTTGTCGAACTTCGACTTCGTGACCGAGTCGTTGACGTTGATCGCCGGGAACAGGAGCGTGCCCTGCTCGGTCATCTCGTAGAGGCGGTGGACGCCGGTCGTCGTCTCCTCGGTGACGCCCTTGATGCCCTGGCCGATCTTCGTCCACTTCTGCGGATCCTCGGCGAGCGACTTCTGCAGCAGCGTGAGGAAGACCCTGAACTCCTCGGACTCGGCGTCGGCCGGGTTCGGGACCGCGCCGGCGGCCTCGTACTCGGTGCCCTTGTGGACGAGCATCGTCGCGTCGCCGCCGTCGTCGAGGATCATGTTCGGGCCGCCGTGGCCCGGCCAGGTGAGCGCCTGCTCGGTGCACCACCAGTACTCCTCGAGCGTCTCGCCCTTCCAGGCGAAGACCGGGATGCCCTGCGGATCTTCAGGCGTTCCGTTCGGGCCGACGGCGACGGCCGCGGCGGCGTGGTCCTGCGTCGAGAAGATGTTGCAGGAGACCCAGCGGACCTCGGCGCCGAGCGCGGTCAGCGTCTCGATCAGCACGGCCGTCTGGATCGTCATGTGCAGGGAGCCCATGATGCGCGCGCCCTTCAGCGGCTGGGCGGCGGCGTACTCCTTGCGGATCGCCATCAGGCCGGGCATCTCGTGCTCGGCCAGCTCGATCTCCTTGCGCCCGAAGGCGGCCAGGGAGAGGTCGGCGACCTTGAAGTCCGGCGTGGTCGATGTGGCGGTCATCCCGTGGATTCCTCCGGTCGTTTCCTCAGACGTTGGCAGGCGGCGTGGCGGCGGCCGCGAGAAGCTTCTGGTGCTTGTCCTGCTCCCAGCCGAGCCAGTCGCCGGCGGCGACGTGCTCGGGCCGGGCCGGCTCGGCTTCGAGCCATTCCTCGACCGCGCCGCGCAGCTCGGCGTCCTCGCCGAGCCGTTGCGCGAACGCGACGTCGGAGAGCCCGAGCTCGAACCGCTCGAGCAGCTCGCGCAGGGTGCGCAGGCGCTGCAGCTCGGCAGCGCCGTAGAGGCGGTAGCCGGACGCCGAGCGCGCGGGCACGACGAGGCCGCTGCGCTCGATGTAGCGCAGCATGCGGGGCGACCAGCCGGTCGTCTCCGCGGACTCGTGGATCGTGAGCGCGTCCGTCGCCATCGGCGCGGCCAACCTTACCAGAGACGTGTCAAGGTTCCGCGCGGGCGGTCCGCGGACCGCCCGCGGCGCGGAACGCCCAGCGTCAGCCGCCGGCCAGCACCGTCTTGAAGCGCTCGATCGCGTCGACCGGGGTCGGGTCGATGCCGCGCAGGACCGCGGCGTACAGCGAGACGAGATCGCCGAGCAGGACGAGCGAGACGAGGCGCTCGGTGCGCGTCTCGCCACGGCCCTCGACGCGGAAGGAGCTGGCAGCGGTCGCGCTGATCAGCCCGCGCGTCAGCTCGATCCGCTGCCGCACGCGCGGGTGCAGGTCGGAGTCGTCGAGGAAGACGGCGCTGAAGCGGGCGAGGTCGGCGGCGCCCTGCCAGCCGACGAGCTCGTTGTGGTTGAGCTCCGGCAGCTCGGCGGCGAAGGCCGGGACCTTCGCGTTCTCGTTGAGCTGCGTCTTCCAGCGGTAGGCGATCGGCGTGGTCAGGCCGGCGCCGGCGATCTGCGGGATCGTCCCGTGGATGCCGCGCGCGATCTGCTTCGCCAGGCTGTCCTCGGCGCTGTCAGGCCCCCACTCGGCGACGAGCGCCTCGGTGTGAGCGGCGGCGACGTCGATCTCGGAGTGCAGCGACTCGGCGGCGCCGCACAGCGCGGCGACCTCGAGCGCGACGACGAGCATGTAGCCGACGGCGACGCGCGGCTGGAACATCCCCGGCAGCGGGATCACCGGCACGCCGTCCGCACGCGCGGCCGCGGCGAGCTTGCCGCCGGTCGTCGCGACGATCCGCTGGGCGCCGATCACGCCGGCCGCCTCGTAGGCGGCGAGCGTCTCCTCCGTGTTGCCGGAGTAGCTCGCGCAGAGGACGGTCGCCTCGTGCGTCGTCCAGGCCGGCAGGCCGTAGTCGCGCGCCACGGCGATCGGCCGCGACGCGCGGTCGCCGAGCACGCTCGCCGCCAGGGCGCCGCCGATCGCCGACCCGCCCATGCCGGCGACGATGAAGCCGCCCGGGGCGTCGTGCGGCGTCAGGCTCGCCGACTCGACGCGCCACAGCGCGTCGCGCAGGTGGTCGGGGGTGCCAAGGATGTCGTCGACCTGCTTGGAGAGGTCGACCGCTTCGATCGCTTCACGGGTGAGGTCGCTCAAAACTTGATCGCTCCATCGGGAAGGGAGACGTTCGGGAAGACGCGCGCGCCCGCGTCGAGGTGGTTCTCGTCGCCGAGCACGACGCCCTCGCCGAGCACGACGCCCTCGCCGACGCGGCAGCGGGCGCCGAGCTGCACGCCGGGGCCGACGATCGCGTTCGTCACGGTCGCGTGCGGGCCGACGACGGCGCCGTCGAGCACGACCGCTCCGTCGACGTGGGCGCCGGGGCCGATCTCGACGTTGCGGCCGAGCACCGTGCGGCCGCTGACGAGCGCGCCCTGGGCGACGCGCACGCCGCTGCCGACATGCGCCGGTCCGACGACCCGGCCGCGCACCTCGGCGTCGGCGGCGAGCGCGACGTTGCGACCGTCGTAGCCGTCGGGCACCGACGTGCGCACGGCGCCGTCGAGGATGTCGTGGGTCGCCTGGAGGTAGCGCTCGGGCGTGCCGATGTCGAGCCAGTAGGCATCTGCGGAGCAGCCGTAGAGGCCGTTGTCGACGAGGGTCGGGAAGACCTCGCGCTCGATCGAGACGTTGCGTCCCGGCGGGATCGCGTCGAGCACCTCGCGCTCGAGCACGTAGGCGCCGGCGTTGACGAGGTTGGTGTCGATCTGGTCGGGGCTCGGCTTCTCGAGGAAGGCGCAGACGCTGTCGTCGTCGTTGAGTCTCACGAGCCCGTAGGCCGACGGGTCGTCGACGCCGATCAGCGCCAGCGTCAGCCGCGCGCCGGTGCGCTCGTGCTGCGCGAGCTGCGCGGTCAGGTCGATGTCGGTCAGCACGTCGCCGTTGAGGATCAGCACCCGCTCGTCGAGCAGCGGCTCGGCGAACTTGACCGCGCCGCCGGTCCCGAGCGGTCTCGGCTCCTCGACGTAGCGCAGTCTGACGCCCCAGCTGCTGCCGTCGCCGAGCACGTTGCGCACGCCCGAGGCGAGGAAGCCGCAGGAGATGACGACGTCGTCGACGCCGTGGCCGCGCAGCCAGTCGAGCATGAACGCGATGAAGGGCCGGTCGACCAGCGGCACGACCGGCTTCGGCACCGTCGCGGTCAGCGGCCGCAGCCGGGTGCCCTGGCCGCCGGCGAGGATCAGCGCCTGCATCTGGCGTCCCCTGTCGGCATTCCGCGGCCGTCTGTCACGTCCCGCGCCCCACGCCCTCGTAGGTGAAGCCGGCGGCGGCCAGCTCGCCTGCGTCGAGGTGGTTGCGGCCGTCGATCACGACCGTGCCGGCCATCCGCTCGGCGGCCGCCTTCCAGTCGAGCTCCTTGAACTCCGCCCATTCGGTCACGAGCACGACCGCGTCGGCCTGCTCGAGCGCGCCGAGCGCCGAGTCGGCGAAGTCGACGCCGGTCATCAGCTTGCGCGCCTCCGTCTCGGCGAGCGGGTCGTAGGCGCTGACGAGCGCGCCCTCGCCCTGGAGGCGCGACGCGAGCACGAGCGACGATGCCTCGCGCATGTCGTCGGTGTTGGCCTTGAAGGCGAGCCCGAGCAGCGCGACGCGCTTGCCGACGAGCGTGCCGAGATGCTTCTGCAGCTTTCTGATCACGCGCCGCTTCTGCAGCTCGTTGACCTCGATCACCGCGTTCAGCAGCTGGAAGTGGTAGCCCGAGTTGCCGGCGAGCAGCTTCAGCGCGCTGACGTCCTTCGGGAAGCACGAGCCGCCGTAGCCGATGCCGGGGCGCAGGAACTTCTCGCCGATGCGCGCGTCGAGGCCCATCCCCCGCGCGACCTCCTCGACGTCGGCGCCGGTCTCCTCGCAGACGTTGGCGATCTCGTTGATGAACGAGATCTTCGTCGCGAGGAAGGCGTTGGAGGCGAGCTTGACCATCTCGGCGCTGCGGATGTCGGTGCGCACGAGCGGCGCGCCGAGCGGCGCGTAGAGGTCGACGACCGCCTGGCCGGCCCAGTCGCCGTCGTCGCCGACGACGACGCGATCGGGATGGCGGAAGTCCGCCAGCGCCGAGCCCTCCTTGAGGAACTCGGGGCAGGAGACGTAGCGGAAGCCGTCCTTGCCGCGGGTGGCGAAGGCGCGCTTGATCGAGTCGCCGGTGCCGACCGGCACCGTCGACTTCATCACGAGCGCGTGGCGGTCGGAGGCCGGCATCGCGTCGACCACGGCGTGGACGGCGCTGAGGTCGGCGTCGCCCGAGTAGGTCGGCGGGGTCCCGACGGCGACGAACAGCAGGCGCGCATGCTCGAGCGCCGGGCCGAGCTCGGTCGAGAAGTGGAGTCGTTCGCGGTTGGCGGCGATCGACTCGGCGAGGCCGGGCTCGTAGATGGGGATCTCGCCTCGGTTGAGGAGGTCGATCTTGGACGCGTCGATGTCGACGCACCAGACCTCGTTGCCGAGCTCGGCGAAGCCGGCAGCGGTCACGAGTCCGACGTAGCCGGTGCCGATCACGGCGATCGGTTCGCGCTGGGATTGGCTCATGCGGCGGCGAACCCTACTAGCGCCCGCCGAGGCGTGTCAGCGAACCGGCGATTCTCAGCATCTGGTCGTTGGTGAGCCGCTTCTCCAGCGTGTTGGAGATCCAATAGACCGCTCTGGGGGTCCTCCAGGCGACGAGGCGCAGTCTCGTGCCGTCGTAGTAGAGGTCGAGCTTCTTGCCGTTGATCGTGCGGCTGTCGGAGGAGGGGTTCTTGAGGATCGGCGGATCGGTCCAGGCGAGGCCCTGCACGCCCATGTAGTTGCCGGGATAGGCGTCGCCGCCGACGTTGACGACGAAGCGGTAGGCGGCCTTCATCGGGCCGTCGCCGGACTTCATCCGGTATCTGAGCGGGTAGCCGCCCTCGGCACCGCCGTTGGGCGTCATGTAGCCGTTGGGGTTGGGGATCCAGCGCGGATAGTAGACCGGGATCCTGATGAAGCCGAGCTGGAGCGCGTACTGCTTGCCGGTCTCGCCCATGTCGAAGAGGCCGTCGTTGCCGCTCGGCGCCTGCTGCTTTCTGCGCCCGCCGCCGCGGCGGCCGCCTCTGCGCTTCGGCTTCGGCGCCTTCGGCGCGGCCGCCGGGTTGAGGAACTCCTGCCTCACCCGCTCGACCTCCCCCGGCGCCATCTCGACGTAGGAGGCGCCGTTGACGCCTCTGGTGTAGAGCGGTCTGATCGCGACCTGCTGGATCGGCTTGCTGGCCGAGAACGCGATCAGCGTGCCGAGGTCGATCAGCGCCTCCTTCGACTGCAGCCCCTTGTCGGTCTGCATCCGTCTGCCGATCACCTTCGTCAGCTTGTGCGGGTCGTCGATGAAGTCGCGGGCGTCGTACTGCGAGCGGATCTGGCGCAGGAAGTCCTGCTGGCGCGCGCCGCGCACGAGGTCGTTGTCCTCGTGCCGGTAGCGGACGTAGTCGAGCGCTCTCTCCCCGCACATCATCTGATAGCCCGGCATGATGTCGATCTCGGCGTACTGCTGGCCGATCGGGACGCCGATGTTCGAGTGGTAGTAGCGGCGGTCGACGTCGACGTAGACGCAGCCGATCGCGTCGATCGCCTCGCGGAAGCCTCTGAAGTTGACGTTCGCGATGTGGTTGATGTCGATCCCGAACGTCTCGCTGATGACCTCTGCCGTCAGCGCCTCGCCGCCGAGCGTGTACGTCTCGTTGATCTTCGTGTCGGGATGGAACCCGCCGTCTCTGTCTCTGAACGAGACTCTCAGATCGCGCGGTATCGAGAGCACCGTCGTCGCCTCCGCGTCCGGGTCGATCCGCACGAGCATCATCGTGTCCGAGCGCGCGTTTCTCCCGTCGTCGCCGAAGCGGTGGTCGGAGCCGATCAGCAGGATCGTCCGCGGGTCGCCCGCGTCGGCGCGGGTGATCGCTCTCTCGGTGCCCCTGATCGTGCCGCCGGCGCGCAGGTCGTCGACGAAGTTCTGCACCTCCAGCAGGCCCGCGGTCGCCGTCGCGCCGGCCGTCAGCACGATCACGACGACCGCCGCGACGATGTAGCGGATCCACATCCCGGCGCGTCCGCGCGAGGGGAACTCGTAGTCGTCCGGCCCCGGAACGTGGTGGCTCACGCCAGTCCTCCCTCGATCGCGTGCAGTCCGCCGCCGGGCTCGCCCGCGCGGTCGCGCTCCAGCCATTCGGGCAACGTGCGGACGAAGTCGCCGAGCGCGCGGCGGTAGCGCTGCAGCGAGGCGATCGACACCCATTCGTCGGGCCCGTGGTGACCGCTGCCGGACGGCCCGAACTCGACCGCCGGGATCCCCGCCTCCAGGAACGAGATCGCGTCGGAGGCGCCGTCGCGGCCGACGCTGACCGCCTCGTCCTCGAGCGTGCGGGCGATCGCGTCGCGCAGCGCCCGCACGTACGGGTGGCTGCGCGAGACGTACGCCGGCGCCCGCACGAGCGTGCGCGTCACCGTCACGTCGTCGATCGCGCGGATGTCGGCGAGGATCGCGCCGGGGTCCTGCCCGGGCAGGTACCGCACGTCGACGACCATCTCGCAGCGGTCGGGGACCTTGTTGAAGGCGTCGCCGCCCTGGATCCGGCCGAGGTTGATCGACGGCCGGTCGAACAGCTCGGAGGACTCGCGCGCGAACGGCAGCGCCTCGATCCGGCGGAAGACGTCGAACGCCTTCAGCACCGCGCTGTCGCCGAGCCACGGGGTCGAGCCGTGTGCCGAGCGGCCGGCGACGTCGATCCTCATCGCCAGCACCCCCTTCGCCTGCACGCCGATGTGCAGGTCGGTCGGCTCCCCGGTGATCGCGAAGTCGGCGCTCATGCCGGAGGCGACCAGCTCGTCGGTCGAGCGGGCGTCGACGTCCTCGGCCTCCTCGTCGGGCACGCAGATGAAGCGGACGCGCACCCTGTCCTGCGCGGCGCAGTCCTTCAGCGCGCACATCATCGCCGCGAGGCCGCCCTTCATGTCGTAGGCGCCGCGGCCGATCAGCCTGTCCCCCTCGGTCCGCGGCTCGTACTGCTCCTGGAGGCCGGGCACCACGTCGAGGTGGCCGTGGAAGACGACCGTCGGCGCGTCGGTCGGCCCGACGTCAGCGACGATCACGGGCAGGCCGTTGTGGGTGTGCTCACGCACCTCGATCTCGCGCGCCTCCAGCCAGCCGCGCACGAACGCCGCCGCGGCCGCCAGCTCCTCGGCGCGCGACGTGTCGTACGTGATGAGGCGTTCGGCGAGCGCGCGTTCGTCGACCACGGTCGGGAGAAGGATAGAGATCGGGCAGGACCGGCCGGCCGGCGGGGGCGGCGATCGGCCCTCTCGCGGCCCGGCGTGCGACACCTGCGCCCCACGCCGCCGCAACGGCGAAGGGCCCGCTCGGCGAGCGGGCCCTTCGACGTGAAGCGGGTGTGACGGCGAGCCGTGCTCAGCCGCCCTCGGCGATCCGCTGGAACGCCTCCAGCCGGCGCTTGTCGCGCGCGGCGACGCGCTGCTCCTCGGAGTGCGAGTCGGCCTTCGCGAAGGCGTCCTCGGCAGCCCGCAGCTGCTCGGCCAGCTCGGCCGTGTCGAGCGTCGTCGGGTCGTGCGCGTCCTCGACGAGGATCAGCACGCTGCCGTCGCCGGCGACCTGGAGGTAGCCCTCGCCCTGCGCGAAGCGCACCGTCTCGCTCTCGGAGCGGTACAGGCGCAGCTCGGCCGGGTCGAGCATCGCCAGCAGCGGCTGGTGATGCGCGAGGATGCCGATCGAGCCGCCGACCGTCTTCGTCGCGATCATCTCGACGTCGTCGTTGAAGACCTCCCCCTCAGGGGTGAGGACCTCGACGTGGAACTTGGTCCGGGCCACGAGCGCCGCCTCAGCCCTTCTTCGCGGCCTCGACGACGTCGTCGATCGTGCCCTTGAGCAGGAAGACGCGCTCCGGCAGGTCGTCGTGCTTGCCCTCGATGATCTCCTTGAAGCCGCGGATCGTCTCGGCGATCGGCACGTAGGAGCCGGAGATGCCGGTGAACTGCTCCGCGACGTGGAACGGCTGCGAGAGGAAGCGCTCGACCTTGCGGGCGCGCTGGACGATGACCTTGTCCTCGTCGGAGAGCTCGTCGATGCCAAGGATGGCGATGATGTCCTGCAGCTCCTTGTAGCGCTGGAGGATCTCCTTCACCTGGTTGGCGACCTCGTAGTGCTCCTCGCCAAGGATGTCCGGCTTGAGGATCGTCGAGGTCGAGTCGAGCGGGTCGACGGCCGGGTAGATGCCCTTCTCCGAGATCGAGCGCGAGAGCACGGTCGTCGCGTTGAGGTGGGCGAACACCGACGCCGGCGCCGGGTCGGTGAGGTCGTCGGCGGGGACGTAGACGGCCTGCACCGAGGTGACCGAGCCCTGGCGGGTCGAGGTGATCCGCTCCTGCAGCTGGCCCATCTCCGACTCGAGCGTCGGCTGGTAGCCGACCTGCGACGGCATGCGGCCCAGAAGCGCGGAGACCTCGGAGCCCGCCTGCACGAAGCGGAAGATGTTGTCGATGAACAGCAGCACGTCCTGGCCCTGGTCGCGGAAGTACTCCGCCATCGTCAGGCCCGACAGCGCGACGCGCATGCGGGCGCCCGGGGGCTCGTTCATCTGGCCGAAGACGAGCATCGTCTTGTCGATCGTGCCCGACTCCTTCATCTCGAGCCAGAGGTCGTTCCCCTCGCGCGAGCGCTCGCCGACGCCGCAGAAGGCCGAGAGGCCGCCGTGCTCGCGGGCGAGGTTGTCGATCAGCTCCTGGATCAGGACGGTCTTGCCGACGCCGGCGCCGCCGAAGAGGCCGACCTTGCCGCCCTTCGCGTACGGCGCGAGCAGGTCGATGACCTTGATGCCCGTCTCGAACATCTCGGTCGTCGGGGTCAGCTCCTCGACCGACGGGGCCGGCGCGTGGATCGGACGATGCTCGTCGGCCTGCACGTCGCCGGCGAGGTCGATCGGCTCGCCGAGCACGTTGAAGATGCGGCCGAGCGTCGCGCGGCCGACCGGGACGGTGATCGGGCCGCCGGTGTCGCGGACCTCGACGCCGCGGGCGAGGCCGTCGGTCGAGTCCATCGCCACCGCGCGGACGCGATCGTCGCCGAGGTGCTGCTGGACCTCGCAGACGAGGACGCCGCCGTCGATGTCGATCTCGAGCGCGTTGTTGATGTGGGGCAGCTGATCAGGGAAGACGGCCTCGATGACGACGCCCTGGATCTCCTCGATCCGCCCCAGGTTCTTGGTCTGGGTCTCTGCGGTGGCTGACATTGGTTTCGTGGTCTCCAGATAAAAAGGGTTTCGTCCTACGGCCGTCGCGAGCGCCGGCCTTCGGCCGATGTCACCCCAGCGCCTCGGCGCCGGCGACGACTTCCATGATCTCCTGCGTGATCTCCGCCTGACGTGCGCGGTTCATCTCGAGCGTGAGGTCGTCGATGATCTCGCCGGCGTTGTCGGAGGCGCTGCGCATCGCGGTCATGCGCGCGCCAAGCTCCGACGCCGTCGACTCCAGCAGGGCGCGGAAGATCGAGATCTCGACGTAGTCCGGCACGAGGCGGGCGAGGATCTCCTCCGGCTCGGGCTCGTAGTCGACCAGCGCCTGGGCGCCGCCGACCTCCTCCTGCTCGCCCTCGGCGCCCTGCTCGTCGAGGATCGTCGCCTTCTGCAGCGGCAGCAGCGTCTCGCGGCGGACCTCCTGCGACATCGGCGAGATGTAGCCGTTGTAGAGGATCTCGACGCGGTCGACCTTGCCGTCGATGTAGGCGGCGGTCAGCACGTTGGCGATCTCGCGCGCGTTGGCGTACGAGGGGCGCTCGGTGAAGCCCGTGAAGCCCTGCTCGGGCGTGCGGTTGCGGAAGGTCAGCGACGACACGCCGCGGCGGCCGGTCGCGTAGTAGACGACCTGCCGCCCCTCGGCGGTGTACTCGTCGCCGGTGCGCGTGCCGGCGCGGATGATCTGCGAGTTGAACGCGCCGGCGAGGCCGCGGTCGGCCGTCACCAGGAGCAGCGCGACGCGCTGCTCCTGATCGCGATCGGCCAGGATCGGCAGCGCCGGCACGTCGCCGGCCGCCTCCGCCGCCTGACGGGTCATGCGGCGGATCGCGCCGGCGTACGGGCGCAGCGCAGCGATCCGCGTCTCGGCGCGCCGCAGGCGCGCCGCCGCGACCATCTCCATCGCGCGCGTGATCTTCTGGATGTTCTTGACCGACGCGATGCGGTTCTTGACGTCTCGCTGAGCCATGGTCTGAGCTGCTCGTCCTGGTCGCGCGGGGCGCTAGACGGCCGCCGCCTCCTGCTCGCGCTCTTCGCTGGCCGCGGAGCGGACCGCCGGAGCGGCGCCCTCCTCGAGCGGCTGGCCCTCCTCGTCGAGGTCGTAGCCGAAGTCCTCGGCGTACGCCTTGACGAGCGCGTCGACCGCCTGCTCGGTGTCGTCGGACCAGTCGCCGCCGGCGATCGCCTTGCGCAGGTCGCCCGCCTCGGCGTGGGCGCGACGGGTCAGGCCCTCGAGGAACTTCTCGACCTTCTCGAGCGCGATGCGGTCGAGGTAGCCGTTGGTCGCGGCGTAGATCTGGATGACCTGGTCCTCGACCGACAGCGGCGAGCGCTCGTTCTGGTTCAGCGTTCTGACGAGGCGCTGACCGCGGGCGAGCGTGCGCTGCGTGTCGGCGTCGAGGTCGGAGCCGAACTGCGCGAACGCCTCCAGCTCGCGGAACTGCGACAGCTCGAGCTTGATCTTGCCGGCGACCTTCTTCATCGGCTTGATCTGGGCGTTGCCGCCGACGCGCGAGACCGAGATGCCGACGTTGATCGCCGGGCGGACGCCGGAGAAGAACAGCTTCGGCTCGAGGAAGATCTGGCCGTCGGTGATCGAGATGACGTTGGTCGGGATGTACGCCGACACGTCGCCGCCCTGCGTCTCGATGATCGGCAGCGCCGTCATCGAGCCGCCGCCGAGCTCGTCGTTGAGCTTGACCGAGCGCTCCAGCAGGCGGGAGTGGAGGTAGAAGACGTCGCCCGGGTACGCCTCGCGGCCCGGCGGGCGGCGGAGCAGGAGCGACATCTGGCGATAGGCGTACGCGTGCTTGGTGAGGTCGTCGTAGACCGCCAGCGCGTGTCTGCCCTTGTAGAGGAAGTACTCGGCCATCGCGGCGCCGGCGTACGGAGCCATGAACTTGATCGGCGCGGCCTCGTCGGCAGCCGCGGCGACGATGATCGTCGAGTCGAGCGCGCCGTTCTCCGCGAGCGTCTCGGCGATGCCGACGACGGTCGCGAGGCGCTGGCCGATCGCGACGTAGACCGAGACGACGCCCGAGTCCTTGTTGTTGATGATCGTGTCGATCGCGATCGCCGTCTTGCCGGTCTGGCGGTCGCCGATGATCAGCTCGCGCTGGCCGCGGCCGATCGGGATCATCGCGTCGACGGCCTTCAGGCCGGTCTGCATCGGCTCGGTGACCGGCTGGCGCTGGACGACGCCGGGCGCCTTGAACTCGGCCGGGCGGCTCTCGGACGTGACGATGTCGCCCTTGCCGTCGAGCGGGTTGCCGAGCGGGTCGACGATGCGGCCGAGCAGGGCCTCGCCGACCGGGATCTCGAGCAGTCTGCCGGTGCGCTTGACGGTGTCGCCCTCGACGACCTTCTGCCAGTCGCCGAACAGCACGACGCCGACGTTGTCGGACTCGAGGTTGAGGGCGAGGCCGGTGACGTCGTGCGGCAGCTCGAGCATCTCGAACGACATGCAGTTCTCGAGCCCGTGCACGCGGGCGATGCCGTCCGCGACGGACAGCACGGTGCCGACCTCGGTCAGGTCGGCGCTGCCGCTGTCGAGGCCCTCGATGCGGCTCTTGAGGATGGAGGTGATCTCGTCGGGCTTGATCTGCATGGTGGTGGTCTTGGCTCCTATGACAGGCCTATGCCTGCGCGACGTGCTTGCGAAGTTGGTCGAGTCGGTGCTTGATCGAGGCGTCGAGGATCTGGTTCCCGACGCGCAGCACGATCCCGCCGAGGATCGAGGGGTCGACCTTGCTCGTCAGCTCGACGCGCTGGCCGGTCTGCTGGCCGATGCGGTCGCCGAGGCTCTTGACGGTCGCCTCGTCGAGGTCGATCGCGCTCGTGACCTCGACCGGCAGCAGCTTGTTCTCCTCGTCCCACATCCGGTCGAACTCCGCACGGATGCGGTAGACGGCCGGCATGCGGTGACGTTCGAGCAGCGTCTCGAGGAAGTTGAGGACGGTCGGGTCGGCGCCCTCCACCGTTCTGCGCAGGCCGTCCTTCTTCTCCTCGGTGGAGAAGTACGGCGAGAAGAAGAAGACCGCGAGGTCGCGGTTCTGCTCCAACGCGTCGGCGAACTGGCCGAGCTGCTCGCGCGCGACGTCGAGCTTGCCGTGCTCCTTGGCAACCTCGAACAGCGCGCGCGAGTAGACCTGGGCGATCTCTTCCATCGGGACCTAGTTCCTCCGGTTCTCGCCGGAGAGCGCGCTGAAGTCCAGCTCGGACAGCGCCTCCTCGACGAGCCGCTTCTGGTCGTCGGCGGACAGGGTCTTCTTGGTGACCTTCTCGGTCGCCTGGACGGTGAGGTCGGCGACCTCGCGGCGGATCTCCTGGATCGCGCGGCGGGTCTCGCCCTCGATGTCGCGGCGGGTCTGCTCCAGCAGCTCCTCGCGCTTGACCTTCGCCGCCTCGAGGCCCTCGCGCTCGGCGACCTCGCCGGCACGTTCGGCCTTGGCGACGATCTCGTCGGCCTGAGCGCGGGCGTCCGCGAGCCGCTGCCGGTACTCGGCGAGCAGCTCGTCGGCTTCGGCCCGGGTGCGCTCGGCCGCGTCGATCGACTCCTCGATCTGGTGCTGGCGCTGGTCGAGGATTCTCGTGATCTGCGGCCACGCGTACTTGCGCAGCAGCAGGAGGGCGACGAGGAACGCCAGCAGCGTCCAGATCATCAGGCCGGGGACGACCTTGACGAGCGGGTTGAGCCCGTCGTCCTCAGTGGTCGCGGCCAGGACGAGGGGCGCCGCGATGGTGTCGATTGCGGCGAACATCGGCTTAGACGAAGAAGGCGATCAGGCCGGCGATGAACCCGTAGAAGACGGTCGCCTCGGTGAGCGCGAAGCCGAGCCACTGGATCGACTGGATGTCGTTTCTCAGCTCGGGCTGACGCGAGACAGCCTCGATCGTCTTGCCGAAGATGAAGCCGAGGCCGATGCCCGTACCGAGCGCGGCGAGGCCGGTGCCGAGGCCGAGGCCGATCGCGCGGCCGGCGGTCTCGCCGGTCTCGGCGGCGACCTGTGCGGTGATCAGGATCAGGTCCACTTGCGGGTTCTCCTTAGTGTTCCTCGGCGACGGCGCCGCCGAGATAGATCGCGGTAAGAGTGCTGAAGATGAATGCCTGGAGCGTCGCGACCAGGCCGATCTCGAAGAGGAAGAAGATCACGGCCAGCGTCCCGGTCGAGATGCCGAGGACGACGGAGCCGAACACGCCCATCCCGAGCAGGACGACGAGGCCGCCCGCCATGAAGAGGATGAGGAGGTGGCCGGCGAGGATGTTCGCGAACAGTCGCAGCGAGAGCGAGATGAGGCGGACGAAGTGCGAGAGCGCCTCGATCGCCAGGATCGGGCCGACCATGAAGCCCTCGACGCCGGCCGGCACCCAGCTGCGGATGTAGCCGAAGAAGCCGTGCTTGCGGATGCCCTCGACGTGGTACGCGATCCAGACGACGATCGCGAGCACGAGCGGGACCGAGATGTTGGCGGTCGCCGCGTAGAGCGCGAAGGTCGGGACCTCGAGGCCGAAGAGATCGAACGTGTGCGACGTGTTCGTCGGCAGCGGCAGGTACCCGATCATGTTCGAGAACCAGATGAAGAGGAACAGCGTGGCGATGAAGGGGAACCACTTCGCCGCCATTCTCGTGTCCATGTTGCCGCGCGTGATGTTGTCGCGCATGAGGCCGAACGCCATCTCGGTGACCGTCTGCAGGCGGCCCGTCGGGCGGGAGGCCATCTTGCGCGCCGCGTAGATCATCACGCCGACGGTCAGGGCCGTCGCGAGGAAGATGTAGAAGACGGCCTTGTTGATCGACAGGTCGAGCCCGCCGATGTTGATCGAGATCCAGTCCGGGAGCGCGAACTCGTCGGACGGGTTCAGCGCCGGCTCGTCAGCGCCCGACTCGGCCGCGAACGCCGCGACCGGCGAGAGCAGCAGGAGCGTGAGCAGCGTCGTGAGCGACGCGAGCAGGAGACGTGGGTGACGACGCAGGTTCAAAGGGGACGCTCCGAGTGGTTCTGCGGGGCACGCATGATGAGTGAGATGGCGAGGTAACAGGTGAAGACGACGAGGGCGAGCACGGCTGCGGCGAGCCCGGCGTCGCGATCGACGATGCCGACGGCGAAGATCGTAAGGGCAAGCAGCCACGAACGTCCGATCAGCGAGCCGGCCATGAAGCGGAAGAAGTGCTTCGGGTCCTCAGAGTTGGCGGCCTTGCGCTCGAGCGCGGCCTGCAGCGCCTTCTGGCCGATCCACGCGATCGTCGTCGCCGCCCAGCCGAGCGGCGGCTGGTCGGCCGCGAGGAAGATCGGCAGCGCGAGCAAGAGCAGCACGACGTCGAGTTGACGGAGGAAGATCATCAGTCAGTTGTCAGAGGTCACCGAAGTGCGCACGCACGAGCGCGATGCCGGCGGCGAAGCCTACGCCCAAGCCGACGATCAAGAGCGGCACAGTCGCGCCCACGAGCGCTCCGACCCCAAGCCCGACGCCGGCGCACAGCAGCGTCGCGGCGAGCATGATCGAGCCGGCGACGGCCCCCCGCGTCGGCGGGCGGTCGTTCGTCATCGGATTGCGGCTCGGGGAAGTCGGGGGAACACATTGCGGGCGTCACCGCCAAGACATGAAAAGGACCCGCACCGGCGGGGCGGGTCTCCGCGGGCCTGGCGGAAGACGCTTTGCCTGCGGGCTTATGAAGAGCTTACCGACTCGTGCCGGCTTGTAACAACTTAGTGACAGTCGCCACTCGGTTTCTACACGCGCACGCGCCCGCGCGATAGACGGGCCGGCCCGCGCGCGAGTCGGTTTTGGGTCTGAGATCGACGCCGTCGCCGCGGGCGCCGCGGCCCCCGGCCGACGGCCGCCGGCGCCTGCGGCGGAGGGTCTGCGCGGGCGATAGGCTGGCCCGGATGGCATCGCTGAGCCGACGGACCGAGGCGCAGAGCTCCAAGCGGGCGGCCGTCGAGGCGAGCGTGCTGGAGGCGACCGAGGCGCTGCTGGAGGAGGGCGCCGCCTACTCGGAGCTGGGGATCGAGCGGATCGCGACGCGCGCCGGCATCTCCCGCACCGCCTTCTACTTCTACTTCCGCGACAAGCGCGAGCTGCTGAGGCGGCTGACCGCGGGCGTCGCCGACGAGCTGTTCGGCGAGGCCGAGCGCTGGTGGGCCGGCGACGGCGACGGCCGCGCCGAGCTGAGGGACGCGATCGCGAAGATCGTCGGCATCTACCACCGCCATCCGGCGCTGCTGCGGGCGATCGTCGAGGCGGCCGCCTACGACGAGGAGGTCGCCGTCTTCTGGCGCGCGCTCGTCGGCCGCTTCGTCGACTCGACGCGCGAGCGGATCGAGCGCGAGCAGGCAGACGGGAACGCCGACCCCGCGGTCCCCGCGCACGCCACCGCCTTCGCGCTCGTGTGGATGACCGAGCGCAGCGCCTACGAGCGGCTGGTCCAGCCCGGCAGCGTGCCGGAGCAGCCGTTCGTCGACGCGCTGCTGCGGATCTGGCTGTCGGCCGTCTACGGCGCGCCGCGCTGAGAGGCCGGCGCCGGGGGCTGCCCCGACCGCCGCTGGCCGGAGCCGCCCTCCTCGACGGCGGCGAACTCGCCCGTCTCGAGGTCGCTCTCGACCTGCGCGACGATCTCGTGCTCGGTCGTCGTCGGGTCGGCGCGGCGCATCTGCCACGCCCGCAGCCGCTTCAGCTTGAGGATCTCCAGCACCATCACGAGGTAGACGCTGGCGCCGGCGACGAACAGCGCGACGGCGCCGAGCAGCAGCGTCCAGCCGAGGTTGAAGTTGCCGTGGTTGTCCGTGTACGGGATGAAGCGCAGCGCGACCGCGAGCCCGGCGAGCAGGATCGTCCAGGCGTACAGGTAGAGCACCGTGCGACGCTGGCTGAAGCCGACCCGCGCCAGCCGGTGGTGGAAGTGCTGCGCGTCCGCCGACCACGGCGCGCGGCGGTACTTCAGCCGTCGCGCGACGACGAAGCTCGTGTCGAGGAAGGGCACGGCGAGGATCGCCAGCGGCCCGACGAGCGCGATCAGCGCGTTGGTCTTGAGCGTGCCCTGCACGGCGACGCAGCCGAGCAGGAAGCCGAGCAGCAGCGCGCCGCAGTCGCCCATGAAGATCGACGCCGGGTGGAAGTTGTGGAAGAGGAAGCCGAGCGCGGCGCCGGCGACGATCGCGGCGAGCACGCCGGCGCCGTCGCGCCCGAGGTCGAAGGCGATGATCGAGAAGGCGACGGCGCTGATCGCGCAGACGCCGGCGGCGAGCCCGTCGACGCCGTCGGAGAAGTTGACGACGTTCATCAAGCCGACGAGGCCGATCACCGTCAGCACGCCGCCGAGCTCGCCGAAGTCGACGGCGCCGAGGAACGGCAGCGTGATGTTCTCGACCCGCACGCCGGCGGCGACCGGGATCACCGCCGCCGCGACCTGCCCCAGCAGCTTCCACTGCGGCGGCAGGTCGATCACGTCGTCGATCGCGCCGACGAGCGCGATCAGCGCGGCGCCGAGCAGGATCCCGCGCGTCTCGTCGGTGAGCGGCAGCCAGATCGCCGCCGCGACGAGGACCCCCGCGAGGATCGCCAGGCCGCCGAGCAGCGGCGTCGCGCGCGCGGCGAGGCCGCGCTCCCGCGGCTCGTCGACGGCGCCGATCCGGAAGGCCAGCCTCGCCGCCAGCGGGGTCGTGATCGCTGCCACGGCCAGGGCGACGAGGAAGGCGAAGACGGCGTCGAGCTCGTTCATGCCGGGGACAGAGTGTGGCAGGGCCGGTGGACCGCGGCGCCTGCCGCGGTCCGGGCCGTGCCGCTAGGCGGGCGTCGGCGTGCCCAGGTGCGCGTACAGCGGGTGCTTGTCGGCCAGCGCGCTCACGCGCTCGGCGAGCTCGGCCTTGCGCGTCTCGAAGGCCGGCGACAGCGTCGCGGCGATCACCTTGCCGACCTCGTGGAAGTCGTCGACCTGGAAGCCGCGCGTGGCGAGCGCCGGCGAGCCGATCCGCAGGCCGCTGGAGACCATCGGCGGACGCGGGTCGAACGGGACGGCGTTGCGGTTGACGGTGATGCCGACCTCGTGGAGGCGGTCCTCCGCCTGCTGGCCGTCGAGCTCGGACTCGCGCAGGTCGGCGAGCACGAGATGGACGTCGGTGCCGCCCGTCAGCACGCTGACGCCGTGCTCGGCGCCGCCCTCCAGCAGCTCCGTCGCGAGCGCCTGCGCGCCGGCGATCGTGCGCCGCTGGCGCTCCTTGAAGGCGTCGCTCATCGCGATCTTGAACGCGACCGCCTTGCCGGCGATCACGTGCTCCAGCGGACCGCCCTGCTGGCCGGGGAAGATCGCCGAGTTGATCTTTCTGGCGTGCTCCTCTCTGCAGAGGATCAGGCCGCCGCGGCCGCCGCCGATCGTCTTGTGCGTCGTCGTCGTGACGACGTCGGCGTACGGCACCGGGTTCGGGTGCAGGCCGGCCGCGACGAGGCCGGCGAAGTGCGCCATGTCGACCATCAGGAGGGCGCCGACCGCGTCGGCGATCTCGCGGAAGCGGGCGAAGTCGAGCTGGCGCGTGTAGGCCGACCAGCCGGCGAGCAGCAGCTTCGGCTTGCGCTCCTTGGCGATCCGCTCGACGTCGTCCATGTCGATCAGGCTCGTCTCGCGCCGCACCTGGTACGGGGCGATGTCGTACAGGCGGCCGGAGACGTTGATTCTCATGCCGTGCGAGAGATGGCCGCCGTGGGCCAGCTCGAGGCCCATGATCGTGTCGCCCGGCTGCAGCAGGGCGTGGTAGACGGCGGTGTTGGCCTGCGCGCCGGAGTGCGCCTGGACGTTGGCGTGCTCGGCGCCGAACAGCTCCTTGGCGCGGTCGATCGCCAGCTGCTCGGCGACGTCGACCCACTCGCAGCCGCCGTAGTAGCGGCGGCCGGGGTAGCCCTCGGCGTACTTGTTCGTCAGCACGCTGCCCTGACAGTCGAGGACCGCCTGCGGGACGAAGTTCTCCGAGGCGATCATCTCCAGCGTTCGCTGCTGGCGCTCCAGCTCGCGCTGGAGCGCGTCCGCGATCTCCGGGTCGACCTCGGCGAGCGGCTTGTTGAAGAAGTCGGCGGGAAGGTCGGTCATGCGGGCGTCTCCATCGCGGTGATCTGGTTGACGCGGCGGGCGTGGCGACCGCCGTCGAAGTCGGTGGCGAGGAACGCGGCGACGATCGCGTCGGCCGCGTCCGGCGTCAGGCGCGCGCCCGACAGGGTGACGACGTTGGCGTCGTTGTGGCGCCGGCACATCTCGGCCTCCTCCACGTCGTGGGCGTTGACCGCGCGGACGCCGTGGACCTTGTTGGCGACGATCGCGACGCCGTTGCCGGAGCCGCAGACGAGCACGCCGCGGTCGACCTCCCCCCTCCCGACGAGCTCGGCGGCCGGCTCGGCGAACTGCGGGTAGTCGACCGAGTCGGGGCCGTCGGTCCCGAGGTCGGCGACGTCGTGGCCGGCGGCGGCGAGCGCCGCGGCGAGATGCGACTTCAGCGCGAAGCCGGCGTGGTCTGAGGCGATGGCGATCTTCATGGCGGCCGCACGAGAGTACCAACGGCACTCGCCGCACCCGGCCGCGGCGCGGCGCTCAGCCGAGCGCCGCCGCGACCGCCGCCTCCGCCACCGCGCCGCGGCGCACGATCGCCCAGCTGCCGTCGGCTTCGTAGCGGCGCAGGTCGACGACGGTCGACGGCGTCCCGGGCAGCGGCCCGGCGTCGAGCACGAGGTCGGCGCCGGCGCGGATCGCCGCGGGGATCTCGGCGACGGTGCGCGGGTCGGGCCCGCCGGCGAGGTTGGCGCTCGACTGCGTCACGGCATGCGGCACCACCGCCAGCGCCGCCAACGGTCCCTCCAGCCGCGGCACGCGCACCCCGCGCGCCGGCGCTTGCGCCGGAGACTGCGGATCCGGCTCTCGCCCCGCGGGCGAGCGCGGCACGCCGCCCGCGGAGGCGGCGATGTCCGGCAGCAGCAGCGTGACGCCGCCGGGCAGCAGCGCCTCGCAGGCGGCGCGAAGGCGCGGGCCGAGCGGCGACTCGGCCTCGAGCGCGGCCAGCGCGACGTCGCGGTCGAACCACATCGTCGCGGCCGGCTTGTCCGGCGCGCGGCCCTTCAGCGCGTAGATGCGCGCGACGGCCGCCTCGTCGCCGGCGCGGGCGGCCAGTCCGTAGACCGTGTCGGTGGGGAAGACGGCGACGCCGCCGCCGGCGAGGCAGGCGGAGAAGGCGTCGGCGTCGGCCGCGGTCAGCGCGCGGCCGCTCACCGCTCCCCCACGACGACCCGCTCGATCCCGGCGAGGTCGCGATGGGCGGCGACCGTGCTCATCCCCGCCTCCCGCAGCAGCTCCGCGACGGCGCCGGCCTGCCCCTGCCCCAGCTCGAAGGCGACGAACGGCGCCCGGGCCGCGGCGGCGCGGGCGAGGCGGCGCAGCACGTCGAGCCCGTCGCCGCCGGCGAACAGCGCCAGCGCGGGCTCGTGGACCGCAACCTCGGGCTCCAGCCCGTCGCGGTCGCCGTCGGGGACGTACGGCGGGTTGGAGAGGACGGCGTCGAGCGGCCCCGCGACGGCGTCGAGCAGGTCGCCCTGTACGAAGGCGACGTCGAGCCGCAGCGCCTCCGCGTTGGCCCGCGCGACGGCGAGCGCGTCGGCGCTGACGTCGGTCGCCACCACCTGCAGGTCGGGCCGCTCGTGCTTGAGGGCGAGCGCGACGGCGCCGCTGCCGGTGCCGACGTCGGCGACGCGCGCGCCGCGCGGCAGGCGCAGCGCGACCTCGACCAGCAGCTCGGTCTCCGGCCGCGGCACGAGCACGCGCCGGTCGACGATCAGGTCGATGTGGCGGAAGCCGCGCGTGCCGCGGATGTAGGCGACCGGCTCGCGGGCGCGGCGGCGGGCGACCGCCGCCGCGAAGCGCGCGCTCTCGTCGGCGGCGAGGATCCGCTCCGGGTGCAGATGGAGCGAGGTCCGCGTCGCGCGCAGCGCGTCGGCGAGCAGCAGCTCGGCGTCGAGCCGCGGGTTGTCGCAGCCGGCCTCGCGCAGGTCGGCGGTCGCGATCGCGAGCGACATCCGCACCGAGGGACCGTCGGCGAAGGCCCACCCCTCCGGATCGGGCGCCGAGCCGGTCCCGGGCGAGGCCGCCGTCGCGTCGCCCGCCGGCGCGGCCGCGCCGGCCTCAGGCCTCTGCCTGCTGCTGGAGTCGACGCCGCTTCTCATCGTCCTGCAGCGCGTCGGAGACCTCGTCGAGCTCGCCGGCGAGCACGGCGTCGAGGTTGTGGACCGTCAGCTTGATGCGGTGGTCGGTCACACGGCCCTGGGGGAAGTTGTACGTGCGGATCTTCTCGGCCCGCTCGCCGCTGCCGACCTGCGCGAGGCGGTTGGCCGACAGCTCCGCCTGCTGCTCGGCGAGCGCCGCCTCGTAGAGCCGCGCGCGCAGCACCCGCATCGCCTTCTCGCGGTTCTGCAGCTGCGACTTCTCGTCCTGCATCGAGACGACGATCCCCGACGGTCTGTGCGTGATGCGGACCGCCGAGTCGGTCGTGTTGACCGACTGCCCGCCGGGCCCCGACGAGCGGTAGACGTCGATCTGAAGGTCGTTGGGGTCGACGGCGACGTCAACCTCCTCGGCCTCCGGCAGCACCGCGACGGTCGCGGTCGAGGTGTGGATGCGGCCCTGCGACTCGGTCTCCGGGACGCGCTGGACGCGATGGGTCCCGCCCTCGAACTTGAAGACCGAGTAGGCGCCGTCGCCCTTGACCGCGAAGGTGAACTGGCCGTCGCTCTCCGCCATCGGCTCGGTCTTGAAGCCGCGCCGCTCGGCGTAGCGGGTGAACATGCGGTAGAGGTCGCCGGCGAACAGGCCGGCCTCGTCGCCGCCGGCGCCGGGGCGGATCTCGACGATCACGTTCTTGTCGTCGTTGGGATCCTTCTCGACCATCGCGAGGCGGATCTCCTCGTCGAGCGCGTCGAGCCGCTCTCTCGCTCTCGACAGCAGCTCCCGCAGCTCGGGGTCGTCGCCGTCCTCCTCCAGCAGCTCGCGCGCGCCGGCGGCGTCGTCGGCGGCGCGGCGCCACTCGGCGGCGAGGCGCGCCGCCTCCTCGAGGTCGCGGTACTGGCGGCCCGTCTCGGCGTAGCGTTCACGGTCCCCGATCACCTCGGGATCCGACATCTGCTGCTCGAGTTCCTCGAACCGGGACTCGATCTGCTCGACGAGCTGCTCGATCATGGGGTCGAGTGTAAGGCAGCAGCGGGTGCGAGCTCGCCGCGGCTCAGCGGGCGGCGGCGAGCGGCACGGTATGCGTCAGGCGCCGGCCTTGGCGGCGCGCTTCGCGGCGCGGCGCTGGAAGCGCTCCACACGTCCACCGGTGTCGACGAGCTTCTGTCTGCCGGTGTAGAACGGGTGGCACGCCGAGCAGATCTCGACGTTGATCGTCGGCTCCACAGAGCGGGTCGTGAACGTGTTGCCGCACGTGCAGCGGACGTGCGACTCGACGTAGTTGGGGTGGATGTCGGGCTTCATGGTCCGTCCAGTGTAGCCGGGCAGGTCGCGACGAGGCTGTTGTTGGTCTCGCGCGCCTCGTCGATCAGGTTGGAGGGATCGGCGAGGAAGCTCGGCGCCGGCTCGGCGCCGCCGCACGGCGGGCCCCAGAAGACGAGGTCGGCGCTCTCCGACGGCGCCAGCTTGCGGACGGTGCGCGTCGGCGAGGAGAAGGTCGCCGCGACCTGCACGCCGGTGGCGGCGGCGCGGCCGACGTTGCGGACCGTGACGATGTAGCGCGCGCTCGTCTGGCCGGGCAGGAGGGGGTCGGCGACCGCTCTCGTCAGCACGAGGTCGGGCCGCAGGTCGGGCTCCCGGCAGGTCGCCGTGTTGACGACGGCCTCCGCGACCGGGCGGCCGTTCGCGTCGCTCCAGCGGAAGGTCACTCTGAAGCGGTACGCGTACGGGACGGCGAGCCGCCCGACCGCCTGGCGGTAGCGGTAGACGTCGGCGGCGCGGCTGCCGATCGACGAATCGCTCGGGCTGGTCCACTCGCTCAGCCCGGGGACGTCGGCGCGCAGCGCCCAGCGGCCGCCGCCGAGCGGGCGCTGATACAGGGCGACGCGCAGCGACAGTCTTCTGCCCGCGGCGGTCGGCCGCATGACGGCGCTGACCGTCGCGGTGCGGCTCGCCGTCTGCGGCGACCGTCTGCACTGGAGCAGCCGCGCCGAGTAGGCCGGCTTGGAGCCGCTCTTGGATGGGGGCGGCGGGATCGCCCGGGTTCTCTTCGCCGTCGTCCCGGCGGTCGCCGCCGACGCCGCGGTCGCCGGGATGCCGGCGGCCAGCGCGAGGGTCAGCAAGGCCGGGAGGACGCGCGTGATCGTGCCTGCGCGTCTCATGGTGACCGCTATAACCACGCCCGGCGAGAGAAGTTGCGTGGATGTGACCGTGTTCACACCCCACCGCAGGTGACGACGGCCGGAGCGACGGGGGCCGCGCGCGCCGGCGGCGCGCACGGCCCTCAGGAGGGTTCGCTCAGGTGATCGTGTAGAGCGGCCCGTCGCCGCCCTCGGGGGTCGTGAGGCGACCGCCCTTCGCCGTGATCGCACCGCACTGCACGCAGTTGGTGTAGTTGACGATCACGTCGACGTTGCCGCTCTCCGGCGCGTCCTCGGGGATCTCGTAGACGCCGGCGGGGCACATCCACTTCCACGTCTCCGCCACCTCGCGCGGGACGTTTCTGCGCACGCGGATGTGGTTGGGCGCGTCGTCGCGGGTCGCGTTGCCGGTGATGAAGACCGACGAGAGCTTGTCGAACGTGTATCTGTTGTCCGGTCTCGGGTAGATCTCGGCGGTCTTGCCGATGAACATCCCCTTCTCGTCGTTCTTGTGCCACTTCAGACGGCCCGGGGGCAGCTTGCCCTTCGACAGGATCGACATGCCGATCGCCGGACCGGCCTTGATCATGCCCTGCTGGAGCGGCTGGCGGGCGTTGCGGACCTCGTACAGCTCTCTGCCGGTGATCGAGTTCTCGATCTTCTCCTCGTAGATCTCGATCGAGTCCTCGCCGGCCTTCAGCGCGTCGTAGATCACCTCGCCGGCGATCTTGCCGGAGTTGATGCAGTGGTGGACGCCCTTCAGCGCCATCGTGTCGACCATGCCGGCGGCGTCGCCGACCAGCAGCGCGCCCGGCATCGACAGCTTCGGCATCGACCAGTAGCCGCCGCCCGGCAGCGCCTTCGCGCCCCACGCGACGCGCTCGCCGCCCTCGAGGATCCCTCTCACCAGCGGGTGCAGCTTGAACAGCTGGAGCATGTCGTGGACCGACGTCGTCGCGTCGGCGTACTCCAGCTCCATCACGAAGCCGATCGAGACGAGGTCGTCGCCGGTTCTCTCGTCCTTCATCGGGTAGATCCACGTGCCGCCGACCTGGCCGTACTTCGACGACAGCTTCAGCGGCCACGGGCCCATCGTGTGGATCAGGCGGTCGAGCGGTCTCGGGACCTTCCAGACCTCCTTGACGCCCAGCTCCCACACCTGCGGCTCGCGGTCCCTGTCGAGGTCGAACTCGCGGATCGCGGCGCCGGTGAGCGAGCCCCAGCAGCCCTCGGCGAGGATCACGTATCTCGCCTTGATGTCGGTGCCCGGCTCGAAGTTGCCGAGCGGCTGACCGTCCTTGCCGCGGCCCTTGTCGCCGGAGCGGACGCCGACGACGCGGCCCTCGTCGACGATCAGCTGGGTCGCGGAGGTCTCGGTGAGGATGTAGGCGCCCTGCTCCTCGGCGATCCGCTGCTGGTAGCGGGCGAGCGCCGCGACCGAGATCACCTCGTTGCCGTGGTTCTTGAAGTTCGGCGGCGTCGGGATCCGCACCTTCGCCTTGCTCGTCGGCGTGAGGTAGACGGCCTCCTTGGTCACCTCGCCGAAGGCGAAGCCCTCCTTGCGCCAGTCCTCCCGGGTCATGTCCGGGTACAGCTCCTGGAGCGGCTCGGGGCGGACGACCGCGCCCGAGAGGGTGTGGCCGCCGCAGGTCTTCGCCTTCTCGAGCACGGCGACGGGAACCTCGCCGAGGCTCTCCATCAGCTCCGGATCGTCGGCCAGCAGCTGCAACAGCCGGTTCGCGGCCGCGAGACCTGCCGTGCCGCCTCCGACGATCGCGACGCCGACCTCGATCAGCTCGTCCTCGGGATCGAGGCCGCGCTTGATGAACTCTCTCGGCGAGTCGACCGGCGGCGGATACGCCGCCGGGACGACCCGGCCGTTGCTGCTGCCGGCCATTCGATCAACCGCCCTTCTTGGCCTTCACGGCCTCCGTCAGCTTCGGCAGGATCTTGTTCAGGTCCCCGACGATGCCGAGGTCGCTGAACTCGAAGATCGGAGCGTTCGCGTCCTTGTTGATCGCGACGATGTGCTCCGAGGCCTGCATGCCGACCTTGTGCTGGATCGCGCCGGAGATGCCGGCCGCGAGGTAGAGCTTCGGCGCGACCGACTTGCCGGTCTGGCCGATCTGGGCCGCGTACGGGTACCAGCCGGCGTCGACGACCGCGCGCGTCGCGGCGACGGCGCCGCCGAGCACGCCCGCGAGGTCCTCGCACAGCTGGAAGCCCTCGGCCTTGCCGAGGCCGCGGCCGCCGGCGACGAGGACGTCGGCGTCCTCGATGTTGACGTCCGCGCCGCGCTGCTCGCCGCGCTGGACCATCGTCGCCTGGTTGGACCACGGCGAGTAGTCGACCTGGACGTCGACGACCTCGGCCGCGCCGCCGCCGGTCTCCTTGACCTCGAAGGCGTTGATGCGGCCGATGATGATCCCGAGGTCGCCCTTGTAGTGGGAGCGCGAGATCTGCGAGTCGCCGAGGATCGGGCGCTCGGCGATCAGCTTGCCACCCTCGACGACGACGTTGGTGACCTCCATCGTGACGCCGGCGTTGCGACGCGCGGCGAGGCCGGCGCCGATCTCGAAGCCGAGCAGGCCGCCGCCGAAGATCACGTAGTTGTGGCCGTTGTCGGCGATGACCTTGTCGATCACGTCGATGACCGGCTGCGCGAGGCCCTCGGCGCCCTCGGCGCGGTAGACCTTCTTCGCACCGTAGCTGCCGAGCGTGCCGAGCAGCTCGTTCGTCAGGTCGCCGCCGCCGACGACGACGGCGTCGCAGTCGACGCCGAGCTCACCGGCGAGCTTCGCGCCCTCCGAGACGGCACCGAGCGAGTTCTTGTTGAGCGCGCCCTCGTAATGCAGGACGTAGACGAGAATCCCGCCCATCTCAGATCAGCTTCCTTTCGTCCAGCCACGCGACGATCTGCTCGACGGTCGCGTCCGTGTCCTCGTCCTCGATGATCGTGCCGGCGGCCTTCGCGGGCGGCGCCTTGAACTCGCCGCACTGCACGCGCGAGCCGTCCCCGCCGACCAGCGAGGCGTCGATGCCGGCGTCGGCCGCCGAGGCGGTCTCCAGCGGCTTCTTCTTCGCGCCCATGATCGCCTTCAGCGACGGGTAGCGCGGCTCGTTGATCGCGTCGCCGACCGAGATCACGGCCGGAAGCGAGACCTGGACGGTGTCGTAGCCGTACTCGGCCTGGCGCTCGCAGCGCAGGCCGCCGTCGACGACGTCGAGCTTGATCACCTGGGTCAGCGACGGCGCCTTCAGGTGCTCGGCGACGACCGCGCCGATCGTGTAGCACTCGCCGTCGTCGGACTGCTGCCCGAGCAGGACGACGTCGGGCTGCTCCTTCTCGAGCGCCTTCGCGAGCGCGTAGCCCGTCGCGGCGACGTCAGAGCCGGCGAGCGCGGCGTCGGTCAGGTGGATCGAGCGGTCGGCGCCGAGCGAGACGGCCTTGTGGAGCGCGCGCACGGCGGACTCCGGGCCCATCGTCACGGCGACGATCTCGTCGACCTGGAGGGCGCCGCCCTCCTTCAGCTGCATCGCAGCCTCGATGGCGTGCGTGTCGTACGGGTTGAGGTTCTTCTCCCCGCTGCGGTCCATCCGCCCCGTCGAGGGGTCGATGCGCTTCTCGACGGCGGCGTCCGGCACCTCTTTGACCAGGACGCAAATCTTCAACTCGGGTGCCTCCTCAGAAAGAGCCAAACGAACGTTCGTGGCGATGTGATGCGCGGCATGATACCTCCGTTGACTGACCAGTCAATCGCATGGGTGGCCGTGCGACACCGCATGCGCCCCGCCTGAGCGGGACGGGACCCGTCAGCTTGCGCGGACCGCGCCGCGGATGAAGTCGATGATGTCCTGCGTCGGCGCACCCGGCGTGAAGACCTCGGAGACGCCGACTTCCTTGAGCTGGGGGATGTCGTCGGCCGGGATCGTCCCGCCGACGCAGACCAGCACGTCGTCGACGTCCTGCTCGCGCAGCAGCTCGACGACGCGCGGCACCAGCGTCATGTGCGCGCCCGAGAGGATCGACAGCCCGACGGCGTCGGCGTCCTCCTGGATCACGGTCTCGACGATCTGCTCCGGCGTCTGGTGCAGACCGGTGTAGATCACCTCCATGCCGGCGTCGCGGAGGGCGCGGGCGATGATCTTCGCTCCGCGGTCGTGGCCGTCCAGCCCGGGCTTGGCGACGACGACGCGGATCTTTCGCTCTGTTGTTGAGGACATCTCGGTGTCCGCGCACCGGGTTGGGGACGACGGCGTCGCGGCGGGGCGAATAGTAGGGAAGCCCCGCCGCGAAGGAGTGCAGTAGGTAAGCGCGCGCTCAGGCGGCCAGCCGCCGGGCCAGCTCGACCAGCAGCCGCACGCCGTAGCCCGAGCCCCCCGACGGCGTCGGCTGGCGGCCGGTGTCGTTGGCCGTGCCGGCGATGTCGAGATGCGCCCACGGGACCTCGCCGACGAACCGGCGGAGGAACTCGCCGGCCGTGATCGAGGCCGCCTTGCGGTTCTCGGTCGAGTTGACGACGTCGGCGTAGCGGCCCTTGATCGCGTCGGCGTAGTCGGAGTGCAGCGGCAGCCGCCAGACGAGCTCGCCGCTGGCGCGCCCGGCCGCCTCGACCGCCGCCGCCCACTCGTCGTCGTTGGCGATCAGGCCGGCGTGGCTGGCGCCGAAGGTCGTGACGATCGCGCCGGTCAGCGTCGCCACGTCGACGATCCGCTGCGCGCCGTGGTTGACCGCGTGCGCGAGGCAGTCGGCGAGCACGAGACGGCCCTCGGCGTCGGTGTTGACGACCTCGATCGTCGTGCCGTTGGAGGCGCGCACGATGTCGCCGGGCTTGACGGCGCGCCCGCTCGGCATGTTCTCGGTCGCGCCGATCACGCCGAGCACGCGGATCGGCAGCCGCAGCCGCGCGATCGCGCCGATCGCCTCCAGCACGGCGGCGCCGCCCGACATGTCGAACTTCATCTCCGACATTCTCATCGCCGGCTTGATCGAGATGCCGCCGGTGTCGAACGTCACCGCCTTGCCGACGAGCGCCAGCAGCGGGCCGGCCGAGTCGGCGCCGGGGCCGTCGTATCTCAGCTCGATCAGGCGCGCATCCTGCTCGGAGCCGCGCGCGACGGCGGCGAAGGCGCCCATCCCGAGCGCGCCGATCTCCTCCTCGCCGCGCACCTCCAGCGACAGGCCGTCGGCCTCGGCGACCAGCTCCTGGGCGCGGTGGGCGAGCCGCTCGGGAGTCAGCTCGTTGCTCGGCGTGTTCTGCAGGTCGCGCGCGCGGTTCTGGGCCGCGGCGACGACGGCCGCGGCCTCGACGGTGGCGTCGATCGGATGGTGAGCGCTGACGACGAGCCGCTCGAGCGCGCCGTCCTCCTCCGGGTGGTTGCGGTAGCGGTCGAAGCGGTAGCCGGCGAGCACCGTCCCCTCGACCAGCGCGGCGACGCGCGTGTCGTCGAGGTGGTGGGGCACCTCCCAGCAGAGCGCGGCGGCGCTCAGCTCGCGTGCCCGCGCGTGGACGGCGGCCGCCGCGACGCGGGCGCGGTCGCCGTCGAAGCGGGCGCGGTCGCCGAGGCCGACGACGATCCAGCGGCGTCCCTCGGCGTGGGCGACGGCGAGGTGCTTGAAGGCGCGACGGGCCTCCCCGGAGTCCAACAGGCGCTGGAGCGTGCCGTCGGCGACGTCGTGGGCGATGTCCTCGCCGTCGAAGACCCCGACCGCGATCGTGTCCGCGCCGCTCTCCAGCGGCGCCTTCGTCGTGGCCTCGATGTTCATCGGGCCAGCCTACGTGCTTCGCATTGCGAGTTCCACGGCGGCCAGCCGGCCCTGCGCAGCGGTCGCGGGAGCTCGCGACCCGCATCGTCGTTGCTGCCCGCGGGCTGCACGACGCCGAGCGAGCCGGCCGATCGGCGTCCGTCGGCGCTGACGCGCTCTACGATCGGATCACGGCCGTCGCACGGCTGGAGCCCTTCACCCCGGAACGGAGATCACCCGATGCCCAGAACCGTGATCCTCAGCGCCGCGCGCACGCCGATCGGCAAGCTCGGCGGCGGCCTCTCGTCGCTCGACGCCACCGAGCTCGGCGGCATCGCGATCAAGGCGGCGCTCGAGCGCGCCGACGTCGCCCCCGAGCAGATCGAGCACGTCGTGATGGGCCAGGTCCTGCAGGCCGGCCAGGGGCAGATCCCCTCGCGCCAGGCGCAGATCAAGGGCGGCATCCCGAAGGAGGTCTCCTCGGAGACGATCAACAAGGTCTGCGCCTCCGGCGTGCGCGCCGCCGGCATCCTCGACGCGGCGATCCGCGCCGGCGACGTCGAGGTCGCGGTCGCGGGCGGCATGGAGTCGATGAGCAACGCGCCGTACCTGCTGAAGGGCGCCCGCTTCGGCTACCGCATGGGCGACGGCAAGGCGCTCGACGCGATGATCAACGACGGCCTCACCAACCCGTTCAGCGGCAAGCACATGGCCCACGAGGCGAGCGAGGTCGCCGCCGAGCTGGAGATGACCCGCGCCGACATGGACCGCTGGGCCGTCCGCTCGCACGAGCTGGCGCTGAAGGCGACCGACGAGGGCCGTCTGCCGGAGGAGATCGTCCCGGTGACGGTCAAGGGTCGCAAGGGCGACACCGTCGTCGAGACCGACGAGGCGCCGCGCCCCGGCACGACGCTGGAGGCGCTCGCCGCGCTGAAGCCGATCTTCGTCAAGGACGGCACCCACACCGCCGGCAACGCCCCCGGCGTCAACGACGGCGCCGGCGCGCTCGTGCTCGCCTCCAGCGACTGGGCGCAGGCCAACGGCAAGAGGCCGATCGCGACGATCGTCGGCCAGGCGCAGATCGCCGAGGAGTTCGCCTACCTCGCGAGAACGCCGGCGAACGCCGCCTTCGCCGCGCTGAAGAAGGCCGGCCTCTCGCCCGCGGACGTCGACCTGTGGGAGATCAACGAGGCGTTCGCCTCTGTCACCCTCAACTCGATCCGCATGCTCGGCATCGATGAGGACAAGGTCAACGTCAACGGCGGCGCGGTCGCGCTCGGCCACCCGATCGGCGCCTCCGGCGCCCGCATACTCGGCTCGCTGGCGCTCGAGCTGCAGCGCCGCGGCGGCGGCATCGGCGTCGCCGCGATCTGCTCGGGCGGCGGCCAGGGCGACGCCGTCATCCTGGAGGTCCCGAAGTCCTGACCCAGCCGCCCGACAGCGGCTCCGCGCCCGCCGGGGCGGGCGCGGACGAGGGCGGCGCCGGGCGCGGCGCCGCCTTCTTCGACCTCGACCGGACGCTGATGGCCGGCTCCTCCGCGTTCGAGTTCGCGCGCGCCTCCTACCGGCAGGGGATCCTGACCCGCCGCCAGCTCGCCGCCGGCGCGTGGGCGAACGTGAAGTTCCGCCTCCAGGGCTCGACCGACGCCGGCACCGACGCCGTCCGCGCCCAGATCTTCGACCTGATGCGCGACGTGCCGGTCCGCGACGTCATGCGGCTCGGGCCCGAGGTGCTCGCCGGGATCCTGCCGCGCGTCTACCCGCAGATGCTGCGCGTCGCCTACGAGCACCAGGACGCCGGCCGCCCGGTCTACATCGTCACCGCCGCGGCGCACGAGCTGGCGGAGGTGCTGGCGCAGGTGCTGACGTTCGACGGCGGGCTCGGCGCCAGATCGGAGATCGCCGACGGCCGCTACACCGGCCGCCCGGACGGGCCCTTCACCTACCGCGAGGGCAAGGCCGAGGCGATCCGCGCCCTCGCCGCCCGCGAGGGGATCGACCTCGCCGCCTCCTGGGCCTACTCGGACTCCGAGTCGGACCTGCCGATGCTGCGCGTCGTCGGCCATCCGGTGGCGGTCAACCCGGACGCCGAGCTGGGGCGGGTCGCGCGCGAGGAGGGCTGGCAGGTGCTGCGCTTCGAGCGGCTCGGCAGGCGGCTCGCGCTCGCCGGCACGGCGGTCGCGGCGGTCGCGATCGGCGGTGCCGGCAGCCTGATGGTCGGCCGACGGCGCGGCGCGCCGCCCGCTCCCCCGCCGTCGCGCGTTCGCTGGCTGCGCTGAGCGGACGCTCAGCCGTCGTGCTGGCGTTCGACCGCGCCCGCGTTGCGGGCGAGGATCTCGGTCGCGGCGCTGGCCGGGTCCAGGCGCCGCTCGCAGACCTCGTCGAGCAGCTCCTGCACGCCGGCGTCGTCGCGGATCGACGCCTCCAGCTGGCGGCGCATCCGCGCCGTCGCGATCGCGACGACCTCGTTCATCAGGTTGCGGCGGCGGCGCTCCAGCAGCGTGCCCTCGGCCTGGATGTACGCGCGATGCTCCTCCAGCTTCTCGGCCAGCTCGTCGATCCCGATCCCGAAGGCCGCCTGCGTCTTGACGATCGGCACGCGCCAGCCCTTCTGCGGGCCGAGCGACAGGACGCCGCGGATCTCGCGCACCATCGTGTCGGTCAGCGGGTGGTCGGCCTTGTTGACGACGATCACGTCGGGGATCTCCATCACGCCGGCCTTCAGCGCCTGGATCGAGTCGCCCGAGCCGGGCATCAGCGCCAGCACGACCGTGTCGGCGTGGTCGATCACGTCGACCTCCGCCTGGCCGACGCCGACCGTCTCGACGAAGACGACGTCGCGGCCGGCGGCGTCCATCAGCAGCGCGCCCTGCAGCGCCGCCTCCGACAGCCCGCCGAGCGCGCCGCGGTTGGCCATCGAGCGGATGAAGACGCCCGCGTCGAGGAAGTGCTCGGTGAGGCGGATGCGATCGCCGAGCAGCGCGCCCTGCGTGAACGGCGACGAGGGGTCGATCGACAGCACGCCGACCGTCCGCCCGCGTGCGCGCTCGGCTCTCGTCAGCGCGCCGAGCAGCGTCGACTTGCCGACGCCGGGCGGGCCGGTGAAGCCGACGACCGCCGCTCTGCCCGTGTGCGGGTAGATCTCCCTGACCAGCTCCCAGCCCTCGGGGCGGTCGTCCTCGACCAAGGTGATCGCGCGCGCCAGCGCGCGCTTGTCGCCCGCGAGCAGCCGCTGGGCGAGCGTCCGTTCATCCTGCGCCATGCGACGGCGGATCATCGCAGGAGCCGCGCGCGGACGGACCCGATCGGCGCCCCGCCCCATTAGCATCCCGGCGATGGAGCCCGTCATGGCGCCGACCGACGTCGACGTTCCCGTCTTCGAGCTGCGAGGAGAGCCGCCGCCGCTGTCCGGCGGGCCGCGCGCGCTGCTGCGGTTCGTGCGCCGCAACGGCATGCTCAACCACCGCTACGCCGTGCTCTTCCTGCGGCTGGCGTGGCTGAAGCTGCGGTGGCGCGGACGGCTCCAGACCGACGGCATCGCCTTCGTCTGCCCCGGCGTCAGATTCGAGATCGGCAGGGACGCGAAGGTCGTGCTCGGCCGCTGGTCGTGGCTCGGCCACGGCACGAAGGTGCGCGCGCACGAGGGCGAGGTGCGAATCGGCGCCAAGTCGGTGCTCGGCCAGGAGTGCACGATCTCCAGCTACCAGCACGTCTCGATCGGCCGCGAGTGCATCATCGCCGACCGCGTGATGCTGATCGACTTCGACCACGGCGTCGTCGAGGTCGAGCGGCCGATCCGACTTCAGGGGATCTACAAGCGCGACGTGCGCGTCGGCAACAACGTCTGGATCGGCTACGGCGCGGCGCTGCTGCGCGGCGTCACGGTCGGCGACAACGCGATCGTCGGGACCAGCTCGGTCGTCACGCGCGACGTCGCCGACGACGCCGTCGTGGTGGGCGCCCCGGCGCGCGAGATCCGCCGTCGCGAGGCGCCGAGGAGGATGCGGTGGGCATGAGCGGCGCGGGCGAGGAGCACGGCGTCGCGATCGCGCTGCGGGGCGTCGTCAAGAGATTCGGCGCGCTGACCGCGGTCGCCGGGCTCGACCTCGAGGTCCCGAGCGGCATCTGCCTCGGCCTGCTGGGTCCGAACGGCGCCGGCAAGTCGACGACGATGCGGATGCTGACCTCGCAGACGATCCCGACCGAGGGCGCGATCGAGGTGCTCGGCTACCAGCTGCCGGAGAGCTCCAAGCAGGCGCGCGCCGAGATGGGCGTCGTGCCGCAGCTCGACAACCTCGACGTCGAGCTGACCTGCCGCCAGATCCTGACCGTCTTCGCACGGCTCTACCGCGTGCCGAAGGGCGATCGCGCCGCCGCCGTGCGGCGGGCGCTGGAGATCGCGAACCTCGTCGACCGCGCCGACACGCGCGTCGACCTGCTCTCCGGCGGCATGCGCCGGCGGCTGCTGATCGCGCGCGGCCTCGTCCACCGGCCGCGCCTGGTGCTGCTCGACGAGCCGACCGTCGGGCTCGACCCGCAGGTGCGCCAGGAGCTGTGGTCGCTGATCGACAACCTCCGCAGCGAGGGCACCACCGTGCTGATGTCGACCCACTACATCGAGGAGGCCGAGCGGCTCGCCGACACCGTCGCGGTCATGTCGAGAGGCCGCATCGTCACGCAGGGCCGCCCTGCCGAGCTCGTGCTGGAGCACGCCGGCCGCGAGGCCCACGAGGTCTACGGCTCGCCCGCGAGGCTCGCCGAGCTGCGCGAGCAGGCCGCGCGCGAGGGCTGGGTCACGCGCCGCTCCGGGCCGGCGCTCGCGATCCTCCACGCCGAGCGCCACAACGGCGGGCTGCCCGACGGCGAGCGCCGCGCCGCGACGCTCGAGGACGCCTTCGTGACGCTGACCGGGGAGGAGATCGAGTGAAAAGCTGCGCCCAGAGGGCTTGCCTTCCATTGGGAGAACTCGCCTGGCGGCTCATTCTCCCGGCTGCTTGGGAGGCCGGCGCATGAGCGTCGCAGCGCCGCCGCGGCCGAAGCGCCGTCGCCGGATGCGGCGGATCGAGCCGACCGCCCTGCTCGGGGTGATGAGCCGCGACGCGACGATCTTCACGCGCTACTGGAAGACGACGACCTTCTCCTCGGTCGTCGACCCGACGATCTACCTGCTCGCCTTCGGCTTCGGCTTCGGCGCGCTCGTCTCGAGCGTCAACGGGCTCGACTACAAGGAGTACATCGGCACCGGCATCGTCGCCACGGCGGTCCTCTTCTCCTCCGCCTTCCCGGCGATGTACGGGACCTTCATCAAGTACCGCTTCCAGAGAACGTACGACGCCTTCCTCGCCGCGCCGGTCGACGTCGACGAGATCGCCACCTCCGAGATCCTCTGGATCGGGCTGCGCGCCGGCGTCTACGGCAACGCGCCGCTGCTGGTCGCGATCGCCTTCGGGCTGTCGCCGAAATGGACGGCGCTGCTGGTCCCGATCGTCTGCTTCGTGACCGGCGCGGGCTTCGCCGCCTTCGGCGTCGCGATCGCCGCGATCGCCGGCTCGATCGACAACTTCAACTACGTCCAGAGCGGCCTGCTGACGCCGCTGTTCCTGATCGCCGGCACCTTCTTCCCGATCGACGGGCTGCCCGACGCGATCCAGGCGATCGCGCAGGTCAACCCGCTCTACCACTGCGTCCAGCTCGTGCGCGACCTGGTCGTGATGGGCATCGACCCGCTGCCCGACCTCGGCCACCTCGCCTTCCTGATCGCCTTCGGCGTCGCGATGTGGCGGCTGGCGATCTGGCGGCTGCGCGTACGGCTGATCGACTGAGGCGGCCGTCAGCGGGCGGCGCGGACCGGCAGGCGGGCGCTGCGGACGCCGCGCCGCAGCAGCGCCGCCAGCTCGGCGTACTGCTCCTCGCGCGCCGAGGAGGCCCGCCAGGCGAGCCCGACGCGGCGGCGGGGCGGCGGGTCGCCGGCCAGTCTCGCCGTCGCGACCCTCGCGCGGCGCGCCTCGACCCGCAAGGCGGTCGCCGGGACGACCGTGACGCCGAGCCCGCCGGCGACGAGCTGGACGATCGTCGGCAGCGAGATCGCGTTCGCCGCCGCCCCCGCGCCGCGCGCCGCGGCCTGCTCGCCGCAGAGCGCGAGCGTCTGATCGCGCAGGCAGTGGCCGGGCTCCAGCAGCAGCAGGCCGGCCTCGCCGACCGCCTCGGGCGCGAGGCCGGTCTGCCCGGCCCAGGCGTGGCCGGACGGGACGAGCACGACCAGCTCCTCGTCGTAGAGCGGCAGCTCGCGCAGGTCGCTCTCCTCCAGCGGCAGCGCCAGCACCGCGGCGTCGACCTCGCCGGCGCGCAGCGCCGCGACGAGCGGCTCGGTCTGCTCCTCGTGGACGGCAAGCTCCAGCTCCGGCGCCTCGCGCGCCGCGCACGACAGCAGCGCCGGCAGCAGGTACGGCGCGACCGTCGGTATCAGGCCGAGCCGCAGCGGCCCGGACAGCAGCCCGCCGGCTCCGGCCGCCTCCTCGGCGAAGGCGTCGGCGGCCGCGACGGCGGCGCGCGCATGCGCCAGCAGCCGCCGCCCGACGGCGGTCACGACGACATGCCGGGTGCTGCGCTCGACCAGCTGGGCGCCGGCGTTGGCCTCCAGCGCCGCGACCGCCTGCGAGAGCGTCGACTGGCCGATCCCGAGCCGCTCCGCCGCACGTCCGAAGTGACGCATCTCACAGACCGCCACGAAGGCGCGCAACTGCGCCAGCGTCGGCGCGGATCTCCCGTGTTTGCGGGAGATCTGGGCAGTTCGATCGGTCATCGCGAACACACTGTGACGGATTGGCCGATTTCTCAGCTCAGCGCCGCTCTCATACGGTTGCCCGCAGTCGTATCCCCCTTCGATTCGAACCAGTTGGAGCACGCATGCTGACCATCGGTGACCAGTTCCCCGCCTACGAGCTGACGGCCGTCATCCCCGGCGATCTCTCCTCCGTCGACGCCAAGCAGCCGGAGGACTACTTCACGACGGTGAGCAGCCAGAACGTCGGCGAGGACCGCTGGCGGGTCGTCTTCTTCTGGCCGAAGGACTTCACCTTCGTCTGCCCGACCGAGATCGCCGCCTTCGGCCGCCTCGCCGAGGAGTTCGACGACCGCGACTGCGACGTGATCGGCGTCTCGACCGACTCGGAGTTCGTCCACTACGCGTGGCGCCGCGACCACGAGGACCTGCGCGACCTCGCGATCCCGATGGCCTCCGACCTCAAGCGCGAGCTGACGAGCGCGCTCGGCGTCCTCAACGCCGACGGCGTCGCCGACCGCGCGACCTTCCTCGTCGACCCGAACAACGAGATCCAGTTCGCGATGGTCACGGCCGGCTCGGTCGGCCGCAACGTCGACGAGGTCCTGCGCGTGCTCGACGCGCTCCAGAGCGACGAGCTGTGCGCCTGCAACTGGAAGAAGGGCGAGGCGACGATCGACGCCGGCGCCCTGATGAGCGCCGCCTGATGGCGCTCGAGACGCTGCGCGGGTCGCTGCCCGCCTACGCGAAGGACCTGAAGCTCAACATCGGCTCGGTCACCTCCAGCTCGACGCTCTCCGAGCAGCAGCTGTGGGGGACCGTGCTCGCCAGCGCCGCCGCGACCCGCTCGCAGCGGACGCTGGCCGAGCTGGCCGAGGAGGCGCGCGAGCACCTCTCCGAGGAGGCGTTCGACGCGGCGCTCGGCGCGGCCTCGATCATGGGGATGAACAACGTCTTCTACCGCGCCAAGCACCTGCTGCACGGCGCCTACGACGACCTGCGCGCCTCCCTGCGGATGCAGATCATCGGCAAGCCCGGGGTCGACAGAGTCGACTTCGAGCTGTGGTCGCTGGCCGTCTCCTCGATCAACGGCTGCGGCGCCTGCCTCGAGTCGCACGAGCAGGTCGTGCGCGAGGCCGGCCTGACGCGCGAGCAGGTCTTCGACGCGCTGCGCGTCGCGGCGGTCGTCGCCGGCGTCGCGCAGGCGGTCGAGATCGACGCGACGCTCGGCGCCGCGTCGCTCGCCTGAGGACGCTCACGGTGGAGCGGCGCCCGCGGGTGCCGCTCCGCCGCTCGCTCCGCCGCTCCGCCGCGCCCGCGCCTCAGACCGCGAGCGGGCCGCGGCGCAGCTCGCCGAGCTCGCCGTAGACCGCGACGGTCTGGCGCGCGATGTCGGCCCAGTCGAAGCGCAGCACGTGCTCGCTCGCCTCGGCGATCAGGCGGTCGCGCAGCGCGCCGTCCGACAGCACCCGCTCCATCATCGTCGCGAGCGACCGCGGGTCGCGCGAGCGGAAGCGGAGGCCGACCTCCTCGTTCGGGACGACCTCGCGCAGGCCGCCGGTGTCGGCGACGATCGTCGGGCAGCCGGAGGCCATCGCCTCCAGCGCGACGAGCCCGAACGGCTCGTAGATCGACGGCACGACCGTCAGGTCGGCGATGCGGTAGAGCGAGTGGAGCACGTCGTCGCCGATCCACCCCATGAAGGTGCCGTGATCGAGCAGCCCGAGCGCTTCGGCCTGCTCCCTCAGCTCGGTCTCGGCGGTGCCGGAGCCGGCGACGAGGAAGCGCACGTCGCCGAGCCGCTCGATCACCCCCGGGAGCGCCTCGAGCGCGATCTGGAAGCCCTTCTCGTAGACGAGCCGCCCGACCAGGAGGACCAGCCGCTCGTGCGGCGCCGCGAAGCGGGCGCGCAGCGCGTCGAGGTCCTCGACCGGCTGCAGGTCGAGCGGGTCGATCCCGTTCGGGATCACCGCGACGCGCTGGTCGTCGAGGCCGTAGATGTCGCTGACGTGGTCGCGCATGTAGTGCGAGCAGGTGATGACGGCGTCGGCCCGGTTGGCCATCCACGTCTCGACGCCGTGGATGTGCGACTGCGGATGCTTGTCGACCCAGCCCTGGTGACGGCCGTACTCCGTCGCGTGGATCGTCACGACCCACGGGCAGCGCAGCCTGCGCGACAGCTCCTCGCCGGCCGTCGCGACGAGCCAGTCGTGGCCGTGGACGAGGTCGAACGACATCCGCGCGCCGAGCTCGATGCCGGCGGCGACCATGTCGCCGTTCATCTGCTCGATCCAGCTGAGGAACTCGTCGAGGTCGGCCGGCTTGCGCGGCTCGCTGACGCGATGGACGTGGACGCCCACCATCTCCTGCTCGATCGGGCTGACGCCGTCGCCGCGCGTCAGCACGTGGACCTCGACGTCGCGCTGCACCAGCTGCTCGGAGAGCTTGCGCACGTGCCGCGCGAGACCGCCCTCGATCAGCGGCGGGTACTCCCAGGACAGGATGAGGATGCGGGTCGCGGCCATGGGGGCTGGCTCGCCGGCCAACCTGACCGGACGCGCGGAGTCTAGTGGAGCCGTGAAGGGTTGGCGCCGGGCATCTCAGCGCGCCAGGTGCGGCGCGAGGGCGCGCGCGGGCAGCGACCGCTGGCGCCCGTCGTTCACGTCAGCGAAACAGGAGGACGCTGGACCGCTGTGCGATCGCATCGGACACGGTGATTCCGCCTCGCCACCGTCCGTTGTCGCGATACCGGAACTGCAGTCTCTCGAGACGATCGCCGAACCGGGTCTTCAGCTCTTCGTACCGCGAGCTCACGTGGATGCTCTCGACGTGCCCGAGGCAGTAGCCGTATGTGGCAAGTGGGAACAGCATCGCGGAACACAAGACGTCGCTCATCTGGATCCCCACCGCGCACTGGCTGTGAGCAAAGGTGGGGATCTCGACCACGCGACCGTAGGGGTCTCCCGCGATCCTGTTCTTCTGCGTGAACACGGAATGCGCAACGGGGACGTTGAGCACCTCTTTGCGATTGTCGGTGATCACGATTCCGACGCTGTCCTGCTCAACCATGTACCGCTGGTGGTACTCGCAGATTCTCTGGATCGACGAGGTATAGACCGGCCTTCCGCGGAACTCCCTGCCTATCCCTTTGATCCACACCCGCCCCAGGATCCGCGCCTCGTGACGTTCCAGAATCGACACGAAGGTGTCGAGCACGCCGATCGCATGCCGTCGTTTCCGTCGACTCGTGCTGCGGACGCTTCCTCGCAGGCGGTTGCCTTTGATCTCCTCCAAGACTCCATCGAGCGCGAGTCCACTGCGAGGCGCCAGTTCAGGAAAGAAGTGCCGCTTGAGTTCGAGATAGTCGCTCGTCAGGCCTCGCAGCCTGTCGTGAGCAACGACGATGCCAGCGATGACCAGAACCGGCTGGATCGGTGACGAAGCGGTCGGCAGCCGCCCAGTGCATCCGGCCTCGTCCACGTAACAGATGTGCATTCCCTGGCCCCGAAAACAACTACGACCACAGTGACTGTGGTCGTAGGATTGCCGCCCGGTGCACCGGTTCGGCGACATGTCATGTCTGACCCGGTCAGAATATCAGTCGAGCCAGCTCAGCGCGCCAGGTACGGGGCGAGGGCGCGGACGGTGCCGTCGCCCTCCTCGCCGGCCAGCGCCGCCTCCAGCGCGGCGGCGTGGCCGGCGGAGCGCTCGCGCGGATAGGGGCCCGACAGCTCGCGGGTGACCTGGAAGGCCCAGTCGCTCGCCTGGAGCGCCAGCAGCTCGCGCAGCGCGCGCGGCCCCGGCCGACGGGGGCCGGCGAGCGTGCGCAGCTCCAGCGCGCGCAGCCGCCAGGCGATATCGGCGACCTGCGGGCCGTCCCAGGTGGAGAGGTCGCGCGGGGTGCCCCAGGTGGTCGTCGGCAGCTCGCGCGGCTGGCCGGCGGGCCGGGCCGCCGCGCGGGCGGCGGCGGCAGCCGGGGCGGCTGCGAGCGCGTCGGTGACCGGGATCGGCGGATGGCGCTCCAGCGCGTCGTCGAGGTGGGCGATCGCGAGGCCCTGGCGCTCGGCCTCCTCCAGCACCGCGACGAGCCAGTCGACGCCCTCGTACCACCAGTGGCCGAGCAGCTCGGTGTCGATCGCGCAGACCGCCAGCGCCGGGCGGCCCAGCTCCGCGGCGCCGGCGTCGAGGCGGGCGATCGTGCGGGCGACGAAGTCCGCGGCGTCGACGCGCACCTGCGCCCGCGCGGCGGCCGGATCGTAGGTCCCGCCGGCGTTGTTCCAGACGCGGTGGTGATGGACCGTGAAGGCGTGGTAGTCGCGGTACAGGCCGTGCGCCGGGTAGCCGGCGTCGCTCCAGACCAGCTCGATCGTCGCGCGGTCGATCGGCACGAGCAGCGGGCCGTCGGCGCTCTGGAGCGGCGTCAGCTGGGCGGCGGCGCCGCGGCCGAGCACGTCGGTCAGGTCGACGCAGGTCGCGTGGACGCCGGCCTCCTGCAGCAGCGGGTCGAGCCACGGCGCGTGGGCGCACTCGGGCAGCCAGAAGCCGCCGCGCCATTCGCGGGCGGGGGCGGCGCCGGGCCGTGCCGTCGCCGGGGCGGTGCCGACCGCGGAGGCGCCGGCGTGCGCGGCGGCGCCGGACGCGGCCGCGCCGGCGCGCCCGGCGCCGGACGTCGGGACGACCGTCCCGTCGAAGCGGGCGCGGTGCGATGCGATGCCGGTGTCGAGCTGGAGGCGCACGCCGGCGTCGGTCGCCAGCAGCGGCAGGACGGCGTGGGTCGCCGACGAGGTCCAGGCAGCGTGCGGCGCGAACGCCGACAGCAGGTCTCCCCCGAGCGCCGCGGTCCGCGCCAGCGCGCGCTCGTAGTCGCCGGCCGCCCGCTCCAGCTCGCGCGCCCACGCCTCCTTGCCGCCCGCTCGGCAGCCCTCGACGTCGAGCCGGTGGGTCTCGCGCCGCACGTCGCGCAGGAAGGCGGCGAAGCGGTCGGCGACGCCGGGCGCGGCGAGCTGGTCGGCGAGCACCGGCGTCAGCGACACCGTCACGTTGCCGCCGCCGTGGGCGTCGAGCGCGTCGAGCAGCGGCAGGTAGCAGGTCGCGATCGCCTCCCACAGCCACTCCTCGCCGAACGGCCACGTCCCGTAGCCCTCGACGTAGGGCATGTGCGTGTGGAGGACGAGCGCCAGCTCGCCGCGGTCGGCCCCGGTCATGCCCGAACCCTACGCGCGGCAGACGGCGACGAAGTCGAGCGCGCGCGCCAGCAGCGCGTCGTCGCCCTCGCGCAGCGCGAAGTCGCGCGCCGAGATCGCCGGTGTGAAGCGGTCGTAGAACGCTCTCGTGAAGCCGAGCCGTCTGTGGATCGCGTCCCAGCCGAGCCGTCTGATCGCGAACTCGTGGACGGCCAGCTTGCGGGCGTGGAAGAGGCCGTGCAGCTCGACCTGCGGGAAGTGCGCCGCGCACAGCGCGCGGAACTCCTCGACGCGGTACTCCTTCACGTGCCACGGGTTCTCGGACTTCTCGGCGCCCGCGGGCGCGAGCGTCAGCAGGTTCGGGGTGGAGACGTAGGCGACGCCGCCCGGCGACAGCATCGACTTGAAGTGCTCGAGGATCTCGCCCGGGTTCTGCACGTGCTCGATCGTCTGCAGGAAGACGACCGCGTCGCACGGCTCGGAGAAGCGCTCGACGAGATCGCGCTCGAAGCGGAGGTTCGGCCGTCTGTAGCGCAGCCGCGCGTGCTCGTGCGCCTCCGGGTTGGCGTCGACGCCGACGACCGAGCGGGCGCCGCGTGACAGCACCTCGCTGCCGTAGCCCTCGCCGCAGGCCATGTCGACCACCCGCTGCCCGATCGTGCGCGCCGCGATCCACTCGTAGACGACGAGGTGCCGGCGGTACCAGTAGTTCTCCTCCGGCACGTCGGGCAGGGTGCGCTCGCCGGTCAGCTCCAGCGGCGGGACGCCCTTGGGCTGGTTCGACTGAACGTATGCGGTCTCCATGAGGATCGACAGCGTAGACTCCCGCGGCCTATGGAGGCTCCAAGCACCGCCGAGGACATCCGCCTCGTCAACGAGAAGTACCACGACGTCGCCGCCGACAGCTACGACGCCAAGTGGGGCATCGACTTCGGCGAGCCGGGCCAGCAGCAGGTGCTGATGAAGCTGCGCAAGGTGCTCGGCCGGCGCCTCGACGAGGGCTTCGGCGACGCGCTGGAGATCGGCTCCGGAACCGGCTACTTCTCGCTCTGCATGCTGCAGGCGGGCGTGATCGAGCGGGCGACCTGCACCGACATCTCGCCGGGGATGGTGGAGACGCTGCGCGGCAACGCGCAGCGGCTGGGGCTCGACGTCGAGACCGCCGTCACCGGCGCCGAGGACCTCCCGTTCGAGGACGCCTCCTTCGACCTCGTGATGGGCCACGCCGTCCTCCACCACCTGCCCGACCTCGAGCGCGCCTTCGGCGAGTTCTTCCGCGTGCTGCGCCCCGGCGGGACGGTCGTCTTCGCCGGCGAGCCGTCGCGCTACGGCGACCGTCTCGCGCAGATCCCCAAGCGCGGCGCAGGCTTCGCCGCCCCGGCGTGGCGGTGGCTGATGAGAGCCCGCCCGGCCGGCGCCGCCGGCAACGGCCACGGCGGCTCGCAGGGCCACCACGAGGACCACGCGCTCGAGCAGTTCGTCGACATCCACGCCTTCGCGCCCGGCGACCTCGCCGACGTCGCCCGCAGGGCCGGCTTCGCCGACGTGAACGTCCGCGGCGAGGAGCTGACGGCCAACTGGTTCGGCTGGACCAACCGCGTGCTGGAGGCGACCGCCGAGCCCGAGGACGTGCCGTGGCGCTGGCGGCAGTATGCCTACCGCGGCTACCTCGCCTTCCAGAAGCTCGACGACAAGCTGCTCGAAGGTCGCCTGCCGGCCGCGATCTTCTACAACCTGCTGATCGCGGCCCACAAGCCGGGCGCCTGAGCGGGAGCACCGGCCCCCTGGCCGGCGCCCTTCCCGCGCTCAGCGTCTGCCGAACGAGCCGCTCCAGCGCACCACGCCGCGGGCGGCCTTGCCGCCATCGGACGGTCTCAGCACGGCGGTGGCGCCGCCGGCGCCGGCGAGCGCTCTCACCGAGATCCGCCCGAGCGGGATCCGCACGCGCACCGTGCCGGCCTTCGACACGGTCGTTCTGACGACGCGGCTGCGCCGTCTGCCCTTCACCGTCAGGTAGGTCGACAGCCGGCCCGGCGCGCTCGCGCGCACGACGACCGTCGCCACGCGGCCTCTGCGACCGGAGCGCGCGATGGTGACCGTCGCTGCGCTGGGCGTCGCGTCAGGCGGCTCGACCACCGGCGGCTCGACCACCGGCGGGTCGACGACCGCCGGCTGCCGCAGCCGCAGGTAGAAGGTGTCGCTCTCCCCGGCCGCGTCCGTGGTCGCGACCCAGAGCAACGTGTCCGTCGGAAGCTGCGGAAGCGCGACGGCCCACGTCGTCTCGTCGACGCGCGTCGCGGTCGGCGCGGTCGCACCCGGGACCTCGTGTCGGTATCCGCTCAGGAACGACCTGAGCACGCGGTTCGAGCGCAGCGTGACGGTGCCCGGCGTCGCGACGACCGCCGTCGGCACCTCCGACTCGGGGAGGATGCACGTGGCCGCCACGGCGACCGGCCCGCGCTCGGGAGGAGGTGGCGGAAGGACGTAGTCCCTGCATTCCGGCGCGCGCCACAGTTCGATCGCGCTTGCGCCCTCCGAAGCGAGCGTCAGCGTCGGCGGCAGCGGGGGCGTCAACGCCCCCGCCGGCGCGGCGGCCGCCGCGAGCGCGGCCACGGCGAGCACCGCCGCCGTCACGAGCGCTGTCCGCATCCGGCGGGCGCTCCCATGCGTCACCGTCATCCGTCTCCCCTGTCGAGCGATCTCTGTCAGCGCCTGACGGTAGCGCTGCGAGCGGCCGCGCGCCAGCGGTCGTCGCCCGATCGCCACCGCAGCGCCCCCTCGGCCGCGCTACGGTACGGCGGATGCGGACCACTCGACAGGGTCAATCCGCACGCCGCCGAGGGGACCAGGCGAACGGGGCCGCGTGGAGCTGCTGCTGACGCTCGACCGCGCCGGCGACGACGGCCGCGGACCGCTTCCGCTCCACGTGCAGCTCGAGGAGCAGCTGCGCGACGGCATCCGCGGCGGCCAGCTGGCGCCCGGGACGCGGCTGCCGGCGACGCGCGAGCTCGCGCGGCAGCTGAGCGTCTCGCGCGGAGTCGTCGTCGAGGCGTACGCGCAGCTGACGGCCGAGGGCTACCTGACGACACGCCGCGGCGCCGGCACGATCGTCGCGGCGGTCGCCGCCCGGCCCGAGCCGCCGGTGCCGCCGTCGCGCGTCCCGCGCAGCGCGCCCGAGGACTTCCACCCCGGCATGCCCGACCTCGCCGGCTTCCCGCGCGCCGCCTGGATCCGGTCGCTGCGGACGGTCGCGCGCGACGCGCCCGACGCCGCCTACGGCTATGTCGACCCGGTCGGCGCGCCGGAGCTGCGAGCGACGCTGGCGCGCTACCTCGGCCGCGCCCGCGGCGTCGGCGCGCCGCCGGAGCGGCTCGTCGTCACGACCGGTCTGACGCAGGGGGTCGCGCTGGTGGCGCGCGCGCTGGCGCGGCGCGGCGCGCGGCGGGTCGTCGTCGAGGATCCCGGCTTCATGGTCCACCGCGGCGTGCTCGCCCACTGCGGACTGGAGCCGGTGCCGGTCGCCGTCGACGCGGAGGGGCTGCGAACCGAGCTGCTCGACGGCCTCTCGGCCGACGCCGCGCTCGTCACGCCGGCCCACCAGTCGCCGCTCGGCGGCGTGCTCGGACCGCGGCGGCGGGCCGAGCTGCTCGAGTGGGCCCGCCGCGAGCGGGCGATCGTGATCGAGGACGACTACGACGCCGAGTACCGCTACGACCGCGGGCCGGTCGGCGCGCTGCAGGGGCTCGCGCCCGAGCTGGTCGCCTACGCCGGCTGCGCCAGCAAGGTGCTCGCGCCGGGGCTGCGGCTCGGATGGCTGGCGGTGCCGGCGGAGCTGCTCGACGGCGTCCGCGCCGAGAAGGCGCTCGACGACCTCGGCACGCCGGTGTTCGACCAGCTGGCGCTCGCCGACTTCGTCGAGCGCGGCGAGCTCGACCGCCACCTGCGCCGCATGCGCCCGCGCTACCGCGCCCGTCGCGACGCGCTCGTCGCCGCGCTCGCCGAGCATCTGCCGACGTGGCGGATCGGCGGCGTCGCGGCCGGCCTCCACACCGTCGCGCTGCTGCCCAAGGAGGTCGACGAGCGGTCGCTGCTGGCGCGCGCCGAACGCAGCGGCATGCGCCTCCACGGCCTGTCGTGGTTCCGCGTCGCCCCGGGCCCGCCGGGCGTCGTGCTCGGCTACGGCGGTCTGAGCGAGGCGGCGATCGCGCGGCTCGTCCCGCAGCTCGGCGCCGTCTACGCGGAGGAGCTGGCCGCCGCGGCGCGGTAGCGCTCGAGCGCCGCTGCACCGGCGCCGGCGGCGAGCCGGGTCGCGACGAGCCACGAAGCGAGCGGTCGCAACCACAGGATGCGTCGCTGCTGCTACGTTCCCGCATGCCGGGCGCGGTTCACGGATGGACCGATCGGCCCGGGGGAACGGCGACCGCAGTCGCGACGGAGTGGCATGGGAGACGCACCGCAGCGCGGCGGGGGACGCCGGCGCACCGACCGAGAGCCGCGATCGCACGCGGAGGAGCCTGCGCGTCCGCGCGCGGCCGGCGGGCGCCCGCCGAGCGCGTCTCCCGCGCGTGGCACCGACCGCGGCGGCCGCCAGCGCGCCAGCGCCGTCCATCTGCGCCGGCGCGCCGCGCTCGCGGCCGTGCTGCTCGCGCTCGTCACGCTCGTCGTCCTGCTGTTCAGCTGCGGCGGCGAGTCGGAGCGGTTGAAGAGCGCCCGCGCCTGGGTCGCGGCGTGGGAGCGCGGCGACGCGCGCGCGATGCACCGCCTGCTCGACCCGAGATCGAGCAGAGCGGTCTCGGTCGCCGACCTGCGCGCCGCGCTCGCCCGCGCCGGCGCGACGGCGACGGCGGACGGGCCGGTCCACGCGCTCGCCGTCAGCGAGACCGACGACGGCGCGGAGGCGACGCTGCGCGTCCCGACGCGCGCGTTCGGGACGGTGCGCGCGAAGACGGCGATCGAGGTCGGCGACGACGGCGTCGTCTGGAGCCCTCACCTCGCCTTCCCCGGCCTGCGCCCCGGGGAGCGGCTCGCGGCGAGAACCGAGCTGCCGCCGCGCGCGTCGCTGCTGGCGGCCGACGGCGCGGTGCTCGCCGCCGGGCCCGAGCGGGCGCCGGACGCGGCGGTCGCCGAGGTCGCGGCCGAGACGGTCGGGATGGTCGCGGCGGTCGCTGCCGCCGACTCCGACGCCGGCGGCGCGATCGACGCCGAGCGCTCCGCGGCGCTGCGCGCCGAGGGCGTGCCGCCCGGTGCCCAGGTCGGCGTCAACGGCCTCGAGCGCGCGCTCGACGACCGCCTGCGCGGCACGCCGGGCGGGCGCCTGACCGCCGGCGGCCGGCTGCTGGCGGCGCAGGCGCCGAGACCGGCGCCGCCGGTCCGCACGACGATCGACCCCGGCGTCGTGCGCGCCGCGATCGCCGCGATGGCCGACCGGCCCGGCGGCGCGGTCGCCGTCGACCCGCGCGACGGGGCCGTGCTCGGCTGGGCCGGGACCCCGTTCTCCGGCCTCGGCCCGCCCGGCTCGACCTTCAAGATCGTCACGCTCGTCGCCGCGCTGGAGGCCGGCATCACGAGCGAGCGCGCGGTCTACCCCCACGAGCAGCAGGCGCTGCTCGACGGCGCGCCGCTGCAGAACGCCGATCGCGAGCTGTGCGGCGGGACGCTGTACGAGACCTTCGCCCACTCCTGCAACTCGGTCTTCGCGCCGTTCGGGGCGCAGCTGGGGATGGCCCGCCTCGCCGCGACGGCCGCCCGCTTCGGCTTCGGCAGAGCACCCGACCTGCCCGGCGCCGCGACCTCGACGGTCGGGACCGTGAGCGGCGACGAGGACGCGCTCGCGCTCGGGTCGACGGCGATCGGCCAGGGCAAGGTGTCGGCCTCCGCGCTCCAGATCGCGGTGGTCACCGCGGCGATCGCGCGCGACGGCCGGCGCCCGCGCCTGACCGTCGACGCGGTCGCCGCCGCGCAGGCGCGCAGAAGGGGCGCGAGACCGCCGCAGCGGGCGACGAGCGCGGCGGTCGCCGCCGACGTGCAGGCGGCGATGCGCGCCGTCGTGCGCGACGGGACCGGGACCGCGGCGGCGATCGACGGGACCGAGGTCGCCGGCAAGACCGGCACGGCCGAGCTGGGCGTCACGCAGCGCTGCCCGGTCGAGCCCGAGCCGGGCGCCGAGCCGTGCGTGGAGGAGGACGACCCGACCGACACCGACGCCTGGTTCACCGGCTACGCGCCCGCCGGCGACGGGGAGCGCCCGCGCGCCGTCGTCACGGTCGTGCTGACGCGCGCCGGCACCGGCGGCGGGACGGCCGCGCCGGTCGCCCGCGAGCTGCTGCTCGCCGCGCTGGCGCGCGATGAGGTGGCGGCGAGCGGGGACAGCTGAGCGCGCCGGGGCGCGCCCTGCCCGCCGCGCGCGCTCGACCGCCCGCGACCGCGCGCGGCGCGGGACTAGACTCCTGCTGATGCCGACCCGCCTCGTCCGCGAGTTCCCGCTCTTCCCGCTCGGCATCGTCGCGCTCCCCGGCGAGATCGTCCCGCTGCACATCTTCGAGGAGCGCTACAAGGCGATGATCGAGCGCTGCCTGCGGTCGGGCGGCGAGTTCGGGATCGTCTGGCTCTCCGACGACGGGCTGCGGCCGGTCGGCTGCGCCTGCGAGGTCACCGAGGTGCTGGAGCGGATGGAGGACGGCCGCCTCAACCTGCTGGCGAGAGGGACGCGGCCGTTCCGGATCGTCGAGCGCGAGGAGCGGCTGCCGTGGCCGGCCGGCACGGTCGAGTTCCTCGAGGACCGCGACGAGGCGGCCGACGCGCAGGCGCTCGAGACGGCGCGCGAGACCTACGCGCTGCTCGTCGAGCAGGCGACCGAGAGACGGCCCGACGCCGGCGAGCTGGGCGAGATGGGCGCCTACGCGATGGCGGCGACCGTCGACTTCGGCCACGACGCCAAGCAGGGCCTGCTCGACCTGCGCTCCGAGAACGCCCGCCTGCGGCTCGTGACGCGGCTGTTCCGCGCCGCCAGCAAGCGGCTCGAGCTGGTCTCGCGCGCGCAGGCGCGGGCGAGATCGAACGGCAAGGTCCGCTTCACCTGACCGGCGCCGCCTCGACGGCGCGGACGACCGCGTCGCCGACCTCGGCCGTCGACGCCGTGCCGCCGAGGTCGCGGGTGCGCGGGCCCTGCCGGCAGACCGCGGCGATCGCCGCCCTCAGCGCCGCGGCCGCCTCCGGCTCGCCGAGCTGCTCGAGCATCAGCTGGGCGCTCCAGAGGCATCCGATCGGGTTGGCGACGCCGCGGCCGGCGATGTCGGGCGCCGAGCCGTGGACCGGCTCGAACAGCGGCGGCGCGTCGGAGCCGGGCGCGAGGCTGGCGCTCGCCGCGACCCCCATCCCGCCCTGCAGCGCGGCGGCGAGGTCGGTCAGCACGTCGCCGAAGAGGTTGGAGGCGACGACGACGTCGAGGCTGCCGGGATCGCGCACCATCCGCGCGGCGAGGGCGTCGACGAGCACCGAGTCGACCTCGACCCCGGGATGGTCGGCGGCGACCTCCGCGACGACCTCGTCCCACAGCACGTAGCCGTACCGCGAGGCGTTCGACTTGGTCGCGCTGGTGAGGCGGCCGCGCCGCTCCTCCGCCCGCTCGAAGGCGAAGCGGACGACGCGCTCGACGGCCGGGCGGGTGAAGACGCTGACCTCGATCCCGGTCTCGCCGGCCAGCCCGGCGTGGACGCGCCCGCCGACGCCGGCGTACTCGCCCTCGGTGTTCTCGCGCACGAACAGCATGTCGACCTCGCCCGGCGCGCGGCCGGCGAGCGGCCCCGGCACGCCCGGCAGCAGCTGCGCCGGGCGCACGTTGGCCCACAGGTCGAGCCCCTGGCGCAGCGCCAGCAGCAGCTCCCACAGCGAGATGTGGTCGGGGACCGACGGGTCGCCGACCGCGCCGAGCAGGATCGCGTCGTGGCCGCGCAGCGTCGCCAGCGCATCGGCCGGCATCATCCGCCCGGTGCGGTGGTAGTGGTCCGAGCCCCACGGCAGCTCGGTCCATGCGATCTCGACGCCGGTCGCCTCGACGGCGCGGCGCGCCTGCGCGACCACCTCCGGCCCGACGCCGTCTCCTGCGATCACGGCGACGCGATGGGCGCTCACAGCTGCACCTGCCCGTACTTGACCACGGTGTACGCCTCGATTCCCTCGACGCCGTTCTCGGCGCCGATCCCCGATTGCTTGACGCCGCTGAGCGGCGCCTCGACGGTGCTCGTCAGGCAGGTGTTGATCCCGACGACACCGGCCTCCAGCCCTTCGAGCGCCAGCTGCGCGGTGCGCAGGTCGCGCGTGAAGGCGTAGTGGGCGAGGCCGTACGGCGTCGCGTTGGCCAGCCGCAGCCCCTCCTCCAGTCCGTCGAAGCCCAGCAGCGGCGCGATCGGCGCGAACGGCTCCTCGACCATCAGCGCGCTCGCCGGGTCGACCCCGGTCAGCACCGTCGGCTCGTAGAACCAGCCGCGCTCGCGGCCCGGCGGGCGGCGGCCGCCGCAGAGCAGCTCGGCGCCGCGGCCGACGGCGTCGGCGACCAACCGCTCGGTCGCCTCGAGCCGGCGGGCGCTGGCGAGCGGGCCGACCTCGGTCGCGGGATCGAAGCCGTCGCCGACCGTCAGCGCCGCGGCCCGCTCGGCGAAGCGGCGGGCGAACGGCTCGGCGATCGCCCGCTCGACGTAGAAGCGGCTCGGCGCGAGGCAGACCTGGCCGGCGTTGCGGAACTTCGCCGTGACGCAGCGCTCGACGGCGGCGTCGAGATCGGCGTCGGCGAAGACCAGCACGGCGGCGTGGCCGCCCAGCTCGAGCGTCGGCACCTGCAGGTGCTCGGCGCACTGGGCCATCAGCGTCCTGCCGACCGGCACCGAGCCGGTCAGCGAGACCTTGCGGATCGTCGGGGAGGCGAGTAGGCGGCCGCTGATCTCGGCCGGCACCCCGCAGACGACGCTCAGGAGGCCGAGCGGCAGCCCCGCCTCCTCGCAGGCCTCGGCGAGGTGGAAGGCGGCGCCGGGCGTCTCCTCGGAGGGCTTGAGGATCACCGGGCAGCCGGCGGCCAGCGCCGCGGCGACCTTGCGGGCCGGCGTCACGGCGGGGAAGTTCCACGGCGTGAAGGCCGCGACCGGGCCGACCGGCTCGCGCAGCACGGTCAACCGCGCGTCGCCGCGGTGGCCGGGCACGGTGCGGCCGTAGAGGCGGCGGGCCTCGTCGGCGTACCAGTCGAAGGTCTCGACCGCGTAGCCGACCTCGGCCCGCGCCTCCGCCAGCGGCTTGCCCTGCTCGCGCACGATCGTCGCGGCGACCTCCTCGGCCCGCCGCGCGAGCGCCGCGCCGGCCGCCCGGACGAGCGCGCTGCGCGTCCAGGCGTCGGTGCGCGCCCACGTCGAGCGGGCCGCCTCGGCCGCCGCCAGCGCGCGGTCGAGGTCGGCGGCGGTCGCGACCGGCACGGTCGCGACCGTCTCGCCGGTCGCCGGGTTCTCGACCTCGATCCGCTCGCGCGGGCCGGCCTCCTCCCAGGCGCCGGCGACGAACAGCGGCCAGTCGCGGGCCGACGCGGTCACGGCGCTCAACGGACGACCAGATGGCGGTCGAGCCCCGGGGTCAGCAGCTCGGCGCCGGTCTCGGTGATGACGATGCTCTCGGAGAAGCCGACCCCCATCTCGCCCGGGTAGCAGGGGTTGATCGGCAGGTGGAAGGTCTGCCCGGGGCGCAGCACTCTCTCGTCGCCCTCGGCGAGGTAGACCGACTGCTCGCACCAGGTCGGCTGGACGGCCATCCCCATCGCGTAGCCGTAGCCGCCGTGGAAGTGGACCCCGGGGACCTTGTGCCACAGCGCCTTGGCCGCCATCGCGACGTCGTGGCCGGTGCGGCCCGGCCGCGCCCCGGCGATCAGCGTCTCGAGCACCTCGATGCTGACCTCGGCGAGCTGCTGCTGGCGGGCGGTCGGCTCGCCGATCACCGTCGTGCGCATCGACGGCGCGTTGTAGCGCCAATGGGTGCCGCTGTACTCCATGTAGACGAGGTCGCCCCGCTCGACGACGTGCCGGCGGTAGGGCAGGTGCGGCATCAGGCCGGTCCGCCAGCCGGTGATCAGCATCGGGTCGATCGACATCAGCTCGCTGCCGGCCGTGACCGCGCCCTGGTAGGCGGCGGCCGCGATCTCGTTCTCGTTGACGCCCTCGCGGGTCGCCGCGATCGACGCCTGCAGCGCCGCCCACGTGTAGGTGCCGGCGATCCGCATGTACTCCAGCTCGGCCTCGCTCTTGATCAGCCGCAGCTCGAGCACGACGCGGGTCGCGTCGACGATCTCCGCCTCCGGCAGCAGCGCCCGCAGCCTCAGGTAGGAGCCGGCGTCGTAGGCGCCGTTGGCGAAGTTCTCGTCGTTGGAGAGCTCGATCCCGATCCGGCCGCGCGCGAAGCCGAGGTCGCTCAGCACGCCGGCGAGGTCGCTGGCCGTGTTCTCGGCCCGCGTCCAGTCGAAGATGCGGATGTCGTCGACGATGCCGTGGTAGAGCGCGACCGGCGACTCCAGCTCCGCGCAGTTGAAGACCGGATCGCCGCTGGCCGGGATCACCGTGACGGCGTACGACGGCGGCATGTGCGAGTCGTAGCCGGTGACGTAGTTGGTGCTCGCGTTGTTGTGGAGCACGAGCACGTCGAGGCCGCGCTCGGCCATCGACGCCTGGACGGCGGCGATCCGGCGGCGGTACTCCTCCTCCGGGAAGGCCAGCTCGCGTCTCACGCCCTGGCGCTTCAGCGTCTCGTAGAGCGGGATCTCGGGACTGTCGACGGTCGTCATGGGTTCCTTTCCTGCTGCGTGTTGTCGCGGACGGCCGCTTCAGTCTTCGAGCGGGACCGCGCCGGCGAGGTCGACGGAGACCGAGACGGTCTCCCCGAGCGCGGCGACCGGGGTCGAGGCGATCTCGCGCGCCGCGAGCGTCTGCTCCCCGACCGCCACGCGGTGCATCCAGTAGAAGCCGTGGTAGGTGCTGGCGACCAGCCGGCCGCGGATCGCGGCGGCGCCGTCGCGCGCGGTCAGCCTCACCTCCTCCGGGCGGACCATCACGCGCAGCTCGGGCGCGCTGCCGGTGCGGGCCGGACAGTCGCCCAGCTCGACGCCCTGCCAGACCAGCCGGCCGGCCGCGACCGAGCAGTCGAGCACGTTGGCGTCGCCGACGAAGCCGGCCGCGAAGCTGTCGGCCGGCCGCCGGTAGAGCTCGGCCGGCGTCGCCAGCTGGCGGATGCGACCGCCGTGCATCAGCGCGATCCGGGAGGACATCGCCATCGCCTCCTCCTGGTCGTGCGTGACGTAGACGAAGGTCGTGCCGACCTCGCGCTGGATCCGCTTCAGCTGCTCCTGGAGGTCGCCGCGGACGGCGCGGTCGAGCGCCGCCAGCGGCTCGTCGAGCAGCAGCACCTCGGGATCGTTGGCGAGCGCGCGGGCGAGCGCGACGCGCTGCGCCTGGCCGCCGCTGATCTGGTCGGGGTAGCGGTCGCCAAGGTGGCCGAGCTGGACGAGGTCGAGCATCTCGGCGACCCGCCGCGCGATCTCGGCCTTGCCGCGCTTGCGCAGCGCCAGCCCGAAGCCGACGTTCTCGTTCACCGTCAGGTGCGGGAAGAGTGCGTAGCGCTGGAAGACCATGTTCAGCGGCCGCTTGTTCGGCGGCAGGTCGGTGATGTCGGCGCCGTCGAGGTGGACGCGGCCGGCGTCAGGCTGCTCGAGCCCGCTGACGATCCGCAGCAGCGTCGTCTTGCCGCAGCCGCTCGGCCCCAGGAACGAGAGGAACTCGCCGCGCTCGACGTCGAGGTCGACGCCGTCGAGCACGGTCGCTCCCCCGAACGCCTTGCGCACGCCGCTGACGCGGACGAGCGGCGGGCTGGACGCATCAGGCATGGGCGTACTCCTCGGCTTGGGTCGGGTCGGGGTCGGCGCCGGGCCGCTCCGGCGCGGCGGGTCCGCGCCGTCTCGTGCGCAGCAGCAGCGCGCCGAGCAGCGCGCTCAGCAGCATCACCAGCAGCAGCAGGGTCGCGATCGCGTTGATCGACGGGTCGATGCTGCGGCGCAGCCGGCTCCACACCAGCACGGGCAGCGTGTTGTCGTCGCCGACGACGAACAGCGTCACGACGAACTCGTCGACGGAGAAGGCGAAGGCGATCAGCACCGCCCCGGCGATCGCGCGCCAGGTCAGCGGCAGCGTCACCTTCCACAGCGTCTTCCAGACGCCGGCGCCGAGGTCCCGCGCCGCCTCCTCGACGGAGAAGTCGAAGCGGCTGAAGCGGGCCTGCAGCACCGCCCACGCCAGCGGCACGGTCAGCAGCACGTGGGCGAGGTAGACGGTCAGCAGCGACGGCGTCGCGCCGATCTCGCCGAAGGTCAGCAGCAGCGAGAAGCCGATGAAGACCGGCGGCACGGCGATCGGGGCGAGCCCGACCGCGCCGACCAGTCCGGCGCGCCGGATCAGGCCGCGCGCGGTCGCGAAGGCGCCGAGCAGCGCGATCGCGGTCGCCGTCAGCGCCGAGCCGGCCGCGACCCGCAGCGTCGCCCACAGCGCGTCGCGGAAGGTGGCGTCGTTGACGACGAGGTCGAACCATCTCAGCGACGGCCCCTCGAACGGCAGGCCGGTGCGGTTGGCGTCCTGGAAGGCGAACAGCACGACGATCGCCACCGGCAGCAGGAGGAAGGCGAGCGCGGCGACGATCACGCCGCGCTGCAGCCACGTCGACGCGCGCCTCATCGCCGGCCTCCTTCGCGCGGGAGCAGCCGCAGGACGCGCATCGCCGCCCACACCAGCGTGACGACGAAGGCGAGCAGCAGCAGCGTCATGAAGCCGAAGGCGGCGCCCATCGGCGTGTCGCCGGTCGCGAGGAACTGGTTGGCGACCAGCGCGCCGACCATCTGCGTCCCCGGCCCGCCGACCAGCGGCGGGATCACGTAGTCGGCCGCCGCCAGCAGGAAGACGAGCGAGAAGGCGAGCAGCAGCGAGCGGCCGATCAGCGGCAGCACGACCAGCCGGTAGGTCCGCACCGTCCCGGCGCCGAGGTCGCGCGCCGCGTCGAGCTCGTCGTCCCGGACGTTCTCCAGGCCGGCGAGGATCAGCAGCGTCGCGTACGGCGCGTAGATGCTGCCGAGGGTGAGGATGACGGCACCGGGCGAGAACAGCAGTCTCAGCGGCCCGTCGATCGCCCCGACCTGCTCCAGCGCCGAGTTGAAGACGCCGTTGTCGGAGAGCAGCGTCCGCCAGGCGTAGATGCGCACGAGGTAGCCGCCGAGCACCGACAGCATCACCGCGCCGACGATGAAGCCGGCCAGCCGCGGCCGCTCGAAGCGGACGTAGCGGGCGATCGCGAAGCCGACGAGGAGCGAGGCGATCGCCGTCCCGGCGCCGTAGACGACCGAGGTCCGCAGCGCCGTCCAGAAGGCGTCGCGCTCCAACACCTGGCGGTAGTTGTCGAGCGTCAGCGTCGTCTCGATCCCGAAGATCGAGCCGACGCGGAACGAGTACCACAGCCCGATCCCCAGCGGGACGACGAGCAGCAGGGCGAAGACGGCGCCGAGCGGCGCCAGCAGCGTCGCCCCGAGGAGACGGGCGCGCATCGTGCGGGTCACGCCGCCTTCACGTCCTCCCACGTCGCGACCCAGTCCTCGTGCGTCGCGACGTCGCCGTCCCCTCTCAGCGGCGCGTCGAGGGCGAAGACGAGCTTCGTTCTGAACAGCTCGTCGAGCCGGTCGTAGTCGAACGCTCTCGCCGCCGGCCCTCTGACCAGCGGCGCCGCGTCGAGCCGCACGATCCCGGAGGCGAGGTCGTTGCCGCAGTAGGCCTGCATCTCCTTGGAGATCATCTGGTCGATGAAGGCGACCGCCGTGCCCTTGCTCTCGGCGCCGACCTGGACGAAGAAGGAGTCGACGAAGCCGACCGTCCCCTCCTGCGGGTAGGCGGTCTTGACGACGGCCCCCTTCGCCCCCGCGAAGCTCTCGACGGCGTTCCAGCCCTGGAAGGAGGCCCACACGTCGCCGGCGGCGAGCAGGTCGGCGATGTCGCCGTAGCCGGCCGCGACCGTGCGCGCGTTGGCCTTCACCGCCAGCAGGAACTCCTTCACCTCGGCGAGCTGGTCGACGGTCATCCTGCTCGGATCTCTGATGCCGACGGCCAGCGCGCCGGTCTGGACGGTCGAGACCGGGTCGTCGATCATCGCGATGCGGTTCTTGAAGCGCGGCTCGGTCAGCTCTCTCCAGCTGGTCAGCTCGCCGGTCTTGCTCGGCAGGTAGTTGCAGCCGAGCCCGCCCCAGACGAACGGCATCGTCGTCAGCGTCCCGTCGTCGTCGGCGACGAGGTCCTTGAAGAACGGGATCATCGCGTCGAGGTTGGAGAACCACTCGGGCTGGAGCGGGTAGGCGAGCCCGAGCTCGCGGTACTGGTCGAGCTGCGCGAGCCCGAGCTGCGCGGCGTCGGTCCGTCTGCCGGCCGGCGTGCGCAATCTCGTCGTGACGTCGTCCTGGTTGTTGATGAACGTCGTCTTCAGGTCGACGCCGCTTCTGCGCAGCCACGGCTTGATCGGGTCGCCGCCCTCGTAGCCGGCGTAGGTCATCAGCCGCAGGGTGCCCTCCACCTGTCCGAGCTCGTCGAGCGCGACGCCGGCGCTCGAGGCGGTGGTGCCCGCGCCGCCGCCGCTGCTGCCGCAGGCGGCGAGCAGCGGGGCGAGCGAGACGGCCGCGCCTGCCGCGGCCGCCCGCCGCAGGAAGACGGCGCGGGTGACGCCTTGGGCGAGGCTGGTGCTATCGCTGAACCGGGCCACGGGACTACCTCCTGATGCTCGTGAACGCTGTGCCGTCCAGTGACCCGACGGGTACGCCGACGTGACCGTCCGAACCCCGGGCCGCGATCGCGGCGGCGTCCAGCTGGTACACGTCGAGCGCGACCCGCAGACTCACCTTCCCCTCCTCCAGATCCCGCACGACGGCGGCGCGCTCCCGTCGCGCCGGATCGCCGTAGCCCCCTCCCCCGCCGGTCGTCGTGACGAGCCGGTCGCCCGGCAGCATCGTCAGCCGCCGCTTGGTCAGCTCCTCGCGGCTGCCGTCGGCCCGCTCGACCTCGAGCCGGGCCGCGGTGCCGGCGCGGCCGCCGTTGACGCCGAACGGCGCGAACTGGTCGCGGGTCTGCTCGCTGTAGAAGACGCCGTCGGCCTCGTCGAGGAACTCGTAGACGCGGCGCAGCGCCAGCCCGCCGCGGAACTGCCCCGGCCCGCCCGAGTCGGGGACCAGCTCGGTCCGCACGATCCGCACCGGGTACTGCAGCTCGCAGATCTCCGCCGGCAGCATCTGCACGTTGCCGAGGTAGACGTCGACGGCGTCGAGCCCGTCGCCGCCGGCGTGGCCGCCCATCCCGCCGCCGAGGTCGTCCTGGATCACGACCTCGTTGCCGGCGCGCGGATGGCGGCAGGCCGCCGCGAGGCTGGAGAAGCCGACGAAGGCGCCGGCGGTCGCGTGCTCGGGGTAGAGGTCGCCGAAGGCGCGCACGAGCGTGTCGGCGAGCCGCTGCACGCCGAGATGGCGGAGGCTGACCGCCGCCGGGAAGCGCGGGTTGACCATCGACCCCTCCGGCAGCACGATGTCGACGGCCCGCATCGCGCCGCCGTTCTGCGGCCCGTCGGGGTCGAAGATCGCCTTGACCGCGAAGATGATCGAGGCGCGGGCGGCCGTCGCGGAGACGTTGAGGCCGCCGCGCATCTGCGGGTCGGTGCCGGTCAGGTCGACGGCGACGCGGTCGCCGCGGACCTCGACGGCGACGGCGATCCGCACCGGGTCCGAGCCGAGGCCGTCGTCGTCGAGCCAGCCCTCGGCGGTCGCGACGCCGTCTCTGCGGGCGGCGATCGCCGCGCGGATCCGCCGCTCGGACTGGTCGAGCACCGCGTCCATCGCCGCCGTCAGCTTCCCGGTCCCGTAGCGCGCGATCGCCTCCCCGAGGCGGCGCTGGCCGAGCTTCGCGGCCGCCAGCTGGGCGCGCAGGTCGCCGGCGGTCGAGGCGGGGTCGCGGATGTTGTTGCCGATCAGCGTCAGGACGGCGTCGTTGAGCGTGCCGTCGTCGCTGAAGCGGATCGGCGGGATCCGCAGCCCCTCCTCGAAGATCGAGCTGTTGGCGTACCCCTCCGAGCCGGGGTTGGTGCCGCCGACGTCGCTGTGGTGGGCGATGTTGCCGCACCACGCGACCAGCCTGCCGTCGTGGAGCACCGGCACGAACACCTGGATGTCGGGGGTGTGGGTGCCGCCCCGGTAGGGGTCGTTCGTCATGTACGCGTCGCCGTCGCGCAGCGGCGCGTCGCCGATCGCGGCGATCACGTGCGGCAGCGTCGAGGCCATCGTGCCGAGGAAGGCCGGGATCAGGTCGTCCTGGGCGACGGTCTCCCCGTCCGCCGTGAAGACGGCGCACGAGTAGTCGAGCATCTCGCGGATGATCGGCGAGTGGGAGCTGCGCCGGAGCGCCTCCGACATCTCCTGCGCGGTCGCCTGCAGCGAGCTGGCGATGACCGCGACGGTGACCGGATCCATGGTCATCTCTCCTCCGAGACCGTGACGACGAGGCTGCCCGACGGGTGGACGACGGCGTGGCAGCCGACGGGGATCAGCGTGGTCGAGTCGAGCTGCTCGATCACGGCCGGGCCGTCGACCCGCTGCTCGGCGGCGAGCCGCTCCCGCTGGTAGATCGCCGCCTCGACCGGACCGCTCGCGGCGTCGAAGGTGACGCGGCGGCGGTCGTACGGCGCGCCCGGCTCGCGCGGCAGCGCCTGCTCGATCAGCGGCGCGGCGCGCACGCCGATCGCCACCAGCCGCGCCGCGACCAGCTCGGTCTGCTCCTTGGGCGCCGCGTGGCCGAAGGTCCGCTCGTGCAGCTCGTGGAAGCGGGCGACCACCTCCGCCTGCGACTCGCCGGCCGCGGTCGGGACGCGCAGCGTGTACTCCTGGCCGAGGTAGCGCAGGTCGAGGAGGCGCTCGAAGCGGCGGTCCTCGGCCGCGACGCCGTCCTCGGCGAGCGCCAGCGCCGCCTCCCCCTCCAGCGCGGCGAAGGCGTCCTCGATCGCGTCGTCGGAGAGCGTGCCGGTCAGGCCGAGCAGCGGCGTGACGCGGTCGTGGCGGAGATGGGCGGCGAGCAGCCCGAGCGCGCTCAGCAGGCCGGGATGGGGCGGGATCACCGCGCCGGCCATCCCCAGCGAGCGCATCACGCTGACGGCGTGGAGCGGCCCGGCGCCGCCGCCGGCGACCAGCACGAAGTCGCGCAGGTCGTCGCCGTGGCGGGCGGCGGCGCGGCGGATCGCGCCGGCCATGTTCTGCTCGAGCAGCGCCAGCACGCCGAGCGCCGCCGCGTCGGTGTCGATCCCGAGCTTGCCGGCCAGCGCCGCCAGCGCCTCGCGCGCCCGCTCGACGTCGAGCTCGAGCCCGCCGTCGACGAGGCCGCGCGGCGAGAGCCGCCCGAGCAGCAGGTGGGCGTCGGTGACGGTCGGCTCCGTCCCCGAGCGGCCGTAGCAGGCCGGCCCGGGGTCGGCGCCGGCGCTCTGCGGCCCGACGTTGAGCGCGCCGCCGAGGTCGACCCAGGCGATGCTGCCGCCGCCGGCGCCGATCGCCTCGACCTCGATGTGCGGCAGCTTGCACGGGACGCCGTTCGGCAGCTCCATCTCGATCCCGGTGCGGGGCCGGCCGCCGGTGACGACCCCGACGTCGGCGCTGGTCCCGCCGACGTCGAAGGTGATGCAGTCGTCGAAGCCGCACTCGGCGGCGGCGCGGGCGCCGCCCATCACGCCGGCCGCCGGGCCCGACAGGATCAGCCGGTGGACGTGCTCGCCGACCGACCGCTCGGCCGTCCCGATGCCGCCGTTGCTCTGCATCACGTAGAGGCGCGTCCCGGGCGCGTGCTCGGCGAGCCGCTCCTCGAGGCCGCGGATGTAGGCGTCGATCCGCGGCGCCAGCGCGGCGTTGACGGCCGCGGTCGCGAAGCGCGGGTACTCGCGCGGCTCCTGGCTGATGCGCGAGGAGCGCCCGACGTAGAGGCCGGGGGCGATCGCCTCGACGATCTCCTGGATCCGCTCCTCGTGCTCGGCGTTGGCGAAGGAGAACATGCAGCCGATCGCGATCGCCTCGACCTGCTCGTCGAGCAGCCGCCGCGCGACCGCCTCGACCTCGTCGCGGTCGAGCGGCGCGATCACCTCGCCGGTCGCGGAGATCCGCTCGGAGACCTCGGCCCGCAGCCGCCGCGCGACCATCGGGGCGCGCGGGCTCTGGTGGAGGTCGTAGAGCTTCGGCCGCATCTGCGTGCCGATCTCCAGCACGTCGCGGAAGCCCTCGGTGGTGATGAAGCCGATCCGGGCGAAGTCGCCGGTGATGACGGCGTTGGTCGCGATCGTCGTGCCATGCGTGACGGACTCGACGCGGTGGGCGGCGCCGTCGCCGGCGTCGGCGGGGACGGCCAGCTCGCCGATGCCGTGCATGATCGCCTCGTGCGGCGCTCTGGGGCGCGACGGCACTTTGGCGACGACGATGTCGTTGGTCTCATAGTCGATCAGGACGCAGTCCGTGAAGGTGCCTCCCGTGTCGACTCCGATGCGGCGAAGAGCGGTCATGTGTTCCTCGTCTTGTGGACACGTCGAGTGTCGTGCCGCCGGTTCGCCCTTCCCAGCCTCCGCGCGTCAAACGAATCGCGGGCATCCCGACGAAACGTCAAGGGGTCGGAGGGGGCTCGCCGGCCGACGGCGACGCTCAGCGCGGCGGCGCCTCCGGCCTGCGCATCATGCGCCGCGCTCGGAGCGCGAGATGGAGCCCGAGCCGCGTGTCCTCGTCGTCGAGCGACTCCTCCAGCAGCGTCTCGATGCGGCTGATCCGGTGGTAGAGCGACTGCCGCTCCAGATGGAGGGCGCGGGCCGCGTCGGCCTTGCGCCCGCCGAAGGCGAGGTAGACCTCGAGCGTCGGCAGCAGCTGCGCGTTGCGACGCCGGTCGTACTCGATCAGCGTGGCGAGGCGGCGGTCGACGAAGGCGCGCAGGTCGGCGGCCTCGCGCAGCGACCACAGCAGCCGCTGGAGGTCGGGGCGGGTCGCGTCGTACCAGCCCTTGATCTCCGGGCGGGGCGACGCCGCCGCCTGCACGACCTCGCCGAGCGAGCTGATCACGCCGGTCCACGACGGCGCGGTGTCGCCGACGTAGAGGAGACCGGCCTCGCGGCTGCCGAACTGGCGCTCGAGCGCCGCCGCGAAGAGGGCGGTGAGGGCGTCGGCGCGGGCCTCGCGCTGCTTGGCGGTGGAGAGGCCGACGACGAGCGCGATCTGGCGGTCGCCGGCCATCAGGCCGCCGAGCACCGGGATCAGCTGCGACTCCAGCTCCTGGCGGACCTCCCGCCAGACCATCGTCCAGACGGTCGCGCGCGAGCCCTGCGGGACGAACCAGGCAGGTCCCCTTCCCGCCAGCACGCACGGGAGCAGGTAGGGGACGCGGCGCGGGAACCCCATCGCGTCGACCTGGCGCGCGATCTCGGCCTCGCCCAGCTCCTGCTCGAGCAGCCCCTGCAGCAGGTTGCCGCGCTCGCGCGCGACGAGCATCTCCTCCTGGCGCAGCTGCCGGCTCATCAGCGCGACCAGCCCGCCGGCGCGTTGCAGCGCCAGCTCGGAGACCTCGGCCAGCGGCGAGTCGACGGCGACGGTCACCAGCCGTCCGCGCTGCGCGTCGCGGCCGCTCGGCAGCGGCACCGCGATCGACGGCGGCGCGCCGGGCAGCTCGCGCCGGACGGCGTCCCAGGCGGCGAGCGCCTCGGCCGAGTCGCGGCGGTGGACGGCGTGGAAGAGCAGCTCGCCGTCCTCGCGCTCGAGCACGACCGGGTTGGCGACGATCGCGGCCAGCGCGCCGAGCACCTCGGGGATCCCGGCGCCGTCGAGCATCAGCCCGGTCAGCTGGCTGTGGATCGCCTCGGCGCGCGCGACGTGCAGCAGCTGCCGGTCGATCAGCTCGTGGTCGACCGCCTCGACGACCTCGACGAAGGGGACCTCGCGATGGAGCGCGATCAGCGGCAGGTCGTGCTCGGCGGCGGCGTCGACCAGCGCTCTCGGCGCGCTCTCGAAGGCGCTGCCGAGCTCGAGCACGACCGCCGCGACGCCGCGATCGGCCAGCTCGGCGACGAACCGCCGCATCGCGGCGTCGTCCCTCAGGCCCATCCCGGTCGTCAGCAGCAGCTCGCCGCCGCGCAGGAAGGAGGCGAGGTTCGGGACCTCGCCGGCATGGGCGCGGCGGATCGGCCGGTCCAGCCCGGCGGCGCCGGCTAGCAGCTCGGGCGCGCCGACGGCGAGCGCCTCCAGTCTCAGCGCCGCCGCGACCGACAGCGCGCCGGTCGCGCCGCCGTCGGCCGCTGCGGTCGTGTCGGCCTCGGCTCTGTCGGACACGATCATCATCGCCCGCCGAATCGGCTCAGGCGTCGACGCGGGCGATCCACTGCTGCCTGCACCTCGCACTTCGACTTGGACTCGGCCGATCTCTCTCCTCCGGCCGCGGCGTCACTATCGCAGCGGCGCGCGGGTGCGGTCAGCGTCGTGAACGTCAAAAGCTGGACGCGAGCTTGCGACGTTTCGCAGGCTCCCCTCCGGCCGGGAGCCGCCACCATGTCGCCTCATGCCCTTTTCCCGCCGCACCGGGCGCGCCGCGACGGCCGCCCCCCGCTCCGGTCCGGTCCTCTGGCTCGAGGAGGCGATGGCCTCCGACGACGGGCCGGCCTGCCCGCCGCTGGCCGGCACCGTGCGCGCCGACGTCTGCATCGTCGGCGGCGGCTACACCGGCCTCTGGACGGCGCTGGAGCTGCGCGCCGATGCGCCCGACCTGCGCGTCGTCGTCGTCGAGGGGCAGGCATGCGGCTTCGGCGCGAGCGGGCGCAACGGCGGCTGGGCGACCAGCTGGTACGACGAGCTCGACCGCCTCGTCGAACGCTTCGGCGACGAGCAGGGCCGCTGGCTCGCCGACCAGTCGAGCGCCGCGGTCGCGCGCATCGGCGAGACCGCCGAGGAGCACGGCTTCGACTGCCGCTTCCGCCCGCAGGGCTCGCTGTGGACCTCCAACGCGCCGTCGCAGGACGCCGTCGTCGCCGGCCCGCTGGCGGCATGCCGCCGGCTCGGTCGCGGCGAGGTCGCGACCGCCGTCGACGGCGCCGAGGTCGAGCGGTTGACCGGCTCGGCGATCGCCCGCGGCGGCCTGCTGCTGCACGACAGCGCCGCCGTCCAGCCGGCGCTGCTGGCGCGCGGGCTGCGCGCCGCCGCGCTCAGAGCGGGTGTGACGATCCACGAGGGCTCGCCGATGCTGCGGCTCGAGCGCGGTCCGGTTGCGGCCGTCGTGACGGCCAGCGGCCGGGTCGAGGCCGACCAGGTCGTGCTGGCGACCAACGTCTGGGCGGCACGCGTGCGCGAGCTGCGCCGCGCCGTCTTCGTCGTCGGCACGCAGATGGTCGCGACCGAGCCGATCCCGGAGCGGGTGGCGCCGTGGCCGTGGCGCGACGGGATGCTGTTCGGCGACGCGCGGATGTTCGTCCACTACGCGCAGGTGACGCCCGAGGGCCGGATCGTCTTCGGCCGCGGCGGCGGCGCGATCAGCGCCGCCAATCGCGTCATCCCCAAGCACTTCACCGACCAGGCGACGGCCGACGTCGTCGCCGCCGACTTCCGCCGCTGGTTCCCGCAGCTCGCCGACGTCCCGCTCACCCACGCCTGGGGCGGCCCGGTCGACCGCGCCCCCGGCCATCTGCCGTTCGTCGGGGCGCTCGGCGACCACGAGAACATCCACTACGGCATCGGCTACTCCGGCAACGGCGTCGGACCGAGCGCCCTGATCGGCCGGATCCTGGCGCGCCGGGCGCTGCGGCGCGACGACCCCTACACCCGCTGCGCGCTCGTCGGCGGACCGCCCGGGCTGCTGCCCCCCGATCCGCTGCGGTTCGCCGGCGCGCTCGCCGTCCGCGACGCCGTCCAGCGGGCCGAGAGCCGCGAGGAGCGCGGCACCCGCGCCGACCTGCTCGGGCGAACCGCCAAGCGGCTCGCCGGCTTCTCGCTTCCCGCACGCGGCCGGCGGCGGCCTCCGGCCTGAGGGCGCCCGGCGGCGCGCCGCGCAGGGCGGGCGGCGCCGACGCCAACCGCTTGCGCCGGGGCGACGGCGGGTAGCCAGGTCGCATGGACCGCAGCAGAGCGACCGACCGAGCCCCCGACGACGAGGCGGGGATCCACCACCTCGAGCGGATCCGCGACGACGAGGTCGCCGCGATGCAGCGCGAGAGCGACCGCGTCGAGCGCGACATCGAGGCGACGCGCAAGGAGTGGGAGGCGCTGCGCGAGGATCCGAGCGTGCCCGGCGCCCGCCCGCGCGAGGACTCTCCGCCCGACGACGCCGCGGAGGAGGCCGCCGGCGACTGGAGCGGGACGGCGGAGGCCGCCAAGGAGGCCGGCCAGGACTGAGCGCTCAGCGCGCGGTCCCGCACATCTGCTGCGCCGTTCTGCGCACTAGCAGCACGAGCCGCGCGACGTCGGGGTCGCGGGGCCCGTCGACGTCGCTGAAGGCCATCTCGCCGTCGGCCGTCTCCGCTCTGAAGCGCAGCAGCGCCGACGACGAGCGCGGATAGACCGTTCTCGCCTCGAACTCGGCTCTCAGCGCGTCGACGATGTCGCGCGCCTCCAGCAGCAGCTTCGACGGCAGCTGCTCCTCCTCCCCTCCGTCGCAGCGGATCGTGCCGCCGTCGTTGATGACGAACGAGACCCGCGCGTCCGGCAGCGAGCCGGTCCGCTCGATCGCCAGCAGGTCCGAGTAGGCGCCGCCGCAGCCGGCCGCGGTGAGCGCGACCGCGGCCGCGGCCCCGAGAACGAGCCGCCGGCGCAGCGAGCGCCGTCGAGCACGAGCCCCTGGCGAGTTCTGAGGCCTTCCGCTTTCCGCCCCGAGCACGAGCCGCTGGCGCGTTCTCGAACGGGATGCGAGGCGCCAGCCGAGCATCACGCGACCACCGCCGCTCCGCCCCGCCGCGGGTCGCCGCCGCCCGACAGCGCTCCGGTCGCCGGATCGCGCTCGACGGCCTGGACGCCGCCGAAGAAGAGGTTGCGCGCTCTGAAGCGGGCGATCGCGTGGCCGTCCTGCTCCAGCTCGTCGGTGTCGGCGCCCGGCTCGGCGTAGACGATCCCGTCCTCGAAGTGGATCCGCGGCGCCCGCACCGCGGCGTCGGCGGTGAGGCCGTGGTCGACGACGGCGACGATCGTCTGCAGGATCGCCGAGCGGATGCGGTTGGAGCCGGCGCTGCCGAGCACCAGCTCGGGCCGGCCGTCGCGCAGCACGACCGTCGGCGCCATCATGCTCGGCAGGCGGCGGCCGGGCGCGAAGCGGTGGAAGCCGAGCGGGTTGAGGTCCTGCTCGCCGAGCATGTTGTTGAGGTGGATCCCGGTGCCCGGCACGACGATGCCGGCGCCCTCGCCGTTGGAGCAGGTGACGCTGCAGGCGCCGCCGGCGCCGTCGAGCACCGAGACGTGGGTCGTCGAGCCCAGCCGCGCGGCGAGGAACTCGTCGAGGAAGCCCTCGCGCGCGAGGCCGTCGAGGAAGTCGGGCGTGCGCTCCGCCTGGGAGGCGCGCATCGCCTCCACCAGCTGACGCGCCGTCGGCCCGCCGCCGTCTCCCGCCGCGTCGCGTTCCCGCTCCAGCAGCGCCAGCGCGTAGGCGATCAGCGTCCCGCCGGCCGACGGCGGCGGGTTGGAGAGGACCTCGCGGCCGCGGTAGGCGGCGCGCACCGGCGGCCGCGCGACGGTCTCGTAGGCGGCGAGGTCGGCGGCCGTCAGCAGGCCGCCCTGCTCGGCGAGCACGGCCGTCGCGGCGGCCGCGATCTCGCCCTCGTAGAACGGCCGCGCGCCCTCGCCGGCGAGCAGCTCCAGCGTCGCCGCCAGCTCCGGCTGCCGGATCGCCTCGCCCTCGCCGAGCAGCCGCCCGTCGGGCGCGAAGATCGCCGCGACGCCGGGCGTCAGCCGGCATATCCCGTCGAGGATCTCGACGACGTACGCCTGCTCGGGATTGAGCGGGACGCCGGCGCGGGCGAGCGCGGCCGCCGGGGCGACCAGCTCCGCCAGCGGGATCCGCCCGAACCGCTCCGCCGCGTCGCAGACGCCGCGCGGCATCCCGTAGGTGCCGACCGACGCCGCGCCGGCGTTGAAGACCTGGACGGCGTCGCCGAAGGAGACCGAGACCGGCACCAGCTCGCCGCGGCCGTCGTGGTCGGCGCCGCGGCCGGGGACCTCGACGAAGAAGTCGAGCAGCACCGGGTCGCGCTCCTCGCCGGGCCACGTCGGCCCCTCGCCGGGGACGACGAGCATGTAGCCGCCGGCGCCGAGACCGGTCAGCAACGGCTCGGCGGCGAACGAGGTCACCATCGCCGCGAGCGCGGCGTCGACCGCGTTGCCGCCCGCGCGCAGCGCCTCCGCCCCCGCCTCGGCCGAGACGGGGTGGCCGGCCGCGACGACGCCGCGCCCTCTGCTCGGAACTGCGGTCACGGCGCCAGCATCCCACGTGCGGCGGGCGCGCGTGGCGGAAGCCGTCGGCCGGGCGCGAACGACGGCGGGGCCGGCGCGTGCGCGCCGGCCCCGCCGGTCATGAGCTGTCGCGGGCCGGAGCGCGCCGGCTCCGGCCTCCGGCCTCAGCGCACCGGGATGAACTCGGGCACGTCGATCTCGCCGGCGGCCCGCTCGCGCCGCTGCGCACGGACCGGCTCGGGGCGCGGCTCGCTCGTACGCGCGACGCGCACCTCGCCGGCCGGCTCGGCGTACTGCGTCGGCGCCGGGCGCGGCTCGCGGTGGGCCGGGCGCTCGTCACGCGGGCGGCCGATGTCGGCGCCGAGCAGCTCCTCGCGCGTCAGCCGCGGCGGGCGCGGATCGCCGTAGCCGGTCGCGACGACCGTCACCCACACCTGGTCGTCGAGCTTCTCGTCGACCGTCGCGCCGAAGATGATGTTCGCGTCCGGGTGGGCCGCCTCGGAGACCGCCTTCGCCGCCTCGTTGACCTCCCACAGCGAGAGGTCGTGCCCGCCGGTGATCGACAGCAGGATCGAGCGGGCGCCGTCCATGCTCGTCTCCAGCAGCGGCGAGGCGACGGCCTGCTCGGCGGCGTCGATCGCGCGCCGCTCGCCGGCGCCCATGCCGATCCCGAGCAGCGCGCTGCCGGCGTCGGCCATGATCGTGCGCACGTCGGCGAAGTCGAGGTTGATCAGGCCCGGCAGCGTGACGAGGTCGGAGATCCCCTGCACGCCCTGGCGCAGCACGTCGTCGGCGACGCGGAAGGCGTCGACCATCGAGGTGCCGCGCTCCAGCACCGACAGCAGCCGGTTGTTGGGGACGACGATCAGCGTGTCGACCTCGGTCGCGAGCGCCTCGATGCCCTCGTCGGCCTGGGCCTTGCGGCGGGAGCCCTCGAAGCCGAACGGCTTCGTGACGATGCCGACGGTCAGCGCGCCGACCTCGCGGGCGATCCGCGCGACGACCGGCGCCGCGCCGGTGCCGGTGCCGCCGCCCTCGCCGGCGGTGATGAAGATCATGTCGGAGCCCTTCAGCAGCGACTTGATCTTGTCGTACTCCTCCATCGCCGCTCTGTGGCCGATCGACGGGTCCGAGCCGGAGCCCAGGCCGCGCGTGACGTTCGCGCCGATGTGGAGGGTCAGGTGGGCCGCCGACTGCTGCAGCGACTGCACGTCGGTGTTGACGGCGATGAACTCGACGCCGTGGACCTCGGCCTCGACCATCCGGTTGACGGCGTTGACGCCGCCGCCGCCGACGCCGACGACGCGCAGGACGGGGCCGTGCTGGCGGCCCGTGCCGTAGGCGGCCGAGGGCAGGCCGGGGTCGTCGATGCGCGTGTCGTAGACGTCGCGCGGGGCAGAGACGGGGGCCGGCGGCTCCATCATGTTCTCCGGGATGTCGGCCGAGAATGCCTGGCGCAGCCGCTCCTGCGGCGACGGGATCGCCGGCGGCTGCTCGACGGGAGCGGGCGGGAGGTCGCGGCGCAGCGACGGGTGCGGGCGGTCGTCGGCCTCGCGGGCGGCCGGCGTCGCCGGCGCCGGGGCGCGGTCGACCTGCGGCAGCGGCTGCTGCGCGGGCTGCGCCGGCGTCGCCGCCTGCGCCTGCGACGCGGCGGGAGCGGCCGGAGCCTGCGGGGCGGAGGCGCCGTCGGCGGACGCGCCGCGCCCGTCGAGCCCCTCCTCCTCGGTTCTGCGGAAGAGCGCCGCGAGCGGCCCCTCCCTCATGCTCGCGCGTCTACCGCTGGCCATTGTGGAGAACCTCCTTCGCGAGCTGCCGGTAGGCGTGGGCTGCCATGCCGTCAGGGTCGTACTTCAGCACGGACATGCCCTGCACAGGCGCCTCCGCGAACCTCACCGTCTTGCGGATGCGCGACGCGAACACGCGCTCTCCGAAGCTCTCCTCGAGCAGCTCGATCGCCTCCTTGGCATGCAGCGTCCGCGTGTCGACGAGCGTCGGCAGGATGCCTTCGATGTCGACGTTCGGGTTCAGGTTCTCGCGGATCATCGTGAGCGTGTTCTGGAGCTGGAGGAGCCCGCGCATCGACAGATACTCGCATTGCACGGGGACGATCACCTTGTCCGCCGCCGTCAGGGCGTTGATCGTGAGCAGCCCGAGGCTCGGCGGGGTGTCGATGAAGATGAAGTCGTAGTCGTCCTTGATCGGGCGGAACGCCTTCTCCAGGGAGCGCTCGCGGCCGATCTGGGTCGACATCGCGATCTCCGCGCCTGCGAGGTCGATCGACGCGCAGGCGACGTCGATCTCGCGGCGGCGGATCACCTCTCGGATCGAGACGTGATGGACCAGCACGTGGTACATCGAGGTCTCGACGGTGTCCGGGTCGATCCCCTGCGACATCGTCAGGTTGCCCTGCGGATCCATGTCGCAGCAGAGCACGCGGTGGCCCTCCTCGGCGAAGGCCACGGCGAGGTTGAGCGTCGTGGTGGTCTTCGCGACGCCGCCCTTCTGGTTGGCGAAGGCGATGACCTTGGCCTGGCCGTTCACTGATGACTCCGATGCGTCCGAAAACCCATACGCGCCTCTATTCGCAGCCCCGGCGGCGATTCCTCCTCGCGCCGGCGCACCGCCGGCAGACCGGGCGCGCGGGTAGGCTGACGGCGCGTGGCGGGCCTCTCCGACAAGCGCATGCTGTTCGTTACCGGCAAGGGCGGCGTCGGCAAGTCGACCGTCGCGGCCGCGCTCGGGATCGCCGCCGCGCGCCGCGGACTGCGCACGATCGTCGCCGAGCTGAGCGGCCAGGACCGGGTCGCGGCCGCCTTCGGCCGCACCGACGGCGCAGGCCACGCGCACGAGCTGCGGCTCGCGGAGAACCTCTTCACGATCTCGATCGACGCGCAGCACGCGCTCGACGACTACCTCCACCTGAAGGCCGGCGCGCTCGGCGGGGTGCTGTCGGGCTCGCGCACCTTCCACGCCTTCCTCTCGGCCACCCCCGGCATGCGCGAGCTGCTGACGCTCGGCAAGGCATGGGAGCTGGCGCAGCCGGAGCGGCGCGCCGCCGGCACCGAGCCGTACGACCTCGTCGTCGTCGACGCGCACGCGACCGGCCACGGGATCGCGGCGCTGCGCACGCCGCGGACCTTCGCCGAGATCGCGAGGGTCGGGCCGATCGCCGGCCAGGGCCGCGCGCTCGACGAGAGCTTCACCGACCCGGCGCAGACGGCCGTCGTCGCCGTCGCGCTGGCCGAGGAGATGCCGGTCAACGAGACGCTCGGGCTGCGGCGGCGGCTGCGCGACGAGCTGGGGATCGAGCTGGCGCTCGCGGTCGTCAACGCGCTCGTGCCCGACCGGCTCGGCCCGCGCCAGGCGCGCAGAGTCGCCGACGCGCTCGCGCTCGCCGGCCCCGGCACCTCGCCGGCGGTCGCCGCGGCGCTGCAGGCGGCCCACTCCGAGCACGTCCGCGCCGGCGCCCAGCGCGAGCAGGTGGAGCGGCTGACCGCCGGGCTCGGCGCCGAGCCGCTGACGCTGCCGTACCTGTTCGCCCCGACCGTCGACCGCGACGGGCTGGAGCTGCTCGCCGACCGGCTCGAGGCGGCGCTCTGATGGGCGTCGAGCGGTGGCTGGAGGGGACGCGGGTCTGCGTCTGCGGCGGTTCGGGCGGCGTCGGCAAGACGACGACCTCGGCGGCGATCGCGGCCGGGATGGCGGCGCGCGGGCTGACCGTCTGCGTCGTCACGATCGACCCCGCCCAGCGCCTCGCCGACGCGCTCGGCCTCGACGCGCTGGGCAACGAGCCGGTGCGCGTCGACCCGGCCGCGTTCGCGACCGCCGGTGCGCCGCTCGCCGGCGAGCTGTGGGCGCTCCAGCTCGACGCCAAGCGCACCTTCGACGACCTGATCGAGCGGCTCGCGCCCGACGAGCGCACGCGCGAGGAGATCCTCTCCAACCGCATCTACCGTGAGCTGTCGGGCGCTGTGGCCGGCTCCCAGGAGTTCACCGCGATCGCGAAGCTGCACGACCTCGCCGAGAGCGGACGCTTCGACCTGCTGGTGCTCGACACGCCGCCGTCGCGCAACGCGCTCGACTTCCTCGACGCGCCCGACCGCCTGACGCAGTTCTTCGAGGGCCGCGCGCTGCAGGCGCTGCTGCGGCCCGGCAACGTCGGGATGCGGCTGCTCGGCCGGCCGGCGGGGATGGCGATGAGCGTCCTGAAGCGGATCACCGGCGTCGACCTGCTGACCGACCTGTCGAACTTCTTCCGCCTGCTCGGCGGCCTGCTGGAGGGGTTCAGAGCGCGCGCCGCGCAGGTCGAGGCGCTGCTGCACGACCCGGCGACCCGCTTCCTGCTCGTCACGTCGCCCGAGCGCGAGCCGATCGACGAGGCGATCTACTTCCACCGCAAGCTGAAGGCCGCGCGGATGGGCTTCGGCGGCGCGATCGTCAACCGCGTCCACGCCGACCAGCTCGGCGACGAGCCGCTCGACGGGCTCGCGGCGCGGATCGTCGCCGAGACCGGTCTGCCGGGCGGCGTCGCCCGCAGCGTCGCCGCCTGCTTCGCCGACGAGCACGCGCTCGCGCTGCGCGACCGCGAGAACGTCGCCCACCTGCAGGAGCGGCTCGGACCGGAGGTGCCGCTCGTGCTCGTCCCCCACCTCGACGACGACGTCCACGACGCCGCCGGCCTGCTGCGCGTCGGCGGCTTCCTGTTCGCCTGAGCGGCCGCCGGCCCACGTCACCGCTCGCCGCCCGCCCGCTGCGCGGCTCGCCTCCGCTCGCCCGCCCACCGTCCGCGCCGACGCCGCCCGCCCGCCCGGGCTCACTCGCCCACCGTCCGCCGCCGCCCGCCCGCTGCGCCGGCCCCCCCGCTCGCTCGCCCACCGCCCGCGCCCGCACCGCCCGCCACCCTCGTCGGCCGCCCCTTCCCTCTTCGCGCCGCCGGTAGGCTCCGCGGCGATGGACTTCGCCGCGGAGGGGCTGCTTGAGGGGATCGAGGACGCGCAGGCGCGCGCCGATCGGATCGTGCTGCTGGAGCGGCTGCTCGCCGACGGGATCCCGCTGGAGGAGCTGAAGCGGGCGGCGGCCGAGGACCGCCTCGTGCTGCTGCAGGTCGAGCGGATGCTCGGCACCGAGCAGTACACGGCGCGCGAGGTCGCCGAGCGGGTCGGCCTGCCGCTGGAGCTGGTGCTGAAGATGCGTCAGGAGCTCGGCCTGCCGCGCCCCGATCCCGACGACCGCGTGCTGACCGACAGCGACGTCGAGGCGGCCGCGCGGCTGAAGCTGTTCCACGCCGCCGGCCTCTCGGAGGAGGGGATCCTCGAGGTGGCGCGCGTGCTCGGCGAGGGGCTCGCGCGGGTCGCCGCGACGTTGCGGACGCTCGTGCGCGACGCCTTCCTCCAGCCCGGGATCGGCGAGCAGGAGCTGAGCGACCGCTACGCCGCCGCGAGCGCGACGCTCGGCCCGCAGCTCGGCGTCGTGATGCAGCAGGTGCTGAACATGCACCTGCGCGACCAGCTCCGGACCGACGTCGTCGGGCGTGCGGAGCTGGCGCGCGGCGGCGTGCTCGGCGCGGTGCCGATGTCGATCGCCTTCGCCGACCTCGTCGGCTTCACGAAGCTCGGCGAGCGGGTGCCGGCGGAGGAGCTGGGTGCGATCGCGCGGCGGCTGGGCGAGCTCGCCGGCGAGGCGACCGCCGCCCGTCCGCCGGTGCGGCTGGTGAAGACGATCGGCGACGCGGCGATGCTCGTCTCGCCCGACCCCGACGCGCTGTTGGAGACCTCGCTGGAGCTGGTCGCCGCCGCCGAGGAGGAGGGCGACGAGTTCCCGCGCCTGCGCGCCGGCGTCGCGACCGGCCCCGTGCTCGGGCGCGCCGGCGACTGGTACGGCAGCCCGGTCAACATCGCCAGCCGCATCACCGGCATCGCCCGCCCCGGCAGCGTCGTCGCCGCCGGCGCGACCCGCGAGGCGATCGGCGACGACGCCCACTGGCGCTGGTCGTCGCTCCCCAACCGCCGCCTCCGCGGCGTCGACCACCCCGTCCCCCTCTACCGCGTCCGCCCCGCCGACCCCACGCCCTCCGGCTGACCGCCGTCCGCCGCTGCGCCCACATCGCCCGCCCCACCAGCGCGCGCCGCCCCCACCGGCCCCGCCCCACCGGCGGCCGCCGCCACGCCGCCCTCCGGCCCCGCCCCATCAGCGGCCGCCCTCCCCAGCAGCCCGCGCAGTTCGGCGGCGGTCGCGTTCCCACGCGCGCCGACGAGGTGTCGCTTGCGGTAGCGGCGCACGGTCCAGCCGGCCGCCTCCAGCTCGGCGCTCTTCCGCACGTCGCGCGCCCGCGCGGCGGCGGTGTCGTGGAATCTCGCGCTGTCGAGCTCGACCGCCAGCCGCTCGGCCCGCCACAGCGCGTCGACCTCCCACCGTCCGACACGCACGTTGTGCTCGGCCGCCGGCAGGCCGTGCGCCTGCAGCAGCGCCCGGAAACGCCGCTCCAGCCCGGAGCGCAGCACCACCGGGCCGTGGTGTCGTGCCAACACCGCCTCCAGCGCCGCATGTCCCCCGTCCCGCCGCCCGCGCACCCGCGCCGCGCACGCGAGCACCCCCTCGACATCGAGCGCTCTCAGCACGTCGGCCTCGTTGACGGCCCGCTCGAGGTCGTCGCGCGCGACCAGCCCGGCGAGGTCGACCAGCGTCCGCGCGATCGTCGTCACCGGTATTCCCGCCCGTCCGATCACGTCCTCGGCCCCCAGCTGCCGCACGGTGTGGACCTCGACCCAGTTGGTCGTCCGTCGTCGTGCCGCGGTCGTGACGTCGACCCGTCTCCCCCGTTCAGGCAGAAGCCCGTGGAGCGCGGCCGCACTGCGGTGGCTGAGCGCCGCCCCGGGCCCGGCGGCGAGCACCGCCGCCAGCCACTCCCCCTCCCGCGTCAGCCGACGGTGCCCGACGGCGTAGACACCGCGGTGGAGTCTCACGAGCAACCCTGCTCTCACCCGCCGGTCGACCACGCGCGCCGTCATCCCCATGTCGAGCAGCTGCGCGCGGCTCACCACACCGTGCTGGCGATCTGCACACCGCGCCATCACCCGATCGGGAGCTGCGTCAATCTGCCTACCGCTGCGGTAGGCAGATTGACGCAGCTCGTGGCGCGGATCGGGCACCCGGCCAGCGTGGCAAGGAAGATGTGGCGTGTGGGGCGCGGGGCGCGCCGTCTCTGCGCGGCGGCGGCTACGCCGCGGCCGCTTCGGCGAGCAGCTCGTCGGCGAGCGATCGGACGTCGCTGTCGAGGTGGCCGCAGAGGATGTCGCGCAGGAGCGCGCGCAGGTGGCCCGATATCTCCTCGACGAGGCGGTCGACGTTCTCGCCGGGCTGCGCCAGCCCCGCTATCACCGCCCGCTCCAGCGTCACCGCCCGCGCGATGCGCTCGGCGAGCGCGGCGCGCTCCTCCGGCTGGGCGCAGATCACCGACAGCCGCTGCGCCAGCCGGCCGCTGTCCGGGCCCTCGGGCTCGAGCAGCGCGCGGAGGGCGAGCAGGTCGTCGGTCAGCGACTCGAACGGGACGACCCGCTCCCGCGCCATCTCGAAGCGGCTCAGCGCCCACGCGACCTCGCCCGCGCGCGGCGTGCGTCGCGCGATCAGGTTGCAGAAGGCGCGCAGCTCGTCCTCCTGCTCGAGCACGAGCGTACGGCGTCCGCGGGCCCGGCCGCTGGCGCCGAGCGGCACCACCTGCCACGGCCCGGCGTCGAGCCGCGCCCACGCGACCGGCCCGAGCGCGTAGACGCCCTCGTCGAACAGCCGCAGTGCGCTGAGCAGGCGGCGGAAGCGGGTCCGCGCCGTCGTCAGCGGCGGGCCGGCGAGCCGCTCGCCCTCGAGCGTCAGCACCGCCAGCACGCTGCCGTGCTCGACCTCGCCGGGCGTCGACCAGACGGCTTCCGGGGGCACGTCCGGGACGCTCTCCCCGCGCGCCAGCGACAGCCCCTCGCCGAGCGGCACGTCGTCGGACTCGAGCGCCAGCCCGAGCACCGGCGCGACGACGAGCGCGACCTGGCGCCCCTCGTAGAGCGCGGCCTCGAGCTCAGCGTAGGCGGCGTCGAAGCGATCGGCCTGGAAGCCGAACTCGCTCGTGTCGGCGTAGACGGCGGAGAGGAAGGAGCGCAGGGCGGCGTCGGCCCGCTCGCGCTCGTCCGGCGGGATCCGCGGCTCGCCGCGCTTGCGCAGGTAGCCGTCGAGCCCCGCGATAGCGCCGATCGTGCGGGCCGCCGGCAGGTAGGACGGGAGCCTGTCGAGGATCCCCATGCGCGAGCGGATGAAGTTGCCTGTCAGCGGCCGGTAGCAGTAGAGCGCTGAGCGGGCGCCGGGCTCCTCGACGACCTCGAACGGGATCTCGGCACCGCGCGCGGTCTCAGCGGCCAGCTGGAGGCCGGCGTCCTCGGTGAACGCCCGGAGCAGCTGATGGAGCGTGCGGTTGCGCATGCGGAGGCGTTCGCCGGCCGCGGCGGTGACTCCTGCCGCCGCATGCGGGCTTGCAGGAAGCAGGCGCGCGCAAGCGGCGACACGGACGCCAGGCGGGCGCGCGGCAGGCCGGCTACGCGGCGGCGGCGGCGGGCGGCGCAGGCACGACCAGCTCGGCCTCCCCGCTCGCCGGGGTGCACTCGCCGTCGGCGCCGAGCCAGCGGCGGCCGTAGGAGCGCATGTCCTCGATCAGCGGCACGAGCGCGAGCCCCTTCTCGGTCAGCGCGTACTCGACCCGCGGCGGGACCTCGGGGAAGGTCTGGCGCTCGACGATCCCCTCCTCCTCCAGCGCGCGCAGACGCAGCGACAGCGTGCGCGGACTGATGCCCTTCAGCGAGCGCTCCAGCTCGCAGAAGCGCGAGCGGCCCTCGGCCAGGTCACGGATGATGAGGAGCGTCCACTTGCCGCACACGATCTCCGCGGTGCGGCAGACGGGGCAGCTGTCGTCGTACGACATGTATCGATGGTAGCGCAAGACTTCACGAACTGAAGTACCGGGACGGCGTGCCTGTGCGCCCCGGCGCGCGAAGAACCGGAGAGCTCCCCTCAGTCTGCCGACCGGGAGAGGCAAACGCGGACGCGAGGCGGCGCGGACGCCCGAGAACGGCGAAGGGCCCCGGCGAACCGGGGCCCTTCGAGAAACGGTGACGTCGGAGCGGCGGGACTAGGCGACGTCGCGGAGCTTCTGCGCCTCCGCCAGCGACTGCAGCTTCTTCAGCGACTGGTTCTCGATCTGGCGGATCCGCTCGCGCGTGACGTTGAAGGTGCGACCGACCTCGTCGAGCGTGCGCGGATGCTCGCCGCCGAGGCCGTAGCGCAGCTCCAGCACGCGGCGCTCGCGGTAGGAGAGGTTCTCGAGCGCCTCCCGCAGCGCCTCCTTGGTGAGGATCTCGGCGGCCCGCTCGTACGGGGATTCTGCCCTCTCGTCGGCGATGAACTGGCCGAACTCCGACTCCTCCTCGTCGCCGACCGGCTTCTCGAGCGAGACCGGCGCCTGCGCGGAGCGCTTGATCGAGTCGACCTCCTCCGGATCGATCCCGGTGACCTCGGCGATCTCCTCGGCGGTGGGCTCGCGACCGAGCTCGGTGACGAGCTTGCGCTCGGCGCGGCCGATCTTGTTCAGCTTCTCGACGACATGGACGGGGATGCGGATCGTGCGCGCCTTGTCGGCGAGCGCGCGGGCGATCGCCTGGCGGATCCACCAGGTCGCGTAGGTCGAGAACTTGAAGCCCTTGCGGTAGTCGAACTTCTCCGCGGCGCGGACGAGGCCGAGCGTGCCCTCCTGGATCAGGTCGAGGAAGGGCAGGCCCTGGTTGCGGTAGTTCTTCGCGATCGAGACGACGAGGCGGAGGTTCGACTCGACCATCTTCTGCTTCGCGTCGAGGTCGCCGCGCTCAATCCGCTTGGCGAGGTCGACCTCCTCCTGGGCGGTCAGGAGCCGCACCTTGCCGATGTCCTTCAGGAACAGCTGAAGGGAGTCGGTCGTCATGTCCGGCTTCAGGTCGAGCGCCGTTCTCGCACGGCGGCCGCGCCGTCTGTCGGGCGCCCGCTCGACCTGGTTGTTGGCGGCCGTCGCCGGATCGATCTCCTCGACCAGCTCGATCTCGGCTCTCTCGAGGAAGCCGTGGAGGTCCTCGACGTCGGACTCGTCGAGGTCGAGCTCGCTGACCGCGGTCGCGATCTCGGCGTACGTCAGGACGCCAAGCTGCGTACCGCGGGTGACGAGACCCTTGATCTCTTCGAGTTCCTGAAGTTCAGCTACAGACATCTGGTTCCGTTTCTCGTCGCGTGCGCCACCCCGACATCCCGCCCTCGGCGCGGTCATCCGGCAGAAGCGCCCTCCGAAGCGCGCACCACTGCCATCCAAACATGGACGGGAGTCTAGCTACTTCATTTTTTGAAGTCAACGCGTCGTCGCCTGTGGGGATGCAGCCATGCCCGGATGCCGGGTCCGATGCGCGCGCGTCGAGGTCCTGTACCTACTACGCAGAACGGTCGCGAACGTTTCAAGTTGCGCGCCCTTCACCCATCCTGATCGGCTCGGCGCGACGGCGCTTGAGCGCTCCTGTTCCCGGAGCGATGAGCGGCGTGCCAAAACCTCTTTGCTCCGGCAGAGTTTCGTATACTGCCCGCCGCCACGCCGAACGGCTCCGCGCCCAGCGCGGGACCGACGGGGGACCCACTGCGAGCCGCTGGCTCGCCGGGGCGAATCGGTCGCAGTCTCGGACCGTAGCGGCGCCGACAGGCGTTGCGAGCCCGACAGCTCACCTCGTAGGCACAGGCGCCCATCCATGATCGTTCGCCGCCGCCCAGTCGCCTTCCTCGCTGCCGCCATGCTCGCGGTCGCGCTCCCCGCCGGGAGCGCGCACGCCGCCATGCACGGCGGCGCCTCCGCCGACGCCGCGCCCGCCGCGCCCGAGGAGGCGCCCGCGCTCACGACCCCGCTGCCGGTCGCGACCGCGAGCGCCAACGGCATCACGATCTCCTCGAACGGGGCCGTGCTGCTGAACCGCCGCGCGACCGTCAGCGGCAGCGCCCCCGCCCGCCTCAGACGGGTCGCGATCCAGCAGCTGACGGCGAAGCGGGGCTGGCAGCAGGTCGCGACCGCGACGATCTCCGCGAAGGGCTCCTTCAAGGCCGCCTGGCGCCCGCGCGCCGTCGGCGCCCAGCAGCTGCGCGCGGTCGCCGGAACCGTCGCCGCCCGTGCGGCCGACGAGGCTCCGCAGGTCGACGTCACCGTCTACCGCCCCGGAGTCGCCAGCTGGTACGGACCGGCATCGCCGAAGAAGCCGGGGAAGACCGCCTGCGGCGTCCCGCTCACCACGACGACGCTCGGCGTCGCGCACAAGACGCTGAGATGCGGGACGCAGGTGCAGCTCTATTACAGAGGCGCGACGATCGTCGTCCCCGTGATCGACCGCGGCCCGTTCATCACGGGACGCACGTGGGACCTGACGAAGGCGACCGCCGAGGCGCTCGGCGACGTCGAGCGCGGCCTGATCACCGTCGGCGCGCTGCCGCTGAACGGCAAGCCGCGCCTGAAGACGCCCTACGACGCGCCGGCGATCCGCCGCTAGCAGCGAGCGCGCCCGGCTGCGGGCGCGCGCAGCCGTTCGCGCCACGCAGCGCGCCGCCTTCGCGCCGGTCGCGGGCGCGCTCTCTTCGCGCCAGTCGCGCGCGCTCTCTTCGCGCCAGTCGCGCGCGCTCTCTTCGCGCCGGTCGCTGGCGCGCCGCCTTCCGCCAGTCGCGCGCGCTCTCTTCGCGCCGGTCGCGGGCGCGCCGCCTTCCGCCAGTCGTGGGCGCGCTGACTTCCCGCCGGTCGCGGACGCGCTGACACCGCGCCGTCGCGTCGCGCCGCGCACCCGCCGACGCGCGGACCCCCGCCGGCCGCTCAGCGCAGCAGGCGCGGGCCGCCGGCGCCCGGGCGGTCCGGGTTGCCGTCGGGCTGCGGGACGGCCTCGCCGATGCGGACGCCCGCGGCGGTCGCCGCCAGCATCGCCTCCTCGGCGCGGTCGATCAGCGTCGCGGCATCCTGGCCGTCCTCGCCGTAGACGGCGAAGCCGATCGTCGCCGCCAGCGGCGCTCCCTGCCAGCTCTCGCCGTTCTCGACGCCGGCCCCGATCCGCTCTGCGAGCGCGATCGCTCCGGCGCGGCCGACTCCGGGCGCGATCACCCAGGCGCGGCCCTGGTGGTCGGAGGCGACGAGGTCCTGACGGCGGATCGCGCGGCGGATCGCCTGGGCGAGGCGGCCGTACGGGACGTGCGCCTCGCCCTCGGGCGCGCTCGCGGCGACGCGGTCGCCGTCGACCAGCTCGACGCGCAGCAGCGCCAGGCCGCCGCCCTCGCGCTGGCAGCGGTCGATGTGGCGCTCCAGCGTCGCGATCCACAGGTCGCTGTCGTCCATCGCGCCGGCCGGCCCGTCGCGCGGGTCGCTCGCCGGCCGCGGCGGCAGGTGGGTGACGCCGGCCGCCGGCGCGCCGGCCTCCTCCTCCCCGTCGCCGCCACGCAGGTCGTGGAGCGTCGGCCCGCTCTGCTGGCCAGCGCCGGGCTCCGCGAACGCGGGTCCGTTCGGGAGATGGCCGTTGGAGGCGGTCGCGGGCGCCGGCGGCGGCGCGAACGACGCCGTCTGCCCCGGCGCGACCGGCGACGGCGCGGCGGCGGACGGCGGATCGGCGAACGGCGGCGGCTCCGCCGACGCGGCATGAGACGTGCCCTGCGGCGTGGCCGGCGCGACCGGCGACGGCGCGGCGGCGGGCGGCGGATCGGCGAACGGCGGCGGCTCCGCCGACACGGCATGAGACGTGCCCTGCGGCGTGGCCGGCGCGACCGGCGACGGCGCGGCGGCGGGCGGCGGCTCGGCGGCGGACGGCGGCTCGGCGGCCGACGGCTGCTCCGCCGGCGACGCGGCGACGGCCCGCGGCGCGCCGGCGAGCGCGGTCGCGGCGACGGCGGCGGTGACGGCGGCGAGGCGGGCGGCGAGCTGCGCGACGGCGGCCGGGTCGGCGCGGTCGACCGGCCCGTCGAGCGCGGCCTCCCAGACGCAGGCGCGCAGCGCGTCGACGGCGGCGACCGTCTCGGTGGCGTCGCGGGCGCCGGCCAGCAGCGGGAGCCGGCGGACGCCCTCCGCGAGATCGCCGGCCTCGCCGAGGCGCGCGAGCTCGACGTCGGAGCCGAGGCCGCGCGCGAACGCCGCGCTGAGGCCCGGTCCCTCGGCCGCGAGCGCGGCCGCCGGGATCGCTCCGGCGGCGTCGAGCGGCGCTCGCTCGAGCAGAAGCAGCAGCCATCCCTTGGCAATCGTCTGAGCGCGCCCCGCGAGCGTCTCGACCGCCCCCCACGCGATCGGGTCGGGGCGGTGAGGACGAGGCGTCCTCGAATCCGTCATCCAAGGGTCTATACCAGTGTCGGCAGACAAGGCCAAGCTCCAGTGGACACAATGGACCTGTGTCCGGAGCCCTCATGCCGATCTCAGCCGCTCGCGAAGCGGTCCTCGCGGCAGTCGTCCAGCTGCCCTCCGAGCCCATCCCGCTTGGGATCGCGCTCGATCGCACGCTCGCCGAGCCGCTCGCCGCGGCCGCCGACGTACCGCCGTTCGGAAATTCGGCCATGGACGGATTCGCCGTCCGCCACGACGCGTCCAGCGGCCCGCTGCCGATCGTCGGCGAGTCGCGTGCCGGCCGCCCCTCGCCGGTCAGCGTCGGCCCCGGGGAGGCGATCCGGATCTCGACCGGCGCCCCGGTGCCGGCCGGCGCCGACGCCGTCGCCCGCGTCGAGGACACGGCCGAGTCCGACGGCCGCGTCGAGCTGACGGCAGCCGTCGCCGCCGGCCAGAACGTCCGCGCCGCCGGCGAGGACCTGCGCGCCGGCGAGCGGGTGCTGGAGGCCGGCACGCGGCTCGGCGCCGCCGAGCTGGCGGTCGCCGTCGGCGCCGGCGCGGGCGCCGTCGTCTGCGCCCGCCGGCCGCGCGTCGCGATCCTCTGCACCGGCGACGAGCTGCGCGAGCCGGGCGCGCCGCTCGGTCCCGGCGAGATCCACAACTCCAACGCGGTCATGCTCGCCGCGCTGGCGCGGCGAGAAGGCGCCGAGCTGGTCGCCGACGAGCGGGTCGCCGACGAGCGCGACGCGACCGAGGCCGCGTTCGCCGCCGCGCTCGACGACGCCGACCTCGTGATCGCCTCCGGCGGCGTCTCCGTCGGCCCGCACGACCACGTGAAGCCGGCGCTGACGGCGCTCGGCGTCGAGGAGCGCTTCTGGCGCGTCTCGCTCCAGCCGGGCAAGCCGACCTGGTTCGGGACGCGCGGCGAGCGGCTCGTGCTCGGGCTGCCCGGCAACCCGGTCTCCAGCTACGTGACCTTCCTGCTGTTCGCCCGCCCGGCGCTGCGGGCGCTGCAGGGCGCGAGCGCGCCGCTGCCGCCGCGCGAGGAGGCCGTGCTGACGACGGCGCTGCCGCGCCGCGGACGCGAGCAGGTCGTCCGCGTCCGGCTCGCGACCGCCCCCGGCGCCGACGGGCGGCCGCACGCGACCGCGACGCCGACCGGGCCGCAGGGCTCGCACATCACGCGCTCGCTCCTGGGCGCCGACGGGCTGGCGTTCGTCGCGATCGGCGACGGCGAGGTCGCGGCCGGCGAGTCGATCCCGGTCGAGCGGATCTGAGCGGGCGATGCGCGCGGCGCGGCACAATCAGGGAGACGTGCCGCTCCTCGCCGCCATGCTCGCGCTCTTCACCGCCGCCGCCGTCGCGGTCCGCCGCCGCGCCCGCCGCGCGTGGCCGGCGCGGGCGCGGATCGTCAGCGCGGAGGACCACACGACGCTCGACCGGCGCGGCGCCGTCCGCTCGACCCAGGCGGCCGACCTCACGATGCCGGCGCAGGTGCTCGAGCAGCTGTGGACGCCGGCGCAGCTGGAGCGGCTGGCGGCGACCTACTGGCGCTTCCTCTCGCGCGTCACGCTGGGGCTGATCCGCGTCGACTACAGCGAGACGCAGCGGACGGTCGTGCTGCTGCGCCAGCCGCTGCGGCTGCTGCGCTTCCAGGCGCCCGAGTACGAGATGGACGGCGAGCGCGGGATCGTCCGCTGGCGGATCGACGACGGTCTGCTGGTCGCCCGCGCCGGGCGCCATGGCGACGGGCGCCTGCAGATCGACGTCAGACGCTGCGGTCCGGCCGGCCGCGAGCCGGGGATGGAGCGCCTCCACGTCGAGGTCGAGGTCGCCAACTTCTACCCGGCGATCGCCCACAGCATCAGCCGCCACGTGTACAGATGGACGCAGTCGTTCGTGCACGTGCTCGTGACGCACGGCTTCCTGCGCTCGCTCGCCCGCCTCGACCTCGCCGAGTCGCGCGTCGGCCGCTTCGCGCCGGAGCGCGTCGAGGACGTGCCGGACCCCACCTAGCGGGAGCTCCCCCGACGGCGCGCGCTGCGGCGCGCCGCCGTGGAGCTCCCGCCCGAATCGGCCGCCGGGCCGGTTCGGCTCAGCCGTACCGCTCGCCCGTGATCGCGCGCAGCTTCGAGCGGTCGTGGGTCGCGTGGACGCGGCGGACGGTGCCGGAGCGGGAGCGCATCACGAGCGACTCGGTCGTCGCCCCTCTGCCGCGGTAGCGGACGCCCTGGAGGACGTCGCCGTCGGTCACGCCGGTGGCGGAGAAGAAGACGTCTCTGCCCCAGCAGAGGTCGTCGGTCGTGAGAACTCTGGCGAGGTCGTAGCCGGCGTCGATCGCCGCCTGTCTCTCCTCCTCGTCGCGCGGCCACAGGCGGCCGAGGATCGCGCCGCCCATGCACTTGAGCGCGGCGGCGGTGATGACGCCCTCGGGCGTGCCGCCGATCCCGTAGAGGAGGTCGACCGAGGAGCGTTCGCTGACGGCGAGCAGCGCCGCGGAGACGTCGCCGTCGGTGATCAGCTTGATGCGGCCGCCGGCCTCGCGGACCTCCTTCATCGCCTGTTCGTGGCGGGGGCGGTCGAGCATCACGACGGTCACGTCGCCGATCGCCATCCCCTTGCGCTGGGCGACCAGTCTCAGCGTCTCGGCGAGCGGGCGATCGAGGTCGAGCAGGTCGGCGAGCTCCTCGTCGCCGGCGATCTTCTCCATGTAGACGATCGGCCCCGGGTCGAACATCGTGCCGCGCTCGGCGAGCGCGATCACGGAGATCGCCGACGGCATGCCGAGCGCGCACAGGCGGGTGCCTTCCAGCGGGTCGACGGCGATGTCGACCTCCGGCGGGGAGCCGTCGCCGATCTGCTCGCCGTTGTAGAGCATCGGCGCCTCGTCCTTCTCGCCCTCGCCGATCACGACCGTGCCGTTCATCGGCACCGAGTCGAGCACGAAGCGCATCGCGTCGACGGCGGCCTGGTCGGCCGCCTCCTTGTCGCCGCGTCCGACGAGGCGCGCGGCGGCGAGCGCGGCGGCCTCGGTGACGCGCGCCAACTCGAGCGCGAGGTTGCGATCGGGACGGTCATGCGGGGGAGTCGAAGTCATGTGTGAAGTGGCGCGTTCGGGTGGTGTGAGGGCGCCGGAGTGGCGGACGCTACCACCGTCCCCCGGAAATGTCTGACCGTATGCCGGCCGCGCACACGGCGCGATAGCGTGGCGCGCGATGGAGTTCACCCGTCTCTTCCCCTCCGCCGGCGTCGTCGACACCGCCGAGCTGCTCGGAGACCTCGGCCTCGGCGCCCGCGCGCACGCCGACCGGCCGTACGTCGTGACGAACTTCGCCGCGACGGTGGACGGCCGCATCGCGATCGACGGCCGCTCGGGCGGGATCGGCGACGACGGCGACCACGACCTCTTCCGCCGGCTGCGGACGCAGGGCGACGCGCTGCTCGTCGGCACCGGGACGATCGCGCAGGAGGAGTACTCGCGCCCGATCCGCAGAGCCGACCTGCGCGCGATCCGCGAGCGGATCGGGCTGGAGCCGGTGCCGCCGCTGGTGACGGTGACGCGCAGCGGCAGACTGCCGCTGGAGATCCCGCTGTTCCACGACCCGGAGGCCCATGTGATCGTCTACACGACGATCGAGATGGCCGTCCCGGACGTGCCGGCGCGGGTCGAGGTCGTGCGGTTGGAGGAGGGCGATCGCCCGCTGCTGACCGGCGCGCTGCGAGACCTGCGCCGCGCCCGCGGGATCAGGTCGGTCCTCTGCGAGGGCGGCCCGGCGCTGCTGAGCGGACTGCTGCACGAGCGGCTCGTCGACGAGCTGTTCCTGACGGTCGCTCCGCTGCTCGCCGGCGGCGGGAGCGCCGATCCGATGACGACCGGGGCGCCGCTCACGCCCCCCGACGCGCTCGAGCTGCTGTGGGCGCTGGAGCGGCGCGGCTCGCTCTACCTGCGCTACCGGGTGCGATGAGCGGCGCGGAGGCTCGTCGCGCCCCGTCGTGCGCCGGATGCTTGCGCAGCAGCCCGGCGGGCTAGGCTCAGGGAGACCGCCACTGATCGAGGACAGGCCGCATGATCCAACTGACCGTCGCCGGGGACGCCGACGCCGCAGCTCGCACGACCGCAGAGCGGATCGCGGCGGCGATCGCCGAGGCCCGCGCCGAGCGCGGCATCGCCCACGTCTCGCTCGCCGGCGGCCGCACGCCCGGCCGCACCTACCGGATGCTCGCGCGGCTCGTCACCGACTGGAGCGGCGTCCACCTGTGGTTCGGCGACGAGCGTTGCGTCCCGCTCGACGACCCCGAGAGCAACCACCGCCTCGTCGCCGACACTCTGCTCGCAAGCGCGGCGCGGCCGCATCCGATCGTCCACGCGGTCGAGGGTGTCGAGGACGACCCGGCCGGGGCGGCGGCGGCCTACGAGGCGCTGCTGCGCGCGACCGTCGACGGCGACCCGCCGCAGCTCGACGTCGCGCTGCTCGGGCTCGGCGAGGACGGCCACACCGCGTCGCTCTTCCCCAACGACCCCGTGCTCGAGGAGCAGTCGAAGCTCTGTCTCGCCGTCCACGGCACCAAGCCGCCGTTCGAGCGCATCACGTTCACGCTGCCGATGCTGCGCGCGGCGCGGAGAGTGATCGTGCTCGCCGAGGGGGCCGGCAAGGCGTGGGCGATCGGCCAGATGCTCGCCGGCCCGAGCGAGCGGATCCCCGCCAGCCTGCTCGACGGCGATCGCAGCGAGGTCGAGCTGATCGTCGACCACACCGCCGCGCCGCAGTAGGCGGCGGCATCGATGCCGCCGGGCGCCCGAGGCCGGGCGCTTCGACGCTCCAGGTTTCGGTTTCGAGCATGCGGTGAAAGACTGTGGCTCGATGCCGGGCCAGACGGCAGCTCCCTCGACCGACCTGCTCTTCCTCCTCGCCGAGACCCGAGAGCGGACGCTCGCGCTCGTCGCCCACCTCGACGACGCGGCCGTCGAGTCGGTCCACTCGGCGCTGATGAGCCCGCTCGTCTGGGACCTCGGCCACATCGCGGCGTTCGAGGACCTGTGGGCCGTCCACCGCTTCGGCGGCGAGCCGCTGCTCCGCCCCGACCTCGCGCAGGTCTACGACGCCTTCGAGACGCCGCGCGCCGATCGCGGGACGCTGCCGTTCCTGCGCCGCCGGGAGGCGCTCGCCTACCTCGAGGCGGTGCGCGAGCGGACGCTCGCCGCGGTCGCCCGCCGCGGGCTCGGCGACGGGCTGCTGCACGAGCTGGTCCTGCGCCACGAGCAGCAGCACGGCGAGACGATGCTGCAGGCGATCGAGCTGGCGCGGCTGCCGCTGCCGCCGCGGGCCGCCGAGCGCGAGGAGCGGAGCGCCGGCGCCGCCGCGCCGGGCGCCGGCGGCCTCGAGCTGATCGAGATCGCGGCCGGTCCGTGCGCGATCGGGCGCGACCGCGCCGACGGCTTCTCCTACGACAACGAGCGGCCGCGCCACCTGCGCGAGCTGCCGGCCTTCCGCATCGGCCGCACGCCGATCACGAACGCGACCTTCCTGACCTTCGTCGAGGGCGGCGGCTACGAGCGCCGCGAGTGGTGGTCGCGCGAGGCGTGGGCGTGGAAGGAGGAGTACGACATCGAGCGCCCCGCCGGCTGGACGGCCGACGGCCGCGAGTGGCGAGCGGGGCGGCTGGAGCCGCTCCATCCCGATCGGCCGGTCGTGCACGTCTCCTGGTTCGAGGCCGACGCCTTCGCCCGCGCGCACGGCGCTCGCCTCCCCACCGAGTTCGAGTGGGAGAAGGCGGCGACCTGGGACCAGGAGATCGGCGCCGCCGCCGGCGACGAGGCGCTCGCCGCCGCGACCGGCAACGTCGACTGGCGCACCTTCGGGACGGTGCCCGTCGGCGCCGCCGGCGCCCCCGCCCCCAGCGGTTGCCTCGGCATGGTCGGCGACACGTGGGAATGGACCGCCGGCCGCTTCGACGGCTACCCGGGCTTCGTCGCCGAGCCCTACCGCGAGTACAGCGAGGTCTTCTTCGGCGACGACGGCTACCGCGTCCTGCGCGGCGGCTCGTGGGCGACCCGCGCGCGCGTCGCGACGCCGACCTTCCGCAACTGGGACCACCCGCAGCGCCGCCAGATCTTCGCCGGCTTCCGGATCGCAAAGGACGTGTAGATGGCCCCGCCGAGCACCGCCGACGCCGCGGTCATGATCGACAGCCACCTCGACGAGGCGCACGAGCGCGGGCTCGCGGACGACGTGCTCGACGGCCTGACGCGGCCGTTCAAGGAGCTGCCGCCGAAGCACTTCTACGACGAGCGCGGCTGCGAGCTGTTCGACGCGATCTGCGAGCTGCCCGAGTACTACCCGACCCGCGCCGAGCGGTCGATCCTGGAGAGCGACGCGGAGGCGATCGTCGCCGCGACCGGCGCGACCGAGCTGGTCGAGCTGGGCTCCGGGACGGCGGCCAAGACGCGCGTGCTGCTCGACGCGATGAGCGACGCGTCGAGGCTGCGCCGCTACGTCCCCTTCGACGTGGCCGAGTCGGTCGTGCGCTCCAGCGCCGAGCAGCTCGTCGCCGAGTACCCCGGTCTGCGGGTCCACGGCGTCGTCGGCGACTTCGAGCGCCACCTCGACCGGATCCCCGGCCCCGACGGCGGGCAGCGGCGGATCGTCGCGCTGCTCGGCGGCACGATCGGCAACTTCCCGCCCGGGTCGCGGCGGCGGCTGCTGCGCCGGATCGCCGCGCTGCTCGGGCCGGGCGACCACCTGCTGCTCGGCACCGACCTCGTCAAGGAGCCGGCGGTGATCGAGGCCGCCTACGACGACGCGGCCGGCGTGACGGCCGAGTTCAACCGCAACGTGCTGCGGGTCGTCAACCGCGAGCTGGAGGCCGACTTCCCGCTCGACGGCTTCGCCCACGTCGCCTTCTTCGACCGCCGCAACGAGTGGATCGAGATGCGGCTGCGGGCGCTGCGCCCCTGCTCGGTGATGGTCGGCGCGCTCGGCCTGCGCGTCGAGCTCGCCGCCGGCGAGGAGATCCGCACCGAGATCAGCGCCAAGTTCACGCGCACGCGCGTCGAGCAGGACTTCGCCGCCGCCGGCCTGCGGCTCGCCGGCTGGCACACCGACGGCGACGAGCGGTTCGCGCTGTCGCTGGCGGCGCCGGCCTGACCGGCGGGCGCCCGCGCTGCCGGGCAGCGCTCACGGACCCGCGCTGCCTCCCCGCGCTGCCGGCGTTCGTCGCCGCGCGCGGCGGCTAGGGTCCCGCGGATGCAGATCGAAGGCAGCGCAGCACTGGTCGCCGGAGGCGCGTCGGGCCTCGGGGCGGCGACGGCCCGGCGGCTCCACGCGGCCGGCGCGAACGTCGTGATCGCGGACCTGAACGAGGAGCTGGGCGCGGCGCTCGCCGCCGAGCTGGGCGACGGCCGCGCTCGCTTCGCGCGCGCCGACGTCACCGACTCCGAGGCGGTCGCGGCGGCCGTCGCGCAGGCGGCGGCGCTGCCCGGCGGCCTGCGGATCAGCGTCTGCTGCGCCGGCATCGGCCACGCCGGGCGCGTCACCTCCAAGCGCGGCCCGCACGACCTCGCCTCCTTCGAGCGCGTGATCGCGGTCAACCTGCTCGGCACGTTCAACGTCCTGCGCCTGTCGGCCGACGCGATGAAGGGCAACGAGCCCGACGCCGGCGGCGAGCGGGGCATCTGCCTCAACACCGCCTCGATCGCCGCCTACGACGGGCAGATCGGCCAGATCGCCTACGCGGCCTCGAAGGGCGGCGTCGTCGGGCTGACGCTGCCGGCGGCGCGTGACCTGGCGCAGCACGCGATCCGCGTCTGCACGATCGCGCCCGGCACCTTCGACACGCCGCTGCTGGCGGCGCTGCCGGAGCCGGCCCGGACCGAGCTCGGCCGCCAGGTCCCCTTCCCGTCCCGGCTCGGCGATCCCGACGAGTTCGGCGCCCTGGCCGTCCACGTCGCCGAGAATCCGATGCTCAACGGCGAGGTGATCCGGCTCGACGGCGCGCTGCGGATGCCGCCGAAGTGAGCGATCACCGGCGCTCTGCACAGGATGGTCCTGTACAGAGCGCCATCGATCGAGCTAACTCAGCCGCTCGACGATCATCGCCTGGCCCATGCCGCCGGCGACGCACATCGTCTCCAGCCCGATGCTCTTGTCGAGCGTCTCGAGGTCGTTCAGCAGCGTCGTCATGATGCGCGCGCCGGTCATCCCGAAGGGGTGGCCGAGCGCGATCGCGCCGCCGAACGGGTTGAGCTTCTCGTCGTCGATCCCCCACTCCCGCTGACAGGGGACGACCTGGGCGGCGAACGCCTCGTTCAGCTCGACGACGTCGACGTCGTCGATCGTCATGCCGGCCTGCTTCAGCACGTTGCGCACCGCCGGGATCGGGCCGAGGCCCATGTACTCCGGCTCCAGCGCGCCGATCGCGGAGGCGAGGATGCGGGCGCGCGGCTTCAGGCCCAGCTCGGCGGCCTTCTCGGCGCTCGTCACCAGCACCGCGGCGGCGCCGTCGTTGAGCGGGCAGGCGTTGCCGGCGGTGACGGTGCCGTCGGCTCTGAAGACCGGTCTCAGCGCCGCCAGCTTCTCGGCCGTCGTGCCGGGACGCGGGCCGTCGTCTCTGCTCACGGTCGTCTCGGCGACCGTCACCTCCTCGCCCTCCGGCGTCGTCTCGACGTGCTCGGGGACGTCGACCGGCACGATCTCGCGGTCGAAGTGGCCGTCGGCCTGCGCGGCGACCGCGCGCGTCTGCGAGATCAGCGCCCAGCGGTCCTGCTCCTCGCGCGAGACCCCCTTGCGCTCGGCGACGTTCTCGGCCGTCAGACCCATCGGGATGTAGACGTTCATCAGCGAGCCCGGCGAGCCGTCGAGCTTGGGGTGGAAGGGCATCGGCGAGCCGCCGGCGCGCGAGACCGCCTCGACGCCCGCGGCGACGTAGACGTCTCCCTCCCCCGCGCGGATCGCGTGGAAGGCCATCCGCAGCGTCTGCAGCGACGAGGCGCAGAAGCGGTTGAGCGTGCAGCCCGGCACCGAGATCGGGTAGCCGGCCAGCAGCAGCGCGTTGCGGCCGATGTTGTAGTTCTGCTCGCCCTCGCCGCTGGCGGCGCCCATCATCACGTCGGAGACGTCGGCGGGGTCGAGCTGCGGGTTGCGCTCCCGCAGCGCTCGCAGCGGGATTGCGGCGAGGTCGTCGGCGCGCACGGAGCGCAGCGATCCCTTGCCGGCGCGGCCGATCGGCGTGCGCACGGCGTCGACGATCACGGCATCAGCCATGGTGCTTCCTTTCGTGAGGTGCCCGGCGGTCTCACTCCACGGGCGTTGTCATCCCCGGCGGTCGCACTCCACGGGGGCCTGCCTCCAGGGTAACCGGCGTTTCCGGAACCGACGCCGGTTCGGGCTCGCGTAGCGCGCCCGCGCGCCGCCGGCTCAGAGGCCGAGGCCGCGCACGCCGTCCTCGTCCCAGCCGAGATGGTGGGCGAGCTCGTGGCGGACGGTGCGGACCACCTGCGCGCGCAGCAGGTCGATGTCGTGCCCGAAGTCGCGCAGGAGCGTGTCGCGGTAGATGATGATGCGATCGGCGAAGCCGTCGCGGGCGACGGTGTCGCCGTGGTAGAGGCCGTAGGCGCCGCGCCGTCGGCCGCCGTCGGAGACGACGATCGCGACGTGCTCGAGCGCGCGGTGGAACTCGAGCGGCAGCTCGTCGATCGCGGAGCGGACGATCGCCTTGAAGTCCTCTTCGTTCCAGGGATCGATCAGGTCGTCGTCATCGTCGTCGTCGAGCTCCTCCCAGTCCTCCTCGCCCTCGCCCCACGAGCCCTGGCGCGCGAGCCGCTCGCTGCGCTCGACCAGCTCCTCGAACTCCTCGTCGCTCTCCGGCGTGCGCCAGTTGGCGAGCGAGCCGGTGACGAGCGACGCGACGAACGCGAGCGCCAGCACCGCGGCGACGACGACGGCGATCCCTTGGAACAGCCGCATCGGGTAGTCGGGCGAGAAGCCGTTGAAGGCGGTGATCACCGCTATGCCGAGCAGCAGCGCGGCTGCGGCGGAGAGGAGGATGCGCTGAGGCGTCGGAGCGGGCATGGCCTGCCCCTACGTTAGTCGCACCGGCAAGTGGAGGCCACCCCAGGCGGCCTCCACCCGCCCGCGCAATGCGGTCTAGCGCATCGTGCGCGCGATCACGACGCGCTGGATCTCGTTCGTGCCCTCGTAGATCTGCGTGATCTTCGCGTCGCGCATCATCCGCTCGACCGGGTACTCGCTGACGTAGCCGTAGCCGCCAAGGATCTGCACCGCCTCGACGGTGACGCGCATCGCGTTGTCGGCGTTGTAGAGCTTGGCCATCGCCGAGTACTTGCCGCGGTCGGCGTCGCCGCGGTCGGCCTTCGCGCACGCCTGGTAGAGCAGCTCGCGGCCGGCGGCCGTCTGCGTCTCCATGTCGGCGAGCTTGAACTGGATGCCCTGGAAGGCGTTGATCGGCTTGCCGAACTGTCTGCGCTCGCGCGCGTAGGCGGCCGCGTAGTCGGTCGCCCCCTGGGCGATGCCGAGCGCCTGCGCGGCGACGCCGAGGCGCGAGTAGTCGAGCGTGCCGAGCGCGACGTGCATGCCCTTGTTGACCTCGCCGATGAGGTTCTCGGCCGGGACGCGGACCTCGTCGAAGATCGGCTGGCCGGTCGGGCTGCCCTTGATGCCGAGCTTGTGCTCGTAGTTGCCGACCGAGAAGCCCTCGCGCGTTCTCTCGACGACGAAGGCGCTGATGCCCTTGGAGTGGCCGGCGGTCGGGTCGGTGACGGCGAAGACGATGTAGAAGTCGGCGACGCCGAGGTTCGAGATCCAGTTCTTCGTGCCGGTGATGACCCACTCGTCGCCATCTCTGACAGCCTTGGTGATCATGCCGCCCGGGTCGGAGCCGGCCTCCGGCTCGGAGAGGGCGAAGGCGGGCGTCCACTCGCCCGTCGCGCACTTCGGCAGGAAGCGGTTCTTCAACTCCTCGCTGCCGAACAGCTTGATCGGGAGCGTGCCGAGCTCCTGGACCATCAGCATCAGCGCGGTCGAGGCGCACGCCTTCGCGATCTCCTCGACGGCGATGTTGAGCATCAGCACGCCCGTGCCGGTGCCGCCGTGCTCAGGCTCGAACGGGAGCCCGAAGAGGTTCAGCTCCGAGAACAGCTCACGCAGGTCCCAGGGGTACTCGGCCTTCGCGTCGATCTCCGCGGCGCGGGGAGCGACGCGCTCCTGGGCCACCTTGCGGATCGTGTCGCGGAAGTCGCGCTGTTCGTCGGTGAGGGCGTAGGCATCGGCAAGTGCGGACATGCGGCCGATCGTACTCGCGCGACGCCGCCGGGAACGCCAATTGCGAGGATGGGCACATACCACCTGGTCGGAAGCTGTCGGCACACGACCCCGAAACGCCGAAGGGGCCGCGCCGGTCTCCCGGCACGGCCCCTTCGGGCGAAGCGTTTGCGCGATCCGCGCGGCTAGTAGCCGGCGGGGTGACGGACGGTGAAGCCCGACGAGGAGCGCATGGCGGTCTGCCAGCGCGACGGCTTGGCACCGCTCGTGTCGAAGCGGAGACCGGCGACGACCATGTACATGTGGCCGCCATGGGCGTAGATGGTGATCCAGTCGCCCTTGCCCGGCTGCTCCCAGTTCATGAAGCCGCCCGAGGGCATCGAGTTCTTCAGCAGGCCCGCTCTGTAGAGCGCGTAGCTGACCGAGCCGGAGCAGTCGTAGCCGCGGTCGATCCACTTGCCGTGGCCGCCGCCGTAGACGTACGGCTTGGTGGCGATCTCGTTGCCGGCCGCGATCACGTCCTTGACGGCCTGCGGGGCGTCGGCGGGAGCGACCGCGAGGCCGTTGGAGAGGAGCTTCGCTCTGCCGACCGGCGCCTCGACGGTCGTCATGTCGAAGTTCGCGCCGCCGGCGCTGTCGGCGTCCCCGATGCGACGGAGCGCGGCGACGGTCTTGGCGTCGACGACGCCGTTGGCCTTCAGCTCCTGCGCCTGCTGGAAGCGCTTGACCATGCGGAGCGTGCCCGGGCCGAACGCGCCGTCGATCGACGTGTCGAAGCCCGCGCGGTTGAGGTAGTCCTGCAGGACGCGGACGTCCTGGCCCTTCATGCCGCGACGGAGGACGCGGTCGCCGAGGTGGCGGCTGCCTCTGCCGACGACGGCGCGCGTCCCGCGACGGGAGCCGTTGGGCTCGACGATCGAGCGGATCTTCGCGACGAACGCGGAGTCGACGACGCCGTCGACGCGAAGTCTGTGGCGCTTCTCGAACGCCTTGACGTTTCTGACCGTGATCGGGCCGAACTCGCCGGCGATCGGGGTGGAGAAACCAGCTCTCGTGAGGAAGTCCTGCAGGACGCGGACGTCCTGGCCGCTCATGCCCTGCGTGAGGGTGCGTCTCCCGAGCGCGGCGGCGAACGCCGTCGAGGAGATGAACAGCACGGTCGCCACAGCCGCGAAAACGACCGCGGAAAGGCGTATGGCAGACCGACCAGCGTTGGACGACAAGGTGCAACCCCTTCTCTTTCGGGCGCCTGCGGGGTTAGCTGTCGGGCTCGCGCAGAAAGAGCAGCGCTACGTCGTGGGGACTACGACGATTCGCCCCGGAGTCCTGCCGGACTCTTTGGTTCCCCCGCTCTCCGACGGTTGCGACGTCGAAGATTCGGCTGGGTTCTCGAACGACGGCGAGCAGGCTAGCAAGGCCCGCGGAGCGATGTCGAACGGTTATGGAGCCGAGCCCTTGGATCTGGACGCATCGCGCGCGTAGGGGCGCCTTATGGAGCGCCGGCAGGCCTGGGCGCCAGGTTATGTCCAGCAAAAACGCTTTATGAACCCAAGCCGGCGCGTGCCCGCTACGGTTGGCGCGTGGACGGCGACCGACTCGACCGCCTGAACCGCGCGACCGAGCACCTCGACGCGCCGTTCGCCGCCGTCGACCTCGCGGCCTACGACGCCAACGCCGGCGACCTGCTGCGCCGCGCCGGCGGCCGTCCGATCCGGCTGGCGAGCAAGTCGATCCGCTGCCGCGCGCTGCTGGAGCGGACGCTCGCCTCCGACCCCGGCTTCCAGGGCACGCTCGCCTTCACGCTGTCCGAGGCGCTGTGGCTCGCCGACCACGGCTTGCGCGATCTCGTCGTCGCATACCCCACGACCGACCGGGAGGCGCTGCGCCGGCTCGCTGCGCGCGAGGACGACGCCGGAATCGCGCTGATGGTCGACGACGTCGCGCAGCTCGACCTGATCGAGCGGGCGGTCGCCGACGCGGGCGACGGAGGCCCGACGCGCGGCGGCACGAGCACCGCGGGCGGCGCGCCCGGCGTGCGCCGCCGTGGGCGGCGTGCCGAGGAGGCGGAGCCGCGTCCGATCCGGCTCTGCATCGAGGCCGACGCCGGCTGGTGGCCGCTCGGCGGCCGCGTCCGGCTCGGCGTGAGGCGCTCGCCGCTGCATACGCCGGCCCAGGTGGCGGCGTTCGCCCGCGCGATCGTCGCCCGCCCGCGCTTCCGCCTCGTCGGGCTGATGGCCTACGAGGCGCAGATCGCCGGCGTCGGCGACCGGCCGCCGGGCAATCCCGCGATGGGCCTGGCGCTGCGGGCGATGCAACGGGCGTCGGCGCGCGAGCTGGCCGAGCGGCGGGCGGCGATCGTCGCGGCGGTCGAGGCGGTCGCGCCGCTGGAGCTCGTGAACGGCGGCGGGACCGGCAGCCTCGAGCTGACCGCCGCCGAGCCTGCGGTGACCGAGCTGGCCGCCGGCTCGGGCCTCTACGGCCCGACCCTGTTCGACGCCTACTCCCGCTTCACGCCGCTGCCGGCGGCGCTGTTCGCGCTGCCGGTCGTGCGCCGCCCCGGCCGCAACGTCGCGACCGCGCTCGGCGGCGGCTACGTCGCCTCGGGACCGGCGGAGCGCAGTCGCCTCCCCCGCCCCGTGCTGCCGACCGGACTGCGGCTCGACGGCCGCGAGGGCGCCGGCGAGGTCCAGACGCCGCTGATAGGGCGCGCCGCCGACGGCCTGCGGATCGGCGACCGCGTCTGGTTCCGCCACGCGAAGGCAGGTGAGCTGTGCGAGCGGTTCGAGACGCTTCACCTGATCGAAGGCGACCGCGTCGTCGAATCGGTCCCGACCTATCGCGGCGAGGGCCAGTGCTTCCTGTGAGCCGCCGCGCGCGGCGCTTATGCCCCCCGCGGCGCTTTATGTCCCCCTGACACCACGTCGACATGGTGTCAAGCGCGTAACCTCACCCTCGACCAGAGGGTGAGGCATCAGGGTGAGATCGTCCGCCGCGGCGACGTTCGCGACATGATCACGCCGACACGGGCGCCGCGATCGGTCCGAGCACCCGGTCGGTATGCATATTCACGAAGCGGCCGTCGGGATCGAGGCGCGCGCGGACTGCCTGGAAGCGGTCCCAGTCTGGGTAGCGCGGGCGCAGCGTCGCGGCGGTCTGGAAGTGCCGCTTGCCCCAGTGCGGCCGGCCGTCGAGCTCGTCCATGATCTGCTCGACGGCGCGGAAGTACGGTCTCCATTCCATCCCCTTGAAGGTGTGGACCGCTATGTAGCCGCTCGGTCGGCCCTGCACGGGGCTGAGGAAGGCGTCGTCCTGGGCGACGAGACGGACCTCGATCGGGAAGGGGATGCGGAAGCCGCGCTCGTCGATCAGGTCGAGCACGCGGCGGACGGCGGTCGCGGTGTGCTCGCGCGGCACGGCGTATTCCATCTCGGTGAAGCGCACGAGCCGTCTGGTCGCGAAGATCCGGTCGCTGCGGTCGGTCACCTCGTGGGTGCCTGCGAGGCGCGTGACGACGCGGTTGATGCGCGGGATCAGCGGCGGCGCGGCGCGGCCGGCGAGGCAGAAGGCGTGCAGGAGATGGTTGGTGACGAGCACGTCCTCGACCCATTCGCGGCTGCGCGAGCGCGGTCTCGCCGGGCCGTCGACGCGGTTGTTGGTGCGCGTGAGGGCCGTGCGCGTGTGCGGGAAGACGTAGAACTCGAAGTGGTCGTTGGCGGCGCCGTGCTCTTCGAGCCGGTCGAGCGTCTCCTCCAGCGGCGCCTGCGCGTCGACGCCGTGGAGCGTGAAGGCGGGGACGCAGCGGAGCGTGACCGCGGTGACGACGCCGAGCGAGCCGACGGCGACGCGCGCGGCGAGGTACGGATCGGCGTCGGCGTCGGAGGCGGCGACCGTCAGCTGGCTGCCGTCGGCGAGGACGAGCTCGAGCGACTCGACCTGCGCGGAGATGTTGCGCAGCCGCGCGCCGGTCCCGTGGGTGGCGGTCGCGATCGCGCCGGCGACCGTCTGCGCGTCGACGTCGCCGAGGTTCTCCATCGCGAGGCCGTGCTCGGCGAGCGCGGCGTTGAGCGCGTTGAGGGTGATGCCGCCCTCGACGCGGACCCGCCCGCCGGCGCGGTCGACGTCGAGCACCCGTCCCATCCGCTCGAGCGTCATCAGCCGCCCGTCGCTGCACGCGACGTCGCTGAAGGAGTGGCCCGAGCCGGCCACCCGCAGCCGCTCCCCCGCGGTCGCGGCCCGTTCGAGCGCCACGACGACCTCCGCCACGCTGCCGGGCCGCTCGATCGCGGTCGGCCGGCAGCTCTCGTCTCCTGCCCAGTTGCGCCACATGTCCCGAGCCTACTGCCGTGGCATGGGCCTTCGCGCGGGCAGGCCAGCGATCCGCGGCTATCCTTGCGACCGTGTCAACGCCCACGGAACACACGCCCGCCGAGGTCCACGCGCTGCTCGCCGACGAGGGCGAGATCCAGCTGATCGACGTCCGCGAGCCGCACGAGCACGAGGCCGGCGCGATCGCCGGCGCCAAGCACGTCCCGCTGCAGGAGCTGATGGGAGCGGCCGAGCAGCTCGACCGCGACCGGCCGATCGTCTTCTACTGCCGCCTTGGCGGCCGCTCGCAGATGGCGACCGACGCCTTCCGCGCCTCCGGCTGGGACGCGCGCAACATGAGCGGCGGAATCGTCGCCTGGGTCGAGGGCGGCCTCCCGCTCTCCGATCCCGACGGCACCGTCGCCGACCACTGAGAAACGCGAAGGGCGCGGCCGGCCTCCCGGCCGCCCGCGCCCTCGTCGCGCGTCACGGCCGGGAGCGGCATCGCTCCCGGCCGTCGTCGTTCGGCGCTACTTCTTCTTGCTGGCCTGCTTCTTGGCGGCCGCCTTCTTCTTGGCCGCGGCCTTCTTCTTCGCCGCCGGTCTGCCGGCTCTTCTCGCGGCGCAGCCGCTGATCTTCAGCCGCTGCTTGCGGATGACGAATCTCCCGTTCTGACCGCGGAAGCGCAGCGTCGCTCTGTCCCGCTTGCCCTCTCGCGAGCAGAGGTTGGTCGCGACGCCGATCGCGCCGTTTCTGCCCGGGGTCAGCCGCATCGTGAACTTCGAGATCGGCACGTCCGGGACCTCGCGGAATCTCGTGCGGAGCGAGAGGTCGCGCTCGATGTTGATCGTTCCGACGAGGTCGATCTCGATCGCTCTCGTCACCCCGGTGCCCTTGAGGCGCACCGTGAGGTCCGGCAGCGACTGGTTGGGCTTTCTGACGAGGTAGATCTTGCCCTCCATCGGATCCCGCAGGAGCGGCGTCACCGCCGTCGCCGTGCCGACATGCGCCGGGCATCTCTCCGCCGCGTACTGCTCCGGCGTGCAGGCGACCCGCTCGGTGACGACCTCCAACCGCGAGGCCAGCGACCGCGGCAGGTCGACGTCGGCGATCCGCAGGTTCGACTGACCCGGCGTCTGCGTCAACGTCACCGTCAACGGCGTCGTGATCCGGACCCGCGTCCGCCCTCTCGCACCGACTCTCAACACCATCTTCGGCTTGAGCGGCATGCGAGCGCAGTTGGCGGCCGCGTAGCGGCTGCTGACTGCGGCGCTGGCGCCGGCCGTCGAGTTGATGACGCCGCTGACCGTCTTGCCGCGGCAGCTGGTCGGGTTGACCATGAAGCCGGGCCGGTCCATCCGCACGTTGACGGTGCGGACCCGCAGCGGCACTCCCTCGAGGATCGTCGGCATGGGATCGGCGACGACGCGCAGCGCCGCGCTGGTGCGGTCGACGTGCACGGCAGCGCGAACGACGACCGTCCCGAGGTCGAACGGTCCTGCGACCGCCGGCACGACGATCGCGAGTCCGAGCGGCGCGCCCTTGTACGGACCGGTCATGTAGACCCGACCGGGCAGGTAGAACGGGTTGCTGCCCGCGCCGGAACCGACCGTCACGCTGCCGACCTTCGACTCCTCGCCGCAGGCACCGACCGCCGCGAGGGCGTCAGCGCACTGCTCGGCGAGCGCCAGTTTGCCGGTCACGCCCTCGGGCATCTGCACGGTGATGTCGCGCAGGTCCTGGTCGGCATCAGAGCGGCCGAACGTCAGCGAGAAGGTCGACGAGCCGCCGCCGGTCGGGTCGACGGAGCCAGCCTGGAAGCTCGGCGAGAAGCCGAGCGGACGGCAAGGACCGCCATCAGGCCCCTTGTCGATCGTGAACGAATCGGTCGACGTCTGGCTGTGCCCGGCCCACGACGTGATCGTCGTCGTGGTCGTGTGCACGCCGCATGTCTGCGGATTCGTCAACGGCGCCCGCGGCCCACCCTTGAATCTGAGCGTCATCCGCTCGAATGACAGCTGCGGGTTGTTTCTGAACTCGGTGGTGATCTGTCCGGTTCTGTGGTCGGGGTAGATCTCGCCGGGCAGCTTGATGATCAATCCATGCCCGCGAACGACGAGGGCGATCGCGAACAGCTGCTCTCTCGTCGGACTGCGAAGGTAGACCTCGCCCGTGAGCGGGCCGGACAGCAGCGGGGTGTCCACCTGCACTTCACCGATCTTGGATGCCTGCGGGCAGGTCGCGTCATCGGTGCTTCCGAGCTTGAGCTGCTCGGGCGAGCACGCTTGGAGGCCGTCAGCATTGGGCGGTGAGATCGCGGTCCCCTCCGGCAATGTCACCCGCACATCCTTGATGTGGGCGTTACCGAGCGCTGATGGGTGGTCATCGAACGCGGCGTTGAGCTTGGCCGTGTACGGCGCTGGCTGTCCGGCGCGCGTATCACTCGGCTGCATCGTCAGTCTGGCATCGAACGGCACCTTCTCGCAGTGCTGCGGGCCTTCCTCCAGGCCCGTGTCGGGGTTCGTCGTGACTTCGGTGATCGTCTCCCAGTCGCCGCCACCCCACGGGCGCGCTCTCATCGTGTTGGTCATCGGACCGGGGCACGTCGCCGGGAGCGTCAGAAACGGTCTGGGCGCAATGCCTGCAGGACGGCTCTCTATGACGGTGTTCCGGCCGCGCTGGTAGTCGTGGACCGGGTCTGCAGGAACCCCCCACAACGTCAACTCCTGCCCAAAGACCGTCGCAGCCTGGCTGATGTTCGAGACTGTGGTGCGCAGGCCGTAGTCGCCGTCCGTGCGAACCGAAGCGACGATCTTCACCGGCGTGAACACGACGTAGAAGCCGAACGCCGCGGTCTCCCCCTCGGAAGGAACCAGATTATAGATTGCGCTCTGGTAGATGGCGTTCGGCTCACCGAGGTTGCCGGCGGGGATCTCAGTCTTCGCCACCCCCACCTGTGTGCTGGGCGGGCAGCTCCCTGCCGCGAGGTTGTTGAAGACCGCCGGGTGGCACTGCGGCACGGCCTGCGGGTTGCCAGCGAAGCCAGCGGGGAGGTCGACGACCACGTCCTTCAATGATCCATCCGGGATGGTGTTGCCGTACTCGTCGACCTTGGTTCTCATCCGAAACCGCAGGGTCGAGTCAGCGTGGGCGCCGGCCTGGTTGACGTGTCTGCTCGGTGGTGCCGGAGGGCCGTCCGGGTCCGGCACGGGCGTATGGGTGTCGGTTTCGAAGTACTCGAAGCCGAACTCCGCCGACGCCGGCGCAGCCGACACGACGGCGACGATGGTGGCGAGCGCCAGTGCTGCGAGCATCCGGCGCGCGTTCGACGTGGTCACGGTCGTCCTCTTCTCGGTTCTCGCTCTCATCGGGCACCGCGTCTCAGCCGCAGGTTCATCCGCTTGCTGGTGTCAGCGGCGGAGTGGCGCACGACCACGGTCACGGCGACGCCTCTGCGCCCGAGCCTCGAGCGGACTGCTCGGTTGAGCGGGATCGTCAGGCGGACGGAGCCGCGTCTCGACGCGACGGCCCAACCCTTGCCGACACCGCGCACTCTCTTTCCGACTCTCGCGCGTGCGACGGCGGTGACCGTACCGCGTGCACTAACGCCGACTCGGAGCGTGATGCGTCCACGTCTCGCGAAGGCAAGGCGCTGCTTCGCCGAGGGCCGCGTCAACCGAAACGTGACGCTTCTCGGAGCCGGTTCGTCGCCCGACTCGTCCGGCGCGGTCTGCGCGCTTCCAGGGATCGAGATCAGCGGCGGGGCTGTCGGCGAGCCCTGGCAGGCATCCTCGCGACACGGCGTCTGCTCGTTGATCTCAAACGGGAAGCCACCACCGGTGCGAGCCACGTAGATATCCGGATACCCGCCGTCATGGTCGTGCGGCAACAGCGACTCTGCGGTCGAGAAGAAGACGCTGTCGCCGTCCTCGCTGTTGTCGACGTAGTCGCTGCCATCCCCGGTACCGCTCGAGATGAGCGTCACGTCCGTCCCGTCGAACGAGTACACGTCCGTCGAGCCGTTGCGGTCGGCGGTCACGAGTGGCTCGTCCGTCTCGAAGAAGACGCGCCCGTCCACAGACATGTTGCGCGGAGCGACGAGCGCCGGCGAGGCGAGTATCGCGTATCTGGATGTCGAGGGGCGCATTCGCGCTTCGCCCTCGGTGACCTCGCCGTCAGGCCGGCACGAGGCGCAGCTCACCTCGTCGGCTTGAGCGTCATAGCGGTACACCTGGTTGACGCCGTCCGCGTGCCGGAGGTCGATCTGGCGACGCGACGTGAAGACGACGAACCGTCCATCACGCGAGACGTTCAGGCGAGGATCGCTGACCGGCGCCGAAGTACCGGTCGCCGCGACGAATCTGAGCTGACCGTCATCCCAGAGATAGAGATTGCTTGCACCGGCTTGCCCTTCAGGCGTCGGCGTAGCAGTCGTGAGGAAGTACAGGCGAGAGCCGTCGTCGGAGGCCATCGCCGGATTCGTCGTCGCTCCTCTTGCCAGGAAGGTCAGGTCACCACTATCGAGCTCGTAGCGGTACACACCTCCCCCGGCCGTCGCATCGTCCGTGAGCTGCGTAAAGCTGGAGAAGTACACGATCGACCCGTCGCGCGACGCCGCGAGAAAGTCCCCGGCAGCCAGCGTCCCGACTGAGCCCGTTCTCTGCGAGACCGAGATCGGGATCGTCGTGTTCCCGTTCTCTCGCACGTAGAGTGCTCGGGGTATTATCCCTCCGGACCAGAACACGCGAGCGCCGTCGTCCGAGATCGCGCTCGTGCCACGGTCGCTCTCGGTGCGAGTCGACGTGCTGGTCCCGAGGAACGCCTGGGTCGTGAGCGGTGTCCCGTCCGGTCTGACGGAGACGAGTCGGACCGCTCCGTCGAACGCCTCGTACAGCTTTGGCGACGTGTTGTTCGGAGCATCTGCGGTCAACCGTCTCGTCGTCAGGAAGAAGACGTGCTCCCCGTCGCGCGACTGCCCAGCGTAGGCGGTGCTGAGGTTGCCGCCGGCGGCATACTCCGCTGCGAGGGATGGGATCGGCCGACTGAGCCACGTGCCCGTATCGGTCCCGAGCCCGAAGCGATAGAAGTCGTAACCGAAGTCAGCGCTTCTGCTGGCGGGCGCTTCCATGTCAGCGGGATCGATGCGATCGTTCGTGCGCAGCACGATCGACGAGAAGTCGTCGTTGAAGTCGACCATCAGCGCCTGGACGTTTCCCGATCCGCGGAACTCCGATCGGATGTGTGGCGCCCCACGCAACGTCTCCCAGCCGGTGGCCCCACGACGAGCGACGTAGGGTGCGAGCGCGTAGGCGGCCGCGTCACCACCAGTCGCAGCATTCATGATGAACGCGATCGCATCGCCGTCGTCGGACGCACGCTGACCGAACACGACGCCGCCGTTGTACTTGGCTGGCGGGGAGACCATCTCATAGGCCATGCCTTCCGGGGCGGCCTGTGCTTGCAAGGGCGCGAACAGCACCACCCCGGACGCACCAACCGCCACCAGGCTCGCGAGCACGCGACCTCGACGCCGAGTGCCGCGCTCAGTCACACGACACGACATGCCTGCTCCTCCACAGTCATCAACTTCCCTCTCCTCGACGCGTCGCGCGCGACCTACGACAACGCTTTGCAGAAACGCTTCTGTCTCCCAGTATCGGGCTAAGACGCGCCGGATGCAACTACGAACCCGCAGCTGGTCGAACGTGCCTCCGCGCACCAGCTGTCCGCCTGACACGTGCACGGTCGACCGCATCGCGCGCCACTTGCTCCCAAGCCTCGACATTCGCACCGATCGTCTGGCTGTGCGCCCACTTGGCCGCCCGACGTGCCAACCGGCCGCGCTCCCACCGCGACGACAACAGCCGCTCCACCGCCTCCGCCCATCCATCGTCGGCGACGAGCCGCCCGCCCTCACGCTCACCCATGCCGACGTACGGGCCCATCGCGGATGCCAGCCACGGCGTACCAGCCGCCGCGTACTCCTTCAGTTTCACGTTCGAGCGCGAACGATTGAGCGCAATGTCCGCGAGAGGCGCGATACCGACGTCGAAGCCCGCGGCCACCTCGGAAAGGCGACTGAACGCCACGCCGGGGATGTGCTCGTACGGAGCGTCCATCGACAGTTTGACGCCGACCGAGACCACTCGCGCCCCTCTGTGTCGGCCACAAACACGATCGAGCGCCGATGCGATTCCGAGCGCCTCGACGTCGATTTGATGCTCCAGCCCGCCGATCCATCCGATGACCGGACCCTCTCGGCGTCTCCGACTGCGACCAACAACAGCGCCGTTCGGGAGGTAGTTCTCCAGCACCGTGACGACAGCAGCGCCATGGCCCCTGTACTTATCGGCGAGCACGGCGCTCGGTGTCGTGACCACATCGGCCGCCTGCATCATCTTCACCATCCCCGCGAAGATCTGCTTCCCGCGCAACCCTCCGACAGACTCATAGCCGGGCGCACCTTTTGGGACGGCAAGTATGTCGTCGTCGTTGTCCCACCACAGCGCAACGCCTCGGTCGCGCAACGCGCCGGCGAGACGCTGCATGTCGCGGTCGAAGTGCCGATGCACGAAGACGAGATCACATCCGGCGAGCATCTCAACGTCGAATGACGCGCCCTTGTTCCCGTCCCACCGTACGTCATGTCCGCGCTCCTGCAGCGCGCCGAACGGGATCGACGCTCGATACAGCGAATTCACGATCCGTCTATCACACAGCACCGCGATTCGCATTCTCACGCCCCCTCACGCAGTTCAAACTCCGGTACAAGCCAGACGGGGCCGGCCCTCAGGCCGGCCCCGTCAACTACATGTGCAAGCGACCGCGCTTCACGGCACGGTCACAAGCAATGCTCAGCCCGTGACAACCCCTAGTAGGGTCATGGTCCCGGCGAGCACCGGGTCGTTGATGCACAGGGGGCTACCGCCGGTCTTCTCGACAGAGCTCAGCTCATCGAACACGGTTAGTATGGTGTTGACGCCATCGGACGCCCACGTTCCGCCGATCGTCCCGGCGTACGAGCAGTTGCCGACCACCGGAACGGCAACGGTCGCTCTTATCGTCGAGAGGCTCCACGTTCCATCTAGGTTGACCGTCTTCAGCCAGTTGAACCCTGAAAGGGTCAGGGCACCGGCGCTGCAGTTACCGCTGCCACCACCGACGTCGACTGTGGTCGTCGTCGCGACGGTACCGCTGAGCGTCATGCTGCACGTCGCCGTGAGTATGTTGCCCTGGAACTCGATCGTGCCGTTAGCAGTCGCCGGTCTGCCAGGATCCGGCGAGATGATGGTCGCCGACGCGACCGAAGTGAACGCGAGCATCGCCGTGACGGCGAGAGCCGCGCTCAGAAGCAGCTTCTTCATGGTTTCTCCTCGGTTTTCGCCAGTTATACTGGCGAGTGGATTATCACATACGTTCATACGCGGTCGTGACTACGACCGCCATCACCGTGCTCGCGCACGGCTGTGCAAGGTCGGGTGGCATCCCCCCTTTCTCGTGATGGGTGCACGCAGACGCGAATGCAGACTGCTGCGTTCGCCCGCGACCAGAACTCAGTGCGCGGCACCATGGAGCAAGTCCCCCTTGCGGCCGCAACGCCGAGCAGCCGCAACATACCAGAGCGGCATTACCACAAGCAAGATTGCGGTCAGGCGGCGGCCGGAAATGCGGCAATCTGCTGCGTGAACCATCGGAAGCCGACAATCCTCCCAGCGCACCTGTTGCTTTTGCGATGAATCGTGCCGAGGCGGTCGACAATCGGTATGGTGGCTTCGATGCCGTCGCGAAGTTGCGAGGCGCTGTTGGATTCCGCGAGGGCGGAATATCGGGGGTTGCCGCGACAGAAGGGGGCTGCGGGATGAGGATCGCGTTCTTCGCCGATCTGCGAACGCCAAATTCGTGGTATCGGGCGCTCGGCCCGCTGCAGGCGCTGCAGCGTCTTGGCCACGAGGCTGTGCCGGCCTTCGACAGACGCGGCGCTCTGAGTCTCGATCCGGTCCTCGGCTGCGATGTCTTGCTGATCCATCGCGCTTCCGACCGCGGGATTCTCGATGCGATCGCCCACGCGAAGCAGCGTGGCGTCGGCGTCATCTGGGACAACGATGACGATCAGACGGCCGTGCCGAAGAACAACATCGCCGCGAGCGCCATGAGAGGAATGGCAGGTGCGACCTTTCGGCGGGACCTCAGCAAGACACTGCAGGCAGTCGATGTCGTGACCACACCAAGCCATGGGCTCGCGGAGCGCTTTCGCGAGCTCGGTGCCTCTGACGTGCGCGTTCTGGAGAACTACGTTCGTGATGACCTGCGACCGACCAACCGATGGAACGGAGGCAGAGTCGTTGTGGGGTGGCTCGCTGGTGCCGAGCACCACCTCGACGTCTCGCTGCTGAAGATCAGCGAGACCTGTGCGGCACTGCTCGACGCACACGCCGCCGTCGAGGTTGTGACGATCGGCGCGCGCCTGCAGATCGACCATCCGCGATATCGCAACGTGCGCGACATTCGTTTCATGGATCTCGACCGACACGTCGCCGAGTTCGACGTGGGTATCGCGCCGATCGCCGACATCCCCTTCAACCGCTGTCGGTCCAACGTGAAGCTGAAGGAGTACGCGGTGCTCGGTGTCCCCTGGCTCGCGTCCCCTGTCGGCCCCTACCTGGGACTCGGCGAGAAGCAAGGCGGCGAACTGGTTGCGGACGGCGACTGGTTCGAAGCGCTGTCGACGTCGGTCGGGAACAGCCGTCGACGCAAGAAGCTCGCGAAACACGCTGGCAAGTGGGGCGCGTCGCAACGCATCGGTCGCCACGTCTCGAAATGGGAGAGCCTCTTCGAGGAGGTGCGTCAGCGACTGGCCGTCTGAGCAGACGGCGATCGTGGTGGGTCGTCCTGGATTCGTTGAAGTCGATCTTCCCCTGGCTATGAAACCCCGGTCGTGGGTGCTCTGACGGCTAAGAGCCCATTTTGATGGCTCTCAGCTGTTTGCAGAGCTTTCGTCTTGGGATCGTCGAGCTCTCTCATCCGAGATCGCAGTTGCGGCGGCTCGCATCGAAGCGTCCGCGACCTCGAGACGGCACTCGTCGCACGTGGAACCCATCAAGAAGGTCGTGCTCACCCAATGCCTCCTTCCGGGAATTGGAGGCTCCGTGCCGCAACTCGAAAACTCGCAAGGTCCGACCGGAGCCGCCGTGAACCGCGACGGTACTGCTGACGCGCGAGATCGCTAGGTGTAAGTGCTGAGCAGGTTGTTCAGCTCGCGGAGGCGGGCTGCCGGGGGCTTGTGGCTGAGGGCGCCGTGTGGGCGGCGATGGTTGTAGGTCCAG
>NZ_JACHNU010000006.1 GCF_014199525.1 Conexibacter arvalis | reverse complement strand
ACAGCACCTCCCCGACGACGCCGACCACGGCATCGTCTTAAAGCCCCCGGACAGCACAAACCCCGGCCACAGGCCGGGGTTTGTGCGACACCCTCTCCGGCGGGGTTTTTCTATGGGCCGATTCGCCGCAGTCGGGGCGATCCGCAGCTCGATCGGCTGTGCACGTCCAGTTGGCCGTGTGCGAGCGCGTTGGCGACGCCCTCGAGGCGGCCAGCGACGCCGTCTCGATCCGCGGGTCGCCCGGCGGATCCATCTCACGCGGGGATCGGGGCTCAGCCGGGGCCGAGCGTCTGCCCGATCATCTCCGGCGGGCGCCGCCCTGGCCTTCGAGACGGCGCTGTGCCGTGATTGCGCGGTCACGCGCGACCGAGGCGCGAAGCCGCGCGCTCGCGTCGACCGTTCGGTGCGTGCGCCTGACCACGGCATCGCCGCGCCCGATCACGTGCGCGGCTTCCTTCGTCGCCTTGGCGAGCGAGATGTCATGGCGTCCACTCCCCACCGGGCGCACGCCCACGTACCGGAGCCCCGGCGCCGCACGGCGAAGCGGCGGCGCGGGGGTCGGCGTCAGCGTGATGGCGCGGAACGCCGGTCGGGTGCGGCCGCGAGCGTGACGTCGCGGCGGCCGGCCAGCTCGCCGAGATGGCGCAGGAGCCGGCCGCCGGCGGGCTCGGTGAACTGGAGCGCGCGCAGGTCGATCGCGATCGAGGAGAAGCCGGCGTCGCAGAGACGCAGGATTTCCTGTTCGAGCGCGCCGGCGGTGGAGCCGTCGAGGCAGCCGCGCGGCATCACGGTCGCGCGCTGCCGGTCGGCAGGCGCGACCAGGGAGGCGATCAGGTCGCCTGGACGTTGACGGCCTTCGGTCCCTTGTCGCCGGGCTCGGCGTCGTAGGAGACCGGGGCGCCCTCGGCGAGCGAGCGGTAGCCGTCGCCGACGATCGCGGTGTGGTGGACGAACAGGTCCTTGGACTGGTCGTCGGGCGTGATGAACCCGAAGCCCTTGTCGTCGTTGAACCACTTGACGGTTCCTGTAGCCATCGGTGCTTCCTCCAGCGTGAGGTGCAAAACGAACGCGGAGGCGGCTGGTGAGGCGACGACTACGAGCGCAAGGCACGAGTTTCGAGGAATCGGACGATCCCACGTGTGCTGTCACCGTAGCACGCGCTCGCGCGTCACCCCGGCTTCGCGACCGGGCGGGGCGGGGGAGCGGCAGCGGTGCTCGGTCGGTGGGTCCACCATGCCGGCCGGGTGCGTAGGAAGTCCATCATCGACGACGACTGCCAGCCACGGCGTCATCCCGGCTCCCGCACAGCCACGAATCGGTACCCGGTCGCGGTGTGGTGCGTGCGCGCCTGGCTCGATGGCGCCGGCCGGCCGGCGCTCGGCTTCGACGGCGAGGAACTGCCGCAGGTGCCCGATCGTGACCGCGGCCGGTCGGTGATCCCGATGGAGGCGAGGAACGTCTCGCACGCGCACGTCGCGGCGGTACGCGCTGCACGTCAGCGGCGCCAAACGGGCTTTGTATGGGCCGATTCCCGGGGAATAGCGTGATTCCGACCTGGCGGACGAGCGCGCTGAGCGTCGTCTCGATCTCGCTGGTTCCGACTTAGCGGACGAGCGTCGTCTCGATCTCGCTGGTGAGGAGGGAGAGGTCGGTGTCGGTGGGGTCGTCGGGATGGAAGGGTGGAAGCCGAGGCATTCCCACCAGGTGCAGACGCGTTGGTGGAGTGCGGTGGCGACGACGGCGCGCCAGGCGGCTTTGGTGTTGATCTCGAGGACATGGGCGACGAGCGCGGTGCCGGCGCCGCGGCCGGTGCAGCTTCTGTCGACGGCGAGGCGGCCGAGCAGGAGTGCGGGAACGGGATCAGGGGCGTGCTGAACGCCTGGGCTACCTGCGGCGAGAGCTGGATCACGGTGCGCTCGGCTAGGGCTTCCTCGGCGTGCCGGGCGGCTGCTTGGAGCACGAACGCGGAGAGGCTTTGATGGGTCGCGTCGGCGGCGCGTTCGAGCAGGTGCTTGGCGCAGGAAGTCGGCGGCCGTGTGCGTTCATCGGGGGCCAGCGCCGTTGCGGCAGGCCGCGGATCCCGTTGGTGTTTAGCGTGTCGAACTTCCGGCTCAAGGCCCGCGAAGGAAAGCCCCGCTCCGGCGGGGTTTCTTCATGGGCCGGGTGCCTGGCTCGCGATGCACCGTCGCCAGGCCGGCTTGCTAGCCTGCGCGCAGGCGACTCGATCGGCCTGCCGCCCGCGCCGAGCGATCGGTCCGGTGAACGGATCGAGCAGAACGTCCCGTCATCGGTTCGCGTGATCCCACGGTGCCCTTGGACGGCAACGCGGGCACCGACCAGACGCGGCATCGGGAGACGGTGGAACTGATGAATCTGACGCTGGACGATGCGAAGGCTGCGGCGCGCACGCTGCGGCGGCGCCTGGCCGAAGCGGGCACCTCGATCAGCCACGGCCTCGCGCTGGAGACCGTCGCGCAGCAGATCGGCTTCAAGGACTGGAACACCGCATCGGCGCGGCTGTCGGCGGAGCCGGCCGGAACGGGCGCGGCGGTTCCTGTGCTGCGGATCCAGGACGAAGCGGTGGCGCGCACGTTCTACGTGGACTACCTGGGCTTCGCGGTGGAGTGGGAGCATCGCTTCGAGCCCGGCATGCCGCTGTACGTCTGCGTTCGGCGCGACGAGACGGTGCTGCATCTCTCCGAGCACCACGGCGACGGCACGCCGGGAACCGTCGTCTGGATTCCGCTCCGCGGCGTGGAGGCGTTCCACGCCGAGCTGTCGGGCCGGCCGCACCCGCGGCTTCGGCCCGGCATCGACCGCGACGCGCCCGGCGGGCCCACGGTCGAGGTCATCGACCCGTTCGGCAACGTGCTGCGCTTCTGCGAACCGACGGACTGACGAGACTCCACGCGCTCCAGCGGCCGCCGCCGGCATTTGTCGGTCGTCCCGTCGCGCCAGGGTCGGTCAGCGTGCGGTCGGCCGGAAGCCGATCCCGAGGCGCCTCGCGACCGCTGACAGGCGCTTGTCGCGAGTCCAGAGCATCGCGTCGGGTGTCAGCCGGGTCGCGGCGAGGAGCTGCGCGTCGACGTAGCCGATTCCGTGACCGTGGAGCTCCTCGTCGGCGATCAGCCGCAGGACCTCGTCGTGCTCGGCGACGATCGCCTGAGGCAGATCCCGCAGGAGGCCGATCACCTCGTCGCGATTGCGCATGTTGCCGAGCGCCAGTTCCCCGACGATGCATGGGTGCCCGAGCACCGCGCTGCTGTCGAGCAGGCGGGCGAGCGTGGGCTCGCCGGCGCGGAGGTGGTCGATCCAGATCGAGGTGTCGGCGAGGATCACCGCGACGAGCTCTGCCGTCGCGGGATCGAGCGCAGCTCGGGCTCGCTCCCACCCAACCGTGCGAGCCGACGCGCGCTCTCGCGCTCGATCAGCGCGCGGAGCGCTTCGCGCACAAGCGCGGTCTTCTCGGTCGTGCCGGTGAGGCGCTGCGCTTCCGCGACGAGATCGTCGTCCAAGGCGATGGTCGTGCGCATCGGAGCCCTCCATTGGGCATGGGAACGAGCATCTGATGATGGCAGATTTCGTGCCTTTGTCTGTGCGTCCTTCCAGGCCTGCGCGGCTCACCTCCCGAGGTCGAGGCTGCGCAGGCGGGCCGGGCCGGCGACCACGTCGATCTCGACGATCCGGCCGGCGACGACGTTGAAGCCGGCGACCGCGAACGGGCGGTCGCCGGCGGCGGCCACGAGGCCGGCGGTCCCGTTGACGAGCGCCGGTCGCAGGAAGCGCGCGAAGCGCGAGCCGCCGGAGAGCGCGACCTCGGCGACGGCCGCCGCGCCGCGGATCTCGCGCGAGGTGCCGGGGCGCAGCGCGCTGCGGTCGACGCGCACCACGACGTCGGGATCGAGCACCTCCATCAGCGCCGCGAGGTCGCCGCCCTGGGCGGCGGCCAGGAAGGCGTCGACGACCCGCCGCTGCTCGCCGACGTCGGGGTCGGGCGGCGGCGCCTGTCCGCGCACGCGCCGGCGCGCGCGGCTTGCGAGCTGGCGTGCGGCGTCGGGCGAGCGCCCGACGATCGGCGCGATCTCGTCGAACGGCACGGCGAACATGTCGTGCAGCACGAAGGCGAGGCGCTCGGCGGGATCGAGCTGCTCGAGCACGACCAGCAGCGCCAGCCCGACCGAGTCGGCCAGCAGGGCCTCGTGCTCCGGATCGCTGCGGTCCTCGCGGCCGACGAGCGGGTCGGGCACGTGCGGGCCGAGCGGCTCCTCGCGCCGCGCGGTGCGCGAGCGCAGCATGTCGAGGCAGACGCGTCCGACGACCGTCGTCAGCCAGCCGGTCAGGTTGCGCACGCCGTCGGCGCCGGCGCGGTCGAGCCGCATCCATGCCTCCTGGACGGCGTCGTCGGCCTCGGCGACCGAGCCGAGCATGCGGAAGGCGACCGCGCGCAGGTGCGTGCGGTCGGCCTCGAAGCGCTCCGCCAGCCAGTCGCGGTCGTCCATCGCTCCGGCGGTCACGCTACCGCTCCTGCGCGCTCGGGCCGCGGGGCCGGACGGTCGGCCCCAGGCGCCCGGTGCGGCATCGCGGGGCGCGTGTCGGAGCGCAGCAGCGCGCCGCAGAGCAGGGCGCCGACCGCGAAGATGCCGGCCGCCCACCAGAACGCGGTCGTGTAGCCCTCGACCGCGGCGCGGGCGAGCACGTCCGGCGCCGCGCCGTGGTCGCTCGCGTACGCGCTGACCGCCGAGGCGGCCAGCGTGCTGAGGAGCGCGATGCCGATCGAGCCGCCGACCTGCTGGCAGGTGCTGACCGTCGCCGAGGCGACGCCGCTGTCGTGCGCCGCCACGCCGGAGGTCGCGGTCGCGAGCGCGGGCGCCATCACCATTCCGAAGCCGATCCCGATCACGAGCAGCGGCGGAAGGATGTGCGAGACGTAGCCAGTCTCGACGCCGATCCGCGTCAGCAGCGCCAAGCCGATCGCGGCGAGCAGCATGCCGGTCGGGATCAGCGGGCGCGCGCCGGTGCGCGGCAGCACGCGCACGGTCGTCGTCGTCGCCGAGACCAGCACCACGGCGCTCATCGGCAGGAAGGCGAGCCCCGTCTCCAGCGGGCCCATCGCCAACGTGGTCTGCAGGTAGAAGGTGAGGAAGAGGAAGACGCCGAACGCCCCGGCGCTCGCGACAGCGACCGCCAGCAGCGCGCCGCCGCGGTCGCGGTCGGCGACGATGCGGAGCGGCAGCAGCGGATGCGCCGCGCGCGCCTGCAGCACGACGAATCCCAGCAGCAGCGCGGCGGCCGCCCCGAGGCAGGCGACGGTGACGGGATCGCCCCAGCCGTCGCGCTCGGCCTGCGAGACGCCGAACACCAGCACGAACAGCCCGGCCGACGCCGCGAGCGTCCCCGGGATGTCGAGGCGCGGACGGGCTGCCGCGGCCGCGGGGCCCAGCAGCGTCAGGCCGCCGACCGCCGCCGGGACGGCGAACAGCAGCGCGACGTACATGCACCACCGCCAGTCGAGCAGCTCCGCCAGCGCGCCGCCGAGCAGCAGGCCGCAGGCGCCGCCCATCCCGGCGATCGCGCCGTAGACGCCGAACGCCTTCGCACGCTCCTCGGGATCGGTGAACGTGGTCGACAGGAACGCGAGCGCGGCCGGCGCCAGCAGCGCCGCGCTGACGCCCTGGAGGGCGCGCGCGGCGACGAGCAGCTCGAAGCTCTGCGCCGCGCCGCCCAGTGCCGAGGCGCCGGCGAAGCCGAGCAGTCCGGCGACGAACACGCGCTTGCGCCCGACGAGGTCGCCGATGCGCCCGCCGAGCAGCAGCAGGCTGCCGAACGCGAGCGCGTAGGCGGTGATCACCCACTGGCGGTCGTCGTCGGAGAAGCCGAGGTCTCGCTGCGCCGACGGCAGCGCGATGTTGACGATCGTCACGTCGAGCACGACCAGCAGCTGCGCCGTCGCGACGATCGCGAGGATCCACCAGCGCCGCTCGCGGCCGGTGTCGTGAGCGTGCGCGGTCATCGTGCGCGCCCCAGTCGCCGCGCCGCGCGCACCAGCAGGATCGGCGGCGCCAGCAGCAGCGCGACGACCGCCGCCGGGATCGCCAGCAGCAGCAGCGGGAGCAGCACGAACAGCACGATCCCGGGCAGCGAGAGCACCAGGAACGGCAGCCCCACTGCGACGGCGCCGGCGATCAGGTCGAGGACGTCCCCGACCATCTCCAGTGGGGACTGTCGCTGTTCGGGCTCTACAGGCGCTGCCGGCTGTGGCGGCCCGGCGGCGACCGCGGTGTGACGGGGGAGTTCGAGTGCCTGCTGCACCGTCCGCCTCCTTCATCGAATGACGTGGGCTCACTTCGATGACGAACGGCGAGCAGGCGATGTGACGACGGAGCGACGGAACGCGCCCGGCTGGTGCGCCGGGCGCGGCGTCCGGTCGGTCGCCGGCCGCTGTCAGCTGCCGGCGGCGCTCGGCTCCACCTCCCCGCCGGCGAGGAAGTCGAGGTCGGCGCCGAGATGGGCCTGCTCGACGTGCTGGTGGTAGAGGCGTCGCCAGCCGCGCTCCGGCGGCGGCGGCAGCGTGAGCGCGGCGCGGCGGGCCTCCAGCTCGGCGTCGTCGAGCAGCACGTCGACGCGGCCGCTCGGGACGTCGAGCGAGATCACGTCGCCGTCGCGCAGCAGCGCCAGCGGGCCGCCGATCGCTGCCTCCGGGCTGCAGTGCAGCACGGTCGTGCCGTAGGCGGTCCCGCTCATGCGCGCGTCGGAGACGCGGACCATGTCGCGCACGCCCTGGAGCGCGAGCCTGCGCGGGATCGGCAGCGAGCCGGCCTCGGGCATGCCGGCGCCGACCGGCCCGGCGTTGCGCAGCACGAGCACGTGGTCGGGCGTGACGTCGAGGTCGGGGTCGTCGAGCTTCGCGGTCGCCTCGGCCGGCGAGTCGACGACGATCGCCGGGCCCTGGTGGACGAGCAGCCGCTCGCTCGCGGCCGCGACCTTCACGACCGCGCCGTCGGGCGCGAGGTTGCCGCGCACGATCGCGAGCGCCCCGGTCGGGCCGAGCGGATCCTCCAGCGGCCGGATCACGCGGTGGTCGACGTAGCCGTCGCGGGCGCGGAAGGCGGCGATCCGCTCCGCGAGCGTCGTGCCGGTCACGTCGACGACGGAGGTGTCGAGCAGCGGTTCGAGGATCGACAGCAGCGCCGGCACCCCGCCGGCCTTGTGCATGTCCTCCAGGTAGCCGGCGCCCGACGGCTTGCAGTCGACCAGCAGCGGCACGCGCGCGGCGATCCGCTCGAAGTCGTCGAGCGTCAGGTCGACGCCGGCCCGCCGCGCGATCGCGAGCAGGTGGACGATCGCGTTGGTCGAGCCGCCGATCGCGTTCAGGACGGCGATCGCGTTCTCGAACGCCGGCCGCGTGAGGATCCGCTTCGGGCGCAGGTCGGCGGCCGCCTGCTCGACGGCGCGGCGGCCGCTGGCGACGCCGATCCGCAGCCGGTCGGCGCTCGGCGCCGGGGCGGTCGCAGAGCCGGGCGGCATCAGGCCGAGCGCCTCGACGACGCAGGCCATCGTCGACGCCGTCCCCATCACCATGCACGTGCCGGCGGTCGGGCAGAGCGCCTGCTCGACCTCCTCGATCTGGCCCGCGTCGATCTCGCCGCCGCGGTGGGAGCTCCACAGCCGACGGCAGTCGGTGCAGGCGCCGACGCGCTGGCCGCGCCAGCTGCCGGCCATCATCGGCCCGGTCACGACGAGCACCGCCGGCACGTCGGCCGACGCCGCCGCCATCACCTCGGCGGGAACGGTCTTGTCGCAGCCGCCGAGCAGCACGACCGCGTCCATCGGCTGGGAGCGGATCGACTCCTCGACCTGCATCGCCATCAGGTTGCGGAAGAGCATCGCGCTCGGCGAGGTCTGGATCTCGGCGAGCGACATCGCCGGGAAGACGAACGGCATCCCGCCGGCCTGCAGCACGCCGCGTCTGACCGCCTCGACCAGCTTCGGCATGTCGCGGTGGCAGGTCGTGTAGTCCGAGGAGGTGTCGACGATCCCGACGACCGGCCGGTCGAGGTCCTCGCGGTCGATCCCCGCGCTTGCCAGGAACGAGCGGCGCAGGAAGCGGCTGAAGCCGTCGTCGCCGTAGCTCGTCAGGTTCTTGAAGACGCCGCCGCTCACAGCTCGATCGCCATGTACTTGGTGACGAGATAGTCCTCGATGCCCTCGGGCCCGCCCTCGCGCCCGAAGCCCGAGTCCTTGACGCCGCCGAACGGCGCCTCGGCCGTCGCGATCGCGAACGTCCCGACTCCGACCATGCCGGCCTCCAGCCGCTCGGACGCGAGGAACGCCGTGCGGGTGCTCGTCGTGAACACGTAGCTGGCCAGACCGAACGGCGTCGCGTTGGCCTGCGCGATCGCGTCGTCGAGCGTGTCGAAGGTCGCGATCGGCGCGACCGGCCCGAACGGCTCGGTCGTCATGATCGCCATCTCCGACGTCACGCCGGTCAGCACCGACGGGGCGTAGAAGTTGCCGGGGCGGTCGAGCGCGGCGCCGCCGAGCCGGACGGTCGCGCCGTGGCCGACCGCGTCCTCGACCAGCCCGTGGACGGCCTCCAGCTGCCGGCGCGTCGTCAGCGGCCCGACCTCGGTCGCCGGGTCGGCGCCGGGGCCGACCGTCAACCCGCTCGCCGCCTCGACGAACGCCTCCTGGAACGCCTCGGCGATCGGCGCCTCGACGAGGAAGCGGGTGGGGGAGGCGCAGACCTGGCCGGCGTTGCGGAACTTCGCCGCGACGGCCGCCTGCGCGACCGCGCGCGGGTCCGCGTCGGCGAAGACGAGCACCGGCGCGTGGCCGCCCAGCTCCATCGCGCTCGGCTTGACCGCCTCGGCGGCATGGTGCAGCAGCGTGCGGCCGACCGGCACCGAGCCGGTCAGCGACACCTTGCGGATCGTCGGCGAGGCGATCAGGTGGGCGCTGATCGCCGCCGGGTCGCCCATCACGACGTTCAACGCGCCGTCGGGGAGGCCGGCCTCCACGCACGCCTGCGCGAGCCGCAGCGCCGACAGCGGCGCCTCCTCGGCCGGCTTCAGCACGACCGAGCAGCCGGCCGCGAGCGCCGCCGCGAGCTTGCGGCCGGGCAGCAGCAGCGGGAAGTTCCAGGCGGTGAAGGCGGCGATCGGGCCGATCGGCTCACGCCGCGTCAGCAGCCGCCGGCCGTCGCTGCGGCCGTCGAGCAGCCGGCCGTAGATGCGGCGGGTCTCGTCCGCGTACCAGTCGAATTGGTCGGCGGTCGCGAGCGTCTCGGCGCGGCTCTCGGCGAGCGGCTTGCCCTGCTCGAGCGTCATCGTCAGCGCGAACAGCTCGACGTCGCGGCGCATGATCGCGGCGACCCCGCGCAGCACCTCGCTGCGCCGCCACGCGTCGGTGGCGCGCCATCGCTCGAAGCCGAGCGCGGCCGCGCCAAGCGCGGCGTCGAGGTCGGCGGTCGTCGCCCGCGGCAGGTGGGCGACCGGCGCGCCGCCGGACGGGTCCTCGACGGCGAAGCGGTCGCGCTCGGACGCGCCGATCCAGCGGCCGTCGATCAGCAGTCCCGGCGAGGTGAGTCCCTGCAAAGCCGGCGATTCGGTGTGCGCTGGCTGCACCCGCGCTCTCCCTCCGTGTCGTGGCGTCGAACGAACTTGGCCGTTTGCGTAAAACGGCCAAAAGGCGAGGTTCAGTTTCGCATATGCATAGTCAAACTCAAGTTCTTGACGAATATGCGCAACCGTGTTTAGGGTTCACCGGGCAAATGCGAACCGCCCACCAGGAGAGAGCAGGACGCGACGCGATGAGTGCTGCGAGAGCCGCCACCGGATCGACGCCGACCGACCGCCCCGCTGCTGCCGCGACGGCCCGCGAGGGCGCGGCGCCGGCCGTCTCGGTCCGCGACGTGACGAAGGCCTTCGAGGGCCACCAGGCCGTGCGCGGCGTCAGCTTCGACGTCGGCAGAACCGAGTTCTTCGCGATGCTCGGCCCCTCCGGCTGCGGCAAGACGACGACGCTGAAGATGATCGCCGGCTTCGAGCAGCCGACCAGCGGGGAGATCGCGATCGCGGGCCGCGTCGCCAACGGCGAGCCCCCGTTCAAGCGCGACGTCAACACCGTCTTCCAGAACTACGCGCTGTTCCCGCATCTCTCGGTGCGCGACAACGTCGCCTTCGGGCTGCGGATGAAGGGCGTCGGACGCCGCGAGCGTGCGAAGACCGCCGAGGAGGCGCTCGAGCGCGTCGGGCTGAAGGGCTACGGCCGCCGCCCGGTCCCCGGCCTCTCCGGCGGCGAGCAGCAGCGGATCGCGGTCGCCCGCGCGCTCGTCAACCGGCCGGCGGTGCTGCTGCTCGACGAGCCGCTCGGCGCGCTCGACCTGAAGCTGCGCCAGGCGATGCAGAGCGAGCTGAAGCAGATCCAGCACGACGCCGGCATCGCCTTCGTCTACGTCACGCACGACCAGTCGGAGGCGCTGACGATGGCCGATCGGATCGCCGTCATGCACGGCGGCCGCGTGATGCAGATCGGCGACCCGGTCAGCATCTACGAGCGCCCCGAGAACCGCTTCGTCGCCGACTTCATCGGCGAGTCGAGCTTCCTCGAGGCGACCGCGCTCGGCATGCGCGGCGACGATCGCGTCGAGGTCGAGCTCGCGGGCGGCGCCGTCGTCTGCGGCGTCGGCGGCGCGCGCCCGCGCGGCAGCGCCGTCACCGTCGCGATCCGGCCGGAGAAGGTCCGGCTGGCGGCGGCCGGCGACGACGACGCCGGCAGCGCCGAGGAGAACGCCGTGACCGGCGTCGTCACCTCGGCCGTCTACGGCGGCAGCGACACCGTCTACGAGCTGCTCGCCCCCGGCGGGACGCTGAAGGCGCGGGTCGCGATGGACCCCGGGCAGGGGCATGGCGTGTCGACGTACGCGGTCGGCGACCGCGTCTGCGCGCGCTTCGCGGTCGCGGCGACGGTCGCGATCGCGCCTGACGCATAGGGCGCGGGCCGCCGCCGGCCGCTGCGCGCACCGGCGCAGCGCCGGCGGCCGCCCGCGCGCGAGAGGCGGCAGGAGGAGATCAGGTGATGCAACGAGGAAAGGACGCAGGGTGAAGGTTCCCAGCAAGCTGAGAGCTGCCTCGACGCTGGCGGCGCTCTCGCTGACCGCGCTGACGCTCGCCGCGTGCGGCGGCAGCGACGACGACGGCGCGGCGACGTCGGCCGCCGCCGACGGCGGCACGACGACGGGCGCGAGCGCGAACGCCTCGATGGAGACGATCAGGCAGTGCCCCGTGCTGAACATCATCACGTGGGAGGGCTACGCCAACGACGCGTACGTCAGACCGTTCGAGGAGAGATACGGGATCGAGGTCAAGCCGACCTACGCCTCCTCCGACACCGAGCTGGTCGCGAAGGCGGCGACGCAGAGAGGCGCCTTCCCGGTCGTCAGCGTCAACGGCGCCGTGCGCGGGCGGCAGGCGGCCGCGGGCGCGATCCAGCCGCTCGACGTCTCCAAGCTCGAGCACTACGACGGCGCGCCGCAGCAGCTGCGCGACGCGCTCGTGATCGACGGCGAGACGTGGGGCACGCCGCAGAACTGGGGCGTCAACCCCTTCATCTACGACAGCAGCGTCCTGAGAGCCGACGAGGTGACCGGCTACGACGTGCTCTGGAACCCGGCGCTGAGAGGCAAGGTCTCGCTCTGGAACGAGGTCTCGCTGCTGTACATCGGCGCGACCGTCCTCGGCTTCAACGACGACGTCTTCGACCTCAGCGACGAGCAGCTCGACCAGATCAAGGAGAGAATGCTGACGCTCGCGCCGCAGGTGCGCACGACGTGGAACTCCGGCGGCGAGCTGGTGCAGCTGTTCACCAACGGCGAGGTCGCCGCGTCGCCGGGCTGGGCGTCGATCTACACGCAGCTGGCGAGAGAGGGCGGCGGCAGATTCGCGCAGGCCGTCTTCGAGGACTCGGGCGCGAACGCGTGGGTCGACGGCCTCGGCATCGGCGCCGACATCTCCGAGCCGTGCAAGGAGGCGGCCTACGCCTGGATCAACTGGATGACCGATCCGGAGATGCAGGCGACGCTGGTCAGAGAGACCGGCTACGGCCCGGCGCAGCCCGAGGCCGCCAGATTCCTCTCCAGAGAGCTGGCGGAGGAGAGCGGCGCGACGAGAGCCGAGGAGCTGCTGAGAAAGGGCATCGTGCGCGTCGACCCGGCCCGCCCGGACGTCTACCAGCGCTACACCGACGAGATCGTGGCGGGCTTCCGCTAGATCGCGACCGGAGCAACCCTCGCCATGTCACTGATCCGCCGCCATCGCTGGCTGCAGGGAGCGATCCTGCTCGGCCCCGCCGCAGCCTGGGCGCTCGCCTTCATCGTCGTCCCGACGGTGCTGGCCGTCTGCATGAGCTTCTGGAAGATGCGGGACTTCCGCCTCGTCAAGGAGTGGAACCTCGACAACTACTCGACGTTCCTGGAGGGCGACATCTACTGGCGGGGGTTGCTCAACGCGCTGCAGAACGGCGCGATGGCGGCGGCGCTCGCCGTCGCGCTCAGCCTGCCGCTCGCGCACTTCATCCGCTTCCGCGTCAGACGCCACAAGACGCTCTTCATCGGCGCCGTCGTGGTGGCGCTGTGGCTCGGCTACCTGCTGCGCGTCTTCGGCTGGCGGGTGCTGTTCGGCGCCAACGGCGTCCTCAACACCTTCCTGATGGACGTCGGCATCACGCAGGAGCCGCTGTCGTTCCTGATCTTCAGCCGCTTCGCGATCGTGCTGACGCAGACGCAGCTGGCGATGCCGTTCGCCTTCATCCCGATCTACGCCGCGCTGGAGCGGGTCCAGCCAAGCCTGCTGCAGGCCGCCGGCGACCTCGGCGCGCGCCGCTGGCGCCAGTTCGTCAGCGTCGAGCTGCCGTTGATCGCCCCGGCGCTGGTGATCGGCGCGACCTTCGCCTTCATCCTCGCCTTCGGCGACTACTTCGCGACCTCGTTCGTCGGGCCGCCGTCGGCGACGCAGACGATCGGCAACCAGGTCGCCGACAACTTCCGCGCCACGATCAACTGGCCGATGGGCGCGGCGCTGGGCACGATCATGATGCTCGCGATCCTGCTCGTGCTGACGCTGCCGGCGCTCGCGACGCGCCTGTGGCGCCCGGCCGGCCGCCGTCGCCGCGACGCGGCGGCCCCTGACACGACCGACGAGGGAGCGCTCGCATGAGCACGACGATCGAGTCGCCGGCGCCGGCGCGGCCGGCCGGGCCGGCCCGCCCCTCCGGCGCCCGCCGCGCCGCCCTGGCGCTGCGCGGACGGCTGCCGGGCCTCGCGCTCGACGGCACCGTCGCGCTGATCTACCTGTTCCTCTACCTGCCGGCGATCGTGATCGCGGTCTACGCCTTCAGCGCCGGCAGAACGATGAGCTGGCCGATCGACGGCCTGACGCTGAGCTGGTTCGAGACGGCCTACAGCGACGACGGCCTGATGGAGGGCCTGCGCAACACGCTCAAGGTCGCCTCGATCAGCACGGTCGCGGCGCTGCTGCTCGGCGTCCCGGCCGGCTTCGCGCTCGACCGCTTCGACTTCCCCGGCAAGGCGCTCTTCCAGCGCATGCTGATGGCGCCGTTCCTGGTGCCGGGCGTCGTCTCGGGCATGGCGCTGCTGTCGCTGTTCCTCGAGCTCGACGTGAGACTGTCGCTGACGACCGTCGTGATCACCCACACGACGATGCTGCTCGGCGTCTTCGTGATCCTCACGGTCGTCACGCTCCAGCGCTGGGACCGCTCCTACGAGCAGGCGGCGATGGACCTCGGCGCCAACGAGCTGCGGACCTTCTGGTTCGTCGTGCTCCCGAACATGAAGAGCGCGCTGATCGGCGCCGCGCTCCTGGGCCTGACGGTCTCGCTCGACGAGATCACCCGCACCTTCTTCGTCACCGGCACCGACAACACGCTCCCGATGGTCGTGATGTCGCGCCTCAGAACCGAGCTGAGCCCGGCGATCAACGCGATCGGCACGACGATCATCGGGATCTCGCTGCTGGGCCTCCTGATCTGGTCGCTGCTGTTCCGCAAGCGCGGCGCGACACCCCTCTGAACATGACTGGCAGAAAGGAAGACGCTGTGGACGGCAGCTCTCCCGGCACGTTCCGTGTCGGCATCGACATCGGCGGCACCTTCACCGACTTCACCGTGATCGGCGACGACGGCTCGGTCAGCCTGTGGAAGCAGGCGACGACCAGCGACGACCCGTCGCGCGCGATCGCGGAGGGGCTGGAGTGGGTCGCCGCCGGGCTGAGACTCAAGACGCCCGAGTTCCTCGAGCGCGTCTCGCTGCTCGTGCACGGCACCACGGCCGGCACCAACGCGGTGATCCAGCGCAACGGGCCGAAGGTCGGCCTGCTGGCGACCGAGGGCTTCCGCGACATCCTCTACTTCCGCGACGCCTTCAAGCCGGAGCGGTTCAACATCCACCTCGAGCATCCCGGCGGCTTCGTCGAGCGCAACCTGCGGCTCGGCGCCGTCGAGCGGATCGCGCCCGACGGCGAGGTCGTCACGCCGCTCGACGAGGCGTCGGTGCGGGCGGCCGCCGAGACCTTCCGCGCCGAGGGCGTGAGGGCGGTCGCGGTCGCCTTCCTGTGGTCGGTCGTCAACCCCGCGCACGAGCGCCGCGCGGCCGAGATCCTGCGCGAGGAGCTGGGCGACGTCGACGTGCTCTGCTCCTCGGACATCCTGCCCGAGGTCGGCGAGTGGGAGCGGACCTCCTCGACGGTCCTGAGCGCCTACATCCTCCCGGTGATCAAGGCGTACATGCGCAAGGTCGAGGACCACCTCAGCGGCCTCGGCCTCGCCCACCCGCTGCTGATCATGCAGATCAACGGCGGCTGCGCCTCGGTCGACGAGGTGCTGCGGCGGCCGGTCAACGCCGTCCACTCCGGCCCCGCCGCCGCCCCCGCGGCGGCCGCGTGGTACGCGCGGGAGCTGGGCGAGGACGACCTCATCACCGTCGACATGGGCGGCACCAGCCTCGACGTCTGCGTGATCGTCGGCGGCCAGGCCGGCATGTCGCGCAAGCTCCAGGTCGAGTCGCAGCCGATCGGCGTCCCCGGCGTCGACGTCCACTCGATCGGCGCCGGCGGCGGCTCGATCGCATGGGTCGACAACGGCGGCGCGCTCCGTGTCGGCCCGCGCAGCGCCGGCGCGACCCCGGGCCCGGCGGCCTACGGCGCCGGCGGCACGGAGCCGACCGTGACCGACGCGCACGTCGCGCTCGGCCGGCTCGCGCCCGAGGCATTCCTCGGCGGGCAGCGAAAGCTCCACGACGACCGCTCGCGCGACGCCGTCGAGCGCGCCGTCGGCGAGCCGCTCGGCCTCGACCTGATCGCCGCCGCGGGCGGCATCCTGCGCGTCGTCAACGCCAACATGGTCGGCGCCGTGCGCGCCGTCTCGGTCGAGCGCGGCATCGACCCGCGCGGCTTCACGCTCGTCTGCGGCGGCGGCGCCGGCGGCCTGCACGCCGCCAGCCTCGCCCGCGCGATCGGCATGAAGCGGGTGCTGATACCGCGCGAGGCCGGCACCTTCTGCGCCTTCGGCATGACCGTCACCGACGTCCGCCACGACCACTCGCGGGCGCTCCACGCCGTCTCCTCCGACGAGCGCTTCGAGGAGGTCGACGCCGCCTTCGCCGAGATGGAGGCCGAGGCGCGCGAGCGGCTGGAGGCCAGCGGCTTCGGCCCCGACCAGATCGAGATCCAGCGCTCGGTCGACGCCCGCTACGTCGGCCAGGTGCACGAGATCACGATCCCGGTCCCGCCTGCGGAGGCGTACGGCCCGACGCAGATGCGCGAGATCGAGGAGCGCTTCAACGCCGAGCACAGACGCCACTTCACCTACGCCCGCGAGGGGCTGCCGATCGAGTTCCTGCACTGGCGCGTCACCGGCGTCGGGCGGATCCCGGAGACGAGACAGCCGGCGCCGGCGCGCGGCGACGGGAGAGCGCTCGTGCCGGCCGGGACGCGCGGCGTCTGGTTCGAGGAGGTCGACGCCGTCGTCGAGACGGCCGTCCACTGGATGGAGGCGCTGTCGCCCGGCGACCGCATCAGCGGCCCGGCGATCGTCCAGTCGTCAACGACGACGATCGCCGTCAACCCCGGCGACGTGCTGTCGGTGCTCGACAACGGCAGCTACGCGATCGACGTCGACATCGAGAGCGCCGCCGCCGCCCAGCTGACCACGACGACCACGACGGGAGCGAACAGATGAGCGCCACCCAGACCGACCCGGTCCTCTTCAGCGTCCTGCTCGGTCGCTTCAACAGCATCGTCAACGAGATGACGCTGACGCTCGAGTACTCGGCGTGGACGTCGATCCTCGCGCTCAACCGCGACTTCTCGTGCGCGATCTACGACGCCGAGCCGCGCCAGCTCTGCATGTACGACGCGCTGCCGTCGCACACCGCCTCGCTGCAGCTCGTGCTGCGCGAGATCGCCCGCACCTTCGAGGGCGACATCCACGAGGGCGACGTCTTCGCGTGCAACTCGCCGTACCGGTGGAACTCGCACGTCGGCGACCTCGTCACCGTCGCGCCGGTCTTCGTCGACGGCCGCCACCTCTTCTGGTCGGTCACGAAGGGCCACCAGATGGACACCGGCGCGACCGTCCCCTCCAGCGTCAGCGCGGTCGTGCAGAACGTCTGGCAGGAGGGCCTGCACATCCCGCCGCTGAAGCTGTACGACAGAGGGGTCAAGCGCGACGACGTCTTCGACCTCTACCTCTCCAACGTCCGCTACCGCGAGCACTCCGAGGGCGACCTGCTGGCCCAGCTCGGCTCGGTCGAGAAGGGCCGCGAGCGGCTGGTCGAGCTGGTGCGCGAGTTCGGCGCCGACGTCGTCACCTCCTACGCGGAGCAGATGCTCGCCTACTCCGACCGCCGCATGAGCGAGGAGATCGCGGCCGTGCCGGACGGCGAGTACCTCGGCGAGGGCTGGGTCGACACCGACGGCTACGACGCCTTCGACATCCCGATCAAGGTGAAGGTGACGGTCGACGGCGAGCAGGTGAGGATCGACCTCGACGGCAGCGGCGCGCAGGCGAGGGGCGGTGTCAACGGCTCCTACGCGACCACCCAGGCCGCGGCCTCGATCCCGTTCATGCAGTACATCGATCCCGACATCCCGCACAACGACGGCTGCCTGCGCCACATCGAGTGCTACGCGCCGGAGGGGACGATCGTCAACGCGCGCTTCCCCGCGGCCACCTCGGCGGCGACGATCGTGCCGTCGGACGCGATCCAGGACACCGTCAACAAGGCGATGGCGGCGGCGCTGCCGTCGCGCGTGCCGGCCGGCGGCGCCCGCTGCGGCAACACGCCGCAGCTCGCCGGCGTCGACGCGCGCACCGGCGAGCCGTGGGGCGTGATGCTGTTCAACGGCACCGGCGGGGCCGGCGGCACCGAGGGCGCCGACGGCTGGCCGCTGGTCGAGTCGATCGGCGCGGCCGGCGGCGTCAAGGCGCAGCCGGTCGAGCAGCTGGAGCTGCTCTACCCGATCCGGATCGAGCGGATGGAGATCGAGACCGACTCGATGGGCTTCGGCGCCTTCAACGGCGGCCCGGGCGTGCGCTGCGAGGTGCGCCCGATCGCCGGCGAGATGGAGTGCATCACCTTCGGCGACAACTACGCCAACCCGCCCCACGGCGTGCTCGGCGGGACGCCCGGCATCGGCGGCGGCATGTACGTCGAGCAGGCGGCGGACGGCAGCCGCGCCTTCTTCACCGCGACCGCGCACGTGGTCGTGCGCGAGGGCGACCTGCTCGTCGGCGTCTCGACCGGCGGCGGCGGGTACGGCAACCCGATCGAGCGCGATGCCGAGCGCGTGCGCCGCGACGTGCGCGACGGGCTCGTCAGCCGCACGGCGGCGCGGGCGCTGTTCGGCGTCGTGCTCTCCGACGACCCCGATCCGGTGCTCGACGCGGAGGCGACGGCGGCGCTCCGGGCGGAGCTGGCGGCGGTCGAGCGGCCGCTGGTCGACCCGCAGGAGCCGGGCGCGGCGACGTGGCTGGAGGAGACCCGGCGCGAGGGCGACCGCTACCTCGTGAACCCGAAGGGGGTCGTGGTAGGAGACGATGACTGACGCCCGGCGGACAGCTTCCGCAGACACGTCTCCGCACGCCGCGATCTTGGCGCCCAGCCCATCGCACCTTGATACCGTTCGATCCCACCACGCGGACGATCGTTAGGTGCCTTCGATGGGGGACAACGGCCAGAACGGCCACAACGGTGCCACGCAACGTCGCCGCGCAGTGCGCGGCGACGTCGCGCCGACGCTCGATCAGCTCGACCGCGACATCTTCGACGCGCTCCACCGCAACGGGCGCGAGTCGATCCGCAACGTCGCGAACGCGCTCGGTGTCTCCGAGGCGACGATCCGCAACCGCTTCGGGGCGATGGTCGAGGCCGACGCGATGCAGGTCACGGCGATCGCCAACCCGAGCGGGCTCGGCTACGAGTCGATGGCGATGCTGGCGATCTCGACGACCGGCGTGTCGGACAAGGTCGGCAAGGAGATCGCCTCGTGGGCCGAGTCGAGCCTGGTCGTGATGACCGCCGGCCACCACGACGTGATCGTCGAAGTCGTCTGCAGAGACCGCCAGCACCTGCTGGAGCTGATCAACCGCGTGCGCGCGATCGACGAGGTCACCTCGACGGAGACCTTCGTCTATCTCGACATGATCAAGCAGACCTACGACTGGAGACCGACCTCCGAGTGATCCGGCCGGCGGCGCCGCGCGCCGCCGGCCGCACCGGAGTCGACGACGGCGCCCGCGCGCCGTCCCGTCGCCGCCTGCGCGCGGCGACGCCGCGCGCGGGCTGCCGCCGGTCGGGTCGGGAAGGGAGAGCGATGAGGATTGAAGCGATCGAGGCGACCGCGCTGCGGATCCCGCTTCGCCAGACGACGTCGTTCTCGACGCGCCGCGTCGAGCACCGCGACTACGTGCTCGCGCGCGTGCGGGCCGACGACGGCCGCGAGGGCGTCGGCTACACCTACGCCGGCAACGACGGCGGCCTGTGGGTCGCCGAGGCGATCGAGCAGCTGATCGCGCCGGCGCTGGTCGGCCGCGACGCGCTCGCGATCGAGGAGAACTGGGACCTCGTCCACCGCGAGCTGCTGCTCGCCGGCCGCCGCGGCGCCGTCGTGCGGGCGCTCAGCGCCGTCGACATCGCCGCCTGGGACCTGCTCGGCCGCTGCGCCGGGCTGCCGCTGCGGACGCTGCTGGGCGGCGGCGGGAGCTCCGGCGACCGCGTCGACGCCTACGCCAGCGGCGGCTACTACCGAGCCGGCGACGCGGTCGAGAACGTCGTCGCGGAGGTGCGCCGCTACCAGGCGCTCGGCTTCACCAGATACAAGATGAAGGTCGGCGGCCTGCCGCTCGCCGAGGACGTCGCGCGCGTCGCGGCGGCGCGCGAGACGCTCGGCCCGGACGGCTGGCTGGCGCTCGACGCCAACAACGCGTGGCGCACGAGCGAGGAGGCGCTGCACGCCGCCCGCGCCTTCGCGCCGCACGACATCTGGTGGCTGGAGGAGCCGCTGCTGCCCGACGACGTCGCCGGTCACGCGCGGCTGTCGCGCCGCTCGCCGATCACGATCGCGACCGGCGAGATCGAGGCGACCCGCTGGGGCTTCGCCGAGCTGCTGCGGGTCGAGGCGTGCGAGATCCTCCAGCCCGACGTCTGCGTCGCCGGCGGCGTCACCGAGTGGAGCAAGATCGTCCACGCGGCGCAGGCGGTCGACCGTTCCGTCGCGCCGCATTGGCACGCCAACCTCCACGCCCAACTCGCCGCCGCCAGCGCCAACTGCGTCGTCGTCGAGTACTTCGCGCTGGAGGAGGACGTCTACAACTTCGAGCGCGTCGTCGCCAATCCGCTGCGCGTCGAGGGCGGTCAGATCGTCCTCGACCAGACGCCGGGGACCGGCGTGCTGCTCGACGGCGAGGCGGTCGAGTGCTACACGCTGCGCCGCGGCGCCCGGAGCCGCTGACGCGCGGAAGGACCGTCCGCATCCACCCGTCGGCGGCGTGAGCCTTCGCCGTCGACCGACCACGAACAGGAGCACTGACATGGCGATGCACCGCATGGAGACCGCCGGGGCCGCGTTGACGCCGGCCGGCAGAAAGGCGACGACGATCGCCGGCGACCCCGTCGAGGCGTGGACCGCGCTGTACGAGGACGAGCGCGTCGAGGTCGGCGTGTGGGAGTGCACGCCCGGCTCGTTCACCTCCCACTGGGACGGCCGCACCGAGTCGATCCACGTGATCTCGGGCGAGGGGACGCTGATCGAGGAGGACGGCACCCGCCACGAGCTGACCCCCGGCGCGCTCGTCGTGATGCCGGCCGGCGCCAGAGGGACGTGGGAGATCCGCGAGACGATCGTGAAGAGCTACACGATCGTGCAGAGCGGCTGAGCGCGGCGGCCCGGGCGCGGCGCGCCCGGGCCGCGCCCCGATGCCGTCAATCGTACCCTGGTATCTCGGCTGGTACTGTGCCGGGCATGCCCGCAGATCGCTTGCTCCCAGATGACGAGTCGGCCGCGATCGTCGCGCTGGCGCGCGACTTCGCCGCCGCCGAGCTGGCGCCGCGCGCCGCGGCGGCGGAGGAGGCCGGCGCCTTCCCGCGCGAGCTCTTCCGCGAGCTCGGGAGGCTCGGGATCCTTGGCATGCCCTACCCGGAGGAGCTGGGAGGCGGTGGGCAGTCCTACGAGGTCTACCTGCAGGCGCTCGAGGAGCTGGGCGGCGCGTGGGCGAGCGTCGGGGTCGGCGTCAGCGTCCACGTGATGTCGTGCTATCCGCTCGCGACGTGGGGCAGCGACGAGCAGCGCGAGCGGTGGCTGGGGGAGCTGCTCGCCGGCGACCTGCTCGGCGCCTATGCGCTGTCGGAGGCAGAGGCCGGCTCCGATCCCGGCGCGATGCGCGCCCGCGCGACCCGCGTCGCGGACGGCTATCGCCTCGACGGCTCGAAGGCGTGGGTCACGCACGGCGGCGAGGCCGACTTCTACACGCTCTTCGCCCGCACCTCCAAGGACCGCGCGCGCGGGATCTCGTGCTTCCTCGTCCCGGGCGACGCGCCCGGCCTCGCCGCGCAGGCGCCCGAGCGCAAGATGGGCCTGACCGGCTCGACGACGGCGACGGTCGACCTCGACGCGGTCGCCCTCGACGCCGACCGCGTGATCGGCGCCGAGGGCGACGGCCTGTCGATCGCGCTGCAGGCGCTCGACAGCGGCCGGCTCGGGATCGCCGCCGTCGCGGTCGGGGTCGCGCAGGCGGCGCTCGACCACGCCGTCGCGTACGCGAGAGAGCGCAGAACCTTCGGCAAGGCGATCATCGACCATCAGGGGCTCGGCTTCCTGCTCGCCGACATGGCCGCCGCGACCGCCTGCGCGCGCGGCGTGATGCTCGACGCCGCCCGCCGCCGCGACCGCGGCCTGCCGTTCTCCCAGCAGGCGTCGATCGCCAAGCTGGTCGCGACCGACACGGCGATGAAGGTCACGACCGACGCCGTCCAGGTGCTCGGCGGCTACGGCTACACGAAGGAGTTCCCGGTCGAGCGGCTGATGCGCGAGGCGAAGGTGATGCAGATCTTCGAGGGAACCAATCAGATCCAGCGGCTCGTGATCGCCCGCCACCTCGCGCGCGGCGCCGGGCGTTGAGAAGGAGAGCAGATGTCGGTTGACGGGATGAGCGCGATCGTCTTCGGCGGCGCGTCGGGACTGGGCGAGGCGGCCGCGCGGCGGCTCGCGGCAGACGGCGCGCAGGTCGTCGTCGCCGACCTGGCCGCGGAGCGCGCCGAGGCGGTCGCGGGCGAGATCGGCGGCCGCGCCGTCGCGACCGACGTGACCGACCCGGCGGCGGTCGAGGCGGCGGTCGCGGCTGCGCACGCGGCCGACGGCGGCCTGCGGATCGCGGTCGTCAGCGCCGGGCTCGGCACGCCGGCGAAGCTCGTCGGCCGCGACGGCGCGACGCCGCTGGACGCCTTCGCGCGCGTGATCGAGGTCAACCTGCTCGGCACGATCAACGCGCTGCGCGTCGCGGCCGCGGCGATGGCCGGCAACGAGCCCGACGCCCGCGGCGAGCGCGGACTGCTCGTCGCGACCGCGTCGATCGCCGCCTACGAGGGCCAGGTCGGGCAGGTCGCCTACGCGGCGTCGAAGGGCGGCGTCGTCGGCCTGACGCTGCCGATCGCGCGCGAGCTGGCGCCGCGCGGGATCCGGCTGGTGACGATCGCGCCGGGCCTCTTCGACACGCCGCTGCTGGCCGGCCTGCCGCAGGCGGCGCGCGACTCGCTCGCCGGCACCGTCCCGTTCCCGGCGCGCCTCGGCGAGCCGGAGGAGTACGCGAGCCTCGTCGCGTACGCGGCCGCCAACCAGATGCTCAACGGCACCGTGATCCGGCTCGACGGCGCGCTGCGGATGGCGCCGCGATGAGCGCCGCCGACCGCCGCACCGTCGTCCTCGGCTGCGCCCGCACCGCGATCGGCAGGCTCGGCGGCGCGCTCGCCGCGGTGCCGGCGCCGCAGCTCGGCGCCGTCGCGATCAGGGGCGCGCTCGATCGCGCCGGGGTCGCGCCCGGGCAGGTCGAGCACGTCGTCGCTGGCACCGTCGTGCAGGCGGGGCAGGGATCGGTCCCGTCGCGCCAAGCCCAGCTCGCCGCCGGGATCCCCGACGCCGTCTCCTCCGAGACGGTCAACAAGGCGTGCGCCTCCGGGTTGCGCGCCGCCGCGATCGCCGACCAGGCGATCCGGGGAGCGGACGCGGATGTGGTCGTGGCGGCCGGGATGGAGTCGATGTCGCGCGCTCCGCACCTGCTGCCCGACATGCGCTTCGGCCTGCGCAAGGGCGATGCCGAGGTGCTCGACGCGCTGCTGCGCGACGCGCTCCGCAGCCCGTGGAGCGGCCGCACGATGTACGAGGAGGCGACCGCCGTCGCCGACCGCCTCGGCATCGAGCGCGCCCGTCTCGACGCCTGGGCGCTGCGCTCGCACGAGCGCGCGATCGCCGCCGCCGACGCCGGCGCGACCGCGGAGGAGATCGTCCCGGTCGCCGTTCCGGCGCGCCTGGGCGAGACGGTCGTCGAGCGCGACGAGTCGCCGCGCCGCGACACCAGCCTCGCCGCGCTGTCGGCGCTGCCGGGGCTCGTCGGCCGCGACGGCTCGCACACCGCCGGCAACTCGCCCGGCGTCAACGACGGCGCCGCCGCGCTGGTGCTCGCCAGCGACCGCTGGGCGCGCGCCAACGGCCGCGAGCCGCTCGCGACCGTGGTCGGCCACGCGCAGGTCGCCGGCGACACCGGCGTGATCGCGACGGTCCCGGCCGAGGCGGCGGCGAAGGCGCTTGCGCGCGCCGGCATCGCCGCTGCCGACGTCGACCTGTGGGAGATCAACGAGGCGTTCGCGTCGGTGACCGTCCACTCGACCGACGCGCTCGGCATCGACCCCGAGCGGGTCAACGTCAACGGCGGGGCGGTGGCGCTCGGCCATCCCGTCGGCGCCTCCGGCGCCCGCATCGTCGGCGCGCTCGTGCACGAGCTGCGCCGCCGCGGCGGCGGCCTCGGCGTCGCCGCGATCTGCTCGGCCGGCGGCCAGGGCGACGCGCTGATCGTGCGCGTCTGAACGGCGCGCGGGACGAGCGACCGCGCACCTGGCCGCACGCTCTACCGTTGCGGTCGTGGCGGACCTCCGGACCTCACCTGCGGCGCGGGGGCGCCGCGTCGCCGAGCGCCTCGAACGTCGGCAGGTCCCCGTCTACCTCGGCGCGCTCGTCGCGGGCGGGCTGATCGGCGCCGCGGCGCCGGCGGCCGAGGGGGCGTTCGAGGCGGCGATCTACCCGGTGCTCGGCGCGCTGCTGTACGTCACGTTCCTGCAGGTGCCGTTCGACCGGCTGCGGGAGGCGCTGCGCGACCGGCGGTTCCTGCTGGCCGCGCTCGGGTCGAACTTCGTGATCGTGCCGCCGGTCGCGTTCCTGCTGAGCCGCTTCGCGCCGGGCGGGACGGCGGTCGAGGTCGGGGTGCTGATGGTGCTGCTGACGCCGTGCATCGACTACGTGATCGTCTTCACGCGGCTGGCCGGCGGCAGCGAGCGGCGGCTGCTCGCCGCCGCGCCGCTGCTGATGCTCGCGCAGATGGTCCTGCTGCCGGCCTTCCTCTACCTGTTCGTCGGCCCCGACCTCGCCGACGTGATCGACCCAGTGCCGTTCGTCGAGGCCTTCCTCGTGCTGATCGTCCTGCCGCTGGCACTCGCGTGGGCGACCGAGCTGTGGGCCGCGCGCGGAGGGCTCGGCACCCGCGTCAGAGCGGCCGCAGACCTGACGCCGGTCGCGCTGATGGCGCTGACGCTGCTGGTCGTCGTCGCCTCGCAGTGGCCGCGCGTGCAGGACGACCTCGGCGACGTCGCCGGCGTCGTCCCGATCTACGTCGCGTTCCTGATCGTCATGGCCGCCGTCGGCGTCGCGCTCGGCCGCCGGCTCCGCTTCGACGCCGGCGCCGCCCGCGCGCTGGTCTTCACCGGGGCGACCCGCAACTCGCTCGTCGTGCTGCCGCTCGCGCTCGCGCTCGGCGACCGGTACGCGCTCGCCGCGGCCGTCGTCGTCACGCAGACGCTGGTCGAGGTGCTCGGCATGGTCGCCTACGTCCGCGTCGTGCCGCTGCTCGTTCCCGACGCCGCGCGCGCGACGCGCCGACGGCGTTAGCGCTCGAGCTCCGCGAGCAGCGTTCTGACGCGGCGAGCGATCTCGTCGCGGATGGCGCGGACGGCGTCGAGGTCTCGGCCGTGGGGATCGGTGAGGTCCCAGTCGAGGTAGCGGCGGCCGGGGATGTAGGGGCAGCTGTCGCCGCAGCCCATCGTGACGACCACGTCGGCCCAGCGGGCGTCGTCCTCGGTCAGCCGCCTCGGGGTGCGGTCGGCGAGGTCGACGCCCAGCTCGCGCATGACGGCCACGACCTCGGGATGGACGTGCTCGGCCGGGGACGTGCCGGCGGAGCGGGCGGCGTGGCCGGTGTCGGCGGCGGCGCGCTCGAAGAGGGCGTGGCTCATCTGGGAGCGGCCGGCGTTCTGGAGGCAGACGAAGAGGACGTTGGCCATCAGCTGGTCTCCTCGGCGAGGCGGGCGCGGCGGTCGGGGCGCGCGTCGTGGTCGGTGGTGAACCAGCGGCGTCGCAGCCACAGCGCGACGTAGACGAGCGCGACGAGGACGGGGACCTCGATCAGCGGGCCGACGACGCCCGCGAGCGCCTGGCCGGAGGTCGCGCCCCAGACGCCGACGGCGACGGCGATCGCCAGCTCGAAGTTGTTGGAGGCGGCGGTGAAGGCGAGCGTGCTCGTGTGCGGGTAGCCGAGCCGCAGCCAGGCGCCGGCGGCGAACGAGACGGCGAACATGACCGCGAAGTAGACGAGCAGCGGGATCGCGATGCGGATCACGTCGAGCGGTTCGCTCGTGATCGCGTCGCCCTGGAGCGCGAACAGCATCACGATCGTGAACAGCAGCCCGTAGAGCGCGACCGGACCGATCCGGGGCAGGAACCTCTGCTCGTACCACTGCGCGCCGCGTCGCCGCAGGCCGATCACGCGTGTGGCATACCCGGCGAGCAGCGGGATGCCGAGGAAGATCAGCACGGTGCGCGCGACCTCCCACATCGAGACCTCGAAGCCCTGGGAGTCGAGGCCGAGCAGGTCGGGCAGGCCGGTCAGGTAGACCCAGCCCAGCAGGGAGTAGGCGACGATCTGGAAGAGCGAGTTGATCGCGACGAGCAGCGCGGTCGCCTCGCGGTCGGCGCAGGCGAGGTCGGTCCAGATCAGGACCATCGCGATGCAGCGCGCGAGGCCGACGACGATCAGGCCGGTGCGGTACTCGGGCTGGTCGGCGAGGAAGATCCACGCGACGGCGAACATCAGCAGCGGACCGACGATCCAGTTGAGGACGAGCGAGCTGACGATCAGCTTCCGACCACCGGCTTCGCCGGCGGTGCCCCCGCCGAGCCGGCCCAGCTCCTCGTAGCGGACCTTCGCCAGCACGGGGTACATCATCAGCAGCAGGCCCAGCGCGATCGGCAGCGAGACGGTGCCGATCTGGAGCGAGTCGAGCGCGTCGTCGAAGCCGGGGATCAGCGCGCCGAGGCCGAGGCCGGCGGCCATCGCGACGGCGATCCAGAGCGGGAGGAAGCGGTCCAACGTCGAGAGGCGGCCGATGACGGCTGGCTCCTCGGCGTGCGGGGTGGCGGCGGTCACGGCACGGAGGCTATCCATTGACATTCATCACTTCAATCGATATTCGTAGATAGATGAGCGTCGATCTGGAGCTCGCCCCGAAGACGAAGCGCCCGCCCGGGGAGCCGTGCTGCGAGCCGGTCGTCTATCCCGACGTCGACCGGGAGCAGGCGATCCAGCTCGCGGAGGTCGCGAAGGCGCTCGGCGACCCGATCCGGCTGCAGCTGGTCGACGTGCTGCGCAAGCACGCCGGCAAGGTCTGCGTCTGCGAGCTGGTGCCGCTCTTCGACGTCAGCCAGCCGACGCTCTCCCATCACCTCAAGAAGCTGCGCGCGGCCGGAATCGTCGACTCCGAACGTCGAGGACTGTGGGCCTACTACTACGTCCGGCCCGATGCGCTCGGCGCGCTCTCCGCGTGGCTGAGCTGACCGACCCGAGCACCCGAAGGAGGCCGATCGCGATGGCCGAGAAGACCACCACCACCACCGAGACGAGCGACGTGCGCGAGGTCGTGCGCGAGCGCTACGCCGCCGCCGCGCTCGCCGCCGGCAGCCCCGTCGAGTCGGCCGGCTGCTGCGGGCCGACGGTGGGCGGGGCCGTGTCCACGACCGACGCGCGCGGCTGCGAGGTCTTCGGCGCCGCCCTCTACGGCGACGCCGGCGCGGATGCGCCCGAGGCGGCCGTCGCCGCCTCGCTGGGCTGCGGCGTGCCGACCGCCGTCGCCGACCTGCACGACGGCGAGACCGTGCTCGACCTCGGCTCCGGGGCCGGCGCCGACGTGCTGATCGCCGCCCGCCGCGTCGGCCCGAGCGGGAAGGCGATCGGGCTCGACATGACCGACGAGATGCTCGTCCTCGCGCGACGCAACGCCGCCGACGCCGGCCTCGACAACGTCGAGTTCGTCAAGGGCTACATCGAGGCGATCCCGCTCGCGGACGCCTCCGTCGACGTCGTCATCTCCAACTGCGTCCTCAACCTCTCCGGCGACAAGCCGAAGGTGCTCGCCGAGGCGGCGCGCGTGCTGCGCGACGGCGGCCGCTTCGCGATCTCCGACGTGATCGCCGACGAGCAGATGGACGACGCCACCCGCGCCGACATGCGGCAGTGGACCGGCTGCGTCGCAGGCGCCCTGACCCGCGCCGAGCTCGAGCGGGCGCTCGCCGACGCCGGCCTCGCCGAGGTCGAGATCAGGGAGACCCATCGCGTCCACGAGCACGCCGCCGCCGCGATCGTCCGTGCCCGCAAGCCCGCGGGACCGCGGCGGCACGGCGTCGCCTGACAAGCCACGTCCCGAACCGAGGCTGGCGCAGCGCCAGCGACCCGGTCGCCAGCGCGACGGCCGCCTCCACGACCATGAACGCCGCGGTCAGGCCGAACGCCAGCGCCAGCGCGCGCTTGTGCCGGCCGCCCGCCGTGACCGCGCTCGCATGCTGGTGGCCTTCGCCCATCGGCGGCAAGCCTACTTCCGGTCGGGCGGCGAGCTGCTCGAACGGGTCGGAGCTCCCCGTCAGGCGGCGAGCGCGCCGGCGGCGTAGAGCGCGTACGCGGCGACGAGCAGCGCGCCCTCGGGGCGGCCGAGCCGTCCGCGGGCGAGCAGCGCGCCGGCCAGCAGGGCGGTGACGGCGAGCGCGGGGAGGTGGTAGTGGACGACGGTCGCCGGCACGTCGATCGGACGCACGAGCACGATCGCGCCGAGCGAGCCGGTGAGCAGGAAGACGAGCGTGCCGAGCGCGTTGCCGACGCTCAGCTCGGGGAAGCCGCGGAATGCCGGCAGCGCCTCCAGCACGATCTCCTCGAACGAGACCGCGGCGGCGACGACGAGCAGCCCGAAGACCGTCTCGGACAACCCGAGCTGGGAGACGACCCGGCGCGTGCCGAAGACGAGCAGCTCGGCGCCGATCACCAGCCCGGCGACGCCGCCGGCGATCCGCGGCACGAGCAGCCGGGGGAGGGGCGTCGCCTCGGTCCGCGGCGGCTCGTGTCCGCGACGGCGCAGGAACACGGCGGCCGCGAGCGGGAGGAACGCGGCCAGCAGGATCGCGCCGTCGACGCGCGACAGGCGCCCGTCGGCGGCGAGCGCGATCGCCAGCGCGGTCGCGATCGCGGCGACCGCCAGCAGCGCCGCCGGCGGTCTGACGGCGAACGGCGCGACGAGCGCGGCGACGCCGAGGCCGACCGTGACGAGGAAGATGCTCGCGCCGATCGAGGTGCCGAGCGCGGTGCCGGGCAGGTCGTCGAGCGTGGCCGCGATCCCGGCCGCCGTCGACTCGACGTCGAGGCTGAGCACGAGCGCGCCGAGCAGCACGCCGGACAGCCCCGCCGCGAGCGCCCAGGCGCGCAGCGTTCTGACGAGCCCCTCGACCGACTCGACCAGCAGCCAGATGCCGCCGCCGAACGCCGCCAGCCCGAGCGCCAGGCGCATGGATCCACTCTCTCCGCGCCGGAGCGGCGGCAAACCGCGGCACGCCGGCCCGGCGCGGCCGCGTGTCGGGGCGCGGACGGCGCGCCCGCGGCGGCGTTCGCGCGCCGTCCGCTCGGCAGCGGCGCGCGGCGGTCCGCGCCGAACGGCGGCGGCTCAGGCGACGCCCGCCGCGCGCGCCTGCGCGACCGCCGCGGCGGCGCCGTCGCGCCACGGCTCGCCGTGGCCGGGGAGGAGGACGGTCGCGCCGGTGGCGGCGAGCGCGTCGAGCGAGCGCAGCGCCCGCTCGCTGTCGGCGGTGGCGGCGCGCGCGACGATCCGCGGGCCGGTCGCGCCGGTGTAGGGGTCGAGCGTGACGAGCGCGTCGCCGGCGATCACCGCGTCGCGGTCGGGGAAGTGGAGCGCGACGTGGCCGAGCGTGTGCCCGGGGGTGAAGACGGGAACCGGCGCTCCCGGCAGCGGCAGCGGCAGCGGCTCCGGCTCCGATCCGAAGCGGCGGACGACCCGCACGCCGGGCGCGAGGAAGGCGCCGCGGAGGCCCATCTCGGCGACGATCCGGGCGCCGTCGGGGTGGGTCGCGAGGCACCGCAGCGTGCTGCCCTCGCGCGTGTACTGGCGCGGCTTGCGCGCGAGCGGGACGTCGTCGTCGTGGACCCAGACCTCGACGCCGAGGCGGGTGCGCGCGAACTCGGCGAAGCCGACGTGGTCGAAGTGGGCGTGCGTCAGCACCAGCGCGGCGATCTGGTCGACGCGGCGGCCGAGCTGGCGCAGTGCCCGCGCGAGCGACCGGCGGGAGGCCGGCAGGCCGGCGTCGATCAGCAGCAGCGCGCCGTCGGCCTCGGCCACGTACCAGTTGACGTGGGCGTCCTCGACGCGGTGGATTCCCGGTGCGACGTCCGTGGCGAGCATCTCCGCGTCAGCTACCCGTGTGCGCGGGCGCGAACGCCGCCGCTTCGCCACGGTGCGTCCGGGTAGCTGTGCCCCATGACCGAGAGCGAGAGACGTCCGGAGCGCAGACCCGGCGACTACGACCCCGCCGAGGATCCCGACACCGATCCGCCGGCGAGCGGCGAGCGCCCCGACGAGGGGGCCGAGGGCGAGGAAGCGGCGTCCGGCGACGACGACGCCGGCGAGCGCTGAGGGCGCCGCCGCGCCGAGCTGCCCCTGCGGTCGAGCACGATCAGCGACTTCGTGCCCGTGACGTTGCGGCTGCGACGCAGCTCGTTGACGACCTGCTTGAGATGGGCGACGTCGGCGACGCGGATGCGGACCAGCGCGTCGGGGTCGCCGGCCATCGTGAAGACCTCGCGCACCTCCGGCCGCCGCGCCATCTCGTCGGCGACGACGTCGGCGTCGGCGTCGCCGTCGAGGCGGACCTCGGTGAAGGCCTCGATCTCGGCGCCGAGCTTGCCGTGGTCGACGAGGACCGTGTAGCCGGCGATCACGCCCAGCTGCTCGAGCCGGTCGACGCGCCGCTTGACCGGCGCCGGCGACAGGTTCACGTGCCCGGCGATGTCGGCGATCGTCCGCCGGGCGTCCTCCTCCAGCAGCGCCAGGATCCGCCGGTCGGTCTCGTCGATCTGCACGCGCTCGCTCATCGGACCACCGTACGTCCGCCGCTGCGAAAGCGCAAGAAGCATGAAGCGATGTGCGAGTGGGCATCGCGAAAATTGCGCGTTCGGCAAGAAACGCGCGTGTCAGTTGCGTGACGACGGCCGCGTCGGCTGTGCTCCCGCCCGTCAGCCGAACGGTGAAGGAGAGCGGTCGTGGAGAGGGCGTTGACGCAGGAGGGCGGGACCTGGGCGAGCGAGCAGCTCGTGCTCTGCCGGGACGAGGAGACCGGCCTGCGGGCCGTGATCGCGATCGACGACACGACGCTCGGGCCGGGCCTCGGCGGGGTCCGCAACCGCGCCTACGCCGACGACGCCGAGGCGATCTTCGAGTGCCGTCGGCTCGCCGCCGCGATGACGCTCAAGAACGCGGTCGCGGAGCTGCCGTTCGGCGGCGCGAAGGCGGTGATCCTCGACGACGGCCCGGTCCCCGACCGCGAGGCGCTGATGCGCCGCTTCGGCCAGTTCGTCGCGCGCACCGCCGGCGCCTACCTTCCCGGCGTCGACATGGGCACGACCGTCGGCGACCTCGCCGTCGTCCGCTCGGCCGGCGTCGAGGTGTCGTGCGCCGACGAGGACCCGTCGCCGTGGACGGCGCTCGGCGTCGCGGCCTCGATCGTCGCGGCGGTCGAGCAGCTCGACGGCCGCGAGGGGATCGAGGGCGCGACCGTGCTCGTCCAGGGGGCCGGCCACGTCGGGGGCGCGCTCGCGCGGGACCTCGCCGGCAGAGGGGCGCGGCTGCTGGTCGCCGACGTCGACGCCGGCCGCGCCGAGGCGCTCGCGAGCGCCGTCGACGGCGCGGTCGTCGCCGCCAAGGAGGCGCTGACGACGCCCTGCGACGTGCTCGCGCCGTGCGCCGTCGCGCGCGTCGTCTCCGAACGGACCGTCGATCGCCTCGCCTGCCGCGTCGTCGCGGGCGCTGCGAACGACACGCTCGCGACCCGCGCCGACGCCGAGCGGCTCGCCGCGCGCGGGATCGCCTACATCCCCGACTTCGTCGCCAACGCCGGCGGCGTCGTGCAGATCCACGCGCTGCGCAGCGGCCACGACGAGGCGCGGCTGCGCGCCGACGTGCTCGAGATCGGTGAGCGCGTCCGCGAGCTGCTGGCCGACGCCACGGCGGAGGGCGAGACGGCGCTGACGGTCGCCGAGCGGCGCGCCGCCCGCATCCTCCGGGACGCCCGCGCCCGGCGCCGGGCCGAGGCTGCTGCCGGAGCGCTCGCATGAGCGCGCTCGCCACGCTCCCGCGAGCGGACGTCTCGCTGGAGGACAAGTACGCGGCGGAGTCGGGCGCGATCCTGCTGAGCGGGATCCAGGCGCTGGTGCGGATCGCGCTCGACCAGCGCCGGCTCGACGTGCGCGCCGGCCGCAGGACCGGGATCTTCGTCAGCGGCTACCCCGGCTCGCCGCTCGGCGGCGTCGACCGCGAGCTGCAGCGCGAGCGCAGACGGCTCGCCGCCGCCGGCGTCGTCTTCCGGCCGGGCCTCAACGAGGAGCTGGCCGCGACGGCGGTCTCCGGCACGCAGCTGATCGGCGAGCTGGAGCGGCGGCGCGTCGACGGCGTCACCGGCTTCTGGTTCGGCAAGAGCCCCGGCCTCGACCGGGCGGCGGACGCGATCCGCCACGGCAACCTCAGCGGCACCGCGCCGCTCGGCGGGGCGGTGGCGTGGATCGGCGACGACCCGGCGAGCAAGTCCTCGACGGTTCCCAGCTCCTCGGAGCCGATCTGCCGCAGCCTGTTCGTGCCGCTGCTGGCGCCCGGCGACGTGCGCGAGCAGCTGGAGCTGGGCCTCCACGCGGTCGCGCTGTCACGCCATGCCGGCCTCTGGAGCGGGTTGAAGGTCGTCGCCGACATCGCCGACGCGAGCGCCGTCGTCGAGCTGGACGGGCTGCTCGACGCGATCCCGCAGCTGCCGCCGCGCGCCGCTCAGAGACCGCCGGTGCTGCTGCCGCCCGGCAACCTCGACGCCGAGCACGACCTGATGGTCGCGCGGCTGGCGCGCGCCTCCGAGTATGCGCGCACGGCCGAGCTGAACCGGATCGTCTTCGAGCCGCGCCGGCCGCGCGTCGCGCTGATCGCCGCGGGGTTGGGCTTCCAGGCGATCGTGCGGGCGCTCGACGACCTCGGGATCGACCGCGCCGCGTGCGAGGCGATCGGGCTGCGGCTGGTGAAGCTGTCGATGCCGTGGCCGCTGGAGCGCGACGAGCTGCGCCGGCTGCTCGGCGGCGTCGAGACGGTGCTCGTCGTCGAGGACAAGCTGCCGTTCCTGGAGCAGCTCGTGCGCGACGCGCTCTACCGCCTGCCGGAAGCGCCGCGCGTGCTCGGCAAGGAGGACGCGGAAGGCGCGCCGCTGCTGAGCGCGCGCGGTGCGCTCTCCTCCGACGACGTCGCCAGGGCGATCGGCCGGGTGCTCGGCGCCGACGCGCTCGGCGAGCGGGCGCGCGCACGGCTGGGGCGGATCGAGCAGCGGCGCGACGCGACCGGGAGGCTGGTCCCGCTGCCGAAGCGCACGCCGTACTTCTGCTCCGGCTGTCCGCACAACGTCTCGACCCGCGCCGACGCCGAGCAGCTCGTCGGCGTCGGGATCGGCTGCCACATCATGGTCGCGATCGACGACGGCGACCGCCGCGGCAGGCTGCTCGGGATGCCGCAGATGGGCGGCGAGGGCGCGCAGTGGATCGGGCTGGAGCCGTTCACCGACGACGAGCACTTCATCCAGAACGTCGGCGACGGCACCTTCCACCACTCCGGCTCGCTGGCGATCCGCGCCGCGGCCGCCGCCGGCGCGCGGATCACCTACAAGCTGCTCTACAACGACGCGGTCGCGATGACCGGCGGCCAGGACGCGACCGGCCGCCTGCAGATCCCCGAGCTGACGCGCTGGCTGGCGCTGGAGGGCGTCAGACGGATCGTCGTCACGACGCCGGAGCCGCACCGCTACCGCGGCGTCTCGCTCGACCCGATCGCGACCGTCCGCCACCGCGACGAGCTGGCCGCGGTCGAGCGCGAGCTGGGCGCGGTCGACGGCGTGACGGTGCTGATCCACGACGACCGCTGCGCGACCGAGAAGCGGCGGCTGCGCAAGCGCGGCAGGCTGGAGGCGCCGGCCGAGCGGATCTGGATCAACGAGCGCGTCTGCGAGGGCTGCGGTGACTGCGGCGAGCAGTCGACCTGCCTCTCGGTCGTGCCGACCGAGACCGAGTTCGGCCGCAAGACGCAGATCCACCAATCCTCCTGCAACCAGGACTTCACCTGCCTGAAGGGCGACTGCCCGTCGTTCCTGACGGTGGTGCCGCCGAAGGCGCAGGGCGGAGGCGGGGGCGGGCGCGGGAGCGCGAGAGGGACGCCGCCGGAGCCGCCGGCCGTCCTGCCCGCGCCCGTGATGCGGGTCGGCCGCGACGCGCTGCTGCGGATGCCGGGCGTCGGCGGGACCGGCGTCGTGACCGTCTCGGCGATCGTGCAGATGGCCGCCCACCTCGACGGCCGCTGGGCCGCCGGGCTGGAGCAGATCGGGCTGGCGCAGAAGGGCGGCCCGGTGATCTCCGACATCCGCATCTCCGACCGGCCGGTCGAGGGCCAGCTGCGCGCCGGCGCCGGCAGCGCCGACGCGCTGATCGGCTTCGACCTGCTCGGCGCCGCCGCGCCCGAGACGCTCGCCGTCGCCGACCCCGAGCGGACGATCGCGGTCGTCAACACCGCGGCGACGCCGACGGCGCAGATGGTCACCGACACGACCGTCTCGTTCCCGGCCGCGCGCGGCCCGCGCAGGCGGATCGAGCGCGCGACGAAGGAGGGCCAGGCGCTCTTCCTCGACGTCGAGCAGCTCGCCGAGCGGCTGTTCGGCGACCACCTGCCGGCGAACATGCTGCTCGTCGGCGCCGCCTTCCAGCACGGCTGCCTGCCGATCGCCGCCGCGGCGATCGAACGCGCGATCGAGCTCAACGGCGCCGCCGTGAAGGCCAACCTCGCCGCCTTCCGCTGGGGGCGCGCCGCGGTCGCCGACCCGGCGGCGCTGGAGCGGGCGCTGGCGCAGGCGAGCGAGGGCGACCATCGCGCAGCGACCGGCGGCGGCGGGCCGGCCGGGACCGGCGACGCCGCGGCGGCCGGCGCTCCCCGGCTCCCGGGCGGTCCGGCCCGCGCGGCCGCACGGGCGCAGGCGCAGGCCGCCGCGATCGAGCTGCCGGCCGCGCCCGGCAGCGAGCTGCGGCGGCTGCTGGAGGTGCGGGTGCCGGAGCTGGTCGCCTACCAGGACCTCGCGTACGCGAGCCGCTACGCCGAGGCCGTCGGCGAGGTCGCGGCGATCGAGCGGGAGCGGACCGGCGGTGCCTCGACGGCGGTCGCCAAGGCGTACGCGCGCGGCCTCTTCAAGCTGATGGCCTACAAGGACGAGTACGAGGTCGCGCGCCTCCACCTCGACGTCGCCGACCGCGCCCGCCGCGAGCACGAGCTGGGGGAGGGCGCGAAGGTCAAGCTGATGCTCCACCCGCCGCTGCTGCGGGCGCTCGGGATGAGAAGGAAGCTGGCGATCGGCACCGGCGCCGTCCCGCTGATGCGCACGCTCGCCGCGGCGAAGCGGCTGCGCGGCACGCGGCTGGACCCGTTCGGCTACGCCCACGTGCGCAGGGTCGAGCGCCGGCTGGTCGGCGAGTACGACCAGCTCGTGCGCGGCACGCTGGAGCGCCTCGACGCCGGCAACGCCGCGCTCGTCGCCGAGCTGGCCGACCTGCCCGACCTCGTGCGCGGCTACGAGGAGGTGAAGCTTCGCAACGTCGAGCGCTTCCGCACCCGCGCCGCCGAGCTGCTGAGACAAATCGATGCCCGCCCGCGTTCTGGAGACAGTAGCCTGTAGACACCTACGGAGAGAAAGGTGGCATCGCATGGCCGGTGTGGTGGAGCTGGACGAGCTGAAGCGACGAGTGCTGCGGCGGATCGACGGGCTGCGGCCGGAGATGGAGCGCATCAGCGCGGACATCCACGCCAATCCGGAGCTGGGCTTCGAGGAGGTGAAGGCGAGCGGGTGGCTGTCGTCGTTCCTCGCCGACCACGGCTTCACGGTCGACCGCGGCGTCGCCGAGCTGCCGACCGCCTTCCGCGCCGAGCGGCGCGGCGGCGACGGGCCGACGGTCGGGCTGCTGGCCGAGTACGACGCGCTGCCGGGGCTGGGCCACGGCTGCGGCCACAACCTGATCGGGACGGCCTCCTGCGCGGCGGCGATCGCCGTCGGCGAGGAGTGGCCGGAGGCGCCGGGGACGGTCGCGGTGATGGGGACGCCGGCCGAGGAGGGCGGCGGCGGGAAGATCCTGATGCTCGAGCGCGGCGCCTTCGACGGCGTCGACCTCAGCATGATGTTCCACCCCAGCTACCTCAACCAGATCAACACGCCGAGCCTCGCGGCCGGCAACCTCACCTTCCGCTTCCACGGCAAGCCGGCCCACAGCGCCGTCCACCCCCATCTCGGCGTCAACGCCGCCGATGCGGCGATGCTGCTGTTCGCGGGCGTCAACGCGCTGCGCCAGCACGTCACCTCCGACGTGCGGATGCACGGGGTGATCGCGCAGGCCGGCGACAAGCCGAACATCGTCCCGGAGCTCTCGGTCGTCGAGTTCATGGTCCGCGCCGACCGGCGCGAGTACATGGAGGAGCTGGTCGGGCGGGTGCTCGACGTCGCCAGGGGGGCGGCGCTGATGACCGGCTGCACGGTCGAGGTCGACCGCGGCCTGACCTACTTCGACGCGCGCCACTGCCCCAGCCTCGGCGAGGTCGCGCGCGCGAACTTCGCGCTGGTCGGCCTCGCGGAGGACCCGCTCGACGCCAGATCGCCGAAGGCGTCGGGCGACGGCGGCAACGTCAGCCACGCGATCCCGCACCTCGGCGTCACGCTCGCGATCGCCGACCACCCGATCGCCGGCCACAGCGTCGAGTGGCGTGAGGCGGCGGCCTCCCCGTTCGGCGGCGAGGCGATGGTCAACGCGGCGAAGGTGCTCGCGCTGAGCGTCTGCGACGTGCTCGCCGATCCGGAGCTGCTCGAGCGTGCGCGCGCCGAGCACCGCGTCGCCGTCGGCGGCTGAGCGAGCGGGCCGGGCCTGACGCTGTCCTCATGGACAGCGTCCTGGCTACTGTGTACAGTCGCCAAATGAGATGTGTCGGCCACGGGGCGCTCCCCGTGGCCACCGGCTTTGGAGAGGTGGTTCGATGGATGATGTGCCGGACAGATCCGGCGCCGGAATGGTCGCCGTCCCGGTGGCCGGCCCGGCCGCGATCACGGTCGATCGCGTCACGAAGGTCTTCGACGGTGGCGACCGTTCGGTCACCGCGCTGGAGGATGTCTCGTTCGAGGTCCCGCGCGGCGGCTTCGTCTCGTTGATCGGCCCGTCGGGCTGCGGCAAGTCGACGCTGCTGCGGCTCGTCGCAGGCCTGCTGCCGGCCAGCGGAGGCGAGATCGCGGTCGGCGGGATCGCGCCGCGCGAGGCGCGTCGCAAGCGGCAGTTCGGGATCGTCTTCCAGCAGCCGATCCTGTTCGACTGGCGCACCGTCGCGCAGAACGTCGGGCTGCCGATGGAGCTGCTCGGCCGATCGCGCGCGGAGATCGACGCGCGCGTCACCGAGCTGCTCGGGCTCGTCGGCCTCGCCGACTTCGCCGACCATCGGCCGTGGGAGCTGTCGGGCGGCATGCAGCAGCGCGTCTCGATCGCCCGCGCGCTGACCCTCGCGCCGCCCTACCTGCTGATGGACGAGCCGTTCGGCGCGCTCGACATGATCACGCGCGACCGGATGGCCGACGAGCTGCTGCGGATCTGGTCGGAGGAGATCGACACGACCGTCCTCTTCATCACCCACAGCATCCCGGAGGCGGTGCTGCTCTCCGACCGCGTCGTCGTCCTGAGCGCCCGCCCCGGCCGCGTCGCCGCGACGGTCGAGATCGACCTGCCGCGGCCGCGCAGCGCCGAGGTGCGCGAGACGCCGGAGTTCTTCGCCCTGGAAAGCGAGCTGCGCCGCCAGCTGCTCGCGGCGGAGCAGGCGTGATGGGCGGCCGCAGCCGCCGCGCCGCGACGATCGCCGCGACGCTCCTGCTCGTGCTCGGCGTCTGGTACCCGCTCGCCGGGCTGATGGACGCCAGCGGCGACGAGCTGGCGTCGTCGAAGCTGCCCTATCCGCACAGCGTCGTGCGGCCGGTGCTCGAGAACCCCGGCACGCTCTTCGACGCCGCCTGGGCAACGCTCTCCACGGCGCTGCTCGGCTTCGTCGTCGGCGGGGCGATCGGGATCGTGCTGAGCGTCGTGATGGCCCAGGCGCGGTGGATCGAGGCGGCGACGCTGCCGTACCTGCTGCTGGCGCAGATGATGCCGCTGATCGCGCTGGTGCCGTTGATCCGCTCGATCGTCAAGAGCGACAGCCTCACGCGCCTGCTGATGGCGGCGTTCGTGACCTTCTTCATCGTCACGCTGTCGGCGCTCCGAGGCCTGAAGGACTACGCGCCGGCGGCCGACGAGCTGTTCCGCGCCTACGACATCGGGCGGCTGAAGCGGCTGCGCCATCTGCGCTTCCCGTCGGCGATGCCCTACATCTTCAGCGGTCTGAAGCTGGCGGCGCCGCTGAGCCTCGTCGGCGCGATCGTCGTCGAGCTGATGAACGCCCGCAGCGGCCTCGGCTTCCTGATGCTCTCCGCGCTCACCTTCGGGCCGGCCCAGGCGCCGATGCTGTGGGCGGCGATGCTGGTGACGCTCGCGATGGGCCTCGCGCTGTCGCGCGCGGTCGGGATCGCCGAGCGGCTGCTGACGCCCTGGCAGATGCGCTTCCGCGGCGAGGGGGGACGCTGATGAGCGGCGTGACCTCCGCCCGGCGCCGGCGGAGCCGGAAGCGGCTCGACCGGGAGACGGCGCTCGCCGTCGGCGCCCCGCTGGTGCTGCTGGCGCTGCTGCTGTGGACGTGGCAGGCCGGCGTCTGGAACGACCTGCTCGGCGTCAAGTCGTTCACGCTGCCGGCGCCGAGCGCGATCTGGGATGCGTTCGGCGAGAGCGGCGACGAGCTGCTCAGCAACACGCTCGTGACGCTCGGCCCGGCGATGCTCGGCTACGCGATCGGCAACGGGCTGGGCGTGCTGGCCGGGATGGCGCTGACGTCGCTGCCGCGGCCGACGGCGGCGCGGCTGAGCGCGTCGCTGGTCGCGGTGCAGGCGACGCCGCTGGTGGCGCTGGCGCCGGTCGTCTCGCTGTACATCGGCGCCGGCACCGCCTTCAAGGCGACGATCGTCGCGATCATGTGCTTCCCGTCGATGGTCGTCTACTCGCAGGCCGGCTTCACGAGCGTCGAGACCTCGGCGCTGGAGTACATGGACTCGATGGAGGCGACCCGCCGCCAGGTCTTCCGCAAGCTGCGCTTCCCGGCGGCCGTGCCGTACATGTTCACGGCGCTGCAGTACACGACCGTGCTGGCGCTGATCGGCGCGATCGTCTGCGAGACGTTGAAGGGCCGCAACGGCCTCGGCTACATGATGATCGAGCAGCTCGCCGGCTTCGACGCGCCGCTCGCCTGGGCCGCGCTCGTGACGCTGTCGGCGATCGGCATCGCCTGGTACGCGGCGGTCGGCCTCGTCGAGGGGCTGGTCGCGCCATGGAAGACGGCCCGCAGACCGGGCCGTTGAGCAAACCCGCAACACCGGAGGAATGAGATGAAGCGGCTCCATTGGGCCGTGGTCGTCGTGCTGCTGTCGCTCGGGCTGGCCGCCTGCGGCTCCTCGAGCGACGACGACGGCGGCGGCGGCTCGGGCACGACAGCGCGCGCGGAGGACCTGAGCGGCAGATGCACCGGCGAGAAGGTCAAGTTCCAGCTGTCGTTCTTCCCGAACGCGCAGTTCGCCGGCTGGCTCGTCGCCGACAGACAGGGCTTCTTCGCCGAGGAGGGGCTCGACGTCGAGCTGGTGCCCGGCGGCCCGCAGACGCAGGTCGAGCTGGCGCTCGCCGACGGCAGCGTCGACGTCGGGCTGATCGACTTCACCGCCGGCGCGACGGCGCGGCAGAGAGGCGCGCCGATCACCTACGTCGCGCAGGTCTACCACCGCAACTCGGTCGCGTACGTCTCGCTGAAGAGAAGCGGGATCGAGAGACCGGAGGACCTCGAGGGGAGAAAGCTCGGCGTCCAGCGCGTCTCGGCATCGATCGACGGCCTCAACCCGCTGGTCGTGCTGCTGCTGCAGAGAGCGGGGCTGGGCACCGACGCGGTCGAGAAGGTGCCGGTCGGCTTCGGGATCGAGGACCTGCTCGCCGGCAAGGCCGACGTGATCCCGGCCCGCGTCTTCTTCCACATCGCGCAGTTGGAGAGCGCCGGCTACGACTACCCGGACGGCGTCAACGTCCTCAACCCCGACGACTTCGGCATCGACCTCGTCGATCACGGCGTCGCGGTCAACGACGACTACCTCGCCGACAACCGCCAGGCCGTCGCCTGCCTGCTGCGCGCCGGCAAGAAGGGCTGGGAGGCGGCCGTCGCCGACCCGGACGCGGCGGTCAGAGACGTGATGGCCTTCCTGCCGAAGGGCTCGAGCAACGCGAGAGACCAGGCGATCGACGTCGCCGAGACGCTGAAGCTGATCAAGCGCGACGGCATGAGCGACGCCGAGCTGATGAGACTCGACATGGACGCGATCGACGCGACCGTCGACACGATGAAGAGATTCAGACTGTTCGACGAGGAGTTCGACACCGGCGACTACGTCGACACGACCCTCTGGGGCGTGCTCGGCGAGAGCTAGGCCGATCGGCCGCGGCCGCGCGCGCGGCCGCGGCGTCGCGGAGCCGCCGCCGCGCCGGGGGCGCCGCGGCGGCTGGGCGGGGCGCGCTGGAGGTTCGCACGGCTTCGCGACCGACGATCGACCAGGCCGATCCGAGTTCCCCCTCCCGCGATTGATCCGCGCGGGGCGCTGCGCCAGATTGGGCGCGCGCCCGGCGCCGGGCCGGGCGCGGCGCGGCGACCGCCGCGGCCTCCTCACCGAATCGCAGGTCCTCTCGATGCCCAGATTGATCCCCTCGCTCGCGGAGCTGGACGGCTACGACCGGCTTCCCGACGGCTTCCACCAGCTGCTGACGCCGCCCGAGCCGGAGCCGCCGTTCCACGACGTCGGGGAGCTCGAGCGGACGTGGGGATGCCGGTGGGGCGCCGACGACGAGGTCTCGCGGCTGCGCAAGGTGCTCGTGCGCCAGCCCGGCGACGAGCTGGCCGCCGTGCGGGCCGACGCCTACCGGCCGGGCTTCGACGCCTTCGTCGACGAGGGCGGCGCATGGCACTGGACCGGCAGCGAGCCGCCCGACCTCGCGCGCCTGCACGCGCAGCACGCCGGCCTCGTCGCGGCGCTGCGCGGCGAAGGGGTGGAGGTCGTCGTCGCCGAGCCGCTCGCGCCCCGCTTCACGAAGGCGATGTACGTGCGCGACCCGCTCGTGACCGTCCGCGGCGGCGCGATCGTCGGGCGGCTGGCGCCGCGCATGCGGCGCGGCGAGGAGGCGGCGCTGACGCGCGAGGCGGCCGCGCTCGGCATGCCGATCCTCGGCACCGTCGTCGGCAGCGGGACGCTCGAGGGCGGGTCGTTCGCGAAGCTGCGGCCCGGCCTCGCGGTGCTCGGCACGTCGGTCCGCTGCAACGACGCCGGCGCCGAGCAGCTGCGCGAGCTGCTGCGGCGGATCGGATGGGAGCTGCTCGTCGTCCCGCTGCCGGGCTTCGTCGTCCACCTCGACATCCACTTCGCGATGGTCGACCGCGACCGCGCGCTCGTCAACGCGAACGGGCTGCCGTACACCTTCATGGAGGAGCTGGCGCGGCGGGGCGTCGAGTGCATCTGGGCCCATCCGGACGAGCCGTGGGCACTGAACCTGCTGACGCTCGCGCCCGGGCGCGTGCTGACCTCCGAGAGCGCGCCCCGCACCGCCGAGCTGCTGCGCGCCCGCGGCGTCGAGGTGATCGCGATCCCCTACGACGAGGCGCACAAGAACGGCGGCGGCGTCCACTGCTCGACACAGGAGCTGCTGCGCGATGCCGCGGAGTGAGCGGCTCGACGGCCTCGTCGACGGCGCGCGGGTCGTCGACGACCTGCGCGCGCTGGCGGCGCGGACCTCGTCGCCGGGCGGCGCGCAGCGCGTCGCCTGGACCGACCCGTGGCGGGATGCCCGCGACTGGCTGCGCGAGCGGCTCGCCGGCCTGCCGATCGCGGTCGACCGCGACGATGCCGGCAACCTCTGGGCCGAGCTGACCGGACCGCCCGGCGCGCCGGTCGTCGCCGTCGGCAGCCACCTCGACTCGGTGCCGGACGGCGGCTGGCTCGACGGCGCGCTCGGCGTCGTCGCGGGGCTGGAGCTGCTGCGCGCCGCCTGCGCCGCGCGCTGGGACGGGGCGACGCTGCGCGTCGTCGACTGGGCCGACGAGGAGGGCGCCCGCTTCGGCCACAGCCTGCTGGGATCGAGCGCCGCGTCCGGCCTGCTCGACGCCGAGGCCGCCGGGCGCCTGCGCGACCGCGACGGCGTCGCGCTCGCCGACGCGCTCCGCGCCGACGGGGTCGAGCTGCGGGAGATGGGCCGCGCGTCGGCGCGGATCGCCGACCTCGACGCCTATCTGGAGCTGCACATCGAGCAGGGGCCCGTGCTCGAGGAGGCCGGCGCGGCGCTCGCCGCGCCGGCCGGCTCGGTCGCGATCTCGCGTCGCCGCTTCGCCTTCTCCGGCGCCGCCGGCCACGCCGGGACGACGCCGATGGCGCTGCGCCGCGACGCCGGCGTGGCGGCCGCTCGGCTGACGCTGGCGGCGCGCGCAATCGCCCGCGAGCACGACGGGCTGGCGACCTGCGGCAGCGTCGCGCTCGCTCCCGGCGTGCCGACGGCGGTCGCCGCGACGGCGACGCTGACGGTCGACGCGCGCCATCGCGACGACCGGCGGCTGGCGGCGATCGTCGCGGCGATCGAGGCGGCCGCGCGCGAGATCGCCGTCGAGGAGCGCGTCGAGCTGCGCATCGAGGAGGTGTGGTCGTTCCCGGCGGTCGCGTTCGACGGCGAGCTGGTCGCGCTCGCCGCAACCGCCGCGGCTGCCGCGGACCCGGCGGCCGGCGGAATCGAGCTCGTCTCCGGCGCGCTCCACGACGCGGTCGCGCTCGCGCACGCCGGCGTCCCGGTCGCGATGCTGTTCGTCCGCAGCGCCGGCGGCGTCAGCCACAGCGCCGCGGAGGACAGCGCCGAGGCCGACCTCGTCGCCGGCACCCGCGCGCTCGCCGCGCTGGCCGAGCGGGTCGCGCGCCGCGCCTCCTGACCTCAGCGGTCGGGACGCGCGGCCGGCCGCTCCTCGAAGGCGGTCGACAGCACGATCGAGGTCGTCGGCTCGCCGTAGCGCATCAGCTCGTCGATCAGCGCCTCGAGCGCCTCGATCGAGGCGACGCGGACCTTGACGATGAAGGCGTCGCCGCCGGTCAGGCGGTGGCACTCGACGATCTCCGGGTGGTCGAGCGCCGCCTGCCCAAAGCCGCGGGCGCGCGTCTGCAGCCGGATGAACGCGACGATCGGCCGGCCCAGCGCGGCGTGGTCGACGCGCGCGCCGAAGCCGGTGATGACGCCGCGGTCGCGCAGCCGCCCGACGCGGTCGATCGTCGCGCTCGCGCTCAGCCCGACCTGCCGCGCGAGCGCCCGCATCGACATCCGCCCGTCGCGTTGGAGCGCCTCGACGATCAGCCAGTCGAGCTCGTCCATCGGCGTCGCGGTCGGGTGTCCGGGCGGCCGCCGAGCGGCCGTGCGTTCGTCCGGTCGAAGGTCGCCGGAACCGGACGAACGCCGTGGGCGGCGAGGCCGGCCGAACGTAGCGTTTCGGCCATGAGAACGACGATCCCGCGGCCGCCGGCCGCGAGCGCGCCGACGCGGCTCGCCGACGCGCTGGAGGAGGCGCTGGCCGCCGACCTCGCCCACTTCGCGCCGCCCGGCCACAAGCGCGCCGCCGCGCTGCCCGGCGCCGAGCTGCTGCGCCACGACATCCAGCTGCTCAACGGCGTCGAGGACCAGCGGCTGTCGCGCGGGCTCCTGAGCGACGCCGAGCGGGCGCTCGCCGACGCGTGGGGCGCGGCGTGGGCCCGGCTCTCGGTGCAGGGCTCGACCCACGCCAACACCGCGCTCTGCCTCGCGCTCGCCCGCCCGGGCGGCGAGCTGGTCGTCGCGCGGCACGCGCACAAGTCGGTGCTCGCCGGGCTGGTCGTCTCGGGCCTGACGCCGCGCTGGGTGATGCCGGAGGTCGGCGCCGACGGCGTCGTCGGCGGGATCGCGCCCGATCGCCTCGCCGCGGCGCTCGCCGCGGCGGAGGACCCGGTCGGCGCGCTCGTCGTCGACCCCGCGTACACCGGTGGCATCTCCGACCTGGAGGCGCTGCGGGCGGCGGCCCGGGTGCGGGGCGTCCCGCTGCTCGTCGACCAGGCGTGGGGCGCCCACCTTGGCTTCCACCCGGCGCTGCCGCCGTCGGCGCTGTCGCTCGGCGCCGACGTCGCCGTCGTCAGCCTGCACAAGACGCTGCCCGCCTTCACGCCGGCGGCGGCGATCCTTGGCGGGCCCTCCGGCGCGCTCGACCGCCGGCGGGTCGAGCTGGCCTTCGACGCGCTCCACACGACCAGCCCGTCGGCGGCGGTGCTCGCGAGCGCCGACCGCGCGCGGGCCTTCATGGAGCGGGAGGGGAGCGCCAGGCTGGGGGAGGCGCTGGCGCTGGCGGCGTCGCTGCGGACGCGCATCGCGGCGCTGCCGGGCGTGCGCTGCGACGACCCGGCCTCGCCGCCGCCCGGCGCGCGCTGGAGCGACCCGCTGAAACTCGTGATCGACGTCGCCTCCAGCGGCGTCGACGGCCTCGAGCTCGACCGGCGGCTGCGCGCCGCCGGGGTGCAGGTCTCGATGGCGGCGCCGCGGCAGCTCGTCGTGCTGCTGACGGTCGCCGACGAGGCGCGCGCCGCCGACCGCCTCGTCGAGGCGCTCGCGGCGGCGCTCGGCGGAGGCGCGGGCGGGGGCGGCGCGGCAGGCGCAGGCGCCGGTGGGGGAGGCGTCGGCGCCGGCGGGGGCGCCGCGGCCGCCGCAGGCGCCGGCGCGCACGCCGCGACCGGCGGCGCCGCCACCGCCGCGGCGAGCCTCTTCGCGCTCGACCCGCCGCCGGCCGTGCTGACCCCGCGCGACGCCTTCACGGCGCCGCACGAGACCGTCCCGCTGGCGGCCGCCGCGGGGCGCGTCGCCGGCGAGCTGGTGGCGCCGTACCCGCCCGGCGTCGCGGCGATCGTGCCCGGCGAGCTGGTCGCCGCCGAGACGGTCGCGTCGCTGCGCGCGCTCGCCGCGGCCGGCGTCCGCATGACCGGCTGCGCCGATCCGGCGCTGACGACGCTGCGCGTCGTCGCCGAGGGGCGCCGGCCGCTCAACGCACCGGCGCTGCGACGCGGTCGCTGACCGGCTGGGTCGCGGCCGCCCGCGCGGCCGCGACGACGAAGTCGAGCACCAGGCGCGCCGCGACGCCGGCGGTCACCCCGAGCGGGTCGCGCATCGGGTTGAGCTCGGCGACGTCGAAGGCGGCGACATGCGGCGCGAGCCGGCGCACGACGGTGCTGACGAAGGCGAACGGCAGCCCGCCCGGCTCCTGGTGCCCGACGCCCGGCGCGACGCTCGGGTCGAGGCAGTCGAGATCGACCGTCAGGTAGAGGCGCGCGCCGTCGGCGGTCGCCGTCGCGAGCGCCTCGTCGGCGACCTGCTCGGCGCCGCGCCGCAGCGCCTCGGCCGCGGTCAGCTGCGTGATCCCGCGCTCGCGGCACCAGTCGCGGAAGTCGGGGTAGTTGAAGCTCCGCAGCCCGACCTGCACGAGCCGCCGCGGCGAGCCCTGCTCCAGCTCGATCGCCCGTCGCATCGGGCTGCTCTGCGACAGCCGCCCCTGCGCCGGCGACTCGTCGACGAGGTCGAGATGGGCGTCGAGCTGGACGACGCCGAACCGCTCCGAGCGGGCGGCGAGCGCGCGCACCGCCGGGATCGTGATCGAGTGGTCGCCGCCGAGCACGATCGGGACCTCGCCGGCGTCGTGCGCGGCGCCGATCGCGTCGGCCGCGGCGGCGAAGGTCGCCTCGGCGTCGTGGCCGGCGATCGCGACGTCGCCGCGGTCGCGCAGCCGCAGGCCGCCGAGGTCGACGACGTCCCCCGCCTCGACGTCCCAGACGCGGTCGCCGCGGACGCGGTCGAGCCACCAGCCGATCGCGCCGCGCACCGCCTCCGGCCCGTAGCGGCCGCCGGGCGCGCCGAGCGACGCGCCGCCGTCCCACGGGAAGCCGATCAAGCTCAGTCGGCACGTCGCCGCCGCCGATCCTGAGAACGAAGCCTCAGCCACACCTGCTCCTTGTCGCGTTCGGGAATGCCCGCGAGTGCGGGGCGGCGATGCTAACGCTGCGAAGTTCTCGATCTCTTGCTCTGATGGATCGAGAAGATCGATGTCAGGCGTAGCGGACCGCGTCCTCCCACGACGTGATCGCGCGCAGATGGCGCATCACCGCGGTCGCCGTCACGGAGCTGCCGTCGCCGAGCACGATCGCCGAGACGTCGCGCGTGACCGGCTCGCCTTGCAGCGGCACCAGCGCGAGGTCGCCGCGCAGTCTCGGCACCGCCAGCTGCGGGATCAGCGCGACGCCGAGCTCGGCGGCGACCCAGTCGGCGATGACCGTGTAGCTGTCGGTGCGGCCGGCGATGCGCGGCTCGAAGCCGGCGCTCTGGCCGGCGCGCACCAGCAGGCGGTGGCAGGGGTGCTCGTCGGAGCCGGCGGTGATCCACGCCTCGCCGGCCAGCTCGGCGATCCCGATCGCGTCGCGGCCGGCGCACGGGTGGCTGGCCGGCAGCAGCAGCACGAACGGATCGGAGAAGAGCCGCACGACCGAGAGGCCCGGGACGGGGCGGACCCAGTAGTCGGGCGTCGTGTAGACGACCGCGACGTCGAGCCTGCGCTCGCGCACGTCGTCGACCGCCGTCGCCGGGATGTCGCACTGCTCGACCGTTATCCCGACGCCCGGGTGCTCGCGCCGGAAGGCGCGCAGGACGCGCGGCACGAAGGTCATGCCGGCGGTCCCGAAGGTCGACATCCGCAACATCCCCTCGCGCAGCGAGGCCGAGTCCTGCACGGCGCGCTCGGCCGCCACGAGCTGGCTCAGGATCAGCTCGGCGTGGTCGAGCAGCACGCGGCCGCGGTCGGTCAGCTCGACCCCCTTGCGGCTGCGCACGAAGAGGACCGTGCCGAGCTGGTCCTCGAGCGCCGCGAGATGGTGCGAGACCGTCGACTGGCTGTGCCCGAGCACGTGGGCGGCGCCGCCGAAGGAGCCCTCGCGGGCGACGGCCTCGAAGACGCGCAGGTGGTTGCTGCTGATCATCGGTCGGGCGCGGTCGGGGTGGCCGGCGACGGGGCCTCCAGCGGCGCCGCCCGGTGCTGCGCCGGGAAGATCTCCATCCGCCCGTCGGCCTCGCGCTCGAGCGAGGTGTACAGCCGGTCGCGATGGGTGCGGCGGTAGGTGATGCGCGCCAGCCGGCCGTCCTCCTGGCCCTCGAAGACCGCCTCGTCGTCGCGCGAGCGGACGAGCAGCCAGCGGACGGGCCGCCCCGCCTGCCGCGGCATCAGGCCGTGCGGCCCGAACGCCCGCAGCGAGAGCATCACGCCGCTGGCGCTCTGCTCGATCGTCAGGAACTCGAACAGCTGCACGCCGCCCGGGCTCGACCAGCAGTACATCCCCATCATCACGTCGCGCGAGACGCGCGTCCAGGTCTCCTCGATCGCGTCGTGCGAGCGTACGCCGACCCAGCGGCCGATCATGAACGCCAACGCGTCAAGCGCCGATTGCTTCTCCCCTGTGGTCACGGCGCCAGCGTACCGCGTCGGCAGGTGCACGCAACGATGATCTCGATCTCGTCGATGGAAGGGATGCAATCCGTCGATTGGCATCGATCGCGTTGCCGGCCTAGACTCGCCGCCTTGTCGGAGGACGGCACGGTCGTCCGGCGGAGGTCGGCCCCCCGTCAGGCCGGCAGGAGATGGCCCGTCAAACGAGCGGATGACTCATGGGAGAGGCGATGGTGCGAGAGGACCTGCGGATGGCGCGGATGCGTAGCCGGCACAGCGAGCTGGAGAACCACCTGATCGACGAGCTGCTCGCGGCGCGGCTCGACCGTCGCACCTTCGTGCGGCGGGCGACCGTGCTCGGGATGTCGATGCCGGCGGTCGCGACGATCCTGAGCGCCTGCGGCGACGACGGCCCCGCGGCCGGGACCGGCGCCGCGCCGGCCGCCGGCAGCGGCGTGAGAGGCGGCCTGCTGCGCGCCGGCGCGATCACGCCGGGCCGGGCGGTCGACCCGCTCAAGCTCGGCGACACCGGCTCGGTGACGCTGCTGTCGCAGACCGGCGAGTACCTCGCGCTCTCCTACGGCGAGCCCGAGCTGAGACCGATGCTCGCCGAGAGCTGGGAGCCGAACGACGACGCGACGGTGTGGACCTTCAAGATCCGCCAGGGCGTCAGATTCAACGACGGCACGCCGATGACGACGAGAGACGTGGCGGAGACGTTCAACCGCCTCGCCGACCCGAGAAACGGCACGAACGCGCTCGAGGTCTTCGACGGCTTCCTGTCGCCCGGCGGGACGAGAGCGGTCGACGAGACGACGGTCGTCTTCGAGCTCGACCAGCCGAACGGCTCGTGGCCGTGGCTGGTCTCCTCCGACAACTCCAGCGCGGTCATCCTTCCGGCCGGCTACTCCGGCGACTGGGAGAAGTCGTTCATCGGCACCGGGCCGTGGAGACTGGAGGCCTACACGCCGAAGGTCCGCGCCGCGTTCGTGCGCAACGACGACTACTGGGGCGAGCCGACGCTCGCCGACCGCCTCGAGTACACGCTGTTCGAGGACGAGGTCGCGATGGTGCTCGCGCTGCAGGCCGGCGACGTCGACCTGATCGGCTACTTCAGCGTCGGCGCCGGTCGCGCGCTGCTGGGAGACAGAGGCCGCTTCACCGTCAACGCGATCCGCTCGGCCGCCCATTCCAACTGGACGCTGCGGACCGACAGAAGACCGCTCGACGACCCGCGCGTGCGGCGGGCGCTGGCGCTGACGCTCGACCGCGACGAGCTCGTGAGAGAGCTGCTGCAGGGCTACGCCGACCTCGGCAACGACAGCCCCTTCGCGCCGGTCTTCCCGATGACGAACACCGACGTGCCGCAGCGCGCGCAGGACATCGAGCAGGCGAAGGCGCTGCTGTCGCAGGCCGGCCTGCCCGACGGCTTCGAGCTGGAGGTGACGGTCTGGAACACCGGCGTCAACGCCGCCTACGCGCAGCTGGCCCAGAACGCCGCGAGAGCGGCCGGCATCCGTCTGAGACTGACGATGCAGGACACCGCCACCTTCCTCGGCACGGGCGACTTCGGCAGCTCGCCGCAGCTCGACGTGATCTCCGGGATCGGCGACTGGGGCAGCCGCGGCATCCCCAACGCCTACCTCGCCGCCCAGCTGTCGCCGAGCGGCGTGCGCAACGCCGCGCACTGGAGAAACGACGAGTACGCGCGGCTGCTCAGAACGTACGTCGCCGAATCCGACCTGCAGGCGCAGCGGCGGACGGCGGGGAGAATCCAGGAGCTGCTGCTCGAGGAGACGCCGGTGATCTACGCCTTCTTCCCCAACTACCTGACGGCGGCGGCCACCAGCGTCCAGGGCATCGTGCCGACCGCGATGGGCCACATGCTGCTCGCGCAGGCGTCGAGAGCCTGAGGGCCCGCCCCGACTGATCCACGATGTCGCGTTTCCTGATCCGGCGCGCCGGGCTCGGGCTGATCACGCTCTGGCTGCTGAGCGTGATCGTCTTCCTCGGCGCGCAGGTGCTGCCGGGCAACCCGGCGCGGGCGATCCTGGGGCAGGACGCCGCGCCGGCCTCGGTCGCCCAGCTCAACAGCCAGCTCGGCTACGACCGGCCGCTGCTGGAGCGGTACTTCGACTGGCTCGGAGGCGTCCTCACCGGCGACTTCGGCACCTCGTACCTGTACCAGTCATCGGCCGGCGACCTGATCGCGACGGCCCTGGGCAACTCGCTCAAGCTCGGGCTCGTCGCGGTCGTGCTCGTCGTGCCGCTGTCGCTGGCGGGCGGCGTCTTCGCCGCGCTGCACCGCGGCAGGCTGGCCGACAAGGCGGTCACGTTCGGCGGCATGATCGTCTCGGTCCTGCCGGAGTTCGTGACCGGCATCGTGCTGCTGCTCGCGCTCGGCATCTGGTGGCCGGTGCTGCCGATCAGCGCGACGGCGCCGCCCGGCGCCGGCCCGCTGGAGGAGCTGCGCCATCTGATCCTGCCGGCGCTGGCGTTGATGGCGGGCCTGTTCGGCTACATCGCGCGCGTCGCGCGCGCCGGGACGATCGACGTGCTCGACGCCGACTCGACCCGGACGGCGACCGTGAAGGGGCTGCGGCGGCGGGAGGTGATCCGCCGCCACGTGCTGCGCAACGCGCTGCTGCCGAGCATCACCGTGACCGCGACGCAGATCGGCTACATGGTCGGCGGGCTGGTCGTGATCGAGCGGCTGTTCAACTACCAGGGCCTTGGGCTGCTGCTGTTCAACGCGGCGCAGCGCAAGGACTTCCCGCTGCTGCAGGGCGCCGTCCTCGTCGTCGGCGCGATCTACATCGTGATGACGCTGCTCGCCGACGTGCTGCAGGCGGTCGTCAACCCCCGCGTCCGAGCGCAGGTGACGAGCCGATGACCGCGACCTCCACGCCGCTCGCGGCGCCGTCGGCGCGCCGCGCCCGCCGCGTCGCGACCGTCCGCGCGCTGCTGCGCCGGCCGAGCTTCGTGATCGGCACCGCCGTGCTCTGCTTCTGGGTCCTCTGCGCGCTCGTCGGCCAGGCGATCGTGCCCGACGACCCGTACGCGACCGACCCCGCCAACGCGCTCGCGTCGCCGTCGGGAGCGCACTGGTTCGGGACCGACGCGCTCGGCCGCGACGTCTTCTCGCGCGTCGTCGTCGGCTCCCGCGCGATCCTCACGATCTCGCTGCTGGCCGCCGGCCTCGCGACGCTGCTGGGCACGACGATCGGGCTCGTGATGGGCTACTTCGGCGGCCTCGTCGACGAGGCGCTCTCGCGCGTCGCCGAAGCGGTGATGGCGCTGCCGAGCGTCATCCTCGCGCTGCTGGCGCTGACGGCGCTCGGCCCCTCCAACCTGACGCTCGTCGTCGTCGTCGGCTTCGCCTACAGCTGGGTGATCGCCCGAACGGTCCGCGCCGCGGTGCTGACCGAGCGCGGCGCCGAGTACGTCGCGGCGGCGCGCGTCCGCGGCGAGCGTTCGCCCTACATCATGTTCGGCGAGATCCTCCCGAACGTCGTGCCGGTCGTGATCGTCGAGTTCACGGTGCGGGTCGGCATGGCCGTCTTCAGCGTCGCGAGCCTCTCGTTCCTCGGCTTCGGCGTCCAGCCGCCGTCGCCCGACTGGGGGCTGCAGATCGCCGACTCCTACGGCGTGCTCTCCGCGGGCGCGTGGTGGACGGCGCTCTTCCCGGCGCTGGCGATCGCGTCGCTGGTCGTCTCCGTCTTCCTGATCGCCGACAACGTGCAAGGAGCTCTGAGCGAGTGACCGCATCGATCGCACCGCCGGCCGCGGCGGTCCAGGCCGAGCAGCTCGACGTCACCTATCGCGTCCGCGGCCGCGACCGGCTCGTGATCCGCGGACTCGACCTCGCGATCGCGCCGGGGGAGAGCTACGGGCTCGTCGGCGAGTCGGGCTGCGGCAAGTCGACGATGGCGCTCGCGCTCGTCGGCGCGCTGCCGTCGAACGGGCGCGTCAGCGGCGGGCGCCTCGAGGTCGCCGGCCACGACCTCGCGTCCGCCCGCGGCGAGGCGCTGCGGAGGCTGCGGACCGACGTCGTCGCGATGGTCTACCAGTCGCCCGGCCGCGCGCTCAACCCGACGATGCGCGTCGGCGACCAGATCGCGGAGTCGTTCGTCGTCAAGTCCGCCAGCTGGGACGAGGGGCGCGCCCAGGCGCACGAGATGCTGCGCAAGGTCAAGATCGCCGACCCCGATCTGGTGATGCGCCGCTACCCGCACGAGCTGTCGGGCGGGATGCAGCAGCGCGTCGTGATCGCGATGGCGCTGGCCAAGCGACCGGAGCTGCTGATCCTCGACGAGCCGACCACCGGCCTCGACGCGACCGTCGAGGCGGAGGTGCTCGACCTGATCGCCGAGCTGCGCGCGGAGATGCGCACGAGCGTGCTGTTCATCTCCCACAACCTCAGCGTGATCGCGCGGATGTGCGACCGCGTCGGCGTGCTCTACGCCGGACGGCTGGCGGAGGAGGGGCCGGTCGACGACGTCTTCCGGCGCCCGCGCCATCCCTACACGGCCAGCCTCGTCGGCTGCATCCCGAGAGCGGGCATGTCGAAGGAGGACGGCCGCCTCGTCGCGATCCCCGGCGCGCTCCCGGCGCTCGGCTCGGTCGAGCGCGGCTGCGTCTTCGCAGCGCGCTGCCCGGCGGCGGAGGAGCGCTGCGCCGCCGAGGAGCCGCCGCTCACCCGCGAGGACGACCGCGGCTTCCGCTGCCACTACCCGGAGCGGGCCGGCGCCCTCTCGCGCCCGACCGAGGCGCCGCTCGCCGTGGCCGACCCCGCGCGGGAGGCCGGGGAGCGGCCGCCGCTGCTGGAGGTCGAGCGGGTCGCGAAGACCTTCGGCGACGGCGCCCGCGCGGTGAGAGTCCTGCAGGAGATCTCGTTCACGCTCGCCGCCGGCGAGACGCTCGGGATCGTCGGCGAGTCGGGCAGCGGCAAGTCGACGCTGGCGCGCGTGCTGCTCGGCCTCGAAGCGGCCGACGAGGGCGCGACGCTGCGGCTCGACGGCAGACCGCTGCGCCCCGGCGTCGCCGCGCGCGACGACGAGCAGGTGCGGGCGCTCCAGATCGTCTTCCAGAACCCCGACTCGGCGCTCAACCAGCGGCACACGATCCGCCGCATCCTGCGGCGGGCGCTGCGGAGGCTGAGCGCGCTCCCGCCGCAGCGCCGCGAGCAGCGGATCGCCGAGCTGGCCGAGGAGGTGCGGCTGCCGGCGCCCCAGCTCGACGCGCGCCCGGCCGGGCTCTCCGGCGGGATGAAGCAGCGCGTCGCGATCGCGCGCGCCTTCGCCGGCGAGCCGCGCGTCGTCGTCTGCGACGAGCCGACCTCGGCGCTCGACGTCTCCGTCCAGGCGGCGATCGTCAACCTGATGGTCTGGCTGCAGCGCGAGCACGGCACCGCCTTCGTCTTCATCTCCCACGACCTCGCGATCGTCCAGTACATCGCCGACCGGATCATGGTCATGTACCTCGGCCGCGTGATGGAGGTCGGCGCCGCCGCCGACGTCTTCTCGCCGCCGCACCACCCCTACACGGAGGCGCTGCTGTCGGCGCCGCGCGACGCCTTCGCGGCGGAGGCGCGGGCGCGCGTGCGCCTCCACGGCGACCCGCCGAGCGTCGCCGACCCGCCGAGCGGCTGCGTCTTCCAGACGCGCTGCCCGCGCAAGGTCGGCGCGATCTGCGAGACCGAGGCGCCGCCCTGCCAGCAGCTCGCCGGCGGCCGCCAGATCCACTGCCACATCCCGGCCGCCGAGCTCGAGCGGCTGCAACGCGAGGCGCCCGTCGAGGCGCCCACCCCTGACCCGAAGGAGACCTGAATGGCCCGCGCCCACGTGGAGGACCTGCACTACACCGACGTCCCGCTCGAGCAGGCGGCCGCCGGGCCGTTCGCCGGCGCGCCGTGGCGCGTCCTGTCGCGCGACGAGGAGACCGGCGCGATGACGGCGCTGGTCGAGGCGCCGGCCGGCTACGCGGTCGACCAGCAGCTCGACGCCGGCTGCGAGCTGCTCGTGCTCGACGGCGCCGTCACGATCGACGGCGACGAGGTCGCCGCCGGCCGCTACGCCTACCTGCCCCACGGCGACAGCGCGCGGCTGGAGGCGACGGGCGCGACGCGCCTGCTGGCCGTGATCGGCGCGCCCGGCGCCGGCGGCGGCGAGCGGTCGGTCGTCGACCCCGAGTCGATGCAGTGGATGGTCCGCGTCAGCGAGGCGAGAACCGACAGCGGCTTCACCGAGCCGATCCTCCACGTCGTCAAGATCCTCCGCCGCGACCCCGTCAGCGGCGACGTCACCGGCCTCTCCGCGCTGCCGGCCGGCATGGGTCAGGTGACGGCCGAGTGGCACGACCCGGCCGACGAGGGCTTCATGCTGCGGGGCGACATGCTCGTGCTCGGCCCCGACGGCGAGCCGGCCGAGATGGTCGTCGGCACCTACAACTGGCGCCCGGAGAGCGCGCGCCACCTGCCGAAGTACACCCACACCGGCAACCTCCGCTTCTTCCGCGCCACCGGCGGCGGCTTCGACGGGACGGTCACCGTCACCTACGTCGACGAGCCGCGCTGGCCGGCGATGCTCGCGGCCTACCAGGCGAGATTCCCCTTCTTCGGCTGATCGTCGGGCAGGGGCGGGGCGGGGCGCCGCGGCGGCGCCCCGCCCCGAGCCCGCGCTCAGCCCTCGCCGGTCAGCTCGGCGAGGCGCAACCCGGGCGCGATCCGATCGGGATCGGTCCGGATCGCGATCAGCGACGGCCCGGCGTGCGCCAGCGCGCCGTCGAGCGCGGCGTCGAGCTCCTCCTCGTCGCGCGCGGTCCAGCCGCGCGCGCCGAGCGCCGTCGCCCAGGCGCCGAGGTCGGGCAGCCCGATCGTCGTGGCCGGCTCGACACGTCCGGCGGCGCGCGCCTCGTGCATCGCGATCGTCCCGTAGAGGCCGTTCTGGAAGACGACGACGAGCACGTCGGCGCCGTGGCGCACCGCCGTCTCCAGCTCCTGCCCGGTCATCAGCGCGCCGCCGTCGCCGACGACGGCGACGACGCGCGCCGCCGGCGCCGCGAGCTTCGCGGCGACCGCCGCCGGGACGGCGTAGCCCATCGCACCGTTGGCCGGCGCGAGCAGCGCGCCGCCGGGGGCGAAGCGCCAGTGGCGGTGCAGGAACGCCGAGAAGTTGCCGGCGTCGTTGGTGACGATCGCCTCCCCGCCGACGGCGCGGCGCAGCGCCGCGACCGCCCGCGCGGGGTCGACGCCGGCCGTCGCGGCGTCCGCGGCGCGCGGCGGCGTGGCGGCCGCCGCCGCGTAGGCGCCGTGGGCCGCCGACCAGTCGCGCGCCGCCGGCTCGGTCGGCAGGCGCTCGGCGAGCGCCCGCAGCGTCGCCGCCACGTCGCGCCCGATCAGCTCGGCGCCGTCCGGCAGGTCGTCGTCGGGGCCGATCGCCAGCACCCGCTGGCCCGGCCGCGGGAGCAGCCCCTGCTGGCCGGTGATGTCGTCGAGCCGCGTGCCGGCGAGCAGCAGCAGGTCGGCGTGGCGCGCCGCCCGCAGCAGCTCCGGCGGCGTCCCGATCACGAGCTGCCCGAGGCAGTTGGGGTGCTCGTCGGGGAAGACGTTCTGGCGCCGGAACGAGGTGTAGACGCCGAGGCCGGCCCGCTCGGCGAGCGCGACGAGCTGCTCGCGCGCCCGCGCCGCGCCGCCGCCGGCGACCATCACCGGCCGGCGGGCCGCCGCCAGCGCGGCCGCGGCGCGCTCGAGCGCCTCGGCGGCGGCAGGCGGCGGGGCGGCCGGCTCCAGCGCGGCCGCGTCGACCGGCTCGACCGGCTCCCGCCACAGGTCCTCGGGGACGGCGATCGCGACCGGGCCCGGCCGGCCCTCGCGCGCGATCCGCAGGCCTCTCGCCAGCAGCCCGGGCAGCTCCCGGGCGCTGCGCGCGGTGACCGCCCACTTCGTGATCGGCGCGTAGAAGGCGGCGAGGTCGATCTCCTGCAGCGCCCCGGTGCCGAGCCGGTCGGACGGGACCTGGCCAAGGATCGCCACCAGCGGCGTGCCGTCCTCGTGCGCGGTCTGCACGCCGATCGCGAGGTTGGAGCCGCCGGGCGCGCGGCTGGCCAGCGCGACGGCGACCTGCCCGGTCAGCCGCGCGTCGGCGTCGGCCATGAAGGCGGCGCCGCTCTCGTGGCGGGTCGAGACGACGTCGAGGCGCGGGTCGGCGTCGAGTGCCAGCAGCAGCCCGAGGAACGACTCGCCGGGAACGGTGTAGCAGCGGCGCACGCCCGCCCGCGCGAGCAGGTCGCACGCCGCCTGCGCCGCCGTCAGCGGCTCGCCGGCCATCCGCGCACGATCGTCGCGAGCGATGCGGCCGCCGCCTCGTCGAGCGGCTCGCAGGGCGCGCGGACCTCGCCGACGTCGCTGCCGAGCAGTGCCATCGCCGCCTTCACGACGGCGACGTTGTGGCGGCCGCCGGCGCGCGTGCGCAGCGCCTCGAACGGGAGCAGCGGCGCGATCGCGGCGGCGAGCGCGTCGAAGTCGCCGGCGCGGCTCGCCTGCCAGACGGCGAGCGCGAGGTCGGGGCGCACGTTCGCGACGCCGGAGGTGAAGCCGACCAGCCCGAGCGCGCGCATCGGCGCGACCATCGACTCGGCGAGCCCGCAGGTCCAGGTGCAGGCGTCGCGGAGGCCAGGGCGCTCCAGGACGGTGGCGAGCACGTGCAGATCGTGACGGGCGTACTTGACGCCGGCGATCCGAGGGTGGAGCGCCAGCTCGGCGAGCGCGTCGCCGCCGAGGCGGGGCGTTCGCACGTAGAGCACGACCGGCAGCGGCGAGCGCTCGGCGAAGTCGCCGTAGAAGCGGACGATGCCGCGCTCGCCGGCGAGCGGGTCGGGCGGGTCGTGGAGCATGACGGCGTCGTACCCGATCTCCGCCGCCTCGGCGGTCAGCTCGAGCGCCTCGGCGCCGGCGCCCGCGATCCCGGCGACGAGCGCGGCGTTCGTGCGCCCGCGCGCGGTCGCGGCGAGCACCGCGCGGCGCTCCTCGGCGGTCAGCTGGAAGACCTCGCCGGTGTTGCCGAGGGCGGTCAGCGCGTGGATCCCGGCGGCGTCGAGCGTCGCGGAGAGGCGCTCCAGCGCCGCGGCGTCGACGGCGCCGCCGTCGTGCGCGAACGGCGTGGGAAGGACGGCGACGACGCCGCCGAGCTGGTCGGAGAGCTGAGATCTGGGCATATTGAGATATGGTATACCAAACGACCTGACGGTCCGAACGGACCGGCCCGCGAACGGGTCGGCCGGACCGTCGCTGGAAGGAAGGCATGGCTCACGAATCCCCCGCCGCCGAGCCGCTCGGCGACGACCTGATCGCCGCGTTCTCGCGCATCAGCACGGCGACGCTCACCACGCAGCTGTTCGCCCGCGGGCTGCGGAACACGTTCCTGCACGGCGTCCGGCCGCTGAATCCCGGCAACGCCCGGATGGTCGGCAGCGCCTTCACGCTGCGGTACGTGCCGGCGCGCGAGGACCTCGACGTGCTCGCGGTCTTCAAGGACTACGACCATCCGCAGCGGCGGGCGGTCGAGTCGGTCGGCCCCGGCCAGGTGCTGGTGATGGACTGCCGCGGGCGGGGCCGCGCGGCGTCGGCCGGCAACATCCTCGCCACGCGCCTGATGCGGCGCGGCGCGGCCGGCCTGGTGACCGACGGGTCGCTGCGCGACAGCCCGGAGATCGCCGAGCTGGCGATGCCGGCCTTCGCCGCCGGCGCCTCGGCGATGACCAACCTCGCCCAGCACCACGCCGTCGACATGCAGGTCCCGATCGGCTGCGCCGAGGTCGCGGTCTACCCCGGCGACGTGATCGTCGGCGACGCCGAGGGCGTCGTCTGCGTGCCGCGCGAGCTGGCGGCCGAGGTCGCCGCCGCGGCGCTGGAGCAGGAGCGGCTGGAGGAGTTCATCCTCGCCGAGGTCGACGGCGGCGCGCCGCTGCGCGGCACCTACCCGCCCGGCGAGGAGCTGCTCGCGCGCTACCGGGCCGCCGGCGGCGACGGGGCGGCGTCGGCCGCGTCGGCGCCTTGATCGCCGCGCAGGCGCTCGAGCGAGGCGGCGATGTGGTCGTGGACGAGGCGCGCCGCGAGCGCGCCGTCGCCCTCGCCGACCGCCTCCAGCACGGCGCGGTGCTCGGCGGCCTCCGCCTCCCAGGTGGGATGGCGCGTCCACAGCAGCGAGACGGTGCCGAGCGCGACCCGGTCCTGCAGGTTGTCGAGCACGTCGAGGACGATCTCGTTGCCGCAGCGGGCGTAGAGGGCGCGGTGGAAGGCGCGGTTGGCGAGGCTGAGCGCGACACGGTCGGCGCGTGCGATCGCGTCGGCGCCGCGCTCCAGCGCCTCGGCCGCGGCGGCGTGGACCTCGGCGGGAGCGGCCGCGGTCGAGCGCCCGACCGCCCACGGCTCCAGCTGCACGCGGACCTCGTAGACGGCGACCAGCGCCGGCAGGTCGAGCGTCGCCACGACGGCGCGCCGGTTGGGCAGGATCTCGACCAGCCCGCCGCGCGCGAGGCGGATCAGCGCCTCGCGCACCGGCGTCTTGGAGACGCCGAGCTGCTCGGCCAGCCTGCGCTCGACGAGCGTGGCGCCGGGGCGCAGCCGGCCGGCGACGATCGCGTCGCGCAGCGTCCTGCCGACGAGGTCGCTGCGCGACGGTACGTCGTCGACGGGCGCCAGCCGCACGCCGTCGAGGCCGATCGGGTCCGCATCCATCTTCCTGTCATATCAGCCCGCCCGCATCACCGAACCGGAGAGGCACCCGTCCGATGACCGCCGACACCACGATCCGCGCCACCGACCCCAGCAGCGGCAGAACGCTCGAGCCCCACCGCGAGACGGCGATCGCCGAGCTTCCGGCGATCGCCGGCGAGGCCGCCGCCGCCTTCGCCGACGAGCGGATGCGCGACGCCGACCGCCGCGTCGCCGCGCTGCGCGGCGCCGCCGCGCGGCTGCGCGCCGACGGCGAGTCGCTGCGCGCGCTCTTCCAGCGCGAGTCGGGCCTGCCGGCGGGGCGCGCGGAGGGAGAGCTCGAGCGCACCTGCTTCCAGCTGGAGGCGCTCGTCGACGTCGTCGCCGCCGGCGCCCACCTCGAGCCGATCGTCGACCGCGCCGACCCGGCGGCCCGGCCGGCGCCGCGCCCCGACCTGCGCCGGATGCTGGTGCCGATCGGACCGGTGGCGGTCTTCGGCGCCAGCAACTTCCCGCTCGCCTTCGGCGTCGCCGGCGGCGACACGGCCGCGGCGCTCGCGGCCGGCTGCCCGGTCGTCGTGAAGGGGCATCCGGCGCAGCCGGGGATCAACGCCGCGGTCGCCGGCCACGTCGCGGCGGCGGTCGCGGAGGCCGGGCTGCCGGCCGGCGCGTTCGCGCACGTGCAGGGCGCCTCGGCCGAGCTCGGGGCCGCGCTCGTGCGCGCCGAGCCGATCGCGGCGGTCGCCTTCACGGGATCGACCGCCGGTGGCCGCGCCCTCTTCGACGTCGCCGCGGGCCGGGAGCGGCCGATCCCCGTCTTCGCGGAGATGGGCAGCGTCAACCCGGCGGTCGTGACGGTCGGCGCCCTGCGGGCGCGCGGCGGCGCGATCGCCGACGCGTTCGTCGCCGCGATCACCGGCGCGGCCGGCCAGCTCTGCACCAAGCCGGGCGTCGTGCTCGTCCCGGCCGGCGAGGAGGGCGACCGCTGGTGCGCCGACGTCGCCGCGCGCCTCGCCGCCGCCGAGCCGCTCGTGATGCTGACCGAGCGGATGCGCGACGCGCTCGCCGCGCAGCTCGCCGAGCTGTCCGCGCGCGACGACGTCGACCCGCTGACCCCGCCGGCGGCTCCGAGCGGCCCCGGCTTCCGCGTGAGCGCGGCGGCCTTCCAGACGAGCGCGTCGGCGCTCGCGAGCGCCAAGGAGCTGCGCGAGGAGCGCTTCGGCCCGTTCGCGCTGCTGGCGCGCTACGGCTCCGACGAGCAGCTCGAGACGGCGGTCGCGGCCTTCGACGGCCAGCTGGCGACGGCGCTCCATATCGACGTCGCGTCGGAGCCGGAGCGGGCGCGACGGCTGACTGAGCTGCTCGCGGCTCGCTGCGGGCGCGTCGTCTACGACGGCTTCCCGACCGGCGTCGCGGTCACGTGGGCGATGCAGCACGGCGGCCCGTACCCGTCGACGACGGCGGCGGGGGAGACCTCGGTCGGGATGACCGCGACGCGCCGCTTCATGCGCCCGGTCTGCTGGCAGGGAGCGCCCGCCGAGCTGCTGCCGGCCGCGCTGCGCGACGAGAACCCGCGCGGGCTGTGGCGGCGCGTCGACGGGCGCCTCACCGATGCGGCGATCGCGCCGCCCGCGTCGGCGGGCTGAGACCGGCCCGCCGCGGGGCGGCGACGGCGGCGCAGCGCGTGTGAGCGGCGCCGCGCCGTCCGCCGCGCCGCCGTCCGCCGCGCCGCCGTCCGCCGCGCCGCCGCCCGACGGGACGCCGCCCGCCGCGCCGCCGCCCGACGGGACGCGCTCGGCGCTGCTGCTCGTGTGCGCGATGACGGTCGCGCTCGCGATGACGATCCACGCGGTCGCGCCGGCCGTCCCGGAGATCCAGCGGCGCTTCGGCGTCGACGACGGCGACGCCGGCTGGTTCACGCTCGCGTACGTGCTGCCGGGGGTGTTCCTGACGATCCCGCTCGGGACGCTCCTCGCCCGCGCGCCGCGCCGCCTCGCCGTCGCCGGGTCGCTGACGCTCTACGCCGCCGCGGGGGCGGCGCAGGCGCTCGCCGGCGACTACGGCACGCTGCTCGCGCTGCGCCTGCTGCAGGGCGCCGCCTTCGCGGCGGCGATGCCGCTGACGGTCGTGATCGTCGGCGACGCCTATCGCGGGCTGGCCCAGGTGCGCGCCTTCGCGGCGCGCCAGGTCGTCTCGACGGCGGCGGAGTTCGCGCTGCCGCTGATCGGCATCGCGCTGGTCGCGCTGAGCTGGCGCGGCCCGTTCGTCGCGCAGGCCGCGATCGCGCTCGTCGCGGCGGCGGCGCTCGTGACGCTCGACGACCGGCGCAGCGCGCGACCGGCGCGCGGGGACGGGCGATCGACCTGGCGGGCCGTGCGCGCGCAGCCCTGCGGCACGGCCGTGCTGGCGGTCGGGTTCGCACGCATGCTGTTCAAGTTCGCCCTGCTCGCCTACCTGCCCGCGCTGCTCGTGCGCGGCGGCGCGGCCGACGCGGCCGGCGCGGGCGTGGTGCTGGCGCTGGCCGCGGGCGCGGCCGGCGTGGCGGCCGCGTTCGTGCCGCGCGCGCTGCGCCGCCTGCCGGCCGCGCGCATGACCTGCGCCGCCCTGCTGGTCGTCGCGGGCGCCCTGGCGGCCTTCCCGCTGGCCGGCGACCTGCCCGCCGCCTGCGCGGTCGCCGTCGCGTTCGGCGTCGGTGACGGCGTGCTCGCGGTGATGCAGGACGCCTACGTGACGCGGACGTGGCCCGAGGGGGCGCGCGCCCAACCGGCGGCCGCGAGCCAGAGCGCGCGCAACCTCGGCAAGGCGGCGGCGCCGCTCGCGGTCGCCGCCCTGCTCACGACGACGAGCCTGACCGTCGCCTTCTGCGTCCTCGCGGGCGCCGCCGCGCTGCTCGCCTGCGCGCTGCGCTCGCTGCGAGCGCTCGACCGGCGGTTCGCGCCCGGGCCTACTCCGCCCGCTCGGGCAGCGTGAAGCGGAGCTTGTGGACGACCGCGACTAGCTCTTGTCCTTCGAGCCTCAAGCGCGCGCGGCGGGCGACGAACGGCCGGCGAGGCGGCGCTGCGCCCGCAGCGCCGCGGCGATCGGCGTCACCGCCGGCCGCAGCGCCTCGACGACGCTCGGCGCGACCTGCGCGGCGAGGCTGCCGCGCTCGGCGGCAGCGGCGTAGTAGGCGGCGACGCCGCAGACGATCATCGCGTGCGTGTGGCTGTGCCGCAGCGTGCTGACGGCGCCTAGCGAGCGACTCGCCGCCGCGACGATGCCGGCTCGAGCCGCGTCGGCGCCGGCGTAGTGGGAGACGAACGAGAAGTCGCCGCTGACCGCGTCGCGCTCGCAGTCGACGAGGCTGTCGAGCAGCGTCGACATCGCGCAGACGTGCGGCCAGTACGCGGCTTCGATCCGCGCGGCGTCGCGGGCGGTCGTCGCCGGGTCGGCCGCCGCCGCGAGCAGCGCCGCGATCGCGAGGTTGGAGTTGGAGCCGGCGGCGATCTCCCACCACGCATAGCCCGCGCAGCCGTCCTGCTCGGCGCTCCACGCTTCGACCTGCGCGAGCGCCTCGCCGTGCGCGGCGGTGTGGCTGTGCGCGAGCCCCTCTCCCCAGCGGACCGCGGCCGCTTGGGCTCGTCCTGCGACCGTCGCTGCAGCGGGCAGCCGCCAGAGCCGATCGCGGCAGGCCGAGACCAGCGCCGCGAGGTAGCCGCCGTCGTCGCCGAGCGGATCGAGGTCGAGCGGATCCCCAGGCCGGGCGACGGCCGCCGGCAGGGCACTGCCGATCCGGAGCCCGTCGGCGAGCCGATCGCAGCAGACCCGTTCGCCCAGCACGTCGACGTAGTCGGCGAGGAGCTGGTGGGCGACCAGCAGCTCGATCGTCGTGCGCCGACGCGATCGGGAAGCGAACGCGGCGAAGGCGGTGACGGCCTCGGCGTTGTCGGTGTCGGCCGCGATCGCGGCGGTCGCATGCGCGCGCAGCACCGGGTCCGGGATCGTCTCCGCGACGGTCGACCAGCGTCGGATCTCCGCACGTGCCTGCGGGACGATCGACCCCTCGTACAGCGCGAGCGTCCGGAGGGTCCTGAGCATGGCGAGCATGCCGGCCATGATCGCCCACGGAAACGGGCGGAAAAGCGGCTCTTCGAGGCCTGCGTTCGTGCCCGGATCAGCGGTCTCGTCAGGCGCGGTCGACGGCGAGGCGGCCGCGCGGATGCGCGGCGAGATAGCCGGGGACGGCGGTGACGAGGAGCGCGACGCCCGCGAGCAGGCCGCAGGCCGGCAGCGCCGCGAGCGGCGACCACGTCCAGGGGGCGGGGAACGAGGTCGTCTGTTCGAGCCAGCGTCCGCCGAGGTAATGGCCGTAGGTGCCGGCGGCGATCCCGGCGAGGCAGCCGGCGAGCAGGATCATCGCCGTCTCGCCCATCAGCGCGCGCCAGAGCGCGAAGCGGCTCCAGCCCTCGATCGCGTACGCGGCGAGCTGGGGGCGGCGCTCGCGGATGGTGGCGATCATCGCGACGGCGATCGCGACGGCGGCGGCGATCAGCAGCAGCGTCTCGATCTGGCGCAGGCGCGCGAGACCGTCGCTGACGATCTCGCGGGCGTCGGCGACGTTCTCGGCGGTCGTCTGGACCTGGAGGCCCGTTCCCGGACCGAGCGCGGCGCGGATCGCGTCGCGCACGCGCGTCGGGGAGGCGCCGGGCGCGACGTCGACCTCGAGCGCGGTCGGCGTGGTGGTCGACCACCCCTCGCGGTAGTCCTCGGCGCGCATGACGATCGCGCCCGGCCCCCAGCCAAGGTTGGTCGTGATCGCGGCGACGCGGAACGTGCGGGGCCCGGTCGGCGTGGGCAGCTCGATCTTCGAGCCGGGCGCGATGCCTCGCTCGCGCGCGAGCTGATCGGAGACGGTGATCCAGCCGCCGGCGCGCAGCCGCGCGGTGGTCGTCGCGTAGTTGCCGTCGCGGATCTGGGAAGGCGGGACCATCGTCCGGTCCGCGCTCGGCCGTCCGATCACCCACATGCGCCGGTCGCCGATGTCGAGCAGCCCGCCCATGTACTCGCGCACGGCTGCCACGCCGGGAAGGGCGGCGAGCCCCTCTGGCGCACGGAACGGCTGGAGACCGAGCGCGTCGCCGCGTTGACTGATCCAGATGTCCGTCGTGCCGTAGTGCTCGCGCTGATCCTGTTCGATCCCGTCGAACAGGTCGGTGCGTGCGCCGCCGATCGCGAGCGCGCCGCAGATCGCGACCGCGCAGGTCGCCGCGAGCGCGACCGAGCGAACCGGAGCCGAGCGCAGCGCGGCGACGGGAATCACGAGCGGCGGGGCGCGGTCGAGCCGCTCGAGCCGTGTCGCCGCGGCGACGACGCCGGCGAGGACCGCGGGCATCGCCAGCAGCGTCGCGACGATCAGGATCCCGATCGTCAGCAGCGTCGTGCCCGGCCACACCGCCACGACGACCGACGCCGCGGCGACGAGCGCGACGGCGACCGCGGCGAGCTGCCATCGCAGCCGGGGCGAGATGCCCTGTCCGGGCTGGCCGCCCGTGCCGTAGATCGCGTTCAGCGCCCGGCCGGAGCGCAGGTCGGCCAGCGGCGTCGCGGCGGCGATGCACGTGAAGAGCGTGCCGCCGAGCAGCGCGGCGACGACCATCCACGGCTCGATGTCGACGCCGGAGCCGATCGGGAACGCGAACGTCAGGTACCCGGGCGGCGCCTGCGCCGCGCTGCGTGCCAGCAGCGATCCCGCGAGCACGCCGGCGGCCGATGACGCCAGTCCGAGCATGATCGCCTGCGAGAGCAGCACCTGGGTCGCCTGGCGTGAGGTGAAGCCCCCGACGATCCGCATCCGCGCCAGCTCGCGCCGGCGCTCCGGCACGGTGAGCAGCATCGCCATCGCGGTCAGCAGCAGGCCGACGATCGCGGCGATCGCCGCGAACAGCATCGTCGACTGATCGTTGGGCGCGGTCGCGATCGAGAGCGCGCGCAGCTCGTCGTCGACCGTGCTCGTCCGCAGGCCGTTGTCACGTGCGATCCGTTCGAGCGAGGTGCGTGCGGCCTCCGCCTCGCCGTCTCTGACGACGGCGAGGATCCGCGTCGCTCTGCCGCGCATGCCGCTCAGCTCCTGCGCGCGTTCGAGCGACGTCGAGGCGATCGTCGCGGGGGCGACGGGTCCGACCTCGTGGGAGCCGAGCACGCCGATCACCGGGATCTCGCGGTTGCGTCCGCGGACGTCGATCGCGACCGGCGCCGACGGCGCGCTTCCGGGCGGCAAGCCGAGGGCGTCTCCCGCGCCGGCGGTCAGGTAGATGCCCGGCAGCGAGAAGATCCCGAACAGCGCCGGACGGGCGCTGACGCCGCCGAGCTGCGCGTAGGAGCCGTCGACGCCGACCAGGTCGACGCCGACCCGGTCGTCGCGGTGGCGCAGGTTGGCGCGGGTCTGGAGCAGGGCGGAGGCGGTCTCGACGCCCGGCGCGGCCCGGACCTCCTCGACCAGCCGCGCGTCGAAGCCGCCGCCTCCGAGCGCGCCGAGCTGCAGCTCGGCCCGTCCCGATATCGCGGTCGCGATCTCGCGCGCCGAGGACTTGATGCTCGTGTTGGCGGCGAGCACCGCGAAGACGAGCATCACGCCGGTCGCGATGCCGGCGGCCGCGAGCAGCTCCTGCAGCCATTGGCGTCGCAGGCGGCCGGCGTAGAGCGTCAGCAGCGTGCCGATCCGCACCCACTGGGCCGTCTCGCGGGTGCGGTCGGGCTCGGTCGGCGGCGCGGTCGCGCCCGTCACGGCTGCGGCGAGAGGTCGGCGGGGTCGTGCACCGGCTCGCTCAGACGTCCGTCGGCGAGGCGGAGCACGCGGTCGGCACGGTGCGCGAGTTGCGGGTCGTGCGTGACGATCAGCACCGCTCGCCCCCGCTCGTGCGCGAGCGCGTCGAGCAGGTCGACGATCTGCGCGCTGGTCTGGGAGTCGAGGCTGCCGGTCGGCTCGTCGGCGAGGATCAGCGCCGGGTCGGTCGTGAGCGCTCTCGCGATCGCCGCACGCTGGCGCTGCCCGATCGAGAGCTGATCGGGCCGATGCTCCAGCCGGTGACCGAGGCCGACCTCTCTCAGCGCGCGGATGCCGGCGAGGCGGGCCTGCGAGCGGCGCATGCCGCGCGCCTCCAGGCGCAGGCCGGCGCTGCGATGGAGCGGCACGCCCTCGACGAGCTGCGGCTGCTGCAGGAGGACGCCGAGCGTGTCGCGCCGCCAGCGGTCGGCGGCCCGTCCGCCCAGCGGGACCGGGACGCCGTCCCAGCTCACCGATCCGCTGTCGGGGCGGTCGAGGCCGGCGGCGAGCAGCAGCAGCGTCGACTTGCCGGAGCCGCTGGGGCCGTAGAGGGCGATCAGCTCGCCGCGCTCGATCGTCAGCGAGACGCCGTCGACGGCGCGCACGGTCTCGCCGCCGACGTCGAAGTGGCGCGAGACGCGGTCGAGCCTGAGCGTCACAGCCCGCGCCCCGGCCCCGCGCGTCGCCCGTCGAGCGGGATGACGTCGGCCGGGACGGACGGCCCGGCGCCGCGCACGGTGCCACGCTGCATCGTCAGCACGCGGGCGCCGGGGACGAGCGCCGCGCCCTCGGCGTCGTCGGTCATCAGCACCGCGAGCCCGTCGTCGCGGACGAGCGAGCGGACCAGCTCCAGGAAGCGCTCGCTCTCGGGGTGGGAGAGGCCGGTGGTCGGCTCGTCGAGCAGCACCAGCCTTGGCTCGCGCACGAGGCTGCGGGCGAGCAGCACGCGGATCCGCTCGGCGGCCGAGAGCGCGTCGATCGGCTCCTGGGCCAGCTCCTCGACGCCGCACCGTCGCAGCACGCCGTCGGCGGCCGCCTGCGCGCGCCACCGGGACATCGTGCGGATCGCCGGATAGGCGACCTGGTCGATCACGAGATCGTCATGGCCCAGCAGCGCGCGGCTGCTGCCGGTCACGAGCGCGAAGCCGCCCTGCCGGCCGAGGCTGGCGCCCGGCGCCCGGCCGGCGAACGTGACCGTGCCGACGTCGGGCGGCCGCACGCCCGAGGCGACCTCCAGCAGCGTCGTGCGCCCGGACCGCGCCGGGCCCCAGACGATCACCAGCTCGCCGGCCGCGACCTCGAGCGAGACGTCGGCGAGCGCGGTCGCGCTCCGGAACCGCACCGACACGCCCGCGAGCGTGAGCAGCGTCACCGCCACGGCGAGGTTCCCGCCATCGCGTCGGTGACGATCTCGCGCGAGTGCTGGCACCACTGCAGCTGCGCGACCAGCTCGCGTCTGCTCCACACCGATCTGATCCGCTCGACGATGTGGTCCGGCGCGACGGGGTCCTCGGCGCGCTGGACCATCAGCCGCAGCATCGCCTCGTAGCGGTCGATGATCCCGAGCATCGTTGCGAAGTCGCCCTGCCGCACCGCGTAGAGCCGGGCGAGCGCGCCGGTCATCGCGTCCGGCATCGCGATCGGGCTCGACAGCCACGCGCGCCAGTCGTGGACGCCGGCCTGGGTGGCGCCGAACAGGCTCGTCGGCTCTCTGCTGGTGCGCGTCGGCGCCGTTCCGACGACACGGATCAGTCCGTTGGCCTCGAGCGCCGGGACCAGGTCGTAGGCGTGCTGGCGCTTGGTCCGGAGTATCCCGTCGTCGCCGCCGTAGCGCTGCTCGACCGCCTTGGCGACGGCGTAACGCGTGAGCGGTTCGGGGGCGAGCACGACCGTCGCCAACGTGACTCTCGCAACGACCCCGCCTCGCATCGCTCCCCAGAAACTCCCCAGACGTCCCCGAATTGACCAGCCGGCCGAGCGTAGACCACCGATCAGCGGGCTGGCAACCGGCAAGCCGCCTTCCCGGTGCCTCGAACTACTGCTTCGGTATACCGCTCCAGAACTAGGCAGACGGTGCCGACGGCGGCACGCTGTGACCCGATGCAACGGCCTGCTCGGCACGTCCTCACTCCCCTTGACGGACCTGCCATGCCCGCGGCCGCCGCATCGAGCAGCGGACCGGACGGGGCACCCCCTTACCCGTCCGGCCGCTGCTGCGCCGCTGCCGCCGAGACCGGCCGATGCTGAGCGACGGGACCCACTACGACGTCGGCGCGACGCTGCGCTGGGTCGAGATCGCCGAGCGGCTGCGCGCCGCCGAGGTGACGCTCCTGCATTGCCTCGCGCTCGTGCGCGGGATCGACCCGGATCTCAGCGCCACCTCTGCGATCACCGTCGCCGAGGCGCAGGTCGACGAGCTGCGCGGCGCGGTCGCCGAGCTGGGCGACCGAGTCGAGCAGATCGGGGCGCTGACCGACCGCACCCGGCGCGGTTCGTTCGAGCTGCGGCTGCGGACCCTGCAGCTCGAAGCCGAGGCGGCGCTGTCGGCCGGCGTCGCCGACGTCGAACGCGCCGAGGTGCTGGCCCGCTGCCTGCCGGTACACAGCGGCTTCCCCGCGCTCGCTGCCACGTTGCGCTGCACCGACGCCCACGAGTCGTGGGGCGGGGCGCCGATCGGTCACCTGCTCGGCTGCTTCCGCGACGCCGACCTCCACCTCGTCCGCCACGTCACCGGCCTCGCGACCCTCTCGCCGGAGGCGCGCTGGGACCAGTGCGACCGCGAGCAGCTCGGACGCCTCGCGCTCGTCCTCGAACGCCACGCCGCGGCCGCCCGCTGACCGCGGACCGGCCGCGGTCGCGATGCGCGGGCCGAGCAGGATGGCTCATGCCGTGGTGCGCAGCGCTGCGGCGAACGGGCCGAGCGCGGAGGGCTCATGCGGTCGAGCGGAGCGCCGCGGCGGCCGGTCGCGCACGGTCATGCCGTCGAGCGCAGCGCCGTGGCGATCGTCGCGGCGGCGTCGTCGAGCTCGTCGTCGGCGAGCGTGCGGGGGTCGATGAGCACGCGGCCGTCGGCGATGCGTGCGAGCAGGGGCGGGTCGGCGCTGCGCAGCGCGCGGGCGAGCGGCGCCGGGTCCTCGCCGGGCGCGCCAAGCGCGACCGCCGGGCCGCGCAGCGCGAGCAGCGGCAGCGCCCCGCCGCCGACGCGGGCCTCCGCCTCGACGAGCGCGACGCGGTCGGCGGGTGCGGCGGCGGTCGTGTGGGCGCGGTGCGAGTCGGGGCGCGTGATGGTCGCTTCGATGTCGGAGGCGCCACTCGCGCCGGCTTCGCGGGCGGCGGCGGCGAGGCGTTCGGCGCGGGCGCGGAGGGTGGTGGGTGGGAGGTCGAGCATCGCGAGGACGGGGACGTCGCGGCGGGCGCGGGCGGGGTCGCGGTAGAGGGCGAGCGTCGCGGCGAGCGCGGCGAGCGGGAGGCGGCCGATGCGCAGCGCGCGGGCGAGCGGGTGGCGGCGGCAGGCGTCGATCGCCCATGCTCTGCCGAGGAGGATGCCGGCCTGGGGTCCGCCGAGCAGCTTGTCGCCGCTGAAGCAGACGAGCGCGGCGCCGGCGGCGACCGAGCGGGCGACCGGCGGCTCGTCGGCGAGCGCGTCGATACCGGTGGCGAGCGCGCCGGAGCCGAGGTCGTCGACGACCGGGACCCCGAGCCCGCAGAGGGCCTCGATCGCGACCTCCTCGACGAAGCCGACGGTGCGGAAGTTCGATTGGTGGACGCGCAGGATCGCGCTCGCGCCCCCGCCGCCGGCCGCGACCGGCGCGAGCGCCTGCTCGTAGTCGGCGAGCCGGGTGCGGTTGGTCGTCCCGACCTCGACCATCCGCACCCCAGCCTGCGCGAGCACGTCAGGCACCCGAAACCCGCCGCCGATCTCGACCAGCTGCCCCCGCGAGACCGCGACCGCCCGGGAGGTGGTGTGGGACGGGGGTGCGGTCGGGCTGGGGAGGGGAGTGGTGTGGGGCGGTGCGGCGAGGGTGGCGAGGGCGAGGAGGGCGGCGCCGGCGCCGTTGTTGACGGCGATCGCGTCTTCGGCGCCGGTGAGCTCGCGCAGCAGCGCGGTGACGTGGTCGTGGCGGCTGCCGCGCCGGCCCTCGTCGAGCTCCAGCTCGACGTTCGCGTAGCCGCGCGCCGCGTCGGCGACCGCGGCGGCGGCCGTGTCGGCGAGCGGCGCGCGTCCGAGGTTGGTGTGGACGATCACGCCGGTCCCGTTCAGCACGCGCCGCAGCGTCGGCCGCAGCCGCTCGCGCCCCCGCGCGACGAGATCGACCTCGTCCCGCGCGCCGCCGATCAGCTCGGCCCGCCGCTCGTCCAGCACCGCCCGCGCCGCCGCAACCGCCTCGGCCATCGACGCCGCGCCCGTCGCGCCGCCCTCGCCCGTCGCGCCGCCCTCGCCCGTCGCGCCCACCGCGCCGTCCGCGCCCGTCGCGCCCACCGTGCCGCCCGCGCCCGTCGCGCCGCCCGCGCCCGTCGCGCCGCCCGCGCCCGTCGCGCCGCCCGCGCCCGTCGCGCCGCCCGCGCCCGTCGCGCCGCCCGCGCCCACCGCGCCGCCCGCGCCCGTCGCGCCGCCGGCGATCGCGGCAGCGAGGCGGTCGACGGCGGGGAGGGCGCGGAGGCGGGTTTGGAGGTCCGGGTCGGTGGTCATCGCGGGTGCTGCTGTGGCGCATTGGCTTTCTGGGCGTGCTGAGTACGTGCAGAAAGCCAATGCGCCGCGTGTCGGGGGTCGGTCATGTGCGGGTTCGGGGTTGGAAGAGGATGCGGCGGTCGTCGGGGAGGCGGCGGGTGACGCGGGTGGCGTCGAGGTGCTCGAGGAAGGCTTGGGCGCCCTTGCGCGAGATGCCGAGCGCGTCGCGGACGCTGGCCAGGGTCGTTTCGCCGTCGCGCTCGAGCAGCGCGACGATTCGGTTGCGCATGTCGGCGACGACGTCGGCGTGGCCGTAGAGCCGTCCGCTGACCCGCACCGCCACGCCGGCCTCCCGCAGCGCGCGCAGCGCCGCCCGCTCGTCGGCCATCTGCGCTTCGGAGAGCAGTTGCGCCCCGGCCGCGCGGAGCCGCTCGGCGAGCGCCTGCGCCGCGGGGTCGAGCGGCGCGCCGAGGCTCTCCGACGGCTCCGAGCGCGGGCGTCCGGTCGAACTCCGGTCGTTTGTACCCCGCTGAGGGGGAGAAACGACCGGAGTTCGCGGCTCGGGGCGGGCCGCGGGCTTGGGCTCGGGGCGGCCGTCGCGGAGGGCGCGGAGGCGGGTGAGGATCTCGGGGCGGCGGCCGTGGCGGCCGGCGGCGGCGTCGAGGACGATGCCGCCGCCAAGGGTGTCGGGTGGGGAGAGGCGGCGGACGACGAGGCGGTCGCGGTCGCAGGCGAGCAGCGGGCGCTCCAGCCGCAGCTGCCAGAGGCCGTCGTCGCTGAGCTGCGCGAGGCGGGCGGGGGCGTCGCGGGTGCCGTGGTGGGCCTGGACGCGCTCGTTGTGGCGCGCGTCGCGCAGGGCGAGTGCGCAGTCGAGGATCGTCGTCGGGCGCAGCGCGCCGGGCGGGGCGAGCACGTCGCCGCGCGCGACCTCGCTCACGCGCACGCCGGCGAGGTTGAGCGCGACCCGCTGGCCGGCCCGCGCCCGCTCGACCGGACGGTCGTGAACCTCGACGCCGCGCACGCGCGCGGCCGCTCCGCGCGGCGCGATCTCCAGCTCGTCGCCGACCGCGACCGCACCCGACCACAGCGTCCCGGTCACGACCGTCCCCCGCCCGACGACGGTGAAGGCGCGGTCGACGTGAAGCCGCGCCGGACCGGTCGCCTCGCCGCGGCTTGTCAGGGGCGCGACGGCGCGGTCGAGCGCGGCCCGCAGCTCGTCCAGCCCCGCGCCGGTGCGGGCCGAGACGGCGACGATCTCGCACCGCGGCAGCAGCTCGCGCGCCTCCTCGACGGCCGGCGCCGGGTCGGCGACGTCGGCCTTCGTGACCGCGACGACCCCGGCGCCGACGTCGAGCGCGCGCAGGACCTCGGCATGCTCGATCGTCTGCGGCATCACGCCGTCGTCGGCCGCGACGACCATCAGGAAGGCGTCGACGCCGGTCGCGCCGGCGACCATCGTGCGCACGAACCGCTCGTGGCCGGGCACGTCGACGAGCGACACCGCCCTGCCCGACGGCAGCCGCAGCGGCGCGTAGCCGAGCGCGATCGTCAGCCCCCGCGCCTTCTCCTCCGGCAGCCGGTCGGTATCGACCCCGGTCAACGCGGCGACGAGCGTCGTCTTGCCGTGGTCGACGTGCCCGGCGGTGCCGAGCGTCAGCGGTCCGGCCGACCGTCCCATCGCACGCCCGTCCCGGTCCCCAGCCCCGACGCCCCGCGCCCGGGCGAGGCGGCCCTGCCGAGCGAGCGGCGAGCGCGCCGCCCCGCCCCGCGCCTGAGCGGCATGGCATCGGCGACGGAGCTGCGAAGGAGCCGCCCCGTCCCGCGCCTGAGCGGCATGGCCTCGGCGGCGGAGCGGCGCCGGAGCCGTCCCGCCCCGTGCCCCAGCGGCGCGGCCTCGGCGGCGGAGCGGCGCCGGAGCCGTCCCGCCCCGCGCCCGAGCGGCGCGGCTTCGGTGACGGAGCGGCGAAGGAGTCGAACCTTCCCGGCGCGGAGAGCGCGCCGCCGACGGCTTTGAAGGCCGTTCGGGGCACCGGCCCCGGGCCGCTCCACGGTGAAATTCGACGCGCCCTCTGCCATCGGCTCAGCGCACGCGGATCGTCCCGGGCGGCCCCGCCCGCAGCGTCCCGACCACCGGACCGGGCACCCGCGCCGCCGCGTCCGCCGGGAGCGCGATCAGCAGGCCGCCGGAGGTCGTCGCGTCGGTGACGAGCCGCCGCCGCCACGCCGGCACGCCGCCATCGAAGGTCGCGAAGCCCTCCGCCCACGCCGCGTTGCGGCGCGCGCCGCCGGAACGGCCCGGCGCCTCCTCATCGCCGCCGGAGAGGAGCGCCTGCACGCCGTCGAGCGCCGGCACCGCCGCGGCCTCCAGGTCAGCGGCCAGCCCGCTCTCGCGGCAGAGGTGGTGGAGGTGGCCGAGCAGTCCGAACCCGGTCACGTCGGTCGCCGCCCGCGCCCCGGCCTCCAGCGCCGCACGCGAGGCGGCGGCGTTCAGCTCCGTCATCGTCGCGACCGCCCGCGCCAGCAGCGCGTCGTCGACCGCGCCGCGCTTGCGCGCCGCCACGACGGCCCCGACGCCGAGCGGCTTGGTCAGCACGAGCGCGTCGCCGGCCCGCGCCCCCGCGTTCGACAGCACCCGTCCCGGATCGACGACCCCCGTCACCGCCAACCCGTACTTCGGCTCCGCGTCGTCGATCGAATGGCCGCCCGCGATCACCGCGCCCGCCTCCTCGGCGACCGCCAGCCCGCCGCGCAGGATCTCCGCCAACGTCTCGCCGCCGAGCGATCTCAGCGGATAGGCGACGACGTTCAGCGCCGTCACCGGCGTCCCGCCCATCGCATAGACGTCCGAGAAGGCGTTCGCCGCCGCGATCCGCCCGAAGTCGAACGGATCGTCGACCAACGGCGTGAAGAAGTCGATCGTCTGCACCAGCGCCAAGTCGTCACGGACCCGGAAGACCGCCGCGTCATCGCTCGTCGCCGACCCCACAAGCAACCGCTCATCCTGCTGAGTCGGCAGCCGCCGCACGATCGGCAGCAGCTCCGCCGCCGGCAGCTTGCACCCGCACCCGGCGCCGGCGGCGAGCGAGGTCAGCGGCGGCGCCGCGGCGGTCGACGGAGAGCTGGCTGCGGTCACTGCGATCTCGTCTACCCCGGGGTCGGCGGAGGCATGCTTCGCCGCCCCGCCCCTCACGCCCTCTCGCTCGCCCGGTCGGGTGGGCGGCGGTCGGTGCCGCGGACGTACAGGTACCAGTACGACAGCGTCACGAAGAGGAAGGCGCCGACGAAGTTGCCGAGCAGGGCGAACAGCCAGTTGCCGAGCGTGTCGCCCCAGCCGATGCCGGGGACGTCGGCGAAGATCGCGGCCGGCAGGAAGAACATGTTCGCGACGACGTGGTCGAAGCCCATGGCGACGAAGGCCATGATCGGGAAGAAGATCGCCAGCACCTTGCCGGCGACGTCCTCGGCGGCGAGCGCCATCCAGACGGCGAGGCAGACGAGCCAGTTGCAGCCGACCGCGCGCAGGAAGACCTGCCATTCGCTCTCGGCGTGCGCCTTCCCGTTCGCGATCTCGGCGAGCCGTCTCAGCGGGGCCTCGGCCGTCACGACGCCGGTTCTGACCGCGAGGAAGTAGGCGACGAACAGCGACCCGAGCAGGTTGCCGATCAGCACCCACAGGAGGTTCAGGCCGATCCTGTCGACCTGCGCTCTGCCGCCGAGCCCGCTCAGCGGGACGAGCGCCATGTTGCCCGTCAGCAGCTCCGATCCCGCGACGACGACCAGCACGAGGCCGAGCACGAAGACCGTGCCGGTCACCAGCGTCTGGACGCCGCCCCACGTCTCGGGGTCCATCCCGGCCGAGACGACGATCGCGACGAGACCGGCGAAGGCGATGTACGCGCCGGCGAGGAAGCCCGCGACGAGCGCCTTGTCGAGCGGCAGCGCCGCCTTCGAGGCGCCGGTCGCGACGCCGGCTCTGGCGATCTCGGGCGGGCTCTTGAACGGCATCGGTCGCTCCCGGGACGAAGGGCTGGTGTGCGCGGCCCGTACCCGGGATCTGGCGCGCCTACGCGCCCGCCCACTCGCGCACCGCCGGTGTGCGCGCGCCGCGGAGCGGGTACGCCGATCGCGATGGCCGACACCGGCGCACGACCCGGCTCCTTCGAGCGCCTGCGGCGCCTCCCGCTCGTTGGGCGCGCGCTCGACTGGGGGATGGGCGAGTCGGCGCTCTCGCCGGCGACCCGCGAGGCCGGCGCGCGGATCGCGGGGCTGAGAGCGACCGAGTCGGTCTGCCCCTACTGCGCGGTCGGCTGCGGCCAGGTCGTCTACACCCGCGGCGGCAGACTGGTCGACATCGAGGGCAACCCGCGCTCGCCGATCAACCAGGGCACGCTCTGCCCGAAGGGCGCCGCCTCGCGGCAGCTCGTGCAGCAGCCCGGCCGGCTGACGAAGGTCAGATACCGGCGGCCGGGCGGGACCGAGTGGGAGGAGCTCGAGCTGGAGCGGGCGATGGACATGATCGCCGACCGGCTGATCGCCGCCCGCGAGGCCGGCTGGCAGGACGAGGACCACTACGGCAGAAGGGTCGACCGCACGCTCGGGTTCGCCCACCTTGGCGGCGCGACGCTCGACAACGAGGAGAACTACCTCATCAAGAAGCTGTTCACCGCGATGGGCGCCGTGCAGATCGAGAACCAGGCGCGCATATGACACAGCTCCACGGTCCCCGGTCTGGGGACCTCGCTCGGTCGCGGCGGCGCCACGACCTTCCTGCAGGACCTCCAGCACGCCGACTGCATCCTGATCGAGGGCTCCTCGATGGCGGAGGCGCATCCGGTCGGCTTCCGTTGGGTGATGAAGGCCAAGGAGCGCGGCGCGAGAGTGATCCACGTCGACCCGCGCTTCTCGCGCACCAGCCAGCTCGCTGACCGCCACGTCGCGATCCGCGCCGGCACCGACATCGCCTTCCTCGGCGGGCTGATCCGGCACGTGCTGGAGACCGAGTCGTACTTCAGGGAGTACGTCCTCCACTACACCAACGCATCCGCGATCGTCGGCGAGCAGTTCCAGGACGCCGAGGAGCTCGGCGGGCTCTTCTCCGGCTGGGATCCCGAGACCGGCACCTACGACCGCAGCACGTGGGCGTACGAGGGCGGCGAGGTCGCCGCGGCAGCGGGCGTGCGCGAGCACTCGACCCAGGCGTTCGAGGGCAAGAGCGGCATGCACGCGGGCGAGTTCAAGCGCGACGAGACGCTCCAGCACCCGCGCTGCGTCTTCCAGCTGCTGAAGCGCCACTACGCCCGCTACACACCCGAGATGGTCGAGCGCATCTGCGGCATCTCGCACGAGGACTTCCTCGCGGTCGCCGACGCGCTGGTGGAGAACTCCGGCCGCGAGCGCACGACCGCCTTCTGCTACGCGGTCGGCTGGACGCAGCACACCGCCGGCGTGCAGATGATCCGCGCCGCCTCGATCCTGCAGCTGCTGCTCGGCAACTTCGGACGCCCCGGCAGCGGCATCCTCGCGCTGCGCGGCCACGCCTCGATCCAGGGCTCGACCGACATCCCGACGCTCTACGACCTGCTGCCCGGCTACCTGCCGATGCCGAGATCGAGGGCCGACGACCTCACGCTGGAGGGCTACATAACGAGCAACGGCGCGCTGCGCGGCTGGTGGTCGAACTTCGACAAGTACGCCGTCTCGCTGCTGAAGGCGTGGTTCGGCGACGCCGCGAGAGCGGAGAACGACTACGGCTTCCCGCGGCTGCCGAAGATCAGCGGCAACCACTCGCACTTCGCGACGACGATGCGGGCGCTCGACGGCGGCCTCGACGGCTTCTTCGTGATGGGCCAGAACCCGGCGGTCGGCTCCCAGCACGCCGGGCTGCAGCGGCGGGCGCTGGCGAGATTGAGATGGCTGGTGGTGCGCGACCTCGCCGAGATCGAGACGGCCAGCTTCTGGCGCGACAGCCCCGAGGTCAGATCGGGCGAGCTGCGCACGGAGGAGATCGCGACCGAGGTCTTCCTGATGCCGGCGGCGACCCACGTCGAGAAGGAGGGCTGCTTCACCAACACCCAGCGGCTCGTCCAGTTCCGCGACAAGGCGCTCGACCCGCCCGGCGACGCGCGCAGCGAGCTGTGGTTCATGCACCACCTCGCCAAGCGCGTGATCGCCCGCTACGCCGGCTCCAGACGCGAGCGCGACTGGCCGATCGCCAACCTCAGATGGGACTACCCCGAGCACGGCCCGACGCGCGAGCCCGACGTCGAGGCGGTGCTGAAGGAGATCAACGGCTACGACGTCGCCGACGGGCGCCCGGTCTCGACGTTCAACGAGCTGAAGGCCGACGGCACGACCGCCTGCGGCTGCTGGATCTACGCCGGCATCTTCGCCGACGGGGTCAACCAGGCGAGGCGGCGCGACCCCGGCGCCATCGACGACCCCGCCGGCGGCTGGGTCTCGCCGGAGTGGGCGTGGGCATGGCCGGCCAACCGCCGCACGCTCTACAACCGCGCCTCGGCCGATCCGGACGGCAGACCGTGGTCGGAGCGCAAGCGCTTCGTCTGGTGGGACGAGGAGGCCGGCAGATGGGGCGGCTACGACGTGCCCGACTTCCAGCCCGACAAGCGGCCCGACTACCGGCCGCCGGAGGGTGCGCGCGGGATGGACGCGATCTCGGGCGCCGAGCCGTTCATGATGATGGCCGACGGGCGCGCCTGGCTGTACGCGCCGAGCGGGCTCAACGACGGCCCGCTCCCGACCCACTACGAGCCGATCGAGTCGCCGGTCGAGAACCTGCTCTACCCGCAGCTCTCCTCCAACCCGACCGGGATCCGCTGGCAGCGCGCCGAGAACCCGATCAACCCGACCAGCGACCCGCGCTTCCCGCTCGTCGCGACCAGCTTCCGCCTGACCGAGCACCACACCGCCGGCGGCATGAGCCGCTGGCTGCCGTGGCTGGCCGAGCTGCAGCCGGAGATGTTCGCCGAGATCGACCCGGTGATCGCCGCCGACCGCGGCATCGAGGACGGCGGCTGGATGACGATCGTGACCGAGCGCGCCGAGATCGAGGCGCGCGCCCACGTCACCGACCGGATCAAGCCGCTGCGGGTCGACGGGCGCCCGCTGCACCAGATCGCGCTGCCGTGGCACTGGGGCTACGGCGGGCCGCTCCCGGGCGACTCGACCAACGACCTCGGCCTGATCTCCGGCGACCCGAACGTCTCGATCCAGGAGTCGAAGGCGTTCTCCTGCGACGTCCGCGCCGGCCGCCGCTCGCGGCCGACGACGACCCGCCTCGTCGGGGCGGCGCCGCCCCGCCCGCCGGTCCCGACCAACGCCGACGATCCCAGCGCCGAGGAGCCCAAGGAGGCGGCCGAATGACTCGGCACGCGGTCTCGCCCGCGGTCGGAGGAACCGGCTCGGAGGCCCGCACCGCCACCTCGGCGCCGCCGACCGAGGTCGCGCTCCATCGCGAGGGCGCCCGCCGGATGGGCTTCTTCACCGACACGACCGTCTGCATCGGCTGCAAGGCCTGCGAGGTCGCCTGCAAGCAGTGGAACGACCTGCCGGCCGACGGCGCGCAGTTCCGCAAGGGCGCCTCCTACGACCACACCGGCGAGCTGTCGGGCAGCACGTGGCGCCACGTCCGCTTCGTCGAGCTGCTCGAGCCCAGCCCGCAGCTGCGCGCCGAGGCGGCCGCCGCGATCGCGGCCGGCGACGGCGGCCACGTCCCGGCGATCCCGGCCGCCGGCGGCGGCAGACGGCCCTCGCCGGCGGAGCTGGCGAGCGCCGGCGGCGGCGTGCGGGCCGAGGAGCTGCCCGACCTCGTCGCGGTCGCCGAGGACCGCGACGGCGACGGCCACGTCGACGTCGACGAGGCGGTCGCGCGGATGGGCGACTGGATCTTCATGTCCGACGTCTGCAAGCACTGCACCAACGCCGGCTGCCTCGACGCCTGCCCGACCGGCGCGCTGATCCGCACCGAGTTCGACACCGTCGTGCTGCAGCCCGACGTCTGCAACGGCTGCGGCTACTGCGTCCCGGCGTGCCCGTTCGGCGTCGTCGACCGCGACCCCGAGGACGGCCGCGCCGCCAAGTGCACGCTCTGCTACGACCGCCTGCAGGACGGCCTGGAGCCGGCCTGCGCGAAGGCGTGCCCGACCGACTCGATCCAGTTCGCCCCCTACGACGAGCTGGTCGAGATCGCCTCCGGGCGGGTCGCGGCGCTGCGCCGGCGCGGGATCGACGGCGCGTACCTCTACGGCGCCGGCGACGAGCCCGAGCGCCAGCTCGCCGGCGGCCTCGGCGCCTTCTTCCTGCTGACCGAGCCGCCCGAGCGCTACGGCCTGCCGGCGCACGCCGACTCGCCGATCCAGCAGAACGTCGTCCCCGCGACGGCCGCGGCCGTCAGCGCCGGCCTCGCGGCGGCCGGGCTCGCCGCCGCCGCCTTCGTGCGCGCGGCGCGGCGGGCCGCCAGTCCGGAGCCGCGGCGCGGCGGCCGGCGCGCGCGGCGGCGCGGCGCGAGGAGGGCGCGATGAGCGACGATCGGCGCGACCGCCCGGCCGAGCGCCCCGAGGGGCCGCTCGACGCGACGCCGCCGCCGCCCGCCGTGCGGCCTGAGCACGAGCCGCCGGCGACCAGCGGCGGACGCGAGCGCGCACTGGCGCGCGAGCATGCCGGAGCGGGGGAGCGCGACATGACCCCCGCCGTCGGCACGCGCGGCGAGCCGGCCGCGTGGGAGCGCGCCTCCCCGGCCGGCGAGGTCGCGCTCGCACGGCGCGGCTGGGGCGACGCCGCCTGGTCGTTCCTGTTCGGCCGCGACGACACCGCCTACCGCGTCGAGCCGCAGCCCGGCGAGGTCGCGGAGGCCAACCGCCGCGGCCGCGCCGCGCCGATGCCGGAGACGGTCCAGGGCCCGGTGATGAAGCCGCCGGTGTGGACCTGGGAGGTGCCGCTCTACTTCTGGCTCGGCGGCGTCGCCTCCGGCGCCTCGTTCGTCGCACTCGCCTGCGACGCCGCCGGCGACGAGCGCTCCGCGCGGACCGCGCGCGCCGTCGCGCTCGGCGCCGTCGGGCCGGCGCCGCTGCTGCTGATCGCCGACCTCGGCCGCCCGGCGCGCTTCCTCAACATGCTGCGGATCGTCAAGCCGCGCTCCCCGATGAACCTGGGGGCGTGGGCGCTGGTCGCCTTCTCGGCGCTCGACGGGGCCGCGGTCGGCGCCGACCTGCTGGGGCTGCGCCGGACGGCGCGCGCGCTCGGCGGCGCGACCGCCGTCGTCGGCGGCTATCTCGGCTCCTACACCGGCGTGCTGCTGGCGGCGACGGCGGTGCCGCTGTGGGCGCGCAGCCGGCTGCTGCTCGGCCCGATCTTCGTCTCGACCGCGACCGCGACCGGCGCGGCGGCGACCCGCCTCGTGCTCGTCGCGCGCGGCCTGCCGGAGGGCCACCCGACGCGCCTCGCGCTCGGCACGCTGGAGACCGGCGCGATGCTGACCGAGCTGGGCCTCTCGTCGCTGAACGAGCGCAGGCTGAGACATGCCGCCGCGGCGATGACGGCCGGGCGGCCCGGCCTTCTCTTCAAGCTCGCGAGAGGGGCGGTGACGACCGGCCTGCTGCTGCGGCTCGTGCGCAGACCGCTCGGGCCGCGCGCCCACCACGTCGCGAGCGCGCTCTACCTCGCCGGCGGGCTCGCCTTCCGCTACGCGTGGGTCGAGGCCGGCAAGGCGTCGGCCCGCGACGACCTCGCGGTCGCGCGGATGGCGCGCGGCGCGCTGACGGTCGAGGACGTCCCCGGCGCGCCTCCGCACGGCCGCCGGCTGGAGTCCCGCCGGCGCGCGGTGCTGCGCCGCGGCGGCGGCGCCGCCGCGCGCGGCTGGAGCGAGGCCGTCCGCCGCATCAGCCTCGCGGTCGAGCGCGCGCTGCCGCGCTGAGCCGCCGGGCGCGGAAATGCCGCCCCGCGACGCTCAGCCGAGCCGCGCCGCGAGCGCGGCGAACGTCTCGGCGTCGGTCGCCCACGCGTTGAGGACCGAGTGGCCTCTGGCGCGGATCACGAGCGCGCCCTCCGCGGTCACGACGCCCTCCTGGTGCTGGGAGCGGAACCACGGCTCGCCGGCGGGGAGGGCCGCGGGCCGCTCGACCTTCGCGCTGCGCCGCTCGCGGCCGCGGTGGCGCTCGAGGTAGCAGCGCAGCTGCTGGAGGAAGGTCGTCCAGCCCTCGTTGACCTCGTCGTAGATCCCGTCCCAGCTCGCCGCGCCCGCGGGGGCGGCGCGCGTCAGCCGCACGACCGTCTTCCGCTCGCCGGCCGGCTCCAGCTCGAAGCGGCCGCCGCCGTGGGTGTCGAGCGTCAGCGCCTCGGCGTCGGCGGTGACGTCGTCGAGGTAGATCGCCCGGATCTCCGCGTCGAGCTGGTCGTAATCCCAGCCGTGCCAGCGGCGCAGCTCGGCAGGGTCTCGCAGCGCCCGCCACACCTCGGCGGCGGGGGCGGCGATCGTCAGCTCGACGACGACGGGGTCTGCGTCGGTCATCCCTCTGCCTCTCCTCGGGCGGGGGCCGGGTGGCCGCCCGCGACGATCCGGTAGCTCCTGCCGGCAGGAGCGTCGAAGCGCGCCAGCACCTCGCCGACCGCGGCCGCGAGCGCGTCGCCGAGCCGGCTGACGTCGGCCGGCTCGGCGAGCCGCACCTCACTCTCCAGCGTGAACGTCAGCAGCCGTCTGCCGGCCGCGGCGGCCGCCTCCTGCATGCGGCTGACGTCGCGGACGAGATCGGCGGCGGCGACGATCAGGTGCTCGGCCGCGTCGCGGTCGCTGGTCGCCTCGCGCGCCTGCAGGACGCGCTCGACGCAGCCGCGCCGCCGCCGCTCCTCGACCAGCTCGACCAGCCCGGCCCGCTCCAGCTCGCGCAGGTGGTAGTTGACGCGCTGGCGGCCGAGGCCGAGCTCGCCGGCCAGCTCGGTCGCCGAGGCGGGCTCGCGCAGCCGCTCGAGCAGCGTGCGGCGCAGCGGCGAGATCGCGAGGCGGGCGGTCGACACGGGCCGATCGTGCCATTCGGAAAACTGATTTGTCAAATCGTGGTCGCGAACGCGCCGTCTCTGGTGCGAGACAAACTCTTGACACGATCCATAGTTTGAGGAGATGATGTTTGGCGTGACCGCGCAACCGCCCGCGCCGTCGGCCGATCTCCTTCGCGAGCACGGCCTCCACGTCACCGTCCAGCGCCTCGCGGTGCTGCGGGCGGTGCACGGGCGCGCGCACGCGACCGCGGACGAGGTGGCCGAGGTCGTGAGGTCCGAGATCGGCACGATCTCGCGCCAGGCGGTCTACGACGTGCTGGGAGCCCTGGTCGAGAAGGGGATCGTCCGGCGCATCCAGCCGTCGAGGTCGCCGGCCCGCTACGAGGCGCGGGTCGACGACAACCACCACCACCTCATCTGCCGCGGCTGCGGCCGGATCGTCGACGTCGACTGCGCCGTCGGCGACGCCCCGTGCCTGCACGCCGCGGACGACCACGGCTACGCGATCGACGAGGCCGAGGTCATCTACTGGGGCCGCTGCCCCGCCTGTCGAGAGGCGGCCGACGGCCGCTGAGCGCCCCGCGCGAGCACACCCGCAGTGCGTCACACCAGAGTCCGCCACACCAGCGAGCCAGGAGAGCGATGAGCACCACTGAGGAGCACGGCCCGGTCACCACCAGCGACGAGCACAGACCGATGGGCTGTCCCGTGATGCATGCCGAGCATCAGGCCGTCGGGATCACGGCCAACCAGCACTGGTGGCCGCACCAGCTGAACCTGCGGATCCTGCGGCAGAACAACCCGCAGGCCGACCCGAACGGCGCCGCCTTCGACTACGCGGCGGAGTTCGCGAAGCTCGACGTCGACGCGCTGATCGCCGACGTCGACGCGCTGATGACCGACTCGCAGGAGTGGTGGCCGGCCGACTACGGCCACTACGGCCCGCTCTTCGTCCGCATGAGCTGGCACGCCGCCGGCACGTACCGGATCCACGACGGCCGCGGCGGCGGCGGCAGCGGCGCGCAGCGGTTCGCCCCGCTCAACAGCTGGCCCGACAACGCCAACCTCGACAAGGCACGCCGCCTGCTGTGGCCGATCAAGCAGAAGTACGGCCAGAAGATCTCCTGGGCCGACCTGCTCGTGCTCGCCGGCAACCGCGCGCTGGAGACGATGGGCTTCAGAACGTTCGGCTTCGCCTTCGGCCGCGCCGACATCTGGGCGCCGGAGGAGGACGTCTACTGGGGCCCGGAGCGCGAGTGGCTCGGCGACGAGCGCTACAGCGGCGACCGCGAGCTGGCCAACCCGCTCGGCGCCGTCCAGATGGGCCTCATCTACGTCAACCCGGAGGGGCCGAACGGCAAGCCTGACCCGCTCGCCGCCGCGCGCGACATCCGCGAGACCTTCGGCCGGATGGCGATGAACGACGAGGAGACGGTCGCGCTGATCGCCGGCGGCCACACCTTCGGCAAGACCCACGGCGCGGCGCCGCCGGAACCGCACGTCGGCGCCGAGCCGGAGGGCGCGCCGCTGGTCGACCAGGGCCTCGGCTGGATCAGCACCTACGGCAGCGGCAAGGGCGACGACACGATCACCTCCGGCCTCGAGGGCGCCTGGACCAACGATCCCGTGAGGTGGGACAACGGCTTCTACGAGAACCTCTTCGGCTACGACTGGGAGCTGACGAGAAGCCCGGCCGGTGCCTGGCAGTGGCGGCCGACCAACCCGGAGGCGCAGGAGGCCGTGCCGGTCGCGCACGACCCGTCGAGGAAGACGGCGCCGATGATGGCGACGACCGACATCGCGCTGATCAGGGACCCGGCCTACCTGGAGATCTCCAGACGGTTCCACGAGCACCCCGACCAGCTCGCCGACGCCTTCGCACGCGCCTGGTTCAAGCTGCTCCACCGCGACATGGGGCCGCCCTCGCGCTACCTCGGCCCGCACGTGCCGAGCGAGGAGCTGGTGTGGCAGGACCCGGTGCCGGCGGTCGACCACCAGCTGGTCGACGCGGCCGACGTCGCCGCGCTGAAGCAGAAGGTGCTCGACAGCGGCCTCTCGGTCGCCCACCTCGTCTCGACCGCGTGGGCGTCGGCGTCGACCTACCGCGACACCGACAAGCGCGGCGGCGCCAACGGCGCGCGGATCCGCCTGGAGCCGCAGGCCGGCTGGGACGTGAATGTCGCCTCCGGCGTCGCGCCGGTGCTCGACGTGCTGGCGAAGATCCAGCAGGAGTTCAACGCCTCACAGAGCGGCGGCAAGCGGATCTCGCTCGCCGACCTGATCGTGCTCGCCGGCGGCGCGGCGGTCGAGGCGGCGGCGAAGGCGGCCGGCCACGACGTGCAGGTGCCGTTCTCGCCGGGCCGCACCGACGCCTCCCAGGAGCAGACCGACGTCGAGTCGTTCGCGGTGCTGGAGCCGAAGGCCGACGGCTTCCGCAACTACCTGCAGCCGGGCCTCGGCATCCCCGCCGAGCACCTGCTGCTCGACAAGGCGTTCATGCTGACACTGTCGGCGCCGGAGATGACGGCGCTGCTCGGCGGCCTGCGCGTGCTGGGCGCCAACGCCCACGAGTCCAAGCACGGCGTCCTGACCGACCGTCCGGGCACGCTGACGAACGACTTCTTCGTCAACCTGCTCGACCTCTCCAGCGAGTGGAAGGCGACCTCCGACAGCGAGGAGCTGTTCGAGGCGCGCAGCCGCGAGAGCGGCGAGGTGCGCTGGACCGGCACCCGCGTCGACCTCGTCTTCGGCTCCAACTCGGAGCTGCGCGCGCTCGCCGAGGTCTACGCGTCGGCCGACGCCGGCGAGAAGTTCGTCGCCGACTTCGTCGCCGCCTGGGCGAAGGTGATGGACCTCGACCGCTTCGACCTCGCCTGAGGACGAGCCGACCCGGCCGACCCGATCGCGATGAGAGGGCCCCGCTCCGGCGGGGCCCTCTGTGCGCTACTCGTCGAGCAGGTCGTAGGTCGTCGTGCGCGTCGAGCGGTCGGTGCGGCCGTCGCCGTATCTGACGACCCGCGTGACGTCGATCGCGAAGTCGCCGCCGGGGACCGGACGGCGGCTGCCGGTCTCGGCGGTGACGGTGCGCCCGCCGTTGTTCCCGTAGAGGCTGACGGTGACCGACGTCTCGTCGGCGGAGGCGCGCACGAGCACCGGCGCGCCGGTGTCGTTGGTCCAGGCGAGGTCGATGTCGGGGTAGTTGAGCGTCGCCTCACGGCCGGGCGGATAGCGGTCGATGTAGAGGCTGTGCGGCTGGCTGGTGTCGAGCTGGAGGCCGGCGAAGAAGGCCGCGTTGTAGATCGTCGTCGCGAACTGCGAGACGCCGCCGCCGACCGACGGCACCAGTCTGCCGTCGGCGATGAACGGCGCCGGGACGTAGCCCTTCGCGCGGGTCCGCTCGCCGACGACGCCGTTGAGCGAGAACCGCTCGCCGGGGGCGACGCGCGTCCCGTCGACCGTCGCCGCCATCGTGCGGATGTTCGTCACGCGCGGCTGGCCGCCCTCGTAGTAGGTCGTGAAGGTGCCGATCAGGTGCGAGACCTCGCGCGCCTGCGCCGTCGTGACCTGCGGCTCCGCGCGCTCGACCGGGAGCCTCGCGCGGTGGGAGCCGCTGTGGACGGCGCGCGCGATCGACCTGCTCAGCGCCTCCCGGTCGACGGTCCGCCCGGCGGCGGCCGGCTCGACGCTCACGTCGGCCGGCTGCGGTCTCCACGTCAGGTCGCCCTTGCCGTCGACGGTCGTCGCCCGCGCGGGGGCCTCGACGCGCGCGTCGCGCGGCGGCCGGTCGCGCTGCTCGGCGACGCGCGCGACGAGCGCGGAGAGCTGCTCGTCGTCGACGCCGAGGCGGACGCGACGGCCGCCGTCGAGCGGCTCCAGCACGAGCACGCCGGCGAGCCTCGCCGGCTCCAGCGGCAGCGGCTCGCCGCCGCCCGCGAGCACGAGCGGTCTGCTCAGCAGCAGCTCCGCGTCGGCGACCACGTCGTCGACCTCGGCGGCCGAGACGACCGGGCGCTCGCGCACCGCGACCCGCACCGGGCCGGGCGCGCGGCCGAGCATCGCCGCCCGCAGCCGTTCGCGCAGCTGGGCGCGGTCGAGTCTGCGGCCCGCGCGCGGCGGCTCGGCGTCGACCCGCGTGCCGTCGTCGGATATCTCCAGCCTGCCGGGGAAGGAGGGGCGGTCGACCCGGCGCGCGAGCGACGCGACCGCGCGGTCGAGCGCGCTCGGGTCGACCGTCGCCGCGAGCGCGACGTCGCGGCTCGCGACCAGCCCCTTCAGCGTCGCCGGGAGTCCGCCGAGCGCGCCGCCGCGGCCGGCGTCGAGCGCCCGCTCGACCGACCCGTCGAGGTCGACGGCGTAGCCGGCGCGCGCGGGGCGGATCCGCAACGTCCGCTCGCCGGCGACGACGACCAGCGGCCGCTGCGGGTCGGTCGCCGCGGCCAGCCTCCTGCGCAGCTCGTCGCCCGACATGCCGGAGGCCGAGATCCCGGCGATCTCCGTCCCTGGCAGCGCCTCGCCGTCATGCAGCAGCCGCACGACGAGCGCGAGCGCCGCGAGTGCGACGAGCAGGCCGGCGACGGCGGCGAGCGCGAGCAGCGCCGGGCGCCGCCATGTGCGGAGACGACGCGTCGCCGTCAAGGATGCTGCTCGCGACCGACCATACCCCTCTGTCTACCATGCGCCGTCCGCCGATCCTCCTGACGCTGCGCCGCTCGCACGGACGGCGCCGGCGGCGGGCGGTCACCGCCGGTAGCGCCCGGGTGAGATCCCGTGGCGGCGCTTGAACGCCTTCGCGAAGGCGTACTCGGAGCCGTAGCCGACGCGGGCGGCGACGGCGCTCAGCGGGGCGTCGGACTCCTCCAGCAGGCGCGCGGCGATCGTCATCCGCCACCAGGTCAGGTAGCTCGCCGGCGGCTGGCCGACGAGCGCGGCGAACCGTCGCGCGAACGGCGCGCGCGACAGCCCGGCCTCGGCGGCGAGCGTCGCGACCGTCCACGGCCGTGCGGGATCGCGGTGGACGGCGTGCAGGGCGGCTGCGACCGGCGGGTCGGCGAGCGCCGCCGCCCAGCCGCCGTCGCGCCCGCGCGGGGGCGCGTCGTCGAGCCAGGCGCGCAGGATGTAGAGCAGGAGCGTGTCGAGCAGCGCGGGGACGATCGCGTCGATGCCGGGTCGCGGCCGCTCCAGCTCCGCGCCCAGCAGCTCCACGGCGGCGCGCAGCTCGGGGCGGTCGCCGACGCGGGCGGGCAGGTGGACGACCTCGGGCAGGTCGTCGAGCAGCGGGTGGGCGCGCTCGGGATCGAGTCGGTAGGCGCCGCAGAGCGTCACCGTCGCCGGCCGGGCGCCGCCGTCGTCGCCGACGATCGCGGCGGCGTGGCGCTGGGCGGCGCCCGGGTCGTCGGGGTCGCAGGCCGGCGCGGTCGCGCTCGTCAGCGGGTCGTCGGCGAGCGTGTGGCCGGCCCCGCGCGGCACGAACACGATGTCGCCGACGCCGAGCGGCAGGGCGGGCGCATCGGGACGCAGCAGCCAACAGCTGCCCTGGAGGATCACCTGGAAGCCGGCCGAACCCGGCACCGAGCGGAACCGCTGGCTCCACGGCGCGTGCCACTCGACGCGCGCCGAGCGCGCCTCGCCGGTGCGCATCAGCGCGATCACGTCGCTCAGCGGGTCCACGCGCGCGATCGTATCGGGCGGAGACGCTCGGACATCGAATCGAGACGAAAAGCCATTGATCGTCCTCGGGTCGGTCCATACGGTCCAGGCATGAGATCAGCGCGCATCCACCGGCACGGAGATCCCTCCGTCATCCGCATCGACGACCTGCCGCGGCCGGTGCCTGGGCCCGGCGAGCTGCTGGTGCGCGTCGCCGCTACGTCGTTCAACCCCAGCGAGGCGGCGCTGCGCGCCGGCTGGCTGCGCGACGTGATCGCGACGCGGCTGCCGTATGCGCTCGGCTGGGACGTCGCGGGGACGGTCGAGGCGCTCGGCGCGGGCGCCGGAGGTCGCTTCTCGGTCGGCGACCGCGTCGTCGGGCGGCTCGACGCCGGCGGGGCGGCCGCCGAGTACGTCGCCGCCTCGGCCGAGCTGTTCGCCGCCGCGCCGTCGTCGATCCCGCTGGAGGCGGCGGCTGCGCTCCCGGTCGCCGGCCTGACCGCGTGGCAGGCGGTCGTCGAGCACGGGCGCGTCGCGGCCCGGGAGCGGGTGCTCGTCAACGGCGCCGGCGGCGGCGTCGGCGGCTTCGTCGTGCAGCTCGCCAAGCGGCGCGGCGCCCACGTGATCGCGACCGCCAGTCCCCGCAGCGCCGACGCCGTCCGGGGGCAGGGCGCCGACGAGCTGGTCGACTACACCGCCGTCGCCGTCGCGGACGCCGTCCGCGGCCCGGTCGACGTGCTGCTCAACCTGGCGCCGATCGACCCCGCCGCGGCGGCCGCGCTCGTCGCGCTCGTGCGGCCGGGCGGGCGCGCCGTCTCGATCGCGACGCCGGTCGAGACGCCGCGCGGCGCCGGCGTCGAGACGACGCACTTCGTCGCCCGCAACGATCGCGCGCAGCTGGCCGAGCTGGTGGCGCTCGTCGACGCCGGCGCGCTCGCCGTCGACTGGGCGGAGTCGCTGCCGCTGAGCGAGCTCGCCGAGGTCCATCGCCGCAGCGAGGCCGGCGAGCTGCGCGGCAAGGTCGTGCTCGTGCCGTAGCGGTCAGCGCGCCCCGGGCGCGCCGTGATTGCGGCGCGGCGGTCGCTCAGCCGCTCTCGCGCAGCGCGGCGAGGCCGCCGCGCAGGAAGGCGAGGCCGCGGGTCAGCTCCGCGGCGGCGCGGCCGTCGTCGGGCCCGGCGGCGACGAAGGCGCTGCGGAGGGTCGCGAGGATGCCGAGCGTCGCGGTCGCGAAGACGCGCGGGCCGACGGCGTCCGGCCGCGAGCCCAGCTCGGCCGCGACGGCCGCCGCGATCCGCTCCTCGGCCGCCTCCATCAGCAGCCGGTCGCGCATCCGCAGGTCGGGGTCGGTCGCGATCGCGCGATGGCGCAGGCGCTCGATCTCGTCGTCCTCGTCGATGCGGGCGGCCTGGTCGGCGATCCAGTCGCTGAGGCGGTCGACGAGGTCGCCGTCGCCGTCGGAGAGCCGGTCGGCGAGGCGCTCGATCGGGGCGTCGGCGGCGTCGAAGACGATCTCCTCCTTGTGCGGGAAGTAGAGCGAGACGGTGCGCGGCGCGACGTCCGCGCGCTCCGCGATCTGGGGGATCGTCGCAGCCGCGAAGCCCTGCTCCAGCGTCAGCTCCAGCGCCGCCCGGACGATCGCTCGGCGCGTTCTCGCCTTCTTGCGCTCGCGCAGTCCCAGCTCACCCGTGCTCATGGCGGCGAGCGTAGCAGGAATGCGACATAGCGCACTTTTGCGCGCGCAGCAGATCCGCATGCATGGAAAAGATGCAAGCACCTGTATTATTCCCCCGTCCGCGCCTCCCGACCGACCCGACGGAGCCCTCATGTCCGCACTTCTCGCCCGCATCGCGCGCGTGCTCACCCACCACTGGAAGCGCAGCCTCGCCGCCGCGCTCGCCGTGGTCCTGCTGCTCGGCGTGGCGGCCGGGACCGGCGGCAGAGCCGCCGACGACTTCGGCATCCCGGGGACCGAGACCCAGCAGGCGCTCGACCTCTTCAAGGCTCACAGCCCCGCATTCGCCGGCGCCGACGCCTCGGTCGTCTTCAGCGTCGAGGAGGGGTCGCTGAGAGACCCGGGACGGAGGGCGGCGGTCGAGCAGGCGCTCGGCGAGATCAGGGGGCTCGAGCACGTCGAGGCGGTCTCCGACCCGTTCGCCGCCGGCGGCGCGCTCTCCAGAGACGGGCGGATCGCGAACGTCTCGGTCCGCTACGACATCGAGGTCACCGACGTCGAGAAGGAGGACGGCGAGGCGCTCGAGGCGGCCGCGCGCGGAGCCGAGGCCGGCGGCGTCGACGTCTCGATGCGCGGCGTCGTCGTCGACCTGGCGCAGGAGATGGAGGCGCCGGTCGGCGAGCTGATCGGCATCGCGATCGCGATCGTCCTGCTGACGCTGCTGTTCCGCTCGGCCGCGGCGATGGCCGCGACGCTGTTCGGCGCGCTGCTCGGCGTGATGCTCGGGCAGATCCTGCTGATGGCGCTCGCCAAGCCGCTCGGCCTGCCCGAGTTCGCGACGACGATCGCGATCATGCTCGGCCTCGGCGCCGGGATCGACTACGCGCTGCTGATCATCGGCCGCTACCGCGAGCAGGTCGCCGCCGGCGACAGCGTCCGCGACGCCTCCGCGAAGGCGGCCGCGACGGCCGGCGCCTCGGTCGTCGCCGCCGGCCTGATCGTGATGGTCGCGATCGCCGGCCTGCTCGTGATCGGCATCCCGATGATCGGCAAGATGGGCATCGGCGCGGCGATCGGCATCGCGGCCGTCGTCGTCTCCGCGATCACGATCCTGCCGATCATGATCGGCGCGCTGGCGAAGCGCCTGAAGCCGAAGAAGCCCGCCCACGTCCAGCCGTCGGCGGCATTCGCCCGCTGGGGGCAGCTGATCACCGCCAAGCCGTGGCTGTCGATCGCGGCCGGCGTCGCGCTGCTGCTCGTCTTCGCGATCCCCGTCACGCAGATGCGGCTCGGCCAGCCCGACGACGGCAACCAGCCGACCTCCAGAACGCAGCGGATCGCCTACGACAAGCTGAGCGAGGGCTTCGGCCCCGGCTCCAACGGGCCGTTCCTGCTCGCCGTCGACATCCCGAGCGGCGACCCGGCGACGAGAGCGCAGCTGGCGAGAGTCGAGCAGGCCGTCGGCGCGCTGCCCGGCGTCGCCGCCGTCATGCCGGCGATGGTCAGCGAGGACGGCGAGATGGCGACGATCACGGCCGTGCCGACGACCGCCCCGCAGGACTCCAAGACCAGCGACCTGCTGAAGCTGATGCGCGACGAGACGATCCCCGCCGCGGTCGCCGACACGCCGCTGAAGGTCTACATCGGCGGCAACACGGCCGGCTTCGAGGACTTCTCGGCGAAGGTCTCCAGCCGCCTGCCGGTCTTCATCGCGGTCGTGATCGGCCTCTCGGTGCTGCTGCTGATGGCGGCCTTCCGCTCGCTCTGGATCCCGCTCGTCTCGGCCGCCTTCAACCTGCTGTCGGTGCTCGCCGCCTACGGCGTCGTCGTGGCGGTCTTCCAGGAGGGGATCGGCGCGAGCCTGATCGGCGCCGACACCGGCGTCCCGATCGTCTCGTTCATCCCGGTGATGATCTTCGCGATCCTCTTCGGCTTGAGCATGGACTACAACGTCTTCCTGCTGTCGCGGATCCACGAGGCGTACAACGAGGGCGACTCGCCGCGCGCGAGCGTCGTCCACGGCGTCTCGCGGATCGGCAAGGTGATCCTCTTCGCCGGCCTGATCATGGCGTCGGTCTTCCTCGCCTTCGTCACCCAGGACCAGGTCGTCGCGAAGATGATGGGCCTCGGCCTCGGCCTCGCCGTCCTGATCGACGTGCTCGTCGTGCGGCTGGTGATCGCGCCCGCGGTCGTCACGCTGCTCGGCGACCGCGCCTGGTGGCTGCCGGGCTGGCTCGACCGCGTGATGCCGAACGTCTCGCTGGAGGGCCATCTGGTCGAGAGCGTCGACGGGCAGGAGGAGAGCGCCGAGCGGCGCGACCGCGAGCGCACCCCCGCCTGACCGACGCCGGCCGACGCGGCACCGCGCTCGCGCGTTAGCGTGGGCGCGGTGCCGGACCGTCCCAGCCTGCTGCTCGTCACCGACCACGCCTACCAGGCGCGCGGCCGGCGCTACTGCGACGAGGACATCTTCCTCGCCGCGCGGCTGCGCGAGCGGTTCCGGCTGGCGACCTGCGACCCGCGCGACGCGCTCGGCCTGCTCGACCGCTTCGACGCGGTGCTCGTGCGCAACAGCGGGCCGGTGCTCGGCTACGCGCGCGAGCACGCGGCGTTCGCGGCCGCGGCGCTCGCGCGCGGGGCGCGCGTCTACAACCAGCTGGCGGGCAGGGGCGACATGGCGGGCAAGCAGTACCTGCTCGACCTCACCGCCGCCGGCTTCCCGGTGATCCCGACCGTCGACCGGCGCGAGCGGCTCGACCGCCTGCCGGACGTCGACCAGTACGTCGTCAAGCCGAAGCTCGGCGCCGACTCGATCGGCCTGGAGGTCGTCGGCCGCGAGCGGCTCGACGCGCTCGCCTTCGGCGACGTGCTCGTCCAGCCGCGCGTCGACTTCCGCTACGAGGTCTCGTTCTACTTCGTCGACGACGTCTTCCAGTACGCGCTCTACGCGCCCGACCCGGAGCGGCGCTGGGCGCTGGAGCGCTACGAGCCGAGCGACGCCGACCTGCGCTTCGCCCGTCGCTTCGTCGACTGGAACGGGCTCGAGCACGGCATCCAGCGCGTCGACGCCTGCCGCGCGCCCGACGGCGAGCTGCTGCTGGTCGAGCTGGAGGACCTCAACCCGTACCTCTCGCTCGACCTGCTCGACGCGGCCGCCCGCGACCGCTTCGTCGACGCGCTGACGGAGGCGCTGGAGCGGCTGCTGGCGTGCGGCGACGCATGCTGCGGCCGGCGCGAGCGGTGACGCGGCGGGCAGGCCGCAGGCCGCTCATCCCGCGCGGTGGACGACCTTCCCGTCGACGACCGTCAGCGTCACGGGGAGCGCGGCCAGCTCGTCGGCCGGGCAGTCGACCGGATCTTCGGCGAACGCGGTCAGGTCGGCCCGCATGCCGGGGGCGACGACGCCGCCCGGCGGCAGGCCGTGCTCGACCTCGGCCGCCCAGCGCGTGTACCCCGCCAGCGCCTCTTCGGCGCTCAGGCGCTGCGCCGGCTCGAACGGCGGATGGCCGGGCTCGCCGGGCGGGCGGCGCAGCCGCGCCCACGCCATGCCGACGCGCGGGTCGTCGTTGGCGACCGGCCAGTCGGAGCCGAGCACGACCCGGGCGCCGGCGTCGATCAGGTCGCGCGTGCGGAAGGCGCGCGCGGCGCGCTCGGCGCCCAGCCGCGCCGTCCACGAGTCGCCGCCGTCCGGTCGCCGCCACTGCATGTGCAGCGGCTGCATCGACGCGACCACGGGGCGGCAGGCGAGCGCGGCGAGGTCGTCGTCGGCGAGCGTCTCGAGATGCTCGATCCGGTGCAGCACGCCCGGCGCCGCGGGGGCCCGCGCGTAGGCGTCGAGCGCGGCCCGCACGGCGCCGTCGCCGACGGCGTGCGTCACGCACTGGAAGCCGGCGCCCGCGAAGCGCGCGACCCGCTCGGCGTAGCGCGCCGGGTCGGGCCACAGCGGCTCGCGACCGTCGCCGTGGGCGTCCGGCTCCAGCAGCCACGCGGTGCCGGTGTCGATCACGCCGTCGGCGAAGAACTTCGCCACGCCGCCGCGCCACAGAGCGCCTCCGGCGTCGCGCAGCGCGAGGTGCTCGGCGACCGTCGCCTCGTCCTGCTCGGGCGTCTGCCACAGCGGGACCGACAGCCGCATCGTCAACCGGCCCTCGTCCTCGAGCTCCGCCAGCAGCCGGTAGGTCGACGGGCTGCCGTCCATCACGTGCACGGCGGTCAGGCCGAGCGCGTGGAGCCGCTGGAGGCGCGCGGCGATCTCGTCGCGCAGCTCGGCCGCCGTCGGCTGGGGCGAGGCCGCCAGCACCAGCTCGTAGGCCGCAGGCTCGCGCAGCTCGCCGGTCGGCACGCCGTCGGCGCAGACGATCTCGGAGGCGTCGGGGAAGGCGCGCGGCCCGTCGATCCCCGCCGCCGCGAGCGCCGCGCGGGTGGCGAGCAGCGTATGCAGGTCGCAGAACATCAGCGCCGTCGGCGCGCCGCCGACCGCCTCCTCGATCAGCTCCGCGGCGATCGTGCCGCCCGCGAACGGCTCGTACGGGAGGCCCCAGCCGCGCACCCAGCCGTCGCGGCCGACCCGCTCCCGCTCCGCGCGCAGCGCCGCGAGCAGCTGCTCGAGCGTCTCGATCCCGGCGAGGTCGGCGCCGCGCGCCGCGCGGCCGCCCCACTCGAGCGGATGCTGATGGCCGTCGATCAGGCCGGGCACGACCGTCGCTCCGCCGAGGTCGACCAGCTCCGTCGCCGGGCCGCACGCGGCACGCACCGCGCGCTCGTCGCCGACCGCGGCGATCGCGCCGTCGCGCAACGCGACCGCCTCGGCCGCCGGGCGCCGCGGGTCGAGCGTGCGGACGCGGCCGCCGACGAGCGCGACGGTCGCCCCGCGGCCGGCGCCGCTCACCGCCCGTCGTCCTCGGCCGCGCCGAGCCCGTCGCGCCGCTCGGCCGCCGGCGACAGCCGCGCGCCGGTCGCGCCGGCGACGTAGGCGAGCATCTGCGTCAGCGCGGTGGCATGGTCGAAGCCGGGGATCTCGTTGACGATCATCTGCCCGTAGGCGTACTCGAGCGCCGCGAGGTTGCGCGCGACCGCGAGGCTTCCGTCGCTCAGCCGGAAGATGCCGGTCGCCGCGCCGGTCTCGAGGATCGATTGGTAGGTGAACGTCGCGCGGTCGATCGCCGAACCGAGCAGCGCCCGCAGCGTGAAGCTCTCGTCGGCCTGCGCCGCCGCGAGCGACAGCAGCCGCACCTCCTCGTCGTCGCGGTCGCTCGCGAGGCAGGCGTCGACGGTCGCGAGCAGGCGCGCGGCCGGCTCGCCGTGGCTGTCGACCGCGCGCGTGCGGCGCAGGTGCAGCCCGTCGAGACCGTGCGCGATCGCCGCGACGACGAGGTCGTCGAAGCTCGGATAGTGGTAGAGGATCGCGCTCGGCGAGATCCCGGCCTCCTCCGCGACGTCGCGCACGCGCACGCCGGCGCTGCCCCGCTCCAGCAGCGCGATCCGCGTCGCCTCGATCAGCGCCAGCCGGCGCGCCGCGCCGCGCTGGTTCGAGCTCACGCGTCCCATCCGTGGTCCCCTCTCTCGTTCGTCGCGGCGGCGCGCTCCGCGCTCCGTCGCCGCGGTCTCCAGCCCGGTCCCGGCACGCTCCGCCGCAGCAGCTGCGTGTACGGGTGACGCGGCGCGTCGAGCACCGCCGCGGTCGCTCCGCGCTCGACGATCTCGCCGCCGCGCATCACGATCAGCTCGTCGGTCACCTGGCGCACGACGCCGAGGTCGTGCGAGATGAACAGGTAGGTCGTCTTGGTCCGCGCGCGGATCTCGTCGAGCAGGTCGAGGATCTGCGCCTGGATCGAGACGTCGAGCGCCGAGACCGCCTCGTCGAGGACGATCACCTCCGGGCTCGCCGCCAACGCGCGGGCGATCGCGACCCGCTGGCGCTGACCGCCGGAGAGCGCCCGCGGCCGCGACCGGGCGTGGCGCTCGTCGAGGCCGACCTGGGCGAGCAGCTCGAGCACCCGCTCCGCCCGCCGCTCTCGCGACGGGTCGTCGAGGTGGACGCGCAGCACCTCGTCGAGGCAGGTCGCGACCGTGTGGCGGGGGTTGAGCGACGTGTACGGGTCCTGGAAGACGATCTGCAGCTCGCGGGCGCGCCGCCGCCGCTCGCTCGCCCCGGGCGAGACGCCCGTGCGCTCGCGGCCGCAGACCTCGAGCCGCCCGCCGCTGGGCGGCTCCAGGCCGGCGAGCATCCGCGCGAGCGTCGTCTTGCCCGACCCGGACTCGCCGACGATCCCGAGCGAGCCGCCGCGCTCGACCGTGAAGCTCGCGCCGGCGACGGCGGCGAAGGGACGGCGGCGTCCGTCGGCGTCGCGCACGTCGTAGACCTTGCGCAGGCCCTCCGCGACGACCGCGCTCATCGGACGGCCTCCTCGCCGCGCTCTGCGGCGGCCGTCTCGAGCTCCTCGGCGCGACAGCAGCGGACCTCGGCGGTGCCGAGCGGCCGCAGCGCCTGCGCCGTGCGGCAGCGCTCCTCGGCGTGGGGGCAGCGCGGCGCGAAGGAGCAGCCGGAGCCGGCCTCGTAGGCGGCGATCGGCCGGCCGCCGACGGTGGCCATCCGCGCTCGCCGACGCTCGACGCTCGGCCGCGCCGCCAGCAGCGCGGCGGTGTACGGGTGCCGCGGCGAGGAGACGAGCTGCGCGGCCGGCGCGCGCTCGACGATCTCGCCGGCGTACATCACCGCCAGCTCGTCGCAGACGGCGGCCGCCAGCTCGAGGTCGTGGGTGATGAACAGCATCGCGGTGCCGAGCTCGCGCCGCAGCTCGTCGACGATCGCCATCACCTCCGACTGGGTCGTGACGTCGAGCGCCGTCGTCGGCTCGTCCGCCAGCAGGAGGCGAGGGCGGGCGAGCAGCGCGGCGGCGATCATGACGCGCTGGAGCATGCCACCGGAGAGCTCGTGCGGATGCTGGTCGAGCCGCCGATCGGGCTCGGAGAGGCCGACGTCGGCGAGCCCGGCGCGGGCACGGTCGCGAGCCTCGGCGGCGGCGACGCCGTCGTTGAGCACGAGCGCCTCGGTCAGGAAGTCGCCGATCGTGCGGACGGGATTGACGTGCGCGCGCGGGTCCTGGAAGACCATCGCGATCTCGTGGGCGCGCACCCTGCGCAGCTGCGCGGGGGAGAGGTCGGGCAGCGAGGCGCCGTCGAAGCGGACGGTCCCCTCCGTGCGCGCCCCGGCCGGCAACAGTCGCAGGATCGAGCGCGCCGTCATCGACTTGCCGGAGCCCGACTCGCCGACGAGGCCGAGCGTCCGCCCGGCGTCGAGCCGCAGCGAGACGTCGCGCAGGATCGTGCGGCGCCGGCGACGGCCGCCGATCGTCATCGAGAGGTCGCGGACCTCCAGCAGCGGCTCGCTCACGCGTCCCTCCCGTCGCGGTGGTGGCGGTCGGTCAGATGGGTCCCCAGATAGCTGACCGCCGAGACCGCGACGACGATCAGCACGCCGGCCCAGACCGCCTGGTCCGGGTGGCCCTGGACGATGCTCTGCTGCGCGTTGACCATCATCCCCCAGTCGGGGGTCGTGCCCTGGACGCCGAAGCCGAGGAACGACAGCACCGCGAGGTCGATCAGCGCGTAGCCGAAGGCGACCGTCGCCTGCGCGATCACGATCGGGGCGACGTTCGGCAGCAGGTGGCGCAGCCAGATGCGGGCCGTCGGCACCCCGACGACCTCGGCCGCGGCGATGTACGGCGCGCCGCGCACGCCGAGCACCGCGCTGCGGGTCACGCGCGCGATCAGCGGCACGAACGCGATCGCGAGCGCGATCACGCACGGGACCATCCCCGAGCCGAACATCGCGACCGCGAGGACGGCGAGCAGGATGCCCGGGAAGGCGAACAGCAGGTCGAGCGCGCGGCCGACGACGGTGTCGACGGCGCCGCCCCACCAGCCGGCGGCGAGCGCCAGCGGGACGCCGACCGCCGTCGCGGCGAGCACGACCACGAGCGGCCCGGCGAGGCTCGGCCGCGCACCCCAGATCAGGCGCGAGAGGATGTCGCGGCCGAGCTGGTCGGTGCCGAGCAGGTGGTCGGCCGACGGGCCGGCGTGGATGTTGAGCAGGTCCTGCTTGTCCGGGTCGTAGGGGGCGATCACCGGCGCCAGCAACGCGACGAGCGCGAGCAGCGCCACGACGGCGAGCGCGACCTTCGCGCCGGTGCCGAGCCGCAGCGGGGCGGCGCCGCCGTCGGAGGTGGCCGCGAGCGGGCGGCGGCGCAGGGCGAGCGCGTTCATCGCCGCGCTCCCGCCGCCGCGCGCAGGCGCGGGTCGAGGACGCGGTAGAGCAGGTCGACGCCGGTGTTGACGAGCACGAACGCACAGACCAGCAGGAGGCAGATCGCCTGGACCATCGGGAAGTCCGACTGGTTGACGGCGGTCACGAGCAGCTGGCCGAGGCCGCCGAGCTGGAAGATCTGGTCGACGACGACGGTGCCGACGATCAGGCCGGCGGCCTGGAGGCCGGCGACGGTCGTGATCGGCACGAGCGCGTTGCGGAAGACGTGGCGGCGGATCACATGGCGCTCGGCCAGCCCGCGGGCGCGCGCCGTCTCGACGTGCTCGCCGGCGAGCTGCTCGCGCATCGCCGCGCGCGTCACGCGGGCGACGAACGACGCCGCCCAGATCGTCAGCGCGACCGCCGGCAGCGTCAGGTGCCACAGCCGGTCGAGCAGCCCCGTGCCGGGGCCGTAGACGGGGAACCAGCCGAGCTCGACGGCGAAGTACGACAGCAGCAGCGTCGCGGCGACGAAGGTCGGCGTCGCGACCGCGACGCCGGTCAGGAGCGTCACGAGGCCGTCGACGCGGCCGGGGCGAAGCGCCGCCAGCGCGCCGAGGCCGACCCCGACGAGCAGGATCAGCACGAGCGCGTAGCCGGCGAGCAGCACGGTCGTCGCGGCCGCGTCGCCGATCCGCGTCGAGACCGGCTGCTGGTAGGCGATCGAGACGCCGAAGTCGCCCTGCAGCACGCCGGCGAGCCAGTTGAGGTACTGGAGCGGCACCGGGTCGTCGAGGTGGTAGCGCGCGCGCACGGCCTCGCGCACCGCGTCGGGTACCTGCTGCTGGCCGAACAGCACCGACTCGGGGCTGCCCGGCGCGAGCTGGAGGCTCAAGAAGACGACGACGCTCGAGGCGAGCAGCAGCGCCACGAGGCCCCCGAGATGGCGCGCGAGCGCGAGCGCGCGGGCACGCCCCCGCGACGGGAATCGTCCAAGGTCGACTCCCGGCGGTGACAGGTTTCTCTCCACGTTCACAGTCACTGCTGAACAAGATGACAGAAGTCGTGGATATCAGCAACGAATCCTTGACAACTGTGCGATTCAGGATTAGAACAGCTGTTCAGTACAGTCGATTGGAGACGTGAGGGAAGAGATGCTCGGGTTGTTGAGGACGCGTGGCGGAGCCGGCCGCGCGACGGCGCTCGCCGCCGCGGTGGCGGCGGCGGCGATCGCCGGATGCGGCGGCGGAGGGGAGAGCGGCGGCGGCGCGACCGCCGCGACGACCGCCGGCAACGGCGCCGCCGGCTCCGCCCAGGCGGCGGCGACGCCGCGCGGGACCCGGCCGCTCGACTCGGCGACCTGGTGGGTCTACTACCGGGCGCCGTACACGCTCGACCCGATCAAGCTCGACGACTACCCCGAGGACCAGATCATCGGCAACATGTGCGAGTCGCTGCTGCGCACGACCGCCGACTACAGACTCGAGCCGGGCCTCGCCGCCTCCTGGAGCAACCCCGACCCGCGCACCTGGGTCTACGAGCTGCGCGAGGAGGCGAGGTTCTGGAACGGTAGACCGGTCACGGCCGAGGACGTCGTCTTCAGCCTCGAGCGCAACCTCGACCCGGCGCTCGCCTCCTTCTACCGCACGCCCTACCTCAACGTCGCCTCGATCAGGGCGACCGGTCCGCGCGAGGTGACGATCCGCCTCAAGCGGCCCGACTACACCTTCCACGCGCGACTCGGCTCGCTCGGCGCGGCCGTGATCGAGAAGGCCTTCACCGAGAGAGCCGGCGACCGCTTCGGCACCCCCGACGTCGGCGTGATGTGCTCGGGCCCGTTCCAGCTCGACAGCTGGAACGGCTCGACCGACCTGACGCTGAGAGCCGACCCCGGCTACTGGGACCCCGAGCTGCGGCCGCGGCTGAAGCGGCTGAGATTCGTCTGGCCGCAGGACGCGACGACCGTCAGCCAGGGCTTCGCCGCCGGTTCCTTCGACGGCGGCTTCGGCATCACGCCGTCGCTGATCCCGAGCCTCAGAGCGGCGACCAACGGGACGCTGTCGATCGGCGACGACACGCAGACGCTGCGGACCGCGAACATCGCGGTGCTGAACATGACCGACGGCCCGCTCGCCAGCCGCGAGCGTCGCCAGGCGCTGTCGAAGGCGATCGACCGCGATGGCCTCGTCAGCGCGATCTGGCAGGGCGCGGCGACCCCGCTGTACGCGACCGCGACGCCCGGCTTCTGGGGCTACGCGCGCGACATCTGGGCCGACGCCTACGAGCAGCTGGCGACCGGCCGCGACGTCGAGGGCGCCAGAAGGCTGGCCGAGCAGGCCGGCAGGCAGGAACGCCCGATCGTGCTCGCGACGAGCACCGTCCCGGCGGCGATCGAGGAGGCGTCAGTGATCGCCGAGAGCGCGAAGGAGGCCGGCCTCGACGTCGAGGTCCGCCAGCTGCCCGCCGATCAGTACGGCGAGCTGTTCGGCAACAGGGACGCGCGCAGAGGGATCGACATGCTGATCACCAACAGTTTCGACCACGCCGCCGAGCCGCTGTTGATCTACACGGCGATGGCGACCCCGGGCGGCGTCACCAACTACGGCGGCTACGACAACCCCCAGGTGACGAGACTGCTGGCGAGAGCGCGCGCGACCGCCGACGAGGAGGAGCGGGCCCGGATCGGCGTGGAGGCGCAGCGGCTGATCGCCGAGGACCTGCCGTGGATCCCGCTAGTGACGCCGTCGCCGACGCTCTTCCAGAGCGACCGGATCACCGGCGCGCCGCGAACGCTCGCCTACCTCAACTCGCCGTGGGCGGCCCATCTCGGGGCACCGTGAGATGACGTACGCCTCCATGCGCCCCGACGACGACCGCGACCCGGCCGTGCGCTGGCCAGGCGGCGCGCGCAGCGCGGCCGCGCTGACCTTCGACTTCGACGCTGAGTCGGTCTGGGTCGCGCACGACCCGCTCAACGCCGGGCGCCCGTGCGTCTTGTCGATGGGCGCGTACGGCGCGCGGCGCGGGGTCCCGCTGCTGCTCGAGCTGCTCGCGCGGCACGAGCTGCGCGCGACCTTCTACGTCGTCGGCGAGGTCGCGCTGCACCATCGCGGGCGCGTGGAGGCGATCGCGGCCGACGGCCACGAGCTGGCGGTCCATGGCTGGACGCACGCCGCGCCGGCGAGCATGCGGCCCGACCAGCACGTCGACGACCTCGCCCGCACGCGCGAGCTGCTGGAGCGGATCGGCGGCCGGCCAGTCTCCGGCTACCGCTCGCCGTCGGCCGACTTCGGCGTCGAGCTGGTCCAGCAGCTCGACGCGCTCGGGTTCCGCCACTCCTCCAACCACAGCGACGACGTCCATCCGTACCTCCATCCGGGGACGCAGATCGTCGAGCTGCCGACGTCGTACCTGCTCGACGACGCGGCGCACTGGTGGTTCAGCGCCGCCCATTGGACGAAGAAGATGGCGACCAACGGGGAGGTGCGCGAGATCTGGGACGAGGAGCTCGCCGGCATCCACGAGCTCGGCGGCCTGCTCGTGCCGATGATGCACCCGCAGATCGTCGGGCGCCCTGGTCGGCTGCGCTTCCTCGACGGCTTCCTCGCGCACCTGCGCGCGCACGAGATCTGGATCGCGACGGCCGGCGAGGTCGCGGCGCACGCCGCGGCTGAGCTGGGGGAGGCCGGCGGTGGGGGCTGAGCGCTTCGCCTATCCGATCGTCACAGCGGTCGGCGACCCCCGCGAGCGCGGCCGCCAGTACGGCGCGGCGACGGGGACGCTGATCGAGCGCAACCTGCGCCTGTACGAGGAGCGCTTCCGCTCGCTCGCGGGGCTCGGCTGGCGAGAGGCGCTGCGGAGGGCCGAGGCGGTCGTGCCGACGATCGGCGCCTACGACCGCGACGCGCTGGAGGAGCTGCGCGGGATCGCCGAGGGCGCCGGCCAGCCGCTGGCGGCGGTCGCCGCGCTCAACTGCCGCACGGAGCTGCTCTATCCGGCACCGGCGCACGAGTGCACGACCGTCGGCGTGCTCGCGCAGCGCTCCGCCGAGGGCCACGTGCTGCTCGGCCAGAACTGGGACTGGCTCGACGAGGCGGCGTCCGTCGTGGTGCTCCTGCGCTCGGTCGACGCCGACGGCTTCGAGGTCGTCTCGCTCCACGAGGCCGGCCAGCTCGCCCGCGCAGGATGCAACTCCGCCGGCGTCGGCGCGGTCGGCAACTTCCTCGAGTCCGACCGCGATCGGCGCGCGGGCGGCGTCCCGCTGGCGGTGATCGCACGCCGGATCCTGCACGCGCGCAGCCTCGCCGACGCGGTCGCCGCGATCGCCGGCACCCCGCGCGCGGTCTCGAACAACTACCTGCTCGCCTCGGCCCAGGACGGGCCGGTCGACATCGAGGCGACCCCTCGGGAGGAACACCCGCATGCCCCCTGCAACGGCCTGCTCGTGCACGCCAACCACTTCCACGCCCCGTGCGTGGTCGACACCTACCGCTCGCTGATGCCCGACTCGTTCTACCGCGAGTCGCGGATGCAGATGCAGCTCGGCGCGACCGGTCCGGTCGCCGTCGAGGACCTGATGCGCGCGCTGCGCGACCACGTCGGCCATCCCGACTCCATCTGCAGGCACCTGCGCGACGACGGCCCGCAGCCGCGCAGCCGGACGCTCGCGTCGACGGTGATCGACCTGACCGCGCGCCAGCTGTGGATCGCGGACGGCAACCCCTGCGAGCGGCCCTACCTCGACGTCGCTCTCGACCGGCACCGCGCGGCGGTGTGCGCGCCGTGCTGAGCGGCGCGGCCGTCGCGCCGCCGCGGATCGTCGCGAACGGGGCGGCCGCGGCCGGCGGGCGCGCCCACGGCGAGGCGGCGGCGACCGGGATCGCGCGCCACGTCGAGACGGTGCTCGCACGGCTGGCGCGCGAGGGCGTCGGGCAGGGAGAGGCTGAGCGCCGCGCCCTCGCCTACCGCGACGCGGTCGCCGCGCAGCGGCCGGAGCTGGCGGAGGAGGTCGACGGCGTCGCACGGGGCGCGGGGATCGCACGCGAGCTCGCGTGGGTCCTCCAGCTGCGGGCCGAGCTGGCCGCGCCGACGCCGGAGTGCAGCTCGCTCGCGGCACGGGGCGCCGACGGCGAGCTGATCGTCGCCCAGAACCTCGACCTTCCGCCCGCCTACCGCGAGCTGATGGTGCTGCTGGAGCGGCGCGAGCCGGGACGGCCGGCGCTGCTGACGCTGACGCCGGCCGGGCAGATCGGCCAGTGCGGCATCAACGCGGCCGGCGTCGCCGTCTTCGCCAACTTCATCCACGCGCCCGGCTGGCGGGTCGGGCTGCCCCGCTATCTGTTGTCGCGGGTCGCGCTCGCCGAGCGCGACCGTGCCGGCGCGATCGACGCCGTCGCGGCGACGAGACGCGCCGCGTCGCGCAACCTGCTCGTCGCCGACCCCGGTGGAGCGACGATGGTCGAGACGACGCCGGACGGGCTCGCGCGGGTCGAGTCGGAGGGACGGTTCCTGTGGCACACCAACCACGTCGTCGCGCCCGAGCTGGCCGCGCAGGAACGGGCCGGAACGGCCTGGCTGCGCAACTCGCGGGCACGCTACGCCCGCATCGGCGAGCGGCTCGAGGCGCTGACGCCCACGGAGGTCTCGGTCGAGGCGGTCGCGGAGATCCTGCGTGACCGCACCGGCGCGCCGGACGCCGTCTGCCACCTCCGCGAGGACGACGAGATCGACTACGCGACGGTCGCGAGCGTGATCGCGATCCCGGCCCGCCGCCGGATGTGGGTGGCGTGGGGGCCGCCGTGCGACGTGCCGTACGTGGAGGTGGAGGCTCCGTGAGCGAGATTGCCGACGACGCCGCGGCGCCGCCGCGGCCGCAGGTCTACCCCGTCGAGGGCGGGCCAGGCTACTACCAGCTCGGCCACACGTCGGTCTTCGCCGCGCGTGCCGACCAGCGCATCGCGTGGTGCGCCTACGTGCCGAGCGACTACGAGAGGAGCGACCGCCGGTACGCGCTCGCGGTCGTCGTCCACGGGACCGAGCGCCGCGCGGAGGGCTATCGCGACCGCTTCGCCGAGTTCGGCGAGCGTCACGGCTGCATCGTGCTCGCGCCGCTGTTCCCGGCGGGCATCGAGGAGCCTGGCGAGGTCAACAACTACAAATGGCTCGACTACCGCGGGATCCGCTTCGACGAGCTGCTCCTGGCGCTGGTCGACGAGATCGCGGCGCTCTACCGGGTCGACGCCGACCGCTTCCTGATGCACGGCTTCTCCGGCGGCGGCCATTTCGTCCACCGCTTCCTCTACCTGCACCCCGAGCGGCTGCTCGGCGCTTCGATCGGCGCCCCGGGCGTCGTGACGCTGCTCGACCCGGAGCTCGACTGGTGGGTGGGCGTGCGCGACGTCGACGCGCAGTTCGGCAAGCGGGTCGACTTGGCGCGCATCCGCGAGGTGCCGGTGCAGACGGTGATCGGCGCCGAGGACACCGAGACGTGGGAGATCACGCTGCGCCCCGGCGACGGGCTGTGGATGCCCGGCTCCGAGCGCGCCGGCAGGACCCGCCTCGACCGCATCGCGGCGCTCGGCGCCAGCCTCGAGCGCCACGGCGTGCGGGTCCGCCGCGACGTCGTGCCGGGCGTCGGCCACGACGGCTTCGCGATCCTCGACCCCGTGCGCCGGTTCTTCGCGGACGTGCTCGCAGCGCGGCAGCGCGGAGTCGAGCGCCGGGCGCCAGGTCGCGACGACGCCGTCAGCCGGCGTCGGAGCGCGCCGCCGGCGCGAGGCGGTGGTCGAGGAAGGCCGTGAGGCGGGCGAGGAACTCCCGGCCCGCCGCGCCGTCGAGGTCGAACTGGTACTCGTGGCCGAGCGGGGGCGTGCGGTCGGCGGGGAAGAAGAGCGTCTCGACCTCCGCGCCGGCGTCGCGCAGCCGCGCGGCGAGCAGCTCGGAGTGGGGGCGCAGCGGGTCGGCGTTGCCGACCGTCAGCAGCGCCGGCGGGAACGCGGCCGTGACGTGGTCGGCGACCGACGCGGCCGCGAAGCGCCGGCTCTCGGCGTAACGGCGGTCGCCGAAGTAGGCCCACAGCACCGCGCGCACGAGCCGACGCGCGGTCGCCCCGTCGGCCAGCCCGCCGCCGCTGACGGCGTGCGCGCTCCCGCCGTCGCGGCTCGCGCCGTCGCCGCTCGCGCCGTGTCCACCACCGCCGCCGCTGGCGCTCGCGCCGCCCCCGCCGCCGGCGTCGAGCGCGGCGAGGTCGTAGGGGCCGCAGGCGAGCACGACGGCGCGCAAATCCTCGGGCGCGATCGTCGGCGCGACGCCGACCGCCTCCGCGTAGCCGGGCGTCGTCACGAGCGCGGCCGCCTGCGCGGCGATCTGGGCGCCGGCCGAGTCGCCGGCGAGCGCGAACCGGGAGGGGTCGAGGCCGAGCCGGTCGGCGTGGCGGCGCAGGTGGGCGAGCGCCTCCATCGTCTGCCGCAGCGGGGTCGGGTAGCGCGCCTCGGGGGCGAGCGAGTAGCGCGGCGCGGCGACGGCGCAGCCGCGGCTCGCCAGCAGCGCGCACCAGCCGGCCAGCTCCGCCTTGGAGCCGCCGACCCAGCCGCCGCCGTGGATCCAGACGACCGTCGGCAGCGGCCCCTCCGCGCCGGCGGGGCGGTGGAGGTCGAGCACCGCGTCGGGCCCGTCGCCGTAGCGCTCGTCGCGCACCGTCTCGACCCCGTCCGGCGCGTGCCGCGCGAGCGCCGCCGCCGTCCGCGCGCCGCCTGCGGCGAAGACGCGCCGCACGAGCAGCGCTCCCGGCCGCGGGCTGAGGAGCAGCGTCGCCCGCAGCGCCAGGTCGGCGCCGGCGACGGCGAGACGCGTCCGCAGCCGGCCGTGCTCGGGGATCAGCGGCGGCGCGTCGAGGTCGGCGGTCGGTTCCACGGCGTCGCAGCGTACCCGCGCCGCGGCGCGCCCGGCGTCCGCGACGGCGGGCGGCGCGCGGGGCGCAGGCGGCGCCCCCGCCGCGAACGAGCCGACGAGGACGGCGCGACGGCCCCGGAACGCAAACCGGCCGGGCTCTCGCGAGCCCGGCCGGTTCGATGCTGCGATCGTCCTCGGGTCGGCGGCGCTACCCGGTGACGCCTCCTGCCGGGCTGACGGCGCCGCCGATGACGCGGACGGCGCGCTTGGCCCGTCTGGTGTTCGCGTCACGGGCGGTCGCCGTGGCGCGGTTGACGCGCTTGCCGCCCGAGCCGTTGAGCGCCCGCACGGTGATGCGGTACGCCTTGCTCTGGCGCGGCTTGAGTGTCTTGGCCGTCCAGCAGTAGCGGCCCTTGCTGAGCTTCGCCTTCGGCGTCGCCTTCACGAACGCCAGCCCGGCCGGCAGGCGATCGCACGTGCGCACGTTGCGCAGCGTCGCTCTGCGGCTCGGGTTGCGGACCTTGATCGTGAAGGTCGCGCGCTGGCCGGCCCGCAACACTCTGCGGTTGACCGTCTTGGTGAGCCCGAGCGTGACTCTTCTGACGACGACTCTCGCCGCGTCTCTGTCGTTTCTCGGGTTCGGGTCTCTCGGCGGGTTGGGCTCCTCCGGCGTCGGCGGCACCTCGACGATGCCGACGTTCACCGTTCTGCCCGTTCTGACCGCGCGGACGGTGATCGTGACCGGGACCGCCTGACCCTCGGCCAGTGCGCCCAGCTCGCATCTGACCGTCGCGCGGCTGGTCGCGCACGTGCCGACCGGCGTTCTCGTCGAGACGACCGCCAGCTGCGCGGGCACTCGGTCTCGCACGACGACGTCTCTCGCCACGCCCGGGCCGTTGTTTCTCGCCGTCAGCGTGTACGTGAACGTCTGGCCGAGCTGGACCGTCGCGGCCGACGCTCTCTTCACGATCGAGAGGTCGGGCTCAGGGACTCTGACCTCCTCGGGATCCTCGTTGTCGCTCGGGTCTCTGTCACCCGGCGATCTGATCACCGCGGTGTTGACGATCGTGCCCGATCTGTGCACGACCGCGGTCACGGTGACCGTCTCGACCTGACCCGGCCGCAGCGTGCCGAGCTCGCAGCGGAGCGCGTTGCCGGCCGTCGTGCAGGTGCCCTGGCTGGTCGTCGCGCCCGTCAGCTCGAGCTGTCTGGGCAGGGTGTCGGTGACGACCACGTCGGTCGCCCACGACGGCCCGTCGTTTCTGGCTGTCAGCGTGTACGTGATCGTGTCGCCGATCTTCGCGGTCGGCGACGAGACGGCCTTTCTGATCGAGACGTTGAACCAGAAGAAGCCGAAGTCGTGCGTGTGGTCGTTGTGGCCGGCCGCGCCCGTTCTGAGCGGGTCGATCACGTAGCGGCCCGACACGACGCCGTTGGAGTCGCGCAGCGCGTCGCTGGTGTGGTCGGCGGTCGGCGTCCAGCCCTCGAGCGCCGGCTGGTCGAGCGGGATCCGCACCGTGTAGTCGGTGTGCGGCTGGATCGCGCCCGGCACGTTGGACTCGTCGAACCAGTACTGGCCGCTGGCGTCGGTTCTCGTCGTCGCGATCACGTTGCCGGCAGCGTCCAGCAGCTCGACCACGACGTCGGCGACGGGCGTCTCGTCGGGATCCTGCACGCCGTCGCGATTGGCGTCGAACCAGACGTAGTTGCCGATCTCGATCGGTGCCGCGTCGCAGAGCGCCTCGAGGTCGCCGAGGCCGTTGGACTTGCCGAAGGTCGCAGTCGCTGGGCTGGTGCCGTCCTGGGTGTAGAGGTTGTAGCCCTTGTCGCGCGAGCCGTCGCTGTTGCTGAGGTACAGCACGCCGGCGGACGAGTTCGGGCCCTCGGCCGTCGGGCAGGTGTTGGTCGCCATGCCCGCCGGGCAGACGTTCGCCGCGTCCTGTGCCGTCTGGCGCAGCGAGACCGCGCCCGGGATCTGGAGCAGGCCGCCGACGCCGGTGTAGTCGTGCGCGCCCTGCGGCGGCACGACCGGGTTGTGGTTGTAGTCCTGGTCCCAGTAGAAGAGGCCGTCGCCGGGGCCGACGTCGGCGATGCCGCGCCAGCCGCCGGCGGTCACGTCGCCGCAGACGCCGTTGCTCTCCAGCGCGAAGCCGCCGCCGCTGGCGCAGGCGCGCAGCGCGTAGCCGGACTGGACGCCGTTCTCGGCCGTGCTGCCGTCAGGCGACAGTGAGTTCGCCCCGATCTGATCGGGCCAGCGGTCGCGGAAGCCGAGCACGAGATCGTCGCCGACGATGGCGATGTCGGAGAGCATCGGCTGGGCGTAGCTCGGCGTCGCCGTGAACGTTCTCGTCCACGGATGCCAGGTCGCGCTCGCGACGCCGCACGCGGGGTCGGGGAACGGTCTCGCGGCCGAGCGCCAGGTGCAGAGCCGGTCGGCCGGCAGCGGCACGTCGAGGACCGGCGCGGAGCTGAACGTCCCGGTCGCCGGATCGAACGCGTAGACGTAGATCGACAGGTCGGCGCTCGCCGCTCTCGGCGCCGGATCGCCTCTGCTCGCCTCCGAGCAGACGCCGCCGACGTAGAGGACGTTGCCGGGCTTGTCGAAGCCGAGGCCCATCGGGCGAGCGTCGCCGGGCACCGCGCACGGGCTCGGGATCGCGAACGTTCTCGCGCCCGTCGGCGTGGAGCCGTCGGCCGGGATCGGGACCTGGATCAGCTCGCGGCTGCCGAGGCCGACCGTGAAGAGCGCCGAGCCGTCGCCGTTGGCGACGAGGTTGCCGAGGCCGGTGGTGCCGACCGCGTCGAAGGAGTCGCTGTCGCGGACCCAGCCGTTCGTCCCGCGCGTCGCGCTCCCGGCCGGTCTGCTCGGGAGGGAGTTGACGTCGAAGAAGAGCGTGGCGTTCGGGGTGCCCGCGTTGGCCTGGCCGACATCGGTGCGGTAGATCGCGCCGGCGCCGCCCGGGCCCCAGTCGGCGTGGCGCTTCGTGTACGCCGAGGAGTAGGCGAAGCCGCTGCCCTGCACGTTGGCGACGCCGAAGACCGAGCCGATCTGCGCGTAGGTCGCGCCCGCGACCTCGCCGGGCAGTCTGCCCTGCGAGCCGCCGCCGACCGGCGGTTCGTTGTCGGCGGTCGCGTCGGCGACCAGTCGCAACGCGGTGTCGCCGGCGTGATCGCCGTCGCGCGCGCCGAACTGCATGCAGGCGACCGCCAGCTGCGGATTGTCCTGGCAGAAGTTGGCCGGCTGCAGCACGCCGACGTCGATCCCGGTCGCGTCGCCGCCGGAGAGGTCGACGAACTGGACGGTCGTGCCCGATCTCGCGCCATGGCGCGCCGGCTGATAGCCGGCCGGCAGGCCGGTGAACTCGAGCCGGACGCGCGCGGCCGGATCGGGGACGTTGAGGCTGTAGCTGCCGTCGGCGGCCGTCGTGCTGCTGGCCAGCACGGCGCCGCCGGGGCCGTAGGCGGTGACGGCGATCCCGCCGACACCGGCGTCGAAGACCGGTGCGCTGTCGCGCACGCCGTTGTCGTTGAAGTCCTCGAACGCCGTGCCGCTGACCGTCGCCGCCCCGGCGACGCCCGGCAGCACCAGCACGGCCGCCGCGGCGGCCAGGGGCACGAGCGTGCGCCGCCGTGCGCGCAGCACGGCATCGGCGCCGTCGCGCATCCGCGAGCGGGCGGTCCGTCGCCTATCCGTCGATGGGCGCATGGGCCCCCTTCCGTTGCCGGCGGCCGCCATCGCAGGCGTGCCGCGTGATCGTGCCTGACTGCACCCTTGGTCTCCCTCTGGTCAGGGACTGTCGATGCGGATCAGGTATCGGCACAACGACGACGAGCGCAACGGGTCGGGACGACAATCACCCGAAGGTCGCCCCTCGGAGGTCGCAGCCGAATCCCGGTCGCACAGCATTGACCAGGGTTTCGACGGGCGATGCTGCACGGCTCGCCGCTCGGAGGGGGGCGCGGGGTACCGAACCCGCGACGTGCCCGCGAGATGACCTTCCCGCTCCTCACCCAGGCCAAGCTGCGGGTGCCGCGCCCGCACCGCCGGACGATCGCGCGGCGCCGCGTGACGAGATCGCTGGACGCCGGCGGCGGCCGGCCGTTGACGGTCGTCTGCGCGCCGGCCGGCTGCGGGAAGACGACCGCGCTCGCGCAGTGGGTCGAGTCGGCGGACCAGCCGACGGCGTGGCTGTCGCTCGACGCCGGCGACGACGACCCGCGACGGCTGCTCGCGCACCTCGCGGCGGCGCTCGGCACGGTCGAGACGGAGGCGGCGGTCGAGGCGCAGCGCGCGCTGCGCGACGACGCCGACCCGTTCGAGGAGGTGCTGCCGCGTCTGCTCGACGGGCTGGAGGCGGCCGCGTCGGCCGACGGCTTCGCGCTCGTCCTCGACGACCTGCAGCACGTGCGCGCGCCGGCCTGCCATCGCCTCCTGGAGGCGCTGATCGACGCGCTCCCGCCCGGCGCGCGCGTCGTCGTCGCGACGCGGTCGGCGCCGCCGCTGCGGCTTGCGCGGCGGCGGGCGGCGGGGACGGTGACCGAGGTCGGGCCGCGGACGCTCGCCTTCCGGCCGGCGGAGAGCGAGCGGCTGCTGAACGGCGCGCTCAGGCTCGCGCTGAGCCGCGAGCAGCTCGCGGCCGTCGAGGAGCGCGTCGGCGGCTGGCCGGCCGGCCTGGCGCTGGTCGCCGACTCGCTGCCGCCAGAGCCCGACGACGCGCGCTTCCGGCAGGCGCTCGCGCGCTCCCGCGCCGACGTCGACGCGTATCTCGGCGAGGAGCTGCTCGACCAGCTCGACCCGGAGCTGCGCACCTTCCTGCGTCGCACCTCGATCCTCGCGCGGCTCGACGCGTCGCTCTGCGCCGCCGTGCTCGACGCCCCCGCCGCGGGCGAGCTGCTCGAGCGTGCGCGCCGCTCCAACCTGGTCGCGAGCAACCCCGAGCCCGACGCCGACCACGACGGCGCCGGCGGGTCGCTCCGCTGCGACCGGCTGCTCGCGCAGCTGCTGCGGCGGGAGCTGCACGCGCGGGAGCCGCAGCTCGTCGGCGCGCTGCACCTGCGCGCGTCGCGCTGGCTGGATGCGAGCGGCCGCGTCGAGGAGGCGATCGCCCATGCCGGCGCCGCCGGCGACGGCCGTGCCGCCGCGGCCCTCGTCCACCGCCACGGCGAGACGCTCATGCGCGCGCGCCGCTACGCGACGGTGCGGCGGCTGATCGACGCGATCCCGCCGGAGCGGGGCGAGTTCGGCCCCTACTGCCGGGCGCTCGGGCTGCTCGCCGGCGGCCTCGACGGCGCCCTCTCGCCGGCGGAGCTGGACGCCGGCTTCCGCGCGCTGCGCGACCGCTCAGACGCGCCCGGCGTCGAGGCGCTGGTCGAGCGCTGCCTCACGCTGCCGTTCTTCGGCCGCGTCGCCGAGTCGGTGCAGCGCGGGCGAGCGCTGTTCGCGCGCGTCCGCGAACAGCCGCTGCCCGCGCGCGCGGCGATCGCGGCGAACCTCGGCATGGCGCTCTGGTTCGCCGGTGAGAGCGGCGCGGCGCGGTCGCTGCTGGAGGCCCATCTCGACGCGACGGCCGGCCGCCACCGGGGGTGGGCGCTGGCGACGCTCGCACTCGTCGCCGTCGACGACCGCAGGGAGGAGCGGGCGCTCGCCCACGCCGGCGCGGCGCTCGCCCACGTCCGCGGCGAGGCGCCGGCGCTCGACCACGCCTACGTCCACCAGGCGGTCGCCGCCGTCGCGCGCGCCGCGGGCCTGCGCGCCGACGCCGAGCGCGAGCTCGCACGGGCCGCGCGGCTGACGCGCCGGGTCCCCGGCTCGCTCCACGACGCCCTGACGCTGCTGCTGCGCGCCGAGCTGGAGCTCGACCGCGGGGAGCGCTGCGCCGCGCGCGAGAGCGCCGCCGCCGCCCGCGCGATCGTCGACGACCACCTCGACGCCGGCATCGTCGAGCCGCGGCTCGCGGCCGTAGAGGCGGCGCTGGCGCGCGACGGCGACGAGCTGCTCGGGACCAGCCCGACGAGAGCCGAGCGGCGGGTGCTCGCGCTGCTGCCCAGCGAGCTGAGTCGCCGCCAGATCGCCGCCGCCCTCTACCTCTCCTCCGACACGGTCGGAACGCACCTGCGGCGCATCTACCGCCGGCTCGGCGTCGGCTCGCGCGCGGAGGCGGTCGCGGTCGCGCGCGCCCGCGGCCTGCTCGACCCGGTGCGCGGCGAGATCGCCGACCGGCCCACCGCCGTCGAGGGCGCCGCGCCGGGCGCGAATTCACCCAGGTGAAAACGTGAATCGGAGTCGCTGTCCGACTGTCGTGTCCGGTACCGTCCCGCGACAGCGGGAGGGCCCTTCCGTGGCGGCGTCGGCAGGGAATCCGCATCCGTCACGGGCAGCGCGCTCGACAAGACGAAGGGACGGGACGCGCATGGCGGATGGGGGCGCGCCCGGCGGCGCCGCGGCGCGGTCGGGCGGAGGCCCGGAGGGGACGGGCAGCGGGCTGCCGCATGTCGTGCATGCGGCCGACGCCCGGCTCGAGAGCCCCTCCGGCGCGGCGGCCGCCGTCGCGCTCGACGCGGTCGCGCGGCAGCTGGGCCCCGAGGCGGCGACCTTCTTCACCACCGGCGCGGCCGGCGAGCTGCGGCGTTCGATCGTCTGGATGCCGGTCTCACCGCCGACCGCGGTGGCGGCGGTCGCCCGCTGGAAGCATGCGCTGCGCGATCTCGACCCGCTCGCCCCGGCGGCGCTGTCCGCGAGCGGCCGGGGAACCGCGACCCTCGACGACGTCGGCGGGCTCCCGCTCGCCGTCGCGCGCCGGCCCGAGCTCGCCGCCGCCTACCGGCGGATCGGGGTCGTCAACGACGCCCGTCTGCTGGTGCGCGCCGAGGGCAGGCTGGTCGGCGGCATCACGCTGTGGCGGTCGCTGCGGAGCCGCGGCTGGACGCCGCGCCAGCTGGCCGTGCTCGACGCGCTCCAGCCGCTGGTCGAGCATGCCTACGTCGAGGCGACGAGCGACGTCCTCGGCGAGAACCGGCTCGTGGCGGCGCTGACCGCCCGCGAGCGCGAGGTCGCGCGCATGATCGCCGACGGCGCGACGAACGCCGAGATCGCCCGTGCGCTGCACGTCGGGATCGAGACGGTGAAGTCGCACACCCGCAAGATCCTGCTCAAGCTCGGTGCGCGGACGCGGCGGGACGTGACGCGGCGCCTCGCGCCCGCCGCCCAGCCGCCGTGGCAGACCCCGCAGGAGGACGCCGCGACCGCCGAGCGGCTGCTCGAAGCGCTGCTGCGGTGGTCGCGCGAGCGGATCGACGGCGTCGTCGGCGGCTACGCCGCCCTCTCGGGCCGGGGCGCCGTCGTGCGCGGCGAGGTCGCGTTCGCGGACGCCTCCGCCGGCGGACCGGCCGGCGAGCGTGCGCGCATGCTCCACGCGGCGCTGTTCGCGCCGGAGTTCGTCCGCGATCTCGCGCGCCAGCCGCAGACGTGGGACGTGGCGACGGCGGAGGCCGTCCATCCCCGTGCCGACCGGATCGACGGCCTCGCCGCCGGCGCGGGGTGGTCGGCGCCGCTCGTCCTCGTCGTGCGCGTGCACGGACGGGCCGCCGGGCTCGTGTGGATCGCGCGAGCACGCCGCTCCGACTGCCTGCGGGAGCGCGCGGTCGCCGAGCTGCTCGGGCTGCAGCCGCTGGTCGAGGCGGCGGCCGAGCCGCTGCTGCTGCGCGCCCATGCCCGCCCGCCGGCGCCTCCGGCCGGCGTCCCGCGCGCAGGCCTGACGGTGCGCGAGTGGGAGGTCGCGCGCCGCTCCGCCGACGGGGCGACCAACGCGGAGATCGCCGCCGCGCTCGGGATCGCGGAGGCGACGGTCAAGGCGCACATGACGCGCGTGATGGTCAAGTGCGGCGTGCGGTCGCGCGCGCAGCTGATCGCGCTCATGCATCGGCGCGCGACGGCCGTCCGGCGTGCCGCGAGGGGCGGGCCTCCCTCGAAGGTCGCAGCCGTTTCGCGGTCCTTTGGAAGATGAGGTCCGGCCAGGTACCGTCGCGTCGGATGGCCCCGGCAGGGACGAAGGAAGGCGCGTGCGCGCGCCGCGCGTGAGTCGGCGCGAGGCGCTGGCGGGCGTCGCCGTCGGCGCGCTCGCGGGCGGCGGGGCGATCCACTTCGCCGGCGGCGCGCGGTCGGAGGCGCGGCCGCCGGCGCGACCGTTCGACGGCGCGCGGCAGGCGGGGATCGCGACGCCGCCGCAGGCCCACCTGACGCTCGCCGCCTTCGACCTCCACACGCCCGACCGCGCCGACGTCCCGCGGCTGCTGCGCGACTGGACGGCGCTGATCGTCGCGCTGTGCGGGGGCGCGCGCGACGGCGCGGCCGACGCCGGCGTCGGCGCGGCGTCGACCGGGCACGACACCGGCGAGCGGGCCGGCCTCGACGGCGCCGGCCTCACGATCACCGTCGGCTTCGGCGCCTCGCTGTTCGACGATCGCTACGGCTTCGCCCAGCGCCGCCCGGCCGGGCTCGCGACGCCGCTGCCGGGCGAGGCGGCGCTCGACCGGGCTCGCGGCGGCGGCGACCTGCTGCTGCAGGTGCGCGGGGAGGACCGCCAGGTCGTCTTCCACGCCGTCCACCAGCTGACGAACGCCGCGCTCGGGATCGCCCGGCGCCGGTGGACCCAGCACGGCTTCCTCTCGCGGCCAGCCGCCGGCGGCACGCCGCGCAACCTCTTCGGCTTCAAGGACGGGACCGTCAACCCGGCGCCCGACGACGCCGCCGCGCTTGTGCGGCACGTGTGGCTGCCGGCCGGCGGGCCGCTCGCCGGCGGCACCTACCTCGTCTACCGCCGCGTGCGGATGCGGATGCAGGCGTGGGACCGCAGCCCGCTCGACGTCCAGGAGCGGGCGATCGGCCGCCGCAAGGCGAGCGGCGGGCCGCTGACCGGAGGCGGGGAGACGACGCCGCTGGCGCTCGCCGCGGCGCCGCCGCGCTCGCACGTCCGGCTCGCCCATCCCGACGCCAACGACGGCGCGCGGATCCTGCGCCGCGCCTACAACTACGACGACGGCGCGACCGCGGACGGCGAGCAGGACGCCGGCATGGCGTTCGTCTGCTTCGCGGCCGACCCGGCCCGCCAGGTCGCGCCGATGCTCGCGCGGATGCTGCGCGACGACGAGCTGCACCGCTACCTCGTCCACACCGCCGGCGGCATCTACGCGGTCCCGCCGGCGCCCGGACGGGGCGAGCACATCGGAGAGGAGCTCCTGAGTTGACCCGAATCGGCCCGTTGATCGCGCTGATCGCCGCCCTCGTCGTCGCCGGATGCGGAAGCGGCGACGGCGACGACGCCGGCACGACCGCCGCCCCGACCGCCGCGGCGCCGCCGCCGGCGACCGAGCGCGCGACCGCGGCGAGCGGCCGCGTCCTCAACGTCCCGTCGAGCTACGCGACGATCCAGGCGGCCGTCGACGCGAGCCGGCCCGGCGACCTCGTGCTGATCGCGCCCGGCGTCTACCACGAGGCGGTCGAGGTCGACGAGGAGCATCCCGACGTGGTGATCCGCGGCGCCGACCGCAACAAGGTGATCCTCGACGGCAGACACGAGCTGGCCGACGGGATCAAGGTCTCCGCCGGCGGCGTCGCGGTCGAGAACCTGACCGTCCGCAACTACCAGGTCAACGGCGTCGTCTGGTTCACCGACGGCGCCTACGCCGCCGAGGGCCGCTACACGCAGGGGTGGCGCGGGTCGTACCTGACCGCCTACGACAACGGGCTCTACGGCGTCTACGCCTTCGGGGTCCAGCACGGGCGCTTCGACCACGTCTACGCCTCCGGCCATCCCGACAGCGGCATCTACCTCGGCCGCTGCAAGCCGTGCAACGCGCTCGTGACCGACAGCGTCACCGAGCTCAACCACGTCGGCCTGGAGTTCACCAACGCCGGCGGCGACGTCGTCGTGCGCGACAACCTCACGCGCCGCAACCGCGTCGGCATCCAGGTCAACTCGCTGACGAAGGAGCGCGCCGCGCCGCAGGTGGAGATGACGATCGAGGACAACGACGTGTTCGACAACCAGGACAAGGGCGCGCCGCGCGGCTCGCAGGGCTTCGGCGCCGGCATCGTGATCAACGGCGGGCGCGAGAACGTCGTGCGCGGCAACCGCGTCCGCGGCCATCGGGCCGTCGGGATCGTCGTGCTTGACAGCGACACGTACACCGCGGAGGGCAACCGGATCGAGGACAACCGCCTCGCCGGCAACCGCCTCGACCTGGCGCTGCAGACGAACGGGACGACCGGCGGCAACTGCTTCTCCGGCAACCGGCCGCGCACCAGCTCGCCGGCGGGCCTCGAACGGGCGACGCGCTGCGGCGAGGCGGAGGCGATCGGCGTCGGCAGGCTGCCGCGGATCGCGGTGCCGCCGCAGGTCGACTACCGCACCGTGCCGGCGCCGCCGGCGCAGCCGAACATGCCGAGAGCCCGCACCGCGCCGGCCGCGCCGGCGGTCGGGCGCCCGGAGGCCGGCAGATGAGCGTCGCGGCGCGACGTGCCCCCGCCGCGCTCGCGGCGCTCATCTGCTGCGCGCTCCTCGCCGCCGGCTGCGGCGGCTCCTCCGGCGACGGTGACGGGGCTCGCACGGGGGAGGGCGTCGCGACGACGGCCACCTTGGCGGCCTCCGGCAGACCGGTGACCGACGAGCAGGCGCTCGTGCTCGCGCGCGTGCTCCAGCAGAACTGGCAGCGGGGCGGCGCGACGATCGCCGGCTCGATCCCCGTCCACGGCGCGACCGTCGTCGTCGAGGGGCGCGTCGACTTCAGAGACGGTCGCGGCGAGATGACGCTGCGCGACCCGCAGGGCCAGGAGCGCCGCTACGCGTGGACGCGCGAATCGGTCCGCGCGCAGGCGGAGCCGGGATCCCGCAGCTACGTCGCGCAGGCGCCCGACCCCGACGGCGACCCGGTCCACGCGGCGATCCGCTTCATCAACCTGCTGTCGGCGGAGACGATCGACAACACGACCAACATCAAGGACCAGGACGCCCGGCTCCTGCGCCACGAGACGCTCGACGACAGAGCGGTCGACGTCTACCGCTACGGCGCCGACGGCAACACGACCTGGTGGGTCGACGCCGACGACGGCCTGCTCGCGCAGGTCGAGGCCGTCTTCCCCGACGACAGCGTCCTGACGATCGGCCTGACCGACCACGGCCCGGTGCGCATCAGGCTGCCGCGCGCGAGCGGATAGCGGCGCAGGGCACGCCCGGCCCCCGCGCGCCCGGGACCGCCCCGCGCGCCCGCGCCCGTGCGCCCGTATCGCGCGCCCGCGCCCGCCCGCCCCGCGCCCTGAACTCCGGCGCGCCGCACATGCCCGCTCCTGCAGGCCGATCCACGGTCCAGCGGGGATCATTCCCCCCGCGGAGGTGAGCGCGACGCGAACATGGGCGTATGCAAACTTCTGCGTTCATGAGAGACGTGCGCGACGCGGGCGCGATGGTCGCCGTCGTCGGCCGGTACTACCTGTCGATCTCGTGGCGGGTGCGCCGCCAGCTGCGCCGCTGGCATGCACGGGCCGAGCGGATCGCCGACCCCGCGTTGCGAGCGACGGCGGTCGAGAAGCTGCGCGACGAGCAGTTGCACGCGCACGCGGCGGCCGTCTTCGCGGTCACCGCGCCGCGCCGGCACGTCGCGCCGCTCGTCGAGCTGGCCGTCGCCTTCGCGGTGATGTTCGACTACCTCGACGCGGTCTCCGAGGAGCCGGCCGACGACCAGCTCGCCAACGGGCTGCAGCTGTTCCGGGCGCTGCAGGTCGCGCTCGACCCGGCGCTCGCGCCCGAGCCCTACTACGCGGCCCATCCCGTCGGCGCCGGTGAGGGCGACGGCGGCTACCTCGACGACCTCGCCGCCGCCTGTCGCGCCGCGCTCGCGCGGCTCCCCAGCGCCGACGTCGTGCGGCCGCTGGCGGTGGCGGCCGCGGCGCGCTGCGGCGGCGCCCAGTCGCGCACGCACGCGGTCGCCTCGCGCGGCCCGGGCCAGCTGCGCGAATGGGCGGCGACGCTCCTCCCCGACGACCGCGGCTACGCGTGGTGGGAGCTGACCGCCGGGGCCGCCGCCTCGCTGTCGGTCCACGCGCTGTTCGCGGCCGCCGCCGACCCGCGCGTGACGACGGCGGAGGCGCGCCGGCTCGACGCCGCCTACTTCCCGTCGATCTGCGCGCTCGCGACGCTGCTCGACAGCCTGATCGACTACGACGCCGACCGCCGCACCGGCGCGCACAGCTACGTCGGCTACTACGACTCCGCCGGCACCGCCGCCGAGCGGCTCGCGGCGATTGCGGCCGACGGCGTCGCCGCGACGGCCGGGCTCCGCCACCGCCGCCGCCATCGCGTGATCGCGATCGGCGTCGCCGGCTTCTACCTGTCCGCCGCCGGCGCGCACGGCGCCTATGCGCGACCCGCGGCCCGGCAGGTCGTCGCGGCGCTGAACCCGCTCGTGCTGCGGCCGATCCTCGCGCTCGCGGCGGCGAAGCGGCGCGTCAATTCACCGCGGTGATCGCCGGCGACCGGCGGGCTGCGAGCCGGAGCGACCGGTAACGTTTCGCGCGATGAGGTCACGGACGATCTCCCTGCTGTTGACGATCTTCGCCGTCGCCGCGGCCGCGGTCGCCGCCGCGCCGGCGGCGGCCGTCGCCGCTGCCGCGCCGCCGACGCCGCGCGAGCCGATCACGCCGCCGCTCGCGGCCGCCGCGTCGGTCGACGACGGCGAGGACACGGAGGCGGACGACGAGGGCGAGGCCGTCGATGAGGAGCCGCCGCTGCGCGTCTCGCCGCCGTCGCGGGCGCGAGGGGCGACGGTCGCGCGGATCGTCGCGCCGGCCTTCGCCCGCGCGGCGCTCGACAAGCCTCGCAAGGGCCGGCGCGTCGGCACCGCGACCGCGTGGTCGGGGCAGTCGCAGATCCTGCTCGTGCTCGACGCCGCCGTCCGCGACGGCGTCGAGTGGGTCAAGGTGCTGCTGCCGGTGCGGCCCAACGGCACGACCGGCTGGATACCGCGCGACCACGTGACGATCGGCTACTCGCCCTACTGGGTCGAGATCGGTGTCCGCTCCCGCACCGTCACGGTCTTCCGCAACGGCCGGCGGGTGCTGCGCACGCGCGCCGTCGTCGGGAGACAGCGGACGCCGACGCCGCTGGGCCTCGCGGCGATCTACGAGCGCAACCGCCAGCCGAACCCGCGCGCCTTCCTCGGCCCATGGGCGCTGTCGCTGACGAGCCTCTCCAACGTGCTGTTCAGCTACGGCGGCGGGCCGGGACGGGTCGCGATCCACGGCCGCGCCGGCGACAGCTTCAAGGACCCGCTCGGCAGCGCCCGCTCGCACGGCTGCATCCGCATCGACAACCGTCCGGTCAACTGGATGGCGCGCAACGTCCCGCCCGGCACGCCGGTCATGACGACCAAGCGCTGAGCGGAGCCGCCGCCGTCACGTCCCCGTCTCGAGCCCGACCTGGGGCGGCGTGCGGGAGACGAGCCAGCCCGGGACCGAGGTCAGCGCGAGCGCGACCAGCAGCACCAGCAGGCAGGTCGCGACCGTCTGCGGCAGCGCGAGCGCGAACGGCGCCGGGTAGCCGGTCGTGTCCTGCAGGAAGCGGTTGGCGAGCAGGTGGCCGTAGGCGCCCAGCAGCGCGCCGGCGAGGCAGCCGGTGCCAAGGATCAGGGTCGCCTCGTAGAGCAGGATCCGGCGCAGCTTCGCCGGCCGGTAGCCCTGGATCCGGCGGCGGCTGAAGGTGACGCGGCGCTGGAAGATCCCCGCGCCCATCGCGGCGGCCATCGCGAGCGCGGCGGCGATCAGCGCGAGCGTCGAGATGTCGGTCAGCCGCTCCAGCCCCTGCCGCGCCAGCGCCTGGAACTGCGCCTCGCGCTCGGCCGTCGTCTGGACCCGCAGCGCCGGCTGCGCCAGCGCCCGCTCCAGCGCCCCTCTCGTCGTCGCGACGTCGGCGCCGGTTCTCAGGTCGACCTCGAACGCGGTCGGGTCGTCGCTGCGCCAGGCGCGGCGGTAGTCGGCGGCGCGCATCACGATCGCGCCCGGCCCCCAGCCAAGGTTCGTCACGATCGCCGCGACGCGGAACCGTCTCGGCCCCGACGGCGTCGGCAGCGCCACGGCGTCGCCGAGGCCGGCGCCAAGGCTGTCCGCGATCGCCTTCGACAGCGCGACCGCGCCGCCGGCGCGCAGCTGCCCGTTCGCGCGCTCGAGGTCGCCCTCCAGCAGCTGGCTGCGCGGGATCAGCGAGCGGTCCTCGGCGGGGCGGCCGATCACCCACGCGCGGCGGTCGTCGAGGTCGAGCATCCCGCCGTGGTAGGGGCGCACGGCGGCGACGCCCGGCACCGCCCGCGCCCGCCGCAGCGCGGCGCCGCCGTCGAACGCCTGCGTCGTGAGGCTGTTCTCGTCGCCGCCGGTCGTGACCCACAGGTCGGCGCCGTCGAGGTAGTCGGCGAAGTTGCGGTCGAGGCCGGTGACGAGGTTGCTGTGGGCGCCTTCGATCGCGACGCTGCCGAAGATCGCGACGGCACCGGTCGCCGCCAGCGCGAGCGAGCGGATCGTGGTCGCGCGCAGCTCGCGGACGGCGACCAGCAGCATGTTCCCGCGCCCGCCCGGTCCGTCGCGCTGCATGCGGCGGGCGGCGACGTCGCCGAGCCGCAGCGCGAGCGCGAGCGCGGCCGGCACCGCGAGCACGGTCGCGGCCGCGAGCGCCCCGGCGCCGATGAGCGTCAGCCCGGGAACGAGCAGCGCGAGCAGCGTCCCGACCGCGACGAGCGCGGCGGCGACGAACGCGAGCGTGCGCTGCGCGCGCGGGCCGAGCGCCTGCCCCTGCTCGCCGCGCTCGGAGGCGGCGACGTCGATCGGCCGGCCGCGGCGCAGGTCGGCGAGCGGCTGCGCGGCCGCGAGGCAGGTGGCGACGACGCCGCCGGCGAAGGCGGCGGCGACGACGCCGGCCGGCACGATCGTGCGGATGCCGATCGGGAAGGCGAAGGTCAGGTAGCTGGGCGTGTCGCTCAGCACCGTGCGAGCGAGCAGATAGCCGCCGGCGAGCCCGGCGAGCGAGGCGACGGCGCCGAGCGCGACCGCCTGGAAGCCAAGGATCTGGACGATCCGCGCACGGCGGTAGCCGAGCTTGCGCAGGGTGGCGACGAAGCGGCGCCGCTCCGGCACGGTCAGCAGCATCGCGTTGAAGGCGAACAGCAGCCCGACGAAGGCGCCGATCGCGGCGAACAGGCCGGTCGCCTGGTCGATCGGCCCCGTCGCCTGCTCGAGCAGCCGCGTCTCGTCGTCGACGCCGCCGACGTAGAGGCGGCCGTCGGCGACCGCCTCCAGGCCGGCGCGGACCTGCTGCTCGCGGCCCGGCAGCGGCTCGACCAGCACGCGCGTGACGCGGCCCTCCAGCCCCGTCAGGCGCTGGGCGTAGGGGAGGGAGGCGACGACGAGGATCGAGTCGGCGAGCGGGCCGATCATCGCCGGCCCGACGACCGCCGTCGCGATCGTCGCCGTCCGCCGGCCGCGCACGTCGACCGCGATCCGCGGCAGCGGCGTCCCGTCGGCCGCGGCCGGGATCGCCAGCTCGTCGGCGATCCGCCGCGGCAGGATCAGGCCCGGCTGCAGGACGAGCCCGCCGAGCTGGTAGTTGCGGGCGGCGACGCCGCCGAAGCGGGGGAGGCGGTCGTCGACGCCGATCAGCTGGACCGCCGCGCGCCGGCCGCCGTGCGCGACGGTCGCGCGCTGCTCCAGCAGCGGCGCCGCCTCTCTGACGCCGGGCAGCGCGCGGACCCGCTCGACCGTCGCTTGGTCGAAGCCGCTGCCGCCGCGGGCGGCGAGCTGGATGCTGGCGTTGCCGGTGATCCCCTCGACGACCTCGCGCGCCGAGCCGGTGATGCTGCTGTTGGAGACGAGCACCGCGAAGACGAGCGCGACGCCGATCGCGATGCCGGCGCCCGCGAGCAGCTCCTGCGGCCACTGGCGGCGCAGCCGGCGGAGGTAGAACTGGACGAGGCGGCCGGCGCCGCGGGGGAGCGTGCCGAGGCGCATCAGGAGGCGGCGTCGAGCGCCCGCCGGGCGGGGAGGGGCGGTTCCGGGGCCTCGGACAGCAGCATGCCGTCGCGGAGCGTGTGGACGCGGTCGGCGATCTCGGCCGCCTGCGGGTCGTGGGTGACCAGCAGGACGGCCGCGCCGCGCTCGCGGGCGATCGCGCGCAGCAGCTCGAGCACGTCGCGACCGCGTCTGCTGTCGAGGCTGCCGGTCGGCTCGTCGGCGAGGATCAGCCGCGGCTCGTTCGCCAGCGCGGTCGCGATCGCGACCCGCTGCCGCTCGCCGCCGGAGAGGTGCTCGGGGACCTCGTCGAGCTTGTGGCCGAGGCCGACCCGCTCGAGCCAGCGGGCCGCCTGCTTGCGCGCCTGCTTCCACGGCACCGGGTCGGCGACGAGCTTCAGCGCGGCGTTCTCCTGCGCGGAGACGCCTCGCCACAGCTCGATCTCCTGGAAGACGAAGCCGACGTCGAGGCGGCGGTAGTCGTCGGCCTCGTCGCCGCCGAAGGCGCCGACGTCGCGGCCGTCGAAGCGGACGCTGCCGGCGTCGGGCGTAAGCAGCGCCGCGGCGAGCTGCAGCAGCGTCGTCTTGCCCGAGCCGCTCGGCCCGTAGAGCGCGACCATCTCGCCGCCGGCGACCGTCAGCGTCACGTCGTCGACGGCGCGCACGACCTCGCCGCCGGAGCGGTAGTGCTTGACGACGCGGTCGAGCTCGAGCATCAGCGCGCCTCCCGCGCACGCAGCGGCACGACGCGGCCGTCGGCCGGCTCCGGCGCGCCCGCGGACGGGTCGCCGGCCGGACCGTCGGCGGCGCCGCGCAGGAGGCCGCCGCTGAGCGACAGCGCGCGGTCGACGCCGGCGAGCGCAGCGGCGTCGTCGGCGGTCATCAGCACCGCGACGCCCTCCTCGCGCGCGAGCGCATGGAGCACGCTCAGCAGCGGCCGCTCCTGCGTCGCGCGCACGCCGGTCGTCGGCTCGTCGACGACCAGCAGCCGCGGCCGCGTGACGATCGCCCGCGCGATCGCGACGCGCGTCGTCTCGGCGGCGTCCAGCTCGTCGGGCTCGAGCTCGGCGAGACCGGCGGCGCCGACGCGCTCGAGCCGGTCGATCGCGGTGCGCTCCGCGGCGCGGTTGGAGACGTCGCCGCTCAGCAGCGGCGCCGCGACGTGCTCGACGACGGTCGCCGCCATCACCGGGTCGAACGCCCTGTCGCACCAGCCGATCCCGCCGCGGAGGCCGAGCATCGGCCGCCGCGCGAGGTCGACGCCGTCGAAGCGGACGGCGCCCTCGCTCGGCCGCACGATCCCGGCGGCGAGGAGCGTCAGCGTCGAGCGGCCGGAGTGGCGCGTCCCCCAGACGCCGACGAGCTCGCCGGCGCCGAGCGCGAGCGAGAGGTCGCGCAGCGCGACCCGCTCGTGCCGGCCGCGGGCGCCGCGCGGGTACCGCTGCGTGACGCCGTCGAGCTCGAGCAGCGCGGCCATCAGCCGTCGCCGAGCTTGTCGCGGGTCCGCGCGATCCAGCGCAGCTCGGCCTGCGCGAAGTCGGTCCGCTCGTCGGCGACCAGCTCGTCCATCACGTTCCCGACCTCGAGCGGCGTCCCCTGCATCAGGCGCAGGATCACCTGCTCGTAGCGGTCGATCAGCGCGAGCGCCGTCGCGCGGTCGTTCGGTTGCGTCGAGGCGAGCCGGATCAGCGTCTCCTGGCGCGACAGCTTCGAGGGCTCGATCGGCTCGGTCAGCCAGCCGCGGTAGGCGCGCGCCCCGGCCGCCGTCGCGCGGTAGCCGTCGGTGATCGCGCCGCGCGCGTCCTCGTCGGCGAGCTCGTCGAACAGCTCGCGCGGGACGCGCTCGAGCAGCCCGTCCCTGACGAGCCGCATCAACGCGTCGTAGATGTGCTGGCGGCCGGATCCGAGCAGCCCGCGGTAGCGCGCCTCGAAGCGGCGGCAGACGCTCGCGCCGACGCTCGGCCGCTCGATCACGAGGCTCAGCACCGCGCCGCTCACATTCGACCTCACCGACCTCCCACCCCCATTGGCGCGCTCCCGGATCCCTCCTGCCCAGCGGCAGCGACCGCCCCAGAAACGGTCGCGTTCCGTTCACACTATTGCGAACGTCATCCCCGCTGCAAGGGGGATGGTCCGGGACGGACTACCGCACGGTCTACCATTATCGGGAAGATTGCGCCAGCATGCCCGCGGTGAGCGATGAAGAGACGTACGAGATCGGCGCGACCGCGCGGTGGGTGGAGGTCGCCGAGCGGCTCCGCGGCACCGAGGTCGCGCTGCTGCACGCGCTGGCGCTGGTGCGCGGCGTCGACCCCGAGCTGAGCGCGACCTCGGCGCTGGTGCTGTCGGAGGAGCAGGTCGCCGAGCTGCTGGAGGCGGTCGAGGAGCTCGGCGACCGCGTCGAGCAGCTGCGCACCCGCGCCGAGGGGCTGCCGCGCGGCGAGGTCGAGCTGCGCCTGCGGACGCTGCAGCTGGAGGCCGAGGCGGCGCTGTCGGCCGGTGTCGCCGACGTCGAGCTGGCCGAGCTCTACGCGCGCTGCCTGCCGGTCGCTGCCGGCTTCCCGGCGCTCGCCGCGGCGCTGCGCTGCACCGACTGCCACGAGGCGTGGGGCGCGACGCCGGTCGGCCGCGTGATCGGCAGCTTCCGCGACGCCGACGGCCAGCTCGTCCGCCACGTCACCGAGCAGGCGACCCTGTCGCCGCAGGCGCGCTGGGACTGCTGCGATCGCGAGCGGATCGGACGGCTCGCGGTCGCGCTCGAGCGCCACGTCGCGCCCGAGCGCTGCAGGTAGCGGGCGCGCGGCGCCGGCACCGGCCGGCCGCGCCGCCCGCCCGCCCGCCGCGTCGCGCTCAGCCGATCTCGCCGTCGAAGTAGCGCTGGAGCGTCGGCCCGACGAGCGCGACGACGCGCTCCGGCGGGGCGGAGGCGAGCGGCTCGACTCTCAGCACGTAGCGCGACAGCAGCAGCCCGAGCACCTGCGAGGCGACGGCGGTCGCGCGCAGCTCCGCGTCGGGGTCGTCGAGCGCGCGCGCGAGCCGGGCGACGATCTGCTGCTGGAGGAAGCCGCGCAGCAGCTCGAACTGCGGCGCGGCCGAGCGCAGGACGTCGGCGAGCGGGCCGCCGCTCGCCGGCTCGTCCCAGACGGCGATCAGCCGCGTGACGAGCCGCTCGCCGAGCCCGTCCGTGCCGTCGGCGAGCAGCCCGTCGATCACGTCGGCGGGGTTGACGGGCAGCTGCAGCGAGGCGACGAACAGGTCGGCCTTCGAGCCGAAGTAGTACGAGACGAGCGCCACGTCGACGCCGGCCGCAGCCGCGATCGCCCGCATCGTCGCCCCGTCGAGGCCCCGCGCCGCGAACTGCTCCCGTGCCGCCGCCAGGATCGCCTCCCGCGCCCCGTCCCCGCGCGGCCCCCGCCGCCGCGCCCCCGCACGCGCCGCGCCGGCGCCGGTTGGCGCCGGTCTGCTCGTCCGCGTCGGTCTGCTCGCCGGCGCCGGTCTGCTCGTCCGCGTTGGTCTGCTCGCCGGCGTCTGCGTGCCCGTCCGCGTCGGTCTGCTCGCCGGCGCCGGTCTGCTCTCCGACCGTCTTTTCATCGCCCGTTGAAATCTACACCACGACCTGCCACCGTGAGATTTCAACACCCGTTGAAACTCAAGCGTCCCGCCACCCCGAGCCGGACCTCTGTCATCCACCTGTCGCTCAGCGACAGCTCGATGACAGAGGTCCCGAGTCGAGGGGGTCGAGGCGGTGGAAGGAGCGCAGCGATGGCTGGTCAGCGCCGTTCGATCCTCGTGATGATGTGCTTCGCGCTCGCGACCGTCGTGAGCGCCGTCTCCTCGCTCAACGTCGCGCTGCCCGACATGGCGCGCGACACGGGCGCGACGCCGACGCAGCTGCAATGGGTCGTCGACGCCTACGCGCTCGTCTTCGCCGGGCTGCTGCTGCCGGCCGGCGCGATCGGCGACCGCTTCGGCCGCCGCCGGACGCTGCTCGCCGGCCTCGCGATCTTCGGCGCCGGCGCCGCCGTCGCGACGACGTTGTCGGATCCCGGCGCGCTGATCGCGGTCCGCGCCGCGATGGGCCTCGGCGCGGCGCTGATCATGCCGGCGACGCTGTCGATCGTCACCGCGACCTTCCCGGCCGGCGAGCGCGACCGCGCCGTCGGCGCGTGGGCCGGTGTCGCCGGCGGCAGCGCGCTGCTCGGGCTGCTCGTCTCCGGCGCGCTGCTGGAGGTCGCCGCCTGGTCGTCGGTCTTCGCGCTGTCGGTCGTGCTCGCGGCGGTCGCGATCGTCGGCACGGTGCGAGTCGTGCCGGCGCGGGAACGGCACGAGCGCAAGCCGCTCGACCCGCTCGGCGGCGCGCTCTCGGCGCTCGCGCTGACCGCGCTCGTGTGGGCGTTCATCGAGGGTCCGCAGCGCGGCTGGGGCGACGGGCTCGTCGTCGGCGGCTTCGCCGCGGCGCTGGCGCTCGGCGCCGCCTTCGTCGTCTGGGAGCTGCGCCGGGCGCAGCCGATGCTCGACCCGCGGCTGTTCCTGCTGCGCGGCTTCGGCGCCGGTTCGCTGTCGGTCTTCGTGCAGTTCTTCGCCGCGTTCGGCCTGATCTTCGTGCTGCTGCAGTTCCTCCAGCTCGTGCTCGGCTGGTCGCCGCTGGAGGCCGGCGCGGCGCTCGCGCCGATGGCGCTCGTGATGGTCGCCGTCGCGCCGCGCGTGCCGCGGCTGGTCGAGCGGGTCGGCGTGCGGCCGGTCGGGCCGGTCGGCCTCGCCCTGATGGCGGTCGGCCTCGTCGTGCTGTCGACGATGGACGCCGGCTCCTCGTACTGGCACCTGCTCGCGGGCGGGCTGACGCTCGGGCTCGGGATGGCGCTCGCGACGACCCCGGCGACGACCGCGATCGTCTCGTCGCTGCCCGACGCCGAGCAGGGGGTCGCCTCGGCCGTCAACGACGCTGCGCGCGAGGTCGGCGGCGCGCTCGGCATCGCCGTGCTCGGCAGCGTCCTCGCCGATCGCGTCGGCGAGATCGGGCCCGGCATGGACGCGACCGCCTTCGTCGACGGCTTCGGCGCCGCGCTGCTGGTCGGTGCCGCCGTGCTCGCCGTCGGCGCCGTGGTCGTCGCGCTCCGCGCGCCGAGCGCTGCCGCCGTCCGGGCCCCGGCCGTCGCGCGCCGGGGAGGGGCGACCGGCGGCGCCTGACCGCGCGCCTCGGCGCCTCGCGTCGGCGCGCCGGGTTGCTCGGAGGCGAGCCGGTCTTCGCCCGAGCAGCCCGCGCCCGCCCGTCGCGGGCGCCCGGCGAGCGTCAGCACTCTGACGGTCGCACTTCAATCGAGAGCGTCAACTCTGGTCAGCTATTGGCGACTGCGATCCGGAAGGAGATCACGGTGAGCAGGAGTGCAAACGGCAGAGGGGTGAGCCGTTGGCGGGAAGAGGTCGCGGCGATGCTGGGCCGGCCGACGGTGATCGCGCTCGACGGGGCATTCGACCGCCCCGCCCGCGACGCGCTGCGCGACTGGCTGGCCGAGCGGCCGGCCGGCGATCGCTGCGGCGTCGTGCTCGACCTGCGCGGCGCGGGGCGGCTCGACGCGCCGCAGCGCCGGCTGCTGCTGTCGACGCTCGTCTGGCCGTACACGGTCGCGCCGGTCGTCGTGATGGTCCGGGAGCCCAAGGAGCTGCGCGGCGCGATCCGCGCCGACGAGCGCCTGCGGCACGTCGAGGCGGTCGACTCCTACGTCGACGCGTCGATCGCGCTGCGCGCCTGGCGCGGCGGCGAGCCCGAGGGCGAGCGGGTCGACGCCGGCGCCCGTCACCGGCAGGTGATCGAGCGCTCGCTGCTCGCTGCCGAGCGCGCCGCCGTCGCCGGCGACCTCGACGACGCGCTCGGCTGGCTGGAGCTGGCGCGGGCGCTCGACGGCGGACTGCCGGCGACGTGGGAGCTGCGGCGCCGCCAGTGGGCCGGCGAGATCGGCCCGGCCGCCGCCCCCGCGTCGCGGCCGCCCCAGCCGATCGCGTGAGGCGGGCGGCGCGCGGCGCGCCGCCCGCCTCGCACCACGCCCGCCGCGCCGCGCGCGTGCTGCCGCGCGAGCCGCCCTTGCTCGCACTCGCGCCGTCCGCTCGTCCGCTCGTCGCTCGTCCGCTCGTCGCTCGTCCGCTCGTCGCTCGTCCGCTCTCCGCTCGTCCGCTCGTCCGCTCGTCCGCTCGTCGCTCGCCCGCTCGTCGCTCGCCCGCTCTCCGCTCGCCCGCTCGCCGCCGCGGCTCCCGGGCCCGCCGGTGGGCGTGGCGTGTGCAAGACTCGCCGCCCCGTGAGCGATCCGCTGCCTTTCGACCCGATCGAGGAAGCCGGCCGGCAGTGGCGCGAGCATTGGGGCGGCGGGCCGGCGACGCCGATGATGGCCGTCACCTCGCTGATGCGCGTCCAGCAGCTGCTGCTCGGGCGGCTGAACGAGCTGCTCGCGCCGTTCGAGCTGTCGTTCTCGCGCTACGAGGCGCTGATGCTGTTGTACCTGAGCAGAACCGGCTCGCTGCCGCTCGGCAAGATCGGCGCGCGGCTGCAGGTCCACCCGACGAGCGTCACCAACCTCGTCGACGGCCTCGAGAGACGCGGCTACGTCACACGCGCGCGGCACCCGCGCGACCGCCGCACGACGCTCGCGACGATCACCGACGCCGGCCGCGACGCCGCCGCGCGCGCCACCGCCGTCCTCAACGACGCCCGCTTCGGCCTCGACCCACTCGGTCAGGACGAGCTGAGAGCCGTCACCGCGACGCTGCGCCAGCTGCGCGCCGGCGCCGGCGACTTCGCGCCGTAGCGACCCGCGCCCGCTGCCGCGCCGCCGCCGGCGCTCGCGCCGCCCGCGCCCGCGCCGCGCCGCCGCCCGCGCCCGCGCCGCCGCCGGCCCCGCGCCGCGCCGCCGTCGGCCCCCGCACCGCCCGCACCACACCCCGCCCACCCGCGCATTGGCTTTCTGCGTGTACTCACCACGCGCAGAAAGCCAATGCGCCGCCGGCGGGCGGGCGCCAAGGGCGCCGGGCGGCCGCTCGCGCGACGAGGATTTTGGCAAGCCAAAACTTAATGCTATGTTCCTCGCCGATGAGACTTGGCGCGATTCGAACAACTTTCATGGCATTGCTGAGCAGCGCGGCGCTGATCGGCGTCGCCGGCTGCGCGGGGGAGAGCTACACGAGCACGGCCGCGACCGTCCCCGCCGACGAGAAGGTGGCGGTGACGGCGACGACCAACTTCATCGCCGACACCGTCCGGGAGATCGGCGGCGAGCGGGTCGAGGTGACCGGGCTGATGGGCGCCGGCGTCGACCCGCACCTGTACAAGGCGAGCGCCGGAGACGTCGAGGACCTGCGCGACGCCGACGTGATCTTCTACGGCGGCCTCCACCTCGAGGGCAAGATGGGCGAGCTGCTGGAGAAGCTCGCCGAGCGGCAGACGACGCAGGCGGTCACCGCCGACATCCCCGCGTCGAAGCTGCTCGATCCGCCCGCCGGCCTCTCCGCCGACCACGATCCGCACGTCTGGTTCGACGTGACCAACTGGAAGATCGTCGCCAGAACGATCGCCGACACGCTCAGCGAGAAGGACCCGGCCCACGCCGCCGGCTACCGCGACCGGCTCGCCGCCTACGAGCGCGAGCTCGACGCGCTCGACCGCTACGTGCGCGACCGCATCGCCGAGATCCCGCAGCGACGGCGGGTCCTCGTCACCTCGCACGACGCCTTCCAGTACCTCGGCAGACGGTACGGGATCGAGGTCGCCGGCATCCAGGGGATCTCGACCGCCGCCGAGGCGACGACCGCCGACGTCCAACGGGTCGCCGAGCTGATCGCCGAGCGCGGCGTCAAGGCCGTCTTCATCGAGTCGAGCGTCCCCCGCCAGACGATCGACGCCGTGCTCGCCGCCGCCAGCAGGAAGGGCGCCGAGGCGAGGGTCGGCGGCGAGCTGTTCACCGACGCCGCCGGCGAGGAGGGGACGCCCGAGGGGACCTACGTCGGGATGGTGAGAGCGAACGCCGACACGATCGCGGAGGGCTTGCGATGAGCGCGCACCAGGACGGAGGGCCGCCGACCGCCGGCCGCGGCGCTGGCGACCGGGCGCCCGCGCTGGAGATCCGCCGCATGACCGTCTCCTACGGCGCCCGGCCGGTGCTGTGGGACGTCGACGCGAGCTTCCCGGCCGGCAGGCTGTCGGCGATCGTCGGGCCCAACGGCGCCGGCAAGTCGACGCTGCTGAAGGCCGCCCTCGGCCTGATCCCCGCCGACGCCGGCCAGACGCTTGTCGAGGGCAGGCCGGTCGGCGCCGCGCGCGACCGCGTCGCCTACGTCCCGCAGCGCGACGCGGTCGACTGGGACTTCCCGATCACCGTCCGCGAGGTCGTCGAGATGGGCCGCTACGCGCCGACCGGCTGGTTCCGGCGGGTGCCGCGCAGGGACGCGGCGCTCGTCGACGACTGCCTCGAGCGGGTCGGCATGGGCGACTTCCGCGGCCGCCAGATCGGCCAGCTCTCCGGCGGTCAGCGCCAGCGCGTCTTCATCGCGCGGGCGCTCGCCCAGCAGGCGCCGCTGCTGCTGATGGACGAGCCGTTCTCGGGGGTCGACGCGCGCACCGAGGCGAGCATCCTCGAGCTGCTGGCGGCGCTGCGCGACGAGGGCCGCTCGATCGTCGTCGTCCACCACGACCTCGGCACCGTCCGCGGCGCCTTCGACCACGCGCTGCTGCTGAACGTGCGCGCGGTCGCGGAGGGGCCGGTCGCGGAGGTCGTCACGAGGGAGACGCTCGCGCGCGCCTACGGCGCCGGCGCCGACGCGGTCGGGCGGGACGCCGGGGAGGCGCTCTCGTGGGCTGGCTGATCGACCTCCTGCCGCTCAACTACAGCGACGCGGTCGTCGCGATCGGCGCGGCGCTGCTGGGGATCGCCGCCGGCGCGCTCGGCGTCTTCGCGGTCCTGCGCCAGCGCAGCCTCGTCGGCGACGCGCTCGCGCACGCGGCGCTGCCGGGCGTCTGCGTCGCATTCCTGGCGACCGGCGCCAAGGACGCGACGACGCTGCTCGTCGGCGCCGCGCTGGCCGGGCTGGTCGGCGCGCTGCTGATGGTCGGGATCGAGCGCACGAGCCGCGTCCGCCCGGACGCGGCGATCGGCGTCGTGCTGTCGAGCTTCTTCTCGCTCGGGATCGTGCTGCTGACCCACATCGCCTCGACCAACGACGCCAACCAGGCCGGCCTCGACACCTATCTGTTCGGGCAGGCGGCGGGGTTGCTGGAGCGCGACCTCGACGTGATGGCGGTGCTGGCCGTCGTCGCGCTGGCCGTCGTCGCGCTCGCCTTCCGGCCGCTCAAGACGACGCTGTTCGACCCCGCGTTCGCCGGCGCCGTCGGCCTGCCGGTGCGGCTGCTGGAGATCTTCATGACGATGCTGCTCGTCGTCGCGGTCGTGATCGGGCTGCGGACGGTCGGGGCGATCCTGATGGTGGCGATGCTCGTCGTCCCGGCGGTCGCCGCGCGCCAGCTCTGCAACCGGCTGTCGCTGCTGATCCCGCTCGCCGCGCTGATCGGCGCGGCGGTCGGCGTGGCCGGCGCGCTGATCGCCGCGCGCGCCGAGGTCCCGACCGGGCCGGTGATCGTGCTGGTCGGCTTCGCGGTCGTGCTGGCGACGGTCCTGCTGGCGCCCGGGCGCGGGGTGCTGTGGCGCGGCCGCAAGCTCGCCCGCGACCGCCGTCGCGCGCTGGTGGAGGGCGTGCTCGTCGACCTGGAGACGACGATCCACGCCGGCCCGCCGCCGACCCCGCGCGAGCTGGCGCTCGCCAGCGGGCGGCCGCGTCGGCAGGTCGCGCGGGCGCTGTCGGCGCTCGACCGCGCCGGCATGCTGGCGCGCGACGGCGAGCGGATCCATCTGACCGAGTCGGGCGCGGCCGCGGCGCACGCGGTGCTGGAGCGGCGCGACCTGTGGAGCGCGTGGCTGGAGCACGGCTGGAAGCTGCGTCTGCCCGACGCGCGCGAGCCCGATCCGACCGACCTGCGCGCCAGCCTCGGCGACGACTGCGCCGACGAGCTGCGGCGCCTGGCGCTGGCGGGCGACGGCGGCGGGGCGGCCGGAGACGCGGGGCAGGGGGCGCGATGAGCGACGACCTCACGATCATCCTCACCGCCGGCCTCGTCGCGACCGCGGCCGGGCTGCTGGGCCCGTTCCTGGTGCTGCGCCGCGTCGCGCTGATGAGCGACGCCGTCAGCCACGCGGTGCTGCCCGGCATCGTCGCGGTCTACCTGCTGTTCGAGACGCGCGCGCCGCTGCCGGTGATCGTCGGCGCGGCCGTCTTCGCCGTCGTCTGCGTGATCGGGATCGACCTGCTCAGATCGACGCGCCTGGTCGCCAGCGACGCGGCGATCGCGCTCGTCTTCCCGGCGCTGTTCGCGCTCGGCGTGCTGGGCGTGACCGAGTTCGCCTCCGGCGCCCATCTCGACCTCGACGCGACGATCTACGGCGAGATCGCCTTCGCGCCGTTCGACGTGTGGGCGTTCGGGTCGGTCGAGGTGGCGCGCTCGATCGTGCTGCTCGGCGCGGTCGTGCTCGCCAACGCGACGCTCGTGGCGCTGCTGTGGAAGGAGCTGAAGGCGACGACCTTCGACCCGGAGTTCTCGCGCACGATCGGGATCTCCCCGACGCTGCTGTCGCGGCTGCTGCTGATCGCGGTCGCGGTGACGGCGGTGACGGCGTTCGAGTCGGTCGGCGCGATCCTCGTCGTGACGATGCTGATCGTCCCGGCGGCGGCCGCCTACCTGCTGTGTGACCGCCTGCTGGCGATGATCGCCGTCACGCTCGGGATCGGCTGGCTGAGCGCCGTCCTCGGCCACACGGTCGCGCTGCGCGCCGACGCCTCGATCGCCGGCTCGATGGGCCTCGTCGCCGCCTGCTGCTTCGTGCTCGCGCTCGTGCTGTCGCCGAAGTACGGCCTGCTCGCCCGCGCCCTCCAGCGCCGTCGCCGGCGCCGGGAGGTCCGCGCGGCGCTGGCCGAGGCGCACGCGGCGCGCTGACGGGCGGCCCCGCTTCAACGGCGGCGGCCGCTCCCGTCCGCCTGGAAGGCGTCGCGCCCGGCGGCGAGGCGATGGGGCTCCAGCGCGTCGCGCTGTCTGCCGGCGCGCGCGACGAGCCCCGCGAAGTCGACGTCGGGCAGCCGCTGGCCCAGCCCGGCGGCGTCGCGGAGGTTCTCCCAGAGGACCTTCTTGCCCTCGATGCCCATCACGAGCACGTCGAGCTCGACGAAGCGGCTCAGCGGGGAGCGCGAGCGCAGGCGGCCGTTGAGCTTCAGCCGCCCGACCCGCTCCGCCGCGATCGCCAGCGCGGGCTTGACGCGCCCCGGTCGCAGCCCGAGCCTCCGCATGATCCGCTCGAACGTCTCGACGTCCTCGGCGATCTCGGTCGCGACCTGCGCGAGCGCCGCACCGGCCGGCGTGCCGCGCTCGGCGCCCGCGGCCCGGCGGGCCAGCTCCCGCCACAGCACGCCGGCGGCGAGCTGGTCGTCGAGATAGATCGCGAGCAGGTCGGCCATGGCGCTCACCTGCCCCCGTCGGCGGCGAGCGCCCCACGCCGCGTCACCGAGGAGACCGCGCAGGTCCGGACGCCGACCGCCCGCGTCTCGGCGACGCGCACCCGATGACGACCGTCGCGGGCCTGGAGACGAACACGCTCGTCGACGGCTTCTTCCACGTCGCGACATGGCTGCTCGTCGTTGCCGGCACGACGCTCGCGGTGCGCGCCTGGCAGCAGGGCCGGCTCGCACCGCCGTGGCGCGTGCACGTCGGCCTGCTGCTGGCCGGCTGGGGCGCCTTCAACCTCGTCGAGGGCCTGATCGACCACCAGCTGCTCGGCATCCACCACGTCCGCGACGACCTCGGCGGCCCGCTCGGCTGGGATCTCGCCTTCCTCGCCTCCGGCGTCGTCCTGCTCGCCGGCGGGCTCGCGCTCGCGCGCGGCGGCGCTGCGCCCGCCGGTCGGCCCGCGCCGGGCTCGGTCGGCGATTGAGCGTCCGCGACGCGGGCAGATGGGCGGGATGCGACGACCGATCCCAAGCCGTGTCCACGCGCTGCTCGACTATCCGGCCGGGGCGCTCCTGGTCGTCGCGCCGTTCCTGTTCGGGGCGAGCGACGCCGGTGGCGCCGCCGTCGCCGTCCCGGTCGTGATCGGCGCGCTGATCCTGCTCCAGAGCACGATCACCGACTACGAGTACAGCGTCGAGAACGCGCTGCCGCTGCCGGCCCACCTCGCCGCCGACGTCGTCGGGGGCGTCGTGCTGGCGGCCTCGCCGTGGCTGTTCGGCTTCGCCGACGAGGGCCTCGGCGCGTGGCTGCCGTACCTGCTCGCCGGCCTCGGCTTGCTCGCCGCGGGCCTGCTGACGCAGCAGACGCGCGGCGCCGGCGCCGTCGTCACGCGCGACGTCCGCCACGGCGAGCCGCGCACGGGCTGACCCGGCGACCGGCGCACGCGCCGCACGCGCGGCCGGCCGCACCGCGGCGGTTGCGTCCCGCGCGACCGGGTACCCCTCGCGTATGGACTTCTGGGATCTCACAACGGTGGACGTGCAACCGCACCAGCCGGTCGTGCTGCATTCCGACGACGGCGCGGCGCGCGTCGTCGCGATCTCGCTGCCGGCCGGCGAGGAGTTGCAGGACCACGAGGTGCACGAGCACGCGTGGCTGCACGTCCATCGCGGCGCGGTCGAGGTCGACGCCGAGGACGGGAGCAGCCGCCGCGCCGGTGCCGGCGCGCTGGTCCACTGGCGGCCGGGCGAGCGCCATGCCGTGCGCGCGGTCGACGACGCGCTGCTGGTGCTGCTGCTCGCGCCGTGGCCCGGTCCCGGCCACCCCAACCTGCGCGCGGGCGGCGCGACGAGCGCCGGGCCGTTCCGCGACAGCGCCGTCACCGCCGGGGAGGGCGACGGAGACCCCGCGATCCCGGTCGGCCAGGCCGAGCCGGAGCTGCGCGACCGCGCCCCGGGCGCTCCCCCGACCGCCCCGCTCGACCCGCCGTCGGCCGGGTGAGCGACCACGAGTCGCTCTGGCTCGCGACCGGCGAGCCGACCGTCCATCGGCCGCTCGCGGGCGACCTGAGCGTCGACGTCGCCGTGATCGGCGGCGGCATCTCAGGCGTCACGACGGCGCTGCTGTGCAAGCGCGACGGCGCCCGCGTCGCGGTGTTGGAGCGCGGGACCGTCGCCGGCGGCGCGACCGGCTTCACGACCGCGAAGGCGACCGCGCTGCAGGGGACGAAGCTCACCCGACGTCAAGAGAGTCCACGGCGGCGACGCGGTCGCCGGCTACGCGCGCGCCTCGCTGGAGGCGCTCGACTGGATCGAGGCGACCGTGCGCGACTGCGCGATCGACTGCGCCTGGCGGCGGATCGCCGACGCGACGTACGCCTTCGACGGGGCGCAGGCGGAGCAGGTCGCGAGCGTGGAGGAGGCGGCGCGCGCGGCCGGCCTGCCCGCACGCGCGACCACCGACCTGCCGCTGCCGTTCGCGGTCGAGGCCGCCGTCACGCTGGAGGGACAGGGGCAGTTCGATCCGGTCCGCTACGTGCGCGGGCTGGCGGCATTGATCCCGGGCGACGACTGCCACGTCTTCGAGCGCACCGCCGTCGCTGGGGTCGAGGAGGGGCCGCCGTGCGTCGTCACGACCGACGACGGCCGCACGATCACGGCCGGCGCGGTCGTCGTCTGCACCAACTACCCGCTGCTCGACCGCGGCCTCTTCTTCGCGCGGATGGAGGCGGTCCGCTCCTACCTCGTCGCCGCGCGCGTGCGCGGCGAGCTGCCCAAGGTGACCGCGATCAGCGCCGGCGAGCCGACCCGCTCGGTGCGGCCGTACCGCGACCCGGCCGGCGACCCGTGGGTGCTGGTCGGCGGCGAGGGCCACCTGGTCGGCTCCGACGACGCCGCCCCGGCGCGCTACGAGGCGCTCGAGCGGTTCGCGCGCGAGCACCTCGACGTGATCGACGTCCCCCATCGCTGGTCGACGCAGGACGGGATGCCGCTCGACAACCTCCCGTACGCCGGCCGCTACCACCCCCGCGCGAGACGGCTGTACGTGAACTGCGGCCATCAGAAGTGGGGGATGACGAACGCGACGATCGGCGCGCGCGTCGTCGCCGACCTGCTCGCCGGGCGCGACAACCCGTACGCGGAGCTGCTCGACCCCAACCGCGTCAGCGTGCGGTCGGCGCCGCAGGTCGCCAGAGCGCAGCTGTGGGTCGGTGCCCACCTGATCGGCGACCGGCTGACCTCGGCCGACGCCGCCTCGGCGGAGGAGGTGCCGGCCGGCGAGGCGCGCGTCGTCCGCGACGGGCTCGCGAAGGTGGGCGTCCACCGCGACGACGCCGGCGCGCTCCACGCCGTCTCGCTGCGCTGCACCCACCTTGGCTGCCTCGTCCACTGGAACGGCGCCGAGCGCAGCTGGGACTGCCCCTGCCACGGCTCCCGCTTCGGCATCGACGGCGACGTGCTCGCCGGCCCGGCGACGAGACCGCTGGAGCGACGCGAGCCGCCGCGGTAGGCGGGGCGCCGCCCGGCCGCCCGCGCACGCCCCGCCCACCGCGCGCGCCGCCGGCCGCCGGCACGACGCGTCCGCGCACTCCGGCCGCGGCCGCCGCTCGGAGCGCCCGATTGCGAAGCCGTCGCGCGGGGAAGCTGGCGCGCATGCCCAACGCCTACCACCCGCCCGGCGACAAGCGCCCGCTCGTCGCGTACGCGACGCTGACCGGCGCCTTCGGCGCGAGCGTCGGCGCCGCCGCCCTCGCCAACCGCCGCGCCGGCCGCAGCCTGCCGGAGCGGATCGGGGTCGGCGACCTGCTGCTGCTCGGCGTCGCGACCCACAAGCTGTCGCGCCTGATCGCGCGCGACAAGGTGACGAGCTTCGCGCGTGCGCCGTTCACCCGCTTCCAGGAGCCCGCAGGTCACGGCGAGGTCGAGGAGCAGCCGCGCGGCAGCGGCCTGCGGCTTGCGATCGGGGAGCTGCTCGTCTGTCCGTACTGCCTCGCGCAGTGGATCGCGGCCGGCCTCGTCGCCGGCTACGTCGCCGCGCCGCGCCAGACGCGCGCCGTCGCGACCGTCTACGCCGCCGAGACGATCTCCGACTTCCTCCAGGCCGGCTACCGCGCCGCCGTCGACCGCGCCTGAACGCGCCGGCGGCGCCGCCGGCGGGACACGCGCGCCGGCGGACGCGCATGCGCGCCGGCGGCCCCGGCTGTCTGCCCGTCGGCCGCCGACCGCGCCTGAGCGCTGGCGGCGCGGCTATCTGCGCGTCACCGTCGAGCGACCCTGCGCACGGTGGCGCGCGATCGCGCGGCGGACGTAGTCGACGGTGTCGCCGCGGCGACGCGTGCCGGTCTTGGTGGCGACGCGAGCGCGCCGCTCGACCGCGAGGCGCTCCAGCTCGGTGAGGACTCGATTGTGTGTGCTCGGCATTCGATGGCGTCCGGTCGGTGCAGTGCTTTCCTGATTGACACGTACCCTCGCCCGCACCCGCTTCATGCGCGTCGGCGGAGGGCGCCGGGGACCCTCGGAACGCACCGCTTCAAGCCCCGTCTGACGACCCGCCGCGCCTCGTCGCGCAGCCGCTCGGCATCACGACGCGCGAGCACTCCCATCGTGCCGCGCCGCCGCTCTGCGCACCCCACCCTCGCCACCGCTGCGCACTCGCTCCGGCGCTCGCGCACGTCCCGCGTTCGCGTCGGGCAACAGCCGTGGCAGATCAGCCGACGGGACGCGCTCGCGTATCAGGCAGAGGACGTCCTACCGCGTTCCTCTGGCATACGGACTCTTACGTAGTTGCGGGTGGTCGTACGACCTCCTGACGCACTACCATCCGACTCATGTCTGCCCCACCCGTCCGCCTGGAGGAGTTGATTCTCTATGTCAGCAGACGGATGGCTGCCGATCGCCATGTGGGCGCCGGCCGGATCAAGCTTGCCAAGCTGCTGTGGCGGATCGACTTCACGGCGTACTGGAAGCTCGGTCGCCCTGTCTCCGAGGCGACCTACACGGCGGACAGACTCGGGCCCGTGCCAGCGCAGGAGATGATGGCTACGCGCGATCTCGAAGCCGCGGGGCGTTTCGAGTGGGAGAACGACTGGGCGCGACGTAGAGCGCCGATCGCGCGTGACGAGCCGCGGATGGAGATGTTCACGGTCGAGGAGCGGGCGCTCATCGATGACGTGATCGAGCGTCACCGGAACGAGAACGCTGCGCAGATGGTCGAAGATGCGCACTTGTTTCCCGGCTGGGTTCATGCCTGGCGGGATGGCCAGGGGCGTGGTGTCGAGATCCCGTACGAGTCGGTCTTTTGGGACAGACGAACTGAGCCGACCGCAGCTGAGCTGCGGCACGCCCGGCGGTTGGCCGACGAGTTCGCGCACCTGCTGTAGCGCGGCGTGCATCGAACCATCGTCGAGGAGGCGCGGTTCCGTGAGGAACTGGCGGCGATCGAGCCGGACGTGCGTCGGAGCGACGACGCGCTTCGGTACGTCTACGAACTGCTCGCTCGTGATGCCACGGTGGGCATGACGACATTCTCGCCTGAGATTCGCGTCGCGCCGATAGTCCTGCCGGACGCTGCGGGCCGGCGCCGAGACATAAGTCTCTTCTACATCGTGCGAGACACAACGGTCCATCTCGTCTCGGCGAAGCTGGACTGACAGCGGCGCGTCGTCAAGGCCCGAAGGCCCGCGGATCCAAACGAAGGACCCCCTCCGCTTCGCTGCTACCGTGTAGGAGTAGAAGCGGAGGAATCCCTCCGTTACAGAGTCAGAACAAATCTGCGAGGCGAAAGCGGTGTTCCACAACATCCTCGTCGGCATCGACGGCACTCCCGCGAGCGAATGCGCGCTGCGGCGTGCGGTCGAGATCGCGCTCGACGCCCGCGCCCGCCTGACGATCCTCACGGCGGTCGGCCGTCTGCCGGCGTTCTCGGCCGCGTCGGGCGACGCCACGCTCGTCGCCCAGCTCACGAACGACCTGCGCAGCGAGGCGCTCGAGCGCCTCGACGAGGCGGTCGCCGGCGTCCCCGCCGAGATCCCCGTCACGAAGCTCGTCTCCTTCCAGCCGGTCCGCGAGGCGCTGCTGCGCCGCGTCGCGACCGGCTGTCACGACCTGCTCGTCGTCGGCACCCGCGGGCTCACCGGCCTGCGCGGCCTCTTCGCCGGCAGCGTCAGCCGCCATCTCGTGCAGCACTGCGACGTGCCGGTGCTGGTCGTCCATGCGGAGCGGCCGACCGGCGTGCGCGACCGCTCGCCCTCGCGACGAACGGCCGGGGTCGCCCGGCCAGGGGAGCTGTACGCATGAGCGCACACGAAGGCCCGGCCCCGATGACCCACCGCGAGGTGCTCGAGGCGCTGTCGGGCCTGATGCTCGGGATGCTCGTCGCGATCCTGTCGAGCACCGTCGTCTCGACGTCGCTGCCGCGGATCATCAGCGACCTCGGCGGCGGCCAGTCGTCGTTCACGTGGGTCGTGACCGCGACGCTCCTGGCGATGACCGTCACGACCCCGATCTGGGGCAAGCTCGCCGACCTCTTCGACCGCAAGCTGCTGGTCCAGACGTCGCTGGCGATCTTCACGATCGGCTCGATGCTCGCCGGCCTGTCGCAGTCGACCGGCTGGCTGATCGGCTGCCGCGTCCTGCAGGGCATCGGCGCCGGCGGCCTCACCGCGCTCGTCCAGGTCGTGCTGAGCGACCTGATCTCGCCCCGCGAGCGCGGCAGATACATGGGCTACCTCGGCGCCGTGATGGCGGTCGGGACCGTCGGCGGACCGCTCGTCGGCGGCCTCCTCACCGACAGCGTGGGATGGCGCTGGAATTTCTTCGTCGGCGTTCCTGTCGCGCTCGCGGCGCTGGTCGTGCTGCAGCGGACGCTCCACCTGCCGGCGCGCTCGAAGCGCAAGGTCCACATCGACGTGCCGGGCGCCGTGCTGCTCTCGGCCGGCGTCTCGCTGCTGCTGATCTGGGTCTCGCTCGCAGGCCAGCAGTACGACTGGCTCTCGACGCAGACGGCGCTGATGGTCCCGGGCGCGCTGATCCTGGTCGCGCTCGCGATCTGGGTCGAGAGCCGGGCGCCGGAGCCGCTCGTGCCGCTGAGCCTCTTCCGCGACCGCACCGTCGTGCTCGCCGTGCTCGGCTCGGTCGCCGTCGGCGTGGCGATGTTCGGCACCTCGGTCTTCCTCAGCCAGTACCTCCAGATCGCGCGCGGCGAGAGCCCGACCGCGTCCGGCCTGCTGACGCTGCCGATGGTGCTCGGCGTGATGATCTCCTCGACGCTGATCGGCCAGCTCGTCGCGAAGACCGGCCGCTACAAGAAGTGGATGCTGACCGGCTCGGTGCTGCTCACCGCCGGCATGGCGCTGATGGGGACGATCGACGAGAAGACGTCGTTCGTCGAGCTCGGCGCCTTCATGGCGGTCCTCGGCGCGGGCGTCGGCATGATGATGCAGAACCTCGTGCTGGTCGTGCAGAACTCGGTCGCCGTCACGGTGACCGGCGCGGCGACCGCGCTCGTCGCCTTCTTCCGCAGCCTCGCCGGCGCGACCGGCGTCGCCGCCCTTGGCGCCGTGCTCGCCTCCCGCACCTCGTCGGAGATCGCCTCGGGCCTGTCCGCCGCCGGCGTCGACCCGAGCGCGATCGACTCGGGCGGCGCGCTGCCGCGGATCAGCGAGCTGCCGCCGCCGATCCAGGGGATCGTCGAGCACGCCTACGGCGTCGGCGTCGCCGAGATCTTCCTCGTCGCCGCGCCGTTCGGCCTGCTGGCACTGCTCGTCATCGCGCTGATGAGAGAGAGACCGCTCGGCGAGCGGTCGGGCATCGAGCTGGCCGAGGAGGCCGGCGAGGTCGCCCCGCCCGCGAGGGCCGCGGAGCCGGCGCGGGCCTGACGCGCGGCGCCCGGCAGCCGGTCGCGCCCGCCGCAACGGGCACGGCCGCGCGCCCGGCAGCCGGCCGCGCCCGCCGCAACGGGCACGGCCGCGCGTCCGGCAGCCTACGCCGCCTCGGTCGCCGCGACGGCCGGCCGCGGAGCGCGCAGCGGCCGAACGCCGCCGAGGCGGCGGACGAGCGCGAGCAGCGGCAGGCAGCCGAGCAGCATCCCGGCGCCGACGAACGCGTACGTCGCCGACGGGCCGAGCGGCGCGACGACGAAGCCGGCGAGGACCACGCCGCCGCCGAACGCGACGTTGCGGCAGGCGTCCATCGCGCCGATCACGCGGGCGCGCTGGTCGTCGGGCGTGCGGCGCATCACGAGCGACTGCGCCGCGACGCCCATGAAGCCGCCGCCGAGGTAGGCGAGGAGCGTCGGCGCGAGCGTCCCGGCAAGCGCGACCGAGCCGATCCCGAGCGCCATCAGGGAGCGGCCGGCGAGCACGCCGGTCGCCTCGTTGCCGGCGTGCAGCACGCGGCCGGCATGCCACGAGCCGGCGACCATCCCGAGCGCCCAGCAGGCGGTCAGCGCGCCGAGCGCGAGCGCGCCGCCGCCGAGCTCGAAGACGAGCGGCACCTCGGCGGTCATCGAGAAGGCGGTCGCGAAGGTCCCGACGCAGGCGGCGAGCAGGACCGGCCGGATGCCCGGATCGCGCAGCACCAGCAGCATCCCGCCGCCCGTCGACGCGCGCGCGGCCGGCGCGGCGGCCTCCGCCGCCCCGAGCGCGCCGCGCGCCCGCCCGCGTGCGGGTGCCGCGGCCGACACCGCGCCCGCACGTCGCTCGCGCCCGCCGAACGGCAGCGCGATCGAGGCGATCAGCAGCGCCGAGGCGATCGAGGTGAGCGCGTCGAAGAGGAAGACGGCGCCAGGCCCCGCGACCGCTATCAGCGCGCCGCCGCCGATGCGGCCGGCCATCTTCCCGAGGTTGGCGCTGGAGGCGATCAGGCCGTTGGCCCACGACAGCCGCTCGGGGCCGGCGACGTGGGCGATCGAGGCGCCGGCGGCGGGCCCGAAGGCCGAGCCGAGCGCCGAGGCGAGCAGGCCGATCGCGAGGATCGCGATCGGCGCGTGGACGATCGCGAGCGTGGCGAACAGGGCGCCGGAGCCGAGCTCGCAGGCGATCATCAGCGGGCGCCGCGGCAGACGGTCGCCGAGCCAGCCGCCGATCGGCGCCAGCACGCTGCCGGCGCCGATCGTCAGCAGCAGCGACAGCGACAGCCACGTCGTCGAGCGGGTCTGGGCGTAGAGGGCGAAGCCGATCGCGACGCCGCTGGCGTCGGTCCCGGTCATCGACAGGAGGCGCGCGGCGGCGAGCCGGCGCACGGCGGGGCGAGCCGCGACGGCACGGCTCGGCAGCGAGGGGAGCAACGGTGTTCCTTGTGGTTCGAGAACGCCCGTCTGGTTCGGGCGCGGGTGCTTCGGCGGGTCGGACGAGGCGCGCGACGGAAGGCCGCGCGCAACCGGCACGCCCGGCGATCGGCGGCGTCGCGGTTGCGATCACGGGCCGCCGGTCGGCATGCCGACTGGTACGATCGGCGTCAATCCTAACAAGGATAATCCGAGATCGGAGTATCAATTATGTCGGTGCGCCTGGGACCTGGTTTCGCCGCCGTCGCTCCGGCCGAGCACGCGCTCCCGGCCGAGGTCGTCCTCAACGTCCTGCGCACCGCGAGGCTCCTGACCGAGCGGCTCGATCCGACCCTCCGCTCGCACGGGCTGACGCCGTCGACCTTCGCCGCGCTGCTCGTCCTCTTCGACCAGACCGCGCCGCTGTCGCCGAAGGAGATCGGCCGCCGGATGCGCGTCCCCGCGCAGACGCTGACGAGCGTGATCGACGGCCTCGAGCGGCGCGGCCTCGTCGTCCGCGCGCCGAACCCGCGCGACCGCCGCAGCGTGCTCGTCGCGCTCGCCGAGCCGGGGAGAACGCTGCTGCTGCAGGCGGTCGCGGCCGTCGTGCCGGCCGAGGTCGAGCTGCTGCGCGAGGTCGCCCGCGACGACCAGGAGCGGCTGATCGCCCTGCTCGGGCTCGTGCAGGCGGCCTGCGGCGACCGCGAGCAGGTCGACCTGACCGGCGGCGGCGACGGCGCCGCCCCGGCGCGCTGACGCGCCCTCGCGACCGGCGCCCGGCGCGCTGACGCGCCTCGTCGGCGCGCGAATGGCCCCGCGGGCGCCGGGTAGCTGCCGGCTGCATCCGCACAGTCGCGACCGCAAGGAGACGAGCGCATGCGAGTACCACGCACACGGGGCGCAGTCAGCGGGATGGTGATCGCCCTGCTGGGCCTGTGGGGCGCGCTGATCCCGTTCATCGGCCCGTCGTTCGACTACGCGATCGGCTCGACCGACGCATGGGACTGGAGCGCCGGCCGCTTCTGGCTGTCGGTCCTGCCGGGGATCGTCGCGATCGTCGGCGGCCTGCTGCTGATGACGAGCGCCCGCCGCCCGACCGCCTCGCTCGGCGCGATGATGGGCGTCGCCGCAGGCGCCTGGTTCATCGTCGGCCCGACCGTCAGCCGCTGGTGGAACGACGGCGTCAGCCAGGCCGGCGCGCCGCACGGCTCGACGACCACGCAGATCCTCGCCGAGCTGGGGTGGTTCCTCGCGCTCGGCGCGCTGATCCTCTACTTCGCCGCCGCGGCGCTGGGCCGGCTCTCGGTCCGCAGCGTCCGCGACGTCGAGCTGGCCGAGGAGGCGACCGCCGCCGAGACGACCACCGCCGGCGCGCCCGCGACCGGCGCCTCCGCCACCGGCGCGCCCGCCGCCGGCGCGACGGCGCCGGCCGGCACGACCGCCGGCCCGCCGGCGGCACGCGCGCGCGGCCGCGGCCCGCGGCGCGGCTTCCGCCGCCGCAGCTCGGCCTGAGGCCGCTCCCCGCGCGCCGGCCGAGCCGCCCGCTCGACCGGCGCCGGGGTCGCCCTGCCGGAACCCCGGCCGCGAGCGGCCGGGACCGGCTCTCCGCAAGCTCGCCCGATCAGCCGACGCCGGTCGCCGTCGCCGGCTTCACGTTCTGGTTGAAGCGGAAGAAGTTGTCGGGGTCGTAGGCGCCCTTGATCCGCGCCAGTCTCGCGTAGCTGTCGCCGAAGGCCGCGCGGACGCGGTCGCGGCCCTCGTCGCCGATGAAGTTGAGGTAGACGCCGCCGCTGGAGAACGGCTTCATCTGCGCCGACATCCCGCGCGCCCAGCCGATCACGGTCGCGTCGTCGCCGGCCTCCTCCCACAGCGCGAAGGGATGGGTCACCCACGTCGCCTGACGCTGGGCCATCGGCGTCTGCGCGCCGCCGGCGCGGGCGATCGCGCCGCCCCACGGGAAGAGGATCGACTGCGTCGCCGACGGCACCGGCATGCGCTCGGAGCCGGCGACGAACGCCGACACCGCCTCGTCGGGGAGCGCGTCGAGGTAGTCGGCCGTCCACCAGTTCCGCAGGCCCGGCGGATCGTCGATCAGCTGCTGGAACTCGACGTAGGGCATCTCGCCGACGAGGTCGACGTCGGGCCCGAGCATGCGGAACGCCTCGGCGTAGGCCTCGCCCTCGCGCCGGTCGGAGCCGGCCCACATGAACGCCAGCCCGCAGCAGAGGCGCCCCTGCAACTCGGCCGGCACGAACTCCTCGGGCGGACCGGTCAGGTAGACCGCGCCGAGCGCGAGGTCCTCGGGCGCGCCGCCCTCGATCGTCGCGCGCATCAGCTCGATCACGTCCCGGCCGCGCTCGCCGGCCCACAGCATCAGCCCGGCGAGGACGTTCGGCCCGAGCGGGTGGAGGTCGAACTCGAAGGCGGTCGCGACGCCGAAGTTGCCGCCGCCGCCGTGAAGCGCCCAGAAGAGATCGGCGCGCTCCTCGGCGCTCGCGCGCACGTGCTCGCCGTCGGCGGTGACGAGCTCGACCGCGCGCAGGTTGTCGCAGGTGAGCCCGTGCTTGCGCTCCAGCCAGCCCGAGCCGCCGCCGAGCGTCAGCCCCGCGACGCCGGTGGTCGAGACGCGCCCGCCGGTCGTCGCCAGTCCGTGCTCCTGCGTCGCGCGGTCGAACTCGGCCCAGGTCGCGCCGGCGCCGCAGCGCGCGGTCCGCGCGTCTGGGTCGACCGCGACGCCCTTCATCGCGCGCACGTCGATCACGAGCCCGCCGTCGACCGTCGAGGAGCCGGCGACCGAATGGCCGCCGCTGCGGACCGCCGTCGGCAGCCCCGACTCGCGCCCGTAGGCGATCGCCGCGCGGACGTCGTCGACGCCCGCGCACTGGACGATCGCGGCCGGCCGCGCCGTGATCATCGCGTTGAAGAGGGTGCGGGCGTCGTCGTAGCCCGCGTTGCCGGGCAGCAGGACCCGTCCCGCGATGGCGCCGCGCAACTCGCGCAGCGCGCTGTCGCCGACCGTGCCGGTCATCACGGCTCTCCCTTCCGATCGATTAAGAGAGCGGCTGGCCCGACACGGTAGAGGCGGCTCGCGGTGGGATGCAAGCCTGCCGGCCCGGCGGTGCGCCAGGAAGCGGCGCATCGCGGGATGAGTCCGGTATGCATCGCGCCGACGGCGTGTGCGACGACCGGCGCGCGCGGTGTGCCGCGCGACCGGCGGGTGCGCGGCGCCGCGCCCGTCGGCTGACCTGGCGCGCTGACCGCTGCCGTCTCGATCCCTACACTGCTCGGAGCGCACGGGCGTTCCACGGGGGTGCGTCGGCGCTGCATCGCAGGCGACGAACGGACGAGCGGGTGGACTGGTACCTCGATGGCAGCACGCCGGAGGCGGTCACGGATCTCCGGCACGAGATCGTCGGCTACCTGCGCCGTCACGCCGATCCGGGAAGCGATCTGCCCGGCGCCGAGCTGGCCGTCTCGGAGCTGCTGTCGAACGTCGTCCAGCATGCGCCGGGCCCGGCGTGGGCGCAGATCGACTGGTCGGGCGAGCGGGCGGTGCTCGCCGTCCACGACCTCGGCCGCGGCTTCGACCCCGTCGCCGAGCTGCCGGAGGACCTGCTCCAGCCCGGCGGCGGCCGCGGGCTGTTCGTCGCCTCCAACGTCTCCGGCTGGATGACGGTCGCCGCGAAGCGGGCCGGCGGCTCCCGCGTCACCGTCGAGCTGCCCGTCGCGCGCGTGCCCGAGCGCGACCTCGACCCGCCGCGCCAGCGCGCCGGGGCGCTGCCCTCGCCCGGGCAGGCGGAGGCCGACGGCTCGTTCGGCAAGGAGGCGTTCCTGCTCGCGCTCGTCGTCCAGCTGGCGGCGGCGGTCGAGCGCAACGAGGGGCCCGACGCGGCCGAGGCGGCGGTCGCCCAGGTCGGCGCCGACGTCGGCGGGCGGATCGAGGAGGAGTACCGTCGCGCGCGCGGGATCGTCGGCGAGCTGCCGCCGACGCAGATCGCCGACCTCTACGTGCGGCTGAAGGCGGCGATCGACGGCGACTTCTACGTCGTCGACGTCGACGAGGACCGGATCGTGCTCGGCAACCGCGCCTGCCCGTTCGGCGACGTCGTGCGGCGCGCGCCGGGGCTCTGCCGCATGACCTCGAGCGTCTTCGGCGGCATCGCGGCCCGCAACACCGGCGGCGCGACGGTCGTGTTGGAGGAGCGGATCGCGCTCGGCGATCCCGAGTGCCGCGTCGTCGTCTGGCTGCGCGGCGACAGGCGCGGCCAATGGCGCTTCGCGCACGAGTACGGCGCGGGCGCCGGCGTGATCGCGGCCGACGGCGCATAGCGCCGGCGCGCGCCTCACCCCGTCTGACGCGGCCGAAGCGGTCCGCAGCGGGAGCGGCGCAGCGGCTGTCGGGACCCCGATTCGGCTCGCCGCCTCCGACCTGGCAAGCTTCAAGCGGATGGAGGCGAGGATCTCGAACGAGTTCGCCCAGGGCTTCACCTGGGTCGTCGAGGAGCGGATGGAGCGCGCGTCGCACGCGCTCGTCGACCAGGGCCGCGTCTGGCTGATCGACCCGGTCGCGTGGGAGCCTGCGCTGGAGCGCGCCGCCGCGCTCGGCGAGCCGGCCGGCGTCATCCAGCTGCTCGACCGCCACAACCGCGACAGCGCTGCGCTCGCCAGACGCCTCGGGGTGCCGCTGACGCGGCTGCCGGAGGCGCTCGTCGGCGCGCCGTTCCAGCCGCACCGGCTGATCGACCGGCCGTGGTGGCGCGAGGTCGTGCTGTGGTGGCCGGGGCAGAAGCTGCTCGTCGTGCCCGAGGCGGTCGGGACCGCGGGCTCCTTCGCGCTCGGCCGCCCGCTCGGCGTCCACCCGATGCTGCGGCTGACGCCGCCCTACAGCCTCCGCGCCTACGACCCCGACAGCATCCTCGTCGGCCACGGCCCGAGCCTCCACAGGGCCGCCTCCGCCGCGCTCGAGGTCGCCCTCCACCACGCGCGCAGCGACATCGTCAGAGGCGTGGCGATGCTGCCGCAGCTGCTGAAGCGCGGCGGCTGAGCGCCGCGAGCGCGACGGTCTCGGCGGCGCGGCCGCCGGAACCGCCCCATCTCGTAAACGGGCACGTATACGCTCACGTGCAGCAGGGGGGCCGGCGAGCGGAGATGATCTTTCGCCATCCGGCCAATGACGCTTGACGGGCCATGGGACAATCTTGGTCCAGCCAACTGATCGTAGTTCAGTCAACTGAACCCGGAGAAGAGATGACACAGAGGAAGATGTGGCGCCTTTTGACCGTCGCGATCGCCTTCGTCGTGCTCGGCGTGACCGTGGCGGCCTGTGGCAGCAGCGACTCCGGGGGGACCGCCGACACCGTCAGAACGACGAGCGGCGGCGAGCTGGCGGAGATGACGAAGGCGACGCTCGTGCTCGACTTCGTCCCCAACGCCGTCCACGCCGGCATCTACCGCGCGATCGCGGCCGGCTACTACAGAGACCGCAACATCGACCTCGAGGTGATCCAGCCGACCTCGACGGCCGACACGCTGCGGCTCATCAACGCGGACAAGGCCGACTTCGGCCTCGCCGACGGGCTCGACGTCGCCAACCAGATCGGCGAGGGCCTCGACATCGAGGCGTTCATGGCGATCGTCCAGCGCCCGCTCGGCGGCGTCATCACGCTGGAGAGCGAGGGGATCGCCTCCGGCAGACAGCTGGAGGGCAAGACGGTCGGCGTCACCGGCGTCCCGTCCGACAACGCGATCCTCGACACGGTCGTCAGAAACGACGGCGGCGACCCGTCGAAGGTCAAGGTCGTGACGATCGGCTTCAACGGCGTCCAGAACCTCCAGAGCGGCAAGATCGCCGGCTTCACCGGCTTCTGGCCGGCCGACGGCGTCCAGCTCGACGTCGACGGCCACAGAACCCACAGCTTCAAGCTCGACGAGAACGGCGGGCCGGTCTACCCGGGCCTCGTCGCCTTCTCGACGACCGAGCACATCGACCAGGACCCGGCGCTGATCAGAGCGTTCGCGGAGGCGACGGTCGAGGGCTACGAGGACGCGATCAGCGATCCCGCGCAGGCGCTCGCCGACCTGCTCGCCCAGAACAAGTCGCTGAGAGAGAGACTGACGAGAGCGCAGCTCGACGCCTACGGCCCGCTGTTCCAGGGCGACGCCGCCCGCTTCGGCGAGATCGACGCCGCCAACGTCGAGGCGCTGTCGGAGTGGATGGTCGAGAACAGACTCGCGAGCGAGCCGTTCACACCGGAGCGCTACGGCGGCAACGACCACCTGCCGGCGGCGAGCGGCTCATGACCGCGCCGCAGGAGGCCCCCGCCAAGCTCGTCGTCGAGGACGTCGGCAAGCGCTTCGCCGGCGACGGCGGCGAGACGGTCGTCGCGCTGGAGGGGGCCGATCTGCGGATCGCGCCGGGCGAGTTCGTCTCGATCGTCGGCCCCAGCGGCTGCGGCAAGTCGACGCTCTTCAACATCGTCGCCGGCCTGACGCGGCCCACCCGGGGGCGCGTCCTGCTCGACGGCGAGGAGCACGCCTCGCTGCTGGGGCGCGTCGGCTACATGCCGCAGAAGGATCTGCTGATGCCGTGGCGCTCGGTGCTCGACAACGTCACGCTCGGGCTGGAGATGGGCGGCGTCTCGCGCCGCGACGCGCGCGAGCTGGCGCGCGCCGAGCTGGGCCGTTTCGGGCTGCGCGGCTTCGAGCGACGGTGGCCGCGCGACCTCTCGGGCGGCATGCGGCAGCGCGCCGCGCTGCTGCGCACCTTCCTCGCCGGCCGCGAGCTGATGCTGCTCGACGAGCCGTTCGGCGCGCTCGACGCGCTCACGCGCCAGACGATGCAGGAGTGGCTGCTCGACGTCTGGGCGGCCGACCGCAAGACGATCCTCTTCATCACCCACGACGTCGAGGAGGCCGTCTACCTCTCCGACCGGGTCTACGTGATGTCGGGCCGGCCCGGCCGCGTGCAGCTGTGCGTCGAGATCGACCTGCCGCGGCCGCGCAGGTTCGAGATCCACGGCTCGCCCGCGTTCGTCGCGCTCAAGCAGCGGCTGCTGGCGCCGCTGCACGAGGCGTCGCGCCGGCAGCTCGAGGAGGTCGTCGCCTGATGTCGGCGGTGCAGACCGCGGCCTCCGCGCGCGGCGAGGCCGAGAGCCGCCGCGGCTCCGGCGCCCGGCTGCGCCGCGCCGCCGGGCACGTCCTGCCGCCGCTGCTGTTCCTGGCGCTCGTGCTCGTGCTGTGGCAGGCCGGCGTGCGGATCAGCGGCACCGAGGAGTCGACGCTGCCGGCGCCGACCGACGTCTTCAGCGCGATGTGGGAGAACCGCACGCTGCTGGCCGACAACGCGTGGGTGACGATCCAGGAGATCCTGATCGGCTACACGGCCGCGATCGTGCTGGGCGTCGGCCTCGCCGTCGTGCTCGCCAGCTCGCTGCTGGCCGAGCGGGCGATGTACCCGTGGCTGGTCGTCTCGCAGATGGTCCCGATCCCGGCGATCGCGCCGATCCTCGTGATCTGGACCGGGTTCGACCTGCGCCCGAAGGTGATCGTGATCGCCCTCGTCAGCTTCTTCCCGATCGCCGTCAACACGCTCGACGGGCTGAAGTCGACCGAGCCGGAGCTGCTCAACCTGCTGAAGACGCTCGGCGCCGGGCGCTGGAAGCGGTTTCGGACCGCGCAGCTGCCGAGCGCGCTGCCGTTCCTCTTCTCGGGCCTGAAGATCGGCGCGGCGCTGTCGGTGATCGGCGCCGTCTTCGCCGAGTGGGTCGGGGCCGACGCCGGGCTCGGCTACCTGATCCTGACGCTCAACAACCAGGTCGCGACGGCGGAGATGTTCGCGACGATCATCGTCCTCGCCGTCATCGGCATCGCGCTGTTCGGGCTGGTCCGGCTCGCCGAGCGGTTGATGCTGCCGTGGTACCACGCGGGCCGCAAGGAGGAGCGGGCGTGAACGGAGCGCCGTCGACCGTCGTCCGCGGGGCGTGGGTGCTGGCGATGGACCCGGCCCGCGAGCTGATCCGCGACGGCGCCGTCGCCTTCGCCGCCGACGGGGCGATCGCCGCCGTCGGCCCGTGGGCGGAGCTGCGGGAGCGCTTCCCGGAGGCGGAGGTCGTCGGCGACGGCCATGGGATCGTCCTGCCGGGCTTCGTCAACTGCCACACCCACCTGACCGAAGGCCTCGTGACGGGGATGGGGGAGACCGCGTCCCTGTGGGAGTGGTTCGAGCGGGTGGTCGAGCCGGCCGGCCGCGTCACGACGCGCGAGGACGTGCGGATCGGGACGAAGCTGAAGGGCGCCGAGATGCTGCTGTCCGGCATCACGACCGTCAACGACATGTCCTGCCACCGCAACCTCGGCTCGCTCGCCTCGCTCGGCGCCGCCGACGGCCTCGCCGAGATGGGCCTGCGCGGGATCGTCTCCTTCGGCGCCGAGAACCTCTACGAGGGTGCGCCGCCGGAGGATGCGTTCGTCGCCGAGCACGAGGCGCTCGCCGACCGCCTCGCCGCCGAGCCGCTGCTCGGCTTCCGGCTCGGGATCGGGACGATCCTCGGCGTCAGCGACGAGCTGATGGCGCGCAGCGTCGCGGCGTGCGCGCGGCACGGCTGGGCGGTCCACACCCACCTCGCCGAGGTGCGCGAGGAGGTGACCGAGTCGCGCAGCCGGCACGCCGGCCGCACGACCGTCGAGCACGCCGCCCACGTCGGCCTGCTCGACCACGAGCTGATCGCCGGCCACTGCATCTGGTGCGGCGAGCGCGACCTGTCGCTGCTGGCCGCGCGGGACGTGGCGGTCGCCCACAGCCCGGTCGCGAACATGATCCTCGCCTCCGGCGTCTGCCCGGTGCCGCGGCTGCGGCGGGAGGGGGTCCGGGTCGGGATCGGCACCGACGGCGCCGCCTCCAACGACAACCAGGACATGTTCGGCGCGATCAAGGCGGCGGCGCTGCTGCAGAAGGTCCATCACCTGCGCGCCGACGCGATCACGGCGGTCGACGTGCTCCGGATGGCGACGTTGGAGGGCGCGAGGGCGCTGCGGCTCGACGACCGCGTCGGCTCGCTGGAGGCGGGCAAGCGCGCCGACGTCGTGCTGCTCGACGGCAACACGCCCGAGCTGGCGGCGATCCACGACCCGTGGCAGCAGGTCGTCTACTGCGCCACGTCGCGCTGCGTCAGCCACGTCTGGGTCGACGGCGCCGCGCGCGTCGCCGACGGCAGGCTGGTCGGGCACGAGCTGCGCGAGATCGCGGTCGAGGCCCGCGCGCAGGCGGTCGACCTCGCGCGACGGGCCGACCTGTCGGCCGAGTCGGTGCTGTGCGGGGGCGAGGGGAGGGCCTTCCCGCCCTCCGCGCACGCGCGCGTGGAGAACGACGGCGCGTCGGCGCTCGTCGTCTGACCGGCGCCCTGTCCCGGCGACGGATCGCCGTCGCACCTCGAAGTGCGCCGTTGCGCGGCGATGGTACGATCGGTCACAAAATCGGGACACCGTGTCTCACTTTGAGGTCGCAACGCTGGGAGACGACTTGGACGCGAAGAAGGAAGCTTCAGGGAGTGCCGGACCGCCGAGCGCGGACCGCGGGACGACGGCTCTCGTGATCGCCGGCGTCAGCCTGCTCACGATCGTCTGCGCCGCGGTCATCGCGTTCGTGATCGTGGGCAACGCCGACAGCGAGGCCCACGAGATCAAGAGCGCGAGAGGCACCGTCACGCTGACGAAGGCCGAGGCGCGCGGTCGCGAGGTGTTCGGCGAGAACTGCGCCAACTGCCACACGCTCGCGTCGGCGAACGCCGTGGGCCAGATCGGGCCGAATCTCGACGAGCTCAAGCCCGACGCGGCGCTCGTCAGACATGCCGTCGAGTTCGGCCGCTCCAACGGCCGCGGCGAGATGCCCGGCAGGCTGCTCTCGGGCGTCGAGCTCGAGGAGGTCGCCGCCTACGTCGCCGCCGCCGGCGGCCACGGCGCCTCCTAGCGCTCCGCCGCACGGCGGACGTCCTTTCGCGAACGGGCGGCGCACCTGCGGGTGCGCCGCCCGTCGTCGTTCTCGGGGCCGTCCGGCGGCCGGCCGGCGTCCCCGGCCCGGCCGCCCCGGCGCGTGTCCGCTCGCCCGCTCGCGGGGCTTGCATCTGTCTGCCCTCGATGCGAACATGCGTTCGTGTCGATGGTCGTCTGCGTCCTGATCCCCCGCTTCCAGCTGACCGTCGCGGTCGGTGACCGCGAGGAGCTGCTCGGCTCCCCGGCCGCGCTCGCGCCCGAGCCCGGGCGGGAGGCGCGGATCGGGGAGGTCTCGCTCGCCGCCGAGGCGTTCGGCGTGCGCGCCGGGATGCCGCTGGGGGAGGCGCTCTCGCGCTGTCCCCAGCTGACGCTCGTGCCGCCCGACCCGGCCGGCGTCGCCGACGCCTGGGAGCGGCTGCTGGTGCGGCTGGAGTCGATCGGCGCGGCGGTCGCGCCGGAGCGGCCGGGGCTGGCGAGCTTCGCCGCGCAGGGGCTCGTGCGGCTGCACGGCGGGACGCTGGAGCGGGTGCTGGCGGCGGCGCGGACGGCGCTGCGCCATCCGGCCCGGATCGGCGCCGGGCCGTCGCGCTTCTGCGCGCTGGCCGCGGCGACGCGCGCGCGGGCGCGCAGGCCGCAGATCGTGCTCGGGGACGAGCGTGCAGCGCGCGACTACCTCGCGCCGCTGCCGGTCGCGCTGCTGCGCGGGCGCGACGAGACGGCCGCGCTGCCGGAGGCGCTCGCCCGGCTGGGGGTCGAGACGCTCGGGGAGCTGGCGGCGCTGCCGCGGTCCGACGTCGCCGACCGCTTCGGCGCGCCCGGGCTGCTCGCCCGGGAGCTGGCGCAGGGGCGCGACGGGTCGCTGCGGCCGCGGGAGGCGCCGGAGCGGCTGGAGGAGGAGCTGGAGCTGCCGGAGGCGCTCTCGGGCGCCCAGCTCGACCGGGCGCTCGGCCTGCTGGTCGACCGGCTGCTGGCCCGGCACGAGCGGCGCGGGCGGACGCTGCGGGCGGTCGTGCTGGCGGCGACGCTCGTCGAGGGCGGGACCTGGCGCGAGCAGGTCCCCTTCCGCGAGGCGCTGTCGGACCCGACGCGGATGCGGCTCGCGCTGGCGCCGCGCCTGGCGCTGCTGCCGGCGCCGGCCGAGCGGCTGCGGCTCGCCGTGGTCCGCTTCGGCCCGGCGGCCAGCGACCAGCGCTCGCTGCTCGACGAGGCGGCGGCCGAGCGCCGTGAGCGGCTGCGCGAGGGCGTGCGCCAGGCGCGCGCCGCCGCGGGGCCCGACGCGGCGCTGCGGGTCCTCGCCGTCGATCCCGACTCGCGCGTGCCCGAGCGGCGCGCGGTGCTGACGCCGTTCGAATGAGCGTCCCGCGTCTTCACGGCCGCGCCGGAGGCGGCGCCGGCAGGTCCACGGGCGGAGGCGCGAGTGGTCGCTCGGCGAGAGCGGGCGGCGGTGCGGGCGCGGTGAGGGGCCGCTCGGCGGGCGGGGGCGCTGGCCTGACCTCCGCCGCCGTCCGCCGCCACCGGCTCGCCGCGCCGCGCCGCGCGCGTGTGCGCGCCGACGAGCGCGACGGCCGACCGCTGCTGGTCGACGGCCGCGAGGTCGACGCCGTGCGCGAATCGTGGCTGGTCGAGGACCGCTGGTGGAGCGAGCGCCCGCTGCGCCGCCGCTACTGGGAGGTCGTCACCACCTGCGGCCGCAACGTCGTCGTCTTCCACGATCTGCGCGAGGGCGGCTGGTTCCGCCAGCGGTGAGCGCGCGTCTGTCGGACGAGGCGTCGGAGTCGCGCTCCCCGAGCCCCGCCCGTCATTCGATCCGCCCCATATGCGAACATATGTTCGTGCCCTACGTCGAGCTCCACGCCCACTCAGCCTTCTCGTTCCTGGACGGCGCATCGCTGCCGGACGAGCTGGTCGCGGCCGCGCTGGAGCAGGGGCACGAGGCGCTCGCGCTGACCGACCACGACAACGTCTGCGGGGCGATGGAGTTCGCCAGCTCGGCGCAGGCGCTCGGTCTGCGGGCGATCCACGGCGCCGAGCTGACGCTCGACGACGGCCGCCATCTCACGCTGCTCGTCGAGGACGAGCGCGGATGGCGCAGCCTCTGCCGGCTCCTCACGCTCGCCCATGCGCACACGCGCGGGGACGAGCCGCCCGTGCGCACACACGGGCGGGAGCCGGGAGACCTCTCGCGCGCTGAGGGGAGCGCGAGGAGGGGGCGCACGGGGGACCCGGGAGCGGGGACGCTCGCTCCCGGGGTGCGCCTGGACGGGGAGGAGGGGTCGCTCCTCTCGGTCCCGAGCGGCACGCGCCCGGCCGGGGGGCGTCCGACCAGGCGGGAGGACCCGCTCGTCGCGGCCGCGCTGCCCGGTCCCCGCACCGGCTCGGCCCCGCGGATCCGCACCCGCCAGGCGACCCAGCCGTTCGTCTCGCTCGACCAGGTCGCCGCCCACGCGGAGGGGCTCGTCTGCCTCAGCGGCTGCGCGAGCCACGGCGTCCACGACCTCGACGGCCTGCGCTTCCTGCGCGCCGCCTTCGGCCGCGACAACCTCTACGTCGAGCTGCAGCGGCCCTACCTGCGCGACGACCGCGCCCGCAACCGCCGCCTCGCCGGTCTCGCGCGCGAGCTGGAGCTGCGTTGCGTGGCGACCGGCAACGTCCACGCCCACGCGCGCTCGCGCGGGCCGTTGCAGGACGCGCTCGTCGCGGTCCGCCTGCACACGACGCTCGACGCCTCCGAGCCCGGGCGCCGCGGCAACTTCAGCCACGTGCTCGCCTCGCCGCGGGCGATGGCGGCCCGCTTCGCCGCCGACCATCCCGACGCCGTCGCCGAGACGGCGCGGCTGGCCGACCGGCTGCGCTTCGACCTGACCCAGGGGCTCGGCTACCGCTATCCCGGCTCCGAGGACGAGACCGCGACCCGCAGACTGGCCGAGCTGTGCGGCGAGCGCCTCGCCGAGCGCTACGCGACCGTCGGCGCCGCCCACCGCGCGGAGGCGCGAGCGCGCCTGGAGCAGGAGCTGCGGATCATCGACAAGCTCGGCCTCGCCGGCTTCTTCCTGCTCCACCGCGACATGCTCGAGCTGGCGCGCGAGGTCGCCGTCGAGGTGCGCGGCCACGACACCGCCCGCGCGCTGCTGCCGCCGGGGCGGGGGCGCGGCTCCTCGGTCTCCTCGATCGTCTGCTACCTGACCGGCCTCTCGCACGTCGACCCGGTCGCCAACGACCTCTTCATCGGCCGCTTCCTGAACGAGGACCTGCAGGCGCTGCCGGACATCGACCTCGACTTCCCGCGCGACGTGCGCGCGGCGTTGATACCGCGCATCCACCAGGTCTTCGGCGCGGAGAAGTCGGCGCTGGTCGCCGCCTTCCCGACCTACCGCGCGCGCGGCGCGATCCGCGAGCTGGGCAAGGCGCTCGGCCTGCCGCCGGGCGAGATCGAGCGGGTCGCGCGCGGCTCGGAGGGCTGGTCGGCGCGCGACGTCGCCAGAGACGTCGCCTCCGCGCTCGGCGAGCGGCGGCTCGCGAGCGGCCGCTGGGCGTGGCTGGCGCGGCTGGCGGAGGAGGCGCACGGTCTGCCGCGCCACCTCTCCCAGCACTCGGGCGGGATGGTCGTCGCGACGCGTCCGCTGAACGAGTGCTGCCCGATCGTGCCGGCCGCGATGGAGGGTCGCCAGATGGTGCAGTGGGACAAGGACTCCTGCGCCGACGCCGGCTTCCTCAAGATCGACCTGCTCGGCCTCGGGATGCTGTCGGCGGTCGAGCGGGCGGTCGAGGCGATCGCGCGGACGCGCGGCGAGCGGATCGACCTCTCGCGGATCGACTACGACGACAGGCCGACCTACGAGGCGATCCAGAACGCGGAGACGACCGGCGTCTTCCAGATCGAGAGCCGCGCGCAGATGGCGTCGCTGCGGCGCACGCGGCCGTCGAACTTGCAGGAGCTGACGATCCAGGTCGCGATCGTGCGGCCGGGGCCGATCCAGGGCGGCGCGGTCAACCCCTACATCGATCGCCTCCAGCGCAAGCGCGCCGACCCCGACTACGAGATCCCCTACGAGCATCCGTCGCTGGTCGGGCCGCTGAGAGAGACGCTCGGGACGATCATCTTCCAGGACCAGGTGATCGAGGTCGCGATGGCCTTCGCCGGCTTCTCCCCCGGGGAGGCCGAGGGGCTGCGGCGGGCGATGAGCCGCAAGCGCTCCGAGGCGGCGATCGAGGCCCACCACCGCAGATTCGTCGCGGGCGCGATCGCCCGCCACGGCGTCAGCCCGGAGCTGGCCGAGCGCGTCTTCCAGATGGTCCGCGGCTTCTCCGGCTTCGGCTTCCCGAAGGCCCATGGCGCCGCCTTCGGCCTGCTCGCCTACCAGTCGACCTGGCTGCGCGTCCACTACCCGCAGGAGTTCCTCTGCGCGCTGCTGAACGAGCAGCCGATGGGCTTCTACCCGCCCGACGCGCTCGTCCACGAGGCGCAGCGGCGCGGGATCGAGGTGCTGCCGCCGGAGGTCAACGCGAGCGAGGTCGAGTGCACGATCGAGCTGCCGCCGGCGCCGGCCGCCGGCGTCGAGGGCCTGCTGGCGGAGCGTCCGCCCGGCGCCGACGGCCTCGTCGTCGCCGACGGCCTCCGCTTCGCCCCCTCCGCCGACACTCGTTCCCCGGACCCCTTCGCGGCGCCCAGCACCGCACCACCCGCCGCCCCACCGCCCGCCGCGACGCCCGCCGCCGCGCCGCCCGCCGCCCCACCGCCCGCCGCGACGCCCTCCGCCGAGGCCGCGCCGTCCGCTGCGCCGCCCGCCGCGACGCCCTCCGCCGAGGCCGCGCCGTCCGCCGCGCCGCCCGCCGCGACGCCCTCCGCCGAGGCCGCGCCGTCCGCCGCCGGCAGCACGGGCGAGCGTGCCGCGGCGCCGCGTCCGACCGTCCCCGCCGGGGCCGCGGTCGCGCCGCGCGTGCGGATCGGGCTCGGCTACGTGCGCGGCGTCCAGGCCCACGACGCCGAGGCGCTCGTCGCAGCCCGCCACGCCGTCGGCGGCCGCTTCGCCGACCTCGGCGACCTCGCCGCCCACGCGGGCGCCGGCCGTCCGGCGCTGGAGGCGCTCGCCTGGTCGGGCGCCTGCGACGCGCTCGCCGGCGGCGACCGCCGCACCGCGCTGTGGCGGCTCGGCGTCGCGGTGCCGGGGCGGCCGGTGCCGGGCGGGACCCAGCTGGCGCTGCCGCTGGAGCTGCCGTCCTCGCCGCGGCTGAACCCGCTGACCGCCTGGGACGGGATGCTCGCCGACTACGACGCGACCGGCATGACCGTCACGACCCATCCGCTCAGACTGCTGCGCCCGAGCCTCCCGCGGACGGTCGTCAGCAGCCGCGAGCTGGCGTCGCTTCCGCACGGGGCGCGCGTGAAGGTCGGCGGGATGGTCGTCGCCCGCCAGCGGCCCGGCACCGCCTCCGGGATCGTCTTCCTGCTGATCGAGGACGAGCACGGGACGGTCAACCTCGTCGTGCGGCCGGAGCTGTACGAGCGCAGCCGCCTGACCGTCCGCACCGAGCCGCTCGTGCTCGCGGAGGGCGTGCTCGAGCGCCATCCGGCCGCGGGCGGCGGCATCAGCGTCCTGCTCGACCGCATCGGCCCGCTCGAGGTGCCCGACGGACGGATGGGCAAGGTCATCGCCAAGGACTTCTCGCCGCTCGACGAGGCCGAGCGCCACGCGATCGAGGTCGAGCGCGCGGCCGCCGGCGCGGGCGGTGGCCGCAGCGACTTCCGCGCCGTCGCGCCGGAGGTCATGAACTTCGGCCGCGGGCGCTCCCGCTGACCGGCCGCCGCCGGCCGCCGTGCCGGTGGTCGCCGACGTGACAGTTCACCCTTCCATTCCGTGGTGCGGAGCGGATAGGGTCGCTTTCCATGCTCGCAACGGCGGCGTTCATCGCATTCTGGGTCATCGTCGGACTGGTGCTTTTCCTGCTCGCGCTGCGAGGCGGACCGCGCGGCATGCGCGCGACGCTGCAGTCGCAGAGCCGCGCCGGGAACCGCACCGCGCTGATCGGCTTCTCGGTCTTCTACATCGCGGTCGGGGTCGCGGTCCCGGTGCTGCTCGGCATCGGCAACAGCGACAGCGCGGACGCCCACATAAACGGCCAGACGGTCCAGCTCACCCAGCAGGAGAGAGAGGGCCGCGAGCTGTTCGGCGCGAACTGCGCCAACTGCCACACGCTCGCGGCCGCCAGAGCCTCCGGCCAGGTCGGCCCGAGCCTCGACGTGCTCAGACCGCCGGCCGAGCTGACCTACGACGCGATCGTCAGAGGGCGCCAGCGCGGCGGCGGCACGATGCCCGCCCGCCTGCTCGAAGGCTCCCAGGCCGAAGCCGTCGCCGCCTTCGTCGCCGCGACCGCCGGCCGCTGACCCGGTAGCGGGCGCGTCCGCGCGAACAGCCCGTCGCCGCAGCCCTTCCGGTAGCGGGCCGTCCGCGCGAGCAGCTCGTCGCCGCGACCGCCGGCCGCGGCCTCCGGTAGCGGGCGCGTCCGCGCGGGTAGCACCAGGCCATGGACACCGCGCATGCCCGTGAGCTGCTGGCGCGCGAGCGCGCCCGCGTCGAGCGCGATCTCGCCGCTCTCGCGGAAGGCGACGGCCAAGCCGAAGAGCTGGCGCACTACGACCAGCACCTGGGCGACGTCGGCACCGAGACCTTCGAGCGCGAGCGTGACGAGGGGATCGCCGAGCGGCTGCGCGCGGAGCTGGCCGCGATCGAGCGCGCCGAGCGGCGGATCGAGGACGGCAGCTACGGCCGCTCGATCGAGAGCGGCGCGCCGATCCCCGACGCCCGCCTCGAAGCGATCCCGTGGGCCGAGCGCACCGTCGAGGAGCAGGCCGCCCGCGACCGCCGCGGCTGACCGCCCGACGCGCCCCAGCCGAGCCTCCGCACCCACTCACCGCGCACTCAGCCGCGCATGTCTCCGCCGCGCCGCGTGCACTCATCCACCGCGGGTCGCGCATCTCACCACCGCGTGCCGCACTTTTCGCCGCCGCGCCGCGCGCACTCATCCACCGCGGGTCGCGCATCTCACCACCGCGTGCCGCGCATGTCGCCGCCGCGCCGCGCGCACTCATCCACCGCGCGCCGCGCATCTCACCACCGCGTGCCCCGCATGTCGCCGCCGCGCCGCACGCGCAGCCACTGCGCCCGCGCATCTCGACTGCCGCGCCAGGGACCTCGACCACCGCGTCATGTCATGACACGGCCGGCCGTGTCATGACATGACGTCGTCGCCGTCACAGCGACCGCCGCTCGCGCCATGTATGTGGTGATGGGGACGAACGACCGACGCGACGACGCGCAGCTGCTGGCGGCGGCGGCCGGGGGAGACCGCGCCGCCTTCTCGGCCTTCTACCGTCGCCACCTCGGCGCGGTCCTCGCCGCACTGCTGCGCGAGACGCGCGACCGCGAGCTCGCTGCCGACCTCGCGGCGGAGGTCTTCGCGACGGTGCTGCTGGCCGCCGACGCCTACCGCCCCGAGCATCCGACCGCATTGCCGTGGCTGTGCGGGATCGCGCGCAACAAGGCGCGCGAGTCGCGCCGCCGCGGGCGCGCGCAGGACCGGGCCCGGCGGCGGCTCGGCATCCCGCGCGAGGCGATCGCGGAGGACGACCTCGACCGCGTCGACGAGCTCGCCGCCCACGACGGACGGCTGCTCGCGCTGCTCGACGAGCTGCCCGAGCAGCAGCGGGCGGCACTGCGAGCCCGCGTGATCGACGAGCGCGACTACGCGGAGATCGCGCGCGAGCAGGGCAGCTCCGAGGCCGCGGTGCGCCAGCGCGTCAGCCGCGCTCTCGCGTGGCTGCGCACCCAGACGACCACGGAGCGACGATGAGCGGCTACTTCGAGCGTATCGAGCACCACCTGCTGGACGCGGTCGAGCGCCCCGCCGCCACGCGCGAGCGGCTCCACGCTCCCTGCGGTCACGCGACGCACGAACCCACGGCCTCCGACTCCGGCACCGCCGGCGTCCGCGCGACCGCGCGTGCCACCCGCGCTCGCACCGCCGCCGCCCGCGCCGCCCGCACCGCCGCCGCGCGTGCCACCCGCGCTCGCACCGCCGCCGCCCGCGCCGCCCGCACCGCCGCCGCGCGCGCCACCCGCGCCCGCCCCGCTCGCGCCCGCGCGACCGGCCGCCCGGCCCGCACGCGGGTCGCGACCGCGACCGGCCTCGTCGCGCTCGTCGCGATCGCGGCGGTCGCCGCGCTGTGGGGCGGCGGCGCTCCGCCGGAGGAGCACGCCGCGCGCGACCGGCCGGGCACGCTGCCCGCGCTGCTCGGCGTGCTGCGACGCGACCAGCGCGCCGGCGACGCCCCGCCGCGCGTGGTCGCTGCGGCGCGAGCGGCGGCGCGGAGGGCGGACCCGCCATATCGGGGCACCGTCGAGGCGGCCGCCGTCCGCCGCGTCGCCGCGATCCCCGCGGCCGGCGGCCACCGCGTGTACCTCGCGCCTGTGCAGCCGGCGGCGGGCACGGCGGGCACCGGCGGCGATTCCGCCTCCGACGACGGCGAGGCGGCCGGCGCGACGGCAGCAGCCGACCGGTCGGCTGCGTCCCCGACGGCCGCGCTCGTGATCCTCACCGACGCCCGCGACCGGCCGGTCCAGTACCCGTACGGCGTGACCCGGACGGCTCTGGGCGACGGGCGCGCCTGGTACGTCGCGTGGGGCCTGCGCGCCGGGCCCGGCGACCACGACGACCGCGACGACCGCGACGACGGCGGCCGGATGCGCTCGCTCCAGGTGCAGCTGGTCCCGGACGGGGTCGCCTCCGTCGCATACCGCTACCCGGCGGAGCGGTACGGTCCGAGCCGCTCGCCGGAGCGCACCGTGCGGGTCACCGTCACGGGCAACGCCGCCGCCACGGTGCTGCGCGGATCGCTCGCGAGCCGCTACCCGGGGGAGGCGGTCCTGCGCGACGGCGCGGGCGAGGTCGTCGACCGGGCCGTCCCGGTCGTCCGCGGCCGCGGCCCCGTCGCGCCCGCAGCGGTCTGCCGCGGCGCCGAGCTGCCGGCGAGACCGAGCGGCAGACCGCGGATAGGCATCGGCGCGGTGACGCTGCGCGAGCTCTGCGAGCAGGCCGGCCTCCCGCAGCGGGCATACCGCCGCGACAGCGACTACGTGCTCGCGCTCTTCGCCGACGGGACCGTCGTCGGAGCGCCCCGCGGCGACGCGATCAGCTCCGTCTGGCACATGGAGCCGGGCGGCAGCTTCCCGCCGTCGTTCACCGACCTGCTGCCGCCCGCGAAGAAGCTCGGGCACTACCCGGCACGGCCTTCCGACCGCCGCTCTCCATAAGATCGACTGAATGCCGGCAAAAAGCCGCAGCCCGTTGGTAGGATCGCCACGTCACGCCGCTGAATTCCCGTCTGCCGCGCGGGAAGCGGGGGACCCACGACATCGGGGCGAATCGCGCGAGGTGCGCGTAGCGCCGCTCTTTCGGCGCGAGCCCGTCAGCTAACCCCGTAAGCCCGAGAAAGAGGATCGAACCAGATGCCAACCGCACAGGCTCCGCCGCGACGCGGCCAAGCCGACTCACAGCAGGGCGAGCGCCGTACGATCGTCATCAGGGGCCAGGTCGCGCCGCCCCCGACGCGCCGCCACGACTACGAGTACGAGACCCGCGCCCGGCGTCATCGCCCCCGCAGCGCGAGCGACCGCCTCGTCGGCAGCCGCCCCGACCGCGCCGCGATGTGGGCGGTGCTGATGGGCGTCTTCCTGATCGCCGTCGCGATCATCACCGCCTCGGGCGCCTGACGGCCGCGCACCGAGAGCGCATACCTGGCGCACATCAAACCGTGATCCGCGGTTTAGGTGGCGACCGTATAAGGAGCTGCACCCGATCGCTCCAACCGAGCACGCTCCCCCTCACAGTGTCGCGCCGGGTGCCTCTCCAAGCACCGCCCGGCGCGCCCTCCGGACGCCCCTGGTGATGCCATGAAGACGCCGATGAGCCGGTTCCAGATCCACGACGAGCTGACCGCCCCGGAAGCCTCGGTCCCGATCCTCAAGGGCGCGCTCGCCACCGGCGGGCAGCTGCCCAACTTCGTCGGCGCGCTGGCCGGCTCGCCGGCCGCCCTGCGCGGCTACGCCCGCTTCCGCTCAGAGCTGCGCCACGGCCATCTCGACCCGGCGACACAGGAGCGGATCGCGCTCGCGGTCGCCGAGCACCACGGCTCGGAGCCGGGCGTCGCGATGCATGCGCGCACCGCCCGCGCCGCCGGGCTGGGCCTCGACGAGGTCGCGCTCGCACGCGAGTTCTCCTCCGCAGACCCGCGCGAGGAGGCGCTGCTCCAGTACCTGCGGGCGCTCGTCGTCGAGGGCAGGCCGCCGATGCACCTGCACGAGGCGGCTCGCGAGGCCGGCTGGGGAGACGAGGAGATCCTCGAGGCGATCGCCGTCGTCGCGCTGGAGTCGCTGGCGGCGATGGTGAACGTCGCCGGCGAGGTGCCGGTCGACGGCTCGGTCGAGGGCACGCGCACGCTCGCCGCCGCCTGACGCAGCGCCCGAAACGCCGTACCATCGATCGCATGGCGGTCGAGCACGAGCAGCGATCCGCGGCGCGCCGTGCGCCGAGCGCGGCGGCTGCCGAGCCGGCGGCCGCCGTGCCCGCGGCCGCCTGCTGCCCTCAGTACCACGAGGCGATCGAGTTCCTCGGCAAGCGCTGGACCGGCGCGATCGTGCGGGTGCTGATGCACCGCTCGCCGCTGCGCTTCACCGAGATCGCCCACGCCGTCCCGCAGCTGTCGGACCGGCTGCTGTCGGAGCGGATGAAGGAGCTGGAGGCGCGCGGCGTCGTCGTGCGCACGGAGCTGCCGGGGCGCCCGCCGCGGGTCGAGTACGCGCTGACCCCGATGGGCCGCGAGCTGGAGCCGGCGCTCGGCGCGCTGGAGGCGTGGGCGCAGCGCTGGCTGCCCCCCTGTGGCGACGAGCGCGCGGAGTAAGCTCCGTGGCCCGTCGCAACGCCGATCCCGCACCAGGAGCCCCGACCATGACCGACGCCGCCACGCCGCTGACGCCCGACGACGTGCTGCGTCTCGTCCAAGAACGCGACATCCGCTTCATCCGGCTCTGGTTCACCGACATCCTGGGACAGCTGAAGGCGTTCTCGATCAACTCCAGCGAGCTGCCGGACGCCTTCGAGGGCGGGATGGGCTTCGACGGCTCCTCGATCACCGGCTTCAATGCGGTCGAGGAGTCGGACATGATCGCGATGCCCGACGCGAGCACCTTCGCCGTGCTTCCGTGGCGGCCGGAGGAGCAGGGCGTCGCGCGCATGTTCTGCGACATCCAGACCCCGGAGCAGACCCCGTACGAGGGCGATCCCCGCCACGTCCTGCGGCGCGCGCTCGAGCGCGCGAAGGCGCTCGGCTTCGACGACTTCATGGTCGGCCCCGAGCTGGAGTTCTTCTACTTCAAGGACACGAAGGACCCGACGCCGCTCGACGAGGGCGGCTACTTCGACCTGACGACGCTCGACGCCGGCTCCGACCTGCGCCGCGAGACGGTTCTCGCGCTCGAGCAGCTCGGCATCCACGTCGAGTACACCCACCACGAGGTCGGCCCCTCCCAGCACGAGATCGACATGCGCTACGCCTCGGCGCTGAAGATGGCCGACGACTGCATGACCTACCGCATCACGGTCAAGGAGTACGCGCGCAAGTACGGCCTCCACGCGAGCTTCATGCCGAAGCCGCTGTTCGGCGAGAACGGCTCGGGCATGCACACCCACCTGTCGCTCTTCAAGGACGGCAAGAACGCCTTCTACGACGCCAACGACCAGTACTACCTGTCCGACGTCGGCAAGGCGTTCATCGCCGGCCAGCTGCGCCACTCGCGCGAGATGAGCGCGATCTTCGCCCAGTGGGTCAACTCCTACAAGCGGCTCGTCCCCGGCTACGAGGCGCCGACCTACCTCGCCTGGTCGCGCCGCAACCGCTCGGCGCTCGTGCGCGTGCCGATGTACCACCCCGGCAAGGAGCAGACGACGCGGATGGAGCTGCGCTGCCCCGACCCCGCCTGCAATCCGTACCTGACCTTCGCGGTGCTGCTGCAGGCCGGCCTGGAGGGGATCGAGCACGGCTACGAGCTGCCGGAGCCGATGGAGAAGAACCTCTACCACCTCGCGCCCGACGAGCGGCGCCGGCTCGGCATCGAGCAGCTGCCCGAGACGCTCGGCGAGGCGATCGAGCTGACGGCCGACTCCGAGCTGGTGCTGCGCACGCTCGGCGAGCACATGTTCAACCGCTTCGTCGAGATCAAGCGGCAGGAGTGGGACGACTACCGCGTGCAGGTCACGCAGTGGGAGCTCGACCGCTACCTGCCGATCCTCTAGGCCGCGCCGCCGGAGCCTGAGCCGGCCGTCTCGGCCGCGGCCGGCTCCGGACCCTCCTCGCGCTCGTCGTCGGGCCGCGCGGCGCGGTGAGCGAGCGCCGACGGCCACCAGACGCGGTCGCCGACGTCGAGCGCCAGCGCCGGCACGAGGATCGAGCGCACGACGAAGGTGTCGAGCAGGACGCCGATCGCGATCGTGAAGCCGATCTCGGTCAGCACGACGAGCGGCAGCACCGCCAGCGTCGAGAAGGTGCCGGCGAGCACGATCCCGGCCGAGGTGATGACCGCGCCGGTGACCGCCAGCCCGCGCACGACGCCGAGCCGCGTCCCGTGGGCGTGCGCCTCCTCGCGCACCCGCGCCATCAGGAAGATGTTGTAGTCGACCCCGAGCGCGACCAGGAAGATGAACGCGAACAGCGGCAGCGCCGGGTCGATCCCGTCGAAGCCGAACACCTCCATGAAGAAGAAGGCGCCGATCCCCAGCGCGGCGGCGTAGGAGAGGATCACCGTCGCCATCAGGAGCAGCGGCAGCAGCAGCGCGCGCAGCACGGCGGCGAGGATCAGGAAGACGACGACGAGCACGATCGGGACGATCAGGCGGTTGTCGCGCGCGGTCGACACGCGCAGGTCGCGCTCCTCGGCCGTGGGCCCGCCGACGAGCACCGCGTCGCCGCCGGCGGCCTTGACGGCGCCGCGCAGCGGCTCGATCACGTCGAACGCCCGCTCGCTGTAGGGCTCGGCCTCCAGCGTCACGTGCAGCAGCGTCCCCTCGTCGGGGTCGCGCTCGACCGGCAGCACGGCGGCGACCCCGTCGACGCCGGCGGCCGCTCTTCCGACCGCCGCGACCCGCGCCGCGCCGGCCGCCGGGCCGCCGCCTCCGGGCGGCACGATCACGTTGGTCGGCGCGTTGGCGCCGGCCGGGAACGACTGCGCGATCAGCTCCTGGCCCTCGACCGACTCGACGTCGCCGCGGAAGGCGTTGCCGCTCGTGAGGTCGGAGTTCATCTGCGTCAGGCCCAGGCAGAGCACGAGCAGCGCGACGGTCGTGCCGATCCAGACCCGTCGCGGGCGCGGCCGGATCCGCTCGCCGAGCCTGCGCCAGAGGCCATGCGTCTCGTCGGTGCCGGCGTCGCCGAAGTGGGGGACGAACGGCCAGAAGGCGCGCCGGCCGGTGATCGCCAGCAGCGCCGGCAGCAGCGTCAGCATCGCGAGCATCGCGAGCGCGACGCCGAAGGCGCCGACCGGGCCGAGGCCCGCGGTCCCGTTGACCTCGGCGAGCGACAGGCACAGCAGCGCGGCGATCACCGTCATGCCGGAGGCGAAGACGGCGGGGCCGGCGCGGCGCAGCGCGATCGCGGCCGCCTCGTGCTTGTCCTCGTGGCGGCGCAGCTCCTCGCGATAGCGGGCGACCAGCAGCAGCGCGTAGTCGGTCCCGACGCCGAAGACGAGCACCGACAGGACGCCCGAGGTCTGGCCGTTGATCGTCACGCCGGCCTTCGCCAGCCAATAGCCGATCCCGCGCGACAGCACCTCGGCGAACAGCACGGTGACGAGCGGGATCGCCCAGAAGATCGGGCTGCGGTAGATCAGGATCAGCAGCACGAAGACGAGCGACGCGGTCGCCAGCAGCAGCGTGCCGTTGATCTGCTCGAAGACCTTGACGGCGTCGGTCGAGAAGCCGGCCGGGCCGCTGACCTTCACGACCAGGCCGGCCGGCACGCCCTCCGCGACACGGTCGCGCAGCTCGTCGGTCGCGCCTATCAGCAGGTCCTCGTCGACGCGGTCGCTCGTGTCGATCGAGGCGATCAGCAGGGCGGCGCGGCCGTCTCTGGAGGGGATCGCCGGCGGGATCGGCGCCGTCGCCGGCGGCGGATCGGCGTTGAGCGAGGCGCGGTCGCGGGCGATCGCCGCACGGTCGGCGGCGGTCAGCCCGCCGTCGCGGTGGTAGACGATCACCGCCTGCGCCCGGTCGCCGGAGGGGAAGCGGTCGACCGCCTCGAGTGCCTGGACCGACTCGGCCGAGCCCGGCAGGAACGAGACGGGATCGTTCTCCTCGACGTCGGTCAGCTTGCCGGCGAACGAGCCGAAGGCCGCGACGAGCGCGACCCAGACCGCGACGACCGCGAACTTCGCGCGGTGACCGGCGGCGAGCGTCAGCAGGGAGCGGGCGGTCGAGATGGCGCGATGCTACCTGCGCCGGTCGGACGAGATGCGCGATTTCTGTGCCATGCGCCCAGTTGGCGCATCATCGTACGCGGGGCGCGGGGCGCGGGGCGCGGGGCGCGGGGCGCGGGGCGCGGGGCGCGGGGCGCGGGGCGCGGGGCGCGGGGCGCGGGGCGCGGGGCGCCGGCGCGCGGCTACCTGGGCGCCGAGGCGCCGTGCGCGACGTCGAGCATCTCCGGCACGCGCACGAGCTTGACGCGCGGCCGGCTGTGGGGCTCGCCGAGCGCGCGCTCGTGGGCGTCGATCGTCTTCCACCCCTCCCACGTGACGAGGTGGGGGATCCGCTCCTCCAACCACGCGGCGACCGCCTCGCCGTCGGCCAGCTCGGGGTCGGGCTCGCCGAGGCGGCCGGCGTCGCGGTCGGCGAGCAGCAGGTCGACCGTCTCGTGGGCGTCCTTCTTGTTGGTGCCGATCACGCCGCTGGGCCCGCGCTTGATCCAGCCGACGGCGTACTCGCCGCGCGCGGGGCTGCCGTCCGCCTCGACGACGCGGCCGCCGTCGTTGCGGATCAGGCCGCGCCGCTCGTCGAACGGCACCTCGGGGATCGGCACCCCGCGGTAGCCGATCGAGCGCAGCACGAGCCCGCAGGGGATCTCCTCGGTCTCGCCGGTGGCGACGGCGCGCAGGCCGCCGCGGCCGTCGGGCTCCAGCGCGTTGCGCACCACGCGCAGGCCGGCGACCGCGTCGTCGGCGTCGCCAAGGATCTCCAGCGGGGAGCGCAGGAATCTGAGGACGACCCGGTGGCTCTTGCCGGTCGGTCTGCGGCCGGCGTACTCCCACAGGATCTCGACGTTTCTGCGGTGGATCGCGTCGGCGGCGTCGGAGGCGATCCAGGCGGCGCTGTGCTCGTCGAGCTCGACGTCGGCCGGGTCGACGATCACGTCGGCCCGTCTCAGCTCGCCCAGCTCCAGCAGCTCGGGGTTCGTGAAGGCCGCCTGCGCCGGGCCGCGGCGACCGAGCACGACGACCTCCCGCACCCGCGCCTGCGCGAGCGCCTCGATCGCGTGGTCGGCGGTGTCGGTCGGCGCCAGCTCGTCGGGGTCGAGCACGAGCATCCGCGCGACGTCGAGCGCGACGTTGCCGTTGCCGACCACGACCGCCCGCTCGGCGCTGAGGTCGAACTCGCGCTCGGCATGGTCGGGATGGCCGTTGTACCAAGCGACGAACTCGGTCGCGGCGTGCGAGCCGACGCGCTCCTCGCCGGGGATCCCGAGCCGGTTGTCGGTCGGCGTGCCGGTCGCGTAGACGACCGCGTGGTAGCGCTCGAGCAGCTCTGCGCGGCGGACGTCGGCGCCGAGCTCGACGCCGCCGAAGAAGCGGAACGACGGGTGTCTCGCCGTCCGCTCGTAGGCGCGCGTGACGCTCTTGATCTTCGGGTGATCGGGCGCGACGCCGAAGCGGACGAGCCCGAACGGCGTCGGCAGCAAATCGTAGAGGTCGACCTCGAACCCAGCTCTCAACAGGAAGTCGCTCGTGTAGAACCCGGCCGGGCCGGCCCCGACGATCGCGATGCGCTGAGCTGAGGGCATGCGTCCAGCCTAGTCCACGCGGCAGACCGGCTGGGAGATCTCCTCGCCGCAAGCGAGCCGGAGGCGATCGTTCAACCCGCGCGGTTCTTCATTGACGAATGAACGATCGTCCACACTGAACTTGACTGAGGAGTGTCGATGTGACAGAAATGATGCTGTTCGGGGGTCTTTGAGCGGGTTCGCCCCCGTGCGTTTCGCGACCGCACGGGACGTTTCTACACATCAATCATCAGGGGGTTCCGATGAGGAATCGTTGGAAGGCGCTGCTCGCCGGCGTCGCGGCCGCGTGCGCCTTCGCCATCCCGGCGACCGGTGCCCAGGCGGCTCAGATCGGCCAGATCTGCCACGTCGGCACGGCGTATTGGGTGTCGTCGATACCGTCGTACGACGTGAGATATTCGATGTACATCCTGGGAACCGGCGCCGGTTTCCGCGTCCTGGGCTACAGCGGCGACTTCTACTACGGTCGTGGCAACGCGCTACCGGAGGGGTACTTCCCGCGGCTCAACATCAACCAGAGCTCCTGCTACTGGTAGACCGGCGGGACGGGGTGGCGAGGCTCTCTCGCCGCCCCGCCGAGGGGCCGTCGCGCAGCAGCGCCCGCGCCGCCGCGGCGACGTCGCCGGCGAGCCAGCGCGGGAGCGGCGCGCCGTCGCCGCGGACGTGGCGGCGGACGGCGGCGGCCGGGAGGTCGACGACGGCGCGCGTCACGCGCTCCAGTGCGCGGGCGTCGGCGCGGCCGTAGCGGTCGCGGGCGATCTGCCGCAGCGCCGCCTCCAGCGGCTCGTTGCCGCGATAGAGGCGTTCGCGCAGCGCGCCGTCGTCGCCGTCGAGCAGGTCGCTGCGGCGGACGGCGAGCAGGAGGCGAGCGTCTTCGGGCTGGTCGGCGGCGAAGGCGAGCACGGTCTCGGCGAGCGCGACGCCGGCCTCGACGGGATCGTCGGAGTGGGCCGCCACGGCGGCCAGCGCGACCGCCTGATAGCGCTCCAGCGCACGGAACCACGCCGCCGCGAGGAGGCCGTCGCGGCTGCCGAAGCGGTGGTAGAGCGTCCCGACCGGGGCGCCGCTCGCGTGCGAGATCGCCGCGACCGAGGCGGCCCGCGGGCCCTCGCGGAGCACGAGCGCGCGGGCCGCATCGAGGATGTCGTCGGTCGAGTGCTTGCGTGGCGGCGCCATTAATGGAACGATCCTTCTATATGGAGCGATTGCCCTACATCGATGAGCATGCCAGGATCGTCGGCGGCTCGCGCGAGCAGGTGTGGCGCGCGCTGGTCGACACGGTGCGGCGCGAGACCGCCGGCGGCGAGCCGCTCGCCCGCCTGCTCGGCTGCGAGCAGACCGCCGGCTCGCGGCCGTTCGAAGGCGAGCCGGGGCAGACGATCCCAGGCTTCCGCGTTGCGGAGGCGGAGCCGGGCCGCCGCCTCGCGCTCCGCGGCCGCCACCGCTTCGCCGACTACCAGCTGACCTTCCTGCTCGACGACGACGGCCGCCTGCGCGCGCTCACCCACGCCGACTTCCCGGGGTTGAGGGGGCGCGTCTACAAGGCGCTGGTGATCGGCACCCGCGGCCATGTCGTCGCGACGCGCCACCTGCTCCGCGCCGTCGGCCGCCGGGTCGCGGCGCAGCGGCCCGGCTGAGCGGCGCTCGCCTCCCGAGGCCGGTGGGGCTGCCGGCCGCCGGCGCAGCGTCGCTGAGCCGGCGCCCGCCCTCGCTCACCAGACCGTGCGCTCCGGGTCGAAGCGCCGCAGCGCCTCGTCGCGTGTCACGAGCGTCCCGGCGCGGGCGCGGGCGGTCGCGTAGATGAAGCGATCGGCCGGATCGCCGTGGAAGCCGTCGCGGCCGAGCTGCGCCGCTCGCACGGCGACGTCGGCGTCCGGGGCGAGCGCGCGCAGACGGTCGTCGGCCGCGAGCGCGGCGCGGACCCACTGGGCGGCCGGTCGGTCGAGCGCGATCCGGCCGCGCTCCGCGAGCATCGCGACCTCCCAGCAGCTGAGCGTGCTGACGGCGAGGTCGACCGCCGAGGAGATCGCCTCGGCGGCCGCCGGCGACAGCCGCTCCGGCGTCGACGCCCACCACAGCCACACGTGCGCTCAGCGCAGCAGCGCGGCCAGCTCGCCCGACGAGGTCACCGGGGCGCGGCAGGCGAACCGCTCGCAGACGTAGGCGGCGGCGCGGCCGTCGAGCGCGTGCCGGCCCTCCAGCAGCGGGACGGCCGAGCGCTCGACCGCGCCGCCGGCGTCGGCGCCGACCGCGCCGGCGAGCACGACCCGCGGGCGGAAGGCGCCGCGGAGCGTGCGCAGCAGCGGCACGGCGCTCTCCGGCGGCCCGACGACGGCGACCTCGTGGACCTCGCCGAGCTGGAGGTCGATCGCCGCGAGCAGGTTGGCGAACGCCTGCGGGTGGTTGGCGGCGAGCGGGTGCAGCAGCGCGATCACGCCCTCGGCGGCCTGCTCGTAGCGCGCCTCGCCCGTCAGCCGCGCCAGCCGCAGCAGCGCGACGGCGGCCGCCGAGTTCCCGGACGGGATCGGCGTGTCCTCCAGGTCCTTGCGGCGCGTGACGAGCCGCTCGTGGTCGTCGGCGGTCATGAAGAAGCCGCCGTTGACCGGATCGGCGAAGTGCTCGATCGTCGCGTCGGCCAGCTGGCGCGCGGCGACGAACCAGCGCTCCTCGAAGGTCGCCTCGTACAGCGTCAGCAGCGCGCCGGTCAGGTAGGCGTGGTCCTCCAGGTAGCCGGGCAGCGTCGCGCGCCCGTCCTTCCACGAGCGCTTCAGCCGCCCGTCCTCGCCGCGCGACTCGCGCAGCAGGAAGTCGGCTGCGCCGCGTGCGGCGTCGAGCCAGTCGTCGCGCTCGAGCGCCGCGCCGGCCTCGGCCAGCGCCGCGATCGCCAGCGCGTTCCACGACGTCAGGCGCTTGTCGTCGAGGCCGGGCGGGACGCGCTCGGCGCGCGCCGCCAGCAGCCGCGCTCTGATCTCCGGCAGCTCGCGCGGAGCCGGGATCCCCGGCCGCGCGCGCACGAGGATGTTCGTCCCCTCCCAGTTGCCCTCGGCGCTCGCGCCGTACCAGTCGAGGGCGACCTCGTACAGCCGCTCGTCGTCGAGCGCCGCCTGCAGCTGCTCCAGCGACCAGACGTAGAACTTGCCCTCGACGCCCTCCGAGTCGGCGTCGAGCGCGGAGTAGAAGCCGCCCTCCGGCCCGCGCATGTCGCGCAGCAGCCAGTCGAGCGTGTCCTCGACGACCCCGCGCAGCTCGGCGTCGCCGCTGACCTGCCAGCCGTGCAGGTAGGCGCGCGCGAGCAGCGCGTTGTCGTAGAGCATCTTCTCGAAGTGGGGGACGACCCAGGCGGCGTCGACGGTGTAGCGGGCGAAGCCGCCGCCGACCTGGTCGTGGATGCCGCCGTCGGCCATCGCGCGCAGCGCGTCGAGCGCGACCGTCTGCTCGTCGCGCCGCAGCAGCAGCTCGATCGCCGAGGGCTGCGGGAACTTCGGCGCGCCGCCGAAGCCGCCGTGGACCCCGTCGGCGTTGGTGCGCAGGGTGGCGACCGCGTCGTCGAGGATGCCGGGGTCGACCATCGCGCCCGACGGCCGCAGCTGCCCGGCCGCCGACAGCCGCTCGACGACCGCCGCGCTCTGGGCGACGATCTGCTCGCGTCTGTCGCGCCACGCCTCGGCGATCGCCTCCAGCACCTGTCGCCAGCTCGGCAGCCCGTGGCGCGCCTGCGGCGGGAAGTAGGTGCCGGCGTAGAACGGCACCTGCTCGGGCGTCGCGAAGGCGTTCAGCGGCCAGCCGCCGTGGCCGGTCATCGCCTGCACCGCGTCCATGTAGATCGCGTCGACGTCGGGCCGCTCCTCGCGGTCGACCTTCACGCAGACGAACAGCTCGTTCATCAGCGCCGCGATCTCCGGGTCCTCGAACGACTCCCGCTCCATCACGTGGCACCAGTGGCAGGCCGAGTAGCCGATCGAGACGAGCAGCGGCACGTCGCGCTCGCGCGCCTCCGCCAGCGCGGCCGGCCCCCACGGCCGCCAGTCGACCGGGTTGTCCTTGTGCTGCAGCAGATACGGCGAGGTCTCGTTCGCGAGCGCGTTGGGCATGCCGCGAGGCTACCCGTCGTCCGCGCGCCGACGCGGGTACCGTGCGTTGCAGGACCCGACCACCAGGAGCGAACCTTGTCCAACCAGCGCGAGCCCGTCACCGCGATCGGCGCCCCGGCCGCCGTCGGCCCCTACGTCCACGCCGTCAAGGCGAACGGGATGCTGTGGTGCTCGGGGCAGATCCCGCTCCACCCGGAGACCGGCGAGCTGGTCGGCGAGACGGCGGCCGAGCAGGCCGGCCGCTGCCTGGAGAACCTGCAGGCCGTCTGCGCGGCCGCCGGCGCGACGCTCGCCGACGCCGTCAAGATCACCGTCTACCTCGTCGAGATGGACGACTTCGCGGCCGTCAACGACGTCTACGCCTCCTTCTTCGAGCAGGACCCCCCGGCGCGTGTCGCCGTGGCGGTCGCGAGACTGCCGCGCGGCGCGCGCGTCGAGATCGACGCCGTCGTCGCCCTGCCGGCCTGAGGACGGGGAGATGGCCAGCACGCGCGCCGTCGACCTCGAGCGGATCCGGCGCGCCGCGGTCGCCGACGACGACGTCGTGCGCGAGACGCCGGTGCTCAGCTCGCGCACGATCAGCGAGCGGGTCGGCGCGACGGTCGCGCTGAAGGCGGAGAACCTCCAGCGCACCGGCTCCTTCAAGCTGCGCGGCGCGCTCGCGAAGATCTCGGCGCTCGACGCGCGCTCCGCGGCCGCCGGCGTCGTCGCCGGCAGCGCCGGCAACCACGGGCAGGCGGTCGCGTACGCGGCGCGAGCGCGCGGGATCGCGTGCGAGGTCTTCATGCCGCTGAGCGCGCCGAACCAGAAGATCGACGCCTGCGCGGAGTTCGGCGCGACCGTCCGCCTCGTCGGCGCGAACGTCGACGAGACGCTGACGGCCGCGCAGGCCCGCGCGCGGGAGGCGGGGATGACCTTCGTCCACCCGTTCGACGACCGCGACGTGGTCGCCGGCCAGGGCGGGGTGGGGCTCGAGCTGGCGCGGCAGGTGGGCGACCTGTCGCTGATCGTCGTCCCGGTCGGCGGCGGCGGGCTCGTCAGCGGCGTCGCGATCGCGGCCAAGTCGATGCGGCCGGGGATCCGCGTCGTCGGCGTCCAGGTCGACCGCTGCGCGCCGGTCCCGGACTCGCTGGCGCACGGCCGGCCGGTCGAGTTCGCGGGCGGCGGCCCGACGATCGCCGACGGCATCGCCGTCAAGCGCCCCGGGGCGCTGACGCTCGAGCTGATGCGCGAATGGGTCGACGAGGTCGTCGTCGTGCCGGAGGACACGGTCGCGGAGGCGATGGTGCTGCTGCTGGAGCGGGCGAAGCTGGTCGTCGAGGGGGCCGGCGCGGTCGGCGTCGCGGCGCTGCTCGGCGGGCAGGTCAGACCGGCGCCGACCGGGACGACCGCGGTCGTGCTGTCGGGCGGCAACGTCGACCCGGGCGTGCTGTCGCTCGTCGCGCGCCGCCACGAGTCGCAGGCCGGCCGGCGGCTGGTCGTGCTGACGCGGCTGCCCGATCGCCCCGGCGCGCTCGCGGCGCTGCTCGCGCTGATCGGCGAGCAGTCGGCCAACCTGCTCGACATCACCCACGTGCGCGAGGGGATCGACCTGCACGTGCGCGAATCGGCCGTCCAGCTCGTGTTGGAGACGCGCGGCCCGGCGCATGCCGCCGAGGTGCTGGCGGCGATCGGCGACGCCGGCTACGAGACGCGAACGCTCGCGTAGCGAGCGCGGCCGGGCGCAGGCGCGGGCGAGGGCTCGCGCCCGCTCGGCCGGGCGGCGATCAGGCGGCCGCGCGCGCGGCGCGGCGGGCGCGGGCGTGGTCGACGAGGGTCGCGATCAGGCGGCTGGTCTCGTCGGCCTCGGGATGCCACTGGACGCCGAGCACGAACTCGCGGTCGGGGGCCTCGATCGCCTCCGGCAGCTCGTCGATCGTCGCCCAGCCGCTGACAGTCAGCCCGTCGCCGATGCGGCCGACGCCCTGGTGGTGGTGGGACTTGGTCGCGTGGACGGTCTCGCCCGCGGCGCGCGCCGCTACGGAGCCGGCGGCGAGGCGGACGTCGTGGTCGGCGCCGTCGAAGGTGCCGATCGCCTTGCGGTGCTCGTGATGGCCGAACTCCTCCGGCAGGTGCTGGCGCAGCGTGCCGCCGCAGGCGACGTTGAGCAGCTGCATCCCGCGGCAGATGCCGAGCAGCGGGATGTCGCGCTCGACGGCGCGACGGGTCATCGCCAGCTCGAAGGCGTCGCGCTCGGGGACCGTCTCGACCGTCTCGGCGTGGCGCTCGGCACCGTAGGTTGCCGGGTCGATGTCGGCGCCGCCGGCGAGCATCAGCCCGTCGACGAGGTCGAGCGCCTCGTCGGGATCGGCGGTCAGCGCCGGGTCGGGCGCGAGCATCAGCGCCATCCCGCCGGCGCGGCGGATCTCGTCGAGGTAGTTGGTCGGCAGCAGCGCCGCCTGCTGGTCCCAGACGCTCCAGCGGGCTCTCTCGAGGGCGGTGAGGATGCCGATGACGGGTCGCGAGGCCATGGGAACCAGCCTAGCCGCACGCCGCCGCGGATCGCGTCCGGGCGGCGCCGATCGCCATCCGCCGCGGGCGACGGTTCAAAGGTGACGCAGGCGTCATCTTCCGCTACGGTGGAGCGCCGGAGCACCATCCCACCCGGAGGGAATCGCTGATGGAGGAGAACGGTCGCGCGTTCGACTACGACTGGCTGGTCGTCGGATCGGGCTTCGGCGGCAGCGTGTCGGCGCTGCGCCTGAGCGAGAAGGGCTACCGCGTCGGCGTGCTCGAATGCGGCCGCCGCTTCCTCGACGGCGACTTCCCGAAGACCAACTGGAACCTGCGGCGCTACTTCTGGATGCCGCGGCTGGGGATGAAGGGCTTCTTCCGCATCTCGACGTTCAAGGACGTGACGGTCCTGAGCGGCTCCGGCGTCGGCGGCGGCAGCCTTGGCTACGCGAACACCCTCTACGTCCCGCCGAAGCCGTTCTTCGACGACCCGCAATGGAGCGGGCTGAACGACTGGGAGCGGGCGCTCGCGCCGCACTACGCCGAGGCGCAGCGGATGCTCGGCGTCGCGATGACCGAGACCGACGACCCGGCCGACACGCTGCTGCGCGAGCTGGGGGAGGAGCTGGGCGTCGGCCACACCTACAGAAAGACCCCCGTCGGCGTCTACTTCGGCGAGCCGGGGAGGACCGTCGCCGACCCGTACTTCGGCGGCGAGGGGCCGGAGCGGACCGGCTGCACCCACTGCGGCCGCTGCATGGTCGGCTGCCCGGTCGGCGCGAAGAACACGCTCGTCAAGAACTACCTCTGGTTCGCCGAGCGCAAGGGCGCGGAGGTCACCCCCGACCGGACCGTGATCGACATCCGGCCGCTGGGCGCGGCCGACGGCTCCGACGGATACGCGGTCACCCACGAGCGCTCCGGCGCGTGGGGCCGCAAGGACCGCCGCACGACGACGGCGCGCGGCGTGGTCGTCGCCGCCGGCGCGCTGGGGACCAACAGACTGCTGCAGCGCTGCCGCCTCAACGGCTCGCTGCCGCGCCTCTCCGCCCGCCTCGGCGAGCTGGTGCGCACCAACTCCGAGGCGATCCTCGCCGTCACCGTGCCGAAGCGCTACGGAGACGAGCTGACGAGACGGGTCGCGATCACCGGCTCGATCTACCCCGACCCGAACACGCACATAGAGACGGTCACCTACGGCGACGCCGGCGACGCGATGAACGCGATGTTCACGCTGCTGGCCGGCAACGGGACGCGCCTCACGCGGCCGCTCAAGCTGCTGGGCCGGATCGCCCGCCACCCGGGCAGGTTCCTGAAGATCATGTGGCCGAACGGCTGGGCGCGGCGGACGATCATAGTGCTGGTGATGCAGACGCTCGACAACGCGATCTCGCTCCGCCCGCACCGGCTGCCGGGCGGCGGCGTGCGGCTCCAGACCGAGCAGGACCCGAACAGACCGAACCCGACCTTCATCCCGATCGCCAACGAGACGGCCGAATGGCTGGAGCGACGGACCGGCGGGATCGCGCAGAGCTCGGTGCTGGAGGCGATCGACATCCCCTCGACCGCCCACATCCTTGGCGGCGCGGTGATCGGCGGCGACGCGACGCGGGGCGTGATCGACGCCCGCCAGCGGGTCTTCGGCTACGACAACCTGCTCGTCTGCGACGGCGCCGCGGTCCCGGCCAACGTCGGCGTCAACCCGAGCCTGACGATCACGGCGATGACCGAGCACGCGATGAGCCAGATCCCGCCGGCCGGGGCGCCGGCCGCGGCGTCGCCGGAGGCGGCCGAGCCGCTCGCCGGCGCGGCGTAGCCGGCCGGCGCGGCCCGGCGCGGTCAGCCGCGCTCGCGCAGCAGGGCGCGGCGGATCTTGCCGCTGGAGGTCTTCGGCAGCTCGTCGGCGAAGTCGACGCGGCGCGGGTACTTGTACGGCGCGGTCTCGCGCTTGACGTGCTCCTGCAGCTCGCGCGCGAGCGCCTCCGAGGCCGTCGCCTCGTCGCGCAGGACGATCACGGCGCGGACGATCGCGCCGCGCTCCTCGTCAGGCGCCGCGACGACGGCGGCCTCGGCGACCGCCGGATGGGCGACGAGCGCCGACTCGACCTCGAACGGGCCGATCCGGTAGCCGGCCGAGATGATCACGTCGTCGGTGCGGCCCTCGAAGTACAGCCAGCCGTCGTCGTCCTGGCGGACGCGGTCGCCGGTCCGCCACGGCGCGCCTGCCGACCGCCGGTCAGGAACGTCGAGCGCGACCGACCGCGGCGGCACCAGCGGCGAGCGCGCGGCGGTCGCGCCGACGTCGGCGTCGCCGAGGTAGCCGAGGAAGAAGGTCGGCACCGTCGCCGGGTCGGCGACCAGCTCGCCGTCGTCGATCCGCAGGTCGACGCCCGGCAGCGGGCGGCCCATCGAGCCGGGGCGCGGCGGCTCGCCGAGCGGCGCGCCGGTCAGCTGGCCGGTCTCGGTCTGGCCGTAGCCGTCGCGGATCGTCACCCCGGTCGCCTCCTCCCAGACGCGCAGGACCTCGGGGTTGAGCGCCTCGCCGGCGGCGACGAGGCCGCGCAGCGCCGGCAGCGCGGAGAGCGTCGCCCGCTTGGCGATCACGCGGTACTCGGTCGGCGCCATGCAGAGCACGTTCGCGCGCTCGCGCGCGAGCAGCTCGAGCCGCTCGTGCGGGTCGAAGCGGCCGTCGTGGAGCAGCGCGGCGGCGCCGCGCAGCCACGGCGCGATGAAGACGTTGCGGGCCGACTTCGACCAGCCGCTCGCGGCCGTGCACCAGACGAGGTCGCCGGGGCGCGCGTCGAGCCACCGCTCGGCCTGGAGCGCCTGGCCGGCGAGGTAGCGCTGGCCGTGCAGGACGCCCTTCGGCTCGCCCGCGGTGCCGGAGGTGAAGGTGATCAGGCAGGGGTCGGCGGGGCTCAGCTCGACGGCGTCGACCGGCGGTCCGGAGAAGAGCGAGGGGTCGGGGATCGTCAGGACGGCGCAGTCCGGTCTCGCCGCGGCCAGCTCGGCCGCGTTGCGCTCGTCGCAGACGATCAGCCGCGGGCGTGCGTGGTCGAGCCGCAGCCGCAGGTCCTTCGCGCGCAGCTGCTCGGTGCACGGCAGCACGACGGCGCCGATGCGGAAGCAGGCGACCATCGTCAGCACCCACTCGGGGCGGTTGCCGACGATCGTCATGACGACGTCGCCGCGGCCGACGCCGCAGCGCACGAGCGTGCCGGCGAGGCGCGCGGCGCCGTCGGCGACCGCTCCCATCGTCCATTCGCGCCGGCCGCCGTCGCGGCGCAGCTCGACCAGGGCGGGCCGCTCCGGCGGCGCCGCATCGACCACGTCGCGCGCGAAGTTCATCGGGGCGGGAGTCTGACAGCGACGCGCTCCGAAGCACTCCGATCGACATTTCCTGATCGTTCAGCATCTCTGGCGCGTGGGCACTCGCCGAGCTGCCGATCTACCGGGGCGACGTCGCGGCCTCGGCAGGGGAGGCCGCCCGTATGGCGTCATCGGCACACCACGAGGTGGGGAGGCGTTGTGAAATCCAGCATCCGTCTGAAGCTGCTCGCCGGCTTCCTGTCCGTCGCCGCGCTGATGGTCGCGCTCGGCGTCGTCGCGCTCGAGCGGCTCGGCGCCGTGGAGCAGGCCGCGCGCGGCAGCGGCTCGGACGCCGCCGTCCACGACGCGATCGCCAGCGGTCGCACGTGGACGTTCGTGCTGCTCGTCGTCGGCGTCACCGTCGCGGTGGCGGTCGCGCTCCTGCTCGGCCGCTCGATCGCGGGCGGTGCCAGGCAGCTGCTCGCGGCGGCGCGCGGGATCGCCGAGGGCGACGTCAGGCAGCGGGTCGAGCTGCGCTCGGCCGACGAGCTCGGACAGACGGCCGAGGCCTTCCGCGCGATGATCGCCTACCTCGACGAGATGGCCGCCGCCGCGCGCTCGATCGCCGCCGGCGAGCTCGACGTCCGCGTCGCGCCGCGGTCCGAGCGCGACGCGCTCGGCACCGCGTTCGCGGCGATGGGCGCGGAGCTGCGCGAGGCGCTCGGCGACCGCTCCTGCCTGGAGGCGCTCGTGCGGCGGATGGAGTCGATGAGCAGCCATTGCATGATCGACCTGCAGGGCGCGCTGGAGGCGTCCGCCCACGGGGACCTGACGGTCGCAGTCACCCCGGTCACGTCGCCGATCGCGGCCGAGGAGGGGCGCGCGCTCGGCCGCCTCGGCGGGATCTTCAACGAGATGCTCGCGCGGGCGCAGGGCTCGATCGACGCCTACAACGCGATGCGCGCGAGAGTCGCCGAGCTGCTGAGCCGGATCTCGCAGGAGACGCAGGCGGTCGCGGCCGCCTCGCAGCAGATGGCGACGACCGCCGAGGAGTCGGGCCGCGCCGTCGGCGAGATCGCCAACGCCGTCGGCGAGGTGGCGGCCGGCGCCGAGCGGCAGGTCCGCACGGTCGGCGCGGCGCGCGCGCTCAGCGAGGAGGTCGTCTTCGCGACCCGCGCCTCCAGCGACGACGCCGGCGAGACCGCGCGCGCCGCGGCCGACGCGCGCGCGGTCGCGGCCGACGGCGCCGCGGCGATCGCGCGCGCGACCGAGGGGATGCGGGCGCTCGAGCGGATGTCGGAGGGCGTGACCGCGGCGATGCGGGCGCTCGGGGAGAAGTCCGACCGCATCGGCGGGATCGTCGAGACGATCACCGGCATCTCCGAGCAGACCAACCTGCTGGCGCTCAACGCTGCGATCGAGGCCGCCCGCGCCGGCGAGCAGGGCCGCGGCTTCGCGGTCGTCGCCGAGGAGGTGCGCAAGCTGGCCGAGGAGTCGCAGGAGGCGGCGGCGAGCATCGCGGGCCTGGTCGCCGAGATCCAGCGCGAGACGAGCGCCGCGGTCGAGCGGGTCGAGCGCGGCGGAGCGGAGATCGAGCACGGCGTGGAGACGGTCGCGGCGGCGCGCGGCTCGTTCGAGCTGATCGGCGCCTCGGTCGAGGGGATGAACGAGCGCGTCGAGCGGATCGCCGCCGCGATCGCCCAGATCGCGCGGCGGACGGAGGGGATGGAGGGCAACATGGCCGAGGTCGTCGCGGTCGCCGAGCAGTCGTCGGCGTCGACCGAGCAGGTCTCGGCCTCGACCCAGCAGTCCTCGGCGGCGACCCAGGAGGTCGCCGCCTCCGCTCAGCAGCTCGCCCGGACCGCCGTCGAGCTGGAGCGGCTGGTCGGGCAGTTCACGCTCGCCGCCGCCTGAGCCGGCGACGCGGCGCGCCGGCGCGCCGGTCGCCCGGCGCGCCGGCGTCGCTCCGCTTTCCGATGTGGGGGTTCCGGCGCGTGCCCGGAGCTATCCTCGCCGAGCTGAGATTTCCCCGGACCCGGAGCGTTGAGACGAATGGCCGCAGTGATCGACAAGACCGACGAGCAGAAGGCGATCTGCGAGATGGTGCGGCAGTTCGCCGACGAGCAGATCATCCCCAACGCCGAGCGCTACGACCACGCCGACGAGTTCCCGGAGCCGATCGTCGAGCAGATGAAGGAGCTCGGCCTCTTCGGCGTCACGATCCCCGAGGAGTACGGGGGCATGGGGCTCGACCTGACGACCTACGCGATGATCGTCGAGGAGCTGTCGCGCGGGTGGATCTCGATCTCCGGGGTCATCAACACGCACTTCATCGGCTCCTACCTGCTGATGAAGTTCGGCAACGAGGAGCAGAGACGGAAGTACCTGCCGCGGATGGCGACCGGCGAGATCCGGGCCGCCTTCTCGCTGTCGGAGCCCGAGCTCGGCTCCGACGTCGCCGCGATCAAGACGGCCGCCAAGAAGCTCGACGACGGCGCGTACGAGATCAACGGCCAGAAGATGTGGGTCACCAACGGCCTGCGCTCCGATCTCGTCTTCGTGCTCGTCAAGACCGACCCGAACGCCGAGAAGGCCCACCGCGGCATGACCTGCTTCATCGCCGAGAAGGAGGCCGGGGTCGCCGAGAACACCGGCGCGTACAAGGGTCTGAACGTGCCGCCGCAGCTGAGAAAGATGGGCTACAAGGGCGTCGAGTCGACCGAGCTGGTCTTCGACGGCTACCGCTGCCCGGCCGAGAACATCCTTGGCGGCGAGGCTGCCGGCCTCAACAAGGGCTTCCCGCAGATGATGGACGCGCTCGAGCTCGGCCGCGTCAACGTCGCCGCGCGCGGCGTCGGCATCGCGCAGCGGGCGCTGGAGCTGGCGCTGCGCTACTCGCAGGAGCGCAAGACCTTCGGCAAGCCGATCGCCTTCCACCAGGCGATCCAGTTCAAGCTCGCCGACATGGCGACCCAGGTCGACGCCGCGCGCCTGCTGACCAACCGCGCCGCGCGCATGAAGGACGCCGGCGAGCGCTCCGACATCGAGGCCGGCATGGCGAAGCTGTTCGCCTCCGAGGCCGGCCGCTTCTGCGTCGAGGAGTCGTTCCGCATCCACGGCGGCTACGGCTACTCCAGAGAGTATGAGATCGAGCGCCTCTACCGCGACGCGCCGCTGCTGCTGATCGGCGAGGGCACCTCCGAGATCCAGCGGATGGTGATCGGCAAGAAGCTGCTCGAGCGCCACAAGATCTGAGCGCGGCGAGCGCCGCCTCGATCGCAACGGGACCGCCGATCGGCGGTCCCGCGTCGTTGTGGGGTTAAACACGTCCGTTCGTCTGCCGATGACGGCGGTTGACCCCCAACCGCGGCGGTGCACCAGGCATCGGCGCGACGCGCGCGTGGCCCGGCGCGCGCGTGAGACCCAAGGAGAACCGTCGTGAAGCTCAACGTACGCACGAAGCTCTTGGGCAGCTTCCTCGTCGTCGTCGCGCTGATGCTGGCCGTCGGCGGCGTCGCGATCGACCGCATCTCGGAGATCCACGGCGTGACGCAGACGTTCGGCAGCGACACGATCCCGAGCGTGCGCACCGCCGGCGAGGTCGACGCGGCGATCAACCGCGTCCGCAAGGACCAGCTGCGGCACGTCACGACGGCCGCGCTCCATCCCGACGACGACGCCGTCGTCGCCGACGCGTCCGGCGCGGTCGACGACGGGCTCGCCCAGGTCGGAGCGGGGCTCGAGCGCGCCCGCAGGCTGGCGGTCGCGCCGGCCGACCGCGCAGCCGTCGAGCGGCTGCAGCGGGCGTGGGACGACTACGTCGGGGCGTCGACCCCGGCGGGCGCGCTGGCGCGGCAGAGACGGTACGAGCCGGCGCTGAGAACGCTGACCGAGGGCCGCGCCGACCGCGCCTACGACGAGGTGAAGGCGGGGCTCGAGACGCTCGCCGCGCGGCAGACGGCCGACGCCGAGCGCCAGGAGCGCCGTGCCGACGACGTCGTCACCTCCGCCCGCACGACGACGATCGCGCTGCTCGCCGCCGCGACGGTCGCGGCGATCGGCCTGGCGCTGCTGCTGTCGCGCGGGATCGTCGGGGGCGTCTCGCAGCTGCTGCGCGCGGCGCGGGGGATCGCACGCGGCGACGTCCAGCAGCGTGTCGAGATCGCCTCGCGCGACGAGATCGGGGCGACCGGCGCCGCCTTCGGCGCGATGGTCGCCTACCTCGAGGAGATGGCGGAGGCGGCGTCGGCGATCGCCGACGGCGACCTGACGGTCCGCGTCGAGCCGAAGTCCGACAGAGACGCGCTCGGGATCGCCTTCGCCGCGATGAGCGACGAGCTGCGCGAGGCGCTCGGCGACAGATCGTGCCTGGAGGCGCTGACGCAGCGGATGGACTCGCTCGGCGCCAACTGCATCGCCGGGCTGGAGGCGGGACTGACGGCCGTCGCGGCCGGCGACCTGACCGTCGAGGTGACGCCGGTCACGAGCCCGATCGCGGCGGGCGACGGGGAGGCGGCCGGCCGCCTCGCCGACTACTTCAACGCGACGCTGGCGAGAACGCAGGCGTCGGTCGTCAGCTACAACGCGATGCGCGACAGGCTCGCCGCGATGCTGCGCGAGATCGCGGCGGAGTCGCAGACGGTCGCGACCGCGTCGCAGCTGATGGCGACGACCTCGGAGGAGTCGGGGCGGGCGGTCGGGGAGATCGCGAGCGCGGTCGGGGAGGTGGCCGCGGGCGCCGAGCGCCAGGTCCGCACCGTCGCCGTCGCGCGCGGCCTGACCGAGGAGGTCGTCGCGGTCACGCGCACCTCCAGCGACAACGCCGACGAGACCGCGCGCGCCGCCGAGGAGGCGCGCGTGATCGCCGAGCAGGGGGCCAGCGCGATCTCGCGCGCGAGCGAGGCGATGGAGGCGGTGCGCTCCTCCTCGGCGGAGGTCACCGGCGCGATCCGGTCGCTGGGCGAGAAGTCGGGGCAGATCGGCGGGATCGTCGACACGATCACGGGGATCGCGGAGCAGACGAATCTGCTGGCGTTGAACGCGGCGATCGAGGCGGCGCGGGCGGGCGAGCAGGGGCGGGGCTTCGCCGTCGTCGCCGAGGAGGTGCGCAAGCTGGCCGAGGAGTCGCAGGAGGCGGCCCGCTCGATCGCGGCGCTGATCGAGCAGATCCAGCGCGAGACCGGCCAGGCCGTCGAGGTCGTCGAGAGCGGCGCCGAGCGGACGCGGGACGGCGTCGCGACGGTCGAGCAGGCGCGCGCGTCGTTCCAGCGGATCGGCAGCTCGGTCGAGGACGTCAACGGCCGCGTCGCGCAGATCGCGGCGTCGGTCGGCGAGATCGCGCAGCGCGCCGCGCAGGTCGAGCGCAACATGGCCGAGGTGGTCTCGGTCGCGGAGCAGTCGTCGGCGTCGACCGAGCAGGTCTCGGCGTCGACCCAGCAGACCTCCGCCTCGACGCAGGAGATCAGCGCCTCCGCCCAGGAGCTGGCGCGCACGGCCGAGCAGCTCGACCGGCTGGTCGGGCAGTTCACGCTCGCGTGAGCGGACGGGAGCGGCCGCTCGCCGCGAAGGCGCGCTGACACACGCGCGCGTTCATGGCGTGCGGACGCTCCGCGTGCGACCGATCACCTGAGCGACAGCTCGACCCCCGCGTGTGGCACGCCCGCGGGAGGCAGCGGTCTGCCGCCTCGCGGTCGCGAAGGGGCGGACGGCCCCTGCGCTTGGAGGCAAGCAATGAAGTTCACTGTGAGGACGAAGCTGCTCGGCGGCTTCCTCGCCGTCGTGGCGCTGCTGGTGGTCGTCGGCGTCGTGGCAATCGGCAAGCTCGGCTCGATCAACGCGGTCACCGACGAGCTGACCGGCAACGGCGTCCCGAGCCTCGAGGCCGTCGGCGAGATCAACGGCAGAATCAACGCCTACCGCAAGGATCAGCTGCGGCTGGTACTGACGGCGGTCGAGAGACAGGCGGAGCGGCGCGCGTTCCTCGACGACATCGCCGCGGGCGCGCGCGTGATCGACCGGGAGGCGAGACGGCTGACCGCCCTGGCGGACTCCGAGGAGGACAGGGCGCTCACCGCGTCGTTCGCGCGAGCGTGGCAGAGCTACGTCGACGCGACCGCGTCGATCGACGCCTCGACGCCGCCGGCCGAGGGCGTCGGCGTGGTCACGGGCGCCGGCAAGGAGCCGTTCGACGCGGCCGAGGCGGCGCTCGAAGGCGTCGCGAGATTCCAGAGCGAGCTCGCCGCGACGCAGGGCCGCCAGAGCGACGAGACCGTCTCGTCGGCCCGCTCACTGATCGTCGCGCTGCTCGTCGTCGCCGTGATCGTCGCGGTCGCGATCGCGCTGCTGCTGTCGCGCCAGCTCGCCAACGGCCTCGGCCAGATGGTCCGCGCGGCGCGCGGCATCGCGGTCGGCGACGTCAGGCAGGAGGTCGCGATCCGCTCGCGCGACGAGCTCGGCGAGGCGGCCGAGGCGTTCAGGACGATGATCGCCTACCTGGAGGAGACGGCGGCCGCGGCCCGCTCGATCGCCGCCGGCGACCTCGACGTCGAGGTCGCGCCGAAGTCCGACGCCGACGCGCTCGGGCACGCCTTCGCGGAGATGAGCGCGCAGCTGCGCGAGGCGCTCGGCGACAGATCGTGCCTGGAGGCGCTGGTGGCGCGGATGGAGTCGCTCAGCGCCAACGACCTGACGGCGCTGGAGGCCGCGCTGGAGGCGGTCGCGGCCGGCGACCTGACCGTCGACGCCCCGACGACGACCGCCCCGCTGGAGGCCGAGCAGGGCCGCGCGATCGGCCGCCTCGCGGAGATCTTCAACCTGATGCACGGCCAGATCGCGGCGTCGATCGTCGGCTACGACGCGATGCGCGAGAAGGTCGCCGCGATGCTGCGGCAGATCGCGAGCGAGACGCAGGCGGTCGCCGCCGCCTCCCAGCAGATGGCGACGACCTCGGAGGAGTCGGGGCGGGCGGTCGGGGAGATCGCGAGCGCGGTCGGGGAGGTGGCCGCCGGCGCCGAGCGTCAGGTCCGCACCGTCACCGAGGCGCGGCAGCTGACCGAGGAGGTCGTCGCCACGACCCGCACCTCGACCGCCGACGCCGAGCAGACGGCGCGTGCGGCCGAGGAGGCGCGCTCTGTCGCCGAGCAGGGCGCGAACGCGATCTCGCTGGCGACCGACGCGATGGAGGCCGTTCAGGCGTCGTCGGCCGACGTCACGGGCACGATCCGCTCGCTCGGCGAGAAGTCGGGGCAGATCGGCGGGATCGTCGACACGATCACGGGGATCGCGGAGCAGACGAATCTGTTGGCGTTGAACGCGGCGATCGAGGCGGCGCGGGCCGGCGAGCAGGGGCGGGGCTTCGCCGTCGTCGCCGAGGAGGTGCGCAAGCTCGCGGAGGAGTCGCAGGAGGCCGCCTCCTCGATCGCCGGCCTGATCTCCGAGATCCAGCGCGAGACCGGCCGCGCCGTCGAGGTCGTCGAAAGCGGCGCCCAGCGGACGCAGGACGGCGTCGCGACGGTCGAGCAGGCGCGCACCTCGTTCCTGCAGATCGGGGCCTCGGTCGAGGACATGAGCGGCCGCGTCGAGCAGATCGCCGCCGCGGTCGGCGAGATCTCCGAGCGCGCGCTGCGCGTCGAGGAGAACATGGCCGAGGTCGTCTCGGTCGCGGAGCAGTCGTCGGCGTCGACCGAGCAGGTCTCGGCCTCGACGCAGCAGACCTCCGCCTCGACGCAGGAGATCGCCGCCTCCGCCCAGGAGCTGGCGAAGACCGCCGAGGAGCTGGAGCGGCTCGTCGGCCAGTTCACGCTGACCTCGGCCTGACCCCGGCCGGGCACCACCTTGGCGCGCGCCGTCCGCGCGGCGCGCGCCGAGCCGCGCGCGGGGCCGGCCGATCCCCCTCCGGTCCGGCCCCGCGCGCTCCGCATCGCGCCGCTGGCGCCCGCGCAATAGACTCCCCGCTCGTGAGCTCGGCGAAGGACACGAGAGCGCTGATCGACCAGGCGGTGAGAGAGTTCCTCGCGCAGGTCCCCGCGCTCGCGCCGCTGAAGCTGGTCGCCGGCCTCGAGCTGCGCGGCCGCGGCGACATCCAGATGTACCGCGTCGAGGTCCCCGGCCCGGTGATCGTCAGAGACATCGCCAGCGACGCGAGAGTCCGGATCGAGGTCCCGCGCGCCCGCTTCAACGAGCTGGTCGCCGCCGGGACGATCAGAGCCTGGCGCGAGGCGATCGCCCACGGCGACGTCAAGATCACCGGCGTCGAGCAGATCATCAGACTGATCGCCAACGTCGTCGCCAAGCAGGAAGAGCGCACCCGCACCCGCAGAGCCCGCTCGGCCTGAGCGCGGTTCCCTTCAGCCGCCCGTCGCCGACGCGCTCGTACGTTCGGCCGCCCGCCGCGCCCGCTGTGCACGCACGGCACGGTCGTAGGGCTGCTCGACTGGCATGCGGCCGATGATGCGGTCATGCCAACGTCTCCAGCGGCTGAACTGCTCCCACTCGACACGAGGGATGTACGGCCGGCGATCGTCGCGCCAGTACAGCGCTGCGATGAGATCGCGCTGTCGCGCGATCTCATCGTCGGTCCAGTCCTCCGGATCTCTGAACGGCATCGACGTCACCCTACGAGCGCGGCGAGGGCAAGTCCACACAGCATCGCGAGCGTTCCGCACACGATCACTGTGAAGATCCGGTGGAGCAGCTCGAACTCAGCTTCCAGCTGACTTGCGCGCATGGCGAACATGTCAATCATCTCCTTCGCGTAGGCATCGTCATCGTTCTCGTCGATGGCTTCGAGACGGCGTGCGATCGCCCGGGCCTCGACATCGACCACTGGCGTCCGCCGAAGCAGCAGTGCCATCGCGCCGGAGAGCGCAGCGCACAGTCCTGTCATCGCGCAGACGATTGCCAGGCGGGAGAGCGGATGAGCTGCAGCGGCGACGAACGACGGCCCGGAGAGCAGGGTCAGCCCCAGTCCGCCCGCCGCGAGAATCGGGGCGACGCGGCCGCGCAGCTCGCTCGCACGGCGTTCGTGCGCGTCCAACGTGCGCAGCGAGAGGGCGTAGAGGTCGGTGAGCGGCGACGGCGGCACAGCTCGGGACGGTACGGGCCGGCTTGCGGCACGTGGGACGCCGATCCCGCCGATCGTGCGCAGCCGCGGCTAAGGTGGGGCGCATGAAGCGAGGGACGGAGCAGCGGGCGGCGCTGACGATGCCGCCGGAGTGGGCGCCGCACGAGCGGACGCTGGTCGCGTGGCCGGCGCGGCGCGAGACGTGGCGCGACACGTCGATCGAGGCGGCGCGCGAGGTCCACGCCGAGGTCGTCGCGGCGATCGCCGCGTTCGAGCCGGTGCTGCTGGTCGCCGACCCGGCCGACGCCGACGACGCGCGGCGGCGGGTGCCGGCGAGGGACGTCGAGGTCGTCGCGCTGCCGATCGACGACTCGTGGCTGCGCGACAACGGCCCGATCGTCGTCGCCGGTCGCGACGCCGGCGGCGCGCCGATCCGCCGCGGCGTCGACTTCCGCTTCAACGCCTGGGGCGAGGCGTTCACTCCCTACGACCGCGACGCCGCCGTCGCGGCGCGGCTGCTGGAGCTGCTGGAGATCCCGCGCGTCGCGGTCGACATGGTGCTGGAGGGCGGCTCGATCGCCGTCGACGGCGTGGGCCGGCTGATCACGACCGAGCAGTGCCTGCTCAACCCCAACCGCAACCCCGACATGTCGCGCGAGCAGATCGAGGCGCGGGTGCGCGAGGCGCTCGGCGTCGGGCAGGTCGTCTGGCTCGGCGACGGCCTCGTCGAGGACGCCGACACCGACGGCCACGTCGACAACATCTGCGCCTTCCTCGGCGAGGGCCGCGCGCTGCTGCAGACCGTCCCCGGCTCCGACGACCCCAACCACGCCGCCGCGTGCGACAACGCCGCGCGCCTGCGCGCGGCCGGGATCGACGTCGTCGAGTTCGACCTGCTGCCGCGCACCACGCGCGCCGACGGGACGCCGATCGCGATCCCGTACACGAACTTCTACCTCTGCAACGGCGCCGCGATCGTGCCGCTCGCTCAGCTCGACCCCGACATGGACGAGGAGGCGCTGCGCCGCCTCGGCGAGCTGCTGCCGGGACGGCAGGTCGTCGGCGTCCCCGGCCGCGTGCTGGCGCTCGGCGGCGGCGGCGTCCACTGCATCACGCAGCAGGTCCCGGCGGCGCCGCTCTGAGGCCCCGCCGCGCCGCCCGTCAAACGGGGCCAGCGCGCGATTCGCTCTGCCAGCATGCGGCGCATGAATCGATCCCGACGCAGCTGCCACGCCGTTCCCGGCTCCAACGAACGCTTCCTCCAGAAGGCCACCGGCCTCGACGCCGACGAGGTCTTCCTCGACCTCGAGGACGCCGTCGCGCAGAGCGAGAAGGCGAGAGCGCGCGGGCAGGTGATCGCCGCCCTGCACGACCTCGACTTCGGCGAGAAGACGGTCGTCGTGCGCGTCAACGGGACCGACACGCCGCACTACTACCGCGACCTGATCGACGTCGTCGAGCAGGCCGGCGACAAGCTCGACGCGATCATGCTGCCGAAGGTCCAGACCCCCGGCGACGTCGAGATGACCGACAAGCTCATCACGCAGATCGAGCTGGCGAAGGGGTTCGAGGTCGGCCGCATCGGCATCGAGGCGCAGATCGAGGACGCGAAGGGCCTGATCGCCTGCGAGGCGATCGCGACCGCCTCGCCGCGGATGGAGACGCTGATCTTCGGCCCGGGCGACTACTCGGCCGCGATCGGCATCCCGATCACGACGATCGGCGGCACCCCCGACGGCTACCCGGGCGACCACCTCAACTACCTCTACTCGAAGCTCGTCGTCGCCGCCCGCGCCGCCGGCATCCAGGCGATCGACGGCCCGTACGGCAACGTCAAGGACGAGGAGGGCCTGCGCGAGCGCGCCCGCATCGCCCGCGCGCTCGGCCTCGACGGCAAGTGGACGATCCACCCGGGCCAGATCGAGATCGTCAACGGCGTCTTCAGCCCCTCGCGCGAGGAGTGGGAGCGGGCCGAGCAGATGCTCGCCGCCTACCGCGAGGCGGCCGACGAGGGCGGCCGCGGCGCGGCGATGTTCGACGGCGAGATGATCGACGAGGCGAACCGCAAGATGGCAGAGCGCATCGTCGAGGCCGGACGCGCCGCAGGCTACGCCGCCTGAGCGCCGCCGCCCGACGGGGCGCGCCGCGCGGCGGGGACGGCCGCGCGGCGCGCCCCTCCACCGGCCGCGCGGTGACGCGACGCCCCGGCCGGTCGAAGCGGGCCAGGCGCCGCGTTCCGCCGCGCGATCGGCGAAAGTAGTGCGTCGTTCACTCACCGGAGCTTGGAGGCAACGATGGGATGGAGGATGGGCGCGGTCGCGGGGACCGCGGTGGTCGGGGCGCTCGCAGCGGCTGCGACGGCGCACGGAGCGCCGGGACCGGTCGACGTCGAGGAGCTGGCGCGGGCCGACGGCGGCCTGCAGGTCGGCGCCCACGTCTCGCCGACCGGCGAGCAGTACGTCGTCTACCGCGGCGGCGGCGGCTCGGACCGCGCGCTGCGCGTCCGCGTCCGCGCGCCGGGCGAGGGGTTCGGCCCGGTCGAGGAGCTGTCGCGGACGGCGAACGCGGAGATGCCGGCGATCGCGTTCGCGCCCGACGGCGCGGCGTACGCGATCTGGGGCGTCGCGACCACCGGCGCGCGGGCGCAGGCGAGCATCCGGCCGGCCGGCGGCCGCTTCGGGGCGATCGTCGATGCCGGGGATTGCGGGCGGTTCGTCGACGTCGCCTACACCGTGACCGGCAGACTGGCGCTCGCCTGCTCGGTCTCGAGAAGCGGGAGCCAGCCGGACTCGGCGGCGACCGGCCTGCGCGACGGGATCGGACAGATCAGACCGTCGAGCTACTTCTTCCCCGACGTCTTCGACCCGTTCATCCGGCCGCAGGTGAGCGCCGGCGCCGACGGGACGGTCGCGTTCGCCGTCGCGATGTTGGCGACGACGACCAGCCCGCCGCCGAGCAACGAGACGACCACGGTGCGGGTCGGCGTCCGGCGGCCCGACGGCAGCTCGGTCAACCCGCTGCTCGTCGCGCAGGCGACCGAGCCGAGATGGCTCTACCACGGCGGCACGAAGGTGCTCGGCGACGGCACGGTGCTGACGGTCGTCGGAGGCAGCGACGGCGCGCAGGTCCACCGGCTCGCCCCCGGCGGGACGGCCTTCGCGCTCGAGCGCAGACTGCCGGGCACGGAGGCGCTCGCGGCCGGGACCGACGCCTCGGGAGCGCTCCATCTCGCGGTCTTCGAGGAGATCGCGCCGATGGTCTCGCGCGACAGCGTCGTCGTCCGCGGCGCCGACGGCACCTACTCCGACCCGATTCAGGTGCCGACCGGCACCGGCTGGGTCACCGACCTGCTCGCCGCGCCGGACGGGACCGAGCACGCCGTGATCGAAAGCGCGACGGGCATGAGCGTCGCCACCCGCCCGCCGGGCGCGGCCGCCTTCGATGCGCCGATCCCGCTCGCGGGGGCCGACGTCAACGACGTCAGCGCGGCGCTCGTCGGCGACCGCGACCTGCTCGTCGCCTGGACGACGTCGGGCGGAGCGGACGGTCGCGTGCTCGTCGGCGGGATCGACGGCGGCACGCCGCCGCGGCTGGCCGGCGTCCGCGCGCCCGCGACGCTGGTGGCCGGGGAGCCCGGCGCCTTCGCGGCGACGGCGAGCGACGCGATGGGCATGCGCAGCGTGACGTGGAGCTTCGGCGACGGCGCGTCGTCGGCAGGCGGCGCCGCAGAGCACGCCTACGCCGCGCCCGGCACGTACACCGCGACCGTCACCGCCGTCGACCGCGCCGGCAACGTCGCGCAGGAGGCCCGCACGGTGCGCGTCGTGCTGCCCGCCGGCGAGGGCGGCAGAGGCGGGGGCGGTGGGGGCGGCGGCGCCGTGCCGGTCGACCGCACCGCGCCGAAGCTGCGCGTGACGGCGCCGAAGCGGATCGCCTTCTCGGCGCTGGCAAAGAAGGGGCTGCGGCTGAAGGTCCGCTCAGACGAGCGCGCGACGGTCACCGCGACCGTCGTCGCCCGCGCCCGCCGCGCGACGATCGCGCGCGTCGGCGACCTCACGCTCGCCGAGCGGACCGTGCGACGGATCGCTGCGAACCGGGCCCGGACGCTCGCGCTCAAGCCGGCGCGCCGGCTGCTCGGCAGACGCCGGGCGCTGCGGCTCGCCGTCCGGATCATGGCGACCGACGCCGCCGGCAACCGCGCGACGGTCTCGCGCTCGCTGCGCGTGCTGCGGCGCTGATCCCGCACGCGGGGCGCGCCGCGCGGCGGGGACGGCCGCGCGGCGCGCCCCTCCACGGCCCTCCGAGCGACGGCCGCGGCGCTCGCCGCGGCCGTCGCCGAGCGGGCTAGAGCCCGTACGCCTCGGCCAGCTCGGGGTCGCGCTCGGCCAGCGACTTGGCGAGCGTGACCATCACCTGCGCCTGCTTCCAGGTCGCGTCGTCCTGCATCTTGCCGTCGATCATGTGGACGCCGCGGCCGTCCGGGATCGCGTCGATCACCTTCTTGGCGAAGGCGACCTCGTCGGGGTCGGGCGAGAAGACCTTCTTCGCGATCCCGATCTGGACCGGGTGCAGCGACCACGTGCCGACGCAGCCGAGCAGGAAGGCGGCGCGGAACTGGGCCTCGCAGCCGGCGACGTCCTTGATGTCGCCGTAGGGGCCGTAGTAGGGCAGGATGCCGGTCGCCGTGCAGGCGTCGACCATGCGCGCGAGCGTGTAGTGCCACGGATCCTGCTGCGCGGAGGCGCGCGGCGCCTCGGGGTTCGCGGGGTCCGGGTCGTCGAGCACGCGGTAGCCGGGGTGGCCGCCGCCGACGCGGGTCGTCTTCATGCGGCGAGAGGCGGCGAGGTCGGCCGGGCCGAGCGAGATCCCCTGCATCCGCGGCGAGGCCGACGCGATCTCCTCGACGTTGGCCATGCCGAGCGCCGTCTCGAGGATCGCGTGGATCAGGATCGGGCGCCGGACGCCGGCCTTCGCCTCCAGCTGGGCGATCAGGCGGTCGGCGTAGTGGATGTCCCACGGGCCCTCGACCTTCGGCAGCATGATCACGTCGATCTTGTCGCCGGCCTCGAGCACCGCGGCGGTGATGTCGTCGAGCACCCACGGCGACTCGAGCGAGTTGACGCGGGTCCACAGCGTCGCCTCGGGCGCGAGCGACTTCGCGATCTCGACGAGCCCGGCGCGCGCGGCCTCCTTGCGGTCGGCCGGGACGCCGTCCTCCAGGTTGCCGAGCACGACGTCGGCCTGCTGGGCGATGTCCGGCACCTTCGCCGCCATCTTCTCGTTGCTCGGATCGAAGAAGTGGATCATCCGCGACGGCGTCGCGGGGACGTCCAGCAGCGGCTGCGGGGCGCCGTTGGCGAGGGGCTTCAGGAAGTCACGGGGATTGCGCACGGGGTCGATCTCCTGTTGGGGCCGGACTGAAGCCGATCGTAGGCATCCGGCGTTCATTCAGACCCCGATACGCCATCCTTCGCGGCCATCCGCAACCCCGGACCCGCACGACCAGGAGCAGCGATGAGCGAGACGACCACCAACCACGTCGACACCGACCAGGCGACCCGCGAGGCCTCCGGCGCCCACAGCTACGGCCGCTACTTCGAGGAGTTCGAGGTCGGCGCCGTCTACAAGCACTGGCCCGCCAAGACGGTGACCGAGGCCGACGACCACCTCTTCTGCCTCATCACGATGAACCACCACCCGCTGCACATCAACGACGTCTACGCGTCGCAGGCGCAGCAGGGCAGAAACGTCGTGGTCGGTCCCTACGTCTACTCCTTGGCGCTCGGAATGTCCGTTTCGGACATCTCCGGCAAGGCGATCGCGAACCTCGCGACCGAGGGGCTCAGCCACCCGAACCCGGTCTTCCACGGCGACACGCTGTTCGCCGAGACCGAGGTGCTGGAAGCGAGAGAGTCCCGCTCCAAGCCCGATCGCGGGGTCGTCAAGGTGCACACGCGGGTGCTCAACCAGGACGGCGTGCTGGTCGCCGAGTTCAGACGGCTCGTGCTCGTGCCCAAGAAGAACCCCGGGCAGACCGCCTCGTAGCACCGAAAATCTGGCGCCTTCGGAGGCTCGCGGGAGCCGTCGCGCGGAAGCAGGTTTCCGTTTGCGATGGAATACTGCCGCGGATGCCCCGCGAGCCAACCGAGGGAGTGCACGTGAGCATCACTGAAACCGACGCCCCGCTGACCCGCCACGAGAGACTGCTGGCCTGGGTCGACGAGGTCGCCGCATTGACCCAGCCCGATCGCGTCCACTGGTGTGACGGATCGGCCGAGGAGTACGACCGCCTCTGCCAGGAGCTGGTGGACGCCGGGACCTTCGAGCGCCTGTCGGACGCGAAGCGTCCGAACTCTTACCTCGCGCTGTCGGACCCGGGCGACGTCGCCCGCGTGGAGGACCGGACGTTCATCTGCTCGGAGTCCGAGGAGGACGCCGGCCCGACCAACAACTGGCGTGCGCCAACCGAGATGCGCGCGACCCTGGAGCCGCTGTTCCGCGGCTGCATGCGTGGTCGGACCATGTACGTCGTCCCGTTCTCGATGGGGCCGCTCGGCTCCGACATCGCCCACATCGGCGTCGAGCTGACCGATTCGGCCTACGTCGCCGTCTCGATGCGGATCATGACCCGCATGGGCGCCGGCGCGCTGGAGGTGCTCGGCGACGACGGCGAGTTCGTCCCCTGCGTCCATTCGGTCGGCGCGCCGCTGGCCGAGGGCGAGAAGGACGTCGCCTGGCCGTGCAACGCCGACAACAAGTACATCGTCCACTACCCCGAGACGCGCGAGATCTGGTCGTTCGGCTCCGGGTACGGCGGCAACGCGCTGCTCGGCAAGAAGTGCTTCGCGCTGCGGATCGCCTCGGTGATGGCCCGCGACGAGGGCTGGATGGCCGAGCACATGCTGATCCTCAAGCTCACGTCGCCGGAGGGCGAGGTCAAGTACGTCACCGGCGCCTTCCCGTCGGCATGCGGCAAGACCAACCTCGCGATGCTGATCCCGACGCTCGAGGGCTGGACGGTCGAGACGATCGGCGACGACATCGCGTGGATGAAGTTCGGCGCCGACGGCCGCCTCTACGCGGTCAACCCCGAGGCCGGCTTCTTCGGCGTCGCGCCGGGCACGTCGCAGAAGACCAACCCGAACGCGATCGCCACCGCCGCCGAGAACGCCATCTTCACCAACGTCGCCAGAACCGACGACGGCGACATCTGGTGGGAGGAGATGACCGACGAGCCGCCGGCGCATCTGATCGACTGGCACGGCAGAGACTGGACGCCGGAGTCGGGCACGCCGGCCGCCCATCCGAACGCCCGCTTCACCGTTCCCGCCGCGCAGGACCCGGCGATCGCGCCCGAGTGGGAGGACCCGGCCGGCGTGCCGATCGACGCCTTCCTGTTCGGCGGCCGCCGCTCCAGCGTCGTCCCGCTGGTCCACGAGGCCTTCAGCTGGGAGCACGGCGTCTACCTCGGCGCGACGATGGCGTCGGAGACGACCGCCGCCGCGACCGGCGCCGTCGGCAGACTGCGCCGCGACCCGTTCGCGCAGCTGCCGTTCGCCGGCTACCACATGGGCGACTACATGGGCCATTGGCTGAAGATCGGCGAGCGCGAGGGCGCCAAGCTGCCGAAGATCTTCTACGTCAACTGGTTCCGCAAGGACGCCGACGGCCGCTGGCTGTGGCCAGGCTTCGGCGAGAACAGCCGCGTGCTGAAGTGGGTCTTCGAGCGCTGCGCCGGCACCGGCGAGGGCGTCGAGACGCCGATCGGCATCCTGCCGACGCCCGCGTCGCTCGACACGGCCGGCCTCGAGATCAGCGACGCCGACCTCGGCGAGCTGCTGAAGGTCGACGTCGAGGAGTGGAAGGCCGAGCTGCCCGACGTGCGCGAGTTCCTCGCCAAGTTCGGCGACCGCCTCCCGGCCGCCGTCGCCGCGCAGGTCGACGCGCTCGAAGCGCGCCTGAACGCCGCCTCCTGACACGCACCCGCCCCGGCACACGGCCGGGGCGGGCCCTTCGCTGGCCCTGTCGAGCGGTTCCGGCGGGCACGAGGGCGGCCGAGCGCGTCGCGCGGCCGCGTCAGCGGCCTGCCAGCAGCTCCGCGAGCCGCCGCAGCTGCTCGGCGTAGCGCTCGGCGAACTCCGGCGAGTCGGGCTCGAGCCCCGTCCAGCGGCGCACGTCGGCGGGGAAGACGACCGATGCGGCGGCCGCGCCCTGCAGCGCCAGCAGCACGAACGCCGGGTCGAGCTGCTCGGCGATCTCGCCGGCTCGCTGGCGGCGGCGCAGGTCGGCGAGCTCCTCGGGCTCAGCGTCCGGATCCTGGCCCCAGTCGGGCTCCGGCGCGTCCTCGATGCACTCGCGCACGAACAGCCGCGTCAGCTCGCGCTGCTCGACCGTCTCGCGCGCATAGCGGGCGGCCAGCTCGCCGAGCGGGATGTCGGGATCGGCGAACTCCCGCTCGCGCTCCAGCCAGCGGTCGGCGAGCGCCTGGTAGAGCCCGTCCTTGCCGTCGAAGTGGTACGAGATCAGCTGCTTGTTGACGCCGGCGCGGGCGGCGATCTCGCTGACCCGCGCGCCGGCGCGCCCCTTCTCGGCGAACTCGGCCAGCGCGGCGTCAAGCAGCGCCTGCCGCGTGCGCTCGGGATCGCGTCTGGCGTCGGCCGCTCGCCGCCGACCCCTCACCCCGCCGGCTGCCCGCTCCGGGCCGCCGCGCGTGCTCTCGCCGCCGTGCTCGCCGCCGGTGCCGTCGCGCTCGCCACGACCCCGCTGCTCGCCCGGCTCTCTGCTCGTCGCGCTCATCGCCGCGCAAGCCTACCGCCACAGAAGGCTTTCAACCATCCGGTTGACAAATTCATCCAGTTGGATGAAACTCTTCGGCATGCCGATCGAGACGATGGAGCAGCGCAGCGCGCCGACCGCCCTGACCGCCCCGGCCGCGCCGAGCCTCGACGAGCTGGCGCTCGAGCTCGACCGCCAGCTCGACACGCTGGTCGCCCGCGGGGCGCCGTGGGCTGCGGCGATGACCGACGGGCAGTTCCGCGCCCACCTGGCGCCGCTGGCCGACCGCCTGCCGGAGGTCGCGGCGACGATCGCGCGGACGCGGCGCGAGCGGGACCCGCTCGCCGCGGACGACGGCCCGCCGCGGCTCCCGTTCGTGCTCGTGGTGGGCGGCGAGCTGCTGAGCCCGCAGCGGGCGGCCGGGCTGGTGCGGCGCGATGAGCGACGGCTGATCGTCTCGATGCTCGACGACGAGGCGTTCGCCGCGTTCCGGCCGATCGAGACGGTGCGCCTGCCGCCCGGCGGCGCCTACCTGCTGGTCGACGTCGACGCCGGCTGGGCGACCCGGAACGACCCGCCGGACACGGCGCTGCCGAGGCTGCAGGAGGCCGGCCGCTCGCCGTTGACCGTCGAGGAGGGGATCGCGGTCGCCACCCACCGGCCGGAGGTGGTCGCGACCAACGCCGGCTTCTCGCTGCTCGGCTCGCGCCGCGGCGACCGCAGAGTGACGGCGCTGTGGATCAGCAGAGGGGCGCCGAAGCTCGGCTGGTGCTTCGCCGGCGTCCCGCACACGTGGCTCGGCTCGGCCTCGTGCGCGGGACGGCTGGGGATGTGAGTCAGCGCACACCGATCAGGTCGACGACGAAGACGAGCGTCTCGTCGGGCCCGATCACGCCGCCGGCGCCGCGCTTGCCGTAGCCGAGCATCGGCGGGATCGTGATCCGTCGGCGGCCGCCGACCTTCATCCCTCTCACGCCCTCGTCCCAGCCCTGGATCACCTGGCCCTTGCCGAGCGCGAACTTGAACGTGTCGCCGCGATCCCAGGAGGCGTCGAACTGTCTCCCGTTCGACCACGCGACGCCGACGTAGTGGACCTCGACGATCCTGCCGGCGACGGCCTCCTCGCCGTCGCCGACGACGAGGTCGTCGAGCTCCAGCTGGTGGGACGGCGGGGTGTCGGCCGGGACCTCGACGGTCGGCTTCTCGTGCGTGCTCATGGGCGGCACGATAGCCAGCCGGTCGCCCCGGCCTCGCCGACCGCTCAGTGCACGTCGTCGGCCGAGGAGGCCGGCGGGCGCGACTCCTCGGCGAGCGAGGTGATCGCGAGGTTGCCGCGCGCGGCGACCTCGAGCACGTCGGTCGCCTCCTCGCTGGAGCGGGCGTACAGCTCGACCAGCAGGTGGACGACGATCTGGTCGTCGTCGTGCTTGTGGAAGCGGACGTGGGTGAAGAACTCGCGCGTGCCGTGGTCGCCGAAGGCGGCGTAGGAGAGCGCGTCGCCGGCCTCGGGGCCCGAGCAGGTCTCGACGTCGTCGGCGTCGACCGTGACGGTGCAGGAGGCGACCCACGGGGTGCCGGCGACCATCCGCTCCCAGCGGTCCTCGACCGGCTCGACGCGGCCGTTGTGGAAGCCGAGGTGGGGCTGGTCGTGCATGCAGTCGAGGCATTGCACGACGGCCTCCTGCATCTCGTCGACGACCTCGGCGCGCTCGCCCGTGGAGGGATCGATCCTGTGGATCCCCTCGTAGTGGACCTGGACCTCCAGGTTCTGCGACCAGCACCGATAGCAGCGCAGCCAGGCCCGGACGGTCTCCTGATCAGTGGAACCTTCCATCGCCACTGATTCTATGCTGCCTCGTGCGGCGGGAGCACCCGCCCGGGACCAGGAGCTGCGCGATGGGCCAGGAGAACGCACCGATCGGCGTCGTGCTGGCAGGGGGCAGAGGGCGGCGGATCGGCGGCGGGAAGGCGACGGTGGAGCTGCACGGGCGGCCGCTGCTCAGCTACCCGGTCGAGGTGCTGCGCGCCGCGCTCGGCGAGGTCGCCGTCGTCGCGAAGGCCGACACCGAGCTGCCGCCGCTGCCGGACGTCCCGATCTGGATCGAGCCCGACGAGCCGCGCCACCCGCTCGCCGGCATCGTCCACGCGCTCGCGGCGGCCGAGGAGCGGCCCGTGCTCGTCGCCGCCGGCGACCTGCCGTTCCTCACCGCCGAGCTGGTCGGACGGCTCGCCCGCGCCGACGCGCACGGCCGGCCGGCGGTCGTGCCGCGCGCCGGCGGGCGGCTGCAGCCGCTGCTGGCGCGCTACGAGCGCGCCGCCGCCGCGCCGCTCGCAGCGGCGCTGCGCAGGCCCGACGGGGCGCTGACGGACGCGGTTGAAGCGCTCGCCCCCAAGGTCGTCGAGGTCGCCGACGAGCGCGCCTTCTTCAACGTCAACCTGCCCGAGGACCTGCTCACCGCGGCGGCGCTGATGGATCGGCCGGACGATCGAGCTTCGCGATGACGCGGCGGTGGCCGAGCGCGCCGACGAGGCCGAGCGGCAGCGGCAGCCAGTACGAGAACAGCCGGTAGGCGAAGGTCGCCAGCACGGCGTCGCCGGGGGAGACGCCGGCGAGCGTCAGCATGCCGGTCAGGCCGGCCTCGACGAAGCCGAGCCCGCCCGGGGTCAGCGGGATCTGCGCCAGCACCTGCGCGGCGCAGAAGGCGAGCAGGACGAGGCCGGGGCTGGGGGAGGCGCTGACCGACGCGAGCGCCGCCAGCAGCGTGCCGAAGTCGAACGCCCACCGCCCGACCGTGCTCCCGAGCGCCCGCTTCCAGCGCGGCCCGAAGGTCGCGAGGATCCGGTCGCGCTCGCGCAGCAGCCGCGCCGGCAGGCCCGTCAGCTGCGGCGCGCCGCGCCGCAGCCGATTGCGGATCCGCTGCACCGTCCTGCCGACCCACGTCAGCAGCCCGTCGCCGGCGAGGCTGACGGCGCCGAGCGCCGCCAGCACGACGAAGACGGCGATCCCGATCAGCGCGACCTCGACGAGGTTCTGGTCGACGCCGCCGCGCAGCAGCGTCGGCAGCGCCAGCACCGGCAGCGCCAGCACCATCGCGAACGTGAGCAGGTTGACGACCGTCAGCCCGCCGACCGCCTTCTCCCTCGCGACGCCGGCCTGCACGAGCATCCGGTACTGGAGCGCGGCGCCGAGCGCCCCGCCGCCGGGCGCGATCTTGGCGAGCGCGTTGCCGGCCAGCTGCGAGGTGATCACCGGCGCGAGCGCGACCGGCCGCAGCGCCAGCCGCTGGAGGAACCAGAGGCAGGCGAGCGAGGCGCCCTGGAGCGCGAGCATCGCCAGCAGCCACAGCGGCTCGAAGCGGCGCACGTCTCTCCACGACGCGAGCACGTCGAGCAGGCTCGGCGCGACGAGGTAGAGCGAGATCCCGGTGACGCCGAGCCAGACGCCGGTCTGCATCAGCCGGCGCCGCTGGGAGGGGTCGGACTCCTCGCGCTCGGCGTGGGCCAGCTCGCGCTCGACGTCGACGTGCTCCCCGATCGCCCGCTCGAGCCGATCGCCGAGGTGGTCGTGGTGGTGCTCGCTCACGACGCAGTCGTTCCCGCGTTCACGGACGGATCACATCACGCCTGGCGGTTGGCCGGTCGAGTAGCCTCACTCCATGCGTCCCCGCCTCCTGTCCGCGCTCGCGGTCCTCTGCGTCGCTCCCGCGGCCCTCGCCGGCTGCGGCGGGAGCGGCGAGGGCGGCGGCGCGACCTCGCCCAACGCAAGAGCGGCGCCGGCCTCCGCGCCCGAGATCGAGCGCGCCCAGCGCCCGACCGCCGCCGAGTTCCCTTCGGCAGAGGGCAGAACGCTGCGCGAGCTGGCCGACACGATGAGACCGGGCCCGGAGGCGGCGCTCGCGACCTCGCTCTACACCCCCGGCGAGAACCGCATCGCGTTCGGCCTGATCGACGCCGAGAACGCCTTCGTCTACGGCAGAACGGCCGTCTACGTCGCGAGAAGGCCGAACGGCCCCGCGAGCGGGCCGTTCCTGGCGCCGGCCGACTCGCTGGAGGTGCGCACCGCCTTCCGCAGCCAGACGAGCAACAGCACGCCGGGCGAGCTGAAGGCGATCTACCACGCCGACCTCGACCTGCCGACGCCCGGGCGCTGGTTCGTGCTGACGGCGACGAGAGTCGGCCCCGACCTCTACGGCGCGACCGCCGACGTCAACGTGGTGCGCCGGTCGGAGGTGCCGGCCGTCGGCGCGCCGGCGCCGCGCGTCGACACGCCGACGCTCGCCTCGGCCGGCAACGACGTCTCCAAGATCGACACGCGCACGCCGCCGACGACGATGCACGACGTTAACCTCAGAGACGTGCTCGGCAGAAGACCGGTCGCGCTGCTGTTCGCGACGCCGGCGCTCTGCCAGTCGCGCGTCTGCGGGCCGGTCGCCGACATCGCCGAGCAGCTGAAGGCCGCCTACGGCGACGAGGTCGACTTCATCCACAACGAGGTCTACGTCGACAACGACCCCGACAGGGGCCTGCGCCCGCAGCTGACCGCCTTCGGCCTGACGACCGAGCCGTGGCTGTTCACGATCGACGCCGACGGCAGGGTCGCCGCGCGGCTGGAGGGCGCCTTCGGGGTCGACGAGTTCCGCGCCGCGGTCGAGGCGGCGCAGCGCGGCGCGAGCTGAACCGGCGGGCGCGGCGGCGCCTCAGCCGCCGATCGCGCTCATCGTGCGGGCCGGCTGGACGTAGCCCGGCTCGTTCACGTGGTGCTTGAGCTCCTTGCGCCAGACGGCGTCGCGGACGATCCGCTCCAGCTCGTCGTCGGAGGCGCCGGCGCGCAGCGGGTCGCGCAGGTTGGTCTCGCCGAGCGAGAAGAGGCAGGTGCGGAGGTTGCCCTCGGCCGTCAGCCGGATCCGGTTGCAGTCGGCGCAGAACGGCTCGGAGACCGGGTTGATGAAGCCGATCCGGCCTCTGCCGTCGGCGAAGCGCCAGACGCGCGCGGTCGCGGAGGCCTCGCGCTCGACCGGCTCCAGCGGGAACTCGGCGGCGATGATCGCGCGCAGCTCCGCGCCGGTGAGGACCTGCTCGCGGGTCCACGTGTGGTCGGCGTCGAGCGGCATGAACTCGATGAAGCGGACCTCGTAGGGATGCTCGCGGGCGAAGCGCGCGAACGGCAGCGCCTCCTCCTCGGTGAAGTCGCGCAGCGCGACCGCGTTGACCTTGATCGGATGGGCCTGCGGGAAGCGGCCGAGCGCCTCCAGGCCGGCGAGGACCCTCGGCAGCGCGTCACGGCGCGTCAGCTCGTAGAAGCGGTCGCGCTGGAGCGAGTCGATCGAGACGTTGAAGCGGTTGACGCCGGCCTCGACCAGCGCGGCGGCGTCGCGCTCCAGCAGATAGCCGTTGGTCGTGACCGACAGGTCGCGGACGCCGGGGATCGCCGCCAGCATCGCCGCCAGCTGCGGGAAGTCGCGCCGCACCAGCGGCTCGCCGCCGGTCAGGCGCACGTCGTGGACGCCCATCTCGCTCAGCAGCCGCACCAGCCGCGCGATCTCCTCGAACCGCAGCAGCGCGTCGCGCTCCAGCCACGGCAGCCCCTCCGCCGGCATGCAGTACTGGCAGCGGAAGTTGCAGCGGTCGGTGACCGAGACCCGCACGTCGCCGATCAGCCGTCCGTGCCCATCTCTCAGCGGCTCGCGCATGGATGAAGCGTAGCCCGTACGGGCCGCCGCATCCATGCGCCGTCCGCTCAGGCGCCGAACAGCTCGCGCGCCCGCTGGACGACGAGCGCCGGCCGCTCCTCGGGGAGGAAGTGGCCGGTGTCGTCGACCCACTCGATCTCCATCGTCGGCGCGTAGCGGTGGTGCTCGTCGGTGCGGGCGCCCTGGAGGATCGGGTCCTTGGTGCCCCACAGCAGGCGCGTCGGGACGGTCAGCGTCTTGTCGTGGTGGACGCCGCTGAGCAGCGGCTTGGCCTCGTGCAGCAGGAAGGAGCGGTAGTACTGCGCGCTCGCGAGCGCGTGGTCGGGCTGCCGCAGCACCTCCACGAACTGCTCCAGCTCGTCGTCGCTGTAGCGGCCGTGAGCGCGCGCGACGGTCAGGACACGGCGCGTCAGCTCGCCCTGGCGCATCAGGCCCTGGCCGAGGCCGGGCGTCGCGAGCACGACCTGGTACCAGAACTGCATCAGCCGTCTGAGGCTCGGCCGCTCGGCCGGCGGCCAGACGTGCGGGATCGAGCAGCCGAGGTAGGCGCTGATCCGCTCGGGGGCGGTCAGGCAGATCAGGAAGCCGGTGAAGGCGCCCCAGTCGTGGCCGATCAGCGCGACCCGCTCGAGCCCGAGCGCGTCGAGCAGCGCGATGTTGTCGTCGGCCAGCTCCTGCTTGACGTAGCCGCGGCGGGGCGCCTCGCTCCAGCCGAGCCCGCGCAGGTCGGGCGCGATCACGCGGTGGTCTCTCTGCAGCTCGACGAGCACGTCGCGCCACATCCACCAGTGCTGGGGCCAGCCGTGGAGCAGCAGCACCGGCGGCGCGTCCTGCGGACCGCCCTCGGCGACGTGGAGCCGGATCCCGCGCACCGCCACGTCGCGGTGGGAGATCCCTTCGACCTGCGGCATCGTGACGGGCATCGGCCGAGGGTAACTGGCCGGCTGGCCAGGATGCGCCGCTTTCGCGCGCCGGCCGGGGCGCGCCGGCGGGTTCGGCGCGAACCGGCGGCGGCGCGCTCAGGCGTCGCGATCTCTGAACAGCATGATCGCGACGAGCACAGCCGTGAAGGCCATCGTCCCGAACGTCAGCGCCGTGCCGAGGTTGGCGGCGCCGAGCAGGCCGGCGAGCGCGCTGACGACGGCGAAGACGGCGATCAGGAGCAGCAGGTCGCGAGCCACGAGCCGCATTCTGACGATCGGGCCGCGCCGGCGCGGCGCGGCCCGATCGCGGCGTCCGCTCAGCGCCCGGCGAGCGCGAAGGTGCGGGTGTCGGTGCGCGACGCCTTCACGACCGCTCTGACGGTCACTCCTCTGCGACTGGAGCGGACGAGCGCGGCGCCGCGCTTGGAGAGCTTCAGCCGGCCGAAGGAGGCGATCCGCCCGGCCGGGACGCGCACCGACCCGGAGGCGAGCCGGACCGGCTTCCCGCGTGCGCCTCTGCCGGCGGCGCGGCCGGTCAGCGCCACCTTCACGCTGCACGCGCCGCGCAGGTCGCCGTAGCGCTGGAGGCGCACCGCGATCCGCCCGCCGCGCGGCTCCACGACCTTCGAGGCGCGCACGCGGCAGCCTCTCGGCGGCGCCTTCGGCTTCGCGCAGCCGTCGCTGCCCGGGGCGCCGCCCTGGCCGCCGGTCCGCGGCAGGCCGCGCCGCTCCAGGAAGGCCTCGTACCTCGTCGGCTCGGCCGTCATCACGCCGTCGACGCAGAGGTCGGCGAGCATCCCGTAGACCTCGTCGTTCTCCTCGGACTTGTCGAGCCAGACGTGGACGGCGTAGCCGGCTCTGCGGGCCTTCTCGACGTGCTCTCTGGTGACGACGTCGAGCGTGACCGGCCCGAACGAGTACCTGATCGGGATCTGCAGCGCCTTCGTCCCTCTCGGCGCCGGCTGCCCGCCGAGCAGGAAGCCGGAGATGCCGTCGACGCCGGGCGCCACGTCGATCTTCGGCGCCTTCTGGTGGAAGCGGTCGACGGCGACCTGGTCGAAGGAGGCGACCAGCACGTCGCTGCGGCCGGCCTTCTTCAGGTAGGCGGCGAGCAGGTCGGCGACGCGCAGCTTCTCGTCCTGCGTCTTGCCCTTTATCTCGATGTTGATCGGGACGTCGGGGAAGGCGCTGAAGACCTCGGCGAGCGTCGGGATGCGGAAGTCGTCGGCCTCGAAGCCGGCCGGCGCCGCCTTGCGGCCGGTGCGCACGCCGCGGTACGGGTAGTCGGCGGCCGGGCGGCCTCTGACGGCGTTGTGGCCGGGGACGAACCAGTGCGCGGCGTCGAGCCGGCGCACCTGCGCGAGCGTCATCGCGGCGACGCGGCCGCTGCCGTTGGTGGTGCGGTCGACGGTGTCGTCGTGGATCGCGACGAGCTGGCGGTCCTTCGTCGCGTGGACGTCGAGCTCGATCATGTCGCCGCCCTTGGCGAGCCCGTCGTGGTAGGCGAACAGCGTGTTCGAGGGCGCCTCGTTCTCGCCGCCCTGGTGGATCTGGTTCAGCACGCGCATGCCGAGCCACTGGTTGTCGGCCGCGGCGGCGGTGCCGGCCGGGAGCGCGCAGCCGGCGGCGGCCGCGAGCAGCGCGAGGACGTGCCTTCCTCGTGTCACGCGTCGGATCTCCTCGGTGGAACTGTGGCGATGGGTTTCGGACTGTAACGGTGGGACCGGAGGGGGGAGGCGGGTCGATCGAGCGCGACGCTGGCGCGCAGAAGGTCCTTGACCGTCGATGTCAAGGCGCCTTTGCGGATGGCGCGCTACTGTTCGGGTCCCCTAATTAGGGCGCCCTAAGTAGCTCTCTGTCGGAAGGAACCTCCCCATGGCGTCAACCGAACGACGACGGCCCCGCACGCTCGGCGCGCTGGTCGTCGCCGCGGTCGCCGTCGGCGCGACCGCGCCGGCCGCGTGCGCGGCGACCGCGCCCGCGAGCCCGGCCGCGACCGCCGCGGCCGCCCGCGGCACCACGACGATCACGCTCGCCGGCCCCGCCGCGAAGGCGCTGCGCGCCGGCGGGGTCGAGCTCGCCGCGACGCGGCCGGCGCGCGCGAACGCGAAGCGGATCGCGCTGCCCGTCAAGCGGACCGCGAGGAGCAGCGGACGGCCGCTGCTGGTCCACGGCGGCGCCGTGCGGCTGCGGGCCGGGAGACGGACCGTCCGCCTGACCGCGCTGCGGACCGCCGTCGGCGCGCGGTCGAGCACGGTGAGCGCGAAGGTCGGAGCCCGCCGCGTCTCGCTCTTCACCGTCGCCACCGGCGCTCGCGCCGTCGACGCGGCCGCGGGCGCCGTTCGCGCCCGCGGTGCCGCCGTGCGCCTGACGAAGCCCGGTGCGAAGGCGCTGAAGCGCGGCCTGCGGCTCTCGCGCCTCCCGGCCGGCCGGATCGGCCGCGCCGCGGTGCAGGCGAAGCTCCCGGCGACCAGAGCGCCCGCGCCGGCGCCCACGCCCGCTCCGCTTCCGGCACCGGCGCCGCCCGCGCCCAAGCCGCCCGCGCCGACCCCGCAGCTGTGCCCGTCCGCGGCGCCGGCCCCGACGCCGGTCGACGGCATCGGCCAGACCGTCTGGAGCGGCAAGCGAACCTGGATCGACTACGTCCTGCGCCACTGGCCCGGCCCCGGCCCCGCCTCGACCGGCTGTGTGCTGGCGACCGGCGGCGCCAGCCAGGTCGACCCCGCCGATCGCTACCGCTGGCAGTTCACCGCAACCTCGGTCGCCGGCGCCGACGGCAGCGCGGTCACGCTGCAGCACAAGGGCGCGCTCGAGTTCCGTGCGCCGGGCCACTTCATCTCGACGACGATCGCCGACCCGACCTTCACGCTGTCGGGCGACCGCCTCAGCGGCACCGTCGTCGCCGACGGCGCGTCCAGCGGCGAGATGGCCGACGCGATGCGCGACGGCTACCAGGCGCCGAGACCGTTCAGCCGCGTCCAGCTGCTCGACCTCGACCTCGCGCACGCAATCGTCGAGGTCGGCGACGACGTCGTCCGCTACCGCGACGTGCCGGCGACCGTCTCGGCCGACGGGGCGGCGATCCTCTCCTACCCGGCCGGCACCGACTGGGGCAGCTTCAGCTTCGAGCTGCCGGCCGACCTGTCGAGCGTCGTGCCGGCCGTGCGCTGGAGACTGCGCAAGAGCTTCGTCGACTACATGCTGCGCGAGTGGTCGTCGATGGACGTCGAGAAGCCGTACGAGCGGTTCGGCCGCGTCGCCGCGAGCGGCGGCGCCGTCGCCGGCGTCTCGGTCGGCAGCGCCGACGCGCCGGAGACGACCGTCACCTCCTACGTCTGGAGCGGCAACCGCGCCGACGACAGACCGTCGAGAGCGAGCGCGGCGTTCGTCTCCTCGCCCGACCACGACTACCAGGCCGACAAGACCGACGGGACCGCGCCGGCCTACCAGGCGCAGTTCGCGACCCGCGCGGCGACCGTCAACGCCAACGGCGAGACGGTCGTGCAGCTCGGCGGCCGGATCGCCCTCCAGATGCCGGCCCACTTCATCGACGTCGAGTTCGACGCGCCGCGGATCGTGATCGCCGCCGACCGCGCCAGCGCGAAGCTCCTCAGCGACGGGCACGACAACGGCTCGATCGACTGCGCGACGAACCCCGCGTGCGAGAACAGAAAGAACGCGTGGGACGGCATGCACGTGCTCGACCTCGACCTCTCGACCGTCACGCCGACGAGCGCGACCGCCGCCGACGGCACCCCGCTGACCGTCTGGAGCGAGGTGGAGACGTCGATCACCGAAGGGGCGGCGAGACCGCTCAACTACGGCGCCGGCGAGAGCTACGGCCGGTTCACCTTCGCCGTCCCGACGGCGCTGCTGCCGTAGCGCCCGCGCGCGAGTTCCCGGCGCCGCGCCGGGGAGCCGCCGACGGCCGCGGTCGCGGTGTCGGTCCGCCGCGCAGCCGCTCAGCCGGCCGCGGCGGCCGCGCGCTCGGCCAGCGCCCGCTCCAGCGAGCCGACGTCGAGCGCGGGGTCGGTCGTCGCCAGCCACTTCTCGGCGGCGCGGCGGCCGCCGAGCGCGCGCAGCCCGCGCGCGCCGTGCTCCTCGACGAAGTCGGCGAGCGCGTGCAGCCGGCGGGCCTGCAGCCGGCGGCTCGGCACGTCGGTCGCGCCGCGGTGGGCCTCCAGCGCGTCGAGCAGTCTGTCGATCCCCTGCGCCGGCGGCAGCGAGCTGACGGCGACGACGGCGGTGCCGCGCGCGCCGAGCGAGCGCAGCGCGGCGTGCAGGTCGCGCCGGGCGCGCGTGGCGACCTGGCCGAGGTCGGCCTTCGTCACGACCAGCACGTCGGGGATCTCCATGATCCCGCTCTTGATGAACTGGAGCGTGTCGCCCGAGCCGGGCTGCACGACGACGGCGACCGTGTCGGCAACCTCGGCGATCTCGGTCTCCGACTGGCCGACGCCGACCGTCTCGATCACGACGACGTCGAAGGCGGCCGCGAGCGCGTGCGCGGCGGCGCGGGTCGCCGGCGCCAGCCCGCCGAGCCGCTCGCCGGCCGCCATCGAGCGGATGAAGACCGCGCGGTCGGCCGGGTCGACGTCGATCCGGGCGCGGTCGCCGAGCAGCGCGCCGCCGGAGCGCTTGGAGGAGGGGTCGACCGCCAGCACCGCGACCGACCTGCCGCGCTCGCGCCACCCGTGCAGCAGCGCCGACAGCAGCGTCGACTTGCCGGCCCCGGGCGGCCCGGTGACGCCGACGAGGTGGCCCGGCGCCTCGCCGCCGAGCGCCGCGGGGGAGACGGCGGCCAGCAGCGCGGCGATCGCCTCCTGGTCCTTCGGAGCGCGCGACTCGACGAGGTTCAGCACGGCCGGCGCGACGGTCAGGTCGCCGTCGCGCAGCCGTCTGGCCAGGGCAGCGGGATCGACGGCCACGACGGGACCGCTACCGCCGCGACAGCGAGCCCTTGGGCGAGCTCTCGCGATCGGATCGCGAGCCGCTGGCGAGCAATCCGACGATGTCGCGCATGATCTGCGTGATGTTGAAGTCCTTCGGCGTGTAGACCGCCGCGACCCCCGCCTCGCGCAGCGCCTGCTCGTCGGAGGGCGGGATGATCCCGCCGACGACGACCGGCACGTCGCCGGCGCCGGCCTCGCGCAGCGCCTCCAGCACCGACGGGATCAGCTCGCGGTGGGAGCCCGACAGGATCGACAGCCCGACGACGTGGACGCCCTCCTGCACGGCCGAGGAGGCGATCTGCGACGGCGTCAGGCGGATGCCCTCGTAGACGACCTCCATGCCGGCGTCGCGCGCCGCGACGGCGATCTGCTCGGCGCCGTTGGAGTGGCCGTCGAGGCCCGGCTTGCCGACGAGGATCTTCAACCGCCGGCCGAGCGCCTCCGAGACGCGCTCGACCTCGTCGCGGATCTGCTCCAGCGCCGCGTCGTCGTCGACGCCCGCGCCGGCCGCCTCGCCGACGCCGGTCGGCCCGCGGTACTGGCCGAAGGCGTCGCGCAGCGCCTGCGCCCACTCGCCGGTCGTCGCGCCGGCGCGGGCCGCCGCGATCGTCGCCGGCATGATGTTCTCCTCGCCGGCCGCGACCCGCGCGACCTCGGCGAGCGCCGCGTCGACGGCCGCCTGGTCGCGACCGGACCGCCACGCCCGGACGGCCTCGCGCTGGTGCTGCTCGACCTCGGGGTCGACGGTCATGATGCCGCCGTCGCCGGAGGCGGTCAGCGGCGAGGGCTCGGTCTCGGTGAAGACGTTCTGGCCGACGACCTTCAGCTCGCCCGACTCGATCCGGCGGATCCGCTCGCGGTGCGACTCGACCAGCGCCGCCTTCATGTAGGGGACGGCCTCGACCGCGCCGCCGTGCTCGGCGACGATCGCCATCTCGGCGCGGGCGCCCTCCAGCAGCTCGTTCACGAGCCCGTCCATCACGACCGAGCCCTCGAAGATGTCGGGGTACTCGAGCAGGTCGGTCTCGAACGCGAGCACCTGCTGCAGGCGCAGCGCCCACTGCTGGTCCCACGGCCGCGGCAGGCCGAGCGCCTCGTTCCACGCCGGCAGCTGGAGCGCGCGGGCGCGCGCGTCGCGGCCGAGCGTGACGGCGAGCGCCTCGAGCACGATCCGCTGGACGTTGTTCTCCGGCTGCGCCTCGGTCAGGCCGAGCGAGTTGACCTGGACGCCGTAGCGGAAGCGGCGCTGCTTGGGGTCCTCGACGCCGTAGCGCTCACGCCCGAGCTCGTCCCACAATCTGCCCATCGCGCGCAGCTTCGCGTGCTCCTCGATGAAGCGGACGCCGGCGTTGACGAAGAACGAGATGCGGCTGAAGACCTTCCCCATCAGATCCTGCGGCACGCGCGCTCTGACCTCGTCGAGGACGGCGATCGCGGTGCTCATCGCGTAGGCGATCTCCTGCACCGGCGTCGCGCCGGCCTCCTGCAGGTGGTAGGAGCAGATGTTGATCGGGTTCCACTTCGGAACCTCCTCGACGGTGTACGCGACCATGTCGGCGATCAGCCGCATCGAGGGGGCCGGCGGGAAGGCGTACGTGCCGCGCGACAGGTACTCCTTGATGATGTCGTTCTGCGTCGTGCCCTGGAGCTGCGCCGGCGCGACGCCCTGCTCCTCCGCGGTGACGATGTAGAGCGCCAGCAGCCAGGCGGCCGTCGCGTTGATCGTCATCGACGTGTTCATCTTGTCGAGCGGGATGCCGTCGAGCAGCGCGCTCATGTCGCCCTTGTGCGCGACCGGGACGCCGACCTTGCCGACCTCGCCGCGCGCCAGCTCGTCGTCGGCGTCGTAGCCGGTCTGCGTCGGCAGGTCGAAGGCGATCGAGAGGCCGGTCTGGCCCTTCGCCAGGTTGCGGCGGTACAGCTCGTTGGACTTCGCGGCGGTGGAGTGGCCGGCGTAGGTCCGCATCATCCACGGACGGTCCTTCTCTGCGAGCCGGTGGCTGGGTGTCGGGGCGTCCTCGCTCATCCCCCCGAGTGTAGGGTTCGCCCCCCTCGACAGGCCCCGATTCAGACGACCCGGGTAGGTCCCTCACACATGGAAGCGATCGACGTCCATCACCTCGGTATCGAGCGCGTCATCTGCGCCTGGAAGGCCGGCGACGTGCTCGTCGACCCCGGCCCCGAGCCGGCCCTGCCGACGCTGCTGGAGGCGCTCGGCGACTGGCGCCCGCGCGCCCTGCTGCTGACCCACATCCACCTCGACCACGCCGGCGCGACCGGCGCGCTGGCCGCCCGCTGGCCCGACGTCGAGGTCTACGTCCACGAGCGCGGCGCGCCGCACGTGATCGACCCCTCCAAGCTGATGGGCAGCGCAGGCCGCCTCTACGGCGAGGACAACATGAAGCGGCTGTGGGGCGACGTGCTGCCGGTGCCGGCCGAGCGCGTCCACGCGCTCACCGGCGGCGAGTCGCTGCCGCTGGCCGGCGGCATCCGCGTCGCCTACACGCCCGGCCACGCCTCCCACCACGTCGCCTACCTGCACGAGGAGAGCGGCCGCGCCTTCGTCGGCGACGTCTGCGGCGTGCGGATCCCGCCGTCGCGGCTGGTGATCGCGCCCACGCCGCCCCCCGACATCGACGTCGAGGCGTGGGAGGCCTCGCTCGACCTGATCGCCGACTGGAGACCGGCCAGCCTCGGCCTGACCCACTTCGGCGCGGTCGACGAGCCCGGCGCCCAGCTCGAGGCGGTACGCGCCTCGCTGCGCGACCTCGCCGGACTCGCCCGCCGCGGCGACGCCGACATGCTGGAGAACGCCGTCCGCGGCGCGATCGAGCGCGAGACCGACGGCCCCGCGACCGCCCAGGCCTACGAGGCCGCGGTGCCGCCGTCGCATCTCCACCTCGGCCTCGAGCGGTACTGGCGCAAGCGCGCCGAGCGCGAGGCCGACGCGGCGACCGGGCCGCGCTAAGGTCCGTCGGCGATGGGACAGACGATCGAGAAGCCGCGCGTCAGCGGCCCGGGCTCAGGGCTCGGCGGCAACTGGCGCGTGATCGTCAAGAACGACGACCACAACACCTTCGACCACGTCGCCCACACGCTCGCGCGCTACATCCCGGGCATCACGATCCCGGTCGGCTACCAGTACGCCGACCGGATCCACCACACCGGCCTCGCGATCGTCTGGAGCGGGGTCAAGGAGGTGGCGGAGCTGTACTGGGAGCAGCTCGCCGGCGCCGGGTTGACGATGGCCCCGCTGGAGCAGGGCTGAGCCGCCGGCTCGCCCTACCCCTTGACGGTGAAGGCGAGGTCGCGGCGGACGCCCTCGCCGCGGGTCGGCAGCGCGCTGACCGTCACGGCCAGCCCGCCGGCCCGCCGCGCGAGGCTGCGCGAGCTGGTCAGCGGCACGCGCCACGTCATCGTGCGGTTGCGCGCCAGGGAGACGCGCTTGGTCGCCATCGCGAAGCCGCCGGCGCGGGTCATCCGCAGCGTGCCGGCGCAGCCGGGGCCGTCGTTGGCGAGCAGGCCGATCGCCGTCTGGCAGCGGACGCGGACGACGATCGCGCCGCGCTGCAGCGGCAGCGTCGGCTTGACGCGGATCGTGCTGCGGTCGTTGTCCTCGCGGCCGGGGAACGGGTAGATCAGCGTCGGTATCGACATGCGGGCGCCGGCGCGCGGGCCGACCTGGCCCCGCTCGCAGTCGATCGACGGGTCGTCGCGCTCGTCGAGGATCACGGTGTCGCGGCCGCCGCCGCACGCGACCGACTGGGCGAGGCCGTCGCGCAGCTCGAAGCGGTCGGCGCCGGCGCCGCCCTCGATCTGCTCGACGTCGCGGGCGATCGTGTCGCCCTCGTCGCGGGCGCCGCTGGCGCCGTCGGCGCCGATCCGGACCGTCACGCCCTCGCGGCGCGGCCGCAGGTCGCCGTTGGCCGCGATCTGGTCGACGTAGGTGACGAGGTCCTCGTCGTCGCCGCCGCGCAGCACGTCGGCGCCGCCGCCTCCGCCGATCACGTCGCGGCCGGGGCCTCCGTCGATCACGTCGTCGCCGGGACCGCCGATCAGCACGTCGTCGCCCGGCCCGCCGATCAGCTCGGCCGGCAGCGCGGCGCGGATGCGGACGTCGCTGCCGCTCACGCCGGCGGTGACGCGGATCCTCGCGATCCCGTCGGCCTCGCAGTCGGCGCGGTAGCCGTCGGCGCTGACGGTGCAGGCCGAGCCGGGGGCGACGGCGATGCGGCTGCCGTTCTCGTCGAGCCGCAGCATGCGGCCCGACTCGGAGACGATCACGTTGATCGGGTCGCCGGCGTCACCGGCGTAGACGAGCGTGTCGCCGTCGATCGCGACGGTGCCGCCGGCGAGCGCCGGGGCGGCCGTCACGCCGCACGCGAGCATGGCGAGCGGGGCGGCGAGGCGGAGACGGGAGATTCTCATGTGAGGAGGAGAGGGTGCGGGTGCCGACGTGGGGGAGCGACACCGCCGCGGCCGGCCGTGGCCGCGGCGACGTCGACATGGTACGTGTCGGAACCGGCGGGAGAGGCGAAGGTTGCGGTCGGCGCCGGAGCCAGGTCCGGCGCCGGGGCGGGCGGGCCGCTACGCGGCCGCGAGCGCCTTCTCCTTGCGCTTCTGCTTCTCGGCGCTGACCGTTCTGACGTTCCAGACGAGGCCGAGCTTCTCCATCGCGTAGATCACCATCGCCGAGGGGTCGGCCGCTCTCTCCCAGCGCTTGAGGCCGTGGGAGGCGGAGGTCGGGAAGGCGTGGTGGTTGTGGTGCCACGCCTCGCCGAGCGAGGGGATCGCGAGCCAGACGTTGTTGGTCGACTGGTCCTCGATCTCGAAGCGGCGCTTGCCGAAGTAGTGGCAGACCGAGTTGACCGACCAGGTGACGTGGTGGATCAGGAAGATTCGCACCAGGCCGCCCCAGACGAAGCCGGTCAGCGCGCCCATCGGGTCGAAGCCGGTCAGGACGAATCCGAACAGCGCCGGCAGCGCGAGCGACAGCAGCACCCACACCGGGAACATCTTGTTGACCCAGCGGATCGCTCTGTCTCTGATCAGGTCGGGCGCGTAGCGGTGGGCCGAGGCGCGGCCGTGGTGCTCGCCGTCGAGCAGCCAGCCGACCTGCGCGTGCCAGAGGCCGTGGAGGGCGCCCTTCAAGCCGCCGTCGTGGCCGAGGTGGGGGCTGTGCGGATCGCCGTCCTCGTCGGCGAAGGCGTGGTGCTTGCGGTGGTCGGCGACCCACGTGATGACGCTGCCCTCGATCGCCATCGAGCCCGCGATCCCGAACAGCACGCGCAGCGGCTTGGAGGTCTCGAACGAGCGGTGCGTGAACAGCCGGTGGTAGCCGATCGTCACGCCGAAGCCGGTGAAGAGGTAGAAGCCGGCCATGATCGCGATGTCGGTCCAGCCGACGGCCTTGTTCCACAGCAGCACGATCGCCGCGAGGATGCCGAGGACCGGGAGGAAGACCGCGAGAAGGTTGTAGATGCGGGCAGGGCGGGTCATGGGATTGCACCCTATGACGGAATTCGCCCCGTGTCCTCGTCTGGCCTCAACGTATCGGTCGCCGGAAATTGTAAGGTCCTTACAAATGTCGAGCGATGCCTCGATCCTGCGCCCGTGGCATGAGCTGCCGCCGGAGGTGGCGGCGGTCCTGCGCCCGGAGCTGCCGGCGCTCTCGCGCGAGATCATCGACGCCGTGCGCGTCGAGGTGCCGTCGTACGCCCGCGGCCTCGAGGGGCCGTTTGGCCGCGGTCTGACCGCCGGCGTCGAGGAGGCGCTGCGCCAGTTCGTCGACGGGATCGAGGCCGGCGGCAGGATGCCACGCGCCCGCGTCTACGTCGACCTCGGGCGCGGCGAGATGCGCGCCGGCCGCTCGCTCGACACGCTCCTCAACGCCTACCGCGTCGGCGCGCGCGTCGCGTGGCGCCGGTTCGCGGCCGCCGGCGAGGCGGCCAGGCTGCCGCCGCCGACGCTCTACCGGCTGGCGGAGTCGATCTTCGCCTACATCGACGCGCTGTCGGCGAAGTCGGCCGAGGGCTACGCGCTGGAGCAGTCGGCGGCGGCCGGCGAGCGCAACGCCCGCCGCCAGCGGCTGGTGCGGCTGCTCGTGCGCGACCCGCCGGCCGACCCGCACGACGTCGAGGACGCGGCGCGCGAGGCCGACTGGCGGCTGCCCGAGGCGCTCGCCGTGCTCGCCTTCCCGGAGCAGGAGCGAGGCCGCGTCGTCGGGCGCCTGCCGGCCGACGCGATCGTCGAGCTGGTCGGCGACGTCGTCGTCGCGATCGTCCCCGACCCCGGCCGCTCGGACCGCCGCCGTCAGCTCGCGCGCGCCGTCGGCCCCCGCCACCACGCCGCGCTGGGGCCGTCGGTCCCGTGGCACGAGGCGGCGCTCAGCCTCGCGCGGGCGCGCGACGTGCTGGCGCTCGTCGCCGAGGATGCGGTCCCCGGCCACGGCGTCATCCGCGCCGACGACCATGCGGCGGCGCTGCTGCTGCGCAGCGACCGCCGGCTGGCGCAGGAGCTGATCGACGCGAGGCTCGCGCCGCTCGACGGGCTCCCCGCCGGCAGCCGCGCGCGCCTGCTGGCGACGCTCGCGGCGTGGATCGCGGCGCAGGGCCGGCTGCAGGTCGTCGCCGAGCAGCTGCACGTCCACCCGCAGACGGCCCGCTACCGGCTCGGCCAGCTGCGCGAGCTGTTCGGCGAGGCGCTCGACGACCCGCGCCAGCGGTTCGAGCTGGAGCTGGCGCTGCGCGCCGACGGGGCGCTGTAGCGGCCGCGCGCCGGCGTGGGCGGCGGCGAACTGCGGCCAGCCGCCGAGCGGCCGGATAGGTTCCTCACGGATGCCCCGCTCAGGCGCCTCCGTCAGCCGCCGCACCCGCTGGTTGATGATCGGCGCGATCGTGCTCGCGAACGCGATCGGCACGCTCGTCGTCGTCGCCTTCGCGCTGCTCGTGCTGCCGAAGCCCGACGGCGAGGTCGACGGCGGCGTGCTGGCGCTCAACCTCGGCCTCGCCGGCCTGTACGTGCTGATCGCGATCCCGGTCGGGGTCGTGTGGGGGAGACGGCTGGTCGAGGGCGGCCGCGACGGCACCGGCGCCTGGCTGGCCGCCGAGCGCGACCCCGACGCGGCCCAGCGCGCCCGCGTCCTGCGCGCGCCGCTGCGGATCACGCTGATGCAGCTGGCGCTGTGGATCCCGGCGGTCGTCGCCTTCTCTGCGATCGACGCGATCGTCTCGCCGCTGCTCGGCCTCGGCGTCGGGCTGACCGTCGCGCTCGGCGCGCTGACGGTCGCCTCCTTCTCCCACGGCCTCGCCGAGCTCGCGCTGCGGCCGGTCGTGGCGCGGGCGCTCCAGCACCACGCCCCCGAGCGCCGCGGCGTGCCCGGCGTCGCGACCCGCTGGCTGCTCGGCTGGACGCTCGGCACCGCGGTGCCGGTCTTCGGCCTGGTTCTGACGGGGATCGTCGCCTTCACGAACGTCGACATCACGACGACGAGACTGGCGATCGTGATCGTCGTGCTCGGGCCGATCGCGCTCGGCTTCGGCGCGCTCGTGACGCTGCTGGCCGTCTACGCGACGGTTCAGCCGATCCTCGTCATCCGCCGCGCGCTGCGGCGCGTCGAGGAGGGCGACTACACCGTCGAGGTCGCCGTCACCGACGGCAGCGAGATCGGCGAGCTGCAGTCCGGCTTCAACGCGATGGCGGCCGGCCTGCGCGAGCGCGAGCGGATGCGCGACCTGTTCGGCCGCCAGGTCGGCGCCGACGTGGCGAGGCAGGCGCTCGAGCAGGAGGTCCGCCTCGGCGGGGAGACGCGCGAGGTCGCCGTGCTCTTCGTCGACGTCGTCGGCTCGACGGCGCTGGCGGCGAGACGGCCGCCGGAGGAGGTCGTCGCGCTGCTCAACCGCTTCTTCGCCGACGTCGTCGACGCCGTCGAGGGCAGCGGCGGCTGGGTCAACAAGTTCCAGGGCGACGCGGCGCTGGCGATCTTCGGCGCGCCGCTGGAGCTCGACGACAAGGAGGCGCGCGCGCTGCGGGCGGCGCGCGAGCTGCGCGCGCGGCTGGCGGTCGGGTCGGCCGGGCTCGACGCGGGCATCGGCGTCTCCAGCGGGCTGGCGGTCGCCGGCCACGTGGGGGCCGAGCGGCGGTTCGAGTACACCGTGATCGGCGACGCCGTCAACGAGGCGGCGCGCCTGTCGGAGCTGGCCAAGCGGGAGCCGGGCCGCGTGCTCGCCTCCGGCGCGGCCGTCGCGCGCGCCGGCGAGGAGGCGGTCGCGTGGGCGCTCGACGGCGAGGTGACCGTGCGCGGCCGCTCCGAGCCGACGCGACTGGCGCGCCCGGCGGCGGCCGGCTGACCGCCGCGCCCCGCGGCGCCGCCGCGCCACGCGCCGCGCCGCCCGCGCCCTGCGCACGCCGCGCCCCGCGCACGCGCCGCGCCCTGCGCACGCCCCCTCAACGACGTCGCGCCCGCCCCGCACGCGGCGGGACGGGCGCGAACGCCAACGCTTGCGCGGTGGGGCTAGGCGGCCTCGTCGGCGGCGGGAGCCGGCGCCTCGACGGCGACCGGAGCCTCCTCGGCCGGCTCGACCTCGTAGCGGGCGATCACCTCGTGCCAGACGTACAGGACCGGCACCTGGTACCAGCCCGCGTATCTGGCGCGGAATTGGACCATCTCGGGGCCCTCCCAGAAGGTCTCCCAGGCCAGTCTCGACTCGAACCAGATCATGTGCGTGAATCTGTAGCGATCGTCGCGCGACTGGTGGATCTGGATCTCGGTCGCGCCGTAGCGCAGCGCGATCGGGGCGACCTCCTGCAGGGCGGCCGCGACTCTGTCCTGACGGAAGACCGTCGCGTACCAGGGGATGTGAACGACACCGGCCATAAGAACCTCCTGGTGGTGCGCTACGCGCCCACCTCTGCTCGGATCGCACCCGGACCGTCGGCGGTCTTGCCCTGTCCTTCGGCGGTCGCGCCGACGAGGATCGCGATCTTGCCGAGGTGCTTGTTGTCTCGGAGAAGCTGATGGGACTCCGCGACCTTGTCGAAGCCCATCGTCTGCCACAGCACCGGTCGGATGAGCGACTGCTCGATCAGCTCGTTGGCCTTCGTCGCCTCCCAGGCGTTCGCGAAGTGTGAGCCGATGATCTGCTTCTGCTTCATCCAGAGGTACCGAACGTCGAAGTCGAGCTGATAGCCCGAGGTCGCGCCGCAGATCACGACCTTACCGAACGGCTTGACGCAGAGGACCGACGTCGGGAACGTCGCTCTGCCGACGTGCTCGAAGACGATGTCGGGGGCGCCGCCGAGCTTCTCCTCGACCGCCTTGCAGAAGCGCCGCGACTCCTTGAAGCGGGCCTTCTCCTCCTCGGGCGACTCGCCGCCCCTGCGCATCATGCCCTTGAACTCGTTGCGGTCGATGTAGTCGACGGCGCCGAGCTGCTTGATCAGCTCGCCCTTCTCCGGCGAGGAGACGACGCCGACCGCCTGCGCGCCCGCGATCTTGCAGAGCTGGACGGCGAAGACGCCGAGGCCGCCGGCCGCGCCCCAGATCAGCACGCGGTGGCCCGGCTGCAGGCTCGCCTGGTCCATCAGCATGCGGTAGGCGGTGAAGTACGTGAGGCCGTAGGAGGCGGCCTCCTCCCAGGACAGGTGTCTGGGCTTGGGCAGCAGCTGCTGCGCCTGCACCTTCGTGAACTGGGCGAACGAGCCCCACGTCGTCTCGTAGCCCCAGATCCGCTGCGACGGCGCCGCCAGCGGGTCGAGGCCGTGGACCTCGGGATCCTCGTAGGAGGTCTGGTTGCAGTGGATCACGACCTCGTCGCCGGCCTTCCAGCGGGTGACGCCGGGGCCGACCTTCCAGACGATCCCGGAGGCGTCCGAGCCGCCGATGTGGTGACCGTACTCGGGGTGGTCGCCGTACTTCATCACCGAGACCGGCTCGCCGAGGGCGGCCCAGACGTTGTTGAAGTTGACGCCCGCGGCCATGACGCGCACGACGACCTCGAAGGCGCCCGGCTCCGGAGTCTCGATCTCCTCCAGCTGGAAGGCGTCTACCGGCTCGCCGAACCGCTCCTCGCGGATGACCCAGGCCGTCATCGTCGCCGGAAGCGTGCCCGGCTCGGTCTCGATGCTCGCGATCTGGCTCACGTCAACAGCCACTGAAACCTCTTCCCTCTCGTGGACGGACGGCCATGGTAGGTCCGGGCCGGCGCGATGGACGCCGGTTCCTGCGGACGCTGCCGTTCAGTCGAGGAAACGGGCGCGCTTGAACCACAGCACGAGCGCCAGCGCAGCCACGAGGCCGCCGCCGACGCCGAGCACGAGGAAGCTCGCGAACGACGTTATGTGGCGCACCAGCCAGCCGAAGTTCATCCCGAAGAAGCCGGTCAGCGCCGTGATCGGCAGGAAGATCGTCGAGACGAGCGTCAGCTGCTTCATCACCGCGTTCATGCGGTTGGAGGTCGTCGACAGGTAGACGTCCATCAGGCCGGTCAGCAGGTCGCGGTAGGAGTCGACGAGGTCCGAGAGACGGATCAGGTGGTCGTAGACGTCGCGGAACCAGTCGCGCGAGCCGAGCGACAGGCCGGGGAGGTCGGCGAGGTCCTCGATCGCGCGCTGCATCAGGTCGCGCTGGGGCGTGACGACCCGGCGCAGCCTGCCGAGCTGGCGCTTGAGCTGGAAGACCTCCTGCAGCTGGCGGTCGCTCGCCTCCAGCAGGATCGCGTCCTCGAGCGCGTCGATCCGCTCGTCGATCGCGTCGAGCAGCGGGAAGAAGGTGTCGGTCAGCGCGTCGACGATCCGGTAGATGACGAACTCCTCGCTCTCCGGCTCGCGCTCGGCAGCGAGCCGGCGCCGCAGGTCGTCGAGCGCGCCGCAGCGCCGCCGGCGGACCGTCACGACCCAGTCGCCGCTGACCAGCAGGTGGACCTCGACGAGCGCCGGGCTCTCGTCGTCGCTGCCGTCGCCGTCGTCGGGCCGGCCGCCGCCGTCGGCGACCGCGCCGTAGAAGACGAGCAGGAGCTGGTCGCCGTAGCGGTCGAGCTTCGGCCGCTGGTCGAACTCGCGCGTGTCCTCGACGGCGAGCGGATGCCAGCGGAAGCGCTCCGCGAGCGCGGTCAGCTGCTCGTCGCTCGGCGCGACGACGTCGAGCCAGAAGAACTCTCTGCTCGCCGTCAGCGCGTCGAGCCGGGCGTCGTCGATCGCATCGAGCACGTGCATGGCCGTCCGTCGCACGCTAGCGCGCGACGGACGGCCGGGCGCTCCCGTCGCCGGCGCTACGCGGCCGCCGGCTCGGGCTCGGGCTCGGGCGCCAGCTCGGGGACGGGCTCGGGCGCGGTCGGGCGGCCGCCGGAGATCAGCGCCAGCGCGACGAAGGCGCCGGCGATCGCGATCGCGCCGCTGATCTTCATGCCGGTGCCGAAGGCGGAGATGAAGGCGTCGCGGCTGGCCTCGACGATCTGCTGCGGGCCGCCGGCGACCCCACCGCCGCCCAGCGACTCGGCCAGCCTCTCGCGCGCGGGCGCGGGCAGCGACGGCAGCGCCTCGTCGAGCTTGGCGCTGCCGACGGTGGCGACGACCGCGCCGAAGATCGCGACGCCGAGCGAGGAGCCGACCATCCGGCCCATCGAGAGGACGCCGGAGGCGACGCCCGCCTTCGTGCGGTCGACGGCGTTCATCGCCGCGGTCGTCATCGGCGACATCACGAGGCCCATGCCGACGCCCATCAGCACGAACGAGGGCAGCAGGAAGCCGTAGCCGGTATCGGAGGTCAGGAACGACTGCCAGATCTGCGACGCGCCGGTGATCAGCATGCCGCTGACGAGCAGCGGCTTGGGGCCGATCGTGTCGGTGAGGCGGCCGGCGAGCGGCCCCATCACGATCAGCACGAGCGTCGTCGGCAGGAATCGCACGCCCGCCTCCAGCGCCGAGTACCCAAGGATGTTCTGCATGTACAGGGCGGTGAAGAAGAACATCGCCATCATCCCGAAGGAGACGATGAAGCCGACACTGGCGGCGCCCGCGAACTGGCGCGATCTGAAGACGGCGAAGTCGACCATCGGCGCCTTCACCCGCCGCTCGACGAGCGCGAAGGCGGCGAGCGCGGCGACGGCGAGCGCGAACAGCGCGAGGATCCGCGGCGAGCCCCAGCCCCAGCGGTTGGCCTCGATCAGGCCGAGCACGAGCGCGGTCAGGCCGACGGTCAGCGTCGCGATGCCGGCGTAGTCGATCGTCCGCCCGACCGTCTCGTCGCGCGACTCGCGCACGGCCGTGATCGAGACGGCGATCGCGGCCGCGGCGACCGGGAGGTTGAGGAAGAAGATCGCGCGCCAGGAGACGTGCTCGGTCAGGAAGCCGCCGACCACCGGGCCGATCGCGAGCGCGAGCGCCGAGACGCCGGCCCACGTGCCGAGCGCCCTGCCGCGCTCGTGCGGCGGGAAGGCGTTGGTGACGATCGACAGCGTCGCCGGCATCATCATCGCGGCGCCGATCCCCTGGATCGCGCGGCCGACGATCAGCGCCGTGTCGGTCGGCGACAGGCCGATCGCCGCGCTGGAGAGCGCGAACACCGTCACGCCGATCAGGAAGATCCTGCGCCGGCCGAAGATGTCGCCGAGCCGCCCGCCGACGACGAGCAGCACCGCGAGCGAGAGCGTGTACGCGTTGATCGTCCACTCGAGCGCGGCGAGGTCGGCGTCGAGGTCCTGCTGGATCGACGGCAGCGCGACGTTCACGACCGTGTTGTCGAGCATCAGCATGAACAGCGCGAAGCACATCGCTCCGAGCGTCCACCAGCGGCGGTTGTCCTCGGTCAGCCTGAGGGCTCTGATCCGTTGTGTCATCTGGAGGGGCCTTCCATCGACGGTTGGAGATCGAGCTGGTCGAGCAGCGGCGCGAGCGCCGCGGCGAGCGCGCGGCGCTGGTCCTCGTCGAGCGTCGCGGTGAACTCGGCCAGCAGCGAGACGTTGGTGGCGTGCAGCTCCCGGATCGCGTCGCGGCCGGCGTCGGTCAGGTGGACGCGCTTGACGCGGCGGTCCGACGGGCATTCGAGCCGCTCGACGTAGCCGCGCTGGTGGAGGCCGTCGACGGCGCGGCTGGCGGCGGCGAGCGAGAGGCGGAACTGGTCGCCGAGCGCCTTGACGCTCAGCTCGTCGTCGCGCTCGCGGGCGAGCAGGTGCAGCATCTTGAACTGCGTGATCGACAGCCCCATGTCGGCGAGCATCTGGAAGGTGTCGCGCGCGACCCGCTGGTTGAGCGTGAAGAACATCGCGTAGAGGTCGCGGGCGAGCGCCTTGGGGGTCGCGGAGCTGCCGGAGGTTGCTTGCACGCGATCAACTATTGCGCGCAATCGTGGATTGCGCAAGGGCAATCAAGATGAGAGCGTGCTCATGCGGCCGCGGCCTGGTGGCGGCGAGCGGCCGGAGGGGTGGCGGGTCGCGTGGCAGGCGCGACCGGCGGGGCCGCGCGTTCTGGCCGCGCGGCGAGCGACCGCTGGTGCGGCGGCTAGGGGAGGAGCAGGTCGGGCTGGGCGCTCGGGCGCTCTCTGCCGACGGTGAGCGTCGCCGCGCGCGGGCGCCCTCTGTCGGTGACCGTGACGAGGCAGTCGCCCTCGACGAGGTCGACCGACAGCCGCGCCGTCCCCTGCGGGTTGATCGGCCCGCTCGCCGTGTCGGTGTCGACGCAGGCGCTGCTCGTGCCGGCCGGCGCTTCGAGGCGGACGTCGCGCGAGCGGCTGCTGAGGTTGGCGACGGTCAGCGTCACCGGCCCCGCGCCGATCACCGCCGGCGACACGTGGACGCGCTTGTCGTTGACGCTCACCGAGACGTTCTGCGGTCTCGGCGGCCGGGGGTCGTTCGCATAGTCGTCGGACGATCCGCACCCGACGACCAGCATCGCGACGCACATCGCCCCCACCATCCGCTTCCGCATCGTGGTCCTGATCTCCTCTTCGCTTCCGATCCGCCCAGCCGGTCTCTGGCGCGTCGGCACGCACTCCTGTGACGGTGGCGGAACCCTACCCGACTGACCAGTCAATCGCGAGCGGTTCACTCACGCTTCACCGTCCAATTCGGTGTTTCACCAGGTATCTGTGTGCATCGACAGGGCGACGCCGCGACCGTGCGCGGGCCGCGCGCGCCCCTGGGCGGCCGTGGCGCGCCGGCGTTCGGTCCTGAAACGCGAAGAGGCACGGTCCCGGTCGTCGACGACCAGGACCGCGCCTCTTCGACCGGCCGCGCGGTGCGGCGGCTCGCAAGCTAGACGGAGGTGTTCCCGCCGGCGTCGCCCGCGGCGGCCCCGACGAGTCTCTGGCGCTCGGTGTCGAGCTCGTGCAGCTCATGCTGCAGACGCTCCCACGAGATCAGCTCGGCGTCCTCGTACTCGGGACCGGCGAGCTCGCTGATGCTGCTCCGGTAGTCCTCCCACGCCGTGCGCATGCGGTCGTCCAGCTCTCTGAGCTGGCGGTCGGTGTCGTGGTCGGCTGCGAACGTCGTCATCGGGCGCCTCCTTCCTTCGATGGTGCCCCCGTGCTGTGAGGACACTGTACCCGGGCTGGCGGTCGCGAACATCACCACCAACGGATGAACCAGGGATGGGTTGCGGCCAGCGGTGCGCCAGCGCGCGCTCAGAACGGCAGCTCGACGACCTCGGCGGTCGCCGCGCCGGCCTGGACGGTCGCGCCCGGCTCGGCCTCGCGGCGCACGAGCGCCAGCGCGATCGGCCCGTGCCGGGGCGAGCGCGCGACCCCGCCGACGGCGCCGACCCGTCTGCCGTCGAGCGTCAGCTCGGTCCCCGGCGCGACCGGCTCCGACAGGCGCAGCCCGCGCAGATGGCGGTTCGGCTTCCCCTTGTAGAAGAGGCGGGCGACCGTCTCCTGGCCGACGTAGCAGCCCTTCGTGAACGAGACGGCGCGCTCGTTGAGGCCGGCCTCCTGCGGGATCGTCGCGTCGTCGAGGTCGACCCCGTAGCGGGGCCGGCCGGCCTCGACGCGCAGCGCCTCGGCGACCTCCTCGTCGACCGGCGTCGCGCCGCGGGCCGCCAGCGCCGCCGCCAGCTCGGCGGTGCGGCCGCTCTCGACGATCAGGTCGACGCCGGCCCAGGTCGCGACCAGCCGCAGCGGGATCCCGTCGAGCTCGGCGGCGACGTGGTCGTGCTCGGCCGTGCCGAGCGACGCGGCGGCGTCGCCGAGCAGCGCGCGCGACTCCGGCCCGACCAGCGACAGCAGCCCGCGCTCCAGCGTCCGTCTGTGCAGCTCGACGTCGAAGCCGAGCGAGTAGCGGCGGATCATCGTGAAGAGCGCCTGCAGGGCGACCCGCTCGGTGTCGAGCAGGAGCTCGTCGCCGGCGTCGAGGATCCGCAGGTCGCCGAGCATCTTGCCCTTGTTGGTGAGGAAGGCGGCATAGGCGCCGCTGCCCGGCTCCAGCGCCTCGACGTCCTGCGTCACCTGCCCCTGGAGGAATCTCTTCGCCTCGCCGCCGGTCAGCGCGAGCTTGCCGCGCTCCGAGCGGTCGACGAGGCCGGCGCCGGCGCGCACCGCGCGCTCCTGCTCGCTCAGCTGCCCGGTCGTGCTCATGCATCTCACGATAGTGGCGGACGGCGCACGACCGGTTTTTTGGCGTGCCATAATCGAAGCCATGGTCTCGCCCGCGTCGCAGCCGCACTCGTCCGCCGTCGAGGACTACGCGAAGGCGATCTACGCGCTCGAGACGCGCGGCGGCGGCGAGGCCGTCACGACCAACGCGCTCGCCGACCGCCTCGGCGTGACGCCCGGATCGGCGTCGGGGATGGTGCGCAAGCTCGACGAGCTGGGGCTGGTCACGCACGTCCCCTACAAGGGCGTCGTGCTGACCGAGTCGGGCCGCAAGGTCGCGCTGGAGGTGCTGCGCCACCACCGGCTGATGGAGCAGTTCCTCGCTGAGTCGCTCGGGATGCCGTGGGATCGCGTCCACGCGGAGGCGGAGGTGCTCGAGCACCACATCTCCGAGGAGCTGGAGGAGCTGATCGCGGCGAAGCTCGGCAACCCGACCCACGACCCGCACGGCGACCCGATCCCGACCCGCGAGCTGGAGATCGAGGAGCGCGACAGCGAGAAGCTGTCGGCGCTGGAGCCGGGCGAGCACGGCACCTTCACGCGCATCTCCGACCAGGACCCGGCGATGCTGCGGTACCTCTCCGAGCGCGGCATCAGCCCGGGCGACCGCTTCGAGGTGGTCGACAAGCAGCCGTTCGACGGACCGCTGTTCGTCCGCTTCGGCGCCGACGAGGCCGTGCACGTGCTCGGCGGCGCCCTCGCCGCCGCGATGCGCGTCGAGGTAACGAGGTGAGCCCGCCGCCTCCGCCCACCTCCACTCCGGAGGGCAGGGCTGGGGCGGTCGCGCTGCCGGCGCTGTCGAAGCTCCAGCAGATCCGCTCGCGCAGGGGCCTGCGCGGAATCCTGCCGCTGCTGGGACCGGCCTTCGTCGCCGCGATCGCCTACGTCGATCCCGGCAACTTCGCGACGAACATCGACGGCGGCGCCAGCTACGGCTACACGCTGCTGTGGGTCGTCCTCGTCGCGAACCTGATGGGGATGCTGATCCAGACGCTGTCGGCGAAGCTGGGGCTGGCGACCGGCCGCAACCTGCCCGAGCTGTGCCGCGAGCGGCTGCCGCGGAAGGCGAGCGTCGGGCTGTGGATACAGGCCGAGCTGATCGCGATGGCGACCGATCTGGCCGAGTTCATCGGCGCCGCGATCGCGCTCAACCTGCTGTTCGGCGTCCCGCTCTTCACCGCCGGCCTGATGACCGGCGCCGTCGCCTTCGCGATCCTCGCGCTGCAGGCGAAGGGCTACCGCCGCTTCGAGCTGGCGATCTGCGGGATGCTCGCGGTGATCCTGCTCGGCTTCCTCTACGACGCGCTGAAGGTCGGGCCCGACGCGAGCGGCGTGCTGAGCGGGTTCGTCCCCGGCTTCGCGGGCGGCGACTCGGTCCTGCTCGCCTGCGGGATCCTTGGCGCGACGGTGATGCCGCACGTGATCTACCTCCACTCGGCGCTGACGCAGGAGCGGATCCCGGCCGAGGACGAGGAGGAGAAGCGCCGTCTGTTCCGCTTCCAGACGATCGACGTCGTGATCGCGATGTCGCTGGCGGGGATCGTCAACATGCTGATGCTGGTGATCGCGGCGTCGCTGTTCCACGGCTCGTCGCTCGGCGACGTCGACACGCTCGAGGGCGCCCACCAGGGCTTCGAGACGCTGATCGGCGGCGGCGCCGCGCTCGCCTTCGCGCTCGCGCTGCTGGCGTCGGGCTTCGCCTCCTCGTCGGTCGGCACCTACGCCGGCCAGGTGATCATGTCCGGCTTCATCGCCCGCACGATCCCGCTCGTGCTGCGGCGGCTGATCACGATGACGCCCGCGCTCGTCGTGCTGGCGCTGGGCCTCGACCCGACGCGCTCGCTCGTGATCAGCCAGGTCGTGCTGTCGTTCGGCATCCCGTTCGCGCTCGTCCCGCTGATCGTGCTGACCGGCGACCGCGACGTGATGGGGTCGCTCGTCAACCGCCCGCTGACGCGCGTCGCCGCCTGGGCGATCGCCGCGGCGGTGATCGCGCTGAACGTCTTCCTGCTCTATCAGACGTTCGCGGGGTAATCTTCGGCTCCATGCCTCTCGCCGACACCTTCCAGCAGATCGTCGACTCGCTGCCCGACGACTGGACCGACCTCGAGCTCGACCTGCGGATCGAGGACGAGTCGCGCTACATCGAGGCGGCGACCTACCTCGTCACGTGCAACGCCCAGCCGTACTCGAGACACGACTGGCACTGGCGGATCCTCTGCGCCCACCGCTTCGGCAACGCCGCCGCGGTCCCGGCCGTCCGCGCCGCGCTGAGACTGCTCGACCAGGCCGGGATCGTCGCCGAGCTCGCGCTGCGCGAGGTGCGCAGCGGCCGCGTCGAGGTGACGCAGATGTGGGGCCGGCCGGAGTCGGTCCGGCGCGAGTTCCGGGAGCTGCGCGCCCAGTAGGGCGCTTGCCAACGCCGTCCGAGACAGGGGGCTGATGCCGTCGTGGGTGTCGCAGTGGTGACAGGCGCTTCGAGCGGGATAGGCGAGGCGACCGCGCGGCGGCTCGCGCGCGACCCGCAGACGAGGCTGGTGCTGGTTGCGCGCCGCAGGGAGCGGCTCGACAAGCTCGCCTTCGAGCTCGGCGGCGCGACCGTCGTCGCCGTCGACCTGACCGACGACGACGCGCCGAGAGCGGTCCGCGAGGCGCTCGAGCGCGACCACGGCGGGCGGCTCGACCTGCTCGTCAACAACGCCGGCGCCGGCTGGGGCGGCTCGTTCGCGACGAGAGGGTACGAGGAGGTGCGCCGGACGATGGCGCTCAACTTCGACGCCGTCGTGCGCCTGACCGAGGAGCTGCTGCCGCTGCTGCGCGCCTCCGCGCCGTCGGCGATCGTCAACGTCGCCTCGACCGCCGGGCGGGTCGGGCGGGCGAAGAGCGGCGCCTACTCGGCGTCGAAGTTCGCGCTCGCCGGCTGGACCGACTCGCTCCATCTGGAGGAGAAGCGCGCCGGCGTCCACGTCGGGCTGGTGCTGCCCGGCTTCGTCGCGACCGAGGGCTTCCCGCAGGAGTCGCTCGTGAAGAGCCCGCTGACGCGCTGGATCGTCTCGACGCCCGACAAGGTCGCGCGCGCGATCCTCGACGCCGGGCCCGGCGGCAGGGCCGAGCGCTACGTGCCGCGGCCGTACGGCCTGGCAGCGGCGCTGCGCGTCGTCGCGCCGAGCCTCGTGCGGCGGGTGCTGTCGCGCTGAGGCGGGACGGTCGCGCGCGGGCCGTCGCCGGGAGCTCGCGCGCGGGCCGTCGCCGACGCCTCGACGGAGGAGCCGGCGAGGGGCGGTGCGCGGCGCGGTTCGACGCGCGGCGTGCGCGCCGCGCCGCCGGCTCAGGAGACGTGGTTGGTCTTCGCGGCGGCCGGCACGAGCCCGGCGTCGTAGCGCCGGTCGTCCTGCGGCAGCGCGCCGAGCTGGCGTCCCGGCGGGAACAGCCGCGTCGCGCCGGCGTCGAACGCCCGCTCGATGCGGCCGCGGTCGAGGCCGGGGAAGAGCGCCTGCAGGTCGCTGAGGCTGCTGGCCGGATCGGTCAGCGCCGACTCGTAGCTGCGCAGGAGCGCGCGCACGGCCGCGCGCGCGAGCGCGGGATCGTCCTCCAGCGCGGACCGTCTCGTCGCCAGCACGAGCGTCGGCGCGCGCTCGCCGTCGGGCTCGTTGGCGAGCGCCATGATCCCGATCAGCTCGTCGTCGTCGGTGAGCGCGCGCGCCGGCACGGCGGCGAACTCCGCTCTGCCGTCCTTCAGCGCCCGCGCGCCGGCGCCCGGCGATCTGCCCGGCTCGACGGCGAAGTGGACGCCCTCGGCGCCGTCGAAGTTGCGCTCGACCGCGGTCGCGATCGGCGCGTCGAGCGCCCGCGGTCTGCCGGCGAGCACGAGCCGCGCGTCGAGCTCGGGGCGGTCGGGGGTCGCTGCGCCGCCGCAGCCGGCCGCGGCGAGGGCGAGCGCGGCGAGCGCGGCGGCGGAGCGGAGGCGGGGGAGGCGCATACGCCCAGCAGCATGCCAGCCCGCCGCGACCCGCCGCCGCCCGCCCCCGCGCCCAGCGGACCGGCCTCCCCAGCGGACCGGCCTCCCGAGCGGACCGGCCTCCCCAGCGGAGCCGCCCCCGACGCCGACCCGCCCCCGACGCGGACCTCTGTCATCCGATGCACGCTCAGCCGGCATCGGATGACAGAGGTCGGCCTTCGGGGCTGGCGCGTGCGGGCTAGCATCGGAGCGATGGCGAAGCTGCGCACGGCGTTGATCGGCTACGGGCTCGCGGGCGAGGAGTTCCACGGGCCGCTGCTCGAGCGGGCGAACGGGATCGAGGTCGCGACCGTCGTCACCGGCGACCCGGAGCGGGCCCGGCGGGCGCGGGCGGCGCACCCCGACGCGCAGGTGCTCGAGCGCGCGGAGCTGGTCTGGGAGCGCGCCGCCGACCACGACCTCGTCGTCGTCGCCACGCCGAACGACAGCCACGTGCCGCTCGCGCGCAAGGCGATCGACCACGGCCTCCCGGTCGTCGTCGACAAGCCGCTGGCGGTCACGGCCGCCGACGCCGGCGCGCTCGTCGAGCACGCCGAGCGGGCCGGCGTGCTGCTGACCGTCTTCCACAACCGCCGCTACGACGCCGAGCAACGGGCGCTGCGCGCGCTTCTGGCCGACGGCCGCCTTGGGCGGCTGCTGCGCGTCGAGGCGCGGCTGGAGCAGTGGCGCGGCGACGCGGCGCGGACGCCGTGGCGGCGCTCGCAGGACCCCTCGGCCGGCGGCGGCATCCTGCTCGACCTCGGCTCGCACCTCGTCGACCAGGCGATCGCGCTGCTGGGCCCGGTCCACGCCGTCTACGCCGAGATCGACCGACGCGACGGCGGCGTCCCCGACGACGTCTTCCTCGCGCTGCGCCATCGCACCGGCGTCCGCAGCCACCTGTGGGCGGCCGATCGCGTCGCGCCCGGGCCGCGGCTGCGCGCCGTCGGCACCGACGCGGCCTACGTCGCGCACGAGCCCGACCCGCAGGAGGCCGCGCTGAGCGCCGGCCGCCCGCCGCACAGCGCCGCCCCGGACCACTGGGGGCGGCTGCTGACCGCTCCCGGCGACGTCGGCGAGGCGGTCGCCTGCCCGCCGGGCGGCTGGGAGTCGTTCTACCCGGCGGTCGCCGCCGCCGTCCGCGGCGAGGCCGATCCGCCGGTCGCGCCGCGCGACGCGCTCGCCGTCATGCTGGTGCTCGAAGCGGCGCGCGAGAGCGCCGAGCGCGGCCAGGTCGTCGAGCTCGGCGGCGCGCCGGCGACGCGGCGACTGCTTCCGTAGCGGCGCGGTCTAGACTGCCTCGGCATGGCGCGCCGGGTCACCTTCAGCCGCAATCTGACGCTCTCCCTCTCGCGCTCCTGCCAGTGCTACTGCAAGTACTGCGCCTTCTCGACCCACCAGGCGCATCTGCACGCGCCCAAGGAGGTCGAGCGGATCCTCGACGGCGCCGCGCGGCGCAACGTCAAGGAGCTGCTCGTGCTGACCGGCGAGAAGCCGGAGGTCAACCCGGTCGTCGCGAGACGGCTGGCCGACTACGGGCACGAGGACTTCACCTCCTACGTCGTGTGGGCGTGCGAGCGGGCGCTGGAGCGCGGGCTGCTGCCGCACACCAACCTCGGCGTCCTCAGCCGTGAGGACCTCGCCCGCCTGCGCGAGGTGACGGCGTCGCAGGGGCTGATGCTGGAGTCGATCTCCGATCGCCTGATGGAGACGGTCCACGCGGGCTCGCCGACGAAGCACCCGCAGCGGCGGCTGGAGACGATCCGCTGGGCCGGCGAGCTGAGAATCCCGTTCACGAGCGGGATCCTCGTCGGCATCGGCGAGAGCGAGGAGGAGCGGATCGCCTCGCTGGAGGCGCTGGCCGCCGTCAACGCCGAGTTCGGCCACATCCAGGAGATCATCCTCCAGAACTTCGTCCCGCACGACCGCTACTACGGCAGAGACGTCGGCGCGATCGCCGACGAGGCGGCGCGCGCCTACTGGCGCACCGGCGTCGCCGACGGCCGCCCCGACCTGCCGCTGCCGAGGTGGGCGACGCCGGTCACGGTCGAGGAGATGAAGCGGCTGGTGCGCGAGACGAGACGGCTGATGCCGGGCGTCGGCATCCAGATCCCGCCAAACCTCGCCGACTGGTGGGACGAGCTGATCGGCGCCGGCGCGACCGACCTCGGCGGCCTCTCCGCCAACGGCGACCACATCTCGCCCGAGCATCCCTTCCCGTCGCCCCATCAGGTCCGCAGGAGACTGCAGCGCAGAGGGATCGCGCTGACGGAGCGGCTGTGCGTCTACCCGCAGTACATCGACAGCGGATGGATGGCGCAGGGCGTGCTGGACGCGGTGAAGCTGAAGTACTGGTCGTTCATCCCGCGGCGCGGCTCGGGGCGGACGGAGGCGCCGTTCGCGATCAACGGCGATCTGGTCGGCCCCGCGGTCGAGAAGGCGCGGCATGGCGGCGCGCTCGACGAGCGGGAGCTGACGGCGCTGTTCGCGGAGCGGCGGCCGGAGGCGGTCGAGGCGATCCGGGTCGCGGCCGACGAGCTGCGGGCGGAGCTGGCGGGCGAGACGGTGACGTTCGTCGTCAACCGCAACATCAACATCTCCAACGTCTGCACGGTCGGGTGCGCCTTCTGCGGGTTCGGGCAGGGGAAGCGCTCGCCCGACGCCTACGAGCACTCCGAGGAGGAGTTCGTCGCGCGGGTGGAGGACGCGGTCGCCTACGGGGCGAGCGAGCTGTGCATCCAGTCGGGCATCCATCCCGACTGGGATCTCGAGGAGTACCTGCGCTGGCTGCGAGTCGCCAAGCGGGTCGCTCCGGAGATCCACCTGCATGCGTACTCGCCGATGGAGATCGCGCACATGCAGGACATCACGGGCCTGCCGCTGGCCGAGATCTTCGCGCGGCTGCGCGACGCGGGCCTCGGCTCGACGCCCGGCACAGCGGCGGAGGTGCTCCACGACGGGGTACGGGAGCGGATCAGCCCGAACAAGCTGCCGGTGGCGCGCTGGGTCGAGGTGATCGAGGCCTCCCACGCGGCCGGGCTGCGGTCGACGAGCACGGTGATGTTCGGGCACATCGAGGAGCCGTGGGAGCTGGCCGAGCACATGCGCGTGATCCGTCAGCTGCAGGAGCGGACCGGCGGCATCACCGAGTTCGTGCCGCTGTCGTTCATCCCGTTCCAGACGCTGCTGGGCCGCACGCACGGGGTCGCGGAGATCGACCGGGACGACAACCTCAAGCACACCGCCGTCTTCCGCCTCGCGCTCGGCCGCACGATCCGCAACGTCCAAGCCTCCTGGGTCAAGATGGGCCTGGACGCCGCCACCGAAGCGCTGCGCTGGGGCGTCAACGACCTCGGCGGCACGCTGATGGAGGAGAGCATCAGCCGCCTCGCCGGCTCCCAGCACGGCACCAAGCTCGACCCGCCGCAGCTGATCGACGCCGCCCACCACGCCGGCCGCCCGGCTGCCGAGCGCACCACGCTCTACGACATCCGCCGACGGTGGGAGATCGGCGAGCGGCCGGTCGCCGCGGCCGCCGCGCCGGCCTGCGGGTGACGCTCCCCCCGACCGGGGGGAATTGCGGCGCATCGGGTTCCCGGCGGGCGGGAGGAGGAGGAACCTCGCACCCGTGCCGTGCGAGACCGCCCACTTCCGTCCGGCCGACAGCGGCGTCCTCGTCGCCGCGGCGCTGGCCTGTCCGGTCTGCCTCTCCTCGGCCGTCAGGTGGTCGCTCCTCGGCGGGCGATACGATCGTCGGGCATCGTGCGCCTGCACGGCCTGCGGTCACGAACGTGACGTGTTCCTCACGCCAGAGCAGGCGCTCCGCCTGTCGCTGCATCGGACATGTCCGCTCGACCTGACGTTCCACTCGCCCGACCTGCTGACCGCGCTCTGAGCGGCGAGGCTCCGCTGCCGCCCCGGCCCGCCCACGAGCCGAGCCTGTTCGCCGGCGTCGAACCGCTCGAGGTCTTCGTCGACCTGCTCTCCGAGATCGAGAGCGACACGACCTCGAGCGAGTTCTACCACCGCATCTGCGAGGCGATCTGCCGTCTCACGACGATGCGCCGCGCGGCGATCTTCCTCTACGACGCCGGCCGCATGCGCGTCCGCGCCGTCGGCTCGCACGGCATCTCCTTCACGCGCCTGGCGAAGCTGCGGCCGACGCTCCACGACGCGCCGATCGCCCAGCGGGCGCTGCTGGAGGATCGCGTGATCGTCGTCAGCTCGGCCGAGATCGACAGAGAGGTCCCGCCCGACTACGCGAAGCTGCTCGGGATCACCTCGCTCGTCTGCACGCCGCTCGCCGCCGCCGGCCACCGCTACGGCGTGATCGTCGCCGACCGCGGCGCCGGCGACTTCGACCTCTCCGACGGCGAGCGCCACCTGATGTGGACGCTCGGCAAGACCGCCGCGCTCGCCGCGACCGCGCGCAACGCGACCCGCCAGCAGGAGCGGACCCGCCGCCTCGGCGAGCGGATCGACCTCGCGCGCGAGATCCACGAGCGCGTGATGCAGCGGCTGTTCGGCGTCTCGCTCGTGCTCAGCGCGCAGACCGACCTGACGCCGGAGCTGCGCGAGCGCTGCAGCGCGGAGATGGGCGAGGCGCTCGCCGACCTGCGCTCGGCACTGGAGCGGCCGCTGGCGCCGATGGCGTACGAGACCGGCACGACCCTGCGCGCCGAGCTCGACCGCCACGCGCGCGAGAGCCAGCTGCCGATCGTGCTGCGGTGGGACGAGGGCGTGCAGGTGCCGCGCAAGCTCGAGGGCCTCGCGCAGTCGGTCCTCGGCGAGGCGCTGCGCAACGTTCGCAAGCACGCCGACCCCTCGCGCGTCTCGGTCACGGTGCAGCGCGACGACGACACCTTCACGCTGGCGGTCCGCAACGACGGCGTCACCGGCGAGCGGCCGGCCGCCGGCAGCGGCGGCATGGGCCTGCGGCTCGCCGCCTTCGAGGCGCTCCAGCACAACGGCTTCGTCGAGTTCGGACCGGAGAAGGGCGCCGAGCCGCCCGGCTGGCGGGTCCGGCTCGTCGTCCCGATCCAGCCTGACCAGACGGAGGACGCATGAACGTAGGGGGCCTGCCGGCGGGAGTCGAGTCGGAGCGGCGGCTGCGAGTCCTCGTCGTCGACGACCACGACGTCGTCCACTGGGGCTTCCGCCTGCTGCTCGGCGAGCAGTCGTGGGTCGAGCGCTGCGTCGCCGCCAGAAACGCCGGCGAGGCGCTGGAGCTGACGAAGCGCTACCGCCCGCACGTCGCGCTCGTCGACCTGTTCGTCGGCGACGAGTCGGGCGCCGACATCTGCGAGTCGATCCGCTCCTCCTCGCCGGAGACGCGCGTGCTGCTGATCTCCGGCGCCGGCAGGATCTCGCCGCACGCGGCGAAGGCGGCCGGCGCGTCGGGCTTCGTCTCCAAGGACTGGGGCGCCCACGACGTCGCGATGGCCGTCCGCATGGTCGGTCTCGGCATGACGATGTTCCCGCCCCAGGCCGAGCAGCCCTCGACGCTGCTGTCCGAGCGCGAGCGGGAGGTGCTCGACCTGATCGCGACCGGCTCGACCAACCGCGAGATCGCCGAGCAGCTCTACCTCTCGCCGCACACGGTCAAGGAGCACACGAGCGCGCTCTACCGCAAGCTGAAGGCGCGCAACCGCGCCGAGGCGGTCCAGCGCGCGCAGCGCATCGGGCTGCTCGGATAGCGCACGTCAGGGCCCCGACGGGCCCGCGCCGGCGCGGCGACGCGCCGGTCGCCGCGGGCGGCGACCGCTGCGGCCCGCTGCTACACGCTTTCCCTGCAAATGTCACACGTGCCCCACGGGGGTCCGTCGCCTCCCCCCCGACCGGGGGGAACCGCCTTCTCGCAGGGTGGAAGGGGGCCATAACGCGCAGAAGGATGCTGCTCGTGAAGACGGCAGTTCTCTTTCCCGGGCAGGGCTCGCAGACGCCCGAGATGCGCGACCTCGTCGCCGCGCACCGCCCCGACCTGATCGAGCTCGCGCTGGAGGTCGTCGGCGACGACCCCTTCGCCCGCGTCGACGACGGCACCCGCTTCGCCCAGCCGGCGATCTACTGTGCCTCGGTCGTCGCCTGGGAGCGGCTGGCCGCCTCCGGCCTGCGGGCCGACGCGCTCGCCGGCCACTCGCTCGGCGAGGTCGCCGCGCTCGTCGCCGGCGGCGTGCTCTCGGCCGAGGACGGCCTGCGCCTCGTCGCCACGCGCGGCCGGCTGATGCAGGAGTCCGGCGAGCGCAAGGGCGACGGCTCGATGCTCGCGCTGCTGGGCACCGGCGCCGCCGAGCGCGCCGCACAGGTCGCCGAGCCGCACGGCCTCACCGTCGCCAACGACAACGCGCCCAACCAGGTCGTGCTGTCGGGCTCCAGAGCGGCCTTCGAGGAGGCGACCGCGACCGCCAAGGGGCTCGGGCTGCGCGCCGTGCCGCTGCCGGTCACCGGCGCCTTCCACTCGCCCTTCATGGCCGAGGCGGTGCCGGAGTTCCGCGCCGCGCTCGACGCGATCGACTTCGCCGCGCCGTCGATCCCCGTCGTCTCCTCGATCACGACCCAGCCGTTCGACGACGTCGCGCAGCGGCTCGCCGAGGCGCTGACGATGCCGGTCCGCTGGCGCGAGACGATCGTCGCGCTGAGCGACGACGGCGCGACCCGCTTCGTCGAGACCGGCCCCGGAAAGGTCCTCACCGGCCTCGTGCGGCGGACCGTCAGCGGCGTCGAGGCGCTGACCGCCGAGCAGCTGGAGGCCGCGAGTGCCTGAGCAGGCCCCGACCGCGGCCGGGATGCGCGCGCCGTCGCCGGCGCTGTCGCGCGGCGCCGCGATCCGCTCGGTCGCGGCCGTGCTGCCCGAGACGGTCGTCCACAACGACGCCGTCGCCGCGCGGATCGGCAAGAGCGACGACTGGATCTACACCCGCACCGGCATCCGCGAGCGGCGCGTCGCCAGAGACGACGAGCGGCTGGCCGACTTCGCCACCGAGGCCGGGCGGATCGCGCTCGAGCGCGCCGGCGTCGCCGGGCCCGAGCTCGACCTCGTGCTGGTCGCGACGATGACGCAGGACGAGATCACGCCGAACACCGCGCCGCTCGTCGCGCACGCGCTCGGCGCCGAGCGCGCCGGCGCGATCGACGTCGGCGCCGCCTGCACCTCGTTCCTGTCGGCGCTCGCGCTCGCCGCCGCCCAGGTCGAGAGCGGCCGCGTCGACAGGGTGCTCGTCGTCGGCGCCGACTTCATCAGCCGCATCACCGACCACGACTCGAAGGCGACGGCGATGCTGTTCGCCGACGGCGCCGGGGCGGTCGTCGTGACGCCGGCCGATCCCGCCGACGCCGACGAGGTCGGCTCGATCGGGCCGATCCTGCTGCACGCCGACGGCGCCGAGCCGGAGATCCTCTACGCGACGCGCGAGCGCGGCACGATCGAGATGGACGGCCACGAGACCTTCAAGCACGCCGTCAACAGGATGGCGGCGGTCACGCGCGAGGCCGTCGCGGCCGCCGGGCTCGAGCTCGGCGACATCGAGCTGTTCGCCTACCACCAGGCGAACGGGCGCATCGTCCGCGCCGTCGGCGAGCGGCTCGCGCTCGACCCGGCGAGGGTCGTCGACTGCATCGAGAAGACGGGCAACATGTCCGCCGCCTCCATACCGTTCGCGCTCGACGCGGCGCGCCGCGACGGCCGCCTGCGGCCGGGCGCGCGCGTCCTGCTGAGCGCCTTCGGCGCCGGCTTCACGTGGGGCGGCGGCGTCATCCAATGGGGAGGAACCCTTTGAGCACCACCGACCGCAGAGGCTGTGCCCTCGTGACGGGCGCCTCGCGCGGCATCGGCGCCGCGACCGCCAAGGTCCTGGCCGCCGACGGCTGGCCGGTCGGCGTCGGCTACAACAGCGGCGCCGCCGAGGCCGAGGCCGTCGTGAAGGAGATCGAGGCGGCCGGCGGCCGCGCCGTCGCGCTCGGCGGCGACGTCGCCGACACGGCTGTCCTCGACGCCCACTTCACGGCGCTGGAGGAGCGCTTCGGCACGGTGCTGGTGCTCGTCAACAACGCCGGCGTGCGGCGCGACGGACTGTCGCCGCAGATCAAGGACGACGACTGGGCGGCGGTGCTCGAGACCAATCTCGGCGCCGCCTTCCGCGCCACGCGGCGGGCGATCCCGCCGATGCTCAAGGCACGCCACGGACGGATCGTCAACATCGCCTCGGTGGTCGGCCTGCGGGCCAACCCCGGGCAGGCGAACTACGCCGCTTCGAAGGCCGGTCTCGTCGGGATGACGAAGACCGTCGCCGCGGAGGTCGCGCGCCGCGGGGTGACCGTGAACGCGGTCGCGCCAGGGCTGATCGCGACCGACATGACCGCGGACCTCGACGGCGAACTGTTGAAGGTCGTGCCGGCCCGCCGGCCCGGGACGCCGGAGGAGGTGGCGGCATGCGTCCGCTTCCTCGCCTCCGACGAAGCGGGCTACGTGACCGGCGCCACGCTCACCGTCGACGGCGGCATGTCCGCCTAGACCATCCCCAGCAAGAGGAGACACACGAACATGGCAACTGCAACCCCCGAAGCCGTCGAGAGCCGCATCGTCGAGGCGCTCGCCTCCTTCGGCCCCGACATCGAGCAGGTCACCCGCACGGCGACGTTCGAGGAGCTCGACATCGACTCCCTCGACCTCGTCGAGCTGGCGCAGATCGTCGAGGACGAGTGGGGCGTCGAGCTCAAGGGCGACGACATGAAGGGCCTCAAGACGGTCGGCGACGCGATCGACCTCGTGGTGGCGCGGGCGGCCTGATGAAGAGACGCGTCGTCATCACCGGTGTGGGTGCCGTGACCCCGCTCGGGGTCGGTGCCGAGCCGCTGCTGCGACGCTGGGCAGCGGGCGAGGTCGGCATCCAGGAGGGCGAAGGCGCTGCGCGCGACTTCGTCGCCAAGGAGCACCTGTCGATCAAGGAGGCCCGTCGCAACGACCGCTTCGCCCAGATGGCGATGGTCGCAAGCGACGAGGCGCTCGCGCAGGCCGGTTGGAACGGGGAGAAGCCGTACGCCCCCGAGCGGATCGGCTGCGTCCTCGCGACCGGCATCGGAGGCCTCGAGTCGCTCGAGGGCCAGCACGACAACCTGCGCGACAAGGGCGACAAGGCCGTCTCGCCGCTGTCGGTCCCGCTGTTCATGGTCAACGCCGGGACCGCCGCGCTGTCGATGCGCCACGACCTGCGCGGGCCGACCTTCCAGGTCGGCTCCGCGTGCGCGTCCGGCGGGCACGCGATCGGCACCGCGATGCGCATGATCCAGATGGGCGACGCCGACGCGATCGTCACCGGCGGCGCCGAGGCGACGCTCACGCCGCTGGCGCGAGCGAGCTTCGCGGCCGCCAGCGCGCTGTCGCCGACCGGCATCTCGCGCCCGTTCGACGCCCGCCGCGACGGGTTCGTGATGGGCGAGGGCGCCGGCGTGATCGTGCTCGAGGACGCCGAGAAGGCGGAGGCGCGCGGCGCGACGATCCTCGGCGAGCTGAAGGGCTACGCGACCACCTCGGACGCGTACCACATCACCGCGACGCTGCCCGAGGGCACGTACGCCTCGCGGGCGATGGACCTGGCGCTCGCCGACGCCGGCCTGACGCCGGCGGAGATCGACTACGTCAACGCCCACGGGACGTCGACCGAGCTCAACGACGCGGCCGAGACGACCGCGATCAAGCTGACGTTCGGCGACGCCGCCGGGCAGGTGCCGGTCTCGTCGCTGAAGTCGTCGATCGGCCATCTGCTGGGCGCGGCGGGCGCGGTCGAGGCGATCGCCACGCTGCTCGCGATCAACGAGCGCATCGTGCCGCCGACGCTCGGCCTGCAAGAGCCGGACCCGGCGCTCGACCTCGATTACGTGCCGGGCGCCGCGCGGGAGCTGACGCCCCGCAACGGGACGCCGAAGGCGCTGTCGAACTCGTTCGGCTTCGGCGGCCACAACGTAGTGCTTTGTCTGGAGGGAACCACCGCATGAGCGCAGTAGCAGCACAGACCGCGACCGACGAGCGGCTCAGCCCGCACGAGCGGCTCGAGCTGCTCTGCGACGAAGGCTCCTTCGAGGCGATCCGGACGGGCGTGATGTCGCCGAAGCTCGGCGGCCGCGCCCGGCCCGGAGACGGCGTCGTCGGCGGCCTCGGGCGCGTCGACGGCCGCCCCGTCGCCGTCTACGCGCAGGACGCGCGCTTCCTCGGCGGCTCGCTCGGGGCCGCCCACGCCGACACGATCCACCGCGTGATGCAGCTCGCCGGCCGTGCGCGCGTCCCGGTCGTCGGCTACATCGAGTCCGGCGGAGCCCGCATGCAGGAGGGCACCGCGGCGCTCGGCGGCTACGGCCGCATCTTCCGCCAGAACGTCCTGCTGACCGGCGTCGTGCCGCAGATCTCGATCATCGGCGGCCTCTCGGCCGGCGGCGGCTGCTACTCGCCGGCGCTGACCGACTTCGTCGTGATGACCGAGGACGCCGCGATGTTCCTGACCGGCCCGGGCGTCGTCAGGGACGTGATGGGCGAGGACGTCTCCGCGGCGGAGCTCGGCGGCCGCAAGGTCCACGAGAAGAACGGCGTGACCGACCTGGTCGCGACCGACGACACCGGCGCCGCCCACATGGCGCGCAGCCTGCTGTCGTACCTGCCCCAGCACGCGGGCGCCCGCCTCCCGCGGATCCTCGCGACCGACCCCGACTTCTCCGACCCGGGCGCCGCGGTCCCCTCCGACCCGCGCCAGGTCTACGACGTGCGCACGGCCGTGAAGGGGATCGTCGACGGCGGCTCGCTGATGGAGATCGCCCCGCGCTGGGCGAGATCGATCGTCACCGCCTTCGCGCGCATCGACGGCCGCCCGGTCGGCGTGATCGCCAACCAGCCGCGCTACATGGGCGGCGTGCTCGACACCGAGTCCTCGCAGAAGGGCGCCCGCTTCGTCGAGACCTGCGACCGCTACGGGATCCCGCTCGCCGTCTTCGTCGACACGCCCGGCTTCATGCCCGGCACCCGCCAGGAGCAGGCCGGCGTGATCCGCCACGGCGCCAAGCTCGTGCGCGCCTTCGCCCAGGCGACGGTGCCGCGCGTGACGGTCGTGCTGCGCAAGGCCTACGGCGGCGCGTACATCACGATGAACTCGAAGGACCTCGGCGCCGACCTCGCGTTCGCCTGGCCCGGCGCGGAGCTGGGCGTGATGGGCGCGCAGCCGGCGGTCAACATCATCCACCGCCGCGAGCTGGCGGCCTCCGAGGACCCGGCCGCGCTGAGAGACGAGCTGGCGGCCGCCTACGCCGAGGAGCACCTCGGCGCGCAGGTCGCCGCGGCGGCCGGCTTCGTCGACGAGGTGATCGAGCCGCACGAGACCCGCCAGCGGCTGGCGTGGGCCTTCGGCGCGATCGACGACCGTCGCGCGCTGAAGGAGATCGCGTGACGGCGCTCGAGGGGCGCCGGTTCCTGATCACCGGCGTCCTCACGAAGGACTCGATCGCGTTCGAGACGGCCCGCGTCCTGCAGGAGCAGGGCGCGGAGATCGTCCTGACCGGCTTCGGGCGCGCCCGCCGGCTGACCGAGCGGGTGGCGAGAAGGCTGCCGCAGCCGGTCGACGTGCTCGAGCTCGACGTCAACAAGGCCGAGGACTACGTCGCGCTGGTGGCCGACCTCGAGTCGCGCTGGGGCGCGCTCGACGGCGTCCTGCACGCGGTCGCCTTCGCGCCCGAGGACGCGCTCGGCGGCAACTTCATCAACACGCCGGCCGAGTCGGCGATCACCGCCTTCCAGACGAGCGCCTTCTCGCTCAAGGAGCTGGGGCGGGCGCTGAAGCCGCTGCTGGAGAAGGCGCAGGGCGGCGGCTCGATCGTCGGCCTCGACTTCGACGCGACCGTCGCGTGGCCGATCTACGACTGGATGGGCGTCGCGAAGGCGGCGTTGGAGTCGACCTCGCGCTACCTCGCGCGCGACCTCGGCCCCGCCGGGATCCGCGTCAACCTCGTCTCGGCCGGCCCGCTGAAGACGGTCGCCGCCGGCGGCATCCCCGGCTTCCAGACGCTGTCGGACGCGTGGGGCAGACAGGCTCCGCTCGGCTGGGACGTGACCGACCCCGAGCCGGTCGCCCAGACGATCTGCTTCCTGCTGTCGGACTGGTCGCGCGCGATCTCCGGCGAGATCGTCCACGTCGACGGCGGCTTCCACTGCATGGGCACCGCCCCGGCCGCCGCGGCCACGGCGGCCGCCGAGACGGCCTCGGCGGAGGCCTGACGGCTCCGATCCGTTCCCGGTGCGCCTTTACGCTACGGTAAAGGTGTGCCGAAGATCTCCTCCAAGCATCAGGTCACGCTCCCGGTCGAGGCGCTCGAGCGGGCTGGCATGCACGCCGGCGACGAGGTCAGCATCGAGGCCGAGGGCGCGGACCGCATCGTCGTGACCCGCATACCGCCGAGACCGGCCGACGCGCTCGGCATCTTCGACGGGTTGTACGAGCCCGGCCACCTGGAGAATCTGCGGGCCGGCGAGCGCGCGTGACCGCATGCGTCCTCGACACCGACGTGGTGATCGCGGCGCTCGACCGTCGCGACGCCCACCACGAGCGGGCTGCCGCGGCGCTCCTCGGGATGGTCGAAGCCGACACGCCGCGCCTGCTGTCGACGATCAACTACGCCGAGGCGCTCGTGCGTCCCGCCGAGGACGAGCGGACGCTGAGACAGGCCGTCGACGCGATCGCGTCGTTGGGCGTCCGCCTCCTCGCGCCCACGCCGGAGATCGCTCGCGCCGCGGCGCGCAACCGCGCGCTCGCGATCAGCCTCGCCGACGGCTTCGCGCTTGCGACCGCGCAGACCCACGGCGCCGCGATCGCGACCTTCGACAGACGTGCCCGCCGCGCCGCGGAACGTCTCGGCGTCGCGCTCGCGCTCTGATCGGCGCTCACACCGGATTCCTTCCGGGATGGGGCGTACCGTCGGGCGCAGGTCCGGCACCACCTCAGGAGGCAGAGATGAGCACCTCAGAGCTGCTCGACGTCGACGCCCTCAGACGGGCGATCGAGTCGGCCGACGCGGACGCGATGGCGAAGCTGTTCGCCGCCGACGCGACGGTCGTGATGATCGACCAGGAGCATCCCCCGAGCAGACCGCAGACGATCCAGGGCAGAGAGGCGATCCGCGCGATGCTCGACGACATCTGCTCGCGCGACATGACCCACGAGGTGACCCACCTCGTCGCCGGCGACAGCGGCGTCGCGTACACCGAGATGTGCAGATACGCCGACGGCACGAGAGTCGAGGTCGCGATGCTGATGGACGTCAGAGACGGCCGCATCACGCGCCAGGAGGGCGTGCAGGCGTGGGACACCGCGTGAGCTGAGGCTTGCTGGCACGGGCCGGCCGGCGCCCCGCCGCCTCCGACGCACCGCGCGCGGCCGGCGCCCCGCCGCCCGGAGCCGTCCGTCCGTCAGGGGTCCGAGAAGGGCTGGATCGCGATCCCGTGGTCGCGCTCGCGCATCCCCAGCTCGTAGGTCGCGCCGCCCTGGACGCTCAGCTCCAGCGGCGGAAGTCCTCGGCGCGCGACTCTCAGCCGCATGTCGGCGATCGCGCAGTGGGCGGTGTGGTGCTCGCTGCCGTCGGGGTCGCTGTAGAGCCAGCCGACGACGTCGCCGGGCGGCGCGCCGACGGCGGCGCGCACGGCGACGTCGTCGCCTCCCAGCCAGAGGGTCGCGCGCTCGGGCAGCTCGTCGACTCTCGTCGAGCGGACGCGGCGCAGGCCGCCGAGGCGGTGGCGTCTGCCGTCGATCGAGAGACAGCCGTTGGCGACCCACGGCGTCGTGCGTCTGCCGACCTTGATCCGCCCGACGATCAGGTCGATCCACGCCTCCGGCTGCTGCTCGAACGCGGTCCCGTGCAGCCAGATCCAGCGCTCGGCGTGCTCGGCGCCCCAGTTGTGGCCGACCATCCCCGGCCAGCGGTCGAGCGAGATCGTGCGGTCGCCGACCGTGACGGTCCCGCCGACGCGCAGCGCCGGCAGCAGGCTGAGCGCCTTCGTGCGCGGCAGCCGCGCGCGGTACATCCAGCCGCTCGGGAGGTAGGGGAAGGGCGCCTCGCCGCCCTCGAACTCCAGCTCCCACGACGCCATGCCGGGGATCTCGCCCGACGCCCCCTGCGCGCCGATCGTCGCCTCGCCGATCCGCAGCCAGGTCGCGACCGGTCCCTCGCCGCTGCCGGCGGCGAGCGCGTCGGGCGGCGGCGTCGCCTTCGCGGCGTGCGGGCCGCGCGCGTCGAACAGCGTGATCCACAGCGAGCCGACTGGCGCCTCGCCCGGCCGCTTGTGGACGGTGTAGCGCAGCCAGACCGCCTCGCGCGCGGCAGCGTCGCCGGCCTTCAGATAGAAGCTCTCGTAGCAGCCCCGCGCCGCGGGGACCGAGGGATAGCGCGGATCGGCCGGCTCCATCTTCCGCGACCGTACCAGCGAGCGAGGCGCCGCGGCGCCGGCCGGCTCAGCTCGACCGGCACTCCACGCGACCGCGAACAGACCTTTGTCATCCAATGCCTGCTCAGCATGCACTGGATGACAAAGGTCCCGATCAGGGGCGCTAGCGGAACAGGTCCTCGGCGGCGGGGCGCAGGAGCGCCTGCACGCCGGGGCCGTCGTCGTCGAGCGCATGGCGGCCGGGGAGTCCGCGGACGACCACCGCCGGCTGGCGCGAGTCCTTGCCGCGCGCGAGGTCGGCGGCGGCGGCCAGCTCGTCGGCGATCGCGATCCACGTCGCGCGCAGCTCGCGGCCGACGCTGTCGGCGCGGCCGCGCCAGTCCTCCAGCGGGGCGACGCCGGCGACGCCGATCGCGACGTCGACCTGGCCGTGGCGCCAGGCGCGGCCGAAGGAGTCGGTGATGACCACGCCGACGCGCGCGCCGGTCAGCTCGCGCAGGCGCGCCCGCAGCGCTCGCGCCGAGCCGTCGGGGTCGGCCGGCAGCAGGATCAGCGTGTCGGGGCCGCCGGCGGCGGCGTTGGAGGCGTCGACGCCGGCGTTGGCGCAGACGAAGCCGTGGTGGGTGACGCAGATCAGCACGCCGCGCTCGGCCCGCAGCAGCTCGCGCGTCTCGTCGAGCACGACCTGGACGTGGCGCGGGTCCTTGCCGTGGTCGGCGGCGAGCGCGACGGCGCGCTCGCCGGGCACCACGTCGTCGAGGCGCCGGACGCGCCCCTCGGCCTTCGAGACGGCCTTGTGGGCGACCACGAGCACATCGCCGTCGGCGAAGCCGCCGAGGCCGGCCGGCGGCCGGGCGGCGATCAGCTCGCCGAGGTCGGCGCCGGAGGCGATCTCCGGGAGCCCCTCGACTGCGGCGATCGACAGCACCGACGCTCAGCGCTCGGCGTTGGTGCGCATCAGCTGGTTGAGCATCCCGCGCGTGTGGGCGGCGCCGCCGCGGCGGGAGGCGACGACCGCTCTCAGCGCCTCCAGGTCCTCGGGCGTGTCGACGTCGAGTCCGAGCGACTCGACCTCGGCGACCTCGACCGCGACGCCGGCCTCCTCGGCCAGCACCTGGTGGCGGTGGGCGCTGTCGACGCCGAAGCTGGGGGCGAGCACGTCGGGCGGCGACAGCAGCAGCGCGTTGGTGCCGCTGCCGTGGCGGTCGGGCACGACGACGACGTAGCGGTCGGCGGTGCGCGGGCGGCCGAGCAGCGTGTCGAGCTCGGCGGGGTCGACCATCGGGGTGTCGCCGGCCATGCAGAGGACGCGCGTCGCGCCCAGCTCGCGGGCATGGGCGACGCCGCGCAGGACGGCTCTGTTCTGCCCGCTCTCGGCGGGGTCGTCGAGCGGGATCGCGTCGTAGCCCTCCGCGACCCGCTGGGCGCCGGGGTCGGCGGTGAGCACGAGGACTCTGTCGACGCCTCTGGAGCGCCGCAGCGCGGTCAGTACGTCGACGTACATGGCTTCGGCGAGGGCGCGGCGCGGACCGGCGGCCAGCCCGGGGTCCAGGCGGCCCTTGGCCTCCTCGAAACGCTTCACCGGCAGGATCGCAAAGGTGGACATCGGCCGAGAACGGTAACCCTTCGGGCCAATCGACCAATCAGCGGTGCCGCGCGCGGTCGCCGAGGGAGGCCGCGAAGGCGAGCGTCTCACGGGCCAGCGCGGCCCGTCCGGCGGCGTCGGCCATCAACAGCTCGGCACGATGGAATGCCAGCTCTGACGGGGAGATCGCGGGGTCGAGCGGCTCGTCGGCGACGATCCCGTCGAGCACCTCGCCGTACAGCGCGGCGACCCCGCTGGCCGACAGCGGCTGGCCGGCCCATTCCATGAACGCGGCGGTCGGGCCCTTGACGACCTGGCCGCCGACGATCGGGCTGACGGCGACGACCGGCGCGGTGCTGTCGCGCAGCGCCTCGCGCATGCCGGGCAGCGCGAGGATCGGCCCGATCGACAGCAGCGGGTTGGAGGGGCCGATCACGATCGCGCGCGCGCTCGCCACCGCCTCCAGCACCTCGGCGGTCGGGCGCGCCTGGGCCGCGCCGCGGAACTCCAGCCCCTCGACGGGGCCGGCCGCTCTGCCGACGATCATGAACTCCTGGAACGGCCGCTCGACGCCGCGGGCGCGGACGAAGGTGCGGACCGGCTCGTCGCTCATCGGCAGCACGCGCGAGCGGATCCCGAGCGCGCGCGTCAGGTCGGCGATCGCCTCCGTCAGGCGGTCGCCCGCCGCCAGCCGGCGGGCTCGCTCGATCCCGTAGGCGAGATCGCGGTCGCCGAGGTTGAACCAGACGTCGACGCCCAGCTCGCGCAGGCCGTCCATCACGTGGAAGGTGTCGCCCTCCAGCCCCCAGCCGCGCGCGTCGATCCGCCCGGCGAGCCAGAAGGCGACGAGGTCGGGGTCGGGCGAGACGTGCGCGCCGTATTGCTCGACGTCGTCGCCGGTGTTGGCGACGACGACCAGCTCCTCGGGGCGCTCCAGCACCGCCGCCAGCCCGGCGGCGAGCTTCGCGCCGCCGGTCCCTCCGGCGAGCGCGACGACGGGGCCGCTCAGCCCCATGCGCTGCCGTTCGGCAGGCCGCTGATCTTGAGGCCGGCCGTCGCTCTGTGGCGGATGTTGATGCCGATCGTGAGCGCGGTCAGCTGCTCGGTGATGCGGGCCATCTCGAGACGGCCGGCGTCGATCGGGCGCAGGCCGGGGATGCGGCCGACCAGCTCGGCGACGCGGGCCTTGGCGGCTCTGTCGTCGCCCGCGAGCAGCGCGTCCTCGTCGAGGGCGTGGTCGAGGTCGGCGAGGTGTCTGGCCGCGACCGTGTGCAGCCCGGAGACGACGGTCACGCCGGCCGGGACGAGCTCCTGGGCCTGCTGGGCGGCGGAGCCCTGCCAGACGTCCAGCACGCGGGTGGGGCGGCCGCCGACGGCGGTCGCGAGCGGGACGGTCACGTCGAGCAGGACCGTGCCGGCTCTCAGCGCCTCTCTCAGCGATCTCAGCGTCGCCGCCTGGCTGGCGAACGGCACGCTCAGCACGACCAGGTCGCTCGCGGCGGCCGCGTCGGGATTGGCGAGGCCGCGCACGTCGCCGCCCGCCACGACGCCGCGAGCGCGTTCCGCGGCCTCCTCGGCGCGCGCGCCGTCGCGGGAGCCGATCACGACCGGCACGCCGGCCTGCGCGAGACGGACCGCGAGGCCGAAGCCGAGATCGCCGGTCGCGCCGATGATGCTGATGGGGGAGGGCATGGCGAGCGAGTATATGAGCGCCTCCGCGACGCCGGCCCGTCGTGCCCGCGGGGGCGTTCGGCGTCCGCCGGGCCGGGCTAGACTCGCACCATGGCCGAGCTGCCGCAGCGGGTGCGGATCCGGGAGGTCGGGCCGCGCGACGGGTTCCAGAACGAGCCCGAGACGATCGACACCTTCGATAAGGTGCGGCTGATCGACCAGCTCGGCCGCAGCGGGCTGGGACGGATCGAGGTGACGAGCTTCGTCCGCCCCGACGTGATCCCCCAGCTCGCCGACGCGGCCGCCGTGCTGGAGGCGATCGACGTGCCGCCCGACGTCTCGCTGAGCGTGCTCGTCCCCAACGAGCGCGGCCTCGACCGCGCGCTCGAGCACCGCGACCGCTTCCACGAGGTGAGCGTCTTCCTGTCGGCGTCGGAGACCCACAACCGCCGCAACGTCAACCGCTCGGTCGCCGAGTCGCTCGACGGGTTGCGGCGGGTCCTCGCACGCGCGCGCGAGGCCGGGCTGCGCTGCGAGGGCGTGATCTCGACCGCGTTCGGCTGCCCGTTCGAGGGCTTCGTCGCGCCCGAGCGGGTCGCCGAGATCGCGCGCGAGCTGCGCGACGCCGGCTGCGACGAGGTCGGCTTCGGCGACACGACCGGGATGGCCAACCCCAAGCAGGTCGGCGCGCTGTTCCCGTACTGGCGCGACATGCTCGGCGCGGAAATCGAGCTGACCGCCCACTTCCACAACACGCGCGGCCAGGGCCTGGCCAACGTGCTCGCGGCGCTCTACGCGGGCGTCGACTCGTTCGAGTCGAGCTTCGGCGAGCTGGGCGGCTGCCCGGAATCGGGTCCCGCCCACCCTGCGACCGGCAACATCGCGACCGAGGACGTCGTCTCGATGCTGGAGGAGATGGGGATCGCGACCGGCGTCGACCTGCCGGCGCTGATCGTCGCGACCGGGATGGCGCGCGACGTGCTCGGCCGCGCGCTCGGCTCGCACGTCGCGACCGCCGGCCCGGTCGAGTGGAGAACGCGCGGCGCCGGCTGATCGCTCGCCATCCGGTGCGTCGGCGGCTATCGTCGCCGGTCGGAGATCCAGCCGAGATCGTGAGGAGCGGCCCGTGCATCGCCAGTTCAAGGACGACGACTTCCAGTTCGGCTTCGAGATCGCGCTCGGGTCGGTCTACCGGCAGGCGGCCGACGCGGGGGAGGTGGTGACGACCGCCGCGCGCATCAAGGACGGCGACGCCGACGCCTGGGTGCGCGAGTGGAGCGCGCTCGCCGACCGGGTTCGCGGCGAGGCGGAGGCGGCCGAGGCCGGCGGCTCGCGCGTCGCGGCGCTCGCCCACTTCCGCCGCGCGGCGACCTACTACGCGACCGCGCTCTACACGATCGCGAACAGCAGGCAGCGCGACCGGCGCGGCGAGCTGCGCGGGCTGCAGCTCGGCTGCTGGGAGAAGATCGTCGACCTCTCGCCGGTGCCGGGCGAGCGGCTCGCGATCCCGTACGAGGGCACGACGCTGCCGGGCTGGTTCTTCCGCGCGCCCGACGCGGCGCCGGGCGAGCCGCGGCCGCTGGTGGTCGTCAACAACGGCAGCGACGGCGCCAGCTCGCAGATGTGGGTGCAGGGCGGGGCGGCCGCCGCCGAGCGGGGCTGGCACTGGATGACCTTCGAGGGGCCCGGGCAGCAGTCGACGCTGTTCGACCAGGGGATCCCGTTCCGGCCCGACTGGGAGGCCGTCCTCACGCCGGTGCTCGACGCGCTCGTCGCGCGCGACGACGTCGACGCGGCGAAGGTCGCCGTGATCGGGATCAGCCAGGCCGGCTACTGGGTCCCGCGCGCGCTCGCCTTCGAGCACCGCTTCGCCGCCGCCGTCGCCGACCCGGGCGTCGTCGACGTCTCGACCTCGTGGACCGACCCGCTGCCGAAGTCGATGCGCAAGGAGATCGCGGATGGCGAGCGCGAGAAGTTCGACCGCAACATGCGCATCGCCGAGAAGCTCTCCGCCTCGACGCGGGCGCTGTTCGCGTTCCGCGGCGAGCCGTACGCGGTCGAGGGCGACTCCCGCTACGACCTCTACGCGCAGGTGCTGCGCTACAGACTCGGCGAGGAGGTCGCCCAGATCGACACGCCGATGCTGATCTGCGATCCCGAGGACGAGCAGTTCTGGCCGGGCCAGTCGCAGCAGCTCTACGACCGGCTGCCGGGGGAGAAGGAGCTGGTCCGCTTCACCGCTGAGGAGGGCGCGGCGCGCCACTGCGAGCCGATGGGCGGCGCGGTCCGCGACGCGCGCCTGTTCGGCTGGCTCGAGCGGAAGCTCGGGGTGGGCGGTCGGGACACGGCGGGCGTCTGACCGGCGTCGACCGGTCGCGGCGGGCGGCGGCCGACCGCCGCCCGCGGGCGCCTCAGCGGCCGCTGAACTGCGGCTGGCGCTTCTCGGAGAGCGCCTTCGCGCCCTCGGCGAAGTCGGCCGACTGCGCGCACAGCTGCTGGGCGGCGACCTCCTGCTCCAGCGACAGCGCCAGCGCCGGCTTCGCGACGCCGTCGAGCACGCGCTTGGCGAGCCCGACCGCGATCGGCGCGCAGGCGAGCAGCTCGTCGACCAGCTGCTGCGTCGCCGCGTCGAGCTGGTCGGCCGGCGCGACCCGCGTCACGAGGCCGATCCGCTCGGCCTCCTTGGCGTCGATCAGCTTGCCGGTCATGATCAGCTCCTTCGCGCGGCCGAGGCCGACGAGCGCCGGCAGGCGCGAGGAGCCGCCGACGTCGGGGATCAGCCCGACGCGCGTCTCCGGCATCCCGATGATCGCGTCGGCGGCGATCACGCGGAAGTCGGCCGCGATCGCCAGCTCGACGGCGCCGCCGATGCAGCCGCCGTGGATCTGCGCGATCACCGGCTTGGTCATCTCCTCGGCGAGGTTCCAGGCGTCGATGCACTCCTTGCGGAAGGCGCGCAGGTGCTCGGGCGTCTGCGCGACCGCGCCGAGCGCGCCGAAGTCCATCCCGGAGGAGAACATCGCGCCGGCGCCGCGCACCACGACGACGCGCACGGCGGTGTCGTTGGCCGCCTCCTTCAGCGCCGCGCCGATCGCGAGCACCAGCTCGCCGTGCATCGCGTTGCGCTTCTCGGGGCGGTTGAGGATCACGTGGCGGACCGCGCCGCGGTCCTCGGTCTCGACGAGTGCCATGCGGCGCAGGCTACCTGCGCCCGTGCCGCTCCCGCGCCTCTTCGCCCGGCGGCAGCGGAGGCGCGGCGCTGCCCTGGCCGATGGGGCGGCGCGCGGCGGCGGCGGGGCCGAGCTCCGACCACGTCACCATCCCGACGCGGATACCGGCGCCGAGCATCACCCAGATCGGCCAGAAGTGCCCGGAGGCGCCGGTCGCCAGCCAGATCGCGACCATCGCGAGCGACAGCAGCGCCCAGGAGCCGGCGCGGTGGAGCGCGCGGCGCTTCGCCCGTTCGCGCCGCGGGTCGTGGCCCGGGCGCGGGGGCGCCGCCGGCAGCGGCGGCAGGTCGCTCAGCAGCGCTCGCAGCTCGCTGACCGTTCTGGCGGCGTAGACGGCGTCGGTGCGCTCGTCGAGCTCCTCCGGCGTGATGCGGCCGACGGCGCAGTGGTCGCGCAGCGCGTCGGCGGCGCGTTCCCGTTCGGCGTCGGAGGCGCGGAGCGTCGGATCGTCGGGGAGCATCGTGCAGCCGATGGTACGGCGCACGGGCGCCGGACGCGAGCGGTCGGCCGACGGCGCCCCGGCAGCCCGCGGGAGCGCGCCGCCGACGCGGGTAGGCTGGCCGACATGGCCGAGACGACCGACCTGCAGGCGCGCGCCCGCGCGCTCGCCGAGCTGCTGCGACCCCATCCCCACCGCGGCGACCTGATCGGCGCCGGGGCCGTCCCGCTGACGGTCGCGCTGCTGCTGGTCAACGTCCGGCTCGACGCCTCGTGGGGGACGGGGATCTTCCTCGTCCTGACCGGTCTGGCGTGCGCGCTCGTGCTCGCGATGGGCGTGCTGGCTCCGCTGGAGCGCGAGCAGCCGCGCTCCTACCAGGTCGTGCTGCAGCTGTGCGGCCTCGTCCTGCTGTTCGTCGCGCTGCTGCGGCTGGCCCAGGTGCTCGGCGTCGACGAGCCGCTCGACTCGGCCGGGGCGAGCTTCTGGATGCTCGCGGTCGTCGCCTGCGCGGCGGCGTGGCTGGCGCGCGAGCGCCGCAGCGCGATCTGCACGCTGGTCGCGGCGGTCGCCGGGACGTTCGCGCTGCTGTCGTTCGTCTCGTGGGTCTTCTCGCCCGACGGTCCGGCGACGTCGCGCTGGGTGCTGCTGTTCGTCGCGCTCGGGCTGCTCGTCGGCGCGCTGCTGCTGCGCGACCGCCATCGGACCGAGTCGGTCTACCTGATCGACGCGGCCGGCTTCGCGGTGCTGGCGATCGGGCTCACCTACGTCGGCTCGCTGCTGTTCGGCTTCGCCGTCTTCGAGCGGAGCGACGGCCTCGTGCGCGGCCTCTTCGACGGGCCGGGCGCGTGGTGGAAGCTGGTGATCCTCGCCGGCGGCCTCGGCCTCGTCGCCTACGCCGGCGTCGACAGACAGCCGGGGCCCGGCTGGCTCGGCGTCCTCAACCTGCTCGTCTTCGTCGTGCTCGTTGGGCAGCCGGGCGAGGGCGGCGCCAGCCTCTGGTTCTGGCCGATGATCCTGCTGCTCGTCGGCGGCGCCATGATCGCCGCCGGCCTCCGCCCGCGCGAGCCGCTCCCGCCCGAGCCCGGCAGGGCCGACCCGGCGCCGGTCGTCCCCGTGACCCCGGCGTCCCCGCCGTCGCCGCCTCCGTCGGCGTCGCCGCCCGCCGCGGATCCGCCGGCCGAGTCGCCGCCGGCTGCCGCGTCCGGGCCGGAGCAGGCGCCGCGATCCGCGTCCGCGCCGGAGCAGGCGCCGGGCGCCGCGTCTGGGCCGGAGCATGCGTCGGGCGCCGCGTCCGCGCCGGATCGCCCGGGGGCCGCGTCGCCGCCTGGTTCGGCGCCGGCGTGGGATCGGCCGCCGGCTCCCGCTCCCGGGCCGGAGCAGCCGCCGAATGGCGCGGCCGCGCCCGACCGCTCGCCGGAGCCGCCGGCCGCGTCGCCGCCGGCCGAGCCGGCCGAGCCGGCCGCGCGGCCCGAGCCGGAGCCGCCGGCGAGGGGGTCGCTGTGGGCCCGCGCCGATCCCGGCGAGCAGCCGACCAAGCCCCACCGCCGGCCGCCGAGCGCCGGCGACGACGACGCCTGAGCCGCGGCCGTGGCGGCGCGGCCGGCTCCCGTCGGCTCCGCTCGGGCCGCCGCTGCCGAGTGGACGGCGTCGTCGCGGCGGCCGCCGCGACCGGTGCCCGGACACCGCCGGCGCTGGCTTGCGACGCGTCGCGAGCGAGCGGCCGCTGGTCGCGGCGGTGATCGCCGGCGCTCGACTTGCGGCGCGTCGCGCGGCGGGTATACGGTGCCCGACGTGGCCGAGCCCGACCACAGAGCGCTGCTGCAGGAGGCGATCCGGCACGAGGCGAGCGCGCAGCAGGCGCTGCTGCGCGGCGACGCGGCCGTCTCGCGCGAGCGGTTCGCCGCTGCCGCCGGTCTCTATCGCGCCTCGTGGGAGGCGGCGCCGCCGCGCTCGTTCGGCCGGTTGGTCGGGATGGCGAAGGCCGCGGTGCTGGCCGGGCACGGCGGCGAGGAGGCGGCGTACGTGCGCAGCGCGCTCGGCGACGCCTGCGACTCCCCGCCCGGCTGGTACGCGCTCGCGATCGCCGCGCTGATCCAGGGCGACGACGACACGGCCCGTCGCGCCGCCGCCGGCATGCGGACCGAGGACCCGGCCTTCAACCGCACCGCCGACGCGATTGACGCGCTCGCGCGGGACGACGCCGACGGCTACGCGGCCGCGGTGCGCGCGATCGTCGCCGACTTCGAACGGCGTGACCGGCACCTGACCGGCGTCGCCTTCGCGGACACCGCCGTGATGCTGGAGCGGCTCGCCAGAGCGCGCGGCCTCGCCGCCGCGCCGGCGTCGGCGCTGATGCCGACGCTCGGTTGAACCGGCCCGTCGCGGGATCAGTGGCGGTCTGTGTCCCGTATGGAGGACACAGACCACCACTCACCCCCGCTCGAGCTGGGCGTCGAGCAGCTCGACGAACGTCAGGAGGAGCGCGACGGCCGACGTCTCGTCGGGCGCCGCGAGCCGGATCGCCGGCAGCCGCCGCTGGCGAGCGCGCAGCGCTGCCCCGACGACGCGGCCGCCGCGCGCCGGTCCGGGGCCGAGCGCCCGCTCCTCGTTCGCGGCCGCCGCGGCGAGCGAGACCAGGCGTGGGTGGTAGGCGAGCGGCAGCAGCGCCGCGTCGCTCATGAGCCAGCGCGGCGGCCCGTCGGTCGCGGTCAGCTCGACGACGGCGATCGCCTCGCGCTCGGCGCGCCGCTCGCCCGCCCGCGCGGCACGGACCCGTCGCGCGCCCGCTCCCGCGCGACCGCCGAGGCGGGCGAGCGCCCGGCCCCCTGAGGGCGCCCTGTCGTCGGCGCCTGCGCCCGTTCCCGCACGGCCTCCGAGGCGGGCGAGCGCGCGGCGGCTCGTGGGCGCCGGGGCGTCGGCGCCTGCGTGGGCGAGGCGCCGTCGCAGGTGGGCGAGGAAGCCGACGGCCTGACCCTCGCCGGCGCCGGCGATCACGACGTCGACCGCGACGTTGCGCGGCGGCGCGGCGTCGAGCGCCCCGACGGCGGCGATCAGCGCGTCAGCCGGGCGGCGGTCGGGCGGCAGCGGGGTGGCGAGCGCGGAGTCGACCAGCAGCCCGACGGCCGCCAGCAACACCAGCGTGGGCGCGAGCTGGACGAGCCCGACCGCCGTCTCGCCGCCGTCGCCCGCGAGCCGCGCCGCCGCGCACGCCGCGACCGCCAGCAGCGCGACCGCGACCCACAGGAACGGCGGCCCCACGCGCAGCCGCGCCAACCGGTGCCGCAGCCCGCCGCGCGGCGCGTCGACGTGGGCGGTGAGGAGGAGCCGGACGCGCGACGACCGCGCGTCGGCCGCCGCGCCGGGCGCGGTTCCGGCCGCGGGCGCGTCGAGCGCGGCACGCGCGGCGGACGGGCTGGCGACGGCGGAGCCGGGCGCGGTTCCGGCCGCGGGCGCGTCGAGCGCGGCTGCGGACGGGCTGGCGACGGCGGAGCCGGGCGCTCCCGGCCCGCGCGGGTCGGGCGCGACGACGGTCTGCGTCGCCCGCTCCGGCGTCAGGCGGCGCAGCAGGAAGAGGCGGCCGGAGAGGTCGAGCAGGAGCGACAGCAGCGCGAACAGCGCCAGGCCGAGCCCGACCGCCGGCGCGCCGACCGCGACGACGCTGGCGGCGGCGCCGAGCCCGGCATGGAGCGCGTGGGCGAGCTCCCAGCGCGGCCGGACCCAGCAGGTCTCGACGGCGACCGCGCGCCCGCCGTCGCGCAGCCGCTCGGCCAGCCGCAGGTGGGCGCGCCGCTCGGCGTCGCTGCCGGGAAGCGGGATCGGCTCGTCCTCCATCGGCGAGCGATGATGCCAACCGCCGCCTCCCGCCGAGCCGGAACGACCGATCGGCCCTTCGCCGCGGCACCGACCGCCGGCGCCGCACGACGGCCGGCATGCGCGGCGTCCTACGCTTGCCTGGTGACCTCCTCCGCAGACGCATCCGCCATCCCCGCCCTCGAAGCCGAGCTGCTCGACGTCGCGCGCGCCGCGGCGCGCGCCTCGGCAGAGGTCCTGCTCGGCTACTACGGCGACGCCCCGGGCGTGCGCACGAAGTCGACCGACACCGACCTCGTCAGCGAAGCCGACCTCAACGCCGAGCGCGCGATCCGCGCCCTGCTGGCCGAGCGCCGTCCCGGCGACGCGATCCTCGGCGAGGAGGGCGGCGAGACGGCGGCGACGGGGGAGAGCGGCATACGGTGGGTCGTCGACCCGCTCGACGGCACCGTCAACTACCTGTTCGAGTATCCGCAGTGGTGCGTCAGCATCGCCGCGGAGGACGGCGACGGGACGCTCGTCGGCGTCGTCTGGGACCCGCTGCGCGGCGAGGAGTTCAGCGCGACCCGCACCGGGCCGGCGCTGCTCGACGGCAGGGAGCTGCGACCGGCCGCGAAGGAGCGGCTCGACTTCGCGCTCGTCGGCACCGGCTTCGCGTACGACCGCGACGTGCGCGCCCGTCAGGCCGAGGTCGTCGCCTCGCTGATCGCGCGCGTCCGCGATCTGCGCCGGGGCGGGAGCGCGGCGCTCGACCTCGCCTACGCCGCCGCCGGCCGCCTCGACGCCTACTACGAGCGCGGCATCAACCCGTGGGACTATGCCGCCGGCGTGCTGATCTGCGAGCGCGCCGGGTTGGCGGTGCGGGAGCTGGCCGAGCGCGACGGCCTGCCCTCCGGCCGCGTCGTCGCGCCGCCGCAGCTGCTCGACGAGCTGCACGGCCTCGTCACCGCGTAACCGGCCACGCCGCGCCGCTCAGCCGCCGCGGTAGTTGACCCGCTCGGGCTCGATCCGCACGATGATCCGCTCCTCGCCGGGCTGGCGGAACGGGTACTCGTCCTGGCCGAGGTACTTCTTCGCCATCGCGTCGATGTGCGCGTCGGCGCCGTCGGTCGTCTCCTCGGCGAGGCGCCCGCGGATCGACACGTACTCGTACTGGTTCTCGCGGTTTGCGATCGTCAGCGTCACGCGCGGGTCGCGTCTGAGGTTGGCCGGCCAGACGCGGCCCTTGGCGCTGTTGAGCACGACCGTGTCGCCCTCGACGTCGACCCAGACCGGCGCGACGTGCGGCGTGCCGTCTCTGCGCAACGTCGCGACGTAACAGAAGTTCGGCTCCTCCAGCAGCTCGCGGCTGCGTCCTTCCAGCTGCGCCATCGTCGGCTCCTCTCGCGTCGTTCGAGTGCGGGTTCTCCACGCCGATATGCCCGCGCCGCGTAGACTCGCATCTTCCCCCACGCGGCGGTGGCGGAATGGTAGACGCGGCGGCCTCAAAAGCCGCTGGGCGCAAGCCCGTGTGGGTTCGAGTCCCACCCGCCGTATGTACGACCTGCCGCGGGCCTCCGAGGTGGCGAGGCGCGCTCGACCCGCGTCATCCTCGCCACCGGATCGCTGGCGGGTCGGCGGGCGCGGCGCTCGCGGTCGCCGGCGCCAGATCGAGTGATACGTTGGCGCGCGGCCGCCGTTCCCTCGCAGGAGATCGAGACCGTGAGAGCCCGTGACCTGAAGCTTCCCCTCGTCCCGTTGCTGGTCGCAAGCGCGATCGGCGGATTCGCCGCCTCGCCGGCGATAGCGGGCGCCGCGTCGCCGGTGCGCGTGGTGGCGAGAGCGGTCAAGAAGCCGTTGACGACCAAGCCCGCGCGGACGACGATCACGGTCACGAACACCGGCAAGCGCCCGGTCAGCGGGCTGACATTGGCGGTGACGGCGCGCAAGGGGGTGCAGGTCACGCTCGCCGGCGCCAAGCGCGGGAAGCCGGCCCGCAGGCTGCCGGCGCTGAAGGCTCGCAAGCGGGTGCGGGTCGGCGTGAGCCTGCGGCGCGCGCGCGGCGGGCCCGCGCGCGGCACGCTGACCGTCAAGGTGACGCGGGGCGGCGGCCGGACGGTCGCGAAGGGCCGCCTGTCGTTCGGCGCTCCGGCCCGCGCCACGCCGAGAGAGCCGTCGAAGCCGACGCCGCCGGCGAATCCGAACACGCTCGAGGGGCGGTACTTCTGGGGCTCGCGCTACACGCTCTCGGGGATCGAGCAGAACACGCTCTGGTTCACGGGGCCGAACCTCGTCCACGTGGCCGAGACCGGGAGCGCGTGGCCGACCTGCACCGCGGTCAGCGAGACCTGCAAGTCGTACAGCTACGACGCCGCCAGCGGGCAGCTGACGATCGACGGCAAGCCGGCGACGCTTGCGGGGCGGAGACTGGAGCTCGACGGCGACAGCTACCGCGAGTTCGGCTTCCCGTCGGCCGGCGCCCGCTGGGACACGCGGCTCACCTACTCGAACTCCACCGGCGTCTGCCCGCTGTTCTGCAGCTACTACACCGAGAACATCACCTTCATGCCGGACGGCAACTTCGTCCGCGACTCGGTCTCCTCGGGCTCCGGGCCGGTCGTCGACTGGGCGGTCGTCCCGCCCGACAGCAAGGGCACCTACGAGATCCGAGCCGACCGCACCCTCCGCTTCGCCTTCGCGGACGGGAGAGAGCGGATCGAGACCGTCGGGTTGTACCTCAACGACGACGGCACGCTGCAGGCGCCCGGCGAGGGCGTCGTGCTCGGCGGCGACGGCTACTTCGACATCCGCGACTAGCCGACCTCCGCCGAGGCCGGCGACCGTCGGGCCGAAGGCGACGACCTCGAGCCCGAGCGGCAGCAGCCGGGCCTGCTCAACCGCGCCGCCGTCCACCTCCGCCGCGACGCGCCCGGCGTCGCCTCCGGCTACGTCCTGTCGGTCGTCTTCCTCGGCAACATCGCCGGCCCGGCGGCGGTCGGCTTCATCGTCCAGCACGGCTCGTACGCGACCGCCTGGGCGCTGTCGGCCGTCCTGCTGGCGCTGGCGGCGCTCACGGCAGGTCGTGCTGCACGTAGACGGTCTGGCTCTGGCTGAAGAACTCCAGCGCCGCTCTGCCCTGCTCGCGGTAGCCGGAGCCGGCGGAGCCCTTCACGCCGCCGAACGGCATGTGCGGGTCGGCGCCCGGGGTGGGGCGGTTGACGTGGACCATGCCGGCATCGATCCGCTCGACGAAGCGGAAGGCGCCGCGGAGGTCGTTGGTGACGATCGACGCCGACAGCCCGTACGGCGTCGCGTTCGCCTGCTCGATCGCCTCGTCGACCCCGCCGACCGGCAGCACCGCGCAGACCGGGCCGAAGACTTCGTCGTCGACCACCGTCATGCCGGGGCCGGCCTGCGCCAGCACGGTCGGCAGCACGAAGGCGCCGTGCTGCAGCTCGCCGTCGGGCGCGCGACCGCCCGCGACCGCCTCGGCGCCGGCGCCGAGCGCCTGCTCGATCGCCTCCAGCACCTCGCTCTGGGCCTCCTTGTCGACCAGCGGCGGGACGTGCGAGGCGGCGTCGAGCCCCGGCCCGGTCTTGAGCCTGTCGACCTCGGCGACCATCGCGGCCAGCAGCGGCTCGTAGAGGCGCTGCTCGACGATCACCCGCCGCGTCGCCGTGCACTTCTGCCCGGCGGCGCCGAAGGCGCCCGAGACCGCGATCGCCGCCGCCCGCGCGGGATCGGCGTCGGCCAGCACGACCAGCGGGTTGTTGCCGCCGAGCTCGCCCTGGAAGCGCGCGCCGCGCGCCTGCACCCGCTCGCGCACCGCGTCGCCGACGGCGTTGGAGCCGGTGAACGACAGCGCCGCGACGCGCGCGTCGTCGGCGAGCGTGGTGCCGACGTCGGCGCCGCCGATCACGACCTCGACGACGCCCTCCGGCAGCCCCGCGTCGCGCAGCGCGGCGACGAGCGCCAGCGCACCGCCCGGCGCGCGCGTCGACGGCTTCAGCACGACCGCGTTGCCGGCCGCGAGCGCCGGCGCCAGCTTCCACGCGGGGATCGCGATCGGGAAGTTCCACGGCGTCACGAGCGCGACGACCCCGAGCGGCCGCCGGCGCGTGTAGGCGAGCGTGCCGGGATCGCCGGCGTCGCCGGCCTCGCCGTGCGTCCGCTCGGCCTCGCCGGCGTGGAAGCGCAGCACGGCCGCGGCGCGCAGCGTCTCCGCGCGCGCGTCGGCGACGAGCTTGCCCTCCTCGCGGGTGATGTCGGCGGCGATCGCGTCGGCGCGCTGCTCCAGCAGCGCGGCGGCGGCGTGCAGCACCGCCGCGCGCCGCGGCCCGGGGGTGCGCCCCCACAGCTCGGCGCCGCCGGCCGCGCGCTCGCAGGCGGCCGTCACGTCGGCAGGGGTGTGCGTCTCGTACGTCGCGGCGATCTGGCGGACGTCGGCGGGATCGTGCAGGGTCAGCATGGCGGCCACGCTACCGGGCGCGCGGCCGCGATCGGGCGCGCGGGCGCGAACTCTGGCCATCGCGGCGAAGCCGGCCCCCCGCGCGGCGCCGCTGCGGCTGACCGCCCGGGGCCGGCGCGCGGCCCGGGGCGGAGCGGAGCCGCTGATATCGTCGCGCGCCATGCGAGCCGCCGTCGTCGAGGAATACGGAACGCCGCGCCTGCGCGACTTCCCGGAGCCGGTCGCGAGCGCCGGCGAGGTGGTCGTCGAGGTCGCCGCCGCGGGCGTCAACCCGGTCGACGTCAGCAAGGCGGCTGGGACCTTCTACGCCGGCAGAGCGAGAGTGCCGTTCGTCGCCGGCGGCGAGGGCGTCGGGCGGCTGGCCGACGGCCGCCGTGTCTGGTTCGACCAGCCCGTCCACCCGTTCGGCTCGATGGCCGAGCGCGCCGCGGTGCTCGAGTCCGGGCTGCTGCCCGTGCCCGACCGGCTCGACGACGGCGTCGCCGTCACGCTCGGGATCGCCGGGCTGGCGGCATGGCTGCCGCTCAGCTGGCGGGCGCGCGTCGAGCCGGGGGAGACGGTGCTCGTGCTCGGCGCGACCGGCGTCCTCGGCCGGATCGCGGTGCAGGGCGCGAAGCTGCTCGGGGCCGGCCGCGTCGTCGCCGCGGGCCGCGACGCCGAGGCGCTGGCGCGCGCCGCGGAGCTCGGCGCCGACGCGACCGTCCGCTTCGACGGCGAGGTCGCCGGAGAGGACCTGACCGACGCCTTCCGCGCCGCTGCGGGCGGCAGCGTCGACGTCGTGATCGACCCGCTGTGGGGCGAGCCGGCCGCAGCGGCGCTCGGCGCGCTCGGCCCCGGCGGTCGGCTGATCCAGATCGGCCAGTCGGCCGGCCCGCTGGCGTCGATCCCGTCGGCGGCGATCCGCGGGAAGCTCGCCGAGATCCGCGGCCACACGAACTTCCTCGTGCCGCCCGAGGAGAAGGCGGCCGCCTACGCCGCGCTGTGCGAGCACGCGCTCGCCGGAAGGCTGACGGTCGACGTCGAGCGGCTGCCGCTGTCGGAGGTCGAGCGCGCGTGGGAGCGCCAGCGCGCCGGCACCGGCGGCACGAAGCTCGTACTGGTGCCGTAGCCGCTCAGCGGCTCGCGCCGGTCGTCGTGCCGCGGCGGGCGCCGGGGCGCGTCGAGACTCTGCGCGGGGCGGCGCCCGACCACTGGGCGCGGCTCTTGGGCACCTCGACCTCGACGTGCCAGTCCTGGCGGAAGCCCTGTGCTGCGAAGGCGATCAGCAGCACCTGGACCGGGATCAGCAGGAAGGTGAGCATCGCGATCACCGACGACTCGAGGCCGTCGCCGCCGAAGATCAGCTCGGGCGTGGCGAAGCCGGTCTTGTCGCGCTCGAGCCATTCCGGCCCGGAGATCGCGGCGAAGATCAGCAGGATGATCGCCAGCGCCGCGGCGACCGGCAGCACGCCGCGGTTCCATCTCGCGACGAGGTAGGCCATCAGGAGGTACAGGCCGAGGTAGACGACCTGGTTGAGCTTGCTGCCCTGCAGGCCGCCCCAGCCGCCGAAGATGACCAGCGACATCAGGCCCGCGGAGACGAGCAGCAGCAGCACGACGATCGCGCGTGTCGTTCTCGAAGAGGTCTTCGCGCGATTCGGCCGGTCGATGACGTAGCCGTCCTCCATCCCGAAGGGACCCTACAATCCTGCGCGGTCGCGTGACGCACTTCCCCGCGGGCGTGGTGAAACGGTAGACACGCCGGCCTTAGGAGCCGGTTGGCCAGGTAGAGGCCTTGGGGGTTCGAATCCCTCCGCCCGCATCCGCGCCGGGCGCGCTCCCGGCGGCCGGTCCGCCAACGTGTGCGAGCGCCCGGGCGGGCGGCATAGAATGGAGAGCGATGGGCCCTCCGGACCACCCCGCCGTCGAGACGATCGAGCTGACCGCGGTGATGCACGCGCTCAGCGACGACGCGCGGCTCGCGGTCGTCCGCGAGCTGGCGTGCGGCGGCGAGCGGCCGTGCGGCTCCTTCGACCTCGGTGTCAGCAAGGCGACCGCCTCCCACCACTTCCGCGTCCTGCGCGAGGCCGGCATCACCGCGACCCGCATCGACGGCAAGCGCCGCCTGCTGTCGCTGCGGCGCGACGACCTCGAGACGCGCTTCCCCGGCCTGCTGACGGCGGTGCTGAACGCCGCCGCGACGCCGTCCCAGGCGCCCGACGCGCCGGTTCCGGCCTGAGCCGCGTCGCGGCTCACCGCGCCGCACCGCGCGGCGCCTGACCGGCGCGCCCGCTGCCCGCCGCGCCGTCGCGTGCAGTCGCGTTCCCGCGCCCGCTCGGGGGGCGCGCACGCGGAACGCGCGACGCCCCGGCGGGCTACCGGGGCGTCGAGAAGGCGGGGGACCGAGGAGTCGAACCTCGCGTTGCGGTTTTGGAGACCGCCGTGTTACCGATACACCAGTCCCCCGCGGGCGGCTCATTGTAGGTGGTCGGCGCCCCGCTCGTCGCTCCGTCCGTAGAGATCGCCGACGGAGACGCCGAGCGCCTCGGCGAGACGGGCGACGGTCGTCGCGCGCGGGTCCTTGTTGCCGCGCTCGATCTCGCTCAGGTGCTTGGGATGGATGCCGGCGGCGTTGGCGAGCGCCTCCTGCGACAGCTCGCGCTCGCGCCGCAGCTGGCGGATCGTGCGGGCGAGCGGATGGGGAGGAGTCTTGCGCGGCGACACGAACGTATGTTCGCATAGCTGGCTCGCCGTGTCACTCCTCCTGAAGGTGGAGGTCGACCCTCGTGAAGAACTCGCCGAGCGGCGCGTCGAGCCCGCCGAGCAGGCGCAGCGCGGTCGTGATGCTCGGGTCCTTGTTGGCCCGCTCGATCTCGCCGATGTGCTTCGCGCTGACGCCCGACATCGCCGCCAGCGCCTCCTGCGAGAGGTCGAGCTGGCGACGGTGGCGTCTCAGCGTTCTGGCGAACGCGCTGAGCTGTGGAGAGGCGTCGGGCATCGCGATCGGTGAAACCTCCTTCACCGGGGAGCCCGACACCACCCGCGATAGGCGGTGAACCACCATCTACCGGCGGTAAATCTCCACCTGTAGACGGTTTTCTTGGGTATAGTCGGCGATGCCACGGGCAGCGGTGCGGCCGAACTGCGCGCTCTTTCCCCCTCTGCGCGCACGACGCTCGGCACGCGAGCCTGTCCGGCATCCCCGTAAGCCGGCACCCCCCGGCGGCAGGGGCATCGAACGCCCCGGCGCGCGAGCGGCGGGGCGTTCGTGCGTCTACTCGCCGGCCCGTGCCCGTGCTCGCGCCCGCTCGGCGGCGCGGCGCAGGAAGCGGCGCTCCTTCGACCCGACCGGCGCCTTGCTCATCGCGTGGTGGAGCTGGGCCGCGCGGCGGGCCGCTTCGGCGTCGGGCTTCGGCGGCGGCGTTGGCTGCTGCGACGTCGGCATCTGGTCGTCATAACGCGACGGCGCGCGATGGGTTGCGGTCATCGACGTCGCTCCTTCGCGCCGATTCGCGTGCGAACCGGAGAGCGGCGCCACGCGTCGGTGCGCTCGCTGTCTTCGGGCCGGTCGGCGCGCGTCCGCGTGCGGACCTGTCTGGCCGCGGCCCCTTCACAAACCGAGTATCTCGATATATCGTCGATACATCACGAAAGGTCGAACAAGGGAGATCGGCATGCATCGCATGGCCGACTACGCCGCGCAGGGCGGCGGACACCGACACCACCGACACGGCTGCCATCGCGGCGGCTTCGACATCGCGGAGCTGTGGCGCGCGATGGCCGGCGGGCGCGGTCCCGGCGAAGGTCGCCACGGCGGCCACGGCGGGCCGGGGCGCGGGCTGCACGAGTTCGCGCGCGGCGGCTTCCCGTTCGGGCCGGGCGGCTGGGGCGGACCCGGCCGCGGCGGGCCCTGGGGCCGGCGCGGCGGTCGCGCCCGGCGCGGCGACGTCCGCACCGCGGCGCTGCTGCTGCTCGCCGAGGAGCCGCGCAACGGGTACCAGATCATGCAGGAGCTGGAGCAGCGCTCCGGCGGCGCGTGGCGGCCGAGCCCCGGCTCGGTCTACCCGGCGCTGCAGCAGCTCGAGGACGAGGGCCTGATCCGCTCCGGCGAGCAGGACGGGCGCAAGCTCTACGAGCTGACCGACGCCGGCCGGCAGTTCGTCGCCGACCGCGGCGACGACCAGCCGGCGCCGTGGGATCAGATGGCCGGCGAAGTCTCCGACGACGCCGTCGCGCTGATGCAGACGGCGCGCGAGACCGCGATGGCGCTGATGCAGGTCCTGCAGACCGGCAGCGAGGCCCAGCGCAAGGAGGCGCAGCGGATCCTCGCCGGCACCCGCCGCGACCTCTACCGCCTGCTCGCCGACGGCGACGACGGGCGCGAGGACGACGGCGAGGAGCAGGCGTAGCGTCCGGACCTCTGTCGTCCGGCCGTCGCTCAGCGACGGTTGGATGACAGAGGTCGCTCCGCCGCGCCCGGCGCCGCGTCCGGCGGCGCGGCGGGCGATAGGGTGGGGCGGTGCTGACGCTCGCCCCGCTGCTGGCCGCGCTGGCGGCGGCGTGGCCGACGCCCGCGCCGCCCGCGCCCGCCGCTCACACGGCGCAGGCTCCCGCGCCGGAGTCCGGCAGACCGTCTCCGGCGAGACCGAAGCCGACCGGGAGAGGCCCGGCCGCCGTCCCGCGGCCGGCGATCACGAGACGGTTCATCCCGCTGACGGCGCAGCGTCGGCGCGACACGGCCGCGTACGCCAAGCGCCACTACGGGCGCGCGACGACGACCGTCGAGCCGCACGCGATCGTCGTCCACTACACGGTCAACGACTCGGTCGACGCGACCTGGAACACCTTCGCGCCGAACGTCGCCGACCCGGAGCTGCGCGAGCGGCCCGGAACCTGCGCCCAGTTCGTCGTCGCCCGCAACGGGCGGATCGTGCAGCTGACGCCGGTGACCTTCCTCTGCCGCCACACCGTCGGGCTCAACTGGGCCGCGATCGGGATCGAGCACGTCGGCCGCAGCGACGCCGAGGTGCTCGGCAACGCGGCGCAGCTGCGCGCGTCGATCCGGCTGACGCGCTGGCTGCGCTGCCGCTACGGGATCGCCGTCCGTGACGTGATCGGCCATGCCGAGAGCCTCTCCTCGCGCTTCCACAGAGAGCGGGTCGCGGCGTTGCGCAGACAGACCCACGGCGACTTCCAGCGCTCGGCGATGCGCAGATACCGGGCGCTCGTGCGCGACGCCGGCTGCTGAGGGCCGACCGCGCTCGGGCGCCCGCTTCCCATCCGTCCAAGCCGCCGGCCGCCGCACGCGCGAAGATGGCCCGATGGTGACCGAGGACGACGCCCGCTCCTTCGCGCTCGCGCTGCCGGAGGCGACTGAGGGCGGCCACATGGGACATGCCGACTTCCGCGTCGGCGGCAAGATCTTCGCCGGCTTCCCGAGACCGGGCGAGATGTCGCTGCGGCTCGACGCCGCCGAGCAGGCGGCGGTCGTCGCGACGGCGCCCGCGACCTACGCGCCCGCGGCCGGGGCGTGGGGAAGGCAGGGCTGGACGATCGTGCAGCTCGCCGGCGCGGATCCGGAGGAGCTGCGCGAGCTGCTCGCCGAGGCGTGGCGATGGCGCGCGCCGAGACGACTCGCCGACGCGCTCGGCGGGGACGCGCGCGGCGCCTGAGCGGCGCGCTCCGCCGCGCGCCTCCCGCGGCGGCCCTGCCGCACACCTCCCGCGGCGGCCCTGCCGCACACCTCCCGCGGCGGCCCTGCCGTGCACCTCCCGCGGCGGCCCGTCCACCGTGCCCGATCCTGCGCGGCGCGGGGCGGCCGGGCGTAGGATCGGCGGCGTGAGCACTCCAGCGCCCTCCCGCATCTTCGCCCCCGGCCTGCTCGACGGGCAGGTCGCGCTCGTCACCGGCGGCGGCACCGGCCTCGGCCGCGCCGCCGCGACCGAGCTGGCCGCCTGCGGCGCGCAGGTCGTGATCGCCGGCCGCCGCGCCGAGGTGCTGGAGGCGACGGCGGCGAGGATCGGCGCGGCGGCGAGCGTCGTCTGCGGCGACATCCGCGACGAGGACGACGCGCGGCGGATCGTCGACACGGCGCTCGAGCACCACGGCCGCCTCGACCTGCTCGTCAACAACGCCGGCGGGCAGTACTTCGTGCCGGCCGAGGCGATCGCGACGAGAGGGTGGCAGGCGGTCTTCCGCCTCAACGTCGATGGCACGACGCGGATGGCCGAGCTGGCCGTCGAGCGGGCGATGCGGCCGGCGGGACGGGGGACGATCGTCAACGTCACGCTGTCGCCCCATCACGGCCTGGCGGGGATGACCCATTCGAGCGCCGCGCGCGCGGCGGTCGAGTCGCTGACGGCGGCGTGGGCGCGGCAGTGGGCGGCGGACGGGATCGCGGTCGTCGCGATCGCCGCCGGCCACTTCCAGACCGACGCGCTCGACAAGTACCCCGAGCCGGTGCGGGCCGGCGTCGCGCGGACGGTCCCGCTGCAGCGGCTCGGGCAGCCGCACGAGCACGGGTGGCTGGTCGCGCTGCTCGCCTCGCCGCTGGGGCGGGCGATGAGCGGGACGGTCGTGACGCTCGACGGCGCCCGCGACAACTGGTTCGGCCCGTGGCCGCCGCCGACGCTGACCGACGGCGACGGCGACGTGCCGACCGAGGAGCGCAGACCGGCGGCGACGCGGTAGCCCGCCGTCGCCGCGCGGTCGGCGGCCGCGCGAGCGGGCGCGCGGCCGGTGCGGTCAGCTCCCGCTCAGCAGGAGACCGTCAGGTGGAAGGCGCGGTCGGCGGCGACGCCGGCGCTGTCGGCGGTCGCGACCTCCACGCCGTTGACGTTGCCCGCCAGCGGCGAGGCGGCGATCTCGCCGGTGACCGGCGCGTCTCTTCTGTCGGCCGGCGGCGGGGTGATCGCGAGCGTCGCGGAGTAGGCGCACGCTCTCACGTCGGTGTCGAACAGCACCTGGTAGCGGCCGGTCGCAGTCTTGATGACGGAGACGACGCCGCCGCGGTCGTTGCTTCTCGCGCCGTCGGCGGCGACGGCCAGCTGGCGCGTGAGGCCGGCGGCGAGCGTCGCTCTCTCGGCCTCGGTCGCTCTCGACGCCGTTCTGACGTTGCCGAGCTTGCTGGCGTCGAGCGACTCCTCCTTGATCGCGCCGCCGCCGAGCGAGTCGCGCTTGAACTCCTGCCCGCGCAACGTGCCTCTCTTGAAGTCGACGTTGCGGATCGAGCCGTTCTTGATCTCACGCGACGTGACGGAGCCGACGCTGAGCGCGGCGTAGGACGTGCCGCCCAGCGCGGCGAACAGCGCGACGAGCGCGACGATCATCGCCGGCGAGGGGAGCTTCAGGCGCTTGGGGCGCTTCATGCGGAATCGAACCTCCGGGTGGGTCGTTTGCGGTTGCAACGCGAGAGGGGCGGCGGAGGTTGCGGTGCGGGCGGCCGATTGCACGGGCGCTGACCGGTCACGCTCGCGTGCGCCCGGCTCGGTGCTGGGAGCGTTCCCGCACCTGTGGCGTGCGCGCCGGTATCATCGACGGACCCGCGGGCGAAGTGTTGTGGTTGCACAGGAGCCTTCCAAGCTCTTAGGGCGGGTTCGATTCCCGTCGCCCGCTCTCCACTCCGGCCCGCCGCGAGGGCAGCGCCGACCGGCGCGCCGACTCGCGTCCGACCGGGGTATCATCCCGTGAGCGCGCGGCCAGCCCCCAGTGCCGCGAGTGACCACATAGCAGTGCCACGGGGAGTGGCGCAGTCTGGTAGCGCACCCGGCTGGGGGCCGGGCGGTCGCAGGTTCAAATCCTGTCTCCCCGACTGAAGGAAAGCCCCGCGCGATGCGGGGCTTTCGTCGTCATGACGGCGCGCGGTCAGAGCGAGATGCTGACCGTGCGCGTCTCGGTGAAGAAGTCGCGTGCCGCGCGGCCCTGCTCGCGCGTGCCGAACGACGACGCCTTCGTGCCGCCGAAGGGGGCGTGGAGGTCGACGCCGGCCGTCGACTGGTTGACGCGCACGAGGCCGGCGTCGAGCGCGTCGACCGCGCGCGCGGCATGCTCCAGCGAGCGGGTGAAGACGGCCGCCGCGAGGCCGTAGCGGACGCCGTTCGCCGACGCGATCGCGGCATCGAGGTCGTCGGCGGGAAGCACGCAGGCGACGGGCGCGAACAGCTCGTCCTGGCCGAGCGGGTCGCCCGGGTCTGCGAGCGCCAGCAGCGTCGGAGCCAGGACGCTGCCCGGCTCCAGCGGCTCGCCGCCGCACAGCAGCTCCGCGCCGCGCCCACGGGCCGCCGCGATCGCGGCCAGCGCGCGGTCGCGGGCGGCATCGTCGATCAGCGGCCCGACGGCCGTCGCCGCGTCGGCGGGGGCGCCGACGCGCAGCTCGCGGACCGCGCCGACGAGCCGCTCGGTGAAGGCGCCGAGCACCGAACGCTCGACGATCACGCGGCTGGTCGCCGTGCACTTCTGGCCGGCGAAGCCCATCGCCGCGTGGGCGATCGTCGCGGCGGCATGGTCGAGGTCGGCGTCGGCGAGCACGATCGACGGGTTCTGGCCGCCCATCTCGGCCTGCACCGGCAGCGAACGCGCGCCGCCGGCCGCGACGAGCGCGGTGCCGACGGCGGTGCTGCCCGTGAACGACAGGCAGGCGGTCGCAGGGTGATCGAGCAGCGCGCCGCCGGTCTCGGCACCGCCATGCAGGACGGTCGCGACGCCGTCGGGCAGGGCCTGGGCGAACAGCTCGGCGAGCGCGGCGCCGCAGGCGCTCGCCTCCTCGGCGACCTTCAGCGCGACGGCGTTGCCGGCCGCCAGCGCCGGCGCCGCCTTCCACAGCGGGATCGCGAGCGGGAAGTTCCACGGCGTGATCAGCGCGCAGACGCCGCGCGGCCGGCGGCGTGTCGCGAGCTGCCACGTGCCCGGCGCCGGCGGCAGCAGCTCGCCGTCGGCGTCGAGCGCGCTCTGGCCGTGATAGCGGACGATCGCGACCGCGCGCGCGACCTCGCCGCGCGCCTCGGTCAGCGGCTTGCCGACCTCGCGCACGATCAGCGCCGCGAGCCGCTCCGCACGCTCGCGCAGCGCGTCGGCGAGCGCGTCGAGCGCGGCTGCGCGGGCCGCCGCGCCGCCCGCCTCCCAGGCGCGCTGCGCCTCGACCGCGCGCGCCATCGCCGCGTCGACCGCGTCGCGGCCGGCGGCCTCGAAGCGGCCGACCTCGTCGGCCGGATCGGCCGGGTTGCGCGAGACGATCACGCCGCACCGCCGTTCGCGGAGGCCGACGAGCTGTCGCGTGCGCCGACCGCGGACGCGTCCGGCCCGGCGCTCGCCGCCGTTCCGGCGGGCGCCGCCGGCATCGTCGCCGGAAGGCCGTGCCCGGAGCTGCGGCTCATCACGGCCGCCGGCGCGGTGCGCTCCAGCAGCGCGATCCCGAGCGCGGCGCGGCGGACGCGCTCGCGCGCCGTCGACAGCGCCGCCTCGCGCAGATGCTCGCCGGAGGGGTAGAGCCCGGGCGAGTTGCGGACGGCGAACTTCAGGTAGACCGGCGCCGCGACGCGCACGATCTCGGGGATCTCGTGGTAGCGCAGCAGGCCGCCGAAGTCGTCGGTCGTCTCGACGTAGAGGTCGACCGGCACGTCGACGGCGGCCCGGATTGCCGCCAGCTGCGCGAGCGTCAGGTCGACCGGCAGGTTGATCGTCGTCGCGCCCAGCTCCTCCAGCAGCGCGGCGGTCGCCGGGTTGGAGGCCGGCAGCGAGACCGAGACCTTCAGCACGAGGTCGGACGGCAGGTGGCCGGCGGCGCGCAGCCGCCCGAGCACGCGCAGCAGGCCGAGGTCGCTGATCAGCACGCTGCGCAGCCCCAGCTCGCAGGCTCGCACGACGTCGTCGAGGCCGTAGCGGAGCTGGTCGGCGCCGCGGAGGCTCATCCCGGCGATCCGGCCGGAGCTCGTGACGGCCTGGACGCCGACGTCCCAGCCGGCGCGCGGGCCGGTGAAGAGCGACACCTCGAGGTCGCGCTCGGCGCCGAGCGCGACCATCTCGCGGATCTCGTCGTCGCTCTGAAGCGTGATCCCGCTCCCCTGGCTGACGCGATGGACGCGCAGGCCGTGCTCGTCGGCGGCCGCCAGCACGGTGCGCAGCGACTCTGGGCCCTCGGTCGAGGGGATCTCCAGCCGCCACTGCCCGCCGTCGTCGAAGCGCTTGGCGGAGGCCGGCAGGTCGTGGGCGTCGGTGTCAGGGAGGCCGAGACCGGCCAGCAGGTGACGGGTTGGGATCATGGCGCCGACCGTAGCAACGACATATCAATTAACCAATCGATATACCGAAACGTGACGGCATGTGAAAACACGCTTGACAAGCACGGGTCGCATGGTCGAGCATGCGGCGAACGTTCCGGCATTTCGATGAACTCTTCGATATTTCGAAACTCAGCGATGGACGACACCCGACACGCCGCTGCCACGCCCCCGCCGCGCTCGAAGGCGCCGGCGGCCGATCGCACGCTGACGATCCTCGAGCTGCTGACCGAGTCCGAGGGGCCGCTCTCGCTGACCGAGATCGCCAGCCGCGCCGACGTCCCGCTCGCGAGCTGCTCGGCGATCATGCGGACGCTGGAAGCACGCGGCTACGCGGTCGAACGCGTCAACGGGCGCACCCACCATTGGCAGCCGACGCTCGCGATCTACCGGCTCGGCGCGCGGCTGATCACGAGGCTCGGCCTGCCTGAGATCGCCCAGCCGCACCTCGAGCGGCTCGCCGAGGAGGTCGGCCTCCCGGCCCACGCCGGCGTGCTCGAGCGCGACCAGGTGATCTACCTCGCGAAGGCGGCGGGCCCGTCGTTCGTCCAGTTCCACACCTTCGTCGGCCGCACCGTCCCGTTCGGCGCCACTGCGCTCGGCAAGGCGATCGCCGCCCATCTGCCGGAGGACCGCCAGCGCGCGCTCGTCGGCGACGGCCGCGGGGCGGCGAAGGCGCTCGCCGGTCTGCGCGAGAGCGCCGCGGTCGGCTATGCGGTCGAAGACGAGGAGGAGTACGAGGGGATCGCCTGCATGGCGGCGCCGGTCTTCGACGCGACCGGCCGCTGCTGCGGCGGCCTGTCGGTCACCGGCTTCCGCGCCGACGTGCTCGGCGACGGGCGACGCGATGCGGTGCTCGCCGCCGTGCGGGCGACGGCCGCGCGCGTCTCCGAGGAGATGGGCGCCCCGCGGGGCTGAGGCGGCGGACTGACGCGATGCCCGGATCAGCCGACCGGCGTCGCCTCGGCGCGGTGGCCGAGCCGGCGCGACAGCTCGCGCGCGGCAGCGACGAGCGCCTCGCCGATCTCGGCGCTGTCGTCGTGGTCGAGCGCCTGCACGGGAGCGCTCACGGAGATGCCGTACGAGGGCGTGCCGCGGCGGTCGCGGATCGCGACGCCGACGCAGCGCAGGCCCAGCTCGGCCTCCTCCTCGTCGGTCGCGTAGCCGCGCGCGGCGACGCGGTCGAGCTCGGCCGCCATCGCCTCGGCGGAGGTGATCGTGTGCTCGGTCGTCGCCGGCATACCGTGCTCGGCGAGCAGCGCGAGCGCGCGCTCGCGCGGGAGGCTCGCCAGCAGCGCCTTGCCGAGCGCGGTCGAGTGGAGCTGGTCCTCCTCGCCGACCTGGGCGCCCTTCTTGATCGAGCGGTTGCCCTCCATCACCTCGATCAGCACGATTCGCCCGTTACGGAAGGCGGCGAGGTTGACCGTGTGCCCCCACGCGTCGCGCAGCCCCTCCATCTGCGGCAGCACGAGCGGGCGCGGGTCGACGTCGCCGAGCGCGCGCTCGCCGAGCACCAGCACGCCGAGGCCGAGGCGGTAGCGCGCGGTCGCCTCGTCGTACTCGACGAACTCGCCGTCGACGAGCGTCCGCAGGTAGCGCAGCGCGGTCGCCTCGCTCAGGCCGGCGCTGCGGGCGAGCGCGGCCAGCGGGGCGCCGATCGCGCCGGCGTCGCCGAGGTCCCGCAGCAGGCGGAGGGTCCGCTGGACGGCCTGGACCGCGTTGGTCCTGGGCTCATCTGGCGGCGCTGGCATGGTCATGACGGATTCTCCGGAAGACGGCTGAACGACAGGCCGAAGGACCATACCAAGCGCAGTGAAGGAGGGCTGCCGAAAAATTCGCAAGTGGTCTGCCAAAAATTTCGAAAGCTCGCTTTCATTCTGATACGGTCTCGCTCGTCAGTTGATCGAGGAGAGGTTTGTGGAGTCGATGAGCGCAACTCCGGCATCGCACGCGAACGGCGCTGCGGCGGGTGAAGCGAGACGTGTCACGGGGCTGCTGCCGCCGCTGCTGACGCCATTCAAGGACGGTGCGGTGGACTTCGAGAGCTTCGGGCGCGTGCTCGACGATCTCGCCGGACACGTCGCGGGCGTGCTCGTCGGCGGCAGCGTCGGAGAGGTGCCGAGCCTCACCCTCGACGAGCGCATCGCGCTGCTGCGAGCGGCCTGCGGTCGGCGGGACCTCGTCGGCGCGGTCGCCTTCTCGATCGGCGACAACTCGATCGAGCACAGCCGCCGGCTGCTCGACGCGGCCGGGGAGGCCGGCGCCGACCTGCTCGTCGTGTCGGTTCCGAACTACTTCGCCAACAGCCGCGACGGGCTGATCGCCCACTTCGGCGAGATCGCGGCCGAGGCGCCCGCCGACCTCTGCCTCTACGACAACCCCGCCGCCAACCACACCCCGCTCAGCGTCGCCGACGTCGTCGCGATCGCCGCGGCAGTCCCCAGGCTGACGCACGTGAAGGTCACGGACACGGCTCTGGAGAAGGTCGCGGAGTTGAAGGAGGCGACCGGGCTGACGGTCCACGCCGGCGACGACGCGGTCCTCTGGCACCAGTTCACGCGCGGCGCCGACGGCGCGATGGTCGCGCTGCCGATGGTCTACCCGGCGCGCGCCGCCGAGGTCTGGAGCCTGCTGCGAGCCGGCCGCACCGAGGACGCGTACGCCGCCTACCGGCCCGCGACCCCGTTCCTGCACGGCGCGCTCGGCGGCCGCGACTACGTCGCCGTCATCAAGGCCGTCCTGCTGGAGCGCGGCCTGATCGACTCCGACGAGCTGCGCCTGCCGTTGACCCCGCTCGGCGGTGCGCGCCGCCGCGAGGTGCTGGAGGCGTTCGCGGCGGAGGCGGCGCTGCGCTGATGCGCGCGATCGTCTACACCGCGCCGCTGACGCTCGAGCAGCGCGCCGGCCAGCCCGAGCCGGTCGCGGGCCCCGGGGAGGTCGTCGTCGAGGTGAAGGCCGTCGGCATCTGCGGCTCGGAGCTGGAGGGCTTCCGCAGCCAGAGCCCGTTTCGCATCCCGCCGCTGGTGATGGGTCACGAGATCGCGGGCGTCCGGCTCGACACGGGCGAGCGCGTCACCGTCAACCCGCTGATCGCGTGCGGCCGCTGCGACCGCTGCCTGCGCGGCCTGCGCAACGTCTGCCGCACACGGGCGCTGGTCGGCATCCAGCGCGACGGCGGCTTCGCGGAGCGGGTCGCGCTGCCCGAGTCGTGCTGCGTGCCGCTCCCGGACGGGATGTCGTTCGCCGACGGCGCGCTCGTCGAGCCGGTCGCCAACGCCGTCCACGCGCTCGCGCTCGCGCAGGCGCACGATCCGCATCCGGCGCGCGTCGGCGTGATCGGCGCCGGCATGCTCGGCCTCGCGACGGCGCTCGTCGCGCAGCGGCTCGGCGTCCCCGAGGTCGTCGTCAGCGACCTCAGCGAGGAGCGGTTGGAGACGGCCCGCGCGGCCGGCGTCGCGCACGCCGCACGGCGGCTGGAGGGCGAGTTCGACGTGATCGTCGACGCCGTCGGCAGCGCGGAGACGCGCGCCGACGCCGCCGCGCTGCTGGTCCCCGGGGGCAGCGCCGTCTGGATCGGCCTGCACGGCGCCGACGCCGGCTTCGACGGGCTCGCGCTGGTCCGCGGCGAGAAGCGCGTGCTCGGCACCTTCGCCTACCTGGAGCGCGACTTCGCGCGCGCGCTCGAGATCGTCGCGCAGCTCGATACGAGCGCGTGGGTGAGAAGCGAGCCGCTCGACGCGGGCGTCGAGGTCTTCCTCGACCTGCTCGAGCGGCCGCCGGCCCACGCGAAGACCCTGCTGGTGCCCTGAATCGATCCGGTGTCCCGATCGGAGGATGACGTGAGCAGCCGAATCCGCAGAGCAGCGACGACGCTGGCCGTCGCCCTGCTCGCCTTGACGACCGCAGCGGCCTCCGCGAGGGCGGAGGCGCCATCCTGCCCGGTCGGGGCGCCGGCCACCTGGACGCAGGAGAGCGTCGGCGGCCCCGGCAACGCCGTGTACGGCGGCTTCTACCTCGGCGACGCCTTCGTCGCCAGCGGCAGCTCGATCACGCGCATGGCCGTCTGGATGAAGCAGGCAGCCGACGCACCGGTGACGCTGTCGGTCATCGAGGGGACGGCGATCGGCGGCACGGTCGTCGGCACCGCCACGATCGCGGCCGGCGTGAGCGGCAAGGCGGTCGCGACGCCGAGCAGCCCGATCGCCGTCAGAGCGGGCGGCGACTACATCCTCAAGGTCAACGCCCCCGGCGCCACCAGAGGCCTCGCCGAGCTGATCCCGGCGACGGCGAGCAGATTCGTCTACGCCAGAGACGGCGGCAGAGGCGGCGGCGACTGGAGACCGACCAACTGGGACATGGCGATGGAGGTCGACTTCTGCGGCTCCGCGGGCGTTGGCAGCTGTACGCTCGGCGCGCCCGCGACGGTGCTGCAGGAGTCCGTCGGCGGTCCCGGCAACGCGATCTACGGCGGCTTCTATCTCGGCGACTCGTTCGTCGCCGCCGGCTCCTCGATCGAACGCGCCTCGGTCTGGATCGCCGCCGCGGCCGATGCTCCGGTCACCGTCTCGGTGATCGAGGGCGCGGCGATCGGCGGCACCGTCCTCGGCACCGCGACGATCGCGGCCGGCGTGACCGGCAAGGCCGAGGTGACCTTCCCGAGAGCGATCGCGGTCAGAGCCGGCAACACGTACATCCTCAAGCTCAACGCCCCCGCCGCGACGAGAGGGACGGCCGAGCTGGTCCCGGCCCCCTCCGGCTACGTGTACGTCAGAGACGGCGGCGGCGGAGGCGGCGACCGGAGAGCGACCGGCTGGGAGATGGCGCTGGAGGTCGGCTTCTGCGGCGCCACCGTCACGCGCGACACGCAGCCGCCGACCAGCGGCGACTTCGGCCCCGTCCACGGACCCGACGTCGCGGCGCAGGGGTTCAGCGCCCTCGACGGCACGCTCTACGACGCGTCGATCTGGCTGACCGAGGCCAACGATGGTCCGCTTTCCCTGACCGTCCGCAACGGCTCGCCCAGCGGCGCGGTCGTCGCCTCCGCCGAGTTGGCGGCGGGCCCGGCCGGCAAGCGCTCGGTCCGCTTCGAAGATGGCGCGGCGGTCAGATCGGGCAGCACGTACGTGCTCGTCGTCGGCACCGGCGCCGTCGAGACGGGCGCCGGCCGCGTCGCGCGACGCGCCGACGACGCCACCCAGCAGGCATGGGACGCCAGCGGGCCGGTCAGCCGCGACATGGCGATCGAGCTCTCGTTCGGCCCGAGCGTCGGCCGCGTCGGCGACCTCGTCAGAGCGCAGTGCGTCGCCAGACTGTCGTTCCCGGGCGGCTACGTCGCCTCCGTCGAGACGGCCCTGAGATCGAAGCCGGACGTGTGGGGCGAGGCCCTGCTGAGCGCGCCGGGCGGACCGACCTACGACAACATCAAGGACCATCTGCTGCCGCTGCGCGGCGTCGGTTCGCCGGCCGGCACCGCCGGCAACCGGCTGACCGACTCGGGCGTCTTCTACATCCCGATGTGGGCCCCGCAGGCGGACACGTTCGCGCAGAGCGGCGCGCTGCACGTCGCCGACGGCAGCCAGATCGCGTCCCGCAGAGCCGACGGACGTCGGATGACGACCTTCGTCGGCGTCGACGGGCGCGAACGCTACGGACTCTGCGAGGCGGCGCTGGAGGAGCCGGCGCTGGCCGACGGCCACCTGCCGGTGCTCCAGGTCTCCTACAGAGACATCGACGGCGTCGCGTACACGCAGGAGTCGTTCGTCGCCTGGCTGCCGGGCACGAGAACGCCGGCCAGCTTCGTGAAGCTGACGGCGCAGAGGGGAACCTCCTCGCTGAGCGCGGTCGACCTGCGCGTCGTGACCGGAGACAGCGCGCTGAGCGACGCCGGCGGATCGATCACCAGCGACGGAAACGTCGTCGTCTACGACGGCGCCGGCTGGACGCTGGAGCACGGCACGACCCTGAGGTCGACCGTCGACATCTCCAGCGGTGCGGTCCAGACGCGCTATCTGGTGCGCCCGGTCGCTCCGGCGGCGCCGAGCACCTTCACCGCCGACGCGGCGAGCTACGCCGCCGCGCTCAGCCAGGTGAGAACGGAGTGGAACGCGAAGCTCGCGACCGGCGCGACGTATCAGGTGCCGGAGCAGCGCGTGATGGACGCGCAGCGCAACCTGCTGATCCAGGCGCTCCAGCTGAACTGGCGCTACAGCTACGGCAACCTCTACGAGACCTACTTCCAGCCGGAGAGCAGCTCGGCGCTGCAGCGGCTCGCGGAGTACGGCTTCCCGGCGGCGGCCAGAGACGGGCTGCAGGCGCTGCTGCCGCTGAGCAAGGGAGCGACCAGATACCCCAACTGGGAGCGGGGCGAGAAGCTCTCGCATGCGGCGGCGTACTGGTTCCTGACCGGCGACACCGCCTTCATCAGAGCCAACACGCCGACGTACGCGAGCCTGATGGACACGATGGCGAGCCAGCTCGCCGCGGACCCCAACGGCATCCTGCCCAGAGAGGGCGCGAGCGGGGACATCACCGCGAGCCTGTACGGCACCCACGCGCAAGCGGTCGGGTGGCGCGGCATGCGGGACATGGCGCTCGTCTGGAGACTGATCGGCGAGTCCGCGCTGGCGGCCAGATACGAGCCGATCGCGGAGAGCTTCCGCAGAAGCCTGCGCGCGGCGATCGACAGCTCCAAGCGCTCCGTCGGCAGCGCGACGTTCGTCCCGCACGACCTGCTCGGCGGGCACGTGGCGTTCGATCCGATCACCGCGACGAGAATCGGCTCCTACTGGAACCTGCTGCATCCGTACGTGCTCGCGTCGGGCATCTTCGCGCCGGGCAGCGCGGAGGCCGACGACATCTGGCGCTACTCGCGCGAGCAGGGCGCGCTGATGCTCGGGCTGCAGCGCTTCAACTACTACCCGACCGCGATCGGTTCGGTGTTCCCCAACGGCCTCCCCGGCTACAAGACCACCGGCGACGACAACGTCTACATGATCGAGCGGGTCCGCTTCCTGGCCGCCAACGACAAGGCCGACAAGATCGTGCTCGCGCTCTACGGCAAGCTCGCGCACGGCATGACCCGCAAGACGTTCGTCGGCGGCGAGGGCCACACGATCGGGCCGGTTCTCGGCGAGTACTTCCGCTCGATGTACCTGCCGCCGACCAGCTCGAACGCCGACGGCTTCCTGGTCGCGCTGCGCGAGGCGCTGGTCCACGTCGGCGAGCGCGCCGACGGCATCCCCGACAGACTCTGGCTCGCCTTCTCGACGCCGCGCGCGTGGACGGAGGAGGGCAAGACGATCGCGGTCGACGACGCGCCGACGCCGTTCGGGGCGGTCTCCTACAGAGTCGTCTCGAGCATCGCCTCGGCGAGACGGCTCGACGTGACCGCCACGCTGCCCGCGTCGGCGTCGCTGAGAGAGCTGAAGCTGCGGCTGCGGCTGCCCGCCGGAAGGGCGGTCACCGCGGTCAGAGAGACGGTGACCGGCAGAATCGTGCCGTTCAGCGGCGAGACGCTCGACCTGAGCGGATTCACCGGTGCGGTGAGCCTGCGGGTCGAGGTGAGATGAGATGAAGTCATCTGGGAGAGAGGCAGGCACGGTGGTGCTGATGAGAGAGACACGCGCTGCGGCAGCGGCCGCGCGCATCGCGGGCGTCGCCGCGCTGACCGCCGGGTGCGCGGCGCTCGCGGTCGGCTGCGGCGGATCGAGCCCGACGACCGACCGCGGAGCAACGGGCGAGTCGCAGCCGGCGAGCGCCGGCGGAAGGCTCGTCTACGGGACGGCGTCGGGCATCTCGCAGCTCGATCCGCACACGCGGTCGGCGGCGCAGCAGCTCGTCGTGCATCCGCTGTTGTTCGACGGGCTGACGAGAGCCGGGCGCAACGGCGAGACCGAACCCGGCCTGGCCGAGTCGTGGCGCGCCTCGCCCGACCAGCGGACGTGGACGTTCACGCTGCGCTCAGGCGTCAGGTTCCACGACGGCACGCCGTTCGACTCGCGGGCTGTGAAGGCCAACCTCGAGCGCGTGCTCGACCCGAGAGTTCCCAACCCCGACCGCACGAAGATCGAGATGATCGCGTCGATCGGGACGCCGTCGCCGACCAGGCTGGTGCTCCGGCTCAGCGCGCCGAACGCGCTGCTTCCGGACGCGCTGGCAGCGTCGTCGCTCGTGATGGTGCAGCCGAGAACGTTCTCGACGGCCGCCAAGGCGGCGGTCGGCACCGGACCGTTCAAGCTCGCTGAGATGGTTCCCGACGACCACGTGACGCTCGTCAGAAACGACGACTACTGGGGAGAGCAGGCGAACCTCGACGAGATCGAGATCGTGCGCTCGCCCGACGCGACGGCCGCGGCGACGGCGTTCCGCTCCGGCGATCTCGACGTGCTGTGGTCGGTGCCGCCCGCCGACGTCGACGGGCTGGTCGCGGCGACGCAGGGGAGGGCGCTGGAGCCCGAGGACATCTCGGCCGGTGTCTACTGGGAGGTCGACAACGCCAGCCCGCCGTTCGACGACGTCCGCGCCCGGCAGGCGCTGCTGCACGCGATCGACCGCGAGACGATGCTGAGAGTCGCGTACGCGGGCAAGGGCCTCGTCCCCGAGACCGCCTCGATGCTGTCGCCCAGAAACCAGGCATTCGAAGCGTCGCTGGCGGCGTATCCGTTCGACCTCGACCGCGCGAGAGCGCTGTTCGCCGAGGCGGGCGTCGGCGCGGGCGAGACGCTCACCTTCCTGACCCCCGCCGGGCAGTTCCCCGAGTGGGCGCAGATGGGCCAGATCCTCCAGGAGGACCTGAAGAAGATCGGCATCACGCTGAAGATCCAGCGCGAGGAGTTCAGCACGTGGCTGGAGGCGTTCTACCCGGCGGGCAAGCGCTTCCCCGGGACGATCGTCGCCAACTACCTGTCGCTCCCGACGACGCCGATGTACCAGCTCAGCTTCCTCAACGAGGGCGTCTGCGAGTGCAACGCGAGACTGCCCGGGTGGAGAGAGCTGTCCAGCAGAGCGGTCGCCACCGGCGACGCCGCCGAGCGTGACGGCATCTACGCGCAGCTGCAGGAGGTCCAGAACAGAGCCGTGCCCGTCCTGCCGATCGCGTTCACGACGCTGCAGACGGTCGTCCAGCCGGACGTCGTCGGGGCGTGGGTCGACACGCAGGGCAACGTCGATCTGACGCAGGCGGGCTTCGCGCGGTGAACGGGTTGCGCGGCTATGTCTTGCGCCGGCTGGGCGCAGGGGTCCTGCTGCTCGCGCTCGCCTCGCTGCTGACCTTCGCGCTGCTGCGGGTCGTCCCCGGCGACCCGACGATCACGAAGCTCGGCGGGGCGCGCAACATCGACCCCGCGGCGTTGGCGGAGCTGCGCCATGAGCTGGGCCTCGACCGCTCGGTCGTCGCCCAGTACCTCTCGTGGGTCGGCGGCCTGCTGCAGGGCGATCTGGGGCAGTCGTACTTCAGCCAGTACGCGGTCACGACGCTGATCGGTCAGCGCGTGGTCCCGACGCTGGAGCTGGCGGGGCTGGCCTTCGTGGTCGGCCTCGTCCTCGCCGTCCCGGCCGCGCTCGTGAGCGCGACGCGGCCGCGCTCGATCGCAGCGCGCCTCGTCAACGCGGCGACCGCGGCGCTGATGGCCGCTCCGCCGTTCCTGGTCGGGATCGCGTTCGTGGTCGTGCTCAGCGTGCAGGCGGGCCTGCTGCCGGCGCGCGGCTACGTGCCGTTCGTCGAGGACCCGCTCGAGAACCTGCGGCTCGTCGCGATGCCGGCGCTGACGCTCGGGCTCGCGGTCGCCGCGCCGCTGGTCGTCCTGCTGCGGGCATCGCTGGGCGAGACGCTGCGGGCGCCGTTCATCCGCACGGCGACGGGCAAGGGCCTGCAGCGCCGGCGCGTGGTGCTCGGGCACGCGCTGCCCAACGCGCTCATCCCGAGCCTCACGTACCTCGGCGTGACGGTCGGCTACCTGCTGGGCGGCGTGGTCGTCGTCGAGTACGTCTTCGGCTGGCCGGGGCTCGGCTCGCTGGTGGTCGACGCGGTGCTGAAGCGCGACTACGCCGTGCTCCAGAGCGTCGTGCTGCTGGCGGTCGCGATCTTCGTGTTCGTCACGTTCGTCACCGACCTGCTGTACGGCGTGCTCGACCCGCGGCTGCGCGTCGGGGAGGGGCAGCCATGAGCGCGACCGTCGCGACGGGCCCGGCGCTCGAGACGGCAGCGGCGGGACGCGTCGGCATCGTGCGGCGGCTGTCGCGCCGGCCGGCGGCCGTCGTCTCGGCCGTCACGATCGCGGTGCTCCTGCTGCTGTCGCTGCTGGCGACGCCGATCGCCGGATCGCCGACGGCGATCGACACGCGGGAGATCCTCGCCTCGCCCTCCGGCGCCCATTGGCTGGGCACCGACGACCTCGGCCGCGACGTGCTCGCCCGCACGCTCGCCGGCGGACGGCTCACGCTGCTGGTCGCGTTCGGCGCGATGGCCGTCTCGATGGCCGTCGGGACGCTGTGGGGGTTCGTCGCCGCGGCGGCCGGGCGCGCCGTCGGCGAGGGGCTGATGCGCGCCGCCGACGCGTGCCTGGCGATCCCGCCGATCCTGCTGGCGCTGATCCTCGTCGCGGCGTTCGGCGCGAGCTCGTGGACGCTGGCGCTGATCAGCGGACTGCTGCTCGCACCGCAGACGGCGCGCATCGCGCGCTCGGCGCTGCTGACGGAGCTGCGCTCCGACTACCGGCTGGCGGCGCGCGCCGTCGGCGTCAGCCCGCTGCGCACCGTCTTCGGCGAGCTGCTGCCCAACGCCTCGCCAGCGCTCATCGCGCAGGCGTCGCTGACGGTCGCCTGGGCGATCGGGATCGAGGCGAGCCTCTCGTTCCTCGGACTCGGCGTGCAGCCGCCCGAGGCGTCGTGGGGCACGCTGCTGCAAGAGGGATACGCCGGCCTGTACCGCTCGGTCTGGCTGACGGTCGTCCCGGGAGTCGCGATCTTCGTCGCGATCCTCGCGTTCAACACCTTCGGGTCGCAGCTCCAGCAGGCGCTCGACCCGCGACAGGAGGAGCGATGACAGCTGCGCTCACCGTGACCGGGCTGACGATCGAGGTCGTCGGGCGTGACGCCCCGCTGCAGCTCGTGCGAGACGTCTCGTTTCAGCTCGGCGCCGGTGAGCGCCTCGGGCTCGTCGGCGAGTCGGGCTCGGGCAAGTCGCTGACGGCACTCGCGGTGATGCGGCTGCTGCAGGCGCCCGTGCGGATCAGCTCCGGGCAAATCACGTTGTCGGACGGAACCGACGTCGCTGCGCTGGAGGAGCGTGAGCTGGCCGCGATCCGCGGACGGCGCGCGGCGATGGTCTACCAGGATCCGCTCTCGGCGTTGAACCCGGTGCGTCGCGTCGGCGACCAGATCGCCGAGGCGATCCACGCCCATGAGGACGTCACCGCAGCGGTCGCGCGGCGACGCGTCGTGGAGCTGCTCCGAGAGGTCGGCGTGCCCGACCCGGAACGGCGGGCCGACCAGTATCCGCACGAGTTCTCCGGCGGCATGCGGCAGCGGGTGGTGATCGCGATGGCGCTGAGCGCCGGTCCCGAGCTGCTCGTCGCCGACGAGCCGACGACGGCGCTGGACGTGACGACGCAGGCGCGGATCCTCGAGCTGCTGCTGCGGCTGGCCGAGCAGCGCGGGCTTGCCGTGATCCTGATCACCCACGACCTCGGCGTCGCCGCGCGCTTCTGCGACCGCCTGCAGGTCATGTACGCGGGCCGGCTGGTCGAGACGGGGCCGCTGGCGGATCTCTATCGGAACCCGCTGCACCCCTACTCCGAGGGGCTGCTCGCATCGGTGTGCCGGCTCGACGCCGACCCGGCGGCGCCGATGCCGGCGCTCGCGGGACAGCCGCCGTCGGCCGGCCAGCTGCCGGCGGGCTGCTCCTTCCGTCCGCGGTGCGCGTACGCGTACGAGCGCTGCGAGCGCGAGCGACCGCCGCTGACGGAGATCGCCGGCGGCCGCGCGGCCGCCTGCCATCTCGCCCCCGAGCGAAGCGCCGGCACGGTCGCGCCGGCGCTCGCGCCGACCGGAGGCGACCGGTGAGCGCCGTCGATCCGCTGGTCGAGGTCGAGCACCTCAGCCGCCACTACCGCGTCGGGCGCCACCATGTCCACAAGGCCGTCGACGACGTCTCGCTGACGATCGCCCGCGGCGAGACCTTCGGGCTCGTCGGCGAGTCCGGCAGCGGCAAGTCGACGCTGTCGCGCCTCGTGCTGGGGCTCGACACGCCCACCTCCGGCCGCGTCCGCGTGGCCGGCCGCGACCTCGCAGAGCTGGACGGCCGCGAGCTGCGCAGGCAGCGCCGCCAGATGCAGATCGTGCTGCAGGACCCGGTCGCCGCCCTCAACCGGCGCAAGACGATCGAGCAGATCGTCGGGCTGCCGCTGGCAGTGCACGAGCGGATGCCGCGCTCGGCGCGCGCCGAGCGCGTGCGCGAACTGCTCGCGCTCGTCGGGCTGCCGTCGGCGTTCGCGCAGCGCTACCCGCACGAGCTGTCGGGCGGCCAGTGCCAGCGCGTCGGCATCGCGCGCGCGATCGCGCTCGAGCCCGAGCTGATCGTGCTCGACGAGGCCGTCTCGGCGGTCGACGTCTCGATTCAGGCGCAGATCCTGAACCTCCTGCGCGACTTGCAGGGGCGCCTCGGCCTCACGTACCTGTTCGTCTCGCACAACCTCGCGGTCGTCCGCTACATGTCCGACGTCGTCGCCGTCATGCAGCGCGGTCGGATCGTCGAGACCGGCTCGCGCGAGCGGCTGTTCACCGCACCCGAGCATCCGTACACGCGCGAGCTGCTTGCCGCGGTCCCCGAGCCCCTGCCGCACGCCCGCGAGATCGAGGGGGCGCGATGAGCGGCTCGCGTCCCGAACGCCGCGAGGCGACGGCCCCGCCGACCGCTCCCGGCCCGGCCGGCCCGTACTCGTCGGCGATCGTCTCCGGCGGCTTCCTCTTCCTCGCCGGCCAGGCGGCGATCACCCCGGAGGGCGCGATCGTGCGCGGCACGATCGAGGAGCAGACGGAGATGACGCTGGCGAACCTGGCCGCGGTCGCGGAGGCGGCCGGCGCCGACCTGCGCGACGCGGTGAAGGTCACGGTCTACCTGACCGACATCGCGCTGTGGGCGCGGATGAACACGGTCTACGCGAGATGGTTCGACGATCCCAAGCCGGTGCGGACGGTCGTCGCCTGTGAGCTGAACGGCTTCGACGTCGAGATCGACGCGATCGTGGCGGTGCGCTCGTGACCGCACCGATCCGCGTCGCGCTGGTCGGCGCCGGCGACATCGGGCGCGGCGCCCACCTGCCGGCGCTGCTGGCGCACCCGCAGGTCGAGCTGGCCGCGATCGTCGAGCCCTCGCCGGTCCAGCGGGCGCTGATCGACGCGCCCGGGGTGCCGGTGCTCGACGACGCCGAGCAGCTGCTCGCCGACGAGTCGGTCACGGCCTGGGTCGTCGCGACGCCGCCGTGGGTGACGCCCGGGCTCGTCCGCCTCGCCGTCGAGCACGGCCGCCACGTGCTCGCCGAGAAGCCGATCGCGACGTCGCTCGCCGCGGCGCGGGAGGCGTACGGCGACCTGCCGCCGGAGACCGCGGCGCTGCTGCAGGTCGGCTTCACCTACCGCCACGATCCGGCGATCGAGCGGCTCGCCGAGCTGATCGCCGACGGCGCGCTCGGCGATCCGCTGCAGGTGCGCGTGATCGTCTACGACGAGCTCGACGATCCGCTCGACCGCGAGCACGCCGAGCGGATGCGCGCGACGCTGGCGCACGGCCTGCCCGTGATCCACGAGGGCGCACACGTCGCCGACTGGCTGCGCGTCCTGCTCGGCCCGGAGGAGCTGGCGCTCGAGCACGCGTGGTCGCTGCGGACCGACCCGGCGCTGCCGGCCGACAACCTCTGCGGGGCCAGCCTCGCGCACCCCGCCGGCCATCGGATCGAGCTCGAGATCGGCTGGCTGCTGCCGGCCCCCGTCGCCGGCGAGATCACGGTACGCGGCCGCGGCGGCTGCGCGACGATCGACGTCGCCGCGTTCTCGCTGCGCGTCGAGTCGCGCGCCGAGACCGCCGAGCTGGTCGGCGCCGGCGACCGCACGACCCGCTGCTTCGGCCGCCAGCTCGACCGCTTCGTCGCCCATTGCCGCGGCGAGCGGCCGACGACCCCGACCGGCCGCCCAGCCGTCCCTCTCCTCGCCGACGGCCTCGCCGCGCTGGCGCTCAGCGAGCGGCTGGCCGAGGCGATGGAGCGCGGCGCACCGGACCGTACGGCAGGTGGAGCGGGCGGCCCGCGGGATCGCCCGGGCGCCCCGGCGGAGGCGACGCGATGACCGTCGTGCGCTGGGCCGAGGCGACGCGCGAGGAGCTGGCGGCGCTGCTTCCGGAGGCGGTCGTCGTGCTGCCGGTCGGCGCGACCGAGCAGCACGGTCCGCACCTCGCCACGGGCATGGACGCGGTCGCGGCCGAGCGGCTCGCGGCGGCCGCTGCCGAGCGGGCCGGGGCGGCGCGGGGCGGGGCGGCGCCTGCCGACCCGGCGAACGGCGGGGCGGCGCGAGCTGGCGCGGCGCAGGGCGGCGGCCAGCCGGTCACGGTCGTGCTCGCCCCGACGCTCGCGTTCGGCGCCTCCGAACATCACCTCCCGTTCGGCGGGACGCTGTCGCTGTCGGCGGCGACGCTCGCGCGGGTCCTGGGCGAGCTGATCGCAAGCGCGACGAGCTCCGGGGCGCGCCGGCTGCTGCTGCTCAACGGCCACGGCGGCAACAGCGCCGTCTGCGCGCAGGCGGCCGCCGACGCGGCGCGCCTCCACGGCATCGTCGCGGCGGCCGCCGACTACTGGGCGCTGGCCGCGGCGGACGGACCGTGGGGCACGTCGTATCCGGGGCACGCCGGCGCCTTCGAGACGGCGCTGATGCGCGCGCTGCGACCGGAGGGCGTCCGGGACGGCGAGCTGCGCCCGTCGCCGGGCACGTGGCCGTCCGCACCCGACGGCCTGCGGCTGGAGCAGCCGGGCGCGTGGGCGGCGATCGACGGCTTCACCGACGACCCGCGCGACGGCGCGGAGGCCGACGGCGCCGCCGCCTTCGAGCGGCTCGTCGACGCGGTCGCGCGCGCGATCGAGGCGGTCGCCGCGGCGCCGCCCGCGTCTGCGCCGTCCGCCGCCCCCAAGGAGCCGGCGCGATGATCGACTTCCACGTCCACAAGCCCTCTGAGGGCGGAGAGGGCGGCCGGTACGACTCGCGGCCGTACACCGCGGCCGACTACGTCGCCGTGATGGACGAGCTCGGGATCGACGTCAGCGTCGTCTTCACGCTCGACGGGCTGTGGCACCCGTCGCCGGCGGAGAACGACCGGGTCGCGGCGTGGGTCGCGGAGGCGCCCGACCGGCTGGTCGCCTTCGGCACGGTCGATCCGCGGCTGCCGGACGCGGCGGCGGAGACGGAGCGCTGCCTCGGCGAGCTGGGCATGCGCGGGCTGAAGTTCCATCCGTGGATTCAGGCGTTCTGCCCGCACGAGGCGTGCATGGACCCGATCGCGGAGGTGGCGGCCGCGCACGGCGCGCCGATCCTCTTCCACGACGGGACGCCGCCGTATTCGACCCCCTTGCAGATCGCCGCGCTCGCGCGCCGTCATCCCGACGTGCCCATGGTGCTCGGGCACGGCGGTCTGCAGGACCACTGGCGCGAGGCGATCGCGGCGGTCACCGGAACGCCGAACCTGTGGATCTGCCTCTGCGGGACGCCGAACGCCGGGATGCGCGCCGTCGTCGCCCGCTGTCCGTCGCAGCGGCTGCTGTTCGGCACCGACGCGGGCCTCGGGGCAGCCGTCAGCCAGCCGTTCGCGGCCGAGCGGATCGCCGAGGTCGAGCAGCTGGAGATCGAGGAGGAGGTGCGCGCGGCGATGCTGGACGGCAACGCCCGCGCGCTCCTGAGACTGGAGGAGCAGGTCGGATGAGCCGCGAGCAGGAGCATCGGATTCCCGCGGTCGTCGCGGTCGAGGCGACGACCGTCACGCCGCGGGTGGACCCCGATCTCGTCGTCCACGGCGCGAGAGGGACGCACGGCAGCTCGCCGTTCGCGCTCGTGCGCGTCGGCTGCGACGACGGGTCGGTCGGCTACGGGGAGATCTCCGCGACGCCGCTGTGGAGCGGCGAGGACGGCGTCACCGCCGTCCACTTCGTGCGCGGGCTGCTGCGCGAGGCGCTCGTCGGGCAGCCGCTGGCGCCGGTCGCGGCGCTCGCCTCGCGGATGGACCGCGCGCTCGCCGGCAATCCCTTCACGAAGGCCGGCGTCGAGATGGCGCTGTGGGACGCGCTCGGGCGCAGCAGCGGGCTGCCGGTGGCGGCGCTGCTCGGCGGGCCGTTCCGCGACGCGGTGCCCGTGAAGCTGTCGCTGAGCGGGGACGAGGAGGCGATCGACGTCGCCCACGCCGCCGCCGTCGCGCGCGGCTTCGGCGCCTTCAAGCTGAAGGTCGGCTTCGATCCGGCCTACGACGCCCGCCGCATGGCGCACGCCCGCCGGCTGGTCGGCGACGGCGCCTTCCTCGGGATGGACGCCAACGGCGGCTGGAGCCGCGGCGACGCCGCGCGCGCGATCGAGCTGTGCGCTCCCGCGCGACCGGCCTTCGTCGAGCAGCCGCTCGCGGCCGACGACCTCGACGGGCTGCGCGACCTGCGCGGACGCGGCCTGCCGCTGCTGGTCGACGAGTCGGTCTTCTCGCTCGGCGACCTTGCGCGGGTCGTCCGCGCCGATGCGGCTGACGCGGTCGCGGTCTACGTCGGCAAGAGCGGCGGGCTCGGGCGGGCGGTCGCGCAGGCCGGCCTCGCCGCCGCCTTCGGCCTCGAGACGATCATCGGCTCCAACATGGAGGGCGACCTCGGCGCGGCGGCGCAGCTGCACGTCGCCTGCGCGATCGAGCGGCTGAGCGAGACGATCCCCTCCGACATCGCGGGGCCGCTCTACTACGCCGAGCGGTACGCGCGCGAGCCCGTCGCGATCGACGGCAGGACGGCGAGGCTGCCCGGCGGGCCGGGCCTCGGCGTCATCCCGAGCGCCGAGCTGGAGGCGACCTTCCGATGAGCGCGAAGGCCAAGGCGCGCGCGGCCGGGGGAGCGGCACCGGTGCGCGAGACCGCGCCGGCCGGCGCGGCGGCGCCGTTCAGATACGCGCCGTACGTCTGGACCTACCCGGAGGAGGCGCTGCTTGCAGGGCCGGAGCGGCTCGCGGAGCAGATCGCCGCGCTCGGCTTCGGCGGCGTCGCCGTCGCGCTCACCTACCACCGCGCGCGTCTGCTCTTCCCCCGCTACGGCCGCGTCGAGACGGTGCCCGCCGGGCACATCGCCTTCGAGCCCGATCGCTCCCGCTACGAGGCGCTCGCCCCGTCGCGGACCGCCTCGGCCGAGACCGTGCGGGCCGTCCACGAGCTGCGTGCCGCCTGCGCGCGACACGGGATCGGCTTCCACGCCTGGCTGGTGCTGCTGCACAACGAGGCGCTCGTCGCCGCGCTGCGGGAGGCGGAGGCGCAGTCGGCCGACGGCGCGTCGGTCGGCCGCTCGCTGTGCCCCTCGCATCCGCAGTCGGCGGCGTACGTGCGCGCGCTGGTCGACGATGTCTGCCGGCAGTTCGGACCCGACGGCGTCGAGGTCGAGGCCGCCTGGTACCCGTCGTGGGAGCCGGGCTACACGATCACGATCTGGCAGGGCGAGCCGTCGGCGCGCGCGCTGCGGCTCGGCAGCCAGTGCTTCTGCCGGTCGTGCCGCGCCGTCTTCGCCGCGGCCGGGGAGGACCCGGAGAAGCTTGCCGCCGAGACGCGCGCCGCCGCTGGTCCGCCGTTCGCGGTGCCGGCGAACGGGTCGGCCGCGGCACCGTCTGCGGCCGGCGCCGCCGGGGCGTCCGCGAGCGCGTGTCCCGCGGTCGCGCCCGGCGCAGAGCCGGCCGACGCGGAAGCGGTGGAGGCGGCGCTCGCGGCTCGGCTGATCCCGCCGCGCGCGGCGGTGATGGGCAGGCTGCTCGCGCGCGCCGCCGTGCAGGCGCACGCGCACGGCGCCACGCTGCGCACGACCGCGTACGGAGAGGCGGCGACCGTCGCGCTGCAGGGCGTCACGCCGGAGGCGGTCGCCGGGGTCGACGGCGTGATCCTGACACTCGGCGAGCGCTCGGACCAGGAGATGCTCGCCCACTTCGCCGCGCTGCGCAGGCTGACGGGCGACGCGCCGGCGGTCGTCTCGACCAACTGGGATCCGTCGCGCACGCCGGCGTCGATCGCCGCCGACGTCGCAGCGCTGCGGGCGGCCGGGGCCGACGGGATCGCCTTCTACAACCACGCGCTCGCGCCGCACGAGGCGCTGCCGGCCCTCGCCGCCGGCGCCGCGGCGGCCGCGTCGCCCGGCCGCTCCATCCCCGCTCTCCCGACCGAGGCACGATGATCGTCGACGTCCACACCCACACGCCCACGCACCGCGACGCGGTCCCCCCGTCCGAGCGGCGCGCCTACGACCGCTGGCGGCCCGACCGGGCGGTCGTGACGACGAACAGCTGGGCCGACTACGACGAGCAGCTCGCGGCCGCGGACGTGTCGATCGTCTTCAACATCGCGCTGCCCGATCCCCTTGGCGGCACCGGCATCCCGACCGATCCGGCGCGGATCAACGAGTCGACGGCCGAGTTCGCCGCCGCCGACCCCGCCCGGCGGATCGGGTTCCTGTCGGTCGACCCGACGGCGCCCGGCAGCATCGAGGAGGCGGAGCGCTGCCGCGTCGAGCTGGGCCTGCGCGGCGTGAAGCTCGGCCCCAACTACCAGCGATTCGACCCGCTCGGCCCGGCCGCGTGCGAGCTGTACCGCTGGGCCGAGCGCCACGGCCTGCCGATCCTGTTCCACCAGGGCACCTCCCCGATCCGCGACGCGCCGCTGCGCTACGCCCACCCGCTGACGATGGACGAGATCGCGCTGGCCTTCCCGCAGCTGCGGATCGTGATGGCGCACATGGGCCACCCGTGGCAGCGCGACACGATCGCGGTCATCCGCAAGCACCCGCACGTCTACGCGGACGTGTCGGCGCTGCCGTATCGCGCATGGTCGTTCTGGGAGTGCATGCGGCTGGCGTCGGAGTGGGGCGCGACGCACAAGCTGCTGCTCGGCTCCGACTTTCCGATCGCGACGACGGCGGAGACGATCGCCGCGTTGCGCGACGTCAACGCGATCGTCGAGGGCACGGCGCTTCCGCGTGTGCCGGAGGAGGAGATCGAAGCGATCATCCACCGCGACGCGCTCGCCGCGCTGGGGCTCGAGCGGCCCGCGCCCGGCGAGGCGTCCGACGCGCGCGGCGACGCGTCCCCGCCGGCCGGTGGGCCCGGCGACGCCACGGAGGAGACGCGGTGACGCTGGTCTTCGACGCCCACGTCCGCCTCGGAGTGGGTCGCGACGCCTCGCTGACCGCCGGCGAGCTGCTCGCCGCGATGGACCGGCTCGGCATCGACCGGGCCTTGATCTCGCCGCAGGAGCGCTGCCTCGCCGTCGACCATCGCGACGGCAACGCCTTCGTCGCGGAGGCCGCGCGCCGCTCCGGGGACCGCCTGCTGCCGTACGCCGTCGCCAGCCCCTGGCGCGGTCGCGGTGCGCTCGACGAGCTGGCCCGCGCGGCCGACGACGGCGCGGTCGCGCTGGCGCTCGATCCGGCGGTGCAGGGCTTCGACCTGCTGGACGGCCAGGCCGATCCGCTGGTCGAGGCGGCGGCCGCGCGCGGCTGGCCGATCTACGTCCGCACGGGCACGCCGTCGTTCGCCCTGCCGCTGCAGCTCGCCGAGCTCGCCGTCCGCCATCCCCAGGCGAGCTTCGTCATGGGCAAGAGCGGCGCGACCGACTTCTGGATCGATGCGCGCCCCGCGCTGGAACGGGCGCCGAACCTGTACGCCGACACGGCCTACGCCCCCTGGGACGTCGTCCTCGCCGGCCTCGCAGCTCCTCCGATCGGTTGGGGGCGGCTGGTCTTCTCGACCGACATGCCCAACAGCGCCCCCGCGATCGAGCGCGCGCGCCATGACGCCTGGCCCCTCGGCGACGAGGCGCGCGCCGCGATCCTTGGCGGCACGCTCCAGCGCCTGCTGCCCTGAGGGCGCGCTGCGGCAGGATCGCTGCAGCGGCTGAGAACTATGAGCTACGAGCCGACGGCGCTCGCTCTCGGTTCAATCGTGCCAGGGGAGCGCTTCGTGGAGTGATCAATTCGCAGCGTTGAAGTCGACGCGATCGCCCGTTGGTCGTTCTGTGTGATAGTTCTCGCATGGAGCTGAGGTCGTTCTCGACACTGGATATCCCGCTGGCATGGCGCCGCGTCCGTACGTGGGCGCAAGGACTGGGGATGGACATTCCCGACCGACTCCCGTTCGAGGTCCTTGATCGCCTTCATGGAGATACAGGGCCATCTATTCGAACGCACATCGAGGTCAGACCTGGCGTTGTTGTGATCGCTTCGAAGAAGAGCGGCACATTCCGCCCTTTCGTTCGCTTGGACCCGATGGACCTGATCGTGTATCAGGCATTGGTAGATGCCCTTGGGCCGGCGATCGAGACGACGCTGCCGCCTCGGGAGTTCGTGGGAGCCTACCGTCAAGCACTTTCGAGCGACGATGATGCCTTCGCAGGTAACGCAAGTAACGATGAGTTCCGGGCTGGAGTCAGCGAAGCTATTGAAAGGGCGGGCGAAGCGTACGTTCTGCAGACCGACATTAGCGGCTACTTTTTGGGTATTCGACCGGGAACGCTGAAAAGCCAACTGTTGGAGGTGTCTGATCGCGCGGATGTCGTCGGGGATCTGGCGCAGATGTTGGGGCGTTGGCAGGACCTGGGGATCCGGGGGTTGCCGCAGGGGGTTCGACCGTCATCCCCACTTGGAAACGTCTATCTCGCCTCGCTCGATCGCCTTCTCGGATCCATGTCTGTTCCGTTCTTTCGTTGGATGGACGATATGTGGGCGATCTGTGATTCGTTTGGTGCTGCTCGGCGGGTGCAAGATCACATTGAGCGGCATCTGTACGGCATGGCTCTGACTCTGAATGGAGAGAAGACTCGGATTCTCCGTGCCGAGACCGCGATCAGACGTCTCAAGCCTGCCCGTGAGCGATTTGAGCAGAAGAAGCAAGCGGCAATGGACGCCGGCACCGTTACGATTACGTGGGGCGACTATGAGGAGGAGGAGATCCTTCCTGATCCTGACGAGATTGATCGCGAACTCACGCTCGAAGAGTTCGACCGGCTCATGTCGGATCTCGAAGCCGAAGACCTTCCCTCGGCGTTCAGCGCAGACATGGGCCTTGTGTTTCGAAAGCTGGAGGCGATTGGGGACGCACAGGCGGTGGTTTTCGTCCCGGACATTCTGCGGCGCGTGCCAGACATAGTGGATACTGCTATGCGATACGTCGCGGCGGTGGCCAGAACCAACCGCGAAGCTGCTACTAGCGTGTTCGCTGAGGTCCTGCACGCGGATCGATCCAGTCGCGACTTCGAGAAGCTTGCGACCTGCAACCGGGCTCTTTCTTTGCCGAGCGGTGACGGCAGAACGCTCGCATCGGTGCTTGGGGGCATTGCATTGAACGATGCGAACCCACTCATCCGTGCGAAGGCGCTTGTTGCTTGGGGTAAGCACAGCGCGATCAACGACATATCGGTTGTGGAAGCGTTCTTGCGCTCCTCGGACCCGGGATGGCGGATGTATGCCTTCGTCGCACTGCAGGAAAAGGCGAGGGTGGTTCGAGACAATGCGTACGACAGATGGGGCGGCGCTTCGCCGGGTCTCAAGCAGATCGCCGATTTGTTGCGCGGCTCGCCGATCAGATGGAGCAAGCTGTAGGTGGCCGTCGCCTCCGATGGGAGGCGGCCTGGCGTGTGACAACAGCGTGTTATGCCGCGGGTCGTGTATCGCCACGCCGCCCACGAGGGGCTGTCTCCCCTGGTGACGCTGTCGGCGATCTCCAACGACGCCGTATTCGCGGGCGGTCGTGTCCGACAGGTCGCTGTTGATCTTGGGGACGATGCTGTAGTGCGCCCTTCGACTGCGGCGCACCGCCGGCGACGTGCGCTTCTATCGGGCGTCGACGCGGGCGTCGCAGCGGCGATCGGCGTCGCCTACCGAGCGTACAGCTTAAGTTAGGTTGCCCTAACAGTTGTGTTAGGTTGCTGTCTGCGCTCGGACTCAAGCGCATTCGCCAACCGAAGGAGACCCGCCCCATGCCGTCGCTGCACCTGCCCTCTCGGAGAGGGTCGCTCGCCCTTGCCGTGCTCGTCGCGGCGCTGGCGCTCGCCGCGAGCTGCGCGTCCGGCGCGCGCGCCGCGCAGACGCCGATCGCCTCCGGCGCCGGGCTCGACTGGGGGCTGAAGGAGTCGTGGCGCAACTACATCGGCGAGGCGGGGACGAGCGTCTCCGCCGGCGCGACGCGCAATCCCGACGGCACGTTCCACTTCCCCGTCAGGGGCGGCAGCTACGACGACGTGACGCGCAACACGACCGTCCAGTTCGGCGGCACCGTGCAGTTCCTCAGCCACTGCGCGGGCGGCGTCGCGACGCGGCCGTGCGAGCTCGACCTGACGATGGCCGATCCGCGCGTCGAGATCACCGAGGACGGCGCCTTCCTGTACGCGAAGATGACCAGCCGGCCGATCACCGGCGGCGAGATCGTCGACTACCCGCAGGTGAAGGTCGCCGAGCTCGACGTCGAGGAGGCCGTGCCCGCGGTCGACGGCGGCACGACCCGCTGGGCCGGCCTGCCGGCGACCGTCGCGGAGGAGGGCGCCGCGGTCTTCACCTACTCGGTCGGCACCGTGATCGACCCGGTCACGTTCGCCTACGACGGCCCGGGCGGCAAGCCGGCCGGCGAGACGTGGGCGACGCCCGGCACGATCGCCTACGCCACCTCGCCGCTGGCGAGCACGGCCGGCGCGACGATCAAGTGGACGCAGCCGGGCCGCACCGCCGGCGAGCGGCTCGCGATCTACGGCCAGGACAGCTCCGGCTTCGCGCTGGTCGACGCCGCGACCTTCGCGGTGAAGCCGGGGACGCGGATCGCCTCCTCCGACGCGGAGCCGCAGTCGGTCGCCTTCGACCCGGCCACCGCGACGATCTTCTCGACCGGCACCGGCGCGAACGTCCCGATCGTCGTGCGCACCTGGGACGGGAGCGCGTGGACGGGCGGCCCGATCGCCGGCTCCGAGGTCGCGCACGCCAACGGCTTCGACGTCGGCGGCGGCGTCTGGGACGCGGCCGGGAGACGCTACCTGCTGCCTCGCGTCGTCGGCGGCGTGCAGCAGCTGTGGGAGGTCAGACAGGTGGGCGGCGTCTGGACCCACTCGGTCATCGGGCCGATTCGCGGCGGCAACGGTCTGCCGCTTCCGGTGCTCGTCGACCTCGAGGCGATCCCGAACGGCTCGACGTCGTCGTCGTACATCGTCGCCGCCGACGCCGACGGCGGGCCGCTGCGCCGCCTGCACGTCGTCGACGGCGTCGTGATCGCCGAGCCGCTGCAGCAGGCGAGAGGCGCCACCGCGCGCGCCCTCGCGAAGACGAACGGAGGCCTCTACGTGATCGGCGCCAGCGAGCTGACCTTCCTGCCGATCCGCTGGAACAGCCTGCTCGCCGCCGAGACGCCCGCCGTCGACATCGCCGCCGCCGGCGCCCTCGCCGGGACGATCTACGGGACCACGGCGGTCGACGCGGCGCGCGACCGGCTCTACCTGGCCAGACACGACCGCCAGGCGATCATGCGCTTCGACGCCGGGGTGCTCACCCACTCGTTCGCCGGCCATCACGCGAGCGGGCCGATGCGCTACTGGAGCGACTTCCTCGTCGGCGCGACGACCGACGGCAGACTGGTGCACAGCGTCGCGGGCGTCGCCAACGACGGCTCGCCGAACGCCGACGCCGGCCTCTACGCCCGCGCATACGCCAGCCGCACGCCGAGCTTCACGACCCAGCCGAGAGCGCAGCCGGCCGTGCTGCGCGAAGCCGGCCAGCCCGTGCCGGCGACGATCTCGGCGGTCGTCGACGGCGATCCCGCGCCCGCGCTGCGCTGGCAGACGCGCGCGCCGGGCCAGTCGAGATGGAGCGATCTCGCCGACGGCGACGGCGTCTCCGGCGCGGCGACCGCGACGCTGACGTTCGCGGCCGGCGCCGGCGACAACGGCCGCCAGTTCCGCGCGATCGCCTCCAACGCCGGCGGCGAGGTCGCCTCCGCGCGCGTCGCGTTCGAAGTCCACACCCCGCCGCAGGTCTCGGTCGAGCCCGACGACGTCGCCGTCGTCGCCGGCACCCCCGCGCAGCTGAAGGTGATGCCGCTCGGCAACCCGGCGCCGACCGTCACGTGGCAGCAGCAGATCGACGGCTTCTGGCGCGAGGTCGACGCGCGTTCCGGCGACTTCGACGTCGACGGCGGCTTCCTGACCGTCGTCGACCCGAACGTCGCGATGTCCGGCGCGCGCTTCCGCGCGAAGCTGGAGAACGCCGCCGGCGTGCGTTTCTCGCGCGCCGTGACGCTCTCGGTCCACCGCGCGATCACGACGGCCGTCACGTTCGGCGGCGGCCACGTCGACTGGGGCGTCTCCAACCGCTGGCGCTGCTACGTCGTCGGCAACATCTCGCGCGGCGGGATCGAGGTCTCGGGCGGGGCGACGCAGATCCCCGGCACGCTCGCGAGCGGCGATCTCTGCCGCGGCCGCGAGGCCGGCTCGGAGTCGCTGCGCTTCCCGGTCCAGGGCGGAGTGTACGACCCGGCGAGCGGACGGCTCGAGGTGACGCTCGGCGGCGCCGTGCGCTTCTGGGGCCACGACTACCACGTGCCCGGCAGCACGACGCCGCAGCTCGACACCACCTTCTCGAACCTGCGGGTGGTCGTCGAGGGCGAGGTCGGCACCCTCTACGCCGATGTCGTCGGCGCGACGATGGAGAACCCGACCTCGGTCACGCGCCTCGGCGTCGCGCTGGCGCGGCTCGACGCCGCCGGCAGCTCGCTCGTGCCGACCGCCGACGGCGCCGCGTGGAGCAGCCTCCCCGCGGTGCTGACCGCCGACGGCGCCCCGGTCTTCGGCAGCTACCACGCCGGCGAGCCGCTCGACGCGCTCTCGCTGTCGCTCGTCTACGGCACGCCGAAGACCGTCGAGCCGCCGACGCCGGCTCCGCCGCACGAGGAGCCGCCGACGCCCGCCCCGCCGGTCGCGAGACCGGCCGCCGCCGCGCGCGTGACGGCGGTCAGGGGCGTGCGGCGGGTTGGCGCCAAGCGGCGGGCGGCCGTCGCCACGATCGTCTGCCCGGCCGGCGGCGCCTGCCGCGTGACGACGCCGAAGTCGGTCGTCGCGCGGATCGGCGGCAAGCGCTTCAAGCTCGCCGTCGTCGCTCCGAAGACGATCAAGGCCGGCAAGCGCGCGACGGTGCGGGTGAGACTGTCGAAGCGGGCGGTGCAGCGGCTGCGCGGCCGCAAGGCGACCGTGCGCGTGAAGACGACGGTCGTCACCGGCGGCAAGCGGACGACGCGCACGGTGAAGGCGACGATCGCGGCGAAGAAGATCGCGAAGCGGAAGGCGGCGCGCAGGTAGCGGCGTCGCGAAAGCGGGCCGGACGCCGCGCCGTCCGGCCCGCCCTGCATCGTGGTGGGCGATGTCAGACGTCGATTCGCTCCAGAGAACAGAAGAGGCCGTCGCGCAGCTGCGCCAGGAGGCGGCCGCGGCGCGGCACCGGGAGGTCGTCGAGGACCTGCGCAGACCGCCGCTGGCGGACACCGCGAACAAGCCGCGGCGGCGCGTGACCGCGTCGCTCGCGCAGGTTCGGACCGCGACCAACATGCGCGAGGGCCCGCTGCCGGAGGTCTACGAGCTGGCCGTCTCGCTGATCGAGACCGGGCTGCTGCACCCGCCGCTGGTGCGCGAGACCGGCGACGCGGCGGAGCCGTACGAGGTCGTCTCCGGCCACCGCCGCGTCGCGGCGATGAGGCTTGTCGACGAGGCGCTCGGGGAGCCGCGCGAGTGGGAGCTCGACGTGCGCGAGGGGATGAGCCGACGCGAGGCGCTGACGCTCCAGTTCGCGGAGAATTTCCACCAGAGAAAGCCCGAGCCGATCATGTTCGCGCGCGCCGTACGGCAGATCATGATCGAGGACCCGACGCTGACCGCCGCCGAGGTGTCGCGCATCACCGGCGCCCCGGCGAAGTGGACGCTGAGCGCGCTGAAGCTGCTCGAGCTGCCGGCGGTCGCCGAGCGCGTCGAGGCCGGCGACCTCGCCTTTACCGCCGCCGACATGGTCCGGCGGGCGGTCTCGACCGGCCGCGTCGACGAGGCCGAGGCGGTCGAGCTGGCGCAGAAGGCCGCCGACGGCGAGATCACGACCGGCGAGCTGAGAAGAGCGGTCGGCTACGTGCCGCCCAAGCCGGAGAACTACGACCAGCTCTCCTCTGAGCTGGACAGAGCGCGGTGGGAGGCGAGACGGGCGGCCGAGCACGGCGGCGGGCGCGACGCCGACGCCGACCAGCGCGAGTGGGAGTCGGGCGGCTCGTCGGCGTCCTCGTCGGAGGGTCCGTCGTTCAGCGCGAACGTCGCCTCGGGCGCGGCGGCCGGCCTCGCGGGACCGGGCGGGGCGGAGGGGATCGGTTCCGCGTCCGGCGACCCGGCCGACGAGATCGACCCGGAGATCCGCGCCGTCGCGCTCGACGCCTACCTGCTCGGCCGGCTCCTGCGCGACGTCGCGCCGGCCCACCGGGAGGCGCTCGGGATCACCGACAGGGAGGGCGAGACCTTCCAGTACGCCTTCACGCTGCGCCCGTACGAGCGGACCGCCGCGCTGCGGACGCTCGCCGGCGCCCTGCTCGCCGAGGACGACAACCCGCCGCGCGAGCTGCGCCACCTGCTGCAGCCGGCCTGAGCCGCCGCCGGAGCGTGCGTGGCCGTACTGAGCCGCCGCCCCGGCGTGCGCGGCCGAAGGAGCGGCGTTCTGGGGGTGAGATACACCCCCAGATCGCCACTCCTCCCGCCGGGCCGGCTGCTCGGGCCGACCGCGGCATCAGCTGCGCGCGTCGGCGCCCAGCTCGGCGAGGAGGGCGGCCCAGGCGGCGGCGTCGGCCGGCCCGAGGCGCGTCGGGAGGCCCGGCGGCAGCGGGACGGCGGCCCGCAGGTGAGCCGGCCGCTCGGCGCGTCTCGCCGCGGGGACGGCGGCGAGCAGCTCGAGCGCATCCGCGGCTGGCCCGTCGGCGACGAAGACGAGCACGCCGCGCGACGCGAGCAGCGCTGCCGCCGGCAGCACCGCCGCCTCCGGCGCGACCGGCGCGCCGTGCGGCGAAGGCGTCTTGGGCGCGGCCGGCGCGCCGTGCGGCGAGGCCGTCTGGGGCGCGGCCGGCGCGCCGCGCGGCGAAGGCGTCTTGGGCGCGGCCGGCGCGCCGTGCGGCGAAGGCGTCTGGGGCGCGGCCGGCGCGCCGTGCGGCGAGGCCGTCTGGGGCGCTGGGGCAGTGTGCGGCGGTGCGGTGGCGGCTGCGCCGGCCGGCGCGCCGTGCGGCGAGGGCGCCGGGGCGGCGTGCGGCGGTGCGGCGGGGAGGACGAGCGCGGCACAGGGGCGCTCGCGGACGGGCAGCAGCAGCGTGCCGGGCGCGCCGTCGCGCCAGCGGCGGACTCTCACGCCGTCGGCGAGCAGGCGGCGTCTGAACGTGCGCGCCGCGGCGCGGCCGTCGACGGTCTCGGCACGCAGCTCCAGCGCGACCGGGCGCAGCGAGCGCAGCGCCGCGACGTCGCCGGTCGTCGCCTTCGCGGGCGTCCATGCGGTCGCGAGCGCCTCGGGACGGTCTGCGGTCGCCCGCCAGACGCGCCCGTCGTCGTCGCGCAGCCGCGCCTGCCAGGTCACCGGCTCGCCCCCGGCGCCCCGCGCGGTCAGCGCCAGCGGCTCGTCGAGCAGCACGTCGCCCGCGCCCCGCAGCTCCAGCGCGCCGCCGCTGCCGCCGACTACATCCGCGCGGCCGCTCTCGCGCGCGCCGCTCCGGCCCGCGCCGCCGCTCTCGCCCGCGCCGCCGCTCTCGCCCGCGCGGCCGCTCTCGCCCGCGCGGCCGCTCTCGCCCGCGCGGCCGCTCTCGCCCGCGCGGCCGCTCTCGCCCGCGCGGCCGCTCTCGCGCGCGCCGCCGCCGCTCCCGCCCCCGCCGCTCACCAGCCCCCCTCGATCCGGCGGCGGAAGGCGGCGGAGGACTCGACGGCGCAGCCGAGCGCGTGGGCCTGGTCGGCGAGCCAGCGGTCGGAGGTGGCGACCCAGGTCGCGGCGCGCGCGCCCGGCGCCATCGCCTTCAGCCGCCGGACGATCTCGTCGTCGGCCGCGTCGGCCTTCGCTCTCGGCGCGTGGGCGACGTCGACGACGGTCGAGCGGATCGGCGGCGACGGCGGCTTCTCGAAGACGACGGTGACGTCCTCGCCCGACTCGACCGACCACCGCTCCAGCAGGTCGACCAGCCGCACCATCGCGCCGTGGCGGTCGCGCCACCAGGCGTCGGGGCGGGTGCCGATCACGTTCATGCCGTCGACGAGCCAGTGCATCGCGAACCGGACGTTAAATGGAAACGGCCCGCCGAGGCGGGCCGATTCCGGGAGGAGAGAGATGTGTCTATGTGAGGTGATGCTGTGATCGGTGGAGGAAGTCTCTGTGCTGCTGCGCCGGAGCGGCGTTCCATCGATCAGGCGAGAACCATGATGGGCCCTGCCGACCCGAACGTGTGTGAGCTGCATCACGTGCGGCCGCCGCGGCACTCCGCCGGCACCGAACGGCGGTCGCCGGCCGCGACCATCTAGGCTGCTGGACGTGGACCGCCGCGGGTTCTTCAAGTCGATGCTCGGCAAGGGCCTCTCGCACGGGGCGAGACAGGTCGACGCCGTCGTGATCCCGTTCGAGCGGGCCGCGAGAGCGGCCCGCGACGCGATGCCGGCGGACGATCCCGCCGACGACGCAGTCGACCTCAGAGCGGTCGACGACCTCGAGCACGACGACGATCTCGCCGGCGAGGAGCGGCCCGCGCCGCTGCCGGCCGTCCCGGTCGCCAGACCGTGCGACGACGACGACCTGATGCGCGTCGCCGCCGACGCCGGCCTGATCCTGCACGTCGAGGCCGCGGTCGCGCTCGCGCGCCGCGGGGTCCGGATCGCCCCCGGCGAGGGCGCCCCGCCGCCCGGCGCCCGCTCCCGCTTCGGCGGCGCCCCCGACCTGCCCGCCGGCGCGGTCTGGCCCAACTGGGACGCCGAGCCGCTGACCTTCCTCGCGCAGATCGACCTCGCCGAGGCGCACGCCGCCGGCATCGATCCGCTGCTGCCCGCCGACGGCCTGCTGCTGCTCTTCTCCGCGCTCGACCGCACGCCGTCGGGGACGAGCCCGCTCGACCGCGAGAGCACCCATCTGATGTGGGTCCCCGCCGAGCAGGTCCCCGAGCGCGCGCCGGAGCCGGTCGGCGCCTGCCAGCCGGCCGAGGCGCGGGCGATGTCGCTCACCTCCGAGGCGATGCTGCCGCGCGTCTGGAGCGAGCCCGTCCAGCGGCTCGGGCTCGACGACGCCCAGCAGCAGGCGTGGGAGGGCGCTCGCCGCGACCTCGCCGAGCTGCAGGGCGTCGAGGCGTGGGAGGCCGGGGCGCCGCTGCGCTCGCTGCACCGGCTGCTCGGCCATGCGGAGGAGTCGCGCGGCGACATGCCGATCGCGCTCGAGCTGGCCGCGCGCGGGATCGACGTCGGCTACGGCGCCCCGTCGGCCCATCCGGAGGCGAGACGGCTCGGACGCGCGCCCGAGCGGTGGCGGCTGCTGCTGCAGCTGACCGTCGACGACCAGCTCGGCTGGGAGTTCGGCCGCGGCCGCGAGCGCCTCTACGTCTGGGGCGTCGAGGACGAGCTGAACGCCGGCGTCCTCACGTCGGTTCGCGCGCTCGCGCGCTGAGCCGCCGCACCGCGTCGCGCGGGCGGTCGGAGGGGGCCGCGCCGGGACACCCGCGGGGCTGCGGGTGCCGTGCGGCGCAGAGGAGGTCAGCCCTCGGGGTGGGCCTTCTTCCAGTACTCGCTGACGGCCTGGATCGCGCCGCCGGTGATCGAGCTCTTGAAGACCTCGGTGTCGAAGGCGTGCGGCAGCGGCTCGTCGGGGACCGGGACGCCGAGCGCCTCGCAGATCGGCTCCCAGCCGTCCTTCGGGTTCCAGACGATCAGGCGGTCGGCCGGGACGGTCGACTTGACCTCGTCGTTCCAGCGCTCCATCGCCTCGATCAGCGGCTCGCGCTCGCCGAACGTGTTCGCGAGCGTGCCGCGCGGGCCCTTCCAGAACGTGTCGATGTTGAGGTCCATCCACGCCGCCCAGTCGGGATCGATGCGGTAGCGCGCCAGGCACATGCTGCGCATGAACGAGTTGCCGAAGTAGATCTGGACGATCGTGTCGTTCATCGACTTCGCCCATGCGTCGCCGTCGCGGACCGACAGCAGGATCTTCGCGTCCGGGTAGTGGTCCATCAGCTCGCGCCAGTGGTACGCGGCGGGCCAGTCGACGGTCGCCTCGAAGCCCTCGAAGACCTCGTCCCACGGCTGCTCGCCGAGGTAGGCCCGACGCCAGACGTCGACCCCTCTTCTGAGGTCGGCCATCATGTCCTTCATGTGGTAGGTCGGCAGGCCCAGCATTCTGAGGGCGATCCACTGCGTCGTCGTCGCGGTCCGCGGCAGTCCGGCGCCGATGATCTTCATCCAGGCTCCTTCTCGGGGGTTTGGGAGTCGACCACCACAACCGCGCAGTCGGTCGGGGGTTGCGGCCCCGCCGTCGAACGCGCCGGGCTGCACTAGGCTCTCGACTCGTGGCGACCCGCGAGCCCGCAGCCTTTCCCGTCGCGTTCCACCGGCCCGAGGCCGAGCGCCGCGTGGTGATCCTGCCGGGCGCACGCTACCCGACGCGGGGGCCGTTGCTGTGGTTCGCCCGCGAGGTGGCGCTGGCGAAGGGCTTCGGCGTGCTGGAGGTGCTCGACGAGCCGCCGACCGGCGAGGACCCGTTCGCGTGGGTCCGCGACCGCGCGCTGCGCGCGCTCGACCACCAGCCGGCGCCGACGACCGTCGTGATCGGCAAGTCGCTCGCGAGCGACGTCGCCGACCTCGCCGCCGACCGAGAGCTGCCGGCGATCTGGCTGACGCCGCTGCTCGACCGGCCGAACGTGCGCGCGGCGCTCGCGCGCGCGACCCGTCCGCTGCTGATCGTCGGAGGCACCGCCGACCCGACCTGGCAGCCGGACGCCGTCCCCTCCAGCGCGCTGATCTCACAGCTCGAGCTGCCCGAGCACGACCACAGCCTCCAGCGTCCCGGCGATCCGCTCGCCTCGATCGCGTCGCTGAGGAAGGTGACCAAGCAGGTCGAGCGCTTCCTCGGCGGCGGCTGGCTGCGCTGAGGCGCGGCCGCCGGCCGCGGCGCACGCCCTCGTTCAGCTTCCTCTTAGGACCCTTTAGCGACCGCTTCGATTTCTTTCAGTGACGGCTCAGGGTGGCGCTCCATCCTGATCGTCATGAGAACACCGAGAGCCATCGTCACCCTCGCCGCGGCAGCCGTCCTCGGCGCCGCGGGCGGCGCTGCGGTCGTCGGCGTCACCGGCGACGGCGGCTCCACCAGGACCGTCCTCGAGCCGGCACAGACGCAGCCCCAGCAGGTCAGCGTCGCCGACAGCTCGGGCGGTCTCAGCGCGAAGCAGGTCTACGACCTCGCCAAGGACTCCGTCGTCTTCATCTCCGCCCACGTCACCGAGCAGGGACAGTCGGGCGAGGCGACCGGGTCGGGCTTCGTCGTCTCCAGAGACGGCTACATCGTCACCAACGCCCACGTCGTCGGCGGCGCCTCGACCGTCAGCGTCAAGATCGGCGACCGCAAGACGCAGCAGGCAGAGGTCGTCGGCACCGACGAGTCGACCGACATCGCGCTGCTGAAGGTCGACGGCGCCGGCGACCTGAAGCCGCTCCAGCTCGGCGACTCCTCCAAGCTCGAGGTCGGCGACGCGACCTTCGCGATCGGCAACCCGTTCGGCCTCGACCGCACGCTCACGACCGGCGTCGTGTCGGCGCTCGACCGCCACATCACCGCTCCCAACGGCTTCTCGATCGACGGCGTCGTGCAGACCGACGCGCCGATCAACCCCGGCAACTCCGGCGGCCCGTTGCTCGACGCGCAGGGGAAGGTGATCGGCGTCAACTCGCAGATCCTGACCGGCTCCAGCACCAGCGAGGGCAACGTCGGCATCGGCTTCGCGGCGCCGTCGAACACGGTCAGAAACGTCGTCGAGCAGCTGCGCGAGCACGGCTCGGTCAAGCACGCCTACCTCGGCGTCCAGATGGGCGCGACCGAGAGCGGCAGCGGCGCGCTGGTCGGCGCCGTCACCCCGGGCGGTCCCGCGGCCGACGCCGGACTGCGCGCCGGTGACGTGATCGTCGCCTTCGACGGCCACGCGGTCGGCTCGCCCGACGCGCTCTCGAGCCTCGTCAACGCCAAGCAGGTCGGCGACTCGGTCGAGCTGACCGTCCGCCGCGGCGGCGCCGAGCAGAAGCTGACCGTGACGCTCGGCGAGCAGCCCGCCTCGACGGCGACCGCCGGCGCCCAGCCGCAGCAGCAGGGCGACCCGCAGATGCCGGCCGATCCCTTCGGCCAGGCCGACCCCCACGGCCAGCAGAGCGACCCGTACGGCCAGGGCGGCGGCCAGCAGGCCGACCCCGGGCAGGGCCAGGGCGGCCAGCAGCAGATCGACCCGCGCGACCTGCTGGAGCAGCTGATCCCGTAGCCCGCGCGACAAGCTTCCCGCTCCGGCCGCTCGCAACCCCCCGTGCCGGACGGAGTGGGACCCGCGCGCCCGACAGCCCCCCTCTGTCGGGCGCGCACCCCTGGGAGGAGAGCGCGAGCCGCCGCCGCACGGCGGCGGCTCGTATCCTTTGCCGCCGTGCGCAACCAGCTTCGCCCTCTCTTCGACCGCGTCGTCATCAAGGAACTGGAGCCCGACCGCGTCCGCGAGTCGGGACTGGTCGTCCCGGCAGGAACGCATGAGCCGCCGCCGCAGCACGGGATCGTGCTCGCCGTCGGCGCCGGGCTCGACTGGTGGCAGCACGTCGGCGTGACGATGCCTGTCAGACCGGGCGACCACGTCGTCTTCCCGGCCTCCGCGGGCGCGTGGGTCGAGGTCGACGAGGAGCGCCTGCTCGTCTGCCGCGTCGGCGAGCTGCTCGGCGTGCTCGAGCCGGTCCACGTGCCGGAGTGAGCGCGGCGGTCGAGCGGGAGGCGGCCGGAGGCCGAGGGCCGTGACCCTGCTCGAGGCGCTGCTGGTGCTGGCGGCCGGCGTCGGCGCGGGGACGATCAACACGGTCGTCGGCAGCGGCACGCTGATCACCTTCCCGGTGCTGCTCGGCGTCGGCTACTCGCCGATCACCGCCAACGTCTCCAACGCGCTCGGGCTCGTGCCCGGCTCGCTGTCGGGCACGTGGGGCTACCGCCGCGAGCTGGCCGGCCAGCGGGCGCGGATCGTCCGCTACGGGACCTTCTCGTTCCTCGGCGCCGCGACCGGCGCGGCGCTGCTGTTCGTGCTTCCGTCCGAGGCGTTCGACGCGATCGTCCCGGTGATGGTCGCGATCGCGCTCGTGCTGGTCGTCCTCCAGCCGTGGCTGAGCCGCCGGCTCGCCGACCGCCGCGACGCCGACGCGCCGCCGCGCGAGGGCGGCCCGGCGACGCGTGCGCTCGGCTACCTGACCGGCGTCTACGGCGGCTACTTCGGCGCCGCCCAGGGGATCCTGCTGCTCGCGATCTTCGGCGTCGCGCTCGACGACGACCTGCAGCGCGTCAACGCGCTCAAGAACGTGCTGGCGACGATCGTCAACATCGTCGCCGGGCTGATCTTCCTGTTCGTCGCGGACGTCGCCTGGGAGGCGGTCGCGCTGATCGCCGTCGGCTCGGCCGTGGGCGGGCAGGTCGGCGCCAAGGTCGGTCGCCGCCTGCCGCCGAACGCGCTGCGAGCGGTGATCGTCTGCGTCGGCCTCGTCGCGATCGCCCAGCTGCTGGGGCGCTGACGGTCGCGCCGGCGCCGTCCGCCCGTCTACAGCGGCGGTTGCTCGGCGATTGAGAAGCCGACGCGCTGACCGTCGATCTGCGCGTCGAGCAGCTTGTCGTCGAGCAGCGCGACCGCATGCTCGTCGACGAAGACGCGCGCGCCGTGCTCGTCGAGCACCTGGTCGGACTCCGCTGGCACGTCGGCGACGCTGACCTCCAGCATGCCGCTCTGCTCCGCGCCCGGCTTGGTCGCGATGCGGATGCCGGCTCCGTCGGGGATCTCTGGCGCTGCGACGATGCCTCGGATCGCCTCGGCCGCGGTCTCGGTGATGGTGAGCACAGGGTGCTCCTTCCGGTCGTTGGCGTCCTCAGGCGTTGCCCGGCAGGTCGCGATCGGAAACCACCAGGTCGCGCACGGCGGCGGCCGAGTCGGCCGCCAGCGCCGCGTGGGCGAGCGCCGCGGCGTCCTCGAGGTCGAGCTGCCGCACCGCCGCCTTGACGGCCGCGACCGACGGCGCGGCGACGCTCAGCTCGCGCACGCCGAGGCCGACCAGCAGCGGGACGGCGACCGGGTCGGCGGCCAGCTCGCCGCAGACGCCGACCCAGCGGCCGTTGGCGCGGGCGGCGTGGCAGACCTCGTGGACGAGCCGCAGGAGCGCGGGGTGGAGGCCGTCGGCGAGCTGCGCGAGCGCCGCGTTGCCGCGCTCGGCGGCGAGCGTGTACTGCGTCAGGTCGTTGGTCCCGAGCGAGAAGAAGTCGACGACGTGGGCGAGCTGGACCGACAGCAGCGCCGCCGCCGGCACCTCGACCATGATCCCGACCTCGAAGCCGTCGCGCGGGGTGCCGCCGACGTGGGCGCATGCCTCGTCGACCATCCTGCGCGCGGTGCGCACCTCGTCGACGGTCGCGACCATCGGGAACATCACCTTGATGTTCTCGTGCGCCGTCGCCGTGCGCACGATCGCGCGCAGCTGCGTGCGCAGCAGCTCCCGCCGGGCGAGGCCGAGGCGCAGGCCGCGGACGCCGAGGAAGGGGTTCTCCTCCGCGGGCATCGCCAGGTAGGGGAGCGGCTTGTCGGCGCCGGCGTCGAGCGTGCGGATCACCAGCGGTCGGCCTCCAAGGGCGGTCGCGGCGGCCTCGTACAGCGCCGTCTGCTCGTCCTCGTCGGGCATCGCGGGGCGGCCGAGGAAGGCGAACTCGGTCCGCAGCAGCCCGATGCCGTCGGCGCCGGCCGCGACCGCGGCGGCCGCGTCGTCGGCGTCGGCGGCGTTGGCGGCGACCTCGATCCGCGTCTCGTCGCGCGTGAACGCCGGCTGGTCGGCGGCGGCGCGGGCCTGCTCGGCGGCGGCCGCCTCGCGCGCGGCGCGCTCGCGGTAGGCGCGCTCGAGCTCGGGCGCCGGGTCCGGCACGAGCAGCCCGGCGGCGCCGTCGAGGATCGCGCGCGAGCCGTCGGGAAGGTCGAGCAGCGGCTCGCCGACCCCGACGACCGCCGGTACCCCGAGCGCACGCGCGAGGATCGCGCCGTGCGAGGTCGGCCCGCCGAGCGCCGTCGCGATCCCCTTCACCTCCGCCGGATCGATCGCCGCCGCGTCGAGCGGCGTCAGCTCGCGCGCGAGGAGGATGGCGGGGCCGGGGCGGTCGCCGGCGGCGGCTGCGTCGCTGGCGCCGGACGCCGCGCTGGCGGGTCCGCCCGTGCCGCTTGCGCCGGCTGCGCCGCTTGCGCCGGCTGCGCCGCCGGCGGGGCCGCCCGTGCCGCTTGCGCCGGCTGCGCCGCTGGCGCCGGCTGCGCCGCTGGCGGGGCCGCCCGTGCCGCTTGCGCCGGCTGCGCCGCCGGCGGGGCCGCCCGTGCCGCTTGCGCCGGCTGCGCCGCCGGTCGCGCCGGAGCCCTGGCCGCCGCCGGCCCGCTCGCGGGCGAGCGCGGCGAGGACGCGGCGGCCGAGGTCTGCGAGGTCGCCGGCGCGCTCGCGCTGGTACGGGTCCTCCAGCGCGCGGTAGCGGGCGGCGACCGCCTCGACGGCGTCGGCCCAGGCGCGGGCGGCGCTCGCCGATCGCTCGTCGATGGCAGCTCGCGCCGGGCCGAGCAGCGCGTCGTCGTCGAGCATCAGCGCGAGCGCGTCGAGGATCTCGGCCTCCTCGGCGCCGACCTGCGCGGCGAGCCGCTCGCGGCGCGCCTCGACGTCGGCGCGGACGGCCGAGCGCGCCCGCTCGAGCGCCGCCCACTCCTCGTCGGGGCCGCCCGCAGGCTCCTCCGCGATCGGCGGCTCGGCCTCCGCCGGCCCCGCGGCGCCGAGCCGCCGCAGCGGCGCGATCGCGATCCCGGGCGAGGAAGGGATCCCGGCGAGGGCGCCCGCGGGAGCGCCCGGCGGGAGGGGGCGCGCGGGCGGGGCGGCGTGACGGCCAAGGGTGGCGGGCTCGGGGCCGCGCGGCGGGGCGGCGCCCTCGGCGTCGCCGCTCCCGGCCGCGGCTGTCGGCTCGGCGGGTGGCGCTCCCTCGGCCTCGCCGCTTCCGGTTGCGGCTGTCGGCTCGGCGGGTGGCGCTCCCTCGGCCTCGCCGCTTCCGGTTGCTGCTGTCGGCTCGGCGGGTGGCGCTCCCTCGGCGAACGGCGGCTGGGGAGAGGACGGCGCGCCCAGCGCGCCGCTCGGCGCTCCCGCCTCGGGCGCCGCGGGGCCGGGTGCCGAGGCGGCGGACGTCGCGGCTCCGGGTGCCGCGCCCTCGCCCGCACCGCCGCTCGGCGCTCCCGCCTTGGGCGCCGCGGGGCCGGGTGCCGGGGCGGTGGGCGCCGCGGCGCCGCCGGTCGCGACGCGGCGGAGCGCGTCGATCGCCTGTTGCGCCTCGGGGCCGTGGGCGCGGACGACGATCTCGTGGCCCTCGCGGACGCCGAGGGTGGCGATGCCGTTGAGCGAGGTGGCGGGGGCGGGGCCGGCGCCGGTCGTCGCGTTCTCCACCTCGATCTGCGCATCGGCCGCCGCGGCGGCGCGCACGAACTGCGCAGCCGGTCGCGCGTGCAGCCCCTGCGAGACGGTCACGGCGAACCGCTCATCCAGCGCCGCGCCGCGATCTGCGTCAATCTGCCTACCGCTGCGGTAGGCAGATTGACGCAGCTCCCCGTCGGCGGGCTCGGGAGCGCCAAGGTGGGACTGTTTTCCGGCCAGCCCGGCGGAGGCCTCGGCGCAGACGTCGTCGGCCGATCCGCCGGCCTGGGCGGAGACCGCGGCGGCGACGGCGCCCTCGGCGAGCGGCGCGGGGCAGAGGCGGACCCGCTCGCCGGCCTCGGGCTCCAGCAGCTCGACCGCCATCTCGGCGCTGAGGACCGCCGAGCCGAGGTCCATCAGCACGACGACGCCGTCGCCGGAGCCGTCGTCGGCAGCCTCGACGGCCGCCATCACCCGCGCCGCATCGGTGCCGAGCGGCGCCGGCTCGCCCGCGGACGGCGGCTCCAGCCCGCCGGCCGGCTCCAACCGCACGTCGGCGGCCATCTCGCGTGCCAGCTCGACGACGCCCTCGGCCAGCCGCGCGGAGTGGGAGACGACGACGATGCCGACCATCAGCTCACCGCCGCTCCCGCCGCGTGCCGCTCCTCGCCCGCTCGTCGCCCATCGCGACCGCCGTGCGCAGCAGCCGGCCGGCCCGGCCCGCCGTCAGTCGCCGTCCCTCGCCCAGCCGAGCGTCCGCTGGACCGCCTCTCTCCACCGCGCGTAGCGCTGCTCGACCTCGCCCGAGTCCATGTTCGGCTCCCAGCGCTTGTCCTCGCCCCAGTTGCGCGTCACGTCGTCGGTTCCTCTCCAGACGCCGACCGCGATCCCGGCCGCGTAGGCGGCGCCGAGCGCGGTCGTCTCCGAGACGGTCGGGCGGATCGTCGGGACGCCGAGCACGTCGGCCTGGAACTGCATCAGCAGCTCGTTGGCGACCATGCCGCCGTCGACCTTCAGCTCCTTGAACGGCGCCTCGCTCGCCTCGTTGGCGGCGTCGACGACCTCGCGGCTCTGCCACGCCGTCGACTCCAGCACCGCGCGCGTGATGTGGGCCTTGTTCGTGTATGCGGTCAGACCGACGAGCACGCCGCGCGCGTCGTCTCTCCAGTACGGCGCGAACAGGCCCGAGAAGGCCGGCACGAAGTAGACGTCGCCGGTGTCCTCGACCTGCGCCGCCAGGCCCTCCGACTCCGGCGCCGTTCTGATGATCCCGAGCTGGTCGCGCAGCCATTGCACGCCCGCGCCGGTCACGGCGATCGAGCCCTCCAGCGCGTAGACCGCGTCCTGGTCGCCGATCTTGTAGCCGACGGTCGTCAGCAGCTTCTCGGAGGGGACCGGCTCGTTGCCGGTGTTGACGAGCAGGAACGATCCGGTGCCGTAGGTGTTCTTCGCCGTCCCCGGCTCGAAGCAGGCCTGCCCGAACAGCGCCGCCTGCTGGTCGCCGAGCACGCCGGAGATCGGCACGTCGTCGAGCACGCTGCGCTTCGTCTCGCCGTAGACCTCCGAGGAGGAGCGGATCTCCGGCAGCATCGCCCTCGGCAGCCCCATCACCGACAGCGCCTCGTCGGACCAGTCGAGCGTTCTCAGGTCCATCAGCATCGTGCGCGAGGCGTTGGTCACGTCGGTGACGTGGACGCCGCCCTCCGTGCCGCCGGTCAGGTTCCAGATCACGTACGTGTCCATCGTCCCGAACAGCACGTCGCCGGCCTCGGCCTTCTCCCGCACGCCCTCGACGTTGTCGAGGATCCACTTCGCCTTCGGGCCGGAGAAGTAGGTCGACAGCGGCAGGCCGCAGATCTCGCGCAGGCGGTCGGGGCCGCCGTCTCTCGCCAGCTCGGCGACGATCCCGGAGGTGCGCGTGTCCTGCCAGACGATCGCGTTGTAGACCGGTTTGCCGGTGTTCTTGTCCCACAGCACGGTCGTCTCGCGCTGGTTGGTGATGCCGATCGCCTTGATCTCACGCGGCCTCACGTCCGATCTGCCGAGCGCCTCGGCGATCACCTCTCTGATCCGCTGGCGGATCTCGTCCGGGTCGTGCTCGACCCAGCCGGCTCTCGGGTGGATCTGTCTGTGCTCGCGTTGGCCGACGCCGACGATGTTGCCGTCCGTGTCGAAGATGATGAAGCGGGAGCTCGAGGTTCCCTGGTCGATCGCACCGACGTACTCAGCCATCTGATCTCCTCATCTCGTCTCGCCCCATGCCTCCGCGGCGGCACGCAGCAGCAACGCTGAGGAGGCCGCGCCGGGGTCCAGGTGTCCGGCGCTCCGCTCGCCAAGGTAGCTGGCGCGCCCCTTTCTGGCGACCAGCGGGATCGTCTCCAGCGCACCCCGCTCGGCCGCCTCCGCGGCGGCTCGCAGACCGTCGGCCAGCGACGCGCCGTCGGCAGCCGCCGCGTCGAGCGCCTCGCGCGCGGGCACGAGCGCGTCGACCATCGTCTTGTCGCCGGGCTCGGCTCTGCCGCGCCGCTGCACGCCCGCGACGGCGGCCGACAGTGCCGCCGCCCACTCGGGCGCGCCCAGCTCCGGCTCGGGCCCGGCCTCTCTCAGCGCCGTCGCCATCCCGATGAAGAACGAGCCGTAGAGCGGCCCGGCCGCGCCGCCGACCGTCGACAGCAGCGTCATGCCGACCGCTCTCAGCTCGGTCGCGGGATGGTCCTCCGGCGCGCCGTCCATTCTCGCGACGACCGCCGCGAAGCCGCGCGCCATGTTGGCGCCGTGGTCGCCGTCGCCGATGTCGGCGTCGAGCCGGTTCAGGCGATCGCGGTCGCGCTCGAGCACGGCGGCGGTCATCCGCATCCAGTCAGGTACTCCCATGCACGCTCCTCGTCGGGCTCCTCACGCTCCCCAGCGCAGACCGGGGGTGTCGACCGGCGCATCCCACAGCGAGACGAGCTCGTCGTCGAGCTTCAGCAGGGTGATCGAGGCGCCGGCCATCTCCAGCGACGTGATGTAGCTGCCGATCAGGTTGCGCTCGATCGTGATCCCCCGATCGCCGAGCACCTGCGAAACCCGCCGGAAGGCGATCTCCAGCTCGATCTGCGGCGTCCCGCCCATGCCGTTGACGAACGCGAGCACGCGGTCGCCGCTCTCGAACGGGAGGTCGGTCAGGATCGGGTCGAGCAGGAGGTCGACGATCGCGTCGGCCGGCGCCAGTCTGACCCGCTGGCGTCCCGGCTCGCCGTGGATGCCGATGCCGATCTCCATCTCGTCCTCGGCCAGCTCGAAGGTCGCTCTGCCGACGTGCGGGACGACGCACGAGGTCAGCGCCATCCCCATCGAGCGGGCCTGCTCGTTCACGCGCCGGGCGAGCCCGGCCACCTCCCCGAGCGGCCGCCCGGCCTCGGCGGCCGCCCCGGCGATCTTCTCGGCCAGCACGGTCGCGCCGACGCCGCGGCGGCCGGCGGTGTAGGTCGAGTCCTGCACGGCGACGTCGTCGTCGATCAGGACCGACTCGACCTCGGCGCCCTCCGCGATCGCCAGCTCCGCGGCGGACTCGAAGTTCATCACGTCGCCGGTGTAGTTCTTGACGATGTGCAGGACGCCCGCGCCGCCGTCGATCGCCTGCGTCGCGGCGAGCATCTGGTCGGGCGTGGGGGAGGTGAAGACCGCCCCCGGGCAGGCGGCGTCGAGCATGCCGGGGCCGACGAAGCCGCCGTGCATCGGCTCGTGCCCGGAGCCGCCGCCGGAGAGCACGCCGACCTTCCCCTGCACGGGGGAGTCGGCGCGCACGACGTAGTTGGGGTCGAAGTTGACGCGGAGGCGGTCGCCGTACGCGGCGGCGACCCCCTCCAACGCCTCTCTGACGACCTCCTCGGGGTCGTTGATCAGCTTCTTCATGGCGCGCCCCGTGGCGGCGGGACGTCGCTGCCGACATCGCGGTCGCGGACGGTGCGGCCGGGCGGGATGTCGCCGGCGTAGCCGGCGCGCGCGCCGCGCTCGTCGACCTCGACCTCGGTCACACCCTCCTCCTCCACGCCGACATCGGGCTGGACGCCGCGCGCCTTCAGCACGTTGCCGAGGAAGAAGTCGTAGAGCACACCGCCGATCACCCCGCCGACGAAGGGACCGACGATCGGGATCCACATGTAGCTGTTGACATTGCCGTAGTCGCCTGGGACGGCGATCTCCTTCCAGCCGTAGATCCACGTGACCAGCCGCGGTCCGAGGTCACGCGCCGGGTTGATCGCGTACCCGGAGTTCGCGCCGAACGAGAGGCCGATCGCGACGACGATGAAGCCGACGATCAGCGGCGCGAGGTTCGACTTCGGCGGCTGGTTCATGTTGTCGATCAGCGAGAAGATCGCGAACACGAGGATCGCTGTGCCGACGACCTCGTCGAGGAACGGGCCCCACCAGTTGCCGAAGTAGGCGGCCGGGAAGGTCGCGAAGATCGAGTAGGTCGTGAGCGAGTCCGGCGTGCCGCGGGTGATGTCTCTCGCCCGTTCGAGCGAATCGATCGAGGCGCCGTACACCTGGTAGAGGAGTATCGCCGCGACGAACGCGCCGGCGACCTGCGCCACGATGTAGGACGGCACCTTCCTCCATGGGAAGCCGCGCCAGGTCGCGAGCGCGAGGGTTACAGCCGGGTTGATGTGGGCGCCGGTGATGCCACCGGCCGCGTACACGCCGAAGGTGACGCCGAGCCCCCATCCGAAGGCGATGATGAGCCAGCTCGCGGTGTCGAACGTGCCGCGGCCTGACTCCGGGAGTGCGGCCACCGCCATCGCGACGGAGCCGACACCGAACATGATGAGGATGAACGTCCCGGCGAACTCGCCGAGTGCATCCCCGAGTGTTGAGCGCCGCCAAGCTGCATCGGGGCCGAACAGCGAAGTCCCGCCAGGCTTGGGCGCTGGCTGTGTGGCGGACATGACTTCGGCGTACCCCGAACCGCGAACGACGAAAGCCCGGTGAGTAACGTTCACACCATGCGCAACCCACTGCCGCAGTCGGCGCTGGAGCGGCCGTTCGACGTGATCGTGATCGGAGCGGGGATCAACGGCGCCGGGATCGCCCGCGACGCCTCGCTGCGCGGGTTGTCGGTGCTGCTGGTCGACAAGCACGACATCGGGGCCGGCACGACCAGCCGCTCGACGCGGCTGGTCCACGGCGGCCTGCGCTACCTGGAGCACCGCGAGCTGCCGCTCGTGCGCGAGTCGCTGCGCGAGCGCGAGGTGCTGCTGCACATCGCGCCCCACCTCGTCCACCCGCTGTCGTTCCTGCTGCCCGTCTACGAGGAGCACAGACGCGGCACGAAGCTGATCCGCATGGGCATGATGGCCTACGACGCGCTGTCGCTCGACAAGTCGATGTCGCGCCACCGGATGCTCAACCGCGCCGAGGCGCTGCAGCGCGAGCCGGGCCTGCGCCGCGAGAGACTGCGCGGCGCCGCCGCCTACTACGACGCGCAGGCCGAGTACCCGGAGCGGCTGTCGCTGGAGAACGCGCTCGACGCCCGCCGGCTCGGCGCGGTCGTGCTGCCGTACATGCGCGTGACCGAGCTGCAGCGCGGTCAGGGCGGGCGCGTCAGCGGCGTCGCGCTCCACGACGAGCTGCACGAGGTCGACCACGTCGCCCACGGCGCCGTGATCGTCAACGCCGCCGGGCCGTGGGTCGACCGCGTGCTCGGGCCGATCGAGCCGGCCGGCCAGCGGATGATCGGCGGCACGAAGGGATCGCACCTCGTCGTGGAGCCGTTCCCGGGGGCGCCGAAGGAGGCGGTCTACGCCGAGGCGGTCGAGGACGGGCGGCCGTACTTCGTCGTGCCGTGGAACGGCCTCTACCTGATCGGCACGACCGACACGCGCTTCGAAGGCGACCTCGACCGCGTCGAGGCGACCGACGAGGAGGTCGCCTACCTCGTCTCGGAGACGAACAAGCTCTTCCCCGAGGCGGGGCTGTCACCCGAGAAGGTGCTCTACACCTACGCGGGCGTGCGGCCGCTGCCGGCGGCGCCGGAGGGCGACGAGGCGTCGATCACCCGCAGCCACGTGATCCACGATCACGCGCCGGGGGTCGAGGGGCTGCTGTCGATCGTCGGCGGCAAGATCACGACCTACCGCCAGCTGGCCGAGGAGGTCGTCGACGCGGTCGTCAAGAAGCTCGATCGCAAGGCCGGCAAGTGCCGCACCCACCAGATCCCGCTGCCGGGCGGGACGGCGTACAGATTCGAGCTGTTCCGCGACCGCTTCCACGCGACCAGCGGCCTGCCGCGCGCGACCGCCGACCGGCTGCTGCGGATCTACGGCACACGCGCGGCGGAGGTCGTCGACCACGCCAACGGCCGCCCGGCGCTGCGCGAGCCGTTCGACGCGGAGACCGGCGCGATCGGCGCCGAGATCGCCTTCACGCTCCAGACCGAGCTGGCGGAGACGCTCGCCGACGTGCTCGCGCGGCGGACGATGGTCGGCTTCGGCGCCGACGCCGGCCTGTCCGCGGTCGACGCCGCCGCCGAGATCGCCGTCCGCCACCTTGGCTGGGACGACGCGCGCGCCGAGCGCGAGGCCGCCCGCTTCCGCGCCGAGGCGGAGCTGCTGCGGCCGCGCGCCTACAGCGCGAGCTGACAGTCGGCCAGCTCGTCGTCGCGCTCGGCGGCGGCGACCGTCGTCTCGGCGTCGTCGTCACGCGGCCGGCCGTGTTCGGTCAGCTCGTGCAGGTACGTGGCGATGACGCCGAGCGCGGCCCGCTCGCGTCGGTCGCTGCCGCGGCGGGGGATCTCCGTGACGGTGCGTGCGGCCATGAACGTCCCTCCTTGGTTCGATTTGCTTCGAACTCAACGTAGCACCGTTCCGAAGATGCACCAACGATCTGGGCGCGGGCCAGCGGCATGCGCTGCGCTGCGGCGGGCGGAGGTCGCCCGCCGCGGCGGACCTCATGCGGCCCCTCGCGCGCTCAGGCCGCGGGCGTCGTCGGGTCGGGCTGGGCGGCGGCCTGGCCGGCGTCGGCCGCGGGCTCGCCGGGCGTCGAGCCCGGCTCGTCGACCTGCTCGCCCTCGGCTCTCGCCATCGCCATGATCGCCGCCGCGCCCGCGAGGCCGGCGACGAGCTGCGCCAGCGCCCAGCCGCTGCCCCACCGCTCGCGGCCGCGGCCGGCGTCGAGCGACAGCGGGCCCGGGCCGGCGTCGGTGATCGCCGCCGCGGTGCCGATGATCACCGCGTTGTACTCCCAGCCCCCTTCGGTCACCCACGGCCCTCTCGGCCCGTGGACGGTGATGATCGCGGTCGCCATCGCCCCGGTCACCGCGGCGCCGCCGAGCGGCGTCATCAGCCCGAGGGCGATCAGCGCGCCGCCGCCCGCCTCGGCGGCGCCGGCCGCCAGCGCGTTCCGTCTTCCCGGTCTCAGCCCGAGCGACTCCAGGAACTGGCCGGTGCCCTTGGGTCCGTGGCCGCCGAACCAGCCGAACAGCTTCTGCGTGCCGTGGCCGATCATCAGCCCGCCGAGCAGCAGCCGCACGAGCGTCATGCCGAACTTCATCGCGTCGCCTCCAGCGTCGAGGTGGGATACCGCTCCTTCGCTCGCCGCTGCGGGGCCGCTCCAAACCACGTTGGCGCGGGTAGGTTGCCCGCATGCTGCTCTCCGTGATGGTCGAAGGCCAGGAGGACGTCACCTGGCCCAACTGGCGGGCGCTGGCCGAGACGGCCCAGCGGCTCGGCTACACCGGCCTCTACCGCTCCGACCACTACCTCTCCGTCGTCGGCCGCGAGGAGCGCGGGGCGCTCGACGCGTGGGGGACGATCTGCGCGCTCGGGCCGATCACCGAGCGGATCCGCCTCGGCACGGTCGTCTCGCCGGCGTCCTTCCGCCACCCGTCGATCCTCGCGAAGCTGGTCGTGACGGCCGACCACGTCTCCAGAGGCCGCGCCGAGCTCGGCCTCGGCGCCGGCTGGCTGGAGGAGGAGCACCTCCGCTACGGCTTCCCGTTCCTGCCCGTCGGAGAGCGGTTCGACGTGCTCGAGGAGCAGCTGGAGATCATCACGCGCAGCTGGGCCGGCAAGCCGTTCTCCTTCCACGGCGCCCACTACGCGATCGAGCAGCTCGACGCGCTCCCGACGGCGCTCCAGGACCCGCGCCCGCTGCTGCGCGTCGGCGGCCGCGGCAAGCGCGCGGCCTCGCGCTCGCCGCCCGCTTCGCCGACGAGTACAACACCGTCCACCAGTCGCCGGCGCAGTGCGCGGCGATCCGCGCGGCGCTCGACGACGCCTGCGTCGCCGCCGGCCGCGACCCCGCCGACCTGCCGATGTCGCTGATGACCGGCTTCGTCGTCGGCCGCGACGAGGCGCAGCTGCTGCGTCGCGCGGAGGCGATCCTCGACTGGCTCGGCCGCGGCGAGGAGGAGGTGGAGGAGGCGCTGGCGCAGCTGCGCGAGAGCTGGCTGGTCGGCACGCCCGACGAGATCGCCGAGCGGGTCGCCGAGTACAGCGCCGCCGGCGTCACGCACGTGATGCTCCAGCACCACCTGCACGAGGACGACCACGCGCTGGAGCTGATGGCGGAGCGGCTGCTGCCCGGGTGAGGCGGGGCCGCAGGCCGGCGCTACGCCGGCTCGCCGGACCCCTGCAGGTAGGCGAGCACCGCCAGCACGCGGCGGTGGTCGGTGTCGGAGGGCGGCAGCGAGAGCTTCCCGAAGATGTTCGAGATGTGCTTCTCGACGGCGCCCTCGGTGACGACGAGGGAGGCGGCGATCGCGCCGTTGGAGCGGCCCTCTGCCATCAGCTTCAGCACCTCGGACTCGCGCGGCGTCAGGTCCTCCAGCGGCCCACCTCCGGTGCGGCGGGTGACGAGCTGGGCGACGACCTCCGGGTCCATCGCCGTGCCGCCGCCGGCCACCCGCTCGACCGCGTCGACGAACTCGCGCACGTCGGCGATGCGGTCCTTCAGCAGGTAGCCGACGCCGCCCTGACCGTCGGCGAGCAGCTCGGTCGCGTAGGTCTCCTCGACGTACTGGGAGACGATCAGGATCGCCGTGCCCGGGACCCGTCTGCGCGCCTCCAGCGCCGCGCGCACGCCCTCGTCGCGGAAGGTCGGCGGCAGCCGCACGTCGCAGACGGCGATGTCGGGCTTGTGGCCGTGGACGGCGCGCACGAGCGCGTCGCCGTCCTCGACGGCGGCGACGACCTCGTGGCCGTTGTCGCGCAGCAGCCGGATCATGCCGTCGCGCAGCAGCGCGAGGTCCTCGGCGATCACGACGCGCATCGGGCGGGGGTGGGGCGGCGGGCGCGGGTCACGACCCGCACGGTACCTCGGCGTGCAGCGTCGTGCCGGACGACCGCGGGCTCATCACGTGCAGCTCGCCGTCGAGCGCCTCGATCCGGCGTCTCAGCCCGACCAGCCCGCTGCCGGCCGGATCGGCGCCGCCGACGCCGTCGTCGGCGACCTCGACGACCAGTCGCGCGTCGACCAGCTGGAGGCGGACCAGCACCCGCAGCGCGCGGCTGTGCTTCGTCGCGTTGGCGAGCGCCTCGGCGACGACGAAGTAGGCGGCCGCCTCGATCGACGGCGGCATCCGCTCGGGCACGTCGGCCTCGATCGTCACCGCCAGCGGGCTGCGGGCGGCGAGCGCGGTCACGGCCGCCTCCAGGCCGCGGTCGCTGAGGATCGGCGGGTGGATCCCGCGCGCGAGGTCGCGCAGCTCGGTCAGCGCCGTCTTCGCCTCGCCGCGCGCCTCGGCCAGCAGCTCGCGCGCCGTCTCGGGGTCGCTGTCGAACTTGTCCTCCGCCATCCCGAGGTTCATCGCGAGCGCGACCAGCCGCGCCTGCGCGCCGTCATGGAGGTCGCGCTCGATCCGCTGCAGCTCCGCCGCCTGGGCGTCGACGGCGCCGGCGCGCGTCGTCGTCAGCACCTCGACCCGCTCGGCCAGTGCCTGCTCGCGGCTGGCGCGCAGCAGCGGCCGCATCAACGCCAGCTCGGCGATCGTCAGCGCGCGCACGACCCAGCCGCAGACGGGCAGCAGCACGACGCCGATCGCCGCCGTCAGCAGCGCCAGCGGCAGGTTGTCGACCTCGTAGATCCCGACGTTGGCCGACTCGGGCAGCGCCCAGAACCAGAGCGGCAGCGTGACCATCCCGACGACGAGGCCCCACAGCATCAGCGCCACCAGCGACAGCGCGAAGCCGAGCGTCCCGCACAGCAGCGTCCAGGTGAAGTCCTTCCACGTCGCCGGGTCCTTCGCCATCAGCTTGAGGCGGTGAAACCAGCCCGAGCCTCTCGGGACCGCGTGGTAGCGCTCCGGGATCGGCTCGCCGAGCACGAGCGCCGCGCGGTGGCGCTCCAACCGCGCGAACCAGCGGAAGGCGTAGAAGGAGCCGAGCGCGACCGCGAAGCCGATCACGAAGACCAGCAGCGACAGCGTCACCGAGACGGCGGTCACCCAGACGCAGAAGCCGACGATGCTGGTGACGAAGCCGACGCTGTGGAAGGCGAAGTCGCGCCCCCACTCGGGGAGCCGCCGCCAGCCGAGCGGTCGCAGCGTCATCGTCGGCTCCATCGCCATCGTCGGATTATCGTGCGTCGTGTCGGTCATGCGATCCTCGCGGTCCAGGGGGCGCGGCGTAGTGCAAGGATCGGGGGCGGGGCCGGCCGGCGCCATGGCGCGAGCGGGCGTCCGGGGCTGGGGATAACCCGACAGGTCGACGGAGCGCTGACGTGCCCGCTTCGCGCTCTACGATGCGGCGGCGATGTCGCAGATCGGGGTTCGACGCAGACCGGCCGCGGCCGCTCCCGGCCGCCTCCGCGAGCGCGGCGAGGAGCTGCGCGCGATCGCCGCCGCGCTGGCGGCGGCGCGGGCCGGCGAGGGATCGCTGCTGCTGGTCGAGGGGCCGGCTGGGATCGGCAAGACGCGGCTGCTCGACGCCGCGCGGTGTCGGGCGCGCGAGCTGGGCCTCGACCTGCTGTCGGCGCGTGGGGCGGAGCTGGAGCAGGAGCTGCCGTTCGGAGTCGTGCGCCAGCTGCTGGAGGCGCGGGTCGCCGGGCTCGGCGAGGAGGCCCGCACGGCGCTGCTCGACGGCCACGCGGCGCGGGCGGTGCGGCTGCTGGACGGGGCAGAGGAGGGCGTCGCCGGCTCCGACCCGCTGCCGGAGCTGCTGCACGCGCTCCACTGGCTGTGCGCGACGCTCGCCGCCCGGCGGCCGCTCGTGCTGGTCGTCGACGACGCCCACTGGGCCGACGGGCCGTCGCTGCGCTGGCTCCACTACCTGGCGGGCCGCGTCGAGGACCAGCCGCTGCTCGTGTTGGTCGCCGCCCGGCCAGCCGAGCCCGGCGCGACCGTCCCGCCGGCGACGGCGCTGGGCGCGGTTCCCGGCGCGGTGCGGATCGCTCCGGCGGCGCTCAGCGCCGCGGCGGTCGCCGAGGCGGTGCGCGAGCGGCTCGACGTCGCCGACGAGGAGCTCTGCGCCGCCTGCCATCGCGTCACCGGCGGCAACCCGTTCCTGTTGCGCGAGCTGCTGACGACGCTGCGCGACGGCGGCGCGACCGTCGCCGCGGTCGAGGCGGCCGACGCGCGCGACGTCTCGCGCTCGGTGCTCGCGCGCGTGCGGCGGCTGCCGCAGTCGGCCGAGGGGCTGGTGCGGGCGCTGGCGCTGCTCGGCGACGACGCGCCGCTCGACGTCGTCGCCGAGCTGGCCGGCGCCGACCTCTCCTCCGCGCGCGCGAACGCGGACGCGCTGGCGGCCGCGGGCCTGCTCGACGCCGGTCCCCGCCTCCGCTTCGTCCACCCGCTCGTGCGCGCGTCGATCGCGGCGCAGCTGCCGGCCGGCGAGCGGGCCCACCTCCACGGCCGCGCCGCGCGGCTGCTGCACGCGCGCGGGGCCGAGTCCGGGATCGTCGCGCTCCACCTCGACGCGGCCGAGCCGAGCGGCGACCCGTGGGCGGTCGCGACGCTGCGCTCGGCGGCCGGCCGCGCGCTGCGCAGCGGCGCGCCCGAGGTCGCCGCCCGCCACCTGCGGCGGGCGCTGGCCGAGCCGGCGTCGGCCGAGCTGCGGCCGCGGCTGCTGCTGGAGCTGGGACGGGCGGCGGCGGCGCAGCTGGGGCCGGGCGCGGAGGAGGACCTGACCGCCGCGCTCGACGCTGCGCCCGACGACGCGGCGCGTGCCGTCGCCGCGCTGGAGCTGGGGCGCGTGCTGGTGCTGGCGGAGCGGCCGATCCCGGCGCTGGCGACGCTCGACCGCGGCGTGCGGGCGGCGCGCGGCCTCGGCGACTCGGAGCTGCTGCTGCGGCTGGAGGCCGAAGCGCTGACGGCCGGCAACACCAGCCTCGAGCGGGCGCGGCTGGTGCCGCCCCGGGCCGAGGCGCTGCTCGCGCAGGTCACGGCCGGGGCGACGGTCGGCGAGCGGCTGGTGCTGGCAGGAATCGTCTGGCATTGGGCGATGGCGGTCGCGCGCAGCGCCGAGGAGACGGCCGAGCTGGCCGAGCGCGCGCTCGCCGGCGGCGCGACGCTCGCGGTCGCGACCGCCGACGCGCCGCTGATCCACAGCGCCGCGGCGGCGCTGACGATGGCCGACCGGCTCGCCTCGGCGGAGAACCATCTGACGGCGGCGATGGAGGAGGCGCGGCGGCGCGGTTCGGTCAGCGGGCTGGCGCTGGCGGCCTGCTGGCGCTCGTGGGCCGGCTACCGCCGCGGGGCGCTGGCGGCGGCCGAGGAGGACGCGACGCTGGCGGTGCGGCTGTCGTCGCGCAGCGGCCGCGGCCTCGGCAGCGCGGTCGCGCTGTCGGTGCTGATCGAGTGCCGCGTCGCGCGCGGAGCGGTCGCAGAGGCCCGCGACGCCTTCGCGCGCTGGCACGAGCCGGAGCCGATGGGGGAGACGACGCTGTACGGGCCGCTGCTGGCGAGCGAGGGGCGGCTGCACGCGCTCGCCGGAGACCTGCCGGCCGCGAGACGAGCGCTGGAGGCATGCCGCGAGCGCCATGAGCTGCTCGGCTTGCGCAATCCCGGCTCGGCGACCTGGCGGGCGGGGCTGGCGCGGCTGGCGGCGGTCGAGGGCGACGGCGCCGAGGCGCGGCGGCTGGCGCACGAGGAGCTGGAGATCGCGCGTGCGTGGGGCGGGCCGCGCAACCTCAGCATGGCGCTGCGGACCGTCGCCGCGCTGAGCGACGACGGGGCGCGGCGGCGGGAGCTGCTGGAGGAGGCGGTCGCGCTGGGGGAGCGGTCGGAGGCGCGGTTGGAACGGGTGCGTGCGCTGGAGGCGCTCGGCGCCGAGCGGGCGGCGGTCGGCGGCGAGGGCGACCTCGCGGTCGCGCGCGAGCTGCTGCGCGCGGCGCTCGACGGGGCGGCGGCCTGCGGCGCGGCGCCGCTGGTCCACTCGCTGCGGGCGGCGCTGGTGAGAGCCGGGGCGCGGCCGCGGCGCCTGCGGTCGAGCGGCGTCGGGGCGCTGACGCCGAGCGAGCGGCGGATCGCCGGGCTGGCTGCAGAGGGGCTCTCCAACCGCGCGATCGCCGAGCGCGAGTTCCTCGCCGTGCGGACCGTCGAGCTGCACCTGACGCGCAGCTACCGCAAGCTCGGGATCGACTCGCGCGCCAGATTGGCCGCGGCGCTGCGCGACGGTCGCTGAGCGGGCGCCGGCCGCCGCGTCCGGCCGGCGGGACCGAGAGGTTTTCGCCGCCCGACCGCACTCTTTCTCAGGCCTCCGGCGCTGCCGCCGAAAGGACGGGGTGGACCTGTCCCCAAGCGAAGGAGAAGCCGGATGAGATCGACGTGGACGAGAGCGGTCGCGGGAGCGGTGACGGCCCTCCTGCTGGTCGCGCTGACGCCCGCGAACGCGCAGGCGGCGGCGGGATGGTCGACCGGCTCGCCGATGTCGATCGAACGCAACGCCCTGACCGCGACCGCCCTGCGGGACGGCACGGTGCTCGCCGTCGGCGGGCAGCGCGGCGCGAGCCCGTGGCCGGCGATCGCCACGGCCGAACGGTGGGATCCCGCGACCGGGACGTGGCGGCCGGCCGGCGCGATGAGAGCGGCGCGCCGCGGCCACAGCGCGACGCTGCTGCGCGACGGCCGCGTGCTGGTCGCCGGCGGCGGCGCCGACAGCGCCTCGTTGGCGACGGCGGAGATCTACGATCCTGCGACCGACGGCTGGAGCGACGCGGCCCCGATGGGGACGGGTCGGCAGAACCACACGGCCGTCCTGCTGGAGGACGGGCGCGTGCTGGTCGTCGGCGGTCTCGCGCCCTCGACCGCCCCGCTCGACACCGCCGAGCTCTACGACCCGCAGGCCGACGCGTGGACGCCGGTCTCCGAGGCGATGGCCAGCCGCCGTGCCGAGGCCGGCGCGGCGCTGCTGCCCGACGGCAGCGTGCTGATCGCCGGCGGCCGCGCGAGCGGCCACGTCGCGACCGCGAGCGCCGAGCGCTACGACCCGGTTGAGGACGGCTTCGAGCCGCTGCCGCCGATGGCGACGCCGCGCGCCGCCTTCCCGCTGGTCGCGCTGCCGGGGAGGCTGCTCGCGGTCGGCGGCTCGATCGACGGGTGGTCGGCCGTGACCGGCACGAGCGAGTGGTTCGACGTGGCCGGCGGGCGGTGGAAGCCGGCGCCGGCGATGGGCTACGAGCGGGCGTCGCATGCGGCGACCGTGCTGAGCAGCGGCGACGTGCTCGCGACCGGCTTCTGGTCGGAGAGCGAGCTGCTGGGAGCCGGCGCGGAGGGTGCTGAGGGGTGGCGTGAGGTGGAGCCGATGCCGCGCGAGCTCGCCAACTACGCGCAGGTGCTGCTGCGCGACGGCAGAGTCGCCGTGATCGGAGGCTGCGACTGCGGCGACGCCTTCCCCGACCTGTTCCTGTACACGCCGGCGACGAGCGCCGACGCTCCGCCGGCCGACTTCGGCGACGTCGTCGCGGGCCTGCGCAGCCCGCTGACCTGGGTGCCGGTCGAGAACACCGGCCGCGAGCCGCTGTGGGTCGAGCGGTCGACCGTCTCGGGGCCCGACGCCTCGCGCTTCGCGGTCGAGGTTGACACCTGCGACGGCAGAGCGGTGGCGCCGGGCCGCAGCTGCCGCATCGGCCTGCGCTTCCGACCGGCCGCTGCGGGCGCCGCGACCGCGACGCTGACGCTCGACGCCAACGACGCCGCCGGTCCGGTGGAGATCCCCCTCGCCGGCGCCGGCGTCGCGGCGCCGGCCGGAACGCCGGGGGCGGACGGGGCCGACGGGGCGGCGGGGCCTGCGGGGCCTGTTGGGCCGGTCGGGCCGGTCGGGCCGGTTGGGCCGGCCGGCAGAGATGGCGAGACGGGCGCGGCCGGCGCGAGCGCCGGGCTGCCGCGCGTGACCTGCACGTCGAAGCCGCTGAAGCCGACCGGGAGAGGCCGCAGACGCAAGCAGCGGATCCGCACCACCTGCAAGGTGACGTCGGCCAAGCCCGCGACCCGCGCGACCCGCGTCCGCGTCGCCGCCGGTGCCCGCACGATCGCGCGCGGCACCCTCCGCGCCGGCCGCCGCACGGTGACCCTCCGCGCGATCACCGCCACGCCACCGCGCGGCCGCGTCACCGTGACGCTGCGCTGAGCGGAGGGAGGCCCACCGCCGGACCGGCGGGCCGCGCCGGCCCGAGAACGACGAAGGCCCGCTCCAAGGAGCGGGCCTTCCACGATGCGGCTGAGAGGACTTGAACCTCCACGAGCCGAAGCTCACAGGCACCTGAAGCCTGCGCGTCTACCGATTCCGCCACAGCCGCACGGGACCAGCCAGGCGAAGATACACGTTCTCGCTCCGAGACGGCGTCGCGGTCGCCTCCCGCACCCCGCCGCACGTCCCAGCCGCTTCCGTGACGGGCCGCACATCCCGCGCGCGCACGCCTTTGCTACCCTCCTCTCCGCGCGCTGCTCATGCGGAGCGCACCAGTCCTGCCGCTATCGTCTAGGGGACTAGGACGCCGCCCTCTCACGGCGGAAACCGGGGTTCGAATCCCCGTAGCGGTACTGCGAGAAAGCCCCGCAAACGAGGCTGTCGCGCAAAGTGCGCGGCGGCCTCGGGCGGGGCTTTCTATTTGTGAGGTTCTCGTGGTCGGCGGCGGGGCCAGCGGGCCAGGACA
>NZ_JACHNU010000005.1 GCF_014199525.1 Conexibacter arvalis | reverse complement strand
ACTTGTCCTGGCCCGCTGGCCCCGCCGCCGACCACGAGAACCTCACAAATAGAAAGCCCCGCCCGAGGCCGCCGCGCACTTTGCGCGACAGCCTCCTGAGCGGGGCTTTCGCGAGAGCTGCGGGACAGGGATTCGAACCCCGATTACTCGGTCCAGAGCCGAGTGTCTTGCCATTAGACGATCCCGCAACGGCTGCGACGCATCAGGATAGACGCTTCGCGCCAGACGCGCCGCGCGACCCCCATTGTGCCAAAGCCGCCCCGCGGGGGCCGTCAGCGCGGCCAGCGAGCGGGGAGCTCGAACTGCTCTTCGCCGAGCGAGGCGATCATCGCGTCGCCGGCGCGGGCGGTCAGCTGGAGCGGCCGTTCGGGGTCGTTCGTGACGAAGATCGCGCTGAGGACGCTGCGCCCCGGGAAGCCGGCCGTCAGCTCGCGCAGCGCCCGTGCGAGCGGCGCGATCCGCGCCTCGCCCGCCCCGCCCCCGACCCCTGTGCCTGCGGCCGCGCCCGGCACGACGACCGGGTCTGCGGCGACCGCCGGGAGGTCGGGGTCGCTCCGTCCGTCGTCGGCGATCGCGGTCAGCTCGGCGCGCAGGGCGGCGATGGCGAACGGGCCGAGCGGGCGAACGGACGGGACCGGCAGCGGTTCGGCCGCCAGGCGCGCGGGGTCGAGCTCGACCAGCTGCTCGCCCTCGGCCAGCGTCACGAACCCCTCCTGCGGACAGTCGACGACGAACGGCTGGCCGCCGTCGCCGCGGTCGAGCAGGAGGATCGCCGCCTCGGCGCCGGCCGCGTGCGTGAAGGCGCGCAGCGTCACCGCCAGGGTCGCGATCCGCTCGCGCGTCTCCTCGGCGGGCGTCATCGGCGGGCGGTGGGCGGCGCTCCGGTGGCTGCGGCGAAGGCGATCTCCGACCTCCCAGCCCCGGCGGCTCGCGCTACCGCGCGCCGATCGCGGCGAGCTCCGTCGCCGCATCGCCGAGCCTCGCCTGCTCCCCGTCGTCCAGCTCGACCCGCGCTGCGATCAGCCGACGCGCCTCCTCGAGGTCGTCGGAGCGGCCGATCGACAGCGCGCCGGCGACGCGGGCGCCGTCGAGGTACCAGACGCTGAAGGCTCCCTCGTCGAAGGAGCCGCGCACGATCTCGCGATCCCACGACGCCGCCGGGCCGACGTACTCCAGCGACGCCCAGTCGGCGAGATCGGAGAAGAAGTACGGGACGACGTCGTGCGGCACGTCGCGGCCGAGCATGTTCAGCGCGGCCGTCCGGCCCTGGTTGAAGGCGACGTCCCAGTGCTCGACGCGGATCCGCCGGCCGTGGACGACGCTGTCGTAGGAGGCGACGTCGCCGGCGGCGTAGATCCCGTCGGCCGAGGTTCTCAGGCGGCTGTCGCAGAGGATCCCGCCGCGCTCGTCGTCGAGCTCCAGTCTCGCCGCGCGGGCGAGCATCACGTCGGGCATCACGCCGGCGCCGATCACGACCGCGTCGGCGGGGATCGACTCGCCGCCCTCGGTCACGACCGCGGTGACGCGCCCGCCGGAGCCCTCGAAGCGGGCCAGCCTGTCCTGGGCGATCACGCGCACGCCGTGCTCCTCCAGCCGCTGCTGGAGCCAGCGGCCGGCCTGCTTGCCGAAGCCGCGCTCGAGCGTGAACTCCTCCAGCATCACGATCGTCGCCTGGGCGCCGATCGCCGTCAGCGACGCGGCGACCTCGCAGCCAATGTAGGAGCCGCCGATCAGGACGACCCGTCTGCCGGCCGCGTCGGCTCTGATCGCGTCGGAGTTGCCGAAGGCGCGCAGGTAGTGGATCCCGTCGAGCTCGCTGCCGTCGGCCGGGATCCGTCTGACCATCGCGCCGGTCGCGACCAGCGCCGTGTCGAAGGAGACGACCTCCTTCGTCGACAGCGTCGCCTCCTTCGCGGCCGTGTCGAGCTTCATCACGCTCGTGCGCGTGCGCAGGTCGATCCGCTGCAGCCTCCACCACTCGTCCGGGCGGAAGTAGGCCTCGTCGCGCGACTCCCTGCCCTGCATGTAGCCCTTCGACAGCGGCGGGCGGTTGTACGGCGGGTCGGACTCGCGCCCGACGAGCAGGATCTCGCCGTCGGCGCCCTCCTCGCGCAGCCAGCGGGCGCAGTTGGCGGAGGCGAGCCCGCCGCCGATCAGCAGGTGGTCGACGTGCCGGTCGGCCATCACGCCGCCGCCGCGCTCGTCGTGAACTGGGGCGTGATCGCCGACTCGAGGCCCGGGTCGAGGATCAGCAGCACCTCATCGCCGGCCTCGATCACGGTGTCGGACTTCGGCACGAAGCCGCCGCCGTCGCGCAGCACCGAGATGATCAGCGCTCCGTCGGGCAGCGACACGTCGCCGACCTTGCGGCCGGCCGCCGGTGCGCCCTCGGAGACCTCGAGCTCGATGATCTCCAGCCGCTCCCCCTCGAGCGCGAGCAGCTGCACGAGGCCGTACTGCGGCACCTCGTGCTCGATCAGGCGCAGGATCAGGTCGGTCGCCGAGACGGCCGGCTGGATCCCGAGCAGTCTGAAGTGCTGCAGGTTGCGCGGGTTGTTGACGCGCGCGACGATCCGCTGCGTCAGGTACTTCTCCTTCGCGACCTGGCAGATCAGCATGTTGTCCTCGTCGTCGCCGGTGACGGCGATCACGAGGTCGGCGCGCTGGATGCCGGCGCGCTCGAGCACCCACAGCTCGGTCGCGTCGCCGTACTGGACGGCGTGCTCCAGCTCCTGCTCGACGACCAGGTAGCGACGGCGGTCGTCCTCGATCAGCGTCACCTCGTGCTGCTTGGCGAGCAGCTCGCGCGCGAGGTTCCAGCCGACCTTGCCGGCGCCCGCGATGATCACGTACATCGGCTCGTCGCGTCCGTGCTCAGGCCATCGGGGCAAGAGCCGCCTCCTTCACGAGATCGATCGCGTGCTGGGTCGGGCAGATCGTCTGCAGACCCTGCTCGGCGTACCAGGCTGCGCGCGCCGGGTCGGCGACGCGCACGACGACGCGCGGCACCTGGAAGCGCTTCTGGGCGATCTGCGCGACGACAAGGTTGGTGTTGTCGCCGCGCGTGGAGGCGATGAAGACGTCGGCGTGCTCGATGCCGGCCTCGACCAGCGCGTCGACCTCCAGCGCCGTCCCGACGGTGAAGCGGCCGCCGGCGTCCTCCCAGGTGTCGACGAGGTCCTTGTCGAGCTGCTCGTGCGACAACGGGTCCTGGTCGAGGACCGAGACGTCGTGTCCGGCCTCCAGCGCCTGCTTGGCGACGGCGGAGCCGACGCGCCCCGCACCGACGATCAGGATCAGCATTGCCGGAACCTTAGCGCGAGGGCTGCTCCGGCCGATCCGCCGAACCGCCCTCCGCGGCGGGCGCCGCGGGCGCCGCCCTTCTCGCCCAGCGGTCGGTCGTGTCGGCGGCCGGCGCGGTCAGGATCACGCGGCAGGTCGCCTTGCGCAGCACGTACTTCGTCGCCTCCCCGACGTAGTTCTCGAGCGGGCCGCCGGAGCCGCCCAGCAGCGCCCCGCCGCGCACGCGCGAGGGCTCCTCGGCGGCGAGCACGATCGCCTCCACCCCGCGCCGCTTCGCCTCGCTGACGATCCCGTGGCCGGCGCGGCGCGCTCGTATCATCGCCGTCTGGACCTGGACCCCCTCGTACTCCTCCCCGATCGCCTTCGCGCGCCGCAGCGCCTCCTGCGCGCGTCTCACCTGGGCCTCGGGCAGGCGGGCGTCGATCGGCAGCGCCATCGGCACCTCGAAGACCCAGATCGCCTCGATCGTCGCGCCCTCCTCGTCGAGGTCGTCGCGCACGGTGCCGGCGAGCCGCCCGGCCGTCTGGACGATGTCGTCGTCGAGCGGCTGGCCGAAGACCGGCACGAGGATCGAGCCGAACTCGACGTCGTCGGGCTCGTGCATCAGCGCGCTCTCCGGCACCATCACGCGCTTCAGCAGCGGGTTGCCGTCGATCCGGCGGTAGACGACGTACAGCGCGACGCCGCCGAGCAGCCACGCGAGGCCGACCCAGCGCGCGCCGGTGTGGAGCACGAGCACGCTGATCCAGCCGAGCGCCGACAGCAGCGCGCCGACGACCGCCGGCAGCGGCACCGGGCGGCCCTTGACGGTGACGTTGAACGGGACCCGATAGGCGCGCGGGCGGTCGGGCTCTCTGAAGCGCAGCACGACGATCGCCAGGTGGGCGATCGTGAAGGCGAGCAGCGCGCCGACCGCGTAGATGCCGACGAGGAACTCGAGGTCGGCCGGGATCACGAGCGCCGAGGCGACGACCGCGGCGCACGCGATCAGCACGTACGGCGTGCCGCGTCTCGGGTGGAGGCGCCCGAGCGCGGCCGGGATCTGGCGGTTGGTCGCCAGCGCGTAGGAGAGCCGCGAGGTGCCGAGCATCGCGCCGTTGCAGGCGGCGACCAGCGCGGTGACGGCCGCGAGCGCGACGATCGGCCGCAGCGCGTCGGCGAGCCACGCCGGGTCGAAGGCGGCCGCGACGCCGAGCAGGGGCGCCTCGATGTCCTCTCTGCTGAAGGCGCCGTCGCCGACCGGCAGCGCGCTGACGGCGACGACCGCGATCCCGACGTAGACGAGCACGATCGAGCCGACGCCGGGGCCGGCCAGCCGCTTCAGCTCGCGCCGCGACGCCGTCGCCTCGCCGGCGAGGCTCGCCGCCGCCTCCAGGCCGGTGAAGGCGATCGTCGCGATCGTCAGCGCGAAGATCACGTCGTCCCACGCCGGCTGCGAGCCGAGCTCGATCGTGTCGAGCGCCGCGCCCGGGTCGAAGACGAGGATCAGGCCGAGCACGATCACCAGCAGCTGCACAACGAGGTCGGCGCCGGCGATCACGATCTGGCGCTGCAGCTGGCGGACCGTCAGGCCGATCACGTTCCAGGCCGCGACCGCGCCGATCACGCCGATCGCGACGAGGACCTCCGGCAGCCCCGTGCCCAGCGGCGACCAGAACTGCGCCAGGTAGTTGGTCGTCGTGAAGGCGGTGACCGCGACGAGGATCGCGTAGTCGAGCAGGATCGCCCAGCCGGCGACGAAGCTGACCAGCTCGTTGAAGGCGTAGCGGGCGAAGACCGACGAGCCGCCGCGCTCGCGGTGGAGCGCCGCGCCCTCGACGTAGGTCATCGACGAGAGCGCGAAGAAGAGGCCGGCGACGAGGAAGACGACCGGCGTCAGGCCGAGCGCTCTGTGGGCGACGACGCCCAGCGCGAAGTAGACCGAGCTGACCGAGGTCGTGTAGACGAGCGCGAACAGCGCGCGGGCGCTCAGCGTGCGCGAGGGCGGCTGGCGCATCAGCGCCCGCTCCTGCGCAGCAGCAGGATCCGCCCGGTCCCGGCGGCGACGAACAGGATCCCCAGCAGCACGCCGAGCGCGAGCGGGCCGCCGCCGGCGGCGAGCGTCCGCACCAGCAGCGCGACGCCGATCACGACCATGATCGCCGACATCAGGCGGGTCGTCGTCGCGTGGATCTCTCTCGGCGCTGGCATCAGACGACCTCCTCCGTCGCGGCTCTGCGGGTCGCCTCGCGGCGTCTGCCGCGACCGGACTCGATGATGACGCGGCAGGGCCGCTCGGCCAGGACCGTCTCCAGCGTGCGGCCGAAGATCGACCCGCCGCCGGCGCGGACCGGGAGCGGCATCACGATCGCGCGCGCCTGGATCTCCTTCGCCTCGTCGACGATCCGGCGGCCGGCCTGGCCCGGCCGGACCTTCTCCCAGTGCCCGGTGACGCGCCGGCCGCCCTCGACCTTCGCCTGCTCGATCAGCGCCTGCGCCGCCAGCTCCTGCTCGGGCATCGCGGCGCTGATCGGGCTGGTCGGCGGCACGGTGATCGTCACGAGCACGTGGATGCCGCGATGTCTGCGGGCCGCCAGCTTGATCGCGGTGCGCAGCACGTCGGAGACGTACTCACGCTCGTCGAAGGCGACCAGCACCGACTCGTACTCGGCCTCGTGGTCGATCACCGGCTTGGGGACGGCGACGCGGGTCGTCGTCGTCAGGTCGAGCCCCTGGCGGCGGCGGAAGACGACGAAGACGACGACGCCGATCGCCAGCCACGACAGGCCGGTGATCGCGACGTCGAGGTAGAGGACCGTCACGACCACCCACGCGAGGCCGGTGCAGATCCCGCCGACGATCGCGAACAGCGGCAGGTCGCGGCCGCGCCATCTGAGGTTGAACGGGCCCCGGTAGGGCCGTCTCGCGTCGGGGTGCTTGAGCCGCAGGCGCACCACCGCCGCGTGCGCGATCGTGAACGACAGCATCGCGCCGAAGGCGTAGAGGTTGCCGAGGAAGGCGGCCTGCCCGGGGATCATCGCCAGGCAGGCGAGCACCGAGAAGACGATGATCCCGACCCACGGCGTGCGGAACCGCGGGTGCAGCTGGCGGAGCCTGTCGGGCATCTGGCGGTGGATGCCCATCGAGTAGGTCAGGCGCGAGACGCCGATGATGCCGGCGTTGGTGGCGAGGAAGAGGATCGTCGCCGCCAGCAGGCCGACGTAGACCTCGCCGGCGTGCTGGAGCGGGCCGAGGTCCATGTGCTCGACGATCCCGAGCACCGGGTCGCCGGCGAAGCCGCCTTGGTCCTCGGGCAGGCCGAGCAGCGTCTTGCACTCGCCGCCCTCGCAGCTGACCGGCAGCGCCGAGAGGGCGACGGCCGGCAGCAGCGCGTAGATCGCGAAGACGGCGATCACGACGCGGTTGATCGCCTTCGGGATCGATCTCGTCTCGTCCTTCGCCTCCTCGGCCATGTTCGAGATCGTCTCGATGCCGGTGTAGGCGATCATCGCGACCGGGATCGCGACGATGAAGTTCGACCACGTCGGCGCGACGCCCCACTGCACGTTGTCGATCAGCGTCTCGGGCGAGAAGATCAGCACCAGCCCGAGCCCGACGAGCAGCAGCTGCGTGGCGAAGTCGACGACCGCGAGCGTGATGTTCAGGCCGGCCGTCTCCTTGGCGCCGAAGACGTTCAGCGCCGCCAGCAGCGCGACGCAGACGATGCCGCCGATGATGTCGCCGGGCGCGTGGCGCAGGGGCTCCCAGAACAGCGACCCGATGTAGTGCGGCACGAAGAACGCCGAGATCGAGATCGTGATCGTGTAGTTGAGCATCTGGCCCCAGGCGGCGAAGAACGACCAGAACTCGTTGAAGGCGCGACGGGCGAAGCTGGAGGAGCCGCCGGCCTCCGGGTACATCGCGGTCGCCTCGGCGTAGGTCGAGGCGGTCAGGAAGAAGATCACGCCGGCGATCACGAAGACGACCGGCGTCAGGCCCAGCGCGAACGAGGCGACGAGGCCGAGGGCGTAGTAGATCGACGAGCCGACGTTGCCGTAGGCGGTCGAGAAGAGCGCGTTCACCCCGAGCACGCGCTCGAGGCCTTGGAGTCGGCGGCGGGCCATCTCGAATGTTCCCCAGCCGGATGCTAGCCCCGGGCAGGCGCCTCCGCCGCTGCTGCGGCATCGGCGCCGGCCAGCGGCGGCGCCGGGGGCTCGGGCGGCGGCGCGACGGGGTCGGCCGGCGCCGGCGGAGGCGTCATCGCGGCGGCCGCGATCACGAGCCCGAAGGCCAGCAGCCGCAGCGCGAGCGCGAACGGGTCGGACGGCATCGGCTCGCCGAAGACGAGCGGCCCGGAGGCGATCGTCGTGAGGTTCGCGGCGGCACTCGTGACGGCGATCACGGGGACGGCGTCGCCGAGCTGGAGCGACTTCGCCGAGACCAGCAGCCCGGCGAGCGAGGCGACCAGGATCACCAGCGACAGCGGGTTGAGGACGGTCAGCAGCAGCCCGTCGTCCTCCAGATGGCCGCTGACCGCCTTGATCGAGACGTCCGAGGCCGCCCACAGCAGGCCGGCCGACAGCGCGTAGCCGCTCGCGCGCCGCGTCACCGACAGGCGGCCGCCCAGCTCCCCGCCCCAGCCGGCCGCGACCGCCGCGACGGTCCCGCCGAGCGACAGCAGGCCGACGTAGAGCAGCAGCGTCCCGGTCTGATACTCGCCGTGAGCCTCCTTCGCGCCGCCCTCCATCGTCGCCGCGAGGAAGGCGAGGCCGGCGGCGGTCAGCGCGACGCCGATCCACTCGCGCCGCGTCACGCGATGGCCGAACAGCTTGTCGGCGATCACGGTCAGCAGCACGAGGCCGCCGGCGATCACCGACTGCACGAGCGAGATCGGCGCGAGCGCCAGCGCGCCGACGTGGAAGAACCAGCCGCCGAGCGCGACGACGACCCCGAGCGTGTACCAGCCGGAGCGGAACAGCACGAAGGTGCTGCGCAGCGGCCGCTTCCAGTCGACCTCCGGCGCTAGCTGGGCGCCGCGGTGCTTGTAGAGGAAGCCGACGACGCTCGCGAGCGCCGTCGCGAGGGAGAGCAGCAGGCCGAGTTGGACGGACACGCTCACGGGCGGCCCGGCAGCGTACTACTCGGGGGAGTCGGCGTCGCCGCCGGCTCCCCCGGCTCCTCGGTCGTCAGTGCGTGACGGTGAACTCCCGCGGCGCGGCGGCGATCGGCGCGCCGTCGTCGGCGGGATGGAAGCGATTGGGGACGAGCCGGTAGCGACCGGGCGGCGTTTCGTCCGGCACCTTCCAGTCGTACCTGACCGTCTCGCCCGGCTGCAGCAGTCTGACGACGGCGAGGAAGCCGACGCCGCTCGGCACCTCCGTCCAGCTGCCGTCCTCCTGCTTGCGCTCGATCGTGAAGCTCCACGTGTAGCGCAGGCAGCCCGTTCCGCTGTTGCGCAGCGTCAGGTCGGCCGAGGTCTCGACGATCACGTCGCTCCACAGGTGGTGCGTCACCTCGGCCGTTCCGGACGGGCAGGCCGGCGGCTTGATGACCGGCGTGAACGGCGGCGCCGGTTCGGGCGCCGGCGCCGGATCGGGCGCCGGCGGGGCCGGCGACGGCTCCGGCGTCACCGGCCGCGCCGCGGGCACGTTCAGCCGGCTGGCGAACAGCTTGCCGCGAACCTTCAGGCGCAGCGCGTAGCTGACGCCCTTGGCGGCCGGGAGCCTCACGGTGACCCGTCCGGTCCCGCCCCTCAGGGGCCTCGTGGTGACCGTCCGCGCCGGAGCGCCGGCGCCGGCGAGCCGCAACAGCGTGACACGCGCGGAGGCGCGGCGGGCCTTCGGCGCTCGGGCGCCGCGCCGCAGCGAGACCGTCAGCTTGGCCCCGGCGGCGACCTCGGCCTTCGCGCCCCTGACCGGCCACGTGGCGGTGAGCCCGAACGGCTCGAGCGCCTTCGCGGTCGGAGGCTTGGCGGCGAGCGCGGCGGATGGCGCGAGGAGCGTTCCCGCCGCCGCTGCCGCCGCGACGAGCATCGGTTTCGTGCGCATCTGCGACAGATTAATCGGTCCCGAGCGGATACGCGCCCGCTTTCACGGCGCCGTCACGGGTTCAGCAGCCCGCCGAGCAGGCTCGTGACCGAGCGCGGGTCGACGCCGTGGCGCTGCTCGAACCGCTTGGCGCCCTGCTCGGAGGCGAGGCCGAGGACCAGCTCCTCCCGGCTGACCCCGAGCCGGCAGGCGCCCGCGTCGACCAGCTCGAGCGCGCGATCCTGCAGGAAGCCGGTGATGCCGCCCGAGCTGGGCAGCGCGCGATCCTCGCACGGGTCCGCGATCGTCACCGGTTCGGGGGCGACCGCGGCGTGGAGGCCGGCGTAGGCGCCCGGGACGACGAGCGCCAGCAGCGCGATCGCGCCCATCGCCCCCGCGGCGCCGGCGACGGCGAGCAGCCCGGCGGCGGCGAGCGCGAGCGCACCCGCGATCACGAACGCCGAGCGGAACGCCTCGCCGACCGCCGTCACGACCGTCTCGTCGGCGCGCTCGGCAAGCTGGTCGTAGACCGCTCGCTCCTCGCCGTCGAAGTCGCCGCGATGCTCCGCCAGCGCTTCCTCCAGCCCGGCGCGCGGCTGCTCGGCGTCGACCCCGGAGAGGAGCGCCGGCGCGAGCTGGAGCTTGTCCTGCGGCGGAAGCCTCGCGTCGAGCACGAGCGCCACGCCGCGCTCCTGGGCCCGCTGCGTCGTCGTGTCGAGCTGGGAGGCGATCAGCGGCGCGACCGCGATCAGCACGACCGCGATCCCGGCGTGGCGGATCGTCAGCAGCCACGCGGCGTCATGCGGCGTGCGCTCCGGCATCAGCTCGCCGGCGAAGGCCGGAAGCGCCATCCCCATCCCGATCCCGGCGAGCGCCTGCGGCACGAACGTCCACGCGACGTTCGCGTCCGGCAGCCACGCCAGCGCCAGCACGCCGGCGCCGACGAGCACCGAGCCGGCGACCGCCCGCTGCATCGCCGTCCCCTCGACGCGGCCGCCGACCAGCGCCGCGAGCGGCAGGATCGTGACCGTCGCCGCCGCCGCCAGCGGCGAGACCGCCCAGCCGGCGACGAGCAGCAGGACGAGCAGGAAGAGGACGGCGGTCAGCGCCGCCGACAGCAGCGCGAGCGCGAGCGCCCGCAGCGGGTTGATCGGCGCGCTGACGTGCGCCGGGTCGGACTGCGGCGCGGCGACGAGCGTCCCGTGCGGGCCGGCCCGCACGGCGCCGCCCACCGCGGACGGCCCGCCGCCCGCCGGCCCGGCCGCGGCCGCGGCGTCGGCGGCGGCCAGCTCGGCGGCCGCCTCCCGGCCGGTGAGCGCGGCCAGCGCCGCGACCGCCGCCAGCGGCACCTGCACGACGAAGATCGCCCGCCAGTCGAACGCCTGCGTCAGCGCGCCGCCGAGCGCCGGGCCGACCGCGCTCGACAGCACCGCGGCGCCGAGCCAGTGGCGCCGGCCGCTCGGCGCCCCGCCGTCGATCAGCGTGAAGGCGGCGACCAGGCCGGCGGCGCCGCCGAGCGCCTGCACGGCGCGCGCGACGAGCAGCACCGCGAGCGTGTCGGCGACGGCGCAGAGCGCCGAGGCGAGCCCGAACACGAGGAAGCCGACGGCGCCGATGCGCGCCGCGCCGACGCGCCGCATCAGTCGCTCGGCGGGCAGCAGCGCGACGGCGAGCACGAGCGTGTAGATCGCGATCACCGCCGCGACCCCCTCGACGGTCGTGTCGAGCGCGCGCAGCAGCTCCGGCAGCGCCAGCGTCACGATCGAGGCGTCGGCGAGCACCAGCCCCGCCGCGGCGGTCACCACCCACAGGCGCATCCTCATGAGGTGATGTCTACTCGACCGGCTCGCCGGAAGCCACCCCCGACCGCCCCCGGAGCGGGTGCGGCTGCCCGTACCCTCCGGCGGGGGCGGTCGGCGCCCCCGGAGCGGGTGCGGCTGCCCGTACCCTCCGGCGGGGGCGGTCGGCGCCCCCGGGCCGGGGTGCGGCTGTCCGCACCCCGTTTCCCGACCTCACACGATCAGCGGGATGATCAGGATCGCGACGATGTTGGCGACCTTGATCATCGGGTTGATCGCCGGGCCTGCGGTGTCCTTGTAGGGGTCGCCGACCGTGTCGCCGGTGACCGCCGCGGCATGGGCCTCCGAGCCCTTGCCGCCGAAGGCGCCGTCCTCGATCAGCTTCTTCGCGTTGTCCCACGCGCCGCCGCCGGAGGTCATCGAGACGGCCATGAAGAGGCCGACGACGATCACGCCGATCAGCAGGCCGCCGAGCGCCTCGACCGACAGCAGGCCGACGACCAGGGTGATCACGATCGGGATCAGCGACGGCAGGATCATCTCCCGCTGCGCCGAGCGCGTCACGATGTCGACGCAGGTGCCGTACTCGGGCTGCTGGGAGCCGTCCATGATCCCCGGCCGCTCGCGGAACTGGCGGCGGACCTCCTCGACGACGGCGCCGCCGGCGCGGCCGACCGCCTCCATCGAGAGGGCGGCGAAGAGGTAGACCATCATGCCGCCGATCAGCAGCCCGATCAGCACCGCCGGGTCGCCGAGCGCGTAGGAGACGCTCGCCTCGCCGGCGTCGCTGAGCGCCACGTCGAGCTCGTGCTCGAAGGCGGCGAAGAGGACGAGCGCGGCGAGCGCGGCCGAGCCGATCGCGTAGCCCTTCGTGACCGCCTTCGTCGTGTTGCCGACGGCGTCGAGCGGGTCGGTCACGTTGCGGACCTCCTCGGGCAGATCGGCCATCTCGGCGATCCCGCCGGCGTTGTCGGTGATCGGCCCGAAGGCGTCGAGCGCGACGATCAGCCCGGTCAGCGACAGCTGCGCCATCACCGCGACGCCGATCCCGTAGATGCCGGCGAGGTCGTTGGCCCACAGGATCCCGAGCGCGATCACGAGCGCCGGCGCGGCGGTCGACTGGAAGCCCTGCGCGAGCCCCTGGATGATGTTCGTCGCGTGGCCGGTCTCCGACGCTCTCGCGGTCGACTTGACCGGCGAGAAGCGCGTCGAGGTGTAGTAGTCGGTGATCACGAACAGCAGGCCGGTGACGGCGAGGCCGATCAGCGAGCAGACGTACAGCTCGCCGACCGACGGCGCCATGTCGCCGGCGTCGATCGCCGAGAGGTCGTCCATCAGCCAGTTCGTGATCGGGTAGAAGGCCGCCGCCGCCAGCACGCCGGAGACGATCAGCCCCTTGTAGAGCGCGTTCTCGACGTTGCCGCTCGCCGAGCGGACGAAGTAGGTGCCGATGATCGAGGCGATGATCGAAACGGCGCCGATCACGAGCGGGTAGATCGCGACCGCGCTCGCCTCCTGGAAGGTGAGGACGCCGAGCAGCATCACCGCGACCGCCGTCACCGCGTAGGTCTCGAACAGGTCGGCGGCCATGCCGGCGCAGTCGCCGACGTTGTCGCCGACGTTGTCGGCGATCACCGCCGGGTTGCGCGGGTCGTCCTCCGGGATGCCGGCCTCGATCTTGCCGACGAGGTCGGCGCCGACGTCGGCGCCCTTCGTGAAGATGCCGCCGCCGAGCCGCGCGAAGACCGAGATCAGCGAGCCGCCGAAGCCGAGGCCGATCAGCGCGTCGACGGCCTCCTTCGGCGTCTGGTCGACCCAGGCGGTGAGGATCCCGTAGTACGCGGCGACGCCGACGAGCGCCAGGCCGACGACGAGCAGCCCCGTCACCGCGCCGCCGCGGAAGGCGACGCTGAGCGCCTTCGGCACGCCCTCGCGCGCGGCCTCGGCGACGCGCGCGTTCGCGCGCACCGAGACGTTCATGCCGATGTACCCGGCCGCCGCCGAGGAGAGCCCGCCGATCGCGAAGCCGATCGCGACCCAGATGTCCTGGATGAAGATCAGCGCGACGAACAGCACGACGCCGACGATCCCGATCGTCGTGTACTGGCGGTTGAGGTAGGCGGAGGCGCCCTCCTGGACCGCGCCGGAGATCGATCGCATCCGCTCGTTGCCCGGCGAGAGCGCGAGCAGCTGCCGCACGGTGACGGCGCCGTAGACCAGCGCGCAGGCTGCGCACGCCAGTGCGACGAGTACGCCGTGGTCGGTCAGGAAACTGGACAAGACGATGATCCTCCAGATTCAGTTGAACGACGACGGCACGCCAGGTCAGCGCGCCGGGCAAGGCGACGAAGCCGCGGCGACGAGGCTCTCCACGACCTCGATCAGGCGGGCGCGAGCCTACCGCACGTCATGGACGTGCGGTCAAGTCTCAACCGCGTGTGTCAGCGCGCGTTCGGCGCGTGTTTGGAGCGATCTCGCAGCGGTTCTCGGAGCGCTACTGCCCCGGAACCCAGAGCCGTCCGCTTCTCTGCGCCGGGCCCGGCCCCTCGGGTCTCGGCTGCGGCGGCTGCGGCGCGGCGCCGGCGCCGGCGCCCGGCTCGGAACCGGCCGGCGGCTGCTGCGGCGCGGCCGGTCCGCCGGGGCCGCCCGGCGCGCCGGCCGGGCTCTCGCCGGCGGTCGCGCCGCCCTGCTCGGTCGCCTGCACGTACGCGAGCTGCAGCTGGGAGAGCGCGTCGCGGATCGGTCTCGCCTGCTCGCCGGCGATCAGGTCGACGAGCGGCAGCAGCGAGCGGACGCCCTCGATGCCGACGCGGACCTGGTCGAGGTCGCGCTCTCTCTCACTGCCGGGCACCAGCCCGGCGCGCATGACGGTGACGTTGAGGATCGAGACGGCCGCCTCCAGCACGACCTGCTCGACGCGCACCTTCTTCAGCTCCTCCTGGAGCGCGGCGCGCATCTCCTCTTCGGTCGGTTGACGCTGCGGATCCTCTGCGCTCACACGATCACCTCCTGGGCGTATGTCTCGCGGGTGTCGCGGACGGTCGCCGCGTAGACCTCTTCGATGCCCGCTCCGGCGTCGATCATGCGCCGTTGGCGCTGGGCGCCGTTCAACTCGGGCAGCGCGACCTCGATGCCGAGCTCGGCGCGCAGCGGCGCCGTCCACGCGAGCAGGCGCTCGAGCGCGGCCGCGCCAGGGAACTCGACGGCGCGCTCGAGGTCGATCAGCGGGGCGTCGAGGCCGTGGCGGATCGCCCGCCACATGTTCTCCTCGATCAGCCGCGGCGCCGGGTCGACGAACGGGACGCCCTCCTCGACGTCGCGTGCCGCCTGCGCGACGCAGGCGACGATCAGCGCCGCCAGCGCGTCGGACTCGCCGGCGGTCGACTGGGCGTCGCAGATCCGCACCTCGACGGTGCCGTAGGAGAGGTGCGGCCGGACCGACCACCAGACCTGCGTGTACTCGACGATCGAGTTGGTCTTCAGCAGGAAGTCGAGGTATTGCTCGAACGCGCTCCACGAGCCGAACGCGTCGGGGACGCCGCAGCGCGGGAACGACTTCGTGAACGTCTGCGTGCGCGCGCTGTGGAGGCCCGAGTCGCGCCCGTCGACGTACGGCGAGTTGGCCGAGATCGCCAGCAGCAGCGGCAGCACGGGACGGAGCCGGTCGCAGACCTGGATCGCGCGGTCGGCGCCGCGGACCCCGACGTGGACGTGGAGCGAGAAGGTGTTGTTGCGCCACGCGACGTACTTCAGCCCCTCCTCGACGCGGTGGTAGTGCTCCGTGTCGATGATCCGCTGGTCGCGGTAGTCGGAGAACGGGTGGGTGCCGGTCGCGCCGAGCGCGATCCCCCGCTCGACGGCGAGCGCGAACAGCCGCCGCCGGCGCTCGTGCTGGCGGGCGCGGGCGTCGGCGAGGTCGGCACCCCGGCCGGAGCGGATCTCGATCTCGGAGGAGATCAGCTCGCCGGCTATCGACTCGGCCATCAGCGGGTCGGCGCCGGCGGCGTCGCGCAGCTCCTCGAAGCGCGGGACGAGCGCCAGCGAGCCGGCGTCGAGGACGGCGAACTCCTCCTCGAGGCCGACGGTGAAGTCGGTCGATTCCTCGAAGACGCGGCGGGCGTTGGCGAAGTCGATGCTCATCGGTCTGCGGACCGTCGGAGGCCTGCGGCGCGCGGCCTCAGGTGAGGTAGAAGTAGAGCGCGTAGAGCAGGTCGACCGCGGGGCTCGAGGTGTGCACGGTCACCTCCGGCGGGACCTGCAGCAGCGCCTCGGAGTAGTTGAAGATGATCTTGACGCCGGCGGAGACGAGGTCGTCGGCGAGCATCTGCGCGGCGGCGGTCGGGACGGCGAGGACGGCGACGACGATGTCCTCCTCGTCGACGACCGCGCGCAGGTCGCCGGCCGGACGGACGCGGTGGGTGCCGACCAGCTCGCCGATCTTCCCCGGGTCGTTGTCGAAGATCGCGACGACGCGGAAGCCGTGGTCGGCGAAGATGTCGGAGCTGGCGATCGCGCGGCCGAGGTGGCCGGCGCCGAACAGCGCGATGTTGTGCTGGCCCGACGTGCGCAGGATCTTGCGGATCTGCGAGACGAGCGAGTCGACGTTGTAGCCGACGCCGCGCTTGCCGAACTTGCCGAAGCCGGAGAGGTCGCGCCGGATCTGCGTCGAGTTGACGTGCGTGTAGTCGGAGAGCTCCTGGGAGGAGATCGTCTCCTTGCCCATCTTCTTCGCCTGCGTCAGCACCTGCAGGTAGCGCGACAGGCGAGCCGCGACGCCGAGCGTCAGCTTGTCCCCGACCTTCCCGAACGGGGTCTCGGCGTCGTTCTCGATCATGGAGCTCATCGCACCTCACTGTACCGGCGCGGTCGCCGGAGCCGTCCTCTGCCCGTCACGCGGCCAGCCGCCGCCGCAGCTCGTCCTCGTCGACGAACCAGTCGAACAGCTCCTCGCCGTCGAGCGCGACGACCGGGATCCGCTCCAGGTATCGCCGGTGGAGCTCGTCGTCCTGCTCGATGTCGCGCTCCTCCAGCGCGAACGCCAGCTCGGCCCGCAGCCGCTCGAGCGTCTCGCGCGCATCGTCGCAGAGGTGGCAGCCAGGGCGGCCGTAGAGGACGACGGTGCGGCTCACAGGCCCCGCTCGCCGGAGGAGTAGGCGTCGAGCGACAGATAACCGGGGAAGGCGACCGGCTGCGCGAAGCGGGCGGCCGAGGCGATCATCGCCGCGTTGTCGGTGCACAGCTCGCGCGGCGGCACGTGCAGGTCGGGCGCGAGCCGGCGCAGCCGCTCGCGCAGCGGCCCGTTGGCGGCGACGCCGCCGCCGATCGCCAGCCGCTCGATGCCGGTCTCCGCGCGCGCCCGCTCGACCCGCCGCGCGAGCGTCTCGACGATCGCGCGCTGGTAGGAGGCGGCGAGGTCGGCCCGGCGGCGCTCCGTCTCCTCCTCGCCCAGCTCGCGCGTCTTGTAGAGCAGCGCGGTCTTCAGCCCCGAGAAGGAGAAGTCGAGCCCGGGCACCTGCGCCGCGACGGGGAAGGCGAACGCCTCCGGGTCGCCCTCGGCGGCGAGCCGCTGGAGCGCCGGGCCGCCGGGATAGCCGAGGCCGAGCAGGCGCGCGCCCTTGTCGAACGCCTCGCCGGCGGCGTCGTCGCGGGTCGAGCCGAGCACCTCGATCGAGCCGTCCCTCCCCCACCTGGCGCCGTGGTCCTTGACGTGCGCGAGCAGCGTGTGGCCGCCGCTGGCGATCAGGATCAGGAACGGCGGCTCGATCGGGTCGGGCTGCACGAAGGAGGCGGCGACGTGCCCGTGGAGGTGGTCGACGGGAACCAGCGGGAGCCGGTGCGCGGCCGCCAGCGCCTTGGCGGTCGCGACGCCGACGAGCAGGGCGCCGACGAGGCCCGGCCCCTGCGTGACGGCGATCCCGTCGAGCTGCGGGAGCGTCGTGCCGGCCTGCGCCAGCGCGTCCTCGACGACCGTCTCGATCAGCTCGAGGTGGTGGCGCGAGGCGACCTCGGGGACGACGCCGCCGTAGCGGTCGTGGACGCCCTGGGAGGAGATCACGTTCGAGCGGATCTCGCCGTCCCGCGCGACGACCGCCGCGCAGGTGTCGTCGCAGCTGGTCTCGATGGCGAGCAGCAGCCCGCCGCCGTCTCGGTTCGGGCGCTCGCTCACAACGCGACGTTCGGGATGTCGTCGAGCCGGCCGGCGAGCGTCGCGGGCGTGCGCCACATCACGAGCGCGTCCTCGCCGTTGTCCTGGTAGTAGCGGCGCCGCCGGCCGGCCGAGCGGAAGCCGAAGCGCTCGTAGAGGGCGATCGCGCCCTTGTTGGAGGGGCGCACCTCGAGCGTGATCTGCGCCGAGCCGTCGGCGCCGCCGATCCGCTCGATCAGCTCGTTCAGCAGCGCCGTCGCGACGCCCTGGCGGCGCTGGACCGGGTCGACGGCGATGTTCATCAGGTGCCAGACGGTGTCGTAGCGGGAGCAGATCATGTGGCCGACGAGCTCGCCGTCGCGCAGCGCCGCGAGGCAGACGCCCGACGACTTCGACAGCTCCAGCACGAACATCGCCAGCGACCACGGTGTCGGGAAGGCGCGCCGCTCCAGCGCGATCACCTGCGGGAGGTCTGCGTAGGTGAGGCGGCGGATCTTCAGCGGGGTCGACGTTGCGGTCACGGTCTGGGTGCTCATTCCCGCTCGCCGCGTCGGCGGAGCGCCAGCTCGGCGTCGGGCAGTCGCAGATAGGTCGGGACCACCTCGTCACGGGCGAGCGGCTCGAGCGCGGCGCCGAGCCGGCAGTGCGCGACCGCGTCGACCCGGTGCAGCGACGACCCGTCCGCCGGGACGACCGCCCCGGCCGCCTGAAGCTGCTCCCGAAACCTTAGCGCCCCGTCCCCGACCGCCAGCGACGCGGCCGGCAGCTCGGCGACGGCGGCGGCGAGCGCCTCCGGCGAGAGTGCGGCCGGCGCCAGCAGCGGCGCGGCGCGCGGGTCGGCGGCGGCGGCGTGCGGCCAGGCGGCGGCGAACGCCTCGCCGCGGCGGGCGTCGAGGACGGCGAGCAGCGCCGGCGGGGCCTCGCCGTCCGCGGGCGCCTGCCCGGCGGCGGCCTGGTCGCCGGTCGCGGCGGGCTCTCCGGCGGCGGGCGGGGCGGCGGCCTGGTCAGCGGTCGCGGCGGGGTGCTCGCCGGCGGCCTGGTCGGCGGCGGCGGGCGGGGCGGCGGCCTGCGCGGCGAGCGCGTGAAGCGTCGAGACGGCGACGAGCGGCAGGTCGTGGGCGTGCGCCAGGCCGCGCGCGGTCGCGACGCCGATCCGCAGGCCGGTGAAGGTCCCGGGCCCGACGCCGACGGCGATCCGGTCGACCGCCGGCAGCTCGACCCCGGCCTCCTCCAGCAGCGCGACGACGAAGCCGAGCAGCAGCTCCTGGTGGCCGGGACGCTCGCCCGGGGCCGGGTCGTGGCGGCGGCTGAGGAGTCGGCCGTCGTCGAGCGCCAGCGCGACCGACGTCGCCGGGGTCGCGGTGTCGAAGGCGAGGATCGTCATCGCGTCGAAATCGTCGCGCACCGGGCGCGATGATGCGCAGCGAACGCCGACACGCCCGCTTCTTTCCCCACTTTGCGGGATATCCGCCTTTTCTTCGCGTTTCGTCCGCGAAGTCTGACCGCCGGCTCGCATAGGGTCGGCGCCGACCGATGTCGTGGACGAGGGAACGTCGAGGTCGGGCCCGCGTCGTGCTCGCAGCGCTCGCCGTCCTCGGCGCGCTCGCCTGGCAGGCCGCTGCCGCGACGCGCGCCGACGCGGCAGGTGACCTGCGGCGCTGCGGCCCGGACGCCGCACGCCGATGTCATGCGCCGCCGACCCGCGCGACGGAGGCCCGGGCGGGCAGCGACGCACGCCGCTGCAGCCCAGCCGGGATCCGCGCGCTGCGCGGCACCGCGCGTGTCGAGCGAACGGTTCGCTGCCTGCTCAACGCGCGCCGGGCGGCCGCGCGCCTGCGGCCGCTGCGCTACGACCGCTGCCTCGACCGCGCCGCCGAGCGCCACGCGCGCGACATGGTCCACCGGCGCTACTTCGCGCACTCCTCGTGGCGCGGCCGCACGCCGGCCCAGCGGGCGCAGGCGGCCGGCTACGTCCCGCGCCGCGGCAGCTGGCGGATCGGCGAGAACCTCGCGTGGGGCGCGGGGCAGCGCGCGACGGCGCGGGCGGCGGTCCGCGGCTGGCTGCGCAGTCCGCCACACCGCGCCAACGTCCTCGCCGCCGCCTTCCGCGACGTCGGCGTCGCCGTCGTGCGCGGCGCGCCCGTCCGCCATCCGCGCCTGCGCGGCCGCACCGTCCCGACCGCGACCTTCGTCGTCGCCTTCGGCGCCCGCAGCGGCCGCGCCTGCGGCGAGCGGCGGGGCGGCGCGAGAGCCGAGCGGCGCGGCCGGAAGGGCGAGCGGCGGGGCGGCGCGAGAGGCGAGCGGCGGGGCCGGGAAGCCGAGCGGCGCGGCGGTGCGAGAGGTGGACGCCGCGGCGAACCGGGCGAGCGGCGCGGGCGTGGTCGCGAGCGGGGCAGCAGGAAGGGCGAGCGGCGGCGGCACGGAGCCGAGCGGCGCGAGGCGCGGCTCCGCGGGCACGGCGATCGCGAAGCCGAGCGGCGCGGCGGGCGGCAGGCGGTCAGACGGGCTCGACGGTGATGACGCGGGCGTCGCCGCCGGCGTGCTCCAGGCGCACCCGCGCCGCGACCGTGACGCCGGCGTCGGCGAGCGCCGGCTCGGCTGCCCGCGGCCACTCGACGAACGCGATCCGCTCCGGCGTCAGGTAGTCGGCGAGCAGTGCCGGGTCCTCGTCGGCGAGGTCGCCGAGGCGGTACAGGTCGAGGTGCGAGACGCCGACGCGCCCGTGATAGCGCTGGCCGATCGTGAAGGTCGGGCTGGTGACCGCCCCCTCGACGCCGAGCGCGCGGGCGGCGCCGCGCACGAAGGTCGTCTTGCCGGCGCCGAGGTCGCCGGAGAGCAGGACGACGTCGCCCGGCTCCAGCGCGGCGGCGACACGCGCCGCCAGCGCCTCCGTCTCCTCCGGACCGGCGGTCCGGTGCGCTCCTGCGGGCAGCGAGGGGCGCCGGGGGCTCACCGCGGCCCGTCGGCCGTCGGCAGCGAGGCGATCCCGTCGGGCCGCCCGATCCCGATGCGCAGGCCAGCGCCGGTCAGCAGCAGCCCGCCGCCGGCGAGCAGCGTCACCAGCAGCTCCGTGCCGGTGTGCGGGAGCCTGGCGGCCGGCGGGGTGTCGGTCGCGGGAGGCGCCTGGGCCAGCAGCCGCTCCGGGTCGCCGGCGTCGGCGAGGATCTCGTGGTCGTCCGCCGCCAGCGGCGTCGCGGTCGCCTGCGGCGCGTCGCGCGGGACCGGCGCGTCGGTCAGCGGCGCGGAGTCGGCGAGCAGCGCGCCCGGCGTGGTGTCGGCGAGCGCGCCCGGCGTGGTGTCGGCGAGCGCGACCGGCGAGGCGTCGGCGAGCAGCGCGACGGAGGCGGTGTCGGTCAGCGCGACGGGCGAGGTGTCGGCGAGCAGCTCGGCGGAAGCGGTGTCGGCGAGCGCGACGGGCGAGGTGTCGGCGAGCAGCTCGGCGGGAGCGGTGTCCGCGAGCGGCGGGGGAGCGTCGTCGGCGAGCGCCGGCGCGGGCAGCGCCAGCGCGGCGGCGAGCGTGACGGCGGTGAACTGAGCAGTGCGAGGCATCGGGGCGCGGAACCATAACGCCGGCGCCGTCGGAACCGGCCGGCGATTTCCTGCAACGTGCGGAGAAATCGCCCAACTCGGTCTCGTTCCCGCCGCCCCGCCCGACCCCGCCGAAGCCCGTCGCCACCGCGCCCCGCCGACCCGGGGCGAGCGCCTGCGCGCCCGCTTCGCCGCTCGCGCCCGCTTCGCCGCCGCACGCGCGGGCTCCGACCGCGGCCGCCGCGGCCCGTCGCCTTCGCCGGTCCGCCCCGCGGCTCCGAAGACCGGCGCTCAGCGGCCCCCGGGCGGACGCGCCAGCACCTCGACGAGGCGCTCGGCCGCGGTCCGCAGTCGACGGAAGTACGCCGCGCGGCTGAGCGCCAGCTCGTCGGCGGCCTGCTCGTGGCTCGACGCCGGGTCGAGGTAGCCGCGCTCGAGCACGCGGCGCAGCAGCTGCTCGTTGGGCGTGTCGCCGAAGGCCCTGGCGGCGGTCTCCGTCAGCAGCGCGCGGACCGACGCCGCCCGCTGCTCGAGCGTCTCGCCGCGCGCCAGCGGGCTGTCGGCGAGCTTGTGCGGCACGCCCAGGTTGCGCAGCGCCTCGCGCACGTCGTCGAGCGAGACGGCCGCCGCCCCGGCGGCGGACGCCGCGCCCGAGACGGCCGCCGCGCCCGCGGCGGGCCCCGTCGTCCCCGCCGCCCTCGCGGCGGGCGCGCTCACCCCCGGCGCCCCGGGCGGCTCCGGCGAGCGTCCCGGCGACGGAGACCCGGCCGCGCCGTCTGCCGGCGGGTCGGCCGGCGCCAGCCCCAGCTCCCGGTAGATCAGCGCCCGCTGCGCGCCGAGCAGCCCGTCGGGCCCGTAGTCGAGCAGGTAGCAGTGGGTCGGGTGGCCGTCGAGCTCGCAGTCGAGCTGCGGCAGGCGACGGGCGCCGGCCGCCTGCGCGAACGCGACGGCGCGCTCGAGGCGCGGGTCGATCGGCAGGTAGGCCCAGCGCGGGTTCGCCAGCCCCGAGCGGATGATCCCCGACATCCCGAGCATCGCCTGGACGCGGGCGCGCGGGTCGCCGGTGAAGTCGATCGCGACCTGCCACAGCACCGCGCCGCCGCCGCCGTGCTCGCGGGCGTGGGCGAGCCAGCGGCCGAGGACCGGGTCGGCGTAGGCCAGCGGCGGCGCGTTCTGCGGCGTGACCGACAGCTCGAAGCCGCGGATGCGGTCGTCGAGGTCGCGCACGACGGCGATCCGCTCCGGCGCCTGCTCGAAGTACGGCGCCGCCGGCGCCCACCGCTCCGGCACGCGCCAGCGGGCCAGCAGGCGGCGGATCTCCTCCGCGTCGCCGGGGCGGACCTCGTCGAGCCGGTGCTCGCCGGCGCCCTCCCACGAGAAGCCCCAGCGGATCGCCTCGTTGCGGACGAGATGGGCGAGGTCGATCGACAGCAGCTGCTGGCCGGCGCGAGCGCGGGCGTAGAGGTGGTCGGCGATCCGCCGCCGCAGCGCCCGCTCGCGCTCGCGGTCGCGGTGGCGCAGGTCGGCGCGCAGCGCCTTGCGGACCAGCTCGTGGAGCGCGATCCCCTCCCCCAGCGGCTCCGTGAAGCTGCGCTCGCGCAGCCACATGTAGGCCTGGAGGGCGTCGGTCTCCGGCAGCACCTCGCGCAGCAGCTCGATCGTCGTCACGCGCGCGATCGCGGCGACCGCGAGCGGGCCGAGATGCGGCCCGTCGATCTCGGCCTCGGCGAGCCGGCGGATCAGCGCCTGCACCAGCTCCGGCCGCTCGACCTCGTCGCCCCCCGCCGCCCCCGCGGCGCCGAGCGCCTCGTCGCCGGCGAGCGCCAGCGCCAGCGGCGAGCCCTGCGCCCAGCGGATCAGCTCGCGCGTGCGGGCGTCGTCGGCGACGCCGTGGACGGCGAGCAGCTCGCGCGCCTCCGCCGCGGACAGGCCGCTCAGCGGCAGCTGGACCGCGACGCGCTCCCAGCCTCCCTCCAGCCAGCCGCGTCCGGGCCGCTCGCGGCCGGCGATCACGACGAGGGCGCGCTCGGGCAGGCTCGGCACGACGGCGTTGCGGACGTGGCCGTCGAGGCCGCCCATCTGCTCGTAGGTGTCGATCAGGACCAGCGGCTCCAGCTCCTCGCGGGCAGCCGCGAGCGCCGCGTCGAGCGCGGCCGGCACCGGCGCCAGCTCGCGGCCCTCGACGAAGTGGGCGCGGCGGCCGCGTGCCCCGGCCCGCCGCGCCAGCTCGCGCAGCAGCGTGCTCTTGCCGATCCCGCCGGGCCCGTGGACGAGCACGACGCTGGCGCCGCGCTCGCCGTCGAGACAGCGCTCCAGAAAGGCGAGCTCGGCGTCGCGTCCCACGAATCTGCGGCGGTCGCGCTCGGCGATCCGTGCCCCGATCGTCGCCATGCGCGCACGATACGGCGCTGACGCGCCATCCTCCACCCCAGAAGTCGGAGCGGGCCTCAGAAGAGGCCGAGCTGCTGCTCGTTCACCGCCGGGAGATCCTTGGCTGCGGCGCTGTCGGCGCCGTCGGCCGCGGTCGCCGCCGGATCGGGCTCGGCGTCGAGCGGCGCGGCCGCCGCCAGCGCCGGGTCGGGCTCGGGCTCGGGCTCCTCGAAGATCTCGGGATCGGGCTGCGGCGGCGCCGGCGCGGCGAGCAGGTCGGGCAGCAGCGCGAAGTCGGCCCGCAGCGTGTCGAGCATGCGCGGCGTGTAGAGCGCGGCGGCCGGGTGGTAGATCGGCAGGATCGTGACCGCGCGGCGGCCGAGCAGCCGCACCTCCGCCTGGCCGTGGACCCTCGAGATGCCGGTCGGGTCCTCGCGCAGCAGCTTCGTCGAGAAGTTGCCGAGCGTGCAGATCACCTTCGGCTCGATCAGCTCGACCTGGCGGTGGAGGTATTCGCGGCAGGTGTCGATCTCGCTCGGCCGCGGGTCGCGGTTGCCGGGCGGGCGGCATTTGAGCACGTTGGCGATGAAGACGTCGCCGCGGACCAGCCCGACCTCCTCCAGCAGTCTGTCGAGCAGTCTGCCGGCCTGGCCGATGAACGGCAGGCCGCCCCTGTCCTCGTTGGCGCCAGGCGCCTCGCCGACGAACATCAGGTCCGCGTCGGCGTTCCCGGCGCCGAAGACGACGGTCGTGCGGGTCTCTGCGAGCGCGCATCTCGTGCACTGGCTCGCCTCGCGGTACACCTCTTTCAGGCGCTCGCGGCGTTCGACGGCGGTGCTCACCGCCCCGATGGTATTCACGTCGCCGGCCGGCTGTACTACCATGGTGCGAAGCCGCCACCTTCGGGGGCGGACGTGATGTCCGTGTCGCAACCGCACTGCTGCTCGACCGGTATCTCCCATGTGGGAACTGGAACGGGAATCGGATCTCCCTGATCTCACGCGCCTCCGCTGCGCGATCGTCGGCGCCGGCCGCCTCGGCCGCGCGCTCGCGCCTGCGCTGCGCGACGCCGGCATCGCCGTCGAGGGCCCGCTCGGCCGCGGCGCCGACGGCGGCGAGGCCGACATCGTCCTGCTGTGCGTCCCCGACGGCGAGATCGCCGCCGCCGCGGCGGCGATCGCCCCGCGCCCCGGCCGTCTCGTCGGCCACTGCTCGGGCGCGCTGACGCTCGAGCCGCTCGGCGACCACGAGGGCTTCTCGCTCCATCCGCTGATGAGCGTCCCGCTCGACGGCGCCTCGCGGCTGGCCGGCGCCGCCGCCGCCGTCGCGGGCGCGACCGACCGGGCCCGGGCTGTCGCGACCGCGCTCGCCTTCCGCGTCGGGCTGACGCCGGTCGCCGTCGCCGACGAGGACCGTGCGGCCTACCACGCCGCGGCGTCGATCGCGTCGAACTTCCTCGTCACGCTGCAGGCCGCCGCCGAGCAGATGGCCGCCTCGGCCGGGATAGAGCGGGCCGCGCTCGTCCCGCTCGTGCGCGCGGCGCTGGAGAACTGGGCCGCGATCGGGCCCGAGCGGGCGCTGACCGGCCCGCTCGTGCGCGGCGACGAGGAGACGGTCGCGCGTCAGCGCGCCGCGGTCGCCGAGCGCGCGCCGGAGCTGCTGGAGCTGTTCGACGCGCTCGCCGACGCGACGCGCGAGCTGGCACGCGGCACGCGCGCCGCGATCGGCGCCGGGACGACGGAGGAGGATCGATGAGCCTGCGGATCGTGCGCACGGTCGCGGAGCTGCGCGCCCTGCTCGACCCCGCTCGGCGCGCCGGGCAGCGGATCGGGCTCGTCCCGACGATGGGCGCCTTCCACGACGGCCACCGCTCGCTGATGGAGCGGGCCGCCGGCACCTGCGACCTCGTCGTCGTCTCGCTGTTCGTCAACCCGACCCAGTTCGCGCCGACCGAGGACCTCTCCGCCTACCCGCGCGACGAGGCGCGCGACGCCGCGATCGCCGAGGGCGCCGGGGTCGGCGTCCTGTTCGCGCCGGGCGTCGAGGAGGTCTACCCCGACGGCTTCGCGACGACGGTCAGCGTCCGCGGGCTGACCGACGGCCTGGAGGGCGCCCGCCGCCCCGGCCACTTCGACGGCGTCGCGACGGTCGTCGCCAAGCTGCTCAACATGGTCCAGCCGACGGTCGCCTTCTTCGGCCAGAAGGACGCCCAGCAGGCGCTCGTGATCCGCCGGCTGGTGCGGGACCTCGACCTGCCGGTGCGGATCGAGGTCTGCCCGACCGTGCGCGAGCCCGACGGCCTCGCGATGTCGAGCCGCAACGCCTACCTCGGCCCGGAGGATCGCGCCCGCGCGGTCGGCCTCAGCAGGGCGCTCGCCGCCGGCGAGCGGGCGATCGCGGGCGGCGAGCGCGATCCCGACCGGATCGCCGAGATCGGCCGCGCGGTGCTCGCCGACCACGGCATCGAGCCCGAGTACTTCGCCGTCGTCTCGGAGCGCGCGCTGACGCCTGTCGCGTGGATCGAGGACGACGTGCTGCTGGCGGTCGCGGCCCGCGTCGGCCCCGCCCGCCTGATCGACAACACCCCCGTCACGATCTCGAACGGAGTCCCTGAGCGCGCATGATCCGCACGATGCTGAAGTCGAAGATCCACCGCGCGACGGTGACCGACTCAGACCTCCACTACGTCGGCTCGATCACGATCGACCCCGACCTGCTGGAGGCCTCCGACATCCTCGAGCACGAGCAGGTCCACGTCGTCGACGTCGACAACGGCGCCCGCTTCGAGACCTACACGATCGCCGGCGAGCGCGGCTCCGGGGAGATCAAGGTCAACGGCGCGGCGGCGCGCCTCGTGCACCACGGCGACACGATCATCGTCATCTCTTACGCCCAGTACAGCCGGACGGAGCTGGAGCAGTACGTCCCCAGAGTCGTCCACGTCGATGCGGACAACCGCATCGTCACCGTCGACAGCGAGGTGGCGACCCTTCTCTCGTAGGGCGCCAACCACGCCAGACAACAAGGAGCCCTGGACTGATGTCCACCACCCCCATGCCGAAGGCCCCCGCGGCGGCCGGCGCGATCGACCGGCTGCCCGTATCGCTTCCGCAGCTGGCGGAGAAGAAGCGGCTCGGCGAGCCGATCGTGATGGTGACGGCCTACGACTATCCCTCGGCGGTCGTCGCCGAGCAGGCCGGCGTCGACGTCGTGCTGGTCGGCGACTCGGGCGCGATGACCGTGCTCGGGTACCCGTCGACCGTCGAGGTGTCGCTCGACGAGATGGTGATGCTGGCGCGCGCGACCCGTCGTGGGCTGAAGACGCCGCTGCTCGTCGCAGACCTGCCGTTCGGCTCGTTCGAGGCCTCGAACGAGCAGGCGATCGCGACCGCGCAGCGGTTCGTCAAGGAGGCCGGCGCCGACGCGGTCAAGATCGAGGCGATGGGCGTCGCGGCCGAGCGGGCGCGGGCGATCGTCGCGGCCGGGATCCCGGTGATGGGCCACGTCGGCCTGACGCCGCAGACGGCGACCGCGCTCGGCGGCTACCGCGCCCAGGGGCGCACCGCGGCGCGGGCGCTCGACGTCGCGCGGGACGCGCTCGCCTTCCAGGAGGCCGGCTGCTTCTCGATCGTCTTCGAGGCGATCCCGGCGCCGGTCGCGAGCGAGCTGATGGAGCGGATGGAGGTCCCGGTGATCGGCATCGGCGCCGGCGCCTCGACCGACGGTCAGGTGCTCGTCTTCCACGACCTGCTCGGCATCCGCGAGGGCGTCGGCGCGCGCTTCGTCAAGCGCTACGCCGGCCTGATGGACGAGATGGTCGCCGGCGTCCGCGCCTACGCGGACGACGTCCGCGGCCGCCGCTACCCGGAGTCCGATCACACCTACTCGATCGACCCGGGCGAGCTCGAGCGCTTCCGCGGCGAGCTGGGTTGATCGGCCGTCGTCCGGCGCGCGGGGCGGAGTCCGCCGCCCCGCGCGCCGCGCCGCCCGCCGCAGCCTCTACACTTCCGCGCGCCGTTCACAACTCGTGCACGAATCGTTCACACGGCGCAGCGGGATCAGCGTCGGAGCGGGCGTCGCACGACGGACCCCCTGACTCCGATTCCTGCCGCCACAGAGGAGGGTCGCGCCATGGCGCGCCTGTCACAGATCTTCTCCCCCCGTGATCGAGAGTTCTTCGATCTGTTCGAGGAGGCAGGCCGCAACGCACTGCGCGCCGCCGATCTGCTCGACCAGATGCTGCGGAACTTCCCGGAGACGAAGGCGCTCGCCCGCGACATCCTCATCTGCGAGCAGGAGGGCGACCGGATCACGCACGACATCATCCAGCGCCTCAACCACACCTTCGTGACGCCGATCGACCGCGAGGACATCCTCGAGCTGGCGTCGAGAATCGACGACATCGTCGACTACACCGAGGAGGTCGCCGACTACCTCGGCCTGTACAAGATCGAGGCGCCGATGGAGCAGGCGCAGCGGCTGGCGCACATCCTCTTCCAGTCGACGCGGCAGATCGTCGAGGCGATCCCGCGGATGCGCGACTTCAAGGACATCTCGCACTACACCGTCGAGGTCAACCGGCTCGAGAACGAGGCCGACCGCGTCTCGCGCGAGGCGATCGCGTCGCTGTTCGACAACGGCATCGACCCGATGGTCGTGATCCGCTGGAAGGACCTGTTCGAGCGGCTCGAGGACGCGATAGACGCGACCGAGCACGTCGCGAACGTCCTCGAAGGCATCGTCATCAAGAACTCCTAGCGCGCACCCGGCCAGGCGTCCCTCCTCTCCTCCCCGCCTTCCGATGGAAAACGACATCATCCTCGTCATCGTCGTGGCGACCGCGCTGGCGTTCGACTTCACGAACGGCTTCCACGACACGGCGAACGTCGTCGCGACCTCGATCTCGACCCGGGCGCTCAACCCGCGCGTCGCGGTCGCGCTCGCCGCGATACTGAACTTCGTCGGCGCCTTCCTCTCGCTCGAGGTCGCCGGCACGATCGCCAACAACATCGTCGACCAGGGATCGGTGACGACGACGATCGTCTTCGCCGGCTTGGTCGGAGCGATCGTCTGGAACCTGATCACGTGGTACTTCGGGTTGCCGTCGAGCAGCTCGCACGCGCTGATCGGCGGCGTCGTCGGCGCGATGCTGGTCGCCGTCGGGACCGGCGCGATCCACGGCGACGGCATCCTCTCGAAGGTGCTGGTCCCGGCGCTCGTCGCGCCGCTGCTCGCCTTCGCGGCAGCGGGCCTCGCGATCATCTGCGCCTACCGGATCATCGGCAAGCTGGCGCCCGGCCCCGTCAGCCGCGGCTTCCGGCTCGGCCAGGTCTTCTCCGGCGGCCTGCTCGCGCTCGCGCACGGCACCAACGACGCGCAGAAGACGATGGGCATCATCACGCTCGCGCTGATAGCGAGCGGCCACCTCAGCTCCGACGCCGGCGTCCCGACGTGGGTCGTCGTCTCGGCGGCGGCGGCGATCGCGCTCGGCACCTACATGGGCGGCTGGCGGATCATCAAGACGATGGGCAGCCGCATCATCAAGATGGACCCGGCGCAGGGCTTCGCCGCCCAGGGCTCGGGCTCGGCGGTGATCCTCGCGGCGACCCACTTCGGCTACCCGCTGTCGACGACGCACACGATCTCCGGCGCCGTGATGGGCGCGGGCGCCGCGAAGCGGCTGTCGGCCGTGCGCTGGGGCGTCGCCGGCAACATCCTGGTCGCGTGGGTGCTGACGCTCCCGGCCTCGGCGGCCGTCGGCGGCATCGTCTACGCCTTCACGCACCTGTTCGGCGACGGCGCGGCCGGCCCGATCGTCGTCGCGGTGGGCGGCATCGTCTTCATGCTCTACATGTTCGTCCTGCGGATGAGACGCGGCGCGGCGATCACGACGACGGCAACGGAGGGCAACGCATGAGCGCCGCCGCCCTCGCCGTCTCGGCGGTCGCGCTCGTCGGCCAGGCGCCGCTGGTCGCGGCGAAGATCGTCGACTGGGGCCAGCTGCTGGAGGTCGTCGAGGCCGGCCTGATCGCCGGCGTCGGCATCAGCGTCGCCTTCTCGTTGCTGATCCTGGGTGCCGTGCGCGCCGGCGAGGCCCGGCAGGAGTCGCGGACGATCTCGATGGTGCTCCACGGCACGCTGGCCGCGATCATGCTGATCGTCTGCGTCGGCGCGGTCGGATTCGGCGTCAGCACGATGCTGTCGAAGTAGCGCGGGCCCGCCCGCTCCGGCGCGCGTCTACGGCGCCGCCGGGTACTCGACCCGCTTGAGCGCTCTCGCGGGTGCGCCGGCGGCGATCGTGTGGGCCGGGATGTCGGTGGTCACGACCGAGTTGGCGCCGATCACGGCGCGCTCGCCGATCGTCACGCCGCTGGTGACGACGACGTTGGCGCCGCACCAGACGTTGTCGCCGATCCGCGTCGGGCCCTTCGTCGTGAAGCCCTGCCACGGCACCGGCTTGTCGGGATCGTCGAAGCGGTGGTTGCCGTCGGTGACGAAGCAGCCGTTGGCGAACATGCAGTGCTCGCCGATCTCGACCAGCTCCATCGCCGCGACCATCACGCCCATGTTGAGGAAGGAGCCGGCGCCGATCCGGATCCGCGCCTGGTCGGGCGCGGTCAGCCACACGCCCGGCTCGAGCAGGACGCCGGCGCCGATCTCCAGCCGCCCCTCGCGCAGCGCCTCCAGCACGTTGCCGTGCAGCGGCCAGCGTGCGTACGCCTCGCGGCGCATCAGCTCCCAGTGGATGCGACCGCGGTTCCACGGGTGCTCGTTGCGCTGGTACCAGCGCCACTTCTGCGCCCACAGTCGCGCCTGACGGATCAGCTCGGCAGGATCTGCCATCGGCTGGACGCTATCGGGACGATCTGACGATGCCGCGGCTATGCCGCCGCCGCGACCTTGCGCCGGCGTCTCGGCGTTCTTCTGGCCGCGGAGACCGCGCTCGGCAGGGCGAGGATGTCGCGCAGGAAGTCGCCGGTGATCGATCCGGGGGTCTCGACGATCTCCTCCGGCGTGCCGGCGCCGAGCAGCCTGCCGCCCTCGTCGCCGCCCTCCGGGCCCATGTCGATCAGCTGGTCGGCGGTCTTGATCACGTCGAGGTTGTGCTCGATCACGACGACCGAGTTGCCCTGGTCGACGAGCCGCTGCAGCACCTCCAGCAGCCGCTGGATGTCGGCGAAGTGGAGGCCGGTCGTCGGCTCGTCGAGGATGTAGAGCGTTCTGCCGGTCGCGACCTTCGCCAGCTCTGCGGCGAGCTTGACGCGCTGCGCCTCGCCGCCTGAGAGCGTCGTCGCCGGCTGGCCGAGGCGCATGTAGTCGAGCCCGACGTCGTGGAGCGTCTGGATGCGGCGGCGGATCTTCGGGATGTGCTCGAAGAACTCGAGCGCCTCCTCGATCGGCATCTCCAGCACGTCGGCGATCGTCTTGCCCTTGAAGCGGACCTCGAGCGTCTCGCGGTTGTAGCGCTTGCCGTGGCACTGCTCGCACGGGACGTAGACGTCCGGCAGGAAGTGCATCTCGATCTTGATCTGGCCGTCGCCCCTGCAGACCTCGCAGCGGCCGCCCTTGACGTTGAAGGAGAAGCGGCCGGCCTTGTACCCGCGCGCCCTCGCCTCCGGCGTCTTGGAGAAGAGGTCGCGCACCTGGTCGAAGAGGCCGATGTACGTCGCCGGGTTGGAGCGCGGCGTGCGGCCGATCGGCGACTGGTCGACGGCGATGATCTTGTCGAGCTGGTCGAGCCCGGTGATCCGCTTGTGCGCGCCGGGCCGCTGCTTGGCGCGGTGCAGCCTGTTCGCGACCGCCTTGTAGAGGATCTCGTTGACGAGCGTCGACTTGCCCGAGCCCGAGACGCCGGTGACCGCGGCGAAGGTCCCGAGCGGGAACCTGACCGTCACGTCTTTGAGGTTGTGCTGCGTCGCGCCCTCGATCGTGACGTGGCCGCTCGGTCTGCGGCGTCTCGCCGGCACCTCGATCCGGCGCGCGCCGGAGAGGAACTGGCCGGTCGCCGAGTCCGGAACCTGCTCGACCTCGGCCGCGGTGCCCTGCGCGACCACGTGCCCGCCGTGCTCGCCGGCGCCGGGGCCCATGTCGATCAGGTGGTCGGCGGCGCGCATCGTGCCCTCGTCGTGCTCGACGACGAGCACGGTGTTGCCGAGGTCGCGCAGCCGCTTCAGCGTGGTGATCAGCTTCTCGTTGTCGCGCTGGTGGAGGCCGATCGACGGCTCGTCGAGGATGTAGAGGACGCCGACGAGCGACGACCCGATCTGCGTCGCGAGCCGGATCCGCTGCGCCTCGCCGCCCGAGAGCGTAGAGGCGGCGCGATCCATCGACAGGTAGCCGACGCCGACGTTCTCGAGGAAGGCGAGCCGCTCCTCGATCTCGCGCAGGATCAGCCGCGCGATCAGCCGCTGCTGGTCGCTCAGCTCGAGGTCGCGGATCCACGCCAGCGCGCGGCGGGCCGGCATGTTCGTGTACTCGTGGATCGCGACGCCGCCGACGAGGACCGCCCTCGCCTCCGGCCGCAGCCGCGCGCCCTTGCACTCCGGGCACGGCACGACCGACATGTACTCCTCGATTCTCTCCCGCGCCCACTCGGAGTCGGTCTCGCGGTAGCGGCGCTCGAGGTTGGGGACGATCCCCTCGAAGCTGGTCGTGTACGAGCGCGTGCGGCCGAAGCGGTTCCTGTACTGGATGTGGACGCGCTCGCCGTTGGTGCCGTAGAGGAAGAACTCCTGCGCCTCTCTGCCGAGCTCCTCCCACGGCGTGTCGAGGTCGACGCCGTAGCGCTCGGAGATCGACTGCGTCAGCTGCTCGTAGTAGTTGGATGCGCTCGCCGACCACGGCGCGATCGCGCCCTCGCCGATCGACAGCGACGGGTCGGGGACGACCAGCTCGGGGTCGATCTCCATCTGCGAGCCGAGGCCGGTGCAGCGCGGGCAGGCGCCGTGCGGGGCGTTGAAGGAGAACAGCCGCGGCTCCAGCTCCGGGAAGGAGATGCCGCATTCGAGGCAGGCGAACTTCTCCGAGAAGGTGCGGACCTCGCCGGCGTCGACCAGCTCGATCTCGACGATCCCGTCGGCGAGCGCGACCGCCGTCTCGATCGAGTCGGCGAGCCGCTTGCGCAGCTCCGACTTCATCACGAGCCGGTCGACGACGACCGAGATGTCGTGTCTGTACTTCTTGTCGAGCCTTATCTCCTCGTCGAGCCGCCGCAGCTCGCCGTCGATCTTCACGCGCGTGAAGCCCTCCGCGCGCAGCTCCTCGAGCTGTCTGCCGTACTCGCCCTTGCGGCCGCGCACGATTGGCGCCAGCACCATGAAGCGGGTGCCGTCCTCGAGCGCCATCACCTGGTCGATGATCTGCTCGGCCGACTGGCCGGCGATCGCTCTGCCGCATCTGGGGCAGTGCGGCTGCCCGACGCGCGCCCACAGCAGGCGCAGGTAGTCGTAGATCTCCGTGACCGTGCCGACCGTCGAGCGCGGGTTGCGCGAGGTCGTCTTCTGGTCGATCGAGATCGCCGGCGACAGGCCCTCGATCGAGTCGACGTCGGGCTTGTCCATCTGCCCGAGGAACTGGCGCGCGTACGCCGACAGCGACTCGACGTACCGTCGCTGCCCCTCGGCGTAGATCGTGTCGAATGCGAGGCTGGACTTGCCGGACCCGGAGAGGCCGGTGATCACCACGAGCGCGTTGCGCGGCATCGCGAGGGTGACGTCCTTGAGGTTGTGCTCCCGGGCTCCGGAGACGACGAGCTGATCGGATGGCGGCATGGGTCACCCACTATAGAAGGGCGAACGGACGTTCGACCGTCGGCCCGCCAGAGCGCGACGCCCGCGCGCGCCGACGCGCTGTCGACGCCGCGCCCACGCCCGGCCCGCATCCCTGGCTGGCCGGCCAACCTGCGCACGGAACCGCCGGCCGGCACTACCGTTCCGGCGATGCACCAGCTCGCAGACGGCGTATGGCAGCTGCGCGGCTTCCCGCGCGACAACATCAACGTCTACCTCGTCGGGGACGTGCTGATCGACGCCGGCACGGCGCTCGACCGCAGGCGGATCCTGAAGCAGCTCAGCGGACGCGCGGTCCGGGCGCACGCGCTCACGCACGCCCACTTCGACCACTACGGCTCCAGCCACGCGGTCTGCACGACGCTCGGGATCCCGATGTGGTGCGGGGAGCGGGACGTCGAGGCGGTCGAGGCCGGGAAGATGGTCGGCGGGCCCGGCAACCGGATGGTGCCGGCCGGCAGGGCCCACCCGATCGACAGAGCGCTGCGCGAGGGCGACGAGGTCGCCGGCTTCGCCGTGCTCGACACGCCCGGCCACTCGCCCGGCCACCTCTCCTACTGGCGCGAGTCCGACCGCGTGCTGCTGTGCGGGGACGTGATGTGGGGCTACAACCCGTTCATGCTGCGCGGATCGGTGCGGGAGCCGTACCCGCTCGCCAGCCCGGACCCCGTCGAGAACCGTCGGTCGGCGCGCCGGCTGGCGGAGCTGAGGCCGTCGCTCGTGCTGTTCGGCCACGGCCCGCCGCTGCGCGATCCGTCCCGCTTCGCCGAGGCGGTCGCGAAGCTGTCCTGAGAGCGCCGCCGCGGCCGGGACGGGGACGCCGTCCCGGCCGCAGGGCGAGGCCCCGGCGCCCGCAGCGGGGGCGAAGGGGGCGCCGGGGCCGTACGCCCGGCCGGGCATCGGGGGCTGACCCGGCCGGACGTGCCGTCTCGCGATGGGATCTCCGCGAGACGACGGTGCGTTGGCACGCACCCCTGCATCCCGACGTCGCGGCGGCGCTGCACTCTCCCCCCCTCTTGATTCGGGAGCGCCCGCGAGAAGCCGTCGCGGCAGCTGCGCGAGGCCGAGCGGGAGGCGCGGTCCGCGCACCGCCATCCGTCCACGAGGGGCGGCGTCGCGCCGGTCGCGACGGTAACGTGGCGATCGATGGACCGGAGCGAGGTCACATTCGACTCGTGGGGCGATCGCTGTGCCGCCTGGCTCTACCGGCCCGCCCCCGAGCAGGCCGCCGCCGATCCGCGCGGCCTCCCGTGCGTCGTGATGGCGCACGGCTTCGCGGGCGTCCGCGAGGCGCGGCTCGACGCCTTCGCCGAGCGCTTCGCCGGCGCCGGGTTCGCCGTCCTGCTGTTCGACTACCGCGGCTTCGGCGCCAGCGAGGGAAGCCCGCGGCAACTGCTGTCGATCCCGAGACAGCTCGCCGACTGGGCGGCCGCGCTGGCGTACGCCCGCACGCTCGACGGGGTCGACCGCGAGCGGATCGCCGCGTGGGGCACCTCCTTCTCCGGCGGGCACGTCGTCACGACCGCCGCACGCGACCTCGGGCTCGCGGCCGCGATCGCGCAGGCGCCGTTCGCCGACGGCCTCCACCAGGCGCTGGCGCTGCCGCTCCCGCACGCGCTGCGGCTGACCGCCGCCGCGCTGCGCGACGAGACCGGCGCGCTCGTCGGCGCCCCGCCGCGGATGGTCGCGGCCGTCGGCCCGCCCGGCTCGCGCGCGGTGATGAACTCGCCCGACGCTGAGCCCGGCTACCGCGCGATCGTCCCCGTCGGCTCGCCGTGGCGCAACGAGGTCGCGGCGCGGATCTGCCTGCGGCTGACCGCCTACCGGCCCGTCCGTCGCGCAGCGCAGGTGCGCTGCCCGCTGCTCGTCGTCGTCTGCGACGACGACGTCGTCACGCCGCCGGCCGCCGCGCTGAAGGTCGCGCGCGCCGCTCCGCGCGGCGAGCTGGTCCGCTACGCCGGCGCCGGCCACTTCGACATCTACGTCGGCGACTTGTTCGAGCGCGCCGCCGCCGACCAGATCGCCTTCCTCACCCAGCACCTGCTGGCCGCGCCGGCCGCCGGGCCGGTGCCGGCGGCCGTGCCGTAGCGCGCCGTCAGCGCCCGCTCAGCCGCCGACGGAGGCGTAGACCTCGTCGAGCAGCGCGGCGCGGTCGGCGAGGTCGAAGTGCTCGGCGAGGTAGCGGTCGGTCTCCTCGCGCGGGGTGCCGCTGAGCGCCATGTCGAGCGCGACGAGGCGGGCGCTCTCGTCGTTGGCACCGGCGGACTCCGCTTCGGGCAGCGCGGCAGAGGCGGCCTCCGGCGCCGCCGGGGCGGGAGCCTCGGCGTCGATCGCGTCGGGCGCGGGCGTGCCGGCGGCCGGCGGCGCCGGCGCGTCGGGATCGGGCACGAGCCGGTCGGGGTCGCCGGCGGCGCTGCCGTTCCGGCTCGGCGCCTCGGGGTCCTCGACCGCGACCCGGCCGGCAGCGGCGGTCGGCGCCGTTGGAGCGGCGATGTCGGAGGAGTCGAGCTCGAAGCGCGGGCGGCCGGCGGTCGAGGCGAGCTCGCCAAGGTTGCCCTCCAGCAGCTGGAGGTCGGCGTGGACGCGATGGGCGCCGGTCCGGAGCGTGTCGAGCAGCGTGTTCAGCTCGCCCTGCATCGCGTCGACGCGCTGCAGCAGCGCCGAGGTCGCCTCCGCGACTCTGCCGACGTAGTCGTGCGCGTGGTGGTTGGCCTCGTCGCGTGTGCGCGTCGCCTCGGCGTTCGCGTCGTCGCGGATCTCGCGCGCCTCGTGCTCGGCCTGGCGGGTGATCTCCGACGCGCTCGCCTCCGCGGCCGAGATGATCGCGCGGACCTGCTCGCTCGCCGCCGACGCGACCGTCTCGCTCCGCTGACGGGCGGAGCGCTTGAGCGTGTCGACCTCGTCGGCGAGCTCGCGCAGATGGGCGTCGACCGCCTCGGGGTCGTAGCCGCGACGACCGATGGGGAAGTCCTTCTTCTCGATGCTCTGGCGGTCGAGGGCCACGCAGGTCTACCTCCGTCGGGGTGGGAAGGGCGAGGCCCGAAGGGTACCGAGCGGGGCAGCCGTCCAGCGCGGTGCTGGGCGGCCTCGCGCGCCATTCCTACGGCAGCCGCAGCAGCGCGCCGTCGCGGACGAGGAGGCCGTCGCGCTCGAGGCCGGCGAGCGCCCGCTCGACGCGCTCGGCGGCGATCCCGTCGGGCAGCCGCTCGCCGAGCGCGGCGGCAGCCGCCGGGCCGGCGACGAGCGCGGCGACGACGCGGCCGCGGACGTAGCGGTCGGTCTCCTCGAAGCGGACCGGCGGGCGCGCGGCCGCCGCGCCGCCCGGGCGCCGGGTCGGCGCGACCGGCAGCGGACGGCCGCGCGAGCTGCACGGCGCGACGGGACAGGCGTCGCAGGCGGCGGCGCGGGCGGTGCAGATCGTCGCGCCGAGCTCCATCATCGCCTGGTTCCAGTCGGCCGCGCGGCCGGGCGGAAGCAGCTCCGCCGCGCGTGCTGCCAGCTCGCGCGGCCTGCGCTGGCGGCCGTCGAGGCGCTCGATCACCCGCTTGACGTTCGTGTCGACCGCGGCGACCTGCTCGCCGAACGCGAACGAGGCGACGGCCGCGGCCGTGTACGGGCCGATCCCGGGCAGCGCGCGCAGGCCTTCGGCGTCGGGCGGCCAGCCGTCGGCGGCGACGGCGCGAGCGCACGCCTGCAGCGCGAGCGCGCGGCGGTTGTAGCCGAGCCCGCTCCACAGCCGCAGCACCTCCGAGGTCGGCGCGTCGCCGAGCGCCAGCTCGTCGGGGAAGCGCTCGAGGAACGCCTCGTAGTACGGGACGACGCGGGCGACCTGCGTCTGCTGGAGCATCACCTCCGAGACGAGGATCCGGTACGGATCGCGGGTCCGCCGCCACGGCAGGTCGCGGCGCACCGCGCCGTACCAGGAGAGGATCGCGTCGCGGTCGACCGGCACGGCGGGGACGGTAGCGGGCGCCCCGGCGCGCGGCGGTCTGGCGGCGTCGGACGCCACGCGCGGGCGCCCGTCGCTCCGGGCGGCCGCGCGCGGCGCCGCGCCCGCCTCAGCCGGCCGGCGCCGCCGGCGCCTTCTTCTGCTCGGCGACGGCGATGTCGAAGTCGCGCCGCAGCGACTTGATCTCGTCGCGCAGCTTCGCCGCGTACTCGAACCGCAGCTCCTCGGCGGCGGCGAGCATCTCCTCTTCCAGCTCGACGATCATCTTCTCCAGCTCGGCCGGCGACGCCTGTCTGCCGGCGTCGATCTTCGCCCGCCGTCTGCGGCCCTTCGGCACCTTCGACTCGGCCTGCAGGAACTCGGCGATGTCGGAGATGCCCTTGACGATCGACTCCGGCGTGATGCCGTTCGCTCTGTTGTACGCGAGCTGGATCGCGCGGCGGCGATCGGTCTCCTCCAGCGCCGCGCGCATCGCCGCCGTCTCCTTGTCGGCGTACATCAGGACGGTGCCGTCGACGTTGCGGGCGGCGCGGCCGATCGTCTGGATCAGCGAGGTCTCGCCGCGCAGGAACCCTTCCTTGTCGGCGTCGAGGATCGCGACGAGCGAGACCTCGGGCAGGTCGAGCCCCTCGCGCAGGAGGTTGACGCCGACGAGCACGTCGTAGTCGCCGAGTCGCAGCTCGCGGATGATCTGGATCCGCTCGATCGTGTCGACCTCGGAGTGGAGGTAGCGGGTCTTGATCCCCATCTCGAGCAGGTAGCCGGTGAGGTCCTCCGCCATTCTCTTCGTCAGCGTCGTCACGAGCGTCCGCTCGTCTCGCTCGATCCGGACCTTGATCTCGTTCATCAGGTCGTCGATCTGGTTTCTCGTCTCGCGCACGTCGATGTGCGGGTCGACGATGCCGGTCGGGCGCACGATCTGCTCGACGATGCGCTCCGAATGGCTGCGCTCGTACTCGCCCGGCGTCGCCGAGACGAAGACGATTCTGGGGACGATCGAGAGGAACTCCTCGAATCTCTGCGGCCGGTTGTCGAGCGCGCTCGGCAGGCGGAAGCCGTAGTCGATGAGCGTCTGCTTGCGCGAGCGGTCGCCCTCGTACATGCCGCCGATCTGCGGCACGGTCTGGTGCGACTCGTCGATGAAGCAGACGAAGTCCTCGGGGAAGAAGTCGAGCAGGCAGTACGGCCGCTCCCCCGCTCTGCGGCCGTCGAAGATCCGCGAGTAGTTCTCGATGCCCGAGCAGAAGCCCATCTCGCGCAGCATCTCCATGTCGTACTGCGTCCGCTGGCGGAGGCGGTGCGACTCCAGCAGCTTGCCCTCTCTCTCCAGCTGCGCGCAGCGCTCGTTCAGCTCGCGGCCGATCTCGGCGACGACGTCGGCGATCTCCTCGTCGTCGACGTTGTAGTGCGACGCCGGCCAGATCGCGACGTAGTCCATGTCCTCCTCGATCAGCTCGCCGGTGAGCGGGTCGAAGTGCTGGACCTCCTCGATCTCGTCGCCGAACAGCGTCGCGCGGTAGGCGGTCTCCGCGTACGCCGGGAAGACCTCGAGCGTCTCGCCGCGGACGCGGAAGTTGCCGCGCTGGAGGATCGTGTCGTTGCGCGTGTACTGGATCGAGACGAGCTTGCGCAGCACCTCGTCGCGGTCGACCATCTCCCCCTTTCTGAGGATCACCATCTTGCGGTCGTACTTCTCGGGCGAGCCGAGGCCGTAGATGCAGGAGACCGACGCGACGACGATCACGTCTCTGCGCGCGAACAGCCCGGCGGTCGCCGAGTGGCGCAGGCGCTCGATCTCGGCGTTGATCGCCGAGTCCTTCTCGATGTACAGGTCCCGGCTCGGGACGTACGCCTCCGGCTGGTAGTAGTCGTAGTAGGAGACGAAGTACTCGACCGCGTTGTCGGGGAAGTACGTGCGGAACTCGTTGCAGAGCTGCGCCGCGAGCGTCTTGTTGTGCGCGATCACGAGCGCCGGCCGCTGGACGGCCTCGATCGTCGCCGCCATCGTCATCGTCTTGCCGGTGCCGGTCGCCCCGAGCAGCGTCATGTACGGCTCGCCGGCCTCGATCCCCTCGGCCAGCGAGGCGATCGCCTTCGGCTGGTCGGCGGTCGGCGCGTAGGTGGAGTCGAGGCGGAAGGGCGGCATGGTTCGACGATAGCGCGCCCGCCGGACGAACACACGTTCGCCCGCGACACGGTCGCTCGCACGCGCCAGACCGGCCTAGCGGAGTCCCAGCTCCCCCGGGTAGGCCGCCGCGTAGTCGGCTCTCGCCTCGCGGACGCGGTCGACGTAGGCGCGCGTCTCCGGGAAGGGGATGTGGTCCTCGGTGAAGCGCTCGCCGCGCGCGGCGGCCTCGTCGATCCACTGCTCGACGTTGCCGATCCCGCCGTTGTAGGCGGCCAGCGCGACCATCTCGTCGCCGTCGAAGTGATCGAGCAGCCAGCGCAGGTACCAGCTGCCGTAGGCGATGTTGACCGCCGGCGTCGAGAGGTCCGCGATCGTGAAGGCGGTGCCGCCGGACTTCTCAGCGATGAACTGCGCCGTCTCCGGCATCAGCTGCATCAGGCCGAGCGCGCCGGCCGGCGAGGTCTGGTCGACGAACTTCGACTCGGCGTAGATGACGCCCGCGATCAGCGCCGCGTCGAGGTTCTTCGCGGCCGCCTGCCTGCGGATCTCGGCCTCGTGGTCGAGCGGCAGGGCGAGATCGCGCACGGCGCCTCTGAACAGCGGCGCGACGAGCGCCACGAGCAGCGTCAGCGCGCCCATTCCGGCGACCGCCAGGAAGGCGCGCCGGCGCCGTTGCGCGGCGCGGCGACGAGCGGCGGCGCGACGACGCGCCGCCGGTGCCTGTGCGGCGGGGCTCATCCCCTCAGCTTGGCAAGGACCTCCGACAGCTTCGCCTGGAGGTCGTCGATCGAGCCGTCGTTGACGACGACGTGGGTCGCGCGCGCGGCCTTCTCCTCCTGCGACAGCTGACGCGAGGTCCGCTCGGCGACCGCCGCGTGGCCGCGGGCGCCGGCGCGCTCGGCGCGCAGCTCCTCGGGCGCGACGATCGCGAGCGTCGCGTCGAAGCCCGCCTCCATGCCCGCCTCGAACAGCAGCGGGACCTCGTTGACGGCGGCCGGCGGCGGCGGGTCCATCGCCAGCACCTGCTCGCGCCACTGCGCGATCCGCGCGCCGACGCGCGGCCACAGCATCCCCTCCAGCCACGCCCGCTCCTCGGGCGAGGCGAAGGCGCGGGCGGCGACGGCGGCGCGGTCGACGACGCCGCCCGGCGCCACCTCCTCGCCCCAGCGCGCGACGACGAGGTCGCGCACCTCAGGCGAGGCGTACAGCTCGTGCACGACCGCGTCGGACGAGATCACGGCGGCGCCGAGGCGCCGAAGCGCCTCGAGCGCCGTGGACTTCCCGGCGGCGATGCCGCCGGTCAGTCCGACGAATGGGACGTGCGAGCGGGCGATCGGCCCGTTACGCCTGCGAGTCGGCGTCGTCGGCCGGCGCGGCCTCCTCGGCGGCGGCCGGAGCCTCCTCCTCGACCGCGGCCTGCTCGGCGGCGGCCTCGGCGGCCTGGACCTCGGCGACGGCCTCGGGCGAGGTCGGCGACTCGGCGCCGCCCTCGGCGAAGACGTCCTCCGAGAGGCCGAGCTCGGGCACGTTGTCGTAGCCCTCGCCGGCGGCTCCGCCCTCGGCCGGCGCGGCCGGGGCCTCGCCCTCCGGACGGCGCAGCGGCAGGACCTGGCCCTCGACGCGCTTGATCGACAGCGACAGACGGCGGCGCTCGGAGTCGATCTCGAGGATCTTGACCTTCACCTCGTCGCCCGGCTGGATGATCTCGCGCGGGTTCTCGACGTGGTGCTGGGCCAGCTCCGAGATGTGGACGAGGCCCTCGACGCCGTCGAGGATCTCGACGAAGGCGCCGAACGTGACGACCTTCGTCACTCTGCCTTCGAGCTCGTCACCGACGTTGTAGGTGTCGACGACGCGCTGCCACGGATCCTCCTGGGTCTGCTTCAGACCGAGGGAGATGCGCTGGCGGTCGCGGTCGATGTCGAGCACCTTGACGCTGACGGTGTCGCCGATCGAGAGGATCTCGCTCGGGTGGTTGACGTGCGACCACGACAGCTCGGAGATGTGGATCAGGCCGTCGATGCCGTCGAGGTCGACGAAGGCGCCGAAGTCGACGATGTTGGAGATCGTGCCCTCGACGATCATGCCCGGCTGCAGGCGGTCGAGGATCCGCTCCCGGTCCTCCCTACGCTGCTCCTCCAGCACCGCGCGGCGCGAGAGGACGACGTTGTTGCGCGAGCGGTTGAGCTCGATCACTCTGCACTCGATCGTCTGACCGAGGTACTCGTCGAGGTGCGGGACGCGGCGGATGTCGACCAGCGACGCCGGCAGGAAGCCGCGCACGCCGAGGTCGATGATGAGACCGCCCTTGACGACCTCGATGACGGTTCCGTCGACCGGCTCGCCCGACTCGGCGGCCGCCTCGATGCGGCGCCACGCCTTCTCGAAGCGCGCGCGCTTCTTGGAGAGGATCAGACGTCCGTCCTGGTCCTCCTTGGTCAGGACGAGCGCGTCGACCTCCTCGCCCATCTCGACTTCGTCCTTCGGGTCGACCGACTTGCGGATCGACAGCTCGTTGGACGGGATGACGCCCTCGGACTTGTAGCCGATGTCGACGAGGACCTCGTCCTTGTCGATGCGCACGACGTGACCGGTGACGACGTCGCCCTCGTCGAACGGCGTGAGCGTCGCGTCGTAGTTCGGGACGATCTGGCCGTCGATCTCGAGCAGGAGACCGTCGGAGCCCTCCACGATCTTGGCGGTGGGCTGAAGGTCGGTAGTGGACATAGGGGAACCGGTAGGGGACAAAATGGTCAGCCGAGAGAGGGTACCGGAGTCGATCAAGCGCCGAAGGTCAGCCCGACTGTGCGGAGCCGCGGCGCAGCGGGGCCGTAGAATCACGCGCCTATGCCGATTCGTGCAACGAAGCGCGGCGCGGAGCGCACCCCTCTCTCCCGCGATGCCGACGTCCTGATCTGCGGCGCGAGCTTCGCCGGCCTCGCCGTCGCCCGCGAGCTGGCCGGTGCCGGCGCGCGCGTGCTGATGATCGACCGCTACGAGGTCGGCGAGCGCCAGACCTCCGCGTGCGCGGCGCCGACCGAGTGGCTGCGCAACCTCGGCCTGATGGGCTCCTTCCGCCAGGAGTTCGGCACGCTCGTCATCAACACCCCCCACGCGACGGTCGACTACCGCCTGCCGTGGACCTTCTCGACCTTCGACTACCCCGAGCTGTGCGCGCTGCTGCAGGAGCAGGGCGACGCCGACTTCGAGATCGCCAAGGTCGACGGGCGCACCGGCAACACCGTCCACACCGACCGCGGCGACCTGACCGCCCCGCTGATCGTCGACGCGCTCGGCTGGCGGCGGATCCTTGGCGCCGGCGAGAACATCCAGCCGCCGGACGCGCTGCTGTCGCGCGGGCTGGAGGTCCACCCGAGAGGCGCCGGCGACAGGTTCCAGATCTGGATCGACCGCTCCTACGTCCCGGCCGGCTACGGCTGGAGCTTCCCGGCGCGCGACGAGGTGCGGATCGGGATCGGCTCGTTCGACCCGCGCTTCCACGTCAAGGATCCGACGCTGAAGCTGACGGCCGACCTGAGCCAGTCGCCCGACGGCTTCCAGGGCAACTGGATCCCGCACGCGCTGCGCCCGGCGACCGACGACGGCGTCTTCATGGTCGGCGACTCGGCCGGCCATTGCCTGCCGCTGACGGCCGAGGGCATCCGCACCGCCTTCTACTTCGGCCTCGCCTGCGGCCGCGAGCTGCGCGACGTCGTCGAGGGGAAGCAGACGCGCGAGCAGGCGCTCGGCCGCTACCACGCCTTCAGCGCCGGTCACAGATTCGCGTTCGACTCGATGCTCAAGGTCCAGCGCCTGATCCCGAGAGTGCCGCCGAAGGCGCTCGCGCCGGCGCTGCGGGCTATGGGCACGAAGAAGTTCGTCGACTGGTCGTTCGGCCACTACCTGAAGATCGCCCACCCCGACTACGCGCTCGGCGGCCCACACGGGCGGTCGTTCGCCGTCGCGGGCGCCGCGCCGGTCCGCGCGGCGGCGTAGGCGGCTGCGGGCCGGGGCGGCGGCGCGGGCGGCCGCAGGCCGAGGCGGCGGCGCGGGCGGCCGTCGTGCGGCGCGGCGGCGGTCCGAGCGGTGGCGTAGGGCGCGCCCTGCGCCGCAGCTCAGAAGCCGCGGCGCTCGCGCTCGCTCCGCAGCAGCGGATCGCGGGCGCGGCGGCGGGCGTCGAGGAGGGCGTGGACGACCCACAGCGCCGACAACCCGACCACCACGCCGGTGACGACCCCGACCTCGGCCGAGCCGAAGGCGCCGAGCGCGAGGAAGAAGACGTAGGCGACGATCACGCCCGCGGCAAGCGCCCAGAACGCGCTCGCCAGCCCGCGCCCGGTCGCGGCGAGGTGCGGATGCCGCTCCCCCGCGACGCCGTCCCCGTGCATGCGCGGGTGCCCGCCCGCCACGTGCCGACGCGCCATCGCGTCTCCTCTCCTCTCCGCTGCCACTTCGCGCCGTTTGTCGCTTACCCGGTGCATCGGCGGTCCACACGACGCCGGTCAGGCTCCTGCCGCTGCGAGCGGCGCGAGCGAGCGGCGGCGCGGGACGAGCGCGGGCGGCAGCAGGGACGAGCGGCGGCAAGCACAAGTGGCGGCAGGGACGAGCCGGCGGCACGGAGGAGCGGCGGCAAGCACAAGTGGCGGCAGGGACGAGCCGGCGGCACGGAGGAGCGGCGGCAAGCACAAGTGGCGGCAGGGACGAGCGGCGGCGGGCCGCAGCGCGATGCTCGGCTTACTGGGCGGGGGCGCCGAGGGCGCGCCAGCGGGCGTGGCGGGCGGCGAGGCGCTCGGCCGGATCGCGGGCGGCGAGCGTCTCCAGCTCGGCGGCGGCGACGGCGGCGAGGCGCTCGAGGAACGGGCCGGGCCGCTCGTGGGCCGGCTCGGGCTCGGGCACGACGACGTCGGCGATCCCCTCGCGGACCAGCTGCCAGGAGGCGCCGCCCTGCGCCGCGGCCAGCTCGGGACCGTGGTCGAGGTCGCGGTGGAGGATCGCCGAGGCGCCCTCGGGCGCGATCACCCCGAGCGACGCGTGCTCGGCGCAGACGACGCGGTCGGCGACCAGCAGCGCGAGCGCCCCGCCGCTGCCACCCTCGCCGACCAGCAGCGCGAGCGTCGGGACCGGCAGCGCCGCCAGCTCCGCCAGGCAGGCGGCGATCTCCCCCGCGAGGCCGCCGTGCTCGGCGGCCTCGCTCAGCTCCGCGCCCGGCGTGTCGACGATCGTCACCAGCGGCAGGCGCAGCTCGGCCGCCAGCGCCATCCCGCGCCGCGCCTTGCGGTAGCCGGCCGGGCCGAGCGCCGGCGGCCTCCCGTCGGCGCGGCGGCGCTGCGCGACCACCACGACCGGCCGCCCCGCGAACCGCGCCAGCGCCAGCAGGCATCCGGGATCGTCGGGATGGCCAGCGCGGTCGCCGCGCAGCTCGGTCACGTCCGCGGCGTGCGCCCTCAGCAGCTCCCCCGCCCCCGGCCGCCGCAGGTCGCGCGCATGCCCCAGCGACGCCCACGCATCCCGCCGGCCCCGCACCTCCATCCCGTCCGCCGACGGACCTTTGTCATCCAATGCCGGCTCAGCATGCACTGGATGACAAAGGTCCCGCCCGGCGGCGGTCGGCTCAGGCGGGGCGGTCGGCTCAGGCGGGGCGGTTGGCGCAGGCGGGGCGGTTGGCGCAGGCGGAGCGGTTGGCGCAGGCGGGGCGGTTGGCGCAGGCGGGACGGTTGGCGCGGCCGGGGCGTCCGGCGGCGCCGCGACCGCCAGCACCCGCGCGACCGCTGCGCGCAGCTCGTCGGCCGGGACGACGGCGTCGAGCAGGCCGTGGGCGAGCAGGGTCTCGGCGCGCTGGACGCCGTCGGGGAGCGGCGCGCCGGACAGCAGCTCGACGACGCGCGGGCCGGCGAAGCCGAGCAGGGCGCCCGGGAGCGCGAACGCGACCGTGCCGAGCGAGCCCCACGAGGCGAGCACCCCGCCGGTCGTCGGGTCGGTCAGGCAGACGACGTACGGCAGGCCGGCGTCGCGGAGCGCGCGGGCGGCGGCGGCGAGCTTCGCCATCTGCACGAGCGCGAGCGTGCCCTCCTGCATCCGCGAGCCGCCCGACGCCGGCAGCGCCACCAGCGGCAGGCGCTCGGCGGCCGCCCGCTCGAAGGCGCGCGCGATCCGCTCGCCGGTCGCGACGCCGATCGAGCCGCCGAGGAAGCCGAACTCGGCGGCGACCAGGACGACCGGGCGGCCGGCGATCGTCGCGCGGCCGGTCAGGACCGACTCGCGCAGGCCGGTCCGCACCTCCGCCTCGGCGAGCCGCTCGCGATACGGCCGCACGTCGGCGAACGACAGCGGATCGCCCGAGACGACCTCGTCGTCCCAGACCTCGATCGACCCCTCGTCGACCACCAGCGCGGCACGCTCCCACGCGCTCGCCACGCCCCTCGCTGCGCGACCGCTCATCGCCCCGATCGTAGGAGGTCGCGCCGGCGAGCAGACCCGCTTGGAGGAGACGCTCCCGGCGGACCCGGGCGCGGCGCGGCGACGGACGAGCGCGCCCGATCCGGCGAGCAGACCCGCTTGGAGGAAGACGCGCCCGCCGGCCCGGCGCGCGGCCCGGCGCCGGACGAGCGCGCCCGGCCCGGCGAGCAGACCCGCTTGGCGAGGCCGGCCGCTCAGGCCGCCGGCGGCAGGTCGAGCTTCGCCGGCGGCTCGCCGCCCGGCGGATCGGGCGGCTCGGGCCTGTCGACGCCGGGCGGCAGCTCGACGCCCGACGCTCTGCGGTAGTCGAGCCACTCTCGCAGCGCGATCTGGATCGAGGCGGCGACCGGGATCGCGAGCAGCGCGCCCACGATGCCGAACAGCGTCGCCCCGAAGAGGACCGAGACGAGCACGGCGAATGCGTGGATCTCGACCGCCCGTCTCTGGATCTGCGGCTGGATCATCGTGTTCTCGACCTGCTGGTAGACGATCGCCCAGATCGCCCAGACGATCGTCGCGACGGGGAAGTCGTGGAAGATCGTCACGATCCCGACGAGCACGGCGGCGATCGTCGCGCCGACGAGCGGCACGAGGTCGAACAGCGCGACCAGCACCGCCAGCGGCGCCGCGAACGGCACGCCGAGGATCGTCAGGACGAGGAAGGTCGTGACGCCGGCGATCGTCGCCTGCAGCATCGCCCCGCCGACGTAGTTGCCGACCGCGATGCCGATCCGGTCGACCGCCCGTCTGATCCGCGGCGCGTGCTCCGGTCTGGCGAAGCCGATCGCGCGGTCGACCCATCTTCGCCCGCTGGCGACCATGAAGATGCTGAGGATCAGGATGTTGAACGCCGCAAACAGCGAGCCGACGATCGTCCCGCCGACGTTCGACAGCGTCCCGGCGGCGTCGTCGAGGTGCGACGGCAGCTCCTCGGCCCGCTCTCTGAGCTTGTCGACGATGTTGTACTCGCGGTCGAGGTCCTTCAGCCGCTCGTTGTCGTTGACCCATCTCTGCAGGTCCTGGACGTAGCCGGGCACGTCGTTGGCGAGGTTGGTCGCCTCGCGCACGAGCGGCGGCACGACGATCGCCGCCACCCCGATCGGGATCAGCACCAGGCCGAGGTAGGCGAGCAGGATCGCGATCCCGCGCGGCAGCTTCCGGCTCATCAGGTTGACCGGCCCCGACAGCGCGACCGCGATGAAGGTCGCGATCACCATCCAGCTGATCGGCTTGCGCAGCAGCCACAGCAGGTAGAGCACGCCGACCACGACCAGCACGACCAGGACGGTGCGCACGATCGTGCGCACGCCGAGGTCGAAGCCGGTCGGCGGCTGGGCAGGCGGAGGTGGCGGGGGCGGTGGTGCGGGGTCGGGAAGGATCGGCGGCGTGCCGCTCACTTCGCGTCCAGCCAGTTGGGCCCGATGCCCGCGTCGACGACGAGCGGCGGGTCGAGCTCGAGCGCGTCGACCATCTGCGGGACGACGAGGTCGCGCGCCCGCTCGGCCTCCTCGGCCGGCCCCTCGAACAGCAGCTCGTCGTGGATCTGCAGGATCAGCCTCGTCTGCAGCCCCGACGCTCTCAGCGCGTGGTCGGCGTTGACCATCGCCAGCTTGATGACATCGGCCGCCGTGCCCTGGATGACGGTGTTGACCGCGAGCCGCTCGCCGAGCTGGCGCATCTGGAAGTTGCGCGCGCGCAGCTCGGGGATCTGGCGGCGGCGGCCCATCAGCGTCGTCACGTAGCCCTGGTCGGTCGCCTGCTCGATCGTGTCGGCGATGAACTGCTTCACGGCCGGGAACCCGTCGAGGTAGCGGTCGATGAACTCCTGCGCCTCCTCGCGCGGGATCTGCAGGCGGTCGGCGAGGCCGTAGGCGGAGAGGCCGTAGACGATCCCGTAGTTGACCATCTTCGCCTTCGAGCGCGAGCCGGCGTCGAGCTGCTCGGGGTCGACGCCAAGGATCGCGGCTGCGGTTGCGGTGTGGACGTCCTCGCCACGGCGGAAGATCTCCTTCAGCACCTCCTCGCCGGCGATGTGCGCGAGCACGCGCAGCTCGACCTGCGAGTAGTCGGCGGAGATCAGCACGTTGCCCGGCTCGGCGACGAAGCATGCACGGATCTCACGCCCGAGCGACGTGCGGATCGGGATGTTCTGCAGGTTCGGATTGGTCGACGAGAGCCGGCCGGTCGCGGCGACGACCTGGCTGAAGGTCGTGTGGATGCGGTCGCGCGCGTCGGTCAGCTCCGGCAGCGCGGCGAGATAGGTCGACTCGAGCTTCGTGAGCTCGCGCCAGCGCTCGATCTTCTCGATCACCGGGTGCTCGTGGCGGATCGCCTGCAGGACGCGGGCGTCGGTCGAGTAGCCGGTCTTGCCGCGTCTCTTTCTCGACAGGCCGAGCTTCTCGAACAGCACCTGGCCGAGCTGCTGCGGCGAGCCGATCATGAACTCCTCGCCGGTCAGCGAGAAGATCTCCTGCTCCAGCTCGCGCACCTCGTCCTGGACGCGCGTGCGGATCGTCGCCAGCAGCGTCTTGTCGAGCTTCAGGCCGGCGACCTCCATCTGCCGCAGCACCCGCACGAGCGGCAGCTCGACCTGCTCGAACAGCTCGACCAGCTCCCGCTCCTCCAGCTGCGGCCGCTGGGCGGCGGCGAGCGCGTGGACGCGCAGCGCGTCGGCCGCGGCCGCGTCCTCGACGTCGGCGCCGATCCCGCGCTCCTCGGTCAGCTCGTCGAGCGGGTAGGCGCGCCGCGCGGGGTCGAGCAGATAGGCGGCGATCAGGGTGTCGTGCGCGAGCCGCTCCGGGACGGCCTGCAGCGCCTTCGCGTCGTGGGCGATCGCCGGCCGGTCGCCGAGCGCCTCCGCGAGCGAGTCCGGACCGGCGCCGTCGGCGCCGCAGTCGCCGGCGAGCGCCTCCTCCCCGCCGGCGTAGGCGCCGAACCGCCACGCCTCGCTCTCGCCGAAGAGGGCGTCGTCGGGCTTCTCCGGCGCCCGCGCCGCGAGCGCCACCTCGGCGCCGGCCGGCGCCAGCGCGGCGACCTCCGCGGGGGTCGCGCCGTCGCGCACCTTCGCCGTCAGCGTCCGCTCGGAGGCCGGCCGCGGCGCGGCGGCGTCGCCTTCGCCGAGGACCTCCTCCAGCCGCCGCAGCGGGTCGCGCAGCTCGAACTCGCGGAAGGTCTCGCGCAGTCTCGAGCGGTCGGGCTCGGCGCCGGCGATCGCTGCGAGGTCGATCTCGACCGGAAGGTCGCGCCGCATCGTCGCGAGCTGCTTGGAGATGCGCGCGTCCTCGGCGTGGGCGATCAGGTTCTCGCGCCGTCTTCTCGCTCTGATCGCCCCGGCGTTCTCCAGCACCCCCTCGAGGTTCCCGTACTCCTGCAGCAGCTGGGCGGCGGTCTTGTCGCCGATCCCGGGGACGCCCGGGATGTTGTCGGAGGTGTCGCCCTTCAGGCCGATGAAGTCGGGCACCAGCTCCGGCGGGATGCCGTAGCGGTCGATCACGCCCTGGCGGTCGTACGTTCTCGTCTCCGTGATCCCCCGCGCCGTCGCCATGATCTCGACGCCGTCGTCGACCAGCTGGAACGAGTCGCGGTCGCCGGTGACGATCTTGACCGGGATCCGCTTCGCCTTCGCCTGCTCGGCGAGCGTCGCGATCACGTCGTCGGCCTCGTAGCCCTCCAGCGAGACGTTCGTGTAGCCGAAGCTCTCGACCAGCGGCTCCAGGTGCGGCCACTGCTGCTTGAACAGGTCCGGGCGCGAGGAGCGCTGCGCCTTGTAGTCGGAGTAGACCTCCCTGCGGCCGGAGTGGCCGCGGTCCCAGGCGACGATCGTCGCTCTCGGGCCGTACTCGGTCAGGATCTTGACCAGCATCGAGGCGAAGCCGAAGATCGCGTTGGTCGGGAAGCCGGTCGAGGTCGCGATCGACTCGGGGAGCGCGAAGAAGGCGCGGTACGCGAGCGAGTTCCCGTCGATCAGGAACAGCTCGTCGTGCGTGTCGGAGGTGCTGGCCATCGGCCATGGAAGAGTAGGGACCTTGGCGGCGTGGAAACCGGCGACCCGTTCGTTCCGCCCTGCGGAAACCGCAACCCGAATGACGGTATGATCTTCGCCGTCATTTCCACGATGGAGGCCATTGCACCCATGCCGACCTCGCCGAGCGCCCAGTTCTCCCTCACGATCCGCGTCCAGATCGCGGACCGTCCCGGGATGCTCGGACGCGTAGCCACGGCGATCGGCGACGCCGGCGGGACGATCGGCGCGATCGACATCGTCGCGGTCGAGGACGACCACGCGGTGCGCGACATCACGGCGATCTGCTCCGAGGAGTCGGAGTGGGCCGGGATCGTCGCGGCGATCGAGGGGGTCGACGGCACGCGCGTGCTCGACACGACCGACCGCACCTTCCAGATGCACCTTGGCGGCAAGATCGAGCTGCACTCGAAGTCGCCGCTGAAGACCCGCGACGACCTCTCGATGGCGTACACGCCGGGCGTCGCGCGCGTCTGCGAGGCGATCGCGGAGGATCCCGACAAGGCCTTCCAGTACACGATCAAGCGCAACACCGTGGCGGTCGTCTCCGACGGCACCGCGGTGCTCGGCCTCGGCGACATCGGCCCGGCCGCGGCGATGCCGGTGATGGAGGGCAAGGCCGTCCTCTTCAAGGAGTTCGCGGAGGTCGACGCCTTCCCGATCTGCCTCGACACGACCGACCCCGACGAGATCGTCTCGATCGTGAAGGCGCTCGCCCCCACCTTCGGCGGCATCAACCTCGAGGACATCTCCGCGCCGCGCTGCTTCGAGATCGAGGACCGGCTCGCCGCCGAGCTCGACATCCCCGTCTTCCACGACGACCAGCACGGCACCGCCGTCGTCACGCTCGCCGCGCTGATCAACGCCGCGAAGCTGACCGGGCGGAAGCTGAGCGAGATGCGCGTGCTCGTCACCGGCCTCGGCGCCGCCGGCGTCGCGGTCACGAGAATCCTCCAGTCGGCCGGCGTCACCGAGATCGTCGGCTGCGACTCCAAGGGCGCCGTCCACGTCGACCGCGCCGACTACCTCGACGGCACGATGAACGCGGTCAAGCGCTGGTACGCCGAGCAGACCAACCCCGAGCGGCTGTCCGGCCGGCCCGGGGACGTGATCGACGGGATGGACCTGTTCGTCGGCGTCTCCGGCGCGCGGGTGATGCCGGCCGAGGCGCTCGCGCGGATGAACCGCGACGCGATCGTCTTCGCGATGGCCAACCCCAACCCCGAGGTGACGCCCGAGGAGGCGGCGCCGTTCGTGCGGGTGATGGCGACCGGCCGCTCCGACTACCCCAACCAGATCAACAACGTGCTCTGCTTCCCGGGGATCTTCCGCGGCGCGCTCGACGTGCGCGCGCCGCAGATCACCGAGGCGATGAAGCAGGCGGCCGCGCAGGCGATCGCCGACATCGTCCCCGAAGAGGAGCTGCGCGAGGACTACATCGTCCCGTCGGTCTTCAACCGCGACGTCGCGCCGGCCGTCGCCGAGGCGGTCAAGCGGGCGGCGCGCGCCGACGGCGAGGCGGCCGTCGCGGGCACCGAGGTCGGCTACGCGCCGACCGACGAGCTGCACGTCGCGGCGGGCTGAGAGCGCCCGCGACAGGGCGCCGCGGTTTCGCGGCGCCCCGCGCGTCGTACCCTCCACGCAACGGGAACCGGCGAGGACGGAGGACGCGATGCGCGTGACGGTGACGGGAGCGACGGGGCTGATCGGCTCCGAGCTGGTCGCGGCCCTGACGGCCCGCGGCGACGAGGTGACCGTCCTCACGCGCGACCCGGGGCGGGCGCGCGAGCGCCTCGGCGCGGCGGTCGAGGCGGTCGCGTGGGACCCGCTCGCCGGGCCGGCGCCCGCCGCCGCTATCGCCGGCCGCGACGGCGTCGTCCACCTCGCCGGCGAGCCGGTCGCGCAGCGCTGGAGCGACGACGCGAAGCGCCGGATCCGCGACAGCCGCGAGCGCGGCACCGCCCACCTCGTCGAGGGGCTGGCAGCGGCCGAGCCGCGGCCGGCGGTGCTCGTCTCGGCATCCGGGGTCGGCTACTACGGCCCGCGCGGCGACGAGCAGGTCGACGAGGCGACCGCGCCCGGCAGCGACTTCCTCGCCGGCGTCTGCGTCGCCTGGGAGCGGGCCGCGACGGCGGCCGAGCGCCACGGCGTGCGCGTCGCGCTGGTGCGGACCGGGGTCGTGCTCGACGCCCGCGGCGGCGCGCTGGCGAAGATGCTGCCGCCGTTCAAGCTCGGCGTCGGCGGGCCGGTCGCCGGCGGGCGGCAGTGGATGCCGTGGATCGCGCTCGACGACCTCGTCGGCCTCTACCTCGCCGCGCTCGACGGCGGAGCGGCGTGGAGCGGACCGCTCAACGGCAGCGCGCCGGAGCCGGTCACCAACGCCGACTTCTCCAGGGCGCTCGGCCGCGCGCTGCGCCGGCCGGCGGTCGCGCCGGTCCCGCGCCTGGCGCTGAAGCTCCTCTACGGCGAGATGGAGCAGATCGTGACGACCGGCCAGCGGGCCGTGCCGCGGCGTCCGCTGGAGCTCGGCCACGCCTTCCGCCACCCCGGCCTCGACGAGGCGCTGCGGGTCGCGCTGGGCTGAGCCCCTCAGGCGTCGAGGCGGTGGACGTAGCGCAGCTCCCCGCCGATCACCCGGTAGGCGCCGTAGCGGTGGAGCGTCGTGTCGCCGTTGGCGCGGAACTCGTAGTCGCCGAGGACCGTCCCCTCGCGTCTGAGCGCGCGGAAGGCCCTGACGACGTCGGCGCGGTCGAGCGGCTGCTCGCCGGCCTGCTCGGCAGCGTCCTCGATCGCTGCGAGGATCGCCGACATCGCCTCGTAGCCGTAGAGCGCCTCCGTCGTCGGGCGCGTGCCGTGGCGCTTCACGTAGGCGCGGACGAAGCGGGCGGCCGGCTCCGGGTAGGAGCGCAGGCCGACGAACGGGCGCGTCACGTAGGTCGCCCCGCCGGCCGCCCCGATCGCGTCGATGAACGGGCCGTCGACGAGCGAGCCGGGCGCGAACAGCTTCACCGTCGGCGCGGCGACCGACAGGTCCTGCCACAGCCGGATCGCGCCCTCGTGCGCCGCGCCGCCGTAGAAGACGGCGTCGGCGCGCGCCTCCTCGATCTTCTCGATCAGGTCGCGCGGATCTCTCTGATGGGGGTCGACGTCCTCGCGTCCGGCGACCGCGATCCCCCATCTGCGCGCGTGGTTTCTCAGCGTCATCGCGTAGCCGAGCCCGGTCGGGTCCTCGTCGCTGAGCACCATCAGGCGTCTGACGCCCTGCCGGCGCATGTAGTCGAGCAGCGCCGCGGCCTGCGTCTGGTCGCCTGGGACGAGGCGCTTGAAGGTGCGGCCGTAATCCTCCGCCTTGGGGTAGTACTTCCCCGGCGAGTCGGGCACCGACAGCGTTCTCTGCGTCAGCGCCATCGCCGAGTCGATCGGGCTGACCTGGAGGATGCCGGCCTCGTTCAGCAGCGGCACCGAGATCGCCGAGGAGCCGGTGTGGAACTCGCCGACGTAGGCGACGGCGGCCGGGTCCTTCGCGGCCGTGCGCGCGTTCTCGGAGATCTGCGCCGGGTCCCAGCGGTCGGCCTCCTTGGTCGCCGCGTCGAGCGAGACCAGTCTGACGCGGTAGTCGCCGACGCGCCCGCCGGCCTCCGCGAGCGCGATCCGCTCGCCGCGCAGCACGTCGAGCGCGGCCTGTCGGTCGGGCCCTTCGAGCGGCATCGAGCTGTAGACCCTCAGCTCGGTTCCGCTGACGGCGCTGCGCGCCGGGTCCTCCCCGCCGCAGCCGGCCAGCACGACCGCGACGACCGCGAGGACCAGCGCGGCGAGCGCGCGCGCGCCGCGTCGTGGAGCGGGATCGGATCGGTGGAGAGGCTGCGAGACCAAGCGCGCCGGATTGTACGAACGCGCCCGCTTCGGCGCGGTAGTGGCAGCCGCACCCCCCGTTCGTCGGGACCTCATGGGCCGTGTCGACAGCCTCCAGACCACCGGCTACGGTTGGCGCAATGCGAGTCGGAATCCTGACCGCCGGCGGCGACTGCCCCGGCCTCAACGCCGTCATCCGCGCCGCCGCGCGGCGCCTCATGACCCACGGACACGAGGCGATCGGCCTCCGCCGGGGCTATCGCGGGCTCGCCGAGCACGACTGGATCGAGCTGGACCAGCGCAGCGTCTCCGGCATCCTCCACCTCGGCGGGACGATCCTCTCGACCTCGAACTACAACCCGTTCCGCGAGGAGCACGGCGTCGAGAAGGTCTTGAGCCAGCAGACGCAGGACCCGCTCGACGCGGTGATCGCGATCGGCGGCGAGCACACGATGATGATCACCCGGCGGGTGCAGGAGGAGCTGGGGATCCCCGTCGTCGGCGTGCCGAAGACGATCGACAACGACGTCACGCACACCGACTACACCTTCGGCTTCGACACCGCCGTGCAGGTCGCGACCGACGCGATCGACCGCCTCCACACGACCGCGCAGTCGCACGACCGCGTGATGATCCTCGAGGTGATGGGCCGCAACACCGGCTGGATCGCGGTCTACGCGGGCATCGCCGGCGGCGCCGACGCGATCCTGATCCCCGAGCTGGAGCTGACCGTCGAGGAGATCTCGGCGGCGATCGCACGCCGCCACGAGCGCGGCAAGGACTTCTCGATCATCGTCGTCGCCGAGGGCGCGCAGCTCGCGTTCGAGAGCGGCGAGCGGAGACTGATCCGCGCCTCCGAGGACGTCGACCAGTACGGCTACCCGCGCCTCGGCGGGATCGGCGCCGCGCTCGCGCACGAGCTGGAGCAGCGGACCGGTTACGAGACGCGCGTCACCTCGCTCGGGCACGTCCAGCGCGGCGGGACGCCGACGGCGACCGACCGCATGCTGGCGACCCGCTACGGCGCCGCCGCCGCCGACCTCGTGATGGCCGGGGAGACCGGCCGGATGGTCGCGCTCAAGGGCACCGAGATGACGAGCGTCCCGCTGAGCGACGTCGAGGGGATCAAGACGATCGACCTCCGCTACCTCGAGCTGGCGCGAACCTTCTTCGGGTAGCTGGCGACCGCCTGAGCGAACCGCCTCGCAGCGCTGGGCGCCACCCGGCAAGCCTCAAAGGCGCCCAGCCTGATCGGCTCGCCGGGCGGCGCCCAGCATCCACGATCCGGCCGCGCTCAGGCGGCCGGTCGATGTGTGCCGGGGCCCGAAGTCGCCCGGGACGAGCGTTGCTTTACCAGCCGCCCTGGGGCGCGTTCGCGCGGCCCGGGAGGCGTCTTCTGTCGGCGCCCGGGAGGAACTGGCCGAGCGCTCTGATGCCGGCGACGATGAGGACGATCGCGGTGCAGAGCAGCAGACCGTCGAAGCCCGAGATGCCGATCGCCCAGAGGGTGATCCAGAGGCAGAAGGCGGTGGTGGTTGCGATAACGAGAGGCATGGTCGGCGTCGGATGCTATCGCAGCGCGTCGGCCATCGCGCTCACCAGCGCGCGGACCTCGGCGGCGGGGTCGTCGGCCTCCGCGGCCGCCCGCACGAGTCGGCTGCCGACGATCACGCCGGCCGCGCCGGCGTCGGCGGCGGCGGCCGCCTGCGCGGGCGTCCCGATGCCGAAGCCGACGGCGACCGGGACGGTCGTCGACGCCTTCGCGCGCGCCAGCACGCCGCCGAGCCTGTCGTCGAGCGCGACCCGCTCGCCGGTCGTGCCGGTGACCGAGACGGTGTAGAGGAAGCCGCGCGCCCGCTCGCCGATCCGCGCGAACCGCTCGTCCGGGGTCGTCGGGGCGACCAGCGGCACGAGCGCGATCCCGCGCGCGTCGCAGACGCCGAGCAGCTCCGGCCCCTCCTCCAGCGGCAGGTCGGGCACGATCAGACCGCTGATCCCGTGCTCGACCAGCAGCTCGGCGAACGCCTCGAAGCCGCGCACGTAGACGAGGTTGGCGTAGGCCATCAGCACGACCGGCAGCCGCTCCGACAGCGCCCGGCCCACCTCCAGCACGCCCTCCAGCGTCGCGCCGGCGGCGAGCGCCTTGGTGCCGGCGGCGTGGATCACCGGCCCGTCGGCGAGCGGGTCGGAGAACGGCACGCCCAGCTCGACCAGGTCGGCGCCGCCGTCGGCGTACGCCTCGCCGATCGCGCGCGAGCCCTCCAGCGTCGGGAAGCCGCCCATCAGGTACGGCATCAGCGCCGCCCGCTTGCCGCTGTTCGCGAACGCCGCGGCGATCCGCTCGGCGCCCGTCTGGGTCTGCGTGCTCATGCCTGGCCCTCCGCGGCGCCGCCGCCTCCGATCATCTCCAGCGCCTGCGCGAGGTCCTTGTCCCCGCGGCCCGAGAGGCAGACGAGGTCGAGGTCGCTCTCCCCCTCGCTCTTCAGCACCCACGCGAGCGCGTGGGAGGACTCGAGCGCCGGGATGATGCCCTCCAGCCGCGCCAGCCGCTGGAAGGCGGCCAGCGCCTCCGCGTCGGTGACGGCGACGTAGGTGGCGCGGCCGGTGTCGCGCAGCCACGCATGCTCGGGCCCGACGCCCGGGTAGTCGAGGCCGGCCGAGATCGAGTGGGCCTCGAGGATCTGCCCGTCGTCGTCCTGCATCAGCGCCGAGTAGGCGCCGTGGAGGATCCCCGGCTTCGCGTTCTTGGTCAGCGGCGCGCCGTGGCGGGGCGTGTCGAGCCCCTCGCCGGCCGCCTCGACGCCGACCAGCTCGACCGTTCTGTCGCCGGTGAAGGCGGTGAACATCCCGATCGCGTTGGAGCCGCCGCCGACGCAGGCGATCACACGCGCCGGCAGGCGGCCCTCCTTCTGGAGGATCTGCTCGCGCGCCTCGTCGCCGATCACGCGCTGGAGCTCGCGCACGATCGACGGGAAGGGCGAGGGGCCGGCGGCGCTGCCGAGGATGTAGTGGGTCGTGGCGACGTTGGTGACCCAGTCGCGGATCGCGGCCGAGGTCGCCTCCTTCAGCGTGCGCGTGCCGGCGTCGACCGGGGAGACGGTCGCGCCGAGCAGCTTCATCCGCTCGACGTTGGGCTTCTGGCGGCGCATGTCCTCGGTGCCCATGTAGACGACGCACTCGAGGTCGAGCAGCGCGCAGGCGGTCGCGGTCGCGACGCCGTGCTGGCCGGCGCCGGTCTCGGCGATCACGCGCGGCTTGCCCATCCGCTTGCAGAGCAGCGCCTGCCCGAGCGCGTTGTTGATCTTGTGCGCGCCGGTGTGGTTGAGGTCCTCGCGCTTGAGGTAGACCGGGCGGCCGACGACCTCGCTGAGACGCTCGGCGAGGTAGAGCGGCGAGGAGCGCCCGACGTAGTCGGTCAGCAGCTGGCGCAGGCGGCCGGTGTACTCGACGTCCTTGTTGGCGTCGATCCACGCCGCCTCCAGCTCGGCCAGCGCCGGCATCAGCGTCTCGGGAACGTACTGGCCGCCGTAGGGGCCGAAGCGGTGCTCGACGGAGGCGATCATGCGGCGGCTCCCTGCTGCTCGCGGGCGTCGGCGGCTCTGACGGCGGCGCTGAAGGCGTCCATCCGCGCGTGGTCCTTGATCCCCGGCGCGCGCTCGACGCCGCTGGCGACGTCGACCGCGTACGGGTGGGCGGCGGCGATCGCGTCGCCGACGTTGTCCGGCGTCAGGCCGCCGCTCAAGATCACCGGCCGGTCGCGTCTGTGGACGTTCACCAGGTCCCACGCGAACGTCTCCCCCGTCCCGCCCGGCCTGCCGGCGACGTACGCGTCGAGCAGGTGGTAGTCGGTGCGGAAGGCGCGCAGCGCGACGACGTCGGCGCGGTTGCGCACGCGCGCCACCTTGATCACCTTCGCGCCGGTGCGGCGGGCGACCTCGGTGCAGAACGACGGCCCCTCGTCGCCGTGCAGCTGCACGAGCGTGAGACCGATCTCCTCCGCGCGCGCCACGACGTGGTCGAGGTGGGCGTTGACGAAGACGCCCGCGACCTCGGCGCGGCGGTGGAGCGCGGCGCCGATCGCGGCGGCGTCGGCCGGTCTGCAGTAGCGGCCGGAGCCGGGCCAGAGGATCAGCCCCACGGCCCAGGCGTCGAGCGACACGGCGTGCTCGGCGTCTTCCAGTCGGGTGATTCCGCAGTATTTGATCCTGGTGGCCATGCCTCACATCCTAAGTGGTGTCGAGAGGCGGACGGGGCGTCGGCGACGGTCCCGGCGCGCGGCCGGCGAGCGCCGCCGCCGCTACGGCGTCTCGGCGGCGTCCGGGGCGCTTCGCGGCTGGGTGCCGAGGCGCATCGACAGCTGCATCGCCTCGCCGTCGCGCAGCACGCCGAGGCGGATCTCGTCACCCGCTCTGCGATCGGCGATCTCGCCGGTCAGCTGCTCCATCGACGTGAGCGTGCGGCCGTCGATCGAGGTCAGCACGTCGCCGCCCATCAGCACCGAGACGCCGTCGACCTGGCTCTCGATCGAGCCGCCGCGCAGGCCGGCGCGCTCGGCCGGGCTGCCGTCGAGCACGACCTGGACGAGCACGCCGCGTCTGATCTTCGACGGCATCGCGGCCGACAGCTCGGCGCCGATCGTCGTGCCGCGGATGCCGAGGTAGGCGTGGACGACGCTGCCGGTCCGCTTCAGCTCGTCGAGCTTGCTCTTGGCGGTGTCGATCGGGACCGCGAAGCCGATCCCGGTGCTGCCGCCCTCGCGGTCGGTCGCGACCTGCGAGGTGATCCCGATCACGCGCCCCTCGGCGTCGAGCAGCGGCCCGCCGGAGCTGCCGGGGTTGATCGGCGCGTCGGTCTGGATCACGTGCTGGATCGTGAAGCCGTTGGGCGCCGTCAGCTGGCGCTGCAGCGCGGAGACGACGCCGGTCGTGAGCGTGCGCGCCAGTCCGAACGGGTTGCCGATCGCGATCACCGGATCGCCGACGCGCGCGGTCGTCGAGTCGCCGAGCACGAGCGGGTGCAGCTCGACCTCGGCCGGGTCGACCTTCAGCAGCGCGAGGTCGTTGGCGGCGTCGGCGCCGAGCACGCGCGCGGTCACCGTCTCGTCGTCGTCGAAGCTGACGCGGACGGTCCTGGCGTCGCCGACGAGGTGCTGGTTGGTCAGCACGTGCCCGTCGCGGTCGATCACGAAGCCGGTGCCGGAGGCCTCCGAGTCGTGCAGCGACGAGATCGTCGCGCCCGGCGAGGCGTCGTCGGCGCGGACGAAGACGACGCCGGGCGCGTCGCGCTCGTAGATCGCGTGCGCGGTCATCGCGCTCTCGGCGGTCGTGGTGCCGCCGCCCATGCCGGTCTGCTCGATGATCGTCGTCGGGCGATCGCGCCCGACGGCGCCGAAGGCGAGCAGCGCGACCGCGACCACGGTTCCACCGGCGAGCGCAGAGACGAAGGGGGAACGTACGAACGCTCTCATCCGAGCACTCAGTCTCGCCGCGGGCGCTGAACCGGAGCTAAACGATCACGGCTCGTCGCCGTGGCGGGTGAGCGCACGGCAGGCGGACTCGATGTCCTCGGCGCGCATCAGCGCCTCGCCGACCAGCACGGCGTCGACGCCGACGCGCTCGAGCTCGTCGAGCTGCTCGCGGGTCGAGATGCCCGACTCCGAGACGACCGTCTTGCCGGCCGGGATGTCGGCGAGCAGCTCGAAGGTCCGCTGCACGTCGACGGTGAAGTCGGTCAGGTCGCGGTTGTTGATCCCGATCACGTCGGCGTCGATCCGCTCCAGCGCGATCGCCAGCTCGCGCTCGTCGTGGACCTCTACGAGCACGTCGAGGTCGAGCGCGAGCGCCTCGCCGTGGAGCTGCTGCAGCTCCTTCGGGTCGAGCGCGGCGACGATCAGCAGGATCGCGTCGGCACCGACGGCGGCCGACTCGTAGACCTGGTAGGTGTCGACGACGAAGTCCTTGCGCAGCACCGGCAGGCGGGCGGCGGCCTTCGCGGCCTGCAGGTCCTCGAGCGAGCCGCCGAAGTGGTGGTGCTCGGTCAGCACCGACAGCGCCGCGGCGCCGGCGCGCTCGTAGGCGCAGACGACCTCCTCGACGGTCGCGCCCTCGCGGATCGCGCCGGCCGACGGCGAGCGCCGCTTGTGCTCGGCGATCACGGAGATCCCCGGGTGGACGAGCGCCTCGGCGAACGGGCGGTCCTCGCCGCGCCCGAGCAGCGAGCGCTCGAGCTCGGCGAGCGGGACCTCATTCCGACGGTGCTCCACGTCGCGTCGGGTCGAGTCGACGATGCGGTCGAGCACGTTGGTCATGCCGGGGACAGCTCCTGGGTCGCGGTCACGTATCGGTCCAGTGTTTCGCGCGCGGCGCCGCAGTCGATCGCCGCCTCTGCGGCGCGCACGCCAGCCTCGAGGCTCTCGGCGCGTCCGCTGGCGTAGACGCCGGCGCCGGCGTTGAGGACGGCGATGTCGCGCGGCGCGCCGCGCTCGCCGTCGAGGATCGCGCGGGCGATCGCCGCGTTCTCCTCCGGCCCGCCGCCGGTCAGCTCCTCGTAGGAGGCGGCGTCGAGCCCGACGTCGGCGGCCGTGACGGTCCAGTGCGACAGCGCGCCGTCGCGGACCTCGATCACCTGCGTCGGCGCGACCGTCGACAGCTCGTCGAGCCCGTCGTCGGAGGAGACGACGAGCGCGTGCTTGGCGCCGAGCTGCGCGAAGGCGCCCGCGATCGTCTCGTGGTAGCGCCGGTCGCCGACCCCGGTCAGCTGGCGGGTGACGCCGGCCGGGCTCGTCAGCGGGCCGAGGAAGTTCATCACCGTGCGGACGGCCAGCTGTCTGCGGACGGGGATCACGTGGCGCATCGCCGCGTGGTGGTGGGGCGCGAACATGAAGCCGAAGCCGATCTCCTCGACGCAGCGCGCGACCCGCTCGGGCGGCAGGTCGATCCGCGCGCCGAGCGCCTCGAGCACGTCGGCCGCGCCCGACTTGCCCGTCGCCGAGCGGTTGCCGTGCTTGGCGACGGCGCAGCCGGCGCCGGCCGCGATCAGCGCGGCGGTCGTCGAGACGTTGAAGGTCTGTCTGCCGCCGCCGGTGCCGACGACGTCGAGCAGGTCGTCGCGGCCGATCTCGACGTGGGTCGCGAAGGCGCGCATCGTGCGCGCCAGCCCGGTCAGCTCGTCGACCGTCTCGCCCTTCGTGCGCAGCGCGATCAGGACGGCGGCGATCTGGACGTCGTCGGCGTTGCCGCTCCAGATCTCGTTGAGGACGGCCTCGGCCGTCTCCGCGCTCAGGTCCTCGCCCGAGGCGAGCGCGTCGATCGCGCGTGTGAGCAGGTCCCCGGACGGCATCAGGCGGCGGCGGGCTCCGTGCGCGGCAGCGGCCGCGCCCCGAAGAGGAAGTTGCGCAGCAGCTCGTGACCGTGGTCGGTGAGGACCGACTCGGGGTGGAACTGGATCCCCTCGGCCGGCAGCGTCTTGTGGCGCAGCGCCATGATCACGCCGCCGCCGCGGGCCGAGACCTCCAGCGCGTCCGGCAGCCGCTCGTCGACGACGAGCGAGTGGTAGCGCCCGACGGTCAGCGGCGAGGGCAGCCCCGCGAAGACGGTGCGGCCGTCGTGCTCGACCGGCTCGGTCTTGCCGTGGACCGGCTCGTGGCGGATCACCGTGCCGCCGTAGGCCTGCCCGAGCGCCTGATGGCCGAGGCAGACGCCGAGGACCGGGATCCCGGCGGCGGGGAAGCGGCGCAGCACCTCGATCGAGATGCCGGACTCGTCGGGTGTGCACGGGCCGGGCGAGACGATCACGCGATCGTAGCCGCGCAGCAGGAGGTCGTCCACGCTGGCGTGGTCGTTGCGCACGACCTCGACCTCCGCCCCCAGCTCGCCGAGGTACTGGACGAGGTTGTAGGTGAACGAGTCGTAGTTGTCGACGACGAGGACGCGCATCACGGCCACTCCGGTTGGGCTGCCGCGAGCGCGATCGCCTGGCGCACCGCGCGCGCCTTCGCCTCCGACTCGCGGAACTCGTAGTCGGGCTTCGCGTCGGCGACGGTGCCGCCGCCGGCCTGCACGTGCGCGACGCCGTCCTTGACGACGACGGTGCGGATGTGGATGCAGGTGTCGAGGTCGCCCGTGTAGGAGAGGTAGCCGATCGCGCCGCCGTAGCCGCCGCGCTTGACCGGCTCCAGCTCGTCGATGATCTGCATCGCACGGACCTTCGGCGCGCCCGAGAGCGTGCCGGCCGGCAGCAGCGAGCGCAGCGCGTCGAGCGGGCCGATCCCCGCGCGCAGCTTGCCCGAGACGCGCGAGACGATGTGCATCACGTGCGAGTAGTGCTCGATCTCCATGTAGCCGTCGACGCTGACGGTGCCGTACTCGCTGACGCGGCCGACGTCGTTGCGGGCGAGGTCGACGAGCATCACGTGCTCTGCCCGCTCCTTCTCGTCGGCGAGCAGCTCCCTCGCCAGCCGCGCGTCCTCCTCGGCGTCGGCGCCGCGCGGGCGGGTGCCGGCGATCGGACGGGTGCGGACGATCCCGTCGCCGACGGTCAGCAGCGGCTCGGGGCTGGCGCCGGCGATCTCGAAGTCGCCGAAGTCGAGGAAGTACATGTACGGGCTGGGGTTGACCGCCCGCAGGCCGCGGAAGATCGAGAACGCCTCCATCCCGACCCGCGCCGACCAGCGCTGCGAGGGGACGACCTGGTAGGCGTCGCCGGCGTGGATGTACTCGACGATCCGCTCGACCATCCCCTCGAACCGCTCGCGCGGCATGTTGCTCTGGAAGTCGACGGCGCGGTCGGCCTCGCGCGCCGGCGGCCGGTCGGGCCGCGGGACCGGCCCCGACAGCTTCCAGCGCACCTCCTCGATCGCCTCGACGGCGGCGGCGTAGGCGGCGTCGAGGTCGTCGGCCTCGGCGTCGACGTTGGCGAGCACGTGCAGCTCGTGCCTGAGGTGGTCGAAGGCGACGATCACGTCGGTCAGCATCAGCGCCAGGTCGGGCAGGCCGACCGGGTCGGGGTTCGGCTCGCCGAGCGGCTCGACGGTCCGCACGAGGTCGTAGCCGAACATCCCGACGGCGCCGCCCGAGAACGGCGGCAGGCCGGGGGTCTGCGCCTGTCTGGCGCGCGCGACCGCGTCGGCCGCGAGCGCGTACGGGTCGCCGTCGTCGCCGAGCGACCAGCGCAGCACCTGCCGCGGGCGGAAGCCGATGAACGACCAGCGGCCCATGCGGCCGTGCTCGGCCGACTCGAGCAGGAACGACGGGCCCTCGCCACGCAGCTTCAGGTAGGCGGAGACGGGCGTCTCGATGTCGTCGACGAAGGTGTGGCGCAGCGGCACCAGCGTGTGGTCGCGCGCCAGCTCTCGCACCTCGTCGAGCGACGGCGTCACGCGCAGGCCGGTCGTGTGGGTCGAGGAGCTCATCGACTGCGCTCGTCCAGCACGCGCTCGGCGTCGGCGAGCGTCAGCCCGCGCGTGCGCAGCAGCACGGTGAGGTGGTAGATCACGTCGGCGGCCTCGTTGGCGACCCGCTCGTCGCTCTCCTCGCGGACGGCGCGGACGACCTCCTCGGCCTCCTCCTCGACCTTGGCGCCGGCCAGCGCCGGGTCGGCGAGCAGCTTCGCCGTCCACGAGCCGTCGGGCCGCTCGCTCGCGCGCGCGGCGATCGTCCGCTCCAGTCTCGGCAGCACCTCGTAGGGCGCGCCGGTGTCGACCTCGCCGTTGAAGAAGCAGGTCCGCTCGCCGGTGTGGCAGGCGGGGCCGGCCGGCTCGACGAGCGCGACGATCGCGTCGCGGTCACAGTCGGCGCGCAGCGCGCGCACCTTCTGCGTGTTGCCCGAGGTCGCGCCCTTGTGCCACAGCTCGCCGCGCGAGCGGCTCCAGAAATGGATCTCTCCGGTTTCCTGCGTCTTGCGAAGGGCCTCTGCGTTCATGTACGCGAGCGTGAGGACCTCGCCGGTGCGCCAATCCTGCATCACGCACGGAACGAGGCCCCTGTCGTCGAACGCGATGTCTAGATCGGGCATCGGTCGAGGGATTGTACGTCGCCTGACGGGTCCTGCGCGCGCTGACCGCGCGGCTACTCGATCCCCAGGCGGTCGAGCAGGCGCTCGTCGGTGCGCCAGCTCTTGCGGACGCGCACGGTGAGGTCGAGATGGACGCGCGTGCCGAGCTCGCGCTCCAGCTCTCTGCGGGCGGCGGTGCCGATCGCTCTGATCATCCGGCCGCCTCTGCCGATCAGGATCCCCTTCTGCGAATCGGTCTCGACCCAGGCGACGGCGCGGACGAAGATCAGGCCCTCGTCGGCGTCGTCGATCTCGGCGACCTCGACCTCGACCGCGTGCGGGACCTCCTGGCGGGTGCGGCGCAGCACCTGCTCGCGCACCAGCTCGGCGAGCAGCACGTGCTCGGCCTGGTCGGAGCGCTCGTCGGGCGGGAAGTAGAACGGGCCCTCCGGCAGCAGGCCGGCGAGGTGGTCGACGAGCGCCTCCACCCCCCGCCCCGCCCGCGCGGAGATCGGGAAGATCGCCTCGGCGACGTCGAGCTCGTCGGCGGCGTGCAGGACCGCCGCCGTCTCGGCCTTGCCGCAGCGGTCGATCTTGTTGACCGCGATCACGACCGGCTTCGGCGATCTCTTCAGCAGCGCGGCGATGAAGCGGTCGCCGGGGCCGATCCCCTGCTCGGCGTTGACGAGCATCAGCGCCGCGTCGGCGTCGCGCAGCTCGCTCTCGACCCGGCCCTGCATCCGCTCGGTCAGCACGTCGCGCGGGCGCTGGACGCCCGGCAGGTCGACGAGGATCAGCTGGTGGGCGGGGGTCGTGCGGACCCCGCGGATCGCGCGGCGGGTCGTCTGCGGCTTGTCGGAGACGATCGCGACCTTGGCGCCGACGATCGCGTTCGTCAGCGTCGACTTGCCGACGTTCGGCCGTCCGGCGAGGACGACGAAGCCGCTGCGGGTGGTGGGCTGCTCGCTGCTCATCTAGGGGCGGATCCACCGCAGCAGCTCGGCCTGGAGCGCGAGCATCTCGCCGTCGTCGACCTCGTGGTCCATGCCGGTCAGGTGCAGCGCCCCGTGGACGACCGCCTCGCTGAGGTCCTCGGTGTGCGGCGGGCAGATCACGACGTCGCCGAGCTCGCGCTGGTCGGGCGGGATCTGCTCCCACTCGCCGTCCTCCCCGTCGATCGGGAAGGAGAGCACGTCGGTCGGAGCGTCTCTGCCGCGGTGGTCGCGGTTCAGCACGCGGATCGTCTCGGCGTCGACGAACGCGACGGCGACGTGGCCGTCCTCGATCCCGGCTGAGGAGAAGGCGAGGCCGCACAGCTCCTCGACGTCGAGCGCGGTCAGGCCCTCCAGCTCCGCGTCATCGAGCCCGATGACCTCGACCTCCAGCATCGCCGCGGCGGCCCTACGCCCGCTTGCGGTCGGCGGGGCGCAGCTCGGGCGCGAGCCGCTGCTGGTGGTCGGCGTAGGCCTCGACGATCCGCTGCACGAGCTTGTGCCGCACGACGTCCTCGCCGCCGAACCTGACGAATCTGATCCCGTCGACGGTGTCGAGGACCTCCGCGACCGAGATCAGCCCCGAGCGTTGGTCGCTCGGCAGGTCGATCTGCGTCACGTCGCCGGTCACGACCATCTTCGAGTTGAAGCCGAGGCGGGTGAGGAACATCTTCATCTGCTCGGGCGTCGTGTTCTGCGCCTCGTCGAGGATGATGAAGGAGTCGTTGAGGGTGCGGCCGCGCATGAAGGCGAGCGGTGCGACCTCGATCACGCCGCGCTCGAGGTGGGCCGACACTCTCTCGGGGTCGATCATGTCGTGCAGCGCGTCGAACAGCGGCCGCAGGTAGGGGTCGACCTTCGCCATCAGGTCGCCGGGCAGGAAGCCGAGCCGCTCGCCGGCCTCGACGGCCGGGCGGGTGAGGATGATGCGGTTGACCTCGCGCCGGCTGAGCGCGGCCGCCGCCATCGCGACCGCCAGCCACGTCTTGCCGGTGCCGGCGGGGCCGACGCCGAACGTGATCGTGTTTCTCCGGATCGAGTCGACGTAGCGCTTCTGGTTGACGGTCTTCGGCGCGACCTTCGTTCTGCGGTGGCGCCAGACGACGTCCTCCAGCACGCGGCTGGGCGACTCGTGCTGCTGCAGCGCGCCCTGGATCGCCTGGATCGTGCCCGGCGCGATCTCGTGGCCGCGCGCGACGAGGTCGGAGACCTCGCGCACGACCTGCGTCGCCGCCTCGACCGCCTCCGGCGTGCCCTCCAGCGTCAGCACGTTGCCGCGCAGGTAGACGTTGCAGTCGAGGTTGCTCTCCAGCGTCCGCAGGACCTCGTCGCGCGTACCGGAGAGCTCCGCGGCGACCGCGTTGTCCAGCTCCAGCCTGCGCTTCACGGGCGCGTCCTGCGGCGACTCTGCGCGCGGGCCCGCCACTACGACGCCAGCGCCTCCCGCACGTGGGCCGACACGCGCTTGCCGTCGGCGCGGCCGCCGGTGCGCGCCATCGCCGCCTTCATCACCTGGCCCATCTCCTTCGGCGAGGAGGCGCCGGTCTCGGCGACGGCGTCGCGGACGATCGCCTGCAGCTCCTCGTCGGACAACTCGGCGGGGAGGTACGAGGCGATCAGCTCCGCCTCGCCGGCCTCTCTCGCCGCAAGCTCTTCGCGACCGCCGCCCGTGAACTGCTCGGCGGCGTCGAGCCGGCGCTTGCGCTCACGGCGCAGCACGGCCAGCTCGTCGCCGTCGCCCTCCTTCGCCGCCTTCTGCAGCTCGGACAGCAGCAGCCGGAGCGCGCCCACGCGGTCGCGCTCTCCGGCCTTCATCGCGGCGGTGATGTCGGATCTCAGTCGTTCGGCGACGGTCACGGTGTTCAAGGATAGCCGGAGGGGCGGCGACCCAGCGGGCCGGCGGCGGCCTTCGCGCGGCGGTCGCGGCCAGTCCGGCGCGGCGGTCGCGGGCCGCGCGGCGCGGCGGTCGCGGGCCCCGCGGCGCGGCGCTCGCGCGCGCCGCTCGCCGGCCGTCGCGACCGGCGCGCTTGGTTCGTGTCGACCGTGCGGGATTGGACCTGTCGAACGTCCCGTTCCGGGCCTAGTGTGAGGACCATGACCTCCACCGCTCCCCTCCCCTCGACCGCGACGGTCGTCCCGCGCGTCCGGATCGCCTCGCTGCCCGACGCCGCGCCTGACAACTACAAGGCGATGTTCGCCCTGGCGCGCAGCGTGAGGCTCGACGAGGAGCTGCGCCAGCTGATCGACATCCGCGTCTCCCAGATCAACGGCTGCGCCTTCTGCCTCGACATGCACCACGCCGACGCGCGCCGGATCGGCGTCGCCGACCGGAAGCTCGACACCGTCGCCGCGTGGCGCGAGTCGCCGTTCTTCACCGCGCGCGAGCGGGCCGCGCTCGACCTCGCCGAGGCGATGACGCGGCTCGCCGACGACGGCCACGTCGCCGACGCCGTCTACGACGAGGCCGCCGCGCAGTTCGGCGAGGAGCTGCCGCAGGTGCTGTTCGCGATCACCGTCATCAACGGCTGGAACCGGCTGATGGTGGCCGCGCAGACTCCGCCGCTCTCGTTCAGGGGCTGACGGCGCCCGAGCGGCGGCGCGGCGCGCCCGCGCCGCCGCCGCAGCGCTCTCACGCGCCGGCCGCCGTCCTCGCCGAGGTCGGCGGCGCGGCGGACGCGGCCGCGCCGGCGACGTCGCGCTCCAGCTCGGGCGGGTTGCCGATCTGGCCGAGCTCGGAGATGTCGCGCGGGAACAGCAGCGAGACGGTCCAGTCGACCAGCAGGCGCGACTTGCGATGCCAGCCCGGCATGTTCGCGAGGTGGTAGGTGCGGGCGAGGAACCACGCCGGGAAGCCGCGCCATCTGACGCCTATCGTGCTCGCGACCGCCTGGTGGCGGCCCATGTCGACGAAGACGCCCTTCGTCTTGTACGTGAACGGCCGCACCTTGCCGCCGGCGCCGAGCTCGGCCGCGACGTTGCGCGCGACCCGTCTCGCCTGCCGGATCGCGTGCTGGGCGGTCGGCGGCGCCGGCTGGCCGCGGCGCGCCGGGTCCTCGACGTCGGCCGCGTCGCCGATCGCCCAGACGTTGCTGTGTCCCGGCACGCGCATCGTCTGGTCGACCGCGATCCGCCCGCCTCTGCCGATCGGCAGGCCCAGTCTCGTGACGACCGGGCTGGGCTTGACGCCGGCCGTCCAGGCGCAGGTGCGCGCGGGGATCACCTCGCCGCCCTTCAGCGTCACCGAGCGCTCGTCGAGCGATTCGACCGTCGTGTTCGTGCGGATCTCCATCCCCCGCCCGCGCAGCTCGCGCTCGGCGAAGGCCGCCAGCCGCGGCGCGACCTCGGGCATCACCCGCTCCTTCGCCTCCACCAGCATGAAGCGGACGCCCTGGACGCGGCAGCGGGGATAGAGGTCGATCACGTCGGTGACGAAGTCCTGCAGCTCGGCGATCCCCTCCAGGCCCGCGTAGCCGGCGCCGACGAAGACGAACGTGAGGAACTCCGCCCGCTGCTCGGCGTCGTGGACCGTCTCGGCGATCTCCAGCATCGTGATCACGCGGTTGCGCAGCGCGATCGCCTCCGACAGCGTCTTGAAGCCGACGGCGTGCTCGGCGAGGCCGGGGATCGGCAGCGTCCGGGAGATCGAGCCCAGCGCGACGATCAGCTGGTCGTAGCGCAGCTCGTGGCGGCGGCCGTCGAGCGAGTCGACGATCAGCCGGTCGCGGTCGGGCTCGGCGCCGGTCACGTGGCCGAGCCACAGGTCGGTCCGCTTCAGCTGCTCGCGCAGCGGGACGACGACGTGGCGCGGCTCCAACGTCCCGGCGGCCGCGCCCGGCAGCAGCGGCGTGAACAGCATGAAGTTGACGTCGTTGACGAGCGTGACGCGCGCCGCGTGCTGCGGCAGCGTCTTCTCCAGCGTGCGCGCCGCGTAGTAGCCGCCGAAGCCGCCGCCGGCGATGACGATGTCCCAGGCCATGTCGGGCCTATGCCCGCTGCGCGCGGTGGCGCAACGTCGAGCTGTGCGGCGCCGGCGGCGCCGATCTGGTTGGCTGCTCGCATGTCCGACCGCTGCGTGCTCTTCTTCGGCGACTCGTTCACCGCCGGCGCCGGCGACCCGACCGCGCTCGGCTGGGTCGGCCGCGTCGCCGCCGCCTGCCAGCCGCTGACCGCCTACAACCTCGGGGTCCGCGGCGAGACCTCGGTGCAGGTCGCCGCCCGCTGGCAGGGCGAGGCGTGGCCGCGCCTGCGCGGCGACGCCGCCCACGGCGTCGTCTTCGCGGTCGGCGCCAACGACGCCTGCGGCGATCCCGCCGACGACGACCCGCCGCGGGTCGATCCCGGCCACTCGGCCGCGACCCTCGCCGAGCTGCTCGAGGGAGCCGCGCTGATGCGCCTGCCGGCCTTCGTCGTCGGACCGGTCCCGGTCGGCGAGCCGCACGCCGACGGCCGCGTGCTGGCGCTCGACGACGCCTTCGCGAGGCTGTGCGGCGCGCGGGGGCTCCCGTACGCGGCCGTCGCGCCGGCGCTCTCGGCCGATCCGCTGTGGCGCGAGGAGGCGCACGCCGGCGACGGCTCGCACCCGGCGGCCGCCGGCTACGCGCGCCTCGCCGAGCTGGTCCTCGCCGGCGGCTTCCGCGACTGGCTCGAGGCGCACGTGACGGGATGAGGTGCGATCACTGGTCGCTCAGCGACCGGAAATCGCACCTCATCGGCCGGCGGCGGCGCGGTCAGGGAGCCCGCAGCAGCAGCGCCGCCCACTCGCCCAGCTCGCGGCGGTCGCGCTCGACCAGGCCGTGGCGGTCGCGGAAGGCGTCGGCGATCTCGTCGGCCTCGTGGACCAGCAGCCCCGAGGCGATCAGCGTCCGCGGCGGATCGACCAGCGTCGCGCACCAGTCGAGCAGCAGCGGGCGCAGCAGATTGGCGAGCGCCGTCGGCGCGACCGGCATCAGCTCCCTGCGCAGGTCGCCCTGGCGGACGTCGAGCGCGACGCCGTTGACGGCCGCGTTGTCGCGCGTCGCCGTGACGCTGAGCGGGTCGTAGTCGACCGCGACGACCGGCTCCCAACCCAGTCTCGCGGCGGCGATCGCGAGCACGCCGGAGCCGCAGCCGACATCGACGAGCGGACCGCGCTCCCCGCCCTCGTCGGCGAGCGCGACGAGCAGCTCGAGGCAGAGCCGGGTCGTCGCGTGCGAACCGGTCCCGAACGCCTGCGCCGGGTCGATCACCAGCTCGACGTCGGCGCCGAGCGGCCGCTCCCACGGCGGTCGCACCGCCAGCCGCGAGCCGAGCACGAGCGGCGTGTGGAACGCCTTCCAGCGCTCGTTCCAGTCGTCGGGCAGCTCGCTGGAAGTCACCTCGACGAGCGCGCCGCCGATCGCGACCTGCAGCTCGGGTAGCGCCGGCAGCTCGCCGGGCGGGCCGTAGACGGCGTACTCGACCGTGTCGCCGTGGTCGACCTCCTCGACGCCGCTCGGCGCCAGCTCGAGCAGCTCGGCGAGCGCGACCTCGGCGTGGGCGCGCTCGACTCTCAGCGCGAGCCGGATCATCCGCCGAAGGCGCGCTTGAGCTTCGAGAAGACGCCTTCCTCCTCGGAGCCAAGGTTGTCGTCGCCGAGCGTCGCGGCGAGCCGCTCCAGCAGCTCGCGCTGCTCGCCCGACAGCCGGCGCGGGATGACGACGTTGACGACGACGCGCAGGTCGCCCCTGCGGCCGCGCCGCAGCGCCGGCATCCCTCTGCCGCGCAGCGTCAGCGTCTCGTTCGGCTGGATCCCCGCCGGCACCTCGAGCGTCTGCGGGCCCTCCAGCGTCGGCACCTCGATCGCGGTGCCGAGCGCGGCGAGCGGAGCCGAGACGTCGACGACGGTGACGAGGTCGTCGCCGTCGCGCACGAAGCGCTCGTCCGCGCGGACGCGCACGAGCACGTAGAGGTCGCCGGGCGGGCCGCCATGCTCGCCGGCGTGGCCGCGGCCGGAGAGGCGGATCCGCTGGCCGTCGGCGATGCCGGCCGGCACGTCGACGCTGACGGTGACGCGCTCGACGCGGCGGCCGCGGCCGCCGCAGGTCTTGCACGGCGAGGTCGGGACCCTGCCGTCGCCGCCGCAGGTGTCGCAGACGGTCGCGCGCACGACCTGGCCGAACGGGGTCCGTGTGACGGCGCGCAGCTGGCCGGTGCCGCCGCAGCGCTCGCAGGCCTCGATCGGCGTGCCGGGCTCCGCGCCGTTGCCGTGGCAGGTCTCGCAGCGCACGACGGCGTCGTAGGAGACCTCGGCGGACGTGCCGGTCGCCGCCTCGGCGAGGTCGATCGTCGCCGTCACGGCGACATCGCCGCCTTGGACCGGGCCGCCGCGGCCGGCGCCGCCGCCGCCGAAGACGTCACCGCCGAAGAAGGCGTCGAAGATGTCGGAGAAGGAGCCGAAGCCGCTCGGCTGGAAGCCGCCGTTGCGGAGGCCGTCGGCGCCGTAGCGGTCGTAGGTGGCGCGGCGCTCGGGGTCGGAGAGGACCTCGTAGGCCTCGGCCGCCGCCTTGAACTTCTCCTCGGCCTCCGGGTCGTGGCTGTTGACGTCCGGGTGCAGCTCGCGCGCCAGCCGCCGGAATGCCTTCTTTATCTCGTTCGCGTCGGCGTCGCGCGCGACGCCGAGACGCTCGTAGTAGTCGCTCGCCGTGGGCACCCCTCCATGGTATGTGACCGGTGAGCGAGGGGTCTCAACGCCGCGGGCCGGCGGCCGGACGTCTGCCCTTGGCGCCCGGGCGTCTCCCCTTGCCCGTGTGCCCGGGGTGGCGCGGCCGGCAGACGCGCACCGTCACGACCCGCCGTCTCCCTCTCGGCCCGCGCACGACGCGGCGGCGCTTGACGCACTTCTTCTTGGCGCTCGCCTTCTTCTTCTTGACGGCTCTTCTCGGCGCGGCTCTGCCGAGCGAGACCGGTGCTCTGGCCGCCGGCGGGACGACGACCGGCGGCGGCGCCGAAGGGCCTCCGCTCCCGGGCGGCGTCGTCGTCGGCGGCGTCACGGGCGGCGTGACCGGCGGGGTCACGGGCGGGCTGACCGGCGTGCCCGGCCACGGCGCCACGGCGACGTGGGCGCTCGTGCCGGGCGGAGCGCTCGCCCACCCCGAGCGGGTCCCGCCGTAGGCCTCGCCGACCTCGGTGCCGCTCAGCGGCAGCGAGACGGCGCTTCCGCCGCTGTTGACGATCGTGACCCTGTCGCCCTCGATGTAGCCGCGGACCTGGCCGGCGCCGGCGGCCCCCCACGCGTCCTGGCGCGCGATCAGGTCGGCGATGCCGGCGTGCGACAGCTGCACGATCGGGGCGTTGGCCGCGAAGTATCTGGCGTAGTCGGCGAGCACGGCGTCGACGATCGGGTAGAGCACCCCGCCGCCGGGCTCGGCCGTCCGCGCGATGTTGCTCTGGTGGAAGTAGTGCGGCCGCGGGTCGTTGCCCATCATGTGGCCGAAGATCCGGGATGCCTCGCCGTTGCGGACGTCATCCCAGGTCGCCGGCTGCGTCAGGCAGGTCGTGACCGCCGTGTTCACGCAGGCGCCGCCGAGCGACGGCGGCAGGTAGAGGTAGTTGAACTCGTCGAGCAGCTGCGCCTCGGTCGCGACGTTGTAGTAGACGTTGGTCGGATAGCGCGGGACCGCGCGCGCCGGCCCGGCGAGGAACGAGGCGCCGGCCGGCCACTGCGGACCGGAGGTGGCGCTGGGGTCCTGCGGGTACGGCTTGGAGGCGTCGCTCGCGATCGAGGTGACGCCGGTGTCGCCGAGCGCCGCGACGAAGGCCGGGTTCCCGCCGTACGGGTCGATCCGGGCGCCGTTGGCAGCCGGCGGCGCGCCGCCGCTGCCGGCGCCGCCGGTGTCGGTGAAGGAGATCGCGATCGGGCCGGCGTCGGTGAAGGCGCCCGCCGGCTGCGGCAGCGACCCCACCAGCGTCCACGGACCCGCCGGCGAGGGGCGACGGTAGACGCGGTAGGAGACCGCGTGGCAGATCGCCTCCCACGAGAGCGCGACCGAGCCGGTCGCGCCGGTCGTCGTCACCGTCGTCGTCGAGCCGGTGCTCTCGCCGTTTCTCGACAGCGCCGTGACGCTGTAGTCGTAGCTGCCGGCGGCGAGCGTGCCGCCGGTCGCCGCCGGCGTCGCCTCGTCGAGGAACGGCGGGTCGATCGTGCCCGGGTTGCCCGGCACGAGGTTGGCGAGGCCGGAGTGCTCGCCGGTGACCAGCTCGGCCGGGTTGACGGGCAGGCCGTTCTGCTGCGCCCAGCTTGTGTTGGCGGCGATCTGGTTGGCGATGAACGGCCGGGTCGAGCAGTCGAGGTTCGGGTGGTCGAGCGTGTGGTTGATCCAGCCGAACCGGTTCTTGACCGCCTGGAAGGCCGGCAGGAGCGGATCCGAGCCGCGCGCGGCCGCCTCCGCGATGCTGCCGCCGCCGTTGAAGACCATGTCCATGCGGATGCCGGTCGCGCTGGTCCAGTTCGACAGGCGGGTCACGTCGGCCGCCGTCATGCGGATCGCGGCGGCGGGGTCGTAGTTGGTCTGGTTGGTCGCGATCTCCCAGCTGTCGTCGGGCAGGAAGACGTCGTCGATCTGGAGCTCGAGGAAGTTCCGCTGCAGGCCGAGGTAGGTGCCGCGCGTGACCCACTCCAGCTGACCGTGGCGCAGCAGCCACGAGTGGAGCTGGAACTGGTTCCCATCGAAGGTCTGGACCATCTCCTCGCGGCCGTCGGGATGGTTCAGCACGCCGACGAGCGCCGAGCCGTTCGGCCCGGCGAGCGCCGTCTCGAATCTCGCCCCGGCGAGCGGGGTCGCCTGGTGGCCGAAGGCGCCCGCGGCGATCGTGACCGGCCCTCTCAGGTACGGGAACAGCTGCGCGCCGCGGGCGGTGAGGTTCCCGACCTGCCCGCCCATCTCGCCGGAGAAGGTCGGGGCGTTGAGGCCGTACGCGGCGCTCGGGAAGGCGTACGCCGTCAGCTGGCGGACGTGGAAGGCCTGCTCGTAGGCCTGCAGCGCGCCCCACTCCTCGGTCGACAGTGCGGAGGTGCAGTTGGCGCCGTTGGCGTCGCAGATCGGCAGGCCGCCGACCGCGACGATCACCGCCTGGTACTTCGCCTCCTGGGTGCCGTCGGCGAGCGTGCTCGACAGGGTCGACGCCGTGATCGGCGCGTGGCCCGGTCTCGCGACGAGCGCGTCGAAGGGGACGCCCTCGCGCCGCAGCTGCGCCTGCCAGGCCGTGAACGAAGGCTCGCCGCCGGTCGCGCCGAGCAGGAGCACCCGCATGTCGATCCGCTGCGCCGCCGCGGTCGCCGGGGAGGCGGTCAGCGCCAGCGTGCCGGCGATCGTCAACGCGCTGACGGCGAGCGCGAGCGTCTTCGTCCACATGTCCCTCCGCTCCTTCGATCGGGGACGTCCGCAGTCTCGACCAAACGGCCGCGTGTCCCAATGGGCCGCGTGGCGGATTGTGCGTTCATCCGATTGAACGCCGCGATCGCTGTGTTACCGTCGGTTCGCTCGGCACTGCCGACCTGGAGGTGCAGATGAGCGCGAACCATCCGGCCGCGGGCGACGACGCCCGCGCGCGGCGCGCGCAGGCGCTGCGCGCCGCCCGGCGCTGGGCTCCGGTCCTCGGCGCGGAGCCGGACGCCTGCGACCTCTCCGGCTACGACCTGGTCGTGATCGACGGCGTCGGCGAGCGCGGCGGCGACCGCCGGCGCGTCGCCGCGGCGCTCGCGCGGCTCGTGCCGGACACGCTCGTGCTCTCCTACCTCTCGGTCGGGACGGTCGAGGCGTGGCGCCCGTACGCACCGCGCGTGCCGGCCGCCTGGCAGCTGGAGCCGGTCCCCGACTGGCCGGACGAGCGCTACGCCGACGTGCGCGCGCCGGGTTGGCGCACGCTGATGGCGGAGCAGGCCGCCGCGCTCGCGGCGGCCGGGTTCGACGGCCTCTACCTCGACAACCTCGACGTCGCCGAGGACCACCCGCCGCTCGCCGACGCGCTCGTCGAGCTGGTCGCGGCGCTGCGCGCGGCCGCGCCGTCGCTGCTGCTGGTCGCGCAGAACGGCCTCGCCGTCGCCGACCGGCTGCCGATCGACGGCATCGCCCACGAGGACGTCTTCTGGCGGTGGGAGGATGGCTACGTCGCCTCCCCGCCCGCGGAGACCGCGGCGCTGCTCGCCGGCCTGCGGCGGCTGCGCGACCGCGGCCTCCCGGTCTTCACGCTCGACTACGCCGCGCCCGGCTCGCCCGGCGCCGCCGAGGCCGCTCAGCGCTCGCTGGCGGAGGGCTTCCACCCCGCCGTCAGCGTGCTCGAGCTCGACCGTCCGCCCCACCTCGCCGAACCGGTCCGGAGCGAGACGTGGCGCTGATCGCGCTCGTGCTCGCGGCGCTCGTCGTGCGGCCGCCCGCGGACGCGACCTGGCAATGGCAGCTGCAGGGGCCGATCGACCGCTCGGTCTCCGCCCGGGTCTACGACGTCGACGGCTTCGAGACGAGCGCCGCCGAGGTCGCGCGGCTGCACCGCGACGGGCGCTACGTCGTCTGCTACATCAGCGCCGGAGCGTGGGAGCGCTGGCGGCCCGACCGCGACCGCTTCCCGGCCGCGACGCTCGGCAAGGGCAACGGCTGGCCGGGCGAGCGCTGGCTCGACGTGCGCCGCCTGCGCCAGCTGGCGCCGGTCCTGCGGGCGCGGATCGCGATGTGCGCGCGCAAGGGCTTCGACGCCGTCGAGCCCGACAACGTCGACGGCTGGACCAACGACACCGGCTTCCCGCTCACGGCGCGCGACCAGCTCGCCTTCAACCGCTGGCTGGCGCGCACGGCCCACCGCTTCGGCCTCGCGGTCGCGCTCAAGAACGACCTCGAGCAGGCGCGGGCGCTGCAGCCGAGCTTCGACTTCGCGATCGTCGAGCAGTGCTTCCAGTACCGCGAGTGCGAGCGGACGCGGCCGTTCCTGCGCGCCGGCAAGGCCGTCTTCGACGCCGAGTACGCGCTCCCGCCCGCGCGCTTCTGCGCCGAGGCGCGCCGGCTGGGGATCAACGCGATCCGCAAGCGGCTCGACCTCGGCGCCTGGCGTCGGACCTGCTGAGATCGAGCCGCGTCACTGGATCCACAGCGCCGTCGCGAGCATGCGGCCGGGGAAGCGCAGCACGCCGACCAGCGGCGCCAGCGCCAGCAGCGTGCCGACCGTCCCGCCGGCGATCAGCCCGGCGCCGGCGAGCGGCGCGCCCAGCGACGCGCTGACGAGCAGCTCGACGACGAGGCTCGTGGCGGCCGAGAAGAGCGCCCACCGGACGTAGCCGAGCGACTCCAGCAGGCTGACGAACATGCAGACGAGCGCCGCGCAGCCGAAGGCGACGAAGAGGCTGACGTCGTCGGTCCCCGAGGTCCAGCTCGATATCGCCAGCACCAGCAGCGACAGCACGACCGTGATCCCGATCAGGCGGAACAGCGCCGCCAGCACCAGCTCGGTCGCCGGCCCGCGCAGCATCGAGGCGCTCGCGCGCGACAGCTCGACGCCGCGCAGCCCGCGCGGGACCTCGTCGTGGAAGCGCCACAGGTGGTAGCCGCCCCAGAAGCTGCCGACGACCGACGGGACGAGCGCCAGCGCCGGGAAGGCGCCGTGGATCCCCCAGCCGAGCGTCGGATCGCTGATCAGCAGCATCCCCAGCAGCGCGCCGATCAGGCCGGCCGCCAGCGCGCGGCCGACCCGCCCGGGCGGCGCGAGCGCGAACCCGGGCGCGGTCGCGACGGCGGCGGCGCCGGTCGCGACCGTCGCCGCGGTGAGGACGGCCAGCGAGCCGATCGCGGGCAGCCCGCAGATCAGCCCGATCGTCGCGGCGATCAGCAGCGCGGCGTAGGCCGGCCCCCAGCCGCGCCGCGTGAGCAGCGTCCCCCCTGCCCACACCCCGACGAGCATCGCCGCGACCGGGCCGGCGGTCGGCACGGCGATCACGCACGCCTCCACCACGGTCACGGCGAGCACGAAGGCGAACCAGTCCTCCTTCAGGCAGACGAGGCCGGCGCGCCGGCTCAGGTAGCGGCTGCGGATCGCCCACTGGAGCGCGAGCGTCACCGGCAGCGCGATCCGCAGCGCCAGCTCGAAGGCGGGGTCGCCGATCGCCGCGCTGAGCGGTCCCGCCCACGCGGCGATCGCGAGGATCGCGGTCAGCAGGCCGACGCCCTCGGCGACGACCGACTTGCGGCCCTCGGCCGAGGTCGGGCGCCACCGCCGCGGGTCGGAGGAGCGCAGCGCCGGCAGCACGACGCGCGGGCCGAGCCGCAGCGCCGTCTCGGCCGACATCCCGCCCCACGCCTCCAGCACGACGGCCGCCTCCAGCATGTCCTGCGGCGTGCGGCCCAGCCGCGCCCGGACGACCGCGCCGGCGCCGTCGGTGCCGGGCTCGACGCTCATCGGCGCGCCTCGGAGGCCTCGTCGAGCAGCTGGCCGATCAGCGCGCGGTAGCGGTCGAGGCAGAGCGCCTGGGTGTACTCGCCGCAGACGCGATCGAAGGCGCGGCGGCCCATCCGGCCCGCGAACTCGCGGTCGCCGAGCAGCATGACGACGCCGCTCGCGAGCGCCTCGACGTCGCCGGAGGAGGCGATGATCCCGCAGCCGTGCAGCACGTCCGGCACGCCGCCGACGCCGGTGGCGACGACGGCGCGCCCCTGCGCCATCGCCTCGAGCACCGCCATCGGCATCCCCTCGGAGATGCTCGTCAGCAGCACGACGTCGGCCTCGCGCAGCACCTCGTCGGGCGTGCTGGTCTGACCCATGAAGCGGAAGCGGCCGTCCAGCCCGAGCCGTACGCGCAGCCGCTCGCACGCTGCCGCGTACGCCTCCTGGCCGGCGGTCGGAGCCCCCCAGTACTCGAACTGGACGTCCGTCATCCGCCGGCCGACCTCGGCCGCGACGCGGAGCATCGTCTGGACGTCCTTGAGCGGGTCGATGCGGCCGATCGAGACGACCTTCCTGCGCCCCGGCGACGAGATGAAGGCGCGCGGCGCGGGGATGCCGTTGTGGATCACGCAGACCTTGCGCGGGTCGACCCCGAGCCCGACCTCCCACGCCGCGTTCGCCTCCGTCACCGGCGCGATCACGTCGGCGGCCGCGTAGGTGGCGAGGCTGAGGCCGCGGGCGAGGCGGGTCGAGAGGAAGCGCTCGCCGGCGCTGGCGCCGCCGCGCGCGGCGGCGAGGTACGCCTCCCGCACGTAGACGCCGTGCTCGGTCAGCAGCAGCGGCGTGCCCGCGACGTGGCGGTCGACGAGCGCGGGGATCGCGGCCCATCCGGCCGCGGTCACGTGCAGCACGTCGGCGGGCGGCGTCCGCACCGCTGCGGTGCGCGCCACCCAGTAGAGCTGCTGGTAGAGCGTCGCGGCGTCGACGGCGTCCAGCTCGGGCGGCGGCGCGATGTCCGGGTGGCGCTCGGCGACGACCCGCTCCAGCTCGGCGACGAACCGGTCCCACGCGTCGATCGAGCGGAAGGTCGGCCGCAGCATGTCGGGGTGGGCGCGGCACCACGCGAGCGCGTCGAGCAGCAGCGCGTCGTCGCGGCGCCAGCCGATCAGCGTGCGGGCGAGCTCGGCCGGCAGCCCCGGGCGCGCGCCGCGGCGCCGGCCGGAGTTCCAGCGCCGCGGCGGCATCTGCTCGGACCAGACCTCGATCCGGCCCGCCAGCGCGACATGGGGCGCCAGCTCGAACAGCTGAACGGGTCGGCGGCCGCCCGCGTGGATGGGGAGGATCCGCCACGTGAACTCGGGCAGGCCGCCGACCACGACATGGCACCAGGAGCTGACCCCGCCGACCGCGAACGGGTAGGTGCCCTCGGTCGTCATCAGGACGCGGGGCGCGCGCGTCCGGCGGACGACCGGCGCGCGCGCCGCGCCGGCGGTCGCGTCGAGGACCGCGGTCTGCGCCCGCTCCTGCAGCGACGCGGTCGCCGTCACGGCGCGCCCTCGTCGGTGCGCTCGTCCGCCGCGGTCTCCAACGGCGTCGGCGCGGCGAGCGCTTCCAGCCGGCCGCGGATCTGCGCCATCGCCGCCTCGACCTCGCGGCAGGCGTCGACGAGCGCGGCGCGCAGCAGCTGGCATTCGGTCAGCAGCTCCCACGACTGGTCGTCGGTCGCCGCGACCTGCTCGCCGCGGGGGACGAGGTCGCGGATCCGCTCCTCCCACGACCGCGCCTCGCCGGCGCGCGCGGCGCGGATCTCCAGACGCGCGTTCTCCTCGCGCAGGAGCGCGACCTCGGCCTCCAGCTGCTCGACGAGATCGGCGCCGCCGCCTCCGCCGCGCAGCCACCGGCCGCGTCGCGACCGCGTCGGAGCCTGAGCGGGGGCGCCGGCCCCGCTCGCGTCGACCCTCCTGGCTTCCATGGTTCGGCGTCACCTCCGGTGGAGGACTCGATGAAGTCCGCTCATCGGTCGAGCGCCCAGTGTCGACGGTCGCACCGGAAGGTCCAATGGGCCGCGTGTCCCATCTCGCGTTCAGCCGCTGAACGGCCCGCCGGGGACTGGCCGCGACGGCCAAATCGACGGGGCAGTTTGGGCCATCGCAGCCCACCTTCGTATGGATCGCGTGACGATGCCGGAGCGCGCTTCCAGCGGGCGCGGGGCGCGCGCTACGGTGGCTCGGCAGGTTGCCGGCCACCGAATCTGCTGTCCGCGACCAGACCTCACGGCGGAGGTCGAGGGATCTCGAGTCATGGCAAGACGACTGCTAGGCGGTCGGGCCCGACATGCGCAGGGGAGTCGCCCCGACGATCGGCGACCGACACGAAGGCGGCGCCCGCCGCCGACACGCGCCGCGCGCCGGCGCCGCCGCGACCCGGTCGCGGCCGCGCTCGCCGAGCAGCGGCGCGAGATCGCGCGCGACGTCCACGACGGCGTCGCGCAGGAGCTGGCGTTCATCGTCTTCCAGCTCGACCGGCTCCCGTCGCGGGCCGACGACGAGCGCGCGCTGCTCGAGCTGCGCGCCGCCGCGCGCCGCGCGCTGCGGGAGGCGCGCCTGACGATCGACGAGCTGCGGGCCGCGCGCGAGCTGCCGCTCTCGCAGCTGCTGGAGGAGGAGGTCAGCTCGTTCGAGTCGCGCTCGGGCGTCGCCGTCGACCTGCGCCTCGAGCTCTCCTGCGACGTCGACCGCGACCGGCGGATCGCGGTCCTGCGCATCCTTGGCCAGGCGCTCGCCAACGCCGCCGACCACGGCGCCGCCCGGCGCGTGCGCGTCCACGTCCACGCGCGCGACGACCGCGTCGCGCTGAGCGTCGCCGACGACGGCGCCGGCTTCGCCTCCGCGGCGGCCGCGGGGTCGCACGGCTGGGGCATCCTGTCGATGCGCGAGCGCGCCGAGCTGCTCGGCGGCAGCTTCAGCGTCGTCTCCGCCCCCGGAAGGGGGACCGAAGTGGCGGTGAGCCTGCCGTGAGCGACCCGCTGCGGGTTCTGCTGGCGGAGCGCCAGCCGATCACGCGGCTCGGCATCCGGATGGCGCTGGAGCGCGACGGCATCACCAGCGTCGTCGAGGCGAGCGACGCCGCCGGCGCGCTCGCCTGCGCGCGCCAGTGCCAGGTCGACGTCTGCCTGCTCGACGTCGGCCTGCCGGGCGGCGCGCTCGCGGCGGTCGCCGCGATCGCCGCCGCGGCTCCGCGCACGCGCGTGATCATGCTCGCCGCCAGACGGGCCGACGACGAGCTGATCGCGGCGCTGCGCGCCGGCGCGATCGGCTACCTGCTGAAGGACATCGGGCCCGATGAGCTGGTCCGCGCCGTCCACGGCGCGGTCCACGGCGAGGCGCCGCTGTCGAGCGAGCTGACGGCGCGGATCGTCGAGGAGCTGCAGACGCGCAGCGGCGCGCGCCGGGTGCGGGCGGCCGACGGCGCCGTCGTGACGCTGTCGCCGCGCGAGGCCTCGGTGCTGGAGCTGCTGCGCCGCGGGCTCACGACCAAGCAGGTCGCCGACCGGCTCGGCCTCTCCCCCGTGACCGTCCGCCGGCACGTCTCCGCGACCGCCCACCGGCTCGGCGTCGGCGACCGCGACGCGGCGCTGCGGCTGACGCGGGAGGCCTCGCCGCCGTGAGCCGGCCGATCACGACGGTGCTGATCGAGGACCACACGCTCTTCCGCGCCGGGCTGCGGGAGCTGCTGGAGGAGCACGGGATCGCGGTCGTCGGCGAGGCGCCGACCGTCGCGAGCGGCGTCGAGCAGGTCGAGCGCCACGCCCCGGACGTCGCGATCGTCGACCTCAGCCTGCCGGACGGGTCGGGCATCGACGCGATCCGGCGGCTGGCCGACGACGCGCCGGCGACCGCCGTCCTCGTCCTGACCGTCTCCGAGGCCGAGGAGGACCTCACCGACGCGGTGCTCGCCGGCAGCCGCGGCTATCTCCTGAAGGACGCCTCTGTCGAGACGATCGTCGGGGGCGTCCGCGCGGTCTGCGCCGGCGAGGCGATCCTCTCGCCGCGCGTCGCCGCCACGCTGCTGGCGCGGATGCGCGCCAGCAGCCGCCCGGCCGACGCCCACTGCGACGCCCGCCTGTCGCCGCGCGAGCGGGAGGTGCTGCGGCTGGTCGCCGACGGCGCCGACAACGCCGCGATCGGCCAGCGCCTCTACATCAGCCCGCACACGGTCAAGAACCACATCTCGAGCATCCTCGCCAAGCTCCACGTCGCCAACCGCATCCAGGCGGCCGTGCGCGCGGTCCGCGACGAGCTGCTGTGAATCCGAGCCCGCTCACGGGAACGCGCAGAACGCCCCGGCCGGCTGGGAGCCGACGAACGAGTGGGTGTACTTCCAGACGTAGGTCGGCCGCCCGCCGTACCAGTAGATCACCTCGAACAGGCCGATCGCCGACACGCTCCCGCTCGGCGGGGCGGTGATCGGGCCCCACGTCCACGGGTTCAGCGCGCCGGTCGGCTGGAGCCACTGGGCGACGCCGGCCGGGGTGGCGGTCAGCTGCAGCCAGCGGCTCGCGCCGCCGTTCAGCCCCAGCCAGCGCCAGCCGCCAGCGGAGGTGTAGGTCGCGATCCACGGCCGGACGGAGATCGACGTCGCCGGCGAGACGGTGAAGTTCGGCCCGACGAGGTAGGTCTGGCGCGGTCCCGGCGAGGCGCACTGGAGGCCGCCGTCGCTCCAGAAGCCCGGCGAGGTCGAGCGCCCGGCGGCGCCGAGCGCGACCGAGACGCGCGCGGCGGCGCCCCGCTCCTGCAGCGTCACGCGGCCGACCGCGGGGCTCAGCCGCGCGAGCCGCGGCACGACGGCGCGCGCCAGCCGCAGCTGCGCGGCGGCGCGTCCGCCGCGGCAGCGGTATCTCGCCCGCGCGAGCGGCGCCGATCCGAGCGCGGTCACGTCGAGCCGCGCCTGACCGCTCGCCCGGCAGGCGATCCGCAGCGTCAGCCGCCCGCCGGCGCTCACCCGGCCGGAGCCGTCGGCGAGCGCCGGCCGCCCGGACGCCGGCGCGATCGAGCCGGGCGGACCGGCCGGCGGCGTCGGCGCCATCGGTCCCGACGCCGGCGGCAGCGGGAAGCCGGCGCCGGCGCCGGGCGGCGGCCCGGGAAGCGGCGGCTCCTCGGCGACGGCCGCGGGCGCGAGGGCCCCTGCCGCGCTTCCGCAGGCAAGCGCCACCGCGGCGGCCGCGCGGAGGCGAGCGCGACGGCGACGCCCCCGATCGACCGCGCACGTTCCCCTACGCCGAATCACGAGGAGGCCATCTTGCGAGATCGCCGCCGCGTCGCCAATGGGCCGGTCGGCCCGCTTTCCGTTCATCCGCTGAACGCCGCCCGGGGAGCGCGGGGCGAGCGGCGGCCGGCTCATCTGCGACTCATACCGATCACCGGTGCGGTGGGCGCTACCGTGCGGCTGCGGGGCCGCTCCGAGGCCCCGCCGGAGCCGTCGCGACGCGGCTCCGCGTCGTTCGGCACGGAGGTTCCCCATGTGCGGCATCGTCGGCTACGTCGGCCCCCGTCCGGTCCAGCAGCTGCTGCTGGCGGCGCTCGCGCGACTGGAGTACCGCGGCTACGACAGCGCGGGCATCTCGATCCTGTCGGAGGCCGGCGTCGAGTCGGTGCGCGCGGTCGGGAACCTCAGCGCGCTGCGCGACGCGGTCGCGCAGCGCGCGCCGGCGGCGGTCGCCGACGGCGGCGCGCCGGTGGCGGTCGCCGACGCGGCGTGCGGCATCGGCCACACCCGCTGGGCGACGCACGGGCGCGTGAGCGAGCGCAACGCCCATCCCCACGTCGACACCTCCGGGCGGATCCACGTCGTCGTGAACGGGATCGTCGAGAACTACGTCTCGCTGACGCGCGCGCTCTGCGACGACGGCGCCCGCTTCTCCTCCGAGACCGACGCCGAGGTGATCGCGCATGCGATCGCGCGCCGCTACGACGGCGATCTGCCGGCGGCGGTGCGCGCCGCCTACGGCGAGCTGGTCGGCCACTTCGCCTTCGTCGCGATGGCGGCCGACGAGCCGGGCGTGCTCGTCGGGGCGCGGCGGGAGTGCCCGCTGGTCGTCGGCCGCGGCGACGGCGAGCAGTTCGTCGCCTCGGCGATGCCGGCCTTCCTGGAGCGCACCCGCCGCGTGCAGTTCGTCGAGGACGGGGAGCTGGTCGTGCTGCGGCCCGGCGGGGTCGAGTTCATGTCGCCGGCCGGCGAGCCGATCGAGCGCGAGGTCGTCGAGATCGACTGGGACGCCGAGACGGCCGAGAAGGCCGGCTGCGAGAGCTTCATGCTGAAGGAGATCCACGAGCAGGCCGACGCCGTCGCCGAGACGATCGCCGACCGGGTGGCGGATCGCGACCGGATCGACCTCGGTGACCTCGGCGCGATCGACGACGCCTTCCTGCGCGCGGCGCGCCGGGTGGTCGTCGTCGCCTGCGGCACCTCGTACCACGCCGGCCTGATCGGCCGCTACGCGATCGAGCGCTGGGCGCGGGTCCCGGTGGAGATGGACATCGCCTCGGAGTACCGCTACCGCGACCCGGTGGTCGGGCCCGGCGATCTCGTGATCGGGATCTCGCAGTCGGGCGAGACCGCCGACACGCTCGCCGCGATGCGCCTGGCGAGAGCGCGCGGCGCGAAGGTCCTCGCGATCGTCAACGTGATGGGCTCGCAGGCGACGCGCGACGCCGACGGCGTGCTGTTCACCCGCGCCGGCCTGGAGATCGGCGTCGCGGCGACGAAGACCTTCGTCGCGCAGGTCGCCGCGATGTACCTGCTCGCGCTGCGGCTCGCAGAGCTGCGCGGCACGCTCGAGCCCGCGCGCCTGAGCGAGCTGATCGGCGAGCTGAAGCTGATCCCCCACCGGATCGCCGCGCTGCTGGAACGGGGCGACGCCGAGATCCGCGCGATCGCGGCGCGCCATCGCGACGCCCGCTTCTTCCTCTACCTCGGACGCCACGTCGGCCTGCCGGTCGCCCTGGAGGGCGCGCTGAAGCTGAAGGAGATCTCCTACTCGGCGACCGACGCCTACGCCGCCGGCGAGATGAAGCACGGCCCGATCGCGCTGCTCGACGAGGCGACGCCCGTCGTCTGCGTCGCGACCGACGCGCCGGTGCTCTACAAGCTGATCTCCAACGTCCAGGAGGTCCGCGCCCGCGGCGCGCACGTGATCGCCGTCGCGACCGAGGGGAACGGCGAGATCGGCGCGCACGCCGACGACGTGATCCGCGTCCCGGCGACCGACTGGATGCTCGCGCCGCTGCTCGCGATCGTCCCGCTGCAGCTGCTCGCCTACCACGTCGCACGGCTGCGCGGGCTCGACGTCGACCAGCCGCGCAACCTCGCGAAGACCGTGACGGTCGAATGAGCGGGGCGCGGGCCAGCGCCGCGGACCGGTCAGTCCTCGTAGACGTCCTCGACGAAGCGCGACAGCTGGTGGGCGGCGGCCCGCACCGAGCGGATCGCGTGGCCGTAGTCCATCCGCAGCGGCCCGAGCACCGAGACGGTGCCGAGGCTGCGGCGCGGCAGCCCGTAGCTGGCGGCGACGAGCGCCAGCGAGCGCAGCGCCGGCGCCTCGTTCTCGCGGCCGATGCGGACGTAGACGTCGCGCTCGACCAGCGCGGCGCTCAGGACGCCGAGCAGCGTCACGCGCCGCTCCAGCATCTGCATCACCTCGTTCAGCTGGGCGACGTCGCCGAACTGGTAGTCGCTGACCAGCCGCGCGGCGCCGTCGACGTAGAGCGTGTGCTCGACGTCGCCGGCCAGCTCGGTGAAGACCGGCGAGATCGCGTCGACGAAGCCGCGCTCGCGCGGCGACAGGCTCGGATCGGCGAGCCGCCGCTGGAGCGTGCTGGCGCCGAGCCCCATCCCGGCCAGCTGCTCGTTGAGGAAGCTGGCGCCCCAGTCGGCGAGGCCCGGGTCGACCGGCTCCTCGAAGGTGAAGACGCGCTTGGTGACCCCGCCGGTCGACGTGATGACGACGACCATCAGCACCTGCGGCTGGAGCAGCAGCACCTCGACGTGGCGGACCGTCGCCGTCTCCAGCGGCGGCGCGGAGACGATCGCGAGCAGGTTGGTCACCTGCGACAGCGTCTCGGTCGTGACGCGGACCGCCTCGTCGATCTCGTGGCGCACGAGCGACAGCGACAGCTGCGGCTTCTCCAGCTCCGCGCCGGTGCGCTCGCGCCCGCTCAGCAGGCGGTCGACGTAGTAGCGGTAGCCGGACTCGGTCGGGACGCGGCCGGCGGAGGTGTGCGGGTGGGCGAGCAGCCCGTGCTCCTCGAGCATCGCCAGCTCGTTGCGGATCGTCGACGGCCCCCACTCGACGTCGGCGGCGAGCGCCTTGGAGCCCACGGGCTGGCCGGCCTCGAGATAGCCCTCGACGACCTTTCCAAGGATCAGCTCCTGCCGCGGGGTGAGCATCCTCTCATTCTAGGCCGGCCGACCGGCGGCGCCGCGCCGGCCCGCCGGCGCGCGCGGGCGCGTGCGGACGACGCCCGCGCCGCGGCGGCTCAGGCCCTACCGCTCCGGGACGGAGACCTCGGCGACGGCGTTGCGGACGATCCGCGTGTCGCCCTGGCGCGCCTCGCCGGCGATCCGCGCGACGCCGTCCTCGACCGCCTTGACCTTCGCGGTCACGACGACCTCCTGCTCCAGCACGCCCATGCCGCGGAACTGCACCGACAGCGATCTGAGCGCGGCCGGGTCGCCGGCCGCGTCGGTGGCGGCGCGGGCGACCTGCGCCATCGACCAGAGGCCGTGGAGGATGCGGCCCGGCAGCCCGACCGATCTGGCGAACTCCTCGTCGATGTGGATTGGGTTGAAGTCGCCGGACGCGCCGGCGTAGCGGACCGTCAGGTACCGGTCGGGGGTCGTCTTCAGCTCGGGCAGCTCGGCGCCCGGCTCGAACGCGAAGGCCATCGTCACGCCTCTCCTCGCACGATCATCTTCCAGATGCCGGTCGCGACCGGCTTCCCCGCGGCGTCGACCGTCTCGACCTCGAAGTCGAAGAAGCCCATCCCGCCCTTCTCGCTGATCGCCGCGACGGTCGTCGCGGTCGTCAGCTCCTCGCCGGCGACGACGAGCCGCTCCCAGCGGAACTCCTGGGCGCTGTGGACGAGCATCGCGAAGTCGATCCCGACCTCGGGGTCGAACAGCGCCGGCATCACCGACGGCGACTGGTAGACGACCGCGAACATCGGCGGCGCGACGACGTCGGCGTGGCCGGCGGCGCGCGCCGCCGCGACGTCGAGGTGCAGCGGGTTGGTCTCGCCGACCGCGAGCGCGTACTCCTTCACCTTCTCGCGCCCGACCGCGTAGACGACCGGGTCGTACCGCTTCCCGACCGCGTCGGTGTTGTGAGGCACCGGGCTCCTTCCTGCTCGACTGCTCGATCGCTCGGTTGCGCTCCGCACTGTGTCAGATGAAGTACGGGACGGCTCCGCCGTCGACCGACCAGGCGGCGCCGACGACGTTGGCGGCCCGCTCGGAGCAGAGGTAGGCGATCGCGTCGGCGATCTCGCCCGGCGTCGAGTAGCGGCCGAGCGGCACTCTCGCGGAGGCGGCCTCCAGCACCTGCTCGCGGTCGACGCCGCGCACGGCCGCCGCCTGGTCGGCGAGGCCGCCCTCCCCCATCCACAGCTCGCTCGCCGTCGGTCCCGGCGCGACCGCGTTGACGAGCACGCCGCGGGGCGCCCACGCCTCCGCGTAGGCGCGCGACAGCGCCAGCTGGGCGGTCTTCGTGACGGCATAGGCGACGTTCGTCGCCGACGGACGCTTGCCCGAGGAGGAGGTGACGTTGACGATCCGGCCCCAGCCGCCGTCGGCCATCCGCGGCGCGGCGGCCCGCATCAGCCGCTCCGGGCCGCGCACGTTCAGCTGCCACTGCTGCTCCCAGTCGGCCTCCTCCAGCCGCTCCAGCGGCACGACGCTGGAGGTGCCGGCGTTGTTGACGAGCACGTCGATCCCGCCGAGCCGCTCGACGCAGGCGGCGACGATCGCCTCGCCGGCCTCCGCGGCCGTCACGTCGGCGGCGAACGTCTCGGCCCGCGCGCCCGGCGCGGCGGCCTCCGCGACCGCGGCGGCCGCCTCCCTCAGCGCCTCGGTGCCGCGCCCGACCAGCAGCACGTCGGCGCCCTCCCCGGCCAGCGTCTCGGCGACCGCGCGGCCGATCCCGCGGCTGGCGCCGGTCACGACGCAGCGCCGTCCCTTCAACCCGAGCTCCATCGCCCGATTGTCGCGCGGCCGGGCGCGGCGCGCCCCGCCGCCCGCCCGCTCGCCGGGCCCGGTCGACCGTTCAGCCGGCCGGCCGGTACGGCGATCCGCCGATCAGCTCCTGCAGCGTCGCGGTTCTGAGCCGCTTGCGTCTGAGGATCCGCACGATCTCCGGCAGCGCCTCGGCCGTCGGCGGGTAGTTGGCGTGCAGCAGGATGATCGCCCCCGGTCTCGCCCAGTGCTCGATCGCGTTCAGGATGTACGCCCTCGAGCGCAGGTTCGAGTCGGCGACCGTGCCGCTCCACATCACGACCTTCGTGTAGCCGCGCTCCCCGGCGGCGGCCAGCGTGCCGGCGTCGTAGGCGCCGTACGGCGGACGCAGGTACGGTCGGCCGGTCAGCCCGAAGGTCTGCTGGATCCACCGCTCGTTGCGGTCGAGGTCGGCGCCGAAGGCGGCCGCGCCGACCGCCGGCGAGTCGACGTGGCTGAAGGTGTGGCTGCCGACGATCACCTGCCCGGCGGCGACCAGCCTGCGGATCGCTCTCGCGTGCGGCGCCCACGAGGAGCCGTAGGTGCCGTTCGGGAACAGCGTCGCGTGCGCGCCGGTCCGCTCCAGCTGGCGGATCAGCGTCGTGACGCAGTCGGCGCAGAAGCCGTCGTCGAAGGTGAGCGCGACCTTCCGGCCGGCCGCCGGGCCGCGCTGGACGACCTCGGCCGTCCCGGCCCTCAGCGGCGGGATCGCGTCGATCGCGACCTTCGGGACTGCCCGCTCGCGCGCCCTTCCGGCCGCCCGTCCGCCGTCGGCCGCCGGCGCGTCGCGCGCGACCGTCGCCTCGGCCTCGGCGACCGCGTCGCCGGTCGGGTCCGAGCCCGACGCGAACAGCGCGAGGCCCGCGATCAGCGCGACGACGCCGAGCAGCGCGCCGCCGGCGAGGTGGCGACGGCGCCGCCGCGCGCGCTTGGCCCGCGCCCGCCGGGCGCGGCGCTGCTCGTCGCTCAGCCGCGCCACCGCGCTATCTGCTGTCGCCCAGGTCGAGCACCGCGAGGAACGCCTCCTGCGGCACCTCGACGCGGCCGACCTGCTTCATCCGCGCCTTGCCTCTCTTCTGCTTCTCCAGCAGCTTGCGCTTGCGCGAGATGTCGCCGCCGTAGCACTTCGCGACGACGTCCTTGCGGTAGGCCTTGACCGTCTCGCGCGCGACGACGCGCGAGCCGATCGCCGCCTGGATCGGCACGTCGAACTGCTGGCGCGGGATCTTCTCCTTCAGCTTCTCGGCGAGCACCCGGCCGACGTCATGGGCCTTGGCGCGATGGACGACCATCGAGAGCGCGTCGACCGGGTCGCCGGAGAGCAGGATGTCGAGCTTGACGAGGTCGCTCGCTCTGAGGCCGATCAGCTCGTAGTCGAGCGATGCGTAGCCGCGCGTGCGCGACTTCAGCTGGTCGAAGAAGTCGAGCACGATCTCGGCCAGCGGCAGCTCGTACTCCAGCTGCACGCGGTCGGAGGAGAGGTACTGCATGCCGGAGTGCGAGCCGCGCTTGTCCTGGCACAGCTCCATGATCGTGCCGACGTACTCCTTCGGCGTCAGGATGCTCGCCTTGATGTACGGCTCGCGGATCTCTCTGATCTTCGTCGGGTCCGGCATGTCGGAGGGGTTGTGGACCGGGACGAGCTCGCCGTTCTGCAGCTCGACCTCGACCTCGACCGACGGCATCGTCGTCATCAGCTCGAGGTCGTACTCGCGCTCCAGCCGCTCGCGCACGATGTCCATGTGCAGCAGGCCGAGGAAGCCGCAGCGGAAGCCGAAGCCGAGCGCCTCCGAGGTCTCCGGCTCCCACGACAGCGCCGCGTCGTTCAACGTCAGCTTCTCGAGCGCGTCGCGCAGGTCCGGGTAGTCGTCGGAGTCGATCGGGAAGAGGCCGCTGAAGACCATCGGCTTGACGTCCTGGTAGCCCGGGAGCGCCTCGGTCGCGGCGTCTCTCTTCGTCGTCAGCGTGTCGCCGACGCGCAGCAGCGTGACGTCCTTGATGCCTGTGATCAGGTAGCCGACCTCGCCGGGACCGAGCTCGGTCGCGGGCGTCATGCGCGGATTGAAGAAGCCGATGTCGTCGATGTCGGCCTCGGTGCCGGCCGCCATCGCGCGGATCGCCTCGCCCTTCCTGAAGGTGCCGTCGACGACGCGGATGTAGGCGATCACGCCGCGGTACTGGTCGAACTCGGAGTCGAAGATCAGCGCCCGCGGCGGCGCGTCGGGGTCGCCGTCGGGCGGCGGGACGTTCTCGACGACGCGGTTGAGCACCTCGTTCACGCCCATGCCGGTCTTGGCGCTGATCCGCAGCACGTCGTCGGGATCCTCGCCGAGCAGGTCGGAGACCTCGGCGGCGACGCGCTCGGGCTCGGCGCCCGGCAGGTCGATCTTGTTGAGGACGGGGACCAGCTCCAGGCCGCCGTCGATCGCGAGGTAGGTGTTCGCCAGCGTCTGCGCCTCGACGCCCTGGGAGGCGTCGACGACCAGCAGCGCCCCCTCGCAGGCGGCGAGCGAGCGCGACACCTCGTAGGAGAAGTCGACGTGGCCGGGCGTGTCGATCAGGTGCAGCTGGTAGGTCTCGCCGTCCTCGGCCTCGAACATCACGCGCACGGCCTGGGCCTTGATCGTGATGCCGCGCTCCCGCTCGAGATCCATCGAGTCGAGCAGCTGCGCCTTCATCTCGCGCTGCTCGACGGTCTTGGTGACCTCGAGGATGCGGTCGGCCAGGGTCGACTTCCCGTGGTCGATGTGGGCGATGATCGAGAAGTTGCGGATCTTGGACTGGTCGGCCATGGGCCGGTACAGGTTAGGCGCCCCGGCCATCGCGCGACGCGCGACCGTTCCCCGTAAGGCCCGCTCGGACACGGGTAAGGCGTCGGACCCGCGAACTGGCGGCATCCGCCCGATGTGTCCGGTTCGTCTCAGACGTAGCGTCTCAGGAGTCGAATCCCGACTCAGGAGCCACGGCGATGAACCCCGCCCTCACCACCATCCAGAACGACGTCCGGGCGGCCGAGCTGCGAGCGCGCGCCGAGCGCGACCGCCGCCTCGGAAGCCGGCGCCGCGCCAGACGCCCGACCGAGGAGATCGCGGAGGCCCGGGCCGCCGCGCGCGGAGCGATCTTCGGCTCGCTCTTCCTCGGCCACGGCTTCTTCGGCCGCGAGCACGGCACGCACGTCTAGACGCCGCCCTTCCCCGGGCCGCTCGGCCCGCCCCCTTCGGGCGCCAGCACGCCCGTCGACACGAGACGCCCGTCCGCCACCTCTTCCTCGTCATGGCGGACGGGCGCGTGTCGTTCTGAGCAGATCCCTCACGGCCGCGGCGGGCCCGGCCATGCGGGCCCGCTCGGCTGCGCGGCCGGACCCGCGGCTCAGCGGCGGCCCGGCGGCGGGCGCCGGCCGCGCCGGGGCGGCGGCGGCCGTCTGCGGCCCCGGCGCGGGGCGGCGCGGCGGGCGCCGCGCGGCGTCGGCGGCGGCACGACCCGCTTGGGCTTGCGCGGCTTGCTGGCGCGACGGGCGGCGAGGCGGCCCTGGACCATGCGGTAGATCTGCTGGCCCTCGGGAACCCGCCAGCTGAGCACGGCCGCGACGTAGAAGCAGGTCCCGGTCGCGATCGCGACGCCGACGGAGACGATCTGGGCCGGCAGCGAGCGGCCGAGCGCGTCGTCGAGGCCCCACCACACGAACCACGTCGCCGCGCCAAGGATCACCGCGGCGGCCGTGATGCGGGCGACCGCCGCGAGCGTCGCGCCGCCTTCGAGGCTGCCGTTCAGCAGCCGCCGCACGCCCCACGCCTGGCCGGCCGCCATCGCGACGTTGGAGACGACGGTGCCGATCACGAGACCGGCGATGCCGTAGGGCTTGTAGAGCGCGAGGCTGACGAGCACGTTGACGACCAGCGAGCCGAGCGCGAGCGCCGTCGGCAGCCACGGTCTCTGGAGCGAGAAGAAGGTCCGCGACAGCAGCAGGTTGACGCCCGAGAACGGGAGGCTGAGCGAGAACCACAGCAGCGCGGTGGAGACCATCTCGGTCGAGCTGTCGTCGAAGGCGCCGCGCTGGTAGACCAGCCGCGTGATCGGCTCGGCGAGCACGAGCGTGACCGCCGCGGCCGGGATCAGCAGCAGGCAGATCTGGCGGATGCCCGTCGCCATCGTGTGGCGCAGGCCGTCGAGGTCGCGCTGCGCGGCGAAGCGGCTCAGCGTCGGGAAGAGGACGGTCGCGACCGCGACGCTGAACATCCCCTGCGGCAGCATGTAGATGCGGAAGGCGGCGTCGATCGCGCGCGGCGCCTCCTCGGAGACGAGCGTGCCGAGCGCCGAGTTGACCAGCAGGTCGAAGTTGATGATCCCGAGGCTGATCGTGACCGGCAGCATCAGCTTGAAGACCTGCTTGATGCGCGGGTCGCGCCAGTCGAACGCCAGCTCGAAGCGGAAGCCGACGCGCGGCAGCATCGGCAGCGCCATCAGCAGCTGGACGGTCGTGCCGGCGAGGACGCCGATCGCGTAGGCGTACATCTCGTCGTCGCCGCTGAAGAACGGCTTCGCTATGACGAGCACGACGACGATCACGACGTTCCAGACCAGCGGCGCGATCGCCGGGATCGTGAAGTGCTCGTAGGTGTTGAGGATCCCGACGACGAGGCCGTTGACGCCGAGCAGCACGACGATCGGGAACAGCACCTGGCTCAGGCCGGCGGTCAGCGCGTTCAGCTGGGCGTCGAACGTGTCGGCCGTGAACAGCGGCATGATCACGCCCGCGCCAAGGATGAAGACGGCGCAGATCGCGCCGAGCGCGGCGATGATCACGAGGCAGAGCGTCGAGGCGAGCCGGAACGCCCCTCTTCTGTCCCCTCTCTCCAGCAGCTCGGTGAAGACCGGCACGAACGCCGCCGAGAGGGCGGCGTCGGCGAAGAGGCTGCGGACCAGGTTGGGGACCTGGAAGGCGATCGTGAAGGCCGAGAACGCCCCGCTCGTGCCGAAGAAGCTCGACGCGACGATCTCGCGCACCAGCCCCGCGATCCGCGAGAGGCCGGTGGCGATCGAGAAGATGAGGGTGTTGCGTGCGATGCGCCGGCGCTGGCCGGCGGGGGCCTCTGCCGCGGCGGGGGATTCGTCAGCTGTCTCGACGGTCACGAGCGCGCTATAGTACGACGCCGCCGCGGCCCTGACCGCGGCCGAATTCTTATGGCCAACATTCACTCTCAGAAGAAGCGCATCCTCCGCGCTGAGCGCGAGCGGGTCGAGAACCGCCGCTACACGTCGAAGATCAAGACCTACTTCCGTCGCCTCGAGGAGGGCACGGCGGCTGACGATGCGAACGCGGAGGAGAACGCCGCGACGCACCGTGAGCTGGTCAAGACGATCGACAAGGCCGTCAAGCGCGGCGCGCTCCACCGCAACAACGGCGCGCGCAAGAAGTCGCGTGCCGCCCGTCTGCTGACGGGTCGCGGCGGCGAGGCCTAGCGCTTCGCCACAGACATACGAGGTACGGCGCCGGCCCGCGAGAGCGGGTCGTTTGTCGTTGTGCGGGCGCTTCGGCGGCCCCGTCCCGTATGAGGCGCGACTTCTGGTCGCTCAGCGACCAGAACTCGCACGTCATCCGCGCGCGGCGCGCTCAGGCGGCGATGCGGGCGATCGCGTCGAGCGCGAGCGTGTCCTCGCCCAGTCTCGACCCGGCCCCGCCGCGCGAAGCCAGCTCGAGGTCGGCGACGATCGTGAGGGCCTCCCGCAGGCCGGTGACGTCGGTCCGCTGGACGTCGGCGACGAACCGCTCGGCCGCCTTCGGCGGCATCCGCAGGCTGCGACGGACCTGCGCCGCCGACTCGCCGGCCTCCAGCCGCTGCGCGACGTCGAGCGCGTCGCGCAGGCGGCGGGCGATCGTGAACAGCAGCCCCGCGAGCCGCTCCCCCTGCTCGCGCAGCTCCAGGTAGGCGCGCGTCGCGGCGGCGCCGTCGCGGGCGACGAGCGCGTCGGCGAGCGTCCAGCTCTTGCGCTCGGCGGAGCTGGCGGTCAGCTCGTCGATCTGCTCCTGGTCTATGCGGGCGCCCTCCCCCAGCTCCAGGGCGAGCTTCTCCAGCTCGCGCAGCAGCCGCTGCTGGCGCTCGCCGACGTGCTGGACGAGCGCTCTCGCGGCGGCCGGGTGGAGCTCGAGCCCGAGCGCGCGCGCCTGCGCGACCGCCCACCTCGGCAGCTCCCACGGCTTCACCGTCTGCTCGGCCGAGACGTCGCCGCCGGCCGCCTTGACCGCCGCGATCAATCTGTCGGGGACCTTGGCGCGCCCCTCCTCGCGGCCGAAGAAGGCGACCGTCGTCTCTGGCGGGAGCGCCGCCAGCGCCGGCTCGATCGCTCTCATGTCGGCTGCCTTCCAGCGCTCGACGCCGTCGACGATGATGAAGCGGCGGCCGATCGCGAAGGTCATCGCCGACAGCGCGGAGGCGACCGCCTCGGCGGTCGCGGCGTCGCCCTCGAAGACCTCGATGCCCTGCGAGCCACCGACCGACTCGGCCAGCGTCCGCAGTCTCGCGCGCCGCTCGCCGATGCGCCCGTGGTCGTCGCCGTGGATCAGGTACGCGGCTTTGAACTTCGGCGGCACGGCTGGCGAGTCTAGTCGGCGGACCGGCCGCGGCGCCCGCCCGCACCCACCGCCCGCCCCCGGCGCGCTACGGTGCCGCGATGGACGGCGTGCGGGACGACGAGGGCGGCGGTAGCCCGGGCGCGGGTGGTGCGGGCGGCAGCGCGGGCCCAGCCGGAAGCGAGGCCGGGACGGGCGGAGCGGCTCGCGGCGCGGGCGCGGCCGGAAGCGCGGGCGCGGACGCGGCCGGCGGCGCGGGCGCGGGCGCGGCCGGCGGCGCGGGCACGGCGGCTGACGACGCCTCTGGCGCGAGCGGAGCGCCTGACGCAAGCCCGGCCGCGGCGCTCGCGCTGCGGCCGCCGCGCAATCGCGTCGACCCGCGCGCGGTGCGGTGGTGGACGGCGCAGGCGCTGCTCAACGTCCTGCCGGTCGTCGGCGGCCTCGCGATCGCGGCCGCGCTGCTGGACGACGCGCGGCCGTGGCTGCTCGCGGCGCTCGCGGTCGCCATCGTCGGCGGCGGGGCGTACGTCGTGGTGATGCCGCGCTGGCGCTACCGCGTCCATCGCTGGGAGACGACCGACGAGGCGGTCTACGCGGCCGCCGGCTGGGCGTGGCAGGAGTGGCGGGTCGCGCCGCTGTCGCGCGTGCAGACGGTCGACACCGTCCGCGGGCCGCTGCAGCAGCTGTTCGGCCTGGCGACCGTGACCGTCACGACCGCGTCGGCGAAGGGCGAGATCACGATCGACGGCCTCGACCACGCGCTCGCCGTCGAGGTCGTCGACCGCCTGACCGCCACGACCCAGGCGATCCCGGGCGACGCGACGTGAGCGGCGACGCGTCCGACCGCTTCGGGGCAGGCGGCGAGCGCGCGCCGAGCGGGGGCGGGCTGAGCGGGGGCGGGCCGGGCGGGAGCGTGCAGGCCGCCGCGCACCCGTCGCCGGCGAGCGACCCGGACGGCTGGCGCCGGCTGGCGGGACGGATGGTCGCCGTCCACGGCGTCCGTCTCGCCGGCTCGCTCGTGCCGCTCGTGTTCGTGCTCGTGATCGGCGGCGGCGACCTCAACGTCCAGGTGGCGATCGCGCTCGCGGTGATCTTCGGCGGCGCCGGCGTCCGCGCGGCGCTCGACCTCGTCAGCTGGGCGACGACCCGCTATCGCGTCACCGCCGAGCGCGTCGAGGTCCGATCCGGCCTGCTGCGACGCAGCGAGCTGTCGATCCCGCGCGACCGGATCCGCACCGTCAACGTCACCGCCAAGCCGCTGCACCGCCTCTTCGGCCTCACCACCGTCGAGGTCGGCACCGGCCGGGCAGGCCAGGCGCGTCTGAGACTCGACGCCGTCCCCGCCCCCGAGGGCGCCCGCCTGCGCGCCGAGCTTCTGTCCGGCGCCATGACGACACCACCCGCGCAGGCCGCCGCGGCCCCGACGACGCGCGCCGTCGCGGAGCCAGCCGACGCCGCGGCACGCAGCGCCGGCTCAGCGGCGGGCGGCGCGACGGCGGGCGGCGCGGCGGCGGACGGCGCCTCCGCGGGCGACGCGACGGCGGGCGGCGCGGCGACGGACGGCGCCTCCGCGGGCGACGCGACGGCGGGCGCCGCGACGGCGGGCGACGCAACGGCGGACGGCATGTCCGCCGGCGGTACGTGGACGGGCGGCGCGTCCGTGGGCGGCGGGTGGGCCAACGATCTCCCGGCGGGCGGCGCGGTGGTCGGGGAGGCGCCGCTGGCGACGATCCGGTGGAGGTGGCTGCCGTATCACCTGCTGTCGCCGTGGACGCTGGCGCTGCCGGTGATCGTGCTCGGCGCGGGCATCCAGGCGCTCGACGCGTTCGGCGGCGAGGGCTTCATCCGTGACGCGGCGACCGACGGGCTCGACCGCGCCGACGACCTGCCGCTGCTGTTGACGGTCACGGTGCTGCTGCTCGTCGCGATCGTCGTCGGCGTCGTCGCGGCGACCGCCGTCTTCGTCGAGAGCTGGTGGGGCTTCCGGTTGACGCGCGAACCCGGCGGCACGCTTCACGTTCGGCGGGGCCTGCTGACGGCGCGCTCGATCACGATCGAGCAGCGGCGCCTGCGCGGCGTCGAGCTGGCGCAGCCGCTGCCGCTGCGGGCCGCGGACGGCGCGTCGCTGCTCGCGATCGTCAGCGGCCTCAAGGGCTCCGACGACGGCAAGAGCGCCCGCGTCGACGCCCTCCTCCCAGCCGCCCCGCGCACCGACGCGCAGCAGGTCGCCGCAGCCGTCCTGCGTGCCCCCGGCGCCGCCACGCCACCCGCCGACCGTCCACCCGCCCGGAACGCACCCGCGCCCTTCGCTGACTCCCCGCCCGCCCCGACCGCACCGCCGCCATTCGCCGACCGTCGACCCGACCGGAGCGGATCCACGCCGCTCCCCGACCACCCGGCCGCCCCGACCGCACCCACGCCATTCGCCGACCGTCGACCCGACCGGAGCGGATCCACGCCGCTCCCCGACCGCCCGCCCACCCGGACCGCACCCACGCCACGCGCCGAGCCGGCCGACCGGAGCGGCCCCACCCCATCCGCGCCACCTGCCGACACGGAGGTGCCGGGGTTGTTCGCCGACCTCGCGCCGCATCCACGCGCGGCGCTCCGGCGGCGGCTGGTGCGGGCGGCAGGGGCGACGGTCGGGCTCGCCGCGGCGCTGGCCGCGGCCGGGCCGCTGCTGCTCGACCTGCTGCCGGGTTGGGCGCCGCTCGTCGGCGTTCCGGCGGCCGTGCCGGCGCTGCTGCTCGGGCGCGACGCGTACCGCTCGCTGGGGCATCGCGTCGCGGGAGATCATCTCGTCACCCGCCACGGGACGTTCGTGCGACGGACGTACGCGCTGGAGCGGGACGGCGTGATCGGGTGGACGGTGTCGCGCTCCCCCTTCCAACGTCGTGCGGGCCTGGCGACCCTGACGGCGACGACGGCGGCCGGAAGCGGCGGCTATCGGGTCGTCGACGTCGGCTCTGAGGAGGCCGTCGCGTTTGCCGAGGAGGCCGTTCCGGGCCTGCTCGCGCCGTTCCTCGTCCAGCGCCCCGACGACGCGAGCCGCCACGGCGCGGCGCCGGAACGCAGCAGCGCGACGAGCAGCGCCGCGGCGAGATAGAGGCTGATCAGCCCGCGGATTCCGGGCACGACGACCTCGACGCTCGCGTACGGCAGGCCGGCGGCGACATGCGCGACCGCGCCGACGAACGCGAGCAGGTAGGCGTTGACGGCGTTGAGCGGCAGCGCGATGGCCGGGGCGGCCTGGCCGACCGCCGCCGCGAGCATCCCGAGCCACATCACCGGCGCGATCGCCGGCGCGGCGACGACGTTCGCCGGCAGCGAGACGGCCGAGAACTGCTCGAAGTGGAACGCGAGCAGCGGCGCGGTCCCGAGCGTCGCCGCGAACGCGATCGCAGTGGCGTCGGCGAGCGCCGCGGGCGCGCCGCGGCGCCGCAGCAGCGCGCTCGCCGCCGGCGTCGCCAGCGCGATCGCGGCGACGGCGACGAAGCTCAGCTGCCAGCCGGGATCGCTCGAGGCGCGCGGGTTGAGCAGCAGGGTGGCCGCAGCCGCGAGCAGCAGCGCGTACCAGCGCGACGACGGCCGACCCGCGAGCGCCGCGACGGTCGTCGCGGCGCCCATCACGCCGGCGCGCTGGATCGACGGCCCGCCGCCGGCGAGCGGCACGTACAGCGCGATCAGCAGCAGGGCGACGGCGAGCCGCGCGCGCAGCCCGAGGCCGGCGAAGGTCAGCAGCGGGAGCGCGAGCGCGAGCAGCAGCGCCACGTTCTGCCCGGATGCGGCGAGGATGTGCGCGAGCCCCGAGTCGCGGAACTCGTCGCGGGTGCGGTCGTCGAGCGCCTCGTCCTGCCCGAGCACCATCCCGCGCAGCAGCGCCGCCTGCGCCGCCGGCAGCCCTTCCGCGAGCGCCCGCTCGGCCCGGCCGCGGATCTCGTCGACCAGCCGCCAGATGCCGCCGCGGCGCCCGCCGGTCGCGACCGCGGCGTCGAGCGTCACCGCCGCGTGGGCGCCCTTGCGCGCGTAGTGGCGCTCGAACGGGCCGAGCGCTCGCAGCCGTCCCCGCAGCCGCACGACCGCGCCGGTCGCCGCCTCCGGCCACGGCGTCGAGCTGCGCACCCGCACCATCACCCGCTCCCCCGCCGCGCCGGGAACCACGGCCGCCGCCGCCTGCCCGCGCGCCGCCAGCCCGGAGCCGCCGGCCGCGCCGGCCTCGACCGCCAGCGCGCTCCCGTCCGCTCGCGGCCAGGAGCCGCCGGCCGCGCCGACCTCGCCCGCCAGCGCGCTCCCTCCCGCTCGCGGCCAAAAGCCGCCGGCCTCCCCCGCCCCGACGCTCCCTCCCGCCGCCCCCGAGCCGCCGGCCGCGCCGGGCTCAACCGCCAGCGCGCGCAGCGTCACGAGCACGGTCGCGCCGTGCTGGAGCGGGCGGGGCTGCTCGAGCATCTCGGCCTCGGCGACGACGGTCGCGCCGAACAGCGGCGGCAGCACGGTGCGGTCGAGTGCAGCGAGGCGCGCCTGACCGCCGATCGCGCCGACGACGACCGCGGCCGCCGCGAGCGCGGCGACTCCGGCCCGTCCGGCGAACACCGCCGCCGCGACGGCGAGCAGGATGACCGGTCCCGGCTCGAGCCCGATCGCGAGCAGGCCGGCGACGAAGGCCGCGAGCACGACGTGACGTGGATGCGCGCGGAGCGTCTCGAGCGCCCGCGCCGCGGCGAGGGCGATCCTCGCCGTCATCTGCCGAGCTGGGTGCGGATCGCGGCGAGCTTCGCCTCGCCGATCCCCGAGACCTCGTCGAGCTCCTCTATCGAGCGGAAGCCGCCGTGGAGCTCTCGGTAGGCGATGATCTTCGCCGCCGTCGCCGGTCCGACGCCGTCGAGCTGCTCCAGCTCCTGGGCGCTGGCGGTGTTGATGTCGATCTGCAGCGGCCCTGCCGGGTCGCCGGCGCCGCTTCCGCTCGCTCCGCCCGGCGCGCCGCCACCGGAAGACGGCACGCCGCCGACCCCGAGCGCGCCGCCCTGTCCGCGTCGCGGCACGACGACCTCGCCGCCGTCGCTCAGCCGCGCCGCGAGGTTGACGCCGAGCCGGTCCGCGCGGCCGGTCATGCCGCCGGCCCGTCGGACGGCGTCGATCGCGCGCGCCCCGGCAGCGAGCCGGTAGACGCCGGGCCTCCTGACCGCCCCCTTCACGTCGACGACGAGCGCGCCCTCGCCCGCGAGCGCCGCCGCATCGCCGCCCGCCGCCGCACCGCCGTCCACGGCCCCACCGCCCGCGAGCGGATCGGCCCCGCCCGCCGCCACTCCGCCCCCGGCGGGCGCCCCGCCCGCCCCCGACGCGCCGTCCGGCGAGCCCGCCCCCATGTCGAGCGCCGGCGGCGCGGCGCCGCCAGTCCCGTCGCCGCTCTCGCGCAGGAAGCGGGAGCCGATCACCAGGACGGCGATCGCGAAGGCGGCGTAGAGCGCGAGTTGGGGCTTGGTCGGCTGCGGCACGGTTCGCCCCACGCTACGGCCGCGCGCCGTGCCGGCGCCACGCGTCTTCGCGCAGCGACGCACGCGCCGCTGCGGAGAATGAGCCGCGATTCGCAAGGACCGCACACCACGCTCGCCCCGCCCTCCGCCGATCTCAGCTGCGCCGCGCGAGGACCAAGGGTCGGTCGCTCGCCCCGCCCTCCGCCGAGCGCAGCTGCGCCGCGCGAGGACCAAGGGTCGGTCGCTCGCCCCGCCCTCCGCCGAGCGCAGCTGCGCCGCGCGAGGACCGACGGTCGGTCGCGTCGACCGCGCCCGCAGCCCGCCTCAGCGCCGCGCGGCGTCGAGCGCGATCGCGACGGCGTCGGCGGGATCGGTCGCGGCGACGACGGTGGTGTCGGCGACGCCGTCGCGCGCCAGCTCCCACGTGCCGAGGCCGACGACCCGTCTGCCGGCCTTCAGCGCGAGCGCGATCTCCGACAGCGTGCCGAAGGCGCCGCCGATCGCGATCACCGCGTCGGAGGCGCGCACGACCAGTCCGTTGCGCAGCTCTCCGAGCCCGGTCGGGATCGCGACGTCGACGAACGGGTTGGCGTCGCGGCGGTCGAGCCCCGGCAGGATGCCGATCGTGACCGGCTCGGCTGGCGCGCCGGTGGAGCGGGCGCCGATGTCGGGTGCCGCCTCGCCGCCGCGGCCGCCCGCCCCAGTGCGGCCGCCCGCCCCAGCGCGACCGCCCGCCTCAGCACGACCGCCCGCCCCCACCGCCGACCTCGCGCCGCGACAGACCTCCTCCATCACCCCGCCGAGGCCGCCGCAGACGACGACGGCACCCGCGCGGCCGAGCAGCGCGCCGACCTTGAAGGCCTGCGCGCGCTCCTCCTCCGACGGGTCGCCGGGGCCGATCACGGCGACGTGCGCGCGCTCAGCGACGCGCGCAGCCCCCGATTCCATGGGCTACCGAACGACGAGGTTGACGAGCTTGCCCGGCACGACGATCACCTTCACGACCTCCTTGCCGTCGACGTGCGCGACGACGTTCGGGGCGGTGCGGGCGAGCTGCTCGAGCTGGTCCTTCGTCGCGTCGGTCGGCGCGGTGAGGCGGTCGCGGACCTTGCCGTTGACCTGCGCGACGAGCTCGAAGGTGTCGGTCGTCAGCATCGCCGGGTCGGCTCTCGGCCACGGCTGCTCCCAGACGCGCCCGCCGGTCACCAGCTCGTAGACCTCGCTGGCGGTGTGGGGAGCGAACGGGAAGATCAGCGAGGCCGCCGTCGCGACCGCGAACCGCTGCACCTCCGGCGATGCCTGCTCGCGGTGGCGGTAGCACTCGTTGACGAGCTCCATCACCGCCGAGATCGCGGTGTTGAAGGCGAAGCGGCCGGAGACGTCGGCCGTGACCTTGTCGATCGCCCAGTGGGCCTTGCGCGCCAGCGCGCCGTCGGCGTCGCTCAAGGCGGCGCCGGTCGCCGGCGAGTCGGCCGGCCCGACGCCGACCTCGACGCCGAGACGCCACAGGCGCGCGAGGAAGCGGTGGACGCCCTCGACGCCTTCGTCAGACCAGTCCGCGTCCTGGTCGGGCGGGCCGATGAAGAGGATGTAGCAGCGGGCTGTGTCGGCGCCGTATCTGTCGACGTAGGTCGCCGGGCTGATGACGTTGCCCTTCGACTTGGACATCTTGGCGCCGTCGCGCGTGATCATGCCCTGGGTGAAGAGCGCCTGGAACGGCTCCTGGAAGTCGAGCAGCTCCATGTCGGCGAACGCCTTCGTGAAGAAGCGCGCGTACAGCAGGTGGAGGATCGCGTGCTCGACGCCGCCGATGTACTGGTCGACCGGCATCCAGCGGTTGAGGACGTCGCGATCCCACGCCGCCGCGTCGTTGTTGGCATCGCAGTAGCGCAGGAAGTACCAGGAGGAGTCGACGAACGTGTCCATCGTGTCCGTCTCGCGCCGGGCGGGGCCGCCGCATCTCGGGCAGGTCGTCGCGACCCACTCCTCGGCGGCCGCCAGCGGCGAGCGTCCTCTCGGCTTGTAGTCGCTGACGTCGGGCAGCTCGACCGGCAGCTGGTCGGTCGGCACCGGCTCCATCCCGCAGGCGTCGCAGTAGACGACGGGGATCGGACAGCCCCAGTAGCGCTGGCGCGAGACGAGCCAGTCGCGCAGGCGGTAGTTGATCGATCTGTGGCCCTTGCCCTCGCGGTCGAGCCAGGCGACGATCGCGCTCAGCGCCTCGCGGTTGGGCAGCCCGTCGAAGTCGGGGTGGGAGTCGACGATCGTGCCGTCGCCGCTGTAGGGCAGCTCGTCCTCGCCCTCCGGGCCGGCGATCACGCGCTTGATCGGCAGGCCGTGGACGGTCGCGAACTCGTGGTCGCGCTCGTCGTGGCCCGGGACGGCCATGATCGCGCCGGTGCCGTACTCCATCAGGACGTAGTCGGCGACCCACATCGGGATCGACTCGCCGTTGACGGGGTTGACGACCGAGCGGCCGAGCGGGACGCCGGTCTTCGCCTTGTCGGCGGCACCGCGCTCCTCGGCCGACTCCGTCTGCGCGTGCCTGACGTAGTCGCGCACCGCCTGCTCGTGCTCGGTGCCGGCGGCCAGCCTGAGCACGTCGGGGTGCTCGGGCGACATGACGAAGAAGGTCGCGCCGAAGAGCGTGTCGGGGCGGGTCGTGAAGACCGGGTAGTCGATGCCGAGGTCGGGGTTGTGGAAGGCGACCTGCGCGCCCTCCGAGCGCCCGATCCAGTTGCGCTGCATCGTCTTGACGTGCTCGGGCCACTGGATCTCGTCGAGATCCTCCAGCAGCCGGTCGGCGTAGTCGGTGATGCGGAAGTACCACTGCTCGAGCTGGCGCTGCTCGACCTCGAAGCCGCAGCGCTCGCAGCGGCCGTCGACGACCTGCTCGTTGGCGAGGACGGTCTGGTCGTTCGGGCACCAGTTGACGGCGCCCTCTCTCTTGTACGCGAGGCCGCGCTCCTGCAGCTGCAGGAACAGCCACTGGGTCCAGCGGTAGTAGCGGGGCTCGTGGGTGCCGAACTCGCGCGACCAGTCGATCGAGATGCCCCACTCTCTGAACTGGCGCTGGAAGGAGGCGATCGACTTCGCGGTCGCCTCGCGCGGGTGCTCGCCGGTCTTGATCGCGTTGTTCTCGGCGGGCAGGCCGAAGGCGTCGTAGCCCATCGGGTGCAGCACGCGCCGGCCGATGCGGCGGCTGAAGTGCGCGACGGCGTCGCCGAGGGCGTAGTTCTTGAGGTGGCCCATGTGGGGCTCGCCGCTGGGGTACGGCAGCATCTCGAGCACGTAGTGCTTCGGGCGGCCGTCGTCCTCGTTGGAGGCCTCCCAGGTGCGCTCCTCTTCCCACACCCGCTGCCACTTCGGCTCGATCGCCTTCGGCTCGTATCTCAGCTCGCGCAGTTCGGTCATTCGGCGTCGAAGGGTATCGTGCGCCGCTGGGCCGGCCGGGGCGTGGTCGCGCGCGCACGCGGACGCGCCTGAAAGAGCCGGCGGCGCCGGCCCTTTACCATGCCCACGATGGCCGACGAGTCCTCCCCCACTCCCGGCGCGCCGACGGAGGCGCAGCAGCCGGCGTCCGTCTCCGCCAACCGCGTCGCGATGATCATCTCCGCCGCCGAGGAGACCGCGGCGAGACTGCGCGCCGAGGCCGAGGAACGGATGCGCGAGCGGATCGCCGAGGCCGACCGCGCCGCCGGCTTCCGCGTCGCCGCGGCCGAGGAGGAGGCCGGCGACATCGTCGCCGAGGCGAGAAAGCTCGCCGAGCGCCTCGTCGCCGAGGCCAGAGGCGAGGCCGCGCGCGTGAAGACGACCGCGACCGCCGAGGCCGCGGAGGTCCGAGCGGCAGCCGAGCACGACGCGCGCGAGATCCGCAAGGAGGCCGAGGCGTGGGCGGCCGACAAGCGCGCCGACGGCGAGCGCCGCGCGCGCGAGCTGGCGAGCGAGGCCCGCGTCGTCGCCGGCGACGTGCGCGCCGAGGGCGTCGAGCTGACCGAGAACCTGCGCGAGCTGGGCGGCTCGCTGAGAGCGAACGCCGAGCGCCTGCTGCGCGACGTCCTGAAGGTCCACCACCAGCTGTCGTCGCGGATCTCCGAGGTCGACCCCGACCCCGAGCCGGCGCGCCGCCGCTCACGCGAGGCCGATCGCTCACGCGACCGCGGCTGGGAGCGCGACCGCGCCCCGCGCAACGGCACCCGCCGCCGCTCCGACGACGACCTCGACGTCCCGGAGTTCATCCCCCAGCGCTGACGGGCCGCTCCCCCGCCCGCGACGCCACCAGACATCGTCGGCGCGAGCACGGTACACTTCATCTCCTCCTGGGGCTATAGCTCAGCTGGGAGAGCGTCGCGCTGGCAGCGCGAAGGTCGTCGGTTCGAGCCCGACTAGCTCCATCGGAACGGAACCCCCGCAGACGCGGGGGTTTCGTCGTTTTGGTGGGAGGCGAACTTGGGGTGCCGGCGGGCATTGGGTACCAGGATTGGGTACCAAACGGCGCTCAGCCGTGATGTCGCGCGGGCGGGCGTGCCGAGTCAGACTCCTCCCCATGGAGACGACGATCTCGGTTCCGGAAGAGACGCTGCATCGGGTCGATGACGCGGCGAGACGGCTTGGCGTCTCTCGCGGCGAGTTCTTCGCGCACGCGGCCGAGCGGTGGATGAAGGCACTCGACGACGACACGACGGCCACGATCAACGGCGTGATCACCGGTCTGCCCGCCGATCACGCCTTCACCGACGCCGCAGCGTCTGCCCTGATCCAAGACGACCGCGACTGACGAGGCGCGGCGAAGGTACCGCTCATCGACGGACCACGACATCAGCTGCGAGCGCGATCCGTAGTTACGCAGCCCGATCCAAGCCCGCGAGCCACTCTGCGGCACGAGAACGCGCTGGGGTCTCGCCTTGTAGCCAGGCCACTATCTGGTTTACACGTCCGCCGACATCCGCACGGCCTAGCCGTTCGCGCGCCTGCCCGCCGCGGCCCGACCGGCGCCTTCAGGCACCGCGACACCCTTTACTTGGCGAATGCAGCACATGGCGTTCATCCAGCCAAGCCCTGCGAGCATCCGCGAACTGCTCGGCGACTTGGACGCCGCCGGCGTCGGCGTCGGCGTCGATGGCGTCTCCATCCTCGATGATTTCAGCGCTGCGGCGGAGCCGCTGCTGGAACTGCTCCGCAGCGTCAGTGGACCTTCGCTCACGAGCGATTCGCTGACGCTGGCGATCTGTCACATGCTCGCGCGCGCGACCACCGACCTGCTCGCGGGTGTGCACCTGATCTCGCACCTCTACCTTCCGCAGGCGTACACAGTGCTGCGTCCCGTGTACGAAGCGATTGATCTGGTGGAGCTCTTCGCGAAGGATCCACAACAGGCCGACCTTTGGGTCAGCACCGACAAGACGTTCCGGGAGTTCACCCCGAGCGCGGTGCGCAAGAAGCTCGGCGTTGCCCGCTCCACCGCGGTTCACGATCACTTCACCGAACACGGAACGCATCCGCGTCTTCCTGGCGCGAGGCTGAGTGGCGCCGTGACAGAGGGCCCCTACCAGACCGACTCGAACCTCTACTTGGCCGTCGGTCCATTCGCGCCATCGTCCGGGGCGATCGTGGCCGCATACGTCAACGCGCTTGTCGCCCTCGGCTCGCTCAGCGCTCGGGCTCGACATCTTGATGTCGCGACCGCGAGCGTGGACGTTCCAGCATGGCTCGCCAAGCACATCGACGTGATCCGCCGAATCACGCACGCGCTGCGAACGCTCGAGACACAGCTGCTCGCAGGCGGCACGGTCTTGTCAACGCAATACGCCGACTACCTCGCGTCCCTGGAGCAGATGCGCGCGAGCATTGCGCCGCCGGCCGCCAGCACGGCTCAGGAGACGTGACATGGCTGACGACCGATCGATCTTCGCGGTCACCTTCGTGATCGAGCTGCCGTTTGACCTCGGGCTTCGAGAGCAGAGCGGCGGATTGCTCTACGAAGAACGCGCGGCGCACTGGGAGGGCTGGGACAGCGACGAAATCCGCACGGTGCTTCAGCTGCCGGAGGACCTCGATCTTCCTGACGATCTCGGACCGGGCACCCGCTGGATGTTGCGTCGTGGCTGGGTCAGATCCCACGTACCGCTGATGGCGGCGGACGAGGCGTTCAGCGACTGGGTCGAGCCACTCGTCACTCCAGAGGAGCATCGTGCTCGTCAGCGCACGGTGAAGAGATGGCGGAAGAGAGGCATCCAGAAGCCGATCACCATTGCGGCGTTGACGCGATTCGTCGGCGTCGACGGAGTCCCGCGCCATCCCGAGGACGAGAACGCGCGAGCGCTCTACGAGTTGGTGCGAGCGGACTTCAACCGGATCCTCGCAATCCTTGGTCTCACGACCGGTATCTGGTGGATCGCGCCGGTCGCCGATCGCGAGCTCGCGGGGATGGTGCCCGTGATCGTCGAGCTCGCCGGGCCGCATGATCCGCCTTCCGCGGGCGACACGGTGCAGCGTCAGGGCACGACCTTTCCGATTTTCGTGCACGACCTCCTGCCCAACCTCCCTGACCAGGAGTTCGTCTCCGAAAGGCAGTTCGAGGACGCCGCGCGGCTGCTCGAGGCCTACAACCGCGGGAGGCTCGCATTCCTCCCGGTGTTCGAGCTTCTACACGAGGCGGGTGGCGACCTGCGTGCCGGCAAGCCGGCCCAGGCCATCGTGCTGAGCAGCGCGGCGGTCGAGCTGGCCGTGACGACTCTCTTGCGCGTGGGCGGCCCGATGAAGGGCTGGTCGGCAGAACGCATTGGCAGAGCGATCAATGCGGGCTTCAGAAACCGCGTTGAGCACCACGTCGCCGACCTGCTCAGCATCGAGATCGACCTCCGGCAGGGCAGGTCCAGCTGGACGAGCTGGTGGAGAACTGGCTACTACTTGCGAAACAGATTCGTGCATGAAGCGCTGGCACCGACGCGCGAAGCCGCACTCGGTGCGTGGCGTGACGTCGCGGCGCTGCTCAACGGCCTGCGCGAGACGCTCGCGACCGATGAGGCGTTGCGCCCGCTCGCCGAACAGATGCCCTTCGAGCTGCAGGAGCCACCTTCGGCGCCGAAAGCCGTCCCAGCGCCGCGGCCCGTCGATCATGCCTTCACCGACGCCGCAGCGTCTGCCGTTGTCCAGGACGACCGCGACTGACGCAGCGCGGCGAAGTTCCACCCGTCGACGAGGCACATGTCTGCCTCTGACTTCCGCGACGGAGCCGAAACGCTATCTCGCTCGTTTGCTGACGCGCCGGCTTCGCCTAGAGACCTGCAGCGGTTGAGCGAAGACGCGCGGCGAACCGTTTGGCGCGGGCGCGGGCGAGCGCCTCGGTCAGCTCCGACGACGCTGCGGCCTCCGCCCCATGCTCGCGCCGTCGCTGTGACGGAGGCGAGCACCGCGTCCGGCTCCTCGGCGAGCAATTCGGTGAGGTAGGTGTCGGGATCAAGCACCACGACGCCGTGTGCTTGTAGCCGCTCGTGCACTTAGCCGCGGTCGAAGGTCAGCAGCAGGTCGGCGTCGCCGGCGACTGCGAGTGCGCAGATGTGCTCGTCGTCGGAGTCACTGGTCAGCGACCTCAAATCGACGTCCGCCCGCGCGGTGCCCACGTCAACGCGCTCATGCGGAAACGCCTCGCGAAGGTACCCGACCCACTGTGCGGCCACGGCCGCTGGCAGCGGCTTGCGCTCCGTGAGCACCCGGTCGGCCTCAGCGAGCAGTTCCTCGCTCCAGATCAGCGTGAGCAACCGCTGCTGCAGCGCGAGCCGCCCGAGCAGCTGATAGAGCACCCGCGAGAAGATGACATCCGAGTCGAGCACCGCCCGCGGCGGCCTGCGCTCACTCAAGCGGTGCGCCCTGCTCATCCAGCGAGCGCGCGAACCCATCCGCCCGCTCGCCTGCCCGCTCCCGACGCTCCTCAAATGCGAGCACCGTCGCGAGCGGGATCCGCCAATAGCTCGAGCCCGGCAGCTTGCGCCCCTCCAACTCCCCCGCCTCGATCAACCGCACAACGTGCTGACGCGAGAAGCCGAGCCGGTCAGCCGCCTGCTGCGGCGAAAGCAGCTCGTGCTCCTCCGCGACGGTGACAGCAATCCGCTTGCCCTCGCCGAGCAGCCGCTCGATCTCCTCTACCACGAGGCTCGCGCGCTCGCGCCGATCAGGATCGAGATGCAAGGTCTTCATGATCAGGACACTACCACAACCTGTCCTACCTGCACATCTGTGCTATCACTTGCGATGCGCAGTCAGTCGGCTCCTGCCGAACAGCGTACGGCGGTTGACAGAGGCCTCCGCGCATCCACTCCCGCGACATCACCAGGCACCCGAGCGAGCGCCGTGAGCATCCCTCCGACTCGGCCCATAGAGTCGGAACATGGTCGAACACAAAGACGCAGCGGACGACGCCGTCCTTGCGCTGATCCGGCACGCGGTCGAGTCGGGCGGATTTGCGGTTGGGCCGTTCCCCGAACAGGAGCGTCCCGCATGGGCGGATGAACTGATTCGGCAGTTCAACGAAGCCGACGAGAAGCGCTACTGCCCCCACTTCGGGACCGGCGCAGGGCCCGGATATTGGATGCCTCTCGCTCCGGAACTCGTCGCATGCCCGCAGTGTGTCGGGGGTCTCGTCTCCAGCATAGAATCGCGGCTCGGCCATAGCCTCTCCGAGGAGCCGTCGCGTTGCACGATCTGTGATGCGCTGGGTCCAGTCCGTGGGGTCAGCATCGCGGTGGATCGTTTCCTGCTGCGGGGGGATGCTGTGCGCGAGATGCCAGGCGGAAGGCATGCCACGAGACGGTTCGCACCGCGATGAAGTCGCTGATGACGTGCCGACAAGCCTCACCACGCTGGGTATTCCAGCCATACGCATAGATACCGGTCACCTCAGCGAGACCGACGACCGAGGCGAGTTCGACGAACTCGGATGGCAGATGCTTGCTCGTGCCGGACGACTCTGCCAACTGCTTGTGGAGAAAGCCAGCCGCAGATCGGACGGAACCCCAATCGGGCTGACTCTCGACGAGGCAGTAATCGGCGGACTGCTCGTCCGTGTGGGAAAGCTCACACGGGCCATCTTCGACTCGACTCAGGCCGATGGGTCAGAAGCGCACTCGCCACTGTCCCGGTGCCTTGGGGAGACCGCGATCACTCTCCGTTGGCTTGTGTGGAAGTCGGACCCCATCTCCTACCGACGGTTTCGCGCCGACTCGTTCGCGAGATGGAGAGCGTGGCTGCAACGAGCTGCCGCAACTTCCGAAGATGGAACGGCGAGACAGCTTCGCCAGGGGATCGAGAACCACATCGCTGCTGAACTGAAGGCAGCGGGACTTTCGTGGGACGACGTGCCCTCACGACCCAACAGCTGGGGACCCGATGTCCGCAGACGGTTCGAGGATCTCGACCAGTACTGGCTGTACGAGGCGTTGTTCGTCTCCCATTCCACCTACGTTCACCCCACATGGAACGAGCTGCGCGCGTTCCATCTGGCGAGTGCCGAAGGCGAGTTGCGCCTCGACTCCACCTACGCGGGGATCGCCCCGATCGCCGCATTCGTGCTCTCACGCCTGGTGGCAGAAGCATGCCTCGACGCGATGAGCGTCCTTCCACACGACCTCGACACGGCTGCCTTCAGCGATGTCGCGAAGCACACCGTCCGAGCAAGCCAACACCTTTGCGCCCTCTTCAGTGAGTTCGCGGCGCGGGGAGGACTCGACGACGATCTCCGCAAGCACTACTCGCCGACGTGACAGCAACCGCTGCGTCCGCTCCGATTCAAATGCCGATTCTGCTCTCAAGATAGGCCTGCATGACTCTGATCACGGAGTCCTCCACCTTTCCCCCGAGGTCAGCCAAGAACTTCTTCAGCCGCTGACGCGCGACGATTCGCTTGTCGGCAGGCGCTCCGGCGTCTTCGACTTCGTAGATAGAAGTCGTAAGAGCCTGCCGTTGGTCCGCGTCAGCAAAACGCTCGACAAGACTCAACAGTTCACGCGGATTGGTTCCGAGGTTGGCCGTCCCAGTGACGGTTCCGATGACCGTCCCCTCAACGTGCTCGAAGACCTGCTGGACAACCGAGACGTTGATCTCGCCCCGCGACGAGCCCGAGCTGATGCTAGGTGAGAGTGCCTGAACACCCATGCCCGGCTCGGGCACCAACTGACGGAGGAGCCGGTCCAGGTCGCTCGCCCCGACAGTCTCATCGAAGGTGTCGGACAGCTCTTCTTCAAGCTCGTAGCGCAGCCTGACCAGCAACTCATCCCGTGCCTGCCGCATGTCACGATCGATCCGCCGGCCCTCCTTGGCGTAGCGAAGGGCCAGCGCATCGGCCCGTCGCGGCTCGATGCCACTTCTCACCAACCACGAAGCGGCTTCGTCGTTGTTCGCAAGACAAAGGTCCAAGAACTCTGAGAAGTCGTTGAACTGAACGGCGACCTCGCCGGCGCTTACGGCACTTTCACCAAAGAACTCGAAGACCTGTCCGTCGGGCGTTTCATAACCACCTCTACGAACCCGCTGTCTCTTCACGCGATGCATCCAGTCGTGAAAGAGAGACATGAGCTTGTCGGCTTCATCCGAGTAGAGGCGACCCGCGGGAACATAGATGCGAAACAACAGGTTTTGCTCGTAGTCGTCGAGGAACGCGGCTGAGATCACGGAGAGCTCAGCGTTTGTCTCGTACGGGAGAACGCTCACATTTGCCGATCTGAGATATTCGAACGCCTTTGCCAACAACTCGTCGGATGGCCGTGCGAAGGGATGGTCATGGCGCGAAAGGAACCAAGGTATGCGTTCGTCGTCTGGGTCCATCACCAACGCATCCGGCGGAGGAACTCGTTCATCGGGACCCAACAGCGATTCGTGGACGAGGACCATATGCCGGACTCTGCCCAACTGGTCCGCGAGCGCTCTTGCCGCCTCGCAGTAGTCGTGAGTCATCGCTGCCGCCAGATTCTTTCCGGTCAGCTTGACAATTACTGCCAGCAACTGTTCATTTTGCAGCATACCCGTAATGGTGCGCCAATTCTCCGGGTTCGACTCGAGGCGCTTTTCGACGTACAAGATGCCAGCCGCTTTGAGCTTGCTAAGAACCGTGTCGTTAGTCGTGCTACCCAGCAGGAGCACGAAGCGCTCGTCAGCCTCCGACTCGGTCACTGGGCGCCACTTCTCTTTCTCGTCTCGACTCGTCGCATCACGAGCGTTCTAGTGTATCGGTACGTTTATTTCGCCGTCCGCGAAGACGCGGCGAGTCGGTCCCGGCGCCAACGCCTGGCCATTGACGGGGACGTTCCTCTGATGTGGGTTTCATCGGGCGAAGAGGCGCACAACCGACAGGGCGACCCGGGTTACGCGGAGAGGGCGTCTGAGTTCTAGCTCTCGCCGTTCTCAGCGCTACCCGCAGCCGCTGATTGGTACGTGACCGGAAGTTCGGACCAAACACGGCGAGGGTGGACCTCGAAGCCGTACGCGCGGACTCGGCGCTCAGGCGGGCTCTCCTCAACGATCACAAGCACAGGGCTATCAGTCGCGTAGTTGGTGCGCCGCGCGATGCGCCACAGCGAACGCCGGTCGACGCAGCTCGGCAGGGTGTCGAGTGCCGGGTGCACATGCCACTCCCCGACGTAGTCTTCTTGGGCATCGGTGCGGTCAACGACCTCATCGAGGTAGCGCTGCAAGTATCGCGTATCCCGTGAGAACCGAAAACGTCGATGGAGTGCATTCGGTCCGGGCGGGCTGGCACGCGTGACGCGAAGCGTTGCGCCATCTGGGTGGCCGATCAGGATTCCGCCGGTTTCTTCGCCCGGCCTGGAACGAGCGTGACCGGCGAGCGCGGCGCGCACGCCGAACCCGATTACGACGTGTTCAAACACCGCACGCTCCGCAATCCGGCCGGGGACTGAACACCGAGGTGTGAAGGGTGCCCGCCACAGCGAGACGCGAGTCGGCATCGGGGACTGCGCGCTCGACCCAGAGCCAGTGGTTGGTGTCATCGGCGCGTCCTTCGAGGACGTCAAGAGCCCGGGCCGCAGCGAAGATCGCGGCGTGCTGGGAAGTGATGCCCGCCCCTGGTCGTGCTGGCGCGGCACAGCCGGTGTCGAAGACGTCGGGGAAGCCCGTCGCCGGGACGTCAATCCACTGCACGTCCCCAGTCGCGCGGTATGAGGCCAAGCATGTAATGCAGGCGTCAACTCCGGCGCGGAGCAGTGCCACGCGGAACACAGCGCCGCCGTGGAGCGTGCGCGCAAGCAACATGGGTGGGCGGTTGTCTGACGCACGGATGGCCTCGCTCAGAAGCTCCTCCTGGAGGTCGTCGCCGATCGCTGCGACCACGAGACCGGCGCCGGCGACGAGGCTGGCGAGGACATCGGGATGTGAGAGATTCTCGGTTTCCGTGCGAGTGCGAACCCAAGGATTGATGCGCGCGAGCTGCTCGTCGACCGCCTCTGCCTTGAACTCGCCAATGCTCGCCAAGTCGAGCGCATGCCGTGCGAGGTTGCCCGGGTGCAGGCGGTCAGGGTCACAGAGGATGAAGTTCCCTACGCCCTCTCGGGCCAAGGCCGTCACGAGCGGCGAGCCAATTGCACCGAGGCCCAAGCAACCGATCGTCGTGGACCTCAACGCGGAGACGTCACGAACTCCGCTAAGGCGGCGAAACAGCTCCTCCGTGGAGACGACGTACAGCGATGGACATCGGACGGACCAGCCCTTTCCAACGGCGGCCAGCGCCTTTCTGGACTGCACACCGAAGTCCAGCATGAGCAGTCGCTCCTCGCCGAGAGCGTCGTCCGGGAAGATAAGACCGATGAGTTCCTTGCTGTTGGGGCGCCGACGAAAATCCACGCGGTGCCCGGCGCGACCGAGCAGTTGCTGAAGCTCGTTCGTGTTCTCGAACGGCGGCGGCTCCTGATCGAGGCGAAACCACCGACCCGTGTGCCGTCTGGTGTTGCGGCTAGACCCAGGCGCGAGCGCATCGAGCAGTTCCGTGCCCACTCTCTGCTGGTCGATTGTCCACAGGACGCCGAGGTCATGGCCTACGAGTTCATCGACCGTGAACCGGCCATAGCGGCGGTCGGTGGCCCGCTCAAGAGCCGAAGGGGTGGTGAGAACGCTGAACGGAGTCCATGGGAAGTACTCCGGCAGCTCGTAGACCGCCAGTTCTCGCGGGAAGTGCCCGGAAAGGTGATAGGCAAGCCAGCGCTCGATCGCGAGGTGCAATTCGCTCGCCGACAACGTCCGCGTCCATGCGCTCGGCGGGAACAAGCACGGACTACCGTTGACGCTCTGGTGACGTGCCCGCTTGATCGGCGGGTCGATGAACTCGATTCGCGGCGCGACGTACGGGTAGCCCGGTGGGTACACCACCTTGAGGTTGAAGGCGTGTCGCTCCAGGCCCTCTTCCCCGCCGACGCGGACGATGATCGTCCCTATGAAGACGACTCCGTCCCGGCGAATGTCGGCCTCTTCGAATCGCTTACCGAGCCAGAATCCGCGTTCGGCGGTGTACGTGTCCGGAAACCGCTCGAACCACGGTTTCACGCCGCCGGTTCGTCGTCGAGACGCGTGCGGCTGCCCCTGGCGCGACGGCGCTTGGCGATTGCCGCGGCGGTCATAGCCCCAGCGGCCACGCCGGCCAGCGCCATCCCCCCGCCACCGCTGCCACGGTCGTGAGCATCATCACCATCGTCGCCGTCGTCGTCCTCCCAGCCGTAATCCTCGACGAAGCGGCCGTTGTCGAGAACCACCCGGTAGGTCCCGCCCGCATCGACCTCGAGCACGATCGTGCCGGTTTGGCAGGTCTCAAAGACGTTGTCGACCCCCGCCTGGTCGCGGTATGCCGCCATCATGTCCTCGTGCGGATGGCTGTGACGGTTGTCCTCGCCCACCGACACGATGACCGCTTCGGGGGCGATGAGCTCCAGTCCGTCGAGCCAGGCCTCTGAGTCCTCGCCGTTCTCTTTGATGAACGTTCGCGAGCCATGGTGGCTGGCGTGCAGCACGGTCGAGTCAAGGACCTCGGTCCCGGTCTCCTCGTCGGTGCGACCCTCGTAGTAGCCAACGACGCGCTTCCAGCCGGCAACGTCGGAGTCCCCGGTGAGCATGACTGACACGCCCTCGTAACAGAGACGAATCACCAGACAGTTCTCGTGGACGAGCTTCTTGGCCTCTTCCTCGGTCAGCGACTCGTCGATCTCGATGTAGCCGGGAGGGGAGAAGCACCGCACGGTGACGCCCTCGCCGAGGTCGACGTCGAGCGGGCTCCGGCTGCCCTGGGGCCGGTAGATCTTGTCGTCGGGATGCCGATCCTCGACGTCCTGGTAGTCACCGAAGTGCTTCGCGATCTGTTTGCGGTCCTCATGCTGCGGCAGCCACAGCCACTCGACCTCGTAGCGGTCGTAGAGATCGCCGATCCCGGTGATGTGGTCGTCGTGCGCGTGCGTGATGACGAGATACTTAAGGCGCTTACGGCCGTCACCGCCGTCGGGCAGGACGTCGTCGAGGAGCTTGAAGATGTCGATGCCGTGGTCCGGGCACCGATAGACGTCGACGAGCATGTACTCGTCATCCGGAAGACGGATCAGGGTGCAGTCGCCCTGCCCGACGTTTGCAAAGATCACTTCGAGATCAGCCATCGTCCGTCAACAGCCCCTTCCGGTCCGGCGTCACGTCGCCCTTGTGCGCCTTTTTCCTGTGTCTGACAGTTCTGGACCAAGCAACATAGCCTCCGACACGGACGGAACCGGACCGGCGATCGGCCTGTGCCTGAGCGGCGGAGGCTTCCGCGCTGCGCTGTTCGCACTCGGCGTCGCCCGATATCTCGCCGAGTCAGGCCAGCTCGCAAAGGTTCGGGCGGTCTCCGCCGTGTCGGGTGGGTCAGTTGCGGCTGCCGTCCTCGCTGACCGCTGGCCAGCACTTGCAGCCGCGAACTTCACGACCTCTGCGTTCGAGGCGCACGTATCGGGCCCTTTCCTCGAGGTCGTCACTCGTAAGAATCTGCGCAATCGAGGGATCGGCCGCTGGGTGGTCACGCGGGTGGCTCCCAAGCGCCGGCGCCTTGGATCGGCGCTCGGCATGACGATGACCAAGCATCTTCTCAACGCACAGCGGGTGGCTGATCTGCCCGACGCGCTGCAGGTGATCCTGACGAGCACCGACCTGTCCTCCGGCCGCGCCTTCCGCGTCTCCCAGGACTTCGTCGGCGGCTGGGAGTTCGGCTACACCGACGCACCGCCGACCTTGTCTATGTCGCTTGCGCTGGCCGCGTCAACCGCCGTGCCATTTCTTTTCCCGCCAGTGCATCTGCGCACGGCAGGTCTCGGGTTGAAAGACCCGCCGCCAGAGCTGTCCCTGGTCGACGGTGGCGTCTACGACAACCTCGGCTTGGAGTGGTTCCAAGGTTGGAACGCCGGCCGACCGCCCAGCGCCCGTCCGTGTGACTTCGTGCTCGCGGTCGATGCGTCCGGCCCGCTCCGAATGGAACCGCGGCACTTCGGCTGGGCACGGTCGCTTAGACGCAGCCAGAGCGCACAGTACGTCCAAACGCGCGCGAGCCGTGTGCGGTGGTTCGTCGACCAGTTGCTCGCCGGACAGCTCGACGGTCTGCTGGTCCAGATCGACAAAGAACCCTCGCGCTTCCGGCCACCGGGCTCGGCGTCGGCGATCGCCGACGCCGCCGATGGCGCGCTGCCGGTCGGCTTCGCGGATGCGCTCGCCGACCTGCGCACTGACCTCGACCGCTTTCTGCCAGAAGAAGCCGAACTCCTCATGTACCACGGCTACTGGTCTGCCCACGTGCGTCTGCGTCATCTGCGGCCGAGTCTCGCGGTCGCCGCCCCGCGATGGCGGGCGTACGCCGACCTTTCCGCCGAGCAGGCTCACCGCCTTCTGATGGAGCTGGCAGACGGTAAACGCCGGAGTGCACGCCGGCGGTAGCGGTCCGTCGGCTGAGCGCAAAGGGCGTCCTCTGGCGGTGGCGAGCGTCGGCTAACGAAACTGCGCTCCATGCTGCGGGTCCCAGCGATTTGCTGTTGCCCCTATGTGGACCTGCTGCGAAGGTGAGTGCGGGATGCCGCGCTCGTCTCAATCTGTGCCGAAGGATCGCGCAAGGGTGCGATGACGCAGCAGCCATCTGATGTCGGAGGGTTCGATATGCGGTCGCTGGCCTGCGAGGCCTCGCGGCTGCCAGCGCTCGACGAATGCGAACGGCGGGCGGTCGCGTTGATCGGCGAGGGCGTGACACCGCGGGAGGTCGCGGAGCGGCTTGGCATGTGGGAGACGCAGGTCTATCGCCTCGTCGTCGACGTCCTCGACTACTTGGAAGCGCCCGGCGAGCCCACGCTCGGCGAGATCCATGCGAAGCTCGGGAGCCGACCGGCGAGGGCGGACGAGATCGTCGAGTTCGAAGAGATTTACGGCGTCTCCTTGCCGCCCGACGACGAGGGTTGAGCGGTCCGCTCGCAGTTGGGCTCCGTCCTCGCTCTCGGACGGAGAACGACTCCACCGTCGTTCTATAACTATGTCACCGTGCCTTCGGCGGTTCGGCGGAGGGCGGTGGCTCGACGGGATTTCCCGTCATAGCTGGGTTTCCGCTTGCCGCGACAACGCCGAAACGCCGCTCGTATAGCTACCTGCGACCGAACTTTCGCCCAAGTAGTTCGGTCAGCGATATCGCAGACAGGACGGGACGCTTTGTCTTCCAGTCCATCGCTGACCGAACCTGCGTGACGGTCTACGGGGAAAGCCGGTTCGGTCAGAGCTACGTGCGGCTTTCGTGCGTGCAGGCGGCGATGAGGACGAGCCGACGGCACTCGGTTCCCCCCATGCCCGGTCGAAGCGGCCCCTGGGCGCTATGCCATGCGGGTCCGTCACGTCGAGGCTCGCGACACGAGACCCCAGCGGCGCAAGATGAGGGCGACAAGCTGCTCGACGCGCTTGACGCGACTCTCCAGGGCAAGCACCCGTGCCTCGTACGCCGTGCGTTCGAGGCGCTGGAGCGTCGCGGCTCGGATGTAGTCGGCGGTGGCGATGCCGAGCTCGGTCGTGACCAGTTTCAGGCGAGCCCAGGTCTCGGGGTCGAAGCGGACGGTGGTCGTGTGCATCGTCATCTGGTGCTGCTCCTCCCCTCTGCGATCCGATCCTCGTAGAGGCGGATCAGGTCGCTGAGCGGGGCTTCGAGCGCGCCGGCGAGCTTGAGGAGGATCTTGAACGTCGGGTTGACCTCGCCGCGCTCGATCGCGCCGACGTAGTTGCGGTGCATGCCGGCGCTGAAGCCGAACGATTCCTGCGACAGGCCGCGGCGGGCGCGGAACTCGCGGAGAGCTCGGCCGAGCACGACGTGCTCCGGCGAGTGAATGACGGCCATCGCTCAGACCTCGAAGCCGGCGGCGACAGGGATTCCGGCGCGGCGATCGGGCCACGACCGTGGGTTACGCTTGGTGCGCATGGGAGACCTCGTTTCTCCTGTGCACGGGGCTCCGGAGGTGTTCCAGCACCTCCGGGCCCCAACTTTTCTCAGTTCACTTCATGACCATAGGTAGTCCGGAGGCTGCGAACGTAACGATTGTGTACCAATCGTGGGCAGCGCCTAAGCAGCCTGCGCACCGAAGACGTCGTACTCATCTGAACGCGCCTCGCGCTCTGCGCGGATCTCGCCGAATCGTTCGCGAAGGGTCTCGCGCCAGACCACGATCGTGGCTGGGTCGACCGTGCGGTCCGGCACCAGGTCACCTATCGTCACCGGATTGCCCAGGCGATCTCCGCCGATCGGCTGATCGAGGGAAAGCATGGACCACTCCTCGTGGGCTCTCCGGGAGTGGATGTGGCCGACGTGGCGTCTGAAGACACCTGAGAACCATCCGGTGAAGGACCTGCCGCCGGGCCACGTCTCCACGGCCCGCATGAGTGCTTCGCTGGCCGCGCCGCGAGCCTCGTCGGGATCAAGGATCCGAATTGCCGCGTCGTTCCGGATCATCACGCCGATGTAGTTCTCGAGCTGGCGAGCGAGAGCGTCGAGGCAGCGCCGGCAGGCACAGGTCGCGCGGGCCTTTGCAGCTTCGTGTTGGTCACGAGGCGTTACTGCGACTTCGCATCGCTTGCCCCAACGCGCCATCGTGCGCTGATGTCTGCTGACAAGGCGTTCGACGGCGAGCCCGCTGTCGCCATCCGCGTCGCTCAAACGCCACAGCGCGGTTCCCAGACTGCACTCCTCGCCGAGTACGGCGGCCGCATCCATGATGTTCGCGAGACCGGCGATGTGAGCGCGAGCGCCCTCCTCGCCACGATGTCGCACGTAGAAGCGGATCGTCCACGCGGTCAACTCGATGCCGCGTTCAGCGGCGTAGCGGCTGACCTTCTGGACACCGGGGTGCATCTCGGTATGGCCGAAGCGCAAACGGTCGATCGCCTGTTGAACGTCCCCACCGGCTTCGTTGAGGCGCCGGAGCCCGCCTCCGAAGTCGAGACGTTTTCCTTCGCTCCGAGCGGTCTGAATAATGGTGCATACGTCATCGACGGTGCGCATTGCCCGGGCCTGGCCCTGCGCCGCGAGTCTGCGCGCGCTGGAAGGACCAATGTTCACGCCGCGACGTGCACCTCGTCTGACGAGCGTCGCCGCCAGCTCGGCCGGCGGGGCCTGTCGTCCTCGCGGTCGGCGCTTCTTGGAGAACTCGTTTGCCGGCATCATGCTGCTCCTTTAGTTGGCGGAGCCGTGACGCAGTAGATGCGTGTTGCGCCGTCGCCGTCCGACGTGATCAGCCCCCGCGCTACGAGGGAGCGTCCTTCGTTGACGATCTGCGCAAGGCTCTTACTGGGCATCAACTGCTGGAGCTGCAGAACCGTGATGGGACCATGCGCACGGATCGCATCGAACAAGGGATCTCCGACAGGTTCCGCTTGCTTCAGCGGGATGGCTCGTTGGGAGGCCGCGCGAGAGGCGAGGTACTCGTCGACGGCCACCGTCGGACGCTGCTGAGGCGCTCGCTTCCCGGCCTCCGTGTTCCGTCGGGTCGGTTCGCTCGCGGCCGGCTCTGATGGAGCGCGAGGTGCGAATCTGAGCGCCGGGACAGCGGAGTAGGCGCGAGCACCGCCGTGACCATGGCCTTTCAATCGCCCCTTCTTGTGAAGGGTTTGCAGCTTTCGGCCGACGTTGTCAACGCTCCCGCCGAGCGCGTCGACGACTTCTCTGCGGGTCACCGGTCTGTCCCGCCCAGAGACCAATCGGACGATCTCGTCTTGTGTAGGTCTCGTGGGCTCGAATCGGCCGGCCTGTGTGGAGCGTCTCTGTCCGCGGGGAGGGACGCGCGGCTCCGTCGACAATGGAATCTCTCCCTCGTCGGGGTATGCCTCAGCGACGACCGCCTCGGCCTTGTCGAGGGCCGCGAGCCGCGCGCGGAGCTGCGCACGCTCGACCTCGAACGCTTCCAGTACGGGACTGCGCAGCAGCGCTGTTCCTTCACGCTGCGCGATGCTGTGCCCGGCAGTGTGGTTGCTCATTGCACCGTTGTCTCAGCCCCACCGGCGTCTTGGCGCATCCCCAGGCGATATCGAGGCACGCCAACGCGATTCAGCGACTGGCCTCGTGCCATACTGGACAAGATGGCGCGTCGACCGACAACGCTCTACTTGGACGACGAGGTCCTGCAGGCGGCGCAGGTCGTCGCTTCGCGAAGCCACCGCGACCAGTCGCAGGTCGTCGAGGATGCGCTGCGCAGCTATCTCGGTCTGGACGTGGTCGAAGAGGTCTGGCGCGGAAGTGACTTGACCGAGGTCGAGGCACTCAAGCTGGCCGACGAAGAGAAGCACGCCGCACGCGAGTAGTGGCGCGGGTTGTCGTCGACCCGAATGTCCTGATCGCGGCGCTCATCTCGCCGCGCGGTGCCCCGGCGGCCTTGTATCGAGCGCTTGCTGCCGGCAGATTCGAGCTGGTCGTCTCACCTCAGCTTTTGGCTGAGCTGGAGCGCGTCTTGATGCGCGAGAAGTTTCGCCGGTACGCCTCGCTCGATCAGGCCCATGGTTACGTGCGAGCCGTCGCTCGACTCGCCGTCCTTGCCGACGATCCAGCCCCAACGCCAGGCGCGACCCCGGATCCCGGCGACGACTACCTCGTCGCCCTCGCGCGAGCGGAGGGAGTGGATGCGATCGTCTCGGGCGATCGGCATCTTCTTGGCCTCGAGCAGCCTGAACCACCGGTTCTCTCGGCACGCGCGTTTCTAGATCAGCTCGATGAAGGCGAGCATCCGCGCGCGGGCGGCAGGGCTTCACCCGCGTAGCGACGCGGTCCCGGTGCAGGCGAACTCGCAGGGGTGGATTGCAGCGGATTCCCGACGGGGTTAGATGAGACCCGACCCGCTCACCGCCGAGACCACCGCAGCCCCGTCACGCCCCCGCCTCACGCGGGCTGACGTGATGACCGCGAGAGAGGTCGCCGAGCTGCTCGAACTGCCGGTATCGACCGTCTACGAGTTCGCGCGGCGCGGGGTCCTGCCGTGCGCTCGGCTCGGGCGGACGGTGCGGTTCGTGCGCGACGAGATCGAGCGGACGCTGCAGCCCGCCGGCGACGGCGCCCACGGGCGGGCGAGCGTCAGTCCGGCGGCTCCATCGGCACGGTCTCCCCGTCGCCGTCCGCGCCGAACGCGACGTTGACGGCCAGGATCGCCGCCGGGTCGATCTTCGTGTGGAGGTAGCGGTTGGTCGTGCGGAGGTCGGCGTGACCGAGGACGTCGCGAACCGTGACGAGGGGGACGGCGCGGGCGAGGATGGAGCCGGCGGAGTGGCGGAGGCCGTGGAGCCTGATCGGGCGCAGGCCCGCCGCGGCGGCGGCCCGCTTGTAGCGGCGCCGCAACGCTGATGGGTCGAGGTGGTCTCCGAAGCGGTTGCAGAAGACGTAGTCGTCGGGGCTGGTGAAGTCGTCGCGGCGGCCGAGGCGGGCCAGGGCGGCGGCGCCGGGGCGCGGGAGCGGGAGCTGGCGGCCGCGTCTGCCCTTCGGGTCCTTCTCGACGCCGGCGCTGATCGCTCTCTGAACATCGAGGACGGCGCCGGACAGATCCGCGGCGAAGTGGACGTGGCGCCATCTGAGCGCGAGCACTTCGCCGAAGCGCATGCCGGAGTAGAACTTCACGCGGAAGAGTTCGGCGTCTTGGTGGTCCTCGACGCGACGCGCGGCCGTCTCCTCGTCTGAGACGACGTTCGGGCGGCCTCTGTAGTGCGGGGCTCTCCCCCGCTGCTCGCCGCGCTCGCATGCGCGCGCGAGTGCCTCCAACTCCTCGACTTCGTAGAAGTCCAACGCCGGCGGCGGCGGGGTCGCTCGCTTGTCGGTGCTGCTGGCCGGGTTCGCGGACAAGCCGTAGGTGTCTGGCTTCATCGCGTAGTTGAAGATCGCGTGGAGAACCGAGCGGTGCTCGTTGACGTGCGCGGGCGTCATGCCCTCGGCGTCGAGCTGGCGCAGGAACGTCGCGACGGCTCTGGGGTCGATCGCGTCGATCTCCTGGTCGGCGAACGCGGCCATGATGCGGCCCTTCGCGATGCCGCTACCTGGGCGGTGGCGGGCGCCGGCGTCGCGCAGCATGGCCTCGTCGTTGACGAGCGTCGAAGGGGCGGCGCCCTTGACGTCGCGCTTCCACGCGAGCCATTCAAGGGCGACCGAACGGAAGGTCGGGATGTTCGCGCGCTCGGCGGCACGCTCAACAGCGATGCGCTCGCGTTCGACCTCGGCGACCTTTGCGGCGGCGAGCACTTGGGCCTCGCGCTCGTCGAGCCAGCCGTCGGGGACGCGGCCTCTGCGCTTCTTCCAGCCGCCATCGCCGTCGGGCTCGACCCACGCCTGACCGAGACGGCGCTTGCACTGTCTCCCCCGCGCGTCGCGCCACTTCGCCTCGAAGTAGGGCTTGCCTTCGACGAACTCACGAACAACGACCGACGGTGTCTGCGACAGGGGCATCGGAGCCGCCGTATCGCATTGGGTACCACACTGGGTACCAACGCGATTGGGTACCACTTTGGGTACCAAACGGCGCCGAATGTCCCGTCACAGCGCCGTTTGCTCCCATACTCACCAGAGCCAGATACACGCTCCAGCATGCCTCTTTCGCACTGGCAGCGCGAAGGTCGTCGGTTCGAGCCCGACTAGCTCCACTTCACAAGTCGCCGCGCAAGCCATTTGCGCGGCGACTTTGTATTTGGGGAGGATTTCCGCCCGGCTGTTGACCTGGAGGTCCTCGATCAGCAGGTGCAGGAGCGCCTTGGTCTCCTCCGTCTCACGACAACGACCGCATCCGCACCTGGACGCTCGTCGGCGCCGACCCGCCGGCCGCGATCGGTTTCGACGGCACGGGGCGCTCACGCCCGACTCCGACTAGTCTGCCGATCCGACCTCCTTGTCGAGACGCTGGCGGCGGTCGGGCCGGCCGGACGCCAACCGGCCGTCCACCCCGAACCGAGGACCACGATGCCCCGCGCCGTAACCCTGATCCGCTCCGCCAGACTCTCGAACGTCGCCGAGTACGCGTACGCCGCGACCGCGCCGGCCGACGCGCGGCTGATCTTCCTCGCCGGCTCCTGCCCGCTCGACGCCGACGGCGCGACCGTCGCCGTCGGCGACTACGCGGGCCAGGCGCAGCGTTGCGTCGAGAACCTGCGCACCGCGCTCGCCGACGCGGACGCCGCGATCGAGGACGTCATCAGCACCCGCGTGCTCGTCGCCTCCAGCGACCAGGCCGACCTCGTCACCGCCTGGGAGGTCGTCCGCGACGCGTTCGGCGACCACGACGTCCCGAGCACGCTGATGGGCGTCACCGTCCTTGGCTACGACGACCAGCTCGTCGAGCTCGAGGCGATCGCCGCCGTCGTCGACCACGAGCCCCCCACGCCGGACTAGCCGGTCGCACCCGAGATCGGCATCCTCACCCGCTCTCCGCCTCGGCGATCGCTCTTCGCAGCTCGGCGAGGACGTGGTCGAGGCCCTTCGTCAGCTCGTCGAGGCGGCGCGGCGGGAGGCTGCCGAACAGCTGGCCGGCGAGCTCGACGTAGCCGCGCTGGAGGTCCGCGGCCGTCTCCTCGCCGTGCGGCGTGAGCGTGACGAGCAGTGCGCGCCGGTCGGAGGGGTGCGGCTCGCGACGGACGAAGCCGGTGCGCTCGAGGCCGTCGACGAGCCCGGTGACGTTGCGGGCGCTCACGCCGATCACTGCGGCGAGGTCTCGCTGGGTCATCGGGCCGTGCTGGCTGATCAGCCACACGACGTGGACACGGGACCGCGTCAGGTTGCGCCGCGCGAGATCGCGGTCCATGTCGTCGTTGAGCAGCACGCTCAGCTCGATCACCTTGTCGAGCGCAGCGGTCCGCCTTCCGAGATCGTGAAGATCATTCATCATGTGGTAGCTTCATCGTGAACGGTTTCGACGATGGAGGCTAGCGTGATGGAACTGGGAGACGACCCCGCGGTCGCACGGGAAGGAGATCTGCCGGCGATCGTCGCTCGCGGGCTGGTGAAGCGCTTCGACGACGTCGTCGCGGTCGACGGCCTCGATCTGCGCGTCCCGCGCGGCATGGTCTACTGCCTGCTCGGTCCCAACGGGGCCGGCAAGACGACCGCCGTGCGGATGCTCGCGACGTTGACGGCGCCCGATGCCGGCACCGTGCTGATCGAAGGGGTCGACGTGCGCGACGACGGTGCTCGCGTGCGGCGGCTGATCGGCCTCACCGGTCAGCTCGCGTCGGTCGACGACGCGATGAGCGGCGAGGAGAACCTCGTGCTGATCGCCAGGCTGCTCGGGCTCCGCGGAGACCGCGCTCGGCAACGCGCGCGGCGACTGCTCGCAGCGTTCGAGCTGGCCGACGACGCCGGCCGGCTCGTGAAGACCTACTCCGGTGGGATGCGTCGGCGGCTCGACCTCGCGGCCAGCCTCGTCGTCACGCCGCGCGTGCTGTTCCTCGACGAGCCGACGACCGGGCTCGACCCGGTCGGGCGCCTGCGCGTCTGGGCGGTCGTGCGGGCGCTCACCAGACGCGGCACGACCGTGCTGCTGACCACCCAGCAGCTGGAGGAGGCCGACGCGCTCGCGCACCGTATCGCGGTCCTCGACCGCGGCCGCGTCGTCGCCGAGGGCACGCCGGCTCAGCTGAAGGCCTCGGTCGGGTCGGGCGCCGTTCGCGTGCGCGTCGCCGATGCGGACACGCGCGACGCCGCGGCCGAGCTGCTCGCCGCCGCGACGGGCGGCGAGGTCACGCTCGGGGACGACCCGCTCGCGTTGTCCGTGCGCCCCGCAGGAGAGCGGGAGGCGGCGAGAGCGCTCGCCGCGCTCACCGACGGCGGCGTCGAGCTGACGGAGTTCTCGATCGGCCGTCCGACGCTCGACGAGGTCTTCCTCGCGCTCACCGGCCGCGACGAGACGACCGCCGAGGCGGTGGCCGCATGAAGACCCCGACGTCATCCCCCGTCGCGCCCACGCACGTCGCCGACATCGTCGACGACGGCACGGCCCCGAATCCGGCCGGCGCCGTCGCGGCCAGCGCCGCCTTCGCGTGGCGCGGCCTGCTCAAGATCCGCCACGTCCCCGAGCAGCTGGTCGACGCGACGATCGGACCGGTCCTGCTGCTGGTCTCGTTCACGTACCTGTTCGGCGGCGCGATCGACGGCTCGCCTGGCGCGTACCTCCAATTCGTGCTCCCCGGCGTGCTCGTGATGGCCGTCCTGCTGACGACGCCCTACGCCGGCATCGCGCTGGCGGCCGACCGCGGCCGCGGCGTCATCGACCGCTTCCGCTCACTGCCGGTCTGGACTGGCGCCCCGCTCGTCGGCGGCGTCGCGGGCGACGCGGTGCGCTCGACGCTCGCCGCCACCACCGTCGTGGCAGTCGGCCTCGTGCTCGGCTTCGACGCCGACGGCGGCGTCGCCGGCCTGCTCGCCGGCGTCGCGCTCGTGGTGATCTTCGCCTTCGCGGTGTCGTGGATCCTCACCGCCTGCGCGCTGGCGCTGCGCAGCGAGAGCGCGGTCCAGGGAACCGGCATGACCGGCGTCTTCCTCCTGGTCTTCCTCAGCAACGTCTTCGTCGACCCCGCGACGCTGCCCGCGGCGCTCGAGACGGTCGTCGGCCTCAACCCCATCTCCCACCTCACGACCGCCGTCCGCGGACTGCTGTCCGGCACGTCAGAGGCAGGCGACGTCGTCCTCGTGCTCGTCGAGGCGGCGGCGATCACGGCGCTGTTCGCGCCGCTGACCTGGCGTGGCTACCGCGCCTCGTGACCGAGCGCGGCAGTGGCTCCGCCGCCGCGTCGCGTCGCACGTGCGCCGCGGTCCGGCGCGCTGGGCGCTGTTAGGCTCGCCCGATGGGAGATGTTCGGCGGAGGCGCTTCCGGACCGCGCATGGGACCAACCTGTCGTACCTCCACGCCGGCGATCCCGCACGGCCGACCGTCCTGCTGCTGCACGGATTCCCGAACTCGGCCCGCGGCTTCCACGGCGTCATCCCCGCGTTGGCCGACCATGCGGAGGTCGTTGTGCCGGACCTGCCCGGCTTCGGCGACTCCGATCCGCTGCCCGCGACCTCGTTCGCGGCCTTCGCCGGGGTGATCGCCGATCTGCTCGAGCACCTCGCGGTCGGCCCGCGCTACATCTACCTGCACGACTTCGGGGCGCCGGTCGGCCTCACGATCGCGATGGAGCAGCCCGACCAGGTGCTCGGGCTGATCGTCCAGAACGCCAACGCCCACCGCACCGGCTTCGGCCCTCAGTGGGGCGACACGCTCGCCTTCTGGGCCGACCCCAACCCGCGCAACGAGGCGGCCGCCACCGCTCATCTGACGCTCGACGGGATCCGCGACCAGTACGTCGCCGGCGTCCCCTCCGACGTCGCGGCCCGCATCTCCCCCGACGCCTGGGAAGAGGACTGGCGCGTCATGTCACTGCCCGGCCGCCGCGACGCGCAGCGCAACCTCGTCGCCGACTACGCCCGTCACGTCGACCGGTTCGACGCGATCGGCGACTACCTCGCCGCGGCGCAGCCGCCGGCGCTGATGCTGTGGGGGCGGCACGACGCCTTCTTCGACATCGCCGAGACGCTGTCGTGGATGCACGACCTGCCGCGCATGGAGGCCCACGTCTTCGACGCCGGCCATCTCCTGCTGGAGACCCACGCGCCCCAGGCCGCCGCGCTGATGCGCGACTTCGTCACGGCGACCGCGCCCGCGCGCGGGCGGGCCGCCCGGTGACCGCGCAGCTCGGCCAGGACGAGCGGATCTTCCCCTCCTCGCCCGCCCGCGCTCACGCCGCGAACCTCGCCGCGTTGATCTCGGCGAAGTGGACGAGGTCGGCGGGAAGCTGGCCCTTCGGGTAGATCGCCTTGACGGGGCAGGACTCGAAGCAGGCGTCGCAGTCGATGCACTCGCCCGGATCGATGTAGAGCATCTCGGCCTCCGCGAAGCCCGCTTCGTCGGGGGTCGGGTGGATGCAGTCGACGGGGCAGACCTCGGTGCAGGAGGCGTCCTTGTTGCCGACGCATCTGTCGGTGATCACGTAGCTCATCGCAGTGCGGCCTCCTTCCCGGCCGCCGCCCCCGCCGCCTGCAGCAGCTCGGCGACCGTCGTCAGCTTCACGCGCGGCCGGCCGGCGGGCTCGCCGGCGGCGCGCTCGGCGGCGTCGATCGACTGCCAGCCGGCCTGGTCGACGAGGTCGGGCACCCGCTCGCGCAGCGCCCGCTCCACCGCGTCGGCCTCCGGCACCGGGCGGCTGCCGAGCACGCCGGCCTCGGCGTCCTCCAGCAGCGCCTTCGCCGTGTCGATCGCGCATCTCTTGTTCGTCCCGATCACGCCGGACGGGCCGCGCTTGATCCAGCCGGCGACGTAGGTGCGCGCGGCGCCGGTCACGCGACCGCGGCCGTCGTTGGGGATCAGGCCGCTCCGCTCGTCGAACGGGAGGCCCGGAACCGCGACGCCCCGGTAGCCGATCGCGCGGAAGACGATCCCGGCGGGCAGCTCCTCCGTCACCTCGGTCGGCTGCGCCCGCACGACGCCCCGCTCGTCGCGCACGAGGCGGTTGCGGACGACCCTCACCGCCTCCACCCGCCCGTCGCCGACGAGCTCGACCGGCGAGGCGAGGAAGCGCAGCACGACGCGCTTGCGCGCCGCCGCCGACGGCCGCCGCCGCGCGTAGCCGCCAAGGATCTCCAGCGTCTGCTCGACCGTCTCGTCGAGCTCGGCGTCGGCGACGAGCGGGTCGACCTCCAGATCGCGAGGATCGACGACGACGTCGGCATCGCTCAGCTCGCCCAGCTCGAGCAGCTCCGGGTTGGTGAAGGCCGCCTGGTGCGGGCCGCGCCGGCCGAGCACGACGATCTCGCGGATCCGCGACGCGGCGAGCGCCTCGATCGCGTGATCGGCGGCGTCGGTGACCGCCAGCTCGTCGCCCGTCAGCGTCAGCATCCGCGCGACGTCGATCGCGACGTTGCCGTTGCCGATCACGATCGCGCGCTCGCCGGAGAGGTCGAAGCGGCGGTCGCGGAAGTCCGGGTGGCCGTTGTACCAGCCGACGAACTCGGTCGCCGAGTGCGACCCCGGCAGCTCCTCGCCCGGCACGCCGCTGCGCCGGTCGATCGCCGTGCCGACGGCGTAGACGACGGCGTGGTGCCAGTCGAGCAGTTGCTCGTGCGCGACGTCGCGGCCGACCTCGACGTTGCCGAAGAAGCGGAAGCCCGGCCGGCTCGCGATCTTCTCGAAGACGCGCGAGACCGACTTGATGTTCGGGTGGTCGGGCGCGACGCCGCCGCGCACCAGCCCCCACGGCGTCGGCAGGCGGTCGAAGAGGTCGACCTCGTGCCCTGCGGCGAGGAGATGGCCGGCGGCGAAGAAGCCCGACGGCCCCGCCCCGACGATCGCAATCCGCATCAGTGATGGCCTCCGTTCGGCGCCGGCTTGCGCCAGCGGTGCAGCGACGGGTCGAGCAGCGGGTGGAGCGCGCCCTCGGGCAGCCACGCCAGCGTCTCCAGCTCGAGCGCGTCGAGGTAGCCGACGTGGCCGGTCTTGAGATCCTCGATCCGCAGCCGCGGACCGTTGCCCTCGTGGTCGATCGACACCGCGACCGCCGCGAACTCGCTGACGACCTCCCCGACGCCCATCAGATCAGGAACGCGAGCGTGAAGATCGCGCGGTCGTTGTTGACCAGCTCGATCTTCTTGTACGCCATCCGCAGACCGTCGCCGGTCGGGCGCAGCCTGTACGTGCTGCGGCCCGCCCACAGCGTGACGCCGCGCTCGCGCGACTCGTAGAGGACGAAGTTCGCGCCGACGACCAGCTCGCCGCCGTCGCCCGCGCCGTCGAGCAGCTCGACGTTGGAGACGACCCGGCGGGTCCGCGACGGCGGCGCCTGCGCGTGGCGCTTGCCGGTCTTCAGCTGCTTGACGCGCGTCGCGATCCGCGAGCGGTTGTCGAAGATGATCGACATCTCCCTCGTCGGGTCGATCGCGTCGCCGTTGGCCGGCACCCAGTAGAGCGCGTCGTCGGTCCAGAGCGCCTCCCACCCGTCGTAGTCGTGCTCGTCCTGCATCCGCGCCTCGCGGTAGACGAACTGCTCGACCTCCAGCAGCAGGTCGCGGTTCACCGTCGCGCCGCTCATGCCCCCGCCTCCATCAGCCGGCGGTAGTGCCTCCAGATCGCGCGCTGCGGGACCTCGTCGGTCGCGTCGCCGACGAGGTGGCCGTCCTCGTCGAGGCGCTCGCGGTGCGTCCCGCGCTTGAGCACGACCCACTCCGGCGAGCGGGCGTGGACGCCGCGCTGGTTGCGCTCGTACATCTCGGAGTCGTCGGCGAGCAGGAAGCCGGCCGGGCCGACCGACCCGATCGTCTGCTGCAGCATCCGGCGGTTCATGTCCGGCGCGCCCTTGTACTGGACCGCGGTGACGTGCTGGACGGTCTCGTCGACCGCCAGCGGCTGGATCACGAACAGCTGGATCTCCGCGATGAAGAGGTTCGGGAACAGCATCACGTGCGGCGAGCCGTCGATCAGCAGCTCGCGCGCCTGCTCGACCCCCTTCGCCGCCTCCAGCTGCGCGACGTAGTCGGGCACGCGGTCGGGCGTCGTCCCGAACCAGCCGAGCGGCTGCCCGATGCGACGGAACTCCGGCCGCAGGTCGTTCTCGGTGTGGCCGTTGCCGAGGTCGCGCGACAGCGCCGTCGACTCCTCGCCGTAGAGCTCGCCGATGCCGCTCTGCGCGACGCTGAAGATCGACGAGTGGACGAACTGCGGGTGGTAGCCGTCGGTCTCGTTCTCGACCAGCATCTTCCAGTTCGCCTTCACCTTGTGCTGGAGCCAGCCGGCGCTCAGGTCGAGCTCGCCGCTCGGCGACAGCGCGACGAGGCGGTCGAGCGCCTCCCGCGCCGCGCCGAGGTGCTCCAGCAGCGTCGGCCCCTCCTCCGCGAAGGAGCCGAAGACGAAGCCCTCGTAGATGCCGATCCGCGCCACCCGCCCGAGGCCGAGCTCCCGCTTCGCCTCGCGCCCGTCGTAGCCGCTGTTGAACGGGTAGCCGAGCAGTCTCCCCGTGTTCGAGAAGGTCCAGCCGTGGTACGGGCAGCGGAAGGCGCTCGAGTTGCCTCTCGGGGCGTCGCAGACGAGGTTGGCCCGGTGGGTGCAGCGGTTGAGCAGCAGGTGGATCTCGCCCTGCTTGTCGCGGGTCATGATCACCGGCTGGGGTCCGATCGACTTGACGACGTAGTCGTTGGGCTCCGGCACCTCGCTGACGTGGCCGACGAAGACCCACGTCCGGTACCAGATCCGCTCGAGCTCGGCCTCGTAGATCGCCGGGTCGGTGTAGAGCGAGCCGTGGACGCGGTCGTGCTCGATGAGCCGATCCCATCCGGCTGTGGCGTCGACAGTACTCATGCGCTCCATCCTAACACGAAAATGGACAGTGTGTCCGAACAAGATGTCCGATCAACCGCCGAGCGCCATCCCGCCGGAGACGCCGAGGTTCTCGCCGGTGACGTACGACGCCTCCTCCGAGACCAGGAACGAGACGGCGGCGGCGACCTCCTGCGGCGTCCCGAGCCGCTTCAGCTGCGTCTGCTCGGTCACGACCGCGATCGCGTGCTCGCTCATCTCGCGCAGCAGCGGCGTCTCGATCGGCCCCGGCGAGCAGACGTTGGCGGTGATCGCGAAGCGCGCGTTCTCGCGCGCGATCGACTTCGTGAAGGCGATCACCGCGCCCTTGGCCGCCGCGTAGGCGGCGTTGCCCTTCGAGCCGATCCGGCCGGCCTCCGAGCCGACCGTGACGATCCGCCCCCAGCCGCTCTCCTGCATCCCGGGCAGCACCGCCTGCGTGCACGACAGCACGCCGTCGAGGTTGACGGCGAGAATCCGCTTCCACGTCTCGTAGGGGACCTGCGTGAACCAGCCGAAGTGATCGGCGCCGGCGTTGTTGACGAGGATGTCGACGGGGCCGAGCCGCTCGATCGCCGCGACGGTCGCGGCGTGGTCGGCGACGTCGAAGGCGACGGCGCGCGCGCCGATCCGCTCCGCCTGCTGCCGCGCCGCGTCGAGCTTGCGGCCGGTGAGGATCACCTCCGCGCCGTCGGCGACGAGGCGCTCCGCGATCGCGGCGCCGATGCCGTACGAGCCGCCGGTCACCAGTGCCGTGCGTCTCATCGGCCCCGGTACTCCGGCGCGCGCCGCTCGATCACCGCCGCGAGGCCCTCGCGCGCGTCCTCGCTCCCCGACAGCTCGGCGACCGTCCGCGCCTCGTCGGGCAGCCGCGCCTCGACCGTCGCGCCGAGGCCCTCCCACAGCAGCCGCTTCGTCTGCCCGTAGGCGAGCGTCGGCCCGGCGGCCAGCTCGCGCGCGAGCGCCATCCCCTCCGCGCGCGCGGCGCCGTCGTCGACGACGCGCGTGATCAGCCCGATCCGCAGCGCCTCCTCTGCCTCGATCGCCGGGTTGGTGAGCGCGATCTCCATCGCCTTGCGGAAGCCGACGAGATGGGTCAGCGTGACCGAGCCGCCGGCGTCGGGCGCCATCCCGACGCGCGTCGCGCCGAGCATGAACGTCGCCGAGCGCTCGGCGATCACGAGATCGGAGGCGCAGACCAGCCCGAGCCCGCCGCCGCCGGCCGCGAAGCCGTGGACGGCGGCGATCACCGGCGCCCGCAGCCGGATCAGCGCCGAGGCGGAGATCTGCAGCCAGCTGGTCGCCTCGCGCAGGTAGTCGGGCAGCGCCTCGCCCTTGGCGGCGAAGGTCTTGACGTCGCCGCCGGCGCAGAAGTGCCTCCCCTCCCCGGTCACCAGCACCGCGCGGGCGCGCGGCTCGCCGTGGATCCGCATCACCGCCTCATACAGCGCGCGCAGCAGCGGCACGTCGAGGCCGTTGGAGGCCTCCGGCCGGTTGAAGCGCAGGTGCGCGACGGCGCCGTCGAGCTCGAGCAGGACCGGCCCGTCGGCGATCAGCGTCTCGGACATCACGTTCTCCCTCCGCCTGTGAACGACGCGATCCCCGCGCCGGCATCCTCACCCGTCAGGTGCTCGACGACGACCCGGCGCTCGAGCGCGAGCCCGTCGGCGAGCGGCAGCTCGAGGCCCTCGCGGATCAGCCGCTTCGTGCGCGCCTGCGCCGCCCGCGACTTGCCGGCGAGCCTCGCGACCACCTCGGCCGCGACCGCGTCGAGCCGCGCTGCCGGCACGGCCCGGTGGGCCAGCCCCCACGCCGCCGCCTCCGCGCCGGAGAGCCGCTCGCCGAGCAGGATGTGCGCGCTCGCGCGCTGCCGGCCGACCAGCCGCGGCAGCAGCTGCGAGCCGCCGCCGCCGGGCACCTGGCCGAAGTTCGAATGGTTGTCGGCGAGCTTCGCCTCCTCGGCGACGAGCGCGAGATCGGCTGCCTGCATCAGCTCGAACCCGCCGGCCATCGCGTAGCCCTCGACGACCGCCACGACCGGCACCTCGACCGTCGCGACGAGCGCGCAGGCGCGCCCGAAGGCGGCGAACAGCTCCGCCATCGCCTCCGGGCCCCGCGCCCGCAGCGCCTCCAGCTGCTTGAAGTCGCCGCCGACGCAGAAGTTGCCGCCGGCGCCGCGGATCTCGATCACGGCGACCTCCGGCGCCAGCGCTTCCAGCGCGGCCGCCAGGCCCTCGGCCAGCTCGACCGTGATCGCGTTCATCGCCTGCGGGCGGTTGAGCGTGATGCGGCCGACGCCGTCGGCCACCTGCGTCAGGACGGGTTGCTCGCCGCTCATGCGACCGTGCTCCTCTCTCGTGTTCCGGCGACGACGCCGCGCTCCAGCAGCCGGCCGATCTCGGCGTCGCCGCAGCCGAGCACCTCCGCGAGGATCTCCTCGGTGTGCTCGCCCAGCAGCGGCGCGCGGCGCGCCGGCTGGCGCTCCAGGTCGGCGAAGTGCAGCGGCGAGCCGGGCATCAGGTACCTGCCCAGGCCGGGATGCTCGACCTCGCTGAAGAGCGGGTTGGCGGTCGAGCAGCGATCGTCCTCCTCGACCAGCTGCTTGAACGTCTGGTACGGCCCCCACGAGACGCCGGTGCCGGCGAACGCGACGCGGATCTCGCGCATCTCGCGCTGCGCGAACCACGGCCGTAGCAGCGCGGCGATCAGGTCCCGCCCCTCGAAGCGACCGGCCTCGGTGCCGAGGTCGTACCCCGTCGCCCGCTCGACGCTCGCACACGCCTCGTGGAGCCCGGTCACGTCCTGCAGCGCCCGCCACTGCCGCGCCGTCAGCGCGACGACCATCACGCGCCGGCCGTCGCGGGTCTCGAAGTCGTGGCCGAAGGCGCCGTAGAGGTAGTTGCCGTCCTTGGGCTGGTCGCGGCCGCCGAGCTGCGCCTCGGCGATGCGGCCGAGGTTGCCGACCATCGCGAAGGCGACGTCGGAGAGCGCCAGCCGCACCAGCGTCCCCTCCCCGGTCCGCGCTCGCCGCCGCTCGGCGGCGAGCAGTCCGGTCGTCGCCAGCGTGCCCATCGCCACGTCCCACGCCGGCAGCACGCTGTTGAGCGGCTCGGCGAGGTTGCGCGGGCCGGTCGCCCACGGGAACCCGGTCGCGGGGTTGACGGTGTAGTCGACCTCGCTGGAGCCGTCCGGGTTGCCGGTCAGCGCGACCATCACGAGGTCGCGGCGGCGCGCCTGCAGCACGTCGTGGGCGAGCCAGCCGCGCGCGGGGAAGTTGGTCAGGAAGAGGCCGGCGTCCTCGCCCGACGCGGTGATCAGCGCCTGCGCCAGCTCGCGCCCCTCGTCGGAGCGGAGGTCGAGCTGGATCGACCGCTTCCCCTTGTTCAACCCGGCCCAGAAGAGGCTCTGACCGTCGGGGGCGAGGGGCCAGCGGTCGCGGTCGAGGCCGCCGCCGATCTGGTCGAAGCGGATCACGTCGGCGCCGAGCTGGGCGAGCGTCATGCCGCCGAGCGGCGCCGCGACGAACGCGGAGCCCTCGACGACGCGCATGCCCGACAGCACGCCGCTCATCCAAGGATCTCCGCGACGACGTCGCGCGCGGTCTCCGCGCACGACTGGGTGCCGCCGCTGCCATAGTCGCGCACGCCGTCGCCGACGTTCCAGAGGTTGTCGAGCGGTGTCTCGCGCGGCATCTCGTAGCCGGAGAGCGCCCGCTGCGCCGGCCAGTCGCCCTGCATGACGCGCGCGTCGATCACCTCCGCCTCGGCCATCCCCGGCAGCTCGGCGCGCAGCTCGTCGAGCGACAGCTGCAGCTCGCGCTCCGCGTCGAACGGGCCGACCGCCGGCCGCGGCACCGCGTAGACGACGGTCAGGTGCTTGCCCTCCGGCGCCAGCTCGGGGCAGGTCGCGGTCATGTTGCCGGCGTTGCAGACGCGCTCGGTGTTGGAGAAGACGATCAGCCCGGGCGTGTCGAGCAGCGGCTCGTCGCTGGCGACGTGGATGATGAAGTTGGCGGTCGGCTTCGACAGCCTGCGGATCGAGGCGACGTAGTCGGCGCCGAGCGCCTCCTCGCCGGCGAGCGCGATCGTCGCGTCGGGGCCGGCGTTGGAGACGACGGCGGCGCAGCCGACCTCGATCTCCTCGCCGCCGCGGCGGATCGTCGCGCCGGTGACGCGGCCCTCCTCGCTGTGCAGCGCGACGACCTCGCTCTCCAGCCAGATGCGGCCGCCGTCGCGCTCGACGACGTCGGCGAGCGCCCGGCAGACGCCGATCGTCCCGTCGGGGTGGAAGCCGAACTTGCGGAAGGCCCCCTTCTCCATGAAGTACGTCAGGAACGCCTTCGCCGGGATCTCGTCGGCGTTGACGGCGAAGATCGCGGCGGCGAGGTTGCGGAAGAGGCGGTGGACCGTCTCGTTGGAGGTCGCTCTGGCGATCCACTGCTCGAGCGTCAGCTGCTCCTCGGGGTAGTCGCCGCGCTTGGCGCTGCCGAGCTGGGTGAGGACCTTCGCGCCCTTCTTCGTGATCCGGTCGAGCAGGAAGGCCCAGCCGCCCTTCGCCGGGTTGACCGTCTTGCCGCCGACGCGGAAGACGTTCGCCGGGTCGGGGAAGCGCAGCGCGAACTCGGCGCCGACCTCCCTGAAGGTCTCCTCCATCGCGCCGCCGTACTCGATCGCGACCGCGCCGGTGTTGATCGTGTAGCCGTCCTGCTCGAACGAGGAGGCGCGGCCGCCGACGCGATCGGCGCGCTCGACCAGCAGCGGTCTGCGGCCGGCGGCGGCGAGCCGCGCGGCGGCGCAGACGCCGCCCATCCCGGCCCCGATCACCAGTACGTCCGTGTGCTCAGACATTGCTCTCCCGTCTCTCTGCGTCAGCGTCCGCGCCAGACCGGCGGGCGCTTCTCGGTGAAGGCGCGGGCGCCCTCGCGGGCGTCCTTGGAGGTTGCGATCGGCTCGACGATCTCGGCTTGGCGCTCCCAGAACTCGGCGTCGTCCCACGACCACTGCCGCTGCAGGATCCGCTTGGCGCCGATCAGCGCCAGCGGCGCGTTCGCGCCGATCTCGGCGGCCAGCTCGAGCGCGGTCGCGAGCGCCTCGCCGGGCTCGGTGAGGCGGTTGAGCGCGCCGACCTCCCACGCGCGCTCGGCGGTGATCAGCCCGCCGGTCAGCGCCAGCTCCATCGCCAGCGCGGAGGGCAGCAGGCGCGGCAGCCGCCGCAGCCCGCCGCCGGCGGCGACGAGGCCGCGCTTGGACTCTGGGATCCCGAGCTTGGTGCCACGGGCGGCGACGAGCAGGTCGCAGGCGAGCGCGATCTCGAGGCCGCCGGCGACGGCGAACCCCTCCAGCGCGGCGATCAGCGGCTTCTCCGAGGCCCGGCGGACGATCCCGCCGAAGCCGCGGTCGCCGACCCACGGCCGCTCGCCGGTCTCGGCGAACCGCTTCAGGTCCATGCCGGCGCAGAACCCTCTGCCGGCGCCGGTCAGCACGCCGACGCGCAGGTCGTCCTCGGCGTCGAGCCGGTCGAGCGCGGCGGCGATCCCCTCCGCGAGCGGACGGTCGACCGCGTTGCGGACCTCCGGGCGGTTGAGCGTGATCACGAGCACCGGCCCGCGGCGCTCGGTCAGCAGCGGCGCGGAGGCGCTCATCCCAGCTCCGCCCCGACGATCGAGATGAACGAGACGCACGTGCCGGGGCGCCCGCCGAGGTTGTGCGTGAGGCCGAGCCTGGCGTCGGCGATCTGCCGTGCGCCGGCCTCGCCGCGGAACTGCAGCCAGCACTCGAACAGCATCCGCAGGCCGCTCGCGCCGACCGGGTGCCCGAACGACTTCAGCCCGCCGTCGGGGTTGACCGGCAGCTCGCCGTCGAGGTCGAAGGCGCCGTCGAGCTCGTCTCTCCACGCCTCCCCGCACGCGGAGAAGCCCATGTCCTCCATCAGCACCAGCTCGGTCGGCGTGAAGCAGTCGTGGACCTCGGCGAGCGACAGCTGCCGGCGCGGGTCGGTGATGCCGGCCTGCGCGTAGGCGTCCCGCGCCGAGGCGACGACCTCGTCGAAGGTCGTGTAGTCGTAGCCGGGGTCGATCGGTCCACTGGCCGGTCCCGCGATCACCGACAGCGCCTTCACGAACATCGGCCTGTCGGTGTATCTGTAGGCGTCCTCGGCGCGCACGATCAGCGCGCAGGCGGCGCCGTCGGAGACGCCCGAGCAGTCCATCACCCCGAGCCGGCCGGCGACGCGGCCGGCGCCGGCGTCGATCTTCTCCTTCGGCACCTCCTTGCGGAACTGCGCCCGCTCGTTCTTCGCCCCGTTGACGTGGTTCTTCCACGCGACGTGGGTCATCGCGTCGCGCATCGCCGCCGGGTCGACGTCGTACTTGCGGCAGTAGGCCGGGTCGAGCAGCGAGAAGGCCGCCGGCGCGGTCAGCGTCTCCTCCGGCGCGGTGCCGTCGCCGGCGACGTTGGAGCGGACGAGGCCGGAGTAGCCGGTGTCCTTCAGCTTCTCGACGCCGACCGCCATCACGCGGTCGTAGGCGCCGGCGGCGACGGCGTAGCAAGCGTTGCGGAACGCCTCCGAGCCGGTCGCGCACATGTTCTCCACGCGCGTGACGGGCTTGTAGTCGATCCCGAGCGGCTTCGACAGCACGGTCCCCGACTGGCCCGAGTTCATCGTCCCGAGCCAGTAGGCGTCGACCTCCTCCTTCGGCAGCGCGGGCGTCGAGGCGAAGCACTGCTGCGTCGCGTCGACGAGCAGGTCGTCGGCGCTTCTGTCCCAGTGCTCGCCGAACGCCGTGCAGCCCATGCCGACGATCGCGACGCGATCCTTGATGCCTCTGCTCGCCATCAGGCTGGCCTCGCCTTCCAGAAGTAGTTGTGCACGCCGCCGCTGGTGTAGAGCCGGCGGAAGGTCAGCTCCAGCGGCGTCCCGATCTCGATCTCCTCCGGCGACGCGTCGGCGGCCTCGAGCGTGTAGCGGCCGCCGCCCTCGAAGTCGACGACGACGTCGATCATCGGCGGCGAGGGCGAGAAGGCGAGCCGGTCGACCGTGTAGGTCGCGACGCGGCCGGGTTGCCGCGACAGCGGCGCGCGCTCCATCGCGTCGACCGCCCGGCAGTTGACGCAGACGCGCCGCGGCGGGACGTGGACCTGCCCGCAGGCGGTGCAGCGCGAGCCGACGAACGCGAACTTCCAGCGCTCGGAGCGGTGGGAGGGCGGCCCGGCCGGGCGGCCCGGCTCGGGCCGGCGCGGCGGCTCGCGCTCGAGCAGCCCGCGCCACGTCAGGTAGGTCGCGTACCGCAGGTCGCGCCCGCCCTCGACCAGCTGCGCGACCGTCCTGGCCGGCCGCGCGCGCTCGATCGCCGGCTCGACGCGCAGCACCGTCGCGTCGCAGCCGTCGGCGGCGACGACCAGCAGGATCGTCTCCCCCGGTCGGGCGCGGTCGAGCGCCGCGGCGAGCCGCAGCCCCGGGTCGGCGGCGCCGCTGTAGCCGATCGCCGGCGCCTCCTCCGCGATCCGCCCGGGATGCCGCTTGGCGGCGGTCGCGGCCGCGCGCGCGTGCGGCGAGGAGACGATCACGCGATCGGGCTCCTCGACCCCCGCCTCGGCGAGCGCGCGGCCGACGGCGTCGGCGATCAGCGGCAGGTAGGCCTCGACGCCGAAGCGCTCCTCCCACTGCCCGCTCGCCAGCTCGCCGGGCCTGCGCCAGCGGTCGAGGAACTCGGCGGTCGCCGACGCCTCCGCCAGCACGGTCGCGATCGGCTCGCCGGCGCCGAACAGGAAGGCCGCCGCCGCGTCGCCGCCGGCCCGCTCGTCGGCCGAGCCGGGACGGCCGGTGCGCAGGTCGCTGAGCACGGCGAGCCCGCCGCCGGCCGCCGCCTGGCGCAGCGCGCCGACCGCGCCGCGGGCCGAGCCGACGAGGTCAACCGCGAACCCCTGGCGGTCGAGGTCGAGCGCCGCGTGGATCGCGGTCGCGTTGGTCTTGTCGGCGTAGGCGGGCGCCGTGGTGGCGAAGTGGATCGCCGTCGGCGCGGCGCCGTTCGCGAGCGCCGCGCGCGCCGCCTCGACGCCCATCGTGGTGCTGTCCTCGTCGTAGGACGCCACCGCGCGGGCGCCGCTGCCGCCGCCGCTCCCGAGCGCTGCGCCGAGCTCGGCGTGGCGCAGGCGGTGCCGGGGCACGTAGGCGCCGTAGGAGAGGATTCCGTGAGCCATACACAGACCGTACACAGCGTCCGGACAGGCCGTACAATTGCGTCCGTGCATCCCGTACACGCCACCGACATCCGCGTTCAGCGCGCCGGGGCCGTCGCCCACATCGAGCTGAACCGCCCCGAGGCGCTCAACGCCTGGACCCCGGAGATGGGCCGCGAGCTGCTTGCCGCGCTGCGCTCCGCCGCGACCGACGACGCGGTCCGCGCCGTGCTGATCACCGGCGCCGGCCGCGCCTTCTGCGCCGGCGCCGACGTGAAGGTCCCGCGCGAGCTGGAGCCGGACGGGTCGCCCGACCTGCACAGCCGCCTGGAGCAGATCTACAACCCGATCGTGCTGGAGCTGCGGCGGATGCCGAAGCCGGCCGTCGCCGCCGTCCACGGCGCCGCCGCCGGCCTCGGCTGCTCGCTCGCGCTCGCCTGCGACCTCGTCGTCGCGGCCGAGTCGGCGACCTTCCTGCTGGCGTTCATCCACATCGCCGTGATGCCGGACGGCGGCGTCCTCCCCCACCTCGTCGCGCGCGTCGGGCCGGCCCGCGCCGCCCAGCTCGCGATGCTCGGCGAGAAGCTGCCGGCGGCGACCGCGCACGAGTGGGGCATCGTCAACGAGGTCGTCGCCGACGACGAGCTGCGCGCCGCCGGCGAGCGGCTCGCCGCCCGCCTCGCCGCGATGCCGACGACAGCGCTCGCGTCGATCAAGGAGATCGTCAACGCCTCGCTCGGCGGCGAGCTGGAGCCGCTGCTGGAGCTGGAGGCCCGCGTCCAGCAGCGGCACGCGACGACCGCCGACTACGCCGAGGGCGTCGCCGCCTTCAAGGAGAAGCGCCGCCCGCGCTTCACCGGCCGCTGAGGCGGCGAGGCGAGCGCCGCGGCCGCCGCCTCACGCGAGCGCGAGCCCGAGCGCCGCGCGCCGGCGCAGCAGCGGCGCGGCGCGGTAGCGCTCCTCCCGCAGCTCCTGCTGGAGCCCGTCGAGGATCGCGAGCACGTGCGCGCCTCCGAGCGCCGCCGACCAGGCGACCGGCCCGCGCGGGTGGTTGACGCCCAGCTCCATCCCGGCGTCGACGTCCTCCGGCGCGCCGTTGCCCTCGCCGATCAGGAAGGCGGCCTCGTTGACGAGCTGCGCGACGACGCGGCCGAGCACGAGGCCCGGCCCGTCGCCGACCCACTCGGGATGGCGGCCGAGCGTCCGCACCAGCTCCTCGGCGCGCTCGGCGGCGACCGGATCGCTCGCCTCCGTGCGCGTCAGCTCGACCAGCCGCGCGCCGTCGAAGGGCGCCAGCAGGTGGATCCCGACCGCGCGCGGGTCGCTGAGGTGGAGCGAGGCGCCGGCGAGGAACAGCGCGCGCGGGGCGGTCCCGCCCGCGCCAGCCGCGCCGCCCGCACCCGCCGCGCCGCCCGCGCCAGCCGCGCCGCCCGCACCCGCCGCGCCAGCCGCGCCAGCCGCGGCGATCGCGAGGTACGGCTCGGCGTGCGCGCCGACGTCCCAGCCGGCGGCGCGCGCGGCCGTGCGCAGCGCGTCGAGCGCCGGACCGTCGCCGTCGATCGCGAGCGGACGGCCGTCGCCGCCGCCGGCGGCCGGCGGCTCGGGGTCGGCCGGGCGGCCATCCCCGTCGCCGTAGCGGTACCAGCCCTGCCCCGTCTTGCGGCCGAGGCGCCCGGCGGCGACCATCCGCGCCGCGAGCGGCGAGGGCCGGTAGCGCGGCTCCAGCGTCTGGCGGTAGAAGCCCTCGGCGACGGCGTGGTTGGTCTCGATCCCGATCAGGTCCATCAGCTCGAACGGGCCCATCCGGAAGCCGCCGCCCATCCGCATCGCGCGGTCGACCTGCTCGACCGTCGCCTGGCCGTCCTGGACGACCCGCAGCGCCTCCAGGAAGAACGGTCGGTTGACGCGGTTGACGAGGAAGCCGGCGACGTCGGCGGCGTCGATCACGCGCTTGCCCATCGCCTCGCCGACCGCGCGCGCGGTCGCGACGACCTCCGGCGCGGTCGCGACGCCGGGGACGACCTCGGCGAGCCGCATCACCGGCGCGGGGTTGAAGAAGTGCAGGCCGACGACGCGCTCCGGCCGCGGCGTCCCCGCCGCGATCTCGGCGACCGACAGCGACGAGGTGTTGGTCGCGAAGACGCAGTCGGGAGCGGTGATCTCGGCGAGCCGCGCGAACAGGTCGAGCTTCAGTTCGAGGCGCTCGGGCGCCGCCTCGATCACCAGCCCGCACGGCGCGAGCGCATCGAGCGAGGCGGCCGGCTCGACGCGGGCGCGGATCGCCGCCGCCTCGGCGGCGTCGAGCCGCCCTCTGGAGACCTGCCGGTCGAGACCCGCGGCGATCGTCGCGAGCCCGCGCTCGAGCGCCTCCGGGACGGGGTCGTGCAGCAGCGTCCGGGCGCCGGCCTGCGCGGCGAGCTGCGCGATGCCCGCGCCCATCGTGCCCGCGCCGACGACGCCGATCGTGTTCGGGATAGCCATGGCGGCGACGGTACCGCATCGGGCACTCTGCTCATTCATAGTGTCCGGACATACTGTACGATCAACCGATGAGCACCCTCGAGCATCCCTCGACGTCGATCTTCAGCGACGTCCACGACCAGCTGCGCGAGTCGATCCGCTCGTTCGTCGACCGCGAGATCGCGCCGCACGCCGCGGCCTGGGAGCAGACGACCTACCCGGACGCGATCGTGCGGCGGATGGGCGAGCTGGGCTTCCTCGGGCTGTCGATGCCCGAGGAGTACGGCGGCCAGGGCGGCGACTACTTCACCAACATCGTGCTCGCCGAGGAGATCGCGCGCGGCGGCTCCGGCGGCCTGCTGATGGGGCTCTCCGTCCACACCGACATGGTGATGCCGCCGCTGCTCGAGTTCGGCACCAAGGAGCAGAAGCGGCGCTGGCTCCCGGCCGGGATCGCCGGCGAGACGATCTTCGCGCTCGGGATCACCGAGCCCGACGCCGGCTCCGACGTCGCGGCGATCACGACCCGCGCGGTCCGCGACGGCGACGACTGGGTCATCAACGGCGCCAAGACCTACATCACCAACGGCCATCGCGCCGGCATGATGCTGACGGTCGTCAAGACCGACCCCGACGCCGGCTACGACGGCTTCACGACCTTCCTGATCCCGATGGACACGCCCGGGATCGTGCTGGAGAAGCCGCTCCAGAAGATGGGCATGCACGCCTCCGACACCGCGCTGATCGCGCTCCAGGACGTGCGCGTCGGCCCGGAGGCGGTGCTCGGCGAGGTCGGCCGCGGCTTCCACCAGATCATGTGGGAGCTGCAGGCCGAGCGCGCGATCGCCTCCGCCGGCTGCCTCGCCTACGCCCAGCGCGCCTTCGACCTGACGCTCCAGTACGCGCTCGAGCGCCGGACCTTCGGCAAGCCGCTCGGCAGCCACCAGGCGATCCGCCACAAGTTCGCGCGGATGGCGATGGAGCTGGAGGCGACCCGCCGCCTGATCTACGCGACCGCCGCCGACTACGCCGCCGGCAGGTACAACGTCCGCGAGATCTCGATGAGCAAGCTGAAGGCGGCGCAGGTCGCCTGGATGGTCGCCGACGAGTGCGTGCAGATCCACGGCGGCGCCGGCTACGTCAGCGAGTACCCGGTCGAGCGGATCATGCGCGACCTGCGGCTGTACCGGATCGGCGCCGGCGCGGACGAGATCATGCTTGATGTGATCGCGAAGACGTACGGTCTTTAGACTGTCGCGGCGATGCCGTCCGCGACACGCAAGCCGCAGAGCAGACGCGCCGCCCGGCGCGAGGCCATCCGCGACCGCCTCCTCGAGGTCGTCCAGCGCCTGCTGGACGACGGCGAGAGCTTCACCGAGATCAGCGTCGAGCGGATGGTCCAGGAGGCCGGCATGTCGCGCTCGACCTACTACGTCTACTTCGAGGACAAGGGCGACCTGCTGCGCGCCTGGTTCGGCGAGATCGAGAGCGAGATCGCCGCGGCGGTGTCGGGCTGGTGGGAGATCGACGCCGACTCCTCGCGCGAGGACCTGCGCGCCGCGCTGGCGAGGGTCGTCGAGGTCTACCACCCCCACGCCCCGCTGATGGCCGCGACCTACGACGCCGCCGAGTACGACCCGAGCGTGCGCGAGCTGGTCAACGCGATGATGGGTGCGAACATCGCCAGCCTGCGCAAGCACATCCGCAACGGCCAGGCGGCCGGGTTCATCGACCCCGACCTGCCGCCGGCCGAGACGGCGCAGTGGCTGACGTGGATGGCCGAGCGCGCCTTCCACGTCTTCCTGCGCGGCCTCAGACCGGCGCAGCTGCGCACCCAGATCGACGCGTACACGGCGATCGTCTGGAACACGCTCTACGCGCCGGTCCGCACCGGCGCGTAGGTCGCGATCAGCGCCCGCCGAAGCGCGGCTCGCGCCGCTCGACGAAGGCGGCGATGCCGTTGCGCACGTCGGCTGTCAGCGCCAGCTCGGCCATCACCCGCCGTTCGGTGTCGAGCTGCTCCGCCCACGAGCTGGCGCTCGCCGCGCCGATCAGACGGCGCAGGTGGGCGAAGGCGCGCGTCGGGCCCTCCGCCAGCCGCCGTGCGGTCCGCTCAGCCTCGGCGGCCAACTCTGCCGCGGGCACGACGCGGCTGACAAGTCCCCAGTCGGCCGCCTCGGCCGCCGTCAGCACCCGGCCCTCGGCGAGGAACTCCCACGCCCGCCGCGCGCCGGCGAGCCGCGTGACCGCCCACGAGCTGCCGCCGTCGCCGCTCATCCCCAGCCGCGCGAAGCCCGAGGCCAACCGCGCGTCGTCGGCGGCGATCACGAGGTCGGCGCACCACAGCAGCCCCAGCCCGCCGCCGGCCGCGGCGCCCTGCACCGCGGTGACGACGGGGGCTTCCAGCGCGCCGAGCTGCGCCAGCGCGGCGTGATAGCGGGAGATCATCCGCTGCAGCTCGGTCGGCAGCTCGTCGCCGACGCCGTGCAGGTGGCGCAGGTCGCCGCCGACGGTGAAGTCGGGGCCGTCCGCCTCGATGAGGACGGCGCGCAGGCCGGCGCGGGCCGCGCACGCCGACGCCGCGTCGAGCAGCTGGTAGGCCATCGCGCGGTCGATCGCGTTGCGGGCCTCGGGCCGCCGCAGGCGGAGGCGCGCGAGCCCGTCCTCGAAGCGGAGCGAGACGACCTCCGACGCGCTCATCGATCCCCTCCCTCGCTCAGCGCGACGCGCCACAGCGCCGTGTCGGTCCACTGCTCCAGCGCCGTCAGGCCGCCGGCGCCGCCGCTCCACAGATGCGCGAAGCGCGCGTCGACGCGGGCGCTGGTCCCGCGCGCGACGCCGCGGTAGGCGCCGGTGACGAGCAGCCTCCCGTCGGCGCACGGCACCCACTCCTGCGGCTCCGCGACGACCTTGAAGGCGCGCCCGATCGACCACCAGCCGTCGCGCACCATCGCCTCGGCGCCGCGGTGGACGCCCGCGCCGGCGGGCATGCCAGCGGCGATGCGGCCCTCGAACTCCGGCGCCAGCAGCGACAGGACGACCTCGCCGTCGCCGCCGCCGAGCGCCTCGTAGAGCCGCTCGACCGCCCGTCTGAGCGCCTCAGCCGACGACGCCGGCATCGCGAAGCCCTGCGATCTCATCGGCGCTCACCCCCCACTCGGCCAGCGCAGCGTCGGTGTCGGCGCCGGGCTGCCGCGGCGGGATCCGCAGCGTCCCCGGCGTGCGGCTAAAGCGCGGCGCGGGCGCCGGCTGCACCACGCCCGCGAACTCGGCGAAGGTCGACCGCGCGACGTTGTGCGGGTGGGCCGGCGCCTCCTCGGGCCGGTAGACGGCGGTCGCGCACGCCTCCTCGCCCTCCAGCAGCTCGGCCCACTCGGCGCGCGTGCGGCTCCCGATCACGGCGGCGATCCGCTCCTTGAGCTCCGGCCAGCGGGCGCGGTCGTGCTGCGGCATCTCCTCCGCCGGCAGCTCGAGCAGCTCCAGCAGGCGGGCGTAGAACTGCGGCTCGATCGCCCCGACCGCGACGTGCTCGCCGTCGGCCGTCTCGTAGACCTCGTAGAAGTGGGCGCCGGAGTCGAGCAGGTTCTCGCCGGGCGCCCCCGGCCACTGGCCGCCGGCGCGCAGCGCGTGGACGATCGTCGTCAGCACGGCCGTGCCGTCGACCATCGCCGCGTCGACGACCTGCCCGCGGCCCGAGGCGCGCGCCTCGACGATCCCGCAGACCAGTCCGAAGGCGAGGAACATCGCGCCGCCGCCGTAGTCGCCGACGAGGTTGAGCGGCGGGAGCGGGCGCTCGCCGCTGCGCCGCATCGCGCCGAGCGCGCCCGCGACCGCGATGTAGTTGACGTCGTGGCCGGCGACCTGGCTCAGCGGCCCCTCCTGGCCGTAGCCGGTCATGCGGCCGTAGACGAGCCGCGGATTGCGCGCGTGGACCGCCTCGGGACCGAGCCCGAGCCGCTCCATCACGCCCGGGCGGAAGCCCTCGATGAGGGCGTCGGCGCCCGCGCAGAGCCGCAGCACGAGCTCGGCCGCGCCGTCGGCCTTCAGGTCGATTCCGACCGAGCGGCGGTTGCGGTTGGTCAGGTTCCAGGCGCCGCTGCCGAGCCCGTCTCCAGCGGGCCGCTCCAGCCGCACCACGTCGGCGCCCATGTCCGCGAGCAGCATCGCCGCGAACGGCCCGGGGCCGATCGAGCCGATCTCGACGACGCGGACGCCTTCCAACGGGCCTGCCTGTGCCATATCCTCTCCAGACATCGTGTCCGGACAGAACGTATCATTCACAGCGGAGGCCAACGCCGTCGCCGCCGCGGCCGGCATCCACGCGCTCGTCCTGCCGACCCCGTTCGGCGTCGGCCCGGTCAACGTCTACCTGATCGAGGACGAGCCGCTGACGCTGGTCGACTGCGGCCCCAACGTCGCGACCGGGCTCGGGCTGCTCGAGCGGCTGCTCGCCGCGCGCGGCCACCGGCTCGCCGGCCTCGGCCTCGTCGTCGTCACCCACCAGCACATCGACCACACCGGCCTCGCGCGCGCGATCGCCGAGCGCGCCGACGTCGAGATCGCGTGCCTCGACGCGCTCGCGCCGGTGCTGAGCAGATGGGACGAGCACGGCGTGCTCGACGACGACGACGCGCGGCGGCTGATGCTCCACCACGGCGTCGAGCCCCACGTCGCCGACGCGCTGCGGGCGGTCGCCGACGTCGTGCGCGGCTACGGCTGCTCGGCGCCGGTCCACCGGCCGCTGCGCGACGGCGAGCGGCTCGCGCTGCGCGACCGCGCGTTCACGGTGCTCCACCGGCCCGGCCACTCGCCGTCGGACATCGTCCTGCACGACGCCGAGGGCGGGATCGCGCTGACCGGCGACCACCTGCTCAGCGGCGTCTCCTCCAACGCCGTCATCACGCGCCCGCTCGGCGCGTGGGACGGTCGCCGGCCCGAGCCGCTGCTGCAGTACCGCGCGTCCCTGAAGGCGACGCGCGAGCTGGCCTTCGAGGTCGGGCTCGGCGGCCACGGGGAGCCCGTGACCGGCCATCGCGAGCTGATCGACGAGCGGCTGCGCGCGCAGGAGCGACGGGCCGCCCACTTCCACGACCTGCTCGCCGGCGGGCCGTTGTCGGCGCATGAGCTGGCGACCGCCCGCTGGGGGCCGATCGCGATCACCCAGGCGTTCCTGACGCTGTCGGAGGTGCTCGGCCACCTCGGCCTGCTGATCGCCGACGGCGTCGTCGCCGAGGACCGCAGCGGCGACGTCGTCCGCTTCCACCGCAGCTGACGAACCCGGCGTCCATGATGTCCGGACGGGCTGTGCGCTCCCCAGCCGCGGTTGGGAGCCTGGCGCGACCGCCCCCGACCCGGAGGAACCGATGGAGATCGCCGCGCGCCGCCAAGAGCTGGAGACCCGCTTCACGCCGTGGGAGCCGATGGCGCTCGACGCGCGCCTCGACCGGTGCGCCGACCGCTACGCGGACCGCCCGCTGGTCGTCACCGACGACGTCACCTGGACCTACGCGCAGGTCCGCGACCTCTCCGTCCGGCTCGCCGACGGCCTCGCCGCGCTCGGCATCGGCCCCGAGCATCGCGTCGGGATCCTGATGACCAACTACCCCGAGTTCGTGCCGGCGAAGTTCGCCGCCGCGCGGACGGGCGCGATCAGCGTGCCGCTCAACTTCCGCTACCGCAGGGAGGAGCTGGCGTACGTGCTGCGCCAGTCGCAGTGCTCGGTGCTGATCACGATGACCGGCTTCGACGGGATGGACTACCTCGCGATGCTCGACGAGATCGCGCCCGGCTGGGAGCGGGGCGGCGGCGAGGCGCTGCCCGACCTCAGACACGTCGTCGTGCTGTCGACCGATGGCCGGGAACGCGACGGGGCGATGACGCTCGACGAGCTCGCGCAGCTCGGCGACCGCAACCCCGGCGCCAGCGCGGCCGGCCGGCGCGCCCCCGGCGACGTCGGCGACATGCTCTACACGTCCGGCACGACCGGCAGCCCCAAGGGCGTCCTCGTGACCCACGACGCCGTCCAGCGGACCGCCTACGGCAGCGCCCTCACGCGCGCCTTCCAGGACGGCCGCCGCGTGTTGTTCTCGCTGCCCTGCTACCACATGTTCGGCTACGTCGAGGGGCTGCTCGCGACGATGCTCGTCGGCGGCGCCGTCGTGATGCAGACCGGCTTCGACCCCGGCGAGTACCTGCGCGCGATCGAGCAGCACCGCGCCGACGACATGCTGTGCGTGCCGACGATGACCGTCGCGCTGCTCGAGCACCCCGACCGCAAGCGGCGCGACCTCTCCTCGCTGACCGCGCTGCTGTCGGGCGCCGCGCCCGCCCCCGCGTGGCTCTACGAGCGCTGCCGCGACGACCTCGGCGTGACGGAGATGACGACCGGCTACGGCATGACCGAGTGCGGCGGGGCGATGACGCTGACGCTGCCCGAGGACCCGATCGAGCGGCACGTGACGACCGTCGGCCGCCCGAAGCTCGCCGGCGCCGCCGGGCTGCCGGAGCGCGGCGGCGCGCTCGTCGAGTACGCCGTCGCCGACCCGGCGACCGGCGCCCGGCTCGCGGACGGCGAGGAGGGCGAGCTGATCTCCCGCGGCCCGACGATGATGACCGCCTTCTGGGGCAAACCCGAGGAGACGGCGCAGACGCTGCGCGACGGCTGGGTCTTCTCGGGCGACCTCGGCCGCATCACGCCCGACGGCTACCTCCAGGTGACCGGGCGCAGCAAGGAGCTCTACAAGAGCGGCGGCGAGCTGGTGATGCCGAAGGAGATCGAGGAGCTGCTGTGCGCCCACGACGGCATCAGCCAGGCGTTCGCGATCGGCGTGCCCGACGACCGCTGGGGCGAGATCGGGCTGGTCTGGATCGTGCGCGCGCCCGGCGCGACCGTCACCGAGGAGGAGGTGATCGCCTTGTGCAAGCAGAGACTGGCGCGCTTCAAGGTGCCCAAGCACGTGCTGTTCGCGAGCGCCGAGGAGCTGCCGATGACGCCGACGGGGAAGGTCCAGAAGTTCCGCCTCGTGACGCGGGCGCAGGAGCGGCTGAGCAGCCCCGCGTGAGCCCGCCTTCGCAGCCCGCGACGCCGGCGACGGTCGTCGACACCCCGCAGCAGGCGGCGGCGCTGCCGAGCCCGCCCCTGATCGTCCGGCGGCCGCTGGAGGCGCTGCTCGACCGCCACGGCATCGGCAGCGGGCCGCTCGACGTCGTCGTGATCGGCGAGGGCGAGTCGAACGTGACGCTCGCGCTCCGCCGGCACGGGGCGCGGGCCGTGCTGCGCCGGCCGCCGCGCTCCTTGGGGCTGCGGGGACGGCGCGGCGTGCTGCACGAGGCGCGCCTGCTGGAGCTGCTCGGGCCGACCGCGGCGCGCGCGCCGCGGCTGCTGCTCGCCTGCCCCGACGCGTCGGTGATCGGCGCCCCCTTCTACGTGATGGAGGAGGTCCCGGGCGCGGTCATCACCTCGGCGCTCCCGGCCGAGCTCGACCGGCCCGGCGCGCGCGACGCGATCGCCGACGAGCTGGTCGATGCGCTCGTGGAGCTGCACGCGCTGGAGCTGGAGTCGACCGGCCTGCGGGAGATCGGGAGGGCGGCCGACTTCCTCGAGCGCCACCTGCGCCGCTGGGCCGGGATCTGGGAGCGCCACCGCACCCGCGAGGTCCCGGCGCTCGACGAGGTGACGCGCTGGCTGCAGGCCAACCGGCCCGAGCCGGCCGCCCCCGCGACGCTCGTCCACGGCGACTACCGGCTCGCGAACGTCGTCTTCTCGGCCGGTCCCGCGACGCGGCTGCGCGCCGTCCTCGACTGGGAGCTGGCGACGATCGGCGATCCGCTCTGCGACCTGGCCTGGATGCTGACGACCTGGCCCGACCCCGGCGACGAGGCCGGCACGCTGCTGACGATGGCGGGGACGGTCGCGGCCGGCGGCTTCCCCACGCGCGCGGAGATGGCGGCGCGCTACGCGGAGCGATCGGGCCGGTCGGTCGCCGGGCTCGGCTGGTACATGACGCTCGCGCTGTGGCGGACGGCGATCGGCCTGGAGGCGCTGCTGGAGCGCGCCCTCGACGGCGCCGTCGAGGACGCCTTCCTGCGCGAGCTCGCGGTCGGCGTGCCGGAGCTCGCCGACCGCGCCCGCGACGCGACGCGCGCGGCGTGAGGCCCAGGCCTCCGCGCGCGGCGCGACGCCCGCGGCGCGACGCGCCGCGCGCGGCGTGACGGCGCCTACGCGGGGATCGAGAGCGAGTCGCCCGCGCTCTCGGCGCTCTCGGCGCTGAGCATGCCGGTGAGGCGCTGCGCCGCGACGCTGACGGCGCGCGCGTACTGCGGCTCGGCGCGGCGCAGCAGCTGCGTCGGCATCGAGACGCTCAGCGCCGCGACGACGCGCGAGCTGGCGTCGCGCACCGGCGCCGCCACGCACGAGAGCCCGGCGTGGTTCTCCTCGAAGTCGAACGCGACGCCGTCCCTGCGGGCCGCCTCGAGCTGCGCCTGCAGCTCCCGGACCGAGCCGACGGTCGCGCGCGTGAAGGCGGGCAGCCCGTCGGTCGTGGCGCGCTCCTCGACCTCGTCCCAGCGCCGATGGGCGAGCAGCATCTTGCCGAGCGCCGTCGAGTGGCCGGGCAGCCGCACGCCGGGCGTGCGCTCGGGCAGGCCGATGCCGGCCGGGCGCCCCGCGACGGCGACGCAGACGAGGCGCCGGCCGTCCCAGGTCGCCACGCTCGACGCCTGGCCGAGGCGGTGCGCCATCTGCCGCGTCACGGCGTCGGCGTGGCGCTGGAAGCCGTCGGCCTCGACGAGGTTGCGGCTCATCGCCAGCAGCCGCCAGCCGAGCCGGTAGCGACCGCTCGGAAGCCGCTCGAGCAGGCCGATCCCGGCCAGGCTCGCGAGCATGTCATGGGCGTTCGACTTCGGCAGCGAGAGGGCGAGGGAAACCTCCGTCACCCCCCACTCCGGCCTGTCGGTCGTGAACAGCTTCAGCACCTTGCCGACCCGGGCGACAGTGTTGAGCACCGACTCTCTCCTCTCCTCCGGCGCGGGCCTTCGACCGCCCGCACGGAACTTCCTGACCGGACAACATGTGCGAACATCCCGGCCGCGACGCCCACGAGGGGCCAACGGCGTCGCCCGGGACCCGCCGCCATCGCAGCCGCAGCGGGGTGCGACCGTCGCTGGGACGGCAGCGGATCGGCAGCTCTCCAAGCTCCCTCCTCCACATGCCGGCGATCGTATCAGACAGCGTGTCCGGTCATTAAGTCCGGCGTGCCTGTCGCGCGCCATCTTCCCCCGCGGCGCGCGACAGGTCGCGGTGCGTCAGTGGTCGCCGACCGGGACCTCAGGCGCGTTCTCGAACGGCGAGACCTGTCTGAAGCCGTCGCCGTCGGGCTCGATCAACTGCAGGCCGCGCGGGCCGGTGTGGTCCTCCGCGGTCCATCTCAGCCCGCGCACGCCGCCCTCGTCGAGCGAGAACGACGCGAGCGCGTCGAGCACCTGCTCGCGCGAGGGCGTCTTGCCGCCCGCTGCCTCGACCGCCTGTTCGAGCACGCCGGCGCAGACCTTGCCGGCCGCGAAGCCCTCGATGCTGAGGAAGTCCTCGGCGTCGACCTCCGGGAAGCGTCTCTCCATCGAGGCGCGGTAGTCGGCGAGCACGGGGTCGTCGGCGGTCGGGAAGGGCGTCGCGAACACGACCTTGCCGTCGAGCGCCGCGCCGCCCAGCTCGAGCAGCTGTCTGTTCTGCGCCGCGAACGTGAGGCCCCACTGCGGCGTGTAGCCGACGCGGGCGGTCGCGCGGGCGAGCTGGCCGATCACGGGCGCGACGTGGTTGACGACGACGACGTCGGCGCCCGACGCCTTCAGCTTGGCGGCGGCCGGCGCGAGGTCGGTGGCGGCCGCGTTGAACTTCACGACCGCCGCCGGCTTCAGGCCGGCGCGCTCCAGCTGCAGCTCCGCGCCCTCGCGGAACGGCAGGCCGACGCCGTCCTCGGTGTAGGCGATCGCGACCTTCCTCAGCCCGCGCTCGCCGGTGAAGTGGTCGACCAGCCGCGCCGCCGCCATGCCGTACGGCGTCAGCATCTGGAAGGCGGTCGAGTCGGGCGGGAACAGCGCCGGCTCGCCGCTCTGGGCGACGCTCCCCACCCGCTTGGCCTGGAGGTACGGCGCGATCGCCGTCAGCCCGCCGGAACCCTGGTTGGAGCAGAGCATCACGACGTTCTCGCCCTCGACCAGCTCGCGCGCCGCCTTCGGCGTCTGCGCGGGTTTGAACTGGTCGTCGCGGACGACGATCTTGACCCTGTGGCCGCCGATGCCGCCCCTGTCGTTGACGTCGGCGAAGGCCGCGCGCATGCCGGCGTAGGAGTTGCTGAGCGCCTGCTGCGGGCCCGACAGCGGCATGATCGTGCCGACGACGATCTCCCCGTCCCCGCCGCCGGTCGACGAGCTCTCCTCGCCGGACCCGCAGCCGGCCGCGAACGCCGCGCCGACCAGGAGTCCGCACACGGCCGACTTCCGTCCTCGCATCTTTCTCCTCCGTCGTAGGGGATCGACGGCGACCGACCGTCGCGGCGGGGCGCGGCCGGGGCCAAACGGCGTCCGTGAGTGGCGGACAGGTCGGCGCGCGCCCGAGCGTCCGGCACTGCCGGACGCCGATGGCCGGCTCGGAGGCCGGGCATATCCTGCGCGCCATGGACTTCGCCACGGTGGTACGGACCTCCGCACGCAGCTACGCCGCCAACGACGCGGTCTGGTTCGAGGGGCGGACGCTCACCTACGCCGAGCTGTACGAACGCGCCTGTCGGCTCGCCTGCGGGCTGAGCGATCTCGGCGTGCGGCCCTCCGACCGGGTCGCCGTGCTCTCCGACAACGTCTTCGAGACGGTCGAGATCGCCGCGGCCTGCGCGCTCGGCAACACGCCGGTCGCGACGCTGTACACGTACTACACCGGCGAGACCAACGCCTACCTGCTGCGCCTGCTCGACGCGCGCGTGCTGATCGTCGACCACCGGCTGCTGGAGCGGATCGAGCCGCACCGCGACGAGCTCGCGGGCCTCGCGGCGATCGTCGTGCTGGGCGGCGACGGCGGGCCGGGGACGATCTCCTACGACGCGCTGCTCGCCTCCTCGCAGGCGCGCGACCCGCGGGTCGAGGTGCGCGGCGACGACGTCCACATCATCCGCTTCTCCAGCGGCACAACTGGCCGGCCGAAGGCGATGTACCACACCGTCGACGCGTGGCTGCGCTACAACGACGGCTGGCGCTGGATGACGCCGACGATCGACGAGCGCGACTGCTACCTCGCCGCCGGCTCGCTCGCCCACCTGGCCGTCGCCTACCTGTGGGGCATGCTGATGGTCGGCGCGACCGTGGCGCCGATGCCGAGCTTCGACGCCGCGCGCTTCGCCGAGCTCGTCGAGGAGCGCCGCGCGACCTACGCCGCGATGGTCCCGACGATGATCGCGATGGTGCTCGACGAGCCGAGCGCCTGGGAGCGCGACCTCACGAGCCTGCGCTGCCTCACCTACGCCGGCTCGCCGATCGCCCCGGAGACGATGCGGCGCGCCGTCGAGCTGTTCGGCGACTGCCTCCACCAGATGTACGCGCAGAGCGAGGTCGCGCCGGTGACGATGCTGCTGCCCCACCAGCACCGCCCCGACGGCAGCGAGCGCGAGCGGCGCCGGCTGCGCTCGGCCGGCCGGCCGCATCCGACCGTCGCGATCCGGATCGTCGACGACGAGGGCCGCGACCTGCCCGTCGGCGAGCTCGGCGAGGTCGCGGTCCGCTCGCCCGGCGCGATGAGCGGGATCTGGGGCGACGAGGAGGCGACGCGCGCCCGGCGCCTGCCCGACGGCAGCGTCCTGACGCGCGACATGGGCTACCTCGACGAGGACGGCTTCCTCTACCTCGCCGACCGCAAGGACGACATGATCATCTCGGGCGGCTACAACATCTGGCCGGCCGAGCTGGAGGCGGCGCTCGCCGAGCATCCCTCGATCGCCGAGGCGTGCGTGATCGGCGTGCCGCACCCGCGCTGGGGCGAGACGCCGAAGGCCGTCGTCGTGCTGGCGCCCGGCGCCGAGCTCGACGAGCAGGCGCTGATCGCGCACACCCGCGAGCGGGTCGGCCCGGTGAAGAAGGTGACCTCGGTCGAGGCGGTCGACGCGCTCCCGCGCAGCGGCGCCGGGAAGCTCCAGCGCACGGTCCTGCGCGAGCGCTACTGGCAGGGCACCGCGACCCGCGTCGGTGGCGCGTGACCGCCGGCGCCGCCGTCCCGTCGATCGTCGACACGCCGGAGCAGGCGGCCGCGCTGCCGCTGGCGCCGCTGCTCGTGCGGCGGCCGCTCGAGGCGCTGCTCGACGAGCACGGCCTCGGCACGGGCCCGCTGGAGGCGCGCGAGATCGGCAACGGCCACTCGAACGTCACCTTCCTGATCGCCCGGGAGGGCTTCCGCGCCGTCCTGCGGCGGCCGCCGCGGCCGCCCTACCAGGAGAGCGCGCATGACATGGTGCGCGAGGCGCGGATCGCGCGGGCGCTCGCGCCGACGGCCGTCCCGGTCCCGGAGGTCCTGCTCGTCCGCGAGGAGAGCGACGTGCTCGGCGTGCCGTTCTACGTGATGGCCGAGCTGGAGGGCGACGTGATCACCGCGGAGGTCCCGGCGCAGCTCGACGACCCCGCCGGCCGCGCCGGGATCGCCGACCGCATGGTCGACACGCTCGCCGACCTCCACGCGCTCGACGTGCGCCGGCCGGAGTTGGCGGCGCTCGGGCGCCCCGACGGCTACCTCGACCGCCAGCTGCGCCGTTTCCTCGCGATCTGGGACCGCCATCGGACCCGCGACATCGAGGCGATCGAGCGCGTCGGCGACTGGCTGGTCGCGCAGCGCCCGCGCTCCAACGACGTCGCGCTCGTGCACGGCGACTTCCGGCCCGCGAACGTGATGTGGGCGCGCCGCGCGCCGGCGACGATCGCCGGCGTGCTCGACTGGGAGCTGGCGACGCTCGGCGACCCGCTGTGCGACGTCGGCTGGCTGCTGTCGACCTGGCCCGAGGAGGGCGACGCCACCGGCACGCTGCTGTCGGAGGCGCGCGGCATCGGCAAGGGCGGCTTCCCCGGCCGCGCCGCGCTCGCCGAGCGCTACGCCGAGCGCTCCGGCCGCTCGGTGGCGGACCTCGCCTGGTACACGGCGTTCGCGTTCTGGCGCGCCGCGGTCGGGCTCGAGTCGTTCTACAAGCGCGCGCTCGCCGGCACGACGACCGACCCGTTCATCCATCGGCTCGAGCACGGCGTGCCCGAGCTCGCCGAGCGCGCCCAGCAGGCCGTCGCCGCGGCGCGGTAGGCGCCGGCCCCCGCCGCGCCGCGCTGGCCCGCGCCGGCCCGCGCCGCCCGCCCGCCCGCCCCGCTGAGCGCAGGGCGAAGGCCCCGCCGGAGCGGGGCGCTTCTCGTTCCGCTCGGTGGGCGGCGGCCCGGCCGTCAGAGCGACGGCCGGTAGACGTATCTCGGGCTGCGGGTCACGGCGAACTCGAAGACGCCGACTCCCTCCGTCGCGCCGTCGAGGACGAACCGCGCCGGGCGGTCGGTCATCGGCGTGTCGAGCGTGCGCGGCGTGACGGTGCCGTCGAGCGTCCACGTCTCGTGCTCGACCACGTCGGCTCCGCGCCGCCTGCCGTGCCAGCCGCCGTAGCCGCCGCCGGAGAGGAAGCCGCCGCCGGGCGTCGCGTCGACGTCGAGCCGCAGGGTCCGCCCGGAGGCGGTCGTGAACTCGAACGCCGCGCGCGGGCAGTCGAGGCCGTCGTCGATCTCGACCGCGTGGCGGCCGGAGACGAGCGGATCGTCGACGCCGTCGACGCCCAGCACCGCGCCGTCGCAGTGGGTGACCGCGTTCTCCCGGTCGAGGTTGAAGAGGACGGCGACCGAGCAGTCGGGGAACTGGGCCTGGATCCAGGTGTGCAGGCCGCCGCGCTCGGAGACCAGCCGCACGCCGCGCGAGCGGTCGCGCTGGCCGAGCCAGCCGGTGACGTCGCGCCGCTCCCCGTCGAGCACCAGCGTGCCCTCGTAGCTGCCGGACTGGAAGAAGTGGGCGAAGTCGCTGACGCCGCCGCGCCCGTCGTCGAGCACGATCCGCTCGGTCTCCCACGGGTTCGTGCGCGCCCGCCAGACGACGTCGAGCTCGAAGCCGGCCGGGTTCTCGCCGACGACGAGCCGCCACGCCCTCAGCGGCTCGACGATCTCCCACGACAGCGGCCCGACGCCGGTCGCCGGCAGCCGGCCGCTCTCGTTCGAGAAGCGGACGTTGCGCTGCCTGCCGCCGTCGACGCGGATCAGGTAGCCGTCGACGACCTGCCGGTTGGGATACGAGCCCGCGCCGATCATGATCAGCGGCGTCGGCTCCGGGCCGTGGAGGTTGAAGTAGAAGCGGTCGAAGAACCGCTCGCTGCTGCCGACCGGCGGCTCGCCGATCAGCAGGTCCTGGTCGACGGTCAGGGTGGTCATGGCCTCCTCCCTACCGCTGCGCCGCGATCAGCGGCTCGAGCGGCAGCGTGTCCATGAACGCCTCGTCGCGGCAGAGCTGGTTGCCGCGCACGCCGCAGATGTCCATGCCGCTGACCGTGATCGTCTCGCCGCCGGCGCGATGGGTGATTCTGCAGTCCCACATGCACAGCTGGGCGTCCTGGCCGGCGAGGCGATGCTCCTCGACGACCGTGAACTGCATGTCCCAGACCTTGAAGAACTTCGTCAGGTACCGGCGCAGGTCGTCCTTGCCGACGATCCTGCCGCGCGTCTTCGGGTCGTTGTAGACGACGTCGTCGGTGTAGGTCGCGAGCGTCGCCTCGACGTCGAGGCTGTTCCACGCGGCGATGCAGTCGCGGGTCGCCTTGAAGATCTGCTCGTCGGTCAGCGAAGGTGCGGTGGCGCTCATGCCTCTCCTCCCGGGGTTGTCAACGCGACGCACACGACCACAGCATCGCCGACGTCGCGAGGCCCATCCGACTATCTCGGCCGGTAGCCGGTCACGCCGTCCGCGAGCGGCGTCGGCACGAGCAGCTCGTCGGCCGCGAGCCGCCCGAGCAGGCCGACGATCGTGCTCGCGCTGAGCCACGGCCAGGAGAAGGCCGTTCTCGGCCACAGCCGCCGGGCGACCGCGCAGGCGCTCAGCGCCTCGCCCGGCGCGAACAGGTCGAGCACCCGCCGCGCCTGCTCGTCCTGGAAGGCGAGATGGCTCGCGATCGCCTCGCGCGGCCGCTCGAACGGCGGCCCGTGGCCGGGGACGACGAAGCCGTCGAGGTCGGCGAGCGACGCGGTCAGCGAGCGGCGGTAGCGCACCAGCCGCTCGCAGCGGGCGGCCTCCTCGGCGTAGCCCGACGCGCAGTCCATCGGACGGTCGAGCATCGGCATCGAGGCGTGGTCGCGCATCAGGTGGTCGCCGCTGATCACGATGCCGTTCGCGGCGTCGAGGAAGACGGTGTCGCTCTCGCTGTGGCCGGGCCGGTGGAGCGCCTCGAACACGCCCCCGCCGATCGTCACGGCGTCGCCGGCCGCCAGCGGCCGGTCGACCCGCACACCCGCGGCCCAGCGGGCCTCCGCCCCCAGCCGCGAGCCGGTCTCGTGCGCGATCTCGGCGGGGAAGCCGTGGACCGACAGCGCGACGCGCGCGAACGCGACGTCCCGCGCCACCTGGGCGTCGTAGTCGCCGAGATAGCGCGACCTGCTCCAGCGCCGCCACGGTCGCGCCGGAGCGGCGCACGACCTCGGCGGCCAGCCCGACGTGGTCGACGTGGTGGTGGGTGATCACCACCTGCTCGATCTGCTCGACGGTGCGGCCGAGCCCGGCGCACGCCGCCTCCAGGCGGCCGATCGCGCCCGGCAGCAGGCTGCCGGCGTCGATCAGCGTGAACGGGTCGCCGTCGACCAGCCAGGCGTTGACCGAGCCGACCGCATATCCCGACTCCAGCTCGACGCGGTGAAAGCGCGACCGCAATCCGTTCATCGCCGGTGAGCGTCGCCGCCCGACCGCCGCCGCGCCAGCGGCATGCGAGATATCCGAAAGGCGGTTGGAGCGCCGCCGAGGTGACGGATAGCGTCGACGCCCCGCTGACAAGGAGGAGAGCGATGGGCCTCTACGGGCTTGCCGACTCGCTGTATCGCAACCGCCTGGCACGCCAGGGCGACGCCGACCGCGCCGCCCTGGTCTTCGAGGACCGCAGCATCAGCTACGGCGAGCTCGAAGCGCGCGTGCGCCGGCTCGCGACGGGGCTCGCGAACGCCGGCTTCAGAGCGGAGGATCGCTGCGCGATCCTGCTCTACAACCGCCCCGAGTACGTCGAGCTGTACTACGCGATCGCCCATCTCGGCGGCGTCGCGGTGCCGCTCAACTACTTCCTGAAGGGCCCGGAGATCGCCTACGCGCTCGACGACTCGGGCGCCCGCTGGCTCGTCCACGAGCCGGCCTTCGACGACGTCGTCGACGCGATCGCCGACGACCTCTCCCCCGACCTGCGGACGATCTCGCTGACCGACGGCGCGACCGACGCGCTCCGCTACGAGGAGCTCGTCGCCGCCGGCGCGGCGGCCGACGCGCCGATCGCGCCGACCTCCCCCGAGGACCTCTTCCTGCTCCAGTACACCTCCGGCACGACCGGCCTCCCGAAGGCCGCGATGCACTCGCACGGCAACATCCTCTTCAACGCGCTGACCCAGGTCGCCGAGTTCTCGATGACCGAGCAGGACGTCCACCTCGTCGTGCCGGCGCTCTGCTGGGGCGCCGGCTTCCACGACTACACGGTCGCGACCTGGTGGCGGGGCGGCACGGTCGTGCTGCGGCGCAGCGGCGGCTTCAGCGGCGAGGAGTTCTGCGAGCTGGTCGAGCGCCATCGGATCTCGATCGTCCTGCTCGTCCCCTCCGTGCTGCGCCTCGTGCTCGAAGGCGACAGCCTCGAGCGGCGCGACATGTCGTCGCTGCGGCTGATCCTCTGCGGCGGCGAGCACGTCCCGATCGAGGCGATCGAGGACCTCCAGCGCCGGCTCCCGAGATGCCAGTTCCTGCAGGGCTACGGGCTGACCGAGTTCCCGACGATCATGACCTACCTCGACGGCGAGCACGCGATCTCCAAGCGCGGCTCGGCCGGGCGCGCCTCGATCAGCGCGGTCGTGCGGGTCGTCGACGAGCACGGCGCCGACACGCCGCCCGGCGAGCCCGGGCAGATCATCTGCCGCTCGCCGGCCGTCACCCACGGCTACCTCGGCCGCCGCGACGCGACCGGCACGACGCTCGTCGACGGCTGGCTGCACACCGGCGACCGCGGCTGGGTCGACGACGACGGCTTCCTCTACATCGCGGGCCGCGTGAAGGACATGATCATCAGCGGCGGCCTGAACGTCTACCCGGCCGAGATCGAGCGCGTCCTCGGCGCCCATCCGGCGGTCAGGGAGGCCGCCGTCGTCGGCGTCCCGCACGACCGCTACGGCGAGGTCGGCCGCGCGATCGTCGTCGTCGAGGAGCCCGACGCGGTCGACCAGGGCGAGCTCGAGGCGCTCTGCCGCGAGCGGCTCGCCAACTTCAAGGTCCCGCACGAGTGGGAGATCCGGCAGGAGCCGCTTCCCCGCACGACCTCCGGGAAGGTCCAGAAGTTCCTGCTGGTGCCGGCGCGTGAGCGCCGCTGACCGCGCGCCGGAGGCGGCCGCGCGCTCGCGCGTCGTCGTCGACACGCACGCCGAGGCCGCCGGCCTGCCGCTGCCGCCGCTGCTGGTGCGCGAGCCGCTGGAGCGGCTGCTCGACGAGCACGGGATCGGCAGCGGCCCGCTCGAGGCCGAGCTGCTCGGCGAGGGCCACTCGAACGTGACCTTCCTGCTGCGGCGCGGCGGGACGGAGGCGGTGCTGCGCCGTCCGCCGCGCCCGCCGTTCGCCCCCGGCGCCCACGACGTGCTGCGCGAGGCGCGGTTCCTGGCCGCGCTCGACGGCACCGGGGCGCGCGCGCCCGAGGTGCTGCTGACCGCCGACGACCGCGAGCTGCTCGACGTGCCGTTCTACGTGATGGCGAAGGTCGAGGGGCATGTGATCACCTCGACGCTGCCCTCCGCGCTCGACCCGCCTGCGCAGCGGCGCCGGATCGCCGACGAGCTGGTCGACGGCCTCGTCGAGCTCCACCGCGTCGACGCGCGCGCGCCGGCGATCGCCGCCTTCGGCGACGGCGAGCGGTTCCTGGAGCGGCAGCTGCGGCGCTGGAGCCGCATCTGGGAGCAGCGCCGCGCGCGCGACCTCCCCGAGGTCGAGCAGGTGCTGGCGTGGCTGGCCGCCAACCGCCCGCGCCAGGCCGACACGACCGTCGTCCACGGCGACTACCGCCTCGGCAACGTCGTCTTCGCGCCGGAGGCGCCGGCGCGGCTGGCCGCGATCCTCGACTGGGAGATCGCGACCGTCGGCGACCCGCTCGTCGACCTCGGCTGGCTGCTGGCGTCGTGGCCGGAGCCCGGCGACGACGACGGCGCGATCCTCTCGCTCGCCGGCGCGGTCGCCGGCGGCGACTTCCCCGGCCGCGCCGAGCTGGCCGAGCGCTACGCCGCCGGATCGGGCCGGCCGCTCCGCGACGTCGGCTGGTACACGACGTTCGCGTTCTGGCGCGGCGCGATCGGGCTGGAGACGATCTACGCGCAGGCCGTCCGCGGCACGACCGACGACCCCTACGCGCTCGCGCTGGAGAGCGGCGTGCCCGAGCTGGCGCGCCGGGCGCTGCGCGAGGCGCGGGCGGCCCGCTGACCGCCCCGCCGCCGTGGCGCGCCGCCGGGCGCGCCACGGCGGCGCGCTCAGCCGCCGAAGTAGGCCTCGGCGACCAGCTGCTCGCCGGCCTCGCCGTCGAGCGAGCGGGTGACGCGCCCCTGGTCGAGCAGCAGCACCTCGTCGCAGACCGCCTTCAGCAGGTACGGGTTCTGCTCCATCAGGATCAGCGCGACACCCGTCTGGCGGATGCCGACGAGCGCCTCCGCGAGCCCGTCGATCGCGACCGGCGAGAGCCCCAGCGACGGCTCGTCGAGCACGATCGCACGCGGCTGCTGCACGAGCGCCCGGCCGATCGCCAGCCACTGCTGCTCGCCGCCGCTCAGCGAGCCGGCGCGGTCGTGCGCCTTGCGCTCGAGGATCGGGAAGCGCTCCTGGACCGCGCGCAGCTCCGCCGCGCCGAGCTTGACGCCGGCGCCGTAGGCGGCGACCTCGAGGTTCTCCTGGACGGAGAGGTCGGCGAAGATCATCCGCCCCTCGGGGACGTGCGACAGCCGGGCGCGCACCCGCGCGCGGCTGTCCTTCGCGGTCACGTCGTCGCCGCCGAGCAGCACGCTGCCGTCGATCGCGCGCAGCGCGCCCGTGAGCGTCTGCGCCAGGCAGGTCTTGCCGGCGCCGTTGCGCCCGATCACGCCGAGCGCCGCGCCGGCGCCGACGTCGAGGTCGATGCCGTGCAGCACTGGGACGCCGCTGCGGTAGCCGGCATGGAGGTTGACGGCGCGAAGCATCAGCGGACCTCTTCCTTGGAGCCGACCTGCACGTTCTCGCCGAGGTAGGCGACGCGGACCTGCTCGTCGCGGACGACCTCCTCGGCCGGCCCGGAGGCCAGCGCCTGGCCGGCAGCCAGCACGAGCAGCTCCGGGCAGAGCGCGGTGACGAGCGGGACGTCGTGCTCGACGAGGCAGACCGCGACCTGCGGATGGTCGCCGCAGTACGCCTCGATCGCGGCGATCAGCTCGGCGCGCTCCTCGCGGCTGAGCCCGGCCGCCGGCTCGTCGAGCAGCAGCACGGCCGGATCGGCCGCCGCGCCGCGCGCCACCTCGGCCATCTTGCGCACGCCGTACGGGACCTCGTCCGGCAGGCCCTCCGCATAGGCGGCGCAGCCGAACCGCTCGAGCGCCGCCTCGCTGCGCGCGGCCTCCTCGGCCGCCGAGGAGCCGCGGACCCGCCGTCCCAGCGCCGCGCCGAGGCGGACGTTCTCCGCGATCGTGAGGCTGGCGGCGAGCTGTGGGTGCTGGAAGGTGCGGACGATCCCGAGCCGCGCCCGCGCACCGGGCCCCAGCCGCTCGATCGGCCGCTCCCCGAAGCGGATCGCGCCCGCGCTGGCGCGGTAGACGCCGCTCAGCACGTTCAGCAGCGTCGTCTTCCCGGAGCCGTTGGGCCCGATCAGGCCGAGCCGCCGTCCCGGCGCCAGCGCGACGTCGACCTCTCTCAGCGCGTGCACGCCGCCGAAGCGCATGCAGACGCCCTCTCCGCGCAGCATCTCCGTCGTCATCGTCCCTTCCTCCGCATCAGCGGTGCGACCAGCCACCGTTCGAGCACCTGTCCGAGGCCTCCGCTGCCCGCCAGCAGCGCGAGCAGCAGGACGACGCCGAAGACGATCCCGCTCGCGGAGGCCGGCACGACCGACTGGATGTTCGGCGGCAGCGTCCCGACCAGCAGCCCTCCCAGCCACGCGCCGACGACGCTCCGCGAGCCGCCGACGAGGCCGCCCGCCAGCAGCGAGATCGACAGGAAGAGCGTGAACACGGTCGGGTTGAGGAAGCCGACCGCGAGCGCGTAGCAGAGCCCGGCGATGCCGCCGAGCAGCGCCGCCCAGGTCCAGACGCCGATCTTCAGCAGCGTCGAGCGCAGCCCGAAGCTGCGCGCCGCGTGCGGCGACTCGCCGACGGTCAGCAGCCTGCTGCCGACCGAGCGGCTGAACATCCACAGGCTCACGGCGGCGAGCGCGACGAAGAGGATCACCACGATCGCGAGCAGCGTCGTCGAGGAGCCGTCGATCAGCGTGCCGCCGACGATCGGCGGGGTGATCGCGGTCCCGGCGTCGCCGCCGGTGATGCTCGACAGCGCGATCGTGAGGTCGGGGATCGCGTAGGCGAGCGCGAAGGTCGCCAGCGCCGTGAAGAGGCCGGTCAGCCGCACGGTCGGGATCGCGATCAGCGCGCCGAGCACGATGCTCACGACGACGACCGCGAGCACGACGGCGGGCAGCGCCCACCCCTCTCTCAGCGTGTACGCGGCGGTGTAGGCGCCGATCGCCATGAAGGCGCCGGCGCTCAGGTTGATCTCGCCGAGCGTCGCGGTGATCGCGTTGTTGCCGAGGATCGCGATCCCGTAGATCGTCCCGATCACCAGCGAGTACGTCAGCGGGCTGTCGCCGGTCATGCCGGCGAGCAGCACGACCGCGGCGACGACGGCGAGCAGCAGCAGGCGGCCGGGGAGCAGCGCTCCTCGGCCGGTCCGCACGGAGGCCGCGATCCGCGCCATCTGCGGCGCGCGTCCGTTGGGGGACGTCGCGGCGGCGTTCGTCGTGCTCATCTGCTCCTCCTACACCCGTGCCATCGGTCGTCGGCCGAACAGCCCCTGCGGGCGCACCAGCAGGACGGTGACGAGCATCAGGAACAGCGACAGCGTCACGAGGTCGGTGCTGATGTAGGCGGCCGTCAGGTTGGTCGCGATGCCGATCGCGATGCCGGCGACGACGGCGCCCGCGATCGAGTCGAAGCCGCCGACGACGATCGCCGCGAAGCCGAAGACGACAATCGCGTTGACGCTCGTCGGCGTCAGCGAGTAGATCGGCGCGATGAAGAGGCCGGTCACGCCGGCGAGCGCGCCGGAGACGATCCAGCTCATCCGCTTCAGCGAGATCGACGCGACGCCGAGCAGCTCGGCGGCGCTCGGGTTGTCGTGGACCGCGCGCATCGCGATCCCGACGCGCGTGCGCTTGAAGCCGGCGGCGAGCACCGCGACGATCGCGCCGCAGACGACGAACGAGATCACGTCGGCCCATGTCAGCGTGACCGAGCCGATCGTCAGCGCCGCGCCCTCGCCCGCGGACGGGAAGGGACGGGCCTCGCCGCCGATGAAGGCGTTCTCGAGGCCCTGGATCGTGATTCCGACGGCGATCGTCGCCATCGCCGCCGCGAGGATCCCGAACCGCTCCATCGGGACGACGACGAAGCGGCCGATCAGGCCGCCGAGCGCCGCGCCCGCCACCACCACCGCGACCGCGACGAGCAGGTACGGGACGCCGCCCTGATGGAGCCAGAAGCCGAGGTAGAGCGCGACCGCGGCGATGTCGCCCTGGGCGAAGCTGACGTAGCCGGAGACCCGGTAGATGACCACCAGGCCGACGCCGGCGAGCGCGTAGAGCAGCCCGCTGACGACGCCTGAGATCAGGCTCGTTTCGAAGAGGTCCATGATCTGCTCCCTGTCAGGCGGCGCTCAGCCCTCGTGCTCGGGGGCGTCCGGCAGCGGCTGGAAGTCGGTCAGCGCCTTGAATCTGCCGCCCTCGATGCCGACGATCAGCGCCTCGCCTCTGACCGTGTGGTTCTCCTCGGTCCATCTGAGGTTGGAGATGTAGTCGTCGGAGTACGTCAGGCCCGGCATCGCCTCGACGATCTGCTCGCGCGAGGGCTTGCCGCCGCCGGCCGCCTCGACCGCGCGCTCGATCACCTCGGCGCAGGCCGTCGCGGTGACCCAGCCGAGCATCACGATGCTGTCGGTCGCGTCGGCGTTGGGGCTGGAGGCCTTCAGCGCCTCGCGGAAGCCGCTCGCCCTGTCGTCGTCGCCGAGCAGGAAGGGCGAGGCGAAGATCACGTTGTCGTCGATCGTCCCGCCGCTGAGCTCGACCAGGTTGCGGTTGAGCGCCGGCCACAGGACGCCCCACTGCGGCTTGTAGCCGATCTTCGCCGCGGCGCGGATGATGCCGGCGACGATCGGCGCCGTGTTGTTGATCACGACGAAGTCGGCGCCGGAGCTCTTGAGCTTCGCGACGGTCGCGCTCTGGTCGGGCGCCACGCCGTTGAACTTGACGGTGGCGACCGGCTCGATCCCCATCTGCTCGAGCTGCCACGTCGCGCCGGCGAGCGTCGGGTTGCCGACGGCGTCGTCGGTGTAGGCGATCGCGACGCTTCTCTTGCCCATCTCCTCGACGCCGTGCTTGGTGACGCCGGCGGCCAGCGACGGATAGGTCGGCAGCGGCAGGTAGGCGTTGTCGTCGGTCAGCTCCGAGGAGCCCGCGGCGGCGACGAGCGCGATGTTGCGCGCCTTCAGGTACGGCATGATCGAGACGGTCGTCGGCGAGCCCGCGGTGCCGCACATCATCGAGATGTCGTCGCCCTCGACCAGCTGCCGCGCGACGCCCGGCGTCGTCGCCGGGTTGAGCTGGTCGTCCTTGATCGCCAGCTTGATCGTGTTGCCGTCGATGCCGCCGGCTCTGTTGATCTCGTCGAACTTGGCCTGCATGCCCTTGTAGAGCTCGCCGAGCGACGCCGCCGGCCCGGTCAGCGGACCGGTCGCGCCGAGCACTATCTCGCCCTTCTCGCTCGCCGAGCCGCCGGTCTCAGCGCCGCCGTCGCTCGACCCGCAGCCCGCGGTGACGAGCAGCGCACCGGTCGCCAGCGCCGCGATGACGCCGCGCGTCCGTCGCGCGAGCACTCTTGACTCCATCACTGTCACTCCTCCGTCGCCGATTGGGGTCGAACCCAGTGCCGCGGCGACGATCCCAACCGGCCGGGCTCACCCCAACCGGTGTTCGGGACTGACGGATGGACGGGCGGAGGCGCCCGGCTACCCGGCGGCGAGCAGCGGCTCGAAGGCGCTGCGCACCGCGTCCGGCCACGGCGTCTTGCGCAGCTCCCGCGCGTCGACGCAGACGTGCCGCAGCGAGCACTCGGCGAGCAGGTCGCCGCCGCGCCGGATCGTGTGACCGGTCGTCATCGACGATCTGCTCAGCGCCTCGACCGCGACCGCGATGTCGATCTCGTCGTCGAAGCGAGCGGGGCTGCGGAAGCGCGCCGACGCCTCCGCGACGACGATCTCGAAGCCCGCCGCGACCAGCTCCTGATACGGCCCGACGGTCGCGCGCCACAGCTCCGTATGCGCGATGTCGAGCCAGGTGAAGTACTGCGCGTTGAAGGCGTGCCCCTGCATGTCGCACTCCGCGTAGCGGACGCGCAGCGTGTGGACGAACTCAGCCATCGCATGCCACCTCGGAGCGGCCGCGCGCCGCGCGCGCACTCGGATCGTTCGGATTCATGCGCCGAGTATGCGCGACGACGGCGACGCCACCGCATCTGAACACACCCGTATAGTGGAGCGATGAACGATCCCCGTTCCGGTTTGATGCGCGACGTCAGGCGCCGTCCGTGAGCGCGGGCGCCGCCCAGGCGTGGTTCGTCGCGGGGACGATCCCGTTGATGGCGGCCGGCGGCGGACACGCGCTCGCGACGCTGCTCGACACGGTCCGCCTGACCTTCTTCGCCCCCGCCGACCGCTCCGTCGTCCGCGCGATGGAGGGCTCCGGCGTCCGCTTGGTGCGGATGTTCGGTGTGGGCGGCGCGAAGCCGTCGATGTGGCGGATGTGGCTCGGCATCCATCTCAGCCACGGCATCGGCGCGTTCACGTTCGGGCTGCTCTGCCTCATGCTCGCCACCCACGACTTCGCCCTGATCGGCGAGGTCGGCGGCCTGCGCCCGCTCACGATCGCCTTCCCCGCCGTCTATCTGGCGATCTCGCTGCGATTCTGGTTCTACGGGCCGACGCTGATAACCGCCGCGTCGACCACCTGCTTCACCGTCTCCGCACTGCTCGCGAGGTGAGGGGGCCGATCGGCCCGGTCGGCGTCAGCCGGCGCGCCGTTGCGGGTAGCTCGCACGTGACCGCCGATGCCCGCCGTCCAGCTCGTCCTCGCGCTGCTGCTGCTCCTCGCCAACGGGTTCTTCGTCGCCGCGGAGTTCTCGCTGACGCGCCTGCGCCCGACACGCGTCGACGAGCTCGAGCGCAGCGGGCGCCCCGGCGCGCGGTCGGTGCGGCACGCGGTCGAGCGGATCGACGCCTACCTCGCAGCCTGCCAGCTCGGCATCACGGTCGCCTCGCTCGGGCTCGGCGCGCTCGGCGAGCGCGCCTTCGAGCGGCTGCTCGCGCCGCTGCTCGGCGACCACGCGCGCCTCGGCGGGATCGGCCTCTCCGCGGGGCTGGCCTTCCTGCTGATCACCATGCTGCACGTGGTCGTCGGCGAGCTCTCCCCCAAGAGCGTCGCGATCGCGCGCACCGAGCGGATCGTGCTGCTCGTCGCGCCGCCGATGCGCGCCTTCTACGCGGTCACGCGCCCGCTCGTCGACCTCCTCAACGGCCTCGGCAACCTGCTGCTGCGGCCGTTCGGCATCCCGCCCGCGCGGGAGGCCGGCCACTCGCCGCACAGCGAGACCGAGCTGCGCGCGCTCGTCGCCGAGAGCGGCCGGGAGGGCATGATCGCCCCCGAGGAGCAGCAGTTCACCGACAACGTCTTCACGTTCGGCGACATCCGCGCGGACGAGGCGATGGTCCCGTGGCGGGAGGTGCACCGCGTCGCCTCCGACGCGACCTGGGAGGAGGCGATCGGCGCGATCCGCGACTGCGGCCGCACGCGCCTCCCCGTCTGCACGCGCGCGGGCGGGCGCGAACGGGTCGTCGGGATCCTGCACGCGAAGGACCTGCTGCTGGCCGAGCGCCGCGACCGCCCGCCGGCCGCGCTGTCGCGCCCGGTCGAGCGCGTGCCGGCCGCGACGCTGCTCGACGACGTGCTCGACCGCCTGCGCGCGCACCGGGCCCAGGTGGCCGTCGTCGAGCGCGACGACGGCGTCCCGGCCGGGCTCGTCGCGCTCGAGGACGTGCTGGAGCAGATCGTCGGCCCGATCGACGACGAGTTCGACCGCCCGGCCGTCCAGCAGCCGCTCCCGCGCCACCGGCTGAGGCCGTATCTGCCACGATCTCGCAGGTGAGCAGCAGACCGGCCTCGGCCCAGCGCCTGAGCGACCTCGCGCGGCTGCGTCGTGTGCGCGACCGGATCGACCGCGAGTACGCGCAGCCGCTGGACGTCGAGGCGCTCGCGCGCGGCGTGCACATGTCGGCCGGGCATCTCAGCCGCCAGTTCAGGCTCGCCTACGGCGAGTCGCCCTACAGCTACGTGATGACGCGGCGGATCGAGCGCGCGATGGCGCTGCTGCGGCGCGGCGACCTGACCGTGACCGAGGTCTGCTTCGAGGTCGGCTGCTCGTCGCTGGGCACCTTCAGCAGCCGCTTCGCCGCGCTGGTCGGGATGCCGCCGAGCGAGTACCGCCGCGAGCAGGCGCTTGCCACGGCGGGAATACCGTCGTGCGTCGCCAAGCAGGTGACGCGACCGGTCAGGAATCGAGAAGCGCCCGTCGGCCGACCGAATTAGCGTGACCGCCATGGACATCACCATTCACGCGAGCTTCCTCCCGCACAACGACGCGGAGGCGTCGCTCGCCTTCTACCGCGACCTGCTCGGCTTCGAGGTCCGCAACGACGTCGGCTATGAGGGCATGCGCTGGATCACGGTCGGCCCGGTCGACCAGCCCGGCACGTCGATCGTCCTCAACCCGCCCGGCGCCGATCCCGGCATCACCGACGACGAGCGCCAGATGATCGCCGCGATGATGGCGAAGGGCACCTACGCCTCCCTGCTGCTCGCGACCCCCGACCTCGACGGCACCTTCGAGCGGCTGCAGGCCGGCGACGTCGAGATCGTGCAGGAGCCGACCGACCAGCCGTACGGGGTGCGCGACTGCGCCGTCCGCGACCCCGCCGGCAACATGATCCGCATCCAGCAGAAGGACTGAGGTGAACGAGACGCGATGAGCACGGCCACGAGGACCGACACGCAGTCGCCGGAGCTGCACGCCGCCGACAGCCACGACCTGATCCGCGTGCACGGCGCGCGCGAGAACAACCTCAAGGACGTCAGCATCGAGCTCCCGAAGCGCCGGCTGACGGTCTTCACCGGCGTCTCCGGCTCGGGCAAGAGCTCGCTGGTCTTCAGCACGATCGCCGCGGAGTCCCAGCGGCTGATCAACGAGACCTACAGCGCCTTCGTGCAGGGCTTCATGCCGACGCAGGCGCGGCCCGACGTCGACGTCCTCGACGGCCTGACGACCGCGATCATCGTCGACCAGGAGCGGATGGGCGCAGACCCCCGCTCCACGGTCGGCACCGCCACCGACGCGCACGCGATGCTGCGCATCCTCTACAGCCGCCTCGGCGAGCCGCACATCGGCTCGCCGCAGGCGTTCTCCTTCAACGTCGCCTCGGTCAGAGCGAGCGGCGCGATCACCGTAGACCGCGGCGGCAAGTCCAAGACCGAGAAGGCGAGCTTCACGCGCACCGGCGGCATGTGCCCGCGCTGCGAGGGCCGCGGCTCGGTCAACGACTTCGACCTCTCCGCGCTCTACGACGACAGCAAGTCGCTCAACGAGGGCGCGCTGACGATCCCCGGCTACAGCATGGACGGCTGGTACGGCCGGATCTACCGCGGCTGCGGCTACTTCGACCCGGACAAGCCGATCGCGAAGTTCAACAGAAGGGAGCTCCACGACCTGCTCTACCGGGAGCCGACGAGAATCAAGGTCGACGGGGTCAACCTGACGTACGCGGGCCTGATCCCGCAGATCCAGAAGTCGTTCCTGTCGAAGGACCGCGAGGCGATGCAGCCGCACATCCGCGCCTTCGTCGACCGGGCGGTCACCTTCACGACCTGCCCGGACTGCGGCGGCACCCGCCTCAGCGCGGCGGCGCTCTCGTCGAAGATCGCCGGTATCAACATCGCCGAGGCGTGCGCGATGCAGATCAGCGACCTCGCCGACTGGGTGCGCGCCCTCGACGAGCCGTCGGTCGCGCCGCTGCTGGCGACGCTCCAGCACACGCTCGACTCGTTCGTCGAGATCGGCCTCGGCTACCTCAGCCTCGAGCGGCCGTCGGGCACGCTCTCGGGCGGGGAGGCCCAGCGCACGAAGATGATCCGCCACCTCGGCTCGTCGCTGACCGACGTCACCTACGTCTTCGACGAGCCGACGATCGGCCTGCATCCGCACGACATCGAGCGGATGAACAGGCTGCTGCTGCAGCTGCGCGACAAGGGCAACACCGTCCTCGTCGTCGAGCACAAGCCGGAGACGATCGCGATCGCCGACCACGTCGTCGACCTCGGCCCGCGCGCCGGCAGCGAGGGCGGCGAGGTGATGTTCGAAGGCGACGTCGAGGGGCTGCGCGCCAGCGACACGCTCACCGGCCGCCACCTCGACGACCGCGCCTCGCTGAAGGAGGCGGTGCGCGAGCCGTCGGGCAGGCTCGAGGTGCGCGGCGCGAGCACTCACAACCTGCGGGACGTCGACGTCGACATCCCACTCGGCGTGCTCGTCGTCGTGACCGGCGTCGCCGGCTCGGGCAAGAGCTCGCTGATCCACGGCTCGGTCGCCGGGCGCGACGGCGTCGTGGCGATCGACCAGACCGCGATCCGCGGCTCGCGGCGGAGCAACCCGGCGACGTACACGAGACTTCTCGACCCGATCCGCAAGGCGTTCGCGAGAGCCAACGGCGTCAAGCCGGCGCTGTTCAGCGCCAACTCCGAGGGCGCCTGCCCGGCCTGCAACGGCGCCGGCGTGATCTACACCGACCTCGGGATCATGGCCAGCATCGCGACGACCTGCGAGGAGTGCGAGGGCAAGCGCTTCCAGGCGTCGGTGCTCGACTACCACCTCGGCGGCAGGGACATCAGCGAGGTGCTCGCGATGTCAGTCGACGAGGCCGCGGCCTTCTTCGGCGACGGCGAGGCGCGCACGCCGGCCGCGCACAAGATCCTCGAGCGGCTCGCCGACGTCGGCCTCGGCTACCTCACGCTCGGCCAGCCGCTGACGACGCTCTCCGGCGGCGAGCGGCAGCGGCTGAAGCTGGCGACGCACATGGCCGAGAGAGGCGGCGTCTACGTCCTCGACGAGCCGACGACCGGCCTCCACCTCGCCGACGTCGAGCAGCTGCTCGGCCTGCTCGACCGGCTCGTCGACGCCGGCAAGTCGGTGATCGTGATCGAGCACCACCAGGCCGTGATGGCCCACGCCGATTGGATCGTCGACCTCGGCCCCGGCGCCGGCCACGACGGCGGCAGGGTCGTCTTCGAGGGGACGCCGGCCGACCTCGTCGCCGACCGCTCGACGCTGACCGGCAAGCACCTCGCCGACTACGTCGGCGCCTGACCGGACCGCCGCTGCCGCGCCGTCACGCCGAGCGCGCGGCGGCGGCCGTCGGCTCCAGGCGGGGCGCGAGGATGCAGCGCAGCTCGCCGCAGGTGAGCTGGACGGTGAGGCCGGCGGCGAAGCGGCCCTCGGTCGTCGCGCGCTCCGGGCGCAGCGCGACGATGCCCGCGAGCTCGTGCAGCGCGCGGGAGGTCGCGGTGCGCAGCGCGCCGAGCGCCTGGCGCTGGCCGTAGTGCCAGCCGGCGGCGAGGAGGCGCTCGCCGCGGTAGAGCTGCCAGCGCCAGCGGCGGCCGAGCTGGCTCGGCGGCAGCGGTTCGATCACGTAGGAGAAGGTGGGCAGCTCTTCTTCCATGGGCGTTTGAAACTAGCGGTCGCGGCAGGTGTCCGAGCGCCGACCTGCTGGCGCCTCGGCGTGCCTCCGGGCGTGAACGATCGTTACCGTGCCCGCGGTGACCTGGACTGAGATCCCCGCCGCGCTGCGCTGCGCGGCCGCCGCGGCGCTCGCCGCCATCGCCCTGCTGCTCGCCCCCGCCCCCGCCCCCGCCGTCCTCGGCGGCAGAGCGATCGCGATCGAGAAGGCGTCGTGGAGCGTCGCGCTCGCGTACAACGGCGCGCGCTACGGCGGCGACGGCCGGCAGCGCTACCTGTGCGGCGGCACGCTGATCGCGCCGACCGTCGTCCTCACCGCCGCCCACTGCGTCCACCGCACGCCGTTCAGACGGCTCGGCTTCGCGCAGGGGGCGCGGATCGAGGCGATCGTCGGCCGCGGGACGCTGTCGAGCGCCGAGGGGCAGGCGATCGGCGTCCTGTCGGTCCACTACCTCGTCCGCCGCGGCGGACGGCTCGCCTTCGTCACGCGCGGCGGCAGGCCGCTGTTCGACCGCAGACGCGCGCACTACGACGTCGCGCTGCTGCGGCTCGCGGCGCCGGCCGCCGCCGTGCCGATCAAGCTCGCCGGGCCGCGCGAGGCGGCGACGTGGCGACCGGGCCGGACCGGGGTCGTCGCCAGCTGGGGCTACTTCGAGCCGCGGCGGGCGAGACCGTCCGACCGCCTGCTGTCGGTCTCGATGCGGCGGCTCGGCGACGCCGCCTGCGCCCGTCGCACGGCGACCTGGCTCGGCGCGATCAAGGTCTGCGCCTCCGGCACGCCGCGCGGCCGCGGCACCTGCCGCGGCGACAGCGGCAGCGGCTGGGCGGTGCCGGTCCGCACCGCGGGCGGCCCCGCCTTCCGCCTCGTCGGCATCACCAACTACGCCAAGTCGACGTGGAAGCGCTCGGGCTGCAGCCGCAACCCGACGACCTTCGCGCGCGTAGCGAGCCCGACGCTGCGCAAGCTGATCCAGCGGACCGTCCGCGGGCTGGCCGGCGTCGACGTCGTCGGCTCCGGCGCGCGGCCGCGCTGAGCGGACGCCGGCGCCGCACCGGCCCGCACAGGTCGAGCGGCTGACTCGCCGCGTCAATGTCGCACCGCTTTCGGGTAGACCGCGGGACATGGGATCTCGCGGTCGGGCAGGATCCGTCGTCGTGCTGGCCGGTTGGCTCGCGATCGCCGTCGCGGCGGCCGGAGCGGTCGGCGCCGCCGCGGCGAGCGCGCAGGAGCCGGTGCGGCTCGTCACCTTCGCGGCGCGCTGGTGCCCGGACTACCCCGACATCAGCGCCAACCGCGCGCGCAACAACATCCAGGAGAGCCTGCGCGACCTCGGTCCCGACTCGCTCTACGTCGCCGGCGAGGCAACCGAGCCGCTCAAGGAGCAGCTGGGCCAGGCGCGCTGCACGCCGCTGCCGGACTGGAGCTTCACGCTCGGCCGCAGCTACGCGACCAGGGCGGTCGTCGGCCCGTGGGGCGCGCTCGCGCGCGTCGTCGACCCGTTCGACACGCGCATCGTCACGAGAGCGGCCACCCCGCTGCTCGACGTCGCGGGCCAGCCGACCGGCCAGAGCCTCGCCGGCGCGGTCACGATCGAGCTGACGCGCGAGCAGGCGAGACGCGCCGCGACCGGCAGCTCGCTGTGGCTGCAGGGCGGGACGCCCGACGATCCGGTCCTCGACCGGACGTATCCCTCCGAGTACGGCTTCGGCGCGCTGCGCTGCGCGACCGACAACTACAACGGCGACAACGTCGAGTGGATCAGCTATCCGAGCGGCGCGCGGCACGTCTTCTGCTACGCCTACTACGTCAAGCCGCCGCCGACGAGCGGCACGATCGTCGTGCGGAAGGTCGTCGACGACCCGCAGGCGAGCGCGACGCAGAGCTTCCGCTTCGTCGGCAACGTCTCCTTCACGCCCGCGCGGGACTTCACGCTCAGCGCGACGCACGGGCTGTCCGGCGAGGCGACCTTCTACCGGGCCGCGACCCGCGCCGGCGACGAGCCGTGGACGATCCGCGAGGAGCAGCCGCCAGGCTGGCGGCTGACCGACCTGTCGTGCATCTCGAGCTCCGGCGAGAGCGTCGCGGCGACCGACGTCGCCACCGCGGCGGCGAGCATCAGACTGGCCGCCGGCGACACCGTCACGTGCACGTACGTCAACGCGCTCGCGCCGCCACCGGCGGCGACGCTGCTGCTGTCGAAGCTGACGCTCGGGGCCGTCGACAGCTTCGGTCTCGCCGTCAGCGGAGGCGACGCCACGCAGCGCCAGACGATCCGGACCGAGGCGCCGGGCGTCGCGGTCGCGGCGCCGCCGCTGACGCTGGCGCCCGGGAGCTACGCGATCGACGAGACCGTGCCCGAGGCGACGGCGGCCGGCAGCTGGTCGCTCAGCTCGATCGTCTGCGACGGCGAAGAGCGCGGCACCGGATTGCCCGTGTCGATCACGCTCGCGGACGCCCAGGGCAGCGCCTGCCAGCTGACCAACCGCTTCCAAGCGGCCGGCGCGATCCGGATCGGCAAGCGGACGGTCGGCGGCGTCGGCACGTTCGGCTTCGAGGTCACGCGCGACGACGACCTCTCGCGCAGCTGGCAGCAGCGGGCGACGACCCGCGCACCCGGGACGACCGTGCGCGCGACCGGCGACGACACGACCGGCCTCCCGCTCGGCGACTACACGATCGTCGAGACCGGCCCCGAGCCGGCGGCCGACGGCTCGTGGGCGATCGAGTCCGTCGTCTGCAACGGCGTTCCCGTCGGCAGCGGGCGCGGCCGGATCGACGTCGCGCTGACGGCCCGCGAGCCGGTGCTCGACTGCACCTTCACCAACCGCATGAGAGCAACCGCCGAGCAGCCGCCGATCGTCTTCCCGCCGATCGCGCCGACACCGCCGGCGACCGTTCCGCCGCAGGGCGGCGTGCTCGGGCTCGCCAGAGCCAACCGACCGCGCGCCGACCTGCGCGTCACCAAGCGCGTCTCGACGCCGGTCGCGCGGCCCGGCCAGCGCGTCCGCTACACGATCGTCGTCAGCAACCGCGGCCCCCACACAGCCCGCAACGTCTCGGGCGTCGAGATCGGCCCGCGCGCCAGGGAGATCGTCAGCGTGCGCATCTCACGCGGGCGGTGCGACACCGGCAGACGGCCGATCACCTGCCACGTGCGCGCGCTGCGACCGGGCAGACGCGTCGTCCTGACCGCGATCGCGATCGCGCCGCGGCGCGGCCGCCTCGTCAACCACGTCGCCGTCTCGACCTCCTCCGCCGAGCCGAACCTGCGCAACAACAGAGCGAGCGCGGTGCTGAGCATCCGCCGCCCCGGTCCGCGGCCGAGATACACGGGGTGAGCGCCGCCGCGCGGGGCGCACGGACGCCGGGCGCCGCGCCCGGCGCTCACCCGCCCTCGGCCTTGCGCCGCGCGCGGGCGCGGCGCTTGCCCTCGTGCATCGCGGCGACGCGGGCGACCGGGATCGCGCGCCCCTCCTCGACCAGCTCGCCCGGAAGCGGCTGCGGCGCGGGCAGCTGCGCGGCCCACGGGTCGCCGTCGCCGAGCAGCGCCGGGACGGTGCGGATCGTGAAGTCCGACGGGACGACCCGCTCGAGCTCGTCCCACGCGACCGGGAACGAGACCGTGGTGCCGGGCCGGATCCGCGGGCTGTAGGCGGCGACGACCGTGGCGCCGCCGGCGCGGGTCGCGTCGACGAAGACCTTGCCGCCGCGGTCGGCGAGCACATAGGCGGTCGTCGCGGTCGCGGGGTCGAGCCGCTCGGCGCGCGCCGCCAGCGCGCGGGTCGCGGCGGCGATCTCCTCGCCGGTCGCCGGCTGCGCGATCGGGACGACGACGTGGAGGCCCTTCGCGCCGCTGGTCTTGACCGCGCCGGCGAGCCCCGCCTCCGCGAGCGCCCGGCGCACGAGCCGCGCCGTCTCGACGACGGCGGCGAACGGCGCGCCCGCCGGCGGGTCGAGGTCGAGCACGAGGTGGGTCTGCGGATGGTCGGGCAGGTCGAGGCGGACGAGCGTCGGGTGGTACTCGACCGCGCGCTGGTTGGCGAACCAGCGCAGCGTCTCGCGGTCGTCGCAGAGCGCGTAGACGACCTCGCGCTTCGACGCCTCGGCCCAGATCGCGACCGTCTCGACCCACGGCGGGACGTTTCTGGGGACGTTCTTCTGCATGAACGGCTTGCGGCCGCGCAGCGCCCGCATCACCGAGAGCGGGCGGCCGCGCAGCTCGCCGATCAGCCGCTCGGCGACGCTGTCGAGGTAGTCGACGAGGTCGCCCTTCGTCGCCTCGGCGCCGTCGAACAGCGGCTGGTCGAGGTTGGTCAGCTCGACGGCGCCGCGCCGCTCGTCGCCCGCTCTCGGTTCCACGCTGCTCACCGTAGCGCGGGCTTCCGACGGCAGCGCGGCGCGGCCGGCATGCACCGCTTGAGCGCACGTCGCCGCGCCGGTCAGCGCGGGTGCTGGCGGATGACGACGACGAGCAGGACGGCGCAGACGATCGCCAGCGAGGTCTGCGACAGCGCGCCGATCACGCCGGCGTGGGTGCCGGGTTCCTCGGCGCCGAGGTCGACCCAGTGGTTGACGGCGTGGAAGCCGACGGCCGCCGTCGCCGCGGCGAGCGCGCCGGCGCGCAGCGCCGCCCAGCGCACGGAGGCGGCGAGCGCGATCCCCAGGCCGCTGAGGTCCGGCGTCGCCATGGAGCCGAACGTAACGCCCCCGACGATCGTGCGAAAGGGCCAATCGCGGCGCGCCGCGGCGGTCCATCTACGTCGCCGCGAGCCCGTCGAGCAGCGCCTCGACGGCAAGCGCCCAGCGGCGGTCGACCGAGGCCGGCGTCGTGCCGAGCCGCTGCCCGTTCTCGGCGGCCGCGAGCCCTTGCACGAGCGCGACCAGCGTGTGCGCGACGTCGATCGGATCGCCGGCGATCGCGCCGGCCTCGATCGCCCGGTTGACGCGCTCGACGATCAGCGTCCGCACCGAGCCGCTCGCCCCGGCCTCCTCCGGCCCCGGCGAGAAGTCGGTGAACGGCCGCGACAGCATCACCTCGGCCAGGATCGGATTCTCGACGACGAAGGCGCGGTAGCCGGCGGCGAGCGCGACGAGGTCGGCGCGCGGGTCGCCGCTCTCGGGCAGCGCCCGCAGCCGGCGGTGGAGCCGGCGGAAGCCCTCGAAGAAGACGGCGCGCACGAGGCCGCCCTTGTCGCCGAACAGCTCGTAGACGGCGGGCGTCGAGGTCCCGGCGCCCTGCGCGACGGCACGCGCGGTCAGCGCGCCCGCGCCCTCCCGCGAAAGCAGCTCGATCGCGACGGCCAGCACGCGGTCGCGCAGCTCGGGGGTCCGGGTCTTCGGGCGGGGCATCGGCCGCGAATCCTACCGCTGTTTCGTGACATTGTTTCGGAACAGTGTTACGTTTACTCTGCCGACAAGCCCGACACCCGATGGGAGACGACGATGACCGAGTTGGCGACCTACGCGCTCGAAGGGCGGATCGCGACCGTGGCGCTCGACGACGGCAAGGCGAACGCGCTGTCGATCGCGATGCTGCGCACGCTCCACGAGGCGCTCGACCAAGCCGAGCGCGACGAGGCGGTGGTCGTGCTGAAAGGCCGCGAAGGCCGCTTCTCGGCCGGCTTCGACCTCGGCGTCTTCGCCTCCGGCGACGAGCGGCAGGCGCTGGAGATGGTGCGGCTCGGGGCGACGCTCGCCGAGCGGGTCCTCGCCTTCCCGACGCCGGTGGTCGTCGCCTGCAGCGGCCACGCGATCGCGGCCGGCTCGTTCTTCCTGCTCGCCGCCGACGCCCGCATCGGCGCCGAGGGCCCCTTCCGGATCGGGCTCAACGAGGTGCAGATCGGCATCACCGTCCCGGCGTGGGCGATCGAGCTGGCGCGCCAGCGGCTCGCCCCCGCCCACTTCGACCGCGCGGTCGTCAGCGCGACGCTGTACGAGCCGCGCGCGGCGGTCGCGGCCGGCTTCCTCGACCAGGTCGTCGCGCCCGCCGAGCTCGACGCCGCCGCGCACGAGACGGCCGCCACGCTCGCGCAGCTGAGCCCGGCCGCGCACGCGGCGACGAAGCTGCGCGCCCGTGCGGAGGCGCTGAGCGCCGTGCGCGAGGCGATCGCCGCCGAGGTGACGGTCGACCGCCTGCTCGCCGCGCAGGCCTCCGGCTAGCCGGCCCGCCCGCCCGGATACGCCGCCCGCAGCGAGTTGACGCGGGCGGCGGCGAGGGCGCGGCGCGGGTCCTCGAAGTCGAGGTCGGCGAGCAGCCGCTTCCATGCCGGCATCTCCTCCTCGCCCGACGGCGTCTGGACCCAGGCCCACAGCGCCTCCGGCTCCTCCGCGGTCATCACCGCCTGGCGCAGCCAGCTCTCCAGCCGCTCCCGCTCGCGCCGGACCCCGGGCGCCTCCGAGCGCGGCAGCAGCGGGCCGTCGTAGCGCTCGGCCGCGTCGCGCACGGCGCCGCGGTCGAGCAGCCCCTGCACGCGCGCGACGTCGGACTCGACCGCCGTCGTCAGGCGATACGGGTCGGTGTCGATCCACCGCCCGAGCGCTCTGCGCAGCCGGTGGATCTGCACGCGCGCGGTGCCGGGCTGTCCGTCGTCGCCGTACAGGTCGGCGGCCAGCTCCTCGCTCGTCATCCCGGCCGGACTCGCGATCAGCAGCGCGAGGATCTCGGTGTCGCGGCGGCTGACCGTCAGCGGGCGGTCGGCGACCGAGACGCTGGCCTGGTCGCGCCCGAGCATGCACAGCTTCAGCAGCGGCCGGTGGGCCGACCGGATCGCGTCGACTCTGCGGACGAGGAACGCCTCCTCGCGGCCGAGCGGCTCGGCGACCGCCCGCACGCCCGACGGGAGCACCAGCTCGCCCCCGCCCGGCGCGATCTCCAGCCGCTCCCGCTCCGGCCAGGCGCCGCGGCCGCCGATCACGCGCCCGCTCGGCGTCACCAGGGCGCACGGCCCGTGCGTGCCGCCGACCCGCTCCTCGTAGCGCGAGCGCAGGCGCGCGTCGCGCGCGTGCAGGAGCCCGCGCAGATGCGACTCGATCGCCTCGGCCGTCACCGCGGCGCACGCGAACGCGAAGGGATGGACCGCGCTCATGTGGCCCGTGAGGTCGACCGCGCCGACGACCTCGCGCGTGTCGGGGTCGTGCACCGGCGCCGCCGCGCACGTCCAGCCCTGGATCAGCTCGTTGAAGTGCTCGGCGGCGAACACCTGGACGGCGTGGTCGGCCGCGATCGCGGTGCCGATCGCGTTCGTGCCCGTCCCGCCCTCGCTCCAGACCGCGCCCTCGGCGAAGTTGAGCGCGTCGGCGGCGCGGATGCGGTCGCGCGGCTCGCCCGCGACCCACAGCAGCAGCCCGTCGGCGTCGCTGACCGCGATCAGATGCGCCGTCTCGCCCGCGACCGGGCCGAGCAGCGCGCGGATCTGCGGCATCGCCGTCGCGAGCGGATGGGCCTCCCAGCGGGCGGCGACCTCGTGGAGGTCGGCGCCCAGCGGCGCCGCGCGGCCGCACCGCGGGTCGACGCCCGCCGCCAGCGACCGGGCCCACGACGCGGCGATCGGCTCGCGCACGTAAGGCGCGTCACCGACGTCCAGGAAACGCTCCCATGCAGCCCGTAGTCGACGAGCGTGTTCGGACGGCGGCGTTCCCGCGTCGAGCGCCAGCCACGGATACGAACTCACAACCGTGCTCCTCCGGGCCACCGTAGGCGATCGCCGACGAGCCCACAAGCGCCCGTGAAACGCTGGCGTAACGGCATCGCCTCTACAACGTCTGGCGACCGGCCCGGAGGGACCCCTGCCCCCGGGACTTCGAGCCGATCGGGAGGTCGGAACATGCATCCGATGGAGGAGACCGAACCGAAGACGGCGCGCGGGCCGACGCGGAGGTGGGCGGAGACGCCGACCGGGACCGGAGGCGCGGGTGCGCGCACGGCGTGGACGCGCAGCCGCGCGGAGCGCGCCAGCCAGCGCGACCGCGTCGTCGCGTCGCTCGTGCGATGTCCGCCCGAGCCGACGACCGGCGACGCCGACGACGGCCGCTGAGGAGCGACGATGCCCGCCGCCACCGCCGACGACCTCGTCGCGATCGGCACCCGCCTGATCGACGAGGTCTTCCAGTCATGGCAGGCCGCCCAGCTGCTCTGCCACGAGGCGTTCCACGCCTGGTGCGACGCCGCCCCGGCCCAGCGCGCCGGAGCGCACGCCGCCTACCGCGCCGCGCTCGACCGCGAGGAGGCCGCCGCGCACGACCTCCAGCGCGTCACGCAGGCCGCCCGGCTCAGCTGCGACCCGGTCAGTCGCGTACGGCCGCTCTTCTGACCTCCTGCAGCAGCCAGCTGTTGCCGTCCGGGTCGCTGAACGTCGCGAACGTGCCGTAGTCGCGGCGCTCGGGATCGAGACCGCTGGTCTGCCCGCTCGGGCCGAAGTGGAAGAAGTCGCTGACGTCGAGGCCGCGTGCGACGAGCTCCGAGCGCGCGGCCTCGATGTCGCGCACGACGAGGTGCAGCCCATGTGCCGAGCCCGGCGGCGATCTCTGGATCCCCTTGCCGATCGTGATCGAGCAGGCGGACCCGGGCGGCGTCAGCTGGACGACGCGGAACTCCTCCCCGGCGCTGTGGTCGACGTCGAGCTGGAAGCCGGCCTGCTCGACGTAGAACGCCTTCGACACGTCGACGTCCGAGACCGGGACGACGATCAGCTCGAGCTTGAACTCCATGGTGCTGCCTCCTTCTGTCGTTCTGGCCGGCTGCCCGGCCTCCTGCTCCCTTCAACGAAGGGAGCCCCCGCGACTCATCGGTCGGGCGATGAAAGCGCAAGCGCGGGCGACGGCGCGACCGGCGACGCGCCAGCCCGACCGATGACTTCCACCCGCGGCGGCCGTCCTACCGTCGATGACCGACACGCTGCCGAGGACGATCTCCTTCGCGATCCGGGGGCCGCTGGAGCGCGCCGATCTGCCCTCGCTGTACGAGCGCTTCTGCGCGGCGGTCACCGCCTCGCAGCCCGAGCTGGTCCTCTGCGACGTCGGCGGCGTCCGCGCCGACGCCGTCGCCGTCGACGCGCTCGCGCGGATGCAGCTCGCCGCGCGCCGCAACGGCTGCACCGTCCGCCTCTGCAACGCCTCTGCGCCGCTGCGCGAGCTGGTCGCGTTCATGGGCTTGCGCGACGTGCTGCTGGAGTGACGCCGGCGCGCGGCGTGCGGCCGCGCGTCGGCGCTGCCGGTCAGGAGCCCGGCGGCAGGTGCGCCGGCAGCCCGAACAGCGGGAAGACCGCGTCGGTGTCGAGGAAGAAGGTGAAGCCGACGATCCTGCCGGCGTCGAGCTCCAGCACCTGCAGCGCCCACGGGTCGTGGCCGCTGCCGCTCTGGCTGACGCGGTACTGGCCGAAGGCCGGCGCGCCGTTGGCGGCGATCGTCGGGATCACGCGCGAGCCCTTGCAGCCGATGCCGGGGCCGTTCCACCAGCGCAGGATGTCGTCGCGGCCGCTCAGCCACAGCTCGTACGGCGGCATCGACTGCTCCGCGTCCTCCTGGATCAGCGACGCGAGCGCCTCCATGTCGTAGCCCTCGAACGCCTCGACGTAGCGGGCCAGCAGCGCTCTCTCCTCGTCGCCCAGCTCGGTTGGCCGCGGGGAGCTGACGGCGTTCAGGTCGCTCTGCTCCAGCGTCGCGCGCGCCCGCTGCAGCGCGCTGTTGACCGACGCGACGCTCGTGTCGAGCAGCTCGGCCGCCTCGGCCGCCTTCCAGCGCAGCACCTCGCAGAGGATCAGCACGGCGCGCTGGCGCGGCGGCAGGTGCTGGAGCGCGGCGACGAAGGCGAGCCGGATCGTCTCGCGCGCCTCCGCGACCTCGGCCGGGTCGCCGTCGGGCGCGACGAGCAGCTCGTCGGGGGCCGGCTCGACCCACTCGATCGCGGCGCGCGTGCCGCCGACCGGGCCGCCGGGATCGCGCGCCGGGCCAAGGTCCATCGGCAGCGCACGGCGCTTGCGGCCGTCGAGCATGTCGAGGCAGACGTTGGTCGCGATCCGGTAGAGCCACGAGCGGACCGCCGAGCGGCCCTCGAAGCGGTCGAGCGCTCTCCACGCCCGCAGCAGCGTCTCCTGGACCGCGTCCTCGGCCTCGAACGGCGAGCCGAGCATCCGGTAGCAGTACGCCGTCAGCTCGCGGCGGTGGCGCTCGAGCGCGCCGAAGTCGGCGCTGATGTGGGCGACGGTTCCCTCCATCTGGCCCATGCTAGGGGCTCGCGCCGGCGGCGTGAAGTCCGCGGCGACGCCCGCCGAGCGCGCTGACACCGCCCGGGGGCGCGCCGGCGCGCGTCGCGCCCGCCGGCGCCCGGCCGCGCGCCGCCGTCCGCTCAGGCGCCCAGCAGCTCGCCGTCGGCCCACGCGACCGTGACGAGCCTGCCCTCCGCGTCGCGGATCCAGAGGTCGAGGTCGACGCGCGCGCCGCGGTCGGTGCGGGCGACGTCGCGCACGACGCCGGCGACCTCGATCGTCTCGAAGGCGCGCACCGGGCGCAGGAACTTCGCCTTCAGGTGGCCGGTCGTGAACCAGCCGGCGCCGAGCGCGCGCACCGCCCGCTCGGCGAGGTAGCAGACCTGCTGCTGGCCCTGGACGATCGGCACGTCGAGCTGCGCCTCCTCGCGCGCCTTCTCGAGGTCGTTGTGGATGTTGCGCACGAACTCGCCGAGCCGCGAGAAGACGGCCATCTGCTCGAACGTGACCTCCTTGGCCAGCGGCGCGAGGCCCTGCCCGGCGACGGCGTCGGCGCCGAGCCGCTCGACCGGCGGCAGCGACGGGTCGACCTCGCCGGTGATGCGGCGGTCGGCCGCGCCGCCGCCCCCGCCGGTGCTGCCGCGGCCGCCGACCTCGCCCGGCACCGTCCGCATGATCTCGACGCCGCGATGCCTGATCAGCACCGTGCCGTCGAGGTCGCGGGCCTCGGCCTCCATCACGACCGACCCCTGGCCGCGCTGCTCGTAGCGGTCGGTGTAGCGGCCGCTCAGCCGCACGACCTGGCCGAGCCGGACCGGCTGCTCCCACCACAGCTCCTCGACCGTGTGCAGGCCGACGACCCTGCTCGGCGCGTACCGCGTCGTGAACAGCTGCAGCAGGTCGTTTGCCAGCAGGCCGGGCTGGCCGATCCGCGTTCCCCACGGGCTGTCGTTCAGGTACCAGTCGCCGAAGTCGTCGGCGACGAAGGCGAAGCGCTTGATCTTGAGGTCGTCGACGAGCACGTCGACGGGGCCGAACGCCTCCGGGATCTCGATCTGCTCGTAGACGGGCTCCTTCAGGCCCGCCTCGAGCTCGACGCGCGCCAGTGCGCGCGAGGGATCGGTCAGGTTCCGTCCGATCGTCACTGCTCTCTCCTCGCTGCTCGTCTCAGCTCTCATGGTCCGAAGTGGCGGCGCTGCACGTCGCGCCAGCGCAGCCGCGCCGCCTCGCAGGCCGCCGCCGTCTCCGGCCGCGGCGTGTGGCGCCCCGCGCGCCGCACGAGCGCGTCGGCGGCCTGCGCGAGCGTCGCGAACCGGCCGGCCGCGACCGCCGCGAGCATGGCGGCGCCGACCGTCGTCGCCTCGCGGTTGGCGAGGCCGACGACGGGCAGGCCCCAGGCGTCGCTGCGCAGCTGCAGGGTCGCCGGACGCGCCGCGGCGCCGCCGACGACGACGACCTCGCCGATCTCGACGCCCAGCTCGCGCAGCGCGTCGATGCCGGCGCCGACCGTCTGCGCGGCGCCCTCCTGAGCGGCGCGCAGCACGTGGGCCGGGCCGTGCTCGAAGCGCATGCCGGCGAGCAGGCCGGTGTCCTCGGTCCGCCACGTCGGGAAGCGGCTCCCCGCCAGCGAGGTGACGAACAGCGGCGCCGCCGCGGGCGCGACCGCCTCGGCCGCCGCGCCGAGCGCGGCGTGCGCCGCGGCGGCGTCGTCGTAGCCGAGCAGCCGCGCCGTCCACTCGACCGCGCCGCCGGTCGGGCCGGTCGGGCCGCCGACCGTCCACAGCCCCTCGACGACGTGCGCGTTGAGCACGACCGCGCGCGCCGGGTCGGCGAGCGGGCGGTCGAGCGTGTGCAGCAGCACGTCGGTCGTGCCGGCGACGTCGACGGTCACGCCGGCGCGCGCGGCGCCGGCCCCGAGCGCGCCGAGCGTCCCGTCCGGACCGCCGACGGCGACCGGCAGCCCGGCAGCGAGGCCGGTCGCGCGCGCGACCTCGGCGTCGAGGCCGCCGGCGACGGCCGCGCCGGGCGCGGTCGGGGGCAGCAGCGCCGGGTCGACCCCGGCCGCCGCGGCGACCGCCGGCGCCCACGCGCGCGCCCGCACGTCGAAGAGGCCGCTGTAGGAGGCGTGCGCCGCGTCGGAGACCGCCCGGCCGGTGAGCCGGTGGACGAGCGCGTCCTTGAACGAGAGCGCCCAGCGCGCCCGCGCCAGCGCCTCCGGCTCGCGCACGGCGAGGCGCCGCAGCTTGGCGACGGGCAGCTCGGCGGTCGGCCGGCGGCCGATCGCGGCGCGCAGCTCGTCGTCGAGCAGCTCCTCCAGCTCCCGCGCCTCCGCCACGGCGCGCACGTCGCCCCACAGCATCGCCGGGCGCACCGGCACGCCGCGCTCGTCGACGAGCACGGTGCCGAGCTGGGCGGCGACGCCGAGCGCCTGCACGTCGGCGCCGGCGCGGTCGAGCACGCCGAGCAGGCCGACCAGGTCGCGCCAGGCGGCGTCGGCGTCGAGCTCCCCGTCGGCCGAGCGCGTCGGCACCGCCTCGGAGGCGAGCACGGCGCCGTCCTCCAGCGCGACGAGCGAGACCCGCAGCCGCGAGCTGCCGGCGTCGACGGCGATCACGGCGGGCGTTGCGGCGCCCGCCCCCACCGGACCGCTCACGAGGCGTCCGGCACCAGCGCCACGGCCCGCACCGGCGAGCCGGTGCCGTTGGCGATCGGCAGCGGCAGCGCGATCAGGTAGCTCTCGTCGGGCAGCTGCGCCATGTTGGCGACGTTCTCCATGATCAGGACGCCCGCCGCCAGCAGCGTGTAGTGCGCGGCGAGGCCTTCCCCGCCGTTGCCCGGATCGAGGCTGACGCAATCGGTCCCGACGGCCTTGACGCCGCGGTCGCGCAGCAGCTCGGCGGCGTCGCGTGAGAGGCCCGGCCAGCGGTCGAGGAAGTCGAAGCCCTCCGGCACGCGCCGCCAGCGCCCCTCCCACTGGAAGTCGACGAGCACGATGTCGCCGGCGCGGACCGCGACGTGCTCGGCCTCCCACGCCTCGATCTCGGCGCGCGTGACCATCGCGTCGGTCGGCTTGAATGGACCGAAGCGCATCGTCACCGCGCGGCCCATGAAGCCCTCCAGCGCGAGCTCGTCGATGTGGCGCCGGGCCGGGTCGCCCTCGGCGACGAAGTGCGAGGGCGCGTCGACGTGGGTGCCGGTGTGCTCGCCGAGCACGAGCTGATTCATCTCGGCCGGGTCGCCCATCGCCGGCCACGGCATCTGGTGGTACTTGGGATGGGTCGGATACGACGGGATCCCCGGCTCCAGCCGCCGCGTCAGGTCGACGAGGCGGCTGCCGGCGAACGCCGCGGCGATCGCGTCGATCGAGGTCGTGCCGGCCACGTCTACCCGACCTTGACCGCGCGCGACTCTGCGCGCGCCGTGATGACCGCGATCAGCAGGACCGCGCCGTTGAAGATCGGCTGGACCCAGAAGGGCGCGCCGAGCAGGTTGAGGCCGTTGAAGCCGACCGCCAGCAGGATGATCGCGACGATCGTGCCGGGCACGTTGTAGTAGCCCGGGCGGTAGGTCGTGACGCCGAGGAAGGCGGCCGCGTAGGCGGGCAGCAGCAGGTCGGCGCCGAAGCCGGGGTTGGCCGCGCCGCTCTGGGCGAGCGAGAAGATCGCGCCGACGGCGACGAGCAGGCCGGCGCCGCCGAAGGCGATCATCTTCACGCGCCCGGTCCGCACGCCGGCGAGGAAGGCGACGCGCTCGGAGCCGCCGACCGCGTAGAGGCGGCGGCCGAACGGCGTGTGCTCGAGCACGTACAGCAGGATCGCGGCGAGCAGCAGCGCCAGCCAGACGGTCGTGCCGATGCCGAGGAACGAGCCGGAGCCAAGGTCGGTCAGGGTCGTCGGGATGCCGGAGAACAGCACCTCGCCGTCGGAGAGGCCGAGCGTCACGCCCGACAGCAGGATGCCGACGCCGAGCGTCGCGATGAACGAGCTGATCTTGAACCAGACGGTCAGCATGCCGTTGAAGAGGCCCATCAGCAGACCGGCGGCGAGCATCGCGGCGACGATCGCCACGATGCCGGCTCCGTGCTTGGCGAGGTAGGCGCCGAGCATCGCCAGCGCGCCGACGAGGTAGCCGAGCGAGAGGTCGAACTCGCCCGCCACCAGCGGCAGGATCGCCGCCAGCGCCAGGCAGGCGACGACCGCCTGGGTGACGATCAGGTTCTGCCAGTTCTGCGTCGTGAGGAACTTGTCGGTCGCCAGGCTGAAGACGACGATCAGCACGATCAGCAGCAGCACGGTCGCGTATCTGCTGAAGATCGTCGTCGCGATCGAGCGCGGCGACGGCGCCCGGCGCGCGCCGAGGGCCGCGGGCGCCGCAGCCGCCGGGGCGTCGCCCGCGGCGGCGGGGGCGTGGCTCTTCGTTGAGTTCATGCGTAGCACCACTTCGAGACGGTTTCGCGGGTCAGCTCGTCGCCCGACAGCTGCTTGGCGACCGTCCCGTCCCGCAGGACGAGGACGCGCGAGCACATCGAGACGAGCTGCTCCAGCTCGGTCGAGAACAGCAGGACTGCGAGGCCCTCCGCGGCGGCGGCGCGCAGGAGGGAGAAGATCGTCGCGCGCGCCCCGGGGTCGACGCCCTGGGTCGGGTCGTCGAGCACGAGCACCGACGGACCGACGAGCAGCCACTTGGCCAGCAGGATCTTCTGCTGGTTGCCGCCCGAGAGCGCGCCGAACAGCGCGTCGGCCGACGGCGGGCGCACGTCGAGGTCCTCGATCACGTGCCGCAGGGCGGTGCGCTCGGCGCGGCGGCGGTGCCAGTAGCGGCCGGCGTCGGGCAGCACGACGTTCTCGCGCACCGGCAGCGAGGCGACGCCGCCCGAGCGCAGCCGGTCGGCCGGCAGCAGCGCCAGCCCGGCGTCGATCGCCGCGCGCGGGTCGGGGCCGGGCGGCAGCGGCCGCCCGTCGACCTCGATCGAGCCGCCGGTGCGCCGCGCGGCGCCCGACAGCAGCTGCGGCAGCTCGGCGACGCCGGCCTCCGCGAGGCCGCCGACGCCGACGATCTCGCCGGCGCGCAGCTCGAAGCTGGCGTCGCGCACGACCTCGCCGGCGAGCGCGCGCACGGCGAGCACCCGCTCGCCGCCGCGCCCGCGCCGGCCGGTCCACAGCCGCGCCCCCTCGCCGGCCGCCGGGCGCGCGCCGCCGGCGGCCGTCGCGGTCGGGACCCCGGCGGCCGTCGCGGTCGGGACGTCGGTCGCGCCGGCCTCCCCGGCTCCGTCGCCCGCCTTCCCGGCCGGCGCGGCCTGCGCCGCGGCCGCCGGATCGCCGCCGACCATCAGCCGCACGAGCGCCTCGTCGTCGACCGCGCCGGCGCGATCCTGGTGGACGACGCGGCCGTCGCGCAGCACCGTCACGTGCGTCGCCAGCCCGTGCAGCTCGCCGAGCCGGTGGGTGACGGTCAGCACCGGCGTGCCGGCCCGCGCGAGCTCGCCGACGCGCTCGAGGTAGGTCTGCGCCTGGTCTTCGGGAAGCGCGGCGGTGACCTCGTCGAGCACGAGCAGCTGGAGGCCGGCGCTGACGCGGTCGAGCGCGATCGCGAGCGTCACGAGCGCGCGCTCGGCCGGCGACAGCAGGCCGGCCAGCGCGCGCGGGTCGACGCGCACGTCGAAGCGCTCCAGCAGCTGCGCCGTCTCGCAGTGCAGCTGCTTCCAGCGCACGCGGCCGCCCGTCGTCGGATAGCCGCGGAAGAGCGCGACGCACTCGCTGACGGTCAGCATGTCGACCAGCGGCGACTCCTGGTGGACGACCGCGATGCCGAGCTCGCCGGCCTCGGTCGGCGAGCCGATCGCGCGCAGCTGCCGGTCGCCGACGTCGATCGTGCCCGCGTCCGGCTGGTAGACGCCCGTCAGCGTCTTGACGAGCGTCGACTTGCCGCTCCCGTTGGCGCCCAGCAGCGCGTGCACCTCGCCGGCGCCGACCGTCAGGTCGACGCCGTCGAGCGCCAGCGTGCCCGGGAACGCCTTGCGAATGCCCTGGACGGCGACCGGCATGGTCCGTCAGCCTCTCCAGAGGGAGGTGAACTCCGACACGTAGTCGAAGTCGGCCGTCCAGTCTCTGCCGGCCTCGGGCAGGTTGGTCTCGTCGAGGATGACCCCCGGCAGGTTGCCGCCGTGTGGTCTGAACAGCGGTGCTCTCGCGAGCGTCCGGATGATGCCGTCGACGACCATGTAGCCCATGTAGCGGTTGTCGTAGGCGGCGTCGGCGGCCTGCACCTGGCCCTGGCGGATGAACTCGAGGTTCTGCTGGGAGCCGAGGACGCCGACGATCTTGACTCTGTTGGCCATCCCCGCCTGCGCGATCGCGGTGACCTGCGCGGCCGCCGCCGGGTCGTAGGGCGAGAAGACGTAGTCGACGTCGGGGTTGGAGCGCAGGAAGCCGGTCGTCTGGTTGCCGAGCGTCGTGCCGACCTGCGTGCCGTTGAAGGTCTGCGGCTCGGAGACCGTGCAGTCGCCGCACTGCTCGAGGCCCTCCAGCAGGCCCTCCTCGAAGGCGATCACCGACGGGAACTGGCGGTCGGAGAAGAGGCCGACGTTGGCCTTGCCGTCGGAGTCGCCGATGATCCACGCGGCCGCCTTGCGGCCCAGCTCGGCGTAGTCGGGCGCGACGTCGAAGGCGTAGCCGAGCTTGCCGGCCTCCGGCTCTCTCACCGGGTTCGGGGAGTCGATGCCGTTGGAGCCCGAGACGACGAGCACGCCGGCTCTTCTGGCGGCGCGCAGCCCCTGCTGCACGAGGTTGGGGTCGATCGCGGTCGTGGCGACGACGTCGGCGCCGGCCGAGATCGCGTCGAGGATCGCCGCGTTCTGCTTCTGCGGCGTGCCGCCGCCGTCGTACATGCGCGGGGTGAAGCCGGCCGCTCTGGCGGCCTCCTCGATGCCGTCGGCGGCCGACACGCAGCCCGACAGCTGCGACGAGCAGGTGACGATGCCGATCGTCAGCCTCGCCGGCTTTCTGACCGGGTCGGTCGGGCCCTCGTAGGCGTTCGGCGTCGGGGTGCGGGCCTCGTCGAGGCCGGCCGACGTCGCGCCGCCGCCGCTGCCGGCCGGCGTCGTGCTGGCGCCGTCGTCGTCCGACGAGCCGCAGCCGGCGGCCAGCAGGGCGATCGTCGTCGCGGTGGCGACGACGCCGCCGAGCCGACGAGCGGCCGAATGAACGGAATTGCTTCGCACTTCTCTCCCTCCTCCGGGGGTACGGCTCGCCGCTAGGCGATGGCCAGAGGCCGGACCAGCGAGCCAGTGGCGCCCTTGATGCTCAAGGGCAGACAGACGAACAGGAACTCGGACACCCCGTCGCGCGCGAGCTCCTCTTGGCTCACCCACTCGACGATCGGGATGCCGCGCTCGAAGATCAACGCGCGATGGACGGGCTGGGGGTCGCCCCGGCGGCCGGAGGGCTGCGCCTCCACGACGGCCGTGTCGCCGCCGACGGCGGCGATCCCGCGCTCGGCGAGCCAGAGGGCGCCGTCGTGATCGAGGCCGGCGCCGACCGGCATCCGCTCGACGTCGGGCCAGTGCAGCATCGTGCCGGTCCGGATCAGGGCGACGTCGCCCCTGCGGATCTCGACCCGCTGGCGCGCGCAGGCGGCCTCCAGCTGCTCGACGCCGACCGGCTGGCCGGACTCGAGCTGCTCGACGCCCAGCGCGCCGGGGATGTCCAGCGAGACGCCCCGCGCGACCATCGGCGGCAGCTCGGACGCGTCCTTGCTCATCGGCCCGAAGTCGCCCAGCTCGGTGTGCGAGCTGTGGCCTCCGTGCCAGGCGGCGTCCGGGCCGCAGGTGGTGTGCGCGAGCGCGTCGATGTGCGTGCCGGTGTGCATCGTGCACATCAGCAGCTCGGAGACCCACCCGAAGTTGAGCGGGTTGTCCTGCAGGAACGAGACGTCTCCCTGGTTGCGCTGACCGGCCGGCGAGCGGTAGGTCAGCACCTGGAACGGCGGGTGCCCCTCGGCGAGCGGCATGCCGGGCCACCAGCCCGAGCTGAGGTCGTACATGACGCCTCGTCTGGGCAGCGCGAGCGCCTCGAGCGAGACCGGCAGGCTCATATCGCGCCGTCCTCGCGCAGCCGCGCCAGCTCGGCGTCGTCGAGGCCCAGCAGCTCGCGGTAGACCTCGTCGGTGTCCTCGCCGACCAGCGGCGGCGCCTTGCGCACCGTGCCGGGGCTGTCGCTGAGCTTGACCGGGATGCCGGGCACGGTCAGCGGCCCGAGCGTCGGGTGCTCGACCTCGACGAGCATCTCGCGCGCGGCGATCTGCGGCGAGGCGACGACCTCCTCGATCGTCGCCACTCTGCCCCATGGGATGCCGACGCGCGTCAGCTCCTCGCCCGCCTCCTCGACGGTGCGCTCCGCCAGCCACGCGCTCACCTCGGCCTCGATCGCGTCGATGTTGGCCATCCGGCTGGGCACGTCTCTGAAGCGCTCGTCGGCGGCCAGCTCGGGCCGTCCCATCACCTCGCAGAGGCGCGGGAACAGCGGGTTGGTGCCGGCGTGCAGGTAGATGTGCCCGTCGCGGGCGGCGAAGACGTTCGCCGGGCCGGTCAGCACGTCGCGCGAGCTGGCGGTGCGGGTCGGGATCTCGCCGAGCATCGCCTGCGCCGAGGGCGCGGTGCCCAGGCACGAGAAGAGCGCGTCGAGCGAGCCGACGTCGACGACCTGGCCCTCGCCGGTGCGCTCGCGGTGCTGGAGCGCGAGCAGCGTGCCGATCACGCCGTGCAGCCCCGCGATGTAGTCGGCGACGTAGGTGCCGGTCAACGTCGGGTTGCCCGCCGCGCCGGTCATCGACATCAGGCCCGACGTCGCCTGCGCGATCGCGTCGAAGAGGGCCCGCTCGGCGAGCGGCCCGGTCTGCCCGAAGCCGGAGATCGAGGTGATCACCAGCCGCGGGTTGAGCTCGCGCAGCCGCTCGTAGCCGAAGCCCATCGCCTCCAGCGTGCCGGGACGGAAGTTCTCCACCAGCACGTCGGAGGACTTCACGAGCCCCTCGAGGAGGCGCTGCGCCCGCGGGTGGCGCGTGCTCAGCGTCACCCCGCGCTTGTTGCGGTTGAAGACCATCGTGTAGACGCTCTCGCCCTTGTAGAACGGCGCGTGGTGGCGTGCGTCCTCGCCGCTGGGGCGCTCGACCTTGATCACGTCGGCGCCCATGTCGCCGAGCATCTGCGCGCAGAACGGGCCCGCGATGAAGCGGGAGAGGTCGAGCACGCGAATCCCGTCGAGGGGCCCCGGCATCGTCCTAGTCCTCCAGCTCGTAGGACTTGAACAGCGGGTAGGTCCAGGCGTTGATCTCGGGGTCCTGGACGACCTCGACGACGTACGGGCCGGGCTTGGCGATCGCCGCGCGGACGGCGTCGGCGAGCGCCTGCTCGTCGGTGACGCGGACCGCGTCGACCCCGCAGGCGCGCGCCACGGCCGCGTAGTCGACGTCGCCGAAGTCGACGCCGATCGTGCGCGTGTCGCCGTAGTGGACGACCTGCTCCTGGCGGATGTTGCCGTAGCCGCTGTCGTTCATCACGACGATCACGGCGTTGGTCTGCTCGCGCGCGAGCGTCTCCAGCTCGCCGAGGCTCATGCCGAGCGAGCCGTCGCCGACGAAGGCGACGATCGGCGTCTCGGGCGCGACGGTCGAGGCGCCGACGGCGGCCGGGACGGCGAAGCCCATGTTGCCGAAGCCGACCGGCTTGAGGTACGTGTCGACCGCGCGGATCGGCCACAGGTACGACCAGACGCCCGGGTTGCCGGCGTCGAAGACGGCGACCGTCTCGTCCGGGACCGCCTCGCGGACGACGCGCATGATCGCGTCGGGGCCGACGGTGTTCGGCTGCGCCGTGGCGGTGGTGGCGGTGCGCTCCAGCCAGTCGGCGCGCGCCGCGGCGAGCTCGGCCAGGCGCGCCTTGCGCTTGGCGGCCGCGTCGCCGGGGGCGCCGGTGGTCGCCGCGGTCAGCTGCTCGAGCACCGCGCGCGCGTCGCCGAGCACGCTCGTCGTGCGCGGACCGTAGTAGCGGCCGACGGTGAAGGCGTCGACGTCGACCTGGAGGATCCGCTCCGGCAGCTGCATCGACCAGCGGCCGGTTGAGATCGCGTTCATCGAGTTGCCGACGGCCAGCAGCAGGTCGGCGCCGGCCAGCGCGCGCGAGGAGAGCTCGGTGCCCATGCGCGTCAGCGCGCCGTAGACGTTGGGGTGCGTGGTCGGGACGACGCCCATCCCGTTGAAGGTCGTGATGACCGGCGCGTCGAGCTGCTCGGCGAGCTGCAGCGCGGCCTCGCCGGCGCCCGACAGCTTGGCGCCGTTGCCGAGCCAGATGACGGGGCGCTCGGCGGCCGCGAGCTGCTCGGCGGCGAGCCGCACGCGTGCCGGGTCGCCGGCGCTGCGCTCGCGCTCGAGCGCGGTCATCGCGGCCGTCGGAGCGACCGCGTCGAGCATCGACGGGTCCAGCTCCGCCTCGATCACGTCGCGGGCGAAGTCGATCAGCACGGGGCCCGGGTTCCCGGTCGTCGCCTTGAGGAACGCCTCCTGCACGATCTGCACGATCGTGTTGGGGTGGGAGACGAGCTTGGCCCACTTGACCAGCGACTGGAAGATCGCGACGTGGTCGGCGTTCTGGGCGTCATCGCGGCCGAGATCCGGCAGGCGGTTGTTGCACGTCAGCACGAGGACCGGGCTGGAGTCCCGGAACGCGCCGCCGACGCCGGTCAGCAGATTCGTGGCGCCGGGGCCGGTGGTGGCGATGCAGACGCCCGGTCTGCCGGTCATGCGACCGACGGCGTCGGCCATGCACGCCGCGGCGCCCTCGTGGCGTGCGGTCACGAAGCGCATGTCCGAGCGGTCGAGGATCGCGTCGGTGATCGCGAGCGTCTGGCCTCCCGGCACGCCAAACACGGCCTCGACGCCGAGCGCGGCAAGGGTCTCCACGACGAGCTCGCCGCCGGTCAGGGTCTTGGTGGACAGGGGAACTCCATTCATCGTTCGATGTGCGTGGTGATGCCGAACCCGGGCCGCATCCAGCTCTGCGCGACCTCGACGGGCACGTTGGCGTCGTCGAGCGTGAGCCGCTCGACCTGCAGCAGTGGCGCGCCGGGCGCGACGTCGAGCAGGGCGGCCTGCTCGCTGCTCGCCTCCACGGCGCTGAAGGACTGGTCCGCCCGCCGCAGCTCGACGGCCCAGCGGGTCTGGAGCGTCGCGTACAGCGATCCCTCGACGAGCGGCTCGCGCCACAGCTCGGGACAGCGCTCGTAGGGGATCCACGAGCGCTGGATCACGACCGGCTCCCCGCCGACGAGCCGCAGCCGCTCGACGAGCGTCACGTGCGCCCCCTCCTCGAGTCCGAGCGGGGTGGCGACCTCGGCGGTCGCCGGCCGGATCTCCTGCGCGAGCATGCGCGTCTCGACCGGGCGCCCCTCGTTGCGCATGTCCTCGCGGAAGCCCGTGAGGCGCGTCATGTTGCGGCGCCTCGCGGCGTCCTGGGCGACGAACGTGCCGACGCCTTGACGGCGGACGAGCATCCCGTCGTTGACCATCGCGGCGAGCGCCTGGCGCAGCGTCATGCGCGTGACGCCGAAGCGCTTGGCGAGCGCGATCTCGCCGGGCAGTCTCGCTCCGGGCCCAAGGGCGCCGGACTCGATCTCTGCGATCAGCTCGTCGCGGATCTGCTGGTGTGCGGGAACGGAAGCCATCACCAAAGGTCTAGACAACGTCCGCATTTGTATAGACATCTAGACCGAGATGTCAAGCAGATGTGAGCGCGACGGCGCCAAAGAGCGAGATCGGTCACACGACCGACCACGTGCGAGCGCCGCGGCGCCGAAGCGCCGCGGCCGTGATCCGTCACCGCGGCAGCGCGCGGCGGGAAGGCCGTGCCGGCAGGCACCCGAGCGCCCGCCGACCCCGTCGGGCTACCTGCGGATCCTGCGGTGGCCGGTGAAGGTGATCACCTGCTGGATGCCGCTCGGGCGGTTGGTGTAGCGGATCGTCGTCGGCAGCAGGCCTGGGGCGAATCTGATCCGCTCGCGCGTCGCGTCGGAGGTCCACTGCGCCGGGTCCTCGGAGCCTCTCGCCGCGGCGAGCGCCGCGCCGGCCTCCTCGAACGCCTGCCAGATCGACGCGCGACAGGCCGCCAGGTCGCCCGATCCGCAGAAGCGCGTGCCCAACGGCGAGCGGAATCTCGTGCCGGTCAGCGCCCGCAGGTCCTTGTCGAGGTAGTTGATGCGACCGCCGGTGAAGCCGCTGGCCGGCCCGTTCGTGCGGCCGGTCAGCGACGTCAGCTGGGCGGTCAGGTCGGCGCCGAGCAGCGACTCGAAGACCTTGTCGGCGATCCGCGGGTAGAGCTCGTCGACGATCGCCGCGGCCGGGCCGGCGTCGATCAGCCCGTCGAGGTCGCGGTCGAGCCGGCTGGCGCCTGCGGCGCGCCATCTCACGAGCAGGTCGAGCAGCTGCTGGGAGCGGGCGCTCGGCGCCGGCGAGCCGGCGAGCACGGCGCCGATCCCGTCGAGCAGCGTGCCCTGGACGCGCAGGTCCTGGGTCGCCGCCGCGTTCATCGCCGCGGTGACGGAGGCGAGGTCGTGCTTCGATCTCTGCTTCAGGCCGGCCTCCAGCATCTGGTTGCGCTGGGTCGAGCCCTGCGACCAGTTGTCGTCGGCCGACGGGAAGCCGGCGGCCGGCTTGTTGTTCCAGTTGACGAGCTGGCCGGAGCGCGGGTTGACGACCTGCGGGTGGGCTCTGGCCGGCAGCCAGCCCTTCCACTCGTATCTGCCGGTGCCGATCGTCGGCAGGCGTGGGTCGGTCCGTCTGTCGCGGATCGGCAGCAGGCCGGTCGAGTACATCGCGATGTCGCGGTCGTCGGCGTAGCCGACGTTGAAGGTGAACGGCGAGGTCGCGGCGGCGGCGAAGAACGATCTGACGCCGGTCACGCGGCCGTCGGTGAAGCGCTTGAAGGCGAGCTGCCAGAGGATGTCCTTGCCGCGGCTGGAGCGCTGGAAGGAGATCGCGACCCGTCGCCCCTTCACCGTCGCGTAGCCGAGCACCGGGCCGTGGACGGTCGTGCGGTACTTGACGGCGCCTCTGCCGACGATCGTGCCGGCGTCGACGAAGCCCATCCGGCGGCATCTGCCCCTGTAGAGGTACTTGGCGTCCGAGCCGCCGCAGAGCGTCTCGACGAACTGGTCGTTGGTGTCCGAGCCCGCCGAGGTGAGCGACCAGGCGAAGTCCGGGCCGCGGCCGATCAGGAGGTTGCCGGCGCCGCCCGGCATCGCCGCGCCGCGGGCCTGGATCCCCGGCGCTCTCAAATCCATCTCGAGCGTCAGGCCGGGATAGAAGTAGCCGATCTGGGGGCCGGCGACGAACAGCGGGTGGCCGTTGGTCGAGCGTCTGCCCGAGACGATCAGGAAGTTCGACATGTCTCTGTGGGCGACCGTCGCGTTGGCGGTCGCGGCGAGCGCGGTCGGGCTCATCGAGCCGTTGTCGACGACGGCGCTGCCCGGCGCCCGTTTCGGCACCGCGCCGTACGGGAAGCGCTTGCCGATCGTCACCGACGTGTCGTCGTCGACGCGCTGGGAGAGGTCGTCGAAGACCCGTCTGCCGGCGGCGGCGCCGAGCTTTCTCGTCAGCCCGTCGAGCAGCATCGAGCGACGTGTCTCGTCTCCCCCGCCCTGGCCGAAGATCTGGCCGGCGAGCGCGTTGATCGCGTAGACGTCGACCCGTCTCCACGGCGCCTGCGTCGAGCCGTCGTGCCGCAGGCGGGCGTTGATCCCCTTGACGTACTCGTCGATGTCGCGCAGCAGCGCGCGGCCCTCTCTGCCGCGCGCCCTCAGCGCCCGCGTCTGCTCGCGCTCGATGATGCGGTCGGCCTGCGCGGTCACCTGCACGCTGGAGAGGCTCGTGACGAGGCTGAAGGCGTCGACGCCGGGCGCGTCGAGCGCGGCGAAGCGGGCCGGGTAGCGGCCGAGGCTCATCAGCAGCGCGCGGTCGGTCGCCAGCACCCAGCCGGCCGCCCAGTCGAGGTCGAGCCGGTTTCGCCCGGTGATGTGCGGGACGTTGTATCTGTCGCGCACGATTCTCACGCCTCTGCGCGGCACTCTCTCGACCGTGCACGGGCACTGGCCTCTGGTCCCGAAGGTCTGCGGCTTGAAGAACCGCCTCAGGTCGGCGGCGCCGACCTGGTCGAACAGCGGCGTGAGCCCGTCGTACATCTCCGCCTGCTCGCTGGCGGCCGGCGGCGCTCCCGCGCTGCCCCACTGGCCCGACGGGATGATGTTGAGCGCGGTGCCGGCGTAGTCCTTCGCGGCGGCGTTCGCGGAGAGGGCGAGGAGGGCGGCGGCGCAGATCGCAGCGGCGCGCGCGACGGGGCGACGACATCTCATGAACGCGACCGTAGTCCGCATCGTCAATGCACTTCCAGATGCAGACCCATCGGTGTTTTCAGACGGACACCGGCCGCCCCGCGGTCCGCGGGGCGGCCGGCTCCGCTCAGCTCACGCTCTGCCGGCCGCGCGGCGGTAGCGCGCGACGGCCAGCGGGGCGAAGATCGCGATCAGCGCGAACGCCCACGCGAACGCGCCCCAGACGCTGTTGCCGGCCGGCGCGCCGAGCCACAGCGAGCGCATCGCGTCGACGACGATCGTGAACGGGTTGATCTCGGCGAACCACTCCAGCGCCGCCGGCATCGACTCCGCCGGCACGAACGCCGAGGAGATGAACGTCAGCGGGAAGACGGCGATGAAGCCGAGCGAGTTGGCCGCCTCCGGCGAGGAGACCCCCAGCCCCAGCAGTGCGAAGATCCACGAGAAGGCGTACCCGAACAGCAGCAGGAGCAGGAAGCCGAGCACGATCTCGCCGATGCTCGCGTCGAACGAGAAGCCGATGATCAGGCCGGTGATCAGCAGCACCGCGCACGACAGCAGGTTGGTCGCGACGTCGGCGAGCGTCCGCCCGGCGAGCACCGCGGCGCGCGCCATCGGCAGCGAGCGGAAGCGGTCGATCAGGCCCTTCGTCATGTCCTCGGAGAGCCCGAGCGCCGTCGTGAACCCGCCGAAGGCGATGTTCTGGACGATGATGCCCGGGATCAGGAAGTCGACGTAGTCGTAGCCGGGCGTGCTGATCGCGCCGCCGAAGACGTAGACGAACAGCAGCACGAACATCACCGGCTGGACGGTGAACGCGAGCAGCAGGTCGGGCGAGCGCGGCAGGCGCACGAGGTTGCGCTCCGCGATCACCATCGTGTCGGACACCAGCCGCCTCATCGCGTCGCTCCGTTCTGGTCGTCGCCCTCGGCCGCGTGGCCGGTCAGCGTCAGGAACACGTCGTCGAGCGTCGGTCGGCGCAGGCCAAGGTCGTCGACGCCGACGTCGACGGCCTTCAGCCGGTCGACCGCATCGACGATCACGCCGCGCCGCTCGCGCACCGTCAGCTTCACCACGCCGGCCTCGACGACCGGCCGCTCGTCGGCGAGCGGGGCGAGCGCCTCGATCGCCGTCTCCGCCTGCTCGCGGTCGTCGAGCGTCACCTCGAGCCGCTCGCCGCCGACGCGGTCCTTCAGCTCGTCGGAGGTGCCCTCGGCGATCACCGTGCCGCGGTCGATCACCGCGATCTTGTCGGCGAGGCGGTCGGCCTCGTCGAGGTACTGCGTCGTCAGCAGGACGGTCGTCCCGTCTCTGACGAGGTCCTCGATCGTCTCCCACAGCGACAGGCGGCTGCGCGGGTCCAGGCCGGTCGTCGGCTCGTCGAGGAACAGCACCGGCGGCCGCGCGACCAGCGCCGCCGCGAGGTCGAGCCGGCGGCGCATGCCGCCGGAGTAGCCTCTCGCCGGCCGCTTCGCCGCGTCGGTCAGCTCGAAGCGCGCCAGCAGCTCCGCCGCGCGCCGCTTCGCCTGCGCTCGGCTCATCCCGTACAGGCGCCCGACCATCGTCAGGTTCTCGGAGCCGGTCAGGTTCTCGTCAACGGCCGCGTACTGGCCGGCGAGGCCGATCCGCTCGCGCAGCTCCGCCGCCTGCTTGACCGCGTCGAGGCCGACGACGCGGATCTCGCCGGCGTCGGGCTTCAGCAGCGTGGTCAGCATGCGGACCGTCGTCGTCTTGCCGGCGCCGTTGGGGCCGAGCAGACCGAGGACCGTGCCGGTCCGCACCTCCAGGTCGACCCCGTCGACCGCGCGCACCTCTCCGAACGACTTGACCAGCCCGCGCACGCTGATCGCCGCCTCCCCGGCGGAAACGGGCCCCGGCGCGGCCCGTTCGGTCACCTTCTCTTCGGTTCTCGTTGCCATGCGGAGCAGGCTACGGAGGGTTTAGGCCAGGTCGCGACCGCAATACCTGACATCTTGCAGGTCAGCAATGACCGAGACCTCGGGACGACTGCTGAAGCTGCTCGCGCTGCTGCAGACGCGGCGCGATTGGTCGGGCCGGGAGCTGGCCGACCGGCTCGGCGTCTCCGGGCGCACGATCCGCCGCGACGTCGAGCGGCTGCGCGAGCTCGGCTACCCGGTCGACGCGCTGACCGGCCCCTCCGGCGGCTACCGGCTGCGCGCCGGCACGGCGATGCCGCCGCTGCTGCTCGACGACGACGAGACGGTCGCGATCGCCGTCGGCCTCAGCGGCGCGGCGAGCGCGTCGGTGACCGGGATCGAGGAGACCTCCGTGCGGGCGCTGCTGAAGCTCGAGCAGGTCCTCCCCGCCCACCTGCGCCGGCGCGTCAACGCGCTGCGCTCGGCGACCGCGCCGCTGCCGCCGACCAGCGGCCCGACCGTCGACCCGGAGGCGCTGACGGTGATCGCCGCCGCCTGCCGCGATCGCGAGCGACTTCGGTTCGGCTACCGCAGCCGCGACGGCGCCGACAGCCGCCGCCGCGTCGAGCCCAACAGCCTCGTCAACATCGGCCGCCGCTGGTACCTCGTCGCGTGGGACTGCGAGCGGCGCGACTGGCGCAGCTTCCGTCTCGACCGGATGGAGCGCCCCTCTCCCGCCGGCACCCGCTTCGCCGCGCGCGAGCTGCCGGGCGGCGACCCGGCGACCTACGTGACGCGCGGCTTCTCCGACGCGAAGCGGTTCGCCGCCGAGCAGCAGCGGTGGCAGGCGCGGATCATCCTCGACGCGACGGCCGAGGAGATGCGCGAGCGCTTCCCGACGATCTGGGGCTCGTTCGAGCCCCGCCCCGACGGCCGCTGCGACTTCAGCACCAGCGCCGACGAGCTCGACTGGATCGCCGTCCGCGTCGCGACGCTCGGCGTCCCCTTCGAGGTGCTCGCGCCGGCCGAGCTGCGCGACGCCTTCGGCCGGCTGGCGATCCGCTTCGCGCGCGCCGCCGGCGTGGCGCTCGGGTAGGCGGCGCGGCCGCTCGCACTCGGCGCGCGCGGGCGGCCGGGCCGCTCAGCCGCGCTCGGCGCGCGCCTTCAGCTCCTCGGCCGCGTCGTCGACCAGCACCTGGCGGACGCGGTCGACGGCCGGCCCGCGCAGCAGCATCCCCAGCATCCGGCCGGGGTCGACGTCGAGCGCGTACGTCGCGCGCGTGCGCCCGCCGCCGATGTCGGCGAAGGTCCAGTGCCCGGTCAACGCCTTCAGGTCGCCCTTCTCCTGGCGCGTGTCGATCCGGCCCGGCGGCGCGTAGGAGAACCGCAGCCGCGCCTTGACCGTCTTGACCTTCGCGTCGGAGACGGTCTCGACCAGCGCGGGACGGCCGTCGCCGTCGCGCTCCAGCACGTCGACGGAGACGAGCGAGGTCTGCCACTCGGGCGCCCGCTCGAGGTCTGCCGCGATCTCCCAGACGCGCTCGATCGGCGCCGCGATCTCGACCGTGTGCTCACCGTGGAGGCTCATGGGCCGCAGGATACGAGCTCGGGCGGGCGCGGACGGGTGCGGGCGGGTGCGGGCGGGTGCGGGCCGCCCGCGCCGGCGCGGTTTGGCGTCCTCTCCGCACGGCAAGATCCAGCGCCGATGAGACGGCTTCGGGGAGCAGCGGCAGTCGCGGCCGCATGGTCGTGCGCGGCGCTGGCGACGGCGCCGGCGGCCAGCGCGGAGGTGCGGCTGCAGCGCGTCGCGGACGGCTTCTCGCAGCCGGTCCACGTCGCGGGCGCGCCGGGCGACGGCGAGCGGCTGTACGTCGTCGAGCAGGGCGGCGTCGTCAAGGTCGTGCGCGGCGGCGCGACGAGCGTCTTCGTCGACCTGACCGACGTCGTCAAGGCGAGCTACGAGGAGGGCCTGCTGTCGATCGCCTTCCCGCCCGACTTCCAGACCAGCCGCCTCTTCTACGTCTACTACACCGACAGACAGGGCGACAACCGCGTCGCGGAGCTGCGCGCGTCGACCGGCGACGCCGCCGTCCCGGCCTCGCGGCGGACGGTCCTGACGATCCCCCATCCCGGCGCCGACAACCACAACGGCGGCCAGCTCCAGTTCGGACGCGACGGCATGCTCTACCTCGCGCCCGGCGACGGTGCCAGAGGCGCGAACGCCCGCGACCGCAGGAGCCTGCTCGGGAAGATCCTGCGGCTCGACCCGCGCGGCGGCGTCGTCGGCCCCTACACCGTCCCGGCCGACAACCCGTTCGCGGCCGAGGGCGGGAACGCCGCGCTCGTCTGGGCGCAGGGCCTGCGCAACCCGTTCCGCTTCAGCTTCGACCGCGCGACCGGCGACCTCGTCGTCGGCGACGTCGGCCAGGGCACGACCGAGGAGATCGACTGGCTGCCGGCGAGCGGCGGCGCCGGCCGCGCCGCCGACTTCGGCTGGGACCGCTGCGAGGGCAGCTTCATGGCGGGCAGCGTCGCGCAGCCGTGCGACGTCGGCGTCCTGCCGATCCTCGACAAGTTCCAGTCCGACGGCTGGCGCTCGATCGTCGCCGGCCACGTCGTGCGCGACCCGTCGCTGCCGTCGCTCTACGGCCGCCTCGTCTACGGCGACCACTTCAAGCGCGCGCTGCGCAGCGCCGTCCCGCAGGACGCGCTGGCGACCGACCGCGAGCTGCCCGGCGTGACGGTGTCGGGGCTGACGTCGTTCGGCGAGGACGCCGGCGGCTGCCTCTACGCGACGACCCGCGACGGCCTCTTCCGGCTCGTCGAGGACGACCTGCGGATCCCCTGCGCCCCGGCGGCTCCGCCGGGCGGCGGCCTCCCCGAGCCGCCGGTCGGCGGCGGAGGAGGCGGCGGCACGGTCGTCCCCGGTCCGGTCGCCAGACCGCTCGACCTGCGGGTCGCGCAGGTCCGGCGGCAGCGCGTGCTGCGCAACGGCGGCGTCGTCGTGCGGGCGCGCTGCGCCGTCGCCTGCCGCCTGACGGCCACCGCGACGCTGCGCCTCGGCAGACGGAGGATCGCGCTGCGCCGCGCAGGCGCGATCGCCCGCGGCGACGAGCGGGTGCGCCTGCTCGTGCGCCTCACCCCGCGAGCGCGGAGCGCGCTGCGGCGGGCCGTGCGCGGCGGCAGACGGCCGGCGATCGCCCTCCGGGTCCGCGCCCGGCCGCTCGACGGGTCCGGCTCGGCGCTGCGACGCGCCACCGTCCGCGCCCGGTGAGGTCCGGCCGCCTGAGCGCACCGGCGCCGCGGCCCGCTCTTCCGCCCTGCGACCCGCGGATTTGCGCGCCGCGCGCGACGGGCGGCCGGCGCGGGTCGCTCGAAGCGGCCGGCCCAGTGTGTTAGGGTGCCCTAAGTTCGTCGCGAAGGAGTTTCGCCCTGTCCTCTCATGCCGCGCCACGCGCGCGCAGCCGGCCGGCCGCGCGCCCCTTTCCGCTGCGCACCGGCGTCGCCGAGGTGCGCGCCGTCACGCCGCTGACGCCCCGGATGGTCCGCGTCACGCTCGCCGCCACCGGCCTCTGCGACTTCCCGGTCGAGCAGCCCGGCGAGATCATCACGCTGCTGTGGCCCGACGCCGACGGCGAGGTCGTCCTGCCCGAGCAGGGCTGGCGCTTCCCCGCCGGCGTGCCCGAGCCGCACGCGCGCAACTACACCGTCCGCAGCCACGATCCGGCCGCCGGCACGCTCGACGTCGACTTCGTCGTCCACGGCGACCACGGGATCGCGAGCGCGTGGGCGGCCCGCGCGACCGTCGGGGACCGGCTCGGCTACGCCGGCCCGCGCACCCACTGGGCCGCCGGCGACGACGGCTGCGCGTGGACGCTGCTGGTCGCCGACGAGACCGGCCTGCCGGCGCTCGCCGCGATCGCCGAGACGCTGCCCTCCTTCCACCGCGCGATAGCGGTCGTCGAGGTCGCCGACGGCGAGGAGCGCCAGCCGATCTCCTGCGCCGGCAAGCTCGACCTGCGCTGGGTCCACCGCGACGGGGCGCCGGCCGGCGAGACGCTCGCGCTCGCCGACGCGGTGCGGGCGCTCCCGCTGCCCGACGGCCGCGGCCGCGCATGGGGCGCCGGCGAGTCGGGCGTGATGCGGCAGGTGCGCGACCACCTGCGCGACGAGCGCGGCATCCCGCGCGCCGACCTCCACGTGCTCGGCTACTGGAAGCACGACAAGACCAAGGAATGGACCCGATGACCCGTCCCCTGCCCACCCGCCGCTCCTTCCTGCTCGGCGCCGCCGGCGCCGCGGCCGCCGCGGCGCTGGCCGCCTGCGGCAGCGACGACGGCGGCGGGAGCGGCACCACGGCCGGGACCAGCGCCACCTCGGCCGGGACGTTCCCGGTCACGGTCAAGGACAGATACGGCACCACGACGGTCGAGCGGGCTCCCGAGCGGGTCGTCTGCTACGGCTACAACGACCACGACACGATGCTGGCCCTCGGCGTCGTGCCGGTCGGCCTGATCCAGTGGATCCCGGAGTGGAAGCGCGGCGTCGGCCCGTGGTCGCTCGACGCGCTCGGCGACGCGAGACCGAAGCTGTTCACCGGCGAGGAGGTCCCGTTCGAGGAGATCGCGGCGCTGCGCCCCGACCTGATCGTCTCCGTCACGCACGACCTCAGAAGAGCCGACCGCGACCGGCTGGCGCAGATCGCGCCGATCGTCTCGACGCCTGCCGGCTATCCCTCCTACGGGCTTCCGCCGGCCGATGCGGCGCTCCAGACCGGCGCCGCGCTCGGGCTGAGAGCGGAGGCGCAGAGGCTGGTCGACGCGCTGGAGGCGAGATACGCCGAGGCGCGCAGAGCGCACCCCGAGTTCGCCGACAAGACGGCGATGGTCGTGACGCCCGTCGCCGACGGGCAGATGTCGGTCTTCGCCGACACCGACTCGCGCGGCCGCCTCGTCACGTCGCTGGGGATGAGACAGCCGGCCGCGATCGCCGAGATGGTCGGCGACGACTTCTACGCCTATCTCAGCCCGGAGCGATTCGAGGTGATGGAGGTCGACACGCTGATCGTGCTCGCCTACAACGCCGCCTCGGCCGGCGCGCTGAGAAGAATGGCGACCTACCAGCAGCTCGACGTCGTCAGACGCGGCGGCGCCGTCGTGATCGACGACATGGACACCGCGATGGGCCTCGCCGCCGGCACCGTCACGAGCGTCCCGTGGGCGCTCGGCAGACTCGTGCCCCAGCTCGCGGACGCCGTCGCGAAGGCCTGACCCGCGCCCGCCGCCGCGCTGCCAGCGCGGCGCCGCCCGCGCCGGACACCGCCGATCGGAGGCACGCCGATCGGCGGTGTGGAACGGTCGCGGGATGGAGCTCACTCGCCCGTCGGGCGGTGCTCCGCTGCGCGATGCGCAGACGGTCGCCGCCGCCCTCGTCCGCTACTGGCTGACGATCCTCCCCCAAGCCCACGCCGAGATCCGCCCCTGGCGGCGAGCCGCCGCGGCGGTGCCCGACCCGGTCCTGCGCCGGCAGGCGGTCGCGACGCTCGCCGAGGAGCGCCTGAACGTCGAGGGATCGACGGTCTTCGCGCTGCTGGCGCCGCCGCGCCGCCAGCGAGCGGTCGTGCGGCTGTGCGTCGCCTTCCAGGCGATGTACGACTACCTCGACACGCTCGGCGAGCAGCCGGTCGCGGACCCGCTCGCCAACAACCTGCGGCTGCACCGGTCGCTGCGCGCCGTGCTGCTCGGAGACAGCGGACCGGACGACTGGTACGCGCTCCATCCGCGGCGCGACGACGGCGGCTACCTCGCCACACTTGTCGCCGCCGCCCGCCACGCCTACGACGCGCTGCCGGCGGCCGAGCCGGTCCGCGCCGCGGCGCTGCGCGCGGCCACCCGCTGCGGCGAGGCGCAGAGCCACACGCACGCGGCGCCGCTGGACGGCGGCGCGCGGCTGGAGGCGTGGGCGGCCGAGCAGGGCATCGACCCGCGCTACCGCTGGTGGGAGCTGGCGGCCGGCGGCATCTCGTCGGTCGGCGTCTACGCGCTGTTCGCGGCGGCCGCCGACGCGCGCACGACGAGCGCTGAGGCCGACCGCGTCGACGCCGCCTACTTCCCGGCGGCGTGCGCGCTCAGCTCGCTGCTCGACAGCCTCGTCGACCGCGACCGCGACGCCGCCAGCGGCGACGTCAGCGCGATCGCCCGCTACGCCGAGAGCGCCGAGGCCGCCGACCGCCTCGCCGCGATCGCCGGCGACGCCGCCGACCGCCTCGGCGCACTCCGCCGCGGCCGGCGCCATCGCGCGATCGTCGACGGCATCGGCGCGTACTACGTCAGCGCGCGCGGCGCCGAGACGGCGTGGGCGGCACCGGTCGCCGACGCGGTCGTCGCGCGGCTCGGCCCGCTGGTCGCCCCGATCCGCGCGACGATGCGCCTGCGCCGGCGGGCGCGCGGATGACCGGCGCTCATCCCGTCCGCAGCGACTCCTCGAACGCCTCCCGGCCGAAGTCGGGCCACAGCTCGTCACGGAAGACGAGCCGTGCGCCGGCCGCCTGCCACAGGAGGTAGTTCGACAGCCGCTGCTCGCCGCTCGTGCGGATCAGCAGCTCGGGGTCGTGCATCTCCGGCGCGTAGAGGTGGCGGCGGAACTCCTCCTCGCTGCTGCCCGTGAAGGTGCGCGCGGCGTCGACGATCTCGGCGCGGCCGCCGTAGTTGAACGGGACGAAGAAGGTCAGCCGGTCGTTGCCCGCGGTCAGCTCCTCAGCCCACTCCATCGCCGCGATCACGTCGGCCGGGAGCGGGTCGGCGCGCCGGCCGATGAACCGCATGCGGACCCCCTCGGCGTGCAGCCGCGGCGTCTCGCGCTCGACGTAGACGCGCATCAGCGTCATCAGGTTCGCGACCTCCTCCGGCGAGCGCGACCAGTTCTCGGTCGAGAAGGCGTAGATCGTCAGCTCCTCGATCCCGAGCTCGGCGGCGTCGCGCAGCCGCTCGCGCACGTTCTCCGCGCCGGCCCGGTGGCCCTCCCACACCGGCAGGCCGCGGCGCTGCGCCCAGCGGCCGTTGCCGTCGGTGATGATCGCGACGTAGCGCGGGCGCCGGCCGCTCACGTCGCGTCAAGCCCCAGCCGCGCCGGCGTCCGTGCGACGAGGTAGCCGGGCACCGCGCTCACGGCCAGCGCCGCCGCCGCGACCAGCACGCAGGTGAGGACCGTCTGGCCCGCGGTCACGTCGAACGGCGCCGGATAGCCGGTCGTCAGCTCCAGCCAGCGGTTCCCCAGCCAGTGCCCGTAGATGCCGGCCAGCGCGCCGGTGAGGCAGCCGGTGCCGAGCACGATCCCGGTCTCCAGCAGCAGCGCGCGCCACAGCTTCGCGGCGCGGAAGCCCTCGATCCGCAGCTGCGCGAAGGTCGCCCGGCGCTGCCAGATCCCCGCGCCCATCGCCGACGCCATCGCGAGCACCGCCGCGATCAGCAGCAGCAGCGCGATCTGCGAGAGGCGCGCCAGGCCGTCGCGTGCGAGCGCATTCGCGTGCGCCATGCGGTCGGCGGTCGCCTGCACCTGCAGCGCGCTCCCCGGACCGAGCGCCGTGTCGATCGCCGCGGCGACGGCGGCGGGGTCGGCGCCGGGCTCGACGTCGACCTCGAGCGCCGTCGGCGACTCGCGCGGCCAGCGCGCGCGGTGGTCGTCGCCGTTGAGCACGACGGCGCCGGCGCCCCAGCCAAGGTTGGTCGTCGTCGCGGCGATCCTGAAGCGCGCGGTGCCGGTCGGCGTCGGCAGCGCGAACAGGTCGCCGACGCCGGCCTCCTGCGTCTCGGCGAGCTGGCGCGAGACCGTGATCCAGCCGCCCGCGCGCAGCCGTCGCATCGCCGCGTCGGGATCGCCGTCGACGATCTGGCTGCGCGGCACCGGCATCGCGTCCTCGGGCGGCCGGCCGATCACCCACACGCGCCGATCGCCGAGGTCGAGCAGCCCGCCGCGGTACTCGCGCACTGCCCGCACCCCGTCGACGCCCGCGACCTGCGCCGCCATCCCGTCGGCGTCGAACGGCTGCAGCGCGAGGTCGTCGTCGGGCGTCGACACCCACACGTCGGCGGTGCCGGCGTACTCGGCGTAGTCCTCGTAGAGCCCGTCGAGGAGGTTGTCGTGGGCGCCTTCGATCGCGACGGTCCCGAAGACGGCGACCGCGCCGGTCGCCGCCAGCGCGAGCGAGCGGACGGTCGTCGCGCGCAGCGCCCGCACGGCCAGCAGGAGCATGTTGAAGCGCCCGCGCAGCGCGACCCGCTCGGCCAGCCACAGGACGGCCGTGAAGGCCGCCGGCACGAACAGCACGACGGCGAGCGCGAGCAGGCCGACGCCGACGACCGTCAGCGACGGGGCAGCGAGCGCGACGACCGTCGCCGCGGCGATCAGCAGCGTGCCGGCGTACGCCATCGCGACGCGGGTCCGGCGGCTGATCGCGTGCCCCGGCTCGCCGTGCTCGCCGAAGACGGCGTCGACGGCCCGGCCGGCGCGCAGGTCGAGCAGCGGCTGGGCCGCCGCGAGGCACGCGGCCGCGACGCCGCCGACCAGCGCGAGCACGATCGCGGCCGGCTCGATCACCGGCTCGAGCCCGATCGGGAAGGCGAGCGCGAGGTAGCCCGGCGGGTGCTGCGCCGCCGTCCGCGACAGCAGATAGCCGACGACGACGCCGACCGCCGACGCCGCGAGCCCGAGCGCCGCCGCCTGCGAGAGCAGGATCTGGACGATCTGGCCGGGGCGGTAGCCAAGGATCCGCAGGTCGGCGATGAAGCGGCGCCGCTCGGGGACGGTCAGCAGCATCGCGTTGAAGACGAACAGCACGCCGACGAAGGCGCTGATCGCCGCGAACAGCCCGGTCGACTGGTCGATCGGCCCGGTCGCCTGCTCCAGCAGGCGGGTCTCGTGGTCGATCGACGAGACGGTCAGCCGGTCGGCGGCGATCCGCTCCAGCGAGGCGCGCGCCTGCTGCTCCCTCCCGGGCTCGGCGACGACGAAGAGGCGCGACAGCCGCCCCGGCAGCCGCGCCAGGTCCTGCGCGTACGGGAGCGAGACGACCGCCAGCGTCGAGCCCGACAGCCCGCCGATCGACTCGCGCCCGAGCACGGCCGCCACCTCGATCGAGCGCGCCCGGCCGCGGACGCCGAGCGCGACGTGCGCGGCGGGCGAGCCGGTCGCGAGCGCCGGCAGCTCGAGCACGTCGCCGACCGCCTCCGGCAGCGCGATCGCGCGCTGGAGCAGCAGCCCGCCGAGCTGGAAGCTGCGCGCGCCGGTCCCGCCGAGCCGCGGCAGGTCGCGGTCGATCCCGACGAGGTCGACCGAGATGCGGCGGCCCTCGTACGCGACCGTCGCGCGCTGCTCGAGCACGCCGGCCGCCCGCTCCACCCCGGGCGCGGCCTTCACCGCCGCGAGCACCTCCCGGTCGAACCCGGTCGTGTCGCGCGCGGAGAGCTGGAGCGTCGCCTCGCCGGTGATGCCCTCGACGATCTGGCGCGCGGAGCCGGTGATGCTCGTGTTCGCGACCTGGACCCCGAAGACGAGCGCGACGCCGGTCGCGATCCCGACCGCCGCCAGCAGCTCCTGCATCCAGTGGACGCGCAGGCGGCGGCGGTAGAAGTAGAGCAGCGTCCGCAGCGGCAGCACCGGTCAGCTCCCGGTCGCGCCGGGCGGCGAGACCGGCTCGCCGGCCGCGCCGCCGACCACCGCGCCGCCGCGCGCCGCTGGCGCCTCCTCCCCGCCGCCGCCGGCCGCCAGCCGGCCGTCGACCAGCCGCTCGACGCGGTCGGCGACCTCGGCGGCGCGCGGGTCGTGGGTGACGAGCAGCACGCCGGCGCCGCGGTCGCGCGCGATCTCGCGCAGCAGCCGCAGGATCTCCTCGCCGCGTCTGCTGTCGAGGCTGCCGGTCGGCTCGTCGGCGAGGATCAGGCGCGGCTCGTTGGTCAGCGCCCGTGCGATCGCGACCCGCTGGCGCTCGCCGCCCGACAGCCGCTCCGGCGGCGCCGAGACGCGATGCCCAAGGCCGACGCGGTCGAGCCACTCGGTCGCCCGCCGGCGCGCGGCCGCCGGGTCGACGGAGGCCGCGAGCAGCTTCGTGCCGGCGTTCTCGACCGCGCTCACGCCCTTCATCAGATGGAACTCCTGCATGATGAAGCCGAGCTCGTCGCGCCGGTAGTCGGCGGCCGCGGCGCCGGAGAGGCGCGCGAGGTCGCGGCCCTCGAAGGTCACCCGCCCGGCGTCCGGCCGCAGCAGCGCGGCCGCCAGCTGCAGCAGCGTCGACTTCCCCGAGCCGCTCGGCCCGTACAGCGCGACGACCTCGCCGGCCGCGACGCGCAGCTCGACGCCGTCGACGGCGCGGACGACCTCGTCGCCCTCGGCGAAGTGCTTGACGACCGCTTCGAGCGCGAGCATCGACGGGCGTCAGGCGGAGGGACGGGCGCGGCGCGCGTCGAGCTCGAAGACCGCCGCGACCGGCGCCGGCGGCGTCAGCTGGCCGTGCAGCTCGCCGGCGTCGATCGTCAGCGCGCGGTCGGCACCGCACAGGCCGCTCGCCTCGTCGACGGTCGTCAGCACCGCGATCCCGTCGTCGTGCGCGAGCGACTCCAGCAGCCGGTACAGCGCGCCGGCGCCGCTCGCCGTCGGCGCCAGCCCGACCGCCGGCTCGTCGATCAGCAGCAGGCGCGGCCCGCTCACCAGCGCCCGCGCGATCGCGACGCGGATCGTCTCGCCGTGGTCGAGCTCGTCCGGCTCCAGCTCGGCGCAGCCGGTGGCGCCGACGCGCCGCAGCGCACGGTACGCGGCCGCCTCCGCCTCGGCCGTCGTTCGACGCCCGCCGAGCAGCGGCGCGGCGACGTGCTCGACGACCGCCTCGCCGATCACCGAGGAGAACTCCCGCTGGCAGTAGCCGATCCCGCCCGGAACGCCGAGCATCGACCGCTCGCGCAGGTCGCGCCCGTCGAAGCGGACCGCGCCGCAGGTCGGCGCCACGACGCCGCCGGCGACGCGCAGCAGCGTCGTGCGGCCGGAGCGGCGCTGGCCCCAGACCGAGACGAGCTCGCCGGCGCGCAGCTCCAGCGACGCGTCGTGCAGCGCGAGGCGCTCACGCCGCCGCCTGCCGCCGCGCGCGAACCGCTTCGTGACCCCGTCGAGGACGAGCAGGCTCATCGTCGCTCACGCCGAGTGCTCGACCGCGGCCCATGCGCGGCCGGCGCTCTCGCGCAGGCGCGCGCGGGCGCGCCGGATCCAGCGCAGCTCGGCCTCGGCGACGTCCTGGCGCTCCTCCGCGAGCAGCTCGTCGATCACGGTGCCGTCGGGCGCGGGCAGCGCGCGGCGGGCGACGTCGAGCACCGCGCGCTCGTACTCGGCCAGCAGCCGCAGCGCGTTGTCGACGTCGTGCGCCTGCGTCGCGGCGATGCGCACCAGCGCCTCCTGGCGAGCCTCCTTGGAAGCGGGGATCTGCTGCCGTATCCAGCTGCGGTAGGCGCGCGCGCCCTTCGCGGTCGCGCGGAAGCCGAGCAGCCTGCCGCGGTCGTCGGCGTCGCTCTCCTCGAGCGGTATGCGCTCGACGAGGCCGCCGCGGGCGAGCTGCGCGAGCGCGTCGTAGATGTGGTTGCGACGCGATTCCAGCAGTCCCTCGAAACGGTCCTCGAAGCGGCGGCAGACGTCGGCGCCGCCGGTCGGGCGCTCGATCACCAAGCTCAGCACGGCCGACTTGACGTTGGACTTCATGCCCCTGAAGCTGCTCCTCCCCCTGGTCCCGCTCCGCCCATCGGAGGTGTGACCGGTGCGAGCGAGGCTAGAGAACGCGGTCGACGGAAGCAAGCGGCAGCGTGCCGCCCCGGGGCGCCGGAATGCCCCGCGGGGCCCCCTAGTCCGCGACGGACTACTGATCGGACTGTTGCGAGGGGCGAGAACGGGGCATGATCTCCTCTGTAGCCATACGCGCGAACGACCTGCCGGTTCCGCTCCCCTGGATCCGGCTCGTCGGCGCGGCGGTTCCGCCGCAGGCGTCAGGAGAGCCCGCCGTTCCCCCCGGCTCGGCCCTTCGACAACCGACCTGCGCACTCCCGCCGCGACGCGCGTCACGGCGCCCGCGGCTCCGGTGCTCGTCACCCCCCGACGCACCCGGAGCCGCGGTCGTCACCCTCCTCTTGCGGCTCAGCCCTCGCGCCGGGCGCGCGCGGCCGGCACGACCAGCGGCGTCCCCGTCTCGGGATCGTCGATCACGCGGCACGGCAAGCCGAAGACCGCCTCGACCAGCGCCGCGTCGACGACCTCGGCCGGCGCGCCCTCCGCGACGATCGCGCCGTCGCGCATCGCGATCAGGTGGGTCGCGTAGCGGCAGGCGTGGTTGAGGTCGTGGAGCACGGCGACGAGCGTGCGGCCATGGCGGTCGCGCAGGTCGGCGCAGAGGTCGAGCACCTCGATCTGATGGGCGATGTCGAGGAAGGTCGTCGGCTCGTCGAGCAGCAGCAGCGGCGTCTCCTGCGCCAGCGCCATCGCCAGCCAGACGCGCTGGCGCTGGCCGCCCGACAGCTCGTCGACGGCCCGCTCGGCGAGCGCGGTCGTGCCGGTCGCCGCGAGCGCCTCCGAGACGGCGCGCTCGTCCTCGGGGCCCCACTGGCGCAGCAGCCGCTGATGCGGGTAGCGGCCGCGCGCCACGAGATCGGCGACGGTGATCGCGTCGGGCGCGGTCGGGCTCTGCGGCAGCAGGCCGAGCCGCCGCGCGACCGCCTTCGCCGGCTGCGAGCGGATGTCGTCGCCGTCGAGCAGGACGGTGCCGGCGCGCGGCTTCAGCATCCGCGCCAGCGCGCGCAGCAGCGTCGACTTGCCGCAGGCGTTCGGGCCGACGACGACGGTGAACGATCCGTCCGGAACCGTCACGTCGAGGCCGTCGACGACGAGCCGCTCGTCGTAGCCGAGCCGCAGGTCGCGGCCCGAGAGGCGGGCGTCGCCCGCGGTTGTGGTCGTGCTGCTCATCATGTGCGGCGCCTCCCGCGCCATTCGCGGGCCAGCAGCCAGCAGAGGAAGAGCCCGCCGACGACGCCGGTGACGACGCCGACCGGCAGGTCGCGCCCCGGCCACAGCCGCTGCGCCGCGAGGTCGCTGCCCTGCAGGAGGACCGCGCCCAGCAGCATCGAGGCGACGAGGTTGGGGCCGGGGGCGCGCGTCAGCCGCCGCGCGATCTGCGGCGCTGAGAGCGCGACGAAGGCGATCGGGCCGGCGGCGGCGGTCGCGACGGCCGTCAGCGCGACGGCGACGACGACCAGCGCGACGCGGCCGCGCTCGACCGGGGCGCCGAGCGCCCGCGCCAGCTCGTCGCCGAGCTCCAGCGTCCGCAGCGTGCGGCCCAGCAGCAGCGCCGCCGGGATCAGCAGCGCGAGCGCGAGCGCGAGCGGCCGCACCTGCTCCCAGCCGCGGCCGTTGAGGCTGCCGGTGATCCAGATCACGGCGCTGACCGCGTCCTCGTATCTGGCGCGCGTCAGGAGGTAGTCGGTCAGCGACCGCAGCAGCAGCCCGAGGCCGATCCCGACGAGCACGAGCCGGTAGCCCTGGATCCCGTGGCGCCACGCCAGCGCGAGCACGAGCGCCGCCGTCGCCAGGCCGCCGGCGACCGCGCCGGCCGAGACGCCGGGGCCGTCGACGCCGAGCAGCGTGATCGCCGCGACCGCGCCGGCCGCCGAGCCGTAGGTGAAGCCGACGACGTCGGGGCTGCCGAGCGGGTTGCGCGTGATCGTCTGGAAGATCGCGCCGGCGAGGCCGAGCGCCCCGCCGACCAGCAGCGCGCACAGCACGCGCGGCAGTCGCAGCGTCTCGACGATGAACGCGCTCGACTGGTCGCCGCCGCCGAGCAGCGTCGAGATCACCTCGCCGGCCGACAGCGGGTAGTCGCCGGTGCCGACGCCGACGACCGCCAGCGCCAGCAGCAGCGCGACGAGCACTAGGCAGACGGCGACGGTGCGCGGGTCGACCCGCACCGCGACGGCGCCGCCCGGCGTCCGCAGCACGCGGCCGCGGACCTCGACGCGGACCGCGCGCGGCGGCTCCGGCGGGCTCGGCGGCTCTGCGAGCAGCTGCGCCATCAGAGCTGCGCGATCCTCCGCCGGCGGACCAGCATCAGGAAGACCGGCGCGCCGACGAAGGCGCAGACGATCCCGACCTGCAACTCGCCGGGCCGCACCAGCAGCCGTCCGACGACGTCGGCGACGAGCAGCAGCAGCGGCGCGAGCACGACCGAGTACGCGAGCACCCAGCGTTGGTCGGGGCCGACGATCGCGCGCGCGATGTGCGGGATCGTCAGCCCGATGAACGCGATCGGGCCGGCGGCGGCGGTCGCCGCGCCGCACAGCAGCGTGATCGCGACGCCGCCGAGCAGACGCGTGCGGTGGACGTGGGCGCCGAGCGCGCGGCCGGCGTCGTCGCCGAGCGCGAGCGCGTTGAGCGGGCGCGCGAGCAGCAGCGCCAGCACGGTGCCGGCGATCAGGAACGGCGCGACCCCGGCGAGCGTCTCGGAGTCGCGGCCGGCGAGCGAGCCGACCCACCAGAACCGCCAGGTCTCGAACGCCTCTCTGTCGAGCAGCGTGATCGCCTGCGTCAGCGCGAGCAGCGCCGCGGTCACGGCCGTGCCGGCGAGCGCGAGGCGGACCGGAGTCGCGCCGCCGCTCCCGCCGGCGGCGAGCAGGTAGACGACGACCGCCGCCAGCCCGGCGCCGAGGAACGCGAACCAGACGTAGCCGGCGAGGCCGCTGATCCCGAAGATCCCGACCGCGGCGACGACCGCCGCCGCGGCGCCGGCGTTGACGCCGAGCAGGCCGGGGTCGGCGAGCGGGTTGCGCGTCAGCGCCTGCATCAGCGCGCCGGCGAGGCCGAGCGCGATCCCGACCGCCAGCCCCAGCAGCGTGCGCGGGATCCGCAACTCGTGGACGATCGTCGCGTTCTGCGAGCCGTCGTTCTGGAACAGATCGTGCACGACGTCCGCGAGCGGGATCGACTTGGCGCCGAGCGCGAGGCTCAGCATGACGGCGACGGCGAGCGCCAGCGAGGCGGCGATCAGACCGGCGCTGCGGGACGGCGGCGACACGGCGAGTTAGGCTACCCTAATCCGCCCCTTCCATGCGATCCGGGCGGGTCGGGCTGGCGCGCCGGCGGGCCAGGCTCCAGCCGCACCGGCCGGGACCGCCGCGCCGTCCCGGCGCCTGCTCAGCGGAGCCTGACCGGGACGCCCCGCTGGACCGCGAGCACCCGCACGCCGGCCCGGACCGCTCTGCGACCGGCGTTCGCCGAGCGCACCGAGACGGCGTTGCGCGCGACGGCCGGCCGCGCCGAGCGGGCGACCCGCAGCGTCACGCGGACGGTCCGTCTGCCGCCGGCTCCGACGGTCCGCAGCGACCAGCAGGCGCGGCCGCGCGATCTCGTCGCCGCGCTCGGCAGCTTGCGGAACGCGAGGCCGCGGCCGGGCGCCGAGCAGACGACGACGCGCGTCGCCGCCGCGCGCCCGCGGTTGGCGACCGTGATCGCGTGGCGGACGGTCGCGCCCGGCCGCGCGCGCTTCGCGGAGGCATTGACCGACAGGCGCAGCGCCGGTCTGCGCGCGGCCGGTCTGCTCGGCTGCGGCGCGGGTCTCGGCTGCGGCGCCGGCTGCGACGGTCTCGCCGCGATCGCCGGCGAGGCCGCCGTGCGGGTGATGCCGGTGCCGCCGGCGTTGGTCGCCGCCGGCTGGCAGGCGACCGTGCGGCCGACGTCGCCGTCGCCGAATGCGTAGGCGGCGCTTGGGCCGCTCTGCAGCACCTCGCCGTTGCGCGTGTCGAGGAAGGTGTACGCGAACGTCGGCGCGCCGCTCCAGGTGCCGGGCGAGCAGGTCATCGTGCCGCCGGCCTGGAAGACGCCGACGGCGCTCACGTCGCTGCCGCCGCGCGGTGCGATCGGCGGGTCGTCGTCGCCGAGCACGAACGCGCGGATCTCCGGCGCGGCGAGGTTGGTGTAGCCGTTCCACGAACCGACCCCGCACGTGCCGGTCGGACCGGTCGTCGTGACGAAGCTGGCGACGCCGGCGAGCGCGCCGGCGATCGTCAGCGGGCCGCCGCTGTCGCCCTCGCAGGCCGAGCCGACCTGGCTGGCGACGCAGTCGACGACGGCGTTGTCGGCGCCGCCGCAGAGCAGCGGATCGCCGATCGTCGTGCCGACGGCGTAGAGCCCGCCGTCGGGGGCGACGCCGGCGGCCTGGCGGCCGAAGCCGGTGATCGTCGCGACCGTCCCCAGCGCCGGGTAGGCGCCGCTCCCGACCAGCGCGATCGCCCGCACGGCCGGTCCGCGGAGGTCGAGCGGAGCCGACAGCGCGAGCACCGCGACGTCGTCGGGTGCGACGCCGCCGTTGTCGGCCGTGTAGCGGTAGCCGGGGTGGACGCGGATCGCGGCGACGCCGCGCTCCTGTCTCGTCGACTCGGGCGCGTTGACGTTCGAGATGCCGGCGACGACCGTCAGGGCGGCGGTGCCGACGCGCGTCGCGGTCGTCGGGTCGTAGACGCAGTGGCCGGCGGTGACGACGTGGGTCGCGTCGACGATCGAGCCGCCGCAGGCGTACGTTCGGCCGCCGTCGAGGTCGGAGCGGACGTAGACCTGCCACGGCGCCTGCGTGACGGGGATCGCCGTCCCGCCGACGATCGCCGGCTTCTTGCCGATCGGCTGCTGCGGACCCAGCCGCAGCGTGCCGTCGCTCGCCGAAGCGGCGGACGCGCCCATGGCGAGAGCGACCAGGGCCGCGGCCGCGAGGAGCGCGCCGCGAGCGGTCCGTCGTGACGTTCGATGATGCATGGCGGAGCACCTTAACGACGAGGCGACCACCGTTTGAGGGTGCGTCAGCCGCTCGGTCAGGCGGTGAACGATCCCGCGGCCGCGTCGACGACCTGCCACGGGCGGTCGTCGGGACCGGCGAGGGCGAGCGTCCAGCGCTCGGTCGAGGTGACGGCGCGCTCCTTGCTGCCGCTGAGCACCGCCGCGGTGTCGCGGTCCTCGACGTAGCGGCGGCCGACGACCTCGACCTCGACCGTCATCTCCGGCGGCTCGGCGGCCGGGTTCAGCGCGGCGATCGTCAGATGGCGGACCTGCGGGCCGCGGATCACGAGGCGCGTGCGGCCGGAGGGGTCGCCCGGGTGCAGCAGCTCCCGGGCCGCCTGCGGCGTCGCGACGTCGAGCAGGTCGGCGTCGGCGCCGTCGACTGCCTCGGCCCACGCGGCGACGGCGCGGCGGACCGATGCTTCCAGCACGTCGGGCGCCCAGCGGCCGTCGACCAGCGACAGGTCGAGCGCGGCCGTGCGCGCGTCGCCGGCGTAGTCGAGGTCGGCGACCTCCGCGGTGCTGACGCCCTCCGGCAGCTTGTCGAGCGCGGCGACCTCGAGCAGCGAGGCGTCGGCCATCCGCCGCTCGTCGCTCCACGGCGAGGCGACGATCTCCGCGTCGAGCACGTGCTGGCCCTCGGCGTCGGTCTCGATCGAGGCGATGATCCAGCCGTTGCCGTCGTGCCGCTTGGCGAGCGTCCAGAACTCGGTCAGCTCGACCGTGTCGGAGCCGGCCTCGTTGCGCTTCAGGATCATCCCGTTGCGCATCACGACGTAGTCGCGCAGGCGGGCGCTGATGCGGACGGTGACGCGGTCGTCCCTCTCCCCTTCGCGGTTGGTCAGGCCGAGGTACTCGATCGATCTCAGCTCCAGCACCTCGACGCGGTTGTGCCAGCCCTTGCGGGCGAAGTCGTCGAGCCGCCGGCGCCATTCGACCAGCAGGTCGGGGACGAGCAGCTCCGCCAGCGCGCGGTCGTCGCGGGCGTCCCAGGCGTGCTGCGCGGCCATGAACATGTTGGCCGCGCTCTCGCGGACGGCGTCGGGCGCGAAGGCCGGATCGTCGTCGGCGGCGACCGCGGCGGCCAGCTCGACTCTGCGCTCGTGCTCGCGGCGGCGGCGGTTGTAGCGGGCGACCTTGATGCCCGCGATCACCGCGGCGACGACGAAGAAGATCGCGACGACGCCGACGAGCGCGAGCACGACGATCGGGCTGCCGCCGGCGCCCGTCCCGCGGGCGCCGCCACCGCCGAAGCTCCCGCCGCCCCCGAAGCCGCCTCCTCCGCCACCGCCGCGGAAGCCGGAGGAGCCGCCGCCGGCGGCGGCCAGCGCGGCCGGCGCGCTCAGCAGCAGGACTGCGAGCGCCGCGGGCAGCGCGGCGAGCAGGCGGCGGGCGATCGAAGCGGAGGGCAAATGGACGGACATCTCACTCCACCGTATCGCGCCCGGCGGTGCGCCTCCCACCGGGCGCGCGTCCGCGCCCGGCGGTGCGCCTCCCACCGGGTGCGCGTCCGCGCTCGCCGCTCCGGTCCCACTCGTCGCCGCCACACGGGCGCCGCCCAAGCCGCCGGCGCTGGCCGATCCGGCGCCGGCCGCCCCTCCTGCATCGGGCGGCCGGTCCAGTTCCCGGACCGTCCTGCCGATGACGCGGGAAGAGACCGACCCGATCCGGAGGACGAGACCGTCGTGACCCTGCACCCGCGCCGCGTGCGCGCCACCCTGCTGCTGATCGCCGCCCTGGCGCTGGCCGCCGTCGGCGGCTCCGTCGCGACGACCGCCCTGCGCGCCGCGACCGCAGAGCCCGCGCCGGTCGTCCGCACCGCCCTCGCGGAGACCCGCGACCCCGCCGGCGCGAAGGGTCGGACGCTCGGCCTCTCGCGCGTGACGGTCGCGCCCGGCGCCGAGCTCGCGCTCCACCGCCACCCCGGGACGCAGATCGCTCAGATCGCGCGAGGGACGCTGACCTACTGGGTCGTCCGCGGCGCCGTCGAGATCCGCCGCGGCGACCCGGACTCCGCCGCCGGTGCCAAGCTCGTGCGCACGATCGGAGCCGGCCAGCGAGGCCAGATCCGCACCGGCGACTGGATCGTCGAGAAGCCCGGCACGATCCACCACGCCGCCAATCGCGGCAAGGTCGAGATCGAGATCCTGATCGCGACCCTCTTCAAGAACGGCGCCCCGCCCTCGATCGCCGTCAGAGGCTGAGCGCGGCGCTGCGCGAAGACGCGTAGCGCCGCAACACGCCCGGCGGTCATCCTCGCCCGGTGACCGCCGCGCCCGACTCCCAGCGCGCCCATGAGGTGCGACTTCCGGTCGCCCAGCGACCAAACGTCGCACCTCATACGGACGTGGACCTCGTCGAACTGGCGAATTCGCAGTGGGGTGTGGTGGCGCGGCGGCAGCTCGAGGCCGTCGGCGTCACGCCGGCGATGGTGAAGGCGCGGCTCGCCCGCGGCTCCCTGACCCGCCTCCACCGCGGCGTCTACGTGGTCGGGCACCGGCGGCTCGCACCGCAAGGGCACGCGCTCGCCGCGGTGCTGGCTGCCGGCCCCGGCGCGGCGCTGAGCCATCGCAGCGCGGCGTGGCTGCACGAGCTGGCGCCGCTTCGGTGGGGCCGGATCGACGTGACGACCTCCACCCGGGCCCAGAGCACCTCGACCTACCGCGTGCACCGCGCGCCCGCACTCACCGCGGACGACCTGACGACGGTGGACGACATCCCGCTCACGAGCCTGCCCCGGACCGTGGTCGACCTTGCCGCCGTCCTCTCCCAAGACCGCCTGGCGAGCGTCCTCGCGGAAGCAGAGCGCCGGCGGCTGCTCGACCTCCATGCGCTCGAAGCGGCGATCGAGCGGACGCGAACGCGAACCGGCCCCGGCCACGCCCGCCTCCGCGCCGTCCTCGCCGAACATGCCGCCCACGGGGTCCAGCTGGACCGGTCCGCCTTGGAACGGCGCTTCCTCGGCCTGACCGCCGAGGCCGGCCTGCCGCGGCCGCGCCTCAACCACCGCGTGCTGCGCTTCGAGGTCGACGCCGTCTGGCCGCGCGAACGGGTCGCGGTCGAGCTGGACGGGTGGGCGTTCCACCGCCACCGACGCGCCTTCCAGCGCGACCGCGAGAAGGGGAACGCGCTGTCCGCTGCCGGCTGGACGGTGCTCCGGTTCACCCACCACGACGTGGCCGAGCGCCCCGCAGCGGTCGCAACCCAGCTCCGTCGGGTGCTCGACGGCCGATGAGGTGCGATCTCTGGTCGCTGAGCGACCGAAACTCGCACCTCATCGCGCGACGCCGCCTACGCGCCCGGCACCTCGATCTCGCGCTTGAGGATCTTGCCGGTCGGCCCCTTCGGCAGCTCGGTGACGAGCCAGACGTGGCGCGGGTACTTGTAGGCGGCGACCCGCTCCTTGACGTACTCGCGCAGCTGGTCGGGGTCGACCTGCTCGCCGGGCTTCAGCGCGACGCAGGCGCCGACCTCCTCGCCCCACTCCCTGTCGGGGACGCCGACCACCGCCGCCTCGGCGACCGACGGATGCTCGTAGAGGATCTCCTCGACCTCGCGCGGGTAGACGTTGTAGCCGCCGCGGATGATCATGTCCTTCTTGCGGTCGACGATGAAGAAGTAGCCCTCCTCGTCGACCTTCGCGAGGTCGCCGGTGTGGAACCAGCCGTCTCTCATGACGGCGTCGGTCGCCTCCGGCTTGCCCCAGTAGCCCTTCATCACGTTGTGGCCGCGGATCACGATCTCGCCGACCTCGCCGGTCGGCACCTCGGCGCCGTCCTCGTCGACCGCTCTCATCTCGACGCCGCGGATCGCCGTCCCGATCGAGCCGACCTTGCGCGGTCTGTCGGGATGGTTGAAGGAGGCGACCGGCGAGGTCTCCGACAGCCCGTAGCCCTCGAGGATCTTGCAGTCGAAGGTCGCGTCGAACTCCTTCAGCACCTCGCCGGGCAGCGCCGAGCCGCCCGAGACGCACAGCCTCAGCGACGACAGGTCGAGGCCGGCGCGCGCCTCCTCCGGCACGGCCAGCATCGCGTTGTACATCGTCGGGACGCCCTCGAAGACCGTCACCCTGTCGCGCTCGACGATCTGGAGCGCCTTCAGCGGGTCGAAGCGCGGGATCAGGGTCAGCGTCGCCCCGACCGCCGTCGCGACGTTCATCGCGCAGGTCTGGCCGAAGGAGTGGAAGAGCGGCAGCGCGCCAAGGATCACGTCGTCGTGGTCGACCTGGATCAGCGTGTCGACGGTCGTCTCGACGTTGGCGATCAGGTTGGCGTGGGTCAGCTCGGCGCCCTTCGGCTGGCCGGTCGTGCCGGAGGTGTAGAGCAGCACGGCCGCGTCGTCGTCGCCGACCTCGGCGATCTCGTGGCGCGGCTCGGCGGCGAAGGCGACCTGGGCGAAGTCGTGCCCGACCGATATGAACTCGGCGCCGGCCTCCTGCGCCCCTGGCGCCGCCTCGCCGGCGAAGTCGTGCCAGCCGAACAGCAGCTTGGCGCCGGAGTCGCGCAGGTAGTAGGCGACCTCGCGCTGCTTGAGCAGCACGTTCATCGGCACGACGATCCCGCCGGCGCGCAGGATCGCGTAGTAGATCGGCGGGAAGAAGGGGACGTTGGGGAGCATCAGCCCGACGCGGTCGCCGGGCCGGAAGCCCTTCTCGTGCAGGAGCCCCGCGATGCGCGCGCTGCCCTCTGCGATGACCGTGTAGTTCAGCGCCACGTCGTCGAGCTTCACGGCGATGCGGTCCCCGTGCTTCGCGGCGGTGTCGGTCAGCAGGCTCGCAAGATTGCGCCCCATGTCGTCTCCCGTCTCCTCGTCGGATTCCTCAGTGCAGGGCGATCAGGACTCCGCACCGGACCCCACTGCGCGGGCTGGGGCCTCGCCCCACAGCTGCTCGAGCCGATAGAACTCGCGGGTGTCCGGCGTGAAGATGTGAACCACCACGTCGAGATAATCCATCAGGACCCACTGCGCTTGCGGCAGTCCCTCGACGCGGCGCGGCAGCAGGCCGTGCTCTCTCTTCATCCGCTCGTGGATCCCGTCGTGGATCGCCTTCACCTGACGGTCGCTGTTGCCGGAGCAGACCACGAAGTAGTCCGCGTACCCGAGCACGCCGCGCAGGTCCAACTCGACGATGTCGGTCGCCTTTCTGTCGTCGGCGTACTCCGCGATCGCGGCCGCCATCCGAGCGCCTTCCAGTTCATTGTGTGTCATGTCGTCACCTCCCCCCGCACACCGTGGTACAGCCCCTCCGCCGCGATCGCCTCGGCGACGGCGTCGGGGACCAGATAGCGGATCGGCCGTCCCTGCGCGACGCGCGCGCGCAGCTCCGAGGAGGAGAGGTCGATCCGGGGCATGTCGAAGTACGTCACCCGCTCGGAGCCGGCGAGCGGCTCGAGCGCCCGCTCGATCGCGTCGCGCTTGGAGCCGCGCCGCTCGGCGACCGCGAGCGTCGCCAGCGACAGGACCGCCTCCGGCTCGCGCCAGCTCGGGAAGCTGGCGGCCATGTCGCCGCCGACGATGAAGACCAGCTCGTCCTCGGGCGCTCGCTCGTGCAACAGCCGCAGGGTATCGGCCGTGTAGGAGCGGCCGGGGCGCTCCAGCTCGATCCGCGACACCTCGAACCGCTCGTCGCCTGCGACCGCCAGCCGGCAGAGCTCGAAGCGCTGCTCGGGCGAGGGGTCGCCGGGCGCGACCGTCTTGTGCGGGGGCTCGCCCGCCGGCATCAGCAGCACCCGGTCGAGCCCCAGCTGGCTGTGCGCCTCCTGGGCGCAGACCAGGTGTGCGAGATGCGGCGGGTTGAACGTCCCGCCAAGGATGCCGACGCGCATGCGCTCCGATCGGGCCGCGTCAGGCGCGCACCTGACCGGTGCCCTCGATCAGGTACTTGAACGTCGTCAGCTCGCGCACGCCGATCGGGCCGCGGGCGTGCAGCTTCTGCGTCGAGTTGCCGATCTCCGCCCCCATCCCGAACTCGCCGCCGTCGGTGAAGCGGGTCGAGGCGTTGACGTAGACGCAGGCGGCGTCGACGCCGAGCTGGAAGGCGCGCGCCGCGTCGGTCGACTGCGTCACGATCGCCTCCGAGTGGCCCGAGCCGTAGCGGCCGACGTGGTCGATCGCCTCCGCGGCGGAGTCGACGACGCGGATCGCCAGCGTCAGCGCGAGGTACTCAGTCGCCCAGTCCTCCTCGGTCGCGAGCGCGATCGGGATGCCGGGGCCGGCCAGCGCCCGCGCCCGCTCGTCGCCGCGCAGCTCGACGCCGGCGGCGTGGAGCGCCTTCGCGGCGCGCGGCAGGAACTCGGCGGCGGCGTCGGCGTGGACGAGCAGCGTCTCGAGCGCGTTGCAGACGCCGGGGCGCTGCGTCTTGCCGTTGATCAGGATCGCCTCGGCGTCGTCGAGCTTCGCGCTCGCGTCGACGTAGAGGTGGCAGTTGCCGGAGGCGGCGTAGATCACCGGGACGGTCGCGACCGCCTTCAGCGCGTTCTTCAGCCCCTCGCCGCCGCGCGGGAAGATCAGGTCGACGACGCCGTCCTGCGTCGCCAGCTCGGCCAGCTCCTCGCGTCCGCCGCCGGCGACCAGCTGGATCGCGCCCTCCGGCACGCCGGCGGCGGTCGCCGCCTCGGAGGCGATCGCGGCCAGCACGCGGTTGGAGTGGATCGCGGTCGAGGAGCCGCGCAGCACGATCGCGTTGCCCGACTTGAGCGCCAGTCCGGCGGCGTCGATCGTCACGTTCGGGCGCGCCTCGTAGACGACGGCGACGACGCCGAAGGGGACGCGGACGCGGCGGACGTCGACGCCGTTGGGGAGGCGGTGGCCGTCGATCGTCTCGCCGACGGGATCGGGCAGCGCGGCGATCGCGCGCGTGCCGGCGGCGATCCCCTCGATCCGCTCAGCGTCGAGCGCGAGCCGGTCGAGCAGCGCGTCGCCGATCTCGTTGGCGCGCCCGGCCTCGAGGTCCTTCGCGTTCGCCTCCAGGATCTCTGGCGTCCGGGCCACCAGCGCGTCCGCGATCGCGTGCAGCGCGCGGTCCTTCACGTCGGCGCCGAGCGCGGCGAGCGGCTTTGCGGCGGCCTTGGCGGCGAGGCAGATGTCGGTGACCGAGGTGGGCGTCGAGATGGCCATCTGCCCATGGTACCCGGCCGCGCGCCCCGGCCGCCGGACCGGGCCGCCTCCCGCGCCCGGCCTGCGCCCGGCCGGAGGAGCGGCGCCTTGGGGGTGATATGCGCCCCCTGAGCGCCACTCCTCCCCGGCGCGGGTCGCAGGCGACGCGCGGGCGCGGGCTCAGCCGATCATCTCGCGCGCGGGACCGCCGGGGCGGAACATCGGGAGGCAGTCGGCGGTCGGGGCGATGCGGGCCTCCAGCAGGGCCGGGCCGGGCTCGGCGAGCGTCTCGGCGACGGCGTCGGCGACCTCGTCGGGATCGGTCACGCGGCGGCCGGCGACGCCGAAGGCGCGGGCGAGCGTCGGCCAGTCGGGCGAGGCGCCGAGGTCGACCGAGTGACGGCGGCCGCCCCAGAACATGTCCTGCTGCTGGCGGACCATCCCGAGCGAGGCGTTGTGCATCAGCACGACCTTGACCGGCAGCCCCTCCTCGGCGGCGGTCGCCAGCTCCTGCACGTTCATCAGCAGCGAGCCCTCCCCGCTGACGCAGACGACGGTCGACTCCGGCTCGGCCGCCTGCGCGCCGAGCGCCGCCGGCAGGCCGTAGCCCATCGTGCCGTGGCCGCCCGAGGTCAGCCAGCGGCGCGGCCGCTCGAAGCGCAGCCGACCGGCCGCCCACATCTGGTGCTGGCCGACGTCGGTCGAGACGATCGCCGCCCCGCCGGTCGCCGCCTGCACGGCGTCGAGCAGCGCATGGGGGTCGATCCCCTCCCCCGGTCCCTCGCCGCCCGACCAGCCCGGGGCCGGCACGTCGAACGGCTCGTCGGCGCGCCAGGCGTCGATCCGCTGCCACCAGGCGGCGAGGCGGCCGGCGTCGGGCGCCGGGTCGAGCTGGGCGTAGGCGTCGGCGATCGCCGCCAGGCCGCGCTTGGCGTCGGCGACGATCGGGACGTGGACGGCGCGCAGCTTGCCGATCTCGCTCGGGTCGACGTCGAGGTGGATCACCTTCGCGTGCGGCGCGAACTGCTCCAACGCGCCGGTGACGCGGTCGTCGAAGCGGGCGCCGACGCAGACGATCAGGTCGGCCTCGTCGACCGCCCAGTTGGCGGTGCGGGTGCCGTGCATCCCCAGCATCCCGAGGAAGCGGCGGTCAGAGGCGGGGAAGGCGCCGAGCGCCATCAGCGTCGTCGTCACCGGCAGGTCGGCGAGCCGCGCCAGCGCCGTCAGCTCCGCGGCCGCCTCGGCGTGGACGACGCCGCCGCCGGCGTAGAGGACCGGCCGCCGCGCCGCCGCGATCGCCTGCGCCGCCAGCCGCACCTGCTTCCCGTTGGGCTTCGTCGTCGGGCAGTGGCCGGGCGTGTTGGGCGGGTGCGGCTCCCGGTCGCGCGCGGGGGCGCGCGCGATGTCGGAGGGGATGTCGAGCACGACCGGTCCGGGGCGGCCGCTGCGCGCGAGGTGGAAGGCGTCGTGGACCGCCTGCGCCAGCTCGTCGGCCGACTCGACCGCGATCGCGTGCTTGACCATCGGCGCCGTCATCCCGATCACGTCGGCCTCCTGGAAGGCGTTCGTGCCGCGCAGGTCGGTCCGCACCTGGCCGGTCAAGAAGACGGTCGGCGTCGAGTCCATGTACGCGTCGCAGATCGGCGTCATCAGGTTGGTGGCGCCGGGGCCGGAGGTCGCCAGCGCGACGCCGACGCGGCCCGTCGCGCGCGCGTACCCCTGCGCCGCGTGCCCGGCGCCGGCCTCGTGGCGCATCAGCACGTGGCGGATCTCGCTGTCGACGAGCGCGTCGTAGATCGGCAGGCTGGCGCCGCCGGGGATCCCGAAGACGGTGTCGACGCCCTCCCGCGCGAGGGCCTTCGTCAGGGCGTCGGCGCCGCGCATCGGGCGCTCCCTTCATGAGCGGTGGCGAGGACGGTCGGGTTGAGTACGGCGAGGGTGCGGAGGCGCATCGGCCTGCTCCTTGTGCGAGACGACGGTGACTGGTGCGGCGGCCGCGCGCGGGGCACGGCGTGGGACGACGGAGTCGTGCGGTCGGCGAGCTATGTCAGCCGGATACGCGTACGCCGACGAGAACGCGGATCGCGCTCGTAAGTCGGTCGGCGTGTGCGCGCAGGTGCGTCACTTCTGCACAAGGATGCCGCAAACAGCGGCGAAATGCCAGCCGGGCGGGACGGATCCGGGCGGGCGGCGCGGCGCGGGCGGGTGGTCGGCGCGGGCGGGACGGCGCGGCGCGGGCGGGTGGTCGGCGCGGGCGGGACGGCGCGGCGCGGGCCGCGCGGACGGCGCCGCGCGGCCGCGCCGCTACGCCAGCACGAAGTAGTCGCGGTGGATCGCCTCGTCGCTGGCGCGCGGCAGGATGGCGCGCGCCTCGGCCGACTTCATCCCCTGCACCCTGCGCAGCTCGGCCGCCGAGTAGTTCGTGATCCCCTTCCCGACGACCGCGCCGTCGTGGACGACCTCGACGGCGTCGCCGGCGTCGAAGCCGCCGCCGACCTCGGTGATCCCGACCGGGAGCAGCGACGTGCCGCCCTCGCGCAGCGCGCGCGCGGCGCCGGCGTCGACGGCCAGCCGGCCGCGCGCCTGCTTGGCGTACTTCAGCCACAGCTTGAAGCTCGAGTAGCCGGCGTCGCGCGCCGGGAAGCGGGTCCCGACCGGCTCGCCGGCGACGGCGGCGGCGACGATGCCGGCGGTCTTCCCGTTCGCGACGACGGCCGGGATGCCCGACGCGGTCGCCATCTCGGCTGCGACGACCTTCGAGCGCATCCCGCCGGAGCCGAGCGTCGTCGTCGTCTGGCGGATGTCGAGCTCGGCGAGCGCGTCGAAGTCCTCGACCAGCGGGACGATCTCGGCGGAGGGGTCGAGCCGCGGGTCGGCGGTGTAGAGGCCGTCGGTCGAGGTCAGCAGCACGAGCTGCTCGGCGCCGAGCAGGATCGAGACCTGGGCGGCGAGGAAGTCGTTGTCGCCGAAGGAGATCTCGTCGGTCGTCGTCGTGTCGTTCTCGTTGATGACCGGGACGACGCGCCAGTCGAGCAGCTTCTGCAGCGTCTGGCGGGCGTTGAGGTAGTGCGTGCGGGCGCTGATGTCGAAGAAGGTCAGCAGCACCTGCGCGGTCGCGACTCTGCGCTCGGTCAGCAGCTCGTCGTAGACGCGATAGAGCTGACCCTGGCCGACGGCGCTCGCCGCCTGCAGCTCGTCGACCGCGCGCGGCCGCATCCCGAGTCCCATCACGCCCATCCCGCGGGCGATCGCGCCGCTGGTGACGATCACGACGTCGCGGCCGCCGGCATGCAGCGCCGCGGCGTCGTCGCAGACCTGCTCCAGCACCTCGCGGCGGGGATGGCCCGCGTCGTCGCAGACGATGCTCGAGCCCAGCTTGATGACGACGATGCCCATGGCGAGCAGGGAGCTTAGAGGGCGCGGCGCGGCCGGTGGCGGGCGCCGCGGCGGGCACGGCGCGCGGGCGGCGCGCGAGCGGAGCGGGGGGCGAGCGGGCGGGCGGCGCGAGCGGAGCGCGGGCGAGCGGCGCGCGGGCCCCGCCGGCGGGCCGCCCTACCGCAGCACGCGCCCCAGCAGCGCGACGGCGCGGGCGGCGAAGCGGCCGTCGGGGTCGAGGTCGCTCCGCAGGTCGCTGATCGAGCAGCCGATCAGCCCGGGCGCGCCGGCGAGCGGCGCCAGCAGCTCCTCCAGCTCCTCCCAGGCGAGGCCGAGCGGCTGCGGATAGCTGACGGCCGGCATCGCCTCCGCGTCGAGCACGTCGAGGTCGAGGTGCAGCCACGCCGGTCCGGCGGCCAGCCGCGCCGCGGCCTCCAGCCCGGCCATCGCCGGGCCGCCGGCAGCGGCGACGATCGCCGGCGCGTCGCGGCGCCAGATGCGCTCGTCGAGCTGCGCCAGGTCGGCGTCGTTGCCGGGATCGGCGCCCCGCGGCCGCAGGCCGAGCACCGCGCAGCGCGCCGGGTCGACGAGCGGCACCGCCCCGTTCCCGGCGAGCGCGATCAGCTCGGCCGGTCCCCGTCCGCAGACGATCGCGACGTCCATGTCGGCCGCCTCGCCGGTCGGCGAGCTGTCGCCGTCCATCGCGTCGGGATGGCCGTCGACCACCCACAGCCCGGGCTCGAGCCCGGCGGCGCGGCAGCCGGCGAGCGCACCCGGCAGCAGCGCGCAGTCGCCGCCGAGCACGAGCGGGCGACCGCCGCCGCGCGCCACCTCGGCGACCGCGTCGCGCAGCGCGCGGGAAGCGCCGACGAGCGCGGCGAAGGCGACGATCCCGCTGCCGGGATCGCGCTCGGCCGGGCGCAGCAGCCCGGTGACGTCGCCGCGGTCCGCGCTCGCGCCGACGGCTTCGGCGATCCCGGCCGCGCGCAGCGCCGCCGGCGCGCGCTCCTCCCCCTCGCCGGCGCCGGCCGAGTCGAGCGGCGCGCCGAGCAGGGTCCAGGAGCCGGCCACGGCGACCTCTACGACGGATCCAGCTCGAAGGTGATGCCGCCGATCTCGACGTCGTCGCCGGGCTCGAAGCCGGCATCCTCGAGCGCTCTGATGACGCCGATCGAGCGCAGCCGCGTCTCGAGGTAGGCCATCGCCTCCTCGTTGTCGACGTCGTAGCGGGAGACGAGCCGGTCGACCCCGGCGCCGACGACGCGGTAGCCCTCCGCGCCGATCGCCTCGACGTGGAAGCCGCGTCTGGCCGCCGGGCGGAAGACCTTGTGCTCGGCGAGGCCTTCGACATCGGCGACCTCGGCATGCGGCGTCACCGGGACGTGCTGGAGCAGCAGCTTCTTGAGCGTGTCGAGCCCCTCGCGGGTCGCGCTGGAGGTGCGCACGATCGGCACCTCCTCCCCCAGCCGCGCCCGCCACGCCGCCGCGGCGGCGTCGGCGTCCTCGCCGGTGACGAGGTCGACCTTCGACAGCGCGAGGATCCGCGGCAGCCCGGCGAGGCGGGCGTCGTGGGCGGCCAGCTCCTGCTCGATCGTCGCGTGGTTCTCGACCGGGTCGCTGCCGTCGATCGGCGCGAGGTCGAGCACGTGGACCAGCAGCCGCGTGCGCTCGACGTGCGCGAGGAAGTCGTGGCCGAGGCCGGCGCCGTCGCTGGCGCCCTCGATCAGCCCCGGGATGTCGGCGACGACCAGCTGCCGGTCGTCGCCCTCGATCGTCCCCAGCACCGGCTCCAGCGTCGTGAAGGGATAGTCGGCGACCTTCGGCCGCGCCGCCGTCATGCTGGAGAGCAGCGACGACTTGCCGGCGTTCGGCAGGCCGACGAGGCCGACGTCGGCGAGCAGCTTCAACCGCAGCTCCAGCCATCCCTCCTCGCCGGGCAGGCCCCGCTCGGCGAAGCGCGGCGCCTGCCGCGTCGGGGTCGCGAAGTGCTTGTTGCCGCGCGCGCCGCCGCCGCCTCTTGCGACGACCGCCCGCTGTCCGGGGACGACGAGGTCGTGGCGGGTGCCGTCCTCCAGCTCGACGACGGTGCCGGGCGGCACTCTGATGACGAGGTCCTCGCCGTCGGCGCCGTGGCGCAGTCTGCCCTGGCCGTGGCCGCCTCTGCGCGCCTTGAAGTGGGCTGAGCGGCGGAAGAACTGGAGGTCGCGCAGCGAGTCGTCGCAGAGCAGCACGACGTCGCCGCCGCGGCCGCCGTCGCCGCCGTCGGGACCGCCCTTCGGCACGCGCGACTCGCGGCGGAACGACATGCAGCCGTCGCCGCCGCGGCCGGCCTGGACGTGGATTCGGGCGCGATCGGAGAGCATCGCCCCCAATCGTGGCAGGTCGGCCCGGCGCGAGGGCGGCCGTGCGCCGGAGGCGGCGGCCGCCCGTGCGCGGCGCTACGCGGGCGCGCCCTCCTGCGTCCGCACGTCGCGCTCGTTCGGGACGCAATGGGTCATCACGTGGCCCTCGACGTCGCGCGGCCCGTTTCTGCCGAGGTTGTCGAGCCGCCGCTGCTCGGCCTCGCCCCATCCCTGGCTCTGCAGCGGCTTCAGGTGGCGCACGTCGTCGGCGACGATCCCGATCCCCTCGCCGACCCGCTGCCCGAGCTCGTCCTCGGCGAGGTAGAGGTGCCAGATCATCCGCTCCTGGATCGCGCGGTCGCACTGCGACAGGCCGTCGATCAGGTTGGCGACGAGGTCGTCCTTCTCCCACTGCTCGGAGAGCAGGTAGCGCTCGCCGGCCTGCGCGTAGTCGTTCGTCCGCGGGATCCGTTTGCGCGTCAGGCGGCCCTCGATCAACGGCCCCTGCTCGTCGTGGCTGGGCTCCTGCGCCTCGCGCAGGCCGCCGATGATCGACGGTTCGTAGTTGACCGACGGGTTCTCGCCGCCGTCGTCGACGTAGTAGGCCATCTCGCCGTCGCGCTGGTTGGTGCGGACCTCCGCGTTTCTGGCCTGGTTGACCGGCAGCTGGAGGTAGTTGGCGCCGACGCGGTGGCGCTGCGTGTCTGAGTAGGAGAAGGTCCGCCCGACCAGCATCTTGTCGTCGGAGAAGTCGAGCCCGTCGACGAGCACGCCGGTGCCGAAGGCGATCTGCTCGCTCTCGGCGAAGAAGTTGCGCGGCGCTCTGTTCAGCGTCATGAGGCCGACCGGCCGCAGCGGGAACGCCTCCTCGGGCCAGACCTTCGTGTCGTCGAGCGGGTCGAAGTCGAGCTCGGGGTGCTCGTCGTCGCTCATCAGCTGGACGTTCAGCTCCCATTGCGGGAAGTCGCCGCGCGCGATCGCGTCGTAGAGGTCTCTCGTGTGGCAGCCGAGCTCCTGCGCCTGCATCACGTCGGCGTCGGCCTGCGACCAGCTGCGCACGCCCTGTCTCGGCAGCCAGTGATACTTGACCAGCTGCGTTCTGCCCTCCTCGTTGACCCACTTGTAGGTGTTGACGCCGAAGCCCTGCATGTGGCGGTAGCTGGCCGGGATCCCGCGCGGGCTGAGGATCAGCGTGATCATGTGGAGCGCCTCCGGCGTCTGGGACCAGAAGTCGAAGACGCGGTTGGGCACCTGGCGCTCGAAGGTGACCGGGTCGGGCTTCTGCGAGTGGATGAAGTCGGGGAACTTGATCGCGTCGCGGATGAAGAAGACGCCGATGTTGTTGCCGACGAGATCCCAGTTGCCGTCCTCGGTGTAGAACTTGACCGCGAAGCCGCGCGGGTCGCGAACGGCCTCCGAGGAGTCGCGGCCGCCTGCGACGGTCGAGAAGCGGATCGCTATGTCGGTCCGCTTGCCGGCTTCCTGGAACAGCTTCGCGCGCGTGTGCGGCGCGATCGGCTCGTCGCCGACGCTGCCGTACGCCTCGAAGGAGCCGAAGGCTGTCGCGCCGCGGGCGTGGACGACCCGCTCGGGGACGCGCTCGCGGTCGAAGTGGCTGATCTTCTCGAGGAACTGATAGTTCTCCAGCGTCGCCGGTCCGCGCGCGCCGACGGTCCGCTGGTTCTGGTTGTCGTGGACCGGATGGCCCTGGCGGTTGGTGAGGACCTTGCGGTCGTCACCCTCGGCCGGCGGCTGGCTGGCGACGTCGGACATCGAAGCGCTCCTGTCGTCGTTGGGTCGGCGGGACGCGGAAGCGGCCCGTCCCCTCCGACTCCCCGCCGTCCGGCGCCCTCAACCGGCGGCGTCAGCCGGCGTACCGGCCGCCGCAGCGGGCAGCATTGAGCGATCACCGACCCCGGCGACCCTGGAGCGAGCATGTCCGACCCCGTCTTCCTCATCACCGGCGCCTCGACCGGCATCGGCGCGGCGACCGCGCGCCAGGCCTCCGCCGAGGGCTACCGCGTCGTGCTCGCCGCGCGCTCGCAGGGGCCGCTCGACGCGCTGGCGGCCGAGCTGGGCGGGCCGGAGCGGGCGCTGTCGGTCCCCTGCGACGTGACCGAGTGGTCGCAGCAGCAGGCGCTCGTCGCCGCAGCGCTCGACGCCTTCGGGCGGATCGACGTCGTCTTCGCGAACGCCGGCTTCGGCGGTCCGCGCGGCTTCCTGGAAGGCGATCCCGAGCAGTGGAGAGCGATGGTGCTGACGAACGTGCTCGGCGCCGCCTACACCGTGCGGGCGGCGATCCCCGCGCTGCGCGAGTCGCGGGGCCACCTGCTGCTGACCGGCTCGGTCGCCGGGCGCAAGGCGATGCCGGGCTCGCTCTACTCGGCGACGAAGTGGGCGGTGACGGCGATGTCCGAGGCCGCCCGCCAGGACCTGAACGGCAGCGGGGTGCGCGTGACACTGCTCTCCCCCGGCGCCGTCGAGACGCCGTTCTGGGACGCGAGAGCGCCGGGCTCCGAGCCGCTCGGCTCGGCCGACGTCGCCGACGCGGTGATGTGGGCGGTCACCCGCCCGCCGCACGTCGACGTCAACGAGATCCTGATCCGCCCGACCGAGCAGGAGCGGTAAGGGCCCCGCAACGACGAGCGCCCGGCGGGGCCGGGCGCTCGAACGACTCAGATGCGGCTCGCGGCTACTCGGCCGACGGGGCCGGCACGACGGAGATCACGCGGCCGCGACGACCGGTTCTGAAGTCGACCTTGCCGGCCGCCTTCGCGTAGATCGTGTCGTCCTTGCCGATGCCCGTGCCCTCGCCCGGCTTGAATCTCGTGCCGCGCTGGCGGACGATGATCTCGCCGCCGTAGACGGTCTCGCCGGCGAACACCTTCACGCCGAGGCGCTTCGCGTTCGAGTCGCGACCGTTGCGGGAGGAGCCGAGTCCCTTCTTATGCGCCATCAGGCAGCCTCTCTCTTCGCGGCAGCTCTGCCCGCGCCCGCCTTGATCGACGTGATCTGGATGCGGGTGAGCTCCTGGCGGTGGCCGGCGCGGCGCTTGTAGCCGCGCTTCGGCTTGAACTTGACGACCCGAAGCTTCGGACCGCGCTCATGCGCGACGACCTTGGCCTCGACCGTGACCTGCGCGAGGTCGTCGCCGTCGAGGATCTGGTCGTCACCGCGGAAGAGCAGCGGATCGAGTGCAACGGTCGCGCCCTCGTCGGCGGCCAGCCGCTCGACGAGCAGGGTCTGGCCCTCCTCGACGCGGTACTGCTTGCCACCGGTCTTCACGATCGCGTACATGGATTCTCTGTCTGTCACTCGGTCGCGGCGGAAGAGTCCGCCGTTGCACGGGAACGGCGCCGTCCGCCTCTGCGGCCGCGGCGCCGAGCGGTGGATTCTACGCCATCCTGCGATTCGCCGCCGTCCTCCCCGTCTGAGGAGTCGTTTCCGACCAGCGTGGCGGTCGCCGCGGTGCGCCCGACCTCCTCGATCCGGACGAGCCGCTTCTCGCCGACGTGGCGGCCGCCGCCGGTCACCGAGACGATGTAGCCGTCGATCTTCGCGACCGCGTCGTCGACGTTGTACATGTGCGGCTCGACGATCGAGACGAGCACCTCGTCGCCCTCGCGGAACGGCAGCGCGCGCTCGGCGACGTCCTCGCGCGAGCCCTCGAAGGTGATCGCGAAGTGGTCGAGCGGCAGCCCCTCGGAGCCCTCGAAGTGGAACCACTTGCCGGTCTCCTCCTCCAGCTGGCGGAGGATGCGGGCGCCGTTGCCGGTGAAGACCGCGCCGACGCGCGGGTTGATCTGGAGCAGCAGCGCCTCGGCCGCGTGCTCCTTGGCGATGTCGCGCAGTCTGCGCTCGAAGTCGATCGCGATCGTGTCCTCGGAGCGGATCACGCCCTCGCCCTCGCAGGTCGGGCAGGCGCGGGTCATGATCTCGCGCACGCCCTCGGTGACGTTCTGGCGCGTCATCTCGACCAGGCCCAGCGGCGAGATCTCGACGACGAACGTCTTCGTGCGGTCCTCGTCGAGCGCCTTGCGCAGCGTCTTCAGGACGGCGTCGCGGTTGCGCGCGCGGGCCATGTCGATGAAGTCGATGACGATGATGCCGCCGATGTCGCGCAGGCGCAGCTGGCGGACGGCCTCCTCGGCCGCCTCCAGGTTGGTTCTCGTGATCGTGTCCTCCAGCCGCGCGCCTCTGCCGCGGCCGATGAACGAGCCGGTGTTGACGTCGATCACCGTCAGCGCCTCGGCGTAGTCGATCACGAGGTAGCCGCCGGAGGGCAGGTCGACGCGTCTGGTCAGCGTCCCCTGGATCTCCCTCTCGACGCCGTAGCGCTCGAACAGCGGCGTGTCGTCCTCCCACAGCTCGACGCGGTCGACGAGCTCGGGCGCGGTGCGGGTGAAGAACGAGACGAGCCGCTGGTGCTGCTTGGGGTCGTCGACGATCGCGCGCTCGAAGTGCTCGGAGAAGACGTCGCGCACGACGCGGACCGAGAGGTCGGCCTCCTGGAAGACGAGGTCGGGCGCCTGCGTCTCCTCGACGCGCTTCTCCAGCACCTCGTTGAGCTTGAAGAGGTACTGCAGCTCGCGCTCGAAGTCCTCGCGTCTGGCGCCGTAGGCGGCCGTGCGGATGATCGCGCCGCCACCGCCGAGGTCGAGTCTGGCGGCCTCCTTGCGGAGCCGGTCGCGCTCCTTGTCGGGCAGGCGCCTGGAGACGCCGACGCCCTCGCCCTGCGGCGTGTAGACCATGTAGCGGCCGGGGATCGTCAGCTCCATCGAAAGGCGCGCGCCCTTCGTCTTGAGCGGGTCCTTGACGACCTGGACGACGACCTCCTGGCCGGGCTTCAGCAGGTCGTGGATCTTCTGGCCGTCCCTGCCCGAGCCGCGGCCGCGCTTGGCGACCTCGACGCCCGGCATGACGATCTCGTCGACGTGCAGGAAGCCGTTCTTCTCCAGGCCGATGTCGACGAAGGCGGCCTCGAGGCCGGCCAGGACGTTGTCGACCTTGCCTTTGTAGATGTTGCCGACGATCGAGCGGCTGCCGCGGCGCTCGAGGTAGAGCTCCGCGACGCGGTAGCCGGCGGCCGGGTTGGCTGATCTGCGGCGCCGGCGGCCGGATCTTCTGGCGGGGGCAGCGACGTCACCCGTCGCTTCGAGCAGCGCGACGCGGGTCTCTCCCCGGTCGACGCTGACAAGCACTTGCTTCTTCACGGTTGGTGCATTCCCTTATGAAAGGACGAGCCCGCGGCCCTTCGATCCCTGTGCGATCCGCGCTTGGATGTGGATCGCCTGGAGAAGCCCGAGGGCGATGAACGTTGTCAAGTAGGAGGAGCCGCCGTAGCTCATCAGCGGAAGCGTGACACCGGTGATCGGCATGATCCCGATCGTCATCCCGACGTTCACGAGCAGCTGATACATCAGCATCGCCAGGATTCCTGCCGCGATCAGCGAGCCGAAGAGGTTCTTCGACATGGTGATCAGGCGCAACGTCCGCCAGATCAGCAACGCGTACAGCGACAGGACCAGCGCGGCTCCCGCGAACCCCCACCGCTCGCCCACGACCGAGAAGATGAAGTCGGTGTGGTGCTCGGGCAGGAAGCTCAGGTTGGTCTGCGTCGATCTCTCCAGCCCGCGACCGGTCTTCTCGCCGGAGCCGATCGCGATCTTGCTCTGGTTGACCTGGTAGGTCGTGGTGCTCTGGTCGTTGGAGGGGCTGAGGAAGCCCGTGAGCCGATCGATCTGGTACGGCTTCAGGACGTTGACGCCGACCGCCGGCGCGACGGCGAGCACGAGCACGAGCGAGACGGCGAAGAGGCCGATCAGGCTCGCGATGTGACGGCCGGGCGTGCCGGCGATGAACAGCATCGTCAGCGCGGCGACGACGTAGACGCTCGCCGAGCCGAGGTCGGGCTGGGCCATCACGAGCGCCGCCGGCCCGAGCGCCAGCAGCATCAGGCGCGCGGTCGTCTCGCGCTCGCCGAGGCGGCGATAGCGGTCGACGATGAACGCGGCCAGCGCGACGATCAGCAGCACCTTGCCCAGCTCGGAGGGCTGGAATCTGAAGAACGGCAGCGCGATCCAGCTGCGCGCCCCGCGCGTGGCGGCGGCGAGCAGCAGCGGCAGGATGTTGAGCGCGATCATCAGCCCGTAGACGCCGAGCTTGAACTCGCGCAGCCGCGAGTAGTCGAAGCGGCTGATCGCGATCATCAGAATCGCCCCGACGACCGCGTAGCCGATCTGGCGGCTGGCGAGGCCGCCGGTCGTCGAGCCGTCGATCGCGACGACCGAGATGACCACGAGGCCGATCGTCGCGATCAGCAGCAGCGGGTCGAACAGCAGCCGCGGCCGCGACGACCCGCGGGTCGCCTCGTCGACGCTGCGCTTGATCGGCGTCGCGCTCAATTCGTCGTCGAGCTTCCTGCGACGGCTCTGCCGGGGTTGCCGTAGAACCATTGCGAGAGGATCTGCCGGACCGCCGGCGCCGCCGCCTGCGCGCCGAAGCCGCCGTTCTGGATCACGGCCGCGACGACGATCGGTCTCTGCTCGTCGGGGACGTAGGCGACGTACCACGACTGGTCCGGTCTGTTGACGATCTCAGCGGTGCCGGTCTTGCCGTAGACCGGCTTGCCGAACCCGGCGAAGACGTCGGTCGAGGTGCCTCTGGGATCGGTCGTCGACTTGATCAGGCCCTCGCGGATCGTGTCGATCGCGGGGATCTCGATTCTCCGCCCTGGCTTGACCGTGTAGCGGTCGACGACCTCTTCTCTGGCGTTGAGCGCCTCCATCCACAGATGCGGTCTGACGATCGTGCCGCCGTTTCTGATCGCGGCGTAGGCGGTCGCCAGCTGGAGCGGCGTGGCGAGGAAGTCGCCCTGTCCGATCGCGAAGGAGACGTTGTCGCCGACCGTCCAGGTCTCGTTGAGGTCGGCGATGTAGCAGTTGTCTCTTCTGTCTCTGCGCCGGCATCTGCGCTCGGCGTCCTGCAGCTCCCGGATGTGGTCCGGGTCGGGGATCGTGCCGCCAGCCTCGTTGCCGATGTCGACGCCGGTCGGCGCGCCGAAGCCGAACTTGCGCGCCCACTCCTGCAGCGGGCCGCCGTGCGGGTTGCCGCTCGGGTCGACGTTGAGCCGCGCGCCGAGGTCGTAGAAGAAGGTGTCGACCGAGACCGAGAGCGCGTCGACGAGGTCGACCGACCCGTAGATCGTTCTGCCGGCGTTGTAGCGGACCTGGGCGCCGCTTCTCCAGCTGCCCGTGTCGTTCCAGATCTCGCCGACGTGGGTCTTCCCGGCCGCGAGCGCCGCGGCGATCGTGACCGGCTTGAAGGTCGAGCCGATCGCGAACGTGCCCTGCGTGGCGCGGTTGAAGAGCGGCCTGTCGGGATCGTCGCGCAGCTCGTTGTACTCCCTCTCGGGGATGATCGGCTGCGCGAACAGGCTCGGGTCGTACGACGGGTCCGAGCCCATCGCGTAGACCTCGCCCGTGTCCGGGTTCATCGCGACGAAGGCGCCGCCGTTGGCCGGGTTGCCGTTCTGCTGCGCCAGCTGCTTGCCGTTCACGAGCGCCTGCTGCCCGACCCTGAGCAGGTCGAGGTCGACCGAGAGCTTCAGGTCGTTGCCCTTCACCGGCTCGGTCGACCGCAGCGGTCTGCCCGTCGCGCGCCCATGCGCGTCGACCTGGATCCGCTGCCAGCCGTTCTGGCCGCGCAGATAGTGGTCGTAGACGTACTCCAGCCCGTTCTTGCCGACGACCGTCCCGCCTCTCACCCCGCGGAACTTCGGGTTTCTCAACCCCTCCTCGTCGATCTGGCCGACCGTCCCGAACAGATGCGCCCCGACCGTTCTGTGGGGGTACTCGCGCACCCACGCCGTCCGCGTCTCGACCCCCGGGAACTCCCGCGCCCGCTCGGCCAGGTACGTGTAGACCGCCGTGCTCGCGTCCGGCTCGACCACCACATCGGCGTAGGGCAGCGCGCCGATCGACTGCTCGACTCTGCACTGCAGCGGCATCCGCCGCTTGACCTCTCTCGTTCTGCCCGACCCGAATCTGCACGCTCTCGGTCTCGTCGAGACGCCCAGCACCCAGCTCAACCGTCTGAACAGCCGCTCGCGCGCCGGATCCTCGGCATCCGGCAGCCGCGTCGGCGAGGCGACGATCGACACCGCGGAGCGGTTGCGCACCAGCACGTTCCCGTTGCGATCGATCATCTCCCCGCGCGGCGCCTGGATCGTCACTCTCCGCACGCGGTTGCTCGACGCCTCCGCCAGGTACTGATCGCCCGACAGCACCTGCAGGAACCACAGCCGGAAGAAGATGATCCCGAAGATCGCGAACGCGATCCCGCCAAGGATCGCCACCCGCATCGCCAACTGCGGCGACAGCTGCCCCCGGCGATCGTCAGGCGACTCGATCATCGGCCCTCGGAGGGTCGGGAGAGCGGCGAGAGGCCGCCGGTCGTGTAGGCGCGCCGGCGCCGACGGCGCGGATCGTCGGGCAGCGCGCCGCTGACGACCCGCCGCACGAGCGCGTGGACCGGCAGCGCGAACAGCGCGCCGAGCAGGATCGCGATCACGACCTGACGCAGCAGCAGCCACGAGACGGGCGCCTCGATCCCGAGCAGGAACTGCATCAGCGCGAAGCCGACCGTCGAGATCGCGGTCGCGACCGCCCCGACCATCACCGGCACGAGGCCGTGCGCCGGGTCGCGCAGCTCGCGCAGGCGGCCGGCGGCGTAGCCGATCACGATGAACAGCAGCGACGTGACGCCGAGCGTCTGGACCAGCGCGAGGTCGACGAAGAGGCCGACGGCGAAGCCGAAGATCGCGCCCGGCAGCGAGCCGGCGAGCAGGCCGACGGCGGCGACCATCAGCGGCGCGAGGTCGACCGAGACGCCGAGGATGCTGATCTGCGAGACCGCCGCGACCTGGACGATCACGCCGAAGAAGCCGAGCGCGGCGAGCCGCGCGGGAAGCTGCCAGCCGTCGGCCATCGCGGTCACGGCACCTGCGCCCGCTCCTCGCCGCCCGGCGGGGGCGTCGTGAGGATCTGGACGAAGTCGAGGTGGCGCAGGTCGGCGATCGGCGAGATGTGGATCTGGTTGTTGGACTCCAGCTCCGCCGGGTCGACCTTCGTGACGCGCCCGATCGGGATGTTGGGCGGGTAGGGCGACGGGAATCTCGGGTCGATCACGCCGGAGGTGACGACGTTGTCGCCGACTCTCACCTTCGTGTCGCGCGGCAGCTGCTGGACGAGCAGGTCGAGCGGGTCGCCGATCGACGGCTTGACGAGGCCGATGTCGCCTCTGCCGCCTCTGTTCAGCACCTTCGCGCCGACGGCCGATCTCTGATCGGTGATGAGCGTCACGACCGCCGTGCCGCCGGCCGCCGTCGTGACCTGGCCGACGAGCCCGCCGCCGGCGATCACCGCCTGGCCGACGTGCACGCCGGAGCTGGTCCCCTTGTCGACCTGGAGCGTGTCGCGCAGCAGGTTGTTGGGCGAGCGCACGATGATCCGCGCCGTCTCCTTCTCGTAGGAGCCGAGACCGTGGTTGCCGTCCATTCTGACGAGCGCGCGCAGCTGCCTGTTCTCGCGGATCGCGACCTGGTAGTCGATCTCCTCCGCCAGCAGCGCGTCGCGCTGGGCTCTCAGCTGGTCGCGCTCCTTCTTGGCGTCGAGCGTGTCGCCGAACCAGCCGAACAGGTCGCGCGCCGGCTTGAGCGCGCGGCTCGCGCCTTCCTGTATCGGGGACAGGACCTGGATGACGCCGCGCTGCACGGTGTGCAGCGGGCTCCCGGCCGACTCGCCGAAGTATGCGGTCAGGAGGATCAGGGAGACCACGACGAGCGCGATGAGCACGGCTCGCCGGCGGCGTACTTGTCTGTCATACACGGGTCGCGTGTCTCCAAGGGGGTGGAAGCTCCCGCGCCGGTCATCAATACCGCCGGCGCCGGTTGTTCTTCGAATTCTTGCTTGACCGGTGGATCGCTTCGAACTCCTCGAGCGAGCGACCCGAGCCGACCGCCACGCACGTCAGCGGAGATTCCGCCAAATGCGCCGGCATCTGCGTCTCGTGACGGAGGCGCTCGTCGAGCCCCTGCAGCAGGGCGCCGCCGCCCGCGAGCATGATGCCGCGGTCCATGATGTCGGATGCGAGCTCCGGAGGGGTCCGGTCGAGCGTCTCCTTGACCGCGTCGATGATCTGCGAGATCGGCTCCTCGAGCGCCGCGCGGATCTCCTCGCTGGTCAGGACGACCGTCTTCGGCAGGCCGGAGACCATGTCGCGGCCGCGGATCTCGGCCTGGACCTCCTCGTCCATGTCGAAGGCCGAGCCGATCTCCAGCTTCACTTCCTCGGCCGTCTGCTGGCCGATCAGCAGCTTGTACTCGCGCTTGACGTAGTTGATGATCGCCTCGTCGAGCTCGTCGCCGCCGACGCGGATCGACTGCGAGACCACGATCCCGCCGAGCGAGATGACGGCGACCTCCGAGGTGCCGCCGCCGATGTCGACGACCATCGAACCGGTCGGCTCGCCGACCGGCAGGCCGGCGCCGATGGCGGCCGCCATCGGCTCCTCGATCAGGTAGGCCTGGCGCGCGCCGGCCGACAGGCATGCCTCCTCGACGGCGCGCTTCTCGACGCCGGTGACGCCCGAGGGGACGCAGACGACGACCCTTGGATGCGCCCACCGGTTCTGGTGGACCTTCTGGATGAAGTGGCGGAGCATCTCCTCCGTCACCTCGAAGTCGGCGATCACGCCGTCCTTCAGCGGGCGGATCGCGGAGATCGTGCCGGGCGTGCGCCCGAGCATCCGCTTCGCCTCGATCCCGACCGCGTGGACCTCGCCCGAGCGCGAGTCGACGGCGACGACCGACGGCTCCGAGAGGACGATGCCGCGGCCGCGGACGTAGACGAGCGTGTTGGCGGTCCCGAGGTCGACGGCCATGTCGCGGCCGCCGAACCCGGTCAAGTAGCTGAAGAAGCCCATGCGCGCTGAGAGAGGGGAAAGGGGAAGGAAGGGCCGGAGAGGTGCCGGATCACGCGGTCCGACAGGGGCCCCGTCCCGGGCCGGAGTGTAGCGGACCTGTGACCGCGCTCCGAGCTGCAAACACCCTTGCGGTGGCGCGAAGGCGCTGCAAATTGCGGACTCAGGAGCGCGCGTGCAGGATCTCTGGCAGAAGCTCCAGCAACGCGGCGACCGGCAGGCCGACGACGTTGAGGTAGTCGCCGTCGATCCCGGCGACCAGCGCGGCGCCCTTGCCCTGGATCGCGTAGCCGCCGGCGCGCTCTCTCCACTCCCCCGTCTCGACGTACCAGTCGAGCGTCCGCGCGTCGACGTCGCGGAAGCGGACGAGCGTGTGCGCGACGGCGGTCAGGGGCGTGTCGGCGGCGCCTGGCCGGACGGCGCAGAGGCCGCTGACGACGACGTGGTCGCGGCCGGCGAGCGCGGCGAGCGTGGCGCGCGCGGCGTCGGCGTCGGAGGGCTTGCCGTGGATCCCGTCGCCGAGCACGACGATCGTGTCGACGCCGAGCACGGTCGCGTCGGGGCGCCGCGCGGCGAGCGCGAGCGCCTTGCGGCGCGCGTTCTCGACGGCGACCTGCTCGGGGTCGCCGTCGGTCAGCTCCTCGACGTCAGCCGGGCACGCCTCGAACGGGATGCCCAGCTGCGTCAGGATCGCTCTCCGCTGGGGAGAGCGCGATGCGAGCAGAAGCGGCAGGTCAGCCCAGGTTCGGGAAGAAGATCGCCGCCTCGCGGGCCGCCGACTCGTCGGAGTCCGAGCCGTGGACCATGTTCTGGCCGACCTCGAGCGCGAAGTCGCCGCGGATCGAGCCGGTCGCGGCCTCGAGCGGGTTGGTCGCGCCGATCACCTGGCGCGCGGCCTTGACGGCCTCGTGGCCCTCCAGGACGGCGGCGACGAGCGGACCGGAGGTGATGAAGTCGACCAGCTCGCCGAAGAAGGGGCGCTCCTTGTGCTCGGCGTAGTGGGTCTCGGCGACCTCGCGCGTCAGCGTCTGCTTCTCCAGCGCGACGATCGACAGGCCCTTGCGCTCGAAGCGGGCGAGGATCTCACCGGTCAGGCCGCGGGCAAAGGCATCCGGCTTGACCAGGATCAGGGTCCGGCTCATGGGGCTCCTTCAGGGGGTCGGTTCTCGACGAGAGGTGGGCCGCGTCACGGCGTCGGCTCGGGCGCGCCCTCGGCGCGCCGCCGCCGCGCGCGGCGCGGTGCTGCGGTCGACTCGACCTCGGTCTCGCAATACGGGCACATCTTCCACAGCGGGTCGAGCGGCTTGCCGCAGCTGCGGCACGGGTCCTTCAGCTTGCGCAGGCAGTTCGGGCAGCGCAGGAAGTCCTTCTCCACCTCGAAGTCGCAGTGCGGGCAGAGGTGATAGCCGAGCTGCGCGAGACGGGCCTCGGCGGCCTGCATCTCGAGCTCCCGCTCGCGCACGTCGTCGAGGTACTCCGGCGGCCGCACGATCGTGTAGACCATCGTCCCGACGAACGGGAAGAGCGATGCCGCCGTGGCGCAGCCGATCAGCATCGGATCCTCGATCCGGCGCCGCGCGTCGGCGAACGTCCAGTAGATCAGCGCGATCCACAGGACGACGAGGAAGAGGAGCACGAGGTTGACGGCCAGGTTGAGGCCGCTGTTCTCGATGCCGAAGATTGCGAACGGGGTCATGAGTGCGGGCTGAGTTTAGCCGGGGTCCGGGTGCGGTGGCGCCGCGGTGGCGCATTCAGACGATTCGCTGACCGTCGGGAAGCTCCTGCAAAGCGGCGATCGGGCGACCGCCGCCGCCCGCGTCGGTCGCCTCGCCGCTACAGGAACATGCGGCCGAAGAGGTAGCCGATCGCGAAGAAGACGAGGATCACGATCGCCACGATCGCGGCGACGAGCCCCATCATCGGCAGGAACTTCGGCGGTTGCGGGTCGTCAGGGGCCATCACAAGATCGAAGCGGTCCGCTGGCCGGCGGGGCGCAGCAGGTCCGCGATCAGGTAGATCGAGCCGGTCGCGAGCACGACGCCGCCGGCGCCGGCCAGCTCGCGCGCCCGCGCGAGCGCTCTGCGCGGGTCGCTCTGCAGCTCGCTCGGCGGGCCGTCGAGCTGCTCGGCGAGCGAGGCGAGCGTCGCCGGCGGCAGCGCCCGCGGGCTGTGGTTGCGGGTGAAGACGACCGCGTCGCAATGCCCCAGCAGGTCGCGCAGCATCGCGGCCGCGTCCTTGTCGTCGAGCACCGAGACGACCGCGACGAGCCGCCGACCGGCGGTCAGCTGCGGCAGCGACTCGGCGACGGCGGCGATCCCGGCCGGATTGTGGGCGCCGTCGAAGACCGTCAGCGGCTCGTGGCCGGCGACCTGCATCCGTCCCGGCACCGCCACGGCGCCGGCGGCGGCGCGGACGGCGGCGAGATCGAGCGCGACGTCGCCGCGGCGCTCCAGATAGGCGGTCGCGGCGGCGCGCGCGAGCGCGAAGTTGCGGCGCTGGAAGCCGCCCGGCGCCGCGACCTCGACGCCCGGCTCGGCCGGCGCGACGACCAGCTTCGCGCCGTGGCGCTCTGCCGTCAGCTCGGCCTCGTCGCGGGCGTCGGGATGGAGGTCGCCGCCGATCACGAGCGTCGCGCCGTCGCGCACGACGGCGAGCTTCTCGCGCGCGATGTCGCGCACGGTCGGGCCGAGCCAGCGGGTGTGCTCCAGGCCGACGTTGGTCAGCACCTGGACCGAGCTCGGCAGGACGTTGGTCGCGTCCCAGCGGCCGCCGAGGCCGGCCTCGATCACCGCCACGTCGACCTCGCGCGCGGCCAGCTCGCTGAAGGCGGCCGCGGTCAGCGCCTCGAACTGGGTCACCCTGTCGTCGTCGCGCTGGGTGCGGTCGACGAGCGCGGCGGCGTGGGCGGCGCGCTGGACGGCCCGCGCGAACTCGCGCGGGTCGGCGTCGGCGTCGTCGACCCGTATCCGCTCGGTGAAGGAGACGAGGTGCGGCGACAGGTAGGCGCCGGCGCGCAGGCCGTGGCGCTGCAGGATCGCCGCGGTCATCCGCACCGTCGACGACTTGCCGTTGGTGCCGACGACGTGGATCGTGTCGAAGCGCTGCTCGGGCCGGTCGAGCGCGGTCATCAGGCGGCGCATCCGGTCGAGGCCGAAGCGCATCCCGAACAGCTCCAGGCCGAGCAGGTAGCGCTCGGCCTCCTCCAGGCTCCAGGCGGCGGTCACGATCGTGCCTCCAGCAGCGCGCGCGAAGGAGCCGCAGGCGAGTTCGCGCACGGAATCCGAGGCCGCAGGCCGAGCGATTCCGCACTCACAGAGACGCCAGCTCCTCGCGCAGCGCGGCGAGCTTGTCGCGCTCGGCCTGCACGACCGGCTCCGGCGCCTTCGCGACGAAGCCGTCGTTGGAGAGCTTGCCCTCGCAGCGGGCGATCTCCTTCTCGAGCGTCACGCGCCGCTCGGCCAGCTTGCGCTCGGCGGCGCCGAGGTCGACGGCGTCGGAGGCGAAGACGCTGACCGCGCCGCCGGGGATCGTCACCTGCGCGACCGGCTGCTCGTCGCCGTACTCGGACGGGTCGGTCAGCTCGAGGCGCGCCAGGCGGGCGACGTGCGCTGCCGTCTCGCCGTAGCCCTCGGCGTCGATCCGCGCCGGGATGCGGGCGCCGGCGGGCGCGCCGACGCTGTCGCGCCAGCCGCGCAGCGCCTGCACCGCCTCGATCGCCGCCGCGATCGCCCGCTCGGCGTCGGGGTCGGCCGCCCCCGGGTCGGGCGCCGGGGCGACCCGCGCCGCCAGCAGCCCCTCGGCGCCGGGCGTGTGCGACCAGATCTCCTCGGTCACGAACGGGATCACCGGGTGCGCCGTCTGGAGCGTCTCGGTCAGGACGTGCAGGAGCGTCGCGGCGAGGTCGTCGCGCTCCTCGCCCTCGGCCTCGTACAGACGCGGCTTGACGAGCTCCAGGTACCAGTCGCACAGCTCGCCGTAGACGAAGTCGTAGAGGCCGAGCACGGCGTGGGAGAAGTCGAACGCCGCGATCCGCTCGGCGACCTCGCGCTGCGTGGCGGCCAGCCGCGAGAGGATCCAGCGGTCCTCGACGGCGCGGGGCCTCGCGGCGGCGCGAGCATCGTCGTCGATCCGCGTGAGGACCAGGCGCGAGGCGTTCCACAGCTTGTTCGCGAGCTGCTGGCCCTGCTGGACCTTCTCGGCCGAGTAGCGGACGTCCTGTGAGGAGGACATCGCGAGCAGTCCGAAGCGGACGCCGTCGGCGCCGTGCTGCTCGATCTCGTCGAGCGGGTCGATGCCGGTGCCGAGCGACTTCGACATCCGGCGGCCGTCGGGCGCCTGGATGACGGAGTGGATGTAGACGTCTCTGAAGGGGATGTCGCCGGCGAACTCGAGGCCCATCATGATCATCCGCGCGACCCACAGGAAGAGGATGTCGCGCGCCGTCGAGAGCACGTCGGTCGGGTAGAAGGCCTTCAGCTCCGGCGTCTCCCGCGGCCAGCCGAGCGTCGCGAACGGCCACAGCGCGCTCGAGAACCAGGTGTCGAGCACGTCGGGGTCGCGCTCCCAGCCGTCGCCCTCCGGCGGCGTCGTGCCGACGTAGGTCTCCTCCCCGCGGTACCAGACGGGGATCTGGTGGCCCCACCACAGCTGGCGGGAGATGCACCACGGCCGGATGTTCTCCATCCAGTCGAGATAGACCTTGGTCCAGCGCTCGGGGTGGATCCTGACCCGGCCGTCCTTGACGGCGTCGATCGCGGGCTGCGCCAGCTCGTCCATTCTCATGAACCACTGGAGCGAGATCAGCGGCTCGATCCGCTCGCCGGAGCGGTGCGAGAACGGCACGACGTGCGGGTACTCCTCGGTTCTGGAGATCGCGCCCTCGGCCTTCAGCGCCTCGACGACGGCGACCTGCGCCTCCTTTACCGTCAGCCCGGCGAAGCGGCCGGCGTCGGCGTTCATGCGGCCGTCCTCGCCGATCACGGTCAGCTCCTCGAGCCCGTGGCGGCGGCCGATCTCGAAGTCGTTCGGGTCGTGGCCGGGGGTGATCTTCAGCGCGCCGGTGCCGAACTCCGGCTTGACGTAGTCGTCGGCGATGATCGTCAGGCGGCGGCCGACCAGCGGCAGGATCGCCTCCTGGCCGATCAGCGCGGCGTAGCGCTCGTCGCCGGGGTTGACCGCGATCGCAGTGTCGGCCAGCATCGTCTCCGGCCGCACCGTCGCGACCGTGATCGTGCCCTCGCCCGAGGCGAGCGGGTAGTCGACGTAGAAGAGCGTGTCGACCTCTTCGCGCTCCTCGACCTCCAGGTCCGAGATCGCCGACTGGCTGCCGGGATCCCAGTTGACCATGTAGTTGTCGCGGTAGATCAGGCCCTTCTCGTAGAGGTCGACGAAGACCTTCAGGACCGCCTCGACGTAGCGCTCGTCGAGCGTGAAGCGCTCGTCGTCGTAGTCGAGCGAGGCGCCCAGCCGCTGGAACTGGTCGATGATCGTGCTGCCGTACTGCTCGCGCCATCTCCAGACGCGCTCGGTGAAGGCGTCGCGCCCGATCTCGTGGCGCGTGGTCCCCTCCCCCGCCAGCTGCTTCTCGACCTGCTTCTGCGTCGCGATGCCGGCGTGGTCGGTGCCGGCGATCCACTTCGCGCGCTTGCCCTGCGCGCGGTTGAAGCGGATCAGCGCGTCCTGGATCGACCCGTTGAGCGCATGGCCCATGTGCAGGGCGCCGGTGACGTTCGGCGGCGGCACGGCGATCGAGTAGTTCTCGTCTGCGCTGCCCTTGGGCTCGGGATGGAACAGCCCGGAATCGAGCCAGCGGCGCAGGATGCGCGGCTCGGCCTCGGCGGCGTCGTATCGGGTCTTGGTCTCCAGCTCGGACATGTGTGCCGGAAGTGTATTGCGAGCGCGCGAATCTGCCGCGTCCCCGCCGCGGCGAACGCGCGCCCGTGCGCACGGTCGAGGCGAACGGCCGCGCGCCTCCCGCTCCAGCGGTGATCCTGCCGCATCAGTATTGCTTGAAACGCATATGCTGTAGACATCATGCGCAGAGCCGCCGAGCATGTCGCCATGTCCCCTTCGACGCTCGTCAAGGAGGCGCGGCTGAGCGCCGGCCTGACCCAGGCCCAGCTCGCCGAGCGCCTCGGCACCACCCAGCCCGTCATCGCCCGCCTCGAACGGGCCGACGCCAACCCGACGTTCGAGACGGTCGCCGGAGTCGTCGCCGCGACCGGCCACCGGATGGAGCTCCGCGCCATCCCGGTCGGCCTCGCGACGGTCGACGAGAGCCTGATCCGCGCCCAGCTCGCGCTCGACCCGGCCGAGCGCATCCGTGCGCTCGACCGTCAGATCGCGACGGTCTCGCTGCTCACCCGCGCCGGAGCCCGGTCCCGTGGCGAGCGCTCCTGAGCTTCAGCTCGTCGAGCTGCTCCACCGGCTGGCGGGCTCGGGCACCGACTTCGTCGTCGTCGGCGGCGTCGCCGTCGCAGTCCAGGGCTACGGCCGCACGACCAAGGACCTCGACATCACCTACGCGACCAACGCCGCCAACCTCGAACGGCTGGGCACGGTGCTGATCGAGCTGAGAGCACGCCTCCGCGGCGTCGGGGAAGAGGTGCCCTTCGTCCCCGACGCGGCGACGCTCAAGCGCATAACGATCCTGACCCTGGACACGGACGCCGGACCGCTCGACCTGCTGCTGAGACCGGACGGCGCCCCGCCCTACGAGCGGATGCGCGAGCGCGCCGACGTCGTCGACCTCGACGGCGCCGAGATCCGCGTGGTCGACATCGACGACCTGCTGTCGATGAAGCGCGCGGCCGGGCGCCCGCAGGACCTCGCCGACATCGACGCGCTCGAAGCGGTCAAGCGCGTGCGGCGATCGGGCTGACGGCGCGGAGAGCCGGCGGTCAGGCCGACTCTTCGCGCAGGTCGCCGGTGCCGTCGTCGTCGACGGCCTCGGTGACGAGCGTCGGGCTGATGCCCCTCTCGATCACTTCCTTCGTCACGACGCACTTCTTCACGTCGCGGCGGGAGGGGAGCTCGAACTGGACCTCGAGCAGGACCTCCTCGATGATCGAGCGCAGGCCGCGGGCGCCGGTCTCGCGCTCCAGCGCCTTGTCCGCGACCGACTGGAGCGCCTCGTCGGCGAAGACGAGCTCGATCCCGTCGAACTGGAAGAAGCGCTGGAACTGCTTGACGAGCGCGTTGCGCGGCTCGGTCAGGATCGTCATCAGCTCCTCTCTGGAGAGCTGATGGACGGCCGACATCACCGGCAGACGGCCGATGAACTCGGGGATCAGGCCGTAGTGGACGAGATCCTCGGGCAGGCAGTTCTCGAAGGTGTTGCCGAGGTCGCGCTGCGCCTTCTCCTGGATCTGGGCGCCGAAGCCGACGCCCTGGTGGCCGACGCGCCGCTCGATCACCTTGTCGAGGTTGGCGAAGGCGCCACCGCAGACGAACAGGATGTTCGTCGTGTCGATCGTCAGGAACTCCTGATGGGGGTGCTTCCTGCCGCCCTGCGGCGGGACCGACGCGGTCGTCCCCTCGAGGATCTTCAGCAGCGCCTGCTGCACGCCCTCGCCGGAGACGTCGCGCGTGATCGACGGGTTGTCGGCCTTGCGGGCGATCTTGTCGACCTCGTCGATGTAGATGATCCCGGTCTCGGCCTTCTTGACGTCGTAGTCGGCCGCCTGGATCAGCTTCAGGAGGATGTTCTCGACGTCCTCGCCGACGTAGCCGGCCTCGGTGAGGGCGGTCGCGTCGGCGATCGCGAACGGGACGTTGAGGATCTTCGCGAGCGTCTGGGCCAGCAGCGTCTTGCCGCAGCCGGTCGGCCCGAGCAGCAGGATGTTCGACTTCTGCAGCTCGATGTCGTCGTCATCGGACTGCATCATCTGGACGCGCTTGTAGTGGTTGTAGACCGCCACGGAGAGCGTCCGCTTCGCCGCTTCCTGACCGACGACGTACTCGTTGAGCACGTCGTAGATCTGGCGCGGCTTCGGCAGGTTCTCGATGTCGAACGTCGGCGGAGCGGTCAGCTCCTCATCGATGATCTCGTTGCAGAGGTCGATGCACTCGTCGCAGATGTAGACGCCGGGACCGGCGATCAGCTTCTTGACCTGTCGCTGGGACTTGCCGCAGAAGGAGCAGAGAAGCTGTTCGTTGGAATCTGTCGGTCGTGCCATGTCGGTCACTCCCCAGGAGTCGGCACCTGCACGCGTTTACCTTAGTGCTGCGAGATCACCCGGTCGATGATGCCGTAGTCTCTCGCCTCTTCCGCGCTCATGAAGTAGTCGCGCTCCGTGTCCTTCTTGACCTCTTCGACGGGCTTGCCGGAGTGGTGGGCGATGATCTCGTCGAGACGACGGCGGATGTCGATGATCTCTCTCGCATGGATCTCGATGTCAGTCGCCTGACCCTGGAAGCTCGACGAGACCTGGTGGATGAGGATCTTCGAGTTCGGCAGCGCCATGCGCTTGCCCTCGGCGCCGCCGGACAGCAGCAGCGCGCCCATCGACATCGCGATGCCGACGCAGATCGTCTGCACGTCGGGCTTGATGAACTGCATCGTGTCGTAGATCGCGAGACCCGCGTACACGGAGCCGCCCGGCGAGTTGATGTAGAGCGAGATGTCCTTGTCGGGATCCTCGGACTCCAGGTGCAGCAGCTGCGCGACGATCAGGTTCGCGATCTGGTCGTCGACCGGGGTCCCGAGGAAGATGATGCGCTCGTTGAGGAGGCGCGAGTAGATGTCGAAGGCGCGCTCGCCACGTGACGTCTGCTCAACGACCATCGGTACCAGGGGGCTCATAGTCCTCGCTTTGTTTCGCTTCCTCGGCTCGAATCCTTCCGGGGAGAGCCGAGTGCTCTGGCCCGTCCGGTGGGGCGAGTCTAGCAACAGGGATCGGGCCGCTCCGATGGTGCCGGAGCGGCGTGCGGCGGCCGGATCGATCCGGCCGCCGAAGGGCGCGCTCAGGCGTCGGAGGCGGCTCTTCTGGCCGCTCTTCTCGCCGCTCTTCTGGCGGCTCTCGGTCTCGCGGCTCTTCTCTCGCCGGCGGATCTTCTGGCGGCCGCTCTTCTCGCCGCGCTCGCTCTCTCCGCTCTTCTCGGAGCGGCGTCGGGCGCGACCGGCTTCGCCTGCTCGACGAGCAGGTCGAGCGCCTTCGTCGTCGCGACGTCCTCCTTCAGCGCGTCGATGTTGCCGCGCTTCTTGACGCGCTCGAGCAGCTTGGCGCCGGTCGTTCTCTCGTGCGAGGCGGTGTGCTCCAACGCCTCGGCGAGCTCCTCGTCGGTCGGGTCGATCGACTCGGCCTCGATGACGGCGGCGAGGACGGCCTCGCGGCGCAGCGCCTGGTCGGCGTCGGGCTTCGCCTCCTCGAGGATCTCCTCCTCGCTTCTGCCCGACATCTGCATGTAGGCATCCTTCGAGAGGCCGCGCTGCTGCAGCGTGCGCGCCGTCTGGTCCCACAGCTCCTGGGCGCGCGCCTCGACGAGCGCCTGCGGGACCTCGATCGTCGCGTTCTCGACGGCCGCGTCGAGGACCGCCTCGCGGAACTCGTTCTCGATCGCCTGCTCCTCCTGGGAGGCGATCCGTCTGCGGATGTCGTCCTTCAGCTCGTCGAGCGTGTCGAAGCCGGCGGCGTCGGAGGCGAGGTCGTCGTCGAGCTCGGGCAGGACTCTCTCGCGGACCTCCTTGGCGGAGATCGCGAAGCGGGCGTCTCTGCCGGCGAGATGGTCGGCGCCGTAGTCGTCGGGGAATCTGACCTCGATCGTGCGCTCGTCGCCGGCGGAGATGCCGACGAGCTGCTCCTCGAAGCCCGGGATCAGGCGGCCGCCGCCGATCTCGATCAGCTGGTCGCGGCCCTCGCCTCCCTCGAACGGGACGTCGTCGATCGAGCCGACGTAGTCGACGACGACGAAGTCGCCCTCTCTCGCGGCGCGCTCGGCCGTCTCGAGTCTGCCGAGGTGCTCGCGCAGGTGCTCGAGCTCGTGCTCGACGCGCTCGTCGTCGACGTCGGCCTCGCGCTTGCCGACCTCCAGGCCCTTGTACTCGCCGAGCGTCGCCGTCGGGCGGACGCCGATCTCGATCGTGAAGCTGAGCGCCCCGCCCTGCGCCGGGAGGTCGCCGAGGTCGAGTCTCGGCTCGCCGACGGGATGGATGCGCGCCTCGTCGATCGCCTGCGAGTACCACGTCCCGATCGACGTGCGGACCGCCTCGTCGAGGACGTACTCGCGACCGACGCGGCGGATGACGACCTGGGGCGGGACCTTCCCCTTGCGGAAGCCCGGCACGCGCATGTCGCGGGCGAGCTGCTTCGCTGCGCGGGCGAGGCTCTTCTCCACCTCGGCGGCGGGAACTTCGGCCTCGACGCGGACGCGCGACTCGGGAAGCTCGGTGACGTTGGTCTTGAGGGCTTCAGGCATGAGGCCGCGAACGATACCGTGGGCGGGTGACCTCCCGGCTCCTCGCGCGTCTCCTGACCGGGCCCGCCGGCTTCCTCGTCGCGGGCGCCGCCGATCTCGCCTCCGCGTGGGGCAGATGGGCGCTCGCGCGCGTGCGCGAGCGCGCCTGACGATCGGCTGGCCGGGCGATCGGCTGGCCGGGCGATCGGCTGGCCGGGCGATCGGCTGGCCGGGCGATCGGCTGGCCGGGCAGCGACGATCGGCGCGGTCCCGAGGGCAGCCGCGCGGCATCGCGCGCGCGTGCGCGTGCGCGCGCACGCGTTTGCGCGCGCGTTTGCCGAACGGCGTCAGGTACGACCCCCGGTTTTCATCTATTTTGGGAGCGTCGGCGAGCGATTCGGAGGTCGTATGAGCGTCATCGACGAGCTGCTCCGCAAGGCCCAGTCGCGCCCGCCCCAGCCGATCGAGGCGACCGGCTCGCGCACGCCGCACCTGCGCCTCGCGGTCGTCCTCTGCATGGATGCCGGCGTCGACCCGCTCGCGCTGCTCGGGATCGGGCCCGGGGACGCGCACGTGCTGCGCAACGCCGGCGGCGTCGTCACCGACGACACGATCCGCTCGCTGGCGATCTCGCAGCGCGTGCTCGGGACCGAGGAGGTGATGCTGATCCACCACACCGGGTGCGAGCTGGAGCTGCTCGACGAGGAGGAGTTCCGCGACGAGCTGCGGCGCGAGACGGGGCTGAAGCCGAGCTGGCCGGCGGAGGCGTTCGGCGGCGACGTCGACACCGACGTGCGCCAGTCGATCGCGCGCGTCGAGGCGAGCCCCTTCCTGCTGCACGTCGACCGCGTCCGCGGGTTCGTCCACGACTTGACGAGCGGGCGGCTGCGCGAGATCGGCTGAGACGGTTCCCGCTCGAAGGCGGCGGGCGGCGGCGCTATGCTCCGGCGGCCGCTTTGGCTGGCCAGCCAACCGACCGAGCGAAGAGGGGCGCGATGAGCACGACGACGATCGATCCGACCATCCCGGTCCCCGCCTATCCGCCGCGCGGCGCGCTGCCGCCGGGGCCGAAGCTGCCGCCGCTGCTGCAGATCGCCGCGGTCGCGCGCGACCCGATCGGCACCGCGCTGCGCGCCCACGAGCGCTTCGGCGAGCCGTTCACGATGCGCGTGCCCGGCTTCTCCCCCTCGCTCGTCTTCAGCTCGCCCGAGCTCGTCAAGCAGGTCGTCACCGGCAGACCGGACGTCTTCCTCGCCGGGCTCGCCAACCGCCCGCTGAAGCCGGTCCTCGGCCGCTGGTCGCTGCTGACGCTCGACCGCGCGCCGCACATGCGGCAGCGCAAGCTGCTGCTGCCGCCGTTCCACGGCGAGCGGCTGCGCGCCTACGGCGAGCTGATCGACGAGCTGGCCGAGCGCGAGGCGGCCGCCTGGCCGGTCGGCGAGACCTTCCGGCTCGACCGGCGGATGCAGGCGCTGACGCTGGAGGTGATCCTCGACGTCGTCTTCGGCATCAGCGACGCGGCGCGCAAGGACGAGATGCGGCGGCTGCTGCCGCGCTACATCGACGCCGCGCGCCACGTCGTCTTCTGGGGCTCGATCGCGACGGTCAACGTCGGCCCGATCCGCCTGCGCGAGCAGTTCGAGTCGCGCCGCGACGCCGTCGACCAGCTCCTCTACGCCGAGATCGCCGACCGCCGCGCGCTCGGCGACGACCAGCTGTCGCAGCGCTCCGACATCCTCTCGATGCTCGTCCAGGCGACCCACGAGGACGGCACGCCGATGGGCGACGGCGAGCTGCGCGACGAGCTGATGACGCTCGTCGCCGCCGGCCACGAGACGACCGCGACGGCGCTCACCTGGGCGGTCGACCTGCTGCTGCGCAACCCGGCTGTGCTCGCGCGGATGCGCGCGGCCCCCGACGACGACTACGTGCGCGCCGTCTGCCAGGAGGTCCTGCGGATCCGCCCGGTCGTGCCGTTCGTCGGGCGCGTCGTGACCGAGCCGGTGCGGATCGGCGACCACGACGTGCCCGCCGGAGCCGGCCTGCTGGCCTCGATCGCGCTCACCCACCACCGCGCCGACATCTACCCGGAGCCGACCCGCTTCCGGCCGGAGCGGTTCCTCGGCGACGCCGCGGTTCCCTCCTACGGCTGGCTGCCGTTCGGCGGCGGGGTGCGGCGGTGCATCGGCGCCAGCTTCGCCCAGTTCGAGCTGGAGACGATCCTGCGCGTGCTGGCCCGCTCGCCGCTGCGGCTTGCGTCGCGGCGCCCGGAGCCGATCCGCGCGACCGGCGTGACGCTCGTGCCGGGACGCGGCGTGAAGCTCGTGCGCGAGCGGGCGTGACGGCCGCGCGGTCGTGAGCTGTGTCGATCCGACCCCGTGGAGGGGTGCGGATCGACGCAGCTCGTGGCGGCGGGCCGGCGCGAGCGGCGAGGAAGCGGCAGACTTGCGGCTCTCATGCTGCTCCTGCTCCCGCCCTCCGAGGGGAAGGCCGCGCCGAGATCCGGCAGAGCGGTCGACCTCGACTCGCTCTCGTTCGCCGACGCGCTCGGCCCGCTGCGCGCGCAGCTCCTCGACGCGCTCGACCCGGCGCTCGCGACCGCGCCCGCGGCGCCGGCGTGGAAGGTCTACGACGGCGTCCTCTACGGTCGCCTCGACGTCGCCTCGCTCCCGGTCGCGGCGAGACGGCGGGCCGCCCGCGCGGTCCTGATCGCCAGCGGGCTGTGGGGGCTGCTCTCGCTCGCCGACCGCATCCCCCGCTACAAGCTGCCGATCGGCGACAGGGTCGACGGGATCGGCGGGCTCGCCGGCGCCTGGCGCCCGCTCGTCGCGGAGGCGCTGGCCGCGCGCGACAGGCCGCGCGAGCTGGTCGTCGACTGCCGCTCCGGCGGCTACGCCTCCGTCTGGAAGCCGCGGGCGGCGGCGCGGGTCGAGGTGCGCGCCTTCAGCGTCAAGCCCGACGGGTCGCGTCAGGTGATCTCGCACATGGCGAAGGCGACCCGCGGCGACGTCGCGCGCGAGCTGCTGCTCGCCAGCGCGGCGCCGCGGACGCCGGCCGACGCCGCCTCGATCGTCGCCGCCGCCGGGATGGAGGCCGAGCTGCGCGAGCCGGAGCGCCCCGGCGCCGCCTGGTCGCTCGACGTGCTCGAGCGCTGAGGCGAACGCGCCCGGCCGCCGCGTCTCGGCGCCCCCGCGCGACGGGCGGGTGGCGGTCGGTGGAGCGAGGAGTAGCGTCGGTCTCCCGACAGAAGGAGGAGCCCATGGCCACCACCGCGACCACCGTGGTCAAGCGCTTCGACGTCCCCGACGAGTCCCGCCCGTTCATGGCCCACGGCAGAGCGGACGCGCTCGACATGAACGGCCACATCGTCGGCTGCGGGAGCTTCGAGCCCGGCTGGCGCTGGTCCGACGACGTCAAGCCGATCGCCGGCACCGACAGCTGCCAGGTCTCCCATCTCGGCTATTGCCTCTCGGGCCAGATGCGGGTCCGGATGGACGACGGGAGAGAGATGACGATCCACCCCGGCGACGTCTTCGCGATCGCGCCCGGCCACGACGCCGAGGTGCTCGGCGACGAGACCTGCACGATGCTCGACTTCGGCGAGTTCGGGGACTACGCGAAGAGACATTGACGACGCGGCGGCCGGCCGGCGCGAGCCGGACGGCTGCCGGCGACGCCGCGGGCCGCCCTCCTACGGCCCCGTGACGCCGTGCTCGCGCAGGTACTCGAGGTAGAACGGGCGCAGCAGGTCGCCGACCTCGCCTCTGCCTGAGGTCGTCACGTCGTCGACGTGGGCGGTCAGCGAGTCGAGGTCGGCGTCGGCCTCGTCGATCTCCCCCGCCCCCGCCTCGGCGGCCGGCAGGTACTTCATCAGGCGCCAGAAGAAGGCGACGTCGAGATGGCGCCGCGCGCGCTTGACCGCGAGGTCATGCAGCTGCTCTGAACTGAGCGCGTCGAGCGAATCGCCACTCACGACCCGCAGCGTAGCGCGGGCGGTGCCGGTCCGGGCCCCGTTGCGGACGCGGACCGGCACAGTCGGTCAGCGCGCGAGCGACAGCGCCTCCTCGGCGCGGTCGGCGATCATGCCGGCGATCGCGAGCGCCGAGGTCGCCGCCGGCGACGGCGCGTTGCGGACGTGCAGCTCGCCCGGCGCGTCGGAGAAGACGAAGTCGTCGACCAGCCTGCCGTCGCGCGATACCGCCTGGGCGCGGACGCCGGCCTGGCCGGGCAGCAGATCCTCCGGTCGCAGCTGCGGGACGTATTGGGCGCAGGCGCGCGCGAAGGCCGCTCTGCTCGCGGCGAGGCGGATCTCGTCGAGGCCGCTGCGCCAGTATCTCGCCATCACCCGCCACGTCCCCGGCCAGCCGAGCGTGTCGGCGAGGTCGGCGCCGCGCAGGCGGCCGAGGCGGTAGGCGTCGCGGGCGCCGACCAGCAGCGCGCTCGGACCTGCCCACACCTCGCCGGAGACGTGCTTGGTGAGGTGGACGCCGAGGAACGGCAGCGACGGGTCCGGAACCGGGTAGATCAGGCCCTTGACGAGGCTGCGGGCCTGCGGCGCGAGCGTCATGTACTGGCCGCGGAAGGGGACGATCCGCGGGTCCGGGTCGGCGCCGGCGGCGCGCGCGAGGCGGTCGGCCCAGAGGCCGGCGCAGAAGACGACGCGTCTGGCCCCGATCCCGCCGCCGTCGGCGTCGCGCAGCACGACGCCGCCGCCGCTGCCGCGCTCGACGCCGGTCACCTCGCGCCCGAGCGCGAGCCGCCCGCCGGCCGCGACGACGTCGTCGGCGAGCCCGCGCGCCACCGCGGGGAAGTCGACGATCGCGGTGTTCGGCGAGTGGAGTGCGGCGACGCCCGCGGCATGCGGCTCGACCTCGCGCAGGCCGGCGGCGTCGAGCCGTCTGAGGCCCGGGACGCCGTTGGCGCGGCCGCGCCGCTCGAGCTCGTCGAGCCGGCCCAGCTCCGCGTCGGAGAGCGCGACGATCACCTTGCCGCAGCGGTCGAACGCGATCTCCTTGCGCTCGCAGTAGTCGAACAGGGCGGCGGCGCCCTCGACGCACAGCCGCGCCTTCAGCGAACCCGGCTGGTAGTAGATCCCGGCGTGGATCACGCCGCTGTTGTGGCCGGTCTGGTGCCGGCCGACCTGCTGCTCCTTGTCGACGACGACGAGCTTCAGCCGCGGATGGCGGTGCAGCAGCTCGCGCGCGACGGCGAGGCCGACGATGCCGGCGCCGACGACGACGAGGTCGTGGGCGCCGTGGAGGCCGGTCGTGTCCGTGGTGCTGGTGGTGTCGGTGGTGGCAGTCATGGCATGGCGCCGCCGGCGCCCGGGTTCGGGGAGGTCTGTCGCTTGTCGGCGGCGCGTGCCCGGTTCGGGCGCGCGGACGGTGGTGCACCGTCAAGCGATGCTACACAGCCGACGGGTCGTGCGGAAGCCGTGCGCGACCGGCGAGCTGCACGGAGACCGGCGGCGGCGTCAGCGCGGGCGCCTTGACCCGCCGCTGCTCGACGATCTCGAAGCCGGCCGCCGCGATCGCCGCACCGGTGTCGCGGGCGGTGTGGCAGCCGCCGAAGGCGCGCGGCCAGAAGAGCCGGTCGACGACGCGTTGGAGGCGGGCCGTCCGCGGCTTCTTCGCGAGCACGTGCTCGAAGAAGCGCAGCTCCCCGTCGGGCCGTCTCAGGACGCGCCGCATCTCCGCGAGCGCCTGCCCCTGGTCGGGCACCGAGCAGAGCACGAGGCAGGCGACGGCGGCGTCGCACGAGCCGTCCTCGAGCGGGAGCGCGTCGGCGACGCCCTCGACGACGGTCACCGGCACCGGCGCGCTCGCGGCCGCGGCGCGCGCCTCGTCGCGCAGGTACGGCTCGGGCTCGACGGCGACCACCTCGTCGACGGTCGTCGGGTAGTGCGCGAAGTTCGCGCCCGAACCGGCGCCGACCTCGACGACGCGGCCGCGCAGGCCGGCGAGCAGCGCGACCCGGTGGTCGCGCATCTCGGCCGGCTCGTTGCGCGCGAGCACGCGGGCGTAGAAGCGGGCGAAGAGCGGGTGGCTGACGGGCTGCGGCGGCTGGGTCGGCGTCTGGTCGGCCATCTGCCGAGTCTACGCCCGGTCGGCGCCCGCGGGCGACGGCGCCCGCGGCGGGCCGCGCTACGGTGAACTCCATGCCGACCCTGTGGACGATCGGGTACGAGCGGCTCGCGCCGGAGGCGCTCGTCGCGGAGCTGGAGGCGGCCGGCGTCGTGCGGGTCCTCGACGTGCGCGAGCGGCCGCAGTCGCGGCGGCCGGGGATGTCGAAGACGAAGCTCGGCGAGCGGCTCGCCGCGCACGGGATCGCCTACGAGCACCGCCGCTCGCTGGGGACGCCGCCGGAGATCCGGTCGTTCTACCGTCGCAGCGCCGTCCGCGAGGCCGCCCGCCGCTATCGCGCACACGCCGAGGCGAACGCCGCCGCCGAGCTCGACGCGCTCGCCGCCGAGCTGACGCGCGGCGGCCCGGCGACCGCGCTCCTCTGCCTCGAGGCCGAGCCGTCGGGCTGCCACCGCCGCGTGCTCGCCGAGCTGCTGCGCGAGCGCGTGCCGGGGCTGGAGGTCGTCGACCTCTGACGGCGCGCCCGGCGGCTACTCGGCCGGGAACCGCTCCAGCACCCACTCGGGGCCGAGCAGCGGGCGCAGGTAGGAGCGGCCGTGGACCTTCAGGTACTCGCCGGTGCGCGGGTCGAACGGGAGGTCGCGCTCGACCGGGTACCAGTCGTTGTGCTGGCGGATCAGCGCGTTCAGCTCGTCGAAGTCGCGCGCGTGAGCGACCGCCCGCCACGCCGCGGCGAACGCCTCGCGGTCGCCGTCGTGCTCGGCGCGCAGCGCCTGCCACGCCTCCTCCAGCTCGCCCAGCTCGCGCGCCGTACGGGCGTCGATCTCGGCGATCCGCTCCATCCAGCGCGGCGGGTTGCCGCCCTTCAGGTAGTTCTCGACGCTGCGCTGCGCCTGCCGGGCGCGCGAGGAGAGCGGTCTGCCGTGCTGGGTGTCGTCCGCGCTGCGGCGCAGGATCCGCTCGGCGGGGGTCAGTCGGCTGTCGGGCCTCTCGGACACGGCCCCTCACTGTAGGAGGTGCGCGCCCTCACACATCTCCGGCGCTTCGATACCTACCTTGATTGGTGTACCGACGCACCACTCGACCAGAAAGCAACATGCCTTCGTTCATCTCCGTCATCGGCCGGCTCTTCGAGAGCAACACCCGCCCGGAGCCGGTCCACTTCCACTCCGGCGGCGACGGTCGTGCGATCGTCTGCCACAACGCCGCGTGCGGCTCCCCGCGCCTCGACCTGCGCGACGCCCGCGCGCTGCGCCACGAGGACGGCGACCTGCGCTAGCGGGCGCCCTGCCCGCCCGCGGGCGGGCGCGACCGGCCGGCCCGCGAACGGACCGGCCGGCGCGACGGTCGCTCAGCGCTTCGGGAGCGTCGCGCGACCGTACGGCAGCAGGCGCACCGGGCCGATCAGTCCGTAGCTCTGCGGTCTGTTGCCGCCGAAGACGGTCGGGTCGGTGACGCGCAGGCGGTTGAGCAGCGTCGTCGCGACCTCGACCTCGATCGTGTTGCGGCCTGGCTTCAGCCGGTCGCCGAGGTCGACGACCGTGTCGACCTGGTCGAGCGGGCCGAGCGGCTTCCCGTTGACCCGCACGCGGAAGGTGTCGAACACCTCCCCCAGGTCGAGCTTCGCGCCGATCTCGCCCCGCCATTCCCTGCCGAGCGTGATTGTCGCCGTGTAGCGGCCGATGCCGGAGACCTCCTCGAGCCCGGGGATCGCCGTCCACGGCGCCAGCGCGGACAGCGGCACCTTGCGACGCGTTCTGCTCGTCTCGTAGGGCTTGCGCCCCGGCTGCCAGTCCTCGACCTCCAGCGACCACGACTCCAGCGCGATCGGCGCCGGCACCGGGCCGATCGCCGCGCGGACGGTGCGGCCGCCGGCGAGCGTCGTCGCGTAGCTGCCGGCCTGCGCGGAGCGGATCTCCAGGCGCCGGTCGGCGAAGCGGATCTCGTCGGCCTCGGTCGCGGTCGCGTGCGTCGCGGAGCCGAGCAGCTCCTGCCACCAGCCGCGCCGCGCGAGCGCGACGATCGTCGTCTGCCCGGGCTTCAGCCGCACGCGCATGCGGATGCGGCCACCGACCTCCTCCCACTCCGCGACGGGGGCGATCTCGCCGGTCCAGGCGTCGAGCAGGAACGGCGTGACGTCGCCGCGGCCGCTGGGCGCGAACGTCACGTCGTGGTCGACGAGCGTGCTCGCGTGGCCGTTGACGAGGTAGTACAGGTCGGCCCCGGGCAGCACGCGATGGTCGTGCAGCAGCGGCGATCTCTCCGCGTGCTCGACGTCGCGCGGGATGCCGAGCGACGCCAGCCCCTCCGGGATGTTCGGGCGGTCCGCGACGTTGCGGACGGTCGGCTGCGCCAGCAGCTCGTCGACCAGCGACTTCAGCTGCGCCAGCTGGCCCGAACGCGCCAGGCCGGGCGTGACCGGTCTGCTCCAGTCGCCGACGACGACGATCGGCAGGCCCGCCTGCGCGAACGACAGCAGCCGCTCGGCCGTGTCGAGCTGGAGCGCGGGCTCGCGACCGGCAAAAGCGTCGCCCTCGAAGACGAGCACCTTGTAGTTCGCGCCGTCGGGCGCCAGGCGGCCGCCGCGGACCCGCATCAGCGGCAGGTGCAGCGTGCGCGGGCTGAGGAAGTTGTGCGTCCAGCCGATCGGTCCGCCGTCGCTGGTGAACCAGGCGGCGCCGAAGCCGGAGCCGGCGTAGCCCTTCTGGCGCAGGAAGGCGACGTCGACCTGGTGGCGGCCGAGCTGCAGGATGTGCTGGACGCGGGCGAGGTAGGCCGAGATGTCGGGCACGTGGCCCCACGTCGGCTGGCGCGGGCCCCACGCCTCGCCGTAGCCGGGCCCGCCGTTGTAGGGGCTGAAGGCGGCGAAGCCGGGCCATCTGACGTTCGGCACGTCGCGGTAGGCGAAGCCGTGGAAGACCGCCTGGTTCATGCCGGCCGCGTACTGCGGCATCAGTCTCTTGAGCGTCACGTCCCAGGCGGTGCTGTAGGCGCCGCCGGCGAGGCCGCCGGCCTCGTTGGAGAGGACCAGTCTGCCGCCGGCGTCGCGGCCGCCGGCCAGCGAGCGGAAGTCGTCGAGGTTCTTGAAGCCGAGCGACTCGCCCTCGGGGACGTCGAGCAGCGCCGCCTTCGTCACCGCGTCGGTCTCGAGGCCGTAGGGCTGCATCCGCAGCCCCATGCCGAAGCCGCGCGCCCACCGCTGCAGCTTCAGCAGGTGGTTGTCGATGTACAGCTGCGAGAGCGTGTCGTTGTAGTCGGTGCGGATGCGGCCGTGGGTCGCGTCGTCGAAGTCGAAGACGTACTTCTCGTCCTGCTCGACGACGGCGGCCAGCACCGGCATCAGCTCATAGCCCTTGAAGGCGGCGAACTCCTGCGCCATCCGCGGCGTCCACAGCGTCGCGTCGGTCTCCATCTCGATCGAGTCCTCGAAGATGGTGCCGCCGACGTCGCGCAGCAGCCTGCGGACCTCGCGTGTCAGCAGCGTCCGCTCGCAGAAGTCGATCATCGTCTGCGTACCGGCGGCGCTGAAGTGGTCGATCACGTACGACTCGGGCTCGGTGTGCGGGCCGCCCTCCGGCTGCTGGCCCGAGCCGCGCTCCCAGTAGGAGATCAGCACCCACTGCGTGCCGGCGGCGGGGGCGGTGAAGGCGATGCGGCCGTCGCGGACCGTGTCGGTCAGGTCGACGAGGCTGTCGCGGACGATGCCGATCGGCCGTCTCGTCGTCTCTCTGCCGGCCATCACCTGGGCGGCCTCGACGCGCAGCAGCTGCTTGCGCGTGGCGGCGCCGTGGGGCGCGACGACCGGCTCGGGGACGGCGCCGTCGTAGGTCGTCCCCGCCGCGAGCGGCTGCAGGCCGTGCGCGACCTCCTTGACGGCGGCGTCGCTGTCGGGGGTGATCGTCGGCGTCGAGGCCGGCCAGCTCGGGCCGAGCGTCATGTCGACGATCACGCCGCGCTTGCGGGCCTGCTTCAGCGCGACCTCGACCGCGGCGACCCACGTCGGCGTCCCCCAGCCGGTCCCGGCCGGGTCGAGCGGCGTCTTGACGGAGTGGTGGACGTCGGCGATCTCGACGCCGCCGAAGCCGGCGTCGGCGATCTGGTCGATCTCGCGCGCGATCTCGGCGTGGTCGACCATGCCGTGCGGCCACCACCAGCGGAACCTCGGCTGGACCGCGCGGTCGGGCGCGGCGAAACGGCCGATGCCCGGGACGTTCCCACCGCCGCCGGCCCTGCCGCCCTGACCGAGGCCGTTGCCCTTGCCCTGCGCGGCGGCGCCCTCGGCGGAGGCGAGCGCTCCGGCTCCGGCGGCGACGGCGCCGAGCTGGAGCAGCCGTCGACGCGACAGCTCGCCGACGCTGGGCGTGCGGGGATCACTCATCCGTGTCTCTCCTCGTGAACGACCTCGCGGGGACGTACCCCGACCCCGCGATCTGAACGTGAGCGACTCTATGAACGCCCTTGATCGAAGTCAACCATGCACGATCCTTTTCGATCACAACCGCTCATGTTGGCGCGTGGGCGCGGGGTGTCGGGAGGCGGCGCGCGGGCTCGGGGCTCGGGCGCGGCGCCGGAGCGGAGCGCGGGCGGTGCGCGGGCGCGGGCGGCGCGCGGGCGGCGCGTGGGCGCGGTACAAGACCGGCGCACGGGCGCGGGCGGCGTGCGGCGCGGGCGGCGCGCGGGCGCGGGCTGCGCGCGGGCGGCGCGCGGGCGCGGGCGGCGCGCGGGCGCGGGCGGCGCGCGGGCGCGGGCGGCGCGGGCGCGGCGCGGCTCAGCGCTGGCCGGCGCCCATCAGCGAGCCGCCGAGCGAGCCGAGCAGGACTCCCTGCAGCTCGGCGGGCGTGACGGAGAGGCCGCGCTCGACCCACGCGAGGCAGGCGCCCTCCACCGTGCGCAGCCAGGCGTGGACGGCGAGCTGGACGGCCGCGCGGTCGCTGCCGCCGTCCGGTCCAAGGCCGTCGAGGATCCGCAGGGCGATCGCGCCGCGCGCCTCCGCGACCAGCTCGGCGACCTCGACGACCGCGAGGCTGCGCAGCAGCGCGGCCGCCTGCGCCTGGTTGGCGTCGACCCACTCGAGCAGTGAGAGCAGCCCGGCGGCGAGCTGGTCGGTCGGCGGCCGCGACGGATCGGGCCGCAGCGCCGCGCCCAGCTCGTCCGCCGTCTGCTGGAGCGCGGCGGCGAACAGCGCCTGCTTGCTCGGGAAGTAGTGGTAGAGCAGCGGCTTCGAGATCCCGGCCGCTCGCGCGAGCTGGGCCATCGACAGCCGCTCGTAACCGTGGACTGCGAACAGCGTGCGCGCCGTCGCGACCAGCACGCCGCGCCGCGCCTCCGCCGCCATCCGCCCGTCCGTGGACATTCCGGGACCCTACACGGCCGCGCGCGGGCGAGAGCGCCAACGCGACACTCCGGTCGTCCGGTGGTCGTGGAGACCCTCACGCGACCGGAGCGTCGCGTCGGCGCTCCCCCGCAGGCGGCGGCGGGGCGGCGCGGCGGCGCGGCGGCGCGGCTCAGGGCAGCAGCTTGCCCGGGTTCATCACGCCCGCCGGGTCGAGGTGGGACTTGACGGCGCGGAGCAGCGCGACGCCCGGCTCGCCGACCTCGTCCGCCAGCCAGGGGGCGTGGTCGGCGCCGACGGCGTGGTGGTGGGTGATCGTGGCGCCGGCGGCGGCGATCGCGTCGCCGGCCGCGCGCTTCGCGGCGCGCCATTGGCCGACCGGGTCGGCCGAATCCTGCCGGGCGATCACCGAGAAGTAGAGCGACGCGCCGGCGGCGTAGAGGTGCGAGATGTGGCAGGCGACCAGCGGCGTCGCGTCGGCGAGCGCGCCGCGCAGCGCCTCGCCGACGGCTGCATGGACCGCTTCGAGATCGCGCCAGCTGGTCGCCGTCTCCAGCGTCTCGACGACCAGGCCGAGCGGCAGCAGCTCGTCGCGCAGGCGCGGCGCTCTGAAGCGACCGCTGCGCCACGACGCCGCCGCCTCCTCGCCGAGCGGGACGGCGCCGGCCTCGCGCAGTAGCGCCGCCGTCGCGAGCGCGCGGCCGGCGACGTCGGCCTCGCTCCCCTCCCAGCCGACCAGCAGCAGACAGCCCTCACCCGCCTGCTCGCCGGCGGTCGCGACTCCGAGCGCGGTCTCGGCCTCGTCGGAGAGCCGCGCGAGATCGGGGCGCGGGCCGTCCTGCGCCAGCCGCCGCAGCAGCGCGGTCCCGGCGGCGAACGAGTCGACCCGCCAGCCCTCGTGGCGGCGGACCTGCGGCAGCGGACGGATCCGGACGGTGACCTCGGTGATGACGCCGAAGGCGCCCTCGGAGCCGAGCAGCAGCTGGCGCAGGTCGGGCCCGGCGGCGCTGCCCGGCGCACGCCCGAGCGAGAGCGTCCCTGCCGGGGTCACCGCGCGCAGCCGCTCGACGAGCGCGTCGAAGCGGCCCCAGCCGGTCGACAGCTGGCCGGCCGAGCGGGTCGCGGCGTAGCCGCCGATCGTCGCCCGCTCGAAGCTCTGCGGAAGATGGCCGAGCGTGAAGCCGCGCGCGGCCAGCAGCGCCTCCGCGCGCGGACCGGTGAGGCCGGCTTGGAGCGTCGCGGTGCGGGAGACCTCGTCCAGCTCGACGAGGCGGTCGAGCCGGCGCAGGTCGAGTGCGACGACGGCCCCGAACGGCCCGCGCTCGGGCGCGACGCCGCCGACGACGCTCGTGCCGCCGCCGAACGGGACGACCGCGACCGCATGCTCGGAGGCCGTCGCCAGCACCGCCGCCACCTGCCGCTCGTCGGCCGGCTCGACGACCGCGTCCGGCGGCGCCGGCGGACCGTCCGCCGCGCTGGCGCGGCCGCGCCGGACCAGGTCGAGGTACGACATCCCGTTCGCGTGCGCCGCCCGAGCCGCGTCGTCGGTGCGGACGTGGTCGGCCCCGACCGCCGACGCGAGGGCGGCATGAGCGGCCGAAGAGAGGGGGCTCGGCGGGAGAGCGGACGCGCCGTCCCGGGCCGCCCCGCCCGCGGCAGCGCCGCCGCCATTCGCGGCGCGCTCGTCGCCAGTCGCGACGACGTCTGCGCGCTTCGTGGCCGCATCGCCGCCGTCGATCGCGCCGTCGATCCCGAAGACCTGCGCGATCAGCGCTCGCACGCGCGGGCTGACGAGCGGCTCGGCGCCGGGCGCCGCCCAGGCGGCGGCGGGGTCGTCGGGGAGCGTGAAGTCGGCGAAATCGACCATGGGTCGATGTTACAGTCGCGGCCGGTTTGTATCACTCGGTTGGCGGGGCGACCGGCGGCCCACGGCACCCGAGCGGCGCCGCGGCCGCGGGCGAGACGACCGGCGGCCCACGGCACCCGAGCGGCGCCGCGGCCGCGGGCGAGGCGACCGGCGGCCCACGCGCCCGAGCGCACCCGCGGCCGCGGCCGCGTTACGCCGCCGCCGGCTGCAGCACGCCGGCGAGCTGGCGGCGGGAGCGGATGCCGAGCTTGCCGTAGGAGCGGCCGAGGTGCATCTCGACCGTCTTGTGGGTCACCCACAGCGACTCGGCGATCTGGCGGTTGGTGAGGCCCTCGGCGGCCAGCTCGGCGACGCGGCGCTCGGCCGGCGTCAGCGCCTCGACGCCGGACAGCAGCTCGCGGCGCGGCTGCGCGCCGGTCGCCTCCAGCTCCTCGCGGGCGTGGCGCGCCAGCCGCGTCGACTCGGTCCGGGCCGCGAGGTCGAGCGCCCGCCGCAGCGGCTCGCGCGCGTCGCGGCGGGCGCCGCGGACGCGCAGTCTCGCCCCGAGGTCGTGGAGCGCCCAGCCCAGCTCCAACCGGTACGGCGTCGGCTCGAGCACCGCGACCGCCTCGCGCAGCCCGTCGATCGCGTCGTCGCCCTCCAGCGCGAGCGCGCGCACGAGCAGCGCCGAGCCGAGCGCGCCGTCGAGCCCCGCCGCGCGCGCGACCCGCACGTCGTGGTCCATCAGCGCCAGCGCCTCCGCGCGCTCGCCCTTCGCCGCCAGCAGCTCGGCGAGCCGCAGCCGCTGCAGCGCGGCGTGCGGGGAGCGCCAGCCGCGCGCGTCGCAGAGCGCGACGACGCGGCGCAGGTCGGCCTCGGCCTCGTCGAAGCGGCGCTGGAGGAAGCGGACGTAGCCGCGCGTCGTGAGCGCGAACGGCTCGATGTACGTGTCTCTCGCCGCCCCCATGTCGACGTCGATCTCGGCCGCCGCCTCGTCGAGCCGGTCGAGGTGGACGAGGTTCTCGGCGACGATCGCGGCGATCGCCGTCGTCGTCAGCTCGACCCCCATCTCGCGGACGGCCTCGAGCCCCAGCCGAGCGCGCGCCGCCCCCGTCGCGACCGAGCCGAAGTCGCGATGCCAGTAGGCCCACGCATGCTCGATGAACGGGTTGACCGGCAGGCCGCGCTCGCGCACGAGCCGCTCGCCGTCGCGCAGCACCTCGGCGCACGGCTCCGGCGCCTCGGCGAAGCGGAAGGCGTGGGTCGTCAGGTTCCAGGTCGAGCTGGCCGGGCCGATCTGCTCCAGCAGCGCGCCGCCGGCATGGGCGCGCGCGGCCCGCTCGAGCACCGCGGCGCGCGGGCGGCCGGCGCAGGCGTCGTCGACGGCCAGGTGGGCGAGCATCACCGGCGAGGCGTCGGGGTCGTCGCGGCCGGCGGCGAAGCGGGCCTCCCGCTCGGGCGCGAAGGCGTCGACGAAGATCAGCGCCTCGATCGCGAACGCCTCCAGCCGCAGCCGCAGCGCCGGGTCGCGCGCCTCGTCGAGTCCGCGCGCGACCTCGTCGAGCGCCGCGGCGGGATCGTTGTTGACGAGGTAGTTGCCGAGCGAGGCGCGGGCGCGGGCGGCGTCGTCGCCGACCAGCCCGCCGTCGAGCGCCTCGCGCAGCCGACCGGCCGCGGTCGGCCGCTGCATGCGCGCCTCCAGCTCGCCCAGCTCCAGCAGGACCCGCGGGCGCAGCTCGCGCGCAGGCGGCTCGGCGAGCGCCCGCGCGAGCAGGTCGACGGCCGTCTCGGGGGCGCCCTCGGCGGTCGCGGCCGCGGCGGCGGCGCGCAGATCGGCGACCGCCTGGGCGTCGGCGGCCGGCTCGGCGGCGAGCCAGTGGAGCGCCGTCTCCGCCGGGCGGGCGCCGCGCTCGCGCAGCCGCGTCGCGGCGAGCCGGTGGAGCCGCATCCGGTCGACCGGCGGGGTCGCCTCCAGCACCGCCGCCTTGACGAGCGGGTGGACGAAGACGAAGCCCTCGCGCACGACCCTGGCGAGCGCGAGCCGGTCGAGCGCCGCGCGGCAGGCGTCGGCGTCGAGGCCGGCGAGCGCGCCGACGTCGGCCGTGCTGCCGCGCTCGCCGACGACCGCCGCCGCGCGCGCGACCGCGACCGCGTCGGGTCCGAGCGCGAGCAGCCGCCGCTCGATCGCGGGCGCGACGCCGGCGGCGCCGAGCTCCGCGGCGCGGGCGCTGTCGGCGGCGGTGCCGGCGAGACCGAGCGCGTCGGCCTCGCGCGCGAGCACCGACAGCAGCAGCGGGTTGCCGCCGGTCGCCTCCAGCGCCGCGTCGCGGAAGGCGGCGTCGGGGGCGCTGCCGAGGGCGTCGGCGAGCAGCTCGCCGGCGGCGTCGGAGCCGAGCGGCGCCGGTCGCAGGACGCGCGCCGCGGGGCCGCCCGCCAGCACGCGCAGCAGCTCCGCGGGCGCGCCCGGCTCATGCGGGCGCAGCGCGCCGGCGACGGTCGCGCGCAGCCCGTCGAGCCGCCGTGCGAGGTACTCGAGGAAGCGCAGCGACGGCACGTCGGCCCAGTGCAGATCGTCGACGAGCAGCGCCAGCGGCCGCTCCTCGGCGAGGTTGGCGACCAGCCAGTAGAGGCCGTGGAGAACGGCGTAGCCGGCCTCGTCGGCGCGATCGCCGCGCTCGGGCGCCAGCACCAGCGCCGCGTGCGCGGCCGCCCCCGACAGCAGCGCCGCGCGCCGCTCCGGGCCCGCGGCCGCGAGCAGCGGGTCGAACAGCTGCAGCACGACGCCGAAGCCGAAGCCGCGGTCGAGCTCGCTGGCGCGCGCCTCCAGCACGAGCGCGTCCTGCGCCGCGGCGCGCTCCCGCACGTGGTCGAGCAGCGCGCTCTTGCCGATCCCCGCCGGCCCCTCGACCAGCGTCAGCGACCCGCTGCCGGCCGCGGCGCCGGCCAGCGCCGCGTCGAGCGCGGCGACCTCCTCACCCCGTGCCACCAGCGTCCGTGCCATAGGCGCGGCATCATCGCCGATTTCCGACCCCCGCCGGGAGACCTCTGTCATCCAACTGCTGCTCACCAACAGCTGGATGACAAAGGTCCCGGGTGCGGCGGGGCCCCGGTTATACCTTTGGGATGAAGACGGCCGTGTCGATCCCCGACGATCTCTTCCATCAGGCCGACGCGCTCGCGGACAGGCTCGGCAAGAGCCGCAGCGAGGTCTACCGCGAGGCGCTGGCCGACTACGTCGCGCGCCGCGACCCCGGCGCCGTCACCCGCGCCTTGAACGAGGTCGCCGACGAGCTCGCCGCCGAGCACGAGCGGTTCGGCGCCGAGGCGGCGCGCCGCACGCTCTCCGACAGCGAATGGTGATCAGCCAGGGCGATGTCTGCTGGGCGTCGCTCGACGACCCGGTCGGCTCCGCGCCCGGCTTCCGTCGGCCGGTCGCCGTCGTGCAGGGCGACCCGTTCAACGCGAGCCGCATCGCGACGGCCGTCGTCGTCCCGCTCACCAGCGATCTCCGTCTCGCGGCGGCGCCAGGCAACGTGCTGCTGCCGGCCGAGCGGACCGGCCTGCCGCAGGACTCGGTCGCGAACGTCTCGCAGATCACGACCATCGATCGCATGCTGCTGTCGGAGCGCGTCGGCCGGCTGTCGTCGGGTGACCTGCGCCTCGTGCTGGCGGGGATCGACGTCGTGCTCGGCCGCGGCTGACGGCAGCGGTACCGCGGCGAATCGACGTCGCCCTCCGCCGCCGCCGCTGACGCGGCGGCGGGTCAGCGGACGGGCCGCCGCGAGTGGTCAGCCGCCCCGCCGGGCGCGGTAGCGGCGGATGAGGGCGTTGGTGGAGGAGTCGTGGGACAGCTCGGGCTCCTCGGGCGACTCCAGCTCGGGGATGATCGCGTTGGCGAGCTTCTTGCCGAGCTCGACGCCCCACTGGTCGAACGAGTCGATCCCCCAGATCGCGCCCTGGACGAAGACCTTGTGCTCGTACAGCGCCACCAGCGCGCCGAGCGTCGCGGGGTCGAGGCGGTCGGCGAGGATCGTGCTCGTCGGGCGGTTGCCCTCGGTCACGCGGTGCGGGACCTGCTCGGCCGGCCCGCCCTCCGCCGCGACCTCCTCGGCGGTGCGGCCGAACGCCAGCGCCTCGGTCTGCGCGAAGAGGTTGGCCATCAGCAGGTCGTGGTGGCGGCCGAGCCGGTGGGCCGGGCGGGCGAAGCCGATGAAGTCGGCCGGCACGATCCGCGTCCCCTGGTGCATCAGCTGGTAGAAGGCGTGCTGGCCGTTGGTGCCCGGCTCGCCCCAGACGATCGTGCCCGTGTCGCGTCTCACGGGGTTCCCATCGAGGTCGACGTGCTTGCCGTTCGACTCCATCTCAAGCTGCTGGAGGTAGGCGGTGAAGCGCGACAGGTACTGGGCGTACGGCAGCACCGCGACCGTCTCGTGGCCGAGCAGGTTGCCGTTCCAGATTCCGACGAGCGCGAGCAGGACCGGCAGGTTGCGCTCGAACGGCGTCGTGCGGAAGTGCTCGTCCATCGCGTGGAAGCCGCCGAGCATGGCGCGGAAGGCCTCCGGCCCGATCGCGACCATCAGCGACAGGCCGATCGCCGACGGGTACGAGTAGCGGCCGCCGACCCAGTCCCACAACTCGAACATGTTGTCGACGTCGATGCCGAACCTGGCGACCTCGGCGGCGTTGGTCGAGACGGCGACGAAGTGCTTGGCGACCGCCGACTCCTCGCCGCCGAAGGCCGGCGACGACAGCAGCCAGTCGCGCGCGGTGTGGGCGTTGGTCAGCGTCTCCAGCGTCGTGAAGGTCTTCGAGGCGACGACGAACAGCGTCTCCTCGGGGTCGAGGTCGCGCGTCGTCTCGGCGAAGTCGTCGCCGTCGACGTTGGAGACGAAGCGGCTGACGATGTCGTGCCGCGCGACGTCGGCGAGGGCGATCGTCGCCATCGCCGGCCCAAGGTCCGAGCCGCCGATGCCGATGTTGACGACCGCTCTGATCGGCTTGCCGGTGTGGCCCTTCCACTCCCCGGAGCGGACCCGCTCGGCGAACGCCGCCATCTTGTCGAGCACGGCGTGGACGGCCGGGACGACGTTCTCGCCGTCGACCTCGATCACCGCGTCGCGCGGGGCGCGCAGCGCCGTGTGCAGCACCGCGCGGCCCTCGGTCACGTTGATCTTCTCGCCCGCGAACATCGCGTCGCGGCGCGCGGCGACGCCGGCGACCTCGGCCAGCTCCAGCAGCAGCCGCACCGTCTCGTCGACGATCAGCTGCTTGGAGTAGTCGAGGTAGAGCCCCGCGCCCTCGGCCGCGAGCCGCTCGCCGCGGCCGGGGTCCTGCGCGAACAGCTCGCGCAGGTCGACCTCCCCCAGCTCGTCGCGATGGCGCTCCAGCGCCGCCCAGGCGGCCTCCGTCGCCGCGCCGATCACGCGGTCAGCGCCTTGCTCTTGTCGGCGATCCGCTCCAGCAGGCTGCTCCACGACGTGACGAAGGCGTCGGCGCCCTCGACCTGGAGCCGATCGGCGAGCGCGTCGACGGAGGTCCCGGCCGCCTCGAACGCCGCCAGCACCTCCTTGGAGTCGCCGCCGTCACGCGCGAGCGGCTCCCCCACCTTGCCGTGGTCGGCGAAGGCGAGCAGCGTCTTCTCCGGCATCGTGTTGACCGTCAGCGGCGAGGCGAACGCCTCGATGTAGAGCGTGTCGGAGGCCTCCGGGTCCTTCGTCCCGGTCGACGCCCACAGTGCCCGCTGCGGCCGCGCGCCCTCGTTCATCAGCCGCTGCATCCGCGCGGAGGCGAGCAGCTCGAGGTAGGCGACGTACGCCTGCTGCACGACCGCGATCCCGAGCCGGTTCTTCATCCCCTCCGGCGCGGAGTCCTTCACCGCGACGTCCCAGCGGCTGATGAAGATCGACGCGACCGACTCGACGTGCGGGTTCAGCCCCGCCGCGACGCGCCGCTCGATCCCTCTCAGGTAGGCGTCGGCGGCGGCGAGGTACTGCCTCGCGTCGAACAGCAGCGTCACGTTGACCGGGACGCCGGCGAAGATCGCCTCCTCGATCGCGGGCAGGCCCTCGGGCGTGCCGGGGATCTTGATGAAGAGGTTGGGCCGGTCGCCGCGGTCGTGCAGCTCCTTCGCCTGCGCGAGCGTCGCGGCGGTGTCGCGCGCCAGCAGCGGCGAGACCTCCAGCGAGACGAAGCCGTCGACGCCGGCGGTCTTGTCGTGGATCGGGCGGAAGAGGTCGGCGGCGCGCGTGATGTCGTCGAGCGCGAGGTCGAAGAACGCCTCCTCCCCGCTTCTGCCGGCCGCCGCCGAGGCCGCGATCGCCTCGTCGTAGGCGGAGCCGCCGCCGATCGCGTTGTCGAAGATCGTCGGGTTGGAGGTCAGCCCGGTCACGTCGCGCTCGGCGATGTGGGCGGCGAGCGTGCCGTCGTCGAGCATCTCGCGCGTGATGTTGTCGATCCAGAGGCTCTGGCCGAGGTCGTGCAGCGCTCTGGTGGGGGTCATCGTGTCGTTCCTCTCGGTTCGTGCCAGCAGTCGTCGCGCGGCAGGAGGCGGTCGGCCTCCGCCGGCCCCCAGGTGCCCGGTCCGTAGACGTGCAGCGGGGTCGTGTCTCCCAGGATGCCACCGACGACCCTCCACGCGGCTTCCACCGTGTCCTCGCGCGCGAACAGCGTCTGGTCGCCGCGCATCGCGTCGCCGAGCAGCCGCTCGTAGGGCGGCAGCGCCTGCGGCTCGAAGCGCTGCGCGACGAGCTGCACGTCCTCGCCGACCATCGCCTCGCCCGGCCGCTTCGCGCGCGCGCCGAGCGCGAGCTCGACGTCGGGGCTGAGCGTGAAGCGCACGTGGTTGCGCTCCGTGTCGGCCTCGCGGTCGAAGATCGTCGCCGCCGGGTGGTTGAGCGTGACGAGCACCTCGGTCGCGGTGACCGGCAGCCGCTTGCCGGCGCGGATCAGGAACGGCACGCCAGCCCAGCGCCAGTTGTCGACGGCCAGCCTCACGGCCGCGAAGGTCTCGACGGTCGAGTCGGCGGCGACGCCCGGCTCGTCGCGGTAGCCGTCGAACTGGCCGCGCACGACGTCCGCGGGCGCCAGCGGCCGGATCGAGGCCATCAGCCGCGCCTTCTCGTTGCGGATCCCGTCGCGGGCGTTCGGGCTCGGCGGGTCCATCGCCAGCAGCGCCAGCACCTGCAGCATGTGGTTCTGGACGACGTCGCGGATCGCGCCGGCCTGCTCGTAGAAGGCGCCGCGGCCGGCGACGCCGAACGACTCGGCCATCGTGATCTGGACGGAGCGGACGTGGTCGCGGTTCCAGATCGGCTCCAGGAAGGCGTTCGCGAAGCGGAAGTAGAGGAGGTTCTCGACCGGCTCCTTGCCGAGGTAGTGGTCGATGCGGAAGATCCGCGACTCAGGGAAGACCGACGACAGGGTCGCGTTCAGCCTGCGGGCCGATTCGAGATCGCGCCCGAACGGCTTCTCGACGACGACGCGAGCGCCGTCGGCGCTGCCGGAGGAGCCGAGCGCCTCGACGACCGTGCCGAACAGCGACGGCGGGATCGCGAGGTAGTGGAGCGGCCGTCTCGCCTCCCCCAGCTCGCGGCGCAATGCCGCGAACGTCTCCGGGTCGCCGTAGTCGCCGTCGATGTAGCGGAGCTGCGCGGTCAGCTGCGCGAAGGCGTCGTCGTCGACGCCGCCGTGCTCGCTGAGCGAGTCGTGCGCCCGTCTGCGCAGGTCCTCCAGCGTCCAGCCGGCCTTCGCGACGCCGATCACCGGCGCGTCGAGCTTGCCGTGGCGGATCATCGACTGCAGCGCCGGGAAGATCTGCTTGTAGGCGAGGTCCCCGGTCGCGCCGAAGAAGACGAGCGCGTCGCAGGGCTCGCGGGCGGAGTCGGCCATCGGCTCTACGCTCTCTTCTCGGCGTGGCCGCCGAACTGGGCGCGCATCGCCGATTGGACCTTGTTGGCGTAGAGGTCGAGCTCGCGCGAGGCGAAGCGCGAGTAGAGCGCGTTCGTCAGCACCGGCGCCGGCACGCCCTCCTCGACCGCCGCGAGCGCCGTCCAGCGGCCCTCGCCGGAGTCCGAGACGCGGCCGGAGAAGCCGTCGAGGTCGGGGTCCTCGGCGAGCGCGGCCGCGGTCAGGTCGAGCAGCCACGAGGCGACGACGCTGCCGCGCCGCCACACCTCGGTGACCGCCGACAGGTCGATCTTGTACTGGTAGGCCTCGGGGTCGGTCAGCGGCGCCGTCTCGGCGTCTATCGCGTGCTCGCGCAGGCCGACGTCGGCGTTCTTGATGATGTTCAGCCCCTCGGCGTAGGCGGCCATCATCCCGTACTCGATCCCGTTGTGGACCATCTTCACGAAGTGGCCGGCGCCGGCCGGGCCGCAGTGGAGGTAGCCGGCCTCGCCGGGGTGCAGCTCACCCGCCTTGCCGGGCGTGCGCGGCGCCGCCTCGACGCCGGGCGCGAGCGAGGCGAAGACCGGCTCCAGCCGTCTGAAGGCGGCGTCGTCGCCGCCGACCATCAGCGAGTAGCCGCGCTCGAGGCCGAAGACGCCGCCGCTGGTGCCGGCGTCGACGTAGTGGATGCCGCGCTCGGCGACCTCCTTCGCGCGGCGGATGTCGTCGCGGTAGTAGGAGTTGCCGCCGTCGACGATCGTGTCGTCGGCGTCGAGCAGCGGGACGAGGTCGGCGAGCGTCGCGTCGACGACCGCGGCCGGGACCATCAGCCAGACGTTGCGCGGCGTGTCGAGCTTGGCGACGAACTCCTCCAGCGTCGCGGCGCCGGTCGCCCCCTCCCCGGCGAGCTGCGCGACCGCCTCCTGGTTGCGGTCGTACGCGACGGCGGTGTGGCCGTCCCGCATCAGCCGGCGCACCATGTTCGCGCCCATCCGGCCCAGTCCGACCATGCCGAGCTGCATCCGCTCCGCTCCTTTCCCGCCAGTCACGCCGGCGCCTCTGTGCTGCCGTCATCTCCAGCCTACGTGGCGGGGCGGCTCGCGTCTCGGTCGGCGCCCGCCGATTCGGCCCGACTGCACGGGTTCTTCGCGCGAACCGACCGAATTCCCCCCGTTCGTGGGGGCGCGGCGCCCGACGAGCGGGGCGTCCGCACGCGGCGCGCCGCAGATCGTCCCGTTCGAGAAGGTCTCGAACGCTACGCTTCTGCGATGGCCACGAAAGCCGTCTCAGACGCCGCCGCGGCGACGCGCGAAGCGGAGCCGCTGAGCACCAACCTCTGCTGGCTGCTGTCGCGCGCGAGCTTCACGCTGACGACCGAGCTGATGGCGCAGCTGGAGCGGATCGGTCTGTCCCCCCGCACCCACCAGGTGCTGATCGCCGCCGCCGACGGCGGCCGCACCCAGAGCGACCTCGTCAGAGCGGTCGGCCTCGACAAAACGACGATGGTCGTGACCGTTGACGAGCTGGAGCAGGCCGGCCTCGCGGAGCGCCGCCCCTCCCCGACCGACCGCCGCGCGCGCGTGATCGAGCTGACGCCTGCCGGCCGCAGAAAGCTGCGCGAGGCCGACGCGATCATCCACCTGGTCCACGAGGACGTGCTCTCGACGCTCCCGGCGAGCGACCGCGAGACCTTCCTCGACGCGCTCGCGACGCTCGTCGGCGGCCGTCTGGCCGAGCCGGCGGCGACGACGCAGCCGGTCAGACGGCGCGCGCGGCGCGGCAGATAGATCCGCGCAAGATAGTTTTGTACAAGACGATCTGGTACGGTCGCTTTCATGACCGAACCCGTCGTCGCATCCGACATCCCGCGGCCGGCCGCCGCCGCGCCGCGAACCCGCTGGACCGCGCTGATCGCCCTCTGCGCCGGCTTCCTGATGATCGTGCTCGACACGACGATCGTCTCCGTCGCGCAGGCATCGATCCAGCAGGAGCTCGACTTCTCGCAGGCGGGCCTCGCCTGGCTCGTCAACGGCTACCTGATCGCGTTCGGCGGCCTGCTGCTGCTCGCCGGCCGCGTCGGCGACCTGCTCGGCCGCAAGCGCGTCTTCCTCGGAGGGCTGTGGCTGTTCCTGCTCGCGTCGCTGCTGTGCGGGCTGGCCCGCAGCCAGGAGACGCTGATCGCCGCCCGCTTCGTGCAGGGCGTCGGCGGCGCGTTCGCCTCCTCGGTGATCCTCGGCATGATCGTCGCGCTCTTCCCCACGGCGCGCGAGCGCGGGCGCGCGATCGCGATCTACGCCTTCGTCGGCTCGGCCGGCGCCTCGCTCGGGCTGGTCGCCGGCGGCCTGCTCGTCGACGCGCTCTCGTGGCACTGGATCTTCTTCGTCAACCTCCCGATCGGGCTGGTGACGATCGCGGTCGCCGCGCGCGTGCTCGAGCGCGACGAGCCGCTCGGTCTGCGTGCCGGCGCCGACGTGCCGGGCGCGCTCCTGATCGTCGCCGCGCAGATGCTCGGGATCTACGCGATCGTCGCGGCCGGCGAGCACGGCTTCGGCACCGCCCGCACGCTGCTGCTCGGTCCGCTCGCGCTCGCGCTGCTCGGCCTCTTCCTGCTGCGCGAGACGCGCGCCGCCCACCCGCTGATGCCGCTGCGGCTGCTGCGGGTCCCCGACCTCGCGGCCGCCAATCTCGTCCAGGCGCTGGCCATCGCCGGCATGTTCGGGATGCAGTTCATGCTCGCGCTCCAGCTCCAGCTCGTGCTCGGCCTCTCGCCGCTGCAGGTCGGCTTCGCGATGGTCCCGATCGCGCTCGCGATCGGCGCCACGTCGCTCGGCTTCACCGCGCGGCTGATGGCGCGGATCGGCCCGAAGGCGACGGCGCTGCCGGGGCTGCTGCTGATCGCCGCCGGCCTGCTGTGGCTGCAGCGCGCCCCGGCCGACGGCAGCTACTGGCTCGACGTCTTCCCGGCCCTGCTGCCGCTGGGGATCGGCGGCGGGCTGCTGATGCCGGCGCTCTCGACGCTCGCGATGGCGAACGCGCCGACCGCCGACGCCGGCCTCGCCTCCGGCCTGGCGAACACGACCCAGCAGATCGGCGGCGCGATCGGGCTGGCGGTGCTGGCGACCGCCTCGGCCTCCCGCTCCGACGCGCTGCGCGACGGCGGCGCGAGCGCGGCCGAGGCGCTCGCCGGCGGGATCGGCCTCGCCTTCGCGATCTCGGCCGCGCTCGCGCTCGTCGCCGGGGCGGTCGCGCTGCCGCTGCTGAGCGGACGGCCGCGGGTCGGGCGGCGGCGCGCGGCGACCGCGGCGGCGCGCGGCGCGGCCTCCCCGCGCACGTGAGCGGCGCGGCCGGCGCGAGGCCGGCTACGGCTGCAGGCAGCCCCCGGCCGCGTTGACGTAGCCGCCGCCGGTCGGGACGTGCTGCGCCTGGTTCGTGCCCGGCTGGATGGCGTTCAGGTAGCTCAGGATGGCGGTCGTGTCGCGCGGCGTGCCGCTGTAGCCGGGCAGCTGGATCGTGCTCTGGTCGCGCTGGCGCAGCCAGATCCCGTAGCCGCCCGCGGCGGTCGCGCCGTCGAGCTGGTTGGCCGGCGGCTGCCCGAGCGCCACGCAGAGGGTGCCGCCGTCGTCGGCGGCGGCACCGCCCGCGACGGCGGTGATGCCGTCGACCGGCTGGCCGCCGCCGTCCGGGTTGGCGAGCGTGTTGCCGACCACCGTCGCGTGCAGCGCGCCTCTGCCGTCGTTCTGGATCAGCGCGATCCCCGCCGTCGCGTAGCGGCGGATCGTGTTGCCTTCGAGGCGGACCCGCACCGTCGCGTCGCCGTTGGAGCGGATCCCGACGCCGTTGCCGCTCCAGGCGCCGGATCCGGCGATCGCCGCGGCGCCGATGCTGTTGCCCAGCAGGCGGGCACGGATGGTGACCGCCTGCGAGTCGGTCAGCGAGCCGGGCGTGTCGATCGTGATCGCCTCGCCCGCGGCGCCGGTGATCATGTTGTCGGAGAGCGTGACGTCCCAGCTGCCGGTCCCGCCCGGGTTGACGGTGAGCCCGCCGCCGTGGCCGCCGCCTCCGACCGCGTTGGCGACCTTCGCCAGCGACACCGTCGCGGTCACGGTCGCGTTCGACGCCGGCCCGCTCGTCAGCTGGACGTGATCGCCCGCGCTGTCGCTGACGGTGACGCCGTCGACCGTCACGCTCCGGGCGCCGCCGTCGGCCGAGTAGCGGATGCCGTCGTCGCCGGCGCGCAGGATCGACAGCGATCTCAGCTGCGCGCTGACGTCGTGCAGCAGGACGGCCGCGCCGGTCGTGTCCTGGATCACGCCGCCGCTGCCGTCGCCGCCGGCCCCGGTGACGCTGAACGCACCGGCCGTGCCCGCTCCGTCGACGACGATCGCGTTCGTCCCGCCGGTCTGCGTGACGGAGCGCAGGGTGACGCCGTCGGCGCCGATCGTCGCTCCGGCGATCCGCACCGCGGTGCCGCCGCCGTTCGAGGCGATTCGGTTGTTGGCGCCGGTGACGGTGACGGTGCCGCCGCTGCCGGTCGCCTCGAGACCGGCGCCGGTGGTCGTCGCGACGCCGAGGTTGCCGCCGGTGAGGGCGAGCGCATGACCGCCCCCGGCGGTGAACCTGATCGCCGCGCCGGCGCCGGTCGAGAGCGCCACGTCGCTGGTGAAGGTCGTCGTGCCGCCGCTGCTGCCGCTCAGCACGATGCCGCCGCCCGCGTCCGCGCCGTCGGTGACGGAGCCACTGAGGGTGACGGCGCCGCCGGTGCGGTTGAGCACCTCGGCGCTGAGGCCGCTGCCGTCGCCGATCGTGCCGCCGTACTCGACGGTGCCGGCGCCGCCGTCGACGGTCAGCTCGGAGACGATGTGGCCGGAGAGCGCGCCGCCGGCCGCTCTGAACGAGCCGGTCGCGCCGAGGCCGGCCAGACGGAGGCCGTGGCTGCCGCCGGAGGAGCTCGCGCTCGCCAGCTCGATCCGCGGCGGGCTGCTCAGCGCTCGCGTCGAGGCCGTCACGACCGCCGTGCCGCCGGCGGAGACGGTCGACGTCGGACCGCCGACCTCCAGCCCCTCGGAGCTGGCCAGCGAGAGGCCGACGCCGCCGGTCTGGATCGCGAGCGACGGGATCGACAGCGAGCCGCTCCCGTCGGTGACGGAGATCCCGGTCTCGGCGCCGGCGGTGGTGACCGCGACCGAGCCGATCGCGCCGCTGGTCCGCGTGCCGCCGAAGGCGAGCCCGGCGCCCGCCTCGACCGTCACGGAGTTGGTCCCGCGGAAGTCGACGGCTCCGGCGCCGAGCAGCGCGATGCCGGTCCCGCCTCGGGCCGTGACCGCGACGCTATCGACGGTCCACGTCCCGCTCGTCCCGTCGAGCACGAGGCCGCTGCCGTCGTCGCTTCTGATCGCCAGATCGCGCAGCGTGCCGCCGACGGCCGAGGCGGTGCCGCCGATCGCGCGGGCGCCGGCGGCGGTCGCGCGGATCGCGAGGCCGGCGACGACGTTGCCGGAGGCGAGCGTGACGGTGCCGGTCAGCTGCGGGCGGGCGCCGGGCGTGCCCGCGAGCAGCTCGGCGCCGTCGACCGTCAGCGTCTCGGACTCGCCCAGCAGCCGCTGGCCGGCGAGCAGCGCGACGCCGCCGCCGAGCCCGTTCGCGCTGCCGTCGCCGTGGAACACGTAGATCGTGTCGGCGGCCGCGTCGGCGGCCGTGTCGGCCGCGGCGAGCGTGGTGAACGGCATCTCGGCGCGGCCGTCGCCGCCTGCCGGCGCCGCGTTGTCGACGTAGAAGACGCGCTTCTCGATCGTCACCGTCAACGTCGCGGTCGTCGTGGCGGCCGGGCTGCCCTGGTCGGTCACGACGAACTCGATCCGCTCGCTGCCGGTGACGCCGGCGGCGGGGCGGTAGGTGTAGCTGCCGTCGGCGTTCCAGGCGACCGCGCCGCCTCTGTCGCCGGTCGCCTGCGAGGCGGCGACGTCGACGCGCAGCGGGCCGGGGCCGTCGACGTCGGAGGCGCCGGTCAGCACGTTGGCCGCGGCGCCGGTCGCCGTCGTCGCCGGCAGTCCGGCCGGCGCCGTGGTGCCGGAGTACAGCGGCGTGTTGCCGACCGCGCTCGCGCTCGCGTCGGGCACGATCGGCGCGTCGTTGACCTTCGCCACCGTGATCGTCGCCGTCGCGCTCGCCGTCGCGTCGACGGCGCCGCCGTCGTCGACCGTGAACGTCACCGTGCGCGCCGTCTCCGACGGGTCCTCGGAAACGTTGGCGTAGGTGACCGAGCGCAGCGCGGCGCGGTAGTCGGCGACGCTCGCCGTGCCGCTCAGCGTCAGTCTGCCGCTCGCTCTGTCGAAGGCGCCGGCGATCCCGTTCTGGTCGACGAAGCCGAGCTCGTCCTCGGCGGCGGCGTGGCCGGCGCCGATCGTCACCGTCGCGCCGCTCAGCGTCGGGCTGTCGCCGTCGGTCAGCGTGAGCGCCGAGTCGATCGCGGTCGCGGGGTCGTTCTCGGTGTAGGCGAGCGTCGCGCCGGAGGCGATCTGCGGCGCGTCGTTGACGGCCGTGACGGTCACCTGGCGGGTTCTCACGGCGCTCGCGTCGCTGCCGTCGGAGACCTGGAAGGAGACGGTGCGGGGCGCGGTCGACGGGTCGATCGTGTCGGCGTTCAGGTAGCGGATCGAGCGCAGCGCGTCGCGCCATTGGTCGACGGTCGCCTCGCCGGTGAGCGACAGCGTCCCCGTCGCGGCCGACCAGATGCCGGTGATGCCGTTCTGGTTGATGAACGCCAGCTGGTCCTCACCGGCGGCGAACCCGCCGACGATCTCGACCGTCCCGCCCGTCAGCAGCGCGCTGTCGGGGTCGGCGATCGTCAGGCCGGGATCGACGGCGACGCCGGTCATGTCGTCCTCGACGTAGGAGGCGCTGCCGTCGCTGGTCGTCAGCGCCGGCGGGTCGTTGACGGCGGTGACCGTCACCGTCGTCGTCGCGGCGCCGGTCAGCTGGCCGTCGCTCGCGGTGAAGCGAAGCGTTCGCGCCGCGGTCGACGGGTCATCGCTCGTGTTGCGGTAGGCGACCGTCCGCAGCACCTGCTGGTAGTCGGCGACCGCCGCCTCGCCGGTCAGCTCCAGCGCGCCGGCGGCGGCGTCGAAGTCGACCGCGATCGACGTGGCGCCGGCGTCGGCCGACAGCACGTCCTCGCCGGGCGCGTGGCCGGCCTCGATCGTCACGGCGGCGCTCGTCAGCCTCGCGCTGTCGGCGTCGGTCACGGTCAGGGTCGCGTCGACAGGCGTCGCGGTGTCGTTCTCGGTGTAGGAGAGCCCACCGCCCGGCAACGTCACCTCCGGCGCGTCCCCGAACGTGATCGACTTCGTCGCCGCTGCCGAGCTGCGCGCGTTCTCGACCGTGAACGAGACCGTGCGGGCGCTGCTGTCCAGCAGCGCCCCGGAGTGGCGGTAGGCGACCGAGCGCAGCGCCGTCTGCCAGTGGGCGAGCGAGGCCGCGCCGGTCAGCGTCAGCGTGCCGGTGAGCGCGTCCCAGCTGCCGCTGATGCCGCTCTGGTCGGCGAAGACGAGCGCGTCGGCGCTCGCCACGTAGCCGGCGGCGATCCGGACGGTCGCGCCGGTCAGCTGGACGTCGTCAGGGTCGGCGACGGTCAGGCCGCCGTCGACGGCGACGTCGCCGCCGCTCCAGACGGTGGCGCCGCCGCTGGTCGTCACGACCGGCGCGTCGTCGAGCAGGTCGAACGCGACGGTCGTCGTCACGGGCGTCCCGCTTCCGGTCGCGTCGGCGGCCGTGAACGAGACGGTGCGGGCGCCGGGCGCGGGGTTCGCGCTCGTGCTGCGGAAGCGCACGGTGCGCAGCGCCGCCTGGTAGTCGGCGACCGAGGCCGATCCGGTCAGCGCCAGCGTCCCGCTGGCGCCGTCCCAGCTCCCGGCGATCCCGCGCTGGTCGTCGAACAGCAGCTCGTCGCCGGCGGCGTCGTAGCCGTCGCCGATCGCGACCGTCGCGCCGGTCAGCTGCGCGCTGTCGGGGTCGACGACCTCGACGGCCGGGTCGACGACGACGCCGGCGTCGCCCTCGGCGTAGGTCGGCGCACCGCCGCCGGCTCTCAGGCGGGGCGGCGTGTCGACCGCGGTCACCCCCACTCCGACGAGCAGCTCGTCGCTCCAGACCTCGCCGTCGCTGACGCGGAAGCGGATCGCCCGGTCGGTCGTCGTCGGGTCCTCGCTGAGGTTGCGGTAGCGGACCGACCGCAGCGCCGCCTGCCACGCGGCGACGGAGGCGGACCCGGTCAGCTCCAGCACGCCGGCAGCGGCGTCGAAGCTGCCGGTGATGCCGGCCTGGGCGTCGAAGACCAGCTCGTCCTCGGCCGGGAAGTGACCGGCTCCGGCGAGGGCGACGGTCGCCGAGGCGAGCGTCGCGCTGTCGGCGTCGGAGACCGTCAGCCACGGCGCGACGGCGACGGCCGGATCGCCCTCGGTGTAGGCCGCGTCGACGGCGGCGCCGCCGAGCACCGGCGGATGGCGGCGGTCGACCTCCAGGCCGCGCGTCGCCGGCGCCGACGCGGCGCCGCCGCCCTCGACGACGAAGCGCAGCGTGCGGGGAGCCTCCGACGGGACGGCCAGCGGCGTGTCGAAGGCGACCGTGCGCAGCGCCGCCTGGTAGGCGGCGAGCGACGCGGCGCCGCTCAGCGTCAGCGTCGCGGCGGCGGCGTCCCAGTCGCCCGCGATCCCGTTCTGGTCCGTGAATGAGAGGCGGTCGCCGCCGGGCTCGTAGCCGTCCGCGATCGTCACCGTCGCGCGGTCGAGCTGCTCGTCGTCGACGTCGGCGACGGTCAGCGCCGGGGCGACGACGACCGGCGGGTCGCTGTCCGTGTACCGCGCGGCGCCGGCGCCGGGGTCGACGACAGGCGGGTCGTCGACCGGCGTGACGGTCACGGTGACGGTCGCCGTCGCGCTGCCGCCGCGGCCGTCGGAGACGGTGTAGTCGAAGGTCGCGATCCCGTTGAAGTCGGCAGCCGGCGTGAAGGTCCGCTGCGCGCCCTCACCGGTGACCGCGCCGCCGGGCACGTGCGCAGCGGTCGTGTACGTGAGCGGGTCGCCGTCGGGGTCGGCGCCGGCGAGCGCGACGGCGACCGTCGTGTCCTCCTCGGTCTCGACGGAGACCGGCGCGGCCGTCGGGGCGGCGTTCGCCGGGCCGGGCGGCGGCGGATCGATCGGGAGCGGCGGCTTCGGCGGCGGCGGCGTTCCCGGCTGCGGCGCGGACGGCAGCTGCGCCGGCGGGACGACCGTGTAGCCGGGCGTCTCCAGCAACGGGCGCGGCGCGTCGCCGATCGCCTCGACGAGGCTGCCCTCGCCGCAGAGCGCGTAGGCGCGGCGCAGCATCCACGCCAGGAACGACGGCGCCAGCCCGCGCGCGCGGGCGGCGAGCGCGGCGTCGACCTCGGCCGCGTCGTCGCGGAAGCAGCGCAGGCCCTGCAGGCCGCGGTTGGAGAACTCGAGCAGGCCGTCGGCGTTGTAGCCGTTGCGCAGCCGCGTCCCGTCGATCGCGACGAGCGTCGGCAGCGCGGCGAAGCTCGTCTCGCCGGCCCGCGACGAGGAGAGGAACAGCTTCAGGTTGGGCAGGTCGTCGAGCCGGCGCAGGAAGCCGCCGGAGCCGGGCGCGTCGAGCAGCAGATGGAAGCGGGCTCCGGGGTTGGCGGCGATCAGCGCGCGCAGGCTCGCGGCGGTCACGACCTGCTGCTCGACCCTGCCGTCCCGCCGGCCCTTCACGCCGACGCTGATCGCCGGCTCGCCGCGCAGGTAGCCGCCGCCGGCGACGTACAGCAGCAGCTCGCCGCAGCCGCGCCGCGCGATCAGCCGCTCGACGTAGCGCCGCAGCGTCGTGCCGGTCGCGACGCGGTAGCGGACGCTGACGAAGCGGCCGTCGGCGCCGGCCAGCTCGTTGAAGAAGCCGCCGAGCAGCGCGCGCGTGCGGTCGAAGGAGCTGGCGTCGAAGAAGTTGCCGAGCGTGTCGCCGACGCGGATCGCGCAGGCGCCCTCGTCGGCGAGCGCGCCGGCGACGCGGCGCTGCGCGGCGGTCGGGACGGTCGTCGCGCCGGCCGCCCCGGCGAGCGGGCCCAGCAGGGGCGGCGCGACGGCGCCGAGCGGGCCGCTCGCGCTCGCGGCGAGGCCCCTCGACCGCGCCGTCGTCTGCGGCCGCTGCGGCCGCCACAGGCGCGTGAAGGCGTGGGCGCGCGGGTCGCGGTAGCCCGCATGGCTGCGCAGGAACCACGGCATCCGGCCGTTCAGCAGCGGCGGCCACGAGAACCGTCTGGAGACCGTCACGCGTCCGCTGCGGACGCCGACGAGCACGACGCGGCCGCGGTGCTGGTAGGCCTGGAACGGCGCCTCGTCGGCGTAGAAGAACCACGCCGGCTCGGCGCCGACGCGCGCCACCCGCGGCGCCCTGACGACCTGAACCGCGGCGGCGTCCAGCAGCTTCGCCCGCGTCCGGGATCCGCGCGCGAGCGCGCGCGGGAGCCGCTCGAGCCCGGCGGAGGCGATCCGCGTCCCCGGCTTCAACGGCGTGCCGCCGCGAAAGACGATCAGCGGCGCCTTCCCGCGCCCCGCTCTCAGCGCGCGCAGCGCCGCTCGCTGCGCCGCGGCGCGGGTCGTGCGCGCGGCCGCCGCCCCTGACGCGACCGGCCCGCCGCCACGCGCGGCGCCGCTCGTCGCGGCAGCCGCCGCCGACGCGACCGGCGCGCCTTCCCGCGCGCGATCGCTCGCCGCGGCGGCCGCGGGCGCGGCGGCGGCGACGCAGGCGAGCGCGACGAGCGCGCAGGAGAGGCGCGCGAGCGAGGCGTGGCGCGCGACGGCGGGGTTGCAGAGCACAGGCGAGTCCGTTCGGAGGCGGCGACCGATCAGCGCTCGCCGAGCGGCGACGCGCCGAAAGGGTATATATCGGCGCTCGCGGACGGCTGCGCCAGAGGTCGCGGACGGATGTTCCACCGCGCCAGCCCGGATCGGCCGATTCCCGCGCCGGCCGCCGCCCCACCCGCTAGGCTGCGCCGACCTCCCGTCCCCCGTCACGCGATGTCCGACACTCCCTTCCTCGGCGAACTGCGCCTGATGAGCTTTGCCTTCCCGCCGAGAGGCTGGGCGCTCTGCAACGGCCAGACGCTGCAGATCAACCAGAACCAGGCGCTGTACGCGCTGCTCGGCGTGACCTATGGCGGCAACGCCCAGACGACCTTCAACCTGCCCGACCTGCGCGGACGCGTCCCGATCCACGTCGGCGACGGCGTCTTCCGGGGACAGGCCATGGGCGCGGAGTTCCACACCCTGACGATCGGCGAGCTGCCCGAGCACACGCACGCGATGCGCGCCTCGGCGGCGCCGGCCAACCAGTCGACCCCGGGGCTGCTCGCTGCCGCCGCCAACCTCTACCGCGAAGGATCGCCGACGACGGCGCTCCACCCTGCCACGATCTCCGGCCGCGGCGGCACGCTCCCGCACGAGAACCGGCAGCCCTACCTGACGCTCAACTGGTGCATCGCGCTCGCGGGCATCTTCCCCAGCCAGAACTGAGCGATGCCATACATCGGTGAGATCCGCATGTTCGCCGGCAACTTCGAGCCGAACGGCTGGAGATTCTGCGACGGCCAGCTGCTCCCGATCGCAGAGTACGAGTCGCTCTTCATCGCGATCGGCACGACCTACGGCGGCGACGGCGAGGAGACCTTCCGGCTGCCCGACCTGCGCGGACGCGTCCCCATCCACATGAGCTCGGGCACCGCGCTCTTGCAGCCCTACGCGCTCGGCGAGGCGGGCGGGGTCGACCAGATCACCCTGACGGTCGCGCAGATCCCGCAGCATCAGCACCTGCTGATGGCGGCGAGAGGCGGCGGCGTCGCCGACGGCCCCGACGGCCGGCTGCTCGCCAGCCCGCCGGCGCTCGCGCCGTACGTGCGCGAGACGCCCGACACGCCGCTGCCGGCCAACGCCGTCGCGCCGGCCGGCGGCTCGCAGCCGCACGACAACATGGGTCCGAGCACGGCCGTCAGCTACGTCATCTCCCTCTACGGCGAGTTCCCCTCCCAGGCATGACCGATCCATTCCTCGCCGAGATCCGCGTCTTCGGCTTCAACTACGCCCCCAGCGGCTGGGCCGCGTGCGACGGCCAGGAGATGCCGATCGCGCAGAACACGGCGCTCTTCTCCCTGCTCGGAACCGACTACGGCGGCGACGGGAAGAGCACCTTCGCGCTGCCCGACCTGCGCGGTGCGGCGGCGATCGGCGTCAACTCAGCGGGCAACCCGGCGCCAGGCGCTCCGACGGCGGAGCGCGGCGAGCGCCTCGGCAGCGCGACGGTCACGCTGCTGGAGAGCGAGATCCCCGCCCACGACCACGCGGCGGCGGCCGCCGCCACGGTCCCCGCCGATCTGCAGGGGCCAGCGTCCGACCGCGCGCTGGCGCGCTCGACCGCCGGCAACGCCTACCAGTCGAACACGAGCGGCAGCCTCGTCCCGCTGTCGCCGCAGGCGCTGGCGCCGGCCGGCGGCACCTGGCCGCACAACAACCGCCCGCCCTCGCTCGCGTTCAGATTCTGCATCGCGCTCCAGGGCGTCTTCCCGCAGCGGTGGTAGCGACCGGCGGCCGGCGGGCGGAGATCGCGCTGCGGCCGATCGAGCCGGCAGATCAGCCATTCCTGCTCGCGCTCTACGCCAGCACCCGCGAGCACGAGCTGGCGCCTGTGCCGTTCACGCCGGAGCAGAAGGCCGCCTTCCTCGCGCAGCAGTTCGACGCCCAGAGCCGCCACTACGCGCACTACCGCGACACGACCTTCGAGCTGGTGCTGGTCGACGGCGTGCCGGCCGGGCGGCTGCTCGTCGGCCGCTGGGAGCGGGAGACGCGGATCGTCGACGTCGCGCTGATGCCGGCCTTCCGCGGCGCCGGGATCGGGAAGCGGCTGCTGGAGCCGGTGCTCGCCGAGGCCGAGGCGCGCGGGGTGCCGGCGACGATCCACGTCGAGCGCACCAACCCCGCGCAGCGGCTCTACGCGCGGCTCGGCTTCACGCCGGTCGCCGACGAGGGCGTCTACCAGCGCTGGGAGCGACGGCCGGGCGGCCACGGCGCCGCGAGCTGACCGCGCGCATCCCGGGCCACGCGCCGCATGCTCGCCGCGCAGGCCCCGCGCCGTACGCGCGCGGGCCCGCGCCGGCGCCCGCGACCGCGCCGCGCCCGTCGCTCAGGTGAAGACGGCCTCGTAGCGAGCGCCGTCGGCGTCGACGCCGAGCGGCACCAGGAAGAGGTCGAGCCGACCGAGCACCGGGTGCTCGAGCGGCACGATCTGCTGCGCCAGCAGCGGAGCCTCCGGGCCTCTGAAAGCCAGCGAGAACGGTGCGCGGCGCTCGCCGGAGGCGGCGTCGCGCAGCGTGCACGCCTCGGTCAGCACCAGCGTGAGCTCGATCTGCCCCTCCGCCCGCACGGCGAACGGCTCGCCGACATGCGGCGCGAACAGCTCGGCGCTCAGCTGCGCGAGGTCGTGCTCGATCACGCGACGGTCACCGTCCGGCGGATGGTCGTGCGCGTGCCGTCGCGGGCGACCAGCGTCACCGTCAGCTGATGACGGCCGCGGGCGAGCGTCCGCCCTCTGCGCGCCGCGAAGCGCAGCCGCAGGCGGCGGCCGCCGGGGCCGGAGCGCGGTCTCGCCGTCGCGCGCGCGACCAGCCTGCCGTCGCGGCGCAGCGCCGCGCTCGCGGCGACGACCGCGCCGGCGTCGGCGAGCCGCAGCTCCGCGACCGCGACGCGGCGGGCGGTCCCGCGTCTGACGGCGGCGCGGGTCACGCGCGGGCGCCGGGGCGCGACCGGGCGGCGCCCCGCCACGGGCGCGCCGGACGCCGCGACGGCCGCGGGGCTCGGGCCGCCGGACGGCTGGACGACGCGCGCCGGGTCGACGACGACCGGCTCCTCGTTGATCCCGGCGATCCGGATCGTGCGGTCGACGACCGCCTCGTAGCTGCGCGTCGCCGCCTCCCTCGCGACCGGCGCGACGAACAGCTCGAGCTCGCCGAGCTGCGCATGGCGCAGCCGGTGGAGGCCGCCCTCGATCCCCGCGGGGCCGTCGAAGGTCAGCAGGAAGGCGCCGTCGTGGCCGCGCAGCGCCGGGATCGACGCGGCGACCGGCAGGTCGGCGACCCGCGTCAGCCGCAGCGGCAGCGCGCGGTCTCCGGCGAGCAGCTCGAAGGCGCCGTCGGCGAGGTTGCTCCAGGTCGCGCGGCGGAGGTGGTCGGGCAGCGGCGCCGCGAGCGCGACGCCCTCCGTCAGCTGCCAGCCGCCCGCGACGGTGACGGCGGCGGCGCCGGCGGCGCCCGCCTGCAGCAGGCCGCGCCGGTCGAGTCGAAGCGATTGCACGCGCCGATCATGACGACCGCGCCGGCCGGCTTCAATCGCGCCTGGCCGGAACTGGACGGAAGTCCTGCGCGACGAGCGCGCCGCTCGCGAGCCGGGCCCGCTCAATGTCGCTCGCGACCGGCCGCGGCCGGGCTCGCCGCTGCCGGCGCCACCGCCCGCGGCCGGGGCTCGCGCAAGCCGGCGAGGCCGCGGCCGACCGCCGCTCAGGCCGGGCTCGCCGCGCTCGCCTCGCGGCGGGCGACCTCGGCGCGGACAAGCGGCGCGACCTTGGTGCCGAACAGCTCCATCGAGCGCAGCACGTCCTTGTGCTCGACGGCGCCGACGCTCATCTGGCCGATGTAGCGATCGTTGTCGAAGAGCGTGTGCTCCATCAGGATCTTCTCGGCGACCGCCTCCGGCTCGCCGACGGCCAGCGCGGCGCGCGGCGAGCGCATCGCCTCGTACTGCTGGCGGCCGGACGGCGGCCAGCCGCGCTCTCTGCCGATCCGGTTCATCATCCGCAGGTACGGGACGGCGAAGGCGTCGTCGGCCTCCTTCAGCGTCTCCCCCACGAACGCGTGGGTGTTGATCGCGACGCGCGCCTCGGCCGGGTCGTGTCCGGCGGCCGCCCACGCCTCGCGGTAGAGCTCGACGAGCGGCGCGAACCGCTCCGGCAGCCCGCCGATGATCGCGATCGTCAGCGGCAGCCCGAGCGTCCCGGCGCGCACGACCGACTCCGGCGAGCCGCCGACGGCGACCCAGACCGGGAGCGGGTCCTGGACCGGACGCGGCCAGACGCCGGCCTCCTGGAGCGGGGCGCGGTGGCGCCCCTGCCAGGTGACGCGCTCGCCGTCGCGGATCGCGAGCAGCAGTCTGAGCTTCTCGTCGTAGAGCTCGTCGTAGTCGTCGAGGTCGTAGCCGAACAGCGGGAACGACTCGATGAACGAGCCGCGGCCGGCCATGATCTCGGCGCGGCCGCCCGACAGCAGGTCGACCTCGGCGAACTGCTGGAAGACGCGCACCGGGTCGTCGGAGCTGAGCACGGTGACGGCGCTGGAGAGACGGATCCGCTCCGTCGCGACGGCCGCGGCGCCGAGTGCGACGGCCGGCGCGGAGACCGCGAAGTCGGGGCGGTGGTGCTCGCCGATCGCGAAGACGTCGAGGCCGAGCTGGTCGGCCAGCCGCGCTTCCTCGATCAGGTTGCGCATCCGCTCCTGCGGTGAGATGCCGGCGGCGAGGTCGGCGAAGGTGGCGAGTCCGAGTTCCATGATCGCTCACGGTAGCAGGTTCGTTGCGTGCGCAATCAACCAATCAAGGTTCCGACCGCGATGAGGTGCGATTTCCGGTCGCTCAGCGACCAGAGATCGCACCTCATCGGGTCGGCCCGCCGGCGCCGGGCCGTATCGGTCACGGCCCGACGCTGGCGGGCGGGCGGGGCGGGCGCGCCGACCGAGGGTCGCCACAACACCTTGCCGGCGCGCGTCGCCCGCCTACCCGGTCACGCCGCCGCCTCTCGCGAAGCCCGGCAGGATGCCGCCGTCGCTGATCCGCACGACGGCCCGCGCTCTGCGGCGCGGCGCGTTGGAGGCGGTCACCGTCGCGACGTTCGCGATCCGCACGCCGCTCGCGTCCGACAGCACGCGCGCGCTGAACGTGAACGTCCGCGACGCTCTGCCCGGCAGCATCCCGACCGTCCAGCAGAGGTTGCCGCGGCGCAGTCTGCCGCCGCCCTTCGAGCGGACCGCGAGGCCGCGCGGGAGCCGATCGCAGACGACCACGCCAGCCGCCGCGTTGCGGCTCGCGTTCGTCGCTCTGATGCGGTAGCGGACGACCGCCCCGCGTCTGACGCTCGCTCTCCCGACCACGCGCTTCTGCAGGCGCAGCGCCGCTCTCGGCGCCGCGATCCGCACCGTGGCGGTCGAGCGGTCGTTGGCCGGATCGCGGTCGGCCACCTGCGCGGCGACCGTAGCGGTGTTGCGGACCGTGCCGGCAGCGAGCGCGGTCACGCGCAGCGCGACCGTCCGCGTCTCACCGGCCGCGACCGTGCCGAGCGCGCATCTGACGAGCTGGCCTCTGACGGAGCAGCTGCCGCCCGGCACGTTCGCCGAGCGCACCTTCAGCGCCTTCGGCACGGTGTCGGTCACCGTCACCGCCTCGCCCTTCGCCGGGCCGGCGTTCGTCACCGCCAGCTCGTAGCCGAAGGTGGCGCCGAGCGCCGGTCTCGCGTCCGGCGCGAGCCGCTTGTCGAGCGCGAGATCGTAGTTGCCCGCATCCGGCGGCCCGACGCGCGTCGGCAGCTCGCTTCTGTCGTTGCCCGGGTTCGGGTCGGGCTGCTCGCCGGTCACCGCGGCGACGTTGACGAGCGTCTGGCCCTCCAGCGCGGCGTCGACCGCGCCGGTCACCTGGACCTGCGCGCTCGCGCCGGCGGCGAGCGTCCCGATCGGGCACGTCACCTGCTGGCCGACGGCCGTGCAGGCGGCGCCCTGGGTCGGGGTCGCCGAGCCGAACGTCACGCCGGCCGGCAGCGCGTCGGCGACGACGACGCCGGTCGCCGTGCTCGGGCCGTGGTTGGTGACGACGAGCGTCCAGGCGGCCGTGCCGCCCGCCGCGACCTCGGCCGGGCCCTGCTTGACGATCGCCAGGTCGGTCGACGGGCCGATCTCGGTGATCGCCTCGTCGCGGTCGTTGGACGGATCCTCGTCGATCTGATCGCCTCTGACCGCGGCCGTGTTGACTACCGTCGTCGAGGCGAGCGCGATCGGCGCGGTCGCGGTGATCTCCAGCGCCGCGCTCTCGCCGACGGCGAGATCGCCGACCGCGCAGGTGACCGTCCCGCCGGCCTCGGCGCAGCCGGCGCTCGCCGCGACGAACGTCGTGCCGGCCGGCAGCGCGTCGGTCACGGTGACGCCGGTGGCCGGGTCGGGCCCGTTGTTGGTCACCTCCAGCCGCCAGGTGATCTCACCGCCGGCGGCGACCGTCGCCGGGCCGGACTTGACGATCCCCAGCTCGGCGACCGGGCCGACGTTCACGATCGCGTCGTCGCTGTCGGGCTCGCCGCCGCCCGGAGGCTGCGGCGTCGTCGTCGTGACCGTCGCCGTGTTCGTCCACGCGCCCTCCAGCTCGCCGGTGGCGGTGATGCGGACGACGATCGGGGCGTCGACCGGCAGGTCGCCGAAGGCGCAGCCGATCGTCCCCGCCGCCTCGGTGCAGCGGTTGTCGTCGACCGCGACGAAGCCGAGGCCGGCCGGCAGCGCGTCCTCCAGCTCGACGTCGCGCGCGACCGACGGGCCGACGTTGCGGACCGTCAGCGTGAAGACGGTCTGGCCGAATCTCGCGATCGCGCTCGGCTCCGCCGTCTTCTCGACGGTCACGTCGGCGAGCGGGTCGGCCGTCGGCCCATGGGTCGATCTGTCGTTGTCGGGGTCGGTGTCGGTCGTGGTGGTCGCGACCGTCGCGGTGTTCTCGAGCGGACCGGTCGCGTCCTCGTCGACCGCGACTCTCAGCGTGAACGTTCTGTCGTAGCCGACCGGCGCGGTGCCGATCTCGCATCTGACCGTGCCCGCGGCATGCGTGCAGCCGCCGTCGGCCGAGACGAAGCTCGTCCCGGCCGGCAGCGGGTCGGTCACGACGACGTCCTGCGCGTCGGAGGGGCCGAGGTTGCGGACGCGGAGTCTCCACTCGTAGCCCTCGCCCGGCACGTATCTGTCATCGCCGCTCTTGACGATCGAGAGGTCGGTCTCGGCTGCCACGTCGAGGCTGCCGGTGTCCTCGACCGGGCCGGGCTTCTCGTCCGATCTCGCCGACGCTCTGTTCGTCAGCGTCGTGCCGTCGGGCACGTCGGCGTCGACGGTCACCGGGAGGGTGATCGTCGTCGTCGCGCCGGCCGCCAGCTCGTCGACGTGCCAGACGATCGTCGTCTCGCCCGCGCCGGGTCCGGGATCGACCGATCTCTCGGTGATGGCGCCCGCCGGGACGGAGGTCGCGCTGTCGTCCTCGTATCTCAGCCCGGCCGGCAGCACGTCGGCGATCTCCACGTTGCGGGCGGAGACCTCGCCGTCGTTTCTGACCGCGATCGCGAAGCTCGACGCGGTGCCCGCGACCGCCGCGCCGCCCTTGGGCGTCTTGGCGATCGTCAGCTCGGGCACCCGCAGCGTCGCGCTCGCGTCGTCCTCCGGCGTCCCGTACGGGCCGTCGGCGTTGCCGCTGTTGCCGGCCTCGTCTCTCGCGGAGCTGACGAGCGCGGTGTTGACGTGCGCGGCCGGGTCGAGGCCGCCGGTCTGGTCAGCGGCCGCCGGCGACGGAACCGCGCTGTAGGCGATCGCCACCGTGGCGCTCGGCGCCAGCGAGTCGATCGTCCACTCGAGTCTGTCGCCCGACGCGTTTCTCGTCACCTCGGGCTCGGCCGCGCCGCTGGACGAGCCGGTCGCGTACGACCAGTTCGCCGGCAGGGTGTCGGTCACGACGACCGCTCTCGCCGCCGCGGTCGCGGAGGTGTTTCTGACCACGACGCGCCACGGGTAGGCCTGGCCGACCTCGGCGTTCCCGGTCTCCGGGTAGGACGGCCCGGCGCCGAGGCCGGTCGTCTTGGTCAGCTCGAGCGTCGGGAAGTCGAGCAGCACGCGCACGTCGTCGCTGCCGCCGTCGTCGTAGTCGCGATAGTCGACCTCCGGGTGGTCGTCGCGCTCGCTTCTGGCGATGCCGAAGTAGCTCGGGATCGCGGCGGTGTTGTCGGCCGCCTGCCCGTCGCCGAGCTGGTCGGCGGCGACGAATCTCGCCGTGTATCTGAGCGTCCGGCTCCCGTTCGCCGGGATCGGGCCGTCGATCAGCCATCTGATCTCGCGGTCGGCCGCGCTCCACTCCTTCGTCACGCTGACACCGGCCTGTGCGATCGGCGTCACGTCGGTCAGCTCGACGTCGGGCCGATCGGTGACGGTGACGTCGTGGGCCGGCGAGCCGCCGCTGTTTCTCACCACCAGCTGGTAGGTGAGCGTGTCGTCGGCGTGGGCGGTCGCCGGGCCGTCGGAGAAGCTGCCGGAGCCGACCTGCACCTGCTTGTCGATCGACAGTCTCGGCTCGATCACCGTGACGGTCGCTCTCGTCTCAGGCGAGCGGTCCTCGAACGTCGTCGGGATTCTGGTCGGATCGAAGCCGCCTCTGTCGCTGCGGTTGGAGCCGACGGTCGCGACGTTGACCGCTGTGTCGCCCGCGACGATCTCGTCGCCGGCGCCGTCGCTCTCCTTCACGTGGCCGGTGTAGGTCAGCAGGACCTCGCGCGGCTGCTCGAGCGGGTCGATGATGTCGCCGAGGTCCCAGGCGATCGTCGTCGTGCCGTCGCCTCTGGCGACCGCGTCGTAGGTCTGGACCCCGGCGTAGGTGTCGCAGCCGCTGAGGCATCTCTCCTCGACGTAGTCGTCGAAGGCGATCTGCTGCGGCAGCAGGTCCGTCACCGTCACGTCGTAGAGCGCGATGTTCGCCGGTATCGAGACGCGCAGCTCGTATCTGACCTGCTCGCCGATGGTCGCGGTCGTCGGCGTGACCGACTTGGCCACCAGGGCGCCCTGGATGCGGACCGTGTCCTGCGAGCTGGCCGCGTAGTCGGCGCCGGTCGTCCGTCTGCCCGGCGCCGTGTCGGGAAGGCTCTGCGTCCGCGCCGCCGCTCTGTTGGTCAGCTCGGCGCCGCCGATCGCCGGGTCGTCGACCCGGGCGCGGTATCTCAGCTCGCTGCTGGCGCCCGGGGCGAGGCTGGCGATCGTGTACGTGATCGTTCTCGTCGTCTCATCCCAGACGGCGCCCGGCGTCTCGGGCACGGCATCGCCGTCGCCGAGCGCTCTGCCGTCGGAGCCGACCGGGGTGAGGCCTCTCGGCACGACGTCGGTGACGACGACCTGATGGGCGGTCGAGAGACCGGTGCCGGAGGCGTTCGAGGTTCTGACCGTGTACGCGACGATCTCGCCGGGGATGACGCGGTCGGGGTTTCTGTCGTCGCTCTTGCTCTGCGACAGCCGCGGCTCGACGATCGTCGTTCTGACCGCCGGAGTCGTTCTCGTGCGGTTCCCGGCGTCCGGGTCGGTCCATCTCAGCGTCGCCGTGTTCGACAGCTGCGTCGTGCCGCGGGCGTTGGCCGCGACGTCGGCGACCAGCGTTCTGAAGCTGATCTCGAGCACGGCGTCTCTGTCGCCGGGAGCGACTCTGAAGCCGTCGGGGAATCTGACGACCGGTGTCGCGCCGCTGTCGTCGAGCGTGAAGCCGGCCGGCAGCGGAGCGCCGTCGAGCGTCGCGCTCGCCGAGTCGCTGACGTACGGCTGGCGCGTCGCGCTGTCGAGCAGGTCGGTCACGACGGCGTTGGAGCCGAGCGTCGTGCCGGCCGGGATCGTCACTCTGACCGTGTAGGTGATCTCCTCGCCGATCGTCGCCTGGCCGGCTCTGGCGTTGCCGGTCTCCGCGACCGAGGTCGTGGCGCTCTTGGAGATCGCGGCGTCGTTGGTGTAGACGTCGCTCGGGTCGTCGGCGGCCGGCGCGTTCGCTCTCGGCGCGTTGTCCGGGTCGATGTTGTCGGCCGGGTAGTACCAGTAGTCGCCGTCGAGGTTCGTGCGGCCCGAGTAGGCCGTGACGCCGGCTCTGTTGTGGAGCTGGCGGGCGGGGCCGATGTCGTGCGGCACGACGGCGGTGTAGGTGAGCGTCGTCGTGGCGCCTCTGGCGAGCGTCGGAAGGGTCCAGACGATCCGGTCGGGGTCCGCGCCGCCGTCGAGGCAGATGCCGCCGTGGGAGAAGTCGGTGACGCCGGGCAGCGTGCAGTCGTAGTCGCTCGGCAGCACGTCCCAGACGGTGACGTTCTCGGCGTCCTGGCCGCCGCTGTTGGTGACGTCGAGCCGGTAGGTGACTCTGTCGAGCGCCTGCACGACTCTGTGGTCGGTGTCCGCCGGGAACGGGCCTCCGACGGTCCCTCTGCCGGAGCGCTCGATCGACTGCACGCCCTTGACGAGATCGACCACCGGCGTCACCAGTCTGATGTCGCGCGCATCGCGCAGGGGCTCGGAGACGCCGGCGGTGTTCTCGGAGGCGAACTTCATCAGGTTGCCGAGCACCTCGCCGTTGACGGCGTTCGGCCCAGCCGGCTCGACGATCGTCGAGAACCAGCGCTCGAAGACCCGTCTGCCGGTCGGCACGGTGCCGCTGTCGACCGTCCAGGCGAGCAGGCCGTTCGCGGCGTCGGCGCCGTGGAAGGTCGCGTTCACGTCGTTGAGGCCGTTCGGTCTGTTGAGCGGACCCTCCTGGCCGGCCTCGAAGGTCGCGCCCGGCGGCAGGAAGTCGCGAATCGCCTGCGGCGAGGTGTCGACGCCGACCGGGAAGGTGACGTGCAGCTTCCAGCAGACGCGGTCGCCCGGGTGGTAGACCGGCACCGTCGTCACGTACGTCGCGGTCGTGCACTGGGTGCCCGACTCGGCGACGCGCTTCTCGATCACGGGACGCTCGGCGACCTGGCCGGCGCTGCTCTCGTCGGGCAGCGTCGTGCCGGTGCCGTAGCCGTCGTCGTGGACGATCTCGGTGCCGGAGGGATCGCAGTTGGTCGGGTCGATGCAGCGGACGACCGCGACGCCCTCCGTTCTGACTCTGTTCTCGATCGTGTCGCGCGTCAGGATCGGCGTCGTCGGCTCGAAGTCTCTCTGCCAGTTGGCGCGCGTCCGCGTCGTGAATCTGAGCGTGAAGCGGTCGCTGACGCCGGTCTGCGCCAGCTCGGGGAAGTCGTCGGCGTCCCACGTGACCGTGAAGGTGCCGTCGGAGTTCTCGGTAACGTCGGTGTACGGCGCCGTCGGCAGCTCGCCCGGCACCGGGTCGCACTCGTCGTCGTCGGCGGAGTTCTCGGTCGTGTGGTTGATCGCGCCGAGCGGGCAGAGGCCGTTGGGGACCGTGTCGGTGACGGTCGCGTCTCTGACCGAGCGGTACTCGGAGGTCTCGAAGGTGAGCGTCCACGTCGTCAGGCCGCCCTGGGCCAGCTGGTCGGTCGAGCCCTCCTTGTGGACGACCCAGTCCTCGGCGGTGCGGGTCAGGTGGAAGCCGTCGGTGACCGACACGCGGCCGTCGTAGTCGCCGCTCGCGGTCGCGTAGTTGGTCAGCTCCTGCTCGTCGCGCGTCTCGGGGCCGTTGTTGTTGTCGAGGTTGACCGCCTGCGCGCCGTCGATCGCCGGCGCGGCGCCGCCCCAGTCCATCGTGTTCTCGCGGATCGGGATCGCGGCGCGGTAGCGGAATCTGCGCTCGGCGCCGGGCGCGAGCGTGCCGGCGTCCCAGGTGACCTTGGTGTAGACGGCTCTCGGCAGGGGGCCGGCGCCGTCGGGGTCGACGTCGACCGTCTCGACCGTCAGCGGCGCGACGCAGCCGGCGAGCGACTCGACGTCGATCTCGCCGGCGCCGGGGTACTCCTCGGCGCTGCTGTTGTCGACGCCGGCGCCGCCGCAGCCGAGGAACTCGAGGCCGGCCGGCAGGTAGTCGACGAGGTCGACGCCGGTCGTCGGTCTGATCTCGTTGTTGCGGACCGTGACGGTGTAGACGGTCTGGTGGTCGTGGACGCCGCGCAGGATCTCGCCCTCCCAGGAGGGCTCGTCCTTCTCGACCTCGATCGCGTTGATCGTCGTCGTGCCCGTCAGCGGGGCCGTCCAGCCGGTGTAGCTGTCGGCGGCCGGGCCGACCGGCGCGCCGCCGCCGTCGAATCTCGGCACGTGGCGCGGGTCGCTGTTGGCGAACGCCTCGGCGGTGACGTCGAATCTGTCGCCGACGTCGTAGACGCCGGGGTCGTAGTCGACCTCGAAGGCGAGCACGTTCGTCGCGTTTCTCGACAGGTCGGAGACGTTGCGGAAGATCAGCGTCGTCTCCCCTCTCCCCGGCCCGGCGATCTGCGTCGGCGCGACCGGGCCGCCGCCCCTGTAGGTCACGCCTTCGGGCAGCACGACCCGGTAGCTCAAGTTGTAACCGTACGGCTGACCGGCGGGATTCGACACGGTGAAGCGGACGGGGACCGTTTCACCATGGAGGACTCTCGTCGAGTCGATCGTCGCGCTCAGGTTGGGCGTGCCGGCGGCATGAGCCGGCGCGCCGAGGGTGAGCAGCCCGGCGAGGCTGAGCAGGAGGCCGAGCGTGGCCGCGAGCGCGCGGAAGCGCACGGATGCGTGCATCGGTTTGAGCACCTTTTGTCGGGGATGGGGAGCCACTGCCGCCCATCCGTCGCGCGACGCCCCGCCGTTCCCTCCTCCGTGTTTCTCGATGCGGAGCGAGGGACGGCGAACGCCGGCGCGCCAAGGGCGCTGCGTGCGTGCACCGCGGTGCCTGGTCGCACCGCCTTGGCTGGGATCGGCTGACTCGGCGAGGAGCTGAAGGGTCAGGTGCGCGAACTGACGCGCCGACGCGCCAACTTGGCGCGTAGACGCTCATCGGTTCCGGCGCTCAGCGCAGCTCGAATTCCTCGGCGCCGTCGCGGACCGGCGGTGGCTCGGGGGGCGGTGTCTGCGCGGGGGTCGGGGCGGGCTGCGGCGCGGGGGCCGGCGCCGGCTGCGGCGCCGGTGCGGGCGGCGGCGGCGGCGCCGGCGTCGCGTTCGCGCGGGCGAGCGCCGCCCTGCGGGCCGCGGCGGCGCGGCGCTCGCGCGCCGCTCTGCGCCGGGCGGCGGCCGCTCGCTCGCGGCGGGCGGCGCGGGCGGCGGCGTTCGATCTCGCCTGCCGCGCCGCTCTCACGCGCGCGTCGGCGGCGGCCTGCTGGCGGGCGTCGACCGCCGGCGTCGTCTCGCCGCCGGCTCTCGAAGGCCGCTCCTCCTCGCCGCCGCCGCCCAGCGACAGCATGAGCGCTATCAGCGCGGCGACCGCGACCGACGCGGCGACCGCGAGCTTCGTTCTCGGCTCCGACAGGAAGCTGTGGCCGCCCTCCTTGCCGGCGGCGGCGCCCTCGCCGCGAGCGCCGACGCCCGCCGCGCCCGCCCCCGCGCCGAGCAGCGCGATGGCGCCGAGCGCAAGCGGGACCGGCGGCGCGATCGCCGCGATCCCGCGCACGCGCAGCACGCTGCGGCGGCAGGAGGAGCACTCGGCGAGGTGGTCGCGCGCCAACGCGTAGCGCTCCCCCTCCTCGTCGAGCAGGCCGAGCGCGTACGCCTTCACGAGCGAATGGTGCTCCTCGCACCAGGCGCCGGCTCTGATCTCCCCGATCACGGGCGCGAGCTTGCGCGAGACCGCGTCCATGATCTTCTCCATCCGCTTCGGCGCGACGCCGATCAGCCTCGCGGCCTCCGGACGGGAGTACTCGTAGACGTAGCAGAGCGCCGCCGCCTGCAGCTCGCGCCGGTCGAGCCGCTCGCGCAGCCCGGCGATGAACTGCCGCAGCCGCATCTCGTCGTCGAGCCGCTGGTCGACGTCGGGCTCGCCGCTCAGCTCGTCGAGCTGCTCGGGATCGGCGCGGCGGCTGGGATGGATCGCGCGATGCTCGTCGAGCGCGCGCCGGTGGGCGATCGAGACGAGCAGGCCCTTGTGGTTGTCGACCGCCTCGCCGTCGGCCAGCTTCGTGTGCAGCGCGTGCCACGCCTGGTTGTAGGCGGCGTCGAGATCGGCGGCGTCGAGCCGCACGTTGGCGGCGGCGAGCTTGGCCGCGACCGTCGCGACGATCTCCGGCTTCAGCTCGGCGTACTCGCGCTCCAGCAGCGCGTCGGCGGCGGTCCGACGACCGCGGAGCGCGAAGGCGGTCACGCCGGCTCGCCTCGTTCCAGCAGCGTGACGGCGAGCGCGTACAGCGCGACGACGTAGCCGAGCGACGCGCTCAGGTGGACGGGGACCATCACCGCATCCTCGCGCATCGCGCCGATCGCGCGGAACAGCTCCGACGCCGCCGCGCGCGCGATCGAGACCGGCGGCCGCGGCGGCAGGCCGAGCGGGTGGCAGCCGTCGCGCAGGACCGCGCCGGCGACGCGGACGGCGCCGCCCCGCTCCGCCTCGAGCTCCTCGCCGCGGAAGGCGCGCGCCTCCAGCGCATGCCACAGCAGCCGCGCCGAGGCGCCGCTGGTGTCGCGCAGCAGCTCGAGCGACTCGACCAGGTGCGGATGGCGCGGTCGCACCAGCCTTGGCGCCTGGCTCTGCAATGCCTGCGCCAGCAGCGCGACCTCGAGCAGCAGCTCGCCCGCGGCGCACATCAGCGCGTCGCTGCCGCGGCGGCGCTCTACTGCCACGGCATCGCCGGTCAGCTCGGCGCCGTGCGCGACGGCGTCGGCGAGCATCTGCGCGAGCGCGGGCTCGTCGCGTGCCTCGATCTCGTCGAACAGGTTCGTTGCGGTCAACATCGGTCTGTCTCCAGGCCTCCGGTCGGGCGGTCCCTCTCCCGACACGTCGCGTCGCTGCGCGCCTCTCCCCCCGCTCAGTCGATCGCGTCGACGCGGACGTGCAGCCGTCTGGAGCGCAGCTCCGGCCACGGCCATCCCGGCGTGTTGCGCACCAGCGAGCGGAACGTGAAGATCGTGTCGCGAGTCACGCTGACGAAGCGATATCTCCACGCGTAGCGGCCGCGCCGGTCGGCGCGGACCGTCCCGACGGTCCGCCATTCGCCGCTGACGATCGCCTGCAGCTCGACGACGGCGCCGCGCGCCGCCGCGCCAGCGCCGCGCAGTCTCCCGCGCAGCACGACCGCCTGGTTTCTGCGCAGCCTCGCCTTCGAGCGCGCGATCGTCAGCGACGCCCGATCGCGGATCGTCGCGGCCGCCCTGACCGTGTCGGCGGCGCCGGCGCGCGGCGCGAAGGAGACGGTGACGCGCACGGCGCCGCGCCCCTTGACCTTGACGGCGAAGCGGCCGGCGGCGGTCGTCTTGACGGCCGGCAGCCTGCGCGGTCTCGCCGCGACCGCGCCCAGCGCCTGCGAGACGACGGTCAGGCGGGCGCCCGCGATCGGCTGGCCGGCGCGGGTGCGGAGCGTGCCGGTCAGCTTCGCGGCGCGGCCGGGCTTGCGGACGACATGCGCGCGCGCCAGTCTGAGGCGCGGGGATCTGACCGCCGGCGTCCCGTTGCCGGCGGGCGGCGTCGTGTCCGGCGGCTCCTGGTCGGGCGGCGGCGTGACGTCGCCGTCTCTTCTGTCGCCGTCACTTCTGTCGCCATCTCTCGGCGGATGCTTCACCTCGAAGGCGACCGGTCCCCAGCTCGTCGTGTTGCGCGCGGCGTCGACGACCGTCCCCGCCACGGTGTGGGTGCCGTTCTCGAGCGCGGTCGTGTCGATCGTGAAGGCGCGGGCCGTCGAGGACGGGCAGGGCTGCAGGACGGTGAACGGCTCTCTGCAGGTGCCGGCCGGGCCGGCCGACGCGCTGACCTGCGGCAGCCCGCCGTCGACCGAGACGGTCGTCTCCGCGACGCCGCCGCCGACGTCGCTGCTCTCGACGACGAGCGTCGCGCGACCGGTGACCGACGGCTCCTCGACGACCGGCCCCGACAGCTGCGGCGCGGCCGGCGCTCTGAGGTCGTGGATCTGGATCCGCGAGCCGAGCAGGCGCAGCCGCGCGGGCGCCGACGCCGGCGCGCAGGGGCCCGCGACGCAGCCGGCCCACAGGTCGATCGCGTGGAGCACGGGGGTGCCGCCCTCGCCGGTTCTCTCCGGCTCGGCGTCGGTGCCGAGCGCGCACGGCGGCGCACCGGTCGCGAGGCAGCCCCACGTGTTCTGGACGGCCGTCCCCTTCCGCGTGCCGACCGCCGCCTCGTAGCCGCTCGCGGCGGTCTCGGCGACGTAGTCGACGTGCCAGGCGTCGACATGCGCCCCGGCCGGCGGGACGATCGACGCCATCCCGCGCACGCCGGCATCGAACGAGCGGCCGGGCGCGAGCGCCAGCTCGAGCGCGCCGCCGCCGGCGCAGTCGTCTCTGACGAGCACGTCGCCGCTCGCCGCGCCGACCGCGCCGACCGTCCACGCGCTCGTGCCGATCGGACCGCCGAGCGGGTCGCGGCACGACCACACGTCGTATCTCTGATCGCCCGCCGCCGCGGCCGGAGCAGCCGCGATCGCGCCGCCGGCCATGATGCCTGCCGCGGCCAGAAGCAGGGCGGCAGACGCCCGTCCACGGCCTTGAATCCTTCGCTGCAATGCAAACACCGTCGCGCCTTCTTGTCCTGATGGTGGCGCCCCCGCCGGCAGAGCAGGTTAGCGGTGAGGCGCGACGGCAGTCGGCCCCGCCGCGGTCGCGAGCGCGCCGCGGCGGGGCCGAACCGGCTCGATCACTCCCGCGGCAGGCCGTAGCGGGCGACGATCCGCTCGTAGTTGAGCCGCAGCAGCTCGATCACCTCGCGCTCGTCCTCGGCGCCGGCGATCGGGCGGGCGCCGAGGCTCGGCGAGTCGGTGATCGGGTGCGGCACGACCCGGCCCTGTGCCCGCAGCTCGGCGCCCAGCTCGCGCTGGAAGGCGAAGTGCGCGACGCGACTGCCGTGCAGGTGGCCGATCTCGCGGCGGCCGAGCATGAACGAGAACTCGCCCCGCTCGCCGGGGCCGGCGGTCGTGACGCCCGGCCAGGCCGTCACGGCGGCGGTGATGCGGGCTCTGGCGTCGGTCTCGGTGGTCGTCGTCATCGCTGGTCTCCGTTCCTCGGAAGCGGTCGGAGCGCGATCATGCACCTTCAAGCGGACTTGAAGTCAAGGGCGCCCGGCGCGCGGGCGCGGCTGCGCGACGTGTCGTGCCGCCGCCGTCGCGGAGATACTGCGTCCATGAGCGAGCGCAACGTGCTGGGCGGCGAGCTGGAGCCCTGCGGCACCGACCCGGTCACCGGCTTCTTCCGCGACGGCTGCTGCCACACCGGACCGGCCGACCGCGGCAGCCACACGATCTGCGCGGTCGTCACCGCGGAGTTCCTCGCGCACCAGCGCGGCATCGGCAACGACCTCACGACGCCGGCGCCCGAGTACGACTTCCCCGGCCTCGTCCCGGGCGACCGCTGGTGCGTCACCGCCGCCAACTGGCTGCGCGCGCACGCCGACGGCGCCGCCGCCTTCGTCGTGCTCGCCTCGACGCACGAGAAGGCGCTGGAGATCGTGCCGCTGGAGGCGCTGCGCGAGCACGCCGTCGACGTGCCGGCCGACCCAGGCTCGCTGATCGAGTAGCCGCCGGCCGCGTCGATGTCGTCCGGGATCGGAGTGCTCCGCGAGGGGCCGCTGCACGCCGCCGTCAAGGATGCGCTCGCGCGCCCCGGCGACCGCGTCGAGGTGCCGGTCGGCCGCTTCGTGATCGACCTCGTGCGCGCCGACGGCGAGCTGGTCGAGATCCAGACCGGCGGCTTCGGCCCGCTCGGGCCGAAGCTCGACGCGCTGCTCGACGACCACCGCATGCGGATCGTCCATCCTGTCGCGGCCGAGCGCCGGATCGTGCGCGTCGACGCCGACGGCGAGGTGCTCAGCGCGCGCCGCTCCCCGCGCCGCGCGACCGCCCTGGACCTGTTCGACAAGCTCGTCACGTTCCCGTCGCTGCTCGCCCACCCCAACCTGACGCTGGAGGTCGTGCTGACGCGCGAGGACCACGTGCGCGGGCCCGAGCCGGTGCGCGTCCGGCGCCGCACGAAGGATCCCGGCCAGCGGCGCCTGACGGGGATCGCCTCGCGAGTGGAGCTGCGCGAGCCGGCCGACCTGCTCGGCCTGCTGCCGCCGCTGCCGGACGAGCCGTTCACGACGAGGGAGCTGAGAGCGCTCGCCGGCTGCCCGACGCTGCTGGCGCAGCGGGTCGTCTACTGCCTGCGGCTCGCCGAGCTGCTCGAGCCGGCCGGCAAGCGCGGCCGCGCCCCGCTGCACCGGCTCGCCGCGCCGGGCTGATCGCCGTCCGGGTCCGGCGACCGCCGACTCCTGCCACGACGCCGACTCGCGACCCGGTAGCGGTGGCGGTCGGGCGGACGCGGCCAACCGCAAAACGAAGGTTGCCCTCCGGTATCGTGGAGCCGATGCCCGCCGCGCGACCGAGAGCCAGCGCCGCCGCGCCCGGCCGCGCGCCGCGCCGGGATGCGCTGCGCAACCGCGCGCTGCTGATCGAGACCGCCGCCGCAGCCTTCCGCGACGAGGGCCTGCAGGTCGGCGTCGACGAGATCGCCCGCCGCGCCCGGGTCGGGATCGCGACGCTCTACCGCCACTTCCCGACGAAGGGCGACCTCGTCGTCGCCGTCAGCTCGGGGCTGCTCGACCAGCTCGGCGAGGCCCGCGACGCGGCGCTCGCCGCCGGCGACGACGCGCTCGTGCTCGAGCGCTTCCTGCGCGCCGCGCTCGCCCAGCTGCAGCAGAACCGCGGCCTCGTCGAGGCGCTCGCGCAGCATCCGCCCTCCCCGGAGATCAGGGAGCGGATGCGCGAGCGGATGCTCGAGATCGTCGCGCCCGTCGTCGCGCGAGCGCACGCCGCCGGCACGCTCGAGCGGACGCTCGACGCCGAGGACCTGCTGATCGCGATCCGCATGCTCGGCGCCGCCTCCGCCCCCGGCACGCGCCGCGAGCCCGAGCGCTACCTGCGGCTGCTGCTGGCGGGCCTGCGCGAGGGCGCGTAGCGACGACTCAGCGCACTCCCGCCTCGGCCAGCCACGCCCACGCCTGCGCCTGGTCGACGACCTCGACGCCGAGTCTCGCCGCCTTGTCGGTCTTGGAGGCGCCGACGTCGGCGCCGGCGATCAGGTAGGTCGTCGATCTGCTGACCGACGAGGCCGAGGTCGCGCCGGCCTGCTCCAGCAGCCGCACGACGGCCGGGCGCGGGACCTTCTGGCCGGAGTCGGGATCGCTGAAGGCGCCGGTGACGACGACCGTGGCGCCCTTCAGCGGCGTCTCGGCGGCGTCGGCGACCTCGATCGGCCGGTCCTCGTCGCGCACGTCGAGGTCGACGCCGGCGGCCCGCAGCGCGGCGATCTCGTCACGCACCTCCGGTCGCGAGAAGTAGGCGACCAGCGAGGCCGCGACCTTCGGGCCGATGTCGCGAATCGCCTCCAGCTGCTCGGCGTCGAGCGCCATGATCTCCTCGATCCGCTCGAAGCCGGCGAGGCAGAGCCGCTTCGCGACGCCCTCGGAGGCCATCGGGATCGCGAGCCCGATCAGCGCCCGCCGCAGCCCGAGGCCGCGCGAACGGTCGATCGAGGCGACCATCGCCGCCGAGGAGGTCTCGCCCATCCGCTCGTAGGCCATCAGCTGCTCGACCGTCAGCCCGTAGAAGTCGGAGGGCCGCTCCAGCACCCCGTCGTCGGCGAGCTTCTCGATCCAGGTCGTGCCGACCCCCTCCATGTCGGCGGCGTGGCGCGAGGACCAGTGGATCAGCCGCCGCACCGCCTGCGCCGGGCACTGGAGGTTCTCGCACCACAGCTCCTCGCCGGTCCCGCGCACGACCAGCGCGGTCCCGCACGACGGGCAGTCGGTCGGCAGCACGATCTCGCGCTCCTCCCCCGTCCGTCTCTCCGGCACCGAGCCGGCGATGAACGGGATCACGTCGCCGCGGCGCATGATCCGCACCGTGTCGCCGACGCGGATGTCGCGCTCGCGCACCAGCCGCGGGTTGTGCAGCGAGGCGTACGTGACCGTCGTGCCGCCGACGAAGACCGGCTCGACCTGCGCGCGCGGCACGACGCGGCCGATCTTGCCGACCGGCCAGGTGACGTCGAGCAGTCTCGTCATCCGCTCCTCGGCCGGGTACTTCCACGCGAGCGCGCCGCGCGGGGCGGCGGCGGTCGCGCCGGCCGCCTCGAAGGCGCGGCGGGAGGCGAGCCGCACGACGGCGCCGTCGATGTCGAAGTCGTAGCCGGAGCGCCGCTCCGCTATCTCCGCGATCGCCCTGGCCAGCTCGTCGGCGTCGGCGGCCGGGAAGACGTCCGGCACGTCGAAGCCGAGCGCGCGCAGCCGTGCCGCCGGGTCGTCGGGGACCTCGCCGGCGCCCGCCGGAGCGCTGCCGTCCTCCTCGAACAGGTCGAAGGCGAAGAAGCGCAGCGTCCGCCCTCTCGCGACGCACTCCTGCGGCGACTTGTGCACGAGCGTGCCCGCGGCGGCGTTGCGCGGGTTGACGAGCGGTCTGTCGGGGTGGGTGTCGTTGTACGCGTCGAAGGTCGAGCGCAGCATCACCGCCTCGCCGCGCACCTCGATCCGCCCGCTCGTACCCTCCAGGCGCTCCGGCAGCCCGAAGACGACGAGCTGCGCCTTCTCGGTCACGCGCTCGCCGTCGCGGCCGTCGCCGCGCGTCGCCACGTACTCCACCGCGCCGTCTCTGTAGGCGATCGCGAGGCTGATGCCGTCGAGCTTGGGCGTCACGCGGAAGGCCTGTCCGGGGAAGCGGGCGACGAACGCCTCCAGCTGCTCGGGCGTCGTCGCCTTCTCCAGCGACAGCATCGGGCGGCTGTGGCGGATCGTCTGGCCGGCGACGAGCTCCGGCGACCACGGCCGCTCGAGCGGGTTGTCCTCCAGCGCGACGTCCGGGTTGGCCGCCAGCAGCTCCCGCAGCCGCTCCTCCAGCGCGTCGTAGTCGGCGTCGACCAGCTCGGGGACGCCTTGCGCGTACAGCTTGCGGTGGTGGTCGATCTGGGCGGCGAGGTCGGTCGCCTGCTGCTGGGCGGAGTCGGTCACAGCCCGACCATAGGACAGCGACCGGCGTCTGCGCCCCGCCGTCGGCTACGCCTCCTGCGCGATGCCCGGCGGGTCGGCCCGGTCGACGAACAGGTCGACGGCCAGCTCGGCGTCGGCGCCGGCGTGGGCGTATCTCGTCAGGTCGGTGATCCCGGCCGCGACGAGCACGTCCTCGCACAGCAGCGCCTGGCCGGTCAGCTCGCGGCTCGGGCGCGTCAGCACGTGGTAGGCGGCGTCGGCGTAGACGTCGGGGGTGCGGGCGCGGCGCATCGCCTCGTCGCCGCCGAGCAGGTTCTGGACCGCGGCGGTCGCGACGAGCGTCCGCGGCCACAGCGCGTTGGAGGCGACGCCGGCCTCGCGCAGCTCCTGCGCCAGCCCGAGCGCGACGAGCGTCATGCCGTACTTGGCGATCGTGTAGGCGGTGTGCGGCGCCAGCCATCTCGGGTCGAGGTCGATCGGCGGCGAGAGCGTGAGGATGTGCGGGTTGGTCCCCTGCTCGAGGTGCGGGACGCATGCCTTGGAGACCGCGAAGGTGCCGCGCACGTTGATGTCCTGCATCAGGTCGTAGCGCTTCATCTCCAGCTGCTCGATCCCGGCGAGGTTGATCGCGCTGGCGTTGTTGACGCAGACGTCGATCCCGCCGAAGCGCTCGACCGTCTGGGCGACGGCCGCCTCGACCTGCGCCTCGTCGCGGATGTCGCCGACGATCGGGAGCGCGCTGCCGCCGGCCGCCTCGATCTGCTCGGCCGCGGTGTAGACGGTCCCCTCCAGCTTCGGATGCGGCTCGGCCGTCTTCGCGATCAGCGCGACGTTGGCGCCGTCGCGGGCGGCGCGCAGCGCGATCGCCAGCCCGATCCCGCGGCTCGCGCCCGAGATGAAGATCGTCCGTCCGGCCAGGTTCAGCTCGCTCATGCCGCAGCACCCTAGTGCCCGCCCGCGGCCGCCGGCGCCGGTCCTGGCCGCGCGGCCAGTTCGCCGGCCCCGCCCTCCCGGCCGCGGACCTCTGTCATCCAGTGCACGCTCAGCGTGCATCGGACGACAGAGGTCTTCGGCGGCGGCGCGTTTCGGCGGGCGGCCGGCGGGTAGCGGGCGGCCATGGCGCCCGCGACCCGCAGCGCGACCGCCCCGCCCGCGCCGGTCCCCGAGCGGCCGACGCTGCCGCGCATGCGCTCGGCCGTGCAGGAGTGCCGCGCCTGCGACCTGTGGGCCGGCGCGACGCAGGCCGTCTTCGGCGACGGCCCGGCGCGCGCCGAGGTCGTGCTCGTCGGCGAGCAGCCGGGCGACAGAGAGGACGTCGAGGGCGCCCCGTTCGTCGGGCCCGCCGGCCACCTGCTCGACCGCGCGCTCGCCGACGCCGGGATCGCGCGCGAGCGCGTCTACCTCACCAACGCGGTCAAGCACTTCCGCTACAGACAGCGCGGCAAGCGGCGGATCCACCAGCGGCCCGAGGCGTTCCAGATCGCCGCCTGCCGTCCGTGGCTCGACGCCGAGCTCGCCGTCGTCAGACCGCGCGTGCTCGTCTGCATGGGCGCGGTCGCCGCGCAGGGCCTGCTCGGCTCCGCCGTGCGCGTGACGAGAGACCGCGGCCGGCCGCTCGACTCGCCGCTCGCCGAGGACGTGAGCGTCACCGTCCATCCCTCCTCGATCCTGCGTGCCCCCGACGAGCCGGCGCGGCGCGCCGCCTACGACGCCTTCGTCGCCGACCTCGCGCGGGTGGCGGCGGTGCTCGACGGCTGAGCTGGCGCATGGCGAGAGCGCGGTGCGAACGGGGTTTTCGCCGACGCGCTGCGGGCATGTCAAAGGCACTCCCGCCCACCGACGCAGGAGGGACCCACGATGCAGCTGACCATGCCGATCGAGATCCGCCGCCGGAGACCGGAGGGCCGCTGGCAGGCCCGTCGCGGCGGCAGCCTGATCGCCGCCGGCGCGACCGGCGCCATGCTCGCGTACTTCCTCGACCCCGAGCGGGGCCGGCGCCGCCGCCACACCGCGCGCGACCGCACGCTCGCGCTCGGACGCCGCTCGGCGCGCAACGCCGCCCGCCGCGCCGAGCATGCCGTCGGCCCGGTTCGCGGCGCCGCCCATCGTGCCGAGCAGGCGGTCCACCCCTCGCCGCCGCGCGACTACGACGAGGTGACGCTCGCGCGCAAGGTCGAGACCGAGATCTTCCGCCCGGCCGACGCGCCGAAGGGGTCGGTCAACGTCAACGTGCACGAGCACGTCGTCGAGCTGCGCGGGACCGTCGAGCGGCCCGACCAGATCGCCGCGCTGGGCGAGGCCGCGGCCGCGGTCGACGGGGTCGAGCGGGTCGAGAACCTGCTGCACACCCCGGACCAGCCGGCGCCCCACGCGCCGCCGAGCGACCCGGCCGACGTGCGGGCACGGGCCGCGGCGCACCACGGGAACGGGGCGAAGACATGAGCGCGCCAGGCATCCTGCTGGAGGTCCCCCAGCCCGCCGAGCCGTCGACCCCGGCGGTGCCAGACCAGCCGGCCGTGCCGGTTCCCGGCGAGCCGTCGACCCCGGCGGTCCCCAAGGAGCCGGCGGTGCCGAGTGACCCGGTGCCCGCGCCCGAGCAGCCCGAGCCGCCGCCGGCGCCCGAGGTCGAGCCCGAGCCCGACCCGGTGCCGTAGCGACCGGCGCGCGCCGCCCCGCATCGGCCAGGCACGCCCGGGTCGGGGCGCGCCGGCGCGCCAGCGTCGGTCGGGCGCACCCGACGGGGGCCTCGCCGCCACGCGCTCCGGTAGAGTGCCGCTCCACTGCGTGGCGGTGCGAGGAAGCCGGTGAGAGACCGGCGCGGTCGCGCCACTGTGATCGGGCCTGCGGGCCCGTCAGCCAGACACTCCTCCGTCACGCGACCACCCACGACGGGACGCGTGATCCCGAGGAGGTACTTCAGATGTCCGATCTCATCGCCGAGCGTGGCTCCGCTCGGCTCCCGGCCCCGGTCGTCTCGCCGCGCGAGCTGCTGCCGTGGGCGCTGGCGGTCAGCGTGCTGATGGTCGTGCTCGTCTACTTCGTCGGCGGCGAGCAGGGGATCCTCTCGCTCGTCTCCGGGAGCGGCGTCCACGAGTTCGTGCACGACGCCCGCCACCTGCTCGGCTTCCCCTGCCACTGAGGAGGCCGAGATGGCACGCACCCTGCTCGTGCGGGGGCTGATCGCCGGCGCGCTCGCCGGCGTCGCGGCCTTCGCGTTCGCGCTCGTCTTCGGCGAGCCGCAGATCGACAAGGCGATCGCGTTCGAGGAGTCGCTGGCAGCGGCCGCCGGCGAGCCGGCCGAGCCCGAGCTCGTCAGCCGCGCGACCCAGAGCACGATCGGCCTGCTGACCGGCACCGTCGTGATGGGCGTCGCGCTCGGCTCGCTGTTCGCGATCGTCTTCGCGTGGGCGTACGGCCGCGTCGGCGCGCTCGGCGCGCGGGCGACGGCGGCGCTGCTGGGGCTCGCCGCCTTCCTCGCGATCACGCTCGTCCCTTCGACGAAGTACCCGGCCAACCCGCCGACGGTCGGCAACCCCGACACGATCGACAGACGGACGCTGCTGTTCGTCGCGATGATCGCGATCTCGGTGCTGTCGCTGATCGCGGCGTGGCGTCTGTGGCGGCAGTTGTCGCCGCGGCTCGGCGCCTGGACCGCCGCGATCGCCGCCGGCGCGGTGTTCCTGCTCGCGGTCGCCGTCGCCGAGCTGCTGCTGCCCGGCGTCCAGGAGACCCCGAGCGGCTTCCCGCCGGACCTGCTGTGGGAGTTCCGGCTCGCCTCGATCGGCCTCAACGCGACGCTGTGGCTGGCGCTCGGCCTCGGCTTCGGCGCGCTCGCCGAGCGCGTCCTCGAGCCGCGCGCCGTCCGCCGCGAGATGGTGAGCGCGGGGGCGTGACCGTGCGGCGGGGACGGAGCGGTGCACCCGCGCGTCCGGCGGCCGACCGCTGCCCCGGCGTGCTGCGCCCGCACGACGCCGGTGACGGCCGACTGGCGCGCGTGCGCGTGCCGGGCGGCCTGCTGCGCGCCGACCAGCTCGACGCGCTCGCCGCCGGCGCCGCGCTCGGCAACGGCCTCGCCGAGCTGACCTCGCGCGGCAGCGTCCAGCTGCGAGGGCTGCCCGAAGGGGCGTGCGATGGGGGCGCGGCGGGCGGGCTGGCGCGCGTGCTCGCCGCGGGTGGGCTGCTTCCCTCGCCGGCCCACGACCGCGTGCGCAACCTGCTCGCGAGTCCGCTCGCGGGACGTCATCCCGACTCGCTGCTCGACACCGACCCGCTCGTCGCCGCCTTCGACGCCGCCCTCTGCGCCGACCCCGCGCTCGCCGCGCTGCCCGGCCGCTTCCTGTTCGCGCTCGACGACGGCGCCGGCTTGACGGACATCGCGGCGAGCGACGTGGCGCTGGTGGCCGAGGCGCGAGACGCCCTCGGCCACCAGCCCGCCCCCGCGCGTGACGAAGCGGCGGACCGCGACCTTGCCGGCGCGGCCGCGGACCGGGACGTCGCGGATGCCGCGATGTCGAATCTCGACGGCGCTGGCGGGCCCGGCGCGTCCGGCGGACTCGGCCCCGCCGGTCGCGCCGTGCCCGCGAGCGTCGTACTCCGCCTGCACCTCGCCGGCACGCCGACGACGCTGACCGTCCCGGCCGCCGCCTCCCTGCCCGCCGCTCCGGGCGCCACAAGCTCCGCCGCTGGCGCCAGCTCCGCGCCCGGCGCCGCCCACGCCGTGCCTGGCTCCGCGGCCGCCGCGCCTGGCTCCGCGGCCGCCGCTCCGGGCTCCGCGGCCGCCGCGTCTGGCTCCGCGGCCGCCGCGCCTGACTCCGCGGCCGCCGCTCCGGGCTCCGCGACCGCCGCGTCTGGCTCCGCGGCCGCCGCGCCTGGCTCCGTGGCCGCCATTCCCGACGCCGCGCCGGCGTCGCTCGCGGCGGTTGCGACGCTGCTCGACGCGGCACGGGGGTTTCTCGCGCTCCGCGACGAGCTCGACCCGACCGCGTGGCACGTCGCCGACCTGCCCGACGGTGCCGCGCGGCTGGCCGCTGCGCTCGGCGGCGCAGTGAACTCCGGTCGTTTGGGGGTCGTAGAGAACCCCAAACGACCGGACTTCGCCCCCGGCCGCCGTGTCCAGCCCGACGGACGGATCGCGCTGACGGCGCTGGCGCCGCTGGGCCGGCTCGACCGCGCGCAGCTGCTGGGGCTGGCGGCGCTGCTGCAGGAGACCGCCCCGACCGCGGAAGCCGTGACGCCGCTCGGCGGCGAAGCCGCCCGCGCCGCCGCTCCCCCCGCACGCGCCGGCGCGCAAGACGACAGCGAGTCCGCCTGCCCGGCCGAACCCGCCGCCGGCACCTGGATCGCCTCCGCGCTGCGGCTCTCGACCGCCCGCACGGTGACGCTCGTCGACCTGCCGCCCGACACGGCCGATGCCGCCGCGCGCGAGCTGGAGCGGCTCGGGCTGGTCGTCGAGAGCGGCTCGGGCTGGGAGGGGCTGACGGCCTGCTCGGGCCTTGGGGCCTGCCGGCGGGCGCTCGTCGACGTGCGGGGGGCCGCGGCGGTGCGCGCCGCCAGACGCCGGGCCGGCGCACCGGCCGAGCATTGGTCGGCCTGCCCGCGCAGATGCGGGATGAAGCGCGACGTCGCGATCGGCGTCGTCGCCGACGACGGAGCCGGTGGCCGCGAGCCGTCGCCAGGGAGCCCATCGCCGACCTTGACGATCTTCCGCGCGGGAGGTCGCTGGCGCGACGCCGCCGACGCCGCCCGCGCGCTCGAACTGCTGGACACGGACACGAACGAAAGACCCGCCGCATGACGACGACCGACTACATCCGCGACGGTGCGGAGATCTACCGCAACTCGTTCGCGATCATCCGCGCAGAAGCCGACCTCGACGGGCTCGACCCGATCCTCGCGCGGACGGTCGTGCGGATGATCCACTCCTGCGGGATGGTCGACCTGCGTGCCGACGTCGCCGCCTCCGCCGGCTTCGGCGCCGCCGCCGAGGGCGCGCTGCGGGCCGGCGCGCCGATCCTCTGCGACACGATGATGGTCGCCTCCGGGATCACGCGGAAGCGGCTGCCGGCCGACAACGAGGTCGTCTGCACGCTCAACGACGAGCGCGTGCCGGAGCTGGCGCGGGAGCTCGGCACGACCCGCAGCGCCGCCGCGATGGAGCTGTGGCGCGAGCGGCTCGCCGGGTCGCTGGTCGTGATCGGCAACGCCCCGACCTCGCTCTTCCGTCTGCTCGAGCTGGTCGAGGCCGGCGCGCCGCGGCCGGCCGCGGTGATCGGCGTGCCGGTCGGCTTCGTCGGGGCGGCCGAGTCGAAGGTCGCGCTCGCCGAGCACGAGAGCCGCCTCGAGCACCTCGTCGTCCACGGCCGCCGCGGCGGGAGCGCGATCGCCTGCGGCGCCGTCAACGCGCTCGCGAGCGAGCAGGAGTAGGCGATGGGTGATGCGAGCGAGACGCGGGGTGACGTCGGCGGCGCGGCGGGCAGCGGCGGCGCGGCGGACGGCGGCGGCGCGGCGGGCGGCGGCGCGGCGAGCAGCGGCGCCAAGGGAGGCGGCGCGACGGACGGCGGCGCGGCCAAGGCGCGAGGGCGGCTCTTCGGGGTCGGCGTCGGTCCGGGCGACCCTGAGCTGCTGACGCTCAAGGCGACGCGCGCGATCCACGACGCCGACGTGATCGCCTACCCGAGCGCGCGCCACGGCAGATCGGTCGCGCGTCGGATCGCGGCGCCGTACCTGCGGCCCGACCATGACGAGGTGCTGCTCAGATTCCCCGTCACCACCGAGCTCACCTCCCATCCGGGCGGCTACGAAGCGGCGCTGCGCGAGTTCTACGACGAGGCCGCCGCCGAGCTCGCCGTCCATCTCGACGCGGGGCGCGACGTCGCGATCCTGTGCGAGGGCGACCCGTTCTTCTACGGCTCCTACATGTACTTCCACGAGCGGCTCGCGCCTCGCTACGAGACCACCGTGATCCCGGCCGTCACCGCCTTCAGCGCCGCCGCGGCGGCCGCCGGGACGCCGCTCGTCAAGCGCGACGACGTCTTCATGGCCGTCCCCGGCACGCTTCCGCCCGAGCAGCTCGCTGACCGGCTCCAGAGCGCCGACGCGGCGGTCGTGATGAAGCTCGGCCGCACCTTCCCGAAGGTGCGCGACGCGGCCGACGAGGCGGGGGTCGCCGACCGCGCCATCTACGTCGAGCGGGCGAGCGCGCCCGAGCAGCGGATCGAGGCGCTGCACGCGGTCGACGGCAGAGTCCCATACATGTCGTTGGTGCTCGTGCCGACGGCGCAGGTCCACAGACCCGACGAGCCGGGCGTGGCGGCCGGCAGGCTCGTCGCCGGTGCGACGGCCGGCGCCAGTGGTGCGACGGCGGGCGCCAGTGGTGCGACGGCGGGCGCGCGCGGTGCGACGGCGGGCGCCAGTGGTGCGACGGCGGGCGCCAGCGGCGTGACCGCAGGTGTACCGGCGGCGGCTGCCGACCCGAGCGATGCGCCGGCAGCCGGCTCGGTCGCCGTCGTCGGTCTCGGACCGGCCGGGCCGCGGTGGCTCACGCCGGAGGCGCGGGCCGAGCTGGCCGCGGCCGAGCATCTCGTCGGGTACAAGACCTACGTCGACCGCGTCCCGGCCCGGGTCGGACAGCAGCGCCACGCGAGCGACAACCGCGTCGAGGCCGACCGCGCGCGCCACGCCCTGGAGCTGGCGGCCGCCGGCGGGCGCGTCGCGGTCGTCTCCTCCGGCGACCCGGGCATCTTCGCGATGGCCGCCGCGGTGATGGAGCAGCTCGAGGCCGGCGGCGACGCCTTCGCGCACGTCGACGTGCGGATCGTTCCGGGGCTCTCGGCGATGCAGGCGGCCGCGGCGCGGGCCGGCGCGCCGCTCGGCCACGACTTCTGCGTCCTGTCGCTGTCGGACGTGCTCAAGCCGTGGTCGGTGATCGAGCGCCGCCTGGAGGCGGTCGGCGTCGCCGATCTCGCGCTCGCCGTCTACAACCCGCGCTCGAAGACGCGGCCGACGCAGCTGGAGGAAGCGCGGGCGATCCTGCTGCGGCACCGCGCGCCGGAGACGCCGGTCGTCGTCGCGAGAGCGGTCGGCGCGCCAACCGAGACGATGACGATCGCGACGCTCGGCGACTTCGACGCCGCGGCGGTCGACATGCGCACGCTGCTGATCGTCGGCTCGTCGCGGACGCGCGTCTTCGGCGACGGCAACGGCGCCGGCCCGGCGCGCGTCTACACGCCGCGGACGTACCCGGAGTGAGGTGCGCGCTCGCCCGCGGCCCGGCGCCCGGCCCCGCGCCCGCAGCGGCCGCGCACGGCCCGGCGCCCGGCCCAGCGTCCGCCCCGGCGACCCGCCACGCGCGCGGAACGGCCGCGCTCGGCCCGGCGTCCGCAGCAACCGGGTACCGCTCAGCCGGCGGCGTCGAACACCCAGGCGTGCGCCTCGGCGACCGACTCCACTGCCTGCACGCCGGCCGGGGAGGGCGGGCGGCGGACGACGATCACCGGCAGGTCGCGCGCGCGAGCGGCGTCGAGCTTCGCCTCGGTCAGCCTCCCGCCGCTGTCCTTCGTGACGACGACGTCGAGCCGGTGGCGGTCGATCAGCTCCAGCTCGCCCGCGAGCGTGTAGGGGCCGCGGTCAAGCAGCAGCTCGTGGTCGCGCGGCAGCGGCGGCTCGGGCGGGTCGACGCAGCGGACGAGGAAGAAGGCATCGCCGTCCGCGAACGCCGCCAGCCCCTGCCGACCGGTGGTCAGCAGCACGCGCGAGCCGAGCGACGGGATCTGCGCGGCGGCGGCGTCGAGGTCGTCGGCCCAGATCCAGCGGTCGCCCGGCCGCTCGCTCCAGCCCGGCCGCGCCAGCCGCAGCAGCGGGACGCCGGCACGGCCGGCCGCCTGCGCGACGCTGGCCGAGATCCGCTCGGCGAAGGGATGGGTCGCGTCGACGACGCAGCCGATCCGCTCACGCGTCAGCCACTCCGCCAGCTTCGCCGGCCCGCCGAAGCCGCCGACCCGCACCTCCCCCACCGGCAGCCGCGGCCGCGCGACGCGCCCGGCGAGCGACGAGATCACCGCTACGTTGTCGCGATGCAGCAGCGCCGCCAGCTCCCGCGCCTCCCCGGTCCCGCCAAGGATCAGGACGCGCATCGCCGCGCCTCCTGCAGCGGCCGCCCGCACCGCGCCCCGGACACCGGCCGCCCGCACCGCGCCCCGGACACCGGCCGCCCGCACCGCGCCCCGGACACCGGCCGCCCGCACCGCGTCCCGCGCACCGGCCGCCCGCACCGCGCCTCCCGCACCGGCCGGGCGTCCGGCGGGCCCGCCGCCGGGTGCCCCAGCCGCGCGCCCGCCGCCGACCGCCGGCGCGCCGTGGAGCCAAGCGGATGAGCGACGGCGCTCAGCCGGTCGACCGCGCGACCGACGGAAGCCGCGGCAGCGCGCTGCGGCGGGGCTGGACGACGGGCGCCTGCGCGACCGCGGCGACGAAAGCCGCCTACGCGGCGCTGCTGACCGGCGCCTTCCCCGACCCGGTGACGATCACGCTGCCGGGCGGGCAGCAACCGGCCTTCGCGCTCGCCGTGGAGCGGATCGAGGCCGCCGGCGGCGCGAGTCCGGCCGTGTCCCACGACCGCGCCGCCGACAGCCGCGGCGGTGACGAGCGCGCAAGCGCCGGCTCGCCCTCGCCCCGTGAGCGCGCCGCGGAGGGCCGCGACGGCGACGGGCGCACCAGCGCCGGCGCCGACGTCAGCGCCGGCGCGGTCGTCAGCGCCAACGCCCTCGTCACCGCCACCGCCGGCGTCGTCAAGGATGCCGGCGACGACCCCGACGTCACCCACGGCGCGCTTGTGCTGGCGACGGTCCGGCGCGGCGAGCCGGGATCCGGCGTCGTCTTCGCGGCCGGCCCCGGCGTCGGCACGATCACGCTGCCCGGCCTCCAGCTCCCGCCCGGCGAGCCGGCGATCAACCCGGTCCCGCGGAGACTGATGCGCGGCGTCGTCGCCGAGCTGGCCGCGGCCCACGGCGACCCCGGCGACGTCGTCGTGACGATCGGCATCGAGGGCGGCGAGGAGCTGGCGAGGAAGACGTGGAACCCGCGGCTGGGGATCGTCGGCGGGCTGTCGATCCTCGGCACGACCGGCGTCGTCGTCCCCTACTCCTGCTCGGCGTGGATCGCGTCGATCCGCCACGGGATCGACGTCGCGCGCGCGACCGGCCAGCGGCACGCGATCGCCGCGACCGGCGACACCTCCGAGCGCGCGGCGCAGCGGTTGTACGACCTCCCCGGCGCGGCGCTGCTCGACATGGGCGACTTCGCCGGCGCGACGCTGAAGCACCTCGCGCGCAACCCGGTGCCGCGGCTGACGCTCGCGGGCGGCTTCGCGAAGCTCTCCAAGCTCGCCGCCGGCCATCTCGATCTCCACTCGGCCCGCTCGCAGGTCGACCTCGACCGGCTCGCGCGGCTGGCCCGCGAAGCCGGCGGCGACGAGGCGCTGGCCGCCGCGATCCGCGACGGCAACACCGCGCTGCACGCGCTCCAGCTCGCACGCGCCGCAGGGGTGCCGCTGGCGCAGCGGGTCGCCGACGAGGCGCTGCGGGTCGTGCGCGAGCTGCTCGGCGACGCGCCGGTCGAGGCCGAGGTGCTCGTCGTCGACCGCGAGGGCGAGATCGTCGCTCACGCCGGCAGGCTCTCCCCGGTGCCCGGCCGCGAGCGGCCCTTCGAATAGAGGAAGCTCTCGCCGCCGGCGCCGTCGAGGACCGGCCCGACGACGATCGTCGCCGTCCGTCTGATGCCCGCCTCGGCGACCTGGGCGGCGATCGTCGCGAGCGTCCCGCGGAGGATCGTCTCGTCGGGCCAGCTCGCGCGCGCGACGACGGCGACCGGGCAGTCGGCGCCGTAGTGCGGCTCGACGACCGCCACCAGCTCCTCCATCGCCTGCACGCCGAGGTGGAGGACGAGCGTGCTGCCGTGGGCGGCGAGGCCGGCCAGCTCCTCGCCGTCGGGCATCGCCGAGGCCCGTCTGCGATAGCGCGTGAGGATCACCGACTGCGCGACGCCCGGCAGCGTCAGCTCGCGTCTCAGCGCCGCCGAGCTGGCCGCGAAGGCCGGGACGCCGGGCGTCATGTCCCAGTCGATCCCGAGCGCGTCGAGGCGGCGGGTCTGCTCGCCGAGCGCCGAGTAGATCGAGAGGTCGCCCGAGTGGAGCCGCGCGACGTCATGACCGGCGGCGTGGGCGCTCGCGAACTCCTCGACGATCTCGTCCAGCTCCATCTGCTGCGTGTCGACCACGCGGGCGCCTCGCGGCGCGTGGGCGACGATCTCGGGCGGCACGAGCGCGCCGGCGTAGAGGCAGACCGGGCTGCTGGCGATCAGCCGCTGGGCGCGGAGCGTGAGCAGGTCGGGCGCGCCGGGGCCGGCGCCGATGAAGTGGACGGTCATGGGGTCGGGTCCTCCTTGCGGGCCTCCCATTGGACGACGGGCAGTTGGCCTCGCCACGCGGTGAAGCCGCCGACGGCGCCCGCGTGGGAGATCGCGATCTGCGCGAGCGTGCCGCCGTGCTCGGCGCGGGCCTGGAGCAGCCGCGCCTGGCTCTCGAGCGTGACGGCGTTGACGACGATCCGGCCGCCAGGTCGCAGCGCGTGCCACGCCTCCTCCAGCAGACCCGGGACGGTGGCGCCGCCGCCGACGAAGATCGCGTCCGGGGCGCAGTGGGTGACGAGCGGATCGGCGAACGCGGCCGGCGCGCTGCCGTGGACGATCGTCAGCTGCGGGACGCCGAGGGCGCGGGCGTTGCGCTCGATGCGGGCGGCGCGCTCGGCGTTCGCCTCGAACGCGATCGCCCGGCCGGGGGCGGCGGCGAGCGGGGCGGTCGCGCGCAGCCACTCGATCGCGATCGAGCCGCTGCCTGCGCCGACGTCCCACAGCAGCTCGCCGGGCAGCGGCGCGAGCGCGGCGAGCGTGACGGCGCGGACGTGGCGCTTCGTCAGCTGGCCGTCGTGGTCGAAGGCGTCGTCGGGCAGGCCGGGCGTCGTCGGCGGGAGCGGACGCGGCGGGAGCGGACGGTGGGCGGCGGGCTCGTCCGCGCGCGGCTCGCCCGTCGGCGGCAGCGGGCGGTGCGCGGCGGGGTCGTCGGCGCGCGGCTCGACCGCGACCGCGTGGAGCGGGTCGGCCTCGCGGTCGCCCCAGGCGCGGGCGGTCGTGTCGTGGAGCCGCTCGCGCTCCGGGTCGCCGAGCCGCTCCAGCACGACGAGGCGGCTGGCGCCGAACCCGTGCTCGGTCAGGAGGCCGGCGACGGCGGCGGCGCCGTGCGTTCCGGTCGCGTAGACGAGCAGGCGGCGCCCGGGCTGCAGCGCACGGGCGATCTGCGCGGGGTCGCGCGCGACCGCCGAGATCAGCTCGACCTCAGCCGCCGCCCACCCCAGCCGCGCGCACGCGAGCGCGAACGCGGACGGATGTGGGATCGCGTGGAGGATGGCGGGCGCGCGCCGCGCGTCGGCGGCCGCGCGGGCGGCGGGCGCGGCGCTCGGAGCGACGGCGGCGGCCCGGGCGGTTGCCGGGGCGGTGGCGGGCGGCGGCGTGGCGTCCGCGGCCGCACCGGCTGCGACGGCGGCCGGCCGCACGCCCCGCCGGGCGAGACTGGCGCCGATGCCGTGCAGCATCGGATCGCCGCTCGCGAGGATCGCGGCGTCGCCGTGCTCGCCGGCGGCGAGCGCGTCGAGCAGCGGCTCCAGCGGCGAGGGCCAGGCGAGCCGGGTCGCGGTCGGTGAGGTGGCGTCGGCCGGCAGCAGGTCGAGCTGGCGGGCCGAGCCGACGACGAGCGGAGCCGCCGCCAGCGCCGCGCGTGCCTCCTCGCCGACCCCGGCGATCCCATCGGCGCCGATCCCGACGACGGTCAGACGAGCCGGCGCGCTCATCGCGGCGCCTCCCCTGCGGCGCCGGTCTCGTACAGGGGGCCGAAGTCGGCGCGGTCGGCGCGGGCGCCGGCGAGCACGGCGGCGTGGACCGCCTGGGCGAGGTCGGCGCCGACGCTCGTCGCCGGGCCGGCGAAGGGGACGGTCGAGCCCGGCAGCGCGGCGATGCAGAAGGCGTCGGTGGCGGTGCCGGTCGCGTGGCAGTCGGCGTTTCTCGCGGGGATCGCGGCGGCGGCGAGCGCCTGTACCTTCGCCTCGATCGCCGTCTGCGCGGCCCCGGCGAGCGCGGCGTCATCGAGCGGCGCGTCGACGACGACGAGCAGGTTGATCGTCCCGATCGCCGGCACGACCCGCGGTCTCGTGCCCGCGGCCGCAAGCGCATGGCCGACGCCGACCGTCGCGAAGGCGGTCGCGACGCCGCGCCGCGCGCGCTCGCAGCGGGCGACGTCGACCGCCGTCAGCATCCCGACCAGCGGCCGCGCGAATCCGAGCGCCGCAGCCCGCTCGGCCAGGTCGGCGTGGGGGTCGAGCCGGTCGTAGTCGGTCGGGACGGTCGCGTTGAGCCAACCGTGCGCGACGCCGATCCCGCCGCCGAGCACGGCCGAGGAGAGCACCCGGCGCGGCTGGCCGAAGTCGACCAGCAGCGTCCCCGGCGCCGTCGTGACTCGCAGCGCGCTCATGCGGTTTCCTCCGTCGGCGCGTCCGCGGCCGAGCGCTCGGCGGCGGGACGCTCCCGGTCCGCGCCGCCCACCGCCGCGCGCTCGCCAGCCGCTGCGGCCGCGTCGTGCGGGGCGAGCTCCGAAACCGCCGCGGCAAGCGCGGCGCAGAGGCGGGCGTTCTCGTCCGGGGCTCGGGCGGTGAGCCGGAGGTGACGAGCGTCGAGGCCGGGGAAGCTCGCCGCCTCGCGCACGGCGATCCGGCGGGCGCGCAGCGCGGTCGCGACCGCCGCGCCGTCGGCCACCTCGACGAGGCAGTAGTTGGCGACGCTCGGCCAGGCGCGCAGGCCGTCGATCTCCGCCAGCCGCCGCTGCAGGTCCTCCTGCTCGACGCGGGTCAGCTCGGCGCGCTCGGCCAGCGGCTCGGGTCGCCGTGCGACCGCCTCCAGCGCGGCCAGCGCGAGCGCGTTGACCGACCATGGCGGCCGCACGGCGCGCAGCCGCTCGGCCAGCGGCGGCGCAGCGAGCGCGTAGCCGGCGCGCAGCCCGGGGATCGCGAGCGACTTCGTGAGGCTGCGCACGACGATCACGTCGTCGAGCCGCTCGCGCGCCAGCGACCCGGGCTCGCCGGGGACGAGGTCGATGAACGCCTCGTCGACGACGACGGTTCGCCCGGGCCGACGCAGCGCGAGCAGCGCGGCGGCCGGGTCGAGCGTCCCGCTCGGCGATGCCGGATTGCCGACGATCACGAGGTCGGCCGCCTCCGGCACCGCGGCCGGGTCGAGCGCGAAGCCGCACGCGGGATCGCGCAGGACGCGCACGACTTCGACGCCGTGCGCTCGCAACGCAGCCTCGGATTCGGTGAAGCCGGGATGGACGACAGCCGCCAGACGCGGTCTGAGCGCCGCCGGCAGCAGCCACAGCGCCTGCGCGGCACCGTTGGCGGGGACGACCTCGTCGGGTGCGCGACCGTGGAGCGCGGCGAGCGCGTCGCATGCCGCGATCTCGGACGGGTAGCGGGTCGCGTCCTCCGCGAGCGCCCGCTCGATCGCGATGCGCAGCCATCCCGGCGGTCCCTCCGCGCGGACGTTGACGGCATGGTCGGCGTCGCCCGCCCGGACGGCCGTGTCACCGTGCGTGCGCAGCTCGGCGAGGTCGACGTCGCCCACTCGGACGGCAGTCTCGCCGTGCGTGCGCAGCGCGGCGACGTCGGGGGCGCCCGCTCGGACCGCGGTGTCGCCGCGGCTGCGCAGCGCGGCGCGGTCGGAGTCAAGACCTGCGTCAATCTGCCTACCGGAGCGGTAGGCAGATCGACGCAGGTCGCGAACGCCGCCATCGTCGAGCGCGAGCGGGCGGCCGGCGACGATCAGCTCGACGCGGTCCGCGATCTCCGCCAGCCGCTGGGTGGCGGTGCCGAGCAGGTCGAGCCAGGCGCGCGACGCCCGGTCGGGCGGCAGCACGCCCTCCCCCGCCTGCTCCGCCACGACGATCGCGGCGCCGCCCGCAGCCGTGAGGACGAGAAGCGCCTCGACGACGCGTCTGACCTGGCCGGTCACCTCGTCGCGCGCGACCGCGAGCCGCGCGTCGGAGGCGTCGTCGAACGCTCCGGCGCGATGCAGCGCGGTCGCGATCCAGGGGCCGAGCCCGTCGACGAGCAGGCAGCACGGGGCGCACGTCGCACGCCGATCGCCGTGCGCCCCGACGGCGTCGCGGCGCGCGCCGCCCGCGCCAGCACCGCCCGCACCCGCGCCGCCCGCACCCGCGCCGCCCGCACTCGGGCCGCTCGCACCTCCGGCGCCCGCGCAGCAGGCCGCCCGCTCGACGGCGGCGGCGAGGTCGTCGCCGGCCTCGACCGTCGTCCACTCGGCCGGGCGGCGGGCGACGTGGTCGGCGATCCGATCGGCGAGCGAGGGGTCGGCGCCGTCGGCGGTCGCGACGTAGCGGACCGGCATGCCGGTGGCGGCCGCCAGTTCCTCGGCGCGCGCGCTCTTGCCGGAGCGCGTGCCGCCGAGCACGAGCACGACGGTCATCGCCCGTCCTCCCCCGATCGCCCACCGCGGCGTTCGCGCGCCGCCGCCACGAACCGGCGTGCGACCTCGGGGAAGGCTGCCCAGTGGACGTGCAGGTAGCTGGCCTGGACGGCGCCGCGGACGAAGCCCTCCGCGCGCTCCTGACCCCGCGCCGAGAGGGTCCACGCCGGCGGCGGCTTCTCGGCGCCTGTGCCCTCGACCTGCGTGTAGTGGAACTCGTGGCCGCGCAGGCGCGCACCGGCCGGGAGCCACGGCGTCGCGGTCGCGGCGGTCGCCTCGCGGTAGCCGAGCGTCAGGCGTCTGCTCATCGCGGCGCGGACCGGCAGCACGCCGCACATCTCGTGGCCGTCGAGCTGCTCGGCGAGGAACAGCAGGCCACCGCACTCGGCGAGGACCGGTCGTCCGGCGGCGACGTGCGCGACGACCGCGGTGCGCAGCGGCGCGTTGTCCGCCAGCTCGGCGCCGTAGACCTCGGGGAAGCCGCCGGCGAGCACGAGCGCGTCGGACTGCTCCGGGAGCGCGGCGTCGGAGAGCGGATCGAACGGCAGCAGCTCCGCACCGGCCGCCTCCAGCAGCTCGAGGTTCTCGCGGTAGTGGAAGGAGAAGGCCGGCCCCGCCGCGAGGGCGATGCGAACGCGCGCCGGGCCGCCTCCGCCTCCGCCCGCCGCCGCACCAGCCCCGCCGCCCGCCGCCGCACCAGCCCCGCCGCCCGCCGCCGCACCAGCCCCGCCGCCCGTCGCCGCACCAGCCCCGCCGCCCGTCGCCGCACCAGCCCCGCCGCCCGTCGCCGCACCAGCCCCGCCGCCCGTCGCCGCTCCAGCCCCGCCACCGCCCACCGGCGATCCGGCGCCCGACACCCCGCCGCCGGCGGCCTCGGCGGATTCCACGCCGCCGCTTCCCTCCACCGCGGCCGCCGGATCCCACGCCGCGCCCGGCACGGCGGGGGCGCTGCGGGCGAGCGCGAGGACGGCGTCGAGGTCGACCCGCTCCGCGAGGGAGGCGGCGAGCACGTCGAGCGCCGCGCGCGTGCGCGGCTCGCGCTCGGAGACCGGCACGAGGCCGAGGTGGCGCTCGGGGGCCGCGATCCGCTCGTCGCGGCGCAAGACGCCGAGCACCGGCACGCCGAGCGGCGCGACCGCCTCGCGCAGGAGCTGCTCGTGGCCGTCGGAGCCGACGCGGTTGAAGATCACGCCCGCGACCTCCAGCTCCGGGTCGAAGCTGCGGAAGCCGTGGACGATCGCCGCCGCCGAGCGCGCCATCGCCGAGCCGTCGACGACGAGCGCGACCGGTGCCCACAGCAGCTTCGCGACCTGCGCGGTCGAGGCCAGCTCGCCTCTGCCCGAAGCGCCGTCGAACAGCCCCATCACGCCTTCGATCACCGCGACGTCGGCGTCGGCCGCGCCGTGACGGAACAGCGGCGCGATCAGCTCGGTCCCGGAGAGGAAGGCATCGAGGTTCCGCCCGGGTCGTCCCGACGCGAGCGCGTGGTAGCTCGGGTCGATGTAATCGGGGCCGACCTTGAAGCCCTGCACGCGCAGGCCTCGCGCCCGCAGCGCGCCGATCAGTCCCGAGGCGACCGTCGTCTTGCCCGCGCCCGAGCCGGTGCCGGCGATCACGATCCGCGCGATCACGCCGCCGCCCTCGCGCTCGGCTCCAGCTCGACGATCGGCAGGCCCGCGACCGCGCGCTCCGTGAGGCGGGTCGGCCTCGCGTGGCCACGATCCGCGACGGTGCCGCCTGCGCTCGTGGTGGGTGCCCGGCCGATGCCGTCGAGCCTCCCGGAGGCTTCCGCGAGCAAGCCGCCCGTCCACTCGACGCGCGGCACCGGCGCGGCATCGTGGCGGCCGTCGGCCGGGTCGCAGCCGTGGTCGGGACAGATGCGCAGCGTGCCGCCGGCCGACGCGACGGCCGTGCGCAGCGGCGCGATCACGTCGCGGTCGGCCGCCTCGATCGCAGCGACCTTCGCTGCGGCGTCGCGCTCGTGCGCCGCCTCGTCGGGACCGCCGACGTGAACGACGACCTGCTTCGCACCGGCCGCGAGGGCGTCGAGCGCGGCGGCCGTCTTCGCGGCCAGGTCGCTGCCGGGCCGTCCGGTCGCGCCGTCGGGCACGACGACTCGCGCGCCCATCAGCCGCGCGATGCCCGCCGCAGCGCCGCGCGCGGCGACGACGACCGTGCGCGCGTCCAGCAGCCGCGGCGGCACGACGCCCTCCGGCCAGACATCGAGGGCATGACGGCCCGCAAGGGCACCTTCCGCAGCCTTGCCGGCGACGGCGCCCGTGCCGGCCGCAGGTTCGCTCGCGGCGGCGGCGCCCCCGCTCGCGGCAACCTCCCCGGTCCGCGCAGCGACGGCGTGCGGTGCGGCCGCGCCGTCGAGCGGCGGCAGCGGCGGTCGGCCGACGACGAGCAGGCGGTGGCCGGCGAGCGGCACGACGCGGTGGTCGGGCAGCGCGAAATCGAGCGTGTCGACCGCGGCGCGGACGGCGCCGACGTCCGCGCGGGAGCCGTCCTCCGCGCGCACGTCGACCCGCCACGCCCACTCGCCGCGCGCCTCGACCGCCGAAGCCGGCCGCGCACGCTCCCCGCCGGCCGCCGCGCGCACCGACCTCGCGCACGCACGCTCGCCGCCAGCCGCCGCACCCGCCGCGACCGCCGCGGCCCGCTCCCCGCCACCCGCCGCACCTGCCGCAGCACGCTCCCGGCCAGTCGGCGCGCCCGCCACGATCGCCGCGGCACGCTCCCCGCAACCCGCGTCGAGCGGGATCTCCCAGGCGACCGCCTCGACCATCCCGCGGTCGACGGGGGCCGGCGGGATCCAGCCGAGGAGCGCGGGGATGGCGCTCTCCGAACCGGGCGCGAGCCAGGGGGCGACCGTCCGCACGCGCGTGACGACGCCCTCGGCGCAGAGCGCGTCGAGCGCCGGCGTCGCCGCGTGCTCGAGGCAGGTCGGCAGGCCGGGTCGCACGGGCTCGCTCGCGCCGTCGAGGATGACGAGGACCGTCGGCGCCATCGACGCATCGCCCCACGCCGGCCCCGCGCCCGCGCCCCGCCGTGGGCTCGCGCCGGCCGCGCTCACCACTCGATCCCCTGCTGTGCGCGGATGCCCTGGTCCATCGGATGCTTGACCTTGACGACCTCGCTGACGAGGTCGGCCAGCTCGATCAGCTTCGGATCGGCGTCGCGGCCGGTGACGATCACGTGCTGGAAGCCCGGTCGGTCGCGGAGCGTCGCGACGACGTCGTCGACGTCGATCCAGCCCCACTTGATCGGGTACGTGATCTCGTCGAGCAGCAGGAACTCGTAGCGCTCCTCCGCGATCGCCCGCTTCACGCCCTCCCAGCCGGCGCGCGCGAGGTCGGCCGACTCGTCGAGGTCTCTGGAGAGCCACGACCAGCCGTCGCCCATCTTCTCCCAGTCGATCCCGCCGAGCGCCGCCGCGGCTCTCGCCTCGCCGACCTTCCACTTGCCCGACTTCACGAACTGGAAGACGCCGCACCTGTACCCGCGCGCCCACGAGCGCATCAGCATCCCGAACGCGGCGGTCGACTTGCCCTTCCCCGTCCCGGTGTAGACCGCAACGAGCGCTCTGTCGCGCGGCTTGCGCCGCTTCGGCTCCGCACTGCCCCTGTCGCCGGGACGGTGCGGCACGTCGATCTCGTCGCCGCCGTGCTTGGCGAGCGGACTGGTCTCGGTCATGCGGGGCTCCTGCGGATCGCGGATGGGTCGGTGGGAAGGAGGCCCGGCGCCACGGCGTTGCGGCCGGCTCCGGCGCTGCGAGCGTCCGTGGCCGGCGTGGCGGCGCGGCCGGTGCCGCAGCGGCGGACGTCCGGGGTCGGCGCGGCGACGCGGCCCGCGCCGGTGCGGCGTCCGGCCGGCGACTCCGTCAGCCGATGCAACCGCCCGCCGGCGGCGAGTGCGACGCGGCCGGCGAGGCCGAGCCGCACCGGGCCCTCCTCGGTGTCGACGACGTGGACGGCGTCGGCGGCCGTGCCGAGCGTCCGCGCCGCGGCGGGCACCGCGCCATGCGGATCCTGGACGCGGCCGTCGGTGAGGACGATCGCGACGGCGCGACGGTCGGGCTCGCGGACGCGCTCGCGCTGGACGACCGCCGCGGCCTCGCGCAAGCCGGCGGCCAGCGGCGTGCGGCCGCCGGTCGGGAGGGTGCGGATCGCCTCCGCGGCGGCGGCCAGGGGCGCGCCGGGCCGCACGATCGTCTCCGCGAACGCGTCGCGGAAGGCGATCACGGCGACGCGGTCACGGCGTGCGTAGGCGTCGCGCAGCAGCTCCAGCAGCGCACCCTTGACCTTCGCCAGCCGTCGCCGCGCTCCCATCGACCCGGATGCGTCGACCACGAGGCAGAGCAGCACCGCCTCCCGCCCCGCGCGCACGTGCTCGTGGAGCGGGACCGGGAGGAGTGGGGGGGGGGGGGGGGGGGTGCCCCCCCCCCCCCCCCCCCCCCCCCCCCGCCCCCCCCCCCCCCCCCCCCCCCCCGGGCGGGGGACGGGGCGGGGGGCCGGGGCCGGGCGGGCGCGGGGGGGGGGGGGGACGGCCCGGGCC
>NZ_JACHNU010000004.1 GCF_014199525.1 Conexibacter arvalis | reverse complement strand
GGCTGCGCAACCTCGACGTGATCGAGGACGCGCTCGACATCATCGAGCGCTCGACCGGCACCCGTCCCGACATGACGACGCTGCCGCTCGACGACGCCAAGACCTACGAGATGATGGCCCGCGGCGACTCGGTCGGCGTCTTCCAGTTCGAGTCCGAGGGCATGCGGGAGTCGCTCAAGAAGGTCAGACCGACCGAGCTCGAGGACCTGATCGCGCTCAACGCCCTCTACCGGCCGGGCGCGATGGACCAGATCCCGACGTACGCGCGCGGCAAGCGCAACCCGGACGCGATCTCCTACCCGGATGAGCGGCTGCGGCCGATCCTCGAGTCGACCAAGGGCGTGATCCTGTACCAGGAGCAGGCGATGCAGATCGCCAAGCAGCTGGCCGGCTTCTCGGGCGCCAAGGCAGACGACCTCCGCAAGGCGATCGGCAAGAAGAACCGCGAGGCGATGGCCAAGCTGAAGCCCGAGTTCATCGAGGGCTGCCGCAGATCCGGCACCTCCGAGCAGGTGATCGAGTGGCTGTGGGCGACCAACGAGAAGTCGGCCGACTACTCCTTCAACAAGTCGCACGCCGCCTGCTACGCGCTGATCGCCTACCGCACCGCCTGGCTGAAGGCCAACTTCCCGGCCGAGTACATGGCGGCGCTGATCTCCTCGGTGATGGACACGAAGGACAAGGTCCCGTTCTTCGTCGCGCAGGCCGAGCAGATGGGGATCGAGATCCTGCCGCCGGACGTCAACGAGTCCGATCACGACTTCATGGTCGTCGACGGCAACATCCGCTTCGGCCTCGATGCCGTCAAGGGCGTCGGCTACGCGGCCGTCGAGTCGATAAAGCGCGCCCGCGAGGAGGACGGTCCCTTCACCTCGATCTGGGACTTCTGCGAGCGGGTCGACGGCAAGTCGGTCAACAAGAAGTCGATCGAGGCGCTGATCAAGTGCGGCGCCTTCGAATCGACCGGCGCCTCGCGCAAGGGGATGCTGGAGGTGCTGGAGACCGCCCAGGCGGCCGGCCAGAAGGCGCAGCAGGACGCGTTGATCGGCCAGGGCTCGATCTTCGACCTCGGCGGCGGCACCGACGGCGGTGGCGCCGCGGCCGCCTTCGCGGCTCCGACCCATCCGCCGATCCCGGCCGAGGAGTTCGACCAGAACGAGCTGCTCGCCGCCGAGAAGGAGTCGATCGGCCTCTTCATCTCCGCCCACCCGCTGAAGACCGTCCGCGAGGCGATGCGCGCGAAGGTCGACTGCTCGCTCGCCGACCTGTCGGAGAGAAAGGACGGCGAGTGGGTCACCGTCGGGGGGATCATCACGCAGACGAAGAGGCTGCGCACGAAGAGAGGCGACCACATGATGTTCGCCACCCTCGACGATCTCGAGGGCCAGGTCGAGCTGCTGATCTTCGGCAGAACGCTCGCCGCCTCCGAGGAGGCGTTCGAGATGGACGCCGTCATCACCCTGCGCGGCCGCGTCGACCACAAGGACGCCTCCAAGACGACGGTCGTCGTCCAGGAGGCCGAGATCTTCGCGCCCAGCGAGGAGGAGATCGAGAAGGCGAAGGAGGAGGCGGCGAAGATCCCCGTCGGCCCGCCGCCGGTCCGCCTCCGCCTCGACGCGACGGTGCTGAGAGCGTCGGTGATCGAGGAGCTCAAGTCGGTCTTCGAGACCTTCCCCGGCGAGTCGACGGTCGTGCTGGAGATGCACACCTCCAACGGGCCGCGCGTGCTGCGGCTCGGGCCGAGCTACAGAGTCGCGCGCAACGCCGCGCTGCAGGCCGAGCTCGACCACCTGCTCGGCAGCGCCATGATGGAGACAGCTGCGGCCTGACCGCCGGTCGAGACGGGCGCGGCGCCGATCCGGCCGCCGCGCCCATGCGGCGCAGTCCTACGCGCGCGCCTTCAGCCCTCTGCTGCGCAGCCTCTTCGCGTACGCGATCTCCTCGGCGGTCGTCCCTCTCTTGTCGGGACCGGGCGTCTCGAGCACGACCGCCATCTGCTCGAAGCGCGGCTCCGACAGGAACGCGACGCAGCCCTCCTCGCCGAGCTCGCCCTCGCCGAGGTTGGCGTGGCGGTCGCGGTTGGAGCCCAGCGGCGTCTGCGAGTCGTTGAGGTGGACGGCGCCGAGCCGGTCGAGCCCGACGATCTCGTCGAAGCAGTCGAGCGTCTCCGTCAGGCCCGCGGCCGTGCGCACGTCGTAGCCGGACGCGAGCAGGTGGCAGGAGTCGAGGCAGACGCCGAGCCGGTCGCCGCCGCCGGCCGCCTCCAGCAGCGCCTGCAGCTCCTCGAAGGAGCGCCCCAGCGTGCCGCCGGCGCCGGCCGTGTCCTCCAGCAGCAGCATGCTGCGCTCCGACTCCGCCAGCGCCTCTCTGAAGACCGCGCCGGCCCGTCTGATCGCCTCGCCGACGTGGCCTCTCAGCGCCGAGCCGGGGTGGAGCACGACGTCGGCGCCGATCCCGTCGCCGACGTGCAGCGACTGCTTCAGCGACGCGAGCGACTTGGAGCGGATCTCCGGGTCCTCGCTGGCGCAGTTGATCAGGTAGACGGCGTGGATCAGGACCGCTCTGATCGGCGAGTCGGCCATCGCCGCTCTGAACGCGGCGAAGTCGTCGGGCCCGTATCTCGTCGGTCGCCACATCCGCGGCGACTGGTTGAAGATCTGGATCGACTCGCAGCCTCTCTCGACCCCGCGCCCGATCGCCTTGTCGAGGCCGCCGGCCTGCGACACGTGGGTGCCGATTAGCATGCAGACTCCATGAAAGTTCGCTTCGCTCCTTCTCCGACCGGCGCGCTGCACATCGGCGGCGCGCGCACAGCGCTCTACAACTGGCTGCTCGCACGCGGGAGCGGCGGCAGACTCGTCCTGCGGATCGAAGATACCGACCGCGAACGCTCGACCCCCGAGAACGTCGAGCAGATCCTCGACGCGCTCAGATGGCTCGAGCTCGGCTGGGACGAGGGGCCGATCTTCCAGACGGCGAACACGCCGCGCCACCAGGAGGCGCTCCAGCAGCTGCTCGACTCCGGCCACGCCTACCGCACGACCGCGACCGGCGACGACGTCAGAGCGTGGAAGGCGCAGCACGGCGACGACCGCGGCTTCCGCGGCACGCCGGAAGAGGAGGGCGCGGTCCGCCTGCGCGTCCCCGACGAGGGGGAGACCGTCGTCCACGACGCCGTCCGCGGCGACGCGACCTTCAAGCACGTGCACATGGACGATCCGGTGATCGCCCGCGCCGACGGTTCGGTGCTCTACAACTTCGCGGTCGCCGTCGACGACCTCGACGCCGGCATCACGCACGTCGTGCGCGGCGAGGACCATCTCTCCAACACCCCCAAGCAGCTGCTCGTGTTCGAGGCGCTGGGGGCGAGAGCGCCGGTCTACGCCCACCTGCCGCTGCTGCACGGCCCCGACGGCAAGAAGCTCTCCAAGCGCCACGGCGCCGCCTCGGTCCAGGAGCTGCGCGACCAGGGCTACCTGCCCGAGGCGGTCAACAACTACGTCGCGCTGCTCGGCGCCGGCTTCGACCCGGAGCGCGAGTACTTCAGCGCGGACGAGCTGGCGCAGCGGCTGAGACTGGAGCGGATCTCGAAGTCGCCGGCCGTCTTCGACGAGAGAAAGCTGCGCCACATGAACGGGCACTACCTGCGCGAGCTGCCCGTCGAGGAGCTGACGGCGCGGCTGGAGGCGTTCACCGGCCGCGACGGCCTGCGCGACGCGGTCGAGATCAGCCGCGAGAAGATCCAGACGCTCGCCGACTTCTGGCCGCTCGCCGGCTTCTTCTTCGACGGCCCCGGCGACGACGAGAAGGCGTGGACGAAGACCTTCGGCGTCGAGGGCGCCGTCGAGGGCCTGAGAGCGGCGCGCGAGGCGCTGGGGGCGCTGGAGCCGTTCACGCAGGAGACGGTCGAGGCCGCCCTGCGCGGGCTGCTGGAGGCCAACGACTGGAAGCCCAAGCACGTCTTCCAGCCGGTCCGCGTCGCGATCGCCGGGACGACGATCTCGCCCGGGATCTTCGAGTCGGTCGCGCTGCTCGGGCGCGACGAGACGCTGCGCCGCATCGACGCGGCGCTCGCGCGGTTGAGCGGCTGAGCGACTCGACACCCTGTCGAGTCGCGATTGCCTCAACTCGGGGGCCTGTGGTGCCGATAACCTGAACGGATCGGGACAGCGGGCCTCGCGTCGTCGCTGAAGCGATCCCCTCGTGCGCAGCCGCGGCGAGGATCGATCCAATGACGCCACCGACGCTCACAGCCAGCTTGACTTCATCGGTCCCCTCCGCCGACCCCGCCCTTGGCGGTCGCCACCACAACGAGGGCCACGGCCGTCGCCTGACGGCCGCGTTCGAGGCGCTGGAGGCGTTCCCCGTCCTGGCCGAGTCGCGCAACCGGGTCCTGCGCCTGTTCACGCAGGAGCGCCCGGCGACCGCGGCGGTCGTCGCCGCGGTCGAGTCCGACGTCGCGCTCGCGATCGCGACGCTGCGGCTCGCCAACCGCGTCGACGGCTCCTCGCGCGGCAGAGTCGACAGCGTCGTGAGGGCGGTCAGCGTCCTCTCGCCGGCCGCCGTCCAGGCGCTCGCCAGTCGCGCCCGCACCTTCGACTTCTTCGACCGCAGCGGCATCTGGGAGGGGACGCCCGAGCGGTTCCGCCTCCACGGCGTCGCGACCCAGCGGGCGGCCGACCGGCTCGCCGCCGAGCTCGGCTACGAGGATCGCGACCGCCTGATGGTCACCTCGCTGCTGCACGACGTCGGCAAGCTCGTGCTCTCCCACGCCTACCCGGGCTACCCGCGCCAGGTTCACGGCGAGGCGCGCACGCCGGAGGAGCGGATCCACCGCGAGCGCCGCGAGCTCGGCGTCGACCACGCGCTCGTCGGCGGCGTGCTCGCGCGCCGGTGGGGCCTGCCGAAGGCGGTCGCCTCGACGATCGAGCGCCACCACAGCGACGACGCCGACGGCGAGGCGGCGCTCGTGAGGCTGGCCGACATGCTCGCCCACTACGGCCACGGCGACGCCGTCTCTCCGAACGAGATGCTGACGACGGCGCGCGTGGTCGGGATCGGGCCGGCCGAGCTGCGGGCGGTCATGTACGACCTGCCCAACCCGTCGACCAACGGCCGCCAGCGGGCACTCGACCCGTGCCCGCTGTCGACGCGCGAGACCGAGGTGCTCAGGCGGCTCGGCCAGGGGAAGGTCTACAAGCAGATCGCGCACGAGCTGGAGCTGTCGACCAGCACCGTGCGGACCCACCTGCACAACATCTACGGCAAGCTCGGCGCCGTCGACCGCGCCCAGGCGGTCCTGATCGCCACCGAGCGAGGCTGGATCTAAGCGCCGATCCGCCGCCGGCTCGCGATCGCGGTGACGAGCGCGCAGAGCGCGACCGTCGCGCCGGCGTGCACGAGCGCGGCCGCGAGCGACGCCGAGGACGACGAGCCCTCGATCGCGCGCGTCATCAGCTCGCGCGTCGACCAGAACGGGAGCAGACGCGCAGCGCCGGCCTCGGGGTCGACGACCATCTGCAGGCCGGCGACGATGAACAGCAGCAGCGCGCCCTCCAGCTCGCGCGGGGCGAGCGCGCCGAGCGCCGAGCCGGTCGCGACGCCGGTGATCGCCGTGACCGCCAGCGCCAGCGCCAGCGAGCCGGTCGTCCCGATCGGGCGGTCGACCGCGACGAGCGCGACGTAGCAGCCGGCGAGCACGAGGCCGAGCAGCGCGATCGCGCCGACGCGGCCCGCGACGAGGTCGCGCCACGACCAGCCGCTGACCCGCAGGCGCGGCTCGGTTCCGCGCGCGTCGAGCGCGGCGAACAGCGCGATCGTGCTCGCCGCCCACGCGAGGCCGACGCCGAGGAAGCGGACGGCCTGCCACGGCTGCCCGTGGCGGGCGAGGTAGAAGGCGAGCGGAAGCGCGAACAGCAGCGCCAGCGACGCGCGCCGGCGGGAGAGCCCGCGCAGCGTCATCTCGCCGACGGACAGCAGCGCGGCGCTCATGCGGCGCTCCGCAGCGGCGCGCTGGCGCGGCCGAGCTCGACGACCGCGTCGGCGCGCTCGAGCGCGTCGCGGGCATGGGCGACGACGAGCGCCGCGCGGCCGCGGTCGCGCCAGTCCCACAGCAGCTCCCAGAAGCGCTGGGCGCTGTCGAGGTCGAGGCCCTGATAGGGCTCGTCGAGCAGCAGCAGGTCGGGCTCGCCGAGTGCCGCGAGCACGATGCTCAGCTTCTGCCGCGTGCCGCCGGAGAGGGCGGCGGCGACCGGCGCTCGCGCCGCGTCCCAGGCGAGCTGGTCGGCGAGGCGCACGCCGTCGCGGATCGCCGCCGCGCGCGACAGCCCGCGCGCCCGCCCGAACAGGACGAACTGCTCCGACGGCGTCAGATGCGGGGCGACGCCGCCGTGCTGGGGCGCGTAGCCGACGCTGCCGTCGACCGCGACGCGTCCGCCGTCGGGGCGCTGCAGGCCGGCGAGGATCCGCACCAGCGTCGACTTGCCGCAGCCGTTGGGGCCGATCAACAGCACCGCCTCGCCGTCGCGGACGGTCAGGTCGACGCCGTCGAGCACGGTGCGGCCGCGATAGCGCTTGTGCACGCCGGCGACCCGCGCGCGGACGCGGCCGGCGGCGGGACCGGCCGACGCGGCGGGCGCGAGCGCGTCGGCCATCAGGCGGGCGTAGGCGGCCGGGGCGCCGAAGGCGGCGAGCGGGTCGGCGGCGGCCTCGCCGAGATGGCTCTCGGCTTCGACGACGATCGCGGCGGCGTCGGCGGAGGGGACGTCGAGCGCGGCCAGCTCGTGCGCCAGCTGCTCGATCCACGTCGCGGTCCTCATCGCGCCGCCTCCGCGCCGGCCAGCGCCGCCTCGACGCTGCCGGCGAAGGCGCGCCACGCCGCTCGCTCCTCGGAGAGGGCCGCGCGACCGGCCGGCGTCAGCACGTAGTACTTGCGCCCGGGCCCGCCGTCGCCGGCACGCCACTCGGCGCGCAGGTGGCCGAGCTTCTCGCGTCGCAAGAGCGCTGGGTAGAGCGAGCCGCCGGGGATCGCGCCGAAGCCGAGCTCCTCCAGCCGGCGCGCCAGCTCGTACCCGTACGCCTCGCCCTCGTCGAGCAGCGCGAGCAGGCAGAGGTCGAGCACGCCGCGCAACCATGCAGGCCGTTGGTCGGTTCTCTTCATAGGTAGAAAGACTACATAGTCGGGCGCGGCTGGTTCCGCCGTGCTGTGCGCCGCCGGCCGGCCGTCGCGGCGGGGCGCAGCGGCCGGCCGGGCGCTACGCCGCGACGGCTCTGCGGCGGCGCAGCCGGGGGCGGACGCGGAGCCAGGCGACCGCGGCGAGCGCGACGCCGGCGCTGTCGATCAGCACGTCGCGCACCGAGCCCTGGCGGCCGTCGACGAAGCTCTGGTGGAACTCGTCGCTGATCGCGTAGCCGAACGCGATCGCGGCGGCGGTCCACGGCGCGTGGCCGCGCCAGCCGAGCGCGCGCAGCCACAGGAACCACAGCAGGCCGAACTCGACCATGTGGACGAACTTGCGCCCGACGAGGTCGATCGTGCCGAGATCGGTTCTCAGGTGCGGCTGCGCGGAGAGGTAGAAGATCACGCCCATCAGGAGGAGGGGCGGACCGAGTCGACCGATCCAGTGCGCGAGCCGTCGCGTCGGTGTCATACCATCGAGGATGCCAGGACCGAGCGAATGATCTCGATCACGACCAAATCCCCCTACGCGCTGCGGGCGCTCACCGAGCTCGGCCGCCTTGGCGGCAACGGCCCGGTGCCGATCGCCGAGCTCGCCCGTCGCCGCGACATCCCCGTCCAGTTCCTCGAGCAGCTGTTCGCGGTGCTGCGGCGGGCCGGGGTGCTGAAGTCCCAGCGCGGCGTCAAGGGTGGCTACAGCTTCGCGCGCGAGCCCGGCGAGATCACCGTGCTGGAGGTCGTCGAGCTGCTCGACGGCGCCTTCGGGGCCGACGCCGAGGGCGTCTTCGCCGAGGCGGCCAGCTCCGCGCGCGCCGTGCTCGAGCAGACGACCGTCGCCGACGTGATCGAGCGTGAGGCCCGCGAGGCCGGCGCGACGATGTACTACATCTAGGCGCGCTTAGGGGGACGGCCGTCGAGGCCACCGCCTTCGGGCTGCCCCCACCATCGCGACGCCCGGCAGCTCGACCGCGACCGGCGAGGCAGCGGCAATGCGCCGACGGCCGCGCGGCGCGAGGCTGCGGGAATGCCCGACGAGCCGACACCCGCGAGCGATGCGCCCGCGAGCGACTCGCCCACGCGCGAGGCGACCTCGCGCGACGCGCCCGCGCGCCGGCCGCGGCGCTCCCGCCGGCGGCGGATCGCGATCTGGACCGCGGCGGCGTTCAGCGCGCTCTGTCTCGGCTTCGCCGCCTTCGCGGCGATCGCCTTCCAGCGCGCCCACCTCGACACCGTCGGCGAGGTCGCGTTCGAGCGCCCGCTGCGGATCCCGCCGCTGGCCGACACGCGGATCGACGGCGACGGCCGCCGGGTCTTCGAGCTGGAGCTGCGGAGAGGATCGGCCGAGCTGCGGCCGGGCACGCGCACCGAGACCTACGGGATCGACGGCGACGTGCTCGGGCCGACGCTGCGCGCGCGGCGCGGCGAGCAGGTGCGGGTCGAGGTCCGCAACCGGCTCGGGGAGCCGAGCACGCTCCACTGGCACGGCATGCACCTGCCGGCCGAGATGGACGGCGGGCCGCACCAGCTGATCGGGGACGGCGCGACCTGGGCCCCGGAGTGGCGGATCGACCAGCCGGCCGCGACGCTCTGGTACCACCCGCACCTCCACGGCCGCACCGCCGAGCAGGTCTACCGCGGGATGGCGGGGGTCTTCATCGTCGACGACCCCGGCGGTGCGCCGCGCGGCCTGCCGTCGCGCTACGGCGTCGACGACTTCCCGCTGATCGTGCAGGACAAGCGGATCGGCGACGACGGCGAGCTGGACACGAGCGAGGGGCCGTTCAGCCCGAGCGGAATCGTCGGCGACCAGCTGCTCGTCAACGGCACGCCCGGCCCCTACCTGGAGGTCGCGCACGAGCGGGTGCGGCTGCGGCTGCTGAACGGCTCGAACGCCCGCCCCTACGACCTCGGCTTCGCCGACGGGCGCGCCTTTTATCTCGTCGCGACCGACGGCGGCCTGCTGGAGCGGCCGCACCGCACGACCCGCGTCGCGCTGACGCCGGGCGAGCGCGCAGAGATCGTCGTGGCGCTCAGAGCCGGCGAGCGGGCCGTCCTGCGGAGCTTCCCGAAGGCGCTCGGGATGGACGTCTGGAACCGCCGCTTCAGCGGCGCCGACGACGCGCTCGACCTGCTCGAGCTGCGCGCCGCCCGCACGCTCGAGTCAGCGCCGCCGCCGGCCCGCACGCTCGCGGAGCTGCCCGCGCCGCGCGTCCCGGCCGACGCGCCGACCCGCTCGTTCGAGCTGACCTCGGCGAGCACGATCGACGATCGCTCGATGGAGATGGAGCGGATCGACTTCGCCGTCGAGCGCGACCGCCGCGAGGTGTGGGAGGTGCGCAACAGCCACGGGCTGTTCCACAGCTTCCACGTCCACGGCGTCCAGTTCCGCGTGCTGGAGGTCGACGGCGCGCCGCCGCCGCCCGAGCTGGCCGGGCTGAAGGACACGGTGACGCTCGAGCCCGACCAGGAGATGCGGCTGCTCGTGCGGATGCGCGACCACAGCGACCCGAACCTGCCGCTGATGTTCCACTGCCACCTGCTCTCCCACGAGGACCGCGGGATGATGGGCCAGTTCGTCGTCGTCGAGCCGGGCGGCGAGCCGGGGACGGTCCCCGACCGCGCGCATCGCCACGACGAGTGACGCCGCGCTCAGGTCACCGCCGAGAACGCGTCGGCGTAGCGGACGACGCCGGTCGGCTGGGGCTCGCCCGGCGGCGGGTAGGCCGGCAGGCGGAAGGCCATCCACGCCTCGTCGGGGACGTCGAACGGCGGGCGGACGCCGAGCGGGCGGGCCGGCTCGAAGCCGAAGCGCGGGTAGTACCCGGGGTGTCCGAGCACCGAGACGAGCGGGACGCCGGGCGCCGCGGCCGGCACGCGGCGCAGCAGCTCGCCGATCAGCGCCGCGCCGATCCCCGCGCGTTGGAGGTCGGGCTCGACCGCCATCGGGCCGAGCACGAGCAGCGGGGCGGAGACGGCGACCCCTCCGCCGGCGACCGGCGAGCCGGCCCGCGGCTCGGGCTCCTCGAGCGCCGCGACGGTGGTGAAGAGGTGGCCGACGATCGCGCCGTCGCGCTCCGCGACGAGGCAGAGGTCGGGCACGTGCGCCTCCTCGGCCCGCAGCGCCTCGACGAGGTCGGCCTCGGCCGGCTGCGGGAAGGCGCCCAGCAGCACCGCGCGGATCGCCGGGAAGTCGGCCTCGCGCTCGGGGCGCAGCGCGACGCTCATCGCTCCTCGCCCTTCACCCACCGCGCCTTGCGCTGGATCCGGCCGTAGGAACGGCCCAGTCTCTCCCTCGCGCGGGCCGCCGCGCGTCTGTCGTCGACCCACGCCTGCTCTCTCGCCAGCTTGCGCCACGCCTCCAGCCGCTCGGGCGCGATCTCGCCGCGCACAGCGCAGTCGGGCTCGCTGTCGTGCGCGCAGTCGGAGAAGCGGCAGGCGGCCGCGAGCGCGGCGACGTCGTCGAAGCTGTCGTCGACGCCGCCGTCCCACATGCCGACCTCGCGCATCCCCGGCGTGTCGATCAGCAGGCCGCCGTGGGGGAGGCCGAGCAGCTCGCGCGTGACCGTCGTGTGGCGGCCGCGGCGGTCGGACTCGCGCACGTCGCCGGTCGCCTGGCGCTCCTCGCCGAGCAGCGCGTTGACGAGCGTCGACTTGCCGGCGCCGGACGGGCCGAGCAGGACCGCGGTCGAGCCGGGCGGCAGCAGGCTGCGGACGATGCCGACGCCGTCGCCGCTCTTGGAGCAGACGGCGATCGCGTCCGGCAGCCCGATCTCGCGGCCGAGCCGCAGCGCGGTCGCGTCGGCGTCGGGGTCGAGGTCGGCCTTCGTCAGCACGAGCGCGACCGGCACGTCGCCGGCGCCGGCGATCGACGCCAGCCGCTCGGCGCGGCGGGCGTTCGGGTCCGGCAGCGGCTCGGCGATCAGCGCCAGCTCGACGTTGGCCGCGAGCACCTGCCGCTCGGCCCGTCCCTCGCCGACGGCGCGGCGCACGACCGTCCCACGGCGCGGCAGCACCGCTGCGATCGCGTCGCCGTCGTCGAGCGCGACCCAGTCGCCGGTGACCGGCGGGCCCTCTGCCTCCTCTCTCAGCCGCGCGCGGGCGTGGACCAGCCGCGGCTCCGGCACGTCGGGCTCGGCGACCAGCCAGACGCCGCTGTGCTGGGAGAGCACCCGCGCGGGGGCGAGCGTCGCTTCGCCGAGCTGGTCGCGCAGCTCGCTCAGCTCGGCGTCGAGATCGTCGCGCCGGCCGATTCCGGCGGGGAAGGCGGTCACTGCGGCGAGCGTAGCGAATGTGACGATGGCGAACCTTGACACGACAGCGTTAGGGTTGCGCCCATGACCGCCTCCGGCTATCCGAAGATCGAGCTGCACGTCCACCTCGAAGGGGCGGTCTCGCCGCCGGCGCTGTTCGCCGCCGCCAGACGCAACGGCTTCCCGCTGCCGGTCGCGACGGTCGAGGAGCTGGCCGACTTCATGCGCTTCCGCGACTTCGAGCACTTCATCGAGGCGTGGTTCGCGACGACCCCGGCGCTGCAGACCGAGCAGGACTACCGCGAGCTGGTCGTCGACTACGCGCGCCGCGCGCAGGCGCACGGCGCCGTCTACCTGGAGGCGATCTTCTCGCCATGCGACAAGCTCGACCAGGGGATCTCGCTCGACACCGTCTTCACCGGCTTCACCGACGGCGTGCAGGCGGCGCGCGAGGAGCTCGGGATCGAGGTGCGGCTGACGCCTGACATCACGCGCGGCGTCGACCTCGAGGTCGCGAAGCGGACCGCCGAGCACGCCGTCCGCTACAAGGAGCGCGGGATCGTCGCGCTCGGTCTCGGCGGCCTGGAGGCGCAGTTCCCGCCGGAGCCGTACGCGCCGGCCTTCGAGATCGCGCGCGCCGGCGGCCTCGGCTCCGTCCCGCACGCCGGCGAGGTCGCCGGCCCCGCTTCGATCCGCGGCGCGCTCGACGCGCTCCACGCCGACCGCATCCGCCACGGCGTGCGTGCGGTCGAGGACCCCGGACTCGTGCGCGAGCTGGCCGACCGCGCGATGGTGCTCGACGTCTGCGTCCTCTCCAACGTGCGGCTGTCGGTCGTCGACTCGGTCGCCGCGCATCAGCTGCCGCGGCTGCTCGCCGCCGGCGTGCCGTGCACGGTCAACACCGACGACCCGACCTTCTTCGCGTGCGAGCTCGACGAGGAGCATGCCGCCGCCCGCTCGCTCGGCGCCGACCCGCGCGCGCTGTTCGACGCCGGGGTCGCCGGCGCGCTCTGCGGCGAGGAGACGAAGGCCCGCCTGCGCGCGATCGCCGACGGCTTCGACTGGGCGGCGCTCCCGGCCGAGCCGGCGGCCGGCTGAGCCGCCGGCCGGCTGAGCGGCCGGCCGGCCTACGCCGCGACCGGCGCGAGCTCGGCGGGGATCGCGTCGTGGACCGGCGCGTGCTCGAGCTCCTCCGCAGCGAGCTCGACGCGGAACGCCTCGCGGCGCGCGTGCTCCTCGTCGATCAGCGTCTTTATGGCGTGGAACTCGCTCGTCGGCAGCTCGTGGACCGTCGCCAGCGGGCCCGGGCCCGGGGCGACCGCCGCGGCCTCGGCGGCCGGGCGGCGGTAGCGGACGACGCAGGCCAGCGCGATCGTCGAGAAGGTGCCGGCGAGCACGTTGCCGACCCCGAGCATCACCGCACCGACGCCGGCGAGGTTCACATACCCGGTCATGACGTTGACGGTGATGCCGATCATCCAGCCAGCGGGGGATTGGCCGTTGGAGGACTTGCTGCGGACCATCGTGCGGATGTGGGGCAGGGTGCCGGCGAAGCCGAGCACGATCGCGAAGGATGAGGCGATGGAGATGAGGGACATGGCGATCTGAGAGCTCGAGAGATGGATCAGGGCAGCACGAGACCCGCAGCGCGCAGCCCCATGCGATGGTGGATCGGGCGGCCCGTCTAGACGGCGGCGGTCGCAACCGCCGTCAGGGACTTACGTGGATCCCGCGGGACGGAGCCCGTGGGACGACCGGAGAGAGGTGAAGCGAGGTGCGGACGCCTGGCCGGCGTCCATCCCGTAGAACGCAGTATGCGCAGCGTGGTTGCGCATGGAAAGGGGTCTGTGACCTCACTCACATTCAGAGGCCCCGAAACGGGGAATATGAGCGCGCTCTCAGGGGATCTCAACATGATCTCCACAGGGCGCGCCGGCGCCGGGCGCGCGGTGCGCCGCGCGCGGCGGGGCCGGCCGGTCGCGAGCGGGGAGGCGGCCGCCCCTACGGCAGCGTGTACATCGGGTTCGGCAGCTTGAAGGTCCGCTGCGCGACGCCGCCGGCGAGGTCGCTGCGCTGGTCGCCGATGTTGAGCACGACGCGGCGGCCGCCTCTCTGCAGCGAGCGGCGTGCGCTCGACTTGAACGGGACGACCGAGTGGCGTCTGTCGTCGGAGGGGCGCAGCAGCAGCTGGTATCTGCCGCGGAAGCCGGCTCTGCGCAGCTGCTGCAGCGTGAGCGTTCTGACGTACTCGGGCCGGCCGGTCACGAACGCGACGCGGACTCTGCGCTGCTGCGCGTAGCGGAACAGCTTCAGCACCCCCGCGATCGCCGTGTGCGGCCCGGTCACGACGCAGGCGGTGCGGCGGCCGTCGGTGAAGAAGCCGGCCTTCATGCAGTCGTAGGTCGACAGCGCCGTGTCGTCGACGTCGAAGACGGCGACCAGTCTGCGCGGCTCTCTCGCTCGCCTGACGCTCGCTCTCAACTGCCTGAGCGCGCGGGCGGCGACGGCGTCGGCGTCGCGCTTCCAGGCGCCGGACTCGTAGTAGCGCTCGATCTCTGCGATCCGCTCCGGCGTCGGGTCGGCGGAAGGGGCGTCGGCGGCGGTGGCCGCGGCGGGCGCGGCGGCGAGCCCAAGGGCCAGCAGCGCACCGGTGGCAAGCGTCCGTGCGGTGGTCGGCATCGCGGACCATTATCGTTCCAGCGTCAATGACGCGAATCCCGATCAACATTGCCGAGCACGTCGGCCGCACGCCGATGGTCCAGCTGACCCGCATCCTGCCCGCAGGGGCGCACGGCGAGCTGTTCGGGAAGCTCGAGGCGTTCAACCCCGGCGGCAGCGTCAAGGACCGCATCGGCGTCGCGATGATCGAGGCGGCCGAGGCCGAGGGGCGGATCGAGCCGGGGCGCACGACGATCGTCGAGGCGACCAGCGGCAACACCGGCATCGCGCTCGCCTTCGTCTGCGCAGCGAAGGGCTACGACCTCGTGCTGACGCTGCCGCAGGGGATGAGCCGCGAGCGCGAGGGCCTGCTGAGACTGTACGGCGCCCGCTTCGAGATCACCGAGTCGCTCGGCGGCATGAACGAGGCGGTCGACGCGGCGCGCGCGATGGCGAGAAGCGACGACGTCTTCCTGCCAGACCAGTTCACCAACCCCGCCAACCCGGAGGCCCACCGCCGCACGACCGGGCCGGAGATCTGGGAGGCGATGGACGGCGCGGTCGACGTGCTCGTCGCCGGCGTCGGGACCGGCGGCACGATCACCGGGGCGGGGGAGTTCCTCAAGCAGCGCAACCCGAGACTGCAGGTGATCGCGGTCGAGCCGCGGAGCTCCGCGGTCCTCTCGGGCCACTCTCCCGGCCCGCACAAGATCCAGGGGATCGGCGCCGGCTTCATCCCGGCCGTGCTCAACCGCCGGCTGATCGACGAGGTGATCGCGGTCGACGACGAGGACGCGATCGAGACCGCCCGCCTGCTCGCCAGCCGCGAGGGCGTCCTGTCGGGCATCTCCTGCGGCGCCGCGACGTGGGCGGCGATCGAGGTCGCCAAGCGGCCCGAGTCGAGGGGCAGGCGGATCGTCACGATCCTGCCCGACTCCGGCGAGCGGTACGTCTCGACCCCGTTCTTCGCGCCCTGACGGGCGCGCGGGCGGCGACAGCCACCATCCGGCCGGCATGGCCTCCTCTACGCTTTGGGCATGGTCGGTTTCCGCACGCTGAAGCGGGTCGCCGGTGAGATCCGGCGCGACGTGCGCGCCGCGCAGGAGCGCGATCCGGCCGCGCGCGGCGTCGGCCCCGCCGAGGTGTTCGCGATCTGGCCCGGCGTCCACGCGATCCTCGCCCACCGCGTCGCGCACGCGCTCTACGAGGCGCGGGTGCCGGTCGTGCCGCGCGTGATCGCCGGCTTCTCGCGCGCGCTGACGGGGATCGAGATCCACCCGGCGGCGTGCATCGGCTCGGGCTTCTTCATCGACCACGGGATGGGGGTCGTGATCGGCGAGACGGCGAAGATCGGCGACGACGTCACGCTCTACCAGGGCGTCACGCTCGGCGGCACCGGCTTCGCGACCGGCAAGCGCCATCCGACCGTCGAGGACAACGTCACGATCGGCTCCGGCGCGAAGCTGCTCGGGCCGATCACGATCGGCCACGGCTCGAAGATCGGCGCCAACACCGTCGTCATCCACGACGTGCCGCCGAACTCGACCGTCGTCGGCAACCCCGGCCACCCGGTGCGGATCGACGGCCGCCGCCCCGAGGGTCCCGACGCCGACTGGGTCCACCTGCCCGACCCGGTCGCCGACGCGATAAAGGGGCTCGCCAGCCGCATCGGCGCGCTCGAGCGGGCGCTCGCCGAGCGCGGCGGCGACCCGTCGGAGGTCGGCCCCGAGCCGGAGCTGCCGCAGGTCCGCCCGGCGCGCGGCCCGAACCCCGCCGGCGGCTGACGAAACCGGCGGCCTGCGGCCTTGGTTTCGTCCGGAAGAATTCGCCCGGGCTCGTTCTTCCGGCGCTGCCTAGCGACGGGCCGCCGCGACGCGCGCGAGCGCGGCCGGTGCGCTGCGGCGCAGCTGCGGGACGCGCCACGCCGCCTCGACCGCGATCCGCGCCGACATCTTGCTCGTGCCGATCGTGCGGTCTCTGAAGACGATCGGGACCTCGGTCACGCGGAAGCCGGCGAGCACGGCGCGGTAGGTGATCTCGATCTGGAAGACGTAGCCCTGCGAGCGGACGCTCTCCAGCTCGATCGCCTCGAGCACCTCGCGGCGGATCACCTTGTAGCCGCCGGTCAGGTCGCGCTGCGGGAGGCCGAGCACGAGCCGCGCGTAGACGCAGCCGCCGCGGCTGACCAGCCGCCGCAGCGGCCCCCAGTCGGTGACGCCGCCGCCGCGCACGTAGCGCGAGCCGAGCACGACGTCGGCCTCGGCGGCCGCCGCCAGCAGATCGGGCAGGTGGAGCGGGTCGTGCGAGAGGTCGGCGTCCATCTCGCAGACCAGGTCGGCGCCGCCCGCCAGCGCGTGCGCGAAGCCGGCCAGGTACGCCTGGCCGAGGCCGCCCTTGCCGGGTCGCCGCAGCACCTCGACGACGCCGCCGAGCTCGGCGCCGACCCGCTCGGCGATCGCCGCCGTGCCGTCGGGGGAGTTGTCGTCGACGACCAGGATCCGGTGGCGGCCGGGCGCCGCCAGCGACAGCGCCTGCGCCGCCTCGCGCAGCGTGCGCTCGATGGGGCCGGCCTCGTTGTAGGTCGGCACGATCACCCAGACGACTGGTTCCATGCGGCGCCGAACAGTAGTGGACGGGGATGAGCGGGACGGCGCGCGTCCGTCCGATTCGCCATCCTCTCGGTGCGGGATGAACGTCGACGAGCTGTTGAGGGTGATTCGCGGGCCGGCGCGCCCGACGCAGAGGGAGCTGCGCTACCGGCGCCGCCGCGCGTCCCTGCTCGCCGCCGTCGCGCTCTGCGCGCTGCTGGTCGGCGTGATCGTCGGGGCCGGCAGCCGCGGCGGCGGCTCGCAGGCGCAGGCCGAGCAGACGGAGGTCGGCTGGTTCGGCCACCTCGGCATGCTCGCCGGCGCCGGCAGGGGCTCCTTCTCGCTCGAGCAGCGGTCGCGGGAGAACGCCGCGATCGACGACACGCTGGCGAAGATGCCGCTCGTGCGGATGGGCGGCAGACAGACGAGGGAGGTCGCGCTGACCTTCGACGACGGGCCGGGCGCGGACACCGACGCGCTGCTCGACCTGCTCGAGCGGATGAGGGTCCCGGCGACCTTCTTCATGCTCGGCAAGAACGTGGCGCAGTTCCCGCAGACGGTCCAGCGGCTGATCGACGCGGGCGTGCCGATCGACAACCACACGGTCGACCATCCCAACCTGACGCAGCTGTCGGCCGTCGACCAGCGCGCCCAGATCGCCGGCGCGGCGCAGACGATCGAGGACTCGGGCGCCGCCTATCCGCGCCTCTTCCGCCCGCCGTACGGCGCCTACGACCAGACGACCCACGAGGTGCTGGGGAGGCTGAGAATGCTGTCGGTGCTGTGGTCGGTCGACAGCGAGGACTACACGAAGCCGGGCGTCGACGCGATCGTCGACAAGGTCGTCTCCGGGATACATCCGGGCGCGATCGTGCTGATGCACGACGGCGGCGGCGATCGCACGCAGACGATAGCCGCGGTCGAGCGGATCGTGCCGCTGCTGCGCAGACAGGGCTACAGATTCGTGACCGTCCCGCGGCTGCTGCTCGACAACCCGCCGGAGGCCTCCGAGCAGGGGCTGCCGGAGGGCTTCAACAGCAGCGGCGCAGGCTGACCCGACCCGCGGTCGACGGAGCCGCGCGGGCCGCTCCGCGCGAGCCGGGCCGGGCGGCTCGCCGTCGAGGTCGCGCTCTATCCTCGAAGAGATGTCCGCCAACGCCCACGCCGCCGATCTCGACGCCCTCCTCGCCGGCCTCAACGAGCCCCAGCGGGAGGCGGTCGTCCACGGCGACGGGCCGCTGCTGATCCTCGCTGGCGCCGGCTCGGGCAAGACGCGCGTGCTGACCCACCGGATCGCCTACCTCGTCGGCACCGGGCAGGCGCGGCCGGACGAGATCCTCGCGATCACCTTCACCAACAAGGCGGCGCAGGAGATGCGCGAGCGCGTCGAGCTGCTCGTCGGCCGCCGCACGCGCGCGATGTGGGTGATGACCTTCCACGCCGCCTGCGCGCGGATCCTGCGCGCCGACGCCCACCGGCTCGGCTACACGCGCCAGTTCACGATCTACGACCAGGCCGACGCCCGCCGCCTCGTCAAGCGCGCGATCGACGAGCTCGACGTCGACCCCAAGCGCTTCACGCCCGGCGCGATCCACCACGAGATCTCCGACGCGAAGAACAAGCTGCGCGACGCGGAGGCCTACGCGCAGATGGTCGGCTCGTTCTTCGAGCAGACCGTCGCCGACGTCTACAAGCTCTACGAGGCCGAGCTCCACCGCATGAACGCGATGGACTTCGACGACCTGCTCGTCCGCACCGTCAACGTGCTCGAGCTGTTCCCGGAGGTCAGACGCCGCTACGCCGAGGCGTTCCGCCACGTGCTCGTCGACGAGTACCAGGACACCAACCACGTCCAGTACCGCCTGCTGCAGCTGCTGACCGGCGGCGGCGCCGACGGCAGGCTCGCCGACTACGGCCACCGCAACCTCGTCGTCGTCGGCGACGACAGCCAGTCGATCTACGGCTTCCGCGGCGCCGACATCCGCAACATCCTCGACTTCGAGGACAGCTATCCCGACGCGACGGTCGTGAAGCTGGAGCAGAACTACCGCTCGACGCAGACGGTGCTCGACGCGGCCAACGCCGTGATCCGCAACAACCGCGGGCAGCGCGAGAAGGAGCTGTGGACCGACCTGGGGGTCGGCGACCCGATCAAGGTCCGCGAGCTCGACGACGAGCACGCCGAGGCGCGCTACGTCGCGGGCGAGATCGAGCGGCTCGTCGACGAGGGCGTCTCGCGCAGCGAGATCGCGGTCTTCTACCGCACCAACGCGCAGTCGCGCGTGCTGGAGGACACGCTCGTGCGGGCGCAGATCGGCTACCAGGTGATCGGCGGCACGAAGTTCTACGAGCGGGCCGAGATCAAGGACGCGATCGCCTACCTGACGATGCTCGTCAACCCGCAGGACGTCGTCTCCTTCACGCGGATCGCCAACTCGCCGCGGCGCGGGATCGGCCAGACCTCGCTGTCGCGGGTCATATCGTGGGCGAACACCGCCGGCATCACGATCTGGGACGCGGCGCTCGACCCCGACTCGGTCCCGGGCCTCGGCACCGCCGCCAGAAAGGCCTTCCACCGCTTCATGGGCGCGATGAGGATCCTTGGCGAGCGGGCGGCGGCGAACCCGCCGGTCGGCGAGCTGCTGAGAGAGGTGCTGGCCGAGTCCGGCTACCTCGAGGCGCTCGAGGCCGAGCGGACGATCGAGGCGCAGGGCCGGATCGAGAACCTCGAGGAGCTCGTCAACGTCGCCGCCGAGTACGACCTGTCCGCCGAGAACAGCGACGAGGGCCCGTCGCTCGCCGGCTTCCTGCAGCAGATCGCGCTGGTCGCCGACGCCGACGGCCGCAGGGACGACGAGGGCCTCGTCACGCTGATGACGCTCCACAACGCGAAGGGCCTCGAGTACCCGATCGTCTTCATGATCGGCCTGGAGGAGGGCGTCTTCCCGCATCAGCGCGCGATCGAGGAGGGCGGCCTGGAGGAGGAGCGGCGGCTCGCCTACGTCGGCATCACCCGCGCCCAGCGCGACCTCTACCTCACCTACGCGCGCGCCCGCGCGGTCTTCGGCGCCCGCTCCTACGCCGCCCGCAGCCGCTTCGTCGACGAGGTGCCGATGGGGCTGACCGACCGCAGCGAGCAGCCGGCCCACGGCGTCGGCTCGGTGCGCGCTCGCGCGACGACGTGGGGCTCGCCGTCGCCGAACCTGTCGCCGCTCGGCTCGGGGCCGATCCCCGGCGGCGGCTGGGACGCGAGCGGCGGCTCTGCCGGCGGCGGCACGGAGCTGCGCCTCGGCGACGACGTCTTCCACGCGGCCTTCGGCGACGGCGTCGTGACCGGCGTCGAGGCCGGCGGCATCGTCGTGATCCGCTTCAGCAGAGACGGCTCGGAGCGCAAGCTGGTCGCAGACCTCGCCCCGATCGAGAAGCGCTGACCGGCTTGCGCTCGCCGCGCCTGGCCGCGTCGTCGCTCGCTCATGTGCCGGACGCACACCGCGCTCACTGCGTCCTTGCCAGGCACGACGATCGCTGCGCCGGAGCCGAGCCGCAGGCCGACATGCGCGCCAGGTAGCATCCGCCGCCGCCATGGCAGCCACCCTCATCGACGGCAGAGCAGTCGCCCAGCGCGTGCGCGAGCAGGTCGCGGCCGACGTCGCCGTCTTCACCGCGGAGACCGGCGACCAGCCCGGCCTCGCCACCGTCCTCGTCGGCGACGACCCGGCCTCGGCGGTCTACGTCGCCAACAAGCGCAGAGCGTGCGTCGCGGCCGGCATCGCCGACCTCCACGCGCACCTGCCCGCGGACGTCAGCCAGGACGAGCTCGTCGCCCACATCCAGAAGCTGAACGCCGACCCGCAGGTCAGCGGGATCCTGCTCCAGCTGCCGGTGCCGGCCCACCTCGACGCCAACCTGCTCGTCGAGCTGATCTCACCCGACAAGGATGTCGACGGCCTCACCGCCGTCAGCGCCGGACGGCTGGCGCAGGGCGTGCCGGGGCTGCGGCCGTGCACCCCGTCGGGCGTGATCGAGCTGCTCGACCACCATGACGTCGAGCTGCAGGGCGCCGAGGCGGTGATCGTCGGCCGCTCCGACCTCGTCGGCAAGCCGCTGATCCACCTGCTGCTGCAGCGCAACGCGACCGTCACCGTCTGCCACTCGCGCACGCGCGACCTGCCGGCGGTCGCCAGGCGCGCCGACGTGCTCGTCGCCGCCGTCGGCGTGCCGCGCCTGATCGGCGCCGACGCCGTCAAGCCGGGCGCGACCGTGATCGACGTCGGCATCAACCGCCTCGAGGAGGGGCTGGTCGGCGACGTCGACTTCGACGCCGTGCGCGAGGTCGCCGGGCTGATCACCCCGGTCCCGGGCGGCGTCGGCCCGATGACGATCGCGCTGCTGCTGCGCAACACGCTGACCGCCGCGCGCCTCCAGCGCGGCCTGTAGCCTCGCGGCCCATGAGCTTCGACCCGACCCGGCTGCGGCGCGGCGAGTGGATCGCCGGCGCCGGCGGCGTGCTGCTGCTCGTCTCGCTGTTCCTGTTCGACTGGTACGGCGCGAGCGCCGATCTCGGCAACGGCTTCTCGTTCTCGGTCGGCGCCAACGGCTGGGAGACCCATTCGATCCTGCGCTGGCTGATGCTGCTGACGATCGTCGCCGGCGTCGCGCTGTGGCTGCTGACCGCGACCCAGCCGACCGATGCGATCCCGCTCTCGGCGGCCGTCGTCACCGTCGTCGTCGCCGGGATCACGACGCTCTGCCTCGCCTGGCGGGTGCTCGTGAACGAGCCGGGGCCCAACGCGCTGATCGAGGTCAAGGCCGGCGCCTGGATCGGCCTCGTCGCCGCGGCGCTGGTGGTCGTCGGCGCCTGGCTGTCGATGCGCGACGAGGACAGACGCGGGCCGCTGCCCGACGTCCCCGTCCGTCCGCTCGCCTGAGGCGCGCGCCGCGCCGCTCCGGCCCCGCGCGCGGCCGGTCCGACCATCTAGACTCCGGCGCCGAATGATCGACCGCGCTCAGGTACTCCACGTCGCCCGGCTCGCGCGTCTCGACCTCACCGACGAGGAGGTCGGGACGATGTCCCGCGAGCTGTCGGCCGTCCTCGACCACATCGAGAAGATCGGCGAGCTCGACCTCGACGACGTGCCCGCCACGTCGCACGTCGTCGACGTCGTCAACGCCCTGCGGCCCGACGAGCCGCTTCCGTCGCTGCCGCGCGAGCAGGCGCTCGCGAACGCCCCCGAGGTCGTCGACGACGGCTTCGGCGTCCCCAGCCCGGGAGCGTCGTGATGGCCGCCACCGACCTGATCGCGCTCTCCGCCCGCGACGCGGCCGAGCAGATCCGCCACGGCCACCTCTCCGCGCAGGAGCTGTTCGAGGCATACCGCGAGCGCGCCGCCGCCGACGCGGCCGCCGGCGAGGAGGGCCTCAACGCCTACACGTGGGTCGCCGAGCAGGCGCCCGCCGACGCGCCGTCGAAGGAGGCCCCGCTCGGCGGCGTCCCGCTCGCCGTCAAGGACCTCTTCTGCACCGCCGGGATCCCGAGCCAGTCGGGCTCGAAGATCCTCGCCGGCTACCGCCCGCCGTACACGGCGCACGTCGTCGAGCAGCTCGAGGCGGCCGGCTCGACGATCCTCGGCAAGACCAACCAGGACGAGTTCGCGATGGGCTCCTCCAACGAGAACTCGGCCTTCGGCGCCGCGCGCAACCCGTGGGACCGCACGCGCGTGCCGGGCGGCTCCTCCGGCGGCAGCGCCGCGGCGGTCGCGGCCGGGCTGGCGCCGTGGGCGCTCGGCACCGACACCGGCGGCTCGATCCGCCAGCCGGCGGCGCTGTGCGGGATCGTCGGCCTGAAGCCGACCTACGGCTCGGTCTCCCGCTTCGGGATGATCGCCTTCGCCTCCTCGCTCGACCAGGCCGGCCCGTTCGCGCGCGACGTCTCCGACGCCGCGCTGCTCTACAAGCACATGGTCGGCCGCGACCGCCGCGACTCGACCTCGCTCCAGCATCCGCAGGAGATCGAGCTGCCCAGCGGCGTCGACCTGAAGGGCGTCCGCCTCGGCGTGCCCAAGGAGCTGACCGGCGAGGGCGTCGAGTCGGGCGTGCGCGAGGCGTTCAACGCGACGCTCGCGCTCGCCGAGCAGCTCGGCGCGACGGTCGAGACGACCCACCTGCCGCACGCGCCGCACGCGCTCAGCGCCTACTACCTGATCGCGCCGGCCGAGGCCTCCTCGAACCTCGCCCGCTTCGACGGCGTCCGCTACGGCTTGCGCGCCGAGGCCGACGACCTGCTGGAGATGTACGTCAAGACGCGCGCGGAGGGCTTCGGCCCGGAGGTCAAGCGCCGCATCATGCTCGGCACCTACGCGCTCTCCAGCGGCTACTACGACGCCTACTACGGGCGCGCGCAGAAGGTCCGCACGAAGATCGCCGAGGACTTCCAGCAGGCGTTCGAGCGGTTCGACTTCATCGTCACCCCGACGGCGCCGACGGTCGCCTTCCGCCTCGGCGAGAAGACCGCCGACCCGCTGGAGATGTACCTGCAGGACTTCTGCACGGTCCCGATGTCGCTCGCCGGCATCCCGGCGATCTCGATCCCCAACGGCCTCTCCGACGGCCTCCCGGTCGGCTTCCAGATCGCCGGCCCGGCCTTCAGCGAGAACCGCCTGCTCGACGCCGCCTACGTGCTGGAGCAGGCGTTGGGCTTCGACGGAACGGAGGTGCGTCGATGAGCGCCGCCTACGAGCCCGTGATCGGGCTGGAGATCCACGTCCAGCTGAGCACCCGCACGAAGATGTTCTGCGGCTGCGAGCTGTCGTTCGGCGACCCGCCCAACGTCCACACCTGCCCGGTCTGCCTCGGCCTGCCGGGCGCGCTCCCGGTCGTCAACGCGAGAGCGATCCACTACGCGGTGATGGTCGGCATGGCGCTCGGCTGCGAGCTGGCGCCGCGTTCGATCTTCCACCGCAAGAACTACTTCTATCCCGACCTGCCGAAGGGCTACCAGATCTCCCAGTACGACATCCCGATCTGCTCGGGCGGCCGGCTGGGCGACGTGCGGATCCACCGCGCGCACCTGGAGGAGGACGCGGCGAAGCTCGTCCACGTCGGCGCCTCGGGCCGCATCCACGGCGCCGACGCCTCGGTCGTCGACTACAACCGCGGCGGCACCCCGCTGGTCGAGATCGTGACCGAGCCCGACGTCCGCTCGGCCGCCCAGGCGCGCGAGTGGCTGACGCTGCTGCGCACGACGCTGCGCCAGCTCGGCGTCTCGGACGTGAACATGGAGGAGGGGTCGCTGCGCTGCGACGCCAACGTCTCGATCCGCCCGGTCGGCAGCGACGTGCTCGGCACGAAGACCGAGCTGAAGAACATGAACTCCTTCCGCTTCCTCGAGCGCGGCGTCGAGGCCGAGATCGCGCGCCAGATCGCGATCGTCGAGGGCGGCGGGGAGGTCGTGCAGGAGACGCTCCACTACGACCCGGTGTCGGGCTCGATCTCGTCGCTGCGCTCCAAGGAGGAGGCGCACGACTACCGCTACTTCCCCGAGCCCGACCTCGTCCCGGTCGTCCTGACCGACGAGATGATCGCGGCGGCGAAGGCCGAGCTGCCCGAGCTGCCGGCGCAGCGCGCCGAGCGCTACGAGTCGGAGCTGGGCCTGAGCGCCGACAGCGCGAGACTGCTCGCCTTCCGCTCGGAGCTGGGCGCCTACTTCGAGGCGGCGCTGAAGGCCGACGGCGACTCGCCGCAGGCGCTCGCCAACTGGATCTCCGGCGAGCTGGTCGCGCGGATCGGCGACGAGGACCCGGCGCGGACGAAGGTCTCGCCCGCGGCGATCGCGAAGCTGGTCGGCCTCGTGCGCGGCAAGCAGGTGACGCAGGGCGCCGCCAAGCAGGTGCTCGACAGGCTGGTCGCCGACGGCGGCGACCCGGAGGCGATCGTCGAGGCCGAGGGCCTCGGCGCGATCGGCGGCGGCGACGAGCTGGCGGAGATCGTCAAGCGGGCGCTCGAGTCCGACCCCTCCGCGGTCGAGAAGCTGAAGGGCGGCAACATGAAGGCGATCGGCCCGATCGTCGGCTTCGTGATGCGCGAGACGAAGGGCCGCGCCGACGGCGGCGAGGTCAACCGCCTCGTGCGCGAGCAGCTCGGGCTGTAGCCGCGACGGCGAAGCGGGCACCTGGCGTGGATACGCCAGGTAGCCCCACCGCCGGAGGGAGTACGCTTAGCGCATGTCCACGCAAGGCTATGAAGACAAGCCCGCAGGACCGTCGCTGCTGAAGAAGGGCGTCGCGGCGCTGATCCTGATCGTCGTGCTCGCGTTCGCGCTCAAGGTCGTGATCGGCTTCGTGATGGGGATCTTCTGGATCATCGTCGGCGTCGCCGTGCTGATCGCGCTCCTGTGGGCGCTCAACACGTTGCTCTGACGCGGCTCGACCGGGAGCGGCGATGGCCTTCCTCGTCATCCTCCTCTGCTTCGGGATCGCCGGAGGGATCGTCGGACGGCTGAAGGGCAGCTCGTTCTTCATCTGGTTCCTCGTCTCCTTCTGCGTCCCGTTCATAGGGCTGGCCTGCGCGCTGCTCTACCGCTGGGACAACGCCGAGCTGCGGCGCCAATGCCCCGGCTGCGGCAAGGTCGTGAAGATCCACGACGCCCTCTGCACCCGCTGCGGGACCGAGCTCGACTTCCCCGAGACGGCGATCGCCTCCGAGGTGCAGATGGCGCGGGGGCGCCGCGAAATCCCCCGCTGAGCGGCCGCTTCGCCGCAGCGGTTCCGCGCACGGCCGCTGGTAGACTCGGGCAGATCCTGCGCGCGCCGCCGGTCGGCGCGCGCTTCTGAGTTTCCGAGCCTTGCGAAAGGAGGCGAGCGCTGATGCGTGCAGTCGACGCCCTGATGGAATGCCTGAAGGCGGAGGGTGTCGAGGTCGTATTCGGGCTGCCCGGCGGCGCGAACCTCCCGACCTACGACGCCTTCTACGACGCGGGGATACGCCACATCCTCGTGCGCCACGAGGCCGGCGGCGGCCACGCCGCCGAGGGCTACGCGAAGGCGACCGGCAAGGTCGGCGTCGCCTTCGGCACCAGCGGCCCCGGCGCGACCAACCTGATCACGCCGATCGCCGACGCGATGATGGACTCGGTCCCGGTCGTCTTCATCACCGGCCAGGTGCGGACCGAGCTGATCGGGACCGACGGCTTCCAGGAGGCGGACATGCTCGGCATGACGCTCCCGATCGTGAAGCACTCGTTCATGATCCAGCACCCGCTGGAGATCCCGCGCGCGATCCACGAGGCCTTCCACATCGCCCGCACCGGCCGCCCGGGCCCGGTGCTGGTCGACATCCCGCAGGACCTCTCGCGCGCCGAGATCCCGTACGAGCCGGTCACCGACGTGCGCCTGCCCGGCTACCAGCCGACGACCGAGGGCAACCAGAAGCAGATCCGCCTCGCGGCGAAGGCGCTCGCGAACGCCCGCCGCCCGGTCCTCTACGCTGGCGGCGGCGTCGTCAACGGCAACGCCGCCCAGGAGCTGCGCGACCTCGCGATGAGCGACCGCTTCCCGGTCACCTGCACGCTGATGGCGCTCGGCGCCTTCCCGGCGCCGCACGACCAGTGGCTCGGCATGCTCGGGATGCACGGCACGCGCGCCGCCAACTACGCGATGGACGAGGCCGACCTGATCGTCGCGATCGGCGCCCGCTTCGACGACCGCATCACCGGCAAGCTGTCGGAGTTCGCGCCGCGCGCGAAGTTCATCCACATCGACATCGACCCGGCCGAGATCTCCAAGAACGTCCCGGCCCACATCCCGATCGTCGGCGACGCGAAGAACATCCTCCCGCGGCTGACGAGCGAGTACAGGGCGCTGTCGGCCGACAGAGGGCGGCTGGAGGAGTGGTGGGCGCGGATCCACGGCTGGCAGCGCCAGCACCCGCTCCGGTATGAGGACTCGGCCGACACCGAGGTGACGCCGCAGTTCGCGATCCAGGCGATCCACCAGGCGACGGGCGGCGAGGCGATCGTCACCTCCGACGTCGGCCAGCACCAGATGTGGACGGCGCAGTACTACGACTTCCCGGAGCCGCGCCGCTGGATCAACTCCGGCGGCCTCGGGACGATGGGCTTCGGCGTCCCGGCGGCGATGGGCGCCGCGATCGGCGTCCCGGACCGGACGGTCGTCTGCGTCGCCGGCGACGGCTCGGTGCAGATGAACGCCCAGGAGCTGGCGACCTGCGCCCAGAACAGAATCCCGATCAAGGTGATCATCCTCAACAACGGCTTCCTCGGCATGGTCCGCCAGTGGCAGGAGCTGTTCTGGGACAACCGCTACTCGCAGGTCGACCTCGGCCAGTACCCCGACTTCGTCAAGCTCGCCGAGGCGTACGGCTGCACCGGCGTCCGCCTCACCGACAAGACGACGCTCGTCGAGGACCTGAGAGCGGCGATCGCGACCGACGGCCCGGTCGTGGTCGACGTCCGCGTGACGAGAGAGGCGAACGTGTACCCGATGATCGCGCCCGGGCAGGCCGCGCGCGACATGGTCGGCTAGGTGACTGTCATGGGAGAGCCCGGAACGAAGGACATGATCAGCCTCGACGAGCTCGAGGCGGCCGGCGGCCTGATGACCGGCCGCAAGCACATCCTCTCGATCCTCGTCGAGAACAAGCCGGGCGTGCTGACGCGCGTCGCCGGCCTGTTCGCGCGGCGCGCGTTCAACATCGACACGCTCGCCGTCGGCCCGACCGACGACCCGACCGTCTCGCGCATCACGCTGACGCTCGACGGCGCGGTCCACCCGATCGACCAGGTCACCAAGCAGCTGCACAAGCTCGTCAACGTGCTGAAGATCCGCGACCTGGAGCCGGAGGAGACGCTCGCGCGCGAGCTGGCGCTCTTCAAGCTCTCGGCCGACGGCGCCGCGCGCGCCGAAGTGATGCAGATCTGCGAGATCTTCCGCGCGAAGATCGTCGACGTGGCGAAGCGCTCGGTCGTCGTCGAGATCACCGGCACGACCGACAAGATCGAGGCGTTCGAGCGCCTCGTCCGCCCGTTCGGCCTGATCGAGATGGCCCGCACCGGCGAGATCGCGATCTCGCGCGGGCGCAACGAGACCTGAGCGGCGGGTAGAGCCGCACCCATGAGCACCGGCATCCGCGCGCGCCCGTCGAGCCCCGGCTGGCTCGACGACCGCACGCGCGAGCTGCTGCGCGACCGCCTCGCCGAGGCGGTCCGCCGCGCGCGGGCCGGCGCCGGCGCCGGCGCGCGCGGGCTGCGCGTGCCCGGCCGCCCGGCCGAGCCGCGCGAGCGGACCGGCGAGGCGCTCGCGGCGGTCACCGTCAGGCTGGCCGCCCCGGCGCCCGACCCGACCGCCGTCGTCGTCGCCTCGCGCCGGCCCGGCGAGCCGTGGTTCGCGCTGGAGCAGCCCGACCGTGACGGCACCGCGCTCGCCGCGCTCGGCTGCGTGCGGGCGGTCGAGGCGACCGGCGCCGAGCGCTTCGCCGCCGTCTCGCAGGCGTGGCAGACGCTCGCGCGCGAGGCGGTCGCCGACCCGCCCGACGGCCCCGCCGGCAGCGGCCTCGTCGCCGTCGGCGGCTTCGCCTTCGCGCCGCGCGGCGGCGAGTCGCCGACGTGGACCGGCTTCGCGCCGGCGTCGCTACAGGTCCCGGAGGTCGCGCTCGCCCGTCGCGGCGACGACGTGCGGCTGACGGTCGCCGCGCTCGCCACCCCCGACGACGACCCGGCGCAGCTGCTGGCGCGGATCGAGGCGCGGCTGGAGGAGCTGCGGCCGGCGCGCGAGCTGCCGCTGCTCGACCCGGCCCCGGCCGGCCGCTACCGCGTCGTCAGCGCGATGCCGCCCGAGCACTACGAAAGCGCCGTCACGCGCGCCGTCGAGCGGATCAGAGCGGGGGAGGTGCAGAAGGTCGTGCTCGCGCGCGAGGTGCAGGTGCACGCGCCGGTCGATCACGACCCGGGCGCCGTCTTCGGCGCGCTGCGCAGCGCCTTCCCCGGCTGCTTCGTCTACGCCGTCGGACGGGGCGAGCGGACCTTCGTCGGCGCGACGCCGGAGCTGCTGGTGCGCCGCGACGGCGAGCGGGCCTCGACCGTCGCGCTCGCCGGCTCGACCCGCCGCAGCGCCGACCCGGCCGTCGACGACCACCTTGGCGAGGCGCTGCTGCGCAGCAACAAGAACCGCGAGGAGCAGGCGATCGTCACGCGCCGGATCGCGCGGGCGCTCCACCCGCACAGCCTGTGGGTGACCGCGGCGCCCGAGCCGGTCGTCGTCCGCGTCGCGAACATCCAGCACCTCGCGACGCCGATCCGCGCGCAGCTGTCGCGTCCGCTCGGCGCGATGCAGCTCGCCGACGTGCTGCACCCGACGCCGGCGGTCGGCGGCGAGCCGTTCGAGACGGCCGAGCGGCTGATCCCGCAGCTGGAGGGCTTCGACCGCGGCTGGTACGCGGGACCGGTCGGCTGGACCGACACCAGCGGTGACGGCGAGCTGTGCGTGGCGCTCCGCTGCGCGCTGCTGAACGGCCCCGTCGCGCACTGCTACGCGGGCGTCGGCGTCGTGCGCGACTCCGACCCGGCCGCCGAGCTGGCCGAGACCGAGGTCAAGCTGCAGGCGCTGCTGCCGGTGCTGGCCGGCTGAGCTGCTGCGCGCAGCGGGTCGCCGGACGGCCCGCCCGCAGCGGGGCGGCGGTCAGTCGCGCTGCGGCAGCACCGCTCTGCGCCACAGGCCCACGACCTCGCGGACGGTCGCGGAGCGGTAGGAGATGCGGTTGTCGAGCGGCCGCAGCGACAGCTCGAAGCGGCCGCTGTCGCGCTGCTCGAGCGAGACGACGAGCGCGTGGAAGCGGCGGCCCTTCTTGTCGACCTCGACGAGGTCGCCGGGCGCGATCCCCTTCGAGCTGAGCCGCTGCGGACGCGCCGGCTCGGGCGGCGCGGCCGGCGGCTCGTCGAGACCGAGCAGGCTGATCTGGGCGGGCGCGTCGGACATCGCCGTGAACGGTAGCCCGCGCCGCGGCGGCGCGCGGGCCGCCCGCCCGCGCGCTACCGCGCCAGCTCGGCCGCGACCGCCGCCCACACGCGGCGGTGGAGGGCGACGTTTTCGGCGCGGTCGGTCGCGGCGGCGACGATCGTCACGCCGGCGCCCGGCCGGGTCGCCTCCGCGAGCGCGGCGCGCAGCTCGGCGGCGGTCGCGACCGGGACGTGGCGGGCGCCGTAGAGCCGCGCGGCGAGGGCGAAGTCGAGCCCGTGCGGCGTCGCGACGTGCTGCTCGAAGTGGTCGGTCTGGGTGGCGACGGGGAGGAAGTCGAAGATCCCGCCGCCGCCGTTGTCGACCAGCACGATCGCGAGGTCGAGGCCGAGCCGCATCGCCGACAGCAGCGCCGAGAGGTCGTAGGCGAGCGTCACGTCGCCGACCAGCAGCGCGGTCGGGCCCCTCTCGGCAGCGGCGAGGCCGAGCGCGGTCGCGACCGTGCCGTCGATCCCGTTCGCGCCGCGGTTGGCGAGCACGAGCGGGCCGTCGTCGCGGGCCGCCGCGAACGTCTCGACGTCGCGGATCGGCATCGAGGCGGCGACGAGCAGCGCCGCGTCGGCGGGCAGCGCGGCGGCGACCTCGGCGGCGATCCGCGGCTCGTTCAGCGGCTCGTCGTCGCCCGTGCCGATCGTCGCGGCGATCGCGCGGGCCGTGGCGGCGTCGGCGTCGCGCCATGCGGCCGGCCATGCGGGGTCGCCGGCGCCGCGGCTCGCCTCCAGCCGTGAGAGCGCCTCCTCCAGCGGCAGCTCGACCCGCTCGCCGACGACGGCGTCGGGATCGTGCCACGTCCGCTCCGGGTCGAGCGCGATCTGCGGGACCGCGGGGTCGAGGCCCGCCAGCCACGCGCGCAGCGGCTTGGAGGTCGGCACGTCGCCGATCCGCAGCACGACGTCGGGCCGCGCCGCCGGACCCGCGAGGAAGCCGGGGTCGCGCAGCAGCGCGTCGTAGCGGGCGATCGCCGCCGGGCCGCGGCGGGCGCCGGAGAGCGGGTCCGCGAGCAGGACGCTGCCGGTGTCGCGAGCGAAGGCGGCGATGCGGGCGCCGAGCGCGCGCCCCCGCTCGACCCGCCCGGCGATGACGACCGCGCGGCCCGTCGCCCAGACGTCCCCGCTCGCCGTGGCCGCCGCGAGCCCGCGTCCGGCCGCCGCGCCGCGTCCGCCGGCATTGCCGCGCCCGCCGGCATCGCCGCGGCCGCCAGCCGCGATGCGCCCGGCGGCCGCGACGCCTCCGCCGACCGTGCCGCCGCCGTCGCGCGTCGTGCCTGGCGCGCTCGCCGCATCCGGCTCCGGCTCCCACGCCGTCCGCGCGACCCACGGCCGCCCGTCCGGCCGGCCCGGCAGCGGGTCGGGCGGCATCGGGCCGTCAAGCACGAGCGGCTCGCGCAGCGGGAAGTTGAGGTGGACGACGCCGGCTCGGCCCTCCTGCGCCGTCCAGACGGCGCGGCAGGCGAGCGTGCGGATCCAGCGCAGCCGCTCCGGCGTCGCCTCGCCGACGACGCCAACCTCGACGAACCGCTTCGCCGCGCCGCCGTACAGCTTCAGCTGGTCGATCGTCTGGCCGGCGCCGACGTCGCGCAGCTCCGGCGGGCGGTCGGCGGTCAGCACGATCAGCGGCAGGCGCGCCTCGGCCGCCTCGATCACCGCCGGCGCCAGCTCGGCCGCCGCGGTGCCGGAGGTGACGGCGACCGCGACCGCCCGGCCGGTCCGCTTCGCGAGCCCGAGCGCGAAGAAGCCCGCGACCCGCTCGTCGACGTGCGACCAGGAGCGCAGCCCCGGCTCGCGCGCCAGCGACAGCACCAGCGGCGTCGAGCGGGAGCCGGGGGAGGTGCACGCGTCGGTCATGCCGCAGCGGGCGAGCTCGTCGCAGAAGGCGCGCAGCAGGAGGTAGGTGTCGGTGGCAGTCATCGTGGGGCGGGGGCTTCCTGTATTCAGTACCGGGATGGCGCCCCCGACGATCGTCCTGCTGCACGGCTTCACGCAGAGCGGGCGCAGCTGGGCGGAGACGGTCGCGGCGCTGGGCGAACGCTATCGCGCCCTGGCGCCGGACCTCCGCGGCCACGGCGCCGCGGCGGCGCTGCGGCCCGTCACCTTCGGGACGATCGGCGCCGACGTGCTCGGACTGGCGAGCGCCGAGCGGGCCGAGCGGTTCACGCTCGCCGGCTATTCGATGGGCGGCCGGATCGCGCTCGACCTCGCGCTGCGCGACGGCGGCGCGGCGCAGGCGCGGATCGAGCGGCTCGTCCTGATCGGCGCCAGCCCCGGCATCGCCGGCGACGGCGAGCGCGCGGCGCGGCGGGTCGCCGACGAGGCGCTCGCGCAGGAGCTTGAGCGCGACGGGATCGAGGCGTTCGCGCGCCGCTGGGCGGCGCAGCCGCTGTTCGCCGACCAGCCGCCCGCGGTCGCGGCGCGAGCCCACGCCGAGCGGCTGCGCGCCAGCCCGGCCGGCCTCGCGGCGTCGCTGCGCGGCGTCGGGACCGGCGCGATGGAGCCGCTGTGGGAGCGGCTCGGCGAGCTGACGGTTCCGGTCGCGCTGATCGTCGGCGAGCGCGACGCGAAGTTCCGCGCGATCGCAGAACGGATGGCCGTCGATATCCCGGACGTGACCGTCCACGTCGTCCCCGGCGCCGGCCACGCGGTCCAGCTCGAGCGCCCCGAGGCGGTCGCGGCGCTGCTCTGAGCGGTGCCCCCGCGCGCCGCCCGCCGTGCGCCGCCCGCCGTGCGCCCGCCCGGCCTGCCGTGCGCCCCGCCTTCCGCAGAGCCCCCGCGCGCCGCCAGCTTCGTCCGTTCATCCCGAATTCCGTCAACCGGGCGGACGCCAGGGCGTAGCGTGCGCCAATGACCACCACCGGCTTTCGGCCGGGTCGCAGCAGATCCGGTCTCATCCTCGCCGCCGCGGCGGTGCTCGCCGTCCCCGGCGCCGCGGCCGCCGCGCCGAGCATGTCCGTGCTCGCCAGAGGGCTCGACAACCCGCGCCACGTCGCGCTCGCCGACGACGGCACACTCTACGTCGCCGCCGCCGGCAGAGGCGGCAGAGCCTGTCAGGGACGTCGGGACGAGCGCATCTGCTTCGGCTTCAGCGGCCGGATCGTCGCGCTCTCGCCGAGAGGCGCCAAGCGGACCGTGCAGGGCGACCTGCTGTCGATCGCCGGCCCCGACGGCACCTTCGCGACCGGCCCCGACGGCGTCGGCGTCGGCCCCGACGGGCGCGTCGTGACCGTCATCACCTCCGGCCCGCCGAGAGACGTCCGCGCGACGCCGAGGCGCGTGCGGGCGCAGGCCGGCGACCTGCTGCGCGTGCTGCCGCGGCCGCTGACCACGCTCGCCTCGATCGACACGTTCGAGTGGAGGCACAACTCAGACGGCGTCAGAGGCGATCGCAACTCCAACCCGTACGCCGTGCTCGCGCTCGAAGGTCGCGAGGTGGTCGCCGACGCCGGCGCGAACGCGATCCTCGAGGTGAGCGGCAGAGCGGTCTCGCTGCTGGCCGTCATCAGAGGCCCGGGCAGATCGCAGCGCGTGCCCAGCTCGCTCGCGCAGGGGCCGGACGGCTCGATCTACGTCGGCGAGCTGGCCGAGGGCGCCGGCACCGGCAGAGCGCGGGTGCTGCGGCTCGGACCGGCCGGCACGAGACCGACCGTCGTCGCGACCGGCTTCACCGCGATCACCGGTCTGGATTTCGGTCCCGACGGCTCGATGTACGTGACCGAGCTGACGACCAACTTCAGATCGCAGTCCGCGCCCGGCCGCGTCACGCGGATCGCGCCCGACGGCAGACGGACCCGCTTCACGCGAGGGCTGATCTTCCCGCAGGGCGCCGCGGTCGCGCCCAACGGCGACCTCTACGTGTCGAACTTCTCGGTGCTGCCGGGGAGAACGCCGAGAAGAAGCCCGTTCAGAGGGATGGGCGGAGAGGTCGTCCGGATCACGGGGCTGTAGGAGAGCGACGGCGCGAAGATGACCGCGGCGCTCTACCGCCTCGGCCGGTTCTGCGTCAGGCATCGCCTCGTCGTCCTGCTCGCCTGGCTGGCGCTGGCCGTCGCGCTCGTCGTGGCGGCCGGCTCGCTCGGCTCGCAGGCGAGCGACAACATCTCGCTGCCGGGCACCGGCAGCCAGCGCGTCACCGACCTGCTCGCGAGAGGGTTCCCCGACCAGGCCAACGGCCCGAGCCCGATCGTGCTGGAGGCGCCGCCCGGCGCGAAGGTCACCGACGGCAGATACCAGCAGCCGATCGAGGACTCGGTCGACGCGCTGAAGCGCGACCAGTTCGTCGCCAAGGTCGTCAGCCCGCTCGACAGCGCGGGCGCCGGCCAGGTCTCCAGAGACGGCACCGTCGCCTACATCTCGGTCTTCCCGAACCGCAGCCTCGGCGACGTCACGATCGACGACGGACAGGAGATCCTCGACAAGGCCGACCCGGCGAAGGCGAGCGGGCTGGAGGTGTCGGCCGGCGGGCCGCTCGGCTCGAAGCTGTCCAAGAGCGAGTCGGAGTCCTCCGAGGTGATCGGGCTCGCCTGCGCACTGGTGATCCTCGCCTTCACCTTCGGCTCGCTCGTCGCGATGGGGCTGCCGATCGCCTCCGCGCTCGTCGGCGTCATCGCAGGGATCGCGGGGATCACGCTGCTCAGCCACCTGACGGAGGTGCCGACCTCGGCGCCGACGCTCGCGATCATGCTCGGCCTCGGCGTCGGGATCGACTACGCGCTGTTCATCGTCACCGCCCATCGCGCGACGCTGGCGCGGGGAATGGACGCCCGCGAGTCGGTCGCGCGCGCCGTCGCGACCTCCGGCGGCGCGGTGCTGTTCGCCGGCTCGACCGTCGTCGTCGCCGTCTGCTCGCTGGCGGTCGCCGGCATCCCGCTCGTGACCGCGCTCGGCTTCACGACCGGGCTGATGGTCGCCGTCGCGATCCTCTGCGCGCTGACGCTGCTGCCGGCGATCCTCGCGCTCGTCGGGAACCGCATCAACCACCTGCCGCTGCCGGGGCGCAGACCGGATCGCCCGATCGACGTCGAGCACGGCGGCTGGGCCCGCTTCGCCCGCTGGATCATGCGCAACCGACTGGTCGCCGTCGTGCTCGCGCTGGCGGTCCTGATCCCGCTGTCGATCCCCGCCTTCTCGCTCACCTTCGGGCAGAACGACGTCGGCGCGCTGCCGACCGACGAGACCGCGCGCCAGGCCTACGACGCGCTCACGCGCGGCTTCGGGGTCGGCGCCAACGGGCCGATCGTGATCGCCGCCTCGGCGGCGAGACCGGTCCAGGCCGACGACGACGCGGTGACCAGACTGCAGCAGGCGGTCGCCAGAGAGGCGGGCGTGGCGACGGTCACGCCGGTCTCGGTCGACCAGCAGGGCACGGTCCTGACCTTCAACGCGATCCCGAGAACGGCGCCCTCCGACGACGCGACCGAGACGCTCGTCGACACGCTGCGCGACACGACGATCCCGCAGGCCCAGCGCGGCAGCGGGCTCGATGCCTCGGTCGGCGGCTCGACCGCCGGCTTCATCGACCTCGGCGAGGAGATCTCCGACACGCTCGTCGAGACGATCCTCGTGATCATCGCGCTCAGCTTCGTGCTGCTGACGATCGCCTTCCGCTCGCTGCTGGTGCCGGCGAAGGCGGCGGTGATGAACCTGCTGTCGATCGGCGCCGCCTACGGCGTCGTGGTGATGGTCTTCCAGTACGGCTGGTTCGCCGGCCTCGTCGGCCTCGACGGCGCCGTCCCGATCGTCAGCTACCTGCCGCTGCTGATGTTCGCCGGCCTGTTCGGGCTGTCGATGGACTACGAGGTCTTCCTGATGAGCCACGTGCAGGAGCACTACCGCGAGAGCGGCGACGCGCGCGGGGCGATCGTCGTCGGGCTGGCCGAGAGCGCGCGTGTGATCACCGCCGCGGCGCTGATCATGGTCTCGGTCTTCGCCAGCTTCATCCTCAACGGCGACCCGGTCGTGAAGCAGTTCGGGGTCGGGCTGTCGGTCGCGGTGATCGTCGACGCGACGCTCGTGCGCTGCCTGCTCGTGCCGGCGGTGATGGCGCTGCTGGGCAGAGCGGCGTGGTGGCTGCCCGGCTGGCTCGACCGGATCCTGCCGCGCATCAGCATCGAGGGCCGCGGCTACTTCGACGAGCGCGACGGCTCCGACCGCGACAAGCCAGCTCCGCCTACGCCCGGACCCCCAGCCCCGGCCCCGTCGGGACCCGCATGAGGCCGGCGGCGACGGAGAGCGCCGGGTCGGGGTCGAGGTCGGCGAAGGCGTCGAGCGTCGCGAGCCCGCTCGGGCGCTCGGGCGCGATCGCGGCCGCGGCGTGGAGCGCGCCGGCGATCCCGAGCGGCCCATCGAAGGTGGAGGCGAGGTAGACCTCGCTGCCGGCGGCGCGGGCGCGCTCGGCCTGCTCCAGCAGCCCGGCGATCCCGCCGCAGCGGCTGAGCTTGAGGCAGACCGCGCGGGTCGCGCCGGAGTCGACGGCGCCCGGCGCCGCGGCCGACTCGTCGATCGCGATCGCCAGCTCGCCGGCGCCCTCCTGCACCGCGCGCAGCGCCTCGACGCCGTGGACCGGCTCCTCACACAGCTCGATCGCGCTCGGCTCCAGCGCCCGCAGGTTGGCGAGCGCCTCCTCCGGCGTCGCCCAGGCGCCGTTGGCGTCGATCCGCAGCGCCACCTCCGGCCCGACGGCGGCCCGCACCGCGGCGAGCCGGCCGGCGTCGTCGCCGATCCCGACCTTCAGCTTCAGGCAGCGGAAGCCGGCGCCGACCGCCGCGCTCGCCTCGGCGGCCGCACCGGCGCGGTCGGCCGCGCCGATCAGCGCGTTGACGGCGACGGCCGCGCCGCGCCGCACGCCGAGCAGCTCCGCGACCGGCAGGCCGGTCCGCCGCCCCTCGCGGTCCCACAGCGCGAGGTCGATCGCCGCGACCGCCTGGGGCAGGACGGCCGCCTCGCGGCAGAGCGCGATCGCTTGCAGCGGCGGAAGGCCGTCGGCGTCGCGCAGGACCGGGCGGCAGTCCTCCAGCGCCGCCCGCACGTCGTCGAGCGTCACGCCGTCGTAGGAGGGCAGCGGCGCCGCCTCGCCGGCGCCGGCGTGGCCGTCGGCGCCGATCACGACGACGTCGAGCAGCTGCCGGTCGGCGACATCGCCGTGGGTGGTCCGCAGCGGCTCGCGCAGGCGCAGGCGGCGGGGCGCGATCGCGAGCTGCACCGATCGGCCCCGGTCGCTAGCTGAGCAGGACGCCGGCCGACAGCAGGACGCAGAAGAGCAGCTCGAGCATGCCGGTCTTCGCGAGCGCCTCGTTGAGCGTCGGGCCGTCGGTGCGGTTGCGGACGATCCGCACCACGGGAGCCGCCAGCGGCACCGTCAGCAGCGGCAGCAGGACCCACGGCGACAGCTGCCCGAAGAGCCAGGTGACCGGGGTGAGCAGGTAGGAGCCGTAGACCATCGCCGCGTAGAGGACGCGCGTCTTCTCGCGGCCGAGCCGCACCGCGAGCGTCCTCTTGCCGGCCCTGCGGTCGGTGTCCATGTCGCGGTAGTTGTTGACGACCAGGACCGCGGAGGCGAGCAGGCCGACCGGGACGGCGAGCGCGAACGCCTCCCACTCGAGCGTCTCGGTCTGCACGAAGTACGAGCCGGCGACCGCGACGATCCCGAAGAAGAGGAAGACGAAGACCTCGCCCAGGCCGTCGTAGCCGTACGGCCGCGGGCCGCCGGTGTAGAGCACGCCGGCGATGATCGAGGCGACGCCGACGAGCAGCAGCTCCCAGCCTGCGACGGCGATCAGGTAGGCGCCGCAGAGGACGGCCAGCCCGAAGGTCACGTAGGTCGCGATCAGCACCTGGCGCGGCGGCACGAGGCCGCCGGCGGTGACGCGGACGGGGCCGAGGCGGTCCTCGGTGTCGGCGCCGCGGCGGGCGTCGGAGTAGTCGTTGCTGAGGTTGGCGCCGACCTGGATGAACAGCGCGCCGAGCACCGCCGCGACGAACCGCAACGGGTGGAAGGAGTCCTCGACGCCGGCGAGCGCGGTGCCGACCAGCACCGGCGCGAGGCCGACCGGCAGCGTGCGCAGCCGGGCGGCCATCAGCCAGATGCGGACGACGTTGGGCGAGGCGGTGTCGGCGCTCATCTCCGTTGCAGCCTACGGCCTGCGGCCGCTACGGGCGCCGCGGGAACTTCGAGAAGTCCGGCTTGCGCTTCTCCAGGAAGGCGGTGCGACCCTCTCTCGCCTCCTCGCTGCCGTACAGCAGCAGGTTGGTGTCGTGGGCGAGCTGCTGGATGCCGGCGTAGCCGTCCTCCTGCGCGTTGAAGCTCGACTTCACCAGCCGCAGCGCGAAGGGGGAGAGGGCGAGCATCTCGCGGCACCACTGGACGGTCACCTCCTCGACCTCGGCGAGCGGCGCGACGGCGTTGACGAGGCCCATCTCCAGCGCCTCCTGCGCGTCGTACTGGCGGCACAGCAGCCAGATCTCCTTCGCCTTCTTCGTGCCGACGAGGTCGCGCAGGACCGAGGCGCCGAAGCCGCCGTCCCACGAGCCGACCCTGGGGCCGGTCTGGCCGAAGCGGGCGTTGTCGGCCGCGATCGTCAGGTCGCAGATGACGTGCAGGACGTGGCCGCCGCCGACCGCGAACCCTCTCACCATCGCGACGACCGGCTTCGGCAGGCGGCGGATCTGGACATGCAGGTCGGTGACGTGGAAGCGGCCGACCGCCGCGTTGCCGCCGACTCTGTAGCCGGACTCGCCGCGGACGCGCTGGTCGCCGCCGGAGCAGAACGCCTTGTCGCCCTCGCCGGCGAGGATGATCGCGCCGACCGAGGTGTCCTCGCGCGCCCGCTCGAAGGCGTCCATCAGCTCGATCACGGTCTCCGGCCGGAAGGCGTTGCGGACCTCGGGCCGGTCGATCGTGATCTTCGCGATCCCGTCGCCGGACAACTCGTAGCGGATGTCCTCGTACTCTCCTGCGGAAGTCCAGTTCACGGGCACGTCGGGCGCTCCTACACGGTCGGGGGCCGCCAGGACAGTAGTGGTTCGCGCCGCCGCGATGCCCCATGAGCGGCGCCCGCCGCAGCGGCGCGCCACAAGCCGCCGGAATCCATTGCGACGGGGTGGGGCGGGGAGTAGCGTCGGTGGCGGCGCCGGCGCGCCCGTCGGCGCAGCGTCTTCCGCGCCAGGAGGTGGTCGCGAATGGCTTGGCAGCTCACCGGCACCTACTTCGAGAACTGCAACTGCGAGGTCGCCTGCCCCTGCACGGTCTCCTCGCTGCAGCTCCCGGCGACCTACGACCGCTGCAACGCGATGCTCGCCTTCCACGTCGACTCCGGCGAGGTCGAGGGCGTCGCCGTCGACGACCTGACGCTCGTGCTGGTCGGCGACACGCCGAAGCAGATGACCGACGGCGGCTGGCGCGTCGCGCTCTACGTCGACGAGCGGGCGAGCGAGGAGCAGGCGGCGAAGCTCGCCGCGGTCTTCGGCGGACAGGTCGGCGGGCCGATGGCGGAGCTGGCGCCGCTGATCGGCGAGCTGCTCGGCGTCGAGCAGGCGCCGATCGAGTACGTCGACGACGCGCGCCTGCACCGTCTGAAGGTCGGCGACGCGATCGAGGTCGAGATCGAGGACCTGCAGGGCGAGCACCTCGACGAGCCGACGCGGCTGGTCAACGTCGAGCACCCGTCGAACACGACGCTGACGCTGTCGCAGGCGCGCAGATCGCGCGTCTCCGCGCGCGGGATCGAGTTCGCCGGGAAGGCCGGCGCCTCGGCGCCGTTCTCCTGGGCGGCATGAGCGCCTCGGGTCCGCGGCCGCTCGCGCTCGGCGCGCGGCCGCGCCGCCGGCAGGCGATCGCCTCCGCGCTCGTCGCGCTGGCGCTCGCCGGCTGGATCGTCACCGCCGTGCGGATGGAGGGGATGGACGAGGGCCCCGGCACGGCGCTCGGCGGGCTCGGCTGGTTCGTCGGCGTCTGGGTGACGATGATGGCGGCGATGATGCTGCCAGCCGTCGTGCCGATGGCGTCGGCCTTCGACCGCGTCGCGCGGGCGCGCCCGGAGGGAGGAGCGCTCGCCTGGTTCCTCGCCGGCTACGGGCTCGTGTGGGCCGCCTTCGGCGTCGCCGCCTTCGCGCTCGACGCGCTCGTGCGCGCGGCCGATCCGGGCTTCCTCGCCTGGGACCGTCAGGGGCCGCTGGTGACCGGCGCGGCGGTCGCGGTCGCCGGGCTGTACGAGCTGACGCCGCTGAAGCTGCGCTGCCTGCGCCACTGCCGCACGCCGCTGCATTTCCTGCTGGGCCGCTGGCGCGAGGGGCGCGTCGGCGCGGTGCGGATGGGCGTCGAGCACGGCGCCTGGTGCGTCGGCTGCTGTTGGGCGCTGATGGCGGCGCTGGTGGCGCTCGGGATCATGAGCCTCTTCTGGATGGTCGTCGTCGCGGCGGTGATCTTCGTCGAGAAGGCGCTGCCGTTCGGCGAGCGCTCGACGCGCTGGTTCGCGCTCGCGCTCGTCGCGCTCGGGCTGTGGATCGCCCTCGCGCCCGGAAGCGCGCCCGAGGTGACCGAGCCCGGATCGCCGATGCCGATGGGCGAGCCGGGCGGCGGGGCGCCGATGGAGGCGCCGGGCGACGCGGCGCCGATGGAGGCGCCGGGCGGCGGGACGCCGATGGACGAGCGCGGCGGCACGATGCCGTGACCGCCGGCGGCGGCCGCCTCGCCGCCGTCGGTCGCCGGGGCGTAGCCTTCCGGCGCGATGGACCTCGACGCCTGGCTCCCGCGCGCCGCCGCGCTGCGCCCCGACCATCCGGCGCTCGTGACCGGCGACCGCGACGTGACGACCTACGCCGAGCTGCACGCCGCCGCCCGGCGCGCGGCCGCGGCGCTCGCCGCGAGCGGGGTCGGTCCGGGCGATCGGGTGGCGGTGAGCCTCCCGCCGGACGTTCCGTTCGTCGCGACGCTCCACGCCGTGCTCGGCCTCGGCGCGACCTTCGTGCCGCTCGACGCGCGGCTCTCCGACGCCGAGCGGGCGCAGCGGGCCGCCGGCGCCGCGGCGACGGTCGCCGAGCCGCTCGACGCCGGCCGCGCCGAGCGCCCGCTCGCGGCGCGCCTCGACCCGGACGCGGTCGCCACGCTGCTGCACACCTCCGGCACGACCGCCGCGCCGAAGCCGGTCGCGCTGACCGTCTCCAACTGGCAGTGGAACGCGCTCGGCTCGGCGCTCGCGCTCGGGCTCGACCGCGACGAGCGCTGGCTCTGCACGCTGCCGCTCAGCCACGTCGGCGGGCTCTCGATCCTGATCCGCAGCGCGATCTACGGCACGACCGTCGTCCTGCACGAACGCTTCGACGCCGACCGCGCCGCCCGCGCGCTGGCCGCGGACGGCATCACGCTCGTCTCGCTCGTCGCGACGACGCTGCGGCGGACGCTCGACGCGGGGCTCGACCGCCCGCCGCGCCTCCGCTGCGCCCTGATCGGCGGCGGCCCGCTGCCGCCGACGCTCGCCGCCCGCGCCGCCGACGCCGGCATCCCCGCCGCCCAGACCTACGGCATGACCGAGGCCTGCTCGCAGGTCACCACCTCGCTTCCCGGCGAGCCGGAGACCGCCGGCCGGGCGCTCGTCGGCCAGCGCGTCGCGCTCGCCGACGACGGCGAGATCCTCGTCGCCGGCGAGACGGTCGCGCCCGGCGCGCCGGCGGCCGACGGCTGGCTGCACACCGGCGACCTCGGCCGCCTCGACGCGCGCGGCCGCCTGACGGTCACCGGCCGCAAGGCCGACACGATCGTCTCCGGCGGCGAGAACGTCGCGCCGCAGGAGGTCGAGGCGGCGCTGCTGGAGCACCGCGCCGTCGCCGACGCCGGCGTCCACGCCCGGCCCGATCCGGAGTGGGGGGAGGCGGTCGTCGCGACGGTCGTCGTGCGCGACGGCCATGCCGCGGGCGAGCCGCTCGCGGCCGAGCTGCGCGAGCACGTCGCCGCGCGGCTGGCCCGCTTCAAGGTGCCCAAGCGGATCGACTTCGCCGCCGAGCTGCCGCGCACCGCCTCGGGCAAGCTGCTGCGCCGGCAGCTGAGATAGCCTCGGCCGATGACCGGCCCCGAGCAGGACGCCCCCGACCCCGACGAGCTGCGCGCCGCGCAGCGCGACCGCTGGGAGCGCTCCGCCGACGGCTGGCAGGAGACCGCCGACCGCTTCAACCGCGCGACGATGCCGGTCTCGCAGTGGCTCGTCGACGCGATCGACCCGCAGCCCGGCCAGCGCGTGCTGGAGCTGGCGGCGGGGATCGGCGAGACCGGCTTCCTCGCCGCCGAGCTGCTGCAGCCGGGCGGGACGCTCGTCTCCAGCGACGGCGCCGAGGCGATGCTCGCGCACGCGAGAGCGCGCGCCGAGCAGCTGGGCCTGCGCAACGTCGAGTTCAAGCCGATCGACCTCGAGTGGATCGACGCCGGGACGGCCGAGTTCGACGCGGTCATCTGCCGCTGGGGCTACATGTTCGCGCTCGACCGCGAGGCCGCCCTGCGCGAGACCCGCCGCGTCCTGCGGCCCGGCGGCCGCGTCGCGCTCGCGACCTGGACCGAGAGCGGCCGCAACCCGTGGGCGATGACGACGCGCGCAGCGCTCTACGACGCCGGCCTCGTCGACCAGCTCGAGCTGCCGTCGCCGAGCCCGTTCGACCTCGCCACGCCGGCGGTCGTCACCGAGCTGCTGGAGGACGCCGGCTTCGCCGACGTGCGCTGCGACGAGGTCGAGCTGCGCTTCCCCGCCAACGACCCCGACGATCTCTTCCACCAGACGGTCGCGCGCTCGCGCCAGTTCGCCGATCTCGTCGCGACGCTCGACCAGCGCCAGCTCGACGACCTGAGAGCCCGGATCGCCGAGCAGGCCGCCCCGTACGCGAAGCCCGACGGCAGCTATCTGCTGCCCGGCGTCGCCCTCGTCGCCGCAGCCGACGCGTAGCGCCCGCCCGCTACTCGGCCGCGACCCCCGCCGACAGCTCGCCGGCGGCGGGGACCTGGGGCGTCGGGCGGCCGTTCCGGAGGCGCTTGCGCTCGATCGCCGCGACCAGCTCGTAGTTGCGCCGGCAGCTGCCGCGCGCGACCCGCGTGGGCGCGAGGCGGCGGCCGGCGCGCATCGCGGCGACGACGGCCCGCCAGCGCCGCGCCTGGGACGGCGCCCACGGGAGCCCGTACAGCTCGCGCACGCGCGGCGGCAGCGAGCCGAGCATCACGAGGTCGTGGAGGCGCTTCGCGGCGCCGTGCATGTTCGGCATCGGGATCTCGAAGGCGATGGCGCGCCCGGTGTAGCGCGCCTCCGGCGTCAGGTGCATGCGGTCGGAGGCGAGCCGCCGCTCCCACCAGGCGCGGAAGTCGCCGTAGGTCGCCGGCGCGCTCCCGAGCGGCATCCCGAAGAGGGCGCCGAAGCGGCGGTAGTCCTGCCACAGCGCCTCGCGCTCGTCGTCGGTGAGCTCGCGCACGAACAGCTCGTAGAAGCGCTGGCCCGAGTCGGCGATCACCGCGACCGTCCACAGCATCAGCTCGGGGTCGAACGCCGAGTAGTGGGTGCCGGCGGGGAAGGGGCCGGAGTCGACCGGCAGCTCGCCGTCGACGCGCTGGTGCATGCGGTCGACGCGCTCCAGCAGGCGGTCGGCCTCCGCGCGCGTGCCGAAGAAGACCGTCTCGAACGCGGCCGCGGTGCGCGACAGCCGTCTGAACGGCGCCAGCCGGCCGCTGGAGGACTGGATCGTGCCGACGAAGTTGCGCGGGTCGAGCGCGCCGATCGCGAGCGCCCGCTGGCCGTAGTGGAGCCCGACGAGGCGCTCCTCGTGGACCGCTCGCAGCAGCGATCGTCCGCGCGGGAAGTACCCGTCGTCGGTCATCGGCCCCCTCCGATCTGACTACGCACGTCGTCAGTCTGGCGCGTGCCGGTCCGGCCTGTCAACGCCGGCGTTCCAGAAGCCGGCGCCACGGGCGCTTCCGCTACCCTGCCGCGTCATGTACTACGACGACGACGCTGATCTCAGCCAGCTCGACGGCAAGACCGTCGCGATCATCGGCTACGGCTCCCAGGGCCATGCCCACGCCCTCAACCTGAAGGACTCGGGCGTCCAGGTCGTCGTAGGCCTTCGTCCCGGCTCGTCGAGCATCGCCAAGGCCAAGGAGCACGGCCTCGAGGTGCTGGACCCGGTCGATGCCGCCAGCAAGGGCGACATCATCATGATCCTCGTCCCCGACGAGCTGCATCACGACGTCTACGCCGAGCTCAAGGACGGCGTCGCCAGCGGCAACCTGCTGCTGTTCGGCCACGGCTTCTCGATCCACTACGGCGAGATCGAGCCGCCGGAGGACGTCGACGTCGCGCTCGTCGCCCCGAAGGGTCCCGGCCACCTCGTCCGCCGCCAGTACCTCGAGGGCTCCGGCGTCCCGGGCCTGATCGCGATCCACCAGAACGCGACCGGCAAGGCGAAGGAGCTCGCGCTCGCGTACGCGAAGGGCATCGGCTGCACCCGCGGCGGCGTGATCGAGACCTCGTTCAAGGACGAGACCGAGACCGACCTCTTCGGCGAGCAGGCCGTCCTCTGCGGCGGCACCTCCGAGCTGGTGCGCGCGGGCTTCGACACGCTCGTCGAGGCCGGCTACGACCCGCGCATGGCCTACTTCGAGGTCCTGCACGAGCTGAAGCTGATCGTCGACCTGATGTACGAGAAGGGCATCGCGGGCATGCGGTATTCGATCTCGAACACCGCCGAGTACGGCGACATCACGCGCGGCCCGCGGATCGTCACCGACGAGACGCGCGCGGCAATGAAGCAGATCCTGGCGGAGATCCAGTCGGGCGAGTTCGCGCGCGAGTGGATCGCCGAGAACCGCGCCGGCCAGGAGAACTTCAACCGTCTCCGCAAGGAGCAGGCCGGCCACGCCGTCGAGACGACCGGCAAGGAGCTGCGCGCCAGCATGGACTGGATCGACTCGGCCTTCCACGAGTAGCCGATCGCGCCAGGCGACGCCTCGGCGCGCCTGCGGTTTCACGGGCGCCCCGCGGGGCGCCCGTCGTCGTTCTAGGCTCCGGCCGCCGCCAGCGCGCGGTCCATCGCGGCGCCCGGCGACTCGACGACCGGGCCGTGGCCGACCGCCAGCCGCGCGGGATCGAGCCCGCGCAGCTCGCGCGCCGTCGCCAGCGCCGTCGGCCGGTGCCAGCTCGCCATCGTCGGGAACGGGAACGGCCACTTCGCCTTGCCGGTCGCCTGCATGCCGCCGAGCGTGACCCACGCGTCGCCGGCGATCAGCGTCCGCTCGCGCGGGTCCAGCAGCGCGATCTGGCCGGGCGTGTGACCCGGCGCCCGATGGACCTCGAGCGAGCCGACGCGGTCGCCGGGGGAGAGCAGCGTCGTCGGGCGCGTGGTCGTGCGGACGATCCTGCCGCCGCCGAGCGGCGGCTCGCCGGCCTCCATCGCGCGGTCGCCGTCCATCAGCCTCGCCTCGCGCGCGCCGACCAGCACCGGCACGTCGGGGAGCAGCGCGTGCAGCTCGTCGAGCGAGCCGGCGTGGTCGCTGTGCCCGTGCGTCAGCACGATCCGCGCGATCTCGCCGCCGGCCGCCCGCGCGCCCTCGACGATCGCCCTCCCGCTGCCCTTGACGCCGGTGTCGACGAGCGTGAAGCCGTCCTCCTCGCGCACGAGGAAGACGTTCACCGCCCCGAGCCGGGTCAGCTTGACGAGGTGGGCGCCGTGGGTGCTGGTGTTCATGCCGGTTGTGCCTCCGCGGGAGAACGGTCTCAGGCGAGACGCTAGTCTTCCCGCGCCGCCGATGACGACGATCAACCCTTGGAACGAGCCGATTCACATGACCGCTGAGCCCCTCCCGCAGGCCCCGAGCGCGACCCCTGAGGAGGTCGCGGCATGAGCGAGAGACTGAAGATCCTGGTGAAGGAGAAGCTCGCCGACAGCGGCGTCCAGCTGCTGCGCGAGCACTTCGACGTCGACCTCGGCGACAGCTGGAGCGACGACGAGTTCCGCGCGAGAATCGGCGACTACCACGGCATCCTGATCCGCTCGGCGACGAAGATGACCGAGGAGTACATCGCCCTCGGCAGCAACCTCCGCGTGATCGGCCGCGCCGGCGTCGGCGTCAACAACGTCGACGTCCCGGCCGCGACCAGACGCGGCATCATCGTCGCCAACGCCCCGCAGTCGAACGTCGTCACGGCCGCCGAGCACACGCTCGCGCTGCTGCTGTCGCTGGCGCGCAACGTCCCGCAGGCCGACGCCTCGCTCAAGGGCGGCAAGTGGGAGCGCTCGAAGTTCGGCGGCGTCGAGGTCTACGAGAAGACGCTCGGCGTGATCGGCTTCGGCCGCATCGGCCAGCTCGTCGCCGAGCGCGCGAAGGGCTTCGGCATGAAGGTCGTCGCCTACGACCCGTTCGTCGCCTCCGACCGCTACCGCGACCTCGGCGTCGAGAAGGCCGAGACGATCGCCGACGCCGTCGGCGACGCCGACTTCATCACCGTCCACCTGCCGGTCACGCCGGAGACGCGCGGCTCGCTCGACGCCGACTTCTTCGCGCACGTGAAGGAGGGCGCGCGGCTGATCAACTGCGCGCGCGGCGAGCTGGTCGACGACGCGGCGCTGAAGGCCGCGCTCGACTCCGGCAAGCTCTCCGGCGCGGCGCTCGACGTCTTCCCGAGCGAGCCGATCACCGACTACCCGCTGTTCGACGGCTACCCGAACGTCGTCGTCACGCCGCACCTCGGCGCCTCCACCGCGGAGGCCCAGGATCGCGCCGGCGTCCAGACGGCCGAGCAGGTGATCGCCGCGCTGACCGGCGGGACGGTCACGACCGCCGTCAACATCCCCGCGATCGCCGCCGAGGACATGGAGGTGCTCGGCCCGTTCGTGCCGCTCTGCCAGCAGCTCGGCAAGCTCGCCGTCTCGCTCGCGGACGGCTCGATCGACGCGCTCGAGCTGGAGTTCTTCGGCCGCATCGGCGAGCGCGACACGCGCCTGCTGTCGATCGCGGTCCTGCAGGGCGTCCTCTCCGGGCACACCGAGGAGGAGGTCAACCAGGTCAACGCGCCGAGCATCGCCGAGGAGCGCGGGATCGAGGTGACCGAGACCAAGCGCGCGACGGCGCGGGACTTCACCGACCTCGTGCGCGTCACGGTCGTCAGCGGCGACACGCGCCAGCGGGTCGTCGGCACGAACGTCGGCCGCCGCAACCGCCCGCACCTGCTCGAGGTGTGGGGCCAGCGCTTCGACCTGCAGCTGGAGCGAGACCTCGCGCTGTTCCGCTACGAGGACGTGCCGGGGATGATCGGCCGCGTCGGCTCGATCTTCGGCGAGAAGGGGATCAACATCGTCTCCGCCGCGGTCGGCCGCACGCCCGGCGACGACGACGGTCCCGCCCGCGACGGCAACGCGGTGATGGTCGTGACGACCGACGCGCCGGTCCCGGCGGAGGTCGTCGGGGAGATCGTCGCCGGCGCCGGCTTCCTCGACGGGCGCGCCGTCACGCTCTGACGCCGTCCCGGTGCGGGCGCGCCATCGGCGGCGCCCGCACCGGCTCGACGACGCTGGTAAGCTGCTCTGCGTTCATGTCGCGCCAGCTCGCCCTTCGACTTCTTCTCCTCCCCCCTCGGGGGGAATAGTGCGTGGCGGCCGCGTAGCCGCAAACCCAGCGAGAAGAGATCGAAGCACCGAGCCGACAAGGAAGAGCACGACATGACTCCCGCAGAGCAGGACCCCAACCGAGTACTGATCTTCGACACGACGCTGCGCGATGGCGAGCAGTCGCCGGGGATCTCGCTCAACACCAGCGAGAAGCTGGAGATCGCGCAGCAGCTCGCCCGGCTCGGCGTCGACATCGTCGAGGCCGGCTTCCCGATCGCCTCCCCGGGCGACTTCGAGGCCGTCCAGGCGATCGCCCGCCAGGTCGAGGGCCCGGTCATCGCCGGCCTCGCGCGCATCCACCCGGGTGACATCGACGCGGCCTGGAACGCGCTGAGAGACGCGCCGCGGCCGCGCATCCACACCTTCGTCTCGACCTCCGACATCCACATCGAGCACCAGATGCGCGCGACGCGCGCCGACGTGCTCGGGCTGACGCGGGCCGGCGTCGCGCACGCCAAGCAGTACGTCGACGACGTCGAGTTCTCGCCGATGGACGCGACCCGCTCCGACGTCGAGTTCACCGCCGAGGTGCTGCGGATCGCGATCGAGGAGGGCGCGACGACGATCAACATCCCGGACACCGTCGGCTACACGATGCCGCACGAGTACACGGCCTTCCTGGAGCGGCTGTACGAGCTGACGCCGAGCCTCAGAGACGTCGTCCTGTCGGTCCACTGCCACGACGACCTCGGCCTCGCGGTCGCCAACTCCTTCGCGGGCGTGCTGGCCGGCGCCCGCCAGGTCGAGTGCGCCGTCAACGGCCTCGGCGAGCGCGCCGGCAACGCGTCGCTGGAGGAGATCGTGATGCTGTTGCGCACGCGCAAGGCCGACGTCGGCCTCGACACGCGCGCCGTCACGACCGAGATCGCGCGCACGAGCCGCCTCGTCTCGCGCCTGACCGGCTACGCGGTGCAGCCGAACAAGGCGATCATCGGCCGCAACGCCTTCGCGCACGAGTCCGGCATCCACCAGGACGGCGTGCTGAAGCACCGCGAGACCTTCGAGATCATGGACGCGCAGTCGATCGGCCTCGACTCCAACTCGCTCGTGCTCGGCAAGCACTCCGGCCGCCACGCGCTGAGAGACGCGCTGGCGCAGCTCGGGATCGTCGTCGACGGCCAGGCGCTGAACACCGCCTTCAAGCGCTTCAAGGAGATCGCGGACAAGAAGAAGCAGGTCACCGCGATGGACCTGGAGGCGCTCGTGACCGACGAGCTGCGCGAGGAGATCCCCGCGTACTCGCTCGAGTGGTTCGAGGTCGAGGCGTCGTCGAGACGGCCGCCGCACGCGACCGTCGGCGTGAGACTGCCCGACGGCGCCGAGGCGACCGGCTCGTTCACCGGCGACGGCCCGATCGACGCGGTCTTCCACGCGATCAACGCGGCGACGTCGGTCGACGCGAAGCTGCGCGACTTCCGCATCGACGCGGTCACCAGCGGCCAGGACGCGCTCGGCGAGACGTCGGTCGTGCTCGAGGTCGACGGCGTCTCCGGCTCCGGCCAGGGCGTCTCGACCGACGTGATCGAGGCGGCCGGCCGCGCCTACGTGCGCGCGCTCTCCAACGCGGTCCGCCGGCGCTCCGTCGCCGCCGAGGCCGAGGAGGCGACCGCCGAGGCCGCCTCCCGCGTCACCACGCCGTAGCCCTCCTCGCCTCAGGCCGGCAGGCGCCCGTCGGACGGGCGCCGCGCCGGCCACCCCGCGCCGGCCGCCGTGCCGCGTCAGCCGCCGTGCCGCGCCGGCCGCCCCACGCCGTCCGCCGTGCCGCGCCGGCCGCCGCGCGCCGGCCGCCGCGCGCCGGCCGCCGTGCCGCGCCGGCCGTCCCGCGCCGACCGCCGTGCCGCGCCCGGTCGCCGCGCGCCGGCCGCCGCGCCCGTCCGGTGGCCGCCGGCCCGCTTGTCGCCGCGCGCTCACGCGGCGGCGATCTCGGCCGTCGCGCATCCGCGATGGGGCGCGAGGCGCCGGGCCTCGCGCTCGGCGGCGGCGACCGTCGCGGCCGGCAGCGCGCCGTCGAGCGCGGTCAGCTCGACCGCCAGCCGTCTGCCGCGCTTGCGGGCGCGCCACAGCGCCGCGGGGCGCCCGTCGACCAGCGCGACGCCCGGTCCGTTGATCGCCGCCCAGATCCGTCTGCGCGTGCCGGCGTCCGAGACGAGCAGCTCGCGGTCGCGCGCCAGCAGCAGCGGATCGCCGGCGGGGAGGAGGCGGACCCGCGGGGCGCCGGCGTCCGCGCCCGCCTGCGCGCCGCCCGCGCCCACGCCGCCCGCGCCCACGCCGCCCGCGCCCGCGCCGCGCGGGCCCGCGCCGCGCGGGCCCGCGCCGCGCGGGCCCGCGCCGCCTGCGTCCGCGCTGCCCGCGCCCGTTCCGCCCGCGCCCGCTGCCTCCAGCGCATCGCGGTCGGCGGCGAGCAGCCAGGCGGTCCCGCCGCCCTCCAGCTCGATCGCCTCCAGCTCGCCCGCGACCAGCGCCCACGCTCGCAGCGCCTGCGCCGGCGCGATCCCGGCCCACTGCGCGAACCGCGCGGGCGTCGTCGGGCCGTACCAGCGCAGGTGTCGGCGGACGACCTCGGCGGCCGCCTCGTCGCGGTTGACCGCCTCCGGAGCGGCCTGCGGCCCGAGCCACCGGTCGGTGCGGGCGAAGAGCGGCTGCCGCCCGGCCCGGCCGGCGATGCACAGCCGGCCGTGGAGGCTCGCCGCCACGAGCAGCCCGCGGCGGGCGTGGTGGCTCTGGCAGCCGTCGCACCACGGCAGCAGCTCGTCGGGCAGCCGCTCGCGCAGCTCGGCATGGAGGTCGTCGCGGCTGAGCGGACCGCCGTCGAGCGCCGCCTCGAACGCGGGGAGCGCGACGTCGAGCGCGGCCGCCGGGCCGACCCCCTCGCCGGCCGGCGGGATCGCCCGCCCCAGCAGGAACCGCCAGGAGGCCTCGTCGGCGGGCATCAGCCCGGCGGTGAAGGTCGCGACGTCGCCGGCGGGCACGAGCGCCGTCGCCGTCCGAGGGTTGTAGAGCGCGACGACGGTCCTGTCGTCGTGGAGCGCCGCGTCGAGCCAACCGACGCTGAGCTCGTCGCAGCGAGCGCTCAACGCCGCCGCGGCTGCGCCCGGCGGCGAGTCCTGGAAGGCCCAGCCGCCCGCGAGCGCGTCGAGCGGCTCGCGCGCAGGCCCGACGAGCCCTTGAGCGGCGAGGCGAAACGCGACGATCTGGCCCGAGGAGAAGCTCATGGCGCCCAGCCTACGACCGCCGCGCCGGCCGCGATTGGAGGAACGCGACACCCACGCCCGTCCCGCCGCGGCCCGTCGCGCCTCGCCGCCGCCCGTCGCGTCCCGCCGCCGCCCGTCGCGCCCCAGCCTCCGCACCCTGCATCCCCGCCGAACTCCGGTCGTTTGGGGGTCGTATGGAACCCCAGACGACCGGACTTCGGTCGCCGGCGCCTGGCGTCAGCTCGCGGACGCGAGCGCGAGGCCCTGGCGGAAGCCGGCGGCGAACGCGTGGGCGGCGTGGTCGTCGTCGCCGGGCGGTGCGGCGAGGACGGCGGCGGCCGGGCGGTCGGGCGCGACGATCGTCACCTCGGCGCCGCGGCGGCGCAGCGTCAGCGCCTCGAGCGCGGCGGCCGAGCGGGAGGTGGCGCGGATGACGCCATGCGGCGCGGCGTCGCCGGCGGCGCTGCCCGTCGGGTTGAGGCACAGCACCCGTGTCTCGCGGCCTGCCGGCGCGACGTCGATGCTGGTCGGGCTCCACAGCCCGCCGTCGACGTACTCGCGGTCGCCGATCCGCACCGGCCGGTAGAGCCACGGGACCGCGCACGACGCCTGGACCGCCTCGGCGACGGTCGCGGATGGAGCGCCCGGCGAGCCGAAGACGACCCGCCGGCCGCTCTCGCGCTCGACGCAGACGACGCGCAGCCGGCCGTCGAAGCGCAGCTTGTCGCGTGCGATCCGCCGGCCCAGCTCGTCGAGCGTCGCGCCCGGCCGCTCGATCCTCCCGAGCACGTTCGCGCGCAGCAGCGCCCCGGGCGGCCGCGTCGCCGCCAGCGCGTACGGCGCCAGCGGCGTCCCGGCGGCGCGCGCGACCCTCGCCGCGCCGCGAGGGACGACGCCGAGCACCCCGCGCGCCCGCGCCGGCAGCCCCCGCCGCCCGCCGCCCGCCTCCGTGCCACCCTCGCCGGCCGCTTCGCTGCCGCCCGCCTCCGCGTCGCCCTCGCCGGCCGCTTCGCCGCCGCCGCCCGCCGCGCCCGTCGACGCCGCGCCGGCGCCGGTCGCGCCCGCGTCGACAGCGTCGCCCGCGGACGGACCGCCGCCCGTCATCTTGTCGCCCGCCGCCGTCGGCAGCGCCGGCGCCGTGCCGGCCTCCGGCCGCTCCGGCGCGCGGCCGGCGAGCAGCGACGCGGCGACGATCGCGCCGGCAGAGGTGCCGACGAGGTGCTCGCAACGCCGGAAGTCGATGCCGGCCCCGTGCGCGAGCCCGGCGAGCACGCCGTGCATCCACCGCTCGCCGAGCGCGCCTCCGGCACCGAGCACGAGCACGTCGGGCCCGTCGTTCACCGCCCCCGCCCGTGCGTCTGATCGGCGGCCGGCGCGCCGCCCGCCACCGCCGCGCCACCCCGCGGCTCGGCGAGTCGCTCCGCCCACGCGGCGCGCTCGTCGGCGCCCATCGCGAAGGGGATGAACAGCTCGGTCAGCGCCGCGCTCAGGTCGGCGGGGGTGTGGGGCCGGTCGGACGGCGCGAAGCTGCCGTGCAGGCCGAGCCCGTCGGCGAGCGCGACGAACAGGCGCGCCCCCTCGGCAGCCCGTGGCGAGCCGGCGGCGGTCAGCGCGACCTCCGTCAGCTCGACGTAGGTCGCCACGCACTGCTGGGCGGCCTCGCGCAGGCGCGGCCGTCGCGACGCCTCCAGGTAGAGCTCGAACTGGACCCGCTTCAGCGGCCGCTCCCACGGCGATCCCTCGGCCAGCTCACGCGCGAAGTCGGCGGCGATCTCGGCCGGCGAGGCGGTCGTGCCGCGCAGCCGCTCGGCGAGCGCGCGCAATCGCGCCGCCTCCTCGGTGACGAACAGCATCAGCGCCTCTTCGAGCAGATGGTCGATCGACTCGAAGTAGTAGGTCGTCGTCGCGAGCGGGACGCCGGCTGCCTCGGCGACGGCGCGGTGGGTCGTCGCCTGCACGCCGCGCTGGTCGATCACGTCGAGCGCCGCCTCGAGCAGCTCGCGCCGGCGGCGCTCGCCGCGTGCCCGGCGCACCTTCGTCACGGAAGCCATCTCGCCAGAATCCTAGAGACCGCATGGTGACAAAGGCTGGACTTTTGTCCAGCTTCTGCCGTAGCATGCGCCAAGCCGTGTGCGATCCCGCACATCGCGTGCGGCGTCGGAGGAGAAACGGCACGTTCGTGCGGCCTTCCGGTCGCACGGAGTTGGAGGACGAAGGTGACGAAGGAACCGCGACAGCGCGGGACGCAGTCGTCCCGCGAGGCCCCGATCGCGCCGCAGACGCCCGACGAGCCGCGACCGCCCCTGCCCGGCGAGCCGTTCGGCGACCCCGCACCGGCGCCGAGCTTCGGAGGCATGGACCGACGCGGCTTCTTCGCGCTCGGCGGCGCCGGCGCCCTCTACTGCACGCTCGCGGCGACCGGCAACATCGGCAGCGACCCGAAGCAGACGCGCAAGGCCGTCGCGGCCGCCGACAAGGCGGCGTCGAAGGTGAGACGCCCGAGACGGATCGCGCTCGACCCGCGCGACCGCGACAGATTCCCGACGCCGGACCCGCAGCCGGGCGGCCAGGTGCGCGAGTACTGGGTCCAGGCCCGCTCGACGATGTGGGACTGGGCGCCGAGCGGCCGCGACGAGTGGATGAACGCGCCGATCCCGGCGAAGAAGAGAAAGCGCCAGTTCCGCGCGTTCACCTACCAGCTGTTCAGCCCCGGCTTCGTGCGGGCGCTCGCGCCGGCGACGATGCCCGGGCCGACGCTGCACGCCGAGGTCGGCGACACGATCGTCGTCCACCTCCGCAACGCCGACAGGCACTTCAACCAGGCGATCACGATGCACCCGCACGGCGTGCGCTACACGCCCGACTACGACGGCTCCTACTTCGGGCCGTTCACCCGCGTCGGCGGCTTCATCGCGCCGGGGGAGGAGTTCACGTACACGTGGGAGTGCCCGCCCGACTCGGTCGGCGTCTGGCCCTACCACGACCACGGGCCCAACCACACGCTCAACACCTTCCGCGGCCTCTTCGGCGCGATCGTCATCCGCGAGAAGGGGGCGAAGGCGCCCGACGTCGAGGAGATCGTCTGGTTCCACTCGCTCGGCCCGGAGGTGACCGGCCTCAACCGGGTGCTCCACTGCATCAACGGCTACGCCTACGCCGGCAACACGCCGACGTTCCGCGCGAAGGTCGGGCAGGACGTCGCCTTCCACGTGATCGGCGGCAACAACGACTTCCACACGTTCCACATCCACGGCCACCGCTGGAAGGACAACGGCGGGCAGCTCAACACCGACACGCCGACCGTCGGGCCGTTCGAGACGATCACGGCGCGGTTCGTCGAGGACAACCCCGGCCGCTGGATGTACCACTGCCATGTCATGTCTCACCAGGACGCCGGGATGGCGGGCTGGTACATCGTCGACCCGGCATGAGATCCGGGCGCGCGACACGAGAGGAGAGGTGCATGCGGCTCACGCGAGCCACGATCGCGGCACTGGCGATCGCGCTCACCGTCCCGGCGGCCGCCGTGGCGCAGAGCTATCCGGGCCCGTCCGACCCCGGCAAGGTCAGACCGCGCCCGGGCGGCAAGACGGTGACGTTCAAGGTCTGCACCAAGGCGCAGGCCAAGCAGCTGAAGAAGAAGCGGGGCAAGAAGAAGCCGAACTGCTCGCCGACGATCCAGGCGGCGGTCGACAAGACGCGCCCGGGCGACACGGTGCGCGTGCCGCCGGGCGTCTACCGGGAGAGCGTCACGATCGACGCCAGACATCCGCGGATCAAGCTGATCGGCTCGCCGAAGAACCCGCGCAGAACGGTGATCGACCTCGCCGGCCTCAGCAAGGCCAAGCGCCAGAACGGCGTGATCGTCAACGGCGCCCACGAGGTCACGATCAACGGCTTCTACGCTCGCAACTACCTCGGCAACGGCTTCTTCGCGATCAACGTCACCGGCTACAAGCTGACCAACCTCGTGGCCGGCTGGGGCGGCACCTACGGCGTCTACGCCTTCAACTCCAAGGGCGGCGAGATCTCCAACTCGGAGGCGTTCTACAACAACGACTCCGGCTTCTACATCGGCCAGACGCCGAAGCAGTCCAAGCCGATCCGCTCGATCGTCAAGAACGTCCGCTCGTGGGGCAACCAGCTCGGCTTCTCGGGCACGAACATGCGCTACACCACGATCACGAGAAGCCGCTGGTACAACAACGGCCTCGGCATCGTCCCGAACGCGCTCGACTCCGAGAAGTGGCCGCCGCCGGAGCAGAACGTCATCGCCGACAACGACGTCTTCTGGAACAACTTCAACTACTTCAGAGGCGCGCCGTTCGAGGTCCGGCAGGGCGCGAAGGGCCTGGCGTACCCGGTCGGCAGCGGCATCCTGCTGTACGGCAGCCAGAACACGAAGATCGAGAGCAACCGCGTCTTCGGCCACTTCCTCGTCGGGGTCGGGCTGGTCGACGCGATAGAGCTGAGAGACGACGACCAGGCGGCGATCCGCGGCGTCGAGGTGCGCGGCAACGTCTTCGGCCGCGACGGCACCGACCTCAACAACTACGACCTGTTCTACCCGGGCACGACGATCAAGGGCGAGAGCCGCGACGTCTGCTTCGCCGACAACGTCGGCGTCCAGCGGACGCTGCCCTCCGACGGCGCGACGATCAAGCCCTGCCCGTTCACGGGCGGCATCCCGATCAGCGGCGAGGCCTTCTCGACCGCGACGAGATGGCTGACCGACTCGACCCACGAGGCGGCCTGGGTCCGTCATGACCATCCGCCGTACGAGGGGATCAGACCGCTCGTCTACTACACCGGCAGAAAGTCGAAGTAAGGAGCCGCGATGTCCCGCCGCCTGATCGTCCTGCTCGCCGCCGTGGCGCTCGCCGCGCTCGCGGTGGCGCCGGCGCAGGGCGCCAAGAAGAAGCCCCGCAGCAAGACGGTCGGCGTGATCGACTACGCCTTCACCCCGGCGAAGATGACCGTCAGACCGGGGACGAAGATCGTCTGGAAGTGGAGCAAGGCCAACAGCGCCCCGCACGACGTGAAGCTCGCGAAGGGGCCCAAGGGCGTGAAGAAGTTCACCTCGCCCGTCTACACGGCCAGCATCTCGTGGTCGCGGACGTTGAAGGTGAAGGGCACCTACCGGCTGCTCTGCACCTACCACGCCAACATGCGCCAGACGATCGTCGTGAAGTAGCGCTTCGGGGGAGGAGCAGGGGCGCCGCCGGGCACGGGCGGCGCCCCGACCTCCCGCCGTCGCCCCGGCATCCCAGCGCCGGGGCGGCCCGCCCGCCCGCGGCCCACGCGACGGCCACGGTCGAGACGCGCGTACGTGATAACGTACAGCCGACCATGGCCGCCGTCGACGCCAACTCAGTCGTCGCGATCGGATCGCGCGTCCGCGCCCTGCGCGAGGCGATGGATCTGTCGCTGCGCGACCTCGCCGAGCGCTCCGGCGTCAGCGCCCCGATGCTGTCGCAGGTCGAGCGCGGCGAGACGAGCCCGACCCTCCAGGTCGCGGCCCGCATCGCCAACGGCCTCGACCTGCGGCTCTCGCAGCTGCTGCGCCTCGACGAGGACGGCGCCGTCACGATCGTGCGCGCCGACGAGCGCCGCAGAGGCCCGACCAGCGTCAGAGGCCACCGCTACGAGGTGCTGACCCCGCCGCTGCCCGGTCAGCGTGCCGAGCTGTCGCGCCACGTGCTCGACGGCGGCGCCGCGACCGGCGGCCCCGGCGACCCGCCGGTGCACGAGCCGGGCAGCCGCGAGACCGCGTTCGTGCAGAGCGGACGGGTCGTCCTCCACTGCGACGGCGCCGTCTACGCGCTGGAGGCCGGCGACACCGTCACGTTCGACGCCGACCTGCCCCACCACTTCGAGAACCCCGGACCGGAGGAGGCGTCGCTGCTGGCGATCGTCTCCGCCGGCCTTCGCCGCAGCTAGCCCCGCCGCCCCCGCCCCGCAGAAGGAGCCCCGCACCGATGCCAACGACGCTGTTCGACAAGATCTGGGCCGCCCACGAGGTGGCTCCCGGCCTGATCTACGTCGACCTCCACCTCGTGCACGAGGTCACCAGCCCGCAGGCGTTCGACGGGCTCCGCATGGCCGGCCGCAGCGTGCGCCGCCCGGACCGCACGCTCGCGACCGCCGACCACAACACGCCGACGGACGGCACGCCGGTCGCGCGGCTGATCAAGGACGAGCTGTCGCGCGTCCAGGTCGAGACGCTCGAGCGGAACTGCGCCGAGTTCGGCGTCCCGGTCTACTCGCTCGGCTCCGAGCGCCAGGGGATCGTCCACGTCATCGGCCCGAACCTCGGCGTCACGCAGCCGGGGATGACGATCGTCTGCGGCGACTCTCACACCGCCACCCACGGCGCCTTCGGCGCGCTCGCCTTCGGCATCGGCACCAGCGAGGTCGAGCACGTGCTCGCGACCCAGACGCTCGTGCAGAAGAAGCCGAAGTCGATGCGGATCCTCTACAGGGGCGACCTCGGCTTCGGCGTCACCGCCAAGGACCTGATCCTTGGCACCATCGGCCAGATGGGCACCGACGGCGCGACCGGCCACGTCGTCGAGTTCGCCGGCCCCGTCATCGAGAAGCTGTCGATGGAGGGCCGCATGACGATCTGCAACATGACGATCGAGGGCGGCGGCCGCGCAGGCATGATCGCCCCCGACGAGACGACCTTCCAGTTCGTCGAGGGCCGCCCGGCGGCGCCGCAGGGCGCCGAGTTCGACGAGGCCGTCCGCCAGTGGCGGACGCTGAAGACCGACGACGGCGCGACCTTCGACCACGAGATCGTCGTCGACGCCGCGGCACTCGCCCCGCAGGTCACGTGGGGCACGGCGCCCGACATGGTCACCGACGTCGCCTCGGTCGTCCCCGACCCGCAGCACGAGGGCCACGAGCGGGCGCTCCACTACATGGGCCTGGAGGCCGGCACGCCGATCCAGGAGATCAGACTCGACCGCGTCTTCATCGGCTCCTGCACCAACTCGCGGATCGGCGACCTGCGCGCCGCGGCGGAGGTCGTCAAGGGCCGCAAGGTCGCCAGCTCGGTCAACGCGATGGTCGTGCCGGGCTCGCAGGAGGTGAAGGCGCAGGCGGAGGCCGAGGGCCTCGACGAGGTCTTCAAGGCGGCCGGCTTCGACTGGCGCGTCGCCGGCTGCTCGATGTGCCTCGGCATGAACCCCGACATCGCCGCGCCCGGCGAGCGCGTCGCTTCGACCTCGAACCGCAACTTCGAGGGCCGTCAGGGCCGCGGCGCCCGCTCGCACCTGGTCAGCCCGCAGATGGCCGCCGCCGCGGCGATCGAGGGCCGTTTCGTCGACATCCGCGACTGGAGCTGAGCAATGGAGCCGTTCGAGACGATCACGTCGAGACCCGCCGTGCTGATGCGCGACGACGTCGACACCGACCAGATCATGCCCAAGCAGTTCCTGAAGCGGGTCGAGCGGACCGGCTTCGGCGAGTTCCTCTTCTACGACTGGGCCAAGGAGGACGGCTGGGACCTGCCGAGAACGCAGGTGCTGGTCACCGGCCGCAACTTCGGCTGCGGCTCCTCGCGCGAGCACGCGCCGTGGGGCCTGGAGGACTACGGCTTCAAGGCGATCGTCGCCGAGAGCTTCGCCGACATCTTCAGATCGAACTGCACGAAGATCGGCCTGCTGCCGATCCAGCTCGACCGCGCCACGGTCGAGGCGATCTCCGCGTCCGACACCGTCCAGGTCGACCTCGCCGAGCAGGAGGTCCGCTGGGACGGCGGCAAGGCGTCGTTCGAGATCGATCCCGACACCAAGCACCGCCTGCTGAACGGCCTCGACGACATCGCGCTGACGCTCCAGCAGGGCGAGGCGCTGTCGGCCTACGAGCAGCAGCGCGAGCGCTCCGGCCCCGTCACGACGGCGCTCTGAGCCCGGCACAGATATGACGAAGACCATCGCACTCCTGCCCGGTGACGGCATCGGGCCGGAGATCACCGCGCCGACGGTCGAGCTGCTGAACAAGCTCGGCGACTTCTCCTTCGAGGAGCATCTGTTCGGCGGCGCCTCGATCGACGCCCACGGCACCGCCCTCACCGACGAGGTGACGGCCGCCTGCCAGCGCGCCGACGCCGTCCTGCTGGCCGCCGTCGGCGGTCCGAAGTGGGACACGACCGACCCGGCCAAGCCGCGCCCGGAGCAGGGCCTGCTCGGCCTGCGCAAGGCGCTCGGCCTCTACGCCAACCTGCGCCCGGTCCGCCCGGTGCCGGCGCTGTACGACGCCAGCCCGCTGAAGCGCGAGATCATCGACGGCACCAACCTGCTCGTCGTGCGCGAGCTGACCGGCGGCTTGTACTTCGGCGACCGCGGCCGCAGAGACGACGTCGCCTGGGACACGATGATCTACTCGGTCGAGGAGATCGAGCGGATCGTCCGCACCGGCTTCAAGGCCGCCAGAAAGAAGCTGACGAGCGTCGACAAGGCCAACGTGCTCGAGTCCTCCCGCCTCTGGCGCGAAGTCGTCCTGCGCGTCCACCGCGACGAGTTCAGCCACATCGAGCTGGAGCACGTGCTCGTCGACAACGCGGCGATGCAGCTGATCTCCAACCCGACCGCGTTCGAGGTGATCGTCACCGAGAACATGTTCGGCGACATCCTCAGCGACGAGTCGGCGATGCTGACCGGCTCGATCGGCCTGCTGCCGAGCGCGTCGCTCGGCGGCGACGGCCCCGGCCTGTTCGAGCCGGTCCACGGCTCGGCCCCCGACATCGCCGGGAAGGGGATCGCCAACCCGCTCGCGATGTTCCTGTCGGCGGCGCTGCTGCTGCGTCACGGCTTCGCGATGGAGGACGAGGCGGCGGCGGTAGAATCGGCGGTCGATCGAGCGCTGGCCGAGGGCCTGCGGACGGCCGACCTGGGCGGAGACGCCAACACGGCGGACGCGGCCGCGGCCGTGCTGAACTACCTGTAAGGAGCAGTCGTGGAGCAAGCGGACCTCATCTGGATGAACGGGGAGCTCGTCGCCTGGGAGGACGCGAAGATCCACGTACTCACGCACGCGCTGCACTACGGCACCGGCGTCTTCGAGGGCATCCGCGCCTATGAGACGGAGCGGGGCACGGCGATCTTCCGCAACGACGACCACGTCGAGCGGCTGTTCAGATCGGCCGACCTCTACTACATGCCGGTGCCGTACACGCGCGAGCAGATCAAGGCCGCCACGCACGAGCTGATCGCGCGCAACGGCCTGCCGGCCTGCTACATCCGGCCGATCGTCTTCCGCGGCACGGGCGTCATGGGCCTCAACCCGCTCGACGCCCCCGTCGAGGTGGCGATCGCCGCCTGGTCGTGGGGCGCCTACCTCGGCGACGAGGGCAAGACGAAGGGCGTGCGCGCCAAGGTCTCCAGCTGGCGGCGGATCAGCGGCGAGTCGCTGATCCCGCACGCAAAGGCCTCCGGCCAGTACCTCAACAGCGTGCTGGCGAAGATCGAGAGCCACAAGGCCGGCTACGAGGAGGGGATCCTGCTCGACGACAACGGCTTCGTCTGCGAGGGGACCGGCGAGAACCTCTTCCTCGTGCGCGACGGCAAGATCATCACGCCGTGCGAGACGAACGGGATCCTCGACGGGATCAACCGCCGCTCGGTCGTGCAGATCGCCCGCGACGAGGGCTTCGAGCTGGTCGAGCGCAACATCGCGCGCGCCGAGCTCTACCTCGCGGAGGAGATCTTCATGACCGGCACGGCCGCCGAGCTGACGCCGATCCGCGAGATAGACGACCGCCCCGTCGGCGCCGGCGAGCCCGGCCCGGTCACGAGGAAGCTGCAGAAGATCTTCGACGACGCGCTCCATGCGCGCGACGAGCGCTACCTGCACTGGAACGACATCGTGCCGGTCGCGGCGGAGACCGCGTAGACTGCTCCGAGCGGTCATGACCTTCCACTCGTTCATCGGGCGAATTACCGGCGCGGCCGGCTGAGCGCGCGCAGCGTGCGCGCGCGTGCCGGTCGCCGCAGCCGACCGAACGCCCACCGAACGAGAATGGAACGCACGAGATGACCACGATCCAGCTGTACGACACGACCCTCCGCGACGGGATGCAGGGGGAGGGCATGTCGCTCTCCGCCGCCGAGAAGCTGCGCGTCGCGCACAGACTCGACGCGCTCGGCGTGCACATGATCGAGGCCGGCTTCCCCAGCTCCAACCCGAAGGAGCTGGAGCTGTTCGACCTGCTCTCGCGCGAGCGCTTCGAGCACGCGCTGATCGCCGCCTTCGGGATGACACGCCGCCGCGACGCGCGCGCCGAGGACGACCCGGCGCTGCGCGTGCTGGTCGACTCGTTCGCGCCGGTCTGCACGATCGTCGGCAAGACGTGGAGCCTCCATCTGGAGAAGGTCGTGAAGGTCGACCGCGACGAGAACCTGCGGATGATCGAGGAGTCGATCGCCTTCCTGCGCGCGGAGGGCAAGCGGGTCGTCTACGACGCCGAGCACTGCTTCGACGGCTGGCACGCCGACCGCGACTACGCGCTGCGCTGCCTGCGCACGGCCGCCGAGGCCGGCGCCGAGACGGTCGTCATGTGCGACACCAACGGCGCCCACCTGCCCGGCCAGATCGCGACCGCGGTCGCCGACGTCGTCGCCCATCTGGAGGGCACCGGCGTCCAGGTCGGCATCCACTGCCATGACGACGCCGGCGTCGGCGTCGCCAACTCGCTCGCGGCGGTCGGCGCCGGCGCGACCCACGTGCAGGGGACGATGAACGGCTACGGCGAGCGCTGCGGCAACGCCAACCTCGTCTCGATCGTCCCCAACCTGCAGCTGAAGCTCGGCCACGCCTGCATCAGCGACGAGCAGCTGGCGTCGCTGACGGCGACCTCTCACTACCTCGACGAGCTGCTCAACCGGACGCCGAACGCCGACGCGCCGTACGTCGGCAAGAACGCCTTCGCGCACAAGGGCGGCATGCACGTCGCGGGCGTGATGGCCGACGCGACGACCTTCGAGCACATGGATCCGGCGCTGGTCGGCAACCGTCGCGAGCTGCTGATCTCCGAGCTCGGCGGCAAGGGCACGGTGCAGGCGCGCGCCGAGGAGGCCGGCATCACGCTCGACGACGCCGCCTCGCGCCGGCTGATCGAGCGGGTCAAGGAGCTGGAGCACCGCGGCTACCAGTTCGAGGCCGCCGACGGCTCCTTCGAGCTGCTGCTGCGCAAGGAGGCCGGCGACTACGAGCCGCTGTTCACGCTCGAGTCGTGGCGCGTGATCGTCGAGCAGCGCGCCGACGGCAAGGTCGAGACCGAGGCGACGATCAAGATCTGGGTCGACGGCGAGCGCTACGTCCGCACCGGCGAGGGCAACGGCCCGGTCCACGCGCTCGACAACGCGCTGCGGGCCGTCCTCAGCGACACCCACCCGCATCTCGACGACACCGGCCTCGTCAACTTCAAGGTCCGCATCCTCGACGAGACGAAGGGGACCGAGGCGGTCACCCGCGTCCTGCTCGACGCCTCCGACGGCCAGGAGGTGTGGGGCTCGATCGGCGTCTCGGAGAACGTGATCGCCGCCTCCTGGTACGCGCTGGTCGACTCGCTCGAGTACGCCGTCCAGGACGGGCGCGAGGAGCAGGCGGCAGCCGCGCGCGCCGCCGGCGCCGGGAAGAGCGCCGCCCCGTGACCGTCGAGACGGAGACGATCCCGCTCGCCAAGCCCGTCATCGGCCCCAAGGAGGAGGCGCTCGTCCTCGAGGTCCTGCGCTCCGGCCAGCTGTCGCTCGGCCCGCGCCTCGCCGCCTTCGAGCAGGCCTTCGCCGCGCGGCTCGGCGTCGAGCACGCGGCGGCGGTCTCCTCCGGCACCGCGGGCCTCCACCTCGCGCTGCGCGCCGTCGGGGTGGAGGAGGGCGACGAGGTCGTGACCAGCCCGCTGTCGTTCGTCGCCTCCTCCAACGCGATCCTCTACGAGCGCGCGACACCGGTCTTCGCCGACATCGACCCGGTCACGCTCAACCTCGACGTCGACGCCGCCGCGGCGGCGATCACCGAGCGCACCCGCGCGCTGCTGCCGGTCCATATCTTCGGCTACCCGGCCGACACCCCGGCGCTGGAGGCCCACGGCCTGCCGATCGTCGAGGACGCCTGCGAGGCACTCGGCGCCTTCCACGCCGACGGCCTCCCGGTCGGCGGCCGCGGCCATCCGGCGGTCTTCGGCTTCTACGCCAACAAGCAGATCACGACCGGCGAGGGCGGCCTGATCGCGCTCGGCGACCAGCGCCACAAGGTCCGGATCGACTCCGAGCGCAACCAGGGCCGCGCGCCTGACATGGGATGGCTCGACCACGATCGGCTCGGCTTCAACTACCGGCTCTCCGACGTCGCCTGCGCGCTCGGGATCGCCCAGCTTGGCCGGCTCGACGCGATGCTCGCCGACCGCGCCCGCGTCGCCGACGCCTACCGCGCCGCCTTCGCGGCCGATCCCGTCGAGGACCTGACGCTGCCGTGCGAGGACCGCGGCGGTGAGCGCCGCGGCTGGTTCGTCTTCGTCGTCCAGCTGCCGCACCGCGTCGACCGCGACGCGACGATCCGCGCGCTGGCGGCGAGGGGGATCCAGAGCAAGCCGTACCTGCCGGCGATCCACCTGATGAGCTTCTACCGCGAGCGGTTCGGCTTCCGCGAGGGCCAGTTCCCGATCTGCGAGGACGTCGCCGCCCGCTCGATCGCGCTGCCGTTCTTCCCGGCGATGACCGAGGGCCAGGTCGCGCGCGTCGTCCGCGAGCTGCGCGCCGTGCTGGGCGCGTAGACTCGCCGGCCATGTCCCGCTTCTCCGAGCCTCAGCACCCCGTCTTCCAGCAGCTCAACGCGTCGATCGGCTTCGACTGGCGCCTCGGGCCCTACGACGTCGACCTGTCGCGCGCCCACGCGAAGATGCTCGCGGCGCAGGGGATCATCGGCGAGGACGACCGCGACGCGCTGCTGCGCGCGCTCGACGCCGTCGAAGGCGAGCTGCGGGAGGGGAGCTTCCCGTTCGAGCCCGACGACGAGGACATCCACATGGCGATCGAGCGGCGGATCACGCAGCTCGCCGGCAGCGTCGGCGGCAAGCTGCACACCGCCCGCTCGCGCAACGACCAGGTCGCCACCGACATGGCGCTGTTCACGCGCGCCCACGCGCAGGCGGCGCAGACGGCGATCAAGGCGCTGATGGGGGCCCTCGTCGACGCCGCAGAGCGCCACCTCGACTGGAAGATGCCGGGCTACACCCATCTCCAGCGGGCGCAGCCGGTCTATCTCAGCCACCACCTGCTCGCATACGTCTGGATGCTGGCGCGCGACCTGGAGAAGTTCGCCGCGGTCGAGCGGGCGACGGCGAGACTGCCGCTCGGCGCCGGCGCGCTGGCCGGGGTCAACTTCGACACCGACCGGCAGCTGGTCGCCCGCGAGCTCGGCTTCGCCGGCGTCGCGGAGAACTCGATCGACGCCGTCTCCAACCGCGACTTCGTGCTCGACTACCTCGCCGCCGCGGCGACCTGCGGCACGCACCTGTCGCGTCTCGGCGCCGAGATCGTGCTGTGGTCGAGCTCCGAGTTCGCCTTCGCCGAGGTCTCCGACGCGTGGGCGTCGGGCTCGTCGATCATGCCGCAGAAGAAGAACCCCGACGCGGCCGAGCTGCTGCGCGCGAAGGCGCCGCGGATCGCCGGCCACTTCGTCGCGCTCCAGGGCGTGATGCACGCGCTCCCGCTGACCTACAACAAGGACATGCAGGAGGACAAGGAGCATCTCTTCGACGCGGTCGACACGCTCGAGCTCTGCCTCGCCGCCGCGACGGGCATGATCGAGGGGATCAGATTCGACCGCGAGCGGATGGCCGAGGCGGCCTCCGACGAGTTCCCGGCCGCGACCGACGTCGCCGACCTGCTGGTCCGCCGCGGGCTGCCGTTCCGCGAGTGCCACGGGGTCGTCGCCGGCCTCGTCAAGCAGGCGGTCGACAGCGGCCGCACGCTGACGCAGCTGACGCTGGAGGAGATCCGCGCGCAGTCGCCGCTGCTCGACGAGGAGTACTACGCGGTGCTCGGCGGCGACCGCTGGCTGGAGTCGAAGGACTCCGAGGGCGGCACCAGCCAGCGCCGCGTGCGCGAGCAGCTCGACCGCGCCCGCGCCCTGCTGGCCTGACGCCTCGCCGCGGCCGCGGCGCCCGCCGCGGCCCCGCTGTCCAGCCGTCCCGCCCCGACCGCTCGCTCACCGCGCCGCTCTGCCCGACCGCTCGCAACCGCGCCCCAATGGAACCCGTCGCCACCGAGCCGCTGCCCCGCTCCTTCTACGACCGCCCGGTCGTCGAGGTCGCGCGGGACCTCGTCGGCTGCGTCGTGACCCACGGCGAGACCTCCGGCGTGATCGTCGAGACCGAGGCCTACCACGACTCCGAGCCGGCCTGCCACGCCTACGTCGGGCTCACGCCCCGCACCCGCGTGCTGTTCGGCCCGCCGGGCCACGCGTACGTCTACCGCTCCTACGGCATCCACGCGCTGCTCAACGCGGTCTGCGAGCACGAGGGCGTCGGGGCCGCCGTGCTGATCCGCGCGCTCGAGCCGCTGGCGGGCGTCGAGCTGATGCGCGATCGCCGCCGCCTGACACGCCCGGAGGATCTCTGCTCGGGGCCGGGCAAGCTGACGCAGGCGCTCGGCGTCGAGCTGGAGCTGAACGAGAGCGATCTCGTCGACGGCCCGATCGCGATCGCGCCGCGACCGCCCGCATGGGAGGGCGTCGAGCTGCTCGCCTCGACGCGGATCGGCATCACGAAGGCCGCCGAGCTGCCCTGGCGCTTCTGCGCCCGCGGCAGCCGCAGCGTCTCGAAGCCCTGGCCGCCGGGCCTGAACGACCGCCGCACCGCCCCGTCCCCGCGCCCGCGCGGCCGCCGCCAGCGCTGAACGACCGGCACGCCGGCCCGTCGCCGTGCTTGCGCCGCCAGCGCTGAGCGACCCGCACGCCGGCCCGTCCCCGCGCCCGCGCGGCCGGCGCTGAGCGACCGGCACGCCGGCCCGTTGCGGCGCTCGCGCGGCCGGCGCTGAGCGACCCGCACGCCGGCCCGTCGCCGCGCTCGCGCGGCCGGCGCTGAGCGACCCGCACGCCGGCCCGTCGCTCGCGGGCGGCGGCCAGCGCCCGGCGACCGCACGCCGCGCCATCTGCGTGCGACTGCCGCCGCCCACCCCGCGCTGCCCGCCAGCACCGCCCGCGCCGCGCTGCCCGCGGCCGCGGAGAACCGTCGCTACGGCGTCGGCGCCGCCGCGCCGCCGCCCGTGGCGGCGCCGCCGGTGCCCCCGCCGGTGGTGCCGCCGCCGCCGGCCGGCGCGCCGGTGTCGCCGCCGGTGGTGCCGCCGCCACCGGTGTCTCCGCCGGCGCCCGCGCCGGTGTCGCCGCCGGTCGTGCCGCCGCCGCCGCCGGCCGGGGCCCCGGTGTCGCCGCCCGTCGTCCCGCCGCCGCCGGCCGGCGCGCCGGTGTCGCCGCCGGTCGTGCCCCCGCCGCCGGTCCCGCCGGTGGTGCCGCCGGTTCCGCCGGTCGTCCCGCCCGTCGCGCCGTCGGTGCCCGCGGCCGTGCCGCCGCCGCTGGTCCCCTCGCTGTAGCCGCCGTCGCCGGAGGGCGCGGGCGCGGTGTAGAGCTCCGGCGCCTCGGTCGTCGAGGTCTCGTCGCTCTCCTCGCCGTCGTCCCCGTCGTCGCCCTTCAGCGCCAGGGCCTCGGCCTTGCGCTGGTCGAGGATCGCCTGCGCGGAGACCATGAAGTTGTGCCACAGCTGGGCCGGGTAGGTGCCGCCGGCGACCGGCTCCCCGGCGTACTGCGTCAGCATCGGGACCAGTCTGTCGGGATAGCCGACCCAGACCGCGACGGTGAACTGCTCGTTCCAGCCGACGAACCAGGCGTCGCCGTAGTTCTCTGTCGTGCCAGTCTTGCCGGCCGCGAAGCCGTCGATCTGCGCGTTCGTGCCGGTGCCGTAGGAGACGACCGTCTGGAGGATCTCCGAGGAGGTCTGCGCGGCGGCCGGCGAGATCACCTGCTTGGCCTGGAGCGACTTGCGGTTGTCGGCGATCACCTTGCCGTCGGCGTCTCTGACCATGTGGATGCCGATCGGGCCGCGTCTGGGCGCGCCGAGCTTGTCGTTCCAGACGCGCTTCCCGCCGGTCGCGAAGGTCTGGTAGGCGTGGGCCATGTCGAGCGGCGTGACACCCTCTCTCAGGCCGCCGAGCGTCATCGCGAGGTTGGTCGAGATCGGTGTGCGGATCCCCATCTTCCTCGCCACGCGCGCGATCTTCTTCGTCCCGACCTGGATGCCGACCTCGGCGTAGACGGCGTTGTCGGAGTTGGTCGTCGCGTTGCGCAGCGACGACGAGCCGGAGTACGAGTCGCCGTAGTTTCTGACGACGAACGCCTCCTTGCCGCCGGTCCCCGGGACGGGGAACTCCTTCGGCGCAGAGGAGTAGACGTTGTCCGGCGAGATCCCGCTCTCGAGCGCCGCCACGAGCGTGAACGGCTTGAAGGTCGAGCCCGGCTGGCGCTGGCCCTGCGTCGCGAGGTTGAACGGGCGGGTCGTGTAGTCCTCGCCGCCGACCATCGCGCGGACCTCGCCGGTCTTGTTGTCGATCGCGACGAGCGACGCCGAGGGCAGGCCCGAGCCGGGCGGCAGCAGCTGGCGGATCGAGTCCTCGGCCGCTCTCTGCAGGTCGAGGTCGAGCGTGGTCGTGATCTCGAGCCCGCCGCTGAACGCTCTGAACGGGTCGAAGTGGTCGACGACCTGCTGGCGGACCCAGCTGGTGAAGTACGGCGCCGCCGTCGGCTCCTGCGGCGGCGTCAGGTCGTCCTGCGTCGGCAGCGGGTCCTCGCGCCCCTCCTCGTACTCGGCGGGCGTGAGGTACCCCTGGTCGCGCATGTAGCGGAGCACGAGGTCGCGCCGCGCCTGCGCGTTGTCCGGGTTGTTGACCGGGTCGTACATGCTCGGCGAGGCGACGACCGCGGCGATCATCGCCGCCTCGGGCGGGGTCAGCTGCGAGGCGCACATGTTCGCTCTCGTCGAGCCGCACCCGCCGGCCTCGCCGTAGCCGTGGCGCTTGCCGTAGTAGACGCGGGCGGCCGACTCGATCCCGTGGGCGCCGTTGCCGAAGTAGATCTGGTTCAGATACTCGGTGAGGATCTTCTCCTTGCTCCACTTGCGCGTGAGGTGGTACGCCAGCGCCGCCTCGCGGAGCTTCTGGAACAGCGTTCGTCTGTTCTGCGCCTCGAGCGCGTTCTTGACGAACTGCTGCGTGATCGTCGAGGCGCCCTGGACCGCGCCGCCTCTCGTGACGTCGGCCCAGACGGCGCGCGCGATGCCCTTCACGTCGAAGCCGCTGTTCTGGTAGAAGCGCTTGTCCTCGATCGCGATGATCGCGTGCTTCATCGCGGGCGCGATCTGGTTGTCGCTGACGAGGACGACGTTCTGGTTGTTCTGCATGATCCCGAGCTTGCGGCCGCGGTAGTCGAGCAGAACCGAGTTGTTCTTGTTGTTCGCCTTGTACTGCTGCTCGTTCTCGAGGTCGGGCAGGTCGGAGGCGACCGCCATCATCATCCCGAAGACGGTCGAAACCATCGCGAGCAGCGAGAGCCCGGCGAGGATCGAGAACAGCCGGAGCTTCTTGATCTTCGGCTTCGTTCCCTCGCGCCGGCGACGACGCGGAACGGTCAGCCTGAAGCGGCGACGGCCCGGCGCGGGTGTGTTCCCATCGAAGCTCATACCTTCGTCCGGTGACTGAGGCCCCGTGTCCGCCGGAGCCGTCTCACCGGTTTGGCGGGCCATGGCGACGAGGCCCCGCCGGGGCGTGCAGTCTAGCATTGGGGTCGCATGGCTCCCGAGACCTCCAGCCCGGCCGCGGCCGCCAGATGGCTCGCGCGCAACGCGGTCGACTCGCTTCCGGCGGGCGGCCTGCAGCGCAAGCTGGAGGAGGCCGCGCGTGAGCGACGCCCGCTGCGCGCGAAGCTCGGGATCGACCCGACGGCGCCCGACATCCATCTCGGCTTCACCGTCGTGCTCGGGAAGCTGCGCGAGTTCCAGGACCTTGGGCACACGGTCGTGCTGATCATCGGCGACTACACCGCGCGCGTGGGGGACCCGAGCGGTCGCTCCTCGACGCGGCCGATCCTCTCCGGCGAGCAGATCGACGCCAACGCCAGGACCTTCCAGCAGCAGGCGATGAAGGTCCTCGATCCCGATCGGCTCGAGGTCCGCCGCAACGGCGAGTGGCTCGAGATGCCGACCGAGGACCTCTTCCGGCTCGTGCGCTCGACGACGGTCGCGCGGATCATGGAGCGCGACGACTTCGTCAAGCGCACCGCGGCGAGAGCGCCGATCTCGCTGCTGGAGCTGCTCTACCCGCTGCTGCAGGGCTACGACTCGGTCGCCGTCGACGCCGACGTCGAGCTCGGCGGCACCGACCAGAAGTTCAACCTGCTCCTGGGACGCGACATCCAGAGCGCCTACGGGAAGCCGGAGCAGGTGATCCTCACGATGCCGATCCTGCCGGGGATCGACGGCGAGCGGAAGATGTCGAAGTCGTTCGGCAACTACATCGGCGTGACCGAGCCGGCCGAGGAGATCTACGGCAAGACGCTGCGCCTTCCTGACGAGGCGATGGGCAGCTGGTACGACCTCCTGCTCGGCGAGCCCCTGCCGCCGGACGCCAACCCCCGCGACGCCAAGCGCGCGCTTGCCCGCAGGCTGGTCGCCCGCTTCCACGACGAGCGCGCGGCGGAGGCGGCGGAGCAGGCGTTCGACCGCATCCACCGCGAGCACCGGCCACCGGAGGAGATGCCCGATGCCCGGCTGGAGGCGAACGGCGACGGAGCCGTCCACCTGCCAGCCCTGCTTGCGAGCACCTTCGGTGTCTCGAGCTCGGAGGCGCGGCGGCTGTTGAAGCAGGGCGGGGTGAAGCTCGACGGGACCCCGCTGGCGGCGGAGCCGCTCGACCGGCCCGCATCCGAGTTGGACGGACGGGTCCTCCAGCTCGGCAAGCGTCGATTCGCCCGGCTGCGGGGCGACTGAGCGAGCGATGGCGGTCTCCGGAGGCAAGATGCGAGTGGAGACCGCCCCCGGCGACGGCCAGACCGCTGGCCTGAACGCCTCCCCGCGCGTGCGCGCGCGCATCGACTTCGCCGAACGCGGAGTCGCCGAGACCGCCGCCCGCCGCGCGGCGACCGCCAACGTTGCGGCTGCGCCCGGATGGGATCGGGCCGCGACCCGGCCCGCCAGGCAACCGGCCACCTCGCTTGTGCGGCGCGGCGACCCCGGGGAGGGGGACCGCATCGAGCCGCTCGCCCCTCGCGCGCGTACGCGCGCGTGCGCCGGCGCGCCCTGCGGCCAGCACCTGTCCGATCACCGGCGCCGCGAGCTGCGCGTGGCCGCTGCGACACGCGGAGCGAGTGGCCCTGCACGACCCGACCGGAGGCGACGGAACCCCGCCGAAAGCCGCCAGTAGAAATTTCTCCCGGCGGATTCTCCCCGCCACAGCTGGAAATCCCAGATTTTCGCCCCGGCGAGAAAGAGCGTCTACGCGCCAAAACGGCGCTCCAACGGGCCGAAAACGCCTGTCAGAGCACCGCTCGACCGGCCGAAAAGCCCGTCAGAACGGGAACTTTTGACGATTTCTTCACCCCAGAACGCATCTCGAAATCGACTCTGTATAGTTCTCGACGCGGCGCAGGACGGGCCGCCCGGAAGGACCAAGCGAAAGGTCGCACCGGGGAGTGGAAAGCGCAGTATCCTTCCACTCCGCGCCCGAGTGCGCTATACTTTCGCGCCCCGCTCTGAGAGCAGATAGCTCCCAGCGCGTGTCAGACGGAGGAGTCCCCTCCCGAGAGGCACGGCGGTCTTTGAAAACTCAACAGCATGTGCACCTGATCCACTGGGCTTCGGCCCATGAAGATCGGTGCGTCCAGGTTTCGAGTGGCCTGCTTCGTCTACGTCAGCGTGGCGAGGCAATCATACGGCCACACAGAGTCATTTGATTTACCCGTCCGGTGCTCCGAGTCTCCCGATTGTGTACATGGGAACTCCTCGTGTGAGCATCGCGACACTCTCTGAGAAGTACACGCAGTTCTTCACGGAGAGTTTGATCCTGGCTCAGGACGAACGCTGGCGGCGTGCCTAATACATGCAAGTGGAGCGACGAACCAGGGCTTGCCCTGGGGCAAAGCCGCGAACGGGTGAGTAACACGTGGGTAACCTGCCCTGATGATTGGGACAACCCGAGGAAACTCGGGCTAATACCAAATGTGCTCTTCGGCCTCAAGGCCGCTGAGGAAAGGTAGCTTCGGCTAACCGCATCAGGATGGGCCCGCGGCCCATTAGCTTGTTGGTGAGGTAACGGCTCACCAAGGCTCCGATGGGTAGCTGGTCTGAGAGGACGATCAGCCACACTGGGACTGAGACACGGCCCAGACTCCTACGGGAGGCAGCAGTAGGGAATCTTGCGCAATGCGCGAAAGCGTGACGCAGCAACGCCGCGTGGAGGAAGACGGCCTTCGGGTTGTAAACTCCTTTCAGTTGGGACGAAGCTTCGGTGGTGAATAGCCATTCGGAGTGACGGTACCTTCAGAAGAAGCCCCGGCTAACTACGTGCCAGCAGCCGCGGTAATACGTAGGGGGCGAGCGTTGTCCGGAATCATTGGGCGTAAAGCGCGTGTAGGCGGTTCGGTAAGTCTGCTGTGAAAGTCCAGGGCTCAACCCTGGAATGCCGGTGGATACTGCTGAGCTTGAGTCCGGAAGAGGCGAGTGGAATTCCTGGTGTAGCGGTGAAATGCGCAGATATCAGGAGGAACACCAATGGCGAAGGCAGCTCGCTGGGACGTGACTGACGCTGAGACGCGAAAGCGTGGGGAGCAAACAGGATTAGATACCCTGGTAGTCCACGCCGTAAACGATGGGCACTAGGTGTGGGGGGTGTCGACTCCCTCCGTGCCGACGCTAACGCATTAAGTGCCCCGCCTGGGGAGTACGGCCGCAAGGCTAAAACTCAAAGGAATTGACGGGGGCCCGCACAAGCAGCGGAGCATGTGGTTTAATTCGACGCAACGCGAAGAACCTTACCTGGGCTTGACATGTGCCTGACCGCCGTGGAAACACGGCTTCCCTTCGGGGCAGGTTCACAGGTGGTGCATGGCTGTCGTCAGCTCGTGTCGTGAGATGTTGGGTTAAGTCCCGCAACGAGCGCAACCCCCGTCGCATGTTGCCAGCATTTAGTTGGGGACTCATGCGAGACTGCCGGTGACAAACCGGAGGAAGGTGGGGATGACGTCAAGTCATCATGCCCCTTATGTCCAGGGCTACACACGTGCTACATTGGCGCGTACAGAGGGCTGCGATACCGCGAGGTGGAGCGAATCCCTTAAAGCGCGTCTCGGTTCGGATTGCAGGCTGAAACTCGCCTGCATGAAGGCGGAGTTGCTAGTAATCGCGGATCAGCATTGCCGCGGTGAATACGTTCCCGGGCCTTGTACACACCGCCCGTCACACCACGGGAGTGAGCAACACCCGAAGCCGGTGGCCTAACCCGCAAGGGAGGGAGCCGTCGAAGGTGGGGCTCGTGACTGGGGTGAAGTCGTAACAAGGTAGCCGTAGCGGAAGCTGCGGCTGGATCACCTCCTTTCTAGGGAAGGCTTTTCACGAAGCCGTCCGATCGCTTGTCGATCGGAACCTCGAATGTCGACCGAGACCTGGTCGTGCAGCACGCCGAGCAAGTGCTCGGTGGAGCCGCATACATGCTGTTGAGTTTTGAGAGACCGGCTCCCGCCGGTCCTTCCGCTTGTCTGAGACACGGAAGGGAGAGCGGGAGCGACGCCTCTCCACGGACCTTGAAAACTGCACAGTAGCCAATGAAACGGGTATCACCGATCATTTCGTAAAGATTGATCAAGATCACCGTCAAGATAGTAAGGGCACACGGTGGATGCCTTGGCACCTAGAGTCGATGAAGGACGTGAACGGCTGCGATAAGCCGCGGTGAGGCGCTGAATAGCCTTTGACCCGCGGATTTCCGAATGGGGAAACCCAACGTCGGTAATGCGACGTTACCGCCCGGTGAACACATAGCCGGGAGGGAGACAAGCGGGGGAAGTGAAACATCTCAGTACCCCGAGGAAAGTAAATCAACCGAGACTCCCTGAGTAGTGGCGAGCGAAAAGGGACCAGCCCAAACCTGTTGTGTGTAAGCGGCCACGCGTTGCGCAGCAGGGGTTGTAGGGCGTTTGTTCCGGGGTGTGGCTGCCCCGGCGGAAGTTACAAAGTCACGCAGTAGTCGAAGAGCCTGGAACGGCTCACCAAAGAGGGCAACCGTCCCGTAGACGAAACTCCGTGACCTTCCGTCAAGCGTTCCTGAGTAAGTCCGCGCCCGTGAAACGCGGACTGAAGCTGGGGGGACCACCCTCCAAGGCTAAGTACTCCTAGGTGACCGATAGCGGACTAGTACCGTGAGGGAAAGGTGAAAAGTACCCCGGAAGGGGAGTGAAATAGTACCTGAAACCGCGTGCCTACAAGCGGTGGGAGCAGACTTGTTCTGTGACCGCGTGCTTTTTGCATAACGAGCCGGCGAGTTACTCGTCTGCGGCAAGGTTAAGCGATGAGCGGAGCCGTAGCGAAAGCGAGTCCGAACAGGGCGACAGAGTCGTAGGCGGTAGACCCGAAACTGAGCGAGCTACCCATGGGCAGGTTGAAGCGGGGGTAAGACCTCGTGGAGGACCGAACCGACCTAGGTTAAAAACTGGGCGGATGACCTGTGGGTCGGAGTGAAAGGCTAATCAAGCTCAGTGATATCTGGTTCTCTCCGAAATATATTTAGGTATAGCCTCGGATAAATTTGCGTATTGGCCGTAGAGCACTGTTTGGACGCGGGGCCCCACCAGGTTACCAACTTCAGGCAAACTCCGAAGACCATTACGTTTACTCCGGGAGTCAGTTGCTGGGGGATAAACTTCAGCGTCAAGAGGGAAACAGCCCAGACCGCCAGCTAAGGTCCCTAAATGCTAGCTAAGTGGCAAACGATGTTCGAGTGCATAGACAACCAGGAGGTTGGCTTAGAGGCAGCCACCCTTGAAAGAGTGCGTAACAGCTCACTGGTCAAGTGTTCGAGCGCGGATAATGTAACGGGGCTTAAGCTAGCTACCGAAGCTGCGGGTGTGTGAGACCTTCGGGTCGATCACGCGGTAGGAGAGCGTTCCGATGCCAGTAAAGCGGCGGGGTAACCCAGCCGTGGAGGCTTCGGAAGTGAGAATGCCGGCATGAGTAACGAAAGAGGGGTGAGAATCCCCTCCACCGATTGCCCAAGGATTCCTGAGTAAAGTTCGTCTGCTCAGGGTTAGTCGGGACCTAAGGCGAGGCCGAAAGGCGTAGTCGATGGCTAACAGGTTGATATTCCTGTACCACGTCGTGTTCGCTTGACCGATGGGGGGACGGGGAAGGCTACGGGAACCCAGGCGATGGTCGTCCTGGGGTAAGCATGTAGGGGTGGACCTAGTGAAATGCGGGTCCGCATAACCTGAGGTGCGATGCCAGCTGGCTTCGAGCCGGCGAGTCCCTTACGCCATGCCTCCGAGAAAAGCCTCTAGGGAGAACACACGTGCCCGTACCAAAACCGACACAGGTGGGCAAGTAGAGAATACTAAGGTGATCGAGATAACCCTCGTTAAGGAACTCGGCAAAATCGCCCCGTAACTTCGGGATAAGGGGCGCCCTAGTAGGGTGATGGTCTTCGCGACCGGAGCCCGAGGGGGCCGCAGTGAATAGGTCCAAGCGACTGTTTACCAAAAACACAGGTCTCTGCTAAGTCGAAAGACGACGTATAGGGGCTGACGCCTGCCCGGTGCCGGAAGGTTACGTGGAGGTGTTAGGGTTCGCCCGAAGCACCGAAGCTAAGCCCCGGTAAACGGCGGCCGTAACTATAACGGTCCTAAGGTAGCGAAATTCCTTGTCGGGTAAGTTCCGACCTGCACGAATGGCGTAACGACTTGGACGCTGTCTCAACGAGGGGCTCGGTGAAATTGCAGTCTCGGTGAAGATGCCGGGTACCCGCGGCTAGACGGAAAGACCCCGTGAACCTTTACTACACCCTGGTATTGGAATTCGGTGCATTTCGCTCAGGATAGGTGGGAGGCTTGGAAGCGCTGGCTGCGGCTGGCGTGGAGCCAACCTTGAGATACCACCCTTGATGTATTGGGTTTCTAACACCGCGCCGTGAATCCGGGCGGTGAACAGTGCCAGGCGGGTAGTTTGACTGGGGCGGTCGCCTCCCAAAATGTAACGGAGGCGTACAAAGGTTCCCTCAGTACGGTTGGAAATCGTGCGAAGAGTGCAAAGGCAGCAAGGGAGCTTGACTGCGAGACCGACAGGTCGAGCAGGTGCGAAAGCAGGTCTTAGTGATCCGGCGGTAGCAAGTGGAAGTGCCGTCGCTCAACGGATAAAAGGTACTCCGGGGATAACAGGCTTATCGAGCCCAAGAGTCCACATCGACGGCTCGGTTTGGCACCTCGATGTCGGCTCGTCGCATCCTGGGGCTGAAGTTGGTCCCAAGGGTTGGGCTGTTCGCCCATTAAAGCGGTACGCGAGCTGGGTTCAGAACGTCGTGAGACAGTTCGGTCCCTATCTGCCGTGGGCGTTGGAGAGTTGAGAGGATTTGTCCCTAGTACGAGAGGACCGGGATGAACGCACCTCTGGTGTATCTGTTGTCCTGCCAAGGGCATCGCAGGTTAGCTACGTGCGGATCGGATAACCGCTGAAGGCATCTAAGCGGGAAGCCGGCCTCAAGATGAGCTCTCCCATCCCCTTGAGGGAGTAAGAACCCTGGAAGACCACCAGGTTGATAGGCCAGATCTGGAAGAGCAGCAATGCTTGTAGGAGACTGGTACTAATTGTTCGAGGGCTTGACGGATTTTGATACCCGTCTCAGTGGCGCTGTGCAGTTTTGAAGGCCCGTGGAGGCCGCGTTCTCTCCGCTTCGACGGAGGACGAGCGCGAATCCGCGTGGTCTCGCAATGTTTCCGGTGGCTATAGCGAGAGGGAAACACCTCTTCCCATTCCGAACAGAGCCGTTAAGCCTCTCAGCGCCGATGGTACTTGGCCCGAAAGGGCCTGGGAGAGTAGGACGCCGCCGGTTCTTGATTGAGCCCCAGCCGCTTCTAGCGGCTGGGGCTTTTTTTCGTTGGCGGGACGGGTGCCCGGCGTCGGTGAGCTGCGCCTGCCGATCAGCGGCTCGCCGGCGATCGCCCCTCGTGCGGGACCAAGCCGCGTCCTCCACAGGTAGGCGCGGCGCCGAGCCGCTGCGTTGGCGATGCGTCCGTCTTGATGGTGCGCGCGACGGCGACGGCGTGGCGTTGGTGATGCGCCGGCGTCGGTGGCGCTGGCGCGTTGATGACGGCGCTGCGTTGCCGATGGGCCTGCGCGTGGCGCTGGCGCGTTGGTGACGGCGCTGCGTTGGTGATGCGGCCGCCTCGATGGCGCAGGCGCGTTGCTGGTGCGGCCGCCTCGAAGGCGCACGCCCCTCGCGGTGCTCGGGCGCCGGGTCGGTGACGCATCTCAGACGCTTACGCCGATGTGCGATGAGCAGGGACGCTGAGCTCTCAGTCGTGAGCGCGCATGCCGCTGGTGCGGTGCCTACAGCACGGGGAGCGATGCTCAGGGTCGGCTGTTCGGGGCCGAACGCCGGGGGCTTCAGGTGAGCGGTGACGACGGCGCTGTGGTGCGCGAGGTCCGCGCACGGCGTGTGTCCGCGAGGGGCGTCGTGCATGGCGCCGGGATCGGAGAGACCGTGCCGGCGCGGCGGGCCCGGGTCTCACGGAGACGGCGCGGACGATGCGGCCGATGCGGCTCGAGCAGCGGTGCGGCAGCAAGCTCGGCGTAGAGGTCGCCGCCGGCGATCCGTGCGGGCTCGGGGTTCGCGGGGTGGCGGCCGACGTCGCTGCCGCCGGAGCCGGTCGCCTCGTCGACGTCGACCGGGCGAAGCACGGCCTCGGCGAGGTCCAGCAGCGCCGCGGCCAGCAGTCTTGGAGTGCGCGAAGAGAACATGTGTTCGTGAAGGTAGAACGTGTCTCGGATGGAATCGCGTCGGCGGTCGCTGCGGCTGGGCTGAAGTCCGAAAAGCCCAATGTTCACGGGCAGAGATCGTGCATTGACGTGCAAGAGATGTTGCAGGGGATGCGAGCGCACGTTCGGCCGAGGTGATCCCGTCAGCGCCCCGGGCGCCCACCCGCGTGGCGGTCGTGCCGGTTCCCGGCCGCGCCGGTCAGGGGCCAGCCGGGATACGGGACCGTTGGCCATCGCGAGAGAGGGGCCGCCGTGCGATGGGGTGGATGCTCGGCGAGGGGTGGGTCGCCGCCGGCGGTGCCCGAGCGGCGGGACGCTCTGCGGAAGGGGCTTGCGCGGACGGCGCGGTCGCAAGCGGCCTGGCGTCGCGGCGTACCGGTGCGAGCGGCGAGCAGGTGGACGAGACGCGCGCGTGTCCGGTGCGGGCCGGGCGGCGGGGCGGCTGGCGCGGGCGGGGCCGCGGGGCGGCTGGTGCGGGCGGGGCGGCTGGCGCGGGCCGGGCGGCGGGGCGGCTGGCGCGGGCGGGGCGGCGGGGCGGCTGGTGCGGGCGGGGCGGCTGGTGCGGGCCGGGCGGCGGGGCGGCCGGCGCGGGCCGGGCGGCGGGGCGGCTGGCGCGGGCCGGGCTGGAGGGGCAGGCGTGCGGGCCGGGCTGCAGGGGCCAGACGGGCGGGCCGGTGGGGTTGCCCCGCCCGGGATGGGGGCGGTGGACGCTCAGCTGGTGCTGAGCGTCGACCAGACCTCGATCTTGGTGCGGATCCGTTCGATGACGGCATCGGTGAACTCGGTCGTGCCGGCATGGCCGCCGAGGTCCGGGGTCTTGATGCCGCCGGCGATCGCCTCGAGCACCGACTCGTAGATCGCACGGGAGGCGCGCTCGGCGCCGCGATGGCCGCGCTCGGCCGCGTGGCGCAGCACGGCGCCGCCGGCGAGCAGCATCGCCATCGGGTTGGCGACGTCCTTGCCTCTCAGCGCCGGGGCGGTGCCGTGGGGCGCCTCGGCCATCGCGACCTGCGTCTCGTAGTTCTCGTCGAAGGAGAGCAGGACCGACTCGGCGCCGGCGATCGAGCCGAACATCGGCAGCACGAGATCCGACAGGCAGTCGCCGTCGCGGTTGAGCGCCGGGACGACGAGCGGCTGGTCGGCGGCACCGCCGACGAGACCGGCGTAGGTCGCGTCGATCAGCACCGGCTCGTACTGGACGTCGCCGTGGCGCGCCGCGGCCGCGTCCATCTCCTCCTTCAGCATCCCCTCGTAGACGGGGGAGACGGTCCACTTCGGGCCGCCGTAGACGCGCGCCTGCATCGCGCGCGCGGCGCGGAAGGCGTACTCGGAGACGGCGCGGCAGGTCGAGCGGGTGACGTGCTCGGTGCGGTAGGCGACCTCGTCGGCGGCGCCGGCGTCGCCCTCGCGCCACTGCTTGGCGCCGTAGGCGTCCTCGATCGCCATCCGCACGATCGAGATCGGATAGTGGACGCCGGCGATCGGCGTCACGCCCGGGATCCGGCGACCGGTGCGGATGATCACCTTCCCGTCGACCTCCTCGCGGAGGATGCGGTTGGGCGAGCCGACGTCGTCGGCGCCCTCGGGGGTGATCGTCGCGGCCTTGATGCCGAAGCCGCTCGCGCGCATCGCGACGGCGGCCTCGTGCACGACCGCGTTGTCGGTCGCGCGGCGGTTCTCCAGCGAGAGGTCGAAGCGCTCCAGCTCCAGCGGGAGGCCCGTGACTTCGGGGTCGAGCACGCGGACGGCCTGCTCAAGCAGCTCCTGGCCGGTCTCGTCGCCCTCGAGGATGGTGATCTTCAGCGGCTCAGGCACGCCGGTGACGATAGCCCAAGGGTCCGCACCGGAAACCTGTCGGCGACCCCGGTGCGATCGGCTGCTACGGGGTGGTCGGGGGCCCGGCGGCGGGCGGCGCTAGGGTGCCCGGGCATGAACGCGGAGAGATGCACATGGTGCGGCGTCGAGGTCGGCGGCGACGAGGGGTATCGCGTCGCCGAGCAGGCCGGCGAGCGGCTCGCCGTCTTCTGCCGCCTCGAGCACGTCGTCCCGTGGGCGATCCAGGGGCCCCACTGGGAAGCCGGGACGCTGCGCGAGCAGCCGCGCGAGGAGCCGGCGCTGAGCGAGTGCGCGCACTGCGGCGCCGCGGTCGACGACACGCGCGTGCTCGCGGTGCGGCATCGAGGCGAGTACCGGATCGCCGACGCGTTCTGCACGACCGACCACCTGCGCGCCTGGGCGGCGGCCGGCGGGCGGTGGCGGTAGGGGCGGAGGGGCGCGCGTTGGGGTCGGCGGGCGGTAGGGCGTGGGGCGGTCGCGTGTCGGGGCGGTGGCGGTTGGGGGCGGGGCGGCGCGCGTTGGGGACGGCGGGGGCGAGGCGGCGGGCGCTCGGGCGCAGTCGGCGGGCGGTGGGGCGGCGCGGCTGCGGGCGAGCGGTCAGCTGTCGCCGGCGCTGGAGCGACTGGCGGTGGCGCCCACGGCGGGGCGGGCGGCCGGGGGCTTGAGGGTGGCGCGGAGGGCGATCGAGACGATCGCGCCGACGACGGGGCCGGCGCAGGCGAGCACGAGCGCCCAGCGGACGTCGGCGACCTCGACGATCACGCCCGCGAGCGCGGCGCCGGCGGCGGCGCCGGCGACGTTGGCGGTCATCATCCAGGTCGTCGCCTCGGTCGTCGTGCCGGGCGGGGCGACGTGGTCGATCAGCAGGTAGGCCGCCGCGGCCGACGGCGCGAGCGCGAGGCCGGCGATCGCGATCATCACCGCCATCATCGGGATCGAGTCGGCGAGCAGCAGCGGCAGCGTGCCGACCGCCAGCACGACGTGCAGCACGATGAACCGCTCCACGACCGGGCTCGACCACGTCCGGGCGCCGTACCAGATGCCGCCGAGGACGCTCGAGACGGCCATCACCGACAGCAGGATGCCGGCGATCTCGGCCTTCTCGCCGTGCGCGACGGCGAACGCCGGCATCGCGACCTCGATCGCGCCGAACGAGATCCCGGTCGGCACGATCGCCAGCATCAGCGTCCGCATCCCCGGCGAGCCGAGCGCACCGGCGGCGCTGCGCTCGATCGTCTCGCTGCGCCACTCGCGCGACAGCGAGCCGGTCGCGAAGCCGAGCGTGCCGATCAGGCTCAGCGCGATCGCGACGATCAGCGCCATGCTCGTCGAGCTCAGCGCGATCAGCACCGTCACGATGATCGGGCCGATGATGAAGAAGAACTCCGACACGATGCCCTCGAACGTGTAGGCCGTGTTGCGGGCGTCGGTGTCGTGCTCGAAGACCCTCGCCCACACCGACCGCATGCACGCGCCGAGCGGCGGCAGCGCCGCCCCGCCGAGGAACGCGAACGCCGCCAGCGCCCAGGTCGGCGCGCCGTGGCGGGCGCACAGCAGCACGCCGATGACGGCGAGCGCGTTCGCGATCGTCGACGGGATCAGCACCGCCGGCTGGCCGAAGCGGTCGACCAGCCGTCCCTGGATCGGCGCCAGCACCCCGGCGCCGATCGCCCACGCGGCGCTGGTGGCGCCGGCCTGCGCGAACGACCCGGTCTCGGCTCTCACGAGCAGCACGATCGCGAGCGAGAAGATCCCGATCGGGATGCGGCCGATCAGCAGCGAGACGATCAGGCGCGTCGCCCCGGGCGGGCGCACGAGCACGCGGTAGGCGCCGAGCATCAGGCAGCCGTGTCGGGGCGTTGCGACGGGGCGTCGGAGGGGCCGGAGGGCGGTGTCGACGCCGGGCCGTCGGCGTCGCCGCGGTCGAGCAGCACGTCCTCGCGCTCGGCCAGCGCCGCGATCACGAACGCGACGTGCTCGTCGAAGTCGACGCCGAGATCGGCGGCGCCGCGGCGGAGGTGATCGCGGTCGATCGCCGCCGCGAAGCTCGCTGTCTTCATCTTCTTCTTGACCGACTTCGGCGTCATGCCACGCAGGCCCTTGGGTCGGACGTACGCGCACGCGAGGACGAACCCGCAGAGCTCGTCGACGGCGTACAGCGCCCGCTCCAGCTCCGAATCGCGCGACAGCTCCATCTCGTCCGCGTGCGATCCGATTGCTCGAATCATCTCATCCGGATAGCCGCGACGCGACAGCTCCGCCATCGCGACCCGCGGGTGGCCGTCGGTCAGCGACGGATGCCGCTCGTAGTCGAGATCGTGAAGCAGGCCGGTGATGCCCCACAATTCTTCGTCGCCGCCAAGTTGGCGCGCATACGCTCGCATCGCTGCTTCCACCGCGAGCATGTGACGCCGCAGCGACGGCGATTCGGTCCACTCGCAGAGGAGGGTCCATGCCTCGTCGCGCGAAATCCCCCCTGGCATGGCTGTTACCCTAGCTCAGCACTCCGGCCCCGACGCAATCCGTGTGACCGACCTGCGGGGCCGGCGTCGCCATCCCCCTCTCATGGATAAGTTCGTCATACAAGGCGGCGTGCCGCTGTCCGGAACGTTCGTGCCCGCGGGCAACAAGAACGGCGCGCTGCCGATCCTGGCCGCCGCGTTGCTCACGGACGACGAGGTCATCGTCCGCAACGTGCCGCGCATCAGCGACGTGCAGGCCCAGATCGAGCTGATCGCCGACCTCGGGGCGCGCGCCGACTGGGTCGACGACAACGTCGTCGCGATCCGCGCCGACGGCGTCGGCAAGACCGACCTCGACCGCAGGCTGTCGGAGCGGATTCGCGCGTCGTTCCTGCTCGCCGGCCCGCTGCTCGCCCGCTTCGGCCGCGCGCTGATGCCGCCGCCCGGCGGCGACGTGATCGGCCGCCGCCGGCTCGACCCGCACCTCGACGCCTTCCGGGCGCTCGGCGCGACGATCGAGCACGACCGCGACATCCTGCTGACCGCGCCGCGCGGCCTCACGGCCTGCGACTTCCTGATGGACGAGCCGTCTGTCATGGCGACCGAGAACGCCCTGATGGCGGCCGCGCTGACGCCCGGCGCGACGGTGATCCGCAACGCCGCCTCCGAGCCGCACGTCCAGGACCTCGCGCGCATGCTCGTGAAGATGGGTGCCGCGATCGACGGCATCGGCTCCAACGTGATGACCGTCCACGGCGTCGATCGGCTCCGCGGCTGCGACCACAGCGTCGGCCCCGACCACATCGAGATCGGCTCCTTCATGGCGCTCGCCGGCGTGACCGGCGGCGAGCTGCTGATCAAGGACACCTATCCCGAGGACCTGCGGATGATCCGCCTCGTCTTCGCCCGCCTCGGCCTCGAGACCGAGATGCGCGGCAACGACATGTTCGTCCCCGGCGGTCAGAAGCTCGTCATCACCAACGACGCCGGCGGCTACCAGCCGAAGGTCGAGGACGGGCCGTGGCCGGCCTTCCCCGCCGACCTGACCTCGATCGCGCTCGCACTGGCGACGCAGTCTGAGGGCTCGGTCATCATCCACGAGAAGATGTTCGAGAACCGGCTCTTCTTCACCGACAAGCTGCAGCTGATGGGCGCCGCGATCACGATCTGCGACCCGCACCGGGCGCTGGTCGTCGGGCAGCGCCGCCTGCGCGGCGAGCGGGTCGAGTCGCCGGACATCCGCGCCGGCATGGCGATGCTGATCGCCGCCCTCTGCGCCGAGGGCACGACGGAGATCGGCAACATCCGCCAGATCGACCGCGGCTACGAGCGGATCGACGAGCGCCTGCGCGCGCTCGGCGCGCGCATCGAGCGCGTCGAGGACAGCGAGCGCATCCACGCCCACTGAGGGAGGGTCCCGTGATCCACCCGATCCCCAGCGGCACGCGCGACGTGCTGCCCGACGAGATGCGAGAGCTGCGCGCGATCCTCGCGGCCGCGCACGGCGTCTTCGACGCGGCCGGCTACGGCGAGGTCTCGACGCCCGCGCTCGAGTACGAGGACACGCTCGCGATCGGCGGCGTCGGCGGCGCGCTGCCGGCCTACCGGCTGTTCGACGAGCAGGGCGCCGTGCTGACGCTGCGCTCGGACATGACGGTGCCGATCGCGCGCCTCGTCGCGACCCGCTTCGCGACCGCCGAGCCGCCGCTGCGCCTCTGCTACGTCGCGCACGCCTACCGCGGCGTGCGGCCGCAGCGCGGCCAGTCGCGCGAGTTCCTGCAGGCCGGGATCGAGCTGATCGGCGCGCCGGCGCCGGAGGGCACCGCCGAGGCGCTGACCGTCCTCTGCGACACGCTCGACGCCGTCGGGCTGAAGCGGTACCGGATCGGCCTCGGCGACGTGGCGCTCTACCAGCAGCTGCTCGACGCGAGCGGCATCGAGGGTGAGCCGCGCGCGCGGATCCTCAACGAGCTGGTCACGCGCGACTTCGTCGGCCTCGAGCGCGAGATCGACGAGCTGCGGCTCGACGACGCCGCGGCGATCGAGCGGCTGAAGCGGATCCCGCAGCTGCGCGGCGGGCCGGAGGTGCTCGCACGGCTCGACGGCGCCGGCCACGCGGCGGCCGAGGGGCTGCGCTCGGTCCACGCGCTGCTGGAGCCGCGCGTCGCCGAGCGGGTGATCTTCGACCTCGGCCTCGTGCGCAAGCTCGACTACTACAGCGGCGCTATCTTCGAGGTCTACGACCCGACGCTGGGCGTCACGCTCGGCGGCGGCGGCCGCTACGACGACCTGCTCGGCCGCTTCGGCCGCCCGCTGCCGGCCGTCGGCTGGGCGCTGACCGTCGAGCGGCTGCACATCGCGCTGGCCGGGGAATCCTCGCCTGGCGGCTCGGATTCCCTTGGAAGAACTCGCCCGGAGGCTCGTTCTTCCGACGGAAGGGAACGCACTTCTGGCCCGGGGGTTCGTTCTTCCGGCGAGGAGGCGCGGGCGTGAGCGCGCTGCAGGAGAGGCTGACGATCGCCGTGCCGCGTGGGGCGCTGATGCGCGAGGCGCTCGACCTGCTCGACACGATCGGGATCGACACCAGCGAGGTCCGCGCCAACGACCGCAAGCTGCTGTTCGAGGAGGTCGGCATCGTCACGATGCGGCCCTCCGACGTGCCGACCTACGTCGAGGCCGGCGCCGCCGACATCGGCATCACCGGCAAGGACGTGCTGATGGAGCAGTCCGAGCGCGAGGTCTACGAGCTGCTCGACCTCGGCTTCGGCCGCTGCGTGATGGTGCTCGCCTCCGTCGCCGGCGACGACCCCGCCGCCGAGGCGCTGCGCCGCCTCGGCGTGATGCGCGTCGCCACCAAGTACCGCAAGATCGCGATGGCCCACTTCGAGCGCACCGGCCGCCAGGCCGAGATCGTCGAGGTGAAGGGCTCGGTCGAGCTGGCGCCGCTGACCGGGATGGTCGACGCGATCGTCGACCTGACCGCGACCGGCACGACGCTGCGCGAGAACGGCCTCGTCGTGCGCGAGGAGATCGTCGTCTCGACCGCGCGGCTGATCGCCAACCCGGTCGCCCACAAGCTGAAGGCGGCCGCGATCGACGACCTGCTGGAGCGGCTGCGTGCGGCTTGAGCGCCGCACGCTCGCCAGTGCGCAGGGCGCCGCGGCGCTCGCCGCGGAGCTGCGTGCGCTCGTGCCCGCCGGCGCCTCGGTCGCCGAGCCGGTCGCCGCGATCCTCGCCGACGTGCGCGAGCGCGGCGACGCGGCAGTCGTCGAGCTGACGCGCCGCCACGACACCGGCGGCGCCGAGCCGAAGCCGCTGCGCGTCGACTTCGACGAGCTGGAGGCGGCGCTCGCCGGCCTCGACCCGCAGGTCCGCGCCGGACTCGAGGTCGCCGCGCAGAACATCGGCGTCGTCGCCGCGCTCGGCGTCGACGACGAGCGCGAGGCGACGCTCGGCCACGGCCAGACGGTCCGCCTGCGCGAGGTCCCGGTCCGCCGCGCCGCCGTCTACGTCCCCGGCGGCCGCGCCCCGTACCCGAGCACGGTGCTGATGGGCGTCGTGACGGCGGTGGCGGCCGGCGTCGAGGAGGTCGTGCTGTGCGCGCCGCCCGGGCACGACGGCGACGTCCACCCGGCGATCCTGGCGGCGGCCGAGCTGGCCGGCGCGAGTGAGGTCTTCCGGATGGGCGGGGCGCAGGCGGTCGCGGCGCTCGCCTTCGGCACCGAGACGGTCGCGCCGGTCGACGTGATCGTCGGCCCCGGCTCGCTGTGGGTCCAGGAGGCCAAGCGCCAGGTCTCGGCCGCCGGCCTCGTCGGGATCGACGGCTTCGCCGGGCCCAGCGACGTGCTGGTCGTGCTCGACCACGGCGCCGACGTGCGGCTCGCCGCGCTCGACCTCCGCGCCCAGGCCGAGCACGGCGCCGACAGCCTCGTGATCGCGGTCTCGCCGGACGCCACCGCGCTCGACGCCCTGTCGGACGGGCTGGCGCGGGTCGATGAGCCCGGTGCCGGTGCGCTCGTGCAGACCGCCGACCTCGACGACGCGCTCGCGCTCGCGAACGCCTTCGCGCCCGAGCACCTCGAGCTGATCGGCCCCGGCGCCGAGGCGCTCGCGCCGCGGGTCCGCAACGCCGGCTGCCTGTTCGTCGGCAGCACCGGCGCGACCGCCTTCGGCGACTACGTCGCCGGCTCCAACCACACGCTGCCGACCGACGGCGCCGCCCGCTTCGCCTCCGGCCTCTCGGCCCGCCACTTCCGCCGCCGCATGGCGGAGGTGCGGATCCCCGACGCGGCCGCGGCGACGCTCGCGCCCGCCGGCGTCGCGATCGCGCGCGCCGAGGGCTTCGAGATCCACGCGCAGTCGATGGAGGCGCGGGTGCCCCGTCAAGGGGCTCGGAATCCGCCGTTGAGGGAGAATCCACCGTCATGAGCGACCGCACCGCGACGATCGACCGCAAGACCGGCGAGACCGACATCCGCCTGACGCTCGACCTGGAGGGCACGGGCGAGGGCGAGCGCACGACCGGCGTCGGCTTCTTCGACCACATGCTCGACCTGCTCGCGCGCCACGGCCGGCTCGACCTGACCGTCGACGCGAGGGGCGACCTGGAGACCGGCGCCCACCACACGGTCGAGGACGTCGGCATCTGCATCGGGCAGGCGCTCGACCGCGCGCTCGGCGATCGCCGCGGGATCTTCCGCTACGGCTCGGCGACCGTCCCGATGGACGAGGCGCGCGCCTCCTGCGCGATCGACATCTCCGGCCGCGCCTTCGTCGCCTGGGAGGTCTCGCTGCCGCCCGGCGCGATCGGCAACTTCGACCACGAGCTGGCCGAGGAGTTCTTCCGTGCGGTCGCCGGCAACGCGAGAATGGCGCTGCACCTGACGGTCGAGGCCGGCACCAACGTCCACCACATCGTCGAGGCGCTCTTCAAGGCGTTCGCGCGCGCGCTGCGCGCCGCGGTCGCGATCGATCCGACCGAGACCGGCGTGCCCTCCACCAAGGGGACGCTCACAGCGTGACCGGAACGCCGCAGACCGGAAGAGCGAGCTCCCCGGGCGAGTTCCTCCAAGGCGATGCAAGGCCGCAGGCCGCGGCGTCGCCCAAGATCGCCATCCTCGACTACGGGATGGGCAACCGCCGCTCGGTCGAGAAGGCGTTCGAGCAGGTCGGCGCGCGGCCGCTGATCACGCGCGACCACGACGCCGCGCGCGCCGCCGACGGCGTCGTCGTCCCCGGCGTCGGCGCCTTCCCGCGCGCGATGCGCAACCTGCGCGAGCTGGGGCTCGACGAGCTGGTGCGCGAGCGCGCCGCCGCCGGCGTCCCGGTGCTCGGGATCTGCCTCGGCATGCAGCTGCTGTTCGAGCGCTCGGTCGAGGTCGAGCCGGCCGAGGGCCTGGGGCTGCTCGGCGGCCACGTCCGCCCGCTCGACGCGCGCGGCCAGCGCGTCCCGCACATCGGCTGGAACGTCGTCCGCTTCGAGCACGCCACGCGCCTCAACGCCGGGCTGCCGCAGGAGGTCGCCTTCTACCACGTCCACTCGTTCGTGGTCGAGCCGTCCGACGCGGGCGACGCGCTCGGCACCGCCGAGTACGGCGAGCGCTTCGTCAGCGCCGTCGCGCGCGGCAACGTCTACGGCGTCCAGTTCCACCCGGAGAAGTCGTCGCGGCTCGGCCTGCGGCTGCTCCAGAGCTTCAGCGCCGCCTGCGAAGGCGCCGCCGACCCGTCCTCCCACGACACCACCCGCGCCGCATGATCCTCTACCCCGCAATCGACATCCGCGGCGGCAGCGCCGTCCGCCTCAGACAGGGCGACTTCGGCGACGAGACCGTCTACGACGCCGACCCGTTGAGCGCCGCGCGCGCCTGGGTCGAGGGCGGCGCCAGATGGCTCCACGTCGTCGACCTCGACGGCGCCCGCGACGGCAGACCGGCCAACCTCCACCACCTCGAGCGGATCGCCGGCGAGCTGGGCGTCCCGGTCGAGTTCGGCGGCGGCCTGCGCTCGCGCGCGTCGGTCGACGCCGCCGTCGCCGCCGGCGCCGAGCGGGTGATCCTTGGCACCGCCGCCTTCACCGACGTCGACTTCCTCGACGACGTCGTCGCCGCCTACGGCGAGCGGGTCGTCGTCTCCGTCGACGTGCGCGGCGGCAAGGTCGCCAGCTCCGGCTGGAAGGAGCAGACCGAGATGGAGGCGACCGCGGTGATCGAGCATCTCCAACGCCGCGGCGTGAAGAAGCTCGTCTACTCGAACATCGAGCGCGACGGCATGCTGACCGGCCCCGACGTCGACGAGGTCCGCCGGATCGCCGAGTCGGTCAGAGGCAGCTTCATCTACTCCGGCGGGATCGGCACGCTCGACCACCTCGCGGCGCTCGCCGGGCTGCGCCAGGTCAACCTCAACGGCGTGATCGTCGGCAAGGCGCTGTACGAGCGGAAGTTCACCGTCGCCGAGGCGCTCGGCGCGCTGAAGCCGCCGGCGAGGGGCTGAGGGGCGGCGATGCACGCCAAGCGCGTCATCCCCTGCCTCGACGTCGACGCCGGCCGCGTCGTGAAGGGCACGAACTTCGTCGGCCTGAGAGATGCCGGCGATCCGATCGAGCTGGCAGAGCGCTATGACGCCGCGGGCGCCGACGAGCTCGTCTTCCTCGACATCACCGCGACCTCCTCGCAGCGCGAGACGGTCGTCGAGCTGGCGCGCCGCACGGCCGACAACGTCTTCATCCCGTTCACGATCGGCGGCGGGATCCGCTCGGTCGCCGACGCGCAGGCGGTGCTCGACGCCGGCGCCGACAAGGTCGCCGTCAACTCGGCCGCGGTCAAGCGCCCGCAGCTGATCGACGAGCTGGCCGAGCAGTTCGGCGCCCAGTGCGTCGTGCTCGCGATCGACGCGAAGCAACGGGAGGACGGCTCCGGCTGGGAGGTCTACGTCGCGGGCGGCCGCACGCCGACCGGGCGCGACGCGGTCGCGTGGGCGCGCGAGGGCGCCGAGCGCGGGGCGGGGGAGATCCTGCTCACGAGCATGGACCGCGACGGCAGCAACGACGGCTACGACCTGCCGCTGACCAGCGCGGTTGCCGAGGCGGTGACGATCCCGGTGATCGCCTCCGGCGGCGCCGGCGAGCTCGACCACCTCGTCGAGGCGCTGGAGGCCGGCGCCGACGCGGTCCTGTGCGCGTCGATCCTCCACTACGGCAGATTCACCGTCGCGCAGATCAAGGAGCGCCTGGCGGCCGCCGGCGTCTCGATCCGCGCGCTCGAGGGCTGAATCCGCTCCGCGCGCGGCCCCGGCGGGCCGCGCGGCGCCTCGCTCGGCAGCCCGGCGGGCGAGCCGGCGCGGCGCGATCTGCTTGATTCAGTCGGCGCGAGAACGGGGCGCCGCGCGCCGCCGCGCCACGCGGCGAGGCGGCGCGGAGCAGCGCTTGACCGTCCGTCGAGCGGGGAGTACGGTCGCCGGACGCCGACGCACCGGAGCAGGGCGCGTCGGTTGCCCGGCGAGCGACCAGGCGAGGGGGCCGTGGCGGTGGGGAATCGGAGCGACGCGACGCCGCCGGCCGCGCGACAGCTGCGCGCGGGCCTGCGCGTGCTCGGCGCGCTGCTGTTGATCGGCGCGCCGCTGTGCGTGCTCGGAGCGCTCGTCGGTCCGGCGCGCGGCTTCTTCGCCGCGCAGCCGTTCGTCGCCGGCGCGGCCGGGAAGGCGGCGCTGCTCGGAGCGACCGCGCTCTACGCGGCCGGCGACCTGCGCCGGCGGCTGGCGCTCGCGCTCGTCGTGCTCGTCGCCCACGCCGCCTCGGTCGCGCTCGCGCTGCTGGCGCTCGCCGCCGCCGCGACCGGCGGCGCCGCCGACCTCGGCCCGCTCGACACGACCGTCGCGACCGTGCTGTGGGCGCTCGTCGCGCTCGACGGCGCGATCGCGCTCGCGCTCGGCCTGCTGATCGCACCGGCGTGGCGGGCGGGGCCCGCGGCGGGCGGGGCGCGCGGCGGCGCGGCGGGCGGTCCGGCGCGGGACGACGGCGAGACGGGCCGGGGCGCGAGCGGCGGCCGCGCGCTGATCGCCGCGGCGTCGGCGCTCGCCGCGGCGCCGGACCCGCTGGCGCCGCCTGGGCCGCCGACCGCGGCCGAGCGGCGGGTGGGGCGGCTGTGCCGAGCGCTCGCCGGCGTCGCAGCGCTCGCGGCCGCGAGCTGCGTCGCCGGCTTCCTGCTGCACGGCACGCGCGACGCCTTCGCGCAGCTGCCGTTCGTCGTCGGCACCGCCGTGCTGGCGGTCGGCGTCGGACTGCTCGCGGCGCTCGTCGCGCGCGACGTGCGCGCCAACCTGCCGCTGACCGGGCCGCTCGCCGTCGGGCTCCTCGTGCCGGCGGTCGCGGCGCTCGCCTTCCTGCCGTTCACCGACCTCGACCGGCCGTTCCCGCTGTTCGGCTGGGAGCCGGGCGTCTGGCTCGCACTCGTCGTCCTGATCGCCGTCGCGGGCGCGCTCGCGGCGGCGCTGCTGCGCGCCGTGGGCACGGCGTGGCGGGCGCGCGAGCGGATCGTCCACCTCGCGCCGCTGCAGCAGCGGGCGCTGCTCGCGCTCGCCGACACGCTCATCGACGGTCGGCACGAGGAGCGGGTCCCGCCGCGCGACGTCGCCGCCAACGTCGAGGGGTACCTTGGCGCGATCAGGGCCAAGCGCGCATGGGGCCACCGAACCGTGCTGACCGCGCTCGAGCTGCGGCCGCTGCTGGCGGCGTGGCCGCCGCTGTCGCAGATCGAGCCGGCGGCGCGGCGCGCCTTCCTGGAGCGGCGGTTCCTGCATCCGCCGCCGTGGCCGCGGTTCGCCAAGAACCCGACGCAGGTGACGATCCGCGTCGGCCAGCAGCTGTCGTTCGCCGGCTACTACAACGACCCGCGCTCGTGGAGATCGATCGGCTACGTGCCCTTCTCGCGGCGCGGCCGCCCGACCGAGCGCGCGGCGCCGCTGAGACTGGAGGTCGAGCTGCCCGACGCGGTCGAGGGCGACCTGCTGCGCGCCGACGTCTGCGTCGTCGGCAGCGGCGCCGGCGGCGCGATCGTCGCCTACGAGCTGGCGAGAGCCGGCCGCGACGTGCTGCTCCTCGAGCGCGGCCCGTACGTCCAGCCGCACGAGTTCAGCGAGGACGAGGTGGCGATGATCGGGCGCCTGTACGGCGACGGGATCATGCAGCAGAGCCGCGACTTCCGCTTCACGATCCAGCAGGGCGGCTGCGTCGGCGGCTCGACGACCGTCAACAACGCGGTCTGTTCCCGCGCCCCCGACGCCGCGCTCGCGCGCTGGAACGACCCGGCGCGCCACGACGCGCGGATCGACCTCGGGCGGCTCGCCGACAGCTACGCCGACGTCGAGCGCTTCCTCGGCGTGCACACGCAGGACGACGCGGTGCTCAACCGCTCCGGCGAGCGCTTCCTCGCAGGCGCCGAGGCATCCGGCCTGGCGCCGGACCGCCTCGAGGTCGGCGTCGTGCGCGCGAACGTCGCCGACTGCGTCGGCTGCGGATATTGCAACATCGGCTGCGCCTACGGCCGCAAGCTGTCGATGCTCGACCGCACCCTCCCGCGCGCCCAGGCCGACTTTCCGGGACGGGTGCGGATCGTCGCCGAGTGCGACGTCGAGCGGATCGTCACGCGCCGCGGCCGCCACGGCGGGCCGGCGCGCGCGGTGGGACTGCGCGCGCGCCTCGGCGGCCGCGCGATCGGGATCGTCTGCGAGGACGTCGTCATCGCGGCCGGCGCGATCGCGTCGAGCCATCTGCTGCTGCGCAGCGGGATCGGCGGCCGCTTCGGGCCGGGACCGCGGCTGCCGGTCGGGCGTGGGCTCGGCTTCAACATCGGCGCGCCGCTGACCGCCGAGCTGCCGGATGCGGTCAACGCCTACGACGGCCTCCAGATCTCCCACCACGGCCTTCCGCGCCGCGAGTCGGGCTACGTCTTCGAGACCTGGTCCAACCCGCCGGTCGCGCAGGCGCTCGCCATGCCCGGTTGGTTCGAGCGCCACTTCGAGAACATGCGCTGCTACGACCGGCTGATGGCGGTCGGGGTGATCTCCGGGACCGCCGGCAACGCGCGCGTCAGACGGGCGCTGACCGGCGGCGCCGACGTCGACTACCGGCCGTTGCCGGAGGACCTGCGCCGGCTCGGCCGCGGTCTCCAGCAGCTCGGCCGGCTGCTGTTCGCGGCCGGCGCCAAGCGGGTGATGCTCAACACGTGGGGCTACGACGAGCTGCGCTCGCCGGCCGAGCTGAGCCGGATCCCGCGGCTGGTCGACGATCCCGACTACGTCACGCTCGGCACCGGCCATCCGCAGGGCGGCAACGCGATCGCGGCCGACCCGCGCCGCGGCGTCGTCGACGAGCGGTTCGCCGTCCACGGCTTCGCGAACCTGCACGTCTGCGACGCGAGCGTCTTCCCGGCGACGATCACCGTCAACCCGCAGCTGACGGTGATGGCGCTGGCGCACTACGCGGCGCCGCTGATCGCCGCGGGCGGCGGCTGAGCGTCAGCGCTGGTCGCCGCTTCTTCTCGCCGCTCTTCTCGCGGCCGCTCTGCGCTCGGCGCTCCGTCTCGCCGCTCTTCTCGCGGCGGCTCTGCGTTGCGCCGCTCTGCGCTGCTCGGCTCTGCGGGCCGCTCTGCGCGCCGCGGCCTTGCGGGCCCTCGCGCGTCTGGCGAACGCCTGCGCGCTCTCGTACTCGAGCCGCGCGGCCCGCTTGGCCGCGCGCTGCGCCCGTCTCCACGCCGGCGGCGTGCGCGTCGGCAGCATCTCGAACATGTTCGCGTAGCCGACGAGGTAGATCGCGCGGCGGTCGGCGACGACCGGCGTGAACGAGCCCTCCGGGAAGAAGAACACTCTTCTGCCGGTGCGCACGTCGAGCCCGTGCGTGTCGTTGGAGCCGAGGTTGGAGAAGTAGACGACGTCGCCGATGATCGTCGAGGAGCCGGAGATGCGGTTGCCGACGCCGGTCGCCCAGCGCTTGGCGCCCGAGCGCGCGTCGAAGGCGTAGAAGTTGCCGTCGTAGGAGCCGGCGTAGACCGTCGGTCCCAGCCCGCGGACGTTCGAGACCGACGGCGCGGCGTAGACGTACCCGCCGGTGCCGGTCGCCCACGCCAGCTTCCCGTCCTTCGCCGAGAACGAGTACACGCGGCTGTCGGTGTTGCCGAGGTAGACGCGCCCGAAGGCGACGGCGGGGGTCGAATAGAATCTGCCCGAGCCGAAGCCGAAGCGGGTCCCGCTCGTTCCGACCGACCAGACCTGCCGCCCGTCGCGGGCGCGGACCGCGTGGACGCGACCGCCGTAGTCGCCGAAGTAGAGCGTTCCGTTGGCGTACGCCGGCGAGCCCTTGATCGCGCCCGAGGCCTTGTACGTCCATCTCGTGTGGCCGGTCTTCGCGTCGAGCGCGTAGAGCGTGCCGTCCTCGGTGCCGAAGAAGAGAGATCTGCCGAGCAGCAGCGGCGAGGACTCGGCGCGGCTCGGCAGCTCGCGCGTCCACACGCCTCTGCCGTCGACCTCGCGGAACGCGCCGACGCGGCCGCCCGAGCCGGTGCGCGACTCGAGCGCGACGACGTAGACGTGGCCGTCGCCGATCGCGGGGGAGGCGGCGGCGAGCCTGCCGAAGTGGACGCGCCATCTGATGCCGCCGGTGACCTTGTTGATCGCCCGCAGCCAGCCGTCGTCGTCGAGCAGGAACAGCGTCGCCCCTCTGATCACCGGCGGGAACTCCAGCAGCGCCGTGCCGCGGTAGGTCCAGCCGCGTCTGAAGCGCGGTCTCAGGTAATCGGGAGCGCTGCTCCAGTCGCGCGTGCGGGCGTCGTTCAGGCCGTAGGTCGGCCACGAGAAGGTGTCGACGGCCAGTCTCCGTCTCGTCGGTTTCGGCGGCGGCGGAGGCTGCTCGGCCTCGGTCGTCTCGGTCGCCGTGAAGGCGACGTCGGGGTTGGAGACGTCGCCTGGCTCGCGCAGCAGCACGAACGCGGCGGCTCCGCCGGCCAGCAGCAGCACGACGACCACCGTGAGAGCGACGAGCAGACCGCGCCGACGGCGTGGTTTCGGGCTCGGCATCGGCCGCGCATGGTAGTACAGCCCTGCGATGACGACCGCCCATGACCTCGTCGGACGGCTGCGCGAGCTGTCCGCGGCGGCCCCGCTGCTGCCGCTGCTGGACGGCCTCCCGGAGGCGTGGATCGTCGGCGGCGCGGTGCGCGACCTGCTGCTCGGCGGGGCGCCGCTCGACCTCGACCTCGTCGTCGTCGGCGACGCGCCGGCGGTCGCCGCGAGGCTCGCCGGCGCGCTCGGAGGCGAGCTGCAGGTCCACGATCGCTTCGGGACCGCGACGGTGCGCGCCGGCGGGCATTCCTACGACGTCGTGCGGGCGCGCGCCGAGTCCTATCCCCGTCCCGGCGCGCTGCCGGAGGTCCGCCCGGGGACGCTGGAGGAGGATCTGGCGCGGCGCGACTTCACCGTCAACGCGATCGCGCTGGCGCTCGACGGGCGGATCGCGGCCGCGCCGCATGCGCTGGAGGACCTGGAGGCGCGGCGGCTGCGCGTGCTGCACGACGCCAGCTTCCGCGACGACCCGACGCGGCTGCTGCGGCTGGTGCGCTACGCGACGCGGCTGGGGTTCGCGGTCGAGCCGGCGACGGCGGCGCTGGCGCGGGAGGCGATCGACGCCGGCGCGCTCGGGACGGTCACCGGCACGCGGATCGGCGCCGAGCTGCGGCTGCTGCTGCGCGAGCCGAGCGCCGCCGACGCGCTCGCGGAGGTCGCCGGCTGGGGCGGAGGGGACGCGCTCGTGCCGGGCCTGCGCTTCGACGCCGCGCCGGCGGAGCGGGCGCGGGCGCTGCTGCCGGCCGACGGGCGCGACGACCTGCTGCTGCTCGCCGCCGCCTGCCTGCGCGTGGCGCCGGCCGCGCTCGTCGGCTGGCTCGACGCGCTTGGCTTCACCGCCCGCGAACGCGACACGGTCGCCGAGGCGGCAGGCGGCGCGAAGCGGCTCGGCGACCGGCTGGCGGCGCTGGTCGCCGGCGGCGCGCCGCGGCCGTCGGCCGTCGCCGCCCTACTGCGCGGCCGCTCGCCGGAGCTGGCGGCGCTGGCGGGGGCGCTGGCGGGTGGGGAGCGGGCCGGCGGAGCCGGCGGCGCGAGGGCCGGCTCCGCGGGGACCGGCGGAGCGGGCGCGGGGGCCGGCGGCGTCGGGGCAGGTGAAGCGGGCGAGAGGGCCGGCGGTGTGGGGCCGCGCGGACGCGCCGCAGCGGCCGAGGCGGTCGTCCGCCGCTGGCTGGAGCGCGATCGGCATGTGCGGCTGGAGATCGGCGGCGACGACCTGCGCGCCGCCGGCGTGCCGCAGGGCGAGGCGATCGGGCGCGGGCTCGCCGCCGCGCTGGCGGCCAAGCTCGACGGCGACGCCCCAGACCGCGAGGCCGAGCTGTCGGCGGCGCTGGCAGCCGCCGCCGCTCGCCCGGCGTGAGCGCCCCGGGCCGGCGTTCGCGATCTGCGTCAATCTGCCCACCGCAGCGGTAGGCAGATCGACGCAGATCGTGGCGCGCGTCGGCGGGCTACCATCCCGGCCGATGGACCTGCCCGCCTCCCGGACGCCCGCGCTGCCCGCTCCGTTCGCCTGGCACGGCGACCATGTCGGCATCGAGCTGCCCGGCGGCGCCGCGCTCTTCACGACCCGCCGCGGCGGGGTCTCGACCGGTCCGTACGCGAGCCTCAACCTCGGCCGCTGGACCGACGACGACCCGGCCGCCGTCGACGCCAACCGCGACCGGCTGGCCGAGGCGATCTGCCTGCCGCGCGCGGCGGTCGCCCAGGGCTTCCAGGTCCACGAGACGACCGTCAGGCGCGTCACCGTCGCGCCGGATCCCGACGCGGACCTTGAGCAGGCCGACGGCCAGGCGACGGCGCTGACCGACGTCGCGCCGCTGGTGCTGACCGCCGACTGCCTCCCGGTCGCGCTGATCGCCTGCGGCGCGGTCGCGATGGTCCACGCCGGCTGGCGCGGCCTCGCCGGCGGCATCCTCGCCGAGGGAGTCACCGCGCTGCGCGAGCTGGGCGCCGACGGCCAGATCGCCGCCGCGATCGGCCCGGGCGCCGGCGTCTGCTGCTACGAGGTCGGCGACGAGGTGCGGGCGGCGTTCGCGCGCCACGCGGCGAGCGCCTTCGACGGCCGCAACGTCGACCTGAAGGCGATCGCCGCGCGCGAGCTGCGCGACGCGGGCGTCCACGAGGTCCACGACGCCGGCCTCTGCACGATCTGCTCGGACCCCGAGCTGTTCTTTTCCCACCGGCGCGACGGCGGCGTGACCGGACGACAGGCAGGAGTGGCATGGCGCGCCTGATCTACGACCTCGACCTCGAGCGCGTGCGGGCGAACGTCGCCGCCGCGCGGCTGCGGATCGACGAGGCGGCGGCGATCGCCGGCCGCGACCCCGGCGACGTGGAGCTGCTGGCGGCGGTGAAGTACGTGCCGCTGGAGTCGGTCGGCGTGCTCGCCGAGGCCGGTCTGACGCTGCTGGGCGAGAACCGCGCCCAGGACCTGGAGGCGAAGGCGGCCGCCTACGAGGGGCGCTTCACCTGGGACTTCATCGGCCACCTCCAGAGCCGCAAGGTCAAGCAGATCCTCCCGTGGGTGCGGCTGATCCACTCGCTCTCCAGCGACTCGGCGCTGGAACAGCTCGGCAAGCACGCCGGCGGGCGGCCCGACCTGGAGGTGCTGGTCGAGGTCAACGTCTCCGGCGAGGCCTCCAAGAGCGGCATCGCGCCGAGCGAGCTGGCGGCCTTCGTCGAGCGCTGCCCGGTGACCGTCTCGGGCCTGATGACGATGCCGCCGCTGGCCGCGCGTCCGGAGGACAACCGTCGCCACTTCGCCGCGCTGCGCGAGCTGGCCGAGGCGCACGGCCTCAGACGGCTGTCGATGGGCACCTCGCAGGACTACGAGGTCGCCGTCGAGGAGGGCGCCACGATCGTCCGCCTCGGCTCGACGTTGTACGAATAGCGCTCCCGAAGGGCCGCCGAACCGCGCGCTCGGCCGCAGAGGCGCATAATGAGTCGGGTTGCAGGGATTCACATGCCCTGCGCGAACCCCTCACCGTCATGGCATTTCGCGACACCTGGCACCGCGCGCTCGTCTATTTCGGGCTTGCTGTCGAGCACGACTACGAAGACGAGCCCGAGTACGAGCAGCGTGAGCGCCGCCCGCAGCGCGAGCGCGAGCCGCAGTACGCCGAGCCCGAGGTCGATCTCGAGGACCAGTACCGGGAGCGTCCGAACGTGCGCCGGCTCTCCAGCAGCCGCCGCCGTCGCGACGAGATCGACGACATCTTCGCCGACGACGATCCCGTCTCCCGGCGCACGAGCGTCCTGCGGCCGGTCGGCGGCAGCGGCGGCGGAGCCGGTGTCCGCAACGGTCGCAGCGGGGAGGTCCGCGTGCATCTGGTCGTACCCAAGTCGTTCAACGACGCTCAGGACGTGGCGGACAAGTTCAAGGACTCGATCCCCGTGATCCTCAACCTGCAGGGCTCGGACACCGACCTCTCCAAGCGGCTGATCGACTTCTCCTCGGGCCTCACCTACGCGCTCGACGGCGGCATGCAGCGGATCGCCGACAAGGTCTTCCTGCTCACGCCGCGCAACGTCGAGGTCTCCGCCGAGGAGCGCGCGCGGCTGATCGAGAAGGGCTTCTTCAACCAGAGCTGACGCGGCCTCCTGCGCCCGCGCGCGGCGCGAGCGGCCGGCCCGCTACGCTTCCGCGCATATGCAGGTAGGACTGATCGGATCGGGCAACATGGCCAGCGCGCTCGCGCGCGGCTGGGGCGACCCGATCCTGTGCACCGACGTGGACTTCGCCCGCGCCGAGGCGCTGGCGGCCGAGGTCGGCGGCGAGGCCGTCGCCTCCAACGCCGAGCTGGCGCGGCGCGCGGACGTCGTCTTCCTCTGCCACAAGCCCGACCAGCTCGACGAGGTCGCGGGCGAGGTCGCCGACGGGACGACGCCGATCGTCTCGATCCTCGGCGCGACGCCGCTGTCGGCGCTGCAGGCCGCCTACCCCGGCCAGCCGGTCTTCCGCCTGATGCCGAACGTCGCCGTCGAGGTCGGCCGCGGCGTGATCTGCATGGTCGAGCCCAAGGGGGTCGACCCCGAGTTGGCGGCCGAGGTGCTCGTGCTGCTGGAGCGGATCGCGACCGTCGTCAAGCTGAGAGACGGACAGATCGACGCCGCCACCGCCGCGATGGGCGTCGGCCCCGCCTACGTCGCGCTGCTGGTCGAGGCCCAGGTCGACGCGATCGTCCGGCTCGGCATCCCGGCGCACGTCGCCGACGAGCTGGTGACCGAGACGATGGCCGGCACGCTCGACCTGCTCGCCGAGCGCGACGGCGACACGCTCGCCGTCCGCCGCGCGGTCACCTCGCCCGGCGGCTCGACCGCGCGTGGGCTGGCGGCGCTCGACGCCCACGGCCTGCGGACCGCGTTCCAGGCGGCCGCCGACGCCGTCGTCTTCGGGGGCAGACGGTGAGCGCGGCGACGCTGGTCCTCGCGACGGTGCGCGAGGACGTCGCCGACTACGTCGGCGCGGTCTTCACCGTCTACCTGATCTGCATCTTCGCCTACGTCGTGCTCAGCATCCTCTTCGCGGTCGGGGTGCGCCCGTCGTACTCGCGCTGGACGAGCGCGATCTTCGACTTCCTGCGCCAGGTCGTCGAGCCCTACCTCAACCTCTTCCGCAGATTCCTGCCGAACCTGGGGCCGTTCGACCTCAGCCCGATGGTCGCGACCTTCGTCCTGATCATCGTCTGGCAGATCGTCGTCGGCCTGATCGCGGGCTGATGAGCGCGGCCGCCGCGAGCACAGCCGGCACGGCCCGCGGCAGCTGGCTGAAGGTCGCGGTCGTGATGGCGGTCGTGCTCCTGCTCGACCAGGTCACGAAGGCGATCGTGCGCGGCGACGTCGCCGTCGGCGAGAGAAACGAGGTGCTGCCGTTCCTGTCGATCGGCCACGTCCACAACGACGGCGTCGCCTTCGGCTTCCTCGGCGGCGGCGGGACGATCGTGCTCGTGATCGTGCTGGCCGCGATAACGGCGCTGGTCGTCTTCTTCGCCCGCAACGCCGGCAGACCGCTGATGTGGCTGCCGACCGGCCTGCTGCTCGGCGGCGCGCTCGGCAACCTGATCGACCGCGTCCACCAGGGCTACGTCACCGACTTCATCCAGCTGCCGAGCTTCCCCTCGTTCAACGTCGCCGACATGGCGGTCACGTTCGGCGTGATCGCGCTCGTGATCGTGCTGGAGCTCAATGCCCGCGCTCAGGGTTGAGGTCGGCCCCGGCGAGGCGGGGGAGCGGCTCGACCAGTTCCTCGCCAGGCTCGGCGAGATCGGCTCGCGCTCGAAGGCGCAGCGGCTGATCGACGCCGGCCTCGTGACCGTCGACGGCAAGGCGCTGCCGAAACGCCACAAGGTCGGCGCCGGCGAGACGGTCGCGGTCGAGCCCGAGCCGGAGCGCGCGGTCGAGGAGGCCGGCGACGCGCCGTTCGAGGTCGTCTTCGAGGACGAGCACCTGCTCGTCGTCGACAAGCCGGCCGGGGTCGTCGTCCACCCGGCGCCCGGCCATCGCAGCGGCACGCTCTCGCAGGCGCTCGCCGGCCGCGCCGCGGGCGGCGAGGACCCGGCGCGCGCCGGGATCGTCCACCGCCTCGACCGCGACACCTCCGGGCTGCTGATCGTCGCCAAGTCGGAGGCGGCCCACCGCGAGCTGAAGCGGATGATCGAGGCGCGCGAGGTGCGGCGCGAGTACCTCGCGCTGGTCGAGGGGACGCCGCCGGCGCGCAGCGGCACGATCGACGCGCCGATCGGGCGCGACCGCCGTGTCCGCACGCGGATGTCGACCGAGACCGACGACCCGCGCGAGGCGCGCACCCACTTCACGCTCGAGCGGGCGCTGCCCGGCGCCGCGCTGCTGCGCGTCGTGCTCGAGACCGGCCGCACCCATCAGATCCGCGTCCACCTGCTCGCGATCGGTCACCCCGTCGCAGGCGACCCCGAGTACGGCACCGGCGGCCGCCTCGGGCTGGAGCGGCAGTTCCTCCACGCCGCGCGCCTCGCCTTCGCGCATCCGCTGACCGGGGCGCCGGTCGACGTCCGCTCCGAGCTGCCGGCCGATCTCGCCGCGGTGCTGGCGCGGCTGGAGGCGCAGGCCGGGAGTGGCCGCGACGGCGAAGTCGCGTAGACTATTCGGCCGTCCGTAGTCCACTACCCCGGACGCGCACGGGCGCGCGACCCTGCCCGGTGCATCGAGCACCGGGTTCTCGCGCCCGCGACCGGGATCCGCACAGAACCACTTTCAAGGGAGTCACGACCGTGACGAATGGTCAGGTTGACCTCAAGGACCTGCTCGAGAACGGCGTCCACTTCGGGCATCAGACCCGCCGTTGGAACCCGAAGATGCGCCGCTTCATCCACGGCGAGCGCGCCGGCATCTACATCATCGACCTGCTGAAGACGCAGGAGCTGCTGCGCGAGGCGCAGGAGTTCGCCGAGGGCGTCGCCCGCCGCGGCGGCACCGTCCTCTTCGTCGGCACCAAGAAGCAGGCGCGCGACGGCATCAAGGAGGTCGCCGAGGCGGCCGGCATGCCGTACGTCAACCACCGCTGGCTCGGCGGCCTGCTGACGAACTTCGGCACGATAACCAACCGCATCCGGCGCCTCCACGACCTCGAGCGCTACGACAGAGAGGGCCAGCTCGACCTGCTCCCGACGCGCGAGCGGCTGGCGGCCAGAGCGGACCTCGAGAGACTTCAGGCGAACCTCGGCGGCGTCAAGCACATGAGCCGCATCCCGGACGCGATGTTCGTCGTCGACCTCAAGACCGAGGCGATCGCGGTCAGAGAGGCCAAGCGCCTGCGCATCCCGATCATCGGCCTCGTCGACACCAACTGCGATCCCGACGACGTCGACTACGTGATCCCCGGCAACGACGACGCGATCAAGTCGTGCCTCGTCGTCACCAGAGCGCTCGGCTCGGTCGTCGGCGAGGGCCGCTCGGTCTTCCGCGCCGAGGAGGAGAAGGCGCGCAAGGAGGCCGAGGAGAAGGCCCGCCGCGACGCCGAGGAGCGCGCCAAGCGCGAGGCCGAGGAGAAGGCCAAGCGCGAGGCCGAGGAGGCCGCCAAGCGCGAGGCCGAGGCCGCCGCCAAGCGCGAGGCCGAGGCTGCCGCCGCCGCGCAGCAGGCGCAGGCCGCCCAGCAGGCCGAGGCCGCCGCCGCGCAGGCCGCGCGCGAGGCGCAGGCCGCGCAGCCCGCCGCGCCCGCCCCCGAGGCGCCGGCCGCGCCGGCCGAGACGCCGGCCGCCGACAAGCCCGCCGACAACAGAACGACCACCGACTCCGGCTCCGAGGGGGAGCCCACCGCATGAGCATTTCCGCCCAGGACGTGAAGGCGCTGCGTGAACGCACCGGCGCCGGGATGATGGACTGCAAGAAGGCGCTCGTGGAGGCCGACGGCGACGTCGAGGCCGCGGTCGAGGCGCTCCGCATCAAGGGCATCGCGAAGGCCGAGAAGCGCGGCGAGCGCGGCACCAGCGAGGGCACCGTCCAGTCCTACATCCACGCCAACGGGAAGATCGGCGTGCTCGTGGAGGTCGACTGCGAGACCGACTTCGTCGCCCGCAACGACGACTTCGTCGCGTTCGCGAAGGACCTGGCGCTGCACATCGCGGCCGCCGCTCCGCTCTCCGTCGACGACGAGGGCGTCCCGGCCGAGGAGGTCGAGAAGGAGCGGCGCATCGCCGAGGAGCAGTTCGCCGACAAGCCGGAGAACATCCGCCCGAGAATCGTCCAGGGCAAGATCGACTCGTGGCTGAAGGAGGTCGTGCTGCTGCGTCAGGCGCACGTCAACGCCGACAAGTACGAGGGCCGTTCGATCGAGGAGATCCGTGCCGCGCTTGCCTCGAGAACCGGTGAGAACATCGTCATCCGCCGCTTCCAGCGGTTCGCCGTTGGCGACTGACGCACACCCCGCCGAGGACGCGCCGGTCTACCGGCGCGTTCTCGTGAAGGTGTCGGGCGAGTCGCTGATGGGCTCGCAGGAGTACGGCACCGATCCCGAGCGGATCCGCGCGATCGCCCGCCAGCTCGCGAGCGTCCACCGGCTCGGCGTCGAGGTCGGCGTCGTCGTCGGCGGCGGCAACATCTTCCGCGGCCTCGCCGCGCAGGCCTCCGGGATGGACCGCGCGACCGGCGACTACATGGGCATGCTCGCGACGGTGCTCAACGCGCTCGCGCTCCAGGATGCGCTCGAGAAGCAGGAGGTCGCGACGCGGGTGCAGTCGGCGATAGCGATCTCCGAGGTCGCGGAGCCGTACATCCGCCGCCGCGCGATGCGCCACCTCGAGAAGGGAAGGATCGTGATCTTCGCGGCCGGTACCGGCAATCCGTTCTTCACGACGGACACGGCTGCGGCGCTGCGCGCGATCGAGATGCACGCCGAGGTGATCCTGATGGCGAAGAACGGGGTGGAGGGCGTCTACAGCGCCGACCCGGCCGTCGACCCCGACGCGACCTTCATCCCCGAGATCACGCACATGGAGGCGATCGAGCGCCGCCTGCGCGTGATGGACTCGACGGCCCTGACGCTCTGCATGGAGAACAGACTCCCGATCGTCGTCTTCAACATGGGCGACGAGCGGAACATCGATCGGATAGTTTGCGGTGAGCGAGTCGGGACCCTGGTGAGGACATGATCGAAGAGCTGCTGCAGGACGCGCGCGAGCGCATGTCGAAGTCGGTCGAGGCGACCCGTCACGAGTTCGGGTCGGTGCGCACCGGCCGCGCCACCCCGGCGCTGCTCGACCGCGTGATGGTCGAGTACTACGGCGCCCAGACGCCGCTCAAGCAGCTTGCGACGATCTCCGCCCCGGAGGCGCGCCTGCTGTCGGTCCAGCCGTTCGACAAGAGCTCGATCAAGGCGATCGAGAAGGCGATCATGGAGTCCGACGTCGGCCTCACGCCGAACAACGACGGCAACCTGATCCGTCTGGTGATCCCGGAGCTGACCGAGGAGCGCCGCAGACAGCTCGTCAAGGTCGTGCGCGGGATCGCGGAGGAGGGCCGCATCAGCATCCGCAACGCGCGCCGCGACACGATGCACGACCTGCGCGAGCTGCGCGACGCAGGCGAGGTCGGCGCCGACGACGAGCACCGCGCCGAGGCCGAGCTGCAGAAGCTGACCGACGAGAAGGTCGCCGAGCTCGAGAACTTCCTGAAGAACAAGGAAGAAGAGATCCTCGAGGTCTAGGGGCGGCGTGACGGGCGAGCGCGGCGTGGCCGACGACCAGGACGGGCCGGGCCGCAGGGTCCGGCGCGTCGCGATCATCACCGACGGCAACGGCCGCTGGGCGCAGCAGCGCGGGCTCGACGTCACCGAGGGCCACCGCGCCGGCGCCGAGAACGTCAAGGCGCGGCTGCGCGACGCGGTCGAGCTGGGCATCGAGCAGCTGGCGATCTACGCCTTCTCGACCGAGAACTGGGGCCGCTCGGAGGGCGAGGTGCTCGGGCTGATGGAGCTGTTCCGCGAGTACATCGCGGCCGAGACGCCGGAGCTGCACGAGGAGGGCGTGCGGATGCGCTTCATCGGCCGCCGCTCGGAGCCGATCCCGACCGACATCGTCGAGCAGATGGAGTGGGCCGAGCGGCTGACCGCCGGCAACGACAGAATCACCTTCTTCATCCCCTTCAACTACGGCGGGCGGGCCGAGATCGTCGACGCCGCGCGGAGCTTCACCGGCACGACCGAGGAGGAGTTCCGGCAGCACCTCTACGCCCCTGAGCTGGAGGATCCCGACCTGGTGATCCGCACCAGCGGCGAGCAGCGGCTGTCGAACTACCTGCTGTGGCAGACCGCCTACTCGGAGTTCGTCTTCCGCGACGAGCTGTGGCCCGACTTCGACCGCGCGGCGTTCGAGGACTCGCTCGCCGTCTTCGGCGCCCGTCAGCGACGGTTCGGCGGGCGGTCGGCTTGAGCGACGACGGCCGCTTCTTCGACGTCGAGCAGGCGCCGCCGTCCGGCGAGGAGCCGCCACCGCGCAGGCGGGCCGAGGGCGGCCGGCGCGGGCGCGCCGCCGGCCGCGGCGGACGCGGGCGCGGAGCCGCGAGCGGTCGTGGCGGCGCCCGTCGGGCGAGCGGCGGCGAACGGCGCAGACGGCGCGGGCCGGGCTCCGACCTCGGCGGCCGCGTGATGGTCGCGATCCCCGCCGCGATCGCCGTCATCGTCGTCAACGCCGCCGGCGGCCCGATCTGGGCGCTGGCGCTGCTCGGCATCGGGATACTGGCGATGCACGAGCTGTACGCGATGCTGAGACCGGTCCAGCCGGTCGCCGTCGCCGGCTTCGTCGCGCTCGCGGGGATGCTCGCGGCGGCGCTGTACGGGACCCACTTCCACATCCTGCTCGCGGCCGTCTCGATCGTGCCGGTGCTGTTCGTGCTCGTCGCGCTCGGCCCCGAGCGCGAGCACGCGACGCTGTCGATGGCGACGACGATCCTTGGGATCTACTGGATCGGCTTCGCGCTCGCCCACGCGATGCTGCTGCGCGAGCTGCCGCACGGGAACGCGATCGTGATCGACGTGCTCGTCGGCACCTTCATCGGCGACACCGGCGCCTACTTCGGCGGCCGCATGTTCGGCCGGCGCAAGCTGGCGCCAAGGATCTCGCCGAACAAGACGGTCGAGGGGCTCGTGATCGGCATGGTCTGCGCGGTCGCCGCCGTCCTGCTCGCCGGCCTCTACCAGGACTGGCTGTCGACGACCGAGGCGCTGCTGCTCGGCGTCGGCGTCGCGATCGCCGCGCCGATCGGCGACCTGTTCGAGTCGTTCATCAAGCGCGACGTCGGCACGAAGGACACCGGCCGCGCCTTCGGCGCCCACGGAGGCGCGCTCGACCGCATCGACGCGGCCCTCTTCGCCGCCGTCGTCGGCTACTACATCTGGTACGCGCTGGCGTAGCGGCGGCGAGCGCCGGCGCGACCCGCCCCGCTTAGCCGCTCTGAAGAACGGCTGCCTACAATCCACCGCATGCCTCGTCGCCTGCTCATCCTTGGCTCGACCGGGTCGATCGGAACGCAGGCGCTCGACGTCGTCGCGCGCTCCGAAGACCTCGAGCTCGTCGGCCTCTCCGCCCAGTCCTCGTGGGAGCGGGTCGTCGAGCAGGCGGCCGAGTTCGGCGTCGAGCGGATCGGACTCGCCGACGTCGACGCCGGCGCCCGCGCCGCCGAGAACTGGACCGGCGGCGAGGTGCTGACCGGCGCGGAGGGGCTCGTGCGGCTGGTCGTCGAGTCGGAGGCCGACCTCGTCCTCAACGCGCTCGTCGGCTCGGCGGGGCTCGGGCCGACCGTCGCGGCGCTCGGCGAGGGGATCGACCTCGCGCTCGCCAACAAGGAGTCGCTCGTCGTCGGCGGCGAGCTCGTCACGCAGCTCGCCGAGGCGACCGGCGCGCAGATCATCCCGGTCGACTCCGAGCACTCGGCGATCCATCAGCTGCTGGCCGGCGAGGAGGTCGGCACCGTCGACAAGGTCGTGCTGACCGCCTCCGGCGGGCCGTTCCGCGGCAAGGCCGCCGCCGAGCTGCGCGAGGTGACCGTCGAGCAGGCGCTCGCCCACCCGACCTGGGCGATGGGCGGCAAGATCACGATCGACTCGGCGACGCTGATGAACAAGGGCCTCGAGCTGATCGAGGCCCACCATCTCTTCGGCACGCCCTACGAGCGGCTCGACGTCGTGGTCCACCCGCAGTCGATCGTCCACAGCATGGTGCAGCTGTGCGACGGCGCGACGCTCGCCCACCTTGGCTACCCGGACATGCGCGTGCCGATCTCCTACGGCCTCCACTACCCGGAGCGGGCCGAGGTGCCGTTGAGAGCGCTCGACCTCGCCGACGTCGGCACGCTCACCTTCGAGCGGCCCGACGAGGAGACCTTCGCCTGCCTGCGGCTGGCGCGTCAGGTCGGCAAGGCCGGCGGCACCGCGCCGTGCGTGCTCAACGCCGCCAACGAGGTCGCGGTCCACGCCTTCCTCAACGGGCGCCTGCGCTTCCTCGAGATCGCCGAGGTGATCGAGCACGCGCTCGACTCCGTCGAGACCGGCCAGATCCACGCCTTCGAGACGCTCTACCGCGCCGACCGCGCCGCGCGCGAGGCCGCCCATCGGCTGATCGAGGAGCGCGCCGCGGCATGATCCCGATACTGCTCGCCTTCCTCGGCTTCTGCGCCCTGATCGTCCTGCACGAGCTGGGCCACTTCACCGCGGCGAAGGCCGTCGGCATGCGCGTCGAGAAGTTCTCGCTCTTCTTCGGGCGCCCGCTCGCGAGCGTCAGGAAGGGCGAGACCGAGTACGCGGTCGGCTGGCTGCCGCTCGGCGGCTACGTCCGCATCACCGGCATGAACCCGACCGAGGAGATACCCCCGGAGGTCGCCGGACGCGCCTACTACCGAATGCCGGTGTGGAAGCGGATCGTCGTGATCGCCGCGGGGCCGGCGGTCAACATCGTGATCGCCTTCCTGATCATCTGGGCGCTGCTGCTCGCCAACGGCCGCACGACCGACCAGTACGTCGTCTCGCCGCAGGACCTCGGCCACCCGGCCGTCCAGTACCTCCAGCCCGACGACCGGATCGTCAGCGTCGACGGCGTCAGAGGCGGGCCGAACGCGATCGCCAGACAGGTCGCGACGCACAGATGCGCCGGCAGACAGGTCGACGGCTGCGACGCGGCGACCTCCGCGACGGTCGTCGTCGAACGCGACGGCAGGCTGCACACCTACGAGATCACGCCGCGCTACGACGGCGCGAGAGGGATCGAGCGCACGCGCCTGGGCTTCTCCTACGGCTACGGCCGCGCGTCGGTCGGGCCGGTCGAGGCCGCCGACCTCTCCGTCACCGGCATGTGGGACGTGACGAAGCGGACGGTCTCGACCTTCGCGAAGCTGTTCGAGGCGAGAGAGCGCGAGCAGCTGAGCGGCGTCGTCGGGACCTCCGAGACACTGCGGCAGTCGTTCGAGTTCTCGACGACGCTCGCGCTCCAGGTGCTGGCGCTGATCTCGCTGTCGCTGGCGATCATCAACCTCTTCCCGTTCCTGCCGCTCGACGGCGGCCACATCTTCTGGGCGCTGGTCGAGAAGCTGCGCGGCGGGCGGCCGGTGCCGTTCTCGGTGATGGAGAAGGCCGGCGCCGTCGGCTTCGTGCTCGTCATCATGCTGTTCTTCATCGGCCTGACCAACGACATCGGCCGCATCAGCGACGGCACGCTCGGCGACATCCCGCGCTGAGCCGACGGTTCTCCTCACCCGTCCCGCGCCCCTCCGGTAGCGTCTCGTGGACGAGGCCCCGGCGTCGTCTTCGAAACGACAACGGAGGAGGGCGAGATGGAAGGCAGCACGGTCGCGGCCGACGCGCCGCAGGCGGTCGACGCCGCAACCCTCGGCGAGGCGCTGCGGCGCACCGCCGCCGCGCACCCGGATCTGCTCGCGGTCCGCACGCTCGACGACGGCGTCGCGCTGACCTGGTCGCAGCTGCGCGAGCGGGTCGACGCGCTCGCCCGCGGCCTCGCGGGGCTCGGGATGGGCAGGGGCGACACGGTCGCGCTGATGCTGACCAACCGGCCCGAGTTCCACGTCGCCGACCTGGCGGCGGTGACGCTCGGCGCGACGCCGTTCTCGATCTACCTCACCTCCTCGCCGGAGCAGATCGAGTACGTCGTCGGCGACGCCGCCGCGCGCGTCGCCGTCACCGAGCGCGCCTTCCTCGACCGGCTGTTGGCGGCGAAGGAGCGGCTTCCGCTGCTCGAGCACGTGATCGTCGTCGACGCCGACGGCTCGGAGCCGGCCGGCGTCGCCGGCCTCGACGCGGTCGTCGCCGGCGGCGACCCCGGCTTCGACCTCGACGCCGCCCTCGCCGCCGTCGAGCCCGACGACGTCGCGACGCTGATCTACACCTCCGGCACGACCGGCCCGCCGAAGGGCGTCGAGCTGGCCCACCGCAACATCCTCGCCGCCGTCCGCTGCGTGCAGGAGATCATCCAGCTCGACCCCGGCGCGCGCGTGATCTCGTGGCTGCCGGCGGCGCACATCGCCGAGCGCGCCGCCCACCATTACATCCCGGTCGTCTACGCCGCCACGATCACGACCTCGCCCGACCCGAGAGCGATCGTGCAGACGCTGCCGCAGGTGAGACCGAACTGGTTCTTCGCCGTCCCGCGGGTGTGGGAGAAGCTGAAGGCCGGGCTGGAGGCGATGCTCGCCGCCCAGCCGGAGGAGCTGCGCGGCAGAGTCGAGGGCGCGCTCGAGGCCGCCAAGCAGCGGGTGCGGCTGCGTCAGCAGGGCGCCGAGGTGCCGGCCGAGCTGGAGCAGGCGGTCGCCGCCGCCGACGACGCGATCTTCTCGAACCTGCGCGCGATGCTCGGGCTCTCCGAGGTCGTCACCGTCAACGTCGGCGCGGCGCCGACGCCGCCGGAGGTGATCGAGTTCTTCCACGCGCTCGGGATCGAGCTGGCCGAGCTGTGGGGGATGTCGGAGACCTGCGGCGCCGGCACCGTCAACCGCCCGGGCGCGGTGCGGATCGGCACCGTCGGGCCGCCGGCGCCGGGCGTCGAGGTCAGGCTCGCCGACGACGGGGAGCTGCTGATGCGCGGCGGCTGCGTGATGAAGGGCTACCGCGGCCAGCCGGAGAAGACGGCCGAGACGATCGACGCCGACGGCTGGCTCCACACCGGCGACGTCGCCGAGATCGACGGCGACGGCTACGTCAGGATCGTCGACCGCAAGAAGGAGCTGATCATCAACGCGGCCGGCAAGAACATGTCGCCGGCGAACATCGAGGCGACGCTGAAGAGCGCCTCGCCGCTGATCGGCCAGGCCTGCGTGATCGGCGACGGGCGGGCGTTCAACACCGCGCTGATCGTGCTCGACTCGGACTTCGCGCCGACGTGGGCGAGACAACAGGGGATCGCCGAGGAGGCCGACCTCGCCGCGCTCGCCGCCGACGAGCGGGTGCTCGCCGCCGTGCAGGCCGGGGTCGACGCCGCCAACGCGAGGCTGTCGCGGGTCGAGCAGATCAAGCGCTTCACGGTCGTGCGCGGCGACTGGCTGCCCGGAGGCGACGAGCTGACGCCGACGATGAAGCTGAAGCGCCGCCCGATCGGCGACAAGTACGCCGACGCGATCGAGGAGATGTACGCGGGGTAGCGGCCCCTTTCCGCGGCCGCGCGGGCGCGGCGCCGCCCCGCCGGCCAGGTCGGCGACAGAGGCCGCGGGCGCCCGCAGGTCGCGTAAGCTGGCGCGCCGAATGGACCGCCGCCGTCGCCTTCGCCCGCGCCCGCGCCGTCGCGCCGTCGCGCTCGCGGGGGCGGTGGCCGGTGGCGGCCCGGTCGCGGGCGCGGTGGCCGGTTGCGGCGCGCTCGCCGGGGCGGTGGCCGGTGGCGGCGCGGTCGCCGGCGTCCTCGCCCGTGTCGCGGCGCTCGCCGCGGCGGCGGTGCTGCTGGCGGCGGCGCCGGCTGCGGCGGTGCCGGTCGGCGACGTCGACCCGTTCGTCGGCGTCGACGCGGAGGGGAACACGGTGCCGGGGCCGAAGCTCCCGTTCGGCTTCGCCAACCCGAGCCCCGACACGCTCGACCCGACCACGTCCGGCTATCGCAGCGGGCGCCCGGTCGTCGGCTTCTCGCAGACCCACGTCTCGGGGACCGGCGGCGCCGGCAAGTACGGCAACTTCCGTCTGACGCCGTTCGCCGGCCCGTTGCGCCTGGGCGACCTCGGCTCGCCGATCACGCGGGAGCGGGCGGCGCCCGGGCGCTACGCGGCGCGGCTGACGCGCGCCGGGATCGACGTGGCGCTGACCGCGACCCGCCGCGTCGCGCTCCACCGCTACCGCTTCCCGGCGACCCGGCAGGCGCACCTGCTGCTCGACGCGACCTCGGCGATCGAGCTGCCGGGCGGCGGCCGTCCGCTCGCCTCCAAGGTGCGGCTGACCGGCCCCGCCGGCGCCGAAGGGTGGGTGCGGATGACGGGCGGCTGGGGCGTCGGCAGCTATCGGCTGTTCTTCGCGCTGCGGCTCGACCGGCGCGCGGCGGCTGCCGGCACGTTCCGCGCGCCGCCCGCGCCCGCTGCCGCCGCCCGCGCAGCCTCGGCAGCCGATGAGGTGCGAGTTCTGGTCGGAGAGCGACCAAAAGGCGCACCTCATACGGAGCTTGCCCACGCTGCGGCGGCAAGATCCCACGTCCGTGGTGGCGCGGACGAACGGACCGGCGTCTGGCTGCGCTTCGACGCGCGCCGCCAGCGGACCGTCACCGCCGCCGTCGCGCTGTCGTTCCGCTCGGTCGCGCAGGCGCGGCGCAACCTGTCGGAGCTCGACGGGCGCGCGCCGGCGCGGCGGGGGAGGGGCGCGCGGGCGGCGGCGCGGCGGGCGCAGGGCCAGGCGGTGCCGATCCCGTTCGACGCCGTGGCGGGGCGGGCGACGGCCGCGTGGCGCGACGTGCTCGGGCGGATCGCGGTCTCCGGCGGCACGGCGGCGCAGCGGCGCACCTTCGCGAGCGCGCTCTACCGCGCTCACGCGATGCCGCACGACCTGACCGGCGAGGACGTCTGGACCGGCCGGCCGCAGGGCGCGCCGCATTACGAGGACTTCTACGCGCTGTGGGACACCTTCCGCACCGTCAATCCGCTGCTGACGGTGCTGCAGCCGCGGCGGGCGGGGGCGATGGTCGCGGCGCTGACGGCGATCGCGCGGGCGAGCGGCGGCTGGCCGCCCGACGGCCGCGTCGCCGGCACCAACGGGATCACCCAGGTCGGCTCCAGCGCCGAGGTCGTGATCGCCGACGCCTTCGCGAAGGGGCTCGGCGGCTTCGACCGCAGGGCCGCCGCGGCGGCGGCGATCAAGAGCGCGACCGTCTCCTCGCCCAGGCCGCTCCGCCACGGCCGCGATCTCGGTGAGTACGCCGCGCGCGGCTTCCTCACGACCGCGAGCGACCGCTCGGCGTCGCGGACGCTCGAGTTCGGCCACGGCGACTTCGCCGTCGCCCAGATCGCCCGCGCCGTCGGGCAGCCGGCGCTGGCGGCGTCGCTGGAGCAGCGCTCGCGCGCCTGGGCGCAGCTGTGGGACCCGGAGACGGAGGCGATCCGGCCGCGCACGCCCGACGGCGGCTTCCTCGCGCCGTTCGACCCGGCGGTCGAGATGTGGGGCGACGGCCATCCCTTCTACGAGGGCTCGGCGCTGCAGTGGTCGACCTTCGTCCCGCACGACGCCGGCGGACTCCTCGACGCGCTTGGCGGACCCGCGCCGTTCGCCGCCTGGCTCGACCGCCTCTTCGACGGCGGCCACCACTCGCAGCGCAACGAGCCCGACCTGCTGGCGCCGTGGCTGTACGCCCACGCCGGCCGCTCCGACCGCGTCGCCGAGCGGGTCCAGGCGATCATGCGGCGCGACTACCGCCCCGCGCGCGACGGGCTGCCCGGCAACGACGACGCCGGCACGCTGTCGGCTTGGTACGTGTGGGCGGCGATCGGGCTGTTCCCGAACGCCGGTCAGCCGTGGTACTACGTGACCGCGCCGCTGTTCGAGCGCGCGACGATCGCGCTCGCCGGCGGCCGCGCGCTGCGGATCGTCGCCGTCGGCGCTCCGCCGGCCGGCACGACCCGCTACGTCGCCTCCGCGCGGCTCGACGGCCGTCCGCTCGGGCGGGCGTGGCTGACCCATGCCGAGCTGGCCGCCGGCGGCACGCTCGAGCTGCGCCTGAGCGCGACGCCGACGGGGTGGGCCGCCGGCGCCCCGCCGCCGCCCTCGCTGACCGGGCCGGGGTCGCCCGCCGCGCCGTCCGGCGCCGCCGCGTCGGCGCGCGCCGGCGCGCCTGCGTCCGCCGCGCCGTCCGGCGCCGCGGCTGGTCAGGGCGCGGCGGGCTGAGGTCTTCGGCCGAGGGCCGCGACTACACTCAGGAGCCATGGCCTCACAGCGGCAGATCCACGTCGGCGGCGTGCCGATCGGCGGCGGCGCCCCCGTCGCCGTCCAGACGATGACGAAGACCGAGACCGCCGACCTGCAGGCGACGATGGCCCAGATCCGCCGCGTCGCCGAGGCCGGCGCCGACATCGTCCGCTGCGCGGTGCCGCGCGACGAGGACGTCGAGGCGCTGAAGACGATCGTGAGAGAGTCGCCGATCCCGATCATCGCCGACATCCACTTCAACTACACGCTGGCGCTGAAGGCGATCGACGCCGGCGCCCACTGCATCCGCCTCAACCCCGGCAACATCGGCGGCCCCGACAAGGTCGCGCTGGTCGCGGAGAAGGCGAGAGCGGCCGGCGTGCCGATCCGCATCGGCGTCAACTCGGGCTCGCTGCCCAGACACCTCCACGCGCTCGAGCGCGAGAACTCCGTCGAGGCGCTCGTGGCCGCCGCCGTCGAGTTCGTCGAGCTGATGGAGTCGCTCGACTTCACCGACTTCAAGGTCTCGATCAAGTCGACCAACGTGCCGAACACGATCGCCTCCAACCGGCTGCTGAGCGAGCGGATCCCGTATCCCCTCCACCTCGGCATCACCGAGGCCGGCACGAAGTGGTCGGGCTCGCTGAAGTCGTCGGTCGGTCTCGGGACGCTGCTCGCCGACGGGATCGGCGACACGATCCGCATCTCGCTCTCCACCTTCCACGCGGAGGAGGAGGTGAAGGTCGCCTGGGAGATCCTCAAGGCGCTCCAGCTGCGTGACCGCGGCCCGGTCCTGATCGCCTGTCCGACCTGCGGCCGGCTCCAGTTCGACATGGACACCGTCGTCGCCGAGATCGAGCGTCGCCTGGAGGCGTACGCCGACCCGATCGAGGTCGCCGTCCTCGGCTGCGCCGTCAACGGCATCGGCGAGGCGTCGCACGCCGACTTCGGCATCACCGGCGCCAAGAACGAGGGCCTGATCTTCAGCCGCGGCAGAGCGCTGCGCAAGGTCCCGCAGGAGCAGCTCGTCGACACGCTCTTCGCCGAGATCGACAAGTACGTCAAGGCCGGCAAGAGAGTCGCCGTCGACGCCGGCGAGGCCGCCAAGGGCGCCGCCTGGCTGGAGGCGATCGAGGCCGAGAACGCCGGCGAGATGACGCCCGAGCGCCTCGCCGCCGCCGAGAAGGCGGCCGCCGCGGCCGAGGCGGCGGCGGAGGCTCGCCTCGACGAGACCGTCTCGCCGACCGCCGGCCGCCGCTTCACCCGCTCGTAGCTCGCCGCGTCGCTCGCGCTGCCGCGAGCTGCGTCGATCCGTACCCCGCAGAGGGGTACGGATCGACGCAGCTCCCGTCTGCTGGCCGGCCAGCCAGAACCTGCGCGCGGCGGCCGGGCCGCCGGTACGCTCGCGGCCATGCTCGTCCACGACCGTCGCGGCGCCGGTCCGCCGCTCGTCCTGATCCACGGGATCGGCGCCCGCCGCGGCGCGTGGGATCCCGTCGCCGAGCGGCTCGCCGGCGACCGCGAGACGTTCGCGATCGACCTGCCCGGCTTCGGCGACTCCCCGTCGCTGCCCCTGTCCGGCGAGCTGCCGATCGGCGCCTACGTCGACGCGGTCGAGCGCTTCTTCGCCGACGTCGGGCTCGAGCGGCCGCACGTCGCCGGGAACTCGATGGGCGGCGGGATCGCGCTGGAGCTGGCGCGGCGCGGAGCGGTCGCGAGCGCGACGGCGCTGTCGCCGGTCGGCTTCTGGAACCAGGCCGAGTCGGTCTGGTCCAGAGCGGTGCTGCGCGCCAGCCGACTCGGCGCCAAGCACGCCGGCGGGCTGCTGCGGAGGGTCGTCGCCTCGGCGCCGGGCCGGGTCGTCGCGCTCGGCGTCTTCTACGGCCGCCCGGCCGCGCTCGACGCCGCCGTCGCGCGCGAGGACCTGCGGATGCTCGGCGCCGCGCCGGCGTTCGACCGCACGCTCGGCCCGCTCGGCCGCTACCGGTTCGCCGACGGCGCGGCGCTCGACGGCGTCCCGGTCACGATCGGCTGGGGCGCGCGCGACCGACTGCTGCTCTATCCGAGCCAGCCGCGCCGGGCGCGCGCCGCACTGCCCCGCGCACGCCACGTCGTGCTGGAGCGCTGCGGCCACCTGCCGATGCACGACGACCCCGACCAGGTCGCCGCGCTGCTGCGGGTGGCGAGCGCCCGCGGCGCGTGAGCACGGCGCCGCGCGCGGCGACGCGCCAGCCGCGGGCACCGCATCGACGCGGCGTCGCACGGGTTAACCCGATCGAGACGGCTTGTCGTCTCGCTACAGTCTCTTGCCGGTCGCGCGCCGCCAGGTCGCGCGGCGCACGCTCTCGATCCCCCCTGAAAGGAATCCCGACGTGAAGCTCCGTCGCACGCTGTCCGCCGTCCTGGCGGGAGCGCTCGTCGCCGCCGCGCTGATCGCGCCGGCCACGAGCAACGCCCTCGTCGTCGGTGTCGGTGACCAAAGCCCGGCGCTCTTCACGAACGAGCACCTCAAGAGGTTCAGATCGAAGCGGACCCGCATCATCGCGCCCTACGACGTCGCCCTGAAGAGAGGCGAGAAGCAGTGGCTGCACGACTGGATGGCCCAGGCGGTTCCGGCCAGGCACGAGGTCGTCGTCGCCTTCAACCCGCCGTGGACGATGCAGTGCCCGAACGTCGGCGGCAAGAAGGGCTGCAAGCCGCCGACCGCCAAGCAGTTCACGCGCGCCTTCAAGGCGTTCCGCAAGGAGTGGCCGCAGATCCGGATCATCCAGCCCTGGAACGAGGTCAACAACCTCACCCAGCCGACGGCGCACAGACCGGACATGGTCGTGACGTACTACAACATCGTCAAGAAGAACTGCCGCGGGTGCACCGTGCTCGGCGCCGACATCCAGGACCTGCCGAACATGGTCAACTACACGAGAAAGCTGCTCGCGATCTTCAAGAAGCGCAAGATCGCCACGCCGAAGCTCTGGGGCCTGCACAACTACACGGACGTCAACCGGTTCGTGAAGGACAAGAACAGCAGCATGCGCAAGATCGTCAGGCTGCTGCCCGGCAAGATCTGGCTGACGGAGACCGGCGGCATCTACCGCTTCCAGCCGCAGAACGCGCGCCAGACCTTCCGCCCCGACCTCAAGCGCCAGGCCCGCGCGATCGACGCGCTCTTCAAGCAGGCCAACAAGTACCGCAGCAAGGTCGCGCGCATCTACCTCTACAACTGGTTCGCCGCACCGGCCGACAACCGTTGGGACTCCGGCTTCCTCGACGCCTCGGGCCAGCCGCGCCCGGCGTACAAGAGACTGGTCCGCTACAAGAAGTACTTCCGCTGATCGCGCCCGCTTCCGCCGTCGCCGGGCCGGCTCCGCGCCGGCCGGCCGGCGGGAGCGACCGCGACGGCGGCGGCGACGGCTCCGCCGCCCGCGGCCGGTAGGCTTCCGCGCCCATGACTCGTCTGAGCGCCTACCTCCTCCCGACCGAGAAGCAGGCCCCGGCCGACGCCGAGGCCGTCTCCCACAAGCTGATGGTCCGGGCCGGGCTGATCCGTCAGCTCGGCGCCGGGCTGTGGACGTACCTCCCGGCGGGCTGGCGGGTCCATCGCAAGGTCGAGCAGATCATCCGCGAGGAGCTCGACGCGATCGGCGCCCAGGAGCTGCTGATGCCGGTGCTCAACCCGGCCGACCCGTGGCGCCGCTCCGGCCGCATCGAGATCGACGAGATCTTCAAGCTCGAGGATCGCAAGGGCACCGAGATGGTGCTGGCGATGACCCACGAGGAGATCGTCACCACCCACGTCGCCCAGGTCGTCCGCTCCTACCGCGACCTGCCGCAGATCCTCTACCAGATCCAGGTGAAGGAGCGCGACGAGCCGCGCCCGCGCGCCGGCGTCCTGCGCACGCGCGAGTTCATCATGAAGGACTCCTACTCGTTCGACCGCGACGAGGCGGGCCTGGAGGAGAGCTACGCCAAGCACATCGCCGCCTACGACCGGATCTTCGAGCGGACCGGGCTGGAGTGGTACCGGGTCGAGTCCGACGTCGGCATGATGGGCGGCTCGGGCGCCCATGAGTACATGGCGCCGTGCGCCGCGGGCGAGGACGAGGTCGCGCTCGCGCCCGGCTACGCCGCCAACGTCGAGGTCGCCTCCGCCGATCCGCAGGCGGTCGAGCTGCCGGCGCCGCTGCCGGAGCCCGAGGAGGTGCACACGCCCGGCCTGACGACGGTCGAGGACGTCGCGCGCCGCCTCGGCGTGCCGCAGGGCGCCGTCCTGAAGGCGTACCCGGTGATCGCCGAGGGCCGCGGGCTCGTGCTCGTGATGGTGCGCGGCGACCACCGCGTCAACGAGGTCAAGCTGCGCAACGCGCTCGGCGCGCAGTGCCGTCCGGCGACCCCGGACGAGTTCGCGCAGAAGATCGGGCCCGCGGGCTTCATCGGACCGGTCGGCGCCAACGCGCCGGTCGTGCTCGACGACGCCGTCGCCGACGGCGGCTACGTGACCGGCGCCAATCGCCCCGACTTCCACCTGCGCGGCGTCGAGCCGGGCCGCGACTTCCCGTTCGAGCGCGCCGACGTGCGCGCCGTCGAGCCGGGCGACACGGTCGGGGGCGAGCCGGTCCGGATCGAGAAGGCGATCGAGGTCGGCAACATCTTCAAGCTCGGGACCAGATACTCGTCGGCGATCGGCGCGCACTACCTCGACGAGAGCGGCAGACAGCAGCTGATCGTGATGGGCTGCTACGGCATCGGCCCGGCCCGCATCGTCGCGGCGGCCGTCGAGCAGTACGCCGACGAGGCCGGCATCGCCTGGCCGCGCGCGCTGGCGCCGTTCGACGTCGAGCTGGTCGTGATCTCCAGAGGGGAGAGCGAGGAGCGGACCTTCGCCGACGGCCTCTACGAGCAGCTGAAGGCGACCGGCCTCGACGTCCTCTACGACGACCGCGACGCAGGCCCGGGGGAGAAGTTCGCCGACGCCGAGCTGCTCGGCGCGCCGCTGCGCGTGACCGTCGGCAGGCGGACGCTGGCCGGCGGCGAGCTCGAGGTCCAGATCCGCCGCGGGCGCGAGAGACGCACGCTCCCGCTCGACGGCGCGGCCGAGGCGGTCAAGGCGCTGTGGGAGACGCTGCCGTGAACGGCGGGGGCTCGCGTGGGCGGGCCTGAGCCTCCGCGCGAGAGACTGACCTTCAAGCGGCTCTCCGGGCTCGACCGCTCGGGGCCGCCGCAGCCGGCGACCGTCGCCGGCGCGCCGCTCAACCCGTGGACGATCCCGAACGCGATCGGGTTCGTGCGGCTGGCGCTGATCCCCGTCTTCCTCGTCGTCGCGCTGTCGAGCGGCGACGGGATCGGCTTCTGGCCGGCCTTCCTGTTCGCCGTGATCGGGTGGGGCGACTACGCCGACGGGATCGCGGCGCGCGTCACCCGCCAGTACAGCCGCCTTGGCGCGCTGATGGACCCGGTGACCGATCGCCTCCTGGTGATCTCGGGCGTCGTCGTCTGCTGGAACTTCGAGCTGCTGCCGCGGTGGGCGATCGCGGTCCTCGTCGCGCGCGAGGTCGCGATGCTCGCGATCGCCCAGTGGGGGCTGCGCCACGGGATCGACCTGGCGATCAACTGGCCGGGGCGGCTCGCCGTCGCGCCGGTGATGGGCGGCCTCTTCTTCCCGATGTGCGGCCTGGGAACGCTCGGCGAGGTGCTGCTCTACGTCGGCCTCGCGCTGGCGCTGTGGGCGACGGTCCTGTACGTCCGCAGCGGCCTGGCGCAGCTGCGCGACGCGGGCGGCGCAAGCTCGCCTGCAAGCTGACCCTCAAGCTCAACTTGAGGCACGGTCTGACCGAAGCTATAGTGGACTGCCTCGCCCCCGCGCGACATCGAACGGAGCAACCGCACGTGATGGACACCTTCCCGGACCTCGGCTCACTGACGGATCAGGAGTTGAAGGACCTCATCCAGCAGATGACCGAGGAGGAGATCGAGGTCTCCTACAAGCGGCGGATCCTGCACGGCAAGATCGACATCCTGCGCGCCGAGCTCGTCAACCGCCTGCGCAAGAAGCACGAGGGCGGCGAGGACGTGATCTCCGGCGCGGACGTCGAGAAGCTGACGGACATCCTCTCCGGCCGCGTGCCGGGCGGCGAGCAGAGCTGAGGGCTCTGCCGAGGGACGCGAGTGGCGCTCCACTGCCCCGAATGCGGCTTCGCCAACGCCGTCGGCGCGAACTACTGCCAGCGCTGCGGCGCCTTCCTGGCGACCTCTGAGCCGGACGTCTCGGACACGACCGCGACCTACCGGATCGGCGAGACCGGCGAGATCGAGCCGGTCCAGCTCGACGACGTCGTCGCGCGCGGCGCGGCGCTCGTGATCCGCTCGGGCGGCGGCCGCACCGGCGAGTCGTTCGCGATCGACGGCGAGAAGATGACGATCGGCCGCCGGCCCGACAGCGACATCTTCCTCGACGACGTGACGGTCTCGCGCGACCACGCGCTGCTGGTCCGCCGCGGCCACGAGTGGTACCTCGACGACTGCGGCTCGCTCAACGGCACCTACGTCAACCGCACGCGGATCGAGTCGCACCGCCTGCAGGACGGGGACGAGTTGCAGGTGGGCAAGTACAAGTTGGCGTATCTCTCTCGATGACGATGCCTGCCGCCTCCGGAATCCCTCAGCCGAACGTCGAGCCCGAGGCATCGGCGGCCGAGACGGCCGCGACGGCGGACGCTTCGGCCCCTGCGGCGGCGGAGGCCGGCCAGGCGAAGCGGGCGCCGATCGCGCCGCCGTCGGCGGCGCCGCGTCCCGCGCGCCAGAAGTCGCTGACGATCGGGGCCGTCTGCAAGGCGCTCAAGCAGGAGTTCCCGGACATCTCGATCTCGAAGATCCGGTACCTCGAAGACCAGAAGCTGCTGACGCCGCGCCGCACGCAGGGCGGCTACCGCGTCTACACGCAGAACGACGTGCAGCGGCTGCGCACGATCCTGCGCCTCCAGCGCGACGAGTTCCTGCCGCTGAGAGTGATCCGCCAGGAGCTGGCCTCCGGCCGCGCCGAGCGCGAGCTGAGCGCCGGCGCCAGCAGACCCGACGTCGGCTCGCTGCGCCGGCCGGCCGTCGCCGTCAGAGGTCCGGGCGCGCGCTACTCGCTCGACGACGTCGTCGAGGAGACCGGCGCCGACGCGAGACTGGTCTACGAGCTGGAGGAGTTCGGCGTGATCCGCGCCGAGCAGCGGGCCGGCGTGCGCTACTACGACGACACCGACCGCGAGATCGTCCGCGCCGTCACCGAGCTGGCGAGATACGGCGTCGCCGGCCGCAACCTGCGCGTCTTCCGGACGTCGGCCGACCGCGAGTCGGCGCTGCTGCAGCAGATCCTCGCCCCGGCGCTGCGCTCGCGCAATCCGGAGCGGCGCAGAGAGGCGGTCGAGACGCTCGAGAACCTCGCGGCGGTCGCGACCTACCTCAAGCATCTGCTGCTGATCCGCGACCTGCGCAGAATCTCCGGCTAGCGGCTACGTTCCCGGCCGTGGACCTGCGCAGCCGCATCCGCGACATCCCCGACTACCCGAAGCGGGGGATCGTCTTCCGCGACATCACGCCGCTGCTGCTCGACGCGGCGGCGCTCGACGCCGCGGTCGACGCGCTCGTCGCCTACGCGGCGCCGCGCGACGTCCAGTACGTCGTTGCGGCCGAGGCGCGCGGCTTCATCCTCGGCGCCGCCGTCGCGCGCCAGCTCGGCGCCGGCTTCGTGCCGGCCCGCAAGCCCGGCAAGCTGCCGGCCGAGACGGTCAGCGCCGAGTACATCCTCGAGTACGGCGTCGACGCGCTGGAGATGCACGCCGACGCGCTCGCGCACGGCGCCAATGTGCTCGTCCACGACGACCTGCTGGCGACCGGCGGCACCGCCCGCGCCCTCTGCGACCTCGTCGAGCAGCTCGGCGGCCACGTCGTCGGCTGCGCCTTCCTCGCGGAGCTGGCCTTCCTCGGCGGCCGCGAGCGGCTGGCGCCGTTCGACGTCCACGCGCTCGTCTCCTACGCGAGCGAGACGGAGCGGGGCGGCTGATGCCGCGCACGCGCGTCGCGCGGACGCTGCCGGCGGCGCCGGCGGAGGTGTGGAAGGTGCTCAACGACCCGTACCACCAGGAGCGCTGGTGGCCGCGGGTGCGGCGGATCGAGGGCGTCGACCTCGACCGCTTCACGCAGGTGCTGGGGACCGCGAGAGGGAAGGGCGTGCGCGCCGACTTCCGCATCGTCCGGCGCGAGGAGGAGGAGCTGCTGCAGTGGGAGCAGGAGCTGGAGGACTCGCCGTTCGAGCGGCTGCTCGACGAGGCGGTCACGACCTTCACGCTCGCCCCCGACGGCGACGGCGGCACGGTCGTGTCGGTCGAGCTGGCGCAGCGGCTGCGCGGCTGGTCGCGGCTGACGCCGTTCCTCTTCAAGGGCGCCGCCAAGCGGCAGCTCGGCGAGGCGCTGGAGGGGCTGGAGGCCGCGCTCGGCGGCCCCCAGCGGTGAACGGTCGGCGCGCTTAGGAGGCGAGCGTCGCGTCGAGCGTGATCTCCGGGACGCCGGAGAGCGCGCGGCTGACGGGGCAGCCCGCCTTCGCTCTGTCGGCCGCCTCCTTGAAGGCGGCCTCGTCGATGCCGGGGACCTTGCCGACGGTCGTCAGCTCGATCTTCGTGATCGTCGGGACGCCGTCGACCGGGCGCAGCGTGACGACTGCGTTCGTCTGGACCGAGTCGACCGGGGTGCCGGCCTGCGCGAGCGCGTTCGACAGCGCCATCGAGAAGCAGGAGGCGTGCGCGGCGGCGATCAGCTGCTCGGGGTTGGCGCCGGGGCCGTCCTCGAAGCGCGACTTGAACGAGTAGTCACCGCTGATCGTGTCGCCGGCGGTGAACGTGCCGCCGCCGGATCTCAGGTCGCCCTTCCACTCCGCGGTTCCTCTTGCAGGCATGCGCAGCTCCTTGCTCGCTGGGATAGGTGCTTCGGTGCTCGACAGCGCCGGCCGCCCGCCGAGGGCTCAACCGACTCTGTTGACTCTGAGCGTACCGACGAGGACGACGTCGGTCGGGCTCCCCGGCGCCTCGGTCGTGCCGGTCGACTCGCGCGAGACGACGACCTGGTCGTATCTCGTGGTGTCTCTCGGCAGCGCGGCGCTGACGGTGAATCTGCGCTCGTCTCTGACGAAGTTCGGGACGTAGCCGAGGAAGCGCGCTCTGCCGGTCGCTCTGGAGGTCAGCCAGGCGGCGTAGACGTCACTGGTGCTGTTGGGGTCGACGCCGCTCGTCTGCACGGCGACGATCGGTCTCCCGTCCTGGGACATGATGAAGGCGATGCCGCGCGCCTCGCCGGCGCCTCTGCCGCCGGGTGGGAAGAGGTTGACCTGCTGGAGGACGGTCGGCTCCGTGGAGGCGGCGCCGCCGGTTCTCTCCTGCTGGGCGGTCGTCTGCGCGGCGGGCGGCGCCGTGGCGCTTCCGCCGCCGCCGTCGTCGTCTCCGCCGCCGAGCACGACGATCAGCACGACGGCGACGAGCGCGGCGAGGCCGACGAGCAGCAGCGCGCCGCCGAGCTTGGAGCTGCGGCGGGGCTCCAGCTCGAAGTCGCGCGCGGTCGGGCGCGCGGGCGCGGGGCCGGGGTCGCCGGCGCGCGCCTGCTCACGCTCACGTCGATCGTCGGTCGTCCGCGGCGGGGCGGCCTGCTCGGCTGCCGGTCCGCCGTCGTCGGCGCGGTCGGTCGTCGGCGCGGTCGGGGCGGCTGCGGCGGCGACCGGTTCGGGGCCGACGTCGTCGGCGTCGTCGTGGGGCGTGACCGCGGGTGCGGCGGGCGGTGCCGCGGCTGCGGGCCGCGCGTCGGCGGCGGCGCCGTTGCGGCCCGCGGGCAGCTCTGGCAGCTCGTGCCCCTGCGCGAGCGGCGCGAGCTGGTCGCGCAGCGCCGTCGCCCAGCGGCGGGCGGCGCGCGAGTCCTGCAGGTGCTGGAGGGTGACCGCGCGGTCTCCGGGGCTCTGCTGGCCCAGCAGCCAATCGGCGATCTGGGCGCGTCGACCGGGAGTCAACGCGGCGCCCGAACCGTCGGTCACGAGCGCGTCGAGGCCGGCGTGGGCACGGGCGCGGACCGCTGCCTCGTCGATCTTCAGCAGGCCGGAGAGGTCGGCATATCCACGGCCCTGCTTGAGGATCAGCTGGAGGACGGCGCGCTGGTCGGGGGGAAGCGTCTCGAGGGCGGCGCTCATTCGAGATCAAGCCTACTATCGTCCCGCCGCGTGAGCCTCAGACCTCTTCCCCTTCCCGACAGAGGCTTCGACAGCCTCTTCGGTTACGCCGAGCTGCTCCACGGCGACGGCGAGATGCGCGCGCGGATACCGGTGAGCGCCGACCTGCTGCAGCCGTTCGGCCTCGTCCACGGAGGCCTCTACGCGAGCGTCGCCGAGACGCTCGCCTCGATGGGCACCTACCTCGGCGTCTACGAGCAGGGGATGGCCGCGATGGGCCTCTCCAACCAGACGAGCTTCATCCGCCCGATCACCGCCGGGCACGTCAACGTCGCCGCGCGCGCGATCCACCGCGGCCGCACGACCTGGATCTGGGAGGTCGAGATCCACGACGACGACGAGCGCCTCTGCGCCGTCACCCGCATGACGATCGCCGTCCGCCCGGCGCCGAGAGCCGCCTGACCGTCGCTGCGCGGGCACCCGCGCCCGGGGAGGAGCGGCGTCTTGGGGGCGATATGCACCCCCAGAACGCCACTCCTCCCGGGACGAGCCGTCGTCAGGCGAGCGCGGTGCGGATCGCCGCGGCGACCTGCTCGGGGCGGCGGACGACGGCGTCGTGGGTGAAGCGCAGGACGGTGAAGCCGGCGAGCTGGAGCGCGTTGGTCTTGTCGCGATCGCGGCCGAACGCGGCGCGATCGCGATGCCATTGCCAACCGTCGGTCTCGACGATCAGGCGCGCCTCCGGCCAGTAGGCGTCGACCTCGTAGCCGGCGACGCGGGCGTTGAGGAGCGGCTGCCCGAGGCGGTGGATCCGCACGAGCCGGCGCAGGCGCCGCTCCAGCGCCTCGCGGGTCAGCTGCGCGCCGCGGGCGGCGTGCTCCGCGAGGACCGCGCGGAGGTTGGCGTCGCCCGCGCCGCGGCGACCCCGCGCGCGCTCGCGTGCGGCGAGGACCGCTTCGAGGTCGAGCGCGCTCGCTCGCTCGGCGGCGCTGAGCGCCGACGCGAGCCGCTCGCGGGAGACGATCCCGGCGAGGTCGACGAGCGTGCGGGCGACGGTCGTCACGGGGATCGCGTCGACCACGGTGACGTCGGCGTCGTCGAGCCGCCGCCGAGCGAAGACGCGCAGCTCGCGATCGCTCGCCCGTCGGCGCGGCGTGGTCACGTCGATGCGCCCTCCGGTCCATGCATCCAGTCCATGCAGGGTCGCCGCATCGCGGTGGCTGAGCGCTGCGCCGGTCCCGCAGGCCAACACCGCGGCGAGCCAGAATCCCTCCCTGCCCAGTCGGCGGTGTCCGGGCGCGTAGACGCCGCGATGGAGCGGGACGAGCCGGCCGCCGCGCAGCCGATCGCGGATCGCGATCGGCGACAGCCCGGCATCGAGCAGCTGTCGGCGCGCAACGACGCCGTGCTGCCGCTCGGCAAGCCGTCCGATCACGCGATCCGGTGGAGGAGTGGCGCTCTGGGGGTGCATATCGCCCCCAGAGCGCCACTCCTCCGGGAACTCGCCCCTCGGATGCGCGAGCGGTTTAGTTGTTTCTTGACGCGCTGGCGAGCGGTGCGTAGCGTCTCGGCGCATTGGCGCTCGCCCTGCTCGTCGGGCCACCTGTTACGGCGCGCCGTGCGCGCCGCTGATCTGAGCCATGTCACCTTCAACACCGTCGACTGAGATGGCCGGAGAGCGTCTTCAGCATTTCCGCGTCCATACGGCAGAAGGCGTGCGTCGGACGGGTCCGGAGGGCGAGAGCGAGGTCGACGAGCAGGCGCTCGGATTTCGATGGCTGCGGTTGAGCGAGCATGCGCAGGAGTCGGAGTTGCGCAGGACCCGCCTGATGGTGCTCGAAGCGATCGAGGCGCGGGATCCGGACTGCCTGAGCACCGTCGACGTGAGCGCGTCCGACGATGCCGTCGGCTCCTGGGTCGAACGTGCGGAGTTCGAGCTTTCGCGCGACGGCACGCAGGTAGTGACGTGGACGCGCGGCGGTGGGGTCATCGCGTTGCTGACCAATCAGGAGGCCGGCGAGATCGCGCGGCGCATCGCAGGGTTCCCAGCGGAACGTGATTCGGGTGCGAACACCCGAACAGGGCCGGCGGTCACGTTGGCGGCGATCGGCTGGGCGGTGCGCGGCGCGATCGTCGTCCTCGGAGTGGCCGTGTGGATGTTGGCCGACTCGCTTCCTCTCGCAGTACGGATCGCGGTCGTGGTTGCGGTCGTGATCGTTGCGGGACTCGCGACGTGGCCGATCAACGACTGGGCGGTGGCGCGTTACCGCCGCGCGAGTTGTCAATGCTGACGGCTTCGCTTCCGGGGCGGCCGATCCGCTCGGCCATGTTCATCATCGATGGGCGGATCTGGGCGAGACGTTGGGGGCAGAGCAGTCGGAGAGGCAATTGGGAATGACGGCATGGCTTCGAGACCGACCCGCGTGGACGCTCGCAAGCGGCTATGTGCTGGCTTCGCTCGGGTGCGTGCTGGTCGTCGGCGGGCCGGGGAGCGGCACCGCCGGGAGGCTGTGCTTGTTGGCCGTGCTGGTGCTCTACGTGCTCACCGTGGTGCTTCGGAAACACCGGGCAGGCGACATCCTCGCATCGACCGTCGGTGTGACGGCGTTGCTCTCGCTTGCCAACGATGCCATCGATGTCTCTCAGCCGTGGAAGGGCGCCACGTCCGCTCTTGTGCCGCTCGCCGTCTACTGCGTATGCGATCGCGGCGGAGATGGCCCGAGGCGATCCGAGCAAGGCACTGACGTGGACAGACCGTCGCAGCGTTCCTGGTCTGTGCGGCGGTCGTGACCTGCCGCGGGATCGAGCCGGCGCGCGTGCTCCGGACAGCGATCGGAGTGTCGGGCGTCGTGTTGCTCGCTTCGGACGTGCTATCGCTCTCGCCGCCGTTCAAGGCGATGCTGGCTTTCGGGTGCCGGTTGCGGTCTACTTCACATGTGATCGCGGCCGGGCCAAGACCGATGTGCTGCATCTTGGGTCGGTCGTCTGGGTGGGAATCCAGGGAGCCATGCTCTGGCTCGCGTACAGGGCGTGACGGGAATGGCGAAAGCCGCCCGCCGCGCCGGTTTGAGCGGTCGCTGCGAGTCGCCTACCCCCGGTACCGGTTCGTGATCGGGACGCGGCGGTCGCGGCCGAAGGCGCGGCTGGTGATCTTGATGCCGGGCGGGGCCTGGCGGCGCTTGTACTCGGCGTGGTCGACGAGCGCGAGGACCCTGTCGACGTCCTTAAGGCGGAAGCCGCGCAGGAGCAGCTGGTCGCGGCCGAGGTCCTGCTCGACGTAGGCGTCGAGGATCGGGTCGAGGACGGCGTAGGGCGGGAGCGAGTCCTCGTCCTTCTGGTCGGGGCGCAGCTCGGCGCTCGGCGGGCGCTCGATGATCGACGGGGGGATCAGCGGCTCGCCGGTCGTCTCGATCGCGACCTCGTTGCGGTGGCGGCTGAGGGCGAAGACGCGGGTCTTGGGGCAGTCCTTGATGACCGCGAATCCGCCGGCGAGGTCGCCGTAGAGGGTCGAGTAGCCGACCGACATCTCCGACTTGTTGCCGGTCGCGAGGACGAGCCAGCCGAACTTGTTCGACAGTGCCATCAGCAGGTTGCCGCGGATCCGCGCCTGGAGGTTCTCCTCGGTCAGGTCGGCGGGGCGGCCGGCGAACGTCTCGGCGAGCGTCGCCGTGTACGCCTCCATCGCCGGCAGGATGTCGAACTCGAACAGCTCGACGCCGAGGTTCGCCGCCAGCTGGCGGGCGTCGGCCTGCGTCTCGCTCGACGAGTACGGCGACGGCATCACGGCGACCGAGACCGCGTCGGGGCCGAGCGCGTCGGCCGCGACGCAGGCGACGAGCGCCGAGTCGATCCCGCCGGAGAGGCCGAGCACGACCCGTCTGAAGCCGTTCTTGCCGACGTAGTCGCGCAGGCCGGTGACGAGCGCGGCGTAGACCTCGGCGGTCGGCTCCAGCAGCGGCGCGACCGTCCCGCCGGTGCGCAGCTCGCCCTCCGGCTCGGGGCCGGGCGGCAGCTCCAGCGTCGCGATCGTCGGGACTGGGCGCGCCGCCTTCGCCGCCGCGCGCTGGCGGGCGTCGCGCAGGCGGTAGGTGCGGGCCGCCTGCGGGTCGACCGTCGCGACCAGCAGCTCCTCGGTGAACTGGCCGGCGCGGGCGAGCACCTCGCCGCGGTGGTCGAGCACGAGCGAGTGGCCGTCGAAGACGAGCTCGTCCTGGCCGCCGACGAGCGCGCAGAAGGCGACGACGCACATCGTGTCGCGGGCGCGTTGGATCAGCATCCGCTCGCGCTCGAGGCCCTTGCCGGCGTGGAAGGGGGAGGCGCTGATGTTGACGATGACCGAGGCGCCGCCGTACGCCTCGTCGGAGGCCGGCGGGCCCGGCTCCCAGATGTCCTCGCAGATCGTCAGCCCGATCCGATGGCCGCCGACCTCGATCAGCGCGCCGCCCTCGCCGGTCGCGAAGTAGCGCTGCTCGTCGAAGACGCCGTAGTTGGGCAGGTAGACCTTGCGGTATATCGCCTTGACCTCGCCGTCGGCGAGGACCGCCAGCGAGTTGTAGACGTCGTCCTCCCGCTCCGGGAAGCCGACGAGCGCGACGACGTCGGTCACCTCGGCCGCCAGCCGCTCCAGCGCCGCGCGTGCGTCGCGCAGGAAGTGCTCCTTCAGCAGCAGGTCCTCCGGCGGGTAGCCGGTCAGCGCCAGCTCGGGGAAGAGCACGAGCTGCGCCTGCTGGCCGCGCGCGGCCGCGATCCCTTCGCGGATCTTCTGCTCGTTGCCGGCGATGTCGCCGACCGTGGCGTTCATCTGGCAGAGCGCCAGCCGGAGAGGGCCTGGAGGGTTCGACATGGCGGGCATGATCGCAGCCGTGCCCGGATCGACCGCGCGCGATGCGCGACCGCAGGGCCGCCCAGACGGCGCCGCGGCGGGCGCCGCCGCGCTCAGCCCGCGCCGCGCCCGAGCCAGTGGGCGGCGAACCGCTCCAGCCGCGGGTCGGCCGGGTCGTCGGTGACGAGCCGGTGGCCGGCGGCGAGCGCGACCACGCCGTCGACGCCCGCTCTGCGCACGAGCACGACCGCCTGGCCGGCCTCCTCCAGCACCGGGTCGGGCGGACCCGACAGCTCCTCGCGCAGCGCGGTCAGCGCCGGCGGTGCGCCCGCCGCGACGAGGTAGACGTTGCCGCGCGCCAGCAGCCTCGTCTGGCGCCCGTCGAGGTAGCGCTCCGGCGCGTCGAAGGCCGTGCCCGGGACGGCCGCGGCGCCGCCGGCCGGCTGCACGCCGGCCTCGTCGCGCGAGTTGAGGAAGAGGATCAGCAGCGCGACCGCGCCGAGGCCGAGCAGCAGCGCGAGCGCCGCGCCGCCGATCCGGCGCAGCGAGCGCCCTCGCGTCCGCTGGTGCTGCCCGCTCATCGGCCGGGAATCTATTCGACCGCCGCCGCCGTCGTCGTGCTCCGCACTCAACCGGAGCCGTCGCGGTAGTGCCGGAGCACGATCGCGGCCGTGCGCCGGCGCCGTACCGTTTCACGCCATGGAGACCCCCGCTGTCGACGACGCTCCGCGCGCCGCCGCCCTCGTCAACCTCACCGCCGTCGAGCGCAACGTCGCGACGCTGCGCGGCCGCCTGCGGCCCGGGGCGGTCCTGTGCGCGGTCGTGAAGGCCGACGGGTACGGGCACGGGGCGGCGCCGGTCGCCCGCGCCGCGCTCGCCGGCGGGGCGGAGAAGCTCGCGGTCGTGACCGCCGGCGAGGCGACCGCGCTGCGCGCGGCCGGGGTCGACGCGCCGCTGATCGTGCTCGGCCCGCTGCGCGGCGCCGAGGTCGCCGCCGTCGTCGCGACCGGCGCCGAGCCGGTCATCTCGACCGACGAGGAGATCGACGCGCTCGAGGCCGACGGCCGCCCCGTCGCCGTCCACCTCAAGCTCGACAGCGGGATGGGCCGCCTCGGCGAGCGCGACCCCGAGCTGGCGCTGGAGCGCTGCGCCCGCGTCGGCGCCTCCGCGACGCTCCGGCTCGCCGGCGTGATGACCCACTTCGCGACCGCCGACGTCCCCGGCGACGCCGCCTTCGCGCGCCAGCTGGAGACCTTCGCGCGCTTCGCCGAGCGGGCCCGCGCCGCCCATCCCGGGATCGTCGTCCACGCCGCCAACAGCGCGGCGACGCTCGCCGAGCCGGCCAGCCACTTCGACATGGTCCGCACCGGCGTCGCGATCTACGGGCTCGACCCGTTCGGCGCCGACCCCGCGGCGAACGGGCTGGAGCCGGCGCTGACCTGGACCAGCCGCCTCGCGGCCGTCAAGCGGATCGAGGGCGGCGGGTCGGTCGGCTACGGCCGCCGCTGGGTCGCCGCCGCGCCGACGACGATCGGGACGGTCGCGGTCGGCTACGCCGACGGCGTCCGCCGCGCGCTCGGCTTCGCGCAGCCGCCGACCGAGGTGCTCGTCGGCGGCCGGCGCGTCCCGCTCGCCGGCACCGTCTCGATGGACAGCTTCGGCGTCGAGCTGCCGGACGACCTCCCGGCGCGCCCCGGCGACCGCGTGACGCTGATCGGCGCCGACGGCGGCGAGCGCGTCACCGCCGAGGAGCTCGCCGCCCGCCTGCAGACGATCAACTACGAGATCGCCTGCGGGATCTCGGCGCGCGTCCCGCGCGTGTACCACCGCGACGGCGCCGTCGTCGATCCCGCCTGACCACGACCCCGTCGACCATCGGAGGAACCCGCATGAGCGATCGCCGCGCGATCAACTCGCCCGCAGCCCCGGCCGCGATCGGCCCCTACGTCCACGCCGTCGCGACCGGCAACCTGCTGTTCGTCTCGGGCCAGATCCCGCTCGACGCCGAGAGCGGCGAGCTGGTCGGCACGACGCCGGCCGAGCAGGCCGACAAGGCGCTGCAGAACCTCAAGGCCGTCATCGAGGAGGCCGGCGCGACGCTCGCCGACGTCGTCCGCGCGACGGTCTACATGACCGACCTCGGCGCCTTCGCGGAGGTCAACGAGGTCTACGCCCGCTACTTCCCGAACGATCCGCCGGCCCGCGCCGCGATCGGCGTCGCCGCGCTGCCGCTGGGCTCGCAGGTCGAGGTCGACGCGATCGTCGTCCTGCCGGCGTAGGATTGGACCGGCCGCCGCGACGTCGCGGCGGCCGGTCACCCGATGGCTGCGCCTTCCGACCCTCTCGTCAGATGAACGCCGAGCGCCTGTGCCGGGAGCTCGGCCCCGGGTTGCTGCGCACCGTCGTCCCGCCCGCGCGCGACGACCGCCAGATCGCCTCGATCGTCGTCTGCGGGCTGCCCGAGGAGTTGACCGAGGGCGACCGCGACAGCCTCGTGCTGGCCGTCGGCGCGACCTCGCCGGAGGCGCGCGCGGCGATCGTCGCCGCGGCCGGCCGCCGCGGCGCCGCCGCCGTCGTCGTGAAGGCCTACGAGCCGATCGACGACGCCGTCCGCGAGGCGGCCCGCGACGCCGGCGTCGCGCTGCTGAGCACCGACCGCGAGGTCGCGTGGGCGCGGCTGCAGGAGCTGATCGCCTCCGCGGTCGACTCGCTGCGCGCGACAGAGCTGCTGCCTGCCTCGGTCGCCGCCTCCGGCGACCTGTTCGCGCTCGCCGACGCGACCGCCGCCGCCTGCGGGGCGCCGGTGACGATCGAGGACCCCGCCTCCCACGTGCTCGCCTTCTCGCGCGAGGGCCAGGACGTCGACCCCGTGCGGGTCGCGACGATCCTCGGCCGCCGCGTCCCCGGCCGCTGGGCGAGCGCGCTGCGCCAGCAGGCCGAGCTCGACGGCGTGCTGGCCAGAGACGAGCCGGCCGTGATCGACCTGCCCGGGATGGCGCCGCGGCGGCTGATCGCGATCCGCAGCGGCGGCGTGCTGCTCGGCTCGATCTGGCTCGCCGGGCCGACCGACGACGCCGCCGACGACGTGCTGCGCGAGGCGGCCGCGGTCGCCGCGCTGCAGCTGCTGCGCCGCCGCGCCGAGCGCGAGCTCGAGCACGCGGTCCGCTCGGCGGCCGTCACCGACCTGCTGCTGACCGGCCGGCTGTCGGCCCGCGCCGAGGAGGAGACGGGGCTGCGCGCCGGCGACGCCTTCGCCGTCCTCGCCGTCGCGCTCGACGACGCGGGGCCCGACGGCGACGCCGCCGCCCACGACCAGCTCGCCGACCTGCTCGCCGCCCACCTGCGCGCCTTCCGCCGCCGCTCGGTCCACGGCGTGCTCGACGGGCGCGGCTACGTCGTCGTCGCCTGCGACGGCGACGCGGAGCGCGACGTGCTGCTCGGCCGCTTCGAGGACGGCCTCACGCGCGCGCGGCGGACGATCGGCTCGCCGGTGCGCGCCGGCCTCGGCGCGATCGCCCCGGAGCCGGCGGCGCTGCCGGACGCGCGCGCGACCGCCGACCGCGCGCTGGCGCTCGGCGCGGAGGGAAGGGCGATCGCGACCTTCGACGACGTGCGCGCGGCGGCGCTCGTCGAGGACGTCGAGCGGTTCGTCGGCGGCTGGCGCGAGGGGCGCTCGTCGCAGCTGCGGACGCTGCTCGAGCACGACCGCGTCCACGGCACCGAGCTGACCGAGACGGTGCGGCTCGTGCTGGAGCTGTTCGGCGACACCTCGACCGCCGCCAGACGGCTCCACGTCCACGCCAACACGGTCCGCTACCGGCTGCGCCAGGCGACCGAGCTGACCGGGATCCGCCTCACCGACGGGACGGCGCGGCTGGCGCTCGAGCTGGAGCTGCGATCGCTCGAGCGCGAGCGCCGCGGCGGCGGCTGAGCAGGGGCTGCGGCCGCCGGCGCGGCGCCGGCGTCCAGGGCCGGCGCCGGCTGCGGTGCGACCGCGTCGTCAGGCCGCCTGGCGGGCGCGGTTGCCGAAGCGGGCGAGCGAGAACGGCGCCGGCGGCGGCGCGGCCGCCTCGTCAGGCCGCCTGGCGGGCGCGGTTGCCGAAGCGGGCGAGCGAGAACGGCGCCAGCTCGGCGGAGACGCGGCCGTCGAGGACGGTCGGCGCGAGCACCTCGCCGGTCGTCGGGCCGAGCGTCACGCCGAGCATCGCGTGGCCGGTCGCGACGTGGAGGCCGGGGAGGCCGGGGACCGGGCCGATCGCCGGCAGGCCGTCGGGCAGCATCGGGCGGAAGCCGGCCCACTCGACCTCGCCGGCGTCGTCCCAGCGGGCGAGCGAGCGCTTGCCGGCCGCCTTGATCGCGGCGATTCGGCTGCGGTTGAGGCCCGGGTCGGAGGAGCCGAGCTCCATCGTGCCGGCGAGGCGGACGCCGCCGTCGAACGGGGTGACCGCGACGCGGTCCTCGAGCAGGTACATCGCGCCCTTGGGCTTGATGCCCGGGGTGGGGGCGGTGACGCTGTAGCCCTTGCCGCCCTCCAGCGGGAGCTTGACGCCGAGCGGGCTCAGCAGCTCGTCGGCCTGCCAGCCGGTCGCGACGACCACTCTGGAGGCGACGATCGGCTCGCCGGGGCCGTCGTGCTCGACGCGCCACCTGCCGCCGGCGGCCGCGATCGAGCGGACGGTGACGCCCTCGCGCAGGTCGGCGCGACCGCCGGCGAGGTGGGCGACGAGGCCGGCGGTGACCGTCTCGGGACGGACGTGGCGCTCGTCGATCGCGAGCACGCTGCCGGCGAGGCGGTCGGTCAGCGCCGGCTCGTGGGCGAGCGTCTCGGCTCTGTTCATCTCGCGGATCTCGCCGAGGTAGCCGAGCGCCTGCGCGTCGCGCAGGATCTGCGCCTCCGAGCGCACGCCCGCCTCCGAGCGGCCGATGAACAGCAGGCCGGCGGAGTGCATCTCCATCTCGACGCCCTCGGCCGCGAGGCGGTCGAAGTCGTCGAGCACGCGCGCGCCGAGCGCCGCCAGCGCCGCCATGCCGGCGCCGTAGCGCTTCGGCTTCGTCGCGCGCCAGAAGTCGTAGGACCAGCGCAGGAAGCTGAGCTTCGGCGTCGGGCGCACGAGCAGCGGGCTGCGCGGGTTGGGCATCCACTTGATCGCCTGCGCCATCACGCCCGGACCGGGCACGGGATTGGCGAGACCGGGGGAGATCCAGCCGGCGTTGCCCTCAGAGGCGCCTCTGCCGAATCTGCCCTGCTCGAGCACGACCGTCTCGGCTCCGCGGCGGGCAAGCGACTCCGCCACGCTGAGGCCGATGACTCCACCACCGATGATCACGACGTCCATGACGGCGATGGTAGGTCCGTGCCGAGCCCTGCTGGTGGTGGGTTGCCACCGTCTTGGAGGGGTCGCTTAGGTGGCGGCAACCACGGCCGCCGGGCGGCCGTTGCGGCGTCTGCGCGGCGAGTCGAGCGGCGGCAGGCCGGCCGCGTCGGCCAGCTCCTCCAGCGCCTCCGACAGCTGGCCGGCGAGCAGCTCGAGGTCGGGGAGGGCGTCGAAGTCGGCGTTGAGGCCGAAGGAGATGCGGCCGTCGTAGCTCATGATCGCGATCCCGAGCGCCTGGTTCTGGGCGAGCGGGACCATCGGGTAGATCGCCTCCATCCGGCGGCCGAGCACGTACAGCGGCAGCTGCGGGCCGGGGACGTTGGTGACGACGAGGTTGAAGAAGCGCTGGTGGGCCTGCAGCCGCGCCGCCTGCGCCATCACCGTCGGCGGCGCGAAGCCGGTCAGCTCGGTCAGCACGCGCGCGCCGACCGCCTGGCCCGACTCCTTCAGCCCCTCCATCTCGCCCTTCACCAGCTCGAGCCGCTCGAGCGGCTCGGTGACCCCGACCGGCAGGCCGGCCCAGACGGCGGCGACCTGGTTGCCGAGCGCGCCGCGCTCGGCGTCGGCGCGGACCGAGACGGGGATCATCGCCCGCAGCACGAGGTCGATCGTCGGGTGGCCGTGGGCGCGCAGGTAGCGGCCGAGGCCGCCGGCGACGGTGCAGAGGACGACGTCGTTGACGGTCCCGCCGAGCGCGTTCTTGATCGCCTTCACGCGCTCGAGGTCCTCGTTGTCCCAGGTGAAGCGGCGGTGGGGGCCGATCCGCACGTTGAGCGGGCTCGACGGCGCGCCGCGCACGCCGGGGAGCGTGAACGACCCGACCGCGGCGAGATCCTCGACGACCTTCTTGACGACCCGGCGCGGAGCGCGCAGCGTGGCGCGCAGCCCGCGCGCGATCTCGCCGGGGACGGTCGTCCGCTCCAGCAGCGCGTCGGCGAGCAGCTGCGCGTCGGACGGGAGCGGGCGCGGGACCCACGGCGCGTCGGGCCGCGGCGTCGCCGGCGGGTCGCGCGTGAGGTCGAAGAGGACGGTCGTGATGTCGACGCCGGAGATCCCGTCGACGAGCGCGTGGTGGGTCTTGCCCAGCAGCGCGAAGCGGCCGTCGGCGAGTCCCTCGACCAGCCACAGCTCCCACAGCGGCTTGTTGCGGTCGAGCTGCTGCGAGAAGGCGCGGCCGGCGAGCTGCTTCAGCTCCTCCTCGCCGCCCGGCCGCGGGAGCGCGTGGTGCTGGACGTGGTAGCGGGTGTTGAAGTGCGGGTCGTCGACCCACACCGGTCGCCCCTGTCCGTAGGGGACGAACGCCAGCCGCTGCCGGTAGCGGGGCACCAGGTGGAGGCGCGACTCGACGTGCGCGACCAGCTCGTCGTGGGACGGCGGCGGTCCTTCGAAGACCATGCACGAGGCGACGTGCATGTGCGTGGCCGCGTCGTGCTCGAGATGGAGGAAGGAGGCGTCGAGCCCCGAGAGGCGGTCGGAGTTGGCCACGTCCCGCATTGTGGAGGGTCGCCGCGTGGCGCGCAACGCATGAGCTTCGTTGAAGTTTGGTGAGAAATCGGCCGCTTTCGGCCCGCGGGGCGTCAGGTCTCTGACGATTCGCCGGGATCTGTGAGATCGGGCACAGAGGCGCTGCCGGGCGCGGGTACGGTGGCGACTCACATCCGACCTGCCGAATCGCCCTCGTCCGAACACGGGGGCGAACGGGGGACCCACCTGCCGGGACCGTCATCTCTCCCGGCCGGGGCGAATCGGCGGCTGATGCCGCCGTAGCGCCGATCGAGCGAGCCGCCGCGCCGCGCCTGCCATGCGCCGCGCCGAGCGCCGCCGCGATCGCCGCGAGCCCGTCAGCTAACCCCGTAGGCGTGCGGTCGGCACGAATGGAGGTCACGCTCCGTTGCGCACGCAACCGACGTCGTTGCGCGCGCGGCCGCGGCACGTCGCGGCCGGCGCGCTTGCAATCGGCACCGCTCTCTCCGCCGCCGCGATCGCGGTCGCCGCGCCCGGCGGCGCCGCCGCCCCCGCGGCCGCTCCCGCTCCGGCCGGCGCCCCGTCGCCCGCGGCCGGCGCCCCGCTCGCCGCGCTCGCCGCGCCGAGCGCCAAGGTGCAGGACCGGCGGCTGCGCTTCGACCAGCGCGTCGTCGTGAAGGGCCGCGCGCAGGCCGGCTCGGTCGTGCTCCAGCACCGGCCGGCGGGCAGCAGATGGCGCTCGATCAGGCACACGGCCGTGAGCGCCGACGGCCGCTACCGCCTCGCCGCGAAGCTGCGCAGCTCCGGCCGCGTCCGCGTCGTCGCCGCACGGGCCCCCGCGGCGGCCGAGGCCGCCGCCGAGGCGCAGGCGGCGAGCGCCGTCAGCCGCTCCCACCGCGTCGCGGTCGCGGCGCAGCTCGTCGTCAAGCGCCGCACCCATCGAGCCGACGCCGGCGAGGCGGTGAAGGTCCGCGGCGTCCTCTTCCCGCGCAAGCGCGGCGCGCGCGTCACCGTCGAGGGGCGCGTCGACGGACGCTGGAAGGCGGTCGGTCGCGCCAGCACGCGCGGCGACGGCCACTTCGCCGCCCGCGTCGGAGCGCGCCTGGGCACGACGCCGCTGCGGATCCGCTCGGCCGGCACGAAGCGCAACGTCGCGACGAAGGCCGAGGCCGGCGCCGTCCAGGGCTTCCGCACCGGCCTCGCCTCGTGGTACTGGCTCTATGGCAGCCCGCTCGCCTGCGGCGGCACGCTCGGCTACTCGCAGCTCGGCGTCGCCCACAAGACGCTCCCGTGCGGGACGAAGGTGACGATCCGCTACCGCGGCCGGCAGGTCACGGTCCCGGTCGTCGACCGCGGCCCCTACGTCGGCGGGCGCGAGTGGGACCTCACCGGCGCGACCGCCCGCGCGCTCGGCTTCAGCGGCGTCGGCGTCGTGCGCACGACCGTCTAGGACCGGCCCCGCGCCCGGTGCCCGGGCGGCCTCGGCGGCCGCCTGGCGCCGCGGCGCGGCGGGTGCGGGCGGGCCACTCCCATCCCCTGCCCGTCCGCACCCGCCGCGCGGCGGCGTCGGCGCGCCGGGCGCCATGCCCTCCGGCGGCGCGCGTACCATGGTGATGTGGGAACAGACGTTCGCCCCGCCGACGGCTCGCAGCCTGCGCCCAAGCGCGTGATCGCGCATCTCGACTGCGACGCCTTCTACGCCTCGGTCGAGCTGCTGAGACGGCCCGAGCCGAGAGACAAGGCGGTGATCGTCGCCCACGACGGGCCGCGCTCGGTCGTCACGACCGCCTCCTACGCGGCGCGCAGATACGGCGTCGGCTCGGCGATGCCGCTGTCGCGCGCGAAGCGGCTCTGCCCGCACGCGATCCTCGTGCCGCCCGACTTCGCCTCCTACAAACGCGTCTCGCGCGAGCTGTGGGCGATCGTCTCCGGCCGGCTGGGCGCGCTTCAGCACCTCGGCCTCGACGAGGCCTATGCCGACCTGACCGGGGTCGAGAAGCCGGTGCGGGTGCTGCGCGAGCTGGTCGCGGAGGTGAGGGGGCGGACCGGGATCACGGTCTCGGTCGGCATCGGCCCGTCGCGGCTGGTCGCGAAGATCTGCTCCGACCTCGGCAAGCCGGCCGGCTTCGTCGCGATGGGGCGCGAGGAGGCGGCCCGGCGGTTCGCCGGCCACCCGCCGAAGCTGCTGCCTGGGATCGGGCCCAAGAGCGCCGAGCGGCTGCGCGAGCTGGGGATCGAGACGATCGGCCAGCTCCAGCGCACGCCGCTGGAGACCCTGACCGCCCGCTTCGGCGCCAACCATGGCGCCGACCTGCTGCGCCGCGCCCACTTCCACGACGATTCGCCTGTCGAGACCGAGCGGGTGCTGAAGTCCCGCTCCAACGAACGCACCTTCGACGAGGACGTCGCCTCGCTCGCCGAGCTGGAGGAGGTGCTGCGGAGGCTGGCGCGCGAGCTGTGCGAGGGGCTCCGGAGACGCGGCACGCGCGGCCGCACGATCGCGATCAAGGTCCGCCTCGACGACTGGACGACCGTCACCCGCGCCCGCACGATCGACGCGCACACGAACGACACGGCCCTCGTCACCGAGGTCGCGCTGGAGCTGCTGCGCGCCTACGCGCCGCCGCGCCCGGTCCGCCTGCTCGGCGTGCGGCTCGCCGGCTTCGATGAGGAGGGCGGGGGCGCCGCCGCCCCGCCCCGCAACGCCGCCCAGCTCGCGCTGCCGCTGTAGCGCCCGCCCGCCCGCGAGCCCGCTCCGCCGGGACCTCTGTCATCCAGCCGTCGCTCACAGACGGCTGGATGACGAAGGTCCGGGATTGGTGCGGCGGCGGGGTGGGCAGACACCTTGCTCAGGCACCTAACCGTTGATCGTGCAATAATTGCATCGTCATGAGCTTTGAGATCGAGGTCACCGAATACACCGACGCGCAGTGCCCGTGGGCATGGTCGGCCGAGCCGATGAAGTGGCGGCTCAGATGGCTCTACGGGGAGGCGCTCGAATGGCGGACGCGCATGATCGTGCTCGCCGCCGACGGCGGCCACTACGCCCGCATCGGCTACACGACCGAGCAGCTCGCGGCCGGCTTCGAGCAGTTCGCCGCCAGATACGGCATGCCGCTCGACGCCACGCCGCGCCCGCGCCTCGGCGCGACGCGCCCGGCCGCAAAGGCGGTCGTCGCCGCGCGCGTCAACGGCTCCCCGCAGCTGTCGGAGCGGCTGCTGCGCCGCCTCCGCGTCCACGCGATGACGAACCCCGCCGCGCTCCTGGACGAGGACGAGACGATCGTCGCCGCCGCGACCGAGGCCGGCGTCGACCCCGCGGTGCTGGAGCGGTGGCTGACTGACCCGGCCGTCGAGCGCGCGCTCGAGGACGACATGCTCGCCGCCCGCAGCCCGGCGCCGGCGGCCGTCGCGCTCAGCCACAAGCTGGCGAGAGCGGCCGAGGACCCGAGCAGATGGCGCTACACGGCGCCGTCGCTGGTCTTCACGCGCATCGGCGACCGCCAGACGATCGAGACGCCCGGCTTCCAGCCGTCGATCGCCTACGAGGTCGCGGTCGCCAACCTCGCGCCCGGGCTGGCGCGCAGAGCGCCGCCCGAGTCGGTCGAGGAGCTGCTGGAGTGGGCCGGCACGCCGCTGGCGACGCAGGAGGTCGCCGAGGTGCTCGGGATCTCCCGCGACGAGGCGCGCGAGCGGCTCTCCGCCGGCGGCGCCGTCGAGCAGCGCGCCGGCAGCGACGCCTTCTGGGCGCTGGAGAAGCGCGCGGTCGCCGCCTGAGCGACGGATGAGGTGCGATTTCCGGTCGCTCAGCGACCAGAAGTCGCACCGCATCGGTCACGGCCGCCAGAACGACCGTGTCAGCAGGACCGCGACGGGGATGATCTCGACGCGGCCGAGCCACATCAGCCCGGTCAGGATCGCCGTCGAGAGGTTGCTGTAGTCGGCGTAGGAGCCGTTCGGGCCGGCCGAGCCGAAGGCCGGTCCGACGTTGCCGATGCAGGCCGCCGCCGAGCCGATCGCGTCGAAGGCGCCCAGCTCGACGCCGGCGCGCTCGCCGTCGATCACCAACCCGAGCGCGCCGAGCGCGAAGACGAACAGGTAGAGCAGCACGAACAGCACCGTCGAGCGCAGCGCCTGCTCGTCGACGACGACGCCGTTGACCCGCACCGGCCGCTGCACGCCGCGGTGGGCCGACTGCGCGAGGTCGCGCCGCATGATCCGGAACAGCATCAGGTGGCGGACGATCTTGATCGAGCCGCCGGTCGAGCCGGCCGAGGCGCCGACGAACATCAGCAGCAGGAGCGTCATCGTCGCCAGCCCGCCCCAGGTCGTGTAGTCGGCGGTGGCGAAGCCGGTCGTCGTCATGATCGAGGTCGCCTGGAAGGCCGCCATCCGCAGCGCGCTCTCGCCCGAGGCGATCCCGCTCGACAGCAGCTCGACCAGCAGCAGCGTCGTCGCCGAGGCGAGGAAGAAGCCGTACAGCCGCACCTCGTCGTCGCGCGTCAGCGCCCGCGGCCTGCGCTGCACGAGCACGCGGAAGAGGCGCAGGAAGTTGAGCCCCGCGACGACCATCACGAGGCAGAGGATCCACTGCGAGATCGGCGCGAACGCGGCGACCGAGGCGCCCTGCGGCGAGAAGCCGCCGAGCGACATCGCCGAGGAGGCGTGCGCGAACGCCTGCCACGGCGTCATCGCGTCGTCGAGGCCGACCCAGCCGACGAACGCCAGCACGAGCGTCGCGACCAGCGTCAGCCCGACGTAGAGCGACCACAGCCGCCGCGCCGTCTCGCGGATCGTCGCGCCGAGCCGCTCGATCTCGGTCGGCCCGGCCAGCTCCGACTGCAGCAGCCGGCGGCCGCCGACCCGCAGCCGTGGCAGCACCGCGATCGCCAGCACGATGATGCCCATGCCGCCGAGCCAATGGCTGAGCTGGCGCCACACCTGCGTCGCCGCGCTGAGCTGGTCGACATCCGGGACGACCGTGCCGCCGGTCGCGGTGAAGCCCGACATCGCCTCGAAGTACGCGTCGACCGGCGCCTTCAGCTGCGGCTCCTGCGCGAGCACGTACGGCAGCGCGCCGAACATCGGGACGAGGAGCCAGACGAGCGCGATCACGAGCAGCCCGTCGCGCGTGCCGATCCGGTCGATCCGGCGCTCGTGCGTGAGCAGGTCGAGCAGCATGCCGCCGCCGGTCGCGGCGGCGCCGGCGGCGAGCCACGGCCACACGCTCGCGCCGTCGAAGAGCGCGACCAGCGCCGGGACGACGAAGGCGACGCCGATCCATCTCAGCACGCCGCCGACCAGGTCGAAGACGGCGCCGAGGTCGACGCCGAGCGACGGCCGGCGCGGCATGCGGCGGACCCGCTGGCGCATCTACAGCGTCCGCTCGACCAGGGTCGCGCGCGCCGGGTCGACGAGCACGATCGCGCGGTCGCCGGCGCGCAGCTCGTCGCTGCCGTGGGGGAATATCGCCGTGCCGTCGCGCACGATCGCGCCGATCGTCGAGCCGGTCCTCGGCATCTCGGCGATCCGTCTGCCGGCGAGCGCGCTGTCGCTGCGCACTCTCACGTCGAGCACCTCGAAGCGGTCGTCGTCGAGCAGCGCGATCTGGTGCAGGCGCGGGTCGTGGGCGAAGCGGACGAGCTCCTCGGCGGTCGCGGCGCGCGGGTCGACGGTGACGTCGACGCCGGCCTGCTCGAAGGCGGTCGCGGCGGCCGGGTCGTCGACGACCGCGAGCGTCGTCGCGACGCCCTCGGCCTGCGCGACGACCGCGGCGAAGAGCGTCTCGGGATCGTGCTCCAGCGCGACGACCGCGACGTCGGAGGCGCCGATCCGCTCCTCGCGCAGGAAGTCGCGGTCGCGGCTGCCGGCATGGAAGACGCGCGCCTCCGGAAGCGCGGCGGCCGCGGCGCGGGCGCGGGCCGCATCCTCGTCGGCGATCCGCACGCGCACGCCGCGGTGCAGCAGCTTGCGCGCGATCGCGATGCCGGCGCCGCCGGCGCCGAAGACGGTCGCCTCGCGCACCGGCCGCGCTTCGGGCACCAGCTGCGCGCTCCAGGCGACGGCGGCCTGCGGCGAGGCCATCACGATCACGCGGTCGCCGACCTCCAGCGTCGCGCCCCCGCTCGGCAGCACGAGCCGGTCGTCGCGCACGATCAGCGCGACGCGCGACTCGGGCGGCAGCGGCGCCTGCGCGAGCGGCACGCCGACGAGCGGGCCGCCGGCCCGCTCCGGCAGCACGTCGAACTCGGCGATCGTCACCCTGCCGTCGGCGAAGACGTCGGTCGCGCGGGCGCCCGGGACCGCGACGGCGTCGAGGACCGCGCGCGCCGTCTCCAGCTCGGAGGAGACGATGAAGTCGACGTCGAGCACGCCGGCCCGCCACGCCGCGATGTGACCGGGGTCGGTCGTGCGCACGAGCGTCTGAGCGCGGCTGGCGAGGCCGCGGACGAACATCGCGGCGACGAGGTTGACCTCCGCGTACGCCGTCGAGGCGATCATCAGGTCGGCCTCGGCGACCCCCGCCTCCTCCAGCGTGCCCTGGCTCGCCCCGTCGCCCTCGACGGTGATGACGTCGTAGAGGTTGGCGAGCGCGACCAGCCGGGCCGGGTCGCGGTCGACGACGGTGAGCTCGTGCTCCTCGAACAGCGCCGCGGTCACCGCCATGCCGACGTGGCCGGCGCCAAGCACGATGATGCGCATGGATGCAGCGTACGCCGCCGTGAGGCGGCGCGGGATCCCGGCGTGCGGCGGTGCGCTAGTAGAGCGCCGCGGCGAGGCGGCGGCGAGCGTCGCGCGCCAGCTCGTGCTCGACGCCGAGCTCGTCGAGCAGCGCGACGACGACTCTGCGGATCTCGTCTCTGGCGCCGTCGGCGGAGGGGAGGGCGGCGATCAGCAGGTCGAGCGCGCGGGCGACGTCGCCCGCGTCGGCGGCGGCGAAGGCGTCGGCGAGATCGGGCTCGCCGGCGCGCTCCAGCTCGATGCGGGCGGCGAGGCCCTCGGCGCCGAAGTTCCCCGGAGCGCGCCGCGCCAGCTCCAGCGCGGCCTCGCTCTCGCCGCGGCCGTGGAGGATGCGGGCGAGCGGCACGAGCGCGTCGGCGCGGTTGGGGTCGAGCTCGAGCGCCCGTCTGAGCGACGCCTCGTCGCCGGCGGCGACCAGTCCGTCGACCTCGGAGGGGACGAGGCCGTCGAGGAAGCGCTCGACGGCGGCCGGCGGCTGCGCGCCGACGAACTCCGAGACGACCTGGCCGTCCTGGAACGCCTTCACGGCCGGGATGCCCTGGATCTGGAAGGCCTGCGAGATGCCGGGGTTGGCGTCGGTGTCGACCTTCGCGAGCGCGACCTTGCCCTCGCGGGCGTTCACCGCTCTCTCCAGCACCGGGCCGAGCTGGCGGCAGGGACCGCACCACTCGGCCCAGAAGTCGACGACGACGGGAATCTCGTGGGAGCGCTCGACGACCTCTCTCTGGAAGTCGTTCTCGGTGACGTCGAAGACCATGTCGTGAGGGTAGCGAGCGGACGGCGTCGCGCTCCTTTCCGCTATCACCTCACTGCATGAGCGAGCTGACGGTCGAGCGCGACGGGGTGACCCTCGCGGGGACGGACGAGGGGGACGGCACGCCGGTCGTGCTGCTGCACGGGCTGACGGCGACCCGCCGCTACGTCGTGATGGGGTCGAGATCGCTGGCCCGCGGCGGCCATCGCGTCGTCGCGTACGACGCGCGCGGCCACGGCAGATCGAGCCCCGCGCCGTCGCCGGACGCCTACGGCTACGAGCTGCTCGCCGCCGACCTCGGCGCGGTGCTCGACGCGGCCGGGATCGAGCGGGCGGTGCTCGCCGGCGCCTCGATGGGGGCGCACACGCTCCTGCGCTTCGCCCTCGACGCGCCGGAGCGGGTCGCCGCGATCGCGGTCGTGACGCCGGCCTACGACCCGGTCACGCAGGACGATCCGGCGCGGCTCGACAACTGGGACGCGCTCTCGACCGGCCTGCGCGAGGGCGGGATCGAGGGCTTCGTCGAGGCCAACAGAGTCGAGCGGATGCCGGCGGCATGGCAGGACACGGTGCGGACCGTCCTGCGCCAGCGGCTGGCCCAGCACGACCACCTCGACGCGGTCGCCGACGCGCTCCACGCCGTGCCGCGCTCGCGCCCGTTCGAGACGCTCCACGACCTCGCCGAGCTCGACGGGATCCCGGCGGTCGTCGTCGCCAGCCGCGACGAGGCCGACCCGGGCCATCCGCTCGCGATCGGCGAGGCGTACGCGGCCGCGATCCCCGGCGCCGAGCTGCGCGTCGAGGAGGAGGGCAGATCGCCGCTGGCGTGGCAGGGCGGCCAGCTGTCGCGCGTGATCGCGGAGCTGGCGGCGCGCGCGCCGGTCTGAGCGGGGCGTCGATCGCCCGCCGCGCGATCGCTCGGCCGAGGATCCTGGCGCCGGCCGCCCGCGCCGCCGCCCTCCTGCGCGCTCGGAATCGCCCGCGAGACCGGCGATTGCTGGCCAACCGCAAATCGACGCTCCTGGAGCTGGCAGACTGTGGCCGATGTCCGACGTGCATGACTTCCGCCGTCTGCCGCCGAACCTGCCGATCCCGGTCGACGACGGAGCCGCCGACCATCTGCCGGGCATGGAGCTGCCGAGCCTGGCGCTCCCCTCGACCCAGGGCGGGACGCTCGACCTCGCCGAGCTCGCCGCCGAGGCGTTCACGCTCGTGCTCTACGTCTACCCGCGCACCGGCGTCCCCGGCGAGGTGCTGCCGGAGGGCTGGGACGAGATCCCGGGCGCGCGCGGCTGCACGCCGCAGAACTGCGCCTTCCGCGACCACCGCGCCCAGCTGACCGTGCTCGGCGCCGACGTCGTCGGCCTCAGCGCGCAGCCGCTCGAGCACCAGCGGGAGTTCGCCGAGCGCGAGCACATGCCGTTCCCGCTGCTGGCCGACCCGGGGCTGGAGCTGGCAGCGGCGCTGAGACTGCCGACCTTCGACGCGGGCGGCATGACCGTCTACAAGCGGATCACGCTGGTCGCGCGGGGCGGCGCGATCGAGAGAGTCTTCTATCCCGTCTTCCCGCCCGACCGCAACGCCGCCGACGTCGCGGCGTGGCTCGGAGCGGTGTCGTGAGCGGGACGGGGGCCGGCGGCACCGCATCGCGGACGCGGCTGGAGTAGCGCGCCTGACCGCCGGTCGACGCGAGCTGCGTCAATCCGCACCCCTCTGCGGGGTACGGATTGACGCAGCTCGCGAGCGGTGGCGGGTCAGCGGGCGGCGGCGCCGGCGGCGAGCCAGCGGCGGCCGGCGAAGACGGCGAGCGCGCCAAGGAGGCTGGAGGCGATCGCGACGGTGAAGGCGCGGTGGCCGCTGGTCGCGTCGACGACGTGGCCGGCGACGGCGAGGCCGATCGCGACGCCGGCGCCGAGCGAGGTCGACAGCCACGCGAAGCCCTCGGTCAGCGCGGTGCGCGGGACGAGCGCCTCGACGAGCGCGAAGCTCGTTATCAGCGTCGGCGAGATCGTGAGGCCGCTGACGACGATCGCGCCGACCATCAGCGGGATCGTGTCGGCGAGCGCCAGCGGGATCGTGCCGACGAACAGCAGCGCGAGCGCGACCTGGAGCCGGCGGTGGAGCGGCAGCTTCCACGCGCGCGCCCCGTAGGCGATCCCGGCGAGGCCGCTGGAGATCGCGTGGAGCGCCAGCAGCGGCCCCGACAGCGCCGGGCGACCGTGCTCGTCGGCGAAGGCGACCATCGACACCTCGATCGTGCCGAAGACGCCGCCGAGGCCGACGAGGACGAGCGCCAGCACGACGAGGCCGGGCGTGCGGATCGCCGAGCCGCCGCGGCCGCGGTCGCGCACGACCGGCGGCTCCGTCGCGCGCAGCGAGGCGAACGACAGCCCGCCGAGCAGCAGGAAGCCGAGGCCGGTCGCGAGCCCGACCTCTGGCGCGATCGACGTCGCCAGCAGCGTCACGAGCACGGGGCCGAGCGTGAAGACCAGCTCGTCGAGCACCGACTCCAGCGCATAGGCGGTCTGCAGGCGCTCGGTGCCGCCGAGCAGGTTGGTCCAGCGGGCGCGCACGAGCGAGCCGAACGACGGGAAGGCGCCGCCGGCGACGAACGCGGCGAGGAAGAACGCGACGGTTGGCGCGTCGAGCGTCGCGGCGAGCAGCAGGCCGGCGACGCCGGCGACGTGGATCGCCATCGCCGGCAGCAGCACCCGCCGCTGTCCGAAGCGGTCGACCAGCCGCCCGATCTGCGGCGCGCCGATCGCGTTGGCGATCGCGATCGTCGCGCTGACGCCGCCGGCGACGCCGTAGGAGCCGGTCGCGGCGCGCACGAGCAGGACGGTCCCGAGGCCGATCATCGCCATCGGCAGCCGGCCGACGAAGCCGGCCAGCACGAAGGCGCGCGCACCCGGTGTGCGGAGGATGTCGGCGTAGGGAGCGAACACGGGCAGCAGGCCAGCATGGCACGGGCGCGGGCGGCGGGCGGTGCGGCCGCCGCGGCGCGCGGCGGCAGAAGGGAGCGCGCCGGGTCGGCGGAGGTCGCGCTCCGCCGTGGCTCCCGAACACGCCATGCCTATGCAATGCTTATGCAGATGGAGCGAGATCTGACGATCGGCGAGGCCGCGAAGGCGCTCGGCGTCAGCGCCGACACGCTGCGCCGCTGGGACCGCGACGGGAGACTGCGGACCGTCCGCGACGGGCGCAACCGCCGCCGCGTCCCACCCGACGAGGTCGAGCGGCTCAGCACGCGCCCGCGCCGCCACGAGACCGGCACGCCGCTGTCGGCGCGCAACAGCTTTCCGGGCGTCGTCCGCTCGGTCGAGGTCGACGGGGTGATGGCGCTGGTCGAGATCGAGGCCGGGCCGTTCCTCGTCACGGCCGCCGTCACGCGCGACTCCGTCGAGGAGATGGGGCTGGCGCCGGGGAAGCCGGCGACCGCGCGGGTGAAGGCGACCTCGGTGATGATCGAAGAGGGAGGACGGACCGGATGACCAAGGCGCCCCCGCGCGCGGTCGCGCTGATCGCGGCGCTGCTGGCGCTGTGCCTGCTGGCGACCGCCTGCGGCAGCAGCGACGACGACGGCGGCGCGGGCACGAGCGGGGGGAGCGGAGGCGACCTCGTCGTCTCGGCCGCGACCTCGCTCAAGCAGGCGTTCGAGGCCTACAGACCGGAGGGGGTGAAGTTCCAGTTCGCCGGCTCCGACGAGCTGGCGGCGCAGATCCGCCAGGGCGTCAGACCGGACCTCTTCGCCTCGGCCAACACGAGACTGCCCGACGCGCTGCATGCCGAGGGGCTCGTCGGCAGACCGGTCGTCTTCGCGGCCAACCGGCTCGTGATCGCGGTGCCGGCCGGCAGCGACGAGATCCGCTCGGTCGAGGACCTGACGAGAGCCGGCACGACGATCGCGATCGGGTCCGAGACCGTGCCGATCGGCGCCTACACGCGCAGACTGCTCTCGCGACTCGGCAGCGCACAGAGCGAGGCGATCCTCGCCAACGTCAGGTCGAACGAGCCCGACGTCGGCGGCGTCGTCGGCAAGGTCGCCCAGGGCGCGGTCGACGCCGGCTTCGTCTACGTCACCGACGTCGAGGGCGCCGGCGGCAAGCTGAGCGCGGTCGACCTGCCGGAGCGGATCCAGCCGAGCGTCGCGTACGGGATCGCCGTCGTCGACGGCGCCGAGCATCCCGACCAGGCGCAGGCGTTCATCGACGGGCTGCTCTCCGGCGCCGGCGCGCAGGCGCTGCGCGACGCCGGCTTCGAGCCGCCGCCGGCCGGGTGAGCGGCGCGGCCGCCCACGAGCCGCCCGGCGCCGCGACGGGCGCGCCGCGCGCGGGCGGCCCCGCCGCCCGCCTGCGCGGCGCCTGGTTCCCGCTGCTGCTGTTCGCCGCGCTGGCGGTCGCGCTCTGCTTCCTCGCGCTGCCGGTGCTGGCGATCTTCCTCGACACCGGGCCGGCGAGGCTGGTCGCGAGCCTCGGCGACCCGTCGTCGCGCGAGGCGCTGCGGCTCAGCCTGATCACGACGACGATCGCGGTCGGGATCGTCGTCGCGGTCGGGACGCCGGCCGCCTACCTGCTTGCGACCCGCCGCTTCCGCGGGCGCGAGCTGGTCGTGACGGTGCTGGAGCTGCCACTCGTGCTGCCGCCGGCGGTCGCCGGCATCGGGCTGCTCGCGGCGCTCGGCCCGCAGGGGATCCTTGGCGGGCTGCTCGACGACCTCGGGATCAGACTGGTGCTGGAGACGGCCGGGGTCGTCGTCGCGCTCGTGTTCGTCTCCGCGCCGTTCCACCTGCGCGCCGCGCAGAGCGCCTTCGCCGCGGTCGACCGGCGTTGGCTGGAGGCGTCGCGGACGCTCGGCGCCGGCGAGGCCCGCACCTTCGCGCGCGTCGCCGTCCCCGCGGCGCTGCCGGGGCTCGCCGCCGGGGTCGCGCTCGCCTGGGGCCGCGCGCTCGGCGAGTTCGGCGCGACGCTGATGTTCGCCGGCTCATTCCGCGGGATCACGCAGACCGTCCCGCTCGCGATCTACGACCGCTTCGCGACCGACTTCGACGGCGCGCTGGCGCTGTCGGCGGTGCTGGTCGTCGTCTCGGCGGCGCTGCTGCTGTCGGTCAAGCTGCTCGCCCGCGACCATGGCGCCGATGCTCTCCGCTGAGCTGCGCACGCGCGTCGGCGCACTCGACCTCGACGTCGCGCTGGAGGTTCCGGCCCGAACCTGCCTCGCGCTCGCCGGGCCCAGCGGCGCCGGCAAGACGACGATCCTGCGGGCGGTCGCCGGCCTGCTGAGACCCGACGCCGGCCGGATCGCCTGCGGCGGCGAGCCGTGGTTCGACGGCGCGCGCCGCGTCTTCGTCGCGCCGGAGCTGCGCGGCTGCGGCTACCTCTTCCAGGACTACGCGCTGTTCGGCCATCTGAGCGTCTGGCGCAACGTCGCCTACGGGCTGCGCGGGCTGTCGCGCGCGCAGCGGTGGGCACGCGCCGTCGAGCTGCTGGAGCGCTTCGGGGTCGCCGCGCTCGCCGACCGGCGGCCCGGCTCGCTGTCGGGCGGGGAGCGCCAGCGGGTCGCGCTGGCGCGGGCGCTGGCGCCGCGGCCGCGGGCGCTGCTGCTCGACGAGCCGCTGTCGGCGCTCGACGCGCGCAGCCGCGGCCGCGCCGGACGGGAGCTGGGGCGGCTGCTGGCGGAGCTGGAGGTGCCGGCGCTGCTCGTCACGCACGACTTCGCCGAGGCGGCGCTGCTCGGCGACGAGGTCGCGGTGCTCGACGGCGGCCGGATCGTCCAGCGCGGGCCGGCGCCGGAGCTGGCGGCGCGACCGGCGTCGGGCTTCGTCGCCGACTTCACCGGCGCGGTCGTGCTGACCGGCGCGGTCGTCGCGGCGGCCGATGGCGAGCGCCCGCTCACGGTCGTCGCGCTCGACGGCGGCGGCGAGGTGCGCTCGACGGACGGGGGCGAGGGGCCCGTCGCGGTCTCGGTCCACCCGTGGGAGGTGACGCTCGAGCCGCCCGAGGCGCCCTCCGCCGGCTCAGCCTCCAACCGGCTGGCGGCAGAGGTCGTCTCGGTCACCGAGGTCGGCAACCGCGTCCGCGTCGGGCTCGCGCTGCCGCAGCCGCTGACCGCCGAGGTGACCGGCGCCTCGGTCGAGCGGCTCGAGCTGGCGCCGGGCCGTCGCGTCGTCGCCGTCTGGAAGGCGGCGGCGACGCGGGTGACGCCGCGCTGAACGGGGCCCCGCCCCGGGCCGCTCACCCGTGGACGCGCAGGCGCGCGGCGTGGATCGCGCCGCTGACCGAATGGGAGAGCGGCAGCGCGTCGCGCAGCGCCTCGATCTCGGAGCGGCGGAAGCGGGGGCTGCCCGCGCCGCCGACGTCATGGGGGAACGACAGCCGCTCCGACCATGACCGCAGGGCGTTCGCGGGCACGTCGAGGAGGCTCGCCGCCTCCGCGCAATCGAGATCGCTGTCACCGCTCCCGTGCGGCAGCAGCACTGTCACCCTGCCACTCATTTCTGTCACCGTAACGCAACCTCGTGTCACAAGGCATGACGTTGCGCAATTTGGTCACTATTTCCCGATTGCTCAAACGCGTTTGAGCAATGAGCGCGGGACGGAGTCGGTGGCGTCAGCTCGCGAACGTCGTCGCCGCTCGGCAGCCGACGCCGCCAGCCCGCGAGCGGCGTCGCCGGTCGCGGGCGGGCGCTCATCTTCCGCCGCTGCCGTCGGCGGCCGCCGCGCGACGGCGCTCGGAGGCCTCGATCACCGTGCGGCGGCGCTTGTGCGCCCGCTCGTAGGCCTCGACCTGTCGCAGCCGCGCCGGCGGCAGCGCTCGCAGCCGTCTGACGACGGTGTCGGCGTTGAGCTCGTCGTAGCCGTCGAACGGCTCGCGCTGCTCGGCCGCCGCCTCGATCGCGTCGCCGGCGCGGTCGCGCATCGCGTCGGCCGCCTCGCTCGTGCGCTTCGCCGCGGCATCGACCGCCTCGCTCGCGCGGCTCGTCGCCGCGTCGGCCGCCTCGCTCGTGCGCGCCTTCGCGTCCTCGACCGCGCGCTCCGCCCGCTCGCGCGCCGCGTCGGCCGCCGCAGCGGCCTGCGCCTTGGCGTCGTCGGCGGCGCTGCGGGCGGCCTGCGCGGCGCCCGTCCTCGCGACGTCGAAGCTCCCGTGCTCGTGGACCTCGGCGCGGATCACTCTCGCCGTCAGCCGCGGCAGCTCGGCGCGCAGCGCGGCGAGCATCCGCTCCTCGTCGGCGCGGTGGTCGCGCGCCAGTCTCGCCGTCGCCTCGTCGCCGGCGGCGGTCGCGAGCTGCTCGAGCGCGTCGTAGGTGGCGATCTCCAGCTGCTCGCTGGCGCACTCGTCCTTCGCGTTCTTCAGCAGCTTCTCCTCGGGGCTCGCGCCGCGCAGCATGTCGAGCGGCGCCTTCCCGAGCGCGAGCGCCTGGCCGAGCAGGCGCTGTCCGGCGCCGTAGACGACCGCGGCGGTCGACGGAGCGCGGCCGAGGTCGGCGAGCCGGCGGGCGATCCGGTCGGCGTGGCCGCGGGTCTCGCGCAGGTGGCGCTCCAGCTCGCCGCGGTAGCCGCCGCTCGGCGTCATCGCGATGTGCGCCTGCAGCGTCCGCACGAGCGCCAGCTCCATCGCCCGCGCCTCGGTCAGGTACTGAACGATCTTGTCCTCGGTCGTCGTCATCTGCGCGTCGCTCCTCGGGCGTGACGGTGGTGGCGGTCGGTGCCGTCGCCGTTCCCGCTGCTCGCGGCGGGCAAACACCCGTCGCGGCAGGCGTTTGCGGGGAAGGGCGGGGGGTAGTCGGTGGACATGACCGAGACGCCCAAGCAATCCGACCAGATGCCCGAGGAGGCCCCCGCCGAGCAGGTCCCCGACGACGTGCCGGAGGCCGGCGAGGGCGCGGCCCGCGAATCCGCCCAGGCGCACGCCAAGCGCGCCGGGCAGGACCAGGAGGAGATCGGCTACAGGGAGAACGCGGAGGAGGACGCCTACCGGCGGGGGGAGAGAGGATGAGCGAGGAGCCGCGCTGGGAGCAGGAGGAGGTCGACGCGGCCGCCGCGGAGGCGGGCGCGATCGGCGGCGCCGCCGGCGACGAGCAGCTCGACCCGGCCGAGCGCCCGGTCGCCGAGGCCGGCGAGGGCGAGGCCGAGGGCTTCGAGCAGGCCGAGGACGAGCTGATCGAGAACGCCTCGCACGGCGATCAGCAGTCGGCGCGCGTCGCCTTCCACGACCGCGGCCAGGACGAGGATCCGCTCGCGGCCGACCAGGTCGACGCGGAGGCTGACGAGGAGCACAGCAGCGAGCGCGAGGACGACGACGCCGAGCATCGCGGCCGTGGCTGAGCCGACGGGCGGCACGGCGGCTGCGGGCGTGCCGGCAGACGGTCGTGAAAAGCTCGTGAAGGTTCACATGTGCAGCACTTTTGCGGTCTGGGGCGGACCTACGCTGCGGCCATGTCGTACGTCGACCTCCACTGCCATCTGCTGCCGGGCCTCGACGACGGGGCGGCGACCTGGGACGATGCGCTGCGCCACGCCCGCCGGCTCCACGCCGAGGGCGTCCGCGACGTCGCCTGCACGCCGCACGTCAAGCGCGACGAGTTCCCGGGCGTGCCGATCCGCGAGCTTGACGAGCGCGTCGCCGAGGCGCAGCGCGCGGTGACGGGCGCCGGGCTGGCCATCCGCCTCCATGCCGGCGCCGAGCTTGCCCATCCCGACGCGCTGCTGCTGCCCGAGCCGGACCTCGAGCGGATCGCGCAGGGGCCGAGGGGGAGGCGGTGGCTGCTGCTCGAGTGCCCGTTCGAGGGGCTCGACGACGACTTCGCGCTCGCCTTCCGGCGGCTGCAGGGGCTCGGCTACGGCCTGCTGCTCGCCCACCCGGAGCGCTCCGCCGGCCTGCTGACCGGCGACGGCCTCGGCCGGCTCCGTCCCTTGGTGGCGCAGGGCGCGCTGCTGCAGGTCAACGTCTGCTCGCTGCTCGGCAACCACGGGCTCGACGCGCAGGACGCGGCCGTCTGCCTCGTGCGCGAGGGCCTCGCCTTCTGCCTCGCCTCCGACGGCCACCCCGGCAGCCGCGAGCAGACGCTGCAGCTCGGCTTCCACCTGCTGCTGCGCGCCGGCGCCTCCAGCACGCAGGCGTACCGCCTCACGCAGGCCAACCCGCGGCTCCTGCTGCGGGACGGCGTCACCCGTCCGCTCGTCGATCTCGAACGGGCGCTCGCCGCGGCCGCCTAGCGCCGGCCCGCGGCGAAAGAGCTTCCACGGGCGCGCGAGGGAGGCCGGTACGAGGGAGGGAGGCGGGCCGTTCCGGGCGCGCGAGGATTCCCGTCGTGCCAACTTTAGGTTACCCTAACGCGCATGACGACCATGCGCGCGCCGAACCCGGACCACCAGGCACCCAAGGGCTTCCAGTACTACCCGCCGCCGCTCGAGCCGGTCGAGCCCGGCCCGCGCCGCACGCCGGCCGAGGAGGCGCGCACGCTGCTCGCCAACTCCGACGTCGCGACGCTCGCGACGCTGAGCGAGGACGGCACGCCGTGGGCGTCGATGATCATGTTCGGGACGCTGCCCGACGGCTCGCCGACGCTGATGGTCTCCACGCTCGCCGAGCACGGTCGCAACCTCGAGCGCGACCAGCGCGGCTCGATCTCGGTGATGTCGCCGCGCAGAGGGCCCGATCCGCTCCAGAACGGCCGCGTCACGCTCGCCGGCCGCTTCGAGAAGCCGGAGGGCGAGCGCCGCGAGGCCGCCCGCCAGGCCTGCTTCGACGCGATGATGTACGGCAAGGTCTACGAGAAGTTCGGCGACTTCTCCGTCTGGGTGCTGAACGTCGAGCGCGTCCGCTGGGTCGGCGGCTACGGCGTGATGGGCTCCGACGACGCCGCCTCCTACGCGACGGCCGAGATCGACCCGACGGCGCCGAACGCCGAGCACGCGGTCGAGCACCTCAACGACGACCACGCCGACGCGCTGCTGCTGATCTCGCAGAAGCTCGGCGGCTACCCCGACGCGACCGCCGCGATCTGCACCGGCATCGACCGCTACGGCATGGACCTGTCGATCGACACGCCGCGCGGCAAGGCGCCGCAGCGGATCGGCTTCGCCGAGCGCTGCGAGGAGGCCGACGGCCTGCGGATGGCGACGGTCGAGCTGGCGAGACGGGCCCGGACCGCCTGAGCGGCCGCGAGCAGCCGGCCGGGCGGCGCAACTCCGGCCGGCTTCTTCGGTTACCCTAATTAGGTCGGCCTAACACGCCGAACCGTGACGTGAAGACTCAGATGCCGAGAGGAACCACATGATCGTGGTCATGAACGTGGTCAGCGCAGCCAAGGGGCGCGCGGCCGAATTCGAGGAGGCCTTCCGCAACCGCGAGAGCCACCTGGCCGAGGTCGACGGCTTCCTCGGCTTCGAGCTGCTGCGCCGCGAGGGCGAGAACGAGTACCTCGTCAGCAGCCGCTGGGCGAGCCGCGAGGCGTTCCAGGCGTGGATCAGAAGCGACGCCTTCAGAAAGGCCCACGCCGGCGACGCCGGCCGCGGACAGCTCTCGCACGGCAACGAGATCCGTACCTACGAGGTGCTCCAGACCGAGGTGCCCGCATGACCCGCCGTCCGCTCCGCGCGCTCGCCGCGCTGCTCGCCGCCGTCCTCCTCGTCGGCCTCTCCGCCAGCGCCGCGCAGGCGCAGTCGCGGATCGTCGCGCTGACGCCGTTCACCGCCAACGCGCTCGCCGGCCTCGGCGTCAAGCCGGTCGGGATCGGCCAGCAGCTCGGCGGCCACAACAAGCTCGTGAAGGGCCTCAAGGGCGTCAAGACGCTGACGCTCTCGCATCCGCTCGGCCCCAACCTCGAGCATCTGGCGCTCCTCAATCCGCAGCTGGTCCTCTCCTCGCCGACGTGGAGAAAGGGCACCCAGGGGATGAAGGAGCTCGGCATCCGCGTCGTCGAGATCGAGCCGACGCGCGTCAACGACGTCCCGCGCCAGACCGAGTTCATCGGCAGCCTCGTCGGCAGACGGGCGAAGGCGAAGAAGCTCGCCGACCAGCAGCGCAGACACATCCGCGTCGCGAAGAAGGCGGCGAAGCGCCGGCCGACCGTCCTGCTCGTGCTCGGCGTCGGCCGCAAGCCGTACGCCTTCCTGCCGAGCAGCTGGGGCGGCGACCTCGTCAAGGCGGCCGGCGGCCGGCTGCTGACCCAGGGCCTGAAGGGCTCGGGCGGCTTCGCGCAGATCTCCGACGAGATCGTCGTCAAGCGCAACCCCGACGTGATCATCGCCGTCCCGCACGGCACGCCGGGGAACATCCCCCAGATCACCGACTACCTGCGCAACAACCCCGCCTGGAAGAACACGAAGGCGGCGCGCAACAACCGCATCTACGTCTCGACCGACAACACGATGCTGCAGGCGTGGACGAGCGCGGCCCGCTCGATCTACGACGTCCAGACGAAGTACCTCAAGAACCGGTAGGCAGCGGCGCGTGGTCTGCCGGACGTCCCGACGATGAGCGTGCAGGCCACGCCGCGCGCGACCACCGACGAGCCGGCGGGAGGCCCCGCCGGCTCGTTCGCGCCGCCGCTCGACGCGCCTCCGCGCCGCGGCGCGAGCGTCCGCCAGATCGTCGTCGTCGTGATCGCCGGCGTCGCGCTCGTCGCGGCGGCGATCGGCTCGATGACGCTCGGCGCCGTCCACGTGCCGCTGTCGGTCGTGATCGACGCCCTCACCGGCCAGGCCGAGGACGGGCCGCTGAAGCAGATCGTGCTCGACCTGCGCCTGCCGCGGATGATCGAGGCGCTCGTCGTCGGGGCGGCGCTCGGCGTCGCCGGCGCGCTGCTGCAGGGCGCGCTCGCCAACCCGCTCGCCTCGCCCGACGTGATGGGCGTCACCGGCGGCGCGTCGTTCGGCGCGATGCTGATCCTCCTGCTGCTGCCCGACCAGATCGCGCTGCTGCCGGTCGGCGCGCTCGCCTTCGGCCTGCTCGCCGCGGCGCTCGTCTTCGTGATCGGCGCGACGGGCGCCGGCGGCGGCAGCGTCGCGCGGCTGGTGCTCGCCGGCATCGCGATGACGGCCGCCTTCCAGGCCGGGACGACCTCGCTGATGGCGCTCTTCCCCGACCGCGTCCAGTCGGCGATCTTCTGGCTCGCCGGCGGCCTGACGACGAGCGGCTGGTCGAACCTGAGAGTCGTCTGGCCGTACCTGGCGATCGGCTTCGTGCTCGCGATCACGCTGACGCGGCCGCTCGACCGGCTCGCGCTCGGCGACGACGTCGCCGCGTCGCTCGGCTCGCGGCCGCGCGCGATCCGCCTCACGGCCGCGGTCGCCGCCGCGATGCTGGCCGCCTGCGCCGCCGCGATCGCCGGCCTCGTCACCTTCCTCGGGCTGTTCATCCCGCATGTCGTGCGGATGGCGTCCGGCACCTCGAGCCACACGTACGTGGTGCCGACGTCGGCGATCGCCGGCGCGGCGCTGCTGATGGTCGGCGACACGCTCGCCCGCACGGTCGCGGCGCCGATCGAGCTGCCGGTCGGGCCGTTGATGGTGCTGCTCGGCGTGCCGCTGTTCCTGTGGCTGCTGCGGAGAGCCGCCTGATGGCGCTGCTGTCGCGCTCCGCGCCGCCGCTCGACCCGTCCGCGCCGCTGCTCGACGCGCGCGAGGTCGCGGTCGAGATCGGCGGCAAGCGGATCCTCCACGCCGCCGACCTGCGCGTCGCCGCCGGCGAGCTGGTCGCGATCGTCGGCCCCAACGGCGCCGGCAAGTCGACCTTCGCACGCGCCGTCGCGGGCCTGCAGAGAACGTCCGGCGGCTCGGTCAGGTGGAGCGGCGTCGACGTCGGGCAGCTGCCCGGCCGCCGGCTCGCCCAGCTGCGAGCGTTCGTCCCGCAGCGCTCGCGCGTGCCCGACGGCGTGACCGTCCGCGAGGCGGTCCGCATCGGCCGCTCGCCCCACATCAAGCCGCTCGGCCGCATGATGCAGGCCGACCACGAGGCGGTCGAGCGGGCGATCGCGCGCGCCGGCGTCGAGCGCTTCGCCGAGCGCAAGCTGACGACGCTGTCGGGCGGCGAGCTCCAGCGCGTGCAGGTCGCCGTCGGCCTCGCCCAGGAGGCGCCGCTGCTGATGGCCGACGAGCCGACCTCGCACCTCGACCTCGGCGCCACGGCGACGCTCGCGAAGCTGCTGCGCGGCCTCACCTCCGACGGCCTCGCCGTGATCCTCGTCGTCCACGACCTCTCGCTCGCCGCCGCGGTCGCCGACCGCGTCGTCGTGATCGCCAGCGGCCGCTCGGTCGCCAGCGGCCCGCCCGCCGACGTGCTCGTGCGCGAGCGCCTCGCCGAGGTCTGGCAGGTCGACGCCGCCCTCGAGACCCGCCCCGACGGCCACACCGCCCTGCACGTCGCATGGCTCGGCCGCCAGGAGCGCCAGTCGGAGGCGTTCGCGGCCGAGGGGGCCGCGGCCGACCCGCCGGCCTGAGTCCGGCGGAAGCTTCGCTACGAGCGCCCGAGCGGGCGAGAGCAGACGCGCGAAGGATTCCGGCTGCGCCGCAGCTGCGCGGCGTCGGACGGCCAAGGCCGGCGCACCGTCCTGCATCGATCCCGCACGAACGACGAAGCGCCGGCCGGCTGCGGGCTTCGCGGCCCGCGCCGACCGGCGCTCGGAGTCCTGCGCCGCACGGGCGGCCGTCGATCGGACGGCCGCCGATGCGGGGGGCGGCTACCGCTTGGCGGCGGCCTGCTTCTTCGTCGCCGCCTTCTTCTTGGCGGCGGCCTTCTTCTTGACGACCTTCTTCGCCTTCTTGGCCTTGACCGTGGCGGTGACCTTCTTCGTCTCGGTCTTGCCGTCGGCCGTCACCTTCACGTTGACCGCGACCTTCGCGCGGCGCCCGGCGAGCGCCTTGGCGCCGGCCTTCGTCAGTCTCACGCGGACCTGGAAGCGCTTGCCGGCCTTCGCGTTCTTCGGCGCGATGACCGCGGCCGTGTAGCGCTTCTTGCCGATCTTGACCTTGACCGCCTTCGGCGCCTTGACCGCGCAGTCGACCTTGCAGGTGACGAACCCGACACGCGCGACACGCTTGCGGCCGAGCAGCTGCACCTTGACCTTGGTGACCGTCGCCTGCGGGCCGTTCGGTGGCGGCGGGGGCGGAACCGTCTCCGGCGCGAACGAGATCGGCGCGCTCGTCCACAGCGACTCGACCGTCGGGTTGGTGCGCTCTCTCCAGGTCGAGATGGCGCATTGCGTGACGCGGCAGTCGACCGTCGTCGTGCCCGACGTGAAGGTCGGGTTGATCGTGAGCGAGGTCGTGAAGGAGCCGTCGGCGTTGAGGAGGTCCTCCGGCGTCAGGCCGCCTCTGTGGACCGAGCGCGCGGTGGCGCGGTCCGTGATGACCTGCCCGTCGACGACGGCGGTAAGCGACACGTAGAGCCCCGTCGGGAAGCCGCTGCCTCTGACGGTGATGGTGGAGGCGCCGTCACGGTTGAGGTTGCTCGTCGGCGAGACCTCGGCGACCGGAGTCGGCGGGGTCACCGGGGGTTTCACCGGCGGCGTGACCGGCGGCTCGGTGGGGGCGGCGAAGGCGAGCGGGTGGGTGGCGAGCGTGTTCTCGGGCGTCGGGTTGTCGTGAGCGAGCCACGCGCGGACCGTGCACTCGGTCACGCGGCAGTCGACTTCGGTCTCGCCGTCGACGAATCTGCGGTTGGCGGTCACCGTCGCGTTGAAGGCGCCGGTCGGCATCGCGAATCTCGGGAAGAGTCTCGCGCTCGCGCCGTCCGTGAGGATCGTCTCGCCCACGACCGCGCTGACGGCCACGTAGACGCCGAATCTGGTGCCGATGACGTCGGCGGTGAAGCCGGTGCCTCTGACGGCGAGCTCGTTCGGAGCCGCTGGGTCGAGGTCTGACGCTGGCGTGACTGTGAGCGACGGCGCGGCAGCGGCGGTGGCGGCGCTGGCGCCGAGGGCGCCGGCGGCGAGGAGCGCCGCGACGCCGAGGCGGCGCGCGGTGCGCGGCCGGCCTGCGGTTCCTGAGTTCATGCGCATCCGCGCAAAGCCTCCTGGAGGTTTCGGAGTATCAGGCCGGTAAGGGTAACCTAATTAGGCGTCCCTAAGCTCCGTCGTCGATTCCGGAGGCTCGCGGGTCATCGCGAGGATCGCGTCGGTCGTGATGGCGACGTCCCCGGCGCCGCGCATCCGGCGGACTGCGGTTGCGGCATCTTCATCGCCATGCCCGGGCGTGGCCGGCGCATCGCCTCCGGGGCAGGTCGCGGAGCCGAGTCCCAAGGCGTCTCGCACGGCGTGCAGGATGGCGATCGGGATCGGTCGCGCGACGCGCATGCGGCAAGGATGCCGACCCTCACCGCATGCGCGCGTTGCATGCCGTCCGTTGCGCCCTTCGCTCAGGGCGCGAGGGTCACCGCGAGGGACTTGACCGAGCCCCAGGGGTTCCCCGCGAAGTACTGGCCGGAGAAGAGGATCCCACCCGGCTCGGTGATCGTCGCCGCCATCGACGGGAAGGCGTACGGCGCCTCGCCGGTCGGCTGCTGCGGCGCGAGCTTGAGCAGCTCGATGCGCTTCGCCGGAACGTTCGAGCAGGCCGCTCCTATGACCGTGAAGACCATCCGCGAGCTGTCGCCGTTCAGCTCGATCTCGGGGTCCTTGAAGGTCAGGTCGATGAAGTGGCTCGTCCAGACGAAGCGGATCGAGCCCGTGTACGCGAAGCGGCCCGTGTTCGTGGCCGGGTCGTACCAGCTGCCGGCCGGGTTGAAGGCGAATCTGACCGAGTAGGCGAATCTGGGGCTCTCCGCCGGGTCTCTGTAGCTCTCGGTCGGCTCGGGGTAGCTCTCGACCGGGCCGAGGACCGCGCCGTCGGCAGGGCGGATGCCGTTGTCGGGGGTGTTCATGTAGCGAATCCAGCTGTCGCGTACGTACCACCACATCGGCGCGTCGGCGACGTCCCTGACGGTCGTCGTCGCCGGACGCGCGAGCGGCGCGCTCGCCTCCGGCGCTCTGCCGGAGTCGAAGCCGCCGCACTGCTGCGGAGGCGGCGTCGTGCCGCCGCCGCCCGTGCCGGGATTGGGCGTGCCGCCGCCGGTGCCGGGGGTGTTCGATCTGCCGCTCGTCTTGCCCGTCTTGGCCGCGACCTTCGCGCTGCCGAGCTGGGCGGCGGGGAGGGTGCGGAGGGCGAGGCGGGCGCGCAGGGCCTTGGCGCCGGCCGGGGTGAGGCGGGCGGTCGCGCCGGTGACGCGTGCGGTGCCGGCGGTGGCGTTGAGCGTGACGCGGCGCTGGGGCGCCGCGACGGTGAAGAGCGTGACGCGCTTGGCGCCGACCTTCGCGGAGATCGTCGAGCGCTTCTTCCCGACCTGCGTCCGCCACGCCGTCAGCGTCACGGTGCGGGTGCGCTTGCCGTGCTTGGCGCGGAGCGTCACGGCGCCGCGGTGGGTCAGCCGCGCCGCGTTCTTGTTGACCGTGGCGCCGTGGACGGGCAGCACGATCCGCTTCGCGCCGGCCCGAGCCGGCTTCTTCGCGGAGATCGCGACCTGCTGGCTGCGCAGCGCTCTCGCCGCGGGGCCCTTCAGGGCGATCGTCGTGTTGCCGCTGGGGGCGGCGAGCGCCGGGGCGGCGAGCGTCGCGGTCGCCACGGCGGCGGTCAACGCCGCCGCGCCGAGGCCGCGGGCGCGCCGTCGGGAAGATGTCATCGGGTAAGGCTCCTCGGTGGAGGTCCGGATTCGCTGACGTATTAGGGTACCCTAACGCGCCTCGGCGGGGCGGGCGGCGCCCCAGGCGGGAGGCGCCGCGGGGCCGCGCGGCGCCAGGGCGGGCGGCGCGGAGGAGCGAGGCGCGGCGCGCGAGCCGGCCGGCGGTCAGTCGCGCAGCGCGTAGCTGGAGCGGCCGACGCGGCGCACGCGCTGTTCGAACACGGCCGTGCGCAGGGCGCGGCGGTAGCGACCGGGACCCCAGAAGCGCGCGCCGACGGCGACCGCGAGCTGGCGCCGCTCCAGCGGGCGCTCGCTCTCGCTCAGCGCCGCGACGATCCGCTCGACCTCGACCGGCAGGAAGGGATCGCTGACCGGGACGACCGAGGCGCTCATCGACGGCGCCCACATCGTCCGCGGCGCGCGCACCCGCGGCGGCTCGCGCAGCACGGCGGTGGGCGCGCCCGCCGGCTCCGCTTCGGCGCCCGCGCCCGCCTCGGCGCGCTCGCGCCCACGCTCGCCCGCCGCGGCACCCGCGCGCCCCGCCGCGTGCTCGCCCGCCGCCGCGCCCTCGCCGGTCTCGGCCTCCTCACCCGCTTCCTCCTGGGCGCTCAGCGGTCTCGCGATCGACTCGAGGTCCTGCTGCTCCGCGCGCACGCCGATCGCCGCCTCGACCAGCCCGGCCGCGATCATCAGCGTCGCGCCGACGAAGTAGCCGATCATCACCTGCGACGGGTCTCTCGACTCGGCCAACGCGCCGAACAGCAGCGGCCCGACGATGCCGCCGGCGCCGGTCCCGACCGCGTAGAAGAAGGCGATCGCCATCGCGCGCGTCTCCATCGGGAAGATCTCGCTGACGGTCAGGTAGGCCGAGCTGGCGCCGGCCGAGGCGAAGAAGAGGATCACCGCCCACGCCGCGGTCAGGCCCCACGGGCCGAAGACGCCCTGCTCGAACAGGACGCCCGTGATCGTCAGCAGCACGCCCGAGACGATGTAGGTGCCGGCGATCATCGGTTTGCGGCCGACGACGTCGAACAGCCGGCCGAGGATCAGCGGCCCAAGGAAGCTGCCGAGCGCGAACGGGACGAGGTAGAGGCCGGCCTTCGCGGGGTCGACGCCGAAGTAGATCGTCAGCACCGTCGCGTAGGTGAACGTGATCGCGTTGTAGAGGAACGCCTGCCCGACGAACAGCGAGAAGCCGAGCAGCGCCCGTCTCGGGTAACGCGCGAAGATCGAGTGGACGATCTCGCCGAAGCCGATCGAGCGGCGCTGTCTGACCGTGATCGTGCGGTCGGGCTCCTCCAGCCGCTCGTCGGTCTCCTCGCGCACGTGGCGCTCGATCTCGGAGACGATCTCGTCGGCCTCGTCCTCACGTCCGTGGATGAACAGCCAGCGCGGGCTCTCCGGCACCGTCCGCCGCACGAACAGGATCACCAGCCCGAAGATCGCCGCGAGCCCGAAGGCGAGCCGCCAGCCGAGGTCGGCGGGGAACAGCCCCTCGTTGAGGAAGATCAGCGACAGCGCGCCGCCGGCCGCCGCGCCGAGCCAGTAGGAGCCGTTGACGAGCAGATCGACCGTCCCGCGCACGCGGGCCGGGATCAGCTCGTCGATCGCGGAGTTGATCGCCGCGTACTCGCCGCCGATGCCGGCGCCGGTGAAGAAGCGCCACAGGAAGAACCACCACGTCTCCCACGACAGCGCCGTCATCACCGTCGCGAACAGGTAGAGCGCGAGCGTCCCCAGGAACAGCTTCTTGCGGCCGAGCCGGTCGGTCAGCCAGCCGAAGAAGAGCGAGCCGCTGCACGCGCCCAGCACGTAGACCGAGCCGGCGAGGCCGATCTCGGTGGCGCTCAGCCCGAGCCCGCTCGACTCCTCCTGCAGGCGCGGCCCGAGCGCGCCGATGATCGTCACCTCGAGGCCGTCGAGGATCCAGACCGTCCCCAGTCCCAGCAGCACGAGCCAGTGCCAGCGGGCCCACGGGAGCCGGTCCATCCGCGCCGGCACGTTGGTTTCGATCGTCTTCAGCTCAACGCTCGAATCCGCCATCTCGGACGGGAACGGTTCCCCGGCCGAGACGGCGGCAATCGCGAGCGCGCCGCGTCAGGCGGCGCGCTGGCCGGCGTGGACGCCCTCGGCGAACTCCTCGACGATCTTCGCCGAGAAGGCCGGGATGTCGTCCGGCTTGCGGCTGGAGACCAGGCCCTGGTCGACGACGACCTGCTCGTCGACCCATCTGGCGCCGGCGTTCCGGAGGTCGGTTCTGAGGCTCGGCCACGAGGTGATCGTGCGGCCTCTGACGACGTCGGCCTCGACGAGCGTCCAGGGGCCGTGGCAGATCACGCCGACCGGCTTGTGCTGCTCGAAGAAGCCGCGCACGAACGCGACCGCGTCGGCGTCGGTGCGCAGGTGGTCGGGGTTCGCGACTCCGCCCGGCAGGACGAGGCCGTCGTAGTCGTCGGGCCTCGCATCCGCGACCGCCCGGTCGGCGGTGAATCTGTCGGCCGGGTCGAGATGGTCGAAGCCCTGGAACTCGCCGCTTCTGAGCGAGATCAGCTCGGTCTCCGCGCCCGCCTCTCTGACCGCTCTCAGCGGCTCGGTCAGCTCGATCTGCTCGACGCCGTCGGTCGCCAGGAACGCGATTCTCTTGCCCGTCAGCTCGTTCGCCATCGTGTCGTCGCTCCTTTCGAATCGTTGTCGCGTCCACGTCGCGCTACCCGGCGAGGAGCCGGGCAAACGGGGAGCGGGGGAGGAGCGGAGGCGCGCCCGACGGCGCTCAGCGCGTCTGGGCGGCGGCCGGGTCGTCGACCATGTCGAGCCGCTCGTCGAGGCGCGTCATGCGGAAGATCCGCTGGACCGCCTCCGGCCCGCGCACGACGACGAAGCGGCGCGACTGCTCGCGGGCGCGCGCGTCGGCGGCGACGACGATCCGCAGGCCGGTCGAGTCCATGAAGGCCAGTCTGCGCAGGTCCAGGACGACGATGCCGGGACCGTCGCGCTCGATCCGGTCGAGCTCGCGCTCGACCTGGCCGGCACTGGCGATGTCGAGCTCGCCTTCGAGGGCGAGGCGGACGAGGGTCCCGTCGGTCTCGGTCGTGAGCTCCAGCAGCGTCATCTGGCGAGTGGCACGATAGCGGCTCTCGACGCGGGCGTCATCGCTCGCTCCAGTCGGCCAGCGCCAGCCACGCCTCCGAACGCGTCGGGAACGGCGGCGCCACCTGGGCGATCCGGTCGACCGGCACCTCGCCGACGACGGCGATCGACGCCGCGTGGACGAGCTCGGCGACCGCGGGGCCGACGAAGGTCGCGCCGAGCAGCACGCGACGGCCGCGGTCGACGACGAAGCGGACCGGCTGCTCGACGCCCATGCCGTGCCAGCTGCCGCCGGCGGTCTCGTCGAGCCGGGCGTCGACCGCGACCGCGTCGGCCCCGTCGGCGCGCGCCTGCGCGAGCGTCGGCCCGACCGCCGCGACCTGCGGCTCGCTGAAGATCACACGCGGCGGTGCGCCGAGCTGGCGCAGCGTCGCGTCGGCGCGGCCGGCGAGCGCCGCGGCGACGACCCGCGCCTGCAGCTTGCCCTCGTGCGTCAGCAGCTCGCGGCCGTTGCAGTCGCCGATCGCGAACAGCCAGTCGCGGCCGGGGACGCGCATGTCGTCGCCGACCTCGACCGCTCTGCCCGGCTCCAGCCCGACCGTCTCGAGGCCGAGGTCGCTCGTGCGGGGCCTGCGGCCGGTCGCGACGAGCAGCACCTCGGCGGCGAGCTCGTCGCCGTCGTCGAGCGTCAACACGTCGACCCCGGCGTCGGCGTCGCGCCGAGCGCCGGTCACGGTGGCGCCGAGCCGCAGCTCGACGCCGCGGTCGCGCAGCCCGGCGGCGACCGCCGCGGAGGCGAGCTCCTCCTCGTGCTCGATCAGCCGCTGCGCCTGCTCGACGAGCGTCACGCGCGCGCCGTAGCTCGCCCACGCCTGCGCCATCTCGACGCCGACGACGCCGCCGCCGAGGACGAGCAACCGCGGCGGCACCTGCCGCGCGGTCGTGATCTCGCGGTTGGTCCACGGCGCGAGCTCGCGCAGGCCCGGCAGCGGCGGGACCGCCGCGGCGCTGCCGGTCGCCAGCACGACCGCGCGGCGCGCCTCGAGCGTCGTCACGGTCCCGTCGCGGGCGGTCACGACGACGCGGCGCTCGCCGTCGAGACGGCCCTCGCCGCGCAGCAGCGCGATCCCGTTGCGCTCGACCCACGGCAGCTGGGAGGAGTCGTCGAGCTCGTGGATCACCTCGTCGCGCCGGCGCAGCGCGGCGATCGTCTCGACCTCGGCGTCGCTCACGCCCGCGACGCGCCGCGTCTCCTCCGCGAGCGCGCCGGGACGCAGCAGCGACTTCGACGGCATGCAGGCGTAGTAGGAGCACTCGCCGCCGACCAGCTCCCGCTCGACGAGCGCGGTCGCGAGCCCCTCGGCCGCCAGCTTGCCGGCGCAGACCTCGCCCGCCGGCCCCGCGCCGATCACGATCGCGTCGTAGGCGATGTCCACGCGCTGACCATACCCGCGCGTTCCGGTGCCCAACCTGACACGCCGGCAGCCGTCAGCGGCAGTGCGGTTACTGAACTCCGACCGCTCGGGTACCGCTGGAGCCATGGCGTCAGCGAGGCCTCCGCGCCGTGGCGCGGTGCTGCGGCCGCGGCACGACCGGCCGGCCGCCAACCGTCCCTCTCGCGACCAGCAGCAGGGGACGCGGCGTCTGCTGGAGCGCTACCACATGCGCGGCGACCGCCGGGCGCGCGACGAGCTGATCGAGCGCTTCATGCCGCTCGCGCGGCAGCTGGCGCTGCGCTACTACCACGGCCGCGAGCCGCTGGAGGACCTCGTGCAGGTCGCCGCGGTCGGGCTGGTGAAGGCGGTCGACCGCTTCGAGGTCGCGCGCACCTCCGCGTTCGCCAGCTACGCCGTCCCGGTGATGCTCGGCGAGCTGCGCCGCCACTTCCGCGACAACGGCTGGGCGCTGCACGTGCCGCGCGGGCTGCAGGAGCGGGCGCTCGCCGTCGAGTCCGAGGCCGAGCGGCTCCAGCGCGACAACTCCCGCCCGCCGACGCCGGCGCAGATCGCGGCGGCGCTCGACCTCTCCGTCGAGCAGGTGCTGGAAGCGATCGACGCCGCGCACGCGACCGACACCGTCTCGCTCGACGCGCCCCGCCCGGCCGCCGACGGCGACCGCGACGCGCTCGTCGACGCGATCGGCAGCGAGGATTACCGGCTGGAGCTGGTCGAGTACCGCGAGGCGATCGCCGGGGCGCTCGACGCGCTGCCCGAGCGCGAGCGGCTGATCCTGTGGCTGCGCTTCGCGCGCGACCAGACGCAGAGCGAGATCGCCGCACAGCTCGGCGTCTCGCAGATGCAGGTCTCGCGCCTGCTGCGCCGCACGATCGAGCGGCTGCGCGCGGTCGCAGACGCCTCCGCCCAGCCGTAGCGTCCCGCGCGGCCCGCCCGCTCCCGCCGGCCGGAGGAGTGGCGTTCTCGGGGTGATATGCACCCCCGGAACGCCACTCCTCCGGGGTGGGCGGGGTGGGGGCGGCTGCTCAGAAGCGCAGGAGCGCGGCGATGCCGCCGTGCGGGCCGAGCTCCGGTCGGTCGACCAGCGCGCAGACCTCCGCGCGCTGGACGATCGCGGCGGCGATCGCGTCGTCGAGGATGTTGTCGCGCGCCTGGGCGCTGTCCTCGCCGGACGGGCAGGCGTCGGGGCCGACGCCGAGCCAGCCCGACTGCGGGCAGACGTAGCCGGGGGAGCTGAAGCCGGCCTCGTAGAGCAGCAGCTCGACCCGCCGCTCGCTGAGCGCCTCCAGCACGGCCGGCAGCCCACCGGCGGCCCGCTCGCCCTGCGCGAGCGCCTGCTGGAGCCGCTGCAGGCGGCCCTCCAGCTCGCGCGTCGCGGCCGCGTCGAACAGCGGTCTCGCCGCGGCGACCGCCTGCTCGACGTTGACGTGCTCGACGTCGACGTCGAAGCGGCCGAGCGTCCGCTTGCACACGTAGTCGTGGAGCATCCGCTCGAAGTCGGGCCACAGCTCCGCGCTCGTGCCGACCGCGAGCTGGTCGAACGGCGCGCGGCGGAACTGCTCGAACAGCATCGCGGCGGAGTGCTCGAGGTGCTTGCGGACCTCCTCCTCGATGCTGCGCTCGTAGTTGGCCTGGGAGAGACCGCCCTTGTCGTGCTGGCTGGGGACCGCGTCGGCGACGGCCGCGACCTCGTGCATGCCGCCGTCCGGTCCGTCGGCGAGCAGCCGCAGCGTGCGGCGGCTGAGCAGCGCGACGCAGCGCCGCGTGCGGCTGCGGCCGACGAGCGGGTCGAGCCACGGCGTGTCGTTGAGGACGACCGTCTGCGGCACCGCGTCAGGCAGTCGCAGCACCTCGAACAGGTCGCTCGGCTGCGACGCGAAGACAGCGAGCGCGTGGGCTCCCTTCGTCGAGTCGCCGTCCCGCAGCGCGCCGCGCACGCGCTCGAGGTCCTGCTTCAGCGCGCAGCGGGCGTCGTGGTCGAGCTCGGCGGCGCGGATCCGGCGCTCGGCCGCGTCGACCAGCGACGAGACCTGCGCCGCGCGGGCCGGCTGCGTGCCGAACGACGCGGGATCGAGATCCATGTAGACGCTGAGCACCTTGTGGCCGTTTCGCGGTCGGAGCTCGGCGAGCCGGCGCAACCGTTCCCGGTCGAGGTCGTTGACCTGCACGGATGTCCTCCTCTGATCACCTTCTTCCCCGTCAGTACCTGCTCCCGGCGGGCGGGAAACCCGAGATGGACTCACTTCTGCGGCCGTCTCCGCGGGCGCCGTCTGGGCGGTGGATCGCTCGACCGCTCCTCCCACAGCTCCATGATCTCCGACAGCTCGAAGTCGAGCCCGCGCGCCAGCTTCATCAGCACCTTGAAGGTGGGGTTGATCTCGCCGCGCTCGATCGCGCCGACGTAGTTGCGGTGCAGCCCGCTGCGGAAGCCGAGCAGCTCCTGCGATAGACCGCGCCGGATCCGCAGCTCCTTGACCGTCCGACCCAGCCGCTCATGTTCGCTCGATTGGATGACAGCGCCCATGGCCGAGAAAGCTTTCAGGCCGCGAGCGCATGGTCTACAGCCGCTTCTGGTTGAAAAGAACAGCGCTGTATGTGAATTGACGCCCCGTTCTGCCGGCGTCCGGTAATTCAACAACACAGAGGTGTTGCGGTGGAGGTGGGGGGAAGCGTGGGCGGAGGGCCCGGAGCGAGCGAGGCGCGGAGCGGGCGGCGCGGTGCAGGAAGGCGAGGGGCGCGGCGCGAGCGCGGGCCGCTACGCGGCGTCGGCGAGCGCGGCGAGCTCGGCGCGGGTCGCCAGCAGTGCGAGCGCCTCGCGCTCGATCGCCCGCACCTGGGCCGTCCCGAGCGCGAGCCGCTGGCCGATCTGCGCGTGCGGCAGCGGGGTGCGGTCGGCGGCGAGGCCGAAGCGCAGCTTGATCACGTCGCGCTCGGGCGAGGGGAGGCCGTCGATCGTCCGCCGCACGGTCTCGCGCCTCAACCGCGTCTCGACCTGCTCCTCGACGGCCGGCTCGTCGCTCGCGAGCAGCTCGCCGAGCGACGTGTCGCTGTCGGCCGCGACGAGCTGGTCGAGGCTGGTCGCGGCGCGCGCGGCGGCGCGCAGCTCGGTGACCTGGTCGACCGGCAGCGCGGCGGCCTCGGCGATCTCCTCGGCGGTCGGCTGGCGGCCGAGCCGCGCCTCCAGCCGGCGCGCGGCGGCGAGGACCTTGCGCTCGCGCTGGGCGACGTTGACCGGCAGCCGGATGGTGCGGCCGTGGGTCGCCATGCCGCGCTGGATCGCCTGCCGGATCCACAGCGTCGCGTAGGTCGAGAAGCGGAAGCCCTTGCGCCAGTCGAACTTCTCCGCCGCGCGGATCAGCCCGACGACGCCCTCCTGCACGAGGTCGAGCAGCGTCAGCTCGCTCACGCCCTGGAAGCGGCGGGCGATCGACACGACCAGCCGCAGGTTGTGGTTGACGAGCTGCTCCTTGGCGGCGAGGTCGCCGCGCTCGATCCGCCGCGACAGCGCCAGCTCCTGCGCGGGCGTCAGCAGCGGGTAGCGGCTGGCCCGGCGCAGGAACAGCTGCAGGGCGTCGACCGTGTCGTCGGCGGCTGGCTGCTCCGCCGGGGCCTGGCTCGGTTCGCGTGCCATCTCCCGCGCATCTACCCGCGCGCCGCGCCGGCCATGCGGAGGGCTACGCGGCCGGCGGCTCCTGCGGCGCGGGCGCCGGCTCCTGCGGCAGCGGCGGATCGGGCGCGGGCTCGGGGCGCACTCTCCCTCTGCGAGCCGGGACCCTGATCTTGCGCGCGTCGTAGCGGAACTGGATCTTCTTCGGCCCGCGCGGCTGCTGGCAGAGCACGAACGCGTCCTTCGGCCGCGGCGCCATCCCGACCCGGTAGGTGCAGATGTACCGTCTCACCCTGCACAGCGTGTTGCGGAAGGCGCAGGCGGCTCTGCGCGCGTTGGAGCGGGCGTGCAGGGTCGCGATCCGACGCGCCTCCGGGCAGCGGACGGCCTCGCCCTCGACTCTGTAGACGGCCGTTCTCCCGATCGCGCCGCAGCGCACGTCGACGGCATGGGCCGTGCCGGCCGCGAACGCCGGCACCGACGCCATGGCGAGCACCACGACCGCACTCCTCCACAGACGCATCACTTCCTCCCCTGGAAGCTGACGGTGACGGACGGCATCTTCGCAGCTCGCGTCGCCTGCGGTGACGGTCACGGTGAGCGGCGCCCCGGCCGGGCGCCGCGGGCGGCCGGGGCGACGCTCAGGCGGCGGGGCGCTCGTCCCACGCCTGCTGCAGCGCCTGCAGGTAGGCGTCGGCCGGCTGCGCGCCGGAGAGGCCGTAGCGGCCGTCGAGCACGAGGAAGGGGACGCCGCGGATCCCGTACCGCTGCGCCTGCGCCTCGTCGGCGCGGACGGCGTCGGCGAAGGCGTCGCCGGCGAGCGCCGCGGCGGCGGCGTCGCGTTCGAGGCCGGCCTCGGCGGCGGCGTCGAGCAGCGCCTCGCGGTCGCCGATCGGGAGGCCCTCGCCGAAGTAGCCGCGCAGCAACCGCTCCGTGACCGGTCCGGCGAGCCCCTCGGACGTGGCGAGGTGGATCAGGCGGTGGGCGTCGAAGCTGTTGCCCTGTCTGGCGATCTCGAAGTCGAAGGCGATGCCGTCGGCGCGGCCGAGCTCGGTCATCTGCGCCAGTCTCGCGCGCGCCTCCTCGACGGTTCCGCCGTACTTGGCGGCGAGCATCTCCGCGTGGCTGCCCTCGCGGACGGCCGGGGCGGAGGGGTCGAGCTCGAAGCTGCGCAGCGTCAGCGTCACCTCGTCGCGGGCGTCGAACCGCTCCAGCGCGGCGTCGAGCCGCCGCTTGCCGACGTAGCACCAGGGGCAGACGACGTCCATCCAGAGTTCGAGTTGCATCTAACTCACTATAGAGCGGCAGGAGGGGCGCGGTGGGGGCGAGCGGCGCGGTGGGGCGAGCGGCGCGGCGGGCGCGGCACCGCCCGCGCTCAGCCCGCCGACTCGTAGCGCGCGAGCAGCACGAGCGCGTCGTCCTCGCCGCGGCGGTGGCGGTGCAGCAGGCCGTCGGCGAGCGGGCCGAGCGCGCCGCGCACGCGCAGGCCGTCGGCGACGGTCCGGTCGACGCCGTCGGTGCTCAGCAGCAGCGCGTCGCCGGGCGCCAGCGGCAGCGCGATCGGGACGAGCTGCGGGGGCAGCTGCGCGCCGACGACGCCGGCCAGCTGCAGCGCCGCCGCGCGCGGGCCGACGCCGCCCTCCGGCAGCACGACGCCGGCGACGTTGCCGATCGCGAGCCAGGTGAGCGTCCCCGCCTCGGCGTCGATGCGGGCGACCGTCAGCGCGGCGCCGCGCGTCTCGCCGAGCGCCTCGTGGCAGCGCTCGACCAGCTGGGAGAGCGGCTCGTCGGGATGGTCGACGAGGATCGCGGCGGCCAGCTCGGCGGCGGCCGCGGCGGCCTCGCCGTGGCCGAGGCCGTCGATCGCGCCGAGCAGGACCCCGCGCGAGCACCGCAGCGCGACCGCGACGTCGCCGTTGCGCGGCTCGCCGGGGGCCGAGCCGCTCGCGGAGGCGACGGTGACGCGCGGGTGGAGCGGTGCGGAGAAGTCGGCCGTCAGGTGCTCACCCACTTCGTCATCGTCACCGTCGTCCCGACGCCCGGCTGGGAGACGATCTCGAACTCGTCCATCAGGCGGCGCGCGCCCGGCAGGCCGAGCCCCAGCCCGCCGCCGGTCGTGTAGCCGTCCTGGAGCGCACGCTCGACGTCGGCGATCCCCGGGCCGGCGTCGCGCGCCACGACCTCGAGCCCGTGTGCGCCGTTCAGCTCGACCGGCCGCACGACGATCTCGCCGCTGCCGGCGTACGCCGTTATGTTGCGGGCGATCTCGGAGATCGCCGTCGCGACCAGCGTCAGGTCGGTCGTGCCCAGCCCGAGCGCCTCCGCGAGCCGCCGGCCGGCCTGCCGCGCCGCGACGACGTCCGCGTCGGAGGCGATCTCGACGCGCACCTCAGCCGCCGCCGCCACCGCGCTCGGCCTCCCCGCCGAGGGACTCGAGCAGGGCGAGGCCCTCCTCGAGGTCGAGGGCAGTGTGGACGTCCTCCATCGAGATCCCGAGCTGGACCATCGCGAAGGCGACCTCGGGCTGGATCCCGACGATGACGGTCTCGGCGCCGCGCAGCCGCGTCATGTGCGCGATCCCTCTGAGCGAGCGCGAGACGAACGAATCCATCACGTCGAGCGCGGTCACGTCGACGACGACCCCGCGCGAGCGCGAGCGGCCGATCTGCGCCATCAGCTCGTCCTGCAGCCGCAGCATGTCGGTGTCGGTCAACGCCGTCTGGATCGAGGCGATCAGGACCTTGCCCTGCTTGAGGATCGGAACCGACATCAGGTGTGCCGCGCCGCGTCCTCCGAACGGACCGTCACCTCGTAGCCGAGCAGCCGCTCGGCCTCCTCGATGCCGCCCTGGAGGTCGCCGACCGCGTTGACCTTCGAGAGGTCGACGCCGATCGTCACGAGCGTCTGCGCGATCTCGGCCGAGAGGCCGGTGATGATGACGCTGGCGCCCATCAGCCGCGACGCCTCGACCGTCTGGACGATGTGGTTGGCGACCGTCTGGTCGATCGTCGGCACGCCGGTGATGTCGATCACGACGACCTTCGCGCGGTTGGTGCGGATCCCGCGCAGCAGCTGCTCGGTCAGCTGCCGCGCCCGCTGCGAGTCGATCGCGCCGATGATCGGCAGGATCAGCAGCCGCTCGCGCACCTGCAGGACCGGCGTGGAGAGGTCGCGGATCGCCTCCTGCTGCTGGCGGATGATCCGCTCGCGCTCCTGCACGAACGAGACGCCGACCGTGTTCGCGATGCGGTTGGCGGCCGGCTCGTAGGCGTCGAGCACGCGGTTGAGCAGGTCGAAGTCGGACTGGTACTTCTCGAACAGCGAGCGGGCGAGCACGTCGCGCAGCAGCAGCACGATGCCGAGCACCTCGTCGGTCTCGACGCCGCGCGGGATGATCCGCTCGGAGAGGTTGCGGGCGTAGTCCTGCAGCGCCTCGACCGAGCCGGTCTCGAGCACCTCGATGTAGTTGTCGTAGACGGAGGTCGCCTCGGCGAAGATCTCCTCCGCGGTCATCGCCGTCAGCAGCTGCGCGTCGGTGATCCGCCGCGCCCACGTCTCGCGCAGCTGCGTGCGGTTGCGCCGCAGGTGCGCGACCAGCTCACGCAGCAGCGACGCGTTCGACTCGCCGGTCGGTCCCTCCGACGGGACGACCACCGGTCGCGCCCGTCTCCGCGTCGCTCTCCTGCGTTCTGCCATTGCCACTCCAGGTCTCGTAGGGCCGCCGCGGTCGATCTTCCCCCGTCAGGCGGGAATCCTCACGGCGACGACCGCGATGTCGTCGCGCGGCGGCCCGCCGGAGGCGTTGAGCACGGCATCCTCGACCCGCTCGACCGTCTTCGCGGCCGAGAGGCCGCCGATCTCGCTCAGCAGCGCTCGCAGCTGCTCGACGCCGAAGACCTCGCGGCCGCGGCGGCGGACCTCGGTGACGCCGTCGGTGTAGAGCAGCAGCAGATCGCCCGGGGCGAGCAGCAGCGAGTCGGCGTGCAGCTCCGGGTCGGGCACGACGCCGAGCACGGTCGAGTGGGTGCCGACCGTCTCGACCGCGCCGCCGGCGCGGCGCACGAGCGGCAGCGGGTGGCCGGCGGTGACGAAGTCGACGCGCGCGCCGCCGCCCGCGAGCAGGTGCAGCTGGCCGAACAGCGCCGTGCAGAAGCGGTGGTCGGAGCGCTGGTCGAGGATCGCCTCGTTGAGCATCGCCATCACGCGCTCGGGCCGCCGCTCCCACAGGGCGGCGGCGCGCAGCGTGTAGCGCACCAGCGCGGTCAGCGCGGCGGCGTGCGGACCCTTGCCGCAGACGTCGCCGATCGCCAGGCCCCACGCCGTCCCGTTCGTGCGGAAGACGTCGTAGAAGTCGCCGCCGACGACCATCCCGTCGCCGGCCGGCGAATAGCGCGCGTCGACGTCGAGCCCCTCGATCCGCGGCAGCTGCTGGGGCAGCAGGCTCGCCTGCAGCGTCTCGGCGATCTCGCGCTCGAGCCCGTAGATCTGGGCGTTGCCGATCGCGGCCGAGGCGACCTGCGCCAGCTGGACGAGGATCGCCTCGGCGCCGGCGTCGTCCTCGTCGACGCCGAAGACCTCGATCTCGCCGACGACGAGGCCGCGGCGGCCGGTGAGGCTGGCGCGCAGCGCGCCGGCGGCCCGCTCGCCCTCCGGGGGCGCCTCGCCGGAGGTCGCCGTCAGCGTGCGCCGCGGGTGCATCCCCGGCAGCTCGAGGTGGGCGCGGGCCGAGCGGCCGCCGAGCACGTTGCGCGCCTCGGCCGTGACCAGCTCGATCACGTCGGCGACCGGCAGCGCGGCGTTGAGCGCGACCGAGACCTCGGCGACGGTCTGCAGCTGGCGCGCGTGCTCGTGCTCCAGCCGCGCGACCTCCTGCACCTCCAGGTAGCCGCGATGGGCGATCTCGAAGGTCGCCAGGCTCTCGCGCAGAAAGTCGGCGGCACGCTCCGCGAGCTGGGCCCGGCGGGCCGGGTCGCGCTCGGGCACGACCCCCTCGGCGACGGCGTCGCGGTGGGCCTCGGCCAGCTCCAGCAGGCTGAGGCGGCCGCCGACCGCGTCGCGGCTCAACTCGTAGGCGGGGGCGACGTCGACGTCGTCGCCGGAGGCGAGGTAGACCAGGAAGGCGCGGCGGTAGCGCGCGGCGAAGTCGCCGTCGGCGGCCGCTCTGCCGTCATGTGTCCGTCCGGGCGCGCCGTTCACGTCCGCAAGGATATGCCGCCGGGCGGCAGCCGCGCCAGGCGCGCGACCGCGGGACGTCCGCGTCAGAGGTCGTCGATCTCACACCACACGCAGGTGCGGCCCGGGCCGCGCTCGACGCCCCAGCGGTCGGTCAGCTGCGCGACGATCGGAAGGCCCCAGCCGGAGCGCTGCACGCCGTCGCCGCGGTCGATCTCCTCGACCCTGCCCCCGCGGGCGCGCGAGTCGACGACCTCGATGCGGGTGGTGTCGTCGCGCCGGCGGATGGTGAGCGCGACGCGGTCGCGGCGATCGCAGGAGCCGTGACGGACGGCGTTCGTGACGAGCTCGGAGATCACGAGCAGGACCGAGTCGCGCCGGTCCGAGGGCCACGTGCCGAGCGCGGCGGCGGCGGCGTGGCGGGCGCGGGTCGGCGCGTCGGCGTCGGCGTCGAGCGCGATCGCGACTCCGCCCGGCGACCTGCCGTCCGCCATCGCGCGCGCCCCCGCACCGCTCCCGCTCACCCCCTGGCATGTGGGGAAGAGATGGGCGTCTGAGTGCATGACTGACGTGACCGCTACCCGGAACGGCGCGAGCGTCAACCGCCGCAGGTCATCTGGCATCCCCCAGTGCGATCCCGGGTAGGTGTCCGCCCGATGACAAGCCTCGGCAGCACCCCATCCTTCGACGTCGCCGTCGACCGCCGCGACGGCCGCCTCGTCGCGGCGCCCAGCGGCGAGCTCGACCTCGCCACGGCGCCGCTGCTGATCGCGGCGCTGCGAGCCCACGACGACTGCGACCAGCTCGTGATCGACCTGCGCGGGCTGAGCTTCATGGACTCCTCCGGCTTGCGCCTGCTCGTCTCCGAGCACGATCGCGCCGAGCGCGGCGGCTACGAGCTGGCGCTCGTGCGCGGCGGGCCGGAGGTCGACCGGCTGCTGCGGCTGACGCGCCTCGACGAGACGCTGCCGTTCGTCGACGCCGACGCGATCGCCGGCCTCGACTGACGCCTCAACGCGGCGCGTGGCGGCGCACCGCCACGACCGCGAGGTCGTCGCGGAAGCCGTCGGGGCCGGCGGCGAGCTCGTGGACGAGCGCGTCGATCGTCGCGCCCGGCGGCGCGTCGCCGGTCGCGCCGAGCGCCGCGCCGAGCTGGTCGGGCGTCGTCTGGCGCGGGGCGCGCGCCTCGGTCAGCCCGTCGGTGTAGAGCAGCAGCAGGTCGTCGGCGCCGAGCGCGGCGGTGCGCTGGTGGAGGTCTGGGTCGCGGAAGACGCCGAGCAGCGTCACCGGCTCGCCGACCGGCTCGACGCGGCCCGCGCGCCCGTCGCCGTCGGCGCGGCGCACGAGCGGCGGCGGGTGGCCGCCGAGCGCGACCGTCGCCTGCGCGCGGTCGCGCGACAGCTCGAGCTCGACGAGCGCGACGGTGCAGAAGCGGCCGGTCGGCGCGCGGCAGATCGCGCGGTTGACCTCGTGCAGGATCCGCGCCGGCTCGGACTCGTAGCGCGCGACCGCGTGGACGGTGTGGCGCACGAGCGCGGTCAGCGCGGCGGCGTCGGCGCCCTTGCCGCAGACGTCGCCGATCGTCAGCAGCCAGCGGTCGTCGCCGTGCCGGAAGACGTCGTAGAAGTCGCCGCCGACCGTCATCCCGTCGGTCGCGGGGACGTAGCGGGTCGCGACCTCCGCGCCGGGGATCCGCGGCGAGGTCTCGGCGAGCAGGCCGCGCTGGAGCGCGTCGGCGAGGTCGCGCTCGTGCGCGAGCGCCCGCGACAGCCCGCGCCGCTCGCGCTCGTGCGCGCTGGCGTCGACGAACAGGCAGAGGACCCCGCGGATCTCGTCGGCGCGGTCGCGCACCGGGGAGTAGCTGACGTCGAGCCAGATGCTGCCCTCGCACGCCGCCGGGTCGTCGGAGGGCAGCGGGCGCCGCTCCTGCACGATCGTCTCGCCGCTGCGCAGCACGCGGCGGAGGACCTCCTCGCTCGCCTCGAGCGTCTGCGGGAAGGCCTCGGCGACCGTCAGCCCGACGAGCCGGTCGCCGCCGGGCAGCAGCGCGCGGGCGCGCTCGTTGGCGAAGCGGTAGCGGTGCTCCTCGCCCCACAGCAGCACGATCCCGACCGGCGCGTGGGCGAGCACGTCCGCGAGCAGGTCCCGGTCGTGGCCGATCAGCTCCAGCGCATCGTGCAGGCTCGCGTCCATCGCTCCCTTCCAGTCGTCGCGCGTTGCGCCGGCCCCGCCTCGCGCCCGGTGGGGGCGGCTGCGATACGGGCCGGCTCGAGCGCCGCGGGCTGCTCGGCGAGCGCTGAGAGCGGGCGTCGTGTCGCTCGTTGACCTACCCTCGCGGCCGACCCGGCAGTCGCGCGCCGGCAAGCTGGCGCATACTGGTTCGGATGCGCGCCGGGCTCGTCTGGCGGATGCCGCCGCAGCTGCTGTTCGTGACCGGCGCCCTGACGCAGTACGTCGGCGCCGGCCTCGCCGTGCTGCTGTTCGCGCGCGTGCCGGTGATCGGCGTCGCGTGGCTGCGCATCGCCGCCGCGGCGGTCGTGATGGCGCTGTGGGCGCGGCCGTGGCGGCTGGCCCCGGGCGAGCGCTGGTCGGCGGCCCGGCTGCGGCTGGTCGCCGCGTTCGGGCTGGCGCTGGCGGGCATGAACGTCTGCTTCTACCTCGCGATCGACCTGCTCCCGCTCGGCACCGCGGTCGCGCTCGAGTTCGCCGGTCCCGTCGCCGTGACGGCGCTCGGCTCGCGCACCCGCCGCGACGCCGTCGCGCTCGCGACCGCGGCCGCCGGGGTGCTGCTGCTCGCCGACGTCCACATCGCCGGCAGCCCGGGCGGGGTGGCGCTGGCGCTCGCCGCCGGCGCGCTGTGGGCCGGGTACGTCGTGCTCGGCCATCGCGTCGCCGCCGACCCGGCGCTCGGGCGCTCGCGCGCCGGGCTGGCGGCCGCGATGGTCGTCGGGGCGGTCGCGGTGGCGCCGTTCGCGGCGCCCGATGCGGCCGGCGCGCTGCTGTCGCCGCCGCTGCTGCTCGCCTGCGTCGGCGTCGGGCTGGCGTCGAGCGTCGTCCCGTACGCGCTCGACCAGGTCGCGATGGCGCGCCTCCCGCGCGCCCGCTTCGCGCTGCTGCTCGCGCTGCTGCCGGCGACCGCGGCGCTCGCCGGGCTGGTCGTGCTGCAGCAGGTGCCGAGCGTCGCGGAGAGCGCCGGGATCATGCTCGTCGTCTGCGCGACCGCGCTCGGCAGCCATGCCGAGCCGGAGGCCGCGACGACCGCCTGACGAGCGCGTACGCTGTCGCGCCGATGGCGGTGCTGGAACGAGAGGAGGAGCTCGCGCTGCTGGACGCCGCGGCCGCGGCGGCGGCGCGCGCCGAGGGCTCGGTCGCGCTGATCGAGGGGCCGGCCGGGATCGGCAAGACGGCGCTGCTGCGGGCGGCCCGCGCCGCCGCCCGCGAGCGGGGGCTGACGGTCCTGGGAGGGGTCGCCTCGGCGCTCGACCGCGACTTCCCGTTCGGCCTCGTCCACCAGCTGCTCGACCCGCTGCTCGCGGCCGCCGGCCCCGACCGGCGCGCGCGCCTGCTCGCGGGCGCCGCCGCGCAGGCCGAGCCGGTGCTGCGGCCGCAGGGCGCGTTCTGCACGGCCTCTACTGGCTGATCGCCAACCTCGCCGAGGAGGAGCCGCTGGCGCTGCTCGTCGACGACCTCCACTGGGCCGACCCCTCCTCGCTGCGGCTGCTGGAGTTCCTCGGCCGGCGGCTGCAGGGGCTGCCGGTGCTGGTCGTCGGCGCGGCGCGCAGCGGCGAGCCGGGCGCCGAGCGCGAGCTGCTCGCCGCGCTCGGCGGCGGGCCGGCCGCGCGCCTCCTGCGCCCGGCGCCGCTCAGCGCCGCCGCCGCCGAGCGGCTGCTCGCGGGCAGCCTCGGCAGCGAGCCGGCGGCGCCGTTCGTCGACGCCTCGCTCGGCGCGACCGGCGGCAACCCGCTGCTGCTGCGCGAGCTCGGCCGCGCGGCCGTCGAGCAGGGGCTGAGGGGCGGCGCCGACGAGGCGGAGCGGATCGCCGCGATCGGCTCGGCCGACCTCGTCGCGGTCGTCGAGCGGCGGCTGGCGGCGCTCGGCCCCGACGCCGTCGCGGTCGCGCGGGCGGCGGCGGTGCTCGGCGAGCGGGCGACGCGCGACGACCTCGCGGCGCTCGCGCGGCTGGAGCCGGCGGCGGCGACCGCGGCCGCCGACCGGCTGGCGCGCGCCACGGTGCTCGAGCCGGGCGGCTGGACCTTCGTCCACCCGCTCGTGCGCGAGGCGGCGCAGGCCGGCATCCCGCCGGGCGAGCGGGCCGATCTGCACGGCCGCGCCGCCGACCGGCTCGCCGCCCGCGGCGCGCGCCTGCAGGAGGTGGCGGCCCATCTGCTCGCCGCCGAGCCGCGCGGCGCGCGGGAGACCGTCGCGACGCTGCGCGCGGCCGCGGCGGCGGCCGCCGCCGAGGGTGCGCCGGCGACCGCGGTCGCGCATCTGCGGCGGGCGCTGCGCGAGCCGCCGGCCGAGGCCGAGCGGGCGGCGCTGCTGCTGGAGCTGGGGGAGCTGGAGGTGACGGTCGGCGACCCGGCCGGGACCGCGCGGCTCGGCGCGGCGATCGACGCCGGGCTCGACGGCGACGGGAGCGCCCGTGCCCGCGGCGCCCGCGCCCGCATGCTGCTCTTCTCCGACCTGCACGGCGCGATCGCGGACCTGGAGACGGCGGTCTCCTCGGCAAGCGACGGCGAGCTCAGACTGCAGCTGGAGGCGTCGCTGCTCGACGCGACCGCCTACGACGCCTCGCTGCGGGCGCGGCGCGAGCGGCTGCTGTCGGCGCCGGGCGAGCCGTCGCCGGTGCGGCTCGCGCACCGGCTGGTCGAGAGCGCCTACCGCTGCGAGCCGATCGAGCGGACCGAGCAGCTCGCGCACCGGGTCGTCACGACGCGCGCGCTGCTCGACGCGGTTGGTCCGAACAGCACGTACAACCTGGCCGTCGTGGCGCTGCGCCACGCCGAGCTGCGCGACCTCGCCGACGCGGCGCTCGGCGAGGGGGAGCGCGAGGCGCGCCGCACCGGCTCGCGGCTGGGGCTCGTGATGATCGAGCACGCGCGCGCCTTCTGGCACCTGACCTTCGGCTCCCTGACCGCCGGCGAGGGCTACGCGCGCTCGGGCCTGGAGGTGATGCGCGAGCTGTCGCTCGGCCTGCCGGTGACCTCGATGGAGACCGTCCTGTCGGAGCTGCTGCGCGAGCGCGGCGAGCTGGAGGAGGCCGCGGCGCGGCTGGAGGCGGTCACGCTGCCGCCCGGCGCCGAGCGCACGATCGTCTACCCGGACTTCCTGTCGGCGCGCGCGATGGTGCGCTGGGCGCGCGGCGGCCGCGAGGCGGCCGAGGCCGACCTGCGCGAGGCGCGCCGGGCGCTGCGCGACGGCGGCTGGCGCGCGCCGCTGAAGTCGATGGCGCCGCTGCGGCTGATCCACCTGCTCGCCGAGCGCGGCGAGCGGGAGGAGGCGCTCGCGCTCGCCGGCGAGGAGCTGGCGGTCGTCGAGCGGATCGGGACCCCCGGCGCGCTCGGCCTGGTCCGTCACGCGCGGGCGCGGGCGCTCGGCGGGGAGGAGGGGATCGCCGAGCTGCGCGAGGCGGTCGCGCTGCTGGAGCGCAGCCCGCTGCTGCTGCAGACGGCGTGGGCGCGACACGACCTCGGCGCGGAACTGCGCCGCGCCCGCCGCCGCGCCGAGGCGCGCGAGCCGCTGCGCGCCGCCCTCGACCTCGGCCGCCGGATCGGCGCGACGCGGCTCGCGGACGCGGCGCGCGACGAGCTGCTGGCCGCGGGCGCGCGGCCGCGCCGCGAGGCGCTCAGCGGCGTGGAGGCGCTGACGCCGAGCGAGCGGCGGGTCGCCGAGCTGGCGGCGCGGGGGATGACCAACCGCGAGATCGCCGAGACGCTGTGGGTGACGCGCAAGACGGTCGAGCTCCACCTCGGCCACGCCTACGCGAAGCTCGGGATCCGCTCCCGCGCCCAGCTCGCCGACGCCCTCGCCCCCGGCCCCGCAGCGCCCGCCCCCGCCGCGTAGCCCGCGCTCGCCGCATAGCCCGCCCCGCGCCCGCAGACCTTTGTCATCCAGCCGTCTCTCAGCGACGGCTGGATGACAAAGGTCCGCGGCGGGGTGGGGTGGTGTACGTTATGGGAGACAGATGTACGCGATGGTGGAGGGGCTCGTGACGCGCGAATGGGATGCCGGGAGCTATCACCGGGTATCGACGCCGCACCAGGACTGGGGGAGAGCGGTGCTCGAGCGGCTCGAGCTGGACGGCGGCGAGACGGTCCTCGACCTCGGCTGCGGGACCGGGCGCATCACGCGCGCGCTGCTGGAGCGGCTGCCCGACGGTCGCGTGATCGCCGTCGACGGCTCGGCGGCGATGGTCGCGGCGGCACGCGAGAACCTGCCGGCCGAGCGGGCGACGGTCGTCCACTCCGACCTGCTCGCACTCGATCTGGCGGGGCTGCCCGGCATCCCGGCCGATGCCGCGATCTCGACCGCGACCTTCCACTGGATCGCCGACCACGACGCGCTCTTCGCGCGCGTGCGCGACCAGCTGCGCCCCGGCGCCCAGTTCGTCGCGCAGTGCGGCGGCGCCGGCAACCTCGCGCGCGTCCGCCCGGCGATCGACCGCGTCGCGGCCGGGCCGGCGTTCGCCGACGTCTTCGCCGGCTGGCGCGGCCCGTGGCACTACGCGACCGCCGAGGAGACGGCGGCGAAGCTCGAGCGGGCCGGCTTCGAGGTCGCCGACTGCTGGCTGCAGCCGTGGCCGGTGACGGTCGCCGACCCGCGCACCTTCTACGCGACCGTGATCCTTGGCGCCCACCTCGACCGCCTGCCGGCCGCGCGCCGCGACGGCTTCGTCGACGCCGTGCTGGAGGTCGTCCCCGACGAGCTCGACTACGTGCGCCTGAACTGGGTCGCGCGCCGGCGCTGAGCGGCGTGCGGGGCGGGCGCGGCACGCGCCGGCGCTGAGCACGCTGCGGGGCGGGCGCGGCACGCGCGCGCATGGCGCCCCTCAGTCGATCCGCTCGACGCCGGGCGCCTCCTCCTCGCCGGCGATCAGGTCGAGTACGGCGCGGCGGACGCGCTCGTCGATCGGCCGCAGCTCGGCCGGCTCGTCGGGATCGGGCTCGGCCGGCGCGGCGAGCGCTTCGGCGATCGTCAGCCCGCTGTCGAAGCGGTCGATCACGCGCGGGTCGACGTAGCTTCTGCGGGCGACCGCCGGCGTGTTGCCGAGGAAGGCCGCGACCTCTCTGACCGCCGCGGTCACGATCCGTCTGCGCGACGCTCTGGAGCCGGCCTGCTCGGCGCGCACGGCGAGCGTCACCGCCATCAGCGCGGTCGCGTTCCAGGTGCGGAAGTCCTTCGCGCTGAAGTCGCCGCCGGCCGCCTCCTTGAGATAGCCGTTGACGTCGTCGGCCTTCACGTCGACCCAGCGGCCGCGCTGCTTGTAGGCGAGCAGCTCCGGGCCGCCGCCGCGCCGGCGCTTCAGCGCCCGCACGATCTCGCCGGCGTCGCCGTCGAGCACCTGCTGGATCCGGCGCATGCCGTGCTTGGCGGCGTAGTCGAAGACGAGCACCTCGCCGTCGATCCGCACGTGGCGTCTCAGCAGCGTCGTCAGCCCGTAGGTCTCGTTCTGCTGCGCGTAGTCGTCGCTGCCGATGCGGAAGAAGCCGACGTCGAGCAGCCGGACGGCGCAGGCGAGCACCCGCACGCGGTCGATCCCGTCGCCGCGCAGGTCGTCGCGGACGCGGCGGCGCAGCGCCGGCAGGGCGCGGGCGAAGGCGACCATCGCGTCGAACTTGGCCGCGTCGCGCCGTCTGCGCCAGGCGTCGTGGTAGCGGTACTGCTTGCGCCCGGCGGCGTCGACGCCCGTCGCCTGGATGTGGCCGAGCGGGTCGGTGCAGATCCAGACGTCGGTCCACGCCGGCGGGATCGCGAGCGCGCGGATGCGGTCGATCGTCGCCTCGTCGGAGATCGGCTCCCCGTCGCTGCCGACGTAGCGGAAGCCGCGGCCGCGGCGCAGGCGGGTGATGCCGGGAGAGCTGCAGTCGACGCGGCGCGTGCGGGTCATCGCCTGCGACCGTTCCCGCGCGTGCGGTGCTTCACGCGGCGGGCGGCGCACTGTACAACTGGCCCGTGGACCTGCTGCGGCCCGTGCGCGCGTTCGACCGCCTCCAGCGCCGTGTGCCGGCGCTGGGGTTCCCGCTCGCGGTCGTCAAGAAGTTCTCCGACGACCAGGCCGGCCACCTCGCGGCGCTGATCGCCTACTACGGCTTCTTCTCGATCTTCCCGCTGCTGCTCGTGCTCGTGACCGTGCTCGGCTTCGTGCTGGAGGGCAACCAGGGCTGGTACGACGCGATCGTCGACTCGGCGCTGGCGCAGTTCCCGGTGATCGGCGAGGACATCTCGATCGGCGCACTGCGCGGCGACAGAGCCGCACTCGTGATCGGCATCGTCGCGGCGGTGTGGGCCGGGCTCGGGGTGACGGTCGCGGCCCAGCGCGCGATGGACGAGGTGTGGGACGTGCCCCACCGCGAGCGGCGCAACTTCATCGGGCGGCGCGGTCGCGGCCTGGTCGTGCTGCTCTCGCTCGGCAGCCTCAACCTCGCGATCACGGTCGCGGTCGGCCTGATCGTCAGCGGCCTCGGCGACGTCGGCGTGAAGGCGTCGGGCTTCGCGCTGACGCTCGTGCTCGACATCGTGCTCTTCTGGGCGAGCTTCCGGCTGCTGACGACGCGCGAGATCCCGCTCAGGGACCTGTGGCTCGGGATCGTGCTGGCGGCGGTCGGCTGGGCAGCGCTGCAGACGCTCGGCGGCGTCTACGTCGACCGCGTCGTCGCGCGCGCCAGCTCCACCTACGGCTTCTTCGCGATCGTCATCGGCCTGCTGTCATGGCTCTACCTTGGCGGGCAGATCCTCCTCTACGCCGCCGAGGCGAACGTCGTGCGCGTGCGGAGACTGTGGCCGCGCGGGCTGTTCGACCCCTCGACGGCCGCCGACGTGCAGGCGATGCGCGCGCTCGCGCGCGTCGCGGAGCGCACCGAGGGCGCGCACGTCGAGATCACGTTCTCGCCCAAGGACGGCGCGCCCCGGAGCGGGGCGCGCGACGACCAGGGGTGAGGGGCGCAGGCGTCAATACGCCGGGCCGCGGCTGCCGCGCCAGCCGGTCAGGAAGAGCACGATCGCGACGATTCCGAGCACGAACAGGAGCGGGTTGACGATCACGCCGCCGCCGATGGCGATGACGAGCAGCACGATGCCGAGGATGAGCCACAGCATGGACGAGTCCTCCTCTGTCGGTCCGCCGCGAGATCCCCTCGATCGCGGCCGGTAACGGGGTGTGCCGAAAGCCGTACCCGGCCCTCCCGCGGAGCATTCGGCCGTTGTCTGGACGGCGCTCCGCGCCTCAGATCAGCCGCTCGCGCCGCAGCCACGCCTCGGTCCGGCGCATCCCCTCCGCGAGCGTCACGCGCGGCGCGTAGCCGAGCTGGGCGCGCGCCTTCGCGATCGAGTAGCCGCCGCGGCGGGCGAAGTAGCGCATCGAGACCGGGTTGACCTCCGACTCGATCCCGCGCACGCGGTTGACCGCCGCGGCGCCGTGGGCGACCGCCATCGCGACCGGCGTCGGGAGCAGCAGCGGGCCGCGGCGGCCGGCCCAGCGGCAGTGGTGGGCGAAGAAGTCGCGCGTCGAGACGGTCATGCCGCCCGCGAGCGTCAGCACCTGGCCGCCGGCGGCCGGCGCGGCGGCGGCGAGCACGATCCCGTCGAGCAGGTCGTCGACGTAGACCGGCGAGAAGCGGCCGCGGCCCATCGCCGGCAGCGCGAACCGTCGCGCGCGGATCAGCTCCAGCGGCAGCAGCACCCACGGCCGCGAGCCCGGTCCGTAGACGTCGCCGGGCCGCACGATCGTGCACGACAGCTCGCCGCCGGCATGCGCCTGCAGCACGACGTGCTCGCTGGCGATCTTCGTGTCGACGTAGGCGGCGCCGTCGGGGCGGACGGGGTGGCGCTCGTCGACGTCCGGCGGGAAGTCGAGGTCGGAGAAGGCACGGATCGAGGAGAGGTGGACGAACCGCCGCGCGCTGCCGCGCACCGCGGCGTCGAGGACGTGGCGGGTGCCGAGCACGTTGACCCGCCACGAGGCGGCGTGGCCGAGCGCGTTGGAGACGACGGCGGCGGTGTGGACGACCAGCTCGCAGCCGGCCGCGTGCTGCTGCCACGGCCCCGGCGCGGCGACGTCGCCGGCGACGATCCCGCGCGCGGGATCGGCGTCGCGGTCGACGCCGCGCACCTCGGCGCCGGCCGCGCGGTAGCGGTCGGCGATCGCACGGCCGATGAAGCCGCGTGCGCCGGTCACGAAGACCCGGCGCGGGACGGGACGCTCCTCCATGCACGCGAGCCTAGTCGCTCTCTACCATCGACCGGCCCCGATGCCGCTGATCACCGCCGACGACCGCGCGATGGCGCGCCTCGCCCTGCCCGCGCTCGGCGCGCTGGCGGCCGAGCCGCTCTACCTGCTCGCCGACACCGCGATCATCGGCCACCTCGGCACGCCGCAGCTGGCGGCGCTGGGGATCGCCGGCGCGATCCTGACGACCAGCTTCACGCTCTTCAACTTCCTCGCCTACGGGACGACCGCGCAGGTGGCGCGGCTGCACGGGGCCGGGGAGGAGGAGGCCGCCGGCCGGATCGCCGCGCAGGCGCTGTGGCTGGCCAGCGGCCTGGGGCTGGCGCTGCTGGCCGCGATCGTCGCGCTCGCCGGTCCGCTCGTGGCGCTGTTCGGCGCCGGCGGGGAGACGAGCGGGCACGCCGTCTCCTACCTGCGGATCTCCGCGATCGGGCTGCCGTTCGCGCTGATCGCGCTCGCCGGCCAGGGCTGGCTGCGCGGCGTCGCGGACCTGCGCACGCCGCTCGTGATCGTGATCGCCGGCAATGCCGCCAACGTCGCGCTCGACCTGCTGTTCGTCTACGGCTTCGACTGGGGGATGCGCGGCTCGGCGGCCGGCACCGCGATCGCGCAGGCCGGGATGGGCGGCGCCTTCGCGCTCCTGCTGCTGCGCGCGCCGGTCGGCCGCGGCGGCGGCCGCCGTCCCGACCCGCGCGCGATCCGCTCGCTGGCGCGGGTCGGCGGCCATCTGTTCGTCCGCACGGCCGCGCTGACGGGCTCCTTCGCGGTCGCCGGCGCCGTGCTGGCGCGCGTCGGCTCGGCGTCGCTGGGCGCCCACCAGATCGCCTTCCAGCTGTGGTCGTTCCTCGCGCTCGTGCTCGACGCGGTCGCGATCGCCGCGCAGGTGATCGTCGGGCGCGCGCTCGGCGCCGGGCGCGCGCTCGCCGCGCGGGCGGCGGCGAGGCGGATGATCTGGTGGTCGGTCGCCTTCGGGGCGCTGCTCGGCGCCGTCATGCTCGCGCTCGGCGGGATCGTCCCGCATGCCTTCACCGACGACCCGGCGGTCGTCGAGCGCACCCGCGAGGTGTGGTGGCTGTTCGCGCTGATGCAGCCGGCCGCCGGCGCCGTCTTCGCGCTCGACGGGATCCTGATCGGCGCCGGCGACTCGCGCTTCCTGATGTGGTCGATGCTGGCCTGCGCCGTCGGCGTGTTCGTGCCGCTCGCGCTGCTGTCGCTGGCGCTCGGGTGGGGGATCGTCGGCGTCTGGTGCGGGATCGTCGCGCTGATCGCCAGCCGGCTGCTGCTCACCCTCGTGCGCTTCGCGCGCGGCGGGTGGATGGGAGCCGCGGGCGCGCGCGGGTGACGAAGGGCCGTCGACTACCCCCTCCAGGGCGCCCCAAACAGCATTTGCGCGCCCTAACGCGACGCACATAATTCGTCTACTGAACGGAAATCTCGTCACCCCCGAGCGCTCTCACCTCGCGACTAGATTGAGCGCCCGCAGGAAAAACTGAGAGCTATACGACGAGGAGGGCTCTTGATGAGGTTCTGGGCACGGATCGCGTGCGCGATGCTGGTCGCGCTCGCGCTCTCGGTGTTCGTCGCCGCCTGCGGCGGCGGCGATGACGAAGGCGGCGGCACGACCTCCGCCGAGACGACGGGGGGCGCCGCCGGGGGTGCCAGACAGGGCGGGACGATCACGGTTCTGATGGGCACCGCGCCCGACTACCTCGATCCGCAGCTGGCGTACACGACGCAGGCGGTCGAGGCGCATTGGATCAGCTACACGGGCCTGCTGACCTACGCCCGCGCGGACGGCGAGGCGGGCACGAGACTGCTCCCGGGCCTCGCCGAGGACCTGCCGACGATCAGCAGAGACGGCAGAACGTACGACTTCGTCCTGCGCAGAGGGCTCAGATACTCCGACGGCACGCCCGTCAGAGCGACCGACTTCCCGTACTCGGTCGAGCGCATGGTGAGAATCCCCTGGGGCGGCAGATCGTTCGTCACCAACTACGTCGTCGGGGCGCAGGAGTACGACACGGGGAGAGCCAGAAGCATCTCCGGCATCACCGCCAACGACGCGACCGGCAGAATCACGATCAGACTGAGAGAGGCCTACGGCGCGTTCGAGAACGTGCTCGCCTTCCCGGCGCTGGCGTTCGTCCCGAGCGGCACGCCGATGAGAAACCTCTCCTCCGACCCGCCGCCCGGCGTCGGCCCGTACATGCTCGACAACGTCGTCCCGAACCGGTCGTTCACGGTGAGAAGAAACCCGCTGTTCGCCGACTTCAGAATCCCGGACATCCCGCTCGGGAACCTCGACGCGATAAACGTGAGACTGGTGTCGAACACCAACTCCGAGGCCCAGCAGGTGCTCAATAACCAGGCCGACATCTTCGACCCGGGCGACACGCTGCCGCCGGCGCTGCTGCCGCAGATCGAGAGCCAGGCGAGAGACCGCTTCGAGCGCAAGCCGGTGCCGTCGACCTTCTACTTCTTCCTCAACACGACCAAGCCGCCGTTCGACAACGAGCGGGCGCGCCAGGCCGTCAACATGGCGCTCGACCGCGACGCGCTCGTGCGCCTCTCCAGCGGCTTCTTCGAGCCCAGCTGCTTCTTCCTGCCCGAGGGGATCGTCGGCCATCCCGACAGCCCGTGCCCCTTCGGCGACGAGCCCGACATCGAGGGCGCGCGCAGAATCATCAGAGAGGAGGGCCTGGAGGGCACGAGACTGGTCGTCTGGGGCCAGGAGCGCTCGCCGCGCAAGGAGTACGTCGACTACTACACCGACATGCTCAACAGAATCGGCTTCGACGCGCAGGAGAGAATCATCGCCGACACCGTCTACTTCCCGACGATCGGCAACGAGAGAACGGACCCGCAGACGGGCTTCGCCAACTGGCTGCAGGACTTCCCGAACCCGTCGGACTTCTACCTGCTGCTCGACGCGCGCTCGATCCAGCCGACCAACAACCAGAACTTCTCGAAGGTGGACGACCCGTTCATCCAGAGACAGCTGCTGAGACTCAACACGGTCCCGGCGTCGAGACTCGACACGGTCGCCGACGACTGGAGATCGCTCGACGAGTACACCGCCAGAAGAGCGTACAACGCGGTGTTCGGGTCGATCAGCGTGCCGAAGTTCTTCTCCGAGCGGTTGAACTTCGAGGACGCGATCTTCCACCCGTTGTACTTCAACGACTGGTCGTCGATCTCGCTGAAGTAGGCGCACGCCGGTGGCCATCGACCCCGCAACCCCCGACACCACCGGAACCGGAGCGATCCGCGAGGCCGGCGGCGACGTCCCCGCCGCCGTCGGCCCCGACGGGCGCCCGGCGGCCGGGATCGGACCCTACAGACTCGGCCTGCGCCGGCTGCGGCGCAACAAGGTCGCGCTCGCCTTCGGCGCGCTGTTCCTGGTGATCGTCGTGCTCTGCCTGGCGGCGCCGCTCTACGCCGACCACGTCGCGCACACGGGCCCCAACGACAACCACGTGACCGAGCAGGTCACCGTCCGCGGCGAGCAGAAGGACGTCGTCTCGCCGGCGGGCCTCCCGATCGGCCCGACCTGGCAGGGGAGATTCCTGCTCGGCGCCGACCAGAACGGCCGCGACCTCGCGGTCCGCCTGCTCTACGGCGGGCGCAACTCGCTCCAGGTCGGCTTCGTCGCGACGCTGATCACGATGGTGCTGGCGACGATCGTCGGCATCTGCGCCGGCTACTTCCGCGGCGCCGTCGACGGCGTGCTGGCGCGGATCCTCGACCTGATCTGGGCCTATCCGGTCGTGCTGCTCGGCATCGCGCTCGGCACCTCGCTGGCGCTCGGCGGGATCACGATAGGGCCGCTGGAGCTGAGCGGGAACTCGCTCTACGTGCCGGCGGCGATCATCGGGATCGTCTACATCCCGTACGTCGCCAAGCCGATCCGCGGCCAGGTGCTCGGCCTGCGCGAGAAGGAGTTCGTCGACGCCGCGCGCGTCCAGGGCGCCTCCTCGCTGCACATCATGTCGCGCGAGATCCTGCCCAACGTCGCCTCGACGCTGATCGTCTTCCTGCCGCTGATGGTCGCCAACGCGATCCTGCTGGAAGCGGCGCTGTCGTACCTCGGCGCCGGCATCCAGCCGCCGAACCCGTCGTGGGGGACGATGATCTCCGACGGCATCCGGCTGATCCCGAGCGCGATCCACCTGACGTTCGTGCCGGGCGCGATGCTCGTGCTCGCGGTGCTCGGCATCAACGTCTTCGGCGACGGCGTCCGCGACGCGCTCGACCCGCGCGCGAGAGTGCGGATCTCCGCCGCGCGCGAGGAGAAGATCAGCGACGAGGCGATGGAAGCGACGGTGGAGCACTGATGGCCCGCTTCGTCGTCCGCCGGCTGCTCTCGATGGTGCTCGTGCTGTTCGCGATCTCGATCCTCACCTTCCTGATCTTCCAGGCGATCCCGAACGGCGACCCGGCGGTGCGGATGGCCGGCCGGCTCGCGACGCCCGAGCAGATCGCGCAGATCCGCCAGTCGTGGGGCTTCGACGACCCGATCTGGCAGCAGTACCTGACGACGATGGGGAAGATCTTCTCGGGCGACGTCGTCTCCTACACGCAGCAGCTGAACGTGCTCGACCAGATCAAGCAGGCGCTCCCGGCGACGCTGTCGCTGTCGATCGGCGCCGGCATCATCTGGCTCTTCTTCGGCGTCCTGTTCGGGCTGATCAGCGCGATCAAGGCCGGCCGCTTCACCGACCGCGCGCTGACGGTGCTGGCGCTCGTCGGCGTCTCGACGCCGGTCTTCCTGCTCGGCGCCGTCGCGCTCTACTTCCTCGCGTTCAAGCTGACGATCTTCCCCAACGGCGGCTACGTCCCGCTGACCGACGACCCGGTCGACTGGCTGTACCACCTGATTCTGCCGTGGTGCGTGCTGTCGGTGCTGTTCATCGGCGTCTACTCGCGCGTGCTGCGCTCCAACGTGCTCGACACGATGAGCGAGGACTACGTCCGTACGGCCCGCGCGAAGGGGATCAGCGAGCGGCGGGTGATGGTCCGCCACGTGCTGCGCAACTCGATGATCCCGATCATCTCGCTGTGGAGCCTCGACTTCGCCGCGGTGATCGGCGGCGGCGCGATCCTGACCGAGTCGGTCTTCAACCTGCAGGGCGTGGGCCAGTACGCTGCCGACTCGATCCAGCAGCTCGACGTGCCGCCGGTGCTGGTCGTCGTGATGCTCGGCGCCTTCGCCGTCGTGATCCTGAGCGCCCTGACCGACGTGATCTTCGCCTTCCTCGACCCCCGCATCCGACTGACGGGATGACACCTGCGATGAGCGACGCTGAACGACTGCTCGACGTCGACGACCTGAGGGTCTCCTTTCGCACCGAGGAGGGGGTCGTCCACGCCGTCGACGGGGTCTCCTTCCACGTCGACCGCGGCGAGGTGCTGGCGATCGTCGGCGAGTCCGGCTCCGGCAAGACCGTGACCGGCATGTCGCTGATGGGCCTCAACCGCTCGCCGAACGCGACCTTTAGAGGCCGCGCGACGCTGAAGGGGAGAGAGCTGCTGAGCGCCTCCGACGCCGAGCTGCGCCGGGTCCGGGGCGGCGAGATCGCGATGATCTTCCAGGACCCGATGACCGCGCTCAACCCGGTGCAGCGGATCGGCGATCAGATCGTCGAGCAGATCCGCGCCCACGAGCCGCTCAGCAAGGCGCAGGCGCTCGACCGCTCCGTCGAGCTGATGGAGCGGGTCGGCGTCCCGCGCGCCGCCGAGCGGCTGCGCTCCTACCCGCACGAGTTCTCCGGCGGGATGCGCCAGCGCGTGATGATCGCGATGGCGCTCTCCTGCTCGCCGGAGCTGCTGATCGCCGACGAGCCGACGACCGCGCTCGACGTGACGATCCAGGCGCAGATCCTGAGAGAGCTCGACCAGCTGCGGCGCGAGACCCAGGCCGGCGTGATCCTCGTCACCCACGACCTCGGCGTCGTCGCCGAGATCGCCGACCGGATCGCGGTCATGTACGGCGGGCGGATCGTCGAGCAGGGGACGCTCGACGAGCTGTTCTACGACCCGCAGCATCCCTACACGTGGGGCCTGCTCGGCTCGATCACGCGCGTCGACCGCGATCGGCCGGGACGGCTGCCGGCGATCGCCGGCCTGCCGCCGTCGCTGCTGGCGCCGCCGAGCGGCTGCCATTTCCGCCCGCGCTGCCCGCACGAGTTCGACAAGTGCGTGCAGCGGCCGGAGCTGGAGGTGCGCGACCCCGCCCAGCCCGACCACTGCGACCGCTGCTGGCTGGCCGTCGAGGACAAGCGCAGGCTGCGCGTCGTCGACGGCGAGATCGGCCTCGCCGCCAAGCAGGGGAAGGTGGTCGCGTGACGGCCGCGCCGCTGCTCGAGGTCGAGCACCTGCAGCTCTACTTCCCGATCCGGCGCGGCGTGATCGTCGACCGCACGATCGGCCACGTCCACGCCGTCGACGACGTCTCGCTGTCGCTCGGCGAGGGCGAGACGCTCGGGATCGTCGGCGAGTCGGGCTGCGGCAAGACGACGCTGTCGCGTGCGATCGTCCGCCTGCTGGAGCCGACCGGCGGCGCGATCCGCTTCCGCGGCAGAGAGATCACGAGAGCGGGACGGCGCGAGCTGGCGCCGGTGCGGCGCGAGCTGCAGATGGTCTTCCAGGATCCGCAGGCGTCGCTCAACCCGCGCAAGCGCGTCGGGCAGATCGTCGGCGCGCCGCTGGTGCTGCACGGCGTGAAGGGCGCGGCCGTCGAGCGACGGGTGCGCGAGCTGCTCGGCCGGGTCGGCCTCAACCCCGAGCACGTCAACCGCTTCCCGCACGAGTTCTCCGGCGGCCAGCGGCAGCGGATCGGGATCGCCCGCGCGCTCGCCGTCGAGCCGAAGCTGATGATGCTCGACGAGCCGGTTTCGGCGCTCGACGTCTCGATCCAGGCGCAGGTGATCAATCTGCTCGACGACCTCCAGGACGAGTTCGGGCTCGCGTACGTCTTCGTCGCCCACGACCTGTCGGTCGTGCGCCACGTCTCCGACCGGATCGCGGTGATGTACCTCGGCAAGATCGTCGAGTCCTCGCCCGCCGAGGAGCTGTACACGAAGCCGATCCACCCATACACGGTCGGCCTGCTCGGCGCGATCCCGATCCCCGACCCGCGGCAGAACCGGGCGCGCAGACGCTTGGTCGTCGCGGGCGAGCCGCCCAATCCGATCGAGCCGCCGAGCGGCTGCCGCTTCCGCACCCGCTGCCCGCGCGCCACGGACGTCTGCGCGGCGGTCGAGCCGCAGCTGACCGAGTACGCGGGCGGCCACGTCGCCGCCTGCCACCACCCGCTCAACGTCACCGACGCCGAGATCGCGGCGGCCAGACGCTCCCCGCTCAGCCCGCTCTCCTCCGGCGACCAGCTGCCCCAGCCGCACGCCAGCCTTCCCGGCGGCGACGCGGCCGAGGTCGCGGCGGAGGGGTGAGCGTCCCGTCGGGCGGGACCGCTACCTTCGGGTGGCTGGTGCGTTAGCACCGAGAGGAGCCCGCCACGTTTCCCCCCGGCGGGCTCGGAAAGGCTGCGGTCGATCTCGCATCGATCTCGCAGCAGTCGGACCCAGAAGGAGGCCGCCCACGTGCGCCAACGGATCTTGCTCGTCGTCTTGACGGGTCTCGCCACGCTGATGTTGTCAGCGACGGCGAACGCCAGCCGCTCCCAGTACACCACCGTCGAGGCGCCGTCGGAGCTGCTGAACGGAAACCCCGGACCCGCCCTCGACGAGATAGAGAGCCTCGGCGCGGAGGCGATCCGGCTGATGGTCGCCTGGCGTGAGGTCGCGCCCGAACACGAGTCGAACCGGAAGCCGTCGTTCAACTCCACCGACCCGAACGCCTACCCGGACGGCGCTTGGAGCGTCTACGACACCGCGATCACGAGCGCTCGCGCGCGCGGGATCAGAGTCCACCTCACGATCACCGGGCCGGCGCCCGACTGGGCGACGCCCAAGCGCGACGGCCTGACGAAGCCCAACCCGAACGAGTTCGGCAAGTTCGCGACGGCCGTCGGCCGCCGCTACGGCAGACAGGTCGCCGTCTGGTCGATCTGGAACGAGCCGAACCTCGGCAAGCTGCTGAAGCCGATCGCCCGCAACCAGAGCGCGAAGGTCTACCGCAACCTCTACCTGAAGGCCTACTCCGGCCTCAGAAGCGCCGGCGTGCGCGCGCCGATCGTGCTCGGCGAGCTGGCCCCCAACGGCAACTCGCTGAAGGACCAGGGCACGATCAAGCCGCTCGTCTTCCTGCGCTCGATGCTGTGCCTGAACGCCAAGTACAAGCCGGTCAAGGTGAAGGGCAAGCGCTGCGCGAAGGTGCCGGCGCAGGGCGTCGCGATCCATCCGTACGCCAACAGAGCCGGCCCGTTCCTCAAGCCGCCGGCCGACAACGTCACGATCGGCGTGCTCGACCGCCTCACGACCGCCGTCGACAAGGCCGCGAAGGCCGGCGCGATCACCGGCGGGCGCCTGCCGGTCTACGTCACCGAGTTCGGCGTCCAGAGCCTGCCCGACCGGCGGCTCGGCGTCTCGCTCGCCAAGCAGTCGGACTTCCGCTCGATGTCGGAGCGGATCGCGTACCTCAACCCGCGCGTGAAGGCCTTCTCGCAGTACCTGCTGAGGGACGACTACGGCACCGGCTGGGAGTACGGCGCCTTCGAGTCGGGCCTCTTCCTGCACAAGGGCCGCAAGCAGAAGCCGGCGTTCGAGGGCTTCCGCATGCCGCTGGTCGTCGTGCCCTCCAAGAAGAAGACGCGCGCGACGCTGTGGGGCCTGGTGCGCCCGGCTCGCGCCGCCAAGCGCGCCGGCTCGGTGCGGATCGAGTTCGCCGACCGCGGCAAGAAGTGGCGCAAGCTCGCGACGCAGCGGTTCGGCCGCACCGGCTACTGGACCCGCAAGGTCAATACGAAGCCGGGCCGCGCCTTCCGCGTGATCTGGACCGCGCCGGACGGCAAGAAGCACACCGGCCCCAAGACGGTCGCGCACACGCGCCCGTGAGCTGACGCGGCGGAGCGGCCGGGGGCGGTTCCTCCGGCCCGCCGCCACGCGCGGCGGCGGAGCGTTCGGCTCCGCCGCCGCTTTTGCGCTACTTCGCCCGCGTCGGCGCGTTGACGCTCTTCGATCACCCACCGCAAGGCCCCCTGGCGGTGGTTCACGTTCCCCGATCGGAGGTCGCCCCGTGCGCCGACGCTTCCTGCTGCCGTTCTCGCTCCTGCTCGCGCTCACAGCGCTGCTCGCGCCCGCCGCGACGGCGCTCGCCGACCGCTCGCAGCCGACCTACGTCGAGGCGCCGAACGAGCTGCTCGACCGCGACCCGTCGGGCGCGCTGGACGAGATCGCAGCGCTCGGCGCCGACGGCATCCGCATCCTGATGATCTGGAGACGGGTGGCGCCGAGGCCGGAGTCGCGGCGGGCGCCGTCGTTCAACGCGACCGATCCCGGCGCCTACCCCGACGGCGCGTGGGCCCGCTACGACGCGGCGATCGACGGCGCCCGCGCCCGCGGGCTGAAGGTCCACGTGACGATCACCGGCCACGCGCCGCTGTGGGCGACCCGCGCCGGCGACGGGCTGACGCGCCCCGACGCGACCGCGTTCAGCCGGTTCGCGACCGCCGCCGGCCGCCGCTACCGCAGATCGGTGACGATGTGGTCGGTCTGGAACGAGCCCAACCTCGGCAAGTGGCTGATGCCGATCGCGAAGGACGCCAGCGCCGCCGTCTACCGCGACATCTTCGTCAAGACCTCCTCGGCGCTGCGGACCGCGGGCGTGCGCGCCCCGATCCTGCTCGGCGAGCTGGCGCCGCTCGGCAACAGACGGGTGCAGGGGACGATCGCGCCGCTGCGCTTCCTGCGCGCCGTGCTCTGCCTCGACGCGCGCTACCGGCCGATCCGCGTGCGCGGGAGACGGTGCCAGCGACTGGCGCCCGCCGGCATCTCGATCCATCCCTACTCGACCCGGCCCGGGCCGTTCCTGCGTCCGGCCGACCGCGACAGCGTCACGATAGCGACGCTCGGGCGGCTGACCTCGGCGCTCGACAAGGCGGCGAAGGCCGGCATGCTGCCGCGGCGGCTCCCGATCCACCTGACCGAGTACGGCGTCCAGAGCTTCCCCGACAGAACGGTCGGCGTCCCCTTCGGCGTCCAGTCCGACTACCGCTCGATGGCGGAGCGGATCGCCTTCCGCAACCCGCGCGTCAAGTCGTTCTCCCAGTACCTGCTCTACGACGACTACCCCAGCGGCATGCCGTGGGTCTTCGAGTCGGGGCTGCGGCCGTGGAACGGAGAGCCGAAGCCGTCGTGGCACGGCTTCCGGCTGCCGCTCGTGGTGACGCCAGCCAGAAACGGCAGACGGGCGCAGCTGTGGGGCCTGGTGCGGGCCGCGAGACGAGCCGGGACGGTGACGGTCTCCTACCGCGACCGCGGGCGCCCGTGGCGCACGCTCGGCCGCGTACGGCACGCCGCCGACGGCTACTGGAGCCGCACGGTCGCGACCAGACCGACGCGCCTGTGGCGCGTCAGCTGGGAGGCCCACGACGGGTCGACCTGGTCGGGGTCGATCACGCGGGCGTGGCCCCGCCAGTGGAACCGCGGGATGGGGGACGCCTACCCGTCGCGCTGAGCGGCGGAGCGCGCACCGGCCAGGAAGCGGTCCGCCGGACGATGTGCGGTAATTTCGGCCTGCGGGCGCGTCGGCGCCCGCAGCCGTCCACCGCGCCGGTCCAGGCGCCCCGCACCCGACGATGGAGGTCGCCTTCGTGCGCCGACGCATCCCGCTGGTCCTCGCCGCCCTGCTCGCCCTGCTCCTGCCCGCCGCGACGGCGTCGGCCGGCAGCGGGCAGATCACGCTGGTCGAGGCGCCCGACGAGCTGCTCGAGCGCGACCCCTCCGCGGCGCTCGACGAGATCGCGGCGCTCGGCGCCGACGGCGTGCGGCTGCTCGTCGCGTGGGAGCGGGTCGCGCCGTCGCCGAACGCAGGCAGAGCGCCGCGCTTCAACGCGACCGACCCGGCCGCCTACCCCGCCGGCGGCTGGGCCCGCTACGACGCGGCGATCGACGGCGCGCGGGCGCGCGGGCTGAAGGTCCACCTGACGATCACGGGCAGGGCGCCGAAGTGGGCGACGCCGTCCAAGCGCGACGGCCTGACCAAGCCCGACGCGACCGCCTTCGGCAAGTTCGCGACGGCCGTTGGGCGCCGCTACGGCAAGCAGGTCGAGCTGTGGTCGATCTGGAACGAGCCGAACCTCGGCAAGCTGCTGAAGCCGCTCTACCAGGGCCGTAGACTGGCGAGCCCGCAGGTCTACCGCGAGCTGTACATGAAGGCGTACACGGGGCTGCGCAGCGCTCGCGTGCGCAAGCCGATCCTCGTCGGCGAGCTGGCGCCGCAGAGCAACAGGAACCGCACCGTCGGCACGATCGCGCCGGTGCGCTTCCTGCGCTCGATGCTCTGCCTCGACGACGCCTACAAGCCGGTCCGCGTCCGCGGCAGACGGTGCGCCAAGCTGCCGGCGCAGGGCGTCGCGATCCATCCCTACTCGACGATCCTTGGTCCCTTCTACACCCCGCTGATCGACAGGGACAACGTCACGATCGGCGTCCTCCCGCGCCTCACGGCCGCGCTCGACAAGGCCGCGCGGGCCGGCGCGATCGCCCGGCGGCTGCCGATCCACGTGACCGAGTTCGGCGTCCAGAGCGAGCCCGACACCTTCTACGGCGTGCCGTTCGCCGTCCAGTCCGACTACCGCTCGATCTCCGAGCGGATCGCGTACCTCAACCCGCGCGTCAAGTCGTTCTCGCAGTACCTGCTGCGCGACGACCCTCCGCGCGGCGACTTCAGCGCCTTCGAGTCGGGCCTCTACCCGCACGGCAGCGACCAGCCGAAGCCGGCCTACCACGGCTTCCGCCTGCCGCTCGTCGTCGTGCCGCAGAGAGGCAGCTCGACGCGCGCGACGCTGTGGGGCCTCGTGCGCCCGGCCAAGCGCGCCGGCACCGTCGCGATCGAGTACCGCGACCGCGGCGGCTGGAAGAGAGCGGGCACGCAGCGGTTCGGCAAGACGGGCTACTGGACCAAGCGGGTCGCGACGAAGGCCGGCCGCGAGTGGCGCGTGACGTGGAAGGCGCCGGACGGCGCCGTCCACCAGGGCTCGGCGACGAAGGCGTGGACGAGACCGTGGCGGAAGGGGCGCTGAGCGGACGCGACCGGCTGCTGCGGCTGGCCGCGATCGGCACCGCCGGCGGCCTCTTCAGCGGCCTCTTCGGCGTCGGCGGCGGCACCGTGATGGTGCCGCTGCTGCTGCTGTGGCTCGGCTACGAGGCGCGCGCCGCGGCGGCGACCTCGCTCGGAGCGATCGTGCTCGTCGCCGGCTTCGCCGTCGCGACGCAGGGCCTCTACGGCAACGTCGACGTCGTCGCCGGCCTGCTGGTCGGGATCCCGGCGATCGGCGGCGTGATCGCCGGCACGTGGCTGCAGCAGCGGCTTCCGAGCGACGTGATCGCCTTCGCCTTCGCCGTGCTGATGGTCGCCGGCGCGATCCAGCTGGTGGTGTCGTGACCGACGCCGGTCGCACCGTCGCCGCCGAGCGGGCGGGAGCGGCCGGCCGGTGATCGCGGCCGCGCTGATCGGGATCCTCGCCGGGATCGCCGCCGGCCTGCTCGGGATCGGCGGCGGGATCCTGTTCGTTCCGGCGCTGACGATCTTCGCCGGCCTCGGGCACGTCGAGGCGGAGGCGACCTCGCTGCTGGCGATCGTGCCGGTCGCGCTCGTCGGCTCCTGGCGCCAGCGCCGCTACGGCAACCTCAGGCTCGAGGACGCCGCCGTGATGGGCGGACTGTCGGTCGCGGGTGCGGTCGGCGGCGTCGCGCTCGCCAACGTGCTGCCGGAGCGGGCGCTGAAGATCGGCTTCGCGCTGCTGATGCTCAACCTCGCCCGCCAGCTCGTCCAGCGCGGCCTCAGAGACCGCCGCGCGCGCCTGGAATCGCCCGCCTAGAGGAGACCTGTGTCATCCAGCTGCTGCTCAGCGACAGCTGGATGACAGAGGTCTCGCCCCTCAGCCGGTGTTGCGCATGCCGGCGGCGATGCCGGCGACCGTGTGCAGCAGCGGCGTGCGGGCGTCCTCGTCGTCGGCACGGGCGCGGCGCAGGAGGTCGACCTGCACGTGCGAGAGCGGGTCGATCCACGGGTTGCGGTGGGCGAGCCGCTTGCGCAGCGCCGGCTGGCCGCCGAGCAGGTGCGGGTTGCCGGTGATCTCCAGCACGCGTGCGACGAGCCGCTCGTGCTCGTCGCGGATCGGCGTCCACAGCTGCCTCGCGTCGGCGTCGGTCACGAGCTCGAAGTAGCGCTCGGCGACGCCGAGGTCGCTCTTGAACAGGGACATCTCCAGCATCGAGATGACCATCCGGAAGAAGGGCCAGTTCTCGCGCATCTCGCGCTGGAGCGCGAGGTCGCCCTCGGCCAGCGCGGTGCCGGCGCCGTACCACGCCGGCAGCAGCAGCCGGTTCTGCATCCACGCGAAGACCCACGGGATCGCGCGCAGCTCCTGCAGCCTGCGCGAGGCGCTGCGGGCCGCCGGACGCGAGCCGATGTTCAGCTCGGTCAGCTCGTCGAGCGGCGAGACCTGGTGCAGCAGCGCGTCGAAGCGCGGGTCCTCGTAGATCAGCGCCTGGTAGACGGAGCGGGAGGTGTCGGCAAGCCGCTGGGCCGCCTCGCGCCAGCGCGCCGGCGGCGGGTCCGGCGGCGCGAGCGTCGCCAGCACGACGCCCGAGAGCGTCTGCTCCAGCGCCCGCTGCGCCAGCTCCGGATGGGCGTAGCGCTGGGAGATCACCTCGCCCTGCTCGGTGATGCGGATGCGGCCGCGGATCGAGCCCGGCGGCTGCGCCAGGATCGCCCGGTGGCTCGGGCCGCCGCCGCGCGAGGTCGAGCCGCCGCGGCCGTGGAAGAAGCGCAGCCGCACGTCGTGGGCGTCGGCGCCGGCGATCAGCCGCTCCTGCGCGGCGTACAGCTCCCACTGCGAGGAGATGAAGCCGCCGTCCTTCGCCGAGTCGGAGTAGCCGAGCATGATCTCCTGGCGGCGGTCGCAGCCGTCGAGATGGCTGGCGTAGACGGGATCGGCGTAGAGCGCCTCCATCGTCGCCTCGCCGCCGCGCAGGTCGTCGACCGTCTCGAACAGCGGCACGATCGGCAGCGCGGCGAGGCCGTCGCGGCCGACGCCGGCGCGGCGCAGCAGGTAGAGCGCGCAGAGCACGTCGGAGGGCTGGCGGGCCATCGAGATGATGAGGCTGCCGAGCGCCCGCGGCCCGTGCTCGCGCATGCCCTGCGCGATCGCGGCGAACGACGCCAGCACCGGGTCCGATCTGTCGGCGCGCGGCGCTCTGAAGCCCTCCAGCGCCGGGATCGCGGCGGCCAGCAGCGCCTGGCGGCCAGCCTCGTCGGCCTGCTCGTAGCCGTCGATCAGGCGGCCGGTGGCGGCCTGCAGCGGGCGGACGCTCTCGCGCACGTCGAGCGCGGCGAGGTGGAATCCGAAGGTCCGCACCTGCACGAGCAGGCGGGCGATCTTGCCGGCGGCGACGCGCTGGGAGGAGAGCGAGTCGCGCACCAGCTCGAGGTCGGCGGCGAGCTGGTCGGGGTCGGTGTAGCCGCCCTGCTCGCGTCGTCGCGCGCGCTGGATCCGCGCCCCGATCAGGCCGAGCTTGCGGCGGAACGGCTCGTGCGGGTTGCGGCGGCGGCTGCCGACGTTCGGCAGCTCGGCCTCGTCGCGCTCGATCGAGGCCCGCAGCGCGGGGGAGAGGAAGACGTGGTCGTCGGCCTGCGAGAACTCGCGCGAGAGCGCGTCGATCCGTCTGTGCAGCAGCCGCAGCGCGGTCGTGCGGTGGAGGTGGAGCGTGCGGGCGACCGCCTGCGGGCCGACCTCGGGGTTGCCGTCCATGTCGCCGCCGGCCCACGAGCCGAAGCGGACGGCCGGCCGCAGCGGCGGCCACGGCACGTCGAAGCAGCGCGACAGCTCGGCCGCCAGCGGCGGGATCGCGTCGAACAGGACCCACTCGAAGAAGAACAGCGTGCGGCGGACCTCGTCCTCGACCAGCGGCCGCGCGCGGCGCACCTCGTCGGTCTGCCACCAGGTCGTCAGCACCTCCCGCAGCTCGTCCTCCAGCGCGCGGCGCCTGCTGGAGCCGGTGCGCGGGTCGTCGAGCTTCTCCATGATCTGCCAGATGCTCTGCTGGTGGTCGAAGATCGAGCGGCGGGTCGCCTCGGTCGGGTGGGCGGTCATCACCAGCCGCACGTCGAGCCGCTCGAGCGCCTCGGCGACGCGGGAGCGCGGCACCTGGCTGAGCTTGCCGGCGGTCGCCGCGAGCGACTCGCGCTGCGGCACGCTGGCGTCGGAGTCGTAGGCGCGGCGGCGGCGCAGCCGCTCCAGCTCCTCGGCGATGTTCGCCAGCTGGAGCTGCATCGAGCAGGCGCGCACGTACGGTCCAAGGCGGGCGGCAGGCTGGCCGCGCAGGAAGCTCAGCAGCTGCTCGCCCTGCTCGACGTCGCCGTCGCGCAGCGCGGCGGCGCTGTCGCGCAGCCAGAAGAGGCGTTCGCGGAAGGCGCGGCCGTTCTGCTCCTCGAGCACGTCTCCGAGCAGCGACTCCAGCAGCGCGGTGTCGCGGTCGAGCGCGCTGGGGTCGGCGGCGCGGGGGCTCGCGGCGGCCGGGGTGGAGGCGGAGGCGGGGACGGACATCTCGTATCCATTGTGGCGTGCTTGCGGTTGGAACAGTTGTTCCGTGCGTGAACGTGGTCGCATGGCGCGCCGCAGCGCTCAAGGTACGCCCGCGTCTGCCGAGATATGGAACGACTCAGTCGATCGCCGACGGCGGCGCGCGGCTGTCGCAACCGGTGTGTCGCAGATGAGGAGGACGGTCGAGGTGAAGGGCTTCCTTGGAATCCGCTGGACCGTCGGGCGCAAGCTGACGCTCGCGTTCGGCCTGATGGTCGCGCTCGTCGTCGTGATGGGCGTCGTCTCGTTCGCCAACCTCAGCTCGCTGGAGGGCAGCCACGACCGCGTCATGGCCGCTTCGGCCGCCGACCTCGACGCCGCCAGCGCGGCGCGCGTCGCCGAGCTGCAGGAGGACTTCGAGTCGACGCTGTCGACCTCGCGCACGCTGCTGTGGGTCGCGCTCACCTACGGCGTGCTGCTCGCCGTCGGCCTCGGCGTGTGGATCACGCTCGCGCTGCGGATGCGGGTGCGGCGCGTGCTGGCGCGGCTCCACCACCTGCGCGACGACTGCGTCACCGACCTCAACGCCGGCCTCGCCGCGATCGCGCGCGGCGACAACACCGTCGAGGTGGTGTCGACGACGAGGCCGATCGCGAGGGTCTCCAGCGACGAGATCGGCGAGATCCAGGTCGGCGTCAACGAGATCCTCGACAAGACCGTCACCTCGATCGCCGAGTACAACGCGATGCGCGAGGAGCTGCGCGCCGCGCTCGGCGACCGCTCCTGCCTGGAGCAGCTGACCGAGCGGCTGGCGAGCCTCGAGGCCGACTGCCTCAGCGACCTGGAGCGCGGGATGACCGCGATGGCCGCCGGCGACCTGACGGTCGACATATCGACCGTCGCCGAGCCGCTGCCGCCGAGCGACGGCGAGCGCGGCCGGCTGGCGACGATCTTCGACGGGATGTTGGAGCGCGCGCAGGCGTCGGTCGCCGCCTACGGCCAGATGCGCGGCAGACTGACGGCGATGCTCGGCGAGATCGCGCAGCAGTCCTCCAGCGTCTCCGCCGCCTCGCAGCAGATGGCGATGACCTCGGAGGAGGCCGGCCGCGCCGTCGGCGAGATCGCGCAGACGATCGGCGACGTCGCGCAGGGCGCCGAGCGCCAGGTCCGCTCGGTCGCCGAGGCGCGCCAGATGACCGAGGAGGTCGCCGCCGCCTCGGAGGTCAGCACCGGCCACGCGCAGGAGACCGCGACCGCCGCCGAGCAGGCGCGCGCGGTCGCCGACGAGGGCGCCGCCGCCGTCAGACGCGCGACCGACGCGATGCTCGCCGTGCGCGCCTCGACCGACGAGGCGACCAGCACGATCCGCGCGCTCGGCGAGAAGTCCGGCCAGATCGGCGGGATCGTCGCGACGATCACCGGGATCGCGGAGCAGACCAACCTGCTGGCGTTGAACGCGGCGATCGAGGCGGCGCGCGCCGGCGAGCAGGGCCGCGGCTTCGCCGTCGTCGCCGAGGAGGTCCGCAAGCTGGCGGAGGAGTCGCAGCGGGCGGCCTCGTCGATCGGCGGGCTGATCGAGGAGATCCAGCGCGAGACCGGCCGGGCCGTCGAGGTGGTAGAGCTCGGCTCGCGCGAGACCGAGGCCGGCGCGGCGACCTTCGAGCAGGCGCGCGCGTCGTTCGAGCGGATCGGCGGCGAGGTCGAGGACATGCACGGCCGCGTCGGCCAGATCGCGACGGCGATCGAGCAGATCGCCGCCTCGGCGCTGCGGATGCGCGAGAGCATGACGCAGGTCGCGTCGGTCGCGGAGGAGTCGTCGGCCTCCAGCGAGCAGGTCTCCGCCTCGACCGAGCAGACCTCCGCTTCCACACAGCAGATCGCCTCTTCCGCGCAGGCGCTCGCGCAGACCGCCGAGCAGCTCGACGCGCTCGTCGGCCAGTTCACGCTCGCACGCTGAGGTCCGGCCCACCGTGTGCGTCCCGGCGTCGCGGGTATCTCCATCGGCATGACCCGCGACGACGACAGAGACGACAGAGCCGGAGCCGGCAAGCCGGCGAGCGGCATCCCGGGCGGCGAGCCCGGCGCCAGAGGCGAGGACGACAAGGACACGCTGCCCGGCGCGCCCGGCGACAGCGACACCCCGCTCGGCGACACCGACCAGCACTCGGACGTGCCGTCGCAGTGAGCGGCGACCGCCGCCGGCGCAGGCGCGCCGGCGGCGGGTGAATTCACCGTCCTATATTAGGGCGACCGTGGGAGGCGACGCGACCGTCTGGGTGCCCGCGATGCTGAGTCTCGCGGGGCACAGTATGTCGCTGCCGGCCATTCTCAGCAGCTCCTGGGCGATCTCCCACGTGATCTCCCCCCACCGCAGCAGCAGGAAGATCAACCGCCAGTTGACCGGGCCGGCGTAGGTGCATGTGGTCGCACCCGGGAGCGTCCCTCTGAGCGTGAAGCTCACGATCGACGCGGTCGCGCCGAGCCCCGTTATGTTCGGTAGCGTCCCGGTGAACGAGTTGTACGCGAATGGACTCGGAACGCCGAAGGTCCCGCCGGTGATCCCGAGACCGGAGCAGCCGGTGATCGTTCCCGACGTGACGCTCCCGATCGTCGCGGCGGCGGTCTTCGCTATCGATCTGTTCGCCGTTATGTTGGTCGTGACGGTGCACGTTATGGTGCCGTTCATCGTCAGTCTGCCGCTGGCGGTGAGCGTGGTCGGGCTGACGCTCAACCCTCTGCTCGCGTGTGCCGACGACGCGAACAGCACCGACAGCGCGAGCAGCGCGGTGCTCAGCAATGCAAGTCGCGCGAGGCGCAGCATGGAACCTCCTCTGTTTGGATCGGCCTCTCGGGCCGCGTGGGCTCATGGCTCGTGCCGGCGCGCCGTGAACCGTCGGCTCCCCGAGCCGGCGGTTCCTGCAGGAGGCCCAACCTAACACACAGAAAAGTGGTTTTGGATTTCCTTCGAGTCACCGCGGGCGCCGGTTCGCGCGCTGCCGCGGCCGGTTTGCCGCGGCGGGGCGCGGGAAGAGGGCCGACATGGCGCAAGAGCCCGAAGATCCGCAGCTGGAGCGCAGCACCCGCAGCTTCCGTGACTCGGGCGGCGGGATCGTGCTCGTCGGCCTGGCGATCGCCGGGGTCGGCGGGCTGATCGCGCTGCTCGGCGCGCTCGTGAGCGACTGGCTGGTCGGCGTCGGCGCGATGGTCGCCACGCTCGGCGCCGTCGTCGTGGCCGTCGGCATCGTGCTGCTGCTGATCGCGCTCGTGACCAACCGGATGGCGCACCACCGGCCGTTCGCCTGAGCGGGCGGCGCGGCGCGAGCCGGCCGGTGGTCGGCTCGTGCGGCTGAGCGGCTGCGCCGACGTGCGAGCCGGTTGCCCGCGCGCTCGAAACGGCCGGCGGCGGGTAGGAGCTGGGCGATGGGCGAGCACACGTGGGACCCGGAGGGGTACGACGAGCTGATGCGGGCGGAGATCCCCGACTATCCGCTGCTGCAGGCCGAGCTGGTCGCCGCGACCGAGGGGATCGAGGTCGCGTCGGTGCTCGAGCTGGGAACCGGCACCGGACAGACGGCGCGGCGGCTGCTCGACGCACACCCCGAGGCCCACCTCGTCGGCATCGACGCCAGCGAGGCGATGCTGATGGCGGCCCGCTCGGCGCTGCTGGGGCGGCCGGCGTCGCTGCTCCCGGGCAGGCTGGAGGAGCCGCTGCCGGCAGGCCGCTTCGACCTCGTCGTCAGCGCGCTCGCCGTCCACCACCTCGACGGGCCCGGGAAGGCCGGCCTGTTCGCCCGGGTCGCCTGCGCGCTGCGGCCCGGCGGACGGTTCGCGCTCGCCGACGTCGTCGTGCCCGACGATCCCGCCGACGCCCGCATCCCGCTCGAGCCCGGCTACGACCTGCCGAGCACGGTCGCCGAGCAGCTCGGCTGGCTGCGCGCCGCCGGCCTCGCCGACGCCCGCGTCACCTGGCGGCGCGGCGACCTCGCGGTGCTCGCCGCCGATCGGCCGCCGGAGGGCTGAGCGGGCGCGCCGCGGCTCAGCCGGCCGCGGCCGCGGCGGCGGCGGCGACGGCGACGGCGGGCGGCCGGTCGTCGTGGAGCGCCCGCGCGGCTCAGCCGGCCGCGGCCGCGGCGGCGAGCCGGTCGGCGAGGCGCGCGAGCTCGTCGCGCAGCTCGGGCGGGCCGATCACGCGCAGCGGGGCGCCGAGGCCGGCGAGCAGGCGCGCCATCCCGTCGAGCCGCTCGGCGCGGGCGCGCAGCAGGACGCCGTCCTCGCGCGGCTCCAGCTCGGCGGCGTGCGGCGGCAGCTGCGCGCGCAGCTCGGCCAGCGACGCGTCGAGCACGACCTCGACCTCCCATCTCCACGGCACGCGCGCGAGCGCCCGCGCGACGGCGGCGACCGGGTCGAAGCCGGCCGGCGGCGGGGCCGCTCTGCGCAGCAGTCGGACGCTCGCGATCCGGTCGAGCCGCAGCGTCCGCAGCGCGTCGCGCCCGTGGTCGTGGGCGGAGAGGTACCAGCGGCCGTGGTGGAAGACGATCCCGTACGGATCGAGCTGCCGCGTCGAGCGGCTGCCGGCACGATCGGCGTAGGCGATCTCGACCCGCCGCTCGCGCGCGATCGCGTCGGCGAGCGCGAGCACGGTCTCGGTCGCGGGCGGCGCGGGCACGCCAGCCGGCGGCGCGGGCGCGGGCGTGCGTGCGGGCGGCGGGGCAGCGGCGCGCTCGTCGCGGATCGCGGGCGGCGTCGGTTCGCCGCGCCGCTGGCTGAAGCCGAGCGCCGCCTCCAACGCCCGCACCCGCTCGCGCAGCTCGGCCGGCAGCACGCGGCGGACCTTCTCCAGCGCGCCGTCGACGGCGGGAGCGGCGGTTGCGAGCCCATCGCGGCGGGCGGCGAGCAGGCCGAGCACGACGGCCGTCGCCTCGTCGTCGCTCAGCATCAGCGGCGGCAGCTTCCAGCCCGGCGCGAGCCGGTAGCCGCCGTTGCGGCCGCGGTCGGCGTCGACTGGGAGGCCGAGCTCCTCGAGCTTGGCGACGTAGCGGCGGACGGTGCGCAGGTCGACGCCGAGCCGCGCGGCCAGCTCCGGCCCGCTCACGCGGCCGCGGTCCTGCAGCAGCTCGAGCAGCTCCAGCACCCGTGTGGTCGGTCGCGACATGCCGACAAGGAAATCACGAAATGAGGGCGGAAAGCGCCCTGATTCGGTCGTAGCCTCCGCTCCATGCCCGCATCGACCACCGACGAAGGAGCTTCCGCCATGGCCACGATCGTGCTCGTCCCCGGCGCCTGCCTCGGCGCCTGGGCCTGGTCCCGCGCCACCCCGCTGCTGCAGGAGGCCGGCCACGACGTCCGCCCCGTCACGCTGACCGGCCTCGGCCGCGACGAGCCGGCCGCGGCGGCGCGCGCCGACCTCTCGACTCACGTCGCCGACCTCGTCGACCTGCTCGAGCGCGACGACCTGCGCGACGTCGTGCTCGTCGGCCACTCCTTCTCCGGCCTGGCGATCAGCGGCGCCGCCGCCGCGGCGCCGGAGCGGATCGCGCGGCTGGTCTACCTCGACGCGACGCTCCCGGTCGACGGCCGCTCGGCCTTCGACGCCGCCGGCCCCGAGTTCGAGCAGGCGATCCTCGCCGCGGTCGCCGCCGGCGGCGACCCCGACCGCGTGCCGTGGTTCGCCGACGAGCAGCTCGACGCCTACTACGCCGGCCACGAGCTGACCGCCGCGGATCGCGAGTGGATCCGCGCCGAGACGCCCGGCCATCCGCTCGCGACCTTCCGCGAGCCGCTCGACGGCGTCGAGGCCGCCGGCGGCGTCGAGCGGACCTACGTCACCTGCCTCAGACGGGCCTTCCCGTCGCCGATCGGCGACGACACGCCCGGCTGGGAGCACGCGACGCTCGACGCCGGCCACTGGCCGATGATCTCGCGCCCGCGTGAGACCGCGGCGCTGCTCGACGCCCTCGCCCGCGCCCGTTAAAAGGGGCCGGCCGGGCTCAGCGCCCGGCCGGTTGCCCCCGGTCAGAGATCACCACTCACTACAAACGTCCCAGGACTTGTGTCGATTGCCTGGGCAACTGGACACTCCCGACCTCCGGGCGCTGGACCGCCGGCCACGAGGACCGTCGGCGCGACCCGGACGGGCCTCCAAGGAGGCCCCGGCCGAGTGGGCGATCCGCCGGAGGAACCACTCTAGCGGCATCGGCGCGAGCACGGTCGGCGCGTCCCCGCGCGCGCCCCGGAGCGCCCCCTCAGTCGACCTCGGCCGACTCGGCCCACAGGTTGACGCCGGCCTCGGTCGTGCGGTCCTCGATCTCCTGCAGCTCCTCGGCGGAGAACTCCAGCCGCTCCAGCGCGCCAAGGTTGTCCTCGAGCTGCGCGACGCTGCTGGCGCCGACGAGCGTCGAGGTGACGCGCGGATCGCGCAGCGTCCACGCCAGCGCCATCTGCGCCAGCGACTGGCCGCGCCGCTTCGCGATCTCGTTCAGCGCGCGGATGTGCCTCAGCGTCCGCTCGGTCAGCCACGCCGGGTCGAGCGACGTTCTCCTCGCCGCGCGCGAGTCGGCCGGGATGCCGTTGAGGTAGCGGTCGGTCAGCATCCCCTGCGCCAGCGGGGTGAAGACGATCGCGCCGACGCCCTGCTCGCCGAGCACGTCGAGCAGCCCTCTCTCGATCCAGCGGTTGAGCAGCGAGTACGACGGCTGGTGGATCAGCAGCGGGGTGCCGAGCTCGCGCAGGATCCGGATCGCCTCCAACGTCCGCGACGAGCCGTAGGAGGAGATCCCGACGTAGAGCGCCTTGCCCTGCTGCACCGCGCTGTGCAGGGCGCCCATCGTCTCCTCCAGCGGCGTGTCGGGGTCGAAGCGGTGGGAGTAGAAGATGTCGACGTAGTCGAGCCCCATCCGTCTCAGCGACTGGTCCAGCGACGCCAGCAGGTACTTGCGCGAGCCGAACTCGCCGTAGGGGCCGGGCCACATGTCCCAGCCGGCCTTCGTCGAGACGATCAGCTCGTCGCGGTAGGGGCGCAGGTCCTCGGCCATCAGGCGGCCGAAGTTGGCCTCCGCGCTGCCGTATGGCGGGCCGTAGTTGTTGGCGAGGTCGAAGTGGGTGACGCCGAGGTCGAAGGCGCGCCGCACGATCGCGCGCTGGGTGTCGATCGGCCGGTCGTCGCCGAAGTTGTGCCACAGGCCGAGCGAGATCGCCGGCAGCAGCAGGCCGCTGCGCCCGCAGCGGCGGTACGGCATCGACGTCTCGTAGCGGTCGGCCGCGGCCGAGTAGGGCGGAGGCGTGGGCATGCGCTCATCCTTCCACGGCTACGGCAGCCTGACGCTTCGACGCGCACGCGCGTGCAGCAGCAGCCGCACCGCGTACGGGGCGAGCAGGACCATCACGAGCAGCCGCAGGCTCTGGACCGCGACGACGAAGGTCGTGTCGGCGCCGGTGCCGACGGCGGCGGCGAGCACCGCGTAGAGGCCGCCGGGGGTCGTCGCGAGGTAGGCGTCGAGCAGCGAGGCGTGGCTGGTCGCGTGCAGGACGACGGCGAGCGCGAAGCAGGCCGCGACGAGCGCGACGACCGACAGCACGACCGGCAGCAGCAGCCGCCCGAGCTGGCGGACGGTCGCGACCGTGAAGCCGAGGCCGACCTGCAGGCCGATCACCGCGAAGCCGGCCTCGCGCAGCAGCGGCGGCACCGCGAGGCTGCCGTCGGGGAGCGCGAGCGTCAGCCCGGCGGCGACCAGCAGCGGGCCGAGCAGCACGCCGGCCGGCATCCGCGCGAGACGGCCGGCGAGCGCGCCGACGGCGGCGACGGCGGCCGTCGCCGCCCAGTCGCCGGCGGAGCCGAGGAAGGGGCCGTTCCCGACGACGGCCGGCGCCTCGCCGTGGGCGCCGGGGAAGAAGATCGCGACCAGCAGCGGCGTCGCGAGCACGATCAGCAGCACGCGCGCGTACTGCATGAACGCGACGATGCGGTCGTCGGCGCCGAGGTCGCGCGCCATCGTGACGATCCCGGAGGCGCCGCCGGCGACCATCCCGAGCGCGGCGGTCGGCTCGTCGACCTCGGTGACGCGCGCCATCACGTGGCCGGCGAGCAGGCTCAGCAGCAGCGTCGCGGCGCTCACGAGCGCGACCGGCAGCCAGACGTCCGCGAGCGCCGACAGCGACTCCGACTGCAGGTAGCAGCCGAGCGTGACGCCGGTCACCGCCTGCGCGACGGCGAACGGAGCCGCGCCGACCGCCAGCCGGCCGGGGCGGCGCAGCGCGACGAGCAGGCCGACGACCAGCGCGGCGAACAGCGTCGCGGAGGGCAGTCCGGCGCGGTCGAGCGCGACCGCCGCCAGGACGGTGACCGCGCCGAGCGCGAGCCATGCGGCGGTGCGCGGCATCGCTCGAACCTAGCGCGGCCGGGGCCGGCCCCGCCGCGCGGGGGCGGGCCCGGCGCGGCGGGGCTACGGCGTGATCTTGTCGACCGCTCTGGCGACGGCGCCGCGGTCGTCGGAGGAGGCCATCTCGGCGGTCGGTCTGGCGGGCAGCCCGGCCAGTCTGCGCAGTCTCTGGGCGATCTCCATGATCTCCTCGGGCGCGTAGTCGGGCGCGAAGACGGCCGGCTGGGAGGGGAGGTCGCGCGGCAGCTCGCCCTCGGGCGGCCCGTCGGCGACGACCAGCTCCTCGCCGGTCTCCGGGTGGGGTCCGTTGAAGACCGCCGCGATCTCGGTGTAGTCGCTCGGCGAGAAGCGGTAGAGCGTCACGTGCGATCTGCGATCGAGGTGCGGTCTGCACTCGGGGATCTTCTCGGTCGGGATCCGCGGCGTCGGGAACAGCTTCGAGAGGTCGGCGCCGGTCAGCCGCTCGAGCGCGCGGGCATAGGCGACCTGGTGGACGCCGCCGCGCACGAGCAGGTAGCCGGTCAGCGCCCGCGCCGCCGGGTGGTCGACCATCTCGTAGACGCGCAGCTTGCCGCTGCGCGCTCCGGTCTCGAGGAAGAAGTTGTGCGTCAGGTCCTCGATCAGGTCGCCGGAGGAGAAGACGTTGTCGCCGGTCCACGGTCTGCCCATCGAGTCGGCCGGCAGCGCGCCCTGGCCGCCGAAGAGGTAGTGCTGGGAGTTGCGCGCGCCCTTGTTCTGTCTCAGCGGGTCGCCGGGGCCGCTGCCGTTGCCGAGATGGGCGTCGGTCGTCGGCGAGGCGCCGGTCAGCATCGTGTTGATCGTCATCGCGACGAGCTCGATGTGGCCGAACTCCTCGGCGGAGATGTTCGCGATCAGGTCGTAGAACGGCCGCGTGCCCTGCTTGTTGCGGTAGTTGAACGACTGGAACGTGTAGTTCATGAACGTCGACATCTCGCCGTATCTGCCGCCCATCAGCTCCTGGACGGCGGCGGCGCCGTCGGGGTCGGGATCGCTCGGTGGCGGCAGCAGCGTGCCGATCCGCTCGTAGCGGAGGATCATGGCGGTCTCCTTCGGATGTGAGACGGAGCGCTGTCGCTACCCGCTCGCGCGTGGCTCAACCGGCCGATCCGGGCTCGCCGGCGATCGGGCTTCAGGCGGTCGGAGCGCGGCCGATCTATCGGGTTGTCGCCCCACCCGGAGAAGGATGTGCTGTGAGGTTCACCGTGAGGATGAAGCTGCTGAGCGGCTTCCTGGTCGTCATCGGCCTGATGGTCGTCGTCGGAGTCGTCGCGATCTCGCGCATGGGCGCGGTCAACGACAACGTCAAGCGCTTCGGCTCCGACGTGGTCCCGAGCATGCAGGCCGTCGGCTCGATCAACGCCTACGTCTTCGTCTACCGCTCCGACCAGCTCAACTACATCATCGCCACGCCCGCGGAGCGGGCGAGACTGGCCGGCTCGCTGACGTCGAGCGTCGAGGCGATCGCCAGAGGCGTCGCGACGATGCGCAGAACGGCCGACCGCGCCGACGAGGCCGCGATCGGCCGCTTCGAGGAGGCGTGGAACGCCTACGTCAGAGCGACCGACCGCTACTCCGCGCTCGCCGACAGAAACGACTACACGGGCGCGCTGAACCTGATCAAGAGAGGCGCCGGCGGCGAGGCGTTCGCGGACGTCTCCGCCCAGCTCGTGACGCTCAACGAGAGACTGCAGAGAGGCTCGCAGGGGCAGGTCGACGAGGCCGCCTCGACCGTCGAGTCCGGCCGCACGACGATCTTCGCGCTGCTGCTCGGCGCCGCGCTGATCGCGATCGGCATCGCGCTCGTCGCCGCGCGGGCGATCGTCGGCGGCGTGCGCCAGCTCGTCGCCGCGGCGCGCGGGATCGCGAAGGGCGACGTGGCGCAGCGGGTCGAGATCAGATCGCGCGACGAGCTCGGGGAGGCGGGGGAGGCCTTCCGCGAGATGGTCGCCTACCTGGAGGAGACGGCCGTCGCGGCGAGCGCGATCGCCGCCGGCGACCTCGCCGTCGCCGTCGAGCCGAAGTCCGACACGGACGCGCTCGGCCACGCCTTCGCCGAGATGAGCGCCCGGCTGCGCGCGGCGCTCGGCGACCAGTCGTGCCTGGAGCAGCTGGTCGAGCGGATGGAGACGCTCAGCGCCCACGACCTCGCCGCGCTGGAGGCGGCGCTCGCCGCCGTGGCGCGCGGCGACCTGACCGTCGCGGCGCCGACGAGCACCGAGCCGCTCGCGGCCGACGACGGCCGCGCGATCGGCCGCCTCGCCGAGATCTTCAACGCGATGCTCGAGCAGCTGCGACGGTCGGTCGACGGCTACGACGAGATGCGCCGCAGAGTCGCCGCGATGCTCCATCAGATCTCGCAGGAGACCCAGGCGGTCGCCGCCGCATCGCAGCAGATGGCGACGACCTCGGAGGAGACCGGGCGCGCGATCGGCGAGATCGCCTCCGCGGTCGGCGAGGTCGCGGCCGGCGCCGAGCGCCAGGTCCGCACCGTCGGCGAGGCGCGCGAGACCGGCGAGGCGGTGCTCGCCGCCGCGCGCACGTCGAGCGACAACGCCGAGCAGACGGCGCGCGCCGCCGAGCAGGCGCGCGCGGTCGCCGACGAGGGCGCCGAGACGATCGGCCGCGCGACCGCCGGCATGCAGGCGCTCGTCGAGGTCTCGGCCTCGGTCACCGAGGCGATGCGCGGGCTCGGCGCGAAGTCCGACCAGATCGGCGGCATCGTCTCGACGATCACCGGCATCGCCGAGCAGACCAACCTGCTCGCGCTCAACGCCGCGATCGAGGCGGCGCGCGCCGGGGAGCAGGGCCGCGGCTTCGCCGTCGTCGCCGAGGAGGTCCGCAAGCTCGCCGAGGAGTCCCAGCAGGCGGCCAGCTCGATCTCCGGCCTCGTCGAGGAGATCCAGCGCGACACCGGCGCGGCGGTCGCGGCGGTCGACGCCGGCGGCGGCCAGATCGAGGAGGGCGTGCAGACGGTCGAGGCGGCGCGCGAGTCGTTCCTGCGGATCGGCGCGAGCGTCGAGGACATGAACGCCCGCGTCGGCGAGATCGCCGCGGCGGTCGGCGAGATCTCCGAGCGCGCCGGCCGGATGGGCGACAACATGGCCGAGGTCGTCTCGGTCGCCGAGCAGTCGTCGGCGTCGACCGAGCAGGTCTCCGCCTCGACGGAGCAGACCTCCGCATCCAGCCAGGAGGTCGCCGCCTCCGCGCAGGAGCTGGCGAGAACGGCCGAGGAGCTGGAGCGGCTGGTCGGGCAGTTCACGCTCGAACGCTGAGCCGCGGCTCCGGCGCCGCTCGGGCGGCGCCGGGGCTCAGCCCGGCTGCCGCGCCCACTGCTCGGCCAGCCGCACGACGGTCGCCGCCGCGGCGGCCATCTCCTGCAGCGACGCCCACTCGCGCACCGAGTGGTATTCGTGGCCGCCGGTGAAGAGGTTGGGCGTCGGCAGGCCGCGCGCGCTCAGCAGCGACCCGTCGGTGCCGCCGCGGATCGGCGTGCGGACCGGCTCGATCCCCTCGGCCCGCAGCGCCGCCTCGGCGTGCGCGACGACCTCGGGCACGTCGCCGAGGTGGTCGCGCATGTTCGGGTACTGGGCTCTGACGTCGAGCGTCCACGTCGCGCGCGGCTCCCGTCCCAGCACCTCCGCGGCCGTGCTCCGCAGCAGCGCGACGTGCCGCTCGAGCAGCGCGTCCTCGAAGTCGCGGACGATGAAGCTCACCTCCGCGCGGGCCGGCGTCGCCTCGATCTCGTGCGGGTGGATGAAGCCGTCGCGGCCGCTGGTCGTCTCGGGCGTGAGCGTGTCGGCGGGGAGGGCGGCGAGCACCTGCGCGGCCAGCCGCGCCGCGTTGACCATCTTGCCGGTCGCGAAGCCGGGGTGGACCTCGATCCCCTCGATCGTCAGGACCGCCTCGGCGGCGGTGAAGGTCTCGTCCTGCAGCTCGCCGAGCTCGGAGCCGTCGAGCGTGTAGGCGCAGCGGGCGCCGAACCGCTCGACGTCGAAGTGGATCCCGCCCTGGCCGATCTCCTCGTCGCAGGTGAAGGCGACCCGCAGCGTCGGGCGCGGCAGGTCGGGGTTGGCCGCGAGGTGGGCGATCGCGGTCATGATCTCGGCGACGCCGGCCTTGTCGTCGGCGCCGAGCAGGGTGTCGCCGCTGGAGGTGACGATGTCGTGCCCGACGGCCGCCCGCAGCTCGGGCATCGTGGACGGGTCGAGCACCGTGCCGCCGCGCGGCAGCTCCAGCGCGCCGCCGTCGTAGCCGCGGTGGACGAGCGGCTCGACGCCGGCGCCGGGCGCGTCGGGGCTCGTGTCGACGTGGGCGATCAGCCCGACGACCGGCGCCCGCGCGGGATCGTCGCCGCCGCCGACTCCGTTGCCCGGCAGCGTCGCCATCACGTAGCCGCCGTCGTCGAGCGCGGCGTCGGAGAGGCCGAGCGCCAGCAGCTCCTCGACGAGCATCCGGCTCAGCTCCAGCTGGCCCGGCGTGCTCGGGTGGGTGCCGCTGTCGCGCGAGGACTGGGTGTCGACGCGGACGTAGCGGAGGAAGCGGTCGAGCAGGCCGGGCGCGAGCCGCTCGGCGAGGGGGGAGCTGTAGGACGCCATGTCGGGGCAGCCTACCCGCGGCTCCTACACTGACCCGCGAGATGGCGAAGGCGTTCAAGCACGGGGCGAGAGTCAAGCCGAAGAAGAAGTGCTGCAAGTCCAAGCCTCGCTGCAAGCGCTGCCCGGTCGTGCTCAAGCGCCTCTCCCAGCGCGGCTTCGCCGAGCGCCGCGAGGACGGCAGCTACGTGATGATCGACGTCGTCGCCAAGAAGGAGCTGAAGGCGGCGCGGAGATAGCCCGCGCCGCCTCGCAGCGTCAGCCGGCCGGCGGCGCCTCGACGACGGCGATGTGGTTGCCGTCGGGGTCGCGCATCATGAACAGCAGCGGCGCGCCGGGGGCGCTCATCGGCTCGTCGACGTCGACGCCGAGCGCCTTGAGCCGCGCGTGCTCGCCGTGCACGTCGCGCGTCTCGACGCCGATCGAGCTACCGCCGGGCGTCTCGCCGCCCATCGGCGGGTTGAGCGCCAGGCGGGCGGTCGAGCCGGGCGGCGCGACCTCGAGCCAGCGCATCTCGCCGTTCTCGCCGAAGCGGGTGTCCCCGCGCAGCTCGTAGCCGAGCTTCTCGGTGTAGAACGCGAGCGCCGCGTCCTGGTCGGCGACGGTGAACATCGCGACGACGATGTTCGTGACGGTGGTGGGGGCCTGTATGGAATCGCTCATGTCGTTGAGACCGTCCCCGCCGCCGGAAATCATCGCGCGCCGGCGCCGGATTCGAGGCCGGCCTCCTCCAGCCGCGGAAGCGCTGGAGGAGGGACCCGGCCGCGGCCGGCGCCGATCAGCGGCCGTCGCGGAGCGTGAAGAAGAGGACGGCGGTCGCGAGCGCGGCGACCGGGGCGACGAGCACGTTGACCGCCCACTGGACGAGCACGCGCAGGACGTCGCCGCCGAGCGCGCCGATCGCCGCGCCGACGATGCCGACGCCGATCATCAGCGCCCAGACGATCACGATCACGCCGAAGACGTTCCAGCCGTTGCCCCTGACCAGCTCGCGGCTGCGGCCGAGCGCCGCGAAGACGCCCTTGCCCTCCAGCACGACCGCCGGCGCGGAGACGGCCCAGATCGTCAGCAGGAAGAGGCCGGGGATTATCAGCAGGACCAGCCCGATCGCGACCGAGATGCCGACGACGATCGCCAGCAGGAAGAGCGGCAGCGCTACCGGCGCGACGCTCCTGAACAGCTCGCCGACCGACGAGTCGAGCGCGCCGTCGCGCACGTCGTCGACCAGTCTCACGACCATCCCCTGGTAGAAGATCGTGGCGATCGCGCCGATCGCGCCGGCGAGCGCCGCCAGCAGCCCGTCGTCGAAGACGAGGTTGGCGACGGCGACGATCGCGAAGACGGCGATCGCGGCCGGGATCAGCGCGCCGGCGTGATCCCTGTAGATCGTGAGGGCGCGGCCGACGACGTCGGTGGGGCTGAACGTGCTCATGAGCCGGTTATCGGTCAGACGACGCCGCGACTAAACGGGAGATTCCCTCGCCTGGCGCCGCGCGCTCGGCGGCTGACCGCGCCGGCCGGCGGCGGTCCGCGCGTCGCGGCGACGCACGGACCGCCGCTGCCCGTCAGCTGAGGGTGAACTGGCCGACGAGGCGCTCCAGCTCCTCGGCGGTCTTCGCCAGCTCCTGGGCGGAGGCGGCGATCTCCTGGGTCGAGGCGGAGGTCTGCTGCGTCGAGGCGGAGACCTGCTCGGTCGAGGCCGACGACTGCTCGGCGACCGAGACGACGTCGGCCATGTTCTCCTGCATCCGCGCGGCGCTCTGCGAGATCTCGCCGATCGCCAGCGCGATCTGGCCGACGCGGCCGCTGACGTCCTCGACGCTGGTGCCGATCCGCAGGAACGAGTCGCGCGCCTGCGCGACCGTCACGACGCCGTCGGCGGTGCGCTGGGCGCCGCTCTCGACGACGTCGACCGCGCGGCCGGTCTCGCGCTGGATCTCGGAGATCAGCGACCCGATCGACGAGGCGGCCTGCTGCGACTCCTCCGCCAGCTTGCGGACCTCCTCGGCGACGACGGCGAAGCCGCGGCCCTGCTCGCCGGCGCGCGCCGCCTCGATCGCGGCGTTCAGGGCGAGCAGGTTGGTCTGCTCGGCGATGCCGGTGATCGTGGCGACGATGCTGCCGATCTCGTCCGACTTGGAGCCAAGGTTGCGGATCGTCTCCGTCACCTCCTGCGAGGTCGCCTGGACGGCCTGCATCGCCTCGGTCGCCTCGGCGATCGTCGTGGCGCCCTCCTCGGCGACGTCGCGCGCCTGCTCGGCGGCCTTCGCCGTCGCGGCGGCGTTCTCGTTGGAGGCGACGGTCGTCGTGACGACCTCCTCGGCCAGCTCGCGCGCCTCGCCGACGGTGCGGACCTGGCGCTCGGCGCCGGCCGCGACCTCGCCGACCGCGGAGGCGATCTCGCCGACCGCGCGGCCCGACTCCTCCGAGGTCGTCGCCATCTGCTGGGAGGCGGCGGCGACCGCCTGCGACTCCTGCGTGATCCGCGTCAGCATCGCGGCGACCTTCTCGCGCATCGCGTTGTAGCCGACGACCGAGCCGCGCGTCGTCTCCAGCATCGCGTCGAAGATCTCCGCGAGGCGGCCGGGGGCGAGCCCGTCAGCGGCGCCGATCGGCTCGGTGACGGGGGTCACGTCGACGGTCAGGTCGCCGCGCGCCATCGCCTCCAGCGCGCCCTCGAGCTCGTCGAGGTCGCGGCCGCGCAGCGACTCCATCCGCTGGACGAGCGCCTCCAGGCAGGAGCGGTCGCCGAGCGCCTCGCGCAGCTCGGCGCTCATCTGCGCGAAGGCGCTGCCGAGCGCGTCCCTGTCGGACTTCGGCGCGACGTGGACGGCGAGGTCGCCGGCCGAGATGCTGCGCGCGGCGGCGGCCATCTCGTCGAGGTAGGCGATCATCTCGCGGAAGGCCGCGGCCGTCTCGCCGAGCTCGTCGTCGGACTCCAGCTCGACCTTCTGCTCGATGTCGCCCTGGGCGATCCCGCGCGCGGCGGCCAGCATCTGGCGCAGGCCGCCGGCGAGCCAGCGGGCGATCAGGAGCGCGAGGCCGATCGCGGCGGCGGTCGCGACGATCAGCAGCACGACGATCACGGTGCGGGCGGTGTCGGCCGTGCGCTCGACGTCGTCGACGGTGCTCGCGGCCAGCCTGCGCTGGTACTCGATCGTCGTGACGACCGCGTCTCTCAGTCTCGCGAAGGAGGCCGAGCCGACCTCGCCGCCGATCACCTGGATCGCGGCTCTCGTGTCGCCGGCGGCGACGGCGTCGCGCAGGGGCCCAAACGTGTCGGTCTGGTAGCTGTTCCAGGCGTCGGCGAGCGCCTCGTAGTTGGCCTCGTCCCTGGCGTCGCTCGCGAGCGATCTGCCGCGCGCGATCGCCGCGTCGACCAGTCTCGGGGTCGACTCCAGCGAGTCGAGCATTCTTCTGCGGTCCGACGGGTCGACGGCGGTCGCCCAGCGCGTCTGGACGAGCCGGTACGTGAAGACGTTCTCGCGGATGTCGCCGACGTTCTCGGTCGACGGGATGACGTCGTCGCCGAGCCCGCGCGTCTCGTCGGTGATCGAGCCGATCCGCGTGATCGCGATGATGCCGATCACGGCCATCAGCGCGACCACGACCAGGAACCCGGCGAGCAGCTTGGTACGGACGGTGAATCTCAAGGCAGACCTTCCATGGTCGAGAAAAGCGGCAACGATCTCGTTGATCGGCCGCGACCGTCGCTGATCGAGTCTGTGTGAGGCAACGCACAAAGGTTGGCGTGTGGGCGTCGTTTCGCCCAAAGTCGAGCGAACGCGACCGTTCACCGGGTTGGCCTGGCAGGTCGCCTACGGCGTCGGCGTGGACGTGTCGGCGCCGAGATCGCTCGGGCTGCCGGAGGCGGCGGAGGCGGGGTCGACGGCGCTCGCCTGTGCCGGCTCGCTCCCCGCCGGGAAGTCCTCGCAGGCGCCGCCGACCGCGCCGGTCATGTACTGCTGCCAGATCGGCGCCGGGATCGTCGCGCCGAAGACCTCGCCGTAGCCGGGCACGGCCGACATCGACGCGGTCTCGTCGGGGTAGCCGACCCAGACGGCGGTCGACAGGCGCGGCGTGAAGCCGATGAACCAGGCGTCGGTGAAGCTGTTCGTCGTGCCGGTCTTGCCGGCCGCCGGGCAGCCGATCCCCATCCCCGCGGCGGTGCCCGACACGAGCACGTCCTGCAGCGGGCGCGTCACCGCCGCCGCCTGGTCCGCGGTGAACTCCCTGCGCCGCGGCGCGGGGCGGCGCGGCTCCAGCTTCTCGCCGTCGCGCGTCACGCGCACGACCGCGGTCGGCGTGTTGCGCCAGCCGCCGCTCGCGATCGTCGCGAAGGCGTCGGCCATCTCCAGCGGGGTGACGCCTATCCGCAGGCCGCCGATCGACTCGGCCGGGAAGCCGTCGAGGTGGGAGGTGATGCCCATGTCGTAGGCGGCCTGGCGGATCGTGTCGCCGCCGAGGTCGGCGCCGAGCTGGGCGTAGACGGTGTTGTCGGAGGCGATGATCGCGTCGGCGAGCGTCATCGTGCCGTGGTAGCTGCCCTCCGAGGTGGCGACGCTCCAGGTCGGCTCCTGCGGCAGCCAGCCGGCGCCGAGCGGGCGCGAGACGTAGGTCTTCGACTCCGGGTCGATCCCCTCGCGCACCGCCGCCATCAGGTCGATCGCCTTGAAGGTCGAGCCCGGCTGGCGGCGGGCGCTGGTCGCGTAGTCGAACTCGCTGTCGGCGTAGGAGGCCGAGGTGACGAGCGCGCGGATCTGCCCGTTGGCCGGGTCGATCGTCGTCAGCGCCGCCGCCGGCTGGCCGGGCAGGGAGAGGTGGTCGGCGATCGCCTGGCGGCCGAGCGCCTGCAGCCGCGGATCGATCGCGGTCTCGACGCGGAGGCCGCCGCGGCGCACCGCCGCCTCGCCCCAGCGCCGTCTCAGCTCGCGCTCGACGAGGTCGACGACGTACGGCTCGCTCCGCTCGCCGTAGTGGCTGTTGCGCCGCACGCCGAGCGGCCGGCGCGACGCCTCCGCCGCCTCGGCCGGCGTGATCGCGTCGTTGTCGACCATCGCCCGCAGCACCTCGGCGCGGCGCTGTCTGGCACGGCGCGGGTGGAGGAAGGGGTTGTCGAGCGTCGGCGCCTGGGGGAGGCCGGCGAGCAGCGCCGCCTGGGGGAGCGTGAGGCGGCGCGCCGGCTGGTCGAAGAAGACGCGCGCCGCCGCCTCGACGCCGACGGCCGTCTGCCCGCCGACGGTCCCGTACGGGACGTTGTCGAGGTAGGTGTCGAGGATCCACGCCTTCGAGTGCTCGTCCTCCAGCTGCTCGGCGAGCTTCGCCTCGCGCACCTTGCGCTCGATCGTCTTGTCGTACTTGGTGCCCGGCAGGTAGAGGTTGCGGACGAGCTGCATCGCCAGCGACGAGCCGCCCTGGACGGTGCGGCCGTTGACGACGTTCTCGGCCGCCGCGCGCACGATCCCGACGACGTCGACGCCGCCGTGGGCGTAGAAGCGGCGATCCTCGATCGCGACCGTCGCCTGCTTCATCACGGTCGGCACCCCGCGGCCGCGGAGCGGATCGCGCACGACGTCGCCGGCGATGAAGCCGAGCCGTCTGCCGTCCGCGGCGTAGACCGCCGAGACGGCCGGCTGGGGCTTGGGGCGCAGCTGATCGATGTCGGGCGTCTCGTCGACGATCTGCACGACCCACGCGCCGAAGACGGTCCCGGCCGCCGCCAACGCGGTGAGCGCGACCGCGAGCGCGCCGAGCAGCGTCGTGCGCAGCGGATGGCCTCGGTGGCGCAGGCGCCGATGTCGGTCCCGACGACTCATCGCGTTGCCGGGAGCGTTCCCGCCGGCGCCGTCGCACCGCCGTCGGCGAGCGGCCCGCGTCAGGTTCCTGACGGTCCCATCCAAGGTGGCGCTCGGAAGCGTCCCCCGCTGCCCGTAGGCTGGTCCGGAATCCAGTCTTGCGCCGGCTGCCGGCGCGAGCGCCCGCAGCCGGTGCGGGCGGGCGGGCTACCGCTTGTGGCGCTGGCCGGCGGCGAGGCCCTGCGTGACCCTCGCGTTGCCGAGCCGCCGGGAGACGTCGGCCGACAGCTGCGGCGCGACGCCCGAGGCGATCGCGCCGAGCCGGAGGCTGAGCGGCGCGACGTCGACCTCGGCGCGGTTCTGCTCGATCGCGCGCTGGACGCCGGCGGCGACGTCGTCGGGGGTGCGGGTTCCGACGCCCTTCGGCAGCTCGACGCCGGCGTCGGCGAACATGCCGGCGTCGCGGATGAAGCCCGGGAAGACGGTCGAGACGCCGACGCCGCGGTCGCGCAGGTCCTCGCGCAGCCCGAGCGCGAAGCCGCGCAGCCCGAACTTCGTCGCCGAGTAGAGCGAGCCGCCCGGCTGGGCCGACTTGCCCGACAGCGAGGAGATGAAGACGAGGTGGCCGCGCCCGCGCGCCGCCATCGGCTCGGAGAGCAGCTTCGCGAGCGCGATCGGCGCGCGCAGGTTGACGTCGAGCGCCCGATCGACCTGCTCGAGCGTGTAGTCGTCGAGCGTCCCGCTGGCCGGCAGCGCGGCGTTGGCGACGAGGATGTCGACGTCGCCGGCCTCGGCGACCAGCCGCTCCGGCGCAGCGCGGTCGGCGAGGTCGGCCGCGAGCGCCCGGCCGCCGATCTCGCGCGCCAGCGGCTCGAGCACGTCGGTCCGCCGACCGGTGAGGATCAGCCTGCCGCCGCGCGCCGCCAGCGTCCGTGCGATCGCCTGCCCGATCCCGCCCGTCGCGCCCGTCAGCAGGATCGTCGTCCCTCGGATCTCCGTCATGGCCGACACCCTGTCAGAAACGACTGGCGACGGGTGCGGGATGGCCGCCACACCGCCGGTCCTACCGGCAGGTAGCATCGCTCGTGTGAAGCTGAGTGTGAGTGTTCCGGACGACGACGTGCGCTTCCTCGACGAGTACGCGCGTGCCCACGGGATGGCGTCCCGCTCGGCGGTCGTCCAGGCGGCGATACGCGGGCTGCGAACGGCCGAGCTGCAGGATGCGTACGGCGAGGCCTTCACCGCATGGGAGAGCGAAGGCGAGACGGCCGTCTGGGATCCCGCCGCCGGCGACGGCCTCTGATGCGGCGCGGCGAGATCCGCATGGTCGATCTCGACCCGGCTCGCCTCGCTCGACGACGCGCTGCGGTTGCACCTGGCGCTGTGAGGCTGCGCCTGCCGGCCGGCGCCGCCGCTCTACGCGCCCGACCGCTGCGCTGCGGATGCGGGCGGCGCCGGGCCGCCGCAGTGTGAGCGGCGGGCCGGGCGGCAAGGCTCACGGCCGTGACCGCGATCCACCGCGCGCCGATGCGAGCCCGTGACCGCGACCTGCCGGACGGCGCGGGCGCCGAGCACGCGCTGGCGCGCGGGGTCGTCGGGATCGGCGACCTGCTGGCGGAGGTTCCCGCGACGCTCGACGCTGCGGTCGCGGCCGCCGCCGCGGCCCACGGCGAGAAGGCCGGCCGCCTGCTGCGCCGCTTCGCGTCGGTCCCCGACGGCGCCTTCCTCTGGACGCGCGTCGGCGACGGCTCCTACCGGCTCGGCCGCCTCGCCGGCCCATGGCGCTACGACGACTCGGCCGCCGCCCGCGCGGTCGGGATCCCGCATGTGCGCCCGGCGCGCTGGCTCGAGCGGCCGTTCGGCGAGCACGACGTGCCGGCCGCGGTCGCCGCGACCTTCGCCCGCGGCGGCCGCAACTTCCAGCGGATCCGCGACCCCGGCGCCGAGCGCGCCACCGCCGCGCTGTGGGACGTTGGCTAACCTAGCTAAGCTGGTCTCGTGATCCAGGTCGGGATGCATGAGGCGAAGACGACGCTCTCGAAGCTGGTCGAGCGCGCCGAGGCCGGCGAGGAGATCGTGATCGCGCGCCACGGGACGCCGGTCGTCCGGCTCGTCCCGGTGCAGCGGCGCAACGCGATGGCGGAGGTCCGCGGCGCTTGGCGCGATCAGGTCGAGCTGGCGCCCGACTTCGACGAGCTGCCCGCCGACATCGCCGACGCGTTCGGCGCGTGAAGCTGCTGCTCGACACGCACGCCGCGCTGTGGTGGCTCGCCGACGACCCTCGTTTCGGCGACGCGGCCGCCGCGGCGCTGGAGGATCCCGGCAACGACGTGCTGCTGAGCGCGGCGGTCGTCTGGGAGGTGGCGATCAAGCGGTCGCTCGGGAAGCTGCGCGCGCCGAGCGACTTCGCCGCGACGCTGGTCCGCGGCGGTGTCCGCGAGCTGCCGGTCTCCGCGGCCCACGCGACGGTCGTCGAGCAGCTGCCATGGCACCATCGCGATCCGTTCGACCGCATGCTGGTCGCGCAGGCGACCGTCGAGGGCGCGACGCTCGTCAGCCGTGACGGGGCGCTCGCGTCCTACGGCCTGCCGGTCGTGTGGTGAGCGGGCGGGAACCCCCGCTCCACCGACCCGCAGCGTCCCGGCTCCACCGCGCCCGTCCCCGCGGACCGCGTGCCCGCTCGACGACGCTACCCGGGGAAGAAGCCCTCGCGGTCCTCGGGGTCGCGCTCGTCGCGGACCTCGCAGACGTCGGCGACGCGCGGCTCGGCGAGGCGCAGCAGGTCGCTGACGGAGACGAGCAGCGAGTGGCGGTGGTCGCCGGCGGCGAAGAGAGCGCGGTCGACCCCGACGAGGCGCACGTCGACGACGTCGATCGCCGGCAGCCGCGGACCGATCGGCGGGACCGCCCCGACCTCGTAGAGCGGCAGGTCGCGCGCCATCTCCTCCTCGCTGGCCAGCCGCAGATGGCTGCTGGCCCCGGTCAGCTCGCGCACGTGGGCGATGTCGAGGTGCTGGTCGGCCGGCACGACCGCGAGCGAGTAGCCGCGATGGTCGTGCAGCACGAGCGTCTTGCCGGCGGCGGCCGGGTCGACGTTGCTGGCCGCCGCGTCGCCGACCGCGGTCGAGGTCACGTCGTGCTCGACCACCTCGTACGCGACGCCGTGCGCGTCCAGGTGGTGGACGACGCTCTCGAAGCCGCTCGTCGCGCTCGGATCCGGGTTCTCCATCGCGCTCACCTCGCGATCCGGATACCCGCGCCCGCGGCGCGTCGATCCACCGGCGGTCAGCGCATCGCGGTCCGCGGGATCTCTCGCGTGCGCGTCAGGCACCGCCGCTGCGCCCCACGCGCGGCGGCCCGCGGCGCCCGCGCTCACGCGAACAGCGCGATCGTCGCGGTGAAGGAGTGCATTAAGCTCTGGCCGCCGACCGGGCCGATCTCGCCGGCGGCGAAGAAGCCGGCCGACGGCGCCCCGCCGAGCTCGGAGGCGAGCAGGCCGGCGTCGTGGTCGGCGATGCCGAACATCTCGCGGCCGCGTGAATGGCACGCGAAGGCGAGCGCCCCGGCCGCGCTGCCGCCGAGCGCCTCGACGCGCAGGCGCAGCTGGTCGTGCAGGTCCCTGTCGGCGGAGGCGGCGTCGCGCGCGTGCAGGCGCAGCACCTGGCCGGGCCGGACCGGCGCGGCGATCGCGATCGTCCCCGCGACCGGGTCGGCGCCGAGCAGGCCGCGCACGAGGAAGTCGCCGTGGCCGTACTCCGGCTGCCCGCCTTCGACGACGAGCCCGACGAGCAGGCCGCCGGCGACGAGCGTCCGCTCGCGCGCGTCGAGCTGCTCGATCGTCTCGCGTATGTGGTCGAGCGCGGGACGGCCGGCCAGCTCGGCGATCACGTTGCCCTCCGCGGCGGTGATCGTCATCTCCGGCCCGACCGGCGTCGCGCCCTGCGAGACGCACGGCAGCAGGTCGATCCCGTCGAAGCGGACGCCGACCGCGCCGCCGTCGCAGACGCGGTCGCCGTGGAAGAGGGCCGTCGAGCCCTCCTTGGTGCGGGCGCTCGCCAGCCCGCCGACGACCGGCACGCCCGGCGCCCGCGTCGCGAGGTCCTGCAGCAGCGCGTCGGTCGGGAAGGTGTACGGGTCGGGCAGCAGGATCGCGCCGCGCGCGCCGGTCAGGCTCTCCATCCCGGTGACGGCGATCGACTCGTCGAGCTGGCGCGCGGTCGCGTGGAAGGTCGTCGCGACGCCGTCGCCGAGCGCCGCCGCCCACACCGCCACCGCCGTCCCGGCCTCGTGCTCGGCGCCGCCGCCGAGCACCCCGCCGGCGCCGCAGCCGACGAGCGCCGGCGGCCGCAGCGCCTCGTGGACGCCCTCCAGCGTCGCCTCCGGCGCGGCGAGGTGGGCGCCGGCGGCGAAGACGACGGCGATGTCGGCCTTCTCGCCGCCGAGCGCCTGGCTGGCGGCATGGCCGGCCTCGATCGCTCCGACGCGCGCGTCGCCGTGCGTCGAGACCCCTGTGCCGATGCGGACCGCGCTCATCGCTCCACTCTACTGCCGGCCGCGAGGCCGCTCGACACCTCGCCCTGCGATGCTGCCGCCCGTGGCAAGAGCTGTCGTGATCGCCATCTTCGGGCCGACCGGGATCGGCAAGACCGCGGTCGCGCTCGCGCTCGCCGAGCGCCTGCGGGCCGCCGGCGAGGATCCGGTCGCGGTCTCGGCCGACGCGCTCCAGGTCTACCGCGGCCTGGAGGTGCTGACCGGCGCCGCCGACGCCGCCGAGCAGGCCGCGCTCGAGCACCGGCTGATCTCCTTCCTGCCGGTCGAGGAGACCTTCAGCGCCGGCCAGTACGCCCAGCTCGCCCACGCCGAGATCGACGACGCGCTCGCCGCCGGCCGCACGCCGATCGTCGTCGGCGGGACCGGCCTCTACCTGCGCGCTGCGCTGACCGAGCTGCGGCTGAAGCCGCCGCCGCCCGAGGGCGCGCGCGAGCGCTGGACGGCCGAGCTGGAGCGGATCGGCGCACCCGCGCTCCACGCCGAGCTGAGACGCCGCGCGCCGTGGGCGGCGACGATGGACCCCAACGACCGCCAGCGGATCGTGCGCGCCCACGAGCTGCTCGACGCCGGCGAGCTGGAGCCGCCGGTCGAGGAGGCCCCCTCGCAGCTGTGGACCGACGAGATGCGCCACCCGACCGTGCTCGCCGGCCTGACGATGGAGCGCGAGGCGCTGTACGCGCGGATCGACGAGCGCGTCGAGGCGATGGTCGCCGCGGGCGCGCGCGAGGAGGTGCTCGCCGCCAACGCCGCCGGCGCCTCGGACACCGCGCGCAAGGCGCTCGGCTTCGCCGACCTGCTCGCCGGCGACGTCGCGGCGATGCAGCGGCGCACGCGCAACTACGCCAAGCGGCAGCTGACGTGGATGCGCAAGCTGGCCGGCGTCGAGACGATCGACGTCACCGGGCGCGACGCGGCGGAGGTCGCGGCCGAGATCGCGGCGGCAGCCGATAATGTCCGCCGCCGATGACCCCGTCCCCGCGATCCCGACCCATGACCCCGGAGGCAGCGTGAAGTTCGAGAAGTGGCAGGCGCTCGGCAACGACTACGCGATCGTCGAGGCGAGAGACCTCCCGTTCGAGCTGACGCCGGCCCGCATCCGCGCCTTCTGCGCCGGCCATTTCGGCGTCTTCGCCGACGGCATCCTGCTGCTGAGCGAGAGCGAGCAGCCGGGCTTCGTCGCCGACCTGAAGATCTTCAACCCCGACGGCTCGGAGGCCGAGCTGTCGGGCAACGGCGCGCGCGAGGCGATCATGTACCTGCGCCAGCGCGGCTGGACCGACGCCGACGAGTTCTCGATCATGACCGCGGCCGGCGAGATCCGCCCGCAGATCACCGGGCCGACGACCTGCAAGGTCGACATGGGCCGTGCGAGGCTGACGTCGAAGGACTTCCCGTCCGGCCCCGCGGACGGCCTCGCCGAGCTGACCGCCGACGGCGCGACCTGGCGCTTCCAGCACGTCTCGATCGGCAACCCGCAGTGCTCGATCCGGGTCGAGTCGGTAGCCGAGCTGGAGGCGCTCGACCTGCCGGCGATCGGCGGCGCGATCGAGCACCACGAGCTGTTCCCCAACCGCACGAACGTCTCCTGGTACGCCGCGCTGGAGCCGGGCCGCATCCGCGCCCGGATCTTCGAGCGCGGCGTCGGCGAGACGCTCTCCTCGGGCACCGGCGCGACCGGCGCCGCGGTCGCGCACGTGATGCGCGGCGGCGGGGCGGGGGAGGACGTCTCGACCGTCACGGTCGTGCTCGACGGCGGCGAGCTCGAGGTCGAGGTCGCCGAGGACCTGCACGTGAACCTGACCGGCTGGGCCGTCCCTGTCTTCAGGGGCGAGCTGTCGGAGAACTTCCTGAAGGAGCTGCATGAGACCGAGTAAGCGACTCGACCTGATCCCGCCGTACCTCTTCGCCCAGCTGGAGAAGAAGATCGCCGACAAGAAGGCGGCGGGCATCGACGTCATCTCGCTCGGCATCGGCGATCCCGACACGCCGACCTATGAGCCGATCGTGAAGGCGATGCAGCAGGCCGTCGCCGACCCGGGCACCCACCAGTACCCGTCCAACCGCGGCCGCCAGGAGCTCCGCGACGCCGTCGCCGCCTTCTACGACCGCCGCTTCGGCGTGACGCTCGACCCGGCGACGGAGATCATGCCGGCGATCGGCGCGAAGGAGTGCATCTTCAACCTGTCGCTCTGCTTCCTCGATCCCGAGGACGTCGCGCTCGCCTCCGACCCCGGCTACCCGGTCTACACCGGCGGCCCGCTGCTCGCCGGCGCCAGAGCGGTGCTGATGCCGCTGAAGCCCGAGCTCGGCTTCGCCCCCGACCTCGACGCGATCTCCGACGCCGACGCCGAGCGCGCGAAGCTGCTGTTCATCAACTACCCGAACAACCCGACCGGCGCGATCGTGCCGGACGGCTTCTTCGAGAAGGTGGTCGCGTTCGCGAAGCAGCACGACATCCTCGTCGTGCACGACAACGCGTACAGCGAGACGACCTACGACGGCTACGTCGCCCCGTCGTTCCTCGCGACGCCCGGCGCCAAGGAGGTCGGCGTCGAGGTCTTCTCGCTCTCCAAGGGCTACAACATGACCGGCTGGCGCGCGGCCGCGATCGTCGGCAACGCGGAGGCGATCGGCGCCTACTGGAAGCTGAAGAGCAACGTCGACTCGGGCCTCTTCGAGGCGGTCCAGCTGGCGGCGGTCGAGGCGCTCTCGCCGGAGGTCGACGCCGAGGTCGCGAAGATGAACGAGGTCTACGCGCGTCGCCGCGACCTCGTCGTCGACGCGCTGAAGCAGGCCGGCGTCGACGTGACCGCGCCGAAGGGCACGATCTACGTCTGGGCGCCCGTGCCGGCCGGCTACGACAGCTCGGCCGCCTACTGCGAGCACGTGCTGGAGCAGGCCGCCGTCGTGATCTCGCCCGGCGGCGCCTACGGCACCAGCGGCGAGGGCTTCTTCCGCATCTCGCTCACCACCCCCGACGACCGCCTCGTCGAGGCCGTCGAGCGGATCAAGCAGCTCGGCTGACGCTCCTGTCGCGCCGCGCCCGGCCGCCCGGGCGCGGCGCCCGCGCGGCGCAGCGCGGCCACCGTCGGGGACGGCCGCCGCCGCTGGCCGCGCCACTAGACTGGAGGGGGTGACGACGACCCGCAGCCGCAACGGCCGAGTGGCCGAGACGAGAGGCCGAGAGAGCGCCGCCGCCGGGCGCGCCAAGCAGCGCGCGCTGATGATCGGCGCGCTGGAGGCGGGAGACGACCTCTCCGAGCTGCGGGAGCTGCTGCGGACCGCCGGGGTGGCGGTCGTCGGGCAGCTGGTCCAGCATCGCGAGAGACCGCACCCGAACACCTACCTTGGCCCCGGCAAGATCGAGGAGCTGAGAGAGCAGCTGAAGCGCTCTGACGCGAACGTGGTCGCCTGCGACGACGAGCTGAGCCCGCGCCAGGAGCGCAACCTGGAGAGACTGCTCGACGTGCCGGTCGTCGACCGCACGACGGTCATCCTCGACATCTTCGCCGGCCACGCCCATACGGCCGAGGGCAAGCTGCAGGTCGAGCTGGCGCAGCTGCAGTACAACCTCGCGCGCATGCGCGGGCTGTGGACCCATCTCGAGCGGCTCGGCGCCGGCGCCGGCGCGCCCGGCGGCGGCCCCGGCATCGGCACCCGCGGCCCGGGCGAGTCGCAGATCGAGACCGACCGCCGTCTCGCGCGCGACCGCATCACCGCGCTGCGCCGCCGGCTGGAGCGCGTGAGAGGGTCGCGCGAGACGATGCGCGCCGAGCGCGCGCGGGCGCAGCTGCCGACGGTCGCGCTGGTCGGCTACACGAACGCCGGCAAGTCGACGCTGCTGAACCGGCTGACCGGCGCCGAGGTCGGCGTCCGCAACCGGCTCTTCCACACGCTCGACCCGACGACCCGCTCCTACCGGCTCGGCGGGCGCGACTACCTGCTGACCGACACGGTCGGCTTCATCCGCAAGCTGCCCCACCAGCTCGTCGACGCCTTCGGCGCGACGCTGGAGGAGACGCGCATGGCCGACCTGCTGCTGCACGTCGTCGACGCCTCCGCGCCCGAGGAGGACCTCAACGAGATGATGAGCGCCGTCGACTCGGTGCTGGGGGAGATCGGCGCCGGCGACCAGCCGCGGATGCTGATCCTCAACAAGGCCGACGCGCTCGACGCCGAGCAGCGGATCGACGTCGGCCTGCGCCACCCCGACGGCCTGCTCGTCTCGGCGCTGACCGGCGAGGGGCTCGACGAGCTCGGCGACCGGATCGAGGAGGAGTTCGCCCGCCGCCTGCGCGACGTCGAGCTGCTGCTGCCCTACAGAGAGGGCGGCAGACTGGCCGAGCTGCACGAGATCGCCGGCGACCTCGTGCGCGAGGACACGCCCGAGGGCGTCCGCGTCACGGCGAGAGTGCCGGCGACGGTCGCCGCTCGCTTCCAGCGCTACGCGGTCGGCTCCGACGGCGCCGGTCCCGCCGCCGACGGCGACCGTCCGACCGCCGACGGCGACCGTCCCGCCGCCGACGGCAGCCGCCCCGCATGAGCACCACCGCAGCGACCACGGCGCCGCTTCCGATGAAGCGGCTCCATCCCGACGCGATCCTGCCCAGGCGCGCCTACGACGGCGACGCCGGCCTCGACCTCCACGCCGTCGAGGCGCTGACGCTGGCGCCCGGCGCCCGCGCGCTGGTCGGCACCGGGATCGCCGTCGCGATCCCGCACGGCCACGCCGGCCTCGTGCTGCCGCGCTCCGGCCTCGCCGCCAAGAGAGGGATCGCGCTCGTCAACGCGCCGGGCCTGATCGACGCCGGCTACCGTGGCGAGCTGCGCGTGCTGCTGCTCAACACCGACCGCGACGAGCCGTGCGAGATCGCCGTCGGCGACCGCATCGCCCAGCTCGTCGTGATCCGCGTCGAGCTGCCGCAGACGGTCGAGGTCGACGAGCTGCCCGACAGCGAGCGCGGCAGCGGAGGCTTCGGCTCCAGCGGCGCGTAGCGCAGGCCCGGCGCCGTCACGTCGCGCTTCCGCGGCGTCGAGCCCGCCGCGCTGCGACGCGCTCACCCGACCAGCTCGCGCAGCCGCTCCGCGTTTCTCGGCGCGAACGCCTCCCAGTCGTTGTTGAAGTAGGCGAAGACCTCGACCTTCCGCCGCCAGCCGCGCAGCCGCCGCGCCCAGGCGCGCAGCTCGGCGTCGGAGTAGTTGCCGCGCCGGCCTCTGCTGCCGTGGTGGAATCGGACGAGCGTGAAGCCGGCGGTCAGCCAGTCGGCCTGGAAGGGCCGCTGCGGCGTGTCGCCGATCACGAGCGCGACGCCGTGGTCGCGCAGCAGCGCCTCGACCTCGGGGACGAACCAGCTCTCGTGCCGGAACTCGAAGGCGTGCCGGCCCGGCGGGCGCGCAGCGACCGCCTCCAGCGCGGACGCGAGCCGCTCGTCGTCGCGGTGGAAGTTCTCGGGCAGCTGCCAGATCACCGGGCCGAGCTTGCCCGACTCGACCAGCGGCGCGATCGAGTCGTAGTAGCGCTCGACGCCGCGCGACAGGTCGGTCAGCCGCTTCATGTGGGTCAGGTAGCGGCTCGCCTTCGCCGCGAACAGGAAGCCCGGCGGTGTCTGCTCGACCCATCTGGCGACCGCGGCCGGTCTCGCGAGGCGGTAGAAGGTCGAGTTCAGCTCGACGGTCGCGAACCGCTCGGCGTAGGCGGGCAGCCAGCGCGACTGCGGGCAGCCCTCCGGGTAGAAGGCGCCGCGCCAATCTCTGTAGACCCAGCCCGAGCAGCCGACGTGGACGGGAGGCATGCCGTCCCGGTGCTACCCGGGACGGCATCGGCGCACCCGCTACAGGAGGCCGTTGGCCTCGAGGTACTGTCTCGCGACCTCGGCCGCGTCCTGCTTGTCGATGTCGACCGCGGCGTTCATTCTCTGCATCGCCTCGGTCGTCAGCACTCTGCTGATCGCGTCGACCGTCTCCTGGAAGCCCTGGCCCTGCGCGTCGAGCGCTCTGGTGGAGACGACCGGGGTGACGTTCTGTATCCCGAATATCTTCTTCGGGTCCTCCAGCACGACGTATCTGCCGCCGACGAGCTGGCCGTCGGTGGTGAAGACCTGCGCGACGTCGATCTTGCCGTTGTCGATCGCCTGGTACTGGAGGCCGATCGTCAGCGGCGAGAATCTCACGTCGGTGATCCCGTAGCCTCTCTCCAGACCGGGCAGGCCGGTCGGGCGGTTGCGGAACTCGGGCGCCGCGCCGAGGCGGAACCCTCTCACCTTCGTGAGGTCGGCGAGGCTTCTGAGCCCGTTTCTCTCCGAGTACTCGGGCGTCACCGCCAGCGCGTCGACGTTCTCGAACGGCGTCAGCGGCAGCAGCGTGAAGCCGTTTCTCTCCGCGTAGGCCTTGCCGGCCGCGTAGGCGGCCTCGGCGTCCGGGTAGGTTCTCGTGTCGCCGGCGACGGTCGTGTTGAAGATTCCGATGTACTCGGGATACATGTCGATCTGACCGCTTCTCAGCGCTCTGTCGGCGATCTCGGTCGAGCCGATGTTCTCCTTCAGGTTGACGGTGAACCCTCTCGCCTCGAGGCCCTGCCGGTACAGCTCGCCGAGCACGAACTGCTCGGTGAAGTTCTTCGTGCCGAGCGTGATCGCCGGCTTGCCCTCGCCGGGCGCGGTCGACGTCGTCTCGGCCCCGCCGCCCGCGGCGGCGGTCGTGCCGCTGTCGTTGTCGTCGTCTCCGCACGCGGCCACTCCGACCGCGAGCACGAGCGCGACCAGCGCCAGGAGCACCGTGCGCAACGTTCCCTGCTTCACGTTGAGTCGTCCTTTCTCTGTCGGCATACCTTCACACCAGCGTCCCCCTCTCCCAGGAACCGGACGTTCCTCCTCGTGCCGTCCGGCACCTCGCTGCGATCGCAGCCAGCACTACGTCTCCGTCGTCGTCGCCGGCCCGACGGCCGCTCCGGCGCGGTGGCGCTCGCGCAGCCCGCGCGGCGTGACCGCCCGCTGGAGCCCGGCGAACAGCAGCTCGGCGACCAGGGCGAGCGCGGCGACGCAGATCGCGGCGCCGAGCACCCCGGGCAGGCGGTACGTCGCCTGGTCGACGATGATGTCGCCGAGGCTGCTGGCCCCGGCGACCGACCCGAGCGTCGCGGTCGCGATCACGTAGACCACGGCCGTGCGGATGCCCGCGAAGATCAGCGGCAGGGCGAGCGGCAGCTCGACCCGCATCAGCACCTCCATCGGCGTCATGCCCATCCCGCGCGCCGCCTCGACGGCGTCGCGGTCGACGCCGTCGACCGCCACGTAGGCGTTCGTCAGCATCGGCGGCACGGCCAGCACGACGAGCGCGACCATCACGTTGACGAAGCCGATCCCGAGCAGCGCGACGCCGATCGAGATCAGCGCGAGGCTCGGCAGCGCGCGGCCGACGTTGGAGATGTTGATCGCGGCGAACGAGCCGCGGTGCAGATGGCCGAGCCAGACGCCGAGCGGGATCGCGATCACGAGCGCGATCCCCATCGCCGCGCCGGTCAGCGCGAGGTGGTCGAGCGTCAGCTGCCACAGCAGCGAGGCGTTGTCGCCGATGAACTGGAAGGCGTCGAGGAAGTCGTTCACGAGCGCGCCGTCCGGGTCCAGGGGGAGAGGGCGCGCTGCAGCAACACCAGCAGCGCGTCGGCGACCAGCGCGAGCGCGACGCACAGCGCGCCGGCGGCGATCAGCTCGGTCTTGAAGGTCTGCTGCAGCGCGCTGTAGATCGGCGCGCCGAGGCCCTCGTTGATGACGAAGACGGCGACGGTCGCGAGGCTGATGACGGTCACGGTCGCGATCCGCAGGCCGGCGACGATCGCCGGCAGCGCCAACGGCAGCTCGACCTTCCACAGCAGCTGGCGGGGCGTCATGCCCATCCCGATCGCGGCGTCTCTGACCTCGGCCGGCACGCCGGAGAGGCCGGCGAGCATGTTGCGGAAGAGGATCAGCAGCGTGTAGGAGACGAGCGCGATCTCGGCGGTGGTGCGCGTCAGGCCCGTGATCGGCACGAGCAGCTGGAAGAGCGCGAGGCTCGGGATCGTGTAGAGGAATCCGGTGGCGACGACGACCGGCGTCGCCAGCCAGCCGCGCTTGTGGGCGGCGAGCGCGAGCGTGAAGGCGATCGCGGAGCCGATCAGCACCGCGATCAGCGTCAGCGCGATGTGCTCCAGCAGCGCCGGCTGGAGCGTGCCCGACCAGTTGTCCTGCACCCAGCTCCAGCAGAAGAGGCCGTTGTCGCGCACGCAGGAGCTGCCTCTGCCGAACTCCGGGATGACCGGCTCGGCCTGGGCGAAGGGCGCTGAGAGCGCGAGTGACACGGCGCTCGTCACCCCGGCGGGCGGAGGGCGTCGCTGATCAGCTCGAGCGAGACGAGGCCGGCGAGGCGGCCGTCGTCCTCGACGACGACGAGCGGGCGGTTGCCGTCGGCGACGACGAGCGAGAGCGCGTCGCGCAGGGAGGTCTCGCGGCGGGCGGTCGCGACGAGCGGCTCGACGTCGGTCTGCGAGACCGGCTGGCCGTTGAGGCGCTCGACCGGCAGCCGGCCGATCGGCACCTCGCCGCCGTCGACGACGACCAGCTCGTCGGTCTGCTGGCGGTCGGCGAGCGCCCGCGCGGCGTCGGCGTCGTCGCCGACGTGGGCGGCGGCGCCGTCGATCAGGGATATGTCGTCGAGTCTGCTGAGCGTCAGCCGCTTGAGGCCGCGGTCGGCGCCGACGAACGAGGCGACGAACTCGTCCGCCGGCTCGGCGAGCAGCTCGTCGGGGGTCGCGTACTGGGCGAGCCGGCCGCCCTCGCGCATGACGGCGATCCGATCGCCCATCTTGATCGCCTCGTCGATGTCGTGGGTGACGAAGACGATCGTCTTGCGGATCTCGCGCTGGAGGCGCAGGAACTCGTTCTGGAGCCGTTCGCGGTTGATCGGGTCGATCGCGCCGAACGGCTCGTCCATCAGCATCAGCGGCGGGTCGGCGGCGAGCGCGCGGGCGACGCCGACGCGCTGGCGCTGACCGCCGGACAGCTCGCCCGGGTAGCGGGCGCCCATCTCCGCCGGGAGCCCGACCAGCTCCAGCAGCTCGTCGATCCGCGCGGCGGTCCGCTGCCTGTCCCAGCCGAGCAGCTTCGGCACGGTCGCGATGTTCTGCGCGATCGTCTGGTGGGGGAAGAGGCCGATCTGCTGGATCACGTAGCCGATCTCGCGCCGCAGCTCGGCGGGCTTGCGCGCGGCGACGCTGACGCCGTCGAGCAGGATGTCGCCGGAGGTCAGGTCGATCATGCGGTTGACGAGCCGCATCGCGGTCGTCTTGCCGCAGCCGGACGGGCCGACGAGGACGCAGATCTCCCCGGCGGGGACCGCGAACGAGAGATCCTCGATCGCGGCTCTGGAGGCGCCCGGGTAGCGCTTGCCGACGTGACGGAACTCCAGCGGGGCGGCTGTCGGGTAGCCCGACGGCCCCTCAGTCTGGGCGGTGTTCTCGCTGTTCACAGAGCAGTCCCTGTGGAAGGGAACGACACAGTCTAGTCTCCGCTCGGACGTCAGCACGCGAACGATCGCCCGCGCGCCAGGCGTCGTCCGGCTGACACGCGATGATCCGATCGCTACAGCACGGGCAGCCCCTGCCGATCCTGTCGGCAAAGCGCCCTCGTCCCGCCGTCAGACAAGGAAGTCCCCCCTCGTGCCACCGCTTCGCCGCGCCCTCAGCACCGGCTCGCCCCTGCTCGCCGCGTCGCTGGCCGGCGTCGCCGCCGCGGCGCTCCTGCCCGCGACCGCGGGCGCGATCGGGGCGCCGCAGCAGCGGGAGGGGCGCCCCACGTTCGACGCGCGCGACAGCGCGGTCGCCGCGCCGGCTCCGACCCCGGCCGTGCGCGAGCGGGCGGCGAGATCGGTCGCGCGGTCGCTCGGCCGCCACGCGGTGGTCGAGCTCGACCCGGTGACGCGCACGCCGCGCGTCATCGGCCGGACCGACGGCGCGCTGACCGGGCGCAGCAGCGCACCGCCAGTCGAGATCGCGCTGAACTGGGTCCGGGAGCGGCGCGGACTGTTCGGCCTCGCCGACGACGACATCGCCGCGCTCGGAGCGCCTGACGACTCGATCACGCCCGCGGGCATCCGCGTCCTGCGGTGGACCCAACGACACCGCGGGATCCCGGTGACCGGCGCTGGGCTGCGCGCGCACGTCGCGCCGGACGGGCGTCTGATCGACGTGCAGGGCCCGCCGCTCGCCGACGCCTCGGTGGAGCGCGTCACGCCGTCGCTCTCCGCCAGCGCGGCGCTCGGACGCGCCCGCGCCGACGCCGGCGCGACCGCTGCCACGCCGTCGGTCACCCGCAGCGACGGCGGCGCGCGCCGGACGACCCGGTTTGCCGACGACTCGATCGCGAGCCTCGTCATCCACCCGGCCGTCGGCGGGAACCGCCTCGCCTGGCACGTTCGCGTGCGCGTCGACAGCACGCACGTCTACAGCTACCTGATCGACGCGGCGGACGGTGAGGTCCTGAAGCGCGACAACATGGTGCGCTGGGCGGCGAGCGGCGACGTCTGGAGTTACAGCCCCTCGCCTGCGATCTCCGGCAACGACGGCCACATCCAGAGACCGCAGCCGTTCGGGGGCGACTGGGTCTACGACGGGTCGATGCTGCTGGGGAACAACGCGTGGGTCTACTCGGACGTCCACGACGACGACTCGCCGTACGGCGACGACGACCTGCCCGAGCCAGCGGACCAGGTCGAGTCGAACACGGGCACGCCGGCGGACCCGGCATGGGCGTATACCTTCGAGGCGGCCGGCGACCCGAGATGCCTGCCGGCGTTCCCGTGCGCGTGGAGACTGGGCGACGCCGACAGCGTCATCGCCAATCGCGAGCAGAATGCGGTGCAGGCGTTCTGGTTCGTCAACACCTTCGCCGAGCACCTGCGCGAGCAGCCGATCGGGTTCGACGAGGCATCGGGCAACTTCCGCTGGGACGACGCCGGAAGGGGCGACGGCGTCTTCGTCGAGACCAGCGACGGCGCCGTGACCGACGGCGGGGTGCCCGACAGATACCACCGCAACAACGCGAACATGTCGACACCGCCCGACGGCGAGTCGCCCGTGATGCAGCTGTATCTGTTCGACAGCCCCGTCGCGGCCAACGCCGGCGACGACGCCTCGGTTGTCTACCACGAGTACGCCCACGGCCTCTCGAACCGCCTCGTGATCGACACCGCGACCCGCGAAGGAGCGCTGACGAGCCCGCAGGGCGGCGCGATGGGCGAGGCATGGAGCGACTGGTACGCGATGGACTTCCTCGTCGGGGACGACCCCGAGGCGCGACTGCAGGCCGATGATCCCGAGGTCGACGGCGAGGTGGTGCTCGCCGCCTATCTCGGGGCGGGCGAGAGCACGCTGCGCTACTCGGCGCTCGACTGCCCGGTCGGCTCGACCGCGCCCCGATGCGCCCGAGGCGGATTCACCTATGCCGACTACGGCAGCGTGTGGCGGTCCGTGCAGGATGGCGAGGCGCTCGGCGCGCAGGTACACGCCGACGGCGAGATCTGGTCGCAGACGCTGTGGGACCTGCGCACGGAGCTGATCAGACGCCACGGTGACGTCGACGGGGTCCGACGCGCCCGCGAGCTGGTCACCGAGGGGATGCGCATCACGCCCGCCGAGCCGACCTTCCTCGACGCCCGCGACGCGATCCTCAGATACGACGCGACGATGAACGCACGCGTCGACCGCGACCTGATCTGGCAGGTGTTCGCGAGACGCGGAATGGGCTATTTCGCGGCGACGAGCGACGCCGCCGACCCCGCGCCGCTGGCCGATTTCGAGCTGGAGCCGCCGGCCGGCGCGTCGGTGACGCTGCGCGGGACCGTGACGGACGAGCAGACCGGGGCGCCGCTGGCCGGCGCGACGGTCGCGCTGCCCGGGCCGGGCGCGCCGGAGGTGACCACCGGCGCCGACGGCAGCTGGTCGCTGACCGCGAGAGCCGGCACGACCTACCCGCGGCTGCGCGTCACGCTCGCCGGCTACGACATCGCCGACACCAGGCCGTTCACCGTCGCCGGCGACGGCTCGTCGACCCGCGATGTCCAACTGCGCCGCAACTGGGCGCTCGCGTCGGGCGGCACCGCGGTGCTCGCCGGCGTCGACCCCGACTTCGGCCAGCCGTGCGCGGCGGAGAACGCGATCGACGGGACGCTCCACAACGGCTGGGCCAGCTACTCGCCGCAGTGGGATGGGGTCGTCAGCGACGACGACGACGAGTTCCCAGACTCGGCGCCCGGGCCGCGCACGATCGAGCTGATGCTCCCGCGGGCGGTCGACGTCGGCACGTTCCAGCTCGACCCGGGCGCGATCTGCGGCGACGACGACACGGCGTCGCTCGGCTCGTTCCGGATCGAGACCGCGGACGACACGCGGCAGTTCAGAACCTCGGTGACCGGCACGTTCCACCGCGCCGACCGGCCCAACCACAGACTGCACACCCTGACGCCGGCGGCCGGCACGACCGCCGCGGTCAGATACGTCCGCATCACGATGCTGAGCCCGCAGCGCAGCAACCCGGGCGACGCCGGCGAGAGATTCATGGACCTCGCCGAGTTCGGCATCCACGGCACGGCGAGCGTCGAGAGAGAGCCCGAGGAGCCGAGAAGACCCGAGGAGCCGAGAAGACCGGAGGAGCAGCCGAGACAGCCGGAGCTGGAGCTCGAGCCCGAGCCCAGACCGCGGCCGAGAGCCGACACGCGCAAGCCGCGGTCGTTGCTGAAGCCGGCTCCGCCCAAGCGCAAGGCGCTGACGGCGCTGCGCAGCCGCGCCGGGATGCCGGTGAAGGTCCGCTTCGACGAGGCGACGCGGGTGGCCGCGACGGTGACGCTGCCCGCGGCGACGGCGCGCAGGCTGGGGCTGACGAGAGCGCGCCGGGGGACGTTCCGACTCTCCTCGGCAGGGATCCGCAGACTGGCCGCACGCAAGACCGGGACGGTGCGCCTCAAGCTCCGCCCGGCGGTGAGACGGAAGCTGGCGCGGGCGCGATCGCTCCGGGTCACGCTGACGGTCACCGCGACCGACGGCGCCCGCAACAGGACGCGGATCGTCGCCAAGCCATTGCTGCGGCGCTGAGGACCCACAGCGCCGCCCGCGCGCATGAGCCGGGCGGCGCAGGCTGGGCAACGCCGCTGCTCGCGGGGCGTGCCGAGCTGCCCTCAGGGGCGTGCCGAGCTGCCCCCAGGGGCGTGCCGCGCATGTCGAACTGCCCCCAGGGGGCGTGCCGCGCTCCCCGCGTGCCGCGCATGTCGAACTGCCCGCGTGCGGCGTTCCGCGGTGCCGTCGCGGGCGTGCCGCGCCGCCCCGCGGGGCGTGCTGCGACCCTCGTGCGGGGCTGTCATGACATGACGTCCCCGTCGATGTCATGACATGACACGACGGAGAAGGGGGTGCGTGTCGTGCGGCCGCGACGGCGCCGCCACGCCAGGCCCGGCGGCGCGCCGCGCTCCACGCCGGGCCCCGGCGGCGCGCAGCGGTCCACGCCAGGCGTCGGGGCGCTCGCGCAGCGGTCCGCGCCAGGCCCCGAGAGGCCTGCTCAGCCGTCTGCGCGAGGCGCCGTGGCTGCCGCTCAGCCTTCCATGATCGAGACGCGCTCGATCACGACCGGATCGACCGGCTCGGAGCCCTGCGGGTCGGTCTCCTTCAGCGGCAGCTGGTCGATCATGTCGACGACGTCGAGGCCGGAGACGACTCTGCCGAGCACCGCGTACTGCGGCGGCAGCTGGGCGTCCTCGCCGGTGACGATGAAGAACTGGCTGCCCGAGGTCCCGTCCGGCTCGGTCGCCGTCTTCGCCATCGCGACGACGCCGTGCGTGTATCTCGCCGATCTCGGCGGCTTCTCGGTGATCGTGTAGCCGGGGCCGCCGGTCCCGTTGCCGAGCGGATCGCCGCCCTGGATCACGAAGCCGGGGGCGATCCGGTGGAAGCTGAGATCGTCGTAGAACCCTCTTCTCGCGAGGGTCGCGAACGACGCGGTCGTGCGCGGCGAGTGCTCCGTGTCGAGCGCGATCGTGAACGAGCCGCAGTTGGTCGAGACGACCGCCTTCCACTCGACCCCCGGGGTCAGCGGTTGCGACGGCTTTCTCGCCGCCTGCTCGGTCTTGGCGCCCGGGGCGGCGACTCTCACGCAGCCGACCGCGGTCGGGGTCGTCGTCGCGTCGTCGTCGGAGCCGCATCCGGCGGCGAGCAGCGCCACCACGACGCCGGCGAGGGGGAGGGAGAAGGAGCGTCGCACGGCAGGGCAGGATAATGGGAGCCGCCGTGTCACCGCTCTCGCAGACCCTCACCCCGCTGCTGCGGGCCTACGACCACCTCCTGCTCGACCTCGACGGCTGCCTCTGGGTCGGCGGAGCGCCGACGCGTGAGGCGCCGCGCGCGCTGGAGGCGCTGCGGGCCGCCGGCAAGCGCGTCGCGTTCGTCACCAACGACACCCGCTCGACCGCCGAGGAGTACGTCCGCAAGCTGTGGTCGCTCGGCTTCCGCGCCTCGCTGGAGGAGGTCGTCACCGTCGGCGGCGCGCTCCAGCACCACCTCGCCGAGACCCACGGCGCGCGCCGCTCGACCGCATACGTGATCGGCACCGCCGCGATCCACCGTCACGTCGCCGACGCCGGCCTGCGCGTCGTCAACGGCACGCCGCACGCGCCGCACGCCGAGGTCGTCGTCGCCGCCGGCCACGACGACCTCCGCTTCGACGAGCTGCGCATCGCGACGCAGGCGCTGATCGGCGGCGCCGACTTCGTCGCCGCCGGCCGCGACCGCACCTTCCCGATGCCCGACGGCATGTGGCCCGGCACCGGCGCGCTGGTCGCCGCGCTCGAGCACGCCGCCGAGCGGAAGGCGCGCGCCGTCGGCAAGCCCGAGCCGGAGATCTTCCGCACCGCGCTCGACCGGCTCGGGGCCGAGCCGGACACGACGCTCGTCGTCGGCGACCGGCTCGACGCCGACCTCGCCGGCGCCCACGCCGCCGGACTCGACGGCGCGATCGTGCTCAGCGGCGCGACGACACGCGCGCAGGCAGACGCCGCCGACCCCGCGCCGGTCGCGATCGCCGCCGACCTCGCCGCGCTCGTGCTCGGCGACGGCCCGCCGACGATCCTCCCGCCGACCCCCGGGCCGCCGGTCCCGCCGCTGCCCCCAGCCGAGTGGAACCGCGCCGCCGGGTAGGGTTCCGCGTCGAGATGGACCGGGACGTCGCCCTGATCGTCAACCCGTCGGCCGGCGGAGGCCGTCTGCTGCGCCTGCTGCCGGGCGTCGAGAGATGGCTGCGCGCGCACCGGATCGGCTACCACGTCGAGCGCACGCGCGACCTCGACCACGCCCGCGAGCTGGCGCTCGCCGCGGCGCAGGCCGGCGAGGTCGCCTGCGCCTTCGGCGGCGACGGGATCGTCGGCGCCGTCGCGGGGGCGCTCGACGGCAGCGACGGCCTGCTCGCCGTCCTCCCGGGCGGCCGCGGCAACGACTTCGCCCGCGCACTGAAGATCCCGCATTCGCCGGTCGCCGCCTGCACCGTCTTCGAGCATCCGCGCGAGCGGCGGATCGACCTCGGCGCCGTCGGCGACAAGCGCTTCGTCGGGATCGCCAGCTGCGGCTTCGACTCCGACGCCAACCGGATCGCGAACGCGACCAGGATCCCGGGCGCGCCGGCCTACGCCTACGCGGCGCTGCGCGCGCTCGCGACGTGGAGAGCGGCGAGCTTCGAGGTCGAGATCGACGGCGCCGCGCGAACGTTCACCGGCTACAACGTCGCCTGCGCGAACGGCTCCGCGTACGGTGGAGGGATGTACCTCGCACCGGACGCGCAGCTCGACGACGGCCTCTTCGACGTCGTGACGATCACGCACGTCTCCCGCGCCCGCTTCGTCTCCCAGCTTCCGAAGGTCTTCCGCGGCACGCACGTCCGCAACCCGGAGGTCGACGTGCGCCGCGGCCGCGAGGTCACGATCAGCTGCGACCGCCCCTTCACCCTCTACGCCGACGGCGATCCGATCGGTGAGCTGCCAGCGACGGTCCGCACGGTCCCGGGTGCCGTGCGCATGCTCGTCCCGTGATGGCGGGCCGGACGCTCGGAGCGAAGATCGCCGTCGCCCGCGCCGTGGGGACGGTCGCGCGCCGCGCCGGCCGCGGCGGCGGCACCAGCCTGCCGGGCAAGGTGCTGATGCGCCTGGAGCCGCACGCGATCGGCGCGCTCGCCGGCCGCCTGCCGCAGGGATCGGTCGCGATCAGCGCCACCAACGGCAAGACGACGACCGCCGCGATGGTCGCCTCGATCCTCGAGCGGCGCGGCACGCGGCTCGTCCACAACCGCGCCGGCGCGAACATGGCCGGCGGGATCGCCTCGACGCTGCTCGGCGCCGCGAGAGGCGGCGGGATCGACGGCCAGCTTGGCCTGTTCGAGGTCGACGAGTTCTGGCTCGGGCAGCTGGTCGAGGAGCTGAAGCCGCGCAAGCTGCTGCTCGGCAACCTCTTCCGCGACCAGCTCGACCGCTACGGCGAGCTGGAGACGATCGCCGACCGCTGGGCCGAGATCGTCGCCCGCCACGGCGCCGCGACGCAGCTGGTGCTGAACGCCGACGACCCGCTCGTCGCCGACCTCGGCCGCGAGCAGCCGCGGGTCGTCTTCTTCGGCGTCGAGGACGACGCGATGGCGCTGCCGGAGATGCAGCACGCCTCCGACTCCAAGCACTGCCGCAGATGCGGTCACGCCTACGAGTACGACGCGGTCTACCTCGGCCACCTCGGCCACTACCACTGCCCGCGGTGCGGCCAGCGCCGCCCGCGCCCTGCCGTCGTCGCCGAGCGGGTCGAGCTGCGCGGCACGCGTGGCGCCGCCTTCGCGCTGCGGATCGCCGACGACGGGAACGGCGGCGGGGAGCAGGTGGCGACGGTCGAGCTGCCGCTGCCTGGCCTCTACAACGTCTACAACGCGCTCGGCGCCGCGGCGCTCTGCCATGCGCTCGGCGTCCCGTTCGCGGAGATCGTCGCCGGCCTGGAGCAGGTCGCCGCCGCCTTCGGCCGCGCCGAGACGATCTCGCTCGGCGAGCGCGACCTGTCGATCCTGCTGATCAAGAACCCGGCCGGCGCCAACGAGGTGCTGCGGACGCTCGCGCTCGAGCCCGAGCAGGTCGACGTGCTCGCCGTCCTGAACGACAACGTCGCCGACGGTCGCGACGTCTCGTGGGTGTGGGACGCCGACTTCGAGCTGCTCGCCGGGCGCGTGCGGCGCGTCACCTGCGCGGGCACGCGCGCAGCCGAGCTGGCGCTGCGGCTCAAGTACGCCGGCGTCGACCCCGAGCGGCTCGTCGTCGTGCCGGAGCTGGAGCGGGCGCTCGACGCCGCCCGCGCCGACGGCGACGGCACGCTGTTCGCGCTGCCCACCTACACCGCGCTGCTGGCGCTGCGCGAGCTGCTCGCCAGACGCGGGCTGGCGCCGGAGTACTGGCAGTGACCGCCGCCGACGCCCACGACGAGCCCGGCTGCGCCGCCGGCCCGGTGCTCTGGCACGACCTCGAGTGCGGGAGCTACGACGCCGACCTGGCGCTGTGGCGCGAGCTGGCGGCGGCCGAGGGCGACCCGGTGCTCGACCTCGGCGCCGGCACCGGCCGCGTCGCGCTCGACCTCGCGCGCGCCGGCCGCCGCGTCGTCGCGCTCGACCTCGAGCCGCGCTTCCTCGAGGAGCTGCGCGGGCGGGCGGAGCGGGCCGGCGCCGCGATCGCCGAGCGGATCGAGACGGTCGCCGCCGACGCGCGCGACTTCGCCTTCCCCGGCCGCGCCTTCCCGCTCGTGGTCGCGCCGATGCAGACCGTCCAGCTGCTCGGCGGCCGCGACGGCCGCGCGGGCTTCCTGCGCAGCGTCAAGGCCTGCCTGGCGCCGGGCGGCCTGCTCGCCTGCGCGCTCGCCGACGCGCTGGAGGGCTTCGACGCCGAGCACACCGAGCCGCCGCTCCCCGACATCGTCGAGCGCGACGGGTGGGTCTACGTCAGCCAGCCGGTCGCGGTGCGGCCGGGGCCCGCGGGGATCACGATCGAGCGGATCCGCCAGGTCGTATCGCCGAGCGGCCGCCGCAGCGCGGAGGGCGACGCGATCCACCTCGATACCCTCGACGGGGACGCGCTCGCCGCCGAGGCGGCCGCCGCCGGTCTGCGCGACGCGGGCCGCGGGCGGATCGGCGCGACCGAGGAGCACGTCGGCAGCGAGGTCGTCCTGCTCCGTGCCTGAGATGAGCGAACCAGCCCCCGCGCCCCAGACCACCGTGAGCGAGCCGGCCGCCACCCTGCGCGTCTGCGCGCTCTATCCCGACCTGATGAACATCTACGCCGACCGCGGCAACCTGCTGCTGCTGCGCCGGCGCTGCGAGTGGCGCGGGATCGGCTTCGAGCTGGTGCCGGTCGGGTTGGGGGAGGAGCTCGGCCGGGCGGGGGAGGAGTGCGACCTCTTCTACATCGGCGGCGGTCAGGACCGCGACCAGAAGCTGTGCGCGCTCGACCTCGCGCAGGTGAAGCGGGACGGGATCCACGCCGCCGTCGCGCGCGGCGCCGCGCTGCTCGCCGTCTGCGGCGGCTACCAGCTGCTCGGCCACTCCTACGAGCTCGGAGAGGAGACGCTGCCGGGCGTCGGCCTCGTCGACCTGGAGACCGTCCGCAGCGACGGCCCGCGGCTGATCGGCAACGTCGCGATCGAGGTCGACCTCGGCGACGGGCCGAGAGTGCTCGCAGGCTTCGAGAACCACGGCGGCCGCACCCATCTCGGGCCCGGCGAGCAGCCACTCGGCCGCGTCCTCAGAGGCCACGGCAACGACGGCAGAAGCGGGTTCGAGGGCGTCCGCCGCGGCAACGTGATCGGCACCTACCTGCACGGCCCGCTGCTGCCGAAGAACGCCTGGCTGGCCGACTGGCTGATCGCCAGAGCGCTCGGCCGCGACGAGCCGCTGGAGCCGCTCGACGACACCTTCGAGTCGGCGGCCCACGTCGAGGCCCGCCGCGCCGCGGGCGCCTAGAAGAGCCCGTCCTGTCTCGGCGCCGCCGGCGCCTGCGCGGCGTTGACGGCCGCGGCGAAGGCGGCGAGGTCGTCGGGCTCGGCCTCGTCGAGGCAGTGCGGCCCGTCGTAGCGGGCGTCGTTGACCGCTCTGGAGACGGCGCGGGCGTGCGTCTCGGCGGCCGGCAGCGGCGCCAGCAGCTGGTGGAGCCGCTCGACCGGGGTCTCCGGGTCGAGCCAGGTCTGCTCGTCGCCCGGCGCGAGGATCACCGGCATGCGCGGATGGATCCCGGCGATCTTGTCGTTCGCGTGCGTCGTGACGATCGTGCAGGTGCGCAGCCAGGCGGCGTCCTCGTCCTCGATCGTCGGGTCCTTCCAGCCGGTCCACAGACCGGCGAAGGCGAACGGGGCGCCGTCCTCGCGCGTGATGTGGAACGGCTGCTTCGCTCTGCCGGCTCTCTCCCACTCGTAGAAGCCGTCGGCGAGGATCAGGCAGCGCCGTCTGGCGAACGAGGTGCGGAAGGCCGGCTTCTCGGCGACCGTCTCCGCTCTCGCGTTGATCAGCCGGTAGCCGATCGACGGATCTCTCGCCCACGGCGGCACCAGGCCCCATCTGAGCATGCGGCCGGTCGGCGCGCCGTCGCGCACGCCGACCGTGACGACCTGGTCGCCGGGCGCGACGTTGAAGCGCTGTCTGATCTCGACGGCCGACTCGCCGAGCGGGAAGCGGTCCCGCAGCTCGTCGGCCGTCGTCGTCGCCAGCGTGAAGCGTCCGCACATCGTGCGAGCGCCTCCGTCGTCAGCCGGCGGCCTTCGCGCGTGCGCGCGCCTGCCGCCGTCGTCCGAGCAGCGCCATCACGCCGAGGATCACGATGATCAGGACGATGCCGAGCAGGAAGCCGCCGATCGTGCCGACGCCGCCGAACGGGAGCGCGACGAGCTTGGCGAGGCCGAAGCCGATCGCCAGCAGCACGACGAAGAGGCCGATGATGATCGCGTAGCCGCGCAGGCGGATCAGGATGCTCGACCCGGGCGGCGGCGCGAGCAGGCCCATGAACTGGAGGATCAGCAGCTGGCGGTTGCTCGGCGGTCTCTGGCCGAGCTTCTCGACGGCATCCTTGAGGTCGCCGGCGCGGCGCTCGGCGAGCGCGATCGAGGCGTCGGCCATGCGACGCAGCTGCAGCCGCTCCTGCGGCCGCGCGGCCGCTATCGCTCTGGAGTACCAGGCGCGGGTCGCCTTCGCGTCGTAGCGCTCCGCCGCGCGGGCGCCAAGGATCGCGTACGCGGCCGCCTTGAACTTCGTCTCGGCCGCGAGATCCTCGTCGCTGCGGCCCTCGAGCCGCTGCATCGCCTCGAGCGAGCCGCGCTGCTCCATTCTCATCGGACGCTGCTTCTGCTGCTTCGCCATATGCCGTCCAGTCTAGTGGGCGGCGCCGGCTCGGCGGCGCGTCACGCGGGGGTGGAGCGGGCCCGCGCGGCGGCGATCGGAGGCGCCTCCGGCGCCTTCGCGCCGCCCGACGGGTCCGACAGGGTCGCCGGCGGCTGCGGCACCGGGACGCTCGGGGTCGCCGAGCGGTTCGGCTTCGCCCTCGGCGGGGCGTTGCGGGCTGCCTTCGCGCCCGGCGGCTGGACGTAGATCCGCTGGTTCTTCAGGTATCCGCCGCCGATCTCCTTGCTCGCCGGCGGCGTGCGGTAGACGTCGACGTGGCGGCCGATGATCGCGCCGCCGACGTCGTCGGCGCTGAACCAGCCGCCGCCCGCGCTGGTGCGGTACGCGGCGATGTAGACCTTGCTGCCCATCGGGATCAGGTCGGGATCGACGGCGACCGAGCGGTAGTACTTCAGCGGCCGCGACGGGCCGGTGCCGAAGCTGACGCCTGGCAGCGGGCGGTATCTGACGCCGCGGCCGTTGGACCAGCCGCCGCCGTCGAGCGGGAAGGTGACCGAGCGGTTGCGCGCGGTCCAGTAGCCGCCGGCCCGCCAGAACGGGCTCCCGCCGCGCCAGCCCTTGGCGGTCGGGATGCTCGGCCGGCCGCGCTCGTTCACCCAGCCGCCGTTGCCGAGGCCTGCGATGTGGTAGCGGTTGCCGTCGAGGCCGATCCCGTCGCCCTCCATCGACATCCCCTTCGACGAGTACAGCCAGTCGATCCGCGACAGCCGCGAGAGGCCGGGCGTCTTGACCTTCTTGCCGATGAACCACCACTCGGGCGCGGGGTAGTACTCGGTCACGGTGACGCCTCTGAGCCAGCCGGCTCTGCGGATCGGCTTCGCGTGGGTCGCCGGGGCGACCGCCGCGGAGACCAGCAGGGCGGCGAGGCCGGCGAGAATCGATGTACGTCTCACGGTCACGGAATGCTTCAACACGGGAACGCGCCAAAAGCTGCGCGCCAGGCTACGCGATCCGGCCCGGCCCGTGGTCCCATGCAAGCGATCGACCGGTCGCGGCCGATCTGGAGCGGGCGTGCGGGCGAGCGGTCAGCTCGCCGACGGCTCGCCGCCGCAGCTGGCGCAGACGCCGTCGACGACGATCGCCGCGCGGCCGGGCGCGAAGCCGGTCTCGCGCGCCGCGTCGAGCACGCCGTCGAGCGACACCTCGTGGTCGAGGTCCTGCACGGCGCCGCACGAGCGGCAGATGAGGTGGTGGTGATCGACGGTGCGCGAGTCGAACAGGACCGCGCCGCCGCCGGAGTTGACCCGCCGCACGATGCCGAGCTGCTCGAACAGCTCCAGCGTCGCGTAGACGGTCGGCAGCGAGGTGCCGGGAAGCGTCTTGGTGACGGCGCCGAGGACCTCCTCAGCCGTGACGTGCTGGTCGCGCGAGCGCAGCATCCGGTTGATCACCAGCCGCTGCGAGGTGACGCGCTGCCCCCGGGCGCGCAGGCGCTCGATCAGGTCGCGGTCGACTGCGTCGGTGTCGGTCGTCACGCGGCCGATGATACCGCAGGACATTTAAGTCACTTGCGTTAGCGCCCCACCGGACGTCACCGCGCGCGCCCGCCGCCGCGCGCCCCCTCGCCCGCCGCGCCCGCGCCGCGCGCCCACCACGCCCGCCTCGTTCTGCATGGGCTTTCTGCATGTCGTGAGCACGTGCAGAAAGCCAATGCGGCCGCGAAGCGCCTCATTCGTGTGGGATTCCGGCGGCGCGGAGGGCCGCGGCGACGGCGGCGCGGCGCGGCGGTTCGCTGACCTCCCACCAGTCGAACCGGAGGACGCGCCAGCCGGCGGCCGCGAGCCGGTTGGACTTGCGCCGGTCGCGCTCGCGGGCGTCATCGGTCCAGTGATAGGCCGCGCCGTCGACCTCGACCGCGACCCGCTGCGCGGGCCACACGGCGTCGACCTCGGCCCCGTCGACCAGCATGTTCATCCGCGGCCGCGCGAGGCGGTGCTCGATCACGAGGTCGAGGAAGAGGTCCTCGGCCTCCGAGCGCGTCCGCTGCGGGCCGTGGCGGCGCAGCTCGGCGAGCGCCGCGGTCAGCGCGGCGTGGCCGCCGCCGCGCCGGCCGCGCGTCCGCTCCATCGCTGCCGCGAGCCGGTGCGCGTCGGCGGCTCGCATCCGCTCCGCCTCGGCGAGCGCCTTGCGCAGGCGGTGCGCCGGGACGACCTCGCCGAGGTCGACCAGCGTCCGCTCGACGGTCGTGACCGGGATGCCGGCGATGGCGGTCCGCTCGTCCGCCGGCAGCGCGCGCCGGTCGTGCGCGTCGATCCGGGCGGTGCTCGCCATCCGCCGCGGGCTCGTCACGTCGATCCGCGCCCGCTCCAAGGAGAGGAGGCCGTGCAGCGCCGCCGCGTCGCGGTGGCTCAAGGCCGCGTCGGGGCCGGCGGCGAGGACGGCGGCCGTCCAGAAGCCGAATCTCGCCAGCCGCCGGTGGCCGAGCGCGTAGACGCCGCGGTGGAGCGGCACGAGCTGCCCGCGCGCCAACCGCGTCTGGATCATCGTCGGCGTCAGCCCCGCATCGACGAGCTGCCGCCGGCTCACCACACCGTGCTGGCGATCTGCCAGCTCGGCGGCGGCGCAGTCGGGCGCATTGGCTTTCCGCACGTGCTCAGGACGTGCGGAAAGTCGATGCTCGGAGGGCGCGGCGGGCATGGCAGGGATCGTGCCATCGGCGCCTGCGCGGGCGGACACGCTGAGCGTGCCGCGTTAGCCTCCAGCGCCATGGAGATTCGCGCAGCAGTCCTGGAAGAGTTCGGCAAGCCGCTCGTGGTGCAGACGGTCGAGCTGACGGAGCCCGGTCCGGAGGAGGTGCTGGTGCGGCTGGTCGCCTGCGGCGTCTGCCACACCGACATGTACACCGCCTCCGGCGCGGATCCCTCCGGCTACGCGCCGTGCGTGCTCGGGCACGAGGGCGCGGGCGTCGTGGAGAAGGTCGGCGCCGACGTGACGCTCGTGAGACCGGGAGACCACGTCGTGACGCTCTTCTCGCCCCAGTGCGGCGAGTGCGTCCACTGCAAGAGCGACAAGACCAACCTCTGCATGAAGATCCGCGCGCAGCAGAACGCCGGCTACCTGCCCGACGGCACGACCCGGCTGAAGCGCGACGGCGAGGAGCTGCGCCACTTCATGGGCACCAGCACCTTCGCCGAGTACACGGTGATGCCGGAGATCGCGCTCGCGAAGATCGACCCGGAGGCGCCGCTGGAGGGCGCGGCGCTGTTCGCCTGCGGCCTCTCGACCGGCCTCGGCGCGGCGCTCAGAACGGCGCAGGTCGAGCCCGGCTCGACGGCGGTGGTCTTCGGCGCCGGCATGGTCGGCCTCGGCGCGGTCGCCGGCGCGCGGCTCGCCGGCGCGGAGCGGATCGTCTGCGTCGACCTCTCGCCCGAGCGGCTCGAGCTGGCCAGAGGCCAGGGCGCGACCGACCTGCTCGTCGGCGGCGACGACACCGTGCAGCGGATCCTCGACATGACCGACGGCTTCGGCGCCGACTACACCTTCGAGGCGACCGGCCTCGTCAGCGTGATGAGACAGGCGGTCGAGGCGGCGCGGATGGGCTGGGGCCTCTGCACGGTCGCCGGCGTCGCCGGAAAGGGCGAGCACCTCGAGGTGATCCCGCGCTGGCTGATCCAGGGACGCCGCATCGCCGGCTCCTCCTTCGGCGGCCTGAAGGGCCGCAGAGACGTGCCGGAGCTGATCGACCGCTGGATGGCCGGCGAGATCGACGTCGACCCCTTCATCTCCCACCGCATCACGCTCGACGAGGTCAACAAGGGCTTCGACCTGATGCACGCGCAGGACGGCATCCGCAGCGTGATCGAGTTCGCCTGAGCGGCGGGGGCGCGGGGCGGCCGTCAGGCCGCCCCGTACTGCTCCTCCGCGTATGCGATCAGGCCGCGCTGCTCCAACGCCGCGACCGGCGCCCGGAAGGTCACCTGCACGACGCCCGGGTGGCGGCCGATCTCGATCGCGCCGGTGATCGTCGCGCGGTTCATGATCTCCGGGACGGTCGCGCCGAGCAGCTCGGCGGCGCGCGCGAGGCCGTTGTCGGTCGCGCTGTTGAGGTCGGGGCCGGTCCCGATCACCGAGATCGGCAGCGACGCCTCCAGCTCGCTCACGCCGTGGCGGGCGCCGAGCGCCGCCGCCTTCGCCTTCTCCTCCGCCGTCAGCGGCTTGGCGAGGAACGGCAGGTCGTCGGCGACCGGCAGCAGGATCGGGCCGTCGATCGCCAGCCCCTTGATCACCTCGACCTGGAGCGTGACGGTGCCGGAGACGTCGGCGGTGTGGCCGGCGATCTCGCCGTCGCCCTGGAGCGCGTGCATGTCGCCCATGTAGACGCCGCCGCCCGGCACCTTCACCGGGCAGATCAGGATCGCGCCGGCGCGCACGGCGTCGACGTCGAGGTGGCCGTCGGTCTTGTGGCGCTGCAGCTCCTCGGCGCTGAGCGCGTACCTGTGCGGGGCGCCGATCAGGAAGGAGCCGAAGTCGCCGGCGTTGTGCGAGTCGGGGATCGTCGTCGAGGGCGTCGTGCCGAGCTGGCCCATGAACGGGCGCAGGCGCGTCGCGAGCGCGACGAGGTCGTGGGGCGCGAACGTCAGGATCGGGTTCTGCCGCGAGCCGTCCGGGAGTCCGGCGGCGCGGGCGGCGTCGCGCGCGAAGCCCTCGGCCGTCTCCCGCGGCACCGTCACGCCGACGGTGTGCTGCTCGTCGAACGCGATCGTGTAGCCGTTGGTGAAGGTGAACGGCGTCGCGTCGGCGCCGCATCTGGCGCAGCGGACCGACGTCTCGCCGATCCCGTCGACGCGCGTGGCTGGCCACTCGTCGCCGCAGCCGGGGCAGACCGCGGCGCAGTACGGATCGCCGTTGAAGCGGCCCTCCATCGCCTGGTCGTTGCCGGAGGAGGTCGCGATCGAGGTGACGGAGATGTCCTTGATGCGGATCGCGATCGCGTCGCCGACCTCGGCGCCGGCGACCGCGACCGGCCGCGCGACCTCGTGGCCGCCGCGGATCGCGGGCGTGATCATCGGCCCCCAGCAGCCGGGCGCCGTGTTGACGACGATGTGGCCGCCGTCGGCGACCGGGCCGAGCATCGGCACCTCGGGGCCGAGCAGCCCGTCGGTGAAGGTGTCGACGAAGACGGTGCGATGGGGTGCGGCGGTGGCGGGTTCGACAGCCATCTGGATCAGCCTCCTGAGACGGGGAGCAGCAGAGCGACCTCGTCGCCGTCGGCGAGCGCGTCGGCGGCCGTCACGTGGCTGCCGGCGCGCACCGGCAGCGCCGACGCGAGCGCCGGCGCCAGCTCCGGCTGCTCGGCGCCGAGCCGCGACCGCAGCTCGGCGACCGTCGCGCCGTCGGGGAGGTCGAGCGTGAGCAGCGGCGCCGCTGCGAGACGGGCCAGTCCAGCGCCGAGGCGGACCTTCACACGCATGACCTCACGTTACCGGTGACCGGAAAGCGGGCTGCTGGGAGGCGCGCGCCTCAGCGGTCGATCGTCGACATGTCGGGGTAGCGCTCGCCGGCGGCGGCGCCGACGGGCGCCGCGGCGTCGATGCGGGCGAGATCGTCGGCGCTGAGCGAGATCGCCGCGGCGGCGACGTTCTCCTCCAGGTATCTGCGCCGCTTCGTGCCCGGGATCGGGACGACGTCCTTGCCCTGCGCCAGCACCCACGCGAGCGCCAGCTGGCCGGGCGTGACCTGCTTCTCGGAGGCGATCGCGCGGATCCGCTCGACGAGCGCGAGGTTGCGCTCCAGCGCCTCGCCGGCGAAGCGCGGGTTGGCGCGGCGGAAGTCGCCGGCGTCGAGCTGGTCGGCCGGCGATCTGATCGTGCCGGTGAGGAAGCCGCGGCCGAGCGGGGAGTAGGGGACGAGGCCGATCCCCAGCTCGCGCAGCGTCGGCAGGATCTCCGCCTCGACGTCGCGTGTCCACAGCGAGTACTCGGTCTGCAGCGCGCTGATCGGGTGGACGGCGTGGGCGCGGCGGATCGTCGCGGGGGAGGCCTCGCTGAGGCCGAGGTAGCGGACCTTGCCGGCCTCCACCAGCTCGGCCATCGCGCCGACCGTCTCCTCGATCGGCGTGTCGAAGTCGACGCGGTGCTGGTAGTAGAGGTCGATGTGGTCGACGCCGAGCCGTCTCAGCGACGCGTCGCAGGCGGAGCGGACGTAGTCGGGCGAGCCCTCGACGGTGCGCGTGCCGTCGTCGTGCAGGACGTTGCCGAACTTCGTCGCCAGCACGACCTGGTCGCGGCGGTCGGCGATCGCTCTGCCGACCAGCCGCTCGTTGGTGTGCGGACCGTACATGTCGGCGGTGTCGAGCAGGGCGACGCCGAGCTCGAGCGCGCGGTGGATCGTCGCGATCCCCTCGTCCTCGTCGGTCGCCCCGTAGAAGGCCGACATCCCCATGCAGCCGAGCCCCTCCTTGGACACGACCAGCCCCTGCGTTCCGAGTCTGCGCTGCTCCAGTGACATGGCGATCCTTTCGCGTCGAGGCCCTCATCGCAGGGTAGACCCACCGGCAGCGTGGCAGCGACCGACTCACCGCCGCCGACTCCGCCGCCGGACCCCTCCGATCGGGAGCGCGACCGGGTTCACCAAGAGCGGCGCGCGATCTGGCTGCTGGGGCTGCCGACGTTCGGGCTGGCGCTGTCGATCACGGTCGTCACGACGTACCTGCCGCTGGTCGCGCAGGAGTTCACCGACAGCTCGCTGGTCGTCGGCGTCCTGATCGGCAGCGAGGGGCTGCTGGCGCTCGTCCTCCCGCTCGTCGTCGGGACCTGGTCGGACCAGCTGAGATCGCCGATCGGCGGGCGCCTGCCGTTCCTGATCGTCGCGACGCCGCCGCTGGTCGTCGCGCTCGCGCTGCTCGGCTTCGCCGGCGGCCTGGTGATCGCGCTCGGCCTGGTGCTGATCTTCTTCGCCGCCTACTTCGTCGCGTACGAGCCCTACCGCGCGCTCTACCCCGACCTCGTCTCCGACGAGCGCGCCGGACGCTCGCAGAGCGTCCAGGCGATCTGGCGCGGCGCGGCGACCGGCCTTGCGCTCGTCGCCGGCGGCCTGCTGTTCGACCTCTCGCCGTGGGTCCCGTTCGTCGTCGCGGCGGTCGTGACGCTGGCGGTGATGGTGCTCTTCATCCACCGGATGGTCCCCACCCCCGGCCGCAGATGGCAGGAGCCCGAGCACCCGAAGCCGCTCGGCGCCGCCGTGCGCGAGCTGCGGATGCTGGTGGAGGGGCGGCCCGGCCTGCAGGCCTACCTCGCCGCCAACGCGCTGTGGGAGGCGTCGCTCGGCGCGCTGAAGACCTTCGTGCTGTTGTACGTGACGATCGGGCTCGGGATCGAGGTCGGCAGCGCCGCGCTGATCGTCGGCGGCGCCGCCTGCTTCGTGCTCGGCGGGGCGGTCGTCAGCGGGATGCTCGCCGACCGCTACGGGCAGCTGCGCGTGCTGCAGGTCACGCTGATCGTCTACGGGCTCGGCCTGCTGGTGCCGGCGGTGACGACGGAGACGCTGCCGCTCGCGCTGATCGCGCCGGTCGCGGCGTTCGGCGGCGGCACGCTGATGACGCTGCCCTACGCGCTGCTGATGCCGCACATGCCGAGCGGCTCGCACGGCGCGCTGACCGGCTTCTACAGCCTCAGCCGCGGGATCGGCACGATGCTCGGCCCGCTGCTGACCGGGGCCGCCGTCGACGTCTTCGCCGGTCCCTTCGACGAGACCGAGGGCTACCAGGCGATGTGGATCATCTGCGGCGGGACGGTGCTCGCGAGCCTCTGGTTCGTGCGCACGATGAAGGCCGTCTACGAGCCGTCGTCGCTCAACGACGCGTCGTAGCGCGAGGCGACCCGTCGCGATGGACGCCAACCGGTGGCGAACGGGTACCAACGTGACGATGAGCACGAGCGAGATGGCGCCGGGGTCGGGCGGCGGCGCGGGCGCGCAGGCGCCGCCGCAGGTCTCCCACGGCCGCGTGCTGGCGATCTTCGGCGGGCTGATGCTCGCGATGCTGCTGGCCGCGCTGGACCAGACGATCGTCGCCACCGCGCTGCCGACGATCGTCGGCGACCTCGGCGGGCTGGAGCACATCTCGTGGGTGACGACCGCCTACCTGCTCGCCTCGACCGCCTCGACGCCGCTGTACGGGAAGCTCGGCGACCTGTACGGGCGCAAGCGCGTCTTCCAGGTCTCGATCGTCATATTCCTCGTCGGCTCGGCGCTGTGCGGGCTGAGCCAGTCGATGCTGGAGCTGATCCTCTTCCGCGCGCTGCAGGGGATCGGCGGCGGCGGCCTGATCGTCGGCGCGCAGGCGATCATCGGCGACGTCGTCTCCCCGCGCGAGCGCGGCCGCTACCAGGGCTTCTTCGGCGCCGTCTTCGGCGTCGCGTCGGTCGCCGGGCCGCTGCTCGGCGGCTTCTTCGTCGAGCACCTCTCGTGGGAGTGGATCTTCTACATCAACCTGCCGATCGGGGCCGTGGCGCTGGTCGTGATCGCCGCGGTGCTGCCGGCCAGCGACATCCGCAGACAGCATGCGGTCGACTGGCTCGGGACGGCGCTGATGGCGACCGGCGTCAGCTGCCTGATCCTCTTCCTCAGCCTTGGCGGCACGACGCAGCCGTGGGGCTCGCCGCAGTCGCTGGCGCTGGCGGCCGGCGGCGTCGTGCTGACGTCGCTGTTCGTGCTCGCCGAGCGGCGCGCCGCCGAGCCGATCCTGCCGCTGCGGCTGTTCTCCAACCGCGTCTTCGCGGTCACGAGCGGGATCGGCTTCATCGTCGGCTTCGGGATGTTCGGCGCGATCACCTTCCTGCCGCTCTTCCTGCAGGTCGTCAACGGCGCGAGCGCGACCGACTCCGGCCTGCAGCTGCTGCCGCTCATGGCGGGCGTCCTGCTGACCTCGATCGCCAGCGGCCAGATCATCGCCCGCACCGGCAGGTACAAGCGCTACCCGATCGCCGGGACGTTCACGATGGCGATCGGCTTCGCGCTGCTGGCGCAGATGGACGCCGCGACCACCACCCTGCAGCGCTCGCTGTCGATGCTCGTGCTGGGCCTCGGCCTCGGCCTGACGATGCAGGTGCTCGTGCTCGCGGTGCAGAACGCCGTCGAGTACAGAGACCTCGGGACCGCCACCTCCGGCGCGACCTTCTTCCGCTCGATCGGCGGCTCCTTCGGCGTCGCGATCTTCGGCGCGATCTTCTCCAACCGGCTGACCGACACGCTCGCCGACCAGTTCCCCGGCGGGCTGCCCGCGGCGCTGGCCGGGGCCGGCGGCGGCCACGGCGGCGGCGTCGACCCGGCCGCGATCCAGCAGCTGCCGGGCGCGGCCCGCACCGGCTTCGTCGACGCCTACGCGGAGGCGCTGCAGACCGTCTTCTGGATCGCCGTGCCGATCGCGCTGCTCGCCTTCGCGCTGACGTGGCTGCTGCGCGAGGTGCCGCTGCGCAGAACGGTCGAGTCGAGCGGCCTGGGGGAGAGCTTCGCGGTCCCGAAGCCCGACGCCTCCTACGACGAGATCGCGCGCGCGGTCAGCGTGCTGGCGCGGCGCGACACGCGCCGCCGCATCTACGAGCGGCTGGCGGCGCGGGCCGGCGTCGAGTTGTCGCCCGCGGCCGTCTGGCTGCTGGCGCGGGTCTCCGAGCTGGCGCCGGTGACGCTGGAGGAGCTCTCGGAGCAGACCGGCGTCCCGCGAGCGCGGCTGAGAATCCCGCTCGGCGAGCTGGTGATGGAGCGGCTGGTCGACGCCTGCGACGTCGGCGGCGGCCCGCTCGCCGCCGACGCCGGCGACCCCGGCTGGGCGCCCGACGGCGTCGGCCCGGAGGCGGCCGCCGCCGGCGAGGTGCCGTTCGTGCTGACGCCGGCAGGCGTCGCCGTCCGCGACCGCCTCCTCGCCGCCCGCCGCGACCGCCTGGAGGAGCTGCTCGACGGCTGGTCGCCCGCGCAGCACGAGGAGCTGGCGGCGATGCTGACGAGACTGGCGCGCGCGCTGAGCGACGATCCCGGCGGCGGGCCGCCGCCGGCCCAGGCGGTGCCGCACCGCCCGCCGGGCACGACCGGCACGCGGTAACGGCGCGGCGTGGCGCGCGGCGCGGGGCGGGCCTACGCGCCCGGTCCGCGCTCCTCGACCCCGTGGGGAGCGCCGTAGTCGGCCAGCAGGTCGAGGAAGGGGGCGGCGTCGAACGCCTCCGGGCCGAGCACGCCCGTCCCCTTCCAGGTCCCGTTCGCGAGCAGCTCGAGCGCGACGACCGGGTTGATCGCGGTCTGCCAGACGACCGCCTGGCTGCCGTACTCGCGCATCGTCGTCTCGTTGTCGGCGACGTGGTGGAGGTAGAGCTCGCGCGGTCTGCCGTCCTTCCCGGTCCCGCGCACCCACGTGCCGGCGCAGGTCTTGCCGGTCATCCGCTCGCCGAGCGTCGCCGGGTCGGGCAGCGCCGCGGCGACGACGTCGCGCGGGGCGACCTCGACGCCACGCACCCGCACCGGCTCGGTCGAGTCGAGCCCGAGCTTGTGGAGCGTTCTCAGCACGTCGATGAACTCGCGTCCGAGGCCGTACTTGAACGTCACGCGGCGGCAGTGGACCCAGCGCGGGATCAGCGCGACCTCCTCGTGCTCGACGTTGACGCACTCGACCGGGCCGATCCCGGCGGGGAAGTCGAACACCTCCGGCTCCGAGAACGGCGGCGTCGTGAACCAGCCGCGCTCGCGCTCCCAGATCAGCGGTGGGTTGAGGCACTCCTCGATCGTCGTCCAGATCGAGAAGGTCGGCGCGAACTCGTAGCCCTCGACGACGAGGTCGGCGCCGTCGCGGACGCCGATCTCGTCGATCTCGGAGAAGAGGTGGTCCTGGGCGTATCTGGCGAAGACGTCGGAGAGGCCGGGCTCGACGCCGATGCCGACCAGCGCCAGCAGGCCCGCCTCCTCCCACGCGGGCGCGGCGGCGAACTGCGCGTCGCCGAGCATCACGCCCGTCTCGCTGTAGGGGTGGGTCGGATGGCGCCGCGACAGCGTCATCGCCATGTCGAGATAGGTGACGCGCGCCGTGTGCGCGGCGTTGAAGATCGGCTCGTTGAAGCGCGGATCGCAGGCGTTGAGGATGGCGTCGGCTCTGCTCGCGTGCATCAGCGCGACGAGCGCCGCCTCGTCGGAGGCGTCGATCTGCGCGGCACTGAAGCGATCGGGCTCGCCGAGCCGGTCGGCGACCGTCTGGGCGCGCGCGCCGTCGACGTCGGCGAGGACCATGTGGGAGAAGAAGCCGCGGCGCTGCGCGATCGCCGCCGCCGCGGCGCCGACCCCGCCCGTGCCGATGATCAGGATGCGCATGGGGCCAGCCTACGCCAGCCCCGACGCACCGGATCCGAGGTCTTTGCGCGGCGCGGCGACGGGATAGGATCCACCGCCATGGAGCACGTCGGCTTCATCGGCCTCGGGATCATGGGTTCGCGGATGGCCGCGTGCGTCCGCCGCGCCGGCCATCCCGTGCTCGTCTGGAACCGCACCCGCGCGACGGCCGAGGCGTGGGCCGCCGAGCACGGCGGCGAGGTCGCCGACACGCCCGCCGACGTCGCGGTCCGCTGCGACGTCGTCGTCACGATCGTCGTCGACGGCGCCCAGGTCGAGCAGGTGATCTTCGGCCCCGGCGGGCTCGCCGAGGCGGCGCGCGAGGGCCTCCACTGCATCGACATGTCGACGATCGCGCCGGCCGAGGCGCGGGCGCTCGCGGAGCGGCTGGCGCAGCACGGCGCCCGCTTCCTCGACGCGCCCGTCACCGGCTCCGCGCCGAAGGCCGCCGACGGCACGCTGACGATCATGGTCGGCGGCGAGCCGGCCGACGTCGAGCGCGTGCGGCCGGTGCTCGACGCGATGGGCGAGACGATCGTCCACGTCGGACCGGTCGGCCACGGCCAGACCGTCAAGGTGCTGAGCAACGCGCTCGCCGCCGCGAACGTGACGGCGCTCGCGCAAGCGCTGCTGATCGGCAAGCGCGCCGGCGTCGACCTCGAGCGGATGGTCGAGGTGCTGCCGAGATCGGCCGGCGGCTCGCGGATGGTCGAGCTGAAGGCGCAGCCGATGCTCGACCACGACTTCGCGCCGCTGTTCAAGCTCGAGCACATGCTCAAGGACGCCGGCCTCGCGCTCGACGCCGCCCGCGAGCTCGGCGTCCCGTTCCCCGCCGCGGCGCAGGCGCGCGAGCTGCTGAGCGCCGGCGTCGGCCGCGGCCTCGGCGAGCAGGACTTCGCCGCGGTCGTCGAGGTGCTCGAGAGCCTCGCCGGCCTGCGGCTCGACGACTGAGCGGACCGGGCCGCGGCAACGCGCCCGCCGGCGCCGGCGCGCGGCGCTCCGTGCCGCCGGTGCCGCCCGCGCCGCCGCGCGGATTGGACGCCCGTCCGCCGCGATCGTTTGCTTAATTCGCGCGCCCCAGGCATGCTCCGATTGATGCAGATCGTCTCGCTGGTGCCTGAGGGGGCGCCCAGCTCGCTGTACCGCTCGTTCATCCCGATGCAGGCGCTGGCGATCAACGGCCATCGCGTCCACGTCGAGGAGCGCAACGCCGTCGGCGACCCGGGCCCCCTGCTCGACGTCGACGTCGTCCACTTCTTCCGCCTCTCGCACCAGCCGGCGCGCCGGCTCGCGAGACAGCTGCGCCAAGCGGGCGTCGGGATCGTCTACGACAACGACTTCGACCTGACCGCGGCGCCCTCCGGCCATCCGGTCGCCGCCGCGCTGAGAGGGCTCGGCGGCCAGCGCGCGATCGCCGACGAGCACGCGATGGTGCGGCTCGCCGACGTCGTCGTCGCGCCGACCGAGGAGCTCGCCGAGCGCTATCGCGCCGCCGGCGCCGCCGACGTGCAGGTCGTCGAGAACTTCCTGCCGCCGACCTTCACGCGCCCGCGCACGCTGCCGGGCAGAGGCGTCACGGTCGGGTGGGCGGCGATGGCCGAGCACCGCTGGGACTTCGACCGGCTCGGCATCCGCGACGCGCTCGTCAACCTGCTCGAGCGCCATCTCCATCTGCGCCTGCTGGCGATCGGCACCGACCTCGGGATCTCGAGCCCGCGCTACGAGTTCCTCGACTGGCAGGCCTACGACGACCTGCCCGGCCAGCTGGCGCGCTGCGACGTCGCGATCGCGCCGCTCGCCGACGTCTCGTTCAACCAGACGCGCTCGAACGTCAAGCTGAAGGAGTACGCGGCGCTCGGCATCCCGTGGCTCGCCTCGCCGGTCGGCGGCTACGCCTGGATGGGCGAGGCCGAGGGCGGCCGGCTGGTCGCCGACGGCGAGTGGTCCTCCGCGCTGCATGCGCTGGTCGTCGACGAGGAGGCGCGCCGGCGCCTGTCGGCGGCCGGCCGCAGATGGGCCGCCAAGGAGGTCGTGCTCGACCACGTCGGCGAGCTGGAGGCCGTGTTCGAGCACGCCGCCGCGGCCGGGCGCGCCGGCTGACGGTCGGGCGCCGGTCGGGCGCCCGGAGCTGCGGCCCGGCGGCGCGCCGCACGCCGGCTCAGAGGCCGTCGAGCAGCCTGGCCAGCCGCCGCATCACGACACCGGCGGCCTCGAGCTCTCGCTCGGAGAGGTCGTCGGTCGCGGCCTCCCAGCAGCCGCGCCAGCGGGCGCGCTTCTCGCGCAGCAGCGCACGCCCGGCCGGCGTGAGCGAGACGACGACCTGGCGGCGGTCCGACTGGCCGCGCCGGCGCTCGACCATCCCCGCCTGCTCGAGCTGGTCGAGCATCGCCGTGACGCTCGCGGGGGTGAGGTCGGCGGCCTTCGCGAGCTCGCCGGCGGTCGCCTGCTCGGCGTCGTCGAGCCGCGCGAGCGCGCGCACCTGGGCGTAGGAGAGCGCGCCGGGCCGTTGCGGGTCGCGGCTGCGCAGCCGCCGCTCGGCCGCGAGCAGCTCGCCGAAGGCGGCGCGCAGCTCGTCGGTCCGCTGCTCGCGCGCGGCCGCCTCCGCGCTCATGCCGCCTCGGCCTCCAGCTCCGCGAGCGCCTCCGGCGGGACCGGCGTCGCCGCGTCGCGCGCGCGGGCGCGCCGCTCGACGACGGTCAGCAGGATCGTCGGCGCGAGCGCGACGACCGTCACCAGCAGCACGAGCAGGTAGGTCGAGCCGAAGGCGTCGGCGACCGCCGCGGGGGTGGCGGAGGCGCCGCCGGCGTCGGCGATCCGGCTGCTGAGCGCGACCGAGAGGATCGCCGTGCCGACCGATCCGCCGACGCGCTGGACGACGTTCAGCTGCGGCGTCGCGTGGTTGATCTGGTCGGGCCGCAGGACCGCGAAGGCGGCGGTCATCGACGGCATCATCGACATGCCGATGCCGAAGCCGCGCAGCACCATCGCGACGCCGAGCAGCACGAACGAGGTCTCGGCGCCGATCAGCACGAACGGGACCGTGGTGACGATCGTGACGACGCCGCCGATCAGCGCGGTCATGCCGCCGCCGAGCCGCTCGGTCGCACGGCCCGAGAAGGCCATCGCGATCGCGGCGCCGAGCCCCTGCGGGATCAGCAGCAGGCCGGTCTGCACGGCGTCCTGGTCGCGCACCGTCTGGAAGTAGAGCGGCATCAGGATCATCGCGCCGAACAGCGCCGCGCCGAGGCAGAAGGTCGTCAGCGACGCGGCCGTGAACGCCTTGTTGGCGAACAGGCGCACGTCGAGCAGCGGTCTCGGGATCCGCAGCGCGCGCACGACGAAGGCGGCGATCAGGACGAGTCCGCCGAGCGCCGGGATCAGGACGCTGTCGTCGGTGAGGCTGCCGGCCGTGCCGCTCTCCGCGAGACCGTAGGTGACGCCGACGAGGCCGACCGCGACGAGCACGAGGCCGATCGCGTCGAGCCGGCCGGCGGCCGGGTCGCCGCTGTCGCCGGGCAGCAGCTTGACCGCGGCGGCGACCGCCGCGACGCCGACGGGAAGGTTGACGAAGAAGATCCACTCCCAACCGGCGTGCTCGATCAACAGGCCGCCGAGCGTGGGGCCGAAGACGGGGGCGAGGATGATCGGGACGCCGATCGCGCTCATGATGCGCGGCAGGTTTCTCGGGCCGGCGGCCTTGACGAGGATCATCTGGCCGATCGGCGCGAGCATGCCGCCGCCGAGCCCCTGCAGCACGCGGGCGGCGATCAGCGTCCCGGGCGACCAGGCGAGGCCGCACAGCAGCGAGCCGAGCGTGAAGAGGACGAGCGACGCGATGTAGAGCCGGCGCGCGCTGTAGCGGGTCGCCGCCCAGCCGGTGACGGGGATCACGGCGGCGAGCGCGAGCATGTAGCCGGTGACGACCCACTGGATCTCGTCCAGCGGGGCGCGCAGCTCCTGTGAGAGGTCCTCGAGCGCGACGTTGACGATCGTCGTGTCGAGGACCGACATGATCATGCCCAGGATCACGACGATCGCGATCGGCCAGACGTGCGAGGGCACGCCGCCGCGGGCGGGTGAGGCAGTATGAGATTCGGACATCGGGGCCTGACGCTAGGAATCTTTAGGTGCCGAAAGATTAGAACACGAACGATCTTTCGCCTGCTGTGACCTCCATCACACGGCGCTCGCGGACGCGCGCGCCGATCGTCGCGCTCGGCGCGCTGACCGCGTTCGGGCCGCTCTCGCTCGACATGTACCTGCCGGGGCTGCCGGAGCTCAGCCGCGACCTCGGCACCTCCGCGCCGATGACGCAGCTGACGCTGACGGCCTGCATGATCGGCCTCGCCGCGGGGCAGCTCCTGGCCGGGCCGCTCAGCGACGCGCGCGGCCGTCGCCGCCCGCTGCTGGCCGGACTGGCGCTGTACGCGCTCGTCTCCGCGCTGTGCGCGGTCGCGCCGTCGATCTGGACGCTGATCCCGCTGCGGCTGGTCCAGGGCGCCGCCGGCGCTGCCGGGATCGTGATCGCGCGCGCCGTCGTCCGCGACCTCCACGAGGGCGAGGCCGCGGCGCGGGCGTTCGCGCTGCTGACGCTCGTCAACGGCCTCTCGCCGATCGTCGCCCCGATCGCCGGCGGCCAGCTGCTCGGCGTCACCGACTGGCGCGGCGTCTTCTGGGCACTGGCGGCGGTCGGCGTCGTGCTGTTCCTCGTCGGCTGGCGCTGGGTGCCCGAGACGCTGCCGGCGCAGGCACGCCACCGCGGCGGCTTCGGCGCGACCATAGGCGTCTTCGGGCGTCTGCTGCGCGACCGCGTCTTCGTCGGCTACACGCTCGCGCAGGGGCTCGGCGCCGCGATGATGTTCTGCTACATCGCCGGCTCGCCCTTCGTCCTGCAGGACATCCACGGGCTGTCGGCGCAGGCGTTCAGCGTCGCCTTCGCCGTCAACGCCCTCGGGATCGTCCTGCTCGCGCAGCTCAGCGGACGGCTGGCGGGAGCGGTCGCTCCGCGGCGGCTGCTCGCCGCGGGGCTGTGGCTCGGCGTCGCCGGCGCCGCCGGCCTGCTCGCCGCGGTCGTGCTCGGCGGCGGCCTCGTCGCGATCCTGCCGTCGTTCTTCGCGATCGTCTCCAGCTACGGCCTCGTCGCGCCGAACGCGACGGCGCTGGCGCTCGCCGGCGACCCGAGCACGGCGGGCAGCGCCGCGGCGCTGCTGGGCCTCTCGCAGTTCGCACTCGGCGGGGCGTTCGCGCCGCTGGCGGGGATCGGCGGCGCGGAGACGGCGCTGCCGCTCGCGCTCGTGATCGCCGGATTGGGCGCGGCGTCGGTCGCGGCCTTCGCGCTGCTGGCGCGGCCGGACGGGCGCGGGGGATCGCTCAGCAGGTCCCGCTGAGCAGGTCGGGGCCGGGCGGGCCCGGCTCCAGCGGGGCGGCGCCGTCGGCCCGCAGACCGTCGAGCACGACGCCGAGGTAGCGGCGCCACAGCTCCGGCTGGCTGGTGCGGAAGCGCTCCATCGTCGTCCCGATCGCGGAGGCGAGCACCGGGATGTCCTCGGCGGTGACGTCGCGGCGCAGGACGCCGGCGTCGCGGCCGCGTCTGAGGATCTCCTCGACGCCGCGCAGCAGCTCGTCCTGCAGCTCCTGGATGCGCGGGTCGCCGAGCAGCTCGGGCTTCGTCGCCTGGCCGAGGCAGCGGTCGGAGGAGGTCTGCTCGACGATCCGGGTCATCAGCGTCGTGAACGCCTCCCACGGATCGGGCTCGGCGAGCGCGGCCTGGAGGTTCTCGCTCATCCCGGCGGCGCGCTCGAGCACGACCGCGACCTCCAGCTCGAGCTTCGTCGGGAAGTGGCGGAAGAGCGTCCCGGTGCCGACGCCGGCGCGTCTGGCGATCGCCGCCACGCCGACGTCGAAGCCCTCCTCGGCGAAGGCCGCGGAGGCGGCGGCGAGGACGCGCTCGCGGTTGCGTCGCGCGTCGGCCCGCAGCGTCCGCTGCGCCTCGCCGCCTCGTGTGGTGTCGACCGTCGCCATCGCGTCTCGCTTCGACGATACCGAGGTCCGCTCCTCCGTCGCCGCCGTCAGTGCGCCATCTGGACCTGCCCGGCCTCGGCCGCGTTGATCGACGCGACGTCCCTTCTGCGGATCAGCAGGACGATCGCGGCGGCGCCGGCGGCGATGAAGACCGCGCCGATCAGGAAGGCGAGGTGGTAGCCGTCGACGAGCGCGCCGACCGGGTTGGAGCCGTCCGCGATCAGGCCGTCGGTCCGCGACGCGGCGAGCGTCGAGAGGATCGAGAGGCCGAGCGCGCCGCCGATCTGCTGGGAGGTGTTGAAGAGGCCGGAGGCGAGCCCGGCGTCCTCGGCCTCGACGTTCGTCGTCGCCAGCAGCGTCAGCGGGACGAACGTGTTGCCCATGCCGATCGACATCACGATCACGGCCGGCAGCAGCTCGGCGGCGTAGGAGCCCTCCGGCGTGATCCGCGTCATCAGCAGCAGGCCGATCGCGGCCAGCGTGAGGCCGCCAAGGATCTGCAGCCGCACGCCGATCCGCGGGATCAGCTGCTGGGCCATCACCGAGCCGGCGATGATGCCGACGGTGAACGGCAGGAAGGCGAGGCCGGCCTTCAGCGGCGAGTAGCCCATCACCTCCTGGACGTAGATCGTCGCGAAGAAGAACATCGCGAACATGCCGCCGGCGACGACGAGCATCACGCCGTTGGAGGTCGAGAGCGAGCGGATCTTGAAGATCCCGAGCCGCACGAGCGGGTCGCGATGGCGGGTCTCTATCGCGATGAAGGCGATCAGCAGCACGATGCCCAGCGCGCCGAAGCCGAGCGTCGCGCTCGAGCCCCAGCTCTCCTCGCCGGCCTTGACGATCGCGTAGACGAGCGACACGAGGCCGCCGGTGACGAGCAGCGCGCCGACGAGGTCGAAGCTCTGGCCGTCGCTCTCGCCCTTGGACTCGGGGATCAGTCTGAGCGAGAAGAGGAAGGCGGCGATGCCGATCGGGACGTTGACGATGAAGATCCACTCCCACGACAGCGACTCGGTCAGGAAGCCGCCGAGCAGCAGGCCGAAGGCCGAGCCGGAGGCGGCGATCGCGCCCCAGACGGCGAGCGCCTTCGTGCGCTCGGCGCCGTCGGCGAAGGTGGTCATGATGATCGAGAGCGCGGCGGGGGAGACGAGCGCGGCGCCGAGGCCCTGGAGGGCGCGGAAGGCGATCAGCGTCCCCTGCGACTGCGCCAGCCCGCACAGCATCGACGCGATGCTGAAGAGGACGACGCCGGCGAGGAAGACGCGCTTGCGCCCGAAGAGGTCGGCGGCGCGGCCGCCGAGCAGCAGGAAGCCGCCGAAGAGCAGCGTGTAGGAGTTGATGATCCAGGCGAGGTTGCCCGGGCTGAAGTTCAGGTCCGACTGGATCGACGGCAGCGCGACGTTCACGATCGTCGCGTCGAGCACGACCATGAACTGGGCGAGGCAGACGAGCACGAGCACGACCCAGCGGTTCGTCTCCGTGCTCGAGGCCTGCGCGGATGCGGCTGGGGCCTGTGTTGACATGCGGTCTTCTTCCGTCCCTTGATGTAACCGGAGTGGTTGATCCGGTTGCGCAAGGTAGCACAAGGGGAGCGGCCGCTCCGGTTAGCGTTCTGTGAAGATCGCCGCGCTCGGGCGGCCGCGTCGGACGGCCGCGTTCGGCGCATCGCGGCGCCGCGGCCGGGGCAGACTCCCGCCATGAGCCGATCGCACGAAGGAAGCCGATCGCGTCGGTCACGGCGAGGCGTCGCTCGGCGACGCGCAGTCGAGCAACCCGCCGGACGACGACGACATGATCACCGCCGACGCGCCGCCGCTCGACAGCGACGTCGACTACGAGGGCGAGGGCACCCCGCCGCCCGAGGAGCGCGACAACGAGGACCCGGCGCCGAACGCGCCGTAGCCGCCCCGCGCGTGGGGAGGAGTGGCGCTTTGGGGGTGCATATCACCCCCAGGGCGCCATTGGTCCGGGTCGGGCGCGTCAGGCGACCAGGAGCGCGGCGCCGATCGCGCCGCCGAGGTCGCCGAGCGCCGCCAGCCGCACGTCCGGCGGGCGGTCGTCGTTGAAGAGGTGGGGCATCATCGCGTCGGCGATCCGCGCGCGGTACTCCTCGCCCAGCCGCAGCCCGAGGCCGCCGCCGATGATCACGACCTGCACGTCGAGCAGGTTGACCGCGGAGGCGACGCCGGTGCCGAGCGCCTCGACCGCCTCGTCGACCAGCTCGATCGCGAGCTTGTCGCCGTGCGCGAGCGCGCGCGCCCAGATGCCGCTCGTCAGCCGCGGTCTGTCGTGCTTCCTCATCAGGTGGAAGAGGTCGGTCTTCTCACCCTCCTGGTGGCGCCTGCGGGCGCGTGCCTCCATCGCGCCGCGCCCCGCGTACGCCTCCAGGCAGCCGCGGCGGCCGCACGGGCATCTCGCGCCGCCCTGCTTGACGACCATGTGGCCGATCTCGCCGGCGGCGCCCTCGCCGTCCCACGTCCTGCCCTCCAGCACGACGCCGCCGCCGACGCCGGTGCCCCAGAAGACGCCGAGCAGCGAGCGCGCGTCCCTGCCGGCGCCGAGCGCGACCTCCGCGTCGGTCGCGACCGAGACGTCGTTGCCGAGTCTCACCGGCACGCCCTCCAGCGCGTCGGTCAGGGCGGCCGCGAGCGGGAAGACGCCCTCCCAGTCGGGCAGGTTGCGGGCCTGGCCGACCGAGCCGGCGCTTGCGTCGATCGCGCCGGGCGAGCCGACGCCGACGCCGGTCAGCTCGCGCGGCTCGACGCCGGCCTCGGCCGCCGCGTCGCGCAGGGCGGCCGCCATCGCCTCGGCGACGTCCTGCGGCCCGCCCTTCAGCGGCGTCGCGCGGCGCGCCTGTCCGAGGACCCGGTTGTCCTCGTCGACGACGACCGTCTGGATCTTCGTCCCGCCGAGGTCGATCCCGCCGCGTGCTGACATGGGGCCAGCATAGTCGGCGATCCTGCGCGCCAAACACGCAGGAGTCCGCGGCGCCGGCGGCCGAGGGGCCGGGCTCTTGGGCCGCCGGCCGCCTGGCGAACGGTCTGTCACACGCGCACTTGTCGTGCGATTGAGTCGGATGAGATGGACGACGCCCGCACCGACGAGGAGCTGCTGCGCGCGACCGCCGGCGAGCCGCGCGCCTTCGAGCTGTTCTACCTCCGCTACGCCGAGGCGGTGCTCGCCTACTTCGCGGTCCGCACGCGCCAGCCGGAGGCAGCGGCCGACCTCGCCGCCGAGACGTTCGCGGCCGCGCTGCGCGGCAGCCGCCGCTACCGGCCGAGCGAGGCGCCGGCGGCGGCGTGGCTGTTCGCGATCGCCCGCAACAAGCTCGCCGACGCCGCCCGACGCGGGGTCGTCGCCGATCGCGCCCGGCGCCGGCTCCGGATGCAGCCGCTGCAGGTGACCGACGACGACCTCGAGCGGGTCGAGACGCTCGCCGACCTCGCCGCCGGCGGGCGCAGGCCGCTGCTGCGGCTGCTCGACGGGCTGCCGGCGGCGCAGCGGGAGGCGGTCGTCGCGCGGATCCTCGACGAGCGCGACTATCCCGAGATCGCGCGCGAGCTGAGCTGCTCTGAGGCGGTCGTGCGCCAGCGCGTCAGCCGCGGCCTCGCGACGCTGCGCGCCCACTTGGAGGAGGAAGCATGAGCGACCTGATCCCGCGCCTCGGCAGCGAGCTGCGTGACGCCGCCGAGCGGCAGACGGCGCGCCGCGGCCTGCGACGCCTCCTCCCGAGCGGAGGTCGGCCTGAACGGCGCGGCGGGCGCGGTCCGATCGCGTGGCTGCGGCGCCGCTCCGGGCGCACGCTGCTGCTGGCCGGCGGCGTCACGGTCGCGCTGGCCGGCGTCGGCGGCGCGGCCGGGCTGCTCGCCGGGCGCGGTGAGGTCGGCGGCCCGCCGACGCTGACGTACGTGCGGCTGACCGCGGAGCAGCGCGCCGCCGGGCTGCGCGAGACGACCAGACCGGTCGTGATCGGACGCGGCCGCCAGCCGCACAGCGGCTGGAGCTGGCAGCTGATCGCCTTCCAGACGACGAGCGGGCTGTGCGTCGCGATCGACTTCCCGGCGATCGCCAACATCGGCGGCGGCTGCGCGGTCGACGTGCCGCGCGAGGGGCGGGCGATCGACTGGCAGGGCTATCTCGACCGGCTCGGCGGTCGCGGTCCCTCGACGTTGCTCGGCGCGGTCTCGCCGGCTGCCGCGCGCGTCACGCTGGCGCACGGTCACGGCGAGCGGCGGGTCGCCGAGCCGGCGCGGATCGTGCGCATGCACGACCGTCGGCTCCTCGACGCGATCGGCGTCGAGCGGCCGTTCGCGCTCTGGGTCGGCGAGGTGACGGAGGCCAACCCGATGGCGCGCGCGGTCGCCTTCGACGGTGCCGGCCGCGAGCTGGGCGCCGTCGGGATCCCCAACGGCGGCGCCGGCAGCGCCGGCTTCCTGCCGCGCGGCTGCGAGCCGCCCGGGATCGACGACGTGACGCTGTCAGACGCCGCGCTGCCGTTCCCGCCGGCGATTCGCGAGGGGTACGGCGCCCTGCGGCGCGCCCAGCGGCCCGACGACCGGCCGGCGTGGCTGGTCCGGCGGCTGCTCGGCAGAGGCGATCCCCGCGGGCGCTTCGCGCGGCCGTTCCTGATGCCGTACCGCGGCGAGATCGACCTCGGCGCGCTGCGCCGGACCGGGACCGCGCCCGACGGCCGGCCGCTCTTCCTCGTCACGATGCGGCGGCAGCTGCCGAAGCCTCCGGACGGCTGCCTGCGGTCGACGACCCCGCGCCTGCGACGCGAGGCGGCGCGGCTCGAGCGGGTGCGGCGGCGGGTGGCGAGAGAGGTCCACGTGATGCTCGTCGACTCGCGGCTCGCGATCTACGGCGGCATCACATCCGACCGCGTCCGCGGCGGGTGGGGCTCCCGCAGCGCCGGTCGCAGACGCGGCTGGTCGCTCGTCCACGGCATCGTGCCCGACGCGGCTGCGACGGTCGAGCTGGCCTTCGCCGACGGCCTGCGGCGGACCGTGACCGTGCGCGGCAACCTCGCGGCCGTCTCGGTCCCGCGCGGCGCCGGCCGCGTCCGGGTCGTCGGCGAGACCTGGCGCGACAGGGCTGGGCGCGTCGTGTGGCGCGGGCGGCGGTGAGGCGCCTGGTGCACGACGCCGCCGTGCGCGGCGCGTTGCGCGGGCGGCGGTGAGGCGCCTGGTGCACGACGCCGCCGTGCGCGGCGCGTTGCGCGGGCGGCGGTGAGGCGCCTGGCGCGCGGCGCCGCTGGGGACGCTGACAGCGCCGGGACGGGGCCAGGCGACGCCCCGGCGGGGGCGGTGTGGTGAACGTCGAGGCGCCGCGGCTACGGCTGCACGACGATCCAGCGGAAGCGGGCGCCCGGCTCGCCGGCGACGACGAAGCGGCCGGTGCGGGTCGCGCGGACGTTGGTCGGGCGCAGGGAGCGGCGGCGTGGGTCGGCGTACTGCACCAGCACGACGCTCGTCGTGCGGACGCGCCGGTCGACGACGGTCGCGAGGCCCTTGCGGCCGAAGCGGCGCGCCTTCGCGCCGGCGACCGCGCCGGCCGGTCCGGGCTCACCCGGCGGTCCGGTCGCGCCCCGCTCGCCCGGCGGTCCGGTCGCGCCCCGCTCGCCCGGCGCGCCGTCCGCGCCGGGCGGTCCCTGGAGGCCCCGCGGGCCTTCCGGCCCGTCCGCGCCGACCGCGCCGCGCGGGCCCTCGGGACCGACCGGCCCGTCCGCGCCGTCCGCGCCGGGCGGGCCCGGGGGACCGACCGGCCCGACCGCGCCGTCCGCGCCCTGGGGACCGACTGGACCGACCGGGCCCTGGGGACCGACTGGACCGACCGGGCCCTGGGGACCGGCGGGACCGGAGGCGCCGGCCGCCAGCAGGTTCCAGCTCGTCCCCTCGGCCGGCTCGACGTTCGTGCTCGGCGCCGTCGCGATCCACGACGAGCCGTTGGCGAAGACGGTGTCGCCGGTCGCGTATGCGGTCAGCGCGTTCCACGTGCCGCGCCAGACGATCAGGGCTGCGGCGCAGCGCGGCGAGGCGGCCGTCGCCTCGGCATCCGCGCCGGTGAGGCGCCACGTCAGCGGGCCGGCGTCGACGTCGTGGGAGACGCTGAACACCCTGCGCCGGACGCCGGGCTGGAACTCGATCGGCTGGCCGGGGCGGAAGTTCGGCGCCTGCAGGAAGTAGTTCGGCACCCCGACGTCGACGGTCACGGTCGTGGGATCGCTGTTCGCGTAGGCGAACCAGACGTTCTCGTTCGCGCCCGCGGTCAGCTCCACGCAGTCGACGAACGGGACGAGGTCTGCCCGCGCGGCCGACGGGGCGAGGGCGAGCGCCGCGCAGGCGGCGGCTCCGGCGATCCAACGGCGCATCCGTGCGTCCCTCCGTAGCTTCGAGCGATCTGCCGGGGCGCGACCGCCGCCGGACCGAGGGGCGTCAGACTAGCTGGCGCGTGGGCCGGCGGGAGCCAGCGCCCCCCGCTCGGCGACCGGTCGGTCGGCGCGCCTGCGGCCGCGGCGTGCGGCGCGCACCGCTCAGCGCGCGGGATCGCCGAGCTGCCGCTCGGCCCACTGCTCGACCAGGCGGCGCTGGACGTCGGTGAGCTGGAGCTCGCGGCCCTGCTCGAGCGCTCGCGCCGCCTGCGGCAGCGTCATCCCGACGCCGGTCAGGACGCTCCCGACGAGCGGCGGCACGTCGGTGCCGCAGAGCCCGGTGGTGCACGCAGGATCGTTGCCCATGCAACCGATCGTAGCGCGATGGCGAAGCGGCCTCGGATCATTGGCGGTTCGTACAGGAACAACCTGTACAAACCGCCAGAGAGCGCGGACGCGCCAGGGTGTCGGGCGCGGGCGGCGGCGGATCAGCGGGGCGGGGCGGGGGCGTCGGCGCCGCGGTCGCCGTCTTCGGCGTCGGCGATCGCCTCCTGGGCGGCCTGCAGCGCGCCCTCCTGCTTCAGCACGAGCCAGGAGAGCCACATGCCGACGGCGAACAGCGGCAGGCCCATCGCGACGCGCGCGACGCCGAGCGCGACGACGGCGCCCGCGAGGTACATCGGCAGCTGGACGGCCAGCCGGGCGGCGAAGACGAAGACCCAGATCCACGTCACGTGCGAGTAGATCCGCACCTTCGCCGGGTCTCTGCGCCATGCCGTGCCGGTCTGCGAGACGAGCCCGAGCGCGACGCCGGCGATCGGCCAGCGCAGGAAGATCGAGCCGGCGAGGCCGATCACGTAGGCGCCGCTGAGCAGCAGCCCGGGGAGGAAGAAGTCCTCGGCCTTGCCGGTGCGGGAGACGATGAAGGCGGCGATCGCGATCCCGAACAGGCCCGACAGCGCGAACTGGACCGTCTGGCGCCGCGCGAGGCGGGCGATCGCGAGCACGACGCCGATCGCGACGGCGACCATCGCCGCCTGCGTCGGCTCCAGCCCGCCGACGGTGTAGGCGATCACGAACGCGGCCGCCGGCAGCGCCGACTCGACGATCCCGAGCGGGCCGCCGAGCGCCTCGGCGAAGGCGGCGCCGGCCGTCGGCGCGCGGGTCGCGGCGGCGACCGAGTCGCGGCGCGGGTCGTGGAGCTGCTGCTCGCTCATCCCGTCAATGGTGACGGAGTCGGGACGGTCGCTGCGTCGCCGTGTCGGCGATCAGGCGGCGACCATGACCGGCGTGCCGATCGCGACGCGCTCGTAGAGGTCGATCACGTCGGCCGGCGCCATGCGGACGCAGCCGTGCGAGGCGGCGCTGCCGATCGAGCCGACGTCGGCGGTGCCGTGGAAGCCGACGGCGCCGTCGAAGCCGATCCAGCGCTCCTTCAGCGGGTTGTCGGGCGCGCCGCCGGGGATCACCTGACCGGCGAGGTCGCCGGCCCACTCGGAGTTCGGCACGTTCCAGGGCGGATCGACCTGCATCGTCTGGACGGCGAACTGGCCCTCGGGCGTCGGGTACTCGGCCGAGCCGACCGCGACGTTGTAGGTCTTCGTCAGCTCGCCTCTCACGAAGACGCGGACGGTCGTCGACGACTTCGACACGGTCACGACCGTCGGGGTCGCCTCCCACACCTGGTCGGTCGTCTTCTCCGGTCTCACGACGGTGACGGCGGCGGCGAATCTGCGTTCGCCGCGGGGCTTGCGGAGCGCGCGCACGAGCTGGCGGCGCAGTCTTCTCGGGTCGGCGAGCCTGGCGCCGTCCTGCGATCTCGTGACGGTGACGCTGTCGAGCGAGATCGCCAGCGCCGCGTCGACGGCCGGTCTGTCGACCTGCTTGGCGATCCGGTCGACGAAGGCGCCGACCGCCTTCTCCTTGACGGCGACCTTCAGCGTCTCGTTGCCGTCGACCTCGCCGCCGGTCAGCTCGCGCCAGCCGCGGGTGAGGAAGTTGCCCTCCTCGCCGCGGGCGAGGGCGCGCTCGATCGCCGCGTCGAAGGAGATCGCGACGCCCGCCCTCGCTGCGGAGAGCTCGACGGTTCTGCCGTCGACCTCGACCTGGACCGGGCGCTGGGCCGGTCTGCCGATCGCGCGGTCGAGCGTTCTGCGCGCCTCCGCGGCGGACATGCCGCCGACGTGGACGCCGCCGATCGTGACGCCGTTCGGGATGCGGTCGCTGGCCGCGTTGGCGTTCCAGCCGAGGAAGCCGACCGCGGCGGCCAGCAGCAGCACGATCGCGCCCGCGATGATCAGGAGCGTCCGTGCTCGAGACGTGTGAGAGCGCGTTGGCACGAGTCCAAGAAGGTAGACGACGCGGCGGCGCGAGTTGAAAGATCGCGTTCAACGATCCTCACCAATGTCAGCGTCTTGACCACGAGGGGAGGAGACGGCGAGGCGCCGCGCGCGCCGCGCCGACGGCGCCGCGAGGCCGCCGGGCAGCCGCTATCGTCGCCGCGGATGCCCGTCCCGTCGCAGGATCAGCGCGCCGCCGCGCCGCTCGCCGAGCTGACGACGCTCGGCCTCGGCGGCCCGCCGCGGCGGCTGGTCGAAGCCGCCTCCGAGCAGGAGCTGATCGCCGCGGTGCGCGAGCTCGACGCCGCCGGCGAGCCGCTGCTCGTGCTGGCCGGCGGCAGCAACGTCGTGATCGCCGACGACGGCTTCGACGGCACGGTCGTGCTCGTCCGCACGCGCGGGATCGAGCGCGACGGCGACAGCCTGCTCGTGCAGGCCGGCGAGCGGTGGGACGACGTCGTCGCGGAAGCCGGCGCGCAGGCGCTCGCCGGGATCGAGGCGCTGTCCGGGATCCCCGGCTCGACCGGCGCGACGCCGATCCAGAACGTCGGCGCCTACGGCCAGGACGTCAGCCAGACGGTCGCCTCCGTCCGGGTGCTCGACCGCCGCAGCGGCGCCGTCGAGGAGCTCGACGCCGCCGCCTGCGCCTTCACCTACCGCCACTCCGCCTTCAAGGGCAGCGACGAGCGGATCGTGCTGTCGGTCCGCTTCGACCTCGACGCCGCCCCGGACGGCCTCGGCCGGCCAGTCGCCTACGCCGAGCTGGCGCGGACGCTCGGCGTCGAGGTCGGCGAGCGCGCGCCGCTGCGGGAGGTGCGCGAGGCGGTCCTCCGCCTGCGCCGCGGCAAGGGGATGGTCGTCGACCCGAGCGACCCCGACTCGGTCAGCGCCGGCTCCTTCTTCACCAACCCGATCCTCGACGCGCCGGCGTTCGCGGCGCTGCGGGCGCGCGCGGCCGCCGACGGCGCCGGCGACCCGCCGGCCTTCCCGGAGCCCGACGGCCGCGTCAAGACCTCGGCGGCGTGGCTGATCCAGCGGGCCGGCTTCGAGCGCGGCCACGGCGACGGCCGGATCGGGATCTCCGCCAAGCACACGCTCGCGCTCGTCAACCGCGGCGGCGGCACGACCGCCGAGCTGGTCGCGCTCGCGCGCGAGATCGCCGCCGGCGTGCAGGCGGCCTTCGGCGTCGCGCTCGTGCCCGAGCCGGTCTTCATCGGCCACCGCTGGTAGGGGCCGCGCCGGCCCGCCGCAGCTCGGCGCTCGCGGCGTCGCGCAGCGCGAGCGCGCCGTGGCGGGCGGCACGCTGCACCACCTGCTCGAGATGGTCGGCCGCCTGGTCTCGCTCGCCCGCCGCCGCCAGCGCGCGGCCGTGCAGGAGCGTCGCCTCCAGCTCCTGCGCGAGCAGCCCGTGGCCGGCCGCGATCCGCACGGCGCCGGCGGCGACGCGGCGCGCCTCGGCGGTCGCGCCGCCCGCCAGCAGCACCTCCGCGGCGGCGCGCTCGGCGCGCACCGAAGTCGCGGGCAGGTCGCCGCTGGCCGCCGCCGCGACCGCCCGCTCGGCCCACCGCTGCGCCTCGTCGTGGCGTCCGAGCGCGAGCGCGGCGCGGGTCGCCGCGAGCAGCGGCACCGACAGCGCCGTGCGGTCGAGCCGCCGCAGCTCCTCTCCGCCGATCCGCGTGAGCGCCGCGAGCAGCCGCTCCGGGTCGTCGCCGTGGAGCAGCAGCGCGTTGCCGACGCGGCTGGCTGCGGTCGCGCCGTGCGGCTGGTGGAGGCGCAGCAGCGCGTCGCTGTCGCGCGCGGCCTCGCGGGCGGCGTCGCGCTCGCCGCGCGCGGCGAGCGCCTGCGCCCGCAGCGCGAGCGCGAACGCCAGCTCGTAGGAGAGATCCTGCAGCCGCGCGACCTCCTCGGCGGCGTCGGCGTGCTCCTGCGCGGCGTCGAGCTCCAGCAGCGGCAGCTCGGCGATCGTCAGCAGCAGGTGGACGTGGAAGACGAGATGGCTCTGGAGCGACTCGCGCGCGAGCCGCATCCCGCGCCGCAGCACCGGCGCCGCCTCCGCGCTGCGCTCGACCCGCGCGAGGTTGCCGCCGACCGTCCAGGCGGCGTCGACGTGCGCCGCCAGCTCGCCGTCGCCGACCGCCCGCAGGCGCCGCTCGGCCTGCGTCATCAGGCCCTGGTCGGGCTCGCCGCGAAGCGTGCGGCCGAGCGCCTGCTCCGACTCGACGGCCGCGCGCAGCGGCTCCATGTCGCGGCCTTCCAGCTCGCGGGCGGCGCGATCGGCCCAGTCGACGATGCCGTCGGGGTCGTCGGCGAAGGCGGCGACCTCGGAGCGGTAGTGGAGCAGCCGCGGCCGGGCGGCCGGCGGCGCCTCCTCCAGGGCGGCGTCGAGCCGCACGGCGGCGGTGCCGAAGGCGCCGAGCAAGACGTCGGCGACGGTGACGGCGGCGAGCAGCGCCGCGCGCCGCTCGGCGGCGTTGGGCGCCAGCAGCGCGAGGCAGTCGTCGAAGGCCGCGCGGCTCTCGTCGAGGCGGCCGGCGGCGCCGAGCGCGAGCGCCAGCGGCGCGAGCAGCTGCGCCCGCCGTGCCGGCTCGGCGTCGCGCAGCAGCGCGAGCGCCGCGGCGTACCAGTGCGCGGCTACCGACGGCGAGGCGTCGAGCGACGCCTGCGCCGCCTCGACGAAGAGCGCGACCGCCTGCTCGTCGCCGGGGCCGGCGAGGTGGCGGACGTGGTGGGCGCGCAGCGCCGGCGAGGCGCCGCCGGCGGCGAGCGCGGCGGCGGCGCGGCGGTGGGCGTCGCGCCGCCAGCCGCGCGGCGTCGCGTCGACGACGATCTGGTGGACGAGCGTGTGGCGGAAGCCGAACAGGTCGTCGCCCTCGCGCCGCACGACCTCGCCGGCGACGAGCGTCTCCAGCGCCGCGCGCGCCTCGGCCTCGGTCAGCTCGGCGGCGGCCGCCGCCACGGCAGGGTCGAACGGGTCGCCGGCGATCGCGGCGCCGTCGAGCAGCGCTCTCGTCCGCGGCCCGAGCACCTCCAGCTCCCGCGCGAGCGACTCCGAGACGGCGTCGGGCGCCGGCTCGTGGTGGGCGGCGGCGAGCATGCAGCCGCGCCTCAGCTCGCGCAGGAACAGCGGGCGGCCATCGGACTCGCGCAGGACGCGCTCGCGGACGGCCGGCTCCAGCCCGGAGCCGAGCACCGCCTTCGCGGCGGCGCGGCCGAGCGGCGCGGGGCGCAGCTCCCGCCAGCCGTCGGTGGCGCGCCCGGCGTCGAGCAGCCTCGCGCCGCCGCGCGACGGGCGCAGCGCGAACAGCAGCAGGAACGGGACCGGCGGCGGGCGGCGCATCAGGTGCAGGAGCAGCTCGATCGTGCCCTCGTCGGCCCACTGCACGTCGTCGAGCACGAGCGCCAGCGGCCGCTCGGCGCCGAGCCGCTCCAGCAGCTTGCGCACCGCGGCGTGCAGGCGGAAGCGCTCGGCCGGGCCGCCGGTCGGCGGCGCGGGCGCGCCGTCGTCGCGCGCCGCCGGCAGGATCGCGCCCAGCTCCGGCGGCAGCGCCGCCAGCTCGCGGCGGCCGAGCGCGGCGGCGGGCCGGTCGAGGGCGGTGACGACGAGCCCGAACGCGACCTCGCGCAGATGCTCGCCGGCGCGGCCGCGCAGCACGGTGAAGCCGCTCGCCGACGCAAGCGCCGCGCCGGCCTCCAGCAGCGCGCTCTTGCCGATCCCGGACTCGCCGCTGACGGCGAGCATCCGCCGCTCGCCGGCGCCGGCGCTCGCGACCGCCTGCTCGATCGCGCCCAGCTCGCCATCGCGTCCGTGCAGCCTCACGACCCGAAGGGTAGATCGCCCGGAGCGCGGTGCGTTCGGGCGGGCGAACGGTTGCGCGCCGGCCCGGCGCGCCGGCGCGATCTCGCGTCGCCGGGCGGCCACGGGAGCGACCTCAGTCGACCAGCCGCACGAGCATCTTGCCGGTGTTGGCGCCGGCGAGCAGGTCGCAGAAGGCCCGCGGCGCGTTCTCCAGCCCCTCGACGACCGTCTCGTGGTATCTGAGCGAGCCGTCGGCGAGCCATCTGCCGGCCTGCTCGAAGAATCTCCGCTTCAGGTGGGCGTGGTCGGAGACGAGCATGCCGCGGATCGTCCCGCGCGTCTGTATCAGGCGGAAGAGGTTGCGCGGGCCGGGCGGCAGTCTCGTCGCGTTGTACTGCGAGATCGCGCCGCAGATCGCGATCCGGCCGTGGACGCGCAGCGCGCCGATCGCGGCTTCGAGCTGCTCGCCGCCGACGTTGTCGAAGTAGACGTCGATCCCGTCGGCGGCGACGTCGTGGAGCTGGTCCTCCAGCTCGCCCTGCCTGTAGTCGATCGCGGCGTCGAAGCCGAGCTCCTCGACGACGTGGATGCACTTCTCGGGTCCGCCGGCGCTGCCGATCACGCGCGCGGCGCCGAGCTTGCGCGCGAACTGGCCGGCGGCGCTGCCGACCGCGCCGGCGGCCGCCGAGATCAGCACGACGTCGCCCGCTCTCACCGGCGCGACCTCGACCAGCCCGGCGTAGGCGGTCAGCCCCGGCATGCCAAGGATCCCGAGGTACGCCTGCTCGGGCACGCGCGAGATGTCGAGCCGTTGCGCGGCGTCGTGTCTGACGAGCGCCATGTCGCGCCAGCCGAGGCCGTGGAGCACGACGTCGCCGGGGTCGAAGCGGCCGCTGCCGCACTTGCAGACGACGCCGACCGCGCCGCCCTCCAGCGGCGCGCCGACCTGGTACGGCGCGACGTACGATCTCGCGCCGCTCATCCGCCCGCGCATGTACGGGTCGACGCTCATCCAGTGGTTGCGGACGAGGATCTCGTCGGGCCCCGGGTCGGGGAGCTGGACCTCCTCGAGCGCGAAGGTGTCGGCGTCGGGGACGCCATGCGGGCGCTGCGCCAGATGGATCTCGCGGCTCACATGGCCCATCTCTCGCGTTCCTCCTCGGTCGGTTCCTCCTTCGAGCATAGGAACCTCGGTCGTCGCCGCCCTGCCGAGGGGGCGAGACGACCGGACCTCACGCCCGCAGGCGCCGGTGCTCGACCTCGCCGCCGCGCGCGATCAACACGTCGGCGACGAGCGACGGCGGGAAGAGGCCGTGCGCGACGACGCCGGGCGTCGCGTCGAGGCCGGCGGCGAGCGCGGCCGGGTCGGCGAGCGGGCCGTCGGGCTCGTGCAGGTCGGCGATCAGGCCGCCGTCGGGCGACGGCTGGGCCGGCTCGCGCAGCCGCGCGCCGGGCAGCCGGCGCAGCGTCGACTCCAGCCCGAAGGCAAGCAGCTCAAGCGGGACCGGCGGCCGCAGCGCCTCGACCGGCTTGTCGGAGGAGACGATCACGACGAACCGCCGCGCCGCCGCCGCGACGAGCCGCTCGCGCGTGTGGGCGCCGCCGCCGCCCTTGACGAGCCAGCCGTCGGGCGCGACCTGGTCGGCGCCGTCGATCGCGAGGTCGAGCGCCGGCAGCGCGAACGGCTCGACCGCCAGCCCCAGCGCGCGCGCCGCCGCCTCGGTCCGCGGCGAGGTCGAGACGTAGCGGACGCCGCGCAGGTCGCGCGCGGCGAGCGCCGGCAGCAGCTGCGCGACCGTCGTGCCGGTCCCCAGGCCGACCGTCATCCCGTCCTGCACCAGCGTCGCCGCCGCCTCCGCCGCGACCCGCTTCTCGGCTTCGATCACGGCCGGCATGCTACGGCGCCGGCTCCGTGCCGGCGGCTCGCAGCGGTTATCGGGCCGCTCGGCTCCTCGTTCACGAGCGCACTCTACGCCGCCGGCAGGCGGCAGCGGGCGGGAAGCCGCTGTCGGGGTCGGACCGCCGGTGCGCCTGCGCGCTCGCTACGTTGCCGGCCATGAACGTCACCACCCGCCACAACCCGAGCTTCGCAGTCGCGCGCGTGCAGCTCTCGGGCAACGAGTCGATCAAGGCCGAGTCCGGCGCGATGATGGCCCACTCGGCCGGGGTCGCGATCGAGGCGAAGATGCAGGGCGGCCTGATGAAGGGCCTCAAGCGCAGCATGCTCGGCGGCGAGTCGCTGTTCGTGACGACCTTCCACGCGCCGGCCGAGGGCGGCTGGGTCGACGTCGCCGCCAACCTGCCCGGCGACGTCACGACGATCGAGCTGAACGGCGGCGCGCTCAACGTCTCGCGCGGCAACTGGCTGGCGTCGGCGGCGACGATCGAGCTCGACACGAAGTGGGGCGGCTTCAAGAACCTGATGGGCGGCGAGGGCGGCTTCCTCGTCCACGCGACCGGGACGGGGACGGTCGTCGTCTCCTGCTACGGCGCGCTCGACACCGTCGAGCTGGCGGCCGGCGAGTCGGTCGTGATCGACTCCGGCCACGTCGTCGCGTTCGACCCGACGGTCCAGTTCACGACCCGCAAGGTGACGAAGGGGATGATGGCGACGCTGAAGTCCGGCGAGGGCCTCGTGATGGAGTTCAGCGGCCCCGGACGGGTCCTGACCCAGTCGCGCGACCCCAGCGCGCTGATCTCCTGGCTGACGACGTCGCTGCCGTTCAGCCGCGCGTAGCCGACGCGGCCGCCGCGAGCAGCCGCACCCCGCCGGGCCCGGCCTCGAAGCGCAGGTGCGAGAGGTCGGGGACGGCGGCGTCGGCGTCGAGCTCGTCGAGGTGGTGGGTGCCGTCGACGGCGAGCGTCGCGCAGCCGGCGGCGCGGGCGCCGGTCAGGCCGGCCGGCGCGTCCTCGACGACGAGGCAGCGCGACGGGTCGAGCCCGAGCGCCGCGGCGCCGGCGAGGAACGGGTCGGGCGCCGGCTTGCCGCGCGTGACGTCGTCGAAGGTGACGACCGCGGAGGGCAGCGTCAGCCTCGCGGCGCCGGCGCGCGCGGCGGCGAGCACGCGGGTGCAGGAGGTGACGAGGGCGGCGGTCCCGTGCGGCAGCGCGGCCAGCGCCTCGTGGCTGCCGGGGCGCGCGACGACGCCGTCGGTGTCGGTCTCCTCGTAGCGGACGATCCGCGCCAGCGCCGCCTCGACCCGCGGCGCGGGCAGGAGGCGGGCGACGATCTCGGCGGCCGGCATGCCGTGGCTGCCCTGCAGCTGGAACAGGTCGATCCGCTCCTCGGCCGCCCAGCGGCCCCACGCCCGCTCCAGCGCGATGCGCGAGTCGATCAGCGTGCCGTCGAGGTCGAAGAGGATCCCGTCGAAGGTGTGGCCGGCGAACGCCTCGGCCGGGTGCGGGGCGGCCATCAGGCGGCCGCCTGCGCGTCGCCGGCACCGGACGCGGTCGCGGCCGCTGCCGTGCGGGCGGCGATGCGGTCGTCGCCGGGCGCCTTCGCCGGATCGACCGGCCCGTCGAGGCCGGCCAGCTCCGCGAGCAGCTCGTACGAGCGCACGCGCGCGGCGTGGTCGTGGATCGCCGAGACGACCATCAGCTCGTCGGCGCCGGTCTCGGCGACGAGCGCGTCGAGGCCGGCGCGGACCGTCTCCGGCGCGCCGACGACGGCATAGCGGAGCATGTGCGACGCCTGCGCCTTCTCGACCGGGCTCCAATACGCCTCGATGTCGTCGATCGGCGCCTTGTAGCGGCCAGGGCGGCCGCGGCGCAGGTCGGCGAAGCCCTGCTGGATCGTCGTGAAGAGGCGGCGGGCCTCGGCGTCGCTCTCGGCGACGACGACGTTGACGCCGATCATCGCGTGCGGTCTGGCGAGCTGCTCGGAGGGCGCGAACCGCTCGCGGTAGAGCCGCAGCGCCTCGTGCAGCGCATCGGGCGCGAAGTGGGAGGCGAAGGCGTAGGGGAGGCCGAGCAGCGCGGCGAGCTGGGCGCCGAAGGTGCTCGACCCAAGGATCCAGACCGGCACCTCGCTGCCGCCGCCGGGGACGGCCTGGACAGGCTGGCCGGGCTCGACCGGGCCGAGGAAGGCGCGCAGCTCCTGGACCTCGCGCGGGAAGTCGTCGGCGCGCGAGGGGTCGCGGCGCAGCGCCTGGACGGTCAGCTGGTCGGTGCCGGGCGCGCGGCCGAGACCGAGGTCGATGCGGCCGGGATAGAGCGCGTCGAGCGTGCCGAACTGCTCGGCGACGGTCAGCGGCGCGTGGTTGGGCAGCATGATCCCGCCGGCGCCGACGCGGATCGTCTCGGTGCCGGCGGCGAGGTGGCCGATCACGACCGCGGTCGCGGCGCTCGCGATGCCCGGCATGTTGTGGTGCTCGGCGACCCAGTAGCGGGTGTAGCCGAGCCGCTCGGCGTGGCGCGCGAGGTCGAGGCTGCGCTGCAGCGCCTCGCCCGGCGACCCGTCGTCGGTGACGGGGACGAGGTCGAGGACGGAGACGGGAGGGAGGACGCGTTGTTCGGCGGACATCGAAGTTCCATGGTAGCGGCGCGCTCCGCCGCCTCCGCGGTGGAGCGCGAGGTGGCGCGTCACACCTTCGCCGTTCGATCCACTGATAGGGCATGGGGAACGACGAACGGGAGGGCTGGCTGGCGACGTCCGCCTCCTTCACCGCCTTCTACCGCGCCCGCTCCGAGCCGCTGCTGGTCTGGTTCGCGCGCCGCGTCTGCGACGCCGAGGTCGCGCTCGACCTGGCCGCGGAGACGTTCGCGCGCGCCTACGACGGCCGCGCGACATTCCGCGGCGGCGACGACGACGCGGCGGGAGCGTGGCTGTACGGGATCGCGCGCAACCTGCTGCGCGACTGGTACCGCCGCGGCCGCTGCGAGCGGAGCGCGCTCGCGCGGCTCGGGGTCGACGTGCCGGCGCTCGCCGACGCCGAGCTGGCGCGGATCGAGGAGCTGGCCGGACTGGAGCCGCTGCGCGGCGCCGTCGCGGCCGGGCTGCGGACGCTGTCGCGCGACCAGCGCGAGGCGCTGCGGATGCGGATCGTCGAGGAGCTGCCCTACGACGAGGTGGCGCGGCGGCTGGGCGTGAGCGAGCAGACGACGCGGATGCGCGTCTCGCGCGGCCTGCGCGCGCTCGCCGGCGCGATCGACCCGGCGGCGACCGCCGAGGAGGTGTCGTGATGGAGGTGCTCGACGAGCTGGAGCGCCGCTTCGCCGCGGCGATCGAGGCGGAGGGACGAGAGGCGGCCGGCGAGGGCCCGCGCGCCCGCCCGCGCCGCGCCCGTCGTCGCATCGGGCCGCTGCCGCGCGCGACCGCGGGCGCGCTCGCCGCGCTGGCCGCCCTCGCGGCGGTCGTGCTGGTCGTCGCGGCCGGCGGCGGGGGCGGCGACGGCACGGGGGAGGAGCGGGTCCCGGCGGCGTCGATCGCGCTGCTGGAGCGGGTCGCCGACGCCGCCGAGCAGGCGCCCCCGCCGCCGGTCCTGCGCGACGGGGAGGTCTGGTACGTGCGCGAGGAGGGGATCGACCAGTGGGGTGTCAGAGGCCCGAGATCGGCGGACGGCGGGATCGAGATGCTCGGCGTGCGGCGCCTGTACTCGATCGAGCGCTGGAGCGGCTTCGGTCAGGTGGGTCGCACGCGAAGCCTGACGGTCCGCACGTGGTTCCCGTTCCGCGGCCACCGCGAGAGATGGCTGCGCAGCCACAGGCGCAGCCGCAGCGCGGCGCGGCCGACGCCACCCGACGCCGACGTCGCCTTCGCGCGCGTCACGGGCCTCCCGCTCGACACCGGGCTGCTCACGCCCGCGCAGGTGCGCGCGCTTCCGAGCGATCCGGCGGCGCTGCTCGACGCGATCGAGCAGGCGGTGCGGGCGCGCGGATCGCTGCCGGCCGCGGAGGAGTTCGGCGAGGAGAAGGCGCTCGCGGCGGCGCAGTTCGTCACGATCCGGTCGCTGTTGGCGCTGCCCGTCACACCGCGGCAGCGGGCCGGGCTCCTGCGCGCGTTCGTGCTGCTCCCGGGCGCGCGCGTGTACGGGATGGGGAGAGACCGGCTCGGTCGCCCGGGCCTCGTGCTGACGTTCCTGTGGCGCAACCGGCCGGAGCACGTGGTCGTCAGAGCGCGCGACGGGCGGCTGCTCGAGACGCGCGGCCCGCGCGGCGGGCGAGCGGACACCGTCGTCGCGGAGGGGGTGGCGCGGAACGTGCGGTCGCTGCCGGACGGCGTCGCGGCGCCGAAGGAGCGGCTGCCGAGAACGCGCTGGACCGACGCGCCGAGGCTGGAGCGACCCGGTCTGCCGTGAGACGGGCGGCGGCTCGCGGGCGGGACCCGCGGCCCGCCGCGAGGCCGGTCGTCGCCGCCGCCCACTACCCTGGCGCGCAGACGTCCCGATCCGCAGGAGCCCGCCGATGTCCCGCCGCCCGTCCCCGCTCACGACCGTTCTCGCCCTGCTGCTCGCCGCGCTGTTCACCGCGGGGGCGGCCGCGATCGCTGGCGCGGCGGCGCGGCCGGCGCCGCAGGCCGGCGCGGCCGCCGCGACGCTCGTCGCCGAGGGCGGGGGATGGGGGCACGGCGTCGGGATGAGCCAGTGGGGCGCGCAGGGCTTCGCGACCAACGGCCGCGGATACCGCTGGATCCTTGGCCACTACTACCGCGGCACGAAGCTCGAGAAGCTGCGTCGCACGCGGACGGTGCGGGTGCTGCTCGGGACCAGCGGCCCGGTGACGATCACCGGCGCCGTCCGCGCCGGCAAGCGGACGCTCAACCCGCGCGTCTCCTACCGCGCGTCGGTCGCCGGGAAGGCGATCGCGCTGCGCGGCGGCGGCCGCACGATCCGGATCGCTGCGAAGGCGCCGGTGACCGGCCGCCCGGTGGTCGGCGTCGGCGGCAAGGGCCGCTACCGCGGCGCGCTGCTGCTGTCGAGGGCGCCGGGCGGCGACCTGCGGGTCGTCAACCGGGTCGGGCTGGAGGACTACATGCGCGGCGTCGTGCCGCACGAGGCCTACTCGACCTGGCACGCGGAGGCGCTGAAGGCGCAGGCCGTCGTCGCGCGCACCTACGCGATCGCGATCGTCAAGGGCGACGGCCGCGACTACGACCAGTTCGACGACACCCGCTCGCAGGCCTACGTCGGGATCGCGAGAGAGACGGCCGCGACCGACGCGGCCGTGCGCGCCACCCGCGGCGAGGTCGTCACCTACGGCGGCGAGCCGGTCCCGACCTACTTCCACGCCTCCTCCGGCGGCCACACCGAGAACGTCGAGGTCGGCTTCCCCGGCAGCTCGCCGCGGCCGTACCTCGTCGGCGTCGACGACCCCTACGACGGCGCCGCCAGCAGCAACGTCAACCACAGATGGCTGCGGCGGATCCCGCTCGCCACCGCGCAGGCGCGGCTGCGCTCGGCCGGCCTGCTCGACGGCTCGCTGCTGGGCGTCGAGGTCGTCAGACGGGGCGCCTCGCCGCGGATCGCGACCGCCCGCGTGCTCGGCAGCGGCGGCATCCGCACCGTCGACGGCGCCGCCCTGAAGACGGCGCTGCAACTGCCCGAGATCCCGTCGAGCCTGACGCTCACGCGCTGACCGGGGCGGGGCGCGGCGCGGGCGCGGCCGGCGACGGGCGAGCGCGGCCGGTGCGCCCGGCCGCCGGCCTACGCGGTCTGCACACGACGGCGCCGGCGACGGGCGAGCGCGGCCGGTGCGCCCGGCCGCCGGCCTACGCGGTCTACACACGACGGCGCCGGCGACGGAGCGCGAGCGCGGCGGCGAGCGCCAGGAGCGCGGCGAGCGAGAGGACCAGCGGCCCGACCGGGGCGCCCGGCTGCTCTGGCGTCTCGCCGGCGCGGTGGTCGACCTGCGCCGGCCCGCCGGGGCCGTCGACCTCGATCCGCACGTCCCACTCCTTCCAGGCGTCGCGCGCCGGCTGGGCGAGCATCACCTCGTAGGTGTTCGCCGCACGCTGCGCCGCGTACGGGCGCGACCAGCCGCCGGCCGCGGTCCGCACGCGCAGCCGCACCGTCGCCGCCTCCTCGGGGCGTCCGTCGCGACGCAGCGTGACGGTGTAGTCGACGGCGCCGCCGCCCTCGCGCACCGGCACGGAGGCGTTCAGCGCGACCGCGTACGGCCCGGCCTCGCGCTCGAGCAGCAGCGCGCCGCCGTGGGCGACCGCCGCCGCCGGCAGCGCCAGCGCCACCGCAACTGTCAGGACGGCCACGGCCGCCAGCACCCGCACGGGGCGAGCAGTGGCGTTCTGGGGGTGATATGCGCCCCCAGAACGCCACTGGTGGCGGTGCTGCGCGCGCTCAGCCACGGTCGACCTCCTCCAGCAGCGGGAAGGCGCGCGCTCGGCGGGGCGGGACGGCGAAGTTCGCCCGCCGCGTGACGCGCATCCACTCGTTGATCCCGTTGTTGAGCTGACCGGTCAGCTGCGGCGCGGCGCGCGAGCGGGCGGCCGTCATCGCCCGCCGCGTCGCGACGAAGTCGTCGACCGAGCGCTGGAGCGCGACGAAGTGGAGCCCGGGGCCGCCGTCGTCGAGCGTGTTGACGTCGCGGCGGAGGATCAGCGGACGGCCGTCGCGACGGACCGTCGCGAGCGCCTGGACGTGGCCGACCCGCCCGTGCCGCGTGGCCGTGCGGGCGACGCTCTCGCGCGGCGCCGGCGCGTCGTCGGTGAAGCGGGTCGCCTGCGCCGGCGTCACCTGCGGCGCGTACATGCGCGCGACGCGATCGCGCTCGCTCAGCTCGTACCAGCTGCGGAGCTCGAGCGCGATCGCGCTGAGGTGGAGCGTCGTGCCGCCGGCGAGCGGGCCGGCGGCGATCGTCACGTCCTCCTCGCTCGCCTGGTTGCGGCGCAGGCCGGACTTGAAGCCCATGAACAGCGGCGCCTCCGCGGCGATCGGCCGCGCCAGCCCGAGCCCGCCGCCGCGCCGCTGCGCCCGCGCCGGCAGCCCGGCGCCCGCGAACCCGGTCCGCCGCTCCCGCAGCCGCAGCACGCCCGCGAAGGCGCCGCCGCTCGCACCGCCGCCGCTCGTGCCCGCCGCGCCGCTGCCGCTCGTGCCCGCCGCGCCGGCGCCGCTCGTGCCCGCCGCGCTGCCGCTCGTGCCCGCCCCGCCGCTGCCGCTCGCGCCCGCCGCGCCGCCACCGCTCGCGCCCGCCGCGGCGCCGTCGCTCGCATCCGTCCCGACCAGCTCCCGCTCGGCCGCGTCGAGCAGCCGCTCGTGGTCGCTGGCAAGGATCAGCAGCGCCGCGGCGTCGTCGATCTCCGGCAGTTCGTCGGCGTCGAGCGGGACGGCGGGCGGGACCGGGGAGGGCGCTCCGATCACGGCGAAGTAGGCCGGGCCCCAGGCGAGCAGCGTCAGCAGGCCATCCGGGCCGTGGGCGTGCCGGCGCTCCAGCCGCCGCAGCGCGTTCTCGACCTGCGCGGCGCCGGCCGCGTCGGGCTCCCGCGCGAGGTCGAGCAGCAGGAGCCGGTGGTGGCGCGGCAGCAGCGCGTTGCCGTGCTCGTCGCGGCGCAGCGTCGCATCCCATGCGTGCTGGGCGGCGGGAAGGCCGGGCGCGGCCGGCACGGTCACCCGTGCCGGCCGGTCGCTCACGGTCCCGGTGGACGACCCCGCGGGCACGTCCCCGCCCGGGCCGCCTGGCTCGCTCGGCCGTCCGCGCGCCAGCCAGGCGGCGGCGAGCGCTCCGCCGGCGGCGATCCCGCCGGCCGCGAGCGCCCCGCGCCGCGTGGCGCGCCCGCTCGCCGGCGCGGCGTCCCGCCTGTCGTCGCTCGCGCCGGGCCGGTCGACGCGCCCGCTCGCCGGCGCGGCGTCCCGCCCGTCGTCGCTCGCGCCGGGCCGGTCGACGCGCCCGCTCGCCGGCGCGGCGTCCCGCCTGTCGTCGCTCGCGCCGCGCCGGTCGACGCGCCCGCTCATCTCGGCGCGGTCCAGTCGAGCGGGAACGAGAGCTTGACCGGTCTGGTCCATCTGCCGGCCAGCTCTCTGTGGCGCGCGACCTCCGGGGCGCCGACGGTCACGACGGCGTCGAAGCGGCCCGACTCCGGCAGCGCGACGTTCTCGCCGTAGTGCATCCCGACGGTCTGCGCGATCATCGGCCAGAGGCGCGTGTCGAGCAGCCGTCTCCCGTCTCGCGACAGCGCGATCTGGACCGAGGAGTACGGGATCCGGTCGCCGGTCTCGACGTCGGTCAGGGTGACCATCAGGTGGGCGTTGTCGTCGGGCTTCGGTCTGTGGTGGATCGTTCTGCCGCCCTCCTCGACGGTGAACGGCTCGGGGCCCATCGCGACGACCTCGATCTTCATCCCGTCCTGCTCCTTGGTCGCGAGCGGTCTCATCTCGCCGTCCATCTGCATCGGGTCGCCGTGGCCGGCGCCGTGGTCCATGCCGGCGTGGCCGCCGGACTCGGCCGGCGTCGTCGCCGGCGCGGTCGCGGCCGCCGTCGCGGCGGCGTCGTCGTCGGAGGAGCTGCCGCAGGCGCTCGTCCCGAGCGCGAGCAGCGCGGCGGCGCACAGCGCCGCACAGGTGCGGGGAATCGTCATCTGTTCCTTTCGTCGGTGGCGGAGGCGGCCGGCCGACAGTCGGCCGGTCGCGGGCGGGGCGCCGCGAGGGCGCCGCCGCGGGTCAGCGCACCGGCGAGGGAGGCGGCCGGACGGCCAGCGACGAGCCGATCAGGAGGCCGCCGCGCGGGACGGCCCGGCCCGGCCGGGGCCGCGGGGCGCGCCCGGCGGTCGGGCGGCGGCGGGCCGGGCCGCGCCGCCGCGCGAGCAGCCCGCGCAGCCGCTCGAGCTGGTGCTCGCCGACGTAGCGGCCCGCGAACAGCAGGCCGAGCAGGAGCAGCAGCGGCGCGAGGTGGAGGACCCCGGCGCCGACGTGCGGGACGAGCGCGAGCGCCGCCGCCAGCACGATCGCGGCGACGGCGAAGAAGGCGCGGCGGGCGGTGCGGGGGCGGAGCACGGCGCCGATCGTACCCCGCCGAGCCCGCGCCCGGCCGCCCGCCGCCCCGCCTACCCGGCCTTGCGGTAGTAGCGGCTCGTCAGCGGGATGAAGATCGCCGTCAGCAGCGCCGCCTCGCCGAGCACGAGCGCGATGTCGCCGCCGTCGGCGTTCCCGTCCATCAGCCCGCGCGTCGCCGTCACGAGGTGGGTGATCGGGTTGACGTCGACGAACGCCTCCAGCGCGGCCGGCAGCGTCTCCGGCGCGACGAAGATGTTGCTGAGGAAGATCAGCGGGAAGAGCGCCATGAAGCCGGTGTTCATCACCGCGCTCGGCGAGCGCATCACCAGCCCGAGCGTCGTGAAGACCCACGCCAGCGCGAAGGCGAAGACGAGCACGACCAGGATCGCCCCGAGCACGCCGAGCACGCCGCCGTCGGGGCGGAAGCCAAGGATCAGGCCGAGCACGACGACGACCGCTCCGGCCGAGAAGGCGCGGATGCTGTCGCCCGCGACCGCGCCGACGAGCGGCGCCGGCCGCCACAGCGGCAGCGAGCGAAAGCGGTCGACGACGCCTCTGGTCATGTCGGTGTTGAGCGCGACGCCGGAGTAGACGGTCGTGAAGAGGACCGACTGGACGACGATGCCCGGCAGGATGAACTGCAGGTAGTCCTTCGTCGAGCCGGCGATCGCCCCGCCGAACATGTAGGTGAACATCAGCGTGAAGAGGACGGGCGTGATCGTCGCGTCCATCAGCTGCTCGGGGACGTGCTTGATCTTCAGGATCCCGCGCCAGGCGAAGGCGCGGCAGGCGGCGAAGGCGCTGGCGCGCGGCGGGCGGGTGCCGGAGGCGATCGCCTTGCGCAGCGCCTCCTGCTCGGAGGCGGTCGAGACGGCCGCCCCGGTCGTCGGTGTCGTGCTCATGCGACCCGCTCCTCGGTCGTCGCGGTCTCGGCGTCCTCGTCGGCGGGACGCCCGGTCAGGGCGAGGAAGACCTCGTCGAGGCTCGGCTGCCCGAGCGAGAAGCCGGCGACGGCGATCCCGTTGCGCCCCAGCTCGGCGATCGCCTCGGCGGCCTGGTCGGCGTCGCCGCACGGCGTCGACAGCGCCGCCGGGTCGACCTCCAGGTGGGTCGTGCCGATCCGCGCCGACAGCACCCGCTCGGCCTGCGGCCGCTGGGCCGGGTCGAGCAGGCGGACGTGCAGCGAGCCCGCGCCGACCGACGCCTTCAGCTGCGCCGGCGTTCCCTCGGCGATCACCCTGCCGCGGTCGATCACCGCGATCCCCTCGGCGAGCTGGTCGGCCTCCTCGAGGTACTGCGTGCAGAGCAGGATCGTCGTGCCCGCGGAGACCATCAGCCGCACGATCTCCCACACCTGGTTGCGCGAGCGCGGGTCGAGGCCGGTCGTCGGCTCGTCGAGGAACAGCAGCCGCGGCGTGACGACGATGCTGGCGGCGATGTCGAGCCGCCGCCGCATGCCGCCGGAGTAGTTCTTGACGAGCTTGCCGGCGGAGGCCTCCAGCCCGAAGGCGTCGAGCAGCTCGTCGGCGCGCTCGCGCGCGGCCGGGATGCCGTGGCCGAGCAGACGCCCCAGCAGGATCAGGTTCTCGCGGCCGGTCAGCTCCTCGTCGACCGAGGCGAGCTGGCCGGTGAGGCTGACGGAGCCGCGCACGGCGTCGGCCTCGCGCACGATGTCGTGGCCGAAGACGCGCGCGCTGCCGGCGTCGGGGCGCAGCAGCGTCGCGAGCATCCGGATCGTCGTCGTCTTGCCGGCGCCGTTGGGGCCGAGCACGCCGTAGACAGAGCCGGTCGGGACGGCGAGGTCGACGCCGTCGACGGCACGGGTCTCGCCGAACGTCTTGACGAGCCCGCTCGCTTCGATCGCGAGCGGTGATTCGGCAGTCATGGAGTTCCTCTGGTCGCTCTCGTGGTCGATCCGCGACGGGGCCTGCGGCGATTGTCGAGCTTCGACCAAGGTTGAAGTCAAGCGCCGCCGTGCGGAGATGTCGGTCATGAGACTGGAGCGGTTCCGAAAACTCATCGCCGCGCGCCGATCGGCCACGCGCTCGGCCTCACGCCGACGTTCGACGAGCTGACCGACCGCCCCGACGGCTGGGTCGACCGCGATCCGGAGAGTTGTCGATGGACGCACCTGCGAGCAGATGATTGGATTGCGCGATCGGGGCGCCGGGTGCGTCCGGGCCGTCGGGATCGGATGGGAGAGGTGCCGAGGATGGATGGGGATTTCGAGTGACGGGCGTGCGCGATCTGAGGTCGGCGGGGAAGGGGCCCTCCGGCGTACGCCCGCGTCGGCCGCGGCGCGTTCGGCGCACGACCGTCGCCGCCCTCGCGGTCGCCGCCGTTGCAGCGGCAGGTACCGCACCGACGGCCGCTCTGTCGCCGACCGCGGCAGCGGCCCCCGCGCCGGCGACGGCTGCGCCGGCCTCTGCCGCGCCGGCTGCCGTCCCGCCGGCTGCCGTCCGCCGGCTGCCGCCCCGCCGGCTGCCGCTCCGCCAGCTGCCGCCCCACCGGCTGCCGCGACGCCGCCCGCGCTGCCGCCTGGGACCGCCGAGCCGGTCGCCGTCGGCGCACCGTCGGCCCGCCTCGCGGCGGCGTCGGTGCCGCGGGCGGCCGTCGACGCGGCGACGCGGTGGGCCCGTCGGTACCTGACGGAGGCCGAGCGGATCCACGGGGTCAGCGGGCGCTGCAGCGTCCGCGCCAAGGGCTGGTGCCAGATCCAGGGGTTCGCGTTCGAGCCGCGGGGAGGGCCGACGGGCGGTCCGACCCAGCGACCGTGGGCGGCATGGGTGCGGCGCGACGGGAAGCGGTGGCGGGTCGTCGCGGCCGACGCACAGCTGCAGGACATCGGCCAGCGCGGCGTGCCGTCGGACATCGCCTGCTCGATCGAGCCCGGCTGCGGCCTGCCGCCGCGGGCGCCGGGCCCGGGCTTCGCGGTCGCGCTCGGCAAGGACGGGCTGCGGGTCGAGTGCTTCGTGTCGGCGGGCAGACTGCGATGCCTGACCTACGGCGGCGAGCGGAGGCCGCCGGCCGGCGCCTGCAACTTCGGCGGCACGATCCCGAGCGCCGCGCTGACCCGCGACGGCCGCCTCGAGGTCGGCTTCACCTGCGTCGACGAGGGCTTCCACGAGTGGTTCGAGCTCGCGCGCGGCCTGACCTTCCGCAGCGGCTCCTTCCGCTGCGCCCACCAGCACACGCGTCGGCGCAGCGCGCTGCGCTGCGTCAGCCGCGGGAGAGGGTTCGTGATCGGCACCCGCGGACGCGTCGGGAGGGCGTGAGGACCGCGGGCGGGCGCGCGGCGGTCGCTACCGCGCGAGCGCCGACCGCCCCGCTGACCGCGCCGCGCGCCGACCGACCGGTCCGGCGCGGACGCCCGCCGCGCTGACGGCCCCGCGCCGCGCGCCGAGCCGAGCGCCCCGGCGTGGATGACGCAAACGCGGAGCGCCGCGCGCCGGACCGAGCGGCCCGGCGCGCACCGACGCGAGCGCGGCACGCCGCGCGGCGGACGGCCGGCGGCTCAGCGCCGCAGCGTCGCCGCGGTCGAGATCGCTCTGCCGCCGGCAGGTGCGAGGCGCACGGTGACGCGGTGGCTGCGCGCGGCGGCGATCGTCCGCCGGCCGGCGGCGCTCGGACGCACCCGCACCGTCGCGGCGCGTCCGGACGCGACGCGGTAGGAGGCGGTCGCGAGCGCGCGCTTGCCCTTCGCGATCCGCACGCTGCCGCGGCAGGCGCCGGGGCCGCCGCAGCGGACCTTGACCGGGATCGCGCCGCCGCGGTAGCGCAGCTTCTTCGCCGCGAGCGCCGGGCCGGGAGCGGCGCCGCCGCCCCAGGCCGGCGTGCTGCCTCTGACGAGCTTGCGCGCTCTGCCGCCGCGCGTCGCGACGACGGCGATCCAGCCGTCGGGCGTCGTGAACGCGACCTGACGGCCGTCGGGGGAGAAGGAGGGGGCCCAGCCGCTCGCGAGGCGGCGGACCTCGCCGCCGCCGGCGGCGTCGTAGAGGCGGACGGCCGACTCCTCCGAGGGCGCCGGCTCGCCGACGGTCACCGCGATCAGCCTGCTGTCGGGCGAGCCGTCCGGGCTGGAGAGCGTCGTCGGCGAGGTGATCGGCGTGCGGCATTCGGAGGAGGCGTCGGTGCCCGGGGCCGAGATCACGCAGATCGAGTGCAGCTCGTCGCCGATCGTGTACCGGGAGCTGAGCAGCGAGCCGTCGCCGAGGAAGCCGACCCCGCCGCCGCCCGGGTGGCGGCTGCTTCTCTCCGCCGGCGGGGTGCCGGTCGTGAAGAAGGCGGCGCTCTGGTCGACGAGCTGGAGGCAGCCGCCGGTCAGCGGGCAGCCGAAGCGGTTCTCGACGTAGGAGTGGCTCTCGGCGACGCCGGAGCCGTCCGGGGAGATCGCGACGTCGTTCATGTCGCGCCAGCCGGCCCAGCGCTCCGTCAGGTTGCCGCCGTAGCCGCCTCTCATCACGTCGCCGCCGCGGGCGGCGACGAGCGTGCGGCCGTCGCGCGAGATCGCCGGCCAGCGGTACGGCGATCTCTCGCCGTCGCTCGTCAGGCGCGCCGAGGCGCCGGTCGCCGGGTCGACGACGCACAGCTCGGGCGCGCAGCTGTAGACGATCTTCGAGGCCGCGGCCTCGGTCGCAGGGGCCAGGACGGCCGCCGCCGCCAGGGCGCCGATCGCGTGCCGTCGTCTCAGGATGCTCCGGTTCATCGAACCTCCGCCGGATCTGGGGATCACGCGGCCGGACCATATGTGAACGTGCCAGCTTCGCGCGGTGCGCTGGCCGGCCGGCGGTCAGCCGTCGGACCGGGCGGCGGCGCCGCGGCGGCCGCGGCTCCAGTGCCGCCGGCCCGCCTCAGACGACGGTGAGCAGCTCGACGTCGCGTCCGGCCGCGAGCTGGTGCAGCCGCGCGTCGAACGTCAGCACGCGGGTGCGGTGGCGACGGGCGAGCGCGAGGAGATGCGCGTCGGTGACCTGCCGGTGGCCGACGAGGCGCGGCACGTCGTCGTCGACCAGCGAGACGTCGTCGGACAGGAAGCGGTGTCCCGCGACCGCGCGCAGTGACCTCAGGACGCCGCGGGCATCCTCGAGCCCGAGCGGGCTGGGAAGCGCCTTCGGGTTCGACGACACGCGCACGAAGCCGCTCTCGGTGACCGGGCAGGTCGCCCAGCCCGCGGCGCCGTGCGCGCGGAACCACTCGACCATCCGGCCGTGGTGGACATGCGAGTCCCACGCCAGCGCGACGAGCGCATTGACGTCCAGCAGCGCCATGCTCGGCTCAGCCCTCGTCGAGCGCGCGCCGCACCATCTCCGGCGTGATCGCCGGCGTCCCGGCTGGGACGCGGACGACCGGCAGCCCGGACTCCGAGGCGACGCGTGCGGGCGTCAAGCCCCGCCGCGCGAGCTCTGAGATCACCGCTCCGAGCGACCGTCTCCCACCGGTCGCCAACTCACGCGCGGCAGCGACCACGTCGTCGTCGATGTCGAGCGTCGTGCGCATGCAGATGATGCTAACGCATCAACGCATCACACCCGACGGCTACGCCCGCAACCTCCCGGCGAGCCCGGAGGCGCGCGCGGCGGGGCGGGCGACGGCCGCGCGGAGCGATTCCTCGGTGCCGACGACGATCAGGTGGCGGCGGGCGCGGGTGACGGCGGTGTAGAGCAGCTCGCGGGTGAGGATGCGCGAGTCGGCGGGCGGGACGACGACGGCGGCGGTGCCGAACTGCGATCCCTGGCTCTTGTGGATCGTCATCGCGTGGACCGTGTCGACGGCGCGCAGGCGGGTGGGACGGACGGTGACGATCTCGCCGCGGCGCTCGAAGGCGGCGGTGAGGCCGCCGGCGGGGCTGGCGATCACGACGCCGGTGTCGCCGTTGAAGAGGTCGAGGTCGTAGTCGTTGGCGGTGACCAGCAGCGGCCGGCCCGGATAGTCGCGGCTCCAGGCGCCGGTCGCGGCGATGTCGGCGGCGAGCCAGCGCTCGACCCGCGGCGCCCACGCCGACACGCCGTGCGGGCCGCGGCGGTGGGCGCACAGCAGCCGGAAGGCGCCCAGCGCGTCGAGCGCCGCGCGCCCGTCGCCGGCGCGGGCGGCTGCGATCACGGCCCGACCGGCGCCAGTCGCCGCGTCATGCACCGGCGCGAGCGCGGCCGCGGTGGCGGTCGCGGGGTCGGCCCCGTCGACGGGGATCCAGGTGACCTCGCCGGGCGCCCCGCCGAGTGCGGCGACCAGCGCGTCGGCATCGCCGTCGCGGACGGCGGCGCTGACGGCGCCGATCCCCGCGCCGAAGCGGTAGACCCGTTCGAGCCGGACGATGCCGTCGCCCGGTCTGGCGGAGCGGACGATGTCGCCGAGCACCGCGCCGGCCTCGATCGACGCGAGCTGGTCGGGGTCGCCGACGAGCACGAGGCGGGCGTCGGGCCGGACCGCCTCCAGCAGACGTGCCATCAGCGTGAGCGAGACCATCGACGCCTCGTCGACGATCACCATGTCGTGCGGCAGGCGCGTGTGGCGGTCGTGGCGGAAGCGGCTGTGGCTGCCCGGCCGCCAGCCGAGCAGCCGGTGCAGCGTCGAGGCGCGCAGGCCGGCGAGGTGGGCGCGCACCTCCGGCGCGGTGTCGAGCAGGGCGGCGCGCTGGTGGACCTGCTCCTCCAGCCGCGCGGCCGCCTTGCCGGTCGGCGCCGCGAGCGCGATCAGCGGCGCCGGTCGGCCGGCGCCGCGCGCCTGCTCGACGACGAGCGCCGCGATCTGCGCGACCGTCGTCGTCTTGCCGGTGCCTGGGCCGCCGGCGACGGTCGCGAACGGACGCAGGGCGGCCGCCGCGACGGCGCGGCGCTGCGAGAGATCACCGGAGCCGAGGCGCTCCAGCCGCGCGCTCAGCTCCCGCTCGTCGACCGGCTCGGGGATCTGGCCCGCGCGGCCGCGCAGCTCGGTCGCGACCTCGCGCTCCTCGCGCCAGTAGCGATCGAGGTAGAGCGCGCTGCCGACCAGCCGCAGCGGCATCGCGCCGCCGCGCGCGCCGCTCGCGCCGCCCACGGCGCCGCCGCCGCCGTCGTCTTCCTCGTCGCCGACCGCGACCAGCGGGCAGGCCGCCAGCGCCGCGGTCCATGCGCCGGGCTCGGGCCACGGCAGCGCGTCGAGGTCGATCGGCTCCTCGGTGTCGACCGCGACGGTCGCGCCGATCGTCGCGAGGTCGACGAGCACGTGGCCGAGCCGCGGCGCGCGCACCGCCAGCGCGAAGGCGAGCAGCAGCTCCGGCGCCTCGACGCCGCCGAGCCGCCCGAGGCGCCGCGCGACCTGGATGTCGGCGATCGACAGGACCCCCGCGTCGTTGAACGCCTCCAGCAGCGGCGGCGCCGTGCGCGCGAGCCGGACGTCGAACGGGTCGCGTTCGCGCAGCGAGGTCATCGCGCCGCCCCGTGCTCGAGCAGGTCGCTGAGCGCCGGCACCAGGCCGGCCGGCGGCCGCCACGTGAAGACGCCGCAGGGCGCGCCGTCGACGACCGGCGTCTCCGGACCGGTCATCCCGCGCAGGAAGAGGTAGAGGACGACCGGCCGGTCCCGCTCGGCGTCGTAGCCGGGTGCGCGCCAGCGCAGGTAGCGGTGCAGCGCGACCGCGTACAGCAGCGCCTGCAGCGCGTAGTGGGAGCGCTGCATCTCCTCGGCCAGCGCGGCGGGGCGGTGGTGCCAGGCGGTCAGCGCCTCGCCCGGGCCGGCGAGCCGGTTGGTCTTGTAGTCGACGAGCGCGTACGGGACGTCTCCGCCGGGGCGGGCGACGAGGTCGATCGCGCCGGCGAGATAGCCGCGCAGGTGCGAGCGCAGCGCCGGGTCCGCGAGCCGGTCGGCGTAGCCGGCGAGCGGGTCGCGCGGGTCGAGGCGCTCGCGCAGCACCCGCGCGACGGCGGCGAGCGTGAGGTCGCCGGAGGGCGCGTCGCCGCCGACCAGCGGCAGCTCGAATGCCGGCTCGTCGAGCCGCGCGCCGCGCGGCAGGTCGCGCAGGCGCCACCCGCCGGCGAGATCGCCGAGCGGCGTCTCGATCGCCGCGCGCAGACCGCTCGCGAGCGCGGCCGGGTCGCCGACGTCGACCCGCCGGCGGCCGAGCGCCGCGTCGATCTGCGCGGCCAGCTCGCCGTCGAGGTCCTCCGCCGCGAAGTCGGTCGCCTCCAGCACGCCGTGGACGAGCGTGCCGATGCGCGTGCCGGCCGGCAGCTCCGACAGCGGCACCGGGCTCGCCCGCAGCGCCGCGCCCGCGTTCGCGCCGTCGGCTCCGGAGGCGCCGGAGGCGGGGAGGAGGCGGGGCTCGTCGCCGCCGTCGTCGGCGCCGGCCGCCTCCTCGACCTCGCTCGCGACGCGCGCCTCGTGCGCGGCGGCGGTGATCGTCGTGAACGAGGTGCGCCGCCAGCGGACGTCGAGCGCGCGGTCGAACGACGCCGCCTCCAGCTCGCTGCCCGGCTCTCGCGGCGGCGACCAGCGGACCCCGTCGGCGACCGTCGAGCGCTCGACCGCGATCGCCCCGCCGGCCGCGGCCGCGAGCTGCTCGAAGCGGGCGGTCGCGGCCTCGTCGGTCGGGGTGAAGCTGCCGGTCGCCGGGACGTTGCCGTGCGCGTCGCGCTCGAAGACGAGCCGCCCGAGCGCCGAGTCGCGGCTCGACCACGAGCCGGCCCACCAGACGACCGCCTGGTGGCGGGCGCGCGTGAGCGCGACGTAGGCGAGCCGCAGCTCCTCGCCGAGCTGCTCCTCCTTGTCCTGGCGGCGGTGACGGCGGTAGTCGGCGTTGCCCTCGTCGAGCGCCACGTCGATCGTGCGCCGGCCGCCGTTGTCTGCGTCGTGGAAGGTGGCCGGGGTCGGCTCGTTCGGGATCCAGATCGGGTCCCACAGGTAGGGGCAGTAGACGATCGGGAACTCCAGCCCCTTGCTGCGGTGGACGGTCAGCACCTGGACCGCCTCGGCGTCGGACTCCAGCCGCCGCGCGCGGTCCTCGGCGTCGGCGTCGCGGTCGCCGGCGTCGATCCGGCGCCGCAGCCACGCCGCCAGCGCCGTGACGCCGAGCTGCCCGTCGACCGCCGCGGCGTGCAGCAGCTCGCCGACGTGGCGCAGGTCGGTCAGGCGGCGCTCGCCGCCGACGGCCTCCAGCAGCCGCACCGCGACCCGCTCGCTCGCCATGATCGTCTCGGTCAGCGCCGCGACCCCGTGGCGTCGCAGCACGCCGGCCCACACGTGCAGCCGCTGCTGCAGCTGGTCCCACGCCTCCTCGTCGGCGGCGGCGACGCGCGCGGCGCTCCAGCCGAGGAAGGCGGTCAGCGCCGCCGCGCGGGCGCGCGCGAGCAGCTCGGGCCGCTCCAGCGCCTCCAGCAGCGTGAGCCAGTCGCGCGCCGACTCGCCGGCGAAGACGCTGCCCGCCCCGGCGACGACGGCGGGCACGCCTGCCGCCTCCAGCGCCGCCTTGATCTCGCGCGCGTGCGCGTTCTTGCGCACGAGCACGGCGACGTCGCCGGGGCCGACCGGCGCGTGGCGCAGCGCGCTGCCGTCGGCGTCGCGCGTCTCGATCCGCGCGCCGGCGTCGAGCAGCGCGACGACGTCGGCGGCGAGGTCGCGGGCGACGTGGGCGCGTGCCGACGGGGCGCTCGCGTAGCCGCCCGGCGTCGTCCTGACGGACGGCGCGTCGCGCGGGACGACGCGGATTCGCAGCGGCGCGGCGCCCGGCGCGCCGTGGAGGCGCGGGGCGCGGTTGGGCGCGGCCGCCCTCACCTGCCGGTAGACGATCTCGTCGTGGCCGAGGCGCGCCTCGCCGAACAGCGCGTCGTAGGCGTCGAGCAGCCCCTGGTCGCTGCGCCAGTTGACGCGCAGGGTGGGGTGGGAGCCGGCCGCTCGCGCCGCGTCGAGGTAGGCGAAGACGTCGGCGCCGCGGAAGGAGTAGACGGCCTGCTTGGGATCGCCGATCAGCACGAGCGTCGTGCCGGTCTCGGCGAAGGCGCGGCGCATGATCGCCCACTGGTCGGGGTCGGTGTCCTGGAACTCGTCGACGAGCGCGACGCGGTAGCGCCGGTGCAGGCGCGCCGCGACGGCCGCGCCGTCGGGTCCCTCCAGCGCGGCGCGCAGGCGCAGCAGCAGGTCGTCGAAGGTGACGAGCGCCGCGGCGCGCTTGCGCCGGTCGAGCTCGGCGCGGGCGGCGGTGGCGAGGCCGTGGCGCATCCCGGCGAAGGTCGTTCTCGGCGCGGCGCTCGGCTCCAGCGCCGCCGACGGGTTGTCGATCGCCTTCAGCGCGACGCGCCCCGCCTCGGCGCGGCCGAAGTGGGGAGGACGGGTGAGGAAGCCGCGCACGTAGAGGTCGTCGACGACCTGGTCGGCGAGGTCGCGGACCTCCTCCTGGAAGCGGTGGTCGCGGTCGAGGTCGGCGGCGAAGCCGAGCTCGCCGAGCGCCTCCTGGCAGAAGCTGTGGATCGTCGTGATCGTCGCCGCGTCGAACTCGGCGAGCGCGCGGACGATCCGGTCGCGGCGCCGCGCGACCTCGGCGTTCGGGCCGGAGGCGAGCAGGCGCACGATCTCGTCGAAGCGCTCGGGGTCGGCGCCGGCGGCGATCGCGTCGAGCGCGTCGCGCGCGGTCGCGAGCCGGTCGCGCACGCGGTCGCGCAGCTCCCCGGTCGCCATCCGCGTGAAGGTGACGATCAGCAGCTGGTCGAGCGGGATCCCGTCGGCGACGTAGCGGGTCGCGAGCGCGGCGATCGTCCACGTCTTGCCGGTGCCGGCGCTGGCCTCCAGCACGGTGACGCCCTCCGGCAGCGGGCCGCAGGGGTCGAAGGCGTCGACGCCGGTGGCGGCGGTCACCGGTCGATCAGCTCCTCGTGCGCGAGCAGGCCGGACCAGAGGCGCCGCGCGTAGCGGCCGAAGCGGGTCGTCTCCGACGGCTCCCACCCGTCGCCCTGCTCGTCGTCGCGCGGCGGCTCGGCGAGCAGCCGCTCGAACGGCAGTCTCGCGCCGAACACGAGCAGGTGCTCGGGGTCGCGGTCCTCGCACAGCGGCTGGAAGTCGGTCTCCCACTGCTTGCGAGCCCGTGCGATCGCGTCGCCGCCGCCGGCGGCGTAGGCGGCGGAGGTGCGGCGGAAGAGGGGCAGCGGCTCGCGCATGCCGCGGTCGTGGAGGTCGACGATCCGCTCCAGCTCCGCGCGCGCCTGCGCGCGGCGGGCCTCCGGGTCGCCGGGCGGCTGCGTGATCCGCGCGATCGTCGTCGTCGCGTCGTCGGCCTCGGCGCGGGCGCGGCCGACGGTCGTCGCCACCAGCGGCCGCTCCGGGAAGGCGGCCGTCAGCGCCAGCAGCCGCACCCACGACTCCAGCCGCCGGCGCGGGTCGACGCGCGAGTAGGTGACGACCGGCAGCACGTAGTGGCCGACGCCGCCGATCGTGCCGGCGAGCGTACGGCCGTCGCCGAGCGCGATCCGCACGTCGACGGTGCGCAGCGGCCCGCCGCCGCCGACCGTGTCGGCGGCCGCGGCGAGCACCGCCTCGACCTCGGCGACGACCCCGTCGAGCACCGCGTCGCCGAGCGCGCCGGGCGGAACCATGCCGCGGGCGCGCTCGTCGGCGACCGCGACGGCCATCTCGACGCCGGCGCGGCGCGCCGCGAGCAGGCGCGCGCCGAGGCCCCAGCGCGCGAGCGGGTCGAGCTCGATCGGCAGGCTGTCGCTCAGCTCCTCGGCGCCGGCGTCGACGCCGACCCCGAGGCGCTGCCGCAGGAAGGCGCGGATCGGGTGGCCGACGAACGCGAGCAGCTGGTCGAGCTCGATCACGTCGAGCTGCCGCGGCGGCAGGGGGTGGGGGAGGAACGGCGGCCGCGCGTGGCGCTCGCCGCCGAGCGCCCGCGCCCCGGCGAGGGTGACGGCGTCGAAGCTCCAGGTCCGCCGGTCGACGAGCGCCGACGGGGCGAAGTTGGCGGCGTCGAACGGCTGCAGCGGGTGGCGGACGACGATCGCGTCGCGCGCCCGACCGCCGGCCGGTGCGCGGGCGGTGCGGTCGATCACGTCGAGCAGCTCGGCGAGCGGCACGGCCGGCGCGCGCTCGGCGTTCGTGCGCTCGCTGTGCCCGGCGTACGTGACGATCAGGCGGTCGCCGGCCGCCATCAGCGCGTCGAGCAGGATCTGGCGGTCCTCCGAGCGGCCGTCGCGGTCGCCGGCCCACGGCTCGTCGAGCAGCACGTCGTCGCCGTCGCGCGGGGAGCGGCGTGGGAAGACGTCGTCGTCGAGGCCCAGCAGGCAGATCACGCGGTGGGGGACCGACCGCATCGGCTGGAGCGTGCAGACGGTCAGGTGGCCGGTGCGGAAGTTCGCGCGCGTCGGCCGGCCGGCGAGGCGGTCGGCGAGCAGCGCGGCGAGGTCGGCGACCTCGAGCGCGACCGGGCTGACCGACCCGTCCGCGGCGGTCGCCTCGGCGACGACGTCGGCGAGCAGCCGCTGCAGCTCGGCGCGCTGCCAGGCGTCGCGGGGACTGGTCGCGGTGAGCGTGTCGGCGGCGGTCGCGATCGCGCTCGCCCACGCGGCGATCGGCTTCGGCGCGGCGAGCGCGTCGAGCGCGGTGCCGAGCCGCTCCAGCAGCTCGGCGAAGCGGCCGGCGAGGTCGATCGCCGCGCTGTCGACGTCGTCGAGCGGCAGGACGCCGGCGAGCGTGCGGCCCGGCTGCTCGGCGAGCGCGACGCCGGTCAGCAGGCGGTCGAGGCCGGCCTCCCACGTGCCCTGCTCGACGCGCTGGAGCTTGAACGGCGCGCGGCGGGCCGCGTCGAGACCCCAGCGGACCCCGCTCGCGGCGACCCAGTCCTCGATCCGCGCGAGATCGTCCTCCTCCAGCCGGAAGCGGCGACGGACCGGTTCGCGGTCGGCGAGGTCGAGCACCTCCGAGGCGGCGACGCGCCCGTCGGCGGCGAGCTCGAGCAGCCGCGTGACGACGCCGAGGACCGGGTTGGTCTGTCGCAGCGAGCGGTCGGCGAGCCGCACGCGCAGCTCGACGGGGTGGGGGCCGGAGCGGTCCGGATCGACGCCGGGGAGCGCTTCCTCGACGTCGGCGTCGCCGGCGCCGAAGGTCGCCTCGATCAGCGGCGCGAACGCCTCGATGTCGGGGCACATCACGATCACGTCGCGCGGCTCCAGCGTCGGGTCGTCGGCGAGCGCGTGCAGGATCGCGTCGCGCAGCACCTCGACCTGGCGGGCGCGCCCGTGGCAGACGTGGACCTGGACGCTGGCGTCGCCCTCGGCGAGCTGCAGCGGCGCGCCGTCGCCGGGCGCGCGGTCGGCGCGGACGTCGGCCTGCAGGCGGGCGAGGAGGGTGGAGGGCGGGGCGGGGCCGTCCGCTTCTGCGGTGTCGCCGGATCGGCCCGCGGCGCCGTGCGGTCCGGCCGCGGCGGTCGTCGCGCCGCCGTCGGCGCCGTGGACGGCCGCGTCCGGCAGCGGTTCGAGCAGCAGCTGCAGCTCGCGCCCGTCGCGGCCCCAGGAGGCGAGCAGCGGGTTGGCCGGCAGCGCGGCGCTCGCCGCCTGCGCGCGGGTGCGCAGCGGCGCGCCGCGGGCGGCCGCCTCCCGCGCGGCGTCGGCGACGGCGCGCCAGGCGGCCGGCGACGGCGTCGAGAGGAAGAGATGGACGTCGCGGCGCTCGGCGAGCGCGCGCAGCAGCGCGAGGTCACGCGCCGGCAGGCTCGTGAGGCCGAACAGCGAGATCCGCTCCGGCAGGTCGCTGAGACCCGGATCCTCGACCAGGCGGACCTCCGCGGTCTCCAGCAGCTCGGCCGGCCCGGCGACGCCGACGCGCTCGCGCAGACGCCGCCACAGCTCGGCCTGCCAGCGGTGCTCGGCGGCGAGCGGGCCGCCCGCGCCGTCCTCGTCGCGGCCCTCGGCCCACGCGCGCAGCATCGACGGACGGTGGAGCGCGTAGCGCTCGTACAGCCGCGCGACGTGCCGCACGGCGCTGAGGCGGCGCGACCGGTCGCCGGCGTCGCGGTCGAGATGGGCGCTCAGCCGTCGCAGCCAGCGCTCGCCGCCGGCGGCGTCGACCAGCTCCAGCAGCGGCCACAGCGCCCGCGCCGGCCGCCACGGATCGGTCGCCGGATCGAGCCCCGCTGCGGCCGCGATCGCCTCCTCGACCAGCCGGCGCGGCGTCGGGAACGCGACGTTCGCGCAGATACCGTCACCGCCGCCGGGCGAGGTCCCGAGCCGGCCGGAGAGCCGCTGCGCCAGCCACCGCTCGACGCCGCGCGTCGGCACCGCGACGACCTCGGCGGCGAAGGGATCGTCCAACGGCGCCTGCAGCACGTCGGCCAGCGCACCGACGAGCCGGTCGGCGCGGTCGGCGTGATGGACGTGGAGCATCTCTGCAGCTTGGCCGGTGCTGTGGGGCAGCCCGCGCGCGTTTCGACGGCGCCCGGCCTTGCAGCGTGTCAACCGTGCCGGACGGACGCGCGCGCGTCGGGAAGCGCGACCGACTTGACCCGCGGGTCAATACGGTATCTCCGCCCGCGACGCCGATCGCGATGCCCCACTTCAAACCGACCGAAGCGAAGGACGTGCATGTCGATCATCCCCGCTCCCAGCACGCGGCGCCCGCTGTTCGAGGACGTCCATGACGACTACCGCGAGAGCTTCCGCAGCTTCCTGAAGGCCGAGGTCGTCCCGCACCACGAGCAGTGGCAGCACGACCACATCGTCTCGCGCGACCTCTTCACGAAGGCCGCCGAGTACGGCTTCCTCGCGATGGCCGTCGACGAGGAGTACGGCGGCTCCGGCGTCGCGGACTGGCGCTTCAACGCGGTCCTCGCCGAGGAAGCGGCCTACGCGATGGTCCAGTCGTCGTGGATGGGGCCGAGCGTCCACAACGACCTCGGCATGCCATACCTGCTCGCCGCTGCGAACGAGGAGCAGAAGCAGCGCTGGTTCCCGGGCGTCGCGTCGGGCGAGAAGATCCTGGCGCTGGCGATGACCGAGCCCGGCACGGGCTCCGACCTCGCCGGCATCGCGACGCGCGCCAAGCGCGACGGCGACGGCTACGTCATCAACGGCGGCAAGACCTTCATCTCCAACGGCATCAACGCCGATCTCGTCGTCACCGCCGTGCGCACCAGCGACGATCCCCACCGCGGTCTGTCGATGTTCGTGATCGAGCGCGGGATGGAGGGCTTCGAGCGCGGCCAGCAGATCCACAAGCGCGGCCAGCACGCCAACGACACCGCCGAGCTGTTCTTCAACGACTGCCAGGTCCCGGCCGAGAACATGCTCGGCGAGGAGGGGACGGGCTTCGGGCAGCTGATGGCCCACCTGATTCCGGAGCGCCTCGGCCTCGCCGTCAGCTCGATGGCCGCCGCGGAGGCCGCGCTCGACCTGACGCTCGAGTACGTGAAGGAGCGCAGAGCGTTCGGCCGCCCGATCGGCTCCTTCCAGAACTCCCGCTTCGTGCTCGCCGAGCTGCAGACCAAGGTCGAGCTGTCGCGCTGCTGGCTGGACCGCACGATCGGCAGATTCGTCGAGGGCACCTGCACGGTGCCGGAGGCGGCGATGGCCAAGTACTGGACGACCGACCTCCTGTGCGAGGTCGCCGACGCCGGCGTCCAGCTGTTCGGCGGCTACGGCTACACGACCGAATACAAGATCAGCGAGCTCTGGGCCGACGCCCGCGTGAACCGGATCTACGCCGGCACCAACGAGATCATGAAGGAGCTGATCGGCCGCTCGATGGGCCTCTGACCTCCTGACGCTCGCCAGCGCGCGAGCCGGCCGCGGGGCGCGGCCCCGCTCGTGTCGCCGGTCATCGGTGACGTGCGAGTTCTGAAGGCGCGCTGCGCTCGTCAGCGGGTCACGAGGGCTGCGTCGAGGTCGGCGAGGTGGGTGGCGACGGGGCCGGCGGTGAGCAGGCCGCTGCCGGCGCCCGCGATCTCCGCGGCGGCTGGTGCGAGCGCTGCACGGGCGCGTTTGCAGCGGTCGTGGTCACCGAGCGCGAGCGCCGCCTGTGCCAGCAGGCACCAGATCGCCTCCATGAGAAGGTCGGGCGGCGGGTCGGGTGCGGCCCGCAGCGCCACTGCCGCGCCGTTCGCGTCACCGTCTGCGAGCAGGACGAGCGGTCGTGCCCATTGCGCGTACGGGCCCCAGTCGAGCGTGCGGTCGGTCGGCGCCGGCTCGCGTCGGGCGATGCGCAGGCAGAGCAGCGCGAGCGCCGGCAGCCCGCGCGTCAGCCCTGGCATGCCTGCGTCGGTGAGCTGGGCTGCGGCTGCGCGGTAGGCGGCGTCGGCGTCGCTGAGCGGTGCGACCGCGGTCGACGCATCGGCGGGAGAAGGCGTCGCCGTCACGGCGACGCGGAGCGCGCGGTACCAGGTGGTGAAGACCCCGGCGAGCGGACGCTCGTGCACTGCGGCGAGCCGGTCGACGGCGACGGCGTGCTGGTCGGCCGCAGCGAAGTCCGCGAGCGCGCTGCGCGCCTGCATCCGGATCAGGTGGCCGAGGATCTCGTAGCTCACGAGGCCATGACGTTCGGCCAGCGGGAGCAGCTCGGCGCCGATCGCGTCGCGCTCCCGCGCGAGGCCCGCGCGCTCGAAGCACTGCATCCATCGGCCGTTGAGCGCGAACGCTAGCAGTGCAGGGTCGTCGATCTCCCGTGCGATCGCCTCAGCCTCACGCGCGGCCTGCGCGGCACGCGAACTGCCGTCGCCGCGCGACTCGAGCGCGATCGTCGCGAGCAGACGCGCGCGGGCTGCGGCGGCGCCGCCTGGGAGCCGTGCCAGCGTCCGATCTGCAGCTGCGACGATCGCTGCCGCCTGGTCGGGGTCGTCGACCCGGGTCCAGCTCGCGGGGACGTCGTAGGCGCCGATCACGCGGGCCGTCAGCTCGGGGTCGCTCAGCTCCTCGGCCGCCGCTGCCGCGGCGACGCGCTGGCGCCGTGCTGCCTGCAGCCCGCCGCCGCCCGCCATGGCGAGGTCACGCAGCAGCCCGATGGTCGATTCCAGCCGCGATCGAGCGTCCGCCGCGACGGCGCGGTCGTAGGCAGCCGCCGTCTCTGTCCAGACGCGGCCGACGGGATCGTCGGCGGAGCGGCCGCCATCAGCGCGCGCGTAGCCCGCACCCTCCGTCAGGTGCTCGGCCTGGACGAGGATGTCGTGCTCCAGCGTCTGCAGCGCCGGCCCGGGCTCGATGGCCAGATGCTCGATCAGTAGCGCCCGCGCCCGTCGCAGCACCGCGAGCGCGTCGGCCTGGCGACCGCTGCGGTAGAGCGCCAGGGCGAGCAGTCGCCAGCCCTCCTCGCGCCACGGGTGCTCAGCGACGTGAGCCGCGAGAGCGGAGGCCGCGACCGGCCCGCGCCCGAGCGCCACCAGCGCAGCCGCCCGCTGCTCGACGGCGTGCAGCCGCAGCTCGGACAGACGCGCGCGCTCCGTACGGGCCCACGGCTCGTCGAGCCCCGCGTAGGCCGGGCCACGCCACCAGCCCAGTGCCTCTTCGAGCTGTGCCAGCCGGGCTGGAGCATCCAAACCGGATGCGGTTGATGTCGCCGCCTCGAAGCGGCGAGCGTCGACCGCTTCCGGCCCGACCAGGAGCGCATATCCCGGCCCGTCGGTGACGAGGAGCTGCGGCCGTGCACGGGGTGGACGCTGCGGCTCGAGCGCCCGTCGCAGCGCGGCGACGAACGTCCGCACTGCTCCGACCGCGCCCTCCGGCGGATCCGCCCAGAGATCATCGACGAGGCGGTCGACCGGAACGACACGGCCTTCGGCGACGAGCAGCCGCGCGAGCACCGCACGGTGGCGCGGCCCTCTCAGTGCGACCTCGGCTCCGTTGCGATCCCACGCGACGACGGGGCCGAGGACTCCGAAGCTGGCCTGCATCTCCTGCACGGTAGAGCGGCCGCTGATCGGATGCTCATCGGCGCGCGCGAGCCTGGTCCTTCCGCAACGAAAGGACTGACGCGATGACCCCGACCATCCCCGGCTTCTCGTACGAACGCGTGACCGTCGCCGACGGCGTCGCGCTGCACGCGGCGATCGGAGGCGCAGGCGAGCCGCTGGTGCTCCTGCACGGCTTTCCGCAGACGCACCTGATGTGGCGCCATGTCGCCGTCGCGCTCGCCGCCGAGCGGACCGTCATCTGCCCCGACCTGCGCGGCTACGGCGCCAGCGAGAAGCCGGCCGAAACAGCCGACGGCGACACCTACTCGAAGCGCACGATGGCCGCCGACATCGTCGCGCTTGCGCAGGCGCTCGGCCACGACCGGTTCGCGCTTGCCGGCCACGACCGCGGCGCACTGGTCGCACTGCGCGCCGGCCTCGATCACCCGGGCACGATCACCCACCTCGCCTGCCTCGACGTGCTGGCGACGCTCGACATGTGGGCGGTCCTGCGCGGCGTCACCGCCGCGCCCGCGTTCCACCTCTACCTGATGGCGCAGCCGCCCGGGCTTCCCGAGCAGCTGATCGCAGGCAGCCCCGACGCCTTCTTCGGCTCCTTCCTCGACGCCTGGGGCGCCAGCCCCGACGCGATTCCGGCCGCTGTCCGCTCCGCCTACCTCGACGCCTGCCGTGCCGCGGTCCCGTCAATCGTCGCCGACTACCGCGCCTCGGCCGGGATCGACATCGCACACGACCAGATCGATCGCGACGCTGGCACGAGGCTGACAATGCCGTTGACCGTCGTGCAGCAGGACTGGGGCGCCGCCCTTGGCTACGACGCACGAGCGCTGTGGAGCGCCTGGGCCGATGACCTCCACCACGTCACCGCCAACTACGGCCACTTCATGGCCGAGACCGCACCGACGGAGATCGCCGCGGAACTGCACACGTTGCTTCAACGCTGAGAGTGACGGTCCTGTTGGCGGGACCGAGTCGCGACCATCCTTGAGTCAGGCCGATGCGAGGGGCACGCGACCGAATCGCGACTCAAGAGGCCCGGCCGTCCCTGAACCGGTCACGGCCCCGAGATCGCCGCCGCGACGTGAGGTAGCGCCCTGAAGGGCGCTGCACTGCGGCGGTTGACGTCGCCCGTCTCGGCGTAGAGCGATCGAATCATTCGGGCGAGTACAACCGAGAGCACGACGCGCAAGCTCAGGGGCGTCGTACCTCTCGTTAGGAGCGCTACCAGGCGAGGAGTGCCACGCTGTCCCGCAACACCGAATACGCTTCGCGTGATGGGGTGGGAAATCGAGTTCTTCTCCGACGCGAACGGAAACCAGCCTGTTCGGAAGTTCCTCAAGGATCTCGACTATCGCAAACGCAACGCGCTTATTGCCGCGATCGAAACGGTCCTTGAACCTATGGGGCTGGATGTGTGCCAGACGGAATACGGAAAAGCGCTCGGTAGGGGGCTCTACGAGTTTCGCCTCCGGCACGACGAAGAAACGATCCTTAGAAAAGCTGGGAGACCTGCCGACGGAGCGAGCAGCACGGACCTGTTACTGCGTGTGTTCTTCCTCGCGTACGGCGAGAAGATCATCCTTCTTCTGGGCGCCTACGACAAGGGCCTCGACCCCTCGAAGCGACGGCAGGAGCGCGAGATTGCTCGCGCCCGGAGACGACTGCGGTCGTTCGAGTTGAAACAACAGCGGCTCAGCGCAGCTGCGAAGCGACAGCCTTGATGCCGAGTCCTTGCGCTTCCTCTAGGGTGATGGTATAAAACGCATCACACCCGATCTTGCCAGGGAGTCGACATGTCCAATAAGTTCCGCGACTTCGTAGAAGAAGTCGAACGTGATGCGACGCCGGCGGAACGTCGCGACCTGGATGCGCGCCGGCGCCAGTTCGGCATTGGCGCCAAACTCCTCGAACGACGACTTGCCGCCGGTCTCTCCCAGCGTCAGCTCGCGGACCTGAGCGGAATCGGGCAAGGCGACATCTCTCGTATCGAGCGAGGTCAAGGAAACCCAACAGTCGAAACGCTTCAAGCGTTGGGTGGCCCACTTGGCGTGACGCTGGATTTCACGCCAAACCTTTCGGCGTAACAGGGAGGTCGAGGTGGCGAAACGCAATCCATACAGCCTGGATCCGATCGACAACCCGCGACTGCTCAGCAGTCGGCGCGCCCAAATCAGACGCGCTGTCGGAGTGGCCACCTCACCTGACTCGATAGGACGCCACGTTCTTGTGCTCGGAGCACCACGCAGCGGACGGACGAGTCTGCTCGAGGAAATCGGACGACAGGCGCGCGAGCATGATGTCCTTGTTGTCCCGCTCCGCTTGGTGGACGAGGAGAACCTCGGCAATGGACTCCCAGCTTCCCTGCTAGCGGCAACAGCCGAAGCGCTCGTTCGAGACCAAGCGACGGCACCAGCCTGGTACCGAGCATGGTGCGATCGTGTCTACTTACGTGATCGCTCGCCGATGGGCGTGAGCGACGTGCTCGTCAGCGCGCTTGCCCTCGCTGCCGAACCCGGTACTTTGCCTGCGCCTGCAGTTCTTGAGCACGACCTTAGGAAGCTGAGCGCGCTCTCGAACGAACGGGGGTTCAAGCGCATTCTCGTCACCGTCGACGACAGTGACGCCCTTCTGGAGGATTGCGGCACCTTTGAGCGACTCGTGACGTTGCTGGATTCAGTGGGCGGATGGACGCTTGCAGTCGCTGCTACGTACCAAGGCGCCGAACATCTGGCCGAAGCAATCTCGCCTGCTCTGCGCCGTTTTGAGCGTGTCTCGCTTCGTCCTTTCTGGAGTCCGGACCGCATCTACCATTGCTTAGCGGCACCGCTGGATAGTGACGTAGCTGATCGCCTCGTTAGAAGAGGAGACCATAGCTTCCTGTTTGACGTCCTTCGACTGACGGGCGGTAATCCGTTCGAGATCGCGCTCGTCGGCCGCCATCTCTGGTTCGCATGTCAGCTTGGCGAACAGGAACATTACGTCTTGACTCCCGCGGTGCTCGAACGTGTCCTCGAAGAGCTGGCGTTGTACACAGGCGCCTCTCAGGAGCTGATCGCTGGCGCGAAGGCCGTCACCGATCTGAGTCCTGAGCGGATCGGTCCTGCTCTCAAGCTTGTCGCGCTTTCAGAGCTGACCACACGGCAGATCGCCATTGCACGGCTGCTCGGGCTGCCCAACGACGACGATCGTATCGCTCGACGGTTACTGACCGCAGATCTGGATGATGAACAAGAAAAGGTCATCGCTGAACTCGAGGCCTTAGAAACCGACGGAGTCGTTACGCTGTGCGATGACGGGCGTTTCACGGTGCAAGGCGGGCCTGCTGCGGCGCTGGCGTTGAAATATCAGGCCCGCATCTTCGCGGGCGATCAAGCTTCCGACGTCTCGTTCGAGATCCCGTTTCTCGCATGCGTGGGGGAGCCACTGGTCAAAGATTGCGCGACCCGGGTCTCAGAGCGCATCGGTGAGGCAACGCGCCTCGGCCATTTCTTCTCAATAGCCAGTAGAGCCTATGCTCCCGGCGCTCGCATGCGGCATTCGCTGAATGCCGTCCCGTTCGCTGGCCTCGAGGTCGACGTAATGCCCTTCGGCGACGAAGAGTTCGATCTCATGGCTGCGGTAATTCGGGGTACGGAAGACTTGGCCATTGCCCTAGTGAACTTTAGTGTGGGGTCTGACGGCGAGGAATTAAGTCGCGGTGAGATCTGGGTGCTGCCCTCAGCCGAGTGGACGGCCCACCAGATCAACGAGATCGTCTCCGAAGAGGTTGACGACTGGATGCCGATAGTCGTCGCTGCGGAGATGACGTGGAGTGGATCACACGTCGTCGTGCTCAGAAATGACGATGCACGAAAGGCCCTCACGCAGCTGATACCAGCCGCCGCCTTCAACGCGATGCACGCTGAGTTCAGAGACTGGGACGGAGGGGACCCTGAGGCCGCGCTCGCCCTCGCAACCAGGACAGTCGCGGCACTGCGAGGGGCGCGCGTGCAAGACACCTGGGATCTGAGTATCGCTCTCAGTCATCTCGGCTTCGTACGAAGTCTCTTTGAGGATCGGCTCAGCGAAGCGAGAGACGCATTGATCGAGGCGCTGGAGCGAGGCCCAGCAGACGGCTGGCCGACACAGTGGAATCTTGCCAACGTCAGCGCACGTGCCGGTGACTCCGGTCACGCGATCGATGTCCTCGACAGACTGCGGCCACAGACGGTTAACGCGCCGCCTGACGCCTCCGTCACGTTCTTCGTTCCCGGCCGACTTGCTCGTGACACCATGGTGAGCATCACCGAACAGAACGCGCTGGCGATGCTCGATCTGCAGCGGTTGGTCATCGGGTTCGTGGAGAATCCCGACAGACTGCCCGACCTCGAGCGAGCGCTTGTCGATGCAATCAATCCTGAGACAGCCGAATGGGTGGCCAGACTGATTGCCCACAGACAGGCCCAATGAGACACGCTCGAACTCGCGTACACGGCTGACGCGAGTGAGCGTACGGCGGCGTCACATCGGGTTGACTGGCGGGACAGAGCGGCCTGTTGAGCCTGCGCGTGCCAGGTAGCCGCGTGGTGGTCGGTGGGAAGCGCGCCATCGATCGTCGCGGTGGCGAGTAGTCGCCGGCGAAGCTGAGCGGGCCGGTCTGTCGGGGACGGCGGCCGCCGTAGCCGCTCGCGTGAATTCGGCATTGCGCGCTCGCGGGCGCCCAGGATCGTCGCCGGCGTCGCGCACGTGCATGAACAGGTCCACACGAAGCCAGCCGAAAGCCCCTTCCGAGTTCGTGGTTCACATAAGATCGATTATCGAGCGTAGGAGGCTCGCGCCCAGCGTTGCGGCCGCGTCCGGCTATCACGGTCAGGTCTCAGCCGAGCTAATCATGCTCCGGGAGAGAGGCACTCGACAGCGATACCAACACAATGCTCGTCTGGAGTGGCGGGATGCGCACCGCGAACGAAACGGCGACGTTCGACGTGGCAGACGTTCCAATCCTCGCCGGCGTTCACGGGCAGCAGATCTTTCTGTCAGCCATCGAGACCTTGCAGATCAGAGACCCCATCTGCGTCGCACAGGTGCCGATCCTCGGCATGGACCCAAACGCATGTCCCCCCGTGTCGCTGGTCAACGGCTGCCCCGTCGGTTCGGCCTTCTTGACTGTGCGGCCACCGACGATCGTCCCAACTCCGCCCGCGGACCCGAGACCCCAGGACGGCGTTTCGCGTGTGGGCGTCGCTGGCACAGTTCCTACTTGCCCGCGCTCACGCCTCAGTTTAGAGTGCCTATCTGCCAAAACACTGGCCGATGTTCGTCGCAGGGGAGGCGAGCACTTCGGGGGAAGGGCAGGGACATCGCGCCTCGATCAGGGAAGGGAGGGCCTCTCTTGGGAGGTTCACGTGTGCCGGTCGGGAGACCAGGCGGTTCGCCATCGCGCCTGGCAACGAGCGCGGGGATGTGGGCGCTGAGCTGTCGCCGTCGTCGTTGCGTGCGCGGCGCTCGCGTTTGCGGCGGGTTCGGCTCAAGCGGCGAGACAGGCGTGGACGTACTGCGGATACGTGTTCAACCCGAACCCGAACGCGTGTTTCGCCGTGAATAGCCACGGGTTCGACCTCAACAGAGCCACCTATCCAGGGTCAGGCAACCTTTGGGTGTGCGAGGGAGCGTACGTCGACATATTGGGCTACTTCGGTCCGCAGCGGTGCGGGAACAAGTACGCCGGCTCTGGCTACGACTTCGAGACCACCAGCGGTCTGCAGAAGCGCGGCTACAACCTGCATCACGGCAACAACCCGCACACGGTAAACGGCGCGATGTGGACAGGATGGTTCTCATGAAGACGGCAGCGAACAAGACGCGCTGGCGGATCGCTGTCGCTGGCGCGGTCGCCGTCGCGGCTGTGGCGGCGGGCGGTGCGATCGCGATTGCCGGCAGCGGCGAGGACACTGAGCATGGGCCCGCTCGGGCGCAGGCACCCGCAAACTCTGTCGACCCGCGCTTGCAGGAGGCCTTCGGACTGTTCCGCACCGATCGCCTGCTCGTCAGCGACAAGCAGACGGCCGAGGCCGGCCCTGCGGCATTCGGTCAGAACAAGGCGCTCGCTCGGGCCGTGCCGGTGCCAGGTGGCGGCAACGTCTTCATCGTTCCGGGCAACGACGCCGTCTGCCTCGGCGATGGCGTCAACGAGGGCCACGCCTGCGTTCCGGTCAACGACGCCGTCGATGGCAAGCTGCTGCTCGTGACGCTTGCGGACCCGAGAACACCGGGCACGACGGTCTCCGGACTTGTGCCCGACGGCGTCTCCGAGGTGTCGATCGCTCTCACCTCCGGCGACATGCTCTCGGTGCCTGTCCGCGACAACGTCTTCGACGCGGTGATCGAAGGGACCAAGCCGGCCGTCGCTGGGGTCGCGTGGAAGAGCGCCTCCGGTCAGACCTACTCCCAAGAGTTCCCCGGCGGCGTGCGACGGCCTGCACCGCCGGACGGCGCGGCGCTCCAAAGCGGCCGGCCCTCGCCGCCGAACTGACGGACTGAGGCGAGCAGCCGTTGGCGCTGTGCGACGAACGGTCGACGGCGCCTCATGGCGAGGAGACCGCGGCGGTCGGGAAGCTCCGACGGCCGCGGTCTCCGCTCGTGAGTCCCCGCAGAGGAGCGCTCCGTACAAGGCCACCAGCCCGCGTCCGGCGCCCCTGCCCCGGCGTCTCCCCTTCGCAGCGGTCAGCTGAGCGCTGGACGCCGCCGCAGAAGCGCTCCCCCTGCGGCCCGGGGCGACGAGCCACGTCGCCCGCATGACCGGCAGCTGCCGCCGACGCGGATCGAGGTCTCGTTGCGGCGGAAGCGCTCCGGCACCGTTTCGGCCAGCTCGCCGCTCGACAGCGCACCTGCTGCCGCAAGTGCGCCAAGCAGTTCCTCGTCCAGTTCGAGCAGCGTTTTGCGCTCCGCGGCATCGAGCGGCTGCTCGTCTCTCTCCCACCGGGCAAGGTTGCCATGCACCAGGTGGTCGGCGCCGCAACAGCGAACTGAACCGGCGCAGATGAGGCAGATAGGACGGAATCCAAGAGTCGCTCGCGCCCGCTGATTGCGTTCCGCTTGCGGTTGCGTTTTGCTTGCGCTACGGTCGAAGCAAATGCCGAGCGTCTCGTCTCCGCTGTTCGATGCGACCGAACCGGCCGAGGTCCTCGAGGAGCTGCGCCGCGACCGCGGCGAGCTGCTCGACGCGCTCGAGCGCGGCCTCGCCGACGGGCTCAGAGGTTCGCCGTCGGGCGCGGCGCTGTACGCCAACGCGGTTCACGAGCTGACGAGCTGGCTGTTCGCGACCGCGTCGAGCACAGGCGCCCCGGCGGCGGAGCTGCTCGTCGAGCTGGTCGAGGACGAGGCGGTCAAGGCGCCGTTCACCGCGTGGCCGCTGCCATCGCTCCACCACGGGGACGCGGCTGCGCTGCATCTGGTCGACGCCGTCCGGGAGTGGATCGACAAGCCTCCGGTCAAGCGCACGGCGAAGCGCTTCATCTCGTGGAGGTACGGCGACCGCGACGCGGAGCTGTTCGCGCGGCGCGTCCGGTCGCGGCTCGCGCACGGCCGTGAGAACGACCTGGAGCGGTTGATGCGGGTGTTCGAGCTGTCGAAGTCCGAGCTCGGGCGGCTGTTCGGCGTCACGCGACAGGCGATCGACGGCTGGCTCCTCGGCGGCGTCCCCGCCGACCGACAGGAGAAGCTGGCGTCGATGCTCGCGCTGGCAGACCTGCTGGAGCGCAAGCTCAAGGCCGGCCGCGTGCCCGGCGTCGCGCGCCGGGCGGCCGACGCGTACGGCGGGCTGACGATGCTCGAGATGGTCGCGGCCGACCGCCACGACGAGCTGCTCGCCTCGGTGCGCGACTCGTTCGACTGGGCCAGAGCGGCGTAGGCGGTGGCGGCGGCACGCGCCCGTTCGACCCCGTGCGGCGGGGCCTACAGCCGACTGGCCGAACCGGGCTGGGCCGATCCGCTCGACACCTCCTGGTCCAGACGCGCAGGCGGTCGCTGGAACGCTCGCGGCAGCTACGGCGTGCTCTACCTCAACGGATCCGACGAGCTGGCCCGCCTCCAGGTCGCCCACAAGCTCGCGGGCCAGCCGTTCGGCGTCGAGGACCTCGACCCCTCCGAGCAGCACGACCTCGTCCGCGTCGACGTCGCCGACCGGGAGGCGCGCGATTGCGTCACCGCCGACGGTCTCGCGGCCGTCGGCCTGCCGGCGAGCTACCCGCGCGACCACGCCGGCGACCTCGTCGGCCACGAGCGCTGCCAGCCGCTCGGCGCGGACGCGCGCGACGACGGCCTCGCGGGCGTGCTGTGCCGCTCTGCCGCGGGGCGCGGCCGCCACGACCACGAGCTGGCGCTGTTCGACTCCGCGATCGACGCCGTCACCCAAGGCGAACGGCTGCCGTTCGACCGGTGGTACTGGGGCGCTCGGAGCTGAGCGCGGGCGGCGACCGATCACGTTCCGCGCGTCGCGCGCCCGGCGATCGCGCCCCCCGCCCTGCACCGCCTGCGACGAAGGTCGTAGCTCCCAGCGACCTCCGGCAGGCGTGCGGCGTCGCGCCGGGACCTACGTTGGCTCGATGCGCCTGTTGCTTCCCCTCGCCCTCGCGGTCGCGCTGCTCGTCGCCGCCCCCGCCGCACACGCCTCCCCCGCCTCGCCGATCGCTGCCGCCGCAGCCAGAAGAGGCGCGGCGACAACGAGAGGCGCCGCCAGAAGAGGCAAGGCGAAGAAGAAGGGCCGGGCGAGAGCGCTCCGCTGCCCGCGCGGGACGGTCGCCTTCGGGTCGGCGAGAGCGCCCCAGGGCTGCGCCCGCCCGCCAGCCTCCGCCGGCGGCCGCTTCGACGCGCTCAACGCCGCACTCGCGCTCGCCCCGAGAGCGTCCCGCAAGGCGAAGGGGCCGAGCGCGCGCGTGCGCAAGCTCGCGCGGCAGCTCGCGAGCGGGATGCTGCAGCGCGTCCAGGCCGGAGAGCCCGCGCTGCGGGTCGTACGCGCCGGCGCCGCCCGCGCCGCCGGGCTCGCCCCCGCCTCGCTCCCCCACGGCATCGCCCGCGTCGCCTCCGGCGCCGCCGCCGCGTCGTTCCAAGGCCTGCCGAGCAGCGCGGGCAGATCGGTCAGCGTCAAGCTCGAGGCCGGCGGCGCGGAGGCCGTCTTCGACGCCGGCAGAGGCGTGACGACCAGAATCGACGTGCAGACCGACGAGAACGGCGACGCGACGAGCGCGACGATGGAGGTCACCGACAGACGCGGCAGCGGGCTCGTCTTCGGGATGGGCGAGAAGGGCCCGCCGACGCCGACGTGCCCGACCGGCGCGGGCGACTTGCCGTCGAGGCTGCGCCAGGAGGTGATCGTCGGGACGATCGCCGTCGACGGCAGAAAGCGCTATCGCCGCGTCGTCAAGCAGGTGATCGAGGGCAGATGGCACGGCTACGTCGCCGTCTCCGCCAGAGCGGAGAGATTCGACGTCGCGCTGCGCGGCGCGCTGGAGGTGCGCGCGCAGACCGAGTCGACCGCGACCGGCAAGGTGCTCAAGCGCGAGGGCACGCGCACGTTCCGGACCGCGCTCGACAAGCGCGGCGTGCCGATCGGGACCGATCCCGCGAGCCTGCTCAGAGAGATGCGGCTGCGCGGCCCGAAGGGCCGCTACCTCTCCTCCGGCGACGTCAGAGAGGCGACGACCCTCGTCGCGTTCACCGCCGTCGCGGTCGGCGACGTGATCAGCGAGCTGCACCGCGGCGACAGACGCTGGTACGACGATCGCGCCTGCGCGACGATCGACTTCACCAGCTCGCCGGAGCGCGTCGCCAAGGGCGGCCGCGCCGACTGGGAGGTCGTCGCGCTCGGCGCCGACGGCCAGAAGGTCGCCGACGCGACCTGGGCGCCGGCGTCGTCGTGCGGCACGCTGACCGCGTCCGGGACGCGCGGCCCGTCGATCACGCTGGCGGTCGTCGACGACGCCGGCAGATGGGGCCCTGAGCCGTACCAGCCGGCCTGCGCGACCGCCGAGGTCACGACGACCGGCGGCCGTCCGCGACCGTTCGACCACACGATCTTCCCGATCGCGAAGACCGACTGGCGCATAGAGATCAACGTCGCCTACCGCGAGGACATGGGCCCGGGGGTCGTCCCGACGGAGATGACCGGCAGCGGCACCGTCGCGATCAGACACGGCGAGGTGACGGCGCAGGGCGACGGCCAGTGGTCGGCACGCGAGTGGGCCGCGGCCGTCGACAACACCTGCGGGCAGGACATGATGCGGGGACGCGACGTCGCCGGCAGAGCGGTCGTCGGCGCGCAGCTCAACGACGACGGCACGATCTCGGTCGCCTTCACCGCGCTCGAGCGGCCCCTGAACATGGCGTGGATCGAGATATTCCCGCTCGAGGGCGGCAGACGCACCGTCACCAACGAGAAGCCGTTCTGCGGCGAGCCGCGACGCGCGAAGACGACCGCCGACATCACCGTCGCGGTGACGAGAGTGGAGCGACCCTGGGGGCAGTGAAGGCCGCGTGCGCTCGCGGTTCGGTAAGGTCGCGGGCGTGAGCGCCGTCACGAAGTAGCTCCGGGCCGTCGCACGGCCCCACGTGCGCGGGAGGCAAGCCGCCGTCCGCGCCTTCGTCGCCCCGCCCGCATAGGGCGGGCCTGTCGTCGACCTCGCAGCGTGCCGTCCGGCACGTCTGCCGAATCCCGGAGCTCTTCATGGATGCATCTCGCACCGCGGCCGGCCGGCCGGCCGCGTCCGCCGACGGTCGCAGCGCGCCGCCGCGCCACCGCTGGCTGCCGCTGGCGTTCCTCTCGCTGCTGCAGCTGCTGATCGCGATCGACGTCACCGTCGTCCACGTCGCGCTGCCGTCGATCGGCGCCGACTTCGGCGCCGGAACCGCGTCGCTGACGTGGGTCGTCACCGGCTACACCGTCGTCGGCGGCGGCCTGCTGCTGCTCGGCGGGCGCATCTGCGACCTGCTCGGCCGCCGGCGGATGTTCCTCCTCGGCGCCGGCCTCTTCGGCGGCGCGTCGCTGCTCGCCGGCGCCGCGCCGAACCTGGAGACCCTGGTCGTCGCGCGCTTCGCGCAAGGCGCCGGCGAGGCGCTCGCGTCGCCAGCGGCGATGTCGCTGATCGCGCTGATGTACCCACAGCCGGCGGAGCGCGCGAAGGCGCTCGGGGTCTGGGGTGCGATCTCCAGCAGCGGACTGGCGATCGGCGTCCTGCTCTCGGGGGCTGCGACCGAGCTGCTCGACTGGCGCTGGATCTTCCTGGTCAACCCGCCGCTGGTCGCGCTCGTGCTGCTCGCGACGCCGCGCCTCCTCCCCGCCGATGGCCCGCCGCGGCGCATGCCGCTCGACCTTCCCGGCGCGGCGCTGCTGACCGTCGCGCCGCTCGCGCTGATCTTCGCGATCGTGCGGGCGGCGGAGGTCTCGTGGGCCGATCCGACGGTCCTCCTCCCCGCCGCGGCGGCGGTCGGGTGCGCGGCGGCGTTCGCGATCGTCGAGGCCCGGTCGCGCCACCCGCTGGTGCCGCTCGCCTTCTTCCGGCACAGCACGCGCCTGGTCGCCAACGCCGCCACCGTCCTGCTCAGCGCCGCGCTGTCGACGACCTTCTACCTCTCGACCTTCGCGATGCAGCAGTCGTTCGGGCTCGGCCCGCTGGAGACCGGCCTCGCGTTCCTGCCGTTCTGCGCCGCGCTGCTGCTGGCGGTCACGCAGGTCGCGCGGCTGATCGGGCGGTTCGGCATGCTGCCGACGGCCGTCGCCGGCCTCGCGTGCACGGCCGCCGGGGTCGCCTGGCTGGCGCGACTGCCCGACGACGGCCGGCTGTGGGTCGACCTGATCCCCGGCATGGTCGTGGTCGCGGTCGGGATGGCCGTGGGGCTGATCGCGCTCCAGAACGCGGCGCTGTCCGACGTGACCGACGACGACGCGGGCACCGCGTCGGGCGTGCAGCGCTCGGTCGACCAGCTCGGCGGCGCGCTCGGGCTGACGGTGATCGTCGGCACGGCCGTGACGACCTCGACCGCCGCGGCCGCGGGCGGCGCCGACGTCGGCGAGTTCCGCACCGCCTTCCAGCTGGCGCTCGTCGGTCTCGCGCTCGCGATCGTCGGCGTCGCCTGGGCGGCGCGCCGCCGGTGACGGCCTCGCTCGGTCACGCCGTCCCCCACCTCGCGTCGTCGGCGGTGCGCGCCGCCCCGCGCCTTATCTGCCGGCCTGGGTGCGGAGGAAGGTGACGAGCGCGGCGAGCTGGGCTCTCGGGATTCTCTGGCCGAAGTCGGTCGGCATCGTCCCCGCCGCGAAGCCCGGGGCGATCACGGCGTCGGGGTCGACGATCGACTGGTGGATGAACGCGGCGCTTCTGCCCGGCAGGACCTCGTCGAGATCCGGTCCGACGCTTCCGGTCGCGTCGGCGGCCGCGAGCGTGTGGCAGCTGCCGCAGCCGTTGGAGTCGAACGCCTCTCTGCCCGTGGCGAGCACCGCGCTCCCGGCCGGTCCCGTGGTGGTGGTCTCGGGCAGCGTCGTGGTCAGCGGCCGCGTCGTGGTCTCCAGCGCGGTGCGGATCGAGCTGGCGGCGCCGCCCCCACTCGTGGTCTCGCCGCCGCCGTCGTCGCCGCAGGCGGCGAGCGCCAGCACCGCGCCGCAGGCCCCGGCCACCGCGAGCAGTCGCATGCGAGGAAGGTGCATCGCCGATTCATACCCGAAACTGGAGTATGGAGACGGTAGGAGCGGCGCTGCCCCAGGCGAGATCACCGCCCCGACCGCGCTCCCGCCGGCGGCCGCCGCGCATGCCCGCCCCTACGCCGGCGTGTCGGCCCCGGAGCGGCGCCGCGTCGCGAGCGCCCCGTACCGCGCCGCGACCGCGTCGAACGCCGCCTTGCGCTCCCACGCGTGCGGGTCGTCGGGCGAGACCTTCACGACGCCGAAGCTCGCCATGTCGAGGTCGTGGCGCGGGTCGTCGGGACGGTGCGGGAAGGCCGGCATCGCGAAGGTGAAGACGAAGGCGCCGTCGACGCCGGCCTCCTCGTACAGCGCGATCAGCTCGTCGAGGTACGCCGCCTGCGTCGCCTCGTCGCGCACCGCGCCGTCCTTGACGCGCGGCGGGCTCGCGAGCCAGTTGACGATCGTGAAGCCGGCCGGGCCGGAGCGCTCGGCGCCGCGGTGCGGGCAGCAGCCGAACTCGGTGATCGCGACCGGCTTGCCGGCGTCGCGCACGAGCGCGCGCACGCGCTCCGCGTAGCCGGCGTCGTCGGCGCCCATCCGGTAGAGGTTCACCCCCACGAGGTCGAAGCGCGACCAGTCGACCTCCTCCCAGTAGCCGGCGCCGTAGGTGACCGGTCCGCCGAAGCGGGCGCGCGCGACCTCGACCGCCTCGCCCAGCAGCGCGTCGAGTCGGCGGCGGATGCGGGCGCGCAGGCGAAAGCGGCGGGCGAACCGCAGCATCCGCAGGCGGACGAGCAGGTGCGGGCCGGGGATCAGCCCGCGCGCGAACAGCGAGTGCTCGCAGCCGGCGACGAACGTCACCCGCCCGGGATGGGCGACGCGCAACCGCTCGGCGGCTTCCGCGCCCCGGGCGAGATGCGCCACCGTCTCGCGCCGCCGCCGCTCCGCCAGCCGCGGCTGCACCCACACGTCGAGTCCCAGCTCGAGCGCGATCGCCCCGGCCGCCTCCAATCGCTCGACGTCGCGGCCGTAGACCATCACGGCGTTGCAGCGCAGCTCGTCGCGGATCGCGAGCAGGTCGCGCCGCACGGTCGCGGGCGCCCATGCGAGGTCGTGGTGGTCGTCGTCGACCGCGTAGGAGATCCCGCCAACCCGCATCGCCCGATCCTACGGCGTGCGAGCGGGGCGGCAGGTACGGCGAGCACCACCACGCCGACGCGCGTTGCGACCACGAGCGATCAAAACGACACCGTTCGCGCAACGGACTGGTGACGACACGATCACGAATCGATCACCGGATCGGCGGCGGGGGTTCATAGCGTCGCCGCGCGATGAGATCACCACTTCCCCGTCGCGTGCGCGGGCGGTTCGCGCTGCTGACCGCGGCCGCCGCGTGCGCGCTGACGCCCCTCCTCTCGCCGCCGCTCGTCGGCGACGCCGCCGCCGCCGAAGGCGACCGGTCGAGCTTCCTGCTGGGCGTGCTGCCCGACACCCAGTTCTATTCCCGCTACTCGACCGCCGGCTCGGGCGAGCTGTTCATGGACCGCTACGGCACCGAGCCGTACGCCGTCCAGACGAGATGGCTCGCCGACAACCGGGACGAGCTGCGGATCCCGTTCGTCACCCATCTCGGCGACGTCGTCGACCGCCACGGGCAGACCCAGGAGTGGGAGGTCGCCGACGAGGCGATGAGAACGCTCGAGCAGGCCGGTCTGCCGTACTCGATCCTGGCCGGCAACCACGACGTCGTCAACGGCTGCTCGGGCGTCGGCTGCCGCGACGACTCGCGCAACCTCGCGAACGAGAACTTCCTCAGATACTTCCCCGCCTCGCGCGCCGCCGAGCAGGCGAGCTTCGGCGGCCGCGACGAGAGCGGCTTCCACGAGTGGCACACCTTCACCGCCGAGGGCCGCACGTTCCTCGCGCTGGCGCTGTCGTGGGAGGCCTCCGACAGGGCGATCCAGTGGGCCCGCGACGTGATCGCCGCGCATCCGAGACTGCCGGTGATCCTCACGACCCACAACATCCTCGCGATCGACAGCGACGCGGTGACGGCCGTCGAGACCGGTCCGGGGCTGCGCCTCTGGAACGAGCTGATCAGAGACAACGACCAGATCTTCCTGACGATCAACGGCCACAACCACGGTTCGGCGCACCTGCGCAAGACCAACGACTTCGGCCACAGCGTCGACCAGATCGTCTGGGACTACCAGATGGCCTACATGGGCGGCAACGCCTACCTCGGGCTGATGGAGTTCGACTTCACCAACGACCGCATCGACACGGCCGTCGTCTCGCCGTGGGTGCGACTGAAGCCGACCGACACGCTGATCCCCGAGTACGACCAGGCGGTCAAGACGGGGCCGAACGAGAACCTCAGACTCGCGATCGACTGGGACGAGCGCTTCTCCCGCTTCGCCGACCCGGTCGCGGCGCCGGCGCCCTCCCACGGCTCGCTGCTCGACGCGGCGAAGGCCAGCGTGCTCGACGGCTACGACGAGCCGGAGGTCAGACAGCCGAGCCTCCCCCACGACGAGCGCGACTACCCGAAGGTCGACGGCACGCTCGCCCACTGGCGCTTCGACGCCTCCGCCGCGGGCGCGCTGCAGCCGGGCGCGGTCGGCGCGAAGGACGTCGAGGGCGGCGCCGACATGCGGCGCGCCCCGCTCGACGCCGAGGACGTCGTCGGCGCCGAGCTCGGCGACCTGACGATCACGCGCGACCACCACGCCCTCTCCTCCAACGGCGCCAGCGCCTGCTTCGCCAACGTCGGCAGACGGATCAGCTACATGAACACCGCCGCCGACGCGGCGGTCAACCGCGCGTGGTTCAGACACGGCTACACGATCGAGACGTTCATCAAGCTCGACGCCGACTGGAGCTCGACCGACAACGCGTGGATGGGCGCGCTGACGCGCGAGGGCAGCCGCCGCGACGTGCCGGGGATGGTCTACCCCGGCTGGAGCTGGGACGAGCCGGTCTTCACGCTGGCGATCTCGAACCTGCGCGAGGTGCAGTGGAACGCCGCCGGCGCCGACCCGATCGCCGAGCGCCCGAACTGGTCGGGCGAGATCATGGCCGACAGATGGATGCACGTCGCGACGGTCAACGACCCGATCGCGCGCACGACCACGATGTACGTCGACGGCGCGCCGGTGCTGCGCAACGCCGTCGACACCGTCGGCCTCTCGACGGCCGACCTCCCGTGGCGGATCGGCTCCGGCATGACGGCGAGAAGAACGGTCAACGGCTGGTCCGGCTGCATCGGCGAGACGCGCATCGTCGATCGCCCGCTGCCGCGCGACCAGTGGCTGACGACCCGCACCCACGTCGCGCCCGAGCCGGAGGAGCCGGGGCCCGGGCCCGAGCAGCCCGGCCCGCAGCAGCCCGGGCCTGAGCAGCCGGGTCCGCAGCAGCCCGGTCCGCAGCAGCCCGGGCCCGGCGGCACGCCGCCGACGACGGAGGCGCCCGGCCCCGGCGCCGTCCCGAGACAGCCCGCCGGCAAGCCGAAGCCGTCGGCGACGCGGGTGCGCGCGCTGCGGCTCCAGGGCCGCCAGCTGCGCGTGCGCGTGAGCGGCCGTGCGCGGCTGCGCGTCGCGCTCCGGCGCTGCAGCGGCAGACGGTGCGCCAGACGGCCGACGCGGACGCTCACCGCGACCGCCCGCCGTGCCGGGACCGTGACGGTCCGCCTTCCGCGCAGACTGCCGGCCGGCCGCTACCGCGTCGCCGTGACCGCGAGATCGAGCGGCGGCACGACGCGCCGCACCGCGACCGTGCGTGTGAAGCGCGCCGCGCGGACCAGGTAGCTGCCGGGCGCTGCTGTGCCGCCGGCGGAGCGGACGTCCGCTCCGCCGGCGGCCCGCCGCGCGCGGGCGTCGCCGCTCTCGCCCGCCCGCGCCGTCCGGCCGGAGTAGACCGCCCGGCCGGACGTGCGCGTCGATCAGGCGCTCAGCAGGAGGTGTTGCTGACGCAGACGGCGAGCGGGATCGAGCGGCTCCAGTTGGAGGAGCTGCCCGGCATGCTCGCCTGGACGTCGTAGACGCCGGTCGACGACGGCATTCTCAGCGTCGCCTCGCCGTTGGCGTCGGTGACGGCGGTCGTGCCGCCGACGGAGACGGTGTAGCCGGCCGGGTTGGTCGGCGGGCTCGGCGGGATGATCCAGTGGCCCGGGTCGTTCGGGTCGGGCGTGCCGAAGATGTCGGTCGGCCGGTAGGCGGTCAGCTTCACCGTCAGCGTTCTGCCGAGTCTGACGGGGCCGCTCGCCGGCGAGACCCGCTCGAGGAAGATCGGGATCGAGTCGGGTATGAAGTCCGGCGACGGGCCGGACTTGCCGGCCTGCCAGAGGACCGTGTCGCCGTCTTCGAGGTGCAGCTCGCAAGCGCCCCAGTCGGCGTAGTCGTTCTCGTGGTAGAGGATCCAGTACTCCTCGTTCGGCGACCAGCTGTGCGACTCGCCCGCGATCGTCTCGACGTAGGTCGAGCGGTCCCAGTTCCCTCTCAGCGCCAGCTCGGTCGCCTGGTAGACCGTGTCGTCGGCGCAGGTGTGCGGCATCGCGCCGACGCCGTTCCACGTGCTCGCCGTTCTCGTCCCGTCGCCGATCGTGACGGTCGTCTGCGCGAGCAGCGTGCCGCTTCTGCCCTCGACCCGCACCGTCACGTCGGCCGCGTGCACCGCGGCCGGGGCCGCCGCGCATGCCGCGGCGGCGAGCGCGGCGGCCAGCAGGGCGCGCATCCCGTGCGCACCGGTCCTTCTCGTGGACATTCGTCCCCCTTCGTTGGTTGGCAAGGCTTGCTCGTCAGCGGACGCGCACGACGATCCGCAGCCGCTCGCGACCGCCGCCGACGACGAGCACGGCGCGTCCGCGACCGATCGCGGCGGTCGCCTTCGCCGCGCGCTTCGCCCGGCGTCCCGCGGTCACGTCGGCGCTGGCGCGGCCGGTCGCGTCCGCCGCGCGGCTCGCGCGCCGTCGCTCCGTCGTGCCGGCGCTCCTCACGGCCATCAGCCGTCCGAGCGTGCCGCGCGCGATCGTGCGGCCGCCGCGGACGAGCCGCGCGCTCGTCGACGCCTTCGCGCGGACCCGCGTCGCGCCGGGCCTGCCCGACACGTACGTCACCGTGCAGCGCGCGCGGCGCGCGGAGGCGAGCTTGCAGGTCACGCGCGCGTCACGACCCCGCGGCCCGCGCGCGCCGCGCGGCCCCGTCGCGCCCTTCGGCCCGGCCGCGCCGGCGGGGCCGGTCGGACCGGACGGGCCGGTCGCGCCGGCGGGCCCCTGCGGGCCGGGCCCGCCCTCCGGGCCGCTCGGACCGGTCGCCCCCTGCGGGCCCTGCGGCAGCGCGCCGCCGGTCCCGCTCAGCGGCAGCTCCAGCGACTCGCCGCCGCCGGTCGGGAGGACCGTCAGCGTCGCGGTGCGCTCGCCGGCAGCCGATGGCGCGAAGCGGACGGCGACGGCGCACGTCTCGGTCGCCGTGAGCGTCTCGCCGCTGCAGCCGTCGTCGACGGCGAGGAAGTCGTCGCGGTCGGCGCCGGTCGCGACGATCCGCTTGACCGTCAGCGGGCCGCGGGGGTTGGTGAACGTCACCCGCTGCGCCGCGCCGAGCGCGCCGAGCGGCTGCTCGCCGAAGCTCAGCGACGCCGTCGCGAACGGAGCGGGCGCGGCGCGGACGACCGCCATGTGGCCGCCCGCGACGCCGCCTGCGAGGCCGGTGGCGGCGATGCCGGGCACCTGCCGCGGCATGTCGCTGCCGGGGCCGGCGTCGGGGCCGAGGCCGAGCAGCCCGCGCCAGTTGCTCCCCCACGCCCACAGCGAGCCGTCGGCGCCGCGGGCGAACTCGGCGCCGGTCGCGCCGACCTCGGCGACCGCCGGCAGGCCGGGGATCGCCACCGGCGCCCAGCGGGTGACGCCGTCACCGCCGCTGAGGCCCCACGCGACGACCGATCCGTCTCCGTGCAGCGCGAGCGCATGGGTCGACCCGGCCGCGAGCTGTCTGACCCCGGTCAGCGCGCCCGCGCCGCCGGGGGACCGCACGGCCACCGGCTGGTGGACCTGCTCGGGCGCGTCGGCGCCGTCGTGGACGAGCCCGTCGCCGAGCTCGCCGTAGCCGCCGTAGCCCCACGCCCGAACGGTGCCGTCGGCGAGCAGCGCGTAGGACGTCCACCCTGCTGCGGCGACGGCGACCGCGCCGGAGATCCCGGGCACGGCGGCCGGCACGGCGCTGTTCGCCGTCGCGGCGGGGTCGACGCCGAGCTGGCCATAGGTGTTGTCGCCCCACGCGATGACGGTCCCGTCGTCGCGCAGCGCGAGCGCGAAGTCGAAGCCGGCGGCGACCGCGGTCGCGCCGCTCGTCGAGACGGCGGACGGCGCCGGGCTCGTGTCGCCGCCGCGGCCGAGCAGGCCGCCGTCGCTCGCGCCCCAGCTCCAGATCGTCCCGTCGCCGCGCAGCGCGAAGCTGGTCGACGTGCTCGACGCGACGGCCGTCGCGCCGGTCACGCCGGCGACGGGCGCCGGGGCCGCGCGCCCGGTCGTCGTGCCGTCGCCGAGCTGGCCGGAGGCGTTCCCGCCCCAGGCGCTGACGGTGCCGTCGCCGTGGACGGCGAGCGTGTGCGAGTCGCCGACCGCGAGCGCGGTCACCGACCCCGTGCCTCTCACCAGCTCGGGGCGGTTCGCGTCAGCTCCCCTCCCGTTGCCGAGCTGGCCGTCGCCGTTGCGGCCCCACGACTCGACGAGCCCGGGCGGGGCGGCCGCGGCGGCCGCGGCGCCCGCCCCACCCGCGAGCGGCACGGCGACGGCGGCCAGCGCCGCCAACCCGACGAGGCGGCGGCCCGCCCGGCCGCGGGGCGACCGGCCGGCGCCGCTCGCCTGCTTCTGCGTTTCGATCGTGCGGACGCTCATCGGAGCACCCCGATCGTCGCGGCCGGACGGGCGGCGGCGGGCGATCGGCGCACGAGGCGCAGCTCGCCGCGCAGCCATCGGCCGCGGTGCTTGACCTCGAGCCGGTAGCTGCCGGCGGGCAGGGTGCGCGTCGCGCGGACGTCGCGCAGCGGCCCGCGCGCCCAGACGCGCCCGGCTCTGCGCAGCCGCGTCGAGGAGCGGGCCGCGACGCGCCGCGATCTCTTCGCCGTGCCGGTCGCGACCGCGCGGCAGCGCAGCCGCTTGGCGCCGGCGAGCCGGCAGCTGACGCGGACGGAGCGGCCGGCGGGCCCGCGGGCGCCCTGTCTCCCCCTGGCGCCGCGCGGGCCCTGTGCGCCGGCCGCGCCGGGCGCGCCGGGCGACCCCGCGGCGCCGGGTTCCCCGGCCGCGCCGGCCGGGCCCTCGGCGCCGGCCGGCCCCGGCCAGCCGGGCGGGCCGGCCGGAAGCGACGTTCCCTCGCCCACGAGCGCGATCGCTGGCGACGCGTCCGCGCCGGTGACGGCGACGGTCAGCAGCGCGCTGCCGAAGCCGGCGCGCGACGGCGCGTAGCGCACGCCGACCGAGCAGCTCTCGTCAGGGGCGAGCGTCTCGCCGCGGCAGTCGTCGCCGACGAGCGCGAAGTCGCCGCCGTCCTCGCCCGCGAGCCGCACCGCGCGGATGCTCACGGGCTCCGCCGAAGCGTTGCGCAGCGACACCCGCCGGGCGCCGGAGAGCAGGCCGATCGGCTGCACTCCGAAGTCGAGCCGGTCGACTTCGAAGTAGACCGGGTCGGGATCGACGAGCCGCAGCGAGACGATCTCCCCGAAGCCGACCGCCTGCGGCCCGGCCGGCTGCTCGGCGCCGCCGTGCAGCGAGGCGAGCCAGCCGCCGCCCGTCGCGTGGTCGATCGCCGTGACGATCCCGTCGTCGCCGACGGTCAGCGCGTTCACGCAGCCGGCCGGCCGCGAGGTGCTTCGCGCCGCCTCCAGGACGGCCGCGACGGTCGCTCCGACCGGCGCGTCGGTCGCGCACAGCCGCGGCGTGCCGCGACCGGCGTCGACGACCAGCGCGACCGGCACGACGGTGCCGTCCGCGACGGCCGGCGGCTGCCGCACGACCGGGTCGGCCGGGTTGGCGCGGGCCGGCGGGTCGACGACGAAGGCGGCGGCGCCGATCGCGCGCATCGCGTCGGAGGTCATGTACTCGTTCGGGTTGCCGTTGACCAGCCAGGCGCCGGCGTGCGGGCCGCTCGTCGCCTGCTGGGAGAGCAGCCAGTCGATCGTCGACTCGTCGTCGGCCGTCCAGTCGGGCGCACCGCGCCGCAGGCCGCATTCGCCGAGGCCGTCGAGCGCCCAGCTGGTCGAGTTGACGTTGCCGATCGCGCCGTTGGCGGCCTGTCTGGAGCGCAGGAAGGCGATCCCGCCGGCGACCGCCGGGTCGTCCGCGGTGCGCCCGGCGGCGCAGAGCGCGCCGATCGCGGCGCCGGTCGAGTCGATGTCGCTCGGTCGCGCTCTCGTGGCGGGGTCGGTCGCGGGGTAGCTGGTGTAGCCGCCGTCGTCGTGCTGGTTGCTCGCGACGATCGCCGCGGTGCGCGCCAGCAGCGTGTCGGGGACCGGAAGCGCCGACAGCGCGAGCAGGCCGAAGAGGGTGTGGTTGAAGAGCGAACTCTGCGACGTGAACCAGCCGTCGCGATAGAACGACGCCATGCCGGCCAGCAGGTTGCGCCCGGCCGACAGCCGCGTCGGCTGGAGGCCGATCGCATGCGCCTGCAGGATCGCCCGCTGCCAGTCGGTCGCCTGCTCATGCGAGAAGGCCCACCAGTCGCTCGGCTCGTTGACGGTCCAGATCTTCAGCTGGCCCTCCTGTGCGGTCGGGGCGGCGGCGTCGCCGCCCGGACGCAGGTCGGCGGCATGGGCGCCGGCGCCGGCGAGTCCGAGCAGGCCCCACGCCGGGTCGAGGCCGCTGTTGGTCCCGAACGAGCCGTCGGGAAGCTGGCGCTGGGCGTACCAGTCGATCGCGCGGTCGAGCGCGTCGCGGACCTCCGCGTCGGTCGCGGCGCGGGCCGGCGGGGCGCTCCCGGCGAAGAGCGGGAGCGTCAGGGCGGCGAGCGCGAGGCACGCCGCGACGAAGGGGCGCAGAGCCCTTGGATGCATGTCGGTGCTCCTGTTTCAGGGGCGGCGACGCGCACGGATCCGGCAAACCGGGTCGGTGAGAGCAGCCGCCTTGATCGCGAGGCGGTTTTCGCTCACCGGGTCTTCGGGCTCGGGCTCGACCTCCCGGATCTCCTTCCCGAGCCGTCGTCCGGCTCAGTGGCACTGCGATCCGTTCGTCACCCACACCGCTGCGCGACAGCCCCGGATTCTCACCGGAGTTCCCCGCTTTCGTGAGCGAAGAGAACGCTAGCGCGCCCGTCAAGCAGATGCCGCCGGTCGCGTCAGACGCGCCGCGAGCGGGCACGCGCCGCCTGCCGCTGCGCTACGCTGCCGCGCCACATATTCGGGATGGGCGGTCCGGGAAGCCGGTGAGAGACCGGCGCGGGCCCGCCACTGTGACCGAGGAACGACCGTCGCACGCGACGACGCAGCCACTGGGCGACGAGCCTGGGAAGGCGCGACGGAACCGCTCGGAAGCCAGGAGACCTGCCGCCGATCCGACCAGTCGAGAGCCCTCGTGGAAAGGGGCCGAGATGCGTTTTCGCCATGGGGCGCGGGTCGTCGCGCCGATCATCCTCCTCCTGCTCGCCGCCGCGCGGCCCGCGCCGGCAGACGTGCACGTCCGCGTCGAGGGCGTGCAGCGGACGCTGTTCGACCGCGTGATCCGCACCGACGGCCGCTCGCTGAAGGCCAGCTCCGACACCGTCGCGCGCCGCTGCGACGGCACCAACCTCGGCGCCAACCCGGCGCCCGGCCCGACCGCGACGGCCGCGACGGTCGACGCGATGGAGACCCTCCGGAGCGACTTCGACGGCAACTGGACGCCCGGCTTCGACGACTACTTCATCACCCGCTTCGGCGCGGAGAGCGACGGCGCCACGCATTGGTGGGGAATCCTCGTCAACCGCGTCTTCACCCCGGTCGGCGGCTGCCAGTTCCAGGTGAGAGCGGGCGACGAGGTGCTGTGGGTCAACGACGCCTTCAGCTCGCGCCCGTTCCTGTGGCTCGACGGACCGAACGGCGCGGACGGGATCGCGACGGCGATCGTCGGCCAGCCGCTCACCGTCACCGTCACGTCGACCGACTCCAGCACCGAGGTCAACCAGACGACGGGCCCGCCGTACGCCGGCGCGGTCGTCGCTGCGGTCGACGCCGACGGGCAGACCGCGCCGGCGGATGTCGCCGTCCCGGCGACGAGCGGCGCCGACGGCCGAGCGGCCGTCACCTTCGCCGTGCCCGGCTGGCAGCGGCTGAAGGCGCGGGCCGGCGGCGTCGTGCCGGAATCTGGTCATCCCGCTGCGATCGCCTCCAACAGCGTCGACGTCTGCGTCGAGGCGGCGCCCGGCGCCGGTTGCGAGGGTGTCCCGCCGAGCCGCCAGCCGGTCATCCCGGCCCGCTTCGTCGACGGCGGCGGTGGAAGCGGCGGCGACGGCGGCGCTGGTGGCAACGGCGCCGGCGGCGGCGGGACCTCCGACCGGCCGCGGGTCGAGCTGTCGAGACCGCGCGTCGTCGCGGGCGGGACGCGCGACGGCAGCGTGCGCGTCCGCTGGACGGTTCGCAGAGCGGGCGTCGGCGTCGCCTCGTGGCGGATCGACGCGAAGCCGCTCGGCGTGCCGCGTGCCCGCTTCTCTCGCGCCGCCTCCGGCACGAGTGCGACCTCCGCGACACTGCGGCTGCGCGCTGGACGCGCCTACGCGCTCCGCTTCACCGTCACGGACAGGGTCGGCCGGGCCGGCACCGCCGGCCTCGGGCAGTTGCTCGTCCCGCTCGACGACCGCGCGAAGGCGCTGCGGCTGAGCGGGCCGTGGCGGAAGGCCGCCGACGCCGGCGCCTGGCGCCGGACGGTCTCGCGCGGCGGCCGCGGGGCGGTGCTGCGGGTCCGGCTCGCCGCCGGGAGGCCGATCGTGCTGCTGCGCGGCGGGCCGGCTGCGCGGGTGCGCGTGAGCGCCGGCGGCCGCAGCCGCGTCGTCTCGCTCGGCGCCGCGCGCGCCGGTCGGACCCGCACGGTAGCCGGTCCGGCGCGCAAGCGGGCGAGCGTCGTCGAGCTGCGCGTCCTGCGGGGCTCGGTGAGCGTCGACGGTGCCGGCGTCCGGCCCTGATCGCCGGCAGAGCCGGCGCGTGCGGCCCGGCCGGCGCGGCGTCGGCTCGTGGCGCCGCGGCTCCCCGCGCCGGCGCATTCGCCGGCGCGTCTCGCTGGCCGCTGTCGCGGCCGGCCTCACGCTGCTCTCGGCTGCGGCGCTCGGCCTGACGCTGTCGAGCGCGGCGGCGCCGTCCGCGGACGACGGCTCGCTCGACCGGATGGTCCGCTACCTCCAGCAGGTCCAGCGCAGGGACGGCTGCTTCCCGATGAGAAGGGGCGGCCCGCCGGATCCGGCCTACGCGAGCTCGTGGGCGGCGATCGCGCTCGCCGCGGCGGGCGTGAACCCGCGCGAGCAATTCCGGCCCGACGGCCACCGGTCGGTGCTCCAGTGCATCCGCGGCGCGGTGAGGGACCTGCGCGTCACGACCGACTACGAGCGCGTGCTGCTGGTCGTCAACGCGGCCGGCGGCGCCGATCCGCGCAGCTTCGGCGGCGTCGACCTCGTCCGGCGGATCCTCGATCGGCAGCGGCCCGACGGCTCCTTCACGCACGACCCGGCGAAGCCGGCGCCCGGGGTCAACACGACGATCTGGGCGGTGCTGTCGCTGGCGGGGGCGCGCGGGCCGGTCGTCGATCGCGCGATCGCCAGGGCGGCCCGCTGGATCCTCTCGGTCCAGGCCGAAGACGGCGGCTGGCCGGCCGTCGCCGCGGGGATGGCGAGCAGCACCGACATGACCGGCGCCGCGCTGCAGGCGCTGCGCGCCGCGGGCCGGCTCGGCGGCGCGCGGGAGGATCGTGCGGCGGCGCGGGCGCGCGACCGTGCGCTCGCCTGGCTGCGGCGCGTGCAGCTGCCGGGCGGCGGCTTCCCGGACCTGGAGGGCAAGACGATCGGCAACTCGGCGTCGACGGCGTGGGTCGCGCAGGGGCTGTGGGCGGTCGGGAAGCATCCGGGGCGTTGGCGTCGCGGCGGCGCGAGCATGCTCGACTTCCTCGCCTCCCTCCAGCGCCCCGACGGCTCGATCGCGTGGACCGCCGCGGACTCCTCCAACGAGGTGTGGATGACCGCCTACACGGCGCCCGCCTACTCGGGCCGCTATCTCCCGCTCGCGCGGGTGCCGTTCGCCGGCAGCGTTCCCGACCCGCGCAACCGGCCGACCCGCGGCGAGGGCGGCGACGGCGCCGGCGGAGGCAGCGGCGGCTCGGGCGGCGACGGCGGCGGCGTGCTGATCGGCGGCGGCGGCGAGGGCGCGCCGCTCTTCAGCCGCCCGCGCCAGGGCAGCAAGGGCAGCACGGTCGGCGGCGTCACGAGCGTCGAGGCCGAGCGCGGTCGGCCCGAGCGGCGCCGAGAGCGGACGCAGCGGGAGCAGGACGAAGATCCGCTGCGGTCCGCGGCCGGCGATGGGACCGACGACGACGGCGGGGCGCCGCCGGCCGCCTCCGATCGGGCTGTCTCCGGGCCGGACGCGGAGCCGGCCGATGCCGCGTCCGGCCCGGCCGCGAGCGGCGGTGCCGATCAGGGCGCAGTCGCCGACGCCGCCGACCGGCGTGCCCGCGACGGCGACGCCGCCGCCGACCGGCGTGTTCTCGGCGCGGGCGGCGACACCGTGATCGGCGGCGCTTCCGGCTCCGGCGCAGACGACGAGCAGATCAGCGGCGTCGTCGTCGGCGGCGTCGGCGGCGACGACCGCACGACCGACGTCGGCGCCGCCTTCGGCCTGCGCGGCGCGTCGACCGGCGGCGACGCCGGCCCGTGGCCCGCCGTCGCGATCGCCGGCTCGCTGCTGCTGGCCGGCGGCCTCGGCGGCCTGCTCGAGCGCCGTCGCCCCGACCCCGACCCCGACCTCGACCCCGAGAGGACCCGATGAGCCCTCCTCCCCTCGCGATCCCGCTCCACGACCGCATCGGCGACGCGCTCGCGCAGCTGGTGTCGGTGCTCGCGATCCCGGTGCTGCTGCTGGCGATCGTCGCGCTGCTCGCATCCGCGCTGGAGTGCGGCCGCTTCGCGACCGAGTCCTGGCAGCGTCGCGCCCGCATGCGCAGGCAGCCGCTGCGCCAGCTCGCGGCGCGCGCCGTCGCGGCCCCCGGCGAGGCGCCCCAGCTCGCGCTCGTCGCGCCGACGGCGTTCGCGGCGGCCGCGGTCCGCCAGCTCGCCGCCGCCGTCTCGGCGAGACGGCCGGAGTCGGCCGAGCACGCGCTCGCCGACTTCGAGCTGGCGGCGCAGAAGCGCCTCGACCGCACGCGCATGCTCGTCCGCGCGGGGCCGGCGATCGGCCTGATGGGGACGCTGATCCCGCTCGCACCGGGCCTTCAGGCGCTCTCCGACGGCGACATCTCCCAGCTCGCCTCCGACCTGCGAATCGCCTTCGCCGCAACGGTGATCGGCCTGCTCGTTGGCACCGTCGCCTTCGCGCTGACGCTGACGCGGACCCGCATGTACACGGAAGACCTGACCGCACTCGAGCGGGCGGCCGCGGCGGTGACCGGGTGAGCCGCATCGGGCTCGGCCGCCACGGCAACCTCGACGACGCAGCCGGCGACCCGCTCGACGGCCTCGTCAACCTCTTCGACGTCGGCATCGTGCTCGCCGTCGCCTTCCTGATCGCCGGTCTCGGCCTCACCGCCGACCAGAGAAGCGCCGCGACCGGCAGGCCGCAGACCGGGCACGAGCGGCAGCGAGACCTCCCCTCCCCGGCGTCGGCGCCGCCGGCCAGCGGCCGCGGCAGAGCGGTCGGCGAGGTCTACCGCCTCTCCGACGGGCGCCTCGTCTACGTCGAGCGAGACGGCGGGCCGTGAGCGCCCCGTCGTGCGCGGTCCTGCCGCCCTGCCGCTACCGCCCCCTCCTGAACGGATCCGAGAAGCGCGGGTCGCGCGACAGGTCGGGGCCGTTCAGCGTCCGCAGGAAGGCGACGAGGTCGTCGCGGTCGCGGCGGCTCAACCTGATCGCTGCGATCAGCGGGTCCTTGTACGGGTTCGCGCGGCCGTCGCCGGCGTGCGGCCCGTCGGCGATCACGCGACCCCCCGCGGCGTAGTGGTCGACCGCCTCCTCGAGCGTCGCGATCGAGCCGTCGTGCATGTACGGCGCGGTCTTCGCCACGTTGCGCAGCGACGGCGCGCGGAAAGCGCCCATGTCCTCCATTCTCCCGGTCAGCTCGAACACGCCGCGGTTGGGCTCGGGGAAGGCGCCCGTTCCGCCGAGGTTGTAGAGCCCGGTGTTGTGGAACAGCGGCGGCTCGCCGGAGGCGCCGACGAAGGTCGCCTGGTCGCTGAAGATGAACGTGCCGTGGCAGTGGTGGCACTCGGCCTGCTCGCCCATGAACAGGTTCATGCCGCGCCGCTCGGAGGCGTTGAGCCGCGCTCTGCCGGCGAGGTGGCGGTCGTAGCGGGATCCGGCGGAGACGATGCTGCGCTGGAAGGCGGCGATCGAGCGGATCACCGTCGCCCACGAGATCGCCCTGCGCGCGCCCGGGAAGGCGCGCGGGAGGCGTCTCGCGTACCAGCGGTCGCGTCTGATGCGCCGCAGGACGCGGTCTCTGTTCGCGTCGGTGACCCCCATCTCGACCGGGTCGGTGCCGAACAGCGGCACCTCCATCTGTCGCTCCAGCGTCACGAGCGCCGGGTTCGCCCACGTCAGCGTCGCGTTGTAGGCGACGTTGACGAGCGATTGCGCGTTGCGCGGATGGACCTCGCCGGTCGACCCGACGGCCTGCGCCCTCCCGTCGGTGAACGCCAGCTCCGGCCGGTGGCAGCTCGCGCACGACTGCGTCCCATTGCCCGACAGGCGGGCGTCGTAGAACAGCCGCCGGCCGACCGCGACCTTCTCTCTGCTCATTTGGTTGGCCTTCGGGACACGCGGCTGCGGGAAGCCGTCCGGCAGTTGCCAGCTCCACGCTGCTCGGCGCACCGGTTTGTCGGCGCCTGCCGACGCCAGCCCGTGCAGCAGCGCGCTGCCGGCGAGGACGGCTGCGAGCGCGAGCGCGCGCACCGCAAGACGGCGCGGGACCGCCGCACGGCGGTCCCTGCCGCGGTCCCGCGCTCGGCTCATCGCTTGATCGCCCGGAAGACCGTCTGGCCCCCGGCCGCGGCCATCGCGTGGCCGCCGTCGCCGTCGGCGCCCGGGTCGCCGCCGCCCGCGTGGTCGCCGTGCCCGCCGGCTCCGTCGCCGGCGGCGGCGGGGAGGCGGAGGCCGAACGCTCTGAAGACGGGGCCGCACTCGGGGTCGCTCGGGTTCGCCATGCAGCCGGGCGCGCCGCCGCCGTTGCGCGTGACGTCGACGCCGGCGAGCAGCGCCTTCAGGTCGACCGCGATCCGCTGTCGCTTCGGGTCGAACCGGCGCAGCGTGACGCCGGCGCGGTTCGCGGCGGCGCAGCGGACCGTCGCGCCGGTGGCGGGATTGCCGGCGCAGCCGGTGCTGCCGAGGTGGACGAAGAACGTTCTCGCCGCCCACGGCGCGGCACCGTCGCCGGGATCGCTGACCTCGATCTTGGTGAACTTGCGGCCGACCTGCCACGACCACGCCATCGCGGCGCTGTTCAGCGGCGCCGGGGCGGTCGTCGCGTCGGTGTGGTTGAGCGCGAACGGCACGCCGACTGTCCAGCGCACGCCGACGTAGTCGCCGCGCCGGACCGTCCCGCGCACCGACGCGTTGGTGCCACGCGTGCCGCCGGCGCAGCCGCCGCGCCCGTTCTCGAGGTCGATCAGCGTCACCGCTGCCTTCCCGCGCGTGACGCGATAGGGCGAGTCGGCGCGGAGTTTCAGCGCGACGGCGCGGCCGTCTCTGCGCAGCAGCCGGACGTCGGAGACGAAGAAGCGCAGGTCGGTCAGCCGCGCCGTCGCCGCGGTCGTCCCCAACCCGGCGATCGGCTTGCCGCAGCTCACCGGCGAGCTGCCGGCGACGGCCGCGAAGTCGATCGCGACCGCCTGGCGTCTGGGCTGCTGCTTCTGTCTGCCTGCCGCGTCGGCCGGCGCGGCGATCACCGCGACGCCGAGCGCCGCGCACAGCGCCGCCGTAGCGGTGCGAACCGTCGTTCCCATGGTCTGCTCCTGAACTGCTCGTCGTTCGGCGGCGCGCGTGCGCCGCCCCTGGGTCGGTCGTCAGCCGCTCAGCGGTTCCCCGGCATCGCCGACCGCGCGGCAGCGGCCGCGCGAAACGCGACCGGACACGCGATCGAGACGGCGCTCACGCGCCGTCGGCCGGCCGTGCGCATCCGCGCGGCCGGGAGGTCGTCAGGGAAGCTGGCTGAGCGCGGCGACCGCCGGGGGCGGGCGCATCGCGAGCGCCGAGGCGCTCATGCGGGTGCGGGCGCGCACGAACACGGCGCGGTGGCCGCGGGCGACGACCGCCGTGGCATGGCGCCGACGCCGCGGCAGGACGCCGCGCCAGCGCAGCAGCAGGTCCTCGCCGGGCGCGCGACCGGCGAGCAGCAGCACGAGCAGGATCGCCGCCGGCGCGAGCATCGCCAGCGTGGCCGCGGAGGTGACGGCGGCGACGGCGACGAGGAGCAGCAGCAGCGCCAACGGCAGCGGCCGCGATCTCAACGGTCGTGTCACGCGGCCTCGGCTCATGCGACGGCGATTCATACCATGCGCCGACCGGCAGAACAGCACAACGTCAGATGTGAGATGACACACCATAAATTGGTTGTGATTCTGACGTGCGATTCTCCATAACTGCGGTCGGCGCGCTGACGCGCTCGGCCGGTGGGTATACGGTGGGCTCATGGGCACCCGGACGCTTGATCGTCGGCGACTCGACAGCCCCCATCGCGACCCGCTGCTCGAGCAGTTCGGGCTCGCGGTCCGCAGATTGCGCGAGCAGCGCGGCCTGACCCGCGACATGGTCGCGACCCGCTCCGGCCTCAGCGCCGTCTACCTCGGCAACATCGAGCGCGGCGAGGTCAACCCGACGCTGTTGACGCAGCGCAGGCTCGCCGATGGCCTCGGCGTGCCGCTCGACGAGATCGTCGCCGCCGCGCTCTGCCCCGAGCCGGCCCCGCGTTGAGCGACGCGCGTCGCGCCGTGGGCATGGCCGGGCCGCTCGGCTCGGGCCGACGCGAGCCGACGCCTCCCCTCCCCCGCGCGCCGCGTGCGCGACCCGCGCCGCACGTCGGAGCGGCGGCGGGGACAATCGACGTATGAGCCTCAACCCCTCCGACGCCGTGCCCGCAGACGACTCCGACTCGGCCGCCGCTTCCACCTTCGCCGATCTCGGGCTTCGCAGCGAGCTGCTCGACGCGCTCGCCGGGCTCGGCTACGAGGAGCCGACGCCGATCCAGCGGGAGGCGATCCCGCCGCTGCTGGTCGGTCAGGACCTGCTCGGCCAGGCCGCGACCGGCACCGGCAAGACGGCCGCGTTCGCGCTGCCGATCCTCGAGCTGCTGGAGCCCGGCCGGACGGCCGCCGCGCCGCTCGCGCTCGTGCTCGTGCCGACGCGCGAGCTGGCCGTGCAGGTGTCGGAGGCGCTCCACCGCTACGGTCGCGCGCTCGGCGCGCGTGTGCTGCCGATCTACGGCGGCCAGCCGATCGGCCGCCAGCTCGGCGCCCTGAAGCGCGGCGTCGACGTGATCGTCGGCACGCCCGGCCGCGTGCTCGACCACATCGGCCGCGGCACGCTGCGGCTGGAGGCGCTGGAGATGACGGTCCTCGACGAGGCCGACGAGATGCTCGACATGGGCTTCGCCGAGGACATCGAGGCGATCCTCGAGCAGGCGCCGGCCGGCTGCCAGACGGTCCTCTTCTCGGCGACGATGCCGCCGCGGATCGACCACATCGCCAGAGCGCACCTGAACGAGCCGGTGCGGATCGAGATCGCGCGTGAGACGACCGCCGCCGAGTCGGGCCGCATCCGTCAGCGCGCCTACGTGGTCGCGCGGGCGCACAAGCCGGCGGCGCTGGGACGGGTGCTCGACGTCGAGGCGCCGACGGCGGCGATCGTCTTCTGCCGCACCCGCGACGAGGTCGACCAGCTGACCGAGACGCTCAACGGGCGCGGCTACCGGGCCGAGGCGCTCCACGGCGGGATGACGCAGGAGCAGCGCGATCGCGTGATGGGCCGGGTGCGCGGCGGCACCGCCGACCTGCTCGTCGCGACCGACGTCGCCGCGCGCGGCCTCGACGTCGAGCAGCTGACCCATGTCGTCAACTACGACGTGCCGAACTCGCCGGAGGCGTACGTCCACCGCATCGGCCGCGTCGGCCGGGCGGGGCGCGAGGGCACCGCGATCACGCTCGCCGAGCCGCGCGAGCACCGCTACCTGAAGGTCGTCGAGCGGATCGCCAGACAGAAGATCGAGATCGAGAAGCTGCCGACGGTCGCCGACCTGCATGCCCGCCGGCTGGAGCTGACGCGCGCCGCGCTGGAGGAGGCGCTGGCCGAGGAGGGCGACGGCGAGCGGCTCGACCGCTTCCGCGTCGTCGTCGAGACGCTCGCCGACGAGCACGACGTCGTCGAGGTCGCGCTCGCCGCGGTCAAGCTCGCCCACGACGCGCTCGGCGGCGAGCAGGACGAGCAGGAGATCCCTGACGTGACCCCGCGCCCGCAGCGCGAGCGCGGCGAGGGCGGGGTGCGCGGAGCGCGCGGCGACCGCGGCGCGCCGTGGGAGCGCGGACGCGGCGCGGGCGGAGCGCAGGGACGCGGCGGCGACCATCCGGGCGGCGGTCGCGGGCCCCGCGGCCGCGGGCCGAGCGGGCCGACGACGCGGCTGTACGTCGCGCTCGGCCGGCGCGCCGGGATCCGGCCGCAGGACCTCGTCGGCGCGATCACCGGGGAGAGCGGCCTCGCCGGCCGCGAGATCGGCGCGATCGAGATCCAGGACCGCTTCTCGCTCGTCGAGGTGCCGATCGAGGCGGCCGACGGCGTGGTGACCGCGCTGCGCGGCAGCACGATCAAGGGCAAGCGCGCGAACGTGCGGCGCGAGCGCTACGAGCGCGGCCAGCGTCCCGACTAGCGCGCGGGCGCGCGGCTGGCCGGCGTCGCGACTTGCGGCCGGCGCGCGGCCAGCGTCGCGACTGGCGCCCGGCGCGCGGCCGGCTTCGCGACTGGCGCGCGGCTGGCCGACGTCGCAACTGGCGCCCGGAGCGCGGCCGGCTTCGCGACTGGCGGCCGGCGCGCCCTACCCGCCCGCCAGCGCGGGCTCGTCGGCGATCGACGCCATCGCGGTCAGGATCTGGTCGGCGAGCCTCGCGCCGTCGCCGGCGTACTCGGGCGTCGCCTGGATCCGCATCACGATCTCGTCGCCGACGAGCTCCTCGAGGCCGATGTCGGGCTGGGCGCGGAGCGGGACGGTGATCGCGTCCTGCAGGACGTTCTGGACGGCGGTCGGCTTCATCTCCTTGCTGAGCCGAGCGCGCAGGTCGACCGACGCCGGCTCCCTCAGCGGGACGACGGCGGCGCTGAGGACGACGCTGTTGGGGACCATGATGCGGTCCTCGCCGCGCGCGAGCGTCGTGTAGAGCAGGCCGAGCGAGCTGACGACGCCCTCGACCTGCCCGGCGATGCCGCCGGCCTGGAGGCGGACCCGTTCGCCGACTCGGAACGGCCGCGCGCTCAGCAGCACGGTGCCGGCGATCAGGTTGCCGAGCGTCTGCTGGGCTGCGAGGCCGACGACGACGGCGGTGAAGGAGCCGGCGACGAGCAGCGTCTGGGGCCGGATGCCGGCGATCCGCAGCGCGACGATCGTGAAGACGACGATCGTCAGCAGCCGCAGCAGGAAGCCGACGGTGCCGGCGGTGCCGGGATCGAGCCGCCGGAAGAGGTCGGGCGCGATCGCGGTCGCGACGTTGCGCGCGAACGCCCAGCCGAGCACGACCAGCGCGACGACGGTGAAGGCCCTGATCGGCGTGTCCCACGCCGCGCCGAAGAGGTCGACGCGATAGCTGTAGAAGACCATCACGCCGGCGAGCAGCGGCAGCATCACGAGCGCTTCGCGTCGCGCTCTCCGTGCCGCCTTCTGCCCGAGCTGCCGCGCGAGGCCGACCTCCTCCCACGCGTGGGTGCGGGTCTGGAGCATCTTCTCGAGCGCCCGTTCGCGGCTGCCCTTGACGCGCTTGATCTTTCTCGACGCCATCGCAAGAACCAACCAGCACGGTGGCGGACGGTTGCGGGATGCCGGCGTGCGGTCGGTCACACCGACCTACCCCCTACGCGCCTGAACATGCGCCGCGCGCCGATGCAGGCTGCACCCCTCCTCGCAGCTCCGCTTCGCTCGGGGCGCCCCACGCGGCCGGCCCACAGCGCAGATCCCGCTCCGCTCAGAACAGCGCCTGCTGCACCCCGTTTCTCGCCAGCCGCCGAACCGGCCGCGCTGCCGCCGGCGCGCCACGCCGCGCACCCGCCGAAGCGGCCGACTGTCGCGGCAGCGGCTCCTGCCGAGCACCCGCCGCTCCGCCCGCCAGCCGCGGCAACGGCTCCTGCCGCGCACCCTCCGCGCCGGGCGCCAGCCGCGGCAGCGCTTCTTGGCGGGAGCCGGTCGATCTCGCGGGCGCCGCGTCGACCGGCCGCGGGTCGGGCGGGCGCAGCCGCCACCGCGACGGCCGCCGGCCGCGGCCGCGCACGAGCGCGCTCAGCCGCGCCCGCTCCGCTCTCGGCGCGTACGCGCCACGTGCATAGAGCCGCTCGTAGCGCGGGACGAGGTCGGGCCGCGCCCCGCGCAGCCAGTCCATGAAGACGCCGCGCACGTCGCCGCGCAGATGCAGCGCGATCCCGCCGATCGAGACGGCGCCGGCCTCCTCGGCGGCGGCGAGCAGCGACTCCACCTGCTCGGGCGCGTCATTGATCCCGGGCATCAGCGGCGCGATCAGGACGCCGGTCGGGATGCCGTTGCGGTTCAGCTCGGCGACTGCCTCCAGCCGCGCCCGCGGATGCGGCGTGTGCGGCTCGGTCGCCCGCCACGCCTTCTCGTCGAGCGTCGGGATCGAGAGGCTCGCGGTGAAGTCGGTGACCGCCGCGAGCTCGCGCATGAGCGGCAGGTCCCGCAGCAGCAGCGGCGACTTCGTCAGCACCGAGCAGGGATTGCGCGCGTCCCGCATCGCCTCCCAGATCCCGGGCATCAGCTTGTAGCGCCCCTCGACCCACTGGTAGGGATCGGTGTTCGTCCCCAGCGCGACGTGCTCCCCTCTCCACGACGGCCGCGCCAGCTCGATCCGCACCACCTCCGGCGCGTTGACCTTCACCACGATCTCCCGCTCGAAGTCCCGCCCCGGCCCGAAGTCGAGGTATCTGTGCGTGGGACGGGCGAAGCAGTTGTGGCTGACGACACCGTTGGCGATGAAGTCCTCGGTTCCCGTCGTGATGTCGTAGAGCCGCATCGCCAGTCCCAGCGGCTCGACGGAGACGACGCAGCGGCCCCCGGCGCTCTTCAGCGCAACGCCGTCGAGCTCGCGCTTGCGCACGATCGCCGGCTCGCATGTGTGGAAGAAACGGAGCCGCTGCACGAGCCCTCCGGTCACGCGTATCGCCCGCACGCCGTTGGCCTGCGCCGGCTCGGTCACGAACGGGAAGCCGAGCCGGCGCAGGCAGGCCTCCGTCCAGGCGATGATCGCGGGGTCGCCGTTCGAGATCCGCAGCGCGCCGCCGCTGCACGATCCCTCCGCGTCGAAGATCCCCGCCAGGAACCCCTTCGCCCATGATTCCGAGGCGTCGAGCGGCCAGGCGATCAGTGCCGCGATCTCTTCCACGCCGGCCCGCCGCTGCGTCCGCACGGCCCGGATCTCGGCCCGCGCGCCGGCCGCCGCGGCGAACAGGAACTCGTCGGTCGCTATCCCGGCGGCGGAGATGAATCGCTGCGCCCGGGCCAGCGCCTCGGGGTCCTTCAGCGCGAGCCGGAAACGGTGGACGCGGCCGTGCGACCGCCCGGGCCGCTCGTACTCGCAGACGCCGAGGGAGCCGTCGCCGCGCACGATTCCGCAGACGTACCCGCGGCGGTAGTCATCGTCCTCGACGGGGCCGGTCGCGAACTGTCCGATGCCGAGCAGCCGGTCATTGCGGGTCAGATGCGGCCGCTGGCCCTCGCCGCGGCCTGTCGGCGTGACGTGCTTCCATCCCCGATTCGTGAGGAAGCGGTGGTCGCCGCTGGCGACCAGCGTCGTCCCGTCGGCGAGCGTCACGCGATAGGCGGGCTTGATCGTCGACCAGTGAGCGAGCACCTCGGTTCTGACGTACCGCCGGTGCCGCCCCTCCAGTCGGGTCCCGTAGATCTGATCGCCGACGCGCAGCTCGGCGAGCCGGCGCGTCGAGCCGTCGCCCATCAGGATCGGCGTTTCGCCGTCGAGGCAGTAGACGCACGCATGCGTGCAACCCCGATATGGGTTGATGGTCCATCTGAATGGCATGCGTGACTGCGGCGGTACGCGATTGAGCGCCGATCTGGCATGGACCTCGTAGAAGCGGATGTCGAGCGCCTCGGGGGCATCGAACCGCCGCACGACCGCGTCGTCTCTGTAGCCCGGGAGCCGGGCCGCCTCCTCGGCCGTCAGGGTGAGGTTGTCCCAACGCATCGAACACATGTTCGCATGCGCGGCGGACGGAGGCGCGCCAGCCGCGCCGAGGGCGTCAGGCCGGCGGCCGCGCCGGCGTGCCGAACTCGCGCCAGCGGTGGCGCGAGCGAGGGAACCAGGCGACGATCTCCTCGGCCGCCCGGCGCGTCTCGGCGCTCGGATGCACGACGCTGGGGTCGCCGGTCCCGATGTGGTCGCGCGCGACCTCGTGCAGATGCTCGGCGAGCCGGTCGGCACGGGCGCGACTGGCGAGCAGCCGGACGATCGGGCGGCCGAAGTCGTGGTACTCGTTCGCGGCGTCAGGGAACCACTCCGCGACGCCGATCGGGTCCCAGCGCCACAGCAGCAGCTCGCGCAGCTCGTCGTAGCCGGTGCCTCGCCACCACTCCTCGAGATCGTCGTCCTCGAAAGGGCGGTAGCGCTCATCCTCGCTCGGCTCGATCCAGCCGGGCGCGGGCGGATGCGTCACGCTCGCGTACCGGTGCCCGCGCCCTCTACGCGACACGCCCCGGCACCTCGTCGAGCGACCGCACGACCTCGGCGCCGGCCGCCAGCAACGGCAGCGCGGCGTCCTCGGGCGCGCCGGCGGGCAGGTAGCCGAGCACGCGCATGCCGGCGGCGCGGGCGCCGCGGATGCCGAGCAGCGAGTCCTCGACGACGACGCACTCGCCGGGCTCCCAGCCGCAGCTGCGCGCGGCGTAGAGGAAGAGGTCGGGCGCCGGCTTCGGCCGCTCGACCATCGTCGCCGAGAAGATCCGCTGGGCCGCGAAGAGATCCGACAGGCCCGTCAGGCCGAGCGTCTGCTCCATCTTCGCCGGCCTCCCCTGCGACGCGACGCAGGTCTCCCACCCGTCGGCTCGCACCCCCTCGACCGCCGCGCGGGCGCCGGCTATCGGCCTCAGCTCGCGTTCGAAGACCTCGGCCCGAACAGCGTAGAACTCGTCCATCCAGCCGTCCGGCACTGGCGCGCCGCGGCGGCGGGACACCTCGCGCTCGATCGTCGCGAAGTCGGTGCCGACGAAGGTCGCGTGGACCTCCTCGAGCGGCATCGGCACGCCGACCGCGCCGATCGCGTCGGTGAGGACGCGCATCGAGATCGGCTCGCTGTCGACGAGCACGCCGTCGCAGTCGAAGATCACGAGGCCGGGAGCGCGCATGCGCCAGAGCCTACGACACCGCGCGCGGCGCGGGTCAGGCGCCGACGCGCGAGAGCAGCGACTCCTCGCCCATCAGCGTCTGGCTGGTCGCGCTCTCGATCTCGACCTGGACGTACTCGCCCGGCTGCGCCAGCCCGGTGAAGTTGACGACCTTGTTGTGGCGCGATCTCCCGCGCAGGCGGGTCGGGTCGGTCCGCGACGGGCCCTCGACCAGCACCTCGAGCGTGCGGCCGACGAACCGCTGGGCGCGCTCGCGGGCGTTGCGCTGGATCACCTCGACGAGCCGCTCCATCCGCTCGACCTTGACCTCGTGCGGGACCTGATCCTCGAACTCGGCCGCCTCGGTGTGACGGCGCGGCGAGTAGACGAAGGTGAAGGCGCCGTCGTAGGCGACCTCCTCGCACAGCGACAGCGTCTGCTCGAAGTCGTCGTCGGTCTCGCCGGGGAAGCCGACGATGATGTCGGTCGTCAGCGCGACGTCGGGGACGTGCTCGCGCAGCAGCGCGACGCGGTCGAGGTAGCGTTCGCGCGAGTAGGTGCGGCGCATCCGCTTCAGCACCGCGGAGGAGCCCGACTGCAGCGGCAGGTGGACGTGCTCGCACAGCGCGGGCAGCTCGGCGTGCGCGCGGATCACGTCCTCCTTCATGTCCTGCGGGTGCGGCGAGGTGTAGCGGATCCGCCTGATCCCCTCGATCGCGTCGATCGCGTGCAGCAGGTCGGCGAAGTTCGCGCGCGGGAAGCCGCGTCTGGCGAGGTCGCGGCCGTAGGCGTTGACGTTCTGGCCCAGCAGCGTCACCTCGCTGACGCCCTCGGCGGCCATCCGCTCGACGTCGGCGACGAGCGTCTCCAGCGGTCGGCCGACGTCGCGGCCGCGCGTCGAGGGGACGATGCAGTACGAGCAGGCCATGTTGCAGCCGACCGAGATCTGCACCCAGCCCTGGAACTCGCGGGCGCGCTTCTCGGGCAGGTCGCCGGTGAAGCCCTCGAACTCGAAGAAGCCCTGCGCGCTGAGCGAGTCGCTCGTGAGGAACTCGGCCAGCTTGTGGACCTGTCCGGGACCGAAGGCGACGTCGACGAACGGGAACTTGCGGAAGACCTCGTCCTTGACCGACTGCGCCCAGCAGCCGCCGACGCCGATCACGACGTCCGGGCGCTCGCGCTTGCGCCGCTTGGCGTGGCCGAGGTGGGCAAGGAACTTGCTGTCGGCCGCCTCGCGGATCGAGCAGGTGTTGAAGAGGATCAGGTCGGCGCCGTCGGCGTCGGGCGCCTCCGCGTAGCCGATCGACTCGAGCATGCCCTTCATCCGCTCGGAGTCGTGCTCGTTCATCTGGCAGCCGAACGTCGTGACGTGATACCGCTTCATCGCCAGGAGAGGGTACCTCGCCGCCGACCGCGGCAGCCGCTCACCCTGGGAGATCGGCCTCTGGCCGATCTCCCGACCAGATGGACGGCCTCTGGCCGGTCATCTGGCGTACTCGACGGCGCGCGACTCGCGGATGACCGTGACCTTGATCTGGCCCGGGTATTCCAGCTCTCTCTCGATCTCGCGGGCGATCGCGTGCGAGAGCAGCGTCGCGCCGTCGTCGTCGAGGGCGGTCGGCGAGACCATCACGCGGATCTCGCGGCCGGCCTGCATCGCGTAGACCTTGTCGACGCCGTCGTGGCGGGTGGCGATCTGCTCCAGCTCGCGCAGCCGTCTGACGTACTGCTCCAGCGACTCGCCGCGGGCGCCGGGCCGGGCGCCGGAGAGCGCGTCGGCGGCCTGCACGATGACCGCCTCGACCGTCTGCGGCTCGACCTCGTTGTGGTGGGCCTCCATCGCGTGGACGACCGCCTCCGGCTCGCCGTACTTGCGCGCGAGGTCGCCGCCGACGAGCGCGTGCGGCCCCTCGATCTCGTGCGAGACGGCCTTGCCGATGTCGTGCAGCAGCGCCGCGCGGCGCGCCGTCTTCGGCGAGGCGCCGAGCTCGTGGGCCATCATCGCGGCGAGGTTGGCGCATTCGACCGAGTGCGCGAGGACGTTCTGGCCGTAGCTGGTGCGGAACTTGAGCCGGCCGAGCAGCTTGATCAGCTCCGGGTCGAGCCCCTGGACCTTCGCCTCGAAGACGGCCTCCTCCCCCAGCTCCTGGACGTGCTCCTCCAGCTCCGACTTCGCCTGGTAGTACATCTCCTCGATCCGCGCCGGGTGGATGCGGCCGTCCTGCAGCAGCTTCTCGAGCGTGAGGCGGGCGGTCTCGCGGCGGACGCCGTCGAAGCCGGAGAGGACGACGGCGTTGGGCGTGTCGTCGATGATGAAGTCGACGCCGGTGAGGTTCTCCAGCGCGCGGATGTTGCGCCCCTCGCGGCCGATGATCCGGCCCTTCATGTCGTCGGAGGCGAGCTGGACGACCGAGACGGTCGTCTCGGTCGCGTGGCCGGCGGCGATCCGCTGCATCACGACCGAGAGGATGTTGCGGACGCGGCGGTCGGCCTCCCGCTTGGTCTCCTCCTCGACCTGGCGGATCAGCTTCGCCGACTCGTGGCGGACCTCGTCCTCCAGGTCCTTGAGCAGCATCTGCTTCGCCTGCGAGGCGGTGACGCCGGCGAGGCGCTCGAGCGACTGCTCGTACTCGCGGCGGCGCTCGGCGACGGCGGCGACCTCGCGCTCGAGCGCCTCGGTGCGGTCGTCGAGCGAGCGCTCGCGGCGGGCGAGGTCGGCGCGCTGGGCGTCGAGCGCCTCCTCCTTCCCAAGGATCCGCTCCTCGATCCTCACGATCTCGGCGCGCCGCTCGCGCAGCGCGGCGTCCACGTCGGCCGCGGCGCGCTCGTTCGCCGCGGCCGCCTGGCCGCTCCCCCGTCTCGCGTAGAGCGCGGCGGCGACCATGAGGCCCACTGCCAGCACCGCCGCCGCGATCACGATTTCCATTGCCGTTCCTCTCCTCGCAGCCCGATCGCGAGATCAGGCTGCTGGTCACTGTCGCTTTGGGTAGCGGCCGACGGGCCGTGCGGGGCACGGAACGGAATGCCAGGTGCGACGCGGAGACGCCGCCCTTCATGTGCCGGCTAGGCCGGTGTTCGTGTCGCCTGCTGCAAGCGCGGACGGCCTGCTGACATGCGGGATCGGACAGTCACGGTTGAAGGTTCTGGTTCCAGGATCTAGGTGATTTGCTGGTGTTTCACGCCCTTGCGGGCCAGTCGTTCGCTGGTCGGGATCGTAATACCGCGCAACAGTTGACGCAATCGCGCAACGGATTGCGCGCCGGCGCGCCGTCAGTCGTCGAGCCCGCCGCCGCGCGCGTGGGCGCGGACGAGATCCCACGCCAGCTCGGAGTCGTAGCCCTTGCGCACGAGCACGCCGATCGCGCGGCGCTGCTCGCGCGGGTCGTCGCCGAGCTGCGGGAAGCGGCGGCGCAGCAGCGCCATCGCCGCCTCGGCCTCGTCGTCGCGGTCGCGCGCGCCGACCGCGGCGCGCACGAGCTCGTCGGGGACGCCGAGCGACAGCAGCTTGCGCGCGATCCGGTCGGAGCCCCACTCGTCGAGCAGGCGCTTGTCCTCGGCGAACTCGCGGGCGAAGCGGGCGTCGTCGACGTATCCCTGCTCGCGCAGGCTCGCGAGCGCCTGCTCGATCGTCTCGGGCTTGACGCGCTTGCCCTCCAGGTACCGCCGCAGCTCGACCTCGGTCCGCGCCCGCGGACCAAGGTATCTGAACGACAGGTCGAGCGCGTGCTGGAGCCGCTGCGCCGGGTCGAGCGCGCGTCTCGGCGCCTCCTCGGCCGCTCCGAGGTCCTCGTCGGCCAGCACGCGAGCGCGCGGCGCCACGTCGTCGTCCGGTGCCCGAAGCTACGCCGCCGCCGGCTCCGGAGCCTTCTCCCCCTCGCCTCCGATCGGCGCGACGAGGTCGCGGTCGAAGCCGAGCGCGGCGTAGATCTTGTCCTCGATCTCCTTCGCCATCTCGGGGTGCTCCTTGAGGAAGTTCTTGGCGTTGTTGCGCCCCTGCCCAAGGCGCTCGTCGCCGTAGGAGAAGAACGAGCCCGACTTCGTGACGATGTTGTGCTCGATGCCGTAGTCGATCAGGCAGCCCTCGGTCGAGATGCCCTGGCCGAACTCGATGTCGAACTCGGCCTGCTTGAACGGCGGGGCGACCTTGTTCTTGACGACCTTGACGCGGACGCGGTTGCCGACCGCCTCGGTGCCGTCCTTGAGCGTCTCGATGCGGCGGATGTCGAGCCGCTGCGACGAGTAGAACTTGAGCGCGCGGCCGCCCGGCTGGGTCTCCGGCGAGCCGAACATGACGCCGACCTTCTCACGGATCTGGTTCGTGAACAGGCACATCGTCTGCGTGCGGTTGAGGTTCGCGGTCAGCTTCCGCATCGCCTGCGACATCATCCGCGCCTGGACGCCGACGGTCGTGTCGCCCATCTGGCCCTCGAGCTCGGCGCGCGGCGTCAGCGCGGCGACCGAGTCGACCGCGACCATGTCGACGGCGCCGGAGCGGACGAGCATGTCGGCGATCTCGAGCGCCTGCTCGCCGTAGTCGGGCTGGGAGACGAGCAGCTCGTCGATGTTGACGCCGATTCTCTGCGCGTAGAGCGGGTCCATCGCGTGCTCGGCGTCGATGAAGGCGCAGACGCCGCCGAGCTTCTGGGCCTCGGAGATGATGTGGTAGACGAGGGTGGTCTTGCCGGAGGACTCCGGGCCGAAGACCTCGACGATCCGTCCGCGCGGGACGCCGCCGATGCCGAGCGCGAGGTCGAGCGAGAGCGCGCCGGTCGGGATCGCGTTGACTCTCACGCGAGCCCCCGGATCGCCCATGCGCATGACGGTGCCCTTGCCGAACTGGCGCTCGATCTGTGTCAGCGCCCCTTGCAGGGCGGCGTCGCGGGCCTTCGCGGCCTTGTCCTGCTCGCTCATTCCTCGAAGCTCCTTGGTCACGTCGTGAGAACTGGAAGGTACGCATCCGGTCGGACGGAATACGAACACATGATCGTGTCGCCCCCACGCTAGGCGACCGTCGTGCGCAGGCGCTACGCGGCTCTGCGCAGGCGCTCGCGCGCGAGCGCCTCGTAGCGCGCGCCGCCGCCTCCGAGATGGGAGCGGTAGAGCGTCACCGCCTCCCCCGCGAAGGCATGCGTCGGCGGCGCCGGCAGCTCGCGGCGCGCGAGCGCTCGGGGGTCGCCGCCGCGGCGCACGCGCGCGACCGTCACGTGCGGCAGGTAGGGCCGCTCCTCCGGCGCGAACCAGCCGCCGGCCGCGAGCGCCGCCGCGAGCGCGCCCTGCAGCGCGCCGAGCGCCCCGTCACGGTCCCTGAGCGCGACCGTCAGCGCGTGCGGCCGCCGGCGCGGCAGCCACAGGGGCGCGCCGAGCGCGAGGCCGCCGACGGCGACGGACCCGCCGGCCGTCACTTCCGCGATCGCCGCCGCCAGCGGCTCCACGGCGGCCAGCGGCTGCTGGCCGAGGAAGCAGAGCGTGACGTGGAGCGCCTCGTCGGCGACCGGCCGCAGCGCCGCGTCGGAGGCGACGAGCAACGGGGCGCGCCACGCGATCAGCTCGGCGCGCACCTCGGCGGGCAGGTCGAGCGCGACGAAGAGACGTGCCCGCTGGCCCTCCATCGCGCTCAGCCGACGGCGCCGCCCGCGGCGGGCTCGTCCGGCGTCCCGCCCCCGCCCTCGGCCGGGTCGTCGAGCTGCCCGAGCAGCACGCGGCGGATCATGTGCATCGCGACGGTCGTCGTGCGGTCGCGCACGTCGGCGCGGTCGCCGGGCAGGTTCAGCCTGCGCGTCATCCGCCGGCCGTCGGCGAGCGCGACCGAGACCCAGACGAGGCCGACCGGCTTCTCGGGCGTCCCGCCGCCGGGTCCGGCGACCCCGGTGATCCCGACGCCGACGTCGCTGCCCAGGCGCGCGATCGCGCCGTCGGCGAGCTGCTCGGCGACCTCGCGCGAGACGGCGCCGACCCGCTCCAGCGTCTCCTCGGAGACCCCGGCGAGCGCGACCTTGGCGGCGTTCGAGTAGACGACCAGCCCGCCGCGCACGTAGGCGGAGGAGCCGGCGCGGTCGGTCAGCCGCGCGGCGAGGAGGCCGCCGGTGCACGACTCGGCCGTCGCGATCGTGCGCGTCTGCGGGCCGTCGAGCAGCGTCGCGACCTGGGCGTCGATCGTCGAGCCGTCCTCGGAGAAGAGCAGGTCGCCGTGGCGCTCGCGCACGAAGGCGGCGAAGCGGGAGTAGAACGGCTCGGCGGCCGCCTCGTAGCGGGTGGCGATCTCGATCTCGCCTCTGCGCAGGCAGGTCGTGATCTCCAGCGGCGCGAGGTCGAGGCCGTCGCGCTCGGCGGCGAGCAGCGACTCGGCGATCTCCGACTCGGGGATGCCGAACAGCCGCATGATCCGCCACTCGAAGCGGGTCGCGCCGGCGATCGCGGCGCGGAAGGCGTCGGTCTCCTGCGCGGCGCGCCACATCGGCTGCAGCTCGCGCGGCGGGCCGGGGAGCACGAGCACGGTCGGCCCCTCCGCGCCGGTGGCCCCCTCCGGCGACGGCGGCACGACGAGGCCCGGCGCCGTCCCGACCGGCTCCAGCACCGTCGCGCCGCGCGGCACGAGCGCCTGCTTGCGGTTGGAGCGCAGGACCGCCTTGGGGTCGAGGTCGGGCCAGCGCGTCATCAGCGGCCTGAGGATCGCGGCGATGCGGTCGAACAGCGGCCCGTCGAGCTCCAGCTCGCGGCCCTGGAAGCGCGCCACGATCTCGGCCGTGAGATCGTCGGCGGTCGGTCCCAGGCCGCCGCTGGTGACGATCAGGTCGACGCCCTCGCCGGCGAGGAAGCGCAGCGCCGCCAGCAGGTCCTCGGGACGGTCGCCGACGACGACGATGTGGGCGGCGTCGACGCCGATCTCGCGCAGCCGCTCCGACAGCCACGGGCCGTTGCGATCGCTGATGATCCCGCTGAGGACCTCGGTCCCGGTGACGACGATCCCGGCCCGGGCGGCCATCAGCAGACCGGCCGCTCGTTCTCTCCGAGCGGCGTCGCGCCCTGCGGGGTGATCGCGAACCCGATCGGGTCCGAGGACGGCTCGACGGCGACCGCTCTGCCGTTGACTCTCATCTGCACGTTGCCGTTGCCGAGCGTCAGCCGCATCGATCTCGCACGCTGCAGCGGGATCGGCTCGCCGGCGGTGTAGATCGTGCCCGGGATCAGTCTGTTGCCGTCCTGGTCGAACAGGCAGACGTAGACGGTGTCCGTCGCGGTCAGGCGCAGGCCCGCCTGCGTCGGCGCCGGCGCTCTTCTCTGCCGTCTGCGCTGCGCTCTTCTCTGTCTCCCCTGTCTTCTCGGCTGCGCGGGCTGCGTCTGGGCCGGCGTCGTCGCGCTGCCGCCGTCGCCGTCGTCGTCGCCGCCGAGCGAGCCGACGAGGTACAGCGCGGCGGCGATGATCGCCAGCAGGCCGAGCGTGATCAGCCAGCGCGGAGCGCTGCCGCCTCCGCCGCCCAATCCGCGCCCCCCGCCGCGCGACCCGCCGCGGCGGTCGCGGCTCAGCCCCGGGCTGACCGCGCGCAGCTCGCTCTCGCTCGGGCGCTCGTAGCGGAGCTTGTACTCCTCGACCAGCGAGCGGGAGTCGATCCCGAGGTAGTCGGCGTACTCGCGGATGAAGCTCTTGACGAAGGTGGAGCCGGGCAGCAGCTGCCATTCCTCGTTCTCGATCGCGCGCAGGTACTTGGCGCGGATCTTCGTCGCCTGCTCGACCTCGGTGATGTCGATGCGGGCGCGCATGCGCGCCTCGCGCAGAGTGGAGCCGATCTCGGGCATGGAGCGGCGAAGGCTATCGAGCCGGGGCCCGTCCGCTAGTGCCCGTCATCGTCCTCATCGCCGGTGCGACCGGAGTCGCCGCCGGCGCTCGGCGTCGGCAGCGGCATCTGGTCGCCGGGCCGCTCGCCGGGCGGCGGGCCGGCTCTCTCGGCGAGCGCGACGAGGATCCGCGGCACGTCGGCCTCGGTGATCAGCACCTGGCGCGGCTTGGAGCCCTCGTAGCCGGAGATGATCCCGCGCCGCTCCAGCATGTCGATCAGGCGGCCGGCGCGCGTGTAGCCGAGTCGCAGGCGCCGCTGGAGCATCGACGTCGACGCCGTCCCCATCTGCGCGACGAGGCCGATCGCGTCCTCCAGCAGCGGGTCCTCGTCGGGGTCGAAGCCGTCGTCGGCGGCGGCCTCCTCCTCGGCGTCCTCGTCGATCACCTCCTCCAACAGCTCCTCCTGGAACTCGGGCTCGCCCTGCGTGCGCCACTGCTCGGTCAGCTCGGCGATCTGGTCCTCGTCGATGTAGGCGCCCTGGATCCGCTGGAGCTTGGAGGAGCCGACCGGCGAGAACAGCATGTCGCCCTGGCCCAGCAGCGACTCGGCGCCGTTCTGGTCGAGGATCACGCGCGAGTCGGTCTGGGAGGAGACGGCGAAGGCGATCCGCGACGGGACGTTCGCCTTGATCATGCCGGTGATGACGTCGACGCGCGGCGACTGCGTCGCGAGCACCAGGTGGATGCCGACGGCGCGCGCCTTCTGCGCGAGGCGGATGATCGAGTCCTCGACGTCGGCCGGCGCGACCATCATCAGGTCGGCGAGCTCGTCGATCACGCAGAGGATGTACGGCAGGCGGGACTCGCCGCGCTCCTCGCGCCGTCTGTTGAGCTCCGGCAGCGAGCGGGTGCGGGCCAGCGACATGATCCCGTAGCGCTCCTCCATCTCCTTGACGAGGTTCTGGAGCGCGTTGGCGGCCTTGCGCGGGCTGGTGATGACCGGCGTCAGCAGGTGCGGGATCGACTCGTAGTGGTTGAGCTCGACCTGCTTGGGGTCGACCAGCACGAGCTTGACCTCGTGCGGATCGGCGTGCAGCAGGATGCTCGACAGCATCGCGTTGACGCAGCCCGACTTGCCGGCGCCGGTGGTGCCGGCGACGAGCAGATGGGGCATCTTCGCGAGGTCGACGCCGATCGCGCGCCCGGCGACGTCCTTGCCGAGCCAGACGGTCAGGGGGCTCCAGTCCGACGGCGGCTCCTGGAAGACGTCGCCGAGGTGGACGACCCTGCGGCGGGCGTTCGGCACCTCGACGCCGACCGCCTGCTTGCCGGGGATCGGCGCGAGGATGCGCACGTCGGTCGCTGCGAGCGCGTAGGCGAGATCGTCCTTGAGGTTGGCGACCCTGCCGACTCTCGTGCCCGGCGCGAGGCGCAGCTCGTAGCGGGTGATGTGCGGGCCGGCGACCATCCCGACGACTCTCGAGTCGATCTTGAAGTGCTCGAGCGCCTCGACCAGCTGCGCGGCCGTTCTCTCCTGGCCGGCGGTGTCGGGACGGGTCTGCTCCGGCGTCGAGCGCTTCAGGAAGCGGCTGGTCGGGACGCGCCAGACGAAGTCGGGCGAGTCGGTGACCGAGGCGCGGTAGCGGCCCTGCGGGGTGAGGTCGGCGGGGTCGACCGCCGGGCGATCGTCCCCGCCAGCCCCGGTCGTGACGCCGGGCTCGTCGGGCTCCTCCAGCTCCAGCTCCGGTATGTCGGCGTCGTCGTCGTCGGCCGGCCCGTCGTCGTCGCTCGCGTCGACGACCGGCGCCGGCGTCAGCGTAGGGAAGTCGTCGGTCTCGGCCTCGTCGGCGAGCGCCGGCGGCTCGAGCGGGGAGTCGTCGCCTTCGTCGTCGTCCCAGGCGAGCGGCGCCGGCGGCGCGACCGCCGCGGCCTCGTCGTCGCCGTAGAGGTCCGGGTAGCGCTCGGCTCCGTCGAGCGACGGCGCCTCGACGTGGGTCGCGCGGACGACCAGTCTCGACGGCTCGAGCTCGGGCGGCGTGAGCGGCTCGGGGACGCCGGCGAGCGTGCCGTCGTCGGCGGCCTCGCCGCCGGCCGCCTCGTCGTCGGGCGCCGCCACGATCGTGCGGCGTCTGCGCGGCGCGCCGGCCGGCGCGGGCGCGGGCTCCTCGACGTAGCGCGACGGCGCCAGCGTGGCGGCGCGGCGGCCGGTCTCGGCGACGCCCTGGCCGGCCGAGCGCAGCACGCTCGCGATCGTCACGCCGCTCAGCAGCACGAGCGCGGCGAGGAAGAGGAAGATGGCGATGATGTGCGCGCCGACGTCGGAGAAGAGCGTCGAGGCGACCCAGTAGAGCGATTCGCCGATCGCGCCGCCGCGCTCCTTCAGCACCTCGGACTCCCACAGGTCGCTTCCGGGGCGTCCGCCGCCGCCGAGGCCGAGCGTGCCGGCCGCCAGCGACAGCTCGATCGCCCCGAAGAGGCACCAGGCGCCGGCGCGCAGCGGCCTGATGCTGGGGATCAGCGAGCGCGCGATCACGAGCACGCCGCCGAGCACGAGCACGACCGGCGCGGCGTAGGCGACCCGTCCGAACAGCAGCATGAGTCCGTCCTGGAGCCCCTCCCCCAGCTGCCCGCCGGCCGAGCCGGCGTACATCACGAAGGCGAGGAAGACGCCGAGCGCGCCGATCGCGAGCCCGACGAGGTCGATCTGATGCGGTGCGAGCTGAGGGAGACCGAGGCCCGGCGCCGAGGAGCGGCGCGCGCGCGATCTCGCGCGAGATCTCGATCTCGCAGGTCTACGGCGGCTGGTTCTGGCCATCTTCCGGTCTCCGTTCGACACGCGCGCGCGCAGACCTCCCGCAGCTGGCGCACCGGTAACGAATCGCTAAAAACCCGCACGGAGCGGGCCTTTCCCCACTACCATCGAACCTCATGAGCGACTACGCCCGCCCTGCCCGCGTGCTCGTCGTCGAGGACGACGACGAGATCGCCCAGGTCCTCCAGCGCTCGCTGCGGATGGAGGGCTATGACGTGCGCACCGCCGGGGACGGCGTCAGCGCGCTCGACGAGGCGCACTCCTTCCTGCCGGACCTCGTGATCCTCGACCTCGGCCTGCCGAAGCTCGACGGGATCGACGTGGCGAAGACGCTGCGCAGAGGCGACGACGTGCCGATCCTGATGCTGACCGCGCGCGACGCGCTGGAATCGCGCGTCGAGGGGCTCGACGCCGGCGCCGACGACTACCTCGTCAAGCCGTTCGAGCGCCAGGAGCTGCTGGCGCGGCTGCGCGCGCTGCTGCGCCGCCGCCCGCCGCGCGGCTCGGCGCCGCTGACCGTCGGGGACCTGCGCCTCAACCCCGACACGCACGAGGTCCACCGCGGCGAGCGCTCGATCGAGCTGACGCAGCGCGAGTTCGAGCTGCTCGAGTACCTGATGCGCAACGAGCGGATCGTGATCTCGCGCCAGCGGCTGCTGGACGAGGTGTGGGGCTACGACCCCTTCTCGACGACGAACACGATCGAGGTGTTCGTCTCCAACCTGCGACGGAAGCTGGAAGCGGACGGTGAGCCTCGACTCCTCCATACGATCCGCGGCGCAGGCTACGTCCTCCGCGTACCGTAGGGTCCCGACCCGCTGGCGCCTCGCCGGCGGGTCGGCGGCGCTCACGTTCGTGATCCTCTGCGGCTTCGCGATCATCGTCGGCTTCCTGACGACGCGCCAGATCGAGATCCAGTTCAACGACTCGGTCCGCAGAACGGCCCAGTACCTCGCCGAACGCGCCGACGTCCGCTACAGCGACGACGGCTTCTCGGCCTCCTGCGGCAAGCTCGGCGACCTCTCCAGCGGCGAGGGCGCCAAGGTCGCCGTCTACGACCTCACCAACCGCCAGCAGATGTGCGTCTTCGGCAGCTCGCTGGAGAGAGCGCTGGTCCCGCACGAGGGCTCCTATCCGCGCGACGAGGGCGGCTATCGCGTCGAGGCGCGCCAGGTCCAGATCCACCCGATCGGCACGGGGATCCTGCTGTACGCGCGGCCGCTGTCGGCGACGAAGGCGACCGCCGCGAAGGTGCGCGTCTTCCTCGCGCTCGGCGTGCTCGGCGGCACGGCGCTGGCGCTCGCCGCCGGCCTGCTGGTCGCGCGGCGCGCGATGGCGCCGGTGCAGGAGCTGACCGCGACCGCGCGTGAGATCGCCCGCACGCGCGACCCGAGCCGCCACCTGCCGATGCCGGAGGCCGACGACGAGGTCGCCGAGCTGGCGCGGACGCTCGACGGGATGCTGGAGGCGCTCGACGCGGCGCAGAGCGAGACCGAGGCGATGCTCGAGCGCCAGCGCGAGTTCGTCGCCGACGCCTCGCACGAGCTGCGCACGCCGCTGACGAGCGTGCTCGCCAACCTCGAGCTGCTCGAGGAGACGCTGGAGGGCGACGAGCGCGACGCCGCCGCCTCCGCGCTGCGCTCCTCCCGCCGGATGCGCAGACTGGTCGCCGACCTGCTGCTGCTGGCGCGCGCCGACGCCGGCCGCGTCGTCCCCCACCATCCGACCGACCTCGCGCAGATCCTCTTCGACGTCGCGGCCGAGCTGGAGCCGCTGGCGGCGCGCGACGGGCACGAGCTGTCGGTCGACGTCGGCCCGCCCGGCGCGGCCGCGGTCGTCTCCGGCGCCCGCGACGAGCTTCACCGGCTCGCGCTCAACCTGATCGAGAACGCGCTGCGCCACACCCCGCCCGGGACGCACGTCCACGCGGCGCTCGGCGCCGACGACGAGGGCCACGTCGTGCTGACGGTCCAGGACGATGGCCCCGGCATCCCGCCGGAGCTGCGCGCCCGGCTGTTCGAGCGGTTCGTGCGCGGGGCGGGCGACGGCGGCGGCAAGGGCGGCGGCTCGGGCCTCGGCCTCTCGATCGTCCGCGCGGTGGCGGTCTCGCACGGCGGCGACGTCGCCGTCGACGACGCCCCCGGCGGCGGCGCCCGCTTCACCGTCCGCCTGCCGGCGCTGCCGATGCCCCAGCACGCGCCGGTCGCCTGAGCGCGGCCGGCGGCGCGAGGGCGGTTCGCTGAGGCGGCGGCTCAGACCTCGACGACGACCGGCAGCACCATCGGGCGGCGCTTGAGGCGGTCGTAGACGAAGGCGGCGAGGTCGTCGTGCAGCTGCTGCTGGAGCAGGTCGACCTCGCGGACGCTGTCGCGAGCCGCCTGGTCGAGCGACTCCTCGACGGCGCCGCGGATCTCCTCGACGAGGTCGTCTGCCTCCGCCAGGAACGGGACGCCGCGGAAGATCACCTCGGGCGGGGCGACCGACTGGCCGTCCTGCTCGGAGATCGTCGCGACGACGATGAAGATGCCGTCGGCCGACAGCATCCTGCGGTCGCGCAGCGCGACGTCGGCCGGGTCGCCGATGTCGACGCCGTCGACGAAGATCATGCCCGACTGGACCTTGTCGCCCCAGCGCGCGCCGCTCTCGTCGATGTCGAGCGGGAGGCCGTTCTCGCCCTGGAAGATCGCGTCCGGGTCGATCCCGACCGCCTCGGCCAGCTGCGCGTGGAGGTGGATGCGCTTGAAGTCGCCGTGGACCGGCAGCACGTATCTCGGCCGCGTCAGGTTGAGCATCAGCTTCAGCTCCTCCCGATAGCCGTGGCCGGAGGCGTGGACCGGCGCGTCGGCGGTCGTGATGACGTCGCAGCCGATGTGGTAGAGCCGGTCGATCGTCTCGTTGACGGCCCGCTCGTTGCCGGGGATCGGCGTCGCGGAGAAGACGACCGTGTCGCCCTCGTGCAGCTTCACCTGGCGGTGGTCGTTGTGGGCCATCCGCCGCAGCGCCGACAGCGGCTCGCCCTGGGAGCCGGTCGAGATGATCACGATCCGATGGTCGGGGAAGTCGTCGATCTCGCGCGGCTGGATCAGCATCCCCTCCGGCACGTCGATGTGCCCGAGCGAGCGGCCGATGTTGACGTTCTTGCGCATCGAGCGGCCGACCAGCGCGACCTTGCGGTTGAGCGCGGCGGCGGCGTCGACGACCTGCTGGACGCGATGGATGTTCGACGCGAAGCTCGTCACGACGATCCGGCCCTCGCAGCGGCCGAAGACCTCCTCCAGGTGCGGGCCGACGCCGGCCTCCGACGGCGAGTAGCCGTCGCGGTCGGCGTTGGTCGAGTCGCCGCACAGCAGCAGGACGCCCTCTCTGCCGAGCTCGGCCAGCCGCTGCATGTCGGCCGGCCGGCCGTCGACCGGCGTCTGGTCGAACTTGTAGTCGCCGGTCAGCAGCACCGTCCCCAGGTCGGTCGTGATCGCGACCGCGTTCGAGTCGGGGATCGAGTGCGTCATGTGGATCAGCTCGATGTCGAACGGTCCGGCCTCGATCGTCTCGCCGTCGTGGACGTCCTCCAGGACGACGTCTCTGATGCGGTGCTCGTCGAGCTTGGAGCGGGCCATCGCCATCGCGAGCGGGCCGCCGTAGACCGGCGGCGCGTCCTCCAGGCCGAGCTCGCGCAGGACCCACGGCAGCGCGCCGAGATGGTCCTCGTGGCCGTGCGTGATGACGATCGCCTCGACGTCGGAGACGCGGCCGCGCAGGTAGGTGAAGTCGGGCAGGACGAGGTCGATGCCCATCTGCTCGGCGGTCGGGAAGCGCAGGCCGGTGTCGACCACGACGATCCGCTCGTCGTACTCGACGACCGTCATGTTCTTGCCGATCTCGCCCAGGCCGCCGAGCGGCAGGACGCGGAGCGTTCCGTTCGTCATCGATTCTCCTCGCGGTCGCGGGCGGGAGCCCCTGGCGAGCGCTCGCCCGGAAGGCAAGCCGTCAAGGCGCGGCCTTCCGCACTCACGCGGAGGCGGTCGCGAGCAGACCGAGCCGTTCGAGGGCAGTGCGGACGACGGCCGTCTCGCGCTCGTCGGCCTCGACGAGCGGGAGTCGCAGGCCGCCGACGTCGTGGCCGAGCAGGTTGAGCGCGGCCTTGACCGGGATCGGGTTGGTCGTGACGCCCATCGCGGCGTAGACCTCGTGGAGCCGCGCGTCGATCTCGCGCCGTCTGTCGGGCTCGTCGACCATCCGCCGCATCTGCTCGCCGACGACGTGGCTGGCGACGAGGATGCCGCCGGCGCCGCCCATGTCGAGCACGTCGGCGAGCATGTCGTCGTTGCCGGCGTAGATCTCGAGGCCGTCGACCGGCGCGAGGTTGTCGGGGTTGGCCTGCTTGACCGCGACGACGTTGTCGATCTGCGCCAGCTCGGCGAGCAGGTCGTTCGGCATGTCGGTGCCGGTGCGCGCCGGGATGTTGTAGAGCACGATCGGCTTGTCGGTCGCCTTCGCGCACTCCTCGAAGTGGCGGACGATCCCGCGCCGGTTCGGGCGGTTGTAGTAGGGCGTGACGTGCAGCAGCGCGTCGGCGCCGAGCTCGGTCGCGCGCTCGGTCAGGTGGACCGCGTGGCGCGTGTCGTTGGAGCCGACGCCGGCGATCACGGTCGCCGGCTTGCCCTTCATCGCGCCGATGACCAGCTCGATGACGCGGAGGTGCTCATCGTCGGTGAGCGTTGTGGCCTCGCCGGTGGTCCCGCAGACGACGAGCCCGTCGGAGCCGTGCGAGACGAGGTGTTCGGCGAGGCGGACGGTCTGCTCCTCGTCGACGCGCAGCTGCGCGTCGAACGGGGTGACCATCGCGGTGAGGATCGATCCCAGCCCTGACATGCGACTTCGCATTATCGCAAGCGCAGCGCATCGGTGAAGCGCCGCGGCACGCGCGGGGTGCCGACGCGGCCCTCCTCCCACAGCGAGATCACGACCAGCTCGCCGCCGGCGCGGTCGCGGCGGCAGACGAACAGCAGGTCGCGGTCGACCAGGTCGCGGACGTAGACGGAGCCGCGCGCGGCGTTGGCGCCGGGCGGCGGCTGCTCGCTGACGCGGCCGGCCTCCCACGCCCGGCGCACGCGGCCGGCGATCTCCGGTCTGGGGTCGAGCGCGCCGGTGCGGCTGCCGACGCGCTGGCGGAAGCGCTCGACGGCGTGGTCGGTGATGGCGATCAGCATCGCGCTCCAACGTAGCGGGGCGCGCGGCGCGTCGAGCGGCCGCCTCACCCCTCCGCGACGACCCGCCGCACCGCGACCCCGGTCGCGCGCTCGATGCGGCCGGGGAGGTCGCGCGCCAGCCAGCGCGAGCGGCCGGGCGGGTGGGTCGCGAGCACGATCTCGTCGAACTCGCCGGGATCCCACGCCTGCGTCACCGCGACGAGCGGGTCGGCGTCGCCGAGCTGGCCGGCGACGTCGAGGCCGGCGCCCCTCAGCCGCTCGACCGCGTCGACCAGCCGCCGCGCCCGCTCGCAGGCGTCGCCGTCGCCGGGCAGCAGCAGCGTGAACTCGGCCGGCCCCGCGGCGGCGCGCGCGAGCAGCGCGCCGCGCAGCGCATCCGAGAGGGCGGTGCGACCGGCGACGACGAGAACGTGGCGGGTGACCTCCGCCATTGCGCTCCTTCCCCGACTCACGCTGAACAGAGAAGCGGACGATAGCCGGGTCGGCCGTGCCGCGGCAACCGCCCCGCGGCGCGCGGCGGCCCTCGACTCGCCGGCCGCGCCGGCCGCGCGCGCCTCTACAGGAAGTGCTCGAGGCCGACGAGCGGCGAGGAGTCGATCGCGGCGACCCTGCGGACCGCCAGCAGCACGCCGGGCATGAACGAGACGCGGTCGATCGTGTCGTGGCGGATCGTCAGCGTCTGGCCGAGGTCGCCAAGGATGACCTCCTGGTTGGCGACCATGCCCGGCAGGCGGACCGAGTGGATCGGCGGCTGCTCTCCCCCGCTCGCGGCGGCCATCAGCTCGGCGGTGCGCGCGGCGGTGCCGGACGGCTTGTCGAGCTTTCTGTCGTGGTGCAGCTCGATGATCTCGGCCTTCGCCATGTGCTTGGCGGCCTCGGCGGCGAATCTCATCATCAGCACCGCGCCGATCGCGAAGTTCGGAGCGTAGAAGGCGTTGGCAGTGGAGGCGGCGCTCGCCTCGCGCAGCGGCTCGATGTCGAAGCCGGTCGTGCCGATCACGACGTGGACGCCGGCCTCCAGGCACTGGAGCGCGTTCGGCAGCGCCGTGTCGGGCCGCGTGAAGTCGACGACGACCTCGGCGTCTCCCAGCACCTCGGCGAGCGTCGTGCCGAGCGCCGGGTCGGCGCGGCCGGTCAGCTCCATGTCCTCGGCGCCGTTCACGGCGTCGCAGACGGTCGATCCCATGCGGCCGGCGGCGCCGGCGACAGCGACTCGGATCAAGGTCAGGCCCTCGCTGGTTGTGGTGAGAGCGGCCCCAGCGCCGCTCTGAAGACGTCCTCGTCGGGGCCGATGCCGGCGGTCGACAGGCGCTCGACCGCGAACAGCTCCTCGGCCAGCTCGGCGACCGTGTCGAGCGCGACGGCGTCGATCCGCTCGACGACCTCGTCGACCGACAGCAGCGGCGTGTCGTTCAGCAGCGCCGAGCCGAGCTTGTTCATGCGCGCGCCGGTCGACTCCATCGACAGCACGACGCGGCCCTTCAGGTTCTCCTTCGCGCGCGCCAGCTCGTCGGCCGAGGCCGGTTCGCGGCGCAGCCGCTCCAGCTCTCTGGCGACGACCTCCATCGCCGGCGCGAGGTTGTCGCCGCGCGTGCCGACGTAGAGGCCGACCTGGCCGGTGTCGGAGAACTGCGCGGTGAACGAGTAGACCGAGTAGGCGAGCCCGCGCCGCTCGCGCACCTCCTGGAAGAGGCGCGACGAGGAGGTCCCGCCGAAGATCGTGTCGAGCACGCGCAGCGCGAATCGCCGCTCGTCGTCGCGCGCGATCCCGGTGCCGCCGAGGCAGACGTGGTACTGCTCGGTCTCCTTGCGCTCGAACAGCGCGCGCGGGGCATGCGCCGCCGGCGCGGCGCTCGGCCGCGGCGCGTCGGCGCTGCGACCGCCGTTCGGCACGCGCCCGGAGGCCCACTCGACGAGCTGGTCGTGGTCGACCGCGCCCGCCGCCGCGATCACGACGTTGGAGGCGACGTAGCGCGAGTCGTGGAAGGCGCGGATCGCGTCGATCGGCGCGCCCGCGACGACGTCGGCGGAGCCGATGATCGAGCGGCCGAGCGGGTGGTCGCCGAAGACGGCGGTGCCGAGCACGTCGAAGACCTTGTCCTGCGGGTCGTCCTCGTACATCGCGATCTCCTCGAGGATCACCTCCCGCTCGCTGTCGACGTCGTCGAGCGCCGGTCTGAAGACCATGTCGCTCATCACGTCGAAGGCGAGGTCGAGGTGCTCGTCGATCACGCGCGAGTAGACCGAGGTCGTCTCCTTGCCGGTGCCGGCGTTCAGCTCGGCGCCCATGCCGTCGAAGATCTGGTCGATCTCCAGCGATCTGTACTTCGCGGTGCCCTTGAAGAGCAGGTGCTCGATCAGGTGCGAGAGCCCCGCCTGCGCGTCGCTCTCGCCGCGCGAGCCGGTCCCGATCCAGTAGCCGAGCGAGACGGACCGGACGGAGGGCACCGCCTCCGTCACGATCCGCACGCCCGAGCTCAGCTCGGTGATCCGGTGGTCACTCATGTCCACGTCGCATCGCAGCTCCGCCGAAGCGGCGGTCGGCGCGCGCAGCCGCGGAGCTCGCGATGCGACGCACGATCAGCCGCGGTCGGGATCGCTGTCGCGGCTGCGACGGCCGCGGCCGCCGCCGTCGCGGTCACGGCTGCGGCGGGCGCCGCGCTCGCCCCGCGGCGGGCGGTCGCCCCGCTCGCCCCGCTCGCCGCGGTCGCCGCCGCCGTTGCCGCCGGCGGCTGCCGCCGCCTTCAGCTCGTCGGCCGACTTGTCGGCGACCGACGGGTCGTCGGCGAGGCGCAGGCCGATGCGGCCGCGCTCGCGGTCGACCTCGAAGACGCGGACCTTGATCTCGTCGCCCTTGTTGAGGACCTCCTCGACCGTCGCGACGCGCTGGCCCGGGGAGATGTTCGAGATGTGCAGCAGGCCGTCGGTGCCCTTCGCCAGCTCGACGAAGGCGCCGAAGGTCGTCGTCTTGACGACTCTGCCGTTGAACTCGTCGCCGACCTCGACCTCCTTGGTCATCGACCGGATGCGGTCGGCGAGGGCGTCGCCGAGCTCGCCGTTCTGGGCGTAGATGAGGACCTGGCCCTCGTCGTTGACGTCGATCTGCGCCTCGAACTCCTCCGAGAGGCCGCGGATCGTCTCGCCGCCCTTGCCGATCAGCAGGCCGATCTTCTCGGGGTCGATCTGGACGGTCGCGATTCGCGGCGCCCACTTCGACAGCTCCTCGCGCGGCGCGGCGAGCGCGTCGGCCATCTTGCCGAGGATGAACTCGCGGCCCTTCTTCGCCTGCGCGAGCGCGTCGCGCAGGATCTCGAAGGTGACGCCGGTGATCTTGATGTCCATCTGGAGGGCGGTGATGCCCTCCGAGGTGCCGGCGACCTTGAAGTCCATGTCGCCGAGGTGGTCCTCGATGCCGGCGATGTCGGAGAGGACGATGTAGTCGTCGCCCTCCTTGATCAGGCCCATCGCGATGCCGGCGACCGGGCGCTTGAGCGGGACGCCGGCGTCCATCAGCGACAGCGACGAGCCGCAGACCGACGCCATCGAGGAGGAGCCGTTGGACTCGAGGATGTCGGACACGACGCGGATCGTGTACGGGAACTCCTCGATCGTCGGCACCATCGGCACGAGCGCCCGCTCGGCGAGCGCGCCGTGGCCGATGTCGCGGCGCTTGGGGCCGCGCATGAAGCCGGCCTCGCCGACCGAGAACGGCGGGAAGTTGTAGTGGTGGAAGTAGTACTTTCTGGTCTCGAGCCCGAGCGTGTCGAGGCGCATCTCCTCGCGCGTCGTGCCGAGGGCCGCGGTCGACAGCGCCTGCGTCTGGCCGCGCGTGAAGAGCGCGGAGCCGTGCGTGCGCGGCGTGACGCCGACCTCGATCGTGATCGGCCGGATCTCGTCGGCCTTGCGGCCGTCCGGGCGCTTCTTCTTGACGGCGATCCGCTCGCGGATGATCGACTTCTCGAGCTTGTCGAAGGCGAGCTGGACGGCCTGGCGCTGCTCGACGTCCTCCTCGTCGGCGGCGAACTTCGCGAAGACCTCCTCCTCGACGGCCTTCGTCGCCTCCTGGCGCTCGAGCTTGTCGACGACGGCGGTCGCTCTGTCGAGCTTTCTGCCGAACGATCTCGTGATCTGTCTGAGCAGTCTCGCGCCGACCTGCGGGACCTCGACCTCGGCCTTCTCCTTGCCGGCCTGCTTGGCCAGCTCCCACTGGAGCGCGCAGAGCTTCTTGATCGCGTCGTGGGCGATGTCGAGCGCGTCGAGGATCTCGGCCTCGGGGATCTCGTTGGCGCCCGCCTCGACCATCAGGATGGCCTCCTCGGTGCCCGCGACGATCAGGTCGAGGTCGGTGTTCTCGAGCAGGTCCTCCTCGTTGGGGTTGACGACGAAGTTGCCGTCGACCTTGCCGATGCGGACCGCGCCGACGGGCGTCGGGAACGGGATGTCGGAGACCATCAGCGCCGCCGAGGCGCCGTTCATCGCGAGGATGTCGTACGGGTGCTCGTGGTCGACCGAGAGCGTCAGCGTGACGAGCTGGGTCTCGCGGCGCCAGCCCTTCGGGAACAGCGGGCGGATCGGGCGGTCGACCATGCGGGCGACGAGCGTCGCCTTCTCGCCGGCGCGGCCCTCGCGCTTGAAGAACGAGCCGGGGATCTTGCCCGCGGCGTACATGCGCTCCTCGACGTCGACCGTGAGGGGCAGGAAGTCGACGTCGCGGAGGTTGCCCGCGGTGGCGGTCGACAGCACCATGGTGTCGCCCGAGCGGACGACGACTGCGCCAGAGGCCTGCTTGGCCATGCGGCCGGTCTCGAACGAGATCTCCTTGCCGGCGATCTCCACGGCAAGCCGCGTAACGGCGTCAGACATGTGGGTAGTTCCCTTCTGCTCCGCCCGTCGGTCGGCGGAGTGCTTTGCGTCTTTTCTGTATCCGAACCCCGTCATCGTAGCGATCTCGCTGCAAAGCGCAGACGTATCCCTCGATGCCCGTCGACGTCCTGACGCGAGCGCGGCCGTTCCCCGCGCGGGGCGCCGCTCAGGCGAGCCGGTCGAGCAGCGCGTCGTCGGGCAGCCCGGGGTGGGCGATGCCGTCGAGGAAGAGCGTCGGCGTCGTCACGACGCCGGCGCGGACGCCGTCGGTGAAGTCGCGTCTGACCCGCGCCGCGACCGCGTCGGAGCGGCGGTCGGCGTCGAAGCGGTCGACGTCGAGGCCGAGCCGCTCGGCGCGCGCCCACAGGTGCGGGTCCTCGAGCCGGCCCTGGTCGTCGAACAGCGCCGCGTGCATCTCCCAGAAGCGGCCCTGCAGCCCAGCCGCCTCGGCGGCCGCGGCGGCCGCCCAGGCGCGCGGGTGCTTCGATCTGACCGGGAAGTGGCGGAAGACCCGCTGCGCGCCGATCGCGCGCAGCCTCAGCTCGAGCACCGCGCAGTAGGGGCACTCGTAGTCGGCATAGACGATCGCCAGCGGCCGGTCGGCGGGACCGGTGCGATGGTCGTCGCCGCGCGGCGGCGGAAGCGGCGCGCTGCGCAAGCCGCTCATCACGTGGTCACCGCGTCTGGAAGAACGAGCCCCCGGGGCGAGTTCTTCCGGCGGAATGCAAGGCCGCAGGCCGCCGCTTTACGCGAGGCCGTCGAAGATGAGGTTGGCGCCCGGCAGGTCGCCCGGGGAGGGCGCCTGGTAGCTCCACTTGACGACGCCCTCGGGATCGACGATCACGAGCGCGCGCTGCGGGAAGCCGCCTTCGTGGAGGACGCCGAAGGCGCGGCAGGCGGCGCCCTTCGGCTCGAAGTCGGAGAGCTGCTCGATCGTCACGCCGAGCTTCTCGCGGAACGCTCTCTGCGTCCACGAGGAGTCGCAGGAGACGCCGTACAGCGTGGCGCCCTGCGCGGCGAACTGGTCGAGCACCTCTTCGTAGAGGTTGAGCTGGTCCGTGCAGACCGGGCTGAACGCGAACGGGTAGAAGACCAGCACGGTCGTTCTGCCCTTGAGGTCGTCGCGGGTGAAGCTCCCGCCGTCCTCGCGCTGGAGCGTGAACTCGGGCGCGGGGGTGCCCGGCTGCAGGACGCTCACTTGCGCAGCCCGAGCTCTCTCACGAGCGCGCGGTACCCGTCGAGGTCTCTGCGCTGGAGGTAGTTCAGGAAGCGGCGACGCCGGCCGACGAGCATGAGCAGGCCGCGGCGCGAGTGGTGGTCCTTCTTGTGGGTGCGCAGGTGCTCGGTGAGATCGTTGATCCGCTCCGTCAGCATCGCGATCTGGACCTCGGTCGCACCGGAGTCCTTCTCGTCTCTGCCGTACTTCGCGATCAGCTCTTGCTTGCGCTCGCTGGTAAGGGTCGTCATCGGCCGGGCAGCGTAGCAGAATCCCCCGCACAGACCGCACGCGCCGTCGCCACGTCGCGGTGCATCTGCGCGATCAGCTCCTCGGCCGAGTCGAACCGCTGCTCGCCGCGCAGGCGGCTGAGGAACTCGACCGTGACCGTGCGGTCGTAGAGGTCGCCGCTGTAGTCGATCAGGTACGGCTCGATCAGCAGGCCGAGGCCGCTGTCGAAGGTCGGGCGGACGCCGACGTTGGTCGCCGCGCACCAGGACTCGCCGGTGTCGGCGAGCGTCACGCGCGTCGCGTAGACGCCGTTGCCTGGGCAGACCAGCTCGGGGTCGGGCTCGAGGTTGGCGGTCGGGAAGCCGAGCTGGCGACCGCGCTTCTCCCCGTGCTGGACCACCCCGCGTATGCGGAACGGCGAGCCGAGGAAGCGGTTGGCGTGCTCGACCTCGCCGGCGAGCACCAGGCCGCGCACGTGCGAGGAGGAGACGATCTCCTCCTCGATCTCGACGAGCGGGACGAAGCGCGACTGGAAGCGCTCGTCGGCGCCCAGCAGCGCGGTGTCGCCCTTGGCGCCGTGGCCGAAGCGGAAGTTCTCGCCGACGGTGACGTGCGTCGCGCCGAGCTTGCCGACGAGCACGTCGTCGACGAACGCCGCGGCGCTCTGGCGCGCGAAGGCGTCGTCGAACGGGATCACGACCAGCTCCTCGACGCCGAGCGAGGCGACCAGCTCGGCCTTCAGCTCGAGGCTGGTCAGCAGCTTCGGCGCCGCCTCCGGTCGCACGACCGCGAGCGGATGGGGCTCGAACGTGAGGACCGTGTCGCTTCCGGCGATGACGGCGCGGTGACCGAGGTGGACCCCGTCGAACTCGCCGACGGCGACGCGCCGGGGCCGCGGCGCGACGTCGGGCAGCCAGGTGATCTGCATGGCGCGGAAGAGTAGTGGTCGAGCGTCCGGGCGCGCGCTTCACCCGCGCAGGCCGACGACCGGCTTGAGCGTCGGCTCGCCGTCGGGGCCGGTGCGCGGCTCGGCGATCGCGATCAGGCCCTCGCCGTCGACCAGGCGGACCGGCCCCTCCTCCTCCCCGCTCCCGGGCACGGCGACGCCGTGGGAGGCTCTGCGCGCGAGATCTCCCTCGAGGCGGACCGACGGCATGATCCGCGCCAGCGCCTCGTCGAGCGGCACGATCCGCTCGGGGTCGGCGTCGGCGACGTCGAACGGGCCGATCGCGGTGCGGCGCAGCTCCTCGCAGTAGGCGTCGCCGAGGTCGGCGACGAGGCTGCGCACGTAGGTGCCCGACGAGCAGCGGATCGCGAAGGCCCGCCGGTCGCCGTCGCGCCACAGCTCGTCGAAGGCGTGGACGGTCACCTCGCGCTCGGGCAGCTCGACCTGCTCGCCGCGGCGGGCGCGGGCGTACGCGCGCTCGCCGTCGACTCTCAGCGCCGAGTAGGCCGGCGGCCGCTGGCGCACGAGCCCGGTCGGCAATGCGAGGTCGCCGGCAGGCACGCGGCCGGTCTCCGCGATCTCGCCCTCGCTGTCGCCGGTGGTCGAGACGGCGCCGAAGCGGGCGATCGTCTCGTAGGTCTTCTCCAGCCCCATCAGGAAGCGCTGCGCGCGCGTGCCGCGGCCGACGAGCACGAGCAGCAGGCCGGTCGCGAACGGGTCGAGCGTGCCGGCGTGGCCGACTCTCGTCCTGCGCGGCAGCGCCCGCCGCACGCGGTAGACGACGTCGTGCGACGAGATGTCGCGGGGCTTGTCGTAGAGGATGACCCCGTCGATCGGGGTGGCACCGCTCACGCGGGCGCTCCTACAGCTGCGCGTCGACTTCGACGCGCAGGAAGGCGATCAGCTCCTCCCACGACAGCGTCGTCGTGAAGCCGGCCGCCTGGCGGTGGCCGCCGCCGCCCTGGGCGCGGGCTATGACGGAGACGTCGACCCGCTCGTCGGCGGCGCGCAGGGAGACCTTGCGCTTGCCCTCCTGGCCGGGGCCGAGGCGGTCGCGGACCATCGCCGCGACGGCCGTCCCCTCGACCGAGCGGAGCTGGTCGATCACGCCCTCGGAGTAGTTCTCCTCCGCGCCGGTCTCGCGGAAGTCCTCCAGCGTCAGCCGCGTGGCGGTCAGGCGGCCGCCGTCGTAGCGCTCGACGTTGGAGAGGCCGCGCGCCAGCAGCGCCAGCTTGCCGTACGGGATCCCCTCGTAGATCCGCCGGTAGATGTCGTGGACGTCGACGCCGGCGTCGATCAGCTCCGCCGCCATCACGTGGGCGCGCGTGCCGGTGTTCTCGTACATGAACTTGCCGGTGTCGGTGACGAGGCCGACGTAGAGCGCCTCGGCGATCGAGGTCGTCGGCTCGACGCCGAGGCCGCGCATCAGGTCCCAGACGATCTCGGCCGTGCACGACGCCTCCGGCACGACGTGGTTGACCGTCCCGAAGTGAGTGTTGTCGTGGTGGTGGTCGACGTTGAGGATGTGCGCGCCCTCGAACTTGAGCGCGTCGGCCGGGTTGCGGTCGATGTTGCCGCAGTCGAGCAGCACGATCGTGCGCTCCTCGATGTCGGGCGGCGGCACGCTGACGAGGCCGTCGAGCGAGAAGAAGCGGTACTCGTACGGCAGCGGGAACTCGTCGGCGTCCATGAACATGATCGAGTCCTTGCCGTGCGCGACGAGGATCTGGTGCATCGCGACGAGCGAGCCGAGCGCGTCGCCGTCGGGGTGCTCGTGGGTGCCGAGCAGGAACTTCTCGGCGCCGCGGATCTCGTCGAGCACCTGCGCGCGCGTCGCGCGCTTGCCGTTGGCGACCGGACCGGTCACTCGCCCTCCCCGGCTTCTCTCAGCAGCTCGTTGATCCGCATCCCTCTGTCGACCGAGTCGTCGTAGGCGAAGGTGATCTCCGGCGTGTACTTCATCCGCACCGCCTGCGCGACTCTGCGCTGCAGGAAGCCCTGGGCCGAGCGCAGCCCCTCCAGGCCGGCGCTGCGCGTCTCCTCGTCTCCAAGGATGCTCACGTAGACGCGGCAGTGGCGGAGGTCTGAGCTTGTTCTCACGGCGGTCACGGTCACGAACCCGACGCGCGGGTCCTTCAGTTCCTGCGTGATGGCGTCGCTGAGAACGGCGCGCACCGCCTCGTCGACACGACGAATCCGACTGCCGCTCATCCTAACCGTCGCTCCGCATCCACGTTCTCACTGTTCACTCACCGCCGCGCAGGTCACCCACCGAGCGGATGTGACGCTCGACGCTGACCCCCTGCGGCAGGCGCTCCTCCAGCCACCGCTCGACGCCGTCGGCGGCCGACTCCAGCGCCGGCAGCGAGCCGCCCGTCAGCGCGACGGTCAGCTCGGCTCGCTGCCACAGATCCTGGTGCGCGGTCTCGGAGACCGCGCAATGGAGGCGCTGGCGGAGCTGCGTCTTGAGCGACGACAGCTCCTTGCGCTTGCCCTTCAAGCTCCCCGCCTCCGGGAAGTGGACGTCGACCACGAGCACGGCGACGAAGCCGCCTGTCATCAGGCCAGCTCGCGCTCGACCTTGCGCGTGGTGTACGCCTCCATCACGTCGCCTTCCTTGACGTCGGCGAAGTCTCTCAGCACGATGCCGCACTCGAAGCCCGAGGCGACCTCTCTGACGTCCTCGTTGAAGCGCTTCAGCGAGGCGATCTCGCCGTCGTAGACGACCGTGCCGTCGCGCACGAGGCGGACCTTCGCGCCGCGCGTGACTCTGCCGTCGGTGACGTAGGAGCCGGCGATCGTGCCGATTCTCGAGGCGCGGAAGATCGCGCGGACCTCGATCGTCGCGATCTGGTCCTCGACCTCCTCGGGCTCGAGCATGCCCTCCATCGCCGCCCGCAGGTCCTCGATCGCGCGGTAGATGACCGAGTAGGAGCGGATCTCGACGCCCTCGCGGTCGGCAACTCTCGCCGCGTCGCCGACCGGGCGGACGTTGAAGCCGAGCACGACGCCGTCGGAGGCGGCCGCGAGCATCACGTCCGACTCGTTGACGCCGCCGACGCCGCGGTGGACGACGTTGACCTGGATCTCGCTCTGCGGCAGCTTCGCGATCTCGTCGTCGATCGCCTCCAGCGAACCGGCGACGTCCGACTTGAGGACGATGTTGAGCTCCTTCAGCTCGCTCTTGAAGATGTCCTCGAGCGTGACGCGCTTGCCGGAGCGGCGCGCGAGCGCCTCGGTCTTGAGGCGGTTGGCCCGCTCGCCCGCCAGCTGGCGTGCCTTGCGGTCGTTCTCGACGACGCGCACGAACTCGCCGGCCTCCGGGACGGAGTCGAAGCCAAGGATCTCGACCGGCTCGCCGGGCTCGGCCTTCTTGACGCGCTCGCCCTTGAAGTCGTTCATCGCCCGCACCTTGCCCCAGTGCTGGCCCGCGACGAGCGCGTCGCCGACTCTCAGCGTGCCGCGCTGGATCAGCACGGTGCAGACCGCGCCGCGGCCCGGGTCGAGCTTCGACTCGACGACGACGCCCGACGCCTCGGCGTTCGGGTTCGCTCTGAGCTCCTCGACCTCGGACATGACGAGGATCGTGTCGAGCAGGTCCTCGAGGCCTCTCTTCGTCTTCGCCGAGACGTCGACGAACTCGGTCTCGCCGCCCCACTCGACCGGCTGCAGGCCGAGCGAGGTCATCTCGGTGCGGACCCGCTCGGGCTGCGCGCCCTCCTTGTCGATCTTGTTGACGGCGACGAGGATCGGCACTCTCGCGGCCTTCGCGTGGTCGACCGCCTCCTGCGTCTGCGGCTTCACGCCGTCGTCGGCGGCGACCACGATCACGGCGATGTCGGTGACCTTCGCGCCGCGGGCTCGCATGGCGGTGAACGCCTCGTGGCCCGGCGTGTCGAGGAAGGTGACCGTTCTGTCGGAGTGATGGACCTGGTAGGCGCCGATGTGCTGCGTGATGCCGCCGGCCTCGCCGGCCGCGACCTCGGTCTGGCGGACCGCGTCGAGCAGCGACGTCTTGCCGTGGTCGACGTGACCCATGATCGTGACGACCGGGGCCCGCTCGACCAGCTGGTCCTCGGCATCCTCGAAGACCGGCTCGGCGTCGACGTCGTCGGCGGCGCGGACGATCTCGGCCGTCTTGCCGAACTCGTCAGCGAGCATCTCGACGGCGTCGTCGGAGAGCGTCTGCGTCAGCGTCGCCATCTCGCCGAGCTGCATCAGCTTCTTGATGATCTCGGGGACCGGGATGTCGAGGTACTCGGCGACGTCTCTGACGGTCGAGCCCGACGGCACTCTGACGTGCGCGGGACCGGTGTTGACTCTCGTCTCCAGCGGCGCCGGCTCTTCGTAGGTGCCACGGCGACGCCGGCCCCGGCGCTGACGGCGCGGCGGCTGGTTCTGGGGGCCGCCGCCGCCGGGCGAGCGGCGCGAGGCCTGCGAGTCGATCACGACGCGGCGGCGACCGCCGCCGCCGGCGCCGGCGCCGGGCATCGAGTCGCGCGTCGCGCGTCTCTGCGGCTCCGGCGGCTGGCCGTTGCCGCGCTGGTCGCCGCGGCCGCCGGGACCGCCCTGGCGCTGGCCGGGGCCGCCCTGACGCTGACCGCCGGGGCCGCCCTGGCGTGGACCGCCGGGTCCGCGGCCGCCGGGACCGCCCTGACGCTGGCCGGGGCCGCCCTGACGCTGACCGGGCGCGCCGGGGCGCGCCGGACCGCCGCCGGCGGGGCGCTGCGCCGCGCGGGCGCGCGGGGCGATTCTCGGTCTCGGTCTCTCGGGCGCGTTTCTGTCGCGGTAGGTGCCGGCCGTCGGTCTGGCCGCCTTGCGCTTGATGCCCTGGGCGCCGAGCACTCTGGTCGCGGCGTCCTCGTCGACGGTGGCCGACGGGACGGGCGCGTTGATGCCGGCAGCTCTCAGCGTGGCGATCAGATGGCCCGCGGAGATCCCGTGCTCTTTTGCGATGTCGCTGACGCGCTTCTTGCTCATGCAGTATCCAAGTGTACGTTCTCTGAAGAATCGAGCTGTGCGGCCTGTCGCCGCGGGCTCGGCGGGGGCGCGTCTGGCGCGGCCCATGCCGGTGGCGCGGCCGGCGCTCTCACGGCCCGGCGGAAGGCGCGGTTGAAGCCTCCGCGCGTGCGCGCCAGCTCGTAGCAGTCGGGCGCGCGGTGGGTGTAGGCCCCGCGGCCGGACAGCCGGCCGGCGGGATCGACGACGAGCGCTCCGTCGCGGACGACGTAGCGCTGCAGGGAGCGTCTCGGCGCCGTGCGGCCGCAGCCGACACAGCGCCGGGTTGGCTCCCCGCCCGTTATGAGGCGGTCTCCTCCGCGGGCTCGTCGCCCGCCGCCTCATCCTCGGGCTGCTCGTCGTAGCCCTCCTGCTCGTAGGTCTCCGCGTCGCCGGCGGCCTCGTCCTCGTAGGCCTCCTCCTCGGCGTACTCGCCCTCGTCGACCAGCTCGGCCTCCTGCTCGAGCTCGGCCTCCTCCTCGGCGACCGCGTCGGCCGCGCCGCCGGTCAGGGCGGCGACCTCGTCGCCGTCGATCTCGGCCAGCGCCTGGTGGGTCTCGAGGCCGCAGTAGCGCGAGCCGGGCAGCGCCGCGTTCGGGCAGCGGCGGCCGTTGGCGAGGATCGCGGCGCAGCGCCCGCCCTGGACCTCTTCCTCCTCGTAGCCGCCCTCGGCCTCCTCGGAGGCGAACTCGGTCTCGGAGCGGATGTCGATCCGCCAGCCGGTCAGGCGCGCGGCGAGGCGCGCGTTCTGGCCCTCGCGGCCGATCGCGAGCGACAGCTGGTCGTCGGGGACGATCACCGTCGCCTGCTTGCCGTCGTCGTCGACGAGCACCTCGCGCACGCGCGCCGGCGACAGCGCCTTCGCGACGAAGCGGGCCGGCTCGTCGTTGTAGGGGATGATGTCGATCTTCTCGCCGCGCAGCTCGGAGACGACCATCCGCACGCGCGAGCCGCGCGGGCCGACGCAGGCGCCGACCGGGTCGACGCCGTCGGCATGCGAGACGACCGCGATCTTCGAGCGGTAGCCGGGCTCGCGGGCGACGTTGGTGATCTCGACGAGGCCGTCGGCGATCTCGGGCACCTCGAGCTCGAACAGCGCCTTGATCAGCTCCGGGTCGCGGCGCGAGACGATGATGCTCGGGCCCTTCGTCGAGGCCGAGACGTCCTTGATCACGGCCTTGATCCGCTGCGAGTGGTCGTAGCGCTCGCCGTCGACCTGCTCGGACTTCGGCAGCAGCGCCTCGACGCGCTCGCGCAGCTGCACGAGCGTGTAGCGGGAGTCGGACTGCTGGACGATGCCGGTGATCAGCTCGCCGACGCGGTCGCGGTACTCCTCGAACATCATGTCGCGCTCGGCCTCGCGGATCCGCTGCAGGATCACCTGCTTGGCGGTCTGCGCGGCGATCCGGCCGAAGTCCTCGGGCGTCACGTCGACGCGCTCGATCTGATCCTCGTACTCGGCGAGCTTCTCGAAGTCGAGCTCGGGCTCGGGCAGCTGGCGCTGCTCGCCGGTCTCGGGGTCGACGCCGGAGAACTCGGCGGCGATCAGCTCCTCCTGCTCGGTGATGAGCTGGTCCTCGAGGTCCTCGGGGATCTTCAGCTCCCAGACGGTGAAGTCGCCGCTCTCGCGGTCCATCTCGACCTGCGCGTAGGGCGCCGCGCCCGGCTGCTTCTTGTAAGCGGACAGGAGGGCGTCCTCGAGCGCGACCATGAGCTTCTCGCTCGAGATGTTCTTCTCGGCCGCGAGTCCACGGACGGCATCCAGGATCTCTTTCGACATGCTGCTTACTCTCCTGGGACGAGGTTGGACCGTTTGATTTCGGTGTAGGGGATCGAGACGACGCCGCTCTCGGCGGCGATCGTGATCTCGGAGTCGGTGGCGCCGACGAGCTCGCCGGTGAACGAGCCCTGGCCGCCGTGGGAGCCGCGGGTGCGCACGCGCGCCCGCCGGCCGAGGAAGCGCCGGAAGTGGTCGGGCTTCGTCAGCGGGCGGTCGCCGCCAGGCGAGGAGACCTCCAGCGCATAGCGCTCGCGCACGCTGTTCAAGTGGTGGGTGACCCGCTCGCAGAGGTCGAGCGAGACGCCGTCCGGATGGTCGATGAACAGGCGCACGGTCTTGCCGCCGAGCACCTCCGCGAGCACCACCTCGACATCGGGCTCGGCCTGCTGCAGCGTCGCTTCGATCTCGGCTTGGATTCTGCTCATCGCGTGTTCACCTCCTTCATAAAAAAAAGTGGGCGAGCGCCCACTTTCGGAACGGCCGCCGGGCAGGGCCCGGCGCAGAAAGCTGTGCGCCCAGGTTAGCACCGCTGCATCTCGACCGCCGCGAATCCGCTGCAATGCACGTCCCTTTGCGCGCGACCCGTATCGTTCCCGGGCCAGATGAGCAGAGATCCACGCACGACCGTCGAGCGATTCGTCGCCGAGCTGGAGGGCGAGACGCGCAGACTCGCCTTCGCCGAATGGGGCATCACCGTCGACGCCGCCGGCTGGCCGCTGGACGTCGGCCTCGCGATCCGCGACGGCCTCTTCCGCGCCCAGGCGCACGTGATCGGGCCCGATCGGATCGACCCCCACGACCTGCTGCGCTGGAACCGCCAGATCCCCTACCTCTGCTTCGCGCACACGCGCGACGGCGAGGTCTGGATCCAGGGCGAGCTGCCGCTCTCCGCGATCGACCCGCCGCAGCTCGACGCGTTCCTCGGCCTGCTCGTGCTCAGCGTCGTGCAGGCGCGCGAGGCCGCCGGCCGCGCCAAGGAGGACTAGCGGCTGCGCTCGGCTCGTCCGGGCCCTCTCCCGGCGGCGGCGCGGGAGCGGTCGCGGTATCTGCGGTAGTCCCTGCGGTCGGGGCGCAGGCCGGCGGCCTGGGCGAGCGGGCGGCGGGCCTCCGCGTGACGGCCGAGCTGCTGCAGCGCGCGGCCGAGGCAGAAGAGCGCGTAGTCGTTGGTCGGCGCCCGCTCGACGACCGCCTCGAACTCCGCCGCCGCCTCGTCGTACTCCTGCACGTGGAAGAGGGCGCGTCCGAGCGCCTCGCGCACCGAGGTCTTGTCGGGGGCCGCGTCGCGGGCCTTGCGCAGCGGGACGGTCGCCTGGTGGTAGTCGCCCGCGTCCAGCAGCGCCATCCCCCGGTGGAAGAGCTGGTACACGTCGGCAGCCATCGCTCCAGTGTAGGCGCCGCCCCAGCGGCACCCGCGCGGGGCGGTCAGCGGGAGGGCGGGACGAGCGCGGAGCGCCGCGGCTTCAGCGGCGGCGCGGGCGCGGGCGGAGTCGGTGAGCCGCTGCGCCGCGGCGGAGTCGGTGAGCCGCCGCGCCCCGGCGGGCCGGTCAGCCGCCGCGCCGCGGCGGCAGCGCGAGCAGCGCGCGCAACCTGCCGGCGGCGCCGAGGTTGCGCGCCAGCTCCGCCCGCAGCGCCCGCCGCTGGCGCGCGGTCACCACCGCCTCGCCGTCGCCGAAGCGCGCCAGCCGGATCGCGCGCACGTACGCCGCGGCGTCGGGCGCGTCGTGGAGCCTGCGCTCCAGCTGCAGCAGCGTGACGTGCGGCTCCGGCGGCCTGCCGGTCCGTCGCAGCGCCCGCTCCAGCTCGGCCAGCAGCGCGTCGGTGCCGTGCAGCGGGCGCAGGAGCCGGGCGAGCGCGAGGCCGACCGCGAGCGCGAGCGCGCCGAGCACGGCCGCCAGCCCGACCGGGAAGGAGCCGCCGTCGTCCGCGGCCGCGCCGGCCGCCGGCGTCTGCGCTCCGCCCTCCGGCTGCGCGGGCAGCTCTCTGCGCGCCGGCGCTCTCTGCGGCGGAAGCGCCGTGCCGGTGACGCTGGTGCTGCGCGAGCGGGCCGGGGCGGTCGTCGGCGTCGGGTCGAACTCGATCCACCCGACGCGGGGGAACCACACCTCGATCCAGGCGTGCGCGTCGTAGTCGCGCACGACGTATTCGGTCGCTCTGCCGCGCTGCTCCGGCGTGCCGCCGGTGAAGCCGGCCGCGACGCGCGCGGGGACGCCGCCGAGACGCAGCAGCAGCGCCGCCGCGCCGGCGAACTGCTGGCAGTAGCCGAGCCTGTCGCGGAACAGGAAGGCCTCCAGCGGCAGCTGGCGCCGCGGCGGCTCCTCGCTGTAGGTGAAGGCGTCGCTGCGCAGGTGGGCGAGCACCCGCTGGACCAGCTCGTACGGCGAGGCGGCGCCGTCGCCGAGCTGCCGCGCGAGCACGTCGACCCCGGCGTAGGGGCTCAGGCGGAGCTGCTGCCGGACCGCGGGCGGCGAGCTGCTGCCGAACGGCGCGACCCGCACCGCGCTGGTCCCCGGCCGCAGCCGTCTGGCGCCGCTCGGCTCGCGCCGCGGCAGCCCGACCGTCAGGTAGCGGTCGGCGATCGCCTGCGGGTAGTCGGCGCCGGCGGCGCGCAGCTCGCCCCGTCTCGGTCTCGGCACGACGACCTCGGCGGTGTAGGCGTCGCCGCGCTCGAGCGGCTCGTTCGCGATCCACGTGCCGGGGCTGGAGCCGGCCTGGAAGTTGACCGGGGCGCCCGGGAAGCGGAGCGTCGTGCCGGCCGCGACGACCTCGGAGGTCGCGAAGTCGCCGATCTCGACGGCGATCGAGTGCTGCCAATCGCGCTGGCGCAGGACCTCCGACGGCAGCTCCGCGTCGGGCTCGGCCGGCGCCGGCAGCGGGAGCGACGTCCAGCGGATCCCGTCGAAGCCGTCGAGGTTGCGCGCCTTCCAGTAGCTCCGCTCCGACGAGCGGACGCGCAGCACCTCGCGCCCGTCGCGCGGCCAGTCGAGCGGCCCGTACCGCTGCGACCAGTCGAACCGCGCCGGCTGCGGTCTGTCGAGGCCCTCGACGAGCGCCTGCACGTCGACCCACGGCTCGTCGCGGTCGAGCGGCCCGGTCGCGAGCGCGCCGGCGAGCGCGGCGACGACGACCAGCGCCAGCGCGCCCGGCAGCTGCACGCGCGGCAGCCGCTCCAGCCACAGGAAGCCGGCGAGCAGCGCGAACAGCAGCAGCCCCTCCTCCACCGGCGCCGCCGGCTCCATGATCGCCGTCGGCAGGACGGCGGCGGTCGTCAGCGGGACCGCCGCGGCGAGCCGCAGGCGCAGCCCGCCGCCGAACGGCGCGCGGCCGCGGAAGGGCGTCCCGTGGCGGCCCGGGGAGAGCGCCAGCACGCAGCCGAGCGCGAGCAGCAGGGCGCCGCCGAGCAGGATCGCGATCCGCGGCCAGATCGCCGCTCTGGAGTACGGCACGAGCACCTGCGGAAGCGCGTCGATCCCCTGCTGGAGCCCGGCGGCCAGGTCGTCCCAGTGGGCCGGGTCGAGCACGCCGGAGGCCGGTGCCCCGGCGGCGAGCACGCTCGTCGCGGCCCAGCCGACCACGACCGCGACGGCGGCCGGCGCCTGCAGCAGCGGCGGCAGCAGCGACAGCTGCGCGACGGCGAGGCCGGTCGCGAGCGCGAGCACGAGCAGCAGCAGCATCCGCCCGGCGCCGCCGGGCTCGACCAGCGTCCCCCAGCGGATCGCGGCCCAGCTGCCGAGCGCCGCCAGCGTCAGCACGCGCGCCAGCGGCGGCGACAGCAGCGGCAGCGCCCGGCGCCCGTCGCCGTGCGGCGGCGGGGGGGCCGGTGTCGGCGGTGTCGCCGGTGGTGACGGCGCGGGAGGCGCGGTCGCGCTCATCGCGCGCTCCGGGGAGCGGTGCGGGCGGCGGCCGCGCGTGCGGCGGCGAGCGGGCGTGCGGCGGCGGCCGCGCGTGCGGCGGCGGGCGGGCGTGCGGCGGCGGGCGGGCGTGCGGCGGCGACCGCGCGTGCGGCGGCGCGGCTCATCGGCCCGCCTCCCCCGCGCCGGCGCGCGGCGGTCGCGACGCGACGCGGTAGCCGCGGCAGCCGGCGACGGCGAGCACCGGCTCGCGCGCGTCGAGGCGGCCGGGCACGACGAGCAGCGTCTCCGCCCGCGCCGCGGCCCGGACCGCGGCGGGCAGCCGCTCGACGGTGCGCGCGGCGACGTAGACGAGCGGGCCGGTGCGGTGACCGGCGCCGCCGAGCGCCGGAGCCGGGCAGTCGTCGCCGCCCTCGACGAGCGCGAGCCGGACGTGCGCGGCCGGCCAGCCGCCAAGGTCCTCCTCGATCGCGCTCGGGCGCCGCTCGCCCGGGAGCAGCAGCGCGCTGCCGCCCGAGCGGGCGAAGGCGAGCGTCAGCGACGCGGCGGCCCGCACGGCCATGTCGAGCGCGTCGCGCGAGGCGGCGCCGCGGGCGTCGAGCACGACCAGCGGCCGGGCGTCGGACTCGATCCGCAGCCGCCGCTCCATCAGGCCGGCGCCGCGCGCCAGCGTCGGCCAGTGGATCCGGGCGGCCGGCGTCCCCTCGCGGTAGGGCCGCACGCCGTCGACCTCGGTCGCCGTCGCGCCGAGCAGCGCGCTCGCGCCGCCGTCGCGACGGCCGTCGGCGCCCTGCCCCGGCGCGAACGAGACGGGGCTGGTGCGCGGCAGCACGAGCAGCTCCCGCTCGCCCCTCCCCCGCACCCGCCGCCGGCACAGCTCGAGCGGGTCGCCGAGCGCGAGCGCCGGCGGCGCGACGCGCACCCTCCCCCGCCGCGGGAAGCGCGCGACGGCGGTGAAGCGGTGGGAGCGCGCCGTCGTCGGCAGCCGCAGCGACGCCTCCAGCAGCGGATCCTCGACGACCGCGACCGGCAGCGGCGGCGCGACCCGCGCCGAGCGCACCGACAGCCGGATCGGCACCGGCTGCTCCTCGACGACGTGGCGCGCGTCGAGCTCGCGCTCGACGGTCGCGCCGCGGGCCGCCAGCGCGACCCACGCCGGCGCGAGCAGCCCGAGCGCGAGGAAGCCGACGCCGGGGACGTAGAGCGGCGCGGCGTCGAAGAGCCCGCCGCACGCCACCAGCACGAGCCCCAGCAGCGCGATGCCGGCGGCCGAGCGCATCGCTACAGCGCGGGCACCGCCGCGATCGCGTCCGCGACGACCGCCGCCGCGCCGACGCCGACCGCGTCGGGCGCGAGCACGAGTCGGTGGGCGAGCACCGGGCGGGCGAGCGCCTGGACGTCGTCGGGCTCGACGTGGCCGCGGCCGTAGAGCATCGCGCGCGCCTTCGCGGCCCGCAGCAGCATCAGGCCGGCGCGCGGGCTGGCGCCGAGGTCGACGCGCGCGTCCTCGCGCGTGCGGGCGAGCAGGCGCACGAGGTACTCGCGCAGCGGCTGGGAGGCCTGGACGCGCGTCGCGACCTCCTGCGCGGCGAGCACGTCGGCCGCGGTCACGACCGGCTCCAGCAGCTCGACCCTGTCGCCCATGCCGTGGTCGCCGAGCATCGCGACCTCGTGGTCGAGGTCGGGGTAGCCGAGCGAGACGCGGACCATGAAGCGGTCGACCTGCGCCTCGGGCAGCGGGTAGGTGCCCTCGTACTCGACCGGGTTCTGCGTCGCCAGCACGAGGAACGGGCGCGCCAGCTCATGCGTGTGGACGTCGACGGTGACGCGCCGCTCCTGCATGCACTCGAGCAGGCCAGACTGGGTCCGCGGCGAGGCGCGGTTGATCTCGTCGACGATCACGACGTTGGCGAAGACCGGCCCCGGCCGGAACTCGAAGCGGCCCTCGCGCTGGTTGTAGACGTTGGTGCCGGCGACGTCGGCCGGGAGCAGGTCGGCGGTGCATTGGATCCGCGCGAACTGGCAGTCGACCGAGCGCGCGAGCGCGCGCGCCAGCGCCGTCTTGCCGACGCCGGGATAGTCCTCCATAAGCACGTGGCCCTCGGCGATCAGCGCGACCAGCACGTGCTCGAGCGTCCGCCCCTGCACCTGCACGGCGGAGCGGACGTTCTCGGCGATGCGGCGGGCGGTCGCCGCCGCGGCCTCACACTCGTGCGGCGCGACCGGCGGCAGCTGGTCCACTGGCTCCATCGCTCCCTCCTCTCGCGCGCAGGCGCACGACCTCGTCGAGGATCGCGTCGGCGATCTCCTCCTTCGGCGCGAACGGCAGCGCCAGCTCCCGCTCGGCGGTGACGACCGTCACCTCGTTCTCGCGCGCGTCGAAGCCGATGTCGGGGCGCGAGATGTCGTTGACGACGATCGCGTCGAGCCGCTTGCGCTCGCGCTTGCCGCGCGCGTAGGCGAGCGCGCCGTCGCCGTGCTCGGCGGCGAAGCCGACGACCGTCTGCGCGGCGGTGCGCCGTTCGGCGAGGCCGCCGAGGATGTCGGGCGTCCGCTCCAGCCTGATCGTGTCCGGGGCGTCCGCGTCCTTCTTGATCTTCCCGTCGGGCGGGTCGACCGGCCGGAAGTCGGCGACCGCGGCGGCCATCAGCAGCACGTCGCAGGCCGGGAAAGCCGCGGCGCAGGCGTCGGCCAGCTCGGCGGCGGTCTCGACGTCGCGGTAGGCGACGCCGTCGGCGCGCGGGAGCGCGACGTTGGCGGCGAGCACCGTCACCTCCGCGCCGCGGCGGGCGGCCCGCTCGGCGAGCGCGAAGCCCATCCGCCCCGAGGAGCGGTTGCCGACGTAGCGGACCGAGTCGATCGGCTCGCGCGTGCCGCCGGCGGTGACGAGCACGCGCAGGCCGTCGAGGTCGCGGTCGGGCGCCGGGGCGGCCGCCGGGCCTCGCACGGCCGAATCCGTCCCGGCCGCAGGCGCGCCGGCGGTCGCGGTGCGCCCGGCGAGCACCTCCTCGCAGACGGCGAGCAGCTCGGCCGGCTCGGCGAGGCGGCCGACGCCGTGCTCGCCCTTGGAGGCGAGCGACCCGACGCCGGGGTCGATCACGCGCACGCCGCGCTCGCGCAGCGTCGCGAGGTTGGCCTGCGTCGCGGCGTGCTCGTACATCGCGTCGTTCATCGCCGGAGCGACCAGCAGCGGGCAGCGGGCGGCGAGCGCGGCGCTGCTCAGCAGGTTGTCGGCGAGCCCGTGGGCGAGCTTGGCGATCGTGTTCGCCGAGGCCGGCGCGATCAGGTAGAGGTCGGCGTTGAGGACGAGCGCCAGGTGGCTGATCGGCTCGTGCTCGGGCTGCGGGTCGCCCGGGAAGGCGCCGCGGGCGGGGTCGGGCTCGAACTCGCTCCTCAGCACCGGCGCGCCGGTGATCGCCTCGAACGAGGCGACCCCGACGAAGCGCTCGCTCGTCGGGGTCTGGACGACGCGGACGCTGTGGCCCGCCTTCGTCGCGAGGCGGACGAGCTCGAGCGCCTTGTAGGCGGCGATCCCGCCGCTGACGCCGAGCAGGATCCGCGCCACGTCGCCTCCTCAGCCCGCCTGCCGCGACCTAGCGGTAGTGGTACTTGATCTTGCCGTCGGCGACTTCCTCGAGCGCGATCGTCAGGTAGTTCTTCGAGCGCGTCTCGACCATCGGGGGCGGGAACTCGTCGAAGGTCCCCTCGCCGAGGTTGTGGTAGTAGCTGTTGATCTGCCGCGCGCGCTTGGCGGCGACGACGACGCTCGCGTAGTCGGAGTCGACGTGCTGGAGCAGGCGATCGATGCGGGGAGAGATCAAGAACGTGCCTTTCGCGGTCGTTGAGGGCGAATTCTAGCCATTACCGGCTGAAAGCCAGTCCAGGATCGCCTGGCGCGTGAACCGCCACTCCTCGCCGATCTTGCGGCCGGGCAGCTCGCCGCGCTCGGCCAGGCTCGCGACCGACGTCTCCTCGACCTGCAGCAGCTCGGCGGCGTCGGCGAGCGTCAGCACGTCGGCGACCGGATCGGGGCGGAAGTCGTGGCGGCCGAGCGTGAGGCCCTGCGGCGCCGGCTCGATCGTGATGCGGTTGCCGTCGGCGTCGAGCGGCCCGTGGAGCGCCCGCAGCGACTCGAGGCTCGCCGCCGAGGAGGGATCGACGTAGCGCTCGAGCAGGGCGCTGACGAGGTCCTGCTTGGAGAGCTTCAGCTCGAAGGAGGCGCGGTCGAGGTCGCGCGCGCGGTCGGTGGGGATGCGGACGTAGAGCGCCTCGCGCTCGCTGCCGCGTGGTCTCGTCGCAGTCATGGCTAGCAGGATAGCCTGATAGCCGAATAGCGAAACGCCAAGGTTGCGCGCCGGTCAGCCCGCGCGCAGCTCGCGCGCGACGATCCGCTCGAGCTCGGAGACCGCGTCCTCCAGCCGGTCGTTGACGACCCGGTACTGGAACTCGTCGCAGGCGGTCAGCTCCTGCTCGGCGACGCCGAGGCGCCGCTCGACGTCCTCGGGGCTGTCGGTCCCCCGCCCCACGAGCCGCTCGCGCAGCGCCTCCCTCGACGGCGGCACGATGAAGACCTGGACGGCGTCGGGCATCGTCTCGCGCACCTGGCGCGCGCCCTGGACCTCGATCTCCAGCACGACCGGCGCGCCGGCGGCGGTGCGCTTCTCCAGCTCGGAGCGGAGCGTCCCGTAGCGGCGGCCCGAGTAGTCGGCGTGCTCGACGAAGGCCCCTTCGTCGACCCGCTGCTCGAACTGCTCGTCGGTGAGAAAGTGATAATGAACGCCGTCCTCCTCGCCGGGCCGCGGTCTCCGCGTGGTCGCGGAGACCGACAGCTCCAGCTCGGGGACCCGCGAGAGCAGGTTCCGGATCAACGTTCCCTTGCCGACCCCCGAGGGGCCGGTGATGACGAAAACCCTGGCCAACTGACGTGGCTCGGGTCTAGCGGCGCAGCAGCGCGACGAGCTCTCCGCGCTGACGCTGGGAGAGCCCGCCGATCGTCTTGCTCGGCGAGATGCGGCACTGCGTGAGCACCTTGTTGGCCTTGACGCGCCCGTACTTCGGGACGGCGAGGAGCAGGTCGAAGACCTTGGCGGTCTCGATGTAGCTCGGCGGCTCCATCAGGAGCTCGTGGATCGCCGCGCGTCCGGCCTTGAGGTCCCGCTTGAGCTGCGCCCGCTTGGTGCGGATCTCGTTCGCTCGGTTGAGCGCGTCCATGCGCTGGTTCAGGGAACGCTCCGGCGCTGTCGCGGTCTTGGTGGGGGCGGGGATGGCCGGCGGCATGGCGGCGAGTCTACATCTTGCGAGAGGCGGTTCAAGCGACAAGGGACGAATTCGTCTCGACCTCAACTTGAGGTTCAGCGATGTCGAGAGTGCCGTAGCAGATCCCATCTCTTTGCAGGAGTTTTCCCGAGCGGTTCATGTTGATGCTGGCGCGTCGGCGCCCGGATTCGACCCTTCTCGGCGCAGCTCCGCCAGCTCGGCCGCGACCCGCCGTCCGGCGAGCGGATCGCGGAAGCTCTCGGTGCCGACGGCGACCAGGGTCGCTCCCGCCCGCAGCAGGTCGTCGGCGTCGCGCCCGCGCTGCACGCCGCCCATCGCGACGAGCGGCAGCGAGACCCGCCGCGCGACCTCCTGGACCTGCGCGAGCGCGATTGCACGAACCGTTGCACCCGAGACGCCGCCGGTGCCCGCGCCGAGCCACGGCTCGCGCGTGCGCGGGTCGAGCGCCATGCCGCGGATCGTGTTGATCAGGGACAGCGCGTCGGCGCCGGCCGCCTCCGCCGCCTCGGCGACGGCGCCGGGGTCGGTCGCGTTCGGCGTCAGCTTGACGATGATCGGCTTGGCCGTGAGCGGCCGCACGCGCTCGACGAGCTTCGCCGTCTCCCCCGGGTCGGCGCCCATGATCAGGCCGGTCTCGACGTTCGGGCAGGAGACGTTCAGCTCGAGCGCGGAGACCTCCTCGCGCTCGGCGAAGGCGTCGACCAGCCGCGCGACCTCCTCGCGCGTGAAGCCCATCACGTTGACGATCAGCGGGACGGGCAGCCGCGCAAGCTCCGGAAGGTCGTGCGTCAGATATCCGTCAAGCCCCTTGTTCGGCAGGCCGATCGAGTTGATCAGGCCGCCCGGCAGCTCCCACAGCCGCGGCGGCGGGTTGCCCTCGCGCGGCGCGACGGTGACCGTCTTGGAGACGAAGGCCGAGAAGGGGAACTGCTCGACGAGCGCGTCGCCGAAGGCGCGGCGCGCGGCGATCGCGTCGAAGGTGCCCGAGCCGTTGACGATCGGGTGGGCCAGCTCGATCCCGCAGAAGGTCGTCGGCAGCGAGGGCGTCGCGTCGATGCCCGCACCGGTTCCGATCGCGGGCATCAGTGACCGGCCCCCGGGACGAGCGCCGTCTCCAGCTGCTCGCCGTCGAGCACCGGCCCGTCGACGCACAGCCGCACGTAGCCGCTCTTCGTCGGCACGACGCAGCCGAAGCAGGCGCCGTAGCCGCACGCCATCCCCGACTCCAGCGCGAGCTGGACGGGGACGTCGCGCTCGGCGCAGAGCGCCCGCACCGCCTCCAGCATCGCCGGCGGGCCGCAGGCGTAGACCTGCGCGCGCTCGTCGCGGTCGAGCTCCTCGACCAGCAGCTCGGTGACGCGGCCGTGGTGGCCGACCGAGCCGTCGTCGGTCGCGACGCGCGCGCCGTGGCGCAGCAGGGCCGCGCCCTCGGCGTGGGGCGCGTCGCGGAAGCCGAGCAGCGCCGGCGCCAGGTCGGCGGCGCCGGAGGCGGCCAGCTCGTCCTGCAGGATCGCGAGCGGGGCGATCCCGACGCCGCCGCCGGCCAGCAGCGGCCGGCGACCGCCCGCCTCGAGCCCGAAGCCGATCCCGAGCGGCCCCAGCAGCCACAGCGCGTCGCCGGCCTCCAGCTCGCACAGCCGCTCGGTGCCCGGGCCGACGTCCTCCAGCAGGAACTCGGCCTCGCCCGGCGCGGGGATGCGCGCGACCGAGAAGGCGCGCGGCAGGAAGGGACGCTCGCCGTCCCCTCCGCCCCACCGCTCGGCCGCGGCCAGCATCGCGAACTGGCCGGGACGGGCCGGCTGCCCCTCCGGGTCGGCGACGCGCAGGACGACGTAAGAGCCGTGGACGCGCCGCTCGATCACCGTCGCGCGGCGGCGGCCGGGCGGCGAGAGCGTCCGCCGCCCGTCGTCGGTCGTCGTCGCGGTCGCGCTCACGACGGCTCTCCGACGGGAGCGCGCTCCTCCTCGGCGGGCGCTCCCGACGGAACCCGTGCCGCCGCGCGCGGCGCCCGCAGGTCCTGCAGCGCGATCACCGTCGGGTCCTCGCGGCCGCCGGCGGCGATCGCCTGCGCGGCTGCCATCGCACCGGTCATCGTCGTCATGCACGGGATCCCGTTGGCGATCGCCGCCGAGCGGATCTCCCAGCCGTCGGTGCGGGCGCCGGTCCCGACCGGCGTGTTGACGACCAGCTGGATCTCGCCGCGCTCGATCAGCTCGAGCACGTTCGGCGAGCCGGAGCCGATCTTCTCCAGCGCCTGGACCGGGATCCCCATCCGCTTGATCGCCTGCGCGGTGCCGTGCGTCGCGACGATCCTGAAGCCGAGGCCGTGGAGCGCCATCGCGACGCCGGCGGCGGCCGGCTTGTCGCTGTCGGTGACGGTGATGAAGACCGTCCCCTCGCTCGGGAGCACCGAGCCGGCGGCCGCCTGCGCCTTCGCGAAGGCGGTCGGGAAGTCGTGGGCGATCCCCATCACCTCGCCGGTCGAGCGCATCTCGGGGCCGAGCAGCGAGTCGACGCCGGCGAAGCGGTCGAACGGCATCACCGCCTCCTTGACGCAGACGACGTCGCCGACCGGGTCCTCGGGCAGGCCGAGGTCGGCGATCTTCTCGCCGAGCATGATGCGGCAGGCGAGCTTCGCGAGCGGGAGGCCGATCGCCTTGGAGACGAACGGGACGGTGCGGGAGGCGCGCGGGTTGGCCTCGATCACGTAGAGCTTGCCGGACTTGTCGACGGCGTACTGGACGTTCAGCAGGCCGACGACGCCGAGCGCCTTCGCGATCCCCTCGGTGTGCTCCCTGATCTGCTGGAGCGCGTCGGGACCGAGCGAGTGCGGCGGCAGCACGCAGGCCGAGTCGCCGGAGTGGATGCCGGCCTCCTCGACGTGCTGCATGATCCCGCCGATCCAGACCTGCTCGCCGTCGCAGAGCGCGTCGACGTCGACCTCGATCGAGTCCTCCAGGAAGCGGTCGAGGAAGATCTCCTTGCCGGAGCCGTGCTGGGCGCCGACGCGCGTCAGGTAGTCCTCGAGGCCCTCCAGCGAGTAGACGATCTCCATCGCGCGGCCGCCGAGCACGTAGCTCGGCCGCACCAGCAGCGGGAAGCCGACCTCCGGCGCCTTCGCGAGCGCCTCCTCGGGCGAGTGGGCGGTCGCGTACGGCGGCGCGGAGTAGCCGAGGTCGGCGAGCAGCCTGCCGAAGCGGCCGCGGTCCTCGGCGTGGTCGATCGCGTCGATGCTCGTGCCAAGGATCGGGACGCCGGCGGCCTCCAGGCCGGCGGCGAGCCGCAGCGGCGTCTGGCCGCCGAACTGGACGATCACGCCCTCCGGTCTCTCGACCTCGCAGACGCCGAGCACGTCCTCCAGCGTCAGCGGCTCGAAGTAGAGCCGGTCGGAGGTGTCGTAGTCGGTCGAGACCGTCTCCGGGTTGCAGTTGACCATCACCGCGTCGCGGCCCGACTCGCGCACGGTCATCGCCGCGTGGACGCAGCAGTAGTCGAACTCGATCCCCTGGCCGATCCGGTTGGGGCCGGCGCCAAGGATCACGACGCTCGGCCGGTCGCCGCGCTCGACCTCGGAGGCGGTGACGCCGGAGCGCCGCGGCCGCTCGCGGGAGGAGTAGTAGTACGGCGTGCGGGCGGCGAACTCGGCGGCGCAGGTGTCGACCGACTTGAAGATCCGCTCGCCGGCCTCGGCCGCCTCGGGATCGAGCGCCAGCTCCTGCAGCTCGCGCAGGAACCACGGGTCGATCTGCGTGCGCGCGTGCAGCGTCTCGACCTCGACGCCGCGGCGGAAGGCCTCCAGCACGAGGTCGAAGCGGTCGGGGCCGCCGGTCTCCAGCGCCGACAGCAGCTCCTCCAGCTCCTCCGGCGGCGTCGCCCGCTGGTCGAGCTCCCGCGAGCGCAGCGCCTTCGCGAAGGCCTGCTTGAAGGTGCGGCCGATCGCCATCGCCTCGCCGACCGACTTCATGTGGGTGGTCAGGCCGGCGTCGGAGCCGGGGAACTTCTCGAACGCGAACCGCGGCCACTTGACGACCGCGTAGTCGATCGTCGGCTCGAACGAGGCCGGCGTCGCGCGCGTGATGTCGTTGTCGATCTCCGGCAGCGTGTAGCCGACCGCCAGCCGCGCCGCGATCTTCGCGATCGGGAAGCCGGTCGCCTTCGAGGCCAGCGCCGAGGAGCGCGAGACGCGCGGGTTCATCTCGATGACGATGACCTCGTCGGTCTGCGGGTTGACGGCGAACTGGACGTTGGAGCCGCCGGTCTCGACGCCGACGGCGCGGATCACCTCGATCGCCTGGTGGCGCAGCTTCTGGAACTGCTTGTCGGTCAGCGTCTGCTGCGGCGCGACGCAGACCGAGTCGCCGGTGTGGACGCCCATCGGGTCGAGGTTCTCGATCGAGCAGATGATCACGACGTTGTCGGCGTGGTCGCGCATCACCTCGAGCTCGAACTCGCCCCAGCCGAGGACCGACTCGTCGATCAGGATCTGGTTGATCGGCGAGGCCTCGATGCCGCGATGGCAAATCGCCTCGAACTCCTCGACGGTGCGGGCGATCCCGCCGCCGCGGCCGCCGAGCGTGAAGGCCGGGCGGATGATCATCGGCAGGCCGATGTCGTCGAGCGCGGCGCGCGCCTCCTCGAGCGTGTGCGCGATCGCGGAGCGCGGCACGCGCAGTCTCGCCGCCTCCATCGTCTCGCGGAAGCGGTCGCGGTCCTCGGCGCGGTCGATCGCGTCGTAGTTGGCGCCGATCAGCTCGACGCCGTATCTCGCGAGCGTGCCGTCCTCGTGCAGCGCCTTGGCGAGGTTGAGCGCCGTCTGGCCGCCGAGCGTCGGCAGCAGCGCGTCGGGGCGCTCGCGCTCGATCACCTGCGCGACCGGGCCGGGCAGCAGCGGCTCGACGTAGGTCGCGGTGGCGATCTCGGGGTCGGTCATGATCGTCGCCGGGTTGGAGTTGACGAGCACGACCTCGTAGCCCTCCTCCATGAGGACCTTGCAGGCCTGCGTGCCGGAGTAGTCGAACTCGGCCGCCTGTCCGATCACGATCGGCCCGGAGCCGATGATGAGGATCTTTCTGATGTCGGTGCGCTTCGGCATGGCGTCTGTTCCCGGCCTACGCGCCGGCGATCTCCTTGATGAACCGGTCGAAGAGGTAGAGCGAGTCGCGCGGGCCGGGCCCGGCCTCGGGGTGGTACTGGACGGTCGCGCCGACGACGTCGCGCAGCGCCAGCCCCTCGACGGTGTGGTCGTAGAGGTTGACGTGGGTCAGCTCGGCGATCCCGAAGTCGGTCTCCCAGCGGACCGGGGCGTCGGTCGGCACCGTCGCCGAGCCGCCGGGGCCGCGGACCGAGAAGCCGTGGTTCTGGCTGGTGATCTCGACGCGGCCGGTGGTGAGGTCCATCACCGGGTGGTTGGCGCCGCGGTGGCCGAACGGCAGCTTGTAGGTCTCCAGGCCGACGGCGCGGCAGAGCAGCTGGTGGCCGAGGCAGATCCCGTAGACCGGCTTCTTGCCGACCAGCTCGCGCAGCGTCGCGACGAGGTAGTCGAGCGCGGCCGGGTCGCCGGGGCCGCTGGCCATGAAGAAGGCGTCGGCGTCGCCGGCCAGCAGCTGCTCGGCGGTGACCGTGCAGGGATGGAGCTCGACGGTCGCGCCGCGCAGCCGCAGGTTGCGCAGGATCGACGCCTTGACGCCGGTGTCGATCATCGCGATCCGCGTGTGCTCGGCGCCGGCCGGCCCCTCGCCGAGCGGCTCGAGCACGACCGTCTCCGACGGCGTCACCGCGCGCGCGAGGTCGCGGCCGGCCATCGGCGGCTCGGCGGCTATCAGCGCCCGCGCCTCCTCCTCGGTCATGCTCGCCGGGAAGAGGCCGCCGCGCATCGCGCCCTGGTCGCGGATGTGGCGGACGAGCGCGCGCGTGTCGAGGTCGGTGATGCCGGGGATGCCGTTGTCGCGCAGCCAGTCGAGCCAGCGGCCCTCGGCGCCGGGGGCGTCGTCGCGGTTGGTCGCCGCGCGCATGATCGCCGCGCGGGCGTGGATCCGATCGGACTCCATCGCCTCGGCCGAGACGCCGTAGTTGCCGACGTGCGCGGTCGTGAACGTGATCAGCTGGGCGTTGAAGGAGGGATCGCTCATCGCCTCCTGGTAGCCGGTCATCCCGGTCGTGAAGACGACCTCCCCGACGGCGTGGCCGTCGGCGCCGCAGGCGATGCCGTCGAAGCGCTCACCGTCCTCGAGCAGGACGTAGGCGGTCGCGTCGTTCATGCGGTCACTCCGGTGGTGGCGGGGGTGGTCGAGGGATGGCGGTGGGCGATCGTGCCGGCGGCGACCGTCAGCTTCACGACGCCGTCGAAGGCGCGGCCGTGGAAGCAGCTGTTGGCCGAGCGGCTGGCGTAGCCGTGCTCGCCGACGACCCACTGCTCGCGCAGGTCGACCAGCGCGAGGTTCGCGGGCGAGCCGACCTCGATCTTCGGCGTGCAGAGGTCGAACAGCGCGGCGCCGGAGGTCAGCTTCTCGACCAGCAGCGCGAGCGGGACGATCCCCGGCTTCACCAGCTCGGTGTAGATCGAGGCGAACGAGGTCTCCAGCCCGGTGACGCCGTTGGGCGCCTCCTCGAACGGGACCTCCTTCTCGTGCGCGGCGTGCGGCGCGTGGTCGGTCGCGATGCAGTCGATCGTGCCGTCCTTGAGGCCGGCGATCAGCGCCTGGCGGTCGGACTCGGCGCGCAGCGGGGGGTTCATCTTGAAGCGCGTGTCGAGCGACAGGACCGCCTCGTGGGTGAGCGTGAGGTGGTGCGGCGACGCCTCGCCGGTGACCTGCGCCCCTCTCCCCTTCCAGTACGCGAGCGCCTCGACCGACTCGGCCGCGGAGAGGTGCTGGAAGTGCATCCGGCCGCCCTCGAAGGCGGCGATCGCGGCGTCGCGCGCGACGATCGTCGACTCGCCGATCGACGGGTAGCCGGCGAGCCCGAGGCGGGCGGAGACCGCGCCCTCGTGCATCACGCAGCCGTTCGACAGCGACGGGTCCTCCTCATGCAGGCCGAGGACGCCGCCGGCGAGGCGCTGGTACTGGAGCGCCTTGCGCAGCATCCCGGCGACGACCACCGGTCTGCCGTCGTCGGTGAAGCCGAGCGCGCCGGCGTCGCGCAGCTCGGCCATCTCGGTCAGGTCGTCGCCCTTCAGCCCTCTGGTGATCGCCGCGAGGAAGCCGACCGGGACGCGCGCCTGCAGCTCGGCCGCCTCGCGCAGCGCGCGCAGGACCGAGGCGTCGTCGATCGTCGGCGAGGTGTTCGGCATCGCGATCACGGCCGTGAAGCCGCCGGCGGCCGCGGCGGCGGTGCCGGTCGCGAGGTCCTCCTTGTGCTCCTGGCCGGGCGTGCGGAAGTGGACGTGCGGGTCGACGAAGCCCGGGAAGAGGTGCTGCCCCTCGGCCTCGATCGTCTCGACGCCCTCGGGGGCGGCCAGCGCGCCGGGCGCGCCGAGCTCGGCGATCTCGCCGTCGCGCACGAGCAGGTCGCCGGGGCCGTCGAGGCCGGTGCGCGGATCGAGCAGGTGGGCGCCGCGGATCAGCAGCTCGGCGGGACGACCGCCGCGGAAGTACAGGCCTTTGACGCTCATGCGGCGACTGCGCTTTCGACGTTCGGGTTGACGGAGAGCGGCGCTCTGCTGTTCGCGCCGGCGAGCAGCTCGTAGAGGACCGCCATGCGGACGACGACGCCGGCCTCGACCTGCTGGGCGATCAGCGCCTGCGGCGAGTCGATCGCGTCGCCGGACAGCTCGACGCCGCGGTTGACCGGGCCGGGGTGCATCAGCAGCTGGTGGGGCTGCAGGCGCTCGGCGTTGATCTGGTAGCGGGCGGCGTACTCGCGCAGCGACGGGACGTAGGCCTCCTCCATCCGCTCGCGCTGCATCCGCAGCACGTAGACGACGTCGGCCTCCGGCAGGCGGTCGAGCGTCGGCTCGACGGTGCAGCCGAGCGCCTCGATCCCGCGCGGGATCAGCGTCGGCGGGCCCGACAGCGTCACCTGCGCGCCCATGCGCGTGAAGGCGAGGATGTCGGAGCGGGCGACGCGCGAGTGGAGCACGTCGCCGACGATCCAGATCTTGACGCCGTCGAGCGAGCCGAGCCTCTGGCGCAGCGTGTAGACGTCGAGCAGCGCCTGCGTCGGGTGCTCGTGCTTGCCGTCGCCGGCGTTGACGACCGCCGCGTCGGTCCAGCCGGCGACCAGCTGGGCGGCGCCGGCGTGCGGCGAGCGGATCACGATCGCGGCCGGGTCGTAGGCGGTCAGCGTCGTGATCGTGTCCTTCAGCGACTCGCCCTTCGTGACGCTCGAGGTCGCGGCGCGGATCGATACGAGGTCGGCCGAGAGGCGCTTGGCGGCCAGCTCGAAGGAGCTGCTGGTGCGCGTCGAGGCCTCGTAGAAGAGGTTGACGACCGTCCGTCCCCGCAGCGCCGGGACCTTCTTGATCTCGCGGCCGGCGACCTCGGCGAACGAGGCGGCGCGATCGAGCACGCGCTCGATGTCGGCGCGGGCGAGGTCGTCGATCGACAGCAGGTGCTTCACGTCGTCGTCACCTCCTGGGTGGCGGTGCTCGCTTCGGAGATCGTGACCTCGTCGACGTCGTCGAGCTCCTCGACGCGGACGTTGACGCGCTCCTCGCGCGCGGTCGGAAGGTTCTTGCCGACGTAGTCGGGGCGGATCGGCAGCTCGCGGTGGCCGCGGTCGGCGAGCACGGCGAGCTGCACGCGCGCCGGGCGGCCGTAGTCGAAGATCGCGTCGATCGCCGAGCGGACGGTGCGGCCGGTGTAGAGGACGTCGTCGACGATCACGACCGTCAGGCCGTCGAGCGGGAAGTCGACGTGGGAGGCGTGGACGACCGGCGCGCTCGGCCGCGTCGCGAGGTCGTCGCGGTAGAAGGCGATGTCGATGTCGCCGAGCGGAGGATCGACGTCGAGCAGCTCGGAGACGAGCGCGTGGAGCCGGGCGGCGAGCACGGCGCCGCGCCGGTGGATGCCGACGATGGCGAGCTGCTGGGCTGGGTTCTTCTCGACGATCTCATGCGCGATGCGCACGAGCGTTCGCCGCATGTCGTCGCGGTCGAGGACGACCTTCTCGTCTGTCACACGCGCCTTCCTGGCCTCACGGGACCGGGTTAAAGGAACGGAATCTGCGTCCACCCTAGCAACGGGCGCAGGCGGAACGGCGCCCGGTCGGGCCGCGGCGTCGAGCGCGGAGCGCCCTCAGCGGCGGTCGAGCGTGATGCGGACGGTCGAGCCGCGCTCCAACAGCGTCTCCGCGGCGGGATCCTGCTCGACGACCTCCCAGTTGGAGTCGACGATCGTCCCGAAGAGGCCGCCCTTCTCCTCCTTGACGAGGAAGCCGGCCCGCTCGAGCCGCTCGTGCGCGACGTCGAGCCGCTCGCCGGTCACGTCGGGGACGGCGGTGCGGGTGATGACCGTCTCGTCGCCGCTCAGCGGCGGCGCTCTGCTGAGGACGGTGACCGTGCGCGTTCTCGGCTCCTCGGCCGAGCCGATCCCGAGCGCGACGACGAACAGCACGCCGATCAGGAAGCCCGACGCGACGCCGAGCGCCACCGCCGTCCAGCTCGCCGGCCGCCTCGTCGTCACGCGCCCGGCTCCACGGCCGCGATCTCAGCGTCGGCCTCCTGCGGCAGCGGCGCGCGCGGGTCCCAGCGCACCAGCTGCGGGCCGCCGCGCTCGGGGAACGGCACGTCGATCGCGTCGAAGTCGCGCGGCACGACCGTCTCGCGGAAGAGCGCCCGCGCCTCGTCGCGGATCTCGCGGCCGCCGTAGCGGGTCGAGAGGTGGACGAGCGCGAGCATCCGCACCTCCGCCTCGGCGGCGGCGCGCGCGGCCTGCGCGGCGGTCGAGTGCTGCGTCTCCCTCGCCCGCTCGGCCTCGTCCTGGGTGAAGGTCGCCTCGTGGACGAGCAGGTCGGCGCGGTGGGCCATCTCGATCAGCTCCTCGCTCGGGCCGGTGTCGCCCGAGATGACCAGCTTGCGTCCGAGCCGCGGCTCGCCGATCACCTGCTCCGGTCTGACGCCCGCGACCGTCTCGCCGCGCTGGATGCGGCCGAAGTCGGGGCCGGGCGTGACGCCGAGCCGCTCGGCCAGCTCGGCGTCGAACCTGCCCGGCCGGTCGTCCTCGGTGATCGCGTAGCCGTAGGCGGTGCCGCGGTGGTTGACGGGGAACGGCTCGATCACGTACTCGTCGCGTTCGACCATCGCGTCGGGCGGCAGCTCGACGAGCGCGATCTCGTAGCCGCAGCCGCCCCAGATGTGCCTGATCGAGTGCATCAGCGCGCGCAGGCCGGGCGGCCCCCAGATCGTCAGCGGCTTCTCGCGCGCGCGCAGGTCGAAGGTCTTCAGCATCCCCGGCAGCCCGAGCCAGTGGTCGGCATGGAAGTGGGTGATGAAGACGTCGCTGAGGTCGGCGAGGCCGGCCGAGCGCAGCAGCTGGCGCTGGGTGCCCTCGCCGCAGTCGAAGAGGATCCGGTCGGCGCCGCGGCGCAGCAGGATCGCCGGCAGCCCGCGCCGGGCGGTCGGCACCGAGCCCGCGGTGCCGGCGAAGAAGAGCGAGAGGTCCATCTGCCTTTCTGAGGGTAGTGCTAGGGCTGATCGGCCGGGCCGGAAACGCGCGCCGCGCCGGGCTCGTCCAGCACGATCAGCTCGAACCGCACGGCGCCGTCGGAGACGGTCGCGACGCCCATCGTGTGGTGCGGCGCCCGCCGCCGCTCGGTCGGGCTGCCGGGGTTGAAGAGCTGGAAGCCGCTCGCGGGGTCGGTCTCGTGCAGCGGGAGATGCGAGTGGCCGAAGACGAGCGCGTGCGCGTCGGGGAAGCGCAGCCGCATCCGCTGCAGGCGTCCCTGGGACGGGCCCGCGTCGTGGGTCATCGCGATCCGCACGCCGCCGGGCAGCTCGACGATCCGCTCGGCCGGCAGCTCGCGCCGCAGCGGCGCCTCGTCGACGTTGCCGTGGACGGCGACGACCTCGCCGTATGCCTGCAGCTCGAACAGCACCTCCTCGCGGACGAAGTCGCCGGCGTGGAGGATCAGGTCGGCCGCGCGCAGCCGCGCGACGCACGCGGCCGGCAGCGCACGTGCGCCCTTCGGCATGTGGGTGTCGCTGACGATCGCGAGCTGCACGGCCCGTGGATGATGCCGGATGCGGCGCGCGGCCGAGCGCGCGGCGGCGCTCGCGCCGAGCGCCGCCGCGTCGGCGTCGGTCCGCGCGGGCGAGCGGCGCTTGACAGCCTCCGCGACGCGGCGGAGCCTCGGCGGATCCACTCGCCCACGATCGATCGGAGGTGGATCGATGCCCCGGATCACCACCAAGCTCGGGGCCGCCATGGCCGCGACCGCCATCCTCGCCGCGGGAGGGGCGGCGATCGCCACCGGCCAGGACGACGGCCGCAGAGGCCAGGGCGGTCCGGGGGCGACGACCTTCAGGGCGTCGCTGACCGGCTACGAGGAGGTCCCGGCGGTCTCGACCGAGGCGAGCGGCAGGTTCCGCGCGACGCTCGACGCACGCGCCGGGAGGCTCGCCTGGCGGCTCTCCTACCGGGAGCTGGAGGGAGCGGTGCAGCAGGCGCACATCCACTTCGGCCAGGTCGCGGTCAACGGCGGCGTGAGCGTCTTCCTCTGCACGAACCTGCCGGGCGCGCCCGCCGGCGTGCAGAGATGTCCGCCGCCGCCCGCGACGATCAGCGGCGTGGCGACCGCCGCGAGCGTCGTCGGGCCCGCCAGACAGGGCATCGGCCCCGGCGACCTCGGCGAGCTGGTCGCCGCGATGCGCGCGGGCGTCACCTACGCGAACGTCCACAGCGACACCTTCCCGGACGGCGAGGCGCGCGGGCAGATCGCGGCGATCGGCCGCCGCGCTCACGCCCGTCGCTGAGCGGCGGAGGGCCGCGGAACGACGAGAGCCCCGCCGGCGGCGGGGCTCTCGATCAGCGCGCCCGGCAGGATTCGAACCTGCGACCTCTTGCTCCGGAGGCAAGCGCTCTATCCACTGAGCTACGGGCGCGTGAGCACGTCAGCTTACCGTGCCGGTGGGCGGCGCCGCGCGCCGGCCGCCGCTCACGCGTCGCTCAGGCGCTCCTCGTACATGCTCACCAGCTCGGAGAGCGGGACGTCGAGCGCCCGGCTGACGTGCACGAGCGCGGTGAACGACGGGTTCATGCGGCCCGACTCGAGCGACGTCATGTAGTTTCGGCTCAGCCCGGCGGCCGCTCCGACCTCCTCCTGCTTGAGCGCCTTGCGAGCACGCAGCTCGCGCACCGCCGTCGCGAGCGCACGGACGTCGTTGGGCAGCGGAGCGGGCACACCTGAACCCTCCACCGGATCTCCGCTGCAATCCACCACCTATGGCGGGGAACGTTCACGCTATAGAGGGGATCCCGCGCCGGAGGCTGGGGGACTCCCCCATTCCGGCGGGTTCCGAGCCGGCGGCGGGGCGTCCCGATCGCGTCGGCGCGGAAGGCTGGATCGCCGCCGCGCGGCCTGCAAGACTGGTTGGCGATGGCCGCCCCCGCCGACGACCCGCTCGCGCAGCTCGCCGAGCAGCTCGAGCGGCTCAGCAGCGCCAACCTCGCCCTCGGCGAGGCCGCCGAGCAGCTGATCGCCCACGCGCGCGAGGAGCGGATCGCGCTGCGCGAGGCGGCGCGCGAGGCCCGCACCGCCGCCCGCGCGGCGGCCGCGGCGAGCGCCCGCACCCATGCGCTCGCCGACGACGGCGACCGCTAACGGCTCGCGCGCACCCGGAACGGCGCCGACGCCATCACGCGGCATCTGTGCCGGCAGGCGTAGGCGACGTAGCGTCCCGGGCGCACCGCTCTGAGGATCGTGATCGGCGCGACGAACTCGCCGGCGCGGTCGGTGTCGGCTCTGCCGATCCGCGTCCGGGCGCCGCCGGGCGGGCCGGCGAGCAGGACGACGCGGGCCCGCGGCGCGAAGCCGCTGCCGTGCAGCACGACGGTCCCGCCCTGACGAGCCGCTCTCGGTCTGACCGTCATCGACGGCGCCTGCGCGGCGCGTCTGGCCGCCGGGGCGACGGCGACGGTCGCCGCCCAGCCGCATGCGGCGGCGAGCGCGGCGGCGACGGCGCCGGCGACGATCCTCCGGCCCATCCACTGCTTCTCGGTCGAGCGCGACATCCGGCCGATCCTATGCCGAACGCGCGGGACGGCCCAGCGACCTGGACGGGCAGACGACCGGCGACGCGCCGACGGCGGCCCGCAGGCCGCCGTCGTCGCACCGCTCCTCAGCTCGCGGCCGAGCGCTCAGCCGCCGGCGACCGCCGGCAGGATCGTCACCTCGTCGCCGTCGGAGACGGTCGTCTCGAGGCCGTTGAGGAAGCGGATGTCCTCGCCGCCGATGTAGACGTTGACGAAGCGGCGCAGGCCCCCGTCGTCGGCGATCCGGTCGCGCAGCTCGCCGAACTGGACGTACAGCGCGTCGAGCACCTCGCCGACCGTCCCGCCCTCGACCGAGGCGGTCGCGGCGCCGCCGGTCGCGGCGCGCAGCTGGGTCGGGATCTTGACCGTGACGGCCATCAGGCTGCGACCTCCGCCGGCAGATCGACCTTCTCCTCGAACGACTCGTATCTGGCGTCGATCTCGTACGCCTCGAAGGTCCCGCGCACGACGTCGAGCGTCTTCAGGCCCTCGCCGGTGATGATCGCGACGACTCTCTCGTTCGGGTCGATGTCGCCGCGCTCGGCCAGCTTCTTCAGCACGGCGGTCGTGACGCCGCCGGCCGTCTCGGTGAAGATGCCGGTCGTCTCGGCGAGCAGCTTGATCCCCTGGCGGACCTCGTCGTCGCTGACGGCGTCGATCGCGCCGCCGGTCTTGCGCGCCAGCTCGACGGCGTACGGGCCGTCGGCCGGGTTGCCGATCGCCAGCGACTTGGCGATCGTGTCCGGCTTGACCGGGCGGCAGATGTCGGTCCCCTCGGCGAAGGCGGTCGCGACCGGCGAGCAGCCGGCAGCCTGCGCGCCGTTCATCGTCGGCACCGCGCCCTTGACCAGACCGAGCTCGATCCACTCCTCGAAGCCCTTCGCGATCTTCGTGAAGAGCGAGCCGGAGGCGATCGGGCCGACGATCCGGTCGGGCACCGCCCAGCCGAGCTGCTCGGCGATCTCGTACGCGATCGTCTTGGAGCCCTCGGCGTAGTAGGGCCGCATGTTGATGTTGACGAAGGCCCAGTCGTGCTCGCCGGCGACCTCGGTGCAGAGGCGGTTGACGTCGTCGTAGTTGCCTCTCACCGCGACGAGGTGCGTGCCGTAGACGCCGGTCGCGAGGATCTTCTGCTCCTCGAGATCGGAGGGGATGAAGACGTAGGAGTCGAGGCCGGCCGCCGCGGCGTGGGCGGCGACGGCGTTGGCGAGGTTGCCGGTCGAGGCGCACGCGACGACCTCGTAGCCGAGCTCCTTCGCCCGCGCGAGCGCGACGGCGACGACGCGGTCCTTGAACGAGTGCGTCGGGTTCGCGGCGTCGTTCTTGATCCAGACCTCGCCGAGGCCGAGCCGCTCGGCGAGCCGGTCGGCCTTCAGCAGCGGCGTCCAGCCGGCCGGGAGCAGGCCCCTTGGGGCGCCGTTCGCGAGCGGCAGGAAGTCGCGGTAGCGCCACAGCGAGTGCGGGCCGGCCTGGATCCGGCGGCGCAGCGCGTCGGCGTCAATCTCGGCCGGGGGCGCGTAGGCGACCTCGAGCGGTCCGAAGCAGCGCTCGCAGACGTACTTCGCCTCGAGCGGGTAGACCGTCTTGCATTCCTTGCACGTCAATGACTCTGGCGGCATATGAAAAAACCTCCGCCGGGGTCCGTGGGCAGAGGTTGGAGAAACCGCCGAACCACATCTCCCAGGCTTGTTGCTTGCCTGTTGGACTTGGCACCTTCCCCTTGCGGGGGGTTGCCGGGGTTTCGTCGGGCCAATTCCCTCCACCCCTCTGGATGCGTACTGCTATGTGGCCGCCGAGTATACGCAGTCGTGTGACGGAGTCGCAACGCGACATTCCGGAAAACGCCGCCGCCCGAGTAGAATCCCTGCCGTGCCGTACGAGACGACCGACGTGAGCGACGAGCCGCGAAGTTCCCATGCCGAGCTTGCCCAAGCCTCGTTTCGTTCGCGTACCCCGCGGCCGCGGACCGGTCGCGGCCCCTCAGGTCGAGCCTGAGAGCAGCGCGCCCCAGATCCTCGACGGCAGGGGCGTCCGCTGGATCAACATCGAGCAGCCCCAGCACAGCCATCGCGGCTGGCTGGAGGAGCGCTTCGACTTCCACGCGCTCGCCTACGAGGACGTCTACTCGCGCAACCAGCGGCCGAAGATCGACGAGTACGACGACTACCTCTTCATCGTCCTCTACTTCCCGCGCTTCGACAAGCAGGTCGGCCGCCTCAACGCCGCCGAGCTCGACCTGTTCGTCGGGCCCGACTTCCTCGTCACGCTCCCCAACCAGCCGCTGCAGCCGGTCGAGTGGCTGTTCGAGCGCTGCCGCGCCAACGACGAGCTGCGCGAGAGCTGGTTCTCGAAGGGGACCGGCTACCTGCTCTACAAGATCATCGACGCCTGCGTCGACGCGAGCTTCCCGATGCTCGCGAAGATGGGCAACAAGCTGGAGCGGATCGAGGACGAGATCTTCGCCGGCAACTCGGCCGAGGTCGTGCGCGACATCTCCAACGTGAAGCAGGAGATCATCAACTTCCGCAAGGTCGTGCGGCCGCAGCGCGCCGTCTTCGGCGACCTCGAGCGGACCAAGCAGCGCTACCTCGCCGACGACCTCGACGTCTACTTCGACGACATCAACGACGCCTCCGAGCGCGTCTGGCAGATGCTGGAGACCTACAAGGAGACGGTCGAGGCGCTCGAGGCGACGAACGAGTCGGTCCTCTCCCACCAGCTGAACGACATCCTGCGCGTGCTGACGGTCCTGAGCGTCGTCTTCCTGCCGCTGACGCTGATCGCGTCGATCTTCGGCATGAACGTGAAGGTCCCGGGCGAGGGCAGAATCGAGCCGTTCTGGGTCGTCGTGACGCTGCTCGTGCTCGTCGGCGTCGGGATGCTGGCCTTCTTCCGCAAGCGCCGCTGGCTGTGACGCGCCCGGTGCGTAACGGCTGCGCCGCGGCGGAGTAAGAAGGTCGTGGCCGCCACTTCCTTCGACTCGCTCGAGCGCCTCGCGGAGACGTTCGGGTCGACGAAGCCGAGCAAGCGCATGCTCGTGATCGTCAACCCGTACGCGACGACGGTCTCGGAGCGACTCAAGCACCTGGTCGTCTACGCGCTGCAGGGTCGCTACCAGGTCGATTCCGTCGAGACGCAGGCGCGCAACCACGCCACCGAGCTGTGCCGCGAGGCCGCGCAGGAGGGCTACGACGTCGTCTGTGCCTTCGGCGGCGACGGCACGGTCAACGAGGCCGCCAACGGCCTCGCCGGCTCCGAGACTCCGCTGACCTGCCTGCCGGGCGGCTCGACCAACGTCTTCGCGCGGATCCTTGGGATACCGAACGACGTCGTCGACGCGACCGAGCACCTGCTGCGGCTCGCCGACGAATGGAGCCCGCGCGCGATCGACCTCGGCGTCGTCGACGACCGCCGCTTCCTCTTCACCGCCGGGATCGGCCTCGACGCGAGCGTCACCGAGCGGGTCGACGCCAAGCCGCGCCTGAAGGCGAGATTCGGCCCGTGGTTCTACTCGGTGGCGGCCGTCTCGGCCTTCAACCGCAACTACCTCGTGAAGCCCCCGCGGCTGGTCGCCGAGGTCGGCGGCGAGCGCGTCGAGGGCGTCACCGCGATCGTCCAGAACACGACGCCCTACACCTACTTCTCGCGCCGTCCGATCGACCTCGCGGAGGATGTCGCGCTCGACGACGGCACGCTCGCCGGCGTCGTGCTGAGACGGGCGAGCCTGGTCGACATGCCGACCGTCACCTGGCGGGCGCTGTCGCACAGAGCCCGGATCGTCAAGCACCGCCGCGTCGCCGCCTTCTCCGGCGCCGAGGCGTTCACGATCCGCTCGCTCGACGCGCGGGGCCTGCCGCTCCAGGTCGACGGCGACTACCTCGGCACGGTCCCCGCCGCCGAGTTCCGCATCGACGCCGGCGCGCTGCGCGTCGTCGCGTAGCGCGGGCGCTCAGGCGCCCGCGCCGGGCGTGACGCGGTAGGCGTCGAAGACCGCCTCGATGTTCCGCAGCCGGGTGATCGTCGAGTCGAGCGTCTTGGTGTCGGCGACCTCGACGACGAACCGATTGCGGATCATCGGCGGGTTCGACGAGCAGCGCGCATCGACGATGTTGATGCCCGCCTCGCTGAACGTGCGCGCGAGGTCTTCCAGGAGGCGGTGCCGATCCCAGCCGTCGATGTGGATCTCCACCTTGAACGACGTCGCCGCCTCCCCGTCCCAGGAGACGGGCGTGAAGCGGTCGGGATCCTTGCGCAGGACGCCGACGTTGGGACAGTCCTCGCGATGGATCGTGATCCCGCGGCCGAGCGAGACGTAGCCGACGATCGGGTCGCCGGGGACCGGGCGGCAGCACTTCGCCAGCCGCAGCATCACGTCGCCGACGCCGTCGACCGAGATGCCGAACTTCGACGAGGAGGTCGTCGGCCGGCGCTCGCGCTGCGGGCTGGTCTTCAGCAGGTCGTCGGCGGCGGTCGGCGTGCCGTCGGCGGCCTCGCCCTGCTTCAGCCGCTGCATCACCTTGTTGACGACCGTTCTGGGCGAGACCTTCGCCGCGCCGAGCGCGATGTAGAACTCGTCGCCCTTGCGGAAGCCCATCTCGCGGATGATGTCGGCCAGCAGCGGCGAGCCGACGACGCGCTGCGCCGGCAGCCCCTGCTTCTTCAGGTGCTCCTGCAGCAGCTCGCGGCCGGCGTGCTCGGTGTCCTTGCGCGATTCGCTCTTGAACCACTGCTTGATCTTGTTGCGGGCGCGGGTCGTCTTCACCAGCGCCAGCCAGTCGCGCGACGGGCCGCGCTCGCGCTTGGAGGTGAGCACCTCGACGATGTCGCCCGACTTCAGCGTGTACGAGAGCGGGACGATCTTGCCGTTGACCTTCGCGCCGACGCAGCGGTGGCCGACGTCGGTGTGGACCTCGTAGGCGAAGTCCAGCGGCGTCGCGCCGGCGGCCAGCGACTTCACCTCGCCCTTCGGGGTGAAGACGAAGACCTCGTCCTCGAAGAGGTCGACCTTCAAGGTGTCCATGAACTCCTTGGGGTCCGACATCTCCTGCTGCCAGTCGAGCAGGCGGCGCAGCCACCTCAGCTTGCCGTCGCCGTCGTTGGCGGTCGGGTCCTGCTTGTAGATCCAGTGCGCGGCGATGCCGAACTCGGCCATGTCGTGCATCTCGCGCGTGCGGATCTGGATCTCCAGCGGGCGGCCCTCGGGCCCGATCACCGTCGTGTGCAGCGACTGGTACATGTTGAACTTCGGCATCGCGACGAAGTCCTTGAAGCGGCCCGGAAGCGGCTTCCAGAGCGAGTGGATGACGCCGACGGCCCCGTAGCAGTCCTTCACCGAGTCGACGATCACGCGCATCGCCGTGAGGTCGTAGATCTCGTTGAACTCGCGGCCCTTTCTCGTCATCTTCGAGTAGATCGAGTAAAAGTGCTTCGCGCGGCCGGAGATCTCCGCCTCGATCCCGAGCGCGTCGAGCTCGCGCGCCAGGTAGGCGCCGGCCTCGTTGACGTAGCGCTCCCGCTCGGCCCGCTGCTGGTTGACGAGCCCCTTGATCTCCGCGTACTTGCGCGGATGCAGCGTCGCGAACGCGAGGTCCTCCAGCTCCCACTTGATCGCGTGGATGCCGAGGCGGTGCGCGATCGGGGCGTAGATGTCGAGCGTCTCCTTCGCCTTCTCGATCTGCTTCTGCTTCGACATCGCCTCGATCGTGCGCATGTTGTGCAGGCGATCGGCGAGCTTGATCAGGATGACCCGGATGTCGGAGGCCATCGCGACCATCATCTTGCGGTAGTTCTCGGCCTGCGCCTCGTCGCGTGAGGAGAAGGTCAGGCCGGTCAGCTTCGTGACGCCGTCGACCAGCCCGGCGATCTCCTCGCCGAACTTCTCGCCGACGTCCTCCAGCGAGGCGGAGGTGTCCTCGACGGTGTCGTGCAGCAGCGCTGCGCAGAGCGTCTCGGTGTCGAGGCGCATGCCGGCGCAGATCTTCGCGACACCGACCGGGTGGTTGATGAACTGCTCGCCCGACTTGCGGCGCTGGTCGGCGTGGTGCTCGCAGGCGTAGACGAAGGCGCGCTCGACCTTGTCGCGGTCGATCGGCTGCGGGCTGCCGGCGGCGTGCTCCTCGACGATCGCGAACAGGTCGCCGAGCAGCTCGCGCTCGCTCGGCGACAGCTCGGCGCGCTCGACCGGGCTGGCGACGAGCGGGTGGTCGACGCCGTCGACCGGCATGCGGCCGCCGCCGACCGCGTCCTCGGCATGGGCGACCGCGCCGTCGCCGTTGGCGGCGCCCTTGGCCCGCGTCAGCCGGTGCGTGCGTCCGTTGGTGTCGTCTCGAGCAGGAATCGCTGGCCGTCCTCGTATCGCTCCGTCGCGGCCCGGTGGATCGCGGAGCGCTCGAGCGCGGTGCGCTCGGCGTCCAGGACCCTCAGGGCCTGCAGCTCCCGGTCGAGGCTGACGAGCCCGAGCTCCTCGAGGACGCCGACCAGACGAGCGGCGAGCGCCGCCGACCGTCCGTGTCCGTCCCCGCGGAGCAGACGCCCGAGCTCCTCGCCGGCCGCGCCGCCGCGATCCCGCAGGACCCGGTAGAGCGGCACGAGCGAAGCACGGATGCCGTACTCCGACTCATGGATCTGCACAGCAAATCGTAGCTCAGCGTCGCCCCACGCCAGATGGGCGTAGGTCTGACCCCGTGCCGGAGCCCCGGCGCGCAGCCGCTCCTCCTGCGCCGGCAGCGCCGGCGGATCGAGCGCGACGAGGTGGTCGAAGCGGTCGGCGAGCGCCGGATCGCGCTCCAGCGCCGCCCACGAGCAGAGCGCGAAGCCGCCGACGCGCGCCGCCAGGCCGTCGACGCGGCGCGGCACGTCGGCGACGAGCGCCAGCACCGACGCGCCGCCGAGCACCAGGTCGCTGAGGATCGCCGCGCCGCCCTCGCCGCGGCGGTCGAGCAGCCGGCGCGGCGGCGCCGCCGGGCCACCCGGCCCCGCGGCGAGCGGCCCGCCGTGCGGGGCGCCGAGGCCGCCGCCGACCGCCGTCATCCCGCCGACCGGCACCGCCGCCGGCACGGGCGCGCCGCCGGAGGCGCGCAGGCGGTCGACCTCCGCGAACACGGCCGCCAGCCACGCGGCCGGCTCGGCCGGGTCGCCGCCGAGCAGCTCGATCGCCGCCGGCGCGCTCGGCGCCGCGTGGCGCAGCAGCAGGCGCGGCTCGACGGCGCCGTTCCACTCGTTGCGCTCCAGCCGGAAGACGACGTCGGCCGGGCAGTCCTCGTCGACCGGGAGGCGGCCGTCGCAGCCGAAGGAGACGGCGCGGCAGCGGACGCCGCCGCTCTCGACGGTGAAGCGGGCGTGGCGCCCCTCCTGCCCCATCGGCCGCACGTCGACCAGCTGCGCCGCGGGGACGAGCAGGTTCGGCCGCGGATTGCCGATCCCGCACGGCTCCAGCCGCGCCAGCTCGTCGGCGAGGTCGAGCCCGAGCGCGCGGCCGCCGACGACGGCGTCGACGCGCTCGACCGGGACGAGGTCCTCCGCGGTCAGGACCGCGGCGGCATGCGCCTCGAACGCCTCGCGCAGGGCGTCGACCCGCTCCGGCGAGACCGTCACGCCGGCGGCGGCGCGATGGCCGCCGTAGCGGTCGAGCAGCGGCGCGGCGGCGTGGAGCGCGCCGAGCAGGTCGAAGCGCGGTATCGAGCGGCCCGAGCCGGTGGCCGGTCCGCCGTCCCGGTCGAGCGCGATCAGCAGGGCGGGGCGGTTGGTCCGCTCGACGACTCTGGAGGCGACGATCCCGATCACGCCGGGATGCCAGCCCTCGCCGGCGAGCACGTACGCCGGCCGCTCCCCCAGCTCTCGCACCTGCTGCTCGGCCTCCCACAGGATCCGCTGCTCGGTCAGGCGCCGCTCGGCGTTGGCGTGGTCGAGCTCGTCGGCGATCGTGCGGGCGCGCGCCTCGTCCTGCGTCAGCAGCAGCTCGACGCCGGCGTCGGCGCGGTAGAGGCGGCCGGCGGCGTTGATGCGGGGCGCCAGGCGGAATCCGACCGCGCCGGCGTCGAGCCCGCTCGGATCGAGTCTCGCCACCCGCATCAACGCCCGCAGCCCGGGCTTGCCGGTGCTCGCCAGCGCCCGCAGCCCCTCCCGCGCCAGGCGGCGGTTCTCGCCGCGCAGCGGCACGAGGTCGGCGATCGTCGCGAGCGCGACGAGGTCGAGGTCGTCGTCGGGCGACCAGCCGTCCGCGGCGAGGCCGTCGGTCGCGCGGTGGAGCGCCTGCGCGAGCTTGTGCGCGACCGCGCCCGCGCAGAGGTCGGGGCAGGGATAGCCGCAGATCGCCGGATGGACGATCGGCGCGTCGGGCAGCCGCCCGTCGGCGCGCGGCTGGTGGTGGTCGGTGACGATCACGTCGATGCCGGCGGCGCGCGCCTGCGCCACCTCCTCGACGGCCGTGATCGCGCAGTCGACCGTGATCAGCAGCCGCGTCCCGCGCTCGGCGAGCCGTCCGACGGTCGCCTCCGAGAGGCCGTAGCCGTCGTCGATGCGGCTCGGCAGGAACCAGTCGGCGTCGGCGCCGAGCGCGCGCAGCGCCCGCAGCAGGATCGCGGTCGCGCAGACGCCGTCGACGTCGTAGTCGCCGTGGACGGTGATGCGGCTGCCGGAGCGGACGTGGCCGAGGATCGCCTCGACGGCGACGTCGATGCCGGCGAAGGCGCTGGGATCGTGCCGTTCGTCGGCGGCGAGGAAGGCGCGCGCCGCCGCCGGGTCGGCGTGGCCGCGGCGGACGAGCACCTGGGCCAGCGCTCGGCTGCAGCCGAGCGCCTCGCGCAGCGTCTCGACCGCGAGCGGGTCGCACGGGGCCAGCTCGATCCGTCGCGCCGGCGGCGCCGCCGGCGGCGCTCCCGTGACCGTCGCGCTCGGCGCGGGCGGTGAGACGGGAGGCGGCAGCGTCGCGGACACGGGTTCAGGGTTATCGATCGACCAGACGGAACGGCGAGGGCGCAGCGCGCGGGCGGCGCGGCGTCTCCTCGTCGGCGGCGGCCGACCGACGGCGCCTCCGACAGGCGGGACAGCCGCACTGTACGCGGCCGGGGAGGCCGATAGCCTCGCGCTCGTGCCCGAGCTCGCGATCCGCAGCCTGACCGACGCCGACGCGGGCGCCTGGGACGAGTGCATCGACGTCGCCTTCCACGAGGCGACGCCGCCCGCCTCACGCGAGCGCGGGCGGTCGCTGATCCCGCCGGAGCGGACGGCGGCCGCCTTCGACGGCGAGCGGCTCGTCGGCACCTCGGGCGCCTATCCGCAGCGGCTCTCGATCCCCGGCGGGGAGCTGCCGTGCGCCGGCGTGACGGTCGTCACCGTCCTCCCCACCCACCGCCGCCGCGGCATCCTCACGCGGATGATGGCGCGGCTGTTCGAGCAGGCGCTCGCCGCCGGCGAGCCGATCGCCGCGCTGTGGGCCGCCGAGGGCGGGATCTACGGCCGCTTCGGCTACGGCGTCGCGGCCCGCACCGCGACGATCGAGCTCGACGGCGGCAGTCCGCCGCCGGTGCGGGCCGACGCGCCGGCGGTGGAGCTCGCACTGCTGCCGCTGGAGGGCGCCGCGCCGCTGCTCGCGCCCGTCTGGGAGGCGCTGCGGGCCCGCCGCGCCGGCGTCCCGGCGCGCGCCGAGGCGTGGTGGCGCCGACGGGTGCTCGACGATCCCGAGCACGAGCGCGACCGGCGCCGCCCGAAGCGGCTCGTCGTCGCGCGCGACGACGGCGGCGCCGTCCGCGGCTACGCGCTCTACCGCGCCCGCGGCCCGGAGGGATCGACCGTGCTGGAAGTCGACGAGCTGATCGCGCCCGACCCCGTGGTAGAGGCGGCGCTGTGGGGGTTCTTCTGCGGCGTCGACCTCGTCGAGCGGGTCAGAGCCGAGCTGCGGCCGGTCGACGATCCGCTCCCCTACCGCCTCGCCGACTTCCGCCAGGCGCGCACGACCGTCGTCGAGGACGGCCTCTGGCTGCGCCTGCTCGACCTGCCCGCGGCGCTCGCGGCGCGCGCGTACGCGACCGGGCTCGACATGACGATCGCCGTCGCCGACGCCCGCCTCCCGGCCAACGACGGCACCTGGCGGCTGGAGGCGTCGCCCGGCGGCGACGCCCGCTGCACGCGGAGCGACCGCGCGCCGCAGCTCGCGCTCGACGTCGCCGCGCTCGGCGCCGCCTACCTCGGCGGCACCCCGCTTGCCCGCCTCGCCGACGCCGGCCGCGTGCGCGAGCTGGAGCCGGGCGCGCTCGCGCGGCTCGACCTCGCGCTGCGGACCCCTCGCGCGCCCTGGATCCCCGAGATCTTCTAGCGGTCGCGCCCGCTCCGGCGGCGGCCGTCGCGACGACGCGTGCGGCCGGGCGCGGCCCGCCGCCGCGACGCGCTCCCGAAACGACGACGGCCCGCCGGATGGCGGGCCGTCGATGCAGCGTGTGCGCGCGTCCGGCGCCGCTCAGAGGCCGTAGCTGACGCCGGCCTTTCTCTCGCGCCGCAGGCCCTCGAAGTAGCAGGCGGCGAGACCGAGCGCACCGCCCGGGATGCCCTCGGCGGCGGTCATGATCGACACGTCGTCATTGCCCGGGATCGAGAAGCCGTTGACGACGAGGCCGAAGACGATCGCGCCGAACATCGCGGCCAGGAAGGCGCCGACGATGCCGCCCCAGAAGTGGTCGGGGATGAAGACGGTGAAGTGCCAGACGGCAAGTCCCATCATGACCCAGCACAGCATGCCCATCAGCGCGGCCTCCCGTGGCGGCGACGTCGCGTGCTCGGTCTCTTCGGCTCCTTCAGCACGCCTTCGTTCTCAGGTTCGTCGGGCGCACGCCCGTCTGCGTCGAGCTTCGGTCTCGGCTTCGGCTTGCGCTCCGGCGGAGCGGGCGCCGCGGTCGCGCCGCGCGACCTCCGCGGCGGGCGGGTGATCGCCGCCGGGCTGTCGTCGACGTCGAGGTCGCGCTTCATCTCCTCGAACTCGTCGGCGGAGACGCGCCGCTCCGGGTCGTCGGGCGCCGTCAGGCGACCGCGTCTGCGGACCCTTCTCTCGGGCTCGACGTCGGCGCTCGTGAGCGCGTACGCCGGCACGACGCCGCCGTTCTCCTCGGCGATGCGCCACCGCCGCGCGGCGTAGACCGGCTCGCGCTCCTTCCAGTGCCACAGCACCGGACCGGCGATGAAGACCGACGAGTACGCGCCGGAGAGGACGCCGACGAACAGCGCGAAGGCGAAGTCCTGGAGCGTCTCGCCGCCGAACAGCAGCAGCGCGAGGATCGGCAGGCCGGTCGAGAACGAGGTCGCCAGCGAGCGCGTCAGCACCTCAGACATCGAGCGGTTGACGACCTGCGAGAAGGCGGCCCGCGGCATCCGCGGCATGTTCTCTCGGATGCGGTCGAACACGATGATCGTGTCGTAGAGCGAGTAGCCCAACACGGTGAGGAGCGCCGCGACCGTCGACGCCGTCACCTCCCGGCCCGTCAGCGCGTAGATGCCCGACACGATCAAGATGTCGTGCGCGACCGCGATCAGCACCGGCACCGCGAATCTCCACTGGAAGCGGAGCGAGAGATACGCGGAGATCACGAGCAGCGAGGCGATGATCGCGACGATCGCGCTGTTGGCGACGGTCTTCCCGAAGGTCGGTCCGACCGACGAGCTGGAGAAGTTCGAGACGCCGCCGAAGTCTCTCTCGAGCGTCGCTCTCAGCTGCGCGACCTGTCTGGGCTCCAGCTGCTCGGTCGAGATCTGTATGACGTTCGGCCCGAGGTCGGCGTTGGAGACTCTCTGGATCTTCGCGTCGGTCGCGCCGAACGCCTCCAGCGACGAGCGCACCTGCTCCTCGCTGGCCGGTCTCACGAGGTTGGTCGTGATGCGCGTGCCGGAGGTGAAGTCGATGCCGAAGTTGAGCCCCTTGGAGCCGATCGCCAGCGCGCAGATCAGGAGGATCACGCCGGAGATCGAGAAGAACCACTTGGAGAGGCCCATGAAGTCGGCCTTCCATCTGTGGCCCTCGCCGCTGGCGCCGAGCGCCGACGGCCGCCCGAGCAGTCTCGTGCGGCCCATCGTGACGAGTATCGCCTGGGTCGCGAGGACCGCGGTGAAGAGCGAGACGAGCGTGCCGACGCCGAGCGTGAAGGCGAAGCCCTTGACGCCCGCGGTCGCGAGCATGAAGAGGATGAACGCGACCATCACGGTGACGACGTTGGCGTCGATGATCGCCGTCAGGCCCTTGCGGTAGCCGGCGGAGATCGCGACCGGGATCGAGCGCCCGGCGCGCACCTCCTCCTTCACGCGTTCGAAGATGACGATGTTGGCGTCTGCCGCGACGCCGATCGTGAGGATCGTTCCGGCGATGCCCGGGAGGGTCATCGTGATCGGGACGAGCTTGACCAGCGCGAAGAAGTAGGCGCCGTAGATCAGGAGCGCGACCGTCGCGATCACGCCGAGGATCCGATAGAAGGTTATGAGGAAGAGCGCCACGAGGGCGAGGCCGACGAGGCCGGCGACCATGCCCTCGTCGAGCGCCTGCTTGCCGAGCGTCGCGGAGACCTGCGACTGCGAGATCAGGTCGAGGCCGATCGGGAGCGCGCCGAGCTTCAGCAGGTTCGCGAGGTCCTGCGCGCTCTGGATCGTGAAGCCGCCCTCGATGATCGCGCCGTTCTCGCCGTCGATGCCGTCGGGCAGGCGCTGCGGGTCGATCGAGGCGACCGAGATCAGCTTGCCGTCGAGCGCGACCGCGAAGTGCTGGGCGACCGCCTGCGAGCTCATGCCCGGCAGGGCGAGGCTCTGGCCGCGCTGCGAGATCTCGCGGGTGACTCTCTGGAAGGCGTCCTTGCCTCTGTTGGTGAATCTGAACTCGACGTCCGGCTGCTGGAGGTCGTTGAAGCCCTGGGTCGGATCCTTGATGTCGTTGCCCGACAGCGCGACGTTGTCTCTCAGCACGTAGAAGCGCGCGATCGGGTCGTCGGGCTCGACCGTCTGGCCGGCGTTGGTCGACGTCGCCTGCAGCACGACCCATCCCTGCGGCACCTCGAGCAGCTGGCTGCCCTCGGGCAGCTCTCTTCTCTCGATCGCGGAGAGGACGTCTCTCTCGGACTTCTCCGGGCCGGCGAGGTATCTGTCGTCTCTGTCGAAGAGGTAGTACGCCGTGCCGGAGCGCGAAGCGTTTCTCAGGTCCTCGCTCGGTCTCTGTCTCGCGGCGAGCTGGACGGCGTCGTAGAGCGTCTGGCCCTGAGCGCTGCTGCCGCCCTGCTGGGAGATCGCGACGGCCGTCGAGTCCTGCGCGTTGAGCAGCGGCGCCACGAATCTACCGTCCGGCGTGAGGACGTTCTCCTCCCAGTCGTAGAAGAACAGCTGGGCCGGCGTGCCGACCTGGTTCTTCGCGCGCTCGATGTCCTGGACGCTCGGGAGGCCGACCGAGATCTGGTCGCTGCCGGCGCGCTGGATCTCCGGCTCGGCGACGCCGAGCTGGTCGACGCGCTCGCGGATGATGTCGACTGCGCGGTCGATCGACGCGGCGTCGACCGTCGGGACCTGCGGCGTGGGCTGGCCCTGGTAGACCAGCTCGACCCCGCCCTCGAGGTCGAGGCCGAGTTTCGTGTCCTTCGTCGCGATGACGATGCCGGATGCGGCGAGCAGTCCGACGACGAGGAGCAGGATGAAGCCGGTGCGGCGACGTTCGTTCATTGGTCGGTGATGCTACTTGGACGGAGTGAGCACGAGCAGCAAACCGCCGTCGTCGTCGTATGCGGGAAAGAGGTCCGCGACGGCGTGCGCCGGCAGGTCGCCCTCGGCGTGGACGGTCACCGGTCTCCCTAGAGCGCGCACGCCCCATTCGAGCACGGTGCCGACGGGATCCTCCCCGCCGTCGCCGAAGTCGAGCCCGAGCACCTCGCGGACCGAGCGGCCGATGACCCTCTCGTCGTCGAGGCCGGTCAGCTCGAAGGAGCCGCGGCCGCAGCCGATCACCCGCCCCTCTCTGTCGCAGACGAAGAAGGCGGCGTTGGGCGCCGGGTAGTAGTCGTCGAGCAGCTCGAACAGGAAGCCGAAGCCGCACTTCGCGCATCCCTTGGGGACGCGGCTGAAGCCGGCGGTCCGGTCCGTCTCCGACGTGCGGGTGCCGCAGTTCGGGCAGATGAAGAGGTGGGCCATCTCGAGGCTTAGGATACGTGGGTCGGACTGAAGCGCGGGTTGGGAACCGATCAAGGAAACCTAAAGCCGGACCCTCACGAATCCGAAGTTCGGCGCGCCCCCTGTGATCGCGTCGCCGCGCTGGCCTGGGACCGACTCCCTCAGAACAGCTTGACGCCTTCCGACGGAGGGTCGATGCCGAGGTGGCGCCAGGCGCGGACGGTCGCGACGCGGCCGCGCGGCGTGCGCTCGATCAGGCCCCGCTGGAGCAGATACGGCTCGTAGACGTCCTCGATCGTGTCCTGCTCCTCGCCGACTGCGACGGCGAGCGTCGACAGCCCGACCGGTCCGCCGGAGAACATCTCGCAGATCGCGCGCAGCAGCTCGCGGTCGAGCCGGTCGAGGCCCTCGTGGTCGACCTGCAGGAGGTCGAGCGCATGTGCGGCGACCTGCTCGGTCACGACGCCGTCGCCGCGGACCTCGGCGTAGTCGCGCACGCGCTTGAGCAGGCGGTTGGCGACGCGCGGCGTGCCGCGGCTGCGGGCCGCGATCGCGATCGCGCCGAGCGGGTCGATCTCGATCCCCAGCAGGTCGGCCGAGCGGGTGACGATCCTGCCGAGGTCGTCGGCGTCGTAGTGCTCGAGCCGGTGCTGGATGCCGAAGCGGTCGCGCAGCGGCGTCGTCAGCAGGCCGGCGCGGGTCGTCGCGCCGACGAGCGTGAACGGCGGCAGGTCGAGCGTCACGACCCGCGCGCCGGCGCCCTGGCCGACGGTGATCGGCAGCTGGCCGTCCTCCATCGCCGGGTAGAAGGTCTCCTCCAGCGCGCGCGGGAGGCGGTGGATCTCGTCGACGAAGAAGACCGCGCGCGGCTCCAGCGCCGTCAGGAACGCGGCGACGTCGCCCTTGCGCTCGAGCGCCGGCCCGGCCGTCTGTATGAAGGGGACGCCGAGCTCCTCGGCGACGATCTGCGCCAGCGAGGTCTTGCCGAGCCCGGGCGGCCCGGCGAGCAGCACGTGGTCGAGCGCGTCGCCGCGCGCCTTCGCGGCCTCGATCGAGACCGACAGCTGGTCGCGGACCGACTCCTGGCCGACGAAGTCCGCCAGCCGCCGCGGCCGCAGCGAGCGGTCCTGGTCGTCCTCGGGCAGCTCTCCGGGCGTCTGGATCCGCGCCACGCTCATCGACGGGAGGTCCGCAGGGCGTGGGCGATCAGCTCCTCGGCGGTCTCGCCGGGCGCTCTCTTCAGCAGCGCCTCCGCCTCGTCGAGCGAGAAGCCGAGGCCGACGAGGCCGTCGCGCGCGACGACCCGCGGGTCGTCGTCGGCGGCGACGGTGACGCCGGCCTCCTCAGGCAGGGACACGCCGGCCTTCTCGTGCAGCTCGACGATGATCCGCTCGGCCGTCCGTCTGCCGATCCCCGGCACCGCCTGGAAGCGCTTCGAGTCGCCGGCCGCGAGCGCCGCCAGCAGCTCGCGCGTCGAGCCGCCCGAGAGGACCGCGAGCGCGACCTTCGGGCCGACCGACTGGACGCCGAGCAGCATCAGGAAGAGGTCGCGCTCCTCCTCGGTCGCGAAGCCGTACAGCTGGAGCGCGTCGTCGCGGACGATCAGGTGGCTGTGGAGCGTCACCTGCCTGCCGGCGGCCGGGACCTGCCTGAGCGTCTCGCTCGAGACCGCCAGCCGGTAGCCGACGCCGTTGACGTCGACGACGACGTCGCCTCCCGCCGGCGGCGAGGGCCGGCGCCCCGCGACCTCGCCGCGCACGAGCGCGATCACGCGGTCGCCCCCATCGCGGCCGCGAGCGGCGCGCGGTTGGCATGGCAGATCGCGACGGCGAGGGCGTCGGCCGCGTGGTCGGGCCGCGGCAGCTCGGTCAGCGACAGCAGCCGCTGGACCATCTGCTGGACCTGGAGCTTGTCGGCGCGACCGCTGCCGCAGACGGCGCTCTTGATCTGCTGGGGCGTGTAGGAGCTGCACGGGATCTGCTGCTGACCGGCGGCCAGCAGCACGACGCCGCGCGCCTGGCCGACGGCCATCGCCGACCTCGCGTTGGCGCCGAAGTAGAGGTCCTCGATCGCGAGCGCGTCGGGACGGTGCTCGGCGATCAGCTCGCGGAGGCGGCCGTGGATCGTCGCGAGCCGCCGCTCCAGCGCCTGTCCCGCCGGCGTCTCGATCACGCCGCCGTCGAGCGCGACGACGCGCCCGCGCCGTCTCGCGACGACGCCGAAGCCGGTGTTCGCCGTGCCGGGGTCGATGCCGAGGACGATCATGTGTTCGTATTCTGCGGCAGGCCGCGGACGCCTTCCGGCTTGTCCTCGCCGCGCCTGCCTTTGTCCTCGCTCGCTCATGTGCTGGACGCACACCACGCTCACTGCGTCCGCGCCAGGCACGACGATGACTGCGCCGGATCCGAGTTCGTCAGCCTGCGATGCGCTCGAGCACGTCGCCGTCGACGTCGAAGTTGGCGTGGACCTCGTTGACGTCGTCGTTCTCGTCGAGCGCGTCGATCAGCTTCATCAGCTTCGTCGCGCCGGCCTCGTCGAGCGGCACGCGCGTCTTGGGGCGCTGCGTCACCTCGGCGTTCTGGATCTCGATCCCCGCCTCCTCGAGCGCTCTGCGCACGGCCGAGAGGTCGGACGGCTCGGTCAGGATCTCGAAGACGTCGTCGTCCTGGGCGATGTCGGAGGCGCCGGCGTCGATCGCGACCATCAGGTCGTCCTCGCCGTAGCGCTCGGCGTCGACGACGACCACGCCCTGTCTGTCGAACAGGTAGGCGACCGAGCCGGGCTCGCCGAGGCTGCCGCCGTGCTTGGAGAGCAGGTGGCGGACGTCGGCGCCGGTGCGGTTGCGGTTGTCGCTCAGCGCCTCGATCAGCAGCGCGACGCCGCCGGGGCCGTAGCCCTCGTAGAGGATCGACTCGATCGCGTCGGCGTCGCCGCCCTCGCCGGTCCCCTTCGCGATCGCGCGCTCGATGTTGTCCTTCGGCATCGAGGCGTCCTTCGCCTTCTGCACCGCGTTCGCGAGCGAGGCGTTCAGGTCCGGGTCGCCGCCGCCCTCGCGCGCGGCGACGGTGATCGCGCGCGCGAGCTTCGTGAAGGCCGCGCCGCGTCTCGCGTCGACGATCGCCTTCTTGTGCTTGATTCCCGCCCACTTCGAATGTCCGGCCATGTACGTGATTGTATGTGGCCGTCCGACGAAAGTGGTCTGCACTGATGAAGCGCTCCTCCCTCCTCTCCCTGCTCCTCGCCACCGGCGCGCTCGCGCTCGCGGGCTGCGGCGGCGACGGCTCCGGCACCTCGACCGGCGGCTCGAACGCCGGCCGGGCGGCGTCGAGCGGTCCCAAGACGACGGCCGACGGCGGCATCGAGATCGCGATGAAGGGGATCGCCTACTCGCCGCAGACCGTCTCGGTCAGAGTCGGCCAGAGAATCACCTGGGTCAACGAGGACGACGTCCTCCACGACGTCGCGTCGACCTCGGGCGACGAGTTCAAGTCCGAGCTGTACCCGAAGGGCGAGTCGTACTCGTGGACGCCGACCGAGCCGGGGCGGATCTCCTACGTCTGCACGATCCACCCGGGCATGGAGGGCACGCTCGACGTGACCGGATAGCGGCGGCGCGCGGCGGCGCCGTCACGACCACGTCTCGGGATGGTCGCGGTACCACGCGACCGTCCGCTCCAGCCCTTCGTCGAGGTCGACGGCCGGCCGCCAGCCGGTCAGCTCGCGCAGCTTGGAGGGATCGACCCACTGGCGGTCGATCTCGCCGTCGGGCGTGCCGCTGCCGCGCACGTCCGGCGCGACGTCGGTGCCGGCGATGCGGCAGATCCGCGCGACGACGTCGAGGACGGCACGGGGCTCGCCGCCGCCGGCGTTGAACGCCTCGCCGCGGGCGCGCTCCTCCCCCGCCGCCGCGCCGGCGTCGGCGTCGAGCGCGTCGGCGAGCCGCAGGTAGGCGTCGACGGCGTCGCCGACGTAGAGGAAGTCGCGCTCCGGCGTCCCGTCGGAGCGGATCACCGGCGCCCGCCCGGCCAGCGCCGCCGCGACCGCCTCGGGGATCAGCCGCGAGCGGTTGAGGTCGCCGCCGCCGTAGAGGTTGGCGAAGCGCGTGACCGCGACGGGGAGCCGGTAGGTGTGCCAGTAGGAGCGCGCGATCAGGTCGGTCGCCGCCTTGCTCACGTCGTAGGGGAAGCGCGGCTCGAGCGGGTGGTCCTCGCGGTAGGGCAGCGTCGCGCTCGCTCCGTAGGCCTTGTCGGAGGCCGCCACGACGACCCGCTGGGCGCCGTGGAGGCGGCACGCTTCCAGCAGCAGCCAGGTGCCGCGCACGTTCGTCTCGAAGGTCGCCAGCGGCGAGCGGTTGGCGGTGCCGACGATCGTCTGCGCCGCGAGGTGGAAGACGGTGTCGACCTCGTACTCGCCGAGCGCGCGGGCGACGAGGCCGGGGTCGGCGAGATCGCCGTGGACGACGTCGATCCGCCGCTCCAGCGCGCCGAGCAGCAGCGCGCTGCGCGGGGTGCGGTCGCGCTGCAGCACGACGACGCGGTCGCCGCGCTCGACGAGCGCGCGCACCAGCCACGAGCCGAGCAGCCCGTAGCCGCCCGTGACGAAGACCGACCGCGGCACGTCAGCCGGCTCCCGCCGAGGCGGCCAGCGGGGGCGGGCCGCCCGGCGCGTCCTCGTCCGGGAGTCGGACCGCCGGGCGGGGTGCGCGCAGCCACGGGGCGCGGCCCTGGGCCCACAGGTCGTTCAGCAGCACCGCGTCCTTGTACGTGTCCATGCAGTCCCAGAAGCCCTCGTGACGGAACGCGCACAGCTCGCCGGCTTCGGCGAGGCGCTCCAGCGGCTCGCGCTCGAGCACGCTGTCGTCGTCGAGCACCGCGGCGACGCCGGGCTCGAAGCAGAAGAAGCCGCCGTTGACCCAGTGCTCGGAGCGCGGCTTCTCGCGGAAGCCGGTGACGCGCCCGTCGTCGGCGATCTCGGCGACCCCGAACTGCAGCTGCGGCCGCACGACCGTCATCGTCGCGAGGCCGTCGTGCGCCGCGTGGGCCGCGATCAGCGCCCGCAGGTCGACGTCGGCGACGCCGTCGGCGTAGGTGGCGCAGAACATCCGTCTAGGCGCGCAGCCGCTCTCCAGGGCCCGCAGGATGCGTCCGCCGGTCGGCGTGTCGAGGCCGGTGTCGAGGCAGTCGACGACGACGCCGTCGGGCCACGGCTCGGCCGCGGCGAACTGTTCGATCAGCTCGCCCTTGTAACCGGTGCACAGCGTGAATCTGCGGAATCCCGCGGCCCGGTAGAGCTCGATCACGTGCCAGACGATCGGCCGCCCGCCGATCTCCACGAGCGGCTTGGGAATCGACTGCGTCCGCTCCTGCAGACGGGTCCCGCGGCCACCGCAGAGGATCACCACGCTCAGGTCGCCCGGCTCCATGGGCCGGGCATGATGGCAGAGCGACGCTCCCCCCGCGCCCAATACGATGGCGTCGATCATGCGCGAAGTCTCCCCCAACATCTTCAAGGCGTACGACATCCGCGGGCTCTACGAGCAGGACATCGACGGCGACGTCGCCGAGCTCATCGGACGGGCGTTCGCCCACGTCCTCGCCGACCTCAGCGGCAAGAAGGTCACAGCGCTGACGGTCGCGCTCGGACGCGACATGCGGCTCAGCGCGCCGGAGCTCGCGGCGCGCTATCGCGACGGCCTCGTCAGCGAGGGCGTGACGGTCCTCAACGCCGGCCAGGTCGGCACCGAGATGCTCTACTGGCTCGTCGGCTCCCGCGACCTCGACGGCGGCCTGATGTGCACCGCCTCCCACAACCCGAAGGCGTACACCGGCGCCAAGCTGGTGCGCAAGGGCGCGCTCGCGCTCTCGGGCGACAGCGGGATCCAGGACATCCGCCGGCTCGTCGAGACCGGGATCCCCGACTCGCTCGGCGGCGGCCGCTGCGAGTCGGTCAACGTCTACGACGACTTCCAGCAGGCCGCGATGTCGTTCATCGACCCGGCGGAGGTCAAGCCGCTGAAGGTCGTCGTCGACGGCGGCAACGGGATGGCCGGCCCGATGGTCGGGCCGCTGCTGGAGCAGCTCGGGCTCGACCTCGTCACCGCCTACTGGAGACCGGACGGCAACTTCCCCGACCACGAGCCGAACCCGCTGCTGCCCGAGAACCGCGAGTTCATCATGCGCAAGGTCGTCGAGGAGAGAGCCGACCTCGGGATCGCGTGGGACGGCGACGCCGACCGCTGCTTCTTCATCGACGACACCGGCCGCTTCGTCGACGGGGACTTCCTCACCGCGCTGCTGGCCGAGTCGCTGCTCGACAAGCACCCGGGCGCGACGATCCTCTACGACGTGCGCGCCAGCCGCGCGGTCAGAGACCTCGTGCGGGCCCGGCACGGCACGGCGCTGATGAACCGCGTCGGCCACGCCTTCTTCAAGACGCGCATGCGCGAGACGGCGGCGATATTCGGCGGCGAGGTCTCCGGCCACTACTACTTCCAGGAGTTCTACTGCGCCGACTCTGGCACGCTGCCGGCGCTGCTCGTGCTCGAGCTGATCTCCCAGAGGGGCAGAAGACTGAGCGAGCTGCTCGAGCCGTTCCGCGACAGATACTTCATCTCCGGCGAGATCAACAGCGAGGTCGCCGACGGCGAGGCGACGATGAAAGCGCTCGAGCAGCGGTACTCCGACGGCCGCATCCAGCACCTCGACGGCCTCTCGGTCGACTACGACGACTGGCATTTCAACGTGCGCGCGTCGAACACCGAGCCGCTGCTGCGCCTCAACCTCGAGTCGCTCGTCTCGGAGGCCGACATGGCGTCGCGCCGCGACGAGGTCCTCGCGCTGATCCGCGGCTGACGATGGGCGCCGCGGAGCTGGCAGCGGACGAGGCGCGCGCCGAGGCGGCGCGCGCCGGCATCCACGTGCTGCCGATCTCGACGCCGTTCCTCGTCGGGAAGGTCAACCTCTACCTGATCGACGACGACCCGCTGACGCTCGTCGACTGCGGTCCCAACTCCGGCAAGGCGCTCGACGAGCTCGAGCGGGCGCTGGCCGAGCACGGCCGTCGCGTCGAGGAGATCGAGCTGATCGTCATCACCCATCAGCACATCGACCACATCGGACTCGTCGACGTGCTCGCGAGGCGCTCGGGCGCCGAGGTCGCGGCGTTCGACGGCCTCGTCGGCTACCTCGGCGACTACCCGGCGGCCGCCGAGCTCGACGACGAGTTCGCCGTCGCGCTGATGCGGCGCCACGGGATCCCGCCGGACGTCGCGGAGGCGCTGCGCGCGGTCTCGACGGCCTTCCGCGGCTGGGGCAGCGGCTCGACCGTCACGCGCCCGCTCGCCGACGGGGCGCGGCTGCAGCTGCGCGACCGCACGCTCGAGGTCCTCCACCGGCCGGGCCACAGCCCTTCCGACACGGTCTTCTGGGATGCCGAGCGCGAGCTGCTGATCGGCGGCGACCACCTGATCAAGCACATCTCCTCCAACCCGCTGATCGCGCGGCCGCTGACGGCGCCGGGCGAGCCGGTCCCGACTCCGGAGGAGGCGGCGGCCAACCGCCCGCAGGCGCTGCGCACCTACCAGGCGTCGCTGGCGCGGACAGCGGCGCTGCCGGCGCGGCTCGTCCTCTCCGGTCACGGCGACCCGGTCGGCGACCACGCCGCGCTGATCGGCGAGCGGGCCGGGATGACCGACCGGCGCGCCGCCAAGATCCACCGCCTGCTGCAGGAACGGCCGCTGACCGCCTACGAGCTGGCGCAGCGGATGTGGGGCAACGTCGCGGTCACGCAGGCGTTCCTGACGATCTCCGAGGTGCTCGGCCACCTCGACCTGCTGTGCGACGACGGGCGCGTGCGCGAGCTCGACGACGGCTCGGTCGCACGTTTCGAGGCGCTGACCGCGCCCTAACCTCTCATACCGGCGCGTTGACCAGATATGAGCGGTAGCGTCACGTCCGTGATCGCGGACTCCCCCGACGCGACGCAGCTTCCCGTACCCGCGTGCGCTTGGTGCGACGCGCCGCTCGGCCTGTCCGCCGAGGTCGTCGGCGGCCTGCGCCGCTGCGCCAGCTGCGGCTCGCGCACCGGCTCCTGGCCGACTGACGAGGAGCTGGCGGCGCTGCTGGCGCGCACGCCGCAGGAGATCGCAGCGGCGCGACGCTGCGCGCTCGCCGAGGCGCTGCGCGGTCGCGCACGCCGGCGGACCGCCGCGCGCGTCGCCCGCATGGCCCCGCCGGGGCCGGTGCTCGAGGTCGGCAGCGGCGACGGGATGCTGCTCGACGCCCTCCGCGCCACGGGCCGGGTCGCGACGGGGATAGGCCGGCCCTCGACGCGCGCCGACGTCCGCGACGTCGAGATCACCGAGGTCGGCGGCCGCTACGCCGCGATCGTCTTCTGGCAGTCGCTCGGGCGGACGCGCGCGCCGCGGACCTCGCTCGAGCACGCCGCCTCGCTGTTGAAGCCCGACGGGCTGCTGACGATCGCCCAGCCGACGACGGTCGCGCTGCCTTCGATGACGGAGCGCTGGCGCGGCGTCGCGGCGCCGGCGCAGCGGATCCGCATCCCCCAGCGCGCGCTCGTCGAGCGGCTGCGCGCGCTCGGGCTGGAGGTCGTCCACGCCGACCGCATGCGCGCGGGTGCGGGCAGCCGCTTCGGCGCCTGGTCGGCGACCTTCCTCGGCGGGGTCGTCTCCGTCGAGGCGCGGCGGTAGCCGCGGCGCGGCGGGCTCAGCGCTGGCCGGTCGGCTCGGCCGGCCGGCAGGTCGCGTCGACGGTCGCGACCGCCTCCTCGGCGCTGTCGACGAGCGCGATCCGGTCGATGTCCTCGGCGACGAGCTTGCCGGTCGCCAGCAGGCGGTCGCGCAGCCAGTCGAGCAGCGGCTCCCAGAACCAGCGGCCGACGAGCACGACCGGGAAGCGGCGGATCTTTCTCGTCTGGATCAGCGTCAGCGCCTCGAACAGCTCGTCGAGCGTGCCGAAGCCTCCCGGCAGCACCACGAAGGCGCGCGAGTAGCGGACGAACATCACCTTGCGCGTGAAGAAGTAATGGAAGTTGAGCGCGAGGTCGAGGTGGTCGTTCTGCCCCTGCTCGAACGGCAGGTCGATCGTGAGCCCGATCGAGAAGGCGCCGGCCTCCCTCGCGCCGAGGTTCGCGGCGGCCATCGCCCCCGGGCCGCCGCCCGTGATGACGGTGTAGCCCTGCTGGCCGAGCAGCCGGCCGAGCGTGCGCGCCAGCTCGTGCTCGGGGTCGTCGGAGGGCGTCCGCGCCGAGCCGAAGACGGCGATCCCGTCCCTCACCTCGGAGAGCGCGGCGAAGCCCATCTCCAGCTCGCCGCGCATCCGCTCGACGCGCGACGGGTCGGTCGCGACCGTCACCCGCTGGTCGAGCAGCTCCTGGTCGGGCGTCCAGTCGTGCCGACGCGGTCGTCTGCGGTCCTTCACGACTCCCACGCGTGCGGCTTGTAGACCGCTTGCCGGTTGTCGGCGCCGAACAGCATCTGCGGGTCGCCGCACATCTCGACCAGGCGCGAGAAGTTCCGGTCGGTGATGTGGCGGGCGAGCCAGCGCGGGTCGATCGCGCCCGACCCCTCCTCGGCGTCGCCGGTCAGGTCGCAGGTGAAGACGATCGACTTCTCGTTCTCGTAGCGCCCGTTGACGATGTTGTAGAGCTGCTCGAGCACCCAGTCGGTCGGCCGCGCGACCGCGAGGTCCTCGACGTGCAGCAGCTCGACGTTCGTGAGCCGGTCGATCAGGTCGAGCGTCGCGCCCGGCGTGTCGTCGTCGTAGGTGCGGCGGATCTCGTCGAGCAGGCGCGGGCCGGTGTAGATCGCGACCGAGCGGTTGGCGGCGAGCGCCGCCTGCGAGATCAGGTACGCCAGGTGGCTCTTGCCGGTGCCCGGGCTGCCGAGGAACCACATCCCCTCGCCTCTGTCGAGCATCTCGTCGATGCGATCGCAGAAGCGTCTGACGGCGCGCACGACGTCGGGCGCGGTGCGCGCGATCGACGGCAGCGGCTCGCGCTCGAAGCCGATGTTGCGGAAGCGCTTGGGGATCTCGCGCGAGAGCCGTCTGGAGCGGCGGCGCTGCACCTGCTCGGGCCAGCAGCGGCAGCGGTAGCTCTCGTTCGCGTCCCAGTCGACGATCATGCCGCCGCCGTCGCACAGCTCGTACGGGCACGGTGCGACGTAGTTGGACTGCTCGGCTGCCACGGAGTCAGTGAATCACACGGGCGCGCCGGCTCACCGCTCGTCCTCGATCGCGGCGAGATGGGCGACGTTGGCGGTGTCGTCGTCGGCGTCGCTCGGGCCGGCGGCGAACCAGGCGTCGAGGATCTCCTCCAGCTCGGCGTGCGAGGTGGCGCGCAGGCTCAGCGCGAGCACGTTGGCGTCGTTCCAGCGCCGGGCGCCGGCCGCCGTCGCCGCGTCGCCGCAGAGCGCGGCGCGGATCCCGCGGACCTTGTTGGCGGCGATCGAGGCGCCGGTGCCGGTCCAGCAGCAGACGACCGCCTGATCGGCCCGGCCGTCGGCGACGTCGCGCGCCGCCCGCTCGCTCGCCCACGCCCAGTCGGCCCGCTCGCCGGCGGCGAGCGCGCCGTGCGCGACCGGCTCGTGCCCGCGGGCGCGCAGCGCCTCCAGCACGGCCTCGGCCACCCCCGTCCGCTCGTCTGCCGCCACCGCGATCCGCATGGGGCCGAGTATCGCACCGCGCGGCCGGCCGCGGTGCGGCGCGAGGGCTCCCCCGAACCCTCGCGCCGTCGCGCCCCCTCTCTCCCCCGTTCCCCCGATCGCGGCCCGCGCGCGGCCGCTTCCTGCAACTACGTCACGCCGCCCGCGACCTCGAAGCTCGACAGGACCGTCGCCGCGAGCTCGGCGTCGCCGCCGATCCGCAGGCCGGCGCGCGAGCGGTCCGGCCCGAACGCCTGCGCCCACGCCCGCGGCGTCGCCTTGATCACCGCGTCGGCGTGCGCCGCCGGTCTGTGCGTCACGACGACGTCGCCGTGGCTGAACGCCAGCGTGTAGAGGTCGAGCGCGACCTCGTCGTCGTCCTCGATGATCAGCTCGATCTCGGCATCGACGCCGGCCGGCGCGTCGACGACGCAGCCGGCGAGCCGGAACAGCGCCGTCACGTCGACCCACTCGTCCGGGCTCGGCGGCGTCCACGCCCAGCGCAGCGCCCAGCGGACGACCGGGCCGAGGATCGCGACGAGGTCGCGGCCCGCGTCGGTGAGGTCGAACTCGACCCGCGGCGGCACCTCGGCGAACCGCTCCCGCGTGATCACCCCCTCGGTCGTCATGCGATGGAGCCGCTGCTCGAGCGCGCCCGTCGAGAGTCCCGGGAAGGCGCGCTGCAGCTCGGAGAGGCGCTTGGGGCCGAAGGCGAGCTCGCGCACGATCAGCAGCATCCAGCGGTCGCCGATCACCCCCAGTCCGCGAGCGTCCGGCGCCCACTGGCGCCGGCGTCTGATGCCCGACGGTTCGCATCGCTGCACGACTGATCCCCTCTCGTCAGCTCTCCGCGATGCTGGCCTCGCGCATGCGCGAGCCCACCGCGCCCGCGCTTGCACCCCCAAGTCGCGGTCCGGTGAGAACACCAGCTCCGTAGGGGAACCTACATGACTCCCAACGGGCTGTCCACCACCTCCTGGACGGTTCTCCGATGGGCCGGAGCCCCCGTCGCGCCGGGCTTCCCGAGCTGGCAGACGGCGCTCCGGTGAAGGTTTCCTGTTCAATCAGCGCAGCGTCGGCGACGGCACGGTCGCCGCGCTCCGCCCCGGACGGGCGCGCTGCGCTCCGCCTGCGGGCGGGATGAAGAGTGGGCTATTGTAAACGCGCTCGTATTCGGAGTGGCTTTGCATGCGACCAACCAGGACCGCAGATCAGCCTGACGACCAGGGTGCGCCGGCACCGCGCCCGATGCTGCCCGTCACGCAGCGGGAGCGCCTGCTCGACGGGATGGCGCAGACGGTCGCCGCGCAGGGGTACGCCGCGACCTCGGTCGCCGACGTGCTGAAGATCGCGGGCGTCTCGCGCCGCACCTTCTACGAGAGATTCTCCGACAAGGAGGACTGCTTCCTCGCGGCCTACGACGCGATCGTCGCCGTCGCGCTCGAGCGGGTCCGCGGCGCGTGCGCCGAGGCGCCCGAGCCCGACCTGCGGCTCGAGCGCGGGCTCGACGCGCTGCTGCAGGTGCTGGCCGAGGAGCCGGCGTTCGCGCGCCTGGGCATCGTCGAGGTGCTCGCCGCCGGCCCGCGCGGCCTCGCCCGCCGCGACGAGACGCTGAGGCTGTTCGTCGGCTTCATCCAGGACCACCGGGAGCAGCTCGGCGACGCCGGCGCGCCGCCGTCCGGGCTCGTGTCCCAGGCGATCGTCGGCGGCATCTACGAGCTGCTCTACTCGCACATCGTCCGCGGCGAGGCCGACCGCCTTCCCGAGCTGAACGCCGACATGCTTCATTACACCTTCATGCTGCTCGGTATGGAGCGTCCGACGGTGTGACCGAAGTGGGCGCAATCGCCCGTCGCGTCGGCGAGTCGGTCGGCTGACGTGTGTTAACTTGCACCGACTCATCGTGCAGCGGGTCAGGTGAAAAAGCAGGACATGGACTGGACGCCGGCCCAGCTTCCCAGCGGCCGCCACGGGCTTTCGCGCGAGTTCGTCATGAACTCGCAGCGGACCCGTCTGCTCGGCGCCGCGATCGTGATAGCGGGCGCCGAGGGCTACGCGGGCATGACCGTCAGCGCGGTGATCGCGAAGGCGGGCGTCTCGCGCAAGACCTTCTACGAGTTCTTCTCCGACCGCGAGGACATCTTCCTCGCCGCGTTCGACCTCGTCGTCGAGCGGGCGCTCGACGGCTGCCGTGCCGCATACGAGCAGGAGGGCAGCTGGACCGAGCGGCTGCGGCGCGTGCTCGAGCAGGGGCTGACGGCGCTCGCCGAGCATCCGCACGAGGCGAGAATGGGCTTCGTCGAGGTGCTCGCGGCCGGTCCGCGGGCGCTGCAGAGGCGCGACGCCGCGATGCGCGAGTTCATGCAGTTCCTCGCTCCCGGCTACGACGCCGCCGCCGAGCGCGACGGCGCGGAGCGGATCCCGCCGCTGATGCCCGAGGCGATCGTCGGCGCGATCTTCGAGATCGTCTACGCGCGCGTGCTGCAGGAGCGGACCGCAGAGCTCCCCGAGCTGCTGGAGCAGCTGATGTACTGCGCCCTGGCGCCCTTCCTCGGCCCGGCCGAGGCCGCCGCCGAAGCCGCCGTCGGCGGCGAGCGCAGGCGTGCGGCGCGGCGCAAGAGCGCCTGACGCGACGGACATTCGCGCCTTTCACTGGACACCGCGCCGTCGCGCGGTGAAGATAGGCGCACGGGAGGCCGCGAGGGCACTGGGGGTGCCGATGTCGACCGCATTGCTGGAAGTCGCGGAAGGTGAGCTGAACAGTGGGGAGGTCGCGGGCGTCTTCGTCGCGGCCCTGCGAGACCGTGCCTACGGCCGGGCGGTCAGCGCCTGCGCGGCGTGGGCGCGGCTGGAGCAGGCGGCGCGCGCCTCCGGCGATCGCCACCTCGCCGTCCAGGCCGGCGCCGAACGGGCGCTGACGCTGACGTGGATGGGATCGCTCTCGGGCGCCGGCGTGCTGTGCGAGCTGCTGCTCGCCGAGCTGGAGGAGCTCGAGCTGGAGGGCGCGACGCTCGCCCCTCCGCCGCTCGACCGCGCCGTGATCGACGGCTGGGCCGGCGCCTGGTTCTCGGTCGCGGGGCTGCACCGGCTGCGGGCCGAGCAGCTGCGGCGCTCGGGCGACTACGCCGGCGCCTTCGAGGAGCTCGAGGAGGCCAACCGCCGCCCGGACCAGCGCCCGCACGCCGCGCTGCCGCTGTGGGGGCGCGTGATCCTGTCGGAGGCGCTGCGCCTGGCCGGCGACTTCGAGGGCGCCTTCGAGGTCGCCGCCGCCGCGGCGGCGCGCGCGGGCGAGCCGGGGATCCATCCGTGGATCCGCGTGACCGCCCGCCGCGCGGAGGCGCGCGCGGTGCTCGCGCTCGGCGAGCTCGACGAGGCGATCGCGCGCTTCGGCCGGATGGCGCGCGAGCGCGACCACCGCCACGCCGACGGCCGCATCGCCTGCGACCTGGGGATCGGCGAGGCCCATCGGCGGCGCGGCGAGCAGGAGCGCGCCGCGGCCCATCTGCAACGGGCGCGCGCGACCGCCCTCGCCCACGGCCACGTGATCGGCTGGATCCACGCCCAGCTCGGGCTCGCCGAGCTGGCGCGCGTGCGCGGCGCCGACGCCGCGGAGGTCAACGCGATCGTCGGCGAGGTCCACGACCGGCTGCCGCTCGCGGAGCATCCTTGGCTGCGGCTGCGGGCGTACGCGATCGCCGCCCTCAGCGCGCCGCCGGCCCGCGCCGAGCAGCTGCTCGACCGCGCCGAGGACGAGCTGCCGCGGTTCCATCGCCGCAGCGGCGATCTCGAGCTGGAGCGCGATCTGGTCGAGCGCTGCCGCGACGCGGTCGGCTCCGGCGAGCGGCTGGAAGCGATCGAGCTGGACATCCTGTGAGCGCGCTCCGGGCTCGTCGCAGAGACGGTGAACGGGCGTCGCGAATCGGGTAGACGCCTGTCATGAGCACGTCGCTGAAGCTGATCCTCGGACTGCTGCTGATCGGCTCGCTGCTGCTCGCCTACCTCGCCCCTCCCCCCTCCAGACAGGTCGCCCTGCGCGTCCGCGGCGCGCTGCTCGTCGTCGGACTGCTCTGCTACGTGATCGCGGCGGTCGCGCTGACGTCGGGCTCGATCCTCGCGGGCGTGCTGGCGCTCGCGATCGCGAGCGAGCTCGTCTGCGCGGCCGGCTGGCTCGGCCGCGGCGACTCGCCGGGAACCGACGAGGACGACGACGGCGGAGGCGGCGGCGGAGGCGGCCGCGGCCCCAAGCCCCCGCCGCGCGACTGGGACTGGGACGCCTTCGAGCACGCCTTCCGGCGCTACGCGCGCGACCGCGACAGACAGCCGGTCTAGGCGATCCGGGCTAGGAGGCGCGCTCAGCGGCCGCGCGCGCGACCAATGCGAGGAAGCGCTCGTGCAGCCGGCGCTCGCCGCTCAGCTCGGGATGGAATGAGATCGCGAGGAAGTTGCCCTGCTGGACGGCGATCGGGTGGCCGTCGACGGCGGCGAGCACCTCGACCTCCTCCCCGTGCTCGGCGACCCACGGCGCGCGGATGAAGATCGCGCGGACGGGCGGGCCGTCGACGCCCGCGATCGTGAGGTCCTCCTCGAAGGAGTGGACCTGCCGGCCGAAGGCGTTGCGCTCGGCGACCGTGTCCATGATGCCGAGGTGGTTGCGGTCGAGCACGATCAGGCCGGCGCAGGTGCCGAAGATCGGCGTGCCCGCTCCGGCGAGCGCCCGCAGCGGCTCCGCGAGCCCTTCCCGCTCGATCCCGAGCGTCATCGTCGTCGACTCGCCGCCGGGGATGATCAGCCCGTCGAGGCCGTCGAGGTCGGCCGGCACGCGCACCTCGCGCGCCTCCGCCCCGAGCTCGCGCAGCACGCGAGCGTGCGCGGCGAAGGCGCCCTGGAGCGCCAGGACGCCGACGACGGGCTGCATCTCGGTGCCTGCTACCAGCCGCGCTGCGACAGCAGCTGCTCGGACTCGAGCTTGGAGGTCTCGAGGCTGAACATCGGCGCGCCGAGGCCGGTCGAGGCGGCGGCGACGCGCTCGGCGTCGGCGAAGTGGGTCGTCGCCTCGACGATCGCCTTCGCGCGGTGCTCGGGGTTCTCGGACTTGAAGATGCCGGAGCCGACGAAGACGCCCTCGGCGCCGAGCTGCATCATCAGCGAGGCGTCGGCCGGGGTCGCGATGCCGCCGGCGCAGAAGAGGACGACCGGCAGCTTGCCGTTCGCGGCGACCGAGCGGACGAGGTCCAGCGGCGACTGCAGCTCCTTGGCGGCGGTCGCCAGCTCGGCGTCGTCGAGGCCCTGGAGGCGCTTGATCTCGCCCTTGATCTTGCGCATGTGGCGGACCGCCTCGACGATGTCGCCGGTGCCGGCCTCGCCCTTGGAGCGGATCATCGCCGCGCCCTCGCCGATCCGCCGCAGCGCCTCGCCGAGGTTGGTCGCGCCGCAGACGAACGGGACCTTGAAGCCCCACTTGTCGATGTGGTTGGCCTCGTCGGCGGGCGTCAGCACCTCCGACTCGTCGATGTAGTCGATCTCGAGCGACTCGAGCACCTGCGCCTCGGCGAAGTGGCCGATCCGCGCCTTCGCCATCACGGGGATCGTGACGGCCTCCTGGATGCCCTTGATCATCTCGGGATCTGACATGCGCGCGACGCCGCCGTCGCGTCGGATGTCTGCCGGGACGCGCTCGAGCGCCATCACGGCGCAGGCGCCGGCGGCCTCGGCGATTCTCGCCTGCTCCGGGGTGACCACGTCCATGATCACGCCGCCCTTGAGCATCTCGGCCAGACCGGCCTTGACGGTGAAAGTTGCTTCGTCGCGCATTGCTCGGAATATAGCTGCGCTCCGGCGCGACAGGCAGTCCGCTCACGTCCAATCGCGGACGCCGTGACGCACCGCGATGGAGCACCGCGCGCGGCCGGGAGGCCTCCCGGCCCTCCGCGTGGGCGGCTAGCATCGCGAGGCGTGACGGATCACGAAGCGATCTTCCTCCCGGCCGGCGCCGACCGGTTCCAGCCGACCGAGCTCGCGCGCGGCCCGTGGGATCCCGCGGCCCAGCACGGCGGCGCCCCGGCCGCGCTGCTCGCCGGCGCGCTGGAGCGGGTGCCGAGCGACGTCCCGATGGGCGTCCTGCGGCTGACCTTCGAGTTCATACGGCCGGTGCCGCTGTCGCCGCTGCGGGTCGAGACGCGGATCGCCCGCCCCGGCGGCCGCGTCCAGCTGGTCGAGGCGCTGCTGCACGCGGAGGAGACCGAGACGGTCGTCTGCCGCGCGGTCGCGCTGCGCGTCCGGCGCGCGGTGGTGCCCTCCCCGGCGCGCGACGGCGAGCTGCCCGACGTGCCCGGGCCCGAGCGCAGCGGCCCCGTCAGGATGGCGCTCTTCGACGCGGGGCCGACGATGTTCGCGCGCGACGGGATGGAGGTGCGGATGGCGCGCGGCGCCTTCGACGAGACCGGCCCCGCGGTGGCGTGGTTCCGGCTGCGCCGTCCGCTCGTCGCCGGCGAGCCGACGACGCCGCTGCAGCGCCTGGCGGCTGCGGCGGACTTCGGCAACGGGATCAGCTCGGCGGTGCCGTGGTCGACCCACGTCTTCATCAACCCCGACCTGACCGTCTACGTCGAGCGGCTGCCGGCCGGCGAGTGGGTCGCGCTCGACGCGACGACGCGCGTCGGCGACAGCGGCGCCGGCGTCGCCGAGAGCGTCATCTTCGACGCCGACGGCCGGCTCGGGCGCTCGCTGCAGGGGCTCTACGTCTCCGAGCGGTGAGCGCCGGCGCGCTCCCCGCTCGCCGGGCTACTTCAGGCGGTAGGCCTTGATGCGCATGTCGTACTGCTGCGCGTCGCGCGAGTAGACGCCGTACGCGAGCGCCTGGATCAGCGACAGCAGCGCGGCGTGCGAGCGCACGTAGGCCGGGCTGTTGGAGGAGTAGTAGAGCCGCACGCGCGCGAGGCGGGCGATCTCCGACAGGGTCGCGTCGGTGATCGCGATCGTCTGCGCTCTGCGGTGGCGCGCGAGCTTCATCGTGCGCGCGATCAGCGGATGCGGGCGGCCGGCGGAGAGGCCGATGACGAGCGTCTCCTCGTCGATCCGGGAGAGGCGGCCGAGCGCCTCCTGCGACGGGCTCGCGACGACCTCGGCGCGGATGTCGAGCAGCGACAGCAGATGCCTGAGATAGCTGGCGAAGAAGGCCATCTGGTCCGTTCCCGCGATCAGCACCTTCTGCGCGGTCGCGATCGCCTCGATCGCCGCCTCGACCTCGCTGCGCGACAGCTTGCGCGCCGTCTCCTCCACGTTGACGTGGTCGGTCGCGAGCGCGGTCTCGTACTCGGTCTGGTCGAGCGAGAAGAGCGGACCGGCCGCGGCGGCGTCGGGCGCGGCGCCCGGCGCCGGTCGGCGGCGGTACTCGTCGCGGGCCGCCTGCTGCAGCTCGGGGAAGCCCTCGAAGCCGAGCGCCTGCGAGAAGCGCACGACGGTGCTCGACGACGTCGACGCCCGTCGTGCGAGCTCCTCCGCCGTCTGGAAGGCGGCCTCGTCGAGGTGGTCGACGATGTACTGCGCGACGTCCTTCTGCGACCGCGAGAACTCGTCGAAGCGGGCGGTGATGTAGTCGGAGAGCGCCTGGTGCCCGTGCGGGGGCGTCGGCGCGGTGGGAGTCGTGGCGGTGGCTCGCTTCATGGGCAGCGAAGCTTTCGACGCCCGCCCCGGCCTCTCCTTCACGTCACGTCGGCGGCGCGCCGGGCGCCCGGCGCGCACGGCGGCGGGTTCTCTAAGCTGCGCGACCGATGAGAACTCTCGCCACGCGCATCGACGGCCTCGTCCTGGTCGAGCCTCGGGTCTTCGGCGACCACCGCGGATTCTTCGCGGAGACCTTCCGCGCCGACGCCTGGTCGGCTGCCGGGATCGACGTCGACTTCGTGCAGGACAACCACTCGCGCTCGCGGCGCGGGACGCTGCGCGGCATGCACTTCCAGACGGCGCCGGGACAGGCGAAGCTGGTCCGCTGCGCGCGCGGCGCGATCGTCGACGTGGTCGTCGACCTGCGGCGCGGCTCGCCGACGTTCGGGCAGTGGGAGGCGTTCGAGCTCGACGACGAGTCGATGCGCCAGCTGTTCGTCCCGGTCGGCTTCGCCCACGGCTTCTGCGTGACGAGCGAGATCGCGGACGTCGCCTACAAGTGCTCCAACTACTACGACCCCGCGACCGAGGCCGGCATCGCCTACGACGACCCGGCGATCGGGATCGAGTGGCCGTCAGAGGTGGAGCCGATCGTCTCCGAGCGCGACGCGAACGCGCCGACGCTCGCCGAGATCGCCGACACGCTGCCGTTCTGAGCGCGGCCGGAGACGCGAACGGGCGCCGTCGCGGCGCCCGTCGTGCGAAGCGTCGATGCGAGCAGTCGCCGACGGAGGGGCCGCCGGCGTGCGGTCAGTCGAAGCTCGCGTTGCGCACCTCGGCGTTCTGCGAGCGCTCACCGACGACCTGCGCGACGGCGTAGCCGATCAGGACGTTGGCGACGACCCCGATGCCGAGGAACGTGATGAGCAGCGCGACCGTGAACTCGGTCGCGACGGAGGCGAAAGTGAGCACGTGCAGGAGCTTATCGGAGCGTTCGGCCGCGGCGCGCCGAGGGGTCGCTTGCGGCGAGCACGCAGATCCGATCGGGTACCGTGTCGGAGATGGACTCCGCGCCTGAGCCGCCCTCGGAGCAGCCCGCCGACGCGACCGGCGAGCCCGCTCCGGCGCATCTCTGCCCGAACTGCTCGGCGCCGGCCGAGCCGGGCCAGCGCTGGTGCCTGGAGTGCGGCGCGGAGCTGCCGCAGAGGAAGCGCTCGGGGATGCGGCCGGTCGTCGGCATCGCGACGACGCTGACGGTGCTGGTCGGCGCCGCGTCGGCCGCCGGCTTCACGCTCCTGCAGGACGGCAAGCAGCCGCCGCCGCCCCCGACGACGATCGCGCAGACCCCTCCCCCGGTCACGCCGCCGCCGGCCGACGCCACCATGCCGCCGCCTGCCGACGTCACGCCGCCCGACGACACGCTGCCCGACACCGCCGACGACTTCGACCTGCCCGACACGGGCGGGAGCGGCGGAGGAGGCGGCGGCTCCCCCGACGCCGGGCTGCCGCCCGACGACACGATCCCGGACCTCTCCGACGACATCGACACCTCGACGGAGAACCCGCCGCCGCCCGACGAGGACGCGGGTGACGTCGACACGGGCGACGACGGCGACGGGAGCGTCGAGGACGACCCCGACGCCGGCAGAAGAACGAGAAGAAGAGCTCCGAGACCGAGACTGCACCCGACCAACGTCGCGCTCGCCGCGGCGACGTCGGTCTACGGCGACCTCGGCGACAGCGTCGACCCCGGCGATCCCAGCCTCGCGGTCGACGGGTCGAGAAGGACGGCGTGGAAGACGCCGCTGTCGCCCGATCCCGCGGTGCCCGCGCCCCAGGCCGGCCTCGTCGTCGACCTGGCCGGCCAGGAGAGATTGACCAAGGCGATCGTCTCGACGACCACCCCCGGCCTCTCGTTCGAGCTCTACGGCGCCAAGAGCGGGCCGCCGAGATCGGTCACCGGCACCGGTTGGACCCACCTTGGCTCCAAGGAGGGCGCGGGCAGGGACACGACGTTCTCGCTCGGCGGGCAGAGATTCCGCTACGTGCTGGTGTGGGTGACCGCCCTGCCGCCGGAGACGCAGCAGGCGGCGATCGCCGAGCTGACGATCGTCAGCCCCCAGCCCTGACGCCCCGCGCGGCCCCAGCGCTCCGTTCGGAGGTGCGCTTGCGACGGTTGCCACTTGAACGCGCGCGTCCAGGCTGAGAAGCTGATGTGCATCCCATCCGCCGACTCCGAGGAGGTCGCGTCTACCATCGAACCGCCGACGGCGAGCTGACCGCGCGTGGAACCGGGGACTTTCACGCACAGCGACGGTCGCACGCCGTGCACGCAATGCAACCGATTGGGGGGCGCAACTTAGGAGGAGCAGTATGTGCAAGACGGCACGGGAGTTCGTGACCGGAGTCGGAGAGTGCGTCAGCGAGTACGAGACCGTGCTCGAGGGCGCGCGCAAGCTTGCCGCGTTCGGCGTCGACGCGCTGCCGGTCTGCGGCGACGACCGCAACGTCGTCGGGATGCTGTCCGAGCGTGACGTCGTCCGCATCGTCGCCGAGCGGCGGGACCCCGACGCGATCCGCGTCGGCCTGCTCGCCGACGGCGTCTCCGTCGTCGACGCCAACGCTCCGATCTCGGAGGCGTGGACGACGATGATCGAGCGCGACCTCGACAGCGCTCCGGTGACGGAGGAGGGCCGTCTGATCGGCATGCTCCGTCGCACCCACCTCGACGGACGGATCGGCGAGCCCGCCGAGATCCGCGCCGCCGCCCTCGCGCGTCTCTGAGCGCGCACGGTCGAGATCGACGACGGTGCAACGGCACGGCGAACGCCGTGCCGTTTCGCGTTCGCGATCGGCGGGGGCGGTTCGCGGGCGGGTGCGCGGCGCGAGCGCGCCCGGACCGGACGCTCTGGCGAGGCGGAAGATGACGCGGCCGGGGCGGATCCCATCCGCACGCCCCGGCCGCGTCGAGCGCAAGGCTGGCACGTAGCCCTGCGCCCGGGTGTTCCCGGGGGAGGGAACCCTGCGGGCGGACAACGCTCGAACGAGAGGCGTCGAGCAGTGAGCCGCCCGCACGACTCCGCCGCGCGGATACACCATGTCGTCCTGCCGCGCGAGGGCGGTCCGGGTCGGATCCGGTGGGCTCTCGGCGCTGTCCCCTAGCACCACGAAAGCCCAGCAATTCCGCCGGATTGCGCGGCCCCGTGCCGTCCTCGCGCATAAAAACTATAAACGTGTCCGTCTTCTGTTGTCAACGGGCTTCTCAGCGGCTAGTGTCGCTGCGTGGGGCAGCAGCAGATCGACCTGGCTCCGGCGCCATCGACCGTGACGGCCGCCTTTCCGGTGCGCACCCGGCGCGACCGCCTGATCGCCGCGATGGCCCACGTCGTCAGCGAGGAGGGCTACGGCGCCGCGTCGGTCAGCAAGGTCGTCGCGGCCGCCGGCGTCTCGCGCAACAGCTTCTACGAGCACTTCGCCAACAAGGAGGAGTGCTTCCTCGCGGCCTACGACGCGGCCGTCGACCGCGTCGTCGCGCGTGTGCGCGCCGCGGCTGACGCGGAGCGCACGCGGCAGGAGGCGTTCGAGGCCGGCTTCGCCGCCTTCCTCGGCTTCGCGGCCGCGGAGCCCGATCTGGCCTGGCTGTGCGTCGTCGAGGTGCTCGCCGCCGGTCCCCGCGCGCTCGCGCGGCGCGACGACGCGATGCGGCGGTTCGCGCTCTTCCTCGAGCAGGGGCGCGTCGACGACGCCGCCGCCGACGTGCCGCCGCTGATGACCGAGGTCGTCGTGGGCGGCATCTACGAGGTGATCTACGCGCGGATCCTCGAACGCGACACCGCTCGTCTCCCCCAGCTTCTGCCCGACATCATGTACGTGTGGCTCGCCCCGTACCTGGGCGTCGCCCGCGCGACCGCCGTCCGAGCCGGCGTCGCACGCCGGATCGGCGCGCCGCGCGAGGGACTGCAAATAGCACCGGAACCCGGATGATCAGCGAGGACATAGATGTTTTCTGAGCGTGTCTATGGTCGCCAGGTGCCCGCAGGATCGGATCGGTCTCCTCAACGCCTGCCGCGCGGCCGTCACGGCCTGCCTCGGCGGTTCATCGTCCACAATCAGCGCGAACGGATGCTGCTGGCCGTGGCGGAGGCGGTCGCCGAGCAGGGGTACGCGACCACCACCGTTGCCGACATCATCGCCCGCGCGCGCCTCTCGCGCCGCACCTTCTACGAGCACTTCACCGACAAGGAGGAGTGCTTCCTCGCCGCCTACGACACCGTCGTCGAGCAGATGCTCGCCGGCGTCGGGAAGGCGTACGAGGGCGGCGGCAGCGAGTGGACGCGGAGGGTCTACGAGGGCCTGGAGGCGTTCATCCAGTACCTCGTCGACGAGCCCGCCTTCGCGCGCATGTGCATCGTCGAGGTCGTCGCCGCCGGCCCGGAGGCGCGCGGCCGGCGCGACGCCGCGATGCGCGTCTTCGTCGAGTTCCTCGAGCCCGGCCGCGCCGAGGCGCCCAACGGCGTGGTCGTGCCCGAGCTCGCGGCCGACATAGTCGTCGGCGGCATCTACGAGATCATCTACACGCGCCTGCTGCGCGACGCGGCCGGCGAGCTGCTCGAGATGCTCCCCGAGCTCGTCTACTGCGCGCTGGTGCCGTTCGTCGGCCACGAGGCGGCCGCGGAGGCCGTGCGGGCCAACGAGGCGCGCAAGGCGCAGGAGCGCGCCGAGTCGGCGCCCGCCGGCGACGGCGACTCCTGAGCGGCGCCGACGCGGCGCGGCGAACCTTCGCCGGCACGGCGTGCGCCCGACCGTCGCACGGGCCGGCGCGGCGGTGGAGGCGTGCCCGCTCCGATCAGCGGGCGAGCACGCGCAGGTAGACGATCGCCAGGTTCGAGCGGCGCCCGTCGGCGGTCGTCGCCTCGAGCACCACGCGGTAGCGGCCGGGCGCGAGCGAGCCCGCGCGGAGCGTGCGCAGCAGCGCGATGCGGTGCTCGCCCGCTCCTCGCGAGAGCGTCCGGCTGACGGTACGCGTCCGCCCTCGCCGCGTCGCGCTCCCGACCGCACGCGGTGCTCTGCCGGCGCGTCTCGACCGTCGCTGCGGTCTCGGCGAGCCGGTCGGGATGCGGTTCACGTAGCGGGCGGGGCCGCTCGCGGGCCCCGGTCGCGGGCAGAAGCGGAAGAGCCGCCCCGGCGGCACGCGGCGCTGCAGGCGCAGCGTGACGCGCGCCGGCTCGCTGAGCGTGACGCGGACGCGGACGTCGCGTGCGGCTCCGCGTCGCGAGCCGACGCAGCGCGCGCTCGGCTCGAGCGCGGCGATCGCGAGCGGCGCCCGGAACGGCTCGAGCGGCGGGTCGACGTGCGGCGGATCGGCCGGCGGCGACTCGACCGGCGGGCTCTCCGGCGGGGTGTCGCGGCCGCGCAGCTCGTACGTGGCGCTGCGAACCGCGGAGACGTTGCCGCGGATGTCGACCGCGATCCACTTGAGCGTCGTCGACGAGTCGATGCGCAGCGGCGCGACCGGATCGAACGGCCCGGTCGGGGCGTACTGCGGCGAGGCGAGCGTCGGCGTCGAGCCGTCGAGCGTGTAGTGGATCGCCGCCGGCTCGTCGGAGCGGAAGCGCACCTCGATCGGGTCGGGCGAGCTGTGCGGGCCGGGCGTGGTCGTGACGTCCGGCGGCGCCGTGTCGTCCGCATAGGCGCGCGCCGCCTCGAGCACGGCGATGAGGCCGTCGGCGAACTCCTGCGCCTGCGGGCCGCCCTCCGTCGTGAAGGCGGGGATCCGGCCGACCGGCGTGCGCCTGCCGGAGGCGTCCATGCGGTCGACGCCGACCTCGATCCCGAGCGCGAGCACCCCGTGGGCGTAGTGGGCCTCGTCGACCAGGTTGCCGGCGCGCGAGCCGAGCACCTCCGTCGCCGCGCCGACGTCGGTCGGCACGAGCGCCGTGCCGCGCGAGCGCGCGACGCGGGACGCGATCCTGCCGGCGAGGTCGTCGAGATACCGCTGCGTCAGCCAAGGCGGCCGCGGCAGCGTCACGCGCCCGGAGGACGCGTACGCTCCCGGCGACCACGTCACGGTGCCGCCGGAGGCGCGCACGTCCGCGGCGAAGCGGATGTTCGGGAACGTCGAGAGCAGCCACAGCAGGTTGCGGGTCTCGGGCTCGGAGGCCTCGAAGGGGCCCGAGAACAGGTCGCTCGTGCAGCTGGTCGCCGCGCCCGCGAAGCCGTCGAAGAGCGACCCGACCGTGAAGTTGCGGTCGATCGCGACGCCCCACTGGCCGCGCGCGGCGGGGTCGGTCAGGCCGCCGGGCGCGCAGTGCGAGCGCATGTTGCGGCGTTGCCCGGTGCTGTCGTAGAAGGAGTAGAGCGCGCCGTCCGGGTTGGCGGCGGGCACGATGAAGATGTCGAGCGCATCGACGAGCGCGGTCGTCTCCGCGTCCGTCCCGTAGTTGCGCAGCAGCCGCTCCGCGAGCTCGAGCGCGACGAGCGGCGTCACCCGCTCGTCGCCGCCGAACCCGGCGGTCACCAGGACGCCGGGCCGCGAGCCGTCGCGGACGCCGCCGATCCGCAGGGCGGCCATCTGCCGGGGGCCGCGCGCCACCGTCGCCGGCGCGTGGAGCGCGTCCGTCAGCGCGACGAAGCCGGACGTCGGCGCGACGATCCCGGCACCGGCGTTGCCGCGGTAGGTGGCGGCGCTCACGAGCGCGGCCGCGCTCCCTGAGGCGTTGAGCAGCCCGGTCACCTGCGCCGCCGTGCTCGTGACGGCTCCGGCGCCGTCGGTCGCGAGCGAGACGGTGATCGCGTCGCCGGCGGTGCTCACCGACAGCGGCGCGTTCGCGGCCGCGGGATGCAGGAGCCGCACGCTGACGTCGTCGCCGCCGGACTGGCCGACCGCGACGGAGGTCAGCACGACCGCCCGAGCGGCGTCGGCCGCGCTGACCGCAGCGAGCGTCCCGTTCGGGTCGGTGCCAAGGATCATCTGCGAGCGGCGCTGGTAGCCGTCCGTCTGCATCGGCAGCGTCAGGCGCTCCGCGATGCTCGGGAACTCGCTCGCGAGGTCCGCGACCCGATCGGCCGCGTCGTCGGGATCGAGGTAGCCGGTCTGGAAGTCGGACCGGTAGCCCGGCGGGGGCGCCGGCGACGGCGTCGCCCAATCGGTCACCGCGATGCGGCTCCAGTTGTCGGCGTCGCGTCTGACGACGACGTGGTCGGGCCGGCCGGCGACCGGGACGAGCACGCTGTCGTGGAGGTAGACGCCGCCGTCCTCGCTGCGCACGAGCGCCGCCGTCCCCTGCGGCGCCTCGACACCATCAGCGAACCACTCCGCCGACAGCTCGGTCGCCGCGGTGTCGCGCGCCTTGACGACGAGGAACTGGCCGGCGTAGCTCTCGAACCACTGTGCGCTGATCGCGCGCGTCGTGCCGACGTCGCGCGGCGGCGGTGCGGCGGCCGCCGGCGCGACGGCGCCGACGCCCGCGAGCAGCACGGCGGCCGCTGCGAGCGTGAGTCGCGCCGAACAGCGGAATATGGTCCAGCGAGCCGTCATGCACCGGCCTCCGTTCGGTCCTTCGCGACGTTCCGGCCATCCTAGTTGGCGCGGCGGAGCGCCAGGGCGCTCGTAAGCGGGCAGCGCCGGGCGGCAAAGCGAGAAGCCCCGCGGCGCGGGGCTTCTCGAGATGGCCCAGCCAGGACTCGAACCTGGGACCAACGGATTATGAGTCCGCTGCTCTAACCAACTGAGCTACTGGGCCGCTGCGGAGTCGACGCTACCAGAGCCGTGCGCCGCGGTGGAGGCGAACCCGCCAGATCGCCTCCAGCCTCAGCGCAGCAGCCGCTCCAGCACGGCCGCGTCGGGCGCCATCGCGACGCGGACCTCGCGGCCGCTGCCGCCGACCTGCACGAGGCCGTCCTGGCCGACACGGGAGATCACCTCGTCGGCGTCGACACCGGCGCCGTCGAGCGTCACCGCGATCCACGTCTCCAACGCCGAACGCAGCCGGCGCGCCGCACGCGCCGAGTCGAGCCGCAGGCGCAGCGCGAGGGCGTCGCGGGCGCGGCACGGCGCGGCGCAGTCGGCCGCCGGCAGGGGCCCGCGGCGCCACAGCACGACCGTCCCGCCGGCCCAGCCGGCGGCGAGTCGCCCCGCGGGGCGCTCGTCGAGCGGGTCGCGCAGCAGCTCGCGCAGATCGTTCTCGCCGAAGGTCGACTGGGAGATGCGGCGCCAACCGGCGCCCGGCGCGTCGGCGGCCGGGACCGGCACGCGCTCGGGACGGACGGCGCGCAGCCAGCGGTCGGCGTCGAGCAGCTCCGCCGAGGAGGCCGGCGGGCGGTCGCGCAGGGCGACGTCGACCAGTCTCCAGTCGCCGGTCGTCCCGTACAGCCGCCGGACGAACCGCTCGCCGGCGAGGTACGGGAAGGTCAGCGAGCGCATGATCGCCTCCGGCAGCGGTCTCGCGGCGCTCGCGCTCAGCAGCTGCCCGAACGCCTCGCCGAACGACACCGCACCGGGATTGCGCTCGAGGTAGCGCGTCATCACCAGCATCGCCGTCCCCTCGACCAGGCCCGACTCGCCGACGGCGCCGTCGCCGTCGTAGACGACGCCGTCGGCATCGCCGAGGCGCTCGAGGTCGTAGTGCTGGTCCTCGAGCGCGTGGGTCAGCTCGTGCGCGAGCGTCCCGTCGTCGATCCCGACCCCCTCGACGAGCACGAGCCGCTCCTCCACCGGGTCGTAGAAGCCGGCGACCTGCTCGCCGAAGAGGTCGGCCGCGAGCGAGTCGAAGTCGTAGCCGGGCTCGACGAGCCCGAGCAGCATCATCAGCTCGCCCCCGGTCGCGACCGCCTGTCGCGCGTCACCGTCGGTCTCCCGCTCCGCGTAGGCGCGCGCCTCGTCGGCCGTCATCACCTCGACGCTGACCGGCCGCTTGAAGCGCAGGCCGCGGATCTGCTCGACGCCGCGCTCGACGCGCGCCAGGCGCTCCGGGCTGACGACGGTCCGCGTCGGCTCCGCCTTCCCGCCGCCGAGCAGCAGGGCACCGGCGACGAGCAGCGCGAGCACGGCGACGACGGCCAGCTCAGGGGTCCCGAAACGACGCTGTCGCATCGGCGAAGCGTATTGGGGCGGCGGCAAGCGGGGAGCCGGCCGTCGCGCGAGTGATTGGATACGCGCCGCGGGGCGCGGCCCCGCTCCACGAGCGGATGACCGGAGGGTGAGATGGCGCAGCGCGCGGCGATCGTGACGGGGGCTTCGAGCGGGATCGGGCTGGAGATCGCCCGCATGCTCGGCGAGGAGGGCTACGCGCTGACGCTCGCCGCCCGCCGTCCCGAGAAGCTGACCGCCGCCGCCGACGGGCTGCGCGCCAAGGGCCTCGAGGTCCAGGAGGTCGCCGCCGCGCTCTCCAAGGAGGAGGCGGTCAAGGCGGTCGTCGCCGCGCACGAGCAGCGCTACGGCCGGCTCGACCTGCTCGTCAACAACGCCGGCGTCGGAATCGGCGCGCCGGTCGCCGAGATCGAGACGAAGCGGCTCGACATGCAGCTCGACGTCAACGTCCGCTCGCTCGTGCTGTTCTACCGCGAGTGCGTCGGGCTGCTGCGCGCAGCGGCCGCCGAGCATCGCGGCGCGCTGGTCGTCAACACGGCGTCGATCTCCGGCAAGCGCGGCCAGCCGTGGCTGTCGGTCTACTCGGCGACGAAGGCGGCCGTCGTCGGCTTCACCGAGGCGATGAACAAGGAGCTGGCGACCGAGGGGATCCGCTCGACCGCTCTCTGCCCCGCGTTCGTCGACACGCCGATGACCGACTTCGCGAAGGCCGGCGGGGTCGCCGCCGAGGCGATGATCACGACGCGTGACATCGCGGAGGCGGTGCGGATGCTGTTGAAGCTCTCCCCCGCCTGCCTCGTGCCCGAGATCATCTTCGAGCGCCCCGGCGATCCGCTCTGAGCGGGTCGGAGACCGCCGGCCCGCGGCCGTCCTCAGACGCCGGCCGGCTGGGCGCTGCGCTCGTCGTCGTCCGGCGCGCCGTCGTCGCCGAGGTCGCCGTCGAGCAGCGCCAGCAGCGCGTCGACGACGCGCGGGTCGAGCTGCGCGCCGGAGACGCGCCGCAGCTCGGCGCGGGCCGCCTCGGCGGTGCGCGGCGGCCGCCACGGCCGTGGCGAGGTCATCGAGACGTAGACGTCGCAGGCGAGCAGGATCCGCGCCTCCAGCGGGATCTCGTCGCCGGAGAGCCCGTCGGGGTAGCCGGCGCCGTCCCAGCGCTCGTGCTCGTGGCGGACGATCGGCGCCGCGTCGCGCAGCAGCGGCAGCGCCCGCAGCATCCGCTCGCCTATCAGCGGATGCTCGCGCAGGATCGCCCGCTCGTCGTCGTGCAGCTCGCCGGGATGGGCGAGCAGCGCCGCCGGCACGCCGACGGTGCCGACGTTGTGGAACAGCGCGGCGAGGTAGAGCGCGCGGCGCTCGTCGTCGTCGAGCTCCAGCGCCCGGCCGACGCGCCAGGCGAGGTCGGCGAGGCGCCACTGCTCGGCGTCCTCCCCCGGGACGCCGGAGCGCGCCGCTCCGGCCCTCTCCGCGTCCGCGTCGGCGGCGATCCGGTACAGCTCGCCGAAGCCCGAGACGCTCAGCTTGTCGAGCAGCCGCCGGCACGACAGCGCGCGGCCGAGCTGCTGGGCGATCGCCTCCGCGAGCGCCCGCTCGACGATCCCGTAGGCGCGCGGGCGGTCGCACGCGATCAGCAGGCAGCCCCACGTCCCGTCGCCGTCGGGGACCGCGACCGCCAGCTCGCTGCGGACCGGCGCGCCGTCGAGCCACGGCAGGCGCGGATCGTCCTCGACGACCGCCGGGCCGGCGGCGGCGAGCGCGCGGCGGACGCTCGCGCGCGCGGCGAGCACGCCGCCGGCGTCGTCGGGCTCGCCGCCGGAGCCGAGCACGACCAGGCGCGGCGACAGCGTCGCGGCGTGCGTCGGGTCGGCGTGCGGCCAGAGCGCCAGCGCGGCGGAGCCTATGGAGTCGAAGGCGCCGGTGAGGAAGGCGACGGTCGTGTCGGCGAGCGTCCGCTCGTCGCGCGCGCCGGCGAGCGCACGCGCGAGGCCCGACAGCAGCGCGAGGCGCGCCGTCTCGCCGCGGCCGAGGCGGCCGGCGGCCGGGCGTCGGCCGCTCGGCCGCGGGCGGTCGGGCGACCTGGCGCCGCCGGTCTCGCGCTTGGCGCTGCGCAGGGCGGCGTCGGCGTGGAGGATCAGCTCGTCGGCGCTGCGCGCCGGCTCGCCGAAGGTCGCCCAGCCGGCCCCGGCTCCGAGCCGCCGCTCGCCGTTGACGCCGAACGGGATCTGCTCGATCGCGCGCACCAGCCGCTCGGCCAGCTCGCTCGCCTCCTGCGCGCCGGCGCGCACGGCGATGACGGCGAACTCGTCGCCGCCCTGGCGGCAGCAGACGTCCTCCTCGCGCAGCGTCTCGCGCAGCGCGGCGGCGACGTGGCGCAGCGCGTCGTCGCCGGCGAGGTGGCCGAGCTCGTCGTTGATCGCCTTGAAGCCGTCGAGGTCGAGCAGGACGAGCGAGAAGGGATCGTCGTGGCGGCGCGAGCGCGCGACCTCGGCCGCCAGCTGCCGCGAGAACATGCGGTAGTTGCCCAGGCCGGTCAGCTCGTCGAGCTCGGCCATCCTCAGCGCGTCGGCCTCGCGCTGGGCCAGCTGGGCATGCTCGTCGCGGAGGCCCGAGAGCGCGCGCACCAGCGCGAAGACGCCCGCGGCGCCGGCGAGCGCGGCGACGACGGCGCCGGCGATCCACCAGGTGGCCGGCAGATCGGCGACGGCGATCGCGAGCGGCAGCGCCAACGCGATCGCGCATGCCGCGATCGCGCCCCGGACCCTTCGCATGCCGCGCGGCGCCGGGCGCTGCGCCCGCGTCGGCGGGCGCGCCGAGGCAGGTGCTGCCGGCGCGGCTGCGCCTGGCGGCATGGTCTGCTCGTATCCTCGCGGCCGCTCAGTGGCCTCTTCGCGCATAGGGCCCCGTTGTCTTCGGTCATCCGTGCCGGTCATCCGTGACGAACGTCATTAAACCTCATCAAACCTACGCAGTTTCTGCACCGCTTGGCGGTGCGACGCGGCGGTCCCCGCTGCGGCTCTTCCTCGGCGCCTTCGGCGATCCCGGCCACGCCTTCCCGATGCTCGCGCTGGGGAGCGAGCTGGCGCGCCGCGGCCACGACGTGACGCTGGAGACGTGGTCGCGCTGGCGCGACCACGTCGAGGCCGGCGGGATGCGCTTCGCCGCCGCTCCGGAGTACGCGGTCTTCCCGACGATGGAGCGGCCGATGACGATGTACGAGGCGGTCGTCAGAGCGGTCGAGGTGACCCGTCCGGCGGTCGCGCGGGCGCGGCCCGACGCGGTCGTCGCCGACATCCTCACGCTCGCCCCCGCGCTCGCCGGCGAGCTGGAGGGCGTGCCGGTCGCGACGCTGATCCCGCACGTCCACCCCGCGCCGCCCGCCGGCGCCGCCCCGTACTCGTTCGGCGCCCGCTGGCCGCGGACGGCCGCCGGGCGCGCGCTGTGGCGCCGGCTCGACCCGCTCGTCGAGAAGGGGCTGCGCTACGGGCAGCGCGAGCTGAACGAGACGCGCGCGCAGCTCGGGCTGGCGCCGGTGGAGCGCGTCCATGGCGGCCTCAGCGAGCGTCTGTGCCTCGTCGCCACCTTCCCGCAGCTGGAGTATCCGCGCGCGTGGCCCGAGCACACGCACGTCGTCGGGCCGCTGCTGTGGGAGCCGCCGACCGAGCCGGTCGAGCCGCCGCCGGGCGACGAGCCGCTCGTCCTCGTCGCGCCCTCGACCGCCCAGGACCAGGACCACAGACTGCTGCGCGCGGCGCTCGCCGGCCTCGGCGAGCTGCCGATCCGCGTGCTGGCGACGTGGAACCGCCGGCCGCTGCCGGGGCCGGCGGCGGTGCCGGCCAACACGCGGCTGGTCGAGTGGCTCTCCTATGCGCAGACGATGCCGCGCTGCGCGCTCGTCGTCTGCCACGTCGGCCACGGGACGATGGTGCGGGCGCTGGCGTCGGGGACGCCGGTCGTCGCGACCCCGGTCGCCGGCGACATGGGCGAGAACGCCGCCCGGCTCGACTGGGCCGGCGCCGGGGTGCGGCTGCCGTGGCGCTTCACCGGCCCGCGGGCGCTGCGGCTCGCGGTGGAGCGGGCGCTCGGGGAGCCGGCGCTGGCGCGGCGGGCCGCGGAGCTGGCGGCCTGGAGCCGCGCCCACGACGCCGCGGGCCGGGCTGCCGACCTCGTCGAGCAGCTGGCGCGGGGCGAGCGCTGAGCGGGCGGCCAGCGCTGAGCGGTTGGCTGGCGCGCGGCGCGGGCTGGCGAGCGGGCGGCGAGCGCTGAGCGAGCGGGCGACGGCGGGCGAGCGGGCGGCGCGCGATCCGCGCCCGCCCGCCCACCCGCTCGCCGCGGCTCAGTGGCCGTCGGCGGCGCCGACGCGGCCCGAGTCGGCCGCGGGATGGGCGGCCGCCCAGGCGATGATCTTGTCCGAGTCGTGGATCGCCTCGCCCTCGTCGGTGACGAGCACCGGGACCCACGACTGGCCGGTCAGCTGCTTCACCTCGCGACGCCCCGAGGTGGCGTTGAGCGCGTTCGGGAACCCGCCGAACCCGTATGCCTTCACGACCTCGGGGTCGTGGCCGGCCGCCTTCAGCGCGTCGAGCGCGTCACGGCACGGGTGTCTGCGGGCGGGGATGTTGAACGTCCCCCAGCACACGTAGAGCTTCACCTCGGGTCTCCTCCTCGGGATCGACGCTGTCGCCCTGCTGCCGTCTGGGCGAGCCTACGCGACGCCGAACGGCTCGACCACCGCGAACGGTGCGCGCGCGACCGTGTCGCCGTCGATCGTGAGGCGCCACTCGTACTGGCCGACGCCGAGCACGAGCCCGCTGAGGTTGAACGCGAGCGGCATGTTGAGCGTCGATCCGGGCTTGACGCCGGCCGGGCGGCCGAGCTCGAAGCGGCCGCTCGGCGCGACCGCCTCGCCGTTCATGACGATCCGCTCGCCGTCGGCGTCGAGCAACTCGGCGACCAGCTCGTGGCTCTGGTCGGCCTCGTCCCAGCCGACCTTCACCACGATCGCCAGCGCGACCGAGATCGCCTGGTTGGGCGCCTGGAGCATGTTCCAGGCCGCGCCCATGATGTACAGCTTGCCGTTGATGGCCTCCGCGTGATCGCAGAGGAGGAGATCAGCTTCCATGTTCTCTTACGCCGCTTTCAGGAAACCGCCGCTGGGGCGGATCGACAGTCCGGGATTGGGGCCGGGAGCCGCGAGCTCGAGGCGAGTGCGCTGGCCGACGCTCGGCGAGGTCCACCACGAGCGCGGGCCGGGCACGAGGTGGCGCAGCTCGAGCTGCTCCTCCGCCCACCACGGCGCGCCCTCGCGCACGAGGCCGCGCACCTCCTCGAAGCTCGCGCCGACCGCCGAGTAGCCGGGCAGGTCCGGCGACGCGGCCCACCAGCCCTCAGGCTCGGCGTGGTAGATCAGCTGCGCAGTTCGCATCAGAGCAGTTTCCTCGCCTCATCTTCGCTCAGCCCGACATCTGCAACAAGGACCTTCTTCACGAGGCCCGGTGGGATCGTAATGCCGTCGTGGAACGAGAAGCCGATGTCGGGGTGGCCGTTGCGCGAGCGGAGCCGCCGGTGCGACCCCTTCTGCCGCACGATCTCGTAGCCGAGCGGCTCGCGCCGCAGGACGGCGAGCAGCTGCTGTGGCTTGAGCGCCGGAAACCGCACGCCGCGTTCCCCCTCGTCATCCGCTTCCCCCGCGTCGGTCGATCGTCCGCGAGTCTACGGGCTGGCCGCGGCGGCTGCAGGCTCCGTCTGCGCCGGCGCGGCGTCGGCCGCAGCCTCCGCCGCGCGGCGCTCGCGCAGGCGGGTGTAGCGGACGGCCTGCGCCAGCGCGAGCGCCGAGAAGCAGAGCATCGGCGCCAGCGCGACGCGGAAGCGGGCCGCGTCGGGGTCGGCGCCGAGCAGCAGGCCGGCGAGCTGGAGCGAGGCGATGCCGGCGAGGAATCCGCCGCAGTTGACGATCGCGGTCGCGGCGCCGGCCGACGCCGCCGGGTTCTCGCGGCGGCCGAGGTCGAAGGCGACCATGCCGCCGGCCGCGCCGGCGCCGCAGAGCGCGAAGCCGGCGAGCAGCAGCGGATGGGGCACGTCGCCCACGCGGGGCCACAGCAGGATCGTCGCCCAGGTGCCGAGCACCAGCGCGTTGAGCGCCAGCAGCGTGCGGTTCTGCGCGCGGGCGCCGCGGTCGGCGAGGTGGCCGACGAGCGGTCCCGCGACGGCCATGCCGGCGGAGAGCACGAGCAGGTACGCGGCGGCGGCGCGCTCGTCGAACTGCTGGCCCTCGATCAGGAACGGGGCGCCCCACAGCGCGCTGACGACCTGGAAGGGGCCCATCAGGCCGAGATGGGCCCAGAAGCCGTGGCGGGTGCCGGGGCGCGCCCACGCGGCCCTCAGCGTCGCGCCGATCGGGGCGTGGGCGCTCGCGTCCGGCGCGGGGACGCCGGGCGGCCGATCGCGGATGACGGAGAAGGCGACGGCCGCCAGCGCGAGCGTCGCGACGCTGCTGCCGGCGAAGGTCGCGGTCCAGCCAAGGTGGTCGAGCGCGAGCTGCAGCGGGATCGTCCCGAGCAGCTGCCCGAGCGCGCCGACGACGCCGGTCAGCGCCGCCAGCAGCGAGCCCATCCGCGGCGGGAACCACGACTGCGCCAGGCGCAGGACGTTGATCAGGATCAGCGCGTCGCCGCAGCCGATCAGCGCCCGTCCGGCGATCGCCGGCGGCACGCTCTGGGCGAGCGCGAAGACGAGCTCGCCGGCGGCGATCGCGATCAGGCCGGCGGCGAGCGTGCGGCGCGGGCCGATCCGGTCGGCGGCCAGCCCGGCCGGGATCTGCATCAGCAGGTAGATCAGGAACTGCAGCGCCGTGAAGCTGGCGAGCACCTCGTGCTCGAAGCCGAGCCGCTGCTCGGCGCGCAGCCCGGCGACGCCGAGCGCCATGCGGTGGAAGACCGCGGTGAAGTAGAGCGCCGCCCCGACGCCCCACACCAGCCACGCGCGGCGGGTCGGGCCCCGTTGCTCGACAGCTTGCATCTATGCTGAATCTATCGCAGTGCCGACCGCTTCCGCGCGCAACCCGCTACCATGCCCAAGCCGCACGATCCCCGGTAGCTCAATTGGCAGAGCATTCGGCTGTTAACCGAAGGGTTGTTGGTTCGAGTCCAACCCGGGGAGCTACCAGAAAAGGCCCGCGCTTGAGGGTGTCGCACAAACCCCGGCCTGTGGCCGGGGTTTGTGCTGTCCGGGGGCTTTAAGACGATGCCGTGGTCGGCGTCGTCGGGGAGGTGCTGT
>NZ_JACHNU010000003.1 GCF_014199525.1 Conexibacter arvalis | reverse complement strand
CTGGACCTACAACCATCGCCGCCCACACGGCGCCCTCAGCCACAAGCCCCCGGCAGCCCGCCTCCGCGAGCTGAACAACCTGCTCAGCACTTACAGCTAGTTCCCGGCCTCGGGCGCGGCGGCACGCGTGTCGCCGCGCTCAAGCCCGAACGACGTTCGGCCGATGAGAAACGCGGCGGCCCGCTGCGTTGCACCGGTCGGACCGCTGTACGGCCCCGCCACGGCTCGGCGAATTGCCGCGGCGGGGCCGTCGCGTTGCCGGCCCCGCGTCGGCGCCCCCCGCCTCGGCGCCCCGCCTCGGCGCCCCCGCGCCCGACCTCTGTCATCCAGCTGCTGCTCAGCGACAGCTGGATGACAAAGGTCTTGACAAGGGGTGTGAGTGAGCGCATACTCACACGCCGTGGCCGCCTCCTCCCGACAGCTCTCCACCGCCGCTGAGCGCCGTGAGGCGCTGATCGAGGCGGCCGTCGCGACCTTCGCCGAGCGCGGCTTCCACGGCACGCCCACGACCGAGGTCGCGAAGGCGGCCGGCATCTCGCAGGCGTATCTCTTCCGTCTCTTCCCGACCAAGAGCGACCTCTACGTCGCCGCGGTCGAGCGCTGCTACGGGAAGCTGTCGGCGGCGATGACGCGCGGCGCCGAGGAGGCGCGCCGCCAAGGGCTCGACCCGCTCGACGGGATGGGGATGGCCTACCTGGAGCTGATGCAGGACCGCATGACGCTCCAGGCGACGCTGCACGCCTTCGCCGCCGGCGCCAGCGACGACCCGGCGATCCGCGACGCGGTGCGCAGGGGCTACGGCGAGCTGTACGCGCTCTGCCAGCGCCTGTCGGGCGCCGACGCCGAGCGCATGCGCGCCTTCTTCGCGCAGGGGATGCTCTGCACCGTGCTCGCCGGCATGGACGCGCCGGCGATCGACGCCGGCTGGGCGCAGGAGCTGCTCGGCGGAACGGTCGAGGGCTGCGCCGTCGAGGAGAACCCGGAGACGGTGCCGGGCAAGCTGCTCGCGGGCGCGCCGTCGCCGCTCTCGGGCAGACCCAAGGCCGGCTGACCGGCCCCTTTTTTTGACCCCAGAGTGAGTGATCGCTTACACACCACCACGACGATGACCGCGACCGATATCGCAGACCACACGAAGGGAGCAGGCGGGATGACCCGCTCACGTCAGATCTGGACCTCGATCGTGACGAGCTTCGCGCTCTTCATGGTCACGCTCGACAACCTCGTCGTCACCACGGCGCTGCCGTCGATCCGCGTCGACCTCGACGCCTCGCTCGCGTCGCTCGGCTGGACGGTCAATGCCTACACGCTCGCGTTCGCGGTCCTGCTGCTGCCGGCCGCCGCGATCGGCGACCGGCTCGGCCGCCGGCGCATCTTCGCCGCCGGACTCGGCCTCTTCACGCTCGCCTCCGCGGCGGCCGCGCTCGCGCCGACCGCCGAGGCGCTGATCGCGGCCCGCGCCGTCCAGGGCGCCGGCGCCGCCGCCGTCATGCCGCTGTCGCTGACGCTCCTCTCCGAGGCGTTCCCGGCCGGCAAGCGCGGCCTCGCGCTCGGCATCTGGTCGGGCGTCAGCGGGCTCGGCGTCGCGCTCGGCCCGGTCGTCGGCGGCGCCGTCGTCGAGGGCATCTCGTGGCACTGGATCTTCTGGATCAACGTGCCGATCGGCCTCGTGCTCGTGCCGCTCTCGATCCGCCGCCTGACCGAGTCGCGCGGCGCCGCCCGCCGGCTCGACCTGCCCGGCCTCGGCCTCGCCGGCTTCGGCCTGCTCGGGCTCGTCTTCGGCATCGTCAAGGCCGAGGACTACGGCTGGACCAGCGCGACCGTGCTCGGCACGACGATCGGCGGCCTCCTGCTGCTCGCCGCCTTCGTCGCCTGGGAGCTGCGCGCGCCGGAGCCGATGCTGCCGATGCGCTTCTTCAAGAGCCGCGCCTTCAGCGCCACCAGCGGCGTCTCGCTGACGATGTACTTCGGCGTCTTCGGCTCGATCTTCCTGCTGGCGCAGTTCTTCCAGACGGCGCAGGAGTACACGCCGCTGGAGGCCGGGCTGCGGACGCTGCCGTGGACCGGCACGACGATGCTCGTCGCGCCGATCGCGGGGATCCTCTCGGACCGCATCGGCTCGCGGCCGCTGATGGCCGCCGGTCTGGCGCTCCAGGCGGGCGCGCTGGCGTGGCTGGCGGCCGTCTCGACCCCCGAGGTCGCCTACTCGGCGCTGCTGGCCCCGTTCGTGATGGCCGGCGCCGGGATGGCGCTGGTGTTCGCGCCGGCCGCCAACGCGGTGCTGTCGTCGGTCCGCACGAGCGAGGCCGGCCAGGCCTCCGGCGCGACCAACACGATCCGCGAGGTCGGCGGCGCGCTCGGCGTCTCGGTCCTCTCGACCGTCTTCGCCGGCGCCGGCTCCTACGCCTCGCCGCAGGCGTTCACCGACGGCCTCACCGCCGCGCTGTGGGTCGGCGCCGCGGTGCTCGCGGCCGGCGTCCTCAGCGCGCTGCTCGTCCCCGGCCATCGCAGCCAGGCCGAGACGGCGGCGCGGCTCGCCGCCGCCGACCGCGCGGCGGCGCGCGAGGCCGCGCCCGCCGTCGCGGACGCGGCCCCCGCCCGCCCGGCCGTGCCCGCTACCTCAGGCGCAGCGACAGCGTCGTGACGACCGGCTTCCCGCCGGCCGGCGTCACGGTGACCTTCACCTGGACGTGCGGCCGGCGGGCGGCCAGCAGCGACGCGCGCCGCTTGGCGGCGACCTTCACGGTCAGCGAGCGCGTGCCGGCCTTCGTCAGCCGCGCCGACGCGCTGCCGAGCGCGCGGCCGCGGAGCCGCAGCGTCGCCGACGCCGTGCAGCGCTTCGCGCAGGTCAGCTTGACCGCGACGCCGCGACGGGCCAGCGCGCGCTTGGTCGCCGGTCTGCCGGCGAGCGCGACGACGGTGCGGCGCGGGACGGCCGTGCCGCCGCCACCGCCGCGCGGGCCTCTGTCGCCGCCGCCGGGGGTTCTGTCGCCGCCGCCGGGCGTTCTGTCGCCACCGCCGCCGCCACCGCCACCGCCGCCCGGCGTTCTGCCGGCGCCGGCCGGCACGTCGGCCGGGCCCCAGTCGGCGCTCGTGGCGCCCGCGATCAGCAGCCTGCCGACGGTCGCGCCCTGGTCGCAGGGGTCGGCGGTCAGCGGCGGGATGTCGGCGACGTGGATCCCGTCGCCCTCCGACCAGGCCAGCCGGCTGCCGTCGGGCGACCAGCTCGGGCCGCTGAAACGCCCGCCGACCGGCTCCTGGAACTGGTAGCACCCGCTCGGGAAGTAGGGGTGGAGGCCCTGCGGGGTTCTGTAGATCCGCAACAGCTCGTGCCCGTCGCCGGCGACGTAGGCCATCTTCCGCTTCGTCGGGTCGAACTCGCCGTCGTGCAGCTGGACGTCTCTCTCGTCGGCCCAGCGCGTCAGCCCGTCGGTGCCCTCGTAGGGGTAGGGGGTGTGGATGACGAGGTCCTCGTTGCCGAACGAGGGGGAGGGGTCGCTGAGCACGACCGCGTCGCTGCCGTCGATCCAGGTCGGGTAGATCCAGCCGGTCTGGGCCTTGAACTGCGGATCCTCGAACGAGGTCAGCTGATCGGGGCGGCTGTACGCCGTCCCCTGGCGCAGGTAGACGCAGTACGCCTGGATCTCCGGCAGGCAGCTGCCGTCGACGTTTCTGTAGTACCAGTGGTAGGCGACCTTCGCGCCGTCGGGGGACAGCTTCGCGTCGAAGGGCCCGTACCACTGGCGGATGCCCTCGACTCTGGCGCTGACGGGCGTCGCGATGTCGGCTCTGACGGTGCCGTCGCGTCCGAGCCAGTGGAGTCTCACGCCGTTGACGGCGATCATGTCGCCGCGGTCGTCCTGCGAGACCGACGTGTAGCCGCCGGTCGCCGTGACGCGGTACTGGCGCGCTCCGTCGGAGGTCGACAGCCAGACGTCGCCGCCCTTCACGTACGCGATCGAGTCGCCCTGCGCCGCGGAGGCGCCCCCGGCGAGGAGGGTCGCGGCGGCGAGGAGGCTCGCCGCGGCGGTGGAGCGGAGCTGCATCGGTTCCCTTTCCGGTCGATGGATGCGGTGCCGGCATCCATCCCACCGCGTGGAGCGCTCCCGCACAGCGGGGCAGGGCCCCTGGATTTTCCCGATGAACCCCACCCTGCCCCGCTCCCGGGGCGCGCCGGCGAGGAGCCGCGCTCAGCGGTGGACGACGGTCAGCGGCGCGCCGAACGCCCGCTCGAACAGGTCGCCCTGACGGCGGGCCGCCCACGCCGCCACGACCGCGTCGCGGTCGGCGTCGAGCTCGAGCGCGACGCCGTCGCCGTCGCGCCGCAGCCGGGCGGTGTGGACCGCTTGGTCGCGGTTGCGCTCCAGCTGCTCGGCGAGCCGCAGCAGCGCGGCCCCGCGCAGCAGCAGCTGCTCGTCGCCGTCGCGGCAGAGCGCGGCGGCGGCGCCGAGCTGGGGCGTCCCCTTGCGGTGGTAGCGGGCCATCAGCGCGACGAGCGCGACCTCGCGCGGGGTGAAGCCCGGCAGGCCGGAACCAAGGATCAGGTAGCTCGAGTGCTTGTGGTGGTCGTCGTAGTCGACGGCCATGCCGACGTCGTGGAGGATCGCCGCCGCCTCCAGCAGCTCGGGCTCGCCGGGCGCGGGGAGGCCGACGGCCGGCAGCTCCCCGGCGAGCTGGTCGGCCAGCTCGGCGATGTGCTCGGCGTGGACGAGGTCGACGCCGTGCTGGCGGGCGAGGTTCTCGACGCTGGCGTGGCGGACGTCCTCGAGCAACGGCAGCTCCTCGTCCGCAAGCTCGCCCGCTAGGAACAGCCCCTCGCGCAGGCCGGCCTCCACGACCTCGATCCCGGGCGCGCCGGTCGCCTCCAGCACCGTCCGCAGCACGACCGCGCCGGCGAGGATCACCTCGGCGCGCCCGCGCTTGATGCCCGAGATGCGCTCGCGCTCCGACGGCGGGCGCGCCGCCAGCTCGTCGATCAGCGCGTCGAGCGCGGCCGGCTCCAGCACGAAGCCCTGGACGCTGTCGAGCGGCAGCCCGGCGGCGCGGATCGCGGCGGTCGCGAGGTTGCGGGCCGCCCCGCCGATCCCGACGAGGTGGTCGCGCCCGGCGTCGCCGACCCACGGCGCCTCCGCCAGCCGCGCCAGCGTGTGCTCGCGCAGCGCCGTGATCGCCGCGGGATCGGCCGGGCCGTCGCCGGCGAGGAAGCGGTCGGTCATCCGCACCGCCCCGAGCGGCCACGACGCGCACTCGCGCGCGCGGCGCTCCTGGACGGCGACCAGCTCGAGGCTGCCGCCGCCGATGTCGAGCACGATCCCGTCGCGCAGCGTCGTCTGGTTGACGGCGGCGACGTAGGAGAACCACGCCTCGTCGCGCTGCGAGAGGACGCGGATCGGCAGGCCGGTTGCGCGCCGCGCCCGCTGGACGAACTCGTCGCCGTTGGGGGCGTCGCGGACGGCGCTGGTCGCGACGGCCTCGATCTGGTCGGAGTGGATGCCGTTGGTCGCGCAGAAGGCGGCGAAGACGCGCAGCGTCTCGAGCGCGTGCGCCATCCGCGCCGGCGACAGCTCGCCGCCCGGCCCGAGGTCGCCGCCGAGGCGGACGCTCTCCGACAGCTCGTCGGTCCGCTTCCACCACCCGGCCTCGCCGACGCTGAAGACGACGAGCCTGAAGCTGTTGGAGCCGAGGTCGATCACCGCCATCCGCCTCGCGACCGCGCGCGCGTTGGGGTGATGGACCGTCGCGCTCATGCCTCGATGCGCTCTGCGCGGGCGAGGTGGTCGCGCATCAGCTCCGCCTGCACGTCGCGCCGCTCCTCGCCCGGCTGGACGCGGAGGTGGCGCCAGGTCCCGTCGGGCTGCAGGTCCCAGGCGTTCTCGGTGTCGGCGAGGCAGCGCTCGAGCGTGTCGAGCATCTGCCCGCGCGCGTCCTCGTCGAGCACCGGCACGACCAGCTCGACGCGCGAGTCGAGGTTGCGCGGCATCAGGTCGGCCGAGCCCATCAGCAGCGAGGTCTCGCCCTCCCGCTCGAAGGCGTAGATGCGCGAGTGCTCGAGGAAGCGGCCGACGATCGACACGACGCGGATGTTGTCGGAGACGCCGGACACACCGGGCCGCAGGCAGCAGGCGCCGCGCACGTTCAGCTCGACCCGGACGCCGGCCTGCGAGGCGCGGTAGAGCGCGCGGATGCAGGCCGGGTCGACGAGCGAGTTCATCTTCATCGCGATCCGCGCGGGATGCTCGGGCGAGTGCGCGGCGATCGTCAGGTGGATCTGCTCGACGATCCGCTCGCGCAGGTTCTGCGGCGCGACGAGCACGGTCTCGTAGTCCTCGGGCTTCGAGTAGCCGGTCAGCTGGTTGAAGAGGTCGGCGATCTCGCCGGTGATGCGGTCGTCGGCGGTGAAGAGGCCGAAGTCGGTGTAGAGGTGGGCGGTGCCGGCGTGGTAGTTGCCCGTGCCGACGTGGGCGTAGTGGCGCACGCCGTCGCCCTCGCGGCGGACGACGAGGACCGCCTTCGCGTGCGTCTTCAGCCCCGGCATCCCGAAGGTGACGTGGACGCCGGCCTGCTCCAGCGCGCGCGCCCACATGATGTTCTGGCGCTCGTCGAAGCGGGCCTTCAGCTCGACCAGCCCGACCGCCTGCTTGCCGCGCTCGGCGGCGCGGATCAGCGCCGGCACGAGCGGCGAGTCGTCGCTGGTGCGGTAGACGGTCTGCTTGATCGCCAGCACCTTCGGGTCGGCGACCGCCTGCTTGACGAACTGCTCGACCGTCGCGAACGAGTCGTAGGGGTGGTGGACGAGCAGGTCGCGCTCGCGCATCTGCGCGAAGAGGCTCTTCTGCTTGCCGTCCTCGACGAACTCGGGCGGCATCACCGGCGTCCACGGCGCGTCGCGCAGCTCCCGGAAGCCGGGCAGCTTCGCGACCTGCCACAGGTCGCCGAGGTCGAGCAGCCCGTCGACCTCGAAGACGTCGTCCTCCTCGACGCCCAGCTCGCTGACCAGCCGCGACCGCAGCTGCGGCGCGATGTCGGCGCTGACCTCGAGCCGCACGACCTCGCCGAAGCGCCGCCGGCGCAGCTCGGTCTCGACCGCCTCGAGCAGGTCGTCGGCCTCGTCGGAGACGGTGAAGTCGGCGTCGCGCGTGACGCGGAAGACGGCGTGGGCGACGATCTCCATGCCGCGGAAGAGCTGCGGCAGATGGCCGGCGATCACCGTCTCCATCGGCACGAGCGTGCGCGCGCCCTCGCCGATCTGGACGAACCGCGGCAGCCCCTCCTTCGGCACCTTCACGCGCGCGAAGCGGGTCTGGCCGCTCTCGGGGTCGCGCACCAGCACGGCGAGCGACAGCGACAGGTTGGAGATGTACGGGAACGGCTGCGCGGGGCCGACCGCCAGCGGCGTCAGCGCGGGGAAGACCTCGCGCTCGAAGCGGGCGTCGACCTGCTCGCGCTCGGCGGGGTCGAGCGCCTCCCAGTCGACGACGCGGATGCCGTGCTCGGCGAGCGCCGGCAGCAGCGCGTCGCAGAAGACGGCCGACTGGCGCGCGCCCAGCTCGCGCACGCGCGCGCCGATCGCCTTCAGCAGGTCGACGGGCGGGATCCCGTCGGCGCTGCGCGCCTCGATCCCGGCGTCGACCTGGTCGTGGACGCCCGCGACGCGGACCATGAAGAACTCGTCGAGGTTGGAGCTGTAGATCGCGCAGAACTTGACGCGCTCCAGCAGCGGCTTGTGCGGATCCTCGCTGCACTGCAGGACGCGCTCGTTGAAGTCGAGCCACGACAGCTCGCGGTTGATGAAGTGAGCGGGGTCGGCGGTCTCGCGCGTCTTCGTGACGTCGGCCGGCCGCAGCCGCTCGATCGCCTCGCCGAGCGGCTCCAGCAGCGGCAGGTCGGGGAAGGCGTCGCGCAGCTCCTCGAGCGTCGCCTGGTAGTGGCGCAGCTTCTCGGGGCGCAGGCGCCCGCCGGCGGCGCGGGTGGCGCGCGCGAGCTTGTCGGCGGCCATCACCGCGGCGACCTCGCGCCCGGCGGCGACGCCGCGGGCGCGCAGCTCGGCCTTGCGCTCGGGGTAGTCGTCGATCTCCTCCCGCTCGGTCAGCGCGTCGACGCGGCGGGCGATCTCCTCGCCCATCCGCTCGGCGATCACCCCGCGGTCGACGCCGGTGTCCTCGATCAGGTCGTGGAGGACGGCGGTGGCGACCGTCGCGTCGTCGGCGCCGGCGTCGTGCAGCAGACGCGCGGTGATCGCGGCGTGCTCGACGTCGGCGGCGATGTTGGAGCCGTTGCCGCCGTGGGACCGGTAGGTCTCCAGGGCGAGCGCCCAGGCGCTTGCGATCGTGTCCGAACCGCGCGCGAACACGGGGAGTTCGCTGGTCGCGCCGGCGGGGCGTGCGGTCGATGACATGGCAACGATTGTGGGCGCTGTCGCCCCGGCTCCTGTTATCGACGTGTTAACGAATTGTCGCCTCGGCGCTCGCCGTCGGCACGGTGGCGCTCATCTGTCGCGGTGGAGGAGGTGCTTCAGCTTGTCGGCGGCCTCGTCGACCTTTCCCTTCAGCTTCCCCTCGCCCTTGTCGACGCGGCCCTCGTTCTTGAGGCCCTCGTCTCCGGTCAGCTCGCCGGCAGCCTTCTTGACGCTGCCCTTCGCGCGATCGGCGGTTCCGTCATCGGCCATTTCGGGTCTCCTTAACAACGGGTGCTCTCCTTTTGAGGGGTGCCCGTTGCGCCCGGCCATTACGCGCGCGGGAAGAGTAGTTGACGAAGCAACGTTCTGGGCGTACAATACCTAGCACAGCAGTAGGTATTCGACAGAAGGACCCCAAGACGACGACGAAAAAGGCAGACATGAGCACGCCGGCAAACGCTGAGACCCACGACACCACGTTCGATCCGCTGCAGCTGCTGATGCGCGAGGCGCGCAACTGGCCGCTGCTGACCCCCGCCGAGGAGATCGAGCTGGCGAGACGGATCGAGAGAGGCGACCTCTCCGCGAAGGAGCGGATGGTCAACTCCAACCTCCGGCTCGTCATGTCGATCGCCCGCCACTACCAGGGTCAGGGCCTCGGCATGGGAGACCTCGTGCAGGAGGGGACGCTCGGCCTGATCCGCGCGGTCGAGAAGTTCGACTGGCGCAAGGGCTTCCGCTTCTCCACCTACGCGACGCTCTGGATCCGGCAGTCGATCCAGCGCGGCCTCGAGAACACGGGCCGGACGATCCGGCTTCCCGTCCACGTCGGCCAGCGCGCCCGCAAGGTCGCGCGGGTGCGCCGCGAGCTGACCGCCAAGTTCGGCCGCGACGCGACCGACGAGGAGATCGCGGAGGCGGCGAGACTCCCGCTCGACCAGGTGATCGAGGCCGGCAGAGCCGACCGCGAGCCGACCAGCCTCGACGCGCCGGTCGGCGAGGACGGCGACACCGCCCTCGGCGCGCTGATCAAGTCCGACGCGCCCGACACCGAGGACGAGGTCGCCGAGACGCTGCGCCACGAGACCGTGCAGAAGGCGATCGACGACCTCCCCGACAACGAGCGGACCGTGATCCACCTGCGGTTCGGCACCGGCGGCGAGCCGCCGCAGACGCTGACCCAGATCGGCAGACGCCTCGGCGTCAGCTCCTCGCGCGCCCGCGAGATCGAGGAGCAGGCGCTCCGCCGCCTCTCCCGCGAGGCCGCGCTGTCGGCGCTGCGCGAGGCGGCCTGATCCTGCGGCCTGCGGCCTTGGATCAGGTCGGGAGAGCTCGCCTGGCGGCTCGTTCTCCCACCAACTGACCCCCTCGCACCACGGCGGCCGCGCTCCCAGAGCGCGGCCGCCGGCCGTTGGGGCGCGCGAGTCGGAAGCGCGAGCCGCTAGGCGAGTTCTTCCGACGGAATCCGAGGGCTCCGCCCGAGCGATTCCGCAGGGTCGTGACCGGCCTCGGTGGAGGCGCCGACGATCGCGCCGCCGGGGCAGCTCTCGCACGGGACCTCGGCGCGGCGGCGCGGGTCCTGGATGCCGAGCAGCGAGATCACGCCGCCGAGCAGCGCCAGGCCGCCGGCGATCCCGACCCCGACGTGGAAGGCGTCGACCGAGGCGTCGGTGAGCGCGGCGTCGACGGCCGGCCGCTCGGCCGCCGGCGTGCCCGGCGCGCTGTCGGTCAGGCGCAGGTCGCGCGCTCTGTCGACGGCGCGCTGCGCGGCGGGGGAGAGGTCGCGTCCGGCGAGGGCGTCGTCGAGCCGCGCGCTCGCGACGGCGGCGATCGCCGCGCCGGCGGCCGCGATCGCGATCAGCCCCGCGACGCGGGCGACCGCGTTGTTGACCCCCGAGGCGACGCCGGCGTGCTCGACGCCGGCGGCGCCGAGCACCGCGGCGGTCAGCGGGGCGACCGTGATCGACAGCCCGAGCCCGAACAGCACGATCCCGGGCAGCACCTCGGTCAGGTAGTCCGGCGTCGCGTCGACCCGCAGCAACAGCAGCAGGCCGGCGCCGGCGACGAGCGGCCCGTAGCCCATGAAGCGGCGCGGCCCGTGTCTGTCGGCGAGCGCGCCGAAGCGCTTGGACAGCACGAACATCAGCAGCGTCGTCGGCAGCATCGCGGCGCCGGCGGCGATCGGCGACCAGCCGCCGACCTGCTGCAGGAAGAGGACGAGGAAGAGCGTCGCGATGTTGAGGCCGCCGTAGAGCGCGAAGGTCGCCAGGTTGCCGACCGAGAAGTTGCGCGCGCGGAACATCTCCAGGCGCAGCATCGGCGTCGGCGTCCGCCGCTCCCACCACAGGAAGCACGCGAGCAGGACGACGCCGGCGACCAGCGGCCCGGCGACGAGGGGATCGCCCCAGCCGCGCTGCGGCTGCTCGGTCAGCGCGTAGACCGGGCCGGCGAGGCCGAGCGCGCAGAGCGCCGCGCCGACCCAGTCGATCGGCGTGCCGCGCTCGCGATGGCCCTCCGGCGCGTGCCGCAGCAGCAGCAGGCAGAGCGCGACCGGCAGCGCGTTGACGGCGAAGATCCACCGCCACGAGACCGCCTCCAGCAGCAGGCCGCCGCCGAGCGGCCCGATCACCGTCGCGATCCCCGTCCACGCCGTCCAGCTGCCGATCGCCGCGCCGCGCTCGTGCTCGGGGAAGGTGTCCATGATCAGCGCGAGCGTGCTCGGCACCAGCAGCGCGCCGGCGACCCCCTGCAGCCCGCGCGCGACGATCAGCGTCTCGGTCGTGGGAGCGGCGGCGCACAGCAGCGAGCAGGCGCCGAAGCCGCCGACGCCGGCGGCGAAGACCCGCCGGCGGCCGAGCAGGTCGCCGAGCGAGCCGCCGATCAGGATCAGCGAGCCGAGCGTCAGCATGTACGCCTCGACGATCCACTGCTGCGCCGCGAGGCCGCTGTCGAGATCGCGGGCGATCGCCGGCAGCGCGACGTTCACCACGGTGCCGTCGAGGAAGACGATCCCCGAGCCAAGGATGCAGGCGACGAGCGTCCAGCGCTTCGCGGCGGCGCTGACCGTCCCGCTGGCTCTCTCCGCGCTCACGCCCACCACGCTAGCGCGCGGCGGGCGGCGCTCAGTCGCCGTCGCGGTCGAAGACGAGGTCGAGCAGGCCGTTGACCGCCCACACGATCAACGTCGCCGCCACGCCGGTCCAGAAGCCGTCGATCTCGAAGTTGCCGACCAGCCAGCTGGTCAGGAACAGCATCAGCAGGTTGACGAAGAACAGCGCGATGCCGAGCGTGAGGATGATCAGCGGGATCGACAGCACCGTCACGACCGGCTTGACGACCATGTTGACGACGCTGAAGACGAGGCCGGCGACGACCAGCGTGACCCAGAAGTCGCCGCCGGACTCGACGCCCGACAGCAGCTCCGTGGCGACCCAGAGGGCGGCCGTGTTGCACAACCAGGTGATGAGGAAGCGCTCCATTGCGTCACATCTTCCCGTTTCATACGAAACCTGAGCGCGCCGCTGCCGTTCATAGGGGTAGATGGCACCTGGCTTCGTCGATCTCCACGTCCACCTGCTTCCCGGTGTGGACGACGGTCCCCCGGACCTGGACGCGACGCTGGAGCTGGCCGGGCTCGAGGTCGCCGACGGGATCGACACCGCGACGGCGACGCCGCACGTCGCCTCCGTCGACGTCGCCGAGATCCCGGCGCGCGTCGCCGAGGTCAACCGGGCGCTGCGCAAGGAGGGGATCCCGCTCGTCGTCGAGGGCGGCGGCGAGCTGTCGGCGCGCGGCGTCGGCCGGTTGTCGCCGGCCGAGCTGGACGGGATCGCCCACGGCCCCGCCGGCGCGCGCTGGATCCTGCTGGAGGCGCCGCTCGACGGCGCCGTCGCGACGCTCCACCGTGCCGCCGACCAGCTGCGCGACGCCGGCTACGGGATCGTGCTCGCCCACCCGGAGCGCTGCCACCCGCTGTTCGACCACGACATGGGCGGGCTGCGGCGCGAGCTGGCGCTCGGCTCGCTGGCGCAGGTCAGCTCCTCCTCGCTCGCCGGCCTGCACGGGATACGCGCGCGCCGCAACGCCGTGCGGATGCTGCGCAGCGGCTGCGCCGGGCTGATCTCCTCCGACGCCCACGGCCCGCGCCGTCCGCCGTCGCTGACGGCGGCGATGCACGCCGCCTGCGAGCTCGGCCTGACGCACGAGCACGCCCACGCGCTCGTCGCCGAGACGCCGCGCAGCCTGCTGGAGCGCGGTCTGCGCCCGGTCGCCCACATCGGCGAGGGGGCCGCCGGCTGCGGCCGCTACGTCGCCGGCAGCGACCTGTCGGAGGGGCGCAGGTCGTTCGGGGCTGCCTCCGCGGCGGCGCCCTCGCGCACCTGAGCGCCGCGGGCGCGCCGTCTGCGCTGCGCCGCCTGCGCGAGCGGCTGCGCCGCGAGCGCGCTGCCGATCCCCAGCAGCGCCCACGTCAGCGGGTCCTCGAGGAAGGCGGCGTAGACGAGCGTGTGGACGATCAGCGCCGCGAACGCGGCGGCGACGCCCGCGCGCGCCGGCGTCGCCGCGGCGCCGCGCAGCAGCCGCGCGAGGGCGGCCGCGAGCAGCGCCACGTAGACGGCCAGCCCGATCGCGCCCTGCTCGGCGGCGACCGTCACCGGGATCGTGTGCGAGGTCGCGGCGGCCTCGCCCGCGGTGCGGTTCTGGGCGCGGTACTCGGCCTCGAAGGCGCCGGCGCCGTAGCCCTGCAGCGGCCGCTGGGAGAACAGCTCGCCGCCGCCCTCGACGAGGCCGAAGCGGCCGCTGGAGGAGGCGTCGAGATTGCCGAGGTCGACGCCGAAGGTGCTCGGCGCCGCGAGCACCGCCAGCGCGGCGACGGCGATGACGGCGGCCGCCGGCAGCAGCGTCCGCCGCGCGCCCCACTGCAGGACCGCGAGGACGGCGAGGCCGACGAGCAGCGCCAGGAAGCTCGACTGCGACAGCGTCAGCACGAGCCCCGCCCACAGCGCCGCCAGCACGACCGCGCCGGCGTAGAGCAGCCGCATCGCTCTCGTCCACAGCATCGCGGCGGCGACGGCGAGCATCGCGACGACGAGGAAGCGCCCGTAGATGTTCGGGTCGAAGAAGACCGAGTTGGTGCGGAAGTAGGTGTGCAGCTCGTTGGAGGCGATCAGCTTCGGGTTGAGGAAGATGTGTCTGGTCGCGTACTCGACGTAGCCGATCCCGCTGAAGACCAGCGCGAGGCCGACGAGCACGCCGAAGCAGGCCTTCAGCAGCCGCGGCGTCCACACGATCTGCGCCAGCAGCACGAACAGCAGCGCGAACGGGACGTAGAAGAAGGCGATCTGCTGGAGCGCCTTGTCGAAGTCGGTCGAGTAGGTCGCCTGCACGCCGTAGAGGACGACGAACAGCGCCAGCAGCCGCTCCAGCCAGCCCGGCGACCAGCTGCTCTCGGGCGGCGGCAGCTCGGGGTCGGCCCGCAGCGCCGGCACGACGAACGCGAGCGCGCCGGCCGCGACGACGAGGTAGAGCGGGACGAGCAGGTTCGAGGTCGAGCCGCCGACCTCTATCGGGATCCGGAACGGCAGCGCCGCGACCGCCAGCACCGGCAGCAGCAGCGGCTTGCGCGCCATCAGGGCCGCCAGCGCGCAGACCGCGAGGACGCCGACGGCGGTGGCCGCCGCGGCCGGGCCGGGGTTGTCGCGCACGACCCGCAGCTGCGGCGAGTCCCAGATGTCGGCGACGAGCAGGACCGGCGCGAGCACGAGCGCGGCGGCCATCGCGAGCGCGCGCACGCGCGGCGCGCGCATGACGAGCGCGCACGCGGCGAGCAGGACGGCGACGACGGCGCCGGCCTCGGGCGCCGGACCCGCGAGCGCGAATGGGGCCGCAAGCATTGAAGCGCGCAGTCTAGAGACCGGCTCCGCGCCGACCTGCACGGAGGCGTGCGCTCCGAACGCCCGTCGATCCTTTAGCCTGTGATCGCGATGCCCCGACGTGCGTCCAAGGCCCTCGCGCTCGTCCCTGTACTGATCGCCTCCCTCGCCCTCGCCGCATGCGGCAGCGACGGCACCAGCGTCGGACAGGGCTACGAGGCGCCCAAGACCGGAGCCGGCACCCGGCAGGCGACCGCCTTCGATCCGCGCGACGAGCCGCTCGGCTGCTTCCACGCCAAGGGCGTGGAGGCGGAGAAGGACGCCCGCTACCGCGACCGCATCAACATCCTGCCGGCGACGACGCGCGCCTTCGTCACGTTCACCGGCACGCTGCAGGACGCGCAGAGCCGCGCGCTGCGCAACACCGACGACGCCGCCGGCGCCCAGGCGATCGGTCCGGCGCTGTTCACCGTCGGCGACCTCGGCGACAGCGAGCTGGAGAAGGTCGAAGACTGCCTCGACGCGCGGGGCGTCAGATACTGATGCCGACGCTGACGCCGACGCGCAAGCGGATACTGATGGGGATCGTCTGGCTGATCCCGATCGCGTGCGTCGTGTGGTGGGCGACCAAGCAGGAGGCGCCGAGATTCCCGAGCGACGCCGGCGGGATCGTCGCGCTCGTCGGCGCGCTGGGGCTCTACGTCGTCGCGACGCTCATGCGCGCCGAGCGCTGGGACCGGATCCTGCGCCGCGCCGACGTCGACTGCAGACGCGCCGACGTCTACGCGCTGACGCCGATCGGCTACATGGGCAACAACGTGCTGCCGGCCCGCGGCGGCGAGCTCCTGCGCACCTTCCTGCTCGGATCGCGGGCGCCCGGCTCGACGAAGCGGACGATCCTCGGCACGATCCTCGCCGAGCGCGTGCTCGACGCCGTCGCGCTCGGCGTCATCCTCGTCGTGCTCGCCTCCAACCTGCTCGGGGAGCTGCCGGCGCCGAACATGACGGTCGTGCTCGCGGGCGTCGCGGTGCTGCTCCTGCTGATCGTCGCGGCCGCCGTCGCACTGCTCAAGTTCCGCGAGCGGCTGCTGTTCGTGCTCGCGTCGCTGAAGCCGATGGCGCAGCCGACGAGACAGTTGCTGAGCGGCCACGGCATCGCGCTGCTGGTGCTGTCGCTCGCCGTCTGGTGCGTCGAGGCGAGCGTCTACATCGCCGTCGGCCGCGCCGTCGGCATCGAGCTGGGCCTCCAGGACGGCCTCGCGGTCGTCGCCTTCACCAACGCGGCGGCGCTGATCCCAGCGGCGCCGGGCTACATCGGCACCTACGACGCGGCCGTGATCTTCGCCGTCAACGCGGTCACGAACGCGCCCAGAAGCGCCGTGCTCTCCTACCTGATCCTGCTGCGCTTCGTGCTGTTCGTCCCGATCACGATCGTCGGCTTCGTCCTCCTGGTCGTACGCTACGGTGGTCTCTCGCGTGTCAAGGCGGCGCGCGAGGCGGCCCAAGCCGAGCAGCGTGCCGAGCACGAGGCAGCGGCGGCAGCCGCCGCCGCCACGCGCGTCGAGTCGCATGCGGACACCGCAGCGTCGACCGCGTGAAGCCGCATCCATCCCCCTCGAACGTGACTGCCTCGACCGCTCCCCAATCCCCTGCCTGGCTCGACACGCTTCGCGCCCGGCTGACGCCCGCCGCGCGCGAGACCGCGACCGACGGCCGCGTCTACGCGCTGCTGGCCGCGATCTCGGTCGCGATCGCGGCGCTCACGCTGCTCTACCCGTCGACCCCGACCTACGACCCGTGGGCGTGGATCGTCTGGGGCCGCGAGATCATCAACTTCGACCTGACGACCACCGACGGCCCGTCGTGGAAGCCGCTGACCGTCATCTTCACGACGATCTTCGCGCCGTTCGGGAGCATCGCGCCCGACCTCTGGCTGGTCGTCGGCCGCGCCGGCGCGGTGATGGCGATCATCATGTCGTTCCGCCTCGCGTGGCGGCTGACCGGCGGGTCGATCCCGGCGCGCGCGATCGCCGGCGTGATCGCGGCGATGGCGCTGATCATCTCCTCGCAGTTCGTGCGCAACATGACGCTCGGCAACTCCGAGGGCCTGCTGGTCGCGTTCACGCTGTGGGGGATCGAGCGCCATCTCGACGGCAAGTACCGCCAGGCGTTCGTGCTCGGCTTCCTCGCCGCCCTGCTGCGGCCCGAGATCTGGCCGTTCCTCGGCGTCTACGGCCTCTGGCTGCTGCTGATCGACCGCGACAAGCGCACGCTCTGGACGGTCGTCGTCTGCGGCGTGCTGATCCCGGTCCTGTGGCTGCTGCCGGAGTGGTGGGGCTCGGGCAACTTCTGGCGCGCCGCCGATCGCGCGCAGAGACCGAACCCGAACAGCCCCGCGTTCGCCGACTTCCCCTTCTGGCAGGTGATCAAGAACACCTGGCCGCTGATGCTGACGCCGGTCAAGGCGGCCGCCGCCTTCGCGCTCGCGGTCGCCGCCTGGAACTGGTTCAGACGCCGCAGGGACCTCGCCGTGATCGCCGTCTTCGTGCTCGCCGCGCTGTGGATCTGCGAGATCGCGCTGATGACGCAGGCCGGCTTCTCCGGCAACCCGCGCTACATCATCCTCGGCACGACGCTCGTCGCCGTCGTCGGCGGCGTCGGCTTCGGCCGCGCGGTCCAGATCGCCGGCGACGTCGTCGGCCGCCTCGGCGGCGAGCGCCGCAGCAGCGCGCTCGTGCTCGGCACCGGCGTGCTCGCCTGCGCCGTCCTGCTGACGGCGACCTACCACTGGGCCGGCCCGCGCTTCCGCAGCTTCGGCAAGCTCGACACGGCGCTGCGCTACCAGGCGCAGCTGCGGATCGACCTCGAGAAGTCGCTCGAGCGCGTCGGCGGCGGCGAGTACTTCGCGGCCTGCGGCCACGTCGTCACCGGCACCTACCAGGTCCCGATGGTCGCCTGGTACGTCAAGAGACACACGAAGGACGTCGGGCTCGAGGTGCTGCCCGGCCCCGGCTCGGTCGTCTCCTCGCGCTCGACCCGCGCCGCTGGGTGGAAGCCGGAGCCGTGGACGATCCCCGGCTACTCGAAGCTCGTGGAGCAGCGCTCGACGCACCTGCACTCGACCTGTCCCGCGAAGCCCGGCTCCGACGCCGCGCGGGCCGCCGGGTAACCTCTTCTCGCCGATGGCCTCGGTAGCAGTCCCCCGCTCGCAGCGCAGAATCGAACTGCGCGCCCCGGACGCCGTGCTGGCGGCGGTCACGCTGATCGCGCTGCTCGCGCTGTCGGCGTACGTCCGCACGCGCGCGATATCCGGCTCCTTCTGGATGGACGAAGGGCTGTCGGTCGGCATCGCCTCGCACCCGCTGATGGACATCCCGGGGGTCTTGAGAGAGGACGGCTCGCCGCCGCTCTACTACATGGGCCTCCACCTCTGGATGCAGGCCTTCGGCCGCACCGAGACGGCCGTCCACTGGTTCTCGCTGCTCTTCTCGCTGCTGACGATCCCGGGCGCGATGTGGGCCGGCTGGAGCCTCTGGGGCAAGCGCGCCGGCTTCATCGGCGCGACGCTCTGCGCGCTCAACCCCTTCCTCACCTCCTACGGCGAGGAAGCGCGGATGTACTCGCTGATGGGGCTGCTGGCGCTGCTCGCCACCGCCTGCTTCCTGCACGCGTTCGTCTACCGCCGCGGGCGCCGCTGGATCGTGCTGTTCGGCATCTTCCAGGCGCTGATGCTCTACACGCACAACTGGGGCATCTTCTACGGCCTCGGCGCCTTCGCCGCGCTGCTGCTGCTGTGGTGGAGAAGCGACGAGCGCAAGCCGCTGGCGATCGACGGGCTGATCGGCTTCGGCATCCCGGCCGTGCTGTTCCTGCCGTGGCTCCCGACGCTGCTGTTCCAGGCCGGCCACACGGCGGCGCCGTGGGGCAGAGCGCCCCGCTTCGGCGCGCCGATCCAGATCTCGCGCGACCTGATGGGCGGCGACCGCGCCAGCATCGTGATGCTGCTGTGCGGCGGCTTCGGCCTCGCGCAGGTCCTGCAGGCGCGCAAGCAGAAGCGCGATCCCGAGCGGCTGTCGATCTGGGTGCTGATCGCGATCCCGTTCGTGACGCTCGCGATAGCGTGGATCCTGTCGCAGATAACGCCGGCGTGGGTGTCGCGCTACTTCGCCGTCGCGCTCGCTCCGCTGCTGCTGCTGACCGCGCTCGGCCTCGCCCGCGCGCGCTGGCTCGGCGTCGCGGCCCTCGCGGTGCTCGTGATGTTCTGGATAAACCCGAGACCGTTCGTCGACGGCTACAAGAGCAACGTCCGCGACATCGGCGCCGAGGCCGGCTCGCAGATGAGACCGGGCGACCTGGTCGTCGTCGGGCAGCCGGAGCAGACGCCGCTGGCGTGGTACTACCTGCCGGCCGGGCTGAGATACGCCGACACGGCCGGGCCGGTCGACGATCCGCGCCACATGGACTGGGTCGACGCGATGGACAGGTACGAGGCCGCGCAGCCGCGCGACGTCCTGCCGCCGCTGCTCGACGCCCTCGAACCGGGCCAGAAGGTCCTGCTGATGCGTCCGCTGACCGAGGGGGTCGAGAACTGGTCGGCGCCGTGGACCCAGCTCGCCCGGCGCCGCTCGGCGCAGTTCGGTGCGATCCTTCAGGAGCAGTCGGGGCCGGGCGGCACGTTCAGACAGATCACCGTGGCGCCGCAGTTCTACCGGGGAGCCTCGACGGTCGGCAACGTCGGGATCCTCTACGAGAAGGTCCGCGACACGCCGATGACACAAGCCCCCTGACGCGCTCACCCCGGCGCAGACGAACGATCGGATATGACTGAGAACGAGACCGTCCCCGCTCCCAAGGACAGCCGCCCGTACGTCGTGCTCGGCGGCGGCCCGGCCGGACTGACGGCCGGCTACCTGCTCGCCAAGCGCGGCGAGCCGGTGATCGTCCTCGAGGCCACCGACCAGGTCGGCGGCATCGCCCGCACCGAGGTGCGCAGATCGCCCGACGGCGGCGAGTATCGCTTCGACCTCGGCGGTCATCGCTTCTTCACGAAGGTCAGAGAGGTCGACGACCTCTGGCTGGAGATCATGAGAGGCGAGTTCCTGCTGCGTCCGCGCCAGTCGCGCATCTACTGGCGCCGCAAGTTCCTCCAGTACCCGCTGGAGGGCATGGACGTGATCAAGAAGCTCGGTCCGGTCGACCTGATGCGGGCCGGCTTCTCCTACCTCTACGCGGCGGTCAAGACGAAGGTCCGCCCGCAGAGGGAGGAGACCTTCGAGCAGTGGGTCTCCAACCGCTTCGGCAGATGGCTGTTCACCCAGTTCTTCAAGACCTACACCGAGAAGGTGTGGGGCGTGCCGACCTCCGAGCTGCGCGCCGACTGGGCCGCCCAGCGGATCAAGGGCCTGTCGTTCTTCTCCGCCGCGAAGGCCGCCTTCTTCGGCAACAAGGGCAACGAGATCAGATCGCTGATCGGCGAGTTCCACTACCCCAGATTCGGCCCCGGCCAGATGTGGGAGAGAATGGTCGCCGAGATCGAGGCGCACGGCGGCGAGGTGCGGATGAACGCGCCCGTCACCAGAATCGTCATCAGAGACGGCGTCGCGACCGGCGTGATCGCCGGCGGCGAGACGATCGAGGCGACGGCGATCATCTCCTCGCTGCCGCTCGGCACGACGACGAGAATCACCGACCCCGAGGCGCCCGCCGAGGTCCGCGACGCCGGTCGCAACCTGCGCTACCGCGACTTCCTCACCGTCTCGCTCGTGATCGACGGCAGAGACCTCTTCCCCGACAACTGGATCTACATCCACGAGCCGGGCGTGAGAGTCGGCCGCATCCAGAACTTCCGCTCGTGGAGCCCGTGGATGGTGCCGAACGAGAACGAGGCGTCGATCGGCATGGAGTACTTCTGCTTCGAGGGCGACTCGCTCTGGAACATGAAGGACGAGGACCTCGTCGAGATGGCCAAGCGCGAGCTGGGCCAGATGGGCCTCGGCGACCCGTCGAAGGTGACGATGGGCTTCGCGACCCGCGTCCACAAGGCCTATCCGGTCTACGACGAGGAGTACGCGAGAAACCTCGAGGTCGTCAAGCAGTGGCTGGCGCAGACGCCGAACCTCGTGCAGGTCGGCCGCAACGGCCTCCACCGCTACAACAACTCCGACCACTCGATGCTGACGGCGATGCGCGCCGTCGACAACCTCGTCGACGGCACCGACCACGACATCTGGGCCGTCAACGCCGAGGCCGAGTACCACGAGGAGGATGCCGCCTCCTCGGCCGGCAAGATCGGCGGCCAGGGCGACCGCAACGCGGCCAACCCCTACCCGTACAAGGACGCCCCGCCCGAGAACGACCGCGAGCAGGCGGCCAAGTCCTCGTAGCGCCGCGCCGCACCGCTGCTTCGCTCGAGAGCCCCGGCCCGCGCCGGGGCTCTCGGCGTTCAAGGGGGAGGAGTGGCGCTCTGGGGGCGCATATCACCCCCACAGCGCCACTCCTCCCCGTGCCGGCGGGGCGTCAGGCGAGGCCGAAGAGGGCGCGGGCGTCGGCGGGGGAGAGCTCGCCGAGCGGGGGCGGGGCGGTGGCGTGGCGGGGCGGGGTCGCCGACATGCGAACCGGGTTGCGGGCGACGCGCGTCGGGGCGGGCGGGGCGGCGCCGGCGGTCGCGGCGGCCTCGACGGCGGTCGGCAGCGGCTCCAGCTCGGCGACCGGCTCGAGGCCGAGGCGCTGCGCGAGTGCGAAGGCGCCCGCGAGGTCGTTGACCTCGCCGGCCGGGACGCCGGCGGCGAGCAGCCGCTCGGCCCACTCCGCGGCGGGCGCGGCGGCGAGCCGCTGCTCCAGCAGCGCCCGCAGCTCGGCGCGCGCGGCGACCCGCGCCGGGTTGGTCGCGAAGCGCTCGTCGGCGGCCAGCTCGGGCGCGCCGATCAGCTCGCAGAGCTTGCCGAACTGGCGGTCGTTCCCGACGGCGAGCACCAGCTGCGTGCCCGCGCCGGCGGAGAACAGCTCGTACGGCGCGATGCTCGGGTGGGCGTTGCCCATGCGGCCGGCGACGACGCCGCCCGCGGTGTACGCGGAGGCCTGGTTGACGAGCGCGGCGAGCAGCGAGGAGAGCAGGTCGACCTCGACCAGCTGGCCCTCGCCGGTCGCGGTGCGATGGCGCAGCGCGGCGAGGATCCCGTTCGCGGCGAAGAGGCCGCAGATCACGTCGACCAGCGCGACGCCGGCCTTCTGCGGGTCGCCGTCGGCCGGGCCGGTGATCGACATCAGGCCGCCGACCGCCTGCACGAGCAGGTCGTAGCCGGGCATCGCGGCGCCGGCGCCGGAGGAGCCGAAGCCGGTGATCGTCGCGTAGACGAGGCCGGGGTTGGCGGCCGCGAGCGTCGCGTGGTCGAGGCCGAGCCGCGCCATCACGCCCGGGCGGAAGTTCTCGACCACGACGTCGGCTCGGGCCGCCAGCTCGCGTGCGAGCGCGAGGTCGGCGGGATCTCTCAGGTCGAGCGCGAGCGAGCGCTTGTTGCGGTTGACGGAGAGGTAGTAGGTCGCGACGCCGGCGGCGTCGCGGGGCGGTCCCCAGGCCCGCGTGTCGTCGCCGGCGCCCGGGCGCTCGACCTTGACGACGGTGGCGCCGTGGTCGGCGAGCAGCATCGTCGCGAGCGGGCCGGCGAGCACGCGCGAGAAGTCGAGCACGAGCAGGTCGCCGAGCGCGGCGGGCGTCGCGGCGTCATCAGGGGTCACTCTCTCCACGTCCATGATTAGATTTTATAAGATTCCCGCTCAGCGGAGGTGCCGCACCGCCCCGCGGACCGCCCGCACCGCCGCCTCGCCACCGCACCGGAGGAGACCATGACCGCCTCGACGACCGCCGCACCGGCCCTGCGCCCGAACGACTTCCTCAACATCGACAGCCTGCTGTCCGACGAGGAGCGGCTGATCCGCGACACCGTCCGCCAGTTCGTCGCCAGAGAGGTCGTGCCGAACGTCGGCGAGTGGTTCGAGGAGGCGCGGATCCCGCGCGAGCTCGCCAACGAGCTCGGCGACCTCAACGTGCTCGGCATGCACCTGACCGGCTACGGCTGCGCCGGCGCGTCGGCGACCGCCTACGGCCTCGCGTGCATGGAGCTGGAGGCCGGCGACTCGGGCGTCCGCTCGCTCGTCTCGGTCCAGGGCTCGCTGGCGATGTTCGCGATCTGGCGCTGGGGCTCGGAGGAGCAGAAGCAGGAGTGGCTGCCGCGGATGGCAAAGGGCGAGGCGATCGGCTGCTTCGGCCTGACCGAGCCCGACGCCGGCTCCGACCCCGGCTCGATGCGCACGCGCGCCAGACGCGACGGCGACGAGTGGGTCCTCAACGGCCAGAAGATGTGGATCACGAACGGCTCGATCTCCGACGTCGCCGTCGTCTGGGCGCAGACCGACGAGGGCGTTCGCGGCTTCCTCGTGCCGAGAGGGACGCCCGGCTTCACCGCGCCCGAGATCCACAAGAAGCTGTCGCTGCGCGCCTCGGTCACCTCCGAGCTGGTGCTCGACGACGTGCGCCTGCCCGACTCCGCCCGCCTGCCGGAGGCCAACTCGCTGCGCGGGCCGCTCTCCTGCCTCAACGAGGCCCGCTACGGGATCGTCTGGGGCGCCGCCGGCGCCGCCCGCGCCTGCCTGGAGGCGGCGGTCGAGTACAGCAAGACCCGCATCCAGTTCGACAAGCCGATCGCCTCCTTCCAGATCATCCAGCAGAGACTGGCCGAGATGGCGACGAAGGTGAACCAGGCGACGCTGCTGGCGCTCCACCTCGGCCGTCTGAAGGACGCCGGCCAGCTGCGCAACGAGCACGTCAGCATGGGCAAGCTCGCGAACGTCAACGCCGCGCTGGAGGTCGCCCGCACCGCCCGCCAGGTGCTCGGCGCCAACGGCATCACGCTCGAGTACCCGGTGATCCGGCACATGAACAACCTCGAGTCGGTCGTCACCTACGAGGGCACCGCCGACGTCCACGCGCTCGTGATCGGCAACGCCCTGACGGGGATCTCCGCCTTCCGGTGAAATCCTGCGGCCAGAGGTCTTGGATTCCATTGGAAGAACTCGCCTGGCGGCTCGCTCTTCCAGCGAGGCGGGCGTGAGCGCCCCCCGCCGTCACTCCACCTCGCAGGAGCACGCGGTCCAGTGGCTGCGCGCGGCGATCGTCGCGCGCGAGCTGCGGCCGGGCGAGCGGGTCGGGCAGGAGGACATCGCCGAGCGGATCGGCGTCAGCGTCGTGCCGGTGCGCGAGGCGCTGCGCGTGCTCGAGCAGGAGGGGCAGCTGACCTACCTGCCGCGCCGCGGCTACTTCGTCACCGAGCTGAGCGTCGCCGACCTCGACGAGATCTACGCGCTGCGTGCGCTGCTGGAGGCGCGCGCGGCGCGGCATGCGCTGCCGGCGCTCGACGCCGAGGCGCTGGAGCGGATGGAGCTGGCGGCGCGCGACTGCGTCGCCGCGGCGGGGGCAGGCGACGTCGCCGCCGAGCTGGAGGCCAACCGCCGCTTCCACTTCGCGATCGTCGACGCGCCCGATCAGCCGCACCTGCTGCGGCTGATCCGCTCGCTGTGGGACGCGACCGAGTCCTACCGCGCGCTCTACTACAACGACGCCGCCGAGCGCGACGCGGCGAGCGAGGCGCACGAGCGGATCATGGCGGCGGTTCGGGCGAGAGACGAGACGCGGCTGATCGCCGAGCTCGACGCCCACCGCGACCGCGCGCTGGAGGTCCTGCGCGGGATCCTCGCCGCGCCGTAGGGGCGCCGCCTACGGGCGTCCCGTCGAGGCGCGCGCGATCACGCGGTGGGGGACGAGCACGTGGCGCTGCGCCGGCTCCTGCTCCTCGAGCAGGTCGACCAGCAGCCCGGCGGCGCTGCGGCCGATCTCCTCGGGGTTGAGGTCGAGCGTCGTCAGCGACGGTCTCGCCTCGTCTGGCGCCTGGCTCTCGGTCGCGGTCGTCGCCAGCAGGAGGTCGTCGGGGACCCGGACGCCGCGCGCCTCGGCCGCCAGCAGCGTGCCGAAGGCGAGCCGGTCGTAGGTCGAGAAGATCGCGTCGGGCGGCTCGGGCAGCGACAGCAGCTCGCTCGCGACGGCGTAGCCGGCGCGCTCGGTCAGGTCGCTGGCGGCGCGGCGCAGCAGCGGCTCGGCGCCGCGCCGCTCGCACCAGTCGGCGTACGCCTGCTCGACGTCGTGGGAGTAGGAGATGTCGAGCGCGCTCGTCATCAGCGCGATCCGGCGTGCGCCGCGGCGCTCGAGGTGGTCGAGCATCTCCGTCGTGCCGGCTATGTGGTCGTTGTCGACCCAGCAGGAGGGGGCGTCGCCGCCGGGGAGGCGGCCGGTCGTCACGACGGCGATCCCGGCCTGCTGCAGCTGCGCGACCAGCCCGTCGTCGCGGACGGGGTCGACGATGATCGCGCCGTCGACGGCGATCCCGGCCTGCGGGTTGAGGGCGGCGTCGCCCGGGGCCATCACCAGCGCGTAGCCGTTGGCGATCGCCTCGGTCGAGGCGGCCATCATCAGCTGCGCGAAGTAGGCGAAGTCGGTGACCGCCAGCGGCGCTCCGCCCTGCTGGGAGACGGCCAGCCCGAGCAGTCCCGTCTTGCCGACGACGAGGTTGCGCGCGGTCGCGTTCGGGCGGTATCCCAGCTCGTCGGCGATGCGGCGGACCCGCTCGCGCGTCTCCTCCGGCAGGCGCCCCTTCCCGTTGAGCGCATGCGACACGGTGGTGACCGAGACACCGGCCGCTGCGGCGACCTCCTTGATGCCGATGCGCTGTCGAGGGGTCCCCATGGCGAAGACAGATTATCCGTGCGGACGTTGACAATGCAAAACCGTTTTCTCTAGGCTGCGCGAAGGAGTTTGCAAAAACGTCTTTCCAACGAGGAGGGAGAGACTGGTGTCGACCACCCCCGCGTCTGACCCGACGATGTGGACGAGCCTGCTGCACGCAGGTCTCGTCGGCTCGTTCCTGCGCCTGCCCCACGTCCCCGCCGATGCCGATGCGCTGAAGGCGCACGGCGCCAAGGCGGCGATCTACGGCCTGCCGTGGGACGCGACCAGCATCAGCCGCACCGGCGCCAACTACGGACCGCGCGGGATCCGCGAGGTCTCGGCGCAGTTCCTGACCTACAACGCGACGCTCGACTTCGACCTGCTCGACCTCAACCCGGTCGACGTCGGCGACTGCGACGTCGTGCTCGCCAACGCGGTCGAGACCTTCGCCCGCGCGCAGGCCGACATCGGCGCGATCCTCGACGCGGGCGCGCTGCCGGTCACGCTCGGCGGCGACCACTCGATCACGATCCCCGCCGTCCGGGCGGTGCGCGAGCGCGTCGCCGACCCGGGCCTCGTGCTCGTCGACATGCACCTCGACACCGCGCCCGACGTCGGCGGCGAGGAGCTCAACCACTGCTGTCCGATCACGCGCGCCGTCGACGCCGGCTTCGACCCGGAGAAGATCGCGCTGGTCGGCATCTCCGGCTGGATGAACCCCCGCACCGAGCTGGCCTACTGCCGTGAGAAGGGCATCACGATCATCTGGCTCGAGGAGATCTGGGAGAAGGGCGCCGCCTGGGCGGCCGACAAGGCCCGCGAGGTCGCCGGCGCCGGCGACGGGATCTACCTCTCCTTCGACGTCGACTCGCTCGACGCCGCCTACGCGCTGGGCACCTGCTGCCCGTCGCCGGGCGGTCTCACGAGCCGCGAGGCGATCGAGATCGTGCGCGGCGTCTCGCGCGAGGGCCTCGTCGGCGTCGACGTCGTCGAGGCGGCTCCGAGCCTCGAGGCCGGCGCGACCTCGCCGACCTGCTCGATCGCCGGCCGCGTCGCGCTGGAGGCGATGGCCTTCCACGCCGGCGCGCAGGCCGGTCTCGACCGCCTGCTGTCGAAGGCCGGCCGCGAGGCCTGATCGGCGATGCGCGTCCTGCTCGCACAGCTCGCGCCCGCACCCGGCGACCTCGACGCCAACGCCGCGGCGGTCGCCGCGGCGATCGCCGCCCACCCCGACGCGGAGCTGGCGGTCTTCCCGGAGCTGTTCCTGACCGGGTACGACCCCGCTCGCGCCGGGGAGCTGGCGCTCGGCGTCGACGAGTCGCCGCTGCAGGCCGTCCGCGCCGTCGCCCGCCGCCACGGCACGGCGCTGCTGCTCGGCTTCGTCGAGCGGCTCTCCGACGGCCGGATCGCCAACGCGGTCGCGTGCATGGACACCGACGGCACGCTCGTCGCGACGTACCGCAAGACGCATCTCTTCGGCGGCGAGGAGCGCGAGGTCTTCGCCGCCGGCGAGGAGCTGCTCGTCGTCGAGCTGGCGGGCCGTCGGCTCGGCGTGCTGAACTGCTACGACGTCGAGTTCCCGGAGCCGGCGCGGGCGCTCGCGCGCGCCGGCTCGGAGCTGCTCGTCACCGTCGCGGCGAACATGGAGCCCTACGGCCCCGACCACGCCCTCGCCGCGCAGGCGCGGGCGCTCGACAATCGCCTGCCGCACGTCTACGTCAACCGCGTCGGCGAGGAGGCCGGCCTGACGTTCGTCGGCGGCAGCTTCGTGGCCGGGCCGGACGGGCAGCCGCTCGCCGCGCTCGACGCCGGCTCGCAGACCCAGGTCGCCGACGTGCCGCTCGGCGCGGCCGCCGGCGACGACGTCGACTACCTCGCGCATCTGCGCGACGACCTCGTCGTCAAGGCCGTATCGTCACCCAGCGTCCAAGGAGGAAACCGATGAGCAGCAGCACCGCATCGCCTGGGTTGTTCACCCGCAGAGCGACGGGCCTCGTTCGCGAAGGACGGACGCGCGACGCGCTGTTCTACAACCTGCTGTGGTCGAGCGTCGGCTTGACCTTCGCGTTCTTCTGGCTGTTCGCCGGCTTCTACCCGGGCGCGAGCGCGCTGCTCGCGTTCCTGATCGCGGCCGCGCTCGGCCTCCCGGGCGCCTTCCTCTACGCGATGCTGACGCAGCTGATGCCGCGCACCGGCGGCGACTACGTCTTCAACAGCCGCTCGCTGCACCCGTCGATCGGCTTCGCCGGCAACTTCTCCTACTCGGTCTGGCTGGCGATCGTGATCGGCGTCTACTCGACCTACATCGCCGCATACGGCTTCGGCGCCTTCGGCCGCATGATGGCCGGCTTCGGCGCCGGCGACGGCTGGCTCAGCTTCGGCGACTGGTTCGGGACCAGAGCGGGCCTCTTCATCACCGGCACCGCCGTGCTGTGCCTGTCGGCGGCGATCTTCGCCTTCGGCGGCGTGCGGCTCTTCTTCAAGATCCAGATCGTCGCGTTCAGCCTCTACCTGCTCGGCGCGATCGTCGTGCCGGTGCTCGTCGGCCTCTTCACGAGCAACGCGACGTTCGTCTCGAACTTCAACGAGTACGCCGCCCACTTCGGCGTCCAGGACGCCGCCGGCAAGCTCGCCGCCTCGGCGACCGAGCTCGGCTTCGCGCCGGCCGAATTCAGCTTCGAGATGACGTTGAGAGCGGTCTCGGTCTTCTGGTTCATCTTCGGCTTCATCTTCTCGTCCAATTACTTCGCCGGCGAGATCCGGCTCGCGAAGCGGACGCACATGTACTCGATGCCGGGCGCCGTCGGCCTCGCCGTGCTGGTGCTGCTGTGCATGGTCCCGACGTTCACCCACGTCGTCGGCTACGACTACGCCGCGATGTTCAGCCTCGCCGACCCGACCGCGTACGGCTTCGGGCTCGGGCCGGCCTATCCGGAGCTGATCGGCATCGCCGCCGGCAGCCCGGTGATCGGCGCGATCGCGATCATCGGCTTCACGATCGCGCTGCTGACGTGGCTGCCGCAGACGCTGATGCTCGTCAGCCGCAACATGTTCGCCTGGTCGTTCGACAACGTCATGCCGGCGAAGCTGTCGCAGGTCGACGCGCGCACCCGCTCGCCGCTGATCGCGATCGGCGTGATGCTCGTGCTGTCGATCGGCTCGACCGCGATCTACTCGTTCACCGACTGGTTCAGCTCGATCGCGGCGCTGCTGGGGCTGACCTTCCCGCTGCTGGTGACGGCGATCGCCGGCACGCTGCTGCCGTTCCGCCACCCGGACCTCGTCGCCTCCTCGCCCTACAGCGGCAAGGTGCTCGGGATCCCGGTGCTGACGGCGGTCGGCTCGCTCGCGATCCTTGGCTTCGGCGGCGCGATCGCGATCCTGCTGTGGGACCCGGCCTCGGGCGTGTCGCTGAGCGAGAACGGCGGCAAGATCTTCCTCGTCGCCGGCATCTACCTCGCCGGCATCGCGATCTGGTGGATCTCGCGCGCGATCCGCAAGCGCCAGGGCATCGACGTCGACCTCGCCTACCGCGAGCTGCCGGCGGCGTAGCGTCATGGGTCTCTTCAAGCGCGACAAGAAGGGTGGCGGCTCCGGCGCCGTCACCCGCATGTACTACGCCTCCGACATCCACGGCTCCGAGGTGCTGTGGCGGAAGTTCCTCAACGCCGCCGGCGCCTACAAGGCCGACGTGCTCGTGATGGGCGGCGACGTGACCGGCAAGGTCGTCGTCCCGCTCGTCGAGAGAGCGGACGGCTTCCACGTCGACCTGTTCGGCCAGAGATCGGTCGTCGCCGGCGACCAGCTGGAGGAGATGGAGCACAAGATCCGCAACAACGGCATGTACCCGCACCGCATGTCGGGCGAGGACGTCGAGCGGGTCGCGGCGCTGAGCGAGGACGAGCGCGAGGAGTGGTTCGCCGACGTGATGCGGGTCACGTTCGACCGCTGGCTCGCGCTCGCCGACGAGCGCCTCGCGGAGCAGATGCGCTGCTTCGTGATGCCGGGCAACGACGACCCCGAGGGCGTCGACCGCTCGATCGCGGAGGCGGCGAAGGTCGAGGAGTGCGACGGGAAGATCGTCCGCTTCGGCGACTACTCGATGATCTCCCTCGGCTATGCGAACAGAACGCCGTTCGACTCGCCGCGCGAGCTGACCGAGGAGCAGATCTTCGAGCGCGTCAGCGCGCTCGCCGACGAGGCCGGCGACATGTCGAGGATGATCTTCAACCTCCACGTGCCGCCGTACGACTCGACGCTCGACACCGCGCCCGCGCTCGACGAGAACCTCGCGGTCGTGATGTCGGGCTCGGCGCCGAAGATGATCGGCGTCGGCTCGACGGCCGTCAGAGAGCTGATCGAGAAGTACCAGCCGATGCTGTCGCTGCACGGCCACGTCCACGAGTCGCCGGGCGCCGTCCACATCGGCCGCACGCTCTCGATCAACCCCGGCTCCGATTACCACACCGGTCGCATCGCCGGCGTGTTGATCCAGCTGAAGGGCGACACCGCCCGCCACCAGTTCGTAACCGGATGATGAGATGAGTGCCATGACCGACACCGCCTCGTTCCTGAACCGCCTGCCGGCCGAAGGCCAGGGCATCGTCAGCGACGCGGAGGAGCGCGGCCTGCGGGTCCGCCTGCTCGGCGGGATCGCGATCCGCCTGCTGCTCGGAGACCGCTTCGACATGGCCTTCGACCGCTCCTACCGCGACGTCGACGTGATCTGCGGCCGCAAGGACGGCCGCGGGCTCGAGGAGCTGCTCGCGGCGCGCGGCTGGGAGCCGGCGGCCGAGTTCAACGCGCTCAACGGCTCGCGCCGGCTGCTGTTCCACGACCCGGCCAGCGAGGCGCAGGTCGACGTCTTCGTCGGCGAGTTCTCGATGTGCCACGCGCTGCCGCTGGCCGACAGCCTCGACCGCCCGGGCCCGTCGCTGCCGGCGACCGACCTGGTGATGACGAAGCTGCAGATCGTCGAGCTGAACGCGAAGGACCGCAGCGACCTCTACGCGCTGCTGGCCGGCTGCGAGGTCGGCGACGGCGACCCGGCGGCGATCGAGCCGGCGCGGATGGCGTCGCTGACCGGACGCGACTGGGGCCTGCACCACACCTTCGAGCTCAACCTCGCGAAGCTGCGCGAGGGCGTCGCCGCCGGCGAGGGGCCGGCGGCGGCGACCGTCGCGATCGACGCGCTGGCGGAGGCGATGGAGGCCGAGCCGAAGTCCCGCAGCTGGAAGATGCGCGCCCGCATCGGCGAGCGCAAGCGCTGGTACGAGCTGCCGGAGGAGGTCGACCGCGAGGGCTGACGCCTTCGCGGCCGGCCCCGCCGCCGGCCGGCCGGGTCCGCCCGGCTCGCTCGGCCGCGGCGTGCGACCCTCGCGCCGGCCCCGCCGGGGCCCAATCCGCACATGGCGCGCGCGGGCGCGTTAGGCTCGCGCCATGCACCGCTTCGTCGCGCTGATCGCCGTCGTCGCGGCGCTCGCCGCGCTGCCCGCGGCGGCGCTCGCGCAGGACAACCCCTTCCTCCCCGACTCGGGCCAGCAGACGCCGCGGCAGAACACGCCGCCGCCGCCCGCGCCGGTCGAGGAGGACCGCGGCGACGACGGCGACCTCGGCCCCGGCGTCGCGATCGGCGTCGGCGTGATCGTCGTCGCGCTGATCGCCGGCATCTGGATCGCGATCTCGCGCGACGCCCGCGGCGCTGCGCCCGACCGCAGAAGGCAGCACACCGCCCGCACCGAGCCCGACGCCGACCTGCGCGCCACCCCCGGCTCCAGAGGCCGCCACGCCACCCGCGCCCGCAGAGGCCGCAAGCCGAGCAAGCAGGAGCAGAAGCGGCGCAAGCGCGGGCGGGCGCGGTAGCGCTCCGTTTCGCGGACGCTGGGGCGGCGCTCCTGCCGCGGCCGTCGTCTGGCGCTCTCGTCGCTGCCGGTTCGGGGCGCCTCCCGGCGGGAGGCGCCCCGTTGGCCCGGGCCGGCGGAAGCCGGCGACCGCCGATGGGATCGCACAGCGGCAAGGACACGGCCTTGATGAACGCGCGCGAGGCGCGAGCCGGCTCGATGGCGATTCGTGGTTGCGTCGGACCGACAGACCGGGCATGCTTCGGCTGCGAGATGCCGGAATAGTGACAACTACAAGAACACGTTACCGACGGGGTACCCTCGAGCTTCCGGCGCTAACCCACCAACCAGGGGAGTTTGCATGTCGCTCGCAACCTTGCGCGATCACCTGTCCCGCGGCGGTGCCGCGACGCTCAACCATCCGGCGACGTATGCCGTCGCCGAGGGGGCAGTGATCGCGCCGGCGCGGTACGCGGGTCGCTCGGGCTCGGAGTTCGTCTTCGAGACGCGCTACGTCGACGGCGGCTTCGCGCGGACGGTGCTGATCGACTCGAAGGGATCGCAAAGCAACCGCGCCGAGGAGGGCCTTCTGACGGCGCGGCGCGAGGTCGCGGCGGCGGAGCGCATTCCGGTGATCGAGGTCCGCTATCCGAGCCGGACGCTCACCGATCTCGAGCTGCCACATCGCGCCGTCGACGCCCACATTCGCGCGAGCACGCGCGACGGCGTCGACACCGTCAAGACCGAGTGGTACCGCGCACTGCGCGACGCGACGGCGGTCGACCTCTCGCCGCTGTTCCTCGCTTCGCCGGCCACCCTCGCCTTCGGCGGCTGGGACAGCAGCCGCAGACGGGGCCAGCTGCGGCTGCGCAGCCTGTTCGTCTCGGAGCTGTTCGGCGTCGTCTCGGAGCAGGAGGACGGCCGCGTGTCGCGTCGCTCCGGTGGCCGGCTTGACCCGCTCGGGCAGGATTTCCACCTCACCCCCGACGAGTTCCAGCGGCTGCTCGACGTTCAGCGCGACGAAATGGGGGAGAGAACCGTCAGAACGCTCGAGAGAAGAGTCGCCGCCGCGCGCAGAAACGGCAGAGCGGAGACGATCTCGGCCTCGCCTCTCAACCTCGGCGGCGTCCCGCCGAGCACGGAGACGCCGTTCGGCGTCTCGGTTCCCGCCGTCCGGCGGGCACGCACCTACTCGCTCGCCGGACTGCGGCGACTGCGCTTCGGCGGAACCGCCGAGGATGACGCGAAGGCGCGGACGGCGCTGCTGGCGATGCTGCTGCTCGGTGCCGCCTACGCCGACGCCGACCCGGAGATCCGCGCCTACTGCGATCTCTCGGCGCCCCGTGGGCGCGTCCTGCTCGACGACAGAGAGGCCGAGCTGGACCTCTCGATCGACGCCTGCGCGGCGTTTCTGGAGGAGGCGATCGCAGATCTTCCCGAGCGACTCGCTTGGACCGGCCAGACGATTTCGCTCGATGGCGAGCCGTCGCTCGATCGGGCGGCGACGGCCACGGCGGACGATGCGGACGCGTGAGCACCATGGATGCGGATGCGGGCGGCACGCTGCGGATCTCCGTCAGCTTCCCGCTCGGCTCGTACTGCGGCGCTGACAACGGCGCCGCTGAGGACCTGCCCGCGCCGTCACGGCTCCATGAGGCGTTCGTCGCCGCCGCCGGCGGCGGGTCGTGGGCGGTGCCGGACGGTCCGGTGCTGGTCATCTGCGACAGGCATCGGGCTGCGCTCGAATGGCTCGAGCGCGAGCAGCCGATCGGCGTGGTCGTCCCGAAGACGCTGCTGACGCGGTCGCCGTTGCGGCGGTACCGCTGGCGGGCCTCGCTGGTCAAGCCGAACGAGACCGATTTCGAGCCGCGCGCGGCGCTCGACGGTCCGGTCGACTACGTGTGGCCGAGCGCGCCGCGGGAGGTCGTCGCGGCTCTGGAGGAGATCGCCGCCGAGGTGACCCACGTCGGTCGCGCCGACAGCGTCGCGATCGTGCGCGTGCAGGTCGACTCAGGCGAGCCGCCGCGCCAGATGCTGCGACGGGCGCAGCGGCGCGGGCCGGGTCGCGTCATGCGGGTCGCCTCGCGCGGCCGCACGCAATGCCTCCTCGACGCGCATCGCGAGGCGAGCCGCGGCGGCGAGCACCGCAGAGGCGACTACGGCAACCAGGCCGGAGACGTGCTGGTGACCGGCGCCAACGAGACGGCAACGGAGCTGTGCCGCTTCGCGCCGGCGAAGCCGGAGTTGGCCTGGCCGTACGACGAGGTTTGGGCGCTGCCGATCGAGGGCGATCGGGGGATGGCCAGGGCCGTGGTCGCACCGCGGTCCAGCGTCGCGACGGCGGTCGGCGTCCACCGTGCGATCGTCGCCGCGATCGCCTCCGACGTGCCGCCGTTCATCACCGGCCGCGACGGCGAGCGGCCGCTGCGAGGTGCCGGGCACCTCGCGATCCAGCCCCTGCTGGACGAGCGCTCGGGCCGACCCGCGGTGTTGCTCGGGATTCCGGCCGGCGTGCCGGAAGCCGATCGTGAGCTGCTCCGCGGCGTGCTCAGTCGCGGCCTGCGTACCGGCCAGGCTGGCCGACGTGGCGAGCGGCGGCACTGGTTCACGCTCGGCAAGCCGCAGGCGCGCCCGCCGGTCCCCTTCTGGGACGGCGACACGGCGATCATGCGCACGGCGGTCCCGCTCGCGTTGGAGACCACGGGAGGGCCGCGAGGCGGAGGTTGGACGCTCGAGGACGCGGTCGTCTGCTCGATCGGCTACGCGATGCGCGGCGTGCTCGAGGACGCAGGCGTGGCGTGGGGCACAGGATGGAGCTTCCGGGCCGAGCTGGTCGAGCGACTGCGCGGCGACTTCAAGGTCGGGGTCGTCGCTCGCCGCGTGCAGGGAGACGCGAGCCGTTTCGTCCATCGTGTCCGCGATGGCGAGCTCGTCGTCGCCGCGCACGCGGCGGTCGCGCTCGGGCTGCTGGCCCCGCAGGCTGGCGGCTTCCTCGCGATCGGCCGCTCGCGCCACCTCGGAGGCGGCTTGCTCGTGCCGCTTGGGAGCGGGAGATGAACGAGATGCTCGAACGCTTCCGCCGCTTCTTCGCGGTGACCAACGGCGGGGCGCGGCCGTATCCCTGGCAGGAGGCGCTGCTGGCCTCAATCGCCGCGAGCGGCCGTTGGCCCGCGGCGATCGCAGCGCCGACGGGGTCGGGCAAGTCGTCGGTCGTCGACATCCATGTCTTCCTCGTCGCGGAGCGCGAGCGGGCGCGTGCTGCCGGTCGGGACACCATCGCACGGCCGCCGCGTCGGCTCGTGCTCGTCGCTCCGCGCCGCGTCTTGGTCGAGGACCAGTTCCTGCGTGCGCAGCAGCTCGCCGAGGCGATCGCGAGAGCCGAAGGCGCGAGCGACCCGATCGTCGGCGAGGTCGCCGATGCGCTGCGCCGGCTGACGACCTCCGAAGTCGACGAGGCAGAGCAGCCCTCGCCGCTTGGGGTCACGCGCCTGCGCGGGGGCGTTCGCCTCGACACGCGGTGGCGGCTCGACCCGGCGCAGTGCCAGGTGATCTGCGCGACGCCGCAGATGTGGGGTTCGCGGCTGCTGGGGCGCGGCTTTCGCGGCTCGCGGCTGTCGCGCAACCTCGAGATGGGACTGCTCGGCCATGACGTCGCCGTCGTGGTCGACGAGGCGCATCTTCACGGGCGGCTGGTGGAGACGGCGTCGAAGGTGGCGTCGCTGTCGGCGCCGCCGATCGGACTGCAGGTCGTCGCGATGAGCGCGACGCCGAACGGCGTCGCGGCGGCCCATGGGCTGACCGAGGCAGACAGCGCCGATCCGGAGCTCAACCGGCGCGTGCGGGCGCGCAAACGCGTCGAGCTCGTCGAGGTCGACGACTGGAGACGCGACGCGGTCCCGGCGATCGTCGAGCACGCGGAAGCCCACCGCGGGCTCGGAACCGTCGGGGTGTTCGTCAACACGGTCGAGATGGCGCTGCACGTGGCGGCGAAGCTCGACGGCGAGGTCGAGCTGGTCTGCGGTCGCATGCGACCGGCCGACGTCGCGGCGATGCGCGACCGTCGGCCCGGGCTGCTCGAGCCGCGTGGCAACGCGGATGTCGACTTCCTCGTCTCGACCCAGTCGCTGGAGGTCGGGGTCGACCTCGATCTGCCGGCGATCGTGACCGCGATCGCTCCGGCCGCCGCGCTGGCTCAGCGGGCGGGACGGCTCAACCGCGGCGGCAGACGTGACGACGCGGTGCTGACCGTCGTCGCGCCGCGCACGCTCGCCACAGCGAAGCCTGAGACGCTGGACAGAACGTTCGCGCCGTACACCGGGGCGGACATCGTCGCCGCGGCGACGTGGCTGGCGCAGCTCGAGGGCGATGCCTCACCGGCCCGCATCTCTGCGACGCCGCTGCCTCGGACTGGCGACGCGCTGGCGGTCCCGGCGCTCACAGGCGTCGAGCTGGAGACGGCGGCGATGTCGAGCGTCGTGCTCGCGGCCGACATCGAGCCGGCCTTCTACGTCGAGGAGCCGACTGAGCAGGCTGACCGCTCTATTTCGATCGCCGGACGCGAACATCTCGACCTTGCTCCCGAGGTCGTCCGGCAGGCGCTGCTGGCTGCGCCGCCGCGCGCGCATGAGCTCGCAGCGTTGAGCCTCGACGCCAGACGGCTCATCGACGCGGTCGTCACCGCGGGGGACGGCAGCTGCTGGGTCATGCGCAGCGAGCAGGGGAGGCGCAGCGCGGAGCGGCTGGCCGCGCCCGACGACCTTGCTCCGGGCGACACGTTGATCGTGCCGGCCGCGAGTCGAATCTGCACCGCAGGTGTGATCGGAGTGCCGAGAGGCCGTCCGACGCCGATCGGCGACGTGATGCGCAGACGCCCCGACGGGCTGACGCCCGATGCCGTCGTGAAGCTGTCGCGAGCGGAGGTCGAAGCTGCCGTCGGCGATCTGCCGCTCGGCGGCCGCAAGGCGCGCGGCGCGCTGGCGTCGCTCGTCGCAGCCGCCGGTGCGCACGACGTGGCGGACGCGCTGGCCCGCCTTCGACTGCGCGACCTGGCCGTGACGTGGTGCGCGGTCGAGGAGGACGAGCACGGATTGCTGGTCGCCGTCGCGACCGACCACGACGGACGTCTGCCTGCGATCGGCGTCGGCCGTGACGCTGTGACCCTCGACGCCCATGGCATCGAGGTCGAAGCGCGCCTGGTGCGGATCGTCGGTGCGCTGGACCTCCCGTCGGGAGCGCTCGGCGTCGCGCTGGAGCAGCTGGCGCAGGCAGCGCGCTGGCACGACGAGGGCAAGCGCCATCCGCGCTTCCAACGGCGTATGGGGGCGCCGCCGGACGGTCCGCCGCTTGCGAAGCCGGCTCCGGGGCACGTCGCCGATCGCGGTGACGGGTGGCGCCACGAGCAGCTCAGCGCCGCGGTCGCGTGGGCGAACTCGGATCGGGATCCGGTCCAGGCGGTGATCGTCGCCGGCCACCACGGCCACGGCCTCCCGCTCTTCGACCGCGACCCGGAGGCCGTGCTCGACGGGTGGGGCGACTGCGAGCGCGCGGTGCGCGACGCGCTCGATGAACTGTTCGGCCCGTTCGGCGTCTACGAGCGCGAGCGCCTGCGCCTGCAGCGCTCGCTCGGCGTCCATCGGCTCGCCTACCTCGAAGCATTGCTGCGCTGCGCCGACATGCAGGTCTCACGGGAGGGACGGTGATGGAGCAGGTCGTCTTCACCCACGGCGGCGAGGTGCTGATCGCGCACCTGGCCGCCTACGGGCTCGCCGTCGTGCTCGAGTCCGCGATGATCGACGCGCATGTCGGTCACGATCCCGATTCGCTGCGGTTCGAGCCGTTCGTGCACTTCGACGCGACACAGGCCGACGCCGCGCGAGCGGTTCGGGATGCGGCGGGCGCGCTTGAGCGCCTGATCGAGAGCGACGTCGAGAGGGTGAGCGAGAAGAACGCGCGCCGCTCGGTGATCTGGGGCCGGTCGAGCTTCGACCACGGATCCGAGCGCGGGGCGTTGGTGCTCGCGAAGCGAAGCGCGCTGGTCGCCGAGGCCGACGCCGGACGCCAGCGGTTGGCATCCGGGCTGCTCGCGGCGCTCGGCGCGCCGGCGCTGTGGGGGCCGAAGACGGTGAAGTCGGGAAGCGGCGCCACCGCGCTCGATGGCGTCCTCGGGAACCACACCTCCGACTTCGTGCGCGGCGTCCTGCGTCCGTGCCGGGCCGACGCCGCCGACGTGGACGAAGCGCGCTTCCTCGCCGAAGTCGGGAAGGTGACGAGCGAGCAGCGTGATCGCACGAACTGGGCGCCGAGCGGGACGCGGGTCGGCTTGATCGACCAGTGGCTCGCCGCGTTGGGGCTGTCGATGCTCCCGGTCGCGCACCGGCAGGTGAGACGCTCGGCCACGCCGGCCTGCTGGAGCGGCGGGCGACCTGTCCGCCACCGGACCACGCTGCCGCTGCTGGACCAGCCGGTCTCGCCGGCGCGCCTGCGCGCGCTGTTGTCGCTGGGGTCGCTGGCCTCCGTCTGCCGCTCGGAAGACGGCCAGCCCGACGTTGACCACGCGGGCGCGTTGCGCGCGTTCGGGGTCACCGAGGTCGTGACCTTCGACCGGCGCTACAACCCCGGCTCCAGCAGCAGCGTCGCGTTCACGTATGTACGCGGGCGTCGCCGCGCGCTCGGGGCCTCGGCGGTCGGATGAGGCGATGGCGGAGCCCGAGGAGAGCATCGCGATCGGTGTCGTCGCCCACCACGTCTTCTGCCCGCGACGTGCGTGGCTGGAGGTGCACGGCGAGAGAACGGACACAGCGCAGGTCGCCGTGGGCGTTCGCGACCATCGGGCCGTCGACGATCAGGCGACGTCCCGCGGAGCGCGGATGCGCACGATCGACGTCAGCTCGCAGGCGCTCGGCATCCATGGCCGGTGCGACTCCGTCGAGGTTGCGAGAGACGGCAGGCTGACGGTCGTCGAGCACAAGGCGGCGCCGCTGCGGCGCCGGTCGGTGGCGACCGAGGCGAACCGCGTCCAGCTGGCGCTGCAGGCGCTCTGTCTGAGAGAGGCAGGGCGAGCTGTTGCGGGAGCCGCGGTCTGGTTCAGCACGACGCGCAAGCGGGTGCCGGTCGAGCTCACGGAGGATCTGCTGGCGGGCGCAGCCGCGGCCGTCGGCGCCACCCGAGCCGTGGTGTCAAGCGTCACGCCGCCTCCGCCGTTGGAGGATGACGACCGGTGTCGGCTGTGCAGCCACGTCTCCGTCTGCCTCCCCGACGAGCACCGACAACGTCTGCCGGCGCGGAGGATCAGCGTCGCCGATCCGCTCGGGACGGTCCTCCACCTGACCACACCGGGTTCTCGCGCCCGTGTGCGGCGCGGGCGGATCGAGGTCAGCGCGCGGGGGGAAGAGCCGGCGTCGGTACCTATCGGGCAGGTAGCCGGCGTCGTCGTCCACGGCAACGCCGACGTCTCGTCAGCCCTCTTGCGAGAGATGCTGGCACGAGGGTTTCCGATCGTCTGGTGCAGCTGGTCGGGTCGCGTGGTGGGCTGGGCGACGCCGGCAAGCGGGCCGAACGGCGATCTGCGCGCGGCACAGCATCGCCTCGACCCGGAGGTGAGGCTCGCGGTTGCCCAGTCGATCGTCGCCGCGAAGATCAAGAACCAACGCCACATGCTCCGGCGGCACAGACTCGCCGGCCGAGAGGAGCTCCTGAGAGCGGCGGAGCTTGCATCGTCGGCTCGCTCGATCGGCGAGGTCGTCGGCATCGAGGGAGGTGCCGCCGCGCGCTATTTCAGCTCGATCAGAGGGGCGTTGAGAGCGGAGTGGGCGACGTTCGGCGGGCGCAACGCGCGGCCGGCCATTGATGCCGTCAACGCTGCCTTGAACGTCGCCTACGGCTTGTTGCTTGCCGACGTGATCCGCGCGATCGCGGCGTGCGGGCTCGACTCCCACGGCGGTGTGATGCACACTCCCGGGCGCAACAAGCCTGCGCTGGCGCTGGATCTGATGGAGGAGTTCCGACCGCTCGTCGCGGACTCGACGGTGTTGTGGGCGATCAACAATGGCGAGCTGCGCGCCGGCGACGCTCGCGACGACTTCGGTGTGGTGCGCCTGAACGAGCGGGGCCGCAAGGCGCTGATCGCGACGTACGAGCGGCGGGTGACTGGCGAGTTCCAACATCCGCGGTTCGGCTACAGAGTGTCGTGGCGGCGGGCGATGGAGATCCAGGCACGCATGTTCCTCGCGGTCGTCGCCGGCAGCTCGCCGACATACGAGCCGATCGTCGCGCGGTGATCGGCTGTGAGCGCCGTCTGGAGGTGGACACACAATGAGCGAGCCGGTGCGGCGCATGCTCGTCGCCTATGACATCACGGATGACCGCCGCCGCGATCGCGTCGCGGTCGCGCTGCAGGAGCATGGCCAACGCATCCAGTTCAGCGTGTTCCTCGTCGACGGCCGCCCGGCGTCCTTCATCCGACTGAGAGCGGAGCTTGCGGGACTGATCGACCCGTCCGTCGATACGGTCATGTTCTGCGATCTCGGCCCTCGCGAGACCGTGAACAAGCGAGTCATCAGCCACATCGGCGCGGCGAAGCCCGTCGCCGGCGAATCGGGCAGCTTCATCCTCTGAGCACGGCTCGCCGCGCAGTCTCCGGTGAGACGGAATCCCCCCGCAGACTGCGATGCTCCACAACGCCCGTGGAATCGGGCAAACGCTGGAACTCGTTCCTTGACAATCGACCTCAACCGCATCGATCCACACGGAGCCTGCGCAGGTCGCCGGAAAGCACCTGCAAATAGCGGCCATTCTCCGGCCGCTCTCTCGTCGCCTTCGAGGCGGCGAGTTCATCGAGGCGTGATCGGCGGGCGGTACCCGCTCGCACGGAAGCTCTCGTCGCCTTCGAGGCGGCGAGTTCATCGAGGCGCGACACTGTCTGAGAACTGGCCTCCGGTCGCGTTGCTCTCGTCGCCTTCGAGGCGGCGAGTTCATCGAGGCGGGGCGCGCTCACGGACGAGGCAGCCGCCGATCGCCTCTCGTCGCCTTCGAGGCGGCGAGTTCATCGAGGCCTGGTGATCGCGGGAGGGATCGTTCTCGCGGTTGCCTCTCTCGTCGCCTTCGAGGCGGCGAGTTCATCGAGGCACCGGCTTGCCGAGCGCCTCGGCGAGGTCGGCCTGGACTCTCGTCGCCTTCGAGGCGGCGAGTTCATCGAGGCACCCCAGACAGCGTCTCCCGCGATCGTGTGATTGGCCTCTCGTCGCCTTCGAGGCGGCGAGTTCATCGAGGCGTCAGGTACTCGCCGTCGAAGTCGACGGGCAGGACTCTCGTCGCCTTCGAGGCGGCGAGTTCATCGAGGCCCGGCGTCGAACAGCGGGACCTCGTAGTAGACGCCCTCCTCTCGTCGCCTTCGAGGCGGCGAGTTCATCGAGGCTACGACGAGCAGGACGCGATGGCTCGCGCGCGTGCGCCTCTCGTCGCCTTCGAGGCGGCGAGTTCATCGAGGCCTCATGCAGCCACGGCGGGCCAAATGGCGTGTACTCTCGTCGCCTTCGAGGCGGCGAGTTCATCGAGGCGAGAACGCCTGGTGGCCGAACGAGGCGCCTGTGCCTCTCGTCGCCTTCGAGGCGGCGAGTTCATCGAGGCGCGCCCAGAGCGCGGAGGCGCCCGCCCCGGATCGCGCGCTCTCGTCGCCTTCGAGGCGGCGAGTTCATCGAGGCCCAATAAATGACCTCTTCCTGGCGCCCGGCTCCAACCTCTCGTCGCCTTCGAGGCGGCGAGTTCATCGAGGCCGTGGATTCGCCCCCACCGAGAAGGACCTCAAGACCTCTCGTCGCCTTCGAGGCGGCGAGTTCATCGAGGCAGGTCCGCGCGGCGGAGGTTCGCGCCGCCGAGGTCCGCCTCTCGTCGCCTTCGAGGCGGCGAGTTCATCGAGGCATGCGGTCCAGCGCGTCGTCACGCTCGACGACCTCTCTCGTCGCCTTCGAGGCGGCGAGTTCATCGAGGCGCTTCTCGCTTGCGGGCGCTGCTTCGATGGCAGCTCTCTCGTCGCCTTCGAGGCGGCGAGTTCATCGAGGCGGCTCCATCGCGACCGTGCGGTAGTCGTGCCGGTGCCTCTCGTCGCCTTCGAGGCGGCGAGTTCATCGAGGCGAGACTTCCGGACCGACATGCGACCAGGGGTGATGTCTCTCGTCGCCTTCGAGGCGGCGAGTTCATCGAGGCGGGAGCCGTACTCGTGGGCTTTGCCTTTGGCTACTCCTCTCGTCGCCTTCGAGGCGGCGAGTTCATCGAGGCGTACGGCCGCTGTACCGCTGGCCGGTCACGGTCGCGGAGCTCTCGTCGCCTTCGAGGCGGCGAGTTCATCGAGGCACCCGCCGCGAAGACGGGATCCTGGAGCCGCAACCCTCTCGTCGCCTTCGAGGCGGCGAGTTCATCGAGGCGCTAGCAAGCGCGGGACGCATCCAGGGCAATGGCCTCTCGTCGCCTTCGAGGCGGCGAGTTCATCGAGGCGGTAGCCCGGCCGGAGCAGACATGGCTGAACCGGTCTCTCGTCGCCTTCGAGGCGGCGAGTTCATCGAGGCCGGTTGGCGCGGCAGATCGTGGCGCTGATGCCGCCCTCTCGTCGCCTTCGAGGCGGCGAGTTCATCGAGGCCGCTGGAGGCGCCACAGCGTTCTGCCGTCGTTCGCCAGCAGCAGCTCTCGTCGCCTTCGAGGCGGCGAGTTCATCGAGGCCCGTGACGGGTCCCGTGTACTCTGTTGTACAAGCGAATCTCTCGTCGCCTTCGAGGCGGCGAGTTCATCGAGGCCGGACAGATGCTGCTCATCCGCTACGGGATAGTCTGCAACTCTCGTCGCCTTCGAGGCGGCGAGTTCATCGAGGCAGCCTTATGGGCGTTGCCCGCAGGGTCAGGAACGGCTCTCGTCGCCTTCGAGGCGGCGAGTTCATCGAGGCAAGGGCCGTCGCTTCGACGGCGAGCGCGCGCTGATCTCTCGTCGCCTTCGAGGCGGCGAGTTCATCGAGGCAGGACGATCTCGGTCGCCTGCTCGGTCTCGGGCATCCTCTCGTCGCCTTCGAGGCGGCGAGTTCATCGAGGCCAGTAGCGGCGCGAGTGGCCGGTGCCCTTCGGGGCGCTCTCGTCGCCTTCGAGGCGGCGAGTTCATCGAGGCCTGAGGTCTCTCGGTGCCTGCGGATGGAACCGGAAGACTCTCGTCGCCTTCGAGGCGGCGAGTTCATCGAGGCATCCAGCGCCAGTCGGTCGCGCCGCGCGAGAAGCGCTCTTGTCGCCTTCGAGGCGGCGAGTTCATCGAGGCTGCAGCTCCGCCGTCGGCTCGGTCGAGAGGTGGCGCTCTCGTCGCCTTCGAGGCGGCGAGTTCATCGAGGCCGCCGCTCATTCGAGGGCCGCTATCGCGTCAGACTCTCGTCGCCTTCGAGGCGGCGAGTTCATCGAGGCTGGTACGGGCCGGTGAACTGCTGGTAGATGCGGATCTCTCGTCGCCTTCGAGGCGGCGAGTTCATCGAGGCGTGGTCGTGAACGACAACGCGCTGCGGACTCTGCCTCTCGTCGCCTTCGAGGCGGCGAGTTCATCGAGGCGGCGCCGTCCCTACCGAGCTGAGAGGCCGGGTCGACTCTCGTCGCCTTCGAGGCGGCGAGTTCATCGAGGCGACCTCACGCCGCCCGGCGTCCACCGCGAGCAGCGTCTCTCGTCGCCTTCGAGGCGGCGAGTTCGTCGAGGCACGCGAAACCCCCGCCGTTCGGGCAGGGGCTATGGCTCTCGTCGCCTTCGAGGCGGCGAGTTCATCGAGGCCCGGCGTCGAACAGCGGCACCTCGTAGTAGACGCCCTCTCGTCGCCTTCGAGGCGGCGAGTTCGAGGCGTCGATATCGACGAGACCGGGTCGGACGACCAGCTCTCGTCGCCGTCGAGGCGGCGAGTTCATCGAGGCTACACGGTCCCGAACCCCGTTGACATGCTCGGCACTCTCGTCGCCTTCGAGGCGGCGAGTTCATCGAGGCACGCGAAACCCCCGCCGTTCGGGCAGGGGCTATGGGCGGCTCTCGTCGCCTTCGAGGCGGCGAGTTCATGGAGGCGACGCCGCGAAGGGCGGGGCGCGATGAGCCCGGTCCCTCTCGTCGCCTTCGAGGCGGCGAGTTCATCGAGGCTTCGGCAGCCCGCACGCCGGGCAGGCGGGGCCATCCTCTCGCCGCCTCTGAGGCGGCAAGTTCATCGAGGGAGCGCGCGGCAGAGCCGCCGGTCCGCGAAGGCCGTCCCCGCGCAGCAGCGTCCTGCGGAGCGCGCGCGGCCGGGACCCGCCGCCATCCCACGACGCTGCTGCTGAGAGGGACGGCTGAGCGGGTCGGCTCGAACTGCCGCCAGCTTCCGACAGACCAAGCGCGTCCAAAACCGTCCACCCCACTGCTAAAGCGGTTTTGCGTGGTGCCGATCACCGGGGAGTCCGATGAGCTGGCGCGTCTGCGCGCTCGGAGTCCTGGAGGTCACGTCTCGATGTCCGCCCCGCCCAAGCTGCGACTTCGCTCGGTCCGCGCGAAGCTGCTGCTGACGATCCTGCCCGTCGTCGCGCTCGCGATCGGCGGCCTCACGTTGCTCGCCGTCGACCGCTCGACCAGCGCGCAGGAGGACGCCGTCTACCGCGAGGCGTCGCAGCTGGCGGCGCGCGAGGCGAACAGATTCCAGGCGCAGGCGAGCGACGCGGTCGCCGTCGCCCGCGGGCTCGCGAGCGTGACGGAGAGAAAGGGCTCGATCACGCGCGAGGAGATGATCGAGCTGGCGCGCCACTACCTGGAGAGAAACCCGCAGCTGTCGGGCACCTACCTTGGCTTCGAGCCCAACGCCTTCGACGGCCGCGACGCCGAGTTCGCCGGCGATCCCGACCACGGCCCCGACGGCCGCATGGCGATCTGGTGGGGCTACGACGAGGACGGCAGATACGTCCGGATGGCGCCGCTCGACGAGAGCGAGCAGTACTGGCAGATGCCCAAGCGCACGCTGAGAGAGGGCGTCACCGAGCCGTACCTGTACGAGGGGACGCTGATCACCTCGTTCACCGCGCCGATCCTCCGCGACGGCAGATTCATCGGCGTCTCGCAGACCGACAACGAGCTGACCCAGCTCGACGAGAACGTCAGAAGAGTGTCGTTCCTCGACAGCGGCTACGCCTTCGTCGTCTCCAACACCGGCCTCTTCGTCTCCTTCCCGGACAGAAGGCTGATCGGCACGGAGACGCTGCAGCAGTACGCCAGAAGAGTGGGCGATCCGGTCCTCGCGCAGGTCGCGGCGGCGGTCAGAGCCGGCAGACGGGCGCAGTTCGAGACCAAGGACCCGCGCACCGGCAAGGACGTCGTGATGTTCACGGCGCCGGTGAGAACCGGCGGCTGGGGCTTCGTCACCGTCGCGCCGGTCGACGAGATCCTCGCCGAGGCCAACTCGCTGCGCACGACGCTGCTGCTGCTCGGCCTGCTCGCGCTGATAGTCGTCGGCGCCGTCGTCTGGTGGATCTCCGTGCGGCTGACGAAGCCGATCGGCGAGGTCGCCGACGCCGCCGACCGCATCAGCCGCGGCGACCTCGAGATCGAGCTGACGACGAGATCGAACGACGAGCTGGGCCGGATGGCCGCCGCCTTCCGCCGCATGGTCGACTACCTGCGCGACCTCGCCGCGACCGCCGACGCGATGGCGCGCGGCGACCTCTCCCGCCGTGTCGAGCCGAAGTCGGAGGAGGACGTGCTCGGCCACGCCTTCGACCGCATGTCCGGCGAGCTGCGCGAGGCGCTCGGCGAGCAGTCGTCGCTGGAGGCGCTGACCGAGCGGATGGACCAGCTCGAGCACCGCGACCTCGCCGAGCTCGACGACGGCCTGCGCGCGATGCGCGACGGCGACCTGACCCGCTCGGCGCGGATCACGACCAAGCCGCTGGAGGCGCCGAGCGGCCGTCCGATCGGCCGCCTGGCGCAGATCTTCAACGGCATGCTCGGCCGCGCCGGCTCCTCGGTCGAGAGCTACGACTCGATGCGCCAGCAGCTCGGCGGCATGCTCGACGACATCTCGCGCACGTCGACCAGCGTCTCGCAGGCCTCCCAGCAGATGGCGTCGACCTCCGAGGAGGCCGGCCGCGCCGTCGGCGAGATCGCCGGCGCGATCGCCGAGGTCGCCCAGGGCGCCGAGAGACAGGTCTCGACGGTCGGCTCGACGCGCGAGGCGAACGCCGGGGTCGGCAGCGCGGTCTCCGCCTCGACCGAGTCGGCCCGCGCGACCGCCGACGCCGTCTCCCAGGCGCGCGACCTCGCCGAGCAGGGCGCCGCCGCCGTCACCGAGGCGAGCGAGGCGATGCAGGCGGTGCGCGCCTCCTCCGAGGACGCGACCGCCGCGATCCGCGACCTCGGCGCCAAGTCGGAGCGGATCGGCGGGATCGTCGAGACGATCACCGGGATCTCCGAGCAGACCAACCTGCTGGCGCTCAACGCGGCGATCGAGGCCGCCCGCGCCGGCGAGCAGGGCCGCGGCTTCGCGGTCGTCGCCGAGGAGGTGCGCAAGCTCGCCGAGGAGTCGCAGGAGGCCGCCGGCTCGATCGCCGGCCTGATCGAGGAGATCAGACGCGGCACCGCCAGAGCGGTCGCCGCCGTCGAGGCCGGCGCCTCGCGCACCAGCGCCGGCGTCGAGACGGTCGACCAGGCGCGCGGCACCTTCCGCTCGATCCGCGAGGCGGTGGAGGCCGTCCACGTCCAGGTCGGCGAGATCACCGCCGCGATCGCCGCGATCGAGCAGGGCGGCAACCAGGTCCGCGACGACCTCGGAGCCGTCGCCGCGATCGCCGAGCAGACCTCCGCCGCGACCCAGCAGGTCTCCGCCTCCACCCAGGAGACGAGCGCCGCCACCCAGCAGATCGCCGCCTCCGCCCAGGAGCTGGCCCAGGCCGCCGAGGAGCTCGAGCGCCTCGCCGGCCGCTTCACGCTGGCCTAGCTCACCCTCCCGCTCGCGCAAGAGGGCAGGTTTGTGGGTCTCACAGACCCACAAACCTGCCCTCATCTATGACGTGGCACGACAGATCGGGTGGAGTGCCACAGGGATCGTGCTCGTCGCCGAGGTACGATCGCGACCGTGTCAGATGAGCGCGACCTCGAATTGCGCAGAGCGGCGTTCGAACATGTGCGCGCGCTCTCCCGGCGGTTCGACGACATCGTCCCGGTCACGGCCCTGCAGGCGGGATTCGAGTTCCAGGGCGAGCGGGTGTCGTTCGGGTCGTTCTACAGCGGCATCTTCCGTCCGAGACAGATGCGCGGCCCGGCGGCGCTGTGCCTGGTCACGGCGCCGCCGAAGCAGTCCGGGCGCGCGCCGTACGAGGACGGGTACGACGAGCGCACGGGAGGCTTCGTCTACCACTACCGCACCGCGAAGTCAGAGACCGCCGGAGCGCGCCTTCAAGCTGAAACCGACAACCGGAAGCTGCGAGCGGCGTTCGAGCTCGCCGTCCCGCTGATCTACTTCCACGGCGTCGCTCCGGGCCAGTACGCGCCGGTATGCCCGGTCTTCATCACCGAGGACGACGATGACCGGCGCGTCGTGACGCTGCAGGCCGCGCTGCCGCTCGCTGACGTCGGCGAGCAAGGGATTCAGTCCACATCTGACACTCGTCGTTACGCGACCCAGGAGGTACGGGTCCGGCTTCATCAGCACCGATTCCGGTTCGAGGTGCTGCGCGCCTACAGCGGAAGCTGCGCCGTCTGCCGTCTGCGAGAAGCCTCGCTGGTGCAGGCCGCGCACATCATCGAGGACCGCATGCCGACCGGCGCCGCCGTCGTCGTCAACGGAATCGCCCTCTGCGCGATCCATCACCTCGCGTACGACCGCAACGTCATGGGGATCGATCCGACGGGTGTCATCCACATCGCCTCCCGTCTCCTCAACGAGATCGACGGCCCGATGCTCCGCCATGGTCTCCAGGAGTTCCACGGCGAGGCGATCAGCATGCCGAGGCGCAGCGTCGATCGGCCCGACCCCGATCGGCTCGAGCAGCGCTACGCGCAGTACAAGCTGTCGGCTTAGCCTCCCGGCCGTCGGCGGCTCGCCGATCGCAAGAGGGCAGGTTTGTGGGTCTCACAGACCCACAAACCTGCCCTCATCTATGACGTGGCACGACGGATCGGGTGGAGTGCCATACCGGCTGAGAGCTTGCCGTCCGCCCGGCAACGCGCGCGCTCGCGTGACAGACTCTCTTGTGCTTTCCATGACTTAGATGCTTCTTTGACACAGGAGAAACCCATGTCTGCCAACAGCTTCGGGGCGAGAGCCTCGTTGTCGGTCGGAGGTCGCGACTACGAGATCTACCGGCTCGACGCGCTGCAGTCGAAGTACGACGTCGCGCGCCTCCCGTTCTCGCTGAAGATCCTGCTCGAGAACCTCCTGCGCAACGAGGACGGCGAGACGATCCGCGCCGAGGACGTCGAGGCGCTGGCGACCTGGAACGCGAAGGCCGAGCCGAGCAAGGAGATCGCGTTCACGCCGGCCCGCGTCGTGATGCAGGACTTCACCGGCGTCCCCGCCGTCGTCGACCTCGCGGCGATGCGCGACGCGATGAGCGCGATGGGCGGCGACCCCGCGAAGATCAACCCGCTCGTCCCCGCCGAGCTGGTGATCGACCACTCCGTCCAGGTCGACGAGTTCGGCACCAAGTACGCCTTCGAGCACAACGCCCAGCGCGAGTTCGAGCGCAACGAGGAGCGCTACCAGTTCCTGCGCTGGGGCCAGGAGGCATTCGACGGCTTCGAGGTCGTCCCGCCCGACACCGGCATCGTCCACCAGGTCAACCTCGAGTACCTCGCCCGCACCGTCTTCGTCAACGACAAGACCGGCCAGGCGTACCCCGACACGCTCGTCGGCACCGACTCGCACACGACGATGGTCAACGGCCTCGGCGTGCTCGGCTGGGGCGTCGGCGGCATCGAGGCCGAGGCGGCGATGCTCGGCCAGCCGATGTCGATGCTGATCCCGCAGGTGATCGGCTTCAAGCTGACCGGCGACCTGCCCGAGGGCACGACCGCGACCGACCTCGTCCTGACGGTCACCGAGAAGCTGCGCGAGCGCGGCGTCGTCGGCCGCTTCGTCGAGTTCTTCGGCGCCGGCGTCTCGCAGCTGCCGCTCGCCGACCGCGCGACGATCGGCAACATGTCGCCGGAGTTCGGCTCGACCTGCGCGATCTTCCCGATCGACGCCGAGACGATCCGCTACCTGCGCTTCACCGGCCGCGACGAGCAGCAGATCGCGCTCGTCGAGGCGTACGCGAGAGAGCAGGGCCTCTGGCACGACGAGAACGCCGAGGAGCCGACCTTCACCGAGGTGATCGAGCTCGACCTCTCGACGGTCGTCCCCTCGATCGCCGGCCCGAAGCGCCCGCAGGACCGCATCGAGCTGTCCAACGCCCAGTCGGCCTTCCGCGAGGCGCTGAAGGGCTACCTGCCGGCGAGAACGACGACCGACAGGGCGCTTGACGCGACCTTCCCGGCCAGCGACCCGACCGCGACGCAGGACCCGGAGAACGGCGACGTCCCGCGCCGCGGGCAGCTGCTCAGCACCGGGCCGGTCGCCTCCGTCGAGGCGCTCGGCAGCGCCGTCCCGGTCAGACTCGCCGACGGCACCGAGACGACGCTCGACCACGGCCACGTCGTGATCGCCGCGATCACGAGCTGCACGAACACGTCGAACCCGTCGGTGATGCTCGGCGCCGGCCTGCTCGCGCGCAACGCCGTCAGACGCGGCCTCAGAAGCAAGCCCTGGGTGAAGACCTCGCTCGCGCCGGGCTCGAAGGTCGTCACCGAGTACTACGAGCGCGCCGGCCTCACCGGCGACCTCGAGGCGCTCGGCTTCCACCTCGTCGGCTACGGCTGCACGACCTGCATCGGCAACTCCGGCCCGCTGCCGGAGGAGATCTCGAAGGCGATCAACGACAACGACCTGGCGGCGACCTCGGTCCTGTCGGGCAACCGCAACTTCGAGGGGCGCATCAACCCCGACGTGAAGATGAACTACCTCGCGTCGCCGCCGCTCGTCGTCGCCTACGCGATCGCCGGGACGATGGACGTCGACCTGCTCAACGACCCGCTGGGCGAGGACCAGGACGGCAACCCGGTCTACCTGAGAGAGATCTGGCCCTCCGCGGCCGAGGTCGCGCAGACGATCGAGCAGGCCGTCCAGTCGGACATGTTCCGCAAGAGCTACGACGGCGTCTACGCCGGCGACGAGCGCTGGCGCGGCCTCGACGTCCCGACCGGCGACAAGTTCGCCTGGGACGACGCCTCGACCTACGTCCAGAACCCGCCGTACTTCGTCGACCTGCCGGCCGAGCCGACGCCGGTCACCGACGTCGAGGGCGCGCGCGTGCTGGCGCTGCTGGGCGACTCGGTCACGACCGACCACATCTCGCCCGCCGGCGCGATCAAGCCCGACTCGCCGGCCGGCCGCTACCTGCAGGAGCACGGCGTCGAGCGCAGGGACTTCAACTCCTACGGCGCGCGGCGCGGCAACCACGAGGTGATGATGCGCGGCACGTTCGCGAACATCCGCCTCAAGAACCTGCTCGGCGGCGACCTGCCCGAGGGCGGCAACACGTACTACCTCGGCGGCGGCGAGCGCGAGCAGATGGCGATCTACGACGCCGCGATGAAGTACCAGGAGCAGGGCACGCCGCTGGTCGTGATCGGCGGCAAGGAGTACGGCTCGGGCTCCTCGCGCGACTGGGCCGCGAAGGGCACGAACCTGCTCGGCGTGCGTGCCGTGATCGCCGAGAGCTTCGAGCGGATCCACCGCTCCAACCTCGTCGGCATGGGCGTCCTGCCGCTCCAGTTCAAGGAGGGCGAGTCGGCCGCTTCGCTCGGCCTGACCGGCTTCGAGACCTTCACGATCGCCGGCATCGCCGGCGGCGACACGGTCCCGCGCGAGGTCACCGTGAAGGCCGACGACAAGGAGTTCACGGTCACCGTCCGGATCGACACGCCGAAGGAGCAGCGCTACTACCGCAACGGCGGCATCCTCCAGTACGTGCTGCGGGAGCTGCTCGCGGCCGGCTGAGCCGCCGCTCCGCTCCCCACGCAGGCTCCTCGCGACGCCGCCTCCGGGCGGCGTCGCGTCGTTTCACGGCGAATCAGCACACGGCGTCGCGCGAGCGGTCAAGATCCGCTGCGCATGATGCGAACGACATCGTCGCGCGGCGCCGTCGCGCTCCTGCTCGCGGCAGCCGGCGCCGCGGCGATCGGAAGCGCCCCCGCGGCCGCAGCGGAAGACCGGGGAGGGGCGCGCATCGCGCTCAGACGCTGCGCGCCGAGAGACGGGAGCGACCGCACCCGCTGCGGCACGGTCGCCGTGCCGCTCGACCGCTCCGGAGCGGTTCCCGGCGCGGTGCGGCTGCGCGTTCGCGTCGTGCCGTCGAGAACGCGCCGCGCGAGCGGGACGGTGATCGCGCTCGCCGGCGGACCGGGACAGGCCGCCACGCCGCTGGCGCCCGCGATGGCGGAGATTCTCGGCGCGGTCGCGCGCTCGCGCCGCGTCGTGACCTTCGACCAGCGCGGGACCGGCCGCTCGGGCCGGCTCGCCTGCGCCGCGCTCGACCGCGCGCGCACCAACAGAGCGATCACCGCGGCGGTCGGCGACTGCGCGCGCCGGATCGGCCCCCGGCGCGTCGCCTACACGAGCTCGGCGTCGGTCGACGACATCGAGGCCGTCCGCGCCGCGCTCGGCGTCGAGCGGGTCGCGCTCTACGCGGTCTCGTACGGAACGAAGGTCGCGGTCTCCTACGCCGCGCGCTACCCGCACCGGGTCAGCCGCCTCGTGCTCGACTCGGTCGTGCCGCCGGAGGGGTCGGATCCCTTCATGCGCTCGACGATCGTCTCGATGAGACGGGTGCTGCGGGCGATCTGCAAGGGCGGCGCCTGCCGCTTCACGCGCGACCCGGCGGCCGACCTGCACGCCGTCGGCAGACGGCTCGCGCGCGGGCCGATTCGCGGCGTCCGCTACGACGGCCGCGGCCGCGGTCGGCGTGTTTCGGTCACGCAGGCGCGGCTGTTCTCGCTCCTGCTCGCGGGCGACTTCGACCCGCTGACGCGCGCGGCGTTGCCCGCGGCGCTGAGCGCCGCCGCGCGCGGCGACGCGGCGCCGCTGGCCCGCCTGGTCGGGCAGCCGAGCGGCGAGGCCGGTCTCGACGACCGCCACGACAGCCACGCGCTGTTCATCGCGACGACCTGCGAGGACGGCGGCGTGCCGTGGCCGACCGGGACGCCGGTCGAGCAGCGGCCTGGCGCCTTCGCGCGCGAGCTGGCGGCCGTCCCGGCGGCCGAGCTGGCGCCGTTCGGACACGCGACGTTGCGCGCGCTCGGGATCGACTACTGCCGCACCTGGCCCGAGTCGCCGATCGAGCAGCCGCCGGTCGCGCCGCTGCCGGACGTGCCCGCGCTGCTGCTCGCCGGCGAGGAGGACGTGCGCACGCCGCGCGAGGACGCCGCCGCGCTCGCCGCGCGGCTGCCGCGGGCGACGCTCGTGACGGTCCCGCACACGGGTCACTCCGTGCTCGGCGCCGAGACGGGGAGATGCGCCGGCCGCGCGCTGCGGCGCTTCTTCGGCGGCGGCCGCGTGCGCGACTGCCGCTCCGGCGGGAGACGGCTGCTCGACGTCGTCAGACCGCTGCCCTCGCGCTTCGGCGCGCTGCGCCCCGCGAGCGGGACGCCCGGCCGCGCCGGCCGCACGGTGACCGCGGTGGCGGCGACCTTCGGCGCGATCGCGAGCGACCTCATGAGCGAGATCTACGCGCGGCTGCTCGCCGGCGACTTCGGCGTGCTCTCCGGCGAGCCCGTGCGCAGCGGCGGCCTGCGCGGCGGCAGCGTCGAGCTGAACGGCAAGGGGTTCGTGCTGCGGCGCTACAGCGCCGTCCCCGGCGTCACGATCAGCGGCACGATCCGCGTCGATCTCGACCGGGGCGCGCTGCGCGTCGGCGGCCGCTCCGCCGCGCGCGGGACGCTCCGCTTCGGGCCGCGCGCGGTCACCGGGCGGCTCGGCGGGCGCGCCGTGCGGATCCCGGTCGGCGCGCTGGGGAGCGCGACGCTGTCGTCCGCGGTGGCGGCGCCCGCGATCCCCGCGCCCAGCGCGCTCGCCGCCGCTGCGCGCGAACGGGCGCGGGCGCTGGCGCCGGACGGGGCGCCGACGCTGCCGGCCGCCTCGTTCCCGGGTCTGCCGACGGCGCCGGAGCCGGCCGCCGTCGACCGCTGACACGGCCGGCGCACGGCGGGGCGCGGCGCGTCAAAGTGGAGCGATGCGCCCGGCCGGAGGAGATCGCCCCGCTCGCGCCCGCACGGCCGCCGGCGGTCGCGCCACGCGCCGGCGGCACAGCTCCGCGGTCGCCCGCACGGCCCCGGGTGGTGACGGCACGCGCCGGCGGCGCGCGTCCGCGGCCGCCCGCACGGCCCGGGGTGGTGACGGCACGCGCCGGCGGCGCGCGTCCGCGGCCGTGCGCGCCGCCCGGCGCGGGTCCGCCGGCGTCCTGCGCGCCGCCACGCGCCGGCTCGCCTCGGCGCTCGTCGCCGCCGTCGCGGCGGCGATCGCGCTGACCGGCGCGACCGGCGCGGCCGGCGCCGCCGAACCGCTCGCCCTGCACGCGTGCGGCGACGAGGCCCGGGACCGCTCCCGCTGCGGGACGGTGCGCGTGCCGCTCGACCGCGGCGGCGCGCTGCCGGGCTCGATCGACCTGCGCGTCCGCCTGCTCGATCCCAGGAGCGGCGAGCCCGGGGCGACCGTCGTCGCGCTCGCCGGCGGCCCCGGCCAGGCGGCGACGCCGCTGCTGGAGCAGATCGTCAGCGGCCTCGGCGCGGCCGGTCGCAGCCGTCGCGTCGTCACCTTCGACCAGCGCGGCACCGGCCTGTCGGGGCGGCTCGCCTGCCCGGCGATCTCCGACGCGCGGCTGACGCTCGCGGAGACGGTCGCCCGCTGCGCGCAGCAGCTCGGCCCGCGGCGGACGGCGTACACGACGGCGGCGACGGTCGCCGACGTCGAGGCGGTGCGGGAGGCGCTCGGCGCCGAGCGGATCGTGCTCTACGGCACCTCCTACGGGACGAAGGTCGCGCTCGACTATGCGGCCGCCCATCCCGAGCGGGTCGAGCGCCTGCTGCTCGACTCGGTCGTGCCGCCGACCGGAGCCGACCCGTTCCTGCGCTCGACGCTCGTCGCGGTGAAGCGCGTGCTCGGCGGGCTGTGCGCCGGTCGCGGCTGCCCCTTCACGCGCGCTCCGACCGCGGACGTCGCCGCGCTCGTGCGGCGGCTGGCGCGCGCGCCGCTGCGCGGCAGCGCGCTCGACGGGGGCGGCCGCCCCCGCCCGGTCACGATCGCGCGCGTCGACCTTCTCGGGCTGCTGCTGCAGGGCGACCTCGACGCGTACCTGCGCGCCGCGCTGCCGGCGGCCGTCACCGCGGCGCTCCGCGGCGACGCCGCCCCGCTGCTGCGGCTCGCGTTCGGGCAGCGCGGCGGGGAGGAGGGCAGCCGGCGCGACAGCGACGCGCTCTACCTCGCGACGACGTGCGAGGACGGTGCCGTGCCGTGGCCGGCCGGGACGCCGCCGGAGCAGCGGCGCGCCGCCGTCAACGCCGCCGCGGCAGCGATCCCCGACGCCGCCTTCGCCCCGTTCGACCGCGCGACGATCCGCTCGCTCGGCACCGCCGACCTCTGCCGCGGCTGGCCCGAGTCGCCGATCTCCCAGCCCTCCGGGGCGCTCCCGGACGTCCCGGCGCTGCTGCTCTCCGGCGACGACGACCTGCGCACCCCGCGCGACGACGCCGAGGCGGTCGCCGGCCAGCTGCCGCGCGCGGTCGTCCTGCACGTCCCCAACACCGGCCACGGCGTGCTCGCCTCCGACCCGACCGACTGCGCCCAGCGCGCCGCGATCGCCTTCCTCGACGGCGGCACCCCCGCGAGCTGCCGCCAGCGCAGACGGCTGCTGCGGCCGAGCGCGCCGCCGCCGCGCCGGCTCGCCGACCTGCGTCCGCCGCGCGGGACCTTGGGCCACGCCGGCCGGACGGTCGCGGCGGTGCTGCTGACCTACGGCGACGCGGTCGACCAGGTCGTCGCGCGGACGCTCCAGAGCGGCGGCGCCGTCGCCTCCTTCGGCGGCCTGCGCGCCGGCAGCGCCACGCTCGACCCGCGGCGCGGGCTGCGGCTGCGCGGTTACTCGTACGTCCCCGGCGTGACGATCGGCGGGACGGTCCGGCCGGAGGAGCCGCAGCTGACGCTGACGGTCGGCGGCGCGGCTGCCGCGCGCGGCAGCGTGACGCTCTCCGCGGACGGGCTGCGCGGACGGCTCGGCGGCCGGACGGTACGGCTGCCCGCCGCGGCGCTGAGAGCCGCATCGGCGGCGGTCGCGGGCGCAGCCGGGGAGCTGCCGCCGCCGCGGCTCGGCGCGGCCCCGCCGACGGTCGCCGGGGCCGCCGCGGCCGGCCCGCGCTCGCCGCGCCCCGGGGCGCTCGGCGGGCGTCGCTAGGCTTCCGAGCCATGCCGACGCCCGACTTCCTCCGCACGCTGCTGACCACCGCCGGCCCGTCCGGGTACGAGAGACCGGTCGCGACCGTCTGGCGCGACGCCGCGAAGGCGTTCGCCGAGGTCAGCGCCGACGTCGTCGGCTCCTCGGTCGCGCGCGTGAGAGGCACGGCCGGCGGCCCGCTGACCGCCGTCATCGGCCACATCGACGAGATCGGCGTGATCGTCACCCACATCGACGACGACGGCTTCCTGCGCTTCGAAGGCGTCGGCGGCTGGGACCCGATCATCCTCGTCGGCCAGCGCGTGACGCTGACGACGAAGGGCGGCGAAGTCGAGGGCGTGATCGGCAAGAAGCCGATCCACCTGATGAAGCCCGACGACCGCAAGAGCGTCCCGGAGCTGAAGGACCTGCACATCGACATCGGCGCCAGAGACGGCGAGGAGGCCCGCGCGCTGGCGCGCGTCGGCGACGTCGCCGTGATCGCCGGCGAGCCGGTCGAGCTGCCCAACGATCGCGTCGTCTCGCGCGCGATGGACAACCGCCTCGGCGCCTACGTCGCCTTCGAGGTCGCGCGCCTCGTCGCGGAGGCCGGCGGCGCCCCCGGCGACGTCGCGGCGGTGGCGGCCGTGCAGGAGGAGACCAACCTCGTCGGCTCGCGCACGAGCGTCTTCTCGCTGAAGCCCGACGTCGCCGTCGTCGTCGACGTCACCTTCGCGACCGACCAGCCCGGCGTCCAGCTCGGCGAGCTGTCGAGACAGCCGTTCGGCTCGGGGCCCTCGATCACGCGCGGCTCGATGATCCACCCGCTCGTCGCCGAGCTGCTGATCGAGACGGCCGAGGAGGAGGGGATCCCGTACACGCTGTCGGCGGCCGGTCGCGCGACGGGGACCGACGGCGACGTCGTCCACCTGACGCGCGGCGGCATCCCGACCGCGGTCGTGTCGATCCCGCTGCGCTACATGCATTCGCCCGTCGAGATGGTCCAGCTCGACGACGTCGAGAACACGGCGAAGCTGATCGCGGCCTTCACGCGGAAGCTGACCGCCGAGACCTCGTTCGAGCGCTGATGGCCGCCCGGGCGGCCGACGTGACGGACGGCGCCGCGCCGCTCCTGCTGCTGTTCGACATCGACGGGACGCTGCTGGCCGGCGCGACCGAGGCGCATGCCGCCGCGCTCGTCTCGGCGCTGCGCGAGGTCCACGGGCTGCCGGCGGTGCGCTCGACCCGCGACCTCGGGATCGACCCGTCAGGCCGCACCGACCCGGAGATCGCGCGCCTGATCCTGCTCGCCCACGACGTCTCGGCCGAGCGGATCGACGCGCGCGCCGACGCGGTGCGGGAGGCGTGCTGCGCCGAGTACGCGCGCACCTGCCCGCCCGACCTAAGCGCCTTCGTGATCCCCGGCGTGCCGGAGCTGCTGGCGCGGCTGGCGGGCCGTGAGGAGGAGCTGCGGCTGGCGCTCGTGACCGGCAACTACGAGCCGGTCGCGCGCGTGAAGCTGCGCAGCGCCGGCGTCGGGCATTGGTTCGCCTCCGGCCAGGGCGGCTTCGGCTCCGACAGCGAGGACCGAACCGATCTCCCCGGCGTCGCGCGCGCCCGCGCCGGCGGGGCCGTCGCACGTGCCGGACGCGCCGAGGCGGGCGCCGGGTCGGAGGGGGCGGACCGGTCCGCCCATCCCCGCGACCGCACCGTCGTGATCGGCGACACGCCGCGCGACGTCGCCTGCGCCCACGCCGACGGCGTCCGCTGCATCGCCGTCACGACCGGCCGCTTCTCCGCCGCCGAGTTCGAGGCCGCCGGCGCCGACGCGGTCGCCTCCGACGCGCTCCAGCTCGAAGCGGCGATCGACGCGCTCACCTGACCGCGCGCCGATCGTTGGCGTTCTGTACTGGCATGTCCTGTACAGAACGCCAGTGATCGCCCGTCAGGCGCCCGGCGTCGGGAACTGGCGGCGCATCAGCGCGTCCCAGGCGCGGTCGGGGAGCGCGCTGCGCAGCGAGATCGTCGCGCGGGCGGAGGGCGTGACGACGACGCGGCTCGGCGCCCGGTCGCGGGCGATCGCCTTCTCGATCGCCTTCGCGACCCGGTCGGGCCCGCCGCCGAAGACGCGCAGCGGTCCCTCGTAGGCGCCCTTCGTGACCGCGCCGACGGTCGCGTTGAAGCGGGCGTACGGGTCGTCGGTCGCGCCCGCGCCGTCGCCCGCCGTCGCGCCCGCGCGGTCGTCCGCCGCGCCGGTCGCCTCCAACCCCGCACCCGCCAGCGCGGTGTTCGCCGCGCTCGCGAACCCGGTCGTGATCAGGCCCGGCTCGACGAGGATCACATCGACGCCGAAGCCGCGCAGCTCGAACCGCAGCGCGTCGCTGAGCGCTTCCAGCGCGTACTTCGTCGCGTGGTACCAGCCGCCGCCGGGGAAGGTGAGGCGGCCGCCCATCGAACCGATGTTGACGACCTTGCCCCAGCGCTGGGCGCGCATCCCGGGCACGACCAGCTGGGTCAGCCGCGCCAGCCCGAAGAGATTCGTCTCGAACTGGCGCCGCGCCGCCTCCAGGGGGACGGTCTCGACCGCGCCGCTCTGGCTGTAGCCGGCGTTGTTGACGAGCACGCCGACGGCGCCGGCCTCGTCGCGCACCCGCGCGACGGCGGCCTCCATCGACGCCTCGTCGGTGACGTCGAGCGCGAGCGTGCGGCAGCCGGCGTCGGCGAGGTCGGCGATCGCGTCGAGCCGGCGGGCGCTCGCCCACACGCTCCAACCGCCGGCCGCGAGCCGCAGCGCGGTCGCCCGCCCGATGCCCGACGAGCAGCCGGTGACCAGCACGGCTCTTGAAATCTGTGTCATGGCCCAACCCTAGCGGGCGGGCGTGAGCGTCCGGACGACTCGAGCGCCCGTCACCCCAGGTGATTCGGCGTCCCGCCGCATGCGCGCGGACATGCCGGTTGCGCTCAAGTAGACACGAGTGTTTAATGCGGTCGCATCCAGGGCTTCCGTCGTGTCCGGGGCAGGTCGCGCCGCCGGGCGCGGAAGGTGGAAGCGAGTCACAGGGAGAGAGGAAGATCCCCCATGAAGCTGGCCACCGGCCAGGGCGCCGCAATGCCTGCGCCCGGCCCTCGATGCCGCATGCCCATGCCCGGGCGGCCGCGGCCCGCGCGCGCATGAAGCGCGCGCTCACCACCGCGCTGCTCGCCGCCGGCGCCCTCGCCGGCGCCGCCGCAGGCCTGCCAGCCGCAGCAGCCGGGCAGCCGCCCGCCGAGCTGAGATGGGAGCTGGTCTCGCCGCTGGAGTCGAGAGGGTTCGACTGGACCAGAACCCGCGTCGGCGGTTCTCGCGACCACGTCCCGCTCTTCAGCTCCGGCTCCGACGTCAACGGCGTCTACCCGTCGACCCGCACGCCCGACGGATGGAAGGTCGGGTACCAGTCGCTGACGCCGCCGAACGGCTCGCAGTTCGTCGCCTCCGACGTCGAGGACCTCTCCGACGACGCGTCCCGCGCGGTCGTGCGCGCGTCGAAGCCGGGCGCTCAGGTCACCGACCGGCTCGCGCTCGGCCTCCCCGACGGTTCGTGGCGGATCATCGGCGCCGGCCTCAGCTACGTCGACCGGACGCCGGACGCCCGCCGGCTGATCGTCAAGGACTACGTCGCGATGCAGGATCCGGACGAGGTCTACCCGGGCCTGCCCGGACGTGAGACCGGCGTCTTCGTGTGGGAGGACGACGGCACCGACGACGGCGTTGCCACCGCGGTCGGAACCGATGTTCCGCGCATCCTCGCCTGCGGCGCGACCGTCGGCGACGGCATCATGCACGGCTTCGAGCAGACGGGCGTGTCGGAGGACACGCGCACCGTCGTGCTGCAGTCGAAGTCCGGCGCCTGCGGCCAGCCGAGCCACGTCTTCCTGTGGAGAGACGGCGTGACGACCGACATCTCGGCGCCGGACTCCGGCGACGGCGCCGCGACCTACGTCGGCAGCGCCACCGACCTCAGCGCCGTCTTCTTCCGCACGGCGCTCGCGCTCGACCCCGCCGACGCCAACGGCGCGGCGGACGTCTACCGCTACGACGTCGCGACCGGGACGCGCACCCGCCTGACCGGCGCGGCGACCGACGCCGGCGAGACGCTGGGCGACGCGATCTCCTCCGACGACGGCGGGCGGCTGTGGTTCTCGACCCAGGGCGACGACGACCTGCACACGCTGTGGGTCGCGACCGGCGACGCCGCCGCGAGAGCGATCTCCACGGTCAGAAACACCGCGACCTTCCCGTTCGTGCCGTTCCCGCTCGTCAACACGCCCGACGGCCCGAACACGACCGCCTTCCCCGCCCAGCTGACGTCCGACGGCGCGACGCTCGTCTGGCCGACGCGCGTCGAGATCGACGGCGCCGGCGGTGGCGCGGTGGGGAGCGATGCCGGTCAGCTCTTCCGCGCGACCGCCGACGGCGACGTCGACTGCATCTCGTGCTTCGCCGACGGCTCGCCGGCACGCCAGCCGGTCCCCGGCCCGCCGGAGGGCGGCCTCAACCGCGGCAACCGCGTCATCTCCGATGACGGGCGCTGGATCTACTTCCAGACGACCTCAGCCCTGGAGCCGGACGATCGCAACGGCGTCTCCGACATCTACGTCTGGCACGACGGCGTCCGCTCGCTCCTCACCCCCGGCGAGGAGGGCGTCAGCGCGGAGCTCGGCGGCGTGACCGGCGCGGGCGACGCGATCGTGCTGACCGACGCGATCCTGCTGCCGTGGATCGACGATGACCACGTGAAGGTCTACATGGCCCGGATCGGCGGCGGACTGCCGGCTCCCCGCGATCCGCGCGAAGCGTGCGAGGGCGACGGCTGCCAGGGCGACCCCGGCCCGCGCGTGGAGCGACCGGGCGATCCGACCGAGAGCTTCACCGGCCCGGGTGACGAGGACGACCTGGCGCCGCCCTTCCCGGCCAATCCGTCGATGACCGTCAAGAGACTGTCGAGAGCGGCGCAGCGCAAGCTCGTGCGCGGTCGTGCCGTGACGCTCGCCGTCCGCTCGAACGCGCGCGGCCGTGTGCGCGCGACGACGAGATTCAAGGTCGGCAGACGGTGGGTCCGCAGCAGCTCCGCGGCGCGCACGTTCAAGCGCGCCGGCACGGTTCGGCTGACGGTGCGCCTCTCCAGAGCGGCACGCCGGCAGCTCGTCCGCCGCGGCGCGCTGCGCATCCGCATCGACGTCGTCCACAAGCAGGTCGCGAAGCCGCGACGGCTCGCCTTCGTGTTGAAGCAGCAGGCGCCGGCGAGACGAGGCGCCAATGCGTGACGCAATCCAGGAGAGCAAGATGACAGCAGGCCCCGTGACCCGGCCGGCGCTCGTGCGCGCGCTCGCCGCGCTGTGCGTCGCGCTCGTCGCGGCGTTCGCGTCCGCGTCGGCGGCGCAGGCCGACGAGACGCCGTTCGGCATCGACTCGTTCACCGTGACGCAGTCGACGACGCAGGCCGGCGGCCATCCCGACCTGACCGTCAGATTCGAGGTCGCCAACGTCACCGAGGATCACCCGGAGCGCGGGTTCCCGCTCTTCTCGCCGATGAAGCGGCCGCTGGAGACGCCGCGCACGCTGGTCGTCGATCTGCCGCCCGGCCTCGTCGGAGATCCGAGCGCGGCGCCCCGCTGCCCGGCGGCGAAGTTCGCCTACCGGAGATGCCCGCCCGAGAGCCAGGTCGGCACGATCGAGGTCGAGACGTTCTACTTCCCCTACCTGCAGATGCCGGTCTACAACCTCGTGCCGTCGAGCGGCGCGCCGGCCGAGTTCGGCTTCTACGGCGAAGTGCTGCCGTTCCACATGCGGATCTCGGTCCGCGACGAGGATCGCGGCCTGCGCACGACCATCACGACGCTGCCGACCCAGGCCCCCCTGGTGACGACCGAGCTGACGCTGTGGGGCGTGCCGGCGGACCCGGCGCATGACGCCCTGCGCGGCCGCACATGCAGCGTCGGCTTCTTCGACATCCTTGACTGCCCTGGGGAGACGGGGGAGGGCAACGTCCCGAGCAGCGACCCGCGCCGCCCGTTCATGACCAACGCGGCGACGTGCGACGGGCCGACGACGGCCAGAATGGCGATCGAGACGTACCAGCGGATGGGCAGATTCGTCCACGCCGAGGCCTCGCTGCCGCAGCTGACCGGCTGCGAGCGGCAGAGATTCGCGGCGAGCGCGACCGCGCGTCCCGACACGACGAAGGCCGGCGCGCCGGCCGGGTACGCGATCGAGCTCGACGTGCCGCAGAGCCAGGATCCCGACGGGCTCGCGACGCCGCCGGTCAAGGACGTCGTCGTGAGACTGCCGCAGGGGACGGTCGTCTCGCCGTCGACCTCCGACGGGCTGCAGACCTGCGCCGACGCGGCGATGAAGGTCGAGACCTCCGAGATCCCCGACTGCCCGCCGGCGTCGAAGATCGGCACGGTGCAGATCGACACGCCGCTGCTGGCCAGACCGCTGACCGGCTCGGTCTTCCTGACCGAGCAGCGGCCCGAGCGGCTGCTGAGAATGGTGCTGGTCGCCGAGGAGGCCGGGGTGCGGCTGAAGCTGCCCGGCGCGATCGACCTCGATCCGGCGACCGGCCAGATCACGGCGACCTTCCCGAACAACCCGCAGCTGGCGTTCAACCACCTGACGGTGAAGCTGAAGGGCGGGCCGCGCGCGCCGCTGGCCAACCCGCGCACGTGCGGACCGGCGACCACGACGACGACGCTCGTGCCGTACGGCGGCGGTGAGCCGGCCGTCTCGACCGACACCTTCGAGGTGTCGTGCGACGGCGCGCCCGCCGGCTTCGCGCCCGGCTTCAGCGCCGGCTCGGCGAGCACCGTGGCGGGGGCGGCGAGCGCCTTCACGCTCGCCTTCGCGCGCGGCGACGGCGACGACATGCTCGGCTCGATCGCCGCCACGCTGCCCGCCGGCCTGCTGCCGAGACTCGGCACGATGCCGCTCTGCGGCGAGGCGCAGGCGGCGGCCGGCACCTGCGGCGAGGAGACGCGCGTCGGCTCCGCGCAGGTGAGCGTCGGCCCCGGCGAGCTGCCCTATCCGCTGCCGCACGGCGGCCGCGTCTACGTCACCGGGCCCTACAAGGGCGCGCCGTACGGCCTCTCGATCGTCGTGCCGGCGCTCGCCGGTCCGTACGACCTCGGGACCGTCGTCGTGCGCGCCGCCGTCGACGTCGACATCCACACCGCCGCGCTGAAGGTCGTCTCCGACCCGCTGCCGACGATCCTGCAGGGGATCCCGCTGCAGATCCGCGCGGTGCGGGTGGCGATCGACCGGCCGGGCTTCATGCTCAACCCGACCAGCTGCGCACCGCGGGCCGTCACGGCCGCGATCTCGTCGGCCGGCGGCGCGACCGCGAACCTCTCGTCGCGCTACCAGGTCGGCGGCTGCAAGGCGCTGAAGTACACGCCGAAGCTGGCCGTCAAGGTCGGCGGAAAGGGCCGCGTCGGCGCCGGCAAGGCGACGCCGCTGGTGGCGACCCTGACCCAGCCGGCGGGGCAGGCCGGCAACCGCCGCGTCCAGCTGGCGCTCCCGGGCACGATCAACGCCCGCCTCGAGGTTGTCGAGCAGGCGTGCACGCTGGCCGAGTACGAGGCCGGCAGCTGCGGCGAGAAGGCGAAGATCGGCAGCGCCATGGCGGTCACGCCGCTGCTGCCCAACCCGCTGCGAGGCCCGGCCTACTTCGTCAGAAACCCGGCGCGCAGACTGCCGGACATCGTCGTGCAGCTGCGCGGCGACGTCGCCTTCGACCTCGTCGGGAAGATCCGCATCAGCAGAGACTTCCGGCTCGTGACCAACTTCGACACGATCCCGGACGTCCCGCTGTCGCGCTTCCAGCTGAAGCTGCCTGCGGCCAACTCGCCGGTCGGCACGGTCTACGGCCTCTGCACGAAGCGCGGCAGACTGGCGAGAGCGCGGCAGACGCTGCGGGCGCAGAACGGCAAGGTGATCCGCCGCGCCCCGCGCCTGACGATCGCCGGCTGCGCGAAGAAGCGGAAGTAGGAGCGAGCGCGGCCGGCCCCTCGCGACGAGGGCCGGGCGCGCGACGCTCGAACGGGCGGGGCGGCCGGAGCGATCCGGCCGCCCTCGCACGGCTCAGCCGCGGACGAGTCTCTTGTACGTGACGCGGTGGGGCCGGTCGGCCTCCGCGCCGAGGCGCTCGCGGCGCTCCTCCTCGTAGGCCTCGAAGTTGCCCTCGAACCAGCGCACCTGCGAGTCGCCCTCGAAGGCGAGCACGTGCGTGGCGATGCGGTCGAGGAACCAGCGATCGTGCGAGATCACCACGGCGCAGCCGCCGAAGTTGAGCAGCGCCTCCTCGAGCGCGCGCAGCGTGTCGACGTCGAGGTCGTTGGTCGGCTCGTCGAGCAGCAGCAGGTTGCCGCCGGAGCGCAGCAGCTTCGCGAGGTGGACGCGGTTGCGCTCGCCGCCGGAGAGCTTGCCGACCTTCTTCTGCTGGTCGGTGCCCTTGAAGTTGAAGCCGGAGGTGTACGCCCGCGAGTTCATCTTCTGGTCGCCGACCGCGATCTGGTCCTCGCCGCCGGAGATCTCCTCCCAGACGGTCTTCTCCGGGTCGAGCGCGTCGCGCGACTGGTCGACGTAGGCCAGTCTGACCGTCTCGCCGACCTTGAAGGTGCCGCTGTCGGGCTGCTCCTGCCCGGTGATCATCTTGAACAGCGTCGTCTTGCCGGCGCCGTTGGGCCCGATCACGCCGACGATGCCGCCGCGCGGCAGCTTGAACGAGAGGTCCTCGATCAGCAGCTTGTCGCCGAAGCCCTTCGAGACGTTGTCGGCCTCGACGACGACGTCGCCGAGGCGCGGGCCGGCGGGGATGTGGATCTGGACCTGGTCGAGCCTCACGTTGCGGTCCTCGGCCAGCAGCGCCTCGTAGGCGTTCAGGCGCGCCTTCGGCTTCGCGCGGCGGGCGGAGGCGTTCATCCGCACCCACTCCAGCTCCTGCGCGAGCACCTTCTTGCGCGCGCTGTCCTGGCGCTCCTCCTGCTCCATCCGCTTCTGCTTCTGCTCGAGCCAGCCGGAGTAGTTGCCCTCGAACGGGTAGCCGCGCGAGCGGTCGAGCTCGAGGATCCAGCCGGCGACGTTGTCGAGGAAGTAACGATCGTGGGTGATCGCGACGATCGTCCCTCTGTAGTCGCGCAGGTGCAGCTCCAGCCAGGCGACCGACTCGGCGTCGAGGTGGTTGGTCGGCTCGTCGAGCAGCAGCAGGTCGGGCGCTCTCAGCAGCAGGCGGCAGAGCGCGACGCGGCGTCTCTCGCCGCCGGAGAGCTTCGTCACGTCGGCGTCGCCGGGCGGCAGCCGCAGCGCGTCCATCGCCGTGTCGAGCATCGTGTCCAGGTTCCAGGCGTCGGCGGCGTCGATCTGCTCCTGCAGGCGCGCGAACTCGTCGGCGGTCTCCTCGGAGTAGTTGGCCGCCAGCTCGTTGAAGCGGTCGAGCAGTGCGCGGATCTCGGCGACGCCGTCCTCGACGTTGCCGCGCACGTCCTTGGCGGGATCGAGCTGCGGCTCCTGCTCGAGCAGGCCGACGGTCGCGCCGGGCGCGAGCTGCGCGGTGCCGCGGAACTCCCTGTCGATGCCGGCCATGATCTTCAGCAGCGTCGACTTGCCGGAGCCGTTGTAGCCGAGCACGCCGATCTTGGCGCCGGGATAGAACGAGAGGTTGATGTCTCTCAGCACCTCCTTGTCCGGCGGGAAGAGCCGGGACAGGCGGTGCATCTGGAAGATGTACTGGGCGGACACGACGACGAGGATAGAGGTCGCGCGCCCGGGTTCCCCGCTCGCTCGCGCGCGCGAGAGCGGCGACCGGCCGCGCCGCTCACCGGTCGGCAACCTCGGCCCGGCGTGCGCCGCTAGCCTTGAATCCTCATGGCCGCGGTCTTCGACATCGAACAGGCGATCCTGCTGCTGGAGCTGGAGCCGCCGTTCGACAAGCGGGCGGTCCAGCTGGCCCGCCGCAGGATGGCGAAGGTCTGGCATCCCGACATCGCCCCGCCGGGACGCCAGCACGAGCACCAGCGCCACCTGCAGGCGATCAACGAGGCCGCCGACCAGCTCGAGCAGCTGGCCGAGTCCTCGCGCGGCGGGCGCGTCTCCGCCAACGCCGTCAAGGTCTCCGCCGCCGCGGCGCGCAGAGCGCGCGCCGAGGAGGGCCGCCGCGCCTACGAGGAGGCGCAGCGCAGGGCCGAGGAGGAGGCCGACCGCGCCAAGCACGACCCGTTCGGCTCCCAGGCGCCGGCCCACTCGGTCGTCCACCGCTACGCCCGCTGCCTCTCCTACCCGGAGTGGGGCGTCGGCTCGGTCACCGGCATCTACTTCTCCGGCGAGGGCGACGACGTGCAGCAGTGGGCGCGCGTCAAGTTCCAGCTCGGCATCCGCACGATCCCCGCCGGCTCGCTGCAGTTCGTCGACTTCTCCAGACCGGACCCGGGCGCCGACCGCGTCCAGCGCTTCATGACCGCCGCCCAGCACGCGCTCGCCGAGGGCGACCCGGAGCTGGCCGCCAGACGGCTCGTCTACGCGCGCGACGCCGATCCCAGAAACCCGGTCGTGCTGCGCCAGCTGACCGTCGCCTTCTGGCAGTCGGGCAACCTCCCGGCGGCCGGCCGCTCGGTGCGCGACTGGCTGCGGGTCGAGAGAGACCGCCCCGCGCCGCACCGCTTCGCCGCGCGCATCTACGAGGACATGCGCGCCTACGACCTCGCGCGCGACGCGGCCGTGCGCGAGACCGAGGTCGCGCCCCAGGACTCCTCCGCGTGGGAGCGGCTCGGCCGGCTGCGGCTGCGGCTCGGCGACCGCGCCGGCGCCCAGGCGGCGCTCGAGACCGCGCGCGGGATCGCGCCGACGGTCGAGGGGCTGCTCGACCTCGCGCTCGTCCACCAGCTCAGCGGCGACGTCGGCGCCGAGGTGACCGCCTGCGAGGCGGCGACGATCCTCGCGCCGGAGAGCCTCGCCGCCTGGTCGCGCTACGCCCACGCGCTCGCCCGCACCGACCGCGTCAGCGACGCGATCGAGGTCGCCGAGCACGCGATGGACCTCGGCACCGACCCCGAGGTGGCGGCGCTGCTGCGGTCGCTGCGCGAGCGCCAGCCGCGGACGCTGCCGACCGAGACAGCAGCCTGAACCGTTCGAGCGGACGCGATGCGCGACAGTTCTCTAGAATCATCCGAGCTTGGCGAGCGCGCCCGCGTCGTGTCGCCAGGAACATGCGGGAGTAGCTCAATTGGTAGAGCACCGGCCTTCTAAGCCGATGGTTGCGGGTTCGAGCCCCGTCTCCCGTGCTTCGCGTACCGCCGGCGTCGGCCTCGTGCCCGCCGGCGGTCCGTTCTTCTACTGGGGGAGCTTCTGCTGATGCGTGACGAAACGCCGGCGCTGCTGCGCCCGGACAACCTGCTCGACGGCGTCGACGCGACGTTGCGCGCGGTCGACCCGAGCGCCTTCCGCGTCGTCCCGATCCTCAGACAGGAGGACCCGACGGACGTCGCAGCGATCACGCGCGACCGTGAGCTGGCGCCGCAGGCGGTCGCCGCGCTGGAGGCCGACCCCGCGGTCGCCTCCGTCGCGCAGGAGCAGCAGCGCTTCCTGATGAAGCTGACCGACGCGCGCGTCGCCGAGACCGGCGCCGGCCTGGAGGCCGGGCGCCTGACCGGCATGGAGACCGGCGACCTGCGCGCCGGCGAGCGCGCGATCGTCGACTTCTGCGACCCCAACGCGACGAAGGCGCTCCACATCGGCCACCTGCGCAACATCGCGCTCGGCCAGGCCGTCTCGGCGGCGCTGAGAGCGGCCGGCGCGACCGTCGAGCGCCAGAGCCACATCGGCGACGCCGGCCGCTCGATGGGCGAGGCGATCGCCGGCTACGTCCGCTACGCGCAGCCGCGGACGCCGGCCGAGGCCGGCCGCAAGAGCGACCAGTTCGTCGGCGACCTCTACGCCCGCTACGCCCGCGAGGAGGGCCCGATCGCCGACGTCGCCGACGAGGACGCGCCGGTCGCGCGCGACCTCGACGAGCGCAGAGACCTCGCGCAGCAGCTGCTGAGCCGGATCGAGGCCGGCGACGCCGAGGCGGTCGAGCTGTGGAAGACCGTCCGCGGCTGGGCGGTCGAGGGGCAGAACGAGACGCTCGCGCGGCTCGGCGTCCGCTTCGAGCGGATCATCTACGACTCCGACCGCACCGAGAAGACCCAGGAGGTGTGGCGGCTCGGCGTCGACCGCGGCGTCTTCGTCCACGAGGAGCGCGGCACCGTCGCCTACATGACCGGCGACGACTCCTACCCGGTGATGCCGCTGACGCGCGCCGACGGCTTCCCGACCCATCACCTGCGGGTCGTCGCGATGTGGCGCGACATGATGATCGACGAGGAGGGGGCCGACCTGATCCACCTCTCCGGCGACGAGTGGGCCGCCCACGTCCAGCACGTCGAGGAGCTGCTCGGCAGACTGGAGCCGGAGCTGCCGGTCCTGCCCTCGCGCCACATCCTGCACGGGATGGTCTCCTCCGAGGTCGACGGCGAGCTGTCCTCGTCGAAGGGGACCGCGAAGCTGATCGACGAGCTGCTCGACGAGCTGGTCGCGCGGCCGGAGGTCGCCGCCGTCGCCCGCGACGGCGAGGCGCTCGTCGGCGCCGAGGACCTCGTCGCGATCGCCGTGCTCGGCTTCTGCCTCGACAAGCCGGTCGTGAAGGGGCTGATCCTGCCGCCGATCGAGCAGCTGGTCGACCCGGAGGCCAACAGCGCCTGGCGGATCGCGCTCGCGTGGGCGAAGGCGTGGGAGGCGCGCAACGACGGCGCCGCCGATCCCGCCCCCGCCGACTCCGACTACCGCCACATCGTGCTGCAGTCGCAGATCCACCGCCGGAACCTGTCGGTTGCGCTGGAGAGCCTCGACCTGCTCAAGTACTACCGCTACCTCGCCCACCTCAGCGAGTGGTACCTCGAGCGCGACGCGGATCCGCGGGTCGGGCGCGTCATGCGCGCGATCCTCGTCAGCGGCCTCGGCGCGCTCGGGCTCGTGCGCGACGGCGCCGACGCCGCGCGCGCGGAGGCGGCGCGTCGCGCCGGCACCGCCGCGATCAGCTGAAACGACCCCGGACCACACCATGACCGAGCAGCAGAAGCCCACCGACGAGCACGTCCTCAACGAGGTCGACACCTACGGCCCCGCCTACATGCGGATTGCCGAGCGGCTCGGCGGCTACGACTCCACCTCCGAGGACGCCGCGGCGATGGTGAGACTGCTCGGCCTCAGACCCGGCACGACCGTCGTCGAAGCCGGCTGCGGCTTCGGCCGCTACTGCGCCGCGCTGGAGGAGCAGGGGATGGCGGCGACCGGGATCGACATCTCGCCGGCCGCGATCGCGGAGGCGGAGAAGCGCAGCCCCGGCCCGCGCTACCTCGTCGCCGACCTGACCCAGCCGCTGCCGGAGGGCGTCGGACCCTTCGACGTGATCGTCAACCTCTACTCGTCGTTCGGCTACGGCGCGACCGAGGCCGAGGACATGGAGATGCTGCGCGCCTTCCGCCGGCTCGTGAAGCCGGGCGGCACGATCGTGATGCAGCTCTCAGACCTCGACCGCTCGCGCCACCGCCTCAGAACCGACGAGGGCGTCGTCGTGCGCGAGACCAACGGCGTGATCGAGACGCTCGACGTCGATTTCACGACCGGCAGACTGCATGTCAGATATGAGCTCGACGGCGACGTCGTCCACTCGCGCATCCGCATGTACGAGAAGGAGGACCTCGTCGCGATGCTGGAGCAGGTCGGCTTCGCGGACGTGAAGATGTACGGCGACTTCGACGGCGCGCCGAAGCGGCCGGAGGACCGGCTCGTGCTCGTCGGCACCGCGACGGAGGGCTGATCGCGGTGAGCGAGATCCAGAACCTCAACCCGGTCGACGTCTTCGGTCCGATCTTCATCGAGATGAACGAGCGGCTCGGCCGCTACGACGCCACGACCGAGGAGGCCGAGGCGATCGTCGCGCTGCTGGAGCTGGCTCCGGGCGCGCGCGTGCTGGACGCGGGCTGCGGCTTCGGCCGGACCGCCGGCGCGCTGGCGCGGATCGGCGTCGACGCGACCGGGATCGACATCTCGCCGGTCGTGATCGCCGAGGCCGAGCGGACCAACCCGGGCCCGCGCTACCTCGTCCACGACCTGACCCAGCCGCTGCCTGACGGCGTCGGCCCCTTCGACGCGGTCGTCAACGTCTACTCGTCGTTCGGCTACGGCAAGACGATCCAGGACGATCTCGCGGTCCTGAAGACCTGGCGCGCGGCGCTGAAGCCCGGCGGCAGGCTGGTGATGGAGCTGTCGGACCTGGAGCGCTCGATCGCGCGGATCGGCCCGCCCGGGACGGTCGTCGACCGCGACGACAACGGCGTCCACGAGCACCTCTACATCGACCCGCAGACGAGCATCCTGCACGTCACCTACAGCTTCGGCGGCAGATCGACCGAGGTGCTGACGCGCTACTACGAGGCCGACGACCTCGTCGCGCTGCTGCGACAGGCCGGCTTCGCCGAGATCGAGCGCTACGGCGGGTTCGACAAGCGCCCCAAGGCGCCCGAGGACCGGCTCGTGCTGACGGCGGTGGCTGGGGATCTGCGCCCTGAGGGCTTGATCCCTGGCGCGAACTCGCCTGCGGCTCCTTCGCGGGGCGCGGAGGGCGATCGATGAGCGAGCGCAGACGGGTCGCGGTCGTCGTCGACGCCTACTCGACCGGGGCGAGACTGGCGCCGCGCTTCATCGCCGAGGGGCTCGACGTCGTCCACGTCCAGAGCAACCCGAACGAGTCGCCGTTCTACATCGACCGTCTGCGGACGCAGGACTTCCTCGAGAACGTCGTCCACCGCGGCGACCTCTCGGAGACGGCCGCCGCCGTGGCGAGATACGACCCGGCCTTCGTCGTCGTCGGCTCCGAGCCGGGCGTGCTGCTGAGCGACGCGCTCAGCGAGCGTCTCGGCCTGCCGTCGAACGGGACGGCGCAGAGCCGTTGTCGCCGCGACAAGTCGGAGATGGCGGCAGCGGTGCGCGCGGCCGGCCTGCGCGCCGTGCAGGAGCTGAAGACCGGCGACGTCGAGGAGGCGATCGCCTGGGCGTCCGAGCGCGGCGACTGGCCGGTCGTCGTCAAGCCGCTCGACTCGGCCGGCACCGACGGCGTCGCGCTGTGCGAGGACGCCGACGCGATCCGCGCCGCCTTCGCCGCCGTCCTCGGGCGCCCGAACGCGCTCCAGGGGGCCAACGAGCAGCTGCTCGTGCAGGAGCTGCTGAAGGGCACGCAGCTGTTCTGCGACTCGATCTCGTGGGACGGCGTCCACCACGTCTCCGAGGTGTGGCGCGACACGAAGATCCGCATCGAGGGCAACCTCGCCTACGACTTCGAGGAGCTGCTCGACTTCCACGGCGAGCAGCAGGACCAGGTCGTCCCGTACGTGAAGGCCGTCCTCGACGCGCTCGGGATCAAGTACGGGCCGGCCCACACCGAGGTGATGCTGACGCAGGACGGCCCGGTGCTCGTCGAGTCCGGCGCGCGCCTCCACGGCTCGATCCGCGACGACGTGATCGACCGCTGCACCCCGTCGCACGTGACCGTCACCGTCGACGCCTACCTGCGGCCCGAGACGGTCGCGCGGCGGGCGGCGAGCGAGCCGGAGTACACGCTCGAGAACGCGTCGCGCTGCGTGATGCTGATCTCCCACCAGCGCGGCCGCGTCGTGTCGGACGCGGGGATGCGCGCCGTCGAGGCGCTGCCGACCTACGCCGGCTCGATCTCGATGGCCCAGCCGGGCGAGGAGATCACCCCGACGATCGACCTCTTCTCCTGCCCCGGGATCGTCTACCTCGTCGGCCCCGACCGCGACGAGCTGAAGCGCGACTACGACACGCTCCGCCGGATCGAGCGCGAGCAGGGCATCTTCGAGGTCGAGTCGCCCGAGCCGGCCGCGGAGCCGCGCTGAGCGAGGTGGGAGAGCCGGGCGGCGGGGCGGCCGTCGGCACGGATCGGGCAGCCGCCGCGACGGGCACGGATCGCGCGTCGGCGGCCGCCGACGCGGCGGGCGCTCTCTCGCCGCTGCTCGCCGAGCGGTTCGCGGCGCGCGCCGCTGAGCGACCCGACGCGGTCGCGGTGCGCGACGGCGCCGGCGAGCTGACCTACGGCGCGCTGGCGGCGCGCGCGGAGGCGATCGCGCGGGCGCTGGCGGCGCGGGCGGGCGGCCGGCGGATCGCGCTGCTGGCGCGCGCCGACGCCGACTCGCTCGCGACGACGTTGGCGGCGATGCGGATCGGCGTCTCGGTCGTCGTGATCGACCGCCACCTGACCGAGCGCCAGCTCGCGCGCGTCACCGCCGACGCCCGCCCGGCGCTGGTCGTCTCCTCCGGCCGCCTGCCGCGCCCGGCGGTCGAGCGGCTCCCGCCCGAGCTGCGCGCGACGCCGGCGGAGCTGGCGGCCGAGGGCGCCGCCGCCGCGTTCGTGGCGCCCCACGGGGAGGCACCGCGTTCGGCGCTCCCCGCGGCGGCGCGCGACGACGCGCCCTCCGCGGCGCTTCTCGCGGCTGCGGCCGGCGACGTGCCCCGCGCGGCGCTTCCCGCGGCCGCGCGCGAGGACGAGCTGCTGATCGGGCTGACGTCGGGGACCAGCGGGGAGCCGAAGCTGTTCGTGCGCGACCAGGCGTCGTGGGCGACGACGCTCGACCGCTCCGACGGCGCCTTCGACGTGCGCCCCGGCGACCGCGTCGCGATCCCCGGCCCGCTCGACCACTCGCACTTCTTCTACGGCGCGCTGCACGCGCTCACGCGCGGCGCGACCGTCGCGCTGCTGCCGCTGGAGCGCAGCTTCGCGGCCGGGGAGGCGCCGACCCACGTCTACCTCGTGCCGACGCTCGCCGTCGACCTCGCCGACCTGCTCGACGGCGCGCCTCGCCCGTCGGTGCGCGAGGTCGTCTCGTCGGCCTCCGCCTGGCCGGCACGGGCGCGCGAGCGGCTGGCGCGGCTGCTGCCGTCCGCGACGGTCCACCACTTCTACGGCGCCTCCGAGCTGAGCTTCGTCGCGCTCGACAGCTCCGGCGACGACGGCCGGCCGCCGGAGACCTCGGGCCGCCTCTTCCCCGGCGTCGAGGTCGAGATCCGCGACGGCGACGGCCGCCCGCTGCCCGACGGCGAGCAGGGGATCGTCCACGTCCGCAGCGACATGCTGTTCGACGGCTACTTGGCCGCCGACGGCACGCTGACCGGCGGACCCGACGGCGACGGCTGGGCGACGGTCGGCGACCTCGGCACCCTGCGGGGCGAGTGGGTGGCGATCGCCGGCCGCGCGAGCGACACGATCATCTGCGGTGGCCTCAAGGTCGAGCCGGGCGCGGTCGAGCGGGCGCTCGCGCAGCTGCCTGGCGTCGCCGACGCCGCCTGCGTCGGCCTCCCCGACGAGCGGCTCGGCGCGATCCCGGTCGCCGTGCTGGTGCTCGACGGCGCCGCCGCGCCTGCGGCCGCAACGCCGCCGGCCGATGCGCCGCCGGCCGCCGCGCCTGCGGCTGCCGCCCCGCCACTCACCCGCGCCGCCGTCCGCGCCCACGCACGCACGATGCTGCCGCAGCCGAGCCGGCCGCGCGCCCTCTTCGTCGTCGACGCGCTGCCGCGCACCAGGCGCGGCAAGCTCGACCGCCCCGCCCTCGTCGCGCGCCTGGTCGCCGGCGAGGCGCGCGAGCTGACCTGACGCGCCGGCGCGTCGCCACGGCCGCGCTCGGCGCGGGCGCCGCCTGGCCGCAGAACGACGAAGGGCCCGCTCGGCGAGCGGGCCCTTCGCGGAAACGAGACAGCGGCGCGCGAGGCGCCGGGGCTCCGCGGCCTAGAGGTAGGCCAGCGAAGTGGGGATGCCGGCCAGCTCGTCGCGGATCTTCAGGACCGCCGGGGCGATCGGCGAGTCCTCGCGCCAGCCGTACTGGTCGAGGATCTTCTGCACGTTCTCCTTCGACGGGGCCGAGACGACCTCCGACTCGAGCGTCGCGCAGAGGGCGTGGACGCCCTCGATCACGCGGGAGGTCTCCCAGGTGATCGTGCCGTCCTCGGCGCAGTCGATGTAGCCGTTGCCGGCGAGGAAGCTCAGCTCGACGCAGGCGGCGCCGGCGTCGCTCCAGTTCCACGGGCCGCGGCGCAGGTAGTGGAGCGCCTCGGCGAGGTAGACGGCGGCGAGGTCGTCGGCGCTGCAGCCGGCCAGCTCCAGCCACGTCGGCGTGAACGACATCGCGGTGCCGAAGGCGTCCGCTATCGCCTCCTGCAGCGAGTACCACGGCTCATGCCCGACGTCCTTGGGGCCGACCTTGCCGGCGCGAGGCGTCGTGACCGCGTGGGCGATGTCGTGGCCGCGCATCCAGGTGATGAGGACCGACGCGATGTCGACGTCGGGCGAGGGCTTGTGGCCGTTCAGCAGCCGGTCCCCGAGCGCCTTGGAGATGTGCTCGTAGCGGAGGCCGTAGACGTTGCGGAAGAGGATCGTCTTGTTCGACTTCTCGCCGAAGCCGGCGCCCTCGTCCTCCGGCAGGAAGTAGCAGAAGTGCTTCGGGAAGGCGTTCGACTCGCCGCCCATCGTGATCAGATCGGTGATCTGCATCGCGAACGGGCTGTCGGCGGTGACGTCGCTCGTGCCGGTGTGGCCGTTGGCCTCGGCGAGCACGGCGGCGGCGGAGGCGTCGAGGCCGGCGATCAGCTCGTTGCCCTGCTCGTGCGCCGCCGTGATGACCACCGAGTGGAGCGGCGTGCGCGTCTTGTTGCGGAAGGTGCAGACCGGCGAGGCGATGATCGACAGCTCCTGTGGGTCGACCAGCGCCGCCTCGTCCTGGGCGATCTGCTTGTCGTGCTTGAGCTCGCGCAGCGCGGCCGCACGACGACGGATCAGCTCGGCCTGCGCGGGGGAGACCGGGTCGCTGTCGGCCAGCTCGTCCATCAGGTCGGCCGAGAGGCCGGCGATGACGCGGGCGTGCGCCTCGTTGGTGAAGCTGCCGTCGAGCGCCTGCAGCGCGCGCAGCGCGTCGCCGAGGGCCGAGAGCTGGCGCAGCTGGGGCAGCAGCGGCTCGACGGCGCTCGTGATCGACGGCGCCAGGTCGACCGCCGTGATCGTGTGGTTGTCGCGCTCCGGCCAGATCAGCGGGGCGGGCGAGACGACGGCGGTCGAGGTGCTGGAAGCGGTGGCAGACATGGGTCCGGTGATCTCCTGGTTGAAGAAACTGCTGACAGTAGTGGGTGCGGTCCGCTGCTCGACGGGGACTTTCCTGGTCCCGGTCACGAGCGCGGGATGCATCTACGAGTTGAGCGCGACGAACGTGCGTCTTCGAGACGAGACGTAGAGCCGTCTTCGAGTCTCGGTGCGGGCCGCGTTGCGGCGCTCGGTGTCAGCGGTGGCGATCACAGGTCAATGAATGTGTATTGGGTCCTCTGCGTCTTCTGCGCGAATCTTCCCCCGAAGCGCAGAGCAGAAGCACAAAGCGTCTCCATGGTAGAGGAATTCCGCGCGGTCGTGCAACTCGACGGCCGATGACAGATTGCATCTATCAATCGATCACGGCGTCGCGAACGGCGCCGCGGCGGGCGCCCGGCCTCCCGTCCCGGCGGCTCGATACGGTTCGCCGCCGAATGCGCCTGATCGTCGCCCGCTGCGAGGTCCGCTACACGGGCCGGCTCGACGCCCTCCTGCCGGAGGCGCTGCGGCTGATCATGATCAAGGCCGACGGCTCGGTGCTCGTCCACGCCGACCACGGCAGCTACAAGCCGAGCAACTGGATGACGCCGCCGACGACGATCGAGGAGTCGGACGGCAGCATCGTCGTGCGCAAGTTCGCCGGCAAGGAGGAGGACCGCCTCGACATCCGCGTCGTCGAGGTGCTCTCCGACGTGACGCACGACATGGGCGAGGCGGCGGCGCTGGAGAAGGACGGCGTCGAGTCCCACCTGCAGGAGCTGCTGGCCGAGCAGCCGCACTGGTGCGGCGAGGGCTTCCGGCTGGTGCGGCGCGAGTGGCCGACTGACATCGGGCCGGTCGACCTGATGTGCCGCGACGGCGACGACGGCTGGATCGCCGTCGAGATCAAGCGCGTCGGCACGATCGACGCCGTCGAGCAGCTGACCCGCTACCTCGAGCGGATCCGGCTCGACCCGGCGATGGACGGATGCCGCGGCGTGCTCGCCGCGCAGACGATCAAGCCGCAGGCGCGCGTCCTCGCCGAGGCGCGCGGGATCGCCTGCGTCGAGGTCGACCTCGCCGTCCTGCGCGGCGAGCGCGAGCCCGATCTGACGCTGTTCGGCTGAGCGGCCGCGACGTCTGCAGGCGCGGCCGGGCGGCCGCGGAGGAGCCGATCGGCGGCTGACGCTCAGCGGCGCTCGCCCTGCGCCGTCGCGATCAGCGAGCGCGGGCCGCCGTGGTCGCGGTGCTCGCAGAGGTAGATCCCCTGCCAGGTGCCGAGCGCGAGGCGGCCGGCGGAGACCGGCAGCGTCAGCGACGGGCCGAGCAGGCTCGCCTTGACGTGGGCCGGCATGTCGTCGTCGCCCTCCATCGTGTGGGTCCAGTACGGCGCGCGCTCGGGCACCGCCTGGTCGAACCACGCCTCGAAGTCGGCCCGGACGCTCGGGTCGGCGTTCTCGTTCAGCGCCAGCGAGGCGGAGGTGTGGAGGATGTGGAGGTGCAGCAGGCCGACCTGGAGCTGCTCCAGCTCGGGCAGCGCCTCGACGATCTCCCGCGTCATCAGGTGGAAGCCGCGCGGGACCGGCGGCAGGCGCAGCTGGCGTTGGAACCACATGCTGCAGGACGCTAACGCGGGCGGAGCGGCGTCGCGCTCCGCCCGCGGCGAGCGCGTCAGCGCACCTCCAGGCTCGCCACCTGGACGTTGCGCGGCGGGCGCACTCTGTCCCAGCCGTCGGTGATGACGATCCGCACGTGGCGTGCGGAGACCGGCGCGAACGCCGTTCTGACGGTCCCGTTCGGGGCCGCCGGAACCGAGGCGACCTGCCGCCAGCTCTCGCCGTCGGCGGAGACCTCGACCGCGTACGTTCTCGGCCCGTAGTTGGTGCGCGGGACCATCGTCACCTCGCGGACCTCCGTCGCGGCGCCGAGGTCGACGGCGAGCCACTCCGGTCTCTCCGGGCTCGGGCCGCCGCCCTCGGCGGTGCCGGCCGCGACCCAGAAGGTCGACGGCGTGCCGTCGAAGGCGAGCGCCGGCGGGTAGGCGCTCTGCAGCGAGCTGGCCGACGCGGCCGGCCACTGCGAGCCGACGCCGTTGCGGGCGAGGTCGTCGGAGAAGGCGACGGCGACCTCGGCGCTCGCACGCGCGCCGCCGGCGGCCGTCGCGGCGACCTGCAGCGTGTCGCTGCCGCTCGTGCGGCCGGTGCCCTCGACCTGCAGCGCGACCTCGACGCTGCCGGCGGCCGGCAGCTCGACCTCCGGCTCGGCGAGCCTGACGGTCGCGCCGTCGGGCGTCGTCGCCGCGAGCGTCACCGTCAGCGGCCGCTGCAGCCGGTTGGCGAGCGCGACGGTGAGCGGGCGCGCGAGGCCGGGCACGACGGCGAGGCCGCGTGCGGTCGTCAGCTCGACGACCGGCTCGACCGCGACGGTCGTTGCCGCCTCGGCGGAGCCGCCGCGGTGGGCGAGCTCGGCGCGCAGCTCGGCGCGCTCGCCGGTCGTCGCGTCGGGCGGCGGGGCGATCGTCGTCGTCACGACGCGCGCGGCCCCTGGCGCGAGCGTTCCGAACGCCTCCTGGCGATCGCTCGCGCTCCAGCCCGCCGGGCCGGCGACCGTGACGGCGCCGTCGCGCGCGGGCAGCTGGCCGCGGTTGAGCAGCGCGACCCGCACCGTCAGCGGCTCGCCGGGATGGGCCGGGCCGTCGGCCTCGAGCCACGCGACGACCGTGTAGGCCTCCGTCAGCGCGCGGCCGAGGGCGTCGCCGGCCTCGCCGGCAGCCCGCGCGACGGCCGTGCGCACGTCGTCCGGAACGCGCTGCCGCTGGGCAGCCGCCTCCAGCCGGCCGGCGTGGGCCTGCGCGACCCTCGCCGTGGCGGCGCCGTTGCTCGTGTTCGGCCGCTCGGCGCGCGCCTGCACCAGCGCCCGGTCGACCGCGCCGAGCGGCGTCCGCGCGGCCGCGCCGAGCGCCGCCGCCTGGCCGGTCGTGATGCGGCCGTCGCGCCGCCACGCCTCCAGCCGCTCGATCAGCTCGGCGAGCGGGGCGCGCGCCTCCAGCAGCGGCTCCAGCTCCGGGCCGGCGAGCGTCAGCTCGCCGTCGACGACGCGGGCGACGACCTGCTCGCGGGGAGCGAGCGTGCGTCTGACCGTCCGCGCGGCGCCGGTCGCGGGCATGTAGGTGACGGTCGCCGCGACCGCTCTGTCGCTCGGGTTGCGCAGCAGCGCCCGCCGCTCGCCGTCCTGGCGGCCGCGCAGCGGGGCGGCCGATCTGACGAGGAAGCGGAGCGTCTGCCCGCGCGAGGCTGGCGCGTCGAGCGCGACCCGGAAGCGGGCCGTCTCTCCGTCGAGGAGGGCGTCCTGCTCGGGCACGGGCGCGCCCCGCTCGTCGCTCAGCTCCAGCGCCGCGGTCGCCGCTCCCGCCCAGCGCGCGGCGGCGAGCCGCACGCTGCCGTCCTCGGCGCGGGCGGCGAGTGCCGACCAGCCGGCCGGCGTCTCCAGCTGGCGGACGCTCGGCGCGAGCTGCGCGGTGCGCTGCCGATCGGCCAGCGGGTAGAGCGCCGCGCCGCGGTTGCCGCTGCCGGTGTCCTTCGACCCGGTGATCACGAGCTGGCGGTTGTCGCCGCCGACCGCGGAGGTGCGGATCCCCGCGCCGCCGCGGACGACGATCCCGAGCCGGTCGGCTGCGTTGACCCAGTCGCCGGGCAGGTCGCCGAGCGCCGGGGCGGCGCCCGCGGCGGTCCAGATCGGCCGCTCGCCGGTGAGGCCGGGGATCTCCTCCAGCGCGTAGGTGAAGGTCGCGCCGGTGCCGCGGTCGAGCAGCAGCGTCATGCCGTCGGGGAAGGCGGTCAGCGAGAAGCGGCGATCGCCGATCGAGCCGGCGGTCGAGAAGCGGTCCTCCTCGCAGGCGCAGGTGCGCTCCCCGACCGCTCCGCCGGCCGAGCCGAGCAGGTTGCGCGGCGCGTAGTAGCTGAAGATCGGGTCGTCGGGGTGGGCGTCGCCGTGCGGGACGACCAGCGCGAGCGGCCGCACCGGGTCCCACGACATCGAGACGAAGGCGCGGCCGAGCCGCGCGGCGACGAAGTCGGAGTAGGGGAACTGCTTGACGCCGGCCAGCCTCGCCCGCTCGGCCGCGTGCTCCTCGGCGCTCGGCTGCGGCGAGGGGCCGAACAGCGTGTGGTTCCACCACAGCTCGGCGAGCCGCTCGATCAGCATCGTCTCGTAGCCGATCTGTCTCTGGCCGAGCAGCGAGCCGCTGCCGTGGGTCGCCTGTCGGCGCGCGACCAGCTGCAGCGCGCGCGACTCGAGCACGGAGGCGTCGGCGCGCTTGAAGCGGGTCGAGAGGATCGAGAGGTAGGCGAGGTGCTGGTAGTCCTTGCTGATCCAGTCCTGCCCCGCGGTCAGCGCGAAGTCGCCGTCGTCGGTCGCGAGCCGGCCGAGGATCTGCTCCCAGACCGTCTCGGTGCGGAACGAGTACGCCTCCGGCAGCGGCCGGCCGGCGACGCCGTCGAAGATCGCCGCGACGCCGACCGTCTCGTGCGCGACCTGCTGGTAGATCGGGTTGAAGAACCCGTGGTTCTCCATCGTCAGGTCGGGATGGAGGTTGACCGATCTCATCCACTCGCTCAGCGGCAGCCCGTCGACGAGCTCGGAGGAGGTCGCGTCGGCTCTCGTGGAGGAGGCGTTGAGCGCGAGCCGCTTGGCGGTCTGGCGCCACGCGTCCGCGTTCGGGTCGTCGGGGAACATGATCGCGGCGAGCGCGGGGGTCGGCGCGTTCCAGCCGTTGTCCTCGGCGCCGGTGTCGCCCTCCTCGCCGGAGGCGATCGGCTTCGTGATGAGGATGTTCGCCTCCCCGGTCACGACTCTGCGCACGAGCGCTCTCGTGTCGGCGTCGAGCCGGTCCCACAGCCGATGGGCGGCGAAGGCCCACAGGTAGGTCTCCAGCGACGCCTGCCACGTGCCGCCGCCCCACCGTCTGTACGGCGCGCCGGAGAGGACGTTCGTCAGCGCCTCGTGGCGGATCGACTCGATCGTGCGCTCGATCATCGTCTCGCGCGGGACGCCGCCGAACTCCTGCTGGCCGGGTCGGCCGGCGAGCAGCGTGACGTAGGCGAACGCGATGCCGCCGGCGCCACGGGGCTGGGTGACGCCCGAGCCGACGGCGTCGTAGCGGCCGGTCGCCGGCTCGGCGAGGTCGGACGGGCGCCAGTAGCTCTCGGCATGCGGCACGAACCGCTCGAGCACGTCGAGCGCGAGCGCTCTCTTGGCGGCGTCGTCGAGCGCCGGCGATGCGGCGGCGGTGGCGGCGACCGGGACGGTCAGCGCGAGCGCGATCAGCGCAGCGAGCAGGGCGAGCAGCCTGCGGTGCATGGGTTCTCCTCCGGGGTCGACGGCATCGCCCGCGCGGTCGGCGCGGGACGGGTCGATGGCTGGAAACGTTTCCAGATCGTGGTCGTCGAGCCTATGTCGCTCATGCGCCAGCTGTCAAGCAGGTCGGACGGTGGTCGTATGCGAGCGGACCTGCTCGTTTGATGTCGTTTGGGACCTTGGCGCGAGCGACGTCGGCCGGGATTCCCCGTTACGATCCTGGGAACGGTTCCAGCACGACGTCGTGCCTGACGAGGAGGAAGAGATGGAGCGCTGTTGCTTCACGTTCACGCTGCGGCCCGGGATGGAGGAGGAGTACCGGCGCCGGCACGACGAGATCTGGCCCGAGATGGTCTCCGCGCTGAAGGCGTCGGGGATCTCCAACTACACGCTCTTCCGCCGCGGCCGCGAGGTCTACGCGTACGCCGAGTGCGAACCCGACGCGGCGACCGCCTTCGGCCGCATGGGCGAGACCGACGTCAACCGCCGCTGGTCGGAGTGGTTCGAGGACGTGATCGAGCAGCTGTCCGGCGACGACGGCGAGCTGCGCTGGGCCGAGCAGGTCTGGCATCTCGACTGAGCCCGGACCGTTCGCGAGCTGGCGGATTGACATGCCGCGCGCGAACAGGATACGGTTGTGGAAACGGTTCCAAGACCGAGCTGACGTCTCGAGGAGGAGGAGAGAAGAGGTGCCCATGAACGATCCCCACGTGCCTGCGCGCGTCCGCGACGCGGCCGACGACGGGCGCGGCGACGCATCGCCGGCGCCGCGCCGGCGGCCCCGTGGCCGCGCGACCACGATCGGCCGCCGCGCGCTGGCGCTCGGCGCCTGCGTCGCGCTCGGCGTCGGCGTCGCCGCCTGCGGCAGCAGCGACGACGACGGCGACGCGACCGGCACGGCCGCCGCGACCACCGCAGCGACGACCCCCGCCGAGACCCCGACCGCGCCGAGAGAGGGCATCGTCGAGTTCGAGACGCCCGAGCCCGGCAGCGGCAGAGGGCTGAAGCTCGGCTTCATCGCGCTCGGCGACTCGGTGCCGTTCTCCAAGCTGGTCACCGACGGCATGAAGAGAGCGGCGAAGGCGGCCGGCGCCGAGCTGGTCGTCTGCGACTCGCAGCTCGACGGCCAGAAGGCGCTCGACTGCGCGAAGAGCTTCAGAACGCAGGGCGTCGAGGGCTACCTCAACTTCCAGGTCGACCAGAAGCTGGCCGGCGCCGTCTGCGCCGCCGGCCCCGACGGCCCGGTGATCGCGGTCGACATCGTCCAGGAGCCCTGCCAGATCGCCTTCTCCGGCGCCGCCAACGAGTACGCCGGCTTCATCGCCGGCGAGGCGATGGGCAGATTCGCCAAGGAGAGATGGAACTGCGAGTACGACGCGTACGTGTCGCTCGAGTCGACCGCCTCCCCCGACGCCTCCGAGCAGCGGATGGGCGGCTACCGCAAGGGCTTCCAGTCGGTCTGCCCCGGCGAGCTGAAGAACGAGAAGGTGCTCGACGCCGACCGCACCGACACGGCCCGCACGAAGATGACCGACACGCTCACGACGCTGCCGGGCCAGGAGAAGATCATCGTCGTCGGCCTCAACGACGACGGCATCCTTGGCGCGATCGCGGCGGCGAAGACGGCCGGCCGCGAGGGCGACATCTACGTCTCCGGCCAGGGCGCCGACCCGTCGGCGTGGTGCGGCATCAAGACCAACCCCAACTGGATCGCCGACACCGGCTACTTCCCCGAGAGATATGGCGAGATCGGCATCCCGTACCTGATCAAGGCGGTCAAGGGCGAGAGAATCCCCGAGCAGCTGCTGGTCCCCCACGAGCTCGTGACGGCCGACAACGTCGACGAGCTGTACAGCCCGAGAGGCTGCTGAGCGCGATGGCCGTCCCCTTCCTGCTCCAGGCACGCGGGATCCGGAAGGCGTTCGGCGGCGTCGAGGTCCTCCACGGGGTGGACCTCGACGCGCCCGGCGGCTCCGTCCTCGCTCTCCTGGGCGAGAACGGGGCCGGCAAGTCGACGCTCGTGAAGATCGTCGCCGGCGACTACCAGCCCGACGCGGGCACGGTCACCGTCGGCGGCGACTCCTTCTCCGCGCTCACGCCGCTGACCGCGCGCGAGCACGGCATCCGCATGATCTTCCAGGAGCTGGCCGACGCGCCGACGCTGACGGTCGCCGAGAACATCTCGCTCGGCCGCTGGCCCAAGCGCGGCCCGTTCGTCCGCTGGGACGAGATCCGCCGCCGCGCGCGCGAGGTGCTCGACCAGCTCGGCGTCGAGCTCGACGTCGACGCGCCGGTCGGCTCGCTGCCGGTCGGCGAGCGCCAGATCGTCGAGATCGCGCGCGCCCTCTCCGACCGCGCGCGCTGCCTGATCCTCGACGAGCCGACCGCCGCGCTCTCGGCGCAGGAGACCGAGCGGCTGTTCGGCTTCGTGCGCCGCCTGCGCGAGCAGGGGACGGCGCTGATCTACATCACCCATCGCCTCGACGAGGTCTTCGAGATCTCCGACCGCGTCGCGGTGCTGCGCGACGGCGGCGTCGCGCTGGAGGGGCCGACGGCCGACTTCGGCCGCGGCGACCTCGTCGCCGCGATGGTCGGGCGCGACATCGGCGAGGTCGCGCGCCCGGCGCCGCCGGCGAGGGTCGCGCCCGAGCCGGTGCTGCGCTTCGACGGCGCCTCGGTCGACGGCGCCTTCGACGACGTCGCGCTCGACGTCCGCCCCGGCGAGGTCGTCGCGCTCTACGGCAAGCTCGGCTCGGGCACCGCCGAGGTCGCCGAGTCGGCCTTCGGGCTGCACCAGCTGAGCGGCGGCGCGATCGAGATCGCCGGCCGCAGCGTCCGCCTGCGCGACCCAGCCGACGCGATCGCCGCCGGCGTCGGGCTGCTGCCCTCCGACCGCCAGCGCGAGGGCGCCTTCCTGATCCGCTCGGTCGCCGAGAACCTGGCGGCGCCGTCGTGGTGGAGCATGCGCCGCGGCGGCCTGTTCATCTCCGACCGTCGCGAGGCCGACGCGTACGGCCGCTGGCACGAGGCGCTGAGGGTCCGCTCGCGCAACGACCCGGCGCAGCTGCTCGGGACGCTCTCGGGCGGCAACCAGCAGAAGGTCCTGCTCGGCCGCTGGCTGGAGCGGAGATCGCGCGTGCTGCTGCTGATCGAGCCGACGCGCGGCGTCGACGTCGGCGCTCGCCAGGAGATCTACCGGGCGATCCGCGAGCTGGCCGCCGGCGGCGTCGGCGTGCTGGTCGCCACGTCCGACTACGAAGAGGTCGTCCAGCTCGCCGACCGCGCCGTCGTGATGGCGCGCGGCCGCGTCGCGGCGCGCCTGGCCGACGACGAGATCACGACTCAGAGACTGACCGAGGAGGTGGGCGGGTGACCCCCGTCGGAACGACAGGCGGCACGGCCGCCGCGACCGAGAAGCCGGCGGCGCCGGGCGCCAGAGCGGGGGCCGGCGCAAACCTGGCGCGCCTGCCCGACATCGCGCCGCTGGTGATCCTGCTGCTGGCGCTCGGGATCTTCTTCTCGATCAAGTCGGAGTTCTTCCTCAACTACGACAACTTCCTCAACATCCTCACCGCGGCGGCGATCACCGGCATCATCGCCGCGCCGGCGACGCTGCTGATGGTCGCCGGCCAGTTCGACCTGTCGGTCGGCTCGGGCCTGACCTTCTGCGGCGTCCTGATGGCCTACGTCGCCGACAAGCAGGGGATCTTCGCCGGCATCGTCGCGGCGCTCGCCGGCGGCGTGCTGCTCGGCCTCGTCAACGGCACGCTCGTGACGGTGATCGGCGTCAACCCGTTGATCACGACGCTCGCCACGCTCGCCGCCTTCGCCGGCCTGGCCCGCGTGATCGCCGACGGGCAGACGCTTCCCGTCAACGGCTTCTCGTCGCTGGGGACCTCACGTCCGATCTTCGACATCCCGCTGCCCGTCATCATCTTCGCCGTCGTGGTCGTCGGCTTCTACGTCCTGATGCGCTACACGGTGATCGGCCGCTCGATGTACGCGATCGGCTCCAACCCGGTCGCCGCCCGCCTCACCGGCCTGCGCACCGGGCGGCTGATCTTCGCCGGCTTCCTGCTGTCGGGCCTGTTCGTCGCGCTCGCCGGCCTGATCAACGTCTCGCAGCTCAGCGCCGCCTCGACCCAGGCCGGCAACGGGCTGGAGCTGTCGGTCATCACCGCCGTCGTGCTCGGCGGTGCGAGCCTCGCCGGCGGCCGCGGCACGATCGTCGGCACGCTCTTCGGCCTGCTCGTGATCGCGACGCTCAACAACGGCCTGACGCTGCTGAGCGTCAACTCCTTCTGGCAGGACGTCGCCCGCGGCACGCTGCTCGCGCTCGCCGTCTCCTTCGACCAGCTGCGCCTGCGGCTGACGCGCGAATGAGCGGGATCCTCGCCAGAGGCTCGGATCCCGTCGGAAGAACTCGCCTGGCGGCTCGCTCTTCCTGGCGGGGAGCGGCCCGATGAGTGCCGTCGTCTCCGTCGAGGCGATCCCGGTCGCCTACCCCGAGCCCAACGACCACGGCGCCGAGCGCCACCTCTGCCTCGTGCGGATCCGCGACGCGGAGGGGCGGGTCGGCTGGGGCGAGGCGGTCACGATGTGGCCGGAGGCGTCGCGGGCGACCGTCGAGCTGGTGCGCGGCCTCGGCGAGCTGGTCGTCGGGCGCGACCCGGTCCAGGTCGAGGCGATCTGGCGCGACCTGCGCGCCCACGCCTGGTGGTACGGCGGCGCCGGGATCGCCTCCTTCGCGCTCGCCGCGATCGACATCGCGCTGTGGGACCTGCGCGGGAAGGCGCTCGGCCGCTCGCTGCTCGACCTGCTCGGCGGCCCCGCCCACGAGCGGCTGCCGGCGCTCGTCTCCTCGCACGCGACGCGCGCCTCGATCGAGGAGGGCGCCGCCGAGCTCGCCGGCTGGGTCGACGGCCGCGCCGAGGGCGCCAAGGTCGGCTTCGGCAAGCGCGGCGAGGCCAACCTCGGCTTCGACCACGCGCGCGACGTCGCCTTCGTCGCGGCGCTGCGCGAGGCGCTCGGCCCGCGTGCGCGGATCATGATCGACCTCGGCGTGAGGGTGCGCTGGACGGTCGCCGAGGCGGTCGCGCGCACGCGCGCCTTCGAGCAGCACGGGATCGACTGGATCGAGGAGCCGCTCGGCGCCGACGACCCGGCCGGCTACGCGACGCTGCGCGCCAAGACCGAGACGCTGATCGCCTACGGCGAGCGCGAGTGGAACGTGCGCGGGCTGGAGCGGATCATCGCGTCGGGGACCTGCGACGTCGCCGGGATCGACCCCGGCCGCGCCGAGGGGATCACCGGCTTCCGCGCCGCCGCGCGCAGCGCCGAGGCGGCCGGGACGCAGGTCAACGCCCACTCGTGGTCGAGCGCGATCGTCCACGCCGCAAGCCTCGCGCTGTCGTGGGCGACGCCGTGCGCCCGCCAGCTCGAGCTGAAGCCGCTGCCCAACCCGATGCAGCAGGAGCTGGCCGGCGACACCTTCGCCGCGCCGGCCGACGGCGCCTGGCCGCTGCCGAGCGACCCCGGCCTCGGCGTCGAGATCGACGAGACGGTCGTCGAGCGCTTCCGGCTCGACAGATGAGAGGAGCACCGTGAGGAGACTGCGTCTGGGGGTGATCGGCGCCGGCTCTTGGGCGCTGTCGTCCCATCTGCCCGCGTTCGCGCGCCGCGCCGACGAGCTCGAGTTCGCCGCCGTCGCCCGCCGCGGCCGCGAGCAGCTGGAGCTGGTCCGCGACCGCTACGGCTTTGCGGTCGCCAGCGAGGACTACCGCGACGTGCTCGACGCCGGCGTCGACGTCTGCCTGATCGCCAGCCCGACCGGCCTCCACCACGAGCACGCGAAGGCGGCGATGGAGGCCGGCGCGCATGTGCTGGTCGAGAAGCCGTTCACGATCGACCCGGCCGACGCCTGGGACCTGGTCGAGACCGGCGAGCGGCTCGGCCGCCACATCGTCGTCGCGTTCGGCTGGAACTGGAAGCCGATGGTGCGCGACCTGCACGCGCTCGTCGCGCGCCATGGGATCGGCGAGGTCGAGCAGGTCAGCGTCCAGATGGCCTCGGTCACGCGCGCGCTGCTCTCCAACACCGGCGCCTACCCCGACGCCGCGCCCGAGTCGGTCCCCGAGCAGGCGACGTGGACCGATCCGCGCCTCTCCGGCGGCGGCTACGCGCAGGCGCAGCTGACGCATGCGCTCGGCCTCGCGCTGCGGCTGACCGGCCTGCGCGGCGAGGCGGCCTTCGCGCTGATGAGCGCGCCGCTGCAGGCGCCGGTCGAGCTGCACGACGCGATCGCCGTCCGCTACGTCGGCGGCGCGATCGGAACCGTCTCCGGCGGCTCGACCCACGAGGGCGCCGGCGGCGACAAGCACCAGCTCGAGGTCCGCGCGATCGGCTCCAAGGGCCAGCTGCAGATCGACGTCGAGCGCGAGATCGCGTGGCTGTGGACCGACCGCGGCCAGGTCGACGTGAGACTGGACGTGCGCGACGGCGACGGCGCGTACGACTGCGAGGGCCCGCCGAACGCGCTGCTCGACCTCGCGCTCGGACGCGACGTCGAGAACCACTCGACCGGCGAGCTGGCGGCGCGGACGGTCGAGCTGCTCGACGCCGCCTACCGCAGCGCCCGCACGGGACGGCTGGAGGCGGTCGCGCCGCGGCCCGGGGCGTCCGCCCGCGGCGACGGCGGCGGCGGCGCGGGTGCGCGAACCGGCAGCGCGGAGCCGACGGCATGAGCTGGGACCTCGGCGCCGGGCTGGAGGGCCGCGGCGCGCTCGTCACCGGCGCCTGCGGCGCGATCGGCCGGCACGTCGCGGCGGCGCTCGCCGCCGCCGGCGCCCGCGTCGTCGCCGTCGACCTCGACGAGGCGGCGGTGCGCGCGGTGGTCGCCGGGCTCGACCAGCCCGAGCGCCATCACGCGCTCAGCGCCGACCTGCGCGACCTTGACGCGATCGACGCGCTCGTCGAGCGGGCGGTCGGCCGCGTCGGCCGGCTCGACGTGCTCGCCCACGTCGCCGGCGTGATCCGCCGCGTCGCGGAGCTGGAGGAGGTGACGCCGGCCGACTGGGAGCTGCAGGAGCAGGTCAACCTGCGCGCGACCTTCTTCCTCGGCCGCGCCTGCGCGCGGGCGATGCGGGCCCACGGCGAGGGCGGGGCGATCGTCAACTTCACCTCGCAGGGATGGCAGAGCGGCGGCTACGGCGGCTCGGCCGTCTACGCGGCGATGAAGGGCGGGGTCGTCTCGCTCTCGCGCGGCATGGCGCGCACCTACGCGGCCGACCGGATCCGCGTCAACTGCGTCGCGCCCGGCATGGTCGACTCGCCGATGCTGCGCAACGGCCTGCGCGAGGAGCAGGTCGACGGCTTCGTCGAGAAGATCCCGCTCGCGCGCTTCGCGCAGCCCAAGGAGCTGGCCGGCGCCGTCGTCTTCCTCGCCTCCCGCCACGCCAGCTACGTGACCGGCGCGACGCTCGACGTCAGCGGCGGCCTGCTGATGCACTGAGGTGTCGCGGCGCCGACGGCGGGCGCCGCCCCGGCGGGCGGCGTGCCCGCCGCGGCGCCGGCTCAGGCCGCGTCGGCCGGCGGCGCGCAGCTCGGGCGCGCGACGAACTCGGTCGGGAGCAGCACGACCTCGGGCTCGCGCGTCGTGCGCTTGCGGCCCTGGTCGTCCTCCTCCTGCGCCTCCAGCTGGCTGAGCAGCAGCTCGGCCGCGTGGCGTCCCAGCGCGCGCGTGTCGCGGCGCACGACGGCGATCGGCGGCTGGTAGAGCTGCGTCAGCGAGATCTCGTCGCAGCTGACGAGCGAGAGGTCGGCGCCGACGCGGAGGCCGCGCTGCTGGATCTCGGCGAGCGCGCCGTTGAGCAGCTGGTTGCCGCCGGCGACGATCGCGGTCGCCGGCTCGGCGGCGTCGAGCAGCGCCTGCGTCGCCGCGCGGCCGTGGCGCGGCTCCAGCTGGCCCTCGACGACGGTGTAGAGCGGCTGCAGGCCGCGCGCGGCGTAGGCGTCCTTGAGCCCCTCGAGGCGCTCGCGCGAGAAGCGCATCGGCTGGCCAAGGATCAGCCCGACGCGCCGGTGGCCGAGGTCGAGCAGGTGGCCGACGGCGTCGCGCATGCCGGTGCGGTGGTCGGAGAGGACCGAGCTGGCGCGCCTGCCCGCCTCGCCCCGCAGCTCGCGGTCGATCAGCACGATCGGCGTCGCGGCCGAGCTGAGCAGCGAGAAGGTCTGCGGGTCGTCCTCGGCGGCGAGCGAGAGCAGCAGACCGTCGACGCGCCGCTGCTGGAAGAGGCGGATGTGCGCGCTGTCGAGCGCCGGGTCGTTCTCGGAGTTGGTCAGCAGCATCGAGTAGCCCTTGGCGCGCAGGGCGGTCTCCGCGCCAAGGGCGATCTGCGACTGCAGCGGGTTGGAGATGTCGCTGACGACGAAGCCGACCGACCTCGTCTCCTTGCGCCGCAGCGACTGCGCCAGCATGTCCGGCTGGTAGCCGAGCGACTCGACCGCCGCCATGACGCGCTGGCGCATCGCGGGGCTCACGTCGGGATGGCCGGAGAGGACGCGCGAGACCGACGACATGGCCACGCCGGCCAGATCGGCTACTTCGCGCATGTTCGTCCGCTGCGGGGCCATCTGAGCGAGCGATGCTACGAGGTTCTGAGGCGGTAGCGGTCCACGTACTCCCAATCGAGCTCCCAGCCGAAGCCGGGCTCGGTCGGCAGCGCGATCGCGCCGTCGACGAGCGGCGGCCGGTTGGCGATCAGGTTCCACCAGATCGGGTCGCGATCGGGGTCGAAGCACTCGGCGTAGCCGCCGTGCGGGATCGAGGCGAGCAGGTGGCTGGAGACCTGCGGCTCCTCGTGGTGCCCCATCTGCACGTCGAAGGCGCGCGCCATGCCGGCGACGCGGCGCCACTCGGTCGGGCCGCCCGACCAGGAGGCGTCGAAGTTGCAGACGTCGATCGCGCCCTCGACCATCAGGTCGCGGCAGCCGCCGGCGGAGAACTCGCTCTGGCCGGCGCAGACGCGCACGCCCGCGACCATCCGCACGTCGCGCATCGCGCGCCGGTCGTTGTGCCATTGGCACGGCTCCTCGAACCACAGCAGGTCGTCGTCGGCGACCAACTGGGAGAAGGCGATCGCGTCCCTGACGCTCCAGCCCTGGTTGGCGTCGGCGGCGAGCACGAAGTCCGGGCCGGCGGCGGCGCGCGCCTCCTTGAAGCGCTTGGCGTCCTCGGCCGGGGTGAGGCCGCCGACCTTGAACTTCATCCCGGCCAGGCCGCGCTCGCGCAGCTCGGCGACCTGCTCGGCGACCGACAGCGGGCTGTCGTAGTAGCCGCCGATCGAGATCATCGGGATCGTGTCGCGGAAGCCGCCCCACAGCCGCCACAGCGGCTGCCCGAGCGCCTTGCCGATCGCGTCCCAGATCGCCGAGTCGACGCAGGCGCAGGCGACGAGGCCGAGGCGGCGGTCGCGCAGGATGTCGAAGGTCGCGGGCCGCGCCAGCTCCCAGCAGCGCTCGACGGCGAAGCCGTCCTGGCCCAGCAGCGAGGGGACGATCTCGCGGTGGATGATTGCGTCGATCTCGAGCAGGCCGGCGTCCTCGTCGCCGGCGTAGGCCTCGCCGACGATCCCCTCCTCGGTGTGGACGCGGGTGATGATCGTCGAGCGATGGGTCATCTGGTAGTGGCTGCCGCGGTAGACGCGGCCGAGCGGGACCCGGATCGGAATCGTCTCGACGTGGCTGATGGTGAGCTTCGGCGTCGCCTGGACGCCGGCCGGTGCTGTGGAAGACGACAACGGGCCGGTTCTCCTCGCAGAATAGACGGGTGGACATCGCTCCCGGGAACGTTTCCAGCCTAGCGGATAAAGATCTGGAATGCGAGCCGGTAAGGTTTCTGGAAACGATTGTAGAATCACCGTCGCGTGCCGCCCGGCATGCGGTCGTCCACGAGCGAACAAGACGAGAGGAGGGGAGCGATGAGGCTTGCCAGCGCAGACTTCACCTGGCCCGGGCTGCGGCCGGAGTTCGTCTTCGACCTGATCGCCGAGCTGGGGCTCGACGGCGTCTCGATGGCCTTCTACGGCGGCGAGGGCGGGACCCCGCGCACGCCGCAGCTGATCGCGCAGGACCCGGAGCGCTGGGGCGAGCGGGTCGCCGGCGAGCTGGCGCAGCGCGGCCTCGGCGCCGCCGACGCCTTCTGCGTGCTGAGCGCGCAGCTGGCGCCGCTGGCCGTCAACCATCCCGACCCGGCCGAGCGGGCCGCCGGCGACGCGCTGTTCGAGCCGTTCACCCGCTTCGCCAGGCGCGCCGGCTCGACCGGCATCACGCTGCTGCCGGGCCTCGTCTTCGGCGGCGAGCCGTGGAGCGACGCGCTGGAGCGCGCCGCCGAGGGGCTCAAGCGCCGCGTCGAGGTCGCGCGCGCCGCCGGGCTGCGCTGCTCGGTCGAGCCGCACATCGTCAGCACCCACCCCTACGCCGGCTCGGTGATCGACACCCCCGAGAAGGTCCACGCGCTGCTGGAGCGCGTGCCCGGGCTGGAGCTGACGCTCGACTACGGCCACTTCAACGTGCAGGGGATCCCCGATCGCGAGGTGGAGCCGCTGCTCGCCCACGCCCGCCACGTGCACGTCCGCGGCGGCGCGCGCGGGCTCGTGCAGACGAAGTTCGCCGACAACGTGACCGACGTCGGCCGGATCCTCGACGTGCTGGCGCGCGAGGGCTACGACGGCTGGGTCGAGATCGAGTACGTCCACGACGAGCGGCCCGGCTGCTCCGACTGCGACCCGATCCAGGAGATCCAGCGCTTCCGCGACTTCATCCGGGCGCACGAGCGTGCGGCCGGCCGCACCCAGGAGACGACATGACCGCGAAGACCGCAGGCGGCCAGGCGGCCGCCGCGACCCCGCCCGACCGCGACGCGCAGCTGGAGATGCTGCGCGCGATGCACGAGATCCGCTTCTTCGAGGACGCCTGCCACCGGCTGTTCGCGACCGGCGCGGTGCGGGGCACCACCCATCTCTGCCAGGGCCAGGAGGCCGTGGCGGTCGGCGCCTGCCACGCGCTGCGCCGCGAGGACCAGATGACCTGCACCTACCGCGGCCACGGCGCGGTGCTCGCGAAGGGCGCGCCGCTCGACCGGTCGTTCGGCGAGATCCTTGGCAAGGCGCCGGGGCTGTGCGGCGGCAAGGGCGGCTCGATGCACCTGACCGACGTCGAGGCCGGCGCGCTCGGCTCCTTCGCGATCGTCGGCGGTCACCTGCCGGTCTCGGTCGGCGTCGGCTTCGCGGCCAGATACCGCGGGACCGACGAGGTCAGCATCTGCTTCTTCGGCGACGGCTCGACCAACATCGGCGCCTTCCACGAGTCGCTCAACCTCGCGGCCGTCTGGAGGCTGCCGGTCCTGTTCGTGATCGAGAACAACCTCTACGGCGAGTACTCGCCGCTGTCGAGCACGACGCCGATCGAGGTGCTCGCCGACCGCGCCGCCTCCTACGGGATGCCGGGGATCCGGATCGACGGCAACGACGTGCTCGAGGTCCACGCGACGATCTCGGAGGCGGCCGCCCGCGCCCGCGCCGGCGAGGGGCCGACGTTGATCGAGGCGATGACCTACCGCCAGAAGGGCCACTCGCGCGCCGATCCGGCGAAGTACCGCCCCGAGGGCGAGCTGGAGGCGTGGCTGAAGCGCGACCCGATCGTCCTGCACGAGCGCGCGCTCGCCGAGGCCGGGGTCCCGCAGGAGCGGCTCGACGAGATCAGAGCGGCCGCAGAGCAGGCGGTCGAGGAGGCGCTCGAGCGCGCGCAGTCCTGGCCCGACCCCGACCCCGAGACCCGACTGGAGCACGTCTACGCATGACCGTCGTCACCTACAGACAGGCGATCACGCGCGGCATCGCCGACGCGCTGGCCGCCGACGATGACGTCTTCCTCTTCGGCGAGGACGTCGCCCGCGCCGGCGGCGCCTTCAAGACGACCGACGGGATCTGGGAGCGGTTCGGCGACGAGCGCGTGCTCGACACGCCGATCTCCGAGCAGGCGATCGTCGGGACCGCGATCGGCGCCGCGATCCGCGGGCTGCGGCCGCTGGCCGAGGTGATGTTCGCCGACTTCGCCGCCGTCTGCTTCGACGGGATCGTCAACGAGCTGGCCAAGTACCGCTACATGACCGGCGGCCAGGTCACCTGCCCGGTCACGATCCACATGGCCAACGGCGCCGGCACCGGCTTCGCCGCCCAGCACTCGCAGCCGGCGGAGAACTGGTTCCTCAACACGCCGGGCCTGAAGATCGTCGTGCCGGGGACGGCCGCCGACGCCTACGGGCTGATGCGCGCCGCCGTCGCCGACGACGACCCGGTCCTCTACTTCGAGCACAAGGGCCTGTTCGGGCGCAGAGAGGAGCTGCCCGACGACGCCCCGATCGTGCCGCTGGGCGTCGCCGAGACGGTCCGCGCCGGCGAGCACTGCACGGTCGTGGCGACGCAGCTGATGCGCCACCGCGCCGTCGAGGCGGCCGAGCTGCTCGAGCGCGAGGGGATCTCGGTCGAGGTGATCGATCCGCGCACGCTCGTGCCGTTCGACCACGACACCGTCCGCGCCTCGGTCGAGCGCACCAACCGGCTGGTCGTCGCGCAGGAGGGCAGTGCCGGCGGCTCGTGGGGCGGCACGCTGATCACCGCGCTGCTGCAGGAGGGCTTCGAGCTGCTCGACGCCCCGCCGCTGCTCGTCTGCTCGGAGGAGACGCCGGTCGCCTACGCGGCGGCGCTCGAGGCGGCGTGGCTGCCGAGCGTCGAGCGGATCGCCGACGGGATCCGGCGCACGGTCGCCTACTGAGGAGCTGCGATGCCCGATGTCGTGATGCCCCGCCTCTCCGACTCGATGGAGGAGGGCACGATCGTCAAGTGGTTGAAGGCCTCCGGCGAGGAGGTCGAGCGCGGCGAGGAGCTCGTCGAGATCGAGACCGACAAGGCGAACATGATCTACGAGGCCGATGCCTCGGGGACGCTGGAGATCGTCGCCGAGGAGGGCGCGACGCTGCCGATCGGCGAGACGATCGCGCTGATCGGCGCGGCCTCTCCGGCCGGCACGTCCAGCGCGGGGGCCGCGGTGCGCGAGACCGCGAACGCGGGAGCGGCGGCGCCGGATGGTGGCGCCGCTTCGGCCGGCGCGCCTGCGGCGGGTGGCGGCGCCGCTTCGGCCGGCGCGCCGGCGGCGGGCGGCGACGGCATCTCCGCCTCGCCGGTCGCGCGGCGGCTGGCGGCGGCGCGCGGCGTCGACCTCGCGGCCGTCGCGGGCAGCGGCCCGCGCGGGCGGATCGTGAAGGCCGACGTCGCCCGCGCCGCGGAGGGCGCCGCCGCGCCGCGCCTCGCCGTCGCGCCCGCCCCGCAGGCGACGCCTGAGCACGCGGCCGCGGCGGCCGCGGCGGCTGCCGCTCCGCCGGCCGCCGCCGCTCCGCCCGCCGCCGCTCCGCCGGCCGCCGCTTCCGAGCAGCCGGCGAAGGAGGTGCCGGGTCCGGTCGTCTCCGGCGATGCCGGTTCCGGCAAGGGTGAGGCGACGACGGTCGAGCTGACGCGGACGCAGCAGGTGATCGCGCGGCGGATGGCAGAGTCGAAGGCGACGATCCCGGATTACACGGTCACGACCGAGGTCGACATGGAGGCCGCGGTCGCGCTGCGCGAGCAGATGAAGGCGGCCGCGACCGAGAGCCGGCGGGCGCCGTCGTTCAACGACATGGTCGTGAAGGCGGCCGCGCTCGCGCTGCGCGACTACCCGAAGGCCAACGGCGGCTACAGGGACGGCAAGTGGGAGCTGTACTCGCGCGTGAACGTCGGGATCGCGGTCGCGACCGATGACGCGCTGATCGTGCCGACGATCTTCGACGCCGACAGAAAGGCGCTCGGCGAGATCTCCCGTGACGCGCGCGCGCTGGCCCAGCGGGTCCGCGCCGGCAAGATCACCCCGCCCGAGCTGTCGGGCGCGACCTTCACGGTCTCCAATCTCGGCATGTTCGGCACGACCGAGTTCACCGCGATCATCACCTCCGGCCAGGCGGGCATCTTGTCGGTCGGGGCGCTGCGCGACACCCCCGTCGTCAAGGACGGGCAGGTGGTGCCGGGCAAGCGGATGAGCATCACGATCGCCGCCGACCACCGCATCCTCAACGGCGCCGAAGCCGCCCAATTCGTCGCCCGCATCCGCGAACTGCTCGAAACCCCCTTCTCGCTGGCGCTCTGAGCGCCGGCGCCGCGGTCGCTACTCGGGCAGCCGCGCGGCGCGCATGTCGACGCGCTCGCCGCGGAAGGGGACGCCCTCGGCCTCCAGCAGCGCGCGCTGGCGGGCGCCCTTCGCGAGCGAGCCGTCGGCGCGCACGACGCGATGCCAGGGGACGTCGTCGCCGTCCGGCGGCAGCCGCGACAGGACGGTCCCGGTGAAGCGCGGCGCGCCGGGCGAGAGGTCGCCGTAGCTGCGCACGAACCCCTCCGGGATCGCGCGGACCCGTTCGAGCACGAGCTCGGCGCGTGGTCGGCCGTCGGTCATCGGCACAGGGTAGGCGCACGGTCGGCTGGGCACGCGAGCGGACCGGGCGAAAGATTCTCGATCAAGTCAGTCGAGAAGGTGTTACGATCGTCTGCGGATGGCAAATACTGCAAAACCGATCGGTAAAGTCATGAATCGAGGGATCGGGACCGGGAACGCCTCGACGGACGCGCGATCGACGTGGGAGCCGGCGGCAGGCGTCGCGACGGCTTCCGGCGCGGCGCCGTCGGTCATCGGACTCGCGACCCGCCTCGGCTGGCTCGACGGCGGTCCGCTCGCCGAACCGGTCCGCTGGCTGCGCGAGGAGGACAACGTGACCGCGCTGCACGGCCGCAGCGCCGGCCGCCCGACCCGGCTGGTCGGCCTCAGCTGGATCGACGGCTACCAGGGCGTGCTCGCGCTGCCAGACGCCGGGATCGGCGAGCCGGCGCAGCTGCACGGCCGCCGGCTGGCGCTGCCGCGCCGTGAGCCCGACCGCGCCGGCCCCGACGTCGCGCGGGCCGCCGCCTGCCGCGGCTTCGACGCAGCGACCGGGCTGGCCTGCCTCTTCGCCGACGAATACGAGCTGACCGACGTCGCGGTCGCGCCCGGCGAGGCGCCGTACGCGGCAGAGACGGCGGCGCTGCTGCGCGGCGAGGTCGACGCGATCTACGTCGCGGGCACGGCCGGGCGCGCGGTCGCGGAGCGGATCGGCGCGGTCGAGGTCGTCGATCTCGGCGCCCATCTCGATCCGGCCGTGCGCGTCAACGCGACGACGCCGCGCGCGATCACGGTCGACGAGAAGCTGCTGCGGCACGATCCCGAATGGGCCGTCGAGCTGCTCGCCGCGCTGCTGCGCGCCGGCGAGTGGGCCGAGCGCCAGCCGCGGGCGATCGCCGACGCCTACGGCGCGGGCGGGATCGAGCAGCAGTTCCACGTCGACCTCTCCGCGCACAAGCTGGCGGCGCTGGAGGCCCAGCACGGCTTCCTGCGGCACCACGGCTTCCTCGCCGACGGCGAGGTCGACATCGTCGCGTGGGTCGATCCCGCCCCGCTCGCCGCCGCGCGCGAGCTGGTCCTGAGCGAGCGGGCGTAGACGCGTCCGCGCCGCCCGAGCGCGGCGCCAACGCACGGGCCCGGAAAGCGGGAGAGCCGGGCCTCGCGGCCCGGCTCTCGCACGTCAGGGGGATGTCGCGGTTGCCGCCTTCTACCGCTCCCCCGGCAGCTTCACCGGGTACATGCCGACCGGTCTGCTGAGGTCGAGCGCCGTCTCGACGATCCGCCGCTGCTCGGCGGCGTGGGCGGCGGGGTAGCCCTCCGCCGTCGAGGCGCGCTCGGGGCGGCCGATGTAGCCGAACTTCAGGTCGCGCGGCAGGATCTGCATCAGGCGCGGCGACATGTGCGCGCGGGCGCCCATGTTGCGCGGCTCCTCCTGCAGCCACAGGACCTCTCTGAGGTTCGGGTATCTGCCGACCAGTTCGAGGATCTGCGCCTGCGGGAACGGGTAGAGCAGCTCGACCCGGCCGATCGCGACGCCCTCGTTGTCTCTGCGCGCCTCGCTGTTGACGAGGTCGTAATAGACCTTGCCGGTGCAGAGGATCAGCCGGGTCACCTTCTGCTCGTCGACACGCGGCTCCGCCAGCACCGGGTAGAACTGCGTGTCCGACAGGTGCTCGATGCGGTTGGTCGCCTGCGGCAGCCGCAGCAGCGACTTCGGCGTCATCACGATCAGCGGGCGCTGCTTGGCGATCTTCGCCTGGCGGCGCAGCAGGTGGAAGTACTGCGCCGGCGTCGACGGGTAGGCGACGCGGATGTTGCCCTCGGCCGCGAGCTGGAGGAAGCGCTCCAGGCGCGCGGAGGAGTGCTCCGGCCCCGAGCCCTCGTAGGCGTGCGGCAGCAGCAGCGTGAGGCGGCTGCTCTGGCCCCACTTCGCCAGGCCGGAGACGATGAACTGGTCGATGATCACCTGCGCGCCATTGGCGAAGTCGCCGAACTGCGCCTCCCACAGCACCAGCGACTCCGGCGCCTCCTGCGAGTAGCCGTACTCGAAGCCCATCGCCGCCATCTCCGACAGCGGGGAGTTGTGCAGCTCCATCGGCGCCAGCGCCTGCGGCAGGTGCTGGATCGGGCAGTACTCCTGGCCGGTCTTCGGGTCGTGCAGCACGAGGTGGCGCTGCGAGAAGGTGCCGCGCTCGGAGTCCTGCCCGGTCAGGCGGACCGGGGTGCCCTCCTGCAACAGCGACGCGAACGCGAGCTGCTCGGCGTGGGCCCAGGTGATGCCGCCCTCGCTGCCCATCGCCTCGCGGCGCTGCTCGAGCGAGCGAGCCAGCTTCGGATGGATGGTGAAGCCCTCCGGCACCCTCAGCAGCGACTCGTTCAGCTCGCGCAGGCGGTCGGCGTCGACGGCCGTCGCGACCTCCGGGGAGGGCGTGCGGTCGAGCTTGTACTCGCCGGTGCCGTGCTCGACCGAGCTGGCCGCGGCCAGGCGCGCCTTCAGCTCCTGGTGCTCCTCGGTCAGCTGCTGCCAGATCCCGTCGGTGATCGCGTCGACCTCGTCCTGGCTGACGACGCCGGCCTCGACGAGCTGCCTGCCGAACAGCTGCGGCAGCGTCGGGTGCTTTCTGACGACCTGGTACATCTCCGGCTGCGTGTAGGCCGGCTCGTCGGCCTCGTTGTGGCCGAAGCGGCGGTAGCCGATCAGGTCGATCACGACGTCGTGGCCGAACTCCTGGCGGTAGGCGTGCGCGAGGCGCACGGCCGTCACGCAGGCGGCGACGTCGTCGGCGTTGACGTGGATGATCGGCACGTCGAAGCCCTTCGCCATGTCCGACGCCCAGCGCGTGGAGCGCGAGTCGTCTGGATCGGTGGTGAAGCCGACCTGGTTGTTCTGGATGATGTGGATCGTGCCGCCGACGGTGTAGCCGTCGAGCGCCTGCAGGTTGAACGTCTCCGCCACGATGCCCTGCCCGGGGAAGGCGGCGTCGCCGTGGAGGACGATCGGCACGGCGGCGTTCGTGTCCTGGTGGGCGAGCGCCCCCTCGCGGGTCGTCTGCGCCGCGCGCGTCGCGCCGGTCGCGACCGGCCCGACGAACTCGAGATGCGACGGGTTGCTCTCCAGGCGGACGACGACCTCCTCGCCGCCGGCGACCTCGAACGAGCCGCGCGCGCCGTGGTGGTACTTGACGTCGCCGGTGCCGCCGTCGGGGATCGAGGTGATCACGTCGAGCGTCGTGACGCCCTCGAACTCGGCGAAGATCGAGCCGTAGGAGCGGCGCAGGTTGTGCGCCAGCACGTTCAGCCGGCCGCGGTGGGCCATGCCGATCACGACCTCGCGGCCGCCGCGCGTCGCCGCGAGGCGGACCAGCTCGTCGATCATCGGGACCGTCATGTCGAGGCCCTCGATCGAGAACTGCTTCTGGCCGAGGTACGCCTTGTGCATGAAGCGCTCGAAGGCGTCGACCGAGATCAGGCGTCTGAGCAGCGTCTTCTGCTCGTCGGCGGTGAGCGGCTTGCGGAAGGCGCCGGTCTCGATCTTCTCGCGCAGCCAGACGCGCTGGCGGTGCGAGGAGATGTGCTCGATCTCGTACGCGATCGTGCCGCAGTAGGTCTCGCGCAGGTGCGGCAGCGCGTCGGCGAAGGTCTCGCCCGGGACGCCCATCCGCATGATCCGCGCGGGCAGCCGCGCCATCAGCTCCGGCGTCAGGCCGAGCGGCTCCGGGTCGAGGCCCGAGTCGCCGACCGGCTCGGAGCCGAGCGGGTCCAGCCGCGCGGCGAGATGACCGTGGGTGCGGTGGGCCTTGACGAGCGAGACGGCGGCCTGGACCGCCTGCAGCAGCTCCTCGCTGGGCGCGGCGGCCGGGGCGGCCGTCGTCGCCGGCGCCGCGGCGGGCGCGGCGGCGAAGTTCGGCTGCGGGGCCGGCGGCAGCGCCGGCAGCGCGACGCCGAGGTCGGCGAAGACGCCCTCGTAGAAGCCGTCCTCGCCCTGCAGGTACTGCTCGATCCGCTGCAGGAAGCGACCGGACTCCGCGCCCTGGATGATGCGGTGGTCGTAGGTCGAGGTCATCGACATGACCTTCTCGGCGCCGATCAGCTCGCCGATCGCGCCGAGGCCGACCGGGTAGGCGATCGAGCCGGTCGCGACGATCGTGCCCTGGCCGACCATCAGCCGCGGCACCGAGGCGACGGTGCCGATCCCGCCCGGGTTGGTGAGCGTGATGTTGCCGCCGCTGAGGTCGTCGGCGGTGAGCGTGTTCGTGCGCGCCTTCTCGACGAGCGCGTTGTAGGCGTCGAGGAACTGCTTGAAGGTGAGCTTGTCGGCGCCTCTGATCACGGGGACCATCAGCGTGCGCGAGCCGTCCTTCTTCTCGACGTCGACGGCGAGGCCGAGGTTGACGCCGCCGTCGTCGACGCGATGGGGCTTGCCGTCGATCTCGGCGAAGTGATGCGCCATCACCGGCAGGTCCTCGCCCGCTCTCGCGATCGCGTACGCGATCAGGTGGGTGAAGGAGACCTTCACGCCGCCGGCCTTCAGCTGCTTGCGGCGGGCGTCGAGCGTCGTCACCGTGAGCGTGCGGAACGAGGTCGCCGTCGGGATCGAGCGCGACTCGTCCATGTATCTGGCGAGCATCGCCGCGCCGCCCTTGATGACGGTCGAGCCGGCCGGCTTGGCGGCGACGGCGCCGTTGGTCGAAGCCCCACCGTTCCTCGCCGCGTCGAGCACGTCCTCCTTGAGGACCTTGCCGGCGCGGCCGGAGCCGCTGACGCGGTCGAGCTGGACGCCGAGCGCGGCGGCCGCGCGGCGCGCGACCGGCGAGGCGTTGCCGCTCTGGTCGACCGCGCCCGCGGCGGGCGCGGAGGCGGCGGGAGCGGGGGCGGCGGGAGCGTCCGCGGAGGGCGCCGCGGCGGCGGCGCCGGAGGTCGTCATGCGCGCGAGCACCTGGCCGACGGTGACGGTGTCGCCGGCCGCGGCGAGCAGCTCGGTGACGGTGCCGGCGGCGGGGGCGGGGACCTCGGCGTCGACCTTGTCAGTCGAGATCTCGACGATCGTCTCGTCGGCGGCGATCTGGCCGCCGGCCTCGACGTGCCATTCGAGGATCACGCCCTCGTTGACCGACTCGCCCATCTGCGGCATGACGATGTCGAGCGTCCGCGCTTCGTCCGGCGGCGCCTCGGCGGCGGCGCCCGGAGGCGCGCCCGAGCCGTTCGCGGCCGCCGCGCCGTCGCCCGGGGCGATCTCGGCGAGGACGGCGCCGACGGTGACGGTGTCACCCTCGGCGGCGAGGATTCTCACGACGGTGCCAGAGGTAGGGGCCGGAACCTCAGCGTCGACCTTGTCGGTCGAGATCTCGACGAGCGTTTCGTCAGCTTCGATCGAGTCACCCTCAGCTTTGTGCCATTCGAGAACGGTGCCTTCCGCAACCGAATCGCCCATCTGGGGCATGACCACCTGGACTGTGGTGTCCACGGACATCTCGTTGTCTGACAATAGCGATTCGCCGCTGTCGACCATGCCCCGGTGATCGGCGCTGGATTAGGAAGATTTAACAGTGTCGGCGCGCCGTCGTCGGCGCTCCTCCCAGAGGAACCCGAGCGTGCCCGCAAAGGGCCCGAGGCCGCCGATCACGGCGACCACGACGGCGAGCCAGAACGGGATCGTGCGGCGGCGCGCGGCGACGATGCAGAGCAGTGACATCCCGATCCACAGCAGGCCGTGCGCCCAGCCGAGGACTCTCGTCGCGGTGGCGTTCTCGGGGCCGAGGAAGAAGTAGAGGACGCCGGCGTAGACCGCCGAGTGGACGAACGACAGGACCTCGAGGAAGCGGAAGCTCGGGAAGCGGTGCGCGCGTGCGCGCGCGGGCACGCGCGAGAGCGGATCGGCCGGCGCGAGCTTCATGCCAGCAGCGCCGCCATCCGGCGCACCGTCTCGTCGGCCTCGGGCGGCCACGCGGCGACGTCGGACGGCCACCACGCGTGGGCGTCGTGCTCGTCGTCGGGCACCGCCTCGGCGCCGTCGGGGAGCCAGGCGAGGCCGACGAGGAAGGCGAGCCCGTTGGGCGTGTCGGCGAGCGCCTCGACCGTCAGCCGCTCCGGCACGACCGACCACTCCTCCTCCAGCTCGCGCGTCATCGCCTCGACCGGCGACTCGCCGACCTCGACCGCGCCGCCGGCGCCGAGCGTCCAGCGGCCGGTCCACGAGGCGAGCCACGGCGCGCGCCGGCCGGCGAGCCAGCGGCCCTGCGCGTCGCGCACGACGAGCAGGACCGAGACGCTGCGCGTCGCGTGGCTGCCGACCAGCCGCAGCGACCAGCGCGCCGGCTGCAGCACGAGCTGCAGGCCGCCGTCGCGCTGCTCGAAGGAGGCGAGCCGGGCGGCCAGGCCGTCGTGGCTCGGCGAGCCGCGCTCGCGCAGCTTCGCGAGCGCCGCGTCGGCGGCGGCGTCGTCGGCCGCGTCGGGGACGAACGCGTCCTCGCGCCAGACGCACGTCACCTGGTCGGGCGTCCAGGGGCCGCGCGCGAGCATGTCGTGGGTGAGCGCCACGTCATGAAGGCTAACCGGCGCGCGCGGCGGGGGCGGGACGAGCGGCGTGCGGGGTTGGGTGAGCGGCGCGCGAGAGTGGGGGGAGCGATGCGCGAGAGCGGGGGAGCGATGCGCGAGGGCGGGCGAGCCGCGCGGGGGCGGGTGGCGTGCGGCCCGCGGGGCGACCGTAGACTCGCGCGATGGAGCGAGAGCGAAGCCACTGGGGCTGGGGCTGGGAGGACGAGGCGCTCGGGGAGCGCGAGCTGCGCGAGGCGGCCGCCGGGCTGACCGCGCACCTTGGCTTCGGCAGCGCCGAGCCGGAGGCGCCGGTGCCGCTGGCGGCCGTCGAGCTGCCGGCGCCGCGGCTGCCGCTGCCGGCCGCCGGGCGAGACGGCCTCTGGTCGGCCGATCTGCCGGCGCGCGTCCGTCACACCTACGGCCGCGCCTACCGCGACCTCGTGCGCGGCTTCCGCGGACGGTTCGAGCATCCGCCCGACCTCGTCGCCCGCCCGCGCGACGAGGCGGAGGTCGAGCAGGTGCTGGAGTGGGCGGCCGGCGCCGGCGCCGCCGTGATCCCGTTCGGTGGCGGCACGAGCGTCGTCGGCGGGGTCGAGCCGCGCGTCGGCGACCGCTGGGCCGGCGTCGTCTCGCTCGACCTGACGGCGCTGCGGCGGGTGCTGGAGGTCGACGACGTCTCGCTCGCGGCGCGGATCGAGGCCGGCGCGCTCGGCCCCGACCTGGAGGCGCAGCTCGCCCCACACGGCCTCACGCTGCGCCACTACCCGCAGTCGTTCCAGCTCTCGACGCTCGGCGGCTGGCTCGCGACCCGCGCCGGCGGCCACTTCGCGACGCTCCAGACCCACATCGACGACCTCGTCGAGTCGATTCGCGCGATCACGCCGACCGGCACGTGGGCGTCGCGGCGGCTGCCGGGCTCCGGCGCCGGGCCGAGCCCCGACCGGCTGCTGCTCGGCTCGGAGGGGACGCTCGGCGTGATCACCGAGGCGTGGGTGAGCGTGCGGCGCAAGCCGCTCCACCGCGCCGGACGCGCCGTCCGCTTCGCCGACTTCCGCGCCGGCGCGCAGGCCGTCCGCGCGCTGGCCCAGGCGGGGCTCCACCCGGAGAACTGCCGGCTCATCGACGCCCGCGAGGCGGCGCTGACCTTCGCCGGCGACGGCTCGGCGGCGCTGCTCGTGCTCGGCTTCGAGTCGGCTCACGAGCCGGTCGACGGCCGCCTCGCCAGCGCGCTCGCGCTCTGCCGCGAGGCCGGCGGCAGCTGGGAGGAGCGGGCCGAGGGCGCGCGCGGCGGCGCGGTCGGCAGCTGGCGCGAGGCCTTCCTGCGCGCGCCGTACGTGCGCGACGTGCTGGTCGCCGCGGGGGTGCTGTCGGAGACCTTCGAGACGGCGATCACGTGGGAGCGCTTCGACGGCTTCGTCGCGCGCGTGCGCGAGGCGGTCGCGGAGCGGGTGCGCGAGCGCTGCGGCGCGGGGATCGTCACCTGCCGCGTCACGCACGCCTATCCGGACGGCGCGGCGCCGTACTTCACCGTCGTCGCGCCGGCGCCGCGCGGGGAGGAGGTCGCCTGCTGGGACGAGATCAAGCGCGCCGCCGGCGAGGCGATCCTCGCCGCGGGCGGGACGATCACCCACCACCACGCCGTCGGGCGCGACCACCGTCCGTGGTACGACCGCCAGCGCCCCGACCCGTTCGCGGCGGCGCTCGCGGGCGCGAAGGCGGCGGTCGACCCCGACGGGCTGCTCAACCCGGGCGTGCTGCTCGACCCGCTCCCGTCGGGCACGGCCGCGGGGCGGACGGCGCCGCCGTCGCGGGCGCTCTAGCCTGGACGGCATGTCCGACCTGAAGATCGCGATCCTTGGCCCCGGCGGCGTCGGGGGCTTCCTCGCGGGCGCGCTCGCGCGCGCGGGAGACGGCGTTACCGTCGTCGCGCGCGAGTCGACCGCCGCGCTGATCGCCCGCGACGGCCTCCGCGTGCAGAGCGTCGTGCTCGGCGACATGGTCGCTCGTCCGGCCGCGACGGCGCGGCTCGCCGACGACGTCGACGTGCTCGTCGTCGCGACGAAGGCGGCCGGGCTCGACGACGCGCTCGCGCGCGTCGAGGGCGAGCCGGCGCTGGTCGTCCCGCTGCTCAACGGCCTCGACCACCTGCCGCGCCTGCGCGAGCGGTTCGGCACGCGCGCCGTCGCCGGCACGATCCGGATCGAGGCCGATCGGCCCAAGGCGGGGGTCGTCGTGCAGACGAGCCCCGGCGTCCGCGTCGACCTCGCCAGCGCCGATCCCGAGCGGCGCCCGGCGCTGGAGCGGTTCGCGGCGGCGCTGACGGCGGCCGGCGTCCCGGCGCGGGTCGAGGCGAGCGAGCCGCAGGTGCTGTGGAGCAAGCTGGTGCGACTGAACGCGCTCGCATGCACGACCAGCGCGTTCGACCTCCCGCTCGGCGAGATCCGCGCCGACGCCGAGAAGCGCGCGGAGCTGGTCGCCTGCGTGCGCGAGACGGCCGCCGTCGCGAACGCCGACGGCGCCGCGATCGACCCGGACGACACCGTCGCCGAGCTCGACGCCGCGCACGCCACGCTCGGCAGCTCGATGCGGCGCGACATCGCCGCCGGCCGCGTCCCGGAGCTCGACGCGATCCCCGGCGCCGTGATGCGGGCCGGCGCGCGCCTCGCCGTGCCGACGCCGGCGGTCGCCGCGCTGGCCGCGCGGATCGCCCGCCGCGCGGGCATTCCGGCGCCGTCCGTCGCGTGAGCGCGAGCGCGCGCGACGGTCGTTGTCAGCATGCGAACAACCGCCGTTGACCGACGGATCTGACCAGTCAAGGATCTCTCTCCGGTTCAGCATGCTGAATCTGAGAGCTTTGGCGCGCACTATTCAGTTGTGAACCTTCGGACCTTGGCCTTGCGGCCGAGGGGCGCGCGACCAAGCATGGGCGGCGATGACAGCCTCGCTGCCGCCGTCCTGTCCACCCTTGGTGCGTCGACCGTTCTTCCCCCAACGCTCGACGCGGTGCACTGCGCGCTCCCCCTTCCCTTCGCGTAGGCACGCTGGCTCGGCCGCTCCTCCCGCGGCGGCCGACGATCGCTAGCGAGGGCGGACGACATGGTGCGCGAGCGTCGCAGGGCGGCCCGGGCGGGCTGCGAGCCCACCTGGGACCGACTGTGGCGGCGGCGTGCGCACGGGGTCGCCCATGCGCACGCCGCCGCTGTCGTCGAACGAGCGACGACGTCGAGGGCCGGATGAGCGCGCCGATGCCATCCGAGCCGTCCGACGCGATCGACGCGCGCGTCGTCAAGGCGCTGTCGCACCCGACGCGCCGGCGGATCCTCGAGCTGCTGCAGGAGCGCGAGCTGGCGAGTCCGGTCGAGCTCGCGAACGAGCTCGCGATCCCGCTCGGGACCGTCAGCTACCACGTCAGACGGCTCGACCAGCTCGGCTTCATCGAGCTGGCGACGCGCACCCAGCGCCGCGGCGCGATCGAGCACCACTATCGCGCGCGGGCCGCGCTCGACCTGCCGCGCCGGCGTCGTCGGCGCGCGACCGGAGAGGGGCCCGCGGCGATCGTCCGCGAGGCGCTCGACGAGGCGCAGGGAGCGCTCGCGAGAGGCGGCTTCGACGCCGTCGAGGCGCGCGCCGACGCCCGCGCGCTCCTGCTCGACGAGGAGGGCTGCGCGCAGGCCCGGGCGCTGCTGCGGTCGTTCGAGCAGACGGTCGAGCGGATCGAGCGGCGCAGCCGGCGGCGACTCGCGCGCGGCGCCGACGGCAGCGCCCGCGACGCGGTCGCGCTCGTCGTGCTGTTCGGGCGCGACGGCTGAGCCGGGCGGCTCAGGCGGACGCGGCCTGCGCGTCCGCTCGCCTGGCCGGAGATCGCGGCGCGCAGTCAGGCCTGGCGGCGCCGCCATGCGGCGGCGCCGTCGCCGTCAGCCAGCTCCCGCGCTCAGAAGGAGCGGCGCTCGACGCTGCCGCCGCCGACCGTCGTCGTCGCGACCGCGTCGACGACCTCCTCCTCGGCCTCTTCCAGCTCGCCGTCGTGCTGGCCGTCGCAGAGGACGCGGAAGTTGCCGGTCACGCCGCTGTCGGCGTGGATCGTGATGCCCGGCAGGACCTCCTCGCCCTCCTCGAAGCCAAGGCGCTCGAGGTCGAAGTGGGCGAGTCCGATCCCGTACGCGTTGTGGGTCGGGTTCTCGCGGTCGTGAGCGGCGATCGCCTGGGCGAAGCGCTCGAGGTTCTTGGCGATCTTGCTCGTGTCAGCCATGCCTGCCTGGCAGGGTAGCGCGCGCCCGCGGCGGCGTCAGCCCGCCCGCTCGATGATCTCGATCCGGTAGCCGTCGGGGTCGCGCACGAAGCAGAGGCGCGAGCCGCCCGCGCGCACGCGGTACGGCGGCTTCTCGGGCTTGATCCCCTGCTCGGCGAGGCGGGCGAGCGTCGCGTCGAGGTCGGGCGCCGTGATCGCGATGTGGCCGTAGCCGTCGCCGATCTCGTACGGCTCCGTGCGGCCGATGTTGTACGTCAGCTCCAGGCGCGGGCCGTCGCCGTCGTCGCCTGGGATGTTCATGAAGACGTTGATCGCCTCGTCGCGGATCGGCTGCCGGCGGACCTCCTCGAAGCCGAGCGCCTCGTAGAAGGCGACCGACCGCTCGATCTCGAGGATGCGATAGCAGGTGTGGATCAGGGGCATGGGCCGCAGGGTAGCGCCGCGGCCGCCGCGCGACCGTCGCCCGGCAGCGCGGTGGGGCGCACTAAGCTCGTCCCCATGATCCTCGAGCGCACGATGTCCGACGACTTCCTGACCAACACGTACCTGATCGCCGACGGGCCGGACGGGTCGGCGGCGCTGATCGACGCCGGCGGGAGACTCGGGCCGCTGCTCGACACGATCGAGCGCGAGCGCCTCACGCTGACCGCGATCCTCCTGACCCACCATCACGGCGACCACGTCGTCGAGCTCGACGACGTGCTCGCGCGCTTCCCCGGCACGCCGGTGCTGATCCACGCGCTCGAGCGCGAGCTGGTGCCGCAGGCGACCGGCGAGATCGTGCCCGGCGAGGCGATCTCGGTCGGCGGCCTCAGGGTCGACCCGATCCACACGCCCGGCCACACCGCCGGGATGGTCTCGCTGCTGGTCTCCGACGGCAGCGAGCAGCTCCTCTTCACCGGCGACACGCTCTTCAAGGGCTCGGTCGGCGGCGTCCGCGGACCCGGCCACACGACCTACGGCGACATCAAGACGTCGATCATGGAGAGACTGCTGACGCTGCCGCCCGAGACGCCCGTCCATCCCGGCCACACCGAGCCGACGACGGTCGGCCGCGAGCTGGAGGAGAACAGATTCGTGCGGATCTGGCGCGGGCTCGATCCGGAGGGCTCACAGCAGTGCACGGCGCTCGGCGAGCCGGCGACGCTGATCCTGCTCGGCGACGACTACGACGGCGGCCACAAGGCGTGGGTCCGCTGGCCCGACGGGAGCGACGACATCGTGCCCGGCTCGCGGGTCGAGGTCTCGCGCTAGCACCAGCTCGCCACGTCGCGCGCCCGCCTAAGATCGAAGGGGATGGCGCGCGACAGAATGCCCACATCCCGCGTCGGTCGCACCGCGCGGATCGGCAGACTCGCGGCCGGCCAGGCGATGCGGCAGGCCGCCACGCACGCCGCCAACGTCGGGCGCTCGAGAGAGGGCGCCCAGGCGGCGCTGGAGAAGCGCCACGTCGAGGCGGCCGAGCAGATCGTCACCGCGCTCGGCTCGATGAAGGGCGCGGCGATGAAGCTCGGCCAGGTGATGTCGTTCCTCGACGTCGGCCTCGTCCCCGAGGAGTACCGCGAGGAGTTCCAGGCGAAGCTCGCCAAGCTCCGCGACGCCGCCCCGAAGGTCTCCTTCAAGGAGATGCGCAAGGTGATCGAGGAGGAGCTCGACGACCCGCTGGAGGAGGTCTTCAGCCGCTTCGACGAGGAGCCGATCGCGGCCGCCTCGATCGGGCAGGTCTACCGCGCACGGCTCCACGACGGGCGCGAGGTCGCCGTCAAGGTCCAGTACCCGGGCGTCGCCGCGGCGGTCCGCGCCGACATGTCGAACCTCGGGCTGATCATGCGGCTGATCAAGCGGCTCGCGCCCGGCATCGACGCGAAGGGCGTCGCCGAGGAGATCCGCCTGCGGATCGACGAGGAGCTCGACTACGAGCTGGAGGCGCAGAACCAGCGCTCGCTGGCGCGGATCTTCCGCGGCCATCCCTTCATCGTCGTCCCCGACGTCGTGACGCGGCTGTCGCGCGAGCGCGTGATCGTGATGGAGTACGTCGAGGGGACCGGCTTCGAGGAGCTGAAGACGCGCTCGCAGGAGGAGCGCAACCGCCTCGGCGAGGTCGTCTTCCGCTTCTTCATGGGCTGCCTCTACCGCCACCACCAATTCTCCGGCGACCCCCATCCCGGCAACTTCCTGCTGCAGGAGGACGGCAGAGTCGCCTTCCTCGACTTCGGCCTCTTCAAGCGGATGGCGCCCGAGGCGGTCGAGTTCGAGCTCGCCTGCCAGCGGGCCGTCGCCGAGGACGACGCGGAGCGGCTGCACGAGCTGCTCGGCGGCTCGGGCTTCCTCCCGCACCCGGAGAAGGTCGACCCCGACGTTGTCATGTCGTACGTGATCGACTCGATCTGGTGGTACACGCTCGACGAGGAGGTCCAGCTGACGCCCGAGATCGCGACCCGCATCGCGATCGAGTCGGCCGACATGCGCTCGTCGCACTTCCGCGAGATGCGCCACCAGGACATACGGCCCGAGCACCTCTTCGGGCGCCGCATGGAGATGCTGACGCTGGCGGTGCTGTCGCAGCTGCGCGCGCGCGGCAACTGGTACCGGGTAGCGCGCGAGTGGATGTACGGCGACGACGCCGTCACCGAGCTGGGACGCGAGGAGGAGGCGTTCTATGCCTCGCGGGCCGGTCGGGCGTGAGCGCGGCGCTCCTGCGCGCGCGTCCGAGGCCGCGGCGGCGGGGGCGGCGAACGACCGCGTCGCGGGGGCGGCGGCGGGGCCGGGTGGCGCGCAGCTCGGGGCGTCGGCCGCCGACCGGCAGGCGCCGGGCGACGGCGGTCGGGAGCGAGCGGGCGGCGCACCGCTCGACCCGGGCGCGGCGGGCGGGCGGCGCGGGCAGCTGCGGGCTCTGCTGCGGCTCGGTGGGCTCGGGCTGTTCGTCGTCGTCCTCTTCCTCGTCGCCGCGTCGCTGTTCGGGCTCTCGTCGGAGGGCGTGCGCGACGCGGTCGACGGGTTCGGGCCGCTCGCGCCGGTCGTCTTCGTCGCCTTCTCGGCGTCGCTGACGGTCGCGTGCGTCCCCGGGCCGCTGCTCGCGGGCGCGGCGGGGCTGCTGTTCGGCACGGCGCTGGGGACGCCGACGGCGATCGTCTCCGCGACGCTCGGCGCGACGGTCGCCGCCGCGATCTCGCGCCGCTTCGGCGCCGGCGCGCTCGACGAGCTGTCGGGCAGACGGGTCAGCGCGCTGCAGGACTGGATCGCCGCGCGCGGCTTCCTCGCCGTCCTCTACGCGCGGATCCTGCCCGCGGTCCCGTACAGCCTCGTCAACTACGCCGCCGGCCTGACCCGGGTGCCGTTGGCGATCTTCGCCGCTGCGACCGCGCTCGGCTGCGCCCCGCGCGCCTTCGCCTACGTCGCGCTCGGCGGCAGCCTCGACGACCTTGGCTCCCCCGAGGCGCTCGTCGCCTTCGCCGTGCTCGTCGGCATGGCCCTCGTCGGCCTGGCCTTCGCCGCCCGCGACGTCAGGTCGGCCCGGGCCGCACGACGCGGGGCGTGAGGTGGGCCGTCCGCGGCCGGCGCGGCCTCACCGCTGGGCGACGCTGGCGACCAGCGGCACGAGCTGCGCGGCGACCTCGCGCGGGCGATCGACCACGTCGAGGTAGGTGAAGCGCAGCACGGTCCAGCCGGCCGCGGTCAGTGTGTTGCCCTTCTCGCGGTCGCGCTGGAAGGCGCGGCGGTGGCGGTGCCAGGTCCACGAGTCCAACTCGACCGCGACGCGCTCTCGCGGCCAGACGGCGTCGACCTCGACTCCCTCGATCCAGTGGTTGAGCTTCGGGCGGGGCAGGCCCGCATCGCGGACGAGCGCGGCGAACCGGCGCTCCATCGTCGAGCGGTCGTGCTCGACCCCGTGTGCCGCGTGGTCGGCGAGCACCGCGCGCAGGCTGGCGTGGCCCGACCCGGTGCGATTGCGAGTCCGCTCGATCGCCCGCTCCAGCGACCGCATGTCGAGCAGCAGCAACCGCTCGGCCTCGCTCAACGCCTTCGCGAGATGGTCAGCCGGCACGACCGCCGCGAGGTCGACCAGCGTCCGGGCGAGCGACGTCACCGGGATGCCGTCGATCTCGGTCACGTCCTCGTCGGTCAGCACCGTCGTGCGATGGACGGCGATCCGCGGACCGCCCGTCACGCCGCGGCGGGTCGTCGTCACGTCGGAGCGAGCGTGGCCGCCGGGCCGCAGCCCGTGCAGCCAGGCCGCGTCGCGGTGGCTGGCGACCGCGCCCGGCCCGACCGCCAGCACCGCCGCGAGCGTGTGCGCCCGCGGCCGCAGCTGTCGATGCCCGACGACGTAGACCCCGCGGTGGAGGCGGGTCAGGCGGCCGCGCTCGATCCGGTCGCGCACCATCGTCGGCGTCAGGCCGATCGCCCCCAACTGCCGCCGTGCCACCACTCCCCACTGTGAATTCGCCAGTTCCGTGAGGGCCACATCTGGATGAGCGCAGGGTTTTGGGTCTGTGGGACCCAAAACCCTGCGGGGTTCGGCGGGGACGGTCGGCGGCGGCACCGGGTGAGGGTGCCACGGGTAGCGCGCGGCGCTACGCGCGTCTGCGCCTAAACGGTCTCGACCTGGAACAGGGAGGTGGTGCCGGGCTTGCCGGAGGGGAGGCCGGCGGTGATGCCGATGCGGTCGCCGGGCTTGACCCAGCCGAGCTCGACGGCGCGGCGGCCGGCGTCGCGGATCAGCTCCTCGGTCACCTCGTGACGGCGCATCGAGGCGGCCTCGACGCCCCACATCAGGCCGCAGCGGCGGACCGTCTCCTTGCCCGGGGAGAGGGCGTAGATCGGGACGTTCGGGCGATGGGCCGATATCAGGCGCGCCGAGCGGCCCGACAGCGTCGGGACCACCAGCGCGGCGAGGCCCAGCTCGCGCGCCGCCTCGCAGGCCGAGTGGGCGACCGTGTAGGCGGGATCGCGCGCGTCGCGACGGACGCGCTGCTCGTTCCAGATCTCGTACGGCAGCTCGCGCTCGGTCCGCTCGGCGATCATCGCCATCGTTCTGACGACCAGCTCGGGGTGGTTGCCGACGGCCGTCTCCTGGGAGAGCATCACGGCGTCGGTGCCGTCGAAGATCGCGTTGGCGACGTCGGTGACCTCCGCGCGCGTCGGACGCGTCGAGGTGATCATCGAGTCGAGCATCTGCGTCGCGGTGATCGCGGGGCGCGCGAGGCGGCCGGCGATTCTCAGCAGCTGCTTCTGCACGACCGGCACGTCCTCGATCGGCAGCTCGATGCCGAGGTCGCCGCGGGCGACCATCAGGCAGTCGGCGGCGCGGATGATCTCGACCGCGTTCTCGACAGCCTGCGGCTTCTCGATCTTCGCGATCAGCGGAAGCCTGGTGTGCCTCCGGACTTCGACGACGTCGGAGGGCTCGCGCACGAACGAGAGCGCGACGAGGTCGACGCCGATCGACTCCCCGAACGCGAGCAGCTCGAGGTCGCGCTCGGGGACGGCCGGCAGCCCTCTCGTCGAGCCGGGGATGTTCAGGCCCTGGCGGGAGGCGACTGGGCCGCCCGTCTCGATCACGGTGTCGACCTCGCCGGAGCCGTCGCGCACGCCGCTGACCTTGAGGCGGATGCGGCCGTCGGCGAGGTAGACGACGTCGCCGCTCTCGACCGCGTCGGGCAGACCGCCCCAGGAGACGGCGATCGAGTCGACGTCGCCCTCTTCCTCGCTGCCGCAGCGCAGCGTCAGCGGATCGCCGACGCGCAGGTCGACGTGGCCGCCTCTCAGCGTTCCGATCCGCAGCTTCGGGCCGGGCAGGTCCTGGAGGATCGCGACCTGGCGGCCGGCGCGGCCGGCGGCCTGGCGGATCAGCTCGACGTTCTCCTGGTGCTCCTCTCTGGAGCCGTGCGAGAAGTTGAGGCGGGCGACGTCCAGGCCCGCCTCCACCATGCGGACGAGGACCTCAGGGTCACGGGAGGCGGGACCGATGGTTCCGACGATCTTCGTACGACGCACGAGCATCACGGTAGCGGGTGGGCAGGGCGCTTCCGGCTCTCGTCCTGTGAAACCCGACGCCGTTTCCGACGAGTGGGGGGTCGGCCGTCGCCGATGCGGGTGGTCCCGCCCGCCGGCCGGGCCGCCCGAGCGGTCTTCCGCCATCCGGCCAAGGCATCCACGCGGTTGACGCGGCGAAGCAGAGGGAACAGGATGCTGGATCGAGTTCAACATGCAGAACGATCCGTGCTGACGATCCGCGACTGCGACGTGCTGGTGGAGCCGGGCGACCTGCGCGAGCGGGTCGACCTCGCGATCGCCGACGGGCGGGTCGCGGCGATCGCGCCCGTGGGGGATCGGGGGCGCGGCGCGGGCGGCGCGGGCGGCGCGGCGGGCGGTGGCGCGAGCGAGAGGGGCGGCGCGGCGCGCGAGGCGGGCGGCGGGGCGAGCCAGGCGGGCGGTGGCGCGGCGGGCGAGGGGCGCGCCGGTACGGGTGGGGCGGGCGGCGGCGTGGGCGAGGGGCGCGCCGGTACGGGTGGGGCGGGCGGCGGCGTGGGCGAGGGGCGCGCCGGTACGGGTGGGGCGGGCGGCGTCGCGGGCGAGGGGCGCGTGATCGACGGGCGTGGGCTGCTGGCGATCCCGGGGCTCGTCAACGCGCACACGCACTCGCCGGAGAACTGCCTGCGCGGCGCCGGCGAGGGGCTGGCGCTGGAGCCGTGGCTGTGCGCGATGTTCGCGATCGGCGGCGAGTACGACGCCGAGGCGCACGAGGTCTGCGCGCTCGCCGGCGCCGCCGAGATGCTGCGCTCCGGCACGACCGGCGTGATCGACCACCTGTGGATGACGCCGCCGTCGGCGGCCGCGCTCGACGGCGCGATGCGCGGCTACGAGCGCTCCGGGATGCGCGCCGCGGTCGCGCCGCTGATGGAGGACGTCGACGTCACCGACCGGCTCGCGGCGCGGCTCGGTCTCGACGTGAGCGCCGGCCTCGTCACGACGCTCCAGCACGTCCTCTCCGCGCGCGAGCAGCTCGACCTGCTCGCCGACGCCTTCGCGCGCTGGCACGGGGCGGCCGGCGGGCGGCTGCGGGTCCTCGCCGGTCCTGGCGGCGTCCAATGGGCCTCCAAGGAGCTGCTGCTCGGCGCCGCCGAGCTGGCGCGGGCGCACGACAGCGGCGTCCACATCCATCTGCTCGAGACGCGGGTGCAGGCGGCCGCCTGCCGCGAGGCGTTCGGCATGAGCGGGCTGCGGCGGCTCGCCGCGCTCGGGCTCCTCGACGCGCGGCTGTCGCTCCCGCACGGCGTCTGGATCGACGGCGACGACGTCGCGGCGATCGCGGCGGGCGGCGCGACGGTCGTCCACAACCCGGCTGCCAACACCCGCCTCGGCAGCGGCCGCGCACCGGTGCCGGAGCTGCTCGCCGCGGGCGCCCACGTCGCGCTCGGCACCGACGGCTCGGCTTCCTCCGACAATCAGCTGCTGTGGCACCAGCTGAAGCTCGCGGCGCTGATCCACAACGACGGCGACGCCGACCGCTGGGTGACGGCGGCGCAGGCGCTGACGATGGCGACGACCGCCGGCGCCCGCGCGATGGCCCGCGGGGCGGGGGAGCGCGACGACGGCCTCGGCACGCTGCGCGTCGGCGCGCCGGCCGACCTCGCGCTGCTCGACCGACGCGCGCCCGGCCTCTCCGGGGCGGTCGAGCCGGAGGCGGCGCTGGTGCTGTCCGAGGACGGCCGCGCCGTCCGCCACGTCTTCGTCGCCGGCGAGCAGGTCGTCGCCGACGGCCGCTGCCTGACGATCGACGAGGCGGAGGTCGGCGCGCGGCTCGCCGAGCTGTCCGCGCGGCGCACCGCCGCGGCCCGCTCGCTGCCGCCGGCCGCCGAGCGGGCGGTCGCGCAGATGCACGCGCTGCGGGCCGCGGTGGGGAGCGGCGCGAAGGTGCGGAGCGGCGCGGCGGGTGCGAGCGGCGCGGCTGGCGGGAGCGGGAGCGGCGCGGTGGGCGGGAGCGGCGCGGCTGGCGGGAGCGGCGCGGCGGGTGGGAGCGGCGCGGTGGGCGGGAGCGGCGCGGCTGGCGGGAGCGGCGCGGCCCGCGGTGCCGCTCGCCGCCGGCACCCTTGACGGCCGTCGCGCCGATCGCCTACGCTGGGCACGAGTTCAGAGAAAGAAACCGAGTTCAGTGTGTTGACCAAGCAGTTCACCGTGCAGGATCCGCTCGAGACCGAGCAGCTGGGGTCGGTTCCCCTCGCCGACCCGGCCGACGTCCAGCGGATCGTCGACGCCGCGCGCGCCGCTCAGGGCGCGTGGGCGCGGACGACCCTCGCGGAGCGCGCCGACCGGATCGAGGCGGCGGCCGGCGCGCTCCGCGACGAGGTCGAGGAGCTCGGCGATCTGCTGTCGCGTGAGTCGGGCAAGCCGCTCGCGCAGGCGCGGTTCGAGATCGGCGCCTCGATCGGCCTGCTCGCGGACAACGCCCGCGTCGGCCGCCGCTGGGAGGGTCGCGTGCTGCCGACCGAGGGCCTCGCCGGCACCGCCCGCGACCTCGCCTTCACGCGCCGCGAGCCGCTCGGTGTGATCGCCGCGATCCTCCCGTTCAACTTCCCCGTCGAGCTGTTCGTCGAGAAGGCGGCCGCCGCGCTCGTCGGCGGCAACGCGGTCGTGACGAAGGCGCCGCTGGAGGCGCCGCTCGTCGTCGCCCGCTTCCACCGCGCGCTGCTGGAGGCCGGCGTCCCGGCCGACGTCGCGCCGCTGCTCCACGGCGACCGCGACGTCGGCGCCGCGCTCGCGACCGCGCGCGGCGTCGACGCGATCTCGCTGACCGGCTCGACCGCCGCCGGCGTCGCCGTCGCGCAGGCGGCCGCGCCGACGCTGCGGCGGCTCCACCTCGAGCTGGGCGGCAACAACGCAGCGCTCGTGCTCGAGGACGCCGACCTCGACCTCGTCACCGAGGAGCTGGCCTACGGCCGCCTGCTGATGAACGGCCAGGCCTGCTCGGCGAGCAAGCGCGTGATCGTCGATCCCAGCCTCCACGACGAGCTGGTCGACCGGCTCGCCGCCGTCGTCGACCGCCAGGTCCTCGGCCCCTCGACCGACCCGGCGACGACCGTCGGCCCGCTGATCCACGCCGCCGCCGCACGGCGCGTCGCCGAGCAGGTCGAGCGCGCGGTCGCCGAGGGCGCGACGCCCGTCCGCGGCGGCGACGGCGCGGGCGAGGGAGCGCTCCTGCCCCCGGCGCTGCTCGCCTCCGTCCCCGCCGGCGCCGCGATCGCGACCGACGACGAGATCTTCGGCCCGGTCTTCGCGCTGATCAGAGCCGACGACGTCCAGCAGGCGATCGCGCTCGCCAACGCCTCCTCGTTCGGGCTGATGGCGAGCGTCTTCAGCCGCGACGTCCAGCTTGCGATGGCGGCGGCGGAGCGTCTGCAGGCCGGCGGCGTCGTGATCAACGGCACCGACAACTACCGCCCGCCGATCATCCCCTTCGGCGGCGTGAAGCTGTCCGGCGGCGGGCGGGAGGGGCTCGGCTACACGATCGACGAGCTGACGCGCGAGAAGACGATCGTCCTGCGCCGCTTCCGGCGCGACCTGCCCGGCGAGGAGGCGATCGCATGAGCGTGGGAGCGGCCGGTGGAAGAGCGAACGGCGAGCGCTACCGGGTCCCCGCCGTCCTGCACGCCGCCTCGATCCTCGACGCGATCGCGAGAGCGCCCGACGGCCTCACCCACACCGAGCTGGTACGCGAGCTGGAGCTGTCGAAGTCGAGCGCCCACAACCTGCTGACGACGCTGGAGTCGCTCGGCTGGGTCCGCCGCGACCCGCGCGGCCGCGCCTACCGCCTCGGCGGCGGCCTCGTGCGGCTCGGCGCCTTCGCGGTCCGCCAGGTCGACGCGCTCGCGCTCGCGACCGAGCGGACCCACGAGATCGCCGGCGAGCACGGCCTCACCGTCATCGCAGCCCAGCCGCTGGAGCGGGGCGTCGTCGAGGTGATGTCGGTCGCCTACCCGGAGGACGTCCACGTCGGGATCGCGCTCGGCACCCGCTACGGGTGGTTCGACGGCGCCGTCGGCAAGTGCCTGCTGGCGCTCGAGGAGCCGGCCGACGCCGAGCGCCTCGTGCGCGCGCGGGCGCGCGAGATCCCGGCCCACACCGAGCGGACGCTGACCGACCCCGAGGCGCTGCTCGCCGACGTCGAGCACGTCCGCTCGGCCGGCTACGGCGTCAGCATCGGCGAATACCGGCACAACAACGCCGTCGCGGTCCCCGTCCGCGACGCGGAGGGGAAGCTGGCCGCTGTCCTGATCGCGATCGGCTTCCCCGACCAGCTCACCCGCGAGGCGATCCCGTCGATCGGCCACGTCCTGCGGGACGTCGCGGACGCGATCACCGCCGAGTGCGGCGGTGGTCGCGCGCCCGCCGGACGAGATGCGCAGGACCCCCAGAACGTCGCCGACCCGGCGGCCAAGGAGTAGCTGCAGATGACCGAACCCCGCGAAGTCGACCTGAAGATCGTCGGCGGCACCGTGGTCACCCCGACCGGCACGCGCCGGGCCGGGATCGCGATCGACGGCGGCAGGATCGTCGCGATCGCGGAGGACTCGCTGCTGCCGCCGGCGCGCGAGACGCACGACGCGACCGGGCTTCACGTCATCCCGGGCCTGGTCGACACCGAGGCCCACCCCGGCTGCTACGTGCCGCTGCGCGACGACCTCGCGACCGAGTCGATCGCGGCCGTCACCGCCGGCGTGACGACGTGGGGCATCCACGCGCCGCAGCCGCGGATGGGCGATCCCGACTTCGTCGAGTACGTGCAGAAGGAGGACGTCGGCTCCTTCCACGACGTGATCGACCACTTCACCGACGCGGTCGAGGCCGACGCGGCGGTCGACGTCTTCGCCACCTACATGGTCGAGACCGACCAGCACGCGCGTGAGATCCCCGAGTACGCCAAGGACCACGGCGTCACCTCGTTCAAGCTCTACCTCCAGGCGATGAGCCCGGAGGCCGAGCCGAACTGGCCCGGCCGCCGCGCCGGCCTCGGCGCCGGCTTCGACGACGGGGTCGTCTACCAGGTGATGGAGAGAACGGCAGAGCTCGGCTACCCGGGCGTCGTCGCGATGCACTGCGAGAACTGGGAGATCGCGCGGATCTTCGACGAGCGGCTGAGAGCGCAGGGCCGCACCGACTGGGCGACCTGGTCGGATCGCTCGCCGCACTTCCTGGAGGCGCAGCACCTGCGTCAGTACGGCCACTTCGCCGAGTACCTTGGCTGCCCGATCTACGTCCAGCACGCGACGACGCCGGAGACCTACCGCGAGATCCTCGACCTGCGCGGCAAGGGCGTCACCTGCTACGCGCAGACCGGTCCGCACTGGCTCCACTTCGGCAAGGAGGAGCGCAACGCCTGGCGGATCAACGTGCCGCTGCGCTCGCGCGCGAACAACCCCAACATCTGGAGAGCGCTGCGCGAGGGCGTCATCAACGCGGTCGGCTCCGACCACGTCGTGATCTGGGGCGACAGCTCCTACGAGAACTGTTACAACGAGAACATCTGGGAGCTGCGGACCGGCTTCACCTCGCGCGTCGAGATGCTGCTGCCGGTGATGCTGGAGGGCGTCCACCGCGGCGAGCTGACGCTCGACCGGATGGTGAAGGTCGCCTGCGAGAACCCGGCGAAGATCTTCGGCGTCTGGGGCCGCAAGGGCGCGCTCGACGTCGGCTTCGACGCCGACGTGGTGCTGGTCGACCTCGACAGAGTCGTCCACGTGCAGAACTCGATGGTGCAGACGCGCTCGGGCTGGACGGTGCTCGACGGCAGAACGATCCACGGCTGGAGCGTCGCCACCTACCTGCGCGGCAAGCGGATGTCGAAGTGGGAGGAGGGCGCGCCGAAGGCCGAGTTCGTCGGCGACGCCGACGGCAGATACCTGCGCCGCGTCCCCGGCGGCCAGCCGACGCCGCACCAGCTCGAGGAGGTGGTGTGAGCGTGGCGGTCTGGGACGACGTGCTGCCGGAGGAGGACCGCCTCGTCTTCGAGGCGGCCGGGTGGGGCAAGGAGGTCGGCTTCGGCGCCCGTCCCGTCCTGCTCGTCGTCGATGTGATCTACAACTTCGTCGGCGACCGGCCCGAGCCGATCCTCGAGTCGATCAAGAAGTGGCGCTACTCGTGCGGCGAGCGCGGCTGGGAGGGCGTCGGGCAGCTCCAGCGGCTGATCGCCGCCGCGCGCGAGCGCGAGGTCCCGATCGTCTACACGGGGATGGACCGCCGGCCCGACGGCTTCGACCAGGGCGCGTGGAACTGGAAGAGCCACCGCGCCGCCGAGGCGAGCGACATCAGAGGCTCGCTCGGCAACGAGATCGTCGCCGAGGTCGCGCCGCGGCCGCAGGACATCTTCTTCGTGAAGGACAAGCCGAGCGCCTTCCACGGCACCCACCTGCTCGACTACCTGATCTACCTCGGCGCCGACACGGTGATCACGACCGGCACGACGACGAGCGGCTGCGTCCGCGCCAGCGCGGTCGACGCGGCGCAGTACAACTTCCGCTCGATCGTGCCGGAGGAGTGCGTCTGGGATCGCTCGACGATCTCCCACAAGGTCAACCTGCTCGACATCCAGATGAAGTACGGCGACGTGAAGGCGACCGACGAGGTGATCGCCTACTTCCGGTCGCTGCCCCAGCGCCCGTGCGGCGACCGCACGCCGACGGGCAAGCCCAACACCGACCAGGAGGTGCCGGCCGCGTGAGCGCCCCGGAGCATCCGCAGGTCGACGGGCTCGAGATCCGCAAGGTGATCACGCTCGTCGACGACACGTTCAGCGACGGCGCGCCGGCCGACGGCGCGCCGCTGCGCAAGGTCGCCACGGCGGTCGTGTTCAAGAACCCCTACGCCGGCAGGCCGCACAGCGACGACCTCTCGCTGATCGTCGACGCCAGCGACAGGCTCGGCGCGCTGATCGGCGCCCGCTGCGCCGAGGCCGCCGGCGGCCCGGTCGAGAGCCACGGCAAGGCGGTCGTCGTCGGCACGGCCGGCGAGGGCGAGCACGGCAACGCCGCGAAGACGACCCGCTTCGGCGACCCGTTCCGGGAGGCGTTCGGCGGCGGGCGGGCGTGGCTGCCCTCGACGACGAAGCGGGCCGCCCCGGGCTGCTCGATCGACGTGCCGCTCTGCTTCAAGGACGAGATCTGGGTCCGCTCGCACTACGACACGATCACGGTCGCGATCCCCGACGCGCCGGCGCCCGACGAGATCGTCCTGGTCGGCGCGGTCGCGACCCGCGGGCGGCTCAACGCGCGCCTCGGCGGCGTCTCGAAGGAGGAGGCGCAGGCGCGGCTGGCGGAGGAGGAGTCGCGATGATGGTCGGCCCCGCGCCGCGCTCCTACGAGCTGCTCGCGGAGGAGGTCGTCGTGCCCGCCTGCGAGGCGCGCGCCGTCGAGGTGCGCGCCGGGCAGATCCTCCAGATCGTCGACCTCGAGGGCCAGCAGGTCGGCGACCTGATCGCCTACCGGCTCGCCGACCCGAGCGAGGTCTTCAGCGCCGGCCACACCGTCTCGGCGCTGACGAGACTGGTCCCGCAGGTCGGCGACGAGCTGTTCTCCAACCACCGCCGGCCGCTCTTCCGGATCCTCCACGACGACGTCGGCTCGCACGACCTGATCGTCCCCTGCTGCGACCCCGAGCGCTACTCGCGCGACTACAACGTCCACGACCACGCCTCCTGCCTCGCGTCGCTGGAGCGGGCGGTCGCGGCGAGCGGGCGGTCGTGGCCGGTGCGCGGCGAGACGGCCTGGAACGTCTTCATGAACAACAGACACGAGGGGGGACGGGTCGTCACGTACGAGCCGCCCCACCAGGCCGGCGCCGCGATCGACCTCGAGGTGCTCGACGACTTGCTCGTCGTGCTGTCGGCCTGCCCGCAGGACCTCAGCCCCTGCAACGCCTACGAGCCGACCTCGATGGCGCTGCGGGTGTGGGAGCCCGAGTGATCGTGCGATCCGGCGGCCTGCGGCCTTGGATCGCATTGGAAGAACTCGCCCGCGGGGCTCGTTCTTCCGTGTGGGCGGTCGTCCGATGACGTCGGCGGTCGATGCCGCGGCGGTCGCCGAAGCCGCGCGCGTGATCGCGGGCGCGGGGCTGGTCGAGGCGTTCGGCCACGTCTCCGCGCGCGTCGACGGCGGCTTCCTGCTGACCTCGACGGCGCCGCTGGGCACGCAGACGGCGCCGTCGATCCACCGGCTCGCCGACGACGGCACGGTCGTCGCGGCCGGGACGTCGGGCGCGGGCGTGCCGCTGGAGGCGCCGCTGCACGCGGCGATCTACGCGGCACGCCCCGACGTCGGCGCGATCTGCCGCACCCACTCGGCCGCCGCGGTCGCGTGGGGCCTCCGCGTCGCCGCGCCGCCGCTGCTCCACGGCCTCGGCGGGCTCGCCGGCGAGGTGACGGCATGGGGCGGCGACAGCGACCTCGTCGTCACCGCCGCGCAGGGTGCCGCCGTCGCCGCGGCGCTCGGCGCCGCCGACTGCCTGCTCGTGCGCGCGAACGGGAACGTCGCGACCGGCGCGACGGTCGAGCAGGCGACGGTGCGCGCCTGGTTCCTGGAGGAGCGGGCGCGCGTCGCCCTGGAGGCCGGCCCGGAGGCCTCGCCGCTCACCGACGTCCAAGCGCGAGCCCGTCACTACGCCGCCGAGGAGGCGCGGGCGTGGCGCTGGCTGCAGGAGAGCCATGCCTGACGTGATCGTGATCGGCGCCGGCCACAACGGCCTCGTCTGCGCCTGCTACCTCGCCCGCGCCGGGCTCGACGTGCTCGTGCTCGAGCAGTCGGACACCGTCGGCGGCTGCATCGACACGCGCGACCTGCCCGACGGCCGCGGCCGGCTGGAGCTGGGCGCCTACGAGCACGGCGGCATCCGCGGCAGCGGGGTCGCCGCCGACCTCGAGCTGGAGAGCCGCCACGGCCTGCGCTTCCACCTGCGCGACGAGGTGACGCTCGGCCCCGCCGACGACGGCGCGCGGATCGCCTTCCACAACGGCCTGGAGGAGACGCTGGAGCTGCTGCGGCCGGTCGTCGGCACGGCCGAGACCGAGGCGTACCGCCGCTTCACCGCCTGGGCGACCGCCGGCATGAACCTCGTCGGCGCGCTCGACGCCGGCCCGCCGCCGTCGTTCGGCCAGCTCGCCGCCGCCGCGCAGGCGACGCTCGGCGCCGATGCCGGGCCGTTCATGCAGACGCTGCTCGGCTCGGCCTCGACGGTCCTGCGCGCGACCTTCGAGGACGAGCGGCTGATGGCGCCGATGGCGCACTGGGCGGCGCATTCGCAGCAGTCGCCGCTCGACCCCGGCACCGGCGGCGGCGGGCTGATGCTGGCGGCCTTCCACGGCGCGCCCGCGGCCCGCCCCGCCGGCGGCTCGCGCGCCACCGTCGAGGCGCTCGTGCGCTGCCTGGAGGCGGCCGGCGGGCGGGTGGCGCTGAACTCCGGCGTCGAGTCGGTCGAGGTCTCCGGCGGGCGCGCGACCGCCGTCGTCGCCGGCGGCGACCGGCACGTCGCGGCGAAGGGGATCGTCTCGGCGATCGACGCGCGGCGGCTGCTCGGACCCGGGGGTCTCGTCGCTCCCGAGCACGTGCCCGAGCGGCTGAAGAGAGAGCTGAGACGGATCCACTCCGGCCGCCGCAACGTCTCGGAGCTGAAGGTCGACGCCGTGATCGACGCGCCGCCGGCGGTCAAGCCGGCCGGCTTCGACCGCGCCTTCATGCTGTCGGCGAACACGATCAGCGACATCGAGCGCGCCTTCGCGAGCGTCCAGCTCGGCCAGCTCGCCGAGCGCCCGCCGGTGATGATCGCCTTCCCGTCGGTGCTGGAGGAGGGCTGGGCGCCGCCGGGCAGGGCGGTCGCGTGGGTCTCGACCTTCGTGCCGTGGCAGCCGGCCGACGGGCCGTGGGACGAGCGCAAGCTCGAAGCGGCCGCCGACCACGCCTGGGGGATCGCCGAGCGAGCGCTCGGCCAGCCGATCGGCGTCGTCGAGCGGCGCGTCACCGGACCAGTCGCCTGGGTCGCCCGCCACGGCAACGCCAACGCCAACCCCAACCACATCGAGATGAGCATCGACCAGCTGCTCGGGTTCCGCCCGAGCCCCTCGCTGTCCGGCTACCGGACGCCGATCGACGGCCTCTTCCTGACCGGCGCGGGGACCCATCCCGGCGGCGGGATCACCGGCGTCCCCGGCCGCAACGCGGCGCGGGTCGCGCTCGACGCGATCGGCGGCGGGTCGACCGGGGCGCGCGTCGCCCGGCGCGCCCGCGAGCGGGCCGCGCTCGTGCGCGACGCGTGGAAGGCGACCCGCGCGCTGCGGAGGGCCGGCTGATGCCCGGCGCGCTCCCCGGCGCCGGCGGCGGCGACGCCGGGGTCGACCCGCTCGCGCTGCTGACCGCCTACCAGCACTCCGCCGTGCTCGCGAGCGCCGTCGTGAGCGGCGTCGCCGACGCGCTCGCGGAGGGGGTCGACGGCTCCCACGGCCCCGACGCGCTCGGCGCCGGGCGGACCGTCGAGGAGGTCGCCGCCTCCGCCGGCACCGACCCGCGCGCGACGCGGATCCTGCTCTCAGCGCTCGTCGCGATCGGTCTCGCGACGCGCGCCGACGGGCTGAACGCCGGCGCGCCGGTCGACGCCGCGACCCGCTTCGCGCTCAGCGAGGCCGGCGCGACGCTGGCGAGCGACCATCCGCAGACGCTCGCCTGGATCGTCCGCAAGGAGTGGTTCTTCTACGGCGTCTGGAACGAGCTGCCGGCGGCGCTGGAGGACGGCAGAGCGCGGATCGCGCCGTGGCGCGACCGCCTGCGCGACGACCGCTCGACCGCGTTCGGCTTCCTGCGCGCGCTCGACGACCTCGCCGCGCGCTTCGGCGGCGAGCTGGCGGAGATGGCGGCCGCGGCGCTGCCGGCGCGCGGCGACGGCGGTCCGCTGCGGCTGCTGGACGTCGGCGGCGCCTCCGGCTCGCATGCGGCGCGGCTGGCGGCGCTGCGGCCCGACGTGCGGCCGACCGTCCTCGACCTGCCGGAGATCGCGCCGCTGGTCAGCGAGCGCCACGGCGGCCTCCCGTTCGAGGCCGGCGACCTCGCCGCTCCGCGCTTCGGCCGGCCGGAGGGGGAGACGTGGGAGGTCGTCCTGCTCGCCAACATCCTCCACGACCACACGCCGGCGCAGAACGAGCGGCTCGTGCGCGAGGCGGCCGGCCTGCTCGCCCCGGGCGGCACGCTGCTCCTGTACGAGTGGATCCCGAACCCCGACACGGACGCGCCCGACCTGCCGCTGTTCGCGGTGATGATGATGGTCGAGAACGACGGCGGCGACGCGTACTCGGAGGCCGAGCACCGCGCCTGGCTGGAGCGCGCCGGCCTCGGTGAGATCGACCTCGTGCGCGGCTTCGGCCCGATCGCCGTGCTCAGCGCGCGGAAGCCGGGCTGACCGGTCGGCGCGGCCCGGACGTGGGAGCTGCGTCGATCTGCCTACCGCAGCGGTAGGCAGATCGACGCAGCTCGTGGCGCTGCGGTGCGGCGCCGACGTCGTGGGTCGAGCAGGTCGAGCGTCGCGTGCTCGTCGGACGATCTAGGCCGTGCGGGCGGGCCGCACGCCGGCTGCTGCTCAGGTCCAGTCGGCGACGAGCGGGACGTGGTCGGAGGGCTTGGAGCCCTTCCGGTAGTCGCGCTCGATCCCGACGCGGGTGAGGCGGTCGGCGATCGCGGGCGTCGCGAGGATCAGGTCGATCCGCAGCCCGAGGCCGCGGTGGAAGTGGCCCTGGCGGTAGTCCCACCAGGTGAAGCCGACGTCGTCGGGGTGGAGGCGGCGGAAGGCGTCGACGAGGCCGGCGGCGACGACGCCCTGCAGCGCGTCGCGCTCCGGCGCGCTCGTGTGGGTCGAGCCGACGAAGGCGGCCGGGTCGTAGACGTCGACGTCGGCCGGCGCGACGTTCATGTCGCCGGCGACGACCAGCTCCGGCGCCTCGGCGGCCGCGCGCAGCTCGCCGACGCGGCGCGCCATCGCCTCCAGGAAGACGAGCTTCTGCGCGTACCACTCGCTGTCCAGCTCGCGGCCGTTGGGGACGTAGACGCTCGCGACGCGCAGCTCGCCGCCGACGGTCGCCTCGATCCAGCGCGCCTCGTCCTCGACGACCTCGCCGGGCAGGCCGCTCGTCACGTCGGCGAGACCCAGCTCCGCGCGCGCGACGATCGCGACGCCGGCCCAGCGCCCGGCGCTGTGGTCGGCCGCGACGTAGCCGGCCTCAGCCAGCTCGGCGTGCGGAAAGGCCTCGGCCTCGCATTTCGTCTCCTGCAGCAGCAGCACGTCGGGCCGGTGCTCGCCGAGGAACTCGAGCACGCGCGGCAGCCGCGCTCTCAGCGAGTTGACGTTCCAGGTGACCAGGCGCACCGGCGGGAGGCTATCGGTCGGCGTCGGCCGGGCGCCCGGTCGGCGGCGGGCCGGACGCGGAGGGCGGCGCGGGCGCCGGCCGGTCGCCGGAGGGGCCGGCCGCCGAGCGGCCGGCGGCGAGCGGGTTGTCGAGCGCGAAGATCCGCATCGGGCGGCCGAAGCTGCAGGTCGCGTCGCGCAGCGGCTCCATCCCGAGCTTGCGCATGACGGCGATCGAGGCGGCGTTGGCCGGCCGCACGAAGGCGACCAGCCGTGCGAGCCGCAACCTCGCGAAGGCGTGGTCGCGCACCGCGAGCGCGCCCTCGGTCGCGAGGCCGCGGCCCCAGAACCGTCGCGCCAGCCGCCAGCCGATCTCGACGTCGCCCGGGCGCACGCCCGGCTGCCCGGCGCGCGCGACGCCGACGAAGCCGGCGAGCTCGCCCGAGTCGCGCAGCACCGCGGCGCGCAGGCCGTAGCCATGGCGCTCCCAGTGCTCGGCGAAGCGGGTCAGCTGCGCGGCCGCCTGCGCGCGGGTCAGCGGCTCGCCGGCGCCGATGTGGCGCATCACGTCGGGGTCTGCGCAGAGGGCGGCGTAGGCGTCGAGGTCGGCGGCGTCGTCGCGCCACGGGCGCAGCTCCAGCCGCGCGGTGAGCAGCGGGGCGGCGAGGCTGGAGGGGAACGCGCCGGCGCTCCCGCCGGCGTCGGCGCCCGCGCTCGCGCCGGCCGCGCGCGCCGTCCCGAGGACGCGGCCGCCCGCGCCGAGGACGCGGCCGCTGTCGCGCGCGGCGCCCATCAGTACGCCGTCGATCGGGAGCGCGGCCGCGGGACCGCCTTGTAGGCGGGGCCGCCGCCTCTCGTCCACAGCAGCTGGTCGACGTCGCGGGCGGTCAGGTCGGGGCGGGCGGCGGCGATCAGCTCGGCGACGTGGATCGCGCCCGCTCGCATCTCGACCTCCTCGGGGCTGTCGTGGGCGATCAGCTCGCCGGCCTCGATCCGCACGACCAGCGCGGGCTCGAAGCGGAGGATCCCGTCGAGCCGCAGCACGTGCGGGATCAGGTTGTCGGCGAACAGCGTCAGCCGGTCGAGGTCGGCGAAGTCGGCGACGCCCGCGAAGGCGAGGTCGGAGGCGGCGACCTGCGCGCGCTTGAAGAGCGGGACCTCACGGCCGCCGTACGGCGAGCGGTCGGCGAAGCACTCCCACGTCGCGAGCAGCTCGACGAGCGCGGCGGCGCTGTCGCCGGCCTGCTCGACCGGTCCGAGGAAGCGGCCGCCGTGGTCGTCCTCGATCCGCGCGCCGAGGTCGTTGAGCGAGCGCGCGAACAGGTCCATCAGCTCGTGCTCGGGATCCTGGCCGAGCGTCGCCGCGACCTCCGCCGCGGTCAGCTCGCGCAGCGCGCCGGCGCTCCAGGCGCCGTGCTCGGCAAAGCGGTCGCGCAGCCCGTGGGCGACGGTGAAGTAGCCGGAGCGGCCGTCGCGCTTGCGGATCGTCGGGAACCAGCCGGAGCCGAAGTTGATCGCGTCGAGCGTGAGGAAGAAGGCGGCGCGCAGCTCGGCCGGGCCGTCGAGCAGGTGGGCGTCGGGGTCGATCCCCGGGAAGCGCTCGCGCGGCGGCAGCGCCTCCGCGTACGCGGCGACCGCGTCCTGCTCGACGACGACGCGGGTCGCCTGCCCGGCGACCCAGGCGGCGCCGTCGCGGATCTCGTCGACCAGGGCCACGGCGGCGGAGGGTAGCGGGCGCGGCGGGCGATGCACGCGGACCGGCCCGACGGCACGACCGGTGCGGCGCGATCCGGCACGGCCAGCCGCCACGCAGCCGACGCCGGGCCGCGCCCGGCCGCCGCTCAGCCGGCCGCGAGCGCCGGCGCGGCGGCGGCCTCGTGCGCGAGCAGCCAGCGCTTCACGTCGAGGCCGTAGAGGAAGCCGCCGAGCGCGCCGCCGGTCCGCGTCACGCGGTGGCAGGGGACGAACAGGGCCGTCGGGTTGCGCGCGCAGGCGCTGCCGGCGGCGCGGATCGCGCGCGGGCGCTCGCAGCGGGCGGCGAGCTGGCCGTAGGTCTCCGGCGCGCCGGCCGGGATCGCCCGCAGCTCGCTCCAGGCGAGCCGCAGGAACGGCGTCCCCGTCGCGGCGACGGGGATCGCGTCGATCGCGGCGAGGTCGCCGCCGACGTAGGCGGCGACCGCGTCGGTGACGGCGCCCAGCTCGTCGCGTCGCTCCAACGACCCGTCGGCGAGCGCGGCGGCGAGCCGCGGCAGGCGGTCGGGGCCGATCGCGTCGAGCAGGCGCTCGGCGTCGGGCGCCCAGCCGCTGGCGACGACGGCGCCGTCGCCGTCGACGACGACGGTGAACGGGCCGGGGGGAGTGGGGACGGTCGCGGTCGCGAGGGTCATCTTCTCGCTCCTTCGTTGGCGTGGTTCGAGCGGGCCAGCACGGCCCACAGGTGAAGTGCGGCGTAGGCGCGCCACGGGCGCCAGCGCTCCGACAGCGCCGCCGCGGCGCGCGCGTCGTGGGGCTGGTCGAGCTTGGCGAGCGCGTGGCGGATGCCGAGGTCGGAGGCGGGGAAGGCGTCGGGGTCGCCGAGCGCGCGCATCGCGACGTACTCGGCCGTCCACGGCCCGATCCCCGGCAGCTCCACGAGCTGTCGCCGGACCTCGTCGCGATCGGCGCCCGGGTCGAGCACGATCTCGCCGCCGGCGAGCGCCGCGCAGAGTCCGACGAGCGCCCGCCCGCGCGCCCGCGGCATCGGCAGCTGCTCGGGGTCGAGCGCCGCGATCGCCGCCGCGGACGGGAAGGCGTGGGTCAGCGACGCCTCCTGCGCCGCGGCCCACGTCGGCAGTGCCTCGGCGGCTCCCCCCGCGGCCTGCGCCGGCGCGCAGCTCGTCAGCGCCTCGGCGAGCGGGGCGCCGTGCTCGGCGGCCAGCCGCGCGGCGATCGTGCGCGCGCCGCCGACCGAGACCTGCTGCCCGAGCACCGCCCGGACGGCCAGCTCGGCGCCGTCGGCGGCGCCGGGGACGCGCATCCCGGGCGTCGCCCGCACCAGCGGCGCCAGCAGCGGGTCGGCGGCGAGCGCCGCGTCGGTCGCGATCGGGTCGGCGTCGAGGTCGAGCAGCCGCCGGCAGCGCTGGACGGCGGCGCCGAGGTCGCGCAGGTCGGCGAGCCGCAGCGTGCAGTCGACGTGCTCGGCGCGCGGGGTGAGCGCGGCGATCCCGAGGCCGTGCGGCAGCGACAGCACGCGGCGGTAGGTCGCCGCCTCCGGCTCGTAGGACTCGACGCCGGGCACGGCCCTCAGCCCGAGGAAGCCGAGCAGCCCCGCGGCGTCGAGCGGCGGGCGGTGGCGCAGCCGCAGCGTGATCGCGCCGGTCGCCGGGCCGCCGTCCGTCCGGCCGCTGCCGTTCGCGCCGCCGCTGCCGGTCGCGGGATCGCCCGCCCCCCGGCCGTCGCCGGACCCGCTCCCTCTCCGCGCGCCCGCCGATCCGTCGCGATGTGCGCTGCGCAGCCGCAGCTCGCTCGGCGTCGTCGCGAAGACCGCTCTGACGCTCTCGTTGAACTGGCGGATGCTCGGGAAGCCGGCGGCGAAGGCGATCTCGGTGAACGGCAGCGCCGTCGTCTCGATCAGCAGGCGCGCGGTGTGGGCGCGCTGCGCGCGGGCGATCGCGAGCGGGCCGGCGCCCAGCTCGGAGACGAGCAGCCGGTTGAGGTGGCGCTCGCTGTAGCCGAGCCGCCGCGCGAGCCCGCCGACCCCGTCGCGGTCGACGACGCCGTCGGAGATCAGCCGCATCGCGCGGCCGGTCAGGTCGGCTCGCACGTTCCACTCGGGCGAGCCGGGCGACGCGTCCGGCCGGCAGCGCTTGCAGGCGCGGAAGCCGGCCCGCTGCGCCGCCGCGGCGGTCGGCAGGAAACGGACGTTCTCACGCCGCGGCGTGACCGCCGGGCAGCTCGGCCGGCAGTAGATCCCGGTCGAGGTGACGGCGGTCACGAACCACCCGTCGAAGCGCCCGTCCTTCGAGCTGACGGCCCGGTAGCACTGTTCGAAGTCCTCGACCACGACGTCGATGATGGCGGGCCCGGCCGCCCGGCACTAGTGGTTTTCGGACATGGTGGTCGGCGGGCCAGGCCCGGCCCCGCTTCAGGGCCACCCCGGGCGCCCGTCCAGCGCCTCCCCGCTCAGGCCGCCGGGAAGACCAGCGCCCAGATCCCGTCACGCAGCTCGTGCTCCAGCGTGGAGGGATCGTCGTCCAGGAAGCGCAGCTCGCCGAACGCGGTGACCGCCGTGTGGTACTCGCCCCGCTCGCCGCACGGGTGGAAGGCCGCCGGGTCGGTCAGGCCGTGCTCGGCGAGCAGCGCCCGCCCGGCGCGCCGCCCGAGGAAGCCGGCGCGGTAGACGTCGTCGCGCATCCCCGACACCGTCGCCACGATCCCCGCCGCGTCGAGGTCGTCGAGCAGCGCGAGCGGGTCGGGCTCGTCGGCCAGCGGCGTCTCCAGCGCCAGCCCGGCGGCGCCCAGCGCCGCCGGCAGCCACGGCCAAGCGGCGGGGGTGATGTCGCCGGTCACCACGCGCGTGACCCCCTCGGCGGCGAGCCGCGCGAACGCCGCCCGGTACGACGCCTCCCAGTCGGGCAGCGCGATCGGCACCCGCTCGTGCGCCAGCCCGAGCGCCCGCGCCTGTCGCTCCATCAGCCACAGCGGGTGACAGCGGAACGCCGCCTCGCCGTCGGCCGGCACGAACGTCACCAGCCGCGTGGCGGGATCGCCGAGCGCCCCGCTGCGCAGCCCCGCCGCGAAGCAGTCCTTGCCGCCGCTCCAGAGGACGGCGGCGCTCACGCGCCCGTGAACCGCCCGTCGACCTGGATCTCGACGCCGTCGGCGGTCAGGCGGCCGCCGTCGCGGAGGTCGCAGATCAGGTCCCAGTGGACGGCCGACTCGTTGACGCCGCCGGTCTCGGGATACGAGCGGCCGAGCGCGAGGTGGACGGTGCCGCCGATCTTCTCGTCGAAGAGGATCGCGCCGATCGGGCGGGTGATGCCGAAGTTGGTGCCGATCCCGAGCTCGCCGAGGCGGCGGGCGCCGGCGTCGGTCGCGAGCGTGCGGTCGAGGTACTCCTGGCCGCGGGCGGCGCGGGCGCCGACGACCTCGCCGTCGCGGAAGGTCAGCTCGACCCGCTCGACGTCGACGCCACCCGGCGAGGAGGGCACCGTGAAGCGGATCGTGCCGTTGGCGGAGGCCTCGTGCGGGCCGGTGAAGACCTCGCCGCTGGGCATGTTGCGTCTGCCGTCGGAGTTGGCCCACGTGCGGCCGCGGACGTCGAGCAGCAGGTCGGTGCCGTCGGCCTCGATCCGGACCTGGCGAGCATCCCTCAGCCGCTCGATCAGCTCGGCCTGGAAGGCGCCCAGCTCGCGCCAGGCGGCCGCCGGGTCGGGCCGGTCGAGGAAGAGCGCGCCGCGCACGAAGGCCCCGAAGGCGTCGAGGTCCATGCCCGCCTGCTGGGCGCCGGCCTGCGTCGGCCACAGCGTCCCGCACCAGCGCTTGCGCAGCCGCAGCTCGCCGAGCGGCGCGCGGGCGCGGGTCGCGCGCGACAGCCGCTCCGGGTCGACGCCGGCGAGCGCGCGCGTGTTCTCCGGCGCCTGGATCGTGAGGAAGGCGTCGGCCTGCTCGACCTCGGCGCGGGCGATCGACGGGTAGCCGTCGAGCTGCGCGTCGCGGGCGAGCGCGTAGAAGTCGGCGTCGACCCCGGGCAGCGACGGCCGCAGCAGCGGCCACGCCTCGCGCGCGAGGATCGCGCGCTGCAGCGAGCGCAGCAGCGGCGCGGCGAGCGTCGTCGAGCGCACGAGCACCTGCTGGCCGGGCCGCACGTCGAGGCAGTACGCGGTCAGCAGCTCGGCCATCGCGTCGGTGTCGGCGTCAGTCCAGCGCATGCGGCCACCTCCGGGCCTGCGAGATCGAGCCTCCGGCGCGCGCTCGCGACGGAGGCCGTGCGGGCGCGAGCGCTGCCACCGTCAGGGCGCTCTCATGTCGGGGAACCACTCGGCGAGGTGCTCGCGCAGCGTGTCGCGGATCCAGCGCCGCTCGTCCTGCGAGGCGAAGCGGTAGCGCGCGAGCAGCTCCTTCTGCTTCTCGATCGGCACGTCGTGGATCGTCCAGCGCACCGCGAGCCGCTCGAACAGGAACTCGACGGCGCGCTGCCAGGCGTCCTCCTGCGAGAGCGGAGAGCCGCCGACGACCTCGGCGTACTGGCGCCGCGTCGCCGGCGTCAGCGCGCCGCGCAGGGTCAGCACGTTCCCGTCGGGATCGGCGTAGTCGGTGGTCGGCGCGACCAGTCTCTCGGCTCTGTCGCGCTGGCGGCTGCGGCGGCCCATCGCCGAACAGGCTACTGCGCCGCCGCGCGCTCCAGCTGGTCCGCGACGTCGCCGGTCAGCGGCTCGCCGTGGCCGCACCAGGCGGTCGCGGGCCGCAGCGCGGCGAGCTTGCGCATGCTCGCGCGCGCGTCGTCGGTGCTGTGGTTGAACGCTTCGTGCGGCACGCGCAGGGCGCCCGGGACGCCGGTCTGCGGGTCGAGCGTGTAGAAGCAGTCGCTGACGAGCGCGAGCCGGTCGGACGCGCGCCACAGCCCGATCAGCCCGGGCGCGTGGCCGGGCAGGTGGACGACCTCGAAGCCGGCGACCTCGTCGCCCTCCTCGACGGTGCCGGCGACCTCCAGCGGCCCGCCGTCCCAGATCGGCAGCAGCCGCCCGAGCAGCACGCGGCCGTGGGCGTCGAGCTTGCGCTTGTCGAGATAGTGGGCGCCGCCGTCGCCCTCGGCGTCGGCGCGCTCGAGCGGATGGCAGAAGACCTCGGCGTCGAGGCCGGCCGCCGCGCCGCGGTGGTCGGCGTGGGAGTGGCCGAGCACGATCCGTCTGATCCCGCCCATCCGCGCGCCGGTCGCGGCGAGCGCGTCGGTCATCGCCTTGACGCCGGCGTCGAACATCACGACGCCGCCGTCGTGCTCGAGCAGGTAGACGTTCATCACCTTGCGCGGCAGCCCGCCGCGCACGAGCCAGACGCCGTCGGCGATCCGCTCCGGCGCGTTTGCCGCGAGCATCCGCGCCACGCGCGTGCGGCCGTTGACGAGCGCGGCGAGCCCGCGCTCCTGGCCGGAGTCCCTCGGCGGCAGCACGCCGAGCTGGCGGGCGACGTCCATCCCGTCGAGGTAGGCGTCGTTGCCGGCGATCAGGCCGTCCTCGACGCGCACGACGTCGACCGCCTCGAAGCTGACGCGGGCGCCGTTGGGCTCGAACCGCTGGAAGCGGCCGGGCCCGGCGAAGGTCGCGGTCATCCGCCACCGGACCGCGCAGCGCTCGGCGTCGGCGGTCGTCGAGAGGATCTCGACCGCGAGGTCGGGGAAGGCGGCGAACAGCTCGCCGAAGTACGCGCGCACGCCGTCGGGCGCGACGAGGTCGGCTTGGCCGTGGAGGCGGTCTATCCCGCCCGGCTGCCAGCAGGCGGCCATCGCCTCGGGGTCGCGCGCGGCGACCGCCGCGAAGTATCTGCGCGCGACCGCCTCGGTCGCGGCGGCGGCCTCAGCTCTCCTCGCTGACCCCATGCTCTCTCCTCGCTCGGGCGTCTCGCCGGCCGCTCGCGCGCTCGCGGCGGCCCGACTGGCTGGACGGCCAGCCTATCCGGTCGTGACGATCCGGATCGTCACTCGGCGGTTGAGCGCACGGCCCGCGAGCGTGTCGTTGGAGGCGGCCGGCCGCGAGACGCCGGCGTTGCGGACCTCGACCCGTCGCGGCCGCGCCGCGCCGCGGCCGGGGAGCAGGAGGCGCGCGACGACGCGGGCGCGGCGCTCGGCGAGGCGGCGGTTGATGCGCCGGTCGCCCGAGCTGTCGGCGTGGCCGACGACGCGCAGCAGCCGGGCGCCGCGGACCTGCCCGCGCAGCCGCTGCAACCGCGCGCGGTCGCGTGCCGACGGCGTCGTGCAGCCGGCGCAGAAGCGGATCGTCGCGGTCGTGACGACCCGTCTGGCGCGCGGCCGTCTCGGCGCCGCTCTGCCGGGCGCGCTCGGCCGCGGTCTTGACACCGCGCCGCCCGGCCCCGGCACGTTCGGTCCCGGCTGTCCCGTCGCGGGCTCGCCCGGCCCGGGCTGCCCCGGTCCCGGCTCGCCCGGCCCCGGATGCCCCGGCCCCGGATGCCCCGGCCCCGGCTCGCCCGGCCCGGGCTGCCCCGGCCCCGGTTCCCCGGGCCCCGGCTGCCCCGGCCCGGGTTCGCCCGGTCCAGGTTCGACCGGCCCCGGCTCGCCCGGTCCCGGCTCCCCGGGCCCAGGCCCGCCCGGCCCCGGCTCCTCCGGCCGGTCGTCCAGCACCTCCCAGCGGTGCTCCGCGGTCGGCGAGAGCGCGCCGTCGGCGGCCCGCTGGCGGACCGACAGCACGTGCGGGCCGACGTCGAGCCCGGCGTAGGTGCGGGGCGAGACACAGGCCGACCAGGCGCCGTCGTCGAGGCGGCAGTCGAAGGTCGCATCGGCCTCGCCCGCGAACGTGAACGTCGCGGTGCGGGCTCTCGTCGTCGCCGGCGGGCCGCTCAGCGACGGCGCGGACAGCGCCGGTCGCACGATCTCGGTCGGCGCCGAACGGAGCGTCGTCGTCCCGGCGGCGTTGGTCGCCGTCGCGGTCGCCCGCAGCCGCCGGCCGACGTCGTCGGCGCCGAGCGTCACGGTCGCCGCGGTCGCGCCGTCGATCGGGGCGCATCCGCTCCCGGCGTCGCAGCGCTCCCACTGCCATGCGACCGCGTCGGCGTCGGGCGACCACGGCCCGGCGGTCGCGATCAGCGTCTCGCCGGCGCGGGCGCGGCCGGCGACCGACGGCGCCGGCCCGGCCGGCGTCGCGAACGGCAGCGTCACCGTCTGCGTCCCCGGGGCGACCAGGTTCTGACTGGCGCCTTCGGAGAAGGCGACCGAGAAGCTGCGCGGTGCGGTCGCCGCCGGATCGTCGAGCAGCGGGACGGTGATCGTCCGGGTGGTCTCGAGGTCGTCGAAGTAGAGCGGCTCGTTGTACACCGCCGTGTAGTCGCGCCCGGCCTGCGCCGTCCCGTCGACGGTGCTCCACCGCAGCAGCGCGCGGCGTCCGCTGCCGGCGTCGGTCCGTCTGACCGTGATGCGGGCGAGGGCCCCGTCGACCTCGACCGCGGCGGAGAAGCGCATCCAGTCGAGCGTCGGGCCATGGCAGGCGACGTAGAGGTCGCCGTCGCGTTCCACGATGTCGTACGGCCCGCCCTGGCAGGCGGCGATCGCGTCCGGGATGCTGCCGTCGGAGAAGCCGGCGCGCGCGGTGGAGGCGGCGACGGCGCAGAGCAGGACGGCGAGCGGGAGCGTGGGGAGCAGGCGCAGGCGGGAACGCATGAGGCGGCGCACCATGACCGCCATGGCGCCGACGCGCCATCGTGGAATCCATGCATCGGCGCTAGCGTGCTTCGTGGAAGCCCCGATGTTCCAGTTCGACGAGCACGATCCCGCGCATGCGCCCGGCCCCGTCCACCCCGACGCCGCCGCGCGCGTCCACGCCCTGCCCGGCGGGCGCGCGGCGGCGCTCGCGCTCGCCGGCCGGCTCGAGGAGCTGACGGCGCGCCAGCTCGCCGCGCTCGCGCGCGAGCTGCCCGAGTGGACGGTCGAGCGGCCCGACCTGCGCGAGCCGGAGGAGGCGATCGCACGCGGCAGCCTGCGCGACCAGCTGGAGACGCTGCGGGCCGGCGACCCGCTGCCGCAGACCTGCCCGCCGTGGGATCGCGAGCTGGCGCGGCTGGCCGTCAGCGTCGCCGCGCCGCTGGGCCCGCTGATCACGACCTATCGGACCGGCTCGGCGCTGCTGCTCGACGCCTGGATGGAGGAGGTCGAGCGGCTCGACCCCGCGCGCGACCAGCGGCTGGCGCTGCTGCGGGCCGGCTCGCGCTTCTTCAGCTCCTACGCCGGCTGCCTCTCGAAGCTGATGATCGTCGCCTACCGCGACGAGCGCGAGAACGCCCGCCGCGGCGAGCGGCAGCGGCGGGCCGAGATCGTGCAGGCGCTGCTCGCCGACCCGCAGGCCGACGCCGGCGGCCTCGGCCACGAGCTCGACGGCCACCACCACCTCGCGCTCGTCGCGTGGGGCGACGACGCCGCGGCAGCCGTCACGGCGCTCGCGCGCGAGCTCGACCGCGCGCCGCTGCTGGTCGAGCAGGCGGAGGGGACGTGGTGGGCGTGGCTGAGCGGGCCGCGACCGCTCGACCGCGCGCTCGCACGCGAGCGGCTCGCCGCGTGGCGGCCGCCGCCCGGCACCCGCGTCGCGCTCGGCGGCGAGCAGCCGGGCCGCGAGGGCTTCCGCGGCTCCCACCGCGAGGCGCGCGACGCGCACCGCGCCGCGGTCCGCCGCGACGAGCCGGTGACGCGCTACGCCGACGTCGCGCTCGAGCTGCTGGCGAGCGCCGACGAGGCCGCCGCCCGCCGCTTCGTCGCCGCCGAGCTGGGCGCGCTCGACGACGGCCGGCCCGGCGGCCGGGCCGTCGTGCTGCGCGAGACGCTCGCCGCGTGGTTCGCGACGGGCCACAACGCCGCGGCGACCGCCCGCGCCCTCGGCGTCCACGAGCAGACGGTCGTCAACCGCCTGCGCGCGGTCGAGCAGGCGACCGGCAGCCCGGTCGCGTCGCGGCGCGCCGAGCTGGAGACGGCGCTGCGGCTGCGCCGGCATCTGGAGCGTCGGCGCGCCGACGGCGTCGCGGCGCTGCCGTCGCCGCCCGGCTGAGCGGGTGGCGCGTCGGCGCGCGCATGCCTCGCGCCACGCGACCGCCCCGCTCGCCTATATGGTGGGCCGAGCATGTCCGAACCGGTGCGCAAGCGGGAGCTGGGTCGCGGCGAGCGCGTGCTGGCGGGGCTGTGGCGCCTGCGCCTGCCCCTGCCATGGCCCGGCGTGCCGCATTGCAACGCCTGGGCGATCAGAGCCGGCGACGGGATCGTGCTGGTCGACTGCGGCATGCACGAGGAGGGCTCGATCGAGCAGCTCGAGCGGGCGATGTCGATGGTCGGCCTGGCGATCGAGGACGTGCGGCTGCTCGTCTGCACCCACGCCCACATCGACCACTACGGGCAGGCGGCGACGATCGTCGACCGCACCGGCTGCGAGCTGTGGATGCATCCCAGCTACGAGCACGCGACGCGCTCGTTCGAGGATCCCGAGCAGGCCTTCCAGCGGCGGCTGGAGATCGGCCGCACCAGCGGCGTGCCGGAGCTGGTGCTGCGCCGCTACGCCGAGATCGCGAAGGAGCAGAAGCCGGGCATCGCACGCGTGGTCGCTCCCGACCTGGCGCTGCTGCCGGGGATCGAGATAGAGACCGACCTCGGCTTCTGGCGCGTGATCGAGACCCCGGGTCACGCCCCCTCGCACGTCTGCCTCTTTCAGCCCGAGCGCCGCATCCTGATCTCCGGCGACCACCTGCTCGGCCGCATCTCGCTCTACTTCGACTACGGCTGGACGCCCGACCCGGTCGGCGAGTTCCTGCGCTCGCTCGACGCGATCGAGGCGCTCGACCCGCTGCCCCGCCTCTGCCTCGCCGGCCACGCCCGGCCCTTCACCGACGTCGAGGCGCACATCGAGGCCAACCGCGAGCTGGTCGCCCAGCGCGTCGCCGCCGCGGCGGTCGCGATCGAGGGCGCGCCGCTGACGGCCTACGAGGTCGTCCCCTACATCCACGGGGAGGACTCGCTCCACGCCGCGGCGTGGCTGCTGTCGGAGACGCTCTGCTACCTGCGCCACCTGGAGGCGATCGGGGCGGCCCGGCGCGAGCCCGGCGATCCCGAGCGTTGGGTCGCGGTATGACCGCCCCCGTCGGCGGCGCGGCGCTCGACACCCTCTTCCAGACGATGCGCGCCTTCTACCGCAAGGAGGCGCCCGCGGCGCCCGGCGGCGCGGCGGTCGAGCTCGACGGCCTGTCGGCGTTCGTCGCCCCCGGGGCGCCGACCCAGTCGATCCTCAACTGCGTCATCTACGACGAGCTGGCGGCGCTGGAGGAGGCGCTCGGCGAGCTGGCGGCCGTCTACCGCGACGCCGGCGTCACGCACTGGATGGTGTGGACGCGGCCCGGCGACGAGGAGGGGCCGCGGCTGCTGAAGGCCGCCGGCCACCTGCTCGAGTACGAGCCGATGGCGATGGCGCTCGAGCTCGACGCGCTGCGCGCGCCCGGCGACGGCCCGCCGTTCCGGCTCGACCGCGATCCCCATCCGGTCGAGATCACGACGCTCAACGAGCGCGCCAACGGCGAGCTGCCCGGCACCTTCGGCACCGCCTTCACCGGCCTGCGCGAGCCCGGCTTCCACCGCTACGTCGCCGAGCTCGACGGCCGTCCGGCCGCCTGCCTCGTGACCTTCGACGACGGCGACAACTGCATGGTCCAGTGGGTCGCGACCGACCCCGTCGCGCAGCGGCGCCGGCTCGCCGGGCGGCTCCTGCACGCCGCGCTGCTCGACGCGCGCGAGCGCGGGATGCGGACCTCGACGCTGGAGTCGAGCTACGAGGGGCAGCGCCTCTACGAGGGACTTGGCTACGCGCCGCTGGGGCGGCTCGGGATGTGGCTCTGCGGGGATCCGCCGCCCGAGCTGTCCTAGACTGCTTCTCCCATGCGCATCGACGAGATCATCGCCGCCGGCGGGGAGCCGGTCTTCTCCTTCGAGTTCTTCCCGCCCAAGAGCGAGGAAGGGGAGGCGAGACTGTTCGCGGCGCTCGAGGCGCTGCGGCCGCTGGAGCCGGCGTTCGTCTCGGTCACCTGGGGCGCGGGCGGCTCGACGCGCACGAAGACGATCGAGATCGTCTCGAGAATCCGCGACAACCACGACCTCGAGGCGATGGCGCACTTCACCTGCGTCGGCGCCACCCGCGACGACCTGCACACCGCGCTGAAGCAGATGCGCGCGGCCGGGATCCAGAACGTGCTGGCGCTGCGCGGCGACCCGCCGAAGGGCGAGACGACCTTCAGACCGACCGAGGACGGCCTCGCCTACGCGAGCGACCTCACGCGGCTCGTCGCCGAGGGCTACCCGGAGATGTGCCTCGTCGGCGCCTGCTATCCGGAGGTCCACACCGAGGCGACCGACCGCGAGAGCGACCTGCGCCACCTGAAGGAGAAGGTCGACGCCGGCGCGCGCGTGCTGATCACGCAGCTGTTCTTCGACAACGCCCACTACTACCGCTTCGTCGAGGATGCGCGGGCGGTCGGAATCGACGTGCCGATCGTCCCCGGGATCATGCCGATCATCTCCGCCGCGGGCGTCAAGCGGATGACCGCGCTCGGCGGCTCGACGATCCCGCCGGCGCTGCTGGAGGCGCTGGAGGCGCGCGCCGACGACGAGGAGGCGGTCGCCGAGCTGGGCGTCGCCTACGCGACGCTCCAGTGCGCCGAGCTGCTGGCCAACGGCGCGCCCGGGATCCACTTCTACACGATCAACCGCTCGCCGGCGACACGCGCGATCCTGTCGGCGCTGCGGCTGCAGCGGCCGTGGGAGAAGGGCGCCGGCGCCGAGCCGGCCCTGAAGGTCGCGGCCGGCTGACGGCCGGCCGCCGCGCCTGGTCGCGCGACGGCTGGCCGGCAGCGTGCGAAGCGGTCAGCCGCCGACGCCCGCCAGCGTCGGAACGCACGGCGGCGTTCTGGCGTTGGCCGGGTCGAGCGCGTTCAACGTCATCCGCAGCGCCCGGCGGTCGTACGCGATGCCGAGGTGCTCGGTGAAGTTGACGATGCAGCCGCTCTGGAGCGTGATGTTGGTCGCGCCTCTGAGGAAGGCGTTGGTGTACGGCGTCACGACCTCGTCGTAGATCGACGCGATCACGGTGTAGTCGACGCCGGCTATCGTGTCGCCGCCGGCGTCGAGCGTTCTGTTCATCCACGAGCCGGCGCGCTGGTCCTCGAGCGCGGGCGCGCCCGCGGAGAGGATGCCCGAGACGCCGGGGATGAATCTCCCGAGCGTCGAGAGGCCGAGCAGCGTCGTGCCGTGGTTGGAGGGCGCGAGCCCGACGAGCGTGTGGACGCGCGCCGGCGCGGTCGGGTCGAACTTGAGGTACCAGCGGGGCATCATCCCGCCCTGCGAGTGGCCGACGATGTCAACCTCTCTCGCGCCGGTCGCGCTCAGCACTCTGTCGACGAACCCGGCCAGCTCGATCGCCGAGTCGGGGATGCTGCTGAGGCCCTTGAACGGCCCCGGGAGATGCTCCCCGTAGTTGAGCGCGAAGACGCACCAGCCGTTGTTCTTCAGCAGCGGCGACAGCGCGCCCCAGTTGATGCGCTTGTTCTCGACCGTGCCGTGGACGAGCACCACCGGGCGCGGATGCGCGGCGCTCGGTCTGCACGACCAGTCGTTGGAGCCGGCCGGATCGGCGTTCGGCGCGAAGGTCCCGGCCGCGAGCGCGGTCGGGAAGTTGTAGACGACCGGCAGGTCGGCGCGGGCCGACTGGGCCGTGAGCGCCGCGACGAGCGCGACCAGCGCCGCGAGCACGGCGATGCGCGCGCGACGGACCGCCGTCGCGCGTGACGAGTTGGACATCCCCTTCCTTCCTGTTGAGTGAGCAGCGGGCTCCCCGGTACCCGGGGTCCAGCAGAACACGACCGTTCAGCAGGAATCAAGTGTCATGACCGAATTCGGACACCAAGGGCGCCGACGCCTCGGCCATCGGTCCACTGGACGTCAGCGCTCGGCCTTGCAGGGGGAGAGCGACGCGGGCGCTCAGCCCCGCCGCTCAATCCCGGCCGCTCAGCCCCCGGCGTCGTCGACGCCGCCGTCGCGCGGCGGCGGCTCGACTCTCAGCGCGTGCGCGACGAGCGTGCGGCCGTCGCGCTCGTAGCGGATGTCGACCGTGTGGTGGGCGCGGTAGGTCCCTATGCCCCAGGCGCCCCAGAACCAGCGCCAGAACCCGAGTCTGCCCTCCTGCGCCAGCGGCCGCTCGAACAGCAGCAGCCGATCGGCGACCTCGTAGTCGTCGCCCGCGCGCTGCAGCACGCCGTTCACGTAGACCTCGAACGGCGGCTCCAGGTCCGGCGGCAGGTGAACACGCCAACGCTCCATCCCGGGCGTATTATCACCGCTGCCGACGCCTCCATGCGACTGCCCCCCACGCAAGCAGCACGGCGACGCCCGCCGCGCTGACGAGCAGGCCGGTCCGGAGTCCGGGGACGACATAGCTCCATCTGACCTCATGTCTGCCGGGCGGAACGACGACGGCGCGGAGAACGAAATCGGCACGGACCGCTCTCGCCGCCACCCCGTCGATCGTCACCTTCCATCCCGGCGCCCACGCGTCGTCGATCAAGACCAGCGCGCGCGAATCGGTCTCGGTCTGCAGCGTGACGTGCGCGTTGCCCTCGTCGACGACCCGCGCGGTGCCGCTGCTGGCGAGCTCGGTCGCGGAGCGATCTCCGCCGACGTCGTCGGCACCGACCACGATCGTCGTGCGCGGGTCGAAGGCTGGGTCGAGGACGGCGGCGAACTCCTCGTCCTCGTCGGCCGCAAGCACGACCCTCCTCGCGACGAGGGCACGCGGCGCGACGAGCTCGTTGCGATAGACGGTCGCGTCGTTGCCGTCGTAGACCTTGCGCAGCAGTGAGCCTCTCTCCTCGTGGAGCGCGGTTCCCGGCCGGGTGACGACATGTCCGGCGCCGAGCATCCCGAGCACTCGGGTCGACTCCGGGCTGATGCCGGCGAGGTCGAACGGTGCCCAGCCCTCCTGGGCGGTGTTGAGCACGCTCCACAGACGGAAGAAGCGCAGGCTCGGTTGCGGCGCGTCGTAGCCGCGGACGTCCCGCAGGCCGTAGTGGGTCGACCAGTCGCTCGCGAGCGTGTACTCGGTGCCCACTATCCGGCTCTCGTCAGCGTATCTCTGAAGGTATGCGATCGCCGGCGTGCGGGGCGGGATCACCTTCTCCTCCGGGCCGATCGGCTGGTAGCCGGACGCGAACGTGACCATGTCGACCGCCGCGAGCGCGACGATCGCCGCGCCGACGAGCATCGGCCTGCGTCGGCGCTGGAACGCCAGCCAGATGGCAGTCAGGGCTGCGGCCAGCAGCCCCCAGCGAAGCACGCTCGCCAGCGCGAGCGAGCCTGTCGTGTCGGCGGCGAAGCGGTCGGTCATCCGGCGCAAGGCTCGTCCGAGATCGCCGCCTGCGAGATCCGCGTCGCCGATCGTCGCGACCACCGCGAGGGCGGAGAGGCAGAGCACGCTCCACGCTTGCACGCGGTGCTTTCCCTTCAGGAGACGATCGAGGCCGAACGCGGCGAGGATCGCGACGCCGAGCAGGAACCACAGCAGCAGGCGCTGGTTCTGCACGTGGTCGAAGAGCGGCAGCGCGTTGACCGCATCGCGAACCGGTGCGACGTCGAACGCGACCGCGAGCCCGACGGCGCCCAGGGCGACGAACGGCGCTTTTCGGCGCCACCCGTCGGGGGAGATCAGCGCCGCCATCCCGAGGATCGCGGCGATGGCGCCGGCGTAGAGCGCCCGCTCGTTGTAGTTGCCCGGCCCGGCTATGACGCCCTCGCTCGGGCGTCCCCACCAATCCGGCAGCAGGATCGCCCGCAGTGCGTCGGCCGACAGCGTCGAGCCGGGCATGCCGCTCGCGCCGCCGCGCCGCGCGACTTCGCCGGCGGTGCCGCTCGCGGCGAGCTGGGCAGGCAGCAGCACCACGGCGGCCGCGAGCGTGCCGGCGCCGAGGGCCGCGCCGACCGTCGCGATCCGGACGAGCCTGTCGCGACGTGCGAACTCGCGCTCCGCGATCAGCCGGACGGCCGCGTAGAGGAAGGTGAACGCCAGCACGTGGAGCTGCGTGCCGGGGTGGCCGCTGAGTTGGGTGACCGCGACGACCGCACCGAGGAGCGGTCCGTCCGCCGGCCGGCCGCGGCGGACGATCCGCTCCGTCAGCCACAGCAGCCATGGGAGCATCGCCGCCGCCGAGACGTGGGCGCCGTGACTGAGCCAGACGACGTTGAACGAGCAGAGCGCGAACGCGACCCCCGCGAGCATCCCCGCCCAGAATCCGAGTCGCAGCTCGCGTGCGAGCAGATACGTGCCGAAGCCGGCGAGCCACAGCTTGGCCGCCGCCGCGACGCCGAGCCCGTAGTTCAGGGTGAGGATCCACAGCGGGAGGCTGAAGGGGCTGAGCCATGCGACCGACGCGTTCGCCCACAACGGGGTTCCGGCGAAGGCGTGCGGGTTCCAGGCCGGGAACGTTCCGGCGTGCAGGAGCTCGCGAGCGAGGCCGTCCCATGGCAGGTACGACATCGGCACGTCGCTCAGCAGGAGGTTGTCGTATTGGTGCAGGTCGGGTGGCGCCGCGGCGGCCCAAGGGGCGAACGCGTAGAGGAGCGCCGCGGGCGTGAGGACGCCGCCGCCGACGAGGGCCGGCCAGAGATAGACGAGGACGAGCAGCGAGAAGCAGGCCGCGGCCGTCGCGGTCTGATGCTCGGCGAGCGTGTCGACGGTGCGTTGAAGGCGGGGTGCGACCGAGCGACTGAGCGGACGTGCGCGCACGTCGGCCGCCGCACGTTCCCCCGGACGTGCGCGAGAAGCCATTGCGCTTAACTACCAGAATTCAAGAAGAAGCTGTCAGAAATAAAGTCGCGTCGCGATGCGCGTTCGTCCGGGAGCCGCGTGACCGGACCGGCCGGTGGCCGGCGTACCCTCTTGCGATGCGTCGTGACGAGCACCTCGACATCGCGTACACGATCCGGCGCTCCGACCGGGCCCGGCGCGTGCGCGTGCGGGTCGACGCCGCCGAGGGGGTGGAGGTCGTGCTGCCGCGCCGCGCGCCCGAGCGCGAGGCGGCGGCCGCGATCAGGCAGCTGCGGCCCTGGATCGAGCGGCGGATCGCGGAGCTCGAGCAGGCGCGCGCCGCCGTCGCCGCGCGCGGCGCGACCGTGCCGTACCTCGGCCGCCCGCTGCGGCTCGCCGCCGAGCCCGGCCGTGCGCGCGTCCACCGGCGCGGCGACACGCTGCTGGTCCCCGCCGGCGACCACCGCGACGCGCTCGAGCGCTGGTACCGCCGCCGCGCCCACGAGGAGATCGCGCCGCGCCTCGACCGCGCGACGGCGCAGGCCGGCACCGCGTACACGAAGCTGACGATCCGCGGGCAGAGAACGCGCTGGGCGAGCTGCTCCAGCAGGGGCGCGATGAGCTTCAACTGGCGGCTGCTGCTGGCGCCCGAGCCGGTCGTCGACTACGTCGTCTGGCACGAGGTCTGCCACCTCGAGGTGATGGACCACTCGCCGCGCTTCTGGGCGCTGCTCGCCAGCCGCTGGCCCGACTACCGCGCCCACGCCGACTGGCTGCGCCGCAACGGCGGGACGCTGGTGCTGTGAGCGAAGGCGGCCGGGAGGGCGCGCCGGGCACGCGCTCCGCGGGTGCGGCCGCCGCACGCGAGCGGGGCCGGTTCGCCGTCGTCGGCCATGTCGAGTGGCTCGACCTCGCCGTCGTCGATCATCTGCCGCGCGCGGGCGAGATCGTGACGGCGACCGACCACCTCGAGGCGGCCGCCGGCGGCGGCGCCGTCGCGGCCGTGCAGCTGCGCCGGCTCGCCGGGCACGCCGACTTCTACAGCGTCGTCGGCGACGACGCGCTCGGCGCGCGGGCGGCGGCCGAGCTGCGCGGGGCGCTCGGCGTCGCGCTGCACGCCGTCCCGCGGCCCGGTCGTGGCCAGCGGCGCGCCTTCACGCACGTCGACGCCTCCGCCGAGCGCACGATCACCGTGCTCGGCGAGCGGCTCGTCCCGCGCGGCGAGGAGCCGCTGCCGTGGGAAGAGCTGGCGGCGGCCGACGCCGTCTACTGGACCGGCGGCGACGCCGCCGCGGCCGCCGCCGCGCGGCGCGCGCGGGTGCTGGTCGCGACCGGCCGCGCGCCCAAGGGCCTGATCGCCGCCGGCGTGAGGCCCGACGTCGTCGTCGCCAGCGCGAGCGACCGCAAGGAGCTGGCCGGCGCCGAGGCGCTGCCGGAACGCCCGCGCTGGCTGGTGCTGACCGACGGCGCGCGCGGCGGGCGGTGGGAGGGAGCCGACGGCAGCGTCGGGCGATGGGAACCGGCGACGCCGCCCGGCCCGCTCGTCGACGCCTACGGCTGCGGCGACTCGTTCGCGGCCGGGCTGACCTACGGCCTCGGCGCCGGCCTCCCGCTCCCCGACGCGCTCGCGCTCGCCGCCCGCTGCGGCGCCTGGTGCGCGACCGGCCGCGGCCCCTACGGCCGCCAGCTCACCGGCGCGGAGCTGTAGCGCGCCGCGCGAGAGCCCCCGCCCCGCCGCTCACCCCCGGCCGTCGGCCAGCGCCCGCCGCAGCGCGGTCGTGGCGGTCTCGTCGTCGCGCCGCTCGACGACCTTGCGGCTGGCGCGGCCGGTCCACGCCTCGGTCGAGCCGTCGCCGCGCACGTCGACGCCGGCGCGGACGCGCGGGAGGAACCGCTCCGGTCCGCTCAGCTCGGCGCGCGCGACGACCTGCTCGGCGGGGGAGAACCTGCGCGTCTTGACGTCGATCGTCTCGCGTCGCGGCCTCAGCGACAGGTGCGCGACCCGCTGCTCGAGCTCGTCGAGGGCGGCGTCGAGCGAGTCGAAGCGGGCCCGCTCGACGCGCGGCCCGGTCCGCACGGTCAGGCGGTAGCGGTCTGCCATCTGCGCGAGCCTATCCGGGAGGCGCCCGCGGGCGCACCGGCGAAGCGGGCCGCTACGCCGCGTTCAGCTCGTACAGCAGCTCGCCGGCGCCGTCGGACCAGGTCGCCTCGGCGAGACGGCGGGAGATCCGTCTCAGCACCGCCCGCACGGCGGTGTTCTCGTGCAGGACGGTCGCGGAGAAGTGGCGGATGCCGCGCTCGACGGCCGCGTCGGCGAGCGCCTCGGCGATCGCGGAGCCGAGGCCGATCCCCTGGAAGGCGTCGGCGACGACGATCGCGAACTCGGCCGTGTCGGGCCGGTCTCTGAGCCGTATGAAGCGGCCGACGCCGAGCGTCGCGTCGGGGTAGGCGTCGGCGACCGCGACGAGCGCGACGTGGTCCTCGCCGTCGACCTCGGTCAGGTAGCGGAGCTCGGCCGCGCTCAGCCGCGGCTTCGGCATCAGGTAGCGCAGCCGCTGGGTCTCGGCCGACATCAGCGCGTGGCCGGCGGCGAGGCGCTCCTTGTCGTCGGGACGTATCGGGCGGATCTCGATCGAGAGGCCGTCGTACAGCTCGGGGGACATCGCTTCGTCAGCGTACGAACCGTCCCGCCTTTCGTCTGTGGTGGCGATCACACGTTCGGCTCACGGCGCGCGGCCGCGTGCCCGTGCGCCGCGCCGGCCAGCCGCGCCGGGCCCCCGGAACGCGAAGCGCCGGCCCAAGGGCCGGCGCTCGTGAGGCGTTCGTCAGGAGGCGGAGCCGCTCAGCGCTGCGCCATCGGGACGTAGTCGCGCTGGCGACCGCCCGTGTAGATCTGACGCGGACGCGCGATCTTCTGCTCCTTGTCGTCGATCATCTCCAGCCACTGCGCTATCCAGCCGGAGGTGCGGCCGATCGCGAACAGGACCGGGAACATCTCGACCGGCATGCCGAGCGCCTCGTAGATGAGGCCGGAGTAGAAGTCGACGTTCGGGTACAGCTTGCGCGAGACGAAGTACTCGTCCTCGAGCGCGATCTTCTCCAGCTCGAGCGCGACGTCGAGGTACGGGTTGGTGCCCGTCACCTCGAACACGTCCATCGTCGCTCTCTTGATGATTCTCGCGCGCGGGTCGTAGTTCTTGTAGACGCGGTGGCCGAAGCCCATCAGCCGCTCGTTGCCGGCCTTCACGCCCTCGACGAACTCGGGGATCCTGTCGACGGTTCTGATTCGCCGCAGCATCCGCAGGACCGCCTCGTTGGCGCCGCCGTGGAGCGGGCCGTAGAGCGCGCCGACGCCGGCCGCGATCGCCGAGTACGGGTCGACCTGCGAGGAGCCGACCGAGCGCACGGCGCTGGTCGAGCAGTTCTGCTCGTGGTCGGCGTGGAGGATGAAGAGGACGTCGAGCGCCTTCTCCAGCCGCGGGTCGGGCTGGTACTTCAGCTCGGCGATCTTGTAGACCATGCTGAGGAAGTTGCCCGCGTAGCTGAGGTCGTTGTCGGGATAGACGTACGGCATCCCGCGGTTGTGGCGATAGGCGAAGGCGGCCAGCGTCGGCATCTTCGCGATCAGCCGCACGATCTGGGCGTAGCGGATCTCCGCGTCCTTGATCTGCGTCGCCTCGGGATAGAAGGTCGACAGCGCGCCCACCGACGCCAGCAGCATCCCCATCGGGTGCGCGTCGTAGCGGAAGCCCTGCATGAACTCCTTCACGTTCTCGTGCACGAACGTGTGGATCGTGACCTCGTGGGTCCACGTGTCGAGCTGGGCCTGCGTCGGCAGCTCGCCGTGGACCAGCAGGTAGGCGACCTCGAGGTAGCTCGACTGCTCGGCGAGCTGCTCGATCGGGTACCCGCGGTACTCGAGGATGCCTCTGTCGCCGTCGATGTAGGTGATCGCCGAACGACACGACGCGGTGTTCATGAACGCCGGGTCGTAGGTCATCAGGCCGAAGTCGTCGTCGTTGACCTTGATCTGGCGGAGGTCGATGCTGCGGATCGTCTCGTCCTCGATCGGGATCTCGTACTGACGACCCGTACGGTTGTCCGTGATCGAGAGCGTGTTGCTGGCCTGGGCTACGCCGCCAGTGGCGCCCTGCCCCGTGGTGTCCGTGCTCATGGCTCTCCCTGGAAAAGCTTTTGTCTCGTTTCGCACTCGTTTTACCGGATCGGGCCGCTCGGCCCTTTCCCGGCACGTGAACGCTGGTTGGGAAACGCACGCGCCCGAGCGGGCGCGCGAGCGCGAAACGCGGCGGCGCGCCGCTCAGTTGGCGGTGACGATCGCCATCGCGATCGTGACGCCGACGAGCACCGCGGTGCCGGCCAGCACCGTGCGCGCGACGCCCTCGCCGTCGGCGAAGGCCGGCCGCAGCACGCCGATGCCGCCGACGAGGACGGCCCACGCGGCGAGCACCGCGCCGGCGACGTAGAAGGGCGTCTGAGAGCCGTGATCGGCGGCACCCTCGGCCGCGAAGACCAGAAAGGCGAGCATGGCGCGAGCCTAACCGATCGCGCCGGCCGCGGGGGAGAGTTGTGCGGCGGGCGGCCGCGGGACGGGACCGGCGCGCCGGCGGAGGGGGCGAGAGGTGCGCGCGCGGTCGCTCCGCGCGCGCACGTCTATCCGTATGACGCGCTACGCGGCGCGCGTCGGCGGCGGGGAGCCGTAGCGGCTCTCGGTCGCCTCCCGCTGGCCCTGGTAGTGGCTGCCGAGATCGGCGCTGCCGTACGGGCGCACCGCCGGCTTGTCGAGCGTCATGAACGACAGCTGGGCTATCAGCACGCCGGGGTAGAGCTTGATCGGCACGCGCGTGAGGTTGTTCAGCTCCAGCGTCAGCGTGCCGTTCCAGCCCGGGTCGCAGAAGCCGGCGGTCGCGTGGACGATCAGTCCGAGGCGGCCGAGCGAGGACTTGCCCTCGATCCGCGCGACGATGTCGGGCGGCAGCTCGACCCATTCGAGCGTGCGGCCGAGGGCGAACTCGCCGGGGTGGATGACGAACGAGTCGCCCTCGGCGATCCGGACCTCCTCGGTCAGGTTCTCCGGCGGCCGTCTGAGGTCGATCGACGTCACGCGGTGGTTGTGGAACACCCGGAAGGTGTCGCCGAGGCGAAGGTCGACGCTCGCCGGCTGGACGAGCGCGGGGTCCCAGGGGTCGATCTTGATGCGGCCCTCCTCGACGAGGCGGGTGATCGTCCCGTCGGAGAGGACCGAGGTCGCGGTCGGCGTCATGCCGGCGAAGTGTGCCAGCACCGGCGGATGCGCGCTGCCGCGGGGCGGCGCGCGGCGCGCGGGCGCGCGCCGATCAGTGCTCGCGCAGCCGCTCGTGCCCGCCGACGGCGGTGCGCGTGCGCGCCGGCGCGTCGGGGAGCGGGTCGCCGTGCGGTCCGCGCCGGCGCGGCCAGCGCGGGAAGGGCGGACGAGGGTGGCGCGGGTCGCGGACATGGCGCACCTTCGAGCCGCCGTCGCCGCCCTGGGCGCCGTCCTCGCCCTCGGGCACCTGGCGGATCGCCCACCAGACGAGCCACAGCAAGAGCCCGATCGGGATCTTGAGGACCAGCATCAGCCACACGAAGCCCCATCCCATGGAGCTTCCGATGCTACCCCCTGCCGTGCCCGGCGTCACGCCGCATTGCGGACCGCTGACCGCCGCCAGATCGTGTAGTCAAGATGCACGAAACGGTGCCACCACTGCCGGTTTGGGCAGTTGAGATTGACGTGTTCAGCGATACTGTTTATTCTTGCTTCACGCAATGGGCCGTACGAACGAGGGAGAGGTCTCGGGCATGAACATCGCGTCACGTGGAGCGTCCATGGCGGTCGACTGGGAGCAGCGCGTCGACTTCGCGCGGCTGCGCTCGGATCGCCTGACGCGCGCCAAGGCGGCGCTGGAGGCCTCCGAGCTGGGGGCGGTCCTCCTGTTCGACCAGAACAACATCCGCTACGTCACCTCGACCCACATCGGCGAGTGGGCGCGCGACAAGAGCGCCCGCTGCGTCCTGCTGCCGCGCAACGGCGACCCGGTCCTGTGGGACTTCGGCTCGGCTGCCAAGCACCACCAGCTGTACGCACCGTGGCTGCCGGAGAGCAGCTGGCAGGCCGGCGTCACCTCGATGCGCGGCGCGATGCCGCGCGAGAGCGGCGTCCCGGACCTGCTCGCCGGCCACATCTACGACGTGCTCGACGACCACGGCCTGCTCGACAAGCCGGTCGGCATCGACCTGACCGACATGGAGACGCTCGCCTCGCTCGCCCGCCGCGGGATCGAGACCGGCGACGCCGCGCCGGTGATGCAGAGCGCCCGCAAGATCAAGACCGCCGACGAGATCGCGCTGCTCGACCAGGCGGCCGGCATCGTCGACGCCGTCTACCAGCGGATCTACGAGACGCTCAGACCGGGCGTGCGCGAGCACGAGATCGTCGCCGACGCGCAGCGGATGCTGTTCGAGCTCGGCTCCGAGCAGGTCGAGGCGATCAACGCCGTCTCCGGCGACCGCTGCAGCCCGCACCCGCACGTCTTCTCCGACCGTCTGCTGCGCCCCGGCGACCAGGCCTTCTTCGACATCATCCACTCGTTCATGGGCTACCGGACGTGCTACTACCGCACGTTCTCGGTCGGCTCGACCAACCAGCAGCAGATCGACGCCTACAAGCAGTGCCGCGAGTGGCTCGACGACGCGATCGCGCTCGTCCGCCCCGGCGTCACGACCGACAAGATCGCCGAGGTCTGGCCGACCGCGCAGGAGCTCGGCTTCCCGAGCGAGGAGTCGTGCTTCGGCCTCCAGTTCGGCCACGGCATCGGCGTCGGCCTCTACGAGGCGCCGATGATCTCGCGCCTCAACTCCTTCGAGGATCCGATCGAGATCGAGGAGGGGATGGTCTTCGCGCTGGAGACCTACTGCGCCACCAGAGACGGCACCGGGGCGGCCCGGATCGAAGAGGAGATCGTCGTCACCGCCGACGGTCCCCAGATCATCACCCGCTTCCCGGCGGAGGAGCTGCTCGTCTGCGGCAAGCAGTACGTCCGCGGCGCCGACCTCGTCGGCGACCGGGTGGAGGTGTGAGCATGGCTGCCACGCGCAAGGACGGCGCCGCCGTGACCGAGCTGAGCGGCCCCGCCCAGCACGGCGTCGAGCTCTACCGGCGGATGCTCGTCGTGCGCCGCTTCGAGGAGGCGGTCCAGTCGCTGTTTCAGAAGGGCGAGGTCCACGGCACGACCCACCTGTACGTCGGCGAGGAGGCCGGCGCGGTCGGCGTCGCCGACGTGCTGCGGCCCCACGACCGGGTCGCCGGCACCTACCGCGGCCACGGCCACGCGCTGGCGCTCGGCGTCGACCCGCAGGCGCTGCTCGACGAGATGCTCGGCCGCGAGACCGGCGTCTGCGGCGGCCGCGCCGGCTCGATGAACGTGATCGACCTCGGCAACCGCCTGATCGGCTGCTTCGGGATCATCGGCGGCTCGATCTCGGCCGCGACCGGCGCCGCGCTGGCGCTGAGACAGCAGGGCGACGGCGTCGCGGTCGCCTTCTTCGGCGAGGGCACGACCAACCACGGGTACTTCCACGAGTGCCTCAACTTCGCCGCCGTCCTGAGACTGCCGGTGCTGTTCGTCTGCGAGAACAACCGCTACGGCGAGTTCACCCCGTTCGAGGACGTGACGGCCGGCGAGATCGCCGCCCGCCCGCAGACGCTCGGGATCCCGACCGAGACGGTCGACGGGATGGACGTGTGGGCCGTGCGCGAGGCGGCGGAGGCCGCTGTCGAGCGCGCCCGCGCCGGCGAGGGGCCGCAGTTCATCCAGTCGATGACGTACCGCTTCGTCGGCCACTCGCGCTCCGATCCGGGCAGGTACCGCAAGCCGGGCGAGCTGGAGGAGTGGAAGCAGCGCGACCCGCTGAAGGTCGCGCGCGAGAAGCTGGCCGCGGCGTTCGGCGTCGACGGCGCCGTCGTCGACGGAGTCGACGCCGAGGTCGAGGCGCAGTTCGAGGCGATCGTCGAGCGGTCGCTCGCCGCCCCATACCCCGACCCCGTGCGCGACGCGGCGCGCGAGTTCGCCCCGACGACGTCATGAGCGCGACCGAGCAGGCGGCCGCGATCGTCGAGGTCCCGCTGCCGCGCCTCTCCGACTCGATGGAGGAGGGCACGATCGTCACGTGGCTGGCCGCCGACGGCGAGGCCGTGACGCGCGGCCAGGAGATCGTCGAGGTCGAGACCGACAAGGCGACGATGCCCTACGAGGCCGAGGTCGACGGCATCCTCCACATCGCCGTGCAGGAGGGCGAGACCGCCGCGGTCGGCGCGATCATCGCCCGCATCGCCCCGGAGGGCGTGGCCGTCGAGGCGGCGGCGCCCGCTCCCGCGCCGGCTCCCGTGCCCGCCGCGCCGGCCCCCGCGCCGGCCGCGCCTGTTCGCGAGAACGGGAGACGGGTCTCGGCCTCGCCGCTGGCGCGGCGGATCGCGCGCGAGCTGGGGATCGACCTCGCCGCGCTGGTCGGCAGCGGGCCGAACGGACGGGTCGTCAAGCGCGACGTGCTGGCGGCGCAGCCGGCCGTGCTCGCGAGCGGCGCGCCGCTCGCGCCCGTCGGCAGCGCACCGGCCGCCCCGGCGAACGGCACGCCCGCGCCGGCCGCCGCGTCCGCGCAAGCGAGCCCGGCCGCCGACGCCGCCAAGGGCGCGGTCGAGCGGATCGCGCTCAGCCGCGTGCAGCAGACGATCGCCAAGCGGATGGCCGAGGCGAAGCAGGCGCCGGAGTTCGTGCTCGACGCCGAGGTCGACATGTCGGCGGCGATCGCGCTGCGCGAGCGGTTCAAGCAGCTGCTCGCAGGCGGCGAGAGGAAGCCGCCGTCGCTCGGCGACTTCGCGATCAAGGCCGCGGCGCTGGCGCTGCGCGAGCACCCGCGCGCCAACGGCGCCTTCGCCGGCGACGCCGTGGAGCTGTACGGACGGGTCAACGTCGGCGTCGCCGTCGCGGCGCCCGACGCGCTGCTCGTGCCGACCGTCTTCGACGCCGACGTCCGCTCGCTCGGGCAGATCGCCGCCGACGTGCGGCGGCTGGCCGCGGCCGGGCGCGCCGGGAGGCTGACGCCGCAGGAGATGAGCGGCGCGACCTTCACCGTCTCCAACCTCGGCATGTTCGGCGTCGACGCCTTCACCGCCGTGCTCAACCCGCCGCAGGCGGCGATCCTCGCCGTCGGCGCGATCAGGGAGCGGGCGGTCGGCCGCGACGGCGCGCTCGTGCTGGCGCCGACGATGGTGGCGCGCCTCACCTGCGACCACCGCATCCTCAACGGCGCCGACGGCGCCGCCCTGCTCGCGCGCATCCGCGAGCTGCTCGAGACGCCGGAGCTGCTGGCGCTGTGAGCCCGTACGCAACCACCGCCGGCCGCCGCCACGCCGGCGCGCAGAGCACTTCACTCGGAATGAAGGGGTCCATCGATGGCTGACAAGCTGGAGTTCCGCCGCGCGATCCGCGACGCGCTCGACGAGGAGCTGGCGCGCGACGAGCGGGTCGTCTTCTTCGGCGAGGACGTCGCCAAGCCGGGCGGCGTCTTCGCCGCCACGCCCGGGCTCTACGACGCCCACGGCGAGGCGCGCGTCTTCGACACGCCGATCTCGGAGCTGGCGATCACCGGCGCCGCGTTCGGCGCGGCCGTCTGCGGCCTGCGCCCCGTGATCGAGATCATGTTCGCCGACTTCCTGCCGCTCGCGATGGACGGCATGGTCAACCAGGCGGCGAAGTACTGGTACCTCTCCAACGAGCAGGCGCCGGCGCCGATCGTCGTCCGGTCCGCCTACGGCGCCGGCGGCCGCTTCGGCGCGATCCACTCCCAGTCCCCGGTCGCCTGGTTCCAGAACGTGCCGGGGCTGAAGATCGTCGCGCCGAGCACGCCGGCCGACGCGAAGGCGCTGCTGAAGGCGGCGATCCGCGACGACAACCCGGTCCTCTTCCTCGAGCACAAGCGGCTCTACTCGCTCAAGGGCGACGCTCCGACCGAGGAGGTCACGACGATCGGCGAGGCGAAGGTCGTGCGCGCGGGCGGCGACCTGACGATCGCGGCGGTCGCGACGAGCGTCCACCACGCGCTCGCCGCCGCCGAGACGCTCGCCGCCAAGGGCCTGGAGGCCGAGGTCGTCGACCTGCGCTCGCTGCGCCCGCTCGACGTGCCGGCGGTCGTCGCCTCGGTGACGAAGACCAACCGCCTGCTCGTCGTCGAGGAGGGGCCGCTGACCGGCGGCTGGGCCGGCGAGCTGGTCGCGCAGGTCTCCGAGCACGCGCTCGGGGAGCTGGACGACGTCTGGCGGCTGGCGACCGACGACCTGCCGACGCCGTACAGCCCGCCGCTGGAGGACGACTTCCTGCCCGGCACCGAGGCGATCGTCGCGAGCGTGCGCGAGCGGCTCGGCGTCGCCGCCGGCGCGTAGGAGGCGGGAGCGGTGGAGCAGCGGCCGGCCGTGAGCGACGGCGTGCAGCAGCAGCGGCCGGCGGCCGGCGGGGAAGGCGCCGTCGTCGCACCCGTCCGCTTCGGGATCCTCTCGACCGCGGCGATCGCCGAGCACCTGGTCGGCCCGCTGCGCGACTCCCCGCTGACCGAGCCGGTCGCCGTCGCCAGCTGGCGACGGCGACCGCGCCGCGGAGTGGGCTGCCCGCCACGGCCTGCCCGTCGCCCACGGCTCCTACGAGGCGCTGCTCGCCGACGAGCGGGTCGAGGCCGTCTACGTCCCGCTGCCCAACGGCCTCCACGGCGAGTGGACGCGGCGGGCGCTCGAGGCCGGGAAGCACGTGCTGTGCGAGAAGCCGCTGACGGCGACCGCCGACGAGGCGCAGGAGCTGTTCGCGCTCGCCGCCGACCGCGGGCTCGTGCTGGCCGAGGCGGCGATGTACCGCCACCACCCGCAGACCGCGCTGCTGCGGCAGGTCGTCGCCGAGCGGCTCGGACCGCTGCGCGCGCTCCACGCCGCCTTCCACTACCCGATCGACGGGCTCGACGGGGACGTGCGGGCCCGCCCGGAGCTGGCGGGCGGCGCCCTGCGCGACCTCGGCCTCTACTGCGTCAGCGCGCTCAACCTGCTGGCCGGCGGCGAGCCGGAGGAGGCGGTCGGCCGCGCGCGGCTCCATCGCGGCGGCGTCGACGTCGCCTTCGGCGGCCTGCTCTCCTACGCCGGCGGCGTGACGGCGTCGTTTCACTGCTCGATGGACAGCGCGCTGGCGCTCCACCTGACCGTGACCGGCGAGCACGGCACGCTGACGGTCCCGAACCCGTTCCAGCCCGGCCGCCCGTCGATCTGGGCGCCGCGCCGCTGCCCGGCGGAGGCGACGCTGTCGACCGCCGCCGGCGAGGAGCGGATCGAGCTGCCCGGCGGCGACCCGTACCTGTCCGAGGTCGAGGACGTCGCCCGCGCGATCCGCGGCGCGGGCGGCTTCACGATCCCGGCGGCGGAGACGATCGGGGTCCTGCGGACGATCGACCGCCTGCTGGCGAGCGCCGGCGTCGCGACCGCGCCTCCCGCGCCTCCCGCGCCTCCCGCGTCGGCCGCCACGGCCTGAGGCGCGGCGGTGCGGCGCGGCTGCCGCGGCCGGCCGCGGCAGCTCAGTGGTTCGTCGTGCGGGGGTCGCCGCCGCGTCCGACGACGACCCAGATCGCGATCGCGGGGACGTCGCCGGCGTTGAAGAGGCGATGCGGCGTCGAGGAGTCGAACGAGATCGAGTCGCCGGCCTCCAGCTCGTGCGTCTCGAAGCCGACGGTGACGCCGAGCGTCCCCTCGATCACGGTCCCGTACTCGTGGCCGCTGTGGCGCATCAGGGCGTTCTCGGGCGTCGATTCGCTGCCGACGTCGTAGGTCGTGCGCAGGAACTCGACGTCGGTGTTCGGCTCGGAGGTGAGCAGGTCCCAGCGGACGCCGGAGCCGAGCGACAGCGACTGCTGGCCCTCGCGGCGCTGGACGTATCCGGGGCCGCGGGCCGCGTGCGGCTCGGCGCCGTCGACGGGCCGGGCGGCGGCAGGGGCGCCGCCGAACAGCTCGTCGAGCGAGATCCCGAGCGCGGAGGTGATCGAGTAGAGCGTGTTGACCGACGGCATCACGCGCTCGCGTTCGATCTGGCTGATCATGCTCGCCGACACGTCGAGCTGACGGCTCAGCTCGCGGACGCCGATGCCCTTGCGCTCGCGCTCCGCGCGCAGGCGCGCGCCGAAGCCGGGTGCCGCGGCAGCGCCGCCGTTCTCTCTCACGATCCCCCTCGACATGACTGCTGAGTGTACGGCCTCGGTAGAACGGATGTACAGCTTTGTTCAGTCCGGATTACAAGATATGGCGCACGTTCCGCCAATTCCCCGGTCGCCGTGCGGCCTTTCGTTTACTATAACTGCACACTTTGGGCGTGAGAGGAGCGACGCGATGACGAGCAGCGAGAACGGGCGGACGGCGGCGCGCGAGGCGGTGTCGGCATGACCGCCGTCGCTTTCCTCGGCCTCGGGCGGATGGGCGCGCCGATGGCGGCGCGGATCGCCGCCGCCGGCCACGAGCTGCGCGTCTGGAACCGCACGCCGCGCCCGCAGCTGACGCCCGCCGGCGCGACCGCCGCCGCGACGCCGGCCGAGGCGGTCGACGGCGCCGAGGTCGCGATCACGATGGTCGCCGACGCGGCCGCGCTCGACGCGATCCTCGACGGGCCGGGCGGCCTGCTCGCCGGCGCCGCCCCCGGCACCGTGCTGGTCGACATGTCGACGATCGGGCCGGAGGCCGCGCGCGCCGTCGCCGCCCGTGCCGAGGGCGCCGGCCTCTCCTTCCTCGACGCGCCGGTCTCCGGCAGCGTCCCGGCCGCGACCGACGGCACGCTCGTCGCGATGGTCGGAGGCGAGGCGGCCGCGCTCGAGCGGGCGCGGCCGGCGCTCGCCGCGATGACGCGCGAGCAGCTCCACCTTGGCGGCACGGGCGCCGGCGCGGCGATGAAGGTCGCGCTCAACCTGATGCTGGCCGTCGTCAACCAGTCGGTCGCCGAGACGCTCGCGCTCGCCGAGGGCGCCGGGATCGACCGCGCCGCCGCCTACGACGTGCTCGCCGGCGGCGCGCTGGCGGCGCCGTACGTCCACTACAAGCGGGCGGCGTTCACCGATCCCGAGCACGCGCCGGTCGCCTTCTCGGTCGAGCTGATGCGCAAGGACGTCGGCCTCGGGCTGGAGCTGGCGCAGGCCGGCGGCGTCGACGCCGGCGCCGGCGAGGCGGCCGCGGCGCTGCTCGACCGGGCGCTCGCCTCCGGCCTCGGCGACCGCGACGTCGCGAGCGTGCTGGAGCTGCTGTCGCCGGCCGCGCGCGGATGAGCCGCGCGCGCCCGGAGCTCAGCCCGCGCCGTTGCGGCCGGTGATGAACCAGATCGCCTCGGCCGGCTGCTCGCCGATCGCCCACAGCCGATGGGGGACGTCGGAACTGAACGAGATCGAGTCGCCGGCGCGCAGCTCGTGGTGCTCGTCGCCGAGCGTCACGCCGAGGCGGCCGCTCAGCACGACGCCGCGCTCGGTCCCCTCGTGGCGGATCAGCTGGTCGGGCTCGCACGACTGGCTGCCGACCGGATAGGTGACGTGGAGGAACTCGGTGCCCGGCTCGTAGCCGGTCAGCAGCTCCCAGCGGACGCCCGAGGCGAGCGTGATCACGCCGCGCTCCGCGCGCGGGAAGACCCTTCCCGTCGGCGCCGCCAGCGTCGCGGCCGCGGCCGGCCGCTCGCCGTCCTGCACGACGGCGTCGAGGCGGACCAGCGCCGGGTGCTCGCCGGACTCGCTCGTCTGCGCGAAGACGTCGTCCATCGACAGCCCGAGCTCGCTCGTGAGCGTGTACAGCGTGCCGACCGAAGGCATCACCTGGCCGCGCTCGATCTGCGAGACGGCGCTCGGCGAGAGGCCGATCCGCTTCGCCAGCTCGCGCAGCGAGAGGCCTTGGCGCTCGCGCTCCGAGCGCAGCCGCTCGCCGACCGACGCGACGAGCCTGTCTGTGGTCGGGCCGGCGCGGCGGTCGGCCCCGCGGCCCACGTCCAAACTCCCTCCCATGGTGGTCGACGAGCGTACAGCAACACCACACGAGAAGCGATGCTGTACGGGGATCTGGGTGCATTTCCCTGTAGGAATCGGGGTTCTCTACTTCTCGTGCGCCAGCTTCTGTCCATTTCTGCTTGACAATGTGAAGGGTGGGAATTAGCTTGCCGGGGCGAGTCGGCGCGCGGCATCCCCTGGAGCAGGCGCCCCGCGGCCGGCTCCCAGCTGTCCAAGCATCGATCTGGGAGAGAGAGAACGTGCTGCGCACCAACCTCGAGGGCAAGCTCACGCTCATCACCGGCGCCGCGACCGGCATCGGCCGCGCCGCGGCGCTCGGATTCGCCGCCGAGGGAGCGCAGCTGGCGCTGGTCGACCGCGATGCCGACGCGCTCGCGCAGACCGCCGAGGAGGCGCGCGCCCAGGGCGTCGAGGTCGCGACCGCGACCGCCGACCTCGGAACGGCCGCCGGCATCGACGAGGCGCTCACGACGCTGCTCGGCGACGGCACCGCTCCCGACGTGCTCGTCAACAACGTCGGCGCCGGCTCGGTCCGCACCTTCGACGACCTCAGCGACGACGACTGGCACGCGACCTTCGAGCTCAACTTCTTCAGCTACCTGCGCACGATCCGCGCGGTGCTCCCCGGGATGCGGGCGCGCGGCACGGGCGCGATCGTCAACAACGCCTCCGACCTCGCCCGCCAGCCGGAGGCCAACCCGGTCGACTACGCGGCCTCGAAGGCCGCCGTGCTCGCGCTGACCAAGTCGCTGGCGCGCTCGGAGGGGCCGGCGATCCGCATCAACGCGGTCGCCCCCGGTCCGATCTGGACCCCCTTCTGGACGAAGCCCGGCGGCTTCGCCGACACGCTCGCCGAGGTCCACGGCCTGCCGCCGCAGGAGGCGGTCGAGCACGAGATGAAGCTGCGCCAGCTCCCGCTCGAGCGGCTCGGCACGGCTGAGGAGGTCGCCAACGTGATCGTCTTCCTCGCCTCCGACCTGGCCGCGTTCGTGACGTCGAGCGTGTGGGGCGTCGACGGGGGCAGCGTGCGCGCGATCGTGTGATCAGCGCGCACACTTGTAAAGCATGCATGCACGAATAGCGCAGTTTTGAGCGCTATTGCTTGACAATTCACGGCAAGCGTGTAGCATTACTAGACATGACCGTCGGAGGAGAGAACGCGGTGGTGGATCCGTCGAAGGCCGCCCCGGCCGGCAAGCCGCTCGTGCGCGCGAGCGGCGTCACGAAGAGCTACGGCGGCGTCCAGGCGCTGGTCCGGGCCGACCTCGAGCTGATGGGCGGCGAGATCCACGCGCTGCTCGGCGAGAACGGCGCCGGCAAGAGCACGCTGGTGAAGGTGATCGCCGGCCGCGAGCAGGCCGACGGCGGCGAGCTCGAGATCGCAGGCGGCCATGCCGACGTCAGCGTCGTGTACCAGGAGCTGACGATCGTGCCGGCGCTGTCGGTGCTCGACAACGTCTTCCTCGGCCATCCGACGGTCAAGCAGCTGATGCGCCGCCGCTCGCTGCGGCCCCGCGCGCGGCAGTACCTCGACGCGCTCGGGCTCGAGCACGTCGACCTCGACCGGCCGGCCGGCGAGCTGCCGCTCGCCGAGCGCCAGCTGGTCGAGATCGTCCGCGCGACGGCGCGCGAGTGCCGCACCGTGATCCTCGACGAGCCGACCGCGACGCTCTCCGACGTCGAGATCGAGCGCGTCTTCGCCGCCGCGCGCCGGCTGCGCGACGACGGCTGCGCGGTCGTCTGGATCTCGCACCGGCTCAAGGAGGTCTTCGAGCTGGCGGACAAGGTGACCGTGATGCGCAACGGCGCGCACGTCTCGACCGACCCCGCCAGCGCGCTGACGACCGACGAGCTGGTCGCGCGGATGATCGGCAGCAGAGCGCTGCAGGAGCGCGAGCGCGTCGCCCGCGTCCACGCCTCCGGCACCGGGTCGGCGCGCGTGAGACTGGAGCGGCTGGCGCTGCCCGGCCGCTTCGCGCCGCTCGACCTCGAGCTGGCCGCCGGCGAGATCGTCGGCATCACCGGTCAGATCGGCTCCGGCGCCGACTGGGTCACCAAGACCGTCGCCGGCCTCGGCCGCGACCGCGCCGGCCGCGTCGTCGTCGACGGCAGGGAGGTCGCCAAGCCCGGCGTCCGCGAGGCGCTCGCCCACGGCATCTCCTACGTCTCCGGCGACCGCGCGAAGGACGGCGTCTTCCTCGACGTGACCGTCGAGCGCAACATCTCCTCGATGGTGCTCGGCGAGGTCGCCCCCGGCGGCGTCCTGCAGCGCGGCAAGGAGCGCTCGCTCGGCGAGCGGCTCGGCAGGCTGATGGCGATCGACCGGCGCCGGCTCGGATCGCGCGCCGGCGAGCTCTCGGGCGGCAACCAGCAGAAGGTGTCGCTGGCGAAGTCGATCGCGCCCGGGCCGAAGCTGCTCGTGCTCAACGAGCCGACCCGCGGCGTCGACGTCGGCGCCCGCGCCGAGATCTACGACCACCTGCGCAAGCTCGCCGACGACGGCGCCGCGGTGCTGCTGTTCTCGACCGACCTCGTCGAGATCATCGAGGCCTGCGACCGCGTCGTGACGATGTTCCGCGGTCGCGTCGTGCGGACCGCCGACGTCGAGGGCCTGGACGAGCAGGCGATCCTGCGCGACATCCTGCACCCGCAGGAGGAGGAGGTGGCGGCATGAGCCCGCTGCAGACGAGGCGGCCGGCGCTCGCCGACGGCGGCGCCGCCGCGGCCGCCGACACGCGCGTGAGCGAGCAGCAGGGCTTCGCCGCCTGGCTGCGCGAGCGCGACATGCAGACGCTCGCGATCCGCGGCGCCGCGCTCGTGATCCTGCTCTACGCCTGCGTCGCCGTCGACGGCTTCGGCACGGTCGACAACGTCAAGTCGCTGCTGCAGTCGGTCGCGCTGATCGGCATCGCCGCGGTCGGCACCGCGTTCGTGACGATCTCGGGCAACTACTTCATGCTCTCGGTCGGCGCGACGACGGCCGTCTCGACGATCGTCTTCGCGAAGGCGCTGTCGCTCGGACTGCCGCTCGCCCTCGTCGTCACGCTCGGCGCCGGCGCGATCGCGGGGCTCGTCCAGGGCGCCGCGGTCGGCCTGCTCAACACCAACCCGATCGTCACCACGATCGCGGCGGCCTCGCTGATCCTCGGCGTCGGGCAGATCGTCTCCGGCGGCCTGACCGTCAACGCCGACAGCACCAGCGCCGACGTGCTCAACAACACGATCGTCGACGTGCTGCCGGTGCGCGTGCTGATCTTCTTCGCCGTCGCGCTCGTCGCCCACTGGGTGATGCAGAAGACCCGCTTCGGACGCGAGGTGCGGCTGACCGGCTCCAACCGCGAGGCGGCCGAGCTGGCCGGCCTGCGCGTGCGGCGCGTGATCGTGCTCGCGTTCGTGCTCGCCGCGACGGCGGCCGCGCTCAGCGGCGCGCTGCTCGCCGCCGAGGCCTCGCAGGGCAACCTCAGACTGGGCGCGACCTTCGACTTCGACGTGATCGCGGCCGTGCTCGTCGGCGGCGTGCTCGTCACCGGCGGCCGCGGCTCGATCATCGACGCCGCCTTCGGCGCCGTCTTCATCGGAATGGTCGGGAACATCCTGATCGTCTCCGGCCAGCCCTACGAACTGCAACTCGTCGCCAAGGGCGCCATCGTGATCCTCTCGATCGCGCTCGCCGCGCTTGCCTCCCGGAGGCGTCGATGAACATCGCCAAGCTCGCGCGCGACAACCGCGCGTCCCTGCTGCGGATCGCGCTGCTGCTCGCGCTGGTCCTCTACTTCAGCGCCAACCGCGCCGGCTTCCTCGACACGGGGAACCTCTTCAGCCTGATGCAGGCGTTCGCGCTGCTCGGCCTCGTCGCCTTCGGCCTGTCGGTGACGATGATCGCCGGAGAGTTCGACCTGTCGGTCGGCGCGATGGTCGCCGTCGCCGGCATCATCGCGATCAAGGCCGGCGGCTCGGGCGCCGCGGCCGGCCTCGCCGTGGCGGTCGCCTTCGGCCTCGGCGTCGGGATCCTCAACGGGCTGCTGACGGTCGGTCTCGGCGTCTCGTCGCTGGTCGTCACCGTCGGGACGCAGATCATGCTGACCGGCCTCGCGTACGGCCTCGCCGGCGGGCAGACCGTCTCCTACGAGAACTTCCAGGTCGCCGCCGACGTCGACCAGGTGATCGCCACGATCTTCTCGCCGCGCTCGCTGGTCGCGATCGCCGCCGGCGTGCTGGTCTGGCTGCTGCTGCGCTGCACGCGCCTCGGCCGCGACATCATCGCGACGGGCAGCTCGCGCGAGGCGGCGGCGGCCGCCGGCGCGCGGACCCGCACCGCGGTCGTCGTCTCGTTCGCGATCTCCGGCACCTTCGCCGCGCTCGCCGGCGCGCTGCTCGCCTTCTCGCTGCTGAGCGCCGCCCCGACCACCGGCGGCGACCTGCTGCTGCAGGCGGTCTCGGCCGCGATCCTTGGCGGCGTCGCGCTCGCCGGCGGGATCGGCGGGATGGCCGGCGTCGCCGTCGGCGCGCTGACGCTCACCGCGCTCAACAACGGCCTCAGCTTCATCGGCGCATCCGACGCCGCGATCTCGATCTCCAACGGCCTGCTGCTGCTCGCCGTGGTGACGATCAGCGCGGGCGGGCCGGCCCGCCTGGCCGAGCTCGTACGAGCACGGATCCGGCGCCCTGCCACGAGCTGAGGCGCCGGCTCGCCCGGCCCACCGCGCACACGCCGCTTCCCCCCGTCAAACACACGAGGAGTGACATGTTCCACCTGGAGGAGGGGGTGACCCGCAGGGTCGCCCGATCGCTGCTTGCCCTGACGACCGCCGCCGTCGTCACGTTCGGAGTCGCCGCCTGCGGCTCGTCGGATGACTCGTCCGGCTCCTCGGGCGGAAGCGACGGCGGCGGCGCCGCCGCCGTCCAGACGTCCGACGACGTCAGCGGCAAGAAGGTCATCCTGCTCACCGTCACGCCGCAGTGCGACTACTGCGCCCGCGCGACGAGAGCGTTCGAGGAGACGGCCAAGAGAGCCGGCCTCGTCGTCGAGAAGAAGATCACCAACTACGACGCCGCCGAGCAGGCCGACCAGGTCAACCAGGCGATCGCCCAGAGACCGGACGCGATCGCCTACTGGCCCGCCGACGCGACCGCGTCGATCCCGTCGCTGAACCGCATGAAGGCGGCGAGAGTCCCGGTCATCGTCACCAACTCCTCGCCCGGCGAGAGATACAGCGACCTCTTCAACGCCTTCACCGGCCCCAACGACACGCGCCTGGGCGAGCTGGCGGCCGAGGGCCTGATCAGAGGCCTCGAGGAGAAGAACGGCAGAGCCGAGGGCAACATCTTCGTCGTCGGCGGCCAGCCCGGCTCGCCGCCGGCGATCCAGCGCCTGGAGGGCTTCGAGAGAACGCTCGCCGAGAGAGCGCCCGGCATCAGAATCGTCGGCAACCAGCCCGGCAACTGGGACCAGACGCAGGCGACGACCGCCGCCGACGGCCTCTTCACCGCCAACGCCGGCAAGAACATCGTCGGCGTCTACGCCCAGGCCGACAACATGGCCGCGGGCGTGATCGTCTCCGCCAAGCGCAAGGGGCTGGACCCGAGAAGACTCGTGATCGTCGGCGGCAACTGCCAGCCGGAGGGCCTGCGCAACATCAGAAGCGGCGAGCAGTACTCGTCGGTGCTGCAGTCGCCGCTCGACGACGGCCGCCTGGCGGCCGAGGCGGTCGTCAACGTGCTGTCCGGCAGAGACCAGGAGCACAACGACTACCTGCCGGCCGAGGTGATCGTCAGAGAGAACCTCGCCACCTGCGCGGAGGGCGTCGGCTGATGATCGTCCGCTCGCGCAGAAACGTCCCCGAGGACGTCGCCATCACGGCCCAGGAGGGCTGGGAGGGCATGCACATCTGGTGGCTGATCGACAAGGAGCAGACCGGCACCTCCGGCGTCGTGCTCAACACCGTCGACTTCCCGCCGCAGAAGGCGCACGAGGTCCACAGACACGACAACGCGGCGGAGTACTTCTACGTCGTCAGAGGCTCCGGCCTGTCGATGTCCGACGGCGACCCCGTCCGCCTGAACGAGGGCGACGTGGCGATCTACCCGCCGAACGAGTGGCACGGCTTCTACAACGACACCGACGAGGTCTGCGAGGTCGTGACCTTCTGGACCGGCGTCGACCGCTACGCCGACCTCGGCTACGAGGGCCTGCCCGACTGGAGAAGAACGCTGGAGGGCCACATCTAAATGAGCACCACGGAGACGGCGGCGGTCGACGACCGCCGCCTTCCCGGCCAGCTGCCGGCGACGGTCGTCGTGACCGGGACCGGCGGCGACGGCCTCGGCGCCGTGTCGGCGAAGCTGCTCGCCGCCGCCGGCACGCGCGTGATCGGCGTCGACCTCGCGGAGGTCGCCGAATACGACAACTACACGCACGTGCGGGGCGACGTGACGGTGCAGGAGACGTGGGACCGCGTCCTCGCCGCGCTCGACGCCGCCGGGGAGACGGGCCGCCTCGGCCTGATGACCTCGGCCGCCTACCTCGAGGTCGGCACCGTGCTCGACCTCGACCTCGACGTCTGGCGCAAGACCTACGAGATCAACGTGATCGGCACCGTCCTCGGGATGAAGGCGCTGCTGCCGCGGATGATCGCCGCCAGAGACGGCTCGATCGTCACGATCGCGTCGATCGACGCGCTCCACGCCGAGCAGCAGCTGGTCTCCTACTGCGCCTCCAAGGCGGCGGTGCTGCAGCTGTCGCGGACGGCCGCGCTCGACCACGCGCGCGACGGCGTCAACGTCAACTGCGTGCTGCCCGGTCCGATGCGCGCCGGCCTCTTCGAGCGCCACATGTCCTCGGCGGCCGACCCGGAGCAGTTCCTCGCGACGCGCGCCAACCGCCAGCCGTTCGGCGAGATCCCGCGTCCGGAGGAGGTCGCGAAGGTCGCGCTCTTCCTGCTCTCCGACGCGGCGAAGGGAATGACCGGCGCCCAGGTGACCGCCGACGCCGGCCTCACCACCGGCTTCGACTTCCGCACCGGCGCGGAGGGCTCCTCCGCCTGAGCTTCGCGGCCAGGGGTTCGCGCGACGAAAAGGGCGGGCGCCGCGAGGCGCCCGCCCTTTTCTCGTTGCACGGGCCCCTGCCCGCCACTCGGTCGCGCTCCGGGCCGGCGGGGCCCGGAGCGCGTGAAGCTCAGCGGCTCAGTCGAGCACCATCCCGCCGTCGACCTGGATCGCCTGGCCGGTCATGTAGTCGGAGTCCTTGGAGGCGAGGAACGACGCGACGCCGGCGAGGTCCTGCGGCTTGGAGAGGCGGCCGAGCAGGATGCCCTCGCCGAACTCCTCCAGCGCCTGGCCGGGGCGCTCGGTCAGTCTGTGCTCGCGGAACTCGGAGTCGAGCTGCTCCCACAGCTCCGTCTGCACGACGCCCGGGCCGAAGGCGTTGACGGTGATGCCGTGCTCGGCGAGGCCGCGCGCGGCCGCCTGCGTCAGCGCCACGACGCCGAACTTCGAGTAGCAGTAGGCGGCGAACAGCGGGAAGCCCTGCTTGCCGGCCATCGAGTGGGTGTTGACGATCTTGCCGCCGCCGCCCTGCGCGATGAACTGCTTGGCCGCCTCCTGAGTGCCGATCAGCACGCCGAGGCCGTTGACCCGCTGGATCTTCATGAACTCGTCCTCGGTCGCCTCGAGGAGCGGCTTCGTCTGCGAGATGCCGGCGTTGTTGAAGATCACGTCGAGGCGGCCGAAGCGCTCGACCGTCTTGGCGATCGCGTCCGCCACGGCGGCGCGGTCGGAGACATCGGCGCCGATGCCGAGGCCGCGGCCGTCGAGGCCGGCTGCGACCCGCTCGGCGGCCTCGCCGTTGAGGTCGACGACCGTGACGTCGGCGCCGTCGGCGGCGAGCCGCTGCGCGATCGCGGCGCCGATGCCGCGGCCCGCGCCGGTGATGAGGCAGGTCTTGCCGTCGAGTCGTCCGCTCATATGTCTCCTCCGGGGATCGTGTGCAGCAGACAGATACAACTGTTCAGTGTATGTTACCGGGCGTGATGCGCTACGGGACGATCCACAGCTTCGAATCCCTTCCGGGCGAGCCGAATGGGCACGTCGGCGTCTATCGCCACGGCCTCGACCAGATCGTCCGCTCTGAACAGCTCGGCTTCACATACGTCAACATCACCGAGCACCACGCGACCGACGACGGCTACTGCCCGGCGCTGATGCCGGTGCTCGCCGCCGTCGCGATGCGGACGACGACGCTGCGGCTGTCGACCGGGATGCTGATCCTGCCGCTGCACAACCCGGTGCGGATCGCCGAGGAGGCGGCCGTCGTCGACGTGCTGAGCGGCGGGCGGCTCACGCTCGGCGTCGCCGCCGGCTACCGCGAGCTCGAGTTCGAGGTGATGGAGTCCGACTACCGCAGACGCGGCAGGCGCTTCCGCGAGTCGCTCGAGGTGCTGCTGGCGGCCTGGAGCGGCGAGCCGTTCTCCTACGACGGCGAGACGATCTCCCTGCCCGAGATCGTCGTGCGGCCGACGCCGCTCCAGCGACCCCATCCGCCGCTGTGGCTCGGCGGCGGGTCGGACCCCGCGCTGCGGCGGGCAGTCGCCTACGGCGCGCCGCTCTTCCCCGGCGCGACGACGCCGCTGCCCGCGGTGCGGGAGCTGTGGGAGCGCTACCGCGGCTTCGCCGCCGACGCCGGCAGGGAGCCGGCCGGCTTCGTGCTGCCGCGGCTCGCCTACGTCGGCGAGAGCGTCGAGAGCGCCCGCGCCGTCGCGCTGCCCGCGATCGCGGCGATGTTCGACCGCTACGTGACGTACGGGAACCCGCCCGAGGTGCGCGAGGCGCTCGACGACTGGGCGCTGCTCGACGAGTACGTGCTCGTCGGCGACGCCGAGACGGTCGCAGCGCGCGTGGGGGAGCTGGAGGCGCTCGGCGTCACCGACCTGCTGCTGCAGTTCGCGATCCCGTCGCTGGACCCGGCGCAGGCGATGGCGAGCATGGAGCGCTTCGCCGCCGCGGTCGAGCTGACGCCCGCTTGAGCCCGGCCGCGCCGTCCGCCGCGGCCGGCCGCTCCGCGCTCGCGCTCGGGCTGCTGTCGCTGGGGCTCGGCGGCTTCGCGATCGGCGTCGGCGAGTTCGTGCCGATGGGGCTGCTGCCCGAGATCGCCGACAGCCTCGGCACCTCGATCACGCAGGCCGGCCACGTCGTCAGCGCCTACGCGCTCGGCGTCGTCGTCGGCGCGCCGGTGCTCGCGATCGCCGGCGCGCGGCTGCCGCGGCGCGGCCTGTTGATCTGGCTGATGGTCGCCTTCGCCGCCGGGAACCTGCTCAGCGCGGCGGCGCCGAGCTATCCGACGCTGGTCGCGTCGCGCTTCCTCGCCGGCGTCCCGCACGGCGCCTTCTTCGGCGTCGCCGCGCTGGTCGCCGCCGCGGCCGCCGGGCCGACGCGGCGGGCGTGGGCGGTCTCGCGCGTGATGCTGGGGCTGAGCGTCGCGACGGTCGTCGGCGTGCCGGCGGCGACCTGGCTGGGGCAGGCGACCGGCTGGCGCAGCGCCTTCCTGTTCGTCGCCGCGATCGCGCTCGCCGCCGTCGCCGCGATGGCGCGGGCGCTCGGCCCCGAGGCGGCGGTCCGCGGCGCCGACGTCCGCACCGAGCTCGGGGCACTGCGGCGGCCGCTCGTGTGGCTGACGCTCGCGGTCGGCGCGATCGGGCTCGGCGGCCTGTTCGCCGTCTACGGCTACATCAAGCCGACGCTGACCGAGCATGCCGGCATGTCCGCTGGCGCCGTGCCGCTGGTGCTGGCCGTCTGGGGGCTGGGGATGGTCGCGGCCAACCTCGTCAGCGGGCCGCTGTTCGACCGCGCGCTCGTGCGCTCGCTCTACCTCACGCTCGTCGTCTTCACCGCCACGCTCGTGCTGTTCACGGTCCTGTCGGCCCACCCGCTGACCGCGGCGGTCGGCGTCTTCCTGCTCGGGATCGGCTTCGCGCTCGGGCCGGGGCTGCAGACGCGGCTGATGGACGTCGCGGGCGACGCGCAGACGCTCGCGGCCGCGCTCCACCACGCCGCCTTCAACACCGCCAACGCGCTCGGCCCCTGGCTCGCCGGAATCGCGATCGCGCACGACGCCGGCTGGACCGCGCCGGCGTGGATCGGCGTCGGGCTGGCGCTGCTCGGGCTGGTGCTGCTGACCGCGTCGGTGGTCGTCGAGCGGCGGCAGCGCCCCCGCTGAGCGCGCGGCGCGGCGCGGCGCGCGCCATGCGCCCCCTGCGGCGCGGCCGTCCCGCCCGTCCGCGAGCCGGCGAGCCGGGTCCGCGCGACCGCGCGGGCCCGGGCCGGTCTACGCCCGCAGCGCGACCGGCGCGTCGACGAAGTGCGTGATCTTCTGCAGCTCGCCGACGCGGGCGGTGATCTCGTCGCGCGTCAGGCGCGAGACGCGCTCGGTGCCGAACTCCTCGACGTTGTAGGAGGCGATCGCCGTGCCGTACGCCATCGCGCGGCAGAGCGTCTGGTGGGAGAGGTCCTCGCCCTGGTGGGCGGCGAGGTAGCCGACGAAGCCGCCGGCGAACGAGTCGCCCGCGCCGGTCGGGTCGTTGACCGTCTCCAGCGGGTAGGCGGGGAGGCCGAAGAAGCCCTCGTCGGTCAGCAGCGCCGCGCCGTATTCGCCCTGCTTGGCGACGACGACCTTCGGGCCGAGCGCGCGGATCTCGCGCGCCGCCTGGACGAGGTTGGCCTTGCCGGTCAGCTGGCGGATCTCCGCGTCGTTGAGGAGCACGCAGTCGACCGTCTCGATCGTCTTGATCAGCGAGTCGCGCGCCGTCTCGATCCACAGGTTCATCGAGTCGAGCGCGACGAATCTCGCGTTCGACTGCTCGCGCACGCCGCGCTGGACGTCCGGCTGGATGTTGGCGAGGAACAGCACCTCGCTGTCCTTGCTCGCCTGCGACAGCTTCGGCTCGAAGGTCCCGAAGACGCCGAGGCGGGTGTCGTCGGTGTGCGCGGTGTTGAGGTCGTACTCGTAGTGCGCGCGCCAGAAGAAGGTCTCGCCGCCGGGCACGTGCTCGACGTCGTCGGTGTTCGTCCCGCGGGTCCGCAGGACCGCGTACTCGGCGTCGCCGAAGTCGTCGCCGACCGGTCCGACGACGCGCACGTCGGTGAAGAACGAGGAGGCGAGGGAGAAGTGGACGGCGGCGCCGCCGAGCATCTTCTCGCGCGAGCCGAAGGGCGTGGTGACGGCGTCGAACGCGATCGAGCCGACGACGGTGAGGGACATGAGAAGGTGCGGTCTTTCGGTCGGGATCAGGGCCGAGGCGGCCGCGCCGGGCGCGTGCCGCGGAGCGCTAAGCGTATCGGCGGCCATCCGATCGGGCCTCGACTAGCCTGCGACGCCATGCGCGCGATCCAGCAGCTGGAGTTCGGCGGACCGGAGGTGCTGCGCCTCGTCGAGCTGCCCAGACCGGTGCCGGGCGAGGGCGAGGTGCTGATCGAGGTCAGCCGCGCCGGTCTCAACTTCGCCGACACGCACACGCGCGCCAACCAGTACGTCGCGAAGGCGTCGCTGCCGCTCGTCCCGGGCGTCGAGGTCGCCGGCACGCGCGTCGACACCGGCGAGCGCGTGATCGCGCTCTGCGGCGAGGGCGGCTACGCCGAGTACGCGACCGCGCGCGCCGACCGCACCTTCCCGATCCCCGACGGGATCGACGACGGCACGGCGCTCGCGCTGCTGATCCAGGGCCTGACCGCGTGGCACCTGCACCGGACCGCCGGGCGCGTGCAGCCGCGGGAGACGGTCGTCGTCCACTCGGCGGCCGGCGGGACCGGCTCGCTCGCGACCCAGCTCGGGAAGCTGCTCGGCGCCGGCCGCGTGATCGCGACCGCCTCCAGCGAGGAGAAGCGGGCGCTGGCGCTGGAGCTGGGCGCCGACGTCGCGATCGACGGCGCGCCGGAGGGGCTGACCGAGCGGCTGCTGGAGGCCAACGGCGGCAGCGCGGTCGACGTCGTCTTCGACATGGCCGGGGGCGCCGTCTTCGACGCCTCCTTCGCCGCGCTCGCGCCGTTCGGCCGGATCGTCGCGTACGGGATCGCGACGCGCGAGCAGAACGAGCTGCGCACCGGCAGGCTGCTGAAGAGCTCGCGCACGGTCGCCGGCTTCTGGTTCAACCACTGCCTCGAGCGGCCCGAGATGGTCGCCGCGGCGCTCGACGACCTCTTCGCGCGCGCCGCCCGCGGCGAGCTGCGGGTCGTCGTCGGCGCCACCTACCCGCTCGCGGATGCGGCGCGGGCGCAGACCGACCTGGCGCAGCGGCGGACGACCGGCAAGCTGCTGCTCGACCCCCGCGCGTGAGACCCCTACGTGCCCTACCGCACAGCCTTGCGCGCGTGACACGTCTAATCTGAGAGCAACGTGACTACATTCGCCGAACTCGGCCTTTCCGCGCCGGTGCTCGAAGCCCTGCGCGACGTCGGCTACGAGAACCCCAGCCCCATCCAAGAGCAGTCGATCCCCGCCCTGCTGGAGGGGCGGGACATGATCGGGCAGGCGCAGACGGGCTCCGGCAAGACCGCGGCGTTCGGCCTCCCGCTGATCGAGTACGTCGACCCGGCCGACAGAGACGTCCAGGCGCTCGTGCTGACGCCGACGCGCGAGCTCTGCATCCAGGTGACGCAGGCGCTGCGCTCCTACGGCGCGCGCAAGGGCGTCGACGTCGTCGCCGTCTTCGGCGGCGCGCCGATCCGCTCCCAGCAGGCCCAGCTGCGCGCCGGCGGCCACGTCGTCGTCGGCACCGTCGGCCGCGTGAAGGACCTGATCTCGCGCCACTCGCTGATGCTGACCGGCTGCCGCTTCGTCGTGCTCGACGAGGCCGACGAGATGCTCGACCTCGGCTTCCTCGAGGACGTCGAGAAGATCATCGCGCTGACCCCCGGCAGCCGCCAGACGGCGCTCTTCAGCGCGACGATGCCGCCGGAGATCAGAAAGCTCTCGCAGCGCTACCTCTACGACCCGGCGCACGTGAAGGTGAGAGCGAAGACGCTGACCGTCGACACGGTCGAGCAGTTCTCGCTCGAGGTCGCCCCGCGCGACAAGGCCGACGCGCTCGTGAGAGTGCTGCAGGCCGAGCGGCCCGACCAGGCGATCGTCTTCGTCCGCACGAAGATCCGCTGCGACCAGCTCTACCGCACGATGCGCGACCGCGGCATGAACGTGAAGGCGCTCCACGGCGACATGAGCCAGGGCGCGCGCGACGGCGTCATGCTCGGCTTCAAGGGCGGGCGCGTGCCGATCCTCGTCGCGACCGACGTCGCCGCCCGCGGCCTCGACATCTCGTCGGTGACCCACGTGATCAACTTCGACGTGCCGACCTCGCCCGACGTCTACGTCCACCGCATCGGCCGCACCGGCCGCATCGGCCGCTCGGGCCGCGCGATCACCTTCTTCGAGCCGAAGCAGAAGCGCGACATCGAGGCGATCGAGCGCCACACCTCCACGCCGATGGCGCCGTGGACCGAGGGCGCCAGAGTCGGCACCCTGAAGGTCGAGGTCAAGCCCAAGCGCCACGAGTCCAAGCCGCACGACGAGGCGGTCACGACCAACGGCGACCGCGCCGCGCGCGACGGCCGGCCCGGCGAGCGGACCCGCCTCGTGATCGCGGGCGGCCTCGACGACGGGATCGAGCCGAAGGACCTGATCCACGCGATCACCTCAGCCGCCGGCATCGACGGCGAGAAGGTCCGCAACGTGCGCGTGCTGAGCCGCTTCGCCTTCCTCGACGTGCCGGCCGCCGACGCCGCCCGCGTCGTCGACCGCGTCGACGGCACCGACGTCGACGGCCACCGCCTCCGCCTCGAGCCGGTCCGCGAGTAGCGGGCCGGCCGTGGCCAGCCGCGCGCCGCGGCGGCCCGCTGAGCAACCGACGGGCGTGCGCCATCCGGGCGCGCGCCTACCTGCTTCCTCCGCTCGCCGCTCCCGCTAGGCGGCGAGCATCTCGACGGTCGTCGTCGGCGGCGGCACCGGATCGCCGTCCGCCTCCAGCCCCTCGATGTGGAAGGGGATGCCGACCTCCATCTGGGCGACGATCTCCTCGACGGTTCTGGCGAGGCCGTAGCAGCCGGGGAGATCGGGGACGTGGGCGCCGCAGTTTCGCTCCCCCTCCTCGATCAGGACGGCATAGCCGAGGACCTCGACGTAGTGCTCTCGGATCTGCTCCATTCAAACCTCCCAGCCGGCCTGCCGGCGGATGCTCTTCAACATCTTCGGAGGGACGTCGTCGCCGGGGCGGCCTGGCACCGTCACCTTGCCCGGCTTCGTCGGATGCTTCAACTGCCGATGGCTGCCCCGGATCGTCACGACCACCCACCCGTCCCGTCTCAGCTGCTTGAGGATCTCACGGTACTTCATCCGCCCAGCGTTCGCGAGCGCGACGCTGAATTGGACGGATGCGTGTGGGAATTTACAGTGAATTTGTGGTGTCGTCACGAACGGCGCGCTCGGCTGCGCAGACGCGCGCCCGGCGGCCCGATCGCTTAGCCTCGGCGGCATGCCGAGACGGAGCGCCGGGATCGTCCTCCACCGCCGCGGCGCCGACGGCGCGGCAGAGGTGCTGCTCGTCCATCCGGGCGGGCCGTTCTGGGCGCGGAAGGACGCCGGCGCGTGGTCGATCCCGAAGGGCGAGCACGGCGACGACGAGGAGCCGCTGGCGGCGGCGCGGCGCGAGTTCGCGGAGGAGCTGGGAGTGGAGCTGCCCGACGACGGCGGCGCCGACGCGGTGCGGCCGCTCGGCGAGGTGAGGCAGAAGGGCGGCAAGCGCGTCACCGCGTGGGCGGTCGCGGGCGACCTCGACCCCGCCGCGATCGTCTCCAACACCTTCGAGTTGGAGTGGCCGCCGCGCTCGGGCCGACGCCAGGCCTTCCCGGAGGTCGACCGCGCCGGCTGGTTCGAGCTCGCGCAGGCGCGCGAGAAGCTGCTGCCGGCCCAGCTGCCGTTCCTCGACCGGCTCGAAGCGCTGCTGGGCGGCTGACGGCCGGCCGGCGGCGCGGGTCGCTAGGGTCGGGTCCAGGACCCACCACCCGTCCGCCCCCATCCCCCGGAGGAGCCCCATGTCCAAGGCCACGCTGCACACCACGCACGGCGCGATCGAGATCGAGTTCTTCGACGACGACGCCCCCAAGACGGTCGAGAACTTCCGCAGACTCGCCGCCGACGGCTTCTACGACGGGCTCACCTTCCACCGCGTCATCAAGGACTTCATGATCCAGGGCGGCTGCCCGCTCGGCACCGGCACCGGCGGCCCCGGCTACACCTTCGAGGACGAGATCAACGACCACAAGGTCGTCCGCGGGGCGCTCGCGATGGCGAACGCCGGCCCGAACACGAACGGCTCGCAGTTCTTCCTCGTGACGACCGACGCGGCGCCGTGGCTCGACGGCAGACACACCGTCTTCGGCAAGGTCGTCGACGGCATGGAGGCGGTCGACGCGATCGAGGGCAGCGAGACCGACGCGCGCGATCGCCCGGTCGAGCCGGCCGGCATCGACAGAGTCGAGCTCAGCTAGCAGCAGCGGGAACGTCCGCCGGCGCGTCGAAACTGACGCCGATGCAGCAGAGGACGCGCCGCACCCCGCTCGTCGCCGCCTGCGCGCTCGCCGTCGCGGCGGCGGTCGCGGTGAGGGGTGCGGGCGCGCCCGGCGCGCCCGCGGCCGCAGCGACGAGCGGGTCGGTGACCGCGGCGCCGGCGCCCGCCGCGCGCCCGCTCCCGCCCGCCCCGCGCCCGCTCGCGCCCGCCGCGCGCCCCGCCACCGCGCACTTCACCGCCGCTGCCACCGCCCGGCGCGGCAAGCCGCGCCCGAAGCGCTCGACCGCCGTCGGCGTCGGCGCGCGCGAGTTCCGCCTGTCGGTCTACCGGCCGCGCGTGCGGGTCGGCGAGGTCCGCTTCAACCTGACCAACTACGGCGAGGACGCCCACGACCTCGTCGTCCGCGACCGGCGCGGCCGGATCCGCGGCCGCACGCCCGAGGTGAGACCGGGCGGCCGCGCGGTCCTGTCGATCCGGCTCGGCCGCGGCGGCTATCGGCTCAGCTGCGACGTCGCCGACCACGCGCGCCGCGGCATGCGCGCGACGCTGAAGGTCGTGCGCTGATGGCGAGACGGCGCCGCGCGCCGCGCAGGAGAGCCGCGAGACGCAAGGCCGCGAGCCGGCCGTCGCGCAACCGCGGCGGCTGGACGGAGGCCCACGTCCACCGCCTCTTCTGGCGCGCCGGCTTCGGCGCCACGGCCGCGGAGGCGCGCAGATGGGCCCGGCGCGGGCGCGCCGCGACGCTCGACTGGATCGTCGACGGCCCGCCCGGCGGCACGCGCCTGACCGGCCCGGCGCCGCGCGTCGACGGACGGCCGCTCGACCCCGTCAACGAGTGGGGCCACGACGTGCTGTGGTGGCTGGACCGGATGGTCCGCGGCAACCGGCCGCTGGTCGAGAAGATGACGCTCTTCTGGCACGACCACTTCGCGACGGCCGAGCAGGACACGCCGCTGATGCTGGCCCAGAACCGCCTCTTCCGCCGCCACGCGCTCGGCGCCTTCCGGCCGCTGCTGCGCGACGTCACGCGCGACCCGGCGATGCAGCTGTGGCTGTCGCTGGCCGACTCGACGAAGGAGCACCCGAACGAGAACTACGCGCGCGAGCTGATGGAGCTGTTCACGCTCGGCAGGGGCTACACCGAGCGCGACGTGCGCGAGGCGTCGCGCGCGCTCACGGGCTTCCGCTCGAAGTGGGGCCGCAACGGCCTGGAGTGGATCAGATACGACTCCGAGCGGCACGACGGCGGCGTCAAGCAGATCCTCGGCAGACAGGGACGGTTCGGCGTCGACGACGTGCTCGACCTCGTCTGCGACCACCCCCGCCACGCGCCGTTCCTGGTCGAGAAGCTGTGGCGCTTCTTCGTCGCGACGCCGCCGAGCGCCGCGACCGTGCGCGGCCTCGCGCGCACCTACCGCCGCTCGGGCCTGCGGATCAAGCCGGTCGTGCGGCAGATCCTCGAGCACCCGGCGCTCTACCGCGACCTCGGCGACGGCGACCTCGTCAAGTGGCCGGTCGTCTACGTCGCCGGCGCGCTGCGCACCACCGGCACCCCGATCACCCACGACTACCCGGTGTGGCTGCTGCCGTCGATGGGTCAGCAGCTGTTCCGCCCGCCCTCGGTCGCCGGCTGGGATTGGGGCGCGGAGTGGATGTCGTCGAACGCGATGCGCCAGCGGTTCGCGTTCGCCAACTACCTCGTCGCGTACGGCTCGCCGAGGGTCCGCAAGGGCGCCTACAAGGCGACCCTGCCGCCGCAGCGGGCGGTCGAGCTGGCGATCGCCGCCGTCGGCTCGCCGCCGGTCTCGGCGCAGACGCGCCGCGCGCTGACGAGATTGGCGCGCCGCTGGTTCGACGACATCCCGCGCTCGTGGCGCGCGGAGGCCGACTGGCGCGCCGAGTCGCTGCAGCAGACGCTGCGCCACCTGCTGATCGCCCGCCCGGAGGCGCAGCTCTGCTGATGGCCCGCTCCGTCCACAGGGGCTGCGACGACTTCCGCCAGACGAGCGCGGCGACGCGCGAGCGGTGGCTGCGCGAGGGCGGCGCCCGCCTCACCCGCCGCCAGCTCGTCGGCGCCGGCCTCGGCGGCGCGCTGGCGATCTGGACCCAGCGCGCGATGGGGCCGGCGGCGGTGCTCGAGGCGGCCGCGGCGCAGGCGGCCGGCGCGCCCGGCGCGCCGGTGCTCGTGACGGTCTTCCTGCCCGGCGGCGCCGACCTGCTCGACACGCTGATCCCGGTCGGCGACTACGGCCGCTACGCCGACCTGCGTCCCGGCACGAAGATCGCCGACCCGCCGCTGCTGGGCGCGACCGGCCTCGCGATCCACCCGGCGTTGACGGAGGGCGTCGGCGGCGGCGTGAAGGGCCTGTTCGACGCCGGCAAGGTCGGCTTCCTGCCGGGGATCGACTACGCCAACCCCGACCTCTCGCACTTCCACTCCCGCCACTTCTGGGAGACCGGCCTGATCACCGATCGCGCCGCCCCCGGCTGGCTCGGCCGCTGGCTCGACCGCCACGGCTCGCGCGACAACCCGCTGCAGGGGCTGACGCTCGGCTCGACGCTGTCGCCGGTGCTGGCGACGGCGAGCGCGCCGGTCGCGGCGCTGGAGTCGCCGCGCGAGGTCGCGCTCGACATCTGGGGGCTGGAGGACAAGGTGCGCGGCCGGATGCTGGCGGCGTGGGAGGAGCTCTCCCGCGGCCGCGACCGCCGCGCCGGCCCGGCCGCGGTGCGCGACGCGGCGCGCCTGGCCAAGCGCGTCGGCGATCGGCTCGCGCCGTACGCCGAGCACGACGGCGTCGACCCGCTCGCGCCGCCGGTGCCCTACCCGGAGGACGACCGCTTCGGCGAGCGGCTGTCGCGGCTGGCGGCGCTGATCGCGCAGCCGCTCGGCGTGCGCGTCGCGGCGGTCCAGGCCGACGGCGAGTACGACACCCACGACAACCAGCCCGACGACCTCGCGAGCGCGTTCGGATCGCTGTCGCGCTCGCTCGCCGCCTTCCAGGCCGACCTGGAGGCGCGCGGCGTCGCCGACCGCGTGCTGACGCTCGTCTGGTCGGAGTTCGGCCGCCGGCCGAAGGGCAACGAGTCGGCCGGCACCGACCACGGCGCCGGCGGCATCGCGTGGGTCCAGGGGACGCGCGCAGCGCCCGGCATCCTGACCGACTACCCGAGCCTCACGCAGCTCGACCGCGACGACAACCTGCGCGTGACGGTCGACTTCCGCACGGTCTACGCGTCGCTGCTCGAGAGCTGGCTGAAGACCGGCGCCGACGAGGTGATCCCCCGCGCCGGCGCCTTCGGCCGCCTGACGCTCGCGCGCTGAGCACTGGCCAGCTGGCCAGTCGACGGCCTTCGCTCCGGTAGGGTGGAGCGCAGAGGACGAGCGACCGCACCGAGAAGGAGTGGGACATGGCGAGTGTCGAGCAGGCGCCGGCGGCCGAGCAGAACGGCACCGGCATCCCGGTCGAGAACCCGGCGACGGGACAGACGATCACGACGGTTCCGACGCTGTCGGCCGACGAGGTGAAGGCGCTCGTCGCCAGAGCGCGCGCGGCGCAGCCGGCGTGGGACGCGATCGGCTTCGAGGAGCGCGGCCGCGTGCTGCGGCGGGCGCAGAAGTGGGTCACCGACAACGCCGACCGGATCATCGAGACGATCGTCTCGGAGACCGGCAAGACCTACGAGGACGCCCAGCTCGCCGAGATCATGTACGCCGCCGCCGCCTTCGGCTTCTGGGCCAAGGAGGCGCCGAAGTTCCTCGCGGACGAGCCGATGAAGTCGGCCAATCCGCTCGTCAAGGGCAAGCGGCTGGTCGTCCGCTACGCGCCGGTCGGCGTCGTCGGCGTGATCGGCCCGTGGAACTTCCCGCTCACGAACTCCTTCGGCGACTGCATCCCGGCGCTCGCGGCCGGCAACGCGGTGATCCTCAAGCCGAGCGAGGTGACGCCGCTGACCTCGCTGCTGATGGCCGAGGGCCTGCGCGCCTGCGGCCTGCCCGACGGCGTCTTCCAGGTCGCCACCGGCGACGGCGCGACCGGCGCCGCGCTGATCGACGAGGTCGACTTCATCATGTTCACCGGCTCGACCAAGACCGGCAGGAAGGTGATGGAGCGGGCGGCGCGGACGCTGACGCCGGTCGGCCTCGAGCTCGGCGGCAAGGACCCGATGATCGTGCTCGCCGACGCCGACCTCGAGCGCGCCGCCAACGCCGCCGCCTACTACTCGATGAACAACGGCGGCCAGGTCTGCATCTCGATCGAGCGGGTCTACGTCGAGGCGCCGGTCTACGACCAGTTCGTCGCGAAGGTGACCGACAAGGTGAGGGCGCTGCGCCAGGGCCGCTCGTCCGGTCCCGGCTCCGTCGACGTCGGCGCCGTCACCTTCCCGCCGCAGCTCGACATCATCGACGCGCACGTCAGAGACGCCGTCGACAAGGGTGCGCGCGTGCTGACCGGCGGCAGAGCGGCCGCCGGACCGGGGATGTTCTACGAGCCGACCGTGCTCGTCGACGTCGACCACACGATGTCGTGCATGACCGAGGAGACCTTCGGCCCGACGCTGCCGATCATGAAGGTCGGCGACGCCGAGGAGGCGCTGCGGCTCGCCAACGACTCGCCGTACGGCCTGCAGGCCTCGGTGTGGACGAAGGACACCCGCCGCGGCGAGGCGCTCGCCCGGCGCGTCGAGGCCGGCGCCGTCTGCGTCAACGACGCGCAGGTCAACTACACGGCGCTGGAGCTGCCGATGGGCGGCTGGAAGACCTCCGGCCTCGGCACCCGCCACGGCGCCGCCGGCATCCGCAAGTACACCAAGCAGCAGACGCTGCTGGTCACCCGGCTGGCGGGCAAGAGAGACCCGCACATGTTCCCGTACAGCAGGCGGGTGACGGGGCTGATCGGGAAGCTGACGAAGCTGCTGTACGGGCGCGGCAAGCGCGACTGAGCACGCGGGGCGGGGCGCGCCCGCGACGGGCGCGCCCGGAGCCGGCTCAGCGCAGCCGCTTCAGCTGCACGTAGCCGCTCCATCTGACCGACTCCGCGCTCCCGGAGTGGTTCCACTTCGCGGCGATCTTCACCGGCAGTCTCGTCTGGCGGCCGCGCCGCACCTTCAGCAGGCTCGACAGCTTGTAGGTGCGCAGCAGGGCTCTCGGCTGCGTCTGCGGGATCGACCATTCCAGCGCGTCCGCCGGGCATCTGATCCCCGGCGCGACGAGCTGCCAGTTGACGTGCATCTGCTGCCCTCTGAACGCGACGACGATCGGCAGGCTCTCCGGCGCCCACGCCCCCTCGGCCTCCATCGAGCAGTCGTCGACGCCGGTCAGCGTCGTGATCTTCGCGTCGCTGAGCCCGTTGTACTCGAGGCCTCTGATCACGACCGTGGTCGGCAGCCTGCGCTTCGCAGGCGGCGGGATCACGAGCGCGGCGTCATTGTCGACCGAGGTCTCGTAGCGGGCGATCCCCCTGTAGTCGTAGACGGTCTCACCCTCGTCGTAGCGCGAGGTGCGCTCGCCTCTGATGTCGACTCTGAGCACCTCGAAGCGGGCGGTGGCGGCCGGCTTGGGCTTGGCGGGCTTCTTCTTGGCGGCGGGTGCCGCGGCGGGGATCAGCAGCGGCAGCGCGGCGAGCGCGGCCGCGGCCGCGAGGCGGTGGCGTCGGAACATGCGGAGGACGATCGGGCAGATGCCGCGAACGCGCGACCGCAGTTGGTGGGATGCGGCTCCGACCTTCGACGGAGGCGCGCTCCGCCGCGCGGAGCCGTGCCGGCGTGGGCGGGGGACGCGGTCAGCGGCGGACGCAGGCGGGGATCTCGAGCGTCCGCCAGGCGGCGTTGGCCTCGTTGAGGACCGGCGCGAGCTGCGCCTGGAGCGCCGCGAAGGCGTCGATCACGTCCTCGCCGCCGGCGATCGCTCTCGTCGTGTCGTCGATCAGCCTCACCTCTTGACGGGTCAGCGCGACGGCGCGCTCGTAGCGGTCGCGCAGCTGCTCGGGCGCCTTCAGCGCGGCCAGTCTCGCGCTCGCCGGGCGCAGCTGCGCGAGCCCCTCTCTGAGGAAGCGCTCGCCGCCGCTGGGGGCGTTGGGCACGGCGACTCTGTCGGTCACCGCGTTGGCGCTCGCGCAGATCTCGCCCGCCTGGCTGCGCAGCTCGTCAGCGCTGAGGCTGCCGTCACCGCAGCCGCGCACCAGCAGGACGAGCACGATCAGCGCGACGACCGCGCCGATCGCGATCCGTGCGCCTGGGGAGAGGACCGGTCTTCTCTGCGGGGCGGGACGGCGGCGACGGTCCTCGGCGGCACGGCGGGTCGACATGGCCGGCTGATGCTAGTCGGTCGCCCGGCGCCGGGACCCGTGGCGCCGGGCGCCCCGCTGGCGCCGGCGAGCGGGCCGTCTCCGGCGGACGCGCCGAAGCGACCGGCGCCGCGGACGGCGCCGGTCGCGGGGGGACGCGGAAGGTCAGGCTGCGGTGAGGAGGTTGCGGCTGTCGACGATCGCGTCGAAGCCGCCGAGCTCGAGGTGGGCGGGGTCGCCGACGAGGCCGACGACGGCGGCGCCGGTGGTCAGCTCGGTCGCGGTCAGCAGCTTCGCGAGGCGGTGGCGGCGCCGGCGGGCGACGTTCGTCTCGCTCCACGACCAGGCCGGATCGCCGGCCTCGATCAGCACGGTCACATGATGCGGATGGTGTGCGGCGGCGGAGGCGACGAGCTCCTCGTCATGTCCCTCCGGCCCGGCGATCAGAAGGATCTCGGTCATCATGTCCGCCAGTCTTCTCGGCGGCCGTTAAGCCGCCATAACGGGTTCGGAACGGTTCGCTCAAGCATCGGTGACGACTTTCTTAACCACCGTCGAGGCCGTGAGTTGCGGCGTTCGGCACCGCTTTCCTGTTCGACGCGCAGAGCGCCGCCCCGCGGGCGATCAGCGGGGCGGCGCGAACGTCACTTGACGACGATCGACTCGGTCATCGCGACCGGGTGCAGCGCGCAGAAGATGCGGTAGGTGCCGCGCTTGGTGAAGCGCTGCGAGAAGCTGCCTCTGTCCTTGTTGTCCGAGCCGAAGCCGATCGGGCCGGAGGCGAGCGTGACGTTGTGGATCTCGCCTCTGTCGCGGAACCGCCACGTCAGTCTCGCGCCCTTCTTGAGCGCGATGTTCGGGCGCGAGAAGGCGAAGCGGCGGATGTCGACCGTCGCGCCGTTGCGCAGCGCGACCCGTCTGCCGGGCGGCGCCTTGATCGTCACCGCTCTGCCGGTGTCGGGATCGATCCCGGTCAGCGGGACGGTGAAGCGCGGCGGGGCGCTGCGGCCGGCCGGCCGCTTCGAGTACGTGATGTCGCCCGGGAGCGCGCCGCACGGGTCGGTGACGGCCTCGTCGGGCGCGACGTAGGCGAGCGCGATCCCCATCACGCGCGTGTGCGGCAGCGAGCCCTCGTAGTTGGAGGTCAGCGCCAGCGTCGAGCCGGCCGTGACCGGGATGCCGGTCGGCGTCTGCATCGCCGTGACGTCGATCGGGCCGGGCTCGTGGAGGATCGGCCGGACGTTGTAGAAGGGGTGTCTGCGCGAGCCCCACGTCGGCAGGAAGCGCGCCACCTCGCGGTTCTCGCAGGTCGGCTGCGTCACCGTCAGGCTCTGGCCGCCGCCGTGGACGTGGCCGAGGCCCGCGACCAGCCGGCCCGACTCGCGGACGGTGAACTCCGAGCTGCGTCTGTGGACGGTGCCCGGCCGGCCGTTGCCGGGGACGTTGTAGATCGGGTCGACGGCGCAGTTTGCGACGTCGAGCCAGTAGGGCGTCACCGCCTTCAGCGGCTGCTCGGTCTCGACCGTCATCTCGTACTGCACGTACGCCTCGTCGGGCTGCTGCCGGTGGTTCATCAGCATCCAGACCATGAACCACGTGTCTCTGCTGGAGACGCGGTAGCCGTAGCCGGGCGGCAGGTGCATCTCGGCCCGCTCCTCGCCGGCGGCGTAGAAGCGCTCGGCCAGCGCCGGCAGCGTGTCGCGCGAGTTCCACAGCGTGAACTGGCCGCAGGTGCGGTCCATGCGCGGATCGCCGGGGCCGCCCATGTTCAGGAAGACGACGTGGTGGAGCATGATGCGCGAGATCGGCAGCGGCTTGCCGGCTCTGTCGACGACGTTCACCTTCATGTCGGTGATGTAGCCGTCGACGCCGGCGTTGGGGACGCCGACGGTCGTGTTCTGCTTGACCTCGTAGCCGCCGATTCTGATCGGGCCGAAGGTCTTCTTGACCGTCTGGGTGGCGGCCGAGGCCGACGCGGCCGCCAGCAGCGTCAGCGCGAGCGCCAGCGCGAGGATGCGAACCGACCGTCTGCGTGCCACAGCTCCACCTCTCTCGGGGACCGTCTCTCGACAGGCGAGGATACGGGCGCGGCGACGCCCGTTGCAAACGCCTCCGTTCAGAGCGCGACGGCCCGTGCCGCCGCGGAGGGGCGGGGCGGTCCCCGCGACCGGCTAGCCTGAGCTGGCATGCCCGAGCTGCCCGAGGTCGAGATCACCGCCCGCCTGATCGGCGAGGCGGTCGCCGGCGCCCGCGTCGAGTCGACGCTCGCGCCCGGCGTCAACGCGCTGAAGACCTTCGACCCGCCGCTGCACGCGCTCGACGGCTCGACGTTGACCGGCGTCTCGCGGCGCGGGAAGCAGCTGGTCGTCGAGAGCGACGCCGGCCTCGTGCTGCTGATCCACTTGATGTCGGCCGGCCGCCTGCAGCTCTATGACAGACGGGCGGGCCTGCGCGACAGAACCTCGCGCGTGCTGGTCCGGCTCGACGACGGCCGCGAGCTGCGGCTGCGCGAGTTCGGCACCAAGCAGCGCGCGTGGGCGAAGCTGCTGCGCGCGGAGGAGCTCGACGCCGAGGAGTCGGTCGCGTCGCTCGGCCCGGAGGCGTGGCCCGACCCGCCGCCGTTCCTGCCGCTGCTGGCGCAGCCGCGGCCGCTGCACACGCTGCTGCGCGACCAGCGCACGATCGCCGGCATCGGCCGCTCGTGGGTCGACGAGATCCTGTGGGAGGCGAGGCTGTCGCCGTTCAAGCGCGGCAGAGACCTCTCGGAGGAGGAGGCGGAGCGCCTGCGCGCGGCGACCGTCGCGATCCTTGGCGGCGCGCTCGAGGTCTACGAGCGGAGACTGTCGCTGCCGCTGAGAGACAGACTGCCGCTGCCGCTGCGGGTCCACCGCCACGAGGGCAGCCCGTGCCCGCGCTGCGGCGAGGAGCTGAAGGCCGTCCACTACGAGGACTACGTGATCGCCTACTGCCCGCGCGAGCAGACCGGCGGGAGAGCGCTGAAGGACCGCCGCTTGTCGCGGCTGCTGAAGTAGCGGGCGCCCGGCCGCCGCGCCCGCGGCCGTCTCGTATCCTCCGCCCTCGACGATCCGCGAAGACCGAAAGGCACCCATGATCGAGACCGGCGAGAAGGCTCCGCAGTTCACGCTTCCCGACCAGGACGGCAACGACGTCAGCCTGTCCGACCTCGCGGGCAAGACGGTCGTCCTCTACTTCTATCCGAAGGCCGAGAGGAAGGGTTGAAAAAGAAGTAACCTGGCTTGCGCCGCCAGCGCTGGCCACACTCTTCCGTCTCGGCGTCGAGACAGCCGGCAACCGCTCCGACGCTGCGCGTACGCTCCATCGCATGGAGACCAACCGCTGCTGTGCTGCTTGCTGCGACGACGAGGCTGTCGTCGGGGAGGAACTCTGCGACGCGCACCTGACGCTCGTCACCGCGTTCGCTCGCTGGGTGGAGAACGGGGACGCGGTCATGTCTTTCGATCGGTGCCGGGCGATCTGGTGGGAGAACATCCACGGCGCCAGACTCGGCCGCACGATCCTCTGACGGCGTCTCGTACAGGTAGCCGACGCCCGGTCGGCTCGGGCCGGTCGGTCTGAGCCACCCGCAGGCCCGCAGCTCCTTCAGGCCGGCCTTGGCCGCTTCGAGGTCCAGGTTGCACCAGCCGGCCGCGAACAAGGCGGTGTACGGGATCGTCTCGTCGTCGTCTCGCAGCGCGGCCAGCAGCCGGAAGCCGGCGGCCAGCTCCATCGCCGTCACGGAAACGCCCTGCGGCAGTCTGCCCGCGATCGTCACCGGTTCGAAGCCGGCCTGATGCCACAGCCGCCTCAGCCACCGTGCGGCAGTCGGGCCACGCATCTCGTCGTCGGCGACATGCCTCCCCGTCGTGACGGTCGCGAACAGCCGAGCGAGCGACAGGTTCGCGCCACATCCCCGGCACCGATACCGGAACGCTCCGCTCGCAGACCGGAAGACCGTGGCGGACGGGTGTGCATCGTCGTGGCCAGGCAGCAGACACGCGAAGTCGCGCTGACGCTCACCAGCAGGATCAAGAGCATCGGGGCGACCCATCGATCGGAGTGCTGCTGCGACCGCCATCGCGCTTCTGGTCAGCGCTTCGTCGGACCCCGTCTCTCTAGACGTTCTACTAGGACCATTGGTCCTAGTAGTGAGGGGTGAGGTCGAAGCCCACTCGGGCAGCGGTGCAAGCTCGGCCCGGTCGAGACCGAGTGGCCACTCGTAGGTATGGCCGTCCACGACGCTCGGCGGGGCGACGACGTACGAGCCAGTGCCCCGGACCTCGCCCCACGCGGTCTTCGCGACCCCGGCGTGGCGGCCGGCGAAGTAGAGGTGGAATCCGCGCCGGGTGCGGACGGTCGGTGTGGGCGGGTGGTGGTGGTCGAAGCGGCTGGGGTCGTCAACGTCGACCACGACCATGCCGTCCGTGACGACGATCCCGACGTTCGTTCTCGGGTCGTGCTCGAACCACGCCGTGATCTCGGGGACGCTCGCGCGACGGTCGGTGAGACCACCCCATCCGGCGGTGCCGTCGTACACAGCGTTGAGCACCCGGAAGTTCGGCGTCTTGCTGCCGGCCGCCAACGGGATCAGCCAGAAGCCGCGCTGGTGAAGCTCCAGCGCGGTGTTGACACCCGTCATGGCTGTCGCTCCAGCCGCTCGGCCAGGATGCGGCGGGCGGCTCGGTCGAGCACTCGCTGAGCATCAGCGCGCGCTGTCGGGGTGAGAGCTGGTGCTGGTTCTGCTGGGCCGTCGTCGTCGCTGCTGGACGACGAAGAGCGGGTGACGCGACGTCGGGGAGCCGGCCGTCCGGCTCCTCGTGGTCGTGACGAAGTTCGGGCCGCTCTGGTTGCGCGCGCTCCACGTCTCGTGCCGCCGCGCATGACGGCTGCCTCCCACGATCGCGGATCGATGCTCGCCCGCTGCATGCACTGCCGTTGGAGCCGACGAAGCTCCGGATCGCCAGCGATGTCTGCGACCGCCTCGGCGATCAGCACGTCGTCGCCGGGGTGAGAGTTGCTGTGCTGCTCGGCGACAAGCGCCTGGTGCTGCATCGGTACTGCTCCTCAGTGTTCGTCCCAGACCGCTCGGTCCCCGTGAGGGCTGGGTTACCGGAGACCGTAGCCGGCATGCCGGACACATGAAGAAACCCGCCCCGACACTGAGGAGAGCGGGGCGGGCTTCGACACAAGGAGACGACGCAGGATCGTCTGGCACAGCGAGCAGGAGAAGGTTGGGGACCGACCCGCTCGCTGCTGACTGTACCCAGCTCGCCGGATGTAGACGGAGGGCGCCGCCCTCTGATCCGCGGCGACGCCCTCCTGCCGTACGACACGATCGAGGCTACGCGGCGCGTCGGTCGGGACGGCGAACCTGGCCATATCTCGGAGCAGTGTTTGTTGTTGTGGGCAGGTTCGATTGGCTCGACGTCTGAACCGGCACTTGGTCCTACGATTTTCGCCTCCGCGCAGCTCCTCTAGCTCGATCTCGACGTCGTTGAACTAACGTGGCCAGGAGTCGTGAATTGTGGTCAGGTTCTCGCCGTGTCTCAGCGCCGAGACGCACAGAGGGTTGTCCGTCCAGCCGCACGGCGACGATCCCGGCCATGAGCATGACTGTGCCTGTCGAGGCGGCCCGTGTGTGCCGTGTCTGCGGCGAGACGAAGCCGCTGGACCAATTCCCCACCAGCCGTCGGTCGGCCGGTGGTCGTGAGCGGCGGTGCGGAGCGTGCAATGCGCCTACGGGAGAGCGCACCGGCCAAGAGCGCCGGCCGCGATCGACAAGCGGTGCTCGTGGTGCGGCGAGACGAAGGCGATCGAGGAGTTCACCGCCAGCCGAGGCTACGTGCGCTCCGAATGCAAACCGTGCACCGCAGCGTGGGCACGCGACCGATACCGCGTCGAGCAGCGCCGGGATCGGCTCGCCGAGCGGGGCGTGTCGCCCGACGATCTGCTGCTCGTGGAGTAGCGGCGAGCCATAGCCGGCCGCGGCTACAGCAGGCCGCCGATCGTGCCCAGCACAAGTCCGATGAGGACGAGCACGAGTCCGATCCCTTGGCGCTGGAGCGAGGGTCGGAGAATGGCTTTCCGCCTCATCTCTTCTCGAGCGCGCTCGGCCTGGAGTTCGGCCTTCATGCGTGCGTCATCCCGTTGGGACTGTTCCGTGATCTCGCGCATGGTTCGGTCGACGGCGGTGTTGAGGTCTCGACCCCACTGCATCTCGTCCTCAATGCTCACTCGACGGCGCACATGCTCTCGCGCTGGCACGCTGTAACCGGCCGGGCTGGCACCGAACCCGGCCCGGTTTGCGTGTCCGTCGCGGTGTTCCAAGCGCCTTCTCGCCCAGGGCAGGGCAACCCCGAACTCATGGCTACGGATCAGCGCAAGTTCGTAGAACGCGATGCCGATGCCGGTCGCCTCGCACAGTCCCCCGGCGACGACCAGGATGGTCGCGGGATCGGCCATCGCGCCGCCTACTCGTCCTGCTGTGCTTCCAGTTCGGCGACAGCCATGCGCAGAAGGCGGAGGGCGGTGTCGTCCTCTGTGGCGCACAGCATGCGGGCAGCTTCCACGGCGAAGATCGTCGCGGGCCGCGTCTCGAAGTTGCAGGTCCCGATGTAGAACCTGCCGTTGTCCTCCTCGTCGTCCCAGCGCTGCATGTAGTCGGTTGCCTCGGCTTCGAGGTCGAGTTCTTCCTCTGGGACGGTGATGTTGCCGAGACCGTCGCTCGGCGCCATTGGCCGGTAGTGCGCCTCGCTGGCCAGCCGCCCGTACGTGGCGATGATCTGCTGGATGGTGTCCTGTCGCGGCATGTCTCTCCTCCTCGGGGGAAGGCATCCTGAAGGGCGCCGCCGCCCAGCGTCAAGCGAGAAACGTGCCGGGCATGGCGCGCTGCTGTCTCACGCCCAATCGCCGCTGACGGTCAGCCCTGGCCGACTGGCGTCAGATGCACCGGGCCGAACGCCGAGTCCATCTCGTTCGCCAGCGCCCGGCCGTGGAGGCTCGCCAGCCCGAGGCGTGCGCGGGCGACCGGGCCGATGCCGACCTGCTCGCAGAGGCGGAGGAAGACGATCGTCGCCTCACGCTCGATCTTCACGGCCGGGTGCTCCTTGATTTGGCCAGCAGCACCGAGGGCGAAGTGCCCATCTTCGGTCACTACACGCTGAGCCTGGCGGGCTCGGGCGTACTGGGTGCAGAGCAGCTCCAACACGACCTTGTCGATCCGGTCGACCATCCCGATGCTCGCGAGCTGCGGGACGACTTCCCGCCAGAACTCCTGCGCGTCCTTCGGCAGGTGCTCGGGCGGGTCGACCAGCTCCTCGGGCATCGGACGACCCGACACCAGCATCACCGGCTGGGTGCGTCTGCCGACGTTGCCCTCGCGGAGCTTGACCTCAACGCTCTTCGGGCGGCGACCTCTCATCACGACCAGTCTCGCAGCTTCACAGGCGTTTTCGCTGTATTTCGCAGCGCCGTGAGGCGAGGTGGGGGTGAATGGGAGAGGTCCGCCGGCTGGGGGTGATGGGGGTGGGTCTACTCGGACAGCGATGGGATCAGTTCGTCAAGCAGCGCACCCTGGGCGTCCTCGATCGCGCCGAGCGTGTCGTTCATGTTCAGGAAGTCGGAGTACTCGTAGTCCCAGCGTTCCTGGTCGAGCCGTGCCCGTGCTTCTGCGAGCTTGAGCCATGCGTCGTCGGTCATGTGCCGGGCGAGCAGCGCCAGGTCTTCGGCGCGGATCCTGAGTGGCAGCTCTTCGGCGTGTCGTTCTGCACGGTTGCCGGGGTCTCCCGCTTCGGTTCTCATGAGCTCAAGCAGCAGCGCGCTACGCCGGAGTTCTTCGCTGAGCACCTTCGCCGCGCCGAGTGCCATCCGTCGTTCGCCTCGGGCTTCTTCTTCGCGGCGCGCCTCGTGCAGTGCTCTCTCTTCCGCTGCCTGTCTGCTCTGGAGCGCGGTGAGCGTGTTCCGGTTCATGCGGCCGGCAACGAGAACACCGATCAGCCCGCCCGCGAACGTCAGCACGGGGAGCAGCACGTCGCGGACCTCGATCGCGGAGTAGACGGGCGGCAGCATGCGCGGAGCGTATGGGGAGATGCAAGCGGGTGGGGCAGGGCGGCTTGCTGGACGGAGCGGGGTCGGGCCGGAACTGCGATCCCGCATGCGGCGGTTGGCGTAGGCTCGCGCCTCCTACGACCGGAGGAGCTGCCATGGGCACGGGACCAACCGTCGCGGAATACATCGCGGAGATGGAGAAGGACGCAGGGAAGCTGTTGGCCACGGTTGAAGAGGCCGCGAGACACCTGGCTGCTGGGGACGAGCAGTGGGCGTGCAACGCGATCTCGTTGGCTGCGAAGGACCTCAGTCGGGTTGCTGATGAGCGCGACAACCTCATGGAGAGATTCGCTGCGCGTGGCGTCTCGCCGGGCTTGTAGACGTCGGCATGCGATCGGTCGGGCGCTACCTGGTTCGGCTTGGGCGACCTCTTTCCCTCGCGGGCGACGTCCAGACGGTCGTGCAGTGGGTCGTCGCTGCGATCGCGTTGATCGCAAGCCCGACGATTCTCGGTGTCGCGGTCGGGCCTGCGTGGGCGCTTGCGGGCGTGCTTGGTGTGCTGCTCGTGTTGTCGGTGCTGGCCGGGCTGGCTCTGCAACGGGAGAGCGACCATCGTGGCGTGGCGAGCGTGGTCGAGGCCGAGCTGGTGGCGGCATGGGAAGAGCTGAACGTTGCGACGTCGCGGCCCGGCGTGTTCGCGTGGCAGCGGGGCATAGCCGAGATGGAGGATTGGACCAGACGGACGGCTGAGTACATTCGGCTCGCGTTGGGGCCGGCGGCGGCGGGCAGATTCACGAACCCGAACGCATGGTTCAGCAGCCCGAGAGACGCCCGCGAGAGCGTTGCGAACATGCTGCTGGCACTCGCAGGAAGCGTCGATGAGCGGGAGATCCGGGCTGGAGTGGGAGAGCTTGCGAGAGCCGCAGCGATCCGGCGCGACAACGCCTTGCGCAGACTGGTGGAAGCCGAACGGCCACAGGACAGATGGTGGGGATGAGATCTCCCCGCTAGGGATGCCGCGTCAGTCGATCGCGGCGAGGAGCTGTGCCGGCGGGACGCCGAGTGCCCCGGTGTTCTTTGAGGAGCGTGCCGGCGGTCAGTGCATGCGCTCGCCGTCGTTGAGAAGCTCGACCATGTAGCGGACGGCGAATCCGAAGATCCAGGTGCGGAGCAGGTCTTCGCTGTTGACGTGCTCCCAGCTGCGGCGGTCGCCTGACTCATCGATGATCGTGGCGGCCAGGACGCACCGCTGGGCAGCGAGTGTGCGGATAGCGCCCCCGAGACCAGGAACGCGCCACAGGAACGCCGCTGAGTCGTCAGGGTCGGCGTCGAGGGTTTCGGCGGATGCGATTTGAGCTGCCGCTTCGGTGATCGTGAGGTCCATGCCGGGGCCGCCAAACTCAGGATCTTCGGCCCATTCTTGGAAGACGTGCAGGAAGTCGAGATCGGCTTCGCGTGCGCTGTTGTAGCCCTCGAACTCAAGCATGCGGACGTTGAAGCCCATACGCGCGATCGTCTGGCCCACGAGAAGGGCATCGGGCTGCACGTCGTCGGGGTCGCGCCCTTGAACGTTGAGCACCCCGAGCAGGCCGATTTGCAGAATGCTCAGGACTTCGTCGGGAGGTGGCGCGAGTTCTTCGAACATTGCGGCAGCCTTGTCCGCGATCTCGTGCGCGATTCGCTGTGCCTCGTCATGGGGGATGACGACGAAATCCTCCCCGAGGTCGGGCGAAGTCGTTGCCAACTTCTCGGCATCGGCGTCGTCATAGGGCGCTTCCTTGAACGGGTAGTCGACATTCTCGAACGGGTCAAGCGTCCCAGCACCAATCTCAGCTACCGCTTGGTCGACGGACAGACCGGCCTCACGGAGGTTGCGCCCGAGGACGGGTTCGCTGAAGTTCTGCCGCGCGAAGGCCATGAAGCCGGCCGTTTGCTCCTGGAGCACCGGTCCGGGATTGACACCGGCATGCACTGCCTCGGCAAGATCGGCGCACATCAGAAGGCCGTCGTGGACGAACGCCTCACTGTTGGGCGACTTCATGCCACGCTCTACGAGCCGTTCTACGACAGCCACGTCGGCACGGATGATCGCTCCGCGCTTGTTGACGGCGCGCATGCCGAACTTGACCTTCCGGCCACATCCACAGAAACACTGAGCCACGAGAACGTCCTCCTTGTCGCACCCGGTACGCGAAGCGTCGTGAGTCTCTCACGGTCAGCCGCCTCTCTGGGCAGTTCAGCGATCAGATCTGGTCGGCTAGACCGCGCGAGGTAGCGAGCCGGGGGTGCTGCGCTCTTGCGGCTATCGGCCGGGACCCCCGGACACCGTCGCGAGAGCCACAGAACCGCCGCATACGCCGTCAAGTCGGGTGTCCGAGTAGGTGCGTGGGTCTGGATGGCGAGAGGGCCGGAGATCGCCTGGGATCGTTCGGGGCATTCAGTCCTCGCCGAGCGTCCACGGTGGGCGGTAGCCGCGACCAGCGGGTGACGGCCTGCGGATCGCTCTGGCCCGCTTCGCGCGGTTGCAGCGCTTGTGGGTGAGCTGGACGTTCGCGGGGTCGTACGGCCTGCCGCCGTTCACGACCTCCACGACGTGATCGGCTTCGATGTCGCGCTCGTGGAGGATGCGCTTGCCGCAGATCCCGCAGACGTGGGGACGGGTGGCGATCAGGTGTCTGCGCAGCTTCCGCCAGCGCTGCGTCTCGGTGACCCTCTGTGAGGGCGTACGGCGGTTGCGTTCGTGCTCGGCCTCGTGCCCGGCGCACCGGGAGCCGCCCGGCTCCGCGTACTCGGGGCAGCCGCGACCGTCCGGCAACCGCTCGATACAGGGGCGGGCGGTCATCGGCGCTGGTGCTACCTCAGCCGTGCGAAGCGATCATCGGCCCGCCGGTGAACCGCGGTCTTCTCGGCGTCTTCGGCCACGGCTGCTTCGCGTGGTCGAGCAGCTCACCGATCACGCTGACCGTAGTGCGCTCGCCGGCTTGGGTCTTGAACACGTCGAGAGCGTGGTAGCGGCCACCGCGAGCGAAGTTCCACACACTGCGAGCGTGGTCGAGGCGGTTGTTGACCTCAGCCAGCATCTTGATCGCCGAGATCCGTTCAGCTTCCAGGCGTCGAACGTCGTCAGTCGCCTGCGCGAACCACTCCTCCTGACCTTGGTCGAGCACGGGCTGAAGGTCGGCTAGACGACGCTGCTCGATCACCGTGTACGCCTCGGCGGTCCGTCTCGCCTGCTCGATCTTCGCCCGGTGGGCGTCAGCGTGCTTGGTGCCGGGATCTCTTCTACCGGCAGCGATGGCGTCTGCGAGCGCCTCCTTGTCGGCCTGCTCGGCGTTCGGGAGCTGATGCTCCAGCTCGGTCACGTCCTGGCGTGCGGCGCGGGCCTCAGCTCGCGCCTTCAAGTAGCCGCCCACGGCGTCAGCGATCAGCGGATGCGAGATCACCTCGGGCGGCGGCCCCTGGTAGGGACCGGACGACATCGGCGAGTCCAGGTCGATCGGCTTCAGCTCAGACATCACGCCACCCGCCCGATCTTCCGACGCAACAGTTGCTCGAACTGTGCGAACTCGTCCGGCGGCTCGGGCGCCTGAGCGCCTGCCGGCCAGATCGGCTGCCGGGTCGTGCTGCGCTGTTGCTGGCGAGCGGCGCTCTCGCGCACCTTCTCGCATGCCTCCTCGACAGCGACATCGACAGCGGCCTCGGCTGCCGCGATCCGCACTCGATCACCGGACTGTCGGGCCGCTTGCAGATCAGCGAGAAGAGCCACGCCGCCGCTGGGCTGGGCCGGTGGCTCAGCCGTGAACGAGATGCGACCTCTTCGGGCCTTCTGCCGGATCAGGTCGGCGAAGGCGACGGACGCCGCGTTCACCGCCTCAGGGCGTTCTTGCTGCTGCATCGTGCTGCCTCTCCTTGTCGTCGGCGCGTTCCGTGACGATCGCTTGGAGAACGTTACGCCGCACAGCGGAAGGAACCGGGTCGTTATACAGATGATATGACGCTCACTGTCTCGGCGCCGAGACTGCGCGCAAATTCAGAACAGCGCGCCGCTGAGCGAGAGCATCAGCGATTGCCTGTCGAGGCCGATCGCCTCGGGCACGACCTGGCTGGTTCTCGCCGCCCACCAGTCAGCGAAGTAGCTGCGGTGGCAGTCGGCCGGGTTCTCCTCCCAGCACAGCAGCGCGAGCGGGTGCTTGCCGTACTCGCGGTAGAGCGTCTCGAAGCGCTGTTGGATCTTCTCGACGCCGTGGCGCTCCAAGCGGGCGACGTAGCGCTCGCGCCACTCGTCCGCCGTCAGTTCCTTCGCCTTGGCGCTGACGAGTCCCCACGGCGTGATCTCCGAGCACCGCATCGCATTGGCCCACCGGACGCCGCGAGGCAGTCCAACACTTGCAGCGACTGGCGTGTAGGCCGGGCGTTGGTTGCTTCCCCTCGCGTCTGCGAGGACCGCCCGCCAGTAGCTCGTGACGAGCGGGACGGTCATGACTTCGCGGCCTCGAACGCTCTCGCGAGCGTCCTGCTGGTCGATCTCGCCAGCCATGCGCCGTCGCCGTACTTCGCGGCCGTGTAGCCGACGAGCAGGCCGTGCTTCACGACCGTGTTGCCGAGCCGCTTCATCACCGTCTCGTCGTACTCGTTGAGGCCGGTGTCGGCCGCGTCCTTCGCGACCTTCTCGATCAGTGCCGCGAGTCTGATCCGCTGGCCGTCGTTGAGGACCTTCGCGATCTCGGGCGTCGCTCTTGCCGCCGCCCGCTCACGGGCCTTGGTCGCTCTGTCATCTACCTTCGACTGCACGCTCATCGTTGCCTCCTGTGGATGGTTGAAATAGACCATCAGTATGGCTGGCTACACGACACACGCACATGAATTCAGCGGAGCTGAGAATTGGCGCGAGCGACCTTCCGAGGGTGCCCGAGCAGACTGACCGGCCGACACGGCCGCAGCCGCCAACCGGCGTCTCATGAGGCGGCTAGCGCTCGTGGATGAACAGCGATGCGATCAGCGCCACGCCCAGGCTGAACGGTCACGGTCTCGATCACGGCACTGATCAGGTCGCGCTGCTCGTCACGGGTGAGGTCGTCCCAGTCGGCGACGGTGATGGTCAGTGCGGCCTGGGTGTCGGCCATCCGCTCGTATTCGTCGCGCGCTGCGTCGCGGTTGGCTCTCAGCTCCGCGAGTCGTGCGACCGCTGCCGGTTCGTCGCCGAGCGCGGAGAACGCGCGGATGGCGGCGTCCAGCTCTTCCTGGGTGCGATCGAGCCGTGCAGACGCAGCAAGCATCCCTTGGTCTGCGGAGGCTCTGCCGTTCAGGTCGGCGAGCAACAGCTTCACGTGATCGACCACGGTGCCTTCGACCAACTCTGCGCTGATCGTCACCCGCCGGGTGCAGTCCCCGACTGGCGGGCAGCGGTAGAGCGGGTACTGGCGGTTGTTGGCACTTCCGACAACCATGCGAGCGCCACAGGTGCCGCAGCGCAGGACGCCGAGTCGAGCAAGCAGGCGGTCCGATCTCGGCCGCCGGCCTCGCGGGACTCTCGCGCGTTGGGCCTTCTCCCAGAGCGCCCGGTCCTCGATCAGTGCTGGCACGCTGCCACGGTAGTCGCCGAAGACGACTTCACCGATCAGCAGCCGTGACGAGATCAACGACTGCACGCCGTGATACGACCGTTCGATCCCCTGGCTGCGAAGGTGCCCGCGGATGCTGGCGATCGTCTCCTTCCGAGCGCGCATCGCAACGGCTTCGCGCACGACGTCGGCGAGGTCGTGATCGATCTCGACGCGCTCCTTGACGCGGATGAGACCGGGGATCAGCGGGAACGGTGGCCGACCCTCCTCGACGGCGCGCCGCTGGGCGCCTCTCGTCCGCTCGGCGGTGGTGCGGCGCACGTACTCGCTGACCATCCCGAGCATAGTGGCCGAGAGCCACTTGGCGGCCGTCTCGCCGCTGATCTCGCCTACATCGGCAGCGAGTACTCTGCCGCCGGCTGCCTCGATTCGTTCGAGCACTTCGGCTTGGACTCTGAGCGATCGCACCAGCCGGTCGAAGTAGGCGACGACGATCACTTCCGCCCTGCCCGCCTCGACTGCCTCGATGGCGGTGCGGAGTCCCTCGCGCTTGGAGAGCGGGTCGCCGCCGGAGGTGTTCAGCTCGGGCTGGACGTTGAGGTCGAGGAGGTCGAGTCTCTCTCGTTCGCAGAGCCGCTCGATCCGGTCGCGCTGTTCGGCGGGCGAGAGAAGTCGATCGCCTCTGTCGTCTCTGGCGCCTCTGCCGTCGCGTCCCGCGACGCGCGATACGCGGACGACTCCGAGCGCGCGTCGTTGTCTGGCGGCAGCCATACTGCGGCGGAACCTCCCAGGCTGAATGGAGCGAACGATGATCGAGACGGGCCAGCAGGCACCTGACTTCGAGCTGCCGGATCAGAACGGAGATCCGGTGCGTCTGTCGGGTCTGCAGGGTAAGACCATTGTACTGTATTTTTACCCCAAAGTGGACACGCCCGGCTGCACGACGCAGGCGTGCGGCGTGCGCGACCACCTGCCCAACTACGCCGAGGCCGGCGCCGTCGTGATCGGCGTCTCGCCCGACCCCTACGCCAAGGTGAAGAGATTCGCCGACAAGTTCGCGCTCGACTTCACCCTCCTCGGCGACGAGGACCACGCCGTCTGCGAGGCCTACGGCGTCTGGGCCGAGAAGAGCATGTACGGCAAGAGATTCTGGGGCGCCCAGCGCGCGACCTTCGTGATCGACGGCGAGGGCACCGTCGTCCACGTGATCCCGAGAGTCTCGCCGAGAACGCACGACGACGAGGTGCTGAAGGTCCTGGAGCAGCTGAGCGCGGCGGCGTAGCTCAGATCGGCCGCGCGTCGAGCAGCGCCGGGACGCGGGTGCGTTCGGCGAGCCAGCGCTCGGCGTGCGGGTCGATCCAGCCAGCGATGAGGAGCATGTCGTCGCATCGCGTGGCGATGTCTTGCTTGAGCAAGCAGTCGTGGTGCGCGATGCGGTTGCGGAAGCGTTGGAGCAGACGCATGCGCTGGGTCAGATCTCTTCGGACGACGGAGCCGTGAGGAAAGGCGTGGCGAAGCTGGTGACGCCACAGCTCTTCGTAGGTCTTGCTGAAGAGGCCGGCCCAGAAGCCGAACGAGACGCCGGCGACGACGCGGCCGCGTGTGACCGCTTTGCCTCTGTCGAGGCGCTCGACGGCGACGATCACCTGCTTCACACCGTCGGGCTGGAGGATTCCGAAGTCCATCAGCCATGTGTCGCGGATCGGGTCCTGCGGCTGGCCGTCGCCGAGCACGGCGTCGATCGCGTTGCGGACGAGAACCTCGAAGTGGTGGACCATCCCGAAGCACGCCGCCGCCAAGTCCGCGTGCCAGTCGTACAGCTCAAGCGCCCGTTCGTGGTCGCCGGCGGCCTCATCCAAGAACGGTTGGAAACGGGCTGACGAAAGCCAACTCTGAGCTTGGTTGGGCACCACGATCGCGCTACCCTACTTCGTGACGCCCCGGTCCCGCCTAGGACTCCTGCAAGGGAGTTATGCGGCCGGGGCTTTGCATTTCCGCAAGCGCCGCCGCGTCTGCCGCTGGAGCGGCTGGTGGCCGCGCGCCGCAAGCACAGAACGGCGGCCGACGGGGCGCGGTCGCCGGTGCGCTGACACGCGGAGCGGGGGAGCGCCACGATCCGGGCGCGGGTCGTCCGCGTGGGCGAGGATCCCAGCGGTGGAGGGAGCTGGGCCGAAGTCGACCGGGGAGTGGAGCGGGATCGAGCGCGGCGGGCGCGAGCCGGAGCGGGGGAGCGCACGGATCGTCGCCGCGCTGTCGCGGATAGCGAGCGCGGTCGCGCGGCAGGTTCCGCCGCCGAGGCTGTTCGCCCAGGTGGCGCAGGAGGTCGCGCACGTCCACGGCGTCGAAGGCGCCGCCGTCTTCCGCTTCGACGGGGAGCGGGAGGTGCGCGTCGTCGGGATGTGGAACGAGCATCCGGTCGCGCTGTTTCACACGGGGGAGGCGGTCCCCGACAGAGACGCCTTCGCGGAGCTGAGACGGACGCGCGGACCGGTCGCGGGGCACGTCGACGGCGACCCGCGGACGAGCTCGCTGTGGGACCTCGGCCGGCGCTCCTGGCTGCAGGTCCCGATCCACGTCGAGGGACGGCTTTGGGGCGCGCTCGGGCTCTCGAGCAGCAGGCTCGACGCGTTCGACGACGTCGCGACCTCGCGTCATGTCGAGTTCGCCGAGCTGCTCAGCGTCGCGATCGGCAACGCCGACGCCCACGACCGCCTCGCGCGGCTGGCGGCGACCGACCCGGTCACCGGCCTCGCCAACCACCGCGTCTTCCACGCGACCCTGCGCGAGCAGGCGGCCGAGGCGGCGCGGCACGGCCGCACGCTGTCGGTCGCGGTGCTCGACCTCGACCGCTTCCGCGACGTCAACGACCTCCACGGCCATCTCACCGGCGACGCGATCCTCGCCCAGGTCGGGCGTCGGATCGAGGCGGCCGTCGAGCCGGGGCGTCTGCTCGCGCGCATCGGCGGCGACGAGTTCGCGCTCGTGCTGCCGGGGCTGACCCGGCACGAGGCGCGCGCCGAGGTCGAGCGCGCCTGCGCCGCGGTGGCGCGCGCCCCGTTCGGCGAGGCCGGCTGCGAGCTGACCGCCTCCGCCGGGCTCGCCGACCTCGACGCGGCCGGCCACGGCGAGCTGCTGTTCGCGTGCGCCGACGGCGCGCTCTACTGGGCCAAGCTCAACGGCCGCGACCTCGTCTGCACCTTCGACGCCTCGATCGTCAGCGAGCTGTCGCCGACCGACCGCGCCGAGACGCTGCTGCGCCGGCAGACGCTCGCCGGCATCACCGCGCTCGCGCGCGCGATCGACGCGAAGGACCCGAGCACGCGGCAGCACTCCGAGCGGGTCGCCGACCTGTCCGAGCAGCTCGGCCGCGCCTGCGGCTGGTCGGAGCGGCGGATCCGCGCGCTGCGCGAGGCGGCGCTCGTCCACGACGTCGGCAAGATCGGCGTCCCCGACGCGATCCTGCTGAACGGCGACCGTCTCACGCCCGAGCAGCAGGCCGTCGTCCGACGCCATGCCGCGCTCGGCGCCGACATCCTGCAGGACGTGCTCACCGACGAGCAGGTCGCGTGGGTCCGCGCCCATCACGAGCGCCCCGACGGCGACGGCTACCCCGACGGTCTGCGGGCGCACGAGATCCCGCTCGGCGCGGCGCTGCTGAGCGTCGCCGACGCGATCGACGTGATGACGGTCGGCCGGGTGTACTCCGCGCCGATCCCGCTGGCGGAGGCGATCGCGCGCGTCGAGCGGCTCGTCGGCGAGCAGTTCATGGCGGCGCCGGCGATCGCGCTGCGCACGCTCCACCGCGCCGGCGCGCTGGAGGAGTGGGACCGCGTCCCGGGGGACGACGCCGGCAGCGCGTGAGGTCGGGCCCGCGCGCGACGCGCGGGCCGCTTCAGCGCCGGCGGCCGCGTGCGGTCAGCGCCGCTTCTTGCGCTTCTTGCGGGCGCTCGCCGGGACCGGGCGGGCGCCCGCGTCGGCCTCGGCGTCGTCGCCGGCGCCGACCGGCTCCGGCTCCCGCTCGCCGCCGCCGCGGCGCGCCTCCGCGGCGCGCACGCGCTGCTCGCGCAGCTCGGCCGACGACGGCCACGGCACCGCCTCGCCGAGCTGCCACGCCGGCGGCTCTCTCGGGCCGCGCACGTTCCACAGCAGCAGCCCGATCATCGCCAGCCAGTAGGCCTGCACGATCGGCAGCGGCAGCACCGCCAGCACGAACAGCACCGCGCTGATGACGCCGAGGTAGCCGAGGAAGCGCGTCAGCAGCCCGACTCTCATCGCGTTGAGGCTGACGAGCACGAACGCGAACGCGAACGCCAGCTGCGCCGCTATCCCGAAGAAGACGTACGGGCCGTAGTTGGAGGCGTCGCGCAGCTCCTCCCACGTCTGGGTGCCCTCGGTCGCCCAATGCTCGAGCCGCAGCGAGGTGATCGCCTGGATCACGCCGGTGAAGAGCGCGAGGCCGATGCCGCCGACGAGCAGCAGGATCCGCACGTACGGCTGGATCGACGTGTCGCGGGCGCGCGCGCCGCGCAGCAGGAAGTCGAGCACGAAGGTGATCCCGAGCAGGCCGAGCACCGACAGGGCGGCGCTGAGCAGGATCGCGCCGCGGTTGTCGGCCTGGACCAGGGCGCGCGTCAGCGCGTTGTCGGTCGGGTCGGTGCCGATGATGGCGCGCGCCACCAGCGGGGCGGCGAGCGTCAGGACCGCGGCGAGGACCGCGACGATGGCCACGCGCCGGCGGTCTCGCGTCTCCGCCTCGACAAGCTCGTTCGTGACCATGGGCCGCACATGCTATCCGGGCGCTCCGCGACGCGCGGCGTGCCCCTCGCCGGTGGCGCGCGCCCGGGCGCCGACGCCCGCCGGAGCTCCCCGATCCCGCTCGCGCGGGCCTCGACGGCGGGTAGACTCGCGCGATGGCGGACGGGGCGATCGCTGTCTACGGCGCGACCGGCTACACGGGCGCGCTCGTCGCCCGCGAGCTGCGGCGCCGCGGCCTCGACGCGATCGTCGCCGGGCGCGATCCCGACAAGCTCGCCCGCCTCGCCGAGCAGCTCGGCGGCGACATGCCGACGCGCGCGGTCGAGCTCGACGACCGCGACGGCCTGCGCCACCTGCTCGGCGACTGCGCGGTCGTGATCGACTGCGCCGGGCCGTTCGCCCGGATCGGCGAGCCGATCCTGCGCGCCGCGGTCGAGACCGGCACCCACTACGTCGACACGACCGGCGAGCAGTCCTACATCCAGTTCGCGCACGCGCGCTACGGCGACGCCGCCCGCGCCGCCGAGGTCGCGGTCGTCCCGGCGATGGGCTTCGACTACGTCCCCGGGGACCTGATCGCCCATCTCGCCGCGCAGGGCCTGGAGCCGCTGGGCGAGCTGACGATCGCCTACGCGACGCGCGGCGTGCGGCCGACGCGCGGGACGACGCGGACGGCGCTCGGCCAGGCCGCCGACGGCGGCGAGGTGTGGCGGGACGGCGGCTGGCACAGGGCGCCGCTGCGGGTCCCGCGGGCCACCTTCCCGTTCCCGCCGCCGTTCGGCCGCCAGCCGGTGATGCCATTTCCGTCGGGCGAGGTGGCGATGGTCCCGCGCCACGTCGAGACCCGGACGCTGACGACGCTGATGACGGTCGAGACGCTCGCCGGCAGCCGCCGCGCCGCGCCGCTGGTCCCGCTGCTGGCGCCGGCCGTCACGCTCGCGCTGCGCACGCCGCTGGGACGGCTCGTCGACGCCGTCGTCGACCGGCTCCCGGAGGGACCGCCCGAGGAGCGGCGGCGCGCCGCCCGCTTCGCCGTCGTCGCCGTCGCCCGCGGCGAGGACGGCCGCGTCCGCGGCGGAACGGTCACCGGCAGCGACGTCTACGGCCTGACGGCGGCGACCGTCGTCGAGGGCGCCGTCCGCCTGCGCGCCGGCGACCACGCGGCCGTCGGCGTGCTGAGCCCGGCGAGCGCCTTCGACGCCGCCGGCTTCCTCGACGCCCTCGCCCCGGCCGGCGTCGGCTGGGCGCTCGACCCGCTGCCGGCCTGAGGCCCGAAGGCGAGCTGCGTACGTCCGTACCCCGCAGAGGGGTACGGACGTACGCAGCTCGCGGCGGCGCCGGGCTCAGGCGCCGAGCAGCTCGCGCAGCGCCGGCAGCGGGTCGCCGGCGCCGGCGCCCTCGACGGCCTCGCCATGCAGCCGCCGTCCGTCGCCGAGCAGCCCGGCGAGCGCGTCGGAGGTCTCCAGCAGGTGGGGCGGGGTCGCGCTGCCGGTGACGACGAAGACCGGCACGGCGACCGCGCGCAGCTCCCGCCGCGAGACCGGCCAGCTCGACAGGCCGCCGAAGTCGGCGAAGAAGGCGCGGTGGGCCGCTCTCACGCCGGCGTCGGCGTCCGGTCGCCACGCCTCGACGGCGTCGGCCGGGCCGCCGTCGCGCAGCGCCGCCTCCAGCAGCTCGCGCTGCGTCGAGAGGACCGCCGCGGCGCTGTCGGAGAGCTGGTTGAGCGGCGGCGCGACGAGCACCGCGCCGGCGAGCAGGCCGGGCAGCCGCACGAGCAGGTCGAGCACGACCAGCGCGCCGAAGCCGTCGCCGACCGCGATCGCGTCGCCGCCGGCCGCGTCGAGCGCGCCCAGCAGCGCGACCGCGTCCTGCGCCTGCTCCTGGACGGTCGTGCCCTCGTACGGCTCGGGCGCTCCGCTGTCGCCGTAGCCGCGGCGGTCGTAGGCGATCGCACGCGCCCCGAGCGCGTGCGCCGCGGCGGCGAGCGGGGCGAGCGAGCGGCGGTCGGCGGCGAGGTCGTGGACCAGCAGGACCGGCCGACCGGCGCCGCGCTGCTCGATCGCCAGCTCGACTCCCGCGCCCTCGATCCGCTCCGGCTCGCTCATGCCCGGGAGCCTAGTCCGTCGCCCGCCCGCCGGGCCGGCACCTCGCGGGGAGTAGCATCTTGCGAATGGAAGGATTCGGAGGACTTTTCGGCGATCCGGACGAGCTTCAGCGCCGCATGGCGGAGTTCGCGGACCAGATGCAGGGCGCCCAGAGACTCGCCTGGGCCGACAACGCGATCAAGCTGGCCGTCGACCTGACGGTCGCGGCGATCAACCGCGTCAACATCCAGGGCACCACCGAGGAGCAGGCGAACCAGATCCGCAGCGTGATGGCGGTCGTCTTCCCCGAGGCGGTCACGCTCGTGCGCGAAGCGCGCTCGGGCCTGCAGTAGCCGGCGCGAGCGCGGCCCGGCACCGGAGCGACCGCGCGGCTCGCGCCGCGCGGCGCGAGCCGGTGTCCGCGTGCCGTCGCTCCCCGATCGCCGGCGCCTGCGGCAGGCGCTCCAGCGCGGCCTCCATGTCGGCGGCGGAGAGCTCGGGGTCCTCCAGCTCTGTCACTCCGGGATCGTTGGCAGTCGGGCGATCCCAACCCGGTCGCGCCGAGCCGACGCGGCGTTTCAGCCAGCGGAAATGCCTTGCCGTGCCCATAGGGGTACAAATGTCGGCGGGCACGCCGGACACGAGAGGAGCGAGATGGCAGACACCGCAACAGGAGGCTCGGGCACGTCGCTCGAGCAGCAGCTCGACCAGATGCTCGAGATCGAGCGCTTCGAGCCCTCGCCGGCGTTCAAGCGCGATGCGCTGCTGAGCGACCCGGCGATCTACGAGCAGGCGGCCGCCGACCCGCAGGCGTGGTGGTCCAGACAGGCCGAGTCGCTCGACTGGTTCGAGCGCTGGGAGACCGTCCTCGACGACTCCGATCCGCCGTTCTACAAGTGGTTCACGGGCGGGAAGCTGAACGTCTCGCACAACTGCCTCGACCGCCACGTCGAGGCCGGCCGCGGCGACCGCGTCGCCTACCACTGGCACGGCGAGGAGGGCGAGGTCCGCGACGTCACCTACGCCGACCTGCTGCGCGACGTGCAGCGGTTCGCGAACGCGCTGAAGGACCTCGGCGTGCGGCAGGGCGACGTCGTCGGGATCTACCTGCCGATGATCCCCGAGGTCGTCGTCGCGATGCTCGCCTGCGCCCGCATCGGCGCACCGCACAACGTCGTCTTCGGCGGCTTCAGCGCCGAGTCGGTCAAGGAGCGGATGGAGTTCTCCGAGGCGAAGGTGCTCGTCACCGTCGACGGCGCCCGCCGCAAGGGCAAGACCGCGCCGATCAAGGCGACCGTCGACGAGCACATGGGCGACCTGGAGACGCTGAAGACGATCGTCGTCGTCAGACACGCCGGGATCGCCGACGTGCCGATGGCCGACGGCAGGGACGTCTGGTACGACGAGGTCTGCGCCGCCGCGGCGCCCGACTGCCCGGCCGAGCCGCTCGACGCCGAGCATCCGCTGTTCATCCTCTACACGTCGGGCTCGACCGCCTCGCCGAAGGGGATCCTGCACACGACCGGCGGCTATCTGACCGGCGTCGCGGCGACCCACAGATACGTCTTCGACCTGAAGCCGGAGAGCGACGTCTACTGGTGCGCCGCCGACGTCGGCTGGATCACCGGCCACTCCTACATCGTCTACGGCCCGCTCGCCAACGGGGCGACCTCGGTGATGTGGGAGGGCGCGCCCGACTACCCGCACAGAGGGATCTGGTGGGAGGTCGTCGAGAAGACGAGAGCGACGATCCTCTACGCCGCCCCGACCGCGATCCGCACCTTCATCAAGTGGGGCCACGAGCTCCCGGAGAGACACGACCTCTCCTCGCTGCGGCTGCTCGGCTCGGTCGGCGAGCCGATCAACCCGAAGGCGTGGCTCTGGTACCACCAGGTGATCGGCGGCGGCCGCTGCCCGATCGTCGACACGTGGTGGCAGACGGAGACCGGCGCGATCATGATCACGCCGCTGCCCGGGATCACGGAGACGAAGCCCGGCTCGGCGACGACGCCGTTCCCCGGCATACGCGCCGAGGTCGTCAGCGAAGCCGACGGCAGACCGGTCGAGAGCGGTCAGGGGCTGCTGGTGCTGACCCAGCCGTGGCCGTCGATGCTGCGCACGCTCTACAGAGAGCCCGAGCGCTTCGTCGAGACCTACTTCTCCCGCCTCGGCAAGGAGACGTACGTCGTCGGCGATGCCGCCCGCACCGACAGAGACGGCTACTTCTGGATCATCGGGCGGATCGACGACGTCGTGAACGTCTCCGGCCACCGCCTCTCGACCGCGGAGGTCGAGTCGGCGATCGTCGCGCACGAGAAGGTCGCCGAGGCGGCCGTGATCGGGCAGTCCGACGAGCAGACCGGCCAGGCGATCGCCGCCTTCGTCACGCTCCAGGGCGACATCGAGGGCAGCGACGAGCTGGTCGCCGAGATCGGCGGCGTCGTCGCCGAGCGGATCGGCAAGTTCGCCCGCCCGAAGCGGATCATCTGGGCCGACGACCTGCCGAAGACCCGCTCGGGCAAGATCATGCGCCGCCTCCTGCGCGACATCGCCGAGGGCCGCGCCCTGGGCGACGTCACGACCCTGCGCGACCCGAGCGTGATGGCCGCGCTCGAATCGCAGATCCAGGAAGCGCAGTCGCAGGAGAGATAGGGCTTCGCCCTGCGAGTTCCACGTCGGCGCCGAGACGCTCGCGGCGCCGGCGGGAACTCGCGCCGTTGCGCCGCACGCGGTTGACGGTGATGCGCACCGGGGAGAGGATCGGTGCAAGTCCACGCGGAGGAGAGCACCGATGGCGACGACCGGCTTCAGCTCCTACGAGGAGGCGTGCGCCCAGCATCGCTGGATCGTGCCCGAGCGCTACAACATCGCGCACGACGTCTGCGACAAGCATCCGCCGGGCAAGCTCGCGATGATCCACGAGGACTTCCGCGGCGACGTGCGAGAGGTCCTGTGGGGCGAGCTGCAGGAGAAGTCCAACCGCTTCGCCAGCGTGCTGCGGACCGCCGGCGTCGAGCGCGGCGACCGCGTCGCGATGCTGCTGCCGCCGACGCCGGAGACGGCCGCCGCCTTCTTCGGCACGTGGAAGTGCGGCGCGCTGCTGCTGTCGATGTCGGTCCTCTACGGCGACGAGGGGATCCGCCATCGCCTGACCGACTCGCGCGCCCGCGTGCTCGTCACCGACGCCGAGAACGCCGGACGGATAGACCAGGCGCTGGTCGAGCGGGTGCTGATCCTCGACGACGACCTGCTCGCGACCGGCGCCCAGCAGTTCGAGCCGGTCGACACCGCCGCTGAGGACCCGGCGCAGCTCTACTACACCTCCGGCACGACCGGGCTGGCGAAGGGGATCGTCCACGCCCACCGCTACCTGCTCGCGCACGAGGAGTTCCGCTACTGCCACGAGGTGCGGGACGGCGAGCGCTTCCACGGGATGGGGGAGTGGGCGTGGGCGGCCGGGATCGCACCGCTGCTGGGGCCGTGGCGCTACGGCGCCGTCCAGTGCGTCTACCGGCGCGAGGGCGGCTTCGACCCGCACAGACAGCTCGACTTCCTCTCCCGCCACGAGGTGACGAACGTCTTCACGACGCCGACGGCGATGCGCTCGATGATGACGATCGCCGACGCCGGCGACCGCTACCCGCAGCGGTTCCGGCGGGTCTGCAGCGCCGGCGAGCCGCTCAACCCGGAGGCGATCCGCTGGTTCCGCGAGCAGTACGGCGTCACCGTGCTCGACTACTACGGGCTGTCGGAGTCGTATCCGCTCGTCGCCAACTATCCCTTCATGGAGGTGCGGGAGGGGTCGATGGGCAAGCCGATGCCGGGCTGGGACGTGCGGATCCTCGACGAGGACGAGCAGCCGGTGGGGCAGGGGGAGCGCGGCGAGATCTGCCTGCGCGCCCGCTCCAACCCCCACTATCCGCTCGGCTACTGGGAGAAGCCGGAGGCGAGCGAGGAGACGTTCGGCGGCGAGTGGTTCCACACCAAGGACGCCGCCTCCCAGGACGCGGAGGGCTACTACTGGTACGAGGGCCGCGCCGACGACGTCATCATCGCCGCCGGCTACCGCATCGGCCCGTTCGAGGTCGAATCGGTCTGCCTCGAGCACCCGGCGGTCGCGGAGGCGGCGGTCGTCGCCTCGCCCGACGAGCGGCGCGGGATGGTCGTGAAGGCGTTCGTCGTGCTCGCCGCCGGCCACGATCCCTCCGACGCGCTCGCCGACGAGCTGAGAGCGTTCGTGCGCGACCGCCTCTCCGCCTACGCCTATCCGCGCAAGCTCGAGTTCGTCGACGGCCTGCCGAAGACGCTGACCGGCAAGATCCGCCGCATCGAGCTGCGCCAGCTCGAGGCGGAGCGGGCGAGAGCTGGCGGGTAGGGCGCGGCTCCCGCGCCCGCCGCGACGAGGGAACGCCCCGTTGCGGCGCGGCGCCGCTGACGGCAGCCTGGCGCGGGCACCGGTCCCCCGACGCAGGAGTCCCCATGTCCGTCAGCGCACGCGCGCTGGCCGCCGCAGGCGCGGCGGCGCTCGCGCTCGCCGCCGCCGCGCCCGCCGCGCACGCCGAGGTCAGATACGTCTACGACGCCTGGATGGTCGCCGGCGTCGACTACAGCAGCGAAGAGGCGACCGAGAGCGGCAAGGTGACCCGCGCGATCTCCGCGGGCATGGGCGTGAACGGCTGGTTCCGCGGCCTCAGATTCATCGACGGCGCGCTGCTGACGCAGCGGATGGCGAGCGGCGCGCGCTTCTACGGCGTCGGCGCGGAGCTGGCGTACCAGAACAACGACACCTCTCCGCCCGACATCACCAACTGCAGCACGACGGCCGTGAAGGAGACCTTCGCGGGGGTGCTGAACCCGCTGCGCGCCGTCGACCCGAGAGCAGCGCCGGCCGCGATGGGGATCACGCCGTTCTCGATCGCGACCTTCGACCTCAACTGCGCCGTCAACGGGGCCGTCCTCCGGCTCGGCGCCCGCTCCCACCGCTCCAACGACACCGGCCCCGGCCACCTGCGCCTGGCGCTGACGGTGCCGAGAGGCGATCTGGGCGACCACGTGATCAGGCTCAGAGGGCGGCACACCGATCGCAGGCTGGCGACCTGCCCCGGCGATTTCGTCCCGACGCAGCTCAGATACTGCGTCTCGAGAATCTACGTCGAGCTGACGCTCTTCCGCACCTTCGCATCAGAGGACGGCGACGACCGGCTCGCCCCGGTCGTCCCGAAGCAGCCGAAGATCGAGCGCGGCGCGAGAAGAGCGAGAGCGACCGCCAGATGCCCGCGCGGCTGCAGATACCGGATCCGCGTCTTCTTGCCGCCGCGGAGAGGGAGAGGCGTGATCGGCCGCGGCTTCGTGCGCCCGGCGCCGTCCGCGGCCGCCTCCTCGCCGCTCGCCCGCGCCGCGACCGTGGTCGCGACGAGAGCGGGCAGGCTGCCGGCGGGGAAGGCGGCGCGCACGATCGCGGTCGCGATCCCGGCCTCCAAGCGGGCCGCGATCCTCGACGACGGCGGCGCCGTCGTCGAGGTCACGCTGAGCGCGCGGGGCAGACGCCCCGTCCGCTCGACCTTCTTCGCCCCGGCGACGCGCTGAGCGAGACAACCGGCGCCGCGGCGAGCACCGCGGCGCCGGCGCCCGCGCGCCCGGCCGGCTCAGCCCCGCTCGGCCTGCGCCCGCTTCGCCTCGGTCCGCATCTCCGAGAGGATCCGCTCCAGGCGCGGCTCGGCGGTGCGGTCGACATGCGTCATCGTCGCGCCGACGGCCGGGTGGACGGCCGCGATCTGCGCGTGCAGCTCGTGCGCGACGGCGCGGTAGCTCGGATGGCCCTCGCGGCCGGAGCGCAGCTCGATCAGCTGCATCGCGGCGCGGGCGTTCATGTCGAGCACGTAGCGGATGCGGTAGCCGAGGCAGACGGCGTACGGCGCCGCCTCGGCGTGCCCGGCGGCGACGAGCCGCTCGTACTCGCGGCGGGAGATCTCCAGCGCGCGGCGATAGGCGTCGCCCGCGCCGGCCTCGTCGACCTCCGCCGGGACCTCGGCGCCGAGCGCCGGCGAGAGCGCCTGCCACTGGACGGTCAGCATGCGGTGGCGCTGGAGGTCGCGGAAGGCGCCGTAGTCGGAGACGATCTCGAAGCGGTAGCGCAGCGCCTCGAAGCCGCGGCCGGGGCGGTGGCGGCGGTTGGCGCGGGCGCCGACGAGGTCGCGCAGCAGCCGCGCGCGCTCCTCGACGTCCAGCGAGCGGACGCGCTCGCGGGTGCGCTCCTCCTCGACGCCGGTCGCCTCGAACAGCAGCGCGGCGAGCAGGTCGTCCTCGTCGCCGTCGACGCGCTGCAGGCGCACCGACGAGCCGAGCGCCCCGTCGGCCTCGTCGAGGCCGAGCCGTCTCGCCCACGCGCGGCCGGCGTCGGCGCGGGTGCGCAGGTAGTCGACCCACGCGCCGCCGCGGTCGGGCCGCTCGACGCGCGTCACGAAGCTGGGGATCGTCGCCTTGACCGCGTCGAGCAGCATCTCGCCGTATCGCCGCGCCTCCGGCAGCGGGTGGGCGAGCAGGTGGAGGATCAGCTGCTCGTAGGTCTGGCCGGTCGCGAAGATCCCCATGTGCGACAGCGACGCGGCCGGCAGCAGGCCGCGCAGCAGGTCGAGCGCCTTCGCCTTGATCGCGCGCGCGTGCGCTCTCTCGGACTCGCCCTCGCCGCGCGGGAAGCGCTCGGCGACCGAGGCCGTGACGACCGGGATCGCGGCCGAGTAGATCGCGAACAGCTCGTCCATCGCGGCCGCGTACTCGGGCCCGAGCTCCGGGTCGCGCCAGTAGCGATAGCCGCCGCCGGGCATCTCGGCGTCGTAGGCGATGTAGCGCGTCGACTGCTCCAGGTAGGCGCCGATCCGCGGCCGCTGGAGGACCTTCGTCAGCACGTTGGAGACCCACTCGCAGGCGACGTGGACGCCGCCGAGCTGCGCGACCGAGTCGTCGCCGTAGCCGAGGAAGATCGTCTCGTAGAGGCGCGCCGCGCGCTCGCCCTCGCCGACCGTGTCCCAGCCGGCCGGCAGCTCCGGCAGCGACGGCGCGAACTCGTCGAGGAACAGCCGCCGCAGCGTGCCCGGGTAGCGCGAGTAGCGCGCGAACAGCGCGCCCTTCACGGTCTCGGGCAGGTTGGTGAGCGCGAAGACGGGGCCGTCGAGGTCGCTGAAGTGGGGGGCCAGGCGCGCGCGCTCGGCGTCGGTGAAGGTCTCGCGGGGGTACTGCACGGGGCCGGGGAGCCTAGCGCGCGCTCAGGACGCGGCCGGGATGACCGCGGGCGCGCCGGCCGCGACCAGCGCGGGCGGCAGCGCGATCGAGCCGTCCTCCTGCTGGCCGTTCTCCAGCAGCGCGATGATCGTGCGGCCGACCGCGACGGCGGTGCCGTTGAGCGTGTGCAGCGTGACCGGCTTCTTGGCGTCCTTGGGCCGGTAGCGGATGTCGAGCCGCCGGGCCTGGTAGTCGGTCGTGTTCGAGGTCGACGTCAGCTCGCGGAAGCGCTCCTGTCCCGGCAGCCAGCCCTCGGTGTCGTACTTCTTCGCCGCCGAGGCGCCGAGGTCGTCGACCGCGATGTTGACGACGCGGTACGGGATCTGGAGGTCCTGCAGGATCGACTCCTCGATCGCCAGCAGACGCTCGTGCTCGGCCTCCGACTGATCGGGGGTGACGAACGAGAACATCTCGACCTTGTCGAACTGGTGGACGCGGAAGATGCCGCGCGTGTCTCTGCCGGCGGCGCCGGCCTCGCGGCGGAAGCAGGGGGAGAAGCCGGCGTAGCGGCGCGGCAGCTCCTCCTCGGCGAGGATCTCGCCCTGGTGCAGCGAGGCGAGCGCCACCTCCGAGGTGCCGGCGAGGTAGAGGTCGTCGGCGGGCAGGTGGTAGATCTGCTGCTCGGTGTCGGGCAGGAAGCCCGTCCCGTACAGCGCCTGCTCGCGCACGAGCACCGGCGGGATCACCGGCTCGAAGCCCTCGCCGCGCAGCTTCTCGAGCGCGTAGCGGACGAGCGCCAGCTCGAGCATCACGAGGTCGCCGCGCAGGTAGGCGAAGCGCGAGCCCGACAGGCGCGCGCCGCGCTCCATGTCGATCCGCTCGCCGGCCAGCTCGAGGTGGTCCTTGCCGGTCTTGGTCGCGTCGCCGACCTCGCGCACGACGGTGTCCTCCGGCGCAGCATCGGGCGCCGGGACGTTCGGCAGCGAGGCGAGCAGCTCGTCGAGCTCGCGTCTGATGCCGGCCTGCTCGTCGGACTGGGCGCGGCCGCGCGCGGCCAGCTCGCTCATCTCGGCGTGCTGCTCGGGCGTCGGCGCGCCCCGCAGCGCGCGGCTGAGCCTGTTCTGCTGCGCCTGGATCTCCTCCAGCTGCGCGGTCAGCCCGCGCCAGCGCTGGTCGAGCGCGAGCAGGCGGTCGATCGCGTCGGCCGCGACGTCGCCGCGCCGCGCGAGCGCGGCTCGCACGGCGTCGGGCTCTCTGCGGATCAGCCGGAGGTCGAGCACGCCTCGGGTGCTCCGGAACTACTCGCCGGGACCGGTGCCGCTGTCGCCGCTGCCAGCCTGGTCGGGCTGGTTCTCGGACGGGTCGCTCGGCTCCGCGGTGTCGGCCGTGCACTGATAGCCGTTGGCCTCGTCGCCCATGCCGGCGGGGCGGCCGCCGGGCGCTTCGGAGCCGGCGTACTTGGAGACGAACTCCGCGACCGCGACGGCATCTCTGCCGACGACGATGTTGCCCGGCATGATCGCGCCGGAGAAGCCGCCGTTCTGGATCGCGTAGAGCACGCGCTCGACGCAGGCGAAGCGGACGTTGAAGTTCGGGCCGTCGGTGCGCTCGCGGGTTCTGATGTTGGCCGCGGAGCCGCGGGTGCCGGCGGCGTTGAAGGTGTGGCAGCCGGCGCAGCGCTCTTTGAAGACCTCGGCGGCATGCCGCTCCGGGCTGTCGGCGGCGACCTGGATCTTCTGCTCGCCGCAGGCGGCGACCGAGACGGAGACCGCCAGCGCGGCGGCGATGATGGTGATCGACTTCGGAAGGCGCGTCATGCGGTCGGGGACTATACGGAAGAATCCCGCCGCGATGCCCCCACTCCCCCCGAAGCGTCCGTTTGCGGCCCTTTTCGTCGTGGCCGCGCTCGCACTCGGCGGCTGCGGCAGCGGTCGCAGCGCCGACGTCGCCGACACCAGCGCCGCCGTCGTGGCGATGTCGGAGTTCCGCCTCGACCCCCAGGAGCTGCGCCTCTCGGCCGGGCGCCGCGCCTTCACGATCCGCAACGACGGCCGCATCGTCCACCGCTTCGAGCTGCGCCGGGCCGACGGCGACAGAAGGCTGCTCGTGCGCGGCCGCCCGCTGAAGCCAGGCGAGTCGCAGACGCTCACCGTCCGCCTGACCCCGGGCGAGTACCTGATGCGCTGCGCCCAGGAGCGCCACAACACGCTCGGCGAGTGGGGGACGGTGACCGTTCGCGGCTGAGCGCCTCTCGCGCGTGGATGGGAATCGCTCGAAGTCGTGCAGGAGCGAGCCGCGCGGCGCCGAAAGCCCTCCCAGTCCCGGCGCCGGCCGAGACGATCTTCCTTCGATCGTCCTCAACGGCGGCAACCAAAGAGGGTCGGTGCCGGGACCCTCGCTTCCTCGCGCTCGGCCGCGCCGCATTCCTCACCGGGGCGGCCGAGGCGCGCGCGCTCAGAGCGGGATCGCGCCGGCCTCGCCGGCCGCCCGCAGCGCCAGCACGACGATCACGAAGCAGGAGATCGTCATCACGCCGACCTCGCGCCGCACGATCGACAGGACGACGACTCGCTGCTCGTCGGCCGGCAGCTCCCCGACATCCTGCGAGGAGGCGAAGCCGCGACTGTCGAGGATCGCCTCGGCCGAGCCGATCCGCAGCTGCTCGGCGATGAACGCGATCGCGAGCGGCAGCACCCCGTAGAGGATGTGCAGGTCGCCGTCGGGCGAGTGGCCGAGCACGAGCAGCAGCGCGCCGAGCAGCACCTGCACGACTATCGCCGCCTGGCCGGCGCGCAGCAGGCGCCAGAAGACGAGGCTCGGCTGGACTCTCAGCCAGGCCCACGCGCCGACGACGCCGGCGGCGAGGTTGAGGGCGAGCAGGAGCACGCCGACGACGAGGTGAACGGTTGCCATCTTGCGCCTTTCAGCACATGCATATCGACACTTTAAGCACTAAGTAACACGTTGTTACAAGCTTCTACGGACTGGTGATATAACCACGGCGGAGATGCTGACTACGTACGGTCCCGCCATCGTCTTTGTCGTCCTCGGCGCTGTCATCGGCGCGGTGTTCGTGTCCGCCGGCTCGCTGCTCGGGCCCAAGCGCGCGGGCACCACGAGAGACGCTCAGGTAACCCCCTACGAGTGTGGCCTGCCCTCCGAGGTGAGAGGCAGCTTCCGCTTCGGGATCAGCTTCTACCTGATCGCGATGCTGTTCATCATCTTCGACGTCGAACTGCTGTTCATCTACCCGATCGCGGTGCAGCTGCGGGAGGTCGGTACGTTCGCGCTGGTCGCGATGTGCGTCTTCCTCGTGCCGCTGGTCGTCGCCTTCGTCTACGAATGGCGCCGAAAGGCAATGGAATGGAGATAACGCGCGCCAAGCTCGGCCAGCCCCTCGTCGAGGGCGGCGGCGAGCAGTTCCGCATCCGGCAGCAGCGCGCGCGCGACATGCTGCGCGGCGACCTCACCGACGCCGAGCTGGAGCAGTACGTGGAGGAGCGCGTCCTCACGACGACGCTCGACAAGGTGACCGCGTGGGCGCGCGGCAACTCGATGTTCCCCGCGACCTTCGGCCTCGCCTGCTGCGCGATCGAGATGATGTCGCTGCCCGGCGCCCGCGTCGACATCGGCCGCTTCGGCTTCGAGGCCTTCCGCGCCTCGCCGCGCCAGGCCGACATGCTGATCCTCTCCGGTCGCGTCTCGATCAAGATGGCGCCGATCGTCCGCCGCATCTACGACCAGATGCTCGAGCCGCGCTGGGCGATCTCGATGGGCGCCTGCTGCTCCTCGATGGGCGTCTTCAACAACTACGCGCTCGTCCCGGCCGACAAGTTCATGCCGATCGACGTCCACGTGCCCGGCTGCCCGCCGCGCCCGGAGGCGCTCGCGCACGCGATCCTGAAGCTGCGCTCCAAGGTCCACGGCAACCCGCCGAAGGGCTGGCGCGAGCGCTACGAGGCGGAGGGCACCGAGGAGGTCGTCGGCGACGCCGACCGGCCCGGCGTCAACGCGATCAACGTCTTCCAGAGCGGGGAGACCCAAGGTGCCTGACGCGACAGGTCTGGAGCTGATCGCTCAGGACCTGCGCGAGAAGCATCCCGACGCGGTCCTCGACACCCTCCACTTCCGCGGCGAGGCGACGATCTCCGTCGACCCCGCCCAGGTCCATCCGGTGCTGGAGACGCTGAAGGCGCGCGGCTACAACGCGCTCGCCAGCCTCCACGGGGTCGACTACTACCCCGAGGAGCCGCGCCTCGGCGTCCACTACCAGCTGCTCGACATGACGAACGTCGACCGCATCTGCGTGAAGGTCCGCATGCCGATCGACGATGCGCACGTCGCGACCGTCTGCGACCTCTGGTCCGGCGCCAACCATCCCGAGCGCGAGGTCTACGACATGTTCGGCGTCATCTTCGACGGCCATCCCGACCTGCGCCGCATCCTGATGCCCGAGGACTACGAGGGCCATCCGCAGCGACGCGACTTCCCGATCGGCGGCGAGCCGGTCATCTTCACCTACAACGAGGACAAGATCCCGGGGTGGTCGCGATGAGCGCGCTGAGCGACTACCGCAGACGCGAGCAGTCGATCTCCTACTCCGCCGAGCCCGCCGGCATGGGGCTCGAGCAGGAGCTGATGACGATCAACATGGGCCCGCACCACCCGTCGACGCACGGCGTGCTGCGGCTCATCCTCACGCTCGAGGGCGAGATCGTCCGCGACATCAAGCCGATCATCGGCTACGTCCACACCGGCATCGAGAAGACCGCCGAGCAGAAGGCGTACTGGAAGGTCATCCCGGTCGTCGAGCGGATGGACTACCTCGCCTACTACTTCAACTCGTACGCCTACTGCGGCGCCGTCGAGAAGCTGCTCGAGGTCGAGGTGCCCAAGCGCGCCCAGTACCTGCGCGTGATCCACATGGAGCTCAACCGGATCATGTCGCACCTGGTGTGGCTCGGCACGAGCTGCATCGACCTCGGGGCGATCGGCGTCTGGTGGTACTGCTTCCGCGAGCGCGAGGCCGTCCTCGACCTGTTTGAGATGTCGTCGGGCCAGCGCATGCACACGCGCTACTTCCAGGTCGGCGGCGTGATCGAGGACATCCCCCGCGGCTGGGCCGAGCGCGTGAAGAGATTCACGCAGACGATGCGCCACCGCTCCGAGCAGTACAGCGCGCTGCTGGACAAGAACGAGATCTTCCTCCAGCGCATGCGCAACACCGGCACGGTCGACGAGGAGACGCTGCTGGACCTGGGCGTCACCGGCCCGCTGCTGCGCGCGACCGGCAACCCGTGGGACCTGCGCAAGGCGGCGCCGTACTGCTCCTACGAGGACTTCAGATTCAAGATCCCGGTCGGGACCACGGGCGACAACTACGATCGCTACCGGGTCCGCCACGCCGAGATCATCGAGTCGTGCGAGATCATCGACCAGGCGCTCGACGGCCTCCCCGAGGGCCCCTTCATCACCGAGGACCGCAAGGTCGCGCTGCCGCCGCGCCATGAGCTGGCGACCTCGATGGAGGCGCTCATCCACCACTTCAAGCTGGTGACCGAGGGCTTCCGCGTCCCGCCGGGCGAGGTCTACTTCCCGATCGAGTCGCCGCGCGGCGAGCTCGGCTGCTTCGTGCGCTCCGACGGCTCCTCCAAGCCGGCGCGCGTGCACATGCGCGACCCCTCGTTCGTGAACCTTCAGGCGACCGCGCCGGCGAGCCGCGACACCTACATCGCGGACCTCGTGGCGACGCTCGCGATGCTGGACCCCGTCCTCGGAGGAGTGGACCGCTGATGTCCGAGCAGTCTCCGGCCGTCGCTCGCTACGGGCACGGCTCGCGAATCCCTGGCTGGGACGACTCGGTCGATCTCGGCAAGGACCCGGCGCCGGTCCCCGACCCGGCGACGACGCCCGTCCCGCCGCAGCTGCGCGAGCAGATCGAGGCGGCGATGGCGAAGTACCCGAACTTCCGCTCCGCCGCGATCCCGGCGCTGCACGCGGCGCAGGACCTGCACGGCTGGTGCTCGCCGGAGGCGATCGAGCAGGTCGCCTGCGTCATGCGCCTCACGCCCGGCTACCTGACGGCGGTCGCGACCTTCTACGACATGTTCGAGACCGAGCCGGTCGGCAGACACAGAGTCTACGTCTGCACGAACATCAGCTGCTCGCTGCGCGGCGGCCCCGAGCTGCTCGCCGCCGTCCAGCAGGCGGCCGGCGAGGACCCCGACTTCAACGTCCGCGGCTTCGAGTGCCTCGGCGCCTGCGACATCGCGCCGATGGCCTCGGTCAACGGCGAGTTCGTCGGCCCGCTCGAGCTGGCCGACGCCGAGCAGCTCGTCGCGGACCTGAGAGAGGGCCGCGAGGTGCTGCCCGAGAAGCAGCTTTCCCGGCGCGCGTGCGCCGACCCTGGAGCAAAGGCACAGGCCCATGAGTGACAAGCTTCTCTTCGACCGGATCGACGAGCCGGGCCTCGACACGATCGAGGTCTACATGCGCCGCGGCGGCTACGAGTCGCTCAAGCGGGCGCTGAGAATGACGCCCGAGGAGGTCCTCCAGAACCTGCTCGACTCCGGCCTGCGCGGCCGCGGCGGCGCCGGCTTCGCGATGGGCAAGAAGGTCTCGTTCCTGCCCAGAGGGGCGATGGACAAGTACCTCGTCTGCAACGCCGACGAGTCCGAGCCCGGGACCTTCAAGGACCGCGAGCTGATGCAGAAGTCGCCGCACATGCTCGTCGAGGGCATGATCATCGCGGCGTACGCGGCCGGCGCCAACCGCTCCTTCATCTACATCCGCGGCGAGTACGAGCTGCAGGCGATGAAGCTCGAGGCGGCGATCCACGAGGCGCGCGAGGCCGGCTTCCTGGGCGAGGACATCCTTGGCTCGGGCCACTCGCAGACGCTCGTGCTGCACCGCGGCGCCGGCGCCTACATCTGCGGCGAGGAGACCGGCCTGCTCGACTCGCTCGAGGGCAAGCGCGGCAACCCGCGCCTGAAGCCGCCGTTCCCGGCCAACCAGGGCCTCTACCAGGGCCCGACGCTGATCAACAACGTCGAGACGCTCGCGACCGTCCCGCACATCATCAAGATGGGCGGCACGGAGTACGCGAAGCTCGGCGTCGACAACTCGGCCGGCACGAAGCTGATCTCGATCTCCGGCAACGTCCAGAGACCGGGCAACTACGAGATCGAGCTGGGGATGAAGTCGAGAGACATCGTCTACGGCCTCGCGGGCGGCCCCGAGCCCGGCCGGGAGATCAAGTTCTGGTTCCCCGGCGGCTCCTCCTCGCCGGTGCTGACGCCTGAGGACCTCGAGCTGCCCTACGACTTCGACTCGATGGCGAAGGCCGGCTCGATGCTCGGCTCCGGCGCGATCATCGTCGTCGACGACTCCAACTCGGTCGTCGACGTCGCGCTGACGCTGGCGAAGTTCTACAGACACGAGTCGTGCGGCAAGTGCACCCCCTGCCGCGAGGGGACCAACTGGACCGTGAAGATGCTCCAGCGGATCCACGAGGGCGACGCCACGCCGATGGATCTCGACATCATCGCCTCCGTCCAGGACCAGATCATGGGCAACTGCCTCTGCGTCCTCGGCGACGCGATGGCGATGCCGCTGTCGTCGATGGTCGCCAAGTTCCGCGGCGAGTTCGAGCAGTACATCGAGGAGAAGCGCGCCGCCGCCGGCTTCGGCGAGATGCCGGAGCCGTCTCCGATCGCGATCGCTGGAGCCGCCTGAGATGCCGCGCCCTGAAAGAAGATTCGTCACGTTCTCGATCGACGGGCGCGAGGTCAGCGCGCCCGAGGGCGTGATGCTGGTCGACGGCGCCAAGTACGGCGACGTCGAGATCCCCGTCTTCTGCTACGAGCCGAAGCTCGGCGCGCCCGTCGGCGCCTGCCGCATGTGCCTCGTCGAGGTCGAGGGGATACCGAAGCTGCAGACCGCCTGCTCGACGCCGGTCAAGGACGGCATGGTCGTCCACACCCAGACCGACCGCGTCAGAGAGGCGCAGAACTCGGTGATCGAGTTCCTGCTCGTCAACCACCCGCTCGACTGCCCGGTCTGCGACAAGGGCGGCGAGTGCCCGCTGCAGGACATCACCTTCGGCTGGGGCCGCGGCATATCGCGGATGGTCGAGCCCAAGCGCCACTTCAAGAAGCCGCTCGAGCTCTCGCCGCTGATCGCGATCGACCGCGAGCGCTGCATCCTCTGCTACCGCTGCGTCCGCTTCTCGCAGGAGGTCTCCGAGGACTACCAGCTGGTCCTCAACGAGCGCGGCGCGTCGACCTACGTCGGCACCTTCGACGGCCACCCGTACGTCGCGCCGTTCAGCGGCAACATCATCGAGCTGTGCCCGGTCGGCGCGCTGACCTCGCGCGCCTACCGCTTCCGCGCCCGTCCGTGGGACATCGAGGGCGCCGGCTCGGTCTGCACCCACTGCCCGGCCCAGTGCAACGTCGAGTTCACCGTCCGCGACGAGCGCGTCCTGCGCGTCCTCGCGCGCGACAACGAGGGCGTCGACGACGGCTGGCTGTGCGACAAGGGCCGCTTCGCCTACCAGGCGATCCACAGCGAGGAGCGGATCACCGAGCCGCTCGTGCGCGACTCCGAGAGCGGCGAGCTGGTCCCGGCGACGTGGGAGTACGCGCTCGACGTCGCCGCCGCCGCGCTGCAGGCGGGCGGGTCGAAGACCGCGGCGCTCGCCGGCGGCACGACGACCAACGAGGAGGGCTTCCTGCTCCAGCGCGTCGTGCGCGAGGCGCTGAAGTCGCCCCACGTCGACTCCCGCGCCGGCCTCCCGCAGGTCGACCTGGGCCTGCAGCAGGCGCTCGCGGCGCCCGGCCTGCAGGCGACGATCCCGGACCTCGAGTTCGCCCACACGGTGCTCGTGCTGGGGACCGACCCGATCGACGACGTCGCCTCGCTCGACCTGCGCATCCGCAAGGGCGTGCGCCGCAACGGCGTCAAGCTCGCGGTCGCGACCAGCCGCCCGAGCGCGCTCGACCCCAACGCGAAGCTGTGGCTGCGCTACGCCCCCGGCGGCGAGCACGCCTTCGTCGCGGCGCTCGAGGCCGCGGTCACCGGCAGCGGCGACCTGAGCGCGCTCTGCGACGCCGCCGACGCCGACCCGAAGGCGCTCGAGGCGCTCGCCGCGCTGCTGAAGGACGGCGGCGAGGACGTCGTGATCCTCTGGAGCCAGCGGCTCGGCGCGGCGCCCCTGCCGGCGCTGCTGAACGTCGCCGCGGCGCTGAGACTGGAGGGCCGCGACGGCGCCGGCCTGATCGAGGTGCCGGTCGGCGGCAACGGCCGCGGCCTGCGCGAGGCCGGCGTCCAGAGCAACGGCGGCCCGGGCCTGAGCGCCCCCAAGGCGCCCGGCAAGCCGGCGCGCGAGATCGCCGCCGCGCTCGCGTCGGGCGACCTCTCGACGCTGTGGCTGCTGCACGCCGACCCGGTCCGCGACTACGCCGACCGCCGCCTGTGGGAGCGCGCCGCCGCCAACGCCGACGCGCTCGTCGCCCACGCCACGCTGCTGAACGACACGCTGCGCGAGCACGCGACCGTCGTCTTCCCGGCCGAGTCGTACGCCGAGAAGGAGGGGACGATCGTCAACCTCGACGGCCGCGTCCAGCGCCTGCGCGTCGCGATCGGCCGCCCCGGCGCCGTCCGCGCCGAGTGGCAGGTGATCGCCGACCTCTCCAAGCGGCTCGGGCTCGACCTCGGCGTCCTCACCGGCCCGATGGCGACCAGACAGCTGGTCGAGGCGGTCCCGTTCTACGCCGGCCTGACGCTGAAGGAGATCGGCGGCCGCGGCGTCCGCTGGCAGGAGCGCGAGGCCGCCTCCGCGGCGCCCGCCGCGCCGGCCGGTCCCGTCGAGAGCGGCGAGCCGCTCCCCGCTCCGAGACCGAACGGCGCGCTGCGCCTGGGCACCTACCGCCCGATCTGGGCGGCGCCCGAGGTCGAGGTCTCGCCGGCGCTGAAGTTCCTCGCCGCCAAGCAGCAGGCCGAGCTGTCGCCTGTCGACGCCGAGCGCCTCGGCGTCGACAACGGCGCGAAGGTCTCCGTCACCGCCGGTGACGCGACCGTGCTCGCCAAGGTCTTCGTCCGCGGCAACGTCCCCGCCGGCACCGTCTTCCTCGCGGAGGCGACGGCCGAGCAGTCCGCGACCGAGCTGCTCGGCGAGGCGCCGCAGCTCGTGTCGGTGGAACCGTACGGCCAGAGGCCTCCGGTTCCACTGGAAGGTCTCGCCCGGGGGGCTCGTCCTTCCGACGATGAGGTGAATTCGTGAGCGTGCTGGTCCCCTTCGCCGAGGTCGGGTTCGCCGAGTCGTGGTGGATCCAGATCATCAAGGCGGTCGTCATCTTCCTGGTCGGCTTCACGCTCGTCCCGCTGGCGCTGATGCTCGACCGCAAGCTGATGGGTCGCATGCAGATGCGCTACGGCCCCAACCGCGTCGGCCCCTACGGCGCGCTGCAGCCGATGGCCGACATCGGCAAGCTGCTGTTCAAGCAGCAGTTCCGCCCGAGAACGTCGGTCGGATTCCTGTTCGCCTTCGCCCCGGTCATCTCGATGATCTGCGCGGCGGCGACCTTCGCGATCATCCCGTTCGGCGGCACCGTCGACATCTTCGGCACCGAGGTGGGGCTGTACGGGATCGACGTCTCGATCGGCATCCTCTTCGCCTTCGCCTTCAGCGGCCTGTCGGTCTACGGCCTGATGCTCGGCGGCTGGGCCTCCGGCTCGAAGTACTCCTTCCTCGGCGCGATGCGCTCGGCTGCCCAGCTGATCTCCTACGAGCTGGCGATGGGCTTCTCGATCCTCGGCATCGTCATCACCGCCGGGACGCTCTCGCTCACCGGGATCGTCGAGGCGCAGTCGGGAATGTGGTACATCGTTCCCCAGTTCGTCGGCTTCTGCATCTACATCGTCTCGGCCTTCGCGGAGACCGGCCGCCCGCCGTTCGACCTCTCCGAGGCCGAGGCGGAGCTGGTCGGCGGCTACTCGACCGAGTACGGCGGCGGCCGCTTCGCGACCTACTACGCCGCGGAGTACTTCCACATGGTCATCGCCTCGGCGATCGCGGTGACGATGTTCCTCGGCGGCTGGCAGCTGCCGTTCGTCGACCCGCCCACGTGGGTCGACCCGATCGTCGTGCTCGTCAAGACGGTCCTCGTGATCTGCGTCTTCGTGTGGGCGCGCACCACGTTCCCGCGCCCGCGCTACGACCAGCTGATGGCCCTTGGCTGGAAGATCCTGCTGCCGCTGGCGACGGCCAACGTGATCGTGACCGCAATCATCGTGGTGGTGACTGACTGATGGCCTGGAACCCTGGCGAGGACGTCGTCGCCGTCCAGCGCGCGCCGAAGCCCGGCGGCGCCGGCGGCGCGTACCGCGCGTTCGGCGAGACCCTCCGCGGGCTCAAGACGACCTTCGGGCGGATGCTCGAGAGACCGGTCGTCTACCAGTACCCCGAGGAGAAGGTCCCGGTCTACCCGCGCTTCCGCGGCCGGCACAAGCTGCACAAGTTCGCGGACACCGGCCTGGAGAAGTGCGTCGGCTGCTCGCTCTGCGCCGCCGCCTGCCCGGCCGACTGCATCCGCGTCGTCGCGGCCGAGAACACGCCCGAGCACCGCGTCTCCGCCGGCGAGCGCTACGCCGCCGTCTACGAGATCAACCTCTCGCGCTGCATCTTCTGCGGCTACTGCGAGGTCGCGTGCCCGTTCGACGCGATCACGATGGGCCACGACTACGAGATGTCCGACTACAACCGCACGGACCTCATCTTCACCAAGGAGATGCTGCTCGCCGAGCCGCTCGAGCGCACCCCGCTCCGGACCGAGGACGAGTAGGCGAGCGCCATGGCCGAAGTCATCTTCTTCATCGCGGCGATCGGCGCCCTCGCCGGGGCGATCGGCGTCGTCACGCTGCACAACCCCTTCTACAGCGTGCTCGCGCTCGTCGGGCACCTGATCTCGCTGGCGGCGCTGTTCCTGCTGCTGCGGGCCGAGTTCCTCGCCGCCGCGCAGGTGATCGTCTACGCCGGCGCCGTGACCGTGCTCTACGTCTTCGTCGTCTCATACGTGGGCGACGGGACGGTGCCGCTCGGACGCGGCGGCGCGAGACTGAGAGTGATCGCCGGGCTGTTCATCGGCATGCTGTTCGTCGAGCTGTGCATCGCGATGCTCGGCTCGGGCCTGAAGGCGATCGACGGCGACGGCGCCCCGTACGTCCCGGGCTTCGGCTCGCCGGCCGACATCGGCGAGGCGCTGCTGACGAAGTTCCAGCTGCCGTTCCAGATCGCGTCGCTGCTGCTGCTGACCGCGACCGTCGGCGCCGTCATGCTGGCCCGCCGCCGCGACGGCGGCCGGGCGCTCGACGACCGCCCGTACGTGCCGGGCCAGTACATCACCCCGCGCTCGCTGTTCAGCGGCACCCTGGCCGAGGCCGTCGGCCGCATGAGAGCCCCGCCGGAGGAGCCGCGCCAGCCGGCGCCGGTGCCGGCCGCCGCCCCCGCGCCGCGCGACGGCGCCAACCCGGCCTCCGGCGACGACGCCGGGGAGGAGGCGTAAACCATGGCAATCAGTTGGTACCTGGTCGTCTCCGCCCTGATCTTCTGCATCGGCGCGGGCGGCGTGCTCACGCGGCGCAACCCGCTCGTGATCCTGCTCTGCCTGGAGCTGATGCTCAACGCGGCGAACCTCGCGCTGGTCGCCTTCTCGCGCATGCACGGGAACCTCGACGGCCAGATCTTCGCGCTGACCGTGATGGTCGTCGCCGCATGTGAAGTTGCTGTCGGTCTCGGCCTGATCGTGGCGATCTTCCGCCGCAGAATGCCGATCGACGTGGATGGGATCAAGGAGCTGCAAGGGTGAGCACTACCACCTGGGCCTGGCTCGTCCTCGCCTTTCCGCTGGCGGGGACGATCCTCATCGGCCTCGGCCACAAGCGTCTGGCCAGAGGGCCGGCCGGCGCGATCGGAACGCTGGCGATCCTGCTGGCGTTCGCCTCCGCCGTCGCCTCGCTCATCTCGCTGCAGGGCCAGGACGAGCACCACCGGCAGCTGACGTCGTCGCTGTGGGACTACGCCGTCTCCGGCTCGATCGACGCCAGACTGGCGATCCTCGTCGACCCGCTGTCGGTCTTCATGATGCTCGTCGTCACGGGCGTCTCGACGCTGATCCACCTCTACTCGATCAGCTACATGAAGAGCGACCGCGGCAACGCGCGCTACTTCGCGTACCTGAACTTCTTCGTCTTCTCGATGCTGGTGCTGGTGCTGGCGGCGAACTTCCTGCTGCTGATCGTCGGCTGGGCGTTCGTCGGCGCCGCCTCCTACCTGCTGATCTCGTTCTGGTACCGCCGCGACACGGCGACGAAGGCCGGCATCAAGGCGTTCGTCATCAACGTCGTCGGCGACGTCGGCCTCGTGCTCGGCACCTTCTTCATCCTGCGCTACAGCGGGACGCTCGACTTCCTCGGCACCTTCGAGGCCGTCAGAGCCGGCGCCTTCGACGCCCACGAGGGCGCGCTCGTCGCCGGCTGCCTGCTGCTGCTCGTCGGCGCCTTCGCGAAGTCGGCGCAGCTGCCGTTCCACACCTGGCTCCCGGACGCGATGGAGGGCCCGACGCCGGTCTCCTCGCTGATCCACGCCGCCACGATGGTGACCGCGGGCGTCTACCTGATCTCGCGCATGTTCCCGCTGTTCGAGGCCGCTCCGGCCGCCGCGAACGTCGGCGCGATCGTCGGCTGCGCGACGCTGCTGGTCGCCGGCACGATCGCGCTCACGCAGACCGACATCAAGCGCGTGATCGCCTACTCGACGATGTCGCAGATCGGCTACATGATCATGGGCGTCTCCGCCGGCGCCTACGCCGCGGGCCTCTTCCACCTGATGACGCACGCCTTCTTCAAGGCGCTGCTGTTCATGGCGGCCGGCTCGATCATCGGCGCGATGGCCGGCGCCCAGTCGCTCGACAAGATGTCCGGCTTCAAGAGAGCGATGCCGTTCACGTTCGGCTGCTTCGTCGTCGGCGGCCTCGCGCTGTCGGGCGTGCCGCCGTTCTCCGGCTTCTTCTCCAAGGACGAGATCCTCGCGATGGTCGGGGCGCGCGAGGGCTGGTTCACCGTCCTCTACGTCGTCGGCTACATCGGCGCCTTCCTGACCGGCATCTACACGTGGCGGATGATCTTCCGCGCCTTCTTCAACAGACCGTGCCCCGAGGCGGTCGAGCTCGAGCACGGCCACATCGCCCACGCCGAGTACCCGACCAACCCGGCCAACGGCGAGCGCGAGGACACCGAGGTCGGCTTCCCCGGCCCCGAGCACGTGATCGCCGATCGCGAGCAGCCGATGAAGATCGCGATGGGCCTGCTGGCGATCGGCGCGACGATACTCGGCGTGCTCCAGATCCCGTTCGTCACGCACGTGATCACCGACTTCCTGGAGCCGACCTTCGCCGACTCCAAGTACGTCCACCTGCACGCCAGCGACGGCATGATCTGGTTCGGCATGATCCTTGGCACGGTCGTCGCGCTGGCCGGCATCGCGATCGCGTACCACATCTGGGTGCGCAAGCCGGGCACCGCGGCCGCGCTCCAGGCGCGCTTCGGCTGGCTGCACCGCTTCCTCGTCAACAAGTGGTACTTCGATGAGCTGATCGACTTCCTGATCGTGCGCCCGTGGGCCGCGGCCGGGACGTTCTTCCGCACGTGGTTCGAGCCGCGGGTCGTCGACGGCCTCTTCATCGGCGGCGCGACCGGCATCGTCAGAGCCGGCTCGGCCGTCGTGCGGACGCTGCAGTCCGGCTTCCTGCGCTACTACGCCGCGCTCCTGCTGCTCGGCGGAGGAGCGGTCGTCCTGTACTTCCTGATCGCGAGCTCGTGAGGCGCCGCTGATGACTCTCTCGATTCTCATCTGGCTCCCGCTCGTCGTCGCCGTCTTCGGCGCGATCCTTGGGGCCAAGGTCGCGCCCAAGCTGGCCGTGCTCGGCTCGCTCGCCGCGCTCGGCATCGCGATCTCGTTCGTCGTCCGCTTCGAGAGCGGCCAGGACACGCTGCAGTTCGTCACGAACGAGTCGTGGATCTCCGAGCTGGGGATCTCCTACAAGCTCGGCGTCGACGGCCTCAACGTCGTCCTGCTGCTGCTGACGACCTTCCTCTTCGCGCTGGCGACGATCTTCGCCAACCTGCGCGAGTGGGACCGGCCGGGGCTGTTCTACTTCCACCTCGGCCTCGCCCAGACGGCGGTGCTCGGCGCCTTCTGCGCCCAGGACCTGATCCTGTTCGTCGCCTTCTTCGACCTGATGCTGATCCCGTTCTACTTCCTGACCGGGATCTGGGGCTGCGGCGACCGCGAGCAGCGGGTCCGCGGGACGCAGAAGCTCGTCATCTACACGCTCGTCGGCTCCCTGCTGATGCTCGTCGCCGCGGTCGCGACCGGCGTGCTCGCCTCCCAACAGCACGACACCGACCTGACCTTCGCGCTCAGCGCGCTGCAGGAGCTGCCGCTGTCAGAGGGCTCGCAGCAGTGGATCTTCCTCTGCTTCGCCGCCGCCTTCCTCGTGAAGATGCCGGCCTTCCCGCTGCACGGCTGGCTGCCCGACGGCTACAAGGCGATGCCGCTGCCGGCGCTGGCCGTCTTCTCCGGCGTGCTGTCGAAGGTCGCCGCCTACGGCTTCCTGCGGATCGTGCTGCCGGTCTTCCCGGACGCCTCGGTCCACTTCCAGGAGCTGCTGCTGCTGATCGCGCTCGCGTCGATCCTGTACGGCTCGGCGATGGCCTTCTCGGCGCAGAACGTGCGCCTGGTCGTCGCCTACTCGTCGGTCGCGCAGATGGGCTTCATCACGCTCGGGATCTTCGCCCTCAACGAGGACGGCGCCCAGGGCGCGCTGCTGCAGATGGTCAACCACGGCCTCGTGACGGTGCCGCTGTTCTTCATCGTCGCGCTGCTCGCCTCGCGCGCCGGCGGCTCGGAGGAGCTGAAGGACATGGGCGGGATCGCCTTCCGCGCGCCGGTGCTGGCGACGCTGTTCCTGATCGTCTCGCTCGCGACGCTCGCGATGCCGGGCTCCGCCAACTTCGCCGGCGAGTTCCTGATCCTGCTCGGCGTCTTCGACGCCAAGCCCGCGTTCGCGTTCTTCGCCGCGCTTGGCGTCGCGCTCGCCGCGGTCTACATGCTGCGCGCGTTCATCCGCTCGATGCACAACCGCGTCAACCCGTCGGCCGACTCGCGCGAGATCACCTTCCGTGATCTCGGCGTGCTCGTCCCGTCGGTCGTCGTGATCGTCGCGCTCGCGCTCTACCCCCAGTTCGGGCTGAGCAAGAGCGAGGCGACGACGAAGGCGGCCGTCGCGCAGGTGCAGGCGAAGACCGGGCAGCTGACCGCCGAAACGTCGTCCCAGGCCTCTGAGGAGCACACGCCATGACATCCGCGCTCGTCACTGCGGCCGTCAGAACACCGCACATCGACGTCGCCGGCCTCTCGCCGCTGATCGCGCTGGCGGTCGGCGGGATGCTGGCGCTGCTCGTCGGCATCTTCCTCGGCCGCTCCGCGCGCAACGTCACGCCGCTGATCTCGCTGCTCGCGATCGCCGCCTCGATCGGCCTCTCGATCTGGCAGTTCGGCGAGGGGAAGTCGGTCGTCGCCGACGCGCTCGCGATCGACGACCTGACGCTGACGCTCAACTTCGTCCTGTGCGCGACCGGCATCGCCGCGATCCTGCTGTCGTGGCGCTCGCGCGCGGCGTCGGTCGCCGGCCATCCCGAGTACTACGCGCTGATGATGCTGTCGCTGCTCGGCATGCTGGTGCTGGTCGGCTCGCAGAACCTCGTGACGCTGTTCATCGGCTTCGAGCTGCTCTCGATCCCGCTGTACGTGCTGTGCGCCGCGGAGTTCCGCAAGGAGGGCTCGCTCGAGTCCGGCCTCAAGTACCTGATCGTCGGCTCGGTCGGCTCGGCGACGCTGCTGTACGGCCTCGCGCTGATCTACGGCGCGACCGGGTCGACCGACTTCGCCGGCATCGACAGAGCGCTCGCCGGCGGCATCAACGGCGACGTGCTGCTGCTGAGCGGCATCGGCCTGACGCTCGTCGGCCTCGCCTTCAAGGCGTCGGTCGCGCCGTTCCACCAGTGGACGCCCGACGTCTACGAGGGCGCCCCGACGCCGGTCACCGCGTTCATGGCGGTCGCGACGAAGGTCGCCGCCTTCGGCGTGCTGCTGCGCCTGTTCGACACCGCGCTCGTCAACGCGCAGCTCGACTGGGCCCCGATCGTCGCCGCGCTGGCCGCGATCACGATCGTCGTCGGCAACGTCGGCGCGCTGTCGCAGGTCTCGCTCAAGCGGATGCTCGCCTACTCGGGCGTCGCGCAGGCCGGCTACCTGCTGTGCGGCCTCGTCGTCGGCACGCAGCTCGGCGTCAAGGCGACCGTCTTCTACCTCGCCGTCTACTGCGCGATGAACGTCGCCGCCTTCGCGGTCGTGATCGCCCGCGAGCGCGCCAGCGAGTACGGCGACGAGCTGCCGGCCTTCGCCGGACTGGGCCGCAGCAACCCGCTGATGGCGTGGCCGATGACGATCGCGCTGCTGGGCCTCGCCGGCATCCCGGCGACCGCCGGCTTCATCGGCAAGTTCTACTTGATCGATGCGCTGGTCGACGGTGGATACGCCTGGCTGGGCATCGTCCTCGTCGTCGGCTCGATGATCTCGCTCGGCTACTACCTGCGGGTGATCGCCGCGATGTGGATGGGCGAGCGCTCCGGCGACGTCACGCCGGTCCGCACGGCCGCGCCCGCCCCGGCCGGCGGCAGCGCCGGCACGCCGCCGGTGATGGCCGGCGGCTCGCAGGAGGCCGACGCCGAGCTGGCGCGCTCCTCCAAGCTGGAGCCGGAGGTCGTCGGCGTCGCCTGGATCGCGACCGCCGTCGTCCTCTTCTTCGGCATCATCCCGTCGCCGCTGTTCGAGCTGGCCGGCAAGGCCGGCAGCGTCTTCACCGGGATCTTCTAGGCCGCGGCGGGCGCCGCCGCGCGCGCCCGCCCGCCCCGCGCCCCGGTTCTCCATGAGGTGCGAGTTTCGGTCGCTGAGCGACCAGAACTCGCACCTCATCTCGTTGTGGGCCAGACGTGTGTGTCGGAACGCACGGTTGGTGGTGTTTCGGCGGTGGTAGATTCGTCCCATGACTGGACGTTTGCAGCGGACCTCGCTCGTCGACCAGGCGATCGAGGCGCTGCGGGCCGAGATCGCCTCCGGCGCCTGGCCGGTCGGCGAGAAGATCCCGACCGAGCCGCGGCTCGTCGAACAGCTTGGGATCGGGCGCAACGCGCTGCGCGAGGCGGTGCGGGCGCTCGTCCACGCCGGCCTGCTCGAGCCGCGCCAGGGGGACGGCACCTACGTGCGCGCCACCAGCGAGCTGGCCGGCGCCGTCCGCCGCCGCACCTCGCGGGCCGAGCTGCTGGAGGTGTTCGAGGTCCGTCGCGCGCTGGAGGTCGAGGCCGCGCGGCTGGCGGCGATGCGGCGGACCGATGCCGACCTCGCCGCGCTGGAGGCGCTCCAGCGCGAGCGGGCCGAGGCCGGCCGCGCGCACGAGCTGGAGCGGTTCGTCGAGACCGACGTCCGCCTCCACCGACTGATCGCCGCCGCCTCCCACAACGCGATGCTGGCGGAGCTGTACGACGACTTCTCGGCCGCCCTGCGCGACCTCCTCTACGACTCGGTCCAGCGCAGCCCGTGGGCCCAGCACGTCGACATCCACGACGCGCTGGTCGCGGCGATCCGCGCCGGCGACCCCGACGCCGCGGCCGCCGCGACCGTCGAGGTGCTCGACGCGCTGATGGCGCAGGTGCGGCGCTCGTGAGCGCGCTGCCGGCCGACGGCGGCACGGCGCGCGGGCCGGGCGGCGGCGCGGCGGGCGGGCCGGGCGGCGGCGCGGCGGGCGGGCCGGGCGGCGGCACGGCGGGCGGGCCGGGCGGCGCGCGGGGGATCGACGCGCGCGGCACGCTGCTGCTCGTCCTCGGGCTCGTGCTGGTCGCGCTCAACCTGCGCTTCGCGCTGACGAGCGTCGGCCCGCTGATCGACGATCTCAGAGCCGACCTCCACCTCTCCGGCAGCGCGCTCGGGATGCTGACGACGGCGCCGCTGCTGGCGCTCGGGCTCGTCTCGCCGCTGGCGCCGCGGCTGGCCGACCGCTGGGGCGCCGAGCACGTCGTGCTCGGCTGCATGCTGGCGATCGGCGTCGGCGTCGCGCTGCGCTGGCTGCACCCGGTCGCGCTGCTGTTCGGCGGCGCGCTGCTGTCCGGCTGCGCGATCGCCGTCGGCAACGTGCTGATGCCCGGGATCATCAAGCGCCGCTTCGGCGGCCGCGCCGCGACGATGACCGGCGTCTACTCGGTCGGCCTCAGCGGCGGCGCCGCGCTCGCGGCCGGGCTGACGGTGCCGATCGAGGACCTCGTCGGCGACTGGCGCCTCGCGCTCGCGCTGTGGGCGGCGCCGGCGCTGCTGGCCGCGGTCGTCTGGCTGCCGCAGCTGCGCCGCCGCGCCGAGGAGCGCGAGGAGGCGGCGCGGGCCCGTGCGGCCGCCCGCCGGGCCGGCGTCGAGCGCGAGGCCGGACGGCCGCGCGTCGCGCTGTGGCGCGACCGCCGCGCCTGGGCGGTGACGTTGTTCATGGGGATGCAGTCGACGATCTTCTACACCTGCTCCGCCTGGCTGCCGGAGATCGTCGGCGACCGCGGCGGGCTCAGCGCCGGACAGGCCGGCGCGCTGCTGTCGCTGATGATGCTGCTGGGGATACCGATCGGCTTCGTGACCGCGGCCGTCGCCGGTCGCATGCGCGACCAGCGGCCGCTCGCGGTCGTCGCCGCGATCTTCCCCGCGATCGGCTGGCTCGGTCTGCTGCTGTTCCCCGGCGTCCCGCCGCTGGTGTGGGCGGTCGTGCTCGGGATCGGCGCCGGCACCGGCTTCCCGCTCGTGCTGACGCTGTTCGTGCTGCGGGCCCGCGACGTTCGCCACACCGCCGCGCTGTCGGGGATGGCGCAGTCGGTCGGCTACACGCTCGCCGCGCTCGGCCCGCTTGCGATCGGCGCGCTGCACGACGCGACCGGCGCCTGGACGCTGCCGCTCGTCGCGCTCGCGCTGCTGGGCTTGCCGGAGCTGCTCGCCGCGCTCGCCGCCTCGCGACCCGGCTACGTCGGCGACGCGCCGGCCCCGGTCGCCTGCCGCCCGGAGGGCGTCGCGCCCGCCGACGCGCGCGCGGCGGCCTGAGGGCGGGGCCGGCGCTCCGCCCGCACGCCCGCTCGCTCGGGTCGCCCGCGCTGGCTCGCCCGCCCGCTCGCGTCGCCTGCGCCCGGTCGCCCGCGCGCCCGCGCTGGCTCGCCCGCCCGCTCGCGTCGCCTGCGCCCGCTCGCTCGGGTCACCCGCCCTGGCTCGCCCGCCCGCCCGCTTGCGTCGCCTGCGCCCGCTCGCCCGCGCGCCCGCCCGAACGCGCCTGCCACACTGAGCCGATGCCCGCCGCGCTGCCCGACGCCTCGCCCGCGCCCGCCGACGGCGCGCTGCCGGAGACGGCGCGCGCGCGGCTCGGCGAGCGGCCGTTCGGGATCTACGTCCACGTGCCGTTCTGCGCGACCCGCTGCGGCTACTGCGACTTCAACACCTACACCGCCGAGGAGCTGCCCGGCGGCGTCAGCCGCGCCAGCTACGCCGCCGCCGCGATCGCCGAGCTGGCGCTCGCGCGGCGGGTGCTGGGGGAGGGGGCGCCGCCGGTCGAGACGGTCTTCTTCGGCGGCGGCACGCCGACGCTGCTCGATCCCGCCGACCTCGTCGCGATCGTGCGGGCGATCGACGAGACGTTCGGGCTCGCGCCCGGCGCCGAGGTGACGACCGAGGCCAATCCGGAGAGCGTCGACCCGGCCGCGTTCGCGGCGCTGCGCGAAGGCGGCTTCACGCGCGTCTCGCTCGGGATGCAGAGCGCCGCCCCGCACGTGCTCGCGACGCTCGACCGCACGCACACGCCCGGCCGGCCGCAGGCCGCCGCCGCCGAGGCGCGCGCCGCCGGCTTCGAGCACGTCAGCCTCGACCTGATCTACGGGACGCCCGGCGAGTCCGACGACGACTGGCGCGCGTCGGTCGAGGCGGCGCTCGCGGCCGCGCCCGACCACCTCTCCGCGTACTCGCTGACGGTCGAGCCGGGCACCCGGCTGCACGCGCGCGTCCGCCGCGGCGAGCTGCCCGAGCCCGACGAGGACGCGCTCGCCGACCGCTACGCGATCGCCGACGAGCTGCTCGCCGGCGCCGGCCTGCGCTGGTACGAGATCTCCAACTGGGCCGTCGACGACGCCGCCCGCTGCCGCCACAACCTCGCCTACTGGCGCGGCGGCGACTGGTGGGGCGTGGGGCCCGGCGCCCACAGCCACGTCGGCGGCGTGCGCTGGTGGAACGTCCTGCACCCGAGCGCCTACGCCGGCGCGCTGCGCGAGGCGCGCTCGCCGGCCGCGGGCCGCGAGCTGCTCGACGACGAGACGCGCCGCTTCGAGCGGATCATGCTGGAGACGCGCCTGCGCGAGGGGCTCGACATGGAGCTGCTGCGCGCCGACGGCCGCGCGGCGGCGGAGCGGGCCGTCGCCGACGGCCTCGCCGAGCCGGAGGCGCTGGAGCGCGGCCGCGTGCTGCTGACCCGTCGCGGCCGCCTGCTCGCCGACGCGCTCGTGCGGGACCTGGTCGATTAGGCCGCGTCGGTGGCGGCCTCGGGCCGCACCTCGTAGACGCAGGCGTGGTGGCCGCTGAGGATGTGGGCGACGCGCGTCACCTTCGCGCCGGGCAGCACCTCGCGCAGGAACGAGAGCTCGGTCGCGCAGGCGTGGCCGTATCGTCTCGCGACCGCGAGGATCGCGCAGTTGTGCTCGCGCAGCAGGAAGCCCTCGCCGTCGTCGGTGCGGGAGAGGTCGGCGAGGTAGCCGTCCTCGTCGAGCACCTTCGCGACCTCCGCGACCTGCTGCTCGAACGACAGCCCCTCCAGCCGCGCCCGCACGCGCGCGACGCGCGCATCGCGGCGGCGCTCGAAGGCGCGCCTGACGACGCCCGGGTCCTCATCGGCGAGGTGGTCGAGCAGCTCCAGCGTCAGCGTGCCGTAGGCCTTCGGGAAGAGCGCCTCGGCGGCCGGTCCCAGCGCGTAGCTGCGGCGCGGGCGACCGGGCCCCGAGCGCTCGTCCCTGTGGACGACGAGATCGGCGGCGGCGAGGCCGGCGAGGTGCTGGCGGATGGCGCTGACGGTGACGCCGAGCTCCTGCGCCAGCTCCTCCGCCCGCGCCTCCCCGCGCTTGCGGAGGGTGACGAGCAGCGCCCTGCGGGTAGGTGGAAGCTCTGCGAGGACTGGACCAAGCGCCGGTTCCATGTATGTTTGAACAGTAGCGACTGTCTATATCCGCCGCTGACCACGAAGGAGCCGATATGGCCTACGAGCTTCCCCCGCTTCCCTACGCCTACGACGCGCTCGAGCCTCATATCGACGAGGCGACGCAGAGATTCCACCACGACAAGCACCACGCGACGTACGTCTCCAGAGCGAACGAGGCGCTGGAGGGCACGGAGTGGGCCGACAAGCCCGTCGAGGAGGTCCTGAAGAACCTCGACAAGCTCCCGGCCGACAAGCTCAACCCGGTCAGAAACAACGCCGGCGGTCACTACAACCACACGCTCTGGTGGGAGAGCCTCTCGCCGAACGGCGGCGGCGCCCCGAGCGGCGACCTCGCGGCGGCGATCGACCAGGCCTTCGGCTCCTTCGACGACTTCAAGGCCAAGCTCGAGGCCGCCGGCGCCGGCCGCTTCGGCTCCGGCTGGGCGTGGCTCGTCAAGGGCGACAACGGCCTCGAGGTGATCTCGACCCCCAACCAGGACACGCCGCTGGCCGAGGGCAAGACGCCGCTGTTCGGCGTCGACGTGTGGGAGCACGCCTACTACCTCAACTACCAGAACCGCCGCCCGGACTACCTCAAGGCGGTCTGGAACGTGGTCGACTGGAACAAGGTCGCCGAGCGCTTCGCCGCAGCCTCATGACCTATGTGATCGCGGAGCCGTGCATCGGCGAGAAGGACGCCTCCTGCACGGAGGTCTGCCCGGTCGACTGCATTCATCCGACGCAGGACGAGCCCGGCTACGCCGAGGCGAGAATGCTCTACATCGACCCGGAGGAGTGCATCGACTGCGACGCCTGCGTGGAGGCGTGCCCGGTCGACGCGATCTTCCCGGAGGACCTGCTGCCCGAGCAGTGGTCCGACTTCGCGAGACTGAACGCGGACTACTACGCGAACTGACGTGAGAGCGGGGCGGTGCCGCTAGAGCGGCATCGCCCCCTCCTCCTCGGCCATCATCTCCCGCAGCCGCCTCAGCGCGCTCTTCATGCGCGACTTGACCGTGCCGAGCGGCACGCCGGTGCGGCTGACGATCTGGCTCTGGCTGAAGCCGAAGTGGAAGTGCAGCCGCACGACCTCCGCCTCGCCGGGCGAGAGGCGCGCGAGCAGGCCGTCGACGACCATCCGGTCGACGATGTCGGCCATCGGCTCGCGGTCGCAGACGCGGTCGACGCCGATCGTGTCGGCCGGGTCGAGCGGCTCGGGGATCCTCCTGCGCAGATGGTCGATCGCGCGCGAGCGGGCGATCGTCGCCAGCCACGTGCGCAGCGACGCTCGCGCGGGGTCGTAGGTGGTGCAGCGCAGCCACGCCTCCAGCAGCACCTGCTGGAAGACGTCCTCGGCGGCGCTGCGGTCGCCGAGCGTGTCGGACAGCTGAGCGAGCGTCAACGGGCCGTACTCGGCGTAGAGGGCACGTACCGCCTCGGGGTCCCGCCGGCGCAGACCATCGGCGATTCGGAGCTCGGTTTCGGACGGACTGCTTCGGCGCATCGGGCGTCCTCACTGTCGCACGATCGGCAGCCGTTCACGGTATGGCGACGGTAGGAGTTGGCGCGTTCGCCCGCCCGCCCGACGCCAAAGCGTCGTAAGAGGTTCACCGCGTCACATTTGACACGCAACTTCGGCGACATCTAGGTTGTTTCCGAGGAGTTTCCACCCAAGAAAGGACCACACGTCATGCACACGAGGTTCGGTTGGCACGGCCGCCTCGCAGTGGCGCTGGGCCTGACCGCGTCGCTCGCCGTCGCCGCTCCCGCGGTCGCCGCGCCGACGGTCAGCGTCTCCGGCGGCACCACGACGCTCAGACTCGACGGCAAGACCGTCAGAGCGCTCAGACGGGCCGGGGTCGCGGTGAGCGCCTCCAAGCCCGCGAAGCTGCGAGGCGGCACCGTCTCGTTCCCGGTCTCCGGCGGATCGATCGACCCCGCGACCGCGAAGGGCACGCTCAAGCACCGCGGCGGCCTGACGCTCAAGATGGGCAGAAGAAAGCTCGCGCTCACGGCGATCACGCTCAACTCGGGCAAGGGCACGTTCACCGCCAAGGCCGGCAAGAAGTCGGTCGCCTTCGCCTCGGTCAAGGGTGGGAAGGTCAGCCGTGACGGCTTCGCCACCTCGGTCGCCGGCTATCGCGTCGCGATCAGCAAGAAGGGCGCCGCCGCGCTCAACAAGGCGCTCGGCGGCAGAGCGTTCAAGGCCGGCGCCAAGCTCGGCACCGCCGGCTCGAAGCCGTCCTCCAACGAGATCGCGCTCGACAGAGGCACGACGACGCTGGCGTTCGTCCCGCAGGTCGCGGGCGCGCTGAGACAGGCCGGCGCGACGATCGCCCCGGTCGCCCCGGCGACGGCCGACGCGGCCACCGGCGCGATCTCGTTCCCGGTCACGAGCGGGACGCTGAACGCGAGATCGCTGTTCGGCACGATCAGACACGGCGGCGGCCTCGGCATCGGCAGCTTCACGCTGACCGACCTCGCGATCCAGATCTCCGCGAAGCCGACGCTGTCGACCAACCTCGGCACCATCGCCGACCTCGACGTCTCGGCGCTGAGATCGGACGTCGACCCGCAGACGCGGACGGTCTCGCTCGAGGGCGTCGGCATCAGAGTCAACCAGCTCGCCGCGACGACGCTCGACGCCGCCTTCTTCGGCAGCAGAGGCGTCCTCGAGGCCGGCGCGACGATCGCGACCGGCTCGCTGCAGGCGACCGCGCGCTAGCCGTCATCCCTCGGATCGGGCGGCCGCGCGAGGCGGTCGCCCGATCGCTTCGCGCCGGTCGGGGCGGCCGTCACGCGGTCGCCGCGACCGCGCCGCGCAGGAGCGCGCGCAGGCGTGCGGCCAGCTCGTTCGCCGCGGTCGGCGCGTCGTCGTCCGCGCCGGCCAGTCGCGCCGGCAGCGCCAGCGCGAGCGCCGAGCTGACCAGCAGCGCGTCGGCCGCCGCCGCGCGCGGCAGGTCGATCGTTTCCTCGCGCACCTTCATGCCGGCCGCCGCGGCGGCCTCCAGCAGCGCCGCGCGCGTGATCCCGGGGAGGATCCGGCCGTCGGCGGGCGGCGTGACAAGCCGCTCGCCCTCCAGCGCGAAGACGCTGCCCCATGCCGCCTCGAGCAGCGATCCGTCGCCGTCGAGCAGCAGCGCGGTCGAGCCGGGCGGGATCGCGCCGTCGGGCGCGAGCCGGTCGAGCAGGTCGCGGTCGAGCCACTTGCGCGCGCCGAGGCCGCCCGGCAGCACCACCGGTGCCAGGACGACCGGCAGCGTCCGCGCTGGCAGCGGGCCGGTCGTGACCGCGCACGCGAGCGTCCCGTCGGGCCGCGGCGTCGCCGCCACTCTCACGCGGCACGGCGAAGGCTGCGCGGCCGCCGCCTCCGCGACGCGCGCGCCGAGGTCGTCCGGGAGCGGGAGGCCGTAGAGCGCGGCCGCGCCGTCGGCGAGACGCGCGAGGTGGGCCGCGGCGCGCGCCGCGCGGCCGTCCTCGACCAGCAGCGTCTCGAACAGCCCGCGCGCGGGATCGGGCCGGTGGCGGGCGCGGGAGAGCGCGCGGGGGAGGGCGGGGACGCGGGCGGCTTGGAGCGCGGCGGCGTCGCGGCGATGGGCGGGTGCGGTGGCGGGCGTGGGTGCGGTGGTGGGAACGGGCGCGGGTGCGGTGGCGGGCGTGGGCGCGGTGGCGGGCGCGGCGCGATGCGGGGCGATCTCGCCGCCGATCGCGGCGACGATCGGTCGCGCCTTCACGTGGCACTCCTCCAGCTCGGCCCACGGGTCGGAGTCGGCGACGATCCCGCCGCCGGCGCCGATCCACAGCCGCCCGTCGCGCGCCTCGAAGGTCCGGATCGCGACGTTCAGCTCCAGCCCCGCGAGCGGGCTCGCGAAGCCCGCGGCGCCGGTGTACAGCTCGCGGCCGCTGCCCTCCAGCTCGCCGATCACGTGCAGCGCCTGGACCTTCGGCGCGCCGGTCACCGAGCCCGGCGGGAAGGTCGCCCGCAGCAGCTCGCCGTCGCCGACCTCCGGGCGCAGCGTCCCGCGCACGCGGGAGACGAGGTGCCACAGGCCCGGGTGCGCCTCGGCGACCGGCGCGCGCTCGGCCTCGATCGAGCCGTAGGCGCAGACGCGGCCGAGGTCGTTGCGCATCAGGTCGACGATCATCACGTGCTCGGCGCGGTCCTTCGCCGAGGCGGCGAGCGCGGCGCGCGCGGCCGCCGCGGCAGGGTCGTCGTCGCCGCCGGCGCGCGCGATCGTCCCCTTGATCGGTCCGGTCTCGACGGCACGGCCGCGGCGGCGCAGGAACAGCTCCGGCGAGAGGCTCGCGACGCCGCCCCACGGCGCCGGGAAGGCCGCGCCGTATGCGGGGTGCAGCCGCTCGCTCGCGCCGGCGTAGAGCGCGGCGAGATCGCCCTCCCAGGCGGTCTCGAAGCGGAGGCAGACGTTCGCCTGGAAGATCTCGCCCGCGGCGATTCGCTCGACGCACTCGGCGACCGCCGCGACATGCGCCGGCGCACCGCCGCCGGCGATCCGGAACGGCTCCCGCGGCGGCGGCGTGGCGGGGGCCGGCGCGGCGGAGGTGGGCGCTGCGCTCACATCGGCGAGGCGGTCGCGCAGCAGCGTCAGCCGGCGCTGGAGCGCAGCCTCGCGCTCGGGGGCGGCGAGCGCCTCGAACCACCAGCGGCCGTCGGCGTCGAGCCGCAGCACGTGGTCGTAGTAGGCGAGCTGGAACGGCGGCAGCGGGTGCGGACGCGACGGTGGCGGCGCGAGCCGCTCGACGCGCGCCCCGAGCCCGAAGCCGAGCCACCCGAACCAGCCGCCGCCGACGGCGTCGGCCACCCCGCCGCCCGCTTCAGCCACTCCGCCGCCGCTGGCGTCAGCCACCGCGGCGCCGCCGGCGTCGGCCACACCGCCGCCGCCGACGGCGTCGGCCGCGTGGGGGAGATCGACCGCCGGCAGCTCGTCGAGCAGCGCGAACGGGTCGTCGTCGGGGGCGGCGAGGCGCAGCGGATCGGAGCCGACGATCGCGCCGCCGCCGGCCCAGCGGCCGGTCAGCGCGAACGGCCACGGATCGCCGGCGAGCGCGCGGAGGGCGCGCTGCGGGGAGCAGTCGGCCTGGAGCGGCACGCGCAGGAGCCGCACGGCGGTCATGGCCCGCAGGATAGAGCGCGCCGGGGGCGCTAGCGTTGGCCGATGGCCGGCGACCGCGCGTCAGACCCGTCGGGGCTGCAGCTCCGCGAGCTGGCGCTCGCGCGCGGCGGCCGCAGCGTGCTGCGGGAGGTGACGATGGACGTGCCGCGGGCGGCGGTGACGGTCGTGGTCGCGCCGTCGGGGGCGGGCAAGAGCACGCTGCTGCGCTGCTGCAACAACCTGCTCGTGCCCGACGCCGGCACCGTCCTGCTCGACGGCGCGCCGGTCGAGCGGCTGCCGGCGCGGGAGCTGCGGCGCCGCGTCGGCCTCGTCGCCCAGACGCCGTTCATGCTGCCCGGGTCGGTCCGCGACAACCTCGCCCACGGGCTCTCCGTCGCCGAGGCCGGCGAGCCGGTGCTGACCGCTGCGCTCGCGGCCGCCGGGCTCGACGCGAGCTTCCTGACGCGACGGGCGGCGGAGCTGTCGGGCGGCGAGCGCGCGCGGGTCGCGCTCGCGCGGGCGTTGACCCGCCGGCCGGACCTGCTGCTGCTCGACGAGCCGACGGCGGCGCTCGACGCGGCGGCCGCCGCCCACGTCGCCGCGACCGTCCGCGGCCTGGCCCACGAGCAGCGGCTCGGCATCGTCGTCGCGACCCACGACCTCGCCTTCGCCGCCGCGATCGCCGACCGCGCCGTCGCGCTGCGCGACGGCCGGGCGATGGAGGGGGAGCCGGCTGCCGTGCTCGCCGAAGCGGGGCGGGCGGGGGCGGTTGCGGGCGGTGGCGCGGGCGTGGGCGAAGCGGGCGCGAGTGGCGAAGCCGACGCGGGTGGCGGCGCGAGCGCGAGTGGCGGCGCGAGCGCGAGTGGCGGCGCGGGCGCGAGTGGCGGCGCGGGTGCGGGCGGGCGCGAAGCGGGCGCGAGTGGCGGCGCGGGCGCGGGCGGACCGGAGGCGCGATGAGCGCGGCGGTGGCGCAGGTCGCGGCCGGGGCGGCGTTCGCGCTCGGCGCCGCGCTGCTGGCATGGCGCTACCGGCTCGGGCTGGCGCGGCCGCTGGTCACCGCGGCGGTGCGGGCGGCGGTTCAGCTGGCGGCGGTCGGGGCGGTCGTCGCGCTCGTCTTCCGCGTGCCGGCGCTCGCGGTCGCGTTCGTCGTCGTGATGGTCGCGACCGCGGCCGTCACTTCCGGCAGCCGGATGCGCGGCCTGCCGGGCGCCCGCCGCGCGGCCGTCGCGGCGATCGCGCTGCCGGCGCTGGCGGCGACCGGGATCCTGCTCGCCGTCGGCGCCTTCGACTGGACGCCGCGCGCGGCCGTCCCGACCGCCGGGATCCTGATCGGCGGCGCGATGACGGCGACGACGCTGACCGGCCGGCGGATGCTGGAGGCGCTCGAGCGCGGCGAGGAGGAGCTGGAGACGCGCCTCGCGCTCGGCGACTCCGCACGAGACGCGCTCGGCCCGTTCACCCGCCAGGCGATCGCGACCGGGCTCGTGCCGGCGATCGACCAGACCCGCAGCGTCGGCCTCGTCACGCTGCCGGGCACCTTCGTCGGCCTGCTGCTCGGCGGCGCCTCCCCGGCCGCCGCCGCACGGATCCAGCTGACCGTGCTGCTGGCGCTGCTCGCCGTCGAGCTGGTCAGCGCGGTGATCGTCTCCGAGCTGATCGCGCGCGCCTGCGTCAGGCCTGGGGAGCGGATCGAGCTGCCGCGCCCGCAGGGAGCCGGCGTGCGCGCATGAGGCGGCGGCCCAGCTGGCGCGCGGGGAGCCGGCGCGCGGCCGGCGCGGCGGCGAACCGGCTGGCGCGCGCAGGCTGCCAGCGCGCGGCCGTGGCGGCGATCCGGCCGCGTGCGAGCCGCCTACTCCATCGCCGGGTCGATCCGCGCCTGCTCGACACGGCGCGCGAACAGCTCGCCGTCGGCGCCGAGCGCGTCGCGGATCGCTGCCGCCGCGGCGCGGTGGTCGTACGCGACGCGGCGGTGGGAGACCGTCCCGTCGGGCGCGATTAGCGCGTAGGCGGCGCGCGGGTCGCCGTCGAACGGCATCCCGACGCTGCCGGGGTTGACCAGCTCCAGGCCCGCGGCGGTCGTGCGCCGCAGCGGCAGGTGAGTGTGGCCGGCGATCAGCCGCCGCTCGCGCACGCCGTCGAGCAGCCCCTGCTCGCCGGCCGCCGGCTCGGGCAGCAGGCCGAGCACGTCCGACAGCGGCGAGGCGTGGCAGCAGCGGGTCGAGCGGTCGAGCACCGCCTGCTCGGGCAGCGCCGCCAGCCGCGCGACGGTCTCGGCGCCGAGCCGCTCGGCGCACCAGCGGGCCGCCGGCCGCACCGGCGGCGGCGCCTCGGCCGGTGCGTTGGTCCAGCGCTCGCCGTTGCCGCGGATCCAGACGGCGGCCTCCAGCGCCTCGAGCCGCTCCAGGGACTCGGCCGGCCAGGCGCCGAAGAGCGCGTAATCGCCGCCCAGCAGCCAGCGCTCGGCGCCGGCCGCGCGCGCGTCGGCCAGCACGGCGTCGAGCGCCGGGAGGTTGCCGTGGACGTCGTAGAGCAGCGCCAGCACCGGTCGGCGAGCCTACCGGCGCCGGCCGCTCGGCATCTCAGCCGGCCTGGACGCGGATCATCCAGAGGTTCTCCTCCAGCCCCTGCACGACGCCGTGGAGGATGTCGGCGGTGACGGCGTCGACGTCCTCGAGCTTGTCCATCCGGCTGCGGATGTCGCCGATCGAGTCGGTCAGCAGGCGGGTGAAGGCGGCGATGACGTCCTGGTCGAGGATCTGGCCCTCCGGCAGCGGGGCGAGGATCGTCCGGCCCGCGACGGTTCTGACCTGCCCGTCGGGCTGGTACCCGAGCGCGACGGCGCGCTCGGCGACCTCGTCGGCGGCGAGGCGCCAGGCGTCGATCATCTCGTCGAGCTGCAGGTGCAGCGAGCGGAAGTGCGGGCCGACGATGTTCCAGTGCGCCTGCTTGCCGAGCAGCGACAGGTCGATCAGCGTCACGAGGATCGCCTGCAGCTCGGAGCCGATCGCCTCGCGGTCGTTGTGGCGGAGGGTCGGGTGGTGGTCTTCGCTGACGATGATGTTGTTCGCCATCGTGCGCGCTCCTTGGATGTCTGGGCTGAGGTCTCCGAGTGGACTTACTACCCGTATGCCCGCGATGTCACCGTCCCAGCGTGAGAGGCGTCACCCAGCGGTCCGCTCGCGCGCCGCGAGGAAGGCCTGCGCCTCCGCGAGCGTCGGCGCGCTCTGGGCGCCGGGCCGCTGGACGGCGAGCGCGGCGGCCGCGGAGGCCAGCAGGGCGCTGTCGCGCACGTCGCGCCCCGCGCCGACGCCGGCCGCGATCGCGGCGACGAAGGCGTCGCCGGCGCCGGTCGTGTCGACGACCTCGACGCGGTGGGCGGGGATCGCGGTGCGGCCGGCGGCGTCGAGCACGAGCGCGCCGTCGGCGCCGAGCGTGACGACGACCGCGCCGGCGCCGCGCGCCAGCAGCGCCGCGGCGGCCGACTCGGCGTCGGCGGCGCCCTCGCCGGCGAGCGCGAGCGCCTCGCGCTCGTTCACGACGAGCACGTCGAGCGCGGCGAGCAGCGCGTCGGGCAGCGGCCGCGCGGGCGCCGCGTTGAGGACGACCGGAACGCCGGCCGCGCGCGCCGCGTCGACCGCGGCGGAGACGGTCTCCAGCGGCACCTCCAACTGCAGCAGCACGACGTCGGCGCCGCGCAGCGCCGGCTCGGCCGCGGCGACGTCCGCCGGCGCCAGCCCGCCGCTCGCGCCGGGCGCGACGAGGATGCCGTTGTCGCCGGTCGCGTCGACGGCGACGATCGCGATCCCCGACGGCTCGCCGTCGACGACGCGCACGTGGGCGCGGCCGACGCCGACCGCGTCGAAGTTGGCGAGCAGCTCGGCGCCGGCCTCGTCGGAGCCGACCGCGCCGACCATCTCGACCTCGGCCCCGAGCCGGCGCAGCGTGACCGCCTGGTTGGCGCCCTTGCCGCCCGGCGAGGTCGTCCGGGAGCCGGCGAGGACGGTGTCGCCGGGCCGGGGCAGCGCCGGGACGCGCAGGGTCCAGTCGAGGTGGATCGAGCCGACGACGGTGGCGCGCATCGGCCAATCCAACCACCGTCACGCGCTCTCGCGCTGCCTCCCCCGCGATCTCGTCCGACGCCAGCGGCGCCGCCGCCACGTCCGCCCGCAGCTCGTCGAGCTGACCGGAGCCGTGCGATGCAGACCGTATAGTACGGTCGGAAACCAGTGCAACGGCCGGATGGAGGCGGGCACATGGCAGTGGACGGCCAGTGGCGCAGCGCAGCACCGGAGTACGACGCGGTCGTCGTCGGCGCGAGCCTCGCCGGCTGCACCGCCGCGATCCTGCTCGGCCGCGCCGGTGCGCGGGTCGCGCTCGTCGAGCGCCAGCCCGACCCGGCTGCGTTCAAGCGAATCTGCACCCACCTGATACAGGCGTCGGGCGTCCCGACGCTGGAGCGCCTCGGTCTGCTCGAGCCGGCGCTCGCGCTCGGCGGCGTCCGCTCCCATCTGCACGTCTGGACCGCCTGGGGCTGGATCGCGCCGCCGGACGACGCCGGCCCGCGCGCGCTCAACCTCCGCCGCGAGCGGCTCGACCCGCTGCTGCGCGCGACCGCGCTCGACACGCCCGGCGTCGAGCCGCTGCTCGGCCGCACGGCCGACGCGCTGCTGCGCGACGAACGCGACGGACGGATCCGCGGCGTCGTCGTGCGCGACCGCGGCGGCGGCGCCGTGCCGCTGCGGGCGCGGCTGGTGATCGGCGCCGACGGCTGCGGCTCGCAGATCGCCGAGCTGGCCGGCGTCGAGACGCGCGTCACCGCGCACGGGCGGTTCGCCTACGGCGCCTACTTCGAGGGCCCCGCGCCGGAGAGAGCGCCGAACGCCTCCGCGTGGTTCCTCGACCCGCAGTGGGCGGCGGCCTTCCCGACCGACGACGGCCTCACCTTCTACGCCGCGATGCCGACGAAGGAGCGGCTGCCCGAGTTCCGCCGCGACCCCGAGCGGGCGCTGACGGCGTTCGTCTCCAACCTGCCCGACGCGCCGCCGATCCGCGACTCCCGCCGTGTCGGGACGATGCTCGGCAAGCTGGAGATGCCGAACGTCCGCAGCGAGCCGATCGCACCCGGGCTGGCGCTGGTCGGCGACGCGGCGATGGCGATCGACCCGCTGTGGGGGATCGGCTGCGGCTGGGCGCTCCAGTCGGCCGAGTGGCTGTGCGACGAGGTCGCCGCGCCGCTCGCGGCCGGGCCGGCCGAGGACGGGGCGCTCGCGCGCGGCCTGCGCGCCTACCGCCGCCGCTGGCGCGGGCGGCTGATGCCGCACGTGCGGATGATCGAGCCGTACGCGAGCGGCCGTCGCAACAACCGCCTCGAGCGGGCGCTGTACGCGGCGGGCGCGCGCGACGCGCGGATCGCCGCCGCCTTCGAGTCGGTCGGCGCGCGCACGACGTCGCCGCTGCGGGGGCTCGGGCCGCTGCTGCCGCGGATCGCGGCCGTGAACCTGCGCCACGCCCGCTCGGGACGGGAGCGCTTCGCGCCGTACCGCAGCCGCGGCCCCGACGCGGCCGCCGCGCCCGGTGCGGGCGCCGGCGGAGGCGCCGAGCGCGAGGCGGTGCACGCATGAGCGCGCTCGCAGCCGGGATCGAGGTCGGCGGTACGCGCACCCGCCTGCGCAGCGCCGGACCGCCGGAGGCCCGCGAGGCCGCGCTCTTCCTCCACGGCAACCCCGGCTCGTCCGACGACTGGGAGGCGCTGCTCGACGCCGCCGGCGCGGCCGGCATGCGCGCCGTCGCCTTCGACCTGCCCGACTTCGGCGAGACGGTCGCGCCGGCCGGCTTCGAACACACCGTCGGCGGCTATGCGGCATTCGTCGACGCGGCCGTCGAGGCGCTCCGGATCGAGCGGGTCCACCTCGTCGCGCACGACTTCGGCGGCCCGATAGGGCTGGCGTGGGCTGCGGGGCGACCGGACCGGCTCGCGAGCGCGACGTTGATCGACACCGGCGTGCTGCCCGGCTACCGCTGGCACGCGCTGGCGCGGATCTGGCGCACCCCGCTGCTCGGCGAGCTGTTCCAGGCGACGGCGACGCGGCCGGCCTTCCGCTGGCTCGTCAACCGCGGCGAGCCGCGCGGCCTTCCGCGCGAGTTCGTCGAGACGATGTACGACCACTTCGACAAGCGGACGCGCCGCGCGGTGCTGAAGCTCTACCGCGCGACGGGCGATCCGGGTGCCGGCAGCCGCGAGCTGGCGGCGCTGCTGGCCGGGCGCGATCTCCCGGCGCTCGTGATCTGGGGCGAGCACGACGCCTACATCCCAGCCTCCTACGCCGCCCGCCAGCGCGACCTCTTCCCGAGCGCGGAGGTGCATGTGCTGCCGGTCAGCGGCCATTGGCCGTTCGCCGACTCGCCGGAGGCGGTCGAGCGGCTGGTCGTCGACCACCTCGTGCGCGCGGGGGCGGGCGACGGGGTCGCGGGCGCGTCCGCTACAGGGTGAGGTGGAGCCGCACGACGGTGCCGCCGGCGCCGGTGCGGATCTGCACGCGATCGCACAGCTGCCGCGCGAGCCACAGCCCGCGGCCGCCGATCTGAGCCGGCTCCGGCTCGACGCTGCCGGCGTGGGGGTCGGTCATCCCGGCGCCGCGGTCGGCGACCTCGCAGAGGAACTCGCCGTCGGCCGTCCACGTCCGCAGCGTCGCGCTGCCGCCGCCGTGGAGATGGGCGTTGGCCGCGATCTCGTGCGCGGCGAGGACGAGGTCGCCGGCGCGCCGGGCCGGCAGCCCCGCGGCCGCGGCGTGCTCGGCGACGGCGGCCCGGAGCACGCGCAGGTCCTCGCGCGTACAGCAGACCAGCGCGCGCGGCGGCCCGCCTTCGCAGGCGGCGTCCGAGGAGTCCGTGAGGTGCGTCGGCGGCAATGCGCGCGCGATGCTACCCGGCTCGTCGCGCAGGTGCCGGGCGGCGCATTGCAGCTCGCCTGCGGGGGTGAGCGGCTCCGCGTCGCGAGGCCGGCGGGCTCGCGGCGGGCGACGGCGGGCGGCCGAGGAGGGGCGACGCCTGCCGCAGGCGCTCAGGCGGCGAAGGCCGTCTGCAGGGCGCGGTCGTCGAGCGCGTGGTCGACCTGGGCGAGCTGCGGCCGCGCCAGCTCGGCCGCGGCCAGCTCCTGCGCGAGCGCGGCGACCGACACGATCGGCCATTCGCGCTCGACCCGCTCCTCGCGGCCCTGCTCGCGGAAGTGGGTCTCCAGCGACGCGGCCTGCTCGGCGGCCCAGCCGATCTGCTGGGCGTGGAGGGCGCGCAGATCGGTCGCGCGCAGCTCCTCCAGCGCCTGACCGAGCCGCCAGGCGACGCGCGCGGCGGCGAGCGCGTCGGCGTTGGCGGTGTGCGCCTCCGTCAGCGGCACGCGGTAGTGCTCGCAGACGGCGCCGAGCGTGCGCTTGCCGGGGCGGTAGCGGTCGAACTGCTTGTCGAGCACGTAGGGGTCGACGACGAGCAGCCCGTCGCGGCCGACGCGGTCGACGAGCGGGACGATCCCGTGGCGTCGCGCCTCGCGGTCGAGCGTCGTGAGGTCGAAGCGGGCGTTGAAGGCGATCACGGGCACGCCCTGACGGAGCTGGTCGGCGAGCAGCACGGTGATCTCCGCGACGGCCTCCCCCGACGGGACGCCCTCGGCGCGCGCCTGCTCGGTCGTGATGCCGTGGACGGCGGTCGCGCCGGCGGGGATCTCGACACCGGGGTCGACGAGCCAGGCGTAGCTCTCCGAGCGACGGCCGCCGCCGACCAGGCTGACCGCCGCCGTCACGATGCGGTCGCGCTGCGGGTCGATCCCCGTCGTCTCGATGTCGAATGCGGCCAGGCGCCGCATGTGCCAGCTCATGCGGCGGATGGTGACGACGTCCCCGGACGGCTCGATGGCGCGCCGGCGCGCCTCCGCCGCCGCTCGGCGCACCTGGTTCCGGCGCTACGGAGGGGGAGGGATTCGAACCCTCGAAGGGCTTGCACCCTTGCCGGTTTTCAAGACCGGTGCATTCAACCGCTCTGCCACCCCTCCGGGATGCGGCACGACGATGCTAGTGGACCCGGCGCCGGCCGGCCGCGCCCGGACGGCATGCAGCCTGGCGCCGGAGCCTCTAGACTGCGTCTTCCTCCGGGACAGGTGGCCGAGCGGCTGAAGGCGCTCCCCTGCTAAGGGAGTATGGGGGTGATACCTCCATCGAGGGTTCGAATCCCTCCCTGTCCGTTACGGAATGCCCCGTCACCATTGGTGATCGGGGCCTTCCGGCTCCATGTTCCACGCCGACAGCGGCACCGAGTACGCGCGCGGAGGTCGAGCGGGAACTTGCGCGGCTGGAGCAGGCGCTGACGGTCAGCTGACGGTGTCGATGCTGCGCGCGTAGTGCAGCAGGCGGATCCGCGCCCCCGAGGGCGCGATGTCGGAGCCCGCGCCGGTGCGAGCGAAATCGGCGCGGGCGAGCACGTTCTGGGAGGCGACGTTGTCCTCGGTCGTGCGCGCGGTCAGCCGGGTGAGGCCGCTGTCGCGGGCGAAGCGGGCTGCGAGGTCGAGCGCCGCGGCCGCCATCCCGGAACCGCGGTGGCGCGGGTGGAGCCAGAACCCGACCTCGGCACTCGGCTCGGTGACGTCGAAGAGCACGAGGCTGCCGGTGAACTGGTCGGTGTCGGCGTCGGCGATCGCGAGGACGGCGAGGTCTCCTCGTTCCAAGCCGGGCCGGGCGTCTCGTTCGATCATCGTCTTGACGGACTCCGGCGTGTACTCCGACTCGGGCAGGTGCCCGTATGCGCGCACGTCGGGATCGTCGGTCCCCTCTGCGAACGCGGTCGCGTCGTCGAGACGGAGCGCGCGGAGGCGAACGCGGCTGTTCGCGAGCGGGAGCAGGGCCGAGTCGAGCATGGCGATAAAGCTAACATAGATCGGATAGTCTTCCCCGGTATGAGCTACTGGGAACGCCGCAAGCCCGTGCTCCGCGCACGCGCAGTCGACGTCGGCGAGGTCGCGAGCGCCGCCGTCGCGCTGCTGGATGAGGGCGGGTTGCGCGCGCTGACGCTGCGGGCGGTCGCCGGTCGGCTCGGTGTGGCGCCGGCGAGCCTGTACTCGCGGCTGTCCTCTGTCGACGACCTCTTCGACCTCGCCCTCGACGACGCGCTCGGAGGCGATCCGGAGATTCGGCGCGCGCTCGCCGGAGCGGAGGTCGACGAGCTGATGCTCGCCTACTACCGGCACCTCGTCCAGCACCGGTGGGCCTGTCAGGTGATCGCGATGCGCGCGCCCCGCGGACCCAACTACCTGCGGCTGTCCGAGCGGATCTGCGTCCTCTTGGCAGGCGAGGGCCTGTCGGATCCGCTCGGCGCCGCCTACGCGCTGTCGAACTTCGTCATCGGCAGCGCGACCACCGCGCCGGTGGTCGACGACGAGCGCTCCGCTCCGGTCGATGAGGACGTCGCTCCCCTGTACGCCAGGCTCCACGTCGAGCACGACGTGAACGCCGAGGAGATCGTGATCGCCGGGCTCGTCGCGCTGCGCGGGCACCATCGGGCGTGAGGTGTGCCGGATAGACCGGCGCACCCGCGTCGCCCGGCCCTCGCGCCGGCCGCCCGCGCCGCGCAGGCCAGCGGGTGGGCGTCATGCAGAAGCCGTCGCGCCGCCCGTGCGCTCAGCCCTTCCAGGCGCCGGCGACCTGCCGCGTCGCGACGTTGAGGCGATTCCAGACGTTGACGTTCGCGATCGCGATCGTCAGCGCCGCGAGCGCCGTCTCGTCGTAGTGCCGCAGCGCCTCCTCCCACAGCGCGTCGGGGACGGCGTCGCCGCGGTCGGCGGTCCGCGTCAGCTCCTCCGCAAGCTCGAGCGCGACCCGCTCGGCGGCGTCGAAGTACGGTGCGTCGCGCCAGCCGGCGACCGCCCAGATCCGCTCGTCGCTCGCGCCGCCGCGCTTCAGCGCGCGGGCGTGCAGCTCGACGCAGACGCTGCATCCGTTGATCTGGCTGGCGCGCAGGTTGACCAGCTCGACCAGGCTGTCGGACAGCCCCGCCTTCAGGGCCGATCCGTGCAGCGCGTGCAGCGCCTCCATCGCGCCGGGCACGAGCGTGATCGGGTGGGGCGTGCGCGGCTCGAGGGTGTGGGTCTCGGTCTGGCTCATCGTCGCTCCTTCGTCGTTTCGGAGGGTCGACGTCGAAGACGAGACGCGACGGCGGGATGTGACATCAGCCGCCTGCGGGGATCGCGAGCGCGAGCGTGAAGTCGACGCGGCCGGCGGTCGTGTCGACGTCGCGGCCGGTCAGGCGGGCGACGCGGTCGAGGCGGTAGCGGAGGGTGTTGTGGTGGATGTGCAGCGCTCTGGCGGTCGCGCGCCAGTGGCCGTCGTGGTCGAGGAATGCGCGCAGGGTGCGGACGAGGTCGGCGCCGCGGTCGCGGTCCCACGCCTCGATCGGGCCCAGCAGCGTGTCGCGGTAGGCGCGCAGCACCTGGCGGTCGACGAAGTCGAGCAGGACGGCGTGGGAGCCGATGTCGAGCTGCCGCACGACCCCCTCGCCAGGCGGCCGGCCGCGCGCGACGGTGTGGGCGGCGACCGCCTCGGCGAGCGACTGGCGCAGGCCGCCGCGTCCGCTGCGGCTGCTGCCGATCCCGAGCACCGGGTCGGCGCCGCCGTCGGCGACCAGCTCGCCGAGCCCGCCGGCGTCGCCCTGGAGCAGCGCGACGGTCAGCTCGCCGTGGGAGCCGACGACCGCCGGCAGCCCGCAGGCGAGTGCCGCGTACTCGACGTCGCCGCGCTCGTTCGAGGAGGCGACCGCGGTCAGCGGCGCGCGCGGGTCGAGGCCGAGCGCGCGCAGCCGGGCGGCGAACGCGGCGTCGCTGAGGTCGCCGCTCCACGTCAGCTCCAGCAGCTCGCGCGCGAGCGCTGAGCGCGCCTCGTCGCGGGCGTGGGCGCGGGCGTCCTCGAGCACGACGTACGCCGCGACCTGGTCGATCACCAGGCGCTCCTCGTCGCCGACCTCGGCGAGCGGACGCCCGACGAGGATCGTGGCGGCGCCTGGGTAGCCGACCGCGGTGCCGAATGCGCAGGCGGCCGGGCCGACCGCCGCGGGCAGGCGGTTGCGGCGCAGCGCGCGAGCCGCCGCGCGCGCGGCGTCGTCGCCGGGCCAGCCGTCGTCGGCGGGCTCTGTCGAGCGGCGGCCTCTCGCACCGCGCTCGGCGCCCGCGCCCCGGCCGGCGGCGTCGGGCCCCGCGCTCACGCCGCGCTCGGCGCTCGCGCCCCGGCCGGCGGCGTCGGGTCCCGCGCTCACGCCGCGCCTTGCGCTCGCTCCGCGGCCGTCTGCTTCGCGTGCGCTCGCGCCCGCCCCGCCGTCCCCGATCGGCCGCCCGCCGGGGCCGACCAGCCACACGGGCAGCCTCGCCTCGACGCGCAGGAAGTCGAGCAAGGCGGCATGGCCGCCGTCGGCCGCGAGGCGCTGCAGCAGGCGGCGGGTGCGCGACAGCTGGGTGCGCAGGTCGGAGCCGTCGTGGGCGTCGGCGACGACGCCGGCGACGTCGGCGAACGACTGCTCCTCGGCGACCTCCAGCAGCGGCAGGCGCAGCTCGTCGCACGCCGCGACGAGCGCTGGCGTCGGCGCCGGGTGCTCGACGGCGAGGCCGTAGCCGATCCCGCAGGCGCCGGCGGCGTGGACGTCGCGCGCCCATTCGCGGCCGTCGACCTGCTGCTCCCAGAGGCCGTTCGTCAGCACCAGCTCGCCCGGCAGCAGGTACCGGGCCGGGCGGTCGAGGTCGCAGGTGTGCGTGCCGCGCACGACCGCGTCGAGGCCGTCGGCGCCCGCGACGACCCGCAGTGCGAGCGTCCGGTTCTCCGCCAACGTCCGAACCGTGAGCGCATCCCTCGTCAACTCGCACCATGGTGACAGGCGCGGCGCACGCGCTCGACGTCGGCCCGCTCCACGTCGGCGGCCACCGGAGCGCGCCGCCACGGTGCTTGGACGATCAACCAGCCTCCCACGACTCGTTTCGTGACAGCTGACAATAGTCGCGGCCCGCTCGCGTCCGTAGCGTCGTCGGCGTTCCGAGCGACGACTGCCTGAGGAGGGTCCGCCGCACATGCATCAACCCTGGGACGCCCTGGAGGCGCCTCGCTTCACCGGGCCGCGCACCTTCGGGCGCCTGCCGCACCTGACCGCGCTCGACGGCGTAGACGCCGCCGTCTTCGGGATGCCGTGGGACGGCGGGACCTCGTTCCGCTCAGGCGCCCGCTTCGGCCCGGAGGCGGTCCGCTCCGCCTCCGCGATGCTGCGCACCTACAACCCGGCGCAGCGGACGCAGGTCTTCGGCGCGCTGTCGACGATCGACTACGGCGACGCCCCGACGGTGCCCGGCTACATCGAGGAGACGCTGCCGCGGATCGAGGCGTTCGTCGCGCCGCTGGCGGAGGCGGGGGTCGTCACGGCCGGGATCGGCGGCGACCACTCGGTCACGCTCGCGGAGCTGCGCGCCCACGCCGCCGTCCACGGCCCGCTCGGCCTGATCCACCTCGACGCCCACAGCGACCTGTGGGATCGCTACAACGGCCAGCCGTACAACCACGGCACCGTCTTCCGGCGGGCGATCGAGGAGGGCCTCGTCGACCCGGCGCGGTACGTCCAGGCGGGGCTGCGCGGCTCGCTCTACGGCCCGGGCGACGTCGCGCTCGGCGACGAGCTGGGCGTCGAGTCGATCCCCTGGCTGGAGCTGGCCGAGCTGTCGCCGGAGGCGTTCGCGGAGCGGGCGCGGGCGCGCGTCGGCGACGGGCCGGTCTTCGTCACCTTCGACGTCGACTTCGTCGACCCGGCCTTCTGCCCGGGGACGGGGACGCCGGAGGTCGGCGGGCCGACGAGCTCCCAGGCGCTCCGGTACGTGCGCGCGCTGACCGGGCTGCGGCGGCTCGTCGGCGTCGACGTCGTCGAGGTCGCGCCGGCCTACGACGGGCCCGGGCAGGCGACCGCGCTGCTCGCCTCGACGGTGCTGTTCGAGCTGCTGACGCTGGTGCAGATGGCGCGCGAGGAGGGGAGCGGGCGCTGAAGCGGTCGACGCGCGGTTCGACGCGGAGGTCGTCGCGTCGCGCGGAGAGCGGCGCCGCTGCGGTCGACTGATCCCGAGGCGGCGCTGGGCGGCGTCGTCGCGCCCCGCTCTGCTCTGCGTTTCCGTCAGCTCGCGACGGCCGCCGACCGCCGCTCGCGGTTGCGGGCGAGGTGGCGGTGGGCGTGCGCGAGCGCCGCGTCGAAGGTGGGCAGCAGGTGGTTCTCGTGGACGAGCGCGTCGAGCGCCCCGACGTGGCGCAGCAGTCGCTCGTGCTCGGGCCGGGCGCAGGCGAGCAGCACGGTGACGTCGCGCCGCTGGAGGTGCTCGACGAGGTCGCCGAGCGCCTGCGCGCCGGTCGAGTCGAGCACTCGCAGGCGGCCGAGGCGGAGGATCGCGACCTCGACGTCGGCGACCTCGGTCAGCTCCAGCAGGAAGCGCTGGGCGGCGCCGAAGAAGAGGGCGCCGTCGAGCCGGTAGGCGACGATGTGCTCCTGCAGCAGCGCGCGCTCGAGCAGCGGGTCGACGACGATCTCCTCGGCGGTCTGGTCGATGGTCTGGCGCGCGAACGAGGTGCTGTCGGCGACGGCGCGCAAGGCGAGCACGGCGGCGAGCGCGACGCCGACGCCGACGGCGATCACGAGGTCGAAGGCGACCGTCGCCGCGGCGGTCGCGAGCAGCAGCAGCGCGTCGCCGCGGGTCGAGCGGACGATCCGCCCGACGGTCGCGAACTCGACCATCCGCACCGCGGTCACCATCAGTACGCCGGCGAGCGCGGCGAGCGGCACGTGCCCGATCGCCGGCGCCAGCGCGAGCACGGTCGCCGCGAGCACGACGCCGTGGACGATCGTCGCCGCGCGCGTGCGGGCGCCGGAACGGACGTTGACGGCGGTGCGCGCGATCGCGCCGGTCGCGGGCATCCCGCCGACGAACGAGACTGCGACGTTCGCCAGGCCCTGGCCGACCAGCTCGCGGTCGGGATCGTGCGGCTCGCCGTCGCTCATCCCGTCGGCGACCTTCGCCGACAGGAGGCTCTCGATCGCGGCGAGCGCGGCGACGGCGAGGACCGCGGGGGCGAGCCCGGGCAGGTCGGCGACGTCGACCGCGGGGAGCGACGGGGCGGGGAGGCTGGCCGGGATCGCGCCGATCGTGGCGACGTCGAGGCCGGCCAGCTCGCTGAGGGCGGTCGCGGCGCCGACGGCGATCAGCGAGGCTGGCAGGGCGCGGTGCAGGCGCGGCAGCGCGATCATCGTGACCGAGACGAGCGCCACGAGCGCGAGCGGCTGCCAGCCGTCGCCGGCCCAGTCGACCAGCGCGCGTGCGGCGACGAGCGCCGTGTTCTCGCCCTCGGGCTTGTCGACGCCGACGGCCATCGGCACCTGTTGGAGGAAGATCAGCAGCGCGATCCCGAGCGTGAAGCCCTCGACGACCGGCCACGGCAGGATCCCGGCCCAGCGGCCGAGCCGCAGCGCGCCGGCGAGCACGAGCAGCAGGCCGGCGGCGAGCGCGACGATCAGGACGCCGTCGGGGCCGACGGAGGCGACGACCGGCACGAGCACGACGGTCATCGCGCCGGTGGGGCCGCTGACCTGCACGTGCGAGCCGCCGAAGACGCCGGCGACGATGCCGGCGACGATCGCGGTGACGATCCCCGCCTCGGCGCCGAGGCCTGATGTGACGCCGAAGGCGAGCGCCAGCGGCAGCGCGACGACCGCGACGGTGATCCCGGCGAGCAGGTCGGCGCCCCACGAGCGCGGCAGGTCGCGGTAGTCGCGGCGGCTCGGGCGCAGCGAGCCGATCGGCTTGGTGCGGCGCGCTGCTGCGCGTTGCTGATGCGGCGGATGCATGGGCGAGAAGAGCCGCCGCTTGACGAACGGCGCGGCGATTCCCGAAAATATCAAAAGCTTCTGGTTTCAGTGTCTTAGGAGATTTGAAGATAATGTGGGATGTGCGCCTTGCCCGGCAGGTCCTCGACGATGCCCCCGGAGACGGGACCGCCGCCGCCGTGACGCTGTTCGAGCGCAACGGCCCGGATTCGCTCGCGCAGGCGACGGAGCTCGTCGGCGCCGCCGGACCGCTGAGCGAGGAGGCGCGCGACCGTGTCGCGCGCGCCTACGACATCTACCGACACGTCCGCGACATGCCATGCGACTGAATCGACGCGCGCACGTATCCGCAGCCGGCGGCGCGCGCGGCGCCCCGCCCGCGTGCGGCGGCGCCGCGAGGGTCCGATAGGGTCGAGGAGATGTCGCACCGCGACCCCTCTCCGCGCACGCTCGGGCCGGACGGCGAGTCCCACCCGATCTACCAGCTCAAGGCCGATCTCTTCCGCCTGCTCGGCCACCCGGTGCGCGTCCGCGTGCTGGAGCTGCTGCGCGACGGCGAGTTGACCGTCGGCGAGCTGCAGGCGGCGCTGGAGCTCGACTCGAGCGGGATGTCGCAGCACCTCACCGCGATGCGCCGCCAGGGCGTGCTCGAGAGCCGCAAGAGCGGCGTGAAGGTCCACTACCGCGTCAAGGACCCGCGCACCTTCCAGCTGCTCGCCGTCGCGCGCCAGATCCTCACCTCCCAGCTGGAGGAGAGCAGCGCCATCCTTGGCGACCTCTCCGCCGATCCCGAGGCGCCGGCCGCCGCCCCCGGCACTCCCGCCCGCGACGCGAGCGCCGCGGCCCCCGATGCGCGCCGCTCTGTCGGCCGCAGAGGCGCCCGCGCCTGACCGTCCGCCCGTGCTCCGGGCAGCCCTTCCGCGGACGCGCCCGCGCCGCGAGTCGGCATCGCGCGCGCCGGCCGGCTATCATTCCCGCTCCGCAAGCGCGAGCGCCCGTAGCTCAGCTGGATAGAGCGTCGGTCTACGGAACCGAAGGTCAGAGGTTCGAATCCTCTCGGGCGCGCTTCGAGAACCCCCGCAAATCGGGGGTTTTCGTCGTTCTCGGGAGGAATTCGGTCCCGTCGGCGCGCCCAAGATCCGCTACCGCCGCGGCACGCCAGCACGCTCGTCAGGCGCGTACGCGACGCGAGAGCTGCTCGGCGGCCCCGATCGGGTCGTCGGCGAGCGCGGCGATGCCGTCGCGCGCGACCGCGGGGTCGTGTGCGGCGGCCCCGCCGAGCGCGACCGCATGGCGCGCCGCGAGCGCGCGCAGCTGTGGCAGGACGGGGGCGAGGAGGCTGCCCGTGACTGCGGTGAGGACGATGGCGGTCGGCGTCAGCCGGTCGGCGGTCTCCGCGATCGTCTCGACCGGCGTGTCGGGCCCGAGGTAGACGATCCGCCAGCCGCGCGCACGCAGCGCGAGGCCGAAGGCGATCAGGCCGAGGTCGTGCCGTTCGCCCGGGAGGCAGGCGAGGATCGCCGCCGGCCCGACGCCGAGCCCCCAGCCGCGGGCGAGGCCGAGCAGCCGTCCGCGCAGCACCCCTGCGGCGAAGTGCTCCTGCGCGACGGTCACCTCGCCGCGCTGCCAGCGCTCGCCCAGGTCGTGCAGGTAGGGGAGGACGATCTCGGCCAGCAGCGTCTCGACGGTCGCGATGCTCAGCAGCCGGTCGATCAGCTCCTGCGCGCGCGGCTCGTCGAACCGCTCCAGTGCGGCGGCCAGATCCGCGCGCTCGGCCGACGCTCGCAGCGCGGGCCGCGCGCCGTCCCCGTGCGCGCCGTCCCCGTGCGCGCCGTCCCCGTGCGCGACGGCGCGTCGCGCGAGCGCGGCCGCCTCGGCGGCGGCGAGCCCGTCGGCGAGGTACTGCCGCATCAGCCGCACGCGCTCGACGTCCGCCGGCGAGTAGAGGCGCAGCCCGCCGGCCGAGCGGGTCGGCTCCAGCAGCCCGTAGCGGCGCTCCCACGCGCGCAGCAGCTCAGGTCTGACGCCCGAGCGCCTGCTCAGCTCGCCGATGCGCAGGGTCCCGCTTGTCGCCATGCGCCAACTGTACAAGATCTGGACAATCTCTTGACATAGCCTGGGGCAACGCGGGTACCGTGCGGCTATGTACACGACCTCTACAGGAGGTGGACAGATGAAGGCGCTCGATGCGCTCGATGCGCTCGCCGCCACGCTGCTGATCGTCGGCGGCCTCAACTGGGGACTCGTCGCGATCGCCAAGTTCGATCTCGTCGCGTGGATCTTCGGGGAGGACTTCGGCGCGACCAACGCCGCCAGCCGGATCGTCTACGGCCTCGTGGGCCTCGCGGCCGTCTACGCGATCGGCGCGCTGCTCGCGCGTCGCCGCGGCGAGCCTGCGCACGGCACCGCGACCGCGGCGTCGTAGGGGAGCGTGACGATGGGACGCACATTCACCACGCTCGCACTGACGGCCGTCGCGCTCGTCGCGGCCGCCGCCGTCGCGCTGCCGGCGTCGGCAGCGCGCGAACCCGCGCGGCCCGTCGCCGCGCGAGACATCGTCGGAACGGCCGTCGCGGCCGGCTCGTTCACGACGCTGACGAGACTGCTGCGGGAGGCCGGCCTCGTCAGAACGCTGCGCGGCGCCGGGCCGTTCGCGGTCTTCGCGCCGACCGACGCGGCGTTCCGCAAGATCCCGCGCGACACCCTCCGGCGACTCGCGTCCGACAGAGCCGCGCTGCGCGCCGTGCTGCTGCACCACGTCGCCAGGGGCCGGCTGACCGCGGCAAGCGTCGCCAGACGGCGGTTCGTGCGGACGCTCGACGGCGAGCGCGTCCGTGTCCGCGTGCGCGGCAGCGCCGTGCTCGTCGGCGGCGCGCGCGTCGTGCGCGCCGACGTCACCGCCTCGAACGGCGTCATCCACGCGATCGACCGCGTGCTGCTGCCGCGCTGAGCACCTCGCGCTGGGGCGCCGCTCGCGGCGCCCCAGCGCGGATGGCGCTCCGGCGCCACAGAGGCCCGCCGGAACGCGCGCGGAAGCACCGCACGTCGCGAGCGCCGCCGGGCAACCGCGGGGGCGCCGTTTCGCGGTGCGTGCGTGCGCGGTAGCTGGGGGTTGGGGAATACCAAGCGCCTGGAAGTCCGCGCGCGTCGGCGCAGACTCGACCGCCTGGGCGCGCAACGAATCACCGACGACGTCGTGCGCGAGGTCGCGCGCGATCTGCGCGAGCGCTATGCCTTCGACGACGATGTGCGCCTCCGCGGCGCCAAGCTCGCCGACGACCCGCGCGTCGCGCGCCACGCGGAGAACCGCGCGTTCGCGGAGTGCGTCATCGGCGAGCACCGCGAGACGTTCGACCGTCTCGCCAAGTAGCCGCGCGGAAGCAGGGACGGGTGAGCGTGCGCTGGACCTCGGCGAGCACTCGCGGGCAGATGACCGGCTCGAACGCTCGGTCGAAGATCGCGTCGAGTAGAAGGGCAGGAGGCTTGTCCTCCGCGCCGATGATCCCCGAGACCAGCGCGCTGGCGTCGACGACGAGTCGGGTCAACGCCCGGCGCGAGCGTCGTGCACTGCTCTGACGGCGATCTCGAGCGCCTCTTCCTCGGGGAGGTTGAAGCGGGCACGGACCCGCCGCACGGTCGCCAGCCCGACAGCGCGCACGGCCATGTCCTCGATCAGCTCGCGGTCATCCTTGCCGGGAGCCTCGGCGCGCAGCTCTTCAAGCAGGTCGGTGTCGATCTCGATGCTGGTCGTGGGCGACTTGTCCATGCGATCAAGCCTAACGCTGGAGGCGGCGTGGTCAACACGTTTCAGCTGGCGTCGACGGTGACGAACGGCGCGGTGGTCGCCGCGCGCGCTCGACCCGCTCGACCGCCGCCGCGCCGCGACATGCACCGAGCGCGCTCGAGCCAGCCGGCTGCCGATGACCTCGAAGTGGACGACCGGTAGCGGGTCTGAGCTCTTCATCGTGGCCTCGGTGATGGGGCGCGCTTCACGCCGGCCGACCGCTCGGTAGCTCAAGTCCCATCTCATGCCCGCCGATAGCCGGGGCATGTACCAGCAGGGGATGTCGGCCGCCGTCGGGTGGCGCAGCGGTCGGCGGCGCGCGGGCTCGGCGTGCATCGCAGCGGTCGCGGCGCTGCTCGCGCTGGGGCACGGAGCGGCGGCGGAGGCACGGACGATCTACGCCACCACGGACGCCGATCGGACCGTGGTGCCGATCGACGGCGTCGCGGGGGTTGCGGGAGCGCCGTTCGCGATGCCAGACGGCACGCGTACGGTCGCGCTCGCGCCGGACGGCAGAACGGGTGGGTCGTCCTGCAGTGGCTGGGAGCGATCGCGCCGTTCGACACCGCCACCGGCGCGGTCGGCGCGCCGATTCCCGTGGGCGATCAGCCGCTCGGGATCGCGGTCTCTCCAGACGGCGCGACCGCGTACGTCACGGTGATCGGCGACCACGCCCTCGTTCCGGTCGATCTCGCGAGCGCGACGGTGCGTCCGCCGATCGGCATCTTCTCCCCCTACGCCGTCGCGATCTCACCCGACGGAGCGACCGCGTACGTCACCGGATATTCGACGGGCACGGTCACGCCGGTCGACCTCGCCAGCGGCACCGCTGGTGCGCCGATCGGGGGAGGCTTCGCCGCGCGCGGCATCGCGGTGACGCCGGACGGCGCCACCGTCTACGCCGGCCGGTTGGACGGCACGGTCGTGCGGATCGACACGGCGACGGGGACGGCCGACAGCTCGATCCTCCTCGGCGGCCCCGCGCATGGCGTCGCCGTCACGCCCGACGGCGCGACCGCGTACGTCACGAGCGACGACGGCCAGGTGACGCCGATCGACACGGCGACGAACGCAGCCGGCCCGTCGATCGTGGTGGGTGGCAAGCCGACGGCGATCGCGATCTCGCCCGACGGCGCGACTGCATACGTCACTCGAGAGTCGGGCGACGTCGTGGCGGTCGATCTCGCCACCGGCAGCCCGAGACCGCCGATCTTCGTCGGCGGGTTGCCGTACGGCATCGCGGTCGCGCCCAACCAGGGACCGCGCGCGGAGCTCGTCGCAACGGCGGCGCCCGCGGGCGCCGCGACCGCGCTCGACGCCGGCGGCTCGTCCGACCCCGACGGCGTCGTCGCGCGCTACGCATGGGAGTTCGGCGACGGCACCGCGCGGACGACCGCCAGCCCGCAGGTGACCCACGCCTACGCCGCGCCGGGCCGCTACACGGCCACGGTGACGGTCACCGACGACGAAGGCTGCTCGACCGAGGCGGTCTACACCGGTCAGACCGTCTCGTGCAACGGCGGCGACGGCGCGCGCGCTCGCGTCGAGGTCGTCGTGCCGGCCGTCCCCGAAGAGCCCGGCGGCCCCGTCCCCCCCGCCCGTCCCCGCCCTGCCCTCAGGTGACGAGCCGGAGGCGCCGCACCCCTCGCCCGACCCGGCGCCGCGACCGGCGAGCCGCGCGGCCGCGCCGGTCCTGAGCAAGCTGACGCTGGCCCGACGCTGCGTCCGACCGACCGCCGCCGGCATCGTGCGCGTCGGGCTGCGGATGCGCCTCGCGTCCCGTGCGCCCGTCGTCGTGCGGATCGAGCGCGCGGTCGGCACGGGTGCGCTGCGCCGCTGTCCCGCGCCCGACCCGACGCGCCGCTTCGCCGGCAGTTTCCGCGCGACCCACAGCTTCACCGCCAGGACCCGCCTGCTCCGCGCGAGCGCCAGCGCCAGCGCCGCAGCTGCCGCGCGTGTGCCGGTGCGTGCGCGAACGTTGCGACTGCGCCTGAGACCGGGCCTCCACCGCATCACCGTTCGCGCGCGGCGCGCCGACGGCCGGCTGTCGGCGCCCGTCCGCCGCTTCGTCCGCGTGCTCGCTCCGCGCGCTCGGTAGCGCACGGGCGGGCGCCGGCCCCGAAAGGCCGAGCGCGCGACCGGCGACCGCGGTGCGGCGCCGCGGCCGCGCCGGCGCCCTCCTCAGCGGCCGAGCGCGAGCCCGGCCCGCGCGAGCAGCGCGTCGGCGACGCGGTCGACCGCCTGCTCGGTCGTGAGGTCGGGGGTGACCTCGACGTCGGCCGCGGCCGGCGGCTCGTACAGCGCGTCGATCCCCGGCGCCTCCGGCGTCGCCTGCTCGCGCGCGCGACGGTAGGTGCCGTAGGGGTCGCGCGCGACGCAGTCGGCCAGCGGCGTGTTGACGAACACCTCGACGAACGCGAGCCCGTCGCGCTCGTGGGCGTCGCGGGCGGCCTGACGGCCGTCGGCGAACGGCGAGACGGCGGCGACGATCGCGATCGTGCCGGCATCCGCGAACAGCTTCGCCAGCTCGGCGAGGCGGCGGTTGTTCTCGCGCCGGTCCTCGGCGCCGTAGCCGAGGTCGGAGCAGACGCCCTGGCGCATCGTCGTGCTGTCGAGCCGGTAGGCGGCGCGGCCAGCTCTCAACAGCGACGCCTCCAGCGCCTCGGCCAGCTCCGACTTGCCGGCCGCCGGCAGGCCGGTCAGCCACACCGTCGCCCCGCCGCGCCCGAGCGCGCTCCAGCGCTCCTCACGCGTCAGCGACCCTTCGTGCCAGACGACGTTCGCGCTTCTCATCGGCGCGCCGGCGCGCGCACCGGCGCGCGACTCGATCGGATTCGTCATGAAGCTGATCGTAGAGCGGACCGAGCGCGGCGGCGGTGTCGTGGGGCGCTACCGCGTCTGCATCGCAGGCGAGGTCAACGCTCGTACCTCGCCTCGAACGCCTTGAAGCGGCGGGCCTGCTCGCGCAGCAGGCGGCGCTTCGTCGCCGGGGCGGCGAAGGAGTGGCGCAGCGAGTCGATCGCCATCCGCTTGAGCGCGCGGTAGCCGAGGCCGTGGTCGCGCACCGCCTGCTCGTACTGCTCGGTCAGGTCGGTGCGCGAGACGCCCTCGTCGTCGGTCGCCAGCGCGACGGGGACTCTGTGGCGCAGGTAGAAGCGGAGCGGATGGCGTCTGCCGGAGACGCCGAGGATCTGGGCGTTCGAGGTCAGCGGCACCTCGACCAGCACGTCGCGTCTGGCCATTCTGCGGGCCAGGCCGACCGGGTCGCGCTCCCAGCGGATGCCGACGCCGTGGCCGATCCGCTCGGCCCCCGCGACCTCGACGGCGGCGCGGATGTGGAAGCGCAGGTCGGCCGGCGGGGCCAGGCCCGGCACCAGCTCGCCGGCGTGGAGCGTGACGTGGCCCTTCGGGTAGAGGCCGCGCAGGTAGCGGATCATCCGCATGTGCAGGCGGTAGTCGCGCAGCGCGACGACGTCGTCCTCGGGCTGGACGAGGTTGAGGCTGACCCAGCGCGGGTCGTCGGCCATCAGCTCGAAGGCGAGCAGCAGCTGGGCGAAGACGCGCGCCGGCGGGGTCGCGCGCGAGATCTGGACCGAGTAGCGCACGAGCGGGTCGGGCGCCGGGTCGAATCTCGCCTCCTGCGCGACCAGCGCGTCGAGCTCGGCGCGCGCTCTCGGGAGGATGTCGCGCAGGCCGGCCGCGAGCATCCGCTCGCGCAGCCTCGGCAGGTCGCGCGTGAACTGGACCGCCTCCGACAGCGCGCGTGTGTCGCCCGAGCGCGGCGTCGTCAGCACCTCCAGGTACTGGATGTTCTGCGACCGCGCACGCCGCGCGACGGTCGCGAGCCCCTCGCCGTAGCTGGTGTTCAACGTCGCGCCGAACTTGCCGAAGGTCGCGAAGAAGTGGTCGTGGCCGGGCATCCCGGGCGGGAAGCTCTTCAGCGACCAGGCGTTCATCAGCTGCGTCTGGAAGCCGTTGTCGGCGTAGGCGTCGGTCAGCGGACGCTGACCCGGGCCGCACGGCGCGACGCTGGCGACGAACGTGACCGTGTCGGCGCACGAGCCGTCCCGCGCGCCGAAGCGCAGCAGGTCCTCGGCGTAGATCGCGCCGGACAGGTGCATGTGCAGGTCGGCGCCCTTCGGCAGCGCGCGCAGGAAGGGGTTGAGCTGGGCCGGCCGGTCGCGGAAGCGCTCCAGCGCGCGGGCGGCGCCGGCCTCGTCGGCGCGGGCGGGAGAGGCGGTCGTCGCCGCCGCGAGGAGCGCTGCGAACAGGGCGAGCGCGGTGACGAGCAGGGCGGCGAGCGCGCGCTGGCGACGGACGTGCGGGAGCGGGGCGGCGGCGCGGCGAGCGGGGCCGGTGGCGGGAGCAGGCATCGACCCGGTCATCGGCGGGTGTGGCGCAGGGCTTGACCGCGCTCCCGCCCGCGGGGACGGCGCGGCCGCGTCCGGCGCAGTGCTTGACCGCGGTCGCGCCCGCGCGGGCGGCGCGGCGGTCAGCGCCCGCGCTTGGCGGAGGCTCTGCCCTTGGCGCAGCGCGTGATCGACGCGACGCGCACCCCGTCGGCCCACGGCCGCGCCGGGCCGTAGTAGGCGCCCTGCACCCACAGGCGATCGCCGCTGCGGGCGCCGGGGAGCGTCAGCCGGATGTAGGCACCGCGCCAGTCGGTGCTGGTGCGGCTCGGGCCGGTCGCGCCGCGGCCGCGGGCGATCACCGCGTAGGCGCCGATCCCATGGGCGCGGGCGTCGTGGTTGCCGTTGATGAAGGTCGCCGTGCGGATCCGCCACTCCCCGCCGCGCTCGGCGACCTTGCAGGCGTAGTGGCGGAAGGCGTCCTTGCGCAGGAAGCTCCAGTCGCCGGCAGGCGGACGGGCCGCGGCGGGCTGGGCGAGGAGGGCGAGGGCGACGGCGCTGAACAGGAGCGCGAGCAGACGGCGATTCATGGCGCACGAGGCTAGCGCTGCGCTGGCAGGCGATGTCGGCACCCGCGCGCTTGGGCACGCGGCGGACCGTGTGACCGTCACGGCTCGCCGGCGGCCGGCAGCGCGCCGCGCAGGTGGTCGATCAGCGCTCGGGCGGCGGGGCTGAGCGGGGCGTCGGCGCGCCAGGCGAGCGCGAGGCGGCCGCGCAGGCGGTCGTCGTCGAGCGGGAGAGTGCGGAGGCGGTCGGGCGGCAGCTGGCGCGGGTAGGGGGCTGGGACGATCGCGACGCCGAGGCCGGCCGCCGCGAGCTTGACGAGCACGTTGGGATCGCTCGCCTCGAACGCGATCGCCGGCTCGAAGCCGGCGCCGGCGCACGCCTCCTCGATCGTCAGGCGCGCGCCGACGCTGCGCGGGAAGCTGATCAGCGGCTGGTCGCGAAGGGCGGTCAGCGGGACTCTGGCCCTGCGCTTCTTCGCGAGCGGGTGGTCGGGGCGGACCGCGGCGACGAGCGGCTCGTCGGCGACGACGTGGAGGGCGAGGCCGTCGGCGGTCGCTGCCGGCGGCGCAGGCGCGGCGGCGGTCGGAACGCCTGACTGCGGCGCGGCCGCTGCCGGCGCCGCCGGCGCCGACGCGGTCTGTCCCGCCGGCGCGACGATCGCGGCGTCGAGCCGGCCCGCGCGGAGGGCGGCGACGAGCAGGTCGGAGGTCGCCTCCGACAGCGTCATGTCGACGGCGGGGAAGCGGCGGTGGAAGGCGGTCAGCAGCGCCGGCAGGTCGAAGCCGTCGGCGGCCGAGGTGACCATCCCGAGCGCGACGCGCCCGCGCAGCAGGCCGACGTGCTCGTCGACGACCTCGCGCACGCCCGCGGCGGCGGCGAGCGCCGCGCGGGCGTACGGCAGCACGGCCGCGCCGACGTCGGTGACGCGGACCGTCCGCGCGGAGCGGTCGAGCAGCGTCTGGCCGAGCTCGCGCTCGAGCTGGCGGACCTGCGCGCTCACGCCCGACTGGGCGACGTGGAGCCGCTCCGCCGCGCGCGTGAAGCTGCGCTCCTCGACGACGGCGACGAAGTACTGCAGATGGCGCAGCTCCATACGTGAGAATGCTAGCTGCAAACTGAATCAGCTGTTGGACTTCTGAACCCGCTGGCCACATCCTTGATGGCACCCGGCGCGGCGCCGTGTCGCGCCGCGCGCCGCCGACTCCTCGAGGAGGTCCATGCCCTCTGTCAGCACCGCCGTCAGCGCCTCGTCGCCGAACGTGTCGCGGCTCGGCGTCCCGATCCTTGGCTTCGGCGTCTTCGCGGTCGCGACGAACGAGTTCGTGCTCGCCGGCATGCTGCCGCGGCTCGGCGGCTCGTTCGGCATCACGGTCGCCGCCGCCGGCCAGGTCGTCACGGTCTTCGCGCTCGCCTGCGCGCTGCTCGGCCCGGTGCTGGCGACGTTCACGGCGCACTGGTCGCGGCGCCGGGCGCTGCTGCTCGCCGTCGCGGTCTACGCGCTCGGCACCGTCGGCGCGGCGGTCGCGCCGTCGTTTCCGCTGCTGCTGCTCGCGCAGGTGGTCGCGGCGGCCGGCACCGGGCTGTTCGTCCCGGTCGCGGCGACCACCGCAGCGGCGCTCGTGGCGCCCGAGCGCCGCGGTCAGGCGATCGGCACCGTCCTGACCGGCTTCACCGCGGCGACGGCCTTCGGCGCGCCGATCGGCACCGCCCTCGGCGGCGCGCTCGGGTGGCGCGCGACGATATGGTTCGTCGTCGCGCTCGCGCTCGTCGGCGGCCTCGCGCTGGTCGCGCTGGTGCCGCGCGCCGTCTCCGTCCCGGCGCCCGAGGGGCTGCGGGAGCGCGTCGCGCCGCTCGCCGACCGCCGGGTCGTCGCGATGCTGGCGACGACGATGGTCGCCTTCACCGCCGTCTACGTCTTCTACACCTACATCGCCGAGATCTTCGACCCCGCGACCGGCGGCAGCGGCGGCCGGCTCGCCGTGCTGATGTTCACGCTCGGCGCCGTCGCGGTCGCCGGCAACTACGCCGCCGGGCTGCTGTGCGACCGCGTCGGCGGCCGCCGCGTGATGGCCCTCTGCCTCGTGTGGGTCGCGGCCTGCCTCGCCGCGCTGCCGCTCGTGACCGACTCGCTCGGCGCCTCGATCGCGCTCGTCGCGCTGCTGGCGGTCGCGGCCTTCAGCATGAGCACGCCGCAGCAGCACCGCCTGATCGGCCTCAACCCGCCGCTCGCCCCGGTGCTCGTCTCGCTGCACGCCTCGATCCTCTACGTCGCGATCGCGCTCTCGGGCGTCGTCGGCGGCCTCGCGATCGAGTGGACGGGCGCCGCCGGGGTCGGCTTCGTCGCCGCCGCGATCGCGCTGCTCGCGCTCGCCTCGTCGGAGGTCGCGCATCGGCTCGCGCGGTCTGCGGGCGGGTAGCGCAGCTCGGCGATGCGCTCGCCGAGGACCGCGGGTCGCTTCGTCCTCGCGAGCGGCCAGACGCGGCGTCGCGCCGGTCGGCTGGAAGGAATCGACGACCGGGCGTAGAGTCGGTCGCACACGGTCTCACCGAGGAGTCAGCCGATGATCCTGCGCCCGTTCCTGCACGCGCCGACGGCGTGCGCGAGCTGTCTGTTCGGCTGCGGCACGGTCGGCGAGGTCGCGGTCGTCGATCCGCACGTCGAGAAGGTCGACGACTACCTGCGAGCGGCCGACGACGCCGGCGTGCGGATCGCGGCGGTGCTGGAGACCCACGTGCAGGCCGACCACGTCTCGGGCCTGCCGGCGCTGGTCGAGCGCACCGGGGCGACGCCGTACCTGCCGGCCGGCGCGGAGGTCGAGTTCGCGCACGAGCCGCTCGCGGACAGGGCCCGGGTCGTGCTCGGCAACACGGTCGTCACCGCGCTCTCGACGCCCGGCCACGCGCCCGCGCATGCCGCGTACGTCGTCGCCGACCGGCGTCGCGGCGACGAGGAGCCGTGGATCGTCTTCAGCGGCGACGCGCTGCTGATCGGCGACGTCGGCCGTCCCGACCTGCATGCCGGCGGCGACCCGCGCGCGGCGGCGCGCACGCTGCACGCCTCGCTGCGGCGGCTGCTGGAGCTGCCCGACGACCTTCTGCTGCTGCCGAGCCACTACGGCGGCTCGGTCTGCGGACGCTCGCTGTCGGGCAACCCGTTCTCGACGCTCGGCTTCGAGCGCCGCCACGATCCCGCGCTCGCCGTCGCCGATCCCGACGCGTTCGCGGAGATGGTCCTCGCCGACCTGCCCGCGCCGCCGCCCGACCAGGCGGCGATCGTCGCGGCCAACCGCGCGGGCTCCTCCGCGCCGCCCGGTCGAACCCATACCTGAACCTTGCTTGAACCACCGGCGAGCGGCGCTACGGTGGCGTTTCGGAGACCTCGGCAGTCGCGAGGAGGCTGCAATGCCCGAGACGACGGATCCCACCTTCTATCGGTCGCCGGCCGCCGCGATCGCCGCGCCTCCGGAGCAGCTGGCGTACGTCGCCGCCTTCGACCCGACCGGCGAGCAGCGCGACGCGATCGCGGTCGTCGACTGCGACGCGGGCTCTCCCTCGTGCGGGCAGGTGGTCGGCTGGGGCGAGCTGCCGACCGCGGGCAACGAGCTCCATCACTTCGGCTGGAACGCCTGCTCCAGCGCGCTCTGCCACGAGGGGCACGAAGGCCTGCTCGAGCGCCGCTACCTGGTCGTGCCGGGCCTGCGCTCGTCGCGCACGCACGTGCTCGACACCAAGCCCGACCCGCGCCAGCCGACGGTCGCGCGCGTGATCGAGCCCAAGGAGCTGGCCGAGAAGGCCGGCTACTCGCGCCCGCACACCGTCCACTGCGGACCGGGCGGCATCTACATGTCGAACCTCGGCGCCGCGAACGGCGACGAGGGACCCGGCGGCGTGGCGCTGATCGACCACGACACGTTCGAGGTCACGGGCCGCTGGGAGACCGACCGCGGCGACCAGTACCTCAGCTACGACTTCTGGTGGCATCTCAACGAGGACGTCGCGATGACGTCGGAGTGGGCGACCCCCGCGATGATCGAGAGCGGCTTGAACCCGGAGGACCTGCTGGGGAAGCGGTTCGGCCACCACATCGACTTCTGGAGACTCTCCGACGGCAGATTGCTGCAGCGCGTCGACCTCGGCGACGAGCACCAGATGGCGCTGGAGCTCCGGCCTGCCCACGATCCCAGCAAGACCTGGGGCTTCCTCGGCGTGGTGATCAGCGTCGCGGACCTCTCCGCGTCGGTCTGGGCGTGGCGCCGCGACGGTGAGAGCTGGGCGGTCGAGAAGGTGATCGAGATCCCCGCCGAGCCGGCCGACGCCGACCGGCTCCCGCCGGCGCTGAAGCCGTTCGGCGCCGTGCCGCCGCTGGTGAGCGACATCGACCTGTCGGTCGACGACCGCTGGCTGTACGTCTCGTGCTGGGGGACCGGCGAGCTCAAGCAGTACGACGTCAGCGACCCGCGCAACCCGCGCGAGACCGGCTCGATCCGCCTCGGCGGCATCGTCGCTCGCACGCCGCACCCGGCCGCGCCCGAGCTGCCGCTGTCCGGCGGGCCCCAGATGATCGAGATCAGCCGCGACGGCCGCCGCGTCTACGCCACCAACTCGCTCTACGCCGCCTGGGACGAGGTCTTCTACCCGGACGGCGTCGGCGCGTGGATGGCCCGCATCGACGCGGACACCGACGCCGGCGGCATGGCCGTCGATCCGGGCTTCTTCCCGCACGACGGCGACTTCCGCGGGCTGCGCGTCCACCAGACCCGTCTCCACGCCGGCGACGCGTCGAGCGACTCGTACTGCTTCGTGAGCTAGACGGCGCGGCGGCCGGACAGGCCGGCCGTGCGGCGGCGCTCTGCCACACTGACGGGCCGTGTCGACGCACCTGCCGGGGACCGACGAGATCGAAGAGCACGGGAGCCGCCATGCGGTGGTGCGGCTGTGCGCGCGGGTCGCCGACTCGACGGCGTTCAACCTCGCCGTCTTCGGGGTGATCCTCTTCAACGCGGTCGTGCTCGGGCTGGAGACCTACAGCACGCTCTACGACGAGCACCGGACGCTGCTGCGGGCGCTCGACCGGGCCTGCCTGGCGATCTTCGTCGTCGAGCTGGCGATCCGCTTCGTCGCGGTCGGGGCGAGCCCGCGACGGTTCTTCCGCAGCGGCTGGAACACCTTCGACGTGATCGTCGTCGGCGCCGTCTTCGTGCCGGGTCTGAGCGGGAACGCGACGATCCTGCGACTGCTGCGCCTGGCGCGGATCGCGCGGATCGTCCGGCTGCTGCCCGACCTGCGCGTCCTCACGCTCGCGATCGGCCGCTCGCTGCCGGCCGCCGCGTCGCTGGTCGTGATGGGCGTGCTCGTGCTGTTCGTCTACGGGATGGTCGGCTGGTCGATGTTCGGCGCCGAGCACCCCGACGACTACGGCGACATCGGCAGCGCGATGCTGACGCTGTTCGTGACGCTGACGCTGGAGAACTTCCCCGACCAGCTCGAGATCGGCGCGACCGTCTCCCCGTGGGGCACGATCTACTTCGTCTCCTTCGCGCTCGTCGCGTCGTTCCTGCTCTTCAACATCCTGATCGGGATCGTCATCAACTCGATGGAGGAGGCGCGCCAGATCGAGCAGCTCCGCCTCCAGACCGCCGAGCGCGAGGCGGCGATCAAGCGCGGCGACGACCCCGACGCCGAGGCGCCCGAACCGGCCGAGGACGAGGTGGTGCGGCGGATCGCCGACCTGCGCGAAGCGCTCGACGACCTCGAGACCCGGCTGAGGGCCGAGAAGGTCGCGTAGCCCTCAGGCCGGTGCCGACGGCCCGCCTGCGAGCCGTCAGGAGGAATCGTCGCGGTCGAGGAGGAGGAACGCGAGCACGGCGATCGCGGCGGCGACGACGGCGATCCCGCCGAGGACGCCGGTCGCCCACCAGGTCGCGCTCGTCGCGTCGGTGATCGGGTCGGCGACGAAGCGCGAGCTGAAGACGCCCGCCGCGGCGCCCGCCGCCGCCAGCGCGACCGCCGCGGGCGCGATCTCGGGAAATCGCGACGCCCCGAGCGCGATGCCGAGCGGCAGCAGCGCGAAGACGCTGGCGGTCACGCCGAGGACCGCGCTCATGGAGCCGGGCGGGCAGGGCGGCGCGTCGCCGCCGCACTCGCCGGGCATCCCGCGCGCGAGCACGAATCCGCCCCACGCCATCAGGCACGCGGCGGCGACGATCAGCACGATCGCGACAGGGACGCGCATCCGTCGCAGACGGGCGCGCGCGGCCGACCGCGTCACCTCCGCACCCGCCCCTCCAGGTCGATCGCCGTCGTGCGCTCGTCGGCCGGCACCTCGGAGGTGAAGATCACGAGCCATCCGCGCGGCCTCGCGCCGCGCACCTGGAGGCTCAGCAGCGGCGGCTCGGGATGCGTGCCCAGCTCGCGCCAGCGCCGCTGCGCCGCTTCGAGCGCGGCGTCGAGGTCGAGCGCGGCGATGCGCGCCAGCGGGACGCCGCGGCCCTCCGGCCCGCCGATCGTGAGGTGATCGGTGACCTCGCCCTCGACCGTCAGGAACAGCGACCGCCGTCTGTCGTGCCGCGTGCGCGCCATCGCCGACAGGCTGCGGGCGGTGAGATGGAGGTCGGTGACGCGGTCGTCGTCGTCGAGGCGCCCGAGCAGGTCGTCGAACGTCTCGCGGGCGTTGCCGCGCTCCAGCAGCGAGCGCGACCCGAACGGCTCGCGCGCGATCGCGAACTCGATCGTCTTCGGCTGGTCGGCCGCCCATCCGACGGCGAGCCACAGCGTGACGACGATCCCGATCGCGCTCCCCGCGACCAGCGCGAGCAGCGTCAGCCGCCGCTCCCGCAAGCGGCGCTCGGCGCACGTTCCGCCTGACGTCACCGCGCCATCCTCGCAGCTCGCCGTCCGCGGCAGCGGCCCGCGCGGCGCGCCGGAGCGGTCGGCTACTCGGCGCGCCCCGGCGCGCTGCGGATGCCGTCGAGCGCGAGGGCGGCGAGCTCGTCGTAGGCGTCGGCGTCGCGCAGGCCGGTCGCGGCGAGGACCTGGCCGGTCTGGATCCGCTGCATCGTCGCGGCGATCGTGTCGGCGACGAAGGCGGCGTGGACGTCGCGGAAGTCGCCGCTGCGGACGCCGTCGGCGATCAGCTCCGAGACGCGCTGGGCCGCCAGGGCGGTGTTGCGCTCGTAGATCTCGCGCGCGAGCGGGTGGGCCGCGAGGTCGGCCATGAACGCCGTCGAGGCCGGGCGCAGCTGGTCGGCGACGGCGCGCAGGTACTCGGCGATCCGATCGGCCGGGTCCGCGACCGCCGCGGTGCGCGCCTCGACGGCGGCGGTCGCGTCGCGGAAGAAGCGCTTCAGCGCGTTGCCGGTCAGCTGCTCCTTGCTGTGGCCGAGCCCGTAGAGCGTGCTCTTGGAGCAGCGCAGGCGGGCGGCCAGCTCGGCGAGCGTGAAGTCGCGGAAGCCCTCGGCGAGGAACAGCGCGACCAGCTCCTCCAGCAGGGCGTCGCGTGGGCGGGCGGTTCCGACGGGCACGGTCGCTGAGTCTATGAGGTGCGGTTTCCGGTCGATCCGCGCGCGTCGGATGCCGGCCGCGCGGTCGGCGCGCGCCTACGCCGGCTGCGGCGCCGCGGTCCTCGCGGCCCTCGCGGCCGTCGTGACCTCGCGCTCGACCGCGCCGGCGAGCGCCTCGACGACCGCCGGGTCGAACGAGCTGCCGGCGCAGCGGCGCATGATCTCGACCGCCTCCGCGCGCGTCCGCGCTGGAGCGTGCGGGCGGTCGCCGACGATCGCGTCGAAGGCGTGGCAGGCGAAGACGATCCGCGCCGCGCGCGGGATCGCGGTGCCGGCGAGGCGGTCGGGGTAGCCGCTCCCGTCCCAGCGCTCGCGGCTGGCGCGCACGACGGTCGCGACGCGGCGCAGCGCCGGCGTCGCCGCGATCATCCGCTCGCCGAAGACCGTGTGGCGCTCGACGAACGCCTCCTCGTCGTCGGCGAGCGGGCCCGGTTCGGCGGTCGCGCCGGCCGGCAGCGCCAGCGTCCCGAGGTCGTGCAGGAGCGCCGCGTGGCGGACCAGCCGCCGCTCGTCCGCGTCGAGCCCGAGCGCCGCGGCGGTCGCGTCGGCGAGGCGCGCGACCGCCTCCGCGTGCCGGTGGAGCTGCGGGTCGTGCGCGGCGATCACGGCCGTCAGCGCCGCGACGACCGGCTCGCCGCGCGCGGAGTCGTCCCGCTTGTGCGCGTACATCCGCTCGTCGGCGAGGCGCAGCGCGGCCACCGCGTCGTCGGCCTCACGCGGCAGCGCGACCGCTCCGTAGGCGGCGGTGACGGTGAAGCCGTCGCCGCGTTGGGCGGCGCCGGCGGCCAGCTCGGCCGGGGTCGTCGTCGCGTCGGGTCCGAGCAGCACGCAGAACTCGTCGCCGCCCATCCGGTAGGCGCGGCCGTCGGGCTCCGCCGCGGCCGCGAGCGCCTGGCCGATCCGGCGCAGCAGCTGGTCGCCGGCGAGATGGCCGAAGGTGTCGTTGTAGCCCTTGAAGCCGTTGAGGTCGAGCAGCACGAGCGTCGCCCGGGCGCCGCCGAGCCGCTCCAGGTCGGCGACCAGCCGGCGGCCGTTGCCCAGGCCGGTGACGCTGTCGGTGATCGCCTCGCGGCGGCTGTGCTGCAGGAGCCGGTAGTTCGTCGTCAGGCTGAGCGCCATGCGCGCGATCAGCGTCGCGACCGCGAGCCCGGAGAGCGTGATCGTCAGCGGCGCCGGCCTCGCCTGCCCGCCCTCGACGACCAGCACGACCAGCGCGATCGCGCCGAGCAGGATCGGCACGACGATCTCGCTTCTGCGCGGCTCGCTCGGCAGCGGCCGCTGCGGCTGCCAGGCCGCTGCCGCGAGCAGCAGCGCGCCGGCCATCCAGCCGACGTCGTAGAGCGTGCCGAACTCCGCGACGCCGCTCTGGGCCTGGGCGTGGCGGTAGAGGATCTCCGTGATCACGAAGCAGCCGGCGCCGGCGACGATCAGCGCGAAGCGGCGGTCGAACGCCCAGCCGCGCAGCGCCAGCAGCCCGACCGCGATCGCCGCGAGCACGACCGCGCCGGTCGGGTAGACCGCGGCGGTGACGGTCGCGTCGCCGACGGACGCGAGCGCGCCCTCGATCACGAACGCCGCCCCGACGGCCGCGACGGTCAGCGCGCTCAGCGCCGCGTCGACCCACCGCGGCGCGGGGATCGGCCGCGGCACGGAGCTGCGTCCGTAGAGGAAGAAGCCGAGCACGACCAGCGGATGGATGCCGAACATCAGCACGTCGGCGGTCGAGAAGGCGGAGTCGTTGCCCTCGACCGCCGTGACGCCGGCGCCGGCCACCCACAGCAGCGAGGCGGCGACGCCGCATACGAACGCCCAATGGGCGGGGTCGGGGACGGCGGCGCGCAGGCACCACGTCACGCACGCGGTGACGATCCCGACGTCGTAGATCGCCTCGGCCGTCGTCGCGCCGCCGATCCCGAGCAAGGTGCGCGCCGCCGACGCGGCGCAGAGCGCGGCGCTCAGGAGCAGGAGGGCGCCGGCGGCGCGGTGGGGCGTGAGGTGGCGCAAAGCTCGTCTGACCGAGGCTGGCGGATCATTCATCCATCGGCGCGAGGGACTTCCGCCTTGACCCGCGGGCGTTACGAGGGTGATCGTGCGGTGGCGTGGGGGAGGGTGATCTGCGGCGGCGTCCGCGAGGGCGTCGAGGACCGCGGACTCCAGCGGGCGGCGCTGCGGCGCGCGAGGGCGATCACGCGGCGGCGTCCGCGAGGGCGTCGAGGACGGCGGACTCCAGTGGGCGGCGCTGCGGCGCGAGGGCGATCACGCGGCGGCGTTCGCGAGGGCGTCGAGGACGGCGGACTCCAGTGGGCGGCGCTGCGGCGCGAGGGCGATCACGCGGCGGCGTCCGCGAGGGCGTCGAGGACGGCGGACTCCAGCGGGCGGCGCTGGGCTCCGTCGCGCACGGCGGCGAAGAGGCGGCGGCGGACCGGCGCGCGCAGCGGCCGGCCGGCGCGCTCCTCCGCCTGGCCCTCCAGCGCGAGGCGGGGCACGAGCGCGACCGCGTCGCAGGCCTCGGCGAGCGCCGCGATCGCGGCGAAGTCGGAGCTGCGCGCGACGACCCGCGGCGCGAAGCCGGCCGCCGCGCACGCCCGCTCGACGACGCGGTCGCAGGCGCTGCCGCGATCGGGCAGCACCCAGCGGCGATCGGCGAGCGCGGCGAGGTCGACCGCGGCCGCGGGCGCGCGGCGGGCGGGGGCGGCGGGGGCACGGCCGCCGGTCGCGCCAACGCGACCGGCGCGGCGCTTGGGGGAGACGGCGTCGTCGACGGCGCCGACGACGCGCAGCTCGTCGCCGAGCAGCTCGCGCCGGTGGACGCGGGCGCTTCTGCGCCGCTCCAGCAGGTCGTAGTCGTGGGCGATCACGACGTCGGCGCGCTCTTGGACGAGCAGGCGGAGCGCGTCGTCGGGATCGGCCTCGTCGATCTCCAGCTCGAGCCCGGGCGCGCTGGCGGCCAGCGTCGTCGCGGCGCGCGGGACCAGCGTCCGCAGCGCGGTCGCGAACGCGAGCAGGCGCACGACGCCGCCCGGGCGTGCGGCGCGTGCCGCAAGCTCGGCCTCGGCCGCCTCCAGCTCCGCGCCGACCCGCTCGGCGACCTCGACCAGCAGCCGTCCCTCGGCGGTCAGCTCGACATGCCGGCCGCGGCGCCGCAGCAGCTCGGCGCCCGATTCGCGCGCGAGCGTCGCGAGCTGCTGCGAGACGGCCGACGGCGTATAGCCCAGCGCACGGGCGGCGCCGCTGATCGTGCCGGCGACGGCGACCTCGCGCAGGATCCGGAGCCGGCGGACGTCGATCATCGTTCAGAAATACTAAATGAAGCGGCGAGGAAATGTCATTTGTGCTTGCGGTTCCGGCGCGCGACGATCGGGCGCATGACTGCTCCCATCGCAGGTCTCCACGTTCCGCTCGTCACCCCCTTTGATCCCGACGGCAGGGTCGACCTCGCCGCGTTGCGGCGGCTCGCCGAGCGCTGTCTGGCCGACGGCGCCGAGGGCCTCGTCGCGCTCGGCACGACCGGCGAGGCGTTCGCGCTCGGCGCCGCGGAGCAGGAGGCCGTCGTCGCCTGCTGCGCGGAGATCTGCGCCGAGCGCGGCGCTGCGCTGACCGTCGGCGTCGGCGGCAGCGACACGGCGGGCGTCGCGCGTGCCGCGGCCCGTCACGGAGGACGCGCCGGCGTCACGGCGATCATGAGCTCGGTTCCGCCGTACGTGCGGCCGTCGCGCGCCGGGATCGCCGCGCACTTCCGCGCGCTCGCGGAGGCCAGCCCGGTCCCGCTGATCGCCTACGAGCACCCGCCGCGAACCGGCGTCCGCTTCGGCGCCGACGCGCTGCTCGAGCTGCACGCCGCCGAGCCGCGGGTCGTCGGGGTCAAGCTGTCGGTTCCGGTGCTCGACGGCGACGCGCTCGCGCTGCTGGCCGGCGCCCCCTCCGGCTTCGGCGTGCTGGCCGGCGAGGACGCGCTGATGCTCGCCGCGCTCGTCCACGGCGCCGTCGGGGCGATCGCGGCGGCGGCGAACTGCGCGACCGATCGCTTCGCCGCGCTCGTGCGGACGGCGAGCACCGGCGAGCTGGCGGAGGCGCGGCGCGTCCACGACACGCTGCTGCCGCTCGTCCGTGCGCTCTACGCCGAGCCGAGTCCGAGCGTCGTCAAGGGGCTGCTCCACCGCCGCGGCGAGATCGCGACGCCGGCCGTGCGGCTGCCGCTCGTGCCGGCGAGCGCCGGCGCGGTCGAGGCAGCGCTGCACGCGCTGGAGGTGGCCGAGGGCGCTGCGGTTCCCGCTTGACAGATTGTTCCGAACACCTGGACACTGGGTGAATGAGCGGCGACATCTCGCGCGATACCGTGCCCGACCAGGTCTTCGAGCGGCTGCGCGAGGCGATCGTCACCGGCGATTACGAGGCCGGCGCGAGGCTGCCGACGCAGCGGGCGCTCGCGGCCGATCTCGGGGTCAACATGGCGACGGTGCGCGAGGCGCTCGGGCGGCTGGAACAGCTGCGTCTCGTCGAGACGCGTCACGGCAGCGGCACCCACGTGCTCGACTGGCGCCGCTCCGGCGGGCTGGACGCGCTCACACTCGCCGCGGCGGGCGCGGCCGACCCGCAGCTCGGCGCGGCGCTGTTCGAGGCGCGCCGGCTGCTGCTGCGCGAGGCCGCGCGGCTCGCCGCCGCCCGCCGCGCCGACGAGCAGGCGGAGGCGCTCGCCGAGCTGGCGGAGGCGGTCGCCGCCGCGCCCGACGACACGACCGCGCTGCTCGCCGACTGGGCGTTCATGGCCGCGATGGTGGAGGCGGCCGGCAACCTCGTCTTCCAGCTGATCATGAACTCGGTGCGGGAGCTGTACCTGCCGCACGCCGCCGCCTTCGCCGCGCTCGTCTCCGATCGCGAGCGGCTGCTGCCGCACTACCGCGCCGTCGCCACGGCGATCCGCGACCGCGACCGCCAGGCCGCCGCCGCGGCGATCGAGCTGCTCGCCAGCGCCCAGGAGCGGCGGATGGCGCAGGCGTTCGCGGCCGCGGGCAGCGTGGCGGGCGGCGCAACGGAAACCGGAGCGGCGGCTGCGGGCGGCGCGGGCGGCGTGAGTGCCGGCGCGGCGCGGGCGGGCGGTGCGGCCCGCGCGACGCGTGCGGGCGGCGTGGCGGGCGCGGGCGGCGCGGGCGCGGGCGGCGCGGGGTGACCTTCGCGCTGGACGACTTCCTCCGTGCCGCGCCGCGGCTGCAGCGGATCGCGCTGCGGGCGCTGCTGGCATTGGCCCGGCGGCCTCGCGGCGCGGCGCTGCTCGCACGGCTCCCGGCGGCCGACCAGCTCGCGCACGCGACGCTCGGCCTGATCCGCTACGACGACCACGCGACCGCCGTCCCGCTCGGCTGGGACGCCGCCGCGGTCGTCGCGCGCGGACGCGAGCTGCGGGCCGCCGCGAGCGCGTCCCGGAAGGTGGAGGGATCGTGGTGAGCGGGCCGCGCGGCGATGCGCCCGGCGGGCGTCGCCCACGCGGCGCGGCGGGCCGGTCGAGCGGCGCTGGGCGTCGTGTCACCCCACGCGCGGAGGCACCGCGGTGAGCCGCGTGCGGCGCCGCGCGCGCGAGCGGCATCTCGTCGCGGACGTCTGCGTCGTCGGGGCGGGGGCGGGCGGGGCGGTCGTCGCGGCGGAGCTGGCCGAGGGCGGCGCGCGGGTGGTGCTGCTGGAGCAGGGGCCGCGCCACGATCCCGATCGCTTCACGGCGCACCCGCCGGAGATGCTCGCGCGGCTCTATCGCGACGGCGGCCAGACGGTGACGCTCGGCAACCCGCCGATCCTGCTGCCGCTCGGTCGCGGGATCGGCGGCACGACGCTCGTCAACTCCGGCACCTGCTTCCGCACGCCGCCGCGGGTGCTCGACCGCTGGGCGCGCGAGTTCGGGCTCGAGCGGCTCGCCGACCTGCGGCGGCTCGATCCCGCCTTCGCGCGCGTCGAGGCGGCGCTCTCGATCGCCGAGGTGACGCCCGAGCTGGCCGGCCGCAACGCCGCCGTCGCGCGTCGCGGCGCCGAGGCGCTCGGCTGGTCGCACGGCTACCTGCGCCGCAACGCGCGCGGCTGCGTCGGCTCGGGCGTCTGCGCCTTCGGCTGCCCGACCGGCGCCAAGCAGGACGTCGGCTCGACCTACGTGCCGCGCGCGCTGGCCGCCGGCGCGCAGGTCGTGACCGGCGCCGACGTCCGCCGGATCGTCGTCCGCGCCGGCCGCGCTCGTGGAGTGGAGGCGCGGGTGCGCGACGACGACGAGCGCGCCCGTGGCGGGTCGCACGGCGGCGGGTCGCACGGTGGCGGGTCGCACGGCGGATCGCGTGGCGGCGGGGCGCGCGAGGCCGCCGCCGACGCGCGGCGGTCGCGTGGTGCCTCCGGCTGGACGCGGCTCGTCGTCGAGGCGCCGCGGGTCGTCGTCGCCGCGGGCACGATCCACACGCCGCTCCTGCTCGCGCGCAGCGGCCTCGGCGGCGGCTCGGGGCAGCTCGGGCGCAACCTCTCGATCCACCCGGCGACGGCCGCCTTCGCGCTGATGGACGAGGTCGTCGACATGGCGCGCGGCGTGCCGCAGAGCCTCTACGTCGACCAGTTCGCCGACGAGGGGATCGTCTTCGAGGGGGTCGCCGGCCCGCCGGCGTACGCCGCCGCGTCGCTTCCGCTCTCCGGTGCCAGGCATGCCGAGGCGATGGCGCGGTACCGCAACCTCGCCCAGTTCGGGCTGATGGTCAGCGACAGATCGCGCGGCCGCGTCCGCGCCGTCGGCGGCCGCCCGCTGATCCGGTACGACCTCTGCGACGACGACCTGCGCCGCTTCCGTCGCGGGCTCGCGCTGCTGCGCGAGCTGTTCGAGGCTGCCGGCGCGCGAGAGGTCTACCTGCCGCTGCCGCAGGGCGTCGAGCCGCAGCGGGCCCGCGCTCGGGACCTGAAGCTGCTCGCCTTCCACCCGCTCGGCACCGCCCGCGCCGACGCCGACCCGGCGAACGGCGTCGTCGACGGCGGCCTCGCGCTGCACGGGGTCGAGGGCGTCCACGTCGCCGACGGCTCCGTCGTGCCGAGCGCGCTCGGAGTCAACCCCCAGCTCACGATCATGGCGCTCGCGACGCGGCTCGCGTTCGGGCTGCTCGGGCGGGAGGTCCCCGGCCCGGCGGACCCGCCCGGCCAGCCCGCCCGTCCCGGCGCCGGCGAGGAGGCCGCATGTCGTTCCTGATCGATCCCGCCCTGCTCTACGGCGGCGGGAAGGCGTACCGCCGCCTCGTCGCCGACCGGCCGGCCGACGCGACCCGCGACGCCGTCGTCGCGACCGGCTTCATGGCCGTCTTCTGGGGCGTCTCGATCGGCCTCTACCTCGACCGGCGCTGGACGAAGCCGATCTGGTGGATCTGCCGCGCCCGCTCCGGCCGCGACTGGATGCTCAACTCCGGTGTGCTGAAGATCGACGAGACGCGGGTCGGCCGTCGGACCCACGTCGTCGCCGCGCTGATCTTCGCCACCTACCCGCTGTGGCTGTGGCTCGGGATGCGCCGGTCCGCGGCCCGCTGAGGCGCCCCGCTACCCCAGCACCAGCTCCGCCGCCGTCCGCACCGTCGCGGCGTCGCCGGCGATCAGCAGCGTGGTGACGATCGACTCGCGCCACGCCTCGAGGTCGTGCCTGATCTTCTCCTTCGGCCCGATCAGCGACAGTGCCTCGATCAGCTCGCGCGGGATCGCGGCCCCGGCCTCGTTCTTCTTGCCGGCGAGATACAGCTCCTGGACCTCGTCGACCATCGCCTCGTAGCCCATCCGGATCGCGACGTTGGCGTGGAAGTTCTTGCCCTTCGCGCCCATCCCGCCGAAGTAGAGGGCGTAGAAGGGGCGCAGCGCGTCGGCGGCCTGATCGAGGTCGTCGGAGACGATCAGGGGCACGGTCGCGCAGATCTCGAAGTCGTCGTAGGAGCGGCGGGCGCCCTCGCGCGCGAAGCCATCGTCGAGGTAGTCGCGGTACATCTGCTCGTGCGTCGGCGCGAACAGCATCGCGAACCACCCGTCGCACAGCTCGGCGGCGAGCGCGATGTTCTTCGGACCCTCGGCGCCGAGGTAGATCGGGATCTCTCTGCGCAGCGGGTGGATCGACGGCTTCAGCGCCTTCGCGAGGCCGGTCCCGTTCGGAAGCGGCAGCGGGTAGTGGGGACCGTCGTTGGTGACCGGCGCCTCGCGCGCCCACACGTCGCGGAGGATCTTCACGTACTCGCGCGTCCGCGCCAGCGGCTTCTCGAACGGCATCCCGTACCAACCCTCCACGACCTGCGGGCCCGACACGCCGAGGCCGAGCACGAACCGCCCGCCGGAGAGGTGGTCGATCGTCATCGCCGACATCGCCGTCATCGTCGGCTGGCGGGCGGAGATCTGCGTGATGCCGGTGCCGAGCTTGACCCGTCTCGTCCGCGCGCCCCACCACGCCAGCGGCGTGAGGCCGTCGGAGCCGTACGCCTCGGCGGTCCAGATCGAGTCGAGGCCGAGCTCCTCGGCGGCCGCGATCGACTCGGTGACGCCCGGCGGCGGGCCGGCCGCCCAGTAGCCGGTGTTGAGCCCGAGCTTCAGCTGACCCGCCATCACGTCTCCTCGCGTCGTTGGACGGAGGGCACGCTATCCGAGCGCGGCTGGCTGCTGAGCCAGTCGCGCGGCGCGCGCCGCGCCTACCGCCGCGGCCACACCTCGACCGCGTCGACCTGGATCTGGCTCTGCCCGTAGCTGCCGGTGTAGACGGGGCCGGCGCCGGCCGCCCAGTCGCCGATCTTCGGGTCTCTGGCCGGCCGCAGGTCCTTGTTGATGTCGAGCACGGTGATCCCCGGCAGCGTGATCGACTGGGCGCTGGTCAGGATCAGGTGGAGGTCGCCGTCCCCGTCGGGATCGACCGACTCCAGCCCGATCACCCGCCCCTCCGCCGCTCTGCAGTTGCCCGCGCCGGCCGGGCATCTCGGCGCCGGCGGCCGCTTCGCGGCCTCGCGCGCCTCCGCCCGCTCGCGCGGCGTCGGCGGCAGGTCGGCGGGGTGGGGCGGCGGGTCGGAGGAGCCGCCGCAGCCGGCAGCGGCGAGGAGCAGCGCACCCACCAGGGGAATGAAGCGTCGCATCGTCTCCCGAACCTACCTTTGAGACGCCGAAAATGGCACGGTGAGACATACGTCTGGCAGCACGACGCATACACCGAGGAATGGTCGAATCCGCTGTGCTCGGCGTCCGGGATGCTGTCCTCGTTGCAAGCCATACTCCGTGCCCGCATGTCTGCTCGAGACCTCACAGTGCCGGCGCCTCGTCTGCGCATCGCCGGCCTGTTCGCTGGAATCGGCGGGATCGAAGTCGGGATGCGTGCTCACGGGCACCGCACCGAGTTGCTGTGTGAGCTCGACGTTTCCGCGCAGAGGGTGTTGAGAGCCCGCTTCAGAACCGCGTTTCACGACGATGTGACAACCCTCGAAGCGCTGCCGGAGGTCGACCTCGTCGCAGCGGGTTTCCCTTGCCAGGATCTGTCGCAGGCAGGCCGAACCGCGGGCATCGCGGGGCGACAGTCCGGGCTCGTCTCGCACGTCTTTCGACTGCTCGACAACGCGACGCCGGAGCCTCGCTGGCTGCTGCTTGAGAACGTGCCATTCATGCTGCAGCTCGACCGCGGCCAAGCGATGACGCATCTCACCACCGAGCTCGGTCGGCGCGGGTACCGGTGGGCCTACCGGGTCGTCGACGCACGTTCGTTCGGGCTTCCTCAGCGCCGGCAACGCGTCCTGCTGCTCGCTTCGAAGACTGAGGACCCGCGTCCGGTGCTCTTCGGCGAAGATACTGGACCGAGCGAACCCGCTGTTCGTGACGATTCCGTCTTCGGCTTCTATTGGACGGAAGGACTCCGCGGGCTCGGACTTGCGGTTGACGCTGTGCCGACGCTGAAGGGCGGGTCAACGCTCGGGATCCCGTCTCCGCCCGCGATCTGGATGCCGGACGCTCCGAGCGGTGAGCAGATCGTCACGCCCGACATCCGCGATGCCGAGCGGTTGCAGGGCTTCGAAGCGGATTGGACTGCGCCGGCGGTCATCGACCCGGCGAAGCGCAACGGGCCGCGGTGGAAACTCGTCGGCAACGCGGTCTCAGTGCCTGTGGCAAGCTGGATTGGTGAGCGGATCACGGTCGTCGACTCATCGTGGGCCGCGGACGTGGAGGAGTTCGCGCGGGACAGAAGCTGGCCGCGCGCTGCATGGGGTGAGGACGACAGGGCCTGGAGCGTCGAGGTGTCGATGTGGCCCCGGCAAGAGCGCTTCAAACCGCTCGGCGCCTTCTTGCAGCATCCGACGCGACCACTCACGTATCGCGCGACAGCGGGATTCTACGAGCGGACGGAGCGGAGCACGCTCAGATTTCCGGAGGGATTTAGAGAGGCCGTCCGCGAGCATCGGGACGCGATGAACGGCGAGCTCGCGATCGCCTGAACTAAGCCGGCCGGACGATCCGCTCGATCCGATCGGCGACCTCGACCGGATCCTCATGCTCCCATGCCCTGACGACGATCCACCCTGCTTCGGCGAGTCGGCGGTCGGTGTCGCGGTCCCGCGCTCGATTCGTGTCGATCTTGTCTCTCCAGAACAGTGCGTTGTGTCTCGGCCACGTCGCATGCTGAGGACAGCCGTGGAAGAAACAGCCGTCCACGTAGACTGCGAGACGCGCACGCGGAAACAGCACGTCGGCGCGTCGGCGAAGTCTCGGAAGTGGCGGTCGGTCGACTCGATAGCGCAGCCCACGCCGATGCAGTTCCCTCCGGAGTGCGATCTCCGGTCTCGTATCGCGCCCGCGAGTCCGCGCGAACCGCCGACTCACGCTCTCGCTCACAGGCTGGATCGGACCCTTCCCCGCCCGCGGGCTCATCGGCCCCGGTCCGTTCGGAGAGAACCCGGTGCCCGAGGCGAGCTCGAGCGTCGATCGAACAGACGCGCCAACGCATGCCCGAGGTGATCAGGCGCGATGACGCCGATCTGGCCGACGTCAGTCAGTGTCCAGCCTGGCGTCTGCACCACTTCGGTAGGACCCACGGCGACCGACACGACCTCGTCGGCCAACCCCGAACGCGCCTCCGCAGCGTAAGCCAGCGCCGCTCGGTAACCGTCTCGACCGACGACTGCTGCATTCGCCGAGTACTTCGCATCGAGGAGCATCGCGCGCTCGGAGAACCGCATCAGCGCGACGTCACAACCGAGCGCCGAGCCGGCTCCCGGGACGCCTGCGACAGCGTCGGCATACGGGTCACACACGCCGTGGTACTTCCACGCGCCCGCCGCCTCGAACCACAGATCCCAGCTCTGCCCTGCCGTGTCGACGACTTCGAACGCGGGACCGGACGACGTTGCCGACAACGGCCGCAGCGACCGATAAACATGACCGCGATCGCGGAGCGCACGGAGGACCTCGCCGAAGACGCCGAGGTGGAAGAGACGCCACCGCTCTTCGGTGGGCGCGACGAGGCGGCGAGCCAAGTCCAGTACGGTCGCCTCCTCGAGTGCCAGCAACGCCGCCGTTACCGGCGACAGCTGAGCCCATGGTCGGCCCTCCGCGGCGATCGCGGTGAGATCGACTTCGCTGGGCGCGATGGCCGGCGCGCTCGCGACGGGTTCGACGTCCAGCAGCCTTTCAGCGGTGTCGAGCTGCGCACGGATCGGGGCAGAGACGTCGGGCGCAGCCTGCTCGGCGGAGATCCGCACGAGGGCAAGGCGCTCGATCGTCCATCGCAGCGACGCGACGAGCAACTGGTCGGCGACACGGGCCTTGGGACGGCTGACGAACTCCGAGGGCGGCCACCCGCGCAATCGCGTGGCGGCCCAACTGACACCAGATCCCGGCACGGGGCTGACTTCGCGCACTCGGTGGCTGACCGCCGGCAGGGCTTCGATCCACTCGAGCTCCAGCGTCGGCCAATCCTCGATCAGATCTGCGAGCTCCGCGAGCAGCACTCGCATCGCGCGGCGTTCCGAGTCGCGCCAGCTCCAATCACGTTCGGAAGGGATAGCGGCGAGGGTCTGCCACAGCTCGCCCTTGCTCGACCAACCTTCGAGCGCCTCCGCGAGACCCTTCTGAGGGATGCTCGGGATCACCCGAGGGAGGGGAGCTGTCTCTCGATCCACTCCCACGCTTCTGCATCGAGCGCGGTCGTGCGGTCGCCGATCGTCGCCCTCAGCTCATCGAGTCGCGCTCCGTCGAGTCGAGCCAGCCACGGACCGGCGCTGAGGAGGTACGCCTCAGCGAGCAGCTGTCTCAGCTGTCGGTCGAGCAGCTCCTCTGAGCCGCCCGTATCGGACAGCTCCCCTTCCTCAAAGGACTCGTCGTCGAGGAGAGCGTTCGCAGCAGAGAGGTAGTCGGCCGCTCGGAGGAAGATCGCGGGACCGAGTACGAGCTTCGAGTTCAGATGAGCCTCATACAGCGCTGCGATCGCTCCTCTGGCGCCAGTCGGCAGTCCGCTTGCACGCTCTTCGAGAGCCACACGGAACGCGTCGCCATCGAGCGGTGGGATCGGGACGCGGATGAAGCGGCGGCCGAGTGCCTGGCCGAATCGGAAAACTCGCTGAGCGTCGAGCGCGTTGTACGCGCCCAGCAGTCGCCAGTCCCTACCGGCCAGCACTCGGATGGGATCGGTGCCAAGCTCGTCCGGCGCCGCGCCCAGCCGCTCCAGGCCTGCTGCGTCCCCGAGCTCGCCATGGGTCCACCCGAGCACGACCTCGGGTGCGCCGATCGCTTGACTCGCGCGTCCCAAACTGACCTCATGCCCCGAGATCCACGTGATCAGCGGCCCCATGATGCGGTCCATGTCGCCACGGTTCGCCTCGTCGAGGATGAGCCAGTGGCCCTTCTCCAACGCCTTGAGCAGGTGTCCGGGACCAAACCGGAGCTCGCCGTCTTCGATCGTCTCGCCGCCGACGAGTTCCCGTGCGGTCCAAGATTCGTCCGGCGTGTACCAGTCCGCCCCCGGCGGAGGGACGGTGAGGCCGTACGCCGCAGGGTCCGCACTCACGTCCGCGAGGATCTCGTGGAGCAGTGAGGTCTTGCCGGTACCGGGCGGCCCGACCAGCAGCACGCCCACGTTGGACGCGATCGCAAGGCGGATCATCCGCCACGTGCGACCGTCGAGTTGGATGCGTGCGGTCGTTCGGTTCTCGGGCGGCTGCGCTGCCGGGCGCGAGGGCGGCGTCTCCGCGAGATCCAGCTGCGGCGCGCCCTCGACCCGGACGTGTGCTGCTGCTGGAAACGCCTGGCTGAATGCGTTGCTCCATCTCCAGTTCATCTCGGCGAGAAGATTCGTGACCCGCCAACGGCCCGTCGCGTCCTCCTCGCAGACTGCGATCGCATCGTTCGTTCGGCCCGATCCGACTTGCTGCTCGACGTTTCGGATGAAGTCACGAGCAGCCAATGGCGCGCCGACGAAGGCCCACAGCAGGACAGGTCTGCGTTGAGCTCCTTGCGAGACGCGAGCCGTGATCATCCTGGTCTCGTTCAAGTACGTGCCGTTGACGCGGTCGCGCGGCATGTTGAACCGCTCGCCCGTCCAGTTCGCCAGCTGTCTGTACTTGTGTCCGTTGCGGCTGGGCAGATCGATCTGCCGGACCAGTTCCGCGAATTCGTCTTCCAGCTGTGTCATTCCGGGCGTTTGTGGTTACGAGGCACGTTGGCATCATCGCCGACCCGACGGACGCCCCAGGGAGAGAGCGCGCCAGCGCGGAAGCGTCGGATCGGCCTTCCGGCTATTCGTTGCCGAAAGGTTCGATCGCGCCAGCCCCTCTGCCGATCCAGCCAGGATGGACTGGTTCGAGAACGATGACTAATTCTTCGAGCAACTCGCGACGGGCCATCAGTACGCCGAGTTCGTCGCGGCGAGGCTTCGGCAACATGATCTGAGAGTCGTCGTGACGCCGACGGAGGTTCGAGCTGACATCGACGATCGTCATCGCTTCGCCGACGAGCACGATCTGACTGTCGGAACGCGTCGGCCATGCCGGATCGACGTGAAGTCGCGAACGCTCAGATTCACCGGCATTCACGACTACGACTACTCGACGGCATTCGTCGACACCGTCTCGGGCTGGGAGACGAAGACAAGGAAGCCCAAGGCGATCGTGCTGATATCGCAGCACACCAAGGCGATGCTCGTCGCATCGGCTGACGACTCCAGGCACTGGTTCCGGCAGAGAAGACGAGATCACAAGCGACAGATCGACGACGACTACTACATGGTCAGAACTGAGCGTCTCCGTACGTTTGAGGCGCTGGTCGGATATCTGCAGCGGCGTGAGACGGCACCGTGAACTCCCGCGCCAGGTAGGGTCCGCCAGCCATGACCGATCCCCAGCCGCTTCTTGAAGCGCTCGACCGTGCGGAGCCCAAGCCAGGGCCGAGAGCTGATCGAGACGTCAAGAAGAACTATGCGCAGCGGCTGTCCAACGCTCTCGCCCAGACGGTCGCCGACGCGCTCCGACCGGCGTTTCCGAAGATCACGCCCGCTGCTGATGGCTCGGGCCAGGAGGCTGCCGTTCCGGTTTCGAGAGGGACCAAACGGCTCGATGTGAAGGTCACCGACCCAACGCTTGGGCTCATCCTGAGCGTGTCGATCAAGACCTACAGCTTTCAGGACTACAGTCCGAGAAGAGACCAGCTCGGCCGCTGGACGAAGAACATCGTCCGCAACGACCATGAGTTGCGGGGCGAAGCGATGGTGCTGCATCAACGGCAGCCCTACTCGGTGCTCGTCGCGCTGATGTTCGAGCCCTACGAGATCTGCGACGACGGTGGCAGTGGCGGCACGTCGTCTTTCGCCCACCATGTCACCACGCTCTCGAAGCGCACTGGTCGCGGGCGGCGGCCCATCCACGGGGGAGCCGCGGGAGCCTACGTGGAGTACGGGGCGGAGGACTCCCGGCACGACCTGTTCGAGCGGGTCTACATCGGGCTCTACGAGCAGCACGGCGATGCTCGGGGCACCGTTCACTTCTTCGATGTCGAGAACCCGCCACCTCGCGACGGGCGTCCGCCGATCGAGAGCATGCTCACATTCGAGCAGCTGATTCGCACGATCCGTGAGGACGTCGATCGACGCAACCGCATGGCTCCTGCGTGGGCCGCCGAGGATGAGGCGGCCGCGGACGACGTTGCTGTGAGCTGAGTCTGAGCGGCGCGCCCGTTAGGCTCGCATCCGATGGCCGGCAGAGAGACACCCGCGACCCGCGCCGCGCGTAGGGCCGGCGTCGACTTCGGGCTGCACGAGTACACGCACGACCCCGGCGCCGACTCCTACGCGCTGGAGGCGGCCGAGGCGCTCGGGCTCGAGCCGGCGCGTGTCTTCAAGACGCTCGTCGTCGACCGCGACGGGACGCTGACCGTCTGCATCGTGCCGGCGGCCGACACGCTCGACCTGCGCTCGCTCGGCAAGCGCGCGGCGATGGCGCCGACCGAGCGCGCCGAGAAGGTGACCGGCTACGTCGCGGGCGGGATCAGCCCGCTCGGCCAGCGCCGGCCGCTGCCGACGCTGGTCGACGAGAGCGCCGCCGGCTTCGAGACGATCTTCGTCAGCGCCGGCCGGCGCGGCCTCGAGATCGAGCTGCGGCCCGACGACCTGCTCGCGCTGACGAGAGGCGAGCTGAAGCCGATCCGCCGGGTCGCGTAAGCCAGCGACCGGCAGCGCCGACGCGCCGATTCGAGGTCGGCCGCGGCGCGCCGTCGGCCGCCCGCCCGGCGCGCGATCGCGTCCGATCCGGCGCTTCTGGCGTCGACACGCCATGGCGGTCGTTCCGCGCAGACGAGTAGCTTGAAGGGAGCGGTGCCCCAGCAGACCAGCCCACCAGCCCGCGTCGCAACACGCGACCCGCTCGCCTGGGCGGTCGCGCTCGTCGCGCTGGGCGCGTTCGCCGGCTGCATCGCACTGTGGCGGACCGGCGGCGGCACGATCGACGTCTCCTGGGCGCGCGAGCTCGACCTCCGCCTCCACTTCTCCTTCGACGGGATCGGCGCGCTCTACGGCCTGCTCGCGACCGGCATCGGCGCGGCCGTCTTCGCCTACGCGACCGCGTACGTCCCGCTCCACCTCGACCACCAGGCCCGCCCGGCCCGCGACCGCTGGCGCTTCTGGCCGTGGATGGCGCTCTTCATGCTGTCGATGGTCGGGCTGGCGACGGCGCAGGACCTGATCCTGCTGTTCGTCCTCTTCGACGTCACCGCCGTCTGCTCGTACTTCCTGATCGCGTTCGACCGGCAGGAGCGCGCCTCGCGCCTCGCCGCGCTGATGGCGCTGCTGGTGACCGGCGGCGGCGCGGTCGCGATGCTGATCGGCGCCGTGATCCTCTACGCCGACCACGGCACCTTCTCGATCCCCGAGCTGGCGAGCCTGCTGCGCACGCAGGACGAGGCCGGCGGCATCGCGACCGGGACGACCGTCGCGATCGGGCTGATCGCCGCCGCCGCGCTGATCAAGAGCGCGCAGGTCCCGCTGCACTTCTGGCTGCCGCGCGCGATGGCCGCGCCGACGCCGGTCTCCGCATACCTCCACTCGGCCGCGATGGTCGCCGCGGGCGTGCTCGTGATCGGCCGCGTCTTCCAGCTGGTCGAGGTCGCCCCGGTCGTCCAGGACGGCATGCTCGCGATCGGCCTGCTGTCGATCGCGGTCGGCGGCGCGCTGTCGCTGACGCGTGACGGCTTCAAGCAGGTGCTCGCCTACTCGACGATCTCGCAGTACGGCTACGTCGTGATGCTCTACGGGATCGGCGGCAGAGACGGCGCGACCGCCGCCGCCTTCTACGTCGTCGCGCACGCGATCGCGAAGTCGGCGCTGTTCCTCACCGCCGGCACGGTCACGATGGCGGCCGGCTGCAGACGGCTCTCCACGGTCGGCGGGCTCGCACGCGAGCTGCCGGTGCTCGCCGTCGCCTCGGCGCTCGCGGCCGCGACGCTCAGCGCCCTGCCGCTGACGATCGGCTTCTTCAAGGACGAGCTGTTCTTCAGAGCGGCCGCCGAGCACTCGACGCTGCTCGGGGTCGTCTCGGTGCTCGCCGCCGGCCTCACGTTCGCGTACACGTGGCGGTTCTGGGGCGGGATCTTCCTCGGCGAGCGGCGCGTCGGCGGCGCGGCGGACGACGCCGCCGCGGCGGCGAAGCCGCTGGCGCCGGTTCCGGCCCTGCTGACGGCCCCGATCGCCGTCCTCGCCGTGCTCGCGGTGCTCGGCGGGATCGTCGTCGGGCCGTTCGCCGAGCTGGCCTCCGACGCGGCCGGGGCGACGCTCGGCCACGACGTCCAGCTCCAGCTCGCCTACCACCTCGACGCGCGCGAGACGTGGATGGCCGCGCTCGCGTGGCTGCTCGGCGGCCTGCTGCTGGCGACGCCGAAGGCGTGGGGGCCGGCGGCGCGAGCGCTGTCGAGAGCCGGCGAGCGGTTCGGCCCCAGCCACGTCTACGAGCTGTCGCTCAGCGCCGTCAACCGCTGGTCGGACCGCCTCCACGACGTCGAGGTGCGCGACCTGCGCAGCCGCGTCGCCGCGGTGCTGCTGCCCGGCGGCATCCTCGTCGCGCTCGGCTTCGCCGCGACCCCGACCGCCGGCGTCTTCCAGATCGGCTCGATCGACGGCACCGACCTGCTCGTGGTGGCGCTGCTGGCGCTCGTCGCGATCGCCGCCGGCGTCGTCGCCTTCACCCATCAGCACATCGCGATCGTGCTGGCGCTCGCGGTCGTCGGCCTCGGGCTCGCGACCGTCTACGCGCTGCTCGGCGCGCCCGACGTGGCGCTCGTCGCGATGCTCGTCGAGACGGTCGTGACGCTCGTCTTCCTCGCGATCGTCGCCTACGCGCCGCGCGGCGAGAGGCCCTCCAGGCGCGAGCTGGCCGGCGTCGCGTCGGAGCCGCAGCGGCGCCACACGCACAGCCGCCGCTGGCGCGACCCGCTGATCGGCGTCGTCGCCGGCGCCGCCGCCTTCCTCGTGATCTGGGGCGCCCTGTCGCGCCCGACGCCGGCCGAGCGGGTCGTCGACGAGCTGGTCAGACTGACGCCCGCCGCGCATGGAAGAGACGTCGTGACCGTCATCCTCGCCGACTTCCGCGGCCTCGACACGATGGTCGAGGTCACCGTCATCGGCGTCGCGGTCTTCGGCGTGATCGCGCTGCTGCGCCGGGGGAGGACCTGGTGACGATCCTCACCGAGGCGGTCGCCCGCCTGCTGCTCGCGCCGTCGCTGATGGTCGCCGCGGCGATCCTCATCAAAGGCTACGTCGACGTCGGCGACGGCTTCGCCGCGGCGGTCGTCGTCTCGCTCGCGATCGCGCTCCAGTACCTCGCCTTCGGCGCCAGACGGGCCGAGCAGGAGCTGCCGGTGCTGCGGTTCGCGCCGCAGACGGCGATCGTCGGGCTGCTGGTCGCGCTGAGCTCCGGCTTCTTCGCCGTCATCTCGGGCGGCGCCCCGTTCACGCACGAGCCGTCGGTCGGCGCGAGAGTGGTGAGAATCGGAAGACTGGAGCTGATGACCGCGGTCTCCTTCGACTTCGGCATCTTCCTGCTGATCGCCGGCGCGCTCGTCGCGCTGATCCACCATCTCGCGGAGCCGCCGGAGCTCGAGCCCGACCTCGAAGAGGACGCGGAGGCGGCGAGATGACGCTCGTGTTCGCGCTCGCGGCGGCGACGATCTTCGGCTTCGGCGCCTACCTCGTGCTGACCAACGACCTCGTGCGCGTCGTCGCCGGCATGGTGCTCATATCGCAGTCGGCGGTGCTGGTCGTCATAGCCTCCGGGCTGACGCGCGGCGCCGCGCCGATCCTTCCGACCGGCGACGAGCGGCCCTCCGACGCGCTCGTGCAGGCGATGGCGCTGACCGCGATCGTGATCGGCCTCGCCGTCACCGCGCTGCTGCTCGCGATCGTCGCCCGCGTGCGCGCGACGCTCCACTCGCTCGAGGTGAGAGAGCTGGCGCGCGACGAGGCCGAGCACACCGCCGAGATCGAGCAGTCGCAGGAGCCGCAGCTGGAGGAGCTCGACCGCGACGAGGCGGAGGACGAGCAATGACGGCGCTCGTGCTCGCGCTCGTGCTCCCGTGGGCGGTCGGCGCCCTGCTGCTGCTCGCCGACGGCAGACGGAGACGGTGGGGCTGGACGGCGGTCGCCGCCGTCGCGGCCAACCTCGCGGCGCTGGTCGTGCTCGCCGTCAAGGTGCTGCCCGACGGCCACGAGACGGTCGTCACCGGCGGCTGGGAGGGCGGCATCGGGATCGTCGTGAGAGCCGACGCGCTCGGCGTCACCTTCGCGCTGCTGTCGTCGTTCGTCGTGCTGGCCGCGCTCGTCCACGAGGTGCTCGACGGCGTCCGCTCGCGCACCTTCCCGGCGCTCGTCGTGCTGCTCTGCACCGGCCTGACCGGCCTCTTCCTGACCGGCGACGTCTTCAACTTCTACGTCTTCTTCGAGCTGGCGATGATCTCGGCCTACGTGCTGACCGCCTACGGCGACGACCGCCATCAGCTCGGCGCGGCGCTGATCTTCGCGGTCGTCAACCTCGTCGGCTCGTTCCTGTTCCTGATCGCGGTCGCGGCGATGTACCACGTCACCGGCACGCTCTCGATGGAGCAGGTCGCCGAGCGGATGGCCGGCGTCGAGCCCAACGCCGCGATCCTGATCGCCGTCACCTTCTTCGTCGCCTTCGGGACCAAGCTCGGCCTCTTCCCGTTCCACTTCTGGCTGCCGGCCGTCTACGCCGGCACCCGTCCCGCGGTCGCCGCGATCCTCTCCGGCGCGCTCGCGAACATCGGCGCCTACGGCCTGCTGCGCTTCGGCGCCGGGCTGCTGCCGGAGGAGCTCGAGCTCGGCTCGACGGTGCTGATCGTGATCGGCTCGGCGTCGGTGATCTACGGCGCGCTGCTGGCCGTCTCGCGCCGCGACCCGGCCGAGATGCTCGCCTACTCGTCGATCGGCCAGGCCGGCTACGTGCTCGTCGCGCTCGGCCTCGGCGGCCCGGTCGGCCTTGCGGCGGCGGTCCTGTACGCGATCCTCAACGCGCTCAGCAAGGCGCTGCTGTTCCTGTCGGGCGCGCTGCGCGGCGCGCTCGTCGCCGGCGCCTTCGCGGTCGGCGCGCTGTCGCTGGCGGGGATGCCTCCGGCCGCCGGCTTCCTCGGCAAGCTCGCGCTCTTCCACACCGGGGTCGAGGAGGGCAGCGTGGCGCTGATCGTGCTGCTGTTCTGCGGCGGCGCACTCGCCTTCGTCTACGCCTTCCAGCTCTACCAGCACGAGTTCTGGCGCGGCAGCCGCGTGAAGGCGGGGACCGGCCTGGAGGAGGCTGCCGCAGCGAGCGCGAAGGAGCTCGCGGCCGGCCGCGAGCTGCCGATCGCCGGCGGCGCCGCCGGGAGCGACGTCGCCGCCGAGCCGGCTGCCAGCCCGGTGGCGGTCCGCGCCGTCAGCGTCGTGCTCGCGCTGATCGTGCTCGCCCTCGGCCTGTGGCCCGAGCCGTTGCTGTCGCTGTCGAGCGACGCCGCCGCCGTCCTGCACGGGGGTGCGCGGTGACCGGCGTCTGGACCAAGCGCGTGCTGGCGGTCGCGGTGCTGCTGGCGATCTATCTGCTGACGCTCGGCTCGCTCGCGTGGGGCGATGTCGCGATCGGGCTCGTGCTCGCGATCGCGATGGAGCTGGGCTGGCGCCGGCGGGTGCTGCGCGGCGGCGTCGTCGGCGACCCGACGACGCCGCCGCAGGTGCCGCTCGGACGCGCGCTGCTGGCGCTGCCGCGGCTCGTCTTCGCGGTCGTCGTCGAGATCACGCGCGGGACGTGGGAGGTCGCGAAGTACTCGCTCGGCATCCGCGAGCCGGTCGACGAGGGGATCATCGAGATCGAGCTGGAGGGGATCTCGGAGGAGGGCTCCGCGGCATGGGCCTTCATCTCGACGATCTCGCCCGGCGAGCTGGTGCTCGACGTCGACGAGGAGCGGGGCGTGCTCGTGATCCACGTGCTCGACACCTCCGACCGCGATGCGATCCGCGCCCGCCACCACGAGTTCTACGAGCGCTACCAGCGAAAGGTCATCCCCTGATGCCAGCTTCCGCCCGCCGCGCCAAACCCAAGGTGCGCACCTGATGCCCGAGGTCGTGATAGTCGTCGCGCTCGCCTGCGTGACCTCCTTCCTCGCGCTCGGCGCGATCGTGCTGCTGCGCGCCCGCGACGTGCTGGAGCGGATCGTGGCGCTCGACCTGCTGACGGTGGTCTGCGTCGGGCTGCTGGCGCTGCTGTCGTACCTGCGCGAGGTCCCCTACTACCTCGACGGCGCGCTGGCGCTCGCGGCGCTGTCGTTCGTCGCGACGCTGGCGGCCGCGCGGTCGGACCGCGGGGGAGGGCCGTTCCGATGATCGACACGATCCTGCAGGCGCTCGGGGTCGTGCTGATCGCGCTCGGGATCGTCGTCAGCGCGGTCACCGTCTACGGCGTGATCCGGATGAGAGGGCTCTTCCCGCGGCTGCAGGCGGCGAGCAAGGCGTCGATGCTCGGCTCGGTCGCGATCCTCGCCGCCTCGATCGGCACCCGCGACGGCGCGACGATCGCCCGCGCCGTCGTCGTCGCGCTGTTCCTGCTGCTGACGACACCGATCGCCGCCCACGCAATCGCCAACGCCGCCTACATGCGCGACCGCGCCAACGGTCGCGCCCCCGACGCCGAGGGCGCGACCGAGGTCGACGAGCGCGCGGCCGGCTGACGGGCGGTGGCGCGGACGCGCACGGGCCGCCCGCCGCGAACTCCGGTCGTTTCTCCCCCTCCACGGGGTGCGGACGACCGGAGTTCGCGGCGCCGGCACGCTGGGAGGGGCTGGCCGGGTCGATTGTTCTAGTATCAATAGAACAATGCTGATTCGGATCGATCCGTCGCGGCCGGCGCCGCTGCACGAGCAGATCGACGCGGGCGTGCGCCGCGCGATCGCCGCCGGCGAGGTCGCCGACGGCGAGCGGCTGCCGTCCGCGCGCGAGCTGGCGGCGGCGCTCGACGTCAACGTCCACACGGTGCTGCGCGCCTACGGCGAGCTGCGCGACGACGGGCTGATCGAGCTGCGCCGCGGTCGCGGCGCGGTCGTCCGCGCCGGCGACGCGCAGCGCCGCCGGCTCGCCGTCGCCGAGCGGGCGCGCGAGCTGGTCGCCTTCGCCCGGCGGCAGGGCGTCTCCGACGGCGAGGTCGTGGAACTGGTGAAGGAGGCCCAATGCTGAGACGCGCGATCCTGCTGGCCGGAGGGCCGCTCGCGGCGTTGCTGGCCTTCGCCGCCGCGGCGCTGCTCGCCGGCGACCTGCCGGACCCGATCGCCACCCACTGGGGCGTCGGCGGCGAGCCCGACGGCCGCATGCCGCTGTGGATCTTCGTCGCGGCGGTGGCGGTCGCGGAGCTGGTCGCCTGGGGCGGGCTGGTGTGGCAGGCGCGGGCGCGCGGCGCTGCGGGACTGCGGCTGACGGTCGCGCCCTACGCATGGGCGACGCTCGCCTTCCTGACCGCGCTCGGGCTGATCACGCTCGCCGCCAACGACGGCGCCGCCGACTGGCGCGCCGCCGACGAGGTCGGGCTGCCGAGCGTCGCGCTCGCGCTGGCCGCCGGCGCGCTCGCCGGCCTCGCCGCGTGGGCGCTGGAGCGCGGGCGGCCGCTCGGGGAGCCGGGCCGGGGCGACGGCGTGGGCAGCAGCAGCGGCGATGATGTCGCGCTGGCGCCGGGCGAGCGGGTCGTCTGGAGCCGCGCGCTCGTCAGCCGGCCGGCTGTCGTCGGCGCCGTCGTGCTCGGCGGCGGCCTGCTCGTCGCGGCGGTCGTCGTCGGCGGGCCCGGCGGGTGGGGGCTCGCGCTCGGCGGCGTCGTCGCCGCGATCGCGGCCGGCGCGCTGACCGAGATCGTCGTGACGGTCGACCGGCGCGGCCTGGCGATCGCCTATGGGCCGTTCGGCTGGCCGCGCCAGACCGTCCCGCTCGCCGAGATCGCCGGCGCCGAGCCGACCATGATCGACCCGTGGCGCGTCGGCGGCTGGGGCTACCGCAAGGCGCGGCCGGGCATGACCGCCGTCGTGCTGCGCGGCGGCGAGGGGCTGCGGATCGTCCGTGTCGACGGCCGCGAGCTGCTCGTCACGATCCCCGACGCCGCGGCCGGCGCGGCATTGTTGAACGCGCTGCGGACGCGGGGGTAGGGCGGCGCCGCGCCGGAGGCGAGCGGCCGCGCGGGGGCGGCGCTCGCGCCGTGCGGCAGCCGCGGCCGGGCGGGGCCGCGAGCGCGTGTCAACCGGCGGTGAGCGCGGTTCGGGGCGCGAAGGCGGTCGCCAGCGGCTGCGGCATCGCGAAGTGGTGACCCTGGACGAGGTCGACGTCGAGCGCGACCAGCAGGGCGTGCGTCTCGGCGTCGCCGACCTGCTCGGCGACGGCCGTGCGGCCGAGGCCGTGGACGACCCGCACCGCCGACTCGACGAGCAGGCGGTCGGTCGGGTTGCGGGCGCAGTTGCCGACCAGCTCGCCGTCGAGCTTGAGCACGTCGAACGGCAGGTGCTTGAGGTAATAGAGCGACCCGAGCCCGGCGCCGAAGTCGTCGATCGCGAACTGGCAGCCAAGGCCCTGGACGTGCTGGGCGAAGGCGCGCGCGAGCTGGACGTCGGCGACCGCCGAGGCCTCGGAGATCTCGAAGACGAGGTTGCCCGGGTCGACGCCGGTGGCGCGCAGCTCCGCGGCGATCCCGGCCATCAGCGTCGCGTCGGCGAGCGAGCGGCCGGCTATGTTCACCTCGACGCGCGTCGCGGCGCCGCGGTCCTCCAGCTCGGCCAGCAGTGCGATCGCGCGGCGCACGACCCAATGGTCGATCGCCACGATAAGGCCGTCGCGCTCGGCGATCTGGAGGAACGCCGCCGGCGGGATCAGCGTGCCGCTGGGTCCGGCCATCCGCAGCAGCAGCTCATGCTGGACGACCGCGCCGGTGCGGGCGTCGAGCACCGGCTGGGCGACGAGGTCGAAGCGGTCGTTCGCGAGCGCGTCGACGATCCGGTCGCGCCAGGTCGTGCGGGCGCGGTTGCGGCGGTGGGCGTGGATCTCGGCGGAGAAGAAGGCCCAGCCGTCGCCGCCGGCGTCCTTGGCGTCGTACATCGCGAGGTCGGCGTCGACGACGGTCGCCTCGGCGCTCAGCTCGGCGCGCTCGTCGAGCACGGCGACGCCGACGCTGATCGTGACGCCCTCCCTGCCGGTCTCGGCGGCCTCGGCCTGGGCGCGGACCGCCTCGACCAGTCTGCGCGCGACGATCTCGGCCTCCCGCCGGTCGGCCTTCGGCAGCAGCACCGCGAACTCGTCGCCGCCAAGGCGGGCGACGGTGTCGGTCGTCCGCAGCCGCCGGCGCAGGACGCGCGCGACGCTCGTGATCACACGGTCGCCGGTGCTGTGGCCGTACGCGTCGTTGACCTGCTTGAAGCGGTCGACGTCGATCACGAGCACGGCCCCCTCGACGCCGTAGCGGCGGGCGCGGGCGACGTGGCGCTCCAGCTCCTGCTCGAAGCGGCGGCGGTTGAGCAGGCCGGTCAGCGGGTCGTGGTCGGCCATGTGCTGGAGGTGCTCCTCGACACGCTTGCGCTCGGTGATGTCGACGACCTGCAGCAGCACGCGCGGTGCGCGGCGGCCCTCGGGCTCCCGCAGCGCGGCGGCGTGGACGGCCGCCGGCACCGGGTGGCCGCTCGCGTGCAGGCAGCGGATCTCGGTCTCCAGCCCGCCGCGCTCGCCGTTGCGCAGCAGCCCGAGCGCCTCGCGCAGCGGCGCGGCATCCTCGGGGTGGACGAGCTGGTCGAGCGTGCGACCGCGCAGCTCCAGCGCGGTGAAGCCGGTGATGCGCGCGAGCGCCTGGTTGGCCTCGACGACCGTGTCGCGCGCGTCGAGCACGGCGTTGCCGATCGGAGCGGTGTCGAAGATCGTGCGCAAGTTCGCCTCGGCGCGCTGCAGCGCCCGGCGGTGGAGCTGCCGGCCGGTCGCGCCGAGCGCGGCGATCGCGACGGCCGTCGTGAGGAGCAGGAGCAGGGTCACGCTCTCGTCCATCGGTCCAGATCGCCGCGGCTTGATTCATGAACGCGGGCATTCATGCCGAGCGGTGGCCGATCCGGCGCGGAGGGCGCCGGCGCGAACCGCCCCGCTTCCGGGCTCGGCGCGGGAATCGAGAGCATGGTCCGGTTGGTCTGGGCGACGCCTCTCGGAGCGGCATAGACTGCGGCCGATGGAGCCGATCGACCTGCCCGTCGCCGGGGCGGCGCCGCGCGAGCGGGCCGACGCGGCGCGCAACCGCCGGCGGATCATCGCGGCCGCCGAGCGCCTGTTCGCCGAGCGCGGCGTCGGCAACGTGACGATGGGAGAGGTCGCGGCCGCCGCCGGTGTCGGCAAGGCGACCGTCTTCCGCCGCTTCGGCGACAAGGCGACGCTGCTCGACGAGCTGCTCGGCGAGCGCGAGCGGGAGCTGCAGGAGGCGATCGTGCGCGGCACGCCGCCGCTCGGCCCCGGTGCGCCGACGCGCGAGCGGCTGCTCGCGTTCATCGCGGCGCTCGCCGCCTTCTGCGAGCGCCACCGCCACGTGCTGCTGGCGTCGGAGACCTCCAGGCCGGGCGCTCGCTACATGACCGGCTCCTACGTCGCCTGGCAGCAGCACGTCGCGCTGCTGATCGGCGAGCTGCGCCCGGACCTCGACGCCGCCGTCTTCGCCGACCTGCTGCTCGCCCCGTTCGCCGGCGAGCTGCTCGCCCACCTGCGCGACGGCCGCGGCATCCCCGCCGAGCGCGTCGAGGCGGCGCTCGCCGCGCTGGCCGACAGCGCGGCCGCGAGGGCGTGACCGTGGGCGCGCAGGGCGGAGTGGTGCGATGGCGGCCGTGAGCTGGCTGGCCGCGCAGCTCGGAGACTGGCGCGGGCGGCCGGGGCCGCTCGGCGACCGGCTCGCCGACGCGCTCGGCGCGGTGATCGAGCGCGGGGCGCTGGACGGCGTGCGGCTGCCGGCCGAGCGGCGGCTGGCGGCGGAGCTCGGCGTCAGCCGCGCGACGGTCGTGCACGCCTACGCCGCGCTGCGCGAGCGCAGACTGGTCTCCTCTCGCGAGCGCTCGGGCACGGTCGTGCGCTCGCTCGGCCGCCGCGGTCGGGCGCCCGGGACGCAGCTGCCACAGCTCCAGCGGCTGCTGGCTCCCGACGCCGCGCACGTCGACCTCGCCGTCGCATCGCCGCCGCTCGACGAGCTGGTCGCCGGCGTCGCGGTGGGGCTCGGCGACGCCGCCGGCCTGGTCGAGCCGCACGGCTACGACCCGCAGGGGATGCCGTCGCTGCGCGCCGCGGTCGCCGAGCGCCTCGCCCGCGACGGCGAGCCGGTCGATCCCGGCGAGGTGCTGATCACCAACGGCGCCCACGAGGCGCTGTCGCTGCTGGCGTCGCTGTTCGTCGGCCGCGGCCAGCCGGTCGCGGTCGACGCGCCGACCTACCCGGGCGCGCTCGAGCTGTTCGAGCGCGCCGGCGGGCGTCCGGTGGCCGTCGCCGGCGACCGCGCCGGCATGCGCCCCGACGCGCTGCGCGAGCTGCTGCGCCGGGCCGTGGTCGCGCTCGTCTACCTGATGCCGGGCTGCCACAGCCCCACGGGCCGCTCGATCGCGCTCGGCCGCCGGCCGGCGCTGATCGAGGCGGCGGCCGAGCGGGACGTGCTGGTCGTCGAGGACGCCGCGCTCGACGAGCTGCGCTTCGACGGACCGCTGCCGTCGCTGCGGGCGCTCGCGCCCGAGCGGGTCGTGCGGGTCGGCTCGCTCGACAAGCTGGCGTGGGCCGGGCTGCGGATCGGCTGGGTCGTCGCGCCGCGCCCGACGATCGGCCGTCTCGTGCGGCTGAAGGCGGCGCGCGACCTCGGCACCGGGATCCTCTCCCAGCTCGCCGCGATCCAGCTGCTGGGGCAGGCCGACGCGCTGCGGAGCGCCCGCGTCGCGCAGGCCCGCGCGCGGATGGAGCAGCTGCGCTCGACCCTCCTTGCGTCGGTTCCGGAATGGACGATCGCGAGCGCCGAGGGCGGCTGGTCGTTGTGGGCCGAGCTTCCGGCGGAGTCGGGGATCGACGGCGACGCGCTCGCCGCGGCCGCCGCGCGCCACGGCGTCGACGTCGCCGCCGGCCGCCCGCACGTCGCTCCGGGCTGGTCGGGCGGCGCCGCGGAGCGCGCCGGCGCTCCGGCCGCCGTCGCCGCGATCCGGATCGCCTACGCCGCGCCCGAGCCGGAGCTGGCGCTCGGCGCCGAACGGCTCGTCGCCGCGTGGCGGGAGTTGACCGGCGGCGGATGAGGGGGCGATCTGTGTCCGCTCCCGGAGGCGAGCGGACGGCTACGCCTCCCTCCGGACGGCTACGCCTCCCTCCCGTCCGGGGGTTCGCCGAGGAGATAGGCGCGCAGCGCGACGGCATCCTTCGCCACGCCCTCCTGGGCGGCCGTTGCGGCTCGCGCCAGCTGCCCCGACAGTGCACGGTTCTGCCTCCGGCCCTCCTTCTCGGCGTGCTCGTCGACGATCTGCTGGACGCGGCCGGCGGACACGAGGGCAGCTTCGGCGATTGCCCGCACCGGAGCCCCGCTCTCCCACGCATCCACGATCGCTCTGTCGCGGGCCGTACGCATACTGTCGGCGAGGTCCTCGAGGAGGCTGACCTGCGCGCCGAGCTGTGCGAGATCCGTGACGGTGCGATCAGTGTCCTTGTTGTTGGCGTTCATCGTGGGCTACGCTGTGTTGGCGAGCATGGTGACTACGGTCTCCATGTGGGCGAGGGCCTCGGAGCGATCCGAGGCCCTTGTCGTTGCCGGGGTGCCCCGGGCAGGCTCGGAGCCGACTCCTGCCCGGGGTGTGGTGACCGCGTCTATCGCTGTCGCATCTGATCGATGACCATGAGCAGCAGCGCGAGCGCGAGCATGGTGACTGCGGCCTCCATGGCATCCCTCCTTCCGTGTCGGGGAACCGCCGTTCGGCTCCGTACCGGCGGCTCTCCGGAAGGGGGCGCTCACCACGTTTTGGACAGTAGCCAGTAGGAGCGCGCAGCGTCAAGTCGCTAGTAAAAACGGGCCTGTAAACCGGCTACAGACCGCCAGCGACCGCCGCCGGTCAGGCCGGCGAGCCGGTCGCGACCGGCACGACGTCGAGCCAGTGGGCGAAGCGCGGATCGCGGCCGTGGACGGCGGCGTCGTAGGCCGACTGGATCCGCTCGGTCACCGGTCCGCGGAGGCCGGCGCCGATCGGGCGCAGGTCGACCTCGCGGACCGGGGTGATCTCGGCCGCGGTGCCGGTCATGAACAGCTCGTCGGCGAGGTACAGCTCTCCGCGCGTCACCGGCCGCTCGGCGAGCGGGATCTCGAGCGCCGCGGCCAGCTCCAGCACCGCCGCGCGGGTGATGCCGCCGAGCGCGCCGGAGGCGAGCGGCGGGGTGATGAGGAGGTCGTCCTTGACGAGGAAGAGGTTCTCGCCCGAGCCCTCGGCGAGCAGGCCGTCGTCGTCGAGCAGGATCGCCTCGTCAAAGCCGAGCTCCTCGGCCTCGCTCCGGGCCAGCACCGAGTTGAGGTAGTGGGCGGTCGCCTTCGCGCCGGGCAGGTGGGTCTGGTGGCCGATCCGCCGCCACGAGGAGACCTTCGCCCGGATGCCCCGCGTCGCCGCCTCGTCGCCGAGATAGGCGCCCCAGCCCCAGGTCGCGATCGCGACCTCGACCGGGCTGCCTCTCGGCGAGACGCCCATCGCGCCAGAGCCGCGGAAGGCGATCGTCCGCACGTAGCTCTCGCGCAGGCCGCTGCCGCCGACCAGCTCGCGCGTGGCGGCGGTCAGCTCGTCGACCGAGAACGGCAGCTCCATCCCGTACAGCCGCGCCGAGTCGCGCAGCCGCTCGTGGTGGGCGCGATGGTGGACGAGCGCCGGACCGGCGTCGGTCGCGTACGTCCGCAGGCTGTCGAATACGCCCGTGCCGTAGTGGAGTCCGTGGGTCAGCACGTGCACGTTCGCCTCGGCCCAGGGCACGAAGCGACCGCTCATCCAGATCAGCTCGGTCGGTTCCATGCAACGACCGTACGGCGGGGAACTCGCGCGCGAAACGGTCCAACCGGCGCGTGCTGGACCGTCGCCGCCGCGCCGCGCCGCGCCGCCGCGCCCCGGCTCCGCCGCGCGGGGAGAGCCCGCCCCGAGCGAAAGTCCATGCACGTGCAACAATCGATGGCATGGCACTGAGAGTGAGCGTCCTCGACCAGTCGCCGATCGCCGAGGGCTCGACCGGCGCGCAGGCGCTGCGCAACACCATCGACCTCGCGCGGCTGGCCGACCGCCTTGGCTACCACCGCTACTGGGTCGCCGAGCACCACGGCGGGCCGATGCTCGCGAGCCCAGGCCCGGAGGTCCTGATCGGCCCGATCGCCGCCGCGACCGAGCGGATCCGCGTCGGCTCCGGCGGCGTGATGCTGCCGCACTACAGCCCGCTGAAGGTGGCGGAGAGCTTCTCGATGCTCGCCGGCCTCTTCCCGGGCCGGATCGACCTCGGGATCGGCCGCGCGCCCGGCTCCGACGGCCACGCGATGCTCGCGCTGCAGCGCGACCGCCGCCAGGCCGCGCCCGACGACTTCCCGCAGCAGCTCGCCGAGCTGCTCGGCTACTTCGACGACGACCTCCCGCACGGCCACCCGTTCTCCCGCTACGCGAAGTGGCTGCCGGGGCGGCCGCACCTGCCGGCGCCGTGGCTGCTCGGCTCCTCGCCGCAGAGCGCGCTGTGGGCGGCCGAGCTGGGGATCCCGTACGCCTTCGCCGACTTCATCAACTCGCGCGGCGCGGAGAACGCGCAGGCCTATCGCGACCGCTTCCAGTCCGGTCGCCGGCTGGAGGCGCCGCAGGTCGCGATCGGCGTCTGGGCGCTCGCCGCCGACAGCGAGGAGGAGGCGCGGCTGCTGTCGACCAGCGCGCGGATGGCGATGACGCTGTTGCGGCAGGGGCGGCTGATCGAGGTGCCGCCGGTCGAGAAGGCGGTCCGCTTCCTCGAGTCCCGGGGCACCCCGCTCGATGGCCGCCCACGGGGCCGCCGCACGATCGTCGGCACCCCCGCGAGCGTCCGCGCCGGGATCGAGGAGGCCGCCGCGGAGTACGGCGCGGAGGAGGCGATCGTCGTGACGATCACCCACGACCACGAGGCCCGCCGCCGCTCGTACGAGCTGATCGCCGAGGCGTTCGAGCTGGAGCGGGCCGGCGACGCTCCGGCGGGCGGTGCGACCGCCGCGTCCGGCGGTGCCGCATCGGCCGTTGGCGCGCACGGGTGAAGGGGCAGAATCCTCGACCATGAGCACGTCCGTCGTCCCCGCACCGAGCACCCGCCGCATCCCGCGTCCCGACGATCAGGTGATCGTCATCTTCGGCGCCACGGGCGACCTCGCGAAGCGCAAGCTCTTCCCCGGGCTGTTCCACCTCTTCGCCGCGGGCCTGATGCCGGAGGATTTCCGCATCATCGGCTCCGGCCGCCACTCGCCCGGCAGCGACGACGACTTCCGCGAGCACGTGCGCTCGGCGCTCGACGAGTTCGGCCGCCGCAGAGTCGCCGCCGAGGCGTGGGAGGCATTCTCGCGGCGGCTGTCGTTCACCGCCTCCTCGGCCGACGACGGCTCCGAGCTGGCCGCGGCGGTCCGCGGCGCCGAGGAGGAGATCGGCCACGCGACCCGGCGCCTGCTCTACCTGTCGGTCCCGCCGGGCGCGATGGTGCCGATGGTGCGGATGCTCGGCGCCTCCGGCCTCGTCGCCGGGGCGCGGCTGATCATGGAGAAGCCGTTCGGCACCGACCTCGCGAGCGCTCGCGAGCTGAACGCCGTCCTCGGCGAGGTCGTCGACGAGAGCCAGATCTTCCGCATCGACCACTTCCTCGGCAAGGAGGCGGCGCAGAACATCCTTGCCTTCCGCTTCGCCAACGGCCTCTTCGAGCCGGCGTGGAATCGCAACAACATCTCCTACGTGCAGATCGACGTGCCCGAGCGGCTGACGGTCGAAGGGCGCGCGGGCTTCTACGAGCAGACCGGCGCCTTCCGCGACATGGTCGTCACGCATCTCTTCCAGCTGCTCGGCTTCGTCGCGCTGGAGCCGCCGGTGCGGCTCGACGCCAGATCGCTCCACGACGAGAAGGCGAAGGTGTTCGAGGCGATGCGCCCGCTCGACCGTTCGCGGGCGGTCTTCGGCCAGTACGAGGGCTACCGCGACGAGCCCGGCGTCGCGCCCGACTCGCCGGTCGAGACGTTCGTCGCGCTCGAGGTCAAGTTCGACACCTGGCGCTGGGAGGGGGTGCCGTTCCTGCTGCGGACCGGCAAGGCGCTCGCCGAGGCCCACCGTTCGATCACGATCGGCTTCAAGGAGCCGCCGCTGCGCCTCTTCCCCGACGACGCCGGCTTCCTCCACTGCCAGCGCCCGAACGAGCTCGTCTTCGAGCTGTCCGAGACGCCGCAGATAACGGTCGACCTGCGCGCCAAGGTCCCGGGCCCGGCGCTGGAGCTGGGCGCCGCCGCGATGCGGCTCGACTTCGCCGAGGCGTTCCGCGACGGCAGCGGCCTGGAGGCCTACGAGCGGCTCGTGCTCGACGTGATGCGCGGCGACCACATGCTCTTCACCCGCTCCGACGAGATCGAGCGGCTGTGGGAGGTCAGCGACCCGCTGCTGGAGGAGCCGCCGCCACTGCGTCGGTACGCGCGCGGCTCGTGGGGCCCGGACGAGGCGGTCGAGCTGGCGGCGAGGCCGCGCGGCTGGCGGCTGCCCGAGCGGCACTGAGCGTCCGCGGCCGTCGCCGGCGCTGCGCCCGCGGCCTGGCGCGCCGACGCGCGGACCGGGTCACGTGTCGACGGCCGCTCGACGGGGCAAGCACTCAGTCGAGGCGGGTCGCGTTTGAGGGGCGGCTCGTTCGCGGGCCGCGGCGTGTCCCCTCGGCACGCCGCGGCCCCTCGTCGCGCCGCGCCCGCCGCGTCGCCCGCCGCGCTAGGCTCGGCTCCATGCGAGCACCGGCGATCCAGCTCGAGCGGCATGCGTCGCTGATCGGGCGGTGGGAGATCGCCCACCGGCTGCCGCCACCGGAGCTGCGCGGGGTCGTGCAGCGGTACGTCGGCTGGTTCGAGCAGACGCCGCAGCCGCTGCGTCGCCGCGAGCTGCCGGTCGGCGCCGTGCCGGTGATCGTCTCCTTCGGCGACCCGTTCGTCCTCTCCGACGCCGACGGCGGGCGTCGCGACAAGAGATGCTCGTTCGTCGCCGGCATGCACGACCGCTGGTCGGTCGTCGAGCACGACGGCCGCAGCCACGGCGTCGAGATCTACTTCACCCCGCTCGGCGCACGGCGGGTGCTCGGCCTGCCGCTGCGGGAGCTGACGAACATGGAGGTCGAGCTGGAGGACGTGCTCGGCGGCGTGATCGGGCGCGAGCTGGTCGAGCGGCTGGCGACCGCGCCGAGTTGGGCCGAGCGGTTCGCGCTGCTCGACGCGACGATCGCCGCCCGCCTCGCGGACGCGCTCCAGCCGGCGCCGATGGTCGCGTGGGCGTGGCGGCGGCTGCGCGAGAGCGACGGCCGCGTCGCCGTCGGCGCGCTCGCGTCGGAGATCGGCTGCAGCCGCCGCCATCTCGTCGCCCAGCTCCACGAGCAGCTCGGGCTGCCGCCGAAGACGCTCGCGCGCGTGCTGCGCTTCAACCGCGCCGTCGAGCTGCTGCAGCGCGACGACGGCACCCGCTTCGGCGAGATCGCGCTCGACTGCGGCTACTACGACCAGGCCCACCTCAACCGCGACTTCCGCGCCTTCGCCGGCGATCCGCCGAGCGCCTTCCTCGCCCGACGCCTGCCCGACGGCGCCGGCTTCGCGGCGTAGCCGCATGCCGAGGTCACGTTCGTCCAAGCGGGACGGCCGAGGCGGGCATAAGGTCGCTGACGGCTGACGACCACGAGGAGGCGAACGATGCCCGAGACGAAGACGCGGATGCAGACCCCGGCGATCATCCCGATCGTCCAGTTCCGCCACGGAACGAGATCGATCGACTGGCTGTGCGAGGCGTTCGGCTTCGAGCGCTCCGCCGTCTACGCCGACGACGACGGCCACGTCCACCACGCCGAGCTGGCGCTCGGCCGGCAGCTGATCATGGGCGGCTCGGAGAGCGGGGAGGGCGAGTTCAAGAAGCTCGCCCACCCGGCCGGGCAGGCGATGCTCTACGTCGCGCTCGACGGCGGCCTCGAGGCCCACCTGGAGCGGGCGCGCGCGGCCGGCGCGGAGATCGTGATGGAGCTGTCGGAGAAGGACTACGGCGGCGCCGACTACACCGCCCGCGACCCCGAGGGCAACCTGTGGACGTTCGGCACCTACGTGCCTGAGGTGCCGGCGTAGGAGCGGCCTTGCGCGGCGGCGGCGGCGTCGCGGCGACCGAGCGGACGGGCGCGGCGCGGCGTGGCGCCGCGCGGCGGCGGCATCGGCGGCCGGCCTTCTATCCTGGCCGCCGATGATCTACCTCGCACGCCACGGCCGCACCCCGTACAACGACGAAGGCCGCTTCCAGGGCCAGGGCGACGTCCCGCTCGACGAGACCGGCCTGCGCCAGGCGCGCGAGCTGGCCGAGAACGCCGTCCCCTACGGCTTCAAGGTCCTGTGGGCGAGCCCGCTGATACGGGCGCGCCAGACGGCCGAGGCGGTCGCGGCGGCGACCGGGCTCGAGATCCGCTTCGACCCGCGCCTGATGGAGACCCACACCGGCGACTGGACCGATCGCAGCTTCGCCGAGATGCTCGCCGCGGATCCCGAGGGCTTCGAGGCGTGGCGGGTCGGCGACCCCGGCTTCGCCTTCCCCGGCGGCGAGTCCTTCCAGGAGCAGGGCGACCGCGTGATGGCGGCGATCGCGGAGATCGAGCAGGGCCCCCAGCCGGCGCTCGTCGTCTGCCACGGGGTCGCGATCCGGCTCGCGCTGGCCCGCCGCCGCGGCGAGCCGGGCCCCGGTCCGGGCCCGATCGCCAACGGCGCGATCGTGCCGCTCGACGGCGGCGTCGCGGCGGCCGAGAAGCCGCCGAGCGCGACCGAGACCGCCGCCAGCTGACCCGCGCGCGCCGGCTGCGCCGGCGCCTTCGCAGGCCTACGATGCAGGGAACGCCGGCGACCGGTCCGCCCCGGAGGGAGGATCGGCGCGCCGGCGCTCGAATCCACAGGCGCCCGATGGCCAGCTCGCTCGAGCAGCTCCAGCAGGAGACAGGTGGGACGTTCGGCGCGCTGCTGGCGGCGCGCGAGCTGACCGCTGCCCGGATCGCGCAGCGGCGGGCGCTGCTCGACCGCGTCGTCGTCGACGACGACGCGACGGTCGTGCTGATGGGCTCGTGGGGCCGGCGCGAGCTGACGAGCAGCTCCGACGACGACTACATGGTGCTGGTGCGCGGGGCGCGCGGCGCGGCGCCGCCGAGGCCGACCGTCGGCGCCGTCGCGAGAGCGTTCGCGGCCGACCCGCAGGGCTTCAGCGCGCCCGGGCGGGAGGGGATCTTCGAGGATGTCGTCCACTCGGCCGACCTGGTCCAGAGAATCGGCCTCGACGACGACTCGAACACGAACCTGACGCGGCGGATGCTGCTGCTGCTCGAGTCGGTCGCGGCGACCAACCCGGAGGTGCTGGAGCAGACCCGCCGCGACGTGATCGACGACTACCTCAGCGACTCGGTCAAGGACTTCCGCCCGCCGCGCTTCCTGCTCAACGACCTCGTGCGCTACTGGCGCACGATCGGCGTCGACTTCGTCGCGAAGGACCGCAAGCGCGGCGGCGAGGGATGGGGGCTGCGCAACGCGAAGCTCCGCACCTCGCGCAAGCTGCTGTTCGCCAGCGGCCTGCTGCCCGTGCTGCGCTGCCACGAGCTGAGCGCCGCGGAGATTCCCGGCTTCCTCGCCGAGCAGCTCGCGCTGCCGCCGGCCGATCGCGTCGCCGCTGCCTTCCTGCGCTACGGCGCGCTCGTCGAGGGCGCGGCCGTCTTCGGCGCCTACGACCGCTTCCTGCAGCTGCTCGGCGACGCGCAGGTGCGCGCCGAGCTGCGCGCGCTCGGCGGCCGCGCCGCCGCCGACGCGTCGCCGGCCTTCCGCGAGGTCGCCCAGCTCGGCGCCGCGATCGACCGCGGCCTGCTCAGCCTGCTGTTCGGCGACGGCCTGCGGCAGACGACGCAGGGCTACGCGATCTTCTGAGCCGCGCTCAGACAGCGATCCGCATCGGCAGGTTCGCGACCTCGTTGCGCCTGTCGTCGCCGAGCAGCTTGCGGCCGTCGAGGCCGACGGCGAGCAGTGGAGCGTCGCCGCCGCTCAGCGCGGCGGGAGCGGCGCCTCGAGCACCCACGGCACGCCGACGCAGCGGCTCAGCACCGGCAGGAACGCCTCGGCGTCCTCGGGCCGCAGCGGGACGTGGCGGCCGTTGGGCTCGATCGAGCTGAGGTGGACCTCGGCGAGGCGGTCGGCGAAGGCGTCGACCAGCTCGTGGGCGAGCGCCATCGACGGGTCGTGCAGCTGGGCGTGGGCGACGTCGAAGCAGAAGCGCGCCGCCGGCAGCGCGTCGAAGTAGCGGGCGAGCTCGTCCGCGTTGCGCGCGTCGTGCTTGCGCGGGTCCATGTTCTCCAGCCGCAGCGCCTCGCCGAGCGCGGCGTAGACCGAGGCGTCGCCGAGCGTCTCCGGGTGCATGACGATCCCGGAGACCGTCGCCGGCAGCTCGCGCAGCAGCTCGACCAGCGCCTCCGGCGTCCCCTCCCAGCCCTTCGACGGGCCGTGGACGGAGACGTGGCGGAACGGCAGCTCCGGCACGTCGTCGAGGAACGAGATCAGGCCCGGCAGCTCGCGGGCGGAGAGCGCCGACAGCTCGACGACGTCGTCGGAGAGCACCTCGGCTGCGGCGGCGAGGCGCGGCCAGTCGCCGCGGGCGCCGATCATGTAGCCGGTCGAGACGCCGATCATTCCCGCGTTGGTCGCGAGCAGGTCTTCGATCTCGCGGACGGTCGGGATCATCTCGGCAGGAGCCAGCATGGGAGGGGCAACCCTAGCCGGCGCGCGGGACGGAACCGCGCCCGCCGGCCGGTCCCGTCCGCACGTTGCGGGAAAACGCCGCTCAGTGCCCGCTCGTCGCCTTCAGGCCGACGACCGACGCGAGCAGCAGGGCGAGGAAGAAGATCCGCCCCGCGGTCGCCGGCTCGTCGAACAGCACGATGCCGAGGATCGCGGCGCCGGCGGCGCCGATGCCGACCCAGACGCCGTAGGCGGTCCCGATCGGCAGCGTCTTGGCGGCGTGCGACAGCATCGCCATCGAGACGGCCATCGCCACGACCGTGGGAATCGACGGGCCGAGCTTCGTGAAGCCCTCGGTGTACTTGAGTCCGATCGCCCAGCCGGTCTCGAGCACGGCGGCGATCAGCAGGATGATCCAGGCCATGAGGTGAATTGCCTCCTTCGGATGAGACGTGTGTGGTCGGGGCTGCGTCGTCGTGCCTGACCGGGTACGGCGCGTCTCGTCCGGGACCGCGAAGTGAGAGTGCGGTCGCAGTTGACTGTAGCACGGCGGGCACGAACCGGCGGGAGGCGGGGCCGACCGAATAGATTTCCGTCGATGCCGCTCATCTGGCGGGTGCTCGGGATGAACGCGGCCGTGCTGGCCGTGGCGCTCGCGCTGCTCCTCTTCACCCCGGTCACGATCAGCGACCCGCCGCGGGCGTCGGAGGTCGCGGTGGTCGCCGCCGGCCTCGTCGCGCTGCTCGTCGTCGACTGGCTGCTGCTGCGCCGGGCCTTCGAGCCGCTCGGCCGGCTCGCCGCCTTCGCCCGCCGCGTCGACCCGCTGCGCCCCGGCGACCGGCTCGCGCTCGACCCGCGCGCCGATCCGCAGGTCGCCGAGGCGACGCGCGCGATCGACGAGATGATCGACCGCCTCGAGACCGAGCGGCGCGACTCCGCGCGGGAGGCGCTCCACGCCCAGGAGGCCGAGCGGATCCGGATCGCGCGCGAGCTGCACGACGAGGTCGGCCAGACGCTGACCGCCGTCGTCCTGCAGCTGGAGCGGGCCGTCCGCGAGCTGCCCGGCAGCGGCGTCGACGCGGTCGTCGAGGCGCGCGAGCTGGCCCGCACCGCCGCCGAGGAGGTGCGCGAGATCGCGCGCCGGCTCCGCCCCGAGGCGCTCGACGACCTCGGCATCGCCGCCGCGCTCGTCTCGCTCGCGAGCACCAGCCAGCGCCACACCGGCATCCGCGTCGCGCATACGATCGACGCCGACCTGCCGCCGCTCGACGACGACGCCGAGCTGGTCGTCTACCGCGTCGCGCAGGAGGCGCTGACGAACGTCGCCCGCCACGCCGGCACCGACGCCGCCGAGCTGCGGCTCGCCGCGGTGCGGCAGTCGCGCCGCGGAGCGCCGGCCGCGGTCGAGCTGACGGTCGTCGACCGCGGCGCCGGCTTCGACCCGGCCGCCGTCGCGCAGGGCGGCGAGCGCGGGATCCGCGGCATGCGCGAACGGGCGGTGCTGATCGGCGCGACGCTGTCGGTCGAGAGCGCGCCGGGCGACGGCACCCGCGTGCGGCTGACGGTGCCGCTCGACGGCGACGGACGCGACGGGCACGTGCGGTGAGCGTCCCGCTCGTGACGACGATCCTGCTCGCCGACGACCACGCCGTCGTCCGCAGCGGGCTGCGGCTGGTGCTCGACGCCGAGCCGGACATGCGCGTCGTCGCCGAGGTCTCCGACGGCGCGCAGGCGGTGGAGCGAGCGCTCGCCGAGCGCGTCGACCTCGCGATCCTCGACGTCGCGATGCCGCGGATGACCGGCCTCCAGGCCGCCGCGGCGCTGACCAGAAGGGCGCCGCGCACGCGCATCCTGATGCTGTCGATGCACGACAACGAGCAGTACCTGTTCGAGGCACTGAAGGCCGGCGCCTCCGGCTACGTGCTCAAGACGGCCGCCGACCGCGACCTCGTCGAGGCGGTGCGCGCCGCGATGCGCGGCGAGTCGTTCCTCTACCCGGCCGCGATCTCCGCGCTGATGCGCGACTACCTGGAGCGCGCCAGCGCCGGCGAGGAGACGCCCGAGGATCCGCTCACGCCGCGCGAGCTGGAGGTGCTGAAGCTGATCGCCGAGGCGCACACCAACGACCAGATCGCCGCCGAGCTGGGGATCGCGAGACGGACGGTCGAGCGCCACCGCGCGAACATCCTCGGCAAGCTGCACATGCGCGACCGCGTCGAGCTGACGCGCTACGCGATCCGCCGCGGCCTCGTGCAGCCGTAGCCGCGCCGCCAGCTCAGCCGGCCCGCGCCGCGAGCGAGAACATCAGCGGCAGCTCGCGCCCCCGCGGCGGGAACCAGCGTCCGCGGCCGTCGCCGCGCATGTCGGGGAACGGCCGCCAGAAGTTGCTGTGCGCGTGCTCCTCGAAGCGCTCGATCCGCAGGCCGGCGGCGGCGACCGCGGACAGCACGTCGCCGAGCGTCCACTGGAACTCGACGCACGGGTTCGGGTTGACCCACCGGCGCGCCGCGGCGGCGTCGCCCGACTCGCCGGTCCCGCCGTCGCCGGCGCCCGCGCCGTCGCCGGCCGAGTAGCCGACGTAGTCCTCGACGCCCTCCTCCCAGCGCTGGCCGCCCGCGCTGGCGAAGTAGGGGCGCTCGACCCGCCAGCCCTCCTCGAAGACGTACATCAGCGGGTGGAACTCGACGACGGCGAGCAGCCCGCCGGGCGCGAGCACGCCGGCGGCGCCGCGCGCCCACGCGCCGAGGTCGGAGATCCACGGCAGCGCGCCGTAGGAGGCGAAGACGACGTCGAAGCGCTCCCCGCGCGCGGCGGCCCGCGGCAGCCAGTCGAGCACGTCGGCGCGCTCGAAGCGGGCGGCGATCCCGCTCTCGGCCGCGAGCGCCCGCGCCGCCTCGACGGCGACGTCGGAGATGTCGACGCCGAGCGCGTCGGCGCCGAGCGCGGCGAGGCCGAGCGTGTCGGCGCCGTCGTTGCACTGGAGGTGGACGACCCGTCTGCCGGCGAGGTCGCCGAGCAGCGCCCGCTCCTCGGGCCAGAGCGTGGCGTCGCCGTCCCGCAGCCGCCGGGCGAGGTCCCTTCTGTGCGTCAGGTGGCGCGCCGTCGCGGCGTTCCAGGAGGCGCGGTTGAGCTCGTGGGCGTCGGTCGACATCGCTGCCGAGTCTAGGCGCCTGCGTGCGCTCGCTCACAGAGCGGCCGATCTTTAGCGTGCTAACACTTAGGTACCTACGAATCTCTTCGAGCCCCCGGAGACTCCGCCCGTGCCACCTGCCGACGCCGCCCGACGAAATCCCACCGCCACGCTCGGCGTCCTCGCGCTGGGCGTGCTCGCCTACGCGCTGTCGCAGACGATGATCGCCCCGGCGATGCCGGGCATCCAGGAGTCGCTCGGGATCTCGACCTCGGCGGTCGCCTGGACGCTGACCGCCTACCTCGTCGCCGCCTCGGTGATGACGGCGGTGATCGGCCGGCTCGGCGACATGTTCGGCAAGAAGCGCGTGCTGGTCGCGACGCTGGTCGCCTTCGGCGTCGGCTCGGCGATCTGCGCGCTCGCCGACTCGATCGGGATGCTGGTCGCCGGCCGCGTCGTGCAGGGCGCGGCCGGCGGGCTGTTCCCGCTCGCCTTCGGGATCATCCGCGACGAGTTCCCGCGCGAGCGCGTCGCCGGCGGCATCGGCATGGTCAGCGCGATCATGGGCGTCGGCGCCGGCTTCGGGCTGATCATCGGCGGCCTGCTCGTCGACCACGCCAGCTGGCACGCGATCTTCTGGCTCGGCCTCGCGCTGACGGTCCCCGCGGTCGTCGCGACCGAGCTGCTCGTACCGGAGTCGCCGGTCCGCACGCCCGGCCGCGTCGACTGGGGCGGCGCCGCGCTGCTGTCGGTCGGCCTCGCCGCGCCGCTGATCGGCGTCAGCCAGGGCGGCGCGTGGGGCTGGGGCGACCCGAGAACGCTCGGCCTGATCGCCGCCGGCCTCGTCGTGCTCGTCCTCTTCGGCCGCTACGAGCTGCGCCAGGCCGAGCCGCTCGTGAACATGCGCACCTTCGCGCTCAAGCCGGTCCTGCTGACCAACGTCGCGACGATCTTCGTCGGCTTCGCGATGTTCGCCGGCTTCGTGCTCGTCCCGCAGATGGCGCAGGCGGCCGAGTCGACCGGCTACGGCTTCGGCACGACCGCGACCGTCGCGGGCCTGCTGATGCTGCCCTCGACGCTGCTGATGCTCGTCGCCGCGCCGTTCGCCGGGCGGATCGGCGCACGACGCGGGTCGAAGGGGCCGCTGGTCGTCGGCGCGCTGCTGACGACCGCATCGCTGCTGCTGTTCGCCGTCGCGCACGGCAGCCCGGCCGCGCTGCTGCTGTGGGGCGCGCTGCAGGGCGCCGGCATCGGAGCCGCCTTCGCCGCGCTGCCCAACCTCATCATCGAGGCCGTCCCGCAGCACCAGACCGGCGAGGCGACCGCCGTCAACACCCTGCTGCGAAACGTCGGCGCCTCGATCGGCTCGCAGATCGCCGGCACGGTCCTGGCCGGGTCGGTGCTCGCGTCGACCGGCGCTCCCAGCGACGGCGGCTTCACGCTCGCCTTCGCGATCGGCGCCGCGACGGCGCTGCTCGCGGCCGCGGTCGCGGCGCTGCTCCCGGGCGCGGTCCGCGCCCGGCGCGCGGAGGCCGCCGAGCCCGCCGAGTCGCGGGCGCTGGCCGGCGTGGAGGCGTGACGATGGCGGCGCCGGGCACGGCCACCGCGACCGACCGCGACCGCGAGCGCGAGCCGGCCGTGTTCGCGGCCGCCGACGGGCTCGACGCCGAGACCGCCGCCTTCGTCGAGGCGTGGCGCCGCTTCAGCCGCGCGACGCAAAAGGCGAAGGCCCGCCGCTTCGACGACGGCACGCTGTCGCTGACGCAGGCGCTGCTGCTGAGCGGCCTGCTCGACGAGCCGGAGCTGACGGTCGGCGCGCTCGCCGAGCGGGCCGAGGTCTCCAAGCCGACGGCGACGCGGATGCTCGACGGGCTGGAGCGCGACGGCTACGTCACGCGCCGGCCGTGCGCGAGAGACCGGCGCGTCGTGCTGATCGCGCTGACCGCGGAGGGCGAGCGCGCGCTGCAGGCGCGCTGGCGCGCCTTCTGCGACCACCTCGAGCGCGCCTCGCGGAGGCTGTCCGCCGAGGAGCGCGCCGCGGCGACGCCGCTGCTGCTGCGGCTCGCCGCGCTGATGGACGACTTCTGAGCGCCGGCCGGCCGCTCAGCCCGGCTCGCCCTCGATGCCGATGGCGGCGTCGCCGAGCCCGCTGCGGTGGACGGCGCCGACGATCCGCGCCGGGCGGGAGCTGCGGTTGAGGTAGCTGTGGGTCGTCCGCTCGGGGATGAAGAGCGTGTCCCCGGCTCGCATCGCATGGGCGACGCCGTCGACGACCAGCGTCGGTCGCCCGGCGACGCAGTGGAGGAACTCGATGCCGGGATGGACGAGCTGCTCGAGCGCGCTGTGGGGCTCGAGCCGGACGATGAACGGCTGCATCGGCCAGGAGGCGCTGGAGAGGTATTCGATCGAGATGCCGGGGGCGGCGGTCGGCAGCGCGCGGCCCTCGTCGCGGCCGACGAACTCCGGCTCGCTCGCCGGGACGCGCGGCTCGGAGAGGAGGTCGGACATCATCACGCCGTAGCCGTCGGCGAGGCGGATCAGCCGCGAGATCGCGATCTCTCTCTCGCCGTGCTCGATCATGCGGATGAAGGTGTGGGAGAGGCCGGCCCGCGTCGCGGCCTGGCGGAGCGTCAGCCCCCGCTCCAGCCGCAGCTCGCGCAGTCGCCGGCCGAGCGCCGCGCGCGTCGCGGCATCTGCGTCGGCGCGCGGCTCGCCGGAGCGCTGCGCGGGCGCCTCGAGATGCTCGCTGGACATGGGGGCGAGTCTACGGCCTCGGGTCTTCGGAGCGCCGAGCTGCCAAGGTCGTCCGGCGGCTGGAAAATATAGTTGACAGCCCGCTCGATCGCCTCTAGCGTGTGGTCCGTCTGCAGCTCGGCGACTGCCCCGTCAGGGGCTGGCCGGGCACCAAAGGGAACGAACGGCCGGCGGTCGCGACGGACATTGTCGCCGTGCGCGCTCGCCGCTGCCGTCAGCGCGAGGTGGAGGACGTGTGAGATGGTGAGTCGACGGCAGTTTCTCGGCGCCCTCGGCGGCGCTGCCGCAGGCGGCGTGATCGCCGGCGGCGGCGCCGGCGGGCTGGTCGGGGCGAAGGTCGCCGACGGCGAGAGCGGCGGCGGAGGCGGCAGCGGCGGCCGGGTCGCCGACGGCAGGCCGATCGTGATCGGCGCGCTCTTCCCGCTGACCGGGAGCGTCGCCCAGGACGGACGCCAGATGCGCAACGGCGCGACGCTGGCGGTCGAGGAGATCAACGCCGCGGGCGGCGTCGCCGGACGGCCGCTGGAGCTGCGCGTCCTCGACACCGACGTGAGCGCGCCGGAGGCGGTCTCGGCCTCCTGCCGCCGGCTGGTCGACGCGCGCGTCGACGCCGTCGTCGCCGGCTACCTGATCGGCTTCAAGCCGGCCTTCGACATCCTGCCCCGCTACGGCGCCCCGTTCGTCCACGTCAGCGCCCAGCAGGCGCAGGTCGACGTCGTCGCCGGCGACCCGGAGCGCTACCGGATGGTCTTCCAGGCATGCCCGCCGGAGACCGTCTACGGCGAGAACTTCGTCCCCTTCCTCGACGCCCTCGCCGAGGGCGGCGGCTGGAGACCGTCGGCTCAGACGATCTTCGTCGTCGAGGGCGACACGCCGTACAGCCAGCACATCACGAGCACCGTGCTGGAGGCGATCGCCGACAGCGGCTGGACGGTCGCCGGCCGCGAGCGGATCATCTCGCCGATCAACGACTGGGGCGCGGTGCTCGCCAAGATCCGCTCGGCCAAGCCGGGCGTGGTGATGAACACGCACTTCTTCTCGGCCGACCTGGCCGCCTTCGCGCGCCAGTTCGCGGCCAACCCGACCGACGCGCTCGTCTACCTGCAGTACGGGCCGTCGGTGCCCGAGTTCATCGAGCTGGCCGGCAGCGCCGCCGACGGGATCGTCTGGTCGGCCAACGTCGCGGTCCTGCCCGACGCGCTCGGCAGAGCCTTCGAGCGCCGCTACGAGGAGCGCTTCGACGAGCCGGCCGGCTTCTCCAACTCGGCCAGCGCCTACGACGAGATCCACCTGCTCGCGCGCGCATGGGGCGAGGTCGGCGACACGCGCGACTTCGACCGCGTCTGCGACGCGCTGCGCGCGATGATCCACCGCGGCGTCACCGGCGGCTACCAGATGGACGGGAGAGGGGCCTCCGTCCGCTCCTACCCCGACGAGACGCCCGACTCGTCGCTCGGCCAGGCGCACCTCTTCTTCCAGGTCCAGGAGGGGCGCCACGTCGCGATCGCGCCGGCGCCCTACGTCCGCGGGTCGTTCGAGCCGGCGCGGTGGATGGGGAGCTGATCGCGATGCTCGCATGCAGCGACCTGCGCCGCGCCTACGGCGGCTTCGTCGCCGTCGACGGCGTCACGCTCGCGATCGGCGCCGGCGAGGTGCTCGGCATCGCCGGCCCCAACGGCGCCGGCAAGTCGACGTTGCTCGACGCGATCTCCGGCCATGCGCCGGCGTCGGGCGGAACGGTCACGCTCGGCGAGCGCGAGCTGACCGGCCTGCCGGCCCACGAGCGCGCCCGGCTGGGGCTGGCCCGCACCTACCAGTCGCCGATCGTCCCCGAGGACCTGACCGTGCGCGAGGTGCTCGACGCGGCGCGATGGGCATGGTCGCCGACGCTCGCGGAGGAGCGGCTGGAGGAGGCGCGGGCGCTGGTCCGGCTGGCCGCGCCCGAGCGGCGGCGGGCTGGGCTGCTCAGCACGCTCGAGCGCCGCAAGCTGCTGCTCGCCTGCCTGCTGATGCGCGAGCCGACGGCGCTGCTGCTCGACGAGCCGTGCAGCGGCCTGGTGGGGGAGGAGATCGAGGAGCTGACCGAGATCGTCGGCGACGTCCGCCGCGCCCGCTCGCTCGCGATCGGGGTCGTCGAGCACCGGCTCGAGTTCCTCGACGCGGTCGCCCAGCGGGTGCTCGTGCTCGACCGCGGCAGGATCCTCGCGGAGGGCCCGGCGGCCGAGGTCTTCGGCCTCCCGGCCGTGCGGGCCGCCTACTTCGACGCCCCGGAGGTGGTCGCGTGAGCGGGCTGGTGCTGCGCGGCGTCGGCGCCGGATACGGCCCGATGCGGGTGCTGGAGGAGATCGATCTCGAGGTCGCCGTCGGCGAGCGGGTCGGGCTGGTCGGCCTCAACGGCCACGGCAAGACGACGCTGCTGCGGGCGGTGATGGGGATGGCCGGCTGGTGCGACGGCGAGCGGTCGTGGCGCGGCCGCTCGATCGCGCGCACGGCGCCGCACGAGCTGGCCCGCCGAGGCCTGATCCTGATGCCGCAGGGCGACGCCGTCTTCCCCGGCCTGTCGGTCCGCGACAACCTCGAGTCGGGGGCCTACCTGCCGGCGGCGTGGCGGCGGCGGGCGGCGCGCCGCAGACGGGTGCTCGACCTCTTCCCGAAGCTCGTGCCCCACCTCGACCAGCCGGCCGGCACGTTGAGCGGCGGCGAGCGGCGGATGCTGTCGGTCGGCCGCGGCCTGATGGCCGACGGCGAGCTGTACCTGGTCGACGAGCCGTCGCTCGGCCTGGCGCCGGGCATCGCGACCGGCCTGGTGCGGGCCCTCATGTCCCTGGAGCTGGAGAACGGAGCGATGGTGATCGCAGAACAGAACCGCAGCCTGCTCGGCGGCGTCGACCGGATCGTGCGGCTGCACGCCGGGCGCATCGCCGAGGAGCTGCCGGCGGCGGCCGCGGCCGTCGCGGAGGGGAGATAGGGCGATGGACGTCATCTTCAGCGCGCTCTCGCTGGCGGCGATCTACGGCCTGGTCGCGATCGGCGTCTCGCTCACGTGGGCGGCGCTCGGCATGCTCAACCTCGCCCACGGCGTCGCGTTCGCCGTCGGCGCCTACGGCGGCTGGCTGGCCGCCGACCATCTCAGCGACTCCGCGCCGGTGGTGCTCGCCGGCGGCGTCGCCGGCGGGGCGCTGGTCGGCTGCGCGATCTACCTGCTGGTCGTCGTCCCGCTCTACGACCGGCCCAACTGGGAGACGCGCCACCTGATCGCGACGCTGGCGATCAGCCTCGTCGGCGCCAACCTCCTGCTCGAGCTGTTCGGGCCGTCGGCGAAGGCGCTGCCGGCCGTCTTCGGCGAGGGCTCGGTCACGATCGCCGGCAGCGTCGTGACGGCCGACAAGCTCGGCGCGATCGTCAGCGCCGCCGTCGTCCTCGGGGCGGTCGCCGTCGTGCTGCGGCGCTCCCGCCTCGGCCTCGGGCTGCGGGTCCTCACGCAGGACAGCGAGGGCGCGGCGCTGGTCGGCGTCAGCCGCAACCGGATGGCGCTCGGCGTGCTCGCGCTCAGCGGCGGCCTCGCGGGCCTCGCCAGCGTGCTGCTGGCGCAGACCTTCTACGCCAACCCCGACGTCGGCTTCGTCCCGCTGGTCAAGGGGCTGCTGGTCGCGGTGCTCGGCGGCCTCGGGAGCATCCCGGGAGCGATCGTCGCCGCGCTGGTCATGGGCGTCGCGGAGGCGCTGACCGCCACCTACCTCGGACAGGAGTACGTCCTGATGACCCTCTTCGTCGTGCTCGCCGTCGTGCTGCTCGTGCGGCCGCGCGGGATCGCCGGATTGCTGGAGGAAGCCCGTGCCTAGAGGAATCCTGCCGAGAGGGACGGCCTTCTGGTCGGCGCTGTTCCTGCTCGCGCTCTACCTGCCGGCGGTCACCGACTTCGGCGACGCCTTCCTCAACACCTGCGTGCTGTTCGGCGTCTACGCGGCGCTCAACCTGATGTGGGCGCTGGTGATGGGGACGGCCGGCATCTACTCCTTCGCGACGCTGGCGATCGCCGGCATCTCCGGCTACGGCGCCGGCTACGCCGCGATCGAGCTGTCGCTGCCGTGGCCGGCGATGCTGGCGGCCGGCGCGATCGTCGGCGTCGTCGTCGGCCTGCTCGTCGCGCTGCCGGCGCTGCGCCTGCGCGGCGTCTACTTCGCGCTGCTGACCTTCGGCCTCGTCGAGCTGGCGCGCTCCTTCGTCGTGCAGAGCAAGCCGCTCGGCCTCGCGCAGGGGCTGTACGGCGCCCCGACCTTCGCGCCCGAGTCGCTGTCGGCCGTCGGCAGCGGCATGGTCCGCTACTACGCCGCGCTGGCGCTGGTGATCGTCGCGCTGATCGTCTACGCCGCGCTCGACCGCGGCCGCGTCGGCACGCTGCTGCGGACGGCCCGCGGCAGCGAGCCGTTCGCGCGCGGGCTGGGGATCGGGGTCGTGCGGATCCGCCTCGTCGTGATCGTCGTCTCCTCGGCGATGATCGGCTTCACCGGCGCCTGCTACCTCGCCTTCTTCGGCGGGATCTCGCCGACGATCTTCTCCTTCGACACGCTCCTGCTGCTGTTCGCGATGATGGTCGTCGGCGGGATCGGCTCCGCCCGCGGCGTCCTGCTCGGCACCGCGCTGCTCCTCTTCATCGACCAGCAGTTCCTCGATGCGGGCGCGCTGCGCCTGATCGCCGCCGGCGTGGTGATGCTCGTCGTGACCCTGGTCACGAGCGACGGCCTCGCCGGACTTCCGGCCCAGCTGCGCGAGCGTCGCGCGGCGACGGGCTCCCTCCCGACCCAGACGGAGATGATCCGATGACCTCTGTCCGCCTCGCCGCGGCCCAGCTCGCGCCCGTCTTCCTCGACCGCGACCGGACGGTCGACAAGGCCGTCTCGGCGATCGCCGAGGCCGGCCGCAACGGCGCGCGGCTGATCGCCTTCCCGGAGACGTGGATCCCCGGCTACCCGCTCTGGATGTACGGCGCCGCCGGCTGGGACGACCGGCGCGCGAAGCGGCTCTACGCCCGTCTGCAGGCCAACTCGGTCACCGTCGGCGACGACGCGACCGTGCGGCTCTGCGAGGCCGCCCGCCGCGCCGGCACGATCGTCGTGATGGGCATCAACGAGCGCGACGGCGACTACTCGCGCGGGACGCTCTACAACTCGCTGCTCTACATCTCGGCCGAGGGCGAGGTGATGGGCGTGCGGCGCAAGCTGATGCCGACCCACGCCGAGCGGATGCTGTGGGGCCAGGGCGACGGCAGCGCCCTGCAGGTCTACGACACGCCGATCGGACGGGTCGGCGGCGCGATCTGCTGGGAGCACTGGATGCCGCTCAACCGCTTCGCGATGCATGCCAAGGGCGAGCAGATCCACGTCGCGGCGTGGCCGACGATGCCGCCGATCCACCACCTCGCCAGCCAGCACTACGCCTTCGAGGGGCGCTGCTTCGTGCTCTGCGTCGGCTCCTACTTCCGCCGCTCCGACGTGCCGGCCGACTTCGAGATGCCGGAGGCGTTCGACGTCGCGGCGCAGTACGGCGACGGCGGCGACGAGCTGATCTTCGGCGGCACCGGCATCATCGGCCCCGACAGCAGATGGATCGCCGGCCCGGTCGCCGGGCGCGAGGAGATCGTCTACGCCGACGCCGACCTGTCCATGATCGGCGACGAGCAGCAGGCCTTCGACGCGGTCGGCCACTACAACCGGCCCGACGTCTTCCGGCTGACGGTCGACGAGCGCCCCGTCCGCCACGTCGACTGGCTGCGCCCGCCCGCCGTCGTCGCCGCCGAGGAGCCGGTCGCGGCGCCGGAGGACGGAGCGCTCGATGCGCAGTGACGCCGCGATCGACGGCGGGCGCGTGCTGGCCGACCTCGACGAGCTTCACGCGCTGACCGGCGACGAGCGCGGCGCCCAGCGGCTCGCCTGGACCGAGCCGTGGGCGGCGGCCCGCCGCTGGCTGATCGGGCGGCTCGAGCAGCTGCCGGTCGACGTCGAGCGCGACGAGGCCGGCAACCTGTGGGCGCTGCTGCGGGGGAGGGAGGAGGAGACCGTGCTGGTCGGCGGTCACCTCGACTCCGTCCCCGACGGCGGGCGGCTCGACGGCAGCCTCAACGTCGTCGCCGGCCTGGAGGTGCTGCGCGCCGTCGCTGCCGGCGGCCGCCCGCGGCGTTCGCTGGCGCTGGTCGACTGGGCCGACGAGGAGGGGGCGCGGTTCGGGCGCAGCCTGCTCGGGTCGGGGCTCGCCTGCGGGGTCGTCGAGCCCGGCGAGGTCGCCGCGCTGACCGACGCCGACGGCGTCACGCTCGCCGCCGCGATGGCGCGCCAGGGCGTCGACCTGTCGGCGGCGCCGCGGGCGCGGCGGCGGCTCGAGCCGGTCGTCGCCGCGCTCGAGCTCCACATCGAGCAGGGGCCGGTGCTCGAGCGGGCCGGCGTCGCGCTCGGCGCGGTCACCGGCACGCTCGGCATCACGCGCAGCGAGGCGACGATCCGCGGGCGCAGCGCCCACGCCGGCGGCACGCCGTTCGAGCTGCGCCGCGACGCGGCGCTCGCCGGCGTCCGCCTCGCCGCCGCCGCCCACGACGCCGCGCTGGCGCGGAGGGGGCTGGCGACGATCGCGTCGCTGGCGACGCGGCCGCGGGTCGGCTGGGTCGTCCAGGAGGGCTGCGAGCTGCGCCTCGACCAGCGCCACGGCGAGGCTGAGACGCTGCGCGAGCTGCACGCCGACGTGCGCGCCGCCGCCGATCGCATCGCCGCCGAGCAGCAGGTCTCGATCAGCTGGCGGCCGCTCGACCACTTCGAACCGGTCGCCTTCGACCCGGCGCTGATCGACCTGCTCGAGCGCAACGCGCGCGCCGTCGCCGGCAGCTGCGAGCGGCTGCCGAGCGGTCCGCTGCACGACTCGTGGCAGCTCGCCCGGAGCGGCATCCCGACCGGCATGCTGTTCGTGCAGAGCGTCGACGGGATCAGCCACCACCGCGACGAGGCGACGCGGCCCGACCACGTCGAGCTGGCCGTCGAGACGCTGGCGCGGTCGGTCGGCGAGCTGCTCGCCGCCGGGCGCGGCTGACGACCGGCGGCCGGCCGCAGGGGCCGGCAGGCGGACCGGCTAGCCGGTCCGCTCGTCGGGCCAGTGGCCGTGCTCGTCGAAGTAGCGGCGCTGGGCGGCCTCGCGGTCGCGGTCGTCGTCGCCGTCGACGCCGATCCGGTGGAGGAGGTTCAGCAGCGAGACCGACAGCCCGGCGCCGATCAGGCAGGCGGCGCCCTCCCAGTTCCCGGCCGGGTCGATCGCGACGAAGACGAGCCCGACGACCACGATCACCGCGGGCAGCACGTACCGCGTCAGCGTCAGCGCCGCCCTCATGACGACGCCCCCTCGCCGTCGGCGCGGGGGACGATCACGACCGGACATGCCGCCTCGCGCAGCAGCGTGCGCGAGACCGAGCCCATCAGCACGCGCCGGAACGGCCCCTTGCCGCCCGAGCCGGTCACGAGCAGGTCGTCGTCCTGCGCGTCCTCCAGCAGCACGACGGCCGGCTCGCCGTCGAGCACGGCGACGTCGGCCTCGACGCCCTCCAGCCGCGCGACGGCGGCGTCGAGCCGATCGCGCGCGGAGGTGCGCGCGATCTCCGCGATCTCGGCGTAGGCGCTCGGGTCGAGCGGCGGGTAGAGGCCGACCGCGCCGTTGACGGCCGTCACGATCCGCAGGCGGCCGCCGGCCGCGCGCGCCAGCCCGGCGGCGACGTCGAGCGCCTGGTCGGCCTCCGGCGAGTCGTCGAACGCGACCGCGATCCGCAGCGGCGCCGTGCCGGTCGGGACCCTGTCCGCGTAGCCGACCGGGGCGACGGCGACGGCGCACGGCGAGCCGTCGAGCACGCGCTCCGGCGTCGAGCCGGTCAGCAGCCGCACGGCGGCGCCGTGATGGGTCGCGCCGACGACGATCGCGGTCGCGCTGGTGCGCTCGGCGAGGTCGTGGAGGACCTGCGACGGCTTCGCTCCCGCGAGCGCGTGGTACTCGACCTCGACCGGCTCGCCGCCCTGCCCCGCGACGAGCGCGCGCGCTCTGTCGAGCGCCGCCTCGGCGTCGTGGCGGACGTCGGTCCCGACGTCGGCGGCGGCGCCGCTCTCGCCGAGCGGATCCTCGGGATAGGCGCACGCGACGAGCAGCCTGGCGCCGGTCCGGCTCGCGAGCAGACGCCCGAGCGCGAGCGCGTCGGCCGCATGGTCGCGGCCGTCGAAACCGACGATGAGCGTGCTGGACATTGGCGGATCCTCGATCGTGGGGAAGCTGCCTTGAACCATACGCGCGCCGCGGCCGACGCAGTGTGTCGCACGGCACCCGGGGCCGGCGCGGGCGATTCGCCGGGGGGAGCGGCGACGCGCGGGGCGACATCCACACATGAAGCACCCGCCCACCGATCCACCTGACCTCAGTGACGCCCCGCCTGACGCGGTCGCCGCGCTGGAGACGGCGCTGCGCCGTGTCGCGCCCTCCGTCCCACGGCCGCCGGCGGCGCCCTCGCGCGCGGCGCTGGAGGCCTACGTCGGCGACGCCGTCGCGATCGTCTACCACGGCGTCGACCGCGACGAGACGCTGGCGCTGCTCGCGCGCCTGACGGCGCTCGCCGACGCGGCGGCACGCGCGCGGCGGCCCGGCGGCGACCCGCCGGCGGTCGGGCTGCCGCCGCGGCTGCAGCGGACCCTGCGGCGTTGGGAGCGCCTGCGCCGCGCGGGAGCGGCCGGGCCGCGGCCGACCGCCGCGCAGCTGCGCGAGCGGATCGAGCTGCTGGGCGCGTCGGCCGAGCCGCAGGCGCCGGTCGGCGCCGACGTCGTCGCGATCGCCGCCGCCGAGCTGGTCGCGCAGGAGCTGCTGGCCGGCCCGGTCGCCGTCGAGAGCGGGATGGAGGCGGTGCGCGAGCTGGAGCCGATCGCGGCCGAGGGGCGCGCGCTGCTGCGCGGGACCGGACACGACGCGCCGCTGCACGTCTACGTCCGGCCCGGCGCGACGCTCGCCCACCTCGACCACCTCCTCTGGCAGCTCGAGTCGATGACGATGACCGGGATCGAGCCGGCCGACCTCGTCGCCGCGCGCGGGCTGTGGGTCGAGGTCGCGGCCGCGCTCGTCTTCGTCCACGACGCCAGCGTCGGCCGGGCCGGCGGCGAGGGGACGTGGGAGACCGGGCTCGCGATCGCCGTCGACGTGCTGACGCTCGGCGACCTCGGCGAGGCGCCGGAGGCGTACGAGTGGCGCGGAGCGCTCGCGCTCGCGCGCTCGACGGCGCTGCGCTTCGCCGGCCGCTGGCTCGACGCGACGACCGCCGGGGAGGAGCCCGCGGGCGCCGAGCGCGAGCGCGAGCGGATCGTCGAGGCGGCGGCGCGGGCGCTGCTGGGCGCGTGGTCGGCGGAGCGCTCCGCTCAGAGATCGTCGTAGAGGCGGCCGAGCCGCTCCAGCACCGCGACGCCGGCGGAGAGCGCGTCGCGGTCGAGGTCGGCGAACGCGGCGCGCCACTTCTCGGCGTGCTGCGCGTCCTTCTCGGCGAGCCGCTCGCGGCCCTTGTCGGTCAGCCGGTTGGTGACGACGCGGCGGTCGCGCTCGGAGCGCGTCCGCTCGACGTAGCCCCACTGCGCGAGCTGGTCGAGCATCTGCGTGACGGTCGGCGGCGCGAGCTCGGCCGCGGCCGCCAGCTGCGTCGCGGGCATCCCCTCGCTCCCGGCTCTCGCCAGCTCGCGCACGAGCCGGTACTGGGGGAAGCTGAGCGCGCCCCCGCGCTGGCCGGCGTCCCGCCCGCGCAGCCGCCGCTGCGCCGCGAGCAGCTCGGAGAGCTGGTCCTTCAGCGCGTCCAGCGCCGCGTCGCGATCGTCGCTCATGGGCCGGGATCGTACGGATCGCGCGTGCGGCGCAGCTGGGCGGCACGGAAACCGGCGCGTCGGCGGGAGCGACGCGCCCGTCCCACGTGGGTAGCCTGACGGTGGGCGAGGCGACGACGGTCGGCGAACGGGAGCGGGGTGCTTCCGCGCTGGGAGGCAGGCGCGGTCCGATGCAGGATTCGAGGGGGCGAGGCAGTAACCACCAACAGACCCGGGTGACGAAGACCGGGGGCCGGCCTCCTGAACCCACCGTGCGCGCGCTCGTCGTCCATCGAGACCCGGACGCCGCCTCCACGCTCGTCGATGCTCTGCGGGGCGGCGTCGGGCCGATCGAGGCGGTGACGCTGCACGATCCGGTCGGACTGCCGGAGGCGCTCGAGCGAGGCGGCTGGCACGTGCTCGTCTGCGGGCTGCGCGATCGCGACGAGGTCGAGCGGGCGCTCGAGCTGGCCCGCGCCGCCGACGTCACGCTCGTGCTGACCGAGCCCGACGCGCACAGGCCCGACGGCGACGGCGACGGTGCCCTCATCGCGCACGAGCCCGAGCGCCATCGGCTCGCCGAGACGGTCGCGCGCGAGCGCGAGCGGGCCGACGACCGCCGCGCCGCCGTGCGGGCCGCCCGGCTGCTCGGCGCCCAGCGCGCGCTCGCCGACCGCCTCGCGGCCGAGCTGTCGCCCGAGGAGCTGCTGCGGGAGGCGCTCGGCGTGCTGGCCGAGCTGTTCGAGGCGGGCGCGGGGGTCGCGTGGGAGGTCGCGACGCGGGGCGACCTGCGTCCCGTGGCGGTGCTGGGCGCCGCCGATTCGGCCGCCGCGGTCGAGCCCGCTGCGGCCGCCCAGGTCGCTCCGGCCGACCCGTCCGCTCCGGCCGCCGAGCCCGCTCCGACGGCCGAGCCCGCCCCGGCCGCCGAGCCGGCGCGCGCCGCCGAGCCGCACGGCGACGGCGACCCGGTGCGGGTCGCGCGGGCGCGGCGCGAGACCGTCTGGGCCCACGGGACGATCGCGATCCCGCTGATCGCCGGCGACGCCTGCGAGGGGGTGCTGGAGCTGCGGCTGGAGCCGGGGACGCGGATCGACGAGCCGCTGGTCGCCGACGTCGCCGCGCTCGCCGGCCAGGTCGCCGTCCACCTCCGCTACCGGCGCGGCGCCGCGCTGCTCGACCTGCACGAGCGGGCGCTCGCGGCGACCAACAACGGGATCGTCATCTGCGAGCGCGACGAGGAGCGCGGCTGGGCGGCGGCCTTCGTCAACGAGGCGTTCGAGCAGCTGACCGGGTATCGCTCCAGGGAGGTGCTCGGCCGCAGCCTCTCGATGCTGCAGGGACCGGAGACCGATCCCGCGACGGTCGCCGAGATGCGGGCGGCGCTCCACGCCGGCGAGGAGTGCTGGGTGACGGCGCGCAACTACCGGCGCGACGGCTCCGCATTCTGGAACGAGATCTTCCTGATGCCGGTCCGCGACGACGACGGCGTCGTGCGCCGCTACATCGGGATCCTGCGCGACGTGACCGCGCGCGTGACGGCCGCTGTCGAGCTGGCCGAGACCGAGTCGCGCTACCGCACGCTGATCGAGACGATCCCGGCGGTCACCTACGTCGCGGACTGGGACGAGCTGGGGACGCTGATGTACGTCAGCCCGCAGATCGAGGAGCTGCTCGGCTTCCCGGCGGAGGGCTGGCTGGGCGAGACGTCGCTGTGGGACACGCAGGTCCATCCCGACGACGTCGACCGCGTGATGGCGGAGACGCGCTACGCCTTCCGCGAGGAGAAGGAGTTCGACTGCGAGTACCGGCTGATCGCCAAGGACGGCAGCGTCGTGTGGGTGTGGGAGCACGACACCGTCATCCGGGACGAGCACGGTAGACCGCGTCTGACGCAGGGCATCATCACCGACGTGACCGCGACCCGGATCGCCGAGGCGGCGTTGGCGGAGAGCGAGGAGCGCAACCGCGCCGTGATCGGCGCGCTGGAGGAGGGGCTGCTGATCTACGGCCCCGACGGGCGCGTGGTCAGCTGCAACGCCGCGGCGGCGCGGATCTTCGGCGCCCGCTCCGAGGAGGAGCTGCTGCGGCTCGGTACCGCGCCGCCGGGCGTCTCGATGACCTTCGAGGACGGCACCCCGGTGACGCGGGAGAACTCGACCGCCGGGCGGGCGCTGGAGAGCGGCCTGCCGCAGCCGGAGAGAGTCGTCCGCTTCCAGCGCGACGACGGCTGGGAGGTGTGGGCGACGGTCACCAGCCACCCGCTGATCAGGGAGGGCGAGAGCCGGCCCTACGGCGTCGTGTCCGCCTTCACCGACGTGACCGAGCGGCGCCGCGCGCAGGAGCAGATCGCCTTCCTCGCCTACCACGACAGCCTCACGAGGCTGCCCAACCGCGCGCTGCTCGACGAGCACCTCGCGCTGGCGCTGGCGCGCGCGAGGCGGACCGGCCAGTCGGTCGCGCTGCTGTACGTCGACCTCGACGACTTCAAGGCGGTCAACGACAGCCTCGGCCACGCGGCCGGCGACGAGCTGCTGCGGCGGATCGCGGTGCGGCTGCGCGGCGTCGTGCGCTCGACCGACCTGCTGGCGCGCCAGGGCGGCGACGAGTTCCTGATCCTGCTGACCGATCTCGACAGAGACCCGCGCCTGAGCGCGGAGGCGGTCGCCAAGCAGGTCGAGACGGCGCTGCTGGAGCCGTTCCACCTCGCCGACGCCGAGTTCGAGGTCGGCGCGTCGATCGGCATCAGCATCCACCCCGACGACGCCGCCGACGCCGACACGCTGCTGCGCCACGCCGACGCGGCGATGTACGAGGTCAAGCAGGCCGGCCGCGGCGGGATCGCGAGCTACGGCGGCGACTCGCGCCGGACGCTGGCGCGGCTGTCGCTGACGAGCAAGCTGCGGCGGGCGCTCCAGCGCGACGACTTCGTCGTCCACTACCAGCCGATCGTCGCGCCCGCGACCGGCGAGCTGCGCGCCTTCGAGGCGCTCGTGCGCTGGCAGGACGCCGAGCGCGGCCTCGTCGGGCCCGACGAGTTCATCCCGCTCGCCGAGGACGCCGGGCTGATCGAGGCGATCGGCGGCTGGGTCCTGCACGCCGTCTGCGCGCAGCAGCGCAACTGGGTCGACGCCGGGCTGGCGAGCCACGTCCACGTCAACGTCTCGCCGCGCCAGCTGCGCAGGCCGGACTTCCCGGGTACGGTGCGCGCTGCGCTGGCGCAGCACGGGATCGACCCGCAGGCGCTGACGCTGGAGATCACCGAGTCGGCCGCGATGCTCGACGCCGAGCGCGGCAACCCGGTCGTGCTCGCCCTCCACGAGCTCGGCGTCCGGCTCGCGATCGACGACTTCGGCGCCGGCCATTCGTCGCTCGCGCGCCTGCGCGACGTGCCGGTCCAGACGCTGAAGATCGACCAGTCGTTCCTGCGCGGCGTCCCCGACGACCCGCAGGCGGCGGCGATGATCACCGCGATCGTCGAGCTGAGCGCCGCGCTGCGGATGACGACCGTCGCCGAGGGCGTCACGAGCGAGGCCCAGCGCCGCTTCCTCGTCGAGCACGACTGCCCGCTCGCCCAGGGCTTCCACTTCGCCCGCCCCCTGACCGCCACCGCCGCGACCGCGCTGCTGCGCGAGCGCTGACGGTCCTCGCAGCGCCGCGCGCCGCCTTCCGCTACGCTGAGCAACCGCTGCCCTCTTAGCTCAGCTGGTAGAGCACTTCCATGGTAAGGAAGGGGTCGACGGTTCGAGTCCGTCAGAGGGCTTAGGGGAAAAGCGCCTGGTAACGGGCGCTTTTCTCGTTTTCGGGGCTATGGAGCCATGGGCGGCTGTTGCCCAGGCGTGACATATCTGTGACATAGCCGCCTCCGGCGGCGCGCTTCCAGGGCGGCGAGGGTCGCCGCCCTGGAAGCGCGTTGCTACCTGTCCAGACCGGCGTTGCGGAGAACGTCCGTGCCGATCGCAAAGGGCTGTCCGTCCTGGAGAGACGGGGCGATCTCCTCCATGAACGTGTCCAACTCGTCCCTCGTCGGCTCGCGGGCGAAGTAGTGGCGCAAGATGGCCTCCCCGGTTCTCCGGCGCTCGGCGTCATCAGACCAGCCCACGTCCGGGCCGGCGGCGACCGCTTCGGTCAGCCATTCGACTTCGCCGGGCGCGTCAGGGTCGTACGAATACCCGTCGTCCTCCGTGTAGAAGTACTGGATCGTCGCGCCCGGCGGCGTTCTGTCGTAGGTCCCGCCGTCGTAGAAGTCTCCACCGTAGTACGGCTCAGACAGCTCCGGTTCGTGTGTTGGCATGGCTCGACACTAGCGGCCTACTCGCTGTTCCGGCTCGCTAATCCTCCGGAAAGTGCGGGTTGTAGTACGGCTCCAGATCTTCGGCTGCTGCTTCGAGATCGTCCGGGTCGACCTCTTCGCCGTGTACGAACGTCGCGACTGTCTCCGTCTTGATGCGGTCGCCGCCGGTCAAGCTGGGATCGATGACGACTCTCCCGACCGTGACCAGGTCCGGCTGTTCCGTCATGGCGCTGACTCTCGCCGCGATCTCCATTGCGTGCTCCGGTCCCGAGATCGAGAGGTTCAGGTTGGTCACTCTCTCTCCGTTGACCCGGATCTCGTACACCGTGTAGGCCACTGCGGTTCCTTTCGTCGGCTTCCAGCGCACCCTAACGCGGACCGCTGGAAGCACGGCCGGTTGACTGGAGCTACTTCCAGAGTCGGATCACCCCGACGAGCGACGATTCATCGGCGTTGGACGACCCCAGCCGCAGTGAGCTTCCACGTCTGTTGACCGCTCTGGCCACGCCCGGCGTGAGGTCGAAGACGACCAGGGCGTCGCTCGCCGTCTTCGGCTGGATCGTGTTCGACTGCGGCAGACCGAGGTTCATCGATTGGTAGTAGGCCGCCGCGCCATCGTCGGAGGAGGCGTACTCGTTTCTCCCGACGATCAGGGCAGCGGACGGCGCGAGCAGCGCCTTTTCAAGCGGCTGGTTCGAGTTGTTGCGGACACCGATCCGCAGTACGACAAAGCGGCCGTTCTCCGGCTTCACCGGCTCGCCAGCGTAGCCGTCCGGCATCCCGACCTCCTCAAGCACATACACGTCCTTGAGTGCCGTGGTCGTGCGCTGGAGCTTGAGCCGGTCCCGCCGGTCAACGACGCGGTAGGTCACGTCATCGATGGTGCATGTGCCGGTCTTCCCCTCCGTCGCGTTGATGCCCTTCGCGTCGCAGTCGTCTCCGCTGTTCTTCTGCTCGACGGGCGCGGGGTCTTCGGCAACGGTCGTCGTTCTGTCCGGCGTGGGGTTCGAGCCGCCGCAGCCGGCAGCGATCAGGGCAGCAGCGCCCAGAAGGCAGGAAAGCAGGATTTTTGGCATGCAAGACACGCTATGAACACTTGCGTTCACCATGCGCCAGTAGGGGGACGCTGGGGGCGGCTTGCGCGGTAAGGGCGCTGGGGTCAATTAGGCTCTGTACCACATGTGAATTTCACGCCGTATGTGACCCCACCCCCGCGAGATATTGCCCGTCGCAACGGGGTGTTTCGATTCTTTCTGGCGCGAATGTCACCATAGAAACAGCGACCCCAGCGACCCTTGGATTACGAACGCCGATGTGCTCTGATCGTCGCCCAGGTTGTGCAGCGGAACGGCTGCACAAGCAACCCCAGCGACGGAGGGCACTTGAAGGTCATCGGGTACGTGCGGAAGTCAGTCGCCGAGAACGGCAGCGGTCATTCCCTCGATGCGCAGGAGGCGACGATCCGTGCAGAGGTCGAGCGTCGCGGTTGGACGCTCGTCAAGGTCATCCCGGACGACGGCTACAGCGGCCGGGACACGCATCGGCCGGGGTTGATGGAGGCGTTGGGGTTGATCGCGGCTGACGAGGCTGACGGGCTGGTCGCTGCCAAGCTTGACCGGATCAGCCGGAGCGTGATCGACTTCGGGACGCTGCTCGAATGGTTCCGGTCCGCTGACGCTGCGCTGGTCGCTCTCGACGTTGGGGTTGACACGTCCACTCCCGGCGGCCGGCTTATCTGCAACGTCATGGCGTCCGTCGCCGAGTGGGAGCGCGAGACGATTGCAGCGCGCACGGCTGACGGGCTGGCTGTAGCGGCGGCGAAGGGCAAGCTGCGGCCGGCAGTTGACGGGGAGCTGGCCGCCCGCATCCGGTCGATGCGTGAGGGCAGAGCGACGTACCAGCAGATCGCCGACACCCTCAACGCGGAGGGCGTGCCAACGTTGCGAGGCGCGGCCAGGTGGCAGGTGAGCAGCGTGCGGGGTGCGGCCGGCTACCGGCGTCCGACGAGACGGCGGCGACCGGCAGAGCTGCCGGCACTGCCGAAGCGGCGAGCAGCCGCCTAGCAACCCCAGCAACCCGCACGCTGCACGGGCTGCCGGGGCAGCGTGTTCTAGCGGGTGATGAGAGCGAGGACCGCCGCGAGTGCGTCTATTGCGGCGATGCTCAGCATGAGCCGATCACGGCGAATGCTGATGATCTCGGTGTGGGGCATCGTGCCTTCCTCCGGGATAGTGGGTTGAGGACCGCAACGTCCATGTGCGTCCTTGTACTTCCACTAGTCAGTTTACCGGACCTGCGTCCGGATTTGGGCCGCCGGAGCAGCCCCAGTGACCCCTCCGCCAGAGCGCCATACGCGCCCTCTCCCGGCCTCCGCTGGCGGGGGACGGTAGATCGCCGGGGTGAATCCTTTGCGGCCGGAGAAGGGCCGTACGCGGCGCTGGGGTTGCTGGGGTTGCGCGAGACGGATCGGGTTGCGAGGGGGGCGGGTTATGTGTGCCCCGCCACGGTCACCGTCAGCAGCGCCGGCTATGCCGCCAGCGTTGCGACGATGCCGCCGATCCCGACCACGACAGCGACGATCCCGACAATGAGCGCAGCGACTTCGAGTCGGCGGCTCGCGCGGTCGATGGCGGCCGTCGTCCGGTGCAGCTCGTCAACTGCTCTACCGACTGCGGCCGTGGTGTCGCTCAGCTCGGACAACGCCCGCACCGCGAGGACAGCGAGGAAGGCGTCGCCGTCATGCAGTGGCACTCTGTGCAGGTTGGCGATGATCTCCCCAACCGGGAGCTGGTGCAGCTCTTCGTAGCTTCTGAGGTTGAGCGCTTCGAGCGTCGCGTGGGGTGCCATCGCACCGGAGGCTAGGGCGGCCGTCAGACATATCAGCCGCAGGGTCGTCGCGTCCCTAGCCAATTCGACGGCTAGGGACGTGAGGCTGATAAGTCAGGCGGTCGAGCCGACGAGCTGGCGCGCTCCGGAGGCGACGCGGTCTGCCAGCGCCGGCCAGATGATGACGCCGAGACGGCGGGCTTCCGCGCAGATTGACTCGCGCTGATCGTCGGCGCGCCAGCGGCCTTCCTGCCGGGCGCGGCAGGCGGCGTCCAGGAGATCGTCGTACGCCAGCTCGGCGGCGGCACGGGCGGCCGGGGAGATGTCGCGGTAGGGGCGGATCATCGGCCGGCCTCAGCATGGCCGGAGTCATTCAGCGTCCGGGGATCGTCCCCTCCGACCGATCCCACCCCGCGCCTATAGGCGCGGGGATCGGTGGGATCGGTAGAGCGGTTTGGGCAGGCGGTCGCACCGATCCCCGCAACCGATCCCCGCGGGATCGGTCCGAGATCCCCCGTCCGGTGGCGAACTCGAGGCCGTCGGGCGCGACCGATCCCCGAACCGATCCCGTGGGGATCGGTCCCCCAACCGATCCCCAGCTCCGGGGATCGGTTGGGATCGGTTGCCTTAGAAGGACAGCGCGCCGGCTGCATCGGCGGTCGCCTCCTCGTATCGAATGCGGAGCGACTGGCCTTCGGTCCGGACGCTGATGGGATAGAAGCTGTCGCGTCCCATCGCTCGGACCGTGGGTCCGAGATCGTCGTTGCGGAACTCGACCCCCGCGCCCCGAAGCTCGTCCTTGAGCGCTCGCATCGAGAACTCCTCTCCGCTCTCGCGCAGGAAGTCCACGATGGCGAGCTTGAAGGCCGCTTCCTCGCCGTCTCTGCGTGCGTCGCTGGGCTGCTCGATGGGCTTGACGGGCAGGCCGCCCCTCCCGTCGCCAACCTCGAACCAGCGCTCTCCGCGACGGCTGTACTTGGAACGCGCCCACTGGCGCGTGAGGCCGCCGAGCGCATCCTCACGGTCCTTCTGGCAGATGATCCGCAGCTTGCCCACGGTCTGCCGGTCCGGCTCCTCCTCCACGAAGAACCGGTAGGTGATGTCTGCGTCGGCGTCCTTGGTCGATGCCCCGCGCGCGACGTAGTCCGAGGACTTCGTCTGGTTGCGGCCCTCGTGATCGATCACGTAGACGGTCGCGCCGGCGCCCTTCATGCCGCGCTGCAAGATCGCGTCTGTGAAGCGCGACACGTCCGAGTTGCTGTTCTCGTCGCACCCCGTGCCGGCGAGCGCCTTCGACATCGAGTCGATCACGACGAGGGGACGGTCGAGCTGGGCGACCTCCGCGCGCAGCCGCTCAACGGTCGCGGAGCTGGTGTCCGAAATCGGCGGCAGGTAGCGGTAGCGGACGAACTCGCGCGCCATCGCCTCCGTGATCCCAGCCGCCTTGAAGCGACGGCGAGCCTGCGCGCGGCCGACCTCCCAATCGAGCCACACGACGTGACGACCAACCTTGATCGCCTCGAACGCGGCGAACGTGCCGATGGTGGACTTCAGCGAGCCGTGCTTGCCAGAAGCCCAATGGATCATCCCGTCAGCGATCAGGCCATCGACCACGAACGTGAACTTCGGATCAGGTTCGTCCCATCCGTCCGCGAAGTCGTCATCGAAGAACGCCTCGCCTCGCGCCAGCTCGGCTTCGAGCGACCCCAGGATCGCGTCGTCGTCCGCGTCCGGGAAGCGCTGCCGCAGCTCTCTTTCAGCTCGCATGATCGCCTGCGTGCAAGCTCTGTCGCGCTCGGCGGCGCTGAGCGGGGCCGGTCCTCTGCGTCGCCACGCTCGAACGTCTGCGAGGCCGATGCGCGCCTCCTGTTCAAGCGCGACGGCAAGGGCGTCGCGGGCTGCCGTGGGGGTGATCTCGCTCATTAGAGGACCACCGCCGCCGTCAGGCACAGCATGTACACGATGTACGCGACGAGGACGGGATTCGTGGCCCACGTCGCGGAGGTTGCTCGCTCCCGGAACGTGGTCCGGGTGTTCGATACACTTGAATTGTTCACTGCTAGATCTCCTACTCGTTCGTTCACGTGCGCCGCCCTTCGGGGCGGCGTTACTCGTTGAGGCTGCCTTCTTCAAGCCCAAATACGGCTTCGAGGCGTTCGACCGCCACTCGCCGGGGTTCATGCTCCTCTCGCTCCCAATAGAGGATCGAGGTCCGGGAAAACCCGGTCAGCCTGGCAAGTCTCGCCTTGCTCCAACCTCGTTCGGTTCGGTGTCTGCGGATAGCACTTCCTACGCTCACTGGCAACCTCCAGATCGTCGTTTACAACCCGTAAGTTTACACCCCCGCGTGCCTCAACTAGCACTGGATAGATCCGTACCACTTGACCACTCGGGGTGTAACTAATCGGCCGCACTGGTGTGTCTAGTGCAGACCGCCCATGAAACGGCGACTGCCGCCGAGAGGGGTCGGCGGCAGTCGCTCAGACGCGGCTAGAGGGGAACCGGCTGCGCCGCGTCGGTCAATGCTCCATTGAGCTGACCAAGGCTCGATCCTACTCGCCTGCTCTGACGCGCTTCTCCGCTCGCTCTGCGATCTCGGCGAGACTGAGGCCGAGGGCGCGCGCCATCCTCGCGACCCGCACGAAGGACGGATTGCCGCGCCCGGTCTCGACCGCCTCGATGAAGGTCGCGGACGCCGCGCCCTCGGTCAGCGCCGCCAGTCTTCTCCTCGACAGCCCGGCGCGCTCGCGCGCGTCCCGCAGCTCCAGGCCGATTGCAACGCGGAGCTGGTGCGCGGAGTCGGTCATCCCCGATCCCGTTCGAGCCTGACCACACGCTCGTACAGCTCCCCCAACGCGGAGCGATAGCGCCGCTCGGCGACACGGTCCCGGACGCAGTCTCTTACATAGGTGGCGAATGACACGCCGAGCCGCTTAGCGTCCCGCTGAGCCTCGGCGGCAAGGTCGCGTTCGAGCCGGATAGTCGTCACGAACAGCGTTCCTCTTGGCGTCTTTTCGTTGGGCGCGTCGGGCAGCATATGGAGAGAATCCTATGACTTCTTCCCTACAGGAAGCAATCCTCCAGCACACGAACCCCGCTATGTGCCCGAAGACCCTCGCATCATCATCGGCCGCAACCTCCGTGCCGCACGGGATCGGGCTGGCCTCTCACAAGGCAAGGTAAGCCAGCAGTCCGGAGTAGACCAAGCCCAGGTCAATCGAATCGAGAATGGCAAGACGCATGTCCGGACCGACACGCTGATCCGGCTCGCTCGCGCGCTCAGAACCACTCCGTCTGAGCTGCTGAGAGGCATCGAGTAGCCCCAGCAACGCGAACGCCTCCCGGTGGGGAGGCGTTGCGCAGGACGCCGGAGACGGTGCGTCCTTCCGCCGAGGAGGTCGGCGGCCGAAGGTTAAGCGGTGGGAAGCTCCAAGATCAGACCAGCGAAGTCAAACGCCGTGAACGAGGAAGGCGGCGGCGAAACACCTGCGGCAACTCTCCAGGTATGAGTGCCGGCCGGGACAGTGAATCGCGTGTACGCCGCACTCGCGGCCACGCCATCCATGTTTCTCTGGTCGGGGTCGTAGTTGTGTGATGCCGAGGAGGACGCGACCTGCTGCTCATCGATGTAGAAATACGCCGAGATGGAAGTAGAGCCAGACAGCGCGGCGCGGTTGGGTCCGAACAGGATCAGCAGCTCGCGGCCGTAGCTGTTGAACTCGCCCTCTCTGTAGTTCATGGTGCCCATCGTCGGGTCTGACGAGATGACCGTCCCGCTCATCTCAGCTCGTACGATCAAGTTCGTCTGGCCTCCAGCGACGCGACACGGTGCTGCAGCTGTCGGATCTGAGTCCAGACCCGCGCCTGCGGATCGGACGACATCGGCGGCAGGATTGCATCGTAACCAGCCATTAGCGCGCTCCGTTCACGATCAGGTCGGCGAGCTGGTAACGCGCCCGTTCAAGCTGCGCTTCGAGCATGAGCATCCGGGCATCGTGAATGATCGCGTCAATGTCGCTCGCGGCAGCTGAATCCAATGCCTTGCCCGCGACGACTGCGAAGCTCGTCCCAGGATGCGCGGGGACCGGCGTCACCGACACTTCGGTCACGTCCACTGCGCTGATCCGCCACCCTCTGGCGGTCAGCGTGCGGGCGAAGAAGCCGCCGACAGACAGGGCGTTGTACGTACCCTTCTTGATGCCGTTGTAGATGTAGCGCAGCGGCGAGGACTCCGGCTGGAAGTCCACGCGCGCCTTCATCCAGAGGCCGCGCTCATCCTCGCGCAGCTCCAGCACCTTCCCAATGCCCTTGTCGTGCTGATGGTGGAACGCGAGCGTGGCCTGACCTTCGAGAAACGTCTTGATGCCGCGCTGGAACGCGCCATTGAGGAAGTTCTCTCCTTCTCGGTCGAGTCCGTCCCAGACCGCCGCGTAGCCCACGACCAGGAGGTCGCCATTCTCAAGAATTGTCGCGTCAAGTGACTTACCGCCGGCCTTGAACGGCAAGCGAGAGTTGTTGTGATCTGTCTCCATTCACCACGGTTTACGGTCGAGTGTGCCAATCAATCCGTCACTGTCACAGCCGCCGATAGAGTGTCAGCACTATGAATCACGCACCCGCAGGAGACAACTAGATGGGACTTCGAGATAAGCTGCGCACGCGCGCGGTGGAGGTAATCAAGGAACCGCAGATCGGTCCGCCGGCCGTTGTCGGGGAGGACATTTCTCTGTTCGAGGCTGCCTACGGCAAGCAGCGACCCACTAGGCGAGACAGCGTCGTTATCTTGACCGGCGCGGAAGCCGAAGCACAGGTGGGAAGCCTGTCTGAGGCGCAGAAGGCGGGCTATGCCGTTCAGATGGAGCTGGCACGACGCCGGGAGGTCGGACGTGAGTAGAGCGCACGACGACGCGGCCGTTCACTCGCGGCTGGTGCAGACGATCCCGACGTACGCGCCTAACACGCCGCTGTCCCATTGGACGAGCATGGAGGACCCCAGCGTTGAGTTGCAGCCTGGAACGGTCCTCCGTGCGAAGGAGGGCGACGAGTCCGACCCGTGGTTCTACGTTCGGGTCACCGGGCCAGTTGGAACCGGTCGCGACAGGCTGGAATACGGACTGACTTCACTGTTTGAGTTCACGGAGGTCGTGTCCGCTCCGGCGCGCGGAGAGGGCGGCATCCTCGCAACCTACGAAGTGATGCTCAGCTCTGAAGCTCGCGCGCTCATCGAGGCACGCCGCTCCGCTGCTGACGCACCGGCTGAGCCGCCCGAGACGGTGGTAGACGCCGCTCGCCGCCAGCTCGACGCCGCCCGTGCGGAGGACGGCCGCTAGATGATCGGCACGAAGCTTCGCCGCAAGAGAGGCGACCGCGCCGTCTTCACGGTCGTGGGTGTCGAGGGCGGCGGATACTATGTGCTCGCTCCGGATGTACACGGGCCGGCGGTCCGCACGAGCGAGCTGGAGATCGCCGAGCTGTTCGCGGTCGTGTCCGAGTCGGACGCCCCGACTGCCGCGCCTGAGCCGTCCGTGCGAGTGCTCGGCATGTCCGACGCGGAAGCTGCCGGCCGTGAGCGTCTGCGTGCGCAGATGGAGCAGCAGGCCGCATCCCGCGCGAGATCGCCGCAGGGACCGACTCCCGAAGAGGTCTTCGCCGACGCCGCCGGACGGGAGCGGGAGTAGTCGTGCGACGCATCCGCCGCGCGCTCCGTCGTCTCGCTGTGCACCGTCCCACTCCGGCCGGGCCGGCTCTTGGCTGCTCCGAGCCGGTCGCTCAGCCGCACGCTGGCTGGGCGCGGCTTGAAGCGGAACGGCTGCTTAGTGACGACGAGATCGGCGGTGCGTTCCTGATCGGCGACGACGTGGACGCGCCGCCGCCCGTACTCGCCGAGATGGAGTCGATCATCCGCGACCGAGAGCGCCGACATGGGTAGCGACGCTGACCGGCTGCGCGAACACAGACGCAAGCAGGCCGAACGCGACCGTCGCCGCCGGCAGCGCAGACGCGACGAGCGCAACGCCAGAATCAGCCGCTCCGAAGCATGCCGCCGAGCGCAGATGCGACGGACGATCCGGGACGCCTACCAGGGGGAGCACGCCCCGGTGCCTGGGTCACCGCGCGATCTCCGGCTGCGCATCCTGGCGTTGTCGCTCCGCGAACTGGCCGCGCGCTCTGACCTCAGCCGGACGACGGTCCACCGGATTGAGCGGGGCGACACGTCGGTCACTGGACCGACGCTGCGCCAGTACGCCAAGACCATCGAGCGCCTGACTGGCCGCCGCACGCGGTTCGAGGACGTGCGGCGGATGATGCGCGATGCCAGATAGCGCTACCTGCCGATCCTCAGCCGGATGCGAGAGGCCGGCTACTCACGGCACGTTCGGCCGCTACCTGTGTGCCGACCACTTCGCCGAGATCGATCTCATCCGCCGGAGCTGGTTCACCACGGACGGAACGCCCCTGAGAAAGCAGCGTGATCCGGACGACGCACCGCTCTCCATCGGGGAGGTCGCGGACAGGTTCGTAGAGATCGTCCGGGAACACCACCCGCAGCCGGTCAAGCGCTCAGACGTGCGGAAGGCGTTGGACCTGCCGCACGCGACGGTCATCCAGGCGGCAGCCGTCGCCAGCAATCGCAGAAGAATCGTCAGCTCGAACGCCGGCTACGTACTCGCGGAGGCAGCCTGAGCGTGTCGGAGGCCGCCGTAGACTCGATGGTGGCCGGCGTCAGGAACCGGCCCTCATAGGCGTCCTGCCGGCCCGGTCGTGGGCCGACCCGGCGAGGCAGGACGTACAGCTTCCGCAGGGTGCGCGAGCAGCAACCCCCGCGACCCTCTCGGTGGGACCTTGCCGGGGTCGCGGGGGTTGCTGTCGTCCTGACGCTTGCGTCCCGGCCTGCGGACCGATACTGTCACTGACATGGAGTCCACTTCACAAATATGTCATGCGGGCTTGTGAGAACTGCGGGAAGCCGGCGACGGTTCTCCGTGCTCTCGGTGACGGACGCGAGGTCCCGACCTGTGACGACTGCCTGCCGGCGAATTGGACAGGAAGGATGCGAGCACTCGACTCGAACGCTCCCGATCCTCCGTTGACGCTCTCGCAGGCAGCCGTCCGAGCGAAGAAGAGCGAGCGGACGCTGCGTCGATGGCTGAGACAGCTTGAGGCCGATGGGGTCGCCAAGCGGGTAGGAGGCCGCTGGGCCATCGATGGGGAGGGGTTGGACCGCTTCACGTTCAGGGGTGCTCTGCCGCGCCCCCGCGCAGAGGTCCGCCGAAGACCGGTCCCACGACGCCGGAAGAAGGTCGCCACGGACGAGTTCGGTTGGCCGGAGAAGAGATGAGCAGGAGAAGACCCACAAGACTGCCGGCAGGAATGGACTACCTGCCGAGCGGCAAGATCCGCGTCCGCGTCCACGTCGGCGGCGGCAAGTACAGAACGAAGAGCTTCAGCGTCCTTGAAGACGCGGTCGCCTGGCAGCTGAGCATGAACCGCAGCAAGGAAACCGGCACGCTGCACAAGGTTGATGCCGACCTCCAGACGTTCAGAGAGCTTGCTGCCGAGCACATGACGGCGAAGGTCGATGACCTGTCTGAGAAGACCTACCGGAACTACAGAAACCGCTGGAAGCACATCGAAGGCCATCCCATCGCAGCGATGCCGATTCGGGCCATCGGACCAGAAGAGGTCGAGGGGCTGAAGACGGACCTCCTGACCGCAGGTGTCGGACGCGAGATGGTCAGATCCGTTCTCGCTCTCGGGCAGCAGATCATGGAGCGTGCCGTGCGCTTCGGACGCATCAGATCGAACGCCTTCAAGGCGGTCGACAAGCCGAAGGTCAGAAAGGCGAGACGAGTCCGTCCGATCTCGCCGCTTGGCGTCGAACGCCTGCGCGGTGAGATGAACGTCTCGGACGCTCTCCTCGTCAGCGTGATCGCGTACTCGGGGCTTCGTCCCGGCGAGGTTCGAGCGCAGGTCTGGAGCGAGATCGGGACGAGAAGAATCGAGGTCGAGAACGGAACCAACCCGGACGGCTCGCTGAAGCCGACGAAGACCGAAGAGGAACGCAGCGTTCGGCTGGTTCGAGCGCTCGCGGACGACTATGCGTCTGCTCGCGTCGCGCTCGGCAACCCTCCGGCGACGGCTCGCGTCTTCCTGACCGCAGACGGCAGACCATGGACCGAAGAGGACTGGCGGAACTTCGCCAAGCGCTTCAAGGCGGCTACGCGGCGCGCGGGGGTGGACATCCGGCGGCCGTATGACCTCCGGCATGCTGCGGCCTCGCTCTGGCTTCATGAGGGAATCAGCATCGTGCAGGTTGCGAAGTGGCTCGGGCACGATGCCAAGACGTTGATGGGCGTCTACGCCCACGTCATCGAAGACCTTGACCCGAACGACCGCCGGACTGCCGATGAGGTCATCGCTGAGGCGCGCAGGGAGTACGCGAAGGAGAGAGCGAGGGCCGATGCGGAGTACGCCAGATCGGTCGAGCGCAGAGCGAAAGCCACGCTCGAACGGTCAGCGAGACGGCGTCGGCTCGCGCGTGCTCGCGCCCGTGACATATCTGTGACATGACATGGCGTCCTTCCGGCGACATGCCTTGTCCTGCTCGCCCGATGGACGTTGCCCCCGATGCCCCGTCATAGCGGCGAATTCGTGAGTCGCAAACCCGGCACTCGACCTGCGGGCATGACGCCCAAAGTTCCATGGTAAGGAAGGGGTCGACGGTTCGAGTCCGTCAGAGGGCTTCTCGGGAATCCCCTGCAAATGCGGGGGATTTCACGTTTAAGGGGTCGTGTGCTTCGTTGAGACGCTGGCTTCGTCGAACTGCCCGAGGAATGGCTCATCGCGGCGAAGCCGGCCGGTCGTCGGGGTCGGACGAATAAAAATCTGCGTTAGTCGGTCCTGGGGGTGGCTAACGCAGAGATTTCTCACACCGGGTGATATTTTTCGTAGCAAGTTGCAGCTGCACGCTGTCTCCGCAAAGAAACGTCGTGCCGACCGCCACCCGATCCGTTCCTGCCGCCGACGCTCGCGTCCTGCACGAGGCCGCCCAGCGCGGCAAGCTCTACCTGCGCTGGCCCGACGACCGCAATTGGCTCGAGCGCATCGAGGGGATCGGCGACCCGCAGAAACGCCTGTGGGGCATGGGCGATCGTGGCTCGCTGGCCTTGATCGCACGAGGTCGCTGGTTGATCCTGCCGCCTGGGGCAAGCACCGCAGAGCAGGCGGCGCCACCGAAGGTTCTGCTCGCGGCGCTGTTGGACGGACGCGTCGACTGGTACGTCGGGTACCTCACGGCCCTCGTCGAACACGGCCTGACCGACATCGACTCCGAGACCTTGTACGTCGGCGTGCGCGGCGCTCAGATCGCCAGCCGCCAAAAGGTCGGTCGCCGGCCGGTGCGCGTGGTGCAGCACACGCGGCCGGACTCGTGGCAGGGCGTCGAACGCGAGCGCGCGCAAGGCCGCGTCTTCAGCTACCGCTCCGATCTGGAACGGACCCTGCTCGACACGCTGGAGCAACCTCGCCATTGCGGCCCGGCGGAAGTCTGGGTGCGGGCGTGGGAGCGCGCCATGCGCGAGGAGCGTGTCGACCTGCTCCGACTGGTCGACTACGCCGAGGAGCGCAGCGACGCCGTGCAGGCCCGGTTGGCGTTCTGGCTGCGCGAGACCGGTCACCCGCGCGACAGCCGACGGGTGATGCGCGGCCTCGGTGGCGCGCTGAGCGGCTCTCGGCTCCTGGACGCGGCCAAGAACTTCGAACCGCAGGAACGCTGGCCTCGCGATCGCGATACCGGCCTCGTGGTCAACATGCCGCAGCGCACGCTCGACGGGTGGCTGGAGTACGGCAAGTGAGCTTCGAGGTCACCGACTGGCCGCGCGCTGACGACATCGAGCGCTATCGCGAGCAGCTCGGCGTTCCGTCCGACGCCATCATCCGTGACATCGCTCGGCTGGTGACGATCGCCGAGATGGTCCACCGCGGCGACCTCAACGACGACTGGGTGCTGACCGGCGGCATGGCGATGCGTCTGCGCGGCTCGCCTCGCTTCACGATGGCCGACACCGACACGTCCCGCCGCCTCGGGGCATTGGACCGCGACCGCATCGCCGAAGCGCTGACGGTCGACCAGTCCGAGCTCACGGTCACACCAGCTGACGCAACGGGCTGGAAGCCCGGCAAGAAGCTCGTCACTGCACGTCCGGTCAACTACGAGGCCTTCTTCGCCGCCGTCGGCGGCGCCGCCGTCGAGGACCAGTTCACATTCACGGTCTCGTGGCGTGGCCTCGAAGAACCCGCGCAGCACCTCGCGCTGGTCCATCCCTACGACCAGCTGCAGATGCCTCCGACCATCGTGCCGGTCATGGACCTCACCGAGCAGGTGGCCGAGAAGGTCGTCGGTTGGTGCGCGCACGGCCTGATCAAGCACTACGTCGACATAGCTTGGGTCTTCCACCGCCTTTCCGATCAGGTCGACGGCTCCAAGCTCGGTCGACTTGTCGAGCGCAAGCTGGCGATCGGCCGCGAGCTGTTTCCCGGCGCCTACGCCGAGTTCAACGACCTCAATAGCGTCTTTCGTCCGCTCTACGACCCGGACAGGCACGTTCCGCCACAGGGCGATCCCTCCGATGACGGCGCCGCCCAGATCCGCTTCGCCGGAGCGGGCCTCAACAAGGTCCAGGCGGTCAGGACCGTACGCGAGCGAGGTCTTCCCGCGATCTTCTCCTAGCTGCGTCAGGCGCGCCCGCCGCGACAGGCTCGTGGCGCTGCTCACTCCTGGGACGGCGCGCCGCACTCGGGACCCCGCGCAGTCGGAGCGTGACGCCGCATCTCGCCGAATGCGCGCAGCAGCGCCTGACCGCGCGGGGAGAGGCGGTAGCCGACCTCGAGGCTCTCAGTGAGGCCGAGCTCCTTGAGGCGGCGGACGTCGGCCTTGAACTTGAGCGTCTCGCGGCCGGCCGCCTCCGCCAGGTCGGCGGCGCGGATGCCGGGGCGGTCGGCGATCAGGCGCAGCGTCGCCTCCGTCCACGGGCCGCGGCGGCTGCGGGCGTCGATCCGCTCCAGCCGCGCGCGCAGCTCGTCGCGCTCGGCGGGGGAGAGGTCGGCCTGCTCGCGCAGCGCGATCCGCGGGTCCTGTCCGAGCAGGTGGAAGGCGATCCGGTGGACGGTCGCCGGGTCCTGGCCGGGCGCCGGCGGACGCAGGTCGGCGAGCAGCTCCGCGACCGACGTGTAGCCGGCGGCGCGCGCGTCGGCGTCATCGATCGCCGCGACCGGGACGACCTCGACCGCGTCGATCGCGAGCACGCCGACCGGCGAGCGCAGCGTGCCGCCGGCTCTCACCGTCGGCCGTCTCCAGCGGCGGAAGGCGACCGTCACGGTGCCGTCGGCGAGCGCGGGGCGCAGGCGTGCCGGGAAGAGCATCGCGGTCGAACGCTATCCGCCCCGCGCGACGCCGACCGCCGCCCCGACGGCGCTACGCCCCCCGCAGCGCCGTCGCCGCCCGGCTGAGGGCGGCGTCGAGCTCGCGCTCGCCGTGGGCGGCGGAGACGTACCAGACGCCGCGCCCCGCGACCCACACGCCGGCGTCGGCGAGCGCGCGGGCGAAGCGCTGATAGCGGGCGGTGTCGAGGCGCTTCAGGCCGCGCAGGTCGCGCACCTCGAGCTCGCCCGACGCACCGTTCTCCTCCGGCAGGAAGGAGGCGTGGAAGGCGATCCCCGGACCCTGCAGGCGCAGCGGCACGCCGGCCTCCTCGGCCGCGCTCCGCAGGCCGTCCATCAGCGCCAGCCCGTGCGCTCTCACACGCTCGTACGGCGGGTCGTCGCGCAGCGTCTCCAGCGAGGCGACGACCGCGGCCGCGGCCATCACGCACGCGTTGAACGTGCCGGAGTGGTTGACCTCGGCGGTGCCGAACCGCTCCATCAGCTCGGCCGGCCCGGCGAGCGCCGCGACCGGGAAGCCGCCGGCCAGCGCCTTGCCGTAGACGGCGAGGTCGGGCGTCACGCCGTAGCGCTCCGCGGCGCCGCCGAGCGCCAGCCGGAAGCCGGTGATCACCTCGTCGAAGATCAGCAGCGCGCCGGCGTCGGCCGCCAGCTCCTTCAGCCCCGCGAGGAAGCCGGGCGCCGGCTCGATCGCGCCCTGGTTGAGCATCATCGGCTCGGTCACGATCGCGGCGACCTCGTCGCCGTGGCGCTCCAACGCGGCGCGCACCGCCTCGAGGTCGTTCCACGGCAGCACGATCGCGTCGGCGAGCGCCGATGCCTGCTGGCCGGCGGTCGCGACCTGAGCCGGCCCCGGCTCGAAGCGGATCAGGACGTTGTCGAGCCAGCCGTGGTACTGGCCCTCGAAGCGGATGATCTTCTGCCGTCCGGTGACGGCGCGCGCGAGCCGGAAGGCGGCCTGGACCGTCTCGGTCCCGGTCATCCCGAGCCGCACCATCTCGGCCCAGCCGACCAGCTCGCGCACCAGCTCGGCGGCCTCGACCTCGAGCGCGTGCTGGGCGCCGAAGACCATCCCGGTCGTGCACGCCTCGGAGACGCGCGCGACGACCTCCGGGTGGGCGTGGCCGAGGAAGGCCGGCCCCTGGCCGAGCAGGTGGTCGACGTAGTCCCTGCCGTCGACGTCCCACAGCCAGGCGCCCTCGCCGCGGGCGAAGAAGACCGGCGGCGCGTCGAGCCGCACGTTCGAGTTCACGCCGCCCGGCAGCACCTGCAGCGCCCGCGCGCGGAGGTCGGCCGCGGCACGGCTGTCATGGGTCGTCACGGCGCCTCCTCGACGTCGATCGTGATCGTCTTGAGCTGGGACATCTCCAGCAGCGTCTGCATCCCGCCGAGCCGGCCGATGCCGCTGCCCGAGCCGGTGAAGCCGCCGACCGGCGTGTGCGGCTGCCAGTAGGCCGAGGTCTCGTTGACGTTGACCGTCCCCGTCTCCAGCCGCTCGGCGACGCGCAGCGCGCGCGAGAGGTCGCGCGTCCACACCGAGCCGTTGAGGCCGAGCCGGCAGGTCGCCGCCAGCCGCAGCGCGTCGGCCTCGTCCTCGAACGCCAGCACCGGCGCGACCGGGCCGAACGTCTCCTCGCGGTTGACCAGCATCGTCTCGTCGACGCCGACGATCACCGTCGGCTCGTAGTAGAGCGCGGTCGGCAGGTCGCCGGCGCGGCCGCCGCCTTGGACGATCTCGGCGCCGCGCGCGACCGCGTCGCCGACGTGGGCGTCGACCTTCGCGGCCGTCGGCTCGTTCGTCAGCGGCCCCATCGTCGTCCCCTCCGCCAGCGGCGAGCCGAGCCGCACGGCGCGTGCGGCGTCGAGCAGCCGCTCGACGAAGGCGTCGTGGACCGAGCGCTGCACGAGGATCCGCTCGGTCGAGTTGCAGATCTGACCGGCGTTCGCGAACGAGCCGAAGGCGGCCTGCGCGGCGGCGCGGTCGAGGTCGGCGTCGGCGAAGACGATCGTCGGGCCGTTGCCGCCAAGCTCCAGCAGCAGCGGCTTGCCGGCGGCCGCGGCGGCGACGGCGTCGCCGGTGCGGGTCGAGCCGGTCAGGCCGATCGCCGCGACGCCCGGGTGGCCGGCGAGCGTGCCGCCGACCTCGGCCGGCGCGCCGAGCAGCAGGTTGAGCGCCCCCTCCGGCACGCCGGCCTCGACGAAGCACTCCATCAGGTGCCGCGCCGCCAGCGGCGTCCACTCCGACGGCTTCCAGACGACGGCGTTGCCGGTCGCAAGCGCCGCCGACAGGTACTCGCTCGGGATCGTGACGGGGAAGTTCCACGGCGTGATGACGCCGTAGACGCCGCGCGGCTGGCGGATCGTGAAGACCCGCTTGCGCGCCTCGCTCGACTGGTGGACGCTCGACTCCAGGCGGGTCCCGCACTCGGCCGCGTCGCGGTACATCGAGACGGCGGCGTCGACCTCGCCGAGCGCCTCGGTCGCGTAGACCTTGCCCTGCTCCAGCGCGAGGTCGCGCGCGACCCGCTCGCGCCGCGCCGCCAGCGCGTCGGCGACGCCGTGGCAGAGCGCGGCGCGCTCGAAGGCGGTCATCCGCCGGAGCGGCACCAGGGCGCGCCGCGCGCAGGCGACCGCCCGCTCGACGTCGGCGGCCGTCCCCTGCTCGACGAGCGCGAGCGGCTCGCCGGTCGCCGGGCTCGTCAGCCGCAGCGGCTCGCCGCCGTCGCCGGCGACCCACTCGCCGCCGATCCGCAGCTGCACGCGGCGCGGCTCCGACGCGGTCGTCATCGTCATCTCCTGTCGTCTCCCTTGTCCTGCATCAGCTGCCGCGCGAGCGCGGCAGCGCGCTCCAACGCGACGGCGACGATCTCCTCGCCCAGCTCCCTGCTGGCCTGCCGCGGGTCGCCGAGGGCGCCGTCCGCGGTCCAGCTGTCGAACGGGACCGGCAGGTCCCAGCGGCTCTCCTGCGGCTCGCTCGGCGGCGCCGCCTCCGGCGCCGGCGCGGGCGCCGCGATCCGCTCCGGCAGCACCGCCTGCGGCGCGACCGCGAGCGCGACCGAGGTCTCGATCTCGCAGGCGTGGCCGTAGCGCGGCCCGACCGCCCGCTGCGCGATCGCGTCGGCCGCCAGCACCGACCACATCACCGTTGCGACGAGCGTCTCCGGGCGGTCCCGGACGGCCTCGCGCGCGGCCAGCCGCAGCGCGTCGAGGTTGCCGCCGTGGCCGTTGACGAGCAGCACGCGCCGCACGCCCCAGTGCTCGAGGCTCTCGACGAGGTCGCGGACGACCGCCAGCAGCGTCTCGGCGCGCAGCGTCAGCGTCCCGGGGAAGGCGAGGTGGTGCTCGGACATCCCGTACGCGAGGCCGGGGCAGACGACCGCGTCGTCGCCGAGCCGCTCGGCCAGCCGCGTCGCGAAGCCGGTGGCGATCGCGAGGTCGGAGTCGAGCGTCATGTGCGGGCCGTGCTGCTCGCAGCTGCCGACCGGCACGAGCGCGACGCGGGCGCGCGCGAGCGCGTCGCGCGCCTGCTGCCAGGTGAGGGCGGAGAGCGCGCTCATCGGCCGCGGCCCGCGCGCTCGTACTCGGCGCCGATCTCCTCGGCCGTGCGGCGCAGCGCCGAGGCGACCTCGGCGACGCGGTCGGAGGGGAAGCGGTCGGCCGGCGCGCTGAGGCTGAGCGCCGCCGGCAGCGGCTCGGGCAGCGGCACGCCGACGCAGCGGCCGCCGTCCTCGTTCTCGCGGTCGTCGAGCGCGTAGCCGCGCTCGCGCACGCGCTCCAGCTCCTCGAGGTAGCGCTCCGGCGTCGTGAGCGTGCGCTCGGTGAAGCGCGGCATCCCGTCGACGGCGAGCACGCGGCAGACCTCCTCGGTCGTCATCCGCGCGGTCAGCGCCTTGCCGAGCGCGGAGGAGTGGACCGGGTCGCGGTGGCCGGGGCGGGCGGCGAAGCGGATCGCGCGCGGGCTCTCGACCATGTCGAGGTAGGCGACGCGGTGGCCGTCGAGCACGCCGAGGTTGACGGTCTCCTCGAAGCGGTGGCACAGCTCCTCCATCCGCGGGCGCGCGACCGCCGTCAGCAGCGACAGGTCGCGCGGCCGCAGCGGCCGGAAGGCGAGGCCGAGCCGGTAGGTGTCGTCGGCCTCGCGCGTCACGTAGCCGCGCGCCTCGAGCGTCGCGAGGTAGCGGAAGGCGCTGCTCTTCGGCAGACCGATCACCTTCGACAGCTCGGCGAGCGTGACGCCCGTCTCGCTGCCCTGCAGCAGGTCGAGGATGTCGAGCACGCGGTCGACCGCGCGGATCGCGTACGGGCTGGAAGCGGGAGCGGTGGTGTCGTTGGTCAGTGCCATTTCATTAGGTGAAACATTGAAATCACTGATGAGTTCAAGCTAGTCAGCGGAACCCGCGTCGTCAAGGGCGATTCGACGCTGAGTTATCCATGTGGACAAGTGGAAAATCCCGTTGACACGGTTGAAGTCACCCTGCTAGAAGTCTCCAACTGCTTCGGGACGGTATTTCACCTAGTGAAAGCCGGCGGAACGGATATGGAGGGAAGTGACATGGACGCAGCCCAGGACGACCGGGCGCGCGAGGCGCTGGAGGTCGCCGACCGCAAGCTCCGCCGCGGGGAGATCTCGCGTCGCGACTTCGCGCGCTTGACCTCGATGCTCGGGATCGTCGCCGTCGCCCCGACGGCGCTCGCCGCCTGCGGCAGCAAAGCGACCGGCGGCGGGACGACCGCGGCCGCCGGCGGCGGCGGTGGTGGCGGGAAGGACTCCCTGCGCTTTCTCGTCGGCGAGTCGTTCTGGGCCAACTGGCACCCGTACAACCACACCGCGCAGATCGGCTTCAAGATCCAGCGCAACCTCTTCGACCGCCTCGTCGAGGTCCAGCCCGACATGAGCCTCGAGCCGGGCCTCGCCGAGTCGTGGAGACAGATCGACGCGCGCACGTGGGAGTTCAAGCTGCGCAGAGGCGTCACCTTCCACGAGGGCCAGCCGCTGACCGCCGAGGACGTGAAGGCGTCGGTCGAGCTCGCCTCGGGCTTCGACGGCGACAAGAGAGAGCCGCTGGCGATGGCGGCGACCTGGGGCGTCCCGCACAAGGGCGAGGTCGTCGACGAGCTGACCGTCCGCCTGATCGGCGCCAAGCCGTTCGGTCCGCTGCTCAACACGCTCGCGATCACCGACATCCTCTCGGCCGAGGACATCGCCAGAGGCCGCACGACGCTGGAGAGACGGCCCAACGGCACCGGCGCCTTCAAGCTCGCCGACGACAAGCCGAACGTCAAGACGCTCGAGCGCTTCGACGACCACTACCGCGGCCCGGCGAGACTGAGAACGGTGACGTGGGAGTTCATCCAGGACTCCCAGACGCGCCTCAACGCGCTGCTCGCCGGCCAGGCCGACGTGATCGACCGCGTCGAGCCCGACCAGCTGTCGCTGATCGAGCGCGGCGACGGCGCCCAGGCGATCTCCGTCACCGCGCCCGAGATCCAGTCGATGTGGTTCCGGATGGACAAGGACCCGTTCGGCTCCAACGCCGGGCTGCGCAGAGCGTTCGCGTGGTCGCTCGACCGCGAGTCGATGGCGGGGCTGGTCGGCGGCAAGGCGGCAACGGCCGACTCCCATCTCGCGAGCGGGATCGAGTTCCGCGCGCCCCAGCAGCCGGCGTACGCGTTCGACCCCGAGCGGGCGAGAGCGGAGCTGGCGAGAGCGGGCGGTCCGGTCTCCTTCGAGCTCGGCAGCAGCACCGGCTTCTACCCGAAGTCGAAGGAGATCTGCGAGCTGGCCCAGCAGAACCTCGAGGAGGTCGGCTTCACCTGTAGACTGACGCTGCTGGAGCTGGCCGCCTGGATCGACATGCTGTTCGGCAGAGGGAGACCGGGCGAGGTCTTCTACGGCGGCTGGGGCAACCTCACGAAGGACCCCGACTTCGCGCTCGCGACGCTGCTGCGCTCGCCCGGCGCCTGGACCGGCGCCAACGACAGAACCTCCGACGCGCTGATCGACGCCGGCAAGACCGAGACCGACGCGGCCGCGCGCGAGCGCACCTACGGGAGACTGCAGGAGCACCTCTGGTCCGAGCTGGTCCCGGCCGTCCCGATCGTCTACAGCGACCTCTCCAACGGCCTGCGCGACAACGTGCGCGGCTACGAGGTCTACCCCACCTTCGTGCAGGACTTCTGGCCGGTGGAGATCTCCGGGTGAGCCCGGGCGCGCGACGATTCCTGCTGCGCCGCGCCGGCCAGGCGGCGTTCGTGATCTTCGGGGTCGCGTGCGTCACCTTCCTGGTCCTGCGGCTCGTCCCCGGCGACCCGGCGCGGTTGATGGTGCCGCCCGGCAGCTCGGAGGAGACGGTCCAGCAGATCCGCGAGCGGCTCGGGACCGACGACCCGCTGCTGTCGCAGTTCTGGTCGTACCTGCAGGGGCTGGTCCAGGGCGACCTGGGCCAGTCGTTCCGCCACGAGCGGCCGGTGCTCGAGCTGGTGCTGGAGGCGATCCCGGCGACGCTGTCGCTGGCCGTCACGACGCTCCTGTTCGCGCTGCTGGTCGCCGTCCCGCTGGGGATCGCGGCGGCCGCGCGACCGGGCGGCCTGCTCGACCGCTTCACGCTCGTCGTCTCGATGGTCGGCCAGTCGCTGCCGAACTTCTGGATCGGCGTGATGCTCGTGCTGCTCTTCGCCGTCGAGCGGCAGTGGTTCCCGGCGATCGGCAACGAGGGTGCGAAGGCGTACGTGCTGCCGACGATCACGCTCTCGGCCGTCCTGATCGCGGCGCTGCTGCGGACGATCCGCCAGTCGATGATGGAGGCGCTGCACGAGGACTACGTGCGGACGGCGCGCGCGAAGGGCGTGCCGCAGCGGCGCATCCTGCTCGTGCACGCGCTCAAGAACGCCTCGCTGCCGCTCGTGACCGTGCTCGGGCTGCAGATCGGCTTCGTCTTCGGCGCCGCCTTCGTCGTCGAGCTGATCTTCAACTGGCCGGGCGTCGGGCTGCTGACGCTGCAGGCGATCGAGACGCGCGACTTCCCCGTCGTGCAGGGCGTCGTGATGGTCGTCGCGACCGTCTTCGTGCTCGCCAACCTGCTCGTCGACGTCGCCTACGCCTACCTCAACCCGCGCGTGCGACTGGGGCTGGAGGGATGATGCGCCGCCTCCGCCGCCCCTCCGTCGCGATCGGCCTCGCGATCGTCGCGCTGCTGCTCGCCTGCGCGCTGTTCGCCGGCCTGCTGGCGCCGCACGACCCGAACGCGATCGACCCGAAGCAGAAGTTCCTGCCGCCGGCGTGGGGCGCCGGCGGCGAGTGGAGCCACGTGCTCGGCACCGACCAGCTCGGCCGCGACGTGCTCAGCCGCCTGATCCACGGCGCGCGCACCTCGCTGATGATCGCCGGCGCCGCCGTCGTCATCGCCGCCGCGGTCGGGATCGCGCTCGGGATGCTGTCGGGCTTCTACCGCGGCTGGGTCGACACCGTGATCATGCGGCTCGCCGACGTCCAGCTCGCCTTCCCCTTCATCCTGCTGGCGCTCGCGATCCTCGCCGTCAGCGACACGAAGTCGGCGCTGCGGATCATCTTCGTGCTGGCGATCGCCGACTGGGTGATCCACGCCCGCGTCGTGCGCAGCCGCGTGCTGGTCGAGCGCGAGAAGGAGTACGTCCGCGGCGCCCGCGCGCTCGGCGCCTCCGACCGGCGGATCATGCTGCGCTACATCCTCCCGAGCGTGCTGCCGACGGCGCTCGTGATCGCGCTGATCGAGCTGGCGGTGCTGATGCTGCTGGAGTCGATCCTCGCCTTCCTCGGGCTCGGCATCGACCCGCCCGCGGTCTCGTGGGGGACGGTGCTGGCCGACGGCCGCGAGAACGTCGCGATCGCCTGGTGGATGCTCGTCTTCCCCGGCATGGCGATCTTCCTCGCGGTGCTGGCGATCAACCTCGTCGCCGACGGCCTCGCCGACGTGCTCGATCCGCGGCTGAAGCTGACGGGCCGCTTCGCCCGCGGCGCGGCGCGGCTGCGCGAGCGGCGGCCGGCCGACGGCGCCCCGGCCGCGGGCGGCGCGCCGGCCCCGGCCGGCGCCGCGGCGGCCCCAGACGCCGACCCGCCGCTGCTCGCGGTCGAGGGGCTGCGGGTCGAGTTCCCGCTCGAGGACGGGCCGGTCGTGCGCGCCGTCGAGGACGTCTCGTTCTCGCTGCGCGCCGGCGAGCGGCTCGGGATCGTCGGCGAGAGCGGCTCGGGCAAGTCGGTCTCGGCGCTGGCCGTGATGGGGCTGCTCGACGCCCCCGGCCGCGTCGCCGCCGGCTCGGTGCGGCTGCGCGGGCGGGAGCTGCTCGACTGCTCCGAGCGCCAGCTCAACAAGGTCCGCGGCCGCGAGCTGGCGATGATCTTCCAGGACCCCGGCAGCTCGCTGAACCCGGTCTTCAAGATCGGCTGGCAGGTCGCCGAGGCGATCGAGCTGCATCAGGAGTGCGAGCGGCGCGAGGCGCGCAGACGGGCGATCGAGGCGCTGCGGCTGGTCAACATCCGCGATCCCGAGCGCGTCGCCGACTGCTACCCGTTCGAGGTCTCGGGCGGGATGCAGCAGCGCGTGATGATCGCGATGGCGCTCTCGTGCCGGCCGGGCCTGCTGATCGCCGACGAGCCGACGACGGCGCTCGACGTCACGACGCAGGCGCAGATCCTGCGCGAGCTCGACGCGCTCGTCGAGCGGCTCGGCACCGGCGTCGTGCTGATCACCCACGACCTCGGCGTCGTCGCCGAGTTCACCGACCGGACGATCGTGATGTACGCCGGCACGGTCTGCGAGTCGGGCCCGACCGAGCGGGTCGTCAACGACCCGCGCCACCCGTACACGCGCGCGCTGCTGGAGGCGGTCGGCGAGCTGGAGGGCGAGGAGCCCGTCGCCGCGCCGGTCCGCGGCGAGCCGCTCGACCCGCGCGAGCGGCCGCCCGGCTGCCCGTTCGCGCCGCGCTGCCCGCTGGCGACAGACCTCTGCCGCGAGCGGATGCCGCGCCTGGTCGACGAGGACGGGGAGCGGGCGGTCGCCTGCTTCGCCGTCCACCCCGAGGAGGAGGTGAGCGTCCGTGAGCACGCTGCGCGTCGATGAGGTCGTGAAGGAGTACCCGCTGCGCGCCGCCGGGCTGGGGCGCGGCGGCGGGACGCTGCGCGCCGTCGCCGGCGTCTCGTTCGAGGTCGCCGAGGGGACGACCTTCGGCCTCGTCGGCGAGTCGGGCTGCGGCAAGTCGACGCTGTCGCGGATCGTGCTCGGCCTCGACGCGCCGACCGCCGGCCGCGTCGAGGCGTGCGGCCAGGACCCGGCGACGCTCGGCCGCGCGGCGCTGAAGGCGTGGCGCCGCGACGTCCAGATCGTCGCGCAGGATCCGGCCGGCGCGCTGCCGGCGCGGATGCGCGTCGGGCGGATCGTCGAGGAGCCGTGGCGCGTCCACCGGCTGACGCCCAAGGGCGGCCGTGCCGCGCGCGCGGCAGAGCTGCTGGCGCAGGTCGGGCTGCCGAGGCGGCATGCCGAGGCGTTCCCGCACGAGCTGTCGGGCGGCCAGCGCCAGCGCGTCGTGATCGCGCGGGCGCTGGCGCTGGAGCCGCGGCTCGTCGTCTGCGACGAGCCGGTCTCGGCGCTCGACGTCTCCGTGCAGGCGCAGGTGCTGGAGCTGCTGCGCGGCCTCCAGGCCGAGCGCGGCCTGACCTACCTGTTCATCTCGCACGACCTCGGCGTCGTCAAGCACATGGCCGACGAGGTCGGCGTGATGTACCGCGGGGCGATGGTCGAGCGCGGGCCGGCGGCCGAGGTCTACGCCCGCCCGCGCCACCCCTACACGCGCGAGCTGCTCGACGCGATCCCGTCGATCCGCCAGGCGGGCCGGCGGCGCGGGTCGGGCGGCGCGGACGCCGCCGCGGCGGGGCACGCCGCCGCGGCGGCCGCGCCCGCAGCGGTCGCCGCGCCTGCTCGCGGCGGCCGGCCGGCGCCCGACGCGGCGCCGGCCGGGGCGCCGGTCCTCGACGCCGCCGCGGTCGTGGCGCAGGCGCCGGCGGCCGTCGAGCGGGGCTGCCCCTACCGGGCGCGCTGCCCGCTCGCGGTCGAGCGCTGCGCCGCCGAGGCGCCGCTGCCGCGCGAGGTGCAACCGGGCCGCTGGTCGGCCTGCCACCGAGCCGAGGAGGTCCGATGACCGTGAACGCCGATCCCACCGCCGCCCTCGCCGACGGGACGGCCGGCGGTCGTCCCGCCGCCCCGATCGCCGTCGCCGTGATCGGCGCCGGATTCATGGGCGAGCGCTGGGGACGGGCGCTGCACGAGCACGCCGGCGCCCGCGTCGCCGTCGTCGGCGACCCGGACGCGGCGCGGGGAGGAGCGCTCGCCGAGCGGCTCGGCGCCCGCCACGTCGCCGACGCGCGCGAGGCGGCCGCCGCACCCGGCGTCGACGCCGTCGTCGTCTGCACGCCCGAGCACCTCCACCTCGACGCCTCGCTCGCGGCGCTGGAGGCCGGCCGGGCGCTGGCGGTCGAGAAGCCGATCGCGCACAGCAGCGAGGAGGCCGACGCGATCGTCGCGGCCGCCGAGCGCGCCGACGTGCCGGTGCTCGCCGCGCACGTGCTGCGGTTCGAGCCGCGCTACGCCGCCGTCCGCGACGCGATCGCGCGCGGCGAGATCGGCCGCGTCGTCGCGGTCCGCCAGGAGCGGATCGGCGTCGCCGCCGACCGCGCCCGGCTCGGCGAGCGCACGACCGTCGCGCTCTACTACGCCTCGCACGAGCTCGACCTCGCGCGCTGGTACGCCGGCGACCTCGTCGAGGTCCACGGCTACGGCGACCCGGGCGAGCTGCTGTCGGGCGCGCTGCGGTTCGCCGACGGCGCGCACGGGACGGTCCAGGTCGGCTGGTGCCTGCCCGACCGCACGCCCGGCTTCGGCCTCGCCGGCGTGACGGTGATCGGCGAGCACGGCGCGCTGCGCGTGTCGCAGGGCGACAGCGGCCTGCTCGCCGTCGGCTGCGACGGCCAGCTCGACGCCGACGTCGCGTGGGCGCCCGAGCTGCACGGCCGCCTCGGCGGCGCGCTCGCGCGCGAGGTCGACCACTTCGTCGCGGTCGCGCGCGGGGACCAGGCCCCGCTCTGCACGGCCGCGGACGGAGCCGCCGCGGTCCGCGCGAGCCTCGCGCTGGAGGCGTCGGCAGGGATCGGATCGACGATCGAGATCGAGCGCCCGCGGCACGGCGGGTCGCTCACAGAGGAGACAGGAGTCAAGTAGATGCGATGCAAGGCAGTGCTGGCGGCCGCGCTCGCGGCCGCCGCGATGACCCCTGCCGCGGCACAGGCGGCCAGGGCTCCGATCGCGCTCTCGGAGACGACGACCGCGACCGGCCTGTGGGACCCGCTGCTCGGCATGTACGGGCACGCGGCGCTCGCCGGCGACGTCAACGGCGACGGCTGGACCGACCTCGTCGTCGGCACCTTCGGCGACCGGCCCGACGTCGACTACATGGCGCGCAACTCGCCGGGCCGCGCGCCCGACCGGCTGCTGCTCGGCGGGCCGGACGGCTTCAGAGCCGACCCGAGCTTCCCGACGTTCACCGCCCGCACGACCGGCGGCGCGATCGTCGACCTCGACGGGGACGGCGACAACGACATCGTGCTGTCGCGCAACGGCGTCGACCGCGCCAACGATCCGTTCGGCGCCTACTCGACGCCGTCGATGATCCTGCGCAACGACGGCGGCAGATTCACCGTCGCGCAGGAGCTGTTCGCGAGACGGACGATGCGCCACGTCGGCGTGCTCGACTACGACGGCGACGGCGACCTCGACCTCTTCTTCGTCAACGACCGCTACTACGGCAGAGACTCGAGCGTCCTGCTGCGCAACGACGGCGACCTCAGATTCACCGACGTGACGGCCGCCGCCGGGCTGCCGACGAGCGGCCTGACCGGCCTGGCGGTCTCGGCTGCCGACCTCACCGGCGACGGCCTCCCCGACCTGCTCGTCTCGGGCTCGCGCCGCAGCGAGCCGGCCTCGGCCGGGATCCTCGAGTCGGGCGCGGCGCGGATCTTCGTCAACCGGGGCGGCGGCAGCTTCGCCGAGACCGACGCGAGCGCCTTCCACTTCAGAACGCTCTCGACCAGCGACGAGTCGGGCGGGATCGCCGTCGGCGACCTCAACCGCGACGGCCGGCCCGACCTCGTGCTCGGGCAGCACATCGCCGGCACGCCGGCGTCGAGCTCGATCCTCGCCGAGGGCGAGTCGATCCGCGTCTACCTGCACGAGGGGCTCGGCCCCGACGGCGGTCCGCGCTACCGCGAGATCAGCGGCGAGATCGGCCTCGGGCTGATCCACACGCGCGCCCCGCACGTCGAGCTGGTCGACGTCGACAACGACGGCTGGCTCGACATCGTCGCGGCGACCTCGGTCGGCGACGGGACGAGACCGGCGATCTTCCGCGGCCGCGGCGTCAGCGGCGGCCTGCCGCGGTTCGAGAACCCGGCCGGCCTCGCGCCGGAGGAGCGCACGACCCCGCCGGAGCACTCCGGCTGGGAGGCGCTCGGGATGTACCGCTACTGGGGCACCGGGACGACGCTCGACTACGACCGCGACGGCCGCGTCGACGTCTTCCTCGCCGAGTGGTTCCCCGACCTGCCGTCGCGGCTGCTGCGCAACGAGTCGGGCGCCCGCCTGCCGCTGCTGCGCAACCGCTGGCTGAACGTCGAGGGCCGCGTCCCGGCCGCGCTGATCGGCGCCCGCGTCGACGTCTACAAGGCCGGCCAGCTCGGCCGCCCGGGCGCCCTGATCGGCTCGCAGCCGATCGTCGCCACGACCGGCTACGCCGGCGGCGTCGAGCCGCGGGCCCGCTTCGGCCTCGGCAAGCGGCTGCTGGTCGACGTGAAGGTGACCCTCCCCGGCGGCGGCGTGCGCGCCCACCGCCTCGTTCCCGCGAACCGGACGCTGCGCGTCCGCTGACGGCAAAGGAGCAGATCGATCATGAACTCACCCGTGCGCGCCGCCGCGTGCGCGCTGCTGACCGCCGGGGCGCTCTGCGCCTCGGCCGGCTCGGCCCTCGCGGGCAGACCGAGCGCGCCGCCGATCGGGCCGATCGAGGTCACCGAGCAGACGAGAGAGCGGGGGCTGTGGGATCCGCTGCTGGGCATGTTCGTCCACACCTCGGCGGCCGCCGACGTCAACGGCGACGGCTGGCTCGACCTCTACGTCGGCGGCTTCTACCAGGAGATGTCCTGGTCGAGCTTCTTCCGCTTCGGCGACCGCGGCGCGAGAGAGATCTCGCCCGACCGCCTGATGCTCGGCGGCCCCGACGGCTTCAGAGCCGACCCGACCTTCCCGGAGATGCGGGACGGCAACTCGAGCGGCTCGGCCTTCGCCGACCTCGACGGCGACGGCGACCTCGACCTGCTGGTCTCCCACTACTACCCGTACGAGTACGTCAACAACAGACCGCCGCCGACCAACGGCCAGCAGGTCGTCGTGCTGCGCAACGACGGCGGCAGATTCACGCGCGTCGGCCAGGTCGCGGAGGAGATCGGGGCGCGCGCGCTCGCCGTCGCCGACTACGACGGCGACGGCAACCTCGACTTCTTCGTCGTCGAGGACATCTACTACCAGCCGCAGCTCGGCCCGTCGTCGAGCCGCCTCTACCTCGGCAACGGCGACCTCACCTTCACCGAGGCGACCGCGTCGTCGGGGATCCCCGACGACGTCAGCGGCCTCGGCGCCGTCGCGACCGACCTCAACGGCGACCGCGCCCCGGACATCCTCGTCTCGGGCACCCGCCGCACGAGAGACGACCCGGCCGGCGCCGGCACCTACGGCCGCGCGCGGCTGCTCGTCAACGACGGCAGCGGCAGATTCACCGAGGCCGACGCGAGCGTCTTCACGATGGTCACCGGCGGCTGGAACGACGAGTCGGCCGGCATCGCGGTCGGCGACCTCAACGCCGACGGCCGCCCCGACCTCGTGATCGGCGCTCACCCCTACCCGGGCCTGACGACCGTCTGGCCGCAGCCGATCCACGTCTACCTCAACGACGGCCCCGATGCGGACGGGATGCCGCGGTTCCGCGACGTGACGGCGCAGACCGGCATCGGCCTGATCGACACGAAGTCGGCTCACATCACGCTCGCCGACATGGACGACGACGGCCGTCTCGACATCGTCACCGGCGTCTCGGTCGGCGACGGCACCAAGCCGGCGATCTGGCGCCACGCCGGGGTCGACGACGGGATCCCGCAGTTCACGCCGCCGAGCGGGCTGTTCGACGAGCGCACCGCGACGCCCGAGATCAGCCAGTGGGAGAACGCGAGAATAAAGCGCTACTGGCCGACCGGCGTCAACGGCGACTTCGACCGCGACGGCGACGTCGACCTGTTCGTCGCCGAGTGGTTCCCGGAGCTGCCGTCGCGCTACTTCGAGAACACGACCAGCGGCGGCAACTCGATCGAGGTAGAGGTCGGGCCGACCGGCCGCGCCTTCGGCGCCGTCGTCAACGTCTACGAGGGCAGCGGCAGACCGCATGGCAGAGGCAGAGGGCCGCGGCCGCGCGGCGCGCTCTACTTCAGCCGCGAGGTCTCCTCGACCGAGAGCTACGCCGGCGGGATGCTGCACACGGTCCACGTCGGGCTCGGCGCGCGCAGAAAGGTCGACGTCGAGGTGATCGCGCCGTGGAGCGGCAGACGCCACGTCGTCAAGAACGTCAGAGCGGGCCGGACGCTGCACGTCCAGATCCCGGGATGACGGGCGCGGAGATCGATCGCACGGAGGGCGCCTCGTACTATGAGGCGCTCGCCGGCCGCCTCTACGCGGCCGTCGTCTCCGACGTGCTCGACGGGCTCGGCAGGCGCGACCGCGTGCTGGCGCCGGGCCTGACGCCGGTCGTCGCCGGCGACTGGACGCTCGTGGGACGCGCGCGCACCGCGCGCGCCGTCCCCGTCTCCGAGCGGCCCGCGGAGCCGTACGCGCTGCTGCTGCGGATGATCGACGCGATGGAGGGCGGCGACGTGCTCGTGCTCGCCGGCGGCGGGCGCGTCTCCTCAGGGCTGTTCGGCGGCCTGCTCGCGACCGCGGTGCAGGCCGCCGGCGGCCGCGGCGCGGTCGTCGACGGCGGCACGCGCGACGTGCGCGAGCTGAACCGGCTCGGCTTCCCGACGCTCGCGCGCGGCGCCAGCCCGGCCGACTCGCTCGCGCGCGACGAGGTCGTCGCGATCGACGAGCCGGTCGAGTGCGGCGGCGTGCGGATCGAGAGCGGCGACCTCGTCGTCGCCGACGCAGACGGCACCGTCGTGGTGCCGTCGGCGCTCGAGCGGGAGGTCGTCGCGCTGGCGTTGGAGAAGGTCGGCGGCGAGAACCACATGCGCCGCGACCTCGCCAACGGGATGAAGGCCTCCGACGCCTTCGCGCGGTACGGGATCCTGTGAGCGGGATGGCCGACCGTGCGCACGACCACTCCGGCGCCGTGCCCGCTTCGGCGGGCGGCGGCGCCGGCGGCCGCGTCGCGATCGTCGGGATGTGGCAGGAGACCAACACCTACGCGCCGGGGGCGACGACGCTCGCCGCCTTCGAGGCGTTCGAGCTGCTCGACGGCGCAGCGGTGCTCGACCATCACCGCGGGACCGGCTCGGTGATCGGCGGCTTCCTCGACGGGCTGGCGGCGGCGGGCGGCGGCGGGGCCGCGCCGCCCGCTTCCGCTGCGACCGACGGCGGCGCAGCGGCCGGGCCGGGCGCGGAGGGCGGCGGCGCCGCGGCCTGGCCTGGCGCCGAGGCCGGCGGCCCGCTCGTCCCGATCGGGCTCTTCTCCGCCGGCGCGTGGCCGGCGGCGCCGCCCGACGCGGCGACGACGGCCGCGCTGCTGGCGCGGCTGGAGCGGGCGCTCGCGGCGGCGCCGGAGGTCGACGGGGTGCTCGTCAACCTCCACGGCGCGATGGTCTGCGAGGGCGCGGAGGACATGGAGGCCGAGACGCTCGCGCGGATCCGCGCCCGCTTCGGCGCGGCGGTGCCGATCGCCGCCGTCCTCGACCTCCACGCCAACCCCTCGGCGCGGGCCGTCGCGCTCTGCGACGCGATCGTCGGCTACCGCACCTACCCGCACGTCGACATGCGCGAGTGCGGGGAGGAAGCGGCCGCGCTGCTGGCCCGCGCGCTCGGCGGCGAGCGGCTCGCGACGGTGCTCGGCAAGCTGCCGCACCTGACCTCGCCGGTCGCGCAGGGGACGGCGTCGGAGCCGATGGCCGGCCTGATCGAGCGCGCCGAGGCGCGCGCGGCGGCGGCGCCGGGCGTGGCGCGGATCTCGCTGCTGCCGGGCTTCCCGTACAGCGACGTCGCGCGCTGCGGCTTCAGCGTGACGGCGACGGCGGCGCTGCCGCGGGCGGATGCGCCCGGTCGCGAGCCCACGCTCGCCGACGTGCCGGCCGCGAGCGGTGGCGGCGCCGATTCCGCGGCGGCCGACCCGCTCGCGGCCGCGGCCGGCGGCGGCGCCGAATCCGCGGCGGCCGACCCGCTCGCCGCCGCGCGGCGGGTCGTCGCCGAGACGCTCGCCGACATCGAGGCCCACCTCGGCGCGTTCGCGACCGCGCGCGACGACCCGGCGGCGGCGGTCGCGAAGGCGCGCGGGCTGATCGCGGCCGGGACGCGCCCGGTCGTGCTCGCCGACCTCGCCGACAACGTCGGCGGCGGCGCGCCCGGCGACGGGACGGCGCTGCTGGCGGAGCTGGTCGCGCAGCGGGTCGCGGGCGCGGTCGTCCTGCTCGTCGACCGCGCAGCGGTCGCGGCGGCGCGCGCCGCGGGCGCGGGCGCGACGGTCGAGGTCGCCCTCGGCGGTCACGCCGACGACCTCCACGGGCCGCCGGTGCCGGTGAGCGCGCGGGTCGTGCGGCTCGGCGACGGCCGCTACACGAGCGGCGGCAGCTACATGACCGGGCAGCGCTTCTCGATGGGGGAGACGGCGGTGCTCGACGTCGAGGGCGTGACCATCGTCGCGATGTCGGAGGCGACGCCGCCGTTCCACATCGAGCAGCTGACCGCCAACGGCGTCGACCCCGCCGCCGCCTCCGCGATCGCGGTCAAGGGCGCCGTCGCCTGGCGCGCGCCGTACGGCGAGGTGACCGCGGCGGCGATCGAGGTCGACACGCCCGGCTGCTGCCCGGCCGACCCGCACCGCCTCCCGCGCGCGAACGCGCCGGCCGCGGTCGACCCGGCCACCTTCCAGATCGACACGACAGGAGCGATGAGATGAGCAGATCAGCGGAGACCGAGCTGCCGCGCGCCTCCGGCCCGGCGACCGCCTGGCACCTGCCGGTCGCGCCGGGCGGCGACGGGACGCTCCACGTCTCCGGCCAGGTGCCGTTCGACGACGACGGCGCGGTGCTGCGCACCGGTCGGCTGGAGCGCGAGGCCGACGTCGCGGACGGCGTCGCCTGCGCCCGCCGCTGCGCCGCGCACGTGCTCGCGCAGCTGAAGGCCGCCGCCGACGGCGACCTCGGCCGCGTGACGATGGTGAAGCTGACCGTCTTCGTCGCGAGCGCCCCCGGCTTCACGCAGCAGCCGCAGGTCGCCAACGGCGCCTCCGAGCTGATCCACGAGCTGCTCGGCGACCGCGGCCGTCACGCCCGCAGCGCGATCGGCGTCGCCAGCCTCCCGCTCGGCGTCCCGGTCGAGGTCGAGGCGGTCGCGCGGCTGCGCCGGGCTGAGGCCGGCGTGCGGCTGGCGCCGGGCTGAGCCGGCGCGGCCGCGTCCCACGCCTGATCGTCTACGAGCGCTCGGGCGAGCGAACCGCGCCGTTCACGCTCCGCCGCCGCCCGACAGCAGGCCCTCCTGGTGGTCGAGCTCGCGCAGCAGCGCGCGCAGGCTCGACTCCGGCAGGCGGCCCGCGTCGCGCCAGCGGACCAGCTCCTCGCGCTCGGCGTCGAGCGCGGCCCGTCGCAGCGCGCCGACCGCCTCGACTGCGCTCGACAGCCGCTCGACCGCGTCCTCGTCGGCGTCGTCGAGCGCGTCGAGCCGCTCGCGGGTGCGCACGAGGCGCTGCTCGGCGACGGTCCGGCGGCCCTCGTAGAGCTGCCGGACGCGCCGCGCCGCGTCCTCGGGCAGCTGCTGCTCCTCGATCACCTCGTCGATCCGCTCGCGGCCGGCGTCGACCGCGGCGAGGCGCGCCTCGGCGCGGACGCGGCGCTCGTCGGCGTCGGCCGCTCTCAGCTTCAGCGCGCGCAGCAGCGGCGCGAACGTCAGCCCCTGCCCGACGAGCGTCACGAGCACGACGAGGTAGGCGCAGAACAGCAGCAGGTGGCGGTCGGGGAAGGCGAGCGGGAGCGCGGCGGCGGTCGCGAGCGTGATGACCCCGCGTGTGCCCGACCACGACAGCGCGACGACGTCGCGCAGCGACAGCGGCCTCCCGTCCGGGTCGAGCGTCTCGCCGCGCAGCCCGAGCAGCCACAGCGGCCGCACCAGCAGCACGACGGCGACGGTCGCGCCGGCGGCGGTGACGACGGTGCTCGTCGGGTAGCGGTCGAGGTCGGCGATCACGTCCGGCAGCTGCTGGCCGATCAGCAGGAAGACGTAGCCCTCCAGCACGAACTCGATCAGTCGCCAGACGGCGCGCGTCTGCAGGCGGCTGGCGCCCGACTCGATCAGCGGCGACTGGTGGCCGAGCCACAGCCCCGCGATCACGACGGCGAGCACGCCCGACGCGTCGACCGACTCGGCGAGCGCGTAGGCGGCGAACGGCGTCGCGAGCGAGAGCGCGTTCTCCAGCAGCGGGTCGTCGAGATGCCGGCGGCTCGCGCGCACGACCCACGCGACGAGCACGCCCGCCGCGAGCCCGCCGGCGACGGCGAAGAGGAACCTGCCGACGCCCTCCGGCACCGAGACGTCGCCGCCGGCCGCGACCGCGGTCACGGCGATCCCGTACAGCGTCAGCGCCGTCGCGTCGTTGAGCAGACCCTCGCCCTCGATCAGCGTCGTGAGCCGCGACGGCAGTCTCGCCCGCCGGCCGATCGCCAGCGCCGCGACCGGGTCGGGCGGCGCGACCGCCGCGCCGAGCGCCAGCGCCGCCGCGAAGCTCAGCTCGGCGACGACGAGGTCGAGCGCCACGCCGACCGCGAGCCCCGTCATCAGTACCAGCCCGACCGACAGCGACGCGATCCGGCGCAGGTTGGAGCGGATCTCGAAGAGGCTCGCGTTGAGCGCGGCGGCGTACAGCAGCGGCGGGATCACCAGCTGGAGCACGACGTCGGGATCGAGCGGGGCGGTCGGCACCGGCAGGAGGGCGAGCGCCGAGCCGGCGAGCACGAACAGCACCGCCGCCGGCAGTCCGCTGCGGTCCGCCGCGACGCGGACGAGCAGCACGATCAGGAGACCGCCGAGGCCGATCAGGATCGAGGAGAGGATGGCGCCATCATCGCCGCTCCTCGCCGCCCATGCGAGCGCGATCGCGCGCCGTCTGCCGACGACGACGGCATCGCCTGCGAGCGCTACCGATCCGCGCCGCCGACGCGCGCGTCGAGCCGCGCCAGCACCAGCTCCAGCGACTGCCGCAGCCAGCGCCGGCCGCCGGCGAGCAGCAGCAGCCGGTCGAGCGGCCCGGCGACGTCGGTGCGGGCCGTCAGCACGACGGTCGTCGCCGTGCTCGCGGCGACCGGCCGCACATCCCACCGGACCGTCCCGACCGTGCGGCCGCCGCCCGCCTCGACGCGGCCGGTCAGCGACTGCGGCGCGCGCAGCTCGGAGAGCTCGATCCAGAGCGTGCGGCGGATCCCCAGCGGGCCGCGCAGCCGCGCGCGGGAGCGGCGGCCGTCGTAGCCGCGCAGCGGCTCCAGGCGCCGGCCGAGCAGCTCCCAATGGCGGTCGATCGCCTCCAGGAAGGCGAAGATCCGCTCCGGCGGGGCGGCGATCGTGCGGCGCGCATGGACCTCCACGCCTCGACCATGCCCGAAAGCCGCCCGCGCCGCGCATCCCGCCGCCGGGCTCACGCGGCGCTCCAGCATCCGCAGCGCGCATGACCGGCGATCTGCGTCCCACATCGGGACACGGATCGACGGTCGCGGCGAGCTAGGGTGCGCCGCCGCCGATCGGCTCGACGGAAACGGGGGCGGCCTTGGGCGCCGACGCGCCGGCGGCAGCGTTGAGCGCCGTCGCGTCGCCGGGGGCGCCGGCCGCCTGCACGCCGGCTGGCGCCGCGTGGCTGGTGGCGCCGGGCGTGGTCGCGCCGCCGGGCGTCCGGTCGCCGCCGTCGGCCTCTCTGGTGCCCCGGCGCAGCACGATCGCCGCGAGCAGGGCGCTCGCCGCGAGCAGGCCGAAGCTGACGAGCAGCACGACATGGAGGCCGTCGACGAACGCCTCGCGCGCGACGCCGAGGAGCGCGGCGCCGGCGGCGGCGGGCAGGCCGGCGGCGACCTCGACGGCGCGCCCGAGCGACTCGTCGGCGGCGGCCATCCCGCTCTCGCCGACGCCCGGCACGGTGGTCAGCGCGCCGCTGTAGACGGCGGTGGCGATCGAGCCGAGCACCGCGACGCCGAGCCCGCCGCCGAGCTCGTACGCGGTCTCCTCGATCGACGCGGCGTTGCCGGCACGCTCGGCCGGGACGGCGGAGATGATCACGTCGTTGGCGGCGACGAGCGCGACCTCGAGGCCGAAGCCGAGCGCGACGAACGGGAGCGCCAGCAGCAGGTACTGGTCGGCGACCCCGAGCGAGAGCATCGGCACCACCGCGACCGTCGTCAGCAGCAGGCCGCCCGTGATCGTCGCGCGGGTGCCGGCGCGCCGCAGCAGCGGCGCCGCGAGCAGCCCGCCGGCGAGGCTCGCGAGCATCAGCGGCAGCAGCCGCACGCTCGCCGCCAGCGGCTCGAGGCCGAGCACCAGCTGCAGGTACTGCGCGAACAGCAGCTCCAGGCCGACGAGGCCGAACATCGCCAGCATCACGCAGCCGACCGCGACCGCGAAGGCGCGGTCGCCGAAGAGGCGCACGTCGAGCAGCGGCTCGCGCCGCGCGAGCTGACGGCGCACGAACCAGGTCAGCGACGCGGCCGCGGCGGCGAGCACGCCGAGCACGAGCGGGTCGACGAAGCCGTGGCGCGCGCCCTCCTTGAGGCCGAAGGCGACGCCAAGGATGCCGACGCCTGCGAGCACGACCGCGAGCGTGTCCCACGGCGGCGGCTCGGCGGCGCGGCTCTCGGGCAGCAGCCGCAGCCCGAACGGCAGCACGAGCAGCACGACCGGGATGTTGATGAGGAAGACGGCGTGCCACGAGAAGTGCTCGACGAGGAAGCCGCCGACGAGCGGGCCGAGGGCGGCGCCGCCGGCCATCGTCGCGCTCCAGATGCCGACGGCGGTGCGGCGCTCGTCGCGGTCCTCGAAGACGTCGCGGACGATCGCCATCGAGGCCGGCAGGATCATCGCCCCGCCGACGCCCATGACCGCGCGGGCGGCGATCAGGATGCCGGGCGTCCAGGCGACCGCCGCCAGCGCCGAGGAGATGCCGAAGACGACGAGGCCGGCGAGCAGGATCCGCTTGCGGCCGAAGCGGTCGCCAAGGGCGCCGGAGGCGACCAGCAGCGGCGCGACGACGAGCGGATAGACGTCGATGATCCACAGCAGCGCGACGGCGGAGGGCTTCAGCTCCTCGGTCATCGCGGGGGCCGCGACGTGGAGGACCGTCACGTCGATCACGACGACGAGGATCGCCGCGCAGATGACGCCGAGGACCGTCCAGCGCCCGCCCGGGCGGAGCGCGGTCGTCACGGCTTCGTCCAGCTTCCGAGCGACGGGTCGTCGGTGACGGCGTGCGCGGCGATCCCGCCGAGCACGGTGGCGCGCACCAGCCGCGCCGCGTCGCGCGTGCCGACGAAGCCGTCGTCGATCGCCCACCAGACGGCGGTCAGCTGCGAGCCGACCGAGTAGACCAGCCAGCGGGGCGGGAGGTCGGGGCGGAAGACGCCGGCGGCCTGGCCGCGCGCGAAGTACCGCTCGAAGCGCTCGTCCTGCGTTCTGATCTCCTCGACCAGTCTTGTGATGCGGTAGACGTCCGGCTCGGCGAACAGCAGCGCGTACGCCTTGGCCAGCGGGAGCGTCGCCTCGATCAGGCGGTCGAACGCCTCCAGCACCGGCCCGTCGTCGATCCCGGCCTCGTCGAAGAGGCGGGCGCAGTCGCCCAGCACGTGCGCGCTGACGCGCTCGACGAGCGTCGCGCGGTCGCCGAAGGCACGGTGGAGCGTCGTGCGGCTGACCCCGGCGGCGGTCGCGATCTCCTGCATCGAGGAGCCCGGCTCCCGGGCGAGCACGCGGGCGACGGTGTCGAGCAGTTCGGTCTCGGCGACGGACATGGAACAGAACGGTAGCAGGTGAAACAAAAATGTTGCACCTGCGACGTTTGTGTTTCACGCTGCTCGACCGATGAGTCGGCGCTCCTGCGTTCGTCTGACTGCCAGGGCTGCGCAAGCGAACGCGAATCGAAGGAGATCTGATGGGAAAGCTGATCGCAACCACCCAGGCGACGCTCGACGGCGTCGTCGACCCGGTCGGCGACTGGGTGCAGGCGGACGGAGGCCACGGCGCGTGCTCGTTCGAGGAACGCGACCGTGCTCGAAGGCGACCTCGCGGACGCGCTCCCGCGGCTGAAGCGCGAGGTCGCCGGCGACCTCTTCATGCACGGGAGCGGCGAGTTCGCCTACGCCCTCGCCCAGCAGGGGCTGATCGACGAGTACGAGATCTACGTCAATCCGCTCGTCTGGGGCAAGGGGAACGTCCACGTGCTGGGAGACCGCGGCACGGTGCGGATGCGGCTCGCCGACGTCAGGCGGTTCGACTCCGGCGTCGTCCTTCTCACCTATCTGCCGGGCAGCTGAGCGAGCTACGTCACGCCGCACCGCGCACACACGCGGAGGAGCTGTTCCATCGCCGCGTCGGGACGGTCGGGCAGCGCGTCGAGCGCGGCCGCGGCGGCCTGCAGATCCTCGATCGCCACGGTGCGCGCCTCGAGCGCGAAACGTCCCACCCAGCGGATCGCGGCCCGCTCGTACCCGTCGTGATCGCGCATCAGCAGGCAGATGCGCAGCGCGTCCTGAAGGCTGATCCGCGGCATCGCCGCGGCGAGCGAGCGGATGCGGGCGAGGTCGCCGGCGTCGAGCGCCTGGCGAAAGATCACGTAGGGAGGGGTGTCTGAGCCGGTGCTGTTCACGAACGTATGTTCGCATTGGTGGCTACAAGCTTAAGGTGGAGATCCGCCAGCTAAAGATGGAGGGGGGCGCATTTCGCCTCCGCTCCGCGCCCCGCTCGTCCAGTCCCGTCGGCTCCTCTGGCCCCGGGGACTTTCGCGCGCGTCGGGAGGCCGTTCGGTGGAGGTCTGCGGCGAAACCTTCGCCATCTGGCCAACCACATCGAACTGGTCAGCGCGCATCATCCAGGGCGTTCTAAATCTCTCCTCCTTAGAACACCAGGGCTGGGCGCCGGTGCACCCGGGGGGGCACGCCGGCGCCCAGCCCGATCCCCCTCTTCCGAGGGCGGGCCGGGGCAGGGGTGGGCCGGGGCAAGGTCGGGCCGGGGCCGTACGGGCGATCGCGTCTCAGTCGGCCTGCGCGCCGCGCACGATCGTCATCAGCGCGTCGGCCGTGCCGCGCGCGTCCTGCGCGCCGGTTCCCAGCCGCCGCATCGTGAGCCCGACGAGGACGGCGACGACCGTTCTCGCGTGGCGGGTCGGCTCGGGGACATCGAGCGCCTCGAGCACCGCCGCGGCGAAGTCCTCGTAGGCGGCGAAGCAGCGCGCCGAGGCCTCCTGCAGCTCCGGATCGCGCGACGCCTCCAGGTGCAGCTCCAGCTCGGCGACCTCGCCGGGGCGCGTCGGGTCGGAGTCGAGCAGCTGCTCGACCGCCGCGGCGACCTGCTCGGGCGTCGGCTCGGTCGCCCGCAGCTGCTCGGCGATCGCCCTGATCCGCGCCACCTCCGTCTCGACGTAGCGCAGCAGGCTGTCGCGCAGGAGCGCCGTCTGGCTGGGGAAGTGGTACGTGAGCGACCCGAGCGCCACGCCGGCCTCGGCCGCCACCCGCCGGTTGGTGACCGCGCCGATCCCCTCGGCCGCGACGACGCGCAGCGTCGCCTGCAGGATGCGGTCCCTCGTCGCGGTCGGCTGCTGCTCGGCCGGCGCGGCCGGGGTCGCCGTCGCGGCGACCGTGCTCGCTGCGCGACCGTCGTCGGCGGCATCGTCGACGCCGTCGCCGGCGCTGAAGTGGTTGCCCTCGCTCATGCGATCCGTTCGGTCGATGGTGGCGGAGCATACTGCGAGCACGTATCGTTCGTTCGAACGAACGAGGCGGGGCACGCGAGCGGGAGGCACCATGGACGTGGAACCGGGCACGAAACAGGACGAGCTCGCCTTCGCCGGCGTCGGGACGCTGGCGGCGCTCGTCGCCGGCGGCGACCTCTCCGCCCGCGAGCTGGTCGAGCTGTCGCTGGCGCGCATCGACGCCGCGCAGCCGCTGCTCAACGCCTTCCGCTGCGTGCGCCACGAGGCGGCGCTGCGCGAGGCCGATGAGGCCGACCGGCGCCGGGCCGCGGGCGAGCGGCTTCCGCTGCTCGGCGTCCCGATCGCGGTCAAGGACGACATGGACCTCGCGGGCGAGGCGACGCCGTTCGGCTGCCGGGGCGCCTTCGCGCCGCGGACCGCCGATGGCGAGGTCGCGCGCCGGCTGCGCGCGGCGGGCGCGATCGTCGTCGGCAAGACGACGACGCCAGAGCTTGGGCAGTGGCCGTTCACCGAGGGGCCGGCCTTCGGCGCGACGCGCAACCCGTGGGCGCTCGGCCACACGCCCGGCGGCTCGTCGGGCGGCTCGGCGGCGGCGGTGGCGGCCGGCCTCGTGCCGGCGGCGCTCGGCTCCGACGGCGCCGGCTCGGTCCGGATCCCGGCCGCGTGGACCCACCTCGTCGGGCTCAAGCCGCAGCGCGGCCGGATCTCGCCGTGGCCCGAACGCGACCCCTTCAATGGCCTGACCGTGATCGGCCCGCTGACGCGGACGGTCGCCGACGCGGCGCTGCTGATGGACGCGCTCAGCGGCAGCCACGGCGCCGACCTCCATCGCCCGCCGCTGCCGCCGGAGGCGTACCTGCGCGCGGCCGGCCGCGACCCCGGGCGGCTGCGGATCGCGCTGTCGCTGCGGATCCCGTTCAGCGCCGCGCCGGCGACGCTCGACCCGGCGGTGCGGGCGCGGGTGATCCGGCTCGCCGGCGTGCTGGCCGGGCTCGGGCACGACGTCGAGATCGCCGATCCGGCGTACGGGCTGATCGGCGCCAGCTTCATGCCGCGGGCGACGGGCGGGCTCGATGCCTGGGCGGAGCGCAACGTCGAGGACGCGGAGCTGCTCGACCCGCGTACGCGTCACGCGATCGGCGTCGGCCGGCGGCTGCGACCGCTGCTCGGCGTCGCGCGCGGCCTCGAACGGCTCTTCCAGCGCCGCGTCGGCGCGATCTTCCGCAGATTCGACGTGATCCTCGCGCCGACGACGGCGCAGCCGCCGCCGCGGATCGGCGCGATCGACGGACTGGGCAACTGGGACACCGACAAGGTGATGGTCGGCGCCTGCCCGTACGCCTGGCCGTGGAACGTGCTCGGCTGGCCGGGCGTCAACGTGCCCGCCGGCCGCACCGATCGCGGGCTGCCGGTCGGCGCGCAGCTGCTCGGCCCGGCCGACTCCGAGCCGTTCCTGCTCGCGCTCGCGGCCCAGCTGGAGGCGGTCGAGGAATGGGCCGACCAACGTCCGTCGCCGGACGCGGCGACGGCCGCTGCGTGCTCCTGCGATGCGGCTGCCGGCACGACGAGCGCGAGCGCCGCGGCAGTCGGCGCGGCACCGGTCGAGGGCGCGACGACGAAGAGCTGATCGCGCGGCGCCAGCGCCGCGCACCCACGAGCCGACGGGCGGGGACGGGGATCGAGGAGGCGGGCGGCCGAACCGGGGCCGCCCGCCGCCGAGCGACCGCTCGGGCCCCGCCGTCCCTCGTGTCACATCCGCGACGGCTGTCCCGTCAACGGGCAGAACGATGGAATCGGCGCGTCGCGGCAGGCCGCCGCGAGCGACGGTGGCGATACGAGGTGACGGAACGATGAAAGCGGCAGTCGTCGGAGGGACGGGTGACCTGGGCGGGTTGGTGGTCGCCGAGCTGGCGGCGCGCGGCGCCGCCGTCGAGGGGCCGACCTTCGCGCAGTGGCTGGCGGGCGACCGGCCGGCCGCGCGGGCAGCGGACGTGAGAGAGTCGGTGGCGCGATGAGCACGCGATCGGACGAGCAGCTCGCCGCCGCCTTCGAGGCGGAGCGCCCGTATCTGCGCCGGCTCGCGTACGGCACGCTCGGCAGCGTCGCCGAGGCCGACGACGTCGTGCAGGACGCCTGGCTGCGCCTGCAGCGGGCCGACGCCGCGGCGATCGGCGACCTCAGAGCATGGCTGACGACGGTCGTCGGCCGGCTCGCGCTCGACGCGCTCGGCACGGCGCGCGTCCGCCGCGAGCGGTACGTCGGCCCGTGGCTGCCGGAGCCGATCGTCGAGGCGGCCGGCGCGGACGCGGCCTTCGGCCCGGTCGCCTCGGCCGCCGAGACGCGGGCGCTCGGCAGCGACCCGGCCGACCGCGTGACGCTCGACGAGCAGGTGACGACGGCGCTGCTGGTCGTGCTCGAGCGGCTGTCGCCGGCCGAGCGGACCGCGTTCGTGTTGCACGACGTCTTCGGGCTGCCCTTCCAGGAGGTCTCCGAGGTCGTCGGGCGCACGCCGGCCGCCGTCCGGCAGCTCGCGGCGCGCGCCCGCCGCCACGTCGACGAGGGCACGCCGCGCTTTCCCGCCTCACGCGAGGAGCACGCACGCGTCGTCGCAGCCTTCGCGGAGGCGTGGGCCGCCGGCGACGTCGACGGCCTGCTGCGGATGCTCGACCCCGACGTCACCTTCCGCTCCGACGGCGGCGGCAAGGTCGCCGCCGCGCGCGTCCCGCACCACGGCGCCGAGCACGTCGCGGAGCTGCTCGTGTCGTTCTCGCGCGTCAACGAGCGGGCCGGCGGCGGCGCGCGGGGCGGGCTGGCCGACGTCAACGGCCTCCCGGGCATCGTGCTCTCCGACGGCGACGTGAAGACGGTGATCTCGCTGACGGTCGACCGCGGGCGGATCGTCGCGATCGACGCGGTGCGCAACCCCGACAAGCTGCGCCATGTCACGGCCTCCCCGACCGGCACGCTGCCGGAGGCGAGCGGGCGCGCGGAGGGCGGCGGTTGGGGCGGCGCGGGCGGTGAGCCGGACGCGCGGGCGTAACGAATCGGCGCACAGCGCGTATCGTTCGTCACAAGCCCGTCGCCGTCGCGAGCGGCGCGGCGGCTGCCCCGGCGGGCGCGTCCGAAGCCCTCGACGGAGGAGGTGCCCATGATGAGCAGAGTCGATCACGTCAACCGCCTGATCGCGGGGACGTGCATGGTCGCGGCGCCGGTGATGCTGTTGATCGCGGCGATCGTGATGCCCGACCTGAGCACGAACGAGGCGACGCAGCTGGCGGCGATCGCCGACTCCCCCGACCGCTGGTACATCGCCTCGGCGCTGTTGCTCGCGGCGCTCGCGCTCGCGGTGCCGGCGGTGCTCGGCCTCGCGCACATGCTGCGCGAGAGACAGATGTGGATGTCGACGTTGGGCGCCGGCGCCGCGCTCGTCGGGATCCTCGCCTCGGTCGGCAGCGTCGCGATCGGCCTCGTCGCGTGGCAGATGACGCAGGGCGGCGCGCCGGTCCAGATGGTCCTGCTGCTCGACCGCGTCAACGACACGGCCGGGATCTGGATCCCGTTCACGCTCGGCGCCCTCGGCGTCGCGATCGGCTTGCTGCTGCTCGCCGGCGGCCTCGCGATGATCGACGCCGTCAATCCCGTCATCGCCCTCCTGATCGCCGTCGGCGGGGTCTGCGCCACGATCGGCTTCCCGCTCGCGAGCGAGCTGCTGGTGGTGATCGGCGCCGCCTGCCTCTGCGTCGGCCTCGGCGTCACCGGGCTGATGGTCCTGCGCGAGACCGACGAGGACTGGGTCCACACGCCGACGTTCCGCGGCTTCGGCGCCCTCGCCGGAACGCACTGATCGGTTCCAGCTGGAACGGCGCCGTCGCTCGTGCGACAGCGCCGTTCCACATGACACGAGATTCGTTCGGCGCGCGGCGGCGCTGCACGCCAGCGGCGCCGCCGCGGCGCGGGATCGCGCGGCGTGCGTCACGGGCGCCGCGCGGCGGGGCCAGGCGGCGCGGCGGCGGCTACGCCTGTGCGGCCGCGCGCTACGCCTGTGCGGCCGCGCGCTACGCCTGTGCGGCCGCGCGCTACGCCTGTGCGGCCGCGCGCTACGCCTGTGCGGCGGCCGCCGCAGCGCGGGCCGCGTCGAGCACCGCGCGGGCGAAGCGCTCCGCGGCGCCGGGCGCGGCCGCGAGGTAGAGCGTCGGCTCGACCAGCTCCAGCTCCATCACGAGCGGCTGGTCGTCGTCGCCGGCGACGAGGTCGACGCGTCCGTACAGCGGCGGCACGTCGCTCGCGGCCGCCAGCGTCCGCCGCGCCAGCTCGACCTGCTCGGCGGTCGGCCGCGCAGCCTCGGCGACGGCGCCGAAGTTCGGCTGGACGCGGAACTCGCCGGCCGGCGGGCGCTTGCGCACCGCATGGCTCAGCTCGCCGTCGCAGAAGAGGAGCGACAGCTCGCCCTCGCGCTCCAGCGAGGGCAGGAACGGCTGGACCATCGCGTCGCCGTCGGCGAGCAGGCCGCGCAGGTGGGCGGCGCCGTCGCCGGCCGGATCGCCGGCCGGCACCCGCATCAGGCCGGAGGAGCCAAGCCCGATCGTCGGCTTGACGATAGCCTCGCGCCCGGCCCAGCCGCGCTCGGCCAGCAGCTCGGCGAGCGCGGGCGCCGGCTCGCCGTGCGGCAGCCAGATCGTCGGGACGGTCTCGACGCCGCGCTCCGCCAGCGTTCGCAGATAGGTCTTGTCGGTGTTCCAGCCGATTACGTCCGCCGGGTTGCGCAGCGCCGTGACGCCCGCGACCTCCTTGGCCCACGCGACGAACGCGGCGCGCTTGAGGTGGTAGTCCCACGGCGAGCGGACGAGCACGAGGTCGAACGCGCCCCATTCGACGGCCGGGTCGTCCCAGACCGGCGCCGCGACCTCCGCGTCGAGCGCGCGCAGCGCGTCGGCGAGCAGGCGGTCGTCGGGGTCGAGGTCGGGCAGCTCCTCACAGGTGGCGAGCGCGATCAGCGGTGCGGTCATGCCGGCCGACGATAGCGGCCGCCGGACCGTCGTTTCGTGCCGCACGCCGTCGACAGCGGCCGCCGCACCATCGTCTCGTGCCGCACGCCATCGTTCCATCTGCCGCAACGCCGTCGCACGCGAGACGCCGCCGTCGCACGCGGAACGCCGTCGTTCCATCTGCCGCAACGCCGTCGCACGCGAGACGCCGCCGTCGCATGCCGCACGCCGCCGTTCCCGCGCCGCCGCGCCTACCGCGGCTCGCGCCACATCAGCCACGCGTGCGGGCCGCGTGGGAGCGCGACGACGTCGGTGACGCGGAAGCCGTGGCGGGCGTAGAAGGCGACGTTGGCCTCCTTCGACGACTCGAGGTACGCGGCGACGCCGTCCTCGTCGCAGCGGTCGAGGACGGCCCGCAGCAGCGCCGACCCGATGCCGCGGCCCTGCGCCGCAGGATCGGTCCCGAGCACCGCGAGGTACCAGTGCGGCGGCGCGGCCGGATGGCGGCGCTCGATGCCGGTGAAGCCCCAGCTCACCATCGGCATCCGCGGCAGCAGCCGCGGATGGAGCATGCAGCGCGCCAGCGCAGCCTCCTCGCGTGCCGTCGTGCGCCAGCGGTCGGGCGGCAGCCACAGCGCGCCGCCCCCGAGCCCCTGCTCGACCCAGATCTCGTCATGGCGCAGAACCTGCCGCAGGCGGACCGCGTAGAACCGCTCCAGCATCCGGCTGCGGAGCGCGTCGGGGCGGCACGACCAGCAGGCGATCGGATCGTCCTGGAAGGCGCGCGCGAGCGTCCGCGCCAGCGCCGGAAGGTCGGCCGCGGTCGCGCGGCGGACCGCGGGCGGGGCGCCGAGAGGTGGCGTGCCGGCCATGTCCGCGACCCTACCCCCGCGCGCCGCCGCCCGCGCCGGCTCGCGCGCCCGGCCTCAACCCGGCGGGCCGGCGCCCGCGCCGGCCGGCTCGCGGCCGAGCCCGCGCTCGTCGCCGCCGCCGTCGCCCGCTTCGTCCTCGCTCGCGCCGCCGGTCCGACCGCCGGCGCCCGCGGAGCCGCTCCCGCCGCGCTCCCCGCCGCCGGACCGGCCCGCCTCCTCCGAGCCGCCTCCGTTCCCGTCGCCGTCATCCTCGTCCGCCGGCGCGGTCGCCGACGCCAGGTCGAGGCGCTCGTGGCGCGCGGTCGCGTCGCCGTTGCCGGGGTCGACGGTGACGAGGTCGGCGGCGAGCGGGGCGAACGGGTCGCGCGCGTAGCGCAGCTGGGCGAGGCCGATCGGCTGGTTCTCGTCGAGGTTGCCCGTCCCGCCGCCGCCCGCGGTGCCGCCGTTGAGCAGCAGCACGTTGCGCTGGGCGCGCAAATCCTGCGTGTGCGTGTGGCCGACGAGGAAGGCGATCTGGTGGTCTGGCGGGTCGTCGGCCAGGCGTCTCAGCACCGGCTCGACCAGCGACGGCTCGTGCACGATCACGACGTCGACGCGGTCCTCGATCGCGGCGAACCAGGCGGCGAACTCCTCCTCCTGCTGCTCGCTCGTGCGCGGCTCCGGCCGTGTCCCTCTCTCCCTGCCGGGCTCGCGGCGCGTGAACGGGTCGTCGTAGCCGGCCACCCGCAGCCCGGCGACGTCGACGGCCATCGGCCCGAACGAGCCGTCCGCGCGCAGCCGGCCCCAGCGCGTCAGCACGACCGCGCCCGCCCGCGCGAGCGCCCGCTCCAGCGTCTCGGAGTCGTGGTTGCCGGTGACGAAGACGGTCGGTCTGCCGATCGAGGCGATCTCGCGCGTGACGCTCGTCTCCAGCGGCGTGCCGCGGTCGGTCAGGTCGCCGGCGATGAACAGCGGCCGGCCGCCGGCGACCCGCTCCAGGGTCGGCAGCACGAGCACGTTGTTGTGGACGTCGGAGACGAGCGTCAGCCGCGGCCCGTCGGCCGGCAGCGCCCCGCGCTCGCCCGGGGCGATCATCAGCCGCGCCAGCCCGACGAGCTGCGCGTCGAGCTCCTCGCTGAGCGCCCCGACCGAGCGGTTGACCGTCTCGACCGCCTGCAGCGCCTGCGGGATGTCGGCGCCGTGGGCGAAGTAGGTCGGGTCGTCGAGCGGGCCGCGCGGCGGCAGCAGCAGCGCGACCGCCGCCGTCGCGAGCACCGCCGTCCCGCCGGCGGTGCCGAGCAGCCAGCGCAGCCGCGGCCCGCTGCGCGAGCGGACCGCGAAGGCGACGACCACGCCGGCGAGCAGCGCGCTGACGAGCACGACGACGATCAGCGCCCGCAGGTAGCGCTTGATCGCGTCGGTCGCCGCGGCGCGCACGGCGTCGACGTCGACCTGGCGGTTGCGCGCGATCCGCTCGACCGCCTCGCGGTCGACCCGTCGCACGTCGATCCGCAGCTGCACCGGCAGCCGCACGGCGCCGAAGCGCACGCCCCAGTCGACGAGCGGGACGTAGATGCCGAGCGCGCCCGGCTCGTCGAGCTGGACCGACAGGCGGACGGTCGCGACCGGCAGCGCCTCGTCCTGGCGGAAGGTCGCGAGCGCGCCGATCGAGCCGGCCAGCGCGGCGACGGCGACCGCCGCGATCGCCAGCGCGGCCCGCAGCCGGCGGCGCCAGTCGCGGCCCTCGCGCGGCCGATCCGCGGAGGGGTGAGGGGCTGGGCGATCGGGAAGGATCGAGGGGTCGTTGTACTCCGAGGAGGGACGCATGGTCGGATGGGGCGATCGTCTTCAGGGTGGCACGAGTCGTCTCATCGCCGCAGGAGCGCTCGTCGCGGCGCTCCTGTTCGCGGCCGGCTGCGGGGGCGACGACGACTCGACCGCGAGCCGCACGGTCTTCGTCGCCGGCCCGACCGGCGGCAGCGCCGCGGGCGAGTGGGCCCATCCCAACGGCGACCTCGCCAACACCCGCAACGTGCAGGGCGAGATCGACGTCGCGACCGTCTCCAGACTCGGCGTCGCGTGGACGGTCCCGATCACCGCCGCCGGCACCTTCGGCGGCTACGCCTCGACGCCGATCGTCGTCGACAGAACCGTCTACGCGCAGGACCTCGACTCGAACGTCCAGGCGATCGACCTCGAGTCCGGCGAGGTCAAGTGGACGCGCAGATTCGACTCGCCGACCGTCGGCCCCAACGGGCTCGCGGTCGGCGACGGCCGCGTCTACGGCGGCACGGCCGACGGCGCCTTCGCGCTCGACCAGGCGACCGGCGAGGAGATCTGGCGTCTCAGACTGACGCGCAACGACCGCGAGGGCGTCGACATGGCGCCCGGCTTCAAGGACGGGATCGTCTACATCTCGACCGTCCCCGGCAACGTCAGCGGCTTCTACAGAGGCGACGGCGTCGGGATCCTCTACGCGCTCGACGCCGAGACCGGCAGACGGCTGTGGCGCTTCAAGACCGTGCCCGAGGACCTCTGGAGCCCGGAGCATCGCGACATCAACTCCGGCGGTGGCCTGTGGCATCCGCCCGCGTTCGACGACGCGGGCGCCATGTACGTCGCCGTCGCCAACCCGGGCCCGTGGCCCGGCACGGAGAGATTCCCGTGGGGCCAGAGCCGGCCGGGCCCGAACCTCTTCACCAACTCGCTCGTGAAGCTGGACGCGACCAGCGGCGAGGTCGAGTGGTACCAGCAGGTGCTCCCGCACGGCCTCTACGACTGGGACCTGCACCTGCCGCCGGTGCTGACCGAGGAGGACGGCCGCACCTTCGTCCTCGCCTCCGGCAAGCTCGGCCAGGTCTTCGCCTTCGACGCCGGCAACGGCGACATGCTGTGGCGCAGAAGCGTCGGCATCCACAACGGCCACGACAGAGACAACCAGCTCGCGCTCGCGGGCAGATACGAGCGGCTGGAGCTGCCGGCGACCGTCTACCCGGGCGTGCTCGGCGGCGTCGAGACGCAGATGGCGGTGCAGAAGGGCGTCGTCTACGTCCCGGTCGTCGACCTGCCGACCCGCTTCGAGACGCAGGAGCGCCACAGAACCGACCTGACCGGCGGCAGAGGCCAGCTGGTCGCGCTCGCGGTCGACAACGGCGACGTCGAGTGGACGCAGAGATTCCCGACGCCGGTCTACGGCGCCGCGACGGTCGTCAACAGCCTCCTCTTCACGACGACCTTCGACGGCACGCTCCACGCGCTCGACGTCGACACCGGCGAGGTCGTCTGGCAGGAGAGACTGCCGGCCGGCACCAACGCGACCGTCGCGATCGCCGGCGACACGCTGATCACCGCGGCCAGCTACCCGCAGGGGAGAGGGCAGCGGGCGCAGATCGTCGCCTACCGCATCGGCGCGACCGGCAGACCGGCGGAGGGCGGCGAGCAGACCGCCAAGGCGCCCGAGCAGGGCGGGGCCGGCGGCGGCGAGCAGGAGACGGCGCCCGGCGGCGGAGGCGGTGGAGCGGCCGACGTCGCGGCCGGCAGAGAGGTCTTCACGACCAACTGCGCCGGCTGCCACACGCTCGCCGACGCGAACGCGAGCGGCACCGTCGGCCCCAACCTCGACGACCTGAGACCGGACGAGGCGACCGTCGAGACCACCGTCACCGAGGGGCGCGGCGCGATGCCGGCCTTCGGCGGGCGGCTCGACGACGCGGAGATCGCGTCGGTCGCGGCGTACGTGGCCGCGGTCGCGGGCGGCGGCGGAGGCGCGGGCGGAGGCGCCGGCGGCACGCCGTAACGGCAAACGCACCGGGTGCCGGCAGGACACGCACCACTTTTCCGGCCCAGCTGTCACAGCCGCGTGCGATCGGCAAGGTAGTGGATAGATGCCAGCCGACCAGCGCACCGACGACGAGCTGCTGAAGGCCTCGGTGCACGACGCCGAGGCCTTCGCCGTGTTCTACCGTCGGCACGCCGAGGCGGTGCTCGCCTACCTGCGCCAGCGCACCGGCGACGTCGAGACCGCCGCCGACCTCACGGCCGACGTCTTCGCCGGCGCCTTCGCCGGCCGCCGCCGCTTCAAGCCGCGCCAGGAGCCGGCGCGCGCCTGGCTGTTCGGGATCGCCAACAACCTGCTCGCGATGAACCGCCGCAAGCAGCGCCGCGCGCTCGCCGCCCGCGAGCGGCTCGGCGTGCCGCGGATCGAGTTCCAGGACGAGGAGCTGGAGCGGGCCGAGGCGCGGCTCAGCGCGCTGATGCAGGGCAACCCCTTGAACGCGCTCGTCGCCGACCTTCCGGCCGAGCAGCGCGACGCCGTGCTGGCACGGGTCGTCGACGAGCGCGACTACGACGACATCGCCCGCGAACAGGATGTGAGCGAGGCGCTCGTCCGCCAGCGCGTGAGCCGTGCGCTCGCGCGCCTCGGCGGAGGCATGCGGGAGGGCAGGCAATGACCGAGATACTCGACACGATCGAACTGGAGCTGATCGGCGCCGTACGGCGCCACAACGCGCGCGCCAGACGGCGCCGCCTCAAGGGCGCGATCGCCGCCGCGGCGGCGACGGTCGCGCTGGCCGGGACGGCCGTCACCGCGACGGTCGTCGACACGCCGCTCGACACGCTGTTCCCCGGCGGCGCGGAGACGGCGCAGCCGGCCGACGAGGGCCGCTCGACCGTCGTCGCCGGCGGCGCCGGCGCCGCCTGGTCGGTGACCGCCTACCGCTCGCGGGGCGACTGGCTCTCGACCGTGATCGTGCGGCGGCCGCGCCAGGCCGGCTCGCCGCCGGTGCAGGGTCGATCCGGGCTGGTCGTCGCGCTGCAGGCCCGCGGAGGCGTCGTCGCCGGTCCGGCGACCGACGCGGTCGCGCGCGGCGGCCGGATCCATGCGGTCGTCGGGGGCGCGGTCGATGCGTCGGTGAGAGCGGTCGCGGTCTCGGTCGGCGGCCGCCGTTACGAGGCGACGGTCGCCGACGCGGTCGTGCGCGTGCCGGTCGCGCTGAGACCGGGCGACATACCGACGCCCGAGCTGCGGCGCAGACTCGACGCGCTGCCCGACGAGATCGTCGCGCGCTCCTTCGCGGTCGCGCTCGCGCCCGCCGCGCCGGGCGGCCCGCTGCGTGCGCAGGCGACGATCGAGGCGACCTTCGCGGACGGGCGCGTGGTCAGCGAACGACACTCGATCTGCGTCAGCCCGCGGTGCGCGGGCACCTGAAGCTGCCACACCAGGACGGGCAGGAAGATCCCGGTCGGCCGCGCGGCGCGGCCGGCCGGGATCCCGTCGTCACGGCAGCGGCGGGAACTCGAACGACTCCGCCCCGCTCGGCCCTAGCCACGTCAGCGCCTGCGGGTAGTCGTCGCTCGCGATCAGGTAGAAGCCGTCGACCACCGTCACCGGGTCGGTGCTGTCGTCTAGCTGCACGAGCTCGATGTCGCTGACGCCCGCGGCCGCGACGCCGAAGACCTGATGCGGCTCGCCGGCGCGGCCCATGATCGACGGCTCCGTGCCGTCGACCAGCAGCGAGGTCAGCGACGCGCAGCCGAGCGCGCCGTCGACCACGGCGCAGACCGCTTGGCCGTCGCCCGAGGAGGCGACGTAGGCGGAGGCGCCGGCGACCGGCGCCTTGCGGACGGTCGCGACGTCGAGCACGCCGCCCGCGAGCAGTGGTCCGCCGAGCACCGGCGGCGGGAGCGCGTCGCGCGTCGCCGAGCGCGGCCGCCGCAGGAGCGCTACCTGCTGGCGCGCCGTCGCGCGACCGGCGGCCGCCGCGGCCGCGGCGGAGGTGGGCCCGCCCGCGGCGGCCTGCGAGCGGTCGGTGCCGCCGCCGTCGAGCAGCAGCACGAGCAGCGCCGCGGCGATCGCCGCCGCGATCGCCAGCGCGAGCGTCCGGATCGATATGTCGGAGGCGCGGTTCATGACATCCCGTGCCCCCACACGGTGTGCGTGCCGGTGATGTTCTTGACCCACAGCCGGAAGCTCAACAGGCTCTGCGCGTTGCAGTTGGCGTAGAAGCAGGCGCGGGCGATGTTCGTGCCGCAGGCGTAGAAGCTGCCGCCGCCGTAGACGCAGACATAGCTGCTGCCCGAGCCGTTGTACGCAGCCGATCCCCAGCCCCAGCTGCGGATGTCGGCGAGCGCCGGGTTGGTCGTGCTGTTGTAATAACAGTCGTAGGTGTCGTCGATTGCCCCGCAGTTCCATGTGACGTCTGTTGAATAGCCGGTGCCGGGCAGGCAGGACGAACCGCCGGTCGTGCAGTCCGCCGCAGCCGGGCCGGCCGTCAGGCAGAGCAGCAGCGCCGTCAGCGATACGGCGCCGCACAGGAGTGACCGCCACGGGCGTGCGCCCGCGCGGCTTCGCGCGTGATCCATCGTTTCCCCCGAAATGCGATTAGTGAGCGGTTGCTGAGTTATTCAACGTGTACGTGCCGTTGACGCATGGCGTCTACCCCCTCTCCGCCGTGTAATTCATTAAAGATCGAAGTTTATTTAGCATGTCAGCGGTGATGTCCCGCTGTCAAGGCGGGACGTGCGCGGCACAACATGCACGTAACAGATGGGCGGCTGGCCGGCCGCAGGCGGGCCGCGGCCGACGACGCGCGGGCGGGCTGCGCAGGTCGGCGGAGGAGCGGGGCCGGCGTCGCCGCCGGCCCCCGTTCCTCCGTGCTCGGTGAGGCCGGCGCGCTGCCGCGCCGGCGACGCTCACGACGTCGGCTGGGCGCAGCCGGCGCCGCCGACGTAGCCGGCGCCGCCGCCGGGCGTTATCACGCCGACTCTCGCCGGGGTGAGCGTGTTGTTCGCCGCGAGGAAGGCGGTGATGGCGACGTCGTCCTCGCTGCCGCCGGCGTAGCCCGGCAGCCGCACCACGTTCTGGGTCGCGATGTGGCGGATCCGCACCTCCTGGCCGGAGGCGCCGGCGGAGCCGACCATCGTGTTGCCTCTGAAGTCGAGGCACTGGTCGACGGTCGCGTTCGGGTCGGCCGCCTCGTTGCGGAAGCCGACCGCCGTCGCGAGGTTCCCGCTCGGCTCGGTCACGGTGTTGCCGGTGACCGTCAGCGCGACGTCGACGTTGCCGTCGTCGGCCGGGCCGTCCTCGCCGTGGACGGTGCGGATGCCGTTCTGGTTGTACTGGCGGACGGTGTTGTTCGCGACGCGCGCGACGTGGCTGCCCTGGCCGCGCGACTCGACGCTGATGCCCGAGCCGATCGGCGCGCCGGACCCGACGTCGCCCGCCGTGCCGATCGTGTTGCCGGAGATCACGCCTCTGGCGGCCGCGATCCCGACGGCCTTCTGGACGAAGATCCCGCCGCCGCTCATGTCGGTGAGTCTGTTGCCGGTGATGCTGTAGGTGAGGTCGGCGCCGTCGCCGCTGGCCGCGACCAGGAGGCCCGAGCCGCCGAGCGGCGCCGGGTGGCCGTTCGACAGCGTGTTGCCGTCGAACGTGAAGTCGCTGGCGGCGGTGCCGGTGACGTTGTGCTGGAACAGGTCCTCGCGCGAGGAGGTGAACGACGATCTCGTCACGCTCGTCGTCACGTCGGCGGTGCCCTCGGCCAGCAGGTAGACGCTGTTGCCGCCGAGGTCTCTGCTGTTGGCGCCGAAGGTGTCGTTGTCGAGCGTGAGCGCGAGCGTCCCTCTGCTCGACGAGATCACGGCGTTGTCCTCGAAGCCGCCGGAGATCGCCGTGTCGGTGATGCTCGACGTGCCGGTCAGGTCTCTCAGCAGGAGCCCGCCCTCGTCGACCGCGTCGTTGGTGCCGTGCACCCCGTCGATCGTCGATCTGTCGAGCGCGAAGCCGTCGACCGAGGTGCCGCGGATCGCATGGCCGTCGCTGTTGGTCAGCCGCAGCCCGGTCAGCGCCACGTCGCGCGCCTGGTTGAGGTAGACGCCGACGCCGGCGTTGGTGCCGTCGGCCCCTCTGACGTTCTGGATCGTGCCGCCGCTGTCGGCGGCGCCGGTGCCGGTGACCGCGAGGCCGCCGGCTCCCGTCTGGTCGAGCACGATGCCGTTGGCGCCGCCGTTGGCCGAGATCGACTGGAAGGTCGCGTCGGCCGCGCCGATCGTCGTGCCGGCGATCCGCAGGGCGGTGCCGGTGCCCGATCTGAGCACGTTGCCGGCGCCGGTCACCGTCACCGTGCCGCCGCCGGTCGCGGCGAAGCCGTCGCCGCTGGTCGACGTGACGCCGAGGCCGCCGCCGCTGAACGCGATCGCGTGGCCGCCGTTGGAGGCGAGCCGCACGCCGGTCGCCGCGCCGCTGGCGATGGTCACGGGGCCGCCGAACGTCGTCGTCCCGCCGCCTCTGTTGCCGCTGACGTCGATGCCGGTCGCGCTGCCGCTCGACGCCGTGACGGCGTCGAAGGTCGTGCTCGGCGCCGTCGAGTTGCGGACCGCGACGGCCGTCCCGCCGCTGTTTCTGACGCTGACCGCGCCGGCCGCCGGCAGTGACAGCCCTGCGACGCCGTCGGCGAGGAAGCCGGTCCCGCCGGTCACGTCGACCGCGACGTCGCCGAGCGTGATCGAGCCGGTCGTCGACTGGAGCGCGACGCCGCCCGCGGAGCCGCTCGCGACGATCGCGTCGATCGTGCCCGACAGCGCCGTCCCGCTGACGTCGACCGCGCGCCCGCCGGTGCTTCTGACGCTGACCAGGCTGGCGCTGGTGAGCGCGAGCGTGCCGGCGCCCGTCGCGGCGAGGCCGGTGCCGCCGGTCGTCGAGATCGCCGTGTCGGCGATCGTGAACGTCCCGCTCGTGCCGCTCAGCGCGACCCCGCCGCCGCTGCCGGAGACCGTCAGGTCGCGCAGCGTCGAGCCGGCGACGCCGGCGCCGCCGGAGATCGCCGCGCCGCCTGTGGCGGTGACCGCGAGGCCCTCGACGTGGCTGCCGGAGGCGAGCGCGACCCCGACGCCGGAGGCGTTGGAGATCGACGGCCGTCTCGCGGCGGAGCCGTCGTAGAGCCGATCGCCGTCGACGACGAGGTCGGCTGCCTCGCCGAGCAGCCGCTCGTTCGCGTCGAGCGTCGCCCCGGCGTTCATCCCTCTCGTTGTCGCGTCGCCGGTGTGGACGAAGATCGTGTCGCCAGCGGTGGAGGCGGCGGTCGCCTCCGCGAGCGTGTCGAACGCGTCGCTGGAGCGCCCGGTGCCGCCGACGGCCTCCGTGTTGTCGACGTACCAGACGCGTCTGCTCAGTCTGACCGTGACGGTTCCGGTGCCGCTTCTGTCGCCGTCGCTGATCTCGTAGTCGAACGAGTCGTCGCCGGTGCTGCCGGTCGGCGGCACGTAGGTGAAGCTGCCGTCGCCGTCTATCGTCGCGTGACCGCCGAGTCTCGTGGCGACGCTCTCGGCTCTCACCGACAGCTCCTCGGCCGCGTGGTCGGGGTCGGTGTCGTTGTCGGAGACGAAGCCGGTCAGCTGCTTGGCGGCCTCGCCGGCCGGGGCCGGGTCGCTGACGACGAGCGTCGTGTTGCCGACGCCGGCGTAGCTGTCGGCGACGCCGGTCGGCGCGTCGTTGACGCCGCTGATCGTGATCGTGATCGTCGCGGTGTCGCCGGCCGCGCCGTCGCTGGCGCGGTAGGCGATCGTGTCGGTCGCCTCCTCGCCCGGTCTGAGCGCGTCGAAGGCGCCGCGCGGGTCGTAGGAGAGCGAGCCGTCGGCCGCGACGCTGACGGTCGCGCCCGAGGCCGCTCTGAACGGCGTGCCGACGTTGGCGGCGCTGCCGTCGACCTGGTCGACGACGAGGCCGTCGCCCTCCGGGTCGCTGTCGTTGGCGAGGAGGCCGGGGGCCGCGACCGTGAGCGCGGTGTCCTCGTCGGTGACGTAGGCGTCGTCGCTCGCGGCCGGTCTGTCGTTGAGGCCTCTGATCGTGATCGTGATCGTCGCGGTGTCGCCGGCCGTGCCGTCGGTGGCGCGGTAGGTGACGGTGTCGGTCGCCTCCTCGCCGGGTGCGAGCGCGTCGAAGGCGCCGGTCGGGTCGTAGGAGAGCGAGCCGTCGGCCGCGACGGTGACGGTCGCGCCTCTCGCGGTTCTGTAGGCGCTGCCGACTCTGGCGTCGTCGCCGTCGACCTGGTCGATCGCGAGGCTGTCGCCGTCGGGGTCGCTGTCGTTGGCGAGGAGGCCGGGGGCGGCGACCGTGAGGACGGTGTCCTCGTCGGTCTCGTAGGCGTCGTCGGTCGCGGTCGGGCCGTCGTTGACGCCGCTGACGGTCACGCTGATCGTCGCGGTGTCGCTCGCGCCGTCCCCGTCGGCGACCGTGTAGGCGATCGTGTCGGTCTCCTCGTCGCCCGGTCTGAGGCCGTCGAACTGGCCGTCCGGGTCGTAGGAGAGCGAGCCGTCGGCCGCAAGGGTGACGGTCGCGCCCCTGGCGGTTCTGTAGGCGGTGCCGACGCGCGCGCCGCTGCCGTTGACCTCGGTGACGGCGAGCGGGTCGCCGTCGGCGTCGTCGTCGTTGGCGAGCACGCCCGGCGCGGGGACGTTCAGGACCGTGCCCGCGTCGGTCTCGTGGGCGTCGTCGGACGCGACCGGCCCGTCGTTGACGGCGGTGACCGTGACGGCGCGCGAGGCGACGGCGCTGCTCTCGCCGCCCGTGTCGGTCGCGACGACCTCGACGGCGCGGTCGTCGGTCGACGGGGCGTCGCTCGTGTTGCGGTAGCCGATCGCGCGCAGCGCCGTCTCGTAGTCGGCAACCGAGGCGGTGCCGATCAGTCTCAGCGTCCCGGTCGCCGCGTCGTAGGAGGTCGTGATGCCGCCCGGCAGCGCCGCGGTCGCCTCGAGCACGTCCTCGGCGGCGGCGAGCCCGCCGGCGATCCGCACGGTCGCGCCCGCGAGGCTCGGCGAGTCGGCGTCGGCGACCGTCAGCGTCGCGTCGATCGCGGTCGCCGGGTCGTTCTCGGTGTAGGCGACCGCGCCGCCCGCGAGCGTCACGACCGGCCGGTCGTTGACCGCGCTGACCTCGACGGCCTTCGCCGCCGGCGCGCTGACGAGCGCGCCGTCGCTCGCGGTGAACGAGACCTGACGGGTGCCGTCGACCGGATCGCCGCTGGTGTTCGCGAACGTGATCGCGCGCAGCGCCGTCTGGTAGTCGGCGAGGGAGGCGCTGCCGCTCAGTCTCAGCGTCCCGGTCGGCGCGTGCCAGCTGCCTCTGATCGACGGCGTGTCGGCGAACGCGAGCACGTCCTGGCCGCTGACGTAGCCGCCGGAGATCATCGCGCTCGCGCTCGTGAGGGTCGGCGAATCGACGTCGCCGACGGTGACGCCCGGGTCGACCGGGACCGGCGGTGCGCTTTCCGCGTACGCGGTCGCGCCGGCGGTCGTCGTGACGACGGGCGCGTCGGCGACCGGTCTGACGTCGACCGTCACGTTGCCGACGCTCGGCAGCACGACCGCGAATCTCAGCCGGAAGCGGAACGAGTCGCTGCCGTTGCGGTCGGGGTCGGGCGTGTAGGTGACGTACCGTCCGCTGCCGCTCAATCTGCCGTGCGCGGGCTGGCTCTCGATCGAGTAGCTGCCGAGCGCCGCCTGCAGCTCGTCGCCGGCCGCGAGGTCGATTCTGACGGCCGTGTCCTCGTCGGTTGCGACGTGCTGGTCGTGCGCGAACGGCGGGAGGCTGAGGCGCTGCTGCTCGGGCGCGCTCGGGGAGTCGCCGGCCGGCGCGCCGAAGTTGACGTACTGGCGCGGATGCTGGCCGAGCCGTCTGAGTGCGCCGGCCGGCGCGCCGAGCCCGTAGCCGTCGGCGAGCAGCCTGCCGGCGAACGGCGCCGACGGCGTCGAGGCGCTCACCGCGCGGGCGAGCGCGGTCGAGTCGGCGAGCAGCCGCTCGATCCCGGCGAGCATGCGGCTGGTGAAGGCGAGCTGCGCCCGCGGGCGGCTGCACAGCCGGGCGACGCCGGGGAGGCAGGCGTGGGTCGGCTCGTCGGCCGCCGACGCGGTCAGCAGGACGCGCAGGTTCGGCTCGCCGCTCAGCTCGTCGACGAGGCCCCCGGCGTAGGGGGCGTCGACCAGCAGCTGCCAGTCGACCTGCGGGTGGGTCGCGATCAGCGCGCGCAGCTCGGCGCCGCGCAGGTCCTGCTGCTCGAGCCGGCCGCTGCGGTGGCCGGAGACGCCGAGGCTGATCGTCGTCTCGCTCCCGCGGACGCCGCCGCCGGCGATGAACAGCAGCACGTTGCGGCAGCCGTGGCGTTTGAGGAGGCGGTCGACGAAGGCGGTGGGGGAGAGGCCGTCGGCGGTCGAGTAGCGGGCCGCGACGAAGCCGCGGTCGCGGCGCTCGAGGTCGGCGAGCAGCCCGCCGAAGGCGGCGCGGGTGCGGTCGACGCTCGCGTAGTCGTAGGAGTCGTCGAGCATGTCGGCGATCGTGATCGCGCAGGAGTCCTCCGCGGCGAGCGTCGCGGCGGCCGTGTCGGCGCCGGCGGCGAGCGCGCGGGGACGGGCTGCGGCCGTGGCGGACGCGGCGGCGAGCGCGCGCGGGCGGGCGGCGGCCGCGGCCGATGCGGCGCGCGCTCTCGCCCGCGCGGGCAGGCGTGTGAAGACGCGGTATCTGGCGGAGCGGTAGCCCGCGGCCGAGCGGAGGTAGAGCGGCAGTCGGCCGGCCGCGAGCGGCGGCCAGTCGAGCGTGCGGCTGAGCCGGACGCGTCCGCTGCGGACGCCGACCAGCGCGACGCGGCCGGGATGCTCGAACAGCTGGAAGGGACCGCGGTCCTCGTAGTACAGCCAGGCCGGCTCGGAGCCGACGCGCAGCACGACCGGCGCGCGGCCGATCGTCGCGCCGGTTCTGCGCAGACGCTCGCGCCGGTCGGCGCGGTCGGGCGCAGCCGCGGCGCTCGCGCTCGCGGCCCGCTCGATGCCGGCTTCGGCGACGACCGTGCGGGGGCGCAGCGGCGTGCGCGCGCGGAAGACGATCACGGGCCGCGAGCCGCCGGCCGAGCCGAGGGCTCGCAGCGCGGCGGCGTCGGCTGAGCGCAGCCCCGCGGCGCGCGCCTCCGCCGGCGCCGCCGGCAGCGCGGTGAGCGCCAGCAGCGCGGCGAGCGCGAGCAGCGCGGCGAGCGCCGCGATGCCGATCGCGGCGGCCGCCGAGGCCGGGGCGGTGGTGGCGCGGCGCCGGCCGCCGCGCTGGTGGCTCGCTGCTCGCGAGATGACGGGGACGCTCACGCCTGCTCCTCCCGATGCGCGTGGTGGCAGGGCCACTGCCCGCGACGTTCTAGATGTCGAGCGAGGCGCGAAGACGGTGACGCACCCGCAAATGGCACTTCAGCACGAAGGCGGCCAGGATAGCTCGCGGCGCATCGAATGCGCAAATTCCTGGCTGGCTGTCCGACCGCTTTTGCACTTGGCGTAAAACATCTATACGGTGGATCGCGCCCTCAAACCAGCGACCGCCGTCGAGCGGAGGTGCCATGTCAGAGCCGTATCTCGGGGAGATCCGCGCGATGTCGTTCGGCTTCGCGCCGCGGGGCTGGGCGCAGTGCAACGGACAGCTGCTGCCGATCAACCAGAACCAGGCGCTCTTCTCGATCCTTGGGGCGACGTACGGCGGTGACGGGCGAACGAACTTCGCCTTGCCGGACCTGCGCGGGCGGGTGCCGATGGGGACCGATTTCGCCGGTCACCCGCTCGGCGAGCGAGCCGGCGTCGAGGCGGTGACGCTCACGCCGCAGCAGATCCCGTCGCACTCGCACGAGTTCCGCACCACGAGAAGCCCGGGCAACGACGTCATGCCCGCCACGCTCGCCTCGGCGCCGAACCTCTACGGCGCGCCGACGAGACTGACGCCGATCGGCGGCCAGAGACCGGCGGGCCAGAGCATCGCGTCGGCCGGGGCGCAGCCGCACGCGAACATGATGCCGTTCGCCGTCGTCGGGTTCTGCATCGCGCTGCAGGGCATCTTCCCGTCGCGCGACTGACCGCCGAACGAGACAAGGAGCAGACGAGATGGCCACACCGTACGTCGGTGAGATCCGCATGTTCGGCGGCAACTTCGCGCCAGACGGCTGGATGTTCTGCGAAGGGCAGACCGTGCCGATCTCCGAGAACGAGACGCTCTTCAACCTGATCGGCACCACCTACGGCGGCGACGGCCAGGAGACGTTCAAGCTGCCTGACCTCGGCGGCCGCGCCCCGGTGCACATGGGGGCCGGCCCGCAGCTGTCGCCGCGGATGATCGGGGAGGTGGGCGGCACCGAGGAGGTGACGTTGGCCGCCGCCCAGGCCGGCGGTCACACCCACGCGCTGCTCGGCAGCCTCGACCCGGGCTCCTCGCCCAACCCGGGCGGCGCGGTGCTGGCGACCGGCAGCAACGTCCAGGTGTTCGTCGCCAGCTCTCCCGACGCGACGATGCCGTCGGGCACGCTCGGACCGGCCGGGGGCAGCCAGCCGCACGAGAACCGCCAGCCGTACCTGCCGATCCGCTTCATCATCTCCCTCTACGGGATCTACCCCAGCCAAACCTAGAAAGGACGCTCGAGATGGCTGATCCCTTCGTCGCGGAGATCCGCATCTTCGCCGGCAACTTCGCCCCGCGCGGGTGGGCGCTCTGCGCCGGCCAGCTGCTGCCGATCTCCCAGAACACGGCGCTCTTCTCGCTGCTGGGGACGATGTACGGAGGCGACGGGAAGTCGACCTTCGCGCTCCCGGACCTGCGGGGGCGGGTGCCGATCCACGCCGACGAGATGCATTCGCAGGGCGAGCCCGGCGGCGCCGAGACCGTCACGCTGCTGCAGTCGGAGATCGCCTCGCACAACCACGACGTCAACGTCGTCGCGATCGACCCGGCCAACCTGACGGCGCCTGGGCCGCAGCGGATGCTCGCGCAGTCCAGCGGCGACGCCAACGCCTACAGCAGAGGGCCGCAGGCCGGCACCACCGCCACGCTGGCGCCGCAGGCGGTCGGGTTCGCCGGCGGCGACCAGCCCCACACCAACATGCAGCCCTACCTGGCGCTGACGTTCATCATCGCGCTGCAGGGCATCTTCCCGCCGCGCGGCTGAGCGCGGCGGCGAGCGGCGCCACGCCGCGCCGCGCCGCCCGCTGCCTCCGTAGTCCCCCGCAACTCCACTGCGGTCCTCCCCAGAGCGTGCGCGGTTCCGCGCGGATGGCGCGCGCGAGCGCCGCACATAGGGTCGCCGCCATGACCGAACTCGAGCTCGCCCGACTGCAGTTCGGGATCACGACCCTCTTCCACTTCATCTTCGTGCCGACCTCGATCGGCCTCACCGCGTGGGTCGCGTACTGCCAGACGCGGTGGCACCGCAGCGGCGACGAGACGTGGCTGCGGATGACGAGATTCTGGGGGAAGCTGATGCTGATCTCGCTCGCGATCGGCGTCGTGACCGGCATCGTGCAGGAGTTCCAGTTCGGCATGAACTGGTCGCAGTACTCGCGCTACGTCGGCGACGTCTTCGGCGCGCCGCTGGCGATGGAGGGGCTCGCCGCCTTCTTCCTCGAGTCGACCTTCCTCGGCCTGTGGCTGTTCGGCTGGGGGCGGCTGAAGCCGCGCGTCCACCTCGCGACGATCTGGCTGCTGTCGATCGGCACGCTCCTGTCGGCCTACTTCATCCTCGCCGCCAACTCGTGGATGCAGCACCCCGTCGGCTACGTCATCAACGAGGCGACCGGCCGCGCGGAGATGACCTCCATCTGGGCGGTGCTGACCAACTCGACGCTGCTGTGGGCCTTCCCGCACACGATCCTCGGCGCGCTGACGACCGGCGGCGCGCTCGTGCTCGGCGTCAGCGCCTGGAAGCTGCTCCGGGCGCGGCGCGGCGACGGGCCCGTCGACCCCGTCTGGAGCCGCTCGGCTCGCAACGTCCTGCCGATCACGCTCGTCGCCGTCCTGCTGACGATGGTCGCCGGGCACTTCCAGGGGATGCTGCTGGAGGAGCAGCAGCCGATGAAGATGGCGGCCGCCGAGGCCCAGTTCGAGACCGAGGCGCCGGCCGCCTTCTCGCTGTTCGCGACCGGCGACCTCGAGCACAACCCCGGCCACACGAACGTCAACCTGCGGATCCCGTACGCGCTGTCGCTGCTGGCGACCGGCTCGTTCGACGGCGAGGTGAAGGGGATCAACGAGATCCAGGCCGAGGAGGAGGCCAAGCACGGCCCCGGCGACTACACGCCGATCATCGCCGTCACCTACTGGACCTTCCGCCTGATGGTCGGGGCGGGGACGCTGATGCTGCTCGTCGCGGGGCTCGGGCTGCTGCTCGGCCGGCGCGGGAAGCTGGAGCACAGCAGATGGTTCCTGCGAACGGCCGTCGGCGCGATCGTGCTGCCGCACGTCGCGAACCTGACCGGCTGGATCTTCACCGAGATGGGGCGTCAGCCATGGGTCGTCTACGGCCTGCTGCGCACCGACGACGCCAACTCGCCGCACGTCGGCGCCGCGTCGCTGTGGATCACGCTCGTCGGCTACACGCTGATCTACGGCGTGCTGGCCGCCGTCGGCGGCTGGATCGCGCTGAAGGAGATCCGCCACGGCGCGCCGCCGCCGAGCGGGGGAGAGGGCGCGGGGGCCGGTCCAGGCGCCTCCGGTCCCGGCGGCGCGGGCGCCGGCGGCTGCGGCGGGCCCGGCGAGGGCGCGGCCGGCGACGGCGCACCGCGACCGCAGACCGCCCGTCCCGACCTGTCGCTCACCTACTGACCTCCGGAGCCCGACCGCCATGGACCCCACCACGCTCGAGACGATCTGGTTCCTGCTGATCTGCCTCCTCTGGATCGGCTACTTCGTGCTCGAAGGCTTCGACTTCGGCGTCGGCGCGCTGCTGCGCGTCGTCGGCCGCGACCGCGCCGAGCGGCGGATGCTGATGCACTCGATCGGCCCCTTCTGGGACGGCAACGAGGTGTGGCTGCTGGTTGCCGGCGGCGCGACCTTCGCCGCGTTCCCCGGCTGGTACGCCTCGCTCTTCTCCGGCGCCTACCTCGCGCTGTTCGTGATCCTGATCGCGCTGATAGCGCGCGGCGTCGCGTTCGAGTTCTGGGGCAAGCACGACACGCCGCGCTGGCGCGCGACGTGGGAGTGGGCGCTGATCGTCGGCAGCGCCGTGCCGGCGCTGCTGTGGGGCGTCGCGTGGGCCAACATCGTGCGCGGCCTCCCGCTCGACGCCGACCACGACATGACGGGGAGCTTCTTCGACCTGCTGTCGCCGTACGCGCTGGCCGGCGGTGCCGCGTCGCTGCTGCTGTTCACGCTCCACGGCGCGATCTTCCTGACGCTGCGCACGAGCGGCGAGGTGGCGGAGCGGGCCGGCCGCGTCGCCGCCCGGCTGGCCGCGCCCGCGCTGCTGGTCGTCGCCGCCTTCCTCGCATGGACGCTGGCGCTGCAGGACGGCGTCGAGTGGTTCTCGGCGCTGCTGGCCGCGGCCGCCGTCGTGCTCGGCGCAACAGTTCCGTTCCTTCTGCGACAGTCGCGTTCCGGCTGGGCCTTCGCGGTCTCGGCCGGGACGATCGCGTTCGCCTTCTGCGCCCTGTTCGCCGACCTGTGGCCGAACGCGCTCCCGTCGACGAGCTCGCCCGCGAACGACCTGACGCTCGCCGCCGCCGCCTCGACGCCCTACACGCTGAAGGTGATGACGGTTGTCGCGGTCCTGCTCGTGCCGGTCGTGCTCGCCTACCAGGGCTGGACCTACTGGGTCTTCCGCGCCCGCCTCGGCAAGGCCGACTTTGAGCAGGTCAAGAGCCCCGTCGACCTCGTCGCGAAGGTGACCGGCGGCACCCCCGGCGGCGTCCCCGCCCTCGCCGGGCCGGCGGCGGCAGGCGGAGTGGCCGGAGCCGGCGTCACGGCCGCTGCCCACGACGGCAGCCCCGGCGACGGCGCGGCTGCGACGAGCGGCGCGGCTGCGGTGGGCCGGTCCGGCGTGGCGGGCGACGGCGCGGCTGCGGCGAGCGGCGCGGCTGCGGTGGGCGGGGCCGGCGCGGTGGGCGACGGCGCGGCTGCGACGAGCGGCAGAGCGACGGGCGCCTCCGCGGGTGAGCCGCCGGCCGGGAGCTGAGCGATGGCGGCGCCGGTCGACCCGCGGCTGCTGCGCGCCAGCCGCGCCGCGCGTCGGCAGCTGGCGGCGGCGTCGGCGCTGGCGGTGGCGGCGGCGCTGCTCGTCGTCGCGCAGGCGGTGCTGCTCGCCGACGCGATCGCGCGCGTCTTCCTGCACGGCGCGTCGCTGGACGACGTGCGCTCGACGCTGATCGCGCTCGTCGCGGTGATCGCCGGCCGCGCGCTCGTCGCGGCCGGCTTCGAGCTGGCCGGCCGGCGTGGCGCGGCGGCGGTGATGTCGGAGCTGCGCGAGCGGCTCGCCGAGCACCTGCTGCTGCGTCGGCCGCTGCGTCCGGCCGAGCGCACCGGCGAGCTGGCGACGACCGCGGTGCAGGGCGTCGACGCGCTGGAGGCGTACCTCGCCGGCTACGTGCCGCAGCTCGCGCTCGCGACGACCGTGCCGCTCGCGGTGCTCGGCTGGGTCGCGCTCAACGACTGGGTCGCCGCGATCCTGCTCGCGATCGGCGTCCCGCTGCTGATCGTCTTCATGGTCCTGATCGGCCGCTCGGCGCAGGACGCCACCCGCGCCCGCTTCGGCGCCCTGTCGCTGCTCGGCGCGCACTTCCTCGACGTCGTGCGCGGGCTGGAGACGCTGCGCGCCCACGGCCGCGACCGCGCGCAGGAGCAGACGTTGGCGACCGCCGGCGAGCGCTACCGCGTCGAGACGATGGCGACCCTGCGCGTCGCCTTCCTGTCCGCGCTCGTGCTGGAGCTGGTCGCGATGATCGGCACCGCGCTCGTCGCCGCGACCGTCGGCGTCCAGCTGGTCGAGGGCGCCCTGACGCTCGAGATCGGCCTCGCCGTCCTCCTGCTCGCGCCCGAGCTGTACGCCCCGCTGCGCGAGGTCGGCCGCCAGTTCCACGCCGGCGCCGACGGCCTCGCCGCCGCCGACCGCATCTTCGCCGTCCTCGACGAACCGCCCGGCGTGACCGCCATGTCCGGCACGGCTGCGCAGCCTGCAGCGGCCGCCCCGGCGGTCGCGCCCGGCCCCGCCGCTGCGCTCTGCCCCGGCGCTGCGCCCGGCCCCGCCGCTGCCGGCCCCGCCGCCGCGCCCGGCCCCGCCGCCGCACCCGGCCGCGACGCCACGCCCGGCCCCGCCGCCGCGCTCGGCCCCGCCGCCGCGCCGGCGCCGGCCCCGGCCGCGGCGCTCGTCCCGGCCGCTCCGGCCCGCGCGGATCGCTGGCGGTTTGTGCAGGCTATTCCTGTACAAACCGCCAACGAGCGCCGACGCGCCAGCGCTGGTGGGCGAGCCGAGGCGGTAGCGGCGCCCGACCCGGGCGCGCACGGGCTCCGCTTCGAGGCCGTTCGCTTCGCGCATCCGCGACGCGATGATGCGACGACGGCCGCCGGAGCCGCGCCGGATCGCCCGGCGGCCGAGCCGGTGCTCGACGGGCTCGAACTGACGCTGGAGGCCGGCCGCTGCACGGCGCTGGTGGGGGAGAGCGGGGCAGGGAAGTCGACGGTCGCCGCGCTCGCGCTGCGGCTGCTCGACCCGACCGCCGGTCGCGTCACGTGCGGCGGCGTCGATCTGCGTGCGATCGCCCCGGAGGCGTGGCGCAGCCGGGTCGCATGGGTGCCGCAGCGGACCCGGATCTTCACCGGCACGGTCGCCGACAACGTCCGGCTCGCCGACCCGGATGCGAGTGATCGCCAGGTCCGCGCGGCACTCGCCGCCGCGGGTGCCGGGCGCTTCACCGCGGCGCTCCCGGCAGGGATCGAGACGCGGGTGGGCGACGGCGGGCGGCCGCTTTCGGCCGGCGAAGCGCAGCGGATCGCGCTCGCCCGCGCCTTCCTGCGCGATGCCCCGCTGCTCGTGCTCGACGAGCCGACGGCGCACCTCGATGCCGAGACCGCCGCATCCGTGGAGGCCGCCATCGAGCGGCTCGCACGCGGCCGCACGACCCTGCTGATCGCCCACCGGCCCGCCCTCGCCGCCCGCGCCGACCGCATCGTCCACCTCGCCGCCGGCCGCGTCGCCGCCGACGCCCCGGACCTCGCGCCGACGGTGTCCACGCTCAGCGCCCGCCACCCCACCGCCAGCCCGCGCCACGCAGGCCCGCGGGAGGCGCCTGCGCAGGCCGCCCACGCGGACGCCGCCGGCCCGGCCGGCGTTCCGCTCGTGACGGCGGCGGCGCCGGCTGCCGCTGCCGCGCGCTCGGCTGGCGCTACGCGTGAAGGGGCTTCGGCGTCCGACGCCCACGCCAACGCGGCCCGCCCGGCCGGCGGTTCGCCCGTCACGGCGCCGGCGCCGGCCGCCCAGCATGCGGCCGACGGACTGCCGGGTTCCGGCGACTCGCGGTCCGGCGACGGTCGCGCGAGGGGTCGCGGGGCGTGGTATGGCGAGCTCCGGGCGCTGGGGCGGCTGGCGGGCGCGGTGCGGACGCGGCGGGGGCGACTCGCGTCGACGATCGCGCTCGGCGCCGGCGCGGCGCTGTGCGCCGCGGCGCTGCTGGCGACCTCCGGGAGCCTCATCAGCCGCGCGGCGCTGCAGCCGGCGGTGCTGAGCCTGCTGGTCGTGATCGTCGCGGTGCGGTTCTTCGGGATGACACGGGCGGTCCTGCGCTACTACGAGCGCGTCGTCTCCCACGACCTCGCGTTCCGTCTCCTCGCCGAGCTGCGCGTGCGCTGCTTCCGCCGGCTCGCTCCGCTGGTCCCGGGCGACGTCGGCGGTCTGCGCGCCGGCGACCTGCTGAGCCGCTTCGTCGCCGACGTCGACCAGCTCCAGCATCTCTATCTGCGCGCGCTCGCGCCGCCGGTCGTCGCGGCGGTCGCGATCGCCGGCTGCTCGATCGCCGCGGCCGTCGTGCTGCCGGCGGCCGGCGTCGCGCTCGCCGCGGCGCTGCTGCTGGCGGCGACGCTCGTCCCGCTGCTGACCGCGCGCGCCGCGGCCCGCGCCGCCCGTCGCCAGGGTCCCGCACGCGACGCGCTGACGGCGCTGCTGGTCGAGACGGCCGAGGGCGCGCCGGAACTGGCCGTCGCGGGACGGGCCGACGAGCGACGTGCGCGTCTGCGCGCCGCAGACGCGGAGCTCTCCGCCGTCGCCCGCGCCGACGCGCGTGCCGGAGCGTTGGCGGTCGGCCTCGGGACGCTGCTCGCCGGCTGCGGCGCCGTCGCCGTCCTCGCCGTCGCTGCGCCGGCGGTCGACGACGGCCGTCTCGACGGCGACCTGCTCGCCGCGCTGGCGCTGCTCGCGCTCGCCGCCTTCGAGGCCGTCGAGCCGCTCGGCGGCGCCGCTCGCCATCTGCGGGCATGCGCCGCCGCCGCGGCGCGTCTCGAGGAGCTGATCGCCCGCGAGCCGCGCGTGCAGGATCCGCCCCACCCACGCCCGCTGCCGTCCGACGGCGCGCTGGTCTTCGAGCGCGTGACCGTCTTTCTCCCGGACGGAAAAGCACCTGCGGCTTCGCGCGTCGCCGTCGTCTCCGAGGGGGACGATCCGGTCCCGTCGGCGACATCGCCGTCCGCCGCGGACGGTTCCGTTCCGCGTGCGACAGATCTGTCGCATGCGGAACACGACTGTGCCAACTGCACCGGCGGCTGTGGTCCCGGGCGGCCGTGCATCCTCGACGGCGTCTCGCTCGCGATCGCGCCCGGGGAGCGGGTCGTGCTCGTCGGGCCGAGCGGGACCGGCAAGACGACGCTGGCGCGGCTGGCCGGGCGCCTGATCGACCCCGACGGCGGCCGTGTCCTGCTCGGCGGCGTCGACCTGCGCGAGGCGGCGCAGGCGGACGCGCGCGCCGCGGTGCTGGTCGTCGCGCAGGACGCGCGCGTCTTCACGACGACGGTGCGCGAGAACGTCCTGCTCGCGCGCCGCGGCGCGAGCGACGACGAACTGCGCGCGGCCCTGCGCGTCGCCGGCCTCGGCCGCTGGATCGCCGCCCAGCCGGCCGGTCTCGACACGATCGTCGGCGAGGACGGAGCCCAGCTGTCGGGCGGCGAGCGGCAGCGGCTCGTGCTGGCGCGCGCGGCGCTCTCCGACGCGCGCTTCCTCGTGCTCGACGAGCCGACCTCGCACCTCGACCCCGCGACCGCCCGCGACGTCATGCGCGACCTCGACGCCGCCGCCGGCGATCGCGGCGTGCTGATCGTCACGCACGACCCCGCGCTGGTCGCCCGCGCCGACCGCGTCGTCGAGCTGCGCGGCGGCAGACTCGCCGAGCTCGCGCCGCCGGCGCGCGCCGCGTAGCCGCCACGCCCGCCCGTCCGCCCGCGCCGCCCCGCCCCGCCCCCACACGCACTCACCCCGATCTCATCCGCGGTCGCTAGCCTTCCGCGTCGGTTCCGCTCCGCGACGCCGCCCTCGTCGCTTGAGGAGGCGCTGCTGAGGTGCGACGCGACGGAGCCCATGACGCACAAGAGCCCCACATCACCCAGTCGCAGCGATGCGATCGACGGTCTTCGCGGTCTCGCCGCGCTCACGGTGCTGGTCTTCCACGGCTGGCTCTACACGCGCGTCGACGTCTCGGCGGGCTCGCGCGCGTCGGTCGTCGACTACGCGCTCCACGAAGGGCGGCTCGGCCTCGTGCTCTTCTTCGTCCTCAGCGGCTTCCTGCTGTGGCGCCCGTGGGTCGCCGCCGGCCGCGGACGGCGCGACCGCCCCGGGACGGCCGCGTACCTCGTCCATCGCGGCGCGCGCGTCCTGCCCGGGTACTACCTCGCATTGGCCGGCTCGATCGCGCTTCTGTGGGGTGCCGCGGGAACGCCGGGGGTGCGGCTGCCCGACGCGGATCTGCTGCCGCTCTTCCTCGTCTTCGCGCAGAACTTCAACCCCGGCTCGGTGATGAAGCTCGACCCGCCGATGTGGACGCTCGCGGTCGAGGTCAGCTTCTACCTGCTGCTGCCGCTCCTCGCCCTGCTCGTCTCCCTGCGGCTGCCGCGCCGGCGCGCGGCCCAGGCGCTCGTCCCGCTCGCGCTGCTCGCCGTCGGCGTCGTCTACAACCACGCGATCGCCGGCGGCGGCTCGATCGTCGCCGGCAAGGTGCTGCCGGCGATGCTGCCGTACTTCGCGCTCGGCATGCTGGCGGCGGTCGCGCTCGACGGCCGCCCCCGCTTCGGCCCGCGCGTCGTCTGGCCGCTGCTGCTCGGCGGCTGCCTGCTCGTCGTCGCCGACGCCGTCTGGCAGGCGCACGGCGCCGCCTCGGAGTCGGGCTCCTACTCGTACCGGATCTGGCGCGACCTGCCCGGCGCCGCCGGCTTCGCGCTGATCGTCGTCGCAGCGGCCGGAGGCGACGGCACGGGGACCGCGGCGCTGCGCTGGCGGCCGCTCGTCGCCTTCGGGACGATCTCCTACGGCGTCTACCTGTGGCACGTGCCGCTGCTGCTGTACGCCCGCCACCTCGGAGTGCTGCCGCTCCAGACCGTGCCGGGCACGCTGGTCGCGCTGCTGCTGACCGTCCCGGTCGCCGCGGCCAGCTGGCGGTGGGTCGAGCGGCCGGCGATCGAGCGCGGTCGCGCGCTGACGCGGCGGCGGGCCGGGCGCGGGACCACCCCGGCGACTGCTTCAATCAGCAGCCGATGGCGACCGAAGGCCTTGACGAGGACCGGCTCAGGCGGCTGATCGAGGTCGGCCGCGCGCTCGTCCAGCAGCTCGACCTGGAGGCGCTGCTGACGCAGATCGCCGACGTCGCGCGCGAGGTCACCGGCGCCCGCTACGCCGCGATCGGCGTCCTCGACGACGTGCGGGCCGAGCTGGAGCGGTTCCTCGCGCGCGGCATCGACGTGGAGACGCGCGCGCGGATCGGCGACCTGCCGCGCGGCCACGGCATCCTTGGCCTGCTGATCAGAGACCCGAGACCGCTGCGCCTCCACGACCTGCGCGAGCATCCGCGCTCGTACGGCTTCCCGCCGCACCATCCGCCGATGCGGAGCTTCCTCGGCGTCCCGATCGTCGTCCGCGGGAGAGCGTGGGGCAACCTCTACCTGACCGACAAGCGCGACGGCGACTTCGACGCCGCCGACGAGGAGGCGGCGGTGATCCTCGCCGACTGGGCGGCGGTCGCGATCGACAACGCCGGCCGCTTCGAGCAGCAGCGGCTGCGCGACACGCTCGCCGCGGCCGAGCAGGAGCGCCGGCGCTGGGCGCGCGAGCTGCACGACGAGACGCTGCAGGGCCTCGGCGGGCTGCAGATGCTGCTCTCCTCGGCGCTGCGGCGCAGCGAGCCCGAGCAGGTGGAGCGTGCGATCCGCGCGGCCGTCGGCGAGATCGGCACCGAGATCGAGAAGCTGCGCACGCTCATCACCGAGCTGCGTCCGGCGGCGCTCGACGAGCTGGGGCTGCAGCCGGCGCTGGAGAGCCTCGCCGACCGCGTCGCCGCCGTCGAGGGGGTCGTCGTCGAGACCGACGTCGCGCTCGAGGGCGCCGCGGGCGAGGCCGGCCGCCTCTCCCCGGCGCTGGAGACCGCGCTCTACCGGCTCGTGCAGGAGGCGCTCACGAACGTCGTCAAGCATGCGCACGCCGAACGCGTCGAGGTCGCCGTCCGCGCGCGCGACGGCCGCGTCGAGCTGACCGTCCGCGACGACGGGCGCGGCTTCGACCCGGAGGCGCCGCGCGGCGGCTTCGGGCTGATCGGGATGCAGGAGCGCGTCGTGCTGGCCGGCGGATCGCTGGAGGTTCGCAGCGCGCCCGGGGCGGGCACGACCGTCCACGCGATCCTGCGCGCCGACGGCCCGCGCTCCGGCGGCTACGCGCCGGCCGACGGCGGCGCGCCTACGCCGCTGCCCTGACCTGGACCGGCTCGCCGGCGAAGACGCAGGCGAGCACCCCGACGCTCGCGGCGAGCGAACCGAGCTCGTGGGGGCCGGGGCCCTGCAGCCCGTGGACGAGCCGGGTGATCGTCAGCAGGCCGGGGCTGGCGATCTGGCCGTCCTCGAGGCTCCCGATGTAGTTCTTGTGCATCCCGGTCGCGTCGGCGAGCGCCGCGCGCGTCAGCTCCCTGCGCCGCCGCAGCAGCCGCAGCGCGCGGCCCAGCGCGGGCGCTCCGGGGATCGCGTCGGCCGGGGTCCGCTCGGCGAGCGTGAGCGGGAGCGGCCGGGGGAGCATCGAGCCCGGCCGACCCTGCGGCAGCGGGCGGACGAAGCTCTCGGCGAGGACGGCGACGCTGACGTCGAGCGCCCGCGCGAGCCTGCTGACGGTCGCGAGCCCGGGGTTGGCGACGGTCCCGCGCTCGAGCGCGCCGAGGTAGTTGCGGTGCAGTCCCTCGCGCGCGGCGAGGTCACGCTGCGTGATGCCGGCGCGGCTGCGGAGGTTGCGCAGCATGGCGCCCATCGCCCCGGCGCCGCCCAGCTCGCGTTCGATCGCATGATCGGTACAGAGTCGTTGACCATTCGGCATTGGGCCGCATCGTCACGGCTCGCGCCGTTCGGTTCCACCCATGCACGGAACGTTCTGGTCGCTGAATACTCAGCGTTAGGTATTGCGCCGAGCGCCCGACCGCGTCAGCACCCGGCCCCTCTTCAGGCGGCGGCGCCCGACGGCGGCGGCCCGCCGGCGTCGATCAGCCGGTGGTCGAGCGCGTAGCGGACCAGCTCCGCACGCGAGGAGCGGCGGACCTTCTGCTGGATGTGCGCGCGATGCGACTCGACCGTGCGGACGCTGAGGTAGAGCTGCTGCGCGATCTCGCTGTTGGTGTGGCCGAGCGCGATCAGCCTCAGCACCTGCAGCTCCCGCTCGGTGAGGTCGTCGGGCGGGCCGCTCGGCGGCGGCTCCGCGGCCATCCGCGCGCCCAGCTCCGGGTTGAGGTAGGTGCGGCCGGCGTGGGCGAGGCGGACCGCCTGCACCAGCTCGTCGTCGGCCGCCTCCTTCAGCACGTAGCCGCGCGCGCCGGAGCGCAGCGCCTCGCGTGCGAAGGCCGGGTCCTGCTGCATCGTCAGCACGACGATCGCCGTCTCCGGCAGCTCGGCGACGAAGCGCGGGATCGCCTGCAGGCTCGGCTCTCCCGGCATGTTGAGATCGAGCACGAGCACGTGCGGCCGGTGGGAGCGGACGGCGCGCAACGCCGAGGGGACGTCGCCGGCCTCGGCGACGACCTCCAGGCCGGCCTCGGCGTCGAGCACCATCCGCAGGCCGGTGCGGACCACCTGGTGGTCGTCGGCGATCACGACGCGGATCGGGGCCTCGACGGCAGCCCGGCTGTCGGCGGATTCGCTCACGACGCGACCATAGCCGTCCGCGTCCGCTCCGTGCAGGCGTGGAGGCCCGCGTGCGGTCTCCGTAGGGACTACGGAACCGCTCGGAGGTGTGTCCTGGCGCACATCATCGGGCGCGTCGGGGGTACTACCGTCCGCGACAGCTCCAACACCCGCACCACCGGAGGTCACCATGGCGAGCACGACGACGAGACGCGGAGCGGCGGTCGCCGCGGCCGCCGCGGGCACGATCGGCGCCGGGCTGCTGGCGCGCCGGCTCGTCCACTCCGAGCAGGGCCGCTTCGCGCGCATGAGCGGCAGCTCGATCGCCGCCCCCGACGCGAGCGGCTGGGTGACCGACTTCCTCAACGCCGCCTACTACGCCCGCGATCCGCGGCTGCGCGACGTCGACGACCTGCGGCTCGCGTTCGCGATCGTGACGACCTGGTGGCACGGCCACGACGGCCGCCGCCTGCACGCACCCGACGTGCTCGCCTTCCACCGCGCCTTCGGCCGCCGCCGGCTCCACGGCGCCGACGGCGACCGCGGCACGCTCGACCGCGAGCAGCTGCTCGCCGGCGCGGCGCGCCTCCTCGGCGACTGGTTCCCGGCGGCGTATGGCGACGACGCCCGCCGCGGCTGGGGGATCGCCTTCGAGACCGAGGCCGACAAGGCCGCCTACGACCCGGAGCGGCGGCTGCGGCTCGCGAAGCTCGGGCCGCTCACGCCCGCCGCGAGGCCGCTCGCCGAGCAGGTCTGGCACACCTACGCGCCGGTCGAGGTGCCCTCCGCCGACGCGATCGTCGCGGCGCTGACGCAGCCGGAGACGTGGCCCGACTTCGCGACCGCGATCGGGCGCTTCACGCCGCTGCGGCGCGGCGGGCTGGCCGGGCAGACGTTCGAGATCGAGGTCGCCGCGCAGCTGGCCGAGAAGGCACCGGTCTTCACGCGCGGCTACGTGACGATCACGCGGCTGCTGACGCACGCGGAGCCCGAGCCGCTGGCGGCCTACGTCTCGGAGCTCAACGACGGGATGGCGCGCGTCGGGCGCGACGAGCCCCAGCCGGTCCCCGACGGCGCGACGCCGCTCGTCGCCTTCGACCTCACGACCCACGCGGGCCACTTCATGGGCTGCGGCAACAACCGCTTGCTGCTGTACGAGCTCGGCGGCAGGGCGTTCCTGCGCGCCGCCGGCACGTGGGACGACATGCCGTGGCACCTGGAGCAGGCATACCGCCGCGCCGGCGCGGATGCGCAGGCCGCCTTCTGGGGCGAGGGCGAGCCGCAGGAGAGCATGCTCCACCAGCTCGCGATCCGGACCGCCCAGGCCGCGCTGCCGGCCGGCGCCGCGCCTCCCGCCGACGCCGCGCCTTCCGCCGACGCCGCGCCTTCCGCTGACGCGGCGCCTTCCGCTGACGCGGCGCCTCCCGCCGACGCGGCCGACGCGCCGCCGAAGGACGACCGGTGAGCGCCGCTCGCCACGACGCGGTCGTCGTCGGGAGCGGGCCGAACGGCCTCTCCGCGGCGATCGCGCTCGCCCGCGCCGGCCGCTCGGTGCTCGTGCTGGAGGCCCAGCCGCGGCTCGGCGGCGCGGTCGCGACCGAGGAGCTGACGCTGCCGGGCTTCCACCACGACACCTTCTCCTCGGTCTATCCCGCGGGCGCCGCCTCGCCGGTCTTCGCGCGGATGCCGCTCCACGACCACGGGCTGCGCTGGGTCGATCCCGAGCTGGCGATGGTCCACCCGCTCGCCGACGGACGCGCGGCGGTGCTCGCCCGCGACGTCGGCGCGACCGCGGCGAGCCTCGACGCGCTCGCGCCCGGCGACGGCGAGCGCTGGCGCGAGCTGGTCGCGCCGTACCTGCGGCGGTTCGGCGCGCTGCGCGACACGATGCTCGGCGGCTTCCCGCCGCTCGCCGGCGGGGCGAAGCTGCTCGCCGGGCTCGGCCTCGACGGGACGCTCGAGTTCACGCGGCTGCTGCTCAGCTCCGCCGACGCGCTCGGCCGCGAGCTGTTCCGCAGCAGCGGCTCGAAGGCGTGGCTGTTCGGCGCGGCGCTCCACGGCGACGCGCCGGTCGCGGGCGCCGGCAGCGCGATCTCGGGGCTGTACCTCAACCTGCTCGGCCACGCCGTCGGCTGGCCGAGCCCGGAGGGCGGCGCCGGTCGCCTCGCCGAAGCGCTCGTCGGCCATCTGCGCGCGCTCGGCGGCGAGACCCGCACCGAGGCGCGCGTCACGCGGATCGACGCGGCCGGCGGGCGCGTGCGCGGCGTCGAGCTGGCCGACGGGACGCGCGTCGAGGCGCCGCTGGCCATCCTCGACACCTCGCCGCAGGCGCTCGTCGCGCTCGCCGGCGCGGCGCTGCCCGACGCCTACGTGCGCAAGCTCGTCCGCTTCCGCCCCGGACCGCGCACGCTGAAGCTCGACTGGGCGCTCGACGGGGTCGTGCCGTGGGAGGCCGAGGCGGCCCGCCGCGCCGGCACCGTCCACGTCGGCGGGGAGGCGGAGGAGATCCGCGCCTCGCTGCTCGAGGTCGAGGCCGGGCGGATGCCGGAGCGGCCGTTCCTGCTGTTCGGCCAGCAGTCGATCGCCGACCCCACCCGCGCGCCGGCCGGCAAGCACACCGCCTGGGCGTACACGCACGTCCCGGAGGGGATCGACGTCGATGCGGCCTCCGCCGCGGTCGAGGCGCAGGTCGAGCGATTCGCGCCCGGCTTCCGCGATCGGATCCTCGCCCGCAACGTGCTGGAGCCGAGCGACCTGGAGGCGCGCGACGAGAACCTGATCGGCGGCGACGTCGGCGGCGGCAGCTACGCGCTCGACCAGCTCGTCTTCCGCCCGGTGCCGTCGCTCAGCCCGTACCGCACGCCGCTGCGCGGGCTCTACCTCGGCAGCGCCTCCACCTTCCCGGGCGGCGCGGTCCACGGCGTCCCGGGCGACGCGGCGGCGAGAGCGGCGCTGCTCGACGACCGCGTCGGCCTGGCGCGGCGCCCGCCGCTGCCGGCGGCGCTGGCGCGGCGGCTCGGGACGCGGCGGTAGCGGCCGACCGCTGCCGCCTACCGCCGCAGCGCCGGCGTCGGCGCCGGCTCGGCCGCCGGCGCGACCCGGACGCGCGCGTCGACGACGACGGCGCCGCCGGGGTGGACGACGACGGGGTTGAGATCGAGCTCGACGATCTCGGGGTGCGCGTCGGCGAGCACCCCGACGCGCATCACGACCTCCTCCAACGCGGCGACGTCGACGACCGGCGCGCCGCGGTAACCCTCCAGCAGCGGGAAGGTCGCCAGCTCGCGCACCATGTTGCGCGCGCCGCGGTCGGTCACCGGCGCCAGCCGCACCGCGACGTCTCTCAGCAGCTCGACCGCCCGGCCGCCGAGGCCGCAGGCGACGACCGGGCCGAACAGCGGGTCGGTCGTCGAGCCGACGAGCAGCTCGATCCCGGCGGGCGCCATCCGCTGCACCAGGAAGCCGTCGAGCCGGTGGCCGTCGCGCTCCAGCCGCTCGCGCATCGCGCGCGCGGCGCGGCGGACCGCGGTCGGTCCCGCCAGGTCGAGCTGGACCCCGCCGAGGTCGGAGGTGTGGACGACGCCCGGCAGCAGCGCCTTCACCGCGACCGGGCCGCCCAGCGCGGTGACGGCGCGCGCCGCCGCGGTCGGGCTGCGGACGACCTGCTGGGCCGGCAGCGGCAGCCCGTGGCAGGCGAGCAGGCGGTGGGTCCGCAGCGCGTCGAGCCAGCCGCCCCCGGGCTGGCTCGCCAGCGCCTCGGCGACGATCGCGGCCGCCTCGTCGGCGCGGATCCCGGGCAGCTCGGGGAGGCGGCCGCGTGGCAGCCGCCGCCAGGCCGAGTGGTCGGCGGCCCGCGCCAGCGCCCGCGCCGCCTCCTCCGGATAGCGGAACAGCGGCAGCGCCGCCTGGCCGTTGCCGACGATCTGCTCGCTCTGCTCGAGCGCGAGCTCCGACAGCTCGCCGGTCATGAAGACGGGCAGCAGCGGGATCTTCCCGTCGAGCGCCGCGGCGGCGCCGCGCAGCGCCGTCGCGACGTCGCTGGCGCGTGCGAACGGGCGCGGCACGAAGACGGCGATCAGCGCGTCGACGGCGCCGGAGCGGCCGATCGCCTCGACCGCCCCGGCGAAGGTCTCGGGCGTCGCGTCGACAAGCAGGTCGACCGGGTTGCCGAGCCCGGCGCTCGTCGGCACGACCTCCGCCAGCGTCGCCCGCAGCTCGCCGTCGAAGCGCGGCAGCTCGAGGCCGGCCGACTGGCAGGCGTCGGCGGCGAGCGTGCCGGGGCCGCCGGCGTTGGTGACGATCGCGACGCGCCGGCCGTCGGGGAGCGGTTGGCGCTCCAGCAGCGCGGCGAGGTCGAACAGCTCGCCGAGCGTGTCGACCCGCAGCACGCCGGCCTGGCGGAAGAGCGCCGCGACGGCCAGCTCCGAGCCGGCCAGCAGCGCGCCCGTGTGGGAGGTCGCGGCGCGCGCGCCGGCCGCGGTCCGCCCGGCCTTGACGGCGACGATCGGCTTGCGCTCGCCGACCCGCCGCGCGATCCGCGCGAACTTGCGCGGGTTTCCGAACGATTCGAGGTAGAGGAGGATCGCGCGGGTGCGCCCGTCCTGCTCGGCCCACTCGACGAAGTCGTTGCCGGAGAGGTCTGCCTTGTTGCCGACCGACGCGAACGCGGAGATGCCGACGCCGAGCGTGCGCGCCTGCTCCAGCAGGGCGATCCCGACGCCGCCGCTCTGCGACAGCAGGCCGATGCCGCCGGGCGGCGGGTCGGTCTGCGCGAAGGTCGCGTCGAGCCGCACCTCGGCGTCGGTGTTGAGGACGCCGAGGCAGTTGGGCCCGACGAGCCGCATGCCGGCGCCGCGGCAGATCGCGAGCAGCTCGCGCTGGCGCGCGGCGCCCTCCGGGCCGCGCTCGGCGAAGCCGGCGGCGACGACGACGAGCGCGCGGACCCCGCGCTCGCCGCAGGTGCGCGCGACCTGCAGCACGTCGGCGGCCGGGATCGCGAGCACGGCCAGGTCGATCTCGCCGGGGACGGTGTCGAGCGAGCGGTGGCAGTGATGGGTGCCGATCGCGCGGCCGCGGCGGTTGACGGCGTGCAGGGCGCCGGTGAAGCCGGCGGCGACGAGGCTGGCGAACAGCGCGCCGCCGATCGTCGCCGGATCGGGCGACGCGCCGACGACGGCGATCGAGCGCGGGCGCAGCACCGCGTCCATCGCGGCGACGGCGGCGAGCCGCTCGCGCTGGCGGAAGCGCTCGCGCGCCTCGTCGGTGAAGGCGGTCGGCATCTCGACCGTCAGCAGGCCCGGCTCGGAGGAGACCTGCAGCGGCAGCCCGCTCTCGCGGAAGACGCCGAGCATCTTGTGGTTCTCCGGCAGCACCTCCGCGACGAAGGTCGTGATCCCCTGCGCACGCGCGCCGAAGGCGAGGTGGGCGAGCAGGATCGTCGCCAGGCCCCTGCCGCGCATCGTCTCGGCGACCTCGAAGGCGACCTCCGCGCGGTCGGGGCCGAACCGCGCCCAGGCGGCATGGCCGACGATCTCGCCGGAGCCGGTCGCGGCGAGCAGCCCGTCGCGCTCGTGGCGGTCGACCTCGGCGGCCCAGCGCGCGGCGGCGGCGAGGTCGGCGGCGGGGGTGAAGAAGCGCAGGCGCCGCGAGTCGGCCGAGAGCGACTCGAGGAAGGTCCGCAGCGCCGGCAGGTCCTCGGCGGTGACCGGCCGCACCTGGATCGGCGCGCCGTCGCGCAGCGCCACGTCGACGGCGCGCGCCGCCAGCGCCTCCGGAGAGGGGACGGTCACGTTCTGCGGCGGCGCGTCGGGCACGTCTCGGTCATACCCGATGGCGCCCACGCGCGGCACCGCCCGGCATCGCGCCAGCGCGGCACGGCCACGGCGACGCCGCGCCGCCGGCTGCCGACGGCGCCGGGCGGGACGTCACGCCGCGCCGCCGGGCCGGCCCGCCCGGCGGCGCGGCACGGCTCGCCGCAGGCGGCTCTCCACAGACCGCCGCGGCGTCGCCGGTCAGTGCTCGGCGCCGCCGTCGGCGAGCAGGCGGTTGATCGCGAGCATCACGAGCCCCGTCATCACGCCGATCGTCGCCATCGTGATGCCGACGACCAGCCACGTCGTCGCGGCGCCGATCCACAGGACGAGGCCGACGATCAGCAGCAGCGGAACGAGGAAGACGAACAGGAGCGGCGCGACGCCGCTGTCGAGCGGCTGCTCCTCGGCCGCCGCCTCGAGCGCGGCGGGGGCTGGGGCTGGGAGGGGTCGGTCGGCGGTCGTCATCGGAGGCTCCTTTCGCGGGTGCCTCCACGATGGCGCGCGGGCGCGCCGCCGTCAGCCGCCCGCTCCCGCACGCCCGCTGCGGAGAACTACGGTTCCGTCCTCCGCAGTCCTCCGCAGTCCTCCGCAGTCCTCCGCTGGCGCACGACCGCACCTTTCGCGGCGCTCAGGTGTCGCAAGTCGGCATGGAGTCACGGATCGACCGTCGCCGGTTTCTCGGCGCGGCGGCTGCCGGCGTCGCCGGCGGCGCCGCGCTCACGTCCGCCCGTCCGACCCCGGTCCGCGCCGCGACGCGGATCCCCGACGGCCCGAACGTGCTCGTGATCGTGCTCGACACGCTGCGCTACGACCACGTCGGCGCGAACGGGAACGGCTGGATCAGAACGCCGAACATCGACGCGCTCGCGCGCGAGAGCCTGCGCTTCACACGCGCCTTCCCGGAGGCGATGCCGACGGTCCCGGTGCGGCGCTCGCTGTTGACCAGCCGCCGCGTCTACCCGTGGACCAGCTGGCGCCCGACGCGCAACCTGCCGGGCTCGCCGGGCTGGACCGGCCTCGGCGCGCGCGAGACGACGTGGCTCAGAGCCCTGAGGGCGCGCGGCTATTGGACCGGCTACGTGACCGACAACCCGTTCCTGGCGTTCAACCCGTCGTGGATGCCGCTGCGCAGAAGCGTCGACCGCTTCGCGCGGCTCGGTGGCCAGGTCGGCGCGCTGCGACCGGCGTCGAGCGTCTCGCTGGCGACCGCGCGCAGATGGCTCCCACGCGACATGCACACGTCGCACTACCTGAGAGGGATGCGCCAGCACCTCGCGAACATCGGCGAGGGGCGCGACGAGCGGCGCCAGTGCTGCGCGCGCGTCTTCACCCACGCGCTCGACGTGCTCGGCAGCGCCCGCCGCTCCAAGCGGCCGTTCGCGCTCGTCGTCGACAGCTTCGACCCGCACGAGCCGTGGGTGCCGGCGAAGAAGTACCGCGACCTCTATCTCGACTCCTCCTACAAGGGCTTCGAGCCCGGGAACGTGCGCTACCGCCCGGCGAGATACCTGCGTACCGGGGAGCGCGAGCGGCTGCCGAAGCTGTACGCCGCGGCGGTGTCGCAGGCCGACGCGTGGCTCGGCCACTTCCTCAGCCGCTTCTACGACCTCGGCCTCGCCGACGACACGATCGTCGTGCTGCTGAGCGACCACGGGATGGTGCTCGGCGACCGCGGCTGGACCGGCAAGCCGGCGCTCGAGCTCCATCCCGAGCTGATCCAGGTGCCGTTCTTCCTGCGCTCCCCCGAGCGCCGCCGCGCTGGTCAGAGCACGGACTACTTCGCCTCTCCGCACGACGTCGGGCCGACGGTGCTGTCGATGACAGGGACCAAGGTGCCCAGCTCGATGAACGGCTCGAACCTCTCGCCGCTGCTGACCGGCGCAAGCCCGCGCATCAAGCGCCCGTTCTGCTTCGGCGGCTACGCCAACCACTGGTACTACCGCGACGACAGATGGGCGATGATCGCCGACGGCAACAACAGCGGCCGCGAGCTGTTCGACCTCAGAAGCGACCCCGGCGAGGTCCGCAACGTCGCGCGCGACCACATGCCGGTCCTCGACGTGATCTACAAGCGCGTGCTGCGCGCAACAGGGCTGAAGCGTTTGCCCTACTTTGGACGCAGATGAGACACCGTCGTGCCACGCTCGCCGCGCTCGTCGCGGCCGCGATCCTCTGCGTCCCGCTGCCCTCCACCGCCGCCGGGGCCCCGGCCGGCAAGGCCTCCGCCGCCCGCGAGCAGGCGGTCGCCGGCAAGCAGGTCGCCGCCGGCGCGAAGCGCGCCGCCGCCCAGCAGCGCGCGCTCCGCCGCGCCAAGCAGCCCGTCCGTGCGCGACCGAGCGCCCGCGCGAAGAAGCTCGCCCGCGCCAAGAAGCCGGCCGGCGCACGTGCGCTCGCGCGGGCCAAGAAGCGCGCCCGCGCCAGGATTCCCGCCCGCGCGTTCCCGCGCTCCCGCGCCAAGGCGCCCGCCCGCCGGTTCCCGCTCGCGCCGCCGTCGAACAAGCCGAACATCGTCTTCGTGCTGACCGACGACCTCTCGTGGGACCTCGTCGACTACATGCCGAACGTCAAGCGGCTCCAGCGCGAGGGCGTCACCTTCTCCAACTACATCGTCACCAACTCGCTCTGCTGCCCCTCGCGCGCGTCGATCCTGACCGGCCGGTACCCCCACAACACCGGGATCTACCGCAACACCGGCGACGACGGCGGCTTCCTCGCCTTCCGCGCCCGCGGGCAGGAGCGCGACACCTTCGCGACGTCGCTGCAGCAGGCCGGCTACCGCACCGCGCTGATGGGCAAGTACATGAACCAGTACAACCCGACCCGCGTGCGCGACGCCCTCGGCCGGCCGTACGTGCCGCCGGGCTGGACCGACTGGAAGGTCGTCGGCAACGGCTATCCGGGCTACGGCTACCGGATCGCGCGCGAGGGCCGCGTCGTGCGCAGGGGCTGGGAGCCGCGCGACTACCTCACGACGGTCCTGCGCCGCGACGCGATCGGCTTCATATCGTCGGCCGTCGGCGCGGGGCAGCCGTTCATGCTGGAGCTCTCGACCTTCACGCCGCACACCCCGTCGACCCCGGCGCCGCGCGACGTCGGCCGCTTCTCGGCGGTGACGGCGCCGCGCACGCCCTCCTTCAACGAGGAGGACATCTCCGACAAGCCGTCGTGGCTGCGAGGCCACCGCCGCCTGACCGACGAGCAGCAGCAGCGGATCGACGAGCACTTCCGCAACCGCGTCCGCTCGGTGCAGTCGGTCGACCGCGCGATCGGGCGGATCCGGCGCGAGCTCAACCGGCTCGGCGTCGCGCGCAACACCTATGTGGTCTTCAGCTCCGACAACGGCTTCCACATGGGCCAGCACCGGCTCACGCCCGGGAAGCTGACGGCGTACGACCCGGACATCCGCGTCCCGCTCGTCGTCACCGGGCCCGGCGTTCCCGCCGGCCGCGTCGTCAGCGAGATCGCGGAGAACGTCGACCTCTGCCCGACCTTCACCGAGCTCGGCGGCACGCCGGCGCCCGCGACCGCCGACGGGCGCAGCCTCGTCCCGTTCCTGCGCGGCCTGCCGGCCCCGGCCGACTGGCGCAGGGCGGCGCTGATCGAGCACCGCGGAGCGGTCACCTCGCCGGCCGACCCGGACTTCCCGGCGCGCGGCAGCGGCAACCCGCCGACCTACGAGGCGCTGCGCACGCGCGACAGCCTCTACGTCGAGTACGCCGACGGGGAGCGCGAGTTCTACGACCGCCGCGTCGATCCCGACGAGCTCGACAACGTCTACGACGCGCTGCCGGAGGCGCGCAGAGAGCGGCTGACGGCGGCGGTCGCCGCGATGAAGACCTGCACCGGCGTCGGCTGCCGGGTCGCCTCGCGGCTGGGCGCGGAGTCGCCGCTGCCATGACCCGGATCCTGTTCGTCTGCCTCGGCAACATCTGCCGCTCGCCGACGGCGGAGGCGGTGATGACGCGCCTCGTCGCGGATGCCGGGCTGGCCGGCGAGATCGAGATCGAGAGCGCCGGCACGGGCGCCTGGCACGTCGGCAACCCGCCCGACGCCCGCGCGACCGCCGCCGCCGCGGGACGGGGCTTCGAGATGCGGAGCGTCGCGCGCCAGGTGACCGAGGCCGACTTCGACCGCTTCGACCTGCTGATCGCGATGGACCGCGACAACCTCCGCAACCTGCGACGACTGGCGCCGGACGCGGAGGCGGCCGGGAAGGCGCGGCTGCTGCGGGAGTTCGACCCGGCGAGCGCCGGCGCGCCCGACCTCGACGTGCCCGATCCGTACTACGGCGGCGCCGAGGGCTTCGACCACGTGCTCGACCTGGTCGAGGCCGCCTGCGCCGGACTGCTCGCCGACCTGCGCGGCGCCGCGCCGGCATGAGCGGCGCCCGCCACCGCGTCCGAGCGACGGCCGCGGCAGGCGCAGTTGCGGTCACGGCGAGCGGCGCGGCCCTCGGAGCGGCGACCGCGGCGGGCGGAGCGGCTGGCGCATGAGCGGCGGCCGGCGCGGCGGCGGAGCTGACGCGCTCGCCGCGGCGCTCGCGACCGCTCTCGGCCGCCCGGTGGCGGAGCTGCGCCCGATCGCCGGCGGCGACCTCAACGACGCCTACCGCGCGACGCTCGTCGACGGCGCGCGCGTCTTCGTCAAGACGAGCGCCGACGCCGCCCCGGGCGCCTACGCCGCCGAGGCGGCGGGCCTGCGCTGGCTCGCCGAGCCCGCCGCGCTCCCGCTCCCCGCGCCGCTCGCCGTCGCCGACGACCTCGCTCCGCCGCCCGCCGGCCCCGCCCCGGGCGCGCCTGATCCCACCGCGCCGCCCGCCGGCCCCGCCTCGGGCGCGCCTGATCCCACCGCGCCGCCCGCCGGCCCCGCCCCGGGCGCGCCCGATCCCACCGCGCCCTCGCCGGATGCCGCGCCGGCCGAGCGGGGCCCGCGCTTCCTCGTGCTCGAATGGATCGATTCCGGCCCCGCCGGCGCGGCGACCGACGAGGCGCTCGGGCGCGGGCTGGCGCGGCTCCACGCCGCCGGCGCGCCGACCTTCGGCGGGCCGGCCGACACGCTCGCGATCGGCCCGCTGGCGCTGCCGAACGAGCCGGCCGCCGGTTGGGGCGCCTTCTACGCCGACCGCCGCCTGCTGCCGCTCGCGCGGCGCGCCGACGAGCGCGGGGCGCTGCCGCCAGGGACGCGCGCCGCGGTCGACCGCCTCGCCGCCCGCCTCCACGACCCGGCCGACGACGTCGCCGGCCCGCCCGAGCCGCCGGCCCGCCTCCACGGCGACCTCTGGGGCGGCAACGTGATGACCGGCGCCGACGGACGACCGTGGCTGATCGACCCGGCCGCGCACGGCGGCCACCGCGAGGTCGACCTCGCGATGCTGCGGCTGTTCGGCGGCCCCTCCGAGCGGACCTTCGCGGCCTATGCCGAGGTCGCGCCGCTCGCCGACGGCGCCGCCGACCGCATCGCCCTCTGGCAGCTGGCGCCGCTGCTGCTGCACGCGGCGCTGTTCGGCTCCGCCTACGGCGCCCGCTGCGCGGCGGCGCTGCGCCCGTACGTGTAGCGCCGGCGCGTGCTCCCGCCCGGCGCGCCCCGCCCGGCGCGCGCCCCCGCGCAGCGGGCGACCCGCGCCCGCCCCTACCGCCCGTCGGCCCCGGGCGGCGTCTGGCCCGGCAGCACGCCCGGCCCCGCCAGCTGCGCCCGCACCTGGTAGATGCCGGTGAAGCCGCTGAGGAAGCCGTTGCGGGCCGCGCGCAGGTAGAGCCGCCAGACCCGTATCCGCTCGTCGCCGGCCAGGCGGGTCGCCTCGGGCAGCCGCTCGTCGAGCCGCTCGTACCAGTGCTTCAGCGTCTCGGCGTAGTCGGCCGCGAACCCCTCGACGTGCTGGGTGACGAAGCCGGCGCGCTCGAGCGCGAGCAGGTTGCGGTTGAGCTGGAGCGGCTCGCCGTCGGGGAAGACGTAGCGCTCGGAGAAGGCGCCGGCCTCCGGCTCGCCGTGGCGCAGCCGCGTGATGCCGTGGTTGAGCAGCCGGCCGCCGGGCTTCAGCGCCCGCGCCAGGACGGCCGCGTACTCGTCGATCTGCGCCTCGCCGACGTGCTCGACCATGCCGATCGAGGAGATCGCGTCGAACTGCTCGTCGCCGACCTCGCGGTAGTCCTGCAGGCGGATCTCGACGCGATCCGAGAGGCCGGCCGCGGCGACCCGCTCGCGCGCCAGCTGCGCCTGCGACGGCGACAGCGTGATCCCGACGACCTGCACGTCGTGCTTCTGCGCCGCGTGGAGCGCCATGCTGCCCCAGCCGCAGCCGACGTCGAGCAGCCGCTCGCCGGCTCTCAGCCCGAGCTTTCTGCAGACCAGCTCGAGCTTGGCCTCCTGCGCCTCCTCCAGCGTGTTCGCGCCGAGCGAGAAGAAGGCGCAGCTGTACGTCATCGCGTCGCCGAGGAAGAGGCGGAAGAAGTCGTTGGAGACGTCGTAGTGATGTCGGACGGCGCGCTTGTCGCGCTCGGCCGAGTGTCTTCTGCCGCTGAGGATCAGCTCCGCGTCGGGGCGCTTCGGCGGCAGCGTGAGGCCGTTGGCGCGCGCGGCGGCGACCATCAGCTTCGCCTGCGTGCGACCGTCGATCGCCGGCGGCTGCCACGTCTGCAGCAGGTCCATCGCCTTGTCGATGTCGTCGACCGTCAGCTCGCCGCTGACGTAGGCGCGCCCAATCCCCAGCTGGCCGGGGGCTCGGAGCGCGTGTGCGACGGCGCGCGGGGAGCGGACCGAGAAGACGGGTCCGTCGCCGCCGGTCGCGGGGATCTCGCTGCCGTCCCAGAAGCGGACGGTGAACGGTCGGTCGGGGAAGGCACGCTCCACTTCCCGGCGGAGCGGCGCGGTCACGGCAAATGGCATGTGTTCCAAGCTATCCGTTCGACGGTCGTCGATGCAAGATCTGAGAGCATCGGCCCACGCGGCGACCGGCTCACGGGGCGGACGCGACGGGTACGGTCAGGTCGATGGATCGCTTCGAGCTGCAGGAGATCACGCTCCACGGCCACCGGATCGCCTATCGCGCGGGCGGCAGCGGGCCGGTGCTGGTGCTGGTGCACGGGATCACGTCGACCTCGCAGACCTGGTCGAAGGTCTTCCCGCTGCTGACGCGCCGCTTCACCGTGATCGCGCCCGACCTGCTCGGCCACGGCGCGTCGGCGAAGCCGCGCGGCGACTACTCGCTCGGCGCCTACGCCAGCGGCGTGCGCGACCTGCTCGTCGCGCTCGGCCACGAGCGCGCGACCTTCGTCGGTCATTCGCTCGGCGGCGGCGTCGCGATGCAGCTCGCGTACCAGTTCCCGGAGCGCTGCGAGCGGCTCGTGCTGGTCGGCAGCGGGGGCCTCGGCCGCGAGGTCAACCTGCTGCTGCGGGCCTCGACGCTGCCGGGCTCCGACGTCGTGCTGCCGCTGCTCGTCAATCGCCACCTGCTCGACGCCGGCCGGCTCGCCGGCACGCTGCTGGGGAAGGTCGGCCTGCAGGCCGGCACCGACATCGCCGAGATCGCGCGCGGCCACGCCTCGCTCGCCGACCGCGACGCGCGCGCCGCCTTCGTCCAGACGCTCCGCACGATCGTCGATCCGCGCGGCCAGCGCGTCGACGCGCGCGACCGCCTCTACCTCGCCGAGCACGTCCCGTTCCTGATCGTCTGGGGCGAGCACGACAGCATCATCCCCGTCGCCCACGGCCGCGACGCCCACGCGCTCGTGCCCTCCAGTCGGCTCGAGGTGTTCGAGCGCTCCGGCCACTTCCCGCACGTCGACGAGCCGACCCGCTTCCTCGAGGTGCTGGAGGAGTTCGTCGACTCGACCGAGCCGGCGAACGTCGCGCCCGAGGAGTGGCGCGAGCTGCTGCGGATCGGCGCCGCCCCCGGCCACGCCGGCGCCGCGACGACGGGACCGGGCCGCGCGGCCGCCTGAGCGACGCCACGGGCGGGCCACGCCGCTCAGCCGCGCCGCGCCGAGCGCAGCTCGAGCAGGCCGCCGGCGGTGCGCAGGCGGTCGTGCAGGCGCTGGTCGGCGAAGCCGGCTGCGTCGAGCATCGCCGGCAGCTCGCCACGCCCGAGCGGCGCGGTCGTCTCGGCGCCGTCGACCAGCTGCAGCAGTCGGAAGGCGACGCGCATCAGCGGGTCTCGCGGCCGGCCCCAGTCGGCGACGTGGACCCGTCCGCCCGGCCGCAGCACCCGGGCCGCCTCGCGCAGCGCCGCGCGCTGGTCGGCGGGGGAGAGGTGATGCAGCACGAGCGACAGCACCACCCGGTCGCAGCTCTTGTCCTCGAGCGGCAGCCGCTGCGCCATCCCCTCCCGCCACTCGACCGCCCAGCCGCCCGAACGCGCCGCCTTCGCCCGCGCCCGCGCGAGGGCGGCCGGGTCGCCGTCGACGGCGATCACGGCGGCGACGCCGCGCACGCCGGCGAGCGCGAGCGAGAGCGTGCCCGTCCCGCAGCCGACGTCGCAGATCGTCACGCCGCGCCGGCGGCCGTCGCCGGCCCATCCCGCGAGCACCTGGCGGGCCAGCCGTGCGCGGAACAGGCGCTCGCGCATCGCGACCGCGACGAACGGGTCGTACAGCGCCAGCGGCGCGCGGCCGGCCGCTCTCAGGTAGCCGGCGCCGGGTGGATCGTCACGAGATCTCCTCGCCATTGCAACATGCACGTTACACATGCGAAACATCTACGTCCAGCGCTGGTGGCGCTGCTCGCCCGAAGGCCGCTCGATGCGGCTGCGCGGCCTCCCTCGGCGTGACCAACCCCCGACCTAATGCTCAGGTCGAGCCTGAGACAAGACCGCGCAACGTCAGGTCCAGCAGCGCATCGCGGCATCTCTCGGCCTCCCAGCGATGGTCGCTGCGGAGGTGGAGATAGGTGGTGCCGACCTGGTTGAAGAGCACGGTCGCAGCGGTGTCGGGATCGTCGAAGGCGTGCAGCGACCCGTCGGCGGCGCCGTCGCGCAGCAGGCGCGCCAGCGGCTCGACGAACGCGGCCCGGGTCCCGCTCGGCGAGTCGTCGTGGAAGATCGCGTCACGCCGGCCGCGCAGCGCGAGCAGGACCTCCAGCTCGGCCTCGGCGGCGGCGCAGAGGGCGGCGAGCGCCTGCTCGATCCGTTCGCGCCCGCTGCCGCTGCCGGTCAGCGCCGGCCACATCGCGCGGCGGTAGGCGTCGTCGGCCTCCTCCGCCAGCGCGGCCAGGACGACGTCGCGGTCGATCCCGCGGCGGTGGAGCGTCACGCGCGACAGCCCGGCCTCGCCGGCGATCCGCTCGACCGTCGCCCCGGCGTAGCCCCAGCGGGCGAAGGCCCGCCGGCCCGCCGCGCGAATTCGTTCATCGACGTTGCTCATCTGCAACGCCAATGTATCGCGGGGCCCGGGCGGCCACGACGGCCCGCCCGCGCCCCGCGAAGAGGGATCAGATCTCGACGACGGTGTTGGCGACCGTCCCGATCCCCTCGACCTCGACCTCGACGCGGTCGCCGGCGGCGAGCGAGCGGATCGGGTCCATGAACTCGCCGCAGCCCCACGGGGTCCCGGTGAGGACGACGTCGCCGGGCTCGAGCGTGAAGCTGTGGGAGCAGAACGAGATCAGCTCGGCGACGCTGAAGACCATCTCCTTCGTGTTCGAGTCCTGGACGGTCTCGCCGTTGACGCGCGTCCAGAGGCCGAGCGCCTGCGGGTCGGCGATCTCGTCGGCGGTGACGATCACGGGGCCGAGCGGGCAGAAGGTGTCGAGGCTCTTGCCGCGCACCCACTGGCCGTCGGCGAACTGCACGTCGCGGGCCGAGATGTCGTTGGCGACCGTGTAGCCGAAGACGTGCGACAGCGCGTCGTCGACGGAGACGCGGGTCGCCGTCTTGCCGATCACGGCGGCCAGCTCGACCTCCCAGTCGACTCTCTCGGTGATCGCGCGGTCGACGCGGACCTCCTCGCCGTCGCCGATCACGGAGGTCGTGAACTTCGTGAAGACCAGCGGCGCGGTCGGCTTGTCGAGGCCGGTCTCGCGCACGTGGTCCATGTAGTTGAGGCCGATCGCGACGATCTTGCCCGGTCGCAGCGGCGCGGTCAGCGTCGCGCCGTCGAGCGGCTCCGCGGCGGCGGCGGGCAGCGCGCCGCCGGCGGCGACGAGGTCCGCGACGGTCGAGCCGGCGGCGACGTCGAGCGCGTGCAGCGCGCCGTCGCGCTCCACGACGGGGGTCGGGGTTCCGTTCGAGATGGCGGTGCCGATGCGCATGCGATGCTCCAGATTGGTCAGACCATTATGGTCCGACCACTATAATCGCCGTCGATGCCGCCCCGCAACCACGTCGCCGAGAGCGTTCGCGCGCTGCTGGCCGAGGAGCAGGTCGCGCCCGGCGACAGGCTGCCGCCCGAGCGCGAGCTGGCCGCGCGACTGGGCGTCTCGCGCTCGAGCCTGCGCGAGGGCCTGCGCCGCCTCGCCGACCTCGGCATCATCGAGTCGCGCCAGGGCTCGGGCACCTACCTCGCACCACTCGACCTCGGCGACCTGTTCGAGGTGCGGCTGCGGCTCGAGCCGCTCGCCGCGCGCCTCGCGGCCCAGCGGCGCGGGGAGGAGGACCTCGCCCGGCTCGCCGACGCGCTCGCTGAGATGCGCGGCGTGCTCGGCGACCCGCAGCTGTTCGGCGAGGCCGACGTGCGCGCCCACGCCGCGATCGTCGAGGCGTCGGGAAGCCTCCCGGTCCGCGTCCTGTTCGCGGCGATTGCCGACCTGCTGCGCCATTCGCGCGCGACCACGGCCGGGAACGACGACCTGCGCGCCGGCGCCGTCAGCGAGGTCGCGGCGATCGTCGAGGCGATCCGCGACGGCGACGGCGACGCGGCCGAGGCCGCGATGCGCGACCACCTCGCGCACGTCGGCGCCTCGCTGTCAGCGGCCTGAGCGCGGCTCGACCCGCACGACGACCGACTTCGACGCCGGCTGGTTGGAGCCGTCGGCGGTCGCGTCGAGCGGGACGAGCGGGTTGGTCTCCGGGTAGTAGGCGGCGGCGCAGCCGCGCGGCGTCGGGTACTCGACGATGCGGAAGCGCTCGGCGCGCCGTTCGACGCCGTCGGGCCACTCGCTGACGAGGTCGACCACGTCGCCGTCGGCGAGCCCCCGCGCGGCGATGTCCTCGGCGCTGAGGAAGACGACGCGGCGGCCGGCCTTGACGCCGCGGTAGCGGTCGTTGAGGCCGTAGACGGTCGTGTTGTACTGGTCGTGGGAGCGCAGCGTCTGCAGCAGCAGCGGCCCCTGGCGCACGCGCGGCCACTCGAGCGGGTTGACGGTGAAGCGGGCCTTGCCGGTCGCGGTCGGGAAGACGCGCGCGTCGCGCGGCGGGTGCGGCAGCGCGAAGCCGCCGGGGCGGGCGATCTTCGCCTCGAAGTCGTCGAAGCCCGGCACGACCGCCTCGATCCGCCGGCGGATCTCGCGGTAGTCGTCGCGGAACGCCTCCCACGGGATCCGTGCGCCGTCGGAGCCGTCGCGCCCGAAGACGGCCCGCGCCAGCCCGCAGACGATCGCCACCTCGCTGCGCAGCTGCTCGGAGGCCGGCGCGAGCGTCCCGCGCGAGCCGTGGACCATCCCCATCGAGTCCTCGACCGTCACCGCCTGCGCGCCGCGCGCCTGCATGTCGACCTCGGTGCGGCCGAGCGTCGGCAGGATCAGCGCGCGCCGCCCGGGCACGACGTGCGAGCGGTTGAGCTTCGTCGACACCTGGACCGTCAGCCGGCAGCTCCGCAGCGCGGCGTACGTCGTCTCGGTGTCGGGCGCGGCGGCGGCGAAGTTGCCGCCCATCGCGAAGAAGACCTTCGCGCGCCCGTCGCGCATCGCACGGATCGCCGCGACCGCGTCGAGCCCGTGCTCGCGCGGCGGCGCGAAGCCGAGCTCGGCGCCGAGCCGGTCGAGGAACGCCGCGGGCGGCTTCTCGTAGATCCCCATCGTCCGGTCGCCCTGGACGTTGGAGTGGCCGCGGACGGGGCAGACGCCGGCGCCCGGCCGGCCGATGTTGCCGCGCAGCAGCAGGAAGCTGACGATCTCGCGGATCGTCGCGACGGCGTGCTTGTGCTGCGTCACGCCCATCGCCCAGCAGACGATCGTGCGCTCGCTCGACGCCGCCAGCCGCGCGACCGCCTCGATCTCCGCGCGCGTCAGCCCGGTCGCCTCGAGCACGTCCTCCCAGCGCAGCGACGCCAGCCCGTCGGCGTACGCCTCGAAGCCGTCGCAGCAGCGGTCGATGAAGTCGCGATCGAGCACGGTGCCGGGCGCGGCGGCCTCGGCGTCGAGCAGCAGCCGGCCGAGCGCCTGGAAGAGCGCGAGGTCGCCGCCGAGCCTGATCTGCAGGTGGCGGTCGGCCAGCTCGGTGCCGCGGCCGAGCAGCCCGCCGGGCTTCTGCGGGTTCTTGAAGCGGATCAGGCCGGCCTCGGGCAGCGGGTTGACGGCGACGATCCGCGCGCCGCCGCGCTTGGCGCGCTCGAGCGCCGAGAGCATCCGCGGGTGGTTGGTGCCCGGGTTCTGGCCGACGACGATCAGCAGATCGGCCTGCTCGACGTCCTCGAGCGTGACCGAGCCCTTGCCGATCCCGATCGTCTCGGTCAGCGCGACGCCGCTCGACTCGTGGCACATGTTCGAGCAGTCGGGCAGGTTGTTCGTGCCGTAGGCGCGCACGAACGCCTGATAGGCGAAGGCGGCCTCGTTCGACGTGCGGCCGGAGGTGTAGAAGACGGCCTCGTCGGGGGAGGAGAGCCCGTTCAGCTCCTCGGCGATCAGGGCGAACGCCTCCTCCCAGCCGATCGGCTCGTAGTGGCTCGCCCCCTCCCGCAGCACCATCGGGTCGGTGAGGCGGCCGGAGCGGCCGAGCTGGTGGTCGGTCCAGCCGGCCAGCTCTGCGACCGGGTGACGGGCGAAGAACTCGGGCCCCACGCGCTTGCGCGTCGCCTCCTCGGCGACCGCCTTGGCGCCGTTCTCGCAGAACTCGGCGCGCGCGGTCTGGCCGGGGTCGGGCCAGGCGCAGCCGGGGCAGTCGAAGCCGTGCGGCTGGTTGAGCCGCACGAGCGTCTGCAGCGCCCGCCGCGTGCCCATCTCCTCGTGGGCGTGTCGCAGCGCGACCGCGACGCCCTCCATCCCCGCCGCGTGCGCGTGCGGGGGCTCGACCTTCAGCCGACGGTCCTCGTCCTGCGTCTGCTGCGCCATCGGCGGAGCCTATCCGCGCCGTGCGGCGGCCGTCAGCGCGCCGCTCAGCCGCGCTTGCTCCACGCCGCCGGGTCGCCGGCGAGCGCCGTGACGTGCTCGGGCAGCTCGCCGGCGACGACGTCGGCGAGCGTCGTGCGGTCGAGCACGTCGCGCAGCGCCGCGCGGGCGGCGACGAGGACCTCCGGCAGGCTCGCGGCCGCGCCGTCGTAGGAGAGCTCGTGCGGGCGCTTGCCGGAGACGTTGGCGAGCGGCCCGTCGATCGCGCGGATCACGTCCGCGACGGCGATCTCGTCGGCCGGCGCGGCCAGCAGGTGGCCGCCCTCGACGCCGCGGCGGCTGTCGACGATCCCGGCGCGGCGCAGGTCGTTCAGGATCTTCTCCAGGAAGCGCGGCGGGATCTGCTGCGCGGTGGCGATCGTCTCGGCCTTCACCGGCCGGTCGCCCGCCGCCGCGGCCAGCTCCAGGGCCGCGCGCAGCGCATAGTCGGTCTTCGCTCCGATTCGCACGTCGTCGATTCTTGTCTATTCCGACCTGGAAGGCAAAATTGCGGGGACGCTCGACGCGATCTCGGAGGTCGCGGCCTCCGGCACGCTATCGAGCGGCCCGCGGGCCGGGTGGGCGGTCGCGTGCGGCGGTGGCGGGACGACCGTCAACCGCCCCCGCGACGGGGATTCTCGCTACACTCCGTGGCTCGCGCCGGTTGGCGACCGACTCTCTGTCTGCCGCCGGTCGATGGCACTTGCCCTGAGACGACGACTGGAACCCTGGAACGACCATGGCTCGCGGAGACGTTCGCATCGCAGTCACCCTCGCGTGCGAGGAGTGCAAGCGGCGCAACTACCAGACGAACAAGAGCAAGCGGAACAATCCCGAGCGGATTCAGCTCCGCAAGTACTGCCGCTGGTGCAAGAGACACACGGCCCATCGGGAGACCCGCTAGTCCCCTAGCGCGTACACGACGTGGCCCGCGACCGCAGACGAGCGAAGCAGCGCCGCGAGCGGCAGAACCGCTCCGCGAGACCTTCGGCGAACGCCGAGGGCAACAGCGCGCTGCCCGAGGAGAACACGCTTCACCAGCAGGAGCCCGCCGAGCTCGCCTCCGGTGAGGTCGATCTGGCAGACGCGCAGCTCGCCGTCGGCCGTCCCGAGCTCGCGAGCGCGGACGCCGCCGGCGCCGCGGAGCCCTCGCTCGGCGGCAGCACGGCCGACGAGCTGATCGAGAGCGCGATCGACGACGACGGCGAGTCGCTCGACACCGACCGCGGCGGTGGCCGCGGCGGCGACGGCGGCGCGGTCGTGGCGCGCGGCGGCGATCGCACGCCGGAGCCCAAGCGCCGCGAGGGCGGCCGCTTCATCAACTTCCTGCGCGGCAGCTGGCGCGAGCTGCAGCGTGTCCAGTGGCCCGACCGCACCCAGGTCGCGCAGGCCACGGCCGTCGTGATCGGCTTCGTCGCCATCGCGGGCGCCTTCCTCGGCGCTGCCGACTGGATCTCGTCGCGGATCGTCGACCTCATCGTCTGAACCGGCTCGCGCCCCTCCCGAAGGAAACCTCCCCCGACATGTTTCGCTGGTACGTCGTCAACACCTATTCCGGTCACGAGAACAAGGTCAAGCACAACCTCGAGCACCGTGTCGTCTCGCTCAACCAGAGACGCGCCGTGCGGCAGGTCGTCGTGCCGACCGAATCCGTGACCGAGATGAAGGACAACCAGAGAGTTGTCACCGAGAAGCGCACGATGCCCGGCTACGTGCTGGTCAACATGGACCTCAACGAGGATTCGTGGGCGCTCGTCAAGGGCACGCCCGGCGTCACCGGCTTCGTCGGCGCGTCCAACGAGCCCGTGCCGCTGACGCAGGCGGAGGTCGATCGGCTGCTCCACCGCGAGACCGCGGAGCGTCCGCGCACCCGCGCGCAGTTCGCGATCGGCGAGTCGGTCAAGGTGGTCTCCGGGCCGCTGTCCGACTTCTCCGGCGAGATCTCGGAGATCAACGAGGACGGCGCCAAGCTCAAGGTGCTGGTATCAATCTTCGGCCGCGAAACCCCGGTCGAGGTCGGTTTCGACCAGGTGAAGAAGATCTGACATGGCGAAGAAGGTTCTGACAGTCATCAAGCTCCAGGCCGTCGGCGGCCAGGCGAGCCCGGCCCCGCCGGTCGGCCCTGCGCTGGGCCAGCACGGGGTCAACATCATGGAGTTCGTCAAGGCGTTCAACGCCCAGACGCAGCAGGACAGCGGGACGGTCATTCCCGTTGAGATCACGGTCTACGAGGACCGCTCGTTCACGTTCGTCACGAAGAGCCCGCCGGCTGCGGTCCTGATCAAGCAGGCGCTCGGCATCGACAAGGGCTCGGCCGAGCCGCACGTGAACAAGGTCGCGCAGATCACCGAGGACCAGCTTCGCGAGATCGCGCAGAAGAAGCTCAACGATCTGAACGCCCACGACGTCGACCAGGCGGCGAAGATCATCGCCGGCACGGCGCGCTCGATGGGCGTGGAGGTGGTGTGACGGTGGCCAAGCACGGCAAGTCCTATCTCGAGGCGCGCCAGCGCTACGACCGCGAGCACCTCTACCAGCCCGCGGAGGCGATCGCGCTCGTCAAGGAGCTGAAGCGCTCCAAGTTCGACGAGTCGGTCGAGCTGCACGTCCGCACCGGCCTGAACGTCCGCCACGCCGACGAGCAGCTGCGCGGCACGATCGCGCTGCCGCACGGCCTCGGCAAGAACGTCAAGGTCGCGGTCTTCGCGCAGGGCGACAAGGCGCGCGAGGCCGAGGAGGCGGGCGCTGACGTCGTCGGCGCCGACGACCTGGCGAGAAGAATCGAGGACGGCTTCACCGACTTCGACGTCGCGATCGCGACGCCGGACCTGATGCCGGTCGTCGGCCGTCTCGGCCGCATCCTTGGCCCGTCGGGCAAGATGCCGAACCCGAAGGTCGGCACAGTCACGATGGACGTCGCCAGAGCGGTGCAGGAATCGAAGGCCGGCAAGGTCGAGTACCGCACCGACCGCACCGCGATCGTCCACATGGTGATCGGCAAGTCGAGCTTCGACGAGCAGCGCCTGCTGGAGAACTACGCGGCCGTCGTCGAGGAGCTGGTTCGCGCCAAGCCCTCGGCCGCGAAGGGCAGATACATCCATTCGATCACGCTCACCTCGACGATGGGGCCGGGCATCAAGGTCGACGCCACGCGCACGCGTGACATCCTTGGGGAGGCGCCGGTCGCGGCGTAGCCCGTTCCAGAGACGCGCTGCCAGAGACCCCCGGCGACCACGTAAGTCCGGGGCAGGCGGAGCATCGGACGCCCCGGGCCGCTCTCGGCCCGCCGCTCGACGCCCGCCTCCGCGCGGGCGTTTCGCATTTCCGGAAGAGAGTGACCTGACATGAACAGAAACGAGAAGGCGGCGGTCATCGACCGGATCGCCGGGGAGATCGAATCCTCCTCGGCGGTCTTCGCGGTCGACTACCGCGGCATCACGGTCAGCCAGGTCGCCGACCTGCGCACGAGACTGCGCGCGTCGGACACGACGCTCAGCGTCGTCAAGAACTCGCTGACTGAGCGCGCGGCCGACAAGGCCGGCGCCGAGGCGCTGAAGGAGATCCTCACGGGTCCGACGGCGCTCGCGTTCGTGCGCGGCGACGCGGCTGCGGCCGCGAAGGCGCTCAGCGACGCGCAGAGAGAGACGCAGGTGCTGGAGTTCAAGGGCGGCCTGATGGACGGCAAGGCCGTCTCGCCCGACGAGATCAGAGCGATCTCGAAGCTCCCGTCGCGCGAGGTGCTCTACGGGCAGCTCGTCGGCGTCGTCGCCTCGCCGCTCAACGGCCTCGCCCGCTCGCTCAACGCGCTCATCTCGGGCGTCGCGATCCAGCTCAGAGCGATCGCGGACCAGGGCCTGGTCGGCGGCGACGCGGCTCCGGCCGCCGAGGCGCCTGCCGAGACGGAGGCCGCGGCTCCCGCCGAGGCCGCCCCCGCCCCGGAGGCCGACGCCTCCGGCGGCGACACCGATTCGACCCCCACCACTGACCAGACGGAGGACGCGGCGGAAGCCGGCGCTTCCGACGCGAAGGAGGACTGACATGGCGACCACGCAGGAGTGGATCGACGAGCTGAAGAGCATCTCCGTGCTCGAGCTGGCCGAGCGCATCAGAGCGCTCGAGGAGGAGTTCGGCGTGTCGGCGACGGCCGTCGCCGCGGCGGCCCCGGCGGCCGGCGGCGGCGCGGCCGGCGGTGACGGCGGCGGCGGCGAGGAGTCCTCGACCGTCGACGTCATCCTGACCGGCGCCGGCGACAAGAAGATCCAGGTCATCAAGGTCGTCCGCGCGGCGACCGGCCTCGGTCTGAAGGAGGCCAAGGCGCTCGTCGACGAGGCCCCGAAGCCCGTCAAGGAGGGCATCGAGCGCGACGAGGCCGACAAGCTCAAGGCCGAGCTCGAGGAGGCCGGCGCCAGCGTCGAGCTCAAGTAAGAGCCGACAGCGCCAGCAGCTGTTGCACGAGGGGCCGGCTCCGCAAGGAGCCGGCCCTTCGTCGTTCCGGGCGGCGCAGGCCATACGGCCGCGGGAGGCGTCCGGCGCCAGATCGCCCGATCTTGCCGGCCCCGGTACAATCCGGCGGTCGGCCGATAGTCGCAGCCGCCCAGCAGGTTCGAGATCGCGCCACATACGCGGTCTCGCGGGTGGGGTCCGTGAGCGCTGACAGCCCCGCGCGAGGGCAGCGATGCCCTGTGCTATCTTTGCTGGTCGCGCTCTCGCGCTTCCTCTGCTCGCCTCTCGACCGCCCGAGGAGTCGCCGTCTTGGCACCTGTTGACGCCCCCCGGACGCGCCGCACGTTTGCGCGTCTCTCCAAGGCCCTTGAAGTCCCCAACCTCATCGATATCCAGAAGAAGTCCTTCGACTGGCTGACCGATCCCGAGAGCGGCGGCCTGCGCGAGACGATCGACGACATCTCGCCGATCGAGGACTACACCGGCAACCTCGCCGTCCAGTTCGGCGAGTTCACCTTCGACGAGCCGGTCGCGTCGCTGGACGAGTGCCGCGAGAAGGACCTCACGTACGCCCGCCCGCTGACCGTCACCGTCGCGTTCGTCAACCGCGAGACCGGTGAGATCCGCGAGCAGTCGGTCTTCATGGGCGACTTCCCGTGGATGACCGAGCGCGGCACCTTCATCATCAACGGCACCGAGCGCGTCGTCGTGACGCAGCTGGTCCGCTCCCCGGGCGCGTACCTGATGGAGGCCAAGGACCGCGAGAAGCAGGTCTTCATCGCCAACCTGATGCCGGCTCGCGGCTCCTGGCTGGAGCTCGAGATCGACAAGAAGGGCAAGGTCTACGTCCGCATCGACCGCAAGCGCAAGCTGCCGGTCACGGTGCTGCTGCGGGCGATGGGCTACGCGAGCGACGAGGAGATCCTCAACCTCTTCGAGGACTCCCTCTACATCCGCAACACGATCGAGAGCGACACCGAGGTCACGAAGACCGAGGAGGGCGCGCTGATCGAGCTGTTCAAGAAGCAGCGCCCGGGCGAGCCGCCGTCGGTCGACGCGGCGAGAGCGCTGCTGCACCAGCTCTTCTTCGACCCCAAGCGCTACGACCTGACGCGCGTCGGCCGCTACAAGCTGAACTCGCGCCTGCGCCTCGACATCGACCTCGAGACGCGCACGCTGACGCACGACGACATCATCTCGCTCATCAAGGAGCTGGTGTCGCTGCCGCGCCTGCTCGGCATGCCGGAGAACCCGGACGTCGAGATCAGAGACTACGCCGCGGAGTCCGTCGCCTACCCGCGCGAGGCGGTCGCCGACCACCTCGACGAGTACGAGCACTTCGGCAACCGCCGTCTGCGCACCGTCGGCGAGCTGATCCAGGAGGCCTTCCGGATCGGCCTCTACCGCATGGAGCGCGTCGTGCGCGAGCGCCTCACGACCGAGGACGCCGACACGATCACGCCGCAGACGATCGTCAACATCCGCCCGGTCGTGGCGGCGCTGAAGGAGTTCTTCGGCTCCTCGCAGCTGTCGCAGTTCATGGACCAGAACAACTCGCTCTCGGGCCTGACCCACCGCCGCCGCCTGTCGGCGCTCGGCGCCGGCGGCCTGACGCGCGAGCGCGCCCCGATCGAGGTGCGCGACGTCCACCCGACCCACTACGGCCGCATGTGCCCGATCGAGACCCCCGAGGGGCCGAACATCGGCCTGATCGGGTCGCTCTCCTCCTACGCGCAGATCTCCGAGCACGGCTTCGTCACGACGCCGTACCTCGTCGTCAAGGACGGCAAGGTCACCGACGAGATCGTCCATCTCGACGCCACGCAGGAGGAGACGGCGAAGATCGCCCAGGCGAACACGCCGCTGGGCGACGACGGCGCGCTGCTCGGCGACGCGATCGTCTGCCGCACCCAGGCCGGCCAGTACGTGACGGTCCCCGCCGGCGACGTCGACCTGATGGACGTCTCGCCCGAGCAGATCTGGTCGGTCGCGACGGCGATGATCCCGTTCCTCGAGCACGACGACGCCAACCGCGCGCTGATGGGCTCGAACATGCAGCGCCAGGCGGTCCCGCTGCTGAAGACCGACGCCCCGCTCGTCGGCACCGGCATGGAGTACCGCGCCGCCGTCGACTCCGGCGACGTCGTCGTCGCCAAGCGCGCCGGCACGATCTCCTACGTCGACGCCGACCAGATCGTCATCGAGACGACCGACGGCGCCAAGGACGAGTACGCCCTGCAGAAGTTCATGCGCTCCAACCAGGGCACGCTGATCCATCAGAAGCCGCTGGTCCGCACGGGCCAGGAGGTCGCCGAGGGCGAGGTGCTCGCCGACGGCTCGTCGACCGACCAGGGCGAGATGGCGCTCGGCAAGAACCTGCGCGTCGCCTTCATGTCCTGGGAGGGCTACAACTTCGAGGACGCGATCATCCTCTCCAAGCGCCTCGTGAAGGACGACGAGCTCACCTCGATCCACATCGAGGAGTACGAGATCGACGCCCGCACGACGAAGCTCGGCGACGAGGAGATCACGCGCGACATCCCGAACCGCTCCGAGGAGTCGCTGCGCAACCTCGACGACCGCGGGATCGTCCGCATCGGCGCCGAGGTCGGCTCCGGCGACCTGCTCGTCGGCAAGGTCACGCCGAAGGGCGAGACCGAGCTGACCGCGGAGGAGAAGCTGATCCGCGCGATCTTCAAGGAGAAGGCGCGCGAGGTCCGCGACACCTCGCTGAAGGTGCCGCACGGCGAGGGCGGCGTCGTGATCGACGTCAAGACCTTCTCGCGCGACGCCGGCGACGACCTGCCGCCGGGGGTCAACGACCTCGTGCGCGTCTTCGTCGCGAAGAAGCGCAAGATCTCCGAGGGCGACAAGCTCGCGGGCCGCCACGGCAACAAGGGCGTCATCTCGAAGATCGTCGACGAGCAGGACATGCCGTTCCTCGAGGACGGCTCGCCGGTCGACGTCATCCTCAACCCGCTCGGCGTCCCGTCGCGCATGAACATCGGCCAGATCCTCGAGACCCACCTTGGGTGGGCGGCCGCCGAGGGCTGGTACGACGACGGCAGCGACGCGTACCAGCTCGCGCACGGCAACGGCGACGGCGAGAAGGCGCGCGTCTACGTCTCGACGCCGGTCTTCGACGGCGCGACGGTCGAGGACGTCGACAACGCGCTGCTGAAGTGGCAGGAGGAGCACAAGGGCCGGATCCGCATGAAGACGGATCCCGACGGCCGCCCCGGCACCCGCGCGAGCGGCAAGTTCACGCTCTTCAACGGCCGCACGGGTGAGCCGTTCGAGACGCAGGTGACGGTCGGCTACATGTACATCCTCAAGCTCCACCACCTCGTCGACGACAAGATCCACGCGCGCTCGACCGGCCCGTACTCGCTCGTCACCCAGCAGCCGCTGGGCGGCAAGGCGCAGTTCGGCGGCCAGCGCTTCGGCGAGATGGAGGTGTGGGCGCTGGAGGCGTACGGCGCCGCGTACACGCTCCAGGAGATGCTGACGATCAAGTCCGACGACACGGTCGGGCGCGTCAAGGCCTACGAGGCGATCGTCAAGGGCGAGAACATCGCCGAGCCGAGCATCCCGGAGTCGTTCAAGGTCCTCCTGAAGGAGATGCAGTCGCTGGCGCTCGACGTCAACGTCGTCTCCGAGGAGGGCACCCGCGCGGAGATGCGCGAGGAGGACGACGACCTCCTGCGCGCGGCGGAGGAGCTCGGCATCGACCTCTCCGGCGTGCGCGCGACCGACGGCCAGGCGGCCGACGAGGGCACGGAGGGCGAGGACGCCACGGATGCGGAGCCCGAGGCCTCCGCGCAGTCCGGCGAGGAGCTCGCTCCCGTCGGCGAGGGCGACGACGAGCTGACCGAGGACGAGGGCTCGGAGACGTGATCCGGCCGCGCTGAGCCCGGCCGCCCCGCGGCCGGGCCCGGCGCTCCCGGAATCACGCTCTCCACCTTCCAACACACGGGATTCGAATGATCGACATCAACAACTTCGACGCCATCGAGATCGGGCTCGCGTCCTCCAAGCAGATCCGCTCTTGGAGCTCGGGCGAGGTCACGAAGCCGGAGACCATCAACTACCGCACGCTCAAGCCGGAGAAGGACGGTCTCTTCTGCGAGCGCATCTTCGGTCCGACCAAGGACTGGGAGTGCTACTGCGGCAAGTACAAGCGCGTGCGCTACAAGGGCATCGTCTGCGAGCGCTGCGGCGTCGAGGTCACCCGCTCCAAGGTCCGCCGCGAGCGGATGGGGCACATCGACCTCGCCGCGCCGGTCTCGCACATCTGGTTCTTCAAGGGCGTCCCGAGCCGCATCGGCTACCTGCTCGACATGGCTCCCAAGGAGCTCGAGAAGGTCCTCTACTTCGCCGCCTCGATCGTCACCTGGATCGACGAGGAGGCGCGCGACCGCGACCTCGACACGCTGCAGGACGAGGTCAACAAGGTCCTCGACTCCTACGCCGCGGAGAAGGAGGAGCGCCTGCTCGAGCTGAGAGAGTCGCTCGAGCGCCGCGTCGAGTTCCTCGAGTCCGGTAAGCAGCCGGGCGGCTTCAACGACGAGGACGAGCTGTGGGCCGAGGCGCTCGACGTCAACGTCGCGAGACTCGACGAGGACGAGCGCGCCAAGCTGCTCAGAGACCTGCGCAGAACCTTCCAGGCCGACATGGACGACACGGAGGCGTACATCGAGGACGCCGCCGAGCGCATGCGCCAGGTCTGGGACCTGTTCCAGTCGATGAAGCCGAAGGACGTCGTCAACGACGAGACGCTCTTCCGCGAGCTGAAGGACCGCTTCGGCAGCCCGTTCGGCTTCGGCGAGTACTTCCGCGGCGGCATGGGCGCCGAGTCGGTGCGCGACCTGCTCGAGCAGGTCGACCTGGAGGCGGAGAGAGCCGAGCTGCAGGAGCTGGTCAAGACCGCCAAGGGCCAGAAGCAGAGCCGCTCGGTCAAGCGCCTGAAGGTCGTCTCGGCCTTCATCCAGTCCGGCAACCGCCCGGAGATGATGATCCTCGAGGCCGTCCCGGTGATCCCGCCGGAGCTGCGCCCGATGGTCCAGCTCGACGGCGGCCGCTTCGCGACCTCCGACCTCAACGACCTCTACCGCCGCGTCATCAACCGCAACAACCGCCTCAAGCGGCTGCTCGACCTCGGCGCGCCGGAGATCATCGTCAACAACGAGAAGCGCATGCTGCAGGAGGCCGTCGACGCGCTGTTCGACAACGGCCGCCGCGGCCGGCCCGTCACGGGCCCGGGCAACCGTCCGCTGAAGTCGCTCTCCGACATGCTGAAGGGCAAGCAGGGCCGCTTCCGCCAGAACCTGCTCGGCAAGCGCGTCGACTACTCCGGCCGCTCGGTGATCGTGTCGGGCCCGTCGCTGAGACTGCATCAGTGCGGCCTGCCGAAGCTGATGGCGCTGGAGCTGTTCAAGCCGTTCATCATGGCCCGGCTCGTCGAGCGCAAGGCGGCGCAGAACATCAAGGCGGCCAAGAAGATGGTCGACTCGATGATCCCGGAGGTCTGGGACGTGCTCGAGGAGGTCATCCACGAGCACCCGGTGCTGCTCAACCGCGCCCCCACGCTCCACCGCCTCGGCATCCAGGCGTTCGAGCCGCAGCTGGTCGAGGGCAAGGCGATCCAGGTCCACCCGCTGGTCTGCCACGCCTTCAACGCCGACTTCGACGGCGACCAGATGGCGGTCCACCTGCCGCTCTCCGCGGAGGCGCAGGCGGAGGCGCGGATCCTGATGCTGTCGGCCAACAACATCCTGTCGCCGGCGCACGGCGCGCCGCTCGCGACGCCGACGCAGGACATGATCCTTGGCGCCTACTACCTCACCTACGGGCCCGAGGTCGACGAGCTGGCGAAGATCGACCCGGCCAGACACACCCCGCGCCCGCACGTGTACCGCACGGCGCAGGAGGCGGAGTGGTCCTACGAGCACGGCGTGGTGAGACTCCACGACGTCGCCGAGTACCGCCCGGCCGGTCGCGAGGGCGGCCACATCCTCACGACGGTCGGCCGCATCATCTACAACGACAAGATCGAGCGCTCGATCCGCGAGACGCTGGGCGAGGACTACGACCCGACGTCGTACGAGTTCGTCAACCGCTCGATGAAGAAGCGCGACACGACGCAGTTCGTCGACGACCTCGTGCAGGCGTACGGCGCCGCGACGATCTCGCAGGTGCTCGACGCCTTCAAGGACCTCGGCTTCCGCTACGCGACGCAGGCCGGCATCACCGTCTCCAAGAACGACGTCGTGATCCCGCCCGACAAGGAGCAGATCCTCGCCAAGTACGAGGGCGAGGTCGCCGAGATCCAGGACCAGTACGACATGGGCCTGATCACGGAGGAGGAGCGCAAGGACGCCGTCGTCGAGCGCTGGACGTCCGCGACCGAGGAGGTCGCCGGCGCGATGGAGCAGCACTTCAACGAGCTGAACCCCATCTTCATGATGGCCAACTCGGGCGCCCGCGGCTCCTTCAAGCAGATCCGCCAGCTGGCCGGCATGCGCGGCCTGATGGCCAACCCGAAGGGCGAGATCATCGAGCGTCCCGTGAAGGCGAACTTCATGGAGGGGCTCGACGTGATCGAGTACTTCACGTCGACCCACGGCGCCCGCAAGGGCCTCGCGGACACGGCGCTGCGGACCGCGGACTCCGGCTACCTGACGCGCCGTCTCGTCGACGTCGCCCAGGACGTGATCATCCGCCAGGAGGACTGCGGCACCGAGGAGTACGTCGAGCTCGACCTCTACAAGAGCGGCGGCGAGCCGAACGACAACCTCGTCGGCCGCGTCGCGGCGCACGACTTCGGCCCGAAGAAGGGCGAGGTCATCGTCACGAAGGGCAACGAGATCGGCCGCCCGGAGTTCGCCGCGCTGCTCGCCGCCTTCGGCGAGGAGAACGCGAAGATCCCGGTCCGCTCGGTGCTCAAGTGCGAGGCGCAGACCGGGGTCTGCCAGCTCTGCTACGGCCGCTCGATGGCGACCGGCAACCTGGCGCAGATCGGCGACGCGGTCGGCATCGTCGCCGCCCAGTCGATCGGCGAGCCGGGCACGCAGCTGACGATGCGCACGTTCCACACCGGCGGCGTCGCCGGCGCGGACATCACGCACGGCCTGCCGCGCGTCGTGGAGCTGTTCGAGGCGCGCAAGCCGAAGGGCCTGGCGAAGATCGCCGAGGTCGGCGGCGTCGTCGAGATCGAGGAGACGGACAAGGCGCTGACGGTCGTCATCACCGACGACGGCGGCGACGAGCACCGTCACACGTTCCCGCGTCGCACGCGCCTGTTCGTCGAGCGCGGCCAGAGAGTCGAGCCCGGCACGCAGCTCAACGAGGGCTCGCTGTACCCGCACGAGCTGCTGGCGATCCGCGGCCGCACGGAGACCGAGCTGTACCTCGTCAAGGAGGTCCAGGAGGTCTACAAGTCGCAGGGCGTCGACATCAACGACAAGCACATCGAGCTGATCGTGCGTCAGATGCTGAAGAAGGTCCGGGTCGACCAGAAGGGCGACACCGACCTGCTGCCGGGCGTCTTCGTCGACCGCCACGACTACGCCAAGATCAACCAGGCCGTGATCGAGGCGGGCGGCGAGCCGGCGCAGGCGGAGGAGATCATCCTCGGCATCACGAAGGCGTCGCTCAACACCGACTCCTTCCTCTCGGCCGCCTCCTTCCAGGAGACGACGAAGGTCCTGACCGACGCGGCGCTCGAGGGCAAGATCGACCGCCTCAACGGTCTCAAGGAGAACGTCATCATCGGCAAGCTGATCCCGGCGGCGACGGGCCTGAAGCGGTACCGCCGCATCGAGATCGAGCCGGCCGAGCCGCTCCCCCGCGGGATGGACGACGTCGGCCTGCTCGACCACGACGAGCTGGCCGCCGAGCTCGGCCTCACCGACGGCGAGGCGCTGCAGGGCTTCGGCCCCTCGGGCATCGAGGCCGACCTCGCCGACCTCGAGGAGATCGGCAACGGCGGCGCCTCCCACGGCTTCGCCGAGGAGCTCGCCGAGCTCGACGTCCCCGAGGACGACAGACAGTAGGCGCGCAGACCGCCCCGCGCCGGCGCAGCCCGGCGCGGAGGCGCTCGGCGTTTCGCACGACGGCCGCCCCACGGGGCGGCCGTCGCCGTTTCAGCGGCCGCCGCCTGTCGCGTCAGCGCGTCCCCGCGCTTACAGCCGCGCCGCCCAGGCGGTCAGCGCCTCGACGTGGGCGGCGGCGATGCCGGTCGCGGGATCGGTCGTGACCAGGAGCGTCGGCGCGCCGGCCTGCTCGCGCGCTCGCGCCCACGCGCCGCATTCGTCGTCGTGCGCGTCGTCGATCCAGGCGAGCGGGCGTGCGCCGGCATAGGCGTCGATCGCGCCGATCTTCCAGTGCGCATGCGCCTGGCGGGGACTGCGCGCGAAGGTGAGATGAGGGTATGCATCGAGCAGCCCGAGCGCGTGGGGGAGATGCTCGGGCGCCTTCTCCTCCCAGCCGGTGCACCAGACCGTCTCGAACTGCGACGACAGCCGGCGCAGGTGTTCGCCGGCAGTGGCCGAAAGGTAGTGCGGGATTCCGTCGACGAGCTGGAAGCGCCCTGGCGGCGGGGCATCGGCCTCGAAGCCGAAGAGCGAGATCACGCCGTCGACGTCGACGAAGAGGACAGGCTGCTGCATGTGTCGAAATGATCGAGCCGAACGTTTCGCCGTGCGTCGTTCAGCAACGGCCGCTACCCTGCTTCGTGCTCGGGAGGGCCTCAAGTCGGTCACTCGCGCTGCCGAAGACGCAGCGTGAGGAGCTTCTCGGGGGCCGGTCGCTGATCCTGCCTCAGTTCGATTTATGACGATTTATCTTGGCATCCTGCTTGCGCTGATCTGCGCGTTCACCACGAACCTCGCGTTCCTGTACAAGCACCGCGGCGCCTGCGCCGCACCCGCCGTCCACGTCAGCCACCCGCTGCGCTCCGCGGCGGGGCTGTTCCGCTCGCGCTGGTTCGCGATCGGCATGGGCGTCGCGTTGCTGGCGTGGATCCTCCACGTCGCGGCGCTCGCGGTCGCGCCGATGTCGGTCGTGCAGACGGTGCTGGCCGGCGGCGTCGTGATGCTCGCGGTGATGGCCGAGCGGATCTTCGGCTTCTCGGTCGGTCCGCGCCAGTGGATCGGGCTCGGCTGCACCGCGCTCGGCCTCGTGCTGCTCGGCCTCACGCTGCCGGCGGTCCATGACGCGCAGTCGCAGTTCTCGCTGCCGGGGATGATCGCCTTCGAGGCCGGCCTCGTCGCGGTCGGCGGGCTGCTCGTGATGGGCAAGCGGATCGGCGCGCCCGACCATCACCATGGCGTGATGCTCGCCGCCGCCGCCGGCCTGCTGTTCGGCGTCTCCGACGTCGCGCTCAAGGCGCTGACCGGGATCGCCGCCGACGACGGCCTGCTGGCGCTGCTCGCGACGCCGTGGACGGCCGTCGCCGTCGCCGCGTCGATCGCCGCCTTCTACGCCTCCGCCAAGGCGCTGCAGGAGGGCGAGGCCGTCCCGGTGATCGCCTTCACCGGCACGGCCGCCAACATCGCCGGGATCTCCGGCGGCATCATCGTCTTCGGCGACCCGCTGCCGGGCGACGCGCTCGGCATCGCCGCCCAGGCGCTCGCGTTCGTGCTGGTCGTCGTCGCCGCCGCGCTGACGCCGGCGCCGGTCCGCGCCGCCAGGCCAGGCGCCGCCGTCGCCTGATCGCCGCGCGCCGTCGCCTGAGCCCGGCCGACCGCGAGCGCGCCGCGCTTCGCCCCGGCCCCGTCGCGGAGTACCTTTGTACGAAGCGGCGAATCGGCTTATCCGATCCGGAGGGTGATGCGGCGATGGCGACGACGGAGAGAGAGGCTGCGGCGACGCTCCAGGAGCTGGCGAGACGCCACCTCTGGATGCACTTCACCCGCATGGGCGCGTACGCCGGTGCCGAGGTGCCGATCATCGTCCGCGGCGAGGGCTGCCACGTCTTCGACGAGCACGGCCGCCGCTACTTCGACGGACTCTCCGCGCTCTTCTGCTGCAACCTCGGCCACGGCCGCGCCGACCTCGCGCAGGCCGGCGCCGAGCAGGCGAAGGAGCTCGACTTCTACTCGACCTGGTCCTACGCCCACCCGCGCGCGATCGAGCTGGCGGCGCGGATCGCGTCGCTGACCCCCGGCGACCTCAACCGCGTCTTCTTCACCAGCGGCGGCGGCGAGGCGGTCGAGTCGGCGCTGAAGCTCGCGCGCCAGTACCACAAGCTGACGGGCAACCCGAACAAGACGAAGGTGATCGCACGCGAGGTCGCCTACCACGGCACGCCGATGGGAGCGCTGTCGGCGACGGGGATCACGCCGCTGCGCGTCCCCTTCGAGCCGTTGACGCCGGGCGGCTGCCACGTCCCGAACACCAACGTCTACCGGCTGCCGCCCGGCGTCTCGCCGGCGTCGCTGGCGGAGGCGGTGCGCGAGCGGATCCTGTTCGAGGGGCCCGAGACCGTCGCCGCGGTGATCATGGAGCCGGTCCAGAACGCCGGCGGCACGTTCACGCCGCCCGACGGCTACTTCCGCCGCGTGCGCGAGATCTGCGACGAGTTCGACGTGCTGCTGATCTCCGACGAGGTGATCTGCGCGTGGGGCCGCGTCGGCGAGTGGTTCGGCTGCCAGCGCTACGACTTCGCGCCCGACATGATCACGACCGCCAAGGGGCTGACCGGCGCGGTCGCGCCGATGGGCGCGCTGATCGCCTCCGACCGCGTCGCCGAGCCGTTCATGGAGGGCGACGTGTCGTTCCTGCACGGCTTCACCTTCGCCGGCCACCCGGTCGCGGCCGCCGTCGCGCTCGCCGCGATCGACGCCTACGAGCAGGAGGGGATCCTCGAGCACGTGCGCGAGCACGAGGGACGGCTGCGGGCGATGCTGGAGTCGCTGCGCGACCTGCCGATCGTCGGCGACGTGCGCGGCGCCGGCTACTTCCAGTCGATCGAGCTGGTCAGGGACCGCGACGAGAAGACGACCTTCAGCGCCAAGGAGGCCGCCGTTCTGCTGCACGGCTTCCTCGACGTGGAGCTGCACAGAGCGGGCCTGATCTGCCGCGCCGACGACCGCGGCGACCCGGTCGTCCAGCTGTCGCCGCCGCTGATCGCGGGCCCGCAGGAGTTCGAGGAGATCGAGGGCATGCTGCGGCCGGTCCTCGCCGAGGCCGGCCGGCGCATGCGCGTCGGCTGAGAGGAGAGGGACCGCAGGTGCTGACCGTTCGCGAGCTGTTCCGCGACATCGACATCCGTCTGCTCGCGGGCGAGCAGGGGATCGACGCCCCGGTGCGCTGGGTGCACATCACCGAGCTGGAGGACCCGACGCCGTGGCTCTCCGGCGGCGAGCTGCTGCTGACGACGGGCATGCAGCTCGGCTCGGCCGACAGGCAGCGGGCGTTCGTGCTGCGGCTCGCCGACCACGGCCTCGCCGGGCTCGGCTTCGGCACCGGCTTCGCGCACGAGCGGGTCCCCGAGGCGCTCGTCGAGGCGGCCGCCGAGCGCGGGCTGCCGCTGTACGAGATCCCCTACGCGGTCCCGTTCATCGCGATCACCGAGACGGCCTTCAGCCGGCTGGTCAACGAGCAGTACGCGGTCCTGCGCCGCGCGATCGCCGCGCACGAGCGGCTCGAGCGGATCGTCCTCTCCGAGCGCGGCATCGACGCCGTCGCCGGCGCGCTCGCCACCCTGATCGGCGGCGCCGTGCTCGTCTTCGACGCGCGCGGCGGGCTGCTGGCGCAGCGCTCCTTCCGCGCCGAGGTCGACGACGAGACGGTCGCCTCGCTGGAGAAGGAGCTGCGCGAGCGGACGCGCGGCGGCCCCGACGCCGGCGGCCGCCGCGGATTCGCGCCGAGCGCCGGCGCCTTCGGCGGCCGCGCGCTCGCGCTGCCGGTCGGCGCCGGCGGCCGACGCGACGGCGAGGCCGACGGCGCCCCGCTGCTGCAGGCGTGGCTGGTGGCGGCGAAGGACGGCGGCGCGCTGACCGAGTTCGATCGGCTCACGCTCCACCAGGCGGTCACGATCGTCGCGCTCGAGCTGCTGCGCCGGCGCGTCGCCGAGGACACCGAGCGGCGGCTCGCCGGCGACGTCCTGTCGGCGGTCGTCAGCGGCGAGCTGCGCGGTCCCGACCTGAAGCGGCGGCTGGAGCCGTTCGGCCTCGGCGCCCGCGTCGGCGTGATCGTCCTGACGCCGCCGCGGCCCGGCGCCGGCGGGCTGGCGGCGGCCGAGGCGGCGCTCGGCGCGGCGCTGCGCAGCGAGGCGGCCGACGGGCTCGTGGCGGTCCACGACGGGCTCGTCGGCGCGCTCGTCCCCGGCTACGACGAGGACGAGCTGTTCGCGCTCGCGCGCCGGATCGCCGAGCGCGCGACGCGCACGCTCGGCGCGTCGCTGAGGCTGGGCGCCGGCCGCGCCGTCGACAGCGCCGACGCCCGGCGCGCCTTCCACGAGGCCCGCTGCGCGCTGGAGGCGCTGGCGCTCGCGCAGCCGCACGGGGACGGCGACGTCGACCGCGGCGCCGCCGACGGCGCGTCGGCGCGGACGACGGTCGCGACCTACCGCGACCTCGGCTCCTTCCAGCTGCTGCTGTCGCTGCAGGACGACGACGCGCTGCGGCTGTTCTGCGACTCGATCCTGTCGCCGATCGAGGAGAGCGAGGGCGCCTACGGCGGCGAGCTGATGCGCTCGCTGGAGGCGTTCATCGAGGAGAACGGCCAGTGGGAGCGCGCCGCCAAGCGGCTCTACTGCCATCGCCACACGCTCCGCTACCGGATCCGCCGCGTCGAGGAGCTGACCGGCCGCAGCATGGGCAGCGCGCGCGACCGGATCGAGTTCTGGCTGGCGCTGCGCGGCCGCGAGCTGGTACGCGACTAGAACCCGCCGCTCATCGGAAACACTCCGTCGCACAGCCCGCGAGTGCGAGGAAGGCGAGGTTCCGATGAGGGTCGGCGTCCCCACCGAGGTCAAGACCGACGAGTACCGCGTCGCGCTGACGCCGGCCGGCGTGCGCGAGCTCGTCGACGCCGGCCACGAGGTGCTGATCGAGCGCGGCGCGGGGGAGGGGTCGGCGATCGCCGACGACGACTACGTCGCGCAGGGCGCCGAGATCGTCCCCGACGCGGACGCCGTCTTCGACGGGGCGGAGATGATCGTCAAGGTCAAGGAGCCCCAGCCGGAGGAGGTGCTCCGGCTGCGGCCCGATCACCTGCTCTTCACCTACCTCCACCTCGCGCCGGCTCCGGAGCTGACGCGCGAGCTGATGGCCTCGGGCGCGACCTGCGTCGCCTACGAGACGGTCGAGGACGCCAACGGGCGCCTCCCGCTGCTGGCGCCGATGAGCGAGGTCGCCGGCAAGCTCGCGACGCAGGCCGGCGCCTTCATGCTCGAGAAGCCGCTCGGCGGCCGCGGGATCCTGCTCGGCGGCGTGCCGGGCGTCGCGGCGGCCAACGTGATGGTGATCGGCGGCGGCGTCGTCGGGAAGCGCGCCGCGCTGATCGCGATCGGGATGGAGGCGACCGTCTTCGTCTACGACCGCGACATCGACCGCCTGCGCGAGCTCGACTCCGAGTTCGGCGGCCGCGCCGACACCTGCTTCGCGACGACGCTCGCGATCGAGCAGCGGCTGCCGGAGGTCGACCTCGTGATCGGCGCGGTGCTGGTGCACGGGGCGAAGGCGCCGCGCGTGATCACGCGCGGTCAGCTGGCGCTGATGAAGCCGGGGGCGGTGCTCGTCGACGTCTCGATCGACCAGGGCGGCTGCTTCGAGACCTCCAGACCGACGACCCACACGAACCCGACCTACGCGGTCGACGGGATCACCCACTACTGCGTCGCGAACATGCCTGGCGCGGTCCCGATCACCTCGACCCACGCGCTCACGAACGCGACGCTGCCGTACGTCGTCCACCTCGCCAGCGTCGGCGTTCACCGCGCTGTGCAGGACAATCCCGGGCTGGCGAGAGGCGTCAACGTCGTCGCGGGCGGGGTAACATATGCTCCTGTCGCGGACGCCGTCGGCGTTCCGTACGTGCCCTTGGAGGAGGCGCTCGGTACCCCGCGCACGGCGTAAGACCTGCGACCGGCCCAACGCTGCTAGCATTCCGCGCCACATGCCGACTACCAGCCAACTTGTCCGCAAGGGCCGCAAGACGCCGAAGAAGAAGCTCGCTACGCCGGGCCTCAAGTCCGGCAGAGGCCGCAAGACCAAGGTCGCCGCGCCTCAGCGTCGCGGCGTCTGCACGCGCGTCTACACGACGACGCCGAAGAAGCCGAACTCGGCCCTCCGCAAGGTTGCTCGTGTCCGGCTGACCCACGGGATGGAGGTCACCGTCTACATCCCCGGCGAGGGTCACAACCTTCAGGAGCACTCCGTCGTGCTCGTCCGCGGGGGCCGCGTCAAGGACCTCCCGGGCGTGCGCTACAAGGTGGTGCGCGGCACGCTCGACGCCGCCGGCGTCAGCGACCGCAAGAAGGCCCGTTCGCAGTACGGGGTGAAGGCGAAGTAATGCCCCGCCGCGCTGCCGCGTCGATCCGGCCGATCGAGCCGGACGCCCTCCACCGCTCCCGCCTCGTCCAGCAGGTCATCAACAAGGTGATGCTGGACGGCAAGAAGTCCACCGCCGAGCGCATCGTCTACGACGCGCTGGCGATCCTCGCCGAGCGCACCGGCAGAGACCCGATCGAGGCGCTCGAGGCGTCGGTCAAGGCGCTCACCCCGTCGCTCGAGGTCCGCTCCCGCCGCGTCGGCGGTGCCACCTACCAGGTGCCGGTCGAGGTGCAGCCGCGCCGCGCCCGCACGCTCGCCGTCCGCTGGCTGGTGCTGTTCGCCCGTCAGCGCCGCGAGAAGACGATGGCGCAGCGCCTCGCCAACGAGCTGCTCGACGCCCAGTCGCAGCAGGGCGGCGCCTACAAGCGCAAGGACGACATCTACCGCATGGCGCAGGCCAACAAGGCCTTCGCGCACTACCGCTGGTAGCGCTCCGCGCGCATCTCGCCGCAACTCCGCGCGCCGCTGGCAGACAGCGGCGCGTCGTCGTTAATCGGCCGCTCGCCCCCAGGGGGCGAAAACCCAATGCGCACCGAGCGACTCGCGCGCCTTTGCTATATTCATTCGCCGCCTCCCGGAGGCGTGCGCGCTTGCGCCCGGCTCCAGACTCGGAGGTCACGACCCATGGAGACTTCGACGAACTAGAGCACGAGCCCCGGGAAGACATCTCAGTCATGACCGGGCCCCGCTGGGGCCATTTTTGTGCCTTTCGCCGACGACGAGACCGCGAGTAGAAACCGAGCCAATGCCACGCAAGTACGCCCTCGAGAAGACCCGGAACATCGGGATCATGGCGCACATCGACGCCGGCAAGACCACGACGACTGAGCGGATCCTCTTCTACACGGGGCGGACGCACAAGCTCGGCGAGACGCACGAGGGCGCCGCGACGATGGACTGGATGGAGCAGGAGCAGGAGCGTGGCATCACGATCACCTCCGCCGCGACTGCGTGCGAGTGGAAGAGCCACCGCATCAACATCATCGACACGCCCGGTCACGTCGACTTCACCGTCGAGGTCGAGCGCTCGCTGCGCGTCCTCGACGGCGCGGTTGCGGTCTTCGACTCGGTCGCCGGCGTCGAGCCGCAGTCCGAGAACGTCTGGCGGCAGGCCGACAAGTACCGCGTCCCGCGGATCGCCTACATCAACAAGATGGACCGCATCGGCGCCAACTTCGAGCGCGGCGTGCAGACGATGGTCGACCGTCTTGGCGCCCATCCGGTGCCGATCCAGCTGCCGATCGGCTCCGAGGCCGACCTCGAGGGCATCATCGACCTCGTCGAGAACCACGCGATCCTCTACAAGGACGACCTCGGCAAGGAGCAGGAGATAACGGCGATCCCGGCCGAGCTGGCCGACGCCGCCGCGGCTGCCCGCGAGCACCTGCTCGAGGAGGTCTCCAACTACGACGACGAGCTCGTCGAGATGATCCTTGAGGACGCCGAGATCCCGGTCGAGAAGATAAAGGCCGCGATTCGCAAGGCGACGCTCGACCTCAGCCTGACGCCGGTCCTCTGCGGCTCCTCGTTCAAGAACAAGGGCGTCCAGCCGCTGCTCGACGCGATCGTCGAGTACCTGCCGTCGCCGCTCGACGTCCCGGCGGTCGAAGGCATCGAGCCGGTCAAGGGATCGGACGAGGGCCGCCCGGCGACCCGCGAGGCCGCCGACGACGCGCCGTTCTCGGCGCTCGCCTTCAAGATCGCCGCCGATCCCTACGTCGGCAAGCTCACCTACTTCCGCGTCTACTCGGGCAAGCTCGAGGCCGGCTCGCGCGTCCTCAACGTGTCGAGCGGCAAGAGCGAGCGCGTCGGCCGCATCCTCGAGATGCACGCCAACGAGCGCGTCGACCTCGAGGACGTCGCGGCCGGCGACATCGCCGCCGCGGTCGGGATCAAGCAGGTCGTCACCGGCGACACCCTGTGCGCGCCCGACAGACCGATCAAGCTCGAGACGATCGAGTTCCCGGAGCCGGTCATCAAGGTCGCGATCGAGCCGAAGACGAAGGTCGACCAGGAGAAGATGGGCGTCGCCCTCGGCCGTCTGGCCGAGGAGGACCCGACCTTCCAGGTCCGCACCAACGAGGAGACCGGCCAGACCGAGATCGCCGGCATGGGCGAGCTGCACCTCGAGGTGCTCGTCGACCGCATGCTGCGCGAGTTCAGAGTCGAGGCGACCGTCGGCCGTCCGCAGGTCTCCTACCGCGAGACGGTGCGCGGCACGGCCTCCAGAGTCGAGGGCCGCTTCGTCCGCCAGACCGGCGGCTCGGGCCAGTACGGCATCGTCTACGTCGACATCGAGCCGAACGTGGGCGAGGGCTTCGAGTTCGTCAACAGAATCAGAGGCGGCTCGGTCCCGTCGGAGTTCATCCCCGCTGTCGAGAGAGGCGTCGAGGAGGCGCTCGACACGGGCGTCAAGGCCGGCTACCCGATGGTCGACATCAAGATCACCCTGGTCGACGGCAAGTACCACGACACGGACTCCTCGGAGATCGCGTTCAAGGTCGCCGGCTCGCTGGCGCTGAAGGAGGCCGCCAAGCGCGCCAAGCCGGTGCTGCTCGAGCCGATCTTCGCCGTCGAGGTCGTCACGCCCGAGGAGTTCATGGGCGACGTGATCGGCGACCTCAACCGTCGCCGCGGCCGCGTCGAGGGGATGGAGGCGCGCGGCAACGCCCAGGTCGTGACCGCGAGAGTGCCGCTGTCGGAGATGTTCGGCTACGCGACGGATCTGCGCTCGAACACGCAGGGTCGCGCCAACTACACGATGGTGTTCGACCGGTACGAGGAAGTGCCGCCGAACATCGCCGAGAAGGTCGTCGAGGCGCGGTCTGGAGGCGAACAGGCCGCCTGAGCAGGGAAATTCCGCCGCGCGTCGTTTCAAGCTGACGCGAAACGCGGAACTGAGATAGATTTCCGAGGTTCGCCCAGTAGGCGATCCCCAACCAAGTTCCAAGGAGCAACCCAAAGTGGCGAAGGAGAAGTTCGAGCGCGATAAGCCGCACGTCAACGTCGGCACCATCGGTCACATCGACCATGGCAAGACGACGCTGACTGCTGCCATCACGACGGTGCTGGCGGAGAAGATGGGCGGCGAGGCCCGCAGCTTCGCGGAGATCGACAACGCTCCTGAGGAGAAGGAGCGCGGGATCACCATCGCCACCTCGCACGTCGAGTACCAGACGGAGAACCGGCACTACGCCCACGTCGACTGCCCGGGCCACGCCGACTACGTCAAGAACATGATCACGGGCGCCGCGCAGATGGACGGCGCGATCCTCGTGGTCTCGGCCGCCGACGGCCCGATGCCGCAGACGCGCGAGCACATCCTCCTCGCCCGTCAGGTCGGCGTCCCGTACATCGTCGTCTTCCTCAACAAGGCCGACATGGTCGACGACGAGGAGCTCCTCGAGCTCGTCGAGGTCGAGGTCCGCGACCTCCTCAACGAGTACGACTTCCCGGGCGACGACATCCCGTTCATCACGGGCTCGGCGCTGAAGGCGCTCGAGGGCGACGAGCAGTACAGAGCCAAGATCGTCGAGCTGGCCGCTGCTCTCGACGCCTACATCCCGGAGCCGGAGCGCGACCTCGACAAGCCGTTCCTGATGCCGGTCGAGGACGTCTTCTCGATCACCGGCCGCGGCACCGTCGCGACCGGCCGCATCGAGCAGGGCATCATCAGAACGGGCGACACCGTCGAGATCGTCGGCATCAAGGAGACGACCAACACGGTCGTCACCGGCGTCGAGATGTTCCGCAAGATCCTCGACGAGGGTCGCGCGGGCGACAACGTCGGCTGCCTCCTCCGCGGCACCAAGCGCGAGGAGATCGAGCGCGGTCAGGTCCTCTGCCAGCCCGGCTCGATCACGCCGCACACGAAGTTCAAGGCCGAGGTCTACATCCTCAAGAAGGAGGAGGGCGGCCGTCACACGCCGTTCTTCACCGGCTACCGTCCGCAGTTCTACTTCCGCACGACGGACGTGACGGGCGTCTCGAACCTCCCCGAGGGCGTCGAGATGGTCATGCCGGGCGACAACATCCAGATGGACATCGAGCTGATCCAGCCGATCGCCATGGATGCCGGCCTTCGGTTCGCCATCCGCGAGGGTGGCCGCACCGTCGGCTCGGGCGTGGTGACCGAGGTCATCGAGTAGCACCAAGCTGCACCGCGGCGGGGCTCCGGTCCCGCCGCACGTGTGCTGAAGTCGAGAGATACGACCAACGCGGGCGGGTCCCGGAAGGCCCAGGGACTCGCCTTCAGCGCGCAAAAGACCAATCGTAAGAAGACAGCAAGTACCGGACGGAACGAACCAAAGGCAACAGTGGCAACTCTGGCCCAGAACAAGATCCGCATTCGCCTCAAGTCATACGATCACTCCGCGATCGAGACGGCGGCGAAGGAGATCGTCGAGACGGCGACTCGTACCGGCGCGACCGTGTCCGGGCCCGTGCCGCTGCCGACGGAGAAGAACGTCTACTGCGTGATCCGGTCCCCCTTCAAGGACAAGGACTCGCGGGAGCACTTCGAGATCCGCACGCACAAGCGGCTGATCGACATCCATCAGCCGACGCCCAAGACGGTCGACTCGCTCCAGCGCCTCGACCACCTGCCCGCGGGCGTCGACATCGAGATCAGGCTGGCGAGCTGAGATGGCTGCGATCCTCGCGAAGAAGCTCGGCATGACCCAGCGCTTCCTCGAGGACGGGCGCGTCGAGCGCGTCACCGTCCTGGAGGCCGGGCCCTGCCCCGTGACGGCGATCCGCACGCTCGAGCGCGACGGCTACGAGGCCGTGCAGCTCGCGTTCGGCGCCTGCCGTGAGAAGAGCCTCACCAAGGCCGAGCTCGGCCACCTCAAGAAGGCGGACGCCTCCGCGCACCGTCACCTCGTCGAGTTCCGTGACGAGGCCGGCGAGCTGCAGGTCGGCGAGACCGTCACCGTCGACGCCTTCGAGGCGGGCGACACCGTGAAGATCGCCGGCACGTCGAAGGGCAAGGGCTTCGCCGGCACGATCAAGCGGCACAACTTCAGACGCGGCCCGGCGTCCCACGGCTCGCACAACGTGCGCGCCCCGGGATCGATCGGCGCGTCCGCCTGGCCCGCTCGCGTGATGAAGGGCATCCGCGGCCCGGGCCAGATGGGCAACAAGCGCGTCACCCAGAAGGGTCTCGAGATCGTCGAGATCATCAGCAAGGACAATCTGATGCTCGTCCGCGGCTCGGTTCCGGGTCCGAAGGGCAGCACGGTGGAGGTGCGCACCGATGCCTAGCGCTCCCAAGCTCGGCGGCGGTGAGGTCGTCCTCGACGAACTGGCCTTCACCGCGAAGTTCAACGGCCCGCTCGTCCACGAGACGGTCCGCTCGGAGCTGAACGCGCTCCGACAGGGCACGTCCGCGACGAAGACGCGCGGCGACGTCCGCGGCGGCGGCGCCAAGCCGTGGCGCCAGAAGGGCACCGGCCGCGCGCGCGCCGGCTCGTCCCGCTCGCCGATCTGGAAGGGCGGCGGCACGGTCTTCGGCCCGTCGCCGCGCCACTACACGTTCAAGGTCAACCGCAAGGCCCGCCGCGCCGCGCTGCGCAGCGCGCTGTCGGTCCAGGCCGACCGCGGCTCGTTGGCGGTCTTCGACGCGACGAGCTTCGACGCTCCGTCGACGAAGACGGCGGCCAAGCTGCTGTCCGACTGGGGTCAGCCGAACCCGACGCTGGTGCTGCTCGACGCCGATGAGGCGAACGCGGGGCTGTCGTTCCGCAACCTCGACCGCGTGCTCGTGCTGCCGGTCGAGGACGCCGGCGTCGCCGACGTGATCGGCGCCGCGTCGCTGCTGATCTCGGAGACCGCGCTGGCCCAGATCACCGCGCGCGCCACGGGCGCCGCGCAGGAGGAGGCGGCGTAGTCATGGACGCGAGCCAGGTCATCATCCGTCCCGTCGTCTCGGAGAAGAGCTTCGTGCTCGCCGAGATCGGCAAGTACACCTTCCGCGTCCATCCGGACGCGCACAAGACGCAGATCCGCCAGGCCGTCGAGGAGCTGTTCGACGTGAGAGTGCGCGAGGTGCGCACGGTCGCCGTCAGAAGCAAGCCGAAGCGGCGCGGGTACACCTCCGGGCGCACCCGCACGTGGAAGAAGGCCATCGTGCAGGTCGGCGAGGGAGACACGATCCCGATCTTCCAGGGTCTGGAGGGGAGCGAGTAATGTCGATTCGCAAGCCGAAGCCGACCTCCCCGGGTCGTCGTTTCGTCACGTATCCGGACTTCGCGGAGATCACGCGCAGCAAGCCGGAGAAGTCGCTGGTCGAGGGCCTGACGAAGTCGGGCGGCCGCAACTCGTACGGCCGCAAGACCTCGCGTCATCGCGGCGGCGGCGCCAAGCGCCTCTACCGCCGGATCGACTTCAAGCGCCTGAAGGACGGCGTGCCGGCGAAGGTCGCGCACATCGAGTACGACCCGAACCGGTCGGCGTACATCGCGCTGCTCCACTACATGGACGGCGAGAAGCGCTACATCCTCGCGCCCGCGAGACTGGCCGTCGGCGCCACCGTGGTGAGCGGTCCCGAGGCGGAGATCCGCATCGGCAACTGCCTGCCGCTGGAGCGGATCCCCGCCGGTACGGTCATCCACAACGTCGAGCTGACGCCCGGCCGCGGCGGCCAGATCGCCCGTTCGGCCGGCAACTCCGTGCAGCTGCTGGCCAAGGACGGCGAGATGGCGACGCTGCGCCTGCCGTCCGGCGAGATGCGGATGGTCCGCGCCGAGTGCCGCGCGACGATCGGCGTGATCGGCAACGCCGACCACCAGAACGTCAAGGTCGGCAAGGCCGGCCGCAAGCGTCACATGGGCGTGCGCCCGCAGACGCGCGGCACGGCGATGAACCCGGTCGACCATCCGCACGGCGGTGGCGAGGGCTCGACGACCCCCGGCCGTCATCCCGTGACGCCGTGGGGCGTGCCGACGCTCGGCTACCGCACGCGCAAGAGAGGCAAGCAGTCCGACCGCTACATCGTCCGCGGCCGCCGCCGTGGCAAGAAGCGCTAGAGGGTGACGACCAGATGAGCCGCTCGAGCAAGAAGGGTCCGTTCGTCGAGGAGCGCCTGATGGCGCGCATCGAGAGAATGAACGAGGCCAACACGAAGCAGATGATCAAGACCTGGTCGCGGACCTCGACGATCTTCCCGGAGATGGTCGGCCACACGATCGCGGTGCATGACGGCCGCAGACACGTCCCGGTCTTCGTCAGCGAGTCGATGGTGGGGCACAAGCTCGGCGAGTTCGCGCCGACGCGCCTCTACCGCGGCCACACCCAGACCGGCAAGCGCCGCTAGAGATTTCCATGGCAGACGAGAACGAGAGAACAGAGACGTCCGAGGCGAACACGCCGGAGACCGAGGCCACCGACACGGGGGCCCCTGAGTCCGGGGAGACGGAGCCCACGCAGGCGGAGACGCCGGCGGAGGAGCCCGTCGCTGCGGCTGACGAGCCCACCGAGGCCGAGGCTAGAGCAGCGCCGAGACGCAGAAGAGCAGCCAGAAGAGCGGCGGCGAGAGCCGACGCCGAGGCCGCTGACGAGAAGCCGAGAAGAGCAGCGCGCAGAGCCGCCGAGAGAGCCGCTCCCGCCAAGGCTGCCAAGCCGGCCGACGGCGATCGCCCCGTGGTTCGCGCGCAGGCCAAGTACGTGCGCTCCTCGGCGCGCAAGGCCCGTCTCGTCTGCGATCACATCCGTGGCAAGTCCGTCGAGGAGGCTCGCGCCATCCTCGCCTTCACGCCGCGCGCCGTCGCGGAGGACTGGAGCAAGCTGCTCGAGTCCGCGGTGGCCAACGCCGAGCACAACCACGAGCTCGACGGTGACGACCTCGTCATCAAGGCGGTCCACGCCGACGAGGGCCCGACGCTGAAGCGCTTCCGGCCGCGCGCCATGGGCCGTGCGACGCCGATTCGCAAGCGCACCAGCCACCTCACGATCCTGCTCGCGCCGAAGGAGTAGACGCCATGGGTCAGAAAGTCCATCCCGAGTCGCTCCGCGTGGGCTACATCCACGACTGGAAGTCGAACTGGTTCAACGAGAAGCAGTTCTCCGACTACCTCGTCGAGGACATCGCGATCCGCAACCACATCGTGGGTCGCCTCTCGCACGCCGGGCTCTCCGACATCACGATCCGCAAGAACGCGAACGAGGTGGAGGTCAACATCCACACCGCGCGTCCGGGCATCGTGATCGGCAAGTCCGGTTCCGAGGTCGACGCGCTGCGCCGCGACCTGCACCGGATCACCGACAAGCAGGTCAAGGTCAACATCCTCGAGATCAAGCGCCCGGAGCTCGACGCGCGCCTCGTCGCGCAGTCGATCGCCGAGCAGCTGCAGAACCGCGTCGCCTTCCGCCGCGCGATGAAGCGCGCGCTCACGAGCGCGATGCGCTCGGGCGCCAAGGGCGTCAAGGTCCAGGTCTCCGGCCGCCTCGGCGGCGCCGAGATGGCCCGCACCGAGGGCTACTCGGACGGTCGCGTCCCGCTGCACACGCTGCGCGCGGACATCGACTACGGCTTCCACGAGGCGCGCACGACCTTCGGTCGCATCGGCGTCAAGTGCTGGATCAACAAGGGCGAGATCATGCCGGAGGGCTACACCGGCGCCGATCTGACGCAGATGGACGACCCGGGCCCGCAGGCTCCGGATCGCGGCCGGCGCGGTGAGCGCGACGGCCGTGGTCGCGGCGGCCGCGGTCGGGGCGGCCAGGGCGGCCCCGGTGGCGGCGACGGTCGCGGACGCGGCCGTGGCGGTCGCGGGCGCGGGCCGGGCGGTCAGGGCGGTCGCGGTGGCCAGGGCGGCTACGGCGGCGGGCGCGGTCCCGGCGGCGGCGGTCGCGGTCCGGGCGGCGGCGGTGGCCGCGGGCCCGGTGGCGGCGGCGGTCGCGGTCCGGGCGGTCCCGGCGGCGGCGGTCGCGGCCCCGGTGGCGGCGGTCGCGGTCCGGGCGGCGGCGGTGGCCGCGGGCCCGGTGGCGGCGGCGGTGGCGGGCGTGGCCCGGCCGGCGGCGGCGCAGGTGGCAATCGCGGTACCGGAGGTCAGGGCTGATGCTCTCCCCCAAGCGTGTGAAGTTCCGCAAGCAGCACCGCGGCCGTCGCCGCGGGCTGTCGCGGGGCCAGGTCAAGGTCCAGTTCGGCGAGTACGGCCTCAAGGCCCTCGAGGAGGGCTGGCTGACCAACCGCCAGATCGAGGCCGCTCGTATCGCCATGACGCGCAAGATCAAGCGCGGCGGCAAGGTGTGGATCAACGTCTACCCGGACAAGCCCTACACGAAGAAGCCGGCCGAGACCCGCATGGGCTCCGGCAAGGGCTCGCCGGAGGGCTGGGTCGCCGTCGTGAAGCCGGGCCGCGTGATGTTCGAGCTCGCCGGCGTGTCGGAGGAGCTCGCTCGCGAGGCGATGCGGCTCGCCGGCCACAAGCTTCCGGTGAAGACGAGATTCGTCATGCGAGAGGACGGCTGACATGACCAACGCGACTGAACTGCGCGACCTGGACGACAGCGCCCTCGCCGAGCACCTGCAGACGGCCCGGCGCGAGCTGTTCGGGCTGCGCTTCCAGCACGCGACCGGCGAGCTGGAGAACACCGCCCGGCTGCGCCTCGCCAAGCGCGAGGTCGCGCGGACGCTCACGGTCATCCGTGAGCGCGGACTTGACGCTGACAACAAGGAACTGGGCTAGCAATGGCCGACGAAGAGCAGAACGAGAACGTCGAGGAGACCACCCCGGCGCCCGAGGCCGAGGCGGCCGAGGACACCGCTGCCGCGCCCGAGGCGTCGGCGGGTGAGCCCGTGCCGCAGCTCGCGCCCAAGGAGCGTCGCCAGCAGGCGCGCGCGAAGAAGGCCGCCAAGGCCGGCTCGCGCCCGCAGCGCTCGATCGAGGAGCGCCAGGCCGAGCGCGCCGCCAAGCGCGCCAAGAACGCCGCGAGACGCCGCAACCTGCGCGCGAAGGCGCGTGAGGCTGCGAAGGCCGCCCCGAGAGGCGAGCCGACGCCGCCGCGCGAGCCCGGCGAGGGCCGTCAGAAGACGCGGCAGGGCGTCGTCGTCTCCGACAAGGCCGACAAGACCATCACCGTGCAGATCGACGTCGCTCGTCGTCACCGTCGCTACGAGAAGGTCGTCCGCAGCTCGACGACCTTCCACGCGCACGACGAGAAGAACGACGCGCACATCGGTGACACGGTCATCATCCGCGAGTCCCGCCCGCTCTCCCGTCTGAAGCGCTGGCGCCTCGTCGAGGTTGTGGAGCGTGCCAAGTGATCCAGAACGAGAGCCGTCTCAAGGTCGCCGACAACACCGGCGCCCGCGAGATCCTGTGCATTCGCGTGCGCGGCGGTTCCAGACGTCGCTACGCCGGGGTCGGCGACACGATCGTCGCGACCGTCAAGCAGGCCAGCCCGCAGGGCTCGGTCAAGAAGGGCGAGGTCGTGACGGCGGTGATCGTCCGCACGAAGAAGCCGTACGGCCGCGAGGACGGCACGTACATCGGCTTCGACGAGAACGCGGCCGTGATCATCGACGCGCAGAACAACCCGCGCGGCACGCGCATCTTCGGGCCGGTGGCCCGCGAGCTGCGCGAGCGCAACTTCATGAAGATCGTCTCGCTCGCTCCGGAGGTGCTCTGATGCCCGCCCGGATTCGCAGAGACGACCAGGTCATCGTCGTCAGCGGCAAGGACAAGGGCAAGACGGGCAGAGTGCTGCGCGTCGACCCGTCCGAGGAGCGCGTGTACGTCGAGGGCCTCAACATCGTCAAGCGGCATCAGCGTCCGACCCCGGGTCGTCCCGACTCGGTCGCCGGCGTGATCGAGAGAGAGGGCCCGATCCACCTCTCGAACGTGATGCTGCTCGACCCCAAGGACGGGAAGCCGACGCGCGTCGGCATCGAGATCCACGACGGGAGACGATTCCGCGTCGCCCGGCGCTCCGGAACCCGCATCGACTGAGCCCGCTATGCCCGCACGACTCAAACAACGCTACGTCACCGAGATCCGCCCGCAGCTGATGGAGAGATTCGGGTACTCGACGCCGATGCAGGCGCCGAAGATCACGAAGATCACCCTCAACATGGGCGTCGGCGAGGCCAAGCAGGACTCCAAGCAGTTCGAGCAGGCCCAGGAGCAGCTCGCGGCGATCGCCGGCCAGAAGCCGAACGTCCGCCGCGCGCGCAAGTCGATCGCAGCCTTCAAGCTGCGCGAGGGGATGCCGGTCGGGCTCAGCGTCACGCTGCGCGACGACCGGGCCTACGAGTTCCTCGACCGCCTGCTGTCGGTCGCGATCCCGCGCATCCGCGACTTCCGCGGACTGAACCCGAGATCGTTCGACGGCCGCGGCAACTACTCGATGGGCGTCCGCGAGCAGATCATCTTCCCCGAGATCGATTACGACAAGGTCGATCAGGTCCGCGGCCTGGACATCACGTTCACTACCACCGCGGAAACCGACGACGAAGCCTTCGCGCTGCTGAGCTCGTTCGGCATGCCGTTCGCGAAGGACGGGCGCCCTGGCGGGGCGGCCGTGACGACAGGGAGCTAGGAACTTCATGGCGAAGACCTCTCAGCGCGTCCGCCAGCAGCGGACTCCTAAGTACAGAACCCGCGCGTACACGCGTTGCCGCCGGTGCGGCCGCCCGCGCTCCGTCTATCGCAAGTTCGGGATGTGCCGCATCTGCCTGCGCGACCTCGCGCACAACGGCTACATCCCCGGCATGACGAAGAGCTCCTGGTAAGGGTGGGCTGGATTCCATGTCGATGACAGACCCCATCGCCGACTTCCTCACGCGCGTGCGCAACGGCGCGCGGGCTTCGCACGACACCGTGCTGATCCCGTCGTCGAAGCTGAAGCGCGAGATGGCCCGCATCCTGAAGGAGCAGGGCTACATCGAGGGCTACGAGCTCGAGGCGCCCAGCGCCGAGCACCCGGGCGAGCAGATCAAGATCAAGCTGAAGTACACGGGCAACCGCCGCCCGGTCATCCAGGGCATCCAGCGGGTGTCCCGCCCCGGCCAGCGCACGTACGTCGGCCACGGCGAGATCCCGAAGATCCAGGGTGGCCTCGGCACGGCGATCATCTCGACGTCCAAGGGCGTCATGACCGGTCACGAGGCGCGCCGCGAGGGCGTCGGTGGCGAGGTCGTGGCGAAGGTGTGGTGAGGCTGGCATGAGTCGTATCGGCCGCAAGCCCATCACCGTCCCCGCAGGCGTCACCGTCGCGATCGAGCCGGAGCGCGTGACCGTCAACGGCCCCAAGGGCGAGCTGTTCGAGCGCGTCCACCGGGACATCAGAGTCGAGCAGGTGGGCGACGAGCTCGTCGTCACCCGCCCGACCAACCGCGGCGAGCACCGCGCGCTGCACGGCCTCACCCGCTCGCTGGTCGCGAACATGGTCGAGGGCGTCACCAACGGCTTCGAGAAGAGACTGGAGATCCAGGGCGTCGGCTACCGCGCCCAGCTCAAGGGCAGAGACCTCGAGCTGGCGCTCGGCTACTCCCATCCGGTTCCGATCAAGGCGCCCGCCGGCATCGAGTTCGAGGTCCCGCAGCCGACCAGGATCACGGTCCGGGGCATCTCGAAGCAGCTCGTCGGCGAGGTCGCCGCGAACATCCGCAAGCAGCGGAAGCCGGAGCCCTACAAGGGCAAGGGCATCCGCTACGAGGGCGAGTACGTCGCCCGGAAGGTTGGCAAGCGCGCATGACCGTTCTCACCAAGCCCGCGAAGCGCCTCAAGCGCCGCCGTCGCGTCCGCGCGAAGGTCGTCGGCACGGCAGAGCGTCCGCGCATCTCGGTGTTCCGCTCCAACAAGGGCATCAGCGCCCAGCTCATCGACGACGATCGCGGTCACACGATCGCGGCCGTCAACTGGACCGAAGCAGGCGTCCGCGACCTGCGCGCGACCGAGCAGGCCACGCGCGTCGGCGAGCTGCTCGCCGAGCGCGCGAAGGCGGCCGGCGTCGAGACCGCGGTGTTCGACCGCGGCGGCTACCAGTACCACGGCCGCGTGAAGGCACTCGCGGAGGGCGCTCGGGAGGGCGGCCTCGCCTTCTGAGTGGCGCCCGACCCGTCTCACCAGCTACCTTAGGATCACATGGCCATCGACCGTTCCGTATCAGCTTCCGGACTCGACCTGCAGGAGCGGGTCGTCGAGATCAACCGTGTCGCGAAGGTCGTCAAGGGCGGCCGTCGCTTCTCCTTCACCGCGCTCGTCGTGGTGGGTGACGAGCGCGAGATCGTCGGCGTCGGCTACGGCAAGGCGAACGAGGTCCCGGTCGCGATTCAGAAGGGCGTCGAGCGCGCCAAGAAGAATCTGATCCGGGTCCCGAAGCACGGCTCCACGATCACCCATCCGACGCTCGGCATCTTCGGCTCCGGCCGCGTGCTGCTGAAGCCGGCCTCGCCCGGTACCGGCGTCATCGCCGGCGGCGGCGTGCGCGCCGTGCTGGAGCTCGCCGGCATCCACGACATCCTGTCGAAGAGCCTCGGCACCCAGAACCCGATCAACCTCGTGAAGGCGACGATGGCCGGCCTCGAGTCGCTGCGCCGCCCCGAGGAGGTCGCGGAGCTGCGCGGCCTGTCCGTCAACGCCGTCCTTGGGCTCCAGCCCGGCGGCGACGGCGCCGAGGACCTGACGACCGAGGGCGACGCGGCCGAGGAGGCCGTCGGCGCCGGCGCCGAGGCCTAGCACCAATGAGCACGCTCAAGATCACCCAGGTCAAGTCGCGCAACGGCGCCAACCAGCGCCAGCTCGACACGCTCCGCTCGATCGGCCTTCGCAAGATCGGCCAGACGGTGGAGCAGCAGGACTCCCCGCAGATGCGCGGGATGGTCCACGCAGTTCGTCATCTCGTAAAGGTCGAGGAAGCCTAAATGAGCCCTGTGAAGGAAGAGGCGGAGCGCGAGGAGCGCATCGGCCTCCACAACCTGAGACCCGCTCCGGGTCACCGCAAGCCGCGCAAGCGCGTCGGCCGCGGCGAGGGCTCCGGCACAGGCAAGACCTCCGGCCGCGGCCAGAAGGGCTACGGCTCGCGCTCCGGCGCGAAGGACCGCGCCCGCTTCGAGGGCGGCCAGATGCCGATCCACATGCGGATGCGCAAGCTGCGCGGCCCGCACATGAAGAAGTCGATGCCGTTCGAGCCGTTCCGGACGCACACCCAGCCGGTCAACCTGGCCGACCTGGAGGAGCGCTTCGAGTCCGGCGCCGAGGTCACGCTCGAGGCGCTGCGCGCCAAGGGCCTCGCGACCCGCAAGGGCATCCCGGTGAAGGTGCTCGCCAAGGGCGAGATCACCAAGCCGCTGACGGTGCACGCCAACGCCTTCAGTGCGGCCGCGCGCGAGCGCATCGAGGCCGCCGGCGGTACCGCGCAGCTGCTCGACGCGTAGCGCCTGAGGCCGCCGAACCGTGCTGTCGACGATTCTCAAGGCGTTCACGGTCGGAGAGATCCGCAAGAAGCTGCTGTTCACCGCAGCGCTTCTTGCGCTCTACCGACTGGGCGCTCACATCCCCGCCCCCGGCATCAACTCGGAGGCGGTCGAGCAGATCCAGTCGAACTTCTCCGACGGCGGCATCCTCAACTTCCTCAACATCTTCTCCGGCGGGGGGTTGTCCCGGATCGCGCTGTTCGCGCTCGGGATCATGCCGTACATCACGGCGTCGATCATCCTGCAGCTGCTCACGGTCGTCGTCCCCTCGCTCGAGAGACTCCAGAGAGAGGGCGAGGTCGGTCAGCAGCGGATCACGCAGTACACGCGCTACCTGACCGTCGGCCTCGCCTTCGCGCAGTCCATAGCGTACGTCTTCCTCTTCCGCTCCTTCCAGCAGTCGGCCGGTGCGTCGATCATCGACAACTTCACGCTGGCGAAGGTGATGCTGATCGCGATCTGCCTCACCGCGGGCTGCATGCTCGTCATGTGGATGGGCGAGCTGATCACGCAGCGCGGCATCGGCAACGGCATCTCGCTGATGATCCTCGCGAGCATCGTCGCCGGCCTCCCGCAGGGCATCCGCGCCTGGTGGACGAGCCCGGACCCGGTCTTCAAGGTGATGATGCCGTTCCTCGCGCTCGCGATCATCGCCGCGATCGTCTTCGTCCAGGAGGGGCAGCGGCGGATCCCGGTCCAGTACGCGCGCCGCGTGATCGGCCAGCGGATGACGCAGGGCGGCCAGACCTACCTGCCGCTGCGGGTCAACATGGCCGGCGTCATCCCGGTCATCTTCGCGGCGAGCATCATGGCCTTCCCGCCGACGATCGGCCAGCTGATCAACCGACCATGGGCGACCGACCTGGCGAACTTCTTCTCGCCGTCGGGCTGGGCCTACCTCGTCGGCGAGGCGCTCTTCATCATCGTGTTCACCTACATGTACACGGCGATCACGTTCAACCCGGTGGAGCAGGCCGACAACCTGAAACGGTACGGCGGCTTCATCCCCGGGGTGCGACCAGGGCGGCCCACGGCCGAGTTCCTCGACCGCATCCTCGCGCGCCTGACCTTCCCGGGGGCGATCTTCCTCGCCGTCGTCGCGGCCGGGCCGACGATCCTGATCAACCAGACGAACGCCGACTTCTTCTTCGGCGGCACGTCGATCCTGATCGTCATCGGCGTCGCGCTCGACACGATGAAGCAGCTCGAAGCTCAGCTGATGATGCGCAACTACGAGGGCTTCCTGAGATAGGGCTGCGCCTTGCGAGTTCCACGGCGTCGGAGCGGACGACCGCGACGCCGGGGAACTCGCGGGCCGTTCCCGCGCGACGGCGCGGGCAGGCGGGCAACGTGGCAACCATGCGCGCCCGCATCATGTAAGTTCCGCTCCTCGTGCGTGAGCTGAACCTCATCCTCTTCGGCCCTCCGGGGGCCGGCAAGGGCACCCAAGCGGCTCGTCTGCAGGACGACTTCCGCCTGCCCTACGTCGCCACTGGCGACATCCTCCGTGCCGCCGTCAAGGAGGGCACCGAGCTCGGGAGAGCCGCCAAGGCCTACATGGACGCCGGCGATCTCGTGCCCGACGAGCTCGTCATCGACCTGATCGTCGAGCGCATCAGCGCCGACGACTGCCGCGACGGCTTCATCCTCGACGGCTTCCCGCGCAACCGGCCGCAGGCCGACGCGCTCGGCGCCGCCTTCGAGAAGCTCGGCCGCCGCATCACGGCCGTCCTGCTGATCGACGTCCCCGACGAGGACCTCGTCAGACGGATCAGCGGTCGCCGCGTGAGCGCCAAGACCGGGCGGCCCTACCACGTCGAGACCGACCCGCCGAAGCACGAGGGTCGCTGCGACATCGACGGCTCGCGGCTGATCCAGCGCGACGATGACAAGCCTGAAGTGGTCCGCAAGCGGCTCGAGGTCTACCATCGCGAGACCGAGCCGCTGATCTCCTACTACGACGAGAAGGGTCTGCTGCGCCGGGTCGACGGCACGCGCAGCCCGACGGAGGTCCACGACCACATCCGAGCCGTGCTGGCCACGCTGCGGCTCGAAGAAGACCTGTGATCGTCAAGAAGACACCCGAGCAGATCGAGAAGATGGCGGCCGCGGGCGAGATCCTCGTCCGCACGCTCAACCTGATCGAGGGCAAGATCCGCGCCGGCGTCACGACGAAGGAGCTCGACGAGGCGGCGGAGAAGTTCATCCGCTCGCAGGGCGCGACGCCGGCGTTCAAGGGCTACCGCGGCTTCCCCGGCTCGATCTGCGCCTCGCCCAACGACATGGTCGTCCACGGCATCCCGGGCCCCTACAAGCTCGATCGCGGCGACATCATCTCCGTCGACGTCGGCGTCGTCTACGACGGCTGGGTCGCCGACGCCGCCCGCACCTTCCCGGTCGGCTCGATCTCCGCGGTCGCCAGCAAGCTGCTCGACGTGACCGAGGGCTCGCTGTTCGCAGCCGTCCCGCACGTCAGAGCCGGCAACCGCCTCGGCGACGTCTCCAACGCGATCCAGCGGCACGTCGAGGGGGAGGGCCTCTCGATCGTCCGCTCGCTCGTCGGCCATGGCATCGGCCGCGACATGCACGAGGACCCGCAGATCCCCAACTACGGGCCGGCCGGCAAGGGCCCGCTGCTCGAGGAGGGGATGGTGCTGGCGATCGAGCCGATGGTCACGGCCGGCCGCCACCAGGTCCGGATGGCCGACGACCACTGGGCGATCTACTCGCAGGACGGGTCGCTCGCCGCTCACTTCGAGTTCACGATCGCCGTCACGGCTGACGGCCCGCGCGTGCTCACGCCGTGGCACGAGAGCGGCAAGCGAGCCGCGGCCTGAGTTGCGCACGCGCCACGTCCGCTCCGCGCCCGAGTGCGGGAGCGCCATGAAGGTGGTTCCGTCCGGTCGCGCGGGTACGACACGACGCGCGGGCGCGAGCTCCTGCTCTCGGGTTTGGTACCATCCACCGTCGCGCTCGGAACCGCATGGCTTTCGCGCGTGCTTCGTCCTCGACGCGGTAGCGGCGGCCGGCCCGGCAGCCAGAGCCGCATCGACAGGAATCAGCCGAAAGGGAACATGAAGGTACGACCGTCGGTCAAGCCGATGTGCGAGAAGTGCAAGATCATTCGCCGCCACGGCCGTGTGCTGGTCATCTGCTCGAACCCGCGTCACAAGCAGCGGCAGGGCTGAGATGGCTCGTATCGCAGGCATCAACATCCCGCTGAACAAGCGCGTCGAGATCGGTCTGACGTACATCTACGGGATCGGGCGGGCGACTTCGAACGAGCTGCTGGTGAGAGCCGGCATCTCGCCCGACACCTACGTCCGTGACCTGACCGAGGACGAGGTCGGCAAGCTCCGCGACGAGATCGACGCCCTCACCGTCGAGGGCGATCTGCGGCGCGAGCGCTCCCAGAACGTCAAGCGCCTGATGGAGATCGGCTGCTACCGCGGCCTCCGTCACCGCCGCGGCCTGCCGGTGCGCGGTCAGAAGACCAAGACGAACGCGCGCACGCGCAAGGGCCCCAAGCGCATGTCGGTGGCCGGGAAGAAGAAGGCGGGGAAGAAGTAAGTGAGTCCAGCTCCGAAGCGTCCGCAGCGTGGCCGCCGCAGAGTTCGCAAGAACATCCCGGTCGGTCAGGCCCACATCAAGACGAGCTTCAACAATACGATCGTCTCCCTCACCGACCGTGAGGGCAACGTGATCGCGTGGGAGTCCGCCGGTGGCGCCGGCTTCAAGGGCTCCCGCAAGTCGACGCCGTTCGCCGCGCAGGTGACCGCCGACGCCGCAGCCCGCAAGGGCATCGAGCACGGCCTCCAGAAGGTCGAGGTCTTCGTGAAGGGCCCTGGTTCCGGCCGGGAGACCGCCATCCGCTCGCTGCAGGCCGCCGGCCTGGAGGTCACCGGCGTCAAGGACGTCACGCCTCAGGCACACAACGGCTGCCGCCCGCGAAAGCGGCGGCGGGTCTAGAGGAGGGCCGGGGCATGGTCCGCGGGTCGCGCGCCGAGCAGCCGCCAGCGACCCGCGCCGTGTGCTCCACCGGCCCTCGCTCGCAGTAAGCCTTGTTCCGTCGCGGGGTCGCCGTCCGGCCCCTGCGACGCCCGGATGACCGCCCCGCGGCGGGCGGCGCTCACGACACGACGACGTTAGGAACCGACCCCGATGCTTGACTTCCAAGTCCCCCGAATCACCACCGAGACGGTCGAGGAGAACCGCGGCTCCTTCACGATCGAGCCGCTCGATCGTGGGTTCGGCTACACGTTCGGCAACTCCCTGCGCCGTGTGCTCCTCTCCTCGCTCGCCGGCGCCGCGGTCACGAGCGTCCGGATCGAGGGCGTCGCGCATGAGTTCTCGACGATCCCGGGCGTCAAGGAGGACGTGACCGACATCGTCCTCAACCTCAAGGGCATCGTCTGCCGCATGCACTCCGACGCCACGGAGATCGAGGCCCCGCTCGTCGTCACGGGCCCCGGCGACATCACGGCGAAGGACATCGACCTGCCCTCCGGCGTCGAGATCCTCAACCCGGACGCGCACATCGCGACGCTCGAGAAGAAGACGAAGCTCGAGGTCTACCTGACGATCGGCCGCGGCCGCGGCTACCGTCCGGCCGAGGAGAACAAGTCGCCCGACCAGCCGATCGGCGTGATCCCGATCGACTCGATCTTCTCGCCGGTCCGCCGCGTCGCGTACGCCGTCGAGCAGGCGCGCGTCGGCCAGAAGACCGACTTCGACAAGCTGACGCTCGACATCGAGACCGACGGCTCGATCGACCCGCACGCCGCGCTGCGCGAGGCGGCCGAGATCCTGATCTCGCAGCTGGCGATCTTCACCGACGCCGATCGCGTCGTCGAGCTGCGCGACACCGGCGGCCTCGGCGCGCTGGAGCCCGGCCTCGCCGGCGGCGTCGGCGGCCCGGGCGGCGCCGGCGGTCCCGGCGGCCGTCCCGCGAACGCGATGGACGACATCCTCATCGAGGAGCTCGAGCTCGGCGTCCGTTCGTACAACTGCCTCAAGCGCGCCGGCATCCAGACCGTCGGCGACCTCATCTCGAAGACCGAGAACGAGCTCAACGCGATCCCGAACTTCGGCAAGAAGTCGATCGACGAGGTCATCGAGACGCTCGAAGGGCGCGGGCTCCACCTGCGCCAGGACTAAGAACCGGGTACCCTTCTCGATCCCATGCGTCACCAGCGAAACCGCTACCAGCTCAGCCGCTCCTCCGCTCATCGGAAGGCGCTGCTCGCCAACCTCTGCAAGGAGGTCATCGAGCACGAGCGCATCAGAACCACCGAGACGAAGGCGAAGGCTGTCAAGCCGGAGCTGGAGAAGCTCATCACGCTCGCCAAGCGCGGCGACCTGCACGCCCGTCGTCAGGCCCTCTCGGCGCTCGGTCAGGACAAGTACTCCGTGTACAAGCTGTTCGAGGAGATCGCCCCTCGCTACACGGAGCGCCCGGGTGGCTACACCCGCATCCTGAAGCTCGGCCCGCGTCGCTCCGACGCGACCGAAATGGTCTTCCTCGAACTCGTCTGACCCCGCGGCCTGCGGCCTTGGGTCAGATTGGAAGAACTCGCCCCGGGGGCTCGTTCTTCCGTACTTGACAGGGTGACGTGGTGAGCACCGGCCCCCACGTCACGCGACTCGAGCTGGAGTACGACGGTCGCGAGTTCGCCGGCTGGGCCAAGCAGCCCGGCCGGCGCACCGTCCAGCAGGAGCTGGAGCGGGCGCTCGCGATCGTGCTGCGACGGGAGGCCGTGCCGGTCACCGTCGCCGGACGCACCGACACCGGCGTCCACGCCTGGAGCCAGGTCGTCTCCTACGAGGGGCGCCCGGCGGCGCCGCACCAGCTCAACGCGCTGCTGCCCGACGACGTCGCCGTGCTGTCGGCGTGCGCCGCGGCGCCCGGATTCGACGCCCGTCGCGACGCGACCAGCCGCGCCTACTGCTATCGCGTGCTCGCCCGCCGGGCCCGCAGCGCCCACGAGCGCGGCCGCGCCCTGTGGTGGCCTCACCCGATCGACCGCGACGCGCTCGACGCCTGCGCGGCGGCGCTCGTCGGCACGCACGACTTCACTGCCTTCACGCCGACCGAGACGGCCCACGTCCGCTTCGAGCGCGACGTGACGTGGGCGTCGTGGGAGCGCCGGGGCGACCTGCTCGCGTTCCTGATCGAGGCCGACGCCTTCATGCGCAACATGAACCGCGCGCTCGTCGGGACGATGCTGGAGGTCGCGGGCGGCCGGCGCACGGTCGAGGCGTTCCGCGCCCTGCTGGAGGGCGCGCCCCGTTCGCGCGGCGGGACGACCGCTCCGCCGCACGGGCTCTACCTCGCCGGCGTCGGCTACGACGGGCGGCGGGTGCTCGACGGGCCCGGGTCAATACGATGGACGCAGCGATGATGAGAGTCCTGCTGACCAACGACGACGGCATCGAGGCCGAGGGGATCAACGCGCTGCGGCGCGCGCTCGCGGCGCTGGACGAGATCGAGCTGCTGACCGTCGCGCCCGACGGCAACCGCTCGGCGACCGCCCGCTCGATCACGACACGCAGGCCGCTGTGGGTCGAGGAGGTCGACTTCGAGGACGGGACGATCGGGTACGCGACCGACGGCACGCCGGTCGACTGCGTCCGCCTGACCCAGCTCGGGATCGTCGAGGGCTTCAGACCGGACCTGGTCGTCTCGGGCATCAACCACGGGCTCAACATCGGCGACGACGTCACCTACTCGGGCACGGTCGCCGCGGCCTTCGAGGCGCTGCTGCTGGGAATCCCCGGGATCGCCGTGTCGCAGCAGTCGACGGCGCGCGAGACCGACTTCCGCCAGGGCACCGGCTTCGACTTCTCCGCCGTCGCCGCCTTCGCCGCGCGGATCGTCGAGGAGCTCGATTCCGTGCCGCTGGAGCCGGGCATCCTGCTGAACGTGAACGCACCGGGCATGCAGCCGGAGGGCGTCGAGGTGACGCGGCTGGGCAAGCGCTTCTACCGCGATGCGCTCGAGCTGGCCGACGAGGAGCATCCGCGCCGGCGCCTCTTCAGAATCTACGGCGACGCCCACGACCTCGTCGACGACGACGGCACGGACATCGCGGCGGTGGCGAGGGGACGGATCTCGGTCACGCCGATCCACTTCGACCTGACCAGCCACGCCGACATCGAGCCGCTGCGCGGCTTCGACCTCGACCAGCTGATCGACCCGCCCGTACGGGACCCGGAGTGAGCAGCGCGGCCGCCAGAGACCCGGCGGCCCGCGCCGCCGAGCTGCGCAGAGAGCTCGACCACCACGGCTACCGGTACTACGTCCTCGACGACCCGGAGGTCGGCGACGACGTCTACGACGCGCTGCTCGACGAGCTGCGCGCACTCGAGCGCGAGCATCCCGAGCTGGTGACGCCCGACTCGCCGACGCAGCGGGTCGGGGGCGCGCCGGTCTCCAACCTCGAGAAGGTCAGACACCTCCAGCCGATGCTGTCGCTGGCGAACGCGCGCAGCGAGGAGGAGCTGGTCGCGTGGGTGCAGCGGATGCGGGCCCACCTCGCGCGCGAGGGGATCGAGGACCCGAGATTCGACTACGTCGTCGAGCCGAAGGTCGACGGGCTGGCGATCTCGCTGTTGTACAGGGACGGCGTGCTGGTGCGCGGCTCGACGCGCGGCGACGGCCAGATCGGCGAGGACGTGACCCACAACCTGCGCACGATCCCGTCGATCCCCCTGCGCGTCGACGACGCGCCGCCGCTGCTGGAGGTCCGCGGCGAGATCTACATGTCGCTCGCCGACTTCGAGGCGCTCAACGAGCGCCGCGCCGAGCAGGGGCTGTCGACCTTCATGAACCCCCGCAACTCGGCGGCGGGCACGATCCGCCAGCTCGACCCGAGACTGGCCGCCGAGCGGCCGCTGTCGATGTGGTGCTACCAGGTCGGCGTCACCGACGGCCTCGCGTTCTCCAGCCACTGGGAGAGCCTCGAGTGGTTGAGAGCGCGCAGATTCCGCGTCAACCCCGACATCAGACGGCTCGGCAGCGAGCAGGCGGTGCTGAGACGGTGCCACGAGTGGCAGGACCGGCGCGGGGCGCTGCCGTTCGAGATCGACGGCGTCGTCGTCAAGGTCGACGACGTCGAGCTGCAGCGGCGGCTCGGGTCGGTCGGGCGCGACCCCCGCTGGGCGATCGCGTGGAAGTTCCCGCCGACGACCGCCGTGACGAGATTGATCGACGTGATGTGGAACGTCGGCAAGTTCGGCACGCTCCACCCGTTCGCGCAGCTGGAGCCCGTCCACGTCGGCGGCGTCACCGTCAAGCTCGCGACGCTGCACAATGAGGAGGACCTCGCGCGCAAGGACGTGCGGCCGGGCGACGACGTGATCGTGCTGCGCGCCGGCGACGTGATCCCGCAGGTGATCTCCCCGGCGCCGCACGTCGCCGAGCGCAGAGACCGCGCGCCGGTGCCGAGACCGCCGGCCAGGTGCCCGATCTGCGACACGCCGACGGTGAAGGGCGAGGGCGTCTTCACGAAGTGCCCGAACATGGCCTGCCCCGGCCGTCGCTGGCAGCTGCTGCAGAGCTTCGTCTCGCGCGGGGCGATGGACGTCGACGGGATCGGGGAGAAGCAGGTCTCGCAGCTGATGGAGGCCGGGCTCGTGAAGGTGCCGGGCGACTTCTACCGGCTCGACGCCGAGCAGCTGCAGCGGCTCGACCGCTACGGCGAGGTGTCGGCGCGCAAGGCGGTCGAGGCGATCGCGGCGTCGAAGGAGCGGCCGTTCGGGAGAGTCCTGTTCGCGCTCGGGATCGAGGGGGTCGGGGCGGTCACCGGCCGCAACCTCGCCCAGCGCTTCCGCACGATCGACGCGCTGCTGGAGGCGACGGCCGCGCAGATCGCCGACACGCCGGGGATCGGGCCGGTCGTCGGGCAGCTGATCCACGACCAGCTGCAGGACGAGCACATGCGCCGCGTGATCGCCGACCTGCGCGCCGAGGGCGTGCGGATGGAGGAGGAGGGGCCGCCGCCCGGCGACGGGCCGCTGAACGGCCGCACGGTCGTGCTGACGGGGACGCTGCCGAACCTGACGCGCGAGCAGGCGACCGCGCGGATCCTCGCGGCCGGCGGGCGCGTCACCTCGTCGGTGTCGAGAAGAACCGACTTCGTCGTCGCCGGCGACAGCCCCGGCACGAAGCTGGAGAAGGCCGAGCGGCTCGGCGTGCGCGTGCTCGACGAGGAGGGGCTGGAGGCGGCGCTGAGAGGCGAGCTGGCCGAGCCGGGCGACGGCGCGGCGGGCGGCGGCGGCGCGGCGGGCGGGAGTGGCGCGTAGCGCTCAGGGCGGCGGCGCGGTCGCGAGCTCGCGGCCGTTGGCGACGACCCACGCGACGAACGCCTCGGTCGCCGGCGAGCGGTAGCGCGAGCGGTCCCAGGCGAGGCCGAGGAGCCGCTGGGCGCCGCGATCGGCGACCTGCAGGTGGGGCGTCGCCGGCTGGTCGATCTCGGCGCCGGCGGAGTGGGGGAGCGGCAGCAGCGCGACGCCGAGGCCGGCGGCGACCAGCCCGCGCAGCGTGCCGATGTCGTCGCCCTCGAACGCGACCCGGGGCGCGAAGCCGGCGGCGGCGCAGAGGGCGTCGGTCACGCCCCGCAGGCCGTACTCGGGCTTCATCGCGACGAACGGCTCGTCGGCGACCTCGGCGAGCCGGACCCGCTTGCGCGCGCCGAGCCGGTGGCCGGGCGGCACGGCGAGCCGCAGCGGCTCGTTCGCGAGCGGGTGCCAGCCGATCGACCGGCCCTCCGGCCGCGGGCTGGTGAGGATCGCGTCGACCTCGCCGGCGTGCAGCAGCTCGGTCATCTCCTGCGCGCTGCCCTGGTCGAGCCGCAGCGCCACGTCGGGTCGCTCCGCGCCGAAGCCGCGCAGCAGCGCCGGCACGAGCCAGGTGCCGAGCGTGTGCAGGAAGGCGAGCATCACCGTGCCGCCGCCGCCCTGGCCGGTGGCGGCCGACAGCTCCTCGTCGCCGGCGTCGAGCTCGGCGAGCGCCCGGCGGGCGCGCTCGAGGTAGAGGCGGCCGAAGCGGTTGAGCCTGAGGTTGCGGCCGCTGCGGTCGAACAGCGGCACGCCGACGTGCGCCTGGACGCGCGCGAGCGCGCGCGACAGCGCCGGCTGGCTGACGTGCAGCTCGGCGGCCGCCGCGGTGACGTGCTCGCGCTCGGCGACGGCGACGAACCAGCGCAGCTCCTCGACGGTCATCGGATCACCGGCCAGACGGGGCTTTTTCGCGGAGCCATCTCACATATGCTTGCAGCACATCGGTTCGATCTCAACCATGCATTGGACACATGCGTTGTCCGGTCCTACGGTGTGATCCGTGCCTACGACCGACGCGACCACCGCTCGTCACCGCTCCGGCGAGCCCGGCTTCCGCCGCGTCGCGATCGCGCTGTTCGCGGGCGGCGGCGCCACCTTCGCGCTGCTCTTCTCGCCGCAGGCGCTGCTGCCGCTGCTGTCGGAGCGGTTCGCGGTCACGCCGGCCGCCTCCGCGCTCGTGCTCGCGGTCACGACGGCCGCGCTCGGGCTCGCGCTCGTGCCCGCCGGCTGGGTCGCCGACACCTGGGGCCGCACGCGCGTGATCTCGTCGTCGCTGCTGCTGTCGGCGCTGCTCGGCCTCGCCTGCGCCGCCGCGCCGAGCTTCGAGGCGCTGCTGGCGCTCCGCGCGCTCCAAGGGGTCGCGCTCGCCGGCTTCCCGGCGGTCGCGATGGCCTACCTCGCCGAGGAGGTCCACGGCAAGTCGCTCGGCCTCGCGATCGGCCTGCTGGTCGGCGGCAACGCGATCGGCGGCATGTTCGGGCGACTGCTGAGCGGCGTGCTCGCCGACGGCGGCAGCTGGCGGATCGCCTTCGCCGGCGTCGGCGCGATCGGGCTGGTGTGCGCGCTCACGACCGTCAGGCTCCTGCCGGCCTCGGCCCACTTCCGCTCGCGCCCCTTCGAGCCGCTGCGGCTGGTGCGGGGGATGCGCGTCCACCTGACCGAGCCGGGGCTGCTGCGGCTCGACGCCGTCGGCGCGCTGCTGATGGCGACCTTCGCCGCCGTCTACAACGGCCTCACGTTCCGGCTGGAGGACGCGCCGTACGGCCTCAGCCACGCGGCGGTCGCCGCGATCTTCCTCGTCTACCCGATCGGCTCGTTCAGCTCGGCGTGGGCCGGGCGGCTGGCCGACCGCGTCGGGCGCCGGCCGGTGCTGCCGGCCGCGATCGTGCTCGCCGGCGCCGGGCTGGCGCTGACCGGGGCCCATTCGCTGCCGCTGATCGTGCTCGGCGTCGCGGCGCTGACGGCCGGCTTCTTCGCCGGCCACTCGGTCGCGTCGAGCTGGGTCGGCCGCCGCTCGGGCGGCCTTGGCTCGGCGGCGCAGGCCTCGGCGCTCTACCTGCTCGCCTACTACGCCGGCTCCTCGCTCGGCGGGATCGCCGCCGGCGCGGCGTGGAGCGGCGGCCACTGGGCGGCGGTGATGGTCGTCTGCGGCACGCTGCTGGGAGCGGCGCTGCTGCTGTCGCTGCGGCTGCGCCGCACCCCGCCGCTGGTCGCGCCGGCTACCGCCTGAGGGCCGGCGGCTTCGCGCCCGCGACCGCCTCCCGTCGGCGGTGAGCGCGGGAGGCGACGCTAGCGCGCGACGCGGACCGCTCCGACCCGCCGCGCGTGGGCGGCGGCGCCCGTCGCGGCGCCGCCGGAGCGGTTCTTCTGCGCCTTCGCCTTCGCGTCGGCGCGCGCGGCGCCGGCCGGCCGCTGCCGGGCCAGCATGATCGCGAGCCGGTCCTCGGCCGCCTTCGCGGAGACCGTGTAGACGCTGTTGGCGAGGAAGGCGAACGCGACGACGTGGTTGTTCGCGGTGCGGCAGTAGCCGGCGAGCGCCGAGACGTTGGAGAGCGTGCCGGTCTTCGCCTGGCAGCGGTCCTGCGCCGAGGTGCCGCGCATCCGCTTGGCGAGCGTGCCGGTGCGGCCGGCGACCGGCAGGCTGGCGCGGAAGCCGGGCTCGTCGCGCATCCCGTCGAGCATCAGCACGACCTGGCGCGGCGTCGTCGCGTTGACGCGCGAGAGGCCGGAGCCGTCGGCGATCCGCGGGCTTGCCTTGAAGCGCCGCATCGTCTGGCGCACGACCGCCGCGCCGGCGGCCGTCGAGCCGGCGCGGCCGTGGTGGGCGCCGACGGTCTTCAGCAGCTGCTCGGCGTAGAGGTTGTCCGAGTCGACGTTCGTCAGCCGCGCGAGCGTCGACATCGGCGGCGAGGAGATCGCGGCGAGCTGCTCGGCGCTCTCGGGCGCGGGTCCGCTCGACGCCGCCTTCCCGACGCGCACGCCGGCCCGCTTCAGCGCGGCCGTCAGCTGCTGGGCGGCGAACAGCGCCGGCGCCGTCTGCCGCGCCGAGCCGTCCTCCTTGGCGAGGCCGCGGTTGTAGAGCAGCGCCGAGAGGGCGCCGCCGATCCAGACGTCGTAGCGCCAGCTGGTCGAGGGGCCGCCGCGGCGCAGGTCGAAGCGGCTCTCGTCGCCGTAGACGCGGCCGGTGACGCGCGTGATGCCGGCGTCGGCGATCGCCTGCGCGAGCTCCTCGACGCTCGTGCCGACCCCGTAGGAGCGGTTGATGAAGCTCTGGGAGCCGAAGGTTGGGTCGCCGGTGCCGCGCAGCCACAGGTCGCCGCGCCAGGTGCCGTTGTCCAGCAGCCTGCCGCTGCCGAGCACGCTCGTGTCGAGCGTGCCGTCGGCGCCGAAGCGCAGGAGCGCCGTCGAGGTCGTGTAGAGCTTCTCGACGGAGGCCGGTATCCGCGGCGTGTCGGCGCGCACGGAGGCGAGCACGCGGCCGGTGGTGGTGTCGAGCACGTAGCCGCCGTTGACGCCGCCGGCGCGGCTCAGCTCACGCGTGACGGCGCGGTCGAGCGGGGCGGCGGAGGCGGTCTGGGCGACGGCGGCCGGCGCAGTCAGCGCGGCCGCGGAGAGGAGCAGGGCAATTCGGCGCACGCTGCTCGGAACAGGCATGCGCGCGAAAAGTCGCGGTCCGGGGGAGATGGCAGTGCGTTTGGCGGTCAAAACGCAGCCGTACACTATTGGGTGACCATGGGCAGAGTCGTCAGATTGGAGCGGTCGGCCGCCGAGCGCGCCGGCCGCGGCGCCGCCACCGGCCCACGCGCCGGCGCGAGAAGAGGCGCGGGCGCCGGTCGCCGCGGCAGCTCGAAGACGGCGCTCGTGCTCGGCGGCGGCGGCTTCACCGGCGCGGTCTACGAGATCGGCGCGCTGCGGGCGCTCGACCTGCTGTCGGTCAACCGCTCGGTGACCGACTTCGACGTCTTCGTCGGCACCAGCGCCGGCTCGTTCGTCGCGGCGATGACGGCGAACGGGATCACGCCCGAGGAGATGATGCGGGTCCTGAACCGGCAGGTGCCGACGCCGTTTCCCGACGTCGACCTGAAGGCGGTCCTCGCGCTCAACGTCCGCGACCTGGCGATCAGCGCGATCGCCTTCCCCTTCAACGCCGCACGGCTGACGCGCCGGCTGATACGGGAGCTGGGCCAGGTGTCGGCGCTCGACGTCGTGCTCGGCCTCGCGGAGGGGATGCCGCCCGGCCTCTACACCGGCAAGGGGATAGAGCAGTACGTGCGCAGCGTGCTGGAGGGCGGCGAGCGCAGCGACGACTTCCGCGCGCTCGAGCACGAGCTCTACCTGACCGCGACCGACCTCGACACGACCGAGCGGGTCGTCTTCGGCAGACCCGGCTTCGACGACGTGCCGATCTCGACCGCCGTGCGCGCGTCGACGGCGCTGCCGATGGTCTACGAGCCGGTGCGGATCGGCGACCGCGAGCTGGTCGACGGCGGGATCGTCTCGACCACCAACCTCGACCTCGCCGTCGAGGCCGGCGCGAGACTGCTGGTCGTCGTCAACCCGCTCGTCCCCTACGTCAACGACCTGAGAGATCCCGACCGCAGGCGGCGCCGCGTCTCGGACATGGGCTTCCCGCAGATCGGCTACCAGACCTTCAAGCTGATGGCCCACGGCCGCCTGCACGAGCTGAAGCGCCAGTGGGAGCAGCGCTACCCGGGCGTCGACATCATCCTGATCGAGCCCGAGCCGACCGACGAGCTGATGTTCCGCACGAGCGTGATGGACTATCGCGCGCGCGTGGAGATCGCCCGCCACGGCTTCCGATCGGTGACGGTGAAGCTGTCGGAGGACTACGACAGGCTGCGCCGGATCGCAGCCAGGCACGGGATCGAGATCTCCGCCACGCGGGTGCGCAAGGTCGTCAAGCACTTCGCGGCCGCGGAGCCGGTCGAGACGGCCCGCTGGCGCTCGATCCTGGAGCAGACGAGAAGCACCCTGCTGCGCCAGTCGGCCGGCGACTGACGGTCAGAGCGAGGTGCGGATCGCCTGCAGCAGGCGGTCGGCATGCTGGGGCGCCTGGACCGTCGCGCGCACGTGCTCCTCGTCGCCGACCTCCTCGCCGGACATGACGATCACGTTGCCGTTGCGCAGCCGCGCGGTCAGCTCGCCGGCGGTGAGGCCTGGGGCGCGCAGCCAGAGCACGTTCGCCTCGGTCGGGGCGGCGTCGACGGGCAGGTCGTGGAGGGCGTCGAGCACGCGCGCCCGCTCGGTCAGGACGACGGCGCGGCGGGCGGCGACCTGCGCGTCGCAGGCGCGGATCGCCTCCAGCGCGCCGGCCTGGACCGGCGTCCCGACGCCGAGCTCCGGCGCCAGCTGGGCGAGCAGCCGCTCCGAGCCCGGGCCGCCGAGGACGTAGCCGCAGCGCAGCCCGGCGAGGCCGTAGACCTTCGAGAAGGTGCGGAAGACGAGCAGGCGCGGATGGTCGTCGAGCAGCGCCAGCGAGCCGGCGGCGGCGCGCTCGTCGGCGACGTAGTCGACGAGCGCCTCGTCGAGCAGCAGCGAGACCTGCTCGGGCAGCGCGTCGAGCAGCTCGCGCAGCCGCTGCGGGGGGATGTACGCGCCGGTCGGGTCGTTCGGGTTGCAGAGCGCGATCGCGCGCGTCTTCTCGGTGACGGCCGCGAGCAGACGCTCGACGTCATGGCCGTGCGGGACCGGGACGGCGCGGGCGCCGGAACGCTGCGCCATCAGCGGGTAGAGGCCGTACGACGGCCACGGGATCAGCAGCTCCTCGCCGGCCTTCAGGAGCGCGCGGGTCGCGGCGGAGAGCAGTTGGGCGGCGCCGTTGCCGACGGCGATCCGCTCCGGCTCGATCCCGACGCGGCGGCCGAGCGCCCGCCGCAGCTCCTCGGCGGTCGGGTCGCCGGCGGCGTTGAGGGCGCCGCGCGCGGCGAAGGTGACCGCGGCGACGACGTCGGGGTGGGGCAGCTCGTGCCAGGTCGTTCTGGAGAGGTCGAGCGGGTCGACGCGGGCGAGCGCCTTGCGCCGCTCCTCTGCCGCCTTCTCCTTCAGCTCCTCGGTGATCTCCTCGTCGGACATCCCCGCGAACTGCTTGTAGTACCCGCGAAGCCCCATCCCCGCCTAATGGTACGCCGCGTACGGTCGGCCGGCGTCGCTCACCGGGTCATATGCCCATGTTGCCCATGCCGGAGAGCTGGGCCCCGCTGAAGCCGAGCAACCAGACGACGAAGACCGGCGCGCCGATCGCGCAGCAGATCATGAAGATGCGGCCGATCACGCCCTGGCGCTGGTCGACTCCGCTCGCGCGCCGCACGAGGATCCACATGTAGTCGAGCCGCTTCAGCGCCATCAGGCCGAGCAGGAGGCCGCCGATCAGCGTGCCGAACGAGGCGACGAGGCCGACGCCGATGTTGTCGGTCAGGTGCTGGAGCCGGCCGCCGACGAACAGGCAGGCGAGCGGCAGCGGGCCCCAGAAGCAGAGGTTGATGAAGATCATCACCGCGAGCAGGAAGCCGGCGAAGAGGCTGTCGGCGCGACGGCGTCTCTCGCCGAGCGTTCTCGGCGGCGCTCTGTACTTCGTCGGTCTCGTCCCGGGCCGTCGGGTGACGAACAGCCCGCCCGTGTCGCTCGGATCGGTGCGCATCTCTCTCGCTTGGAGACTACGCCCTCGCGCTACTCCGCGTAGAGGGCATCGAATTCGGCAGCGTACTTGTCGTTGACGACCGCTCGCTTCACCTTGAGCGTCGGCGTCAGCTCGCCGGTCTCCTGCGCGAGGTCGTGCGGGAGGACGAAGAACCTCTTCACCTGCTCGACCTGGGCGTACCTCTCGTTGGCGCGATCGAGGTCGGCCTGGATCAGCGCCAGCACGCGCGGCTCTCTGGAGAGCGCGGCGACGTCCTCGGGGAGGCCCTGCTGCTGGGCCCACGGGACGACGACCTCGGCGTCGAGCGTGATCAGCATCACGGGGAAGGGGCGGCGGTCGCCGTGCATCACCGCCTGGGAGACCCAGCGCGACCGCTTCATGTCGTTCTCGATGTTCGCGGGCGTGATGTTCTTGCCGCCGGCGGTGATGATGAGGTCCTTCTTGCGCCCGACGATCGTGAGGAAGCCGTCGTCGTCGATCGAGCCGAGGTCGCCGGTGTGCAGCCAGCCGTCGACGATCGCGCCGAAGCTCGCGTCGTCGCGCTTGTGGTAGCCGGCGAAGACGTTCGCGCCCTTGATCAGCACCTCGCCGTCGTCGGCGACTCTCAGCTCGACGCCGGGAAAGGGCTTGCCGACGGTGCCGAACTTGTGCTCCTCCAGCGACTGGAAGGTCGCGGCGGTCGAGGTCTCGGTCATGCCGTAGCCCTCGAAGACCGGCACGCCGCAGGCGAAGAAGAACTCGAGGATCTCCTTCGCGATCGGGGCGGCGCCGGTGACGGCCTGGCGGACGCGGCCGCCGAAGGCGGCGCGGACCTTCGAGTAGAGCTCCTCGTCGGCTCTGGCGAAGGCGGCCTGGAGGTCGGGCGGGACCGGCTCGCCGGCGAGCTGGAGGTGGCGGACCCGGACGCCGAGCTGGGCCGCCTGGCGGATCTCGTCCGGCGGGAAATTGCCCGTGACGAGCGTGTAGATCTTCTCGAAGATCCGCGGGACCGACGGGAGGTTGGTCGGATGGACCTCGTTCAGCTCGACGATGATCTGGAGCGGGTCGTTGGACCAGTACGCGAGCGCCGCGCCGACGTCGAAGGAGAGCAGCTGGACCAGCAGCGCGTAGGAGTGCGCGAGCGGCAGGTAGAGGTAGGTCAGCTCGTCCTCGACGATGCTGTTGCCGTGCTCGGCCATCGTCAGCATCGCGCGGTAGTTGCCGTGCGTGAGGACGCAGCCCTTCGGCGGGCCGGTCGTGCCGGAGGTGTAGATGAAGGTGAAGGGGTCGCCGGGCTTGACCGCCGCGATGCGGGCCTCCAGCTCGGCGCGGTCGCCGCGGGCGCGGGTGCGGGCGCGGCCGCGGGCCCGCAGCTCGGCGAGCGAGATCGCGCTCGAGTCGTTCATCTCCGCCTCGTCGATCCCATCGGGGTCGATCACGACCACGTGCCTGAGGTGGGGGAGGCGGGCGCGGACTGCGCGCACCTTCGCCAGCTCGCCAGCGTTCTCGACGACGACCGCGATCGCGTCGGAGTCGCTCAGCACCCACTCGCACTCCTCCGGCGAGTTGGTCTGGTAGATCGGCACGACGACGGCGCCGATCTGCGCGATGCCGAAATCGGCGTAGGTCCACTCAGGGCGCGTGCGGGAGAGGATCGAGACGCGGTCGCCGGGGGCGACGCCGAGGTCGATCAGGCCTTCGGAGATCTCGTCGGCGATCGCCCCGACCTCGGCGAAGGTCGCGTCCTGCCAGGCGCCGTCGCGCTTGACCTTCACCGCCACGCGGTCGCCGTAGCGGTCCGCGGCGAGGGACAGCAGGTCGGCGATCGTCTCCGAGCCGGTCGACGCGTCGGTCGCGCGCTGGGTGGCGCTGGCCTCCATCACAACCTCCTCCTCGGTGCGGAATGGGAGCAAGCCGATCCTAACCGCGCCTCAGAGGGCGATGTGCGGGTTCCTGGCTATCCGGCCAGGCGGCTGTTCGCGCGCGTGTGAATGGCGCACGCGCGATGCCCGCCTGCGTTCGGGTCGGCGGCGGCGGGCGCGACCGGGATGTCGAGGAGGCCTATCCGGTCGCCAGCGGGGTGGGGGAGGCGGTGACCTGGTACTGCTGCTCCAGGCTCGCCGCGAAGAGGGTTCTGTCGATCCGACCGTTGTAGATGGGGACGCCCATCTCGAGGCACTTCATGATCACGTCGCGCCGGTCGAGGCCGGCCTCACGTGCGAGCTCCGTGGGCGTCAGATGGTTTGCCATCGGTCTCGAGACCTCCCGTGTGGATGCCGTTGAGCGGTTATACCTCCCCCGACGGACGCGCTCAAACCCGCTGGTCCGAGCGTGCGGCGTTGGCGCCTAGACGGGGTTTGGGAGATCGACGAAGTGGTGAGCGACGCCGAACCGCTCGGCGACCAGCTCGCCGATCCGCCGGATCCCGAAGGTCTCGGTCGCGTAGTGGCCGGCGGCGATGAAGTGGATGAAGTTCTCACGCGCCTGCGCCATCACGTGCTCCTTCGGCTCGCCGGTCATGAAGGCGTCGAGCCCGAGGTCGATCGCGGTCGCCAGATCGTTGGCCGCGGAGCCGGAGACGATCCCGAGCCGCCGCACGAAGGCGGGGCCGGCGTCGAAGACGAGCGGATCGCGGTCGGTCAGCGTCGCCACGCGCGCGAACAGCTCGCTGGCGGGGATCCCGTCGCCGCCGTTGTCGTCGAAGTGGGCGATGACGCCGATCGTCCGCCCCTTGTGGTCGAACGCCGGCTCGACCACGTCGGCGCCCAGCCCGGCCGCGATCAGCGCGTTGTTGCCGACCTCCGGATGCGCGTCGAGCGGCAGGTGGTAGCCGGCGAGCGCGACGTCGTTGGCGAGCAGGGTCTTCAGCCGCTTCGCCTGCGCCGCGCCGATCCGCCGCGGCTCGAAGTCCCACAGGATCCCGTGGTGGACGATCACCAGCTGCGCCCCGAGCTCGACCGCGCGCTCGAACAGCTCCAGCTGCCCCGAGACGCCGGTGACGACGGTCGTCACGGTCGGCGAGCCGGGCACCTGCAGCCCGTTGGGCCCCATGTCCGGGAAGCCCCTGACGCCGAGCAGCTCGTCGAGGTAGGCGATGATCTCTTCGGTGCGGGCGGCCATGAGGGGAACGCTAGCCGGTCGGGGCGGGTGGCTGCGCTCGCGGTGGCGTCGGCGGGCCTCGGATCGAGACGCCGCTCCTCGCGCCGCTTGTGGAATACTGACCGGGCACCGTACGTCGGGGCGTGGCGCAGCCTGGTAGCGCGCACCGTTCGGGTCGGTGAGGTCCCGAGTTCAAATCTCGGCGCCCCGATTACACAAAACCCCTGCTAACGAGGGTGTCGCACAAACCCCGGCCTGTGGCCGGGGTTTGTGCTGTCCGGGGGCTTTAAGACGATGCCGTGGTCGGCGTCGTCGGGGAGGTGCTGT
>NZ_JACHNU010000002.1:106146-807559 GCF_014199525.1 Conexibacter arvalis | reverse complement strand
ACTTGTCCTGGCCCGCTGGCCCCGCCGCCGACCACGAGAACCTCACAAATAGAAAGCCCCGCCCGAGGCCGCCGCGCACTTTGCGCGACAGCCTCTAACGCGGGGGTTTTGTCGTTCTGGGAGGCCCCGAAGGATCTAACGAAGGATCTAAGACCTGCATCGGGCATGCAGGAACCGGGCCTCTGGGAGCCGCTCTGGGGTCTTCGCGGAGACGTGCAGGTGCGCACGCTGGCACCGGCATCTTGCACCCGCGCTGCGGTCCACCTAGCTTGCGCGTGCTGCGTTGTGCAGCGTTCTCGTAAAGCGGCCCGGCGGTGCGCCAACACCCCGGGCCCGGCACCGAAGGAGGGACCTTCGATGCAGGACCATTGTTCCCGATCGCCGGAAGGCGGCGGGGAATCTCGTATCCGTGTCGTGCGCGCGCCTGAGCGGCCGCGGATGGATGTGACGATCGGACGGCGCGAGCGTGACGCGCTGTGGGAGCTGACCTTCACGTTGCTGGCGTCGGTCGGCGACATCTTCTCGGCCGTCGACGCTGGGAGGGTGATCGAGGCGCGGGAGCTGCGGCTGCGCTTCTGGGATCTGATGGGGCTGCTGGACGACATCGGCTGGGCGGTCGAGGACCCGGGCGAGGAGTACGCGCTGACGATGGAGCCAGAGGCGCTGATGCGCGCGCTGCTGCACCTGCAGGAGCGCGCGAGCGTGCTGCTGCGCGAGCACGCCGAGGGACGCGGGATCGAACCGGAGTTGTTGCGTACGGCGGCAGCGGGCTGTTCGGCGTGCGGGACGCTGCTCGTGCTGCTCGCCGGCGAGGGCGACCCGGGGGCACCTTGCGAGCGGGTGGGCTGAGGGATGGTCAGCCACACCCCACCGGCGCAGTCGGTCGAGCACGACGTGCTCGGTCGCACGGTCCGTGAGCTGCGTGCCCGGCGGGCGCTTTCCCAGGAGGAGCTGGGCAGCGCGTCGGGGCTGCACCGCAACTACGTCGGCGCGATCGAGCGTGGCGAGATCAACCCGACCTTCAAGGTCCTGCTCAAGCTCAGTGCCGGCCTCTGCGTGCAGCTCTCTGAGCTGTTCGCTCTCTACGAGGAGCGGCGCGCGGAGCCACGACCGGCGCGGAGCCCGCGCCGGCGGGCGTCGTCGTGAGGACCACGACGGTCCGCTTCGATGAGGAGACCTGGGCGGACATCCAGCGCGAATCGCAGCGGCTCGGGATCGCGCACGCGGAGTTCATCCGCGGCGCGGTCCACCGCCGCCTCGGCCGCCTCGCCGAAGCCGACCGCATCACCGAGCTCGAGCAGCGGCTCGACGCCGTCGTTGACCGCCTCGCGCGCGTTGCGCGACTGGTTTCGCGGCTCTCGACCGCGATACGCGCTCGCCGACGCGCATGAGCGGGGGCACCGCCGCTGGCATGCGACTCGCCCGACGAACGACCTCCTGGGTGAGAACCAGCAGCTCACATGCCGCAGAAAGGCCGCATCTGCAGGAAATTCGCGCCGCGCCGGATCGGCTGGTGGGCGCGCGGATTACCGCGGATTCGCGGGGATTGCCGTGGTTTCGGACACTCTTGGGCGCGGGTGCCCGAAACGCTCGAACATTGGCCGTCGATGCTATCCCGGGCGTTACGCTGGCCGTAGGCGCCCGTCGTGACCCCTCACCGAGCACGACCGGCGAGCCAAGGGCGCGAAGCCACACGCTTAGCTCCGGTCAGGCCTTAAGCGCGAGCTTTGCGTTGGCCGGGTCGTACTCGTAGTTCACGATCTGGTTGTTCTCCAGCAGGCCGACGGCCTGGTCGATCACTGCGAAGGGGACGACAAACCACTCGTTGGCGTCGGCCACCGCGCGGCCGTCGCGCTCAAACCAGATGTCGAGGCGCGCCGGGGCGAAGAGGCGGTGGAGGAGACGTTCGATCCTGCCCTCGGCTCCGCGCGGGACGAGGTACTCCTCGACGACTTCGACGGAAGCGCCGAGGAACGTCGTGGTCGTCTCAGCTCCCGTGACACGCTGCCGCGCGGTCCGAGACGTCGAGCCGATCTTGTAGACCCCGGGCAATGCGGTCACCTGCGGATCCTCGCTGAGCGAGCGCAGCACGTAGACGCTGGCCATCTCGGTCTCGGCGGCGAGCGTCAGCCGCTCCTCGACGGCGTCGAGCGCGTCGTCGTCGAGGTCGGTGACCCGCTTGCCGCCCTTGTAGAGGTTGCTGGCCAGTGACTGCAGCAGCAGGCCCGACTCCGTGCCGTTCTCGAAGATGCAGCGGGTTCGTGCGTTCGCCTTCTGGATCTTGTCGTAGCGGCGCTCGCCGACCTCGACCACGTACAGCAGCACTCCGCCCTGAACGAAGAACCGCCCAGGTCTGATCTCGCTCGGGTTCTTGAACGGCAGCAGCTTGCGTCGTCCCGCGCGCAGATCGGCTTGGCAGTCGACGAACAGCCGGCGGAACTGCTCGAAATCCGGTGCGGGCCGGCGCCGTGCGACCTCCGCGGGCATCGTCTGCGACTTGGGCACGTGGCGCAGGGTGAAAATCTCCTCGGCGTTGCCGAGGAGGCCGAGCGGGTCGTCGTCGAAGACCTCCTCGAGGCTGGCAGGCGGCTCGGGCTCAGCGAGCAGGCCCAGCTCATCGACATCCGCCAGCAGCGTGCGCTTCTCCTCGTCCTCCGAGAACGCCTTGAGTCGCATCGCGAGCTTGGATTCGCCGATATCGGCCGCGTTCCTCTGGGGGTTGCGTCCGTGGGTGCGGACGAAGTGGGCGATCTCCTCGTAGGCGGCGATGACCCGGTCCTCCGGGGTGACCGGCGGCGCCTTGACGGGAAGCTCCAGCAGGCCGAACTCGTCCTCGGCCAGCATCCTCAACAACACGTCGCGCTCCACGTCAGACGCTCAGCTCGCGGCGCTGCTTCTGCAGGAACAACAAGGCTTCCGCCATCCGCCGCTCCTGGGGGTCTTCGGAGCGGATGCTCGGGGCTTCGCCACTTGCGCGCACGAAGGCATTGACCTTGGGCCAGAGGATCAGCGCCTCCTCCTCGCTGATGTCGATGCGGGTGCTGTCGATGACGTCCTGAATCACGCGCAGCACCTGCTTGGTGATCGACTTCGACAGGATCTCGAACGCCTTCTGGAACGGATTGACCGTGTCGATCAGGTCGATCGTGATGTCGTTGATATTGACGAACTTGTTCGCCATCAAGACAAAGCGCTTGTCGCCAACGTCCTTGATCTCGCCGTTCTTTATCACCGAGTCGGTGACGACGTACTGGCGGACCTGCTCGACCTCTTCCTCGCTGATGTCGGGATAGCGGGTGCGGATGATCTTGGGGATCAGGACCTTGTTCATGACCTCGGGGTCGATGTTGCCCGGCATCGCCTTGAGCATGGTCTGGTCCTGCAGGATTTGCGCCTTGAGGTCGTTGAGGTCCTCCTCCACGATCGAGCGCACGCGGTCGGTCGAGGGCTCCTTGAAGCCCGCGATCTTCAGCTCGCCCACGTCGGGCAGGTCGTCCTCGTCTCGCTTCGTCTTGAACTTGAAGTTCGGCGCGATCACCTGCTCCATGAGCAGCGAGGCCGTGATCGCCTTGAGCATGTTGTTGACGGCGATCTTCACGTCGTCGTCGCCCGCGTCGGGCTGAGCGATGAGGTTGGTGAACTGGGTGTGCGTCTTGTTGGAGCTGTCGCGAGTGGCGCGGCCGATGATCTGGACGATCTCGGTCAGGGAGCCGCGGTATCCGACGGTCAGTGCGTGCTCGCACCACGGCCAGTCGAAGCCCTCCTTCGCCATGCCCAAGGCGATGATCAGGTCGATGTCGTCGACGCCGGTCATCGTCCGCAGGTACTCGACGATCCTCGCGCGCTCCGCGGGGACGTCGTTAACGAGGTCAGCGACCTTGATCACCTTGCCGTCGCTCGTGCGACGCACGTGGACCACGCCGTACTCGTCCTGGCGGTCGATGGTCCCGATCGCGTCGATGATCTCGTCGACCTCGCGGTGCTTGTCCTTCGTCGACTCGCCGGACTGCACGCTGGGGATGTGCAGGATCGTCTTGCGATCGGTGTCGAGCACCTCGTCGATCGCCTCGGTGTACCGGCCGCGGTAGAAGTGGTAGCCGATCCCCAGCGTCTTCAGGTGCGTGTACCCGTCAAGCTGGTCGTAGTAGTTGTAGGTGACCTTCTTGAACTTCGCCTCATCCTCGGGCAACAGCACCGGAACGGCATCACCGCGGAAGTAGGAACCGGTCATCGCGACGACATGCGCGCTTGTGTGCGCCATGACCGACCGAAGCAGCTCGCCGAGGCGGCTGTTCTCCGACGCCGAGACGTGGTGGAACTCGTCGATCGCGAGCACGACGTCGTCGAACAGCCGCTCATCGACGGCGTCATGGGCGAAGCGCAGCGTCGCATGAGTACAGACGAGCACGGGATCGGAGCCTTCGAGAAACCCCTTGAGCGCCTCGACCTTCGACCGCTCCGACCCAGGAGTGCAGAGGTTGTTGGATGCCGTGACCTCCCAGTCGGCGAAGAAGCCCGACTGCGTCAGCCTCGTGCTGGCGAACGACGCGCCGATCGAGCGCTCCGGCACGGCGACGATCACCTTCTTGAGGCCCTGGTTATAGAGCTTGTCGAGCGCGATGAACATGAGCGCGCGCGACTTGCCCGACGCCGGCGGCGCCTTGATCAGCAGGTACCGGCTGGCACGCGCTGCGAACGCCTTGGCCTGCATCTCACGCATGCCGAGCGCGTCCGTCTTCGTGCTCGCGCCAGTGCGGCGGTAGGTGACGTCAACGAGGTTTGGCATGCGGCTACGCCACCGCCACGGTCTCGGCGGCGATCGCCCCCTCGTACATGTCGAAGAGCACTACGAGGCGCTCCTCGTCGGTCGGTCCGCTGAGGCCGTAGAGCGCGTCGATGGTCTCGTCGAGCGCCTCATGCGCGCGCCGCAGATCGGCGGGCATCTTCTCGGGAAGGTACATGTCACCGAGCGTCATCTCCGCGTGGCGTTCGCGCGCCCCAAGAACCGCAAACGTGTGCTCCGTGAGCCGCGCCTTGTCCGCGTCACCAAGCGGCGGGACCGGGAAGGTGTTGTAACAGAGCGTTGCCGAGTAGCGATAGTCGGTCTTCATCTTGCCTCCGACCGTCCGCACCCACGCTGTGTGGAGTCGGGATTGCAGCAGCGCAAAGAGCCAAGGATCGGCGCCATAGACGGCGCACCCCTGGTCCGAGATGACGGTGCCGGAGTCGGTGAACGCAACAGGGATGACTTCGCGTCGTTCGGAGGATACGCGCGGAATCATGATCGCAGGGTCATCTTTGTGGGCAACCTGGACGAACCGATGCGGAGACGCTGCCGCTTTTCGAGTGCTTTCCGCGCTGCTCGCCGCACGGTATGAGCGTACCCTGGCGAATCGCTCTCGGAGAGGCTCGATCGCACTGGCTTCGTCCGCATCGGCATCCGAGACCCAGATGCAGTACCGGCGTCTGCCTCTAAGAAGCTCTTCCGATCCCATGTAGACCTTTATGAAGGTTCTTGCTTCCGGGTGGCTGGCGATAAGCGCTCGGTGCTCCTCCGGCCCGAGCACGAGGTGTCCGCCGTCGCGCGGCATGCTTCCGAAAGCCATCTTCGGGAATCCATGGACCCGGTCGTCGCGTGCGGTGACGATCGCATCGGCGCCGTCTGGCACGAGGTAGCTGTTGATCGATGCGGCCCTGCGTCGAGTTCCGTCCACGTGGAACCATTTGTCTACCACGGATCCGGACGGAGCAAGTCCGATGACGACGCAGGTCACACCGGCGTTGCCCTTCGCGCTGTTGGACCACCGAAATGGCGCGTGAGCAAAGATGACTTCCACGCCGGTCTCGTGGATGTGGGGCCACAGGAGGCCAACGTGGTTGCCCTGCGAGACGGAGTTCGTCGCCACGAATCCGGCCTTGGCGCCATGCGCAGACACGAACCTCGCACCCTTGATCAGCCAGGCAGACACGTAATCGAGATAGCGATTGATCTGACGGTTCTCGAAGGCATAGACGAGATCCGCCTTCTGCTCGGCCGTCTGCTTTGTGCCGCCCTGGTAGGGAGGGTTGCCCAAGAGGTACGTCTCGCGTCCTTCGTCCGGTGGGCACACCGCCTCCCACGCCATCCGCGTCGCATTCCCGCACTCGACGTGGCCGGACTCCCTGAGCGGGATGAGCGGGATCTCGGCGCCGAAGAGCTCCTTGAACTCAACGTTCATCTGGTGCTTGGCGATCCACAGCGCGAGCATCGCGACCTCGGTGGCGAAGCCGTCGATCTCGATGCCGTAGAAGCTGTCGAGCGAGATCGCCGAGAACGTGAAGAGCTGGGCCGACGAAGGGTCGAGTTCGGTGATCCGCTGCAGCGCCTGATGTTCCAGCCGCCGCAGCTCCTTGTAGGAGATGACGAGGAAGTTGCCTGAGCCGCAGGCGGGGTCGAAGACGCGGATCCGCGACAGTCGTCTGATGAAGGCTCGCAGCTTTGCGGTGGTGTCCGCCGCCGTGAGCGCCGCTTCGAGGTCGTCGAGGAAGAGCGGCCGGATCACCTTCAAGATGTTCTCGACGCTCGTGTAGTGCATTCCAAACGCCTGGCGGTCGCCGGGGTGGACGACCGCCTGCATCATCGAGCCGAAGATGTCGGGGTTGATTCGCGACCAGTCCAGCGTGCCTGAGTCGATGACAATCGAGCGCGCTCTGGCGGAGAAACGCGGGGCGGGCGCGGTGACGTCGAAGAGGCTGCCGTTGACGTAGCCGAACTGGAGGAAGTGTGCTGGCATGCCGGCGCGCTCTTCAACCGGCGTGTTCAGCACGGTAAACAGCGCGTCCAAGAAGGAAGCTGTGTCCTCGCCGGACGGGTTGGTCAACGACGCCACGGCGCCGGTAAAGGAGCCCTTCGGGAAAACCCCCGTGTCCTCGGCAAAAAAGCAGAACAGCAGCCGTGCGAAGAACACGTTGAGGAGATTGATGGCGTCGATGCCGGCGATCGCGTTGGTCTTGACGATCTCGTCGTAGAGCCGCGCCATCCGCTCGGCCGCCTTGACGTCGGCATAGTGGAGGTTCTCGAGCTGCTGCTTCTCTATTCCGGCCCACGGCAGAAAGAACGCCGTGTTGGCCGGCAGCTCGGTGAGAGCGATGTCAAGCGTGTCACGGTTCGCGGTGTCGAGCGCGAGCAGGCGGATCGCGTCGCGGACGATCAGGAAACGTGGACGCTGCTTCGCGATCCGCTCGTCGGCCGCGGCGTCGTCGATCAGAGCGTGCAGGTCGCCACCGCTCGCGTCGACGAAGCGGTCGAAGACTTTCCCCCTCCACAGGGTCTCGCCCGGTCGGTCGGACTTGTTGTAGGAGCCGGCCTGCAGCCGCTTGATCGAAGCTCTCGGCAGCCCATACGCCAGCAGCAGCGAGTGGATAAGCCCAGGCCCCTCGGCCAGGTCCAGCCTGGTGACGGCCTCTTCGATCTCCTGCAGGTTCACGGCGGCAAACTTACCGACACCGGCGGTTGCGGACTTCGTGGCCGGTCTGGGTCTTTCCAAGCCGGACCTTCCGTTGATCCCGGCCAGCGACGGTCGCGTCAAGTTGCGACCTGCGCCAGGGGCCGCGTGACCGTGTCGGCATCGGCTCGCGCACGGAAGACCAGGTTCGTCGACTGCTGCCGGAATAGCTCACGAATCGTCGCCGGCGCCACCAGCCGACTCCCCGGCTCGGGCTGGAGCCGAGCCTCGAACGATCCAAAGCGTGACCGCCGTCACGATGAGCAGCGCGAAAACTCCGAGCAGGACATAGATGGCAATCGAGCGCTCGAAGACCGCAAGTCCGACTGCGAGGACGCAGAGGCCGATCAACACGATACGCAGGCGTTCGTACATATCACCGGACTCTATGTAAGTGCGGTGTGGTGCGACGCAGCACCGTGGACGGTGCCGGTGCATTGCGCTCAACCATCCTCGTGGCCGCTCCGCGCCTTGGCGATGAGTCTCTCGATCGGTATCCGGAGGCCGGTGGAGACGCGCAGTAGCGTGCCGTAGGTGGGGTTGATCTCACCGCGCTCGAGGGCGCCGATGTAGTTGCGGTGCATGCCGGCGTGCCGGGCGGCCTGGTCTTGGGAGAGCCGCAGGGTGTGGCGCCGGACTCGGATTGCGTGGCCGAGCCGGTCGAGTTCGATTGGGTCGACTTCAGGCATGGCGGTCGTGCTCCGGGGTTGCTTGGGTTGGGGGAAATGGGCGCCGGCCGACCTTTGGGGGAGTCGGTCGGCCGGCGCGGTGTGCCGGTGCGGTCGTCGTGCCGACGAGGGGGTGTCGGCCAGGACGATTCGCGTGGCACCTCGGGTCGGCGCGAGGCGTGCCGACGGGCTGTGGAACCGCAGGGCGGGGACGCGGGGCGGGACGATCCGGAGGAGAGGTCATGGTGTGTGGCGGACGTCGTAGCGGGCGCTGCGGCCCAGGCCGATGCGGCAAGTGGCGACCAGCTCTTCGCCGGTGTCGATCCGGACGATCGCGTGCCAGCGCGCGCCGCGGGCGACGACAGGCGTTCCGACGACCGAGACATCGGTGACCGTGTGTCCGAGCCGCTCGAGGTCGTCGTGCAGCGAGGCGATGGTTTGGAGGCGCGCAGCGCCTGCGCGCTCCATCTCGGTCAAGGCGCGTGGGAAGCGGATCCGGCCGGTGGCGACGGTTCGGCGTCGTGTTCGGCGGAAGGCGGTGAGGGTCATCGGCGGTCGCGGTCGGCGGTCGCTTCGATGGCTTCCGCGAGGGCGCTCGTCTGCGCGTCGCTGCAGCGGGACAGCTCGGTCGTGGGATCGAGGCCGGCGAGGGCGGCAACGATGCGGCCCAACTCCACGGTTGCGCCCGCGGGGTTGCTGAGTAGGTCGGTCACGGTGAGGTCGTCCCAGCTGCGGCGTGCGTCGCTGGTCCTCAATGCGTGGGCGATGGCCCGGTAGGCGTCCCGGTAGGGCAAAAGGCGGGCGGCGAACAGCGCCTGCTCGGGAACCGCGATCCCTTGGCGCAGCGCCAGGTCGGCTGCGGAGCAGAGCCGAGCGCGGTCGATCATGAGACGCCTGCCGGGCAAGGCCGAGGCGGTCATCTCGATCTGGCCGGTGAGGTCGACGAGCCGGTCGGCGAGGTCATGCAGCCGCGCGGGATCCACCTCGACCGGTTCGTCGAGCGTGTCGGCGTCGATCTCGCGGACCCCGGCCGGAAGGCCGTCGAGCACCGTGATCGTCTGGCGCGCGAGGAAGGCGATCGTGGCGACCTTCCAGACGGTCTGATCCGTAGCGGGCATCGGGGACAGACCTACCGGAGGAGAGGACGCGTTGGAGCGACGAGCACCGCCGGTCCCGCCTGCGCGGCAGGCGGGACCGGTCGGTTGCCCGTGGGCGTGACGCTCGCGCATGGGCGGCCGTGTTCGCCAGTGGCCGCGATGCGCTGCGGCGCCGCGCTGGCATGCTGAGGGGAGGCAGCAGCTGGCGCGGCAGTGGTCACGCGTGCGTTCCTGCGCAGCGCTTCGGCCCCGGGCGCAGGCTCGCGGTGGGGGTGATCCGCGAGCGGTGCATCGTGTCTGCCGGTGGCTGTGAGCGAATCGCTTCGGAACATCGCGACGCTCATCCTGAGGATCCTGCACGACCGGCGAAAGGGCGCAGCGTAGGCGTTCCGTAGGCGATTCGCCTATCCGCGGTGCATCGGATGCGGCAGACTCCGTTGTCGGTTGCGCGCGTGCGAGCGGCTCGCATACGCTGCGACCGCTGTTGACTGGGGACGGTGGGGTTGCTTGCCGGGAGGAACCGCAAACGGGGGTGCGCTACAGCTGTGGAGTCGAACGTGAAGCTTGCGACGCTGGCGCTGGTGATCGAGCAGCCGGGCCAGGGAATGGACGTCGCCAAGCGCTTCACCGCGCGGTTCGGGAAGGTGATGCGCTCGGGGCCGTCGCACATCTATGCCGCGCTCAAGAGCCTTGAGGAGGACGGCGCGGTCGAGCGACCGACGCTCGGTGCCGGCGAGGAGCAGCAGCGTGCGGCCTACCGGGCGACACGGCGCGGCGTGGAGCGCTGGCGCACCTGGTTGAGCACGCCGACCAGCGGCTACCTCAGTGACGTCGTCGTGAGAATGGCGAGCACCACGGATCCAGCTCTGCTGCTCGGGCTCCTTGACGACTACGAGCGGATCGCTCTCCAGGAGGCGCGCCTGCTGCCGGCCCACTCGCCGCACCTGGGCGAGCAGCTTCTGCTCGATGAGGCGAAGGCGTTCGCCGAGGCGCACGTCGAGTTCGTCAGCCGGGCCCGCGTGCACCTGACCGCCCTGATGAACAGACGTTGATCGCGATGCTGGTGCTCGAGGACGTCACCGTCGGGTTCGCGAACGCGCGCCGCGCTCGTGCTGATCGGCTGGCACTCGATGAGGTCAGCTTGCGGGTGCGCGAGCGCGAGTTGGTCGCGGTACGTGGCGGCCGGCGCTCGGGACGCACCACGCTGCTGCACGTCTGCGCGGGGATGGTTCGCCCAACTGAAGGCCGGGTGCTGTTCGACGGCAGGGAGGTGGCGCGCAGCCAGTTGCTGGGTGCCGCGGGCGGGATCGCCTACGCCGACCGGGACTTCTCGCCGGTGCTCGGCGAGACGGTCGTGCAGCAGGTGGCGGCACCGTTGCTCAACGGGGCGGTGCGGCTGGCGGACGCGGAGGCGAGAGCGGTGCGGCTGCTGCGGGCGGTCGGGGCGAGCGACTGTGCGTACGCGTCGCCGGGCGATCTGAGCCATGACGAGACGATCCGGGTCGCGATCGCACGAGCTCTCGTGACCGGGCCGCGGCTGGTGCTGATCGATGAGCCGACGAACGGGATCGGCGTCAAGGGCGAGGGGCCGCTGCTGGAGCTGGTTCGGAGGCTGGTCGATGAGCGTGAGGTCGCGGTGCTGATGACGGTCGACCACGTCGGCGGGCTGGCCGGCGCCGATCGCGCGATGTCGATCAGCGACGGGCAGGTGCGCGGCGAGCTGGAGCCGCCGCCTCCAGCCGAGGTGGTTCCGCTCGCCCGCCGTCGAGCCGAGCCCTCGGCCTAGTGCTGCGCTTCGAGGACGTGAGCAAGACCTATCGCGCCGGCGACGGCGAGCTGATCTGCGCGGCCGATCGCGTGTCATTGACCGTGGAGGCGGGCGAGATGGTCGCGCTCTACGGGCCGAGCGGTTCGGGAAAGACGACGCTGCTGGAGCTGGCGGCGGCTTTGCTGCGTCCCGACAGCGGCGCCGTGACGGTCGGCGGCTTGGACATCGGGCGGCTCTCGCCGCGCGAAGCGGATGCCTACCGGCTGGCCACGGTCGGCTACGTCTTTCAGGACTCCCACCTGATCCCGGGTGTCTCGGCGGCGGACAACGCGGCGGTCAAGCTGCTCGCGGGCCCGATGCCGCTCGCTCAGGCCCGCAGAACGGCAGCGCCGTGGTTGGAGCGGGTCGGTCTCGGTCACCGCCAGAGCGCGACTCCGCAGCAGCTGTCGGGCGGCGAGCGCCAGCGCGTCGCGATCGCTGCTGCGCTCGCGAACGAGCCGGCGCTGATCTTGGCCGACGAGCCGACCGGGAGCCTCGACTCCAGAACGGCGCGCGGGATCCTTGACCTGCTGGCGTCGATTGCCCACGAGCGCCGTGCGGCGGTGCTGCTCGTCACGCATGACCCGCAGGGCGCCGAGGTTGCCGACCGCGCGCTGCGGCTGCGTGACGGACGGCTGATCGAGGACGACCCGGCACCATCGCCGGGCACGAGCCGCTCTGCGGAGGCGCGGGCGTGATTACCCGAGCGCGCAACCTGCTGGTCTTCTACCGGTGGCGTTTGCGTCGGCAGTGGGCGCAGGAGCTGCTCGCCGGACTCGGGATCGCGGTCGGCGTCGCGCTGGTGTTCGCCGTCCAGGTCGCCAACACCAGCATCTCCGGGTCGCAGCGCGAGGTGATCGAGGGCATAGCCGGCACCGCGACGCTGCAGCTCGTCTCCCGCGACGCGCGCGGGTTCGACCAGGAGCTGCTCGCGCAGACGCGGGCGCTGCCGAGCGTGGCCGAAGCCTCGGCGGTGCTCGAGCAGCGCGCGACGCTCATCAGCGAGGGCGCAGACGGCCGCCGGCACAGGGCAGCCGTCGACCTCGTCGGGATCGACTCGGCGCTTCCCTCGCTCGGCGGCGTCGCGACGCGCAACCTGCGGCTCGGCGGCGAGCTGCTGAGCCCCGGCCTCATCCTGCCGCGGGCGGTCGGCGACGCGCTCGCGCTCCCGAAGCCGACGGTGGGCAGCGAGGAGCCGCCGATCACCGTCAGCACGCGCGGACGTGCGGTCCCGAGCCGCGCCAACGCGGTCGTCGACGCGAGCTTGGTCGGGCCGTTGGAGCACAGCATCCTCGCGATCGGCTCGATCGACTATGTCCAGAGACTCACCGGGTTGAGAGAACGCGCGAACCGAGTGGTCGTGAGCGCGCGGCCCGGAAGACAAGAGGATGCCCGGCGCGAGTTGGAGACGCTCGCCGGCGGTCGCGTCTCGGTCGCCTCCGTCGACAGCGAGTCCGAGATGCTCGACGCCGCGACCGTCCCGATCGATCAGGCGACCGGGTTGTTCGCTGCGATCGCGGGCTTCGTCGGGCTGCTGTTCGCGTTCAACGCGATGCTGCTGACGGTGCCCGAGCGGCGTCGGATGATCGCGATGATGCGCAAGATCGGCTTCAGCCGCGGCAAGGTCGCGGTCCTGCTGATCTCGCAGGCCGTCATCCTCGGCACGGTCGCGTCGCTGGTCGGGCTCGCGCTCGGCTATCTGCTCTCGCAGACCGCCGCGCACAGCTCGCCGAGCTACCTGTCGTTCGCCTTCCCGCTCGGCGTGCATCCGGTGATCGCGGTGTCGAGCGTCGTGATCTCGTTCGCAGGCGGGGTGCTGGTCGCCTGCCTCGCGGCCGCCCAGCCGTTGCTGGACCTGCGCCCGAGCCGGCCCGTCAACGCCGCGCTCACCGAGCGCGGTGAACCCGGGCATTCGCTCAGCCGCGGTGTGCGGCGCTCGCTCGCGACCGCCGCGATCGCCGTCGTCGCCGTGACGACGGTGCTGGTGCTGTGGCGACCATCGTTGACCGTTGCCGGCGTCGCACTGCTCGCGGTCGCGACCGTTCTGATCACCCCGTGGGCCTTCTCGGTGGCGCTGCTGGCCGGCGACCGGGTCTCGCACGGTGGACGGCTCAACGCGCTGCTGCTCGCCGTCTGGTCGCTGCGTGCGACGACCATCCGCTCGCTGGCGCTCGCGGCCACCGGCGCCGTCGCCGTCTTCGGCTCGGTCGCGATCGAGGGCGCCCACCGGAACCTGCTCGACGGGCTCGATCGCAACTTCGCCGAGTACCTGGCCCCGGCGGACGTGTGGGTCACCGCGGGCGGCGACGAGAACAGCCTGACGACGCAGAGCTTCGCCGCCGGCATCCTGCCCCAGCAGCTCGAACGAGTCGAAGGCGTCGATCAGGTTCGCCGCTACTACGGCGGGATGCTCGACCTCGACGACCGTCGCGTGTGGGTCATCGGACGGCCCGCCGCCGACGACCGGCTCGTTCCGCCCAGCCAGATCCGCGACGGAGCGAGCGCGACCGTCCAGCAGCGGCTGCGCGAGGGCGGATGGGTCGCGTTGTCGGACTCGCTCGCCGACAAGTTCGACGCCGAGATCGGCGATCCGGTCGCCATTCCCACGCCCTCCGGGCCGATGCGGCTGCGCCTCGCCGCGCGTCTGACGAACATGGGCTGGAGCCCGGGAGCCGTCGTGATGAACGACCGCGACTACCAAGCCGGCTGGCCGGACGCCGACCCCAGCGCACTCGAGATCGTCACGGCGCCCGGCGCCTCGGCCGACGACGTCGCCGCCGCGATGCGGGAGGTCGTCGACGCAGACGCGCTCAACGTGCAGACGACGCCCGAGCGGCTGATCCAGTTCGAGGCGCTGGCGCGGCAGGGTCTGGACCGGCTGAGCCAGATTTCCTTCCTGCTGCTGATCGCCGCGGCTGGGGCGATGGCGTCGGCGATGGCGGCGGGCATGTGGCAGCGCCGCGTCGAGTTCGCGCAGCAGCGCGCTCGTGGCTTCAGCGTCGGCAACCTCTGGCGCCGGCTCTGCTTCGAGACCGTCCTCGTGCTCCTCACCGGCTGCGCGACCGGCGCGCTCCTCGGGCTCTACGGACATGCCCTCGGCAACCGCTGGCTGCAGCTCTCGACCGGCTACCCGGCCCCGTTCGACGCCACGCCGCTCGCGACACTCGCGACCTGCGGGCTGATCGCGGCCGTCGCCTTCACGATCACGGCGATCGCCGGCTCATGGGTCGCCCGCACGCCGGCCCGCGTCGGATTGAGCACGAGCGGATGAGCCACGATGGCCGAACGGCTCCCGCCCGCTGCCGGACACGTCGCGATCATCACCGACGGCAACGGGCGCTGGGCGAAGCGACGCGGATTACCGCCCGCCGCCGGCCACGATGCCGGCGCGCGCAACGTCCGAGACCGGCTCCTCGACGCTGCCGAGCTCGGAATCCAGCAGCTGACCGTCTACGCCTTCTCGACCGAGAACTGGAGCCGGCCCGACAGCGAAGTCGACGCGCTCATGGAGATCATCGCCCGCTACGTCCAGCGCGAGACGCCGCCGCTGCACGACCGCGGCGTGCGCATCCGCTTCATCGGCCGGCGCACGGCACCGCTCCCGGGGCGCCTGCTCGACCTCATGAGCTGGGCGGAGCGGCTGACCGCCGGCAACGACCGCATCGAGCTCTTCATCCCGCTCAACTACGGCGGCCGCGCGGAGATCATCGACGCCGCCCGCGACTTCACCGGGACGACCGAGGAGGAGTTCCGCGCGCGGCTCTACGCACCCGACATGCTCGATCCCGACGTCGTGATCCGCACCGGCGGCGAGCACCGGCTCTCCAACTACCTGCTCTGGCAGAGCGCGGGCGCCCGGTTTCTCGTGCGCGACGAGCTGTGGCCGGACTTCGACCGCACGGCGCTCATCTCCGCGCTGACGCCGCCGAAGGGCCGACCGGATCTGCACGTCGCGCGCGGTCGCGCAGGTGACGCCGCGCCCGCATCACCGCCATGATCGGCCGCACGACGCCGCCAAGCATCGGCGCTACCCGCTCACGTACGAGCGCGACCCCCTCGACCCGGTCGGAGGCGCCGAGGTAGAAGCCGGCGACCCCGGCGACGATCGCCTCGTTCCGGCGCCGGCGCCGCAGCGGCCGCACGGCAGCCTGCGCCTGCCGCGTGATCGCGGCGAGGCGCTCGGCGACGACCTCGTCGCTCTCGTAGTACGCCATGTAGTTGTGGTTGCCGGTCATGCGGTCCTCATCTCGGTCGATCAAGCTGTCGAAGAGCACCGTCAGCGCTCCGATCGGCGGGTAGTAGGCCGCGTCGACCAGACGCGCGTCACGGTCGGTCGTCGACCGGTCCGCCGCGGCAGCGATCAGCGCATGCACTGCCACCGACGAGCTCGCGCCCGCGGCCACCTCCCACCACGCGAGACCGTCGCCGCGATCGAGCGTTCGCGCCCACGCCGCGAACGGGGCGCGATCGCCCGATCTCGCCGCGTGCGTATAGCTCTGCCCCGCGGCGCAGCGCGCAGCGGCGAGCTGGGCGACGGGGCGGACTCGAGCGAACGACGGGAGCCGCCGCAGCTCGCGCGCGCACGCGCGCATCAGCTCTGCGAGATACCCGCCGTCGTCGCCGACGCCGAAGCCCGCGTAGTAGGCCGTGCCGTCGCTGGGCGGCTGATCGGCGAGCGCATCGCAGATCGCGGCGTGGAGGGTGAGACTCGCCTGCAGCGGATGCTCGGCCAGCTGCTCGCTGAGCGTGTCGACGTAGTCGACCAGCACCTGCATCGCGCACAACGCGCGCACGGCCGCGAAGCGCTGTCGCCAAGGCGCGAGCGTTGCGAAGACCGTCGCGGCCTCCGCGTTCATCCGCTCGGCCGCCAACGTGTCGAGCGCCATCCTGCGCAACGCGGTGTCGGGGACCGACGCGGCTGCTCGTCTCCAACGCTTCAGCTCGCGGCGCGCGACGGGCACGACCGAGAGCCCGTAGGCCGCCAGGGCGGACATGGCCACGCCGACGTCTCGCATCGTCCAGCCGACTCGTAGCAGCGCGCTCATCGCTGCCACGCTCCCACACGGCCGGCGTACGACCGGCTGCTGCGGTCAGTTCGTTCGAGCGGACGCTCACGCTGACGCCATAGATGGCGTCGCTCGGCTGCCGTGCAGTTCGTCACGCACCGTCTGCACCGGCAGCGCGACCCGATCTCCGTCTCGCCTCCCAGATCCCCTCGGCTCGGGCGAACACGAGCGTCGGCGAGACACCAAGTCCTTCGCAGACCTCAAGGAACGTCCCCACTCGGAGGTCGTGCTCGCCATGCTCGATCCCGTGCAGACGGCGCTTGCTGCGGCCCGTGACCTCCTTCCAACCCTCCTGAGTCAGGCCCCGGCGCTCGCGCTCCTCGCGCAGCGCCTCCCCCAGTGCGCGAAGAAAGTCGTCCCGTTCAGATGGCAGCACGAGCGGAACATGACCGCTCCGCCGCACGGGCGCGACGCCATATGTGGCGTCGTGCTCCTGGGTGTGATCTCGCTCGTCCACGCCCTGCGCATAGTCGGCATGGACTGCGCTGTGACCGCGGCTGGTCTCCGCATCTGAGCGGATTTCACGTCACACCCTAACCGGCAGGTCGGCTGGCTTACTGCGCGCGGCCTGTAGCAATGGTCATTTCACCATGTTGAGGTGCACATACTCTCGTGTCGAACGCTTAAGTTTCGATCGCCGAAGCTCCACAGTCCCGTCGCTGATAACGCTCTCTGGTGTGAGCGTGGTTGACTGCCGAGCGCAATGCTCGAAGGAATCGGAGTATTGCCGCGGAGCGCGGCAGCCACTGGGAGAACTGGTCGCGCGCGCGTGACAGCAGGCAGGGCTGTGAAGCACGGGGCGGGTTCTCCTCGCGACTCGTGACGACCCTCCTCCATTCAGTTTGCGGCCGCCGGTCGGTCGCGTGAGTTGGCACGCCCACAAGGAGGCAATTGCCATGAGTGACGGTGCACAGTTGATCGACGATCCGGCTGGTGAGCAGCCGGTGGGCGCTGCACATGCACGCCGAGGTGTCCGCAGGCTCGCGGCGTTGGTGGTCGCAGCGAGCGCGTTGGGGTTGCCGGCCGCGAACGCGGTAGCGGCGCCCGGGACGCCCGGCGTTCCGCAGGCGCCGATCGTCGCCTATGACGAGCCGTTCGAGAACGGGGTCGGGACGACGCCGGTGCTGCTGACGAGCTACACGAGCGCGTCGGGGATCGGCTACACGGCCGACCCGACGTGGCTCAGAGACTGCAACGGCGTCGTGCTCTCGGCGGCCGCTCCGAACGGGCAGCAGCCTGCGAGCGGCTGCGCGACGGCGCTCGACTACGGGAACGTGCGGCAGATGGCGTATGCGCTCGGCGCGCACGGCAGAGCGGCCAATCCGAGCCTCAACCACGCCGTCTCGGCCATGACCGAGGGCAATCCGGGTCTCGACAGAGTGCAGTTCGAGACGACCACGCCGGTGCCGCTCGCGGCGACCGGGCGCTTCCTGACGTTCTCGGTCGACGCGACCGAGACCAACTGCCACGCGAATCACGCGCTGTACAAGTTCTATCTCGTCGACGGCGCGACGGCGATCCCGACGTTCACGAGACCGATCGAGCCGTGCGCCGATCCGAGAGCGGTCCCGGTCGCGGTGCCGGCGATCGACGTCTCGCCCGGGAGAAGCTATCTCACGGGCACGTTCGCGGCCGACAGAGCAGTGCTGTTCAGCGGCTCGGAGCTGGGCATCCGGATGCTCAACGGGCAGCAGAGCGGCACCGGCAACGACGCGGCGTTCGACAACATCCGCGTGCTCGACGTCACGCCGCAGCTCGACAAGTCGTTCTCCCCGACCGTGCTCGACTTCGGCCAGACCTCGACGCTGACGTTCACGATCACCAACACGAGCGAGCTGTCTTCCAAGGAGGGTTGGTCGTTCACCGACAACCTGCCGGCCGGACTGGTCGTCGCCAACCCGGCCGGTGCCAGCACGACGTGCACGAACGGCAGCGTCACCGCGGCGGCCGGGAGCGGGTCGATCGAGGTCAGAGGCGATCTCGAGGCCGGCCAGGCGTCGTGCATCGTCAGAGTGAACGTCACCTCGCAGGCCCCGGGGAGATTCACCAACGGGCCGGGCAACGTGACGGGCACGGGCGTCAACCCGCCGGCGGAGTCGACGGTGCACTTCCGCGGTGCAGACCTGTCGGTCGTCAAGTCTGCGACGTCGAGCCCGGCGATCCCCGGCACGAACATCAGCTACCAGCTGGTGGTGAGAAACGACGGCCCGGACACGGCCGTGAACGCGAGAGTGACCGACGCGCTGCCGGCCGGGCTGACGTTCGTCTCTGCCACCCCCGGCTGCTCGGCGAACGGCCAGGACGTGACTTGCGCGATCGGCGACCTTCCCGCCGGGAACTCGCGGACGTTCACGGTGACGGCCAGCGTCGGCAGCGCTCTTGACGCTGGGATGCTTGAGAACACCGCGACGACCACGAGCGACACGTCTGATCCCAACAGAGACAACAACAGAGACACCGAGAGAGTGCCGGTCGAGCCGCGGGCCGATCTGGAGATCGTGAAGCGCGCGCTGTCGGACAGAGTGGTGCCCGGCCGCCAGATCGCCTACGAGCTGATCGTCGTCAACCACGGGCCGAGCCCGGCGAGAGCAGTGACGGTCTCGGATCCGCTGCCGAGAGGGCTGACGTTTGTCTCCGCCGACAGCGCGTGCAGATTCGCCGAGGGCACGGTCACGTGCGCGGTCGGCGAGGTGGCCTCGGGCAGCTCCGTCACCTACAGAGTCGTGACGAAAGTTGCCACGTCGGTTACCGCCGACAGCATCACCAACACCGCGACTGTCGACAGCACGACGAGAGATCCTGACCCGGGCAACAACAGAGACACCGAGAGAGTGCCGTCGGGTCCTGAGGCCGATCTGTCGATCACGAAGATTCCGTCGGTGGAGACGGTGAAGGTCGGCGGGCAGCTGTTCTACACGCTGCTGGTCAGAAATGACGGGCCGAGCGATGCGCAGCGGGTCGTCGTGACCGACGCCGCGGGTGCGGGTCTGACGTTGTTGTCGGCGCAGAGCAGTCAGGGCGGTTCGTGCACGGTGGCGGCGAGCAGCGTGACGTGCAGCCTCGGCACGCTCGCGGTTGGTGGGAGTGCGCAGGTGCTGGTTTCGGCGCGTGCGGATCTGGTTGGTGAGCTGGTGAACACGGCGCGGGTTGAGAGCCCGACGAAGGATCCGGATCCGAGAAACAACAGAGACGAGAGAAGAGTTCCGAGCGAGCCCGGTCCGCTGCCGGAGCCGGCTGATCTGGAGATCGTCAAGTCGGCGAACAGAAGATCGATCGTCGGCAGTGGCCTGATCACCTACACGCTGAGAGTCCGCAACCTTGGTCCGGGGGCGGCGACCGATGTGCGGGTGATCGATACGCCGAGCCTGCGGCTGCAGGTGCGGTCGGTGAGAAGCAGTGTCGGGAGCTGCACCAAGCGTGCGCCGGTGAGATGCTCGCTGGGCACGCTGAGAAGCGGTGAGAGCGCGACGATTCGGATCGTCGGCCGGCCGCTGGCGGCGGGTGTGCTGCGCAACAGCGCGAGCGTGACCGGCAACGAGCCGGATCCGAATCCGAGAAACAACATCGACGGGACGCGCACGCGCGTGCAGGGGCTGCTGAAGCTCACGAAGACCGCCAGCGCCAAGACGGTGCGTGCGGGTGGGACGGTGACGTACAAGCTCCGGGTGACGAACGCGTCCGGGTTCGCGCTGAGATCGGTGCGGGTCTGCGATCGTCTGCCGTCGGGGCTGGTGTTCGTCTCCTCGACGCCCAAGGCGAAGCTGACGAAGGGTCAGCGTTGCTGGACGTTCAGAGCGCTCGGCGCGAAGAAGTCCAAGACGATCACGCTCAAGGCCCGCGTGCTGAGAGGCGCCGGCGGGCGGAAGGTCAACGTCGCGAAGGCGACCGCTCCGAATGCGCGTGGTGCGCGCAGCAGAGCGGCGACCGGCACGGCCGCGATCCGGGTCCTGCCCGTCGCGGCGCGCGGCGGCGGCGTCACCGGCTGACGCCCACCCTCCACCACGCTGTGACCACATGACGGCCCCGCCCTTGGCGGGGCCGTCGTGCTTCGCGCTCCCCCCGGAGGCGGGTTGCTGCAGAGTCGTCGGCGGAACGCGCCGAGAACCTGTGCAACCTGCTTTCGGCTCCGACCTTCGAGGGACGACCTTTGAGCGTTTGCGAGCCCGACAGGTTGGCGTGAGGGCGTCGATGGCCGATACCTGCCTCCGCATCAACAGTTCCTCACCAAAGGGAGTCCAGGTGCAGTCAGGCACGATGACAGCGCGGCGGGTCGGCTTCGGCGCCCGTCCGGAACGGGAGGGGGCCCATGCGGCCATCGGAGAATAGGCGGCGAGCACGCCGCGCACGCCTGCTCGACGGCGCGGGAGCGCTGCTCGGCGCCCGGCGGCGGGGCATCGTCCCGCTGGCCGCCGCGGCGGCCGTGCTGGCGCTGCCGGGCGCCGCGGCGGCGGCGACGGTCAGCGGCACGGCGTTCGAGGATTTCAACGACAACGGCGTGCGCGACACCGGCGCGCAGGTCGACACCGGGGTCGGCGGGATCACCGTCACCGCCTACGGTCCCGGCGGCGCCGTGCTGGCGAGAGGCACGACGGCCGCCGACGGCAGCTACAGCCTGAACGTCCCCGATCCGGCCGCGCGGGTGCGGTTGGAGTTCACCGATCTTCCGGCCGGCTACCAGCCGGCGCGCCATGGCGCGAGATCGGGCACGACCGTCCAGTTCGTCGACCTCTCGGGCGGCAACGCGACCGGGATCGACGTCGGCGTGCTGCAGCCGGCGAACTACTGCCAGGACAACCCGCTGATCGCTATCGCGTGCGCGCAGTACGGCGCGTTCGACGGCGACTGGGCCGACATGGCCGCGATTCGCCTGGTGCCGGACGACGTCCCGAACGGGACGCTCCCGGACAGAAGAGGCCCGGACAGCACGGTCCCGGGCCAGATCACGGGCGCGACCTTCGAGCAGATCGGCACGGTCTTCGGCGTCGCGCGGCCGAACGGCTCCGACTACCTCTACTCGGCCGCGTACACGAAGCGCCACGCCGGCTACGGCCCGAACGGACCGGGTGCGATCTACCGCACCGACGTCGCGCAGGCGACCGCGGGCACGCCCAACGGCGAGCTGTTCTTCGACGTCAACACCCTGCCGGGCAGACCGGCCGGCGACCCGACCCGCGGCACCGACGATTGGATCCGCGACAGAGACGCCTTCACCGAGGTCGGCAGAAGCGGCCTGGGCAACCTCACCTACGACGGCGACGGCTCGACGCTGTTCACGGTCGGGATGGCGACCGGCGAGCTGATCGCGGTGCCGGTCCCGGCTGACGGCTCCAGACCGACGACCGCGCAGACCTTCCCGATCCCGAGCCCGTGCGCGGAGCCCGGCGACGCGCGCCCGATGGGCACGGGCTTCAACATCAGAGACGGGCTGGTGTACGTCGGCGGCGTCTGCTCGGAGGAGAGCAGAGGGGACCCGCCGCCGAGAGCGGCGAGCGCCGACCTGAGAGTGTTCGTCTACACGTTCGACCCGGCGACGGGCGCGTTCGGCTCCGCGCCGGTGCTGCACGAGTCGCTCGACCCCGATCGGCTCTGCGTCTACCGCGGCAACATTCCGTTCCCGGCGACGCCGTGCACGGCCGCCGACTACTCCGCGGACTGGCATCCGTGGACGACCCGACATCCGAGAGACGTCGCCGACCTCGGCGACTATCCCCAGCCGCTGCTGAGCGACATCGAGTTCGTCGGCGACGACCTCGTGCTCGGGATCCGCGACCGCTGGGCCGACCAGGTGACGAGCGCCTCGGAGTCGCTCGACGGCAGAATCGAGGGCGGTCTCTCGTCCGGCTACACGCTGCGCGCGTGCGTTTCGGGCGCGGGGAGCTACGCGCTGGAGAGCGGCGCGACCTGCGGCGGGCTGACGAACGCGGCCGGGCAGATCACCGACTACGGCCCCGGCGACGGTCTCTTCTACTGGGACCAGGACCACGGGATGCACGACTACACCTCCAACGGCGGCATCCTCTCGATCCCCGGCTCGCGCGACCTGCGGCAGACCGGCTACGACACGATCCACATGGGCCCGCCCAGCTCCGGCGGTCTGCTCTACATGGACAAGGACGCCGGCACGCGCACGAAGGGCTACCACCTCTACGAGGCCGAGCCCGCGCCGCCGCCCGGGACCCCGATGAGCACCTTCGCCAAGTCCAACGGCCTCGGCGACCTGGAGGCGCTCTGCGATGCCGCCCCAATCGAGATCGGCAACTACGTCTGGCTCGACCTCAACAAGGACGGCGTGCAGGATCCCGACGAGACGCCGATCGGCGGCGTCGAGGTGGAGCTGCTGGACGCCGGCGGCAACGTGATCGCGACGACGACCACGGACGCCGACGGCCAGTACTACTTCAACGAGTCCAACGTGCCGGGCGCGATCCAGCCGCACACCGACTACACGGTGCGGATCAGACTGGACCAGGCGCCGCTGCTGCCGTACATCCCGACGAATGACCACACCAGCGACGAGCTGCGCGACTCCAACGGCGTCGTCGACGGCGCGTACGTCGTCGACCCGCTGAGAACGGGTGCGGCCGGTCACAACGACCACACGCACGACTTCGGGTTCCACCCGAGATTCAACGTCTCGATCAGAAAGGCGGTCTCGGCGCCGGTTGTGCCGCTCGGCGAGACGGTGACGTTCACGCTCACGGCGAGAAACCACGGCGCCGGCATCGCCGACGACGTCGTCGTGACCGACGACATGCCCGACACGCTGGAGCTGATCGACGCGAGAACGTCGCTGGGCAGCTGCGCGATCGTCGGCAACGACGTCAGCTGCGAGCTGGGCCGGATGCTGGCCGGTCAGACTGAGACGATCACCGTCACCGCCAGACCGCTGAGCACCGGCAGACACGTCAACAACGCCGAGATCAGATCGCCCGGCGACGAGGACCCCGACGACAACAGAGACAGAAGAGAGATCGAGACGCCGAGACCGAACGTCTCGATCGTCAAGTCCGTCTCCTCGCCGACCGCCAAGCTCGGCGAGAGCGTCACGTTCACGCTGCTGGCGAGAAACCACGGCCCGGGCATCGCCCGTCAGGTCGTGGTGACCGATCGGATGCCCGAGCAGCTCGCGACGACGGGCGTCAGCACCCCGGTCGGCTCCTGCGCGGTCGCCGGCGCGACGATCCGCTGCGAGCTCGGCACGCTGGCCGAGGGCCAGCAGGTGCCGATCACGGTCACCGCGAGAGCGGTCAGATCGGGCAGAGCCGTCAACGACGCAGAGGTCAGATCGCCCGACGACGGCGACGAGAGAGACAACAGAGACAGAAGAGAGGTCGAGATCCCGACCCCGGACGTCTCGATCACCAAGACCGTCTCGGCCAGACGGGTCCGGCTCGGCGGCAACGTGACCTACACGCTGCTGGCGAGAAACAACGGCCCCGGCATCGCCGAGGAGGTCGTCGTCACCGACCGGCTGCCGTCGCGGCTGAAGCTGGGCGCGGTCAGAAGCGAGGTCGGCAGCTGCACCACCGCCGGCAACACGCTGCGGTGCGAGCTGGGCACCCTGGCCGAGGGCCAGCAGGTGAGAATCACCGTCGGCGCCCGTGCGGTCAAGACCGGCAGATCGGTCAACCGCGCGGTGATCGGCGCCCGCGAGGACTCCAACCCCGACAACAACAGAGACGACGTCCCGGTCGTCGTGACGAAGGTCAACCTCGGCCTGACCAAGACGGTCAACCGCAGCGTGCTGCGGGCCGGTCAGCGGGCGACCTTCACGATCAAGGTCCGCAACCCCAGCAGAGCGACGCTGCGCAACGTGCGCACGTGCGACACGCTGCCGGCCGGGCTGGCGTTCGTGAAGGCGACGCCGAAGGCGAAGCTGACGAAGGGCCGCTTCTGCTGGACGGCCAAGACGCTCAAGCCGGGCCAGAGCAAGACCTACAAGATCACCGTGCGGGCGCACCGCTCGACCGGTGGCAAGAAGACCAACGTCGCCACCGCGACGGCGCCTGACGCCAACACCAGACGCGCCAAGCGCGCCGTCCGCGTGATCGGCGGCGGGGTCAGCCCCGCTGGAGGCGTCACCGGGTAGCGCCGCCACCCAGAGGACGATCGCAGCACCGGCCGGCCGGGCTCCCACGAGCCCGGCCGGTCGCGTTCTCGGTCGCCGCGATCTCGCGCTGCCGCCGCCGCTGCCGCGTCGCGCCGGGCCGCCGTGCTCGTCCGGGCCGGCCCAAACACCGCCGCGAGATTCGTCTCGCCCGATGGAGGTCGAGCGTGGGGCGCGCCCCATACGGTTCGGCCCAGGCCGCGTCGTCCTCGGCGCACGGCCGCACACAGAGGTCGCAGAGGAGGAGAGAGATGACCAGCGTCCTGGGTACTGGTGCCCGGACTCGCCGCGCGCTCGGCGTCGGCGTGACTGTTGCGGCGCTCGCGTTCGCCGGTTGCGGCTCGGGCGAGTCGAGCGACAGCGGCGACTCGAGCGGCGCCTCCGGCGCCTCGGGTGAGACGTCGGCGATCGTGAGAGAGGCGATCGCCAACACCGAGCGCAACATGGCCGGCACCGACCGCGAGCTGCCCAGAGAGGGGCCGAGAGCGGTCAGAGGCAAGACCGTGTGGGCGATCGCCTGCAGCGCCCAGGGCGCCGGCTGCGCGCTGCCGGCCAGAGCCGAGGTGGAGGCCGGGAGGCTGCTCGGCTGGAACATGAAGTTCGTCGACGGCAAGCAGGACCCGACCGTCTACAACGCGCAGATCCGCGCGGCCGCCGCTGCGGGAGCCGACGCGGTGATCCTCAACGGGATCGACTGCGCCCAGACCAAGGGCGCGATCGTCGCCGCGCAGAGAGCCGGAACGAGGGTGTACGGCGCCGGCGCGCACGACTGCGACGACCAGTTCGCCGGCGAGGAGCCGCTGTTCGACGGCCGCATCCGCTGGGCCCCGGAGGGCGAGCCCGACGACTACGGGACCTTCCAGCGCGAGATCGTCGGCAAGGCGATCGCCGACTGGGTGATCGCGAGAACCGACGGCAAGGCGAAGGTGATCGAGCTGCGCGAGGACGACTCGGCGGTCACGCGCCACGTCGGCCTCTCCTTCCGCGAGCGGCTCGCCGAGTGCGACAGCTGCGAGCACTGGGAGACCGAGTACACCGGGATGGACCTCGTCACCGGCAAGCTGCAGGGCAAGGCGAGCGCCGCGCTGCAGCAGCGCCCCCAGGCGAACGTGCTGATGTCGCCGCTGGACGCCGCGATCGCGCTCGGCGTCGGCGCGGCCGCCGAGCAGGCGCGCCTCGGCGGACGCGAGCTGCTGCTGACCGGCAACGAGGGCAACCCCTCCAACATCCCGCTCATCAGAAGAGGCACGCAGTCGTTCGCCGTCGGCCGGGCGATGACGTGGACCGGCTGGGCCGCGATCGACGGCCTCAACCGCCTCTTCGCCGGCGAGGAGCAGGTCGACCCGGGCATCGGCATCCAGCCGATGGACGAGGACCACCTCCCGCCCGGCGACATGTACGACGGCAACGCGAGATCGGCCGGCTACCAGGACAACTACAAGCGGATCTGGGGCATTGGCTGAGCGCACCCCCGATACGACGGCCGGCGCGGCGACGCGCCGGCCCGCCGGGGACGCCCCCGGCCTCGCGGTCCGCAACCTGTCGAAGACGTTCCCCGGCATGCGCGCGCTGCGCGACGTCTCCTTCGACGTCGGCCGCGGCGAGATCCACGCGCTGCTCGGCGGCAACGGCTCCGGCAAGTCGACGCTGATCAAGGTGCTCGCCGGCGTCCACCAGGGCGACCCGGGCGGCACCGTCGCGGTCGGCGGGCAGCGCGTCGAGAGCGACGCGATCACGCCGACGTGGGCGCAGGCGGCCGGGATCGCCTTCGTCCACCAGGACCTCGGCCTGTTCGCGCCGCAGACCGTCGCCGAGAACCTCTTCTGCGGCCAGCCGTACCCGCGCCGCCTCGGCCGCATCGACTGGCGCGCGCTGCGCGCCGACGCGCGTGCGACGCTCGAGCGCCTGCACGTCGCGGTCGACCCCGACACGCTCGTCGGCGACCTGCGGCCGGCCGACGCGACGCTCGTCGCGATCGCCCGCGCGCTGCGCGGACGCGACGACGTCCACGGCGGCCTGCTCGTGCTCGACGAGCCGACGGCCCGGCTGCCGCAGGCGCAGGTCGACGAGCTGCTCGCCGCGCTGACGCGCTACGCCGCCGCCGGCCAGAGCATCCTCTACGTCTCTCACCGCCTCGACGAGGTGCTGAGCTTCGCGCACCGCGTCACCGTCCTGCGCGACGGCGAGCTGGTCGAGTCGCGCGCCGTCGCCGGGCTCGAGCAGGCGGCGCTGGCGCGCACGATCGTCGGCCGCGCGATCGCGCAGGCGCCGTCGCGCCCGACGCGCGCGACGGAGGGCGAGGCGCCGGTGCTTGAGCTGCGCGGCGTCGCCGGCGGCCCGCTGGCCGGCGTCGACCTGGCGCTGGCGCCGCGCGAGGTCGTCGGCGTCGCGGGCCTCGTCGGCAGCGGCCGCACGAGCCTGCTGGAGAACGTCTTCGGCGTGCGGCGCCCGACCGCGGGCGAGGTCCTGCTGGAGGGCCGGCCGCTGCCGCCCGGCGACATCGCCGGCGCAATCGCGCGCGGGCTCGCGTACGTGCCCGAGGACCGCGCGCGGGCGAGCGCCTTCGGCAACCTCGGCCTGCCCGAGAACCTGTCGGCCGCCGACCCGGCCGCGTACCAGGTCGGCGGCTGGTTCCGGCAGGCGCGCGAGCGCTCCGACGCCGTCCGCGCGATCGCCGACTACGCGATCCGCACCCCGGCCGTCGACGCGCGCCTCGCGCAGCTCTCCGGCGGCAACCAGCAGAAGGTGATCGTCGCGCGCTGGCTGCGCCGCGAGCCGAAGGCGCTGCTGCTCGACGAGCCGACCCAGGGCGTCGACGTCGGCGCCCGCGCCGAGATCTACGCCCAGATCGACGCGGCCGTCGCCCAGGGCGCCGCGGTGCTGCTCGTCAGCTCCGACCTGGAGGAGCTGCTGCACCTCGCCGACCGCGTCGTCGTGCTGGCGCGCGGGCGCGTCGCGGCGACCGGCACGCGCGAGCAGGTCGACCGCGAATGGCTGATCGACCACGTCTACGAGACATCACAGGAGGAGACCCGATCGTGAACACCACCGACGTCATCGAGCCCGCCGACGCGGGGCGGGCGTCGGCCGGCTCCTTGCCGCCGTCGTCCCAGGCAGGCGACCGCGGCGCGGAGGCCTCGACGGGCAGACGCGTGATCGCCACGCTCGAGCGCTACGCGCTCGTGCTGCTGCTGATCTTGCTGGTGATCGTGTTCTCGGTCCTGCCGGCGACCTCCGACACCTTCCCGACGCTCGCCAACCTGCGCAACATCGCCGCCAACGAGTCGGTCGTCGCGATCGCCGCGCTCGGCGCGCTGGTCCCGCTCGTCGCGCACCAGTTCGACGTCTCGGTCGGCGCGACGCTCGGCCTCGCCGCGATCGCCGCCGCCGAGCTGACGACCAGAGGCGGCTTCGCGCTCGCCCCGGCGCTGCTGGTCGGCGCGCTCGTCGGCCTCGCGATCGGCACCGTCAACGGCACCCTGATCGCCCGCTTCGGAGCGAACTCGCTCGTGATCACGCTCGGCATGGCGACGCTCGTCGGCGGCATCGGCGCGTGGTGGTCGAGAAACGACACGATCCTCGGCGTCCCCGAGTGGCTGACGACCTTCGGCAACACCAACTGGCTCGGCGTGCCGAAGCCGGTCTGGCTGCTGATCGCCGTCGCGCTGCTCGTCACCTACCTGCTGCGCTTCACCGTCTTCGGACGCCAGCTGCTGTCGATCGGCTCCAACCCGGAGGCCGCGAGACTGGTCGGCATGCCGGTCACGCGCTGCGTGCTGATCGCGTTCGCGATCTCGGGCGCGATCGCGGCGGTCGCGGGCCTGCTGCTGCTGGCGCGCACCGGCGGCGCGACCGCCGGCGTCGGCGACGGCTACACGCTGCCGGCGCTGGCGGCCGTCTTCCTCGGCTCGACGACGATCCGGCCCGGCCGCTTCACCGTCGCCGGCACGCTCGTCGGCGTCTTCTTCGTCGCCGTCAGCGTCAACGGGCTGACGCTCGCGGGCGCGGCCGACTGGGTCGAGCCCGTCTTCAACGGCGCCGCCGTCGTGATCGCCGTGACCGCCTCGGCGATCCTCGTGCGCCGGCGCGGCGGGACGCAGTCGTGAGCGCGCCGGCGATCGCCGTCGTCGGCGCCGGCGGCGCGACCGGCGCCGCCGTCGTGCGCGCGCTGGCGCGCCGCGGCGACGTCGCGGTGCGCGGCGTCGTGCGCCGCGCGGAGGCCGAGCAGGCCGCGCGCGAGGCCGGCGCGGCGACGGTCGCGCGCGCCGACCTCGCCGACGCCGACGCGCTGGAGGCCGCGCTCGACGGCGCCGACGCCGTCTACGTCGTGCCGCCGGTCTTCCACCCGCAGGAGGACGCGCTGGTGGCGGGCGCGGTCGCGGCGGCGCGGCGGGCGGGGGTCGGGCGATTCGTCGCCCACTCGGTGCTGCACCCGTTCACGCCGGCGATGCGCCACCACGGGCGCAAGGCGCGCTGGGAGCTGGCCGTGCGCGAGGCGCCGCTGCGCTGGACGATCCTGCAGCCGGCGATGTACGCGCAGACGGTGCTGCGCAGCTTCCGGCGCTCGCCGTCGGCCGACGCGTTCCTCGCGCCCTACTCGCTCGACGCGCGCTTCGACGTCGTCGACCTCGACGACGTCGCCGAGGTCGCCGCGCGCGTCCTCGTCGAGCCCGGGCACGACGCGGCGACCTACGAGCTGGCCGGCCCGCAGCGGCACGCGCTCCGCGAGCTGGTCGACGCGATCGGGCGAGCGCTCGGGCGCCCGCTTGGCGCGCGCGTCGCGGCGCCCGGCGAGGTCCCGGTCCCGGCCGGCTTCTCGCGCTCGCAGACGGCCGATCTGCACGCGATGTACGCCCATTACGACGCCCACGGCCTGACGGGCAACGCGAACGTGCTGCGCTGGCTGCTGGGGCGCGAGCCGACGAGCTTCGAGGAGGTCGCACGCCGTGAGCTGGCCGCCGCTGGATAGCATCGGGCCACGGAGGACGCAGGGCACAACTGGGCACGTGAGGACGCGCTCGCGATGCTGCGAGCGGCACTCGAGCTGACGTCGGCGCTCGGCGGCGGATCGCCGTGCGCGCTCGTCTGGCAGGAGCCGGGCGGCGCGCTCCACCACGTCGGCACCGGCGAGGAGCAGCCGCACGACGACGTGCTGCGCGGCTGGCTGGCGGCGGCGGAGAGGGTCGCGGCGGGCACGGTCGCCGTCGGTGCGGGCGCGGGCGCCGGCGCGGAGGCGGGCGTCGAGGCGGGCGCGGGCGCCGAGGCGGCGGACGCGGAGGCGGGCGCGGGCGCCGAGGCGGGCACGGGGGCGCGGGTCGCGCCGGTGCGCGACGCCGACGGCGCGCTGCTCGGCGCGCTCGTGCTCGGCGACGGCGGGCCCGACGGCGGCGCCGCCGACGCGGCGCTGGAGCGCGTCGCAGGCCCGGTGCAGCGCTTCCTGCGCGTCGCGCTGGAGCGGACGCAGCAGGCCGCCGAGCGCGGCAGCGCCTACGAGGCGCTCGTCGAGATCGGCACCCAGATCCAGGCCGAGGAGGTCCACGCCGACGCCGTCTTCGAGCTGATCGTCGAGCGCGCCCGCGAGCTGTGCGACACCGACGTCGCCTGGCTGGCGCTGGTCGACGAGCACGCCGAGGAGGTGCGCGTCGTCGTCACCGCCGGCGGCACGACCGAGGCGTTCGGCCAGATGGCGGTCCGCCTCGGCACCGGCATCGGCGGCGCCGCCGTCCTGCAGGGGCGCACGATCCAGGTGCGCGACCAGGAGCTGTACGGCAACGAGATGCCGGCCGCCGTCCACAACGCGCTCGCGGGCGAGGGCGTCGTCTCGGTGCTCTGCTCGCCGATGCTGCGGGCGGGCCGGATGGTCGGCGCGCTCTACGTCGGCATGCGCCGCGCCTCCGACTTCGGGCCGGGCGCTCCGGGCCTGCTGTCGGCGCTCGCCTCGCAGGCCGCGATCGCGATCGAGAACGGCCGCCTCTACCGCGCGCTGGCGGAGAAGAACGAGACGCTGGAGCGCTCGTTCGCGATCCACCGCGAGCTGACCGACGCGTCGCTGGCCGGCGAGGGGCTCGACCAGCTCGGGCGCAAGCTCGCGCAGCTCGTCGGCCGCGACGTCGTCGTCGCGCGCGCCGACGGCGCGACCCTGCCGCGCCGCTACCCGTGCGACCCCGACGCCGAGGCGGTCGTCGTCGCGCTCGACGACGACGGCCCGGCGCCGGCCCAGGAGGCGGTCGGCGTGATCGCCGACGAGGCGCGGCTGGGCACGATCCACGCCGCCGGCGACGAGCCGCTGTCGGCGCTGCAGCGCTCGGCGCTGGAGCACGGCGCGACGGTGATCGCGCTGGAGCTGGTCAAGCAGCGCGCCGCGCTCGAGGTCGAGTGGCGGCTGCAGGGCGAGCTGCTGGAGGAGATCCTGCGCAGCGGCGCGACGCCGGGGGAGAGCCTCGTCGCGCGCGCCGCGCACTTCGGCATCGAGCTGGAGCGGCCGCGGCGGGTCGCCGTGCTGGAGCCGGTCGGCGACGTCGAGGAGGGGCGGCTGCTGCAGCTGACGCGGCTGGCGCTCGCGGCCGGCGGCGGCGAGCCGGCGCTCGTCTGCAAGCGCGGCGCGCGCGTCGTCGTCGCGATCCCGGAGGCCGAGCACGACGCGGCGCTGGCGCGCGTCGCCGCGCTCCAGCGCAAGGCCGCACGCGCCGGCGTCGAGCTGCTCGGCGGGCTGAGCGACGGCCGGCTCGACCTCGGCACCTCGCTGCGAGAGGCCGAGGCGGCGCTCGGCCTGGCGCGCTCGGGCGCGCGCGACGGCGGCCGCTCGCTCGTCAGCTGCGAGGCGCTCGGACCGCTGCGGTTCCTGCTCGACGCGCCCGACATGACCGAGATGCGCGCGCTCGTGCGGCGGGTGCTGGGGCCGCTGGCCGAGCACGACGCGCAGAGACCGCGCACCCAGCTGCTGCCGACGCTCGCCGCCTACCTGGAGGCCGACTGCCACCAGCCGACGACGGCGGCCGCCTGCCACATCCACGTCAGCACGCTGAAGTACCGGCTCGCGCGCATATCCGCGGTGCTCGGCTGCAACCCGCGCGAGCCGGCTGCGCGCTTCGAGCTGCAGCTCGCGCTGTCGGTGCTCGACGTGCTGCGCGCGCTCGGCTCCGACCCGCTCGCCGACTCGTCCGGACGCGACGAGACCGCCGCCGGAGAAGCGTCCGGGCGGGACGGGGACCGGCCGCGAGCGCGCCGATAGCGTGGCCGCAAATCCTGACTTCGGAGGTGGAGAGATGTCATCGGAGCGAACGCTGATCCGCGGCGGGCTCGTGCTCGTCGGCGATCCGCGCGACAAGCGCATGGAGCGCGCCGACGTGCTGGTCGAGGAGGGCAGGATCGCCGCGCTGCAGCCGGATCTCCAGGTCGCCGACGCGCGCGTGATCGACGCCGCCGGCAAGTGGGTGCTGCCGGGCTTCGTCGACGCCCACCACCACCTGTGGCAGGCGACGATGCGCGCCGTCTGCGCCGACTGGAACCTGAACGACTACTTCTGGTGCATCCGCCGCAACCACGCGACGGTCCACACGCCCGAGGACGTCTACGCCGGCGTGCTGTCGGCCGGCTACGGGCTGCTGACCTCGGGCGTCACCTGCACGATCGACTTCTGCCACTGCATCGTCACCCCCGAGCACGCCGACGAGGGTCTGCGCGCCTTCCGCGAGCTGGGGATCCGCGGCGTCTGGTGCTACGGCATGTACTCGCCGCCGGTCGAGGAGGGGCCGCTGCTCGACTTCGAGGCGCGCGTCGCCGACCTCCACCGCGTGCGCGAGCGCGAGTTCTCGGCGCAGGACGACCTCGTCCGCCTCGGCATCGCGCCCGCCGAGATGGGCGTCGTCCCGTTCGCCCAGACGAAGGCCGAGTTCGCGCTGGCGCGCGAGCTCGACGTGCTGCTGCACCCGCACACCAACTGCCGCTGGCGCCCCGCCGGCGAGGAGCTGCGCGAGGTCGAGATCTGGCACGAGCACGGGATGCTCCACGCCAACCAGCTCCATTCGCACGCGAACACGTGCAGCGACCACGAGCTGCAGCTGCTGGCCAGATCGGGCGGCGCCGTCTCCGGCACGCCCGACACCGAGCTCGGCATGGGCCTCGGCTTCACGATCTGCGGCCGCGCCGACGCGGCCGGCGTGACGACCGGCATCGGCGCCGACACGCAGTGCAACAACGGCCCCGACCCGTTCGTCGGCATGCGGCTGGTGCTGCAGAGCGAGCGCATCCGCGAGCAGTGGCCGATCCTCACGACCGAGGGCCTGAAGGGCGTCGACAAGCTCAACGTGACGGTCGCCGACGTGCTGCACATGGCGACGCTCGGCAGCGCTCGCGGGATGGGCCTCGGCGACGTCTGCGGCTCGCTCGAGGTCGGCAAGGCCGCCGACGTGCTCGTCTTCGACGCCGACCAGCCCCACCTGCGCCCGGTGATCGACCCGGTCTCGACGATCGTCCTGCACGGCGGCGTCGCCGACCTCACGACGATCATGGTCGGCGGCAGAGTCGTCAAGCAGGACGGCAGACTGGTCGGCTACGACCTGCAGCGCGCCAACCGCCTGATCGACGAGGCCGGCGGCCGGGTCGCCGACGCGGTCGAGGCGCGCGGCGGCTGGTACCCGCCGGTGCAGCCCGACCTCGCCGAGGCGACCGACCGCATGCGCGCGGCGAACCTCGCGGGCGTCTACTAGAGGCCCGCCGCCGGCTCGGGGCCTGCGCCTCTGCGTCCGACGCGGTTGCGCAGGACCCCGATGCCGTCGACCTCCAGCTCGACGACCGAGCCCTCGGCGATCCAGCGGTCGAGCTCCAGGCCGCAGCCGCCGCCGACCGTGCCGCTGCCGAGGTGGTCGCCGGGCAGGAGCGTCTGCTCCTGGGAGACCCACTCGATGATCTCCTCGAAGCTGAAGCGCATCGTGCCCAGCCCGCCGCTCGACCACGTCTCGCCGTCGACCCGCGCCGTCATCCGCGCGGCGTCGCGGTCGAAGGCGTCGGCGGTGACGAGGCACGGCCCGAGCGAGGTCGCGAAGTCCTTGCCCATCGCCGGCCCGAGGCCGACCGTCATCTCGCGCCGCTGGATGTCGCGGGCGCTCCAGTCGTTGTAGATCGTGTACCCGACGATGTGGGTCGGCGCGTCGGCGGCCGCGATCCGCCGGCCGGCCTTCCCGACGACGGCGCAGACCTCCAGCTCGTAGTCGAGCCTGTCGGTGTAGGCCGGCCACGGCACGAGGTCCTCGGGGCCGTAGACGGCGTCGACGTTGCCCTTGTAGTGGACGGGCATCTCGAACCACTCGGGCGGGATCTCACGGCCTCTGCGGGCTCTGCGCACGTGCTCCTCGACGACGAGGAAGTCGCGCAGGCTGTTGGGCCGCGGGACCGGCGCCAGCAGGCGCACGCTGCCGGGCGCGTGGCGCACGACCGCGCCGTCGCCGAGCTGCTCGACGCCCTCGGCGACCGCCGCCTCGACCGCCTCGCGCGCGGCCTCGATCCCGTGCTCGCCGGTGCCCAGCAGCGCGAGCATGTCGACCGGCGTCTCGACGGCGGCGAGCGCGGCGGCGTGCGGCAGGCCGCGGCGCGCGAGCAGCGCGGTGCGCGCCAGCGCCAGGTCGATCACGGCGTCGTCGGCGTCGGACAGCGCGCCGCTGCGGCGGACCCGTCCAAGCGGGGTCGGCAGCTCGTAGGTCACGAGTCGCACAGGTGTCTCCTCCTTGCTGTGCCTGGTCTGGAGCGCCCGACCCTAGCGGCGGCTCGGCGCCGTGACCCGGTCCGCGGAAGCCGAGCGTCGCGGCCGCTATTCGGCTCGCCGAGACGAGGAAGGCCGTCGGCGGCGGGAATAGCGTGAGCGCATCGTGTGAGCTCGCGGGCCGGAGGAGACGTGGCCGCGCGTCGGCGACCGCGAGACAGTGCGACAGACGAGGAGAGCATGAGCAAGCTGCAGTTCGTCGACCTGAGCGTCCCGATCCAGCCGCCCGTCGAGGGCGAGATGGCCGGCGACCTCGCGGTCGCGCTGGCCGCGCGCGTGACCTACCAGGACCACGAGCAGTCGGTCGAGCGGGTCACGAGGACGTTCGGCTGCGACGTCGCCGACCTGCCCGACGGGAAGGGGTGGGCGACCGAGCGGGTCGAGCTGTCGACCCACGCCGGCACGCACGTCGACGCGCCCTGGCACTACTTCCCGACGACCGCCGGCAGACGCGCGCGCACGATCGACGAGCTGCCGCTCGACGCCTTCTTCGGCGACGGCGTCGTGCTCGACCTGACGCGCTTCGGGCCGGGCGAGCGCGTCGGCGTCGACGCCATCCGGGAGGCGGTCGAGGCGACCGGCGCGCCGCTGGCGGAGGGCGAGATCGTGCTGCTGCGCTACGACGGCGACAAGAGCTTCGGCACGGCCGACTACTGGAACCGCTACCCGGGGCTGAGCGCGGAGGCGACGCGCTGGATCGTCGACCAGGGCGTGCGCACGATCGGCACCGACGCGGTCGGCTTCGACCGCGACTTCCCCAGCATCAAGGAGGCGTTCGCCGCGGAGCGCGACCCGGCGCTGCTGTGGGAGGCCCATCGCGTCGGGAAGGACCGCGAGTACTTCCAGATCGAGAAGCTGGCCAACCTGGCGCGGCTGCCGGCCCGCGGGTTCACGGTCGCCTGCTTCCCCGTGAAGGTGGCCGGCGCCAGCGCCGGCTGGGCGCGGGCGGTGGCGATCCTGGGGCTGCCGCGGTGAGCGCGCCGGCCGAGCGGCGGCTGTCGGCGGTCGCCGACCGCACCGTGCTCGACGTGCTCGCCGCCGGCGCGGCGCAGCATCCGCGGCGCGAGCTGCTCGTCTTCGACGAGATCGGCGCCGGCGTGCGCGCGTTCACCTGGGAGGAGGTGCTCGAGCGCTCGCTCGGCGTCGCGCAGTTGCTGGCGGCGCGCGGCGTCGGCCGCGGCGACCGCGTCCACCTGCACATGGGCAACCGGCCCGAGTTCCTCTTCACCTGGTTCGGCTGCGCGGCGCTCGGCGCGGCGATCGTGCCGACCAACACGCTCGCCAGCCCCGCCGAGCTGAGCTTCGCGCTGGAGCACAGCGGCGCGGTCGCGTCGGTCACCGAGGCCGACGGCGAGGCGGCCGTGCGCGAGGCCGCGGCGGCGCTCGCGCGCGCGCCGGAGATCGTGGTGCGCGAGCGCGACGGGCTGCTCGACCCGCCCCCGCTCGACGCCGGCTCGCCGCTGCGCGCGGGCGCGGCCGCCGCGCCAGACCGCGACCTCGGCCTGCTCTACACGTCGGGCACGACGTCGCGGCCGAAGGGCGTGCGGATCACGCACGCCAACTACGTCTACGCGGGCGAGGTCGTCGCGCGCAACCTGCGGCTGTCGCCGGCCGACCGGATCCTCACGGTCCTGCCGCTCTTCCACGCGAACGCGCAGTTCTACACGACGATGGGCGCGCTGGTCTCGCGTGCGACGCTCGTGCTCGTCTCGCGCTTCAGCGCCAGCCGCGTGCTCGGCCAGGCGGTCGCCCACCGCGCCACGGTCGCGAGCCTGTTCGCGGCGCCGATCCGGATGATCCTCGCCCAGCCGCGCGACCCGCGGTGGCGCGAGCACCGCCTGCGCGCGGTCCTGTTCGCGCAGAACCTGACGAGCGCGGAGCTGGCGGCGTGGGAGGAGGCGGTCGGGGCGCCGCTGCTGCAGCTGTACGGCATGACCGAGACGATCGGACCGCCGCTGATGAACCCGCTCGACGACGTGCGGCGGCCGGACGCGATCGGCCGCGTGACGCTCGGCTACACCTGCCGCGTCGTGCGCGAGGACGGCGCGCCGGCGGCGGTCGGCGAGGTCGGCGACCTGCACGTGCACGGCATCCCCGGCCTCTCGCTGATGCGCGGCTACCTCGACGACGAGCAGGCGACGGCGGAGGCGCTCCAGGACGGCTGGCTGCGCACCGGCGACGTCGTGCGCGTCGAGCCGGACGGCTTCCTCGCCTTCGTCGACCGCAGCAAGGACATGATCAAGCGGGCCGGCGAGAACGTCGCCGCCAGCGAGGTCGAGCACGTGCTGCGGGCCCACCCGGGCGTCGCCGACGCCGCCGTCTTCGGGCTCCCGGACCCGCTGCGAGACGAGCAGATCGTCGCCGTCGTCGTCCCGCGCGAGGAGGGCGCGCAGCCCGCGGCGCAGGAGCTGATCGACTGGTGCGCGCAGCGGCTCGCCCGCTTCCGCGTCCCGTCGAGGATCGCGCTCGCGGAGGCGCTGCCGCGCACGTCGGTCGGCAAGATCCAGAAGCACCTGCTGCGCGACGAGTGGCTCGCGGCGGACGGGGGCGAGCGGTGAGCGGACTCGCGCTCGACGGCGTGCGGGTGCTCGCCGTCGAGCAGTTCGGCGCGGGGCCGTGGGCGACGCTGCAGCTCGCCGACCTCGGCGCCGACGTGATCAAGATCGAGGATCCCGGCAGCGGCGGCGACGTCGGCCGCTACGTCCCGCCGGCGCAGGTCGGCGAGGACTCGCTCTACTTCGAGGCGTTCAACCGCGGCAAGCGCAGCGTCTCGCTCGACCTCCGCTCGGAGCGGGGGAGAGCGGCCTTCGCGCGCCTGGTCGCGCAGTCCGACGCCGTCTTCAGCAACCTGCGCGGCGACGTCGCCGAGACGCTCGGGCTGACCTACGACGCGCTGAAGGCGCACAACCCGCGGATCGTCTGCTGCTCGCTGTCGGGCTTCGGGATGACCGGGCCGCGCCGCGCGCAGGGCGCCTACGACCACACGATCCAGGGGCTCGCCGGCTGGCAGGCGATCACCGGGGCGCCCGACGACGAGCCGACCAAGAGCGGCCTCTCGCTCGTCGACTTCTGCGGCGGCCTGACGGCCGCGATCGCGATGCTCGCCGGCATCCTGCACGCGCGCGAGCACGGCGTCGGCTGCGACGCCGACCTGTCGCTGTTCGAGGTCGCGCTCGCGCAGCTCAACTACCTCGGCACCTGGTCGGCGTCGCGCGAGATCGCGACGGCGCGGCGAGCGCGCGGCGCGCACGCCTCGATCGTGCCGTTCCAGAACTTCCGCACCAGGGACGGCTGGATCGTGATCGCCTGCCCCAAGGAGCACTTCTTCCGGCGCCTCTGCGGCGCGCTCGACCTGCCGCAGCTGCTCGACGACCCGCGCTACGCCGACTTCGCCGCCCGCGGCGAGCACCGCGAACCGCTCGTGGCGGCGATCGAGCGGCGGCTGCTGGAGCGGCCGACCGCGGCGTGGATCGAGCTGCTGGAGGCGGCCGGCGTCCCGTGCGGGCCGGTCAACGACGTCGCCGCCGCGCTGCGCGACGAGCAGGCGAGGGCGCGCGGCGTCGTCGGCGCGATCGAGCATCCGACGCTCGGCACGGTCGGCCACGTCAAGAGCCCGCTGCGACTCAGCAGCGGCACCGCCCCGCTGCGGCCGGCGCCGCGGCGCGGCGAGCACACCGACGCCGTGCTGGCCGAGCTCGGCGGCCTGCGCGACGACGAGCTCGCCGCGCTGCGGGCGAGCGGCGTGCGCGGCTGAGCGCGGGCCGTCGCCGCCTGCGGCTGACCCGCGGCGCGGCGCGTCGACGCGAAGCCCGCACTCGCCCCACGAGACCCCCGCCGACGCGGGGGTCTCGTCGTTCTGGCGCACCTCGCGGCGGCGGTTCACGCTCCACGATTCAGTTCTGTATCTGATACGTTTCTGTATCGTGACCGAAGCGCGTCAGCCGCAGTCGTCGATCGCCCGCCCGCCGCGTGTCACGAAGCGGCGCGCGGAGACACGGCAGCGGCTGCTCGACGCGGCGCTGGAGGTGTTCGCCGAGGAGGGGTTCGGGCGCGCGAGCGTCGAGGACGTCTGCACGCGGGCCGGCTACACCCGCGGCGCCTTCTACTCGAACTTCGCCTCGCTCGACGAGCTGTTCCTGGCGATGTGGGAGCAGCGGACCGAGGCGCTGCTGAGGGCCGCGGGGGAGGCGCTCAACGAGGCGGCGCACCGCCCGATCCGCTCGCTGGAGGACGGCATCGACCGCTTCCTGGAGGTCGTCGCCGTCGACGACCGCTGGTATCGGATCGAGGCGGAGTTCACCGCGCACGCGCTGCGCACGCCCGGGCTGCGGGGGGTGATGGCCGAGCGGGAGGCGAGGATCGCTGGGCTGGTCCTGCCCTATCTCGAGCGGGCGCTCGGTCACGTCGGGCGGCGGGTCGTCGACCGCGAGGCGTTCGCGGCCGCGCTCGTCGCCGTGCACGACGGCACGGCCGTGCAGTGTCTCGTCGAACCCGACGCTCCGCTCGCGCACCAGCGGCGTCGGACCCTGTTCCTCGCCGTCGTCGAGTGCTACACGGAGGCAGATCCCGATGCATGACCCTGATGTGATCGTCGTCGGCGCAGGTCTGGCCGGGCTGGTGGCCGCGCATGAGCTGGTGAAGGGCGGGCGCAGCGTCCTCGTCCTCGACCAGGAGAACCGCAACAACCTTGGCGGGCAGGCGTTCTGGTCGCTCGCCGGGCTGTTCTTCGTCGACAGCCCGGAGCAGCGCCGCGCCGGGATCGAGGACTCCTACGAGCTGGCGCTGGCCGACTGGCTCGGCTCGGCGCAGTTCGACCGCGAGCGCGAGGATCGGTGGCCGCGCAGGTGGGCCGAGGCGTACGTGAGATTCGCCGCGACGGAGAAGCGACGGTACCTGCGCGACCTCGGCCTGCGCGTCCTGCCGATGCCGGGCTGGGCCGAGCGCGGCGCCGGCGTCGCGGGCGGCCACGGCAACTCGGTGCCGCGCTTCCACCTGACGTGGGGGACCGGGCCGGAGCTGGTGCGGGTCTTCCAGGAGCCGCTCGAGGAGGCCGAGAAGCGCGGGCTCGTGCGGTTCGCCTTCCGCCACCGGGTCGACCGGCTGATCGTCGAAGAGGGCGCCGTCGTCGGCGTGAGCGGGAGCGTGCTGGAGCCGTGCGACGCGCTCGAGCGCGGCGTCGCCTCGCCGCGCACGGCCGTCGGCGAGTTCGAGCTGCGCGCGAAGGCGGTCGTCGTCTGCTCCGGCGGGCTCGGCCACGACTTCGACCTGATCCGCCGCAACTGGCCGCGGGAGCGGATGGGCGAGCCGCCGCGCGAGATGATCGCCGGCGTCCCCGCCCACGTCGACGGCCGCATGCTCGGGATCAGCGAGGAGGCCGGGGCGAGCATCGTCAACCGCGACCGGATGTGGCACTACCCCGAGGGCCTGCGCAACTGGAACCCGGTCTGGCCCCACCACGCGATCCGCATCATCGCGGGGCCGTCGTCGATGTGGTTCGACGCGCTCGGGCAGCGGCTGGAGGCGCCGTTCTTCCCGGGCTGCGACGCGCTCGGCACGCTGAGACGGATCCTCTCGACCGGCCACGACCACTCGTGGTTCATCCTCAACGAGTCGATCATCGCGCGCGAGTTCGCGCTCTCGGGCTCCGAGCAGAACCCCGACATCACCGGCAAGGACCTGCGCAAGACGGCCCGCAGCCGGCTGAGCTCCTCGACCCCCTCGCCGGTCGCGGCGTTCAGACGCCACGGCGTCGACTTCCTCGTGCGCGACGCGCTGCCGGAGCTGGTCGCGGCGATGAACGAGCTGGTGCCCGAGCCGGCGCTCGACGCCGCCGCGATCGAGCGGCAGATCCGCGCCCGCGACCTCGAGATCGCCAACGCCTACGGCAAGGACGCGCAGGTGATGGCGATCCGCAACGCGCGCAAGTACCGGCCGGAGCGGACGCGGATCGCGAAGCCGCACAGACTGCTCGACCCCGAGCACGGCCCCCTGATCGCGGTGCGCCTCAACGTCTGCACCCGCAAGACGCTCGGCGGGCTGGAGACGAACCTCGACTCGCAGGTGCTGCGCCCCGACGGCGAGCCGTTCCCGGGGCTGTACGCGGCCGGCGAGGTGGCCGGCTTCGGCGGCGGCGGGGTCCACGGCTACAACGCGCTGGAGGGCACGTTCGTCGGCGGCTGCGTCTTCTCCGGCCGCGCCGCCGGGCTCGCGCTCGTGCGCGAGCTGCGGTCGGCAGCCGCCGCGAGGCCGGTCGCCGTCGAGGGGGCGGCGTGAGCCCGCGGCGGGCGGCCTCGGGCGCCGGCGCGATCTCCTGAGGAGGGGGCGACATGGACTCGCCGCTGCTGGCGGAGATCCTGCTGCCGCTCGCGATCGCCGCGATCATGTGCAGCCTCGGCCTGGCGCTGACGCCGGCCGACTTCCGCCGCGTGCTGGTCGCGCCGCGGGGCGTCGCGATCGGGATGGTCAACCTGTCGCTGCTGTCGCCGCTGCTGGCGTTCGCGATGGCCGAGCTGTTCGCGCTCGACCCCGTGCAGGCGGTCGGGCTCGTGCTGCTGGGCGCCTCGCCCGGCGGGATGATGGCGAACATGCTGACGCACCTGTCGCGCGGCGACACGGCGCTGTCGGTGACGATGACGGCGATCAGCAGCGTCGCCTCGGTCGTGACGGTGCCGCTGTTCCTCGGGCTCTCGACCGACCACTTCGGCGCCGGCGACCTCGGCGACGTGAGCATGCCGGGCGTCGTCGCGCTCGTCTTCGCGATCACGATCGTCCCCGTCGCGATCGGCATGACGCTGCGCCAGCTGCGCCCGGCGTGGGTGGCGCGCGTCTACCCGCGCGTGCGGGTCGGCTCGCTGGCGGTCTTCGCGCTCGTCGTCGCCGGCGCGATCGCCAGCGAGCACGACCGCGTGCTGGAGAGTGCGACCGCGGTCTTCGCCGCCGCGCTCTGCCTCAACGTCGCGGCGATGGCGATCAGCTTCACCGTCGCCAAGCTGGCCCGCCTCGACGACCGTCAGTCGACCGCGATCGCGCTCGAGCTCGGCGTCCACAACTCGACGCTCGCGATCGCCGTCGGCGCGTCGCTGGCCGCCGAGACGACGATCCCCGCCGCCGTCTACAGCTGCTTCATGCTGTTCACCGGCGGCGCCTTCGCCTGGGCGATGAACCGCCGCAACGCGCGCGGAGGCGGCGCGGCGGCCGCGGAGCAGACAGCCGCGGCGGAGCCGCTTCAGAGCGGGGCGCGGCGGTAGCGGGGGCGCGGGCGGGCAGCGGCGGCGGGCGCGCCTCGCCGCGCCCGCACCGCGCCGCCCGCGCAGGCGACGACGGCGAGGCCGCCGAGGACGGTCGCCCAGGTCAGCGGCTCGCGCAGCACCAGCGCCGCCCACACGATGCTCAGCACGGGCTGGACGAGCTGCACCTGGCCGACCTGCGCGATCGGGCCGATCGCGAGGCCGCGGTACCAGGCGAAGAAGCCAAGGTACGCACTCACGACGGCGAGGTAGGCGAAGGCCGCCCACTCGACCGGCGCGGCGGCGGGCGGCTGCGCGGCCGCGGAGACGGCGGCCAGCCCCAGCGTCAGCGGCGCGCAGACCACGAGCGCCCACGACACGGTCTGCCAGGCGCCGAGCTCGCGGGCGAGCAGCCCGCCTTCCGCGTAGCCGATCGCGGCGGCGACGACGGCGCCGAACAGGAGCGCGTCGGACCAGTGGAGCCGCCCCAGACCGCCGCCCTCGACGGAGGCGAACGCGACCGCCGCCAGCGCGCCGACCGCGGCGGCGGCCCAGAACGGCGCGGGCGGGCGCTCACGGCAGCGGACGACGGCCATGACGGCGGTCGCGGCCGGCAGCAGCGCGATCACGACGGCGCTGTGGCCGGCCGGCGCCGTCTCGAGCGCGAACGAGGTCAGCAGCGGGAAGCCGAGCACGACGCCGGCGCCGACGACCGCCAGGCGGATCCACTGGCTGCCGCGGGGCAGCCGCTGGCGCGTCAGCGCGAGCGCCGCGACGGCGAGCGCCGCCGCGACGACCGCGCGGGCGGAGCCGATGAACAGCGGCGACAGCCCGCCGACGGCGACGCGCGTGAGCGGGACGGTGAAGGAGAAGGCGACGACGCCGAGCAGCCCCCACCAGAGTCCCTGGCCGGTGGTGGTGGATCGCTGGCCGCGCTGGCTGAGTAGCGCTACTGTTGCCTGACATGAGTATTGATAGCAGTTCGCGGATCGCGGAGCGGCTGGCCGAGTGGATCGCGCAGGCCGCTCCCGGCGCCCGGCTGCCGTCGACCCGCGCGCTGGTCGCCGAGCACGGCGCGAGCCCGGTGACGGTGCAGAAGGCGCTGCGCGCCCTCGCCGCGCAGGGGCTGATCGAGAGCCGGCCCGGCGTCGGGACCTTCGTGCGCGCCGTCCGCACCGCGCGACCGGTCGACTACGGCTGGCAGACCGCGGCCCTGGGCTCGCCGCAGAGCCGCATCCCCGCGCTGTCGACCGCGCTGCGCGACGCGCCCAACGACGTGATCGCGCTCCATTCGGGCTACCCCGACCGCGAGCTGCTGCCGGAGCGCCTCGTGCGCGCGGCGCTGGCGCGCGCCGCGCGCCGGGAGGCAGCGCTGACGCGCGCGCCGGCCGCCGGCCTATCCGAGCTGCAGTCGTGGTTCGCGACCGAGCTGGGCGCCTCGATGCCGCCGGCCGGCGCCGTCCCGCCGACCGCCGGGGACGTGATCGTGCTGCCCGGCAGCCAGAGCGGGCTGAGCTCGATCTTCCGCGCGCTGGTCGCCGACGGTCGGCCGCTGCTGCTGGAGTCGCCGACCTACTGGGGCGCGATCCTCGCCGCGGCGCAGACCGGCGTGCGGGTCGTCCCCGTCCCGAGCGGCCCCGACGGTCCCGATCCGGACGAGCTGGCGCGCGCCTTCGACGAGACCGGCGCGCGCGTCTTCTACGCGCAGCCGAACTACGCCAATCCGACCGGCGCCCAGTGGTCGAGCGCGCTGGCCGGCCAGGTCGTGGAGGTCGTGCGGTCGCGCGGGGCGTTCCTCGTCGAGGACGACTGGGCCCGCGACTTCGGCATCGACACCGTCGCGCAGCCGGTCGCCGCGCGCGACGACGCCGGCCACGTCGTCTACATCCGCTCGCTGACCAAGAGCGTCTCGCCGGCGCTCCGGATCGCCGCCGTCGTCGCACGCGGCCCCGCGCGGGACCGCATCCTCGCCGACCGCGGAGCCGAGTCGATGTACGTCAGCCCGGTCCTCCAGGCCGCGGCGCTCGACGTCGTCACCCAGCCCGCCTGGCGCACCCACCTCCGCGGCCTCCGCGAGCAGCTGCGCGCCCGCCGCGACCTGCTCGTCGCGAGCGTGCGCGAGCAGATCCCGGAGGCGCACGTCGAGCGCGTCCCGCGCGGCGGCCTGAACCTGTGGATCCGCCTGCCCGACGTGACCGACCTCGAGCGGCTCGTGCGCGACTGCGAGGCCGCCGGCGTGCTGATCGCCGCCGGCACCGAATGGTTCCCCGCCGAATCGGCCGGCGCGTACATCCGGCTCAGCTACGCCGGGCCCGATCCCGGCGCCTACCCGCGCGGCGCCGCCGCGATCGGCGAGGCGCTCGCGCGGCAGTCGACCTGACGGCGGCGGCGCCGGCTACGCCTTCGATCTGGCGACGAACGACGCCGCGCGATAGCCGGGCGCGACGCCGTCGACGATGAACGCCCCGCCGGTCGCGTTGCGCGTGCGCAGCGGCAGGATCTGCTGGTAGGCGTCGGACTCGTACCAGGCGGTCGCGCGCTCGCGGTCGGGGAACTCGATCGCGACCAGCATCCCCTCGAACGATCCGTCGACGACGGTCGGCGCCTCGCCGTGGATCAGGAAGCGCCCCTCGAAGGGCTCGAGCGTCGCGTCGATCCGCTCGATGTACTCGACGATCTCGGCGTTGAAGTCGACGGTCTGCAGATGGGCGAAGGCGTAGGTCGGCATCTCCGGCTCCTGTCGTGGTGGGCTGCGATGACAGGCGACACGCTAGGAAACGGGGCGCAGGGCGTCGATTACCTCGGAGGTCGGCGTCGCGGCGCGCCTCGGTGCTTCTTTGGGGAGGTGGGGCGGCCTGCGGCGTGTGCGCTGCGCATGACGGCGAGGCCGGCCTGCGAGGAAGAAATTGATAACGAGTCTCGTTACTATGAGCGCGCGATGCCGACGACCCTCTTCTCCAAGGAGCAGCGATGACCCCGATGACGCCGACCAGCCGCCGGATCCGACGCGCCGCGTCGCTCTGCGCCGGGGCGCTGCTGCTCACGGCTCCCGTCGCCGAGGCCCGCACGACGATCTCCAGCGGACATGTCGACGCCGTCTCCGCGCGCCTCTCCGGCGGCAGGCTGCACAGCGTCGTGAAGGACGGCACGCGCGCCGGCCGCGTCGTCTGGCGCGATCCGGCGAGCGTCGTGATCCGCGTCGTGCCGAAGGCGGCCGTGCGGCTGCCGGCGGGCCTCGGGTTCGTCGGGCCGCGCGGCGCGCGCGTCTGGATGATCCCGCAGGTCCAGCGCGCCGGCGTCGTCTGGGCCGGCTGGAACACCGAGGCGATCGGGCGCGGGCAGCTGCGCGGCGGCGTGCGCTGGACGCTGCGCCGCGTCTCCGGCCCCGGGAAGGTCGTGATCTTCCAGACCGGGTCGTTCGGCAGCTCGTCGGTGCTGTTCAACAGCGGCAGTCGGCTGCCGCAGGCGACGACGATCCCCGTCGGCACGCACGCGCACGGCAACTGGGCCTTCACGCGGCGGGGCACCTACCGGCTGACCTACCGGCTCTCGGCGCGCGCGGCGAACGGTCGGCCGCTGCACGACGACGCGACGCTCACCTTCCGCGTCGGCTGAGCGCGCGCGAGCGGCGGCAACCGGCGGCATGCCCCGTCCCTGTCCGCGCCGGAACGGTGCCGGCCGAGCGCGTGCCGTCGGCCCCGCCGGCGCCGCCCGCGCGGGCGCGGGCGGCGGCCGGACGCGCGACGGCCTCCGTCGCGCGCTCGCGGCCGCCGCGGCGGTGGCGGCGGCCGCCGCGCTCGCCGGCTGCGGCTCCGCGGCCGGGCTGTCGGCCTCCGGCGATCGGCTGCAGGTCGTGACGAGCACGGGCCTGCTGCGCGACCTGGTCGAGAACGTCGGCGGCGAGCGCGTCAACGCGGTCAGCCTCGTGCCCGACGGCGCCGACCCGCACTCGTTCGAGCCGACGCTGCGCGACGTGCGCGACGTCGTCTACGCCGACGTCGCCTTCACCAACTACATGCTGCTGGAGCAGCACAGCATCATCAAGACGCTCGACGCCAATCTCCGCGACGGCGTGCCGAGCGTCTCGCTGGCCGAGGAGTCGGTCAAGTACGCGGCCGAGCTGATCCCGCTCGTCGAGAACGTCAACCTCGACACGATCTGGCTCGGCCTGCGGGCGCGCGGCGACGGCGCCCGGCACGGGGCCGACCGCACCAGCGACGTGCAGCTGTCGGCGACCGCCGCGACCGGGCCGGGCGAGGTCTACGGCTACCTGACCGGGACGTTCGGCGAGACCGAGCTCTACTTCGACTCCAGCGACGGCTTCGACGCCGGCAGCGGCTTCAAGCACGACACCGCGACGCTGCCGGTCGACGCGCACACGCACATGTCGTGGGCGTTCACCGAGCCGGGCGTCTACCGCGTCACCTTCCAGGCGAGCCTGCGGGTCGACGCCACCTCGCGCCCGGTCCCGCTCGGGCGGGCGACCTTCGCCTTCGCCGTCGGCGTCGAGCCGACGCGCGCCGGGCCGCCCGGCGCGACCGTCCTGCGCGAAGGCCATGCCGACCTGACGGTCGACCTCGATCGCGGCGCGATCGTCGCGCTCCACGACCCGGAGGGCGGCGGCGAGCACGCCCAGCGCGAGCACCGCGCCGAGGAGGTCGTGATCGAGGTGCCGGCGAAGGCGCTCACCGAGGTGCCGGGCGACCCGCAGTTCCGCTTCCTCGGCAAGGCCGGCGAGCCGATCCACCAGCTTCCGCAGGCGGTGCTCGGCAAGCACGTCCACGGCGAGATCGACCCGCACCTGTGGCAGGACGTCGGCAACGCGATGGCCTACGTCGAGCTGATCCGCGACACGCTGATCGCGCGCGACCCCAAGGGCGCGGCCGCGTATCGCGCCAACGCCGACCGCTACCTCGCAGAGCTGGAGCGGCTCGACCGCCACGTGCGGCGCGCGATCGCCGCGATCCCCGCGGCGCGGCGCTACCTCGTCACCACGCACGACGCGTTCGCCTACCTCGCCCACGCCTACGGGATCGAGATCGCGGGCTTCGTGACGCCCAACCCGGCGACCGAGCCGTCGCTGGCGGAGCGTCGCAAGCTGGGGGAGACGATCCGCAACCTGCGGGTGCCGGCCGTCTTCCTCGAGCCCAACCTCGCCGCCCGCTCCTCGACGCTGACCGAGGTCGCCTCCGAGCAGGGTGCGCGCGTCTGCCCGATCTACGGCGACGCCTTCGACGGGCGGGTGCGCACCTACGTCCAGATGATGCGGTTCAACGCCGATTCCCTGAAAGGTTGCCTGTCGTGACCCGACGACCGTCTCCCGCGCGTGCGCTGCTGCCCGCGCTGCTCGCCCTGACGCTGATCGGAGGGGCGGCGCCGACGGCGGCCGCCGCGGCGCCGCGCGAGGAGCGCGCGCTCGAGCAGCGGATCGATCGCGCGCAGGGCGTCGCGAGCGGTCGCGCCGTCCTCTCCGAGGGGCACGTCGACATGGGGCCGCGGTTCGTCGACGGCCGCTGGACGCTGATGGTCCACGACGACGCGGCGAGGTCCGGGGAGGGGAGGAGCGTCTGGCGGCCGGTCGAGCGCACGGTGCTGCGGGTCGGCGACACGGCGCTGCGGCGGGCGCCCGACGACCCGGCGTACGCCTTCCTGCGCGCGCGGCCGGGCGACGGCCTGCACGTGATCCCGCAGACGCAGGATCCCGATGTCGTCTGGCTCGGCTGGAACACGCAGGATCCCGAGGCGATGGAGCGGATCGACCGCGGCGTCACGATGACGCTGCTCGGCGTGGAGGGGCCGGGCTCGCTGATCGTCTACCTGCAGTCGGGCGACTTCGGCGCGCCGCAGGTGCTGTGGGACTCGGCCGCGAGACCGAGACCGATCTGGGTCGACGTCAACACGCACACGCACGCCAACTGGGTCTTCTCCGCGCCCGGCGTCTACCTGGCGCGCGTGCGGATCGAGGCCGACCTGGTCGACGGCTCGACCGTGACCGACACGCGCGAGCTGCGCTTCGCGGTCGGCGCGCGCACCAGCGTCGCGCGGGCGTTCGCGGCGAGCTGGAGGGGCGCGGGCGGGGAGGCGGCGGCCGATGTCGGCGCCGGCGCCGCGGCGGGCGACGACGATGCCGGCGCCCCCGGTGCCGCGGCGAGCGCGGGGGAGGCGGGCGGCGGCGCCGGCGCGTTCGTCGCCGTGATCGCGGTCGTCGCCCTCGCCCTCGCCGTCGCGCTCGGCTCCGGCCTCGCGCGCGGCGCGCGTGCGAAGCGGCGCGCTCGCGCCGAGGGCCCGGACGGCGCGGGCGGCGTGCGCGACGCGGCGGGTGCGGCCGGCCCGGGCGGCGACGTGCGCGGCTCCGGGGACCCCCGATGAGCGCGGTCGTGTCGGTCGAGGGGGTCGCCGTGCGGCTCGGCGGCCGGCTCGTGCTGCGCGACGTCGACCTCGACGTCGCGCGCGGCGAGCTGGTCGGGCTGATCGGGCCCAACGGCGCGGGCAAGACGACGCTGCTGCGGACGCTGCTCGGGCTGCTGTCGCCGATGCGCGGCACGGTCACGATCGCTGGGCGCAGAGCCCGCGCCGGGGCGATCCCGATCGGGTACGTCCCCCAGCGCCACGAATTCGCGTGGGAGTTCCCGATCTCGGTCGAGCAGGTCGTGATGACCGGCCTGACCGGCAAGCTCGGCCTCCTGCGGCGGCCCGGCGTCGCCGAGTGGCGCGCGGTCGACGAGGCGCTCGAGCGGGTGCGGATCGCCGACCTGCGCACGCGCCCGGTCGGCGAGCTCTCCGGCGGGCAGCGCCAGCGCGTCGCCGTCGCCCGCGCGCTCGCGCCGCAGCCGGCGGCGCTGCTGCTCGACGAGCCGTTCACCGGCCTCGACATGCCGACCCAGGACCTCCTCTCCGAGCTGTTCGCCTCGCTCGCGCGCGAGGGTCGCGCGGTGCTGATGACCACGCACGACATCGCCGGCGCGATCCACGGCTGCGATCGGCTCGCGCTGCTCGACCGCACGATCGTCGCCGCGGGCAGCCCGCAGCGGCTCGCGCGCGACGCCGGGCTGTGGATGCGGACCTTCGGCGTCGGCGAGCGCAGCCCGCTGCTGCGGATCCTGAAGGCGGCCGCCTGATGTCGCCGGCGGAGTTCGTCGGCGACCTGCTCAACCCCGACCTCGCCTTCCTCCCGAAGGCGCTGCTCGTCGCGGTGATGTCGTCGATCGTCTGCGGCGTCGTCGGCTGCTACGTCGTGCTGCGCGGGATGGCCTTCATCGGCGACGCCGTCGCGCACGCCGTCTTTCCCGGCCTCGCGGTCGCGTTCGTGCTCGGCGGCAGCCTCGTGCTCGGCGGCGTCGTCGCCGGGGTCGCGACGGCCGTGCTGGTCGCCGTCTTCTCGCAGAATCGGCGGCTGCGCGAGGACTCGGTGATCGGCGTCTTCTTCGTCGCCGCCTTCGCGCTCGGGATCGTGGTGATCTCGCGCGCGCCCGGCTACGCCGGCTCGCTGCAGCAGTTCCTGTTCGGCTCGATCACGGGGATCCCGGACGAGGACGTCGCGATCGTCGCCGGGACCGGCGTGGTCGTCCTCGGCGTCGCACTGCTGCTCCACAAGGAGCTGGTGACGGTCTCGCTCGACCGCGAGACGGCGCGGGCGATGGGGCTGCGGGTCTTCGCGTTGGACCTCGTGCTCTACGTGCTCGTCACGCTCGCCGTCGTCATCAGCGTCCAGACGATCGGCAACATCCTCGTGCTCGCGCTGCTGATCACCCCCGCGGCGACCGCGCGCCTGCTGACCGACCGGCTCGGCGCGATGATGGCGCTCGCGCCGGCGATCGGCGGACTCGCCGCGCTCGTCGGCCTGTACGTCTCGTGGTCGTGGGACTACCCGACCGGGGGCACGATCGTGCTCGTCCTGACCGCCTTCTTCCTCGCGGCGTGGTTCCTCGCGCCGCGGCAGGGATTGATCGCCAAGCGATCAAAATGGGATTGATTCTCATTCTTGATAGTGTCGCGACGAATCACGACACGGAAGGGGAGCTGGTGACGATCACCATGCGCCATCGGCCGTCGCGTCCCCGCGGGCGACGCACGGTCACATCGATGCTCGGGCTGTCTGCAGCGCTCGTCGCCGCGCTGGCGCCGGCGAGCGCCTCGGCCGAGCTGCCGACCCAGGACCGGCACGTGCTGTCGGCCGGCCACGTCGACGCGGTCGGCGTCCACCTCGACGACGGCGCGTTGAGGGTGCGCCTCCACGACGACACCGGTGCGGCGCCGGTCGAGCGGGACCCGGGCGACGTGCTGCTGCACGTGAAGCCGCAGGCCGCCTTCACGATCCCGGCCGGGATCCCGCAGATCTACTACGACACGCTGGGGCCGGCCGGCTCGACCGTCTGGATGCTGCCGCAGACGCAGGACCCCGACCTGCTGTGGCCGGGCTGGTCGAGCGAGCAGATCCCGAACGGCGCCGTCGCGGGCGACAGATTCGCGTGGAGACTGCTGTCGGTCGACGGGCCGGCCGCCTTCCAGCTGTACGAGGAGGGGGCGTTCGGGCTCCAGCCGAGCGGGATCCGCTTCAACAGCGCCGACGGCCTGCCGGACACGACCTCGATGCACGCCGGGACGCATGCGCACTTCGCGTGGGCGTTCGGCGCGAGAGGGCTCTACAGACTGCGCTTCGAGGTCAGCGCGACGCCGCTCGGCGGCGCGGAGGTCAGCAGCGGGCCGGTCGAGTACCGCATCTTCGTCGGCGACCTCGCCGACCTGCCGGACGACCCCGACCCCGTCGTGCCCGTGCTCTCGATCGGCGGGCTGAAGGGCCACTACCACCCGGGCGACACGATCACGCTGCACGCCGTCCAGACGCCGGACAGCGGCGAGCACCACTACCACTGGTTCGCGCGCTGCGGCGACGCGACCGAGTTCGCCGAGGTCGGCGGCGGCGCGACCCACGAGCTGGTCGCCGAGCTGCGCCACGACGGCTGCCAGTACCGCGTCACGCTCTACGGCCACGGTCACGACGAGATCGCGACCTCGCCGGCCGTGACGATCCACGTCGAAGACCACCACGGCCACGGGCCGGGGCCGGATCCGGATCCGGCCCCGGTCGATCCGACGCCGCCGACCGAGCCCGGACCGCCGATCCTGCCCGCGCCGCCCGTCCCGCCGGCTCCGGAGCCGCCCGCGCAGCCGCGGCCGGGCGCGCCGGGCGGGAGAGCGGCGGCCCCGCGCCTGACGCTCGGCGCCGCGCGCCTCGACGGCCGCCGCCTGACGTTGCGCCTGCGCGTCGACCGCAGCGCGCGGCTGACCGTCCGCGTCCGCAAGGGCAGACGGCTCGTCGCCGGGGCGAAGCCGCGCGCGGTGCGCGCGAGCGACGGCCGCGTGCGCGTGCGGCTCGGCCGCAAGCTCGCTCCCGGCCGCTACCGCGTCGTCGTCAAGGCGCGCGCGAGGGGCAGAGTCGTGACCAGAACGATCGCGCTGCGCGTGGCGGCGCGATGAGCGCGCGCGTCGCACCGGCGCGCCGGCGCACGGCGCGTGGCGAGATCGATCGCGCCGCGCGTGACGGCGCGATGAGCGTGCGGGTCGCACCGGCGCGTCGGCGGACGGGGCGTGGCGAGATCGGTGGCGCTGCGCGTGTCGGCGCGATGAGCGCGCGCGCCGTGTCGGCGGCGATGGGGGCGGCGCTGGCCGTCTCGATCGCCGTGCCGGCCGCGTCCGGCGCGGCGGTCGTGCTCGACGACGGTCACGTCGACGTCGCCGCGCGCCTCGTCGGCGGCGCGCTGCGCCTGCAGGTCAAGGACGGCACCGCCGGCGCGGGCTCGGTCATCTGGCGCGACCCCGCCGACGTCGTCCTCCACGCCCGGCCCGCGTCGGCGACGACGGTCCCGTCCGCGGCGGCGATGGGCTTCCTGGGGGCGCCCGGCGCGCCGCTGTGGCTGCTGCCGCAGGTCCAGCGCGCCGGCGTGCTGTGGCCCGGCTGGAACACCGAGCAGCTGACCTCCGCGGAGGTCGCCGGCGCGGTGCGGTGGACGCTGACCGGCGTCGAGGGGCCCGGCGCGTTCGCGCTGTTCACGACCGGCGCGTTCGGCACCGTCGACAAGCTGTTCGACACCAGCGACGGACTGCCCGACGCGCGTGCGATCCCGCTCGGGACGCACGCTCACGGCAACTGGGCGTTCGGCGCCGAGGGCCGCTACGTGCTCTCGTTCGAGATCCGTGCGAGACGGCCGTCGGGCGAGACGATCGCCGACGCGCGGACGATCGCGGTCACCGTCGGCGCCGTCGACCCCGCCACCGGCACGCCGCTCGGAGGGGGCGGCGGCTCGGGCGGCGGCGGGAGCGGCGGCGGCGCGGGCGGCGGCGGAGGGAGCGGCGGTGGCGCGGGTGGCGGCACGGGTGGCGGCGGTGCGGGTGGCGGCCCGGGCGGGGGCGGATCGAGCGGGCCGGGCCGGAACGGCTCCGGCGGCGGTGGCGGCGGGTCGAGCCGGACCGGCCAGAACGGCTCGGGCGCCGGACGCGGGACGACAGGTGGCAGAGCGGGCTCCGATGGCCGCGCCGGCGGCCGCCCCGGCGCGCGCACGAGAAGAGCGGCCCGCCTGCGGCTCGCGACGACCGGACGCCCGCGGCTGCGCGGCCGGGTGCTGCGCGTCGGCCTCCGCGTCGGCGCGCGCAGCCGCGTGCGCCTGTCGGTCCGCAGAGGCGGGCGCGTCGTCGCGCGCGGGCCGGTCCGCGTCGTCGGGCCGCGCGCACGCGCCGTGCGCACGCGGCTCGACCGCAGGCTCGGGCCCGGCTCCTACCGCGTGCGCGTCGTCGCCCGCGCCGGCTCCCGCAGCGCGAGCACGACGCTCGCGCTGCGCGTCGGGCGGCGCTGAGCGGGCGGCGGCGCCGCGCGCCGGGCGCGCGCGGCGCCGGGTCAGCCGACCCGCTCGGCGAGGAACTCCTCCCACGTGCGGCGGCCGACCGCGCGATCGAGGGTGAGGTTGGCGCCGGCGCGCATCGCGCGGGCGGCCCCGCCGGGGGGACGGATCGGCACGGTCAGCCGGTGTCTGCCGGTCGCTCGGAGGTAGTCGCGGACGAGCGCGCGCAGCTCGTGGACCCGCGGGCCGCCGACGTCGGGCACGAGACCGGCCGGCTCGCCGAGCGCCAGCTCCGCCAGCCGCTCGGCGACCTCGCCGGCGTCGATCGGCTGGACCTGGAAGCCGGACGGGATCGGCAGCAGCGGCAGCTTCGCCAGCTGCCGCGCGGTCGTGAGGGCGAGGTCGTGGAACTGCGTCGCGCGCAGCGTCGTCCACGGGATCCCGGAGTCGGCGACGAGCCGCTCGGCGGCGAGCTTGGCGGCGTAGTAGCCGAACATCGCGCGGTCGACGCCGCTGCGGACGGGGACGCGGTCGGCGCCGACCACCGAGATGTAGACCAGATGCCGCACGCCGGCGCGCGACGCCGCCTCCACCAGCGTGCGCGCCTTCTCTTCGTCGCCTCTCGCGCTGCCGGCGCAGTGGACGACGACCTCCGCGCCGGCGACCGCCGCCGCGACGCCCTCGCCCGTCGCCAGGTCGCCGCGCGCGAAGCGGATGCCGCCGGCGGCCGGGTGTTCGGCGCGGCTCAGCACCCGCACCTCGCGCCCGGCCGCGCGCAGGCGCGGGACGAGCAGGCGGCCGAGCGTGCCGGTGCCGCCGGTGACGAGGATCGGGCCGCGCGCACGGTCGCGGACGCGCTCGCTCTCCGTCGTGGTGGTCATGCTGCCATCCTCCTTCGGGTGCTCGGTCACATCGGCGTCGTCTCGCCGGTCTCTCTCGGTAGACCGATCACGAGACGGAGATGTGACCGATGCACGACACCGACTGGCTGGCGGAGCGATTCGAGGAGCAGCGGCCGCGGCTGACCGGCGTCGCCCGCCGGATGCTCGGCTCGGCGAGCGAGGCCGACGACGCCGTCCAGGAGGCGTGGCTGCGGCTCAGCCGCACCGACGCGGAGGCGATCGACAACCTCGGCAGCTGGCTGACGACCGTCCTCGCGCGGGTCTGCCTCAACGTCCTGCAGTCGCGGCGGGTGCGCTCGGAGGTGCCGCTCGACGGCGACCTGTCCGAGCCGGCGGCCGATCCCGCCGAGGCGGCCGATCCCGAGCAGGAGGCGCTGCTCGCCGAGTCGGTCGGGCTGGCGCTGCTCGTCGTGCTCGACGCGCTCTCGCCGGCCGAGCGGGTCGCGTTCGTCCTCCACGACATGTTCGGCGTGCCGTTCGAGGAGATCGCGCCGATCGTCGGGCGCAACCAGGCCGCCGCCCGCCAGCTCGCGAGCCGCGCGCGCCGACGCGTCCGCCGCGAGGACGCGAGCGGGGAGGCCGACCGCGTCCGGCAGGCGAAGCTGGTCGAGGCGTTCCTCGCGGCCGCCCGCGACGGCGAGTTCGAGCGGCTGCTCGGCCTGCTCGCGCCCGACGTCGTGCTGACGGCCGACGCGAGCGCCGCCAGGATCGGCGTCGCGCGCGAGCTGCGCGGCGCGGAGGAGGTCGGCGGCTTCTGCCGCTACGCGCGCGGCGCGACGCCGGCGCTGCTCGACGGCGACGCCGCGGTCGTGTGGCTGCGGGCGGGGAGACCGCGGGTCGTCTACCGCTTCACGGCCCGCGATGGGCGGATCGCCGCGATCGAGCTGATCGCCGACCCCGAGCGGCTCGCCGCGCTCGACCTCGTCGTGCTCGGCGGCTGAGGGGCGCGGCTGCCGCAGGCGGCGCGGCCGCCGCGGGCCGCACCGCGTGACGGGCCGCCGGTGGCGCGGCCGCCACAGGCCGCACCGCGTGACGGGCCGCCGGTGGCGCGGCGGCCGCGGGCCGCGCCGCGTGGCGGACACGCCGGCCGGCCGGTGGCGCGGCGGCGCCACGTGGACGTCGGGCGTTGCCGCCGCCGGCGTCATGCGCGAAAGTGGTCGGTCGCGCGACCGAGGCGCGTCCGACCCGCCCCAAGGAGGCCGTCATGAGCCGTTCGCACCGCCGCAGCCGCCGGACATGCACCGCCCCGCGCGTCGCCTGCGCCGCCGCGGCGACGGTCGCGCTGGCGCTGCCGCTCGCGACCTCCGGCACCGCCTCCGGCGCGACGACGAACGCCGAGCTGCGGCGCGGGCTCGAGCGGCTGGTCTCCGCGAGCGGCGGCCCGCCCGGGGCGATCATGACGCTCCACCGCAACGGCCGCACAACGGTGCTGCGCGCCGGCCGCGCGAACGTGCGGCGGCCCGGCGCGCCGCGCGCCGGCGACCACATGCGGATCGCGAGCGTCGCGAAGGCCTACAGCGGCGCGATCGCGCTGCGGCTCGCGCAGGAGGGCCGACTCGGTCTCGACGACGCGATCGGCGAGCGGCTGCCCGGCCTGCCGGCGGCGTGGCACGCGGTGACCGTGCGGCAGCTGCTCGCCCACACGAGCGGCCTGCCCGACTACACGAGATCCGAGGGCTTCGCCGAGCAGGCGGAGAGCGACCCGCGCGGCCACGTCGCGCCGCAGACGATCGTCGACTGGGTGCGGTCGGACGGCCTCGCCTTCCCGCCCGGCACCCGCTACGCCTACTCGAACACCGACAACATCGTCGTCGGCCTGCTCGCGGAGGCGGTGACCGGCAGACCGTACGGCCGGCTGCTCGACGAGCTCGTGCTGCGCCCCGGCAGACTGCGCCAGACGAGCTTCCCCGCGACCGTCACGCTGCCGTCGCCCTTCATCCACGGCTACTTCGTCGGCGCCGGGCCCAGACCGGTCGACGTCAGCACCATCCTGAGCCCGAGCGGCGCCTGGGCCTCCGGCGCGATCGTCTCGACCCCGCGCGAGCTGGCCCGCTTCATCCGCCTCGACCTCGGCCGCGCCTTCTTCGGCGCCGCCCAGCAGCGCGAGCAGCTGAGATTCGTCCGCGGCGCCTCCAGCCCGCCCGGCCCGGGCGCCAACGCCGCCGGCCTGGCGATCTTCCGCTACACGACCCGCTGCGGCGTCGTCTACGGCCACACCGGCAACTTCCCCGGCTACACCCAGTGGGCCGCCGCCACCGCCGACGGCCGCCGCTCCGTCACCACCTCGCTCAACATCCCGGCGCCCGACGGCCCGCTGCTCAGGCGGCTGCGCGCGCTGCAGACGGCCGCGGTCTGCGCGCTGCTGGGCCGCTGACGCCCGACGCCGCGGGGCGCCTTGCGGCCGGCCGCTCAGGCGATCGACGAAGCCGATCCGCGCCGCGTCGCCGCCATACGGGGCGCGCGCGGCCGGCGGGCAGCGGCCCGCGACCCGCGCCGGCGGCTCACGGGTCGATCGCGATCGCGGCGCGCTCGAGGCGGTCGACGACGTCGGGGTCGAGCTCGAGCAGGAAGCCGAGGTCGGCGACGGAGCTGAAGCGGCCGACGTGCTCGCGCGTCGCGACGATGCGGCGCGCCAGCTCGTCGTCGATGCCGGGCAGCGTCGTCAGCAGCTCGTGCGGCGCGTGGTTGACGTCGACGAGGTGGCCGTGGTCGGAGCCGGGCAGGTCGGGCCGGCCGACGCCGCGCTCGAGCGCGGCGAGCGGGTCCTCGCGGGCGAGCTTGCGCGCCCGCTCGCGCAGCTGCTCGCGCTCGGCGTAGACGCGCTCGCGGGCGCGGCGTCTCAGCAGGCTGCGGCGCTGCTCGGACTCCGCGTGCGACTCCAGCGCCTCGACCTCCGCGAGCATCAGCCGCCGGCGGCGGTAGGAGGCCTGGATCGAGGCGGTCGCGGCGACCGCGCCGACCCAGCCGATGATGATCAGCATGCCCGACAGCGAGTTGTCCTCGTCGTCGGGGGTGATCGAGGCGCCGATCAGGCCGGCGAGCGTCACCGCGCAGAGCGCGAGCCCGAGCGCGACCCACGGCCAGCGCCGCGCGCGCACGCCGGCCGCGATCGGCACCCAGGCGCCGAGCCCGAACGGCAGCAGGCAGAGCCACAGCCACAGATGTCGTTCCTTCGCGGGGCGATCTCCGTTCGCCATCGGCCGATCATATGAAGCGGTGTCACATCTGGTGCTCCCGCGCGCTCGAGCCCGATGAGGTGCGAGTTTCGGTCGCTCAGCGACCACAGATCGCACGTCATCGGCAAACGAGGGACGGGACCGAGCCCGCGCTTGACATGTCAGTTCACCAAGTGATTAGATGACCTTGTGAGTGAGGCAACGCCAAGAGCCGGCCGCGCCCCCGCGCGGGCGGTGCAGCCGCGGCCGAGCGGCTCGGACCTGCTGACCGAGCAGGTCGTCGAGCTGATCGACCGCGATCGACTGCAGCCGGGCGACCGGCTGCCGACGGTGCAGGCGCTCGCAGACCGCTTCGCGGTCGCGGCGCCGACGATGCGCGAGGTGCTCCGCCGCCTGCAGGCGATCGGAGTCGTCGAGATGCGCCACGGCTCGGGCGTCTACGTCCGTGACGGCGGTCGCCGCGTCGTGCTGCCGAACCCCTATCCGGGGCGCCTCAAGCACGAGACGATCCTCGACCTGCTGGACGCCCGCATCCTGATCGAGCCCCACCTGGCCCACCTCGCAGCACGGGCCGGCGCGGAGGAGGTCGAGGAGCTGGCGGGTCTGCTCGCGAGAGCGGGCGAGCTGGTCGAGGTCGGCGAGGACGCGGAGCTGAGCGCCACCAACCTCGACTTCCACCGCGGCGTCGCGCGCTGCGGCGGGAACGTGGTGCTGGCGCAGGTGATCGACTCGCTGCTCGACCTCTACGTGGCCGAGCAGATGGAGGTGATGCGGCTGTTCGCCGACCGCCTCCACGACCACGAGGAGCACGTCGCGATCCTGGAGGCGATCCAGGCGGGGGACGGCTCGCTCGCGGCCGAGCGGATGCAGCACCACCTCGCAGGTGTCAGGTCGGTCGTCGCCGAGCGCGTCGACGCCGACGAGTCGTAGAGCAGGTCCCAAATCGCGCACGACCGCGGGGTCGCCGCGGAGAGCCGGGCAAGCCGGTCAGCAGAGCCAACAGGAGAGAGGGCGACGACGTCCCATCGTGCATCCGCCGCCGCGGCGGGTGACGGTCGTGCGTGCGCGGATGGACGGTGCCTCGCTCCCTGAGTTGTCACTCAAAAAGGAGTGACAGCCACACATAAGTGAGGAGAGTGAACGGTGACGAGTGAGATCTCGCGCAAGAAGTTCCTGCAGGTCGGCGGCGGAGCGATCGCCGCCGGCTCGCTGGCGAGCTTCCTGGCCGCCTGCGGCGGTGGATCGAGCAGCTCCGACGGCGGCGGCATGCTCAGATTCAGCAACGACAAGATCAACTGGGAGGAGTGGTTCGTCGAGACCGGCAGACTGGCCCGCGAGGCCGGCGCGGTCGGCTGGAGACCGACCCAGTACTCCGACACGACCACCTACCAGGCGGCGATCAAGACCACCGGCAACACGCCGAAGGTCCCCGACATGTTCTCGTGGTGGTCGGGCTGGCTGATGAAGGAGCTGGTCGACACCTCGATGCTCGCCGACGTCTCCTCGATCTGGGAGAGAGAGGGCAGCGCCTACAGCGACGGCCTCAAGGACGCCTTCACCTTCGACGGCAAGCAGTACGGCGTGCCGCTCAACGTCGCCTACTGGCCGACCTTCTACAACAAGAGAGTCTTCAGAGAGCAGGGGCTCGAGGTTCCCACGACGTGGGACGACTTCATCGCCGTCTGCGAGAGACTCAAGGGCGCGGGCATCACGCCGCTGGGCGCGACGATCGAGGGGCGCTTCCCGTCGTTCGTCTACTTCCAGGAGTTCATCGTCCGCACCTCTCCGCAGCTCTATAGAGACCTGATGGAGGGGAGAGCGAAGTACACCGACCCCGAGATCGTCGACGTCCTGAGACTGTGGGGCGACCTGATCAGAAGAGGGTATTTCAGCGACCCCGCCTCGGTCTCGATCGGCACCGGCGCCAACAACTTCCCGCAGTACTTCAAGCCGGGCAGAATCGCGATGGTGACGTTCGGCGGCTGGCTGGAGCCGACGTTGATGGAGGCCGGCATGAGACCGGGCGAGGACTTCGGCGCCTTCGTCATGCCCAACATCGAGGCTGACGCCGGCAACAACCTGATCTACGAGACCGGCCCGCTGTGCGTCGCCCAGAACGGCCAGCGCCGCGACGACGCGCTGGAGGCGGCCGGCTGGTGGGCCTCCAGAGAGGGCCAGAGCGCGTGGATCGACGCTTCCGGCTTCGCCTCCGCCCGCGCCGACGTCCCGTCGGCCAACCCGGTCGACCAGGAGATAGACAGAACGATCGCCGACGGCAGATTCCAGCTGCTGAACCGCTACTGGGAGGCGACGCCGCACGAGATCGTCGAGGTCGGCGTCGACCAGCTGGCGAAGTTCATGCTCGAGCCCGGCGACCCGAAGCCGATCCTCGACGCGATCCAGAAGCAGGCCGACACCTCCTGGGCCGCGGTCGAAGCCGGCTCCTGACGGAGCGCTGCGATGGCCTCTCCGCTCGCCCGTCCCGCTCCGGCAGGCGCACCGTCGACCGCGACCGCGCGGGAGGCCGGCCTCGTGCCGCCTCCCGCCGGGGCGCGGCGGCGCGCGCTGCGCCGCTGGACGCCGTACCTCTACCTGCTGCCGATGGTGCTGCTGGTCGGGGTCTTCCTGATCTACCCGGCCGTCAAGACCGTCTGGGTCGCCTTCACCGACGCGACCGGCACGAGCGCCGGCAGCTTCGTCGGCCTCGACAACTTCACGCGGCTGGTCGAGGACCCGGCCTTCCGCACCTCGGTCCGCAACACGATCTACTGGGTGATCGGGGCGCTCGTGCTGCAGGTCGGGCTCGGCCTGCTGCTCGCGCTGATCCTGAGCAACATGCGCGCGGGGGACTGGCTCAAGCGGCTGTTCTACCTGCCGGCGACGCTGTCGGGCGCCGCCGTCGGCGTGATCTGGTTCTACGTCTTCAACCCCGACCAGGGGCTGCTGACGAGCTTCATGGGGACGATCGGCCTGGAGTCGCTGACGACCCGCTGGCTCGCCGACCCGCCGGTCAACACCTTCGCGATGATCTTCGCCGCCACCTGGCAGGGGCTGGGCCCGGCGATGATCCTCTTCCTCGTCGGCCTGCAGAACCTGCCGCGCGAGCCGATCGAGGCCGCGCGCGTCGACGGCGCCCGCGGGCTGCGGCTGTTCTGGCACGTGACGCTGCCGCTGCTGCGGCCGATGAGCGCGGTCGTCGTCGCGATCACGCTGATCAACAACTTCAAGGTCTTCGACCTCATCTGGGTGATGACGCAGGGCGGTCCCTACCGCTCCTCCGAGACGCTCGCGGTCTCGATGTACCGCGAGTCGTTCGTGACCTTCTCGGTCGGCTACGGCGCCTCGATCGCCGTCGTGCTGACGCTGATCGTCACGATCCTCAGCGTCTTCTACCTGCGCTCGATGTTCCGCAAGGTGGAGGTGTACTGATGGAGGCCGCCTCCGTCCCGACCCCGCGGCGCGCGCCGGGCTCGGCCGGCGCGCCCGCGCCGCGCCGCTCGCGCAGCGCCGGAGCGATCGCCTTCTCGGCGACGAAGGTCGGCGTGCTCGTGATGGCCGTCGCCTGGATCGTGCCGCTGGCGCTGCTGGCGGTGACGCCGATGAAGTCGTTCGAGGAGTACTCGTCGACCTCGCAGTGGGCGCTGCCGAGCGACCCGCTCCAGCTCTTCGACAACATGAAGCAGGCGTGGGACAGCGCCGGCCTCGGCTCGGCCTTCTTCGCCTCGCTCTCCTACGGGCTGGTCGGCGCGCTCGTCGCGATCCTCTGCGGCGCGCTCGGCGCCTACGCGATCACGCGGCTGCCGCTGAAGGGGCGCTTCTTCTGGTTCCTGCTCGTCTTCAGCGGGACGCTCTTCCCGTTCCAGATGTACCTGATCCCGCTGTTCCAGCTGTACACGGACACGAACCTGTACGACACCTGGATCGGGATGGCGATGTTCTACTCGGCGATCGCCGTGCCGTTCTGCCTGTTCGTGATGCGCGGCTTCTTCTCGACGATCCCGCCGGAGATCGAGGACGCCGCCAAGCTCGACGGCGCCTCCAGCTGGGGGATCCTCTGGCGGGTGCTGATGCCGCTCGCGCGCGGCCCGATCGCGGTGCTGATCCTGTTCCAGTTCACCTGGATCTGGAACGACTTCATGTTCGGCCTGGTCCTGAGCACCTCCGACGGCGTGCGGCCGATCATGCCGGCGCTCGTCGGCCTGCAGGGCGCATCGTCGACCGCCGGCCCGCCGGTCGTGCTGGCCGGCGCGCTGATCGGCTCGCTGCCGACGATCGCGCTGTTCCTGCTGCTCGGCCGCTACCTGCTGAGCGGGCTGACGCTGACCGCGACGGGGAAGGACGAATGAGCGATCCCAGACGGATGACCGCCGCGGAGACCAGCCATGAGCGGCTGCCGCGGGAGGACCTCCTGCGCGGGGTCGACGCGACGCGCCTCGAGCTGCGCGGCGCGCGCGTCGCCGTCGGCGGCCTGCCGCTGCTGCGCGAGCGCGACGGGCGGCTGGAGCAGGCGGTGCGCGTCGCCGCCTGGGCCGAGCCCGAGCACGGCGCGATCGTCGCGACCCTGCGCGACGGCGAGACGGTCGTCGACCGGGTGGAGGTTGTCGACGGCGCGCGTGCGCTGCTGTTCGCGCCCGAGCCGGATGCGCCGCGGACGTACCAGCTGGAGCTGACCAGTCGCGGCGGCCTGCACGAGCGGGTCGAGCTGACGATCGCGCCGCAGCGGCGGTGGGAGATCTCGCTGATCCACCAGTCGCACCTCGACATCGGCTACACCGACCCGCAGCCGCTGGTCCTCCAGCACCAGCTCGACTACCTCGACCTCGCGCTCGACCACGTCGAGGCGACCGACGGCTGGGACGAGCCGGCCCGCTTCCGCTGGAACGTCGAGGCGAACCTGCCGCTGGAGCGGTGGCTGGCGAGCCGGCCGCGGCGCGACCGCGATGCGCTGCTGCGGCGAGTCGCCCAGCGGCGGATCGAGGTCTGTGCGCTGCCGTTCACGATGCACACGGAGGCCTGCTCGCTCGACGAGCTGGCCCGCGTCGTCGCGTCGGTCCAGCGGCTGCGCGACCGCCACGGCATCGAGATCGTCACGGCGATGCAGACCGACGTGCCGGGCGCAACCGTCGGGCTGCTGGAGCTGCTCGCCAGCGCCGAGGTCCGCTACCTGTCGGTCGCCCACAACTACGCCGGCCGCTCGGTCCCGCACCTGCACGGAGGCCAGGAGCTGGCGCGGCCGTTCTGGTGGAAGGCGCCGAGCGGCAAGCGGCTGCTCGTCTGGCATGCCGACTCGCCGCACGGGATCGCCTACATGGAGGGCAACCTGCTCGGCCTCGCCGACGGCTACGAGACGGCGCTGTCGCTGCTGCCCGAGTACCTGCTCGCGCTCGCGACGCGCGGCTACCCGTACGACCCGGCGCTCGGCACGTGGATCACCGGCATCGCGCCCGGCACCGAGCTGACGCGCGCGCCGCAGTCGCACGAGCTGCTGCACCTGCGCGTGCAGTCGGCCTTCGCCGACAACGCCTCGCCCGGCCTCGCGCCCGCGACGGTCGCGCGCGAGTGGAACGAGACGTGGGCGTGGCCGAGGCTGCGCTCGGCCGTCAACCGCGACTTCTTCGAGGTCGCCGAGGAGCGGCTGGGCGACGCGATCCCGACCTTCGAGGGCGACTGGACCGACTGGTGGGCCGACGGCATCGGCTCCGCCGCCCGCGAGCTCGGCCGCGGCCGGCGCGCGCAGGCCGGCGCGCGGACCGCGCAGACCCTGCACGCATGGGCCGACCTGCTCGACGCGGGGGAGAGAGACCCCGGCCCCGATCCCGCCCTCGCCGGCTGGCGCGGCGAGCTGTCGGCCGCCTACGAGGAGATGGCGCTGTTCGACGAGCACACGTGGGGCGCGTCGAACCCGTGGAACGACGCGCTCGAGCACGTCGACGCCGGCGCGCTGCAGTGGCAGTGGAAGGCGTCGAGAGCGCACGGGGCCGACGAGCGCGTCGGGGCGCTGCTCGCCGGGGCCCGCGCCCGGCTCGCCGCGCGCGTCGGGACGCCGCGGGGCGCGCATGCCGGGATCCTCGTCGTCAATCCGAGCGGCGCCGAGCGCACCGACGTCGTCGAGCTGCTGCTGCTCGAGAGCCGCGTGCCCGTCACGCGCGACCTCGCGGTGGTCGACGTCGCCAGCGGCGAGCGGGTCCCGTGCGAGCTGGAGCCCCAGCGCCATCCCGACTTCCGTCCGCGCGGCCAGCGGCTGCGCTTCCTCGCCCGCGACGTCCCGGCCCACGGCTTCGCGCGCTACGCGGTCGTGCCCGACGGCGCCGGCGTGCCGAAGGCCGCCGACGGCGACCCGGCCGCGCTCGACAACGGCCGCGTCCGCGCGGCGCTGAACGTCGTCGAGGGGACGCTCGACTCGCTCCGCTTCGACAGCGCGGGCGAGCTGGTCGACGGCGGCAGCGCCTTCGGCTTCAACCAGTGGGTCCACGACCGCTACGGCACCGCTGACCGCCTCAACCACCTCTCGAGCAGAGTCGTCGAAGGGCGCCCGTGGATGCTCGGCTCGCGCGAGGTCGCGCGCGACGGCGTGCTGCTCGCGCGTACCTCGAGCGCGCTGCAGGAGCGCGCGACGATCCGTCTGCGGGCGCCCGGCGCGGCATCGCTGGAGGTGACCTACCGGCTGCTCCACGGCGGCGACCGGCTCGACATCCTCAACGTCGTCGACAAGACGCCGCTGCACGCGAAGGAGAGCGTCTTCTTCGCCTTCCCGTTCGCCGCCGCCGCGCCCCGCTTCAGCTGGGACGTGACCGGCGGCGTGCAGGCGGAGGACGGCCCGTTCGTCCCCGGCTCGGCCCGTCACATGCGCGCGATCCGCGAGTGGGTCGGGATCGAGGACGCGGGGCGGGACGGCGCCGCCGGCGCGGCCAGCGGGCGCGGCGCGGCCAGCGGGCGCGGCGCAGCCGGCGGGCGCGGCGCGGCCAGCGGGCGCGGCGCGGCCAGCGGGCGCGGCGCGGCCAGCGGGCGCGGCGCGGCCAGCGGGCGCGGCGCAGCCGGCGGGACTCGCCCACGCGCGATCGCGTGGGCGACGCGCGAGGCGCCGCTCGTCCAGCTCGGGACGATCCACCTGCCCTACGCGCCGTTCCCGCCGACCGTCGCCCCGCGCGACGCCGGCCAGGCGGCCCTCTTCTCGTGGGCGATGAACAACGGCTGGGACACGAACTTCCCGGCCGCGCAGGGCGGCGAGGCGACCTTCGCCTACGCGGTCGCCGCCGCGGCCGGCCGGGGAAGCGCCGGCGCGACCGGCGGCCCCGCGGCCGGCGGGCCGGGCGCGGTCGGCGGAGCGCATGACGCCAGCGCCGCCCCCGACCTCCGCGCCCTCGGCGCCGCGACCGCCGCCGGGCTGTCGCGGCCGCTCGTCGGCGTGCTCGGCTCGCCGCGGGCGCAGGACGCCCTGCCGGCGCGCGGACGCCTCGCCGCGATCGACCACCCGCACGTCGAGCTGGTCGCGATCGGGCCAGACCCGCTCGGCGGCGACCGGCTCGTCGCCCACCTGCACTCGCACGCGACCGCGCCCGTCGAGGCGACGGTCGCCTTCCCCGACCTGCCCGCCGCGGCGGTCGGGATCGGCGACTTCCTCGGCCGCGATCGCCCGCTCGACGCCGCCGCCCGCGCCGGCGACGGCGCGCGTGTCGCGATCGCGCCTGGGGAGCTGCTGACCGTCACGTTGGATCTCGATGCTGGAAGGACCGCATGAAAAGCCTGGAAATCGCAGACCTGCGGGCGACGACGGTGACGATGCCGCTCGAAGCCCCGCTGCGGCACAGCAACGGCGCGCACTGGGGGCGGTTCGTCCGCACGATCGTCGAGGTCGAGACGAGCGACGGCCTGATCGGGCTCGGCGAGCTCGGCGGCGGCGGCGAGAGCGCGAGGCTCGCCGTCGAGGGGCTGAGAGCGCAGCTCGTCGGCCACCGCGCCTACGACCTCAGCGCGCTCTGGTTCAAGCTCTGCAACCCGACCGCCTCGCTCTACAACAACCGCGTCCAGATCCACGCGGCGATCGAGTTCGCCTGCCTCGACATCGTCGGCCAGGCGCTTGGCGTCCCGGTCCACGACCTGCTCGGCGGCCGGCTGCGCGACGACGTGCCGTTCGCCAGCTACCTCTTCTTCCGCTACGCGAACGAGCAGACCGGTGCCGGCGAGGTGCGCACGCCCGAGCAGCTCGTCGCCCACGCCCGCGAGCTCAAGCAGCAGCACGGCTTCACCGTCCACAAGCTGAAGGGCGGCGTCTTCCACCCCGACTACGAGCTGGAGTGCTACCAGGCGCTGGCGGAGGCCTTCCCCGACGACGACCTGCGCTTCGATCCCAACGGCGCGCTCGACGTCAAGCAGGCGATCCGCTTCGGCCAGGCGATCGAGCCGCTGCGCAACGACTACTACGAGGACCCGACCTGGGGCGTCAGCGGGCTGGAGGAGGTGCGCGCCGCCGTCGACATGCGGATCGCGACCAACACCGTCGTCACGTCGATGGAGCAGCTCGCCTCCAACGTCCTGCACCGGGCGGTCGACGTCGTCCTGCTCGACACGACCTTCTGGGGCGGGATCCGCCAGACGCTGCGCGCCGCGACCGTCTGCGAGACCTTCCAGCTCGGCGTCGGCGTCCACTCCTCCGGCGAGCTGGGCGTGCAGCTGGCGACGATGCTCCACCTCGGCACGCTGCTGCCCGGCGGCGCCTACGCCGCCGACGCCCACTACCACCACCTCGCCGACGACGTCATCGTCGGCGGCAAGATGACCTACCGCGACGGAGCGATCCCGGTGCCGGACGGACCCGGCCTCGGCGTCAGACTCGACCGCGACAAGCTCGCCGAGTACGCGGAGCTGTACGAGCGGCTCGGCAACTATCCCTACGACCGCGATCCCGGCCGGCCGGGCTGGTTCGCGCTGGTCCCGAACGAGCGCTGGGCCGACCCGAGCGCCGATGGGGCCGTCTCCGTCCAGGCACGAGGAGGAGCCCGCTAGATGCCCGAGATCACGACGCTCTACGTCGCCAACCACACCCACACCGACATCGGCTTCACCGACCATCAGGACGTCTGCTTCCGCCAGCTCGGCGAGTACGTGACGCAGGCGCTCGACGTGATCGAGGCGACCCAGTCGTATCCCAAGGAGGCCCGCTTCCGCTGGACGCTGGAGGTGACCGGCCCGGTCGAGCGCTGGCTGAAGCAGGCCGACCCGGCCGACGTCGAGCGGCTGAAGAAGTGGAACGCCGCCGGCGCGATGGACGTCGCGGCGATGCAGTACAACCTCACGCCGCTGCTGGGAGTCGAGCAGATGATCCGCTCGCTGCTGCCGGTGCGGCGGCTGCGCGACGGCCTCGGCCTCGAGATCCGCAGCGCGATGCAGGACGACGTCAACGGCATCTCGTGGCTGTTCGCCGACCTGCTCCCGGCCGTCGGCGTCGAGACGCTGACGCTGGCGATCAACCAGATGCGCGGCCGAGCGCCCAAGCCGCTGCCGGGCGCCTTCTGGTGGGAGGGGCCGGCCGGCGGCAGGGTGCTCGCCTGGAACGGCCTCCACTACCTGTTCGGCCGCTCGGTCGTCAAGCTGGTCGACGAGCGCTACGTCCAGCGCGACCTCGGCGCACTGCTGAAGCGGGTGGAGGCCGACCCCGACTACCCGTTCGACTTCCTCTACATCGAGTCGACCCATCCGATGCGGGTCGACAACGGCCCGCCGGAGCAGCGCATGTCCGACTTCGTGCGCGACTGGAACGCGGCCGGCCGCACGCCGCGGATCGAGCTGACGACGCCGAGCGCCTTCGGCCGCCTCGTGCGCGAGCGCCACGGCGACCAGCTGCCGACGTGGCGCGGCGACTGGAGCGACTGGTGGTCGGACGGCGCCGCCTCCAGCGCCTACGAGACCGGCCTCAACCGCACCACCCACGAGCTGCTGCTGGCCGCCGAGTCGATCGCCTCCTGGCTCGCCTCCGACGGCGCCGCCGTTGCCGGCGTCGACCCGGCGCGGATCGACGCGCTCTACGAGCAGATGTCGCTCTACGACGAGCACACCTGGGGCGCCTTCGCCTCCGTCGCGCGGCCCGACTCGCTGTTCACCAAGGCGCAGTGGAACAAGAAGTCCGGCTACGCCTACGGCGCCGCGATGGAGACCCACGACGTGCTCGCCCGCGCCGCCTCGACGCTCGCCGCCCGCGAGGCGCGGCCGGGCGCCGAGTCGCGCTTCAATCTCGGCGACCTCGACTACGACGAGGCCTTCCCGGACAGCGGCGCGCGCGAGTGGCTGGTGATCAACACGCTGCCCGAGCCGCGCACCGTGCTCGTCGAGGAGCCCGAGGTGCGCGCCGGCGGCGCGCCGCGCGGCATGCTCGACATGTTCTTCCCGCGCGACGTGCCGTGGGGCGGCGCCAGATCGCTGGAGACGGTGCGCGTCGCGCGCGCCGAGCTGCCCGCCAACGGCTGGGCGTGGGTCGCCTTCGAGGAGGCGGCCGTCGACCGGGCCAAGGATCTGAAGGCGGACGGCGCGACGATCGAGAACGAGCACTACCTCGTCGAGGTCGACCCGGCGACCGGCGGCCTGCTGCGCTGGGTCGACAAGGCGCTGCAGCACGACTTCGCCGGCGAGCAGAACGGCCACCGCGCCGGTCAGTACGTCTACGAGCGGACCGAGGGCGACCGCACGGCGCTGTTCGACGACAACTTCTCCGACTGGGACTTCGGCGTCTGGCCGCGGGACGTGCCGCTGCGCTACGCGACCCCGTCGAAGGTGACGGTCGGAACGCCGCGGATCGGCGGCGGGCGCGTCGCGATCGACGTGACGATCGAGGCCGAAGGCGTCCACGGCGCGACCTGCACCTACGCGCTGACGAGCGGCGAGAAGGCGCTGCACGTCGACTGGGCGCTCGACAAGCAGCCGGTCCACGATCCCGAGTCGGTCTACGTGGCCTTCCCGTTCGCGCTGGGACAGAGCGGTTCCGGCGGGAACGCGGCCGCTGCGGGCGGGACGGTCGCGGACGGCGTGGAACAGATCCGTTCCAGCGGCAACAGCGGTGTCGCAGATGGAACGCTCCAGTTCCGCGTCGACCTCAACGGCGTCGCGTGCACCCCGAACGTCGACCAGCTCAACGGTTCCGTCCGCGACTGGTACCCGCTGCGCCGCTGGGTCGACGTCTCCGACGGCGAGCGCGGCGTCACCGTCGTGCCGCTCGACGCGCCGCTGGCGCAGCTCGGCGGCATCACGACCGGCAAGGCGGCCTACGAGCTGGAGCCGGAGGGCCCGGCGATCTACTCGTGGGCGCTCAACAACCACTGGAGCGTCAACTTCCGCGCCTTCCAGGAGGGCGAGATCCCGCTCCGCTACCGGCTCACCACCCACGCCGGCGGCTGCGACGACGCGGCCGCGACCCGCTTCGCCGCCGCCGTCGCGACGCCGCCGCTGGTGCTGCGCGACTGGATCCGCCGCGACGGCGCGCCCGCGTCGGGGCAGTTCCTCGCGGTCGACGACGACGGCGTCGAGGTCGCGAGCAAGCTGGCCGAGGACGGCGACGGCATCGTCGTGCGTCTCCACGACCAGCGCGGCGCGGCCCGCGACGTGACCGTCCGCTTCACGGCAGCCGTGCCGAGATCGGTCCACCCGACGTCCGTGCTGGAGGAGGACGCCGCCACGCCGCTCGAGCTGCGCGACGGCGCCGTCACCGTCCCGCTCGGCGCCCGCGCGATCCAGTCGCTGCGGGTCCGCTTCTAGAGAAGGAGGCTGACGATGGCATCCGTCACGATCGCCGACGTCGAGAAGGTCTACGCCGACGGCACCCACGCCGTCAAGGACCTCTCGATCGACGTCGCCGACGGCGAGCTGCTCGTGCTCGTCGGCCCTTCCGGCTGCGGCAAGACGACCGCGCTGCGGATGGTCGCCGGGCTGGAGGAGATCAGCGGCGGCACGATCTCGATCGGCGACCAGGTGATCAACCACCTCGACCCGGGCGAGCGCGACATCGCGATGGTCTTCCAGAGCTACGCGCTCTACCCGCACATGTCGATCTACGACAACATCGCCTTCCCGCTGAAGCTGGCGAAGGTGCCGAAGGCCGAGCGCGACGAGAAGGTCCGCCGCATCTCGAAGGTCGTCGGGCTCGACGAGCACCTGGGGCGCAAGCCGCGCCAGCTGTCGGGCGGCCAGCGGCAGCGCGTCGCGATGGCGCGCGCGATCGTGCGCGAGCCGCAGGCCTTCCTGATGGACGAGCCGCTGTCGAACCTCGACGCGAAGCTGCGCGTGCAGATGCGCGCGGGGATCGCCGAGCTGCAGCGCGAGCTCGGCGTCACGACCCTGTACGTCACGCACGACCAGGTCGAGGCGATGACGCTCGGCGACAGGGTCGCGGTGATGCGCAAGGGCTACCTCCAGCAGCTCGCGCCGCCGGAGGAGATCTACCGCCGCCCGGCCAACATGTTCGTCGCCTCCTTCACCGGATCGCCGCCGATGAACCTGATGGCCGGCCGCCTCGGCGACGACGGCGCGACGCTCGCGGTCGGCGACTGCGAGCTGCGGCTCGCCGAGAGCGAGCGGCGGCCGCAGCATGCCCGCTTCGCCGGGCGCGACGTCGTCGTCGGCATACGCCCCGAGCGGACCGCCGACGCCGCGCTCGGCGACGGCGGCGGCGCGGCCGCGGCCGGGCGGACGCTGCGCGGCGTCGTCGCGGTGCGCGAGGCGCTCGGCTCCGACGTGCTCGTCTACTTCCACCTCGACGGCCTCAGAGCGCTGCCGAAGGCGACGTGGGCGCACGCCAACGACGTCGCCCCCGACGAGGTCGAGCGCGAGGTCGGCGAGGAGGAGCTCGACCGCGTCGCCGTCGTCGCGCGTCTCGGCGCCGACAGCCGCGTGCGCGTCGAGGACCGCGTCGAGGTCGTCGTCGAGCCCGGCGCCGTGCAGCTGTTCGACCCCGAGACGGGAGACGCGATCGCATGAGCGCGCCTGCTGCGGACGGGGGCGGGAAGGTCGCCCCGCGCTTCGACGGGCGCGTCGCGCTCGTCGTCGGCGGCTCGCTCGGGATCGGGCTGGCGGCGGCCGAGCGGCTCGCGGCCGAGGGCGCGCGGGTCGTGCTCGGCGGGCACGACGCGGCGTCGGTGGAGGCGGCGGTGGAGACGGTCGCCGCCGCCGCGCCGGGCGGGTCCGGCGCGGTCGCCGGGGTCGCCGGCGACGTGCGCGACGACGGGTTCGCGGAGGCGCTGCTGGCCGCCGCGCGCGAGCGCTTCGGCGGTCTCGACGTCTTCGTCTACTCGGCCGGCGTGCAGCGCTACGGCACGCTCGAGGCGACCGACCGCGAGACGTGGGAGGAGGTCTTCGACGTCAACGTCGGCGGCATCCACCGCGTCGGGCGGCTGGCGCTGCCGGCGCTGCGCGAGCGCGGCGGCGGCGCCGTCGTGCTCGTCTCCTCGGTGCAGGCGACCGCCTCCCAGCAGGGCGTCGCCGCCTACGCCGCCTCCAAGGGCGCGATCAGCACGCTGACGCGGGCGATGGCGCTCGACCACGCCGCCGAGGGGATCCGCGTCAACGCGGTCGCGCCCGGCTCCGTCGACACGCCGATGCTGCGCTGGGCCGCCGACCTCTTCAAGGGCGGCGAGACGGCCGACGCGATGGTCGCCCAGTGGGGCTCGACCCATCCGCTCGGCCGCGTCGCGACGACCGCCGAGGTCGCCGCGGCGATCGCCTACCTCGCCAGCGACGACGCCGCCTTCGTGACCGGCGCCGAGCTGCGCGTCGACGGCGGCCTGCTGGCGAAGGCGGCCGTGGAGCTGCCGCGATGAGCGGGGCGAGCGAGATGAGCGCGGGCGCGGGCGGCGCGGCGCGGGACGTGGGCGCCGCGGGCGCGTCGGCGGGCGTCGGTGGGCCGAGCGCGGCCGCCGGCGGCGTGGGCGGGTCGGCGGGCGTCGGTGGGCCGAGCGCGGCCGCCGGCGCCGCGGGCGCGTCGGCGGGCGTCGGCGCCCCGCTGTTCGACGCCGAGGTCTTCTTCGACGCGACGACCGGGCCGGTGCGGCTCAGCCATCCCGAGTGCGTCGCCTTCGACGCCGACGGGAACGCGTGGTGCGGTGGCGATCGCGGGGAGATCTACCGGATCGCGGCCGACGGCTCGGCGATCGAGCAGGTCGCCTCGACCGGCGGCTTCGTGCTCGGCGTCGCGCTCGACGGGCAGGGCTTCCTCTACGCCTGCGACCTCGCCGAGCGGGCGCTGTTCCGGGTCGAGCTGGCGAGCGGCGCGATCGAGCGGTTCGCCGACGCCGGCGGCGCGATGGCGACGCCGAACTTCGCCGTCGTCGACCCGGGGCGCGGCTGCCTCTACCTCTCCGACAGCCGGGCGATCGCCGAGCCGGGGGTCGCGATCTGGCGGGTCGCGCTCGACGGCGGCGACGCCGAGCCGTGGCATCCCGGGCCGCTCGACTTCGCCAACGGGATGGCGCTGTCGGCCGACGGCGACGCGCTCTACGTCGCCGAGACGTGGGCGCGGCGGATCGTGCGCGTGCCGATCGCCGCCGACGGCTCCGCCGGCGCCGCCGAGCCGGTCGTCGAGACGCCCGGCGCGCTCCCCGACGGCATCGCGCTCGACGCAGACGGGCGGCTGTACATCGCCTGCTACGAGCCGTCGCGCGTCTACCGCCACGACCCGCGCGGCGGTGTCGCCGGCGAGGTGGGCGGCGGCGTGGCGCGGAGCGTGGCCGGCGGCGGCGCGGGCGGCGTGGCGCGGAGCGAGCCCGGCGGCGGCGCGCGCGGTGTGGCGCCGAGCAAGCCCGGCGGCGGCGCGCGCGGCGAGGCGCGGAGCGCGGCCGGCGGCGGCACGGGGCGCGGTGTAGCGCCGAGCGAGCCCGGCGGCGGCGCGGGGCTCGAGCTGCTGCTCGACGACCCGACGGCGCACGTGCTCTGCCACCCGACCAACTGCGCCTTCCGCGGCGAGGAGCTGTTCGTCGCCAACCTCGGCCGCTGGCACCTCTCCCGCGCCGCCGTCGGCGCCGCCGGGCTGGAGCTGCCGGGCCAGCGCAGCGGCTGACGGCGCCCGCGCATTGGCTTTCCGCACGTGCTGATGACGTGCGGAGAGCCAATGCGGCGCCGGTCAGGCGGAGAGCCCGTCCGGCAGGACGGTCGCGCTCCAGGCGAGCGTGCGCTCGGCGCGCGGCGGGAGGCGCAGCGCGGTCTCGTTCGCGACCGCCTCGGCGAGGCCGTTGGTCGGCTGGCTGGAGCAGGGCTCGAGGCCGACGACCCAGGCGTCGCCGAACCACGGCCAGCCGTCGGTCGCACCGAGCTCCTGCCACAGCCACAGCCACGGCAGCGTCGCGCGGTCCCAGTCGAGCCGGAACGCCGGCTTGCCGGGGCGGCCGAGCTCGTACCAGCCCTCCGGCACGTCGAGGTAGAGCATCTCGCTCGGCTCGCCGCGCGGCGGGATGACGGAGAGGTCGAGCGGCTCGCCGGCGGCGGCCGCGCGTGACGCGCCGGGGCCCGGCGGCGCCGCCGGGCGGTCGAGCGGCTCGCCGGCGGCGGCCGCGCGTGACGCGCCGGGGCCCGGCGGCGCCGCCGGGCGGTCGAGCGGCTCACCCGCGCCGTGCGACGCGCCGGCGGCCGGTCGCAGGCGGGCGGCGGCGCGTGCGAGCGGCCAGGCGAAGGGGGCGCCGTCGCCGGGGTCGATGCGGCGGCCGCCGAGGGCGACGTCGTCGGGGTGGGGGAGGACGCGGGTGCCGTCGGGGAGGCGGATCCGCATCCCCGGCTCCAGGAACGGCGCGCCGAAGACGACGTGCCAGCCCCACATCGCGCGCTGCTCGACGGCGCCCTCGTTGACGAGCCGCTCCCGCACCCGCACGACCGGCTCGCCGGCGCGCAGCGTCATCGTCCGCTCCAGCAGCAGCGGGAGCCGGCGCAGGCGGACGCGGAAGCGGACCGCGACCTCGGCCGGCGTGTCGGTCACGATCTCGTGGTCCCATGGCGCGAGGTGGGCCTCGCCGTGCTGGCCGAAGGCGGCGCCGGCATGCGCGGAGGGAGCGCCGGCGCTCGGCAGCACCTCCTGCCAGCCGCCGGGATACCAGTCGAGGTAGGTGGCGACGTCGTCGTGGCCGCTCGGCGGCCGGCGCGCCGGGTTGGCGAGCGGCTGCTCGCGCGCCCAGCAGAGGTCGAGGTCGAGCGGCTTGTAGAGCAGCTCGATCACGTCGGCGCCCTTGCCGGCAAGGACGGTCAGGCGCAGCGGCTCGTTCTCGAGCGTCACGAGCGCCATCCCGTCGACCTCGGCCTCGCTCACGCGCGCGCCGTGGTTGCGGCGAAGGCGGTGGAGCGCCATCGCTCAGGCTCCGTCGGCCGGCTCGGCGCCGTGGGCGCCAGGCAGCGGGTCGGCGGTCGCGGCGCCGTCGCCGCGCCCGCCGCTCGCGGCGGTGGCCGGATCCGTGCTCGCCCCGCCGCCCGCGCCCGCGCTCGCGGTGGTGGCCGAGCCCGTGCCCGCGCCCGACCGCTCCCGCGCCGCCGCCAGCGCGTCGCTCCAGCGGCGGGCGCGGCGCGTCAGCTCGTCGGCGTCGCCGCGCATGATCGCGTCGGCCGGGGCGAGGTCGCCGCCGGCGCCGACGCAGGTCGCGCCGGCCGCCAGCCAGTCGCCGAGGTTGTCGGCGGTGACGCCGCCGGAGGGCATGAAGGCGATCCGCGGGAACGGCGCGCACAGGACCTTCAGCAGGTCGACGCCGCCGATCGTCGCCGGGAACAGCTTCAGCAGCCGGCAGCGCTCGGCCGCGACCGCGACCTCGGTCGGGGTCCAGACACCGGGGATCGCCGGCAGCCCGGCCTCGGCGGCGACGTCGATCGCGGCGTCGCAGCGGTGGGGGCTGACGAGGTAGCGGGCGCCGGCGGCGAGCGCCTCGCGTGCCTGCTCTGCGGTCTCGATCGTGCCGGCGCCGACGAGCAGGCGCGGGTCCTCCGCGAGCGCGGCGATCGCCTCGGCCGCGCGCGGGACGGTGTAGGTGACCTCGATCGCGGTCACGCCGCCGTCGGCGAGCGCCCGGCCGGCGGTGACGACCAGCTCAGGATCGGGGGCGCGCATCACGGCGACGACGCCGCGCTGCTGGAGCGAGGCGATCGTCGCGGTCTCGGTGTCGACGTGGCTCATCGCACGACCTCCTCAGGTCGGCCGAGCCGTGCCAGCTCGGCGCGGGTGGGAAAGGCCTCCCAGTCGCCCCGCCCGGTGCAGGCGAAGGCGCCGCAGGCGGCGGCGGTCGCGAGCCGCTCGGGCAGCGGGCGGCCGGCGAGCAGCTCGGCGAGGTAGCCGGCCGCGAAGGCGTCGCCGGCGCCGACCGGGTCGACCGCCTCGACCGGCACCGGCGGGACCGGCAGCTCGCCGTCGGCGGTCACCGCCAGCGCGCCGTCGGCGCCGAGCTTGACGACGACGATACGCGGCCCGCGCGCCAGCAGCCAGGCGCCGAGCGCGCTCGGGTCGCCGGGCCAGCCGAGCGCAGCCGCCTCGTCGGCGCCGACGAAGAGATGGTCGGCGCGGGCGGCCAGCTCGAGCAGGACCGGCGCCGCGTCGGCCGGGCTCCACAGCTTCGTGCGCAGGTTGACGTCGAAGGAGACGGCGACGCCGGCGTCGCGCGCCAGCTCGATCGCCGCCTCGACGGTCGCGCGCGCCGACGGCGACAGCGCCGGCGTGATGCCGGTGAGGTGGAGGACGCCGGCCTCCGCGATCGCCGCCGCGTCGAGGTCGTCCGGCCGCAGCCGCGCGCCGGGGCCGGTCGCGCGGTAGTAGGAGACCTGCGCCCCGGCGGCGCTCGCGCGCTCCTTCAGCATCAGGCTGGTCGGCGCCTGCGGATCGGCGGTCGCGGCGACGGCGACCTGCTCGGCCCGCAGCGTGCGGGCGATCAGCTCGCCCAGCTCGTCGTCGCCGAGGCGCCCGATCCAGGTCGCCGGCGCACCGAGGCGGCGGACGCCGATCGCGGTGTTCGACTCGGCGCCGCCGACGCTCAGCAGCAGCTCGTGGGCATGGCGCAGGCGGCCGGGCTCGCGCGTCGTCAGCAGCGCGAGGCTCTCGCCGACGGTGACGAGCCCCGGGGTGGTGTCGGCGGTCATGGTCCGGTACTTTAGAACACCGTTCCAAACTGTGCTCGGCGCGCTGCTGCGCCGAGGAATGGCGTTTTGGGGGTGATATGCACCCCCAAAACGCCGCTGCTCCCCCGATGGCGACCACCGACACCACCGACACCCGGCGCACCGGCGAGGCGAAGGCGCTCGTGAAGGGGATCGCGCTGCTCGACGAGCTGCTCGCGCGGCCGGGCGGCGCGACGCTCGCCGACCTCGCCCGTGCGACCGGCCTCTCGAAGCCGACCGCCCACCGGCTGCTCGCGAGCCTGCTCGACGCGCGGCTCGCCCGCCTGCACGACGACGGGAGCTATGCGCTCGGTCCGCACTGCCTCGCGCTCGGCGGCGGCTTCCTCGACGGCGTCGACCTGCGCCGCGAGGCGCTGCCGGTGATGCGCGAGCTGGCGCAGACGACCGGCGAGACCTGCCATCTCGGCGTGCTCGCCGGGATCGGCGGGCGGGCCGGCGCCGAGGTCGTCTACATCGAGAAGGTCGACAGCCGCCACGCGGTGCGGATGCAGTCGCGCGTCGGCGCGACGCAGCCCGCGCTCACCACCGCGCTCGGCCGCGCGATCCTGTCGCGCTCCGACGCCGCCACCGTCGAGGCGGTGCTCGCCGCCGGCGTCGAGCCGCGCACCGTCCGCACGACGACCGACCCGGAGGCGCTGCGGGCGCTCCTCGCACGGACGCGCGAGCGCGGCGTCGCCGTCGACGACGTCGAGAACGAGCCGGGCGTCCGCTGCGTCGGCGCGGCGATCGTCGACCACGCCGGCAGACCGGTCGCCGCGCTGTCGGTCTCCGGCCCCGAGACCCGCATCACCGAGCAGGAGGCCGAGCGGGTCGCGCCGCTCGTGCGCGAGGCCGCCGCGGCGGTGTCGCGCGCGATCGGGGGCGCCTGAGCGCCGGCCCGCCGGCAGATCGACCGAGAGAGGACGAGAGATGACCGCAGCATCCGCACCAGCCGCCGCACCGGCGGCGCCCCGCTTCGCCGACCGCGTCGTGCTCGTGACCGGCGCCGGCTCGGGGATCGGCCGCGAGATGGCGCGGCGGTTCGTCGCGGAGGGGGCGCGCGTCGTCGGCGCCGACCTCGACCCGTCCGGGGTGCCGGAGGGCGCGGAGGGCGTCGCGCTCGACGTGACCGACGGGGCGGCGGTCGAGGCCGCCGTCGCCGGCGCGGTCGCGCGCCACGGCCGCCTCGACGTGCTCTGCAACAACGCCGGTCTCGGCTCGACCACGGACGTGCTCGGCTGCACGTTCGAGGAGTGGGAGCGGGTCTTCGCCGTCAACGTCACCGGCGTCTTCCACGGCGTCAAGGCGGCGCTGCCGCACATGCTCGCGGCGAGACGGGGCGCGATCGTCAACACCGCCTCGGTCGCCGGCATGGTCGGCCTGCGCGACCGCGCCGCGTACTGCGCGAGCAAGGGCGCGGTGATCGCGCTGACCAAGCAGATCGCGGTGCAATACGCCGACACCGGCGTCCGCTGCAACTGCATCTGTCCGGGGACGGTCGACTCCCCGTGGGTCGGGCGGCTGCTCGACGCCGCCGACGACCCGGCCGGCGCGCGCGCCGCGCTCGTCGCGCGCCAGCCGGCCGGCCGGCTCGGCCGCCCCGACGAGATCGCCGAGGCGGCGCTCTACCTCGCCTCCGACGCGGCCGCCTTCGTCACCGGCTCCGAGCTCGTGATCGACGGCGGGCTCACGGCCGGCTGACGGCGCGCCTCACCGCGGCAGAAGCCCGCCGCCGCGCCAGCGCGCGGGCGCCGCCGCGGCGCCCGCGTCCGACGTTCGGCAGAGCCGGCCGCGCCGAACGCACGATGTGGCGCGCGCCGGCCTCCTCCACGCTGGGGCGATGCGACGCACACTGATGGCGGGAGCGGCCGCGCTCGCCGGCGGGCTGGCGCTGAGCGCGCCCGCCGCGGCCGACTCGATCGCCTACCTCAAGAGCAACGACGTCTGGATCGCCAACCCCGACGGCTCGGGCGAGTACCAGGTGACCCGCGACGGCAACGCCGGCCTGCCGTACATCGCGGTCTCGCAGGCCGACGACGGCACGATCGCCGCCTCGCGCGGCAACAGCATCCTGCTGCTGCGCCAGAACGGCTCGGTGATCCGCGAGATCGACCCGCCGACGCTGCGCAACAGCTACTCGCACGCGATCGACGGCAAGCCGATCCAGGTCGCGATCTCGCCGGACGGGAGCCGCATCGCCTACACCTTCGTCTCGTTCGAGGCCGAGGGCGGCGGCGCCGACATGACGCGCCCCGCGACCGGCTTCGTCGACGCCGCGGGCAACAGACTGCCCGGCAACCTCTACAACGCCTTCCCCTCGTGGGTGACGAACACGCGGCTGCTGACCTCCGGCGGCTACCTGTGGCACGTCAACATCCACGACCAGGGCCAGGAGGTCGAGAGAAACTGGCTGACCGACCTCGAGACCGACCTCAGCGATCCGGAGGTCAACCGGCAGGGGACGCGGGTCGTGGCGGTCCGCGGCCACGGCGCCAACAGAACGATCGTCACGTACGACACCGTCGGCGACGTGCTCGCCGGCTGGCCGTCGAGAATCGGCACGACCGCGATCTGCTCGATCGGCGAGCTCGACGGGCTGTCGGGGCCGAGCTGGGGGACGGACGGCAACGCGCTCGCGTGGGGCGCGCCCGACGGCATCTGGACGATGGGGCAGGCGGGCACGTGCGAGGGCGCCCAGCCGCGGCTGACGATCGCCGGCGGCAGCCAGCCCGACTGGGGTCCGGCCGACGTCAACCCCGGGCCGCGCGAGGAGCCGCCGCCGCCCGACCGGCCCGGCCCGCCCGACCAGCCCGGCCCGCCCGACCAGCCGGGACCGCCGCAGAGAAGAGGAGGGCCGAGCGCGGTCAAGCCGCGCCTCGCCGCGAAGGCGAAGGCCGCGGCGCTCGCCAAGCGCGGCCTGACGGTCCGCTACCGCTGCGCCGCGCGCTGCACGGTCAAGGTGACGGTGACGACCGACAAGGCGACCGCCCGCACGCTGAAGCTCGGCCGCGGCGCGCGGCTCGGCAGCGCCTCCAAGAAGGCGCGCAAGGCCGGCGACGTCGCCGTGACGGTGCGCGCCGGCGCGAAGCTCCGCGCGCGGCTCGCGAAGCTGCGCAGAGCGACGCTGACGGTCCGCACCGTCGTGACGCCCCAGGGCGCCAGAGCGCGCAGCTTCACGCAGCGCGTGCGCGTGGTGCGCTGAGGCGGGGGGCGACGATCCGAGCCCGCGCCGCACGGCGCGGGCTCGCGCCGCCGCCCTCGCCGCGCGCTCCCCGGCGCGCGTTGCGCGCTGTCCGCACGGTCGCGCCGTCGGCGCGGGCGCATCGATCCCCGGCGAGGTGCGTCGAAAGACCGGTTCTCTGCGGTAAGGTGCCCGCTTCGCGATGGACCGCGTGCCGGGACATAGCGTCAGGGGACGGCGCCTCCGCGGCGCGCTCGTCGGCATCCTGCTGGCGGCGGCGCTGCCGCTCGCCGGCGGCGGGGCGGCGAGCGCGGCCGCGGTCCCGGTCGGCTGCGTCGCGGCCGGCGACGTCGCGGTGATCGTCGACGACTCCGGCTCGATGGCGCGCAGCGACCCGCTCGGCCTGCGCCGCCGCGCGACCGAGCTGCTGCTGACCAAGCCGACCGGCCAGCAGCGGACGGTCGGGGCGGTCGAGTTCGGCGAGGACGCCGGCTCGCTGTTCGCGCCGGCGCAGGTCGGCGGCGCGCGCGGCTCGATGCTGGCGGCGCTCGGCGCGCTCGACGACGACGGCTGGCTGGGGAGCGGCGGATCGACCGACTACGACGCCGCGTTCGCGGCCGCCGCCGAGCAGCAGCCGGCCGCCGACGCGCGGATCTTCCTCACCGACGGCGGCCACAACGACGGGGCCTACCTCGACGGTCATGTCGGCGGGCCGCGCACCTACGTCGTCGGGCTGGGGATCGGCCCGGCACGCACCGGCTCCGACGCCGCGACGCTCGAGCGGATCGCGCGCGAGACCGGCGGCGCCTACTTCCCGCTCGACCGCACCGGCCGCGACGGCGCGGCGCTGCAGGCGAGCCGCCTGCAGTCGGTCTTCAACGAGATCGACGCGCTGCTCGACTGCACCACCGTCGCCACGCGCCGGACGGTCGCGCTGAGACGGCAGGGCCGCAGCAGCCGGCCGCTGACCTTCTCGTTCGGCGGCCGGGCGGCGATCGAGCTCGTCACCAGCTGGGTCAGCGACCGCGCCACGATCGACGTCGCCTCGATCGTCGTCTGCGACCGGCGCGGGCGCGTGATCGCCGACCTGCGCGGCCGCAAGGCGCGGCGTGGGAGACCGCGCCGGATCAAGCTGACGGTGCGCAAGGTCCGCGGCGGCACCTACGTGACGGTCGTCGTCAGACGGCCGCGGCGCGGCGTCACGGTCAAGGTCCGCGTCAAGGGCACGAGGCTCCCGCGCCGCGAGCGGCCGACGGTGCAGGCGCGGCCGCTCGACGACTTCCCCGCCGCGCCGCCGCCCGCCGCGACGCCCGCGCCCGCCCCCGCCCCGCCGGCCGACCCCGCCCCACCGGCCGCGCCCGAGCCGCCGGCTCCCGAGCCACCGCCCGTGACGCCGCCGAGACCGCCGCGGCGGGTCGACCCGTACGACAACTACGGGCCGGCCAACGCCGGCCGCGCGATCTGCCGCGGCAACCCCGGGCGGCCCGAGTCGATGCCGGGCGGCACCGTCTCGCAGACGTTCGCCGTGCCGGCCGGCGTCGCCTCGATCGACCGGGCCCTGGTCCAGATCGACCCCGACGATCGTGTCACCGCCCACGCCACGCTGCACGTCAACGGCCACCAGCGCGCCGCCGCGACCGCGGCCGCCGCCGGCGACACGACCTTCGCGTTCGCCGCGATCCCGGTGCGCGCGGGCGACACGGCGATGCTGCGGATCGCGTTCACCGCGACCTTCGGCAAGATCGTCACCGTCTACACCGCTGGCGCGCCGGGCGGCACGTTCGTGGCGTCGAACTCCTGCCCCGACGGCGCCCCGAACGTCACCACCGGCGCGACCGGCCTGCGCGCGGTCGTCTCCGGCTGGGATCGCTGAGCGTGACCGTCGGCTCGGTCGGCCGCGCCCGCTGACGCGCGCCGGGCCGCTCAGTCGGCCGCGCGCTCGCTGTCGCGCACGGCGATCGCGAGCAGCGCGCGCATCTCGGCCTCGGCGCGGTCGGCGTCCTGCGCCCGCACCGCGTCGATCACGGCGGCGTGGAGGCGCAGGCCGCGGCTCGTCGGCGAGCGGCTCGCGTGGACGACGACGTCGCGGGCGCGCAGGCCGACGAGCACGACCTCCTGGATCGGCAGCAGCAGCTCGTTGTGGCTGGCGTGCGCGAGCGAGCGGTGGAATGCGATGTCGGCCTCGACGACCGCGCGGGCGTCGCCGGCGTCGTCGGCGCTCGCCATCGTCTCGAAGGCGGCGTCGAGCGCCCGCAGGTCGGCGTCGGTGCGGCGGTCGGCGGCAAGCCGGGCGGTCGCCGGCTCGACGATCCCGCGCACCTCGGCGAGCGCGGCGAACAGCCTCGACGGCCCGGCCGCGAACTCCCATCGCAGCACGTCGGGGTCGAAGAGGTTCCAGTCGGCGCGCGGCCGCACGAAGGTGCCGCGCTTGGGGCGCGCGTCGACGAGCCCTTTGGCCGCCAGCACCTTGAGCGCCTCGCGCAGCACGGTGCGGCTGACGTCGAGGTCGCGCTCGAGCGCGACGAGGTCGAAGGTCTGACCGGCGCTCAGCTCCCCCGCGACGATGCGGTGGCCGAGCGCGTCGACGACCTGGCCGTGGAGTCCGCGCAGCGCGTAGGCGGTCGTCGCGCGCGTCGCGGCGGCGCCGCCGTTCCCTCTCGCTGATTCCCCCGGAGGGGCGCTCGCTCCCATGGCCCGGCACTGTACCACTTGAGATGTAATATGAAAATATCTTGACATCGGGGTCGCCACTCGCCAGAGTGCGCGCCGTTCAACGTCATGCCCGGCCCCCGCCGGGCTTTCGAAGAGGAGGAGCAGGAGGATGAGAATCGGAACCCCCGGCATCCGGCGCACGGCAGCCGCGATCGCCTCGGTTGCGCTGCTGGCCGGCGTCGCCGGCTGCGGGTCCAGCGACGACGGCGGCAGCGCCGGCACGACGTCGGGCGGAGCCCCCGACGAGCTGCGCGTCGGCGCGATGTTCCTCGATTCGCAGGGCTTCTACGGCGGCGTCAAGTACGGCTTCGAGCAGGCGGCCGAGCGCGACGGCGTCAAGCTGAGACTGACGCAGTCCAACGCCGGCGGCGACGCCTCCGCCGAGAGCTCGTTCATCTCGACGCTGGCGTCGTCGAAGCCCGACGCGATCGTCGTGTCGGCCGTCTCGGAGACCGCGTCGGTGCCCGCGATCCGCCTCGCCGCAAGATCCGGGATTCCGGTCATCTGTTACAACACCTGCATCAGAAGAGACGCGCTCGAGGAGCACGTCTTCGCCTACGCCGTCGGCGATCCGGTCGAGTTCGGCGCGATGCTCGGAGAGGCCGCCGCCGACTACTTCGAGCAGGAGAGAAACGACGCGCCGAAGATCGGCGTCGTCAACTGCGAGCAGTTCGAGGTCTGCAAGCTGCGCCGCCAGGGCTTCGAGGAGGCGCTCGGCAGACGGATCCCCGGCGCCGAGATCGTCGCCAACCAGTCCGGCACGACCGAGGACAAGGCGATCTCCGTCGCCCAGAACATGCTCAACGCCAACCGCGACATCGACGCCTTCTTCGGCGAGTCGGGCGGCGCCACCGCCGGCGCCGTCAAGGCCGTCGAGGCGGCCAAGCGCGTCGGCGACGTCGTCGTCTTCGGCAGCGACATGACGACCGAGCTGGCGAGAGAGCTGCTCGACGGCAGAATCCTCAAGGCCGACGTCGACATCTCCGGTCGCACGATGGGCGAGACCGCCTACAGACTGGTGCTCGACGCCGCCTCCGGCAGAGAGCCGGCCGACAAGATCGTCCCCGTGCCGATCCGCGTCTTCCGCGCCGACAGACCGGCGGAGGTCGAGGAGTGGCTGAAGGTCCACGCGAACGGGCTGCCGTGAGCGCGCTCCCGAGCACCACCGACGCGGCGCCGGTCGCGTCGACCCGCGACGTCACCAAGCGCTACGGCGGCGTCACCGCGCTCGAGCGCGTCAGCTTCTCGGTCCGGCCGGGCGAGGTGCGGGCGGTGCTCGGGAAGAACGGCGCCGGCAAGTCGACCCTGATCCGCCTCCTCTCCGGCGTCGAGACGCCGGACGAGGGGACGGTCGAGATCGGCGGCCGGCCGCTCGCCGGCGGCGGCATCCGCGAGAGCGCCGCGCGCGGCGTCGCGACCGTCTACCAGGAGCTGAGCCTCGTGCCGGAGATGTCGGTCGCCGACAACTTCGGCCTCGGCGCCTGGCCGCGCACCCGCCTGCAGGCCGTCGACCACCGGCGCATGCGCCGCGACGCCGCCGAGGCGCTGCGGGCGCTCGGGGTCGAGATCGACCCCGGTGCGGAGGTCGGGGCGCTCACGCTCGCCGAGCAGCAGATGGTCGAGATCGCGCGCGCGATGCGCAGCGATCCGCGGCTGCTGATCCTCGACGAGCCGACGAGCGCGCTCGCCTCGCGCGAGGTCGCGATCGTGCTGGAGGCGGTCAGACGGATCGCCGAGCGCGGCGTCGCGGTGATGTACGTCAGCCATCGCATGGACGAGATCCGGCGGATCGCCGACTCGGCGACCGTCATGCGCGACGGGCGCCTGATCGAGACCGTCGACCTCGGCGCCGCCACGACGCAGGAGATCGTCCGGCTGATGCTCGGCGACGCCGCCGCCGAGGCCTCCGCCGTCGCCGCCGACGTCCGCTCCGGCCACGAGCCGGGCGACGTCGTGCTGTCGCTCCGCAACCTCGCCCTGGCGCCGAAGCTCGAGGACGTCAGCCTCGAGCTGCGGCGCGGCGAGGTGCTCGGGATCGCGGGGCTGCAGGGCGCAGGCCGCACCGAGCTGGTCCGCTGCATCGCCGGCTTCGAGCAGGCCGAGCGCGGCGAGATCGCGATCGACGGCGAGCCGATCGCCCGCCCGACGCCGGCGCGGATGCTCGCGCTCGGCGTCGGCATGACGCCCGAGAACCGCAAGGCCGACGGGATCGTGCCCGAGCTCGGCGTCGACGAGAACATCGTGCTGGCGCGCTTCCCGCGCGCCGGCCGCGGCCCGCTGATCTCGCTCGACGCCGTCCGGCGCGCCGCCGAGGAGCTGCGCGCGCGGCTCGACATCAAGACCGCGCGGATCGACCTCCCGATCGGCAGCCTCTCCGGCGGCAACCAGCAGAAGGCGGTGATCGGCCGCTGGCTCCACGCCGGCAGCCGCATCCTGCTGCTCGACGAGCCGACGCGCGGCGTCGACGTCGAGAGCAAGGCGCAGATCTACCGCCTCGCGCGCGACCTCGCCGCCGAGGGCGCGGCGATCGTCTTCGTCTCCAGCGAGCTGGAGGAGCTTCCGCTCGTCTGCGACCGCGTCCTCGTGCTGCGCGGCGGCCGCGTCGCCGCCGAGCACCGGGCGCCCGACCTCAGTCTCGACGCCATCGTCGCGGACACCATCACCGAACACACGTAGGTGCATCGAATGTCGACCCCTGACACCGTGACCACCGGTCCCGCGCTGTCCCGTCCCGGCGGCGGCAAGACGCGCGGACGCGGTGGGATCGCGACCGGCCAGCGCCTCAACGAGCTGGGGCTGCTCGGCGCGATCGCGATCCTCTTCGCCGTCCTCGGCATGACCGCCGACGGCTTCCTGACCTCCGACAACCAGCTCGGGATCCTGCGCGACGCCGCGACCGTCGGCATCGCCGCGACCGGCGTGACGCTCGTGATCATCGCCGGCGAGATCGACATCAGCATCGGCCCGGCGGTCGCGTTCGCGTCGGTGATCCTCGCGAAGGCGACCTCCGAGTGGGGGCTGTCGGTGCCGCTCGCGGTCGCGCTGACGCTCGCGCTCGGCACGACGCTCGGCGCGCTCGCCGGCGGCCTGCGCGCCTACCTCGCCGTGCCGTCGTTCATCGCGACGCTCGGCCTCTGGAGCGTGCTGCGCGGCCTCGGCCAGCAGATCACCGAGGCGCTGCCGGTCCCGCTGCCGGAGAACGGCTTCTTCGAGACGCTCGGCGGCGACATCGCCGGCATCCCGACGCCGGCGATCATCATGGTCGTCCTGTTCGTCCTCTTCGCCGTGATCGCGAAGCGGACGGCCTACGGCCGCTCGGTCTTCGCGATCGGCGGCAACGCGAACGCGGCCCGCCTCAGCGGCATCGACCTCAAGCGCGTGCGGATCGCGCTGTTCGCGACGACCGGCTTCCTGTCGGCGCTGACCGGCCTGCTGCTCGCCGCGCGGCTGGGCTCCGGCAACGGCGGCGCCGCCGGCGGCCTCGAGTTCGACGTGATCGCCGCCGTCGTCATCGGCGGCACGGCGCTCGCCGGCGGCCGCGGCTCGCTGCTGGGCACCTTCCTCGGCGTCATCTTCATCACGCTGATCGGCAACGGGCTCGTGCTGCTCGGCGTCGACCCGTTCTTCCAGGACGTCGTGCGCGGCGTGATCATCGTCGGCGCGGTCGTGATCAACCTGCTGGTCGCGCGCCGCTCCCCGACGGCGGGGAGGGAGGCATGACCGCCCCCGCGACCGCCCCCGCGACGATGCGCGGCGCCTACCTGCCGGGCGACTCGACCGCGGTCCTCAGAGAGCTGCCGGTGCCGGCGCCGGGCCACGGCCAGCTGCTGCTGCGCGTCGAGGCCTCCGGCATCTGCGGCAGCGACATCGGCTACATCTACCGCGAGCACAAGACCCACAAGGGCGTCGACGGCCCCGCCTACCGCGGCGTCGTCGCCGGCCACGAGCCGGCCGGGACGGTGCTCGCGGCCGGGCCCGGCTGCCGCCGCTTCGGCCCCGGCGACCGCGTGCTCGTCTACCACATCGCCGGGTGCGGGCAGTGCGCGAACTGCCGCGCCGGGCAGATGATCAGCTGCGCCGACGAGCGCCACCGCGAGGCGTACGGCTGGCAGCGCGACGGCGGCCACGCCGGCTTCCTGCTGGCCGAGGAGTCGACGCTGATCCCGCTCCCGGAGGAGCTGTCGTTCGTCGACGGCGCGCTGATCGCCTGCGGCGTCGGCACCGCCTACGAGGGCCTGCTGCGGCTCGCCGTCAGCGGCGCCGACGACCTGCTCGCCGTCGGCCTCGGGCCGGTCGGCCTCGCGGCCGGGATGCTCGGCCGCGGCCTCGGCGCGCGACGGATCGTCGGCGTCGAGCGCAGCCCGCTGCGGCGCGAGTGGGCGCGCTCGCTCGGGCTCTTCGACGCGGTCGTCGACGCCGACGAGGCGCTCGACGCCGTCGCGCGGGAGACCGGCGGCCGCGGCGTCTCGACCGCGATCGACTGCTCCGGCTCGGCGCCCGGCCGCAGGCTCGCGATCGACGCGATCGCCGAGTGGGGCCGGATCTCGCTCGTCGGCGAGGGCGGCACGCTCGAGACCGAGGTCTCCGACGCGCTGCTGCACAAGCAGGTGACGATCCACGCCTCGTGGGTCACGTCGCTGCAGAGAATGGAGCAGCTGACGCGCGACCTCGTGCGCTGGGGCATGCGGCCCGAGCGGATCGTCAGCGACACCTTCTCGCTGGAGGAGATCGACGCGGCCTACCGGCTCGCCGCCGGCGAGAGCCGCGGCAAGGTCGTCGTCGTGCCGGCCGGGGAGGCGCCGTGAGCCTGCCCGGCCTGCGCGACCGCGTCGTCGTCGTGACCGGTGCGGCCGACGGCATCGGCGCCGCGACCGCGCGCCTGCTCGCCGAGCGCGGCGCGCGCGTCGCCGGCCTCGACGTCGACGCCGCGCGGCTGGAGGCGACCGTCGCGCAGCTGCGCGACGCCGGCGCGACCGCGCTCGGCGTCCGCGCCGACGTCGCCGACGAGGGCTCGGTCCGAGACGCGCTCGCGCGCGTCCGCGCCGACCTGGGCCCGATCGGCGCGCTCGTCAACAACGCCGGCGTCAACACCTACTTCGACGCGGGCAGGATGACCGTCGAGGAGTGGGACGGCGCCTTCGCCGTCGACCTGCGCGGCGCATGGCTGTGCCTCAAGCACGCGCTCGCCGACCTGCGCGCGGCCGACGGCGCGAGCGTCGTCAACGTCGCGTCGCTGCACGCGCGCCTGACGACCGCCGGCATGTTCCCGTACGCGGCGGCGAAGTCGGGCCTCGTCGGGCTGACCCGCAGCCTCGCGCTCGACCTCGCGTCCGACGGGATCCGCGTCAACGCGGTCAGCCCCGGCTGGACGCGCACGCGCCTGGTGGAGGAGTGGCTCGCCCGCCAGGACGACGCCGCCGCGGCGGAGGCCGAGGTGCTCTCGGTCCACCCGCTCGGCCGCATCGCCGAGCCCGCCGAGGTGGGAGGGGCGATCGCCTTCCTGCTCTCGGATCTTGCAAGCGCGATCACCGGCGCCGAGCTGCCGGTGGATGGAGGTCTCGGTGCACGATTCGCCGGCTGAACTGCTCGACGGCGAGCTCGCCACCACGAACGTCCGGATCGTCGACGTCGACGCCGTCGTCGTGGGCGCGGAGCTGCGCAACTGGGTGTTCGTGAAGATCACGACGAGCGAGCCCGGCCTCGTCGGCTGGGGCGAGGCGACGCTCGAATGGAAGACGCAGGCGGTCGTCGGCGCCCTGCGCGACCTCGCGCCGCTGCTGCGCGGGAGAGACCCGACGCGGATCGAGCACCTGTGGCAGTCGCAGTACCGCCACCCGTTCTTCAAGGGCGGCGCGGTCACGATGTCGGCGATCAGCGGCATCGACCAGGCGCTGTGGGACATCAAGGGCAAGCTGCTCGGCGTTCCCGTCTGGCAGCTGCTCGGCGGCGCCGTGCGTGACCGCGTGCGGATGTACGACCACCTCGGCGCCGGCGACGCCTCGGTCGTCTACGGCGCCGCGACCGGCGAGGGCTTCGCCGCCGCCGCGCGCAGGAGCGTCGCCGACGGCTTCGACGCGGTCAAGATCCTCGCGGTCCCGGTCGGCGGCCCGCTGCCGACCACCACCCAGCTCGACGACGCCCGCGCGGTGATGGGCGCGGTCCGCGACGCGGTCGGCGACGCGGTCGAGATCATGGTCGACTTCCACGGGCGCACGACGCCGCGCGGCGCGCTGATGTACGCCGACGCGCTCGCCGACCTGCGGCCGTGGTTCATCGAGGAGCCCTGCCAGCCCGAGGACGTCTCCGGCATGGTCGAGGTCGCGCGCCGCTCGCCGGCGCCGGTCGCGACCGGGGAGCGGCTGATCGTGCGCGCGGAGTTCCGCGACCTGCTGGCCGCCCGTGCCGCCGCGGTGATCCAGCCCGACGTCTGCCACGTCGGCGGCATCAGCGGCCTGACGAAGATCGCCAGCCTCGCGGAGACGTGGCAGGTCCCGATCGCGCCGCACAACCCGCTCGGGCCGGTCGCGACGTGGGCCAACCTCCACCTCGACTTCGCGACGCCGAACTTCCTCGTGCAGGAGATCATGCGCGCCGACGTGCCGTGGCGGGCCGACGTCGTCAGCGCCGTGCCGGAGATCGCCGACGGCCACGTGGCGCTGCCGACCGCGCCGGGCCTCGGCGTCGAGGTCGTCGAGGAGGCGGCGCGCGAGCACCCCTACCGGCACGAGCCCCAGCTCGGCACCGTGCTGGCAGACGGATCGGTCGCGGACTGGTGAGCGCGCCCGCGATCGAGATCGACCGCGACGGCTCCGACGAGGTCGTCTGGCTCGACGGCGGCCCGCTGCGGCTCGGCCTCGTGCCGGCGCTCGGCGGGCGGCTGCTGGCGCTGCGCCACGAGGGGCGCGAGCTGCTCTACCGCAACGATCGCCTGATCGACGCGCGGCTCCACCGCCGCCCGGCCGAGGCCGAGCTGCCGCCGCTCGACGGCACGCTCGGCTCGTGGCGCAACTACGGCGGCGACAAGACCTGGCCGGCGCCGCAGGGCTGGAGCGGGCCGGCCGAGTGGGCCGGGCCGCCCGATCCCGTGCTCGACTCCGGCCCCTACGGGTGGAGCTGCGAGCGGCGCGGGGAGGAGGTCGTCGTGACGTTGCGCAGCGCGCCCGACCCGCGCACCGGGCTGCTGCTCGAGCGGCGGGTGACGCTCGCCGCCGGCGCCAGCGGCTTCGCGCTGGAGCTGGCGATGGAGAACGCGAGCGAGCGGCCGGTCCGGTGGGCGTTGTGGAACGTCACGCAGGTGCGCGGCGAGCGCGACCCGGACGGCGGCGCCTGGGTCGGGCTCGACGCCGACGCGGGCCAGGAGGCGGTCGTCGGGCTGGTCGCGGGGACGGGGACGCCGCGGTTCGAGCGCGTCGCGCCGGACCGCGCCCACGTGCCCGACCAGGACGTCGTCGGCAAGCTCGGCTTCCCCGGCGCCTGCGGCTGGCTCGCCTACGTCGCCGGCGACCGCGTGCTGCGCCAGCGGTGGGCGGTCGACCGCGGCGCGCCCCATCCCGATCGCGGCTCGCGCGCCGAGGTCTGGCTCGAGCATCCGCTCGACGCCCCGCTGGACGAGCTTGGCGGGCTGCGGCCGCCCGATCGCGTCGTCGAGTGCGAGGTGGTCGGGCCGCTGACGGAGCTGGCGCCGGGCGCGCGGGCGGAGCTGAGGATCGACTGGGACGTGCTCCCGCGCGAGGGCTGGGAGCCGGCGGCAGAGGCGGCGACGACCGCGGCCGCTCGCGACGGCGCGGAGGCGGGGCGATGAGCGCCGTCGAGCTGCTCCTCGACGCGCGCGCCGAGCTGGCCGAGGGACCGCGCTGGGACGCGCGCGACGGCCGGCTGGTGTGGGTCGACATCCTCGCCGGCCGCGTCCACCGGCTCGACCCCGCCGACGGGCGCGACACGTCGACGGAGGTCGGCGAGCCGGTCGGCGTCGCGACCCCGCGGCGCGGCGGCGGGCTCGTGCTCGCCGTCGAGCACGGCTTCGCGCTGCTCGACGACGGCGCCGCCGCGCCGGTTCCGTTCGCGCCGGCCGACGCGCCCGCCGGCTCGCCGCCGTGGCGCTTCAACGACGGCGCCTGCGACCCGGCCGGGCGCCTCTTCGCCGGGACGATGACCTACGACGTCGTGCCGGGCGCCGCGCGGCTGCACCGGCTCGACCCCGACGGCTCCGTGCGGCCGGTGCTCGACGGGCTGACGATCTCCAACGGGATCGGCTTCTCGCCCGACGGCGCCACCTGCTACCTCGTCGACACCCCGACGCGGCGGATCGACGCCTTCGACTACGACGTCGACACCGCGACGCTGTCGCGGCGGCGGCCGCTGGCCGAGATCGAGCCCGGCGCGGGCGACCCCGACGGGCTCTGCGTCGACGCCGACGGCGCGATCTGGGTCGCGCTGTGGGGCGGGTCGGCCGTCCGCCGCTACGCGCCCGACGGCCGGCTGCTGCGGATGGTCGAGCTGCCGGCGCCGCAGGTCTCCTCGTGCGGCTTCGGCGGCAACGACCTGCGGACGCTGTTCGTCACCACCGCGCGGGTCGGCATGAGCGACGAGCAGCTGGCGGCAGCGCCGCGCTCCGGCGGGCTGTTCGCGCTCGCCGACGCCGGCGTCGCCGGCCTCCCGGTCGCGGAGTTCGCCGGATGAGCGCGCCGGAGATCGTCACCTTCGGCGAGGCGATGGGCCTCTTCCTCGCCGACGCCGGCACGCCGCTCGCGCACGCCCGGCGCTTCACGCGCACGCTCGCCGGCGCGGAGCTGAACACCGCCGTCGCGCTGGCGCGGCTCGGGCACGCGGTCGCGTTCGCCGGGCGGGTCGGCGACGACCCGTTCGGCGACGACGTGCGCGCGACGTTGCGCGCCGAGGGCGTCGACGCCGGCGCGCTGCGCGTCGACCCGAGCGCCCCGACCGGGCTGCTGACGCGCGACCAGCACGGCGAGCGGCGGCTGCGGGTCGTCTACCACCGCGCCGGAGCGGCCGGCTCGCGCCTGACGGCCGGCGACCTCGCCGCGCTGCCGATCGAGCAGGCGCGGGCGCTCCACGTGACGGGCATCACGCCGGCGCTCGGCCCGACCGCGCGGGCGGCGACGCTCGCGGCGGTCGAGCGGGCGCGCGCCGCCGGCGTGCCGGTCTCGTTCGACCCCAACTTCCGCGCGCGGCTGTGGAGCGCCGAGGAGGCCGCCAAGGTGCTGCGCCCGCTCGCGCTCGCGGCCGACCTCGTGCTCGCCGGCGAGGAGGAGGCATGTTGGCTCAGCGGCTGCGACGACGCCGCAGCTGCCGCGACCTGGTTCCTGCGGCGCGGGGCGCGCGCGGTCGCGGTCAAGCGGGGCGCGCGCGGCGCCTGGGTCGCCGACGGCGAGCGGGCGCTGGCGATCGCCGCCCGGCCCGTCGCCCTGCCGGTCGACCCGGTCGGCGCGGGCGACGCCTTCGACGCCGGGTTCCTGTCGGCGTGGCTGCGTGAGCAGCCGCTGGAGCGCTGCGGCGCGGTCGCCGCGGCGGTCGGCGCCGCCTGCGTGCAGAGCGCCGGCGACCTCGCCGGGCTGCCGACGGGCGCGGAGCTGGCGGCGCTGCTTGACGACGAGACGGAGGTGGACCGATGAGCGGGACGTACCGGTGGGAGGCGACGGCGCGGATCGCGCGACGGCGCGTCGTGGCGATCGTGCGGGCGGCGACCGCCGCCGAGGCCGAGGCGGTCGCCGACGCGCTCGTCGACGGCGGGCTCGACGTCGTCGAGGTGTCGCTGACGACCCCCGGGGCGCTCGGCGCGATCGAGCGGCTCGCCGTCCGCCACCCCGACGCGCTGGTCGGCGCCGGCACGGTGCTCGACGCGACGAGCGCTCGGCTGGCGACGCTCGCCGGCGCCCGCTTCCTCGTCGCCCCGTCGCTCGACCGCGAGGTCGTCGCGACCGGCCATCGCTACGGCGCGCCGGTGCTGCCGGGGGTGCAGACTCCGAACGAGATCGTCGCGGCGCTGTCGGCCGGCGCCGACCTCGTGAAGCTGTTCCCGGCCGCGCAGTTGGGCCCGGCGCACCTGCGGGCCGTGCGGGCCGCGCTGCCGCAGGCGCCGATCGTCCCGACCGGCGGCGTCGACGCCGCCAACGCGGGGGAGTGGCTGGCCGCGGGCGCGGTCGCGCTCGGCGTCGGCGGGTCGCTCACGCGCGACGCCGACCAGGCCGCCGCGCGGGCGGGCGAGCTGCTCGCGGCGGTCGCGCGGGCCGGCTGAGCGGGCCGGCTGAGCGGGCCGCGCGTCACGCCGGTGCGGCGGCGACCGCGGCGCGCGCCTCGGCGGCGGTGATCGCCTGGGCGGCGACGATCAGCGTCAGGTGGCTGAACGCCTGCGGGAAGTTGCCGACCTGGCGTCTGCGGGCGACGTCGTACTCCTCGGCGAGCAGGCCGAGGTCGTTGGCGAGCCCGGCGACCCGCTCGAACAGCGCGCGCGCCTCCGCGACCCGGCCGTTGTGCGCGAGCGCGGCGGCGAGCCAGAAGGAGCAGGCGAGGAACTGGCCCTCGTCGCCGGGCAGGCCGTCGTCGGTCTCGGCGGTCGAGTAGCGCGAGACGAAGCCGTCGCGGCCGAGCTCTTTGGCGACCGCGTCGATCGTGCCGGTGACCCGCTCGTCGTCGCCGGGCAGGAAGCCGACGAGCGGGATGTTGAGCACGCTCGCGTCGAGCGCTCTGGAGCCGTAGTACTGGGTGAAGGTGCGGCGCTCGGGATCCCAGCCGCGCTCGCAGACCTCGCGGTGGATCTCGTCGCGCTCGGCGCGCCAGCGGTCGAGCGGCGCGTCGAGCTCGAACTGCTCGGCGATCCGCACGGCGCGGTCGAAGACGACCCACGCCATCACCTTCGAGTAGGTGTAGCGGCGCCGCGGCCCGCGCGACTCCCAGATCCCGTCGTCGGGCTCGCGCCAGATGCCGGTCACGTGGTCGACGATCGCGCGCCAGCGCGGCCACAGCCGCCGCTCGACTCTGCCGATCAGCTCCGCGCCGATGTAGACGACGGCGGCGACCTCGCCGTAGACGTCGAGCTGGAACTGCTCGGAGGCGGCGTTGCCGACGCGCACCGGGCTGGAGCCCTCGTAGCCGGGCAGGTGCGGCAGCTCGAACTCGGTCAGCCGCCGCTCGCCGCCGATCCCGTACATGATCTGGATCTGTCTCGGGTCGCCGGTCCCGACCCGCAGCAGGAAGTCGCGGAAGGCGATCGCCTCGGCGGTGTAGCCCGAGTCGAGCAGCGCCTCGAGCGCGAGCACCGAGTCGCGCAGCCAGCAGTAGCGGTAGTCCCAGTTGCGCACGCCGCCGATCTCCTCCGGCAGCGAGGTCGTCGGCGCGGCGATCAGCGCGCCGGTCGTCTCCGACGCCATCGCCTTCAGCGCGACCAGCGACGTCAGCACCTCGTCGCGGTAGGCGCCGTCGTAGGTGCAGCGGCCGCTCCACTCCCGCCACCACTCCTTCGTGCGCGCGAGCGCCGAGTCGGCGTCCTCGACCGGCGGCGTCTGCTCGTAGGAGAGGTGCCAGGTCAGCGTCAGCCGCTCCCGCGCCCCCTCGACGACGACGAAGTCGGCCGACGCCGTGCCGTCCTCGACGGTCAGCGGCAGCGGGGTGCTGAGCCGGAAGGCGTCGGGGCCGGCGGTCGCGATCGCGCCGTCGACGGCGAGCTCGACCCACGGCCGGATCGACCCGTAGTCGGGCCGCAGCGTCAGCTCCATCCGCATCGGGACGCGGCCGCGCAGCCCCTCGACGATCCGCATCAGACGCGGCGGTCCCTGCAGCCGCGGCGGCATGAAGTCGGTCACGCGCACCGCGCCGTCGGGCGTCTCGTACTCGCTCTCCAAGACGAGCGTCCCCGGCCGGTAGCGCCGCGCGGTCGCCCGTCCGCCGCCGGCGGGCGCGAGCAGCCAGCGGCCGTTGCGCGCTTCGCCGAGCAGCGCCGTGAAGCACGACGGCGCGTCGAACCGCGGCAGGCAGAGCCAGTCGACCGAGCCGTCGCGGCCGACGAGCGCCGCCGACTGCATGTCTCCGATCAGGCCGTAATCCTCGAGCAGCATCCCGGTCCCTTCCGTCGCGGCGTTGCGACGAGGATGCCCCGCCGGCGGCGCCCGCGCCGTGTCTCACCGGAAGTTGGCGCGAATCGCCCCTGCGGCGCTACCGGGGGTGCCGGCGCGGCCCGGCGGTCAGACTGGGCGGCGCCGCCGCAGCACGACCAGAGAGGCACGGTGAACCGCCGCGATGTCCGAGCCGGTCTTCTACTACGACTTCACCTCGCCGTACGCGTACTTCAGCGCCCACCGCGTCGAGCAGGTGCTGCCGGGGCGCGTGCGCTGGCAGCCGATCCTCTTCGGCGCGCTGCTCCACGAGATCGGCAAGGTGCCGTGGTCGTGGAGAGCGGGGCCGGCGCGCGACGCCGAGATGGAGCGGTGCCGCGCGCGGGCGGGCGACCTTGGCCTGCCGTTGAGATGGCCGCGCGACTGGCCGAGAGGGACCTACTCGATCGCCGCGCCGCGCGCCGCGCTGGCGGCCGCCGAGCACGGCCGGCTGCGCGAGTTCTCGCTCGCCGCCTTCCGTCAGGGGCTCGGGCTCGGGCGCGACCTCTCCGACGTCGAGGTCGTGCTCGACGCGGCCGAGGAGGCGGGGCTCGACCGCGCGGCGATCGGCCGGCGCCTCGGCGAGCAGGAGATCAAGGACCGGCTGCGGGCCGCGACCGACGACGCCGTGCGGCGCGGGATCACCGGCATCCCGACGATCGCCGTCGGCGAGCGCCTGTTCTGGGGCGACGACCGGCTGGAGGAGGCGGCGGCCGCGCTGGCGGGCGTCTGAGGGGAGCGGCAGGCGCCGCGCCTGTGCGGCACGCGGGGCGTCGGCACGAGGGGGCGGCTGACGGCGCGGGCGTCCGACCGCACGCGCGGCGCGTGCGCGCTAGCGTGGCGGCGTGCGCTCGCGGCCCGACGACCTCACCGACGCGGCGGTGGCCGAGGCGCTGCGCCGCTGGGGGATCGAGGCGCGGCGGCTCGAGTACGCCCCCGTCGGCTTCGGCGACCACCACTGGCGCGCCAAGGGCGCCGACGGGCGCCGCTGGTTCCTGTCGGTCGCGGCGCTGGACAGCAAGCCGGTCTCCGGCGACGGCGCGGAGGCGGCGCTCGACGGGCTGCGGCGGGCGATGGCGACCGCGCGGGCGCTGCGCGACGCGGGCGTCGCGGCGGTCGTCGCGCCGGAGCCGGCGCGCGACGGCGAGACGGTCGTCGCGCTCGGCGCCGGCTATGCGCTGAGCGTCTTCGAGCACGTCGAGGGGAGCGCCGGCAGCTTCGCGCAGGAGCGCACGCCGGCCGAGCGCCGGGCGACGATCGAGCTGCTGGCGTCGCTGCACCGCATGCCGGCGCCGCCGCGGACGCCGCGGATCCCGTGGGACCCGCCGGCGCGCGCGACGCTGGAGCGCGCGCTCGGCGAGCTGGACTCCGCGCCGGGCGCCGCGCGGTCGGGCGGGCCGGATGCCGCGCCAGACGCCCCGCGGTCGGGCGCCCCGGATGCCACGCCGGCGCGGAGCGCGCCGGGCGCCGCGCGGTCGGGCGGGCCGTACGCGGAGCCGGCGCGGGCCGCGCTCGCCGCCGCGGCGCCGCGCCTGCGGACGGTGCTCGCCGGCTACGACCGTCAGGTCGCGGAGCTGGTCGAGGAGCGGCCGGCCGTCGTCGTCACCCACGGCGAACCCCATCCCGGCAACCTGATCGTCGCGCCCGACGGGCAGCTGCGGCTGATCGACTGGGACACCGTCGGGCTCGCGGTGCCCGAGCGCGACCTGTGGAGCGTCGTGCGCGACGACGCCGACCTCGACCTGTACGAGCGGCTGACCGGCCACCGGCCGCGGCGGGAGCTGCTCGACCTCTTCCGCCTGCGCTGGGACCTCGGCGACGTCGGCGAGCTGCTCGGCTGGTTCCGCGCCCCGCACGGCCGCGACGAGGACGCCGACGCCGGCTGGCGCGACCTCGCGGAGCTGCTGCGCCGCGTCGGCGGCGAGCCCGGCTGACCGGCCGCCCCGCCCGCGTCGGCGCCCGTCCCGCCGGCCCGCCCGCCGTCCCGACGGCGCGTTCGCGAGAATGGCGGCGCGCCGCACGGCCCAGGCGCGAACGGTCCGTCCCCGCCACAAGGAGCTGTGCTGATGAAGCTGATCGGAGCCGGCGTCGCCCGCACCGCGACCACGACGCAGATGGTCGCGCTGGAGATGCTGGGCATCGGCCGCTGCTACCACATGCGCGACATGATGTCCGACCTCGAGAAGAGCGTCCCGCTGTGGGAGGCGGCACGCGACGGCAAGGCCGACTGGGCGGCGATCTTCGACGGCTACGTGACGACGGTCGACTGGCCGTCGGCCTTCTTCTACAGAGAGCTGATGGAGGTCTACCCGGACGCGAAGGTGCTGCTGAGCGTGCGCGACGGCAACGCGTGGGAGGCGTCGATGCGCGAGACCGTCTACGCGATGTTCTACGGCGACTCGGTGATGGCCCACGTGCTGCGCGCCCGCTACCACGTCGACCCGCTCTGGCGCCGCTACATGGACGTCGTCGCCAGCATCTCCTTCGAGCAGTACGGCCCCTACGCCGGCAACCACCACGACCGCGAGTCGCTGATCGCGGCGATGGAGCGCTGGAACGAGGAGGTGAAGGCCCACGTCCCGGCCGACCGCCTCGTGATCTGGCAGCCCTCCGACGGCTGGGAGCCGATCTGCGAGGCGCTCGGCGTGCCGGTGCCGTCCGAGCCGCTCCCGCACGTCAACGACACGCAGGGCTTCAAGGACATGCTGATCGGCGGCTCGCTGCAGGCGCTGAACGGCTGGTGGGCCGACACCCACCCCGACGCCGCCTCCTGACCAGGGGCGGGCACGGCGCCGCGCGTCGACGCGCGGCGCCGCTCCTTCCGGGCGGCGGCGCTCAGTCGACGACGTTGAGCGCCCGCGCGGTGCGGGCGCCGTCGGTGGCGGCGCAGGCGGGGCAGAGCAGGCGCCGCTCGGTCGGGCCGCGCTGGATCGTGCGGGTGACCGAGCCGATCGTCCGCAGCTCGTCACGGGAGGCGAGCTGCTCGGTGAGGTGCTGACGGCAGAGTCCGGCGCCGCAGCGGCAGACGCCGACGGCCGTCTCGGAGATGTCTATGTAGTTGCAGTAGAGGCAGTCCATGTGCGGCCGCGCAGGCTACCCGGCCGGCGCCGGCGGTTGACGGAGATCGTCACGTCGCCGCTCGCCGCGCGCGAAGCAGGCGCCCGCCCGCTGCTCGCCGGGCGATGAGCGCCGTGCCATCCGCCACTCTTACCGACATGGACAGCGCGGCGAAGGGGCGGAACTGACGATGGGCGCGACGGCGCGCAGAGCGAAGCCGGAGCGCGCGGTCCGCGCGACCGTGCGCGGGCAGGTGCAGGAGGTCGGCTTCCGCGACGCGACCGTCGCGCGGGCGCGCGAGCTGGGCGTGCTCGGCTGGGTCCGTCGCCCGGTCGCGGGCGACGACGACGGCGCGACGGTGCTCGTCCACGCCGAGGGGCCCGCCGAGGCGGTCGAGCGGCTGCTCGGCTTCCTGCGCGAAGGGCCGCCCGGCGCCCGCGTCGACGACGTCGCCGCCGACGCCGTCAGAGCCGAGGGCCACGAGCAGTTCGCGATCCGCGGCGTCGTCGCCGGCCGCTTCGTCGTGAAGGAGCACCAGGCGAGATCGCGCCACTGGGACCTGCGGCTGGAGGTCGACGGCGTGATGCGCTCGTGGGCGCTGCCGAAGGGGCCGTCGCTCGACCCGGCGGCGAAGCGGATGGCGATCGAGGTCCCCGACCACCCGCTCGACGGCGACGAGGCCGAGGGGCCGCTCGGCGACGGCCACGCGATCGTCTGGGACCGCGGCGGCTACGAGCAGGGCGGCCGCGTCCCGTGGCCGGAGGCGCTCGCGCGCGGCCACGCCGTCTTCGTGCTCCACGGCGAGAAGCTGCGCGGCGGCTTCGCGCTCCAGCGCACCCGCGCCGACAGATCGGGCCGCCAGCAGTGGCTGCTGGTCAAGCGCCGCGACGGCGACGCCCGCCCCGGCTCCGACGTCGTCGCCGAGCGCCCGGAGTCGGTCCTCAGCGGCCGGACGCTCGACGAGCTCGCCGGCTGAGGGGCGAGCGCGCCGTTGCCGCTGGAGAGCCGGCGATCGGCCGCGCGCCGGTCGCCTGCCGCTCCGCCGCGGGCGCGGGGCGCCGCGACGCCGTTCGGCGCGCGATGCCGCTCAGCTCGCCGCCACGCCGTCGGCTGCCGCTCGCAGCGCCGCGACGTCGAACTTCCGCATCGTCCGCATCGCCCGCATCGCGCGCGCGGCGCGGGCCGGGTCGGCGTCGGAGAAGAGCTCCTCGATCCCCGCCGGGGCGACCTGCCACGACAGCCCGTAGCGATCCTTCAGCCATCCGCACGGGCCCTCCTGGCCGCCGTCGGAGAGCAGCCGCTCCCAGTAGTAGTCGATCTCGTCCTGGCTCTCGCAGTTGACCAGCAGGGAGATCGCCTCGTCGAAGGTGAACTCGGGCCCGCCGTTGATCGCGGTGAAGCGCTGGCCCGACAGCTCGAACTCGACCGTCAGCACCATGCCCGCCTCGCGCGGGCCGGCGTCGGTGTAGTGGGTCGTCGCGACGATCCGCGAGTCGGGGAAGATCGACACGTAGAAGGCCGCCGCCTCCTCGGCCTGCGTGTCGAACCACAGGTTGGGCGTGATGCGCTGCAGCATGGCGTCGCTCCTCTCGGCAGTGGACACGCGTATGACGAGGCGGGGGCGTCGAACTCATCGGTTCGACGCCCCCGGACGTCAGCGCTTCGCCGTCACCGACGGAGCGGCCCCGACGTTCAACGCTTCGGCTTGGCCTTGGCCCGCGGCTTGGCCTTGCCCTGCGGCTTGGCCTTGCCCTTCGGCTTGCCGATCGCCTTCGCCTTCTTCATGCAGGCGGCGCGCTTCGCCTTCGCCTTCTTGCCGCGCTTCGGCAGCGCCTCGCAGCGGGCGACCGCGCGGATGCGCTTGGCGCAGAGCGTCTTCCGTCTGCCCTTCTTGGCGCCGCACGCCTTCATGATGCGCTGGTTCAGCTTGCACGCCGCGAGCGCTCTCCCGCGCTTGCCGGCGCAGGCCGCTCGCGCCGGCGCGCCCGGCCGCGGTCTCACGAGCGGCGGATCGGTCCGCGGAGCCGGGTCGACCGGGCCGCCGGGGTCGGTCGGGCCGCCCGGATCGGTCGGGCCGCCGCCCGGGTCGCTGCCGGGATCGCCCGGGTTGCCGGGGCCGCCCGGGTTGCCGGGGCCGCCCGGGTTGCCGGGGCCGCCCGGGTCGCCGGGGCCGCCTGGATCGCCGGGGCCGCCTGGATCGCCGGGGCCGCCTGGATCGCCGGGATCGCCCGGATCGCCGCCGGGGTCGCCCGGTCTCGCCGGCGCCGCCGCGATCGCGGCGGCCGCGTCGACGCGGCCGCCCGTGACGGTCCTGCCGGCGAGCGAGGCGGTCGGGACGGTGCCGGCCTTGATCGCCGCTGCGACCTCGTCCGGCGTCGCCCACGGCGCCGCCGCGCGCACCAGCGCCGCGACGCCGGAGACGTGCGGCGCCGCCATCGAGGTGCCGCTGTAGGTGGCGTACTCGGGTGCGGCCGCGCGGTCGTCGGTGCGGCAGTGGGACCGCATGCGCGCGACCTTGAGGCCGTCGCCCTGCTGCCCGTCATCCTCCTCGTCGACGACGGCGGCCAGCGCGTGCGCGGGCTGCCCGGGGAACGCTTCGAGCGAGAGCGCCCACGGGATCGTCGCGGCGCCGGTGCTGCCGCGGTCCACGGCGATCGCCGCGAGGAATCTCCACTCCGGGTCGGTCGCCGGCCGGTCGATCAGCCCGACGGCCGCCAGGTCTCCGGTCGCGACGTCGACGCGGAAGCCGAACGAGAACGAGCAGCCGAAGGTGCCGGTGCCCGCGAGGTCGGGGTCCGCGAACGCGAACGAGGAGGCGCCGCGCGCGTACGGGCCGCCCGGGCTGTCGGACAGGTGACGGAGCGTGCCGATCGTCTCGACGCCCCAGCCAGGCGTGCCCGCCCAGCGCGACAGGTCCGTGAAGTCCTCCGCGAACGTGACAACCGAGGGCGCGACCGAGCTGACGACGCCGGTGCCGGGCGCGCCGACGTCGACGCTCTCGGCGCCGTAGTTGGAGTAGTCGGGGTCGAGCTTGCCGGTGGCGTCGAGCGCGGCGACGCAGACGAGGTGGTCGCTCGGCACCGAGCAGGGGAGGTCGCCGACCTCGTCGACGTCGATGGCGTCGTTGCCGGCGGCGCCGACGATGACCGCCCCGCGGGCACCGGCGTCGTCGAACACCTCGGTCCACGCGACCAGCTCGCTCGGATCCTCCAGCGGCCCGCCGAGGCTGAGGTTGATGACCGTCGCGCCGTTCTCGGCGGCGTAGCGGATCCCGTCGAAGATCGCGGCCCACGTGCCCGAGCCGGTCGCGTCGAGCACGCGCACCGGCATCACCTTCGCCTCCGGCGCGACGCCGGCGACGCCGATGCCGTTGCCGGCCGCCGCCGCGACCGTGCCGGCGACGTGCGTGCCGTGGCCGTCGAAGTCGTCGGGGTCGTCGTCGGGGACGGCGGTGCCGATCGGGCCGAGCTGGGCGAAGTCCCAGCCGTGGACGTCGTCGACGAAGCCGTTGCCGTCGTCGTCGATCCCGTTGCCGGCGATCTCGCCCGGGTTGGTCCAGAGGTTGGGCGCGATGTCGGGGTGTCCCATGTCGACGCCGGTGTCGACGACGGCGACGACCTGGCCGGCGCCGCGCGTGACGTCCCACGCGTCGAGCACGTTGACGTCGGCGCCCGGCGACCCGTCGAGGTGATTGCCGTACAGGTCGGTCGCGCTCTGGCCGGTGTTGTGGAGGCCCCACAGCTCCCCGAAGCGGGGATCGTTCGGCGCCGCCGCGCGCGTGCTGGCGCGCCGGTTTGGGACGGCCCAGGCGACCCCCGGCTGGCGCTCGGCCCGCGCGACGGCGGCGTCGAGGTCGCCGTCGACCGCGACCAGCTGCGTGCGCGGCAGCTCGAGCGTGCGGACCAGCGCGGCGCCGGCGCGGTCGCGCGCGAGTCCGCGCTGGCGGGCGGTCGCGCCGCGCTCGAAGCGCACGATCAGCTCCTGCGGCGCGGCGGCGCCGGTGGCGGCGTCGACGCGGGTTGCCTGCGCGTCTGCGGCGAGCCGCTTCAGCGGGGCGGGATCGATCGGCGGCCGTTGCGCCTGCGCCTGCGCCGCCGCCGCCGGCAGCAGTGCGGCGCCGATGGCGGCGGCGAGCGCCGCGGCCGTCCTCTTCACCATTCTTCGGGGCTCCTCTCGTCGTCGGCAGGCGGTCCGCTCCGCGGGCCGCAGCGCTTGCGCGGCCGCCCGAAGGCCGTCCAACCCTGTCGTCGGCAGGAGCGCGCTCGAACCGCAAGCGTGCGCGGACTCACACTGGACGATGACATGACTTGATGTAACATCGAGAACTGTCGAGTTCGCACCGCCGTCCAGCACGCCAGGAGCCGTCATGACCGCCAGCTCTCCCGCCGCCGCGCCGCAGCCCGCCCCGTCCGTCGCGCCCGACGCCGAGCTCGACCCGGCCTCCGCGCCGCTCCCGCCCGGCCCGCGCGGCGCCGAGCTGCTGCGCTGGATGGCCCGCTTCCGCACCCAGGAGGGGCCGCTGGAGGTGCTCGCCGACGTCGGGCGCCGCTACGGCGACGTCTGTCTCTTCGACCTCCCGCGCCAGCGGCTGGTGATCGTGCGCGGGCCCGAGGCGGTCAGACGGGTCCTCGTCTCCAACCAGGACAACTACCGCAAGTCCAACCAGTACGAGCTGCTGGAGCCGGTCCTCGGCAAGGGGCTGGTGACCAGCTCCGGGCCGCTCTGGCAGCGGCAGCGCAAGCTCGTCCAGCCGATGTTCGCCAAGCGCCACCTGGCGCCGTTCGCCGACCACATGGCCGCCGCGGCCGGCGCCGCGCTCGACCAGTGGGAGGCGACGCGCCGCGACGGCGAGCAGGTCGAGGTCTCGGCCGAGATCCTCCAGATCGGGCTCGACACCGTCGGCCGCGCGCTCGTCGGCCACGACTTCACCGGCCGCGCCGCCGAGTTCGGCGAGGCGCTCGCCAACGCGCTCCACCAGGCCGGGGCGCTCGGCCGCTCGACCGGCGTCTCGGTCGGCCAGTACCTGCGCGGCGCCGACATCCAGAAGGCGGCGAGAGTCACCCATCCGCTGCGCTGGCGCAGCGGCATCCGCAGCGCCGAGGTGCTGACCGGGATCGGGCGCGAGCTGATCGACGAGCGGCTCGCGCACGGCCACGGCGAGCGCGACGACCTGCTGAAGCTGCTGATGGAGGCCGAGGACGAGGAGACCGGCGAGCGGATGGACCGCGAGCAGGTGCTCGACGAGCTGATGACCTTCCTCGCCGCCGGCCACGAGACGACCGCCCACGGGCTCTCGTGGATGTACTACCTGCTGTCACAGCACCCGGAGGCGCGCGAGCGGATGGAGGCCGAGGTCGACGAGGTGCTCGGCGGCCGCGTCCCGACCGCCGACGACGCCGAGCGGCTGCCGTGGACGCGCGCCTGCTTCGAGGAGGCGATGCGGATCTTCCCGCCGGTCTGGCACGTGCAGCGGGTCGCGAACGAGGACGACGTCGTCTGCGGCCGCCGGATCCCCGCCGGCGCGCTCGTCTTCGTCTCGATCTGGTCGACCCACCGCGACCCGGCGGTGTGGCCCAACCCGGCCGGCTACGACCCGCGCCGCTGGCTCGGCGACGAGCCGAGACGGCGGCCGCGCTTCTCCTACCTGCCGTTCGGCGGCGGGCGGCGGATCTGCGTCGGCCACGGCTTCGCGATGCTGAACGCGACGCTGCTGGCGGCGATGATCGCGCAGCGCTTCCGCTTCGACTTCGTGCCCGGCTCGAAGATCGTGCTCGACCCGACCGTGACGATCCGCCCGCTCCACGGGATCCCGATGACGATCCACCGCCGGGAGCGAATCGGGGCGGTGGGCGCGAAGGCGTGAGCGGACGGGCGTGCGGCTGGGCGGCCCGCGGGCGCGGCGGGCGTGAGCCGGCGCGCGGCGTGAGCGGTCGACGCCGGGGCCGGATCGTCGCGCGGCGCGTCAGTCGAGCCGCACGACCCTGCGCGCCTCGGCGTCCCAGGCCCATGCGGGGCGGCCGGGACCGAGCTGGACGCCGCCGATCCAGCGCTCGGGCGTCGGCCGGCGCGCGCGGCCGGCCCGCACCTCCTCGCCGGCGGCGGTGAGCGCGTAGCGGGGCGGGCGGTCGGGGGAGACGGCGCCGTCGACCAGCGGCGCCAGCTCGTCGGCGAGCGCCCACAGCGGCAGGTCGCCGATCCACGGCACCGGCTCCCGCGCCGCGACGCGCGCGAACAGCTCGTGCGCGTCGAGCGGGCCGTCGGCGAGCGCGACGAGGATCTCCGCCTCCAGACGGCCGAGGCCGGTGCGGGCCTCCGGCAGCTCTTCGCACAGGCGCGCGAAGGCCGGGACGGCCTCCCAGGCGCGCGGGTCGGGCGAGCGCAGGGCGGCGAACGGCTCGCGCGTCGGCGTGCACGGCTCGCGGTCGAGGAAGTCGGGGTGGAGGTCGGCGCGCGGCGCGTGCGACAGCAGCACGCGCGTGACCGGGCCGGGCCGCCCGGCGAGGCGGTCGCAGACCTGCGCCAGCTGGAGGGCGTCGTAGAGGTCGGGCTCGAACCACAGCACGACCTCGTCCTCGGGCGGGTGGTCGGCGAGCCGGCGGTCGCGCTCGGCCAGCTGCGCAAGCGCCGTCGCCTCGTCGATCCAGCCGCGCGCGGCGAGGTGCCCGGCGCGGACGCGCGCGAGTGCGGCGGGGTCGAGACCGGCGGGGACCGGGCCGTCGTGCAGCACGTCGCGCCACGGCACGACGTCGCCGACCGGCACCCCGGCCGCCGCCGCGACGGCCGGCACGATCACGTCCCCGTTGGTGACGTGGAGCGCGGACATCCCACGTGAGCCTACGCCGCAAGCCGCTTGCGCGAACGTCGAGCGGCCCGCGAGCGCCGCTCATGCGGCCTGCAGGCCGCGCAGGCTCAGCATCCGCTCCGCAGAGCGATGATGGCGCGGAAGCACCGTGGGGAATGCGTCGACCGTCTCGGCGAAGAGCTCGATCGCGTCGTCGCGCTGCTCCTCGACGAGCAGCAGCTCGGCGGCTCCCATGCCACGGGTCAGACGGTCGCGGGCGCTGTCGTAGCGATGCTCCAAGCTCCAGCGCAGCGCCTCGGAGGCACGGCGCTGCGACTCGAACGGGAGCAGGCCCGGCGTGGGAAACACGGACTCGCTGACGCCGATCCAATGGCGTGCGAGCGCGACGTCGTGCTCGGCGTGCTCCTCCAGCCGATCGGCGAGGTGCATCAGCTCGCGCCGCGCGAAGTCGGCTATGTGCGCGGCGCGCCTGTCGCGCGGTCCCCGCAGCGCGGCGGCGAGCAGTCGCTGGAGGGTCCGCAGCCGCTCCAACTCGAAGCTCGTCCCCGCGCTGCGCAAGTGCTTGGCGTGGTCGAGGAGCTTCCACGTGGCGAGCCGCACGTCTTCGCCCAGCGCCTCGGTCTGCAGGACGACGCGCTGGATCCGCTCGTGCGCGTGCGTTCCTTTCGTCAGTCGGCTCTCTGCGTCCTCGGCGACGCGGATCGCCGCGTCGACGCCCTCGCTGTGGACGATCGCTTCGACCAGCAGTTCGGCTGCCCAGGCGTACAACCAGCCGTTCGTCGTCGCGGCGTTCCCGGCGAGCAGCTCAACCGCCGCGGAGGCATGTCGCTCCTGATCGGCGACCTCGAGCGCGTCGCGCGCTTCACGCGCGAGCTCGAGAAGCATCAGCGCTCTCTCGGCGCGGCGGCTGTGCAGGGAGATGGCCATGTCACGCTCCACGTCGACCTCGCTGGACACGAGATCCACGTCGAGCAGAACCGGCATCGCACACCGTTGTGGTGCCATGTACCCAGCGGGGGCCGGGCGGTTACGCGGCGGTGACGGCGAGCGCCTCCGCGAAGCGCTCGACGAACTGCTCGGACTGGCGCGGCGTCGTCCAACCGCGCAGCAGCGCGCCGAAGCGCTCGACGACGGTCCGATCGTCGACGGCAGCAGGCAGCTCAGGTGGTTCGTAGTACAGGTCGCCGTCGCCGACGATCGCGATGAGGAGATCGACCACATCGGCGAACACGGCGACGTCGAAGCCGTGCTCCGAAGCCGTTCGCGCCCCGGCGAAGACGCGCGCGTCGAGTCGATCGAGCAGGCTCGTCAGGTTCGCGCGAACGAGGTGATCGCCGAGGATTCGCTCGGTCGTGTCGGGCATGTCTCCGAAGACGCGAACGCGCTCGGGACCGTACGTCACGTCGTGCGCGAAGTCCGGCCATCGCGCGCGATGCGCTGCTTCGATCGCGTCGAGGAACGGCTCGGCGACCGCGAGGACCTCGGCATGCCGAGCGCCGAGGGCGAGGTGCTCGATGCCGAGGAGCCGGCACTTGAGCGCCAGGATCTGATGCAGCCCGTTGACGACGAGCAGCTTGCGCTCTCGGAACGGCGCGATGTCGTCGACGACGAGGACGCCGCCCGACTCGAGCTGCCGCAGCACCTCCGGCTGGCTCGGCGCCTGTTCGACGACCCATTCCCAGACGGCGTGCACGAGCACTTGACGTCGACGATCCGGAAGCCGCGCTGTCTTCGGCGCGATGCAGACGCGATCGACGACTGCGTGGCAGACCGTCAACCGACCATCGTTCGCCAGGCGTTCGTAGCAGGGATGAGCTCTGTTCTCGCAGACGATCAGCACGGTCTCGCGACCGTCGCGCGCCGAGGCGATCTCGCGCACGAGAGGCTCCGCGGCGGGGGCGTCGTCTCCCAGCGCACAGGTGACGAGAAGGGGAGCGTCGTCAGCGATCCAGCCCTTGACGAGCTGCGGCAGCTGGTCGATCCGGTTCGCGTTGCTCGCCGCCTTGGCGACGATCTGCCGCTGGGGGCGACTGGGGCCGCGCTCGGAGAGGAGGAACGCGTTTCGTTCCGCGAGCACGCCCGGCTTCAACGGTCGACCGACGAGGCAGAGGTCGGCGGCCCGCACCTCGATGAGGTGCTGCGCCACGAGGCCGAGGCCCAGCTTCCCGGGGCCGATGTGGATGCAGCGCACCGCGTCCGCTCAGGCGGGGATCTTCAGCTCGGTCGCGAGGTGCGGCGCCGCGGCTGCGCACACCGGACAGCCGCCGCCGACGTGGCCGCGGATCGCGTCCCGCACGGAGACTCCAAGGGTCGTCGCCGCGTCGCTTCGATATGCGGCTTGCACGCGTGCGGGGTGGACGTGCGGCCGCAGGGAGGCGAGCGGCGCGGATGCAGCCGCCGCGCGAGCCGCGGCGGCATGCGCCGGCGCATCGGCGGGCAGGCTGAGCGCGGCGACCTCGAAGGCGCGGCGGACCTCGCCGCAGCGAAGGTAGTCCTCGGCGGGCCATGCGACGCCTTCCGTCTGCCGGAAGGCGATCTGACACGCCCGCAGGCGGTCGGCCGCGTCGCCGCCGCCGGCACCGCCGTGGAGCTCGCGCGCGCAACGGACGATGTCGCGCTGGAAGCGCGTCACCTGGGGGTCGCCCATGACGCCGGCGAGCTCGCGCAGCCACGCGAGGTAATCGGCGCTGAAGCGGAGGCGGCGGAGCGCTTCGTGGCGCGGCTGCCGGGCGATCGAGTCGGGCCGGCATCCGAGATGGACGCCGATCTCCTCGTCGTTCCAGCCGGTCCTGTCCTGCAGCAGCGTGACCGCGCGCATCACAGCACGACCCTCGCGCTCCAGGCGATGGGTGACGACGGCCTCCCAGAAGGCGGGCGTGAACAGCCCGTGCTCCTCACGCGCGGGCGCATCTCGTGTCACTCTGGGCTGATCCGGCATCCGTTCCCGTCGTCGTCGAGCGAGCGAATCGTGTTCATGAACGCTAGCGGACCTGGACCACGGACGCGGGTGGTCGATTTCAACGTCGTCAGCCGGCCGCTGCCCGCTCGCGAAGCTCGCGCATCGCGCGGCGGCGCTCGTCGCGGTCGGCGCGGTCGAGCATCAGGATCCCGTCGAGGTGGTCGAGCTCGTGCTGGAGCACGACGGCGTCCGGTCCCTCGGCGTCGATCGTCAGCTCGCCGCCGTCGAGGTCACGGCCGGTCATCGTCACGGCGGCGGCGCGCTCGACCGCGACGGCGATCCCCTGGATGCTGAGGCAGCCCTCGTAGCCGCGCTGCCGCTCCGGCGAGACCCACGTCAGCCGCGGGTTGACGATCGCTCTCGCCGGCCCGGTGTCGGTGAAGCGGTAGACGAACAGCCGCCGCAGGCTGCCGACCTGCGGCGCGGCGAGGCCGGCGCCGTCGGCGGCAACCATCACCTCGCCCATCCGCGCCGCCTGCGCGCGCAGCTCGCCGTCGAACGCGCTCACCTCGCTCGCGGTCGCGCGCAGGACGGGATCGCCCCAGTGGCGCAGCTGCGCCAGGGCGGAGCGCCGTCGCGCCGCGGCGGCTGCTTGCTGTCGCGCGTCGTTGCCCGCTCGCCCGTCGGTCTGCACCTGCTCGTCGTCATGCTCCATGCGGATCAAGATATCGCAGGAGATATCCGCTATCGCGTGTACGCTATCTGCCATGGGTGAAGAGCTGACGCCGTTGTTCGTCCGCCTCTCGGCGGAGCAGGCCGAACGGCTCGACCGTGCCGTCGCCGCGATCGACGCGCGCAAGAAGGACCTCGTCGCCGGCCTCGTCGACCAGTACGTCGACCCCGACTCGCCCGCCGGCCTCGACGCCCTCCGCGCCGTCGCGAGCGTCGGCCGCGGCGAGCTGGTCGCCGGCGCCGTCGCCGCCCCCGGCGCGGCCACGGCCCGGCGGCGCGGCGCCCGCACCGCCGACGCCGATGCCGAAGGCGGCACGGCCGGCCAGACGGGCGCGGCGTCCGCCAGCGCGGGCGCCGCTGCGGAGGCGGGCGACGACCTCGACGATCCCGCCCGCCCGATCCTCACGCCGACCGGCGCCGCCGCGCTGCTCGGCGTGCGAGCGGTCGACGTGCTGGAGCTGGCCGAGCACGGCGAGCTGCCCGGCCGCCGCGTCGCCGGCCAGTGGCGCTTCGCGCGCGCTGCCCTGATCGCCTGGGTCGCCGGCGAGTCCTGAGCGCCGCCGGCCCGCCCGCGCTCACCGCCGGGCGCGCAGGAGCGCGAGGGTGCGCTCGAGGTGGGCGGCGAGCAGCTCGCCGGCCGCCGGGTCGCCGGCGGCGACGGCGGCGGCGAGCGCGCGGTGCTCGGCGACGATCTCGGCGCCGCGCTCGTCGGCGGCCGACAGCGCCGTCATGCCCATCCGCGCCTGGCGGTCGCGGAGCGAGTCGTGGAGCGCCAGCAGGATCGCGTTGCCGGTCGCCTCGACCAGCAGACGGTGGAAGCGGCGGTCGGATTCGACGAAGCCGCGCGCGTCGCCGGCGGCGGCGAACCGCTCCTGGGCCGCGATCTCCGCCTCCAGCCGCGCGACCAGCGACGACGGCGCCCGCCCGACCCGCTCGATCGCGTGGCGCTCGACCAGCAGCCGCGTCTCGATCACGTCCTCGACCTCGGCGGCGGAGACCGGCACGACCAGCGCGCCCCGCTTCGGGTAGAGGCGCAGCAGCCCCTCGGCCTCCAGCCGCAGGAACGCCTCGCGCACGGGCGTGCGGCTGAGGCCGACGAGCGCCGCGACGTCGCCCTCGCTGATCAGCTCGCCGCCGGCGTAGCGGCCGTCGAGGATCCGCTCCTTCGTCGCGGCGTAGGCGCGCTCGGTCGCGGTCGCGCGCGGCTCTGCGGAAGCGGGCGGCACGGATGCATCTATATCGCATGCCTGGCTGCGTCTCCGACCAGCGTCGCCAGCAGCCCGGCCCACCGCTCCAGGTGGCGGTCGCCGAGGAACTGGTCGACGACGCGGGCGTACGCGGCCTCGCCGAGCCGGTCGGCCAGCTCCGGATCGGCGAGCAGCCGCTCGAGCGCGCAGCCGAAGGCCGGCAGGTCGCCCGGATCGGCGAGCAGGACGCCGTTGACGCCGTCGTCGATCTGGTCCTGGATCCCGCCGACCGCGCTCGCGACGACCGGCCGGCGCTTCCACATCGCCTCCGCGACGGTCAGGCCGAAGCCCTCCGCGATCGACTTCTGCACGACGACCGCCGCGTGGCGCTGGACGGCGTTGACCACGGCCGCCTGCTCGTCGGGGTCGTGCATCGGCATGCAGGCGAGGTGGATCCGCTCGCGCGCCGCGTGCGGGAGCGCGTGCCAGCGGCGCATGCAGTCGTCGAGCACCGTCGCCGCCTCCGGGTCGTCGGCGACGCCGGTGACGGCCGGCCCGACCAGCAGCAGGTGGGCGCCGAGCGCCCGGTCGACGTGCGCCGCGAAGCCCTCCATCACGCCGGCCATGTCCTTCATCCAATCCCAGCGCGAGACCTGTGCGACCAGCGGCGCGTCGGGCGGGGGCGGCGGACCGGTCTGGAGCACGTCGACGGCCCGGACGACCCGTCCCGGCGAGCCGTCGCGGTGGAGGAAGGCGAGCGGCGCGCTGGGCTCGGCTCCGGCCAGCAGCCCGGCGGAGCAGAGAGCGTGGAGGACCTCCTCGTCCGGGATCGCCGCGTTCTTGGCCGCGAACGGGTCGATCGACGGCGGGATCGCGTGGACCCGCTCGCGCTCCGCCCACGGCGGCGCGAACGACGGGCGCGAGACGACGATCGCGTCGACCGTTTCCAGCCGCGGCCGCAGGAACTCCCACGCCCGCGCCGTCCACTCGTTCTGCTCCTCGGCACCGATGTGGCAGCGCCAGACGACGATCGCTCCGGCCCGTCGCGCGGCCGCCGTCAGGCCGGCCGGCTGGGGATCGTGGACGATCACGACGTCGCCGGGCCGCACGACCGCCGCCAGCTCGTCGGCGTTGCGGCGGGCGACCTCGTCGTAGCGGGCCCGCTCGGCCGGCCCGAGCGGTCCGCCGTCGCCGTCGGAGCCGTACAGCCCGTTGTGGAGCCGCTTCGTGATCGCGAAGAACTCCGGGTCGCCGTCGATCACGAGCCAGCGCGCGTCGACGCCGGCGCCGCGCACGTAGGCGAGCAGCGACTGCAGCATCTCCGCGACGCCGCCGCCGGCCGCGGTCGAGTTGACGTTGAAGACGACCCGACCGCCGAGCGCATCTCGCATCGCGGCGGCGATGCGTCCGAACCGCTCGATCCGCTCCCGCCCGACGATCGACGCGAGCCGGCCGACGTCGAGCGCCTGCACCGGGACCTCCCGCAGCCGTCTCGTGCCGGTTCCGTCTGAAAGCGCCATCTCGTCTGTCTGCTCGCGAGCGGGCAGACTGAACCGCGTGACCGCCGCCTCCGACACCGGCTCGCACCTGCCCCCGCTGCTGCGCGCCCTCGCCGACCCCGCCCTCCACGGCCTCGCCGACGACGACGTGCAGGTGCGCGAGACGCACGCCTCGTGGGTCGTGCTCGCCGGCGATCGCGCCTGGAAGGTGAAGAAGCCGATCGCCTTCGCCTTCCTCGACCAGCGCACGCCGCAGCGCCGCCGCGCCGCCTGCGAGGCCGAGCTGGAGCTGAACCGCCCGCTCGCCCCCGACCTGTACCTGGCCGTGCGGGGGCTGGTGCCGGGGAGCGAGGGGAGCGGGGGGGCCGGCGCCGATCGCGCGCCGGCCATCACGCTCGCCGACGCCGACCACCCCGACGCGGCCGAGTACGCGGTCGAGATGCGCCGCTTCGACGAGCGCGAGACGCTCGCCGGCCTGATCGCCGACGACGCGCTGGAGGCGCGCCACCTGCGCGCCGTCGCCGAGCGGCTCGCCGAGTTCCACGCGCAGGCGCCGCTCGCGCCGCCGGCCGACGCCCCGCACGACGCGCCGGCCGCGGCCGCCGCCGCGCTGGAGCGCCTGAACCGCAACGGCGAGGAGCTGATCGCGCTGCTGGACGAGGGCGGCACCGCCGACCCGCCCGTCGGCGGCTCGCCCGCGGGCGCTGCGCGGGCCGCGCCAGCCCACCCGCGCGCCGGCGGCTCGCCCGCGGGCGCTGCGCGGGCCGCGCCAGCCCACTCGCCCGTCGTCGCCGCCGCCGCCGCGCGGTCCGCCGTCCTCGCCCAGTTGCGGGCGTCGGCCGCCTACGCGGTCGGCCGCGCCGAGCTGCTGGCGGAGCGGGCGCGGGCGGGCAAGGTGCGGGAGGTCCACGGCGACCTGCGCGCCGAGCACGTCCTGCCGGGCCCGCCGGTCCGGCTCGTCGACCGGCTCGAGTTCAACCGCGCCTGGCGCGAGGTCGACGTCGCCGACGAGCTCGCCTTCCTGGCGATGGACCTGACGGCGCTCGGCCGGCCCGACGCCGTCGCGGCCCTGCTGGCCGCCTACCGCGGCGCCGGCGGCGACCCCGGCGACGCCGGGCTGCTCGCCTTCCACGCCGTCTACCGCGCCCACGTGCGCGCGAAGGTCTCGCTGCTGCGCGCGGCGCAGGAGCGCGACGACGGCGAGGAGGAGGCGGCCGCCGCCGAGCGGGAGCGGTCGGCGGCGCTGCTCGCCGTCGCCGAGCGGTACGCGTGGCGGCTGCGGCTCCCGCCGGCGCTCGTCGTCTGCGGGCCGTCGGCGAGCGGCAAGAGCGTCCTCGCCGCGGAGATCGGCCGCCGCGCCGGCGTCGAGCCGATCTCCTCCGACCGCGTGCGCAAGCGGCTCGCCGGCGTCGCGCCGACGGAGCGGGCCGGGCAGGCGGTCTACGACGAGGCGATGAACGCGCGCACCTACGAGGCGCTCGGTCGCGCCGCCGCCGAGGCGGTCGCGGCCGGCGAGCCCGCGATCGTCGACGCGACCTTCCGCCGCCGCCCCGACCGCGACGCCTTCGCGCGCGGGTGGGAGGAGAGCCGCGCCGCCGGGGCCGGCACCCGCGCCGCGGTCGGCGCGTCCACCGCCGGGGCCGGCACCCCCGCCGCGGCCGGCGCGTCCACCGCCGGCGCCGGCGCCCCCGCCGCCGAGGCCGTCGCCTACGTCGAGCTGACCGCGTCGCCGGAGCTGCTGCGGGCGCGGGCGCGGCGGCGGCTCGACGACCCGGAGCGCGTCTCCGACGGGACGCCGGAGCTGGCGCTGGCGCAGCTCGCCGCGTTCGAGCCGCTGAGCGAGATCGCGCCCGCGCGCCACCACCTGCTGCGCGCCGACCGCCCGCCGGCGCAGCTCGCCGACGCCCTCGCCGCCGCGCTCGACGGCCTCCTCGCCGCCCCGCCGAGCGCCTGAGCACGGCGTCCCGGCCGGCCGGCCGGGACGCTCCGCGAGAGCGCCGCCGCGCCGAACTGGCTCGCCAGCCAGTCGAGTCGGGAAAGATGTGCTCCATGCCGACCGAACCGCTGGAGCATCTCGACGTGCTGATCATCGGCGCCGGCCTGTCGGGCATCGGCGCCGGCTGCCATCTCATGGCCGACTCGCCCGGCAAGTCGTTCGCGATCCTCGAGGCCCGCGCGAGCAGCGGCGGGACCTGGGACCTCTTCCAGTACCCGGGCATCCGCTCGGACTCCGACATGTTCACCCTTGGCTACAACTTCAAGCCGTGGACGGAGGCGAAGGCGATCGCCGACGGGCCGTCGATCCTCCGCTACATCCGCGAGACGGCGCGCGAGCACGGCGTCGAGGAGCGGATCCGCTACGAGCATCGCGTCGTGCGCGCCGAATGGTCCTCCCACGAGGCCCGCTGGACGGTGACCGCCGAGCGCGCCGACACCGGCGAGACGGTCCGGCTGACCTGCGACTTCCTCTTCGGCTGCACCGGCTACTACCGCTATGACGAGGGCTACACGCCGAGCTTCCCGGGCGCCGAGCGGTTCGCGGGCGAGATCGTCCACCCGCAGCACTGGCCGGAGGGCTTCGACTACGGCGGCAAGCGCGTCGTCGTGATCGGCAGCGGCGCGACCGCCGTCACGCTCGTCCCTTCGATGGCCGACAGGGCCGAGCACGTGACGATGCTGCAGCGCTCGCCGAGCTACGTGATGACGCTGCCGGCGCGCGACCCGATCGCCGACCTCCTGCGCAGGCTGCTGCCGGCGAAGACCGCCTATCCGATCGTGCGCTGGAAGAACGTCGCGCTCTCCTCGCTCGTCTTCCAGGTCAGCCGCCGCGCCCCGCGGCTGATGAAGCGGCTGATCCGCAAGCAGGTGCAGCGCCAGCTGCCGGAGGGCTACGACGTCGACACGCACTTCAAGCCGACCTACGACCCGTGGGACCAGCGCCTCTGCCTCGTCCCCAACGGCGACCTCTTCCGCGCGATCCGCGGCGGCGGGGCCTCCGTCGTCACCGACCGCATCGAGACGTTCACCGAGCGCGGGCTGAAGCTCGCCTCCGGCCGCGAGCTGGAGGCCGACGTGATCGTCACCGCGACCGGGCTCAACCTGCTCGTCGTCGGCGGGATGGAGATCGCGATCGACGGCAGGGAGATCGACCTCTCCGAGACGGTCGGCTACAAGGGCATGATGTTCAGCGGCGTGCCGAACCTGGCGATCACGCTCGGCTACACGAACGCCTCCTGGACGCTGAAGGGCGACCTCGTCGCCGAGTACGTCTGCCGCCTGATCAACCACATGGACGCCCACGGCTTCCGCGTCGCGACGCCGCTCGCGCCGGCGCCCGGCGCGAGAACCGAGCCGTTCATCGACCTCCAGTCCGGCTACGTGCTGCGCTCGATCGAGCAGCTGCCCAAGCAGGGGCCGCACGCCCCGTGGCGGCTCCACCAGAACTACGCGCGCGACGTCGTGATGATGCGCCGCGGCCCGCTCGAGGACGAGGGGATCGCCTTCTCCGCCGCGGTCGCGCCGGCGCCGCCGCCGCGCCCCGAGCCGCTCGCGGTCGCGTAGCCGTCGAGCCGTCCGGCCGGTCCGCCACCATCCCGGCGATGCGGACCGGCCGGGGGGAGACGATCGACGGCGCCGGCGCCGCGCCGCCGCTGCACGAGCAGCTGTCCGCGAGGGAGCGGTCGGCCAGCTGGCGGCGCCGCTTCCTGCTGCGCGAGCGGCTGTCGCGCAGCCTCCTGTTCGTGCCCTGCCTGTGGATCGTCGCGGCGCTCGCGCTGGGGGAGGCGATCCCGCGGCTGGAGGGGGAGCGCGACCTGCTCGACCTCCAGCTCGACCCCGACACGGCGCGCACGATCCTCTCCTCGATCGCGAGCGGGACGATCGCCTTCACCGGCCTCGTCGTCTCGATCGCGGTCGTCGTCGTGACGTTCGGCGCCAGCCAGTACACGCCGCGGCTGGTCGGCCGCTTCCGGCGCGACCCTGCTGTCAAGCACGCGCTCGGCGTCTTCGCGGCGCCGACCGTCTTCGCGCTCGTCTCGCTGCGCGACGTCGGCCGCGACGGCTCGACGGTCGTGCCGAGCCTCACCGTCGGCGTCAACATCCTGCTGCTGGTCGCCGCGCTGCTCGCCTTCTTCGCGCTCGTCAGCCGCCTGCTCGACCTGCTGCGGCCGCGCCGCGTGATCGCCCAGGTCGTCGAGCGCGGCGGCGAGGCGATCCGCGAGGCCTACCCGTTCCCCTACGACTCCGGGCCGCCGCGCGTCCCCGAGCCCGCGTCGCCGGTCGCCGCCGTCGTGCGCAACGAGGGGCGGCCTGGCGTGCTGTCGGCGCTCGACCGCGCCGCGATCGTGCGCGAGGCGGCGCGCGCCGGCGTCGTCGTCGAGGCGGCGACCGGGATTGGCGGCTTCGTCGGCCGCGGCGCGCCGCTGTTCCGCATCCACGGCCCCGCAGAGCGGCTCGACTCGCGGCGGCTGCGCGAGAGCGCGCTGCTCGCCGAGGAGCGGACGATCGCGCAGGATCCGGCCTTCGCGATCCGCGCGATCGTCGATCTCGCGCTGCGGGCGCTGTCGCCGGCGGTCAACGACCCGACCACCGCCGTGCAGGCGCTCGACGGGATCGAGGAGCTGCTGAACGTGGCGGCCGGGCGCGACCTCGAGCGCCGGCAGCTCGCCGACGAGCAGGGGACGGTGCGGCTGATCTGCCCCAACCCCGGCTGGGAGGAGCTGCTCGACCTGTCGCTGACCGAGATCCGCCGCTACGGCGCCGACTCGCCGCAGATCCCGCGGCGGATGCGGGCGCTGCTGCTCGGCCTGCTGGAGCGGGCCCCGCAGGAGCGCCGGCCGGCGGTCGAGGCGCAGCTGGAGCGGCTCGACGCCGCCGTCGCGTCGTCGTTCGCGGACGCGGTCGAGCGCGACCACGCGCTGACGCCCGACCGGCTCGGGATCGGCGGGTAGCGGGCGCACGGCTCGCTGCCGATCCGCGGCCGTCGCCGGTCAGACTCGCGGCGGTCGCCGGGCGCGCCGCCCCGTCAGCGTGCGGCCGGGCCGCCTGCCCGGTTCCACTCCGCCTTGTGGACCTTCTTCGCCGCCTGGTAGTCGGCGAGCGCCTGCGCGGAGTCGACGTCGCCGAGCGTCGGGTGCCACGGCACGAGGGCTTCGGCGGCGGCGACGCCGAAGCGGCGGTGGAGCACCGCGCCGAGCGACTTCACCTTCATCTCGCCGAAGCCCGGCAGCGCCTCGATGTTCGCGCGCAGCTCCTCGCCGTCGGCGGCGTCGGTCCAGATGCGCGCCGCGTCGCCGTCCCAGCGGTCGCGCACGTGGACGGCCAGCTCGCGGACCCGTCTCGCCATCGCGCCGGGGAAGCGGTGGATCGCCGGCTTCTCGCGGAAGATCGGCTCGAGGTCGGCGTCGGCGAGCGCCGCGGCGTCGAGCGTCCCGAACCGCTCCTTGAGCACGAGCGGCCCCATGAACGCCTTCTGCACCGTCACCTGCTGGTCGAGCGCGAAGCCGACCAGCAGCGCCATCGGCTCCTGCGCGATCAGCGCGTTGGCCGCGTCGGAGTCGGTGAAGCAGAGCCGTTCGACCATCGCCGGATCGTAGTGAATCGGCGCGACGGCGCCGTGCCCGCTCAGCCGGTCGCCGGCCGCGGGCAGGGGGCGACCGCGCTTGCGCGGGGGCGTCTGCCGTCGGCGAGCCGCAGCTCGAGCTCGAAGCGGAAGCCGGCGCGCGGACAGCGCCGCGGCAGGACGATCCCCTCGGGCCGGTACCAGCTCGCCCGCGCGCCGCTGCCGCGGCGGTAGCGGATGTCGCGCGCGCCGATCTCGAACGCGATCTGGGTCAGCGCGACGACCGCGTCGAACTGGTTGGGGACCGGCGGCACGCGCATCACGAGCGAGCCGCCGAACGGACGCGGGGCGGGGCCGATCTCGCCGGCGAAGGCGAGCGTGACGCCGAACGGCCGCTGGCCGTTGGCGAGGAAGAGGAGACCGAAGCGGTCGGCTCTGAACGGCGCGGCGAGCATCGTCACGTTCGCCAGCTCCGGGATCACGAGCGAGCTGGCGCGGTCGTGGCCCCCGAGCCGGACCTCGGCGCGGGCGGTGCCGCGGCCCATCACCGCGTTCGGCGAGCAGCCGGCGAGGCGGACCGCGGCGATCATCACCTTCTCGAAGTCGGCGGCCGGCCGCGAACAGGTCGCCGCGCCGAGGCCGCTCGTCGCGATCCCGAGCGTGTCGGGGAAGCGCAGCCGCAGCTCCTCGACCGGCGCGGGGAGGTGGCGCGGGGCGATCTTGAGGCCGACGGCGACCGGCGTCTCGGCGCCGAGACGGGCGTCGCGCGGGAAGGCGGCGGTCAGCCGCACGCCGGGGTCCGACGCGGCGCCGGCCGCGGCCGCGCCGACGCCCGCGGCGATCATCGCCGCGAGCGCGGCCAGGACGGTCCCGCGGAGCGTCATCGTTCGCGCGTCAGTAGGTGAGGCGCCCGCGGGCGGTCACGGTCGCTGCCCACGTGCGGCGGTTGACGACGCCCTCGAAGCGCGCGGTGCCGCGCGCCCGCGCGTAGCGGCCGGTGCCGCCGGTCACCCGCATCGTCCCGCCGAAGCGGGCCGTGGTGCCCATCGAGCGCGGCCTGCCGTTGACGCTCATCGTCAGCGTGCCGCCGCGCGTGACGATCTTCAGCGAGCCGGTCACCTTCGTCGTGACCTTGAAGCGCGTCGTGACCGTGCCGGGCAGCGTCCCCGTCGCCGTGCCGGCCTGGTAGATCGTCGAACCGGATTTCTTGACGAGGTGGAGGCTCGCGCGCTCGGTGACGTTGATCGTGCGCGACGCCTGCGCGACCGGGGCGGCCGTGGCCGACCCCGCGGCGACCGTCAGCAGCGAGACGACCGCCGCGATGCATGCCGTCCACGCCGTCGCCCGTCGAACCGCCAGATGCCCCGTCATGCCGTCCTCCTCGTTTCGACCCCCGCGCACCCCAGATGCGCACGGCAACGATCCACCCTATAGCGTGGATGAGCCATCTGCGCCGATCGGCGGTGTCGCCCGACGTGCGAACAAACCGCGACCGGCCCGCAACTTTCGCCGGCCGCGGTGTTGGAAGAGGGCGTGGGTGCATTGGACAGCGTGCGGCGGGGGCTGCTGCTGGCGGTGGCGCTGGTCGCCGCCCTCGCGATGACGACGGCGACGGCCGGAGCCGTCGAGATCGGGATCTCCGACTCCGACGAGGAGACGCTCGCGGAGCCGTATTGGAACGGCCTGAACGTCAACCGGGTGCGCGTCGTGCTGCCCTACGACGTCGCGACGGCGCCGGAGAGATCGGCCGGGGCGAGACGGCGCGCGCGGTTCGAGAGATATCTCGCCGCGGCGGCGCCGAAGGGCGTCGACGTGATGGTCGCCTTCTCCGCCAGCCAGGAGGTGCGCGCGCCCGGCTCCGGCTACCCGGTCGCGCCGACCGCCGACCAGTTCGCGGCCGGCTTCGCCGCCTTCCGCGCGAGATATCCGCAGGTGCGGACGATCGCGCCGTGGAACGAGCCCAACAACGTCGACGCCCGCCAGTACCCGCTCAGCGGCGACCCGGCGCTGGCGGCGCAGTACTGGCTGCGCGCGAAGGCGATCTGCCCGACCGACTGCCTGCTCGTCGCCGGCGACTTCGCCGGGATCCCGGGCGACGACGCCTACGTCGACGCCTACCAGGCCGCGCTCGGCGACGCCCGCCCCGACGTGTGGGCCTTCCACGCCCACAGCGACATCAACGCCTTCCAGGCCGGCGGTCCCGACAGCGCCCGCATCTCGCGCTACTACCTGTCGAAGTTCCAGGGGCCGTGGGCGAACGCGCGCATCTGGATCGACGAGATCGGCGCCCGCTTCCGCGCTCCCGACGGCGTCGTCTGGGGCGACGCTTCGCAGGCGCAGGCGACCTCGTTCCTGCTCGGGCTGGCGACGCTCGACCCCCGCATCGACGCGATCTACTACTACAACTACTCGAACAGATGCGCGATGCCGATCAGATGCGCGCAGCAGGATCGCGGGCTCGTCTCGCCGAGCCCGATCGACGGCAACCCGCCCGAGTACGACGGCTACAACCGGCCCCGCCAGGCATGGCAGGTGATCGCCGGCCGCGGCCCCGTGATCCCGCCGGCCGCGCCGGTCCCGCCGGTCGTCACGATCGACCAGCCCGCGCAGGCGGCCGCGCTCAACACGCCGGCCCCGACCTTCGCCGGCGGCGCCGCGGTCGGCGGTCGCGCCGAGGCGGCGGTCACCGTCCAGGTCTTCCCCGGCACCGGCGCCGACGAGGGTGCCGTGCCGGTCCAGGCGGCGAGCGGCCCGGTCGGCGGCGACGGCCGCTGGGCCGCGAGAACCGGCGCGCTCGCCGACGGCGTCTACACCGCGCGCGCCCAGCAGGTCGGCAACCCCAGCTCGTCGGGGATCAGCCAGGACACCGTCTTCACGATCGACACCGTCGCGCCGACCTCGACCGCGACGACCGTCCCGCCGGCGCAGACCGGCGCCCGCAGCGCGACCGTCGTCGTCGCCGCCTCGGAGGCCGGCTCGACCTTCACCTGCTCGCTCAACCGCGCGAAGGCGACGCCGTGCGGGCCGACGATCCGGCTGCGGAGACTGCCGATCGGCACGCACGTGCTGCGGATCCGCGCCGTCGACCCGGCCGGCAACGTGCAGAGCACGCCGACCGTCGTGAAGTGGCGGGTCGTCTCGCTCGCGACGGCGCTGGTGCCGCGCAGCGCCGACCTGCGCACCGCGACCGGCAGCGGGCTGCCGCTGCGCGCCTCCTGCGCCGACGCCTGCCGCGTCGTCGCGCGCCTGTACATGCCGCGCAGAGCGGCGATCGCCGCCGGCTTCGTGCGCAAGCGCGTCTCCCGCAGCGACCCCGCGCGGCCGAGAGGCGGCGACTACGTCGTCGTCGCGGGGAAGTCGCTGACGCGCAAGCGCGGCGGCAGCGCGTCGCTCGCGCTGAAGGTGCGGACCGGCTCCGGCGGCGCGCGCGTCAGCAGCGCCGAGGTCCGCGTCGGGCTGGTCCTGAGACCGCAGGGCTCGAAGGCGACGGTCGTCAGCCGGCGCGTGACGCTCGCCCGCAGCGGGCCGCTGCGTTCGGTCGCCGCGCGCGGGCTGCCGGTCACGGTCGCCTGCTCGAGCGCCTGCTCGGCGCCGGTCGCGCTGTGGGCGCCGCAGTCGCTGGCGAGATCGCTGCGGGTCCCGGGGCGCGCCGTCGCCGGCAGCAGGCGCAACGGCCTCCCGCGGGGCCGCTACGTCGCGCTCGGGCGCACGACGATCAGACGGACCCGCGGCGGCGGCAGCGACCCGTCGCTGACGGTCCCGCGCGCGGTCCGCTCGCGGCTGAGCGTCCGCGCCAGCGCCGGCCTGCGCGTCACCGCGAAGGCGAGCGGGCCGGGCACGCCGGCGCGCTGGCTCAGCTGGCCGCTGACGCTGCCGCGCTGAGCGGCGCCGCGCTCGCGGCGCCCCGTTCCGCGGGCCCGCTCCGCCGCCGCGCTCGCAGCGCCCCGTTCCGCGGGCCGGCTACGCCGCCGGCGCCCGCTCAGGGCGCCGCGCGCCGCGGCGGCTCACGCTGCGGCGGCCGCCGCCTCGCGGTGCTCGCGGGGGCTGACGCCGCGGACGCGCTTGAAGGCGGCGCTGAGCGCGAACGGGCTGCCGTAGCCGACCTGGAGCGCGACCGAGCCGATCGTCGCGCCCGGCTCGCGCAGCAGGTCGGCGGCGAGCGCGATCCGCCAGTCGGTCAGGAAGGCCATCGGCGGCTCGCCGACCAGCTCGTTGAAGCGCCGCGCGAGCGTCGCGCGCGAGACCCCGACGGCATCGGCCAGCGACGCGACCGTCCACGGCCGCGCCGGGTCGTTGTGGAGCAGGCGCAGCGCCGGGCCGACGACCGGGTCGCCGTAGGCGCGGAACCAGGCCGGCGCCTGCGACTCCGGCCGCGCCAGCCACTCGCGCAGCATCGTGATCAGCAGCAGGTCGAGGAGGCGGTCGAGCACCGCCTCCTGGCCGGGCGCGTCCTTGGCGATCTCGTCGGCGAGCAGCGGCAGCAGCAGGCAGTCGCAGTCGTCGTCGCGCATCACGACCAGCTGCGGCAGCGCCCGCAGCAGCCGCCCGCCGACCTCGCCGTCGAGCTGGTAGGTGCCGGTCAGCAGGACCGTCTCGCCGTCGGCGCTGTTGCCCCACGTGCGGACGCCGAGCGCGGTCAGCGCCTCGAGCTCCTCGCCGTCGGGGGTCATGCAGCGCTGGCCGGGGAGGATCAGCGCCTGCGGCTCCGTCGCGGGGTCGTCGGCGACGGTGTAGGGGGCGGGGCCGCGGACGATCGCGACGTTGCCGGCCTCCAGCCGCGCCGGCTCCTCGCCGTCGAACCACAGCCACGCCGAGCCGCGCACGATCGCGACGAGCGTCAGCGGCGCCTCGTCGGCGATCCGCAGCGACCACGGCGGGTCGAGCAGCGAGCGGAGCAGGAAGGCGCCGCGGGCGCGCGGCCCGTCGAGCAGTCCGGCGAGTGCGTCCATGGCAACGACCTTAGACGGTCGCGTATGAGATTGCGAGACACAACCATGGACAGTCTCACATGTGCGCACTTGAATGCGGTGCATGACCGAACGAGCGCAGGACCTCATCCTCGTCACCGGCGCGACCGGGAAGACCGGCCGCCGCGTCGCCGCCCGCCTCGAAGCGCGCGGCGTCCCCGTCCGCGCCGCCAGCCGCGGCGCCGTCCCGTCGTTCGACTGGGAGGACCGCGCGACCTGGGCGGCGGCGCTCGACGGCGTGCGCGCCGTCTACGTCGCCTACGCGCCCGACCTCGCCGTGCCCGGCGCCGCCGAGACGGTCGGCGCCTTCGCCCGCCAGGCGGTCGCGGCCGGCGTCGAGCGGATCGTGCTGCTGTCCGGCCGCGGCGAGGCCGCGGCCGAGGCGGCCGAGCGGGAGGTGAGAGCGGCCGGCGCCGACTGGACGATCGTGCGCGCCGCCTGGTTCATGCAGAACTTCAGCGAGGGCGCCTTCCGCGACCTCGTGCTGGCCGGCGAGGTCGCGCTGCCGGTCGGCGACGTGCCGGAGCCCTTCGTCGACCTCGACGACGTCGCCGACGTCGCGGTCGCGGCGCTGACCGAGTCCGGTCATGCCGGTCGGCTGTACGAGCTGACCGGGCCGCGGCTGATGACCTTCGCCGACGCGGTCGCGGAGATCGGGGCCGCCGCGGGGCGCGAGGTCGCCTACGCGCCGGTCCCGCTCGACGCATTCCTCGACGCGTTGCGCGGCGACGGGCTGCCCGACGACGCGGTGGAGCTGCTCGCCTTCCTCTTCGGCGAGCTGTTCGACGGGCGCAACGCGCGCCTCGGCGACGGCGTCGAGCGGGCGCTCGGCCGTCCGCCGCGCGACCTCGCCGCCTGGGCGCGGGCGGCGGCGGCCGACGGCGCGTGGAGCGCCGCGAGCGCGGAGGAGGCGGCGCGATGAGCGCGCCGCTGCAGGCGGCGACGGTCGCGACCGCGCTCGCCTGCGGGCTGGTCGCCGGCGTCTTCTTCGCCTTCTCGACCTTCGTGATGCGCGCGCTCGAGCGCCAGCCGGGGACGCAGGGGATGGCAGCGATGCAGGAGATCAACCGCACCGTGATCAACCCCTGGTTCATGGTCGCCTTCGCCGGCGGCGCCGTCGCCTGCGTCGCGCTCGCGGTCGTCGCGGTCATGCGCTGGGGCGAGGCCGGGTCGCCGTGGCTGCTCGCCGGCGGGGTCGTCTACGCGGTCGGCTGCTTCGGGGTGACGGTCGCCGCCAACGTGCCGCTCAACGACCGGCTCGAGCGGGTCGCGCCCGGCGCCGCCGACGCCGCCGGACGCTGGTCGGCGTACGTGACGGAGTGGACCGCCTGGAACCACCTCCGCACGGTCGCGGCGCTCGCCGCCGCGGCGCTGCTGTGCGTCGCGCTGCTCGCCGGCGACTGAGCGGCCGATGAGTTCCCGCGCCGGCGGCCGTCTCATCAAACGGACCACGCCAGCAGAGGAGCCACGATGGGAACCGTGTTCGCCGACATCTCGACCTCGCTCGACGGCTACGTCGCCGGGCCCGACCCGACCGTGGAGGAGCCGCTCGGGCGCGGCGGGGAGCAGCTGCACGAATGGGCCGTCGCGCTCGCGAGCTGGCGCCGGCCGCACGGGCGCGAGGGCGGCGAGACCGGCCTCGACGACGACGTGATGGCGGCGACGCAGGCGCGCACCGCGGCGGTCGTGATGGGCCGCAACATGTTCGGCGGCGGTCCGGGGCCGTGGGGCGAGCCGGCGTGGAACGGCTGGTGGGGCGAGGAGCCGCCCTTCCACGCGCCGGTCTTCGTCCTCACCCACCACCCGCGCGAGCCGTTGGAGATGCAGGGCGGGACGACCTTCACCTTCGTCTGCGACGGGATCGCGGCGGCGGTCGAGCAGGCCCGCGGCGCCGCCGACGACGGCGACGTGCTCGTCGCGGGCGGGGCGTCGACGGTCAACCAGGCGCTCGCCGCCGGTCTGCTCGACGAGCTGCACCTGCACGTCGCGCCGGTGCTGCTCGGCGCCGGCGAGCGGCTGTTCGAGGGGCTCGGCGAGCCGCCGCGGCTGACGTTGGAGGGGACGCTCGGCGAGAGCGGACGCGTCTCGCACCTGCGCTACCGCGTCGAGCGCTGAGCGATGGCGACCTACGCGATCGTCCACGGCGCCGGTGACGTCGGCGCCAGCTGGGACCTCGTCGCCGAGCGGCTGCGGGCGCGCGGCCACGCGGTCGTCGCCCCCGACCTCCCGTGCGAGGACGACGGCGCCGGCTTCGGCGACTACGCCGACACGGTCGCCGACGCCGTCGAGGCGGCATGGCGCGAGCGAGACGCGGCCGGCGACGGGCGCCGCGGCCGGGCCGGTGCGGCGGGCGCCGGCGGGGCGACCGGCGCGGGGCGCTCCGGGCCCGACCAGCTCGTCGTCGTCGCCCACTCGCTCGGCGGCTTCACGGCGCCGCGTCTCTGCGCGCGTCTGCCGATCGACCTGTTCGTGCTCGTCAGCGCGATGGTGCCGCTGCCGGGAGAGAGCGGAAGCGAGTGGTGGGAGGCGACCGGCCACGACGCCGCGTTCGCGGCGGCGCGCGCAGCGGGCGGCTGGGGCGCGGACGACCGCTCGGTCTTCCTCCACGACGTCCCGGAGCCGCTGGTCGCGCAGGCATCCGCCTTCGCCCGCGACCAGTCGTCGACGCCGATGGACGAGCCGTTCCCGCTGCCCGCGTGGCCGGAGGTCCCGACGCGCTTCCTGCTCTGCCGCGACGACCGCTTCTTCCCCGCCGACTGGATGCGCGCGATCGTGCGCGCGCGGCTCGGGATCGAGCCCGACGAGATCGGCGGCGGCCACGCCGTCTACCTCAGCCGCCCCGGCCAGCTCGCCGCCCGCCTCGAGGCCTACCGCGCCGAGCTCGCCGCCCCGCCGCGGTTGGTGTGAGGCGGCCCTGCGCGTTGCCATGCGGTCGTCGCGTTGCGCCCCGTCCGCGCCGCCGCCGGCCCCGCTGGCGCGCGCCGCCACGATCTGCGTAAGCAAGACCCCCGTGGAGGAGGTCTGACGTACGCAGATCCCGACCGCCCCGGCGAATTGAGGACGGGAGCTGGCCGGGAGGGCGCCTACGGTAGTCGCATGGAGACGGTCGGCTGGGAGCAGGCGACGGCGCGGCGGATGGCGCGGCATGGGTTGGAGCGGCCGGTGGCGCGGGCGGAGCTGGCGCGGCAGGCCGGGGTCGTCTGCGGGATCCACGCGCAGGTGATGGGGGCGGCCGAGCTGTCGCTGGCGCTGCGGGTCGAGGGCGCGACCCGCGCCGACGTGCGTGCGGCGCTGTGGGAGGAGCAGACGCTCGTGAAGACCTACGGGCCGCGCGGGACCGTCCACCTGCTGCCGGCCGACGAGCTGGCCGGGTGGATCGCCGCGCTCGGCGCGATCCCCGTGCCGGAGAGCCCGCTGCCCGACGGCGTCCGCTTCGACGAGCGGCAGCACAGCGAGGTGATCGCTGCGATCGGCGACGCGCTCGCCGACGCCGAGCTGACGACCGACGAGCTGACCGAGGCGCTCGTCGCGCGCTGCGGCGCCTGGGTCGGCGAGCGGTCGATGCCGGCCTTCCAGCAGCAGTGGCCGCGCTGGCGCCAGGCGACGGTCGCCGCTGCCCACGCCGGCGCGCTCTGCTTCGGCGCCCCGCGCGGCCGAGCCGTCACGTTCACCAACCCCCGCCGCCTCGTCGCCGCCTTCGACAGCGCCCTCACCGCCGCGCGCGAGGCGACAGCGGCTGAGAGATGGGCCGGCGGCGCCGGAGCGGGCGAGCCGCGCGCCGGCCGCGGCGGGGGCGTGGGCGCGGCGGGGGCCGGCGGCGCCGGGGCGGGCGAGCCGCGCGCCGGCCGCGGCGGGGGCGTGGGCGCGGAGCGGGCCGGCGGCGCCGGAGCGGGCGAGCCGCGCGCCGGCCGCGGAGCGGGCGCGGGCGCGGAGCGGGCCGGCGGCGCGCTAGGCGACCGCGACGACGCCGGCCGCGCGGTGACGCCGGCGCTCGCGGCGCTCGTGCGACGGTGGCTGGCGGCGTACGGGCCGGCGACGGCGGCGCAGTTCGCGCAGTGGGCGGCGGCGCCACGGGCATGGGCCGGCGAGCTGTTCGCCGCGCTCGACGGCGCGGGCGAGCTGACGGCAATCTCCTTCGAGGGCGAGCCGGCGTGGGTCGCGTCGGGCGACGACGCCTTTCCCGACGCCGCGCCCGACAGCGTGCGGCTGCTGCCCTACTACGACGCCTATGGGATCGGCTGTCACCCGCGCGAGCGGCTCTTCCCGGGGCGCGCGGCCGAGCGGGCGCTGGCGCGCGGGCAGGCCGGCCCCTTCCCGCTGCTGCTGCTCGACGGCGTCGTCGGCGGCGTCTGGCACCAGCGCAGATCGGGGAGGAGCGTCGTCGTGACGGTCGAGCCGCTCAGACGCCTCGGCGCCGCCCGCCGCGCCGCGCTCGCCGAGCAAGTCGAGCGGCTCGGCGCGATCGTCGCGGCGAGCCCGTCGCTGACGATCGGCGCGGTCCGCGTCGGCCCCCACGCCTGACCGCCGCCCGCTCGGCCGGCACGCCGCTCGCCTGACCGCCGCCCGCTCGGCCGGCGCGCCGCTCGCCTGACCGCCGCGCGGCCGCCGGCGGCGGCTGGCTGCCCGCACCCGCACCCGCACCCGCGCTCGCCGCCGCGCGCCGGCGCTGGGCGGCTGGCTGCCCGCACCGCCGCTCGGTCGGCCGGCGCGCCGCTCGCCCGCCGCGGGCGCCGCGCCCGGCCCCCGCCCCGCCGCCCGCCCCGCCTCAACCCGCCATCCGGACCGGGCGGCTTGCGAGCGGCGACGCGCCTGTGATAGATGTCACGTCTACGCGCGGTTAAGTGCGAATGGTGACGGTTTGGGCGGTTCAACCGCCCGAATCGAACAAAAAGCGACGCTGGGCGGTTCGGGGCGGGACAGCTTCGGCGGGCGAAGGAGGAGGACAGGACGTGGAGAGATCGACCACCCGCGACCGCGGACGGCCGCCGCATGGCCGGACGGCCCGCAGGCCCCGCCGCGCGACCGCCACCGCCACCGCCAGTGCGGCCGTCGCGGCGCTCGCGCTCGCGCTCCCGGGCGCGCTCGCAGGCGCCGCGACCGCGCATGCCGCCGACGTGGCTCCGAGCACCCTGCGCACGCAGGACATGCGCGAGCCGCTCGGGATCGACGTGACGACCCCGACGCTCAGCTGGCGGCTCGACTCCAGCGCCCGCGGCGCCGCGCAGAGCGCCTACGAGATCCGCGCCGCCTCGAGCGAGGCGCGCCTCGCCAGCCCCGACCTGTGGTCGACCGGCAAGGTCGACAGCGCCCAGGTCAGCGACATCAGATGGGAGGGCGCCCCGCTGACCTCGCGCTCGCGCGTCGTCTGGCAGGTGCGCACGTGGGACCAGCACGGCGCCGTCTCGGACTGGAGCGCTCCGGCGACCTTCGAGCTGGGCCTGCTCGACCGCGCCGAGTGGACCGGCTCGTGGATCGGCAACAGACGCTACGACGAAGGGGTCGTCAGCGAGCCGATCGAGGTGAACGTCGGCGCGCAGAACGCCCGCTACATCAGACTGGACGCCACCCGCCTCGGCATCGGCGCCAGCGACGCGCCCGACAGCCCCCACCTCCAGCTCGCCGAGCTGGAGGTTGTCGACACCGCCGCCGGCAGCGTCAACCGCGCCAGAGGCGCCGCCGTCACCGGCAACAACATCCTCAACTGCTGCGGCTGGACCCCGAGAGCGCTGGTCGACGGCGTCACCCACACCAGCGGCAACCCGAAGGGCTTCACCTCCAACGCCTTCACCACCCAGGACGCCAACGTCTGGATCAAGCTCGACCTCGGCAGCAGAAGAACGTTCGACACGATCAAGCTGTGGCCGCGCACCGACGCGCGCACCGAGGCCGGCCTCGTCCCCAACTTCCCGGAGGACTTCACGCTCCAGGTCTCCGACGACGACGCGACCTACGCGACCGTCGGCAGCCGCACCGCCCAGAGAGCGAGACTGCCGGAGGGCCCGGCCGGCCTGCCGCTGTTCGCGACCGACTTCGAGACCGAGCCCGGCAAGCAGGTCGCCCACGCGCGGATCTACCTCGCCGGCCAGGGCGTCCAGCGCACGACGCTCAACGGCCGCGAGGTGACCGACGCGGTCCTGCAGCCCGGCTACACGCTGTACGAGAGACGGGCCGAGTACGCGACCTACGACGTCACGAGGCTGATCCGCGACGGCGCCAACGCGATCGGCGTCGAGCTGGCGTCGGGCATGTACGACGCGATCAACCCGACCGACGGCCGCTACGCGAAGCTGACCCGCTCGGTCGGCGGCCCGCGCGTGATCGGCCAGGTCGAGATCACCTACACCGACGGCAGCCGCCAGGTCGTCGACACCGGCACCGACTGGAGGACGACGCTCGGCCCGACGACCGCCTCCTGGTGGTGGGGCGGCGAGTCGTTCGACGCCCGCCGCGCGATCCCCGGCTGGGACGAGCCCGGCACCGACCGCTCCTCCTGGGCCGCGCCGGTCAACCGCGACGCGGCCGCCGCCGGCGTCGAGCTGAGCGGCCTCGACGCGCCCCCGATCGAGCAGGTCGAGGAGCTGAAGCCGGTCAACGTGATCGACCTCGGCGGCGGCAGATACACCGTCGACCTCGGGATCAACTTCGCCGGCTGGCCGCAGATCTCGGTCGACCTGCCCGCGGGCACGACGATCAGACTGCGCCCGGCCGAGAAGGTCCACGCCAACGGGACGGTCAACCAGCAGTCGGTCCGCACCGGCATGTGGAGCAGCTACACCTCCGACGGCAGCGGCCGCCGGACGTGGCACCCGAAGTTCATGTACCACGGCTTCCGCTACCTGCAGATCGAGGGGATGCCGGCCGGCGCCGCGATCACGAAGGACGACGTCCGCGGCCTCGTGCTGCGGACGGCCAACGAGAGCATCGGCACCTTCTCGTCGTGCACGCAGATGCTCGACGACATCCACCGCATCATCGACCGCGCGACGCAGTCGAACATGTACTCGGTGATGACCGACTGCCCGCACCGCGAGAAGCTCGGCTGGCTCGGCGACCACCAGCTCAACCTGCGCGGCGTCGAGCTGACCTACGACGTGCTCGCGCACACCCGCTCGATCATCAGGAAGATGATCGAGAACCAGTACCCGGACGGGTTCGTGCCGAACATCATCCCGCAGTACTCGCAGTTCGGCGGGGCGAGACGGAACATGTTCGACGACGACCCCAACTGGGGCGGCGCGATGATCTTCATGCCGTACGAGCTGTACCTGACCTACGGCGACACGCAGACGATCCGCACGGCGTGGCCGGCGATGGTCAAGTACATCGACTACCTGACCTCGAAGGCGCCGACCGGGCTGCTCGACTACGACACGCTCGGCGACTGGTTCACCTTCGACGGCTCGACCCCGAAGGGCCTCGTCTCGACCGCCGGCTACGCCCGCATGGCCGAGCAGATGGCGCTGACCGCCGACGTGCTCGGCGAGACGGAGAAGGCGGCCGAGTACCGCCAGCTGCACGACAAGATCAGAGCGGCGTTCAACCTCAGATACCGCCGCGGCGACGGCGTCACCTACGGCTCCGGCAGCCAGGCATCCGACGCGCTCGCGCTCGACGCCGGCCTCGTCCCGGAGGCCGACCGTCCCGCCGTGCTGCGCCATCTGCTGGCGTCGATCCGCGTCAAGGGCAACACCGACGTCGGCATCGTCGCGCTGCCGGCCCTGTTCCGCGTGCTGGAGCAGGCCGGCCGCGACGACGTGATCTACGACGTCGCGACCGTCCCGACCTCGCCGAGCTACGCCTACCAGGTGATCAACGGCGCGACCGCGCTGACGGAGGCGTGGGACGGCCCGACGAGAGACACCGGCGAGAACTCGCAGAACCACTTCATGCTCGGCGCGATCCAGGAGTGGTTCACGAGCGGCGCGGCCGGGATCGAGCAGGCGCCCGGCACGGTCGGCTACAAGCAGCTCGTGATCGAGCCGGCGATCATCTCCCAGCTCGAGTGCGCGACGGCGACGTACCGCACCCCGCGCGGCGTCGTGTCGAGCTCGTGGAGACGGTCCAAGCGCGGCGTCATCACGCACGACGTGACGATCCCGGCCGGCACGACCGCCGAGATCCGCCTGCCGTTCGACGCCGACGCCGACGCGGTCACCGAGGGCGGCCGCCCGGCCGAGCAGGCGCCCGGCGTCGCCGGCGTGCGGGTCGAGCGCGACACCGTCGTGATCGCGGTCGCGGCCGGCAGCTACGCCTTCAAGGTCGCCGAGAAGGCGCCGGAGCTGCCGAGAGGCGGCGAGCAGCCACAGCCCCAGCCCCAGCCGCAGCCCCAGCCCCAGCCGCAGCCGAGAGGCCCGAGAGCGACCCCGGCCAGACCGCAGCTGCGGCTGCTGTCGGCGCGGGTGCGCAAGGGCCGCGTCGCGCTCGGCCTGCGGCTCGACGCGCGCAGCACCGTGCGCGTGAAGGTCGTCGAGCGCCGCGCCGGCAAGCGCGTGCGCGGCCGCTGCGTCACCGGCAGAGCGGCCGCGAAGGCGAAGCGGGCGAAGCGCTGCGTCCGGATCGTCACGCTCGGCACGGTCGTCAAGCGCAACGTCGCCGGCGGCCTGCCGACGGTGACGCTGCCCGCGAAGGTGCGCGGCAAGGCGCTGAAGGGCCGCATCGTGCGGCTGTCGGTGTGGGCCGAGCGCGACGGTCGCAGATCGACCGTCCAGCAGGTCCGCCGCAGCGTGCGCTGAGCACCGCGCCAGCGGGGGGGCGCGGTCGCCGTCGAGCGGCCGCGCCCCCGCGCCCGGCGGAAGCCCGCGCCCGGCCCCGCGCCGGGCGCCGGCGCCCCGCCCGGCGGCCCCGCTTGACGCTCTCTGTAGCTTCAAGTCACATGGCCGCCACGACTGACGCCCCACCCGCGGCCGAGCGCCGCCCCGTGATCCTCGCCGTCGACGACGAGCCCGCCGTGCTGGCGGCCGTCGCGCGCGACCTGCGCCGCGGCTTCGGCGAGCGCTACCGGATCATGCGCACCTCCTCGGGCGCCGAGGCGCTCGACGTGCTCGCGCAGGTGCGCGCCCGCGGCGAGCAGGTCGCGCTGCTGGTCGCCGACCAGCGGATGCCGGGGATGGAGGGGACCGAGTACCTCGCGAAGGCGCGCGAGCTCGTGCCCGACGCCAAGCGCGTCCTGCTGACCGCCTACGCCGACACCGACGCGGCGATCGCGGCGATCAACGAGGTCGCGCTCGACTACTACCTGATGAAGCCGTGGGACCCGCCGGAGGAGCAGCTCTACCCGGTGCTCGAGGACCTGCTGACGACGTGGGAGTCGGGGGCCGCGCTGGAGGCCGGCGGCGTGCGCGTGATCGGCCACCGCTTCTCGAAGGAGTCGCACGACCTGCGCGACTTCCTCGCCCGCAACCGCGTGCCGGCGAACTGGCTCGACGTCGAGCGCGACAGAGAGGCGCGCGAGCTGTTGACGATCGCCGACGTCGCGCCCGACCGGCTGCCGGTCGTGCTGCTGGAGGACGGCGCCGTGATCGAGCGTCCCTCGGTGCTGGAGCTGGCCGAGCGGCTCGGCGTCGTCGGCGTGCCGGCCGCCGACCACTACGACCTCGTGATCGTCGGCGGCGGCCCGGCCGGGCTGGCGGCCGCCGTCTACGGCGCATCGGAGGGGCTGAAGACGGCGCTGGTCGAGCGCGAGGCGCCGGGCGGCCAGGCCGGCCAGTCGAGCCGGATCGAGAACTACCTCGGCTTCCCGTCGGGCCTGTCGGGCTCCGACCTCGCCCGCCGCGCCGCCGACCAGGCCCGCCGCCTCGGCGCCGAGCTGCTGACGATGCAGGACGCGACGCGGCTGCGGGTCGAGGGCTCGGGCCGCTTCGTCGAGCTGACCGGCGGCGGCGAGCTGAGCGCGACCAGCGTGCTGATCGCCTCCGGCGTCTCCTACCGCCAGCTCGACGCGCCCGGCTTCGCCGAGCTGACCGGCGCCGGCGTCTACTACGGCGCGGCGCTGACGGAGGCGCGCTCCTGCCGCGACCAGCACGTCGTCGTGATCGGCGGCGCGAACTCGGCCGGGCAGGCGGCCGTCCACTTCGCCCAGTACGCCAGCCGCGTGACGATGCTCGTGCGCGGCGAGTCGCTGACGAGGTCGATGTCGCACTACTTGATCGAGCAGATCGCGGCGCTGGAGAACGTCGAGGTGCGGACCGGCACGCAGGCGGTCGCCGCCGCGGGCGACGACGGCCATCTCGCGCGCCTGACGCTGCGCTCCGGCGACGGCGCCGAGTGGATCGAGGAGGTCGACGCCTGCTTCGTCTTCATCGGTGCGGCGCCCCGCACCGACTGGCTCGACGGCGTCGTCGCGCGCGACCCGCGCGGGTTCGTGCTCGCCGGCCTCGACGTGCGCGACCACGGCTGGGGCCTGGCGCGCGACCCGTTCCTGCTGGAGACCAACGTCCCCGGCGTCTTCGTCGCCGGCGACGTGCGGGCCCGCTCGGTCAAGCGCGTCGCGAGCGCCGTCGGCGAGGGCTCGATGTCGGTCTCGCTCGTCCACGAGTACCTGGCCGAGGCATGACCGCAACGACCCCGCTCACGCTCGCCGACCTGCGCGCGATCGACCTCTTCGACGAGGCGAGCGACGAGCAGCTGGAGCCGTGGGTCGGCGCCGCCGACGTGCGCGACGTCGCGGTCGGCGAGCGGGTCGTCGAGGCCGGGCAGGAGGGCTACGGCCTCCACCTGCTGCTCGCCGGCAGGCTGCGCGTCTCCTCGGTCGCCGACGGCCGCGTCGAGCCCGAGGGAGTCCAGGTCGCGCCGACGTGGGTCGGCGCGATCCCGACGCTGACGCTCGGCTGGCACCAGGTGCGGATGGAGGCGGAGACGCCGGGGCGGATCGCGACGATCCCGCGCGACCGCTTCGTCGAGCTGGTGCTGCGGACGCGGCCGGTCTTCGAGCGCGTGATGCGCCAGATGCGGCCGGTGATCCGCCGCAGCACCGAGCGCGAGGCCAACCGCGAGCGGCTCACCTCGCTCGGCACGATGGCGGCCGGGCTCGCGCACGAGCTGAACAACCCGGCGGCGGCCGCCAAGCGCGCCTCGGCCGACCTCGCCGAGACGCTCGCGGTCTACGAGCAGATGGTCGCGAAGCTGGTCGAGGCCGGCGTCGACCGAGCCGAGGCGGGAAAGGTCGTCGCGTGCAAGGACGCGCTCCAGGAGCAGGCCCGCGAGCAGGAGCCGCTGAGCGCGCTCGAGCGCGCCGACGCAGAGGACGCGATCGGCGACCTGCTCGACGAGCTGGGCGTCGCGGAGGGATGGCGGTGGGCCGAGCCGCTGGTCGCCGCCGGCGCCGACGAGGCGTGGGTCCGCAAGGTCGCCGGGATCGCCGGCGACGCCGTCGACGCGGTCGTCAGATGGGTCGCCGCCTCGCTGCAGGCGCACACGCTCGCCGACGAGCTGGCCGAGTCGACCGACCGCATGAGCGAGCTGGTCGGCGCCGTCAAGTCGTACGCGTTCATGGACCGCGGCGAGGTCGTCGTCGCCGACGTCCACGAGGGCCTCGACACGACGCTGGAGGGTGATGAAGCACAAGCTGAAGCACACGTCGATCGAGGTCGTGCGCGACTACGACAGGTCGCTGCCGAGGGTCGAGATGCGCGGCTCGGAGCTCAACCAGGTGTGGACCAACCTGATCCACAACGCGATCCAGGCGCTCGGCGACGCCGGCACGATCACGCTCTCGACCCGCCGCGAGGGCGACTGCGTCGTCGTCGAGGTCGGCGACGACGGCCCCGGGATCCCCGACGACGTCAAGAGCCGCGTCTTCGACCCGTTCTTCACGACGAAGGAGGTCGGCTCCGGCACCGGCCTCGGCCTCGACGTCGCGCGGCGGATCGTGACCGACCGCCACGGCGGCAGCCTCTCGGTCGACTCCAGACCGGGGCGGACCGTCTTCCACGTCTGGCTGCCGATCGCGCAGAAGCGCCCGTAGGCGGGAGGTCCGCGCGCACCGGGCGAGGCAGCTCCCCCATGCGGAGGAGCGCCCCTCGCCGTACCGTCGCCGCCCATGTCAACGACTTCCCGCGCGCGCGGGCGGGCCCTGCTCGGACTGCTCGCGCTCGCCGCAACAGCGGCGGCGCTGCCGGGCGCCGCCTCCGCCGCGACCCAGCCGGTCGAGCTGAGGGTCTCGATCGCGAGACCCGACCCGCGCCTGCGCGTGCTGACGCTGAGAGCGAGCTGCACACCGGGCTGCACGCTCGCGCTCGGCAAGCTGAACGTGCTGCCGTACAGAACCCGCGGCGGCGTCGAGCAGCTGCCGCACGGCGCCGAGGGGGCGCTGAGGGGGAGGCGCAGCATCCCCGCCGGCAGGACCGTCACGTTCAGAGTCCCCGTGCCGGTCGGCGTCGAGCAGTTCGCCGCGGACGCGCTGCTGAGAAGCGAGGCGCTCGCCGGCAACGTCGTCGTCCAGGTCAGACAGGCCGGCTCGACGTTCGAGGCCGTCCGCCAGTTCACCGTCACCGGCCCCGGCACGCCGGCGCCGTTCCCGGCCTCGCCGTTCGTCGACGCGATCAGGGTCCCGGCCCAGCCGCGCGGCAAGGCGACCCGCAAGGCCCGCTACAAGGTCACCGTCGCCGGCACCCAGACGTCGACCTGGTCGTACGACCGTTCGAGGCACGAGGGCGCCTGCAAGGTGATCGCGAAGGGCAGCGGGAGACAGACGCTGACGCTCCGGTCGACCGCCGCCGCGACCGTCGACGCGCTGACGCTGCCGGGCGGCAGCCCGATCCTGCGGCGGGTCGGCACGAAGGGGATCTGGACGTTCGTGCCGGTCAGGATCGACGCCGTCCGCGACGGCGCCGAGACGAAGAGCGCCGCGGGCGACTGCGGCGCATTCGGCGGCGACGGGAGCGGCGAGCCGCCGCAGTGCACCAGAACCGGCGCGGTCGAGGCGAACGTGATCGTCGGCTACTTCGGCCGCGACCGGCTCGGCGGCTTCGTCTCGGGCGCGTCGTTCACCGAGCCCTCGCCGCTGCCCGACTGCCCGGTCGAGCTGCCGGCCGGGGTCGTCGACCCGCTCGACTTCCTCGACCCGAGACTGCAGCGGACCGCCCCGCTGACCGCGGGCGGCGCCCCCGGCAAGGTGATCGTCGTCCACCGGCTGAGCGACGTGACGAAGGTCGAGGGCGGTCGGGTGCGCACGACCGGCCGCATCACGATCACGTTCCGCAAGGTCAACTAGCATCACGGCGGCCGTGGCCGCCGACGAGACCAACGAGCGCCGCGCGCCGCGCCGGCTGACCGCCGCCGCGGCGCGCCGGATCGCGCTCGCCGCCCAGGGCTTCGCCGACCCGCGGCCGACGGGGCGGGTCGACGCCCGCCACCTGCGGCGGGTGCTCGACCGCGTCGGGGTCGTCCAGCTCGACTCGGTCAACGTCTTCCAGCGGACCCACTACATGCCGCTCTACTCGCGGCTGGGCCCGTACCCGCGCGAGGCGCTCGACCGCCTCGCCGCGCACACCGACGGGCCGATCAGGCGGGAGCTGTTCGAGTACTGGGCGCACGAGGCGTCGCTCGTCCCGCTGCGGCTCCAGCCCCACCTGCGCTGGCGGATGGCGCGCGCCGACAGGGACGCGTGGGGCGGCATCCGGCGCCTCGCGGCCGAGCATCCGCACCTCGTCGAGGAGGTGCTGGAGCTGGTGCGCGAGCAGGGGCCGATCCGCGCCAACGACACCTCCGCGGCGGAGCGGGCGAGACGGCGCCCGGGCGAGATGTGGAACTGGCACGAGGGCAAGGTCGCGCTCGAGTACCTCTTCTGGTCGGGCCAGGTGACCGCCGCCCGCCGCGTCAACTTCGAGCGCCGCTACGACCTGCCCGAGCGGGTGCTGCCGGCATCGGTGCTCGCGACCCCGACGCCGCCGGTCGAGGAGGCGCAGCGGGAGCTGGTGCGGGTCGCGGCGCGGGCGCTGGGCGTCGCGACCGAGCCCGACCTCGGCGACTACTTCCGCCTCCCGCGCAGGGAGTCGAAGGCGCGCGTGGCGGAGCTGGTCGCGGCCGGCGAGCTGCTGGAGGTCGAGGTCGAGGGCTGGAACGCGCCCGCGTACCTGTGGCCGGCGGCGCGACGGCCGCGGAGGGTCGCCGCCCGCGCGCTGCTGAGCCCGTTCGACTCGCTCATATGGTTCCGCCCGCGGACCGAGCGGCTCTTCGGCTTCCGCTACCGGATCGAGATCTATGTCCCGGCGCCGAGACGGGTCCACGGCTACTACGTGCTGCCGTTCCTCCTGGGCGACGCGCTGGTCGCGCGGGTCGACCTCAAGTCCGACCGCCAGGCGGGCGTGCTGCGCGTCCAAGCCGCCTTCGCCGAGGAGAGCGCCGGTGCCGGTCGCGACGAGATCGCCGCCGAGCTGGCCGCCGAGCTGCGTCAGGTCGCCGCCTGGCTCGACCTCGCCGCCGGCGTCGAGGTCGCGAGCAGGGGCGACCTCGCCCCGGCGCTCGCCGCCGCGCTCGTGCCCTAGCAGCGATCGTTGGCGCTCTGTACAGGACTGTCCTGTACAGAGCGCCAACGATCACGCGGGGCCGGCACGCGCCGACATCGTGGCGCGCATACGATGCGGCGGGATGACCGAGCAGCCCGACGCGACCGCCGCGCCGTCGCAGCCGCGCTGGTGGCTGGAGGTCGACGGCCACCGCATCGAGGTCGAGGCCGACGGCAGCGGCTGGAAGTCCCGCGCGCGGCTGCTCGTCGACGGCGAGCAGGTCGACGAGCGGTCGAGCGGCGCCGGCGAGGTCACGCTCAGAGGCGAGGCCGTGAACGTGAAGGTCAGCTGGGGCTGGCGCGGCGAGGTGCGCAGATGCGTCGCCCACCTCGACGGCGGCGAGACGCTGCCGCTGCGCCCGCCGCCCGGGACGCGCGCCGCGCAGCTCGACGCGCTCGCCGACGAGCGGCCGGTCCTCTACGCCGCGCGCCACGTCGCGATCGCCGGCGGCAAGCTGCTGCTCGGCCTCGTCGGCTTCGGCCTGATCGTACGCCTGCTGATCTCGCTGCTGCCCGACGTCTCGATCGATCCTCCCGACATCCCGCTCCCGAGCATCGACCTGCCGCGCATCCCGCTGCCGTCGGTCGACCTCCCCGACATCACGCTGCCGGCGTGGCTGCAGGCGATCCTGGAGGCGTCGAGATGGTGGATGCCGCTGCTGATCGCGATCGCGATCGGCTGGCAGGAGGTGAGACGCCGCCGCCGGCGCGTCGAGAGAGAGCGCGCGGCGCGGGGGGAGCACGGCGAGCGGGCGCCGGACGAGCGCGACGGCGCGCCAGCCGACTCGGCCCCCGGCGAGCGCGACGGCGCGGCCGCTGACGGCGAGCGCTGAGCCGCCCGCCTCCCGCCGCGCGCGCGATGTTCGACATCGGCCGCGCTCGACCTGCCACGATGTTGGTTGACCGGCCAATCAGGCCCGCGCGGGCGGGCCGTCGGGGCCGCCTCACACGAGCTCAGAACGAGGTAGGAGACATGTCAAGCACCGAAGCGCTCGTCTTCGACGCCCTTCGCACGCCGCGCGGCAAGGGCAAGTCCAACGGGTCCCTGCACACCACCAAGCCGGTCGACCTCGTCGTCGGGCTGATGCACGAGATGCTGTCGCGCAACGCCGGCTTCGATCCCAAGCGGATCGACGACGTCGTGCTCGGCTGCGTCACGCCGGTCGGCGACCAGGGGATGGACATCGCGAAGACCGCCGCGCTGAAGGCCGGGCTGCCGGACACGGTCGCCGGCGTCCAGCTCAACCGCTTCTGCGCCTCGGGCCTGGAGGCGGTCAACGTCGCCGCGCAGAAGGTCGCCTCCGGCTGGGAGGACCTCGTCCTCGCCGGCGGCGTCGAGTCGATGTCGCGCGTCCCGATGGGCACCGACGGCGGCGCGTGGGCGCTCGACCCCGCCACCAACCTCGAGACCGACTTCGTCCCGCAGGGGATCTCGGCCGACCTGATCGCGACCGTCGAGGGCTTCAGCCGCGACGACGTCGACGCCTACGCCGTCCGCTCGCAGGACCGCGCCGCGGCCGCGCAGGCCGAGGGCCGCTTCAAGCAGTCGGTCGTCCCGGTGCTCGACATCAACGACCACGTCGTGCTCGACCACGACGAGTTCATCCGCCCCGGCACGACCGTCGAGACGCTCGGCAACCTGAAGCCGTCGTTCGCCGCGATGGGCGAGATGGGCGGCTTCGACGCCGTCGCGCTGCAGAAGTACCACTGGGTCGAGAGAATCGACCACGTCCACACGCCGGGCAACAGCTCCGGCATCGTCGACGGCGCCTCGCTGCTGGCGATCGGCAACGCGAAGACCGGCGAGGAGCTCGGCCTGAAGCCGCGCGCCCGCATCCTCGCGACGGCCGTCTCCGGCGCCGACCCGACGATCATGCTGACCGGCCCCGCGCCGGCCTCCAAGAAGGCGCTGGCGAAGGCCGGCATCACGAAGGACCAGCTCGACCTCGTCGAGATCAACGAGGCCTTCGCCGCGGTCGTCCTGCGCTTCGTCAAGGACATGGACCTCGACATGGAGAAGGTCAACGTCAACGGCGGCGCGATCGCGATGGGCCATCCGCTCGGCGCGACCGGCGGCATGATCCTTGGCACGCTGATCGACGAGCTGCACCGCACGGGCGGCAGATACGGCCTCGCGACGCTCTGCGTCGGCGGCGGCATGGGCATCGCGACGGTCGTGGAGGCGATCTGATGAGTGAGAGCACGACGATCCGCTGGGAGAAGGGCGACGACGGGATCGTCGTCCTGACGCTGGACGACCCGAACCAGGGCGCCAACACGATGAACGAGGCCTACGCCCGTTCGATGGGCGCGACGGTCGACAGACTCGAGGCCGAGAAGGACTCGATCAAGGGCGTCATCCTCACCTCCGCGAAGTCGACCTTCTTCGCCGGCGGCGACCTCAACAACCTGAGAGCCGTCACGCCCGAGAACGCCGACGAGTTCGCGACCTACCTGAGAGAGGTCAAGAGCCAGCTGCGCCGCCTGGAGCAGCTGGGCAGACCGGTCGTCGCCGCCCTCAACGGCACCGCGCTCGGCGGCGGCCTGGAGATCGCGCTCGCCACGCACCACCGGATCGCGGTCGACTCGCCCAAGATCCAGCTCGGCTTCCCCGAGGTCTCGCTCGGCCTGCTGCCGGGCGCCGGCGGCGTCGTCCGCACGGTCCGCATGCTCGGGATCGTCGGCGCGCTGATGGGCCTGCTGCTCCAGGGCCAGAGAGTCCGCCCGGGCAAGGCGAAGGAGCTCGGCATCGTCGACGAGCTGGTCGCGACGCCCAAGGAGCTGATCCCGGCCGCGAAGCAGTGGATCGCCGAGAATCCCGAGGCGCAGCAGCCGTGGGACGCCGACAAGAAGTACAAGATCCCCGGCGGCACGCCGTCGACGCCGGCGCTGGCGATGAACCTGCCGGCCTTCCCGGCCAACCTGAAGAAGCAGCTGAAGGGCGCCAACTATCCGGCCCCGGCGGCGATCATGGCGGCGGCGATCGAGGGCGCGCAGGTCGACTTCGACTCGGCGATCGAGATCGAGGGGCGCTACTTCATCTCGCTGGCGACCGGCCGGATCTCGAAGAACATGATCCAGGCGTTCTTCTTCGACCTGCAGCAGGTCAACGGCGACCGCGGCCGTCCGGCCGACGTCGAGCCCTACCGCGCCAGAAAGGCCGTCGTCCTCGGCGCCGGCATGATGGGCGCGGCGATCGCGTACGTCTGCGCGAAGGCCGGCATCGAGGTCGTGCTGAAGGACGTCTCGCAGGAGGCGGCCGACCGCGGCAAGGGCTACTCGCTGAGACTGTGCGAGAAGGCCGTCTCGCGCGGCAAGACGACGCAGGAGAAGGCCGACGCGCTGCTGGCGCTGATCACGCCGACGACCGACCCGGCCGCGGCGGCCGGCGCCGACCTCGTGATCGAGGCCGTCTTCGAGGATCCGGCGGTGAAGGCGAAGGTCTTCGCCGAGATCGAGCCCCACCTGGCGCCGAACGCGCTGCTGGGCTCCAACACCTCGACGCTGCCGATCACGGAGCTGGCCGAGGGCGTCTCGCGGCCGGCCGACTTCATCGGCCTGCACTTCTTCAGCCCCGTCGACAAGATGCCGCTGCTGGAGATCATCAAGGGCGAGGCGACCTCCGACGAGACGGTCTGGCGCGCGCTCGACGTCGCCAAGCAGATCAAGAAGACGCCGATCGTCGTCAACGACTCGCGCGGCTTCTTCACCTCGCGCGTGATCGGCACCTTCATCAACGAGGGCATCTCGATGCTGACCGAGGGGATCCCGGCCCCGACGATCGAGCAGGCCTCCTCGCGGGCCGGCTACCCGGCTCCGGTGCTCCAGCTCAGCGACGAGCTGAACCTGAAGCTGATGCGCAAGATCCGCAAGGCGGCGCAGGACGCCGGCGCGATCGCCTCCGGCTGGGAAGGCCACCCCTCCGAGGGCGTGATCGACCGCATGCTCGACGAGTTCGACCGTCCCGGCAAGCTCGAGGGCCGCGGCTTCTACGCCTACGCCGACGGCAGACGGACCGGCATCTGGGAGGGTCTCGCGCAGGCGTTCCCGCCCGTCTCCGACCCCTCGCAGATCGACCTCCGCGACCTCGAGGAGCGGATGATGTTCGTCGAGGCGATCGAGACCGTGAAGTGCCGCGACGAGGGCGTGATCGAGTCGGTCGCCGACGCCAACATCGGCTCGATCTTCGGGATCGGCTTCCCGGCCTGGAGCGGCGGCGTGCTGCAGTACGTCAACGGCTACGAGCACCCGGCCCACGGCACCGGCCCCGCCGCCTTCGTCGCCCGCGCCCGCGAGCTGGCCGCCAAGTACGGCGAGCGCTTCGAGCCGCCGGCCTCGCTGGTCGAGCTGGCCGAGCGGGGCGACCTGTTCAGCGACACCGTCCCGGCAGCGGCGTAGCCGCTCCTCCGCAGTCCCGCTGGGATCGGCCGTAGCGCCGATCCCAGCGCCCCTGTGAAGCTGGCGGCCCATGCCGCCCGAGTCGGAACTCCGGTCGTTTGAGGGTCATATAGACCCCCAAACGACCGGTGTTCCGGACCGAACGCTCGCCGAGCTGGCGTTTCGACAGTTTGGTGTGGTTCATCGGAGGCAGCTCGTCGGGGCAGGGGTGACCGCGCAGCAGATCAAGGTGCGGCTCCGCTCCGGGCGCCTTCATCTCGTCCACCGCGGGGTGTACGCGGTCGGGCACCGACGGCTGAGCCGCGACGGCCGTCTGCTCGCAGCCGTCTTCGCGGCTGGGCGCGGAGCCGTCGTCAGCCACCGCGATGCCGCGGGGATGCACGGGATCCGCCCGGCCAACCACCGGCTGATCGACCTGACCGTCGACGCCAAGCGCCGAGCGCCCAACGGAGCTCGCCTCCACCGCGCCGCGCTTCCGCGCGAGGAGACGACCGAGATCGGCGGCATCCCCGTGACGACGCTCGCCCGCACGCTCGTCGACCTGGCGGACGTCGTGCCGCCCGACCATCTGCGCCGGGCGCTCCACGAGGCCGAGCGGCTCCGCCGCAACGACGTGCGCGAGATCGAGCGGGTGTTGGAGCGGACGCGCAACCGTCCGGGCGGCGGTCACGCCGCGATCCGCGCCGCGCTCGCCGACGCGCGGGCGCATAGGCTGACCGTGCTGCGCTCCGAGCTGGAGGGCGCGTTCCTGACGACGGTCGAGCGGGCCGGCCTCCCGCGCCCACTTACGAACGTCGTCGTCCACGGCTGCGAGGTCGACGCCTGGTGGCCGGACGCCCAGGTCGCGGTCGAGGCCGACGGCTGGCAGTCCCACGGCACCCGCAAGGCATTCCAGCGCGATCGGGAGAAGGGCAACCGCCTCGCCCTCCACGGCATCCTGCTGCTGCGCTTCACCCACCACGACGTCACCCGCCGCCCCGACCGCGAGCTGGCGGCCGCGCTTGGCCGCGGAAGCCGTTGAGCGGTCGAGCGCGGCGCGGCGGGCGCGGGGCGGGGCGGATGGCGGGGCGGCGCGGCGGCGGGACGGGCGCGGCGCGGCGGGCGCGGGGCGGGGCGGCGCGGCAGCGGGGCGGGCGAGCGCGGCGGGTCGGCGAGGGCGGCGGGGCGGGCGAGCGCGGCGGAGCGGGCGGCAGCGCGTCGCGGCGGCGCGCCTGAAACGCTCGGCGGGGTGCCGGACATCTCCCGTGCGATGCGACGACGACGAACCGACATGACGGACGCCGCCGAGCGCGAGCGCTTCGAGCTGCTGTACGACCGCCATCGGCGCGCCGTGCTCGGCTACGCGCTGCGCCGGGTCGAGCAGCCGGCCGACGCCGCCGACGTGCTCGCCGAGACCTTCCTGGTCACCTGGCGCAAGCTCGACGACGTTCCGGCCGGCTCGGCGGCGCTCCCGTGGCTGCTCGCCGTGGCGCGCCGCGTGCTCGCCAACCACCGTCGCGGCGCGCGGCGCCGCGGCGGGCTGGCCGAGCGGTTGCGCGGCGAGCTGACCGCCGCGCTGCCGCGTCACGGAGCCGTTCCGGCCGGCGACGGCGAGCAGGGCAGGCTGGCCGCGGCGCTCGCCCGCCTCCCCGAAGCCGACCGCGAGCTGGTCCTCCTCGTCGGCTGGGAGGAGCTGGAGCCGTCCCAGATCGCGGTCGTCCTCGGCATCCCGCCCGAGACCGTCCGCACCCGCCTCCACCGCGCCCGCGCCCGCCTCCGCGACGCACTGGCGGACGAGGAGGCCGAGGAGCGCGAGGAGCGCGACCCGGCCGCCGCCGCGCAGCCGCCGCCGCGGTCGCTCCGCGCGCATCCGCTCACGCCCACGCTCGACGCGGCCGTTCCGACGCCCGACCTCGCGAAGGAGAACCTGCGATGACCACCGACGAAGCGCGCCTGCGCGCACTGGCGCCGATCTCCGACGAGGAGGTCGCGGCGCTTGCGCTCGACGGCGAGCGGGAGCTGGCGAGCGCGATCGCCGCGCGCCGACGCCGTCGTGCGCTCGCGCCGCTGCGCGGCGACGGGCACGGCGGCCGTCCGCGGCTCGCCGCGCTCGTCGCCTCGACCGCGCTGATCGCGCTCGCGGGCGTCGGGCTGGCGGTCGGCATCGCAGGCAGCGGCTCGTCGCCCGCCGGCGGCCCGGCCGGAGCCGGCGGGCCCGCCGGAGCGGGCGGCCCGGTCGCGACGGACGGAGCCACCGGTCCGGCCGTGACCGGCGTCGACGGGGCATCCGACCAGCTTCCGCCAGCGACGACGCCCTCGGCGACGTCGCCGGCCGGCACGGGTCCGAACGGGGCCGTCGAGCAGGCCGGCCGAGGGGCGAAGGCCCAGCCGCCGCGCTACCTGCTGCCGCACGGCTGGCGCGTGACGCGCGCCGACGAGCACGGCCGCGACGGCGAGATGACCTTCGAGCGCGACGGCGCGAAGCTCGAGCTGCACTGGCGGGCCGGCTCGCTCGACGCGTCGCTCGACTCCCGTGCCCGCGACGCCGAGCGCCTGCCCGACGTCGCGCTCGACAGCGGGCGGCGGGCGGCCGTGCTCTCACAGGGACGCGGCTTCCACACCGCGCTGTGGCAGGCCGGCGACTTCACGTTCGAGTTCCAGGTCGGCGCCACCGCACCGCCGCCGCCGTCGAGACCGTCGCGCGCGCACCCGCCTCAGTTCCTGCCGGCGGCGCGACTGACGGCAGGCGGGTTCGCCGACCTGCTGCGCTCGCTGCGCCAGGCGACGCTCAGCGACTGGCTCGCGGCGCTGCCGGCGAGAGCCGTCGTGCTCGACCAGCGGCCCGCGACGGTCGACGAGATGCTCGCCGACGTGCCGCTGCCGCCGGGCTTCGACAGCACCGGACTGAAGGACGGCGAGCTGGTGCGGGACCGCTATCAGCTCGGCGCGACGGTGATCGGCACGGTCTCGTGCGCCTGGATCGACCGCTGGGCTGCGGCGCGTGGAGCCGGCGACAGAGCCGGCGTGGCCGCGGCCGCCGCGGCGATGGCGCGCGTGAGCGACGCCGCGGTGCTGCGCGAGATGGCGAGGGAGGGCGCCTTCCCGGCCGTCCTCGAGGACTTCGCCGCCGCGATGGCGACGAGAGACGGCAGAACGCACGACGGCAAGGGCGCCCGGGTCGACGAGGCGGCTCAGGAGGGGCTCGGCTGCAGCATGCGCTGAGCCCGGCGGTCGGACGGGCGCCCGCGCGGGCGCCCGCGCCGCACCACCCCGCGCCCGCGGCGGCGCTCAGCCCGACAGCCCCGGCACGCCGGGCACCATGTGGACCCCGCAGCCAAGGATGCGGGCTGGCTCGTCGCCCACGTTGCGGATGCGGAAGCGGCGGCCGGCGCGCAGGTAGATCGTGTCGCCGGCCGCCAGCGCCTGGTCGCCGTCGTCGGTCTCGACGACGATCGAGCCGGCGATCACGTGGCTGAAGTGGTCGGTCGGCAGGGAGGCCTGCTCCTTCATCGCCGCGCCCGGCTCGTAGACCCAGATCATCGGCACGAGCGGGCGGTCGGTGTCGGCGACGAGCAGATAGGCGTCGATCTGCTCGCCGGCCGAGGTGACGCGCACCTCCTCGCCACGGCGGACGACCGCCGAGCGCGGCTGGGAGGGCGAGACGAGCTCGACGACCGACGCGTCGTAGATCTGCAGCAGGCGCAGCAGCCGGTTCATCGCCAGGTCGCTCTGCCCGCGCTCGACCAGCGACAGGAACGACGCGGAGATGCCGGCCCTGGCGGCGGCCTCCTTGATCGAGAGGCCACGCGCTCTGCGCAGGTCGCGCAGCCGGGGTCCGAGCGGTGGGTCGGGAAGGTCGTCGTCGGTCATCGCTGCGGGCCTCCGCGACCCGCGACGCGACAATCTAGTGGGATGGGACGACCGGCGCGACGCTGGCCGTCCCGGGAGCGGTCAGGAGCCCTTGGCGGCGGCGATGTAGGCGGCGACCTCGTCGATCTGCTCCGGCTGGAGCGTGCCGCCGAACGACGGCATCCCGCCGCCGCCGCTTCTGACCATCGCGGCGATGCCGGCCTCGTCGAGTCTCGTCTCGTCGAGGTTGGGGCCGACCGAGCCGGTCGCGCCGGCGTCCGCGAGCGTGTGGCAGCCGGCGCAGCTCTGCGTGAAGATCTCCTTGCCGGCCGGGGTCGAGCCGCCGCCGCTGCCGCCGGCCGCCTCCTCGGCACCGCCGTCGGCCTCGTCGCCGCCGTCGCTCGCGGCGACGTCGCCGCCCGCCTCGCCGCCGTCGCTCGCGGCCTCGTCGCCGCCCGTGTCGGCGGCGGCTCCGCCGGAGCTGCCGGCGGCGTTGCCGAGTCTGCCGGTGTCCGGTCTGCCGGGCGAGCTGCCGTTCTGCGGGTTGGCCGGCAGCTCGGTCAGCTCGATCCCCTTGTCGTCGTCGTTCCCGCCGCAGGCGGCGAGCCCGAAGGTCAGGCCGAGGCAGGCGCAGGCGATGGCGAGAAGGCGGACAACACGAGACGGCATGGCAGGGCTCTCCAGGTCGACGGGGCACGCGGCAGAGGCGCACCGAGACCGTACACGAGTGACGCAAAATATGCGATAGTCGCCCCAGTAGAGGTAGATAAATTTGTGTAGTTGGAGGAGAAAGATGGCCGCAGACTCGACGATGCCGCAGGACTCGAAGGTCTCGCGACGCTCGCTGCTGGCGGCGGCCGGCGCGGTCGCCGGAGGCGCGGCGCTGGCCGGCGCCCCGCGCGTCGCCCGCGCCGCCGGGCGCTCCTTCGACGCCGAGGCCGACGTGATCGTGGTCGGCGGCGGCGGCGCGGCATTCGCCGCGGCGGTCGGCGCCGCGCAGGGCGGCACGAGAGTGCTCCTGCTCGAGAAGGCGGCCGCGATCGGCGGCACGACCGCCCGCTCCGGCGGCGCCTACTGGGTCCCCAACAACCACGTGATGCGGCGCGAGCACGGCGTCAGAGATCCGAAGGAATGGGCCGTCAAGCTGATGGCGCGGCTCGCCTTCCCGTCGGTCTACGACCCGCAGGCGCCCTACAGCGGCCTCGACAGATTCAGCCACGAGGCGCTCAGCAGCTTCTACGACCTCGCGCCGCAGGTGTTCGAGCGGCTCGAGAGAGGCGGCGTGATCAGATCGGAGATCGCGGCGCTGCTGCCGACGCAGAACGCGACCGACGGGATCGACTGGACCCATCCCGAGTACCACGCCCACCTGCCGGAGAACAGAGCGCCGTACGGCCGCACGCTCCACCCGGTCGGCTCCGAGGGCGGCGGTGGCGGCAGCCTCATGACCGGTCTCGCGACCTACGCGCGCAGACAGGGCGTGAGAGTCCTCACCAGCCAGCACGTCGTCCAGATCGCGACGAACTCGAAGGGCGAGGTCGTCGGCGTCCAGGCGCAGACGCCCGAGGGCGAGCGCCTCTACCGCGCCAAGCGCGCCGTCGTCTTCGGCACCGGCGGCTTCACGCAGGACCGCTCGAAGGTGATGAACTACCTGCGCGGGCCGATCTTCGGCGGCTGCGCCGTGCCGACCAACACCGGCGACTTCATCGACATGGCCAGCCAGCTCGGCGCGCGGCTCGGCAACATGCGCAACGGCTTCTTCGTCCAGCACGTGCTGGAGCAGGCGCTCGCCAACTCCTCGGTCGTCGACGACCTGTGGATCCCGCCGGGCGACGCGATGGTGATGGTCAACCGCTACGGCGTCCGCGTCGCGAGCGAGAAGACCCCGTACAACGAGCACACGCAGAGCCACTTCGTCTGGGACACGACGCGCGGCGAATACCCGAACCTCGTCCAGTTCTTCGTCTACGACGACGTCGTCGCCAACGACCCGATGCAGGCGTACGGGATGCCGATACCGGTGCCCGGCAGAAGATCGCCGTTCGTGATCTCCGGCCAGACGATCGGCGAGCTGGCCTCGAACATCCAGAAGCGGCTCGACAAGCTGCGCGGCAGAGTCGCCGTCAACGGCGCGATCGGCCCGAGCGTGCGCCTCGCCGACGGCTTCGCCGACAACCTCTCGCGCACGATCGAGAGATTCAACTCCTACGCCCGCGACGGCCGCGATCCCGAGTTCGGCCGCGGCTCGACGCCGATCCAGGTCTCGTGGGGCGGCCCCCGCCGCAGAGGCAACGACAAGAACCCGTCGATGTACCCGTTCGCCGGCTCGGGCCCGTACCACTGCATCCTCATCGGCGGCGGCACGCTCGACACCAACGGCGGCCCGGTCGTCGACACCAACGGCCGCGTCCTGCACGTCTCCGGCCAGCCGATCAAGGGCCTCTACGGCGCCGGCAACTGCGTCGCCTCGCTCGCCGGCCAGGCGTACTGGTCGGCTGGCGGCACGCTCGGCCCCGGCGTCGCGCTCGGCTTCACCGCCGGCGAGAACGCGAGCAGCGAGCCGGTCAAGGAGGTGTAGCGGGGTGGAGGCGCTCGACCGGGCCGGCCTGATCTACGGGCTCGTCGAGCCGGGCGGCGGGAGCGATCCCGCCGCTCCCGCGATCGTGCTCCAGGGCACCGGCACCGACGTCGAGCGGCTGACCGCGCTGGCGCGCGTGGCCGCGCCGGCGCGCGCGCTGGTCGTCCCGGAGCCGCTGCGGTTCCTCTACCTCAGCCGCGCGCACGTCGGCAGACGCTGGTTCGTCAGATCGATCGACGGCGAGACCGAGCCGGCGAGCTTCGGCGACGCGCTCTACGCGGTGGAGCAGCTGACGACCGGCGCGCGCGAGCAGTGGGGCGCGCCGCTGCTGATCGGCCACGGCCAGGGCGGCGAGCTGGCGCTTGCGCTGGCCGCGATCGTCCCCGAGCTGCTCGCCGGCGTCGTCGCGCTCGACGCCGCCCTGCCCGTCGTCCCCGGGTGGGAGCGTCCGGCGTGCGACGCCGGCGGGCTGCCCGTGCTGGTCCTGCCGGGCTTCCAGGAGGAGGCGGCGGTCGCGCGGACGCGCGCAGAGCTGGCCGCGATCGGCGCGCGCGTGACGGTCGTGCCGCCGCGGGCCGAGGCGGCGGCGCTCGGCAGCGTTCTCGACGAGGCGATTGCGGGCTGGTGGGCGGGGGAGGGGCCGGACGGCGCGGCCGCGCTGCCGCTCAGCGCCTGATCGCCCGCCACACCGGCACTCCCGCCGTGGCGTCTCACCCTCGACCTGAGGGTGAGAGTCCGCCGTTATGTCGCCGCGGGCTCGGCTCCGGCCCGCCGCGGCGCCGTCTCGAGCAGCTCGCGCGCGAGCGTCTCGGCGTCGTAGGGGCCGACGTGGCGTCTGCCGTTGACGAAGAAGGTCGGCGTTCCGCGGACGCCGCTCGCCTCCGCGCTCGCGACGTCGGTGCGCACGCGGGCGGCGTGGCGGCCGTCCTGCAGCGCCCGCGCCAGCTCCTCGACGTCGATCTCGAGCCTGCCGGCGTAGCCGAGCAGGTCCTCGAACTCGAGCTCGTCCTGGTGGTCGAAGAGCTTGTCGTGCATCTCCCAGAATCTGCCCTGCTCGCCGGCCTCCTCCATCGCCTGCGCGGCCAGCTCGGCATGGGGGTGGACGTCGACCAGCGGCAGATGCCGCACGACGTAGCGCAGGTCGTCGCCGAACCGTCTGCGCAGCTCCCTCACCATCCCGGTCGCGCGGCCGCAGAAGGGGCACTCGAAGTCGGCGAACTCGACCAGCGTCAGCGGCGCGTCGAGCGGCCCCCGGATGTGGTCGCGCTCGGGGTCGACCGGCGGGTCGAGCACGGTCGGCAGGCCAGCGGAGACCTCGCCGCGCAGGACCGCGGCGAGCCGGAAGGCGACCCAGCCGGTCACGACCGCGAGCGCCGCCGCGAGCAGGACGCCGATCTTCGCCTCCTCGACGAACGTCGAGTCCTCGAAGGCGAGCCCGGCGATCAGCAGCGAGACGGTGAAGCCGATCCCCGACAGCGCCGCGCCGCCGACGACCTGCCCCTCGCCGACCCCCTCCGGCAGCTTCCCCAGCCGCGCCCGCACGGCGCCGAGCGCGCCGAGCGCGATGCCGATCGTCTTGCCGCCGACGAGGCCGGCGACGATCGCCCACGTCAGCGGCGAGCCGAGCGCGTCGCCGAGCGCGCCGCCGCGCAGGTCGACGCCGGCGTTGGCGAGCGCGAACAGCGGCACGATCACGTAGCTGGTCCACGGGTGCAGCAGCTCCTGCATGCGCTCGTTGGGCGAGAGCGCCCGCTCGACGCTGCGGGTCGCGTCGCGCGCGACGCTGGCGAGCGGCGACTGGCGGAAGGCGTGCGCTCTGGAGGCGGCCTCGTCGACCTGCGCTCTGGTCGGCGCGTAGGCGGCGACGAGCAGGCCGGCGGCCATGCCGGCGATCGTCGGGTGCAGCCCGGCGATCAGCGTCGCCAGCCACAGCCCGGCACCGAGCAGCGCGTACGCCGAGCCGCGCCAGACGCGCAGCTGCGACAGCGTCGCGATCCCCGCCAGGCAGGCGATCGCGACGATCAGCGCGATCGCGTCGAGCGCGGAGGAGTAGACGATCCCGATCACGCTGATCGCGACGATGTCGTCGACGATCGACAGGGTCAGCAGGAAGACGCGCAGCTGCGTCGGGCAGGCCGGCCCGACGATCGCCATCGCGCCGAGCATGAACGCCGTGTCGGTCGCGATCACGATCCCCCAGCCGTGGTTCGCCTCCGACGGCGAGACCAGCAGGTAGAGGAGCACCGGCACGACCATGCCGCCGACGCCGGCGATCACCGGGACGACGACGCGGCTGCGGTCGCGCAGCTCGCCGAGCGACCACTCGCGCCGCACCTCGAGCCCGATCACGAAGAAGAACAGCGCCATCAGCCCCTCGTCGAGCCAGTGGCGCAGGTCGAGGTCGAGGTTCCAGTCGCCGAGCCGGATCGCCAGCTCGGTGTGCCAGAACGACTCGTAGGAGTCGGAGGCGGGCGAGTTGGCCCACAGCAGCGCGACGATCGTGGCGGCGAGCAGCAGCCCGGCGCTGCCGGCCTCGGTCGCGATGAACGAGCGCAGCGGCGCGGCGAGCTGGGCGAGCAGCTGGCGCCGCCTGGGGGTCGTCTGTCCGCCGTTGCCGTCGATCGCCACCAAAGGAGGGTATTCGTCGGCGCACGAGCTGCGTCGATCTGCCTACCGCAGCGGTAGGCAGATCGACGCAGCTCGCGTCCGCGCGCCGCGCGCCGCTCAGCCTCAGCGGCGCGGAAGCTGGCCGTGCTCGAAGCTCTGTCTGGCGAGCTTGAGGTAGACGAAGGTGTCGGTCGTGACGATCCCGTCGAGGGCGCGCAGCCGCTCGGTCATCTCCAGCAGGTGGGCGTGGTCGGTGCAGACGACCTCGACCAGCAGGTCGAACTGCCCGGCGACGATCACGACGTAGCTGACCTCCTCCATCCCGGAGAGCGCCTCGGCGACCTGCTGCGGCCGGCCGCTCGTCTTGACGCCGACCATCGCCATCGCGTCGAAGCCGAGCGCGAGCGGGTTGGTGACGCCGACGACGTCGAGCACGCCGGCGTCGGAGAGCCGCTCGTAGCGGTTGCGGATCGTCCCCTCCGCGACGTTCAGCCGCCGCGCGATGTTGCGGAACGACTCGCGGCCGTCGGCCTGCAGCGCGGCGACGAGCGCGCGGTCGAGGTCGTCGAGCGTCGCGCTGCCCGCGATCCCGCGTTTCCGGTCGGCCATTCCGGCGATGCTATCCGAACCGACGTCGGTTGATCTCATGCGCAGTGAAGTTCGCTGGCAAGTGCGTATTCCTCAGTGTATGGTGGGTGTGGGTACGCAAACCGCAATGAAGGACGAGAGGCTTCACGTGGCTTCCATCGCACCGAGCACCACGTTCCGCAACTTCGTCGGCGGCCGCCAGGTCGACGCCGTCGAGGGTGGGACGCGCGAGATCCGCAACCCCGCGACCGGCGCCGTGATCGCGACCGTGCCCGAGGGCACCGCCGCCGACGTCGAGCGCGCGGTCGAGGCCGCCAAGGCGGCCAAGCGCGAGTGGCTCGACGCGACCCCCGGCGAGCGCGCGACCGTGCTGCTGGCGATGGCCGACGTGATGGACGCCGCGACCGACGAGCTCGGCGCGCTGGAGTCGGCCAACACCGGCAAGCCGCTGCAGATGGCCAAGGACGAGGTGAGCGCCTCGGCCGACCTGCTGCGCTTCTACGCCGGCGCCGCCCGCAATCTCGAGGGCAAGTCGGCCGGCGAGTACATGAAGGGCTACACGTCGATGATCCGCCGCGAGCCGATCGGCATCGTCGCCGGCATCGCGCCGTGGAACTACCCGCTCAACATGGCAGCGTGGAAGATGGGCCCGGCGCTGTCGGCCGGCAACGTGCAGATCCTCAAGCCGGCCGAGGGCACGCCGCTGTCGCTGCTGCGCTTCGCCGAGCTGGCCGCCGACGTGATCCCGGCCGGCGTGCTGAACGTCGTCACCGGCGACGGCCCGGGCGTCGGCGCGCCGCTGTCGACGCACCGGGCGATCGGCCTCGTCTCGCTGACAGGCGACGTCCGCACCGGCAAGACGATCGCGCGCGCCGCCGCCGACAACCTCACGCGCGTCCACCTCGAGCTGGGCGGCAAGGCGCCGGTCGTCGTGCTCGACGACGCCGACCTCGACCTGACCGCCGCGGCGATCCGCGTCGCCGGCTACGCCAACTCCGGCCAGGACTGCACCGCCGGCACGCGCGTGATCGCGACGAAGAAGGTCTACGACGCGCTGCTGGAGAAGCTCGTCCCCGCCGTCGAGTCGCTGAAGGTCGGCGACCCCGCCGACGGCGACGAGATCGAGATGGGCCCGGTCATCTCGGCCAAGCAGCAGGAGCGCGTGCTCGGCTTCCTCGACCGCGCGACCTCCGCCGGGGCCGAGATCGCGACTGGCGGCGGCAGCGACGTCGGCCCGGCCGGCGGCTCGTTCGTCGTCCCGACGATCGTCACCGGCGCCGCGCAGGACTCCGAGATCATCCAGAACGAGGTCTTCGGCCCGGTCGTCACCGTCCAGCGCGCCGACGACTACGAGCAGGCGCTGGAGTGGGCCAACGACTCGCGCTACGGCCTCGCCGCCTCCGTCTTCACCGAGAGCGTCGGCCGCGCGATGGACGCGTCGCGGCGCCTCGAGTTCGGCTGCGTCTGGGTCAACGACCACCTCGTCCCGATCACCTCGGAGATGCCGCACGGCGGCTTCAAGGAGTCGGGCTACGGCAAGGACATGTCGATCTACTCCATGGAGGAGTACACGCAGATCAAGCATGTCGCGATCCGGATCGGACACTGAGCGATGACTGCCACGAATCCCACCACCGTCCCCGGCCTCGACCTGCAGCAGGCCGCCAGAGACCACCTTTGGATGCACTTCACGCGCATGAGCGCGTACGCCGACGCGCCGGTGCCGATCATCGCGCGCGGCGAGGGCTCCTACCTCTACGACGCCGACGGCAAGCGCTACCTCGACGGCCTGGCCGGCCTCTTCGCCGTCCAGATCGGCTACTCCCACGGCGAGGAGATCGGCGAGGCGGCCGCCGCGCAGATGCGCGAGCTGCCCTACTACACCAACTGGTCCTACGCCCACCCGCGCTCGATCGAGCTGGCGGCGAAGGTCGCCGAGCTGGCGCCCGGCGACCTCAACCGCGTCTTCTTCACCTCCGGCGGCTCGGAGGCGGTCGAGTCGGCGTGGAAGCTCGCGCGCCAGTGGCACACCGCCAACGGCGAGCGCCGCTGGAAGGCGATCTCGCGCGACGTCGCCTACCACGGCTCGACGCTCGGCGCCCTCTCGATCACCGGCGTCAGCCCGATCCGCAACCCGTTCGAGCCGCTCGTCCCGCAGGTCGCGCGGCTGCGCAACACCAACCGCTTCCGCCGCCCGGCGGAGGAGACCGAGGCGCAGTTCACGCAGTTCCTGCTCGACGAGCTGGAGCAGACGATCCTCGCCGAGGGGCCGGAGACGGTCGCGATGGTGATCATGGAGCCGGTGCAGAACTCCGGCGGCGCCTTCACCCCGCCGGAGGGCTACTTCAAGGGCGTGCGCGAGCTCTGCGACGAGCACGGCGTCCTGCTCGTCGCCGACGAGGTGATCACCGGCTTCGGCCGCATCGGCGACTGGTTCGCCTCCAACCGCTACGACATCCGGCCCGACCTGATCACCAGCGCCAAGGGCCTCTCCTCGGCGTACGCGTCGATCGGCGCCGTGATCGCATCCGACAAGGTCGCCGCGCCGTTCCTGGAGGGCGACGCCACCTACCTGCACGGCATCACCTTCGGCGGCCACCCGGTCCAGTCGGCGATCGCGCTGAAGAACATCGAGATCATGGAGCGCGAGCAGCTGCCGCAGAAGGTCCGCGCCAGCGAGGAGCGGTTCCGCGAGACGCTCGCGCCGCTGCTCGACCTGCCGATCGTCGGCGACCTGCGCGGCACCGGCTACTTCTTCGCCGTCGAGCTGGTGAAGGACAAGGAGACCAACGCCTTCTTCAGCGACGCGGAGTCCGAGGACCTGCTGCGCGGCTTCCTCTCCGAGCGCCTCTTCGACGCCGGCCTGATCTGCCGCGCCGACGACCGCGGCGAGCCGGTCGTGCAGATCTCGCCGCCGCTGGTCGCCGAGCAGCAGCAGTTCGACGAGATCGCCGCGATCCTCGGCGAGGTGCTGACCGAGGCCGGCAAGCGGGTCGGGCACTGAGGCCCCGGCGGCCGCGCTTCCGCGCGGCCGCCTGACCCTCAGCGAACGGGCGATCCAGCTCAGGCCAGCTGCTGCTGCCGCGTGCCGTGGACGGCCAGCCCGTAGATCACGAGCATGTCGACGCCGAACAGCGCCAGCGACAGGAACGGGTACGCGGGCAGCATCAGCAGCTGCGCGATCGCGTTCAGCCCCGCGAAGGCGATGCCGGCCCACACGGCCGCCGTGTTCTGCGCCCACACGCCGAAGGCGCACAGCATCTGCACGCAGCCGATGATCAGCGCCACCCAGCCCCACGTGTTGAGACCGCTGATCACGTACTGGGCATCGTTGACGAAGAAGCTGGAATCGCTGATCGCCGCAATGCCGTAGATGATGTTCAGCGTCGCGACGATCGCCAGCATCGTCCCGGCGAAGACGACCCAGCCGCTGGGATGCGCGCGGGACGTGACGTCGGAGCTGGCGGATACGCCGCCGCCGGAAGCATGGACACCCATCGGTCCTCCAGTCGCTCGGGTCCGACCACGGTCCCAGACAGGGCCGCGCTTGCCAACCGCGGCCGGTCTCAATCCGGTATGGAAGGCGCTGACGGGAGCGGCGCGACGTGAGAAGGTGGGGGCACGATGAGCCGGCACGGCGGAGACGGGACGGTGCAGGGCGCACGCGACGGCGCCGGTCCCGACGCGGACGGACGGGCGCTGCGCAAGGCGCTGCCGCGCAGCGCGCACGGCGACTGGGAGCCGGCCGCCGACCGGCCGGACCCGCTGCGGCTGCTGGAGCGGCAGGAGGCGACGCGGCTCGCCGAGCTGGTGCCGCTGCGGCGGGAGCGGATGGCGGCCTCGCCGTTCGCCTTCTTTCGCGGCGCCGCGAACGTGATGGCGGCCGACCTCGCCGCGACGCCGGTCACCGGCCCGCGCGTCCAGCTGTGCGGCGACGCCCACCTCGCCAACTTCGGGGGCTTCGCCGCGCCCGACCGCACGCTCGTCTTCGACGTCAACGACTTCGACGAGACGGCGCCCGGCCCGTGGGAGTGGGACGTCAAGCGGCTGGTCGCGAGCGTCGCGATCGCCGGCCGCGACCGCGGCTTCGACGACGGGCAGCGCGAGCGCGCCACGACGGCGACCGCGCGCGCGTACCGCGAGGCGCTGCGCCGCTTCTCCGGCATGCGGCTGCTCGACCTGTGGTCGGTGCGCGTCGACCTCGAGGGGACGGTGCAGAGATGGCGGGCGCGCGCCAGCCGCGACGAGCGCGACCGCTACGAGCGCAATCTCGCGAAGGCCCACGGCAAGACCAGCCTGCGCGCCTTCGAGAAGCTGACCGAGACGGTCGACGGCAGCGTCCGGATCGTCTCCGACCCGCCGCTGCTCGTGCCGATCGAGGAGACCGCGGCCGGCGGCGCCGCACCCGACGTCGAGGCCGGGATGCGCGGGCTGCTCGCCAGCTACCGCGACAGCGTCGCCGGCGCGACCGCCAACCTCCTGTCGCGCTACCGCTACGTCCACGCGGCGCGCAAGGTCGTCGGCGTCGGGAGCGTCGGCACGCGCTGCTGGATCGTCCTGCTGCTCGGCGAGCGCGACGACGACCCGCTGTTCCTGCAGGCGAAGGAGGCCGGCCCGTCGGTGCTGGCGCCGTACGCGGGCGCCGGCCGCTACCGCCACGGCGGCCGCCGCGTCGTCGAGGGCCAGTGGCTGATGCAGGCGGCCAGCGACGTGCTGCTCGGGTGGCTGACGGTCACCGACCCCGCGGGCGAGAAGCGCGACTTCTACGTCCGCCAGCTGTGGGACTGGAAGATGTCGGCCGACCTCGACGAGATGGCGCCGACGGCGCTGGCCGCCTACGGCCAGCTGTGCGGCGCGACGCTCGCCCGCGCCCACGCCCGCTCGGCCGACACGCGCCGGATCGCCGCCTACCTTGGCTCCGGCGACGTCTTCGACCGCGCGCTGGCGCGCTTCGCGGAGGCGTACGCCGACCAGAACGAGCGCGACCACGCCGCGCTCGTCGAGTCCGGCGCCGCCGTCGCCCGCTGAGCGCCGGCGCCGCCGCTCACCAGGGCGACGCTCTGTAGTCCTTCAGGAAGACGCCGTGGACGTCCTCGCCGGCCTCGCCGCGCACGATCGGGTCGTAGACGCGCGCGGCGCCGTCGACGAGGTCGAGCGGGGCGTGGAAGCCGGCGTCGGCGAGCCGCATCTTCTGCGGGTGGGGCCGCTCGTCGGTGATCCAGCCGGTGTCGACGGCGGTCATCAGGATCCCGTCGCGCTCCAGCAGCTCCTGCGCGCTCGTGCGCGTCAGCATGTTGAGCGCCGCCTTCGCCATGTTCGTGTGGGGATGGCCCGGGCCCTTGTAGCCGCGGCTGAACTGGCCCTCCATCGCCGAGACGTTGACGACGTGCTTGCGGCGGGCCGGCGAGGCGGCGAGCGCCGCGCGCAGGCGGCTGACGAGGATGAACGGCGCCGTCATGTTGCAGAGCTGGACCTCGAGCAGCTCGGTCGGGTCGACCTCGTCGACGACCTGGCTCCAGCTGTTGTCGGCGACGTGGACGTCGGGCAGGAGGCCGCCGGCGTCGATCGCCTCCCCGGCGGCGATCCGCTCGCGCGAGACCGACGTGCCGTCGAGCGCCAGCGCGCTCAGCGCGTGCGGCGTCGGCGCCCAGTGGTCGCCGCTCGCCAGCTCGGCCGGCGGCAGGGACGTCGGCCGCGCGGCGGCGACCTGGCCGAAGCTGACGAGCTCCGGCAGCTCGCCGCCCGGCAGCGGCGCCTGCTCTGCCGCGACCAGCGGCGCGTACGCCTCCGGCGAGCGGCGGACCGTCTGCGCGGCGTTGTTGATGAGGATGTCGAGCGGGCCCTCGGCGGCGACGGCGTCGGCGAGCGCGATCACCTGCGCCGGGTCGCGCAGGTCGATCCCGACGATTCTCAGCCGGTGGAGCCAGTCGCCGCTGTCCTCCATCGCCTTGAAGCGGCGGACGGCGTCGTTGGGGAAGCGGGTCGTGATCGTCGTGTGGGCACCGTCGCGCAGCAGCCGCAGCGCGATGTACATGCCGATCTTCGCGCGGCCGCCCGTCAGCAGCGCGCGGCGGCCGCTGAGGTCGGTGCGGGCCTCGCGGCGGGCGTGGTTGAAGGCCGCGCAGTCGGGACAGAGCTGGTGGTACCAGGCGTCGACCTGCCGGTAGCGCTGCTTGCAGACGTAGCAGGCGCGCGGCTCGATCAGGTGGCCGGCGATCGCGCCGCTCGTGGTCGTCGTGAGGGGCAGGCCGGCGGTCTCGTCATCGATGCGGCCGGGCGCGCCGGTCGCGGTCGCGGCGGTGACGGCCTCGTCGTGCTCGACGATCGCGCGCCGCTTCTCGCTCTTCCGGCGGCGTTTGACCGTCTTGTAGATTCTCGCCGTCGCGCGCTGGATCGCGAGCGCGTCGGGATGCTCGAGCGGCAGCTCGTCGGCCTCGGCCAGCACCGCCAGCGCGATCGCCAGGCGCTCGGGATCGATCCCGTCGGCGGCGGGCGTCGCCGCCGTCGCGCCGTCGTCGTGCGCGCCCGCCTGCGCGCGCTCTTCGCGGTCTTCCTGCTCGAGCATCGTCTGTGAGGGTACGACGCGGGCCCGTGCGCCCGCTGCGAGAGGCGGCGACGGCGGTGCGCGCGCCAGGTCGGGGCGGGGCTCGCGAGGGGAGCGGACGCCTCGCGGCGCGACGCGCTACTCTGCCGCAATCCAAAGAGAAACGGCCCGCCTTGGGCGAGCCGTGTCTCGGGAGGAGAGATGTGTCTATGTGGTGGTGCTGCGATCGGTGAGGAAGCTCTTGGCCGGGCCGCGTATCCCGGCTGGGGGTCGATCGCGTAGTCACATCATGCGGAGTCGCACCCCCTCCTTGTGTGACGTTGGTCATACAGGAAGCTCCGCGGCCGGTCGACTGGAGAGGCGGCCGGCCGCGGAGCGCGGTGCGTCGTCGACCGCACCTCGCGCGCTCGCGCGTCGGCGCGCCGCACCGGCGGCATGCGCCGGCACCTGTCTGAGACGGTCGGTTGGCGGTCAGGTGCGACGGCCGCCAAGGATCGTCGCGGCGGCCGCGAGCGCGAGCCCGCCGCCGATCGCGACGATCCCGATCACCCGCAGGCCGTCGGCGTAGACGTCGAAGACCTCGCCGGCCGCGGCGCGCGCGGTGGTCGGATCGACGGCCGCGCTCGCGTCGACCCGCCCCTCGACCGTCGAGCGCGTCACCGGCAGCGCGACGAGCAGGGCGACGCCGCCGAGGACGACGAGCACGCCGGCCGCGCGCAGCAGCCGGCGGCGGTCGACGGCGACGAGCAGCGCGGCCGCGAGCGCGGCGAGTGCCAGCCACGGCGCGACCCGCGCGGTCGTCTCGATCCCGTCGGCGACGCGCACGGTGCCGACGCCGAGGCTGTCGCGCCGCAGCGTCAGCAGCTGCAGCGAGGCGCCGGCCGGCACGAGCCGCGCCAGCCGCGGGTCGACGCCGGCGAGCGCGGCGGTGACCGACTCCAGCCGCAGCGAGGCGGCGTCGGCGGTCCCGTCGAAGAGGACGCGGTTGGCCTCGACGGCGCTGCGGCGGAAGGAGCGGCGGAAGGCGCGCGTCGCGACGACCTCGCCGACGGCCGTCTCGACCGTCTGGCGCGGGATCACGTCGACCGGCGCGGCGGAGAGCAGGCGGTCGGAGATCTCGTCGGTGACGAGCGCCCGGACCGGCTCGCGGTCGAGCGCCTCGAGCGCGTTGTCGGCGAAGGTGCGGCGGTCGAGCGCCTCGGCGCGCAGGTGGATCGCGACGACGCTCGCGAGGCCGAGCGCGACGGCGAGGAAGGCGAGCAGGAGCGCGAACGGCTGACGGGGTCCGGCCATCTGGGGAGGCTTGCACAGGAGGCCGGCGGCAGGCCGCGAACTCCCTCGCGATGAGCTTCGCCCCCGAGCGCCCGCGCCGCGACGGCGACGACGACCCCGCTGCCCCGCCCGCCGACCGCGGCGGGTCCGGCGAGCGTCCGCTCGGCGAGCATCGGGCCCACGGCGACCGCGCGCCCGGCGAGCACCACGCGCAGGGCGCCGTGCACGGCCACGCGCGCCACGACCGCCACGACCCCGCCGGCTGGCGCGCCCATGTGGCCTTCGCGCGGACCGGTGCCGGGCGGCTGCTGGTCGCCGCCGTCGCGCTGCTGGCGGTCGCGACGGTCGTCGGCCTCGTGCTGCTGTGGCCGGGCGAGCGGGAGGCGCCGGCCGGCGTCGCGAGCGGCAGCGGCGCGACCGTCGGCGCCGAGGTCGTGCGCGTGATCGAGGGGCGCTGTCCCGGACCGGCCGAGCAGAGCTGTCGCTCGGCGGTCGTCGCGGTCGACGAGGGGCCGCGCGTGCGACTCGACCTCGGCCCCTCCGAGCTCGTCCCGGATCTCGACGTCGGCGACGCCGTGCGCGTGCAGCCGGTCGCCGTGCCGGAGGGCCTGCCCAAGGGGGCGCAGGCGCCGGAGGGCGCGGCGCCGTACGTCTTCGCCGGCGTCGAGCGGCGCGGCACGCTGCTGTGGCTCGCGGTCGCCTTCGGCGCGATGGTGATCGCGATGGCGCGCTGGCGCGGTCTGCTCGCGATCGCCGGCTTCGTCCTCAGCCTCGCGCTGGTCGTCCGCTTCGTCGTGCCGGCGATCCTCGACGGCAGACCGGCGCTGCTGGTCGCGCTCGTCGGCGCGCTGGCGGTGATGTTCGTGACGGTCGCGCTCACCTACGGCCTCACCGCCCAGAGCGCGGCGGCGGCTGTCGGGATCGCGATCACGCTGTCGCTGGCGACCGCCGTCGGCGCGCTCGCGATCCACACCGCCAAGCTCGACGGCCGCTCGGGCGAGCTGGCGAGCGCGCTGACGCAGTCGGCGGGGGAGGTCTCGCTGCAGGGGATCGTGCTCGCCGGGCTCGTGCTCGGCTGCCTCGGCGTGCTCGCCGACATGGCCGTGACGCAGGCCTCGGCGGTGATGGCGGTGCGGCGCGCCAACCCGCGCCTCGGCGCCCGCCGCCTCTACCGCGAGGGCTACGCGGTCGGCCGCGACCACCTCGTCGCGACGACCCACACGCTGATGCTCGCCTACGCCGGCGCGACGCTGCCGCTGCTGCTCGTGCTGCAGTCGGGCGGCGTCCCGACCGCCGACGCGCTCAACCTCCAGGACCTCTCCGAGCCGATCGTCGCGACGCTCGTCGGCTCGATGGCGCTGCTCGTCTCCGTCCCGATCACGACCGGCCTCGCGGCCGCCGTCGTCGCGCGCATCCCCGCGAGCGCGCTGCCGGAGGGCGGCCACGACCACGCCCACTGAGCGCGGCGCCGCCGGCCGTGCCGCGGCGCCGGTCGGGCACGCGCCGAGCTAATCTCCGGCGCGTGCCGACCCGTCCCGCCCCGCCGCTCGCCGCCGTGCCCAACCTGCGCGACGCCGGTGGGCTGGAGACCGTCGACGGCGGCCGCGTCCGCACCGGGCTGCTCTACCGCTCCGGCCAGCTCGACCGGCTCGACGACGGCGCGCTGGAGCGGTTCGCCGCGCTCGGCGTCGCGACGGTCGTCGACCTGCGCACGACCGCCGAGCGCACCGCCGGTCCCGACCGCCTCCCCGACGGCGTCGGGCTGCTCGTCGCGAACGTGCTCGGCGACCACGACCACGCCGTCCCGGCGCAGCTGCCGAGATTGATCCGCTCGCCGGCCGACGTCGAGCGGGCCGTTCGCGACGGGGTCGTGCAGAGATTGTTCGAGCAGACCTACCGCGAGTTCGTCACGCTCCCGAGCGCGCGCGAGGCGTACGCGCTCCTGTTCCGCTCGATCGCCGACGCCGGCGACGATGCCGGCCCGCTCCTCTACCACTGCACCGCGGGCAAGGACCGCACCGGCTGGGCGTCGGCGTCGCTGCTGATGCTGCTCGGCGTGCCCGACGAGGCGATCCTCGACGACTTCATGCTCAGCGACGAGCTTGCGCTGCGCGCCTTCAGACCGCTGATCGACGCCTTCGCCGCCGGCGGCGGCGACCCGGACGCGCTGCGCCCGATCCTCGGCGTCCAGCCCGGCTACCTGCGCGCCGGCGTCGACCACCTGCGCGCGGTGCACGGCACCATCGAGGGCTGGTTCGCCGACGGCCTCGGCCTCGGCGCCGACGTGCAGGCGCGGCTGCGCGAGCGGCTGCTGGAGCGCTGAGCGCCGCGCGGCGAGACGGGCGGCGGCTCAGCTCAGCCGGCCGGCGTCGAGCCCGAGCCCGAGCCGCCGATCAGGATCGTCGAGGCGAGCAGCGCGACGGCGACGAGGCCGATCGTGATCGCCTTCATCCGCCGCGGCGTCAGCCAGCCGAAGGCGCGCGTCGCGAGCCAGGCGCGGATGCCGGCGGCGCCGGCGGTCGCGGTCATCGCCCCGGCCATGCACTGCATGCACATGCACTCGATCCTAGCCGCCGCCGTCAGAGGCCGGCGATCTCGCAGCCGCGCTCGCCGCCGGTGAAGCCGCGCACCATCGCGTCGGCGTTGGCCGCCTCCATCCCAAGGTAGGTGTCGGCGCCGGAGCCCTCAGGGCCGAGCGCGTCGCCGTAGAGGTGGTAGGCGGCGGTGACGCCGGTCTCCTTCGCGAGCGCCTCCGGCAGCTTGCGGCTCGAGCCCGACTCGGGGAAGACCGCTCTGACGCCCTCGCGTCTGATCACGCGCGCCAGCTCGGCGACGTCGCCGGCCGAGGGCTGCGCCTGCGTCGACAGCGACGGGATCACGGCGCCGACGACCTCGACGTCGTAGCGGTCGGCGAAGTAGCCGAGCGCGTCGTGGTCGGTGACGAGCTTGCGCTGTCTCTCCGGGACGGCGGCGAGGCATCTTCTGATGCCGGCGTCGAGCGCGCGGACCTTGCTGACGTAGGCGGCGGCGTTGGCGGCGTAGACCGCTCTGCCGCCCGGGTTGGCCGCGGTCAGCGCGTCGCGGACGGCGTTCGCCGCGGCCTCGACGTTGGTCGGGTCGTGCCACCAGTGCGGGTCGGTCGGGCCGTGGTCGTGGCCGTCGTCATCGGCATGGCTCTCCTCGTCGGCATGCGCCTCGCCGGCGTGCCCGTGCTCGTCCTCGGCGTGCGCCTCCTCGCCGGCGTGGTCGTGTCCATGGTCGTCCTCGCCGGCGTGCGCGTCGTCGGCATGGTCGTGGCCGTGCCCGTCCTCGGCGTGCGCCTCCTCGCCGGCGTGGTCGTCGTCTGCGTGGTCGTGGTCGTCGTCGTCGCTGTCGCGCCGCACCGGCAGCTCGCTCGCGAGGTCGAGCACCGTCGGGTCGCCGGCCGACTGCGCGACGACCTCCTCGATCCAGTCGTCGAGGCCGTCGCCGCTGGCCAGCACCAGGGCCGCCTTCGAGGTCGCGACGACGTCGCCGGGGCGCGGCTCGTAGTCGTGCGGATCGCTGTTGGGCTGCAGCAGCTGGTCGACCCGGACGGCGTCGCCGCCGACCGCGCGCGCGATGTCGCCGAGCACCGTCGTCGTCGCGACGACGTCGACCGAGCCGGCGTCGGAGCCGCCCGTGCCGGTCGTGACGCCGCCGCCGTCGTCGGAGCCGCAGCCGGCGAGGGCGATGACGGCGGTCGACAGTCCGGCGGCGAGCAGGGCGCGGGGGCGGCTGGAGATCGGCATGACCGCAACGATAGCGAATGATAAGAATGAGATTCAGTCCCATTTGGTTTAGGATCCTCAACCATGACCGATTCCCGCGCCTCCGACCCATCCGCCGCCGCGCCGCCCGGCGCCGCGCCGGCCGCGGCCTCCGCCGACGGCCGCCTGCCCGTCACCGTCCTCTCCGGCTTCCTCGGCGCCGGCAAGACGACGCTGCTCAACCACCTGCTCGCCAACCGCGACGGCCTGCGGATCGCGGTGATCGTCAACGACATGAGCGAGATCAACGTCGACGCGCAGCTCGTGCGCGGCGGCGCCGGCGCGCTGACCCGCGTCGAGGAGCGGCTCGTCGAGCTGACCAACGGCTGCATCTGCTGCACGCTGCGCGAGGACCTGCTGGTCGAGGTCGCGCGGCTGGCGCGCGAGGGGGCGTTCGACCAGCTCGTGATCGAGTCGACCGGCATCTCGGAGCCGCTCAACGTCGCCGAGACCTTCACCTTCGCCGACGAGGAGGGGCGCAGCCTCGGCGACCTCGCGCGCCTCGACACGATGGCGACGGTCGTCGACGCCGGGGCGTTCCTGCGCGACCTCGGCTCGGTCGACGCGATCGCCGAGCGGGGCGAGTCGCTGGGGGAGGGGGACGAGCGCACCGTCGCCGACCTGCTCGTCGACCAGGTCGAGTTCGCCGACGTGATCGTCGTCAACAAGACCGACCTGCTCGCGCCCGAGCAGCTGCCGGAGCTGGAGGCGCTGCTGCGGCGGCTCAACCCGGTCGCCAGGCTGATCCGCGCCGAGCGCGGCCGCGTCGACCCGCGCGCGCTGCTGGACACCGGCGCCTTCGACTTCGAACGGGCCGCGGAGGCGCCGGGCTGGCTGGCCGTGCTGCGCGGCGAGGAGGCCTCGGAGGCCGACGAGTACGGCTTCGCGTCGTTCGCCTATCGCCGCGAGCGGCCGTTCCATCCGCAACGGCTGTGGGCGCTCCTCGACGAGGGCCTGCCCGAGGTCGTCCGCTCGAAGGGCTTCCTGTGGCTGGCGTCGCGGCCGGCGGTGGCGGCCGAATGGTCGATCGCCGGCGGCATCGCCCACGTCGGCCCGGCCGGCGCGTGGTGGGCCGCGGTCCCGCGCGAGGCATGGCCGCAGGAGCCCGAGGCGTTCGCGCAGATCGACGCGCAGGTCGCGCGGGGGAGATGGGGCGATCGCCGCCAGGAGCTGGTCTTCATCGGCACGGGCCTCGACGAGCGCGCGCTGACCGAGCGGCTCGACGCCTGCCTGCTGACCGACGCCGAGCTGTCGCAGGGCGCCGACGCCTGGCGCCGCCTGCCCGACCCCTGGCCCGACTGGTACCGCGAGGAGGTTGCGACGGCCTGACCACCGCGATGACATGCGAGTTCTGGTCGCTCAGCGACCAAGACTCGCACCTCATGCCGCGGCGGGCCCCCGTCAGGCGGCGTCGCGCAGCGGCATCCGCACGAGCTCGCCGATCTCGGCGGTCGAGCGCAGCTGGGCGCAGCCGTCGGGCCTGCGGCCGTAGCCCCAGGCCGCGTGCATGAAGCGCATCCCGGCATGCCGCGCGGCGGCGCAGTCGACGTCCATGTCGCCTATGAAGACGGCGTCGGCGACGTCGGTGCGCGCCTCGCTGGCGGCGATCAGCAGCGGCCACGGCGACGGCTTGCCGGGATGGCGGTCCTCCGGCGTCTGGACGGTCTCGAACGGCACGTCGAACTGCGACAGCGCCCAGTAGGTCTGCGGCCGCGCCTTCGAGGTGACGACGCCGAGCTTGACGCCGGCGACCGCCAGCCGCGCGAGCGCCGCCCCGACGCCGGGGAATGCCGGCACGCGCGGCGCGGTGCGCAGCGCGGTGGCGAAGTAGACCCGCTCGATCTCCTCGCGCTGCCGCTCCAGCCCCAGCCGCTCCATGATGTCGGCGAACGGCCGGCCGATCTCGCGGAAGTAGGCGGCGAACGGCACCGTCACGCCGAGGTCCCGCTGGACCGCCTCCCACGCCTCTTCCATTGCGGCCCGCGAGTCGACCAGGACGCCGTCGAGGTCGAATAGAGCCAGTCTGCAGCGGCCGTCCCTCACAGCAGCTTCAGCTCCTGCATCGCGGCCAGCACCTCTTCTCTGCGGACGGGGTCCAGCGGGGTCAGCGGCAGCCGCGTCGCGGGCGAGGCGATCACGCCCTTTGCGGCGAGGATCTCCTTGTAGCTGCGGATCCAGCCGTTCTTGGCGGTGATGCACGGCGAGACCGCCGGGACGACCTCGCGCAGCAGGACGGTGCGGGCGGCGTCGAGCTCGCCGTCCTCGAAGCTGCGGTGGACGCGCGCGATCGCGCTCGGGTCGACGTTGCTCCAGCCGACGGTGCTGCCGATCGCGCCGTGGCGCAGCCCCATCAGCAGCATGTTCTCGTCGCCGACGAGCACCTCGACCGCCGGCGCCCCCTCGCGCATCGCGAGCACCTTCGCGGGGTCGACGATCGACATCTTCACGTAGCGCACGTTCGGCGCCTGCTCGCTGATGCGGCGGACCCGCTCGACGCTCAGCTCGATCCCGGCGCCGCCGTCGTAGGCCATCACCGGCAGCTCGACCGCGGCCGCGACGGCGGTGAAGTGGGCCTCGGTCGAGGCGGCGGTGTGGTCGAAGTAGTACGGCGGCTGGAGCATCACGCACTCGGCGCCGAGCGCCTGCGCGTGCCTGGCGAGCGCGATCGAGACGCTGGTGGCGCTGTTGCCGACGCCGTAGGTGATCGGCACGCGCCCGGCGACGACCTTCGCCAGCGTCGTCATCAGCTGCGCCTGCTCGTCGACCGACAGCGTGAAGAACTCGCCGGTCGTGCCGAGGCCGACGATGCCGTCTATGCCGCCGTCGATCACGTAGTCGACCAGCGAGGCGAGCGAGCGCTCGTCGACCTCGCCGTCGTCGGTGAACGGCGTCAGCAGCAGGACCTGCGCGCCTTCCGGCCGCGTGGGCCCGTCGCCGTTGCCGAACGCGGTGCTGGGGCTCATGTGAAGGAGACCATCGCCTTTCCGGCCGCGCGAGCGGTGAACAGCTCGCTGGGATCCTCGAGTGCGTCGAAGCGGTGGACGTCGGTGATCGCGTGCTCGATCTCGACCGGCGTCTCGACGACCAGGCGGATCGCCGCCGGGAAGTCGTCGTAGAAGGTCTCGCCGCTGCCGACGATTCGCAGATCGCGCAGGCAGATGTCGCTCGGCTTGATCGCGACCTCGCCGAGGTCGGCGAAGTTGCCGAGCTCGACCAGGGTCCCGCCCCAGCCGAGCAGCCGCAGCGCGCCGGCGAAGGCGGCCGGCGTGCCGGCGGCGTCGACGACGAGGTCGAAGCCGTCGCGCGAGGAGGCGACGGCCGCCGCCTCCTCGGAGGTGGCGAGCGTGGCGAAGCCGAGCGCGGCGGCGAGCGCGCGCCGTCTGGCGTCGAACTCGACCACGGTCGGGATCGCGCCGGCGGCGGCGAGCGCGACGGCCGAGCAGAGGCCGATCACGCCGAAGCCGAGCACGAGCCCGCCGGCGCCCTTGGGCGCGAACCGCTCGCCGAAGGCCTTTCTCAGCGCGCTCAGCACGCAGGCCATCGGCTCGGCGAAGACGAGCCGCTCGGCCGGCGCCCGCTCGGGGATGTGGAAGAGGCGGGTGCCCGGCAGCAGCTCCATGTACGGCGAGAAGCCGCCGGTCAGCCCGTCGCCGGTCATCGTCAGGCCGTAGCAGGGGCGGTCGAGGCAGCGGTCGCCGCCGGTGCAGCCCGCGCACGCGCCGCACGGGACCCCGGGCGCGATCAGCACGCGATCGCCCGCGGCCAGCTGTGCCGCGGCGACCAGCCCGTGGTCGGCGGGGAGGCGCTCGACGCGGCCGATCACCTCGTGCCCGAGCAGCAGCGGGACGGGGACCTCGATCGCGCCGGCCCAGATGTGATGGTCGGTGCCGCAGACGCCGGTCGTCTCGACCCGCAGCAGCGTCCCGGCGTGCGGCAGCGCGCGGCGGGTGGCCAGCACCGAGCCGGGCCCGTGCAGCTCGAAGACGCGAACGGTGGCGCGTGGGCGCTGGGGAGCGTCGGCCCCGGCACCGGCGGAAATGAATGATGACATGGTTAATTGCACCTCGACAGCGCCGAAGGCGTGCGTGCACCACGGATGGGAGAGCCGCCCGGAACCCCCTCCTCGACAGCGGCTTCGGCCAGCCTACAGACCGCTCAGGAACGTTGCAAGACGGATCGAAAACGGTGGCGTTTTCGCCGTGTCTGCGCAGAAACAACGCTCTAATTGACTTCGGCGGAACGGCCTGCATATACTCGCTTCGAGCTGCCCGGGGGACGCGGTGCGGCTCAGTCGTTGCGAGCGTCCGTAGCTCAACTGGTCAACGGTAAATCGAATAGGTTCGTGCGTGCCTTGGAGCGCCAGCCCTCAAGCCGAAGGGATCGAGACCAAATCTTCCCCGTTTCGGTGGCTGATGCCGCGTTCGCGGCCCTCCTGGGACCGCACACCGCCAAAAGATGAGCTCAAGAGCTCCAGGTTTAGGGCCTGGAAGATGCGGGTTCGAATCCCGTCGGGCGCATTGGAGATGTGGTGCAGCAGCGGATTGACGTAATTCGTGAATCCGAACAACGATCGTAATGAAGCCGAAGATCGTGCATCGGTCGTTGATGCGCGCAGACCTCTTCGTCGACTCGAGAGCTCACGGTCGAGCGCGAACGCGCATGGGGCGCGTCGCGACGCCGCGTTGAACAGTTCCACGCCAGGCCGAACTGGGGGGATGATGGCCTCACAAAGCGTCACGCCGGACTACGCCCCGGCAGCGATCGAAGCCCGCTGGCAGGAGGCATGGCGCGAGGCCGGCGCCTTCGCCACGCCCGCCCCGCGCGAGGGCGAGCGGCCCGCCTACATCTTCGCGGCCTGCCCCTTCACCTCGGGCAGCGCCCACATGGGCCACATCCGCAGCTACTCGATAAGCGACGCGTACGCCCGCTTCCTGCGCACGCGCGGGCGGTCGGTGCTGTTCTCGATCGGCTTCGACGCCTTCGGGCTGCCGACCGAGATCGGCGCGATCCGCAACGAGCTGACGCCGAACGAATGGGTTCAGCAGTGCCGCGCGCGGATGCGCGAGCAGTTCGACCGGCTCGGCTACTCGTTCGACTGGGAGCGCGAGTGGGTCACGAGCGAGCCCGAGCTGTACAAGTGGACCCAGTGGCTGTTCCTGCTGCTGCAGAGAGAGGGCCTCGTCTACCACGCCGAGGGCCAGGTCGACTGGTGCGACAACTGCAAGACGGTGCTCGCCAGCCTCCAGGTCGAGGAGGGCGCCTGCTGGCGCTGCCACGAGCCGACCCGCCTCGTCGAGCGCTCCCAGTGGTACCTCGGCGTCAGCCGGTACCTGGAGGAGAACGAGAGAGGGATGGAGCGGCTCGGCGGCTGGAACCCGGCGGCCGTCGGCGCGCAGCGGACGATGCTCGGCCGCGTCGACGGCGTCGAGCTCGACGGCGCGACGCTCGACGGCACCCAGCTGACCGTCTTCACCCCGCACGCCGACGCCGTCGAGCAGGCCGAGTTCGTCGCGATCTCGCCGAGCCACCCGGAGATCGACGCGTGGATCCTCGACGACGACGTCCGCGCCCAGGTCGCGCGCATCCGCAGCGGCGGGATCGCCCGCGACGAGCGCGGCGCCGACAACGTCCCGATCGTCGACAGCGGCCGCACGCTCGGCATCGCCGGCTACAGAGACCCGCTGCCGGTCGTCGTCACGCCGGCGGTCGACGCCCGCTTCGGCCGCACCGCGGTGCTCGGCGTCCCGGCGGTCGACCGCACCGACGCGGCGATCGCGAGACGGCTGCCGTCGAAGGGCGCGGCGCTGTTCGCGTGGAAGCTGCCGCCCGGGCCGCCGCGGGTGCGCGAGGCGGCCCGCTACAAGGCGCGCGACTTCCCGATCTCGCGCCAGCGGGCCTGGGGCGCGCCGATCCCGCTCGTCCACTGCGACGCCTGCGGCACGGTGCCGGTCCCCGAGGAGCAGCTGCCGGTGCGGCTGCCCGACGACCTGCGCCCGACCGGCGAGGGCAACGTCCTCGCCCAGCGCGACGACTTCGTCCAGACGACCTGTCCGAGCTGCGGCGGCGCCGCGCGGCGCGAGACCGACACGCTCGACTGCCACGTCGACGGGCTGTGGCAGTGGTTCCCCTTCTCCGCGCCGGCCGGCGAGCGCGCGAGCGAGATGTTCTCCCACAGCGAGATGGAGCGCTGGCTGCCGGTCCACCAGGTGATCTGGGGCGCCGACGGCGGCGGCTCGATGTTCGACCAGCGGATGACGGCGAAGGTCCTGCGCGACGTCGGCGTGCTGCCGCACCTCGAGCACGGCGAGCCGCACGAGCGCGTGCTGATGCACGAGATGGTCCACCTCGACGGCCGCAAGATGAGCAAGCACCTCGGCAACGTCGTCGACCCCGACGAGCTGCTCCAGCGCGTCGGCGCCGACACTGTCCGGCTCGCCGTCCTCTACGCCGCCGCGCCGACCAACGTGCTGACGTGGACTGACCAGGCGCTGCAGTACTGCCGCCGCTGGCTGGTCGGCTTCTGGGGCTACGCGCTGCCGCGGATCGAGGGCGTCGGCGTCGTCCCCGAGCCCGATCCCGCCGAAGGGGCGGTGAAGCTGCGCGGGCGGCTGGAGAACTGGCGCTCGGTCGCGCTGCGGCGGATCACCGAGAACATGGAGGGACTGGAGACCCATCGCGCCGCCCGCAACGTGATGACGCTCGTCGAGCGGATCAGAGACTTCGAGCAGCGCGTGATCAGACAGCAGGGCGAGCTGGCGCCGAGCGACACGGCGGCGCTCCAGGGCGCGCTGCTGACCGCGGTCCAGTGCCTGGCGCCGCTGGCGCCGCACGTCGCCGAGGAGCTGTGGGCGGCCGCCGGCCAGGAGGGGCTGGTCGCGCTCGCGCCGTGGCCTGAGTCGTAGGGCCTCCACCAGGGAGGCGGCGCGCGCGGCGGGTCGGGGGACCTCGCCGCGCGCGGATCTTCAGCGCTCCCGCGCGCGGCCCGTCGGGATCAGGCCCACCCGCCCCGCCTGGCGCGCTATCGATCTCCCGCGCGCGGCCCGTCAGACCAGGCCCGCCCGCCGCGCCTGGCGGGCCGCTTTTCCTGCACGTGCGGCGCTACCGCCGCGCGTCCTCGATCAGCGCGCGGGCGTCGTCGAGCGAGGCGGCGAGCGACTCGCCGAGCGTGCCGAGGCGCTCGGCCATCGAGGCGACCTGCTGGGAGACGCCGGTCAGCTCGTCGGCCGAGCGGGAGACGTCGCCGACGCCCTCGACGATCTCGCCGAGCGAGCCGGCGGTCGTGCCGATCGCGTCGTTGATCGCGTTGAAGCTCTCGCGCGCGTCGCCGGCGTGGCGCTCGACCGAGGAGACCTGGTCGCCGGTCGTCTCGACGGCGCCGCCGACCGCCTCGATCGCCGCCAGCGAGTTGGCGTTGAGCTGCGTGATGTCCTGCAGCGCCTCGCGCGTGCGGTCGGCGAGGCGGCGGACCTCCTCGGCGACGACGGCGAAGCCGCGGCCGTGCTCGCCGGCGCGGGCCGCCTCGATCGCCGCGTTGAGCGCGAGCAGGTTGGTCTGGTCGGCGATCTCGCGGATGCCGGTGACGATCGTCGAGATCTCGCGCGTCTGGTCGCTCAGCGCGGCGAGCTGCTCGGAGATCTGCTCGACGCCGTCGCGCATGTCGGCGACGGCGCGGTCGGTCCCCGTCGTCACGTCGGCGCCGCCGCGCGCCAGCTCGACGCTCTGGGACATCAGCTCGTTGGCGCCGGTCGCGCGCTCGGCGATCCCCGTCGAGGTGCGGCTCAGCTCGGTCGCCGAGGCGTACGACTGCTGCGCGGCCGCGGCGAGCGACTGCGAGACCGTCGTCACCTCGCGCTGCTCCTCGGCGACGCGGCGGGTCTGCGCCTCCAGCTGCTCGACCAGCTCGACGGTGCGGTCGCGCGCGTCGATGAAGGTCTGGGTCACGATCGCGACGTCGGCGGTCGAGACCTTGCGGTAGGCGAGCAGCGCCTGCGTCATACGCACCGGGTCGTCGGCGTAGCGCTCGACGATCGCCGGGATCGCGACGCGGTCGAGCTGCAGTATCGCCCCGATGAAGGCGCCGATCGGCAGGTCGATGTGGTCGTGGACGGCGCCGATGCGCACGACGTCGCCGAGCCGCTGCGCCCCGAACTCGCCGCTGAAGACCGAGCGGAAGTAGCGCTTCATCGTCTGCGCGAGGCGCTCGACGGTCGAGTGGCGCTCGATGATCCCGCGCAGCTCCGGCTTGGCCAGCACGTGCGAGTAGAAGAGGTCGGGCAGCCCCTCGACCAGCTCGCTCCCCGGCGCCGCGTCGGCCAGCAGCGCGAGATCCGCGTCGTTGAGCCCGCAGAAGGCGAGCAGGTCGTTCCAGCGGTCGTCGCCGACCTCCAGCGGCGCGCCGGTCGTGGTCGACGCGGTCCCGAGGGCGGACGTGGGCGGGGCGATGGCCATTGAGGGAATCCTTCTTCGACGGGGACGGAGGCGCCGCCGCGACGCGGCACCTCATCCCTGTGGTCGGCGGGAGCCGGCCGATCTGCAATGCTCGGGTACGTGCACCGCCGCGCGCCAACCACGTTCCTGGCGAGCCTCCTGGCGCTCGGCGTCGCGCTCGCCGCCTGCGGCGACACGCCCGCGGTGCAGACGAGAACCGGCCCGGCGACGCTCGAGGGCGACGGCGCGGGAGGCCGCACGGCGAGCGGCCCGCAGGCGGCGCCGGCGCAGCGCCGCGGCCACAAGCTGACGCGCATCGGCCGCTTCGACGCGCCGGTGCACGTGACGCAGGCGCCCGGCGACCGCAGCCGACTGTTCGTCGTCGAGCAGGAGGGACGGATCCGCGTCGTGCGCAACGGCAGGACGGTCCGCACGCCCTTCCTCGACATCTCCGACCGCGTGCGGTCGGGCGGCGAGCAGGGGCTGCTGTCGGTCGCCTTCGCGCCCGACTACGCCAGCAGCGGCCGCTTCTACGTCGACTACACCGACCGCGACGGCGACACGCGGATCGTCGAGTTCAGACGCGGCTCGAGCCCCGATCGAGCCGACCGCGGCAGCGCCCGCCAGCTGCTGTTCCAAGCCCAGCCGGAGTCCAACCACAACGGCGGCCTGGTGACGTTCGGCCCGGACGGACATCTCTACATCGGTTTCGGCGACGGCGGCGGCGCCTTCGACCAGCACGGCCGCATCGGCAACGCCCAGAACCTTGGGACCTGGCTCGGCAAGGTCCTGCGGATCGACCCGCTGCCGAGCGGCGGCAGACCGTACGGCATCCCCGCCGACAATCCGTTCGTCGGACGGGCCGGCGCGAAGCCGGAGATCTACTGGTGGGGCCTGCGCAACCCGTGGCGCTTCTCGTTCGACCGCCGCACGGGCGACGTCGCGATCGCCGACGTCGGCCAGGAGGCGCGCGAGGAGGTCGACTTCCTGCGCCGCGGGACCGGCGCCGGCGCCAACTTCGGCTGGCGCGCGTGGGAGGGGACCGTGCGCTCCGACGACGGCCTGACCGTCCGCGACCACGTCCGGCCGGTGCTCGAGTACTCGCATGCCGGCGGCAACTGCTCGATCACCGGCGGCTACGTCGTGCGCGATCGGCGGCTCCCGGCGCTGCGGGGCCGCTATATCTACGCCGACTTCTGCGCCGGCCGGCTGCTGAGCGCGAGACTGCGGCTGCCGAGAGCGCGCGACCGACGGGCGCTCGGGCTGCGGGTGCCGTCGGTCACCTCGTTTGGCGAGGACCTCGCCGGTCGCGTCTACGTGGTCTCGCAGCAGGGCCCGGTCTACCGGCTCGACCCCCGCTGAGGGAGCTGGCGGTGGAACTGCTCACGGCCCACGACGTCGCCGTGATCCGCGCCGACAACCCCGGGCCGTTCACGCTGGAGGGGACCAACTCGTGGATCGTCGGGCGCGATCCGGCGTGGGTCGTCGATCCCGGCCCGGCGCTGGCCGCCCATCTCGACGCGCTCGCGGCCGAGCTCGAGGCGCGCGGCGGGCTCGGCGGCATCGCCCTGACGCACGACCATCCCGACCACGCCGAGGGGGTCGGCGGGCTGCTGGAGCGGACCGGCCCGGCCGCGGTCGCCGCCGCGCACGCCGCCGACCTGCTGCTCGGCGACGGCGACGCCGCCGGGCCGCTGACGGCGATCGCGACGCCCGGCCATGCCCCAGACCACCTCGCCTTCGCGCTCGGGCCGATCGTCTTCAGCGGCGACATCGTGCTCGGCCGCGGCAGCTCGCTGCTGATCCCCGCGCCGGGCGCGCTCGCCGCCTACCTGACGAGCCTGGAGCGGCTGCGCGCGCGCCGGCCGGCGGCGATCGCCCCCGGCCACGGGCCGCTCGTGACCGACCCCAAGGCGAAGCTGGCCGAGTACGTCAGCCACCGCCTCGAGCGGGAGCGGCTCGTGCTCGAGGCGCTCGACGACGGCGCCCGGACCGTCGACGAGCTGCTCGCGCGGGCATGGGCCGACGCGCCCCCGCAGCTGCGCGCGGCGGCGACGGTCACGCTCGCCGCCCACCTCGACAAGCTCGACGACGAGGGGCGGCTGCCCGACGGCGTCGAGCGCCCCGCGTGGCCGCTTCCGCTCGGCCGCGTCGGCCGCCCTTGAGCAGAACGCACACCGCCTGACCTCCCTTTTGTGGAGTATTGAGCAGACGGGAGCGACGGCCGCCCGTTACGGTCTTGCGCGAGGGGCGCACCGCGCGGGCGGCCGACACCACAGCAGGAGGGGAGAATCGATGCGCAAGGTCATGCGCGGGATCGCACCGGTCGCGTGCGCGCTCGCCGTCTTCGGAGGCGCCGGCACGGCCGCCGCCGCCGACCGCTACGTCGCCCTCGGCGACTCGTACTCGTCGGGCACCGGCACCGGCTCGTACACGCTCAACTCGGGCTGCCAGCGCGGCACGTCCGCCTATCCGTACCTGGCCTCCAGACAGCGGCCGAACACCGACCTCGTCTTCGTCGCCTGCTCGGGCGCGACGACCGACGACGTGATGGCCAACCAGATCTCGTCGGTGACGTCGTCGACGGCGCTCGTCTCGATCACGATCGGCGGCAACGACGCCGGCTTCGCGGACGTCGTCACCGCCTGCGTGACCATAGGCTGCTCGGGCGCGATCGACGACGCCGAGGCGTACATCAGAGGCACGCTGCCGGGCAAGCTCAACACCGTCTACGCGGCGATCCAGAGACAGGCGCCGAGCGCGACGGTCGCGGTGCTCGGCTACCCGCGCCTGTTCAGCTCCTCCAGCTGCGCCGGCACGACCGGGATCAGCGCGAGCGAGCGGACCGAGCTGAACGCCGTCGCCGACCTGCTCGACGCGACGATCTCCGCGCGCGCCGCGGCGTACGGGTTCAGATACGTCAGCGCGATCTCGTCGTTCAGCGGCCACGCGATCTGCTCCGGCAGCGCCTGGATCAACGGCCTGAACATCTTCTCGATCGGGGAGAGCTTCCACCCGAACAGAAACGGCCACAGCAGCGGCTACACGCCGCTGGTGCGGAGCGTGATCGGCTAGATCGGCTCCGCGGCGCGCCGCCGCCCGGCGGCGGCGCCGAGGCTGCGGGCGCGGAGGGCCAGCTCGAGCTCGAGCCGGCCCTCCGCCGCATCGAACCGCTCGCCGAGCAGCGCCCGCAGCTGGCCGACGCGGTAGCGGACCGTCTGCGCGTGGACGTGCAGGTCGGCGGCCGTCGCGACGACCGAGCCGTGATTGGCGAGCCAGCTGCGCAGGGTCGCCAGCAGCCGCTCGCGCGTCGCCGACGGCAGCGCCGCCAGCGGCGCCAGCGCCTCCTCGGCGAGGCCGGCGGACAGCAGCGGGGCTGCCGCCAGCAGCAGGTCGACACGGCGCTCGTCGGCGACGACGAGCGCCGTGCCGTCGGCGAGCGCCAGCGCCAGCCGCGCCCAGCGCGCCGACTCGGCCGCGTCTGCGAGCGCCACGGCCGGGCCGAGGCCGGCGGCGACGTCGCGCAGGTGGGCGCGCAGCTGCGCCCGGCGCGCCGGCCCGTCGGCGTCGGGGACGATCGCGTAGCCGACGCCGTCGACGCGCGCGCATGGCGCGTCGGCGGGCAGGCGCGCCGCGGCGCGCTCGATCTCCTCGGCGCGGAAGGCGAGCGCCGCGACGCGCGGCCCGGGGCGCCAGCCGGCGGCCGCGGCGAGCGCGCGCAGCTCCGCGGCCGGCGGCGCCGGCGCGCGCACCAGCGCGGCGACGAGCGCCCGCCGCCGCTCGCCCTCGCCGTCGCCCTCGCCGCGCGCGGCCTGCTCGAACGCGAAGCCCTCGGCCGACGCGGCCGAGATCTCGGCGAGGTAGGCGAGGATCGCGTCGGCGAGCGCGCCGAGCGTCTCGCTCGGCAGCCCGGCGCCGCTGCCGGTCCGCGCCAGCGCGCGCCATGCGGCGCGTGCGGCGTGGTGATACGCGGCCAGCAGCGCGCCGAGCGAGCGGCCGGCGCGGACCTGGCCGCGGCCGAAGCCGACGTAGAGGCCGCGGTCGGGCAGCGGCCCCTGCGGCCCGGCCGCGACCAGCTGCAGCAGGCCGCGGAGGCCGTGCTCGATCCCGTGGCGGGCGTTCGGGCGGCCGACGACCCACTCGCGCGGGACGTCGCGCTCGACGACGGTCGCGAGCACGTCCTCGACGACCGTCTCGACGGCCGGCAGCAGCTTCGCCGCGACCTCCGGCCCGAGCGCCTGCCAGGGCAGCGCGTCGCCACCGGCCGCCTCGGCGCCGGCGTCCCAGCTCCCCTCCGCACCACGCAGCTCGTCCACGTCCGCTCCCCGCCCGACCGTATCCGATCGCGGCCGGCCCGCGGCGGGGAGGCGTCAGCGTGGCGGCGCGCTCGCCGCCGGGATGCCGGCGAGCGCGCGCATGGGGAGCGTCAGCTCGCTGTCTGCGCCGCGTCGGCCACCGTCGCCGAGAAGCGCGCGAGCAGGTCGGCCCAGGCGTCGGCGCCGCCGAACATGTCGCGCATCTCCTGCGCCCGCTCGCCGTAGACCTCGAGGCCGCGATGCTCGAGCGCGACGCGCGTGCGCCCGTCGCCGGCCGGCTCGAAGCTGACCTCGATCGTGCTCGCCGTCTCGGGGTCGGGCTGCCAGTCGGCCGAGACCTCCCACGACAGCACGACGCGGGCGGGCGGCTCCCAGGCGAGCACTCTGCCCCACGGGCATTCGCTGCCGTCGGCGGCGCGCTCGAACCAGCGGCCGCCGACATGCCCTTCGATCACGGCGGTGACCGGCTGCTCGGAGCCGATGTAGCGCTCGGCGATCGGCCACCAGGTCTCGATCCGCTGCGTGAAGACGGCGAACGCCCGCTCCTGCGGCGCCGCGACGACGATGCTCTGTCGCACGACGAGATCTGCGCTCTGCTGGTCAGCCATCGGTCTGCTCCTTGGATTCCGCAGCGGCGCGGAAGGCGGCGAGCGACTGGTCCCAGAAGGCGTCGAAGTACGCCCGCAGGTCGGCGAGCGCCTGCGGGTCGACCTGGTAGAGGCGCCGGGTGCCCTCGCGGCGGTCGACGACGAGGCCGGCCTGCTTGAGGACTCTCAGGTGCTGGGAGACGGCGGGACGGCTGACCGGCAGGTCACCGGCCAGCTCGCCGACCGCCAGCGGCCCGTCGACGAGCCGCTCGAAGATCGTCTTGCGCGTCGGGTCGCCGAGCGCCGCGAGCGCTGCTGCTGTGTTCGTCATTGCTTACCGTAAGCCTATACTTACGAAGCTTCCTGTCAACCCCTCGCCACCGCGGCGCGCCCGGCCTGGGCGGCGGCGAGCCGCAGCTCGCCGCGCTCGACGGCGGCGGCCAGCGGCGTGATCCGCCGCTCCCGCGCGGCGGCGAAGATCTCCGCGAGCGTGCCGCCGATCGCGCGCACCCGTCTGCGCGCGATCGCGGCGTCGTAGCCGCCCGGCTCGAACTCGACCGCGATGTTCACGATCCCCCCGGCGTTGATGACGAAGTCGGGCGCCCACAGGATCCCGCGCGCCGCCAGCAGCGCCGCGACGGCGTCGTTGGCGAGCTGGTTGTTGGCCGCGCCCGCGATCCCGCGGCAGCGCAGCCGCGGGACGGTCGTCTCGTCGAGGATCCCGCCGAGGGCGCAGGGGGCGAGCAGGTCGACGCGGGCCGTCAGCGCCCGGCCCGGCGTCGTCCAGCTCGCGCCGAGCCGCTCGGCGAGCGCTCGCTTCGACGGCTCGACGTCGGCGAGCAGCAGCCTCGCGCCGGCTCTCGCAAGCCGTCTCGCCAGCCGCGAGCCGACGTTGCCGAGTCCGATCACGGCGATCGTGCGGCCCTCCAGGGAGCCGGTGCCGAACAGCTCGGCGCAGGTCGTGCGGATCGCCGCCTCGATCCCGAGCGCCGTGAACGGGCTCGGGTCGCCCGAGCCGCCGCGGCTGGTCGCCAGGCCCGTGACCGACCGCGTCGTCTCCGCGATCACCGGCATGTCGCGGCTGCCGACGCCGACGTCCTCGGCGGTCACGTAGCGGCCGCCGAGCTGCTCGACCGTCTCGCCGAAGTCGAGCAGCGCGTCGCGGCGCAGCCTGCCGGTCGGCCGCACGCCGGGCGGCAGCGCGATCACGCCCTTGCCGCCGCCGAGCGGCTGGTCGGCGCAGGCCGCCTTGTAGGTCATCGCACGCGAGAGGCGCAGCGCGTCGCGCGCGGCGAGCGTCGGGTCGTCGTAGGACCACATGCGACAGCCGCCGAGCGCCGGCCCGAGCACCGTCGAATGGACCGCGACGATCGTCGGCAGGCCCGAGCGCGGGCCGCGTCGGACGTACAGCTCCTCGTGGTCGAGCGGAGGCAGCAGCGGGTCCATCGGCCCGCACGCTATCGCAGCGGCCGGGCGGCGCTCGCAGGCGCGCCGGCGCTCACCGCGGCGTCAGCGGCGAACTCGCCAGATCGCCGCGGCGCGACCGATCGCGCACCCATCCGTTCGCGCCCTCGCCACCACGGAGGCGACGCGCTCGCGCGCGTCAGCGCGGAGGCGGGGTGGTGTTGCTGGGAGCGGTGCCGGCGCCGCCGGTCGTCGCCGGCGAGGCGGGCGGAGCGGGGGAGCCGGTCGGAGGCGCGGTCGTCCCGCTCGGTGGCGTCGCCGGGCCGCTGGCGGTGCCGGTCGTCGGGCCGGGAGCCGCGGTCGACGGGGCGGTGCCGCTGCCGGTGCCGCCGGTCGTCGGGGTGGTCGTCGTGCCGCCGGTCGTCGGCTCGGTCGTCGTCGGCTCGGTCACGGGGGCGGTGACCGGATCGTCGAGCGAGGCGTCGACCGGCGCGGCCGCGCCGCCGTTACCGGCGGCCGGCCGCTCCATCGGCACGGTCGTCGGCGGCCCCTGCGTAGGCGGTGCGACGGCGACGGGGACGGCGCGCCCGGCGCGGCCTCTCGCCGCTCTCTGCACGGCGGCCTCGCGGCGCGGTCTCGCCGCCGCTCTCGCGGCGGCCGGCGCCGGCGCGGCCGGGGCGAGGGGGAGCGCCTTCGGGGCGGCGATCGTCGCCGCGAGCACGGGCTGCGGTCTGGGGGCTCTCTCGACGCGCACGACGGCCGCCTCGCGCGGCGGCTGCTGCGGGCTCAGGCTGCGCTTGACCTCGACGGCGCCGCCGCCGGCGACGACCGCCGCCGCGACGACCGCCGCGACGTGCCCGGCCGTCACGCCGCTGCCGACCGCGGCCGCGCCGCCGACCGCCGCGGCGCCGCCCGCGGCCGCTCCGGCGCCGCCGCCGGCCGCGGCGGTGCCGCCCGCGGCGACGCCGCCGCCGCCGATCCCGAGCAGCTTCGCGATCAGCGCCAGCGGCCCGATCGTCGCGGGGGTCAGCGCGGCGAAGCGCTCGCGCATCGACTTCAGCTCTCTGCGGTAGGCGCGGCAGCCGGCGCAGTCGTGCAGATGGCGCCGGACCAGCCCGCTGGCGCGGACGCCGCGGTCGTGGGCGTCGGCGATCTGCTCGCGGATCTGGACGCAGGCGGTGTCGCGCGCCTCGGCGGCCTGTGCCAGCCCCATCCGCGCCCGCACCAGCAGCGACTTGACGGCCGGGACGGTCACGTCGAGCGCGGCGGCGAGGTCGACGTACGACATGCCGACGATCTCGCGCATCAGCAGCGCCGAGCGCTGCTGCTCGGGGAGGCGCCTTACGTCCTCGACCAGCCGCCGCAGCGACTCCTTCTGCTCGGTCTCGGCGATCGGGTCGTTCGCCGGCGGGCGGATCTGCTCGAAGACCTCCGGCGGCGGGGGCGCCGGCCGGCGCAGCTCGTCGATGCAGCGGTTGTGCGCGACGCGGTAGAGCCAGGCGCGCAGCGAGACCTCGCGATCGTTGGCGCGCAGCGCCCCGTAGGCGCGCACGAAGACGTCCTGGAGCGCGTCCTCGGCGTCCTGCCTGGAGCCGGCCAGCATCTGGCGCGTGTACGCGAAGAGGCGGGCGCGGTAGCGATCGTGGATCGCGCGGAAGGCCTCCTCGTTGCCCTGGCGGAACAGCTTCACGAGCTGCTCGTCGGAGCGCAGGCGCAAGAGGGGGCCGACGGCGGCTCGCGGCTTCTGTCGCGTGAGGCCTGCCGTGGCTGGAATCGAAGAGGCTTCCACCGGGTCGCTCCTACCCGTTCAACGGGGCTTGCGTCGCAAAGTTGCTCGCAAGCCCCGTCGACCGGGTTGGTAGGTGGGGACCGTACTGGATTTCACGGACGGTCCCCGGCGCTTCTCATCAATCGTTAACTAGCCGCAGCAGCGTTCTTGTGACAGCTCGGTGAGCGCCGACGCGCCCGAATTGCGTGCGCCCCGTGAGCGCGATCCCCCGGCGGCCGGCCGGGGGATCGTCCTGGTGGCGGGGCGTCCGCGCCTATTGGATGTTCGCCATCACGTGCTTGACGCGCGTGTAGTCGTCGAAGCCGTACTGGCTCAGGTCCTTGCCGTAGCCCGACTGCTTGAAGCCGCCGTGCGGCATCTCCGAGACCAGCGGAATGTGGTCGTTGATCCAGACGCAGCCGAAGTCGAGCGCCTTCGACATCCGCAGCGCGCGGCCGACGTCGCGCGTCCAGACCGAGGAGGCGAGGCCGTACGGGGTGCCGTTGGCCCACGCGATCGCCTCCTCCTCGTCGCTGAAGCGCTGGATCGTGACGACCGGGCCGAAGATCTCCCGCTGGATCATCTCGTCCTGCTGCTGGAGGTTGGCGACGACCGTCGGCTCGTAGAAGAAGCCGGGCAGGTCGGGTGCCCTGCCGCCGGTGACGACCTCGGCGTGGCTGGGCTTGCGCTCGAGGAAGCCCGCGACCCGCTCGCGCTGGCGCTGGGAGTTGACCGGGCCGAGCGTCGTGTCGGCCGAGAGCGTGTCGCCGAGCACGAGCCCGCGCGCCTGCTCGGCGATGCCGGCGACGACGTCGTCGTAGTGCTTGGCCCCGACCAGCACCCGCGTCGCGGCCGTGCAGTCCTGGCCGGCGTTGTAGTAGCCGGCGCCGGCGATCGCCTCCGCGACGGCGCCCATGTCGGCGTCGTCGAAGACGACGACCGGCGCCTTCCCGCCGAGCTCGAGGTGGACGCGCTTGAGCGAGTCGGCGGCCGCCTTCGCGATCCACTTGCCGGTCGCGACCGAGCCGGTCAGCGAGACCATGTCGACGTCGGCGTGGGTGACGAGCGCCTGCCCGGCCGGGTCGCCGTGACCGCAGATCACGTTGAAGACGCCGGGCGGCAGGAACTCGGCGGCGACCTCCGCGAGCAGCACGGAGGTGACCGGCGTCGTCTCCGCGGGCTTGAGCACGAGCGTGTTGCCGGCCGCCAGCGCCGGGCCGATCTTCCAGCCGGCCATCATCAGCGGGTAGTTCCACGGCGCTATCTGGCCGATCACGCCGACCGGCTCGCGCCGGATCATCGACGTGTACCCCTCCATGTACTCGCCGGCCGACTTGCCCTCGAGGATCCGCGCGGCGCCCGCGAAGAAGCGGATGTTGTCGCAGAAGACGGGGATCTCGTCGCTCTTGACCGCCTCGATCGGCTTGCCGGCGTTGACCGCCTCCAGCTCGGCGAACTCGTCGGCGCGCGCCTCGACGGCGTCGGCGAGCCGCAGCAGCGCCAGCGAGCGCTCGCCGGGGATCGTGTCGCGCCAACCGGGGAAGGCGCGGCGCGCGGCCGCGACGGCGCGGTCGACGTCCGCGGCGCTCGACAGCGGCGCGTCGGCGATCTGCTGACCGGTGGCGGGGTTGAGGACCGGCTCCGTGCGGCCGTCGGCCGCGTCGGCGGGCTGGCCGTCGATGAAGTTGCGAAGCGTGCGAACCGCGGTCGCCATCGTCTGCTCCCTCTCCGTGTCTGTTCTCCGGTCGGAACGTACCACCGCCTCGGCGGGGCGCGGCGGACAGTCGCGGAGGCCTCGGTGCGCCGCCGCGGTGCACGGTCCGCACGTCCGCAGCGATACCCCGTCGGTACCCTCTGGACACCATGGACCCCGCCTCCGGAGTCGGCATCCCGCTCGCGCTCGCCGCCGGCCTCGTCTCGTTCCTCTCGCCGTGCGTGCTGCCGCTCGTGCCGGGCTACATCTCGGCGGTCGCCGGCGTCGCCCCGGGCGAGGTGAGGGGGCGGGAGGGGATCCGCCAGGTGCTGGGCCCGAGCCTGCTGTTCGTGCTCAGCTTCTCGACGATCTTCATCGTGCTCGGCCTCGGGGCGACGGCGGTCGGGTCGACGCTGCAGAGAAATCGCGACACGCTCGAGAAGGTCTCGGCCGCCGTCATCGTCGCGATGGGGATCTTCTTCGTCGCCGCGCCGTTCGTCACGAAGCTCAACCGCGAGTTCCACGTCGGCGGGCTGATCGCGCGCGCGGGCAGGGGCGGCCCGCTGATCGCCGGCGCCGCCTTCGCGATCGCGTGGACGCCGTGCATCGGGCCGACGCTCGGCGCGATCCTCAGCGCCGCGGCGCTGTCGGACTCGGCCGGCCGCGGGGCGCTGCTGCTCGCCTTCTACTCGGCCGGGCTGGCGATCCCGTTCCTGCTGACCTCGATCGCGTTCGGGCGGATGACGACCGCCTTCGCGCTCGTGAAGCGCCACTACGGGCTCGTCATCGGGACCGGCGGGGTCGTGCTGATCGCGATGGGGATCCTGATCTGGACCGGCGAGTTCTTCCGCCTCAACGCCGAGGCGCAGAACCTGCTCGACAGCCTCGGCCTCGACTTCTGGAACAGCGTCTGAGTCCCTCGCCGGCTCCCGCGCGTGCAAGCATGCAGGTGACGGCAGGCGGAGAGCGGCGGAGAGGAGCGACCGGATGAGCGAGACGGCACCCGCGAGGAGAGCGCGCACCGGCCAGCGCACGCCGCCGAGAAGGCGCCCGCGCGCGAACGCCCGGCGGCGCCGCGAGCCGGCCAGCTCGCCGTTCCCGCCGATCGGCGACTACGCCTTCATCTCCGACTGCCACACCGGCGCGCTGATCGCGCCCGACGGGACGATCGAGTGGCTGTGCGCGCCGCGCTTCGACGCCCCGAGCGTCTTCGGCTGCCTGCTCGACCGCGGCGCCGGCGGCTTCCGGCTCGGGCCCTACGGGACGACCGTCCCCGGCGCCCGGCGGTACGAGCCCGGGACGATGATCGTCGAGACGACGTGGATGACGCAGTCGGGCTGGGTCGTCGTGCGCGACGCGCTCGCGATCGGCCCGTGGGGCGAGCACAACGGCATCGACGGCACCCGTACGCGGCCGCCGACCGACGAGGACGCCGAGCACGTGCTCGTGCGGACGATCGAGTGCATCCAGGGCAGCGTGCAGATCGAGATGATCTGCGAGCCGATGTTCGACTACGCGCGCGAGCCGGCCGAGTGGACGGTCGTCGGCGACGGCTACGACGCCGTCGACGCCCACCACCACACCGGCTCGCTGCGGCTGATGAGCGACCTGCGGATCGGCATCGAGGGCAACCGCGCCCGCGCCCGTCACACGCTGCAGGAGGGCGAGACGCGGTACGTCGCGCTGTCGTGGGCGCACGACCTGCACGGCCCGAGCACGGCGGAGCAGGCGAGCGCGATGCTCGCGCGCACCTCGCACTTCTGGCGCGACTGGCTCGACGACGGCCACTTCCCCGACCACCCGTGGCGGGTCCACCTGCAGCGCTCGGCGCTGGTGCTGAAGGGTCTGACCTACGCGCCGACCGGCGCGCTGGTCGCGGCGCTGACGACCTCGCTGCCGGAATCGCCCGGCGGCGAGCGCAACTGGGACTACCGCTACACGTGGATGCGCGACGCGACCTTCACGCTGTGGGGCCTGCACGCGCTCGGCCTCGACTGGGAGGCCGACGACTTCATGCAGTTCGTCGCCGACGTGCCGCGCAACGAGGACGGCTCGCTGCAGATCATGTACGGCATCGGCGGCGAGAAGGAGCTGACCGAGTCGACGCTCGACCACCTCACCGGCTACGAGGGCGCGCGGCCGGTGCGGATCGGCAACGGCGCCTTCGACCAGAGGCAGAACGACGTCTTCGGCGCGGTGCTCGACTCGGTCTACCTGCACACGAAGGCGCGCGGCCACCTGCCGCAGCGGCTGTGGCCGGTGCTGGAGGCGCAGGTCCGCTGCGCGATCGACGTCTGGGACCGGCCCGACCAGGGGATCTGGGAGGCGCGCGGCGCCCCGCGCCACTACGTCTCCTCGAAGCTGATGTGCTGGGTCGCGCTCGACCGCGGCGCGCGGCTGGCCGAGATCCACGGCGAGCCGGGCCTGGCGGCCGAGTGGCAGGCGATCGCCGACCAGATCAAGGCCGACATCCTCGAGCACGGCGTCCGCGACGGCATCTTCCGCCAGCACTACGAGACCGACGCGCTCGACGCCTCGGTCCTGCTGATCCCGCTCGTGCGCTTCCTGCCGCCCGACGACGAGCGCGTCCGCGCGACCGTGCGCGCGATCGCGAAGGAGCTGACCGTCCACGGCTTCGTGCTGCGCTACAGAACCGAGGAGACCGACGACGGGCTCCACGGCGAGGAGGGCTCGTTCCTGATCTGCTCCTTCTGGCTGGTCGCGGCGCTGGAGGAGATCGGCGAGCACCGTCGCGCGAAGGCGCTGCTGGAGAGACTGCTCGCCAACGCCTCGCCGCTGAAGCTCTACGCCGAGGAGCTCGACCCCCACAGCGGCCGCCAGCTCGGCAACTACCCCCAGGCGTTCACCCACCTCGCCCTCATCAACGCGATCATGCACGTGATCGAGGGCGAGGGCGGGGCGCTGTAGGATCGCACGCCGCGCCGGCGCTTGGAGCGGGGCGCCTGCTCGGCACCGCGCTGCGCGCTCAGCGCAGGCGCAGACGCACGATCCGCGGCGTCGTCCCGGCGCCGGTCACGACCGCCTCCAGCGCCGCTGGGCGCGCAGCGAGGGCGCGGCGCGCGCGGGTGCGGAGCCGAAGCGCGACCGTCCGCTCGACACCGGGCGCGAGCCGCGCGACGGCGCGTCTGCCGAGCATGCGCGGCCGCGTCGCGCCGCGCGGCCGCCAGCGCAGCGCGAGCGCGCCGGCGCAGGCGGAGCCGGCCGTGCGGGGGCAGGCGATCCGCACGCGCACGGTCGCGCCGGTGCGGATCGCGCGCCGGCCCACGACGGCGACGGGCGGGGCCGTCGGGCTCGTCGCCGCGCCCGTCGGCGCCAGGACCGTCGCGGGCGCCGGGCGCGGGCTGCCGCCGGCCCTGCGCACGATCGCGACATGCTCGCCGAACGGCGCGACCAGCGCGCGGATCGCCGCCTCGTCGGCCGCGCTGCTCTCGTCCCACAGCCACACGAGCACGCGGATCGCGCCGTCGTGCTCGTCGCAGCCGACGCCGAACCCGCCCGCGTGCGGCGCGCCGGGCGCCGTCAGCAGCGCGGCGACCTGGTCGCGCGTCGCCTCCAGCGCGGCGTGGGAGAAGGGCTGCGGGACGACGCGCAGCGCCGCCGCCGCGGCCGCGGCCAGCGGCGCCGGCGCCTGCGACAGCAGCTGCGCGGCGATCGCGGCTCTCGCCGCGTCGGGGTCGAGCGGGCCGGGCGCGAGGCCGACGCGCCAGCCGTCATGCCAGGGCGCCACCCAGACGCCGGCGAACTGGTCGCCGAGCAGCGCCGCGAGGCGTCTCTCGGAGGCGACGCCCTCGCGGATGCCGTCGCGGGAGCCGATCACGCTGACGACCTGCAGGCCTGCGTCGTAGCCGGGGCCGAGCGAGGGCACGCCGCTCGGCGCGCCGGCCCAGCAGCCGACCTCGGGGAGAGGCTCGCTCGCGGGGGCGGCGGGCGCGGCGGCGAGCGACGTCGCGACGGCCGCGGTGAGCGCGACGGCGAAGGCAGGAATCTGGCGCATGCACGTCAGTGTGGTCGTTGCGGCGGCGTGCCGCAACCGTTCACGCGCTCTTGGCGAGGTCGCGCGCGGGGTCGATCGACCAGCGCGCGGCGAGCTGGGAGAGGGGGGCGTCGATCTCCCAGCGGTCGGGGAGGGCCGGGCCGGCGTGGTCGACGGCCGCGCCCTTCAGCGCCATCGAGCCGGCGTTGTCGCCGATCGCCCGGATCTCCTCGACCTCGCCATCGGTGAGGCGGTTCTCGGGCGGCAGCGCCGCCAGCTCGGCGCGCTTGGCCTCGACCGGCTTGGCGTCGGAGCCGGCCTCCTGCACGAGCGTCGGCACGACCGACTCGACCGGGCCGTGGGCGAGGTTCCACTGGCAGGCGAGCTGGAGCGGCGTCAGGTCGTGGCGGGCGGCGATCGCCTCCATCCGCGCGATCCGCTCCAGGCCCCGCTCGACCCAGCCGGCCGGGCGGAACTTGCGGTGGTCGCGCTCGCCGAGCGTGCCGGGGTCGGTCAGGTCGCCGCCGAAGAGGCCGCCGTAGTCGACGACGCGCGTGAGCACTCTGACGCCGTGTCTCTCCGCCGCCGGCAGGACCAGCTCGCCGGGCCACGGCTCAAGCGGGTTGAGGATCACCATCGCCCAGTCGATGCGGTCGCCGTAGCGCTCGAAGCAGTCGATCAGGTCGAGCGTGAAGCCGTTGGCAGGGCCGGGGGCGACGCCGATCAGGTCGGTCAGGCCGGCGTCGCGCAGCGCGGCCATCCCGTCCCAGACCGCCTCGCTTCGATATCCGGTCTGGTCGGGGTTGTGCAGCAGCAGCAGGTCGAAGCGGTCGACGCCGCAGCGCTCCAGCGACGCCTCGGTCGCGCGCCGCAGGTAGCCGGCGTAGTCGTCCTCGCGCCGCAGGCGCGGGTCGGTGAAGCGGGGGAAGCCCTTCGCGCCCTCGCGCTCGCCGTCGTAGAAGTCGTGGCCGACGGCGCCGACGAGCACGTAGTCGTCGCGTCTGAGCCCAGTCAGCGCCCGGCCGAGCAGGCGGTCGGCGTCGCCGGCGCCGTAGGCGTCCGCGGTCAGCACGGTGTGGATCCCGGCGCCGGACGAGATCGGGTCGGGCCGCAGTAGCGCCAGCAGGCGCTCGTCGTCGAGCGGCTCGCCGAAGTGCATGAAGCGGCCGCCGCTCCAGGTGCCGATCGCGGTCCGGGTGGGGTGGGGCATGGGGAAGACGCTAGCGCAGCAGCTGCGCGGCGCGCGCCTCGGCGATCGTCGCCCGCAAGGTCTCGCGCACACCGTGTCTCGGCCGCCATCTCAGCTCGCGCTCGGCCTTCGAGACGTCCATCAGCATCGGCACGCGCAGCGCGTTGAGCCACTGCGCGTCCTCGGGCACGAACGGCAGCCGCGTCGCCATCTCGGCGGCGACGTCGACGGCCAGCTCCGGCACCGGGATCGAGTACCAGCCGAGGTCGTCGGCGAGGTCGCGCATCGTCAGCGTGCCGTGCGCGGCGAGGTTGTAGACGCCGCCTCCGCCCCTGCCGAGCACCGCGGCGCGCAGCGCGCTCGCGACGTCGTCGTGGTGGACCAGCTGGAACGAGATGCCGTTGTCGGGGATCACCGGCTTGAGCACCGGCACGGCGTCGAGCAGCCGCCAGACCGCCGACGGCATGCGGTCGCCGAGCTGGACGTAGGGGATGTTGCCGATCAGCATCAGCGCGTCGGGCCCGGCGACGATGCACGGCCGGAAGACGTAGACCTCGGTCGCGCTGCCGACGGTCGTCTCGGCCAGCAGCCGCTCGACCTCGGCCTTCGCCTTCGAGTAGGCGTGCGCGTCGGTCCCGCGCGGGCGCAAATCCTCTCTCAGCAGCGGCGGGTTGTCGTCGTGGAAGCCGTATGCGGCGACCGACGAGGTGTAGACGAGCCGTCTGGCACCGGCGCGCACCGCGGCCGAGAAGACGTTGCGCGAGCCGGTCAGGTTGACCTCGCGCCCGCGCTCGCCCGGCGCGCCCATGATCGCGAAGGCGAGGTGGACGACGACGTCGGCGCCGTCGACCAGCTCGGCGACCGCGTCGCGGTCGAGCACGTCGCCGCGCAGGTAGTCGGTCTTGCGCCAGCCTTCGGCGGCCGGATCGATCTGGCGGCGGCCGAGCGCCTTCACGCGCCTCACGTCGCGGCTGCGCTCGAGCGCCCGCATGAGGGCGCGCCCGACGTCTCCCGTGGGGCCGGTGACGGCGACCGTGAGCCCCGCGCCGGCCATCGGATCAGGCCGTGCGCCCCGCGCTCTCGTAGCCGGGATCGCCCGGCAGCAGCACGTGCGGCTCGTCTCTCACCATCACGATCCGCGGCTCGATCGGGTGGACCTCGCTCTCGAGGCTGTGCGCGACCAGCGCGTCGACCGAGCCGAAGGCGCGCAGCTGCTCGAGGTGCTTGATCGTCGGGAAGACGAGCGGCAGCCCGCCGGCGGCGTGCTCGGCGAGCGCGGCGGCCGGCGTCGTCCAGCGGAAGTCGACGCACTCCTCGCCGTCGACTCTCGCCTCGGCGCGCCACGGCGCCGGCGCGACGAAGAACCACGTGTCGAAGCGGGTCATCAGGTGGGCCGGCGTGATCCAGCGCGAGAACGGGACGAGCTGGTCGGCGCCGTCGAGGCGGATCCCGGCCTCCTCGGCGACCTCGCGCACGGCGGCGGCGCGCAGCGCGAAGTGGAGCCCCTCGGGATCGTCGCTGGCGTAGTCGGCCGGGTCGACCGAGCCGCCGGGGAAGACCCAGACGCCGGCCATGAAGCGGGCGCTCTGCGTGCGCTGGACGAGCAGCACCTCCAGCCCGCCGTCGCCGTCGCGGACGACGATCGCCGACGCCGCGACGCGCGGCGCGACCGTCGGGCCGGGGTTGACCTCCTCGCCGGGGCCGAGTCCGGGGTGGCGTTCCATGCGGCGCACCCTACCTAGATGTCCGCCCCCAACGTGCGCGGTACCGTGTCGGCATGAGCACAACTCAGACCTCCCAGAAGTGGATCTGCGAGTCCTGCGGCTTCATCTACGACCCGGAGGACGGCGACCCGGACGGCGGGATCCCGGCAGGCACCGCCTTCGAGGACATCCCGGAGACCTGGTTCTGTCCCGTCTGCGGCGCTCGCAAGCGCGACTTCGTCCCGTACGAGGACTGATCTAGGCGACGGGCGCCGGACGACCGGCGCTCCCGCCCCGGCTTCCCGCGCCGCCGTCCGCGGTCGCGCCCGCGGTCGCCTGCGCGATCGCGCCCGCCGTGATCTCGACGAGCCGTCGCAGCTGCTCCGGCGCGATCGACAGCGGCGGCATCAGCACGACGACGTCGCCGAGCGGGCGGACGATCGCGCCGCGTCGGCGGGCGGCCAGCGTCACCCGGTGGCCGGTCCGCAGCGCGGGGTCGAAGCCGGCCAGCTCGATCCCGACCATGAAGCCGCGCTGGCGGATCTCGGCGACCGCCTCCAGCGGCGCCACGCGCGCCGCCAGCTCCCGCTCCAGCAGAACGATCTTCGGCTGCAGCATCTCGAGCGTGCGCTCGGAGTCGAACAGCTCGAGCGTCGCCAGCGCGGCGGCGCACGCGAGCGGGTTGCCGGTGTAGGTGTGGCCGTGGAAGAAGGTGCGGTAGTCGGCGTGGGCACCGAGGAAGCCGTCGTGGATCGCCTCGGTCGCGAGCGTCGCTGCAAGCGGCAGGTAGCCGCCGGTCAGCCCCTTCGCGACGCACATCAGGTCGGGCGAGACCTGCTCGTGCTCGCACGCGAACATGCGGCCGGTGCGCCCGAAGCCGGTCGCGACCTCGTCGCAGATCAGCAGCACGCCGTGGCGGTCGCACAGCTCCCGCACGGCGCGCAGGTAGCCCGGCGGCTGCAGCAGCATCCCGGCCGCGCCCTGCACGAGCGGCTCGACGATCACGGCGGCGACCTCGGCGCCGTGCCGCGCCAGCGTCCGCTCGAGCGCCTCGGCGTCGCCGGCCGCGACCCGGAGCGCGTCGAACAGCAGCGGCCGGTAGCGGGAGTGGAAGAGGTCGATCCCGCCGACCGAGACCGAGCCGAGCGTGTCGCCGTGGTACGCGTTCTCGAGGCAGACGAAGCGCGTGCGCGCCGGCTCGCCCCGCTGCGCCCACCACTGGAACGCCATCTTCACCGCGATCTCGACGGCCGTCGAGCCGCTGTCGGAGTAGAAGACGCGCGTCAGCCCCGCCGGCGCCAGGTCGCGCAGCCGCCGCGCCAGCTCGATCGCCGGCGGGTGGGAGAGGCCGAGCATCGTCGTGTGCGCGACGCGGTCGAGCTGCGCCCGGATCGCGGCGTCGATCGCGGGATGGCGGTGGCCGTGGACGTTGCACCACAGCGACGAGACGCCGTCGATGTAGGCGTTGCCGTCGGTGTCGAAGAGCGTCGCGCCCTCGGCGCGGGCGATGATCGGCGCCGCCTCCTCGCTCCAGCCGAGCTGCTGCGTGAAGGGATGCCACAGCACCTCGCGGTCGAGCGCGGCCAGCTCTGCGGTCTCCATGGCGCGGACGCTACGGACGTCCGCGGACGGGACCATCTACGCTTCCGGCCAGCGTGCCCCTTCGCCGCATCTACGCGCTCACCTTCGTCGCCGGCTCCGCCTCCCTCGGCGGGGAGATCGCCGCCGCGCGGCTGATGGCGCCGTGGTTCGGCGACTCGACGCTGATCTGGGCCAACACGATCGGCGTCGTGCTGGTCGCGCTGTCGGTCGGCTACTGGCTCGGCGGCAGATTGGCCGACCGCGACCCGTCGCTGAGACGGCTGGGCCAGATCCTGCTCGTCGCGGCGGCGATGTTCGCGGTGCTGCCGTTCTTCGCCGGCCCGTTCCTGCACGTCTCCGTCGACGCGCTCGACACCGTCTCGGCCGGCGCCTTCGTCGGCTCGCTGCTGGCCGTGCTGGTGCTGCTGGCGGTGCCGATGATCGTGCTCGGGACGGTGTCGCCGTACACGGTCAAGCTGACCGTCTCCAGCGTCGAGGAGGCCGGCAGCGTCGTCGGCCGCCTGTACGCGATCTCGACGCTCGGCTCGCTCGCCGGCACCTTCCTCAGCTCGCTGCTGCTGATCCCCTTCCTCGGCACGCGCCGCACCTTCCTGCTCTACGCGATCGCGCTCGCGATCGTCGGCGTCGCGGCGCTGCGCAGCCGCCGCTGGGCGCTCGCGCCGGTCGCGATCGCCTTGCTGATGGCGCTGCCGGTCGGGACCGTCAAGGCGGTCGAGAACGGCAAGGTGATCTGGGAGAAGGAGACGCTCTACCAGTACGCCCGCGTGATCGAGGAGCCCGACGGCGACCGCCGCCTGGAGCTGAACGAGGGCCAGGCCGTCCACTCGGTCTACTCGCCGCACAGGATGCTGACTGGCAACTACTGGGACGAGTTCCTGACGCTGCCGATCGCCGCGCGGCCGGACGGGACGCCGCCGAGATCGGTGCTGATCCTCGGCAACGCCGCCGGCACGACCGCGCGCCAGTACGGCCACTACTTCCCGCAGACGCGCGTCGACGGAGTCGAGCTCGACGGCGCGCTGAACGAGATCGCCGGGACGCTGTTCGACCTCAACAGGGAGAACGCGCCGAACGTCCACCTGCACACCGCCGACGCGCGGCCGTTCCTGCGCGCCTCCGACCGCAGATGGGACGCGATCTTCGTCGACGCCTACCGCCAGCCGTACGTGCCGTTCTACCTCGCCACGCGCGAGTTCTTCGAGCTCGCGCAGGAGCGGCTCAACCCGGGCGGGGTCGTGCTCGTCAACATCGGCCACCCGGAGTCCTCCGACGCGCTGGAGGAGGTGCTGACGGCGACGATGCGCGACGTCTTCACGACCGTCGTGCGCGACCCGAGCCAGGCGGTCAACACGGTCGCGATGGCGAGCGACGCGCCGATCTCGGCCGAGACGCTGCGCCGCGCGATCCCCGACCTGCCCGCCGAGCTGCGCCCGGTCGCGGCCGCGACCGCCGGGCGGATCGAACCGGGGCTGAGCGGCGGGCGCGTCTACACCGACGACGTCGCGCCGGTCGAGTGGCTGATCGACGCCTCGATCGTCGAGGTCGCCGCCTCCGGCGAGCGCTGAGCGGCCGGGCGGGCGGGCGACGCGTCGCGCGGCGTGCTGCGTGTCAGGCGGGCGGCCGGAGCGGTCGCCGCGCCGTCGCCGCTCAACGGCCGTTCACGACCGGCCCGAACCGCTCCCACGCGCGCTCGTAGGAGGCGACGAGCGCCGCGATCGCGCCGGCAGCTTCCTCGTCGCGGCCGCCGCCCAGCTCCGCGACGGCGCCGAGCAGCCGCGCGCGGCGGGCATGCTCGCCGAGCTCCTCGACGACCCACGCGGCGAAGGCGCGCTCGCCGGCGGCGGTCGCGCGGTAGTGGACCTTCGGCTGGCGCACCGGCTCGGCGGCCGGGGGCGCCGGCAGCGGCTCGATCAGCCCGCCGCGCTGGAGCGCGTCGAGCGCTCCGTAGACGTGCGAGCGGCTGACGGCGAGCAGGTCGCCGAAGCGCGTCTGGAGCCGCCTGCTCAGCTCGTATCCGTAGCTCGGACGCTCGATCACGAGACCGAGCACCGCCAAGTTGACCGTCGTCCTCACACGACCCCCGCCCCTGGGCCCGCCGCTCCCGGCGGCTGTTCACATCGCGACGTGCCGAACGCTAGAGGACGGTCCAGACAGAGCGTCGACGCGCCCGCTCAGCGAGCGCGGCCGCTCGACGACTGCGCCGGCCCAGCGAATGCGCCGGCCCAGCGAACGCGCGGGCCCAGCGAATGCGCCGGCCCAGCGAATGCGCCGGCCCAGCGAGTGCGCCGGCCCAGCGAGCGACGCTCAGCGAACGCCCGCTCAGCGAGCGCGGCCGCGCAGCGCGAAGGCCGCCGTGGCGCCCCTGCCGCCCTCGTCGACCGGCGTCGCCGTCAGGCGGTAGCTGCCGGCGGCGAGCGCGCGACCGCCCCAGCGGCGACGCAGCTCGACGGCGTTGGCGCCTTCGACGCCGTCGACCGCGACGACCCCGCGCAGCGCGACCGTGCGGGTGCAGCGTCTGCCGGCGCGCTTGGCGGCGCGTCTGCGCGCGTGCTTGGAGCGCTTGCCGGCCGCGCGGGCGGGAGCGGCGACGCAGCGTCTTCGGCGCGTGACGCCGCTCTCGACGCGCGCGAGCGTCAGCTCGACCGCGCCCGGCAGGTCGAGCGAGAAGGCGACGCGCAGGCGCGTCGCTGCGCCTCTGCCGGCGACCGCCACGGCGAGGCCGCCGACGGTCGGCGCGAGCGGCTCGCAGTCGTCGAGCCACGTCTCGTCGTCGACCCACGCCTCGTCGTCCTCGCTCCACTCCTCGCTGTCCTTGGCGCCCGATGCGCGCAGGGGCTCCACCTCGAGCGCGACGTCGCACAGCTCGGCGTCGTCGCCGGAGCCGTCGTCCCAGCTCTCCTCGCACGGCGGCAGGTCGACCTCGGGATCGTCGCTGCAGGCGTCGTCGTCGACCCACGTCTCGTCGTCGACCGCGGCGGCGGCGAGCGGGGCGGAGGGCGGCGCGGCCGCGGCGAGCGCCGCGGGGCCCGCGGCGAGCAGGAGCGCCAGCGCGCTCAGCAGGGGGACCAGCAGGCGTCGGGACATGGCCAGCGGATCGGCGCGGGGCGCGCGCCGCTTGAGCCTCCTGGACAAGCCTCCGAGACGCCGACGCGCCCGCTCGCGCCGCGGGCCCAGCCCGTTCCCGCCGCACCGGCCGCTCGCAGCGCGCCGCCGGCTGCCGCCGTGCCGGCCGCTCCCGCCGCCGCCGGGCCGCTCGCGCCGCGCCGGCCGCTCTCGCCGCGGCGTCCGCTCGCGCCGCGCCAGCCGCTCCCACCGCTGAGTCCGCTCGCGCCGCGGCGTCCGACCCGGCGGAGAGGGCCAGGGCTCGGCGGCGCGTGGCTATGCCGCGACGCTTCGCAGCGCCCGCCGCGTCACCGCCGCCGTCGCCTGCTCGGGCGGCCAGCGGTGCGAGAGGCGCAGGTGGCGGTAGGTCCACGCCAGCAGGTTGAAGAGGACGGTCGCGGTCTCCTCGACGTCTTCGGGCGCGAGCGTGCCGTCGGCGGCGCCGTCGCGCAGCAGCGCCTGCAGCGGCGCCGTGAAGACCTCCTGGGTCAGCGCGCGCTCGCCCGGCTCGTGGAAGATCGCGTCGCGCTCGGCGCTGTCGAGCGCGGCCAGCAGCGCGAGGTTCTCCTCGGTCACCTCGCAGAGGGCGCGCAACGCCAGCTCCAGCCGCTCGGCGCCGCTGCCGGCGGCGGTCAGCGCGGGCCACAGCGCGCGTCGGTAGTCGTCCTCCAGCAGCGCGCCGAGCGCCCGCAGCACGTCCTCGCGGCGGATGCCGCGGCGGTGGAGGGTCATCCGCGAGACGCCGAGCGCGGCGGCGAGCCGCTCCATCGTCGCGGCCTCCCAGCCGTCGCGCTCGATCGCCTCGCGCGCGCGGCGCAGCGCGTCGGCGTCGGCGAGGCCCGGCGCCGTCACGTCGCGCGGTCGCGCGCTCACCACGCGGCCTCCGCGCGCGCCAGCCAGCGTCCGCCGAGGCGGTCGACGACGACCGGCGTGCCGAAGCACTCCGACAGCGGCCCGGAGGCGATCGTCTCGTGCGCCGGCCCGGCCGCGACGACCGCGCCGTCGCGCAGCAGCAGCGCGTGCGTCGTCGAGCTCGGCAGCTCCTCGACGTGGTGGGTGACGGTGACGGTTGCGGTCGCCGGCTCCTCGGCGGCGATCGTCGCGACGGCCGCCAGCAGCGCCTCGCGACCGGGGAGGTCGAGGCCGGTCGCCGGCTCGTCGAGCAGGAGCAGCGCCGGTCGCCGCATCAGCGCTCGGGCGAGCAGGATCCGCTGGCGCTCGCCCTGGGAGCACTCGTCGTAGGGGCGGTCGGTCTTGTCGCCGCACCCGAACCGCGCCAGCAGCCCGCGCGCCCGCTCGCGCTCCGCGGCGCCGATGCGGTCGCGACGCAGCGCGATCGACGCGGTGGCGCCGGTCAGCACGACCTGCTCGGCGGTCATCCGCTGGCGGAAGGCGCGGGCCGCTCTCGCCTCGACGAGGCCGATCCGCGTGCGCAGCTCGCGCAGGTCGACGCGGCCGAGCCGGCTGCCGAGCACGTCGGCGGTGCCGGCGCTCGGATGGTGGACGGCGCCGGCGACGTTCATCAACGTCGTCTTGCCGGCGCCGTTGGCGCCGAGCAGCGCCCAGTGCTCGCCGGGCCGGACGGTCCAGTCGACGTCGCGCAGCAGATGACGCTCGCGCTGGTGCTCGGGATCCCAGCGCCAGAGCGAGACGGACGAGAGGTCGAGCGCGGGGGTCATCGGCGACGATGGTACATGGGCGTAACAGCATGTGATGCATGCGTCACATGCCGCTGCCGCCGCGCGCTTACGTTCCTCTTAGGAACGGCTGAGCTTCGGCTGAGGACCACGGGATTGGATGGTCGCCACGGGGTGGGCTGAAGCCACTGGCCGAACCCGCTCCGTCCACTTCCCCCGCAGGACCTCTCCTCACAGGCTCCGTGCGCCCGGCTCCCGCCGGGCGCACGTGCTTCCGGACGCCCTCGGCGCGGGTCCGCGCAGCCGAGCCGCCACGCGACGAAGACGCTGGTCGGCCGCCGGCAGCGCGCTCAGCCGAGCCAGCGCGCGAGCGGGAGCGCAGCGCCGGCGGCGGCGAGCAGCGCGGGGTCGCCGCGGCGGAGGCGCGGAAGCGTCGCCGTCTCGACCGCGCCGAGCCGCTCGATCGTCGCGCGGTTGTCGGCCTCGATCGTGCTCGGCGCCTCCGGCCACGGCCCGAGCACGACGCCGGCGACCGTCAGCCCGGCGGCGCGGGCCGCGGCGAGCGTCAGCAGCGTGTGGTTGATCGTGCCGAGCCCCGGTCGGGCCGCGATCACGAGCGGGAGTCCGGTGTCGCGGGCGAAGTCGCGGACCAGCCAATCGCGCGCCAGCGGGACGAGCAGTCCGCCGACGCCCTCGGCGACGACGACGTCGGCGTCCGCCGCGACGGCGGCGAAGGCGGCGCGCAGGCGGGCCGGGTCGAGCGGTTCGCCGGCAAGCTCGGCGGCGAGGTGGGGCGAGACGGGCGGGCCGAAGCGGACCGGCGCGACCGCCGCCGGATCGGACCCGGCCGCGGCCGCCAGCAGGACGTGGTCGGGCGGCCAGTCGCGGTCGGCCGGCTCGTCGAGGCCGGTCACGACCGGCTTGAAGGCGGCGACGCGCTCGCCGCCGGCCCGCAGCGCCGCGGCGATCGACGCGGCGAGCACCGTCTTGCCGACCCCGGTGTCGGTGCCGGTGACGAAGCAGCCGCGCACGCTCACACCGCGCCGTGCCGCCGGGCCGCGCCGTGTCGGCCGCCGAAACCCGCCTGCTGCACGCGGCCTGCTCCTACGCGGCGTGCTCGACGAGCGCGCCGGGCGCCTCGGCGTCGAAGATCGCGGGCGCGGGCGGCCGCTGCGCGTCGCGGCGGGCAGGGCGGTCGTCGCGCTCGCCGTCGAACGGGCGTGCGCCGCCGGCGGCCGGCTTGCGCCGCTCGACCCACAGCTCGCCGTCGCCGTCGTCCCACAGCGTCGCGGGGCGTGCTCTCCCGCGCCGTGCGCCGTCGCCGGGCGGCGCGGCGGACGGGTCGGCCGCGCCCAAGGCGTCGCGCGAGCCGCCGACCACCGCCGCGGGGCGCGACCGGGGCGGTGCGGCGACCGCGTCGGCGAAGTCGCGGAAACGGCCGTCGGCGTCGTCGACGTCGCGGAAGCGCCCGTCGCCGGCCGGAAGCGGCTCGAGCTCCTGCGCCGCCGCGTGCTGTCGGCGCAGCTCCTCCGGGCGGATGCCGGCGGCGGTGGCCGCCTGCGCCAGCGCCCGCGCGGCGTCGCGCAGCTCGCTCTTGCTGTGGGAGGCCATCACCGCCAGCCGCAGCCGCGAGCTGCCGAGGGGCACGGTCGGCGGCCGGATCGCCTGCGCGAAGACGCCGCGCTCGAGCGCCTTCTCGCAGGTCCGGACCGCCAGCTCGGCCTCGCCGAAGACGAGCGGAACGATCGGCGTGCGGGCGTCGGCGTCGACCTCGAAGCCGGCGGTCGCCAGCTCGGAGCGCAGCAGCGCCGCGTTGGCCTGCAGCTTCTCGACGCGGCGCGGCTGCTCCTCCAGGAGCGACAGCGCGGCGAGCGCTCCGGCGACGGCCGGCGGGCCCGGCGCGGTCGAGTAGATCAGCGCGCGCGAGGCGTTGACCAGGTACTTGGCCATCTGCAGGTCGCAGGCGACGTATGCGCCGTAGGAGCCGAGCGCCTTGCCAAGGGTGCCGACGATCACGTCGACGCCGTCCTCGCAGCCGGCCTCGGCGACCGCGCCGCGGCCGCCCGGCCCCAGCGTGCCGGTCCCGTGGGCCTCGTCGACGACCAGCCGCACGTCGTAGCGCTGCGCGAGCTCGACCAGCTCGGGCAGCGGCGCGACGTCGCCGTCCATCGAGAAGACGCCGTCCGTGACGATCAGCGCACCGCGGCCGTCCGCCTCGCGCAGACCCCATTCGAGGTGCTCGACGTCGCCGTGCTCGTAGATGAAGACGTCGGCGCGCGAGAGACGGCAGCCGTCGACGATCGAGGCGTGGTTGAGCTCGTCGGAGAAGACGACGTCGCCGGCGCGCGCGAGCGCCGAGACGACGCCGACGTTGGCCAGGTAGCCGGAGCCGAACAGCAGCGCCGCCTGGCGGCGCTCGAAGGCGGCGAGCCGCTCCTCGAGCCGGCGGTGGATCGTCATCGTCCCGGAGACGAGACGCGACGCCCCGGCGCCGACGCCCCACCGCATCGCCGCGTCCGCTGCCGCCTCGCGCACGGCAGGGTGGTCGGCCAGGCCGAGGTAGTTGTTGGAGCACAGCAGCAGGACCGGCTTGCCGTCGAGCACCACCCGCGGTCCCTGCGGCCCGCTGACCAGCCGCGTCCGCCGCGCGAGACCGAGCTGCTCCAGCTCGTCCAGCCGTGCCTCGATCTCGATCATCGCTGCGGCCCTCCGTGGCCGTCGTCGGCGCCTGCGGGGATCGCTTCGCCGTGTTCTCGTGTGGGGCGGCCGCGGCCGCGGTTGGGGGCGCCGTCCGGGCGCGGGGGGACGTTCGCCTTGCGGCGGAAGCGCAGCTGGGTCGCCGGGTCCCAGAGGCGCACGTCGAGCGCGCGTATCGCCTCGGCGGGGTCGGCGGTCGCGACGGCGAGGTGGTCGCCGACGACGTCGGGCGTCTCGCCCGCGAGCCACCCCGAGCGGTTGTCGGGCCGCGGGTTGCTGCCGTTGTCGGGCTGGCGGGCGACGTTCAGGCCGTGCCGCTCGAACAGCGCGCGGTCCTCGTCCGGCGTCGAGCCGAGCGTCGTCAGGAAGTTGCCCATCATGACGCCGTTGAGGCCGGCCTTGACGGCGATCTCCTGCAGCTCGCCGAGGTTCTCGACGCGGCCGCCGCAGAGGCGGAAGAGCGCGTCGGGGAGGATCAGCCGGAAGATCGCGATCCACTTGACCGCCTCCCACGGGTCCATGACGTCACGGTCGCCGAACTTCGTGCCGGGGCGGGGGTTGAGGAGGTTGATCGGGACGCTGGTCGGGTCGATCGCGGCCAGCTCGAAGGCCATCTCGACGCGCTGGGCGCGCGTCTCGCCGAGGTTGAGGATGCCGCCGACGCAGGTCTCCAGCCCGGCGTCGCGGAGCGCGTCGATCGTCCGCAGCCGCCCTTCGTAGCGGACGGTCGTCGAGACCTCCGGGTAGTACGACGCGGCCGTCTCGACGTTGTGGTGGACGCGCTGGACGCCGGCCTCCTTCAGCGCTCTGGCGCGCGCGGGGGAGAGGTGGCCGACCGAGGCGCAGCGCTTCAGGCCGGTCTCGCGCGCGACGAGGCGGACGCCCTCGAGCAGCTTGTCGAAGTCGCGTCTCGACAGGCCCTGGCCCTGCGTGACCATGCAGAAGCGGTGGGCGCCGGCGGCCTCGGCGGCGCGCGCGTGCTCGAGCACCTGCTCGGGCTCCATCATCGCGTGCAGCGGCGTGTCGGCCTCCGCGTAGCGCGACTGGGCGCAGAAGCCGCAGTCCTCGGCGCAGCCGCCCGACTTCGCGTTGACGAGCGAGCACATGTCGGTCGCGTCGCCGAAGCGCTCGACGCGTGCCCGCCACGCACGTTCGACCAGCGCCTCGATCTCGGCGCGATCTTCGATCTCGCCGAGGCGGTGCGCTTCCTCGCGTGTGATCAGCGGCGGCATGGCGGCGGTACCTCCGGGCTGGACGGGTGAGACGAGGTTATGGACACCGTCGGACGGCACTTTTCCCGCACGTTGCGGGAATTCCGGCCTCTCGCGCGCAGCCGGCCCGCTGCGACGGGGCCGGGTCATCTCTCACCGTCTACCTGAGGGTGAGATTTCGCCGTTGCGACGGCCTTTCGGCCGTTCGGGAGAGGGGTGGACGAATGTCCGGTCTGCCGACGCGCCGAGCGCGAGCCGCTGCCGTTGCCAGCACCACATCTCGCTTGCAAGCATCGACGCACCGGGATCTGGCAGAGGGTGATCGTGATCGGGATCGAGATCGAGGTTCGGACGGCGCCGACGCTGGCGCAGCGCTACGACCACGCGGCGCGGGAGCTTCTCGGCGAGGAGGTGCTCGCGGCGGCGCAGTTCCTGCGCCCGCGCGGCTGGCGGGCCTTCGGCCACGCGCTCGCGCGCCCGCCGGTCGGGCTGCTGCAGCGCGCACGCGGCCGGCGCGGTCAGGTGCGCCTTCCCGAGGCATGCCTGCTCGCCGTCACGCCGCGTGCCGTCCATCTGCTGCAGACGCGCGCGAAGCCGGGCGGCGGTCCCGTGCCGCGCGCGACCCGGCGGCTGGCGTCGTGGGATCGCGACGCGATCGACGTCGACGCCGCTGGCGAGGTGCGCGGGACGAAGGTGACGATCGCGCCGCGCGGCGACGCGCCGGTCGAGCTGTACGCCCCGCCGAGCGAGCTGACCGCGCGGGTGCTGCGCGAGCTGCTCTGAGCGGGCACGCGCCGCGCAGCAGCCGCAGCCGCGCCGCGCGGCCGCGCCGCCGCGCCGCGCCTCCTACCGCCCGCGCCAGGCCGGCGGCCGTTTCTCCGCGAAGGCGACGAGGCCCTCGCGCAGGTCCTCCGACAGGAACGCCGCCCTGCGCTCGGCGTCGAGCGCGGCCGCGACGTCCGGCGCCAACGCTCCTCCGGCGGCGGCGACGGCGCCGATCGCGGCCTTGTTGCCGCGCAGCGACAGCGGCGCGTTGGCGGCGATCTCGCGTGCCAGCTCCAGCGCCGCGGCGGGCAGCTCCTCGGCCGCGACGACCGCGTTGACCAGGCCCCACCGCTCGGCGGTCTCGGCGTCGATCCGGCGGCCGGTGAGGAACAGCTCGCTGGTGCGCGCCGTGCCGATCGCGCCGACGAAGCAGTTGATCCCCGCGTGGTTGTAGACGACGCCGAGCTTCGCCGGCGGCATCCCGAGCTGGACGCCGGCGGCCGCGATCCGCAGGTCGCAGGTGATCGCCAGCTCCAGCCCGCCGCCGATCGCGTAGCCGTTGAGCGCGGCGACGACGGGGTACGGATAGGCGGCGACGGCGGCGAGCGCGTCCTGGAAGGGATGGCCGTCGCTGTCGTCGTAGCCCTCGGTGGTGAGCGCGCCGATGTCGTAGCCGGCGCAGAAGGCGCGCCCTTCGCCGGTCAGCAGCACGCAGCGCGCGTCGAGCTCGGCGAGCGTCGTCGTGAGCGAGCGCAGCAGCGGCGCGTCGAGCGCGCCCCGCTTGGCGGGGTTGGAGATCGTCAGCCGCGCGACGCCGGGAGCCGGCTCGGCGACGAGCAGGCGACCGCCGTCGGGCGCGGCCTCGTCGGCAGCGGCCACTACTCGAGCACGACGAGCGTGTCGCCCTCGGAGACGGCCTGGCCCTCGGCGCAGCGGATCTCCTTGACGACGCCGGGGTCCTCGGCCTCGACCGGCATCTCCATCTTCATCGACTCGAGGATCACGACCGTGTCGCCCTCGTCGATCGTGTCGCCGACCTCGACTTCGACTCTCCAGACCGTGCCGGTGATGTGGGCCTCGACGTCAGCCACAGTGACCTCCTAAGAAGATGCGCTCGGGGTGCGGCGCCGCAGACCGGACCGCCGGGCGGCAGAATAGCCGCCGCATCCGATGTCGCACGACGCTTCCCCCCAGACGCCCGAGCCGACCCCGCCGCCCGTCGGGCGGCCGCCGGTCGTGCTGATCGCCGCCCACGACGAGGCCGACCGCCTGCCGGCGACGCTGGCGGCGCTGCGGGCCGCCTTCCCCGGCGCGCGCGTCGTCGTCGCCGACGACGGCTCGACCGACGGCACCGCCGCCGTCGCCGCCGCGCACGGTGCCGAGGTCGCGCGCTCGGAGCGCAACGTCGGCAAGGGCGGCGCCGCGACGCTCGGCGCCCAGCGGCTGCTCGCGCTGGCGCGCGAGCCCGACCCGCCGGTCGTGCTGCTCTGCGACGGCGACCTCGCGACCAGCGCCGACGCGCTCGGCGAGCTGGTCGAGACGGTCCGCCGCGGCGACGCCGACCTCGCCGTCGCCGCCTTCGCGAGGCGGGTCGGCGGCGGCTTCGGCCTCGCCGTCGGCTTCGCGCGCTGGGCGATCAGGCGGCGCTGCGGCCTGGAGACGATCGCGCCGATCTCGGGCCAGCGGGCGCTGCGCGCCGACCTGCTGCCGGCGGTCGTCCCGTTCGCGCCGCGCTTCGGGATGGAGATCGGGATGACGATCGACGCCGTCCGCGCCGGCTACCGCGTGAAGGAGGTCGAGCTGCCGCTGACCCATCGCGCGACCGGCAAGACGCTGCAGGGCTTCCTCCACCGCGGCCGTCAGCTGAAGGACTTCGTCGCCGTCTACCTCGCGCGGCGGTAGCGGCCGCGCACGGCGCCCGCGCCCGCCGGCCCGGGCGCGTCACCGTGTCCAGGGCGGCGGTATCGTCCCGCCCATGGCCGAGGACGTGAAGCCGCCCGAGGGCGAGAAGCTGTCGAGCATGAAGGCGCAGGTCTACAAGGACTCGCGCGAGAAGGACTACTTCGACAAGTTCCACGAGCGGGCCCGCACGACCGAGCCGAACTTCGTCTACGAGGCGACCCGCGTCGTGACGGTCACGTGGGGGCTGCTCGCCTTCCGCATGCGCGGCTGGCACTCCGAGCGGGTGCCCAAGCGCGGCGCGGTGATCCTGGCTCCCAACCACGCCTCGTTCATGGACCATTTCTTCGCCGGCGCCTTCATCCGCCGTCGCGTCCGCTTCATGGCGAAGTCGCAGCTGTTCAAGAAGCCGATGGAGTGGATCTTCTCGCCCGGCGGCGTCTTCCCGGTCCGCCGCGGGGCGTTCGACGAGGACGCCTTCACGACCTCGCACTCGATCCTCGACCGCGAGGGCGCGCTCGTCATGTACTGCGAGGGTGGACGCTCGCGCACCGGCAGGGTCAGCGACAAGGCCCGTCCGGGGATCGGCCGCATCGCGCTGCAGTCGGGCGCGCCGGTCGTGCCGATCGCGATCCACGGCTCGGTCAAGGTCCGCAACTGGAAGAGACTCCAGTTCCCGAAGGTGACCGTCCTCTACGGGGAGCCGATCCGCTGGGAGCGGGTCGAGAGACCGACGCGCGAGCAGCAGCAGGAGGTCGCCGACGCGATCCTCACCGAGATCAAGGCGCTCTACGCGCAGCTGGAGCAGCTCGGGCCGAAGGGGATCGCGCAGCGGACGCGGGCCGAGCGGGCCGCCGCGGGCAAGCCGGCCGGCGGCGCCGCCGCCTGAGCGCGCCTCAGTCGTAGACCCGTTCGAGCCGGGGCCACGCCTCGGCGTCGTGGCCGGGGATCGCGAGCGCGCTGGGCGTCTGCTCGAGGTAGCGGGTGATCTCGCGCAGCGAGCGGCGGAAGCGGTGCTCGTCGTCGGTCAGCGCCGGCAGCGCGCCGTCGCGCAGCGTCCGCCACGTGTAGGCGGCGTCGCCGCACAGCAGCGCCTCGCGCCCGCCCAGGCGCAGCAGCACCGACTGGTGGCCGGCGGTGTGGCCGGGCGTCGACAGCAGCCGCACCGAGCCGTCGCCGAACAGGTCGAAGCTGCGCCCGAAGGTCGCGAACGAGTCGATCGCCGGCCCGTCGTAGTCGAGCGCGCGCCAGTCGAAGGCGTGGTCGAACTGACGCGGGTGGTAGCCGGCTCTCCAGCCGCGCGACGCGCCGGCCTCCCACTCGCGCCGGTCGACGACGAAGGTCGCCGCCGGAAACTCCGAGACGGCGCTCGCGTGGTCTATGTGCAGATGGGTCATGACGACCGTGCGGACGTCGGTCGGCGCGATCCCGCGCTGCTCCAGCTGGGCGGCGACGAGCTGCTCGCGGCTGGTGCGGACCGTGTAGAGGATCGCCCCGGCGCGGCCCATGTTCGCGCGCTGGCCGTCGACGACGCTCGGGTGGAAGCCGGTGTCGACGAGCAGCGCGCCGGCCGTCGGGTGCTCGACGAGGAAGGCGGGGACCGGGAGCGCCGCCCAGCGAGAGCGCGGGCCGAGCGCGCCGAGCGCCTCGCGCAGCCGCGCCGGCCCGGCGTCGCCGCGCTCGACGTAGCCGTGGGGCGCGAGCATCTCGCCGCAGAGCAGCGGGTGGAGGCGCACGGTCGCGCCCTCCTGCCCGCCGGGCAGCGGATGGGTCAGCGGCTTGGGCACGGTCGCGACGTCCATCGTCGGCAGCGAGCCTACCCGCGACACCGGAAAGGCGAGCAGGGTAGGGTCGCGACGATGGATCCCCGCACGCTGCTGCGCCCCGGCCTGCTCGACGGTCTCACGGTCGCGCTTGGAGGCGGCGGCGCCTTCGGGCCGGAGCTGGCCGCGCTCGGCGCGACGCCCGCGACGCTGCCGGTCACGCTCGACGACGAGTCCGCGGCCGAGCACGCGCGCGCCGCCCGCGTCGCGCACGGAGCGCTCGACGTGCTCGTCCACGACCTGCGGCCGCGCTTCGGCGCGGGCGGCGGCGAGGGGCTGCGCGCGGCGCTCGACAGCGCATGGGTGACCGTCCGCGCCGTCGCCGACGCCGCCTGGATCGGCGACGGTGCCGGCGACCCCGGCAAGGTGGTGCTCGTCGCGCCGCCGCCGCGCGCCGAGGACCCGGCCGCCGCCGGCGTGCGCGGCGCCGCCGAGAACATCGCCCGGACGCTGTCGATCGAATGGTCGCGCTACGGCATTCGCACGGTCGCGCTGACGCCGGGCGAGGCGACCGGCGACGGCGAGCTGGCCGCGCTCGTCGCCTACCTCGCCTCGCCGGCCGGCGACTACTTCTCCGGTACGCGGCTGGCGCTCGGCGAGCTGCCGGCGCCGGCCTGACCGCGCGACGCCGGACCGCCCGCCGGGGCCCCGCGCCGAGGCTCGAAGGCGGCGCGGTGAAGGTCCCTCACGCGCGCGCACGCGCGCGAACGGTGTCCGTCCTGACAGCGTTCCGGCGCGTGGCCCCGTATCGTAGGGGTGAATGAACGAGAATCTGCTCCACTGCCTGGTCGAGATTCCCAAGGGCAGCCGAAACAAGTACGAGTGGGACGAAGAGCTCGGCGCGATCAAGTTCGATCGCTTCCTCTTCTCCTCCGTGGTCTATCCGACCGACTACGGCTTCATCCCCGAGACGCTCGGCGAGGACGGCGATCCGCTCGACGCGATGGTCTGCGTCTCGGAGCCGACGTTCCCCGGCTGCGTGATCCCCGTCAAGCCGATCGCGCTGTTCAAGATGCGCGACGACAAGGGCGTCGACGACAAGGTGCTGTGCGTGCCGCTCGACGATCCGAACTGGAACTGGATGAACGGGCTCGATGACCTGTCGCTGCCGCTGCGCGACGAGATCTCCCACTTCTTCTCGATCTACAAGACGCCCGAGGGCAAGGTCGTGAAGGTCGACGGCTGGTTCCCGAAGGAGGCCGCGGTCGAGGTGATCGAGGAGTCGCACGCGCGCTGGAAGGAGCAGCAGGACGCGCGCGCGAAGGCCCTTCAGAAGGGCTGAGAGCGTCGCTCCCGATCTGATGGGAACCTCCGCGCTCGGACCGCTCGAGGAGCTGCGGGCGCAGTTTCCCGTCTGCGAGCGCGTCGCCTATCTCAACGCGGGCACCAACGGCCCGGTCGCGACGCGCGCCACGGAGGCTGCTCGCGCTCAGCTGGAGCGCGAGCAGGAGGACGGACGCGGCGGGATGCCGTTCTTCGTCGCGATGGGGGAGCAGGGCGAACGGCTGCGCGCGCTCTACGCCGCGCGCCTCGGCGCCGCCCCGGCCGACGTCGCGCTGACGACGTCGACGACCGACGGGATCGCGCGGGCGCTGCTCGCGCTCGACCTGAGGCCGGGCGAGGAGATCCTCACCAGCGACGAGGAGCACCCCGGCGTCTACGGCCCGCTGACCGCCCAGCGCCGGCGCGGGGTGGAGGTGCGCACGGCGCCCTTCGCAGACCTGGCGGACGCCGTCGGCCCGCGGACGAGGCTGGTCGTCTGCTCGCACGTCTCGTGGCGCAGCGGGCAGCTGGCGCCGTCCGCGCTGCGCGAGATCGATCCCCCGCTGCTGCTCGACGGCGCCCAGGGCGTCGGAGCGGTGCCGATCGACGTCGCCGCGCTCGGCGCCGACATGTACGCCGGCTCGGGCCAGAAGTGGCTGTGCGGCCCGTGCGGGCTGGGGATGCTCTACCTGTCGCCGGCGATCCGCGAGCGGCTCGCGCCGCCGAGCCCCGGCTACGTCAACCTCGCCGACGCCGGCGCCGGCCTCGACGCGATCCCCGCCGACGGCGGGTGCGCCTACGACACCCCGGCGCTGCCGCCGGCCTCGCTCGTCCACGCCGCGGCGACGCTCGAGCTGCTGGAGGAGACCGGCTGGGAGCGGGTCCACGCGCAGGCCCACGACCTCGCCGACCTCGCCGCCGCGCTGCTGCGCGAGCGCGGGCGCGAGGTGCTGGCGCGCGACCGCACGACGCTCGTGACCTGGCGCGAGCGCGACGCCGAGCGGCGCGTCGAGCGGCTGCTGGAGGCCGGGGTCGTCGTCCGCTCGCTGCCCGGCGAGGAGCTGCTGCGCGCGTCGTTCGGCGGCTGGAGCAGCGTGCAGGACCTCGAGCGGCTGCTCGAGGCCCTGCCGAAGCACTGAGCGCCGCGCCGCGCCGCCCGGAGCGGCCGCGGCGCGCCGGCGTCAGCCGGTCATCCCGCCGAACAGCCCGCCGGTCACGTGCAGCGTCTGGCCGTGGACGTAGTTCGACCACGGCGAGCAGAGGAAGAAGATGCCGCCGGCGGCCTCCTCGACCTTCGCCGGGCGCCCGAGCGGGATCAGCATCTGCGACATGCCGCGCAGCTGGTCGGGGATCCCGAGCTGGACCTCCTCGCCGTCGATCGTCATCTTGTTGGCGTCGTCCTTGGACTGCGTCAGGCGCGTGTCGATGAAGCCGAACGCGACCGCGTTGCAGTTGATCTTGAACTGGCCCCACTCCTTCGCCAGCGTCTTCGTGAGGCCGACGACGCCCGACTTGGCGGCGGCGTAGTTGGCCTGGCCCGCGTTGCCGAACGTCCCCGAGGTGGAGGAGACGTTGACGATCTTGCGGAAGACCTCGACGCCCTCCTCGCGCTCCTTCTTGGCCGGCTCGCGCAGGTGCGGCGCCGCCGCGCGGACGACTCTGAAGGGGACGGTGACGTGGATGTCGATCATCCGCTGCCACCAGTCGTCGCTCAGCTTGTGCGCCGGCGCGTCGAGCGTGTAGCCGGCGTTGTTGACGATGATGTCGATTCTGCCCCAGGCGTCGATCGCCGCCTGGACCAGCCTGTCGGGGGCGTCGCCCTTGGTCAGGTCCCCGGCGAAGACGGTCGTCTCGCCCGCGATCTCCGACGCGGTCTGCTGCGCGACGTCGCCGTCGAGGTCGTTGATCAGGACCTTCGCGCCCTGCTCGGACAGCAGCTCGGCGGTCGCGCGGCCGATCCCGCGCGCGCTGCCGGTGACGATCGCGACCTTGCCGTCGAGAACTCCCATGCACATCTCCTTGATGACCGTGGTCGGTGGGGCGGCGGACTCTATGGGCGGTCCGCCGCGACGGGCGCCGGTGGGACGCGGTGCGCCGGAAAGTCGCACGCACGCACCGGAAGACTGTTAGATTCGTCCGACCGCCCGCCCGCCGGTCGCCGGCCGGAAGGCGGAGACAACGGGGAACAGGGGGAACGAGGTGGACGATCGGATGCCGGCTCGGGGCGCGCTGCGCCGCGGGCTCCTGACGGCGGCCGCGTGCGCCGCGGCGGGGCTGGCCGCGGTGGCGGCCGGCTGCGGGTCGTCGGGCGACACGACGACGGTGACGGTGACGAGAACGGTCGCAGTGGAGCCGGCGACGCTCAGAAGCGCGAGCCTCGGCGCCCGCGTCTTCGCCGAGCACTGCGCCAGCTGCCACGGGATGAACGGCCGCACGCCGACCGGCACGACCGGCGAATACGGTCCCAACTTCGACGACGTCGAGCTGACCAGCCGCGCCTACGTCGACCATCGGATCGAGTACGGCGGCTACGGGATGCAGTCGTTCGCGACCGAGCTGACGCCGGACGAGCGGGAGGCCGTCGCCAGATACGTCCTGACCGGCGCCGGCAGCCGCGTCAGAGAGGTCGCGGTGCCGCGCGACCAGCTCGCGCAGGGGCGTCGCGTCTTCGAGCAGCACTGCAGAACCTGCCACTCGATCGAGGGCAGAGCGGCGACCGGCAGACCGACCTGGATAGGGACCGACTTCGGCGAGGTCAGGCCGAGCTACGACCTGGTCTACGAGAAGACGATCAACGGCTACTACTGGTGGATGCCGTCGTTCCGCGATCAGATGAGAACCGAGGAGATGGTGAAGGCGCTCGCCAGATACGTCGAGAAGGTCTCCGGCGGGCGCCCGTTCAGAGATCCCTTCGGGAATCCCTAGAGGCCCATCGTCTTGCCAAGGATCTCCTTCATCACCTCGTCGGTGCCGCCGCCGATCGGGCCGAGGCGCAGATCGCGGACGGCGCACTCGACGAGCGGGTCGGCGTGCTCGCCGGCGTCGAAGTGGAGCTGGAGGCAGCGGTCGGCGGCCTCGTAGGCGGCGCGCTGGGTGGCGAGCTTCGCCATCGTCACCTCGCGCACGCAGTCGGCGCCGGCGAGGTGGAGCCGCAGCGCGTGGTAGGTCAGCGCCCGGCCGGTCGCGAGCGTGGTCGCGACCTCGGCGACCTGGTGGCGGGCGCGCTGGCCCGGCCGGCGCCCGGCGACGGCCCGCGCGCGCAGCATCGCGACCGTCCGCTCCAGCACCAGCTCGACGGCGCCGAGCGCGCCGAGCGACATCATCAGCCGCTCCCAGGCGAAGTTGACCATGATCAGCTTGAAGCCGCCGTGCAGCTCGCCGAGCAGGTTCTCCTCGGGCACGAACAGGTCGTCGAAGGAGATCAACGCGGTGTCGGAGGCATGCCAGCCGAGCTTCTCGATCGGCCGCGCCTCGACGCCGGCGGCGCGCTCGCCGTCGGGCCCGCGCGTGTCGACGAGCAGGAACGAGATGCCGCGGTGGCCGCCCTCCGCGGTCGTCTTGACGGCCGTCACGACGAAGTCCGCCCGGACCCCGTTGGTGATGAACATCTTCGCGCCGTTGACGACGAAGCCGCCCTCGACGCGCTCGGCGCGGGTGCGGATCGCCGCGACGTCGGAGCCGGTGTCGGGCTCGGTGATGCCCAGCGCCGCGATCCGCTCGCCACGGATCCCGGGGCGCAGGTAGCGCTCGTGCTGGTCGGGCGTGCCGAACTTCCACACCGGCGGCAGCGCGATCCCGGCATGGGCGCCGATGCCGGCGCCGAGGCCGCCGGAGCCGCTGCGCGCCAGCTCCTCGGCGAAGACGGCGGCGCCGACCGCGTCGCCGGCGCCGCCGTGCTCGACCGGGAACTTCAACCCGACGTAGCCGCGTGCCGCGCAGTCGCGCAGCGCCGCGTCGGGGAAGGAGCGGGCCTCCTCCCACGCGGCGGCGTGCGGCGCCAGCTCGGACGCGACCCAGGCGCGGATCTCCGCCCGCAGCGCCTCGTGCGCGGGCGTCAGCGGCGGCAGCGGGCGCGGGCCGGCGGCGGTGCCGGCGCCGGCGCGCTCCAGCAGGTCCCCGCTCACCGCGTCTCGCTGCCGTCGTCCGCGACCTTCACGCCGTCGCGCTCGACGTAGCCGTCCTTGCCGCCGACGCAGACGTAGATCGCGTCGCCGTCGCCGACGTTGCGCAGCCGCCGCACCGTCGACGGCGCGACCCGCGCGAGGCCGCCGGGGCCGAGCTCGTGGGTCGTGCCGTCGCCGAAGGTGATCGCGATCCGCCCCTGGTGGACGAAGTACGTCTCCTCCTGGTGCTCGTGGTAGTGGTTGTTCGTGTCGTAGCCGGGCGGCAGCACGATCGCGTTGATGCCGAAGGCGGTGACGCCGAGCGGCTTGCGGATCTTGCGGAAGCCCCAGCCCTCGCCCAGCGCGTCGAGGCTGGCGACGGAGTAGCCCTCGGTGGAGACGATCTGGTCGCTCATCGCGCGCTCCTCACAGTCCGTAGGAGCGGCCGATGACGTCGAGCATGATCTCGTCGGTGCCGGCGCCGATGCGGTTGAGCCGCATGTCGCGCCAGACGCGCTCGATCCCGTACTCCTTCATGTAGCCGGCGCCGCCGTGGATCTGGATGCACTCGTCGGCGACCTCGACCGCGATCCGCGCTGCGTGAAGCTTCGCCATCGAGATCTCGCGCACCGGGTACTCGCCGTTCTGGAACCGCCAGGCGGTCGTGTAGACCATCTGCCGCGCCGACTCGATCTTCGTCGCCATCTCGGCGAACTTGTGGCGCGTCACCTGGAACTTGCCGATCTGGCGGCCGAAGGCGGTCCGCTCCTTCGCGTACTGGAGCGTGCGGTCGAAGGCGAACTGGGCACCCGCGACGCAGCCGGCGGCGCCGATCAGCCGCTCGCCCTGCAGCTCCCACATGATGTGGTAGAAGCCCTTGCCGACCTCGCCGAGGACGGCGCTGTCGGGCACGCGCACGTCCTGGAAGGCGAGCAGCGCGGTGTCGGAGGCGTGCATGCCGAGCTTCTCGAGCTTCTTCTCGCGGATCACGCCCGCGAGGTCCATGTCGACGATGAAGACCGTGTAGCCGTCGTAGCCCGCGTCGGCATCGCCGGTCTTCGTCAGCAGCACGATGTAGTCGGCGCGGTGCCCGTTGGTGATGTAGGTCTTGGAGCCGTTGATGACCCACTCGTCGCCGTCCTTGACGGCGCGCGTCTTGATGCCGGCGACGTCGGAGCCGGCGTCGGGCTCGGTTATGCCGATGCAGGCGATCTTCTCGCCTCTCATCGCGGGCGTGAGGTACCGCTGCTTCTGCTCCTCGGTGCCGAACGCGAGGATCGGCGGGGTCGCCATGTCGGTGTGGACGGCGACGCCCATCGCGAGGCCGCCGCTCTGCGCGCCCGCCATCTCCTCGGCGAGCACGAGGTTGGCGTAGTAGTCGCCGCCCTGGCCGCCGTACTGCTCCGGCACCGAGAGGCCGAGGAAGCCGAGCTCGCCCATCCGCCGGATGACCGAGTCGGGGAAGGTCGTCTCCTCCCACTCCTCGGCATGGGGCGCGAGCTCCTTGGCGACGAAGCGGCGGATCGACTCGCGGAGGCGCTCGTGCTCCTCCGTGAAGATGAAGTGCTTGCGCTGGGCGCCGAAGTCCGGCTTCAGCACGTCGGCGGCGGTGGCCATGCGGGCGTCTCTCCTCAGCTAGCTCGGCAGGGAAAGTGAACAGTAGGACTTCCTACTTCCGACTGCGCCGATCCTCGCCGACCGGGCCCCGAAACGCAAGCGGCCCGGTCGCGCCAGCATGGCGCGACCGGGCCGCGAGCCTTCAGTGCGACCGAGCTGGGGGTCTCAGCGCACGGTGAAGGAGCGAATCGGGCTCTGGACGTGGCAGCCCTTCACACGGCAGTCGATGTGGAAGACCTGCCAGTAGTACTTGCCCGGCGCCTGCATGAACCAGGTCGGGAAGCTGTACGCCTCGGGCTTGTAGACGAAGCCGAACTTGCCCTTCCGTCTCATGCTCGCGAAGGTGCCCACTCTCGTGCGCTTGAGATCGCCGCGCTTGTCGCGCTTCTTCGATCTCGAGATCGTGATGTAGACGCTGTACTTGCGCGAGTTCGGGTCGGTGTCGCGGGCCTTGAAGACCGGCTGGGAGCCTCTGGCGAGGACCTTTCCGTTGCCGGGAGCGAGCAGCTTGGGACGCGCGGCGTCGGCGGCCTGGGCGCCGGCGAGCAGCGCGCTGCTCGTGAGCACGGCGGCGAGCAGCGCGAGGACGATCGCGCGGCCGCGCGTGCTGATTCCTGCCTCCAAAGGAGGTACCTCCTGGGATTTTGTTGGGACGAACGACGGCCGCCCCACACCGCGACGGTGCCGCGCCGCGACCGGCGCGTAGCCCCCTGGCAGGGGAGGACGACCACGCCCTGCCATGCCCGCGCGCCATACCTCTTCAAACCTCCCAGGTCCGAACAAGCGCGATCGCGCCAGCCCGGCTCTGGCGTGACGGCCGCCGCGGGCCCTGCCGGCTTGCGGCTTGACCGCTCGCGCGCCGACCGGCAGAGTTGGAAGTGAAACGTCCTACTTCTCACAGGAAGGCCGCGTGCCCTACGCCACTCTCCGCTACGACGTCGCCGACGGCGTGGCGACGATCGCGCTCGACCAGCCCGACACCCGCAACGCGCTCTCCGACGAGCTGCTCGACGACCTGCTCGCGGCCTTCGCCGCCGCGCGCGACGACGACGCCGTGCGCGTCGTCGTGCTGACCTCGACGCACGAGAGAGTGTTCTCGGCCGGCGGCAACCTCGGCGGCTTCGCCGCGGACCTCCCGCTCGTCCACAAGCATGCCGCGATCGACCGCTTCCCGCGGCTGTTTCAGCTGATCGGCCAGCTCGGCAAGCCGACGCTCTGCGCCGCCAACGGGCACGTGCTGGCCGGCGCGCTGGGACTCGCGCTGGCGTGCGACCTGATCGTCGCCAGGGAGGGGGTCCGCTTCGGCACGCCCGAGATCAACGTCGGCGTCTTCCCCTTCATGATCATGGCGCTGATCTACCGCAACGTCGGCCGCAAGAAGACCAACGAGCTGCTGCTGCTGGGCGAGCAGATCGACGCCCGCGAGGCCGAGCGGATCGGGATCGTCAACCGCGTCGTGCCGGCCGGCGAGTTCGACGGCTTCGTCGCCGACTGGGCCGCGAAGCTGGCGAAGAAGACGCCGGTGCTGATGCGGATGGGCAAGGACGCGATGTACCGCCAGCAGGACATGGCCTTCGAGGAGGCGCTCGACTTCCTGCGCGCGCAGCTGGCGCTCGCCTTCGCGACCGACGACATCCAGGAGGGCGTCAGGGCCTTCTTCGAGAGACGGGAGCCGCAGTGGACCGGTCGGTGACCAACCCGCCGAGCATCCTCCGCCCGCTGGTCGAGGAGCTGCACGCGCGCCGCGCGAGGGCGGCGCTCGGCGGCGGCGAGGCGAAGATCGCCAAGCAGCACGAGCAGGGCAAGCTGACCGCGCGCGAGCGGCTGGAGCTGCTGATCGACGAGGGGACCTTCACCGAGCTGGGGATCCACGCCGGCATCCACTTCTCGGTCCGCGGGCTGGAGGGCAAGGAGGCGCCGGCCGACGGCGTCATCACCGGCTACGGCAAGGTCGACGGCCGCATGGTCGCCGTCTGCGCCTACGACTTCACCGTGATGGCCGGCTCGATGGGGATGACCGGCGAGATCAAGGTGACGCGCCTGCGCGAGCTGGCGCTCTCCAAGCGGATCCCGTTCATCTGGCTGCTCGACTCGGCCGGCGCGCGGATCCAGGAGGCGGTCGGCTCGCTGTTCGCCGGCTCGGGCTACCTCTTCCGCGAGGAGGTCGTGATGAGCGGCGTGATCCCGCAGATCGCCGCGCTGATGGGCCCCTGCGCCGCCGGGACCGCCTACATCCCCGGCCTCGCCGACTTCGTCCCGATGGTGAAGGGGCGCGGCTCGATGGCGCTCGCCGGCCCGCACCTCGTGCGCGCGGCGGTCGGCGAGGAGGTGACGCAGGAGGAGCTGGGCGGCTCGCGCGTCCACTGCCGCAAGTCGGGCGTCGGCGACCTCGAGGTCAAGGACGACGAGGAGTGCATCGCGCGCATCAAGCAGTACCTCTCCTACATGCCGCAGCACTGCGAGGCGCCGCTGCCGCGCACGGCGACCGACGACCCGGTCGACCGGATGGACGACGAGCTGCTCGACGTGCTGCCGGACTCCAACCGCAAGCCGTACGACATGTACGAGGTGATCCGGCGGATCGTCGACCACGGCGAGTGGTTCGACATGAAGCCGCAGTGGGCGAAGACGATCATCACCTGCTTCGCGCGCTTCGGCGGGCGGCCGGTCGGGATCGTCGCCAACCAGCCCAAGCAGCTCGGCGGCATCCTCGACAACGACTCGGCCGACAAGGCGGCGCGGTTCGTCAACCTCTGCAACGCCTACGGGATCCCGCTCGTCTTCCTGCAGGACGTGCCGGGCTTCATGGTCGGCACGAGAGTCGAGGCGGCCGGCATCATCCGCCACGGCGCGAAGATGCTCTACGCGGTCGCCAACGCGACCGTGCCGAAGATCACCGTGATCGTGCGCAAGGCCTACGGCGCCGGCTACTACGTGATGAACGGCAAGGCGTACGAGCCCGACCTGATCGTCGCCTGGCCGAGCGCCGAGATCAGCGTGATGGGCGCCGAGGGCGCAGTCGAGATCGTGATGCGCAGAGCGGTCGAGGCGGCCGAGGACCCGGCCGCCAAGAGAGCCGAGCTGGTCGAGGCCTACCGCAGAATCATCGACGTCTACATCGCCGCCAAGAACGGCATGATCGACGACGTGATCGACCCGCGCGAGACCCGCCCGGTGATCGTCAGAGCGCTGGAGATGGCGGAGGGCAAGAAGGTCGAACGTCCGTGGAAGCGACATGGGGTGGTGCCTGTCTGATGAGCCTCGAAGATCCCGTCATCGTCACCTGCTCGATCTCGGGCGCGATCGCCAACCGGGACCAGTGCCCGGCGATCCCGTACACGCCCGAGGAGTACGCGGCGGAGGCGCGCCGCGCCGTCGACGAGGGCGCGTCGATGATCCACATCCACGCGCGCACGCCCGACGGCGTCCCCTCCTACGAGGTCGAGGACTTCCGCGCGATCACCGAGGCGATCCTCGCCGAGGTCGGCGACGTCGTCGTCAACTTCTCGACCGGCGCCGTCGGCGTCCCGCTCGAGAAGCGGATCGCCTACCTGCGCGCGCTCAAGCCCGACGTCGCCGCGCTCAACATGGGCTCGATGAACTACGCGAAGTACTCGAGAAGACGCAGGGACTTCGTCTTCCACACCGTCTTCGAGAACAGCTTCGAGACGATCATCACCCTGCTGAAGGCGATGAACGAGGAGGGGATCAAGCCCGAGCACGAGTGCTTCGACACCGGCCACATCGCCAACCTCGACCCGCTGCTCGACATGGGGATCCTCGAAGAGCCACTGCAGATCTCGTGCGTGATGGGCGTGACCGGCGGCATCCGCCCGACGGCGCGCAACCTCGCCCACATGGCCGAGAACGTGCCCGGCGGCCCCGACGGGCCGAACGAGTGGGGCGTGATCGGGATCTCGCGCGACCAGTGGACGCTGATCGCCACGGCGCTGACGCTCGGCGGCAACGTGCGCGCCGGGCTGGAGGACAACTTCTACCTGCCCGACGGCACGATGGCCCGCTCCAACGGCGACCTGATCGCGCAGGCGGCGCGGATGGCACGGGACGTCGGCCGCCGCGTCGCGACCGTCGCGGAGGCGCGGGAGATGCTGCGGATTCCTCGCCGAGAGGCTCGGGATGCGCCGGAAGAGCTCGCCCAGGGGGCTCGCTCTTCCGCGGAGGCCGCTCGATGACCGGGGCTGCGCAGGGCGCCGGGCCGCTCGCCGGCCTCAGGGTCCTCGACCTGTCGCGTCTGCTCCCCGGCCCGTTCTGCTCGCTGCTGCTCGCCGACCTCGGCGCCGAGGTGCTGAAGGTCGAGGACACCGGCATGGGCGACTACGTGCGCTGGTCGCCGCCGTACGTCGAGGGGGTGGAGGAGAGCGCGAGATCGGCGCTCTTCCTCGCGCTCAACCGCAACAAGCGCTCGATCCGCGTCGATCTCAAGTCGGAGGCGGGGCGCGAGGTGCTGCTGCGGCTGGTGCGCGACAGCGACGTGCTGCTGGAGTCGTTCCGCCCCGGCGTGCTCGACCGGCTCGGGGTCGGATACGACCGGCTCAGGCAGGAGAATCCCGCACTCGTGTACTGCGCGATCAGCGGATATGGGCAGGACGGCCCGTATCGGGACCGTGCCGGCCACGACATGAACTACCTCGGCCTGAACGGCCTGCTCGCGCTGACCGGCGAGGCCGGCGGCCCGCCGGTGCAGGCCTCGGCGCAGATCGCCGACGTCGGCGGCGGGGCGCTGATGGCGGCGGTCGGCATCCTCGCCGCGCTGCGCGAGCGCGAGCGCTCGGGGGAGGGGCAGGCGGTCGACATCTCGATGACCGACGGGGCGCTGTCGTGGCTGGCGATGGTCGCCGCCCAGCAGCTCAACGACCCGGCCGGCGCGCCGCTGCGGCGCGGCCGGCTGCCGCTGTCGGGCGGGCTGCTCTGCTACCGCCCGTACGCCTGCGCCGACGGCTGGGTGACGCTCGGCGCGCTGGAACCGAAGTTCTGGCAGGCGTGGTGCCGCGGCGTCGGGCGCGAGGACCTGATCGAGCGGCAGTTCGAGGGGCCGGGCTCCGACGCCCATGCGGAGGTCGAGCGGATCTTCGCCGCCCGCACGCGCGCCGAGTGGGAGGCGTTCGCGGCCGCGCACGACTGCTGCCTGGAGCCGCTGCTGGAGCTGGAGGAGGCGCTCGACTCCGAGCTGGTGCGCGCGCGCGAGATGGTCGTCGCGCTCGACCAGCCGGGGGCCGCCGAGCCGGTCCGCCTGCTCGGCCTGCCGATCAAGCTCAGCCGCACCCCGGGCGACCCGGCGCGGGCGCCCGGCCCGGCGCTCGGCGGCGACACCGACGCGGTGCTCGCCACGGCCGGCTACTCGGAGTCCGAGATCGCGGCGCTGAAGGAGTCGGGCGCGGTCGCCGGACCGGCCGCCGGCCGTCAGGGGTCGTTCCTTGGCTGACGCCGCGCCCGCACCCGATCGCGCCGCCGCGGGCCCGACGCCGCGCGCGAGCGGCATGCTGAAGATGAGCCAGCTGGCCGAACGCTCCGGCGTCTCTGCCGGCACGATCAAGCACTACCTGCGCGAGGGGCTGCTCGGCGACCAGGCCGACGTCGTGCGCACCAGTCGCAACATGGCCTACTACCCGCCCGACTTCGTCGACCGGATCAGGCTGATCAAGCGGCTGCAGGAGGAGCGCTTCATGCCGCTGCGGGTGATTCGCGACGCGCTCCGCGACGATCCCGAGCGGCTCGAGGCGCTGATCGAGCTGGAGGACCGCATCATCGAGCGCGCGACCGCCCAGGGCGAGCAGACGCGCACCTCGCGCGCGGAGGTCGACGAGCGCTACGGCGTCCCCGCCAACGTGCTCGAGCGGATGGAGGAGATCGGCGTGCTGACGCCGACCGCACGCGGCTACGACGCCGACGACGTCGCGATCGTCGAGGCGATCTCGCGCTTCCGCGCCGGCGGCTTCGAGGAGGCGATCGGCTTCACCGTCTACGACACGATCCGCTACCGCGAGGCGCTCCAGCCGCTGGTCGAGGAGGAGGTCGGCGTCCTGCTCCACCGCCTCGCCAACCGCGTCGACCCCGATCGCGCCGTCGAGATCGTCGCCTCCGGCGCCGAGCCGCTGCGCGAGCTGATCGGCGCCCTCCACTCCAAGCTCCTGCTCGCCGAGCTCCGCCGCCAGCGCGACGAGCGCCGCGAGCAGCGCTGATCCCACACCCCTGCTGCCACCACTCGTATGAGGGCAGGTCTGTGGGTCTCAGGGACCTGCAAACCTGCGCTCTTCACGTGCGCTCACCACACAGCGCTGTGCTGCTCCATCACGCCGAAGCCCTCGGCGAGCTGGATGCCGCCGGGGAGCGCGCCGCCGAAGGTGCCGAACGGCTGGCGATAGGAGCTGCGCACGAGCAGCATGTTCTCGCGCCGCTCGCGCACCGCCTCGGTGGCGAAGCGCAGGTCGCCGCCGTCGGCCGGCGTCGAGACGGCCGAGAGGTCGGCGGCGAAGACGGCCGGGGCCGCCTCGACCGGCGCGCCGTCGAGCCAGACGGTCCGCTCGCTGCCGCCGGCGGCGGCGTCGTGGACGCCGTCGACGAGGTTCCATGCGGCGGTGCGGCCGTCGGCGGTGCGGCCGACGCCCGCGCTCCAGCGCCAGTCGGTGCGGCGGGCGTGCCAGCCGGCGCTGTCGTCGACGACCGCGAGCGCGTCGAGCGCGTGGACGGCGTCGCCGATCCGCACCGTCCCGTGCGCCGGGACGCCGCCCTGCTTGCGCGTCCAGATCAGCGAGCGGCCGTGCGGCGAGATCGTCTCCACGCCGTCGACCTCCTCGACCAGGAGGTCGATCTCGATCTCCAGCCGGCCGGCGCGGTCGGAGACGCGGACGCGGCCCGGCCGCTCCATGCTCAGCTCGACGCCGCCGCGCGACAGGCGCGTGCGCTCGTGCAGCCGCCGCGCCTCGCGCTCCCACACGGCCCAGAACGCCTGGTGCGCGACGCCGACGCGCGCGAGCCCGACGCACAGCATCAGCTCGGGCCCGTAGACGCCGACGTAGCGCCAGCGCTTGAGCGGCCGTGCGCCACGCCGCAGCGGCATCCGCGCCGGCGGCAGCGGGAGGGCGGCGAGCGCGGCGGGGCGCGCGGCGCCGAAGCGGCCGCGGTAGGGGCCGACGGGAGCGGCGCCGGGACCGGCCGAAGCGGGCGCGGATGCTGCTCGTTCGTCGGTCGAAGACGCCATCTCGCTGCGGTATCCTTCGGCTTCCGGGATTGACTGACCAGTCAATCTGTACTGCCTTGGAGGATCACCACCCGTGCGCGTCGCGGCGATCCAGATGAACTCTACTGACGACCGCGACCGAAACCTCGCAGTCGCCGACCGCCTCGTCCGCGCCGCCGCGGCCGACGGCGCCGCGCTGGTCGTCCTGCCCGAGAAGTGGAGCGTGCTCGGCACGCCCGAGCAGCTCGCCGACGGGGCCGAGCCGCTCGACGGCCCCGCGATCTCGTGGGCGTGCGCGACCGCCCGCGAGCTGGGGATCGACCTCGTCGCCGGCTCGATCGTCGAGCGGGTCGAAGGTCGCGAGAAGCGCTCGAACACGAGCGTCCACGTCGGCCCCGACGGCGAGATCCGCGCGACCTACCGCAAGGTCCACCTGTTCGACGTCGAGGTCGGCGGGCGGGTCTACCGCGAGTCCGACGGCGAGGAGCCGGGGGAGCAGCTCGTCTGCAGCGAGCTGACCGCCGGCGGCGAGCCCGTGAGCCTTGGGATGGGCATCTGCTACGACCTGCGCTTCCCGGAGCTGTTCCGGATCCTCGCGCTGCGCGGCGCGCAGGTCGTCACGCTGCCGTCGGCCTTCACGCTCGCGACGACCCGCGACCACTGGGAGGTGCTGCTGCGGGCGCGCGCGATCGAGAACCAGTGCTTCATGGTCGCGCCCAACCAGATCGGCGTCTCGCCGCCCGGCAACCGCTCCGGCGGCCGCTCGCTGATCGTCGACCCGTGGGGCCTCGTGCTCGCGACGGCGCCCGACGCCGAGACGCACGTCGCCGCCGAGCTCGACCTCGCGCGGCTGGCCGAGATCCGCGCGAGACTGCCGTCGCTCGCGAACCGCCGGCCGGGGGCGTACGCGTGGCCGAAGGCGGCTCTCTGATGGCGCGCACGCAGCCGGCCGTCGACAAGCGGCGCCTGATCCTCGACGCGGCCGTCCGCGTCTTCGCCCGCCAGGGCTTCCACACCTGCCGCGTCTCCGACATCGCCGACGAGGCGAGAGTCGCCTACGGCCTCGTCTACCACTACTTCAAGAGCAAGGACGAGATCCTCGACACGCTCTTCCTCGAGCGCTGGGACATCCTCCTGCGCGCGATCGCCGAGGTCGACGCGCAGGAGCTGCCGCCGAGGGAGAAGCTGCACGCGATCGCGTCGTTCATCGTCGACTCCTACCGCCACGACCCCGACCTGATGAAGGTGATCATCGTCGAGGTGACGCGCGCGGCCAACACCTTCGGCCGCACGCACCTGCCGCAGATCCGCCAGGCGTACGTCCAGATCGGCGCGATCGTGGAGAGGGCGCAGCGGGCCGGGACCTTCCGCGACGACGTCACGCCGGACTTCGCCGCGTTGGCCTTCTATGGCGCCGTCGAGCAGGTTCTGACAGGCTGGATCTTCTCGTTGCTCCCGGTCGGCGATCGGGAATACGAGGATGCCAAGACCCTCATCGTCGAGACGATCTGCGGTGGCTTGGAGCGCGTCGAGGGTTAGCGCGAAGCCGCCGGGAGCTCTGATTGAATGCCCGAGATCATGAGAGAAAGCGAACTCGTCAAGCGGCTGATCTGGTCCGGCCTGCTCGCCGGCATCGGCGCGCTCGCCAGCATCGCCACGCAGCGCCTGGCGACGTTCGTGTGGGTGCGCGCCTTCGGTGAGGAGCCGCCCGAGTGAGCCGGGATCCCGGCGTTCCGCTCGGCTCCGGCCCCGAGGAGGGGGCCGCCGACGCCGAGCCGACGACCGTGACCCCGCCGCCGGCGCCGCCGGCAGGCGAGGCGGCCCCGCCGCCGATCGCCCCGCCGGCGCCGCCGGCCTCCGCCGCGGCCCCGCCGCTGGCGATCCCCGGACTGCCCCTCGACAGACCGGAGCTGCACGTCGGCGCCGCCTTCCTCGGCGGCGTGGTGCTGGCTCAGGTCCTCAAGCGTTTTGCCCGCTGACGATCAGACACCCAAGAACATCGCCCAGGCGATCACCGAGGTCTCCGAGAAGGCCTCCCTCCTCGTGCGCGAGGAGATCGAGCTGGCGAAGGCGGAGATCAGCGCCAGAGTCACGAAGCTCATCCGCGGCGCGGTCGTCGGCATCGCCGCCGGCATCTTCGTCGTCGTCGGCCTGCTGTTCCTGCTCCACGGCGCAGCCTGGTTCGCCTGGCAGCTGACCGACACGAAGACCTCGTACTGGCTCGGCTTCCTGATCGTCGCCGTGATCCTCTTCCTGCTCGGCGCGCTCGCCGGCGCGCTCGCCTACAAGGCGATGAAGGCCGGCTCGCCGCCGATGCCGGAGATGGCGATCGACGAGGCGAAGAAGATCCGCGAGACGGTCTCCGGCCCCGACGGCGCTCCGTCGCCCGCCGGCCCGTCCGTCGCCCAGGCCGTCAGAGGGGTCTCCTGATGTCGACTCGCACGCCCGAGCAGATCCGCGCCTCGATCGAGCAGAACCGCAAGGAGCTCGGCGCCTCGCTGGAGGTCCTGCGAGACCACGTCGAGGAGCTGACCGACTGGCGCAGACAGCTGGCGGCGAGGCAGAGAGAGGCGATCATCGCCGCCGCGGTCGCCGGCTTCGTGCTCGGCGGCGGGATCGCGGCCGTCGGCGGGATCGTCTTCGGCGGCCGCCGCAAGAAGAAGCGCCGCCGCTGACGCGGCAGCGCCGGCGCTAACGCGGCAAGGTCGCCGCGAACCGCTTCGGAGCGGCGCCCCGGGTGGGCGCCGTTTCGCGTTTCGGGGACCCCAGCGGAGCGCGGGCCCGGCGTCGGTGCTCGGCGCGATCGGAGCGGCCGGCGGCCGCGGCGATCGCGACCGCGAAGGTCGCAATGGCGAGCCACACGGTCAGCCCGATGGCGATGGCGATCAGCTCCATACCCCGTTCTCCCTCCGTCTCCCGTTCCCCGACACGGCCGCTGCGCCCCCGCTGCGGACCGGACTGCTTCGTGCACGATCGCTGCCCGTGACCGACAGCCCGGAAACGTGAACCTTCCAGACCGGTTCGGTGCGGGCGGCGGCGGACCTGCGCGGCAACGCGCCGCCTCACCCGAGATGGCGCAGCGGAATCGCTCCGACGCCGAGCAGGCCCGGGCCGACGTGCGTGCCGATCACCGGTCCGACCTCGGAGACGAAGACCGGGTCGGTCCCGAATATCTCGCGCCCCCGCTCGACCAGCCTCGCGCACTCGTCGGGCGCCTGGATGTGCTGGATCACCCAGCCGTCGGCGCCGTCGTCGCGGCGGCTGCGCAGGTAGTCGACCATCCGCTCGAAGGCCCGCCCCGACGTGCGCACGCGCTCGACCGGCGTGATCTCCGACTCGACCGTCAGGATCGGCTTGATCCGCAGCGCCGAGCCGAGCCACGCCTGCGCGGCCGCGATCCGGCCGCCGCGGCGGAGGTACTCGAGCGTGTCGATCGCGAACCACATCTTCAGCGCCGCGCGCGCCTCGCGGGCGTGCGCGACGACCTCCTTGGCGCCGGTGCCGCGCGCCGCGGCCGCGTGCGCGGCGAGCACCATCAGGCCCTCGCCGCCGCAGGCGCTGCCCGAGTCGAGCACGTGCACGCGCTCCTTGCGCTCGCCGAGCTGCTCGCGCGCCTGCTGCGCCGCCGCGACCGTCCCCGACATCCCGCCGGAGAGATGGATCGAGACGACGTCGCGCCCGCTGTCCAGCAGCGGCTCGTAGACGGCCATGAAGTCCCCGATCGACGGCTGCGAGGTCGTCGGCAGGACCGATGCCCTGCCGAGGTGCTCGTAGTAGGCGTCGAAGTCGGGCAGGTCTGCCTCCCGGTCCTCCCGCCCATCCCAGTGGACGTAGAGGCTGACTTCGTGGATCCCGCGGGCGGCGACCAGCTGCCGCGGCAGGTAGTGGCAGGTGTCGGTGACGATTGCGACCGGTGCCATGGCGCGGCACCCTAGTCGATTCACCCCGAGAAGCGTGCAATTCGTCACACTTCGAGCGGGGCACACCCTGTATCGCTGTCCCACGCCGACCGACCTGCTCTGCCCATGCGGCCGCGTCGCGCGGGCGCTGCGCCGCGCCGGCGTCGCCTACGAGGAGGTGCGCGTGCCGTACCGCCGGGCGAACCGCGAGATGATCGAGCAGCTGACCGGCCAGCGCCGCGTCCCCGTGCTCGCGCTCGACGGCGGCGAGGCGGTCTGCGACTCGCGCCGGATCGTCGAGCTGATCGACGCCGGCGGCGCGGACGTCGCGCGGCCCACCGGATGATGGAAAGCGGGCGCGCGCCAGGCAGTACAGTCCCGCGCGTGTTCGCTCGCATCCTTGGCCTGACGGTGACGGCGGCCGCCGTCACCGCGCCGGCCGCCGTCGCCGCTGACCCGATCGTGCCGCTCGCGCAGATCCATCGCGGCATGGAGTGCACCGCGCGCACGGTCGTGCAGGGGACGGAGATCACGACCTTCGGCGTCGAGGTGATCGACGTCCTCGACGACGTCAACGGCTCCGGGCCGCGGATCCTCGTGCGCGTCTCCGGCGACGCGGTCGCCGGCAGCGGGATCGCGTCGGGCTTCTCCGGCTCGCCGGTCTATTGCGCCGGCGCCGACGGTGCGGTCGGCAACGCCGGTGCCGTGTCGGCGACGATCGGCCAGTACGGCAACGACGTCGGGCTGGTGACGCCGATCGAGCAGATGCTCGGACTGCCGGCCAAGCCGCCGTCGGGCGCCAAGCGGGCCCCGCGGGCCGTGCGCGCGAGCGTGCGCCCGCTCACCGCGCCGCTGACGGTCGCCGGGCTGTCGCCAGCGCTCGGGCGGCTGCTGGAGCGCTCGGGCCGTGCGCGCGGGCGGGCGCTCGTCGCCGCGCCGGTCGGGCCGCTCGGCAGCTTCGCGCCGCAGGAGCTGGTGCCGGGCGCCGCGATGGGCGCCGCGTACTCGACCGGCGCCGTCGCGGCGAGCGCGATCGGCACCGTCACCTACCGCGACGGGAACGTCGTCTACGGCTTCGGCCACCAGTTCGACGCGGCCGGCCGGCGCTCGCTCGTGCTGCAGGACGCCTACGTCTTCACCGTCGTCGGCCATCCCTTCGACCTCCCGTCGATGACGTCGTACAAGCTGGCGGCGCCCGGCCACGCGCTCGGCACCGTCACCAACGACGCCGCCGCGGCGGTCGTCGGCGCGGTGGGGGAGAGGGCGCCGACGATCCCGGTCGTCGTGAACGTGCGCGACGAGGACCGCGGCAGAACGGTGCGGCAGCGGACCGAGGTCGCCGACGAGGTCGACGTCGGCGACCCGCTCGGCCACGGGCTGCTGCCGGCGATCGCGCCGATCGCCGTCGCCCAGGCGGTCACGACCGCCTTCGAGGGCGCGCCGGCGCGCGAGAGCGGCCGGCTCTGCCTGCGCGTGACGCTGCGCGAGAGCAGAGCGCCGCTGCGCTTCTGCAACCGCTACGTGGTCAACGCCTCCGACACCGAGGGCGTCCCCGGCCTGGCGCTGGCGATGGCGAACGACGTGACGAGCGCGCTCGCCGCGGTCGACGCGACCGACTTCAAGGCCCTCCACGTCACGGGCGTGCAGGCCGACGTGCGGATCGCGCGCGGGCTGCGGCTGGCGACGATCCGCTCGGTGAAGGGCCCGCGCACGGTCCGCCGCGGCGGGAAGGCGCGGCTCACGCTGCGCGTGCGCGAGGTCCGCGGCCCGCTGCGGACCGTCCGGCTGACGGTGCGGATCCCGCGCGACGCGCCGCTTGGGCGCCAGACGCTCAACCTCGCCGGCCGCACGCTCGACGCGGTCGACGGCGGCGAGACGATCACGATCATGATCGGCGGCGAGGACGACACCGCCTCCAGCGGCGGCGCGCAGTCGCTGAGGGAGGTGCGCGCCCGCTTCCTCGCGACGGCCCGCTACGACGGGCTGCGGGCGCGGATCGGGAAGGCGCGCTGGCGCGCCGGGGCCGTCGCCGAGCTGCGGATCGACGGCCGCGGCGCGCTGCCGGTGCGGGTGACGCGCTAGCGCCGGCCGCTAGCCGAGCCGGTTCTCGATCGAGAGCGGCGGCGCCTGGCCGCCCTCGGCGGCCGGCGGCTCGGGCGCCGACGGCTGCTCGACGCCGAGCACCTGGGCCAGCTCGCCGGTCTCGTACATCTCGGCGACGATGTCGGCGCCGCCGATCAGCTCGCCTCTGACGAACAGCTGCGGGATCGTCGGCCAGTTCGACAGCGCCGACAGCTCCTGGCGGATGCGCGGGTCGGGGAGGATGTCGACCGCGGCGAACGGCGCGCCCAGCGTCTGCAGCGCGGCGGCGGTGCGCGCCGAGTAGCCGCACATCGGCTGGTCCGGCGTGCCCTTCATGAACAGGATCACCGGGTTCTCGTCGATCGCCTCTCTGATCGCGTCCCGGAGGGGGTTGGTTTCGTCACTCACGATGAAGTCCTCGCTGGAGCCTTGGTCTGCAGGGAGAGCGCGTGGATGCGGCCGCCGAGCTCGCCCTCGAACACGTCGTAGACGAGCCGGTGCTGCGCGATCCGGCTCATGCCCTCGAACTGAGGGGCGACGACGACGGCCTCGAAGTGGTGCCCGTCGTCGCCCGTGACCTGCGCGGAGGAGCCGGGGATGGCCGTCTCGATACGTTGCTTCAGTTCTTCGCTCGTCGCCATCGCTCAAGGGTAGCGCCGCTCGCGGCCCGTCCGGGGGTCGCTACACTGAATGAAGCGTGGGGGCGATCCCGCCCCTGCGGGCCAGAGCTTTCGGGAACGGCACGGAGAAGCACATGATCACGCTCACCGACAAGGGCGCCGAGAAGGTCCACGAGTTCCTCGCCTCGCAGGGCACGGCCGTCGAGACCGCCGGACTGCGCGTCGGCGTCCGCGGCGGCGGCTGCTCGGGCTTCCAGTACGCGCTCGCGTTCGACCAGGAGCGCGACGGCGACGTCGTCTTCGAGGACAGGGGCATCCGCCTGCTCGTCGACAAGCCGAGCCTGCCGTACGTGCAGGGCTCCGTGATCGACTACGTCGACGAGATGCAGGGAGCCGGCTTCAAGGTCGACAACCCCAACGTCGTCGCGGCCTGCGGCTGCGGCTCCTCCTTCCGCGTCGCGGAGGAGGAAGAGGTCTCCGCCGTCTGAGACGGCGCTCCGGGCGCCGCCTCGCGCGGCGCGCCGGGCGGACGCGGTCGTTTCGCGCGCGCGAACGGGGGAAGACCCGAACGCGTGCCCTCCAGATGAGAGCCACATGAAAGTGGGGGCAACCCCAGCGTGTGGCGCCTGCGGGCGCGATAGCATCCGGGCCCGATGCGCGTAGCCCTGGTCTCACCGTATTCGTGGACCTATCCGGGCGGCGTCACTCGGCACATCGAGGCCCTCGCCGAGACCTTCCTCTCCGAGGGCCACGACGTGCGCGTCCTGGCCCCCTTCGACCCGGACGACCGTCGTGCCCGGATCCTCCACAGAGGCGCTGCCCCCCAGCAGCGCCAGGTCCCCGAGTACCTGATCCCGCTCGGCGGCACGATCGGCTTCAACGCCAACGGCGCGGTCTCCAACCTGATGGCGACGCCGGGCGGGCTGCTGAAGATGCGCCAGGAGCTGCGCGCCGGCGACTTCGACGTCGTCCACCTGCACGAGCCGGTCGCGCCGAGACTGTGCTGGGACGCCTGCGTCAGCACGAACGCGCCGCTGGTCGGCACCTTCCACGCCTACTCGACCAACCGCTTCTCCAACAACGTCGCCAACGCGCTCGGCGCGCGGCGGATGCTCAACCACCTCCACGTCCGCATCGCCGTCTCGGAGGCGGCCGCGTGGACGGCGCGGCGCTTCTTCGGCGGCCGCTACCGGATCATCCCCAACGGCGTGGCGATCCCGGAGTCCGCCGCGCTGCCCGGCGAACCGGCGCTGCAGGCCGCCGCGGCGCTCGGCGTCCCTGACCTCGGCGCGCCGAAGGGGACCGGCGGCAGCCTGCGGATCGCCTTCGTCGGCCAGGCGGTCGAGCGCAAGGGGCTGCCGGTGCTGCTGCGCGCCTTCGAGGCGCTGCGCGAGCACATCCCGGTCGAGCTGACGATCGTCGGCGCCAACCGCGAGGAGGTCGCGCCGCTGCTGCTCGACGACCGCGGGATCACCGTCCTCGGCCGCGTCGACGACGACGAGAAGCGGCGCGTGCTCGAGCGCGCCGACGTGCTGTGCGCGCCGTCGCTCGGCGGCGAGAGCTTCGGGATGGTGCTGACGGAGGCGTTCGCCGCCGGCACGCCGGTCGTCGCCTCCGACATCGCCGGCTACGGCGACGTCGTGCGCGACGGCGTCGACGGCGTGCTCGTGCCGCGCGGCGACGCGACCGCGCTGGCCGAGACGCTGCGCGACCTCTGGCACGAGCCGCAGCGGCTGGCCGCGATGGGCGTCGCCGCCGCCGCCCACGCGCAGCGCTACGCCTGGCCGCGCGTCGCCTCCGAGGTGATCGGCGCCTACGAGGACGCGATCGCCACGCCCGCTCCGCGCACGGTGACGGAGCGGATCGGCGTCCGCGTCGGCCTCCTGCCCGCCGACATGCAGCCGAAGGTCCCCGCGCAGCGGCTGCCGAGCCTCGAGCCGCCGCCACCGGCCGGCACGCGCCGGCCGGCGGTCGCGCTGCTGCGGCGGGCCGTGATGGCGCTGCTCGTGCTGGCGATCGTCGCCGGCTCGGTGCTCGCGATCAGGAGAATCGGCGTCGACCGGGTGATCACCGCGCTGGTCGACTCCAGTCCCGCCTGGGTGCTGGTCGGCCTCGGGATCATGTGCACGTCGATGGCGGCCCGCGCCGTCGCGTGGAGATCGATCCTGACCGCGGCGCTGCCCGACAGCCGCGTGCGCCTGCGCGACTCGATGCAGGGCACCTTCATCGGCGTGCTGATGTCGGCGACGCTGCCGGCCCGCCTCGGCGAGCCGTCGCGCGCGCTGATCGTCGCCCGCCGCACCGGCCGCCCGCGCGAGCATTTCCCGATCGTGCTCGGCACGATCGTCTCCCAGACGCTGCTCAACATCCTCGCGCTCGTGCTGCTCGGGATCGTGACGCTGTCGTCGGTGCGGATCTTCAGGGGGCACCAGGACGCGCTGCTGGTCGCGACGATCGCGCCGCTCGTGCTGCTCGCCGTCGTGCTGATCGCGCCGCCGCTGCTGAGCGCCGGCAAGCATTCGCGCTTCGCGAGGCTGCGCGAGCTGACCGGCCAGGCCCGTCGAGCGCTCGGCCGCGTCCGCGACGGCCTCGCCGTCTTCCGCCAGCCGCGCCTCGGCGCGGTCGCGCTGGTCGCGCAGCTCGGCGCGTGGGTGCTCCAGTGGATCTCCTGCTACGTGCTCCTCGTCGCCTTCGGGCTCGACGACCAGGCCGGGATCGGCGCCGCCGCGGCAGTCCTGTTCGCCGTCAACGTGACGGCGGTGCTGCCGGCGACGCCGTCGAACCTCGGCATCTTCCAGGCCGCCTGCGTCGTCGTGCTCAGCAGCGGCTACGGCGTCTCGCACGCCGACGCGCTCGGCTACGGCATCGTCCTGCAGGCGGTCGAGGTCGCGACCGCCGTGCTGATGGGCATGCCCGCGCTGCTGAAGGAGGGGCTGTCGTGGAAGGACGTCCGCCTGCGCACGATGCAGACCTCGCCGGTCACGCTCCGCGCCCATCCGCGCGAGCGCCGCGGCGGCGCTGGCCAGCGCAGCGCCGCCGAGGCGTAGGCCCGAAAGCGCCGCCTACTCGACGCCGGCCGCGTCCGGCGCGACCTCGGCCTCGACCGCGCCCTCGCGCGGGTCGTCGTCGAGCGCGCCGAGGTCGATCATCGACGGGTCCTTGTCGGTGCCGATGATGATCTCGTCGGGGGCCTTCTCCTTCGGCAGGAAGCCGCTTCTCATGCCGAAGTAGACCGCCTGCGGATGGTGGGCGACGATCGCGACGGTCGACTGCTCCGGCTCGACGGCGTAGCCGCCGGAGAGACGCATGCCGATCGACGGCGCGTCGAGCAGGTCGAAGACCTTCTCGTGCTCGGACTGGTCCGGGCAGGCCGGGTAGCCCCACGAGTAGCGGCGGCCGTCGGTCGGCTCCAGCCCGAGGTCGCTGCGCGCTCTCGCGTGGACCCACTCGGCCATGCCCTCGGCGGTCTGGACGCCGAGGCCGTGGACGAACAGCTGCTCGGCGAACTCGCCGTCGGCCTCCAGTCTCGCCATCAGCTCGGTGACCTCGTCGCCGGCGGTGACGACCTGCAGCGCGCAGACGTCGCGTTCGCCCGAGGAGAGCGGCCGGTACAGGTCGGCGAGGCAGATGCGGTCGTGCTTGGGCTGGCGCGGGAAGACGAGCCGGTGCAGCTCTCTGTCGTGGTCCTTGGGGTCGAAGACGATCAGCTCGTTGCCCTCGCTGTTGCAGGGGAAGTAGCCGAGCTTGGCGCGCGGGTGCAGGTAGGTCTGCTCGCGCCACATCCGCTCCAGCCGGGGCACGAAGTCGTCGCGCAGCAGCTTCTGCCACGCCTCGCCCTTGACGCCGCGGCCGCCCCAGTGGAGCTTGAAGAGGACGTGGGTGTCGAGGTGGTGCCAGACCTCGTCGAGCGGCACCTCGATCTCGCGCACGCCCCACCACGGCGGGGTCGGGACCGGATTGTCGGTGCGGGCGGCCGAGCGGACCGAGTCGTCGGTGACCGGCGGCGCGTCGTCGGGGACGACGACCTTCTCGCGCAGTCTCTTCGCCGAGGCGCGCGTCTTCTCGATCAGCGCGGCGCGGGCCTCGTCGTCGATGATCTGGTCCATCTTCGCGAGGCCCTCGAAGGCGTCCTTGCAGTAGAAGACGCCGGGCTCGTAGACGTCGTCGGACTCTCTGCCGTGCGGGTAGAGGATCCGCAGGCCGAAGTCGCGGTTGATCGCCGCGCCGCCGATCAGCACCGGGAAGTCGAGTCTCTTCTCGTGCAGCTCCTGGACGGCGAGCGGCATCTGCTTGGAGGTCGAGACGAGCAGCGCCGAGAGGCCGATCGCGGTCGCTCTGTGCTCCTGGGCCGCCTCCAGGATCGTCGAGACCGGGACCTGCTTGCCGAGGTCGACGACCGTGTAGCCGTTGTTCGTGAGGATCGTGTTGACGAGCGACTTGCCGATGTCGTGGACGTCGCCGAAGACGGTCGCGACGACGACCGTGCCCTTGGTGTAGCCCTCGATCCGGTCGAGGTATCTCTCCAGCTGCGCGACGGCCTTCTTCATCACCTCGGCGCTCTGCAGCACGAAGGGGAGGATCAGCTCGCCGGCGCCGAACTTGTCGCCGACCTCCTTCATCGCCGGCAGCAGCACGTCGTTGAGCGTCGGGACGGCGCCGATCTTCTCGACCGACTTGTCGATCCACTCCTCGACGCCCTCCTTCTTGCGGCGCAGGATGTGGAAGTGCAGCGCCTCCTCGGGCTCCATCCCGGAGGTCGGGTCGGCCGCCTCGTCGTCGCCCGACTCGCCCTTCTCCTCGAAGTGCTCGATGAAGCGCTGGGTCGCGTCGTCGCGGCGGTTGAAGACGAGGTCGTCGGCCAGCTCGCGCTCGTTCTCCGGGATCTCGGCATACGGCGTGACGTCCTTCGGGTGGACCATCGCGAGGTCGAGCCCGGCCTCCACGCAGTGGTGGAGGAAGACGGAGTTCAGCACCTCGCGGGCCGCTCTGCCGAAGCCGAAGGAGACGTTGGAGACGCCGAGCGAGGTCAGCACGCCGGGCAGCTCGCGCTTGATCGCGCGGATGCCCTCGATCGTCTCGATCGCAGAGGTCTTGAACTCGTCGGCGCCGGTCGCGAGCGTGAAGGTCAGCGCGTCGAAGATCAGCAGGTCGGCGGGGAGGCCGTGCTCCTCGACGACGTAGCCGTGGATCCGCTTGGCGATCTCGAGCTTGCGCTCGGCCGTCTTGCCCATCGACTCCTCGTCGATCGTCAGCGCGATCAGCGCGGCGCCGTGCTCGATGCAGAGCGGCGTGACGAGGTCGAGCTTGTCGCGGCCGGCCTCGAGGTTGACGGAGTTGACGATCGCGCGGCCGGGGATCTGCTCCAGCGCCGCCTGCATCACCTCGGGCTCGGTCGAGTCGACCTGGATCGGCGCCGGCAGCGACAGCGAGACCTTCTTCGCGAGGATCCGCATCTGCTCGGCCTCGTCCTGGCGCTCGGTCAGCGCGACGCAGAGGTCGAGCACGTGGGCGCCGAGCTCGACCTGGTTCTCGGCGATCTGCAGCAGGCCGTCGTAGTCGTCGGCGAGCAGCATCTCCTTGGCGCGGCGCGAGCCCTGCGAGTTGACGCGCTCGCCGACGATCGTCGGGCGCGGCTCCTGCGCCAGCGGCGTGGCGGCGATCATCGAGGAGACATGCTGCGGGCGCGGCGCCGGACGGGGCTCGACGGGGCGGCCCTTGACCGCGTCGGCGATCGCTCTGATGTGGGCGGCGGTCGTGCCGCAGCAGCCGCCGACGATCGAGATGCCGTAGCGCTCGACGAAGTCGGTCAGCGTCGCGGCGAGCGGCTCCGGCTTCTCGGGGAAGATCGTCTCCCCGTCGGGACCCTGGAGCGGCAGGCCGGCGTTCGGGATGCAGTGGACCGGCACGGGCGAGAACTCGCCGAGGAAGCGGATCGCGTCGCGCATGTCCTCGGGGCCGGTCGAGCAGTTGAGGCCGAGCGCGTCGACGCGCAGCGCGGTCAGCGTCGCCAGCACCGAGGAGATGTCGGTGCCGAGCAGCATCTTGCCGCCGTTGGGCAGCAGCGAGACCGAGACCTGGATCGGGATCTGCTTCCCCGTCGTCTTGAACGCCTCGCGCGCGCCGAAGATCGCCGCCTTGACCTCGAGGATGTCCTGCGCGGTCTCGATCATCAGCAGATCGGCGCCGCCCTCGACCAGGCCCTGCGACTGCTCGGCGAAGACCTCGACCAGTCTGCGGAAGGAGATGTTCCCGAGCGTCGGGTCGTCGGAGGCGGGGAGGAAGCCGGTCGGGCCGATCGAGCCGGCGACGTAGCGGTGCTCGCCGGCCGCCTTGCGCGCGATCTCGGCGCCTCTGCGGTTGATCTCCAGCGTGTGGTCGGCGAGGCCCCACTCGTCGAGCTTGAGGCGGGATGCCTGGAAGGTGTCGGTCTCGACGACCTCCGCGCCGGCGTCGAGCATCGTCGCGTGGACGCCCTCGATGACGTCGGGGCGGTGGAGGATCAGCGCCTCGTGGCACTTGCCCTTCAGTCCGCCGTAGTCCTGCTCGGTCAGCTCGAACTGCTCGAGCGTGGCGCCCATGCCCCCATCGAAGACGACGACGCGGGAGCGGATGGCATCGAGGTAGTCGCGCATCGTCCGATCGTACCAGCGACGCGCCCAACCTTGACACAGGCGTGCCAAGGTTGGGCGGCCGCCGGCGCGACCGGGACGCGCGTCAGTTGAACGCGTACTGCTCGTACTGCTCGACGTTCTCGCTCGTCACCGTCGCAGCCGGGACGATGATCTGGCGCGGGACCTCCGGCGGGACCAGCTCCGGGAAGCCCTCGCCGAGCGCGATCAGGCGCGCCATGTTGACGGCCGACGCGGCCATGTTGGGGTTGTAGAGGAAGGTCGCCTCGTAGAGGCCGCCCTCCTTGATCTGCTCCATCGCGTCCTGGGAGCCGCCGACGCCGGTCAGGAACATCTCGTCGTCGCGGCCGGCGTTGCGGATCGCCTGCACGACGCCCTGGGCCATGTCGTCGTCGTGCGTGTAGACGGCGTCGATTCTGTCCTGCGCCTGGAGGATCGTCTCCATCACTCTCAGCCCTGTGTCGGGGTTGAAGTCGCCCGGCTGTCTGGCGACGATGTCGATCCCGCCGTCCGGGCAGGCCTTTCTCAGCTCGTCGACGAACCCTCTCGTGCGCTCCTCCGTGACCGAGATCCCCGCCAGGCCCTGGATCTCCACGACGTTGCCTCTGCAGTCGAGTCTTCTGGCGATGTAGTCGGCCGCGAGCACGCCGATCTGGTAGTTGTCGCCGAGGATCGTCGCGGTCGCCGCGTCGGGCGCCGTGAACAGCCGGTCGACGTTGACGACCGGGATCCCGGCCGCCTCGGCTCTCTGCGCGACCGGCGTCAGCGCCGCGCCGTCCTGCGGCAACACGACGAGCGCGTCCGGTCTGTCGGAGATCACCTGCTCGATCTGCTGTGCCTGCGAGTCGGCGTCGGCGGCCTCCAGCAGGCGGAAGTCGACGTCGTCGAACTCGTCCGCGGCGGCCTGCGCGTTCTTCGAGATCGCGCCGAGCCAGCCGTGGTCGGTCGGCGGCACGCTGGCGACGATGCTGACCGGGCCGCCGGCGCCGCCGCCCTCGCCGCCCGTCGTCGCGCCGGCGGCCGCCTGCGTCGCGGTCGCGCCGTCGTCGTCGCTGTCACCGCCGCAGGCCGCGGCGCCGACCGCCAGCAGCGCCGCGACGGCCAGCGCCGCCGGCAGTCGCATCATTGACATCTGGACCCCTCCTCCTTCGGTGTGGACGTTTCACAGCCGCGCCTCCGGCCGCTGGATGAGGACCGCCCCGAGGACGATCGCCCCCTTGACGACCTGCTGGACCTCGGTCGACAGGTCGAGCTGCGTCATCAAGCTGAAGATCAACGCGAAGGTCAGCACGCCGAGGAACGTGCCGACGATCGTCGCGCGGCCGCCGGCGAGGCTGGTGCCGCCGATCACGACGGCGCCGATCGCGTCGAGCTCGTAGAGGTTGCCGCTGACCGGCGAGGCGCTGCCGAGGCGTGCGCACAGCAGCACCGCCGCGACGCCTGCGAGCAGGCCGGACAGGACGTAGACGCTGAGGATCGTCCGCCGGACCGGGACGCCGGCGATCCGCGCCGCCTCGCGGTTGCCGCCGACGGCGACGACGTAGCGGCCGTAGCGGGTGCGGTTGAGGACCAGCCACCCGGCGACCACGACGCCGAGGAAGACGTAGACCGAGACGGGGATCCCAAGGATCCGCCCCGTCCCGAACCACATCAGCGAGAACGGCGCGGGGTCGCCGAACGAGCCGCCGTTGAGCTCCAGCAGCCCGACCGGCAGCTTGTCGTTGAGCAGCAGCGCGATCCCGCGCGCGATCGAGAACATCGCCAGCGTCGCGATGAACGGGACGACGCGCCCGTAGGCGACCGCGATCGCGTTGATCGACCCGAGCGCCGTCGCGAACGCGAGCGCGCCGAAGACGAACAGCAGCGTCGACCCCTCCGGATCGACGAGCACCCCGCCGAACATCCCGGCCGCGGCGACCATCGAGCCGACCGACAGGTCGATGCCGGCGGTCGCGATCACGAACGTCATCCCGATCGCGAGCACGCCGACGACGCTCGCCTGCGTGAGCATGTTGCGGACGTTGTCCCAGGTCGGGAAGCTGTCGGGCTTGAGGATCGAGCCGGCGACGAACAGCGCGATCACGACGAGCACGAGCGCGTACTCCTGCAGCCGGACGCCGGACAGGCGCCGCGCCCTGCCGCCCCCGGACGGCGGCGCGGCCGCCGTGCCCGGACCGCTTGCGGGCGACGTCGTCATGTGACCTCCTCGATCAGGTCGGCGGTTTCGGTCGGCGCGACGGCGTGGCGCAGCAGCTCCCGCTCGCTGGCGCGCTCGCCGTCGACCTCGAAGACGGTCTCGCCCTCGCGCATCACGAGGATGCGGCTGCAGATGCCGACCAGCTCGCCGAGCTCGGAGGAGACGACGAGCACCGCGACGCCGGCGGCGGCGAGGTCGCCGATCACGCGGTAGAGCTCGGCCTTCGTGGCGACGTCGACGCCGCGCGTCGGCTCGTCGAGCAGCAGCACGCGGCAGCTGCGCAGCAGCCAGCGCGCGAGCACGACCTTCTGCTGGTTGCCGCCCGACAGCTCGCGCACGGCCCGCTCGGCGTCGGCCGGGACGGTCCGCAGCCGCTGCAGCTGCTCGCGCGCCGCGGCGCGCTCGGCGCGGACGCTCAGCAGCCCGCGCTCGAAGCGGCCGAGGTCGGCGAGGCTGACGTTCTTGGTCAGGCTCCAGTCGAGCAGCAGGCCCTGCGACTTGCGGTCCTCGGGCGCCAGCCCGAGCCCGGCGGCGATCGCGCGGTCGGGGCGACCCGGCGGCAGCCGTCTGCCGCCGACGCGGACCTCGCCGGCCTGCGGTGCGTCGAGGCCGTAGATCAGCCGCAGCAGCTCGGTCCGCCCGGAGCCGACGAGGCCCCCGAGGCCGACGACCTCGCCGGCGCGCACCTGCAGCGAGACCGCTCGGACCGACGGCAGGCGCCGCACGCCGCGGACGTCGAGCACGACCTCGCCGGAGGCATGCGGCCGCTCCGGGTAGAGCTGCTCGACGGCGCGCCCGACCATCAGCTCGACCAGCTCGTCGGTCGGCGTCGCGGCCGGCAGGTCGGTCGCCGCGGTGCGCCCGTCGGTCAGCACCGTCACGCGGTCGCCGATGCGGCGGATCTCGTCGAGCCGGTGGGAGATGTAGACGACCGAGACGCCGTCGGCGGTCAGCCGCCGCACGACCCCGAACAGCGTCTCGATCTCGCCGTCGTCGAGGATCGCGGAGGGCTCGTCCATGATCAGCAGCCGCACGTCGTGGGAGAGCGCGCGGGCGATCGAGACGACCTGCTGCGCCGCCGGCCGCAGCTCGCGCACCTTCGTGCGCGGATCGATCGCCTCGTGGCCGAGCCGGGCGAGCAGCGCGGCCGCGTCGCGGCGCATCCGCTCGAGATCGAGGAAGGGGCCGCGGCGCGGCTCGTGGGCGAGGAAGACGCTCTGCGCGACGGTCAGCTCGTCGACGAGGTCGAGCTCCTGGTAGATCGTCGCGACCCCGCGCCGCAGCGACGCGGACGGGTCGCCGACGGGGAGCGGATCGCCGTCGAGCAGGATCTCGCCCGCGGTCGGCGCGACGGCGCCGGAGACGCACTTGATCAGCGTCGACTTGCCGGCGCCGTTGGGCCCGAGCAGGCAGTGGACCTCGCCGCGCTCGACGGCGAAGTCGACCCCCTTCAGCGCCTTCACGCCCGGGTACTCCTTGACCAGCCCGCGGACCTCGAGCACCGGCGCCATCACGCCACCAGCAGCGGTCGCAGGTTGCGGTGGGCGAGCACGAGGCCCTGCTCGACCTTCCCGGGCGTGCCGCCCCAGACGGGATCCTCGTGCTCGACCGACAGCACGCCGTCGAAGCCGCCGGCGTAGAGCGTGTCGACGTAGCGGCGGAAGTCGACCTCGCCGAGCCCGGGGATGCGGTAGCGCCACCAGCCCATCTCCCACGGGTCGGTCGCGCGCGTCGAGAGACGGCCGAAGAAGCCGTAGCGGTTGCGTCTGGCGGCGAAGGTCTCGGCGTCCTTGGCGTGCGCGTGGGCGACCCGGTCGACGTACGGCTCCAGCGCCTCGACGGGGTCGATGCCCAGCCACAGCAGGTGGGAGGGGTCGAAGTTGAGGTAGAGCCCCAGGTCGAACATCCACTCCCACAGCTCCGGCGAGTAGGCGAGGTTGCCGGGATAGCCGTCCGGGTGCCAGCCCTCCATCACGCAGTTCTCGATCATCAGCCGCACGCCGCGCTCGCCGGCGTAGTCGACCAGCGGCGGCAGCACGCGCTCGGCCTCGCGCAGGTTGTCGGCGACGCTGCGGCCTGGGTCGCGGCCGACGAAGGTGCCGACCGGCACGCCGCCGAGCGCGGCGGCCGCATCGACGCACGCGCGCACGTGCGCGTGGATCGCCGCCCGCTCGACGGGGTCGGGGTGGAGGTTGTTGTCGTAGTAGGCGAGCGCCGAGAGCGTCAGCCCGTTCCCCTCCAGCGCCTCGGCGACCCGCTCGCGCTCGCGGCCGTCGAAGGCGTCGGCGGCGAGATGGGAGGCGGTGAACGGCCGGTCGCCGATCGTCGGCCATGCCGCCAGCTCGAGCGCCTCGTAGCCGTTCGCGCCGGCCCAGCGTGCGACCTCCTCCAGCGGCCGCTCCGGCATGCAGGCGGTCAGCAGGCCGAGCTTCACGGCCGCGCCTCCGCAAGCGCCGGCGCCGGGACCGCCGTCCACGCCCCGTCGGCGGCGGCCGAGCCGAGCACCGCCTCGGTGATCTGGACGGCGCGGCGCCCGTCGGCGAAGCGCGGCAGACCGTCGGCCGCCTCGCCGTCGGCGATCGCCGCGTAGACGTCGGCGACGAAGGCGTCGAAGCAGTCGCCGTAGCCCTGCGGGTGGCCGGCGGGCAGCGTCGCGAAGCGGGCGGCCGGGGCGCTCAGGGCGGCATCGTCGCGGAGCGCGAGCGCGACGCCGTCGCGCCGGCCGCACCACAGCAGCTCGGGCTGCTCCTGGTCGAAGGCGAGCGCCGCGTCGGCCGCGTCCCACTCGATCCAGAGGCGGTTCTTGCGGCCGGGGGAGACCTGGCTGACGACGACGGAGCCGAGCGCGCCGCCGTCGGTCTCGAACTGCACCAGCGCGACGTCCTCGGTGTCGACCGGCTGCCGCGGCCCGTCGTCGTCGCGGCGCGCGAACGCGGCCGTCCCGCTCGCGCTGCGCTCCGGCACGACGGTCGCCGTGCGCGCGCTGAGGCGGACGATGCGGTGGCCGGAGGCGAACTCGGCCAGGTCGCACCAGTGCGAGCCGATGTCGGCGAAGGCGCGCGAGGCGCCGCCGAGCCGCCGCTCGACGCGCCAGTTGGCGTCGGCCGGCAGCGACAGCCAGTCCTGCAGGTAGGTCCCGTGCAGCAGGCGCAGCGGGCCGCTGCGCCCGCCGCGCAGCCGCTCGCGCGCCTCGCGCACCATCGGGTAGTAGCGGTAGACGAAGGGAACCGCCGCCTGCAGCCCGCCGGCGGAGGCGGCGGCGACCAGCTCGGCCGCGCCGTCGTCGTCGAGCGCCAGCGGCTTCTCGCAGATCACGTGCTTGCCGGCCTCCAGCGCGGCGCGCGCGAGCGGCAGGTGGAGGTGGTTGGGGGCGCAGACGTGGACGACATCGACGTCGTCCGCGGCGACCAGCTCCTCGCCCGACTTGCACGCCCGCTCGGCGCCGAGCCGTCCCGCCGCTGCGCGCGAGGACTCCGGCGTCGACGCCGCGACGGCGACCAGCCGGGCGCCGGCGAGCCGCGCAGAGCGCGCGTGAACCGCGCCGATGAAGCCGGCGCCGACGACGCCGGCTCGCAGCCGAGCTCCTCCACTCACGCTGCCGACCTTCCCACAGGCTTTTACCGTATGTCAAGCAAAAGTCTGTCGGTTAGCGAACTATCTATCCGAACTCTTGCATTGATCTCGGCTGAAGTCGGCGGTCTGCCGTGCTTTACTTCCGGGTCGTGGCAGCCCGCGAGGATCAGGAAGGCCCGTCGCGACCCCTCGCCGGAGAGGCGATAAGCGCCGGCACCGTCCTGCGGGTGATCCGCGACGCGGGCACGCTCACGCGAGCCGAGCTGGCGCGGCGAACCGGCCTCGCGCGCTCGACGGTCGCCCAGCGCGTCGACACGCTGCTCAGGCACGAGCTGGTCTACGAGGCCGCCGGCGCCGACTCGACCGGCGGGCGGCCGCCGACGTCGCTCGTCTTCAACGACGGCTCGGGCGTCGTGCTCTGCGGCGACCTCGGCGTCACGCACGGCCGCCTCGCCGTCTGCGACCTCGGCGGCGCCTCGCTCGCCGAGGAGATAGAGGAGCTGGACATCGCCGCTGGCCCCGAGACGGTGCTCGCGATCGTCGACGAGCGCTTCGGCGCGCTGCTCGAGCAGGCCGGACGGGCCAGCTCGCACGTCCGCGGCATCGGGCTCGGCGTCCCCGGCCCGGTCGCCTTCGACCGCGGCGAGCCGGCCAACCCGCCGATCATGCCGGGCTGGGACGGCTTCTCCATCCCCGGCTGGTTCGCCGCCCGCCACGACGCGCCGGTGCTGGTCGACAACGACGTCAACATCATGGCGCTCGGCGAGCACTGGGCCAACTGGCGCGGCCGCGACCACCTGCTGTTCATCAAGGTCGGGACGGGGATCGGCTGCGGGATCGTCGCGAGGGGCAGGATCCACCACGGCGCGAAGGGCGCCGCCGGCGACATCGGCCACATCCGGCTCGCCGGCGAGGAGGCGACCTGCCGCTGCGGCAACGTCGGCTGCCTCGAGGCCGTCTCAGGCGGCGCGGCGCTCGCGCGCAGGCTCGCCGAGCAGGGCGTCGAGGCGCGCACGAGCCGCGACGTCGTGCGGCTGGTGAAGGAGGGGAGCGCGCCGGCGACGCGGCTGGTGCGCGAGGCCGGCCGCAACCTCGGCGAGGTGCTGGCCGGCTGCGTCAACTTCTTCAACCCCGAGGTGATCGTGATCGGGGGCGACGTCGGCCAGTCCTCCCAGCAGCTGCTCGCGGGCGTGCGCGAGGTGATCTTCCAGCGCTCGCTGCCGCTCGCGACCGAGGAGCTGCGGGTCGTCCCGAGCGGCCTCGGCGACCGCGCCGGCGTCGTCGGTGCGGCGATCATGGTGATCGAGCACGTCCTCTCGCCGCAGGCGATCGACCAGGCGATCCGCCGCGGCGTCGGCGCCTGAGGCGCGCCGCGGGGATCGCGTGTCGCGGGGTCCTACTTGATGAAGAGGACCTCGCTGTACTTGGGCAGCGGCCAGAGGTCGTCGGCGACGATCTTCTCGAGCTTGTCGGCGACCTCGCGGACCTTGTTCATCGCGGGGATGACGTTGTCGCGCAGGAAGCTCGCCCACGTCGCCGGCGGCTCGTCCTGCTGGTTCTCCTTGAGGTTGGCCGACTCGAGCGCCTGGATCGCGGCCACGAACTGCTCGACGAGGGCCTGCGTCTCGGTGACGAGCGCGTCGACGCCCGCCTCCTTCACGAGCGCGAGCTGCCTTAGGGCGGCCGGCAGCAGCAGCGTGCGGGCGATCGTCGCGGCGGTCTCGGCCTCGATGTTGATCTTGGCCGCGTACTGCTCGGTGAAGACCTCGTAGCGGGACTCCAGCTCGCGCTCGGAGAGCACTCTGTAGCGCTCGAAGGCCGCGACGGTGCTCTCCTTGACGAAGTACGGCAGCGCGTCCGGCGTCGTGCGGAGGTTGAGCAGGCCGCGCCGCGCGGCCTCCTCGTGCCAATCCTGCGAGTAGCCGTCGCCGTCGAAGACGACCCGCTTGTGCGCGGCATAGCTCTTCTGCAGCACCGGGCGCAGCGCCTCCTCCAGCGAGGCGCCGCCCTTCAGCGCCGCCTCGAGCTGGTCGGCGAGGTCGTCGATCGCCTCGGCGACGATCGTGTTGAGGACCGTGTTCGGCAGCGCGACCGACTGCGTCGAGCCGATCGCGCGGAACTCGAACTTGTTGCCGGTGAAGGCGAACGGGCTGGTGCGGTTGCGGTCGCCGCCGTGGAGCGGCAGGCGCGGCAGCACCGGCGTGCCGAGGCCGAGCAGCGAGCCGGCGCTCGACTCGCTCGCCGCGCCGCTCTCGATCGCGGCGTAGACGCCCTCGAGCTCCTCGCCGAGGAAGATCGAGATGATCGCCGGCGGCGCCTCGTTGGCCCCCAGGCGGTGGTCCTGGCCGGGGCCGGCGGCGGTCGCACGCAGGAGGCCCTGGTGCTTGTCGACCGCCTGGATCACCGCGGTGCAGAAGAACAGGAAGTTGAGGTTCTCGTGCGGCGTGTCGCCCGGATCGAGCAGGTTCTCGCCGTGGTCGGCGCTCATCGACCAGTTGTTGTGCTTGCCGGAGCCGTTGACGCCGGCGAACGGCTTCTCGTGCAGGAGGCAGACGAGGCCGTAGCGGCGGGCGACGTTCTGCAGCACCTGCATCGTCAGCTGCTGGTGGTCGGAGCCGACGTTGGAGTTCTCGAAGATCGGGGCGATCTCGTACTGTGCCGGGGCGACCTCGTTGTGGCGGGTCTTGATCGGCACGCCGAGCTTCGCCAGCTCGTCCTCGACCTCCAGCATGTACGCGAGCACGCGCTCCGGGATCGAGCCGAAGTAGTGGTCGTCGAGCTCGTGGCCCTTCGGCGGCTGGGCGCCGAACAGCGTGCGGCCGGTCGTCAGCAGGTCGGGGCGCTCGAAGAAGTACTGCTCGTCGATCAGGAAGTACTCCTGCTCGGCGCCGACGGTCGTGAAGACGCGCTGGGCCTCCTCGTCGCCGAGCAGCCGCAGGGCGCGGACGGCGGAGTCGGAGAGCGCGCCCATCGAGCGCAGCAGCGGGATCTTGTTGTCGAGCGCCTCGCCGGTCCACGACGCGAACGCGGTCGGGATGCACAGCAGCGCGCCGTTGGGGTTCTCGAGGATGAACGCCGGGCTGGTCGGATCCCAGGCGGTGTAGCCGCGCGCCTCGAAGGTGGCGCGGATGCCGCCGGTGGGGAAGGAGGAGGCGTCCGGCTCGCCCTGGATCAGCTCCTTGCCGGAGAACTCGGCGATCGCCGTGCCGTCGCCGGCTGGGCTGTAGAAGGAGTCGTGCTTCTCCGCGGTGGAGCCCGTCAGCGGCTGGAACCAGTGCGCGTAGTGGGTCGCGCCGCGCTCCAGCGCCCACTCCTTCATCGCGAGCGCGACGGCGTCGGCGAGCGAGCTGTCGAGCGCCTCGCCGCGCTCCAGCGTCGACTGGAGCTGCTTGTAGACGGCCTTCGGCAGGCGCTTGCGCTGCTCCGCGGGGCTGAACACGTTCGCGCCGAACACCTGGTTGTCAGGATGCGTCAGGTCCTGCGCCCCGAGCGTGGCGCCGTTGGGGGACCACTGGGCCGCGGTGACGTTCTCTTGACGGAGTCTGGGCATAGACGGGTTGTTCCTTTCCATCGTCCCGCAGCCGGGCTTCCGGAGCGGCGCCGCGGCTGTCTTGCGGCGGTGGGACGGTGGCTCGTGATTTCCGTGCGCAGCGAGCCTACGAAGGTTCTGCAGAGACGACACTATCCGCATGTCCAAAGGAACGCGCGCCCGGTTCGCCCCGCTGACATGCGCTCATTCGACGTCGTGCGGGCGCATCGGCGTCGCGCTTCAGTAACACGCGCGCGCGGGCCGCGAGCGGTGGCGAAGCTGGCGCCCCGATCTTTCGCCAGATGGCCAAAGAAGGGGCGTGCCGGCTGGCGCAGACTGCTCGTCACCGTCAACGCATGAGCCGTCCGGGTCGCTCAGGACCCGGTCCGGGAGGGGTCCAAGGACCTCACGAGAGAGAGCGGAGCCGAGCCGCCGGCCACGCGTCAGGCGATCGCTCCGGAGGTGTCCGATCTCGGCTCCGGCATCGTAATGACGGGCGGTGCCGGTCCGTGCAGCAGGGGCCCGCGGCGTGGGAACGTCGCGGGCCTTTGCGTCGACGGAGGGGGCGGCCGGCCGCCGGCGTGATCAGCGCGACGACTCGTCGAAGTCGCGGCCGGAGACGCGCACGACGTCCCCGTTCTCGTCGACCCGCGCCTGGCCGGGCTTGCGCGAGATGTCGACGGTGAGCGAGCCGCTCGCCGCGCGGCCGTCCGCCTGCACGACTCTGGCCTTGTTGCCGAGCGCGCCGGCGAGCCGCCAGTCGACGCTCCATCTGCCGGCTCTGATCGCCGACAGGCGCCAGCTGAAGGTCTGCGTCGCGCCGGGCGCGACGGGGCCGAGCGCCCAGGTGTTGGCGAACGCGGTCATGCCCGTCGTGTCCTCGAGGATCCAGACCGGGCGCGAGCGCGACTTGATCCCGGGCTGCTCGCTGAGCGCGCCGAAGGCCGCCGCGCGCGTGCCCTCTCTGTCGGCCTCGATCGTGACCGCCAGGTTGGGGATCTCGTCTCTGCCGACGTTTCTGACGGCGATGCGCAGCTCCGACTCCTCGGCGAGCTCCTGCTTCGCCGGGAAGGTCACGACCGGCTCGGCGACCGTGTAGGTCGCGGCGGTCACGCCCGCGTCCTGTCGCTCGCCGCCGCCGCAGCCCGCGGCGAACGCCAACGCGACAGCCGCGGCGGCCGCCGTCCCTCCTCGCAGGATCGCTCCTCTCCCGTTCACAGCGGCGCGAACATAGCACGGCCGCAGGTCGCCGTTCGCTGGTTGCCGAAGCGGCGCAAACGCCGATGCCAGATGTATATAGATCGGCGTGTCTCTTGGCCGGAGGGACGCGACGGTTCCCGTTTGGCATGCGTCCCGGCCGTGTCATACGCTGTGCCCAGAAGCTGCCAGCTAGGGCAACTTCTGTCGCTTTTCCAGGGAGGACGGAGAGAGATGGTCCGAACGGTCGCCGACCGAGCGCTGCTTCCCACGAGGAACGCCCTCGAGGAAGTCGGTGACATGATGATCTTGACGGGCAAGACGATCGTCTCCACGGTCCGTCCGCCGTACCCGTACGGCGGTGAGTTCGTCTCGCAGTTCCTCTTCGCGCTGAAGCTCTGCTGGTTCCCGCTGCTCGTCTCGACGGTGGCGTTCGGCTACGGCGCGCCGGGCCTGCAGGCGGCGAACTTCCTCGTCCTGTTCGGAGCGCTCGACCGCCTCGGCGGCTTCTTCGTGCTCGCGTCGATCCGCGAGTTCGCGCCGTTCGTGAGCGCGATCGTGCTCGCCGGCGTCGCCGGGACCGCGATCACCGCCGACCTCGGCGCGCGCAAGATCCGCGAGGAGCTCGACGCGCTGCAGGTGCTCGGCGTCGACCCGGTCAAGAACCTGGTCGTGCCGCGCTTCCTCGCGCTGATGCTCGTGACCGGGCTGTTCGACATCTACGCGCTCCTGTTCGGCATCTTCGGCGGCGTCATCGCGACGCTCGTCAACGGCGCGCCGCTCGGACCGTTCTTCGCGACCTTCCTGACCAACGCCTCGACGACCGACCTGTGGGGCTCGTTGCTGAAGACGACCTTGTTCGGGGCGATCATCGCGATCGTCTGCTGTTACAAGGGGATGACCGCGTCCGGCGGGGCGGAGGGAGTGGGCCGCGCCGTCAACCAGGCGGTCGTCATAGCGTTCATGGGCATCTTCGCGTTCAACTACGTCTTCACCCAGACGCTGCTCGCGACCCACCCGGAGATCAACCTGATCCGCTGATGACGCCCTGTCTCGACATTGGAGGGATGACGTGAGCCGCTCGGACTCCGACAAGGACCGGCTCGACGAGGAGCGGCTCGCGGACGAGCGCGATCCCCTCGGCGGTGAGATCCTCGACCACGACGAGCCCGACGTGCTCGACGAGTTCGACGACCAGCCGGGGGAGCTCGAGCTCTACGAGCGCGAGGAGCGCGCGGAGCCGCGCGTCTCCGTCGTCTCGGAGGGCGCTCCGGCGCCCGCCGCCGACGACGAGGACGAGTTCCGCTGGCACACCGAGGCCCGCCATGCGGTCGAGGGCGTCGAGGACGCCGTCGAGTTCGTCGACGTGCACAAGGCGTTCGGCCGCAACAGAGTGCTGCGCGGCCTCAACCTCGGCATCCCCGAGGGCAGAATCTCGATGATCCTTGGGCCCTCGGGCACCGGCAAGTCGGTCTGCATCAAGCACATGGTCGGGCTCCTCTACCCCGACCAGGGCGACATCCTCGTCCACGGCGAGTCGGTCCCGAATATGGTCGACGACGACCTCTTCGAGATGCGCAAGAAGTTCGGCGTCCTCTTCCAGGACGGCGCGCTGTTCGGGTCGATGAACCTCTACGACAACGTCGCCTTCCCGCTGCGCCAGCACACCGACAAGGGCGAGGACGAGATCTACGAGATCGTCAACCGGCGCCTGAAGGAAGTCGGCCTGGCAGGCTCCCACGACAAGATGCCGAACGAGCTCTCGGGCGGGATGCGCAAGCGCGCCGGGTTCGCCCGGGCGCTCGTGCTCGATCCCGAGATCGTCCTCTTCGACGAGCCGGACTCCGGCCTCGATCCGGTCCGCACCGCGCTGCTGTGCGAGCTGATCAAGGAGGTCCACGCGGAGAACGGCGGCGCCTACGTGGTGATCACGCACGACATCGCCAGCGCCCGCCGCGTCGCGGAGTTCATCGCGGTCCTGTGGCGCGGCCGGATCGTCGAGTCCGGGCCCGCGAGAGACCTGTTCGAGTCCGAGAACCCGTTCGTCCGCCAGTTCCTCAGCGGGGAGTCCCAGGGCCCCCTTGGCATGGAGTAGGGCTGAGCGCCCGCAACCCCCGACCCTGACTCTCTATCAGAGCTCGAGACTTGTCTGACCTGACCCGTCAAACGCCGCGCCTGAGCCGTGCCGGCCGCGACCCGCGGACGGTGGCCGCATGACCGTCGCGCGCGCTGCCGCGCTCGGCGCCCTGCTGCTCGTCGTCGCCGTCGTGGCGATCGTGCTGCTCGGCGGCGGCGGGGGCCAGCAGTACAGACTGATCTTCCAGACAGCCGGCCAGCTCGTGAGAGGCAACGACGTCCAGATCGGCGGCCGCCGCATCGGCAACGTCGACGAGATCGAGCTCACCGACGACAACCTCGCCGCGGTCACGATCACCGTCGATGAGCCGTACGCGCCGCTGCACGAGGGCACGACGGCGGAGATCCGGCTCGCGTCGCTCTCCAGCGTCGCAAACCGCTACATCTCGCTGTCGCCGGGCCCCAACAACGCGCCCGAGCTGTCCGACGGCGCGACGCTCGGCGTCGAGGACACGACGACGGTCGTCGACCTCGACCAGCTCTTCAACACGCTCGACGAGAGAACGCGCAGAGGGCTCCAGGAGGTCTTCAAGGGCGGCGCCACGCAGTACGCCGGCAAGGAGAGAGAGGTCTCCGAGGCGGCGAAGTACTTCAGCCCGGCGCTGTCGGCGACGACCCGGCTCGTGCGCGAGATGTCGCGCGACGACAGAATCCTCGAGGACGCGATCGTCAGCACCGCGCGCGTGCTCGCGTCGGTCTCCGAGCGGCGCACCGAGCTGACGCAGATGGTCGGCAGCCTCAACGCGATGTTCGGCGCGATCGCCGACCAGAACGAGAACTTCTCGCAGGCGCTCGCCGAGGCGCCGGGGACGCTGAAGGAGGCCAACACGACCTTCCGCGACGTGCGCGCCGCGCTCGACGACCTCGATCCGCTCGTCGCAGCCTCCAAGCCGGCGACGGTCGACCTCGACAGATTCTTCCGCGAGTTCCGCCCGCTGGTCGACGCCGCGGTGCCGACCTTCGAGGATCTCAGCGCCTTCGTCAACACGCCCGGACCGGGCAACGACGCGACCGACCTCGTCCGCATGCAGCCGCGGCTGCAGCAGGTCGGCTCGCCCTCGTTCAGGAATTCGGTCCGTGCGATGAGAATGGGCCAGCCGGTCGTCGACTTCCTGCGCCCGTACACGCCCGAGCTCGTCGGCTGGCTGCAGTCGACCGGCCAGGCGGCGGCCAACTACGACGCCAACGGGCACTACGTCCGCGCGCTGCCGATCTTCGGCGCCTTCAGATACGTGCAGGGCGCCGACGGCAGCCAGACGCTGCAGCCCGTCTCGCCCGACCAGCGCTTCGCCGGCCAGAGAGGCGACGCGCTGCGGCGCTGCCCCGGCTCCGGCAGCCAGGCCCGCCCCGACGGCTCCAACCCGTGGGACGCACCCGGCGGCGACTGCGATCCCTCCGACCTCCCGCCCGGCCCATGAGACGCCTGCTCGCCATCGGAGCGCTCGTGCTCGTCGTGCTGGTCGCGCTCGTGATCGGCACCGGCGCCGTCAGCGACGACGACAGCTACAAGATCCGCGCGGTCTTCGACAACGCCGGCTTCCTCGTCCCGGGAGAGGACGTGAAGGTCTCGGGCGTCGTCGTCGGCACGATCGACTCGCTCGACGTCACGCCCGACAAGAAGGCCGTCGTCGTGCTCGAGATCACCGATCCCGCCTTCAGAAACTTCAAGCGCGACGCGAGATGCTCCGTCCGGCTGCAGTCGCTGCTCGGCGAGAAGTACGTCGCCTGCGAGCCGACGCAGCCGAAGCCCGACGGTGCGCCGCAGGCGCCGCCGTTGAGAGAGATCGAGGACGGCCCGGGCGAGGGACAGCTGCTGCTGCCGGTCACCAACACCCACTCGGCGGTCGACCTCGACACGGTCGGCAACATCATGCGCCTGCCCGAGCAGCAGCGGTTCGCGTTGATCCTCAACGAGTTCGGCACCGGCCTCGCGGGCAACGGCGAGGAGCTGAGAGCGGTCGTCCGCCGCGCCTTCCCGGCGCTCGACGAGCTCGACGAGCTGATCAAGATCCTCGCCGACCAGAACAGAGTGCTCGCGAAGCTGGCCGAGGACTCCGACGCGGCGCTGCAGCCGGTGGCGCGCGAGGCCGACCGGATCTCGAACTTCATCGACAAGGCCGGCATCACGGCCGAGGCGACCGCGGAGGAGGGCGACGCGCTCGAGCGCAACTTCGAGCTGTTCCCACGACTGCTGCGCGAGCTGCAGCCGACGATGGCGAGATTCGAGGAGTTCTCCAGAGCGGCGACGCCGGTCTTCGCCGACCTGAGAGTCGCTGCGCCGTCGGTCAACCAGATCTTCGAGCAGCTCGGCCCGTTCTCCGAGGCGGCGCTGCCGACCTTCCGCACGCTCGGCGACGCCTCCGAGATCACGCGCAGAGCGCTGATCGCGGCGAGACCGGTGATCCAGGACATCCGCGGCCTCGCACGCTCGACCGGCCCGCTGGCGAGAAACCTCGCCGTCGGCCTCGCCGACCTCGAGCAGCAGAGAGGCATCGACCGGTTCATGGGCACGGTGCTCGGCTTCGCCGGCGCGATGAACGGCTACGACGACGTCAGCCACTACCTGCGGACGTTCCTGGCGATCGACGGCACCTGCATGGCGTACAGAGTCAGAACGACCGGGTGCGACATCAGCCTCAACCGCCTCGAGAGATTGGGGCTCACCTCCGCGGCGACGGCGAGCGCCGCGTCCGACGACTCGCCCTCGGCCGCCGACGATGCGAACGGGAAGCGCGCGCTGACGATCCCGTCGATCGGCCTCGCCGGTCCGTCCGAGCCCGAAGCGGACCAGCACGACGCGGCCGCGGGGAGCGACACCGCCGCTGCCGACGACGGCGCGGGCGACGCGACGGAGGACCCGCGCGCCGGCGTGCTCGGCTACCTGCTCGGAAGCGAGGCGACGCGATGAGGCGCAGCACCTCCGTGGCGGCCAACCCGGTCCTGATCGGCGCCGCGACCGTGCTGGTCGTGATCGTCGCCGTCTTCCTCGCCTACAACGCCAACAACGGCCTGCCGTTCGTGCCGACCTACCGGCTGTACGCGAACGTCCCCGACGCCGCGAACCTCGTGACCGGCAACGAGGTGCGGATCGGCGGCGACCGCGTCGGGATCATCTCGTCGATCGACCCGGTCACGCACGACGACGGCAAGGTGACCGCGAGACTGACGCTGAAGCTCGACACCAAGGTCGATCCGCTGCCGCAGGACTCGACCGTGATCGTCCGCCCGCGCTCCGCGGTCGGCCTCAAGTACCTCGAGATCACGCGCGGCGCCTCGAGCGAGGGGCTGCCCGACGGCGCCGAGATCGACCTCGGCCAGGCGACGCCGGAGCCGGTCGAGATCGACCAGTTCCTCAACATGTTCGACGAGAGAACGCGGATCGCGAACAGAGAGAACCTGAAGATCTTCAGCGAGGCGCTCGCCGGCCGCGGTCTCGACCTCAACGCCGCGATCGTCGAGCTCGATCCGCTCACGAGAGGGGCGATCCCGGTCCTCCAGAACCTGACCGACCCGCGCACCGGCTTCGCCGAGTTCTGGCAGGCGCTCGGCCGCACCGCCGGCGCGGTCGCGCCGGTCGCCGAGCAGCAGGGCCAGCTGTTCCGCAACCTCTCGACGACGTTCGAGGCGTTCGCGGCGATCGCGCGACCGTACATGCAGGATTCGATCACCGGCGGCCCGCCGGCGATGGAGGCGGCGATCGAGGCCTTCCCGTTCCAGCGGACCTTCCTCGCCAACTCGGCCGGCTTCTTCCGCGAGCTGCAGCCGGGCGCGAGAGCGCTGCGCGCCTCGGCGCCGGCGCTGGCGGAGGCGTTCACCGTCGGCACGAGAACGATCAAGCGCGCCTCGGCGCTGAACGAGCGGCTCGCCCGCTCGATGAGATCGCTGCAGGCGTTCGCCGAGGACCCGCAGGTCCCGATCGGCATCGCCGGCCTGCACAGAACGGTCAACGTCCTCTCGCCGACGATCGCCAACCTCTCGTCGGTCCAGACGACCTGCAACTACGTCGGCCTGCTGCTCAACAACGCCAACCGCGCGCTGCTCGATCGCGACGCCGGCGGCAGACCGCAGGGCTCGTGGATCACGCTCCAGCCGTTCGGCGGCCCGATCGGGCCCAACAGCGAGGGCGGGCCGGCCGGCGCGCCGGCCGACGGACCGCCGACCTTCGGCACGGACCCGACCAACCACCTCCACGCGAACCCCTACCCATACGTCGGCGCGCCGGGCCAGAACGGGATCTGCATGGCCGGCACGGAGCGCTACGACATCGGCAGAACGGTGATCGGCAACCCGCCCGGCCAGACGCCGACGACCCGCTTCAACGTGCCCGGCAACATCCTCGACTTCCCGGCGGCGGCGAGAAGATGAGCGGCAGAAGAGACAGCCGCGCCGTCCCGCCGACGCGCCGCAAGCAGTGGAGCCGCTTCCGGCTCGGCCTCGTCGCGATCGTCGCGTTGATCGTGCCGATCTACCTCGCCTTCACGAAGGACATCCCCTTCACGCACGGCTACCAGGTGACGGCGGTCTTCGAGACGGCCAACAACCTGCGCCCGGGCTCGCCGGTCCGCATCGCCGGCGTGAACGTCGGCGAGGTCAAGGAGGTCGGGCGCTACAAGGACACCGACTACTCCTACGTCAAGATGGAGATCGACGACGAGGGACTGCCGATCCACGAGGACGCGACGCTGAAGATCCGGCCGCGCATCTTCCTCGAGGGCAACTTCTTCGTCGACGTCAAGCCCGGCACGCCCGGCTCCGGCGAGGTCGAGAGCGGGGGGACGATCGGCGTCGCGCAGACCTCGACGCCGGTCCAGCTCGACGAGCTGCTGACGGCGCTGCAGTCCGACTCGCGCGAGGACCTGCAGATCCTGCTGAAGGAGTACGGCGCCGCGCTCAGCTCGAAGCCGACGGCCGAGCAGGACGAGCAGCTGCCGCCCGAGGTCCGCGGGCTGACCGGCGCGGAGGCGATAAACCGCTCCTACGATGCGGCGGGCCCGGCGCTGAAGGGCGCCGCCGTCGTCGGCGACGCGCTGCTCGGCGAGGACCCGCGCGACATCGCGCGCACGATCGCCGCGATCGGAAGGTTGTCGAGAGGGCTCGAGGGCAGCGAGCGCCAGCTCCAGGACCTGATCGTCAACCTCAACCTCACCGCCGCCGCATTCGCCAACCAGAGCGGCGCGCTCTCCGACACGCTGCGGCTGCTGCCGGCGACGCTGTCGACGGCGAGAGCGTCGCTGCGCAGAATCGATGACGCGCTGCCGACGGTGCGGGCCTTCGCGAAGGAGATCCTCCCGGGCGTCCGGCAGACGGCCGCGACGGTCGACGCCTCCTTCCCCTGGATCGCGCAGACGCGGGCGCTGCTCGGCCCCGACGAGCTGCAGGGCCTGATGCGCGAGCTGACGCCGACGACCAGCGACCTCGCGAGACTGACCTCGGCGTCGCTGAGACTGCTGCCGGAGATCAACCGCTTCTCGCAGTGCTTCTCGAAGGTGATCCTGCCGACCGGCAACGTCGGCCTGCAGGACGGCGCGCTGACGACCCGCCGCGCCGACGGCAGCATCGTCGAGAGCTACAAGGAGTTCTGGTACGGCCTCGTCGGCATGACGAGCGCGGGGCAGGGCTTCGACGGCAACGGCGCCTACCTGCGCGCGTCGGCCGGCGGCGGCGAGTGGCAGGTGCTCGGCGGCGTCTCGAGATACCTGAAACCCGCCGGCGGCTCCGACGACGTCCGCACGCTGATCGGCAACCACACCGAGCAGCCGCGCGGCACCCGCCCGCTCTATCCGGCGACGACGCCGACGGTGCGGACCGACGTGCCCTGCCACCAGAGCCGCAAGCCCGACCTCAACGGCCCGCAGGCCGGCCCCGGCGCCCCGCCGCAGAACATGCAGATTCCGACGCCGCCGCCGTACAGACGGCCGCTGCCGCCCGGTGCGACGACACCGCCGGCCGCGCCGGTGCCGGCCGCCGCGGGCGCGGGCGAGAACGCCGGCGCGAACACGTCGCTCGGGGCGCGGCTGCTGTCGCGGCTCAACCCGCTCGCGGGGGGTGAGACCAGATGAAGCTGGCGATCCGGAAGCACCTGCGCGACTTCATCGCGATCCTGGCGCTCGTCGTCGTCGCGGCGATAGTCGGCGGCTACATCCTCGCCCACCAGCGGATCTACTTCCCTGGCTGGGTGCCGATCGTCGGCAGAGACGACTTCGTCATCAAGGGCGAGTTCGAGACCGCGCAGGCGATCACGCCGGGCCAGGGGCAGACCGTCGACATCGCCGGCGTCCAGGTCGGCGAGATCTCCAACGTCGAGCTGGCGAACGGCCGCGCGCTCGTCACGATGCGGATCAGCGACAGATACAAGGAGATCTACCCGAACGCGACGATGCTCCTGCGGCCGAAGACCGGCCTCAAGGACATGGTCGTCGAGCTCGACCCCGGCTCGAGGGAGGACGGCCGCGGACCGGTCGAGGAGGGCTACACGATCCCGGTCTCGCAGACGCTGCCCGACGTCAACCTCGACGAGCTGCTCGCCGTCCTCGACCGCGACACGCGCGCCTACCTGCAGCTGCTGCTGAACGGCGCCGCGATCGGCCTCGAGGGCAACGGCGAGGAGCTGGCGCAGGCGTTCCGCATGTTCGACCCGCTCGCCCGAGACGGGAAGCGGGCGTCGGAGCTGCTGATCGAGCGCCGCAGACACATCAGACGCGCGATCACGAACTTCGGCAAGTTCACGCAGGCGCTCGGCAGAAACAACCGCGAGCTGACGCGGTTCGTCGACGCATCGCAGGCGGCGCTGCGCCGCTTCGCCGACCAGGGCGCGAACATCGAGCAGACGCTCGCCGCGCTGCCCGGCACGCTCCAGCAGACGAAGAGCGCGCTGGAGGCGGCCGGCGAGTTCGCCGGCGAGGCGGGCCCGGCACTCGAGGCGCTGCGGCCGTTCGCCCGCAACCTCGGCCCCGCGCTGAGAGCGACCCGCCCGTTCCTGACGGAGACGACGCCGATCGTCCGCGACCAGATCCGCCCGTTCACGCGGGAGGCGACGCCGGTCATCACGACGCTCCGCCCGGCGGCGCGGCAGCTCGCGGCCGCGACGCCGCAGCTGACGACCGGCTTCGCGATCTTCAACAGATTCTTCAACGCGCTCGCCTACCGGCCGAACAGCGGGACGACCGAGAGCTATCTCTTCTACCTGACGTGGCTCGGCCACCTCGCGAACTCCGCGACTTCGACCCAGGACGCGATGGGCGCGATGCTGCGCGCGAACCTCTACGTCACGTGCAGCGCCGGCGTCGCCGTCGCGGGCGTCAAGGGCGGCGACATCCCCGAGGCCGCCGCGCTGACGCTGGCCGCGCAGCTGTCGAACTTCCCGGACAACTCGACGATGTGCCCCAAGCCGCCGGAGATACCCTGAGATGCAGAAGCAAGCTCCGACACTCGGCCGCATCCTCGTCATGGCGGGCTTCGCCCTGTCGTGCTTCGGGCTGCTTCTCTATCTGTGGATCTCGTTCGGCGGCGCGGTGCCGCTGAAGCCGAAGGGCTACCAGTTCCACGCGTACTTCCCCGAGGCGACCCAGCTCGCGCAGCAGGCCGACGTGCGCATCTCCGGCGTGCCGGTCGGCAAGGTCGTCAAGCTCGAGCTCGGCCCCGGCGAGACGACCGACGCGACGATCGAGCTCAACGAGCGCTACGCGCCGATCCCGAAGGACACGCGCGCGATCCTGCGCCAGAAGACGCTGCTCGGCGAGACCTACGTCGAGCTGACCCCCGGCGACAAGCGCGGCGGGCTGCTGCCGGAGGGCGGGAAACTGCCGACCGGCCAGGTGCAGAGAACGGTCGAACTCGACGAGATCTTCCGCTCGCTCGACGAGCCCACCCGCCACGCCTTCCAGGTCTGGATGCAGGCGCAGGCGGCCGGCCTGAGAGGACGGGGGCAGGCGTTCAACGACGCGCTCGGCAACCTCGCGCCGTTCGCGAGCGAGACGAACGACCTCGTCGAGATCGCCAACCGCCAGGCTCCGGCGGTCCGGGCGCTGTTCAGAAACACCGGCGACGTCTTCGGCGCGCTGAGCGAGCGCCAGGACCAGCTGACCGGGCTGATCCGCAACTCGAACGCCGTCTTCGGCACGCTCGCGGAGCGCAACGAGTCGCTCCAGGAGATCTTCCGCGTGCTGCCGACCTTCGAGATGGAGTCGAAGGCGACGGTCGAGCGGCTCGACAGATTCGCCCGCGACACCGATCCGCTCGTCACGCAGATGCGGCCGGTCGCGCGCGAGCTGAGCCCGACGCTGCAGTCGCTGTCGCGGCTGGCCCCGCCCTTCCGCGACTTCTTCGTCGACCTCGGTCCGCTGATCACCGCCTCCTACAGAGGTCTGCCGGCCTTCTCGAGATTCCTCGACGACCTGCGGCCGGCGCTCGCCCAGCTCGGCCCGTTCACCCGCACCTTCAACCCGGTGCTGGCGTTCATCGGCGACTACCTGCCGGAGATCGACGCCTTCTTCGGCAACTTCGCCGCCGCGACCAATGGTGCGCCGGGCATCGGCGGTCCAATCGGCGGGGTCGGCTGGATGCGCGGCCTCGCGGGCGCGACGCCGGAGTCGCTGGCGACCTATCCGAACCGGCTCGCGTACAACCGGCCGAACGCCTACCGCGCACCGGGAACGAGCGGCCCGACGGCCCGCCGCCAGGGCCAGACGACCTTCGAGCAGCGCCAGTGCGCAACCGGGCTGCGGCCGATCCCGAACCTGCCCGAGGACCTCCCGAACATCATCGGCGGCATCAGCTCCAGCGCGATCGAGTTCATCAGAATGATCGCGTTCCGCTTCGACAGAGACGCGAGCGGCAGATTCACCGTCGGCGACTACCGAAACGTCCCGGCCACCGCCTGCCGCGCGCAGGGCAGCTTCCCGGGCTTCAGAAGCGGCGACTTCCCGCACGTGATCGCGGAGCCGCCCGCGTCGGGCAGATGAGCCGGCGGGCGGCCTGCCGGCCGGAAGCGGCGCACGTCCCGGCGGCGCGCGCCGCCCGTCCGCGCGCTACCGTCGCCTGATCGTGCCGTTGCGAGGAGGCTTCGAGCGCATCGCACGGGCCGCCGCCGGCCGGCCCGTCGTCACCCTGATCGCCGTGGTCGCACTCGCGCTCGGCGGCGGTGCGCTCGCGCTCGGACTGCAGGCGAGCACGAGCGCCGACTCGTTCGCCAGCCGCTCCTCCGACGCCGGCCGCGCGACCGCCGACTTCCACCGCGACTTCGGCGACGACGCGATCATGGTCCTCGTCAGAGAGCGGGTCGCTGACCTCGTGCTGACCGAGGACCTGCGCACCGTCATCCGGCTCGAGGGCTGCCTCGGCGGCAACGTGCCCTCGGGCGCAAGACCGTACGGCGGCGCGAGCAGCCCCTGCGCCGAGCTGGCCGAGCTGAAGCCCGTACGGGTCGTCTACGGCCCCGGAACCTTCCTCAACGAGGCGGCCACCGCGCTCCAGCAGGTGATCCTCGACGAGCTCGACGCGGCCGCCGCGCGCTCCGAGAAGGCACGCGCCGAAGCGGTGAGAGCGGCGCGGCGGCAGGGGCTCGACCGAGCGGCGCAGCGCGCGGCCGGCGAGCGCGCGGCGAGAGCCTCCGAAAGCCAGTCGTGGAGCTACCTCCAGAGACTGGCGGCGATGAACGGCCTGCGCGCCGCGCCGCAGCTCGACGACCCCGGCTTCGTCTCGCAGATCGTCTTCGACGCCGCCCGCGGCGCCGACGTGCCGAAATCGCGCTTCGCCTTCCTCTTCCCGAGCCGCGACGCCGCGCTGATCCAGGTCAGACTGCGCCCCGACCTCTCGGCCTCCGAGCGGCGGCGCGCGATCGAGCTGGTGCGCGAGGCCGTCGCGATGCCGATGTTCAGACTCGGCCACGGCGGCACCTACACCGTCTCCGGCGTGCCGGTCGTCGTCGAGGCGCTGGCCGGGACGCTGACCGGCGAGATCGCGCTGCTGCTCGGCGGCGCGGTCGTCGCGATGGCGCTCGTGCTGCTGCTCGTCTTCCGCGGTCGCCTGCGGCTGCTGCCGCTCGCGATCGCGCTGGCGGCGGCCGGCCTGACCTTCGGCCTGATGCGGCTCGCCGGCGTCGAGCTGACGATGGCGTCGATCGCCGTGCTGCCGGTGCTGATCGGCCTCGCCGTCGACTACGCGATCCAGTTCCAGTCGCGGATCGAGGAGGAGGCGGCCGCCGGCGCGGACGGAGCTGAGGCGGTCGTGCGCGCCGCGCGGGTCGGCGCGCCGACGATCGCGACGGCTGCGCTCGCGACCGCGACCGGCTTCCTCGTGCTGCTGCTGTCGCCGGTGCCGATGGTGCGCGGCTTCGGACTGCTGCTCGTGATCGGCGTCGCGCTCGCCTTCGCCGTCACGCTGACCGCCGGCTCGGCTGCGCGCGCGCTCGCCGGGCGGCGAGGCGGTCATCGCAGCTTCCGCGCCCTCGCGGCCCTCGCCGGCGCGCTGCGCGCCTCCGCGGCCGGGGCGCGCGAGCTGCTCGCCGGCGCGGGACGCGCGCTCGCCGCAGTGCCCCCGCTGCGCGCGGTCGGCCGGGCGGTCGGCCGGATCGCCTCGCCGCGGGCGATCCTCGGCGCGTCGCTGCGCCGGCCCGGCCGCGTGCTGGCGGCGGCGCTCGCGCTGGCGGCGCTCGGCTGGGCGGCGGAGACGCAGAAGGAGGTCGTCTCCGACCTGACGAAGCTCGTGCCCGCCGAGCTGCCGGCGCTCGCCGACCTGACCGCGCTGCAGGAGGCGACCAACTCCTCGGGCGAGATCGACGTCGTCGTGCGCGGCGACGACGTCGCGACGCCGCAGGTCGTCGCGTGGATGGGCGACTACCAGCAGCGGGTGCTGAGACGGCTCGGCTACGACGAGCGCAAGGGCTGCGCGCAGGCGAGAATCTGCCCGGCGCTGTCGCTGCCGGATCTGTTCGCCGGCGGCAGAACCGGGACGCAGGAGCAGATCGACACGCTGCTCGACGCCGTCCCCGCGTATTTCGCCTCGGCCGTCCTGCGGCCCGACCGCGAGGCGGCGACGCTCGCCTTCGGCATCAGACTGATGCCGCTCGACGAGCAGCAGCGCGTCGTCGAGGCGATGCGCGCGGAGCTCGACCCGCCGAAGGGCGTCGAGGCGCAGCTCGCCGGGCTGCCGGTCGTGACCGCGCAGGCGAACGCCGAGCTCTCCTCGCCGGAGCGCCGGCTGCTGACCGTCGTGCTCGGCCTGCTCGCCGTCGCCGCGGTGCTGCTGGCCGTCTTCCGGCGCGCCGAGCGGGCGCTCGTGCCGCTGCTGCCGATCGCGCTCGCGACCGGCTGGTCGGCGCTCGTGCTGTTCCTGACCGGCGTGCCGCTCAACCCGATGTCGGCGACGCTCGGCGCGCTCGTGATCGCGATCTCGACCGAGTTCAGCGTGCTGCTGTCGGAGCGCTTCCGCCAGGAGCGCGCCGCCGGCCACGCGACGCCGGAGGCGCTCGCCCGCACCTACCGCTCGACCGGCCGCGCCGTCGTCGCCTCGGGCGTGACCGCGATCGCCGGCTTCGGCGTGCTCGCCCTCTCAGACATCCGCATGCTGCGCGACTTCGGGATCGTCACCGTCGTCGACCTCGCCGTCTCGCTGATCGGCGTGCTGATCGTGCTGCCGTCGGTGCTCGTGCTGGCCGAGCGGGGCGTCTTCGCCCGCCTCGCCACGCGGCTCCCGCGCCCGCGCGGCCGCGGCGGTCGCGCGGCGCCGGACGGGGCCGACGCCCCGGTCGCATGACGGGAGCCGAGCAGCGCCCGGGCCCGCCGCCGTCCGCGCGGCCGTCGTCGGGCAGGTACGGCTGGATGGTCGGCGTCGTCGCGCTGATCGTCGTCGCCTACATCTCGCTCAACACGCTGCGGACGGAGGGACCCGGCTCGACCGGGCTGCAGGCCGGCGAGCAGCTGCTGCCGTTCGCCGCGCCGCTGGTCGCGAGCGACCTCGAGGGCGACGCCAACGTCGCCCGCAGAGCGAACCAGGGCGAGGCCGGCAACACGCCGGCGTGCGAGGTGACCGATCCGCGGGCGCTGAACATCTGCACGCTGCAGGAGCGAGGGCCGGTCGTGCTCGCCTTCCTGACCGCCGGCGCCGGCAAGTGCGTCCGCGAGCTCGACGCGATGGAGGAGGTCGCCGCCCGCTTCCCGCAGGTCGGCTTCGCCGCGGTCGGGATCAAGGGCGACCGCGACGAGTTCCGCAAGCTCGCGCGCGAGCATGGCTGGAGCTTCCCGCTGGCGCAGGACCGCGACGGCGCCGTCGCCAACCTCTACGCGGTCGCGATCTGCCCGACGGTCGTGCTCGCCCACAGAGGCGGAGAGGTGTTGGAGACAGCGCTCGGCGACCAGGTGGCGACGCCGGCGAGGCTGGCGGCCAAGGTCCGGGAGCTGGTGAGAAGCCGGACGTGAGCGAGCCGGCGTCACGTCCCGGATGGGTCTCCGAGCGTCTGCGGGAGGAGTTCCCGCAGCTGGGGCTGACGCTGCTCGAGGTCGCGGCCGAGAAGCCGCTGGCGCGCAGCCCGCGCGGGACGAGAGAGCGGCTGGCGCTGCTGGCCGACCGCTTCCGCGGCGGAGATGGGCTGGTGCTGCGCCAGTGGCCGATCCCGCACGCGTACCGGGTCTTCTTCCGCCACATCGGCCTCGACCCGGACGTGACGCGGACGCCGATCGAGGCGGTCGCGGTCGAGCGGCTGCTGCGCGGCGGCCTGCCGTCGCGGGGCAAGCTGGAGGATGCGCTGACGATCGCGGTGCTGGAGACCGGCGTCCCGGTCGTGGCGGTCGACGCCGACGCGGTCGTGGGGACGCTCGGCCTGCGGCTGAGCGGTGAGGCGGAGCGGCTGGGCAGCGACGACGGCGCGCCGTCGCTGCCGCCCGGTCGGATCGTCGTCGGCGACGAGCGCGGACCGGTCGCGCTGCTGTTCGGCGACGTGGCGCCGGAGCGGGCGGTGAGGAAGGCGTCGCGACGGCTGCTCTTGTACGCGGTCGACGTCGACGGCGTCCCGGCCGTCCACGTCGACGAGGCGCTGTGGATCTGTCAAGAGATGCTCGAGGCGTGATGCCGCTCACGCCGGTTCCACACTCGAAACCGGCGCACTGTGGGTAGACTCGTCGAAAGCGAGGAGGTGGACGCGATGTCGGTGACGGACGCGAGCACGAGTCGGGGCAGCATCGCAAGCGCGCCCGAGCCCGCCTGCGACCGGCGTGCCGGTGCCGCCGAGCACGCACGCGCCGCAGGTTCGCGGCACGCGCTCGATTCGCCTGGTGCCGCCGTTCACGCACCGCCCGCTCTCACGCCGCATGCGCCGGATGCCGCCGGCGCGCCGCTGCTCGCGCCTGCGGACCGCGAAGCCGCCGCCCGCCGCACGCTCCGCAGCCAGGTCGCGAAGCTGGAGCGCGAGTTGGCCGCGCTCGCCGCGCGCGCGAGAGCGCGCGACGCGATCGACTGGACCGTCGCCGACCTGCCGCCCTCCGGCCCGCGCCTGCTCGACCTCGGCGAGCTGGAGCGCCTCCGCGACGACCTCGCCGCTCGGCTCCACGACATCCGCGAGATCCTCGCCGCCCGCGCCGCGCGCGAGGCCGAGCGCCGTGCGTTGCTGGAGCGGATGCTGCGCGACCCCGCCGAGCACCGCTTCCTGCGCATCACCCGCGCCGACGTCGGCGAGCCCGGCTGCGGCGCGTGGGAGTCGCGCCCCCGCCTCGGCCTGATCGGCATGCTCGCCGGCTGGTGGCACGTGAAGATCTCCAGCGGCTGCCCGCTACGGAGCTGAGCGGCCGTCGAGCGGCACGTTTCGAGCGCGCGACCACTACTCTCGCCTCCATGGGCCAGCGCAGCCGCAAGCGGATGGCGTCGTCGGGGGCCGGGAGAGCGACTTCCGGTCCCGGGCGCGCGGGGGAGGCGTCGGGGGTCGTGCGCGACGACGCGGCCCGGCGGGCGGCCCGCAGCCGGACCAGCCGGCGCGAGCAGGCTCCGGAGGCGCCGTGGGGGAGATTCCCGCTCGTGGAGCTGTGCGTGCTGTCGGCGATCGCGCTCGGGATCGCGGGCTTCGTCGTCGGCGGGCGGTCGGGCAACGTGCTGCTGACCGGCGCGGTGCTGATGGGCTCGGTCGCCGGCCTGGAGGTCGCGCTGCGCGAGCACCTTGGCGGCTACCGCTCGCACACGCTCGTGCTGTCGGCGACGCTCGCGGTCGCCACGATGGCGGTGATGTTCTTCGCGAGAGTCGGCAGATCGACGATGGTGCCGATAGCGCTCGCGGTCTTCGTGCTCGCCTTCATGGGCTTCCGCGCGCTGTTCAAGAAGCGCTCGGGCGGCTTCGGCGTGAAGGTGCGCTGAGCGGGGCGCGACCGCGCGGCGAGCGCGGTCGCCGAGAGGCGCGGGTGCGCGCCGCCCAGCCGCATCGGTGGGCGCGCTACCGCCGGCGCGGCCGCATCGGCAAGGGCCGGCTGCCGCCACGCGCCCGGTGCCGTCAGCGGCGCGCTGCCGCCGCCTCCCGCCCGTATATGCTCCGGCTCGATGTCCGTCGAATCACCGAACGAGCCGCGGCGGATGAGGCTGACCGGCCTCCATCACGTCACCGCGATCTGCCGCGACCTCGACCGCACGACCGGGTTCTACCGTGACGTGCTCGGGCTCGCGCTCGTCGAGCAGGGCGTCAACGACGACGATCCCAGCACGCGGCATTTCTGGTTCGGCGACGCGAACGGTGCGCCCGGAACGCTGATCACGTTCATGGAGTACCCGCAGCTGCCCGACGGGGTGATCGGCGCGGGCTCGGTCCACCACGTCGCCTTCGCGGTGGAGAGCGCCGACGAGCAGCTCGCCTGGCGCGACTACCTGCGCGACCAGGGCGTCGAGTGCACCGACGTCTTCGACCGCGGCGCCTTCCGCTCGATCTACGTCCGCGACCCCGACGGCAACATCGTCGAGATCGCGACGCGCGGACCGGGCTTCTCGACCGACGGCTGACGGTCAGCCGGCCGGACCCGGGGCCGGTGGGGGAGGAGCGGTCGGGCGGCGCGCCTCGTGCCTGCCGTCCCCAGCAGGCACGAGGCGCGTCGCGGAGGGGCTCAGCGCCTCAGGCGCTGACCAGTTCGCGCGTCGCCTCGAGTCGAACGCTGCCGCGTTCGATCTTGGCGTGCGCGTCCAGCTGAGCGGCCAGCGCGAGGCGCTGACGCTCGGTGAGCGAGCCGACGCTCTTGGTCTCCGAGATTCGGAACATCGCGAGGAACTTCCGGCAGCGGGTGCTGCCCCAGCGACGCTGACTCATCAGCACGTCCCCGATCGCCATGCTGCTGGCTTCCCACGGGGCGGAGAGGAGGACCTCCGCTGCGGATACCTCTCCGTCGGCGATGCGCCGCTTCAGCTCGGCGCGCGCAAGCCGCACGCGGTTGGCACGCTCCAGGGCCCGCAGATGCTGCGGCCCAGGGGTCATCGTCGGCAACCCGTCCATCTGCACTCTTTCTCCCTGCCTCCGATACGAGTAGGCCCGCGACGGCAGTCCGAGCTTGAGGGGATCGGACCGCTGTCGACTCCGTCGGCCGAGCGGGCTCGAGCACGATCCTTGGCACTCGCTCCCTCCCTCGTAAGGGCGCGGCGGCCGTTGTGCGGACCCCACCGGACGACGCCTCAGACCGTATGCGGTTCGCCCCGGGCCGGTCAATGGAGAACTGGCCCAACGTGCGCTAGGAGCGGGGTTTTTGTGAACGACCTGAAAAGCGGGAACCGTGGGCGTGCCAGCCCATACCAGAGCGTCGTCGCGCCGTGCGCCGATCCACTCCCGATTCGAGACCATCGGCGCGTCGGCGCGCTGCCGAACGGGGGAGAGCGGGCGGTCGCGACGGGCGGGCGGCCGCCCGCCCGCTCAGCCGTCGACCGGGCTCGGCAGCGGGCCGTGCTCGGCTTCGAAGTCGCGCTTGACGGCGGCGAAGGCGGCGATCGCCTCGTCGAGCGTCGCCGTGTCGTGCGTCGCCATCACGCTCGTGCGCAGCAGCGCACCGCCGGGCGGGACCGCGGGATGGAGCGCGACGTTGACGTAGACGCCGTGCTCGTAGAGCGCCTTCCACAGCAGCGCCGCCTTCCAGTCGTCGGCGACCAGCACCGGGACGATCGGCGTCGCCACTCTCGACCCGTCCGGCAGCGCGACCGGATCGACGACGTGCAGCCCGAGCGAGCGCAGGCCCGCGTTGAGGTAGGCGGCGTTCTCCTGCATCCGCGCGAGCAGCGCTCTGCCCTCCTCCGAGCGGCAGATCCGCACCGCCGCCAGCGCCGAGCCGACCGCGGCCGGGACGCCCGAGGCGGTGAAGAGGAACGGGCGCGACTGGATCCGCAGGAAGTCGATCACGTCGGCGGGGCCGGCGATCACGCCGCCGCACGACGCGAGCGACTTCGAGAAGGTCGCCATCCGCAGGTCGACCCGCTCCTCGACGTCGAGCAGCTCGGAGGCGCCGGCGCCGCGGGCGCCGAGCACGCCGAGGCCGTGCGCCTCGTCGACCATCAGCCGTGCGCCGTAGCGCTCGGCGAGGTCGGCGATCTGCGGCAGCGGCGCGACGTCGCCCTCCATCGAGAAGACGCCGTCGACGACGACGAGGATCCCGCCGCCGTCCTGCTCGGCCTGCTGCAGGCGCTTCTCCAGCAGGTCGAGCCGGTTGTGGCGGAAGGCCCGCATCTTCGCCCTCGACAGCAGCACGCCGTCGAGGATCGAGGCGTGGTCGCCCGAGTCGACGATGACCGTGTCGCCGGGGCCAAGGATCGTGCCGATCGCGCCGAGATTGGCCTGGTGGCCGGTCGTGTAGACGAGCGCGTCCTCGGTCCCGAACCACTCGGCCAGCTCGCGTTCCAGCTCGAGGTGGAGGTCGAGCGTCCCGTTCAGCAGCCGCGAGCCGGTGACGCCGGTCCCGTAGCGGTCGATCGCCTCGTGCGCGGCGTCGATCACCCGCTGGTCGCCGGTCAGCCCGAGGTAGTTGTTGGAGCCGAGCATGATGCGGCGCCCGCCCTCCATCTCGACGACGGGGGCGGCGGGCGACTCGAGCCGGCGGAAATACGGAACCGCGTCGATCTCGCGGGCCGCTCTCAGCTGCAGGACGCGCTCATGCGTGCGGGCCTTGTCGAATACGTCTGTGGTGGTCGGCATATAGGGTGGCCGGCATGGGTCTCGAAGTCCGGCCGGTCGCTTCCAGGCGCGACCTCACAACCTTCATCAAGCTGCCGTGGCGGCTCTATCGTAACGAGCCGAACTGGGTCCCGCCGCTCATCTCCGACCGGCGCAGATTCCTCGACCGCGACAAGAACCCGTGGTTCGAGCACGGCGAGGCCGAGTACTTCCTCGCGTGGCGCGACGGGCGCGCCGTCGGGCGCATCACCGCGCAGATCGACCGGCTCCTCAACGAGTTCCAGGACAACAGATGGGGCCTGTTCGGCTTCTTCGAGTGCGAGGACGACCAGGAGGCCGCCGACGCCCTCTTCGCCGCCGCGGAGCAGTGGCTGCGCGAGCGCGGCCGCGACCGCATGGTCGGGCCGATGAGCTTCACGATGAACGACGAGAACGGCGTGCTCGTCGAGGGCCACGAGCTGGCCCCGATCATCCTCACCGACTGGACCCATCGCTACTACCCGGGGCTGTTCGAGGGCGCGGGGATGATCAGAGCGATGGACACGCTGATGTGGCACCTGGAGATCCAGGGGCGCGACAGGGTCCACCCGTCGATCTGGAGAGTCGCCGAGCGCGTCGAGAGCAAGTACGGGATCACCGTGCGGCCGATGCGCAAGAAGGACATCAACGCCGAGATCGACCGCTTCCTCGAGGTCTACAACGAGGCGTGGGAGAGAAACTGGGGTTTCTCGCCGCTGACCGAGACCGAGGTCCGCCACTACGCCCAGACGCTCAAGCCGATCCTCGACGAGCACTGGGCGTTCGTCGCCGAGAAGGACGGCGAGACGGTCGGCGCGGCGCTCAGCGTCCCCGACTACAACCAGGTCTTCAAGACGATGAACGGGCGCATCCTGCCGTTCGGCTGGCTGAAGTTCCTGCGCAACCGCGGGAAGATCGACCGCGTCCGCGTCTTCGCGCTCGGCGTCAAGCGCGAGTGGCAGCACACCGGCGTCGCCGCCCGCTTCTACCAGCTCCACTTCGACTCGGCCGAGGTCACGCCGCAGACATACGGCGAGATGGGCTGGATCCTCGAGACGAACAAGTCGATGAACCGCGCGATGGAGGGGATGGGCGGCAGAGTCGTGCGCCGCTACCGCCTCTACGAGCGCCTGCTCGACCCGGCCGCGAGACCGTCGTACCCGGGCGCCGCCGATGCGAGCGCGTCGGAGCCGGCGCCGCAGGAGCCCGGCGCGCCGGCCTCCGGACCGGGGTCTTCCGAGGCGACATAAGACTGCGCTAGCCTGCGCATCAGACAGGCCGCCGACGGCTACGACCGGTGGTGCTGTCACGATCCGCCGGCGCGACATGAGCGACACGACCGCAGACCACCACCCGCTGCCCCTCGAGCCCGAGGAGACCGTCGACGCGGTCCCCGTCGTCGACGAGGTCCGGGCGCTCGAGCCGGCGCAGCCGCGGCTCCCGGCCGTGAAGGCCGCGGCCGTCGCGGCGACCGGCTTCGTCGCCGGGGCGGCGACCGTCGTGGCGATCTCGCATCGCGCGGCCAAGCGCAGGGGCGGGCGCGTCGGCTCCCGCCGCCGCAAGGGGTCGAACGGCGAGAGCTTCTCGATCGTCGGCACGCGCTCGGTCCTGCTCGACATCCACCTGCTCGGCCGCGAGTGAGCGCACCGGCCGGCGCGGGGCGCCCGCCGCGTGGGACGATCGCGGCGCCGGGGCGCGGGCGCGCCGTTCGCGCGCTGCCGCGGAGCGGCGGCGGCGAGCGCGAACCGACCGTCGACCTGCGCGTCGAGGTCGAGCCGCCATGGCCGTTCCGCCTCTCGCGCGCGAGCGGCATGGACGGCGTCACGCGCTGTCGCAACGGGATCGTCCACCGGCTGCTCCACCACGGCGAGGAGCCGGTCGTCGTGCGCGTCGCGCAGCTGGCGCCCGGCCGCGTGCTGTTCGGCGCTCAGGCCGACAGCGAGGCGGCGGCGGCGTGGGCGATCGAGCGGATGCGCTTCGCGCTCGGCGTCGACGACGACCTGCGCGCCTTCCACGAGCGCTTCCGTGACGACCCGCTGATCGGCGCGGCCGTGCGCGCGCAGCCGGCGCTGCGGATCCGGCGGCGGCCCGAGCCGTTCGAGGCGCTCGCGTGGGCGATCACCGAGCAGCTGATCGAGTACGTGCGGGCGGCGGCGATCCAGCGCCGGATCGTCGCGCGGCTCGGCCGTCGCTGCGCGCGCAGCGGGCTGCGCGACCTGCCGACGCCGGCGACGCTGGCGGCGCAGGCGCCGGCGCTGCTGTGCTCCTTCGACCTCGCCGACAAGCGCGCGATCGCGCTGCGGCGGGCCGCGCGCGAGGTCGCGACCGGCCGCGTCGACCTGCACGACCCCGACCACGAGCGCGGCTGGCGGCGGCTGCTGGCGATCCCCGAGATCGGGTCGTGGACGATCGAGGTGCTGGCGCTGCTGGGGCAGGGGCGGATGGACCAGCTCCCGGCCGGCGACCTCGCCTATCGCAAGCTGGTCGGCCGGCTGCTGACCGGCGACCCCCGCGCCCGGGTCGACGAGCAGGACGTGCGCGACTTCTTCGCTCCGTACGGCGAATGGAGCGGGCTCGCCGGGGCCTACGCGCTGCGCGCGGCGGCGCCGGAGCTGCGCGCCGTCGCCGCCGCCGCGTAGGCCGCGCGGCCCGCGCCTCTACCGCGTGGACAACGGCGCGGCGGCGAATCTTCGACACCGGTCCAATGTCTCGCCCCCCTCCCGAGCGCAGGATTTGCGAGGCTCGCAATCAATTCAGGAGGGTCTGCAGTGCCTACATCCCGTCTGGGGCGTGCCGCGGCGCTCGGCGTGCTCGTGTCGCTTCTCCTGCCAGCGTCCGCGCTCGCACAAGAGGGACCGACCGTCGAGAGCCTCGCCGGTGAGCTCAACACCACTTGGATCATGGTCGCGGCTTGCCTGGTCTTCTTCATGCAGGCTGGCTTCGCCTTCCTCGAGATCGGCCTCTCCCGCGGCAAGAACGCCGGCATGGGCATCGCCAAGATCCTCGTCAACTTCTCGATCGCGTCGCTGATCTGGTGGGCTGTCGGTTATGGCCTCGCCTTCGGCGGCACCGCGACGTTCTTCGGCGACTCCGGCTTCTTCATCGGCCACGGGACGAACCTGGCCGGCAGCGAAGTCGACTCGGCGACGCTCGGCCACTTCGCCTTCCAGCTGATGTTCCTCGGCGTCTCGCTCGCGATCGTCTGGGGCTCGACGCTCGAGCGGATCAAGTTCGGCGCGTACATCGTCTTCGCCGTCGTCTTCTCGGCCGTCATCTACCCGCTGATCGCCCACATGGCGTGGAGCGGCGGCCTCCTCTCGAGAGTCGGCTCCGGCGTCCAGGACTTCGCCGGCTCGTCGGTCGTCCACCTCACCGGCGCGACGGCGGCGCTGGCGGCGGTCGTCTTCCTCGGCCCGCGCAAGGGCAAGTACGGCCCCGACGGCAAGCCGCGCCCGATCCCGGGCCACAGCATGCCGCTGCTCGGGCTCGGCGTCCTGATCCTGTGGCTCGGCTGGTTCGGCTTCAACGGCGGCTCGACGCTCGGCACCGGCGGCAACGCCTTCGCCGAGGTGATCGCGGTCACCAACATGGGCGCGATCGGCGGCGTCCTCGGTGCGACGCTGCTGATCTGGCTGGTGTCGAGAAAGCTCGACGTCGGCATGATCGGCAACGGCGCGATCGCCGGCCTCGTCGCGATCACCGCCCCGGCCGGCTTCGTCGAGCTGTGGGCGGCGCCGATCATCGGCTTCGTCGGCGGCCTGATCGTCGTCGCGGGCGTGCTGGCGATCGAGCGCAAGCTCGACGACCCGGTCGGCGCGCTCTCCGCCCACGGCCTCGCCGGGATCTGGGGCACGCTCGCCTGCGGCCTCTTCACCTCCGAGCGGCTCGCCGCCGTCGGCGAGCCCGGCCTCTTCTACGGCGGCGGGCTGGAGCAGCTCGGCGTCCAGGCCGTCGCGGTCGTCGTCACCTTCGCGGTCGTGTTCGGCCTCTCCGCGATCACCTTCGCGGTCATCAAGGCGACGATCGGCCTCCGCGTCAGCGAGGAGGAGGAGGATGCCGGCCTCGACATCACCGAGCACGGCATGTACGGCTACCCGGAGCAGTTCATCCCCGCCCCTGAGCTGATCGGCGTCGGCTCGTCGCGCCCGCAGGCCGCGACCGCCGCCGCCCCGGTCGGCAGCACCTCGGAGGTCCCCGCATGAAGCTCGTCGTCGCCTACATCCGGCACGAGGCGTTCGAGCCGATCCGCCTGGAGCTGCTCGAGCTCGGCTTCCCGTCGCTGACGATCATCGAGGTGAAGGGGTCGGGCCGCCAGAAGGGGATCACCGAGCACTACCGCGGATCGTCGGTCACCAACTACCTGCGGCCGAAGGTCAAGCTCGAGTGCGTGGTCGCCGACGGCGACGCGCAGACGATCGTCGACACGATCCTGAAGCACGCGCGGACGGGCTCGATCGGCGACGGGAAGGTCTTCGTCATCCCGGTCGAGCAGGCGTACCGCATCCGCACCGGCGAGTCCGGTGAGGAGACCCTCCAGATCCACCCGGACGCGGCGGCCGCCGCGAGCTGAGCTCGCGGCGGCTGGGGCGCCGCGGTGCGGATGCGGCGGTGGGGGCCGTCAGCCGCTCTGTCCGGCGAGGAACTCGTTCGTGATCGCCGCGGCGCCCGCGTTCGGTCTCTCCGACAGGAGCCTCTGCTCATACATCCAGGCGCCGTATCTGTCCCAGTCGCGCGGCTCCTGCCAGCCGAACGGCTTGCTCGTGTCGCTGGGGAAGAAGACCGGCAGCGACGCTCTCACGCTCGCGAGCGCGAAGCCGGCGTCGAGGTCGGGGTTGGCCTGCACGAGCGCGTCGGTCGCCGCCTGCGGGTCGGCTCTGGCGGCGGCGTAGCCGCGGCCGAGCGCCTGCACGAAGGCGCGCACGAGGTCGCCCTGCTCGCCGACGAACTCCTTCTCGCCGGCGAGGATCAGCTCGTTGTAGGTGGGAACGCCGAGCTCGTCCATTCTGAGGATCGTCGGGTTTCTTCTCTCGCGCTGGAGCTGGACGCCCTCGACGTTCCAGAAGGCGCCGAGCGTCGCGTCGACTCTTCTCGACAGCATCGCCGGCACGAGGTTGAAGCCGACGCTGGTCTCCTTGACGGAGTCGGCCGGCAGCCCGGCGGCATCGACGATCGTTCTCAGGTACGCGCTCTGGTACGGGATCCCGGCGGTGCCGACGCGGCCGCCTCTGAGGTCTCTCGGGCCTCTGAACCCTCTCTTCAGCGACACGAGCGAGGTCAGCGGGCGCTGCGCGATCGCCGCGACGGAGACGAGCGGGGCGCCCTTGTCGCGTGCGATCAGCAGCTCGGGCTCGTAGGAGATCGCGAGGTCGACCTTGCCGGCCTGCAGCAGCTTCAGCGGCGCGGCGGGGTCGGAGGGGGTCACGACTCTCACGTCGATGCCCGCCTCGGCGAAGTCGCCGTTCTCGAGCGCCGCGTACAGCCCGACGTGGTCGGGGTTGGGGAGGTAGTCGAGCATCAGCGTGATCGAGCGCGTCGCGGCGCCGGCCGTCGTCGTCTCCTCCTTCTCGCCGCAGGCGGTCAGGCCGACCAGCGCGGCGACCGCGGCGGCGAGGGCAAGGGCGCGTTTCATCGAGAACGTCCTCCTCTTGATTCGAAGGCCCACGGCAGCGCGATCCGCTCGGCCAGCGAGAGCAGGCCGAACAGCGCGATGGCGAAGGCGGACAGGATCAGCACGGCGGCGTAGGCGCGCGCCGTGAGCATTTGCGGAACGGCCTGCTGCACGAGGTGGCCGAGCCCCTTGTCGGAGCCCGACTGCTCGGCGAAGACGGCGCCGATGACGGCGACCGCGACGGCGATCTTCGCGCCGCTGAACAGCCCCGGCAGCGCTGCCGGCGCCTCGACGAAGCGGAAGGTCCGCAGCCGTGAGGCGTCGAGCGTGCGCATCAGCCGGCGCTGCTCGGGGTCGACCGCGGCGAGCGCGTCGAGCGTCGTGACGGCGATCGGGAAGAAGGCGATCAGCGCGATGATGACGAGCTTCGGCGCGATCCCGAAGCCGAGCCAGACGACCAGCAGCGAGGCGAAGATCGGGATCGGGACGGTCTGCGAGGCGACCAGCAGCGGGTAGACGGCCCGTCGCAGCGTGGGGGAGAGGTGGATCGCGACCGCGCAGGCGAGCCCCGCGACGGCCGCGACGACGATCCCCAGCAGCACCTCGCCCGCGGTCACGGTGAAGTTGTCCCACAGCAGCGCGCGGTCCTCCCACAGCGCCTGCGCGATCTCGTGCGGCGCCGGCAGCAGCAGCGAGTCGACCTCGCCGCTGGCGGCGTACAGCTCCCACGCGGCGACCAGGACGATCACGATCGCCAGCGCGGGCAGCGCCCCGCCGACCCGGCGCAGTCCGGAGCTCACAGGACGACCTCCCCTGGAAGCGCGAGCCCCTGGGCGAGCGCTTCCGACGCGACCCGAGGCCGCAGGCCGAGCGGTCGCGCGCTCACGTCGCCGCCCCCAGCGCCTGCAGCGCCCGCTCGCGCAGCGCGACGACGGCCGCGTCGGTGCGGCGTCGCGGCCGCGCCAGGCCGACTGGCAGCGTCGCGACGGCGCGGCCCGGGCGGGGCGACATCACGACGACCTCGTCGGCGAGCAGCACCGCCTCCTCGACGTCGTGGGTGACGAGCACGACGGTGCGCGGCTCGGCCGCGAGCGTCTGCGCCAGCCACGCCTGCACCTCCTGCCGCGTCAGCGCGTCGAGGGCGGCGAACGGCTCGTCGAGCGCGAGCACCGGCTTGCCGGCCAGCAGCGTGCGCACGAACGCGACCCGCTGGCGCATCCCGCCCGACAGCGCCGCCGGCCGCGCCGACTCGAAGCCGGCGAGGCCGAAGCGCTCGAACCACGGCCGCGCCGCGGCGCGGGCCCGCTCGCGGCCGACGCCGCGCGCCCGCAGCGCGAGCGCGGCGTTGTCGAGCGCGCTCGCCCATGGGAGCAGCAGGTCGCGCTGGGGCATCAGCACGGCCGGATCGGCCGCGACGGTGCCGGCGTCGGGCTGCTGGAGGCCGCAGATCAGCTCCAGCAGCGTCGACTTCCCGCAGCCGCTGGCGCCGACGACCGCGACGACCTCGCCCGGCCGCGCCCGCAGGCTCATCCCGCGCAGCGCCTCGACGGCGCCGCGCCGCCCGGCGAACGAGCGGCTGACGTTCTCCACACGCACGCCGATGTGCGCTGAAACAGGTCGAGGCTCCTCAACGGGAGCCTCGGTGACTTCTGGCATTGCTCCCTCCGCGGGCATTACCCCACAGGTTCGAAGGGTCAGCGCCGGGCTCGCTCTGGGCGCTATCTCAGCCGGCCTTCCCGCCAGCCCCCCTGTATGTGGACAGCGCGCAGCTTAGCGCGCGAGGTCGGCGGCAGGCCCCGTGAGGGCCTTCACGAACTCCTCGAGCTGGGCGGTCGTCCAGCACTCGAAGGCGGTGCAGTGCTGCTCGTAGGTGGCGATCACGGAGTCGCCGTAGTTCCAGTAGAGCTTCGGCTCGGGGTTGAGCCAGAAGGTGCGGCCGGCCTTCGCGGCGATCGCGGCGAAGAGGTCGTCGCGCGGCGGGCGGCCGTTGGTGCGGGCGTCGCCGAGCACGATCACCGTCGCGCGCGGGTGGAGCTGGTCCTCGACCTCGGCGAGGAACTCGCTCCAGACGCGGCCGTAGTCGGTGTAGCCCGACACGTCGGCGACGCCGGCGTCGCGCGATATCGCCTCCGAGGCGGCGTGGAAGTCGCGCTCGCGCTCGAACACCTCGGTCACCTCCGAGATCCGCTCGATGAAGACGAACGAGCGCAGCTTGCGGAAGGAGTCGTGCAGCGCGTGCAGCACCGAGAGGAAGAAGACGCTGGCGGAGGCGACGCTGGTCGAGACGTCGCAGAGCACGAAGATCTCGGGCCGCCGCGGGCGCTTCGGCCGGTATCTGAGCACGACCGGCACGCCGCCGGTCTCCAGCGACGCGCGCATCGTGCGGCGCACGTCGACGTGGGCGTGGCGGTTGCGGCCCTTTCTCTCGTGGCCCTGCGTCGCGAGTCGGCGCTTCAGCTGCGCGACGACCTTGTGGACCGCGGCGAGGTCTTGGATCGGCCCGCCCGGCAACGTGCGGTCGAGGTCGCTCAGCGGCCGTGCCGGCGGCAGTCTCCTCGTCCGCTCGACCAGCGCCCGCTCGAGCTCCCGCCGCAGCTGCTGCTCGAAGCGGCGCAGCTGCTCGCGCGGGATCCCGTCGCGGCGCGGGTCGCCCTCCGGCAGCTCCGGCTGCGGCTCGGCTCTCAAGCCCAGCTGGCGGCGGATCCGCTGCACGTCGACGCCGATCACGCCGGAGCCGTCGCCGCGGTCGCCGAAGGCGGCGATCGCCAGCCGCGCGAGGTCCTGCAGGCCGCCCTCGCCGCCCTCCTGCAGCGCCTGCGCGATCTGCTGGCGCAGCTGCTCGAGGTCGAGCTGCTCGGCGCCGTCGAAGCCGGCGCCCTCGACGACCTCGCGCCGCGCCGCCTGCTCCTCGGCGGCGCGGAAGAAGAAGCGGTCGAAGACGAGGTCGAAGACGCGCCGGTCCTCGGGCGACTTCGCCAGCGTCGTCGCGAGCGCCTCGCGGAAGTCGACGCGGTCGGTCCAGGCGACCTCTCTCAGCGCCGCGAAGGCGTCGAGCAGCTCCGAGGTGCCGACCGAGACCTGCTCGGCCCGCAGCTGCTCGGCGAAGCCGATCAGCTCCGCGTCGAGGCCGCCCGGGCCCCGCTCAGCGGGTCGGGATCGTTCCGGCGGCGCCATCGGGCGCAGCTCCGCCGAGCCTGACGCCGACGCGCGCGGCGACCAGCTCGAGGTCGGTGCGGTGCTTGACGATCACGCTCATCGTCTGGCGGAAGATCTCGCCGTCGAGGTCGTCGGCGCCGAGCAGCAGCAGCGCCCGCGCCCAGTCGATCGACTCGGCGATCGACGGCGGCTTCTTGAGGTCGAGCTCGCGCACCTCGTGGACGATCTCGACCAGCTTGCGCGCGACGGTCTCGCTCAGCTCGGGGGTGTGCAGCCGCACGATCTCCAGCTCGTGGCCGGCGTCGGGGTAGTCGACCCACAGGTAGAGGCAGCGGCGCTTGAGCGCCTCGGTCAGCTCGCGCGAGTTGTTGGAGGTCAGCAGCACGACCGGCTGCGTGCGCGCGTCGAAGCGGCCCAGCTCGGGGATCGAGATCTGGAAGTCGCTCAGCAGCTCGAGCAGCATCGCCTCGAACTCCTGGTCGGTCTTGTCGATCTCGTCGATCAGCAGGACGACCGGTCTCTCGGAGGCGATCGCGGTCAGCAGCGGACGGCGCAGCAGGAACTCCTCGCCGAAGATGTCGTCCTGCACGGCCTCCCAGCCGGTGCCGGAGGCCTCGGCCTGGATTCGCAGCAGCTGCTTGCGGTAGTTCCACTCATACAGCGCCTTCGCCTCGTCGAGGCCCTCGTAGCACTGCAGGCGGATCAGCTCGCGGTCGAGGTACTTCGACAGCGCCTTCGCCAGCTCGGTCTTGCCGACGCCGGCGGGACCCTCGACGAGCACCGGCTTGCCGAGCTTCGTCGCGAGGTAGGAGACGAGCGCGGTCGCCTCCCCGGGGAGATAGCCGACCGAGCGAAGCCCCTCTGAGACCTGCTCGACGGATGTGGGCTCGATCGTCATGCGACGGCGAATGATAGGCGTCCGCGACCGCGCCGCCTCCGGCATGGGATGATCCGCCGCCGATGGACCCCGAGTTCGCCCCCTACCTGATCGGCATCGTCGTCGGCTTCGCCGTCGGCGGCTTCGGGCATCTGATCAAGTCCAACGCCCTGATCGCGACGGGGATCGGGATCATCTTCCTCGTCGCGGTGCTGATGCCGCTGCTGCGCGTCGGCGAGTAGCCCCGGGGCCTCCGAGGGTCGCCCCTTAGGGGCGATTCCCAATAGGCGGCGGGCGTCGCGGGCGGCAGCATCGAGAGCGTCCAGAACCGACGCCGAAGGGGTTGACCGACGTGACGACCGAGACGACAGGGAGCCAGCCGCAGGGCGCGTCGCAGCCGCTGCCCCGCCGGCGGCTCGAGCGCAGCAGGGGAGACCGCGTGATCGCCGGCGTCTGCGGCGGCCTCGCGCGCCATCTCGGCGTCGACCCGGTGCTGGTGCGGATCGTCGTGCTGGCGACCGTCGTCTTCGGCGGCTTCGGCGTCGTCGCCTACCTCGCCGCGTGGCTGATGGTGCCTGAGGAGGGAGCCGAGAAGCCGCTGCTCGGCGGTGCACGGCCGAGACAGACCGCGCAGGTCGCGATCGTGATCGGCATCGCGCTCGCCGCGGTCGGGCTGCTCGGGGTCTGGGCCGACGCCGGCCTCGTCTTCGGCGGCTGGCCGCTCGTGCTGGTGCTGTTCGGCGCGGCCGTCGTCTGGTTCGTGATGGAGCGCGACCGCGACGACGCCGGCGCGCCGGCCGGCACGGGCGCCGCCGCGGCAGCCGCGGGAGGCGAGGGCGCCGCCGGCGACCTCCCGGGCGGCCTCGCCGACGGCGCGACGCCGGCGCCGGAGCGGCGGCGCGGCTCGTTCGCGGTGACGGCGATCACCGCGGGCGCGGTCTGCGTCGTCGTCGGCATCGTCGGCGCGCTCGACGCGACCGGCGCGGTCGACCTTGGCTGGGGCGGCGTCGCCGCGCTCGCGATCGTCGCGACCGGCGTCGCGCTCGTCGTCAGCTCCTTCTTCGGCGGCGCGCGGGCGCTGGTCCCGCTCGGGATCGTGCTGGCGCTGCTGCTCGGCGGCACCGCCGCGGCCGGCGTCAGCTTCAACAGCGGCATCGGCGAGCGCGACCATCGCGTGCTGCACGGCGACGACCTGCGCGGCCGCTACGAGCTTGGCGTCGGCCACCTGCAGCTCGACCTGCGCGGCATCGAGCTGGCGCGCGGGACGACCCGCGTCGAGGCCGACCTCGACGTCGGCATGATCGAGATCGTCGCCGACGACGGCCGCTTCCTCGACGCCGGCGGCACGCGGACGCGTCGGGACGGGCAGGCATCCGGCGGCGTCGACGTGAAGCGCACGATCGTCGTCGGCGACGGCGACCGCCGGCTGGAGATCGACGCCCACGTCGGCGTCGGCGTCATCGCCGTCGGCGACCGGCCCGGCCAGGACGACGACTGGGAGTGGTCGCAGCGGACGCTGCCCGGCTCCGGCCCGTTCGCGGGGGTGCTGCGATGAGCGGGCGCGAGCCGCATCTGCCGTCGCTGGTTACCGGCCTCGGCCTGGTCCTGTTCGGGGTCGCGCTGCTGCTCGACGCGCTCGACGAGGTCGATCTGTCGGCCGGCGCCGTCGCTCCGGCGCTGCTGGCGCTGATCGGCGCGGCGCTGCTCGCCAGCGGCCTGCGCGACCGCCGCCGGCGGTGAGCCCGGCGGTCACGCGGACGCGTGGGATCATGAGCGCGATGTCGGAGCACCGAGCCCGACCGCCGCTGCGCCGCCTGCCGGACGAGGGCGCGATCGCGGGCGTCTGCACCGGGATCGCCCGCCACCTTGGGGTGCCGGCGCCGTACGTGCAGGTGGCGATGGTCGTGCTCGCCGCATTCGGCGGCGTCGGCATCGCGATCTACGCGCTCGGCTGGGCGCTGCTGCCGGTCGAGGCGGGCGCGGCGGCAGGCGGCGGCTGGCGCCTGCGCGACCTGCGCGGGAGCGGCCTCTCGCGCGAGATCGCAGGCGTCGCGCTGCTTACGCTCGCCGGCCTGCTGGCGCTGCGCGAGCTCGGCCTGTGGCTTGGCGACGAGCTCGTGTGGCCGCTGCTGCTCGGCTCGACCGGCGTCGCGCTGATCGTGCGCCAGGCCGACGAATCCGCCGCCTGGACGCCGGCGGAGCTGCGCCACCCGCTGCGCGGACTGCGCGACCGGCTGCGCGGCGATCGCGGCGCCGACGGCCGGCGCACGGTGCTCGGCGCGGCGCTCGTCGCGGCGGCCGCCTACGTGCTGCTGCGCTCGACCGGCACCGCCCAGGCGGTCGGCAACGCGATCGGCGGCATCGTCGTCCTGGCCGCCGCCGCGGCGCTCGTCTTCGGCCCGTGGCTCGGCCGCATGGCGCGCTCGCTCGCGGACGAGCGGACCGAGCGGATCCGCTCGCAGGAGCGGGCCGAGGTCGCCGCCCACCTGCACGACTCGGTCCTGCAGACGCTCGCGCTGATCCAGAAGCGGGCGTCGGACCCGCGCGAGGTCGCGAGCCTCGCGCGCCGCCAGGAGCGCGAGCTGCGCAGCTGGCTGAACGACCGCCCGGCGAAGCCGGCGGGGGAGAGCGTCGTCGCGGCGCTGGAGGAGGCGGCGGCCGAGCTCGAGCGGCTCCACGGCGTCCCGGTCGAGGTCGTCGCGGTCGGCGACTGCCCGCTCGACGAGCGCACCGCGGCGCTCGTCGGCGCGGCCCGCGAGGCGATCGCGAACGCGGCCAAGTTCGCCGGCAGCGAGCAGATCGACCTCTACGTCGAGGTCGGCGGGCGGAGCGTCGAGGCGTTCGTGCGCGACCGCGGGGTCGGCTTCGACCCGTCCGCCGTCCCGGCCGACCGCCGCGGCGTGCGCGAGTCGATCGTCGGGCGGATGGAGCGCCACGGCGGCCGCGCCGTCGTCCACAGCGCGCCGGGGGCCGGCACCGAGGTCGAGCTGACGGTCGAGCGGGCGGCCTCCCCGGAGACGGCCGGCGGCGGGGCGCCGCCGACGCAGGCGGCGCGGCCCGGCGGCGCCGGAGCGGCGGGAGCGCCGTCGTGACCCGCGTGCTGATCGTCGACGACCACGCGCTCTTCCGCGCTGGCGTGCGCGCCGAGCTCGGCGCGCGGGTCGAGGTCGTCGGCGAGGCCGACGGCGTCGAGGAGGCGGTCGCGGCGATCGCCGCGCTGGCGCCCGACGTCGTCCTGCTCGACGTCCACATGCCCGACGGCGGCGGCGTCGAGGTGATCCGCCGTGCCGCGCCCGGGCGCCCGCAGGTCCGCTTCCTCGCGCTGTCGGTCTCCGACGCGCCCGACGACGTGATCGCCGTGATCCGCGCCGGCGCGCGCGGCTACGTGACGAAGACGATCGCCGCCGACGAGCTGGTCGAGGCGGTCGAGCGGGTCGCCGACGGCGACGCCGTCTTCTCGCCGCGCCTGGCCGGCTTCGTGCTCGACGCCTTCGCGGCCGGCGGCGACGGCGGCGGGGTCCCCGCGTCCGGCGCGGCGTCGACGGCCGGCGGCACGGGCGCCGCGGCAGCGGCCGATCCCGAGCTCGACCAGCTGACCCAGCGCGAGCGCGAGGTGCTGCGCCACATCGCGCGCGGCTACCTCTACAAGGAGGTCGCGCTGAGGCTGGGGATCTCGGTCAAGACGGTCGAGGCGCACGTCTCGGCCGTGCTGCGCAAGCTGCAGCTCTCCAACCGCCACGAGCTGAGCCGCTGGGCGGTCGAGCGGCGGCTGCTCGACGGCGAGGAGTAGGACCGCGCGACGTCGGCCGGCCGCTCAGCGGTCGTCGAACAGCCGCTCGGCCTGCGGGTTCTCGCCGCGCCGCGCGCGCCGCTCGTCGTAGCGCTCGGTCGGCGGGTCGAGCCGTTCCGTCGGCGGGTCGGGCAGCCGTTCCGTCGGCGGGTCGGGCAGGCGCTCGGTCGGCGGCTCGGGCAGGCGCTCGGTCGGCCGGTCGCGCAGTCGCTCGGTCGCGGGCGGAGGCGGGAGCGGGGTGGAGGAGGTGCGTCGGCGCGGCCGCTCGCCGCGGTCGCTCGGCGCGGGCGGCGCGGGCGCCGCGGCTGGCGCGGGACGGGCGCGGCGGCGCGCCGGACGGCTGCGGTCGGCATCGGCCGGCGCCGGCTCGGCCGGCAGCGGGCGCGTCAGCTCGGTCCCGGGCGCGGCGCTCGCGGCGCGGCGCCGGCGGGCGCGCTGCTCGGCGTCGACGAAGTCGGGGCCGTCCTCGGCGTCGCCGGATGCCGAGCCCGGCTCGGGCCGGTGGGCGGCGCGCATCCGCGTGCCGGCGAGCGTCAGCAGGCCGGCGGCGCCGAGCGCGAAGAAGATCCCCCACTGGATCCCGACGTTGCCGACGCCCGAGCCGCTCACGTCGGGCTTGTCGAACAGCCGCCAGACGAGCAGCAGCACCACCCAGCCGCCCGCGATCGTGACGATCGTGCCGTCGCCGCCGGGCAGGTGGAAGGCCCGTCCCTCGGCGCGCGCGAACAGCAGCGCGAGCACGGCGATCGCGACGAGCAGGACGGCCGCCTCGACGAACGAGAAGACCCCGAAGGCCGTCAGGTCGTTGCCGAGCAGCCTCCCGCCGGTTCTGTCGTTGACGACGGCGTTCAGCTGGTACCACGGCAGGAACATCGTCACGAACAGCAGCAGCGAGGCGAACGCGGCGAGGCGCTCCTCGGGCACGAGCGTCCGCCACGCGCGCGTGACGCGGGTCAGCACGGCGACGTCCCGATCGAGGTCTGCGGCGCGGCGTCGGACACCCACCCGATTCTACGCGGGGGCGGGCGCCGGCGGACGGCGCCGCTACGTTCTCGCCCTGCCGAGGACGGTCAGCGTGAAGGTCTCGCGCCCGTCGTTGCCCGCGAGGTCGGTGCCGGTCAGCACGACGTCGTAGGTACCGGGCGTCGAGGGGACCTTCCAGGCGTAGCCGTGCGGCCCGCGCGAGACGGTCGCGCTGGTGCTGAGCGACGTGGCGCCGGAGGGGGTGCGGATCGTCAGGCCGACCTTCGAGATCTTCGAGACGCGGAAGCGCACGAGCGTCTGGGCGCCGGCGCGGACCCGTCTGGTGATCAGCTGCAGCGTCGGCGGCTCCTTCAGGTAGCGCGAGAACCGTCTGTCGGCCTCGCACCAGAAGGCGATTCTGCTGCGGTCGCAGAGGTTGCCGATGAACTCGGTGACCAGCTCCTGGTAGCCGAGGTCGGCCTCGCTGCCGCCGACCTGGTAGAGCGACCAGGCGCCGGTGTCGCTCGCGGCGAGGTCGAGCCGCGCCTGCCGCTCGCCGGCGCGGAACAGCCGGCGGGCGCGGGCGTCTCTGGAGATCGCCCAGTAGTCGTTGAGACCGACGAGCGTCTGCACGAAGCCGTTGAGCACCTGCTGGCTCGGCGCGTAGGAGTACAGCAGGAAGCGCCGCCCCGCGTTCGTCTTGACGCCGACGCCGGCCGGCGCGCCGACCCCGAACAGCCGCACGCCCTTCTTCGCGGTCTCCAGGTAGGCCGGCTTGCGCAGCAGCTGGGAGGCGCGCGCGTAGACCTGCAGGCCGGTCGCCTGCGCCATCGCGCTCGCCCACGGCGGCTTGCCGCCGCCGAAGTAGAAGTAGTACTCCCAGGCGAGCGCGCCGCCGCGCGTCGAGGCGAGCGCCCTCATCTCGTCGAGCAGGTTGCCGAGCTTGTCGCGATCCTTCGACATCCACAGGCCGTTGGCCTTGCCGAAGGTGCCGAGCACCTGCAGCTGGATCCCCTCGCCCGGGTAGTACTGCCAGACCAGCTCGCTGTCGTTGAACTCGACCCGCTGGCCGTAGCTGAGCAGCCGCCCGCTGGTCCACCATTCGCGGTTGCGTCTGAGCGTGAGGAAGGCGGCCGGCAGGCGGCTGGCGGTGAGGTTGCCGCTGCTCGCCATGTGGCTGGTGTTGTTGAGCACGCTCTGGATCGCGGCGCCGCGGGTGCCGCCGAGCCGCGCCGCGGTCGCGACGGCGTCGTCGAGCGTCCTCTTGTGGCCGTTGTAGACGGCGCGGGTCACCTGTCTGCGCTTCAGCAGGCCCCTGAGCGCTCTCGTGACGTTGCGCTGGGCCGTCCGCCGCAGCCTCGGCGTGGTCGTCGTCGCCGCGGCTCGCGCCTGCGGGCCGCCGTACGCCTTGCGCAGCGCGGGCAGCTCGCCGAGCGGGCTGTTCAGCGGCGGCAGCGCCGGGTCGTTCACGCGGCGCACCGTCCCGTCGCGGTCCATCGACAGCACCGGCGCGGCGACGGCGGAAGCGGAACTCGAAAGCAGTGCACCTGCGACGATGCATGCAGACAGCAAGCGCAGGGGAGGCACGCGGACGAGTGTTACGCCCCGGCCGACCCGCCGCCACCAGTGAGAAGGAGATTGCACGTGACCCATCGTGCCCCGCAACACCGAGCACGCGCGATTGTCGCGCTGCTGCTCGCCGCGATCGCAGCGCTCACGCTCGCCGCGTGCGGCGGCGACGACGACGGCGGCAGCGGCGGCGGGGGCGATTCGGCCGACGCGCGGACGCTGCTGAACGACACCTTCACCGGCACCAAGGACGTCAGAAGCGGCAGAATCTCGCTCTCGCTCGCGGTCGACGCCGGCGGCCAGGCGTTCTCGCTCGGCCTCGCGGGCCCGTTCGAGAACGTCGGCGACGACGCCTACCCGAAGTTCGACCTCTCGATCGACGCGAGACTCGGCGCCCAGGGCAGCTTCACGGCCGGCGCCGTCTCGACGAGCGACAGACTGTTCCTCGAGGTCGAGGGCAACGCCTACGAGCTGCCGGCCGAGCTGCTCGAGAGCGCGCAGAGAAGCAGAGATCCCGCCGGCAGACTGTCGATCCCCGACCTCGACCCGCAGAGCTGGATCGACGATCCCGAGGTCGCCGGGGAGGAGAGCGTCGGCGGCGCCGAGACCTACCACATCACCGGCGAGGTCAACGTCGCCGCGCTGCTCGACAGCATCGACAGAGTGCTGGCGGAGGCCGACAGACAGGGCCTCTCCGGCGTGACCGGGGGTGAGGTGCCGAGATCGCTGCCGGCCGACACGCGCGCCGACATCGAGGAGGCCGTCAGATCGGCCGAGGTCGACGTCTGGACCGGCAAGGACGACAAGACGCTGCGCAAGCTGCAGGTCGATCTCGTCGTCGAGCCGAGAGACGACAGAAGAGGCACGGTCTCGTTCGTGCTGGAGCTCGCCGACCTCAACGAGCCGCAGTCGATAGCCGCGCCCGACAGAACGCGGCCGTTCGACGAGCTGCTCGCCGGTCTCGGCGCGCTGCTCGGCAGCTCCGGCCTCGACGGCCTCGGCGGCGCCGACAGCGGGAGCGCGACGCCGGAGGGCGCCGGCGACTACGCCAGATGCATCGCCGACGCGGGCGCGGACGTCGAGAAGGCGCAGGAGTGCTCCAGACTCCTCGGCGGCTGACGACCCCCGCCTGAATCCGCGTGGGGCGGCTCCGCTGCGGAGCCGCCCCGTCGTGCGCACCACCGCTTACGGCCGCTCTCCGGCCGTTCGCCGCGGGGTCTGACCGGCGCCGCGCCGGGGTAGCTTCGCCCTGTGACGGGCGCAACCTCCGGTCGACGTGCCGGCCCGCGGGCGTTCCTGCTGTCGAGCGACGGCTGGCCCTACCTGCTGGTCCCGTTCATCCCGCTGGCGATCGTGCTCGACCTCGCCGGCGTCTCGGCGGTCGCGATCTTCTTCGCCTCCGCGCTCGGGGTGATCCCGACCGCGGCGCTGATGGGCCGCGCGACCGAGGAGCTCGCGGCCCGCTCCGGCCCGGGGGTCGGCGGCCTGCTGAACGTCACATTCGGCAACGCGCCGGAGCTGATCATCGCCCTCTTCGCGCTGGAGAAGGGCCTGCACGAGGTCGTCAAGGCGTCGTTGACCGGCTCGGTGATCGGCAACATCCTGCTCGTGCTCGGGATGTCGATGTTCGTCGGCGGCCTTGGGCGCGAGAAGCAGGAGTTCAACCGCGTCGCCGCGGGCGCCCAGTCGTCGATGCTGCTGCTGGCCGCGGTCGCGCTCGTGATGCCGGCGATCTTCGAGGGGATCAACGGCTCCGGGCTGCCGAGCCCGGGGGCCGAGCGGGTCGCCTACGACGGTGACGTCGAGCATCTCTCGCTCGTCGTCGCGCTGGTCCTGATCGCCTCCTACGGCGCCGGGCTGGTCTTCTCGCTGAAGACCCATCGCAGCCTCTTCAACCCGCCGCACGAGCCGGACGAGGAGGAGGCGCAGCCGTGGAGCGTGCGCAGATCGGTCGGGGCGCTCGCGCTCGCCGGCGTCGCCGTCGCGGTGATGTCGGAGATCCTCGTCGGCTCGATCTCCGAGGCGGCGACCTCGATCGGCCTGACCGAGTTCTTCGTCGGCGCGATCGTCGTCGCGACCGTCGGCAACGCCGCCGAGCACTGGGTCGCGGTGCTCGTCGCCCACAAGAACAAGATGGACCTGTCGGTCAACATCGCGATCGGCTCGAGCGCCCAGATCGCGCTGTTCGTCGCGCCGGTGCTGGTCCTCGTCTCGTTCGTGCTCGGGCCGGGGCCGATGCCGCTCGTCTTCAACGGCTTCGAGCTCGGCGCCTTCCTGCTCGCGGTGCTGATCGCCAACCACGTCACCGCCGAGGGCGAGTCGACCTGGTTCGAGGGGGTCCAGTTGCTGTGCGTCTACGCGGTCGTCGCGCTCGCCTTCGCGTTCGCGTGACGACGACGCCGATCGGCGCGGGCCGCGCCCGTGCGCGGCCGCCCGCGGGCGCTACTCGCGCCCGACCTCCTGGTCGTCGTCCTCGAGCTCGTCGACGACCTCGTCGCCGTCGTCGGTGATCGCGTTGGCGGCGCCGGCGTGGTAGGTGACCTGGAAGCGCTCGAGCAGCTCGTCGCGTTCGGCCTCGTCGATCGGCGACTCGTCGGAGACGAGCACCCAGTCGGCGCCCTCCGCCTCCTCCATGTTGAAGACGGCCTGGTCGATCTCCGGTGAGTCGTCGACGACGACGAGCACCTCGGTCTGCGGGTTGAAGTAGGTGCCCGGGCGGACGAGCAGCTCGTCGAGCTCGAAGCGGCGAAGTTCAGCCATGTCGGCAGCGTACCCCGCCGGTCGGGCGGTCAGCCGCCGGCTCGCGCTGCCGACCGCGGTCGCGCCGCCGCTCGCGGTCGCGGCGGTCGTCACCGTGCTGACCCGCGCCCGATCGCCGCCGCCACGGCGGATCCGGCCCGCCGGCCTCGGCTCTCTGTTGTTCCGTCGCAGGGCGTCCGCTACCCTTGCGCCAGTCGTTGACTGACCAGTCAATCTGCTGTCCGCAAGCGTCGGAGTCACGCACGCGGAACACCGCACCGCTTCAAGGAGCAATCACGTGGTCGATTTCACGCTCACCGACGAGCAGAAGAACCTGCGCGAGATGGCGCACGACTTCGCCAAGAACGAGATGCGTCCGGTCGCCTGGGAGTACGACAGGGACGGCACCTGGCCCGAGGAGATCATCAAGAAGGCCTGGGAGCTCCAGCTGATGAACAACCACATCCCGGCCGAGTACGGTGGTGTGGGGCTCGGCTACCTCGACGGCTGCATCATCGAGGAGGAGCTCGCCTGGGGCTGCTCCGGCATCCAGACCTCGGTCGGCTGCAACGGCCTCGCGACCGCGCCGCTGATCCTTGGCGGCTCGCACGAGCTGAAGAAGGAGTACCTCGGCCGCCTGACCGAGGAGCCGCTGCTCGCCTCCTTCTGCCTCACCGAGCCCGACGCCGGCTCCGACGTCTCCGGGATGAAGACCACTGCCGTCAAGAAGGGCGACAAGTGGGTCATCAACGGCTCCAAGTGCTTCATCACCAACGGCACCTACGCCAACTTCTACACCGTCTACGCGAAGACCGACAAGGACGCCGGCCACCGCGGCATCTCGGCCTTCATCGTCCCGCGTGACGCGGGCGTCGTGGTCGACAAGAAGGAAGACAAGATGGGCCAGCGGGCCTCCAACACCGCGACCATCACCTTCCCCGAGGTCGAGATCCCCGCCGACCACCTGATCGGCGAGGAGAACAAGGGCTTCAAGCTCGCGATGATGACGCTCGACCGCACGCGCCCGGGCGTCGCCGCGATGGCGACCGGCATCGCGCGCGCCGCGATGGAGTTCGCGATCGACTACTCCAAGGAGCGCGTCCAGTTCGGCGTGCCGATCGCGATGCACCAGGCGATCCAGTTCATGATCGCCGACATGGCGACCGAGGTCGAGGCGAGCCGCCTCCTCACCTGGAAGGCCGCCACGCAGCTCGACAACGGCGAGCGCAACACGCTCGTCTCCTCGCATGCGAAGCGCTTCGCCGCCGACACCGCGATGAGAGTGGCGACCGACGCCGTCCAGATCTACGGCGGCTACGGCTTCATCAAGGAGTACCCGGTCGAGAAGCTGATGCGCGACGCGAAGATCATGCAGCTGTACGAGGGCACCGCCCAGATCCAGCGCCTCGTGATCGCCCGCGAGACGCTGCTGCCGCGCCGCGCCGAGGCACCCGCCGCCGCGTAGCGCCGCCTTTCCCACGCTTGTGTGGTGAACAAGGCCCCGGGGCGCCGCCCCGGGGCCGTGCTTCGCCGGTCAGCGGAATCGGACGAGGTAGGTGCGCGCGTCTGCCGGCGTGAGGATCGCGTTGCCGTAGAAGCGCACGTGGACCCGCAGCTTGCTCTTGCCGCGCGGCGGCACCGCGCGCATGCGGAGGCGGTAGCTGCAGTGCCCGCTGGCCAGTCTCATGCGGCGGTGGGCGACGGTCCGTCTGCCGTTGGTGAAGCGGACGCCGACGATCCCGTTGCAGCCGTCGGCGACCGAGACGCCCTCGGCCAGCCGCAGCACGCCGCGGGTGATGAAGTACGGGTGCGAGCGGCGCTGGCGCGTCGGCTGGGTGCGGGCGCCCAGCCGCGCAGGCGGGAAGGGGCCGGTCGTGAAGGTCGTGTCGGGCCCGACGACGGTGCCCCTGCGGTTGGAGGCGATCGTGCGGAAGTGATAGGTCGTCCGCGCCTGCAGCCCGCTCAGCGGCACTCTGACCGAGACCGGCTGGACGCCGGCCGGCACGGTTGCCGCGAAGGTCTCGGCGCCGTACGCGTTCGTGGTGCCGAACTGGAACTTGTAGGTCGTCTGCGCGCCGCCGGGGTTGAGCAGCGCCGTCAGCGTCACGCTGTTGGCGTACGGCGCGAACGGCGCGGTGCCGAGGATCGCCGGCGGGGTCGCCGGCGGCAGCGCCGTTCTGAACGTGCGGTCTCTGCCGACGGTCGTCCCGTCGGCGTTGGTCGCGACGATCCGGTAGTGGTAGACCGTCCCCGGCGCCAGCCCGCCGACGCGGACGCTCACGTCTCTGCCGCCCGTCCCTCTGCCCGCCGAGCGGTTCGGCGTCTGCTGGCCGTACGTCGCCGACGTGCCCCACTGGAACGAGTAGGTCGTCGGCGTGCCGTGGGGGTTGACGGTGCCGCGCAGGGTCGCCGCCGTCTGTCTGACCGTGCCGGCCGTCCGCGTCGTGACGGTCGGGCTCGCCGCCTGCGCCGCGGTCGCGAACGCCGCGGTCGCCGCGACCGCCGCGACGGCGACGTGCGCCACTCGTCGTTGCATCTGTGTCGGTCCTCCAAGCTCCGGGTTCCGGTCCCGCGCTGCTCGAACACCCGCGGAAGGGACGAGTTGCGGCTGCCGGCTCTGCGAACATCCCTGCCCCGTGCGCCGATTCCGCATGCAGAGCAGCGTCGAGGGCAGCGTCTGATGGGGAAGGCGCGCGCCGCGCTCGAGCTGGGCTCGACGGCCGCCGCGGTCGAGGGGCTGTGGGCCGACCCGGCCGGCTGGGGAGCGTTCCTCGACGGCTTCGAGCGCGTCGTCGAGCTCGACCCCGACTGGCCCGAGCCGGGCGCGCGGCTCGTATGGGAGTCGCATCCCGGCGGCCGCGGCCGCGTGACCGAGAAGGTCCTGCGCCGCGAGCCCGGCGCGGAGCTGGTCGTCGAGCAGCAGGACAGCCAGCTCAGCGGCGTCCAGCGGCTCGCCTTCGCGCCCGTCGACGCGGCGGCGGACGGCCGCGCGCGCGTCGGCGTCGCGCTCGAGCTCGACTACGCGCTGCTGCGCAGGAGCCCGTTCATGGTCGTCGCCGACCCGCTGTTCGTACGGCGCGCGCTGCGCGACTCGCTGCGGCGGACGCTCGAGCGGCTCGCGCGCGAGCTGGGCTGATCCGGCCGGCCCGCTCCTGGGGTTCCGAGCGCGCGGCCGTCCATACAATCGCCTGCGATCCAAATCCGAGGAAGGGCAAGCATGTTCGTGTTCAAGGCCGCGGTCGTCGGGGCCGGCACGATGGGAGGGGAGATCGCGTACACGATCGCCTCGGCAGGCATACCCGTCGTGTTGAAGGACGTCGACCAGAGATTCGTCGACCAGGGGCTGGCCAAGGCCCGCTCGATCTGGCAGGGCCAGGTCGACGCCGGCAAGCTGGCGCCGGAGGCGGTCGAGGAGCGCCTCGCGCTGATCTCCGGCACGACCGACTACGACCTGTTCGGCGACGTCGACTTCGTGATCGAGGCCGTCCCGGAGCAGATCGAGCTGAAGCAGACGGTCTTCGCCGAGTTCGACGACGTCACGCCCGGCCATGCGATCCTCGCCTCCAACACCTCGGCGCTGCCGATCAGCGAGATCGCCGAGGCGACCAGCCGCCCCGACCGCGTCGTCGGCTTTCACTACTTCTACCCGGCGTCGGTCATGCGGCTGATCGAGGTCGTCGAGGGGATCGAGACCTCCCCGGAGACGACGCAGGCGGCGATGACGTTCGCACAGGCGATCCGCAAGAGCGCGATCCGCTGCGACGAGGCGCCCGGCTTCGTCGTCAACCGCATCCTCAACAGCTCCTTCGGCGAGGTCTTCCGCTTCCAGCAGGAGAGCGGCGCCTCGATCGCGGCGATCGACAGGGCGATGACCGACGCGAGAGCGACCCCGATGGGCCCGTTCTTCCTCGTCGACCTGCTCGGCCTCGACACCGTCGGGCACGTCGGCCGCTACCTCAACGACAGCTTCGGCGACCGCTTCCCGCTCCACGAGGGCATGCTGGAGCGGATCGAGCGCGGCGAGCTCGGCGCCAAGACCGGCACGGGCTTCTACGAGCACGGCGGCGGCGCGCCGACCCCCACCGCGCCGGCGGGCGACGCCGAGATCGACGTCGCCGAGGTCGTCGACCGCTTCCAGCTGAAGGCGCTGGTCGAGGCCTGCCTCGTGCTGGAGGAGGGGATCGCCTCCACGAAGGACATCGACACCGGCATGATGGCCGGCGCCGGCGTGATCCCGCCGCCGTTCGCGCGCGCCGACCAGGAGGGGCTCGACGCCGTCCTCGCGCGCCTGGAGCAGGCGCAGGAGCGGTGGGGCGAGCACTACGCGCCGCCGGCGATCCTGCGCCGCCTCGTCGCCCAGGGGCGGCTCGGGGCCAAGAGCGGCCAGGGCTTCTTCGCCTACCCGCGGCCGGACGCCGGCTGGGAGGAGGGGCCGATCAAGCTCGAGACGCGCGGCGCGGTCGCGATCGCGTGGCTCGCCAGCCCGCCGGCCAACTCGCTCTCGCCGACGGTGATCGGCGAGCTGCGCAGAGCGTGGGAGCAGGTCGACGGCGACCCGTCGCTGCGCGTCTTCGTGCTCGCCTCGGCCAACCCGATGCTGTTCTGCGCCGGTGCCGACCTGAAGGCGTTCGCGAAGATGGACGAGGCGGCCGGCCGGGCGCTGCTCGACGACGCGCACGAGCTGCTGCGCTCGTGGGAGCGCAGCTCGACCGTCACGATCGCGGCTGTCAACGCGCTCGCGTTCGGCGGCGGCTGCGAGATCGTGATGGCCTGCGACGTGCGGATCGCCGCCGCCTCGGCCAGCTTCGGCCAGCCCGAGGTCAACCTCGGCATCATCCCCGGCTTCGGCGGCACCCAGCGGCTGCCGCGGCTCGTCGGCGAGGCGAAGGCGAAGGAGATGAACCTCGTCGGCGACCCGATGTCGGCCGAGGAGGCATACGAGTTCGGCCTCGTCAACCGGCTCGTGCCCGACCACGAGCTGCTCGACACCGCGCTCGCGTGGGCGCGGAAGCTCGCCGGCCAGGCGCCGCTCGCGGTCGAGCAGATCAAGCGCGTCTCCGCCGTCCCCGACATCGACGACGGGGTCGCGGAGGAGAAGAAGGGCTTCGCGATCGTCTTCGCCTCCGCGGACGCGAAGGAGGGCATCGGCGCCTTCCTGCAGAAGCGCGCCCCGAGATTCCAGGGGAAGTGAGATGAGCGGCGCGGCGGGCGGCTTCGAGGCGGCGGGAGCCGAGCCGGCCGCCGCCGTCGCGCTGCTCGCCGAGCGGGTGCGCGCCGCCCGCTCGGTCGTCGCGCTGACCGGCGCGGGGATCTCGGTGCCGTCCGGGATCCCCGACTTCCGCACGCCGCGGACCGGCCTGTGGGAGAACGTCGATCCGATGGAGGTCGCGCACATCGACGCCTGGCGGCGCGACGCGGCGCGCTTCTGGATGTTCTACGGCGACCGCTTCCAGTCGCTGCGCGACAAGCGGCCCAACCGCGCCCACGAGGCGCTCGTCGAGCTGGAGCGCCGCGGGCTGCTCGACGCGGTCGTGACGCAGAACATCGACCGCCTCCACGAACGCGCCGGCAGCGGCGCGGGACGCGAGGTCGGCGGGGCCGAGCTGATCGAGCTGCACGGCACGATCGCCCACTCCTCGTGTCTCTCGTGCGGTCGCCGCTATCCGCTGGACGACGTCCAGCGGCGGCTGGATGAGGACGTGCAGGGGGTGCCGCGCTGCGACTGCGGCCGCCCGCTCAAGCCCGACGTGGTCCTGTTCGGCGAGCTGCTGCCGCCGGAGGCGTTGGAGCGGGCGCAGACGCTCGCGCTGCGGGCCGACCTGCTGCTCTGCATCGGCACCTCGCTGGAGGTCTATCCGGTCGCCGAGCTGCCGTCGCTGACGCTCCGCGCCGGCGGCGAGGTCGCGCTGCTCACCCAGGGCCCGACCCGCTTCGACCGCGACGCGGTCGTCAAGCTCGACGGCGACGTCGTCGCCGAGCTCGACGCCCTGCTCACGGCGCTCGGCTAACCCTCCGTCTCGATCAGGGTGCGGGCGCGCAGCGCCGCCTCCAGGCGGCCGAGCGCGCGCTCGAGCGTCTCGCCGGCGTCGGGGCCGAGCACGCCGGCGATCGCCGCGTCGCCGAGGCCGTCGACCTCGCCGGCGAGCTCGCGCAGCTGCTCGAGGCGCTCGGACAGCCGCGCGCCCTGCGGCGTCGCCGGCAGCTCGTGGAGCGCCGCGTCGAAGGCCGAGCGCAGCTCCAGCGCCGCCTCGCGCAGCTGCCCGTGGTCGAGGTCGTGGCGGGCGCGCAGCGCGAGCTCCTCGCAGGCGAGCGGACGCGAGCGGCCGCCGAGCAGCGCGGCGAGCCGCTCCTGCGGGCGCAGCGCGACGCTCCGTCTGGGGCGGCGCTCGGAGCCCGGCAGCGGCAGCTCGCGCGCCTCGCTCCAGCGGCCGTCGGCGACCTGCTCGCCGGCCCCGACGCCGACGCGGGCGACGAGCGCCTGGCCGAGATGGGGGAGCGGCACCCCGGGGTCGGCGGCGGCGATCCGGTGGGCGCGGACGAGCCGTCCCAGGTCACCGAGGCCGTCGCGCGCCGTCTCCTGGTCGGCGGCGGCCAGCCAGCGCTCGGCTTCGGCGGCGTCGGCCGGCCGCGCGTCGATGATCGTGACGCGGCTGGTCGCGACGGGCGTCGGGTCGGGCTCGGGCGCGACCTCGCCGCGTCCGCGGCGGCCGCGCAGCCAGCGACGCTCCGGCGCGCCGAGCGTCGCGACGACGATCACGTGGCTGGCGTCGGACGCGCCGGGCGCGCGCACGACGTAGCGGCCGTCGGCGGGACCGAGCGCCCACGGGAACTCGAACTGCACGAAGCGGAACAGCTGCTGCGCCCGCTCCGTGCCGCCGGCCGCGCGCGACGGCGCGCGGCCTCCGGATCCTGCCTTACTCGCCGTCTCTGTCCCTGATCGCGTATCTCGACGGTCTCAGCGGCACGACCGGGTTCTGGATGCCGCTCAGCTGGCGCATCAGCTTCGGCCACTGATCCGGTCTCATCAGGTTCCGGATCCGCGGCAGCTCGCCGTCCTCGCCGGCGGCGTGGAAGCCGACGTGGATGTGGTCGCCGTGGTCGGGCAGCGCGAGCGTGTTGTCGGCGTCCGGGTAGGTCATCAGGCTGATGATCTGGTGGGGCTTCATCGTCCCCTGCAGCGTCAGCAGCCGCCGGATCGTCATGTCGGTGATCGAGCCCTCGCCCTGGGTCGAGGGGGTGATCGTGATGCCGTTGATCGCGGCGATGTCCATCGCGCTGCCGCTGGAGTGCTCGGAGACGTTGCCGGAGCTCGTGAAGTAGCCGTGACCGCACTGGAGCGAGCTGATCGTCGGCTTCAGGCCGCTGGCGGCGAGGAACTCGATCGTCGCGAGGACGCGGCGGTCGACGATCCCGGCTCTGATGTCGTCGCGGCCGCACTGGTAGATCTCGACGTTCGGGTTGGCGAGCACCCGCGCCATCAGCTGCTCCTTGCTCATGAGCAGGATCTGGCCGATCGACGGGCTGCCTCTGCCGTCGCTGCCGAACAGCGCGTTCTCGTTGCCGGCCTTGTAGATCGCCGTCGACTCCAGCAGCTTCCACCCGTCGAGGATCGGCTTCGGGTCGATCCGCGGCGCGCCGCGGCCGGCCGGGCGGATCTGGAACTCGACGTGCGGCGCAAGTCTCTCGTCGGTCTTGTCGATGCGGCCGAGCACGGTTCCGGCGATCACGGTCGAGCCCTTCGCGAGCGGCTTCAGCACGTAGTCGTCGGGGTCGAGCTCGAGCGGGCCGGTGAAGTAGCCGTCGAAGGTCGTCAGCCGCTCGCCCATCTGCTGGATCTGGTGCTGGCCGCCGGCGGCGAACGCCTGCGGGCGCGACGGGTTCGCGAACAGCCGCTCCTTCTCGACCGCCGGCGCCGCGGGCGCGTCGGTCCCGGCTCTCGACTGGCGCTGCTCGGCGTGGCCGGCGCTGCCGCCTCTGGCGGCGGACCGACGGGCTCTGCCGCGCGCCTCGCCGGTCGCGGCCTGTCTCGTGCCGTCGCTGGCCGGCTGCGTCGGCGCCGCGTCTCTTCTCGGCTGCTCGATGTCGCTGCCGGCCGGCTGCTGGTCGCGCTCCTTCAGCACCGGGTGCTTGGCGGCGACCGAGCCGAGGTGGCTGTACGTGTAGCGGTTGCCGTAGACGTCCTGCAGCACGACGAAGCGGCCGAGCTGCTCGTTCTCGCCGAGCTTGACGATCGTGCCGTCGTTGACGGCGACGACCGGCGCGCCGCGTCTGGCGTAGATGTTGATCGAGCGCCGCTCGGCGTCGCCCTCGACGGTCACGGCGGCGTTGGAGCCGGCGACTCTTCTCGTCGCGCTTCTCGTGTCGATCGAGTTGGCGTACGTGGCGCGCGCGGCGACCGGGAAGCGGCCCTGCGTGAGGCCGGTGAGCGAGCCGACGAGATCGGCCGGCATGCCGCCGATCACTCTCGCGCGCAGCAGCACCGACTCGACGTACCAGTCGGCATGGTTGTACGCGAAGATCGCCTTCGGCAGGTCGGTCTCGGCGCCCGCGGCCTTGAGATAGCGCCCGGCGGCGAAGATCGCGTCGACCGGGTTGTACGGGTCCTTGATGCCGTCGCCGTTGGCGTCGACGCCGTACGCCTCCCAGCTGGAGGGCATGAACTGCATCCAGCCGAGCGCGCCGGCGGAGGAGACCGAGAGGTTGCGGCCGTAGTCGGTCTCGATCTCGTTGATCGCCGCGAGGATCTGCCACGGGACGCCGTACTGCATGCCGGCGGCCTGGTAGATCGGGAGCAGGAACGGCGGGATCCGGAACTGCTCGATGAAGAAGTTCGGCACGCCGCTCGGCGCGTCGAGCGTCGGCGCGACGGTGAAGCCGGGCGTGTCGGGCGTCGGCTGCGCGCCGTCGGTCTGCGGCGGCGTGTCGGGCGTCTCGCCTCTCGTGGCCGTGCCGTCGCGGTTGGCGTCGGTCAGCGCCGGGTCGTCGTTCGCGGCGCCGCGGCGGCCGCGGACGGCCTGGGCCGAACCCTCACCCTTCGCTTTACCCTTGCCCTTGCCTCTGGGCTTGACGACGCCGCCGACCGCGGAGGGCTGGGTCGTCGTCGGCGTGGTGCCGGTCGTGCCGGTGCCGGTCGGCGGGGTCGGGCCGGTCGTGGTGCCGGTCGACGGCGGGGTCGTCGTGGTCGACGGCGCCGTCGGGACCGTCGGGGTGGTCGTGATCGTCGACGGCGGGGCCGTCTGCGTCTGCGCCTGCGTCTGGGGCGCCGTCACGGCCGGCGGCTCGACGCTGCCGAGGTCGACGATCGAGACGACCGGGAGTCCGAGGTCGGGCAGGATGCTCTTGTCGATCGTCGTGCCGGGCGGGACGTCGACGGTCAGCGTCACCTGCTTGCCGCCGAGCAGGTTCACGATGACGCTCCGCTTCTCCGCCGCGGCGTCGGACGCGAGCCCACCGATGATGAGTGCCGTGCCCGCGGCGAGCGAGGCGATGCGCAGCTTCGTTGCCTTCATCGAACCGACAATCTCCTCCCGCACGGCCGTCCGAACGGCCACATCACACGGCCGCCGTCGCGACGACCGCATCGGAAGCTACCTGCTGTTCTGGACGTTTGCAAAGAAGAACCCGCGTGTTTGCTATTGGCGTTCCGGTCGGTCCGCGACGGCGCGGAACCATCGGCGCCGCATCGCCCCGACTTGAGTACCACACGCCCGGTGGCGCGAGGGTAACCAACCCGTCTAACAACGTCATAAGGCCGACGTTGCGGTCTCGCGTCCACAGGGTGGCGATCGGGCCGCCGTGGCGCGGCGGCCCGGACCGGCGAGCCGCCGGATGGGCTGCGCTACAGTCGGCCGCGTCCGCGCCAGACCGACCGCAGAGGACGACCAGATGACGAACGACACCTCCGCCGACGGCCTCCGAGCCCGCATCTCGCGGCAGGGGGAGGATGCCCTCGGCAAGCTGGCCCAGGAGCTGCTCGAGAGCCCCTTCGTCAGCGGAGCGCTGACGCGGGCCTTCGACGCGCGCGAGAAGGCGGCCGCGGCGCAGGAGGTCGCGATGGGCGCGCTCAACCTGCCGTCGGCCGCGGACCTCGAGAAGCTGACCCGCCGCGTCCGCTCGGTCTCGCAGCGGCTGGAGGGGATCGAGGACGCGCTCGACCGCGTCGAGCAGCGGGTCGACACGCTCGGCGGCGCAAGCGCGGTCGAGCGGCGCCTCGACGCGCTCGAGGCGCAGGTCGCCGCGCTCGCGACGCAGCTGTCGCGCCTCGCCGACCAGCTGACGCCGTCGGCGCCGCAGCCGGTCGTCACCTCGGCCGCCGCGTCGAGAAGGCCGTCGCGCACGCGCGCGGCCGCCGCCAGAAGACGCGCGGCGGCGAGAAGAGCCAGAAGAGCCTGACGCTCAGCCGAGCGCGGTGACGGCGATCCGCCCGAGGCGGATCGCCGCCGCCTCCATCGCGTCGGCGTCGATCCGGCCCCGCCGGGCGCCGAGCAGGTCGCTGACGACCAGCGCGCAGGCCGTCTGCACTCCGCGCAGCGCACCCAGCTGGAACAGCGTCGCGGTCTCCATCTCGATCGCGAGCGCGGCCTCGGCCGTCTCCGCCGACGGGTCGGCGTGGGCGCCGGCCGGGTCGTAGAAGAGGTCGGTCGTCAGCACCGCTCCCCGCCGGGCGCCCCCCTTGGCGTCCGCGGCCGCCGCGAGCGCCGCCGTCAGCGCTCCGTCGGCGGCGACCCGCGCGCCGGCGCCCAGTGCGCGGCTGGCGCCGTCGCCGGCGATCGCCTCGGTCGCCACGATCGCGTCGCCGAGCTCGAAGCCGTCGCGCAGCGCGCCGCAGCTGCCGACGCGCACGATCCGGCGCGCGCCGAGCCGTACCAGCTCCTCGACCACGATCGCGGCGCTCGGGCCGCCCATGCCGGTGCTCTGGATCGTCAGCGGCGCGCCGTCGGCGGCGGCGCCGGTGTAGCCCCACAGGCCGCGGTTGTGGTTGAACATCTTCGGTCTCTCCAGCAGCGACTGCGCGAGCAGCAGCGCGCGGCCGGGGTCGCCGGGCAGCAGGACCCGCTCGGCCAGGTCGGCGGTCGGGTGGATGTGGAGCGTCGTCTCCATGCCGGCCGCGAGCATAGACTGCCGCGGACACTGGAGCCCGGCGGCGGGCGTGGTCGAACGGGAGGTCCCGGATGGGCAGCAGCAGCTTCAGGTCTCCGAGCGAGTTCCGCGAGGTGATCGACCAGATCTTCGGTCTGATGGACGGTCCCGAGATGGGGCCGCAGCTGCGCGACGCGGACGTGCCGCAGCGGTTCGAGTTCGAGGACCTCGACCTCGTCGTCAACGTCCGCGCCGCGCGCTCGGGCGAGGACGGCCGCTACATCGTGTGGGAGTGGAGCGACGACGTCGACTGGGAGCCGAAGGTCCGCATGGAGATGTCCTCCGAGACGGCCAACAAGTACTTCCAGGGCAAGGAGAACATCGCGATGGCGATCGCCCGTCGGCGGATCAAGACCGGCGGCGACATCAAGGCGGCGCTCGCGCTGATCCCGGTCGTCAAGCCGGTCTTCGCGCGCTACGTCGAGCTGGTCGAGCGCGACTACCCGCACCTGAAGGTCTAGGAACGCCGCTCGGCGGCCCTCTGACCGCCGCGGCGCGGGCCTGCCGGGGTCGGCGGACCGCGGCGGTTGACACCCCCGCGGGCGGGGAGTAGGCCTAATGGCACAGCACAAGGCCGGAACAGTGAGCCCGCCACCCGAACGTCGGTCCAGCGGACCGGCGATGGGAGTGCAGCTTGCAAGGTGCCGCCGCTGCTGAGGCGACGAGCGCCGTCGGCCGACGCGGCGGGCCGACTCGCCCGCGGGCGGCGGGGCCTCCGAGCGCGGCCCCGCCGCCGATTTCATCTGACGCGGTCGGTGCGCGCAATGCGGCGCCCGAGCGCGCTGTCAGCCCGAGCCGCGCTGACAGTCTCCTCGCGCGCGCGGAGGCGGCGCGGCGGCTACATTCGCCCCCATGGAGCGCGACGAGCTACTGGAGCGTGTGCGCGCGAGCGGCCTCCTGCCGGCCGGCTCGCCGGTCGTCGTGCTGCTGTCGGGCGGCCGCGACTCGGTCTGCCTGCTCGACCTCGCCGTCCTGCTCGCCGGCGCCGGGCAGGTGACGGCGCTGCACGTCAACTACGGCCTGCGCGAGGAGGCCGACGACGACGAGCGCCACTGCGCGGAGCTGTGCGCCCGGCTCGGCGTGCCGCTCGCGGTCGAGCGACCGCGCCACGGCGCCGGCGACGGCAACGTGCAGGCGTGGGCGCGCGAGCGCCGCTACGCCGCCGCCGAGCGGCTCGCGCGCGCCGTCGATCCGCCGGCCGCGATCGCCGCCGGCCACACCGCCGACGACCAGGTCGAGACGATCCTCTACCGGCTCGCCTCCTCGCCGAGCCGGCGCGCGCTGCTCGGCATGCCGCCGCGCGACGGCCTGCTCGTGCGGCCGCTGCTGGAGCTGACGCGCGCCGACACGACGGCGTGGTGCGAGGCGCGCGGCCTGCCGTGGCGCGACGACGCGACCAACGCCGGCACGAGATACGCCCGCAACCGCGTCCGCCACGGTCTCGTCCCGGCGCTGCGCGACCTCCATCCGGCGGCCGAGGCGAACGTGCTGCGGCTCGCCGCGCTGCTGCGCGACGAGGCCGAGCTGCTCGACGCGCTCGTCGCCGAGCAGATCGCCGACGACGGCACGATCCCGCTCGACCGCCTCGCCGCGCTGGCGCCGGCGCTGCGGCGGCTGGTCGTGCAGCGGCTCGCCGACGACGCCGCCGGCCGGCCGGTCCCCGGCGCCGCCCGTCGCGCCGACGCCGTCGCCGCGCTCAGACGGCGCGGCAGCGCGTCGCTCGACCTCGGCGGCGGCGTGCGCGCGGTCGCCGAGTACGGGCTGCTGCGTGCCGAGCGCCCGCCGCGCGACGATGCGCCGCCGCCCGCGCCGGAGCCGGTCGCGCTGCCGGTGCCCGGCGCCGTCGCCTTCGGCGGGTGGGAGGTCCGCTGCGAGGAGAGCGAGGTCGCCGCCGCCGACGGGGTGCTCGACCGCGCGGCGCTCGGCGGCGAGCTGCTCGTGCGCGCGTGGCGTCACGGCGACCGGATGGCGCCGGTCGGGCTCGGCGGCACGAAGTCGCTGCAGGACCTCTTCACCGCCCGCCGCGTCCCGCGCGCCCGCCGCGGCGCCGTCCCCGTCGTCGTCAGCGACGGCGAGATCGCGTGGGTGCCGGGGGTGGCGACCTCCGCCCGCCTCGGCGTGACGGCGGCGACCACGGCCGCGGTGCGGCTGTCGGCGCGCGCGGCGGGCTGAGCGTCCGCCGCAGCGTCCCGCGGGCGCGCTGCTTACACTGCGCGGCGACATGGCTTCGATGCGAGACACGGCGATCGGCGAGATCCTCGTCCAGCCCGACGACCTGCACCACCGCGTGCGCGAGCTCGGACGCGAGATCTCTCGCGACTATGCCGGGAAAGAGCCCCTGCTGGTGTGCGTCCTGAAGGGGGCGGTCTTCTTCCTCGCCGACCTCATGCGGGAGATCGAGGTGCCGTGCGAGGTCGACTTCATGGCGGTCGCCTCCTACGGCTCGGCGACTCAGTCCTCGGGCGTGGTGCGGATCCTCAAGGATCTCGACGCGGCGATCGAGGGGCGCGACGTGATCATCGTCGAGGACATCGTCGACTCCGGCCTGACGCTCCAGTACCTGCTGCGCAACCTGACCGCCCGCGGCCCGGCGTCGCTGTCGGTCTGCGCGCTGCTGACGAAGCCCGACCGCCTGCAGGTCGACCTGTCGCCGCGCTACGTCGGCTTCGAGATCCCGGACCGGTTCGCGATCGGCTACGGGCTCGACCACGGCGAGCGCTACCGCAACCTGCCGTACGTCGCCGCGTTGAAGCCGGAGTAGGCGCCTCGGCGCCTGCCGCGGCCGGTCGCTCAGGTCCGGCCGCACCCATGCCGATGCAGGGAGAAAACCGCCTCGAAGGTACAGCGACCCCTGCGGGGGCGGGAAAACCCAAGTGCTAGGCTAACCACTCCGTCCACCGTCAGATCGGCGCCGAGGGCGCCCGGAACGAGTTCATGAGCAGGTTCTTCAAGAGCGCCGCCTTCCCGATCCTCATCGTGGTCGTGCTCGCCTTTTTCGCAAATCGGCTCATCAACACCGGTGAGTCGGGGCCGAAGTACGACTACTCGACGTTCCAGGAAGACCTCGCCGAGGGCAACGTCAAGTCGGCGCTCGTGAAGACGAAGGACAACACCATCGAGGTGACGCTCAGAGCGCCGGCCAACCAGAAGCACGAGGTCGGCTACGTCCCCGACAACGGCAACACCCTGATCGGCGAGCTCAACAGAGCGAGAGTCGACTACAACGTCGAGGGGAGAAAGAGCAACGGCTGGCTCTCCCTGCTGACCTACGTGCTCCCGTTCCTGATCTTCATCGGCTTCTGGATCTTCCTCATGAACCAGGTCCAGGGCGGCGGCTCGAAGGTGATGTCGTTCGGGAAGAGCAGGGCCAGAAGGCTGTCGGTCGACTCGCCCAAGATCACCTTCCGCGACGTCGCCGGCGCCGACGAGGCGGTCGAGGAGCTGCACGAGATCAAGGAGTTCCTCGAGAACCCGAAGAAGTTCCAGGCGCTCGGCGCGCGGATCCCGAAGGGCGTCCTGCTCTACGGCCCGCCCGGCACCGGCAAGACGCTGCTCGCCCGCGCGGTCGCCGGCGAGGCCGGCGTCCCGTTCTTCTCGATCTCCGGCTCGGACTTCGTCGAGATGTTCGTCGGCGTCGGCGCCTCGCGCGTCCGCGACCTGTTCGAGCAGGCGAAGCAGAACTCGCCCTGCATCATCTTCATGGACGAGATCGACGCCGTCGGCCGTCACCGCGGCGCCGGCATGGGCGGCGGCCACGACGAGCGCGAGCAGACGCTCAACCAGCTGCTCGTCGAGATGGACGGCTTCGAGGCGAAGGACAACATCATCATGATCGCGGCCACCAACCGGCCCGACATCCTCGATCCGGCCCTCCTGCGCCCCGGCCGCTTCGACCGCCAGATCACCGTCGACCGCCCCGACCGCAAGGGCCGCGCGAAGATCCTCGAGGTCCACACCCGCGGCAAGCCGCTGGCGCGCGAGATCGACGTCGACGCGCTGGCCGGCCAGACGCCCGGCTTCACCGGCGCCGACCTCGCCAACCTCGTCAACGAGGCGGCGCTGCTCGCCGCCCGCACCGGCAAGCGCGAGATCACCCAGGTCGAGCTGGAAGAGGGGATCATGCGCGTGATCGCCGGCCCGGAGAAGAAGACGCGGGTGATGAGCGACGAGGAGCGTCGGATCACCGCGTACCACGAGATGGGCCACGCGATCGTCGGCCACTACCTGCCGCACGCCGACCCGGTCCACAAGATCTCGGTGATCGGCCGCGGCCAGGCGCTCGGCTACACGATCTCGATGCCACAGGAGGACAAGTTCCTCACCACGCGCGCCGCGCTCGCCGACACGATGGCGATGACGCTGGGCGGCCGCGCGGCCGAGGAGATCATCTTCGGCGAGATCACCACCGGCGCCTCCAACGACCTCGAGAAGGTCACCGGCACGGCGAAGCAGATGGTGATGCGCTTCGGCATGAGCGAGAAGCTCGGCCCGCGCGTCTTCGGCCACGACCACGGCCAGCCGTTCCTCGGCCGCGAGTTCAGCTCCGAGCCCGACTACTCCGACGAGATCGCGCGCGAGATCGACGACGAGATCCGCCGCATCGTCGAGTCCGCCCACCAGTCGGCGAAGGACATCCTCACCGAGCACAGAGAGTCGCTGGTCCTCATCTCCGAGATCCTGATCAAGCGCGAGACGATCGAGAAGGACCAGTTCGAGGCGCTGCTGGAGGGCCGCTCCGAGGAGGAGGTCTTCGGCGCCGAGGCGACGCCGCCGCCGGAGGTCCCGTCGGCGACCGCGCCCGAGCGTGGCCGCGACACCCCGCGCCCGCTGCCCCGTCCCGGCCTCGCCGGCGGCGCGGCCGAGCTGCGCGGCAGACTCGAGTTCCCGGAGAGACCCGAGCTCGCCTGACCCCGCTGGCGCCTCGGCGCCGCTGACGCCGCCATGCCAGAGCCGTTCCGCATCATGGGGATCGTCAACGTGACCCCCGACTCCTTCTCGGACGGCGGCGAGTGGTTCGACGAGGCGGCGGCGGCCGCGCACGGGCGCGAGCTGGAGGCCGAGGGGGCGGCGATCCTGGACGTCGGCGGCGAGTCGACGCGACCGGGCGCCGAGCCGGTGCCCAAGGACGAGGAGCTGCGCCGCGTCGTCCCGGTGATCGAGGCGCTCGCGGCCGGCGGGACGGAGGCGCAGATCTCGATCGACACCGTCAAGCTGGCGGTCGCCCGCGCCGCCTGCGAGGCCGGCGCCAGCTACGTCAACGACGTCACCGCCTTCCGCCACGATCCCGAGCTGGCCGGCTTCGTCGCTGACGCCGACCTCGACTGCTGCCTGATGCACATGCGCGGGGAGCCGCGCACGATGCAGCGCGACCCCAGGTACGACGACGTCGTCTCGGAGGTGAAGGCGTTCCTGGAGGAGCGGATGGCCTTCGCCGTCGCTGAGGGCGTCGACGAGACGCGGATCCAGCTCGACCCCGGGATCGGCTTCGGCAAGACGACCGCGCACAACCTCGAGCTGCTGCGCCGGATCGACGAGCTGGTCGCGCTCGGCCGGCCCGTCCTGGTCGGGGTGTCGCGCAAGAGCTTCCTCGGGACGCTCACCGGCCGCCCGGTCGGCTCGCGGGTGGCCGCGACGGTCGCCGCCAACCTGCTCGCGTTCGAGCGCGGGGCGACGATCTTCCGCGTCCACGACGTCGCGCCGCTGAGAGACGCGTTGACGGTCGCTGCTGCTACCTTGCGCGCACCATGAGCGCCGACGACGACGACTTCGAGGACGACCTCGACGACGACGAGGCCTCCGAGCCGGTCGTCACGATCGAGGTCAACGGCCTCTCGCTCTTCACCCACCACGGGGTGAGCGAGGCCGAGCGCGAGGTCGGGCAGCGGCTCGTCCTCGACCTCAGGCTCGAGGTCGGCGAATGCGACGCGACGATCACCGACCGTGTCGAGGACACGATCGACTACGGCGAGGTCTGCCAGGTCGTCGCGCTGGTGGCGCAGCAGCGCTCCTACAGAACGCTCGAGCGTCTCTGCAGCGCGATCGCCGACCGCCTGCTCGACCAGTACGACGCGGAGACCGTGTGGGTGAAGGCCTCCAAGCCCGAGCCGCCGATCCCGCTGCCGGTCGAGGACGTCTCGGTCGAGGTCTTCCGCGAGGCCGACGGCTAGCCGCGTGCCCGAGCGGATCGGCTACCTCGGCCTCGGCTCCAACGTCGGCGTGCCGCGCGACAACCTCGCGGCCGCCGTCGCCGCGCTGCCGGCCCACGGGGTGCGCGTGCTCGCCTCCTCCTCGACGTATGAGACCGAGCCGGTCGGCGACGTGCTCGACCAGCCCGACTTCCTCAACGCCTGCCTGCGGATCGCGACCGAGCTCGAGCCCGAGCAGCTGCTCGCCGCCTGCAAGGCGGTCGAGCGGGAGCTGGGCCGGGCCGCCGAGAGCAGCCCCGGCTACGTCAGACACGGCCCGCGGCCGATCGACGTCGACCTGCTGCTGCTCGGCGACGAGCCCTACGAGTCGCCGCGGCTGCGGCTGCCGCACCGCGAGGTGACGAGCCGCCGCTTCGTGCTCGTCCCGCTGCTGGAGCTGGAGCCCGGACTGACGCTGCCCGACGGCACCGTCCTCGCCGACGCGCTGGCGGCGCTGCCGGTGGGGCAGAGAGACGCCGTCCGTCGCGCCGGCGAGCCGCTCACCTGAGAGCGCGCCGGCGCTTCCTGCGTCCGCTCGCGCCGTCCGGATCGCGGCGATCCGGACGGGCGGCAGCGTTCATGCGCTCGCCGCGAGGGGTGCCGATCGCGTGGTGAGCGCGTAGGTCCCGGCCGGCATCTCCCCGTCGTAGTCGGGGAAGAGCCGCCGGCGCAGCTCGCCGGCAGGCCGCGCGTCGAGCAGCGGGCGGAGGTCGGCGAAGGTCGACAGCATCCCGAGGCTGGAGCCGATCTGGAGGTCGGCGGCGTTCGGCTGCTCTCCGCCGATCACGCCGTCGTCGATCCAGCCGTCGATCCGGTCGATCCAGCCGGGCAGCGCGTCGAGGTCCGCCCGCGCGCGGTCGTCGCCGGCGCCGTGGCGCCAGCGCGCCGCGCGGCCGATGAACGGCAGCGACATGCGCGCCGCGAAGTCCGGGATCGGCAGCGCCGAGCCGGCGGCGTAGGAGGCGAACGCCCCGGGCCGCCGGCCGACGCCGACCCAGAACAGCCGGCGGACGGCCGGTTGCAGCACCTCGTCGCCCCACCGCTCGGCGGCGAGGACCCGCTCGCGCGCGGCGGGATCGGCCGGCACGAGGGGCGGCGCGGGGACGAGCTGGTCGAGCCGGCGCAAGATCGCGCGCGAGCCGACGATCCGCTCGCCGTTGCCGAGCTCGAGCGCCGGCACCGTGATCTGCCGGAAGCGCAGCCACTGCTGCGGGACGTGGACGGCCGGGATCCGCTCGACGACGCGATATGGCTGGCGCTTGAGCTCCAGCGCCCGCTCGACCGCGACGCACGGATGCGAGCCGTGTATCGCAAAGAGAATGTGGCCCATCGCGCGAGAGTACGCCTCCTCAGCTGCCTGCGCGCCGTATGACTCCACTTTCGCCATCTAATGAAGTGAAGGTGAGACGCCTCAGCGCCGCCGCGACAGAACGTCTGAATGAGGCAACTTGCAGTTGACTTTTGGGAAGGCGAGGGTTTATGGTCGTCCCGACGCCGGCCGCAGAGGGTCATCCACCCAGAGATCTGCGCCGCGTCACGGTCGCGAAGGGGAAAGGGGGTCGGACAGCTCCGGGGGTGGAGCTGCACCAGACTTGGTCGTGAAGGGGGCGCGCGCCCGTTGCGCGCGTCGATGATTCACACGTTATGCGCTGGGTCGCAAGCGCGGCGTGCATGTTGCCGTGCGCTCGGCTCCAAGCGAATCCATCGAATAGTCGCTCGTTCAATTGAACGAGCCGATCAGGAGTGTAATTCATGCGTAAGTTCCTCGGCGCCGCCCTCGCGGCGGCCACCGCTGGCGTCATGCTGTTCTCCGCCAACGCTGCAGCGCTGGACGGCATCAGCGTCGGCGATCCGGTCATAGGCACGCTCGTCTCGCCGCAGATCCAGCTCGGCTCGATCTCTCACTGCACCGGCAGCACCGTGAGCGGCGTGGTCGGCTACGACAACGGCGTCGGCAACGGCGGCGGCGGTCCCGTCACCGCGGCCAGCTTCAGCGGCTGCAGAACGCTTGGCAGCAGCTCGACCGTGACGGCGAACGGCCTGCCGTGGGCGCTCGACATCGACGGTGCCGGCAACATGACGCTCTCGGACATCAACGTCACGCTCCGGTGGGGTCTCCTGAGCTGCACCTTCGAGGGGGCGGTCAGCGGGCTGTACGATCCGATGTCGGGTGACGTCGTCCTCAGCGGCTCGCTCACGCGTACCGCGGGCAGCTCGCTCTGCGGCAGCAGCCAGCCCGTCGTGGGCACCTACAACGTCGTCGACCAGTTCGGTGTGCCGGTCCAGCTCTGACCCCGGCCGCTTCGGCGACTGATTCACTCAGCATCCGCAGTACGTACGGGGCGGCCGACGGCCGCCCCGTGCGCGTGTCTGGCGGGATCGAGACCAACGGGGCTCGGGGGATGCGACGAATCTCGTCGTGGCCTGACGGACCCCTGTTGGACTTTGGAGCCGTGTGTGTTTACGCTTGGCGCGAGGGGCACCAGGGGAAGGTCGCACGACCCTGTGGCGCCATTCGGTCGCACGAGGAAAGAGGAGAGATGGACGAACGATGGTCGTCAGTTCGGCCAGTGCCCGCTGCGCCGGGCGCACGGGCGGCTGCCGTCAGGGCGGCGCGCTCGGCGCTGCTCGCCACAGGCGTCGCCTCGGCGCTCGCTACGGGAGCCGTCGCCGCGGAGCCCGGATCGGACGGACGAGTCTACGAGCGTGTCTCGCCGGCACAGAAGGGCACCTCGGCAGCGCAGGACATCTTCGCGGTCGCCGACGACGGCGGCAGCATCAACTACACGCTCTACGGCGCCGTAGAAGGCCAGCACAGCTTCGGCGTGCGGACGCCGCTCCGCGCGTCGCGTACGGCGACGCATTGGTGGAACGACGCTGTCACGCCCAAGACCCGCATCGTGTCGGGGCTCGATTCCAACAAGGAGGCTGTCGTCCTCGCTACGTCGTCCGACGGGGCGACTGCGCTCGTGAAGACGCCGTACGCGCTCGAGGAGCGCGACGAGGACGAGGAGCAGGATCTCTACCTGCTCGACATCTCCTCCGGTGAGGCGCGGCTCGTGAGCGCAGCGGAGTCAGGACACGACGCTGCCGGCAGCAAGCCATACATGGCGGGCGTTACGAACGATCTCAGCGTCATCACGTTCCGACAGGCTGATCCGCTCACGCCAGACGCTCCGACCAACGGTGGGGTCTATCAGTGGCGTGACGGCGCCATCACGCTCGTCTCGCGCAACTCGGATGACGATCCGGTCGCCCCCGCCGCGACGCAGCAGAGTGACCAGCGCACGTCGATGTCATCCGTCCAGACCTTCGAGGTCCGCCTTCCCCACGGCGGGATGCACAACGTCTCCGACGACGGCTCGGTCGTCTTCTGGCAGGCGACGGCGCTTCCGACCCAGCTCGGCAGACTGTTCGCGCGCATCGACGGGAACACGACCATCGCCTACACGACGTCGCAGCGGTCCGCGTCCGGCGGCACGCCGGCCGGCACGCACCCGACCGCCACGCGGTTCCTCGGCGCCAAACCGGATGGGAGCGCCGTCTACTTCAGCAGCACCGAGATGCTCGCCGACGACGCGACACAAGGTGGCGGCATCTATCGCTACACCTTCGCCGACGGAAGACTCAGCCAGGTCACCTCGGCGTCGATCGGCGGCACCAACGTCGCAATCTCCAGCGCGATGATCTCGGGCGACGGCACCCATGTGTACTTCGTCTCCAACCAGAGATTGACCGCCGACGCTGGCACCTTCAACGGCTACGTCTGGAGCGAGACGGGTGGCACCAGACTGGTCGCAGCCTTCGGCGGCGGCGCGCCGAGAATCGAGCGCGTTGGGCGCGACGGGCGCTTCGCGCTGTTCGAGACGGCTGCATCCGTCAACGGAGCGCTGACGGGAGGCAATCGCGTCGTCTACCGGTACGACGCCCAGGAGGGCGAGCTGCTCTGCGCCTCTTGCCGCCCCGACGGATCGGCGGCGGAGACCGACACGCTGCTCAACATCGGCATCGTCGGCCGGAACCTCAGCGATGACGGCGAGGTCTACTTCACGACCGCGGACCGGCTCGTGGAGGCGGATGTCAACGGCGTGCGCGACGTGTACGCCTTCGACGGTCACGAGCCGCTCCTGATCTCGTCCGGCCGCGGATCCGTCAACAGCCATTACGGCGACAGCTCCGACGACGGCATCGACGTCTTCTTCGTCACGCGCGAGCAGCTCGCCGATGACGACATTGACGATCTGAACGACGTCTACACTGCGCGCCGCGGTGGCGGCTTTCCGCCGCTGCCAGAAGATCCGGTGATCCCGTGCAGAGGCACTGCGTGCGTGCTGCCCGCGCCGGTGCCGGACTTCGCCACACCGGCCAGCGAGTTGCTGGACGGAGTTGGCAATGTCGACGAGCCCGCGATCGCGCTCCCGTCGCTGCGGCTGCAGCCGATCGGCACCGCGGCGCGCAAGCGGTTCGCGCGCACCGGCGCGACGGTGGTCCGCGTCCGCACGACGACGAAGGCCAAGGTCAACGTCACGTTGCGTGTCCGCATGGGCGGTCGCTGGGTCAGGAGTGCGCGCGCCGCTAAGGCGTTGAACAAGGCTGGTACCGCGAAGGTCCGGGTTGCGCTCACGCGGCGGGCGCGGAGAGCATTGGCTTCGGCCGGCGCGCTGCGAGTCCGCATCGAGGCGAGATCGTCGCGCACCACTGGCACGGTGTCCCGAGGCTTCGTTCTGCGTCTGTCATCCAGAGCGAAGGGGGCACGATGATGACGTTCGCCGGACAGTCGATGCGGACATCGCCGCGGATCACGGCACGAGACGAGGAGACGAGGGGCATGGCGGCGAGCGGGACATCGGCCCGCGAAGGACGTGGGCGAGCGGTGCGGTGGCTCGTCGCAGCGTTTGCGGCACTCGCTGCGCTGGTCGCGGCCCAGCCGGCGCAGGCCGAGTTCGGCGTGGAGTCGTTCTCGACCACGCTTCACGCACCGGCGCCGTATCTGGAGGACTGGTTCAACGCGATGATGAACGGCGATCCACTGCCGCCTCCGCCGGCGCTGACGCCTGCGACGCAGGCCGGGGCCCATCCCGACTTGACCACCTTCTTCTCGTTCGACCGCACGGTGACACGCGAGGGGAGAGAGATCGTCGCGTCGATGAAAGACATGACGCTCGATCTCCCGGTCGGCTTCTATGGCAACCCGCAGGTCTTGCCTCAGTGCCCGCGAGGCACGCTGTACGACGAGGTGCCCTATGGGTACGGCTGCCCACCCGACACGCAGGTTGGCATCGCTTGGGTTCTCAGCAGCGGTACCGCGAACGGCCCTTACGACGGGTGGACGCCGATCCCCGTGTTCAGCATCGTGCCGGACAGAAACCATGCCGCGGCGTTCGCGTTCAAGGTCTTCAATGCGATCACGGAGATCCGCGTCGGTGTGCGTGGTGAAAGCGACTATGGCATCCGGGCGGTGGTCAGAAACGCGACAGGCTTCGCCGACATCGGCGGCGTTATGCTCACCCTTTGGGGCGTGCCCGCCGATCCGGTGCATGACTACGAACGCCTCGACGCGAACGGCGCGCCCGGAGCGACGAACCCTCACCCGCGCCGCCCATTCCTGACGGCGCCGTCGGCCTGTAACGGGTCGCTCCGCTCCGAGTTGAGAGCTCGTTCTTGGTATGACCAGGACAGATGGGTCACGGCTTCGGCTCCGGTGCCGCAGCCGACCGGCTGCGAGGCGCTGAGATTCGAGGCCGGGCTGCAGCTCAAGCCGCAGCATGGGCGGCCTGACGAGCCTGCCGGGTTCGACATCGACCTGAAGGTCAAGCAGAACGACGATCCGGACGGGCTGTCGTCGCCGACGGTCAGAAAGGTCCAGGTCAGACTGCCGGAGGGCGTCGCGATCTCGCCGCCGTCGGCGTGGGGTCTGGACGGCTGCTCGGACGCGGCGACGAAGCTCGGCACGGCTGAGGCCGCGGTCTGCCCCGAGACGTCGAAGATCGGCTCGGTCGCGATCGACACGCCGCTGCTCCCCAATCCGCTCGTCGGCGACGTCTTCCTGCGCTCGCCGCAGCCGGGGAACCTCTTCCGGCTGCTGATCGAGGCGCGCGGCTCCGGCATCGTCATCAAGCTGCCGGGCACCGTGCTGCGCGATCCGCAGACGGGGCAGATCACGGCGATCTTCGACAACAACCCGCAGCTGCCGTTCAGCAACCTTCGGATGTCTCTGCGCGGCGGCGACCGCGCGCCGCTCGTCAACCCGGCCACGTGCGGGCCGAAGACGACCACGACCGAGATCACGGCCCACACCGGTGCCGTCGTGAGCTCGAGCTCGACGTTCAACATCGAGGGCTGCGGTCCTGACGTCTTCGCGCCGTCGTTCAGCGCCGGCGTGCAGAACGCGGTCGCGGGCAAGTCGGGCGCCTTCTCGCTGACGCTGCGGCGGGCCGGCGGGCCGCAGGTGCTGCGCACGCTGCGCGTCGAGATGCCCAAGGGCTTGCTCGCGCGCGTCGGCGACGTGCCGCTGTGCGACGACTCCGCCGCCGCCAACGGCGCCTGCGGCGAGCAGTCGCGGGTCGGGTCGGTAACGGTCGGCGCGGGCGCCGGCGCCTCGCCGTACCACCTCGGCGGCCGCGTCTACATGGGCGGCCCGTACAAGGGCGCGCCGTACAGCCTCTCGATCGTCGTGCCGGCGATCGCCGGGCCGTTCGACCTCGGCACCGTCGTGGTGCGCGCGGCGGTGGCGATCGACCGCAACGACACGTCGCTGACGATCGCCTCCGACCCGATGCCGACGATCCTCGAGGGCGTGCCGCTGAACCTGCGGACGCTCAACGTGACGATGGATCGCGACCAGTTCATGGTCAACCCGACCAACTGCTCGCGCGCCTCGGTCGACGGCGTGATCGGCTCGCAGACCGGCACCGAGGTCGCGCGCTCGGCGCGCTTCCAGGTGGCCGACTGCGCCGCGCTGCCGTTCAAGCCGAAGCTGACGCTGACGGCGGGCAACGCCAGACGGTCACCGCGCAACGGGTTGACGATGCCGCTGACCGCGACGCTGAAGATGACCCCCGGCCAGGCCAACAACCGGCTCGTTCGGGTCGACCTGCCGCGGACGGTCAACGCGCGCCTCGAAGTCATCAACAACGACAAGGCGTGCACGATGGAGCAGTTCATCGCCGACAGATGCCCGCAGAGCATCGGCTCGGCGACCGCCGTCACGCCGCTCCTGCAGGAGCCGCTGACCGGCCCGATCTACCTCGTCCGCAACCCGGCCCGCAGACTGCCGGACATGGTCGTCCGGCTGAGAGGTCAGGGGACGGCGTCGCTGGTCGCGGTCGACGTGACCGGGAAGATCACGATCAACCGCAACCTGACGCTGCGGACCGCCTTCGACACGATCCCGGACGTCCCGATCACGAGCTTCAAGCTGTCGCTCGTGGCCGGCAAGCGGGGCGCGGTCGGCGCGATCGGCAACTTCTGCACCGCGAGAGTGCGCAAGGCCTCCGTCGCGAGATTGGCCTTCCGCGCGCAGAGCGGCAAGCGGGTCAACGTCAACCAGCGGATGAAGGTCGCCGGCTGCAAGAGCGCCAGACAGTCGGCGAAGGCGAAGAGAGGCAGAGGCGCCAAGCGCGCCGCCAAGAAGCGCGGCGCGGCGCGCAGCGCGCGCTGAGCTGACCGGCCACGCGGGCTCGGAGCGACGCCGAGCCCGCCGCGGCTGCGCAGAACCAGATGGACGACGCGGCCGGGCGACTCGCCCGGCCGCGTCCGTTCTGGCGCGTGACGCGTCATCGCCGCGACCGAGCCGTGATAATGCCCCGGTCATGCTCCTCGTGCTCGACGTCGGCAACACGCAGACCCACTTCGGAACCTTCGACGGCGAGGAGCTGACGCAGCACTGGCGCTTCGCGACGGTGCGCGAGTCGACCGCAGACGAGCTCGGCGCCAAGCTCGCCAACCTGCTCGGCCTGCGCGGCCTCGGATTCGGCGACGTGCAGGCGTCGATCGTCTCCAGCACCGTGCCGCAGCTCGGCGCCGAATGGCGCGTCGTCGGCGAGCGCTACCTCGGCCACCAGACCCTCGTCGTCGGTCCCGGCATCAAGACCGGGATGCCGATCCGCTACGAGAACCCGCGCGAGATCGGCGCCGACCGGCTCGTCAACGCCGTCGCCGCCTACGAGCGCATCGGCGAGGCCTGCGTCGTCGTCGACTTCGGCACCGCGATCACGTTCGACCCCGTCTCGGCCGACGGCGAGTACCTTGGCGGCATCATCGCCCCCGGCGTCGAGATCTCGATGGAGGCGTTGACCGAGCGCGCCGCGGCGCTGCCGAAGATCGACCTCGTCGAACCGCGGACGCTGATCGGCAAGACGACCGTCGACGCGATCCGCTCCGGGATCGTCTACGGCTTCGCCGGCCAGGTCGACGGCATCGTCCGCCGTCTGCGCGACGAGCTGGGGGAGGAGACCGCGACGATCGCGACCGGCGGCCTCGCCCAGGCGATCGTCCCCTTCACCGAGGAGATCGACGAGACCGACGACCTCCTCACCCTCACCGGCCTGCGCCTGCTGCACGAGCGCAACCGGTAGTCGCGCGCGGCTACCATCGTCTCCCGTGACCCGTTCCCTCCACGACTCCTGGACGCTCGGCGGCGTCGAGATCCCGAATCGCGTCGTGCTGGCGCCGCTGGCCGGCATCGGCAACTGGTTCGTGCGCCTGCAGGCGAAGCGCTACGGCGCGGGGCTGGCCGTCTCCGAGATGGTCTCCAGCCACGCGATCCACTACGGCAACGAGAAGACCTGCACCGAGCTGCTGCGGGTCCATCCGGAGGAGCGGGTCCGCGGGCCGGTGTCGCTGCAGCTGTTCGGCAACGACCCGGAGATCATGCGCTCGGCGGCGGCCAGAGCGGCTGAGACCGGCGCCGACCTGATCGACCTCAACATGGGCTGCCCGGTCCCCAAGGTCTGCAAGACCGGCGCCGGCGCCGCGCTCGTGAAGGACCCGGAGCTGGCGGTCGCGCTCGCCGTCGCCGCGCGCGAGGGCAGCGGCCTGCCGGTCACCGTCAAGCTGCGCCCGGGCATGCGCCCCGGCGATCGGCACGGGATCGAGCTCGCCTACCGGCTCGTCGAGGACGCCGGGATCGCGGGGCTCTGCATCCACCCGCGCCACGCCTCCCAGCAGCACAGAGGCAGACCGGACTACGACCTCGCCCGGCGACTGGTCGAGGAGCTGCCGGTACCGGTGCTGATCTCCGGCGGGCTCAGAAGCGCCGCGCGCGTAAGAGAGGTGTTCGAGTACACCGGCGCCGAGGCCGTCCTGCTGGCGCGCGGCTCGCTCGGCAACCCGTGGCTGTTCGAGCAGGTGCTCGGCCTGCGCGACGGCGAGCCGAGCCGCGAGGAGATCCTGACCGAGGTCGCGTGGGTGCTCGACCGCGCCGTCGAGCATCTCGGCGAGGGGCGCGCGGCGCGCTACCTGCGCAAGTTCTACCCCTGGTACGTCGAGCGGCTCGGCGAGGGCGCCGAGCTGCAGGACCGCCTGCAGCGGACCGAGACGATCGCCCAGGCGCGCGAGGCGTTCGGCCTCCCGGCGCTCGCCGCCGCCTGACGACGAGGACCCTTACCGAATCATTAGAAACGCGGCGCTATACTGTCGCGCCCCGCTGTCCAGATCGGACCGAAATCCCGCCATGTGCGGGTTTTTCGTTGTCTGGCGGCGGGCAACGCACACCATCGCACTGCCAAGGTCACGCCTATGCCCAAGGACGTCATCCTCACGCCGGACGGTCTCTCGAAGCTCAAGAGCGAGCTCGAGTACCTCTCGACCGAGAAGCGTCGCGAGGTCGCCGCCCGGATCAAGGAGGCGCGCGAGTTCGGCGACATCTCCGAGAACGCCGAGTACGACGACGCCAAGAACGAGCAGGCGATGCTCGAGTCGAAGATCGCGCAGCTGGAGGAGAAGCTGCGCGCGGCGACGGTGATCGACTCCGCCGACCTCGGCACCGACGTCGTCGGCATCGGCTCCTCCGTCGAGGTCGACGACGCGGGCAAGAGCGCGACGTACACGATCGTCGGCTCCTCGGAGGCCAACCCGGCCGAGCGCAAGCTCTCCAACGAGTCGCCGGTCGGCAAGGCGCTCGTCGGCGCCAAGGTCGGCGACACCGTCACCGTGCACCTGCCCAACGGCAGGCAGCGCGAGCTGAAGATCAAGAAGATCGACGTCGGCCTCGCGTAGCGCCGTCCGCCGCGCCATGGCCGCCACCGAAGACGACAGACCCGCCGCCCCGTCCGGCGAGGAGACCTCCGTGCTGCTCGCGGCGCGCCGGCAGAAGCTGGAGCGCCTGCGCGCGGACGGGATCGAGCCGTTCCCGCACGAGTACGACGGCGTCGTCGCGATCGCCGACGTCAAGTCCGCCCATGAGGCGCTTCAAGACGGCGAGGAGACCGAGGACGTCTACCGCGTCGCCGGCCGTCTGGCCGCCCGTCGCGGCCAGGGCAAGGCTGCCTTCCTCGATCTCGTAGACCGCTCCGGCCGCATCCAGCTCCACGCGCGCGTGGACGTGCTCGGCCGCGAGGCGTTCGACCGCCTGATCTCGCTCGATCTCGGCGATCTGATCGGCGTCGACGGCGCGATCTTCCGCACCCGCCGCGGCGAGCTGTCGCTGCGGGTCGACGGCTGGACGCTGCTGGCGAAGTCGCTGCGCCCGCCGCCGGAGAAGCATCACGGCGTGCAGGACGTCGAGCTGCGCTACCGCCACCGCGAGCTCGACCTGATGTCCTCGCCGGAGGCGCGCGACCTGTTCCTCACGCGCGCGAGAATCGTCTCGGCGGTCCGCCGCTTCCTCGACGACGCCGGCTTCGTCGAGGTCGAGACGCCCGTCCTGCAGCCGCTCTACGGCGGCGCCAACGCGCGTCCCTTCACGACCCATCACAACGCGCTCGACCGCGAGCTGTACCTGCGGATCGCGACCGAGCTGTACCTCAAGCGCCTGATCGTCGGCGGCCTGGAGAAGGTCTACGAGATCGGCAAGGACTTCCGCAACGAGGGGATCTCGCACAAGCACAACCCCGAGTTCACGATGGTCGAGTTCTACGAGGCCTACGCCGACTACGAGGACATGGCCGAGCGGACCGAGCGGCTCGTCGCCGCCGCGGCCGACGCGGCCGGCTACGCCGGCGAGATCGACCTGGCGCCGCCGTGGAGACGCGAGACGCTCGCCGGCTCGATCCTCTCCCGCACCGGGATCGACATCATGGCCGCGACCGAGCGCGACCAGCTCGCCGCCGCGATGGCCGAGAAGGGCCTGAGAGTCCCGCCCGACGACACCTGGGCCCAGCTCGTCGACGAGCTGGTCTCCAAGCACGTCGAGCCGACGCTGATCGAGCCGACCTTCCTGCTCGACTACCCGGTCGAGCTGTCGCCGTTCGCCAAGCGCCACCGCGACGACCCGCGACTGGTCGAGCGGTTCGAGGCGTACGTCAACGGGATGGAGATCGCGAACGCGTTCTCGGAGCTGAACGACCCCGACGAGCAGCGCCGCCGCTTCGAGCAGCAGCGCCGCGACGCCGAGGCCGGCGACGAGGAGGCCCAGCCCTACGACGAGAGCTTCCTGCAGGCGCTCGAGCAGGGCATGCCTCCGACCGGCGGCGTCGGCGTCGGGATCGACCGGCTCGTGATGCTGCTGACCGGCCGCAGATCGATCCGCGAGGTGGTCCTGTTCCCCGCGATGCGCGACTGACGGACGGCGATCCGGGGCAGAGGAGTCGCAGGCCAACGCGCCTCTGTGCAGAGGCGCGCGCAGCTGACCCCAAGGAACCATCGACCCTGTTGGTAGACTGGCGTATGCCCGGCGAACGAACCCGACCGCTCATCATCGTGCGAGGTGCTGCCGATGAAGGGAGTGTTCGGGTGCTTTCGCATACCTCCGCAAGATCCCGCCTCACCCGCCCGTAGGGAAGGAACGTCGCACCCATGTTCGAGCGATTCACAGAGCGAGCCCGCCAGGTGGTCGTCCTCGCCCAAGAGGAGGCCCGGACGCTCAAGCACAACTACATCGGCACGGAGCACATCCTCCTCGGCCTCCTGCGTGAGGAAGAGGGCCTGGCCGCTCGCGTGCTGGAGAGCCTCGACATCACCGTCGAGCGCGTGCGCGCGCAGGTCGTGCGCATCGTCGGCTCCGGTGAAGAGGTGACGTCCGGTCAGATCCCGTTCACCCCCCGTGCCAAGAAGGTGCTGGAGCTCGCGCTCCGTGAGGCGCTGAGCCTCGGCCACAACTACATCGGCACCGAGCACATCCTGCTCGGCCTGGTGCGCGAGAACGAGGGCGTCGCCGCCCGCATCCTGCTCGACTTCGACGCCGACTCGGAGAAGATCCGGAACGAGGTCATCCGCATGCTGTCCGGCCCGGGCGGTCGCCGCCAGGGCGCCGGCAGCGGCAGCGGCTCGGGCGCCGCGGCCGGCCAGCAGGGCGAGGGCAAGAAGTCCTCGAAGCTGCTCGACCAGTTCGGCCGCAACCTGACCAAGCTCGCCTCCGACGGCAAGCTCGACCCCGTCGTCGGCCGCGAGACCGAGATCGAGCGGATCATGCAGATCCTCTCGCGCCGCACGAAGAACAACCCGGTCCTGATCGGCGAGCCGGGCGTCGGCAAGACGGCCGTCGTCGAGGGCTTGGCGCAGCGCATCACGAACGCGGACGTGCCGGAGCTGCTGAAGGGCAAGCAGATCTACACGCTCGACCTCGCGGCGCTCGTCGCCGGGTCGAAGTACCGCGGCGAGTTCGAGGAGCGCCTCAAGAAGGTGATGAAGGAGATCACCCAGCGCGGCGACATCATTCTGTTCATCGACGAGCTCCACAACCTCGTCGGCGCGGGCGCGGCCGAGGGCGCGATCGACGCGGCCTCGATCCTGAAGCCGGCGCTGGCGCGCGGCGAGCTGCAGACGATCGGCGCGACGACGCTCGACGAGTACCGCAAGTACCTCGAGAGGGACTCAGCGCTGGAGCGGCGCTTCCAGCAGATCCGCGTCGACCAGCCGTCGACCGACGAGACGTTCCAGATCCTGCAGGGCCTGCGCGACCGCTACGAGCAGCACCACAAGGTGAACATCACCGACGAGGCGCTGACGGCGGCGGCCGACCTGGCCGACAGGTACATCTCGGACCGCTTCCTGCCGGACAAGGCGATCGACCTGATCGACGAGGCCGCCTCGCGCATGCGCATCAAGTCGATGACCTCCCCGCCGGTCTACCGTGACCTCGAGGAGGAGATCGAGACGACGCGGCGCGCCAAGGAGGCCGCGATCGAGGCGCAGGAGTTCGAGAGAGCCGCCAACCTCCGCGACCAGGAGCGCCGCCTCACGCAGAGAAAGCGCGACCTGGAGGAGCAGTGGGAGTCCGGCGAGTCCGGTGAGCGCCCGTCGATCGGCGAGGAGGAGATCGCCGACATCGTCTCGATGTGGACGGGGATCCCGGTCTTCAAGCTCACCGAGGCCGAGACGGCGAAGCTGATGCGCATGGAGGAGGAGCTCCACAAGCGCGTCATCGGCCAGCACGCCGCGGTCGAGGTGATCTCGAAGGCGATCCGCCGCTCGCGCGCGGGCCTGAAGGACCCGAAGCGGCCGACCGGCTCGTTCATCTTCCTCGGCCCCTCGGGCGTGGGCAAGACGGAGCTGGCGCGCACGCTCGCCGAGTTCCTCTTCGGCGACGAGGACGCGATGGTGCGCATCGACATGTCCGAGTACATGGAGAAGCACGCCGTCTCCCGTCTCGTCGGCTCGCCCCCCGGCTACATCGGCTATGACGAGGGCGGCCAGCTGACCGAGGCCGTGCGGCGCAAGCCGTACTCGGTCCTGCTGCTCGACGAGATCGAGAAGGCCCACCCGGACGTCTTCAACATCCTGCTCCAGATCCTCGAGGACGGGCGGCTGACGGACGCGCAGGGGCGCACCGTCGACTTCCGCCACGCGATCGTGATCATGACGTCGAACATCGGCGCCTCCGAGATCGCTCGGAACACGCCGCTCGGGTTCGCGGTCTCCGACGACGAGACCGGGATCACGTACGACGACATGAAGAACCGGATCATGGGCGAGCTGAAGAAGGTCTTCCGGCCCGAGTTCCTCAACCGCATCGACGACGTGATCGTCTTCCACAAGCTGGCGAAGGACGAGATCAAGGAGATCGTCGAGCTGCTGCTGCGGCGGATCCGCGAGTCGCTGGCGGAGCGGGAGCTGCAGCTGGAGCTCTCCGAGGAGGCGAAGGACCTGCTCGTCGACAAGGGCTGGGACCCGGCGATGGGCGCCCGTCCGCTGCGTCGCGCGATCCAGCGCTACATCGAGGATCCGCTCGCCGACTTCGTGCTCCGCTCGGAGCTGACGCCGGGGGCGACCGTGATGGTCGACAAGGCGCCGGAGGGCAACGACCCGGAGGTCTCGATCGAGATCGTCCAGCCGAAGCCCGCCCCGACGCCGGTCGGCGTCGGCGCCGAGGGCGGCCCGTCCGAGGACGAGGGCGAGCACGCCGCGCCGGAGGCCGAGGCGGCCGCCGACGGCGGCGAGTCGGCCGACAAGTAGCACCGGTCGCAGACTGGATTCCGCACGAGGGCGGCCCGACGGGCCGCCCTCGTCGCGTTTGAGCGGCAGATCGGCGCATGGGCGGCCCGTCGGGGGCCGCCCTCGTCGCGTTTCGGGGGCGGATCGGCTCGTGGGCGGGCGGTCGGGGGCCGCCCTCATCGCGTTTGAGGGGGCGCTACCGTTCGCCGCATGGATGCGCGCGTCGAGATCAGAGTCCGCGACGACGGGCCGTACAAGGTGACCGGCCCGGTCGTCATCGTCGATCCGGAGGGGCACGAGCTGGTCCCGCCCGACCCCGGCCGGCCGATCGTGCTCTGCCGCTGCGGGCAGTCGCACACCAAGCCGTTCTGCGACGCCGCCCACAAGACGAGCGGCTTCACCTCGTGCGTGCGGGCCGCGCGGAAGGCCGACAATGGCTGACCGGCGGCTGGAGCGCTTCGGCGACGGCACGCGCGCGGTCCACGCCGGCCTGCCGCCGGCCGAGCAGGAGCAGCCGTTCCTGCCGGGGCCGGCGTTCGCGGCGCCGTACCACCTGCGCGGCGACGACGCCTTCGGCGCCGCCTATCCCTACGGCCGCTACGGCAACCCGACGTGGACCGCGCTCGAGCAGGCGGTCGCGCAGCTGGAGGGCGACGACGTCGAGGCGCTCGTCTTCCCGTCGGGATCGGCGGCGATCGCGGCGGTCCTGTTCCCGCTCCTGCGCGCCGGGGACACGGTCGTCGTGCAGGAGGACGCCTACCCGACCGGGCGGATGCTCGCGAGCGACGAGCTGGGCGAGCTCGGCGTGACGGTGCGCCAGATCCCGTCGACGACCGAGGCGTTCGTCGCCGCCGCGCCCGGCGCCGCGGTCGTCCTGCTGGAGACGCCGTCGAACCCCGGCCTCGACCTCGTCGACGTCGCGGCGGTCGCCGAGGCCGTCCACGCGGCCGGCGGGCGGCTGGTCGTCGACAACACGCTCGCCTCGCCGCTCGGCCAGCGGCCGCTGGAGCTGGGCGCCGACGCCTCGCTGCTGAGCGGCTCCAAGCACCTGACCGGCCACGGCGACCTGCTGCTCGGCACGGTCGCGACGCGCGACGAGGAGCTGCTGGCGGCCGCCCGCCGCTGGCGCGAGCGCGCCGGGGCGATCCTTGGGCCGTTCGAGGCGTGGCTCGCCCACCGCTCGCTGGCGACGCTCGAGCTCCGCCTGCGGCGGCAGTGCGACAGCGCGCTGGCGATCGCCACGGCGCTCGCGGCCCGCGTCGGCGACGACCTGCTCGCCGTCCGCTACCCGGGGCTGCCGGGCGACCCGGCGCACGCGCTGGCGAGCCGCCAGATGCGCGCGTTCGGGACCGTCCTCACCTTCGACCTCGGCGACGACGCCGAGCGCGCCCGCCGCATGCTCGCCGCGTGCGAGCTGGTGATCGAGGCGACCAGCTTCGGCAGCGTGCACACGATGGCCGAGCGGCGCGCCCGCTGGGGGACCGACGCGGTGACCGAGGGCCTGATCCGGCTGAGCGTCGGGATCGAGGACGCCGACGACCTGATCGCCGACCTGACGCAGGCGCTCGACGCGACCCGCTGAGCCCTTGGGGTCGCGATGAGGTGCGCCTTTCGGTCGCACAGCGACCGGAAAGCGCACCTCATCGGGCGGCTCGGTCGTCGGGCGATCGCGAACGGGTGTTCGTCCGGTGCGGCGCGTAGGGTGCGTCGTCCGATGGCCCGCTCGACGACTGTCCACGTCTGCTCCGCCTGCGCGCACGAGACGCCGCGCTGGGCCGGCCAGTGCCCCGGCTGCGGCGAGTGGAACACGCTCGTCGAGGAGGCTCGCAGCGCCGGCCGCAGAGGCGGGCGGGGCGGCGGGGCGCTCGGCGGGACCGCGCGCGGCGGCGCCGCAGTCGCGCCGGTGCGGCTCGGTGCCGTCGAGGCGACCGAGGTCGCCCGCCTGCCGACCGCGATCGGCGAGCTCGACCGCGTCCTCGGCGGCGGCATCGTCCCCGGCTCGCTCGTGCTGATCGGCGGCTCGCCCGGCATCGGCAAGTCGACGCTGACCACGATGGCGGTCGCGAACCTGACCGGCGCCGGGCGCCGCACGCTGTACGTCTCGGCCGAGGAGTCGCCGGCGCAGATCAAGCTGCGCGCCGAGCGGCTGAGGGGCGCGGCGCTCGACATCCCCGTGATCGCCGAGACCGACCTCGGCGCCGTGCTCGCGACGCTCGAGCGCGAGCGCCCCGACGTCTGCGTGATCGACTCGGTCCAGACGCTGCACGCCGCCGAGCTGACCGGCGCGCCGGGCTCGGTCGGCCAGGTGCGCGAGGTCGCCGGCGAGATCATGCGCGTCGCCAAGCAGCACCGCATCGCCGTCCTGCTCGTCGGCCACGTGACGAAGGAGGGGGCGCTCGCCGGGCCGCGCGTGCTCGAGCACCTCGTCGACTGCGTGCTGCAGTTCGAGGGCGAGCGCGAGCGCACCTACCGGACGCTGCGCGCGCTGAAGAACCGCTTCGGCTCGACCAACGAGGCCGGCGTCTTCGAGATGCGCGGCGACGGCCTCGTCGAGGTGCTCGACGCCTCCGCTCGCTTCGTCGGGGAGGCGACCCACGCGCCGGGCTCGGTCGTTCTCTGCGCGATGGAGGGGTCGCGGCCGCTGCTGGTGGAGGTGCAGGCGCTCGTCTCGCCCGCGCAGGAGCTGGTGCCGCCGCGCCGGGTGGTCAGCGGGATCGACCGCAACCGCCTCGCGCTCGTGCTCGCGGTGCTGGCGCGCCACGGCGGCGTCGCGACCGGCAGCGCCGACGTCTTCGTCAACGTCGTCGGCGGCGTGCGCGTCGACGAGCCGGGCGCCGACCTCGCCGTCGCGCTCGCGGTCGCCAGCGCGGCGCGCGGTGTCGCGCTGCGCGGGGGCGCGGCCACGGTGGGGGACGGGCGCGACGGCGGCGCGCTGCGCGGGCGCGGGGCCGGGATGGGGGACGGGCGCGACGGCGGCGCGCCGGACCTGTTCGCCGCCGGCGAGGGCGACGGCGCGGACGGTCCCGCACCGGGTCCGCCGCTCGCCTGCTTTGGTGAGCTCGGCCTGACCGGTGAGCTGCGGACGGTCGCCCATCCCGAGCGGCGGATCGCCGAAGCGGCGAAGTTCGGTTTGTCGACGATCGTCGGGCCGGACGCGCGCACGCTGCGCGCGGCGCTGCGCGCCGCCCTGCCGGGCAGACGCCGCCAGCAGGCCGCCTGACGTTCGCGGCACGGCGGCGCCGTTCCAGAACGGCGCCGTTTCTCCGCTGCGTCGCGGCGTGGCCAGAAAACCCTCCGCGCCGCCGAAAAATGCGGAAAAACCCGGTAGAATGGATCGTCATGGCGCCGCGATCCGGGGAAGAGCTCAGAGAAGAGCTCGAGTCTCGCCAAGAGCCCCGGCTCGTCAAGGCACTCGAGATGGTCGCTCCGGGCACCTCGCTGCGCGAGGGAATCGACAACATCGTCCACGCCCGCACTGGCGGTCTGATCGTGATGGGCGACGCCGACGACCTGGCGTTCCTCTTCTCCGGCGGGATCAAGCTCGACATCGACTACACACCGGCGTTTCTGTACCAGCTCGCGAAGATGGACGGGGCGCTCGTCGTCAACGCGAACGCGACGAAGATCATCTGGGCCAACGTCCAGCTGACGCCCGACCCGACGATCCTGACGCTGGAGACCGGCACCCGCCATCGCACCGCGGAGCGGATCTCGAAGCAGACCGAGGCGCTCGTGATCGCGGTCTCGCAACGCAGGGATGTCGTGTCGCTCTACGTCGACGGCGCCAAGTACATCCTCGAGGACATCCCGGTCGTGCTCGCGAAGGCCAACCAGGCGCTCGCGACGCTCGACAAGTACCGCAGCCGCCTCGACCAGGTCTCGACGCGCCTCACCGCGCTCGAGTTCGAGGGCGGCGCGACGCTCCACGACGTGCTGACGGTCCTGCAGCGCGCCGAGCTGGTGACGCGGATGGGCGTCGAGATCGAGCGCTACATCGTCGAGCTCGGCACCGAGGGGCGTCTGATCGAGATGCAGCTCGACGAGACGATGGTCGGCGTCGCCGGCGACAAGTCGGCGCTCGTGCACGACTACCTCGCCGAGGACAGCGACGAGAACTTCGCGGTCGCCTTCGACCAGCTCGTGCGGCTGCCGCATCAGGACCTGCTCGACTTCGGCCGCCTGGCCGAGCTGCTCGGGTACGACCGCAAGGTCAACACGCTTGACTATCCCGTCTCCCCGCGGGGCTACCGGATCCTCGGTCGCATCCCGCGTCTGCCGCGCCTCGTCGTTCAGCGCATCGTGCAGGAGTTCGGGGGACTCGAGGAGATGCTCGCCGCCACCGACGGCGAGCTCGAAACCGTCGACGGCGTCGGCGAGATCCGGGCGAAGGACATCCGAGAGGGCCTTCGCCGACAGCAGGAGATCAACCTCGTGGACCGGTACCTGCAGACCTGAGGGCCTGTGGATCCGTACTGCTTGGAACAAGGAGGACGACCATCACTGAATTGAGCGAAGAGCAGCTCGAGGACCTCGAGATCACCGTTGAGGTCGAGCACATCGAGTTCGAGATCGGCGACAACGTCGTCTATCCCCACCATGGTGCAGGCAAGGTCCTGAAGAAGGAAGACAAGGAGATCCTTGGGGAGACCCGGGAATACCTCACGATCAAGATCCTCCACAACGACATGACCGTCATGGTCCCGACCGCCAACGCCGCGGTCGCCGGCCTGCGGCGCGTGATCGACGAGGAGACCGTCAGAAGAGTCCTGGCCGTGCTCCAGGAAGAGTGCTCGGACATGCCGAAGAACTGGAATCGGCGCTTCAAGCACAACCGCGACAAGATCAAGACCGGCGACATCTACGAGCTGGCCGAGGTCGTGCGCAATCTCGCCATCCGAGAGGCGGAGAAGGGTCTGTCGACTGGTGAGAAGCAGATGTTCACGCGGGCGAAGAAGATCCTCGCGTCCGAGCTGATGTACGCGCTCGAGATGGAGGAGCAGCAGGCCGAGGAGCACCTCGACGAGCTGCTCGCCGCCTCCGCCAGCGGCAAGGTGGCCGTCGGCGCGGAGTAGCGGCCGGGAGACGGATTTCGAATGGCGGTCGCGCTGCTCGTGGCCGCCGGTCGTGGTGAACGCCTTGGTGCCGACGGCCCCAAGGCGTTCGTCATGCTGGCGGGCCGCCCGATGCTGGAGTGGTCGCTCGACGCGCTGCGCGCCGTCGAGCAGGTGCGGCGCATCGTCGTCGCCCTGCCGGCCGGCGCGCAGGCGCCGGCGGGGACGATCGGCGTCGCCGGCGGCGCCGAGCGCTCCCACTCGGTCCGCGCCGCGCTGGCGGCGGCCGGCGAGAGCGGGCCCGACGAGCCGGTGCTCGTGCACGACGCCGCGCGCCCGCTGCTGACGCCGGCGATCGTGCGGGCGTCGCTGGAGGCGCTGGAGACGACCGGCGCCGACGCCGTCGTCGCCGCCGCCCCGGTCGTCGACACGATCAAGCGGGTCGCCGACGCCGAGCTGCGCGTCGCCGAGACCGTCCCCCGCAGCGCGCTGTGGGCCGTCCAGACGCCCCAGGCATTCCGGCGCGCCGCGCTCGAGCGCGTGCTCGCTCAGCCCGACGAGGTGCTCGCCGCGGCGACCGACGACGCGAGCCTCGTCGAGCAGGCCGGCGGCCGCGTCCACCTCGTAGAGTCCCCGCGCGAGAACCTCAAGGTCACCACGCCGGTCGACCTTCGCCTCGCCGCCCTCCTCCTGGAAGAACGATGCTGACCGACTACCACGTCCACCTGCGTCCCGACGAGCCCGGGACGACCGCCGACAAGTACTTCGTGCCCGCCAACGCCGAGCGTTACCGCGAGGCGGCGAGCGAGCGCGGGATCGCCGAGCTGGGCGTCTCCGAGCACATCTACCGCTTCAAGCAGGCGCTCGAGGTGTGGCAGCACCCGTTCTGGCAGAGCCAGGCGCGCGAGGACATCGACGCCTACTGCCAGTTCGTGCGCGAGCAGACCGACCTGAAGCTGGGGATCGAGGCCGACTTCATCCCCGGCCGCGAGGACCAGATGGGCAACCTGCTGGAGGCGCGCGAGTGGGACTACGTCGTCGGCTCGGTCCACTTCGTGCGCGACCACGCGGTCGACATGCCCGGCGACTGGGACGTCTGGAGAACGACGTTCGAGTCGCCGGAGAAGGTCTGGCGCCGCTACTTCGAGACGCTCGGCGAGTGCGCCCGCAGCGGCCTCTACGACATCCTCGCCCACCCCGACCTCGTGAAGGTGTGGGGGAAGGACCGGCCGCGGCCCGACGGCGACCTGCGCCGCTACTACGAACTGGCGCTGGAGGGGATCGTCGAGTCGGGGATCGCGGTGGAGGTCTCGACCGCCGGGCTGCGCAAGCCGGTCGGCGAGCGCTACCCGGCCGCGGCGTTCCTGGAGATGCTGCTGGAGGCCGGCTGCCCGGTCGCGCTCTCCAGCGACGCCCACCTGCCCGAGCACGTCGGCTGGGACTACGAGCAGACGGTCGAGTGGCTCGCCGGCTTCGGCGTCACCGAGCTGGCCGTCTTCGAGAAGCGGCAGCGCCGCATGGAACCGATCGGGCCGAGCTGATGGTCGCGACCGGCATCGGCTGGGACGTCCACAGGTTCGCCGCGGACCGGCCGCTGGTGATCGGCGGCGTGACGATCCCGTTCGAGCTGGGCCTGCACGGCCACTCCGACGCCGACGTGCTCGTCCACGCCGTGATCGACGCGCTGCTCGGCGCGGCCGGCCTCGGCGACATCGGCGAGCACTTCCCCGACACCGACGAGCGCTGGAGAGGCGCCGACTCGATCGCGCTGCTGCGCTCGACCCGCGAGCTGGTCGCCGTCGGCGGCGTCGAGATCGCCAACGTCGACGCGACCGTCCTGCTCGAGCGGCCGAAGCTGCTGGAGCACAAGCCGGCGATGCGGGAGAACCTCGCCGGCGCGCTGGAGATCCCGCTCGCGCGCGTCAACGTGAAGGCGACGCGCGGCGAGGGGATGGGCTTCGTCGGACGGGTCGAGGGCGCCGCCGCGCTCGCGATCGCGACGCTGGAGCGCCCGGCGACAGAGCGTCGCGGGTAGGGTACGTCGCTGGCAGGGCGAGATGCGCATGATCCGGATCCATGACACGTTGAGCGGCGAGCTGAAGCCGCTGGAGCCCCGCGACCCGGGGAAGGTCGGGATCTACGCCTGCGGGCCGACCGTCTACGGCCGCATCCACGTCGGCAACGCCCGGCCGTTCGTGGTCTTCTCGCTGTTCAAGCGCTTCCTCGAGCACGAGGGCTACGCGGTGACGTTCGTCGCCAACGTCACCGACGTCAACGACAAGATCTACGACGCGGCGGCGAAGGCCGGCGTCGCCAGCGAGCAGCTCGCGACCGAGATGACGGCCCACTACAAGGCCGACACCGACGCGCTCGGACTCGGCCGCCCCGACCACGAGCCGCTGGCGAGAGAGACGATCGCGGAGATGGTCGCCCTGATCGAGAAGCTGATCGAGCGCGGCCACGCCTATGCCGTCGAGGGCGACGTCTACTTCGACGTGCGCTCCTACCCGCGCTACGGCGAGCTGTCGCATCGCCAGGTCGACCAGATGGACCAGGGCGAGGGCGTCGCCGGCGCCGAGCTGAAGCGCGACCCGCTCGACTTCGCGCTGTGGAAGGCGTGGAAGGAGGGCGAGGACACCTCGTGGGAGACGCCGTGGGGGAGAGGCCGCCCCGGCTGGCACATCGAGTGCTCGGCGATGGCGGAGATGCTGCTCGGCGTCGGCTTCGACATTCACGGCGGCGGCTCCGACCTCGTCTTCCCGCACCACGAGAACGAAGCCGCCCAGACCTGCGCCGCCCATGGCGAGCCGCTCAGCCGCCTGTGGATGCACAACGGGATGGTGCGGCTCGAGGGCGAGAAGATGGCGAAGTCGGTCGGCAACATCTTCCTGCTGCACGAGGCGATCGCCGCACACGGTCGCGACGCGCTCGTCGCCTACTTCGCCGGCGGACACTACCGCCAGCCGATCGCCTACTCCGACGAGCGGCTCGCCGAGGCGGCGCGCTCGGTCGGGCGCATCCGCGAGGCCGGGCGGAGGCTGACCGCCGGGGTGGCGAGCCCGCCGCAGCTGGCCGAGCTGCGCGAGAGCTTCTTCGCCGCGCTCGCCGACGACTTCAACACGCCGAGAGCGCTCGCGTCGGTCTTCGAGTGGGTGCGCGCCGCCAACCGCCTGACGGAGGCGGGCGAGGAGGTCGGGGACGCCGACCTGCGCGAGATGCTGCAGGTGCTGGCGCTCGACAACCTGCTCGACGCCGCCGGCAACGGCGACGCCCCCGACGAGGCGGCGCGCGAGCTGCTGGCGCGGCGCGAGGCGGCGCGCGCGGCGAAGGACTTCGCCGCCGCCGACGCGCTCCGCGACGAGCTGGCCGCGCTCGGCTGGACCGTCCGCGACGGCGCCGCCGGCCCCGAGCTGATCCCGCGCGGCTGATGGCGGCCGGGCGAGGAGGACGCGGCGGCGGGCGCGGCGAGCGCGGGCCGAGACGCGGCGGCAGGCCGGGCGGGCCGGGGCGCGGCTCCGGCGGGCCGGGCGGTGCTGGCGGTCCCGGGAAGCGCGGGCCTGGCGGGCGCGGGTCTGGCGCGCCGGGCAGACGCGGCGACGGCGAGCGCGGGCCTGGCGGGCGCGGGCCGGGGCGGCCCGGGCGGCGCGACGAGCGGGCGGCGCGACGGCCGGAGGCCGCGAGACCGCAGGAGCCGGCGCGCGAGCGCGAGGCGTGGACGCCGCCGCCGGACACGATGGTGCTCTACGGGCGCAACGCCGTCCACGAGGCGCTGCGCGGTCCGCGGCAGGTCCAGCACGTCTGGGCGACGCCGGGCGCCGCGGCCGAGCCGTGGCTGGAGGCGGCCGTGGCCGGCGGGCAGGTCGACGTCAACGTCGTGCCGGACGCCGAGTGGGTGCAGCGGCGCAGCGGCTCGCCCGATCATCAGGGCGTCTGCGCACAGGTCGGCGCCTACCGCTACGCCGACGCGGCCGAGCTGCTGCTGCGGCCGCGGCCGCTGATCGTCGCGCTCGACGAGATCCAGGACCCGCAGAACCTCGGCGCGATCGTCCGCACCGCCGAGTGCGCCGGCGCGACCGGCGTCGTGATCCCGGAACGGCGCTCGGCCGAGGTGACGCCGGCGGTCTGCAAGGCGTCGGCCGGCGCGGTCGAGCACCTGCCGATCGCGCGCGTGCGCAACCTCGCCGACTTCCTGCTCGACGCCAGAGACGCCGGCGCCTGGTGCTACGGCGCCGAGGGAGACGGCGGGCGGCCGTACACCGCCGTCGACTACGCCGGCGGCGGGGTCGTGCTCGTGCTCGGCTCCGAGGGGCGCGGCCTGCGCCCACGCGTCGCCGCCTCCTGCGACGGACTGATCGCGCTGCCGCTGCGCGGCCAGATCGAGTCGCTCAACGTCAGCGCCGCCGCGTCGGCGCTGATCTACGAGATCGTCCGCCAGCGCGACGTCGCCGCGAAGGCGCGCTGAGCGCCCGCGCGCTCCCCGAGCGGCCGTCCACGGCGCGTGCCGCGCGGCCGCGTTGCGCACCTCGATGGCACTGCGTCCGTCGCGCGGGCGGGGTGGGGGAGAGGGGGTCGCGAGCGGCCCGCGGGCAGTCCTGCCCGTGTACGCCGCACGGCGCCGACGCGCCAGTTCCTGCACGCGTTCGCCGACGCTGCAACGGATCGTGCAATGACGGCTTGACAGGCGTTCCATAACTGTGGCAAGCTGCCCGCCTCATAAGGGTGGACCTGAGCTTGAGGCTCGACCAAGGTCCCGGGTCTCGTTCTCAGCCACCCGCTCATATCGGTAGCAGCGCCTGGGGAGGTAATGCGCTACGAAGCGACGCCCACACTGAGCAGGGGGCGTCAGAAGGGTGTGCTCGTGGCTCGAATCTCCCATAACCCTCAAGGTCAGGTCCAGCTTGATGACGGATTCCTGATCGCCCTTGCCAAGCAGGGGAACCCGGACGCCTACGACAGGCTCGTCCGCCGCTACTACGGCTTCGTCCGGCTCAAGGCCTCCTCGTACTTCCTCGCCGGCGGCGACGCCGACGACCTGATCCAGGAGGGGCTGGTCGGCCTCTACAAGGCGATCCGCGACTACCGCACCGACCGCGAGTCGAGCTTCCGCAACTTCGCGGAGCTGTGCATCACGCGCCAGATCATCACCGCGGTCAAGACCGCGACACGCAACAAGCACACGCCGCTCAACCAGTACGTCTCCTTCTCCGCCTCGCCGGCCTCCGCGCAGGGCGACGGCGACCCGACGCTCGACGAGGTGATCCCCGGCCCGACGGTCCACGATCCCGTCAACCAGGTGATCTCCAGCGAGGAGCTGCGCGCCCTCGTCGCCTGCCTCTCGACGGTCCTCTCCGACCTCGAGTCGCGCGTCCTCTCGCTCTACCTCGACGGCCACTCCTACGAGGCCGTCGGCGCCAAGCTCGGCTGCGACACGAAGACGGTCGACAACGCGCTGCAGCGCGTGAAGCGCAAGGTCGGCACGCACCTCGCCGCCCGCAACGTCCTGCTGTAGCCCAGCAGGCGGTCCCTCGAACGGCAGGCCGCGGCGCGCCCACACCCCGCGCCGCGGCCACGCCGTCCCGCCCCTGGCCGCCTCCGTGCCCGCCGCCCTCTAGGATCCCGCGCGTGGACACCATCCTGCTCGTCGTGCTCATCGTCATCGGCCTGCTGATCGTGCTGGCCGTGCTCGGATCGATCGCCGCGACCCGCCGCAACCGCGCCGGGGCCGCCCGCTTCTCCGAGAGCCTCACCGCCGTCGACCGCCACCTCGCGGAGGCGATCGCCACCGATCACGGCTGGAGACGCGAGACGCTCGACGCGGCGGCGCACGCCGCCTTCGCGCAGCACCGCCCCGGTGCCGCGCCCGACAGGCTCGAGCTGCTCCAGATCGTCGACGAACCCGGCACCGACTCCGACCTCGCGATCTACCGCGCGACGGCGAGCGGCGGGGCCACCCGCATCACGCTCGGCCGGCGCGACGGCGCCTGGTACGCCAAGGCGTTCGACGACGAGCGCTGACCGTCAGCGGGGGCGGGCGCCGCGGGACTCGTTCGAGGCCGGCGGCTCAATCACCCGCAGGATCGACGTATCGCGCCGGGTGACGATCGTCTCGCCGTCGGCGTCGAGCAGGCGGTAGCGGACGACGCTCGCCGCGCGCTCGCCCGGTCTCTCGCGCAGCTGGACCGTCGCGACGTTGTCGCGTACCTCGAGGCGGCGGGTGCTGCCGTCGTCGAGCTCCAGCTCGACCGCCGCGATCCCGTCGGTGAAGAGGCCGACCACCCGTGCGACGCCATCGGCGAAGCTGGAGCCGACGAACCGGCCGCGGCCGACGTGCGACGACGTCGCGCAGCCGCCGCCGCCGGTGCTCGGGCCGACGATGACGACGCACAGCAGCGGCTGCCGCGCGCTGGCCGGCAGCTCGTGCTGCGGGCCTCTGTCACCGCCGCGCCGTGCGTCGAGGTCGGGGACCGCGCCGACGGGGGCGACGAAGACCCGCCCACCGGTCGCATCACGGCCGGCGAGGCGGACCGCCGAGGGGTTGAGCGGCCGCTCCGGCACCCCGACGCCGCAGTCGGCGCGATCGGCGTCGGTCTGCGGGCGGCGCAGGACGGCGAACGCCGCGAGCAGGCGGGGCGGCGGGGGCTCCGCCGTCAGCACGAGCTCGCCGGCGGCGGCGCGCCGCTCACACTCGGTCGGGCCCGTCGCGGGGGCGGGGACCGGCGCCTCGGCGCCCGGGAGCGCGAGCACGGCGACCGCGAGCGCGGCGATCGTCAGCAGCGCGACGGCGGCGACCGGCAGCGGGCGCAGGCGGCCCGGGCGCCGCACGCGGCGGGGGCGGGCCGCGGCGGCGGTCGCGACCTCGGCCTCGCGGCGGGCCGCGGCGACCAGCTCCCGCTCCAGGCGGTCCTCGAAATCGCTGCTCATCGCTCGCCTCCTTCGGGTCGCAGCCGTGCGCGCAGGGCCGTCAGGCCCCGGCTCACGCGCTGCCGCACCGCTGCCGGCGACAGCGCCAGCTCGGCGGCGATCTCGTCGTAGCCGCGCTCGTGGACGACGCGCGCCTCGACCGCCCGCCGCTGATCGTCGGGCAGCGCGGCGAGCAGCGCCGCCGCGTCACCGGCCCCGGCGAGCGAGGCGAGCTCGTCGATCCGCTCGACGTCCTCCTCGGTCAGCGCGATCGGCGGGATCCCGAGACGGTCGCGAGCGCGCCGCTCGGCCGCGCCGCGGCGGTGGGCGTCGGCGAGCTTGTTGAGCGCGATCTGGAACAGCCAGTTGCCGGCCGAGCCGCGGTCGGGATCGAAGCGGTCGCGCTGCGCGAGCACCGTCGCGAAGGTCTCGGCCGTCACGTCGGCGGCGAGCTCGGCGTCGCCGCAGCGGCGCGCGCAGAGCGCCAGCACCCAGCGGACGTGCCGGCGGTAGAAGCGGCCGAACGCCTCCGGGTCGGTCGCGGCCATGCGCAGCAGGTCGGCGTCGGTGCGGTCCTCTGCTGGCATCTGATCGATCTTCGCGCGGGAGCGGTTCGGTGTGACGCACTCGCGCCGAGCGCGTAGGATCGCGGCGGGGATGGCGAGCACCGGCGACACCGCGACGCGCGGGCGGCCGAACACCGCCCGGCTGCTGATCTCCTGCGCCGACCGGCGCGGGATCGTCGCCGCGGTCTCGCGCTTCCTGTTCGACCACGGCGCCAACATCCTCGACGCCGACCAGCACACGACCGACCCCGAGGGCGGCACCTTCTTCATGCGGATGGAGTTCCACCTGGAGGGGCTCGACGTCGGCGGGCCGGAGCTGGAGCGGTCGTTCGCCGAGCGCGTCGGCGAGCCGTTCGGGATGGAGTGGCGGATCGCGTACGCCTGCAGGCCGAAGCGGGTCGCGCTGCTGGTCTCGCGCGAGGAGCACTGCCTGCTCGACCTGCTGTGGCGGTGGCGGCGCGGCGACCTCGACGCCGAGATCGCGCTGGTCCTCTCCAACCACCGCGACGCGGAGCGCGACGTGCGCGGCTTCGAGGTCCCGTTCGCACACGTCCCCGTCGAGCGCGGGCGCAAGCCGGAGGCCGAGGCCGCGATGCTCGCGCTGCTGCGCGAGCACGGGCCGTTCGACCTCGTCGTGCTCGCCCGCTACATGCAGATCCTCTCCGGCGACTTCCTCGCCGCGGCCGGCGCGCCGCTGATCAACATCCACCATTCGTTCCTGCCGGCCTTCGCCGGCGCCGACCCCTACCAGCGGGCGAGCGAGCGGGGCGTGAAGATCATCGGCGCGACCGCCCACTACGTCACCGAGGAGCTCGACGCCGGGCCGATCATCGAGCAGGACGTCGCGCACGTCAGCCACCGCGACGACGTCCCCGACCTCGTGCGGATCGGCCGCGACATCGAACGCACCGTGCTGGCGCGCGCCGTCGCCCGCCACCTCGCCGACCGCGTCCTCGTGCACGAGAACAAGACGGTCGTGTTCTAGCGCGCAGCCGGCTCCAGCTCGATCGTGGCGCCGGTCTCGACGACCCGCGCCTCGACGCCCTCCTCGCGCGCGGCGGCGAGGAAGCGCCCCGCCGGATCGTCGACCTGCTCGTAGGCGGGCGGCCGCTCGATCGTGTCGTAGTGGATCGGGACCGCGAGGCGGGCGCCGAGGACGCGCGCGGCGAACGCCGCCTGCTCGGGCTCCATCGCGGCCGCGAACGGACTCGGCGGCTGACGGTGGGGAAGGCTGACGCGCGCGCCGTTGCACGGCAGGAAGACCGCGTCGAAGGGGCCGAGCCGCAACGCGATCCGCCACCACGAGCCGTGGAAGATCGTGTCGCCCGCATGCAGGATCCGCAGGCCGCCGGCCTCGATCGCCCACGACAGCTGCGGGTCGCCGAAGCCGTCGACCGCCGGCAGCGCGGTGAAGGTGAACGGGCCGCGCGTCAGCGACTCCCACGGGGCGAGCGCGCGGGTCGCGATCCCGCGCTCGGCGATCCGCTGCTCGGCGACGACCAGCGCGCCGTTCTCCATCAGGTCGCCGGGCGGAGCCGGCGCCGGGCGCAGCAGCAGGCCGTCTTCGGGCCGCAGCGCGGCGGCGACGGCGCCGGGGTCGGCGTGGTCGGAGTGGAGGTGGGTGACGAGCGCGGTCGCGACACGGCCGGCGGTCTGCGGCGGCGGCAGCGGCCCGCGCGGCGCGCCGACGTGCGGCTCCAGCGGCGCGCCGTCCTGGAACAGGTCGACGACGGCGCTCTCGCCGTCGGCCTCCAGCTCCAGCCCGGCCCAGCCCAGTCGGCGGATCAGCATCGTGCCCTCCTTGGGTCGCGGCCGGCGCCTGCGGCCCGCGGCCGCGCGCCGCCGCGGGGCGGCAGCGCGGGCGCGGCGGAGCATCCGGCCATTTAGCAAACGATCGTTCGTAATCTATACTGCGGCGGCATGAGCCCGCGCAAGTCGGCCGCCGCAGCGCTCGAGACCCGCGACGCGATCGTCGCGCGCGCCGTCGCGGTCGCCTCGACCGACGGCCTGGAGGGGCTGACGATCGGCCGCCTCGCCGGCGACCTGTCGATGAGCAAGGCCGGCGTGATCGGCCACTTCGGCTCCAAGGAGCGGCTGCAGCTCGCGGCGCTGGAGGAGGCGGTCGGGATCTTCACGCGGACCGTCTGGGAGCCGGTCGCCAGTCGGCCGGCGGGGCGCGAGCGGCTGCTTGCGATCTGCGACGCCTGGGTCGCGCACCTCGAGAGCGGCGTCTTCCCCGGCGGCTGCTTCCTGGCCGCCGCCGCGGCCGAGTTCGACGGCCGCGAGGGACCCGTCCGCGACGGGGTGGTGGCGGCGCTGGGGCGGTGGCGGGCGGTGATCGAGCGCGACGTGCGCGCCGCCGTCGCCGCCGGCGAGCTGCCCGCCGACAGCGACCCGGCGCAGGTCTGGTTCGAGTGGAACGCGTTCGCGATGGGGCTCAACCAGGCGCTGCAGCTGCACGGCGACGCGAGCGCGCCCGACCGGGCCCGCCGCGCGATGCGGCGGGCGATCGGCGTGCCGGGGTGAGCTCGCGCGCGGCGCTCAGGCGTCGATCACGACGATCGCGATGATGAGGCCGGTCAGCGCGATGCCGACGACGGCGAGCGTCGTCACGAAGCGGTCGTCGGGACCAAGGTACTCGCCGCGACGGACCGCCTCCTCGACCTGGCGGTAGCGGACCACCCCGTAGAGGAAGCAGGCGACGCCGAGCAGCCCGAATGCGACGCCGGCGATCGCCGCGAGCAGCTCGCTGCCGGTCGTCAGCGCCGGCACGATCCTGCCGACGCCGAGGCTCCCGGCCATGCACGCCAGGCCGGTGCGCCACCACGCCAGGTAGGTGCGCTCGTTGGCGAGGTGGGTGCGCCGGGTCGCGTCGCCGTCGGCGTCGAATCTGCCGCCGCGCGGCGGGACGGTGTCGGGCGTGCGTCCGGGGGCCATGGCCCGACCGTACCCGACGGGCCGGGCCCGCCGCCGCGCGTAGGGCGCCACGGCGTGGCGCTGGCGCGTTCGGAGCGCTTGACGTGGAGGCGACCGGGTTAGGCTGGCAATGCGATGTCCTATCGGCTCGGCATCTCCGATCCGCTCGCCGACTCGGTCCGCGCCAGCGCTCGCGAGCAGCTGACCGGCGCCGTCGCCCGCCTCGAGGATGCCGGCGACGACCCGGCCGCGGCCGTCCACGAGGCGCGCAAGCACCTGAAGAAGACGCGCGCGCTGCTGCGGCTCGTGCGCGCCCGGCTCGGCGACGACGCCTACCGGCGCGAGAACGCCGCGCTGCGCGACGCGCAGGCGCGCCTCTCCTCGACGCGCGACGCCGACGTGCTCGTCGCGACCGTGGAGCGGCTCGCCGAGCGCGCCGCGGGCCGCCTGCCGGCGAGCGAGTTCGCCGCGCTGCGGGCGCTGATGGCCGCCGAGGCCGCCGCCGCCCGCGATGGCGCGCGGGCGCCCGACGTCGCCGCCGTCGCGCAGGAGCTGCGCGCCGCGCAGGAGCGCGTCGCGGCGTGGCCGCTCGACGGCGCCGGCTGGGAGACGGCCGTCGCCGGGATCTCGCGTGCCTACGCGCGCGGGACGCGCGAGCGCGCGAGAGCTGAGGAGGAGCCGACGGTTGAGCGGCTGCACGAGTGGCGCAAGCGCGTGAAGGACCTCTGGTACCACCACCGGCTGCTGAAGCCGGTCTGGCCGCCGGTCGTCGACGCGGTCGGGGAGGAGGCCCACCTGCTCTCCGAGCTGCTCGGCGACGACCACGACCTCGCCGTGCTGCGGGCGCGGCTGGAGCGCGGCGACGGCCTGCCGACGGCGATCGCCGCCGACCCGGAGCCGCTGCTGGAGCTGGTCGACCGGCGTCGCGGCGAGCTGCAGGACGAGGCGAGGCGGATCGCGGCGCGCCTCTACGCCGAGCGGCCGAAGGCGTTCGAGCGGCGCGTGCGCGCTTGGGTCGACGCGGCGGCCGCCGAGGCCGGCGCCGCCGCGCGGTCCGCCGACGGGGCGTGACGTGGCGGCCGAGATCGAGCGCAAGTTCCTGCTCGACGCCCCGCCCCAGGGCGTCGAGGAGCATCCGAGCGAGGCGATCGCACAGGGCTACCTCGCGCTCGACGGCGACGTCGAGGTGCGGGTCCGGCGGGCCGGCGAGCGCGCCCTGCTGACGGTCAAGGCCGGCGGCGGACGGCGGCGGGTCGAGGAGGAGGTCGAGATCGGGCGCGAGCGGTTCGAGGCGCTGTGGCCGCTCACCGCGGGGCGCCGGATCGTCAAGCGCCGCTACCGCGTGCCGGCGGCCGACGGGCTCGTCTTCGAGGTCGACCTCTACGAGGAGGAGCTGGCGGGGCTGGTCGTCGCCGAGGTCGAGTTCCCCGACGACGCCGCCGCGAACGCCTTCACGACGCCGGACTGGCTCGGTCGCGAGGTGACCGACGACCCGCGCTGGAAGAACCAGGCGCTGGCATTGCACGGCCGCCCCGACTGACGACGTGCGGCCAACCGCACCCCCTGCGGGTGTCGCGTGCGTCAGGATGTCGCCCATGCACGGCGGACGGGGCAGCGCGTGAAGCCGATCTGGTTCGCCGTCGCCGCGGCGCTGGCGGCGTTCGTCTGGTGGAGACGGCGCAGACTCGAGCCGCCGCTGATGATCGGGCTCGGCCTCGTCGCGATCGGCGCCGCCGTCTACGGCACCGGGCTGATCGAGATGCCCGACTTCGAGCAGGTCCTGACCGACGTCGGCGAGGCGCTCGGCACGTGGACCTACCTGCTCGTCGCGCTGCTCTGCTTCCTGGAGAGCGGCGCCGGGATCGGCCTGCTCGTCCCCGGCGAGACCGCGATCGTCGTCGGCGGCGTCGTCGCCGGCCAGGGGCAGATCGACATCGTCCTGCTGATAGCGATCGCGTGGGTGACCGCGGTCGCCGGCGACCTCACGAGCTTCTTCATAGGACGCAAGCTGGGACGCGCCTTCCTCGTCAAGCACGGCCCGCGCGTGAAGATCGACGAGCACAGAATCGAGCAGGTCGAGGCCTTCTACGCCAAGCACGGCGGCAAGGCCGTCTTCCTCGGCCGCTTCGTCGGCCTCGTGCGCGCCGTCTCGCCGTTCGTCGCCGGCTCCTCGGGCATGAGAACCCGCCGCTTCCTCCCGTACGACGTGCTCGCCGCCGGGATCATGGTCACCTTCTTCTGCCTGCTCGGCTACCTCTTCTGGAGATCGATCGACAGAGTCCTGGAGATCGCCAGACAGGGGACGTTCGCGCTCGGCGTCGTGATCACCGTCGTCGTCGCGATCGTCGTCGCGGTCCGCTGGCTGCGGGTCGAGCGCAACCGCGAGCAGCTCGACGCCTTCCTCGACGCCCAGGAGGGCAAGCCGGCGATCGGCCCGGTCGTGCGCTTCGTGCGCGCGTTCGGCCGTCGGCTGGTCGGGCCGGCCCGCTTCCTCTGGAACCGCCTCACGCCCGGGCAGCTGGGGCTGGAGCTGACCTCTCTGCTGGCGATCGCCGCGGTCGGCTCGTTCGTCTTCTTCGGCTACCTGATCGTGCTCGACCCGATCACCGAGCTGACCCCGGGCGACGAGCGCGGCGTCCGCTGGTCGGCCGACCTCCATGCCGCGTGGCTGACCGAGGCCGCCAAGGTCGTCACCCATCTCGGCGCGCTGCCGGTCGCGGGTGGCGCGCTCGTGCTCGTCGCCGCGGTGCTGTTGTGGCGGCGCGAGTGGCTGGAGGGGCTGGCGCTGCTCGCCGGTCTCGTCATCACCTACGCCGGCGTCCACATCACGAAGGCGGCGACCGACCGGCCGCGGCCGCTGCAGCCGCTGGTCGAGACGGCCGGCTCCGCCTATCCCTCCGGCCACGCCGCCTACGCCGTCTTCTGGGTCGCGATCGCGATCGCGCTGCGGCGGGCCTTCCCGGGCCTGGCGTCGCGCGCGATCGTGCTGACGGCCGGGATCGCGATCGCCGTCGCCGTCGGGCTGTCGCGGATCTACCTGCGCGTCCACTGGTTCTCCGACGTCGCCGGCGGCTGGGGCCTGGCTTCGACGACGCTCGCGCTGACCGGGATGGTCGCGCTCGTCGTCGGCTTCTTCACGAGCGGCCGCGCGAGGCTGGAGCCCGAGCCCGAGCCGCCGGTGCTCGGCCCGCGCTGAGCGCGCTTCCGGCGCGTGCGAAGATGGACCGATGAGCGACATCCAACGCCGTTCCTCCAACCGCCCCACCCGTCGCCAGAGAGAGCAGCGGGCCTACCAGCTCGTGATGGCCTCGGGCGCCTTCGGCCTGGTCGCCGTCGTCGGGCTGGTGCTCGCGCTCGCGACCTCGTTCCCGTCGGCGGTGTGGGTGATCTCCGCGATCGTCGCGGTCGTCTGCTTCCTGATGTTCCGCCGCACCGTCGGCGGCGGCTGACGCGGCCCGCGCGGCAGCCCCGCCGCGCCGTCGCCGCCCCGCGTCGGCATGTCAGGCGAGCGCCGCTTTCGCGCGCGCCCTGCTGGGTACCCCTGACGACATGCCGACCGAACCACAGCCCGTCACGCTCGCCGAGGTCGTCAACCGCGCCGTCGACGTGACAGATCCCGACGGCCAGGACGCCGCGATCGCCGCGATCCAGGAGCGCTTCGAGGACGCCGACGAGCCGGTCACCGGCGTGCTCGACGGCTTGGAGGAGCGGCTCGCCGACGCGATCGAGGGCGCCGACGTCGAGCTCGACGACCCCGCCGTCGCCGTCACCGGCGCCGTGATCCAGTACCTCGCCCGCCGCCGCGACGAGCTCGACGCCGACTCCGACGCGATCATGCGCCTCGCCGCGCGCGCCGAATGGCGCGGCGACCCGCCGACCTCGGTCTCCGACTGGCTCGCCGACCACGGCGTGCAGGTCTGAGCGGGCGCGCGCGGCCTGCGACGAACGTCGCGCGCGCCTGCGACGTTCGCACCGTGCGCTTTCCACCTTTCTCCCTCCCGCGCCGCGAGGGCGGCTGGCACACTCGCGCCGATGCTCGACGGTCGCACGAGGGAGATCGCCCAGCTGACGGGGACGCTGCGCGCGCTGCACGAGGGATCGTCCTTCGCGCTGGTCGTCCGCGGCGAGGCTGGCGTGGGGAAGAGCGCGCTCGTCGAGGCGGCGATCGCGACCGGCGGCGAGGGTCTTCAGGTGCTGCGCGCCCGCGGCTACGAGTCCGACACCGAGATCCCGTACGCCGGCCTGCTCGAGCTGGCCACGCCGCTGCTCCCGCTGCGCGCCGGGCTGCCCGACGCCCAGCGCCACGCGATCGACAGCGCCTTCGCGCTCGAGCCGCCGACGCCGCATGACCGGCTCGCGGTGCCGGCTGCCCTGCTCGGCCTGCTCGCCCGCGCCGCCGAGCGCCGGCCGCTGCTCGCCGTCGTCGACGACCTCCACTGGTTCGACGACGCCTCCCGCGACGCCGTCCTCTTCGCCGCCCGCCGGCTCGCCGCCGCCGGCGTCGGGGTGCTGCTCGCCGCCCGCGACGGCGTCGCGCCGGCGCTCGACCTCAGCGGCGTCGAGGAGCTGCCGCTCGACGGGCTCGACGAACCGGCGGCGCTGACGCTGCTGCGCCGCGGAGCGCCGCGGCTGCCCGACGGCGTCGCCCGCGCGATCGTCGCGGCGACCGCCGGCAACCCGCTCGCGCTGATCGAGCTGCCGGCGGCGCTGACGCCGGCGCAGCGGGCCGGCGAGGCGCCGCTCGCCGACCCGCTGCCGGCGAGCGCGGCGGTCGAGCGCGCCTACGTGCGCCAGGTCGCCGAGCTGCCCGAGACGACGCGGGCCGCGCTGCTCGTCGCGGCGGCGCTCCACCGCGGCCAGGTCGACCTGCTGACGGCCGCGCTGCGCCGCCTCGGCCTGGCCGACGAGGTGCTCGTCCCCGCCGAGCAGGCGCGGATCGTGACCGAGCGCGGCGGCGAGCTGACCTTCCGCCATCCGCTGCTGCGCTCGGCCGTCTACCACGCCGCCGCGAGCAGCGAGCGGCGGACGGCGCATGCCGCGCTCGGCGCCGTCGCCGACGACCCGCGCGTGCGCGCGTGGCACCTCGCGCACGCCGCCGCCGGGGCCGACGAGGCGGTCGCGGCGGCGCTGGAGGAGGCCGCCTTCGACGCGCGTGCCCGCCACGGCCACGCGGAGGCCGCCCGCGCCTTCGCCCGCGCCGCGGAGCTGTCGACCGACCCGGCCGCCCGCGCCCGCCGCGCGCTCGACGCCGCGCAGGAGCACGCCGTCGCCGGCCACGTGACGACGGCGCTGACGCTGCTCGACGGCGCCGAGCCGCAGCTCGCGCCCGAGCTGGCGCCGGCGGTCGCGAGGCTGCGCGGCAAGCTCGCGATGCGGCGCGGCGAGCCGCTCGCGGCCCAGCGGATCCTCGAGGGGGAGGCGGCGCGCGCCGCCGCCGACGGCGACCACGAGAGCGCGGCCGCGCTGCTGCTCGAGTCGTCGTTCAGCTACACGATGACGGGCGATCCCGCGGGGATGACGTCGGTGCTGGAGCGCGCGCGAGCCTCGGCGGCGCGCGTCGGCGGCGTCGCCGAGCTGGTGACGTGGATCATGAGCTGCGTCCAGCGGGTCGTCCACGGGCAGGGGCCGGCGGTCGCGCCCGAGCTGGCGGAGATCGAGCCGCGGCTGGCGGGGATCGACCTGACCGGTCTCGGCGAGCAGGTCGGGCTGTTCGCGCACGCGTCGCTGTGGCTCGACGACACGGCGCGCGCCGAGCGCGTCGTCGAGCTGCTGATCGACCGCTATCGCGCCGCCAGCGCCTTCGGCGCGCTGCCATACCCGCTGACGGTGCGCGCGATGCTGCGCGAGCGCCAGGGCCGCTGGGTCGAGGCCGAAGCCGACGCCGAGGAGGCGGTGCGGCTGGCGCGCGAGATCGACCAGGAGACGATCCACGGCTTCTGCCTCTCGACGCTCGCACGCCTGGAGGCGGCGCGCGGGCGCAGCGAGCAGGCGCGCGCGCACGCGCGCGAGGGGCTGCGGCTGACCGACGCCGCGCACGCCCGCAACCTCGGCACCCACCTGCTCGCCGCGGAGGGCCTCGCGGAGCTGGCGGCCGATCGGCCGGAGGCGGCCGCCGCCGCGCTGCGGCAGGCGCGGGAACGGGCGCGGCTGCTGCAGTGGCGCGAGCCGAACGTCGTCCGCTTCGCGGGCGACCTCGTCGAGGCGCTCGTGCGGATCGGGGCGACGGCCGAGGCAGAGCAGGAGCTCTCCGAGCTCGCCGCCGACGCCGAGCGGACCGGCGGCGCCTGGGCGCACGCGGCGCTGGAGCGGGGGCGGATGCTGCTGGCGCCGGTCGAGGCGGTCGACGACCACGCGCGCGCCGCGCTCGCCTGGCACGCGCGCGACGGGGCGCCGTTCGAGCGGGCGCGGACCGAGCTGGCGTGGGGCGAGCGGCTGCGCCGGCGGCGGCGCCGGATGGACGCGCGCGAGCCGCTCGAGCGGGCGCTGCAGACGTTCAGGGCGCTGGGGGCCGAGCCGTGGGCGCGGCGCGCCGCCGACGAGCTGGCGGCGGCCGGCGGCGCGCACCGCGATCGCGAGGCGCCGCCCGGCCGCGACGAGCTGAGCCCGCACGAGCTGAAGGTCGCGCTGATGGTCGCGCACGGGATGACCAACCGCGAGGTCGCCGCCGCCCTCTTCCTCTCGCCGAAGACGATCGAGCGCCACCTGTCGCGGATCTACCGCAAGCTCGACGTCCGCTCCCGCACCGAGCTGACGCGCCTGCTCGCCGCCGAGGGTGCGTAGGCGCGCCACCGGTCGCGCGCCGCTCGGCCGTCCGTCGCTCCACGTCCGCCCGCGCCGCTTCGCGCTCGCCCGCAGCGCCCGCGACGGTTCCCACTTGGTGGTCTGCGCGCCCCTCCCTTAGACTCGCGCCCCAGCATGGCGTGGAGGAGAGCGAACGGCGGAGGCGCCGCATGAGCTGGTGGGCGGTTCCGCGCAGTTGGATCGAGAGCTTCGGCGACATCGTTCGCTTCGCTTTGCGGATCTTCGGCGAGGTCTACGGCGGCCGCGTCTTCCGCTTCTTCGGCGAGGCGCTGCGTCAGGCCGGCCTGCTGATCCTCTCCTCGACGCTGGTGATCTGGGGCCTCGTCTTCATCATCGGCCTCCAGTGCGGCATCGAGGGCGCGTACTTCACGCGCGGCACCGGCACGCCGAACTACGCCGGCGTCTTCACCGCGTGGTGCGACCTGCGCGAGCTGGTCCCGTACGCCTTCGGCTACATGATGGCCGCCAAGGTCGGCACCGGCATCGTCGCCGAGATCGGCTCGATGCGGATCACCGAGGAGATCGACGCGCTCGAGGTGATGGGCATCAGCTCGATGACCTTCCTCTGCGGGACGCGCCTGCTCGCCTCCTGGATGGTGCTGCCGTTCGTCTACATCGGCGGCGTCGGCGCGGCCTTCATCGCCTCCTACCTCGCGGTGGTGGTGCAGATCCACGAGGTGTCGGCAGGCGGCTACGAGCTGATCTTCTGGGCCTTCCAGAACCCGACCGACCTCTTGTACTCGTTGATCAAGGGCGCCTTCATGGCGACCGGTGTGGTGATCGTCGGCTGCTACTACGGCTACAACGCCAGCGGCGGGCCGGTCGGCGTCGGCACCGCGACGGCGAAGTCGATGGTGCTCAACCTCGTCTACGTCCATCTGATCGGCATGATGGGCACGCAGCTGTTCTGGGGAGCGAACCCCCGAGCACCGATCGGCGGCTGAGCCCCGCCGCCCGCAGCCGCCGAGCCGGCGTCCGAGGCCCCAACGCGCTGGCCCTTGAGCTGGCGGCCGAGCCCCATCGCGCGCGGCCGCCGAGCCACGCCGCCCTGGTCCCGTCTCGGACCTCTGTCATGCAGCCGTCGCTCAGCGACGGCTCGACGACACAGGTCCGCGCCGCAGCGCGGCGTCGAGCAGCGCGACCGTCTCGTCCGCGCGGCGCGTGAGGTCGGCGTCGGCGAAGCGCAGGACGGTCCAGCCGGCGAGCAGCAGCGCGTTCGCCTTGCGACGGTCCCGCTCGAAGGCGTCGCGGCCGCGATGGTGGCGCCAGCTGTCGAGCTCGACCGCGACCCGCTCGTCGCGCCACACCGCATCGACCTCGACCCCGCCGCCGTCCGGCGACGGGAACCAGACGTTGGTGCGCGGCCGCGGCAGCCCGGCGCGCGCGACGAGCGACAGGAACAGCTCCTCGAGGTCCGAGCGTGTGCGGTCGCCGCCGCGCTCGCGCATCTCGGCGAGCGCGTCGAGCAGTGCGGCGTGGCCTCTGCCCGGCCGCCCGCGCAGCCGTCCCAGCGCCCGCTCGATCTCGCGCACATCGGCGCTGCGCGCCTCCTCGGCGCGGACGAGCGCGCTGCGCAGCTGCTCTGGCCGCAGGACGTCGGCGAGGTCGACGAGCGTCCGCTCGACGGTCGTCACCGGCACGCCGCGCACGACGGCGCCGTCCGCGGGCGCGAGCCGCCGCCGCGCGTGGACGCAGACGCCGGCGCTCGCGGCGCGATGCCATCCGGTCGTCACCTCGATCGCTCCGCGCCATGCCGGCCGCAGCCCGTGCAGCACGGCCGCCGAGCGGTGACTCAACAGCGCCCCCGGCCCGCACGCCATCACGGCCGCCAGCCACCGCCCCTCCTCGCGCAGCCGGTCGTGCCCGACCGCATAGACCCCGCGATGCAGCCGCACGAGCCGGCCGTCGCCCATCCGTGTACGGACCTGTTGCGCCGACAGCCCTGCCTGCTCGAGCTGCTGCCGGCTGACCACCCCGTGCTGCCTCCCAGCTAACTGTGTGACGACCGCGTCCGCCGAGCGACCTTTGTCATCGAGCTGTTGCTCACCAACAGTTGGATGACAAAGGTCCGTGCGGGGTGGGGTGGTGTGGGTGGGCATGCGGGCAAGCGTGCCGGGGCGCGGCGCGCGTGTGGGGCGCGGATCGCGCCGGGGCTCAGCGGGAGCGGCTGAGGCGGTGCCGTCGGCGCGGACGACGCGACTCCCGCCGGCGGCGATGCCCGCCCGGCGTGCCGCGGCCGGCTCGGCCCCGCCCGGCGTGCCGCGGCCGGCTCGGCCCCGCCCGGCGTGCCGCGGCCTGCTAGGCCCCGCCCGCGTGCCGCGGTCGGCTCGGCCCCGCCCGGCGTGCCGCGGCCTGCTAGGCCCCGCCCGCGTGCCGCGGTCGGCTCGGCCCCGCCCGGCGCGCCGCGGCCGGCTCGCTCAGCGCCGACCCGCGCCGGCCGTCGAGCCGCCGGGGGCGGGGACGCCGGGGCCGCTCGCCGGCGGACGTGCGCCGTCCCCGCCGGCCGGAACGCCTGCCGCGCCGACCGGCTCGCCGGGACCGGCGCCACTGGGCACCGGGGCCGCCGGGCGGCGGCGGGGGAGCAGGAGCGCCGGGATCAGGGCGACGAGCAGGAAGGCGACCGGCCACCAGAAGGTGTGGGCGAAGGCGTCGGAAAGCGCCGGGGTGAGCCGGTCGCGCACGGCGTCGGGGATCGCGCTGAGCGCGCCGAGGCCCGACTCGCCGCCCGCCGCGCCCGTTCCGGCCGCCGGCAGCGCTCCTCTGATCTGGTGCTGGAGGACGACCGCGAACAGCGCCGTGCCGATCGAGCCGCCGACGCGGACGATGATGTTCAGCGTCGTCGTCGCGCGCGGGACGGCCGCGTGCGAGAGCGTCTGGTAGGCCGCCGCCATCGCCGGCATCATCGTGGCGCCGACGCCGAGGCCGGCGACCCACAGCGACAGCGCGAGCAGGACGTAGGAGGTGTCGGCGCCGAGCTGCGTGTAGGAGAAGTAGCCGAGCGCGACGAGCGGCAGGCCGCAGAGGACGACCCTGCCGGCGGCGCCTCTGTCGACGATCCGTCCGGAGATCGGCATCATCATCGCCGCGCCGAGCCCCTGCGGCGCCATCAGCAGTCCGGCGTCGAGCGCCGACTCGCCGCGCACCACCTGGTAGTAGAGCGGGAACAGCAGCATCGCGCCGAACATCGCCGTGCCGAACAGGAAGGTGACGCCGGCGGCCGCGGCGAAGGCGCGCTGCTTGAACAGCCGCAGGTCGAGCAGCGGGTGGTCGCTGCGCAGCGCGTGGAGGACGAACAGGACGACGAGCGCGATCCCCGCCGTCATCGGCAGCCACGCTCTCAAGGCGCCGAGCCCGCCGCTGGCGGAGGTCTCGGCGAGGCCGTAGACGAACAGCGCGAGGCCGGGGGAGAGCAGCAGCACGCCGAGCACGTCGAGCCGCATGTGCGGTCTCGGCACGTCGGCCTCGAGGATCCGCCATGCGAGCGGCAGCGCGACCATCCCGATCGGGACGTTGACGTAGAAGATCCACCGCCACGAGACGTCGTCGACCAGCCAGCCGCCGAGCACCGGGCCGAGGATCGGCCCGAGCAGCATCGGCACGCCGACCACCGACATGACGCGGCCGACGCGGGCCGGTCCGGCCGTCTGGGCGAGCACGGTCATGCCGGCCGGCATCACCATCCCGCCGCCGATCCCCTGCAGCACGCGGAAGGCAATCAGCGAGTGGGCGTCCCACGCCAGCCCGCAGAGCGCCGAGCCGAGCACGAACAGCGCGACCGACGACATCCACAGCCGCTTCGTGCCGAAGCGGTCGGCCGCCCAGCCGGTGAGCGGGATCACGGTCGCGAGCGCCAGCAGGTAGGCGGTCGAGACCCATTGGATCGTCGAGAGCGAGACGTCGAAATCGCGTCCGAGGTCGTTGATCGCGACGTTGACGATCGTCGTGTCGAGGATGGTCATGAAGGCGCCGAGCACGACGACGCCGGCCACCACCAAGACGTGGCGGGGCAGCGGTTCGGCATCGGGCGGCGGGGCGGTTGGAGCTGCGTCGGGGCCTGACATCGAGTCTCCTCAGATCGGTCTGGCGGAGAATCGTTCCACTCGGGAATGATTCTTGCAAGTAACGATTCTGACCGTGAACAGATTGATACCCTGGCCTTCTCATGTGCCCGCCAGCCCCCGACGCGATGCACGGCGTGACGTTCCTGATGTCGAAGCTCGGCTTCCACGTCTCGCACCGCTTCGCCGAGGCGGTCGCGCCGCTCGGCCTGGTCCCGCCGCATGCCGGGATCCTGCGGCTGGTCGGCGAGGAGCCGGGCCAGAGCCAGCAGGCGCTGGCGCGCAAGATCGGGATCGCGCCCAACCGCCTCGTCGCGCTGATCGACGAGCTGGAGAGACGCGAGCTGATCCGCCGCGACCGCTCGCCGACCGACCGCCGCGTCTTCGCCCTCCGCCTGACCGCGGCCGGGGAGGAGATGGACCAGCGGGTCCGCGCGATCGGCGCCGAGCACGAGCGCACGGTCACGGCGGCGCTCGACGACGACGAGCGCCGGACGCTCGCCGAGCTGCTGCGCCGCGTCGCCGAGGAGCAGGGCGTGCCGGCCGGCGTCCATCCCGGCATGCGCACGCTGCGCGCCGGCGCCCCGACGCCGCGCGGCAGGAGCGGCGGTTGAGCGCCCGCGAGAGGTGTGGGCGCCCGCACGGTCGGCGGGCGGAGGCCGCGGTAGCCTGCCTGCTGTGACGGGCACCGACGTCGAGCGCGCAACGCGGCCGACCGGCCTCACCGAGGCCGAGGCGCAGCGGCGGCTGCGCGAGCGCGGGCCGCTGCCCGACCAGGCGTCGAGCCGCTCCTACCGCTCGATCTTCGTCGCCAACACCTTCACGGTCTTCAACCTGATCCTCGCGGTCTTCGGCGCGGCGACGATCGCGTTCGGGAATCCCAAGGACGCGCTCTTCCTCGGCATCCTGGTCGCCAACACGGCGATCGGCACCTTCCAGGAGATCCGCGCCAAGCGGGCGCTCGACGCGCTGGCGGCGCTCGTCGCCCCGCACGCGACGGTGGTCCGCGACGGCAGCGCCCGCGAGCTGCCGATCGCCGACGTCGTCGTCGGCGACCTCGTCCAGGTGAGAACCGGCGACCAGGTCGTCGCCGACGGCCGGCTCGTGCGCGCCGACGGGCTCGCGCTCGACGAGTCGAACCTGACCGGCGAGTCCGAGCCGGTCCGCGGCGAGGTCGACCGCGAGGTCTTCTCCGGCTCGTTCGTCGTCGAGGGCGACGGCGCCTTCGAGGCGACCGCGGTCGGCCCCGACAGCCGCGCGGCGAGATTGGCCGCGACCGCGCGCGCCTTCCGCCATCCGCGCTCGCCGCTGGAGAAGGCGATGGACCGGCTGCTGATCATCCTCGTCGGCGTGATGGCGCCGCTCGGGCTCGCGCTCGGGATCTCGCTCGCGATCCGCGACGTCGGCCAGGCGCAGGCGGTCGAGACGCTGACCGCGGCGGTCGTCAACATCGTCCCGGAGGGGCTGATCCTGCTCGTCAGCCTGACGGCGGCGGTGTCGGCGGCGAAGATGGCCCGCCGCGGCGTGCTCGCGCAGCAGCTGAACGCGATCGAGTCGCTCGCGTCGGTCTCGGTGATGTGCACCGACAAGACCGGCACGTTGACGGAGGCGTCGCTGCGCGTCGTCGAGACGACCCCGGCCGACGGCGTCACCGAGTCCCAGCTGCGCGCGGCGCTCGGCCGCTTCGCCGCCAGCGCCCCGTCGCGCAACTCGACGCTCGAGGCCGTCCACGCCGCCCGCCTCGACGGCGACGACGCGGCGGTCGAGCCGACCGCGCAGGTGCCGTTCTCGTCCCGGCGCCGCTGGAGCGCGCTGGAGCTGGACGGGCAGCGGTACGTGCTCGGCGCGCCGGAGGCGCTGCTCGACGGCGCCGGGCCGACCTCCGCGCCCGGCCGCGACGGCGCTGGGGAGGAGCGCGACGGCGCGAGCGCCCGCTCCGCCGCCGAGCTGCGGGCGCGGGCGGCCGAGCGCGCTGCCGGCGGCCGCCGCGTGCTCGCGCTCGTCGGCGCCCAGGGCCCGCTGCCTGAGGCCGCGCCCGACGCGCCGCTGCCGGAGGGGACACGCCCGCTCGGGATCGTCGTGCTGGCCGAGCGGCTGCGCAGCAGCGCCGACGAGACGGTCGCGTTCTTCGGCAGAGAGGAGGTGGCGCTGAAGGTCCTCTCCGGCGACAACCCCTCGACGGTCAACGCGATTGCCCGCGACGCAGGCGTCCCGGCGCGCACCGACGCGCTCGACGGCGGCGCGCTCCCCGACGGCGACGAGGAGCTGCTGGAGGCGGTCCGCGCCGCGCCGGCGATCGGCCGCATCTCGCCGGAGGACAAGGCGCGCGTCGTGCGCGTGCTGGCCGACGCCGGCGAGTACGTCGGCATGCTCGGCGACGGCGTCAACGACGTGCCGGCGCTGAAGCAGGCGCGGCTGGCGATCGCGCAGGGGAGCGGGACGCAGATGGCGCGCTCGGTCTCCGACCTCGTGCTCGTCTCCGGCGAGTTCGACGAGGTTCCGCGGATGGTCCACGAGGGCCGCCAGATCCTGCGCAACATCCAGCGCGTCGCGCGCCTGTTCGTGACGAAGGCGCTGTTCACCGCCTTCCTGCTGCTGACGATCGCGATCCCCAGCGGCGTCTTCCCGCTGCTGCCGCGCCAGTTCACGCTCACCTCGTCGCTGACGATCGGCATCCCGGCCTTCTTCCTCGCGCTCGCGCCGAGCACCGGGCCGTGGCGGCCGGAGGGCTTCCTGAAGGCGATCGCGCGCTTCTCGCTGCCGGCCGGGCTGGCGACCGGCGCCGGCATCCTGTCGGCGTATCTGCTGTCGCGCCACGCCTTCGACGGCTCGCTGGTCGAGGCGCGCACGGTCACGGCGGCGACGGTCGTCACGGCCGGCCTGGCGATCGTGATGGTGCTGGAGGACGAGCCCGGCAAGCGGCGGTTCGCGGTCGGCGGCCTCTGCCTGCTGATGGCGCTCGGCTTCGTGCTCGTCGCCGCGGTCCCGGCCGGCCGCGACTTCTTCGATCTCGCGACGCCGACCGGCGGGATGACCGCCGCGTGGGCGATCGGCACCGCGGTCACGCTCGTGCTGCTCGCGCTCGCGCTGCGGGTCGTGAGAGTGCTGGAGCGGCGGGCGGCGGCCGGCTCATCCGGCTGATCGCGGCGCGACGGGGCAGGTGCTCGGCGGCAGGCGGCGAACTGATCGCCGATGAACGCGGAGCCCCGCTCGACCTCGCTCGCCCGCACGGTCTTCACGACGACGATCACCGTCGTCGCCGTCGTCGCGGGCCTCTACCTGCTGTTCCTGCTGCGCAGACCGATCGGCTGGCTGCTGATCGCCAGCTTCATCGCGGTCGCGCTGTCCGGTCCCGTCGCCTTCCTCAGCCGCTGGATGAGACGCGGCTGGGCGATCACGCTGACGCTGATCTCGGTGCTGCTGATCCCGGTCGCGGTGATCGCGATCGTGGTCCCGCCGCTCGTGCGCGAGGGCTCCAACCTGGTCGAGAAGGTTCCCGACTACGCGCGCGAGTTCAACGACTACGTCAACAACAACGAGCGGCTCCAGAGAATCAACGAGGAGTACGACATCACCGGCAAGGTCCAGGACTGGGCCAACGACCTGCCGTCGAGAATCGGCGACGCGGCGGAGCTGCTCGGCAACCTCGGTGTCGGGATCGTCAACTCGGTCTTCGCCGCCGTGACGATCTTCATCATGGTCGCGTTCATCCTCGGCAGCGGGCCGCGCTGGGTGCGGGGGCTGCTGGCGCTGCAGCCGGCGGAGCGGGGGAGGCGGCTCGGCGCGACGCTGGAGCGGATGGGCCAGGCGGTCGGCGCCTACGTCGCCGGCGCGCTGCTGCAGGCGTTCGTCGCCGGCATAACGACCTTCATCGTGCTGACGATCCTTGGGATCCCGTTCGCGGCGCCGCTGGCGGTGATGACCGCGCTGTTCGACCTGATCCCGATGGTCGGCGCGACGATCGGAGCGGTCATCGTCGGCATCGTGACCGTCTTCGCCGACTTCCCGCTCGACACGATCATCTGGGTGATCTGGGCGATCGTCTACCAGCAGATCGAGAACAACCTGATCCAGCCGCGAATCCAGAACCGCGCGGTCGGCGTCCACCCGTTCGGCGTGATCTTCGCGGTGCTGTGCGGCGGCACGCTGCTCGGCGTGCCGGGAGCGCTGCTGGCCGTCCCGGTCGCCGCCTCGATCCAGATCGCGGTCAAGGACTGGTGGCATTGGCGCGCGGAGAAGGCGGCGGGGCTCGAGCTGCCGCCGGGCGCCGCGCCTGCCGTGGAGCCGTCCGCCGGGTCGGGGTAGGATCGTCCCGTGTCGATAGGCGGCTCCATCTTCCTGATCGCGGTCGGCGCGATCCTCAAGTACGCGGTGACCGCGCAGGTGGCGGGCGTCGACATCCAGACGGTCGGCCTGATCCTGATGATCGCGGGAGCGCTCGCCCTCGTGATCTCGCTGGCGATGATCGTGATGGCCAACCGCGACCGCGGCGCCGGCCCCGGCGGCCCGACCGCGCCGCCGCCCCCGCCGACCGCCGGCTACTGAGCGCGTCGCCGGTCGCGCGGCCGCTCCGGTTCGGTCCGGCCGGACGGCCCGCCGCTGCTACGGTGAGCCGCATGAGCAGAGCCGCCTCCTCGGTCGTGTGGGCGACGCCGCTGTCGCTCGGCTACGAGCTGACCCCGGCGACGATGGCCGCCCAGCTCGTCCGCACCGAGCTGGAGCTCTTCCCGGCCGTCGTCGACGTGCTGCCCTCGACGACGCCCGGCACCGTGATCGTCGTCCACGAGGGCCCGGCCCGCCCGGCCGCCTGGCTGGCGGAGCTGAGAGAGGCCGGGATCGTCTAGCGGCGCCCGTCGCGGCCGATGCCCCGGCTGCGCGTACAATGCACCGTCGCGCCGGAGTAGCTCAGTTGGTAGAGCACCTGTCTTGTAAACAGGGGGTCACGGGTTCGAGTCCCGTCTCCGGCTTTCGGGTTCTGCCCCGCTCGGGCGGCACGCAGCATTCGCCGCCCAACCGGTGAGTGCCGGTCAACCTCCGGCCCCTCACCCCTCGCCGCCCCCGACCGCGGCGTGCTCGAGGTTGCCGTGGCCGTTGGTGGTGACGTAGTCGGAGAGGTCGTGATCGGTCGGCGGCGGCGCGGCGGTCTCGGCCGGCGGGCCGTTGAGGCGGTGCTCCAGCTCGCCGAGCACGACGCCGAAGAGGGCGTGGCGCCACGCCGCCTGCCAGAAGGCCCGGCGGCTGCCGGTCAGGGTCGGCAGCTCTGCTCGGCCGGGGTGGAATCGGTCGCTGAGCCGCCCGAGCGGCCACAGCGCGAGGTGCTCGCCGAGCGCGACGAGCGCGCCGCGCGCCGCAGGCGGGCCGGGCAGCGCGGGGGAGAGGGCGGCGAAGAGCGCGCCGAACAGGGCGCCGTTCTGCACGTGCAGCGCGGCGCCGGGCGCGGCCCAGCCGTCGCCCTCGCGCACGACGAAGCGGCCGAGCAGCTCGACGTCGTCGTAGCGGCTGCCGAACAGGCGCTTGTCGAGCGGCTGCTGGAGCGCCCAGATCGCGGCGGCGATCCCGCCCGCTGCGGCGCCTCGCAGCATGCGTCTGGTGTCGAGAGCCATCGGTCTTGACATACCTCCGCGCCGCGCGGCTGTAACGCGCCGTCTGGCCGTGGGTACGTAACACCGATGAGCGAGAGACACGATGCCCTCCACCGACGCGCTCGCGAACGCGGCGTCAACCCGGTCGTGTACTGGGTCGTCCGCGCGTTCTTCCAGCCGTTCTTCCACCTGTACTTCCGGCTGTCGCGGGTCGGGCGCGAGCACATCCCGGACGGGCCCGTCATCTTCGCGGCCAACCATCGCAGCTTCCTCGACCCGTTCATCGTCGGGACGATGTCGCGCCGGCCGCTCTACTACGTGGCGAAGAAGCAGCTGTTCGAGAACAGGCTGCAGGCGTGGTTCCTCAACTCGCTCGGCGCCTTCCCGGTCGACCGCGGCAACGGCGACCAGCAGACGATCGAGACCGCGAAGGCGATCCTCGCCCGCGGCGACTCGGTCCTGATCTTCCCCGAGGGCACGCGCGTCCGGCCCGGCCCGCCCGGGAGGGCGAAGCGCGGTGTCGGCCGCCTCGTGCTCGAGACCGGCGTCCCGGTCGTCCCGCTCGCCCTGATCGGCACGACCGACGTGCGCAGAGGCTGGCGGATACGTCCCAGAAAGATCCGCGTCCGCGCCGGCAAGCCGCTCACCTTCCCGCACGTCGAGAGCGCCTCACGCGAGCTTGCGGCAGCCGTCACCGACCGCATCTGGCCGAACGTGATGCTGCAGTGGGAGTGGCTCGGCGGCCAGACGCCGCTGCGCCGCGCCGCGGTCATCGGCGCCGGCTCGTGGGGGACCAGCCTCGCCGCGATGCTCGCGCGCGCCGGCCTCGACGTCGACCTCGGCACGCGCACGCGCGAGCAGGCGGAGCTGCTCGGCCGCGAGCGCGTCAACGAGCGCTACCTGCCCGGCGTCAGGCTGCCGGACAACGTTCGCGTCGCACCGGCCGCCGAGCTGGAGCTGAGCGCCCACGACCTCGTCTGCCTCGCGGTCCCGGCGCGCGCGCTGCCCGCGGCGCTCGCCGCCCACGGCGCCCGCATCCCGGCCCGCGCCGGCGTCCTCGTCGTCTCCAAGGGGCTCGTCCCGCCGCTGGCGACGCTGCCCTCCGCCTACGCGGCGGAGCGCGTCCAGGCGCGCTCGGTCGCCGCCCTCGGCGGTCCGTCGCATGCCGCCGACGCCTTCCGCAACGGCGCGTCGATCGTGCTCGCCTCCGCCGACGACGCCTTCGCGCAGGAGCTCGCGAGGGTGCTCGCCAGAGCGGGCTTCGACGTTCACGCGACGCGCGACGTCGCCGGCGTCGAGCTGGCCGGCTGCGCCAAGAACGCCGCCGTGCTGGCCGCCTCGGCCGCGGCGGCGACCGCGGGCCCGAACGTCGCCGGCGCCGCCGCCGGCAAGGTCTTCTCCGAGATCGCCGAGCTCGCCGGCCGCCGCGGCGCCGGTCCCGACACCTTCGCCGGCCTCGCCGGCGCCGGCGACCTCGTCGCCACGGTCGTCGCCGACGGCAGCCGCAACCGCCGCGCCGGCGAGCTGCTCGCGAGGGGCCTCGGCGCTGAGGAGATCGCACGCGCGCTCGGGCAGGCGGCGGAGTCGGTCGACAGCGTGCCGCTGCTGGCGGAGATGTTGGAGCAGGCGCGCGTCGACGCGCCCGCCACCGCCGCGCTGGCCGCCTTCGTCGAGGGGAGGATCGACGCGGCGCAGTGGAGCGAGGCGATCGTCAACCCGGCCGCGCGTCCGGCGCCGGCCAAGGCCGCCTAGCGTCCGCGCCCCCGCCCGGGGATACTTCGATGCGGTGCCCGATCCCCCAGGCAGATCCAAGGTCGAGCTCGACCGCCAGTTCTCCGAGCTGTACCGGACTCATCTGCGCGACGTCTACTCGTACGCGTACTACCGCGTCGGCAACCACCACGACGCCGAGGACCTCACCGAGCAGACGTTCCTGCAGGCCTACCGCCACTACGAGCGCGCGCTGCGCGAGTCCGACGGCCGCCCGCTGCGGCCGTGGCTCATCCGCATCGCGCACAACCTCGCGGCCAACTTCTACCGCGACCGCGCGCGCAAGCCGCAGGCGGCGATCGAGGACGCGGCGGTGATCTCGGCTCCGCACACGACCGAGACGCTGGTCGAGGGCCGCGAGGAGCTCGAGGAGATCCTCGCGGGCGTCCAGCGGCTGCCCGACGACCGTCGCGAGGCGCTGATCATGCGCTTCGCGCTCGGCATGGACAACCGCGAGATCGCGCGTGCGCTCGGCCGCACCGACGGCGCGACGAAGGTGCTGCTGCACCGCGCGATCAAGCAGCTGGAGGGGCTCGTCAACGCCCCCGCCGAGGAGAGGTCGGACAGGTGAGCACGAGCGAGTTCGAGGAGCGCCTGAAGGCGGCCCTGAGGCCGGTCGACCCGCCGCAGGACCTCGCGCGCCGGCTGGAGGGGACGCTCGTCAGCCTGACCGAGCTGGCCGCGGACGAGCTGGAGGCGTGGGAGCTGTCGGCGATGCGCGACCCGCGCAACTGGGTCCGGCCGGCGGTCGCCGCGGTCGTCGGCGCCGGAGCCGGCACGGCGCTCGTCGCGATGCGCGTCCGCAGCCGTCACAAGCGCCGCAGGTCGCAGTCGGTCGACCTGCTCGACCTCGCCGAGCGGACCGTGCGCGACGTCGCCGACGAGGCGCGCAAGCTGCTCCCGCAGCGGGACTGAACGCGCCGTCGCCGCACGCGGCCGGCGCCTCGGCCGCCGGCCCGTCCGCATGTCCGCCGTCACTGCTGATCTGCCGTGAAGGTCCGGCTGCTAGTTTCCGCCCGGAAATGGCCACCTGTTACCGCCACCCGAGCCGCGAGACAGGCGTCGCCTGCTCCAACTGCGGCCGCCCGATCTGCACCGACTGCATGACGCCGACGCCGGTCGGCATGCGCTGCCCCGACTGCTCGCGCGAGCGCACCCGCGTCGTGCGCGGGCCGTCGCGCCCGGCGAGCGAGCCGACGGCGACGATCGTCCTGATCGTGCTCAACGTGATCGCGTTCATCGCCGAGCTCGGCACCGGCAGCACGATGGGCAGCGGCGGCAACGGCACGGTGGTCGTCGACGGCGGGCTGTTCGGGCCCTTCGTCGCCGACGGCGAGTGGTACCGGCTCGTGACCTCGGGCTTCCTGCACTCGGGGATCATGCACATCGCGTTCAACATGTTCTTCATCTGGATCCTGGGCTCGATGCTGGAGCCCGCGATCGGCCGCGCCCGCTTCGTCGCGCTCTACTTCACCGCGCTGCTGTGCGGCTCGCTCGGCGTGATGCTGCTCGACCCGACCTCGCTGACGGTCGGCGCCTCCGGCGCCGCGTTCGGCCTCCTTGGCGCGGCGATCGTCGAGGCGCGCGCCCGCGGCATCGACATCTGGGCCTCGGGGCTCGGGATCACGGCGGTGCTGAACTTCGCGATCACCTTCGCGATCCCGGGGATCTCGATCGGCGGCCACCTTGGCGGCTTCGTCGGCGGCATCGTCGTCGCGCTCCTGTTCCAGCAGCTCGACCGCATGCGCCTGCCGCGCGCCGCCTCGCTCGCTGCGTGCGTCGCGCTGGCGGTCGCGGTCGCGATCGGCGCCGTCGTCGCCGCGGAGTCGGCGACGACGATCCTCTGAGCGGCGCGCCCGAAACGACGACGCGCCCGCGCTCCGCGGGCGCGTCGGTGTCGCTTCGGAGGACCGCGCCGCCGCGGCGGCGCGACCCGTTCACGGTGCTACGGCCGGCAGGTGATCCAGCCCAGCGCCGAGGTGGAGGAGCCCTGGCGGAAGGCGAAGGAGCCGGCGATCGGGACTCTGCGCGCCTTCGGGCATCTCTTCGCCTCTATGTAGCCGCGCGTCTTGCCTCTCACCTTGATCCGCGCGTTGAAGGTGCTGGTGAATCTTCTCACCTGCGCGAACCAGCCCGGCGAGATCTCCTGCAGCGAGTCCGGGATGTTCGCGATCAGCTTGTAGCCGTATCTGCCGCGGGTTCTCAGCAGGGTGGCGTCGAACGCCTCGTAGATCGGCACGGGGCGCAGGGCGTTCACGTGGATCGTGATTCTGTTGCCCTTTCTGCTGCCGTTGAAGAAGGTGACGGTGCCCGGGACGTTGTACACGTCGGTCATCGGGACGTCCGCCCGCAGCGAACCCCTGCCGATCTGGGAGTTCTTCGGGCAGTTGCGGAAGCTCTTCGCGGCGTTGATCGTGACCGCTCTGCAGACGGGGAAGAACTTCGCGTTCTGGACGGCGTTGGGCGGCAGCTGGACGATCACCTGTCTCAGCGTGCTCGACTCGACACCCTCGTCACCTTCGGTGGTGAAGTTCACCGTCAGTCTGAGGGGAGTGCCCGGCTTACCCTTGTTCGGGTTGATCTTGCCGGAGATGCTCGATTCAGCCGCCAGCGCCGTGGGGGCGGTGGCGAGCAGCAGGGCCGTAGCCGCTGCCGCCGCGAGCGTGCGACCTGCTCGTTGTGGGGACATCGGCCGATGGTAAACGAGTGCGTACCACCTCGTCCACGGGCAACCAGACCGTCGGTCGGCTTCGCGACACGGTCCGTTTGAAGACCGAAACTTGGGTGATCCTGAGGCGTTGCGCGGGCGCTGGGGCGCCCGCGCTGCCGGTCAGCGGGTGATGCTCAGCGGCGGCATCTGATCGTCGTCTGCGACGAGCTCGACGTGCCGTCGAGGAACTTGAACGAGCCGGCGAGCGGGACCGAGAGGCTTCTCGGGCAGAGCGTCGAGGACTCGATGAAGCCGCGCGTCTTGCCTCTGATCTTGCGTCTCGCTCTGATCGTGCTGTTGAAGTCGCGCACCTGCGCGAACCAGCCGGGCGAGATCTCCTGGAGCGAGTAGGGCAGCTTCGCGACGAAGCGGTAGCCGTATCTGCCGCGCGTTCTCGTCAGCGTCGCCTCGAAGGCCTCGTAGATCGGCACCGGCCGTATCGCGTAGACGTGGACGGTGATCTTCTTGCCCGATCTGCTGCCGTTGAACAGCGTCACGTCGAAGTCCGCGTTGTAGACCGGCACGGCGGTAACGTCCGCGTGTCCTCTGCCTCCGCCGATCTGGGAGCCCTTGGGGCAGTTGCGGAAGCTCTTGGCCGCGTTGATCGTCGCGGCGCTGCAGACCGGGAAGAGGTTCGCGTTGACCTTCGCGTTCGGCGGGAACTGCAGGGTGAGCTCGCTGAGCGTGCCGGGCACCGTGCCCGCCGGCGGGTCGATCGTGAAGGCGATCTTGAGGTCCATCGGCGTGCCGATCTTGCCCTTGTTGGGGTTGATCGCGCCTCTGAGCGAGGTTCTGTTCTGCGCCTGGGCGGCAGGGGCGGCGGCGAGCAGCGCGGCCGCGAGCGCGGCGGCTGCGAGGACGCGGCCTGAACGTTTGTTGGGGAGCATCGAGCTACCATAAACAGGCGCGTTCCAAGAGTCCAGTTTGAACCGTCGGCGCGCCGGGATCGGGCGGTTCGGGCCGGGCGATGCGGTGGGAGGGGGCGCCGGCGCGGCGGCCCGTCCGGCACCCTACAACTCGACCGTCAACGGCTCCGACGGCGCGTCCGGGACGGCCTCGGGGTGGAGGATGCTGGCCATCAGCTCGAGCCCGTCGACCAGGCGCGGGCCGGGGCGCGAGAAGTAGGCCGCGGCGTCGACGGCGACGACCTGGCCGGCGCCGATCGCGGACAGCTGCTCGCCGAACGCGAGCGCCTCCGCGCGTGCGCGCTGCGCGTCGTAGCCGCACGGCATCACGACGACGACGTCGGGCTCGGCGGCGGCGACCTCCTCCCAGCTGCGGCGCTCCGAGTGCTCGCCGGCGAGGCCGAGCACGTCGACGCCGCCGGCGTACTCGATCAGCTGCGGCGTCCAGTGGCCGGCGACGTAGACGGGGTCGAGCCACTCGAGCGCGGCGACCTTCAGCGGCGGACGGTCGCGGACCGCCAGCCGGACGCGGTCGATCCGCGCGGCGGCGTCGGCGATCAGGTCGACGCCGGCATCTCTTCTGCCGGTCGCCTCGGCGAGCGTGCGCACGTCGCCGAGCACCTCCCCGAGCGTGCGCGGGTCGAGCGCGATCACCTTCGGTCTGCTGTCGAGCCGCTCGGCGATCGCGCGGACGTCCTCGTAGGAGACGGCGCAGACGGCGCAGAGCGCCTGCGTCACGATCAGATCGGGCTGCAGCCGTCTCAGCGCCTCGACGTCGAGCTCGTAGATCGCCTCCCCCTGCTCGGCGCGGGCGCGGACGGCCGCGTCGACCTGCCCGGCCGTGAGGTCGTCGGGCAGCGCGTCGCGCGTCACCTTCGGCAGGGCGCGCGCCTCCTCGGGATGGTCGCATTCGTGGGTCACGGCGATAACCTCGGGACCGAGGCCGAGCGCGAACAGCATCTCGGTGGAGGACGGGACGAGGCTCACGATCCGCATGGGAGACACCATATGGCACGCCTGACCGACGACGAGGTCGCGACCCGGCTCGAGGGCAGCGAATGGCGGCAAGAGGGGGAGGCGATCGAGCGCGACCTCCGCTTCCCCGACTTCGCGCTCGCGATCGCATTCGTCGACCGCGTCGCGGAGGTCGCCGAGGCGGCCAACCACCACCCGGACATCCTCGTCCACGGGTGGAACAAGGTCCGCCTGACGCTCTCCACGCACAGCGAGGGCGGGCTCACCGAGGCCGACTTCGCGCTGGCGAGGCGGCTCGACGAGCTTGCCGCCTGAGCCCGCAAAAGCTGACGAGCCTGCACGAAAGCTCCAAAACCGCTAAGTTCCATATGACACAACCGCATCACGGCCTGAGAGGAGCCGGCGGTTGGGTGGAGGAGGAGCGTGGTGGGCTCGGTGGGTCCGCTTCACGCAAAAGCGAAGCCGGCCCGCTGAGCGGGCCGGCTTCGTGCTTCTGGGAGGAGGTGCTGCTGTGAGGTACGTCGCACCCGGGAGTATGTGGCGGGCACCTGAAGCGGCCTTAAGCTGGGACTGAGAAGAATCTCATCCGACCGGAGGTTTCGGGAACCCGTCGCGACGGCACTTCGAGGTGTCGCTCAGCCGCTGTAGTCGTAGAAGCCGCGGCCGCTCTTCTTGCCGAGGTGCCCGTCGGCGACGAGCTGCTCCACGCGTGCTGGAACCGGCGTTCCGATCGCCTCGCCGATCGCCTTCGAGACGTCGAGGCCGACGTAGTCCAGCAGCGCCAGCGGTCCCATCGGGTGGCCGGCGCCGAGCTTCATGCAGGTGTCGACGGCCTCCGGCTCCAGGCCCGTCTCCTCGATCAGGTCGACGGCGCTGAAGAGGTACGGGAAGAGCAGCCGGTTGACGACGAAGCCGGCGATGTCGGGCACCTCCACCGCCGTCTTGCCGAGCTTCGCGCAGAGTGCGCGCGAGCGCTCGCGCACGTCGCCGTTCGCCTCGGGGGCGTAGACCAGCTCGATCAGGTCCATCTTCGGCACCGGGTTGAAGACATGCAGGCCGACGAAGCGGTCGGGCTTCCCCGTCTCCTGCGCCAGTCTCGTGACCGACAGCGACGAGGTGGTCGTCGCCAGCACCGCCTCGCCGTTGGAATGGCGGCCGAGCTCGCCGAGGACGCTCGCCTTCGTCGCGTGGTCCTCGGCGACCGCCTCGACGAGGTAGGTCGCGCCGCCCAGCTCGTCGAGCGAGCGGACGATCGTCACGCGGTCGGCGATCGGCTCCTCGCTCAGCTTCCCGCACCACTTCGAGACCATGCCGCGAGCGCGATCGGCGGAGCTGTCGGAGCGCGCCCACAGGAGTACCTCGCCGTGCTGCGCCGCTGTCGCCGCCAACCCGCACGCGATCGCACCGGATCCTGCGATGCCCAGCCGTTCCTCCACGCGTTTGCTCCTTCGATCGACTCGTACGAACCGCGCGTACAGTAGGGGTCTCGCACGCTTCGGAGCGCCGGTTCCGCGATGCGGACATCTCAGCGAACGGTCACGTTCGGGCGCGCAGACGCTCATGTCGGACGCGGGAAGCGGTCAAAAGCTGACGATCGCGGCCGATGTTCGGGGAATGAGGTCCCAGTCAGGGCACGCGCGCGCCGGCGCGCTCGCACGCGAAGCCGCGCCGTTCCTGGTCGGCGCGGTGCTGGCGCTCGCGCTCGTGCCGCTGTCGCTGCTGCGCGACAGCTCGGCGGCGTGGGCGTGGGCGATCGCGCTCGTCGCCCTGGCGGCGGTGATCGGCTTCGCCGTGCGCGGGCTGGTGCGCCACCTCCGCGCCGGTCAGTACGCCCTCGCCGAGGCCCAGGAGCAGTTCCGCACCGCCTTCGAGGGCGCCCCGATCGGGATCGCGCTGTTCAACGTCGACGGCCGCTACACGGAGGTCAACCGGGCGCTCTGCGAGATGGTCGGCGTCGAGCGGTCGCAGCTGATCGGGACCGGCGTGCTCGAGCACGTCTCGCCGGCCGACCGGCCCGAGTCGCTCGCCGCCTTCCGCGCGCTGATGGCCGGGACGAAGGAGACCCACCACGCCGAGCCGCGACTGCGCCGCGCCGACGGACGCGAGATCTGGTGCCAGCTGCGCGCCTCGCTCGTGCGCGACGGCAACGGCGAGCCGCTCCACTTCATCGCCCAGGTCGAGGACGTCAGCTCCAGACGACGCGCCGCCGAGGCGCTCGCGGAGGCCGAGGAGCGCTTCCGGCTCGCCTTCGAGGGCGCGCCGATCGGGATCGCGCTCGCCGACCTCGACGGCCGCTTCCTGCGCGTCAACGACGCGCTCTGCGAGATCACCGGCTACACGGCGGCCGAGCTGCTCGCCGCCAACGTCGACCTGCTCGGCCACTCCGACGCCGCGGACGCCGAGCAGGAGCACGTCGACCGCCTGATGCGGGGCGAGATCCGCTCCTACCGGCTGGAGCGCCGGATCGTCCACGCGACCGGCCGCAGCGCCTGGGTCAGCCTCAGCGTCTCGCTCGTGCGCGACGCCGAGGGCACGCCGCGGTACTGCATCAAGCAGCTGGAGGACATCTCCGACCGCAAGCGCTTCGAGGGCCAGCTCGCCTACCTCGCCGACCACGACGCGCTGACCGGCCTCTACAACCGCCGCGCCTTCCAGCGCGAGCTCGACGAGCGGGTCGGCGGCGCCGACGGGGGCGGCGCCGTCTGCGTGCTCGACCTCGACCACTTCAAGGACATCAACGACACGATGGGCCATGCCGCCGGCGACGAGGTGATCGTGCGCGTCGCGCGGCTGCTCGCCAAGCGCCTGCGCAAGACCGACGTGCTCGGCCGCCTCGGCGGCGACGAGTTCGCGATGCTGCTGACCGGCGTCTCGCGCGAGGAGGCCGAGCGCGTGATCGCCGAGCTGCTGCTGGTCGTGCGCGACCAGTCGGTCGTCGTCGAGGGCGGCCACCCGATCGGCCTGACCGCGAGCGCCGGGATCGCGCTGTTCGACGCCGGCACGCCGCTGAGCGGGGAGGAGCTGCTCGTCAGCGCCGACATCGCGATGTACGACGCGAAGGAGGCCGGCCGCGACCGCCACGCGATCTCCGTCAAGACCGAGCTGCGCCAGGCGCAGATGACGGAGCGGATGGCGTGGTCGCAGCGGATGCGCGACGCGCTCGAGCGCGACAGCTTCGTGCTCTTCCAGCAGCCGGTCGTCGACCTCGTCACCGGCCAGCCGAAGTCGCACGAGCTGCTGCTGCGGATGCGCGGCGACGACGGCGAGCTGATCCCGCCCGCGACCTTCCTGCCGATCGCCGAGCGCTCCGGCCTGATCGCCGAGATCGACCGCTGGGTGACGCGCCGCGCGATCAAGACGATCACCGAGCAGAAGGCGGCCGGCCGCACGCTGCGGCTGGCGGTCAACCTGTCGGGCGCGTCCGTCTCCGACCCCGCGCTGCTGGAGCTGATCGAGCACGACCTGGCGGCGATGGCGCCGCCGCCCGGCAGCCTCGTCTTCGAGGTGACCGAGACGGCCGCGATCGTCAACCTCGACTGTGCGCGCGCCTTCGCGGCGACGCTCGCCGAGCTCGGCTACGAGCTGGCGCTCGACGACTTCGGCGCCGGCTTCGGCTCCTTCTACTACCTCAAGCGGCTGCCGTTCGACTACCTCAAGATCGACGGCGACTTCATCCGCCACCTGACGACCAGCCACCAGGACCAGCTGGTGGTGCGGGCGATCGTCGAGATCGCGAGAGGGCTGGGGAAGAGGACTGTCGCGGAGTTCGTCGGCGACGAGGAGACGATGGACCTGCTGCGCCAGCTCGGCGTCGACGACGGCCAGGGCTTCCACATCGGCAGACCGGCGCCGCTGGAGGATCTGCTGGCGGCCGGCGCCGGCATGGCCGCCGCCGCTCCCGTCTCCGCGGCGGCGATCCCCGACTCGGAGCTGGAGGCGATGGAGGCGGCGGTCGCGGCGCTTCAGCCGCCGCCCGACGACGACCTCAGCGCACCGGCGCTCCCGGCCTGAGGCGCGCGACGAGCGCCGTCCCGGCCGGCAGCTCCAGCACCTCGGCGGCGCGCGCGCAGGCGCGCAGGCGCCGCGGCGGGACGGCGGCGTCGATTCGCACCGCGCGACCGTCGTGCCCGATCCAGACGAGGTCGAGCGGGAAGCGCATCGCGAAGGTGTGGATCGAGCGGGTCCGCGGCAGCAGCAGCGCCGTCGTCGCGGCGACCTCGTCGGGCGCGATCCCGGCGAGGCCGCGCAGCCGCGCGAGCGGCGTCGCGGCACGGCGGGCGTCGAGGCGGTCCAGCGGCGGCAGCAGCGGCTGGCGGGCGAGCGGGAGCAGGCGGTTCGGGCACATGCTCCGACGGAGTCGCGAGGGGCGCGCGCCTCGCCCCGCCGACCGGGTCCGTCGATGACCGCGCCGCGTCGGCACGCGCCCCGCCGCGGAGCGCGCCGGCCGCCGTCAGCCCTCCCAGCGGAAGCCGGTCGCCGACGGGCGCGGCGCCAGCGGGCTCGACGGCAGACCGTCGGCCGGCACGGCGTGGTTGTAGCCGCCGGGCGCGAGGTCGTTGGGCGTGTCGGGATGGAACAGCGCGGCGAGGTACTGCGCCTGTCCGCGCCCGACGCCCAGCTCGAACTGGCCGCCGCCGTAGGCGCCGATGCCGCGCTCCGCGCAGTGGTCGTAGGCGGCGCAGAGCCGCTTCAGGCCGCCGAGCCGCGACGGCTTGATGTTGACCATCCGCGGCGCGAACGGGAGCGCTTCGATGTCGGCGATCGAGTGGATCGGCGCGTCCCAGGTGATGCGGCCGTGGTCGGCGGCGAGCACGTCGGCGATCCCCGGCGCGTCGAGGTCGGGGTCTTCCAGCCACGCCTCCGGGAAGCCCTCGGCGATGCGGCGGTACCAGTCGGGTGCCGCCGGCGTGTCGACGACCGTCCCCCGGTACTGGCCCTTGTAGTCGATCGAGTCGACGGCGCCGGTCTCCCTCAGCGCGGCGATCAGCTCGTCGTCCCAGCTCGCTTTGCCGTCGAGCTTGAAGCGCAGCGTCGGGTAGCGGGCGAGCAGGCCGGCGATCGGCGCGATCGACGCCGGCTCCGGCAGCGCCAGCGAGACGACGAAGGTCAGCGGCCGCAGCGTCCGCCCGAGCACCTCGTGCAGCGGCCGGCCGGCCTGGCGCAGCGCGAGGTCGAGCGCGGCGGAGTGGAAGGCCCAGCGGCGGTAGAGCCGCGACACCTCGCCGTCGACCGGCTCCTCCGGGAAGAGGTCGAGCGCGTCGACGTGGTCGCAGAAGGCGCCGAGCGTCCACTCGCCGGCGAGCGGCTGGACCGGTCCGGCCGCCTGCAGCTTCTCCTGGTCCTCGGCGTCGTAGACGACGTCCTCGCCGAGACCCTCGTGGCCGCCGCCGACGAGGTGGATCACCGTCGACTTGCGCGTGAAGCCGGAGGAGACGTCGAGCTGGAGACCCTCCAGCTCGTAGGAGTCGACGGTCAGCGGGAGGCCCTCGAGGAGTGCGTAGGTGCTCATCCGCCGAACCCTCCGCCCGGACCGCCGGCGCCGCCGGGACCTCCAGGCGACCCACCGCCGCCCGGGCCTTCCTCGCCGCCGCGCTCCAACCGCGCGACCAGCTCGTCGAGCCGCAGCTCCTCCAGCCCTCTGCCGACCGCCTCCAGCTCGCCGGCGCAGAACTCGACCAGCCGCCGCCCCTCGGCGACCAGCTCGAGCGTCTCGCGCAGGCCGGCCTCACCGGAGTCGAGACGGCGGATGATCTCCTCGATCCGCGCGCTGGCGCGCTCGTAGCTCAGCTGCTCGCCGCCGCCGGGATCGCTCGTGTCGCCGCCGATGTCCATCTGCACGCTGCTCATCTTGTCGCATCCTCCACGTCGGCCCGGACGCGACCGTCGTGGAAGCGCAGCTCGACCGCTCCGGCGGCGCGCGCCTGCTCGGCGGAGGTGACGACCTCGCCGGCGCGGTCCTCGACGAGCGCGTACCCGCGCTCCAGCGTCCGCTCGGGATCGTGGGCGGCGAGCGCCAGCGCGAGCCGCTCGAGGTCGCGCCGCCGCCGCACGGTGGCGGCGTCGGCGCCGTGGCGCAGCCGTGCGCCGCCGGCTCTCACCAGCGCCTCGGCCCGGGTCCGCTCGGCTGCGGCGAGGTCGCGCTTGCGCCGCAGCGCGAGCAGTCGCGTCTGCGCCACCTCGCGCTCGCGGCCGGTGCGGCGGCGGGCGCTGGCGCGCAGCTCGCGCAGCTGCTGGTGGAGGCGACGGCGGTGGCGCGCGACGTGCTCGGCGGGAGCGCGCGCGAGGCCGGCGAGCGTCCGCGCCCGCTCCAGCACGGCGCGGCGGCCGTGGGCGTCGAGCCGGCGCGTCTCGCGCAGCAGCGTCGCGCGCGCCTCGCCGACGTCGATCCGCACCGCCTCGGCGGCGGCGTGGGTCGGAGTCGAGCAGCAGACGGCGGCGACGTCGTCGATCAGCGTGCGGTCGGTGTGGTGGCCGACCGAGGCGATCACCGGCACCCGCAGCAGCGCGACGGTGCGGCAGAGCGTCTCGTCGCAGAAGGCGAACAGGTCGGCGAGCGAGCCGCCGCCGCGCGCGACGATCACGACCTCGACCTGCTCGAGCGCGGCGAGGTCGCGCAGCGCCTGGGCGATCCGCGGCGCCGCGTGGCGGTCCTGGACCGGCGCGAAGCCCCACACGATCGTTCCCTCCCAGCCGCGCCGCCGCAGCCCGGCGAGCACGTCGTCGCGCGCCTTGCCGGTCTCGCCGCAGACGACGCCGATCGTGCGCGGCAGCAGCGGGCGGGGGAGGTGCTTCTGCGGCTCCAGCAGCCCCTCGGCGGCGAGCAGCTTGCGCAGACGGTCGACCTGGGCGAGCAGATCGCCCTCGCCCGCTATGCGCATGTCGGTGGCGCGGAAGGAGAAGGCGGGGGAGGAGGTGGCGCTCCCGGGGTAGTAGTCGCAGCCGCCGGCGAGCACGACCTGGGCGCCGTCGCTCGGGTCGACGCCGAGTCGGTCGAAGTCGGTCCGCCACATCGCGCACGGCAGCGCGCCGCGCGCGTCGCGCAGCTCGAAGTAGACGGTGGTGCGGCTGGTGCGGAAGTTCCACAGCTCGCCGAAGACCTGCACCCGCGCGAACGACCGCAGCTGCTGGCGCAGCCGCTCGGCGTAGACGCCGACGGCGAACGGGCCGGGCAGCGAGCTGCCGGGAATCCCCGACGGCGTCGGCGCCGGCTCGCTCACGGCGCCGCGACCGAGGCGACGGCTTCCGCGGCGGCGCGCACGACCGCCGGCTTGTCGCCGCAGGGGACGATCACGAGCGTGTCGGAGCCGATCGCGGCGTAGCGCGCGACGCGCTCGGGCAGCCGGTCCGGCGTCGTCGCGATCGTGCCGGAGTCGATCAGCTCGTCGGTCAGCGCGAGCGCGGCGCCGAGGCGGTCGCCGTCGAGGAACAGCTCCTGGCAGGTGCGGGCGGCCTCGCCGTGGCCGTACATCGCGGCCAGCTCGACGTAGAAGTTCTTGTCCTTCGCGCCCATCGCGCCGAGGTAGAAGGCGAGCCACGGGCGGACGAGGTCGCGCGCCTCCTCGACCGTGTCGGCGAGCGCCACCGGCACGACCGGCGCGACGTCGATCTCCGACAGCCCGCGGCCGGCCTTCTCGGCGCCGGCGCGCAGCGGATCGAGCAGCAGCTCCGGCTGCTCGGGGTTGAGCAGGAACGGCAGCCAGCCGTCGGCGATCGCGGCCGTCTGCTCGACCGATCTCGGCCCGATCGCGCCGAGGTAGATCGGGATTCGCCGCTGGACCGGCTTCGCGAGCAGCTTCAGCGGCCGCCCGAGCCCGGTCGCCCCGGGCGCGTCGGCCGGCAGCGGCAGCGTGAACGCGCTGCCCTCGTAGGTGAGGGTTCTGCGCGCGAGGATCGTGCGGACGATCTCGACGTACTCGCGCGTCCGCGTCAGCGGCCGCTTGAAGGGGACGCCGTACCAGCCCTCGGAGACCTGCGGCCCGGAGGTCCCGAGCCCGAGCCGGAAGCGCCCGCCGCTGATCACGTCGAGCGACGCGGCCGCCATCGCCGTCGCGGCCGGCTGGCGGGCGGGGATCTGCATCAGGCCGGAGCCGAGTCCGATCCGCTCGGTCTTGCCGGCGAGCAGGCCGAGCAGCGAGACGGCGTCCTGGCCCCACGCCTCGGAGATCCAGAGCGAGTCCAGACCCAGCTCGTCGCCGAGCACGGCGAGCTCGACCTGCTCCTCCGGCGTGAACCACGGCCAATAGGCGAGAAAGAGTCCGAGGCGCATGCCTGGCGAGCCTAGCTCACCGGCCGGCCGCTGCTCGCCGCTCAGGCGGCGTCGTCGACGCTGGCGAGCGTCTTCATGCCCGGCTGCTCGGGTGTCCCGCGCACCTCGCCGTGGAAGGCGATCGCCTCGAGGCGGGCGATCTCGCGCTCGCCCTCGACGCGGGCGGGGTGATCGGCGGGGAGGCCTCTGATCAGGCGGCCGATCCGCTCGCGCAGCTGGAGGGCGAAGTGGGGGGTGGACGCGCCCATCAGCTGACGGACGTCGTCGACGGTGACCTCGCGCCCGGGGCGCAGGCGGTCGGGATGCTCGAATCTGCTCACGGCGCGCTCGTTCTGACGGGGACGATCTCCAGGAAGCTGTCGATGCGCGACTGCACCGGAAGCGATATCGCGTCCTCGTCGCCGATCAGCCAGCCGTGATTGTAGACGCCGCGGACGGGATCGCGCTCGTAGCCGGGCTGGATGTCGAGCAGGTACTCGCCGAGCGTCAGCGGCAGCTCGTCGGGATCGTCGACCAGCAGCAGCGGGCCGTACGTGCCGCTCGCCGACAGCGGCGCGGCGGCGGCGGCGTCGGCCGGCCGCCGGTCGTTGGCGAAGACGAGCCCGTGCCCGGGGTCGACGACGCCCCAGCCGAACGTCCCGTCGGTGTAGCGGGCGAAGGCGATCGCGTTTCTGACCGCGTCCTCGCCGGCGATCCGCGTCACGTTCCCGAGGCCTCTCAGTGCCTGCTCGACTCTTCTGCTGACGACCGCCTCGGGGCCGAGCACGTAGATCCGCGGTCTGCGATGGGTCCGCAGCGCGGCGAAGGTCGCGCCGGGGATCGTGTCCCTTCTGACGAACAGGACCGGGACGCCGCTCTTGGCGGCGTAGGCGGCGGCCGGCATCGAGAAGGCGGCGTCGTCGAGGGAGGCGATCATCACCGACCGCGTCTCGCGGCCGGTCGCGGCCGCCTGGTATCTGTCGATCGCCGCGGCGAGTGCGACCGGGTCCGAGCCCTCGATCGTCGTCGAGCGGTAGCCCTCGGGCGCCGGGGTCTCGGCGCCGATGCGCACGACCTGGACTCCGCCGAGCGCTCTGACGCCGGTCGGCGCGAGCGCTCTCAGCGCCTCGGCGCTCGCCTCCGGCAGCGTTCTGCCCTCGGTCAGCAGGATCGGCGCCCGCAGCGGCTGGCTCATCAGGACCGAGGCGGCGATGGCGGCCTGCCAGTCGTCCTGGTCGGCGAGCACGACCGCCGGCGGGTTGGCGCCGGGGGCGCTGCCGGGATAGACGGCGCGCGCCACGGCGGCCGCGTTGGCGATCGCGTCGGCGCCGCCGACGCGGGTCGTGTTCTTCGTCGCGAAGCCGGGGAAGCCGAGCTGCGCGGAGGCCTGCGGCTCGTCGCCGGCCGAGCCGATCTGCGGCGTCGTGACGACCAGCCCGCGCTGATCGTCGTCGTCGCCGCCGCCGCAGGCGGCGAGGCCGGTCAGCAGGAGCAGCAGCAGCCCGACGAGGGCGAGGCGGGAGCGGCGCGGCATGGCCCGGCACGATAGCCCGCTGCCGGTCGGACCGAGCCGGTCGGCGGCGACGAGCTGCGGAGGCCCGCGGCGCGTCGCCGGCGTCGTGTCCCCGCAACGCGCGGGAATTCCCACGTCCTGAGGGTTGACGTAACGCCCGAGCGTTCGGTTAGGATGCCGCGCAACGCCGAACCCGGGGCCCGGAGCCCCGGGACGGGGGACCCAAGTTATTGGGGCGAGTCCCGCGGTCGATCCGCGGGAGGCGCCGGCTCTTTCCGCGCTAGCCCGACAGCTAACCCCGCAGGCCGACGAAAGAGAGTGCAGTTGCGCGCACCGACCCTGGTCGTGCTGGGTCTGCTGATGTTCGCCGTAGCCTTGACGCCCGCGACCGCCGCGGCGGTCACGGGCGGCGCCGGCCTCGCCAGCGACGTCACGACGAGCACGCCGAAGGGCAAGCCGGCGAAGAAGGCCAAGAAGAAGAAGGCCAAGAAGAAGCGGTCGCAGGCCAAGAAGCCCGCCGGCGCCCCCGAGGGTCACGAGGCGCAGCGGCGGCAGCCGGGCGCGGCCGCGGGCGGCGCCGCCTACGGCTACGTCCCGCCGGCCGATCCCCGCCCGACGGTGCCCGGCAGCCGCGCCGTCTTCAGAGGCGGCATCGCGTACGCCCCGGCCGCCGCGCCGCTCGAGGTGCAGGAGGCGGTCTGGGCCGCCAACGAGCTGCTCGACAAGCCGTACCTCTACGGCGGCGGGCACAAGAGCTTCCGCTCGGCCGGCTACGACTGCTCCGGGACGGTCTCCTACGCGCTCAACGGCGCCGGCCTGCTCGACACGCCGCTCGACTCGACCGGCTTCATGTCGTGGGGCGCGTCCGGCAAGGGCAGATGGATCACCGTCTACACCAACCCCGGCCACGCCTTCGTCGTGATCGCGGGCCTGCGCCTCGACACCAGCGGCCCCGGCGAGAAGGGCCCGCGCTGGCGCCCCGGCAGGTACTCGACGGCCGGCTTCAAGGTCCGTCACCCCGAGAACTACTGAACCGGCGAGCCGCAGCGGTCGCCGGCGACCGGCGACCGCGCTGCCGTCGCGACTCCCGATCGGCCGGAAGTGACGGCCGTTCCGGGGGTTTCCCACCCTGCCGTCGCGCACGTCGGGCGGTAGGCTTGAAACTCTGACCCTCGAACCTGCCAGAGGAGGATCCTGATGGCCGGCCTGTCCGGGCGCTTCTCCACCGTCGTCAAGGCGAAGATCTCAAAGCTGCTCGACAAAGCAGAGGATCCTTCCGAGACGCTGGAGTACAGCTACCAGAAGCAGATGGAGCTGCTGCAGAACGTGAAGAAGGGCCTCGCGGACGTGGTGACGTCCAAGAAGCGCCTTCAGCTCCAGTCGCAGAAGATGGAGCAGCAGGTCGTGAAGCTCGACACGCAGGCGCGTCAGGCGCTCGCGGCGGGCAACGAGACGCTCGCGCGGACCGCGCTGGAGCGCAAGTCGGCGATCCAGAGCGAGCTCCAGGGTCTCGACACGCAGATCGCCGAGCTCGAGCAGCAGCAGCAGGCGATGGTCGACAACCAGGCCAAGCTGCAGTCGAAGATCGAGAACTTCCGCACCAAGAAGGAGGTCGTCAAGGCGCAGTACTCGGCGGCCGAGGCGCAGGTGCGGATCTCCGAGGCGGCGACCGGCGTCGGCGAGGAGATGGCCGACGTCGGCCTCGCGATGCAGCGCGCGCTCGACAAGACCGAGAACATGCGCGCCCGCGCGCAGGCCGTCGACGAGCTCGAGAGAGCCGGTGCATTCGACGACCTGACCCAGCTCGGCGACGGCCAGGACGACATCGACCGCCAGCTCGCGCAGCTCAGCGCCGGGACCGGCGTCGACAGCGAGCTGGAGAAGATGAAGGCCGAGCTGGCCGCCGGCAGCGGCGGCGGCTCCGCGGGCCAGCTGGGCGCCGGCGAGGGCGAGGGCGGCGAGTCCGGCGGCAAGGAGCAGTCGGCATGATCGTGCGGATCGCGACCGAAGGCCAGTACAAGCTCGCCGACGAGATCGCCGACCGCCTCAACGAGCTCGACAACGCGGCCGTCGCCGCCGCCGAGGCCGAGGACGAGGCGCGCTTCACGGAGCTGTTCGGGCAGATCATCGCCCTGATCCGCTCCGAGGGCACGCCGCTCGACGCCGACGAGCTGCACGGCTCCGACGTGATCGTGCCGCCGCCGGACACCTCCTACGAGGACGCCCGCCACGAGTTCACCGGCGAGGGTCTGATCCCGGGCTGACCCGGCCGCCCCGCCGCGAGCGCGCCGCCGTCACGTGCGGCGCGCCTGCAGGCTCACCACCCAGCAGTGCTTCCAGAGCGCCGGCCGCAAGGCCGGCGCTCTCGCGTCCGTCGGCTCAGATCGGGATGCCCCAGAGCGGGAACCAGCGCTCCAGCTCGGGCTCGATCGGCAGCTCGGCGCCGATCTGGGCCTTCAGACGCAGCTCCGACTCGCTGTCGCGCTGCTGGGCGCCGCCGGAGGGGACGAACGGGTAGAACGACCCGCGCTTGTAGTTGTAGATGAAGTAGAGCGGTCTGCCGGCGCTGTTCTCGAACGCGAAGACGGCGCACAGGAGGCGGTCGCCGTAGCCGCCGGCCTCGATCGCGCCCGAGACGGCGTTGATGCCGACGACGAGGTCGTCGAAGTCCTTGTCTCCCAGCACGATCCAGCGGTAGCCGTAGTCGTCGTCCTGAGAGGTGACCTCGGTGTCGGAGTCCTCCGAGATGCCCTGGACGACCTCGACCATGTCCCTCACGAGCTGGTCGAAGTCGGCGGTCGCCAGCGCCTGGAAGACGATCCCGGCGCGCCCGGCCGTTCTGAGGCCGAGCTCGGTCTCGAAGGTGATGTTCGCGGTCGACATCGCGAACAGGCGGTCGGGGGCCGGTCTGGCGAGCTTGCGCTTGCCGGTGAGGATGTCGAAGAGGCCCATCGGCTACGACGCGCCCTGCAGCTGCGACTCGAGCCGGCTCAGCGCCGCGATCCGCTTCTCCATCGGCGGATGCGTCGAGAACAGGCTCATCAGCGAGTTCTTCGCGTTCGGCGGGAAGATGTAGAAGGCGGCCATGTCCTCGGAGGCGCGCAGGTCACGCTGGGGGATCCGCTCCATCCCGCTGCTGATTCTCATCAGCGCCGAGGCGAGCGCGCTCGGCCGCCCCGTGATCACCGCGGCGCCGCGGTCGGCCGCGAACTCGCGGTAGCGCGACAGCGCCTGCAGCAGCAGGAACGAGACGATGTAGACGCCGATCGAGACCAGGATCACGACCGCCGCGCCCGGCCCGTCGTCGTCGTCGCCGTGACCGCCGCCGCCGAAGAAGAAGCCGAACTGGACGATGTAGGAGGCGACCGCGGCGAAGAAGCTCGCGATCGTCATCACCATCACGTCGCGGTTCTGCACATGCGCCAGCTCGTGCGCCATCACGCCCTCGAGCTCGGCGGGGGAGAGCAGGTCCATGATCCCGGTCGTCGCGCAGACGGTCGCGTTCTTCGGCGAGCGGCCGATCGCGAAGGCGTTCGGCATCGGCGTGTTCGCCACCGCGACCTTCGGCTTGGGCAGGTTGGCCTGCACGCAGAGGCGCTCGACCATCGCGTGCAGCTGCGGCGCCTCCTGCGGCGAGACCTCCCGCGCGCCCATCGCATGCAGCGCGAGCTTGTCGGAGGCGAAGATCTGGACGAGGAACATCACGCCGACGATGATCAGCAGCGGCGTGTAGCCGGAGGCGAAGATCACGCCGATCAGGGCCGCGTAGACGAGGCCGAGCAGGAACATGGTCAGGGTCATCCGGAGCTGGAGCCCGGTGTCCTTGCCGAATGTCGATGGGCGGGGCATGGCGGCGCGATCCTCCTGGGTGCAGAGTCTGCACGCAATGATCGCAGACGCTCCTCACGCGCTCCTAAGCATGCGGGCGCGAGGGCGCTCGGCGGGCGCTGGGACCGGCGTGCGGGAGGAGGTCGCAGGCGGACGGGGCGGCCGCGAACGGCTACGGCTCGCCCCAGGCGAGCCGGCTGCTCGCGTGCGACTCGGCGCCGAAGACGTCGTCGAGCAGCGCCGCCGGGTCGGCGACGCCGACGTCGTCGCGCAGATGGCGCTCGACCTCGGCGCGCGAGGCGCCGCCGACCGCCATCTCGATCGCGACCAGCCGCGCGGCGTTCGAGCTCTCCACCGCCGGCGGGTCGGGCACGGCGACGACGTGCGGCATCGCCGTGACGACCGCGTCGGAAGCGCCGTCGGGCGCGCCCTGCGGCGGAGGCGGGGTCGAGCGGGCCCACGTCGGTTGCGGCGGCGCGGCGGCGGAAGCCGGTGAGCGCTCGGGCCGGCGCGGCGCCGCAGGGGCCGGCGCGCCGTCCGCGGCGGCGTGACCGGCGGACTGCTGCGCGGCGTGGGGCCACGGCGCGCGCGGCACCGCCGCGTGCAGCTCCTGCTCGCCGCGGCGGAGCTCGGCGTTGAGCGCGGCGGTCGCGTCGGTCAGCTCGTCGGTGAGCCGCCTGACGGCGCTGCCGAGCGCCTCGAGCTTCGCGGCGCGGGCCGCCGCCTCGGCGTCGACGTGCAGGCGCGCGGCGGCGAGGTAGCGGCGGACCTCGTCCTCGGCGCTGCGGCGGCGCTCCTCGATCGCGCGCTCGGCAGCTCGCGCCTCGCGCTCGGCGGCGTGGACGATCGCCTCGACGTGCGCGGCGACGTCGCGCCCGAGCGCGGAGGCGGGGCGGTCGTGGCTGTCGTCGCGCTGCGAACCCATGGCGGTCAGGCGCGAGGTTACACGCGCCACCCGCGGACCGGTCAAGGGCGGGGCAGATTCCTGCAAGTTCTGGACCAATGTCGCAGCGCGGACGGCCCGCTGCTACCCTCGGCGTTGCCGAATCCCCTGCCGAGCGCGGGGGAGCGGGGGACCCACACGACGTTTCCCCGGGGCGAATCGCGGTCTGCTGACCGCGTAGCGCATCGCGCGAGCCCGACAGCTAACCCCGCAGGCGCCGCAGCACCAGAAGCAATGACCAGGACCGCTCCCGCCAACGCCCGTGCCGTGCCCTGCCCGGACGCGCGCTCCATAACAGTGAACCTGAGGTTGACCCTCAGGGATCGCGCTCTCTAGACTCGCCCGTCGCCATGCGGCTTCGCCTCCTCCTCGCCTGCCTCCTGCTCCCGCTCGTCGTCTGGGTCTCGCTGCCGCTCGTCTCGAGCGCCGACCCGCAGTCCGACCTCGATCGCGTCGAGGGGAAGATCGACTCCAAGCGCAACGAGCTCAACCGCGTCCGCGGCAGAGCGCAGGTGCTGACGAGCGACATCACCGCCTTCACGCGCAGAATCGACACGCTGCAGGGGACGGTCGACAGGCTGCAGAAGAGACAGGACGCGATCCAGTCCGACCTCGACGAGAAGCGCGGCGAGCTGCTGAGAACCCAGGAGGAGCTGCGCACCGTGCGGGCCCGCCTGGCGAGACTGAGAGTGCGGCTGAGAGACGCGCGCGACACGCTCGCCGCCCGCCTGGTCGAGCTGTACAAGTCCGACGAGCCCGACATCGTCAGCGTCGTGCTCGACTCCGACGGCTTCGCCGAGCTGCTCGAGAACGGCGCCTACCTGCAGCGGATCGGCGAGCAGGACCGCCGCATCATCACGGCCGTCAGATCGGCCAAGGAGGAGGCCGCGACGGCGACGCGCAGGCTGTCCGCCCTGGAGAGAAGACAGCAGGCGATCACCGACACGATCTACCAGCGCCGCAACGAGGTCGCCCGCGCGCGGATCGCCGTCGAGAAGAAGCGCGACGACGTCGGCCGCGCCCGCGCCGGCAAGCGCGAGCTGCTGCGCAGAGTGCGCCAGAGCGCGAGCCACATCCACGAGGACATCGAGGCGCTCCAGGCCGAGCAGGCGAAGATAGAGCGCAAGATCCGCGCTGCGCAGGCCCCGACCACGACGGCCACCGACCCCGGCCCGGTCAGAGGCGGCGGCCGCTTCATCTGGCCGGTCAACGGCCCGATCACCAGCTCGTTCGGCTGGCGCACCTCGCCGGTGACGAGATTCCACCAGGGCCTCGACATCGGCGCCGCGAGCGGGACCCCGATCCGCGCCGGCGGCGGCGGCACGGTGATCATGGCCGGCTACAACGGCGGCTACGGCAACTTCACCTGCATCGACCACGGCGGCGGCATCTCGACCTGCTACGCCCACCAGTCGTCGATCGGCGTCAGCGCCGGCCAGAGCGTCTCGCAGGGCCAGGTGATCGGCGCGGTCGGCAACACCGGCTTCTCCTTCGGCGCCCACCTCCACTTCGAGGTGCGCGTCAACGGCAGCGCCGTCCAGCCGCTCAACTACCTCGGCTGAGCCGGGCCCGCCCGCGGACGGGCGGCCGCCCCGGCCTCACGGTCGCTCGGCGGGCGGCACGTGGTGGTTGCCCTTGAAGACGTCGCGCGGGTCGTAGAGCGACTTCACGCGCCGCAGGCGCGCCCACGTCGCGGGGTCGAAGAAGGCGCTCGCGTCGGCCGGCTCCTCGACGAAGCTCGGGTAGTCGCCGACGCGGTGGGGCGCGACCGCGGCCGACAGCGCGTCGAGGTCGGCGACGACGGCCGCCTTCGCGTCGGGCTCCGCGACGAGGCCGAGGCCGAAGAGGCAGATCTCGCCCGGGAGCGTCGCGCGGGCGCCGGCGCCCGGCGCGGGGCGCGCGAGCGCGCCGCCGAGGTGGCGGAGCTGCACGAGCGTCAGCGTCTCCCGCTCGGCGGCGATCCGCGCGAGTGCGTCGACGGCGGTCGGCGGCAGCGCGTCGACGAGCGCGTGCGCGGTCGTGTACGGCAGCGGGTCGGGCGGGTCCATCGCCAGCTCCGCGAGCGCCTCGGGCGGCTGCGGCGCGAAGGTGTCGAGCTGCGGGCCGAGCCGGCGCAGCGGCGCCAGCAGCTCACGGCCGTCGGCCTCCCGGCCGAGGAAGGCCGCCATCACGATCGCGAACGCCCGTCCGCGGACTTCGGCCGGGATCTCCGGGAACGGCGGGAAGCGGATCACGTTGGCCCACGAGGTCATCTCCTCGGGCAGCGCCGGCAGCAGCTCGCTCCACGCATGGAGCACCTCGGCCGTCCGCTCGAGCGGGAAGAACAGCGCCCCCGCGTACAGCTCGCGCACCGGGACGACCGAGAACTCGATCGCGGTCACGACGCCGAAGTTGCCGCCGCCGCCGCGCAGCGCCCAGAACAGCTCCGGCTCGTGGTCGGCGTCGGCGCGCACGAGATGGCCCTCGGCCGTGACGAGCTCGATCGCGGTCACCGTGCCGGCCTGCAGTCCGTGCTTGCGCGCAAGCCAGCCGAGGCCGCCGCCGAGCGAGTAGCCGACGATCCCGACGTCGGGGGAGGAGCCGTGCAGCGCCGCGAGCCCGAGCGCGGACAGCCGCGGGGTCACGCGCTCCCACTTCGTCGCGGCGCCGACGCGCACGCTCCGCGCGTCGGCGTCGATCGCGACGCCGGCGAGCGCGGAGGTGTTGACGATCATCGTCCCTTCGAGCGAGCCGAGCGGGCCGGGGTTGTGGCCGGTCGCCTGGGCGGCGACGCGCAGGCCGAGCGCCTGCGCGTGCGCGATCGCGGCGGCGACGGCGCGCTCGTCGGCCGGGAAGGCGATCAGCTCCGGACGCTGGTCGACGAGGAGGTTGAACGTCCCGCGGGCGTCGTCCCAGTCGGCGTCCGCGGGGCGGACGACGCGGCCGATGGCGCGGCTGTCGCTGGTGAGCATGGTCGGCTCCTTTCGCTCGCAGTCCGACGAGCATCCGACCGCCGGTCCGTGCGCGCATCGAGGCGGCCGCCAAGCCGGGACCCCGAAGATTGCGGCGCGGAGGTCCCTTAGGGGACGTCCGGCGCGGCGAGCGCGTCGGCGAGCTCCCGGCGCGAGCCGATTCCCAGCTTGCGGTAGGCGTTGGAGAGGTGGACCTCGATCGTCTTCGGCGTCACGAACAGCTCCTGCGCGATCGCGCGGTTGGTCCGTCCGGCCGCCGCGAGTCCGGCGACGCGGCGCTCGCTCGGCGTCAGCGCCGCGACCCCGCTGAGCATGGCGCGTCGAGGGCGGGCGCCGGCGGCCCGCAGCTCGGAGCGGATCCGCTCCACCAGCCGCTCCGCGCCGCAGGTCGCGGCGAGCTCGAGCGCGCGCCGCAGCGGCTCGCGCGCCTCGGTCGGGCGCCGCGCGCGGCGCAGCGCGCCGCCGAGGGCGGCATGGGCCTTCGCGCGCTCGAGGCGCGCCGTCGAGTCGTCGAGCACGGCGACGGCCTCGCGCAACGTGTCGACGCCCGCGGCGCGCTCGAGCGCGCCGAGCACGCGCAGCGTCCGCCCGAGCGACGACGGCGCGCCGAACGCGCGCGCGACGCCGAGCTCCTCGCGCGCGAGCGCGATCGCCTCCGCGCGGCGGTCGAGGCGGTCGAGCGCCGCGGCCTTCAGCGACCGCCACCACAGCCGCGCGGGATCCGGCACCGCCGCGCAGTGCGCCGCCAGCGCGTCGGCGGCGGCGACGGCCTCGGCCGGCCGCCCGGCGTCGACGAGCAGCCGGGCGCGCGTCGCCAGCCACCAGGCGGTCGTGCTGGCCCCCGGGTCGGTCGTCCCCAGCCCGTCCAGCAGCCGGTCGGCTCCCGGTCCTCCGCCGCGCTCCCGCGCGACCTCCGCGAGCAGGCAGCGGCTGAGGACGATCGCGGCGCCGGCGTGTCCCCACAGCGTGAGCTGCTGCTCGGCGGCGCGCAGCGATTCCGCGGCGACTGCGAGATCGCCGCAGCGCAGCTGCCAGAAGCCGTGCCACAGATGGGTCGAGGCCGCCGACAGGAGCGACCCGCTGCCGTGCGCCTCCGCGAGGCCGCGGCGGAAGACCTCGCCGACCTCCGGCCGGTCGGCGACGACGAGCGAGAGGATCGCCGGGAACGCCAGCAGGGCGGGGTCGGCGGCAAGCAGGCGATCGTCGGCGAGCGCCGCCAGCGCGAGCGCGGCGCAGTCGGCCGCGGTGCCGTCGCTGCCGACGGCCTCCCACGCCGCCACCGCCGCGAGCATCCGCGCCCCCGGGCCGCCGGGCGGATCGCGGCGGCGAGCGCGCAGGCACGACAGCCGCCGCGGGTCGCCGGCGCCGAACCAGGCGGTGACGAGCTCGAGCGCCTCCAGCTGCATGCGCAGGTCATCGAGCCCGTCGGGCAGCTCCCGCGCGGCGTCCCGCGCGATTGCCGCCGCGTCCTCCGGCGCGCCGGTGAACAGCAGCGTCCGGCCGAGCAGCGCGGCGGCGGCCGCGCGCCCGGCCGGCTCCGGCAGCTCCTCGCGGGCGCGCGCGAGGTGCCGCGCGGCGGCCGGGCCGCTCGTGAGCGCCTCAGCGGTGCCCAGCTCGAGCAGCAGCGCGCCGCGGTCGCGGCCGGCGGGGAGGTCGTCGAGGGCGCGCCGCAGATACGCGGCGGCGCTGTCGGGCGCGCCCGAGCGGATCGCGGCGCGGCCGGCCTCCCACAGCAGCTCGGCGACCCAGCGCTCGCCGCTCGGCGGCGTGTGGAGCAGTTGCGCGGCGACCTGCTCCGCCGGGGCGCCGCCGGCGCGCAGGAGCGCGGCGGCGCGACCGTGCTCGAGCGCGCGCTCGGCGGGGGAGGCGTCGTGGTAGACCGCGTCGCGCACGAGCGGGTGGACGAAGCCGAGCGGAAGCTCGGGGCGCAGGAGCTCGGCGAGCGCCAGGGCGCGGGTCGCGTCGGCGGCGCGCGCCACGTCGACGCCGGCCAGCGCCGCGACCGCGGTCAGGCCGGCGCCGTCGCCCAGCACCGCGATCGCGCGGGCGACGGCGCCTGCCGCCGGCGGCAGGCGCCCGAGCCGCAGCAGCACCGTGCGCGACACGGCCCGCGGGCCGATCTCCCCGACGTGCGCGGCGTGCGCGGCGTCGGGGGCGACGCCCTTGGCGCGGAGCGCCGTGAGCAGTTGGCTGAGCAGCAGCGGATTGCCGCCCGTCGCGGCGTGGCAGACGGCGGTGAACGGCGGCTCGGGCGTCGCTCCCAGCCGCTCCTCGGCGAGCGCGGCGACGGCCGCCTCGCTCAACGGTCGCGGGCGGATGCTGAGGGCGGCCGGGGAGCCGGCGATCTCCCCGAGCAGTGCGCCGTCGCCGCCGGCGGCGGTCTCGCGCAGGCCCGCGAGCAGGACGATCTGCTGGCGCTCGAGCCGCCGCGCGAGGTAGGCGAGGAACATGAGCGACGGACGATCGCTCCAGTCGAGGTCGTCGACGGCGAGCAGCAGCGGGCGCTCCTGGGCGATGTCGAGCATCAGCCAGAAGAGGCCGTGCAGGACCGCGAACGACGCGCTCGCTCCGTGCCGCCCGTCGGCATGCGGCGCGCCGAAGACGACCGCCGCCGGCGCGGCGGCGCCCGACAGCAGCGCCTGCCGGCGCTCGGGCGGCGCCAACTCGGCCTCGAACAGCTGACGGACGACGCCGAAGGCAAACTCGCTCTCCAGCTCGCTCCCGCGGGCGGTGAGCACCCGCATCGACCGCTCCGCGCGCTGCCTCGCCACCGCGAGGAGCTGGCTCTTGCCGATCCCGGCCGGGCCCTCGACCAGGACGACCCGTCCCTCCCCGGCGGCGGCCCGTGCGAGCTGCGCGTCGAGCGCGTCGACCAGTTCGGCGCGTTCCAAGAGACCGGTCACCGGTCCATCGTACGGCCGGCCGCAGCGCGCCCGTGCGCCGCGCGCGGGGCGGCGGCCGCCGCTCGCGGGCGAACGGCCGCAGCCGGGCGCGCGATAGGCTCCAGGCGTGCTCAGATCGATCGACCTCGGCGGCATCGAGCTGCAGACCTTCGGGCTCTTCTTCGCGCTGAACTTCCTCTGCTGGGCCGCGGTCGTGGCGCGTCGCCTGAAGGAGATCGGCAAGCCGGTCGACTGGGCCTACGAGATCCTCTTCGTCGCGCTGATCGGCGGCCTCGTCGGCGCGCGCGGCTACTTCCTGCTGCAGAACTGGGACGACGTCAAGGACGACGTCTTCGGCAACATCTTCAGCGGCGCGGGGCTGATCTGGTACGGCGGCCTGGTCGGCGGCGTCGTCGCGGTGCTGATCTGGGCGAAGTGGCGGAGATTCCTCTCGCTGCAGCTGACCGACATGGCCGCGATAGGCCTGCCGCTCGGCTACGCGATCGGCCGCATCGGCTGCCAGATCTCCGGCGACGGCGACTACGGGAAGGAGTCGAGTCTGCCGTGGGCGATGGGCTATCCCGACGGCGCCGTGCCGACCGACCCCGGCGTCACCGTCCAGCCGACGCCGCTCTACGAGACGCTCTCGATGGGGTTGCTCGCGTTCGTGCTGTGGAACCTGCGCGACCGCTTCCGTCCCGGCGTGCTGTTCGGCTTCTACCTGATCGGCGCCGGGATCGAGCGGTTCCTCGTCGAGTTCGCGCGCCTCAACGACGAGGTCGTCGGCTTCATGACGGCCGCGCAGGTCGAGAGCCTCGTGATGCTCCTGATCGGGATCGTCTGGCTGCTGGTGATGCGCGCGCGCAACGGCGGCCAGCTGCGCAAGCCCGACGAGCCGGAGCGCAAGGGCAGAGCGCGCGGCGGTCGCCGGCCCGCGACCGCCTGACGATGGCGCCGGCAGGGCCCGACGGCGCCGCGGCGACGGTCGCGCGCGGCGGCGGCTCGGCGAAGACGGCATAATCACGCCGCCATGGCCGCGACTCAACAGCTCTCCCACGTGCTGCCGCTCGGCAGCCGCGTCAACGACCTCGGACACCTCGAGATCGGCGGCTGCGACGCCGTCGAGCTGGCGCGCGAGTTCGGCACGCCGGCCTTCGTCGTCGCCGAGGACGACATCCGCACGCGGGCGCGCGCCTTCGTCGAGGCGCTGAGAGCCCGCCACGACGACTTCGACGTCCTCTTCGCCTCCAAGGCCTTCCCGTGCACCGCGGTCTACCGCGTGCTGGCGGAGGAGGGGCTGGTCTGCGACGTCGCCTCCGGCGGCGAGCTGCACCTCGCGCTGCGCGGCGGCTTCGACGCGAGCCGGATCTACCTCCACGGCAACGCGAAGTCGCTCGGCGAGCTGGAGCAGGCGATCGACGCCGGCGTCGGCCACATCGTGCTCGACTCGTTCATGGACATCGACCGCGCGGAGCGTGTCGCCGCGCAGCGCGGCGTCGTCCAGCGCGTCCTGATCCGCGTCACCCCCGGCGTCGCCGGCAGAACGCACGCGAAGATCTCGACCGGCCAGGCCGACTCGAAGTTCGGCTTCGGCCTCGACGACGCGCGGCTCGCGATCGAGCGGCTGCGCGGCTCCGACAGCCTCGAGCTCGTCGGTCTGCACATGCACATCGGGTCGCAGCTGCTGTCGCTGGAGGCGTACCGCCCGGCGGTCGAGGCGCTCGCCTCGCTCGGCGACTTCTCGACCTACAACTTCGGCGGCGGACTCGGCGTCGCCTACACCGCCGCCCAGCAGCCGCCGGCGATCGAGGCGTACGTCGAGGAGAAGGTGAGCGCGCTGCACGAGCTGCTCGGCAGGGACAAGCGCCTGCTGATCGAGCCCGGCCGCTCGCTGGTCGCCAACTCGACCGTCACGCTCTACACCGTCGAGACGATCAAGCGCAACGTCTCGACCTGGGTCGGGGTCGACGGCGGCATGTCCGACAACCTCCGCCCGATGCTCTACGGCTCCGTCTACGAGGCCTTCTTCGCCGACCGCCCGGGCGTCGCCGGCACGGGGGAGAGCTGCCACGTCGCCGGCAAGCACTGCGAGTCCGGCGACGTGATCGTCCGCGACGTGCCGCTCGCCGATCCGCAGCCGGGCGACATCCTCGTCACGCCCGCGACCGGCGCCTACGGCCACGCGATGGCGAACAACTACAACGGGATCCCCCGGCCGCCGGTGATCTTCTGCAGGGAGGGCGACGCGCGCGTCGTCGTCCGCCGCGAGACCTACGACGACCTTGCCGCCCGTGACCTCTGAGCCGCGGCCGTTCCGCATCGGCCTGCTCGGCTACGGCACCGTCGGCGGATCGTTCGCCGAGCTGCTGCCACAGCGCGCCGAGCAGATCGCGCACGTGACCGGCCTCAAGCCCGAGGTCGTCGGCGTCCTCACGCGCTCCAGAGGCGACTTCGAGCAGCTGCTGGAGCAGAGCGACCTGATCGCCGAGCTGATCGGCGGGATCGAGCCGGCGCGCGACTACGTGATCCGGGCGATGCGCGCCGGCAAGCACGTCGTCACCGCCAACAAGCAGCTGCTCGCCCAGCACGGCGAGGAGCTGTGGGCGATCGCGCGCGAGTGCAACGTGCAGCTGCGCTTCGAGGCGGCGGTCGCCGGCGTCGTGCCGGTCATCCGCGTGCTGCAGGAGTCGCTCGCCGCCGCGCACGTCGAGCGGATCCACGGGATCGTCAACGGCACCTCCAACTTCATCCTCAGCGAGATGGCGCGCACGGGCGCGCCGTACGCGGAGGTGCTCGCGGAGGCGCAGCGGCTCGGGTACGCGGAGGCCGATCCGAGCGAGGACGTCAACGGCAAGGACGCTGCCGCGAAGATGGCGATCCTCGCGCGGCTCGCCTTCGACACGCCGGTCCACCTCGACCAGGTCGTCTACGAGGGGATCGAGCGGATCGGCCCCGACGACCTCGAGTACGCCCGCGACCTCGGCCTCGGGCTGAAGCTGATCGGCACCGCCGAGCGCGTCGACGGCGGGATCTCGGTCCGCGTCCATCCGGCCTTCCTCTACGCCAGACATCCGCTGGCGTCGGTCGACGGGCCGTTCAACGCCGTCACCGTCGAGTCGGAGGCGATCACCGAGATCACGATGTCGGGCCCCGGCGCCGGCGGCCCGCAGACGGCGAGCGCCGTGCTCGGCGACGTCGTCAGCGCCATGATCCCGCCGGCCTCGACCCCCGCGACGAGCGCGAGGCTGCACGTCGTCACCGACGTCGTCTCGTCGTTCTACCTCCACCTCGAGGTGCTCGACGCGCCCGGCGTGCTGTCGCAGATCACCGGCGTGCTCGGTGAGCACGGCATCTCGGTCAAGTCGGTCGTGCAGAAGGGGCTGGGCGACAACGCGCGGCTCGTGATGGTCGTCCACCCGGTGCTCGAGTCGCGCTTCTTCGCCGCCGTCGGGCAGATCGCGGCGCTCGAGGCGCTGCGCACCGCCCCGCGGGCGATCCGCGTCATCGAGGAGGAGTTCGCGTGATCGCTGCGGCCGGAGGCCTTGCGATCACGTCGGGAGAGCTCGCCTGGCGGCTCGCTCTCCCCCTCAGAGCTTGGAAGGAGTCGTGACGTGTCCGTCGGTCTGATCGAGCGGTACCGCGACCGGCTGCCGTTCGCCGCGGACGACCCCGTCGTCACGCTCGGCGAGGGGTCGACGCCGCTGATCCACGCCGCGGCGCTGTCGGAGCGGGTCGGCGCCGAGGTGTGGCTGAAGTACGAGGGTCTCAACCCGACCGGGTCGTTCAAGGACCGCGGCATGACCTGCGCGGTCTCGGCGGCGGTGCGCGAGGGCGCCGAGGCCGTCATCTGCGCCTCGACCGGCAACACCTCCGCCAGTGCGGCCGCGTACGCCGCCCGGGCGGGGCTGCGGTGCGCGGTGATCGTGCCCGAGGGCAAGATCGCGACGGGCAAGCTGGCGCAGGCGCTGATGCACGGCGCGCGCGTGATCGCGCTCAACGGCAACTTCGACGAGGCGCTCCAGCTCGTGCGCGACGTCGTCGACCGCCACCCGATCGCGCTCGTCAACTCGGTCAACAGGTTCCGCCTCGAAGGCCAGAAGACCGCATCGTTCGAGATCGTCGAGCAGCTCGACACGATCGACGCGCTCTGCATCCCGGTCGGCAACGCCGGCAACATCTCCGCCTACTGGAAGGGCTTCAACGAGGTCGGCCGCAGACCGGCGATGTTCGGCTTCCAGGCGGCCGGCGCCGCGCCGCTCGTGCACGGCGCGCCCGTCACGAGCCCGCAGACGGTCGCGACCGCGATCCGGATCGGCAACCCGGCTCGCTGGGAGGAGGCGATGAACGCGATGACCTCCTCCGGCGGCGCCGTGAGAGCGGTGACCGACGAGCAGATCCTCGACGCCTACCGCTTCCTCGCGTCCAGAGAGGGCGTCTTCTGCGAGCCGGCGTCGGCGGCGTCGGTCGCCGGGCTGATGGTCCACGGCGCCGGCGACGCGCAGCGGATCGTCTGCGTGCTCACCGGCCACGGCCTGAAGGATCCCGACACCGCGCTCGACCAGGTCGGCGGCGTGCTGCCGTGCGAGCCGACGCTCGCAGCGGTCGAGCGGGCCGTCCTTGGGTAGGCCGGCCGCGATGGAACGCCGCCGCATCGTCCGCGTCCCCGCCTCCTCGGCGAACCTGGGGCCCGGCTTCGACGTGCTCGCGGCGGCGCTCGCGCTCCACGTCGAGGTCGAGGTGGTGGAGACCGGCAGGTTCGCCGTCGAGACCGACCTCGACATCGCCAGAGACCGCCGCAACCTCTGCGTGCGCGCCTTCGAGCGGCTCCATCCCTCCGACCGCTTCACCTTCCGCATCAGATCGCAGATCCCGCTGTCGGGCGGGCTCGGGTCGAGCGCGGCGGCGATCGTCGCCGGCCTCGTCGCCGCCGACCACCTGTTCGAGCTCGACGCCGACGTCTTCGGACTGGCCTGCGAGGTCGAGGGCCACCCCGACAACGTCGCCGCCGCGCTGTACGGCGGCGTCGTCGTCTGCGGGGCGGGCGGCGCGGTCGCGCGGGTCGACCCGCCGACCGGGCTGGAGGGCCTGCTGGTCGTGCCGCACACGGCGGTGCGCACCGCTCAGGCGCGCGCCGCGCTGCCGGCGGAGGTGCCGCTGGCCGACGCGGTCCACAACGTCGCGTGCACGGCGCTGCTGACGCTCGGGCTCGCGCGCGGCGACTGGGATCTCGTCGGCCGCGGCCTCGACGACCGCCTCCACGAGCCCTACCGCGCCCACCTCTACCCGCGCTCGGCCGAGCTGGTGCGGGACGCGCGCTCGCTCGGCGCGCTCGGCGCGACGATCTCCGGCGCCGGTCCGACGGTGCTCGTCTGGACCCACTACGAGCAGACCGCCGCGGTCGCCGAGCGGCTGCGCGAGCGGACCGCGGGGTGGGCGCAGCTGCTGCGCGTCCCGTTCGAGACGCAGGGCGCCGACGTGCGCGCGCTCGTCTGAGGCAGCGGCTCAGGCGCGAGCGCGCGCTCGTCTGAGGCAGCGGGTCAGGCGCGAATCGTGACGAGCGTCCCGAGCGGGACGGTCTCGACCAGCCTGCGGATCGCGCCGGTCGGCGCGCGCAGGCAGCCAAGGCTCGCCTCGGTGCCGATCGTCTGCGGCAGGCTGGTTCCGTGGATCGCCAGCCGGTCGCCGCCGCCCCAGCCCTGCGGCGTCCTCGTCTGCCTGCCGCTCAGCGCGAGGATGCAGCAGCCGTACGGGGAGGTGTCGCTGCCGGTCGTGAGCTTGTCGGTGACGGCAAAGCGGCCCCGCGGCGTCGGGGTGCTCGGGCTCCCGATCGCGACCGGGAAGCGGCTGACGACGCGGCCGGCGCGGCGCACGACGATCTCGCGCCGGCCGAGCGACGCGGTGATCTCCCACGCGCTGCGGTGGACCTCCAGCGCGGCGCGCGCGGAGATCCAGCCGATCCGACCGTTCGGCAGCTCCGGGGTGAGGACGCCCAGCCACGCGCCCGAGTGGCGCACGACGGGGAGCACGGTCGGCGAGCCGAACTGCGTTCTCGGCGCGATCCGGCCGACCGCCGGTCCGCCGGGTCGCGACCGCAGCGCCGTCGCGCGCGTGACGTGGACGGTCGGCTGCGGCTCGGGGACGCGGCGCGCGGCGGCCGCGGCCTCGCGACCGGCCGCCGCGGCCGGCGCCGTCGCGGAGGTCCGTGGCGCCTCCTCGTCGGCCGGCGGCGCCGGCGGGAGCCCCTGCGGCGCGGCTGGGACGGTGCTGGCCGGGCTCGGCGGGACCTGCACGGTCGCCGTCCGCTCGCCGATCGCCTCGACGATCGCCTGCTCACCGCCTCCGCAGCCGGCGAGCGCGGCCGCGCCGAGCAGCGCGAGCGCGGAGCTGGCGGCGCGACGTCGGGGACGCGCTGCGCCGCGCGGCTGGGTGGGGTGTGACGAACGCGGCGGCACGGCGGCTCTGGCCACAGGGTACGCCTCGGCGGGCGCCGGCTCGGCGGACGAGCGGCGGCGCGCCTACGCCGCCGGCATGCCGCCGTCGGAGGCGGCGTCGATCAGCGGCCGCAGCCTTCTGCGCGCGCCGCGCAGGCCGAGGCGCCGGAGCAGCTCGTCGCCGACGTGGAGGTAGTCGAGGCCGAGGTCGGGGCGGTAGTCGATGATCGACAGCGCCCGCTCGGCCGACTCGGCGTAGGCGATCGAGGAGCGGATCGTCTGCTCGACGAGCTTGTCGCCGAAATGCTCCTGCAGCGACTCGAACGCCTCCCGCGAATGACGCGTGCGCATGTCGGCGATGTTCAGCACGACGCCGAGCCACCGCAGCTCCGGGTTGAGGTTGTCGCGCGCCAGCTCGATCACCTCGAGCGCCTGCTCGACCCCCTGCATCGCGAAGTACTGGGCCTCCGCCGACAGCAGCGCCCAGTCGGCCGCGACGAGCGCGTTGACCGTCAGCAGGCCGAGCGCCGGCGGGCAGTCGATCAGCACGACGTCGTAGTCGCCGGTGACCTCTCTCAGCGCCCGTCTCAGCGTCAGCTCGCGGCCGAGCTTCCCGCCGAGCGTCAGCTCCGCCTCGGCGAGGCCGAGGTTGGCGGGCAGCACGCCGTCGTGGATGGCGTCGGCGGCCGTCGCGTGGCCGGTCAGCACGTCGCCGATCGTCGGCGCCGCCTCGGGGTCGACGTCGAGGTAGTCGGAGAGGTTGCCCTGCGGGTCGAGGTCGACCGCGAGCGTCGTGAGCCCGATGCGCCGGAAGACGTCGGTCAGCGTCCGCACCGTCGTCGTCTTGCCGGTGCCGCCCTTCTGGGAGAGGACCGCGATCGTGTGCGCCATCGAGCCGCGGACTATAGAGCGGCGGCCCCGCGGCGCAAGCCGGTCGCCGCGTCCGCGCGCGGACGCCGCGACCGGCCCGGGCGGCCGGTGTCAGCCGGTCAGCGCCCGCGCCTGCTGCGCTTCCGGCACCGCGTCGAACTCGCGCGTCCCGCTGACGGCGGGGACGTCGACGAAGTGCAGGTGGTGCCTGCCGACGACCAGCTCGTCGCCGTCCCGCAGCACGCGCCACTCGACGCGCTCGCCGTTGACGAAGACGCCGTTGAGGCTGCGGTCGTCGAGGACCCGGACGCCGTCGGCCTGGCGCACGACGAGCGCGTGCCGGCGCGAGACGGTCGGGTCGTCGAAGCGGACGTCGGCGGCGAGGCTGCGGCCGATCCGGGTCCACTCGCGCGTCAGCTCGTGGACGATCGCCTCGCCGTCCTCGGCGAAGACGAGGTACTGGCCCGCGGCGTCGATGCCGGCGCGGACCGCGTTCAGCCACGTGCCGTCGCCCTGCTCGGGCGGCGGCGCCCCGACGGTGGCGTGCTGGCCGGTGAAGAGCGAGGCGCGGACGAACTCGTCGCCGCCGCAACCCGGGCATGACGGCAGGGCGTCGGCGGCGGCGAGGGACACGACGTAGTCACAGCCGACGCAGCGAAACGTGCCGGTGCCAGCGAGGGTGCCCGACGTGAGAGACTCCATGTCCTTCGACCTCCGGTGCGATACCCGGGCGGACCCGGGACGCAAGTAACAGTTGTTACGAGCGAAGTTGTGCGGCGCGCGCCGTCGCGTGGGGGAACGGCTGCGCCTCTCTCCTGCCCGTGGGAGCGGGCGGCAAAACCCTAGCGTCAGCACCGGCTTCTGGTGCGTCAGCGTGCCGACATTGCACGACTTCTGTCACGGGAGGAGCCGTCGGGCGTGGCGCGAATGAGGTCGCATGCTCCGTTCGTCGACCAAGTCCCCTGATCTCGAGCGACAGCTGCTGCGGCGCAGCGTGATGGCGCTCGCCGCCGGCCGCGACCGCTGCGACGGCTGCCACCGCACGCCGCTGATCGGGGAGCGGGTCCACGTCTACGACGGCGGCCGCACGCTCTGCGAGCTGTGCCGCCGCGAGCGGCGCGAGCAGCCGGTCAGCTCCCAGCTGGTCCACGGCGGCGAGCACGGCAACACCGTGCGGATCACCGACCAGCGTCCGCTGCGCCGCCCGCGCGCCGCCTGAGCCGTCCGACCGGAGGGCCGTCGGCGGCGGTCCTCCACTAGACTCGGGCGCGCTATGGAGCCCGTGATCGCCACCGCCTTCATCGCCCGTCCGCGCGAGGAGATCGTCGAGTACCTCAGCGACGTGGCGAACCACCCGGAGTTCAAGGACCACTACCTCGTCGACTGGCATCTGACGCGTGAGGACAGCGTCGGTCCGGGGGCCGGGGTCCGCTTCCGCGAGAAGATGCCGTTCAACCGCTTCGGCTGGGGCGACTACACGCTCGTCGAGGTCTCGCCGTACCGGGTCGTCGAACGCGGGCGCGCGGGCAAGTTCAACCGCAACCGCACGATGGGGACCTGGACGCTGTCGGACGCGCCCGGCGACATGACGAAGGTCGAGTACCGCTACGAGGCCGAGCGCAACATGCCCAGCGACCGCCTGCGCGAGAGCCGCGGCTGGTGGAAGCGCAAGACCGCCAAGGCGGTCCGTCGGCTGCAGTCGATCCTGGAGGAGAACCGGGATCGCGGCGGGCGAGTGACGGTTGCAGGCCGCTAGACGGGTAGACTCCGCGCCGCTCATGAAGAGACTTCTCCGAACCCCACCGCTGGTCGGCGCCCTCCTCGCGGCGCTGACGCTCTCCGCCTGCGGCAGCGACCACGGGCCGATCACCAGAGGTGAGCTCGAGGCCGTGAACGTGCAGGCCGGCAACCTGGTCTACCAGGTGCAGATCTCCCGCCAGCTCAACCCGGCCGCCGTCGACGACAGCGAGTACCTCGAGGGCGTCGCGCCCGCGGAGGCGACGCTGAGAAGCGACGAGACGTGGTTCGGCGTCTGGGTCCGGGCGGAGAACACGACCGACCAGCCGCACAGAGCGACCTCCGAGTTCGCGATCCGCGACGCGTTCGACAACGAGTACGAGCCGGTCGAGATCGCCGACTCGAACCCGTTCAAGTACGCCCCGCGCGTCGTCGAGCAGGCGAGCGGCAACGGCCAGCCGGTCCTCCCGGACCCGATCAGCGCCGCCGGCTCCGGTCCGATCCAGGGGTCGATGCTGCTGTTCAAGGTCCCGTACTCGATGTACGAGGCCTCGCCGGTCGAGCTGGAGATCACCCCGACCGAGGGCGGCGAGCCCTCGACGGTGCTGCTCGACCTCTAGGCCCACCGGCCGCACGCGACGCAGGCTTTCCGAGGGACCGGCGCGAGCCGGTCCCTCTCGCGTTCCCGGGCAGGGTGGAGGGCGCACCGGGAGGTGCGGTGGCGGCGACGCCCGCCGGGCGCGCACGGAGCGGGTGGCCGCGCGAACGGCGCGCGCGACGCTCAGCGGGCCGGTCTCTGCTGGAGGCCGGTGACGAGCACCTCGCGCGCCGGCGGGGCGGCGATCTCGCCGCCGGCGCCCGACTCGGTGAACAGCACGCCGACCGCGACGCGCGGCTTGCGCTCGGGCGCGTAGGCGACGAACCAGGCGTCGGTGTCGGGGATGTCGTCCTGGAGGTGCGCGGGGTCGTCGCCGTCGCCGGTCGAGACGGTCGAGCGCAGCTCGGCGGTCCCGGTCTTGCCGGCGACGACGACGCCGTCGATCGCCGCCGCGCCGCCGGTGCCGTCTCTGACGACCTCCGCCATCATGCGCCCGACCTGACGCGCGACCGCGGGCGTCGTGACGCGTATGTGCTGCGGTCTTCTGCCGAGCTCCAGCGTCGGGACCGGCCGCAGTCCGCCGTTGGCGATCGTCGCGGCGACGAGCGTCATCTGCAGCGTCGTCGCCTGCACCATCCCCTGGCCGATCGCCGAGGAGCCGACCGCGAGGTCGTCGCCGATCTTGTCGGCGGCGGGTATCGAGCTGATCGCGGAGCCCGGGATCCCGAGCGAGCTGTTGAAGCCGAACCGCTCGGCGACCTCGACCAGGCGCTCGGCGCCCAGTCTCGCGCCGAGCGGCGCGAAGACCGAGTTGCACGAGTGGGCGAAGGAGGCGACCAGCGAGCCGCCGCACATCTCGCTGTTGGCGTTCTGGATCGCGACGCCCGACAGCGACGCCTCGCTGACGACCGGGTACTGCGTGTCGGGCTTGGCGATCCCGGCCTCCAGCGCGCCGACGAGCGTGATGATCTTGAAGGTCGACCCGGGCGGCTGCAGACCGGAGTAGGCGACCCCGGCGAGCGCGAGGATCTCGCCGCTTCTCGGCTCGATCGCCGCGATCCCGCCGTAGCGGCCGCCGAGCTGGGCGATCGCGACCCGCTCGATCGCGGGGCTGATCGTCGTCTTGACGGGAGCGCCTGCTCTCGGCTCCGATCTCGCCAGCACGCGCGTGCCCGCGAGCAGCCGCCCGCCGGGCGTGCCCGCGAGCTGCTGCTGGAAGACCCGCTCGAGGCCCGAGACGCCGATCTGGGCGTCGTCGGGATAGCCGAGCGCCCGCATCGTCGCGCGCTGCTCCTCCGGTATCGGCTCCAGCCGGCCGACGACCTGGCCGGCGACGTCCGGGATCTCCGAGCTGCGGTCGGGCCCCTTGGCGAGCACCGCGCCGTCGCGTGCGAGCAGCGTGCCGCGCGCCGGCAGCTCAGTCTCGCGCGACAGTCTCTCGCGGCCCTCGAGGCCCGGGAAGACGAGTGACGGCCGCCACAGGACGCGCACCTCGTCGCCGTGCTCGGCGACGGGGACGTCGAGCACGCCGCGGACGGTGCCGAAGGCGCGCGTGCGGACCGTCACCCCGACGGCGACGACGCCCCGCTGCTCGTCGCGCGCCTTGCCGGCCCGCAGCGAGCGGACCGTCGCGATCACCGCGGCGTCGCGGTACGCGGCCTCGAACGCCTCGCGCGATGTCGATCTCGTGATGTCGTCGGCGACCAGCTCGTACATCCCGCCGTAGTCGCCTCTGGCCCACAGCGCGACGAATCGCTCGGCGGTCTGGCGCTTGCCGCCGTCGCCCGAGCCGGCGACGACGCCGACCACCACGGCGAGGGCGACGAGCGCGAGCACGGCCGGGACGAGCCGGCGCGTGAGACGTCGACGCCGCTCCGCTCTCGCGGCGTTGAATCGGGACGGCTGAAGATGCCGTCCGCCCCCACTCCGGCTGCCTGCCTCCACGTGCCGCTGAGCGTAGTTGATCGCCCGCAAAATGCGAAACACCGGTGTTCAGCTCCGACCCCGACCGGAAAGCGGTGCTCTGCCCGGACGCGGTCCGGACCGCCGCGACCGTCATCCTTGCGGCCAGCTGTGACCGCAATCGACTGGATCATCGTCGCGCTCGTCGCCCTGTTCGCGATCTTTGGATATCTGCGCGGCTTCATCGTCGGCGCGCTGGCGCTGGGCGGCTTCGCGGCCGGTGCGCTGCTCGGCGCGCGGATCGGCCCGGTGATCCTCCCCGACGGCTCCCATTCGCCGTACGCGCCGCTGTTCGCGCTCGGCGGCGCGCTGCTCGTCGGCGGCCTGCTGTCGAGCGGGCTGGAGGCGCTCGGGCTGCGGCTGCGCGGGGCGCTGCGGCTGCCGGGGTTGGGCGTGCTCGACGGGCTGCTCGGGGCGGCGCTGACGGCGGCGGTCGCGCTCGGGCTGGTCTGGATCGCCGGCGCGGTCGTGCTGCAGACGCCCGGGGTCCGCGAGCTGCGCCGGGAGGTGCAGCGCTCGGCGGTGCTGCGCGAGCTGAACGGCGTGCTGCCGCCGTCGGGCCCGATCCTCAACGCGCTCGCGCGCTTCGACCCGCTGCCGACGCTGCGCGGTCCCGACGCCGACGTCGCCCCGCCCTCGCGCGAGGTGCTGCGACGGCCGGGCGTGCGCGACGCGGCGCCGAACGTCGTGCGGATCCTCGGCAGCGCCTGCGGCCTTGGGGTCGAGGGCTCGGGCTGGGCCGCCGGCGACGGGCTGGTCGTCACCAACGCCCACGTCGTCGCGGGCCAGGACGACACGATCGTCCAGGTCGGCGGCGAGGGGCCGTCGCTCGACGCCGGCCTCGTCCACTTCGACGTCCGCAACGACGTCGCGGTGCTGCGCGTCCCGGGGCTCGACCTGCGCGGCCTGGAGCTGGCGCCCGAGCCGCGCTCCGGGACGGCCGGGGCGATCCTTGGCTATCCGCTCAACGGGCCGTTCGACGCCCGCGCGGCGCGACTGGGGGAGACGCGCACCGTCCTCTCCGACGACGCGTACGGCAGCGGGCCGGTGCGCCGCTCGCTGACCGTCGTGCGCGGCAACGTCCGCAGCGGCAACTCCGGCGGCCCGGTCGTCGACGGCGACGGGCGCGTGCTGACGACCGTCTTCGCCGCCACCACGAGCGGGCCGAGGGGCGGCTACGGCGTCCCCAACCGGGTCGTGCGCTCGGCGCTCGCCGGCGCCCGGCGCGGCGTGCCCGTCTCCAGCGGCCCCTGCGCGCGCTGAGCGGGAGCGCGGCGGACCGTCTCGCGCCGGACGCCCGCCGAGGGCGCTACCCTCCACGCCCCATGCCGAAGACCCTTGTCATTGCCGAGAAGCCATCCGTCGGGAGAGACCTCTCCAGAGTCCTGCCCGGGCCGTTCAGAAGAGGCGAGGGCTTCCTCGAGGGTCCCGACCACGTCCTGACGTGGGCGGTCGGCCATCTCGTCCAGCTCGCCGAGCCCGACGAGTACGACGACAAGTTCAAGAGATGGCGGATGGCCGATCTGCCGATCGTGCCGGCCAAGTTCAGACTGGTCGTGCGCGACGAGCGCTCGAGAAGACAGATGAACGTCGTCAAGCGCCAGCTCGGCCGCGACGACGTCGAGCTCGTCATCAACGCCTGCGACGCCGGTCGCGAGGGCGAGCTGATCTTCGCCTACCTCTACGAGAAGGCCGGCGCGAGACTGCCCGTCAAGCGGCTGTGGCTCTCGTCGATGACGCAGACGGCGATCAGATCGGCCTTCAGCCAGCTGCGCGACGGGGAGGAGATGGCCTCGCTGGAGGACGCCGCCCGCTCGCGCTCGGAGGCCGACTGGATCGTCGGGATGAACTCGACGCGCGCGGCGACGATCCGCCTGCGCTCCTCCTTCGACGGCGCCGTCTCGCTCGGCCGCGTGCAGACGCCGACGCTCGCGATCCTCGCCCGTCGCGAGGAGGAGATCCGCGCCTTCAGACCGGAGCCCTACTGGACCGTCGACGCGACCTTCGCCGCCAGCGGGGAGCGCGTCTACGACGGCCGCTTCCACGTCACCGCGGGCAGCGGCGAGGGGAGAGGGCCGCGGATCGGCAGCGCCGAGTTCGCCGCCGCGGTCGTCGAGGCGGTCCGCGGCGCCAGCGGCGTCATCTCCAGGCTGGAGAAGAGAAAGCGCAGAGAGCGCGTCCCGCTGCTGTACGACCTCACCTCGCTCCAGCGCGACGCCAACTCCCGCTTCGGCTTCTCCGCCAGACGGACGCTCGCCGCCGCGCAGCGCCTCTACGAGGAGCACAAGGCGCTGACGTACCCGCGCACCAACTCGCGCTACCTGCCGACCGACATGGTCCCGGAGATCAAGCCGATCGCCGAGATCGTCGGCGGCCGGCCCGAGTACGCCGACGGCGCCCGCTACGTGCTCGGGCTCGACGTGCTGCCGCTGGCGCGCGTCGTCAACGACGCGAGAGTCACCGACCACCACGCGATCATCCCGACGAGAGCGAACCACCCGGTCGACAAGATGAACGACGACGACCGTCGCATCTACGACCTCGTCGCCAAGCGCTTCCTCGCCGTCTTCCATCCCGACGCGATCTTCGAGAACACGAACGTCGAGACCGAGGTCGCCGGCCACGTCTTCCGCACCCGCGGCAAGGTGATGCTCGTGCCGGGCTGGCGCGGCGTCTACGGCGAGGCGGCCGACGCCGAGCCGAGAGAGGGCGACGAGGACGAGGGGCGCGAGCAGCAGCTGCCGAGGCTGGAGCAGGGGGAGGCGGTCGACACGCGCGAGGTCCGCTCCGAGCAGAAGGAGACGAGACCGCCGCGGCGCTACTCGGAGGGCTCGCTGCTGGCGGCGATGGAGACGGCCGGCAAGCTCGTCGACGAGGAGGAGCTGCGCGAGGCGATGAAGGACTCGGGCATCGGCACGCCCGCGACCCGCGCTGCGATCATCGAGCGCCTGCTGCAGGTCGGCTACATCGAGCGCGACGGCCGCGCCCTGGTCGTGACCGAGAAGGGCCTCAACGTCATCAGGCTGCTCGGCAGCCACCCGCTCACCTCGCCGTCGCTGACGGGCGACTGGGAGCACCGGCTGGCGAAGATCGAGCAGGGCGAGGACTCGCGCCAGGCGTTCATGGGCGACATCGTCACGTTCGCCGAGTCGACCGTCGCCGAGCTCGACGAGAAGCTCAGAGACGTGCGGATCCCGCGCGCCAACCTCGGCCCCTGCCCGGTCTGCGGCCACGACATCATGGAGAACCGCAAGGGCTACTCCTGCTGGTCGCGCGAGGATCCCGGCTGCGGCTTCGTGATCTGGAAGGCGAAGGCCGGCAAGACGCTGACGGCGCCGATCGTGCGCGAGCTGATCCGCACCGGCAGAACGGAGAGACCGGTGACCGGCTTCAGAAGCCGCGCCGGCAGATCGTTCCGCTCGCGCCTGGCGCTGATGCAGACGCCCGAGGGCAGATGGCGCGTCGAGTTCGACGAGCCGTGGGCGCGCGAGGGCGCCAGACCGCCGGAGGCCGACGCCGAGGCGGCCGCCGCCGACGCGACGGCGGCCGGCTCGCAGGCGGGCACGCAGGCGGCGGTCGCCTGAGAGGCGCGCGCCGCGGGCGCGTCGCGTCGCGTCGCGGCCGTCGCGCTCAGGCGCGCGTGCCGACCGCGAGCAGGTACTCCTGCTCGAAGCGCGCCCGCTCGGCGGTGCCTCTGTTCCACTCGTCGCAGAAGGCGTCGATCGCCTGCGCGAACTCGTCGCCGCGGCCGGCTCTCCTCGCGTTGCCCTCGACCGTGATCGTCGGCCCGTAGCAGGCGCGGAAGTGGGCGCCGTAGTCGTGCGGTCGCTCGAACGCGGTCACCTCGAGCAGCTCCCGCTCCAGCGTCTCGAACGCGACGCGGTCGCCGAGCAGCTCGCGCAGGTGCTGCTCGCTGCCCCACAGCGGCGGCGGCTGCGCGCTCGGGGGCGGCGGCGGCGCGAACGGGCCCATCGCTCTGAACAGCGCGCCGATCATCCCCTCCGGCGTCCAGCACAGCAGCCCGATCGTGCCGCCGGGCCGACAGGCGCGCACCAGCTCGTCGGCGGCCGGCTGATGGAAGGGCGCGAACATCACGCCGATCGACGACATCACGACGTCGAAGGCGCCGTCCTCGAACGGCAGGTGCTCGGCATCGGCGACGACCCAGTCGAGCTGCACGCCGAGCGTCTCGGCGCGGGCCCGACCGGCGTCGAGCAGCTCGGGCGTGAGGTCGCTGGCGGTCACGCGCGCGCCGGCCTGGGCGGCCGGGATCGCGGCGTTGCCGGTGCCGGCGGCGACGTCGAGCACCGTCATGCCGGGGCCGATCCCGCACGCCTCGACCAGCCGCGGCCCGAGCGGCAGCAGGAAGGTCTCGACCATCGACGCGTAGTCGCCGGAGGCCCACATCGCGCGGTGGCGGGCCTTCAGCTCGGTGTCGGTCACGGAAGCCATGCGCGCTCCTCTCGGGTCGTCAGACGTGGCGGCGATCCTCGACGGACCAGAGTCTGGCTCGATGCGGCAGCCCGAGGGGAGCAAGCCGGTATGAACGGGTGACGACGGTCCTGCGATCGGACCGTCGGGTCGACGCGCCACCATGTCGCTCCTCATGTCGTTGAAGCTGGTCATCGGCCCCGCGAACGCGGCGAAGGCGGGCGCGGCGCTCGGCGCCTTCCGCGCGCGGCTGCGGCTCGACCCGTGGCTGGTCGTGCCGACCGCCGCCGACGTCGCCCACTACGAGCGCGAGCTGGCGCAGGACGGCCCCCGCCGCGGCGGGCGCGTCGCGACCTTCTCCGGCTTCGTGCGCGAGGTCGCCGAGCGGGCCGGCTACGCGGCGCGGGTCGTCGCGCCGCTCCAGCGCGAGCGGCTGGTCGCCGACGCGATCGCCGCCGCGCAGCTGCAGGAGCTGGCGCCGATCGCCGCCTCGCGCGGCTTCCTCCACGCCGCCGGCGCCTTCGTCTCCGAGCTCGAGCGGACGCTGCTGACGCCCCAGCGCCTGACCGCCGCGGTGCGCGCGCTGCCCGACGCGCCGCCGGCGCTGCACGAGGTCGCGGCGATCTACGACCGCTACGCGCGCGGCCTCGACCGGCTCGGGCGCGTCGACGCCGAGCTGTTCGCATGGCGGGCGCTCGACGCGCTGCGCGACCGGCCCGGCGCCTGGGGCGACACGCCGGTCGTCTTCTACGGCTTCGACGACTTCACGACGCTCGAGCGCGACGCGATCGAGACGCTCGCCCGCGTCGTCGGCGCCGACGTGACCGTCTCGCTCACCTACGAGCCCGGCCGGGCCGCCTTCGCCGGCCGCGCGACGACCGTCCAGGAGCTGAGCCAGTTCGCGACCGAGATCGAGCAGCTGCCGGCGCTCGACGACTGGTACGAGCCGGAGTCGCGCGGCGCGCTCCACGCCGTTGAGCGCGGCCTGTTCGAGCCCGGCGCCGCGCCGGTCGAGGCCGGCGACGCCGTCCGGCTGCTCGTCTCCGGCGGCGAGCGGGCCGAGGTCGAGCTCGTCGCCGCGACGGTGCGCGAGCTGCTGGGGGAGGGCGTCCCCGGCGAGGAGATCGCCGTCGTCTTCCGCAGCCCGGCGCGCAGCGCCTCGCTCGTCGAGCAGGTCTTCGGCGCCTACGGGATCCCGCACGCGCTCGACTGGCAGGTGCCGCTCGCGCACACGGCGCTCGGTCGCGGACTGCTCGCCCTCGCCCGCTGCGCGCTGCTGCCCGACGAGGCGCGCCCGGCCGACCTGCTCGCCTACCTGCGCACCCCCGGCCGCCTGCAGCGGCTGGAGCTGGCCGACCGGCTCGAGCTGGCCGTCCGCAGACGCGCGCTCGTGCGCTTCGCCGACGCGCGGGCGGCATGGGAGGAGGCGCCCGGCGGCTGGCCGCTGCGCGAGATCGACCGCCTGCGCGGCGCGGCGGCCGACGGCCCCGCGGCGCTGCTGGAGGCGCTCGCACGCGAGGCGCGGGCGCTGTTCGCCGCCCCGCACCGAGCGCAGGCGCGCGTGCTCGACGCCGCCGAGGAGGCCGACGCGCGGGCGCTCGCGACGCTGCTGGGCGCGCTCGAGCAGCTCGGCGAGCTGGCGGCGGTCGCGCCGCGCCGCGCCGCCGAGCTGCTGGAGCCGGCGGCGCTGCTGGCGACGCTGGCGGAGCTTGAGGTCGCGCTCGGCGAGCCGGCCCGCGAGGGCGCGGTGCTGGTCGCCGACCCGCTCGCGATCCGCGCCCGGCGGTTCGACACGGTGATCGTCTGCGGCCTGCAGGAGGGCGAGTTCCCGCGCCCCGCCCACCCCGAGCCGTTCCTCTCCGACGACGTGCGGCGGGAGCTGAACGCCGCCGCCGGCCTGCGCCTCGCGCCGCGCGAGGACGCGCTCGCCGACGAGCGCTACCTCTTCTACGCGACCGTCTCACGGCCGCGGCGGCGGCTGATCCTCAGCTGCCGCGACGCCGACGAGGACGGCAACCCGGCGCTGCCGTCGTTCTTCGTCGAGGACGTGCGCGCGCTGCTGCGCGAGCTGCCCGAGACCCACCGGCCGCTGTCGGCGGTCACGTGGCCGCTCGAGCAGGCGCCGACGGCCGCCGAGCGTCAGCGGGCCGAGGCGCTCGCCGGGCCGCGCGTCAGGCCGCGCCCGATCCAGCCGCTGTCGAGCGCCGCGACCGGGCTGCTGCGCCAGCGCGACGTGCTGTCTGCCGGCGCGCTGGAGAAGTACGCCCGCTGCCCGGTCCGCTGGCTGGTCGAGAGCGAGCTGCAGCCGGAGCGGTTCGAGCCCGACCCCGAGGCGATGACGCGCGGCTCGTGCATCCACGCGGTGCTGGAGCGGACGCTGCGGCGGCTGTCGTGGCCGCTCGACGACGCCGCCCTCGCGGAGGCCGAGGCCGTCGTGCGCGAGATCGTCGCCGACGAGGCGCCGCGCTTCACGCTCGGCCGCGGGGCGGCGGCGCAGGCGGCCGCGGCCCACGAGATCGCCGCCGACGTGCTGCGGCTGCTGCGCCACGAGGCCGAGGCCGGCGGCGCCTTCCGCCCCGCCGAGCTGGAGCTGCAGTTCGGGATGGCGGGCGAGGAGGGGGCGCTGCCGGCGCTGGAGCTGGAGGGCGACGGGGCGGCGGCCGGCCTGCTGCGGCTGCGCGGCGTGATCGACCGCGTCGACCTCGACGGCGCCGGGCGGGCGCTCGTGCGCGACTACAAGAGCGGCCGGCGCCGCGCCGAGTGGCCGGTGGCGAGATGGCAGAGCGGCGACCAGCTCCAGGTCGCGCTCTACATGGTGGCCGTGCGCCAGCTGCTGGGAAGAGAGCCGGCCGGCGGCGTCTACCAGCCGCTGCGCGGCGAGGATCTGCGGGCGCGCGGCGTCGTGCGCGCCGACGTCAACGCCGGCACGCTCGTCGTCGACACCGACCGCCGCGATGCCGAGGAGCTGGAGGCGGAGCTGGAGGCGGCGTCGCTGCGCGCCTGCCAGCTGGCGGCGCAGCTGCGCGCCGGCGAGCTCGTGCCCTCGCCCGACAGCTGCGCGATGGGCGGCTGTGCCTATCCGGGGATCTGCCGGGTGGTCGACGCGTGAACCCGCGGTCGGAGACCTTGGTTCACGTCGCGAGAGCTCGCCTTGCGGCTCGCTCTCGCACGGCGGTGGCGCGATGAGCGCGTCGGTCCCGTTCACCGCCGAGCAGCGGGCGGCGATCGAGCATCGCGGCGGCCTGCTGCTGACGGCCAACGCCGGCTCCGGCAAGACCTCCGTGATGGCCGAGCGGTTCGTCCGCGCCGTCGTCGACGACGGCGTCGACGTCGGCCGGATCCTCGCGATCACCTTCACCGAGAAGGCCGCCGCCGAGCTGAAGGAGCGCGTCCGCCGCCGCTTCGAGGCGCTCGGCGAGCCGGAGCTGGCGCGCGCGACCGAGGGGGCGTGGGTCTCGACGATCCACGGCTTCTGCGCGCGGCTGCTGCGGACCCACCCGCTCGCGGCGGCGATCGACCCGCGCTTCTCGGTGCTCGACGAGAACGGCGCCAGACAGCTCGCCGTCGCCGCCTTCGACGCGGCGCTCGACCGGCTCGCCGAGGAGCACGGCGAGGCGGCGCTCGACCTGATCGCCGCCTACCGCCCGGGCGACCTGCGCGACGCGATCCTCGCGCTCCACGGCGAGCTGCGCAGCCGCGGCGAGGAGCTGCCGGCGCTGCCGCCGGCGCGGGCGACGCCGCTGGAGCCGCGCCGCGTCGCGCTCGCGATCGCCCAGCGCGAGGCGGCCGCGGAGCTCGCCGGCGCGAAGGACGGCAAGACGGTCGACCGCGCGCGGCTGGCGGTCGCCGAGTGCGAGCTGCTGCTGGAGCGGATCGCCGCCGCCGAGCCGGACGCGCCGCCGCCCCATCCCAACGAGGTTGCCGCGCTGGCGCTGCCGAGAAACGGCAGAGCGCTCCAGGGGCCGGGCTGCGAGGGCTACCGCGACGCGCTCGCGCAGTACGTCGACGCCTGCGCCGACGCCCACGCCGTCCCCGTCCACGCGCTGCTCGACGCGCTGCTGCGCGACTTCGCCGTCCGCTACGCCGAGGCGAAGCACGCCGCCTCGGCGGTCGACTTCGAGGACCTGGAGCTGCGCGCCAACCGGCTGCTGCGCGAGCACGACGAGCTGCGCGCCCGCTACGCCGAGCGGTTCGCGCACGTGATGGTCGACGAGTTCCAGGACACCAACCCGCTGCAGCTGGAGCTGCTGGAGCGGATCGCCGCCGACGAGCTGTTCACCGTCGGCGACGAGCTGCAGTCGATCTACGGCTTCCGCCACGCCGACGTCGAGCTGTTCCGGCGCCGCCGGCGGGCGCTCGCCGAGCACGGCGGCGCCGCTTCGCTGGCGACCAACTTCCGCAGCCACGCGGAGATCCTCGAGACGCTCAACGTCGCCTTCGCGCCGCGCTTCGGCGAGAGCTTCACGCCGCTGGTGCCGGGCCGCGCCGAGCCGGAGACGCCGGACCCGCTCGCGCCGGCCGGGCCGCGCGTCGAGCTGCTCGTCGTCGACCTGAAGGCCGACTGGCAGAGCGCCGGGCTCGTCGCGGAGGGGATGGCGGCGCCGGCGCCGCTGTGGCGGATCGCCGAGGCGAAGGCGCTCGCCGCCCGCGTCCGCGCGCTGATCGACGCCGGCCGGCCGGCCGGCGAGATCGTCCTGCTGCTGCGCGCGACCGGCGACCTCGCCGTCTACGAGCGGGCGCTGACCGACCTCGGCGTGCCGACCTACGTGATCGGCGGCCGCGGCTACTGGTCCCAGCAGCAGGTGCGCGACCTCGTCGCCTACCTGGCGGTGCTCTCCAACCCGCGCGACGGCGTCGCGCTGCAGAGCTTCCTCGCCTCGCCGCTGGTCGGCCTCTCCAGCGACGCGCTCGTGCAGATCGCCGCCGCCGCGCGCGCCGGCCGCCGCGAGGGCGAGCCGCCCGACCCATGGTGGGTGGTGACCGCCAGCGAGCGGCTGCTCGGCGAGCTGGCGCCCGGCGACGCCGCGCGCGTGGCGGCGCTGCGCGGCTGGCTGGCGGCCGAGCGGGCGGCGGCGCCGCGCCACAGCCTCGAGTCGCTGCTCGACCGCGTGCTCGCCCGCACCCGCTACGACCTCGAGCTGCTGCGGCTGCCCGGCGGCGCCCGCCGGCTCGCGAACGTGCGCAAGCTGATGCGGCTGGCGCGCGAGCACGAGGCCGAGCACGGCCGCGACCTGCGGGGCTTCGTCGACCTCGTGATGGAGCTCGGCGGCGGGCTCGACGGCTCCAGGGAGGAGGACCGCGAGAGCGAGGCGCCGGTCGAGGGCGAGGCGCTCGACGCCGTGCGGCTGATGACGATCCACCGCGCGAAGGGGCTCGAGTTCCCGGTCGTCTGCGTCGCCGACCTCGGCCGCGGCTCGCCGTCGGCCGGCTCCGACCTCGTCCGCGTCGGCAAGGACGGCCGCGTCGGGATCAAGCTGCGCGCGCTCGACGGCGGCAGGGCGCGCCCGGCCTTCGCCTACGACGCGATCGGGGAGGCGCGCGCCCGCGCCGAGGCCGACGAGGAGGCGCGCCTGTTCTACGTCGCGATGACCCGCGCCCGCGAGCAGCTGCTGCTGAGCGGCGCGCTGCCGACCGACCCCTGGCCGCAGTGGAAGCCCGGCTGCCCGCCGATGACGTGGATCGGCGAGGCGTTCGTGCCGGAGATCCGCAGACTGGCGGCGCCGGAGCGGGAGGGGAGGGGGATCCTCGCGCACGGCGGCGTCGAAATCGCCTACGAGGTCGTGCGGCCGGAGGCGCTCGCGCGCATCGAGGTGACGACGGCCGGCGCGGCGGAGCCGGCGGAGGCGCCGGCTGACCCCGCCGCTCCGGTCGCGACGTCCGCCGCGACCGCGAGCGAGGCGGTCATGACGGTTGCGCCGCCGGCGCCGCCGGTCGCGACCCTCTCCTACAGCGCGCTCGCCGACCACGAGCGCTGCGGCTACCGCTTCTACCTCGAGCGCGTCCTGAGGCTGCCGCCGGTCGCCGACCGCTTCGGCGGCGGGTCGGCCGCCGGCGGCAGCGGCGCCGTCCGCGGCCTCGACGCGGCGACGCGCGGCGTGATCGTCCACCGCCTGCTGGAGGAGAGCGATCTCGTGCGCGCGCAGCCGCCCGACGCCGAGCTGGTCCGCCGCGCGGCGATCCGCGCCGGCGCCGACCCGTCGCCGCACGAGCTCGACGAGCTGCGCGCGCTGGTCGTCGGCTTCCTCGCCTCGCCGCTGCGGGAGCGGGTCGCGGCGGCGAGCGAGATCCGCCGCGAGCAGCCGTTCTCGTTCCAGCTCGGCGGCTTCCCGCTGGTCGGCGTCTTCGACCTGATCGCGCGCGAGGGCACGCGCGCGCTCGTCGTCGACTGGAAGAGCGACCGGCTGGAGGGCGGCGACCCGGGCGAGGCGGTCGCGCGCAACTACGCCGTCCAGCGCGCCGCGTACGCGCTCGCCGCGCTGCGCGACGGCGCGCCGGAGGTCGAGATCGTCCACTGCTTCCTCGAGCGCCCGGAGGCGCCGGTCGCCTCCACCTATCGCCAGCAGGACGCGGCGGCGCTGGAGGCGGCGTTGGAGGAGCGCGCCGCGCGCGTGCTCGAGCGCGACTTCGCCGTCAGCGACGAGCCCGAGCCGCGCGTCTGCGACGGCTGCCCGGGGCGCGGAACGCTCTGCTCGTGGCCGCTGGAGCGCACGCTCGGCCACGAGGAGGGGCGGCTGTTCTAGCCTGCCGCAGCCCGCCGCCGGGCGCTACGCTGAAGCGATGCTCCGCCGCGACACGCCCAAGGGCGACAGATCAGAGTTGAACTCGCTGCTGCGCAGATTGGCCGGGCCGGGCGGGTCGGTCAGATTGACGCTCGGCGGCGAGGAGCTGGCGCGGATCGAGGGACCGGCCGATCGCGCCGGGGCGACCGGCGATCGTCAGGGCGGCGGCGACGAGCCCGCCGCCGACCGTCCCGCCGCCGACCGTCCGGCCGCCGACCGTCCCGCCGCCGACTAGCTCGCCGGCGCCGCCACCAGCCGCGCGCTCAGCGCCGCCCGCTCGGCGTCGGTGAGCGCGCGCGAGCTGCGCTCGGCGCGGTTCCAGCCGACCAGCACGGTCGCGCCCTCGGCGGCCAGCTCGCCGTCGGGACGGACGATCCGCTGCGCCAGCCGGACGCTCGCGCGGCCGACCCGCTCGACGCCGGTCTCGACGACGACCTCGCGGACCGCCACCGGCACCTCGCGCCGGTAGTCGAGCTCGACGCGCGCGAGCACGAACTCGTTGGAGTCGCCGCCGAGCGCCGTCATCAGCGCGATCCGCCCCTGCTCCAGCAGCTCGTGGTAGACCGCCTGGTTGAGGTGGCCGAGGACGTCGAAGTCGTTCAGTCGCAGCTGCTGCGTGACCCGCACCAGCGCGTCGCTGTCACCGCTCATGCCCGGCACGATAGTCGCCGGACGCGGGCCCGGACCCCGTGTGAGTACTCTCCCGCGGCGATGCTCCGGACCGTCGCCGCGACCCGCTACGTCACCCCGCTGCGCGAGGGCGGGTCGCTGCCCGCGCTGGTGGAGGCCGACGACGACGGCCTCTACGTCGTCAAGCTGCGCGGCGCCGGCCAGGGGCCCAAGGCGCTCGTCGCCGAGCTGGTCGTCGGCGAGCTGGCGCGGGCGCTGGGACTGCCGGTCCCCGAGCTGGTCGCCGTCGAGCTCGACCCGCACCTGCCCGACGCCGAGCCCGACCCGGAGATCCAGGAGCTGCTGGCGGCGAGCGCCGGCGCGAACGTCGGGCTCGACTTCCTGCCGCGGGCGCTGCCCTACAACCCGGCGACCGAAGGGCTCGCGCTCGACCCGCGCCTGGCCGCGTCGGTCGTCTGGCTCGACGCCTTCAGCGAGAACGTCGACCGCACGCCGCGCAATCCCAACCTGCTGACCTGGCACGGCAGACTGTGGCTGATCGACCACGGCGCCGCCCTCTACAAGCAGCACGCCGGGCTCGACCCGGCCGGCGCGCGCGGATCGTTCGCCGCGATCCGCGACCACGTGCTGCTGCCGGTCGCCAGCTCGATCGAGGAGGCCGACGAGCGGCTCGCCCCGCTCGTCACCGGCGAGCTGCTCGAGCGGCTGCTGGCGCTCGTCCCGCCCGCCTGGCTGGGGGACGTCCCGGCGGAGCGGTACGTCGACTACCTGACCGCGCGGCTGGAGGGGCCGCGCGCCTTCGCGGAGGAGGCGGAGCGTGCCCGGCGCGCCTGAAGCGCAGGAGGTCTTCCAGTACGCGATCCTCCGCGTCGTCCCGTCGCTGCCGCGCGGGGAGGCGCTCAACGTCGGCGTCGTGCTGCACTCGCGGCGCCTGCGCTTCCTCGCCGCGCGCACGCTCGTCGACCGCGACCGCCTGCGGGCGCTCGACCCGGCGCTCGACCTCGACGCGCTGGAGCGCCATCTCCACGCCGTCGAGCGGATCGCCGCCGGCGACGCCGAGGCCGGCGCGGTCGCGCGGATGGACCGCTCCGACCGCTTCGGCTGGCTGACGGCGCCCTCCAGCGCGCTGATCCAGCCCTCCGCCGTCCACACCGGCCTCTGCACGGACGCGGAGGCGACGATCGACCGTCTCTTCGCCGAGCTGGTCGCGCTCCCGCCGGCCCCGCGCGGCTGAGCGCCGCCGGCTGACCAGCGACGGCTGAAAACCACGGGCGCCGGGCACTCTTCCGGCCAGCGGACCGCGCCGCACGCGCGGAAGCAACTCCCTTCAAGGAGGTCTCATGATCGGCGCGATCATCCTCGGCATCGTCGCGGGGTATCTCGGCAAGTTCCTGATGCCCGGCGACGAACACGAGCCGCAGGGCTTCATCGCGACGACCCTGCTGGGGCTCGTCGGCGCGCTCGCCGGCTTCTTCATCTTCACCGAGCTGCTCGGCATCGGCGACTCCGACATCTTCGATCTCGGCGGCCTGATAGGCGCCGTGATCGGCGTGATGCTGGTGCTGTGGCTCTACCGGATGCTGATGTCGTGGCGCGAGGGCCACGGCCACGGGCACGGCAAGATGGTGTGAGCGTCAGCCGCCGCCTCTGCCCGACTTCAGCAGCAGCTCGCGCAGGAGCGTGAAGCCGAGGCCGGCCGAGACGACCGACAGCAGCTGCCGCGCGTCGTCGTCGATCTCGGTCGGCTCGTCGAAGACGAGCAGGAGCATGCCGAGCCGCTCGCCGACGACGGTGATCGGCACGGCGAGGCTGTGGAGGCCGGCCGGCGCCCCGAAGGCGCCGCCGGCCGCCGCCGAGAGCCAGCCCGGGCTGCCGGCGTGCATCAGCGCGCCGAGGTCGGCGTAGCCGGTGACCGGCACCATCCGCGGGCCGAGCAGGCCGCGGCTGGATGTGCCGAGCGCCAGCTCGCCGGCCATGTAGACGGCGATGCCGGCGTCGACGGCGCTCAGTCTGCGCACGAGCGTGTCGGTGATCGAGCCGAGCACGGCGTCGCCGGCCTCGTGCTGGAAGCGGTCGGCGAGCGCGGCCGCGAGCGCAAGCCAGCGCGACTGCCGCGCCTCGCGCACGCGGATGCGCGCCAGCTCGGCGCGCGCGGCGGTCAGGTCGCGGCGGGTGCGGCGGTCCTGGGCGCGGTCGATGCCGATCACGGCGACGGTCGGGGGCGCGCCGGCGGCGAGCGGCAGCCGGTAGGCGAGCGAGCGGCTCGCGCCGGCCTCGCCGCTCCACGGCGGATGGGTGCACTCGAGCGCCGGCGCGTCGCTGGCGAAGAGCGTCTGGAGCGTGCGCTCGAGGTCGCTTCCGGGGAACCACGGGAGCGTGTCGAACTCGGTTCCGGCGCCGTCGTCGGGCAGCAGCCGCAGCGGCATGTTGGCGTAGAGGATCCGCAGCGGCTGCGGGCCGCCGACGACCAGCGCGGGGGTCGGCGCCGCCGCGACCATGGCGGCGAGCGTCATCTCGGTGACGGCCGGCGCGGGCTCGTGCCCCGCGTCTTCGATCGCGCGCGCGAGCGGCACGCCCTGCTCGGCGGCGCGGCGGACGGCGACGACGCGCCCCGCGTCGGAGAGCGCGTAGCGCCGCGGCCCGTCGCCGACCCGCGCGGGACGCGGGAAGCCGAAGCGGCGCTCCCACGTGCGCAGGCGCTCGCGCGAGACGCCGGTCAGCCCCGCGAACTCTGTCGCGCTGACGGTATGCCCCCCGATCTCGCCCCCTTGACCGGTCTTGTCCACCCTAGTGTTGTACCCGACAAGACCGGTGTTCACGCCTGACCGGGTCTGCCCACCTTGTCAAGCGATCTGTGGGCGAGAGCATGCGCCTCCAGGACTGGGCACCCGACGAAGGAGGCGCACCCCGTGTCCGCAACGGCAGTTCGCCCGACGACGGTCGACGCCGCTGCCTGCGACGAGCACGAGCTGCTCCGTCGTTGGCACGAGGAGCGCGACGAGGTTGCCCGTCGCGTCCTGATCGAGCGGATGATGCCGCTCGTCCGGTCGCTCGCCCGCCGCTACGCCAACCGCGGGGAGCCGCTCGACGACCTCGAGCAGGTCGGCTGCGTGGGACTCATCAAAGCTGTCGATCGCTTCGATCTTTCCCGCGAGCTGCGTTTCTCCACCTTCGCGGTGCCGACGATCCTCGGCGAGATCAAGCGCCACTTCCGCGACAGGGCGTGGTCGGTGCGCGTCTCGCGCGGGCTGCAGGAGCTGAGCGCGCGCGTCACGCGCGAGGCCGACCGGCTGTCGACGAAGCTCGGGCGCTCGCCGACGATCGAGGACCTCGCCGAGGCGACCGGGACGACGCCCGAGCAGGTGCTGGAGGCGCTCCAGGGCGCGCAGGCGTACAGCACCGTGCCGCTCGAGGAGCCGCTCGGCGACGACGGCGAGCCGGTCGCGCGGATCGGCGCGGAGGATCCCGAGTACGAGCTGGCCGAGGAGCGGATCGAGCTGGCGCGCGGGCTGCACGTGCTGAACGAGCGCGAGCGCAGGATCGTCCTGCTGCGCTTCTTCTCAGGTCTGACCCAGCGGGAGATCGCCGAGCGCGTCGGCATCTCGCAGATGCACGTCTCGCGACTGCTGCGGCGCTCGCTGGAGCGGATGGCCGACACGATGTCGCCGCTTCCGCCGGGCGATCGCTGATGCAACCCGGCGCCCACCGGTTGCGCACGCGGCGGCGGGGGTAGAGGATCGGCCCCATGCCACGCGCGATCTGGAGCGGCGCGATCAGCTTCGGGCTGGTCAACGTCCCGGTGAAGCTGTACAGCGCCACCGCGCCCAAGACGGTGCGCTTCAACCAGCTGCACGCCGAGGACGGTGGGCGCCTGCGCCAGAAGCGGATCTGCTCGATCGACGGCGAGGAGGTCCCCTACGACCAGATCGTGAAGGGCTACGAGATCGCCCCGGACCACTACGTCGTGATCACGCAGGAGGAGCTGGACGCGCTCGACCCGCGCGCGACGAAGACGATCGACATCGAGGAGTTCGTCGACCTCGCCGAGATCGATCCCGTCTACTACGACAGCGCGTACCACATCGCTCCGGCGACCGGCGGGGCGAAGGCCTACCAGCTGCTGCTGAGCGCGATGGAGGAGGCCGGCAAGGTCGCGATCGGCCGCTTCGTGCTGCGCACCCGCCAGCAGCTGTGCGCGCTGCGACCGGCCGACGGCGTGCTGACGCTGTCGACGATGCTCTACGGCGACGAGGTCAACGCGCCCGACCGGATCGACGAGCTGGAGGCGCTCGGCGACGTCGAGGCCAACGAGCGCGAGGTCGCGATGGCGCGCCAGCTGATCGACTCCCTCTCGGCGCCGTTCGAGCCGCAGAAGTTCAGAGACGACTACCGCGAGAGAGTGCTCGCGCTGATCGAGCGCAAGGCGGCCGGCGAGGAGGTCGCCGTCCAGCCGATCGCCGAGAGACCGGCCGAGGTGCCCGACCTGATGGCCGCGCTGGAGGCGAGCCTCGCGACCGTCCGCGGCGACGGCGACGGCGAGGGCGACCAGGCCGCCGAGCCGGTCGCCGACGGCGCCGCCGCGCCGAGAAGACGCAGACGCGCCGCCGCGAGAGCGTCGAGAAGAGCCGCCGCCAAGTCGCGCGGCTGACCGCCGGCCTGTCCGGCGCGCGCCACGCCGTCGCGCCCGCCACGCCGCAGCGCCGGCGCGCCGCCGCCTCGTGGCGCGTTCCTACGCCTTGGCGATCGTCATCCCGAGAAAGATGCCGACGATGAGGCCGACCGAGCCCGCCGCGACGGCGGCCATCATTCCGGCCTGCGAGGCGGTGACGGTGGCCATCTGGCCGGCCTGCACAGCTCCCTGGGTGGCATGCGCCCCGGCCTGGGTGGCGGCCTGTGTCGCTTGCTCGCCGGCCATCGTGGCTGACTGGACCTCGAACTCCTTCCTGAGTCTCTGCAGCTCGCTGCGAAGTTCGTTCGTCTCGCTGGTTCCGCCGCTGGCTTCCATCGTCGTCTCTCCCTCGTCGTGTTCGGGCACATCCCGAACGATTGGAGGCTCCAAGGTGCCCGAATCGATCCACGAGAAACCGACTTTCAGATGGATGGACGTCGCGGTCCGCGAGCGCGATGTTCGGCCGACTCAGCCCGCTCGTTCCTTCGAGACGGGAGGATGACGGGGAGCGAGAAGGCCGACCGCTCTGGACCGCGCCTCCCAGCCGCAGGAGGCCTCCGGGCGCCCGCACGTCCGGCCCGCGTGCCACCGTTCCGCGATCGGTCGCGGGTGTGACCGATCGCGTCACATGGTGTTCACCTCATCTCAACCCGGTTGCACGGATCGCAGCCGAGCCTCTCGCTCATGAGCCCGCTCATCGCACCCCGCGCGGAGCCCGCCCCTCCGACGCATCTGCGCTCGCTGCGCGTCTCGCTCGCCGACGGCGCCGCGACGACGGTCCACGTCGCCGCCCACGACCTCTCCGCCACCCGCGTCCGCGTCGCCCGGCTGACCCGCCCGGAGCCGCTGGCCGCCTGGTGCGCCCGCACCCGCACCGCGGAGGCGATCGTCGGCGGCTTCTTCGTGCGCCCGCACGGGCGGCCGCTGGGGGAGCTGCGCACGCACGGCATCGCCCGCGAGAGCACGGCGTTCACGGCGCCGTGGGATCGCGTCCGCGCCTGCCTGCACATCGACCGCGGCGCGGTCGCGATCGTCGGCCGCGAGCAGCTCTGCACCGCGCCGCGCGGCGACCTGCTGCAGGCCGGCCCGCTGCTCGTCCGCGACGGCGTCCCGACCTCCTTCGACGGCGCCGATCCGGAGGGCTTCACCGCCGGGCAGGCGCAGTTCGACTCCGACATCAGCGACGGCCGCCATCCCCGCGCCGCGCTCGCGCTGACCGGTGACGGCCGGCTGCTCGCGCTCGCGTGCGACGGCCGCGCCGCCGACGAGGCGGGCCTGACGCTGGCCGAGCTGGCCGACGTGCTGGTCGAGCTCGGCGCCGAGCACGCGATGAACCTCGACGGCGGGGGGTCCACCTCGCTCGTCTGCGGCGGCGCGCTGCGCAACGTCCCGCGCGGCGCCTTCGAGACCGTCATCCCCGGCGGCCGCCCCGTCTCCACCGCCGTCGTCTTCGCTCCGCGCTAGCTGCCGGAACCTTCGCGCCGGGGGAGTTCCATCTCGGTGCGGCCGGCCGGGCGGTCGGCCGTGCTCGATGCACCTGTTGCTAGCTTCGAGGCATGGCGACGACCGTCCCCGCCACGCCCGATCCCGCCGACGCGGCACCGCCGCGGCGCGCGGTGATCGCCTCGGCCTTCTTCCCGCGCGGCGGCTCGGCGCACGTGATCCGCGGCCTCGCCCGCGCGCTGCCCGACCACGGCTGGGCGACGGCGGTCGTCTCCGGCTCGGCCGCCGGAGCGGGCGACGCCGAGCGCTTCTACGCCGGCCTCGACGTCCATCCCGTCGATCTCGCGACCGCCGGCCTGCTCGCCTCCTTCGAGGACCGGCCCGGCGCCCCCGACGCCGTCTTCGCCGCGCTCGACGAGGCCGCCGCCGAACGCCACGCCGCCACCTGGGCGCAGGCGCTGGAGCGCGCCGGCGCCCGTGACGCCGACCTCCTCCACCTCAACCACCTCACGCCGCTCCACGCCGCCGCGGCGCGGATCGCGCCGCGGACGCCGGTCGTCACCCACCTCCACGGGACCGAGCTGCTGATGCTCGAGCGGATCGACGCCGGCGCCCCGGCGTCGTGGACGCATGCCGCCGCCTGGGCGACGCGGATGCGGACGTGGGCGCGCGCCGCGACGCTGACCGTCGTCCCGGCCGCGCGCCAGGTCGAGCGGGCCCGCAGGCTGCTCGGCCTCCCGGCCGGGCGCGTCGTCGCGGTCCCGAACGGCACCGACCTCGCCCGCTTCGCGCGCGCGGACGCCCCGACCGACCGTCGCGCCTTCTGGCGCCGCCATCTCGTCGAGCGGCCGCGCGGCTGGCGCCCGGGCGGGGAGGAGGGATCGGTCGCCTACGCCGAGGCCGACCTGACGGCGATCGACGGCGGCGGCCCGCTGCTGCTGTACGTCGGCCGCTTCACGGAGGTCAAGCGGATCGGCCTGCTGATCCGGGCGTTCGCCGCCGCCCAGCGGCGGACCCGCGCGCGGCCGGCGCTCGTGCTGGTCGGCGGGCACCCGGGGGAGTGGGAGGGCGAGCACCCGCTCGAGGCGATCGCCGACAGCGGTGCGCGCGACGTCTTCCTCGCCGGCTGGCAGGACCAGGAGGAGCTGCCGGCGTTCCTCGCCGCCGGCGACGCGATCGTGCTGCCGTCGGTCCGCGAGCAGTTCGGCCAGGTGCTCGTCGAGGGGATGGCCTGCGGGCTGCCCGCGGTCGCCGCCGACGCGCTCGGACCGGCCGAGATCGTCCGCGACGGCGAGACCGGATGGCTGATCGCGCCCGACGACCGGGAGGCGCTCGAGGCGGCTCTCGTCGAGGTCGTCGACGACGCCGCCGAGCGCCGTCGCCGCGGGGCGGCGGCACACGCGGACGTGGTCCGGCGCTTCGGGCGCGACGCCGCTGCCGCCCGGATTGCGGCAACATATGCGGCAGCGTGCGGTGGGCATGCGGTGCCGAGCGGGACTCCCGCGGCCGTGTCCGGCTGACGCTGCATACCAACGTCATCCGCGTAGTGGCGCGCTGTGGAGGGCCGGTCCGCTGGTACCCTGTGGCCTCCTCTCAGTGTTCGCGACGCCTGCCGGGACACACGATTCATGCCATTGATGAAGCCGCCGAAGGCCTCTGGCCTCTACCACCCTGAAAACGAACACGATGCCTGTGGCGTCGCTTTTGTGGCCAAGGTCACGGGCGACGCCGACCACGGTGTCGTCAACCGCGCGCTCTACGCGCTCGAGAACCTCGAGCACCGCGGAGCGGCCGGCGCGGACCCGACGACCGGCGACGGCGCGGGCATCCTCCTCCAGCTCCCGCACGAGTTCTTTCGCACCGTCACCGACTTCCCGCTGCCCGACGCAGGGCGCTTCGCGGTCGGGATGCTGTTCCTGCCGACCGACCCGACCGAGCACGACCGCATCGTCGACCTGATCGAGCGGACCGTCGCCGACGAGGGCCAGACCGTCCTCGGCTGGCGCGACGTCCCCGTCGACGACGCCCACGTCGGCGTGATGGCGAACGCCGCCGCGCCGCGGATCCGCCAGGTCTTCGTCGGCGCCTCCGACGAGCTGCCCGACCAGCTCTCGTTCGAGCGCAAGCTGTACGTGATCCGCCGCCTGATCGAGAAGGGCGCCGGTCCCGAGCTGGCGATCCCGAGCTTCTCGTCGCGGACGATCGTCTACAAGGGCATGCTGACGGCGCCGCAGATGTCGGGCTACTACCCCGACCTCGGGGACGAGCGGATGGTCACCCGCCTCGCGCTCGTCCACTCGCGCTTCTCGACCAACACCTTCCCCAGCTGGGAGCTGGCGCACCCGTACCGGATGCTCGCCCACAACGGCGAGATCAACACGCTGCGCGGCAACATCAACTGGATGCGCGCGCGCGAGTCGCAGCTGCTGTCCGAGCACTTCGGCGACGACCTCGACAAGATCATGCCGGTCGTGCGCGAGGGCGGGTCGGACTCGGCGACCTTCGACAACGTGCTCGAGCTGCTGGTGCTCGACGGCCGTCCGATCACCCACGCGGTGATGATGATGGTGCCGGAGGCCTACCGCGACAACGCCGAGCTGTCGCCGGCCGTGCGCGGCTTCTACGACTACCACTCGTGCGTCATGGAGCCGTGGGACGGGCCCGCCGCGATCTGCTTCACCGACGGCACCCAGGTCGGCGCGACGCTCGACCGCAACGGCCTGCGCCCCGGCCGCTGGGTGCAGACGAAAGACGGCTACGTCGTGCTCGCCTCCGAGACCGGCGTGATCAAGGCCGAGCCGTCGGAGATCGTCCGCAAGGGCCGCCTCCAGCCGGGCAAGGTCTTCCTCGTCGACCTCGAGCAGGGCCGCATCGTCGAGGACGAGGAGGTCAAGGCGAGAATCGCCGGCCAGCGTCCGTACGGCGAGTGGTACGCCGAGCGCGTCGTCCACATCGAGGACCTGCCCGAGCGCGCCCCGCGCGCCCCGCGCGTCGAGCCGCTGCGCTCCAAGCAGCTGGCGTTCGGCTATTCGCAGGAGGACCTGCGGATGACGATCGCCCCGATGGCGGTGGGCGGCGAGGAGCCGACCGCCTCGATGGGCAACGACGCCGCGCTCGCGGTCCTCTCCGACCGCCAGCCGCCGCTGTTCGCCTACTTCAAGCAGCTGTTCGCGCAGGTCACCAACCCGCCGATCGACCCGATCCGCGAGTCGGTCGTGATGAGCCTCGCGACCTCGGTCGGCGCCGAGGTCAACCTGCTGACCGAGTCGCCGGCCCACGCGCATCAGCTGTTCATGCAGCAGCCGATCCTGCGCAACCACGAGCTGGAGAAGCTGCGGCAGGTCTCGCACGACATATTCCACGCCGCCACGATCGACCTCACGTGGCCGGTCGAGCAGGGCCCGGACGGCATGGAGCGCCGCCTCGAGGCGATCTGCGACGAGGCCTCGATGTGGATCGAGCGCGGCGCGAACATCCTGATCCTGTCGGACCGCAACCTCGGCACCGAGCGGGTCGCGATCCCGTCGCTGCTGGCCGTCTCCGCCGTCCACCACCACCTCGTGCGCGCCGGCACCCGCCTGCGCTGCGGCCTGGTGATCGAGACCGGCGAGCCGCGCGAGATCCACCACATGGCGACGCTGATCGGGTATGGAGCGGCCGCGATCAACCCGTACCTGATGTTCGAGTCGCTCGACGAGCTGGCCGACCACGGCCGCCTGCCGGTCGACCTCGATCGCGAGACGGCCGAGCAGCGGATCGTGAGAGCGATCGGCAAGGGCCTGCTGAAGACCTTCTCGAAGATGGGCATCTCGACGATCCAGTCGTACTGCGGCGCCCAGATCTTCGAGGCGGTCGGGCTCGAGCAGGGCGTGATCGACAAGTACTTCACCGGCACCTCGTCGCGCATCGGCGGCGTCGGCATCGACGTGATCGCCCGCGAGGCGCTGGAGCGCCATTTCCGCGCCTACCCGCGCACCGGCCGCGAGGTGCTGCCGGTCGGCGGCGTGCTGCAGTGGCGCCGCGACGGCGAGCGCCACATCTGGAACCCGGACACGATCGCGCTGCTGCAGCAGGCGGTCAGAACCGGGCCCGACGGCAGCGCGTCGTCGGACGGCAGAGGCGCGCAGACCTACGACGAGTTCGCCAGAGCCGTCAACGACGACGCCGCCCGCAAGGCGTCGCTGCGCGGCCTGATGAAGCTGAAGACGCTCGCCGAGCCGATCCCGCTCGACGAGGTCGAGCCGGCCGAGGAGATCGTCAAGCGCTTCTCGACCGGCGCGATGTCGCTCGGCGCGATCTCGCGCGAGTCGCACGAGGCGCTGGCGATCGCGATGAACCGCATCGGCGGCAGATCGAACACCGGCGAGGGCGGCGAGGACCCGTCGCGCTACGAGGCCGAGCACAACGGCGACAGCCGCCGCTCGGCGATCAAGCAGATCGCCTCGGGGCGTTTCGGCGTGACGCCGCATTACCTCGTCAACGCCGACCAGCTGCAGATCAAGATGGCGCAGGGCGCGAAGCCCGGCGAGGGCGGCCAGCTGCCCGGTCACAAGGTCGACGACTACATCGCCTGGCTGCGTCACTCGACGCCCGGCGTCGGCCTGATCTCGCCTCCGCCGCACCACGACATCTACTCGATCGAGGACCTCAAGCAGCTGATCTACGACCTGCGCTGCTCGAACCCCGATTCGACGGTCTCGGTCAAGCTCGTCTCCGAGGTCGGCGTCGGCACCGTCGCCGCGGGCGTCGCGAAGGCGAACGCCGACCACATCGTGATCTCCGGCCATGACGGCGGCACCGGCGCCTCGCCGCAGTCGTCGATCCAGTCGGCCGGCACGCCGTGGGAGATCGGTCTCGCCGAGACGCAGCAGACGCTGCTGATCAACGACCTGCGCTCGCGCGTCGTCGTCCAGGCCGACGGCCAGATGAAGACCGGCCGCGACGTCGTGATCGCCGCGCTGCTCGGCGCCGACGAGGTCGGCTTCTCGACCGCGCCGCTGATCGCGATGGGCTGCATCATGATGCGCGTCTGCCACCTGAACACCTGTCCGGTCGGCATCGCGACGCAGAACCCGGAGCTGCGCAAGCGCTTCCAGGGCACGCCCGACCACGTCGTCACGTACCTCCTCTTCGTCGCCGAGGAGACGCGCCAGCTGATGGCGTCGATCGGCGTGCGGACCTTCGACGAGATGATCGGCCGCACCGACCTGCTTGAGATGGACGGGGCGATCGACCACTGGAAGGCGCGCGGCGTCGACCTCAGCGCCGTCTTCGCGATGCCGGAGCTGGAGGATGGCACGGCCCTGCACCAGACCCGCGCGCAGGAGCCGGTGCTCGACGACGCGCTCGACTGGCAGCTCGTCGAGCAGGCCGAGCCGGCGCTGGCGCGAGGCGAGCGGGTCCGCATCGAGGCGACCGTCCGCAACGTCAACCGGACCGTCGGCGGCATCCTCTCCAGCCGCGTCGCGAAGCGCCTGGGGCCGGAGGGCCTGCCGGAGGGGACGATCGAGGTCGCGCTGGAGGGCTCGGCCGGCCAGAGCTTCGGCGCCTGGCTGATGCCCGGGATCAGCTTCACGCTCGTCGGCGAGACGAACGACTACACCGGCAAGGGCCTCGCCGGCGGCGTCCTGACCGTCCGCCCGGCGCCCGACGCCGCCCACGACGTCGACCACTCCCCGATCGTCGGCAACACCGTGCTCTACGGCGCCACGAGCGGCCGCGCCTTCTTCCGCGGCCTCGCGGGCGAGCGCTTCGCGGTCCGCAACTCGGGCGCGCACGCGGTCGTCGAGGGCGTCGGCGACCACGGCTGCGAGTACATGACCGGCGGCCGCGTCGTCGTGCTCGGCTCGACCGGGCGCAACTTCGCGGCGGGCATGAGCGGCGGCATCGCGTACGTCTACGACGAGCACGGTCGCTTCGGCTCGCTCTGCAACACCGAGCTGGTCGATCTCGACGAGCTGGACGAGCGCGACGAGGCCGAGCTGAAGGAGCTCGTCGCCGAGCATGCCGAGCGGACCGGATCGAGGGTCGCCCAGCGGCTGCTCGACGGCTGGGACGAGGCGGCGCCCCGCTTCGTGAAGGTGATGCCGCGCGACTACAAGCGAGCGCTCGCGGAGCGCGCCGCGCGCGAGCAGACGGAGACCGGCGTCGCGCAGCATGCGGCCGCGCCCGCCGAAGCCTGAAAGGAAACTGGACATGGGTGAGCTCGGCGGTTTCCTGAGAATCCAGCGTGTCGGCTTCGACAAGCGCGACCCGCAGAAGCGCGTCAACGACTACGACCAGTACTTCTCGCTCCAGCCCGAGGCGGAGCTGCAGAAGCAGGGCGCCCGCTGCATGGACTGCGGCATCCCCTTCTGCCACGAGGGCTGCCCGCTCGGGAACCTGATCCCCGACTGGAACGACCTCGTCTTCCGCGACCGCTGGCAGGACGCGATCGTCCAGCTGCACGCGACCAACAACTTCCCGGAGTTCACCGGCCGCATCTGCCCGGCTCCGTGCGAGTCGGCCTGCGTGCTGGCGGTCAACGACGACCCGGTCACGATCGAGCAGATCGAGCTGTCGATCGTCGAGCGCGCCTACGAGGAGGGGTGGATCGTCCCCGAGCCGCCCGACCGCCGCACCGGCCGGACGGTCGGCGTCGTCGGCTCCGGCCCGGCCGGCCTCGCGGTCGCCGCCGAGCTGAACAAGTCGGGCCACTTCGTGACCGTCTACGAGCGCGACGAGGGCCCGGGCGGCCTGATGCGCTTCGGCGTGCCGGACGCGAAGCTGCCGAAGTCGGTGATCGACCGCCGCGTCGCGATCCTCAAGGCCGAGGGCATCAGATTCGTCTACGGCGTCGAGATCGGCAGGGACGTCACGGCCGAGCAGCTGCGCGAGCGCCACGACGCGGTCGTCGTCGCGATCGGGTCGCGCGTCCCGCGCGACATCGACGCGCCCGGCCGCGAGCTCGACGGCATCCATCCGGCGATGGACTACCTCTACCAGCGCAACCGCTGGGTCGCCAGACAGGAGGGCCGCCCCTCGCGCGATCCCGCGCCGGGCGAGGAGATCGTCGCCAAGGACAAGCACGTCGTCGTGATCGGCGGCGGCGACACGGGGATGGACTGCATCTCCAACGCCAACCGCGAGGGCGCCAAGAGCGCCAAGATCCTCGACGTCTACCAGGAGCTTCCGCCCGGCGGGCGCGACGAGCGCACGCCGTGGCCGCTGCCGCCGAAGCGCACCGAGACGACCTATGCGCTTGAGGAGGGCGGCGAGCGCCGCTGGGGCACCGAGGTGTACGGCTTCTCCGGCGAGGACGGGAAGGTGACGCACGTCCACGCCCGGAAGGTCGTCGGCACCTCCTCGCGCGACCTGAGAGTGGTCGAGGGCAGCGAGTACGCGCTCCCGGCCGACCTCGTGCTGTACGCGATCGGCTTCACCCATCCGGAGCACGAGGGCCTCGTCGAGCAGCTCGGCGTCGAGCTCGATCCGCGCGGCAACGTCAAGACGATGAAGACGTACCGCACCAACGTCGACGGCGTCTACGCCTGCGGCGACGCCCGCATCGGCCAGTCGCTGGTCGTGACGGCGATCGCCGAGGGCCGCAAGTGCGCCCGCATCGTCAACCGCGACCTCGGCGGCTCGCCGATGGACGCCGACCGCGAGAAGCTCGCGATCGGCGCGTGGGACGGCGAGGTCGACCACACGCTGCGCCACGAGGCCGACGTCGCCGGCAACGTCCGCATGGGCGAGGACTTCTTCTCCGGCCCGGGCGGCCCGATCCAGCGCTGACGGACGGCGGCTGTCCGGACCGGCCCGCGAGGCTTTGGTCCGACCGGCCGCCGGCTATCCTCTCCAGGCGCAGGGCGCACGTCGTCCTGCACCGCCGGAATCGTCTCCCCCGCGATTCCCGGCCGCGGAGGGCTCGGAAGGATCCGGGCCCTCCGCATACCATGGGCCGCGATGACCCCCTTCGCCTCGCTCGGCAGCGACATCAGCCGCTTCTTCGACTCGGTCGGAGAGTTCTTCTCCAACCTCGCGGGGCTCAACTGGCTGGCGCTCGGGCTGGCGCTGCTGTTCTACTTCGGCTACCTGACGCTGCGCTCCCGCGCGCTCTTCAACGCCGTCCAGGCGGCCTATCCGGCCGAGGAGGTGCGCTGGCGCGACGTGTGGGGCGCGTACGTCTCCGGGGTCGGCATCAACCAGGTCTTCCCGCTCGGCGGCGGGACGATCGTCCAGTACTTCCTGACGCGCATATCGATCCCCAACTCCAGCTATCCGGCGATCATCGCGGCGCTGTGGACCGGGCTCGTCTTCGACTACGCGGTCAACGTCCTGATCCTGCTGTTCGCGTTCACGCAGGGCGTCTTCCCGAAGCCGCCGGACTTCTCGAAGCTGCCGGCCTTCGACCTCGCCTTCTTCGCCTCGCACCCGCGCTTCACGCTCTTCTTCCTGACGGCGCTGGGGATCGGAGTGCTCGTCGCGTTCGCGCTGCTGTCGGCGAGGGTGAAGGCGTTCTGGGCGCGCGTCCGGCAGGGCTTCACGATCCTGACCGATCGCAGACGGTACGTCCGCGAGATGGTCACCTGGCAGGCGGCCGCGTGGGTCTCGCGCTTCTTCACCTACTGGTTCCTGCTGGAGGCCTTCCACATCGGCGGCGGCGTCAGGAACGCGATGCTCGTGCTCGGGGTCCAGGTCGTCGCGATGCTGATGCCGTTCACGCCCGGCGGCGCGGGGGTGCAGCAGGCGCTGCTGCTGGCGGTCTTCGCCGGCGCGGCGACCGGTGCGGAGGTCGCCGCCTTCTCGGTCGGCCAGCAGATCGCGCTCGCCGCCGGCGCGGCGGCGATGGCCTTCGGCGCGCTGGCGCTGATCTTCAGATTCCGCTCCTTCAAGGAGGTCATCAGAGCCGGCAAGGAGCACCGCAAGCAGGGCGACGTGCCGCCGCCGGACGTCGCCGCGCCGGCGTAGGGGAGGCGGCGCCGGCAGCCGCGGCTTGACGGTCGCGAGCCGGCCCATTTAAAGTGACGCCCCCGTCACGTTTGGAGAGGGAGCGCTGTCGATGACCCAGCTGCCGTCGGTCTGCATCATCGGTGCCGGCTCGTCCGGGATCGCGGCGGCGAAGGCGCTGCACGAGCGCGGCCTGCCGTTCGACTGCTTCGAGAAGTCCGATCGCGTCGGCGGCAACTGGGTCTTCGGCAACAGCAACGGGATGTCGTCGGCCTACCGCTCGCTGCACATCAACACCTCGCGCGAGCGGATGGAGTTCACCGACTTCCCGATGCCGGCGTGGTATCCCGACTTCCCACACCACAGCCACATCGCCGACTACTTCGACGCGTACGTCGACCACTTCGGCTTCCGCGAGCGGATCGCGTTCGAGACCGGGGTCGAGCGGGCCGAGCGCGGCGAGGACGGCGGCTGGACGATCGCGCTCGACACGGGGGAGCGGCGCCGCTACGACGCGCTCGTCGTCGCCAACGGCCACCACTGGGATCCGCGCTGGCCCGAGCCGGCCTTCCCCGGCAGCTTCGACGGCGAGCAGAGCCACGCCCACCACTACGTCGACAACAGACCGTTCGCGGGCAGACGCGTGCTCGTCGTCGGCATCGGCAACAGCGCGATGGACATCGCGGTCGAGACGAGCTTCGTCTCCGAGCGGACCTTCCTCTCCTCGCGCCGCGGCGCCCACGTGCTGCCGAAGTACCTGTTCGGCCGGCCGCTCGACCAGATCGGCGTCAACCGCTTCAGCGGGGCGATCCCGTGGGAGGCGCGACGGCTCGTGCTGCAGGCGCTGTACCGGATCGGCGTCGGGCGCGTCGAGGACTACGGGCTGCCGAAGCCCGACCACAAGATCGGCTCGGCCCATCCGACGATCTCGGCCGACTTCCTCAACCGCCTGGCGCACGGCGAGCTGGCGTGGAAGCCGAACATCGCCGAGCTGGAGGGCGACCGCGTCCGCTTCGACGACGGGACGGTCGAGCAGATCGACGCGATCGTCTGGTGCACCGGCTACAAGGTCACCTTCCCGTTCTTCGACCCGTCGCTGATCAGCGCGCCCGACAACGACCTGCCGCTGTTCCGCCGCGTCTTCCACCCGCGGCTTCACGACGTCTTCTTCGTCGGCCTGCTGCAGCCGCTCGGCGCGATCATGCCGCTGGCGGAGGCGCAGGGTCGGTGGATCGCCGAGTACCTGCGCGGGGAGTACGCGCTGCCGGCGCCGGCCGCGCTGGCGCAGGACGTCGAGCGCGAGCGTCGCAAGATGTTCAAGCGCTACGTCGCCTCCAAGCGCCACACGATGCAGGTCGACTTCGACAACTACCTCCACGACCTCCGGCGCGAGCGCAGAGCGGGCGCGAGGCGGGTGCGCGAGCGCGGCTTCGCGCTGCCGGTCCCGCCGCGGGCGAGGGCGCTGGAGGCGGAGGCCGGAGCGCCGTCGTGACGCCCGGCGCCGCGGCCGCGGGCAAGCGCGAGCGGACGAAGGCGCAGAACCGCCGTGCGATCCTCGACGCCGCCTGCGCCGTCTTCACCGAGAGCGGCTACGACGGCGCCTCGATCCGCGACGTGATCCGCCGCACGGGCCTCGCGTCGGGGACGTTCTACAACTACTTCCCGGACAAGGAGTCGGTCTTCCACGCCGTGCTCGAGGAGCGCACGACGGAGCTGCGCGTCCGCCTGCGCGAGGTGCGTCAGGTCGAGACGGCGCTCGACGCGGTCGTGCGCGAGGGCTTCCGCGTCTACTTCTCCTTCATCGTCGAGGACCGGCCGCTGTTCGACCTGCTGCGGCGCAACGCCGGCACCGTCCAGGCGCTCGCCGACACGCCGGCGCTCGCGAGCGGCATCGCCGAGCTGTTCGAGGACCTGCGCGTGCTCGTCGAGCGGGGGGACCTCTCGCCCGCGATCGACCTCGACTACCTGTCGGCGGCGATGGGCGGCGTCGCCTTCGAGCTGGGGATCCGGATGGTCGAGCAGGAGCGGCCGGACGTGGAGCGGACCGTCCGCTTCGCGACCGAGCTGTTCCTCGGCGGGATCGAGCGGCTCGCCCGTCACGGGTGACCGCCGCGGCCTCGTCGCGCCGCCGCGCCGACGGCGGGCCGCGGGGTGCGCGGGCTGACAGCACGTCGCGGCGGGAGGTCCCTACAATCAACGCCCCCCGTGCCGTCGTTCTGCCGCCACAACCGCTTCGCCGCGAACTGCCCGATCTGCTCCCGCGAGCAGGCCGAGGCCGCCGGACCGCGCCGGACGGGGGTCAGAAGCACCGGCGGCCACGTCACGCGCAAGCGGCCGACGACGAGCGCGACCGCGCGCAGCCGCGCGACCAACAACGACCTGAGAGTTCGGCGCGCGACCCGCGCCGCCGACGACGGCTACCGCTCGCCGCTGGTGCCGGGCATAAGAGCGACCGCCGACGCCGAGCGGCTCGCGCAGGAGCTCGCCTTCGCGGCCGGTCGGCTCGCGACGCTCGCGGCCGCGCCGGCTGGGCTCTACGCCGAGGTCGCCAGCGAGCCCGACCGCGAGGAGGCGACCTGGCTCGCCTTCCTGATCGCCTACCTGGGGCCGCTCGAGGGGGACGACCCGTTCGCCGGCGTGCGCGCCGCGCGCACGAGCTGGGCATCCGGCGAGCTCCCCGACCTGAGTGACGTCCCGCTCGGCCCGCGCACCTCGCACGAGCCGGCTCGCGGGACGGCGACGCTCGCCGCCTACCGCGCCTGGGTCGAGCGCGCCGGCTCGCAGGAGGCGGCCTTCCGCGGCGAGACCGCGTGGAGACCCGAGCGCCGCTTCGCCCGCGTCTACGAGCGGCTCGCGATCCAGGGCCTCGCGCGCGACGCCCGCTACGACCTCCTGAACGTCCTCGGCCAGCTCGGGCTGTACGAGCTGCGCGCCGGCGCGCTCCAGCTCGGCGGCAGCGACGAGACGACGGTCGCGGCCAAGCGCGTCTTCGGCATCGGCGACACGCTGCTGCTGGAGCGGCGCGCCCAGGAGCTGGCCGACGCCGCCGAGCTGCCGATCGGCGCGCTCGATCTCGCGCTCTGGAACTGGTCGCGCCCCGCGGCGCTCCCGCGCGCGACGATGGGCCTCCCGGCCGACACCGAGCCCGACGCCGGCGCGTACGCCGGCGCGGCGGACGCGCTCGGCCTCTGATCCGCGCCGCGTAGGCCGTAAAGCGCGAAAGGCGTCGATCGAGACGCCGCAAACAGGCCGCAAATAGTTCGCAAATTGCGAACTTTTTCTGTGGTCGTGGGGCGAATCGTGCGCGTTTCGCCCTCCTCCTGTCGATGACAGCGGTGTGTGGAGCTTGGCGCGTCGCCGTTCGGCGCGACTCCACCGCATCGGATCCAGGGAGGGAGAGATGGGAGCGAGGACGGGCCGTCGCCGAGACGGCGCGGAAGAGGTCGTGCTCGCGCTCGTGCGCGAGCACGCGGGGGAGCTGCTGCGCTTCGCCCGGCGCTTCTCGCTGTGCGCCGACGACGCGCAGGACGCCTATCAGCGGGCGCTGGAGATCCTCGTCAGACGGCTGCGAGCCTCGACGGTCGACAACCCCCTGTCGTACCTGCGGACGATCATCCGCCACGAGGCGTACCAGGTCCGCGTCGAGCGCGAGCGCCTGCTCGGCCGCGAGGAGGTCGACGTCGAGGCGGCCGGCGGCGAGCCGTCCGAGGACCCGGCGGAGCGGGCCGAGCGCTTCGAGCGGCTGGCGCACACCGCCGAGGCGCTGCGCCGCCTGAAGCCGCAGGAGCTGACCGCGCTGACCCTGCGCGCCGAGGGGCTCTCCTACCGGGAGATCTGCGAGCGCGAGGGCTGGTCGTACACGAGATGCAACCGCGCCGTGACGGAGGGTCGCAAGGCGCTGCTCGCGCGGCTGCGTGCGATCGAGTCGGGCGCCGAGTGCGAGCGCTGGCTGCCGGCGCTGTCGGCGTTCGCCGACGGAGAGGCGAGCGCGCGGGAGATCACCGAGCTGCGGCCCCACCTGCGCGCGTGCGCGGCCTGCCGGGCGACGTTGCGCGGGTTCCACGCCGCGCCCCGCGACGTCGGAGCGATCGTCCCGCCGGAGCTGCTGCTGCCGGCGGTCGCGGCGATCGGTGCGGGCGGTGCGGGCGGCGGCCCCGGCCGTCACCTTGAAGCGCTCGTCCACGGCGCACTGGAGCGGCTGACGGCCTCGGCCGTCCGCTTCCAGGGCGCCTTCGAGGCGCTCCCGGGCGGCAAGGTCGCGGCCGTCGCGGCGTCGACCGTCGCGGTCGCGGGCGGCGGCGCCGCGATCGAGCGCGCGGCCACCGCCCCGGCCGACTCACAGCCGGCGCCGCGCGTCGAGCGTGTTGCGGCATCGACGGTCGCACCCGACGCGCCAGCATCTTCGCAGCCGATCTCGCTGCCCGCGCCGTCGGCCGCTTCGCAGCCGACGCAGGCCGCGCTGCCGGGACTCGGGCCGCAGGTCCCCGAGTGGGCCGATCCGTCCGACATGTCGCCGTCGCTCGCGTTCGGCGAGTTCGGCTTCGAGGTCCGCGGGTCCGCTGCGGGCGCCGAGGCCGACGCCGACGCCGATCGGAGCGGCCGGGATCCCGGCCGCGCGGCCGTGGCGTCGACGGGCGCGACGGCGAAGGGCGCGTCGGCGGGCGCGTCGTCGCGGGACGGTGCGGCGAGGCGCGGCACGTCGGCGGGTGGTTCGTCGACGCCGCCGACCGCCATCGGCGCGCATCCCGCCGACGCCGGTGCCGGCGACTCCGCCGCACGCGACGACGCCGCCCCGGCCGCCGCGACCGCGACGTCGCCCGACCCGAGTCGCGCGACGTCGTCGCCGCCGTCATCCACGTCACGGCCCCATAGCGCCCCATCTCACCAACCGGCCGGCCGCCCCGAGTTCGGCGCCGCCGGCGAGTTCTGACCCCGAAGGAGAGGCCAACGCCATGACCATGTCCCGAAGGCTCCTCACCAGCGCCCTCGCCGCGCTGCTCCCACTGATCGTCACCCCCGCCGCCCTCGCAGGCACCTACACCGTCCACACCTGCCAAACCCCCACCGGCACCCCCGTCGGATCCGCGGGGTGGAGCGCGACCGCGTCAACCGCCAGCCAAGATCGTGACGGTGGAACCGTCGAGCCGTGCAACACGCAAGGTCGCCCTATGAGCATCCGGTTCGGCGATGACATGTTGCCGGCGGAGCCGGGCGTTGGCCGCACGTGGCAGTTCGACGCAGCGCCGGGCACAACGATCACGAGCTTCGAACTGGCGCGAACTTTCGATATCGCGTGGCCGGTTGTCGACGGCGAGTACGCGCGCCCGTACGTTGTGGACACGTGGTACGACGACGATGAAGTCTCGAATCGCTTTGAGTTGAGAATACCGCCGTGGGGCACGAGCGCGGACAGCACCAACGCTGGAGCGACCGTTGCGGATGCCGGTGGCTCGTGGGAACGCATCAGCGCTCGGCTGCGTTGTTGGGAGGAGATGGGAGACATGTTGTGCGGACCGTTCCGCGCGAGACTCGCGATATCGCGTGCGTGGTTCCGGCTTGTCGATCTGCACCCACCCACCGGCTGGGTCGACACCGGCAGTGCCTACGCGCCCGTGCGAGGCGAGGGCGTCGTGGGGGTGTCGGCTGGGGATTGGGGCGGCGGGGTCTATCGGGTGATCGTGTCGGTCGATGGGGAAGAGGTGCGGCGGGAGGTGGTCGACTCCAACGGCGGGGCGTGTCGGGACGTCGAGCCGGGGAACGACGACCCGTACGAGTTCGCGGCGCCGCAGCCGTGCCCGGTGAGCGCGAGCGGGAGCTTCGGGTTCGACACGCGTGGGCTGCGCGACGGCGAGCACCGGCTGAAGGTCGAGGTGGAGGACGTCGCCGGCAACGTCGCGCTGCTGCACGAGGGACCGTTCACGAGCCACAACGGGCCGATCGCGACCGCCGTGCCGCAGGTCGGCGGCGAGGCGCGGGTCGGCCGGATGCTGACCGCGACGACCGGTGCCTGGGACGGCGCGCCGACCGCGGTCTCGGTCCGCTGGCTGCGCTGCGACGCCGGCGGCGAGGCGTGCGCGGCGATCGCCGGAGCGGGCGGCACCGTCTATACGCTCACCTCGGCTGACGTCGGCCACCGCGTCGTCGCCGAGGCGGTCGCCGAGAACCCGAACGGCAGCGGCAGCGGGCGCTCGACGCCGACCGCGGTCGTCGTCGCGGAGGAGGAGCCGCCCGGGCCGAAGCCGGGCGACGGCAGACAGGGCGGCGACCCGACGCCGACCCCGCCGGCGGGCGGGCCCTCGGCCGGCGGCCCCTCGCCCGGCGGCGTGGACGGCCTTCGCAACCCGATCGCCGAGCAGGGCGGGCACGCGCCCAACGGCGACGGCGCCTCGGCCCAGGCGCGCGTCACCCTCCGCGTCCGCTTGGCGGGCGGCGGAACCGCGACGAGGGCACGCGGCCGCCATGCCAGACGCTGGACGATCACGGGACGGGTCACCGACGCCGCCGGACGCGGCATCGCCGACGCCCGGCTCAACCTCGTCGCCCGCATCCTCAACCGCCGCTGGAAGGCGAGCGGGCTGGTGCGCACCGGCGACGACGGACGCTTCTCGCACACGTTGAAGGCCGGGCCGAGCCGTCAGGTCAGAGTGACCTACTACCCGTTCGCGGACAGCCGCGCCTTCCGGGCCTCCAACGTCGTCCTGATCGAGTCGCTCGCGCCGCTCACGGTCCGGGTCAACCGCACGCGCGTCGCCGGCGGCGGCACGGTCTCGATCGCAGGCCGCGTCGCCGGCGCGCCGATCCCACGCGGCGGCCTGCTCGTGACGCTCCAGGGCCATCAGAAGGGATGGGGCTGGCGGACCTTCCGGACCGTCCGCACGACGCGCTCGGGCAGATGGAAGACCCGCTACAGCTTCCGCTCGCGCTCCGGGCGGTTCGCCTTCCGCGCGATCGTTCCCAGACAGGCCGGCTACCCGTTCGCGTCGACGACCTCCACGGCCGTGACGGTGCGCGTCGGGTGACGCGATCGGGCGTCAGCGCGCCGGCTCGGCGCGCTGACGCCGGACGATCAGCTCGACCAGCTCGAGCTCGAGCCGCGTGATGCTCGCGATCCGCTCGTACGAGAGCCCGGCGCCCCAGGCGATCGCGATGCGGCGCTCCAGCGCGCCCATCGCGGCGCGCACCGCTTGGAGCGCATCCAGGTCGAGCCGCAGCGCCGGCTTCTCGCTCCCACCGCAGTCGATCGCGGCGCCGGCGGCGCCGTAGAACTCCAGCGCCGAGGCGAACAGCCCGCGCTCGACGAGCGACGCGACCCGCTCCTCGCCTTCGTCGACCTGCTCCTGCTCACTCGCAACCTGCATCTCATCCTCGCTGAGGCGGACCGACCGGTCTGTGGCCATTCCGGAGCGCTTCCGACAGCCGCCCGTCCCGCCGGGCGGCCGCGGCGCTCGCTCGATGCCGGCGCCCGTCACGGACGGGACGGAAACGCCAGCATTCCCCATGTTTGCAGCCCGCGGCTTACGACGCAAACGTCGTAAAACCGGTTGAACGTCGGCGCGCGTCAGGCGTCCGCGACGCCGGTGTCCGGGGCGCCGGCGAGCTGCTCGGCGCGGATGAACAACTGTGAGCAGGGCATGTCCAACCCGGCGACGAGCCGCAGCAGCGTGCGCGCCGTCGGGTTGCCGATCCCGGCTTCCAGCTCCCAGATCCGGCGCTGCGGGACGCCCGTGCGCAACGAGACCGCCTCCTGCGTGAGGCCCAGCTCGTCGCGACGTTCTCTCAGCGCGACGCCGAGCGCGCGCAGCAGGGGGGTGGCATCCGGCACCGCGCCACCCTCTGTTGCGGCCGCCACTTCTTCAACGACATTTACGTCGTGGATCGGCTTCGGGCCGGCTCTCATCGGGAGCGTGATTTTTGCCGTCCACACCGAGCCGTACTCTCCTGCACGAGATCTGTTCCTCGATCCGTGTCGACACGGGAGCCCCGATGTCCCTCTGCTTCATCGAGCCTCAGAATGCCATTCGCGTGATTGCCAACTCGGTCGGTCGAGAGGCCCGCCGTCAGCTGCTCGGAGAAGTCGTGCGCGCGTGGGTCGACGAGATCCCGGAGGCCGAGCTTGACTCCCACTACGCGAAGGCCGTCGCCGATCTCGACGACCATGACCTCTCGATGCTCGCGGCGTGGCACGCCTCGCTCGAGGTCGGCCACCCGATCGCGAACAAGGAGTTCCTCGTCAACGTCTTCCCCTCGCTGGGGGAGAACCGGCGCGAGGCGCTGAAGATCGCCGCCGGCTTCCGCGGCGAGGAAGCGTTCGACGCCGGCGTCACCGAGGAGCAGTCGCTGGAGATGGTCCTGCCGTTCCTGTCGGACGCCCGCTGCCGCGAGCTCGCGCGCGAGTGCGTCGAGCTGTACTGCTGGGACCGGCTCGGCTCCGAGAACTAGCCTGCGGACGACGGCATCTCCGCGGCGCCGTCGAGCAGCCGCTCCAGCTCGCCGATCGCCTGCGCGTTGTCGCGGAAGTGGACGGCCCGCATCCCGAGCGCGCTGGCCGCGTCGCAGTTGATCTCGAGGTCGTCGAGGAAGACGGCCGCCCCGGCCGGCAGGCCGAGCCGCTCCAGCAGCAGCTGGTAGATCGCCGGGTCCGGCTTGCGCATCCCGACGAAGGCCGAGTCGACGACCAGCTCGAAGATCTCGTCGATCGGCAGCATCGCGCGCCACAGCGGCTCCCATTCGCGCACGTTGTTGGTCAGGATCGCCATCCGGTAGCCGCGCCCGTGCAGCTGCCGCATGAAGGCGAACAGCTCGTCGTTCGGCCGCAGCGCGGCGAAGAACGCCTCGCCGAAGCCGTCGAGCTCGACCGGTCTGCCGAGCACGTCGGTCAGCCCCGCGTTGAGCTGCGCGACGAAGGCGCGCTCGCTGATCTCGCCCTTCTCCAGCTCGAACAGCGGCTGGACGCCGCCGTTGCGCTCGGTCGCGCGGACCATCGCCTCGCCGAGCGCCTCCAGCGGGATCCCGTGCGCCGTCTGCACCGCCGTGAACGCCTCCAGCAGCGGCGTCGTCAGGACGCCGCCGAAGTCGGAGACGACCGCCTCGATCCTGCTCATCTGCGCCGCAGCAGGTCGTAGCGTCCGACGCCCTGGCGCCCTTCCATCCGCCAGGTGAAGAAGGCGCAGTCGAGCCGCAGCTCGCCGAGGTCGAAGGTCGTGCCGCAGACGGCCTCTCCGGCCGCGCGCAGTGGACCGGCCTCGCCCTCCTCGTCGACCCACAGCTCCAGCCCGGCGCGCGCCTGGCGGCCGTCGCCGTCGAGGCCGGTCGAGAGGCGCGGGTCGTCGATCGCGACGGTCCCGTCGGCGAACAGATGGGCGTCGACCAGCTCGCCCTCGTGCCCGTCGACGCCGCGCGGGCGGACCGCGGTGAACGTCACGCCCCGCTCGTCGTCGAGCCAGACCGACAGGGTTCGAGAGAGCTCCAGCTGCTGCCAGTCGGGCGCGCCCCAGGTGTGGCCGCGCTGTCCGAGGCAGTCGAGCGTCCATCTGCGCTCGCCGACCTGGACGGTGCCGCGCACGCGGCAGAGCTGCTCGTAGCCCTCCAGCCCGGCGGCGCTGCCGGCCAGCTCGCCGCGGCCGATCGCGGCCGGCTCGCCGAGGGCGTCGAAGCGCAGCTCGAAGCCGCCCTCGTCGCCGTCGTAGGAGACGGTCCAGCGTCTGAGCGGCTCGACGATCGCGGCGCTCGCGTCACCGGCCGAGACCTCGCTCCAGTCGAGCTCGGACTGCTCTACGGCGCCGGAGGAGGCGACCGAGACGATCTCGCCGGCGTGGAACAGCAGCACGATGCTGCTGGCGTGCGGCGGCTCGCCGGGGACGAGGCCGAGGCGGACGCTGCCGTAGAGGCCGGCGCCGGGGTCGCCGAAGGCGTAGGTGACTGCGTCGCCGAAGCCCTCGCCGTCGGCGGGGCGGGGCGATTCGAGCTCTGGGCCGATCATCCGCGCAGCTGGTGGCCGGGGCTGTCGACGTCGTGTGCGGTGGAGTCCACGTCGTAATCCTGCCGTGCCCGGCCGCGCGGTGCTCCGCCGACGGCCGCGAAGGTCATCAGCATCCGGCCGCGGGCCCCGCTCAGGAGCGCCTTGCGGACCGCGACGCGGGTCGGCGGCAGCAGCAGGAGCAGCCCGACGACGTCGCTGATGAAGCCGGGCACGATCAGCAGCGAGCCGCCGAAGATCACGAGCGCGCCGTCGACGACCTCGCGGGCGGGGACGCGGCCGGCGCTGAGCGCGGCGCGGAAGCGGCGCCACGCGAGCCGGCCCTGGGAGCGCAGCAGCACGCCGCCAAGGATCGTCCCGAGCAGCAGCAGCCCGATCGTCTCCAGGGCGCCGATCGCCTGCCCGACCTGGACGATCACGTACAGCTCCGCGATCGGGAAGAGGATCAGCAGCAGGAGCAGGGGAAACATGGTCCGTCCAAGGCTACCCGAGCGCGACCCCGGCTCCCGGGAGCGGTCAGCGCGTGCGCGCCGCGCGCGGCCGCTCACGCGTGCGCGACGCGCAGCCTCGCCACCGCCGCGCCGAGCGTGACCGCCGGCGCGGTCGCGGTCGCGCGGTCGACGCGCACGCCCGGGAGCCGGTCGAGGCCGACCAGCTCGATCAGGGCGACGATCTGCGGCTGCGGGTTGCAGAGCGCGACGCCGAGACCCTCCACGCGCAGCCGGCGCGCGAGCATCGCGAAGTCGAGCATCAGCGAGGCGTCGGCCCAGGTCAGGTCGGTGAGGTCGACGACGACGTCGGCGCGGGCCTTGATCGCCCGTGCGAGGGCGGGCCGCCGGCGGGCCTGCGTCGCGCGGTCCTCGTCCCCCGAGCAGCGCAGCGTGGGCGGATGTTCTGCGTAGTCGACGATGCGCGCGAACCTAACGAAACCTTCACGGGCGGCGCAACAAGATAAGTGGAATCTCACCTTGGCCGACGGCGACCGCCACCGCGGGCGGCGTCGCTAGACTCGAAGCCGTGCCGACCATCGAAGAAGTCAACGACGCGCTGTCCAACGTCATCGACCCGGAGCTGGGCCTCGACTTCGTCGAGCTCGGTCTCGTCTACGACGTCGAGATCGACGGCTCGACCGTCAACATCACGTTCACGCTCACGACGCCGGCCTGCCCGATCGGGCCGCAGGTGAGCGAGCAGATGGTCGAGTTCGTCGGCGAGCTCGACGACGTCGACGAGGTCAATCCGAAGATGGTGTTCACGCCGCCGTGGTCGCCCGACCGCATGAGCGAGGACGCCAAGTTCGCGCTCGGCTTCTGAGCGCGCGAGACCGCTCCCCGGTTGCCTGACGCCGCGCCGCTCGGGGCGGCGTCCGGTGCTGACTATCCTCGCCTGATGGCCCGTCGCGCCCTGCCGACCGCCGTCGCCGGGCTCCTGCTCGGAATCGCCCTGCTCGTCGCGGCCACGACGGCGAGCGCCGCCGGCGCGCAGCCGACCGGCCGGATCGTCGTGCTCTCCGAGCCCGGCGCGGCCGGCGCCCGGGCGGCACGTGCCGCGGCGGCGAGCGCCGGCATGCGCGCGGCCGGTCCCGTGGTCCCGCAGATCGGCCTCACGACCGTCCGCGCGCCGCGCGGCGAGTCGCCGGCGCGCGCCGCGCGTCGGCTCGCGACCGCGCCCGGGATCGGCGCGGCGGAGCCGGAGCGTCGGATGCGGCTGCGCGACGTGCCCGACGACCCGGGGCTGCACCTGCCCGAGCCGGTCGCCGGCGCGGCGGTCTCGCCGCTGCCGGCGGGGACGCCGCTGCAGTGGCCGCTGCTGCGCTCGAACTTCCCCGCCGCGTGGGAGATCACGCGCGGCGAGCGCGCGCTCGTCGGGGTCGTCGACACCGGCGTCGACGCGAGCCACCCCGAGCTCGCGCCCAAGCTCGCCGCCGTCGTCGACCAGCGCGGCTCGGGCCACGCCAACGTGCCCCCGTCCAGCGACGAGGACGGCCACGGGACGCACGTCGCCTCGCTCGCGTGCGCGGCGGCCGGCAACGCCGTCGGGATCGCCGGCGCCGGGCGGGACTGCCGGCTGGTGGTCGAGAAGACCGACCTGAGCGACGCGAGCATCGCCGCCTCGATCGTCGACGCCACCGACCGCGGCGCCCACGCGATCAACATGAGCTTCGGCGACGACGGCAGCCGGCCGGCGAGCGCGGCGATCAGACGCGCGATCCGCTACGCGTACCACCGCCGCGTCGTGCTGGTCGCGGCGGCGGCCGACGAGCCGGTGCGCGAGCAGGGCGACCCGGCCAACCTCCTGCAGCCGACCGGGAGCGGCGCCGACATCGGCGCCGGCATCGGGCTGAGCGTCACCGCCGCGACCTACGGCGGCGCGCGCGCCTCCTTCGCCGGCTTCGGCTCGCAGATCTCGCTCGCCGCGTACGGCACGGCCGGCGTCGGCGCCAGCTCGCCGCTCGGCGTCGTCGGCGCCTTCCCGTCGAGCCCGACACGCTTCGAGCAGGGCACCGTGCCCTGCAGATGTCGCACCGCGATCGCCGGCGACAGCCGCTACGGCTACCTCGCCGGCACGTCGATGGCGGCGCCGCAGGTCGCGGCCACGGCGGCGCTCGTGCGGGCGCTCAACCCGGACCTGCCGGTCCGAGCGGTCGTCCGGCTGCTGAAGCGGACCGCGACCCGGCCGGCCGGGAGCGGCTGGAGCGCCGACCTCGGCTGGGGGATCCTCGACGCCGGGCGCGCAGTCGCGGCGGCGGCCGCGATCGACCGCCGCGCGCCGGTCTCCCAGGTGCGGGCCCAGCCCGGCACCCGCAGCGGCGTCGTCGCGCTGCGCTGGACGAGCGGGGACCCGGCGCCCGCCGGAGTCGTCGCGTCGGGCGTGAGATCGGTCGAGCTGTCGCTGGAGCCGCTCGACGGCGACAAGCGGGAGACGCGGCGGATCGTCCTGCGCGCGAGCGTGCGCGCGACGAACGTCGGCGTCACGCCGGGCGCCCGCTACGCGGTCCGCTCGCGCGCGCTCGATCGCGCCGGCAACCGCGAGCGCTTGGGGCGCGACGCGGTCGTCGTGCGCGCGCCGCGCTGACCGCGCCGCCTACGCGCCGCCGCCCGGTCCCGCGCCGTTGGACGACGGCCGGCGCCGACGTCGTGCGCGCATCGCCGCGCCGGGGCCGTCGGCGCGCGAGACCGGCCCGCGCGGCAGCAGCTGCGGCTCGCCGTCCCGCTCCTGGGGGGCGGACGGCGCGCCCGGAGCGGCGACCGGCGCCGGCTCGGCCGGTCGCGAGGTCGGCGGCTGCGCACGGCCGCCGGGTCTGCGCGCCGTCGAGGACCTGCCGGCGCGCGACGCCGGCCGTCTCCGTCTCGCGCTCGCCGGCGCTCTGCCGTCGCTGCGGGGGCGCGCTCTCGTCGCCGCGTCGACCGCCGCGCGCGCACCGGCGATGCGGGCCTCCTTCGCCTGCGCCGCCCGCTTCAGCTCGGCCAGCCCGTCGGCGACGCCGTCGGCGATCAGGTCGACGTCGGGCAGCGCGTCGTAGTCGCCGAGCAGGCCGAAGTTGACTCTGCCGTTGTACGACATGATCGCGATCGCGAGGCTGTGGTTCTTCGGCAGGAAGGCGACCGGGAAGAGGTCCTGCAGCTCGCGGCCGAGCACGTAGAGCGGGAACTGCGGGCCGGGGACGTTGGTCGTCAGCAGGTTGAAGAGGCGGGTCGAGAACTGGATCCGCGATGCCTGCGCGAGCACGGTCGGCGGCGCCAGCTGCTGCACGTCGGCGAGCACCTTCGCGCCGACCGCCTGCTTGGACTCCTTCAGCCCGTCCATCGCCTCCTTCACGAACCGCAGCCGCGCGACCGGGTCCTTGATGTAGACCGGGAGGGGACCGCGCATCAGGACGATCTGGTTGCCGAGCTGGTGTCTGCCCTGCTCGCCGCGGATCGAGACCGGCACGAGCGCGCGCAGCTCCAGCCCCTCGGTGCGGATCCCCCGCGAGCGCAGCCAGCGGCCGAGCGCGCCGGAGATGACCGCCAGCACGACGTCGTTGACGGTCCCGCCGAAGACGCCCTTGACGTAGCGGAAGTCGTCGAGCTGGTTGCGCACGATCGCGTAGCGGCGGTGGGGCCCGATCGGCACGTTGAGCGGCGTCTCCGGCGCCGGGTTGAGGCCGGCCCAGACGATCTCGCCGATCCCCTCGGCGGCCTCGCGCAGGGCGTCGACTGCGCCGCTCGGGTTGGTCGCCGCGGCGAGCGCCTTGGAGGCGACGTCGACGGCCGTCTTCGCGAGGCCGGCGACGCCGGCGGCGACCAGCTCCGCGCTCGTCGGCTCGGGCCGCGGCTGCCACGGCTCCGGCTCGGGGTCGAGTCTCGGCGGCATCGGCTGCAGGTCGAACAGGACCGTCGCGAGGTCGACGCCCGAGACGCCGTCGACGAGCGCGTGGTGGGTCTTGAAGATCAGCGCGAAGCGGTCGTCCTCCAGCCCCTCGACGAACCAGCACTCCCACAGCGGCTTGGAGCGGTCGAGCTGCTGGGAGGTGATGCGGGCGGCGAGCCGGTAGAGCTGCTGCTCGCTGCCGGGGGCCGGCAGCGCGCTGTGGCGGACGTGGTACTCGAGGTTGAAGGTCGGGTCGTCGACCCACAGCGGACGGCCGCTGTCGAGCGGCGGGTAGGCGAGCTTCTGCCGGTAGCGGGGGACGAACCGGAGGCGGCCGCGGATGTGGTCGAGCACCGCTGAGAACGGCGGCGGCGGCCCCTCGAAGATGGTGACCGCGCCGATGTGCATGTGCGACGCGGCGTCCTCCTGGTGGAGGAAGGACGCGTCCACTGCGGTCAGTCGATCGAGGTGTTCCTGCGCCACGCCTCACAACCCCCAAGCCGCCGTCTGTTGGTCCGGATTTTCAAGCGTATTACCCGGAAGCGCTCCACGCACCCTCCGGATGTCGAAGGCGCGCCGCATGCGAAGCTTCCGCCATGGCGACGCGCGGACTCGCATGGGCGCTGCTCCCGGTCCTCCTCTGCGGCGCGATCGCGATCGGCGTCGCGATCGTGCTGGCGGCCGGCGACGACGGCGGCGGCGAGCGACGGGCCGCCGTGCCGGCGGCGAACGGCGACCGCTTCGACGGCGGGCGCGCCCACGCCGACGTGCGCGCCCAGGTCGCGCGCGGCCCGCGTCCCGCCGGCTCGGGCGCCTCGCGCCAGCTCGCGAGATGGCTGCGCGCGCGGCTTCCCGGCGGCCGCTTCGAAGCGGTGCCGGGCGGGCTGCGCAACGTCGTCGGCGTGCTGCCCGGCAGCCGACCGGCGATCGTCGTCGGCGCCCACTACGACACGAAGGCGATCCCGGGCTTCGTCGGCGCCAACGACGGCGCCGCCGGCACCGCGGTCGTGCTCGAGCTGGCCCGCGCGCTGAGACGGAGCGGCCGCCCGGCCGGCGCGCCCGAGCTGCGCTTCGTCCTCTTCGACGGCGAGGAGTCGCCCGACGACTCCGCCGACTTTTACTCCAGCGGCCTGCGCGGCAGCCGCGCCTACGTCAGACGCCACGCCGACGAGCTGGGGGCCGCGATCGTCGTCGACTTCGTCGGTCAGCGAGGCCTGCGGCTGCCGCGGGAGGGCGGATCGGACGAGGCGGTCTGGGAGCGGCTGCGGGCGGCCGCCGCGCGCGTCGGCGTCGGCGCGGTCTTCCCGGACCGCGCGGTCGGGGAGATCCTCGACGACCACACGCCGTTCAATCGCGCGGGCGTGCCGGCCGTCGACCTGATCGACTTCCGCTACGACTGCTTCCACAGAGCGTGCGACCGGCTCGACAGAGTCGACGCCCGCTCGCTCGACGCCGTCGGCGAGGCGCTGACGGAGCTGCTGCGTCAGAAGAGGCCGATCCGGTTCGGCGGCCAGTAGGTCGCGAACGCCGTCCCGATCAGCTGGTCCTCCTTGACCGGCCCCCAGAAGCGGCTGTCGTCGGAGGCGCCGCGGTTGTCGCCGAGCATGTAGAAGCTGCCGTCGGGGACGGTGACCGCGGTCGGGAAGCTGCACGCGCCCTCCGGCCCGCACGGGCGGATGAACGGCTCGTCCTGGACTCTGCCGTTGAGCACGACGCGACCGCCGCGGATCGCGACCGTGTCGCCGCCGACGGCGACGACGCGCTTGATGAAGGTCTGGTCGGAGGCGCCGGGGGTCGCGACCGAGCACGGCCGCGTCGTGCCGACGCCCTCGTCGCTGGTGCCGCAGGCGCCGAGCGGCCGCACGTCGGCGCCCTCGGGCGGGTGGAAGACGACGATGTCGCCGACCTTCGGCTCGCCGAAGCGCATGCCGATGCGGTTGACGAGCACGCGCTGTCCGATGTCGAGCGTCGGCTCCATCGAGCCGCTCGGGATCCGGTAGGTCTTCACGAGGAAGAGCTGGATCAGGAAGGCGAGCAGCAGCGCGAACACGACGATCCCGACGAGCTCGACCACCTTGTTCGTGCCGTTCTTCTCCTCCTTGGGGGAGAGGCCGCCGGCGTCGTTTCGGACCATCGCCACGTGAAGACCGTAGACGGTGGCCTACACTGTGTCGAGTCGCATGCGTCCCGCTCCCGAGAAGATCCTCCTCGCCTCCCCGCGCGGCTACTGCGCGGGCGTCGACCGCGCCGTCCAGACGGTCGAGCGCGCGCTCGACTTCCACGGCGCGCCGGTCTACGTGCGCAAGGAGATCGTCCACAACAAGCACGTCGTCGAGCAGCTGCGCTCGCGCGGCGCGATCTTCGTCGAGGACGAGAGCGAGGTGCCGGAGGGCTCGACGGTCGTCTTCTCCGCCCACGGCGTCGCGCCGAGCGTCCACGAGAACTCGGCCAGACGCGGGCTGAACACGATCGACGCGACCTGCCCGCTGGTGACGAAGGTCCACCGGGAGGCGGTCAGATTCGCCGCCGACGACTACACGATCGTCCTCATCGGCCATGCCGGCCACGAGGAGGTCGAGGGGACGATGGGCGAGGCGCCGGACCACATCGTGCTCGTCGAGACCGAGGAGGACGTCGACCGGCTCGAGATCGCGGACCAGGACAGGATCGCCTACATCTCGCAGACGACGCTGTCGGTCGACGAGACGCGCTCGATCATCGCCCGCCTGCGCGAGAAGTTCCCGAACATCACCGGGCCGCGCACCGACGACATCTGCTACGCGACGACCAACCGCCAGGCGGCCGTCAAGCAGCTGGCGAGAGCGTGCGACCTCGTGCTCGTGATCGGCTCGCAGAACTCCTCCAACTCGCAGCGCCTCGTCGACGTGACGCGCGAGCTCGGCACCGACTCCCACCTGATCGACCACGAGGGCCAGGTCGACGAGGCGTGGCTGGAGGGCCGCCGCGTCGTCGGCATCACCTCCGGCGCGAGCGCGCCCGAGGAGCTCGTCCAGCGCCTCGTCGAGTTCTTCCGCGCCCGCGGCACCGCGATCGTCGAGGAACTCGAGGTCGTCCAGGAGGACGTCCGCTTCATGCTGCCGAAGCCGATCCGCCAGGCGATGGCGGCGCAGTCGGCCTGACCGCGGCCGTCGCCCACGCACCGTGGCGGCGACCCTCGTCATCTCCGACCTCCACCTCGGCAGCGCCTCCGGCGGCGACCTGCTGCGCCGCGAGGACGTCCGCGAGGCGCTGCTGTCGTCACTCGACGGCATCCGTCGCGTCGTCCTGCTCGGCGACGCGATCGAGCTGCGCCAGGGGCCGCTGCGCGACGCGATGGCGGCGGCGCGGCCGTTCTTCGAGCAGCTCGGCGCGACGCTCGGCGCCGCGCGCGAGGTCGTGCTCGTCCCCGGCAACCACGACCACGCGCTGGTCGAGCCGTGGCTGGAGCGCCGCCGCCGCGAGCAGGCGCCGCCGCCGCTGCGGCTGGAGGAGCAGGTGCAATGGCGCGACGGGGACGCGGTCGCGGAGATCGCCGGCTGGCTCGCACCGGCCCGCCTGACGCTCGCCTATCCCGGCATCTGGCTGCGCGACGACGTCTACGCGCTCCACGGCCACTACCTCGACCGCCACACCACCGTCCCGACCTTCGAGCGGCTCAGCGCCGGCGTGATGGGGCGGATCGTCGGCCCGCTGCCGGCGACGGGGGCCGCGCCGGACGACTACGAGCGGGCGCTGGCTCCGATCTACGCCTGGTCCTACGCGCTCGCCCAGCAGGCGCTCGACGGCTCGCGCGCCGCGCGCGGGACGCAGGGCGTCTCGGTGCGCGTCTGGCGCACGCTCGCCGGCGACGGCCACCGGCCGCTGCGCCGCCGCGCGCTGGCGTCGCTCTTCCCGCTCGGCATCGCCGCGATCAACCGCGCCGGCATCGGCCCGGTCCGCGCCGACGTCTCCGGCACGGCGATCGGGACGGCCGGGACGCGCGCGATGGCGGACGCCGCCGCGGCGCTCGCACTCGACGCCGCGCACGTCGTCTTCGGCCACACCCACCGCGCGGGGCCGCGCGCGGCCGACGACCCGGCCGTCTGGACGACCGCCTCCGGCGCGCGCCTCCACAACTGCGGCACGTGGGTGTTCGAACGGCAGTTCCTCAGCAGAGCGCCGTACGAGAGCCCGTACTGGCCGGGGCGGGCCGTGCTGGTCGACGACGACCCGTCGATCCCGCCGAGACTGCTGCGGCTGCTCGGCGACCGCGCCTGGGACGACCTCGCCGGCGAGCGCTGAGCCGCGTCCGCTACCCGCGGCCGACGCCGGCGACGCCGGGGGTGAAGCAGACGGCCTCGCAGCGGACGCCGTCGCCGACCTCGAGCTCGAGCACGCCCGCGGTGTGGCTGTCGTGCTCGATCAGCGGATAGGCGCCGGGGTGGCTGACCGCGACCTCGACGCCGTTGGCGCGCACGACGCCCTCGCCCGAGAGCACGGCCCAGACGCCGCCGGCCTCGTAGGGACCCGAGTACGGGCCGGGCTGGTCCTCGGTCTGCGCGGGCAGCAGCAGGCCCGGCTCGTCCTCCGGACGGACCGGCGCGAGCGGCTCGCGCTCGATCCCGAGCAGCTCCTGGATCGCCAGCTCGGTCTCGGCGTAGGCGCCCTCGCCGATGTGGAAGTCGAACAGCCGGCTCTCCTGGTTCCACAGGTAGCGGCTCGGCCAGCCCTGGATCCCGTAGTAGGAGGCGGCCTCCAGCTCCGCGTCGATCAGGACCGGGTACTCGATCCCGAGCCGCTCGACGGCGGCGCGGATCGCGTCAGGGTCTCTGGAGGCCTCGAAGCCGGCGGCGTGGACGCCGATCACCCGCAGCCCGTCGTCGGCGTAGCGCTCGTGCCACGCCTTCAGGTAGGGGAGGGTGCGCAGCGAGTTGACGCGGCAGAAGTCCCAGAACTCGACGAGGACGGGGCGGCCTCTCTGCTGGTCCATCCGCAGCATCGCGACGTTGACCCATCTGGCCTTGCCGGGGAAGGAGGGGGCGGTGATCTCTGCTTCGGCGGGTGGGCGCATCGGCTCGGAAGCGTAGCGGCGCGTAGAATCGCCGGTCTCGCCGGTCCCCCTTCAGCCCGCATGCCCCCTCTCCGTCGCAGCGGGCGGATCGCCGCGCTCGCGCTGTTCGCGCTCGCCGCACTCCCGCCCGCCTCCGCCTCAGCGCACGGCCTCGTCGGCAAGGCCGACCTGCCCGTGCCGATGTGGCTGTTCGCGTGGGCGGCGGCGGTCGTGCTGATCGTCTCGTTCGCGGCGCTCGGGCTGCTGTGGCCGTCGCCGCGGCTGCAGCGGCCGCGCGAGCGGCGGCTGTTTCGGCTCGGCCCGTGGGTCGACGTCGTCGGCGGCGCGCTCGGCATCGGCCTGTTCGTCGCGCTCGTCGTCAGCGGCCTCGCCGGCACCGAGATCCCGACCGCGAACTTCGCGCCGACCTTCGTCTACGTCGCCTTCTGGGTCGGCCTGACGGTCGGCTCGGCGCTGTTCGGCGACCTCTTCCGAGTGCTCAGCCCGTGGCGGGCGCTGGCGCGCGCGACCGCGTGGGCGGCCGCTCGGCTGCGCCGCCCCGGCGGCGCGGACGAGAGCGCGGGCGCGCTGCCGGAGCCGCTCGCCTACCCGCGCTGGCTCGGGCATTGGCCCGCGGTCGTCACGATCGCCGCCTTCGCGTGGCTGGAGCTGGTCTCGGTGAACCGCGACGACCCGCGCCTGCTGGCGCTGCTCGCGCTCGGCTACGCCGCCCTCCAGCTGATTGCGATGAGCGTCTGGGGGATCGAGACCTGGAGCCGGCGCGGCGACGGCTTCGCCGTCTTCTTCGGCCTGTTCGCGAAGGCCGCGCCGCTCGTCCGCCGCGACGGCGCGCTGTGGCTGCGCCGGCCGCTCGACGGCCTGCCGTCGATGGAGGTCGTGCCCGGAACCGTCGCGCTGCTGTGCACGATGATCGGCTCGACGACCTTCGACGGGCTCTCCGGCGGGCCGCTGTGGACCGACCTCTCGCCGCACCTGCAGTCGGTCTTCGAGGACCTTGGCTTCGGCCCGACGGCGGCGGGGGAGGCGTCGTTCACCATCGGCCTGCTCGGCTGCCTGCTGCTGGCCGGGCTCGTCTACCGGATCGGCGTCGTCGGGATGCGCATGGTCGACCGCGATCGCTCGGTCGGCGAGCTGGCGCGCGCCTTCGCCCACACGCTCGTCCCGATCGCGCTCGCCTACGCGGTCGCCCACTACGCCTCGCTGCTGATCTACCAGGGCCAGGCGCTCGGCTACCTGGTCTCGGATCCGCTCGGCGACGGCTCCGATCTGCTCGGCACCGCGAGCTGGACGATCGACTACACGGTGATCAGCGCGACCGGGATCTGGTATCTCCAGGTGTTCGTGATCGTCCTCGGACACATCGCCGCCCTCGTCCTCGCGCACGACCGCGCCGTCGCGCTGTTCCGCGACGGCCGCGCCGCGCTGCGCTCGCAGCTGTGGATGCTCGCGGTGATGGTCGCGTTCACGTGCCTCGCGCTGTGGCTGATCTCGGCGGCGAACGCATGACGGTCTACGCGCACGTCGGCCACTGGCTCGTCTCGATGGTCTACGCGGCCCCGGCGCTGCTGCTGGCCGGCGCGCTGATCGTCAGCACGATCCGCCAGAAGCGCCGCGACGCGGAGAGAAGAGCGGCCGCCGCAGAGGCCGGCGGGTCGCCGGCCGCGACGGCGCCCGCGCCGGGCGCGCCCGAGCCCCCGCCGGCCGCCGACTGACGGCCGAGCGGCTGCGCGCCGGGCTGCCCGCCGGGAGCGCGCTCAGCTGTCCGGACGCGGACATCTGGGAGCTTGTGGCGAATCGCTCACACTCCGTCGGTGTTTGCCCGTAGATTCCACGTAGTTCCCATCCGCACCAGCATCACCAGAGGAGGATGCATGTCGTATTCACGTTGGCGGACCCTCGCAGGGGTTTCGCTGGCAGTGTTCGGCGCCTCCGCGGCCACGGCACAGGTCGCGAGCGCGCTGCCGGTTGACATGGTTCAGGAGCTGAGAGTCACCATCACGCCGGGCAAGGCGGGCACGCCGAAGAAGCCCAAGGGCGCCGCGATCGGCGTGACGATCCAGAGTCCGAGCCCCCAGCCCGCGACGACGCAGAACGTCAAGGTGCTGTTCGGCAAGGGGATCCGCTTCAACAACAGACTGTTCCCGCGCTGTTCGCTGAAGTCGATCCAGGCGACGAAGAGCTTGTCGAGATGCCCGAAGGGCTCGATCGTCGGCAGAGGCACCGCGAGAGCGATCGGCTTCATCGGCAGCGCTCAGGTGCCGGAGGACCTGACGGTCACCGCGATCAACAGCACGAACAACTCGCTGATCCTGTGGCTGAACGGGGCGCACCCGCTGCCGCTCAGCGACGGGCTCGTCGGCAAGCTCGGCAAGGCGTCGGGCAAGTACGCCCACAGACTGGACGTGACGATCCCGAAGGGCCTGCGCGAGGTGATGCCCGGCGTCTACGCGCCGCTCGTCTTCTTCGACGTCGACGTGAAGGCGACGACGACGGTGAAGAAGGGCAAGGGCAGAAGGGCCAGACGGGTGAAGGTCCACTACGTCGAGACGACCAACTGCCCCTCCGGCGGCTGGCCGTTCGCGGCCGACTTCTCGTTCGACCCGGCCGCGCCGTTCACCGACGACCCGCTCACCGCGGTGTCGCCGGCGGCGAGATGCAGCTGAGCGGCTCGATCCGCGAACGCTGAGACGTTGCGAGGGGCGGCTCACGGGCCGCCTCTCGTCGTTCCCGGCGGCGCCGCCGCTCAGCTGGCGCCGAGTCTGCGCAGGTCGTGCGCGAGGCCCTCGGGCGTCAGCTGGTCGGTGAGGAAGCCGACGCGCTGCACGCCGCGGTCGTCGATCACGACCGTCGAGGCGGAGTGCTCGAAGCCCTCGCCCTGGGGCTGGATCCCGTAGGCCTTCCAGATCGGCTCGAGCTCCGCGCGGCTGCCGAGCAGGAAGCGCATGCGCCCGTTCATCTGCTGCTTCACGAGGTAGTTCTTGGCGCGGAAGGGGGTGTCGTTGGCCGGGTCGACGCTGACGGCCAGCACCGGCACGTCGCTGCCGAGCTCGTCGAGCGCACCGCGGATCTGCTGCGTCGTCAGCGGGCAGGTGTCCTCGCAGGTCGAGTAGAGGAACGTCAGCACGACGTCTCTGCCGCGGTACTCGCGCATCGTCGCGACGCGCCCGTCCTGATCTCTGAGCGAGAAGTCGAGCGCTCTGGCACCGGGGGGCCGCACGGCGCCGTGGAAGCCGGTCGGGTCGGGCCCGGGGGCGGCGCCGTTCGCGTCGCCGCCGTCGCCGGGCGATGAGCCGCCGCCGAACAGGACGACGCCCGCGAGGGCGGCGACGACGAGGCTGGTGACGACGAGGAACGTCAGGCGCAGACGGGCGGGCACAGCTCCGACACTGTAGCCGTCGCGCCCCGCGCGCGACCGCCGCGCACGACGGTTCCGCGACCCCTCCGACTGCCGCCGCGAGGCGCTATCCTTTCTGAAGTATCCGAAAGCCGACCCAGTTTGAGGAGATTTCTCGGATGAGTCCGTCCGGAGCGGAGCTGCTCCGTCAGATCAAGAGCCAGATCCACGAGGTGGATCCTGCGGCCGTGCACGAGCAGCTCGGCAACGGCGCAGTCATCGTGGACGTGCGCGAGAACGAGGAGTTCTCCGTCGCGCACATCCCCGGCGCGAGACACGTTCCCCGCGCCTACCTCGAGTCTCGCATCGAGGGCATCGTGCCCGACCGCGACGCCCACATCGTCCTCTACTGCGCCTCCGGCAACCGTTCCGCGTACGCCGCGCGCACGCTGACCGAGGACCTTGGCTACACGAACGTCGAGTCGATGACCGGCGGCATCACGCTGTGGAAGGACCGCGGCTACGACGTCGAGGTCCCGCGCACGCTGAGCGCCGAGCAGCGCGACCGCTACTCGCGCCACCTGCTGCTGCCCGAGGTCGGCCTCGAGGGCCAGCTGAAGCTGCTCGACGCGAGAGTGCTGCTGCTCGGCGCCGGCGGCCTCGGCGCCCCGACCGCGCTCTACCTCGCCGCGGCCGGCGTCGGCACGCTCGGCCTCGTCGACAACGACACGGTCGACCTGTCGAACCTCCAGCGCCAGGTGATCCACACCCAGGAGCGGGTCGGCGAGCCGAAGGTCGACTCGGCCGAGGCGACGATCGCCAACCTCAACCGCGACGTGAGAGTCGTCAAGTACCCGGTGCGGCTCGACGCCTCCAACGTGATGGAGATCGTCGAGGGCTACGACATCATCGTCGACGGCCTCGACAACTTCCCGACGCGCTACCTGATCAACGACGTCTCGGTGCGCCTGGGGATCCCGGTCGTGTCGGCGTCGATCCTCGGCTTCGACGGCCAGCTGTCGGTCTTCAAGCCCTACGACGGGCCGTGCTACCGCTGCCTCTACCCGACGCCGCCGCCGGCCGAGCTGGCGCCCTCCTGCGGCGCCAACGGCGTCCTCGGCGTTCTGCCGGGCACGATGGGCATGCTGCAGGCGACCGAGGTCGTCAAGCTGATCCTGGGCGAGGGCGAGCCGCTGGTCGGCCGTCTGCTGCTGTACGAGGCGCTCGGCGCGACCTTCACCGAGCTGAAGGTGCGGCGCGATCCCGACTGCCCGATCTGCTCGCGCGACCCCGAGTCGATCAGCGACGAGGAGATGGGCGTCTTCCCCGATTACGAGGCGTTCTGCGCCGCGGCCGGCTAGGGTCCCGAACATGGCAACCGTGAAGATCCCACCGGTCCTGCGCCCGTCCGTCGGCGGCGAGAAGCAGGTCAGCGCCGCCGGCTCCAACGTCGGCGAGGTGCTGAAGGCGCTCGCGACCGAGCATCCGCAGACGCAGTCGCAGCTGTTCTCGGCCGACGGCGAGCTCAACCGCTACGTCAACGTCTATCTCAACGACGAGGACGTGCGGGTGCTCGACGGTCTGCAGACGACCGTCGGCGAGAGCGACACGATCGTCATCCTGCCGGCGATGGCCGGGGGCCGCTGAGGCGCATCCTTCGTGGTCCGGGCGCGTTCGCGTGCCCGGATCGCGCTTGCCTCCCCACGCTACACTCCGTGAAGTAATGGCTTCCGAGCGCCTCGAGAACAAGCCCTGCGGCGGTCGCTACGGCGACGTCGTCCAGTCGATCGGCAACACGCCGCTCGTCGAGCTGAAGCGCCTCTCGCCCAAGCCGGGCGTGCGCATCTGGGCCAAGCTCGAGTCCAAGAACCCCACCGGCTCGGTCAAGGACCGCGTCGCCCGCTCGCTGATCGAGGACGCCGAGGCGAGAGGCGCGATCAAGCCGGGGCAGACGATCCTCGAGCCGACCTCCGGCAACACCGGCATCTCGCTCGCGATGATCTGCAAGCGCAAGGGCTACAGACTCAAGGTCGTGATGCCCGACAACGTCACGCCCGAGCGGACGCAGCTGCTCGAGATGTACGGCGCCGAGATCGTCTACTCCGACGGCTCGAAGGGCTCCAACGGCGCGGTCGAGCTGGCGCTTCAGATGGCCGAGTCCGACCCCTCGTACTACATGCCGTACCAGTACGGCAACGTCGCCAACCCGAACGCCCACTACAACGGCACGGCGCTGGAGATCCTCGAGGAGCTCGACGAGATCAGCGCCTTCGTCGCGGGCCTCGGCACCGGCGGCACGCTGATGGGCAACGCCCGCCGCTTCAAGGAGGCGCTCGGCGACGCCGTCAAGATCGTCGCCGCCGAGCCGATGCAGGGCGAGCCGGTCCAGGGCCTGCGCTCGCTCGACGACGGCTTCATCCCGCCGATCATCGACCTCTCGCTGCTCGACCGGAAGATCTTCGTCACCAACCGCGACGCGATCATCTGGACGCGCAAGCTGCTCGACGAGGAAGGCATCTTCGCCGGCGTCTCGTCGGGCGCGATCGCGCGCGTCGCCGTCCGCATCGCGAACGAGCTGGACGAGGGCAACGTCGTCTTCATCGTCTGCGACGACGGCTGGAAGTACCTCTCATCCGGGATCTACACCCGGCCGGTCGACGAGATCGAGAATCTCGACTCGACCGTCTGGTGGTAGCCGGCCCGACGCGACGGGGCTTCCTGCACGGCATCGGCGCCGGCGCGATCGCGGTGCCGGCGCTCGGCGCCCTCGCCGGCTGCGGCGGGGGAGACGACGCCGTGCGCGACGAGGGCGCCCGCCTCGGCGGCGTGCCGGAGACGGTGCCCGAGAGCCCCGGCGGCGACGCAGACCTGCTCAACAGCGCGCTCGCGGCGGAACATTTCGCGATCGCCGCGTACACCGCCGCGATGCCGCTGCTCGAGGGCGTCGCGCTCGACACCGCGCGGCGCTTCCTCGCGCAGGAGCGGGCCCACGCCGCGCGTCTGCGCGAGCTGGTCGCCGACCTTGGGTCGAGCGCGGCCGCGCCGGCGCCGAGCTATGACTTCGACTCGCCCGCCGACGCGGTGGAGACGCTGAGACTGCTGCTGCAGGTCGAGCGCAAGGCGATCGTCGTCTACGGCAGCGTGGTGCCGCGCATCGCCGATTCGCGGCTGCGTCAGGCGGTCGCCTCGATCGCGACGACCGAGGCCGAGCACGACGCCGTCCTGCGGCTGCGGCTCGGGCGCTGGCCGGCGCCGACGCCGTTCGTCACGGGCGGCGCATGACGGCCGGCGCGGTCAGCCGTCGCGGCCTGCTGCTGCGCCCGGCGCGGACCTTCGCGCAAGTCGACGACGACGTCCGCATCGTCGCCGGCGCGCTGCTGCTGGAGCGCGTCGCGATCGCCAGCTACGACGTCGCGGTCGCCGCGGCCCGTGCGGTCCCCGCTGGAGCGGCGGAACGGGGGCGACCCCGGCTGCCGGAGCTGCTGGCACGCGTGCGCGACCACGAGCGCGAGCACGCGGAGGTGCTCGCCTCCAAGCTCGAGCAGCTCGGCGGCAGAGCGCCGCCCGCCCCGCGCGGCGAGGCGGAGCTCGCCCGCCGGCGCGCGCAGCTGGGCCTGAGGGCGCCGCTCGGCGGGCTGCGCACGACGGCGGCGATCGCGGCCTTCGCGCTGGAGCTGGAGGACGCCCAGCTGACCACCTTTCTCGGCGCCGTCCGCGACCTCCAGAACGCTGCGCTGATCGAGCTGGCGACGCAGATCATGGGCGCAGAGGGCCAGCACGCCGTCGCGCTGCGCAGCCTCCTGAGCGATGCGCCCGGGACGCTCGTGCCCGACGCGTTCGAGCGCGGGGAGGCGGCGCTTCCGTGATCCGCGCTCGCGTCCCATCCGCAACACGGGTAGCATGAGCTGAACCATCCGCACCGCCCGTCCGCGTCGAACCCCCGGCGGCGGATGGAGTCAACGAAGGAGCAGCGACAGCATGTTCTCCCAGATCGGACCGATGGAAGTCGTCCTCGTCCTCGTCATCGCCCTGATCATCCTTGGCCCGAAGAAGCTGCCCGAGGCCGGTCGCTCGATCGGCAAGGGGATGCGCGAGTTCAAGGACTCGATCTCCGGCGTCACGAAGGACGACGAGTCCGAGCGCGAGCTGACGGCCGTCAAGGACGAGCGCGACCGCGACGTCGCGTAGCCGTTCCCCCGCTGCGAAGCGCTCCTTCCGACTACACTCGCGGGCGATGAAGATCGCCCGCGAGCTCTACGACCAGCTGGTCGCCCACGCACGTGCCGAAGCGCCGAACGAGTGCTGCGGCATGGTCGCCTCCGCCGACGGCGTCGCCGTCGCCGTCCATCCCGCCGAGAACATGGCAGCGAGCCCGCTGCGCTACGAGATCGACGGCAAGCAGCAGCTGGAGATCCTCGACGCGATCGAGGACGCCGGCCACGAGCTCGGCGCGATCTACCACTCGCACACGCGCACCGCGCCCGAGCCGTCGCAGACGGACATCAACCTCGCCTTCTATCCCGACTCGCTGTACATCATCGTCGGGCTGAAGGACCCGGAGCCGGACGTGCGCGCCTGGCGGATCGTCGACGGCCAGGTCAGCGAAGCGGAGCTGGTCGTCGAGTAGCGCGATGGCCGAGCCCTTCCCACCGCAGTGGACGGGCCGGGTCAAGCGCGACTACGCGCAGGGCGAGCTCGTGCGCGTGCTCGGCGTCAGAAACCAGATAGAGGGCGAGTTCATCCAGGGCCTGCTGCTGGAGGAGGGCGTCCCGAGCATGCTGCGGCGCAGCATGGGCTTCGACGTGCCGGACTTCCTCGCCTCCGGCCCGCGCGACGTGATGGTGCCGGCGTCCGGCGTCGACGCCGCGCGCGACGTGCTGCTGCAGGCGGAGCTGCTCCCGCCGCCGGCCGCGGGCCCGTCGCCGACCCGGACGCTCGCGACGATGCTGGCGGTGCTCGCGCTCGTCGCCGCCGTCATCTGGGCGCTCGACACGATCTTCTGAGCGCGGGCCGGGGCCGCGGCGGTCCCGCGGTCGCGTTGGCTACAGCGCCGCGAGTCGCGCGAGGTGGGAGCGCCACGCCCCCTCGGTGTGGACGATCGCGCGGCCGCCGAACGCCTCTCGCAGCGCCTTCTCCGGCCCCTCCGGGTCGAGATAGCAGGCGAGCCGCATCGCGGCCTCGGGCCCCTCCTCGCGCGCGAGCAGGTCGAGCACCGTGCCGCCGAGCAGCGCCGCGTCGCGCAGGCTCGGCGGGAAGGCCGGCCGGCCGCCCTCGCGCAGACGGCGGGCGATCGCGGGGCGGGCGTGCTCGACCTGGCCGGCGAAGAAGCGGGCGGCGCCCTCGACCAGCCATGCCCAGCGCAGGCGGTGGAGCACCGCCGGCGGCGTCGACGGCGGCGGCAGCCGGCGGTTGTTGGCGCCGACGACCAGCCGCGCGTAGAGCACGTCGGGCGCCCGTTCGAGCATCGCGCGCGAGCCGTCGACCTTCGAGGCCCGGCGGCGCAGCGCGGCCGGCGCCAGCACGTGGATCGTGTTCGCGGTCGCGGAGCCGACGACGTAGCGGCGGGCGGCCGGCGCGGTCAGCAGCCGCTCGAGCGGGACGAGCGGATGGGCGAGGTCGAGCAGCGCCGGCGATCGGTGGAAGACGACGGTGACGTCGGCGACCGTTCTGGGGAACAGCACGTCGAGCCGCACGCGGGTCTGCTCGAGCGAGTCGAGCACGCGTGCCGCCGCGTCGGCGTCCGCCGTCTCGTGGCGGGCGCGGAACGACGCCGAGATCGTCTCGTCCCAAGCCATTCGCCGGCCATCATCGCGCAGCCGGGCCTCGCGCTGCGCTGTCCCTCGTCGGAGCGGTCGACGGCCCGGTCAGATCCGGCCGGCGGCGGCGTCGCGCTCGTAGTCGAGCTCGGTGCGGATGCCGGCGGCGGCGAGGATCTCCTGCGCCGCCTCGAGCGAGTCGGCGTCGAGCACCGCCGCGGTGCAGCGGGAGGCCGAGGCGATCGCCGCGGCCGGGTCGAAGTAGAAGGTCATCGCGCCGGTCGGCGTGCGCTGCACGGTGCGCCGGCCGCCGCGGATCGGCAGCGGTCCCCAGGCGCCGCGCGCGCAGGCGACGGCCTGCGCGCTCGCCTCGGTCGGAACGACCTCGATCGCGCGCTCCAGGCGCGCGACGGAGGGCGGCGTGAGGCCCCAGACGCCGAGCAGGCCGTCGGCGGCGGAGACCTCGGCGACCCGCTCGAGCACCTCGTCGGGGGTCAGCTCCGCGTCGCAGCCGGCGCCGAACAGCGCGCCGACCGTCTCGACCCCCTGCGCGGCCAGCCGCGGCGCGGCGGCGAGCATGACGGCGTCGCAGAGCGGGCTGGAGAGGCCCGGCTCGTCGCCGTGGGCGAGCACGTCGCCGCCGACGTCGACGAGCACGACGAGGTCGCAGTCGAAGCGGCGGGCGGCGGCGGCGAGGCCGTCGGCGATCGCGGCCGGTCCGGGGTTGGGATCGACGAGCACGACCTGCGAGCCGAGCAGTCCGGCCATGTGCGACTCGGCGAAGCGGAAGCCGCCGGGGCCGACCGTCTCGGGGCCGGCGAGCGCGACGGCGGGGTGGAGCGGCTCGGCTCCGATCAGCTCGTCGACGCGACGGGCGCCGGGCAGCGGGTCGATCGGACGCCGCTCCCAGGTGACGCCGCCGATGACGGCGTCGCCGCCGAGCGCACGGCAGCACTCGGCGACGGCGAAGGCGCCGACGACGTCGCCGCCGCCGCCGATGCCGATCGCGAGGGCGCGCCTGTGGCCGAGGATCTTGTCGATGCCGGCGACCGGCGCGCCACCGCGAAAGGTCACGTTCGCGCTAGACGAGCGCCGGGACGCGGCCGGAGACGATCGAGCGGATCTCCTCGGAGGCGCGCTCGAACTCGTCGTCGGAGAGGACCGGGGTGCCCTCGAACGGGAGATCGCGGGTGATCTCCAGCCAGGAGCGACATCCGCCGTAGTCGTCACGGACCTTCACGGTCACCGGACGCGGGATGCGGTACGTGCGCAGCAGCACGACGTGGAGCGGATGACGACGCTTCCAGTCGAGGCGCTTCTCGGCGTAGTCGGGCGTCCAGACGTAGAACGGCGAGAGCGCGTCGACGGCGCGGCGGTCGGTGATCGTCCAGTGATCGGCGACCTCGGCCCAGGCACGAATCCTCACCCGATCGGGCTGCGGGATCTCGCCGTCGCGCGTCAGCGCGTGGGGCGGCAGCTCGCCGTCGGGCCAGACGCCCTCCTCCAGCGCGCGAGCCATCTCGGGCTGATGCGACTCGCGCACGAGATCACGGCGCTGGTGGTCGAAGGTGGGGTACAGGAAGAACCGCTCGTGCTCGAGTCTGAAGTGCTTGTCGGCTTCGCGGATGCCGCCCTTGCGCAGCGTGAGCAATTGCTCGCCTTCGGCGAGCGCGCGCACAGTCACGGCCCATTCTTTGAAAGCAATCGGCATAGTTCCGGGGGAGGGGAGAGGATGCGTATATGCCCGTTTACGCGAAGATGCAACATTTTCGCGGCGGGATGTCCATTGTACGCAAGACCCTGGGAATTCCAAAATTCCCCTGGAAACCCGCGTCTTTTCACGACCCTTTCACCGGTCGCGGACGGCGTTTTGTCTGACAGTTATCGCTGTGGAAAACTGACGCCGTGGCCACCGCCGCCGGGCGTCTCGATGCGCAGCCGCGCACCCGGCGCCAGCGTCCCGCGGGCCTTCGGCCCGACCGGCTCGCCGTCCAGCAGATTGCGGCCCGTCGCCCCCGGCTGGCCGCCGTCTGAGCCCGGCGGGGCGTGGCGGCGCCGCTCGCTGATCAGCGACCACGTCATCGGCGCCAGCGCCTCCAGCTCCCGCACGATGCCGTCGCCGCCGCGGTGACGCCCGTCGCCGCCCGAGCCGCGCCGCAGCCCGTACTCGACGACGCGCAGCGGGAACTCCAGCTCGAGCGCCTCGACCGGCGTGTTGAGCGTGTTCGACATCGCGACGTGGACGGCGCTCGGGCCGTCCGCGTCCGGGCAGGCGCCTTGGCCGCCGCCGAGCGTCTCGTAGTACGTGAAGTCGTCGCTGCCGAGCGTCAGGTTGTTCATCGTTCCCTGGCCGAGCGCGCGCCCGAACGCGGCGAGCACGAGATCGGCGACGCGCGAGGAGGTCTCGACGTTGCCGGCGACGACGGCCGCCGGCGGCCGCGCGTTGAGCAGCGACCCCTCCGGCGCGACGACGTCGATCGGCCGGTAGGCGCCGGCGCTCGGCGGGATGTCGGGGTCGGTCAGGACCCGCACCGCGAAGTAGCACGCCGAGCGGGTGACGGCGAGCGGGCAGTTGAGGTTGCCGTCGTGCTGGGATGCGCTGCCGCTGAAGTCGAGCACCAGCCGGTCGCCGTCGATCGTCGCCCGCAGCGCCAGCTCGACGTCGCCGTCGGCCGCCTCCAGCACGTCGCGCGCCTCCAGCACCCCGTCGGGGAGGGCTGCGATGCAGGCGCGCGTGCGCCGCTCGGCGTAGTCGAGCACCTCGGCGGTCGCGGCGCACAGCGTCTCGACGCCGATCCGCCGCGCCAGCTCCGCGAGCCGACGGGCGCCGGCGCGGTTGGCGGCGAGCTGCGCGCGCAGGTCGGCCCGTCGCTGCGCCGGCTGGCGCATCTGCGCGGTCAGCCGCTCGACCGCCTCCTCGTCGAGCGGCTGGGGCCCGATCACGACGCCCTCGTCGGCGAGCGTGCGGCTGTCGGCCGGCATCGAGCCGGGCGTCGGGCCGCCGACGTCCGCGTGGTGGGCGCGGTTGGCGGCGAACCCGAGCAGCGCTCCCGGATCGCCCGGATCTTCGCGCTCGAAGACCGGCGTGACGACGGTGATGTCGGGCAGGTGCGTGCCGCCGCGATACGGATCGTTGAGGATCCAGGCGCGCCCGGGGCTGTGGCGCTCGCCAGCGACCGCCGCGACCGCCGCCGGCATCGCGCCGAGGTGGACCGGGATGTGCTCGGCCTGCATCACCATCTCGCCGGCCGGGTCGAACAGCGCCGTCGACGCGTCGCGGCGCTCCTTGATGTTGGCCGAGTGGGCCGAGCGGATAAGCACCGCGCCCATCTCCTCGCAGCTGGCGCGCAGCGCGCCGACCACGACCTGCAGCTCGACCGGGTCGAGGCGCTTCGCGCTCATCGCCGGCGCTCCTCGCGCCGCGCTCCAAGCGCGCGATCCGCCCCGGTGCCGCGGTCGCCGCGGCGCAGCTCGATCGCGCCGCTCGCGCCGACGCTGCCGGCCCAGCCCGGCGGCACCAGCAGCGTCGACTCGGACAGCTCGCAGACGGCCGGCCCGGCGATCTCGGCGCCGGGCGGCAACGCGCCGCGCCAGACGGCGAGCTCGACCGGCGCGCCGCCGAGCCGCGCCGGCCGCCGCAGCGGCGCCGGCAGCTCGCCGGCCGGCGCCGGCAGCTCGGCGAGCGCCTCGCTCTCCCGCACCGCGCGTACGCGGACGGTCACGAGCTCGACCTCCTCGTCGGGCGCGCGGTGGCCGTAGCGCTCCTCGTGCGCCGCCTCGAAGGCGCCGCGCAGCTGCGCTGGCGTCGCGTCGGCCGCCGCCTCGACGGCCAGCTCGAACGCCTGGCCGCGATAGCGCAGCTCGAAGGTCGCCGCGATCGGCGCCTCCGGTGCGCCGAGCGCCGCGCGCGCCTCGGCGGCGAGCGCGGCGACGTCGTCGGCGACGGCGCCGGCCGTGAAGGCGTCGCCGCTGCGCAGGACGCTGCGCTGGGCGTCGCGGCGGCGCGGCGAGACGACGAGGCCGAAGGCGGCGAGCACGCCCGAGGCGCGCGGCGCGATCACCCGTTCGATCCCGAGCTCGTCGGCGATCGCGCAGGCGTGCAGCGGGCCGGCCCCGCCGAAGGCGACGAGCGCGTGGTCGCGCGGGTCGATCCCGCGCTCGACGGTCACGACCCGCAGCGCCCGTGTCATCTCCGCGTTCGCGACGCGGACGATCCCCTCGGCGCAGGCGAGCGGCTCCATGCCGAGCTGCTCCGCCAGGCGGCCGATCGCCCGCTCGGCCGCCTCGCGGTCGAGCGCGACCTCGCCCGACAGCGGCGCGTCGGGTGGCAGGTAGCCGAGCAGCAGGTTCGCGTCGGTGACCGTCGGCTCGGTGCCGCCGCGCCGGTAGCAGGCCGGCCCGGGGACGGCGCCGGCCGACTGCGGCCCGACGCGCAGCGCTCCGCCGGCGTCGCGCCAGGCGATCGAGCCGCCGCCGGCGCCGACGGTGTGGACGTCGAGCGTCGGCAGGGCGATCGGCCGTCCGGCGATCTCCCCGCTGCCCGACTCGGCGACGACGCCGTCGTGGACGACGCAGACGTCGCACGAGGTGCCGCCCATGTCGAAGCAGAGCGCCCGCTCGACGCCGGTCGCGGCGGCGGCGAACGCGGCGCCCTCGGCTCCGCCCGCCGGACCCGAGAGCACCGTCCACGACGCGTGGCCGGCGGCGGCGCCGAGGTCGATCAGCCCGCCGTTGGACTGCATGATCGCCGGCTCCGGCAGCCCGGCCGCGCGCGCCCGCTCGGCGAGCCGCCGCAGGTAGCGTCCGACGAGCGGGGAGAGGGCGGCGTCGATCTCGGTCGTGGCGGCGCGCTCGTACTCGCGGAAGGTGCCGACGACCTCGTGGGAGAGCGAGACGTGGAGGCCGGGCAGCGCCGCTGCGAGCGCGTCGCGCAGCAGCAGCTCGTGCTGGGGATGGCGGTAGGCGTGCAGCAGCACGACCGCGACCGCCTCCGGCTCGGCCGCGGCGACGCGCGCGGCGATCTCTGCCGCCGCATCCTCCGTGAGCGGCCGCAGCGGCCCGTCCGGCGTCATTCGCTCCGGGACGCCGAAGCGCAGCTCGTCGGGCACGAGCGGGGCCGGATGGGAGGCGCACAGCCGGTACAGGTCGGCGCGCGCCTGCCGGCCGAGCGCGACGACGTCGGCGAAGCCCTCGGTCGCGAGCAGCGCGGTGCGGGCCGATCTCCCCTCCAGCAGGGCGTTGGTCGCGACCGTCATGCCGTGGGCGAAGGCCGTCACGTCGGCCGCGACGCGCCCGGCGCGGGCGAGCACGGCCTCGACGGCCGCCATCACCCCAAGCGACTGGTCCTCCGGCGTCGTCGGTGACTTGGCCGTGACCAGGATGCCGTCCCCGCAGAGGACGGCATCCGTGAAGGTGCCTCCGACGTCGACTCCGAGCAGCATCGAGCCGCGCAAGTTATCCCGCGCGGCTCGACGGCGTCGGACGGTCGAGCGGCAGGGCGCTCAGGCTGCGGCGAGCGCCGCCTCGCGTGCCTGCGTCTCCTCGGTCTCGGCGAGGTGCTGGTGCGAGGGGCAGTAGCCGTTGTGCGGCAGCGGCATCCGCTGGCAGGGCGTGCCCTTGCGCGTCGTCGCGCGGCACTGGAGCGGGTTGCCGGCGAGGTCGTACCCGGTCATCGGCTGACGCGACAGGAACTCGTCCGCGCACGCGATGTAGCGGTCGATCACCTGGAATACGCGCGCCTGCGACGACATCGGGAAGTACGGCCGGATGTCGTTGAACAGCGAGCGGGCAGGACGTGCGAAGTAGTGGCGGTCGGTGGCGAGGCGCTCGATCGCGGACTCGCACGCCTTCAACACGCGCTCGTGGTTGCTGATGGTGCCCGCGGTCGTCGGGCCCTCGACGATCTCGTTCGCGAGTTCGCGATAGATCGCCCGGCTGAAGCGATACATGACGGCAGCTCTCTCCTTCTCAGATCCCCGTGCCGCACTCGGTGTGGCGAGCGCCAGCATCCCACCGTCTTGTGAAGCTCAGGCCACGAGACTATTAACCGCGTGTTAAGTCGAAACGTTTGCGTTCGCTTGACGCGGTGTCAGAAAAGCAGGACTGAACGCCGTCGTTCGTCTGCTGTTGTGACGGGAGATGTCAGCGCCAGGACACGAGCGACGGCGGAGCGCCGTTCGTCACGACGGTGTGGTGTCCGTCGAGTGCGGGATCGACCGTCGGGAAGTCGCGGCGCTGGTGCGCGCCGCGGCTCTCCTCGCGCGCGAGCGCGCTCGCGGCGAGCAGCCGCACGAGCTCGTGGTCATCGTCGAGCAGCCGTCGCAGGCCGTCGGCGTCGCGCTCGATCCCCGCGTCGCGCCACAGCGCCTCGCGGCTGGCGGCGGTCAGCCGCGGCGGCGGGCCCGACGGGGGCGGCTCCGGGCTGCCGGCGCGGGGCGGCTCGTCCAGCGCGGCGAGCGCGGCGCGGCGGCCGAAGACGAAGCACTCGGTCAGCGAGTTGGAGGCCAGCCGATTGGCGCCGTGGAGACCGGTGCAGGCGCACTCGCCGACGGCGTAGAGGCCCGGGACCGTCGAGCGCCCCGCGAGGTCGGTCGCGATCCCGCCCATCATGTAGTGCGCCGCGGGGGCGACCGGGACCAGCTCCCTGACCGGGTCGAGGCCCGCTCTGCGCAGCACCTCGACGACGTTGGGGAAGAGGTCGGGGTCGATCGCGCGCATGTCGAGGGCGACCGACGAGGCGCCGGTCGCGAGCATCTTGCGGGCGACGGCGCGGGCGACCTCGTCGCGCGGGGACAGCTCGTCGACGAACCGCTCGCCGTGCTCGTCGAGCAGCAGCGCGCCCTCGCCGCGGACGGCCTCGGTCACGAGGAAGGAGTCGGCGCCGTCGACGCCCGCGACGGCGGTCGGGTGGAACTGGACCATCTCGAGGTCGGCGAGCGCGGCTCCGGCCCGCGCCGCCAGCACCATCCCGCCGCCGGTCGCGCCGACCGGGTTGGTCGTGCGGGCCCACAGCGCCGCCGCGCCGCCGGTCGCGAGCACGACGGCGCGCGCCAGCACGACTCTGCCGTCGTGGATGCGGACGCCCGCGGCGCGGCCCTCGTCGACGACGATCGCGGTCGCGCGGCAGTCCTCCAGGATCGCGATCCGCTCGTCGGTCGCCGCGACCGCCGACAGCTGGCGCGAGACGCGCCGGCCGGTCGCGGCGCCGCCGGCGTGCGCGATCCGGCGGATCGAATGGCCGCCCTCGAGCCCGAGCGCGAGCCGTCCGCGGCGGTCGGCGTCGAAGTGGACTCCGAGCCGCTCGAGGTCGCGCACGATCTCCGGCGCCTCGCGCGTCAGCGCCTCCGCGGCGCTGCGGCGCACGGTGCCGCGGCCGGTCACGAGCGTGTCCTCGAGGTGCCGCTCGGGGCTGTCGTCGACCGCGAGCGCCGCGGCGAGCCCGCCCTGGGCCCAGTAGCTGGAGGACTCGGCCAGCGGGGTCGCGGAGATCAACGCGACGCGCGCGCCGGCCTCGGCCGCGGTGAGGGCTGTGTAGAGGCCGGCTCCTCCGGCGCCGACGACGGCGAGATCGGCCTCGATCGTGACGGGACGTTCCATACGAGGGGGCCAGTACGGTACTCGCATGGCGCCCGCGATCTACCTGTCGCATCCATCGTCGCTCCTGCACGACACCGGGTCGCACCCCGAACGGGCCGAGCGGATCGTCGCGATCGAGCGCGAGCTGGAGCGCCACGACTGGTTCGCGATGGAGCGCGTCGAGGCGCCGCGCGTGGCGTCCGAGACGCTCGCGGCGGTCCACCCGGTCCGCTACATCCGCGCGATCGACGAGCTGTGCGCCGCCGGCGGCGGCGCGATCGACGCCGACACGATCGTCGTCGAGGCCTCCTACGAGGCGGCGCTGCACGCCGCCGGGGGCGCCGTCGAGCTGGTCGACCGGCTGATGTCCGGCGCGGCGTCGACCGGCTTCAGCGCGCTGCGGCCGCCCGGCCACCACGCCGAGGCGGCCCGCGCGATGGGCTTCTGCCTCTTCTCGAACGTCGCCGTCGCGGCGCGCCACGCACTCGACGCGCACGGGGCCGGCCGGGTGCTCGTGCTCGACTGGGACGTCCACCACGGCAACGGCACCAACGACATCTTCCACGCGACCGACGAGGTCCTGTTCGTGTCGATCCACCAGCTGCCGCTCTATCCCGGCACCGGCCCCGCCGGCGACGTCGGCAGCGGCAGGGGAACCGGCTACACCGTCAACATCCCGGTCTCCGCCGGCGCCGGCGACGCGCTCTACCTGTCGCTGCTGGAGCACGTCGTCGTGCCGCTCGCGCGGGCGTACGAGCCGCGGCTGATCCTGCTGTCGGCCGGCTTCGACGCCCATCGCGACGACCCGCTCGCCGGCGTCGAGCTGACCGAGGCAGGCTTCGCGGCGATGGCGGCGACGATGCGCCGCCTCGCGGCCGAGCTGGACGTCCCGCTCGGCGGCGTGCTCGAGGGCGGCTACGACCTGCGCGCGCTCGCCGCCTCGACCGCGGCGACGCTCGAGGCGCTGACGGCGCCCGCGCCGCGCACGCCGGCTGACGTCCCGGTCACGCCTGCGGCGCTGGCGGCTGCGGAGCGGCTCGCCGCTCGCTGGCCGGCGCTCGCGGCCGTGCGCGGGTGAGGACCCGAACGGCCGCGGCGCGGCGGGACCACGGCCGGCGCTCGACCGGCGTGACGCTCCGGATGCACCGGCGGGCTCGCGCCATGACGGCCGGCGCCCGCGGCGGCTACGGCGTCGCGGCGTCGTCGCTGCCGGGGACCGCCGGAGCGCTGGGCGGCGCCGCCGTGCCGGGCGGCGTCGCCGGGGTCGTCGGCGTCGTCGACGACGGGTTGGTCGTTCCGGGCACGGTCGTGCCCGGCGTCGTCGCCGGCGGGGTGATCGGCTCGGCTGGGGTCGGGGCCGGCGCGGGCGCCGCGGCCGGCGCCGGTATCGTGACCGTCGCTGGCGTCGGGGGCGGCTGCTGCTCGTCGAGCAGCACGACGAGCGTGTAGGCGATCGCGGCGGCGGCGAGCACGAGCCCGACGAGCGTCGCGGCGATCGGGAGCTTCCAGTTCGGCGGCCGGTCGACGCGCGTGCGCGCGGCCAGGCCGCACTCCATGCACCACGCCTGATCGTCGCGGAGGGTGTTGCCGCAGCGCGGGCAGAGGAACGCGCCGGGCGTCGTCGGCGACGGCCGCGTCGCGTTCACTGCGTCGGCGGCGGCGCGGTCGGTGTGGAAGGCGCCCCGGCGGGCGGCGCCGGCGGAGGCGGCGGGGCTGCGACCTGCGCCGGGCCCTGCGCGAGACCGCCGAGGGCGGCGCCGCAGTGGGCGCAGTAGCGGTCGTTGCTGCCGTAGAGCGAGAAGCAGCGCGGGCAGGTCCCGCCGACGCCCGGCATGCGCACGTCGCGGATGTCGCGGCGCTCGTCGAGCGCTGACTCGAGCGCTCGCAGCTCGTCGTCGCACGCGCGGATCTGGTCGATCTTCTGCGCGATCAGGTCGTCGCGCTTGCGCTCGAAGCGGCGCAGGTCGAACGCCAGGCCGCCGAGGTCGCGCACCTGCAGCTCGCGCAGTCTGCGCAGGTAGCGGAGGCGTCGGCGCATCCGGCCGCGCTCGCGGAAGCCCGGTCTGCGCTCCTGCGGCTGCGGCTGCTGCTCGGTCACGGCGGTCGGCTCGCCGCTCGCAGGCGCTTGGCCGGCGCTCGCGCTCGGCTCCCCGACGGGCGCCTGGCCCTCCGCGGCCGGCGCGCCAGCCGCGGCCTGCTCGTGGTCCGGCGCGGCCTGGCCGGCGGCCGCCGGCGGGCCGGCGCTCAGCGGCGTCGAGCCGGCGTCGGCAGCGCTGACCGGCGCGCCCGCGTCGGGCGCGAGCGGCGGCTGCAGCTCGGTCGGCTGCTCGGGCACGAGCGGGAAGAGCGCGGTCGGCTGCTCCTGCAGCGGCGTGGGCCCCGGCGCGTCCGGCTCCGTCGACGCGCCTTCGTCCGACTGCATCGTCGCGGCGTCGTCCGGCTCCGTCGTCGGGCCTTCGTCCGGCTCCGTCGACGCGCCGTCGTCCGGCTGCGTCGCGGCGTCGTGCGGGTCCGGCGCCGCGAGCGCGTCCGGCTGCGTCGTCGCAGCGTCGTCCGGCTGCGTCGTCGCGGCGTCGTCCGGCTCCGTCGACGCGCCTGCGTCCGGCTGCTGCGACGTCATGCTCGGGGGAGCCGGCTGCTCCGGCGGCTGCGCGCGGAGCGGGTCCGGCTGCGAGGCGACGGCATCGGCCGGCAGCCCTATGTAGCGCGTGGGCTGCTCGGCCGGGTCGGCAGCCGGCGGCTGGACGCCCGCGTCGGACGCGGACGTCTGCTCGGAGTCGTCGGAGCGACGGCGTGCGATGCGTTGGAACAGGCCACTCATCGTTCGAAGAGGCGCCGCGTCACGACTCAGGCGGCGCCGAGGCGGCGAGTATACCCACGGCCCCCGGTCGTCCCCGCCGGCTCGGCCGCGACGGCGCGCCACGCGGCGGCCACCCGGCGCGCCATCCGCTCGGCCGAGAACAGCTCGGCGCGCGCCCGCCCCGCGACGCGCGGGTCGGCGGCGGCGAGATGCGGCGCCAGCGCCGCCCGCCACGCGGCGGCGTCGAACGGGCCGCAGTGGGCGCCGGCGACGCCGGCGAGCGCCAGCTCGTGGACGCCGACCGGCGTGGCGACCACCGGCACGTCGCAGGCGAGCGCCTCCAACGTCGCGAGCCCGAAGCCCTCGCGCTCGGAGGGGACGACGACCGCGTTGGCGGCGTTGACCCACAACGGCACCTCGTCGGGCGGCACGTCGGTCAACGTCAGCAGGGTCGCCCCTCCGGCGACCGCCTGCGCCCGGTCGAAGCGCTTCTCCGGACGCGCCGGCGAGGCCGGGAAGAGCAGGTAGCGGCCGTCGGGGTCGAGTCCGAGCCGCCGGCGCGCCTCCGCTCGCGGGAGCGCGCGGAAGCGGTCGAGGTCGACGCCGCAGGGCAGGACGGCCACCCGCCGCGTGAGGCCGGCGCCGGGGAGCAGCTCCGCGAGCGAGGCGGAGACGGTCGCGGAGAGGTCGACGATCCGCGCGACTGCGCGGCTGAGGCGACCGGAGCGCGGATGGGCGAGGTCGGTGCCGTGGAAGGTGACGAGGTGCGGCGCCCCGCGCAGCGCGAGCGCCGGCCACGCGGTCAGGCCGAAGTGGGCGTGGACGACGTCGAAGCGCTCACCGCGGTAGCGCCGCCGCAGCTCGAGCGCCGCCCGCGGGTAGGAGCGCATCCCGGGCGGGAAGGCGAACAGCTCGACCTCGATCCCGTCGAGCCGGCGCAGCGCCTCGACCTGGTCGCGGACGAAGCGCCCGAGCGCCGGTCGGGCCTCGGTCGGATACATGTTCGTCACGACGAGCGCGCGCATCTGGCGCAGCAGCCTACTTCGTGACTTCGCTGCGCTCGTTCGCGCGCGCTCCGCGCGTCGATCGTCGCGAATGCGTCTCGAACCGGCACGCGCCGGTCCGGAGACTCGACCGTCCTTGTCGAGCGAGCAGAGGAGGACGCGGTGTTCTACCGGATGATGGCGCTGGTGCATTTCCGGCTGGCGGTGGCGTGGAGATCGGAGCGAGGGCAGGGGACGGTCGAGTACGTCGCGCTGATCCTGCTCGTCGCCGCGTTGCTGGCGGCCGTCGTCGCCGCGACGAAGACCAAGAGATTCGGGACCAGCGGCATCGCGGAGGCGATCGTCGACCAGATCAAGAAGGCGCTCGGCGGGATGAGATGAGCGCGCTGCTCGACGAATCCGGCGAGCGCGCGAGAACGGAGGCGGCCTGCGGGTCGCCTCGTTCCCGCGGGGCGCTCTGCCACCATGAGGCGATGCCTGCGACGACCGAACGCGCCGCGAGCGACCGTCCGATCGCCGTCTTCGATTCCGGCGTGGGCGGCCTCACCGTCCTCCACGAGCTGCTGGTCTCGCTGCCGAGCGAGGACTACCTCTACCTCGGCGACACCGCCCGCTTCCCGTACGGCGACAAGTCGCAGGCGCAGCTGCGCGAGTTCTCGCTGGAGATCTCCGACCACCTGCTCGCCGCCGGGGCGAAGCTGATCGTCGTCGCCTGCGGATCGGCGACGGCGGCGGCGCTGCCGCTGCTGGAGGAGCAGCTGGCCGGCACCGGCGTCGACGTGCTCGGCGTGATCGCGCCGGCCGCCCAGCTGGCGGTCGAGGCGACCGAGAGCGGTCGCATCGGCGTGCTCGCGACGCCGGCGACGGTCGACAGCGGCGCCTACGCCCGCGCGATCGCCGCGAGCGATCCCCACGTCGTGCTGGAGAGCGTCCCCTGCCCGGACCTCGCGCCGCTGATCCAGAGCGGCGTCCCGCTCGACGAGCCGGCGGTCGAGATCGTCCGCCGCTACACGACGGCGCTGCGCGCCGCCGAGGTCGACACGGCGATCCTTGGCTGCACGCACTTCCCGCTGTTCGCCCCGATCCTGCGGCGCATGCTCGGCCGCGGCGTCCATCTCGTCACCTCCGGCGAGGGCGTCGTGCGCAGCGTCGAGCGGGCGCTGGCGGCGCGCGGCCTGCTCAACGAGCGCGACGGCGAGGGCGACTACCGCTTCCACTGCACCGGTGACGTCGACGCCTTCCGGGAGCTGGGGACGCGGTTCCTGCAGATGCCGCTCGGCGAGATCGAGCGCGTGCGGCTGGAGCCGCTGAGGGCCGCCGCGTGAGCGACGCGGGCGCAGCGCCGCCGCGGCGCAGCCACGGTCGTGCCGCGGACGAGCTGCGCCCGGTCGCGTTCGAGCCCGGGTTCGTGCGCAGCGCCACCGGCTCCGCGCTGATCTCGGTGGGGGAGACGCGCGTGATCTGCACCGCCTCGGTCGAAGACGGCGTCCCGCGCTGGATGGCCGGCCGCGGCACCGGCTGGCTGACGGCCGAGTACGGCATGCTGCCGGCCTCCACCGGGCAGCGCAAGCCGCGCGACGTCGCGAAGGGCCGTCCGGACGGCCGCACCGTCGAGATCCAGCGGCTGATCGGACGTTCGCTGCGCGGCGTCGTCGACTTCGCCGGGCTCGGGGAGCGCACCGTCACGGTGGACTGCGACGTGCTGCAGGCCGACGGCGGCACGCGCTGCGCGGCGATCACCGGCGGCTACGTCGCGCTGCGGCTCGCGCTCGAGCGGCTCGTGCGCGAGGGCGCGCTGGCGCAGCTCCCGCTGACCGGCTCGGTCGCCGCCGTCTCCGCCGGGATCGTCGGCGGCGTGCCGCTGCTCGATCTCGACTATCCGGAGGATTCGACCGCCGAGGTCGACGCGAACGTCGTGATGACCGGCAGCGGCGGCTTGGTGGAGGTGCAGGCGACCGCGGAGCGGACCCCGCTGTCGCGCGCCCACCTCGACGAGCTGCTGGCGCTCGCGGAGCGCGGGATCGCGCAGCTGGCCGCGGCGCAGGTCACGGCGGTCGCCGAGGCGCTCGGCATCGAAGCGGGGGAGACGAGATGAGACGGCTGATCCTTTCCACGCGCAATGACCACAAGGTGCGCGAGTTCACGCGGCTGACCGGCGGCGAGCTGGCGATCGACCCGCTCCCGGACGACGTGACGCTGCCGCCCGAGGACGGGACGACCTTCGCCGAGAACGCGCTCGGCAAGGCGCGCGCCGCGGCGGCGGCGACCGGGCGCACGGCGATCGCCGACGACTCCGGTGTCGAGGCAGCCGCGCTCGGGGGCCGCCCTGGGATCTACTCGGCCCGCTTCGCCGGCCCCGGCGCGACGGATGAGGAGAACCTCGCGAAGCTGCTGCGCGAGGCGCCGGCCGGCAGCCCGCTCGCGTACGTCTGCGCGATCGCCTACGTCGATCCGGAGCTCGGGGTGGAGCAGCTGTTCGAGGGACGCTGCGAGGGGACGCTCGCCGCCGCGCCGGCGGGGGAGGGCGGCTTCGGCTACGACCCGGCCTTCGTTCCCGCAGACGAGCTGCCCGGCGGCGTGGCGGGGCGCACGATGGCGCAGCTCTCCGACGCCGAGAAGGATGCGATCAGCCATCGCGGCCGGGCGCTGCGCGCGCTGCTCGACTGGCTCGCCCGTCAGTCGCGCGGCTGACCGGTTCGTGCGGCCGGCTCGGTGGCGCGCTCCCGCGGCAGCCTCAGGTTGATCGCGGCCGAGCAGGCGACCGCGAAGACGACCGCGCCGTAGCCGACGTAGCCGCTCAGCAGCAGGATCACGACCGTCACGAGGCAGATGACGACGGTCGCGCCCCACCCGATCTGGTCGAGCGGGACTCCCGTATCCTCGGTCTCTGGCATGGCCGCCATTCTGACGCCCGCGCTCGCGCTTCGCTATCTGCGCCAGCTCTCGACCGACGTGCGCGCGGCGGTCGTGCTCGACGGCGAAGGCCGTCCGCTGGCCGGAGAGGCGGCGATCGCGGCGCCCGCCGTCCGCCTCGCGGAGCTGATGCCGGCTGGCGCGACGGAACTGGTCGTGCGCGTCGGCGCCGGAGGGGAGGCGCGTGGAACGGCGCTCGCCGCACGCGTCCCAGCGCCCGCGGATGCGCCTGCGGCTTCGCCCAACGCGCTCGTGCTCGCGGTCGGCCCGCTGGCGTTGCTCGACCTGCTGCGGCTCGACGTCGACGCGGCGCTCGGCGCGCTCGCCGGGGCGCCGGCGGAGCGGCCGGCGCCGCCGCCGCTGCCGCCCGGCGCGGTCGTGGCGCACGACCCGTCCAGTGGCGTCCAGGCGCTCGAACCGCCCGGATTCGCCGTTCAGACCGCGATTTCCGCGGGAATGGGGTTGTTCGACGCGGTTGCCGCCGCCACGCCGGGTGCCGGGGAATGAATCCCCGCAAACGCTGAAGAAGCCGAAAAGGCGTTAAATGGGTCCGAGACCTTGTCACCGGGTTCTGTGACGGTCAGATCCCCCGTCCTGGCGGGCAATTCGCGTTGTTCCCGTCCGCGGGGGTTGTTAGCTTCGGCCCTCCCCACGACCTCGAAGGAGGATCACTGTGACGAAATCAGAGTTCGTCGACCAGGTTGCCGCGAACAGCGGACTGAGCAAGAAGGACGCCGGAGACGCTGTCGATGCCGTCCTCACGACGATCGAGGACGCCCTCAAGCGCGGCAGCGAGGTGACGTTCTCCGGCTTCGGCAAGTTCCACGTCGCCGAGCGCGGCGCGCGTGAGGGTCGCAACCCGAGCACGGGCGAGAAGATCCAGATCGCCGCCTCGCGCGTCCCGCGCTTCACCCCGGGGTCGGGGCTGAAGAGAGCCGTCAAGGGCTGAGTCCTGCGGGGCCCGGCATCGGGCCCCGGACATCGCGGCCGAGACCGCAACGGTCCAGCGCCCGCTCCGCACCACGGTGACAGCGGGCGCTTCCGGATCCTGCACGGCTTCGGCCGCGGACAGATGACCGCGGCGGGAGCCGTGCCGGACCGCCGTGTCCGCGGCTGCGCCTCGCGCCCCGTCGCGGCGCCTCGACGAGGCGATGCAAGAAAACTGCCGCGCTGCCGCCCGATCTCGCGGGTATGATCGCCGCCGATGGGCAACCGCAATCCCGCGCGACTCCTCGCGCCGCTCGCGTTGGTCGCGGCATTCGCCGCGGTGATCGTCGTCGTGCAGGCCGCCGGGACCGGCTCCTCCGACTCGACGCAGACCGCCACCGTGACGCGGACGCAGGACAGACCGGCGAGAAGACGCGCGAGAAAGCGCGTCTACGTCGTGAAGGCCGGCGACAACCTCTCGCTCATCGCCGAGCGCACCGGCGTGTCGCTCGAGACGATCGAGCAGCTCAACCCCGATCTCGACGCACAGGCCCTGCGCGTCGGGCAGCGGCTGAGACTGGCACCGTGACGCCGCCGCGCCGTCCAGGCGCGGGAGCGGCGAAGCGCGGCGCGCTCGCCTGCGGTCTCTTCCTGCTCCTGCTCGCCCTGCTCGCGGCGCCGTCCGCGAGCGCCAAGCTGCCCGACCCGCCGAAGCTGTCGGCGCGATCGGCAGCGGTCTTCGAGACGTCGACCGGCGAGCCGCTGTACGGCGTCGGCGCCGGCGAGCGCCGCCTGATCGCGAGCACGACGAAGATCATGACCGCGCTCGTCGCCGTCGACGAGCTGCCGCTCGACCGCGTCTGCACCGCCGCGAGCTACCGCCCGGCCCCGGCCGAGACGCAGATCGGCCTGCGCGCGGGCGAGCGGATGAGCGTCCGCGACCTGCTGCGGGCGCTGATGCTCCCGAGCGCCAACGACGCGGCCGAGACGCTGGCGGTCTGCGCCGGCGGATCGCGGCAGCGGTTCATCGACGCGATGAACGCCAAGGCGCGCAGGCTGGGCCTGCGCGGCACCCATTTCTCGACGCCGGTCGGCCTCGACTCGACGTCGAACTACTCGACCGCGGCCGACCTCGCGCGGCTCGGCATCGCGCTGCGCAGAGACCGCTTCCTCGCCCGCACCGTCGACATGCCGTCGGCGACGCTCAGCACCGGCGCCTACCCGCGGACCGTCTACAACCGCAACCTGCTCGTCCAGCGCGTCGGCTGGGTCAACGGCGTCAAGACCGGCCACACCAACGCCGCCGGCTACCTGCTCGTCGCGTCCGGGACGCGCCGCGGGCTGTCGTTCGTCGCCGCCGTCACCGGCACGCCGAGCGAGGGCGCTCGCGACGCGGACGCGCTGGCGCTGCTGAGATGGGCCTACGCCACGCATCGCTTCGCGACCCCGGTCAGAAGCCGCCAGGTCTTCGCCGAGGCGAGACTGAAGCACCGGCCCGAGGACGAGATAGCGCTGATCGCGACGAGAACGGTCAGAGAGCTGATCCGCCGCGACGAGCGCCTGCGCGTCGTCGTCGACGCGCCCGCCGAGCTGCAGGGCCCGCTGCCGCGCAACGCGGTCGTCGGCTCCCTGACGGTGCGCCGCGCGGGCCGTGTCATCGCGACCGTCCCGCTCGTGACGAGAACGGCCGTCCCGGAGGTCGGGCTGCTCGAGCGCGCCGCGGACGCGATCGTCAGACCGGGTAGCCTGATAGCGATCGTGGTGGTGATCGGAGGGGCGACCGCGCTGCTGCTCCGCCGCCACGGGGCACGCCGCCGTCGCAGCCGCGCCGACATGGAGGCAGCATGATCATCACCGTCACGCTCAACACCGCGATCGACAAGACGCTCGAGGTGCCGAACTTCCGCATCGGCCGGCGCCATCGCTCCGTCGATCAGACGACGATGCCGGGCGGCAAGGGCGTCAACGTCGCGCGCGCGATCAAGCGGCTCGGCCGCCCGGTGATCGCGACCGGCTTCGCCGGCGGCGCGACCGGCACCCGCATCGTCGAGGCGCTGACGGCCGAGTCGGTCCTGACCGACTTCGTGCGGATCGGCGAGGAGTCGCGCACCAACACCGCGGTGCTCGACCCGACGACCGGCGTGCAGACCGAGATCAACGAGCGCGGCCCGGCCGTCACCGAGCGCGAGATGGAGCTGTTCCGCGACAAGCTCCTCTACCTCGCGCAGGGCGCCGACATCTGCGTCTTCGCCGGCAGCCTCCCGCGCAACGTCGATCCCGACGTCTATGGCGCGCTGATCAAGGAGGTGCGCAAGCTCGGCGTGACGACGATCGTCGACACCGACGGGGAGCCGCTGCGCCACGCGGTGCGGGCCGAGCCCGACGTCGTCTCGCCGAACGTGATCGAGGCCGAGGAGCTGGTCGGGCACGAGTTCAACGACGACGAGGACCGCACGCTCGCGGTCGCCGAGATCATCCAGCTCGGCGCGCGCGAGGCGATCATGACCGTCCCGGACGGCTGCTTCGCGCAGGTCCACTCCGACGGCGGGCCGCAGCTCTACCGGGTCCGCGTCGAGCAGCAGGAGGCGCGCGCGGCGGTCGGCTCGGGCGACGCCTTCCTCGCCGGCTACGTCGCCTGCCGCTACACCGGCGGCAGCCCTGAGGAGTGCCTCAGATTCGGCGTCGCCTGCGGCGCGGAGTCGACCCAGCACTTCGGCGCCGGCGTGATCGACCCGCACTCCGTCGAGCGCCTGCTGGGGGCGGTCGAGGCGATCCCGGTCTCGCTTCCGGCCGAGGTCTCCTGACCGTCGTCCCGCGGCCCGTCCGGGCCGTCGCCGGGAGCGCTCCCGACACCCCTGAAGCCGGCGCGAGCGCGGGGGATTGGGCCGACGGGCGCGTTGCTACGATTGGGGGCGTCGCTGGTTGCCGTCACGACGACGATTAGCTCCCCTCCGGCCCCGCTGCGTGCGGGGCTGTTTCGTCCGCCTCGACCCGTACGGTGCTTTCATGGAAATAGAGATCGGCCGCGGTAAGAAAGCTCGTCGCGCATACGGGTTCGACGATGTCGCCATCGTCCCCTCGCGACGCACGCGCGACCCCGACGACGTCGACATCTCGTGGACGCTCGGCCCTTACCGCTTCGAGCTCCCCCTCCTCGGCGCCGCGCTCGACGGCGTCGTCTCGCCCGAGACCGCCGGCATCATCGGCAGACTCGGCGGTCTCGCCGTGCTCAACCTCGAGGGCATCTTCTGTCGCTACGAGGACGTCGACGCGCAGCTCGAGCGGATCGCGGCCCTCCCGCAGGCCGAGGCGACCCGCGAGATGCAGGAGATCTACCGCGAGCCGGTCAAGCCCGAGCTGATCGCGCAGCGGATCAAGGAGATCAAGGACCAGGGCGTCGTCGTCGCCGCCTCGCTGACGCCGCAGCGCGTCCGCGAGCACTACGAGATCGCGCTCGAGGCCGGTCTCGACATCCTCGTGATCCAGGGAACGGTCGTCTCCGCCGAGCACGTCTCGACGGTCGCCGAGCCGCTCAACCTGAAGGAGTTCATCGGCGAGGTGCCGGTGCCGGTCGTCGTCGGCGGCTGCGCCAGCTACCACACCGGCCTCCACCTGATGCGCACCGGCGCGGCCGGCGTGCTCGTCGGCGTCGGCCCGGGCGCGATCTGCACCACCCGCGGCGTCTTGGGCATCGGCGTCCCGCAGGCGACGGCGATCGCCGACGTCGCGGCCGCCCGCTCGCAGCACATGCTCGAGACCGGCGACTACGTCCGCGTCATCGCCGACGGCGGCATGAAGAACGGCGGCGACGTCTCGAAGGCGATCGCCTGCGGCGCCGACGCGGTCATGCTCGGCTCCGCGCTCGCCAAGGCCTACGAGGCGCCCGGCCGCGGCTACAACTGGGGCATGGCGACCTTCCACCCGACGCTGCCGCGCGGCACGCGCGTCAAGACGGTGCAGAACGGCTCGCTGGAGGAGATCCTCACCGGTCCCGCGCGCGAGAACGACGGCATGTTCAACCTGATGGGCGCGCTCAAGACCTCGATGGCGACCTGCGGCTACCGCGACATCGCCGAGTTCAACCGCGCGGAGCTGATGGTCGCCCCGGCGCTGCAGACCGAGGGCAAGAGCCTCCAGCGCGATCAGCAGGTGGGCATGGGTTCCAACGGCCGGGCCGTCGCCCTTGTCAACGACTGACGGGCTCACGACCCACGTCCCGACGGCCACGACCGCCGCGGTCGCGGCCGGCGGGACGGTCGCCGAGCCCAGCGTCGACGCCGAGCAGGTGGTCGTCCTCGACTACGGCGGCCAGTACTCCCAGCTGATCGCCCGGCGCGTGCGCGAGTGCGGCGTCTTCTCGGAGCTGCTGCCCCACCACGTCGGCGCGGCTGAGGTCGCGCGCCGCAGACCGAAGGGCCTGATCCTCTCGGGCGGCCCGGCGTCGGTCTACGCCGACGACGCGCCGAAGCTGGAGCGTGAGCTGCTGGAGCTCGGGATCCCCGTGCTCGGCATCTGCTACGGCATGCAGCTGCTGACGCGCGAGCTGGGCGGTGAGGTGCAGGGCGCCGAGGTCGGCGAGTTCGGCCGCTCCAGGCTGACCGTCAACGAGCCGGGCCGGCTGCTCGCCGGGCTGCCGGAGGAGCAGACCTGCTGGATGTCGCATCGCGACACCGTCTTCTCGCCGCCGCCGGGCTTCACCGCGCTCGCCTCCTCGACCGCCTCGCCGGTCGCGGCGCTCGAGTCGGTCGAGCAGGGCATCTACGGCATCCAGTTCCACCCGGAGGTCGTCCACACGCCGTACGGGCAGCAGATCCTCACCCGCTTCCTGGAGGAGATCTGCGGCTGTGCGCGGAACTGGTCGGCCGGCTCGGTGATCGAGGACCAGCTGGAGAAGATCCGCGCCCAGGTCGGCGACGGCCGCGTCATCTGCGCGCTCTCGGGCGGCGTCGACTCGTCGGTGGCGGCGCTGCTCGTCCACAAGGCGATCGGCGACCAGCTGACCTGCGTCTTCGTCGACCACGGCCTGATGCGCAAGAACGAGGGCGAGCAGGTCATCACCGCCTTCCGCGACCACTACAGAGTCCCGTTGGTCGCCGTCGACGCCGAGGAGCGGTTCCTCGCGCGCCTCAGAGGGGTCACCGACCCGGAGGCGAAGCGCAAGGCGATCGGCGAGGAGTTCATCCGCGTCTTCGAGGAGGAGTCGGCGAAGCTCGCAGAGGGTGGCGCCAGGTTCCTCGTCCAGGGCACGCTCTACTCGGACGTGATCGAGTCGGGCGGCGGCACCGGCGCGGCGACGATCAAGTCGCACCACAACGTCGGCGGCCTGCCGGAGGACCTCGAGTTCGAGCTGGTCGAGCCGCTGCGCGCGCTGTTCAAGGACGAGGTCCGCGCCGTCGGCGCCGAGCTCGGCCTGCCCGAGCGGCTCGTGTGGCGCCAGCCCTTCCCGGGGCCGGGGCTCGCGATCCGCGTCGTCGGCGGCGAGGCGACCAGAGCGCGCCTCGACACGCTGCGCGACGCCGACGCCATCCTGCAGGACGAGATCCGCAGAGCGGGCCTCTACCGCGAGCTGTGGCAGTCGTTCTGCGTCCTGCCGGACGTCAGAACGGTCGGCGTCCAGGGCGACGAGCGCACCTACGGCTACGTCGTCGTGATCCGCGCCGTCACCAGCGACGACGCGATGACCGCCGACTGGGCGCGCCTTCCGTACGACCTGCTGGAGCAGATCGCCTCGCGCATGATCAACGAGATCCGCGAGGTCAACCGCGTCGTGCTCGACATCACGAGCAAGCCGCCCGGCACGATCGAGTGGGAGTAGGGCTGCGCCGCGGCGCAGCCCTCGCGCGATGACGACCTTCGCGACCGTCCTCGAGATCACCGACGACTGGCTCGGCTACGTCGGCCTGGCCGTCGTCGCGATCGCGATCGTCGTGCTGCTGGTCTCGACCTTCCATCCGGAGGGTCGCAAGCGGCCGGGCGGCTACCTCGACGGTCAGTCGCCGCAGCCCGACGAGATCCCGCGCGACGAGGACGGAAGACCGCTGAAGCGGTAGGCCGGGTGCGCTTGGCGCGCCGCGGGGCCGCTTGGCGCGCCGCGGGGCGCCAGCGCCGCGGGATCGCCGGCCGTGCCGGCGACCCCGCACCCGCGAAGCGCGGCTCAGCCGAGCTTCGCCCAGCGCTTCAGCGTCGCGTAGGGGTCGATCGGCCGACCGCCCTCGTACCAGCCGGGGGCGGTCCAGATCTCGAAGTGGAGGTGGCAGGCCGTGGAGCTGCCGGTGGAGCCGACGTAGCCGAGCAGCTGTCCCGTCTCGACGGTGTCGCCTCTGGCGACGACGGCCGGCGCGCGCAAGTGCATGTAGGCGTGGTCCTGGCCGGTCACGGGGTCGCTCACGACCACGTAGTTGCCCGCGGCCGCCTGGAACGTCCGCATCTTCACGACGCCGCCGCGCGCGGCGACGACCGGCGTGCCGCAGCGCGCCATCATGTCCTGGCCCTGGTGGGAGCGGCCGCCGCGGCCTGCACCGAAGCGGGCGGCGCTCTGGCCGAAGTTGTGCGTCCCGCGGACGGGGAAGACCGCGCCGACGAAGGTGAAGGCGCCGAGGCTGGTCGAGCCGGTCGGCGGGGGAGTGCCCTCGGGCGCGGCGCCGCCGGCGGCGGCGACGTCGAACTTGGCGCTGCGCGGACCGGTCGGGCTGCCGCCGGTCGAGATGCGCACGTCGTACTTGCCGTCGAGCGCCAGGGCGCTCGCGCCACGGCCGTTCCACGTCAGCGTCTGCTGCTCCTCGCCGCTGACGGTGCGCTCGTCGCTGAAGATCGAGAGGTTGTCGGCGCGGCGCACGACGTCGACGCGCACCGTCTGCTCGGGCGCGTGCGAGACGTAGGCGATCGTCACGGCCGAGACGCCGGCCTTGCCGACCTTGCGCTTGGCGATGCCGGCGTCGAGTTGGGCGATCCCCTTGACCGGCTTCAGCGTCGGCTCCACCGGCTCCGTCACGGTCGAGAGCTGCCGCGACGCGGCGCCCGTGACCTTCAACGGGGCCGCCGAGGTCTGCGCGGCGACGCCGGCCGAGCTGGCGAGCGCGATCCGACCGCTCTTGGCCGTCGCCGGGATCTTCACGTCGACGCGTGCCGCGCTCTTGGCGCGGATCGCGACGCGGACGTCGTCGCGCGGGCCGATGCCGCCGAGGAAGACGACGGCGGTCGCGCGATCGAGCCGCTGGCCGTGAAGGGTGATCGTGCCGCCGCGCGCGACCGCTCCGCCGGTGCGGCAGCCGCTACGGCAGGCGACGCTCGTGACCGATGGGGCGGAGGGCGAGGCCGCGGCGGGCGCGGAGGGAGCGGCCGAGGCGCCGCCGCTGGCGGCGATCGCGGGAGAGGCGCCGGCGAGCCCAAGGAGGGCGGTGGCGAGCGTCGTCATCCCAGCAGGTCGGGGCAGGGAGGACCCCGGTCCAAGCAGCATCGTCGGTCGATGCCCCTTTCTTGACGGCCTACGGGGTTAGCTGACGGGCTCGCGCTGAAAGGGCCGCGCTACCGAGCGACTCGCTCGGATTCGCCCCAACGGTGGCGCTGCGACGTGCGCCACCGCCGTTGGGTTCCCCGCTCCCTCCGTGGAGGGATTCGGCAGGCTTATGGAACGCGGGGCAGTATAGAGACGCGTCCGACGGATGACCGCCGGGTGCCGCCGCGCGGCTCGCACGCGCGCGCTCGCGGCGCCCGTCGACGCCTGCCGCCGGTCTGCGCCGCCACGGTCTGCCGACACGAGCGCCGCAGGTTCTCTATAGTCCTCTCCCCGCCGCGCCACGGTGCGTGGCCCCTTTCATGCCATGAGAACTTACGTCGCCAATCCCAACGACCGCGAGCGCAACTGGCTTGTCGTGGACGCGAACGGGCAGACGCTCGGCCGCCTCGCCACGCAGATCGCCGATGCCCTGCGCGGCAAGCGCAAGCCCACGTTCACCCCGCACGTCGACACTGGCGACTTCGTCGTCGTGATCAACGCCGAGAAGATCTCGGTCTCGGGCAACAAGCGAGCCGACAAGCGCTACTACCGCCACTCCGGCTACCCCGGCGGCCTCCGCTCCCGCACGCTCGAGGAGATGCTCGAGCGGCGCCCGGAGGAGGTCATCCGCATCGCGGTGAAGGGCATGCTGCCCCGCAACCGCCTTGCGCGCAAGCAGCTCACCAAGCTGAAGGTGTATGCCGGTCCGGACCACCCGCACACCGCCCAGCAGCCGCAACCGATGGAGATCGAAGCCTAGTGTCCGACGTCGAGCAGCCTGAAGACGAGCAGCGCAACCCCGCGGGCGACGCGCCCGAGGAGCCCGTCGAGGCCGCCAACGAGGCGCCCCAGCCCGCCGCCGAGCAGCCCGCTGCCGACGCCGCTCCCGAGCAGCCCGCTGCGCAGGAGTCCGACGAGGCCGACGAGGAGCTGGAGGAGATCGAGGAGACGCCGCGCGTCAAGCCGGAGATCCCCGGCGCCGATCTCGTCCCGGACATCGTGCTCGAGGGCGAGGCGCGCGACGACGAGGAGGGCGACGAGGAGTCGACCCCCGCCGCGGAGTCCGAGGCCGACGACGAGCAGGAGGCGCAGCCGATCGCGGATGCCGCGATCAGCCTCGCGTCCGGCGCTCGCTACACCGCCACGGGCAAGCGCAAGACGGCTGTCGCGCGCGTGATCCTGAAGCCGGGCACCGGCCAGTACACGATCAACGGCAAGCCGCTCGACGACTTCTTCCCGCGCCCGACGCTCCAGCGCAACATCCGCCAGCCGCTCGAGGCCGTCGGCTTCGAGGAGCGGATGGACGTCATCGCGAAGATGCACGGCGGCGGCGTCTCGGCGCAGGCCGGCGCGCTGCGGCACGGCATCTCGCGCGCGCTGCTCGAGGCCGACCCGAACCTTCGCGGCGAGCTGAAGAAGCGCGGCTTCCTCACGCGTGACCCGCGCGTGAAGGAGCGCAAGAAGGCCGGCCTCAAGAAGGCCCGCAAGCGGCCGCAGTTCTCGAAGCGCTAGTCCGCAGGCCATGGCTCGCCGGTTGTTCGGCACGGACGGCGTCCGCGGCGTCGCCGGCGAGTTCCTGTCAGCCGAGCTGACGCTCGCCCTCGCGCGCGCCGCCACGGCGCGCGCCGCCGCCTCCGCGGAGCGCCCGCGCGTGCTCGTGATCCGCGACACGCGCGAGTCGGGCGAGATGCTCGAGGCGGCGGTCGCCGCTGGCGTCGCGGCCTCCGGCGGCGTCGCGCTGCTCGGCGGCGTGTTGCCGACGCCGGCCGCGCCGCTGCTGATCGCCCGCTACGGCTTCGACCTCGGCGTCGTCCTGTCGGCGTCCCACAATCCCTACGCCGACAACGGCGTCAAGTTCTTCGGCGCCGACGGCGACAAGCTCTCCGACGCCGTCGAGGAGGAGATCGAGGCGCTGCTCGACGGCGACCGCGCCGCGGTCCCGCCGCCGGCGCGGATCGGCGCCGTCACGCAGCTGCACGGCACGCTCGACGACTACCTGCGCGAGCTGCAGCAGCGCTTCGGCGGCCTCGACCTGAGCGGCCGGCGGATCGTGCTCGACTGCGCAAACGGCGCGACGTGCAAGGCGGCGCCGGAGATCTTCCGCCGGCTCGGCGCGCACGTCGACGTGCTCGCCGACGCCCCCGACGGCCGCAACATCAACGCGGGCTGCGGCTCGACGCACCTCGACGGGCTGGTCGAGGCGATGCGGGCGGGAGACCACGACGCCGGCTTCGCCTTCGACGGCGACGGCGACCGCGTGCTGGCGGTCGACGGCAACGGCGTCGTCGTCGACGGCGACGAGCTGATCGCGCTCGCCGCGCTGCATCTGCGCGCGCAGGGGAGACTGCGCGGCAACGGCGTCGCGGTGACGGTGATGACCAACTACGGATTCCACGCGGCGATGGCGGAGGCCGGGATCGAGGTCGCGACGACCGCCGTCGGCGACCGCTACGTGCTGGAAGCGCTCCGTCAGCGCGACTGGGCGCTGGGCGGCGAGCAGTCCGGCCACATCGTCGAGCTCGGCTTCGCGCCGTCCGGCGACGGCATCGCGAGCGCGCTGCTGACGCTCGAGGCGCTCGGCGGCACCGCCCTCGCGGAGCGCAAGGGGATGGAGAAGCTTCCGCAGGTGCTCGTCAACGTGCGCCTCAGCGACCGCCAGGCGCTCGAGCGCGCCGCGGCCGACCCCGCGATGACGGCGGCGATCGAGCGCGAGCACGCCCAGCTGGACGGACGCGGCCGGGTGCTCGTGCGGCCGTCCGGCACCGAGCCGCTGCTGCGCGTGATGGTCGAGGCACCCGACGCCGCCGAGGCAGACGCCGTCTGCGCGCGGCTCGTCGCATGCGCCGAGGCGGCCGCCGCGCAGCCGGCGGGGTGACCGCAGCGCGACACGGACGCCGTCGAGGCGACCGCTAGAATTCGCGACTCGCGCCCGCAGGCGCGCGCAGCCGGCCAACGTGCCGCTCTCGTCGTTCCACACGGAGGTTCCCCCATGTGCGGCATCGTCGGTTACGTCGGCGCCAGACCGGTCCAGGGCCTGCTCCTCGCAGGTCTCGAGAAGCTCGAATACCGCGGCTACGACAGTGCCGGGCTCTCCGTCCTCAACGGCGACGGGGTCGACTCGGTGCGCGCGGTCGGCAACCTGCAGGCGCTGCGCGACGCGGTCGCGCAGACCGCGCGGGCGGCCGTCGCCGACGGCGGCGCGGCGGTCGCGCTCGCCGAGCCGTCGACCGGCATCGGCCACACCCGCTGGGCGACGCATGGGCGCGTGAGCGAGCGCAACGCCCACCCGCACGAGGACGAGGCCGGGCGGATCCACATCGTCGTCAACGGCATCGTCGAGAACTACATCGTCCTCAAGCGCGAGCTGGAGGCGAGCGGCGTCACCTTCACTTCCGAGACCGACGCCGAGGTGATCGCGCACGTGATCGCGCGCCATTACGACGGCGATCTGCCGGCGGCGGTCCGCGCCGCCTACGGCGAGCTGGTCGGCCATTTCGCCTTCGTCGCGATGGCGGCCGACGAGCCGGGCGTGCTCGTCGGCGTGCGGCGCGAGTGCCCGCTGGTCGTCGGCCGCGGCGAGGGCGAGCAGTTCCTCGCCTCGGCCGTCCCGGCCTTCCTGGAGCACACCCGGCGCGTGCAGTTCATCGAGGACGGGGAGCTGGTCGTGCTGCGGCCCGGCGGCGTCGAGTTCATGTCGCCGGCCGGCGAGCCGATCGAGCGCGAGGTCGTCGAGATCGACTGGGACGCCGAGACGGCCGAGAAGGGCGGCTACGAGACCTTCATGCTGAAGGAGATCCACGAGCAGGCCGACGCCGTCGCCGAGACGGTGGCGGACCGCACGGCTCGGGGAGACGGCGTCGACCTCGGCGATCTCGGCACGATCGACGACGCGTTCCTGCGCGAGCTGCGCCGGATCGTCGTCGTCGCCTGTGGCACCAGCTACCACGCGGGGCTGATCGGCCGCTACGCGATCGAGGGCTGGGCGCGCGTGCCGGTCGAGATGGACATCGCCTCCGAGTACCGCTACCGCGATCCGGTCGTCGGGCCCGGCGATCTCGTGATCGGGATCTCGCAGTCGGGCGAGACCGCCGACACGCTCGCCGCGATGCGGCTCGCGAGAGCGCGCGGGGCCACCGTGCTGGCGATCACCAACGTGATGGGGTCGCAGGCGACGCGCGACGCCGACGGCGTCCTCTTCACCCGCGCCGGCCTGGAGATCGGCGTCGCCGCGACGAAGACCTTCGTCAGCCAGGTCGCCGCGATGTACCTGTTCGCGCTGCGGCTCGCAGAGCTGCGCGGCACGCTCGAGCCCGCGCGTCTGAGCGAGCTGGTCGGCGAGCTGAAGCGGCTGCCGCATCTGATCGCGGAGATGCTCGACGGCGACGACGAGGCGATCAAGGCGGTGGCCGAGCGCCACCATCAGGCGGAGTTCTTCCTCTACCTCGGACGCCACATCGGTCTGCCCGTGGCGCTCGAGGGCGCGCTGAAGCTGAAGGAGATCTCCTACATCGCGACCGACGCCTACGCCGCCGGCGAGATGAAGCACGGCCCGATCGCGCTGCTCGACGAGGCGACGCCGGTCGTCTGCGTCGCGACGGAGTCGCCCGTGCTCGACAAGGTCGTCTCCAACATGCAGGAGGTGCGCGTCCGCGGCGCCCACGTGATCGCGGTCGCGAGCGACGGGGACGAGGAGATCGGCGAGCACGCCGACGAGCTGCTGCGCGTCCCACGCACCGACTGGATGCTCGCGCCGCTGCTGGCGGTGATCCCGCTGCAGCTGCTCGCCTACCACGTCGCACGGCTGCGCGGGCTCAACGTCGACCAGCCACGCAACCTCGCGAAGACGGTCACGGTCGAGTAGGCGGGAGGGCGCGCCGGCGGATCCCGGCGGCGTCGCCGGGGTAGGATCGGCGCGTGCACGGCGTCGGGATCGACCAGCTGGAGATCGAGCGGCTCGAGCAGGCGCTGGCCCGCCGGCCACGCCTGGCCGAGCGGCTGTTCACGGCGGCGGAGCGCGCCTACGCCGCCGAGCGCGCGCGTCCCGGCCAGCATCTCGCGGCGCGCTTCTGCGCCAAGGAGGCGGTCGCGAAGGCGCTCGGGCTGGAGGCGTGGAGCTTCACCGACGTCGAGGTCGTGCGCGGCGACGGCGCGCCGTCGATCGTGCTCCACGGCGACGCCGCGCGCCACGCGGCCGAGCTCGGCGTGACCGAGGTGAAGATCTCGCTGACCCACACCCGCAGCGAGGCGGCCGCGGTGGCGATCGCGACGTGAGCGCTCCGCTGCCGCGTTGGCTGGACCCGCTGCCCGACGCGGCGGCGCAGCGCGCGCTCGACGGCTGGGCGATCGAGCAGCGCGGCATCCCCGGCATCGAGCTGATGGAGCGGGCCGGCCGCGGCCTCTTCGAGCTGGTCCAGCGCCGTCTGCCGACGGGGACGATCGCCGTCGTCTGCGGCAAGGGCAACAACGGCGGCGACGGGCTGGTCGTCGCGCGGCTGCTGCGCGACGCCGGCCGCGAGGTCGACGTCCACCTCGTCTGCGACCCCTCCGAGCTGCGCGGCGACGCCCGCGTCAACCTCGAGCGGCTGCCCGGCTCGCCGCCGCGCGTCTTCAACCCGGGCGCGCTGTTCGAGGTCGCCGGGATCGTCGACGCGGTGCTCGGGACCGGCGCCGGCGGCGCGCCTCACGGGCTGATCGGCGACGCGGTCGAGACGATCGCCGAGGCCGCCGTCCACGGCGTGCCGGTCGTCGCCTGCGACGTCCCGAGCGGTGTCGACGGCTCGACCGGCGAGGTCGCCGGCGCCGCCGTGCGCGCAGTCGCGACGGCGACCTTCCACGCCGCCAAGCCGGGGCTGTGGATCGCGCCGGGGAAGGGCCGCGCCGGCGAGGTGGCCGTCGTCGACATCGGCATCCCCGTCGACGGGCGCCCGCCCGAGACGGCGCCGCGCGCGGGGCTGATCGGCGCCGCGGTGATCGGGGAGCTGCCTCACCGCGGGGCCGAGGCGACGAAGTTCGACGGCGGCGCGGTGCTCGTCTGCGGCGGCTCGACCGGTCTGAGCGGCGCGCCGTCGCTCGCCGCGCTGGCGGCCGCGCGTGCCGGCGCCGGCTACGTGACCGCGCTCGTGCCGGCGTCGCTCAACGTCGTCTTCGAGCTGCGCCAGGCCGAGGTGATGTCGGTGCCGCTGCCGGAGGAGGACGGCGCGCTCGTGCCCGCGGCGCTCGATCTCGCGCTCGAGCGCTGCGCCCGCGCCGACGCCCTCGTGCTCGGCCCGGGGCTCGGCCGCAGCGACGGGGCCGGCGCGCTGGCGCGTGCGCTCGCGGTCGAGGCGCCGGTGCCGCTGCTGCTCGACGCCGACGGGCTCAACGCCCATGCCGGCCGGCTCGAGGAGCTGGCCGCGCGCACCGCGCCGACGGTCCTCACGCCGCACGGCGGGGAGCTGGCCCGACTGCTCGACGTCGGCGGCGACGAGGTGCGCGCGCGGCGGCTCTCGCTGGCGCGGCAGGCGGCGATGCGCTCGGGCGCGATCGTCGTGCTGAAGGGGGACGACACGCTGGTCGCGACGCCGGAGGGCGCCGTCGGCATCAGCCGCGGCGACGCGCCGGCGCTCGCGACCGCCGGCACCGGCGACGTGCTGTCGGGGACGATCGGGGCCCTGCTCGCGCGCGGGGTCGAGCCGTTCACCGCCGCCTGCGCCGGCGTCGAGCTGCACCGCCGCGCCGGTCAGCTGGTCGGCGAGCGGATCGGCGTCGAGGGCGCGCTCGCCGGCGACGTCGCGGACGCGCTTCCGGCAGCTCGCCGAATGGCCGCCGAGGTCGGATAGGCTCCCGGCATGCCAACGGTCGCCGAAATCATGGAGCGGGACCCGGTGACGGTCTCGCCGGAGGACACGGTCGAGACGCTGCTGCGCACGCTGCGCGACCACGAGCTCCCCGGCGTCCCGGTCGTCAACGGCGGCGGACGCCCGATCGGCATCGTGACGGAGGCCGACCTCGTGATGGTCGACGAGGAGGAGGACCTGCGCCTCCCGCTGCACATCGACCTCTTCGGGGCGCAGATCTTCCTCGGCCCGGTGAAGCGGTTCGAGGAGCGCTTCAAGAAGGCGATCGCCGCGACCGTCGGCGAGATGATGACCCCGGACCCGATCACCGTCGACTCCGACACCGACGTGCGCGAGGCGGCGCGGATCATCGCCGAGCGCCGCCACAACCGCCTTCCGGTCGTCGAGCACGGCCGCCTCGTCGGCGTCGTGACGCGGCTCGACGTGCTCGAGGCGCTCGTCGACGACCAGCGGTGACGGGCCGCTCCGTCCGGCGGAAGGTCGAGTGAGATGGCGTTGCGCGCCAACGCCCGCATCAACCTCGCCGCGATCGAGCGCAACTGCGCGCGGCTGCGCGCCCGCGTGGGGGAGAGCGCGCTGTGCGCGGTCGTCAAGGCCGACGGGTACGGCCACGGCGCGGTGCAGGCGGCGCGCGCCGCGCTCGCCGGCGGCGCAAGCTGGCTGGCGGTCGCGGCGGCCGGTGAGGCGGCGGAGCTGCGCGCCGCGGGGATCGACGCCCGCCTCGTCGTGCTCGGCGCGCTGAGCGAAGCGGAGCTCGCGGTCGCGCTCGCGGCCGACGCCGACGTCGTCGCCTGGAGCGAGCCGTTCGTCGCGCGGCTGCGCGAACACGGCGCGTCGGCTCGCGTCCATCTCGAGCTCGACGTCGGGATGGGGCGGCTCGGGACGCGCGACGGCGACGCGCTGCTGCGCGTCGGCGAGCTGGTGGCAGCGGCGCCCCGGCTGACGCTCGCGGGGGTGATGACCCACTTCCCCAGCGCAGACGCCGACGTTGAGCTGACCGGCGGTCAGCTCGATCGGTTCGTCGCCTTCGCCGAACGCGTGCGCGGCCTCGCACCCGCGGTCGTAGCCCACGCCGCCAACAGCGCCGCCGCGCTCGCCATTCCGGCCAGCCGGCTCGACCTGGTCCGCTGCGGCATCGCCGTCTACGGGATGGACCCGTGGGGGAGGGACCCGCGCGACCACGACCTGGAGCCGGCGCTCGAGCTGCTCTCCCGCGTCGCCGCCGTGAAGCCGCTGGCGCCGGGGCAGACGGTCGGGTACGGCGCGACCTTCGCGGCACGCGAGCCGATCTGGACCGCGACGCTGCCGATCGGCTACGGCGACGGCTTCCGACGCGGCTTCTCCGGCAACGGCGAGGTGCTGATCGGCGGCAGACGACGGCAGATCGTCGGGCGGGTCAGCATGGACAACGTCACGGTCGCGCTCGGCCCCGAGCCCGATGCCGCGGTCGGCGACGTCGCGGTCGTGATCGGAGCGGCCGGCGGCGAGCGGATCACGGCCGAGGAGTGGGCCGCGCGGATCGACACGATCAACTACGAGATCACGACCGCGCTCAGCTCGCGCGTCACCTGGACCTACCACCGCGACGGCGTGGAGGTGGCGCCATGACCGCGCGACCGCTCGGCCGGCGGCCTCACGGCGTCGCGTCGGAAGCGCTCGCAGTGGGCGCTCGCTCGTCCGGCGTCGGAGGTGGCGCGTGAGCGGGGCGAGCGGCGATCCGCTCGCGCTCGCGCGCGACGCGCTGCGCGGAGCGCCGGCTTGGCTGGTCGGCGGCGCCGTGCGCGACCGCATCCTCGGCCGGGCGACGAACGACCTCGACCTCGCCGTCGGCGGCGACGTCGAGGCGGCCGCGCGGGCGCTCGGCCGTGCCGCGCGCGCCGCGGTCTTCCCGCTGTCGGAGGCGTTCGGCGCCTGGCGCGTCGTCGGCCGCGGCGGCGGCTGGCAGGCCGACCTCGCGCCGCTCGGCGGCGAGACGATCGCCGACGACCTCGCGCAGCGCGACTTCACCGTCAACGCGATCGCCGAGCCGCTCGCCGGCGGCGAGCCGATCGACCCGACCGGCGGCGTCGCCGACCTGGCGGCGCGGCGGCTGCGGATGGTCGCGCCGAGCGCCTTCGCCAGCGACCCGCTGCGCGTCATGCGGCTGCCGCGGTTCGCCTGCGAGCTGGCATTGGAGCCCGAGCCGGGCACCCGCGCCGCGGCCGCCAAGGAGGCCGCGCGGCTGCGCGACGTCGCGCAGGAGCGGGTCTTCGCCGAGCTGCGGCGCGTGATCGGCGCGCCCGACCCGCTCCACGGGCTGGGCCTGATGCAGGAGATCGGCGCGACCGCGGCGGTGCTGCCCGAGCTGGAGGCACTGCGCGGGGTCGAGCAGAGCCGGTACCACCACCTCGACGTCCACGACCACACGCTCGCGGTGCTGGCCGAGACGGTCGCGATCGAGCGCGATCCGGCGGCGCTGTTCGGCGCCGACCACGGCACGGCGCTGAGCGAGCTGCTGGCGCAGCCGTTCTCCGACGAGCTGACGCGCGGGACGGCGCTGCGCTTCGGCGCGCTCCTGCACGACATCGCCAAGCCGCAGACACGCGGCGAGCTGGAGGGCGGCCGCGTCACCTTCTTCGACCACGACCGCCAGGGCGCCGAGCTGTCGCGCGCGATCCTGACGCGGCTGAGAACGAGCGAGCGGCTGCGCGCACACGTCGCGGCGCTGGCGCTCCACCACCTGCGACTCGGCTTCCTCGTCCACGAGCGGCCGCTCTCCAGACGCCAGGTCCACGGCTACCTGCGGCGCTGCCAGCCGGTCGAGGTCGACGTCTCGCTGCTGTCGGTCGCCGACCGCCTCGCGACGCGCGGCCGCAAGTCGGAGGAGGCGATCGCCAAGCACCTCGACCTCGCGCGCGAGCTGATCGGGCCCGCGCTGGCATGGGAGGCTGGCGACAGGCCCTCGCCGCTGATTCGCGGCGACGAGCTGGCCGACGCGCTCGGGATCGCCCGCGGCCCGCTGCTCGGCGAGCTGCTCGGCGAGCTGGAGGCGGCGCAGTACGCCGGCGAGGTCGCGACGCGCGAGGAGGCGGTCGACCACGCCCGGCGCGTGCTCGACGAGCGCGCGCGCGTCGCCGAGGGCTGAACGCGGGCGCGCCGTCGGCGCTACGCCGACGCGGCGCTCGCCGTCGTGTGCGCGTCGCCGCTGCCGGCGAGCCGGCGGGCGATCGCGGTGCAGAGGGTGACGGCGTCGTCGACGCTGGAGTGGTCGACGTTCTCGGCGGTGTCCGTCGGCCAGTGGTAGTTGGCCGGGACCTTGTGCGGCGTGACCGATCCGATCGTCGCGGTCGGGTAGCCGGCCTTCAGCGCGATCAGCCCGTCGGTCGCGTTGCGGAAGCGCAGGCCGCGGCGCAGCTCGACGCCGCTCTGGCGCGCGCAGTCGGCGACCAGCTCCTTGAAGTCGTCCGGGTACTCGCGCATCCGCAGCATGCCCTCGCCCTCGATCAGCGTCAGCTCGGGCGAGCCGACCGTGTCGACGCAGACGACGTGCGTGCGGTCGAGCGGGAGGTGGGGGAAGTGACGCGCGGCGAACGCCTGCATCCCCTCCATGAAGCCCTCCTCCGAGCCGGTCGAGACGAGCAGGACCCGCAGCCCCTCCAGCGGCCGCTCGGCCAGCTCGGTGGCGACGCCGATCAGCGTCGCGACGCCGGTCAGGTTGTCGTTCGCGCCCGGAACCGCGTCGCGCGAGCCGATCTCGGCCATCACGGCGGCGGTGCCGAGCGAGACGGTCGCGCCGGCTGCGAGCAGCCGTCTGCTGCCGGTCAGCGCGCCGAGCGCGACGAGCGTCGGCCCGGCGAAGACCGGCGCCATCAGCGGCGGCGAGGTGTTGCTGCGCTCCAGCAGCGACGGGGCGACCTTCGCCACCAGCGGCAGCACGCCGGGGTGGAAGAGGATCCCCCAGTGGGCGGCGTCGTGGTGGGCGACGAAGACGACGGTGCGGTCGGCCTCGACGTCGCCGGTCTCGGCGACGACGTTCCAGGTCGGGCGCTTCGGCAGGAAGCGGCGCCGGAACCACAGCGAGCCGCCGCTGACGTCGTCGTAGATCGCCGCGGCGGAGAGGGCGCCGAGCGCCGTCGCCGCGATCCGGCCGCCGCGACCGCCGCGGAGCGCCGTCAGGCCCGCCACGCCGGCGAGGGCGGCGGGGACGCCGAGCGGGAACCAGTAGCCGCCGTTGGCGCGCTCCTCCTCGACCCGCGCGGTGCAGCCCCATTCCGACAGCTGCGCCGCGATCCACCGCGCCGCTTCGAGCTCGCCGGGCGAGGCGGAGGGACGGTCGATCGACGCGAGGTGAGCGATCGCGTCACGAAGGTGGCGACGGTCGGGCACGAGTGCGTCCAGGCTACCGATATGCTCGGCGCGTGCCCACCACATCCGACGACTGCATCTTCTGCAAGATCATCGCCGGCGAGCTGCCGGCCCGCATCGTGCGCGAGGACGAGCGCACGGTCGCGTTCATGGACATAGCGCCGGCGACCTACGGCCACACGCTCGTCGTCCCGCGCAACCACGCGCAGGACCTGCTGGAGATCCCCGCGGAGGACCTCGAGGCGGTCGTGCGCGCCGGCAGAGCGGTCGCGGGACGCGTCAAGGAGCGGCTCGGCGCCGACGGCGTCAACCTCATCAACTCGTGCGGCTCGGCGGCGTGGCAGACGGTCTTCCACTTCCACCTGCATGTGATCCCGCGCTACGCCGACGACCCGTTGAAGCTCCCGTGGATCCCGGCCCAGGGCGATCCCGACGAGATCGCGATGGCCGCCGCTCAGCTGCTCGGATAGCGCCCGTCCGACTGGGGCAACCGACTGGCGCGTCGGCGGTGATGACGATTGCCACTTGCGCGCGACCCGGCCGGTGCGGTTGACTTTCTTGCAGCAAGACCGGGCGTCCGGCCCGGTGGAACCTGCCGGCAGCGGCCGGCTTGCAGTCCTCGGGGGCGCAATGGCAACGGGTACGGTCAAGTGGTTCAGCGACGACAAGGGCTTCGGGTTCATCACCCCCGATGACGGCGGTCGCGACCTCTTCGTCCACTATTCCGGGATCTCGGGGGAGGGCTATCGCTCGCTCGCCGAGGGCTCGAAGGTCTCCTACGAGGAGGAGCAGGGCGACAAGGGGCCGAAGGCCGTCAACGTGATGAAGCTCTAGAGGGCGGCAGCCGCGGCGGCTGCTCGCGCGGCCGCCGCACCGTCCTCCTGGCGCGCCTCCCGCCGGTGCGGGAGCGCTACTTGCGCCGCGTGTTCGTGTTGAATGAGCACATGAAGCGCATCCTCCTCGGCCTCGTCGCGTCGCTGTGCGCGCTCGGCGTGGCCGCTCCCATCGCCTCGGCGAAGATCTACGAGATCGGCGAGAGCACGGTCCCCGTCACCACGAGCTGCCCGGACTCCTGCTTCGTCGTCACGCGCACGACGGCGCTCCAGGTCAACACGGCCGGCAGAACGTACCCGACCACGATCCCGACCGACGGTCGCATCGTCGCGTTCACGCTCCAGCTCGGCTCGCTGACCGACAGACAGATCAGATTCTTCAACCGCACCTACGGCGGCACGCCGCGCGTGCAGATCACGGTGCTCAGCCAGACGTCGAGACAGAAGCCGAAGCGCTTCTACACCGCGAGCGCGCAGAGCGAGGTCATCCGCATCACGCCGTGGCTCGGCAGAACGGTCCAGTTCCCGCTCGAGACGACGCTGCCGGTCAGAAAGGGCGACGTGATCGCGCTGACCGTGCCGACGTGGGCGCCGGTGCTGGCCGTCAACCTCGACAAGACCAACGGCTGGCGCGCGAGCCGCAGATCGAGATGCGGCGACGAGCAGATGCTCACGATGCAGACCGCGCAGCTGACCGTCGGCAGCGAGGCGCAGTACAAGTGCCTCTACCAGACGGCGAAGCTGACCTACACGGCGACGATGATCTCGACGCCGAAGGTCCCGAGAGCCACCAGAAGACCGGCCGCGAGAAGATCCGCGGCGAGACGGGCGGCGAAGAAGCGCCGCTGACCGTCATCGGCGAGCCGGGCGCCCGTGCGCTCGGCTCGTGCGCTCGCGCGGTCGGATCGCCGACCGCGCGCGCCCGCCGCCGCGTCGTCCGGGAGTAGCATCGCCGTGTGAGCACCGCCGGCTGGATCTTCCTCGTGGGGATGCGCGTGCTCGACCTCGGTGGGATGGTCGTGTGGCTCGTCTGGTACTTCCGTCACCGCGACGAGCCCGACGACGACTGGCGCGACTGGGACGGCTGGGACGACGACCCGCCGCCCGACCCGACTCCGCCGCGGCCCAAGGGGCCGGGCGTCAGAGCGCCGCTGGCGGATGCAGGTCCATGGCCGGTCCGCATCCGCGACCACGCCGCGTCGCGGCCGCAGCGCGTCGAACGCCGCGGCGTGCCGGAGCGGCGCGAGCGCGAGCGGACGACGCGCTGACGGGAGCGGGCCGAGCGCGGGAGCGGACGACGCGCTGACGGGACCGGACGACGCGCTGCGGGAGCGGGCCGCGAGCGGACGAGCGGAGTCGCGCTGACGGGAGTGCGCGGCGAGCGGGCCGCGCGTCGATCAGCAGGCGCCGGGGTTCTGCTGGCAGAAGGCGTCGGTGTCGCCGGAGGCGCCGCCGGGGTTGCTCGTGCCGCCGCCGGTCGTGCCGCCACCGCCGCCGGTCGTGCTGCCGCCACCGGGGGCGGCGCCGCCGCCGGTCGTGCCGTCGGTGGTCCCGCCGGTGCCGCCGCCGGTCGTGTCACCGCCGCCGGTCGTCCCGCCGGTGTCCCCGCCCGTCGTGCCGCCGGTCGTCCCGCCGGTGCCGCCGCCGGTCGTCCCGCCGGTGCCGCCGGAGGAGACGCTGCCGCTGTCGGTCGCGCCACCGGAGCTGTCGACCGAGCCGGTGTCGGAGGAGCCGCCCGTGTCGGACGACGTCGTCCCGGGCGTGGTCGCGGTCGTCGACGTCGTCGCGGAGGTCGACGGCGTCGTTGAGGCCGACGCCGGCAGCGCCGCGCCGGTGGGCACGGTCAACGGCGGCGTCTCGAGCGTCGCGGCGACGTCGGAGCCGCCGCCGCAGGCCGCGAGCCCGGCGGAGAGCAGCACGCCGAGCGTGAGAGCTGTGATCAGTCGGAGCGTGGGCGTGCGACGAGGCACGAGCGCGAGTGCGACCGGCTCAGCGGTCGAGCGGGGCCATGCGGCGCCCGCAGGTCGGGCAGTCGTTGAGGTCCTTCTGGGCGAACTGATTGCACCAGTTGCAGATGCGGAGGTTGTCCACGGTCCACGGCAGGTCGGACGGCGTCGGCGCCAGCGGCAGCAGCTGGGCGACGACCTCGAGCTCCTCGCCGGTCTCGCGGTCGAGGTAGGTGCGCCCCGGCTCGGCCTGGAGGATGATCTCGCGCCCCGTCGAGGGCGTCCGCATGCGATAACGCTGATGAAGGCTCACGGGCCGTGATGCTACCAACGGACCGGGCTCGACGGCTCCGCCGGGCGGCGGTTCGGCGGGCGGCGGCGCGGATACGCTTGCTGCGGGATGCGCCTGCTGCTCTTCCACGGCTATCTGCTCGGCGGGACGGGCTCGAACGTCTACAACGCCGAGCTCGCGGCGGCGCTCGTGCGACTCGGCCACGTCGTCGATCTCGTCTGCCAGGACCGCGATCCGGCGCGCCTGCCGTTCGTCGACGCCGTCGGCGACTGGGACGCCGGCGAGCTGCGAGTCAGAACGCTGCGCGAGCCGGTCCGCTGCGCCGTCTACCGCCCCGCGCTGCCCGGCGGGATCCTCCCGGTCTACGTCGCCGATCGCTACGAGGCGGTCGAGGCGCGCCCGTACCCGCAGCTCACCGACGCCGAGCTCGCCGCCTACGTCGAGGGCAACGTCGCGGCGGTGCGCGAGGTGGTCGCGCGCGCAGCGCCCGACGCCGCGCTCGCCAACCATCTCGTCATGGGGCCGCTGATCGTGCGGCGGGCGCTCGGCGCGACGCCCTACGCCGTCAAGATCCACGGCAGCGCGCTCGAGTACACCGTCGCGCGGCATCCGGAGCGGTTCCTCGCGCCGGCGCGCGAGGGGATCGCCGGCGCCCGCGGCGTGCTCGTCGGCTCGCGCCACACCGCCGAGCGACTGTGGGCGACCGTGGAGGAGCCGGGCCTGCCGGAGCGCACGCGGCTCGGCCCGCCCGGCGTCGACGTCGCCCGCTTCGCGCCGCGGCCGCCGACGGAGGCGCGCGCCGGGCTGGCGCGCCTGGCCGGCGCGCTGGCGGAGGCGGCGGCAGCGGCGGCGAGCGCCGGCGCGCTGCCCGACGGAGTGATCGCCGATCCCGCCGCCGCGGGTGCGCCGGGCGAGCCGCTCTCCGACGGCGCCCGCCCAGCGCCGCCCGCCGCGAAGCCGACCCCGGCGCACGCCCCCGACGACGACGCGCCGCGCGCCGGCCCGCCACCGGCGCCCGCCCCCGACGACGACGCGCCGCGCGCCGGCCCGCCACCGGCGCCCGCCCCCGACACCGAGACCACGCCCGGCCCCGCCGCGGCACCCGCGCCGCCCTCCTCCTTCGACCGCGACGCCGATGAGGCCGCCCGGGCGCTGGAGCGGCTCGTCGAGGCGCCGGCCGAGGACCCGCTCGTCGCCTACGTCGGGAAGCTGATCGTCTCCAAGGGCGTCGACCTGCTGCTCGCCGCGTGGCCGCTCGTGCTCGCGGAGCAGCCGCGAGCGCGTCTGGCCGTCGTCGGCTTCGGCGCCTACCGGCCGGCGCTCGAGCGGCTGCTCGCCGCGCTCGCCGTCGGCGACCTCGACGCGGTCGGCGCGCTCGCCGCCGAAGGGCGCGCCGCCGAGGGCGGGCCGGCCGGCAGACCGCTCGCCCACCTCCGCGCCTTCCTCGATCGCCTCGCCGCCGGCGGCGAGCTGCGCGAGCGCTACCTCGCGGCGGCCGTGACGCTGCCGGAGCGGGTCGTCCTGACCGGGCGGCTGGAGCACGACGAGCTCGCCGACCTGCTGCCGGCGTGCGCGGCGCAGGTGGTTCCCAGCACCTTCCCGGAGGCGTTCGGGATGGTCGCCGCCGAGGCGGCGGCCTGCGGGGCGCTCCCCGTCTGCGCCGCCCATTCCGGCCTCGCCGAGGTCGCCGGCGCGCTCGCCGCGGCGGTCCCGGCCGAGGCGCACGGATGGCTCGCGTTCCCGGTCGGAGACGGGGCGGTCGAAGCGATCGCCGCGCGCGTGACCGGATGGCTCGGCGCGCCCGCCGCCCTGCGCGAGCGGACCCGCGCGGCACTGGTCGCGACCGCGCGCGAGCGGTGGTCGTGGGAGGGGGTCGCGCGCGGGGTGATCGCGGCCGCCGAGGGCAGACTCGAAACCCTGCCCGCGCCCGTGCGGACCTCCGCGCGGTAGACACTGGATTCTCGTCCCGCGCCTCGGATAGGGTCGGACGATGAGGATGAGCCGACGGAGACGAGGAACACTCGTCGCCACGGTCGCGGCATCGGCGCTCGTCGTCGGGCTGGCCGGCTGCGGTGGTGACGATCTCAAGGAGTCGCGCGCGGACGTCGTCCACGGCAAGCAGCTGTTCGTCGAGAGATGCGGCGCCTGTCACACGCTCGCACGCGCGGGCACGAGAGGAACGGCCGGACCCGACCTCGACGCCGCGTTCGCGCAGTCGTTGTCGGAGGGCTTCGGCCGCGACACCGTCAGAGGGGTCGTGCACGAGCAGATCCTCTACCCGAACTCGCAGATGCCCGCGAAGATCGTCACCGGCCAGAACGCGATCGACGTCGCCGCCTACGTCGGGCAGGCGGCGGCGAACCCGGGCGAGGACGAGGGCGCGCTCGCGGCCGCCGTCAGAAGAGCGGAGCAGAGCAGCGCGACCGCCGAGAACGGCAGACTCGCGATTCCCGCCGACCCGGGCGGCCAGCTCGCCTACACCGTCAGCGAGGCGACCGCGCCGGCCGGCCCGCTCGAGATCGACTCCGTCAACGAGTCGACCGTCCCGCATGACATCGCGCTGCAGGAGGGGGCCGACGGTCCCGAGCTGGCGAAGGGGGAGACGGTCTCCGGCGGCGGCGTGTCGAGAATCTCGGTCGACGTGAGACCCGGCAGATACACGTTCTACTGCACGCTCCCCGGCCACCGCGAGGGCGGTATGGAGGGCACCCTCACCGTCAGATGACCAGGCGGGCGCGTCGCCGCGCCTGGCTTTGTCCTCGGTCGCTCACGGGCTGGCGCCCGCAGCGCTCGCTGTGTCCGCGCCAGCCACGGCGATCCGTCCGCCTGGCGCTCAGTGCGCCGTGCGCGCTCTCGCGCTCCGCTCGGCCGCCGCCTGATCGCGGTCCTCCTGCTGGGAGGCGAGCCAGAAGAACCAGATCAGCGCGGCGAGCATGATCACGATGTCGAGCGTCATCATCATGCCGCCGGCGGTCTGCTGGTCGAATCTGGGGGAGAAGCCGAGCGGCCGCTCGGCCGTGCCGTAGACGCCCGCGTAGAGGATCGGTCTGGCGAAGACGAACATCATCCCCAGGAACATCGTCGACATCCGCGCGGCGAAGATGTAGCCGATCTTCCACAGCTGACCGGGCATCCGCCGCTTCGCCGGCTCCAGCACCGGCCACCACAGCAGCGCGTTGGCGAGGAAGAAGCTCTCGTGCTGGAGCGCGTGGACGACCGGCTCACGCACGGCCGCCTCGAACAGGAAGCCGGCGTGCCAGGCGTAGACGACGAGCACGTACAGCGGCAGCGCGACCAGCGGTCTGCGCAGGAACCGGAACGCGCGCCGCAGCCAGCGCTGTCTGGCGAGCAGGACCAGCGCCGGGCGCGGCAGGAAGAAGAAGAGGACCGGCGCCCGCATCCCCGCCAGCAGGAACGGCGCGGCGAGATCGCCGAGCAGTTGGTGCTGGGCCATGTGGGCGCTGAACAGCTGGTCGTCGTAGGCGTCTATCGGGCCGTTGAGGGCGACCGTCAGCAGCGCGATCCCGATCCACCAGCAGGCCTGTTGTCCAGCGGGGACGTGGAGGTTGCGGCGCGCCACGATGCCGAGCGCGCGCACGTACAGCCAGCACGCCAGCAGCGTCAGGACGATCACGACGGGATCGAACGCCAACTCCATCGTCACGGAAGGTACGGCCGCGGGCCGCGACCGTCAGGGTTCACGTCAGCACGCGTGCCAGCAGCACGAGCGCGACGACGGCGACGACCGCGAGGAGGACGTAGAGCAGGAAGCGAAAGGCCTCCTGCTCCGAGCGCAGCGGGTTGAGCATCGCTCCGCCTCCTACAGCAGGTAGACCGTCGAGAAGACGATCACCCACATCACGTCGACGAAGTGCCAGTAGATCCCCGGCACCTCGACGCCCCGATGCGCCTGCGGCGAGAAGTGCCCGCGGAAGGCGCGCACCGTCACGATCAGGAGGAGCAGCAGGCCGAGCGCGACGTGCGCTCCGTGGAGGCCGGTCAAGCCGTAGAAGACCGACGCCTGCGCGCTGTCGTACGGGGCGAAGCCGACGTGGACGTACTCGTTGATCTGGATGAAGAGGAAGCAGGCGCCGAGCAGGAAGGTCGTCGCCATGCCGGCCTTGAACGCCGGGCGGTTGCCGCGCTTGATCGCCTCGAGCGCCCAGTGCAGGGTCACCGAGGAGGAGAGCAGGATCGCGGTGTTGACGCCGGCGATCGCCTTCGGAAGCTCCGTCCCCTCCGCGGGCCAGGGGTTGCCGTCCACGACCCGGATGAAGAAGTAGGCCGTGAAGAAGGCCCCGAAGACCATGATCTCGGAGATGATGAACAGCAGCATCCCGAGCATCTGCGGATCCACGCGGGAGCTCCGATGCGCCTCCGGCGGGCCGTGATGCGCGGCCTCGCCGGCGTGGTGCAGCGAAGAGGAGGCGGAGGCGGCTTCCATCAGGCGGCCTTCGCTCCACTCGCTGCGGACTCCTCGGCGCCGACGTCGACCTCGATGTGGGTGATCGGGGCGGCGGTGATCTTGCGGACGCGGTCGATCAGGTTCGAGCGCATCCAGCGCGAGCGCATCCGCGGCAGCGTCGAGATGATCACCTCGTCGACGCGGTAGAACTGCAGCGCGTTGGCGACCGCGGCGTAGGCATCGGGGTCTCCGATGCCGCCGCTGGCCGATATGCCGTCTCTTCTGAGCCGCTCCAGCAGCGCGTGGAGCCGCTCGCGCGCCTGGCCGGTGTGGTGGCCGTGGCCGCCCTCCTGCGGCACGATCACCGTGAAGCGGTGGGGCGACTCGGCCGCACGTCTGCGCAGCTCCTCGAACAGCGGCTCGCCTCTCGCCGTCTTGTTGGCGACGATCAGCGTGTGCGTGACCGGCCCTCTGTCGGCGGCGAGGTCGACGACGACGTGCTCGACCGGCAGCCCGGTCGCGTTCTGCACCCGTTCGATCAGGTCGTGACGGAGCCATCCCGAGCGGGTCTCGGGATGGGTCGAGATGATGATCTCGTCGACCCGGTACTCGCGCACGGCGTCGATCGTGGCGGTGTACGGGTCGGGGTCCATCACGTCGCTGGTCGCCTCGATGCCGTGCTCGCGCAGCGCGCTGAGCGTCGCCTCGACGCGGCAGCGGGCGGCGTCGCGGACGGCCTCGTCGTAGATGACGTAGCCGGAATGCGGGCGGTTCTGTGGCGCGATCACGATGAACTCGGCGTCACCGGCCTCGTGCCGGGCGCGGATCGCCTCGACGAGGTTGGTGCCGCCGTGGGTCTCGTTCGCGACCACGAGGACTCTTCTGGCCATGGTGCGCTTCACCTCACTCTCTGGTCGGTGACGTCGCGACGGAGCCGGCAGTGGTCGGCTTCGCCTCTGCGGGCGATTGGAAGATGCCGTGGACGGCGCCCGGCACCCCGTACTCGTACGGGCCGCCGACGACGGTCGGGACGGCGTCGAAGTTGAAGATCGGCGGCGGGGAGGAGACCTGCCACTCGAGCGTGAGCGCCCGCCAGGGGTTGGCCGCCGCACGCGGGCCGCCGCGCCAGCTGGCGACCATGTTGTAGAGGAAGACCAGCATGCTGAGGCCGAGCATGAAGCTGGCGATCGTCACGAGCAGGTTCAGCGTCGCGTACTGCTCGGCGTAGTCGGCGACCCGGCGCGGCATGCCGTCGAGCCCGAGCAGGTGCATCGGCGCGAAGGTGACGTTGAAGAAGACGAACGTCGCCCAGAAGTGGATCTTGCCGAGCCGCTCGTCGTACATCCGCCCGGTCATCTTCGGGAACCAGTAGTAGATGCCGGCGAAGATCGTCAGCATCGAGCCGCCGAACAGCACGTAGTGGATGTGGGCGACGATGAAGTACGTGTCCGAGACGTAGATGTCGAACGGGATCATCGCCAGCATCACGCCGCTGATCCCGCCGAGCGTGAAGGTCGTCAGGAAGCCGAGCGCGAACAGCATCGGCGTGTCGAGGCGCAGGACGCCGCGCCACATCGTCGCCAGCCACGAGAAGATCTTGATGCCGGTCGGGACGGCGATGATCGCCGTCGTGATCATCATCGGGACGCGGATCCACGCGTGCATGCCCGAGACGAACATGTGGTGGGCCCAGACGGTGAAGCCGAGCACGACGATCGCGAGCAGCGAGAACGCCATCATGCGGTAGCCGAAGATCGGCTTGCGCGCCTTCACCGAGATGATCTCGGAGATGATCCCGAAGCCCGGCAGCATCATGATGTAGACCGCCGGGTGGGAGTAGAACCAGAAGACGTGCTGGTACATCAGCACGCTTCCGTCCTTGCCGGCGCCGACGAAGGCGTCGAAGAAGTTGAAGCCGAGCGCCCGGTCGAGCAGGACGAAGAACTGCGAGGCGGCGATGAACGGCGTCGCGATCACGACCAGCAGCGACGTCGCGAAGTTCGCCCACACCAGCAGCGGCATCCGGAAGAAGCTCATCCCCGGCGCGCGCATCGTGATGATCGTGACCAGGAAGTTGAGCGCCGTCGCGATCGACGCGGCGCCGGCGAACTGGACGCCGACGGTGAAGAAGACCTGGCCGAGCGGCATCTCGGTCGACAGCGGCGCGTAGGCGGTCCAGCCGCTGGCGAAGGCGCCCCCGGGCGCGAAGAAGCTCGCGCTCAGCATCACGCCCGCGACCGGCAGCAGCCAGAACGACAGCGCGTTCAGGCGCGGGAAGGCCATGTCCGGGGCGCCGATCATCAGCGGCAGCACGTAGTTGGCGATCCCGGCGAAGATCGGGATCACGAACAGGAAGATCAGCAGCGCCGCGTGGACGGAGAAGAGGCCGTTGAAGGTCGCGGTGTCGACGAACTGCATCCCCGGCTGGGCGAGCTCGGCCCGCATCAGCATCGCGATCAGGCCGCCGACGAACATGAAGAAGAACGACGTGCAGATGTACTGGATGCCGATCACCTTGTGATCGGTGTTGACGCGGAAGTAGTCCTTCCAGCTCTCCGCGCCGTGCGAGGAGTGGTCCTCGGCCCGGGTCGGGCGGCCCGACGCCCAGTAGAACCAGTAGTCGAAGCAGCCGAGGCCGACCAGGAAGAAAAGCGGCGCCGCTATCAGCGAGACCGTCGTGATCGCCTCGCCGTCGGTCCACGCGTTCGGGTAGTCCATCGCCAGGCGGCCGACGCCGACGAGCACCCAGGAGAACGCGATCCCGAGCAGCAGGAACAGCCCTGAGCGATACCAACCGGGAGCGCGGAGCTTTGCGGTCATCTGCTGGTCTCCTCCGTCATCTCGAGACGCTCGCGAGGTAGGCGACGAGCCCGTCGATCTGCTCTGCTGACAGTGTCTCCGCGAAGTTGTCGGGCATCACACCCGCCTGGTAGCCCTCGGTGATTCTGGCGTCGGGGGCGACGATGTCCTCTCTGAGCGTCGCCTCGTCCTGGCCTCTCAGCGCCGTCGTCAGGTCGGGGCCAGCCGCGCCGCTGGTGCCGGCGTCCGCCAGCGTGTGGCAGCTGCCGCAGTTGGAGACGAAGGTCTCTCTGCCCAGCGCCGCGAGGTCCGCGCCGCCGCCACCGCCGGCCTCGCCCTCGCCGCCGGCGGTCGCGCCACCGGTCGCCTCGCCGCCGGCGGGAGCGGTCTGCTCCTGCAGCCATCTGTCGTACGCGGCCGGCGTGACGACCCTGACGGACGAGCGCATCACGGCATGGCCGAGGCCGCACAGCTCGGCGCAGACGACCGGGTATCTGCCCAGCTTCGTCGGCGTCGCGCGGACCTCGGTCGTTATGCCGGGGACGGCGTCGATCTTCACGCGGAAGGCAGGAACCCAGAAGTCGTGGATCACGTCCTCCGCGTGGACCTTGAACAGGACCGGGCGGTCCTTCGGCAGCACGAGGGCCGTCGTCTCGATCGCTCTGCCGCCGGGCTGCGGGTATCTGTATCTCCACGCGAACTGCTGCCCGGTCACGTGCACGACGAGCTGGTCGTCGTGCTTCTCCTCGATGTCGACCAGCACCGCGTAGGCGTAGCTGCAGAGCGACACGAGCAGGATCGCCGGGACCGCGGTCCAGATCACCTCGAGGCGGGTGTTGCCGTGGATCGGCGGGCCGTCCTCGTTCTCCTGGCCGGGCCGCATTCTGAAGCGCCAGACCGCGAACAGGGTGACCGTCGTCACGAGCACGAAGACCGGGACCGACACGATCATCAGCACGTCGTAGAGCGTGTCGATCGGCCCGGCCTGCTCGGCGGCGTCAGCCGGGAACCAGTCGATGACGAGAGCGATCACGATGCCGATCGCCGAAGCGATTGCACCGACGATCACCATCTGTGCGACCGGATGTCTGCGCACGCGTGAGTCTCCTCGCTGCCGCGGTGGACCTTCTCTCCGCTGCCGATCCTAAGCGAGTCGACCGACGTACCGCAAACGTGGTCGGGAGGAAGACCGGAATCGCCCGTCAGGGCATGGGATCGCGGGCCGCGGGGTATCGGCGCGTCGGTCTCGTAACCGGCGCGCCGATCGACGTCGAGCGAGTGGAAAGGCCGTCAGGCCGCGCGCTGCGTGGGCGGCGGCGTGTTCTCCCGGGCGCGCGCCCGGTAGGCCGACGGCACGCTGCCGAGATGGCGGCGGAAGGTCTTCGCGAACTGCGCGGGCTGCCGATAGCCGACGCGCCGCGCGACCTCGCGGACGGTCAGCGACCCGTTCGCGAGCAGCTCGGCGGCGCGCTCCATGCGCACTCTCGTGAGATGCTCGCGGAAGGTCGTGCCGCCGATCTCGGCGTACGCTCGCTGGAGTTGACGGCGCGACGACGCCACGCGGCGCGCGATGTCGTCGAGCTCGAGGTCGGAGGCGTATTCGGCCTCGACGATCCGCACGGCCTCGTTGTAGAGCTGCGTGCGGTGGCGGACTGTTCCTGGTCGTTGCGTTGGCACCGATCAGAGATACGGAGCGAGGACCAGTTTTGGATGGTCTCGGTGGCGCATTTGCATCATCCTGGCGCACCCGAGCCTTTTGGGTACGCCGATGCTTGCGGTGATTCGAAACCGGGCACGTGCAGGCGGAAAGCCACCCGTCCACGGAAAGCGTGTCGGGACGGGGAGGACGGGTTATGCTTGATGCAATCGTTGCAAGCGACCACGGAGGCGGCGATGCAGGTACGCGAGGGGATGTCGGCCACGTCGCTCACCGTCGGCCCTGGCCACACGCTCAGGGAGGCGGCGGAGCAGATGCACGCGAAGAGGGTCGGATCCGCCATCGTGCTCGATCCGGAGCAGCCCGGGCCTGGACTGCTCACCGAGCGCGACGTGCTCGCCGCGCTCGGGCGCGGGCTCGATCCGGACCGTGAGCTGGTCGCCGACCACCTCACGAGCGACCTCGTCTTCGCGGCCCCCGACTGGTCGCTCGAGCAGGCGGCCTGCGAGATGGTGCGCGGCGGCTTCCGCCACCTGATCGTGGTCGAGGGCGGAGAGCTGGTCGGCGTGCTCTCGATGCGAGATGTCGTTCGCTGCTGGACGGAGGACGGCGCCGTCTGCGCCGTCCCGCTCGCCGGCGGCGCGGCGGCGGCCCGCTAGCCGAGCGGGACCGGCGCCCATCAAGCACAACCGGCCGTCTGCGCGACGGTCGGACAGAAGCAGTGGCGAGCGGCGTCGTGGGGGCGCCGCTCGCAGAGGGAGTCGCCGCTGCGGTCGCGCGCGGCGAGGTCGCGGGGGCGACCCTCGCGCCGGTTGCGGCGCGGTCCGCTGTCGAGGGCAGAACGACAAACGGCGCCCGTCGGGCGCCGTTCGCGTTGCCGCTGTTGCGGCGGGAGGTGGTGTGACCGCCTAGTGGTGGTCGCCGGGGCCGTGCGAATGCTCGAGCGGCAGGTGAGCGATGTCGCGGCGGGTGTCGGCGATCCAGCGGACCGTCGTGTAGAGGAAGATCAGCAGGCCGACGACCAGGACGTAGATGCTGGTCGTGATGCCGATGATCGCGACCGTGATGCCGACCGCGTTGAAGAACGGCAGCAGCGACGGGCCGGGAAGATGGATCTCCTCGCCGACGGGCGGCGGAGTCTGCTCAGGCTGGATCTGGCTCATGACTAGGAGATGTAGATCGCGGCGGCCAGGAACGACGCGCCGAACATGAAGACGCAGACGGCCGTGGCGATCAGCGCCGAGCGGATGTTCTTACGAGCGAGACGTCGGTCCATGGTTCCAGTTCGGTGTCGGGGTGGGGAAGGGCAGAGTGTATGGGGTCTACAGCTTCACGTCGGCCACCATCGCGGCGAACAGCAGCGCGAGGTAGAGCATCGAGAAGAGGTACAGCTTGAGCGCCGCGCCGCGGTCCGGGTTGCGCTGGAGTCTCACCGCGAGCCACAGGAACCAGCCGCCGAGCACCGCCGCGCTGACGGCGTAGATGCCGTCGAACAGCTGGCCCGCGAACGGCAGGAAGGTGACTGCGACGAGCAGGAAGGTGTACAGCGTGATCTGGCGGCGGGTCTCCTCCTCGCCGCGCACGACCGGCAGCATCGGCACGCCGACCGCCGCGTACTCGTCCTTCATGCGAAGGCTGAGCGCCCAGAAGTGGGGCGGCGTCCAGTAGAAGACGATCGCGAACAGATAGAGCGCGGCCGGATCGAAGGAGCCGGTCGTCGCGACCCAGCCGACGAGCGGCGGGACGGCGCCGGCGGCGCCGCCGATCACGATGTTCTGCGGCGTCGAGCGCTTCAGCCACAGCGTGTAGATGAAGACGTAGCCGAGGAAGCCGGCGAGCGCGAAGAGGGCCGCGAGCAGGTTGACGGTCAGCGACAGCAGCACGAACGACGCGACCTGCAGCCCGATGCCGTAGATCAGCACCGCGCGCGGGCTGACGCGGCCCGACGGGATCGGCCGGGTCGCCGTGCGGGCCATCTTCGCGTCGATGTCGCGGTCGTACCAGTGGTTGATCGCGCCCGCGCCGCCGGCCGACAGGTACCCGCCGATGACCGTCAGCACGATCAGGCCGAGCGACGGGTTGCCGGCGATCTCCATCGTCGCCACGGTCGTCAGCAGCAGCAGCAGCTGAACGCGCGGCTTCGTCAGCGTGACGTAGTCCGCAACGACCCGACGCACGCCGCTGAGGGCGTGCGTCGGCTTGACGGGAGAGGTGACGCGCGACGCTTCCACCAGGGAGAGCCTACGCGGTCGTCGACGGTTGCGTGACCTGATCGTGCTCGATGCCGGACTGGCGCTCCACCTGACGGCGGATGTCCTTCATCGGCTCGACGGAGCGGACACGCGGGATCTCGTCGAAGTTGTTGACCGGCGGGGGCGACTGGGTGAACCACTCCAGCGTGTTGCCCTTCCACGGGTCCGGGCCCGCGACCGCGCCGGTCTTCCAGCTGCGGACGAAGTTCCAGACCGACATCAGGATGCCGACGCCGAGCACGAACGAGCCGACCGTCGAGATCTGGTTGTACAGCGTCAGGCCGGCGTCCGCCGGGTACTGGTAGACGCGGCGCGGCATGCCCGAGAGGCCGGCGGCGTGCTGGACGAGGAACGTCATGTTGAAGCCGACGAACATCACCCAGAACGAGGCCTTCGCGAGCGGCTCGCTGCACAGCCGGCCCGTCATCTTCGGGTACCAGTAGTAGAGGCCGCAGAAGATGGTGAAGACCGCGCCGCCCATCAGCACGTAGTGGAAGTGAGCGACGACGAAGTACGTGTCGGTCAGCTGCCAGTCGACGGGGAAGACGGCGAGGAAGATGCCGGTGATGCCGCCGATGACGAAGATCGCGATGAAGCCGGCCGCGAAGTAGAGCGGGGAGGCCGTCACGATCGACCCGCGCCAGAGCGTGGCGATCCAGTTGAAGATCTTCACGCCTGTCGGCACCGCGATCAGGAACGAGGACAACATGAAGAACCCGAGCACGACGGTCGGCACCGGGACGCTGAACATGTGGTGAGCCCACACGAGCGCCGCCAGGAAGGCGATGACCGCGGTCGAGGCGGCGACCGCCTTGTAGCCGAAGATCGGCTTGCGGGCGAAGACCGGCAGGACCTCGGAGACGATGCCGAAGCCCGGCAGGATCATGATGTACACCTCGGGGTGGCCGAAGAACCAGAAGAGGTGCTGCCAGAGGACTGGCGATCCGCCCTCGGTCGGGTCGAAGAAGTGCGTTCCGAAGTGACGGTCCGTCAGGAGCATCGTCACCGCGCCGGCGATCACGGGCAGCGCCAGGATCAGCAGGAGCGCGTAGATGAGGATCGTCCAGACGAACAGCGGCAGGCGGCCCCAGCCCATGCCGGGCGCGCGCATGTTCACGATCGTCGCGTAGAAGTTGACCGCGCCGACCAGCGACGAGATGCCGGTGATGTGGATCAGGAAGATCCACGCGTCCTGACCGCCGCTCGGCGTGTACATCTCGTTCGAGAGCGGGGTGTAGGAGAACCAGCCGGCCTCCGGCGGCTGCCACAGCAGCGACGCGTAGAAGACGATGCCGCCGAACAGCAGGAGCCACAGCGACAGCGCGTTCAGGCGCGGGAACGCCATGTCTCGCGCGCCGATCATCAATGGCAGGAAGTAGTTCGCGAAGCCCGCCATGATCGGTACGACGAAGAGGAAGATCATCGTCGTGCCGTGGAGCGTGAAGAGCTCGTTGAAGTGTTCCGGCGTGAGGAAGTTGTTGTTCGGAACGGCGAGCTGCACCCGCATCAGCAGCGCCTCGATGCCGCCAATCAAGAAGAAGGCGAACGACGAGACGATGTACATGATCCCGATCTTCTTGTGATCGGTGGTGGTCAGCCAGTCGATCCAGCGTGCGCGCGTGCGTTCGGCATGGACCTCGTGGGCGAGCACCTGCGGCACGGGACGCGTCGCGAAGTCGGTGGTTGCCATGGTCGGTCTGGGTCCTTTTTCCTAATTGAGGTCGCCGTCGCTGAAGAGCTCTCTGCGGAGCTCCTGAACCTGTCTATCGGCGTCGGCGATGTCTCTTCTCTGCTGGTCGAGCCAGGCCGTGTACTCGTCCGGCGTCACGACGCGGACGCGGGCGGTCATGTCGGCGTGGTTGCGGCCGCAGAGCTCGGCGCACTGACCAACGTAGGTCTCGCCGGCCTTCGGGGCCTTGAACCACGTGTAGTTCTTGTAGCCGGGGACGGCGTCGAACTTGCCGCCGAGCTTCGGGATCCACCACGAGTGGATGACGTCGGTCGCCTCGATGTCGAGGACGACGGTCGTCTTGGCCGGCACGACCATCTCCTCGTAGGAGTAGACGAGACCGAAGGGGTTTCTCCGGCAGTCGGCGCCGTACGTGTAGCGCCAGATGTACTGGCGGCCGGACACGCAGATGACGAGCGCTCTGCCGTTCGGCGGTCTGGGCATGTCGACCGAGGCGGTCAGCACGCCGTCGGCGAGCTCGAGACCGTCCGGGTCGCTGTTCGGCGGGTCCTGGATCGAGCTGAGCTTCGAGAACGTCACCGCGGCGAGAGCCACGAGGATGAGGGCGGCGCCGACCGTCCAGGAGATCTCCAGACGGGTGTTGCCGTGAATCTGAGCAGCAACCGCGCCCTTCTTGGCGCGGAATCTCCAGAGCGAGTAGAAGAGCGCACCCTCGACCACCACGAAGACCACGATGGCTATGTAGAGGATGATCTTGTACAGCGAGTCGATCTGGTCGGCGTTCGGCGAGCCACCCGACTCAGGGGTGAAGAAGTCGGCGAACGCGCCGCTGGCGAAGACGAGCGATCCGATCGTCGCGAGCAGCAGGGCCGCGACAGCGCGGCGGCGAATGGAAGCAGTTTCAGGTCGCAAGGCGGCGCGGATTCTATCCACGTTGCGGCGGAGCGAAGCGCCAGGTGCCCCGCTCCGGAAGATGGGATCGCTCAAAGCCCCGTCGCGACGGGCTTTTGCCTGCTTGCGCGCCTGGTCAGACACCCTTGAACTCCGGCGCTCGCTTCTGCAGGAACGCCGCCGCGCCCTCCGCGAAGTCCTTCGTCGCGGCCTGTTCCTGTTGCGTCTCGGCCTCCAGCGCGAGCTGCCTGTCGAGGCCCTCGTAGACCCACGCGTTCAGCTGTCGCTTCGCGCCGGCGTGGGCCAGCGTCGGGCCGGCGGCGAGCCGCTGCGCGAGCGCGTCGGCGGCGCCGGCCAGCTCGGCGTCGGGGTGGACGGCGTTGATCAGGCCCCAGTCGAGCGCCTTCGACGCGGGCAGGCGCTCGCCGAGCATCGCCAGCTCGGTCGCGCGGGTCAGCCCGATCCGCGCGGGGATGAAGGCCGAGGCGCCGCCGTCCGGGACCAGGCCGATGTTCACGAAGGCGAGCAGGAAGTAGGCCGACTCGGCGGCGAGCACCAGGTCGGCGGCGAGCGCGAGCGAGCAGCCGATGCCGACGGCGCCGCCGCCGACGGCCGCGATCACCGGCTTGGGCGCGGCGCGCAGGCTGGTGATGATCGGCGCGTAGCGCTCGACGAGCACGGTGCGGAGGTCGGGGTGGCCTTCGGGCGTCAGGTCGAAGCCGGCCGAGAGGTCGGCGCCGGAGGAGAAGCCGCGGCCGGCCCCGGTGAGCAGCACGGCGCGCACCTCGTCGTCGGCGCTCGTGCGGTCGACGGCGGCGCGCAGGTCGAGCCCGAGCTGGGTGTCCCAGGCGTTCATCTTCTGCGGACGGTTCAGCTCGATCCGTGCCACGCCGCCGGAACGGTGAAGGTTCACCGTGTCGTAGGCGTGGACCAACTCGTAGTCGCTCATGGGGCCGGATCCTACGAGCGCCGATGCGACACCGGCGCCGATCGTGGGTGGTGGGAGGCATGCATCCTGGGTCGCGGGAGGGATGCAGGTGCCCGCTCTCGCGCACCTGAGACGGCGAAGTGAGACGACCCTCATATACTCCCGGCGCTTTGCGGAAGTCGAAGGCCCTCCGAGCCGCAGCATGGGCGATCGTCGCAGCGGGCGTCGCCGCCCCGGTGATCCGCCGTCGCGCCAGGCTGCCCAAACCGGCCGTGCTGGCGGTGTCAGCGGCCGCCCCGGTCGCCCTGTGCGTGGCGGTTCCGCGCTCGCGCACGCGCGACGTCGCCGCCTGCGCGCTGCAGATGTGGGCCTACCTGGCGGCGTACGAGATGCCGCACGACGACCCGGAGGCTCTCCAGCGCAGGGTCCACATCGACTACCCGGTCAGGATCGACACGGTGATCGGCCTCGGCACGCCGCCGACGCTGCGGCTCCAGCGGCTGCTGTCGGCGCCTGGCAGCATCCGCCGCGGCGAGAAGGTGCTGGTCTGGTGCCACTGGGTCTGGTTCGCCGTCCCGCACGTCGCGGCGGCCTACGTCCTGATCCGCAGACGCGAGAGATTCGGGCGCGCCGCCGCCACGACCTACGCCGTCTTCGACCTCGGCGCGCTCGTCTACCACCTGCTGCCGACGGCGCCGCCGTGGTACGCCGCGTCGAGAGGGCGCCTGGAGGACCACGACGAGACGCGCGTGCGGCGGATGATGATCGAGTACGGCGAGCAGTTCTGGAAGCACCGCTGGGGGCCGCTCTACTCTTTGCTCGGAGGCAACCCCCTCGCCGCCATGCCCTCGCTGCACTTCGCCACGTCCGTCAACGCCGCCCACCTGCTCGGGGAGGTCGGGGTGGTCGAGGGCGCGATCGGCTGGACCTACGCGCTGACGCTCGGGCTGGCGCTCGTCTACCTCGGCGAGCACTACGTCGTCGACCTGCTCGCCGGCCTCGCGCTGACCGAGGGCGTGCGGGCGGCCGCGCCGAAGCTCACCCCGCTGGCGCTGCGCGCCGGGCGCGTCGTTTCGGCACTCGAAGCAAGAGCGCGGGCGTAGGCCGGATGGGCAGGGACGTCCAGCGGCGGGCCGACGCGCGGGGGAGCGCGTCGACCGCTCCGATCGCCACGCCCAACGGCGCCGGGCCCGAGCACGACGACGACGAGGAGATGCCGAGCGTCACGATGACGCGCCGGCGCGTCGTCGGCTCCGTCGTGTTCGTGCTCGCGGTCGTCGCCTTCCTCTACTTCGGGCTGCCGAAGATCGGCGGCGTGCAGGACACGTGGAAGAGAGTCTCCGACGGAGACCACGCATGGCTGGCGGCGGCGCTCGTCTTCGAGATCCTCTCGATGGCCAGCTACGTCGCGTTGTTCCACGGCGTTCACGTGCCGCCGCGTTCGCGCATCACGCTGCGCGACAGCTACCTGATGACGATGGCCGGGCTGGCGGCGACGCGCCTGTTCGCCGCCGGCGGCGCCGGCGGCGTCGCGGTCACGGCCTGGGCGCTGCGGCGCTCGGGGATGGAGCGCCGCGAGGTCGCCGAGCGGATGATCGCCTTCCTGATCCTGCTCTACGGCGTCTACGTGGCGGCGATGATCGTCTGCGGGATCGGCCTGCGGACCGGCCTCTTCCCCGGCCCGGCCCCGTTCGGCATGACGATCGTGCCGGCCGCGATCGGGCTGCTGGCGATCGCGCTCGTGCTGCCGCTGGCGCTCGTGCCGGAGGACTTCCCCGCGCGCGTGGAGGCGATGGCGCCGCGGCGGCCGCGGACGGCGAAGTGGCTGCGGCGGCTGGCGCTCGGGCCGGCGTCGATGCGCGGCGGGATCCGCTTCGCGATCCACAAGGCCGCCCATCCCGACCGCGCGATGGTCGGCGTCGCGACCTGGTGGATCTTCAACGTCGCCGTGCTGTGGGCCTGCTTCCACGCCTTCGGCGACGCCCCGCCGATGGCCGTCATCGTGCAGGCGTACTTCGTCGGGATGCTCGGCAACCTGCTGCCGCTGCCGGGCGGGATCGGCGGCGTCGACGGCGGGATGATCGGCGCCTTCGTCGCCTTCGGCGTCAGCGGCAGCCTCGCGATCGTCGCGGTGCTGGCCTACCGCGTCTTCGCCTTCTGGCTGCCGACCGTCCCCGGCGTGATCGCCTACCTTGGGCTGCGCAAGCGGGTCGCCGGCTGGCGCCGCGAACCGGCGGCGGCGTAGTGCCGCGCAGCGCCAGCCCCACGGCGGCGCGCGACGGTTCGTGCTGCCCGGGGAACCCGCGGCTTCGCGCGAGCGGGCGCTATTCTTTGTGAAGTATTGGAAATGACCGGGAGAACCGAGCGACCCATGGCAGACGTCGAGAACGTGATCATCGTCGGCAGCGGACCTGCCGGGTACACGGCCGCGCTCTACACCGCGCGCGCCGACCTCAGACCGCTCGTGATCGAGGGCTTCGCCTGGGGCGGCCTGCTCCAGCAGACGACCGAGGTCGAGAACTACCCGGGCTACCGCGAGGGCGTCATGGGCCCGGTGATGATGCAGGAGTTCCGCGACCAGGCCGAGCGCTTCGGCACCCGTTTCATCACCGACGACGCGACGAGAGTCGAGCTGAGCGACGGCGGGCTGCACACCGTCTGGGTCGGCGACGACGCCTTCCAGGCGAAGGCGGTCGTGCTCGCGATGGGCGCCCAGCACAAGAAGCTCGGCAAGCCCGGCGAGGACGAGCTCGGCGGCCGCGGCGTCTCCTACTGCGCGACCTGCGACGCCGCCTTCTTCAAGGAGCACGAGACGGTGATCGTCGGCGGCGGCGACTCGGCGATGGAGGAGGCGATCTTCCTCGCGAAGTTCGCCGGCAGAGTCGTGATCGTCAACCGCCGCGACGAGTTCCGCGCCTCGGCGATCATGCTCGACCGCGCCAGAGAGCAGCCGAACATCGAGTGGCTGACCCCGTACGTCGTCGACGAGTTCGTCGCGGGCGAGAGAGGGGCGCTCGAGAAGGTCCGCCTCCAGCACGTCGAGAGCGGCGAGATCATCGAGCACTCGGCGACCGGGGCCTTCATCGCGATCGGCCACGAGCCGCAGTCGGAGCTGGTCAAGGACCAGGTCGAGCTCGACGACAACGGCTACGTCAAGGTGCACGGCGTCTCGACCCGCACCAACCTGCGCGGCGTCTTCGCCGCCGGCGACCTCGTCGACCACACCTACCGGCAGGCGATCACCGCCGCCGGCTCAGGCTGCAAGGCGGCGCTCGACGCCGAGTGGTACCTGCGCGACACGCCGCCGAACGTCGACGCGCGTCCGGTCTCGGAGGCGATCGAGGCCTGAACGGGCGGCGCGGGGCGCGTGCGGCGCGCCCCGCTCGCTCAGCCGCGCAGGTAGATCGGATTCGAGAGGATCCAGGTGCGCGGGCGGCCGCGGTCTCTCAGCGTCACCTCGACGCGGTGGACGCCCGGCTCGCGCGCCGGCGCGGTGAGGCTCGACGCTCGCGCCGCGCGCGCAAGCTCGACGCCGTCGCGGACGATCCGCACGTCGGCCGGCCGCGGGAGGCGGACGTGGAGCGTGAAGCCGCCGCTGGCGGGCGCCTCGTCGCCCATCTCGACGTGCTGCTCGCCCTCGCCCCAGAAGCGGAAGCCGCCGGCCTGCGCCAGCTCGTCGCGGGCGATGTAGCAGCGGCCGGCGCGCAGCGCCGCGTAGACGGCGGCGCGGTCGGCGTCGGCGTCGCCGCTCGGCGGCCGCTCCAGCAGCACGTGGGTGCGCAGCAGCTCGAAGGTGCGGCGGTAGCTCATCAGCTTCAGCGGCACGCGACCGGCTATCCGCAGGCCGAACTGGTGGGCGTCGAGCGCGCCGATGCCGACGACCCGGCGCTCCGCGCCGGCGCGGTCCCAGGCGGCGAGCGCCTCGGGGCGCGGGTGGTCGAGCTGCGGCGCTGCGGCGGGCGCGGCGAGGAAGCGCAGCACGTCACGCCAGCGGCGCAGCCGCTCGGTCGTGTCGGTGACGAGGCTCCACACCTCCAGTCCGGTCGCGCCGGCCGGGGTCGGGTCCTCCCAGCCGGCGGCCGGGATCTTCGCCAGCAGCGGCGATCCGACCGAGAAGGGGTGGCCGGTGAAGCCGAAGCCGCCGCGGCGCGCGACCTCGGCGACGACCTGCTCGGGGGTGAGGTCGCGGTGGTCGATCGGCGCGTCGATCCCGAACGCGAGGTAATGGTGGCCCGGGCGCATCGTCACCTCCTCGCCGACGCAGACGAGCACCGAGCCGTGCCACCGCTCGTGGCCGTGGTACCGGGCCGAGAGCGTGTCGTGGTCGGTCAGCAGGACGACGTCGACGCCGGCCGCCGCGGCGTCGGCGGCGATCTCCCTGACCGTCCCCGTGCCGTCGGAGTGGTCGGAGTGGACGTGGATGGCGCAGGTGAGGTCGATCACGCGGGCCCGCCGAGGTCGTCGCCGTCGCCGTCGGCGGGGAAGAAGCCCTCGCCGGTCGGGCGCCCGAGCCGGTCTGAGAGCACCAGCCGCCGCAGCAGCGGCGCCGCGCGGTAGCGCTCCGCACCGTGCTCCTCGGCGAGCGCGTCGAGCACGCCGAGCACGTGGTCGAGGCCGATCTCGTCGGCCCAGGCGAGGATCCCGCGCGGATGGTTGAGCCCGTGGACGACGCCCTCGTCGACGTCGGCGGCGCTGCCCACGCCCTCGCCGACCGCGAAGGCGGCCTCGTTGACGAGCTGGCAGACGATCCGGCCGAGCACGAGCCCCGGGGCGTCGGCGACCCAGGCGACCGGGCAGCCGAGCGCCGCGAAGAAGCGCTCCGCGGCGTCGGCGGCGGCGTCTGAGCCGGCACCGGCGGGGCCGCGGGTCAGCTCGACGAGCGTGCCCGGCGACAACGGCGGCAGGGCGTGGAAGCCGATCGCGGCGCCGCCGGCGTCGAGCGCGGCGAGCGAGCCCTGGTGGAGCAGGAGCGCCTGCGGGCCGCCCTGCAGCGGCGGATCGTCGTCGGTCGCGCCGCAGTCGAGGATCAGGAACGGCAGCTCGCCGTCGGCCTCCGCCGGCGTGCGCGCGTCGAAGCCGACGGCGGCGCCGAGGTCGAGCAGCTCGTGGGCGAGGACGGTGTCGCCGGCGACGACGACGAGGGCGCCGTCGAGCGCACCCGCGCCCGGCGGCTCCTGCGGCGCGGCGGGGTCGTCCGGGCGGTGGGCGCCGTCGCGGTAGTCGTAGAAGCCGCGGCCCGACTTGCGGCCGGTGAGCCCGGCGGCGACCATCCGCGCGACGAGCGGGCTCGGGCGCCAGCGCGGCTCGCCGAAGCTCTGCGCGTGGAAGGAGCGGGCGACGTCGAAGCCGACGTCGACGCCGACGAGGTCCATCAGCTCGAACGGCCCCATCGGGAAGCCACCGCCGAGCCGGCAGATGCGGTCGATCTCGGCGTGGTCGGCGATCCGCTCGGTCAGCAGCCGCTGCGCCTCCAGCGAGAAGGGACGGTTGACGCGGTTGACGAGGAAGCCCGGGCCGTCGGCGCCGTCGATCACGCGCTTGCCCATCGCCGCGCCGGTCGCGCGCGCGACCGCGAGCGCCCGCTCGCCCGTGTGGACGCCGGCGACGACCTCGAGCAGCCGCATCCGCGGCGCCGGGTTGAAGAAGTGCATGCCGACGACGCGCTCCGGGGCGGTGGCGCCGGCGGCGACCGCGGTCACCAGCAGCGACGAGGTGTTGGTCGCCAGCACGCAGTCGCCGGCGACCACCTGCGAGAGGCGCCCGAGCAGCTGGCGCTTGAGCTCGAGCGACTCGGGCGCCGCCTCGATCACGAGGCCGGCCGGCGCGAGCGCCTCCAGCGTCTCGGCGGGCTGCAGCCGCTCGGCGGCGGCCGCCGCCTCGTCCTCGCTCCAGCGGCCTCTCAGCGCGCCGCGGTCGAGCGCGGCGGCGACGGCCTCCAGCGCCCGTGCGAGCGCCTCCGGGTCGGGGTCGTGCAGCAGCGTGCGGGCGCCGGCGAGGCAGGCGAGCTGGGCGATCCCGGTCCCCATCGTGCCTGCGCCCGCGACGGCGACGGTCTGCGGCATGCGGTCCATGACGGCGAACGCTACCTGGCGCGGCGCGCGGCCTCCTCGTGGCCGCCTGCGGGCCGCGCCGCCGGGACGGCCCCTGCGACTCCCGACCACGGGGGCGGTGTGGCCGGGAGCCGGCGGGCCATCCCATGTGCCGGCGGACGTCCACGGGCCGGGCGCCAAGTGGGGACGGGGCGCCCGCTCGGGGGGATCGCCGCGAACGTCGCCGACACCGGTTGAAACAGACGGCACGAGCCGAAGTTGCGGCGCACCTGTTCGCGGTCCCACCCGCCGGATCCGCGGGTAGACTCGGCCCATCGTGGACCCCTTCGTGGCGATCATGGGCGGGATCGTCGCGGTGATCGTGATCGCGATCGTCGCGCTCGGGCTCTTCTACCCGGGCACGGGCGCCGCGCAGGTCGGCTGGAGAACGCCGCGCCAGCATGCCGACGAGGAGGCCGCGCGCGACCGCGAGGACCTCGCGCAGATGCTCGAGGCCGCCAACGAGCGCCGCCGCGCCCGCGGCGAGCCGGAGCTGACCGTCGAGGGGCTGGTCGAGGAGGAGCTGGCGCGCGAGCGGGGATGGCGCGGGTCCTGATCGTCGGCTGCGGCTGCCGCGGTCAGGCGCTCGCGCGGGCGCTGCGGGCGCGCGGCCACGCCGTGCGGGGGACGACGCGCACGCCGGAGCGGCGGGCCGCGATCGAGGCGGCCGGGGCGGAGGCGTGGACCGGCGACCCCGACCGGATCGCGACGCTCAGCTACGCGCTCGACGGGGTGACGGTGCTCTGCTGGCTGCTCGGCTCGGCGCGCGGGACGCCCGAGGCGCTCGACGCGCTCCACGGGCCGCGGCTGAGGATGCTGCTGGAGCGCTCGATCGACACGACCGTGCGCGGGGTGCTGTACGAGGCGGCCGGCAGCGCCGGGGCGGAGCGGCTGGCCGGCGGCGCGGAGACGGTGCGGGCGGCGTGCACGCGCTCGGAGATCCCGTTCGCGCTGCTGGAGGTCGACCCCGACGAGCACGCGGCGTGGCTGGCGGCGGCGGTCGCGGGCGTCGAGGGGCTGCTGGAGGCGCGGCGGCCGGCGGGGCGGTAGGCCCGGCGGCGCGGGCTCAGCGGTCGGCGAGCGGGCCGATCCGCTCCAGCAGGTCGCCAAGGATCCGCGCGGTCGCGCCCCAGATGAAGTGGTCGCCGACGACGTAGGAGTCGGTCTGCCAGGTCATCCCGCGGCGCGTCACCGGGCGCTTGTCGAAGCCGGCGACGAGCGCGCGCAGCGGCAGCTCCATCACGAGCGCGACCTCGTGCTCGCTGATCACCCAGTCGGCCCGTCTCGGCGCGATCAGGCCGACGTGGGGGTAGATCACGTAGCCGGTGACGAAGGTGCGGACCGGCGCCAGCGTGCCGACGAGGTCGACCTGCTCGGGCACCAGCCCGACCTCCTCCTCGGCCTCGCGCAGCGCCGTCGCGTGCAGCGGCTCGTGCGGATGGTCGCGGCGGCCGCCGGGGAACGAGATCTCGCCGGGGTGGCGGCGCAGGTCGTCGCGGCGCTTGGTGAAGACGGCGTGCAGCTCGCCGTCCTCCTCGAACAGGGGGACGAGGACGGCCGACTCGGTGTCGCCCGCGGCGCCTGCGAGCGGCGGCTCGGGCGCGCCGAGCAGCCGGCGGAGCTCGTCACGGATCGCCGTCGTCATCGCCGCCCGAGTCTAGACGGGCGGCGCGCCGTCGCCGCGACGATCAGGGGACGAGCTCGATGCGCTCGTCGAACATGACCTCGCCGTCGAGCGTCCGGTGGACCGGGCACTTGGCGGCGATCACCGACAGCCGCTCGAGCTGCTCCTCGGTCAGGTTCGACGGGAGCTTCAGCACCAGTCTGAAGCGGGTCGGCGCGCCGCGCTCGGCCGGGGTGTACTCGGCCTCGACGGCGATCGGGCCGATCTCCCAGCCCTTGCGACGTGCGTACATCTCGATCGTCGTCGCGGTGCAGGAGGCGAGCGCCGCGGCGAGCAGCTCCTGTGCGCTGGGGCCGTCGTCGTCGCCGCCGTGCTCGGCCGGCTCGTCAGCGACCAGCCGGTGGCCGCGCACGTCGATCTCGTGCGTGAACGTCCCCGTGCGTCGCGCGATCGCCCTCATGCATCGTCCTTCGTCTACTCGGAGTTCTTTGAGCGGCGCATCGTAGCGAGCCGCACGGGCGGTCAGGGTGCGGCAGGCGGCGCTACTCGGCGAGCGGGTTGAAGACGAGCCCCGTCGGGACCTTCGGGAAGAAGAAGGTCGACTTCGGCGGCATGCTCTCGCCGGCCTCCGCGACGGCCTGCACGCGCTCGACGGGCGTCGGTCCCATGAAGAAGCCGGCGTCGAACTCGCCGCTCTGCAGCAGGTCGAGCGCCTCGTCGAAGGAGCGGGCGTAGTCGAGCCCGTCTCTGTGGTCGATCTCCGCGTCGCTCATCCCGAGCGCGTGCTTGAGGATCACCGCCTCCAGGACCGCCGTGTCGAGGTGGCGGTAGGCCTCCGAGCGGCCCGCAAGCAGCTCGTCGGCGATCGAGTCGTCCTTCAGCGACAGGAGGTAGGGGACGTTGCCGTACGCGTCGAGGTAGCCGATCTGGACGCTGTCGTCGCCGGCGCGCGGCTCGGGCACGAGCGAGCCGTGGTCGGGCAGCTCGATCACGTCGAACTGCTCGCGGATCGTGCGGTCGAGCGCCTCCTGGCGGTCGGGGTCGCTCTCCAGCCCGGCGACGAGGCGGTGGGTGGGGAAGACCGTCAGGCCCGGGTCCTCGAGCGCGACGAGGCACATCAGCACCCAGCGGTGCGGGCCCTCGCCGCCGATCTCCTCGGCGTAGGCGCGGGCGGTCTCGTAGCGGTGGTGGCCGTCGGCGATCAGCAGCTCGGCTCCGGCGACCGCCTCGACGACCGTCTCGATCGCGTTGGGCTCGGTGACGCGCCAGAGGCGGTTGACCGTTCCGTCGGCGTCGGTCGTCTCGCCGAACGGCGCGCTGGTGCGGACGTGCGGGGTGAGCGCGCTCCAGGCGGTGTTGCCCGGGTCGGAGTAGAGGCTGAAGATCGGGCTGAGGTTCGCTCGGGTCGCGCGCGTGAGACGGAGGCGGTCCTCCTTCGGGCCGGGATGGGTCCGCTCGTGCGGGCGGATGCGACCCTCGCCGTACGGCTCGACGCGGACTCTGCAGAGGAAGCCGCGGCGCGTCTGGCGGCGGCCGTCGGGGCCGACGTAGTCCTGCGTGAGGGCCCAGATCGCGGGCGTCTCGTCGTGGACGAGCGCCTTGTCGGTGCGCCACTGTTGAAGGAGGGCGGCGGCGTGGGCGTAGGGGTCCTTCGCCGGGTCGGCGGGGTCGGCGTCGGGCAGGTCGACGTGGACGACGTTGTACGGCGAGCGGGCGGCGAGCTCGGCGCGCTGCTCGGGGTCGATGACGTCGTAGGGCGGGGAGACGAGCGCGTCGAGCGCTCCGGCGACGGCGGGGTCGTAGTGGAGCGCGGTGAGCGGGAGGATCTCGGCCATGGCGGCAGGCTAGTCGGTAGGTCGGGCGCGCGGTGGTGCGCCGTCGTCTTGCGGGCGGGGCTCCTGCCTCGGGAGCAGGTGCGGCCGCGCGGTGTCAGGGCGCCCGCAGGAAGCTCGGCTGGATCTCGATCTCGCTCGTGAGGCTGTTGGCGATGAAGCACTCCCGATGGGCGACCTCGACGAGGTGGAGGAGACGGGTGCCTCTCGGCATCTCGCCCCGGATCGTGATCCGCGGCCGCAGCACGATCCGCGCCACCCGCGCCGGTCTCGGCTCCTCCGGCATCTCGCCCTCCGCGCGGTCCTCGTAGGCGACGACGTCGATCCGCGCCCGCGCCGCAACTGCCAGGAAGCTCAGCAGCTGGCACGAGCTGGCCGCGAGCACCAGCAGCTGCTCGGGATTGAGCAGGGTCGGGTCGCCTCGGAAGGCCGGGTCGGAGGAGAGGGTCAGCGCCTGCTCCGCCGGCACTGCCGCGGCCGCGTGCGCCCGCTCGTAGGCGTCGTAGCCCGCGCCCGTCGACCCCGTCCAGCTCGTCACCGTCGCGTACCGATGCGTCTCGCTCATGGTGGAGGAGACGGTAGAGCCCCGCCACACCGGACCGTATACTCGACCCCCCGCGGGGCGTGGCGCAGCCTGGCAGCGCGCCTGCTTTGGGAGCAGGAGGTCCCGGGTTCGAATCCCGGCGCCCCGACTAGCGGTTTTCCCTGTGGTGGCGGGGATTTCGGGCGATTTCGAAGCCCGAAGGATCTACGGAAGGATCTAAGGGGTGCGGGCGGCGTGCAGCGTCGCCCTGCCTGCGGCGGTCTTGGCGGAGACGTGCGGGCGCGTCGGGCGGCGGTAGAGCCTTGCGGCGGGATCGCGGTCCACCTAGCTTCTGGTGGGTTGCGTCTTGTAAAGCGGCCCGGCGGTGCTGGTGACACCCCGGGCCCGGCACCGAAGGGATGAGCCTCCGATGCGTCTCCATTGTCCTTCACCCGCCTGGTGGCGTGTGGAACCTCGTTGCATGCTCGTGCGCTGCGGCGCGCTGACCGGCCGTGGGCGGCGGCAGTGAGCCGGCCGCGGCGTGTGCAGTCGGCCGAGCACGTGGTGCTCGGCCGTGCGGTCCGAGAGCTGCGGGCGCGGCGTGCGCTCTCCCAAGAGCGGCTCGGCTTGGAGGGCGGGTTGCATCGCAACTACGTCGGCGCGATCGAGCGCGGCGAGATCAACCCGACCTTCGCCGTCCTGCTAAAGGTCGCCGCTGGGCTGGCGGTGCCGCTGTCGGAGTTGTTCGCGCTCTACGAGCTGCGCCGCGACGAGGCGGCCTGATGGCGCGCGGCCGTTTGCACACGACGACGGTGCGCTTCGATGCGGACACGTGGGCGGTGATCGTCGCCGAGTCCGAGCGCCTCGGCATCGCGCACGCCGAGTACATACGCGGCGCGGTGCTGCGGCACTCCGGCCGCGCCACTGACGCCGACCTCGGTCGGCGGCTGGAAGCCGTGGAGGCGCGAGCCGAGGAGCTGGCGGCGCGTGTGGCGGTCGTGGCGCGGGCGGTGCGGCGGTGCGTCGCTGCGGGGTGAGCGCTGGCGGAGAGGTGACCGATGCCACGAGGGCGACGCGCTCAGTCGAGCAAACGCGATGCGCCACTGCCACGGTCGCGCAGGTGGTCGGCTCGGCGCTCGCAGCGCTGCCGGTCGCCGGCGATCAGGCGCGCGGCGACGCTCTGTCGGGATCGTGCTCCGCGAGGTTGCGCAGCGCCTCGCTGCGTTCCCCAACGATGCGGCGGCCGACGTCGCGGATCTGCTCGCGGACCTGATCGGTACGCATGATCCGCAGCTCGCCGTCGGGCATCTCCTCGACGAGGACTGAGGTGCCCGGGGTGTAGCCGCGCGCCTCCAGCTCGCGTGGAATCGAGACGACGTTGCTGTTGCCGACGCGGCGGACCTTCACGATTCTCATCGCACGTATATACGGGAATATCCGATGGCTTGTGTCACTTCCCTCCTGGCCGCGCCGTCGACGCAGATTTCGGCCGGCGGCTGGAGGCCGTGGACGAGAGGCGGAGGAGCTGGCCGCGCGCCTGGCGGTCGTGGCGCGAGCCGTGCGGCGCTGCGTCGCGGCGGCGTGAGCGCCGTCGGCTGGGGGAGAAGCCTGGTTCGCGCGACGGTTCGCGCTGCGATACGCCCGGCAGTTCGCGCTGCGGTTCGCACGGCAGTCCGCGCTGCGGTTCTCCCGCGCGCGCGTCTCGGATGGCGGGATCGCAGATGTGGCGGGCGATTCGCGGTCCCGCGACTGTTGACATCCATCCGCACAGCGGCGGTATCTGGCTGGGCGGTGTCGCGATCGCGGCGGGTGGTGGGTGCTGGCGGCGCTGTGGTCTGGCGAGCATTTCAGGCGCTCGGTGGACGCGCGGTCCGGCAGCGCCGTGCCGCGCCGGTCGCCTCCCGCCGCGCGGTGCCGGGCACCGAAGCCCGCTGCGGCCTCACGCGCCCGTCGGCGGGTCGGGAGCGGTGGCGGCCGGCGGTTGGCCTACTCGCCGGACTTCCAGCGGTACTGCATGAGGCGGTTGCCTCTGGCGGTGCAGCGCCACGTGTAGAAGGCGACCGCCGGCGGGTTGAACGCTTGGCAGCTCCAGCGGATGCCGCGCCGTCTGAAGGTCGTCCTCGCGGAGCCGCTGCCCCGGGCGGCGTGCAGGCTCTGGCGGTAGACGCGCTCGGCCGCGTCGCAGGTGATCGCCCGGGCCTTCAGGTCCTCGTAACCTCGATCGGAGCAGACGCGCAGGGCGGCATCGGCATGGGCAGCCCCGGCGGCGAGGGTGATGGTGGCGAGTCCTGACGCAGCGAGTCCCGATTGCATCCTGAGACGCATGGTGGGGACCCTAGCGCGTCGCAACGGTATTCAGGTGCATCGCAGCCCAGCTCGCGGTTAGGCTCTACCTGAGATGGCCTACGACGAGGAGCTCGCGGGTCGCGTGCGGGCTGTGCTCAGCGCGCGGGAGGGGATCTCCGAGCGGCGGATGTTCGGCGGGCTGTCGTTCCTGCGCGACGGCAACCTCGTCTGCGGCGTGATGGGGGAGGCGCTGTTGGTGCGGCTCGGCGAGGAGCAGGCGAGGGCCGCGTTGGTCGACCCGCACGTGCGGCTGATGGACCTTCAGAGACGGCCGGCGAGAGGCATCGTCTACGTCGACCCCGAAACGTGTGCGGGCGATGAGGCGCTGCGTGGCTGGGTCGACCGGGCGCTCGCCTTCGTCGCCACGTTGCCGGCGAAGCCGGCGGGGAGAGCGGCGCGCGGTAGGTGAGGCGGTCGAGGCTCGCGGCGCCCGGAGGCGCGGAGCTGTGCGCGTTCGTGCAGTTCGAATCGCGGGTCGATCTCGAGCGATCGCCTGCGGTAGACCGGCACGCTCTCGACGACCTTGCCCAGTCCGGGCCAGTCCTCTATTCGAGGCCGACCTGTTCGTGGTAGCGGATCACGGCGTCGAGGTGCTCGCGCATGCGCTGGGCGGCAAGGTCGCTGTCGCGGTCGCGAACGGGGGCGAGGACGGCGCGGTGCTGCTCGAGCTCCCAGGCCTGAAAGCCGTCGATCCGCTCGAGCACCGGGCCGCGCTCGGCGAGCTGGTCCGAGAACGAGATGACGAACCCTTCGAGCAGCTCGTTCCTGGCCGACTCTGCGAGCTTGAGGTGGAAGGCGACCGACGGCTCGACCGCCAGTCTGCCGGCGGCGATCAGGCGCTCGTGCTCGGCCAGGAGCAGCTCGAGCTCGTGCAGCTCGGTGTCGCTGCGGCGCTCGGCGGCGAGGCGGGTCGTTTCGACCTCGACGATCCGGCGGGCCTCGAACAGCTCGCGCGTCACGCCTTTCGCGAGCGCGGCGGCGAGCACCTCCGGTCCCTGACGCGCGGGCGGCTCGGCGACGAACGCGCCGCTGCCGTGGCGTATCTCGATCACGCCCATGAGGCTGAGGCCGTTGATCGCCTCGCGAACGGTCGAGCGGCCGACGCCGAGCGCTCGCTGCAGCTCTCGCTCCGACGGCAGCTTCGTCCCTGGCCGCAGGTCCTTGCCGCGGATCTGGTCGAGCAGCTGCTCGGCGACGGTGCGCGCCAGTTTGTGGCGCGGGATGCGGCTCAGGTCGAGGTCGGCCGAATCGGGAACGCGGGTGGTCACAGCGACGACCCTAGCAGTGTGCTGGTCGTCAGACCAGTGGGTACTGTCGGCACAGCGGCGCGGTTGACGACGTGCGGACAACGTGGTTAGGATGCCCGCTCATCAGTCGTCAGACCAGTTGGAGTGTTGTGTCCCATCCTCTCTTGATCACCGGCGCGGCGTCGGGAATCGGTGCCGCGATCGCGCTCGAGGCCGCTGGCCGGAGGCTCCCGCTGGCGCTGCTGGACCGCGACGAGCCGGCGCTCGCCCGCGTCGCGGAAGAGGCGGAGGCCTCCGGCGCGCCGACGGCCGCCGCGTTCCCGGTCGACGTCACCGACGCCGCCGCGCTCGAGGCGGCGCTGCGCGCCGCCGTCGACGCCGTCGGCGTGCCCGGCGGCGCGGTCTGCTCCGCGGGCGTCGACCAGGGGGGACCGAGCCACGAGCTGCCCGTCGCGGTCTGGGACCGCGTGATCGCGGTAAACCTGCGCGGAACCTTCCTCGCCTGCCGCACGCTCGCCGGCATCCTGCTCGAGCACGGCCGCACGGGCGCGATCGTCTGCGTCTCATCGCCGTTCGCGTCGGTCGGCGCCCCTGGCGGCACCGCCGCGTACAGCGCCTCGAAGGGAGGCGTCTCGGCGCTCGTGCGGAGCCTCGCGGTCGAGTACGCCCGGGCCGGCATCCGCTTCAACGCGCTCGTGCCGGGTGCGACCGAGACGCCGCTGATGTGGGCGAGCGTCGCCGACGACGAGCGCGAGCGGATGCGCGCCGTCGTCGAGGGCGAGATCCCGCTCGGACGGATGGCAGACCCGCGCGAGCCCGCCCGCGCGGCGCTTTGGCTGCTGTCGGAGGAGGCCGCGTACATGACCGGGGCGGCGCTCGTCCTCGACGGCGGCATCCTCGCGCGCTCCTCGGTCTCGGTATGAGCATGAGACGAGACGCTCGCCCGGCGCCCGCCGACGACGCCGCGATCGACGGCATCCGCCGCGCGGCCCGGCTCGCCTCCGACGGGCAGCGCGCGCTGCGGTCGGCGCTGCGCGCCGGCGCGACCGAGCTGGAGGCGTGGCGGCACGTCGCCCGCCTGTTGGAGGAGGCCGGCGCCGATCCCGGCGAGGCGGTCGTCGACCTCGTCTCCGGCACGCGGACGGCGCTCGTCGGAGCGCCGCCGACCGAGCGGACGCTCGCGCCCGGAGACGCCGTCATCTTCGACCTCGCGCCGCGCGTCGGCGGCTGGTGGGCCGACTCGTGCGCGACGCTCTGCGTCGGTGGCGCCGCCCCCGCGGAGCTGCGCCGCCGGCATGACGCCGCGCGCCGCGCGCTCGCGGCCGGGATCGCCTCAACGCGGCCGGGCGTCGCCGCCGCCGAGGTCGACCGCGTCGTGCGCGACGCGATGGCCGCCGGCGGCTACGCCTACTCACACCACAGCGGCCACGGCGTCGGCGCGTCTGCGCAGCAGGCGCCGTGGATCAGACCCGGGAGCGGCGACGTCCTGCTCGAGGGCGATGTGATCGCCCTCGAGCCGGGGACCTACGACGCGGGCCCCGGCGTGCGCGTCGAGCACCTCCTGCTCGTGTGCGCTGACGGCGCACATCCGCTCACCGACCACGACTTGACCCTCGACTGAAACGCGAGAAGGAGACGCATGCGGATCACGAAGATCGACTGCCACGTCCTGGTGCAGCCGGCGTACGACACCAGTGCCGCCAGCTCGGCCCAGGACGACCTGGTCGTCGAGATCCACACCGACGAGGGCCTCGTCGGCATCGGCGAGACCGACGTCAACCCGTGGATCGCCCGCGCCTGCATCGAGGCGCCGGGAACGCACAACATGGGCCTCGGGCTGACCGAGATGCTGCTCGGCTCCGATCCGCTCGACGTCGAGGGGATCTGGGAGCGGCTGTACGTCGGATCGGCGATGAACGGCCGCCGCGGCGCCGTCATCAACGCGATCGGAGCGCTCGACATCGCGCTCCACGACCTGCGCGGCAAGGCCGCCGGCAAGCCGGTCCACGCGCTGCTCGGCGGCGCGGTACGCGACAGCATCACGCCGTACGCGTCGCTGCAGCCGGAGGTCGACGGCTTCGACGCCTACCGCGACTCGATGGTCGAGTGGGCGGTGAAGGCAAAGGAGTTCGGCTTCCGCGCCGTCAAGGCGGAGGTGACGCTGGAGGGCCCGTACGCGCACACCGGGCTGCGCGAGCCGTGGGAGCGCAGCACCGAGGTGCTCGCCGCCGTCCGCTCCGCGATCGGCCCCGACGTCGCCCTGCTCGTCGACGTCCAGTACGCCTTCCCCGATGCCGACACGGCGCTCGGCGTCCTGCGCGACTGGGTCGAGTTCGACCTCTTCTTCGTCGAGACGCCGCTGTGGCCCGACGACCTCGACGGCTACCGCCGGCTGGCGGAGGAGCAGCAGATCCCGATCGCCGCGGGCGAGTGGCTGACGACCCGCTTCGAGCACCTCGACCTGATGGATCGCGGCCGCGTCGGCGTCGTGCAGCCCGACATCGGCCGCGTCGGCGGGCTGACCGAGGCGCTGCGCGTCGCCAGGCTCGCCGACGCGCGCGGGCTGCGGGTCGTCCCGCACCTGTGGAAGTCCGGCATCTCGATCGCCGCCGCCGCGCACCTGGCGGCGGTGACGCCGAACTGCGATTACATCGAGTTCCTGCCGGCCGAGCTGAGCGCCTCGCCGCTGCGCAAGGAGCTCACCAGCGACGAGCTGCGGATGGTCGACGGGGTGATCCCGCTCCCGACGGCGCCGGGCCTCGGCGTCGAGCTCGACCGCGACGCGCTCGAGCGCTACGCCGGCGAGGCGGAGGCGCTGGTCGCCGCCCGCGCCTGAGCGGGCCGCGCAGGGACGCGCGCGCCGCCGGCGCGCGCGTCGACGGAGGCGGCGCGAGGCGCCGCCAGGACCACTGGAGGAAACCGTGCATGCAGTGAAGCGCTTCACCGCGCTGGCGGCGCTCGTCGCCGTCGCGCTCCTGGCAGTCGCCTGCGGCTCGTCCGACGACGATGGCGGCGGCGCGTCGACCGCCGGCGGCGCCGCGGCGCCGGCCGTCGAGGGCGGCAGAGGCACGCTCGGGGTCGTCGCGATCGACCTGCAGAACTCGTTCTTCGTGAAGATGAAGAAGGCCGGCGACGAGGCCGCCGCCGACTACGGCGTGAAGGCCAACTGGCAGAGCGCGCAGGGAAGCGTCGAGAGACAGATCTCGATCGTCGAGAGCATGATCCGCCAGAGAGTCGGCGCGATCCTCGTCGACCCGATCGACAAGAACGCGCTCAAGCCGGTGATCGCGAAGGCGACCGCGGCCGGCATCCCGTTCATCTCGATGGGCAACAAGGTCGAGGGCGACGGCAACCACAACACGCTGTACCCCGACTACGAGGACATGGCGCAGGTCGCCCGGGCGCTCGCGACCTCGATCGGCGGCGAGGGCGAGGTCGGCATGCTCGTCGGCGGCCGCGGCAACTTCGTCTCCGACACGCGGGAGCGCGGCTTCGTCGACACGCTCAGAAGAGAGTTCCCGGAGATCGAGGTCGTCTCCGTCCAGCCGACCGACTTCGAGGCGGCGAAGGCGACCGACGTCGCGACGACGTGGGCGACCACCTACCCGAACCTGAAGGGCTTCTCCTGCACCTCCGACTACCTCTGCCTCGCCGCGCAGAGCGCGCTGCAGAACGCCGGCATGCAGCCGAAGTTCGCCGGTCACGACGGCGACGCCGAGATGGCGCCGTTCCTCGAGGACGGCTCGATGGTGCTCGACGTGCTGACCGGCGGCGAGCGCGTCGGCTACTGGAACATCGCCGTCGCCGCGCGGCTGGCGGCCGGCAGAAGGCTGCCGACCGACCTCTACATGCCGACGTACCTGATCGCCGGCGAGCAGAACGCCGCCGACCTGGCGGAGGACGGCCTGGAGCTGGAGACCGTCACCCCCGCCAGAGCCGAGCAGGTCGCGCAGGACTACAGAGCGGAGTTCGGCCCCGACGAGCCTGACGCCGCGATGACGGTCGGCGAGCAGTAGCCGTGCGGTCGGTGTCGCAGAACGCCGGCGCAGGCGCCTGGCGCGGACGCCTCGGCGCCTCCTCGGCGAACGTCACGCTCCTGGCGATGACGGCGCTCCTGGCGCTCGTCTTCGGCGCGCTCGAGCCGGGGTTCCTCGACCCCGACAACCTGCTCGACATCGGCCAGCAGAGCGCGGTGATCGCGATCGTCGCCTTCGCGATGACCGCCGTGATCGTCGCGCGCGGGATCGACATCTCGGTCGGCGGCATCGTCGCCGCCGCCGGGATGCTCGCCGGTACCGCCTACGACGCCGGCGTCCCGCAGCTGCTGTGCATCGCGGTCGCCGTGCTCGGCGGCGCTGGGATCGGCGCGCTCAACGGCGCGCTGATCGGCTTCGCCGGCATCAGCCCGTTCATGGCCACGCTTGCGACGATGGCGTTCGCGAGAGGGCTGACGCTGAGCATCTCCGGCGGCAACTCGGTCGCGATCGAACCCGGACCGCTGACCTGGCTGGGGTCGGCGACGGTCGGCCCGGTGCCCGTCTCGCTGCTGGTCGCGCTTCTCTGCCTCGCGGTCTGGGCGTGGGTCTTCGGCCGGACGCTCTACGGTCGCTGGCTCTACGCCGTCGGCGGCAACGCCGCGGCGGCGCGCGCGTCGCTGATCCCCGTCCGCACGGTGCAGTGGTCGACCTACGTGCTGACCGGCGCCTCGGCCGGGCTCGGCGCGGTGCTGACGATCGGCCGCGTCAGCTCGGCGCAGCCGCTCGCCGGCAACGGCCTGGAGTTCACCGTCATCACCGCGGTGATCGTCGGCGGAACGAAGCTGATGGGCGGCGAGGGCTCGGTCGTCGGGACCGCGATCGGGTCGCTGCTGCTCGGCGTCGTCGCGACCGGCCTCTCGTTCATGGAGGTCTCCCAGGACCTCGTGTTCGTCATCACCGGCCTCCTGATCCTCGTCGCCGTGCTCGCCAACCAGCGCGCCGCGGCGATCGCCGCCGCGCGCCGCACGCTGCGGCGTCTGCGCGCGCGGGCGCGCCCGCACGGCGCCGCGCCGGCCGGTGGCGCCCGCTCGGGCGACGACGCCGGCGCCGCCACCGGCGCGCAGCGGAGCCAGGCGCAGGCCGGCGGGCGCGAGCTGCGCCTGGAGGAGGTCGGCAAGTCGTTCCCGGGCGTGCGCGCGCTCGACGGCGTCTCGTTCTCCGTCCGCTCCGGCGAGGTCGTCGCGTTGATGGGCGAGAACGGCGCGGGCAAGTCGACGCTCGTCAAGACGCTCGGCGGCGTCCACGAGCCCGACGACGGGCGGATGCTGCTCGACGGCGCGCCGCTGCGCCTGCGCTCGGCGGCCGACGCGCAGGCGGCCGGCATCCGCGTGATCCACCAGCACTTCAGCCTCGCACCCGACCTGACGGCGGCGGAGAACCTCTTCCTCGGCGCGGAGCCGACCTGGGGGCCGCTGCCGCTCGTGCGCCGCCGCGCGATGCACGCCCGTGCGCGGCGGCTGTTCGACGACCTCGGCCTCGACGTCCGGCCCGGGGACCGCGTCGAGACGTTGAGCGTCGGCCAGCGGCAGATGATCGAGGTAGCGAAGGCGATGCTGTCGGAGGCGTGGCTGGTCGTGATGGACGAGCCGACCTCGGCGCTCTCCAACCGCGAGCGCGACCGGCTCTACGCACTGATCGAGCGGCTGCTCGGGCGCGGCGTCGGCATCCTCTACATCTCCCACAAGATGGAGGAGATCTTCACGCTCGCCCAGCGCGTCGTGGTGCTGCGCGACGGCCGCTTCGTCGGCGAGCGGGCGATCGAGGAGGTCGACGAGCGGAGGCTGATCGAGCTGATGGTCGGCCGCGACGTCGACAACGTCTTCCCGCACGTCGCCGTCGAGCCGGGCGAGGAGCTGCTGCGGGTCGATCGCGTCGGCGACGGGGGGCTGCTGCGCGAGGCCTCGCTGCGCGTGCGCGCGGGAGAGGTGGTCGCGCTCGCCGGACTGATGGGCTCCGGGCGCTCGGAGGTGCTGCGCTGCGTCGCCGGCCTCGACCGTCCCGCGAGCGGCTCGATCGCCGTCGCCGGCCGCCCGCTGCCGCCGGGCCGCCCGGCCGCCGCGAGCGCCGCCGGCGTCGCCTACGTGCCCGAGGACCGGCATGCCGAGGGCTTCGTCGGCGCGATGTCGATCCGCGACAACGTCGCGCTCGCGTGGCTGCGGCGCCACAGCCGGCGCGGCACCGTTCCACGGCGAGCGGTGACCGAGCTGGCGGGGGAGACGATCGAGCGGCTCGGCGTCCGCCCGCCCGACCCGGCCCGCCGCGTCGACGTGCTGTCGGGCGGCAACCAGCAGAAGGTCGTGCTCGGCAAGTGGCTCGCGACCGCTCCGCGCGTGCTGCTGCTCGACGAGCCGACGCGCGGCGTCGACGTCGGCGCCAAGGCCGAGATCCACCAGGCGGTCGCGGAGCTGAAGCGCCGCGGCGTCGCGATCCTGATGGTCTCCAGCGAGCTGCCCGAGGTGCTCGCCGTCGCCGACCGGATCGTCGTGATGCACGAGGGTCGCGCCGCCGGCGAGCTGCCGCGCGGCGCGAGCGAGAACGACGTGATGGCGCTCGCCTTCGGACAGGGCGCCGCCGCCGCGACCGCCGTCGCGGCCGCCGGCGAGGAGGGATCGGCATGACCGCGCAGCATCGGAAGACAGCCGTCCTGCGGCTGCTCGGGATCGCTCCCGTGCTGCTGCTCGTGGCGCTGCTCGTCGTCTTCGGCCTGATCGACGGTCGGGTCGTCGACCCCGACAACCTGCGCAACGTCGCCGTCCAGGCGGCGCCGATCGCGCTGCTGGCGCTCGGCGCGCACGTCGTGCTGCTGAGCGGCGGGATCGACCTGTCGGCCGGCTTCGCCGTCGGCCTCTGCGCGGTCGTGATCGCCCAGCGGCTGACCGGCGGCGACGGGCTGCTCGTCGCGCTGCTGGTCGGCCTCGCAGTCGCGCTGGCGGTCGGGGCCGTCAACGGGCTGCTGGTCGGCTACGCGAAGCTGCCGCCGTTCGTCGCGACGCTGGCGACGATGGTGATGGTGCAGGGCGCGACGCTGAAGCTGGCGACCAGCGGCGTGCTGCTGACGAACGACCCGACGCTGCGGACGCTCGGCGTCGAGCGCGTCGGGCCGATCCCCGTGGCGGTGGTCGCGACCGCCGTCGTCGGGGCGCTGATGTGGGCGGCGATGCGCGGCACGCGCTTCGGCATCCGCACCGGCGCGATCGGCTCCGACGCCGACGCGGCGCGCTTCTCGGGCGTCGACCTGCGCCGCCAGCAGCTGCTGATCTACGTCGTGAGCGCGCTGATGGTGCTCGCCTGCGCGGTGCTCGTCGTCAGCCGGACGCCGGTCGTGACGCCGAACGTCGGCGGCGTGAGCCTGCTGCTCGACGCGATCGCCGCGGCGGTGATCGGCGGCACGTCGATCTTCGGCGGACGCGGGACGGTCGGCGGGGTGCTCGTCGGCGCGCTGATCATCGCGCTGGTCACCAACGCGCTGCGCGTCTTCGGCGTCGACCCCTCCAGCCTCGACCTCTACAAGGGGACGATCATCGTGATCGCCCTGCTGCTCGACGCCGCCATCCGGATCGCGCGCTCGCGCGTGGCCGCCGGCGTCGCGGGAGCGCCGCGATGAGCGGCGCGCACGAATCGACAACGAACGGAACGAAGGAGAACACGATGGGCGTACGGTGCGCGGTGATCGGCGCGGGGACGATGGGGGCGTTGTACGCGGAGGCGTTCGCGAAGAGCCGCGACGCCGAGCTGACCTGCGTCGTCGATCTCGACGTCGAGCGGGCCGGCGCGCTCGCCGGCGTCCATGGGGTGTCGGCGCTCGGCTCGCTCGGGCAGCTGCTGCGCGAGGGCCGGCCCGACGCGGTCGCGATCGCGGTGCCGGACTTCGCGCACACGCAGCCGGTGCTCGACTGCCTCGCGGCCGGCGTGCACGTGCTGTGCGAGAAGCCGCTGACGATGGACGTCGCCGAGGCCGAGCGGATCGTCGCCGCCTGCGAGGCGTCGTCGGGGTCGCTGATGGTCAACTACGGCAACCGCCGCCGCGCGTCGCTGATCGAGCTGCGCCGCCGGATCGAGGCCGGCGAGCTCGGCACCATCGAGTCGATCGCGCTGCGCGGCCACGAGACCGCCTCGAAGATCGCCGGGCTGGCGTGGCACGACCGCACCGACCCCACCTGGTTCCTGGTCTCCCATCTCGTCGACCTGCTGCAGTGGATCGCCGGGTCGGAGGTCGTCCGCGTCGCGGGCGCGGCCGGTCGGGGCCGGCCCGACGCGCTCGCCGGCTACGAGGGGCCGACGTCGGTCACCTACGTCGCCGAGCTGGCCGGCGGCGCCTCGGCGACGCTCGCCTCCTCCTGGCTGCTGCCGGACTCCTCGCCGGTCGCCGCCGACTTCACCGTCGAGGTGATCGGGACGCGCGGGACGGCGCGGATGGACTTCGGCTCGCTCGGCGCCACGTACCTGGGCGGCGGCGTGGAGGCACAGGGCTGGGACTTCGTCATGCCCGACCAGGACGGCCGCCCGCAAGGCTGGTGGTTCCAGTCGTGCGCGGCCTTCGTCGCCGGCGTGCGCGACGGCCGCCCGGCTGGCCCCGACGCTGCCGAGGGCGCGCAGGTCACACGCGTGCTGGCGGCGATGAGCGCCGCCCTCGAGCGGGGCGAGAGCGTCGCGGTCGAGGGCGCGGCGGCCGGGCGAGCGGCATGACGACGTCGATCGTCTGCGTCGGCGCCCACCAGGACGACGTCGAGCTCCACTGCCTCGGCACGCTGCTCGCCTGGCGGGCGCGCGGCGACGTCGAGATCACGACGGTCACGGTCACCAACGGCGACAAGGGCGGCCAGCACGACCTGTCGCTGTCGCACGCGCGCGTCGCCGAGATCCGCACGGCGGAGGCGGCCGCCGTCGCCGAGCGCCTCGGCGGGCGCTACGTCTGCCTCGACGCGCCCGACGAGCTGCTGGAGGACACGCCCGACCTGCGGCTCGCGCTGACCGACGTGCTGCGGGCGGCGCGCGCCGACGTCGTCTACGCGCCGCCGCCGGTCGACTACAACGTCGACCACACCGTGACGAGCCAGCTCGCCCACCACGCGTGCCTGCTGGCGCCGGTCCGCACGATCGCGACCGACCACGAGCCGTTGGCGCGCGCGCCGCAGCTGTTCTACACCGACGCGATCACCGGCCTGGAGTGGCAGCCGACGACCTATGTCGACATCAGCCCGCACTTCGAACGCAAGCTCGAGCTGCTCGAGCTCCACGAGTCCCAGATGGCGAACATGGACCAGTTCGGCGGCTGGGACCTGCGCCGCTACGCGGAGGTCGTCGGCGCCTTCCGCGGCCTGCAGTGCGGTGTCGCCTACGCGGAGGCGTTCGCGCCGGCGCTGGCGTGGCCGCGGCTGCGCCCGGGACCGCTCCCCGGCGCATGACGGTCGCGGGCGAGCGGGAGCTGGCCAACGCCGAGCTGCGCGTCCGCTGCGCGCCGGCGCATGGCTTCGCGATCACGTCGATCGTCGATCTGCGCAGCGGCGCGGAGGCGCTGTGGCAGCGCGCCGGCCATGAGCCGGCGCGCTGCACGCGCGCCCTCGGCCCGTCCGGCGCGGCGTCGGACGCCACCTTCGCGGACCTGTTCGTCGGCGGCTGGTTCACGATGTTCCCCGACGTCGGCTACCCGCCGCCCGACGACCCGTCGTCGCTGATGCACGGCGAGCTCGCGCGGCTGCCGTGGGAGGAGCTGGAGGCGACGCCGACGGAGGTGGTCGCGCGCGTGCGCACCGTGCGCCGCCCGTTCGAGGTGCGCCGCCGGGTCGCGCTCGACGGCCCGCGGCTGCTCGTCGAGGAGCGGATCGAGAACGTCGGCGCCGCGGCCGCGCCGTTCGCCTGGGGCCACCATCCCTGCTTCTCGCGCGCGACCTTCGCCGGCGGGCGGCTCACGCTCGACGTCGACGCGGCGCGGGTGCCGGAGCCGGCCTCGGTCCCGGCGTGCGCCAGACTGCGGGCCGGCGCCGCGTTCGCGTGGCCGCGCGCCCCGCGCGCGGACGGCGGCGCGGAGGACGTCTCGATCGTCCCGGCGCGCGCCGACGGACGCCTCGACCACGTCTGCCTGCGGCTGCGCGCCGGCGTCGTGCGCCTGACGGCGCCGGCCGTGGGACGGGCGCTCGCGCTCACCTTCGACGCCGAGCTGTTCGAGCATGCGCTGCTGTGGCAGAACCTCCGCGCGCCGGTGTCGCCCTTCTGGGGCGGGGCGGACACCTTCGCCGTCGAGCTCTCGACGATCCCGGGTCGCGGGATGCGGGAGGCCGAGGCCGCCCGCGCCGTCCGCGCGCTCGCTCCGGGCGCCGTCGCCGCGACGACGATCGCGCTGCGATGGGAGGAGCTGGCGGCCGCGGCGCGACCGTCTCCGCCGGGATGAGAGAGCTGCCCGTCGCGCGGGTGCGCTGCCCGGTTGGTTCGCTAGGCGAGTAGAGTGGTTTCACTCACGCCACCCCGCTGGTTGAGCCACATGTCCGCAGACCAGGCTGAAAGACCCTCCTACACGATTCGCGCGGTCGCTCGCGTCTGCGAGATCCTCACGTTGCTGGGGGCATCGCGTGGCGGCGCCACGCTCGGCGAGATCGGAAGAGTGACCGGGCTGCCGAGAAGCTCGGCATTTCGGTACATCGCCACGCTGGAGCAGTACGGCTTCGTCGAGCGCGACACGTCGCGCGGCGTCTATCGCCTCGGCCTCGCCGCCGCCTCGTTGCACGGAACGGTGCTCGAGCGGCTCCACGACGTCGCGCGACCGCACCTCGAGCGGCTGCGCGACGCCCTGGGCGAGACGATCAACCTGGGGCGGCTCGACGGCAACCGCGTCGCGTACCTCGACATCGTCGAGAGTCGCAACAGCATGCGGCTCGCCGCGCGTCCCGGCGACCGCGACCCGATCCACTCGACGGCGCTCGGCAAGGCGATCGCCGCCCAGCTCGACGTCAGGCAGGTCAAGGCGATCCTCAGATCCGACGGCATGCCGCGCCTGACCGATCGGACCATCACGACGGTCGATGCCTATCTCGACGAGCTCAGACGGGTGCGCGAGATCGGCTACGCCGTCGACGACCTTGAGAACGAGCCGCACGGGCGCTGCGTCGCGGCGGCGATTCCCGCCACCGCCGTTCCCGGCGGCATGCGCGTCGCCATCAGCCAGAGCGCGCCGGCCGCGCACCTCGCGCCGGAAGACGTGCCGGCCGTCGGCGCGGCGCTCGTGAGAACGGCGGCCGAGCTCGCCGCCGAGCTCAACGGCCTCGGCGCCTTCGCCGCTCGCTGAGCGGCGGCGCGCCGCGATCCCGCGATCTCGTCGATCTCGCCCGCCGGTGCGCGGCGGGTCGCTTGACAACGTCCGGAGGCGACCATAGGTTTTTAGCCAACGAGACCTTTGGTTTCATCTAACGAGACGTGAGGCGAGGATGAGGATTCGCGAGATTCGCGCGACGCCGGTGCTTGTGCCGATGCGGCGCCCCCTGCTGCACTCCAGCGGCACGGAGACCGGCACGGCGCGCACGGTGATCGAGCTGATCACGGACGAGGGAGCGATCGGGATCGGCGAGACCCGCGGAGGGGCCTCGGTCGCCGCGATGGTCGAGGCCGCTCGCGAGCTGTGGGTCGGCGTCGACGTGCTGGAGGCGGCCCGGATCGCGCGCCGGTTCTCCTACTACCGCGTCACCAGCGAGCAGCTGCACGTCGTCGGCGCGATGAAGCTCGCCGGCGCCGGCGTCGAGATGGCCTGCTGGGATGCCGCGGGGCGCTCGCTGGGCAAGCGCGCGGGCGATCTGTGGGGCGGCATCGAGCGCGAGCGGATCGAGTTCGCCGCGTACGCCTTCTACCGCTACGCCAGCTCGAGCCCCGACGAGCGCACGGTCGAGTCGGTCGTCGACCATGCGATCGAGCTCGTCGAGACCCACGGCTTCCGCGACGTCAAGGTCAAGAACGGGATCAAGGACCCCGAGGAGGAGCTCGCCGACGTCCGGCGCCTGCGGTCCGAGCTCGGGACGCGGATGCGCCACCTGCGCATCGACCCCAACCAGGTCTGGTCCGTGGCGACCGCGGTGCGGTTCCTCTCGCGCGCGGCCGAGCTCGACATCGAGTTCTGCGAGGACCCCGTCGCCGGCATCGAGGGGATGGGCCGCGTCAACGCGATGGTGCCGGTGCCGCTCGCGACGAACATGTGCTGCGTCTCCTTCGAGCAGGTGCCCGACGTCGTGCGCGCCAGAGCGCTCGACGTGATCCTTGGCGACGTTCACTTCTGGGGCGGGCCGGTCGCCGCCGGCCAGCTCGCGCGCGTCTGCGACACGTTCTCGCTCGGGTTCAGCCTGCACAGCGATCGCGAGCTGGGCGTGTCGACGGCGGCGATGCTGCACTTCGCGGCCGCGCACCCGCAGATCCGGCATGCGATCGACTCGCACCTCCCCGAGCAGGTCGACGACGTCATCACCGAGCCGCACACCTTCGTCGACGGCACGCTGGCCGTGCCCGAGGGACCCGGCCTCGGCGTCGAGCTCGATCCCGAGAAGGTCGCGAAGTACGCCCGTCTCTACGAGGAGCAGGGGGAGGCCGACGAGTTCCGCAACCCCTGGAAGCCCGAGTGGTGGCCCGTGCTGCCGCTCTACTGAGATGCGCGCGCACTCGAGCAGGCCGTTGGACGGGCGCGTCGCGCTCGTCACCGGCGCGGCGCGCAACATCGGCGCGGAGATCGCGCTCAGGCTCGCCGCCGACGGCGCCGCGGTGGCCGTCAACCATCGCGGCGCCGACAGCGCCGGCGCCGCCGGCGAGGTCGTGCGCCGCATCGAGGCCGCGGGCGGCGCCGCGCTGGCGATCGAGGCCGACGTCGGCGACGAGCGCGCGGTCGAGCGGATGGCCGCCGCGGCGAGCGACGCGCTCGGGCCGGTCGACCTCCTGGTCAACAACGCGGCGGCGTCGGTCACCGCCGAGCGGCCGTGGCTGCAGCTGACCGCCGACGACTGGGACCGCGTCCTGCGAACCAACGTCACGGCCTGCTTCCTCACCGCGAAGGCGCTGCTGCCGTCGCTCGCCGCGCACCGCGGATCGATCGTCAACATCTCCTCGATCCGGGCGGTCACGGGCAAGCCCGGGAACCTCCACTACGCTGCCTCGAAGGCGGCGCAGATCGGCTTCACGCGGGCGCTGGCCCGCGAGCTCGGCCCGCAGGGCGTACGCGTTAACACGCTGCTGGTCGGCGCGATCACGACCCCTGACGAGGCGCGCTACGGCGACCAGGCGGAGGTCGACGAGCAGGTGCTCGCCGTGCAGGCGCTGCAGCGGCGGGGGATGCCCTCCGACGTCGCCGGCGTCGTGTCGTTCCTGTGCCAGGAGGCCGCGGGCTTCATCACCGGCCAATCGCTGGTCGTCGACGGCGGATGGGTGCTGCGATGAGCGGGCCTCCCCGGATCGGCGTCGCGAGCCTGATGCAGGAGAGCAACACCTTCGCGGTCGGCGCCTCGACGCTGGAGGACTTCGCCTGCAACGGACTGCATCGCGGGGCCGAGGCGCTCTCCCGCATGTACGGGACCAACACCGAGCTGGCCGGCGCCTGCGACGAGCTCGCCCGGCTCGGCGCGGAGGTCGTCCCGCTGTTCCGCGCCTGGGCGATGTCCGGCCCGCCGGTCGAGCGGGGCGCGTTCGAGCAGCTGCTGGCGTCGCTCGAGCGCGAGCTGACCGCGAGCGGGCCGCTCGACGGAATCGTCCTGGCGCTGCACGGCGCCCTCTGCGTCGCCGACGGCGAGGCCGGAGACGCCGCGGTCGTGGCGCGGGTGCGCGAGCTGGTCGGCGAGGCGGTCGTCGTCGGCGTCTGCCTCGACCTCCACGCCAACGTCACCGACGCGCTGCTGGAGCCGGCCGACTTCGTGATCGGCTATCGCACGTACCCGCACGTCGACCAGGCCGACACCGGCCGCCGCGCCGCGCGCCTCGTGCACGACACGCTGCTCGGGCGCTGCGCACCGGTCTCCGTGCTGGCGAAGCGGCCGCTGCTGGTCCCGGCCGAGACCAGCTCCACGAGCGAGGAGCCGGTCGCGGGACTGCGCCGCGCCGCCGACGAGCTGCAGCGCGACGGCGCGCTGGACGCGTCGCTGTTCCTCGCCCAGCCCTGGCTCGACGTTCCCGACCTCGGGTTCGCGGCGGTCGTCACCACGGACGGCGACGCGGCCGGCGGCCGGGTCGCGGCGGAGCGACTGGCCGACCTCGCATGGGCGGCGCGCGCCGGTCTCGACGTCCCGCTGCACACGCCGACCGCGGCGATCGCGCAGGCGCGCAGGCGGGAAGGGCCGGTGCTGCTGTCGGAGTCCTCCGACTCGCCGACCGCGGGCGCGACCGGCGACAGCCCTGCGATGGTGCGGGCGCTGCTCGACCACGGAGCGGGGCTCACCGCCTACGTCACGGTCGTCGACCGCGCCGCCGTGGCGGCCTGCGCCGCCACCGGCGTCGGCGCCGACGTGGACGTCCGCGTCGGGGCGTCGATCGACGCGCGCTTCCACGCGCCCGTGCCGCTGCGCGGCACCGTGACGGCCCTTCACGACGGGCCGATCACGCTCGCGGGACCGGTGTGGGCCGGCATGGAGGTGTCGATCGGCCGCGCCGCGGTCATCCGCAGCGGGTCGCTGCACGTGCTCGTCTCCGAGCGCCCTCCGAGCACCTTCGACGTCGCCACCTTCCGGGCGCTCGGCCTCGAGCCGGCCGCCGCCGACGTGATCGTCGTGCGCTCGGCGACGCTGTTCCGCGCGGGCTTCGCGGAGGTCATGCGCGGCGAGCCGCTGTTCCTGGACATCCCGGGTCCGAGCACGCCCCGCCTCTCCCACCTGACCTACGTGCGGGCGCCGCGCCCGCTCTACCCCCTGGAGGACGCATGACTCCACACCGCCCCACGGCAGCGACGCCGTGCCTGATGGCAGACAACCGCGTTCCGCTCTCGTACTCCGGCGGAGCCGCCATCGACGCCTTCCGCGCCGCCCCCGGGACGATCGCCGGTCCCGAGGACTGGGTCGGCTCGGTGTGGGAGCTGCCGGCGCAGTTCGCACGCGGTGAGGGGCGCGCCGATTGGGGGGTCTCGCACCTGCCCGACGGGCGGACGCTGCGCGCGGCGATCGCCGAGGATCCCGACGGCTGGCTCGGAGCGACGCTCGCGGGCGCGATCGGCACGCCCGGCGTCCTCGTCAAGCTGCTCGACGCCGGCGAGCGGCTGCCGGTCCACTTCCACCCGACCGACGCGTTCGCGCGACGCAACCTCGGCTCGCGGTACGGCAAGACCGAGGGGTGGGTGATCCTCGACGCGCGGCCCGGCGCGGCGGTCTGGCTCGGCTTCCGCGAGGAGGTCGGGCTCGAGACCGTGCGTCGCTGGGTCGCGCGCCAGGACCACGACGCGATGCTCGCCGCGATGAACCGCCGCGACGTCACCGCCGGCGACGCGATCTACGTCCCGGCCGGCGTGCCGCACGCGTTCGGCCCCGGCATCCTCATGTGCGAGCTGCAGGAGCCGACGTCGTTCTCGATCCACATGGAGCACGCGCGCTTCGGCATGGACGACGAGGTCGCCACGCTCGGCCTCGGCTGGGAGACGGCGCTCGAGGAGCTCCACCGCCGGAGCTTCGCCGCGCGCGTGGGCGAATGCTGGGCGGCCCCGTGGATCGAGCGCACCGCCGGCGAGAGCCGCGCCGAGCACCTGTTCCCGCAGGCGTCGCTGCCGTTCTTCGACGCGCAGCGCCTGACCGTCCGCGGCGAGCTCGCGCTCGGCCCGCCGACGTTCGGCGTGCTCGTCGTGCTCGCCGGGGAGGGCCGGCTGCGCGCGGGCGACGGCGAGCAGGCGGTCGCCGGCGGGCAGACGTGGGTCGTGCCGCATGCGGCCGGTCCCTGCCGTCTGGCAGGCGAGGTCGAGGCGCTGCTGTGCCTGCCTCCCGCGGTCGGCGGCGGAACGCCCGGCAGCTGAGAGCAGTTGCGATGGAAACGACGATGGAGCGAGAGATGAGACCCCCCGTCTCAACAGCGGAGCGATCCACCGCGCGTGCGCACGCGATCGAGCTGCGAGACATCACCAAGAGCTTCGGGCACATCCAGGCCCTGCGCGGCGCCACGCTGCAGATCCGCGCTGGCGAGGTGCTGGCGGTCGTCGGCGACAACGGCGCCGGCAAGTCGACGCTCATGAAGGCGCTCTCCGGCAACGTCGTGCCGACGTCGGGCGAGATCGTCATCGACGGCGCCAGCGCGGAGATCGCGTCGGTCGCCGACGCGCAGCGGCGCGGCATCTTCACCGTCTACCAGGATCTCGCGCAGGCGCCCGACCTGTCGGCGCTGGAGAACGTCTTCCTCGGACGGGAGCAGCTCCTTGGCGGCATCGGGCGCCGCATCGGGCTGCTCGCGCGCGGGGAGATGAGACGTCGCGCCGAGCAGGCGCTCGACGACCTCGGCGTCACGATCCCGTCGGTCTCGCGGCCGGTCCGGGATCTGTCCGGCGGACAGCGGCAGGCGGTCGCGATCGCGCGAGCGGTGATGTGGGCGACGACGGCGGTCGTCATGGACGAGCCGACGGCGGCGCTCGGCGCCCGTCAGACCGCGATCGTCTACGACACGATCAAGGCGACGGCTGCGCGCGGGCTCGCCGTGGTGGTCGTCTCGCACGACATCCCGAACATCGTCTCGCTCGCGGATCGCATCGCGATCATGCGCCACGGCCGCGTGCTGGTGACGCTCGAGAGCGAGAAGACGAACGTCGACGAGGTCTTGCGCCTGATGCTGGGCGCGGAGGTGACACAGTGAATTCAGTGAGAGAGCTGGCGGCCCTCGGCGACGTCGACCCGCGGGTCGCCGCCGCCGCGCAGCAGACGGCGCTGGGCCGCACGGTGCGCTCGACGACGCTGTGGGTGGCGGTCGCGCTGCTCGCGATCATCCTGCTGTTCGGCGCGCTGTCGGACGGCGTCTTCCTGCGCGCCGACAACATCAGCGACATGGCGGTCAACTCGGTGATCGCCGTGATCCTCGCGGTCGGCGCGACGTTCATCCTCGGCGCGGGCCTCCTCGACCTGTCGATCGGCTCGAGCCTGCTGCTCTGCTCGATCGTGTCGGCGAAGGTCACGACGGCCCTGGCGGGCAGCGCGGAGGAGGTCGCCGCGGGCGTGTACCCGAACCTCGCGCTGGGGATCGCGGGCGGCGTCGCCGCCGGCATCGCCTGCGGTGCGCTGCTCGGCGCGGTCAACGGCCTGATCGTCACGCGCCTGAAGCTGAACTCCTTCATCGTCACGCTCGCGACGATGGGGATCTTCAACGGGATCGCGCTGATCGTGACCAACGGCGTCAACGTCCCGAACGTGCCGCAGCAGCTGCAGACCGACTTCGCCGGCAGCAAGCTGGCCGGGATCCCGCTGCCGGTCTTCCTCGCCGCGATCGTCGCGGCGGCGATGTGGTTCGTGCTGACCAAGACCCGCTTCGGCATGCGCACGCTCGCGATCGGCTCCTCCGAGGAGGCGGCTCGGCGCGCGAACGTGCCGGTCGACCGCCACATCGTCTCGCTGTTCGTGTTGATGGGCGTGCTCGCCGGGATCGCCGGCATCGTCGATCTCGCGCGCTTCGGGACGACCAACCTCGAAGGGCACCAGACCGACGCGCTGGCCGCGTTCGCCGCGACCGTCATCGGCGGGACCAGCCTCTTCGGCGGCCGCGCCTCGGTCGGCGGCGCGGTGCTCGGCGCGCTGATCCCGGTCGTGCTCGCGACCGGGCTCGTGATCCTCGACGTCGTCTCCTTCTACCAGCTGGTGGTCGTCGGAGTGATCCTGATCCTGGCCGTCTGGCTCGATCAGCTTCGCCGATCCCGCTTCAACTGACGCAACCAGATCGCGTCGGCGGCCGCGCCCCTTCCGGGCGGCCGCCGACGGTCAATCAAACCGGAGGTCAGGATGTATCTCAACGGTGGGTGGCGCACCCGCTGCGCCGGCGTGCTCGCGATCGCGGCCCTCGGCGTGCCGCTGGCGGCATGCGGCTCTGACGGCGACGGCGGCGCGACGAGCGCGGGCGGCCCCGGCGGAGGCGAGGAGGTCAGGGTCGCGCTGATCACGGGCCTGCGTGGGCTCGCCTTCTACACGTCGATGCGCTGCGGCGCCGAGGACGCGGCAAGGGAGCTGGGCGGCGTCGAGCTGTCGGTGCAGGACCCGCCGCAGTTCAACCCGTCCGCGCAGACGCCGCTCGTCCAGGGGGCGGTCCAGCGCGGCATCGACGGCATGGTCGTCGTGCCGACCGATCCACGCGCGATGGGCCAGCCGATCCGCACCGCGATGAACCGCGACGTCGAGGTCATCGCGGTGGACGCGACGCTGGAGCCCCCGATCACGCCGCAGACGATCATCACCGACAACATCACCGCCGGCAGACTGGCGGCGAGAGCGATGGCCAGAGCGATCGGCCCGAGAGGGGGCAAGGTCCAGATCATCGGGCTCAACCCCGCGGTGACCGGCAACCAGCAGCGCGTCGAGGGCTTCCAGCAGGAGATCGAGGCCAACCACCCCGAGATCGAGCTGCTCGAGGTCCAGTACAACCAGACGGCCGATCAGAACAGAGCCGCCTCGCAGGTGGCGGCCGCCGTCCGCGCCAACCCCGACCTGCGCGGCATCTACACGACGAACGAGGCGAGCGGCGTCGGCGCGGCCAGCGCCCTGCTGTCGACCGGCAAGAGGGGAGAGGTGCAGCTGATCTCCTACGACGCGGGACCGCAGCAGGTGCGCGGGCTCAAGGACGGCACCTACGCCGCGCTCGTCGTGCAGAAGCCCTACCAGCTCGGCTACGACGGGATCAAGAACCTCGTCGGCGTGCTCCGCGGCGAGCTCGACAGAGCCGAGTTGGAGAGAGACGTGCTCGTGCCGCCGGTGATCGCGACGAGAGAGAACGTCGACGATCCCGAGGTCGCCAGATACCTCTACGTCGACAAGTGCTGAGGGGGCCGGCCGCCGGGCAGACGCCGGGCGGATGAGCTGCCGCGAGACGACGGGGGCGGGGCCGGACGGCCCCGCCCCCGTCGCGCTCGAACGGTTGCCGTCAGCGCGCCGATGCGGCGCCGCTGCCGTCGACGAGCGACGGGATGACGTGCGTCTTGAGCGCCTCGCCACGGCGCAGGAGCTCGACCGCCTCCGCGAAGCCTTCCAGCCCGACCGTGTGCGTGACGAGCCGCTCGAGCTCGAACGCGCCGCCGGCCACGAGCTCGAGCGCCGGCGCGAACGCATGGCCGACCGACATCGAGCCGAGCACCGTGATCTCGTCGCGATAGATGCGGTACGGCGCCAGGCGCACCCGGTCGCTCGCGCGCGCGACCCCGAACAGCAGCAGCCGGCCGCCGGGCGCGACGGTGTCGAACGCCTCCTCGACGGCGGCAGGGACGCCCGTCGCGTCGACGACGCAGTCGAAGCCCTCCGGCCGCGTCGCGAGCGCCTCCGCGACGGTCGCGTGAGCGCGCGCCCCGAGCCGCTCCGCGACCGCTCGCCGCTCGGCGTGGCGTTCGACCGCCACGACCTCCGCGGGCGCCGTTCGCAGCGCGAGCTCGAGCAGCATCAGGCCGATCGCTCCCGCCCCGACGACGAGGAAGGCGCTGCCGGCCGGCGGCGCGAGCCGCTGGAAGCCGTGCACGACGCACGCGAACGGCTCCAGCAGCGCACCGGCGGCGTAGGAGACCTGCTCGGGCAGGACGTAGGCGTTGCGGGCCGGCAGCGCGACGTACTCGGCGAAGCCGCCGTCGACGCTGGCGCCGATCACGCCGAAGCGCCGGCAGAGGTTGACGGCCCCGCGGCGGCACGGCGCGCAGGTGCCGCACGGCAGCGACGGATCGGCCGCGACGCGGTCGCCGACGCGCAGGTCGGCGACGTCGGCGCCGACGGCCACCACCTCGCCGGCGAGCTCGTGCCCGGGGACGAAGGGGTAGGCTGCGCCGGCAAGGGTTCCGTCGACGAGCTGCAGATCGCTGCCGCAGATGCCGCACGCGTGGACGCGGACGACCACTTGGTCGCGCGCGGGCGCCGGATCGGGCAGCGTTCGCACCTCGATCTGGCCGGGAGCCGCGAGGACGACCGCCTTCATCGCATCGACGACGGTCGAGAGGGACGATCACCGCAGTTGGGCATCGGCGCTTCCTTTCGGATCGCGGTAGGGGCGTGGAACGAGGCCGGCGGCCGGTGCTCGCGCCGCGAACACCGAGCCGGCCAAGGGGTGGGCCGAGCGCTCGCCGGCGGTCATGCCCTGCGTCGCGCTCGTCACGTACAGCGTGCGACCTGCCGGTCCGCCGAGCGCGCAGCTGCTGACCTGCGGCGCCGGGCAGGAGACGACGGCGATCTGACGGCCGGCGGGCGAATAGCGGCGGACCTCGCCGGCGCCCCACACCGCCACCCACAGCGCTCCCGTCGCGTCGACCGCGAGCCCGTCGGGCAGGCCGTCGTCGTCGGGCAGCCGGACGAACGTGGAGCGCGCCCCCAGGCGGCCCCGCACGCGGTCGACCTCGAAGCGGCTGATCCGGCGGGCGTCGCTCTCGGCGACGTACATCGCCGACCCGTCCGGGCTCCAGTCGACGCCGTTCGGGAAGGCGAGCCCCTCGAGCACGCGACGCGCCTCACCGCGCTCCACGACGTGGAGCGAGCCGGGCTCCCGCCGCGGCTCGGTGCCGACGACGCTGACCCAGAGGCGCCCGTACGGGTCGCACGCGGCGTCGTTGACCCGCTCCGCCCGCGCGTCGAGCTCGAGCGCGGCGCGCTGCTCGACCCGCTCCCCGCGGACGCTCCAGACGCCGTCGTCGACCGCGGCGACGATCCCGCCCGCGCCGTCGAGCGCGATGCCGCCGATCCACGTGCCGAGCGTTCGCGTCGCGATCGCGTGGCCGCGCGCGTCGCTCACGTGCAGCCGACCGCGCGCGAGATCGGTCCACCACAGGCACCCGGCGCGCGGGTCCCACAGCGGAGCCTCGCCGACGAGCGCCTCGGCGTGGGAGAAGAGGGAGGCTTCGGTTGTCGGAGAAGTCTCGTTAGATGAAACCATCTGTCTTGTCTAGTGAGGATAGTCGATGTATGCTGGCGACGCACCGCGTCGGCGAGAGCGACGCGCGACAGGGGACTCGCAAGGGTCTGGGACGGCGATCAAGGAGACGACGAAGCGTGAGTGCACGACAGCGGACGGACGGACGCGACCTCGAGGCGGTGAACCGGCTGGCCGAGCTCGGTGCGGCGCTGGCATCGGACTGCCTCGACCGGCTGGGCGTCACCGACATGGTGATGGACGCGCGCATCCGTCCTCTGACGCCGGGCTTTCGCGTGGCGGGCTACGCCGCGACGGTGAAGGTCGTCGCGGTCGACGCGCCGCCCGCGGACTTCAGCGATGCGTACAAGATGGAGATCGCCGCGGTCGACGCGCTTCAGCCAGGGGACGTGATGGTCGTCTCCGAGAGCGACGGCGCGGCGTTCTGGGGCGAGCTGCTGGCATCGGCCTCGCGCTTCCGCGGTGCGGCCGGCGTGGTCGCCGACTCGTGCGCGCGCGACGCGAACGCGCTCATCGACATGGGGTTCCCCTCGTTCGTGCGCGGCCTCGACCCGCGCGACAGCTACGGTCGGGTCGACGTCGAGGAGATCGCGGTGCCGGTCGACTGCGGCGGCGTGACGGTCCGCCCGGGCGACTGCGTCGTGGCCGACATCGACGGCGTGGTCGTCGTTCCCGCCGAACGCGTCGCCGAGGTCCTCGCGCTCGCGGAGGAGAAGCGCGCGACGGAGTCGACGATGCGCGGCGAGCTGAGCACCGGCCTCTCGATGGAGGCGGCGTTCGCGAAGTTCAAGGTGCTGTGATGCGTCGCGATTCGCCGCCCCCCGACCGGGACGGAGCGCGCGACCGCGCGGCCGGCGCGGCCGCCCTCTTCGACCTCACGGGGTGCCAGGCGCTGGTCACCGGCGGCGGCACCGGCATCGGGCGTGCGCTCGCGAGCGCGCTCCTCGACGCCGGCGCGAACGTGACGATCTGCGGCCGGCGCGCCGATCCGCTCGAGGATGCCGTCGCCGCGCTCGGCGAGCGCGGCGAGATCCGGGCCGTGAGGTGCGACGTCACCAGCGAAGCGGACGTCCAGCGGCTGGTCGCGGCCGTCGGCGCGGTCGACATCCTCGTCAACAACGCGGGCTACGCGCGCCCGGAGGCGTGGGACGACGTGACGCTGGAGCAGTGGCGGGACGTCATGAGCGTCAACGTCGAAGGCCCGATGCGCCTGTGCCAGCTGTTGATGCCCGCCATGATGCGGCGCGGCTGGGGGCGCGTGGTGAACGTCGCGTCGCTCTACGCCACGCTGGCCGGCGATCCCGCGCGCTACCCGGGCCGCGGCATCGACATCGCCTCCTACGTCGCGAGCAAGCACGCGGTCCTCGGCCTCACCCGCCATCTCGCCGTCGTCGGAGGCCCGGCGGGCGTGACGGTCAACGCCCTCTCGCCCGGCATGCTGCCCGGAACGCAGGATCCGCCGATGTCGCCCGAGGTCGTCGCCGCGCTCGCCGCGGGCGCGCCGGTCGGGCGCGTCGGCGTCGAGGACGACATGCGGTCGGCGCTGCTGTTCCTGGCGTCGCGCGAATCGGGCTTCGTCACCGGCCAGAACGTCGTCGTCGACGGCGGCTGGTCGGTCTGGTGAGCTGACGCGGCGCTCGCGGATGAGGCGGCCGGTGGCGGCGCGGGGCGCTCGACGAGCCGGCCTCGCCCGCCGGCCGCCCGCCCGCGCAGTTTCCGCCCCTCGCGCAGGGGTATCCATCGTCGCATGGCCCCGCGCGTCCCGCTGCCCGGCTTCGTCAGACAGCTCGGAACCGACCCGCTCGGGCTGGGCCGCTCGGCCCGCTCGCGGCGGTCGGAGCGGCTCGCGCCGCGGACGCGCACCGCCGACCGCGTCGTGCAGTCGATCTGCCCGTACTGCGCGGTCGGCTGCGGGCAGCGGGTCTACGTCAAGGACGAGAAGGTCGTGCAGATCGAGGGCGATCCCGACTCGCCGATCTCGCGCGGGCGGCTCTGTCCGAAGGGCGCCGCCTCCGAGGCGTACGTCAACAGCCCGCTGCGCGAGTACCAGGTCAGATACCGGCGGCCCCACGGCACCGAGTGGGAGTCGCTCGACCTCGACACGGCGATGGAGATGATCGCCGACCGGGTCCTCAGAACCCGCGCCGAGACGTGGGAGGACCAGAACTCCAGGGGCGAGCCGCTGCGGCGGACGCTCGGGATCGCGGCGCTCGGCGGGGCGACGCTCGACAGCGAGGAGAACTACCTGCTCAAGAAGCTGTTCACGGCCCTCGGGGCGGTCTCGATCGAGAACCAGGCGCGCATATGACACTCCTCCACGGTCCCCGGTCTGGGGACCTCGTTCGGGCGCGGCGGCGCGACGACCTTCCAGCAGGACCTCGCCAACGCCGACTCGATCCTGATCATGGGCTCGAACATGGCCGAGCAGCACCCGGTCGGCTTCCAATGGGTGATCGAGGCCAAGGAGCGGGGCGCGACCGTGATGCACGTCGACCCGCGCTTCACCCGCACGAGCGCGATGGCCGACCTGCACGCGCCGCTGCGGCCGGGCACCGACATCGTCTTCCTCGGCGCGGTCATCAACCACATCATGAGCGGCCGTCGGGAGTTCACCGAGTACGTGCGCCACTACACCAACGCGCGCGTGATCATCAAGGAGAGCTTCCGCGACACCGACGAGCTCGACGGCTACTTCTCCGGCTTCGAGCAGGAAGACGGCCTCTATCGCGTCGACAGCTGGGGCTACGCCGGCACCAGCGGTGAGCTGACCGCCGGCAAGCGGGAGCAGACCGGCGACGTCTCCGGCGACCAGGCCCACGGCGCCCACGGCATGAAGCTCGAGCACGGTGAGCCGCCGGAGGAGGACTGGACCCTCCAGCATCCGCGCTGCGTCTTCCAGATCCTCCGCCGCCACTACGCCCGCTACACGCCCGAGATGGTCGAGGAGGTCTGCGGCGTCCCGCGCGAGCGCTTCCTGCAGATCGCCGAGACCCTCTGCCGCAACTCCGGCCCCGAGCGGACCGGGGCGATCTGCTACGCGGTCGGCTGGACCCAGCACACCGTCGGCGTCCAGATGATCCGCGCCGCCTCGATCATCCAGCTGCTGCTCGGCAACGTCGGCCGCCCCGGCGGCGGGGTGCTGGCCCTCCGCGGCCACGCGAACATCCAGGGCTCGACCGACATCCCGACGCTCTACGACATCCTGCCGGGCTACATCCCGATGCCGCACCCGACCTCGCGCGACGACCTCGCCAGATTCGTCGAGCTGAACGGTCCCGACACCGGCGCCTGGGGATCGCTCGACGCCTACGTCACCAGCCTGCTGAAGGCGTGGTGGGGCGAGGCGGCGACCGCCGACAACCAGTTCGCCTACTCCTACCTGCCGCGGATCGACGGCGACCACTCGCACTACCCGATGATGCTGCGGATGCTCGACGGCCGCACGAGAGGGTTCGTCGTGATCGGCCAGAACCCGGCCGTCGGCTCGGCCAACTCCGGCCTCATGCGCAGAGCGCTCGCGAACCTCGAATGGCTGGTCGTGCGCGACATGAGCGAGATCGAGACCGCCGCCTTCTGGCACGACTCGCCCGAGATCGAGGCCGGCGAGACGCGGCCGGAGGAGATCGCCACCGAGGTCTTCTTCCTCCCGGCCGCCGCCCACACCGAGAAGGACGGCACCTTCACGAACACGCAGCGCCTCCTGCAATGGCACCACAAGGCCGTCGAGCCGCCGGGCGACTGCCGCTCGGACCTGTGGTTCGCCTACCAGCTCGGCCAGCGCATCCGCGCGCGGCTGGCCGGCTCGCCGCTGCAGCGCGACCGGCCGCTGCTCGACCTCACCTGGGACTACCCGCTCCAAGGCCCCAAGCAGGAGCCGGACGCCGACGCGGTCATGCAGGAGATCAACGGCCGCCACGCCGACGGCAGATTCGTCTCCAGATACCAGGAGCTGAGAGCCGACGGCTCGACGAGCTGCGGCTCGTGGATCCACGCCGGCATCTACGCCGACGGCGTCAACCAGACCGCCCGCAAGAAGCCCGGCCGCGAGCAGAACTGGATCGCGCCCGAGTGGGGCTGGGCGTGGCCCGGCAACCGCCACATCCTCTACAACCGCGCCTCCGCCGACCCGCAGGGGAGACCGTGGTCGGAGCGCAAGCGCTACGTCTGGTGGGACGCGGACGAGGGCAGCTGGCAGTCGCTCGGCGACGTGCCCGACTTCGAGCCGACCACCCCGCCCGACTACACGCCGCCCGACGGCGCGACCGGCACGAGCGCGATCCGCGGCGACGCGCCGTTCATCCTCCACCCGGACGGCCTCGGCTGGCTGTACGCGCCGCAGGGCCTCGTCGACGGCCCGCTGCCGACCCACTACGAGCCCGAGGAGTCGCCGGTCCCCAACCGTCTCTACGCCGTCCGCGCCAGCCCGACGCGGCAGCGCTTCGAGCGGCCGGGCAACCCCTACAACCCCGCCGACGCGCAGCCCGGCGCCGACGTCTTCCCGTTCGTGCTCGGCACCTACCGGCTGACCGAGCACCACACCGCCGGCGGCATGTCGCGCACCGTCCCGTACCTCGCCGAGCTGCAGCCGGAGCTGTTCTGCGAGGTCAGCCCGCAGCTCGCCGCGCTGCGCGGCCTGGAGCACGGCGGCTGGGCGACGATCGCGACGACGCGCGCCGCGATCGAGGCGCGCGTGATGGTGACCGAGCGCGTCAAGCCGCTGCGCGTCCAGGGGCGCACGTTGCACACCGTCGGCCTGCCGTACCACTGGGGGCGCAAGGGCCTCGTGAAGGGCGACGCGGCCAACGAACTGCTGGGGCTCGCGCTCGATCGCAACGTCCACATCTCCGAGTACAAGGTCGCCACATGCGACATCCGCCCCGGCCGCCGTCCGCGCGGCCCGGCGCTGGCGGCGCTGCTCTCCGACTACCGCCGCAGAGCGGGGGTGGGCCGATGAGCGAGCGGCTGCGCACGCACGCCTGGCCCGGCACCTACGACGGCGAGGCGAAGCCGCGGATGGGGTTCTTCACCGACACCTCGATCTGCATCGGCTGCAAGGCCTGCGAGGTCGCCTGCAAGGAGTGGAACCGCGTGCCGGAGTCGCCACAGGGCTTCACCGGCGACTCCTACGACAACACCGTCGACCTCGGCGCGAACAGCTGGCGCCACGTCGCCTTCGTCGAGCAGCGCAAGCCGCTCGGGATCGACGCCGCCGAGCGCTCGCTGGCCGAGGCGGCGAACCTCGACCAGCTCGTCGCCGAGACCGGCCTGCAGACCTACCAGGAGGGCGACGGCCTGCGCTGGCTGATGGCCTCCGACGTCTGCAAGCACTGCACCGAGGCCGCCTGCCTGGAGGTCTGCCCGACCGGCGCGCTCTTCCGCACCGAGTTCGGCACCGTCGTCGTGCAGGAGGACGTCTGCAACGGCTGCGGCTACTGCGTTCCCGCCTGCCCCTTCGGCGTGCTCGACCAGCGCGAGGGCGACGGCCGCGTGTGGAAGTGCACGCTCTGCTACGACCGCCTCAAGGACGACCAGGAGCCGGCCTGCGCCCAGGCCTGTCCGACCGACTCGATCCAGTTCGGCGAGCTGGACGACCTGCGCGAGCGGGCCCGGGCGCGGGTCGAGGCGCTGGCGGAGGCCGGCGCCGAGCGGGCGCAGCTCTACCTCGCCGGCGACGACGACGGGATCGGCGGCGCCGGCGCCTTCTTCCTGCTGCTCGACGACCCCGAGGTCTACGGGCTGCCGCCCGACCCGGTCGACGCGACGCGCGACCTCGGCTCGACCTGGGCGGCCGCCGGCGTCGCCGCCGCCGCGCTCGGCGCCGCGCTCGCGGCCGTGGTGCTGGGAGGCCGGCGATGAGCGCGACGACCGGCGCGACGCGGCCGCCCCAGCGCTCCTACCACGGCAACCCCGTCATCAAGGAGCCGATCTGGAAGCCCGAGATCCCCTGGTACTTCTTCACCGGCGGCCTCGGCGGCGGATCGGCGGCGCTCGCCTACCTCGCCGAGCTGGGCGGCCACGAGCAGCTCGCGCGCCGCGCCTGGCCGATCGCGCTCGGCGGGATCGGCGTCAGCCCGCTGCTGCTGATCAGCGACCTCGGCGTCCCGCACCGCTTCCTCAACATGCTGCGGATGTTCAAGGTCACCTCGCCGATGAGCGTCGGCTCGTGGCTGCTCGTCGCGGGCGGCGCGACGACGACGGTGGCGGCGACGAACGCCCTGACGGGCCGGCTGGCCGGTCCCGCGCGCCTCGCCAAGCCGGCGGCGGCGCTGGTCGGGCTGCCGATCTCGACGTACACGGCGGCGCTGATCGCGCAGACGGCCGTGCCGGCCTGGCACGGGGCGCGCCGCGAGCTGCCGGCGATCTTCGCCGCCGGCGCCGCCGCGAGCGCCGGCGCGGCCGCGACGATCGCCACGCCGGTGCGGCACGCGGCGCCGGCGCGGCGAGTCGCGCTCGCCGGCGCCGCGGCGGAGCTGCTGTCGGTGCAGGCGATGGAGCAGTGGCTCGGCGCGGTCGGGGAGCCGTACCACGTCGAGCAGGCCGGCACCTACGCGCGCGCCGCGCGCGCCCTGACCGTCGGCGGCGCGCTGCTGATCGGCGCCGCCGGCGCCCGCAGCCGCGTCGCCGCGGCGGTCGGCGGCGGGATGGTGCTGGCCGGCGCGGTCTGCGAGCGCTGGAGCGTCTTCAAGGCCGGGCTGCAGTCGGCGCGGGACCCGAAGTACGTCGTCGGGCCGCAGCGCGAGCGGGTCGACGGCGGCCGCGGCCACGGCGCCAGCCGGCGAGCGCTCGACGGACGGGTGGCGGAGGGGGCGCGATGACGGCGTTCGGCGTCGCGGTCCGAGGCGCCCGCGCGGGCGGCTGGAGCGGCGCGCCGCCGCCGGCGGCGCGCGACCGCGGAGCGCGGGAGGACGGCTGAAGCGCGAGCGCGCCGGGCGCGCGGAGAGGAGCGGGCGATGGAGACGATGAGCGAGGCGCTGAGCTGGGTCGGGCGCGCGGCGCAGGATCCGTGGGACGCGCCGCTGGGCACGATCGTCGCCGTCGTCCCCGACGTCGAGAGCGGCGCGCCGGAATGGCTGGTGATCGCGCCGGAGCAGGCCGCGACGGCCGGTGGGGCCAGCGCGGCAGTTCGCGGCGCGGAAGATTCGACGGCCGCCGGCGAGCCGGCCGAGGGCGCGCTCGCGCCCGTGCGCGACGCCGAGCCGACCGGGGCGCGGAACCGCGTGGCGGCGACCGCGCCGCTGCTCGCGCAGGCGCCGCGGCTGCGGGTCGGCGAACGGCTCGCGCCGGCCGACCGCGCGGCCGCTCGCGCCCGCTACGGGATCGGCCCCGGCGGCGCAAGGCGGATCGAGGCGGTCGAGTCGCCGCCGCGCGAGGGGAGGCACCGCACGGAGCTCGCGCCCGAGCGGCGCAGGGCGCTGATCGACGCGCTGCAGTCCTTGCACGCGCGCGAGCAGGCGGAGCTGAGAGAGCTGGCCGCGATGCGCTGGCGGGCACGGGACGAGGAGCTGGTCCACGATCTCGCGCTCCACCACAAGGAGACCAACCGTCACGCGGCGATGATCCGGACGCGGCTGGCGCAGCTCGGCGGGCGGCCGTCATGGCGGCGCGACGCCGCCGCCAGAGCCGCCGCCCACCTCGCCGCGCAGCCGCCGCGGCTGCGGCGCCATCCCGAGGCGCACGACGCCGCGGCGCTGCTCGCCCACGAGCGTCGCCAGGCGGAGGCGTGGGAGCAGGTCGAGCGGCTGTCGCGCGAGAGCGGCGACGAGCGCACCGCCGCGCTCGCCGACGCGATCGCCGCCGACGAGCGCGCGATGGCGGCGCGGCTCGCCGCCAACTGGGAGGCGAGCGGAGGCGGAGCCGCCGTGTCGAACCGGCCGGCTGCGGGTATCGGCGGCGGCGATGGCAGCGGTCGACCGTCCACCTGAGCGCCCCGCTCCGGCGCCGGCCCGCCGGCAGCCGCTGCTGGAGCTGCCGGCCGCGGCGACCGCGGCCGTCGGATCGCGTGCCGGGCTGCGGGCCGCGCTCGCCGCGACGGTGCTGCTCGCCGCGATCGGCGAGACCGCCGCCTCGCGCACCGCGGTCACCGGCATCCGCTCGAGCACCTGGACGGCGATCACCGCACCGGCCGCGCTCGTCTTCGGGCCCGACGCCTTCCACGGCGACTTCCACCTCGGCGCGATCGCCGCCGGCCTCGCGCTGCTGCTGCTCGGCGGCGCGCTGCTCGGCGTACCGGGCGCGGCGCTGGTCGTCCTCTGCCTCGGCGCCCGCCCCGCGCGGGGGCTCGCGAGCGCGATCGGCGTCGCCTACGGCCTCGCGCTCCAGCTGGTGCTCGTCAACGTGCTCGCGAACGGGCTGCAGGACGACGACCTGCTGTCGCGTTCGCTGCCGACGTGGGGCTGGTGGGCCGCCTTCGCGCTCTACGGCCTCGTGCTCGGGCTGGCGAGCGCGCGACTGGCGGAACGCCGCGCCGACGCGCGCGCGGCGGCCGTCGAGGCACATGCCGCGGGGGCGGCGCGGTGAGCGACGGCGTCGGCGACATCCGGCGCGAGTTCACCGACCTGTTCGACGTCTACTGGGCGATCGGGGTCGCGATCTGGCTGCTGATCGCCGTGCTCGTCGTCGTCTTCGTCGTCCGCTACCGGGCGCGCGGCGACGACGACGCCGCCCCGGCGCCCGGGCGCAGCGGCAACACCCCGCTGGAGCTGACCTACGCCGGGATCGTCGCCTGCATCGTCGCCGTGCTCGTCTGGCTGACCTTCAGCACGATGGACGACCCCGGCTATCGCGTGACCGCGCAGGGCCTCGACCGCGGCGAGCCGCCCGCCGACGCCGAGCTCGTCGACGTGACCGGCGCGCGCTGGAACTGGCGCTTCGACTACCCGCGGCACGGGATCAGCGAGATCGGGACCGACCTGCGGGTGCCGACGCTGACGCTGCCCGAGGACCGGCCGGTCACGCTGCGGATGACCTCGCTCGACGTGATCCACGCGATCTGGATTCCCGAGCGACGCTTCAAGCAGGACGTCTTCCCCGGTCGCACGACGACGATGACGGTCGTCTTCCCCGACCAGGGCTTCTGGCGCAGCGGCGGCCAGTGCAACCAGTTCTGCGGGCTGAGACACGCCGAGATGGACTTCGACATCCGTGTGCTGTCGCAGGCCGACTACGACGCCTGGACGCGGGAGCGGGGGAGATGAGCGCCGCGCCGAGCGTGTCGCTGCGACGCCCAACGCTCGTCGAGCTGCTGTCGGCGACCGACCACAAGCGGATCGGGTTGGCGACGACGGTGACGGCGCTCGGCTTCTTCTTCGCCGGCGGGGTCCTCGCGTTGCTGATGCGCACCGAGCTGGCGCACTCGGGGATGCAGTTCCTCGACCACGACGCCTACAACCAGCTGTTCACGATGCACGGCACGACGATGATCCTGCTGTTCGCGCCGCCGGTCGTGATGGGGGTCGCGACCTACTTCGTGCCGCTGCAGCTCGGCGCCGCCGAGATCGTCTGGCCGCGCCTGGCGCTGCTCGGCTACTGGCTCTACCTCGGCGGCGCGCTGACGGTCTGGAGCGGCTTCCTGACCGAGGGCGGGGCCGCGAGATGGGCGTGGTTCGCGTTCCTGCCGCTGTCGGACTCCGCCAGCTCGCCGGGGACCGGCGGCGACCTGTGGGTGCTCGGCGTCGCGCTCTCGCAACTCGGGGTGCTGCTGCTCGGCTGCTCGGTCATGGCGACGATCGTGCGGCGGCGCGCGCCGGGGATGACGTTGCTGCGGATGCCGCTGTTCTGCTGGTCGATGGTCGCGACGCTGCTGATGGTGCTCGTCGCCTGGCCGGTCGTGCTGGCGACGATGGCGCTGCTGTTCATCGACCGCAACGTGACCGACGTCTTCACCGTCGGCGGCGGCAGCATCACCTACCAGAACCTCTTCTGGTTCTTCGCCCACCCGCTCGTCTACGTGATCTTCTTCCCGCTCGTCGGGGCGGTCGGGGAGGTGATCGCGACCTTCTCGCGGCGGCGCTTCTTCGGCTACAGAGTGACGGTCCTGTCGCTGCTGCTGTTCGCGGCGCTGTCGACGAGCGTGTGGGCCCACCACATGTTCACGACGCAGGGCGTGAACAACAGGTTCTTCTCGCTGACCTCGACGATGATCGCGATACCGGCGGGGATCGAGTACTTCGCCTTCCTCGGGACGATGTGGCGCGGGCGGATCGTGCTGCGGACGCCGATGCTGTTCGCGCTCGGCTTCGTGCTGCTGTTCCTGATCGGCGGGCTGTCGGGGGTCTTCGTCGCCTCGCCGCCGCTCGACTACCACGCGCACGACTCCTACGTCGTCGTCGCGCACTTCCACTACACGCTCTTCGGCGGCACCGTCTTCGGCCTCTTCGCCGCGATCTTCCACTGGTTCCCGAAGGTCACGGGGCGGCGGCTGTCGGAGGCGCTCGGGATCTGGCAGTGCGCGCTGATGTTCGTCGGCGCGCTGCTGACGTTCGTGCCGATGTTCGTGCTCGGCTTCGACGGGATGCCGCGGCAGGTCGCCGACTACCCCGCCTTCCGCGACTGGGACGGGCTCAACCTGCTGTCGACGATCGGCGCGTACATGCTGCTCGTCGCCTTCCTGCTGTTCGTCGTCAACGTGCTGCGCTCGCGGCGGATCGGCGAGCCGGCCGGCCCCGACCCGTGGGGCGGGCAGACGCTCGAGTGGGCGACCGCCTCGCCGCCGCCGCGCCACAACTTCGATCGCCTTCCGCCGGTCCGCTCGTACGCGCCGCTGCTCGACCTGCGCGAGGAGCGGTCGCGGGCGGAGCGGGAGCTGGGGGAGGCGGCCGGCGGTGCCGACGCCCGCCGCGCGCCGGCCGCGCGCGAGGAGCCGGCGCCGTGACCCGCGTCTTCCTCGGCTGGGGCGCGCTGATGGCGGCGATCATGCTCGTCGGCCTGCTGTTCGTCGGGCTCGACGACGCCGACAGCCTCGCGCTGTTCGGCGGCACGGTCGCGGTGATGGCGGCGATCGCCGTCGTGCTCGCGCTGGCCGGTTGGGGCCGGGCGCTCCACGGCGGAGTGCGGGCGCTGCCGGATCTCAGCCCGCCGACGGTCCTGCTCGGCGTCGCGATCGTGCTGGCAGCGCTCGGCGCCGAGCTGGGGCTGTGGCTGGCGCTGATCGGCGGCGGCCTCGCGCTGCTCGCGATCGGCGGGCTCGTGCGCGAGGGCCGGGCGCAGCGGCGGGCGCTGGCGCGGGCGCGGGCCGGCGCGCGGGCCGGTCGGGAGGGGAACTCCGGTCGTCTGCACCCCGCAGAGGGGTACGAACGACCGGAGTTCGGGTCCGGCGGCCGGCGGGAGGAGGCGCGGTGAGTCCGCTTGCGCGCGACCTGCTGAGCGAGTGGCGGTTCGACCCCGGCCTCATGCTCGCGCTCGCGGCCTGCGCGGGCGCCTACCTCGCCGGCGTGCGGCGGGTGCGCCGCTGGCCGGCGACGTCGACCGCGGCCTTCCTCGCGGGGCTCGCGCTGCTCGGGGTCGCGCTCGAATCGGGGTTGCACGCCGTCGGCGAGCGGCTGCTCTCCGTCCACATGGTCCAGCACCTCGTCCTGCTCGTCGCGGTCCCGCCGCTGCTGATCGCCGGTCGGCCGCAGGCGCTGGCGCTGCGGGCGCTGCCGCCGGCATCGCGGCGGGCGCTGGCGCGGCTGCTCGGCGGACGCACGGCGCGCGTCGCGACCGATCCGATCGTCGTGCTCGCCCTGCTGAGCGTCGTGCTCGTCGCGACCCATCTGCCGGCGTTCTACGACGCGGCCGTGCGCTCGCCGCTGCTGCACGACGCCGAGCACGTCCTCTACCTGACCGCGGCGCTGCTGTTCTGGATCCCGGTCCTGGCGCTGCCGCCGCAGCCGCGGGCGCGCTCGCCGCTCGTGCGCGTCCTGCTCGTGCTCGCCTCGATGCCGGCGATGACGGCGGTCGGCGTCGCGCTCGCGACCGCCTCGACCGTCGTCTACGCGCCGTACGCCGACGGCGCGGCGCGGTACGGGACCGACGCGCTCGCCGACCAGCGCCTCGCCGGGACGATCATGTGGATCGGCGGGTCGGCGCTGATGGCGCTGCTCGCCGTCGCGATCGGCTGGCGCGCCGTGCTCGCGGAGGAGCAGCGGCAGCTCGTGCGCGAGCGCGCCGGCGGGGCGAGCGCGGGGGTGGTCGTGCGTGAACGGGGCGCGGGCGCGGAGGCGCGGCAGGTCGTGCGTGAACGCGCCGGCGGGGCGGGCGCGGGGGCCGACGTGCGAGAAGGGGGCGCCGGGGTGGAGGCGCGGCAGCTCGTGCGCGAGCGCGCCGGCGGGGCGGGCGCGGGGGCGGACGGATCGCGCTCGCGTGAGCAGCCGCCGGCCGGCTCGACGCCGCGAACTGGAGGCTCGGCGTGAGCGGACACCGGCATCTGTCGCGTGCGCGCCGTCTGGCGCGCGCGGTCGCGCGACGGCGACCGCTGCTGCCGCGGCCCGTGCGCGTCGCGGCGGCGATCGGCTGCGCGTCGCTCGCCGCCGCGATCGGGCTCGGCGCGCTCGCCTCGCAGGCGCCGTCGGTCGGTGCCCAGGCCGGGGACGAGCCGCCCGCCGCGACCGGGAACACGCCGACATCGCCCGCCGCGTCCGGAACCGCGACGGGCCCGGCGCCGCCCGCGGCGATCGGAGCAGCCCCGCCGACCGTGACCGGGAGCGAGCCCGCGCCGGCCGCCGCGAGCGGGAGCGACCCCGCGTCCGCCACGCCCGGGCAGCTCGCGGAGGGGCGGCGGCTGTTCCTCTCGGGCTGCGCCAGCTGCCACGGCGAGGACGCGCGCGGGATCGAGGACGTCGCGCCGTCGCTGCGCGGCGTCGGGGCGGCGTCGGCCGACTTCTACCTGCGGACCGGGCGGATGCCGATGGAGGACCCGCAGGACGAGCCGCAGCGCAAGGAGCCGTTCTACGACGAGCGGCAGATCGCGGCGCTCGTCGCCTACGTCGGCAGCTTCGGCGGCCCGCCGATCCCGTCCGTCGACCCGGCCGCCGGCGACCTCTCCGTCGGCTTCAGAGTGTTCGGCGAGCTGTGCGCCGGCTGCCACCAGATCGTCGGGCGCGGCGGCATCACGACCGGCGCGTGGGTGCCTGGCCTGCAGGAGGCGAGCCCGCTCGACGTCGCGGAGGCGATCGAGATCGGCCCGTACGTGATGCCGGCCTTCGGCGACCAGCTGACGCAGGAGCAGGTCGACTCGCTCGCCCGCTACGTCACGTGGACGCGGCAGCCCGACGACGTCGGCGGCTGGGGCATCGGCCACATCGGCCCGGTGCCCGAGGGGATGGTCGCGTGGCTGCTGGCCGGCGCGGCGCTGCTGCTGACGATCCGGCTGATCGGGGAGCGGACGACGAGATGAGTGAGTCGCGGCTGCGGATCGCGCTGGCGTGGATCGGCCTGCGGCTGCTGCGGCGTCTGCGCCCGCGCCGGCGCGCGCAGGAGCCGCCCGCGCCCCGTCGCGCCGAGCCGCCGGACGCGCTCGCGCGCGAGACGCCCTCGACGCCGCGCGCCGAGCTGCTGGTCGCCGCGCTGCTGCTCGTCGGCGCGCTCGCGGCCGCGGCCTTCGTCGTCCTCTACGTCGTGCGGCCCGACACGCAGCTGCTCGGCCTCTGCCTCGGCGGGGCGCTGGTGATCTGCGGGATCGCCGCCGCCTTCGCCGGCAAGCGCGTCGTCCCGCAGGAGACCGCGAGCGAGCCCTACGAGCAGCTGGCCGACGAGCGCAAGGTCGACGACGTCGGCGCGATCGTCCGCGAGGCCGGCGAGGGCGTCTCCCGCCGCGGCATGCTCGCCGCCGCCGCCGGGCTGGCCGGCGCGACGATCGGCGCGGCGGCGGTCGTCCCGGTCGCGTCGCTGGGCCCGGCCGTCGGCGACCGGATCACGGCGACCCCGTGGCGCCGCGGCCGGCGCCTGGTCGACAGCGAGGGGAGACCGCTGAGACCGGAGCAGATCACGGAGGGGACGGTCGTGCTCGCCTTCCCGGAGGCGGCCGATCGCAACACGCTCGACGCCCCGGTGATGCTGCTGCGCTTCGCGCCCGAGGAGCTGGAGATGAGCGCCGCGCGCAGAGCGGCCGCGCCCGGCGGCGTGATCGCCTACTCGCGGATCTGCACCCACGCCTCCTGCGCGGTCTCGATGTACCGCCATCCGCTCCATCCGGCGACCGCGCCGGAGCCGGCGCTCGTCTGCCCCTGCCACTTCTCGACGTTCGACCCGCGCCGCGGCGGGGCGGTCCTGTTCGGGCCGGCCGGCCGTCCGCTGCCGCAGCTGCCGCTGCAGGTCAACGCAGCCGGCGAGCTGGTCGCCGCCGGCGGCTTCATCGGGCAGGTCGGGCCCTCCTACGCCGGCGAGCGGGAGACGGAGGCGTGAGGCTCGTCCCGCGGCCGGACCCGGTGCGCGATCCGGTCCGCTTCGTCGACCAGCGGCTCGGCGCCGGCTCGCTGCTGCGCTCGACGCTGCGCTACGTCTTCCCCGACCACTGGTCGTTCATGCTGGGCGAGATCGCGCTCTACGCCTTCGTGATGCTCGTCGCGACCGGCGTCTTCCTGTCGCTCAACTACGTGCCCAGCGACGAGACGGTCACGTACACCGGCAGCTACGCGCCGCTGCAGGGGCGGACGATGGGGGCCCAGTACGAGTCGGTGCTGCGGATCGTCTTCGACCTGCCGGCCGGCAACCTGCTGCGCCAGACCCACCACTGGGCGGCGAACGTCTTCGTCGTCGCGATCGCGCTCCACCTCGCCCGCATCTGCCTGACGGGCGCCTTCCGCAGACCGCGCGAGCTCAACTACCTCGTCGGCGTCACGATGCTCGCGCTCGCGCTCGTGGAGGGCTTCCTCGGCTACTCGCTGATAGACGACCTGCTGTCCGGGATGGGGCTCGCGATCGCCTACTCGGTCGCCGGCTCGATCCCGTTCGTCGGCGGCGACCTCGCGATCCTCTTCTGGGGCGGCGAGTACCCGGGGTCGAGCGCGATCTGGCCGCGGATGGAGATCCTCCACGTGCTGCTGATCCCGGTCGCGATCGGCGGGCTGCTGACGGTCCACCTCGTGCAGGTGATCCGCCAGCACCACACGCAGTTCCCGGGCGGTCCGCGCGGCGAGCGCGCCGTCGTCGGCACGCCGCTGTGGGCCGCCTACGCGCTGCGCTCGATCGGCCTCTTCCTGATCGTCGCCGGCCTCCTGTTGCTGCTCGGCGGGCTGGTGCAGATCAACCCGATCTGGCTGTGGGGCCCGTACGAGACGGCGCTGTCGACCAACGGCGCGCAGCCCGACTGGTACCTTGGCTGGCTGATCGGCGCGCTGCGGCTGATGCCGCCGCTGGAGGTGCGCTTCGGCGACTACGTGGCCGTGCCGAACCCCTTCTGGGGCGGCGCGCTCTACCCGCTCGTCGTCTTCGGGATCCTCTACCTCTGGCCGTGGATCGACAAGCGCCGGTGGGGCGACCGGGCCAGACACGAGACGCTCGACCGGCCGCGCGACAACCCGCGCCGCACCGCCAGCTTCGCCGCGCTCGCGACCTGGGTCTTCGTGATCCTCTTCGCCGGCTCGGTCGACCGCTTCGCCTTCCGCACGCTGATCTCCTACGAGGCGCAGATCTGGTTCCTGCGCGGCGCGGCGATCGCCGGGCCGGTCGTCGCCTACCTCGTGACGCGGCGGCTGTGCGAGGAGCTGCGCGCCCGCGAGCGCCATCCGCTGCGCGGCTGGAGCGGCGAGGTCGTGCGCGCTCGCGACGACGGCGGCTGGGCCGCGCAGCCGGAGGAGGCGCCGACCGACGAGGCGGCCGGCGAGGCCGCCCCGCCGCGGTAGCTCACATCAGGTTCGGGGTGTGCAGCTCGGAGAGCCGCGTGGCGGTCGCGGCGTCGAAGCCGGCCGCGCGCAGGCGGCGGATCCGGTTCTCCTCCATCGTCGCGAGCAGGCCGCGGACGGCGGCGGCGCCGTCGGAGAGCGCGGCTGGGCGCAGCGAGCCGGCGGCGATGATCGTGAGGCCCTCGGTCAGCAGCGGGCTGAGGCCGGTCAGCTCGGTCAGCTTCGCTGCCCGCTGCTCGGCGGCGGAGACGAGCGCGGCGCGGCGCTCGGGATCGCCGGCGAGCGCGTGGCGGACGTGGGAGATGCCGAAGTGGACGTGGCGGCGCTCGTCGCGGTGGGCGAGGCGGGCGGCCGCGGCGGTGGCGGGGTCGGGCGCGTGGCGCTCGACGAACCGCAGCAGGTCGAGGAACGTCCCCTCGCCGAGCACGTTGAGCAGCAGCGCGGCGTTGGTGAAGTCGTGCTCGTCGAGCAGGGTCCTGAGCGACAGCTCGGTCGCGGCGAGCGCGTGGCCGGGCTCGCGGCAGAGCAGGGCGCGCTTGGTGAAGACCTCGACGTGGCGGGCTTCGTCGTGGACGTGGCCGGCCAGCCATTGGAGCGCCTCGGGGTAGGCCGGGTGGACCTGGGGGAGGAAGGCCGCGGGGACGTAGAGGGCGGCGTACTCGTTCTGCGCGATGAACGTCATCACCTGGCCGACCGCGCGGTCGAGCGGCTCGGCGAGGCGGCCGGCCTCCGCCCACGGCACGTCGGCGGTCGCGTCCCACTGCTCCGCGGTCGCCTGTTCGGCCAGCTCCGCGACGTCGTCGGCCCAGAGCTGGTCGCGGCGGTGCAGCGGCCAGTCGAAGGCCGGGGCGCCGGGCTCGGGGAGGGCGCCGAGCGGCGCCAGCCCGGCGGCGCGCGCGGCGGCATCCGGGACCGGCGGCGCCGCGCCGCCGCCGCGCACGTCGGCGGTGTGGAAGCGGCCGCCGTCGCGCAGCGGCGGGGGCGGGGGACCGCCGGGCGCGGCGGCGCCTGGTGCGGCGGTGCCTGGTGCGGCGGTGCCTGGTGTGGCGGTGCCTGGTGTGGCGGTGCCTGGTGTGGCGGTGCCTGGTGCGGCGGCGCGCCGGTCGCCGGCGTGGGCGTGCGGCGCGGCGCCGGGGCGCGTCGCGTGCGGGTCCGTCGCGACCGCGACGCGGCTGCCGGGGCCGCGGCGCAGGCGGACGGCCCAGCGGCCGCGGTCGCGCTCGGGCGGCGCGGCGGCCGACGGCTCGCGGCCGCCCGTCGCCGCGGCTGTCGCGCCGCCGGCGCCGCGCCGCTCGACGCGGCGCGGCTCGGCGGCGGCGTGGCCCTCCAGGCGGGCCCAGCCGGGCAGCTCGAGCGCGACGGCGCGCGAGCGGGTGACGACCTCGACCTGCTCGCCCGGCGCCATGCCGGCGAGCGCGGCCTGGAGCAGCACCTCCAGGCCGCCGCCGAGCTCGAGGCGCTCGGCGTCGAGCTGGCGCGCCCGGCCGCCGCTCTCGCTCCCGCCGTGCCCGTCGCTCCCGCCGCCGCGCCCGCCGCCCCGCGCCGCGCCGGGGCGGGCGCCGTCGCTCCCGCTCACGTCGCCGCCTCCGCGCGCTCCTGCGCTTCGACCGCCTCGAACAGGTCGGCGTAGCCGGCCCGGTCGCCCGGCAGCCAGCGTCTGACCCCTTCGAGGTCCATCGCCTCGCGCAGGGTCGGGTCGTCGCGATCCATCGCCAACAGCGCCGCCGTCCACCGCTCGGCCAGCGCCGGGTCGAAGCCCGGCAGCGCGGTGAAGTTGCAGTGGCTGTAGATCGGCGATCGCCACGCGACCTCCAGCCCGTGCGTCGCCGGCAGGCCGGCGGCGCGGAAGGCGGCCCAGGTCGCGTCGCCGAGCGCGCCGGCGTCGGCCTCGCCCGCGGCGACCGCCTGGACGACGCGCAGCTCCGAGTCGCCGGTGTCGCCGTGCTTGCCGAGGTCGCTGTCGAACCGGACCAGCTCGCAGACGCCGGCTGCGTCGAGCCCGTGTCGGCGCAGGTAGTGGAGCGGCAGGATCGCCGCGTGGCCGGAGTCGCGGCTGCCCAACGCGAGCGTGCGGCCGGCCAGCGCGCGCGGGTCGTCGAACGCCTCGCCGCGGCGGGTGACGAGCACGGTCGCGTAGGCGGCGTCGACGTCGCGCATGCCAAGGATCCGCGCCTCGCGCCCGAGCCGCCGCTCGAGCGCGACGAACGCGGTGTTGGTGTTCCAGCCGATCTCGACCTCGCCGGACAGCACCGCGTCGACGAGGCGCTCGTAGTTGGAGTAGAGGAGGTAGTCGGTCGGCACGCCGGCCTCCGCGAAATAGGTCCGGAACCGCTCCCAGATCGTCACGATCCGCGGGTGGTAGGCGACCGCGCCGACGGTGATCGCGTCGCTGCGCGCGCTCATGGGACCGGGAGCCCCGCGAGCGCCTTGCCGATCCAGCTGCGCAGCACGCCGTTGGTCGGCGCCATCACCGCGCCGGCGCGCGCGTCGCGCAGGTGGCGCTCGATCGGCAGCGCCGGCGTGCAGCCCTGGCCGCCGCAGATCTCCAGCGCCTGCTGGGTGACGTCGCGCGCCGCCTCGGTCGCGGCGACCTTCGCCGCCATGATCGCGACCAGCGCGCCGGGGTCGCCGGCGTCGCCGAGCGCGGCGGCGTCGCGCACGAGCAGGCGCGCCTGGCGGACGGTCAGGTCGATGTCGGCGAGCGCGTGCTGGATCGACTGGACCTCGGCGAGCGTCGAGCCGTCCGCGTAGGAGCGGCGCTTCGCGTGCTCGGTCGCCGCCGCCTGCGCCGCCGCGGCGATCCCGACGTTGACCGCCGCCAGCCCGACGAGGAAGAACGGCGCGACGACGTCGAAGACGAGCGCGCCGCCGGCGCCGTGCACGCCGATCCGGTCCTCCTCGGAGACGGCGACGCCGTCGAGCACCATCGCGACCGACGAGTTGCCGGCCATCCCGATCCCCTCCCAGGAGCCCTCGAAGGCGATCCCGTCGGCGCCGCCGTCGACCGCGTAGCAGTCGAGGCCGCCGCCGTCGTCGCTCTGCACGAGCACCAGGTAGAGGCCGGCGTGGCCGCCGGAGGTGACGAACGACTTGCGGCCGGAGATCCGCAGCCGCCCGTCGCCGTCGCGCTCGACGCGCAGCTCGGGCGCGTGGAAGTGGGCTCCGGTGCCGCGCTCGCTGAAGGCGAGCGTGCCGATCCGCTCGCCGTCGGCCAGCTCGCGCAGCAGCGCTGCCGCGCGCGGCCCGCCGCCGCCGGCGACGGTCGCCGCCGTCACGGCGTGCATCAGGAAGGTCATCCCGGTCGAGGCGCATGCGCCGCCGACCGTCTCGCCCGCCTCGGCGAGCGCGCTCAGCCCGCCGCCGGCGCCGCCGTGCTCGGCCGGCACGGTCAGCCCGAGCAGGCCCTGCTCGCCGAGCGCAGCGAGCGAGGCGGCGGGGAAGCTCCGCTCACGGTCGACGGCCGCCGCCGTCGCCGCGATCCGGTCGCGCACGGCCGCCGCCGCGCGCTCGTCCAACGCTGTCATCGAGTCCGCCTTTCGCATCGAAGGTGATCGCTCCGCCGCGCGCACGGCGCGGCCGTCGGCCTGCCGCTCAGCGCATGCGCACGTCGATCACCTCCCTCTGCGGCGCGGTCATGAAGCGGTCGGTACCCGTTCGGGCGCGAACGACGCGGTCGGCGGAGCCGGCCGCCGTTCGCGGGCGCGGGCGCGGAAGGGGGGCGCGACCGTGCCCCGGACCGTCACATCGATGACGCTGCCGGCCGCTAGCCGGGCGGGAGAGCGGGCACCTGGCAGGTGTAGGAGATCCTCCGTCTCATCGAGGTGCAGCATGTCTGCCATCACGCCGGATCAGACCGGCATCCAGCGACACGACGGCCATCGCACGATCGAAGGCTGGCGTGACAACACCCGCGTCTTCCTGCAGCCGATCGCGGCCCCGTCGATCCTCGGCTTGTTCGGCTTCGCGGGGGCGACGTTCATCGTCGCGGCGCACCTGGCGAGATGGTATGGGACGACCACCTCGCCGGAGTTCCTGTTCCCGTTCGCCGCCTTCTTCGGCGGCCTCGCCCAGTTCGCCGCGGGCATGTGGGCCTACCGCGCTCGCGACGGGCTCGCGACGGCGATGCACGGGATGTGGGGCGCGTTCTGGATGGCCTTCGGGCTGTTGTTCCTGCTCGGCGCCACCGGCACGCTGACGATTCCCACCGGCACCTTCACCGAGCTCGGGTTCTGGTTCCTCGCGCTCGCGGCGATCACCTTCTCCGGGTCGATCGCGGCGATGGCGGTCAACCTGTCGCTCACGGGCGTGCTGACGACCCTGTGGGTCGGCGCCGGCCTGCTCGCCGTCGGCTACCTGACCGGCGCCTCGACCTGGCTGCAGGTCGGCGGCTGGGTCCTGATCGCCTCCGCCGCGCTGGCCTGGTACACGGCGAGCGCGATGATGCTCGAGAGCACCTTCGGGCGGGTCGTGCTGCCGCTGGGCGCGCGCAAGAGAGAGGCCAACGTGCCCGGCCACATCGCCCACCAGACGATCGAGTTCGAGCTCGGCGAGCCGGGCGTCCGCCACGGGCAGTGAGCCGGGCGCGCCGTCTGAGCGACTACGCGCTGCTGTCGGATCGCCACGGCAGCGCGTTGGTCGCCGACGACGGCGCGCTCGACTGGTGCTGCCTGCCGCGCTTCGACCACGGCAGCTGCTTCGCGCGGCTGCTCGACGGCGAGCGCGGCGGCGCGCTGGTGGTGCGCGCGCCGGACGGGGACCGGCTGAACGGCTCGCAGCGCTACCGCGACGACACGATGGTGCTGGAGACGACGGTCGACTGCCGCGGCGCGACGGTGCGCTTCCACGACGCGCTCCTGCTCGGCGAGGACGGCGCGAGCGCGCCCCACCAGCTCGCGCGCCGCGTCGACTGCCTCGCGGGGCGCGCCGAGCTGGAGCTGCGGATCGCGCCGCGCTTCGACTACGGCGAGGTCCGTCCGTGGCTGCGGTGCGACGACCCGCGCCGCGCCTGGGCGATCGGCGGCGACGACGCGCTCGACGTGTGGGCGGAGGCCGGCGTCGAGCGGATCGGCGATCACGAGCTCGTCGTCGAGCTGGGACTCGACGCCGGCGAGCGCAGCTGGCTGAGCCTGGGGATGCACGCGGCGGCGGAGGCGGAGCGGCGGCCGCCGCCGGCGGACGCCGCCGAGCTGGAGCGCCGCCTGGAGGCGACCGCCGCGGCGTGGCGGCGGCTGGCGGCGACGCTCGACCGCTGCCCGGACGCGACGACGAGACGGTCGGCGCTGATCCTGCTCGCGCTCGTCTACGCGCCGTCGGGGGCGATCGTCGCCGCGCCGACGACGTCGCTGCCGGAGGCCGAGGGCGGCAGCCGCAACTGGGACTACCGCTACAGCTGGATCCGCGACTCGGTCTTCGCGGGGCGGACGCTGGCGCGGGTCGGGAACGAGCAGGCGGCCGATCGCTTCGAGCGGTTCGCGCTGCGCAGCGCCGCCGGGCACGCCGACGAGCTGCAGGTGCTGTTCGGCATCGGCGGCGAGCGGCGGATCGAGGAGCGCGAGCTGTCGCTCTGCGGCTACGGCGGCGCGCGGCCGGTGCGCGTCGGCAACGGCGCCGCCGAGCAGGCCCAGCTCGACACGCTCGGAGAGCTGGTCAACCTCGCCTGGGAGCGCCATCAGCGCGGCCGCACCCCCGACGGCGACGAATGGCGGTTCCTGCGCTCGGTCGCCGACGCCGCGGCGGCGCGGTGGCGCGCGCCCGATCGCGGCATCTGGGAGTGGCGCGGGCCGAGACGGCAGTTAGTCCACTCCAAGGCCGCCTGCTGGGCCGCGCTCGACCGCGGCGCGCGGCTGGCCGAGGCGCTCGGCGACGGCGACGCGCCGACCGCGCGCTGGCGGCGCGAGCGCGACGCGGTCGCCGACGCGATCGCCCGCGACGGGTGGGACGAGCGGCGCGGCGCCTTCGTGCAGGCGTTCGGCGCACGCGAGCTCGACGCGGCGGCGCTGCTGCTGCCGGTCACCGGCTTCGTCGAGTGGGACGACGCGCGCATGGTCGGGACGGCCGACGCGATCGCCGACGCGCTCGACGACGACGGCCTCGTCCGCCGCTACGACGGCGACGACGGCCTGCCCGGCCGCGAGGGCGCCTTCCTCGCCTGCTCCTTCTGGCTCAGCGAGGCGCTCGCGCGCCAGGGGCGGCTCGACGCGGCGTGGCGCCGCTACGAGCGCGCGCTCGCGACCGCCAGCCCGACCGGGCTGTGGAGCGAGCAGCACGACCCGGCCGCCGGCGCGCCGCTGGGCAACTACCCGCAGGCGCTGACCCACCTCGCCCAGATCGGCGCCCGGCTCGCGCTCCACGACGCCGGCTGAGCCGCGCCGGCGGTCGGTCGCCCGGGCGTCCGACCGGCCGCGCGACGGTCACGGCATGCCGGCGCGCCGGCCGCGCGCGATCAGCTCGCCGAGGTGGAGCGCGCGGCGCCCGGTGCCGGCCTGCTCGATCTGCGTCTTGCAGGAGAAGCCGTCGGCGACGATCAGCGTGTCGGGATCGGCGTCGCGCACGGCCGGCAGCAGCGCCTGCTCGCCGCAGCGCAGCGAGATGTCGTGCTTGCCGTCCTCGAAGCCCCACGAGCCGGCGAGGCCGCAGCAGCCGCCGCGGATCTCGCTCGCCTCCAGCCCCATCCGCCGCAGCGCCGCCAGCGACGGCACCATCCCGCCCGTCGCCTTGTGGTGGCAGTGGCCCCACAGCAGCGCGCGTCCGCGCAGCCGCGGCAGCGGCAGCCGCTCGCGCTCGACGAATTCGTCGAAGTGGACGGCGCAGTCGCGCAGGCGCGCGGCGTCGTCGTCGTGCGGCAGCAGCTTCGGCAGCTCCTCGGCGAAGACGGCGAGGCAGCTCGGCTCGATGCCGACGACCGGGGTGCCGGCGCGGACCTCCTCCCGCAGCACCGCGAGCGTTCTGCGCAGGTAGCGCTCGACGGCGTCGAGCAGGCCGTAGTCGTACAGCGGCCGCCCGCAGCAGACGTGCCCGGTCGGCATCACGACATGCCAGCCGCCGGCCTCGAGCGCCTCGACGCAGGCGACCCCGACGTCGGCGTGGAAGTAGTCGTTGAAGGTGTCGGGCCACAGCACGACCCGCGGCCCGCCGGGGTTGCGGCCGCCGCCGCGGCGGCGGAACCAGCGGCGCAGCGGCACGCGCGCGAAGCGCGGGATCGACCGCTGCGGGTCGACGCCGGCCGCCCGCTTGGCGGCGCCGGCGAGCGGCTCGGTCCGCGTCGCGGCGTTGACGAGCGCCGGCGCCAGCGACGCGAGCCGCGCCGCCTGGTCGACGAAGCCGAACGCGTAGGCGTGGCGCGGCCGGCGTCTGCGCCGATAGTGGTGGTGGAGGAACTCGGCCTTGAGCGTCGGCATGTCGACGTGGACGGGGCAGTCGCTCGTGCAGCCCTTGCACGCGAGGCAGAGGTCGAGCGCGTCGAAGACCTCCGCGCTGCGCCAGCCGTCGTCGATCACGCGCCCGTCGAGCATCTCGTAGAGCAGCCGCGCGCGGCCGCGCGTCGAATGCTGCTCGTCGCCGGTCGCCTGGAAGCTCGGGCACATGACGGTGGCGGGATCCGGGACGCGGCATTCGCCGACGCCGACGCAGCGCAGCGCCGCGTGGGCGAAGTCGCCGCCGTCGTCGGGGTAGTCGAAGCGGACCGGCGGACGGGCCGGGTTGGAGCCCGGGCCGAGGCGCAGGTCGTCGTCGAGGCGGCGCGGGTCGACGACCTTGCCGGGGTTCATCCGTCCCTCGGGGTCCCAGATCCGCTTGAACTCGCGCATCGCCTCCAGCAGCTCGGGGCCGTACTGGCGGTCGAGCAGCTCGGCCCGCTGCTGGCCGTCGCCATGCTCGCCCGACAGCGAGCCGCCGAACGAGGCGACCAGCTCGGCGGCATCCTCGAGGAAGGCGCGATAGCGGCGGACGCCGGCGGCGCTGCGCAGGTCGAAGTCGATCCGCGAGTGGATGCAGCCCTGACCGAAGTGGCCGTACATCGCGCCGCGCAGGCCGTGGCGGGCGTACAGCGCCTGCAGCCGCGGGATGTACTCGCCGAGCCGCTCGGGCGGGACCGCGGAGTCCTCCCAGCCGGGCCAGTGGTCGCGGCCGTCGGGCGGGAAGGCGGTCGAGCCGAGCCCGCCCTCGCGGATCCTCCAGATGTCGCTGCTGTGGCCGCCGTCCTCGTCGCTGCCGAACAGCGCGATTCGATCGTCGGCGTAGCCGTTGTCGCCCAGCCACGCGCGGAAGCGCTCGACCCGCTCGGCGCAGCCGTCGGCGGTCTCGTCGCCGAACTGCACGAGCAGCCAGGCGTCGCCCTTGGGACGCTCCGGCAGCTCGCGCAGCGCCGCGAGGTTGCTGCGCTGGATCGTCTGGTTCTCGATCAGCCGCCGGTCGAGCCCCTCCAGGCCGATCGGGCCGAAGGCGACGATCTCGGCGATGTGCGTGCAGGCGTCGGCGAGGTCGTCGTACTCGACGACGACGAGCGTGCGGTGGAGCATCGCCGGGGTCAGCAGGAGCGTCGCGCGCAGCACGGTGGCGCACGTGCCCTCGGTGCCGACGAGCGCCCGCGCGACGTTGAAGCCGCGCTCGGGCAGCAGCTCGTCGAGGTTGTAGCCCGAGACGCGCCGCGGGAGCCGCTCGACCGACGGGTAGCCGGCTCGGATCGCGTCGGCGTGGCGGTCGCGCAGCTGGCGCAGCGCGGCGTAGATCTCGCCCTTGCGCCCGCCTGCGGCGACGATCGCGTCGAGCTGCTCCTCCTCGCCGACGCCGACCTCGAAGCGGGCGCCGTCGGCGGTCACGACGTCGAGCGCGGCGACGTTGTCGGAGGTGCGCGGCCCGGGGCCGTAGAGCTGCGACTGCAGCGAGTGGATGCCGCAGGAGTTGTTGCCGACGTTGCCGCCGATCGTGCAGCGCGAGTGGGTCGAGGGGTCGGGGCCGAAGATCAGGCCGTGCGGCCCGGTCGCGCGGTTGACCTGCTCGTTGATCGCGCCGGGCTCGACGGTGACCGTGCGTGCCGCGACGTCGACCTCGCCGATCGCGGTCAGGTGTCTGGAGACGTCGATCACGACCGCGCGGTTGACGGTCTCGCCGGAGAGGCTCGTCCCGCAGCCGCGCGGCAGCAGCGGCGCGCCGACGTCGCGGCAGGCGACGTGGACGGCGACGACGTCGTCGAGCGTGCGGGGGATCACGACGGCGATCGGCACCTGCCGGAAGTTCGACGCGTCGGTCGCGTACATCCCCTTCGCCTGCGCGTCGAAGCGGACGTCGCCGGAGACCGTCTCGGTCAGCCGGCGTCTGAGGCCGGCGAGGTCGATCGCCGTCAGCGCGGTCGCGGTCATGCGGCCTCCTTCGCGCTCAGCGCATAGCGGTCGGCGTCCGCGCGCCGCAGCTCGAGGCCGAGCCCGGGACGCGCCGGGTCGGGGACGAGATCGCCGTCGCGCGGGACGGGCGCGCCGTCGAACAGCAGGCGCTCGACGCGCGCGTGGTCGAAGAAGTGCTCGGTGTGCAGCAGCGACGCCATGCCACAGCCGACGTGCGCCATCACCGCCGGCACGCAGTGGGCGGAGAACGGCAGCTCGGCGGCGCGGCAGAGCCCGTCGGCGCGCAGCATCCCGGTGACGCCGCCGCAGCGGCTGACGTCGGCCTGCATCACGTCGACCGCGCCGGCGTCGCGCAGCGCGACGAGGTCGGGCAGGTCCCACGCGTACTCGCCGGCGGCGATCGCCATCCCGTCGGGCGCGTGGGCGCGCACGTGGCGCAGCCCCGCGCGGTCCTGCGAGCTGACCGGCTCCTCGAACCAGCGGACGCCGTGCTCGGCGGCGAACCGCCGCGCCCAGCCGACCGCCTCGTGCGGCAGGTAGGCGCCGTTGCCGTCGACGAGCAGCTCGACCGCGTCGCCGATCTCGTCGCGCACGACGTCGAGCCGCGCGGGGTCGGCGCGCTTGTCGCGGCCGACCTTCACCTTCACCCGCGGGAAGCCCTGCGCCATCCAGCCGCGCGCCTGCTCGCGCAGCTGGCGCTCGTCGTAGTCGGTGAAGCCGCCGCTGCCGTACGCCGGCACGCGGTCGCGGACGCGGCCGATCGCGTCGGCGAGCGGCAGCCCCAGCAGCCGCGCGCGCAGGTCCCACAGCGCGACGTCGATCGCCGACAGCGCCATCGCGGCGACTCCGGCGTGGCCGAGCTGGCGGATCGCGACGTGCATCCGCTCGTAGGCGATCCCCGGCGCCAGCGCGTCGGCGCCGCTCACCGACGGGCCGAGCACGTCGGCCGCGATCGCGCCGGCGGCGGGATGGGCGTAGGTGTAGCCGAGGCCGTGCTCGCCCCCGCCGCGTGCCTCGACCAGCACCAGCGTCGTCGCGCGCCAGGTGCGGGTGCCGTCCGACTCGGCGTCGGTCGCGGTCGGGACCTCGTAGGCGCTGACGCGCACGCTCTCTACGGTCGCCTCCGGGCGCATCGAGCCGGCCTCAGCGGTTGACGAACTCCTGCACCTTGCCCTTGACCGCCTGCTTGACGATCTCGCCGCGGGCGGCGTCGCCGGGCAGCGCGCCGAGCAGCTTTCTCGCCTGCTCGAGTCTGATGTGCGGCGGGAGCGGCGGCACCTCGGGGTCGGTGATCGCCTCCAGCACGACCGGCCGGTCGGCCGACAGCGCCTCGTCCCACGCCGGCGCGACCTGGTCGGGCCGGTCGACGCGGATGCCCTTCAGGCCGATCAGCTCGGCGTAGCGCGCGTAGGGGAAGTCGGGCAGCTGCTGGGAGACGTCGAGCTTCGGGTCGCCGGAGAGGACGCGCTGCTCCCACGTCACCTGGTTGAGGTCGTCGTTGTGGAGGACGAGCACGACCAGCCGCTGATCGGCCCAGCGGTCGCGGTAGCGGGCGAGGTCGATCAGCGCGTTGATGCCGAGCATCTGCATCGCGCCGTCGCCGAGGCAGGCGATCACGGGCCGGTCGGGGTGCGCGAGCTTGGCGGCGAGCGCGTAGGGGACCGCCGGGCACATCGTCGCGAGCGTGCCGGAGAGGATCGCGTCCATGCCGGCGCGCAGTCTGAGGTGGCGCGCCCACCAGTTGGTCGCCGAGCCGGAGTCGGCGGTGACGATCGCGCGGTCGGGCAGCCGCGGCGACAGCTCGTGGAAGAGCAGCTGCGGGTTGAGCGGGTCGGCGCCGTCGTGGGCGCGCGCGTCGAGGATCTCCCACCAGCGCGCGACCTCCTGCTCGATCTGCTCGCGCCAGGCGCGGTCCCGCTTGGGGTGCAAGAGCGGGAGCAGCGCGCGCAGCGTCTCGGCGCTGTCGCCGGTGAGGCCGACCTCCATCGGGTAGCGGAGGTTGAGCATGCGGCCGTCGATGTCGATCTGCACGCCGCGCGCCTGGCCCTCGGGCGGCAGCCACTCCGAGTAGGGGAAGCTGGAGCCGACCATCAGCAGCGTGTCGCAGCCCTCGACCATCTCGTAGGTCGGCTTCGTCCCGAGCAGGCCGATCGAGCCGGTCACGAACGGCAGGTCGTCGGGCAGGACGGCCCGTCCGTTGAGCGCCTTCGCGACGCCGGCGCCGAGCACGTCGGCGACCTCGACCAGCTCGCGCGCGGCGCCGAGCGCGCCCTGGCCGGCGAGGATCGCGACCCGCTCGCCGGCGTTGAGCACCTCGGCGGCGCGGCGCAGGTCCTCGTCGCGCGGGCGGACGAGCGGCCTGCCGAAGCCGATCGACGACATCACCGCGCCATGGGCGCGCGGCGGCGGCTCGTACGGCGCCTCCTGCACGTCGTTGGGCACGATCACGCACGTGACCGAGCGGGTCGCCTTCGCGATCCGCACGGCGCGGTCGATCAGGTGGCGGGCCTGCTCGGGCTCCATGCAGGTGTGGACGAACTCGGAGGCGACGTCCTTGAACAGGACCTGCAGGTCGACCTCCTGCTGGTAGCTGCCGCCGACCGACATCCGCTTCTGCTGGCCGACGATCGCGACGACCGGCTGGTGGTCGAGCTTCGCGTCGTAGAGGCCGTTGAGGAGGTGGATCGCGCCCGGCCCGGAGGTCGCCATGCAGACGCCGACCTCGCCGGTCAGCTTCGCGTGCGCGGTCGCCGCGAACGCCGCGATCTCCTCGTGGCGGGTCTGCACGAACTCGATCCGCTCCTGCGCCTGGTGGAAGGCGCCCATCAGGCCGTTGATGCCGTCGCCGGGATAGCCGTAGATCCGCTCGACGCCCCAGTCGGCGAGGCGGTCGAGGATGAAATGGGCGGTGTCTGGCATCGGTGGCTCCTGGTCGGGGTCAGCTGGAGTGGGCGGCGCGCCGCAGCGCGAGCGCGGCGGCCGCCGCGGCGGAGGCGACGCCCGCGCCGAGCAGGTGGCGATGGGTCGCGGCCGACAGCTGCGGGCTGCGGCGGCGGGCCTCGGCGTCGAAGGGCCCGTGCGCGCCGGCGTCTCCGGGGACGGGGGAGAAGAGGTTGTCGGGCCGGCCGGGCGCGGTCCGCTCGCCGGTCTGCTGCGACCTGACGGCGGTGCGGGCGAGGTAGCGCTCGGTGAACGCCGGCGACAGGCGGTTGCCGAGGACCGTGCGGACGGTCGGCAGCCCGACCCACAGCTCGCGGCGGCGGTGGCCGGCCGCCCAGTGGACCGCGTCGGCGGCGACCTCGGGCTGGAAGACCGGCGGCACCGGCCGCGAGGACTCCGGCAGCTTGTCGCGGCAGTGCTCGAACTGCGGCGTGTTGACGCCGGGCAGCTGGACCATCGTGAGGTGGACGCGGCTGCCTCTGCTGCGCAGCTCGCACCGCAGCGACTCCTGGAAGCCCTTGATCGCGTGCTTGGCGCCGCAGTACGGCGCCTGCAGCGGGATGCCGCGATACGCGAGCGCGGAGCCGACCTGGACGATCGTGCCGCGGTCGCGCGGGAGCATGCGCGCCAGCGCCGCGCGCGTGCCCCAGACCGTGCCGAGGTAGGTCACCTCGGTCGCGCGCCGGTACTCGTCGGGGGTGACCTCCTCGAACCACGCGAAGACCGTCGTCATCGCGTCGTTGACCCACACGTCGATCGGCCCGAGCCGCTGCTCCACCGTCTCCGCCGCCGCGTCGACCGCGTCGGCGTCGGCGACGTCGACGACCAGCGGCAGCGCCTGCGCGCCCGCCGCCTCGACCTCGCGCCGGGCCGCCTCGAGGCCGTCCCGGCCGCGGGCCAGCAGCGCGACGCGCGCGCCGGGGTCGCGGGCGAAGCGACGCGCGATCGCGCGGCCGACGCCGGCCGAGGCGCCGGTGACGACGATCGTCCGGTCCTGGCTGCGCATGACCCTCCCGCTACCCGGATGCGATCGGGGCAAGCGGGCGCCGCGGTTTGATCGGTGACGTGCGCGTCAGGCCGGCGGGCCGGCGCGTGCCCGCTCGCGCCGCCCGGCGCTCGCGGGGAACGCCTCGGGGCGGGCGTGCAGCGTCCAGCCCTGCCGCGGCACGTGGGTCAGGAACCCTGCCGCCGCGAGCCGTCTGACGGCGAGCGAGACGGTCGGCCGCCGGGCGCCGAGCATCTCCGCGAGCACGCGATGGCTCAGGCTGGGCAGCTCCAGCTCGACGCCCGCGGCGCTGGTCGTGCCCCAGCGGTCGGCGAGATGCCACAGGACCATCCACACCCGCTCGTCGATCAGCGCCGGCTGCCCTGCCGCCAGATGCGACGCCAGCCAGTGCGACCGCTCGACCGCGCGCTCGAGCAGTGCGGCGGCGATCTCCGGCCACGGGGCGACGCGCTGCGCGAAGGCGCGGTCGAGCAGCGCGACGCGCGCGGGCGCGAGGACCTCGAACCGCGCATGCGACGGGATCGACGACAGCGCGTCGCCGGCCGTCGTCCACGGCCGCATCAGGTCGCCGTCGCCGAGCAGCTCCGGCCACGAGGCCCGGCCGACCTCGACCCGGCGCAGCAGGAGGCCGTCGAGCACGAGCAGCCCGAACCAGCCGGGAAACGAGCCGGCGTCGGCGGGCAGCGCGGCGATTCCGGCCGGAAGCGCGACGACGCGGGCCCACGCTCGCTCCCCGGCCCGCCGCATCTCGGATGCCGGCAGCTGCTCCGCGAGCCTTGGGTCGAGCGGGAACAGCTCGACGGCGGTCGTCGCACGGAGCCCGATCGCGTCGAATGGGTCCGGTGGTGGAACGCTCACGCCGCTGTTCCATCTACCCGCCGCCCGGCGGCGGTCAAAGAGGACCTGGCACGCGTGCGTTGCGGCACCCGCTTCGCGACGCCCGTGGCGGGCAGCACAACGTGATGCGGCGTTTCGCGCTGGGAATCGGCTCCCACGCACCCCCGGCGATCTCGCGGGTGCGCTGGCTCCTGCTCGCCGCCGTGCCGCCGACGGTGCTGCTCGTGCGGCGACGGCGCGCGCTCGGGCTGCCGCGCTCGCTGAGCACCGCGCTCGCCGTCTCGGTCCCGCTCGCCGTCGCCGGCGCGCTGCCGCGCAGCCGCTCGCGGCACGTGCTGCTGTGGGCAGCACAGATGTGGGCCTACACGGCGGCGTTCGAGATCCCGTACGACCGCCCGGAGCGGATCGCGAGCAGGCTGCGGGTGGTCGAGCCGGTGCGAGCCGATCGCGCGCTCGCGGGCGGGACGACGCCGACCGAGCGGCTCCAGGGCGCGCTGCGCGACCCCGCTCGCGTGAGCTGGCTCGACCGCGCCCTCACGGCCGTCTACGCCTTCTGGGAGGCCGAGCCGCACCTCGCGATGGGCGCCGTCCTGCTGCTCCGACCCGACCGCTTCGGCGCGCTCGCGACGCGGCAGGCCGCCACCTTCGACCTCACGCTGGCCGGCTACTGGCTGCTGCCGACCGCGCCGCCGTGGTGGGCGGCGGAGCGCGCCGGCGTGCTGCACGGCGACGTCCAGCGCGTCGTGATGCGGGTGCTGCGCGACCTCCGCGGCAAGCCGCTCGAGCAGGACGACGTGGTCGGCGCGAACCCGTGGGGCTCGATGCCCTCCGACCACTTCGCGGCCGCGCTGGCGGCCGCGCTCGCGCTCGCCGAGCTCCACCCGGCCGCGGGAGCCGCCGGCCTCTCGTACGCCCTCGTGCTCGGCGTGGCGCTCGTCTACCTCGGCGAGCACTACGTCGTCGACCTGCTCGCCGGCGGCGGCCTGGCGCTCGCGGTCGCCGCGCTCGAACCGGCGCTGGGTCCGGTCGCCAGGCGCGTCGACGCGCGCTGGCGTCGGCTCGAGCCGTGATCCGGGAGAGAGGCGTCGAGCGCCATCAGTCTGGAAAGCTGTTCACATCTGGCGGATCGGCCGTTACTGTCGAGACGATTGGTCATGCGGCTCCCGGTCCTCCTCGTCATCGAATGCGGACAGGACGGCCTGCGCCACGTCTCGAGCCAGCTCGCGGGGCGCTACGGGCACGACTACCGCGTCGAGCGCGCGGTCGATGTCGCGGGCGCGCTGGAGCGGCTGTGCGAGCTGGCCGCTGCCGGCGACGACCTCGCGCTGGTGCTGGCCCCGATGTCGCTGCCGGCGACGAGCGACGGCGGGCTGCTGCAGCGGACCCGGCAGCTGCATCCGCACGCCAAGCGCGGGCTGCTGGTCGCGCGGGGAGCGCTGGCAGACCCGTCGACCGCCGGGGCGCTCCTGGACGCGATCGCCACGGGCCGCGTCGACTACTACGTCCGGGTGCCGGGCGAGGGGCCGGACGAGGACTTCCACAACACGATCTCCACCTTCCTGCTGGAGTGGGCGACCGAGCAGCTGAGGGTCCCGCACACCGTCCACATCATCGGCGCCGCGTGGACCGGGCGGGCCCACGAGCTGCGGGAGACGTTCGAGCGCTGCGCCGTGCCGCACGACTTCTTCCTCGCCGACTCCGAGCGGGGGCGCGAGCTGATCGCGGGGGCCGGACCCGGCGCCGAGCTCCCGCTGATGGTGCTCCCGGACGGGCGGGCGCTCAGCAACCCGTCCAACGCCGAGATCGCGGACGCCGCCGGCGCGCCGCGCGACCTCGCCGAGCGCGACTTCGACGTCGTGATCGTCGGCGCCGGGCCGGCGGGCCTGTCGGCGGCCGTCTACGGCGCCTCGGAGGGGCTGCGGACGCTCGTCGTCGACGAGGGCGGCATCGGCGGCCAGGCCCGTTCCAGCTCGCTGATCCGCAACTACCTCGGCTTCCCGAGAGGCGTCAGCGGTCGGCGGCTGGCCGAGCAGGCCTACGAGCAGGCCGCCGTCTTCGGGGCGAGCTTCGTCTTCATGCACCGCGTGACCGCGCTCGAACGCGCAGGGGCCGGGATCAGCCTCACGCTCGCCGACGAGCGGCGCGTCGGCGCCCCGGTCGTGATCCTCGCGACCGGGGCCAGCTACCGCCGCCTCGGCGTGCCGTCGCTCGAGGCGCTGACCGGCGCCGGCGTCCACTACGGCGGCCCGGCCACCGAGGCGTACGCGCTCGCCGGCATGGACGCCTTCGTCGCCGGCGGCGGCAACTCGGCGGGCCAGGCGGTCCTCCACCTCGCGCGCTACGCGCGCCGCGTCACGCTCGTCGTGCGCAGAGAGTCGCTGGAGGCCGGGATGTCGCACTATCTCGTCCGGGAGATCCGCGCGACGCCGACCATCGAGGTGCGCACCGCGACCACGGTCGTCGGCGGGGGAGGCGACGGGCGGCTGCAGGAGCTGGTGCTGCGCGACATGGCCACGGGCAGGGAGGAGACCGTCGCCGCCGACGCGCTGTTCGCGCTGATCGGCGCCCGCCCGCACACCGACTGGCTGCCGGGCGAGATCGCGCGCGACGACGACGGCTTCCTCTGGACCGGCGCGTCCGTTCCCGACCGGTCCGGATGGCCGCTCGAGCGCCGGCCGCTCGCGCTCGAGACGAGCATGCCCGGCGTGCTCGCGGCAGGGGACGTCCGACACGGCTCCGTCAAGCGCGTGGCGTCTGCCGTCGGCGAGGGGTCGATCGCGGTCCAGCTCGTCCACGGCCTGCTCCCGGGCCGGCGGTCCGCGGTGCGCCATCCCGCACCGCCGTCGCGGCGGCTGGTCGAGAAGATCTGAGCCGCCGCGTCGGATCGACCGCGGTCGCGCGGCCGTCGACGGGAGCCCGCCGGCGGCTTCGCGCGCGGACGCCGACCTGGCGCTCGGATGTTCGTCCAACCGCCCCGGCGGCGCTGCGCCGGGAGCCGGTCGTGCCGATGACCGGTGTGATGCCGACGCGCCGATCGCTTCCCCGTGCGCGCGCGACGACGCGCGCTCGTCTGCTCGCCCTCGCCGGGACGGTCGTCGCGGCCGCCGCGGCCTCCGGCTGCATGCTCCAGACCGCAGACGACTACTACAGCTCGATGCCGGCGCGGCCGGTCTCGGTCGTCACCGCCGACTTCGACGGCAACGGGCAGGAGGACGCGCTGTTCGGCTACTCCGCCAGCGACTTCGCCGGGATCACGCTCGTGACCCAGGACGACTACGGCTTCTGGGCCAAGCGAGAGCTGAGCACGTTCCTGCTCGGCTCCGAGCTGATGGCGGTGACCGACTTCGACGGCGACCAGACGCCTGACGTCGTCGCCGCCCAGCGGGGCGCCGACAGGCTCACGCTGCTGCGCAACAGCGGCAACGGCACCTTCACGGAGTCGACCAAGGAGATCGCCCCCGCGTCGCCGCCCGGCACCACGCGCCTCACCGCGCTGGCGAGCGCGACGGCGCCGAGCGGCAAGCGGCTCGTCGCCGCAGCCTTCGAGACCGACGACCCGTACGCCGCCGTCCGACCGCGCAGCGTCGTCACCTACGAGGCGACGAGAACGGGGCTGTCCGCCACCAACATGTTCCAGCGGTTCGACGTCATCCCCGGCGACGCGCGCGAGCTGCGGCTGCACGACGTCGACGGCGACGGGCGGCTCGACCTCGTGATCGGGACCGCGATCGGCACGATCCAGATCTACAGAGGCCTCGGCGGCAGCGACGGCGACTTCGCAACGACCCCGACGACGCTCAGCCAGCCGGGGCAGAGCGGTCCGATCACCGCGCTCGCGGTCGGCGACGCGCGGACGCCGCCCGCGCGGGGAGACAAGCCCTCCTACGGCGACTGGCCGGTCGACGGCAGAGCCGACGTCGTCGCCGGCTTCGGCGGCATGTACGCCTACGGCTGGCGCGGCCGCGGCGGCATGAGCTTCGACCCGCCGATCGTCGCCGGCAGCATCGGCATCGACGGCGCCAGACTGGGCGCCCTCGCGATCGACCCGGCAGGCAGCGGCAACTGGATGGGCATCGGACGCGACACCGCGGTCGGATTCGCGCAGACCGCCAGCGGCTGGCAGCAGCTGTTGACGCACATGAACTGCGGGCCCTTCAGAACGGCGCTCTTCCACAACGACACGCCCGGGGCGGCGGAGACCGCGCCGTTCGCGGCGGCCTTCACCTGCAACGCCGTGAGAACGACGCAGGCGCTGATCGCCGTGCCCCTGCGCCGCCGGCTCGTCGCGCCGGCGGAGGTCGCCCTCGGCGACCAGCGCGCCGGCACGGCCGGCGCGGCGGCGACCGTGCAGCTCGACGCGGTCGACTGGCAGCCCGGCGAGGCGGAGGAGCCGGCCGAGGTCGCCATCAACCAGCTGAGCCTGACCGGGCCGGACGCCGCCGAGTTCGAGATCGTCCGCGGCGACCTCGGCGCCTGCACCGACGGCACGGGCGCCTGCGCGCCGCAGGTCCGCTTCGCGCCGCGCACGCCCGGCGCCAAGCAGGCGACGCTCGTGATCCGCAGCGACGCCTACCGCGCGGCCGGCGCGCCCCACCACTCGGTCAGGCTGACCGGCACCGCGACCGGCGCGCTCGCGACCGCGCCGGCGACGCTGGCGCTCGGCGACGTCGCAGTCGGCGCCTCGGGCGCGACGGAGCTGACGATCGCCAACGGCGGCACCGAGCCGTTGTCGATCTCCGCCTTGGAACTTGACGGCGCCGGTCCCGGCTGGACCGTCTCGCGCGACGGCTGCGCCGCGCTCGTCGCGCCCGGCGGCTCCTGCACGGCGCGCGTCTCGTACGCGCCGTCCGCCGCCGGTCCGGCGAGCGCGACCGTGCGCGTCGTCAGCGACTCGGTCGGCGCCGCGCCGCTCGTCGGGCTGAGCGCGCGGGGGATCGCCTCGGGCGTGACCGCGGCGCCGATCGCGCTCGGTCCGATCGCCGTCGGCGAGCACGCGTCCGCGACCGCGGCGATCGTCAACTCCGGCAACCAGCCGCTGCGGATCGCCTCGATCGCCGCCGCCGGCCCCGACGCCGCGCGGGTGACCGTCGACGCCGCCGCCTGCACCGCCGCGCCGATCCCGGCCGCGGGCGGCTGCGACGTCGAGGTCGCGGTCGCGCCGGGCGCGCGCGGCCCGCTCGACGCCGAGCTGCGCGTCGTCAGCGACGCGCCGTCGAGCCCGAACGTCGTGGCGTTGACGGCCAGCGGCGTCCAGGGTGTCGCGCAGGCGCCCGCGTCGGTCGCGCTCGGGAACGTCCGCGTCGGCTTCTTCGCCGAGGCCGAGGTCGCGCTCGAGAACGGCGGCGACGCGCCGCTGCGGCTCGGCTCGATCGCGGTCGACGGGGGAGCGGCGACGGTCGTCGCCGACGCCTGCTCGGGGAGCGCGCTCGCGGTCGGCCAGCGCTGCGCCGCGACCGTCCGCTTCGCGCCGACCGCCGTCGGCGTGCTCGATGCGCGGCTGCGCGTCCCCAACGACGGCGAGGGCGGCGAGCGGACGATCGAGCTGACGGGAACCGCGCTGCCGGCGGACGTTCCGGACGGCGGCGACCCGGGACCGGGGCCCGGCGACGATCCGGACGGCGGCGATCCGGGACCGGGGCCCGGCGACGATCCGGACGGCGGCGACCCGAGACCGGGGCCCGGAGACGACCCGGACGGGGGGAACCCGAGACCCGGGCCCGGCGACGGCCGTGGGCCGGGGAGCGATCCGGGACCGGGGCCGGGCGGCGAGCCCGGACCCGGCGACCGGCCGCGCGCCGCGAGCGCGCGGCTGCGGCTGACGGCGCCGGCGCGCGCGACCGTCCGGCGCGGGCGGACCGTGCGCCTGCGGATCGCGGTCGCCAACCGCGGCGGCCGCGCCGCCGTCGCGACGAAGCTGCGGATGCGGCTCCCCGGCGCGCTGCGCTGGCAGCCGCCGCGCGTCAAGGGCAGACGTCCGAAGCCGACACGCGCGATCGTCGTGTCGCTCGGCCGGCTCGCTCCCGGCGCCGCACGCGAAGTCACGTTGACGCTGCGCGCGCTCCCGGGCGCCCGCCGCGGCGCCGTGAAGCTGACGCTGCGGGCCGACGGCGGCGGCGCCGCGGCGCGGGCGACCAGCACGCTGCGGATCCGCTGAGTCTCCGACGCACCAGAGAACTGGCACACGGCGCGGCCGATCCGACTATCTTCGCCGCGTGCTTCGGGGACTTCTGTGCGGATCGGCGATCGCGATCGCGTTGGGCGTCGCGGGCGCCGAGCGGGGCGCGGGCGCGCGGGCGGACGTGCCGGCCGTCTTCCGCACCTGCGCGTCGGTGCCGTGGAAGGCGCCGTCGCTGGCGGCGCAGCGGCGCCATCTCGGGCGCAACCCGCGCTGGTCGACGGCCGACCGCTCGGACCCGCTGCCGGCGCTGGAGTTCCCGTTCATCCTGCGGATCCGGTCGGCGTCGATCTCTTACGACCAGAGCGAGCTCGGCGGGCTGTGGACGCTGCGCAGAGGTACCCGCAGGGCGCTGTCCAGGTGTCCGCAGACCGGCGGGCCGCGGCGCCACCACATCGTTGTCGTCAAGGGCTGGCGGGTCGAGCGCGCCGAGCTGACGGAGGGCGGCGACCTCGTCGCGTACGGCCGGCCGCGGCCGGGCCGGCTGCAGGTGCTCAACTTCCCCGGCTACGGGAACCGGGAGGGCTTCGTGCAGCGGCGGCTCACGCTCGAGCGCAGCGACGCGCCGGGCTGCGCAATCTCCTCGACGACGGGCGTCGTCACCCGCTACGCGAACGTCTTCGCGGCCGCGATGAGCTGCGCCGAGGTCCGGGCGGCGCTCGCGGAGGTCGACGAGGCCGAGGAGTGGGGAGCGCTGCCCAGCGGCATCGTCTGCGCGAGCGTCGATCGCGGCTACGCCGGCGAACGGGTCACCTGCACCGACGGTGGGTCGCGCTCGATGCGGTTCGACTTCAGCTACGAGGAGTCCGAATGAGCCGCGCGCGCATCGTCGGCCTGCTCGCCTCCGGCGCCGCCGTCTGCGCGCTCGGCGGCGCCCAGAGCGCCGCGGCGGAGACGCGCGTGGTCCCGCTGACGTTCGCGGGCGCCGACTGCCGGTCGGTCGCCGTCGCGACGTACCGCCTGCCGGCCGCAGCGCGGCTGGCCTACGCGACCGCCCCGGTGGTCGGCGCGCGGATCGGCGGGACGAAGGGCGACGCCCACCCGCGCGGCAGCCTCGCGCGCGTCACCGCCGTCGAGGTCCGCGGGCGCACGCTCGCGGTCACCGTCGCCGCCGATCCGGCCCGCTGCCTCGGCGCGCTCCTTCCCGGTGAGCCGGTCGACGGCCCTTGGACGGCGGCGTTGGACGCGAACGTCTCGTTCGTCGTCCCAGACCTCCGTTGGGCACGTCGCCAGACGACCAGCACCGCCGACGCATTGCTCGACCCCGCCTACGCCGGCAGCGTCCGATCCCGCTGCCGGCGGGCCGGGCAAGCGCGCTTCTCGTGCGCGTTCAGCGCGTTCGTCGGCGACTCGGTCGTCGTCGGCCGGGGAAAGGTGTCGATCGGCGGCGACGACGAATGGCCGCGCTACTCGTTCGGCGTCCGCTGGATAGACGAGTACTGCCACGCAGTGCTGCGCCGCCCGCTGAGACGGTGCCTCACGACCGACCGCTGGCGCGCGTGAACCGGCGGCCTCAGACGAGTCGCTCGGTCGCCGCGTCGCGGTGGCCGTCGAAGTAGCGGTCGAGCACCTGCTGGAACAGCAGCTCGTCGGGCGCAGCGCGGGCGAACAGCGTCATCGACGAGCGCAGCTTCATCGCGTCGACCGCGCCAAGGATCTCGCGGGCGTCGCGGTCGTGGACGTCGAGCAGGGCGGCGGCGCACTCGCGCAGACGCGCGCCGAGCACCGGGTGGCCGAGGTAGGCGCGCGCCTCGTCGAGCGACTCGATCGCGTACTCGCGCGCCGTCGCGCTGCGGCCGAGGCCGGCCATCTGCGGGAAGACGAACCACATCCAGTGGCCGGTCTTGCGGCCGGCGCGCAGCTCGGTGAGCGCCCGCTCGTAGGTGCCGGCCTCGTCCTGTGCCTGCACGAAGCGCAGCAGGCGATGGGGGTCGGGGTCAGTCGCCATGGGTGCAGTGATAGCGCGGGCGGCGCGCCGGCGGCCGATCGCGGCGCCGCTACGATCGCCGGTCACATGAGCGAACAGGGCACCAGCGAACCGACCGAGATCCGCGCGCGGCTTCGCGCAGCGCTGTCGAGCGCGATGAAGGCGCGCGACCGGGCGACGATCACCGCGATCCGCTCCGCGCTCACCGCGATCGACGACGCGGAGGCGGTCGATCCCGCCTCCGCCGGGCTGCGCGCGGTCGACAACGAGCACCTCGCCGGCACGGTCGGCGGGCTGGGAGCCGGGGAGGTGGCGCGCGCGGCGCTCGGCGAGGAGGCGATCCGCGCCGTCGTCGTGCGCGAGATCGAGGAGCGCCGCGACGTCGCCGCCGACTACGAGCGGCTCGGCCGACCCGACGAAGCGGCGCGGCTGCGGGCCGAGGCCGACGCGCTCGCGGCCCTCGTCTGATCCTGCCGGCGGCTCAGGCGCTCGCGCGCGGGCCGAGGCCGACACGCTCGCGGCGATCGTCTGAGCCGGACCGCCTCAGGCGCTCGCGCGCTCGGGCAGCTCGCAGCGGCGAGCGCGGCAGGCGGCGATCGGCACCGGGCGGGAAGCCGTCGGGCGAGCGGGCGCGGGCCGGCGCGACGACGGCAGCGACCGGCGCAGCGCGACGAAGCCGAACGCACCGCCGATCAGCGGGATCCAGAAGAGGATCACGCGGTAGGCGAGGACGGCGGCGGCGGTCGCCGCGGCCGGGGCCCCGAACGCGATCAGCATGCCGAGCAGGCCGCCGTCGACGCCGCCGATCCCGCCGGGGATCGGGAGGAGGCCGCCGAGCTGGCCGACGAGGTAGCCGAGCACGATCACCGAGATGTCGACGTCGGCGCCGAAGGCGCGGAAGGCGGCCCACAGCACGGCGTTGTCGAAGATCCAGTAGCCGACCGTTCCGGCGACCATCAGCGGATCGCCGCCGCGCACGATCTCGATCGCCTCGCGCGTCCCCGCCACGACGCTGCGCCGGGCGGTCGCCAGGCCGCGTGCGGTCCTGCTCGCGCCGGGCGGCGCCGGCTCGCCCTCGCCGATCCGCGGCAGCAGCACGACCGCGACGATCGCCACGACCGACAGCGCCGCGGGCAGCACGGTCAGCCACGGCGACACCGGCGGGCCGACGAGACCGATCGCCATCGCCGCACCGAGCACCGCGACGGCGACGAAGTTGACCGAGCCCTTGATCAGGAAGAACGCGACCGAGCGGCGCGCGACGCGCTCGGGCTCCATCCCGTCCTGGACCAGCGCCCACCCGCCCAGCGCCAGGCCGGCCGCGCCGCTGGCCGGGACGATCGACCCCATCCCGAGCGCCGACCAGCCGATCCGCTGCGCGACCGCCCACGGCCGGCCCGCGCAGAAGATCGCGCGGAACAGCAGCACGTACGACAGGCACGAGAGCAGCTGCAGCGCGACGGCCAGCAGGATCCAGCCGACGCTCGCGCCCGCCAGCAGCGCCCGCACCTCGCCGAGGCCGGGCGCCAGCAGGGCGACGAGCGTCAACGCTCCCAGGAGCGCCGCCACCTGCGCCGCGCCCGCGAGCAGCCGGCGCGGCTCGAGCGCGCTCGGCGGCAGCTGGTCATGGGCGGTGTCGGGCGGGGAGTCCATCGGCGGTCGATCTGCGTCCTGCGCTCCCTGCGCGGGCGCGGGGAGAACACTCGCGGCGCGCGCGCCGCGGCGGAATCCCGATGGCCCGCCTCTCGCGGTGGGGGCAGCCGCACCCGCGCCCGTGGGGTTGTCCGCTGCTCGCCGGCTCGGACTGGTCATGCGGGTAGGACCGGCGCCGGCGTCGAAAGTGAGCGGTCCGGGTGAAGACGAGGCGTCGAGCGCGGCGCGGGCGCGGTGGGGAGCGTGGACGAGCGCGGTGTCGAGCGTCGGGCCGGAGGCCCGCGCCGAGCGGCTCGCCGAGCCCGTCTAGCCCGAGCCGGGCTTCGACTCGCGCCCCTGCAGGCGCGCCTTCGCCGCGTCGGGCAGCACGCGGCTGCCGGCGGCCTGCAGCTTCGTCTTCAGCGATGCGGAGACGACGCGCTCGTCGCCTCTCATCAGCGCCTCGAAGCCGTCGCGGGCGACGTCAGCGGGGTCGTCCTTCTCGCCGGCGGCGATCCTCGTGTCGTCCATGCCGGCGCGCTCGAAGAACTCGGTTTCGGTCGGGCCCGGCATCAGCGACGTGACCGTCACGCCGCTGCCCTTCAGCTCCTCGCGCAGCGCGAGCGCGAACGACTGCACGAACGACTTCGAGGCGTTGTAGACCGTCTGGTAGGTGCCCGGCAGCGCCGCGGCGATCGAGGAGGTGAAGAGGATCCGGCCCTCGCCGCGCCGCTCCATCGCCTGCGCGACGTGCTTGGCGAGGTGGACGGTCGAGCGGACGTTGACGTCGACGACCCGCAGGTCGTCCTCGAGTCTCGTGTCGGTCGCGAAGGCGCCGCCGACGCCGATGCCGGCGTTGAGCGCGGCAGCGGCCAGCGGGCGACCGTGCCCCTCGGTCCGCCGCCACAGCTCGTCGACGCCCGCGTCGCCCGCGAGGTCGACGGTGACGGCGTCGACGTTCGCCCCGAGCGCCTCCAGCTCGCGCTTGGCGTCCTGGAGCTGCGCGTCGTCGGCGGCGATCACGAGGTCGAAGTCGTGGCGCGCGAACTCCTTCGCCAGCTCGCGCCCGATGCCGCTGGAGGCGCCGGTGACGAGCGCGAGCGGCCGCGTGGTCGTTCCCATGCAGCGCAGGTGCCCGGCACGGGGCGGGCGAAAACGGCGGACGTGTGCCGGGCGATGCCGGCGGTGGGCGGGCGGAACCGGCAGCGGCGTGCGGGGCGATCACCGTGGCCGCGCGAGCGCGAGGCCGCGGCGCCGTGCGGCCGTGACGGTGCCGCGGACGACCATCCGCTCCGGCTCGCGGCCGATCGGCCGCAGTCGCGCCTCCCGCGCCAGCAGCGGCAGCGCCGTCTCGAGCAGTGCATGCGCGAGCGGCTCCCCGAGGCAGCGCCGCTCGCCGCCGCCGAACGGCAGGTACGGCGTCTCGTCCGGGGCCGACGCCCACCGCTCCGGACGGAAGGCGTCCGGGTCCGGGAAGGCGAGCGGGTCGCGGTGGAGCAGGACGGTCGGCAGCAGCGCGACGGCGCCGGCCGGCAGCGTCGCGCCGCCGACCGTCAACGGCTCGCGCAGCCGCCGCACGACCGCGTGGACGGGCGGCCGCAGCCGCAGCGTCTCGCGCACGAACCGCTCGCGCGCGGCGGACGTGGCCGCCGCGCCGGTCGGGGCGGCCGCGCCGACGCCCGCGCCGCTCCGCGCGGCGATCGGCGCGCCGTCGGCGGCATCTGGACGGGCGTCCGCAGGCGGGTCGGCGGTCGCGTCGAAGAACGGCGCGGCCAGCTCGGGCTCGCGCGCGACCCGGTCGAGCAGCCAGGCGAGCGCGCAGGCCGGCGGCTCCTGACCGGCGGCCAGCAGCGGGATCAGCTGGTCGACGGCCGCGGCGGTCGGCAGCGGCGGCGCGGCGACGCCGCCGACCATGCAGTCGATCAGGTCGGGCGCGGCGGCGGGCGCGCCGCGGCTCTCGGCCACGATGCCGGCGGCCGTGCCGGCGGCGGGCGCGGACCCACTCTCGGCCACGATGCCCGCGGCCCCGCCGGCGGCGGGCGCGGCGGCCGCGTCTCCGTCGCGCCGTCGCTCCTCCAGCTCGGCGGCGAGCAGCCGGCGGACCGGCTCGGCGCGGCGGTCGAACAGCGGGCCGGCGAGCTCGCCAAGGAAGCCGGCGCCCTCGCCGGGCGGCGGCAGCGGCGGATAGCCCGGCGTCCACAGCATCCGCCGGATCGCCGGAACCAGCAGCCGCGCCCGCGTCTCGTCGCGGATGCCGAGCACGAGTCGCACGAACACGTCGTCGGCGAGCGCGCGCGTGCGCGGCAGCAGCCGCAGCGGGCGGTCGCGCGGCCACGAGCGCGCGTGCCGCTCGGCCAGCTCGGCGATCGCGGCGCGGCGGGCGGCGACCGCGGCCGGGGCGAACGCCGGCTCGACGCGGGCGCGCGCAGCGCGGTGCTCGCCGCCGTCAGCGCCGAGGACCGAGCGGGGCGAGACGAAGCCGAGGACGCGCCGCCGCGCCTCGCCGCCGCGGGCGCGCAGCGGGTCGGCGGCGAGCAGCGGCGCGACGGCCTCCGGCGCCGCGACGACGACCGTCGGCCCGGTCACCAGCAGGCGGATCGTGAACACCTCGCCGAATTCGGCCCGCGCCGCGCGCAGGAAACCGAGCGGGTCGCGGTGGAAGCGGACCGTCTGCTCGAGCCGTCCGTCGCGCGGTCCGGGCGGGAGCGCGAGCTTCATCGTCGCGACGGTTCCCCGCCGCCGCGCGTCGAAACACCGCACGACCCGCGCCGCCCCGGCCGGGTCCGCGCCGCGACCTGCGGCTCGGCTCGCGCGATCGGCGCGCGGTTCGCCGGGTAGCGGGGAAGGCCCGACCACTTCAGGAGGTGCCGACATGGCGTCCGAGACGAAGACGACCACCGACCACGACGAGATCCGCCGCTGGGTCGAGGCCCACGACGGCAGACCGGCGAGCGTGCGCGGCACGGAGGGCGAGGGCGGTGCCGGCGTGCTGCGGATCGACTTCCCCGGCGGCGCCGGCGAGGACGAGCTGAGACCGATCTCCTGGGAGGAGTGGTTCGACACGTTCGACGACCGCAACCTCGCCTTCCTCCATCAGGAGCACAAGAGCAGCGGGGAGGACTCGACCTTCTTCAAGCTCGTCTCGCGCTGAGCACCGCCGACATCACGCGCGCCGCCGTGCGGATCGTGCTGGTCGTGGCCGGCACGGCGGTCGCGCTGTGGCTGCTGTGGCGGCTGCGCCAGCCGCTCGCGTGGCTGGCGATCGCCGCCTTCCTCGCGATCGTCGCCTCCGGGCCGGTCGAGCTGCTCGAGCGGCGGCTGCCGCGGCCGCTCGCGGTCGCCTGCGTCTATGTCGCGCTGTTCGCCGTCCCGGTCGGGCTCGCGCTGCTGATCTGGCCGACCGTCGCCGACCAGGCGCAGGCGCTCGTCCGCCGCCTGCCCGAGTGGATCGACGAGGCCGGCGCCTGGCTCGACGAGAACGAGACCTTCCGCCGGCTCGACGACGAGTACCAGGTCGTCGACCGCGTGCGGGAGGCGGCCGCCGACCTGCCCGCGCGCGTCGACGACCTCCTCTCGCTCGCCTCGACCGCGGTCGCGGGGATCGTCAGCGCCGCCGTCTCGGCGGTCGTCGTGCTCGTGCTGGCGATCGCGATGACGCTCCACGGCGACCGCCTCGCCGCCGCCGGCCTGCGGCTCGTGCCGGACGAGCACCGCGCCCGCGCCGAGCGGACCGCGCGCGACGTGCGCGGCGCGACGCTCGCCTACGTCCGCGCCCAGCTGTCGATCGCGCTGATCGCCGCGGTCTCCGGCTACGTCGTGATGACGGCGCTCGGGATCCCGTTCCGCGAGCCGCTCGCGGTCGTGATCGCCTTCGGCTCGCTGCTGCCGGTGATCGGTTCGCTGCTGTGGGGCGTGACGATCGGACTGGTGACGGTCTTCGTCGGCTTCCCGGCGACGACGCTGCTGTGGGCGCTGTGGGCGGTCGCCTACCCGCAGCTCGAGAACAACGTGCTGCAGCCGCTGATCCAGCGCCGCGCCGTCGACGTCGCGCCGATCGTCGTGCTGTTCGCGGTCCTCTGCGGCGGGACGCTGTTCGGCGCGATCGGCGTGCTGCTGGCGATCCCGACCGCCGCCGCGCTCCAGATCGCGCTGCGCGAGTGGCTCGCGTGGCGCGCGGAGGAGCGGGCGGCGGCGACGGCGCGAGCGGCTCCGCTCCGTCGGCGCACGGCCGGGTGATCGCAACGAGGCGGTGCGGCGGGACCGTCAGCCGTGCCGGGACCGCTCCGCGCCGGCGGCGGCGAGCGGCCGCGCCGGCCGTCTCCACAGCCGGTCGCCGAGCAGCGTCAGCGACGCCGGCGCCAGCACGAGCCGCACGAGCGTGACGTCGATCAGGATCGCGGTCGCCAGCCCGATGCCGGTCATCTTCACGGTCGAGTCGGGGTCGGTCGCGAAGCCGAGGAAGACGACGATCATGATCGCCCCGGCCGCGGTGATCGTCCAGCGCGTCCGCATGCTCGCCTCCGCGACCGCCGCGGCGACGTGGCCGCCGCGCTTCAGCCACTCCTCCCGCACGCGCGACAGCAGGAAGACGTTGTAGTCGGTCGAGAGGCCGAACAGGATCGCGAACATGAACAGCGGGGTGTATGGGACGACCGGCTGCACGTCGACGCCGATCAGGCTCGTGCCGGCGTCGGTCTGGAACAGCAGGTGGACGACGCCGTAGGCGCCGGCGATCGAGACGAGGTTGAAGACCGCCGACAGCACCGCGATCTTCAGCGAGCGGAAGGTGACGGCCAGCAGCACGAGCGACAGCCCGACGACGACGAGTGCGAAGAGCGGCAGGCGGTCGGCGATCCGCCCGGCCTCGTCGACCAGCCGCGCCGTGTAGCCGCCGACGAGCGCCTGCGTCCCCGCGTCGCCGTCGAGCGCCGCCGGGATCGTCTCGTCGCGCAGCTCGCGCACGAGGTCGGAGGTGCGGCTGTCCTGCGGCGAGGTGGTCGGGAAGACGGTGATCAGCGCCGCGTCGCCGGCCTCGTCGAGCACCGGCTCGCCGGCCGAGGCGACGCCGTCGGCGCCGGCGAGCGCGTCGCGGACCCGGTCGGCGGCGGCGCGCACGTCGCCGCCTCTGTCGGCGTCGACGGTGACGACGAGCGGGCCGTTGAAGCCGGGGCCGAAGGCGGCGGCGAGGCGGTCGTAGGCCTGGCGCTGGGTCTCCTTCTGCGGCAGGTTGCCGTTGTCGGGCTGGCCCAGCTCGAGGCCGAGCGCCGGGATCGCGAGCGCGGCCGAGACGATCACGCCGAGCAGCAGCGCGATGCGCGGGCGGCGCAGCGCGAAGCCTCTGCGGGCCGGGGCGGAGGGCGCGGGGGCGGCCGGGGCGGCGGTGGCGTCGTCGGCGGGGGCGCCGGTGGCGCCGGACGCGGCGCGGCGCGTGCGGCGGGGCAGCATGCGGCTGCCGGCGGCGGCGAACAGCGGCGGCAGCAGGACCACCGCGACGAGCGCCGTCACGAGCACCATCACGCCGGCGGCGACGCCGACCTTGCCGACGAACGGGATCCCGGTCACGAGCAGGCCGCTGATCGAGACGAGCACGACGCCGGCGGCGGTCACGGCCGAGTGGCCGGCGGTCGCGTTGGTCGTGACGGCGGCGTCGGCGGGCGATCTGCCGGCGCGCAGCTCCTCCTGGTGGCGCGCCGCGTTCAGCAGCGCGTAGTCGATGCCGGCGCCGAGGCCGAGCATCGCGGCCATCGTCGGCGCGAGGCTGGGGATCTCGATCCCCGCCGCCGCCAGGCCGAGCAGGCCGAAGCCGAACGCGACGCCGAGCAGCGCCGTCAGCAGCGAGGCGAGCGTCGCCCGCAGCGAGCGCAGCACCGCCAGCATCAGCACGAGCGCGAGCACGACGCCGGCGATCTCGCCGACCGGCAGCTTCACGTCGTTGCCGGCGTCGACGACGGGGCCCGACATCGCGACCTGCACGCCGGCCGCCTCCAGCGGCGCGGTCGCCTGCTCGAGCCGTCTGCGCGGATCGGCGCCGAGGTCGTCGGCCGTGCCGTCGTAGGAGACGGTCGCGAAGGCGGTGCGGCCGTCGCTCGACAGGTGGCCGGCCGACAGCGGGTCCTCGACGCCGGTCACGTTCGGCTGGCGCTCGATCGCGGCGATCGCCCTGCCGATCTCGACGCTGCGCTCCCCGGCTCTCAGCGTGCCGTCGGGGACGCTGAGGACGACGGTCGCCGAGTCGCCTCTCTGGTCGGGGAAGCGCTCGGCGATCAGGTCCTGCGCCTTCTGCGACTCGATCCCGGGGACGGTGAAGTCGTCGATCAGGTCGCCGCCGCCGGCGAATGCGCCGACGGTGCCGAGGAGCAGGGCGGTGAGGAGGGCGACGACCGACAGCCGGGGCCTGCGGGTCGTCGCACGGGCGAGGGTGCGGAGGATCGAGGTCATGGCCGCGACGATAAGCAGACGGAGTCTAGATTTCGACTGAGTAGCCGAATTCCGGGGGTTATCCCCCGAGATCCGCTGCAAGCCCGTCGGGCTGGCACCCGTGGCGCGGCGCTCAGCGCGACGCGGCGGCGAGGCTGGCGAGGCCGCCGTCGACGAAGGCGACCGCGGCGTCGAGCAGCGCGTCGATCTCGGCCGCCGGGAGCGCTCTTCTCGTGCGCTTCATCCGCTGCGCCGCCTCCTGCTCGCAGGCGACGAGCGCGGAGGTCAGTGAGCCGGCGACCAGCCGCGCTGCGAGCGGGCGGTCGCCCTCCATCGTGCGCGCGAGCGCCGTCGCGATCGTCGTCTCGATCTCGCTCAGGAGCCGCGAGCGGGCCGCGGCGATCGCCGGCACCTGCGCGGCGAGGTCGACCTGCAGGACGAGGTCGGGCTCGACCCAGCCGACGAGCGTCCGCAGCCAGGCGCGCACCGCGGCGACGACGGCCGCCTGGTCTCCGGCGTCGGCGAGCGCGGCCTGCAGTGCCTCGAGGGCGACCGGCGCCTCGCCGAGGACGATGTCCTCCTTCGCCGGGTAGTAGGTGAAGACGGTCGCGCGGCTGACCTCGGCCGCCTCGGCGATCTCGGCGACGGTGACGTCGGCGTAGCCCCGCTCCGCGAACAGCCGCATCGCGGCGTCGTGGATCGCGGTGAAGGTCCTTCTGCGCTTGCGCTCGCGGAGTCCGGTCATCGCCCGGGGAGTGTAGTGGCGGTCGACGTTCGCCACGACGGAGTCGAAATCCAGACTCCGTCTAGTATTCTCGTTCGGCATGTCCACCTCATCCGCATCGGCTCACTCGGTCGCGCCCGACGACGTGCGCGCGGCGGTGGCGGCCGGCTCCGAGCTCGGCCGCGACTACGACGACGCGCTCGCCGCGTCGCTGATCGAACGGCTCGACCGCCAGATCGAGCACCAACTCGACCGGCGCGTCCCGACGCTCGCCCAGGACGCCGTCACGGTGCTGATCGCGCTCGGCTCGATCGGCCTCGGCGTCGTCTTCGTCGCCGCGGCAGATCCGCTCGGCGCGCTCGGCGGGACGCTCGCGACGATCGTCGTCTGGATCAGCATCGCGGTCGTCAACATCGCCCACGCCCGCACGCGGCTGAGACGCTGAGCGGCCCGTCGGCCGCGACCCTCACCGCACCGGCGGCGGGGTGCCCATCGCGCTCTCCGGCAGCGACGGGTCCCAGTCGCATGCCTGGCAGGAGTGGCGGAAGGCCGAGCGGGCGAAGTCGAGCGCGGCGGCGTGCGGGTCGGGACTGGCGGCGACTGCCTCCCAGTCGAGCACGAACTCGCCCAGCTCGGCGTCCCAGCGGGCGGCGTCGGGGGAGAGGACGCCGTCGGCGTAGTGGGCCGGCGCCGGGTGGGCGTATGCGTAGAAGGCCGGCCGGCCGTAGCGCGCGTCGCCGGGCCACCAGCCGACTGCGACCTCCTGGCTGTCCATCGCGTTGCGCATCAGGAAGTCGTCGGAGGGCGGGTCGGCCGGCTCGCCGGAGAAGAGGTTGACGGCGAGGTCGAACGACCCCCACCAGGCGTTGACGGGCGTCGAGCGGCCGCGGTATGGGGCGCGGAACTCGGCCAGCACCAGCGCAGCCCGCGTCGCGGCGGCGAAGTAGGCCTCGACCGCGTCGCGGTCGTAGGTGCGGTGCTGCTCGTCCTCGTCGAGCGGGACCGTCCACGTCACCTCCTGCGGCGTCGGGTCGATCGCGACCGGGCCGGCCAGCTCGCGGACCGCGTCGAGCAGCTGGCGCGCGACCGCCCCGACCGGCCGGTCGGGGCCGAGCGGGAAGTGGCGGCGGCGCCCGTCGCTGTGCTCGACGACCGCCTCGTGGACCCGCAGGTCGAGCGTCGCCGAGACCGCGCCGGAGCCGTTCGGCGCCGGGAGCGGCAGCGTCTCCCAGCCGCGAGTGGTCAGGCGCAGCGCGGCATGCTGCAGCTGCGGCTCGGGCGGGGCGAGCGCGACCGCCAGCTTGCCCAGCACCTGCGTGTGGGCGTGGAGCGTGTCGCAGGTCGCGCTCCACGTCTCGTACGGCGCGAGCGCCGGGAAGGAGGAGGACATGCCCTGACCCATACCCGCAGGCGGGGGAGGTTGACAAGCGCCGGCGGGACGGGAACCGTCTCAGCCGCCGGCATGCCGCTCCCACGGCCGCGTGAGCCGCAGGGCGCTGAGGATCGCGCGGGTCGCCGGGGAGCGGTTGAGCGTGATGAAGTGGATCCCGGGCGCGCCGCGGGCGAGCAGCTCCGAGCATTGGAGCGTCGCGTAGGCGACGCCCAGCTCGGCGACCGCCTCGTCGTCGCCGCGGCGGGCTTCCAGCTCGCGCAGCAGACCCGCCGGCATGTGCGCCGCCGACAGCTCGCTCATCCGCCGCACGCCGTCGATCGAGAGGATCGGCATCACGCCCGGCACGATCGGCACGTCGATCCCGATCGCGCGCGCCCGCTCGACGAAGTCGAAGTAGAAGCGGTTGTCGAAGAACATCTGCGTGATCAGGAACCTCGCGCCGGCGTCGACCTTCGCCTTCAGGTGGCGCAGGTCGTCCTCCGGCGAGGTCGCGTGGATGTGCGTCTCGGGGAAGGCGGCGCTGCCGATCGAGAAGTCGTACTCGCCGACCATCAGCTCGACCAGCTCGCGCGAGAACTCGAGACCGCCGTCGGTCTTCGTCCAGCGCGTCTGGCCGCGCGGCGGGTCGCCGCGCAGCGCGAGCACGTTCTCGACGCCGCCGTCGCGCATCCGGTCGAGCACGGCGCGCAGGTCGTCGACCGTCGCGTTGACGCAGGTGAGGTGGGCCATCGCCTCCAGGCCCAGCTCGTGCTTGATTCTCAGCACGCACTCGATCGTCCCCTCGCGTGTCGAGCCGCCGGCGCCGTAGGTGACCGAGACGTAGTCGGGCGCCATCGGCTGCAGGTCGCGCAGCGCCCGCTCGAGGTTCTCGACGCCTCTCGGCGATCTCGGCGGGAAGAACTCGAATGAGAACACCGGCTCGACGGCGCTGCTGAAGGTCTGTTCGATGCGGGCCATCGCCGCAGTGTCGCAAGCGACAGCCCGCGAAGCGGTCAGTCGGCCAGCAGGAAGGCGAGCTCCGTCCGCCAGTCGGCCGGGTCGTCGATCTGCGGCGGGCCGGCGAGGTAGCGCTCGACGCGCGCCTCGAAGCGGAAGCCGTCGTCGCTCTGCTCGCCGGCGAAGCGCAGCCGGTTGTCGAGCGCGTGGGCGATCACCAGCTCGTGAGCGGCGGCGAGGTCCCGGCCCTCCCACCGGGCCGTCGTCGCGCGGTAGGCGCCGCGATGGTCGTAGACGAGCCAGCGGCCGGCGGGGAGGAAGTCGACGCGGGCGCGGCCGTCGCCGGCGACCTGCGCGCCCGTCGCGAGCGGCGCGGCGACGTCGACGACGAAGCGACCGCCCTCCTCGTACAGCGGATAGCTCATGAACGGCGGGCCCGCCGGCTCGACGCCGTGCTCGCCGAGCCAGGCAAACAGCGCGGGGAAGATCTCGTCGACGGTGGCGCGGAAGTCGTCGACGTCGCCCTCGGCGTGGAGCGCGACGTACGGCTGCGCCGGCCGCTCCTCGATGCGCGGGGGCGTGCTCGCGGCGAGCAGGTCAGGTTGCTGAGTGGTCATGCAGGTGCAGACCGGCAGCGGCCGCCGAACTCATCGCTCGCGGTCGTCCTCCTCGGCCGACGGCGGCGCGGGCGTCGCGGGCGCCTCGTGCGCGTCGGAGCCTTCGGGTCCCTCGGGAGCCTCCGGCGCCTCGGGTGCCGCGGGCGGGAAGCGCGACTCGGCGTCCTCGGCGACGGTCCGCAGCTGGCCGGCCAGCGCCTTCGTCGCGTCGATCAGCCGCTGCCGCTCCTGCCACAGCCGCTCGACGTCGTCGTCGAGCGCCCGCACGCGAGCGACGGCCGCCTCGTGCAGCGCGGCCGCCTCGCGCTCGGCGCGCTGGAGCCGGTCGTCGGCGCGGGCGCGCGACGCTCTCGTCGTCTCGTCGGCGGCCTGCTCGGCCTGCCGCAGGATCGCCGCGGTCTGCTCGCCGACGCGATCGAGCGCGCGCTGGACGGCGATCGTCGGCGTCGTGCGCTCCTCGAACCGCTCCAGCGCCGCCTCGACCGCCGCGACGTAGTCGTCGACAGCCTGCACGTCGTAGCCGCGCCAGACGACCGGGAAGGTGGCGTCGCGCAGCGCGTCCAGCTGCGGGTCGACCGCGTCGGAGCGCGTCGGCGTCGAGGCCGGCGGGACCGCGAGCGCATCCTGCTCGACGGTCTCGTAGGGCGCCTGCTCAGGCGCGGGCGCGGGTTCCGGCTCCGGTCCGGGAAGCGCCGGATCGGCGGCCGCCCCGGGCGCCGTGCCGGCCTGCGCCTCCTCGCCGGGGCCCGCGCCTGTCGGCGCGGGCTCGGCGCGGGGGGAGGAGGCGGCGCCCGCGTCCGGGTCGCCCTCCCATTCGGGAACCTCCGCGAACGGCGCCGTCATCTCCTCGGTCGGCTGAGGGTCCTTGGGGCGGTTCGCTCTGTCGTCGAATTCGAGTGCCACGTGTGGCTATTTCCCCGTCGCGGCGACACCCCAATCGAACTTCACCTGGGTGCAATCGAACGTTCGCGGCGGCTCAGCCGTCGAGGTACTCGCTGAAGCGCACCATGTTCCCCGACGGGTCGCGGAATGCGCAGTCGACAACGCCGTAGGACTGCCGGACCGGCTCCTGCAGCACCTCGGCGCCGCCGGCGCGCAGCCGCTCGAAGGTCTCCGCGCACGAGTCGACGCGGAAGATCAGCGCCGGCATCGAGCCCTTCGCGACCAGCTCGCGCAGCGTGTCCCAGTCGGCCGGCGGCGACGGCGGCCCGACGGCGAGCAGGCCGAGCTGGACGTCGTCCTGGCCCGGGGCGCCGACGGTCAGCCAGCGCATGTGGCCCATGTCGGCGTCGCTGCGCAGCTCCAGGCCGAGCAGGTCGGTGTAGAACGCCAGCGCCTCGTCCTGGTCGTGGACGAAGAGGAACGAATGGTTGAGTGAGATCGCCATGGCGGCGATGCTAGGCGCGGCCCGGACGGCTGGCTTCTCCGATCCTGCTTGGCCGGAGCGGGGGCGCGGGGCGCGGGCCGTGGGCCGTGGGCCGCGGGCGCGGGGCGCGGGGCGCGGCCGCGGGCGCGGGCGCGGGGCGCGGGGCCGCGGGGCCGCGGGGCGCGGGACGCGGCCGCGGGCGCGGGGCGCGGGGCGCGGGGCGCGGCCGGTCAGCCGGCGGCGGCGCGGGAGGGCGGCACGCGCACCCCGCGGCCGAGCGCCCGCGCCATGCACGGCGGCACGTCGGTCGCCGGCTCGGTGCCGGCGCGGTAGGCGCTCGGGGTCGTGCCGGTCAGCTCGCGGAAGCGCGCGCTGAACGAGCCGAGGCTGGTGAAGCCGACGGCGAGGCAGACCTCGGTGACGGTCAGCTCGCCGTCGCGCAGGAGCGCCTGCGCCCGCTCGATCCGGCGCATCTGCAGGTGCTGCCACGGCGTCTCGCCGAACGCCTCGCGGTAGCTGCGCGAGAAATGCGAGGGCGCCATCAGCGCGGCGCGCGCCATCGCCGGCACGTCGAGCGGCTGCGCGTAGTCGCGGTCGATCAGGTCGCGCGCGCGGCGGAGGTGAGCCAGCTCGTCGATCCGCATCGGGCGCAGCGTAGCCGGGAGGCGGCCGGACGGGTACGACGAATGCGACACGCCGGCACCCGACCGCCGCACCAGGAGGGACGAACGAGATGACGCCCCCGGACCAGACCCGGCAGCTCCCCGACCTCGCCGCGCTGCAGCGCCTCGCGGCGGTCGACGGCGACGCGCCCGTCGTGAGCGTCTACCTGCGGACCGATCCGCGCGACCCGGCCAACACGCGTGCGGCGCCGGCATGGCGCGCCGCGCTGACGAGCGGGCTCGGCGAGGTCGCCGAGCAGCTCGAGGGCGGCGACGACCGCGACGCCCGCCTCGCCTTCCGCGACCTGCACGAGCGGCTGCTCGCGGAGGCCGAGGGGCTCGACCCGGCCCAGCTCGGCCGCGGCGTCGCGTGGTTCGTCGCGCTCGACGGCTCGCTGGAGGAGCGGTTCGCCTCGCGCCTCCCGCTCGCCGGCGACCTCGTGCGGCTCGACGCGCGCCCGTTCGTCTCGCCGCTCGTCGACCTCGTCGCACGCGGCGCGCCGGCCGGGATCGTGCTCGTCGGCCACGAGAACGTGCGCCTGCTGGAATGGGCGCACGGCTGGATCGACGAGGCGGCCGACTTCGAGCTGGAGATCGACCAGAGCGACTGGCGGCCGTACCGCGGCTCGGCCGGCCCGGCCCGCAACCGCCCGACGGTCACCCACGAGGCGCACGTCGAGGCGCGCGAGGAGGCGCAGCGCGACCGCTTCATCGCCTCCGCCGCGACCGCCGTCGGCGAGCGGATCGTCTCGGGCGGCTGGGAGCGAGTGCTGCTGCTGGCCGGCGACGGGCTGGCGCCGCGCTTCCACATGGAGCTGCCGCCGCCGGCGCGCGAACGGGTCCAGCTCGACCTCGACCTCAACCTGCTCGCGCTGACCGCCGCGGAGGTCGCCCAGCGGGTCGAGCCGCATCTCGAAGCGCTCCACCGCCACCGCGCGCTCGCGTTCGCCGAGCAGCTCGAGACGGCCGGGCCCGACGCGGCGTCGGGGCCGCCGGCCGTGCTCGCGGCGCTGGCCGAGCGGCGGGTCGAGCGGCTCGTGCTCGACCCGCTCCACGTGCCGGCGGCGTCGCCGCTGCCGGAGGTGGCGGAGACGGTCCTCGCCGGCGCGTCGCCCGAGCTCGCGGGCGAGCGCGCGGTCGAGGCCGCGATCGCCTCCGACGCCGGCGTGATGACCGTCGCGGTCGCCGACTCGCCGCCGCTCGCGCGAGCCGACGGCATGCTCGCCCGGCTGCGCTGGTGAGCCGCCGGCGCGTGGTGTGCAGCCCGCCCCGCCTCCGCATTGGCTTTCCGCACGTGCTCAAGACGTGCAGAAAGCCAATGCGCGGCCGAGCCGGCGGTCAGGCCGCGCCGCGCGGGCGGTTCGCGCTGGCGGTCGGGTCGCGCCGCGCCGGCGGTCCGAGCCGGCGGTCAGGCCGCGCCGAGCGCGCGGCGGCACAGGGTCCGCAGCGTCTCGATCGCCGCGAACGGGTCGTGTTCCTCGCCGGCCAACGGCGAGAGCGGGCCGGCGAGCACCTCGTTGCCGGCGCCGACCAGCGCCGCCGCGGCGATCGCGGCATCCTGGGGCGGCGCCTGGCCCTGGCGTATCGCGGCGCGCACCAGCCGTGCGATGTGGCCGGTGTAGGTGCGGCGGTACTCGAGCCGCACCCGCTCGACGGCCGGGTCGACCGGCTCGGCGATCAGCGCCCACGCCAGCAGCGGGTTTGCGAGCGCGCGGCGGGCGAAGTTGACGAGCACGGCGTCGATCTTGCCGACGGCGTCGTCGGCCGTCAGGGCCGCCTTGGTCGCCGCGGCGATCTCGCGGTCGCAGACGTCGCGGATGACCTCGACGAACAGGTCCGCCTTCGACGGGAAGTGGCGGTAGAGCGTCCCGTTGGCGACGCCGGCGCGGGCGGCGATCGCGGCGACCGACGCGCCGCCGTAGCCGTGCGCCTCGACGACCTCGCGGGCGGCGAGGAGGAGCCGTTCGCGCGTGGGGGAGGCGTTCGCGGCGGCGCCGCCCGGGGCCGCACCGCTCGTGCGCGCGCCGCCCCCCGTGGCGCCCGCGCCGCTCGTGCGCGCGCCGCCCGCGCCCGCGCCGCCCGTACCCGTGGCGCCCGGGGCCGCGCCGCTTGCGCCCGCGCTCGGGGCGGTCGTGTCGGGCGCGGCGGCGGTGGTGTCGGGCGTCGTGCTCATCCCTTGAAGGTCGACAGTCCGGCGTCGCCGAACGGCTCGTCGCGTTCGCGGACCGCGGTGCGGAAGCCGGCCTCGGCCGCCCGCCGCTGGAAGGCGTAGCCCACGTCGGTGTGGCGGGCGATGCCGTCGAAGACGGTCCCGATCAGCTGGGTCGCGTGGAGGCCCTGCGCCATCGTCTGCTGGTTGACGAGCAGCTTCATCATCGCCAGCTGGCTGGCCGGCATCCGCGCGATCCGCTGCACCAGCGCCTCGACCCGCTCGTCGAGCCGCTCCGGCTCCGGCGCCTCGATCGCGAGCCCCCATTCGACGGCCTCGCTCCCCGACAGGCAGTCGCCGGTGAACAGCAGCCGCTTCGCCCGCTGGGCGCCGATCCGGTCGGCCCACAGCGCCGTCGTCGGCGATCCCCACACGCGCGCGGGCGGGTAGCCGATCTTCGCGTCGGCGGCGATCACGAGCAGGTCGGAGCAGAGCGCGAGGTCGGTGCCGCCGGCGACGCAGAAGCCGTGGACCTTGCAGACGACCGGCGTCTGCGCGTGGAAGAGCGACATGAACGCCCGCACGTTGCGGCTCATCATCGCGTGGTCGGCGAGCGGGTCCCACGGCCGCGAAGGGTCGTGGTTGCGCGCGATGACCGCCGGCTCGGTCGGCGCGCCCGGCGGCGGGGCCCCGACCGCCTCCGACACGGCCGCCGCCCCCTCGGCCGCCTCGACGAGGTCGTAGCCGCCGCAGAAGCCGGTGCCGGCGCCGCTCAGCACGATCACCCGCACCGCCGGATCGAGGTCGGCGTGCTCGACGGTCCGCTCCAGCTCGTGCAGGAGCAGCGGCGTGATCCCGTTGCCGCGCTCGGGCCGGTCGAGCACGATCCGCCCGACCCCGTCGGCGACGGTGTAGCGGAGGGTGCGGAGCGTGGCGCCGGCCGCGCGGTCCGCGTCGCGGCCGCCCGCGCCCGCGCCGCCCGCGCCCGCGCCGTCCGCGCGGTCCGCGTCGCGGCCGCCCGCGCCCGCGCCGCCCGCGCCCGCGCCGTCCGCGCCCGTGCTGGCCGCGCCCCCGCCGCCCACGCCCGCGCCGTCCGCGCCCGTGCTGGCCGCGCCCCCGCCGCCCGCGCCCGCGCCGCCGGCTCCGGCCGTTCGGCTCATCACGCCGGGAGCGCCCGGTCGACGATCGCGCGGGCGTCGACGCCCGCCGGCAGCGTGCCGTACACGCGCCCGCCCTCACCGCCAAGGCGGGCGGCGCAGAAGGCGTCCGCGACCGCGGGCGGGGCGTGGCGCAGCAGCAGCGAGCCCTGCAGCGCGACCGCGAGGTCCTCGACGATCCGGCGGGCGAGGAACTGGCTCTCGTACAGCCGCTCCTCCACAGACCTGGCGTCCTCCGCCGCGAACAGCGCCTCCACCTGGCCGCGGGCGCGGGCGAGGTGGGCGTCGAAGCGGGCGTCGGCGCCGCTCGCGAGCGCGCACTCGGCGAGGAAGGCCGGCAGCCCCTTGGGCTCCCTCCCGAGCGCCCGCAGCACGTCGAGCGCGGCGACGTTGCCGGAGCCCTCCCAGATCGACATCAGCGGCGCGTCGCGGTAGAGCAGCGGCAGGCCGGAGTCCTCGACGAAGCCGTTGCCGCCGAGGCACTCGAGCGCCTCGTTGGCGTGCGGCGAGGAGCGCTTGCAGACGTAGTACTTCATCACGGCGGTCGCGAGGCGGCGGAAGGCGGCGTCGTCCTCGTCGTAGGCGCGCGCGACCCGCATCGAGACGGCGGTGGCGGCCTCCGACTCGAGCGCCAGGTCGGCGAGCACGTTCAGCATCGCCGGCTGGTCGACCAGCTTCGCGCCGAAGGCGGCGCGGTGGCGGGCGTGGTGGATCGCCTCCACGGTGCCGCGGCGGATCGAGATCGTCGAGCCGATCAGGCAGTCGAGCCGCGTGTGGTTGACCATCCGGATGATCGCCTTGACGCCGCCGCCCTCGCTGCCGACGAGCCGGCCGCGGATGCCGCGGAACTCGACCTCGGAGGAGGGAAGGGAACGCGTCCCGAGCTTGTCCTTCAGGCGCTGGAACTCCATCCCCGGGCCGCGCTCGACGAGGAAGCAGGAGAGGCCGGCCGGCGCCTGCGCCAGCACGAGGAAGACGTCGCACGGCGGATAGGAGCAGAACCACTTGTGGCCCCACAGCTCGTAGTCGCCGCCGCCGACCGGGGTCGCGGTCGTGATGTTGGCGCGGACGTCGGAGCCGCCCTGGCGCTCGGTCATCGCCATGCCGGCGATCGCGCCGCCGTCGTAGTCGGGGCGCGTCAGCCGCTCCTCCCACTCGGCCGCCAGCGCCGGCGCGCCGTCGCGCAGCGCGGGGACGACCGCGTAAGTCATCGAGATCGGGCACATCACGCCGCCGTTGGCGTTCGTCCAGAGGTTGAAGAGCGCGGCGCGGACGACGTGGCCGCCCGCTCTCGGCTCGCGCCACGGCAGGCCGGCCAGTCCGCGCTCGATCCCGCCGCGCAGCAGCCAATGCCAGGAGGGGTCGAGCTCGACGGTGTCGACGCGGTTGCCCCAGCGGTCGTAGGGCGTGAGGACCGGCTCGTTGCGCTCGGCGCGCATCCCGTGCTCGCGCGCCTCGACGGTCCCGGCGGCGGCGCCGATCTCCTGTGCCCGCTCCTCGCCCCACGCGCCGCCCTCGCGGTGGAGCGCCTCCTTCAGCGGCAGGTCGACGTCGTAGAAGTTGACCGGGTGCAGCGGCGGCGCCTGGTTGAGCACGCGCCGCGCGGCGGCGGAGCGGTCGGCGGCGGACGGCGCGGCGCCGGCGGGCGCGGCGTCGGCGCCGGCGGGCGCGGCTGCGGACGGCGCGGCGCCGCCCGGCGCGTCGCGGTCGGGAGCGGCCGCGGCGTCGCGCGTCGGCTCGGTCGAGGTCGGCTCGGTCGTCGTGCTCATCCCGCTCCTCCGTCCCGGATCGCTCGATCGCCCCGTCCGGCCCCGCGGCCGGGCCCGCGTGAACCGGGATTCACCATACCGCGCCGGCGTGAATCACGGTTCACATCGGTCCGCGAGCGGACCTGTGTCATCCAATGCCGGCTCAGCGTGCACCGGATGACAAAGGACCGTGAAGCAGGGGGAGGGGGCCGGACGCGGGCGGCATGGGCGCCGGGCGCTCAGCCGGCGACGGTGCCGACGTCGACGGGGATGCCGAAGCGCTCGCGCACCTCGGCGGCGAGGCCGCCGTCCTCGCGGTAGTCGCGTCGGCCCTCCGGATGGCCGACGATCACGATGCGGTCGGCCGGGAAGGTCGCCAGCGCGTCCTGGACGGCGACGAGCGGCTCGCTGTCTCCGACCTCGCCGGAGGCGTCGATGCCGGCCTCGGTCAGCCGCTCGACCGTCTCGACCTCGGTGCGCTCTGCGTGCTCGATCGCGCGGTCGACGTCGGAGACCCAGAAGCGCAGCGGCGATCGCGTCGTCGCCGGCGCGACGACGAGCACCTCCGCGTCCGGCGCCAGGTCGCTCGTGACGCTGCGCAGCAGCTCCGCGGAGATCGCCTCCTCGACGAGGACGAGCAGTCGCATGGCCCTCGGCTACCCGGACGGCGGCGGCGCCAACCGTCGCGCCGGAGGCCGGTGCGACGCCGGCCGCGACGGGTCGACCGGCCCGCGAGCGCGTCGGGCGGTTGGGTGCAAGGGGCGCGGGGAAGCTCCAAGCGCATGGACGCCACCCCGATCCGCGCCGTGCTGCTCGACGTCGACGGCACGCTCGTCGACACCAACTACCTGCACGCGATCGCGTGGCAACGGGCCTTCCGCGCCGCCGCCGGCCTCGAGCTGCCGGCGGCGCGACTGCACCGCGCCGTCGGGATGGGCGGCGACAAGTACGTCGCCCACGTCGCCGGCGAGGAGGTCGAGTCGGCCTGCGGCGACGCGATCCGCGACGCCCACACCGAACGCTACGGCGAGCTGATCGACGAGGCGAGAGTGCTGCCGGGCGGGCGCGAGCTGATCGAGGCGCTGAAGCGGCGCGACCTGACGGTCGTCCTCGCCAGCTCCGGCAAGGCCGAGGAGCTCGACCGCTACCTCGAGCTGCTCGACGCCTCCGATCTGCTCGACGGCTGGACGACCTCGGCCGACGTCGAGGAGACGAAGCCGGCGCCGGAGCTGCTGGAGGTCGCGCTGGAGAGAGCCGGCCGCGGCCCCGCGCTGCTGGTCGGCGACAGCGTCTGGGACTGCCACGCCGCCGCGCGGATCGACATCCCGGCGATCGGGCTGCTCAGCGGCGGCTTCGCGGCGGACGAGCTGCGCGACGCCGGCGCGGCGTTCGTCTGCGACGACGCCGCCGAGCTGGCCGTCCGGCTCGACGAGGCGCTCGCGCGGTAGCCGACGCGACCCGGCCGCGGTCGGCGCCGCCCCGCCGGCGAACGGCGCCCCGGCGCACCGCGGTCGGCGCCGCCCCGCGCGGCGAACGGCGCCCCGGCGCACGGCGGTCGGCGCCGCGCCGCGAACGGCGCCCGCAGCAGGCGGGGGCGACGCATGCGGCGCCTCAGCGCGTCCGCCACGGCCGCAGGCGCAGATCGGCCAGCAGCGCGCGGGCGGCGGCGCGGCCGCTGATCCCGTGGACGGCGCCGCCAGGATGGGTCGAGGCGCCGCCGACGTAGAGGCCGCGCAGCGGCGCCCGGTAGCGCATCAGCCGCAGCGCCGGGCGGAAGATCATCTGCTGGTCGAGCTCGTAGGAGCCGCCGGCGAGGTCGCCGCCGACGAGGCTGGGGTTCTCGCGCTCGCTCTGCTCGGTCGAGCGGATCGCCCGCGCCAGCACGACGTCGCGGAAGCCGGGCGCGAACCGCTCCAGCTGCGCCTCGAACCGCCCGGCCAGCTCCTCGTCGGAGACCTCCGGCCGCGCGGCCGGCACGTGGCCGTAGACGTAGAGCGTGTGGCGCCCGGCCGGCGCGCGCGTGTCGTCGAACAGCGTCTGCTGGCCGACGACCAGCGCCGGCCGCTCCGGGACCTCGCCGCGGCTGGCCGCCTGCGCGGCGGCGCTCAGCGCCGCCAGCTCCCCGCCGACGTGCACGACGGCGGCGCCGCGCGGTTCCTCCGCCGCCCACGGCACCGGCGCCGACAGCGCGTAGTCGAGCTTGAAGGCGCCGGTGCCGTAGCGCCAGCGCCGCAGCTGGCGGTCGAGCCGGGTCGGCAGCGCCCCGTCCGGCAGCAGCCGCACGAGTACGCCCGCGCTGACCGTCGAGAGGACGGCGTCGGCGGCGATCCGCTCGCCGCTCGCCAGCAGGACGCCGGCGACGCGGCCGCGCCGCGTCTCGATCCGCGCCACCGTCGCGCCGCAGCGGATCCGCGCCCCGGCGCGCTCGGCGCGGGCGAGGAGCGCGCCGGCCAGCTCGCCCATCCCGCCGCGCGGGAACGGCCAGCCGTGGCTGTGCCCGATCAGCTGCAGCAGGAAGCCGAAGGCGCCGCTGACGGTCGTCGACGGCGGCAGGCCGGAGTGCTGCGCGGAGCCCGCCAGCCATGCGGTCGCGCGTCGGTCGCCGTCGAACAGGTCGAGCCCGAGCGCCTCGACCGAGCCGAGCATCCGCCGCGTCCACTCCGGCAGGTCGCGCCCGAGCCCGGCGGCGAGCCGCAGCGCCGACGGGCCGGGAGGGATCGGCGACAGGATGCTGCGGGTGAGCGGGCCGACGAGCGGCAGCAGCCTCTCCATCGCCGCCTCCCAGCCGGCGCCGGCGCGGCCGAGCGAGGCGACCGTCGCGCCGACGTCGCGGTGGAGCGCGATCGCGCTGCCGTCCTCGAACGGGTGGGCCAGCACGAGCGGCGGGACGACCCACCGCAGCCCCTCGCGCTCCAGCTCCAGCTCGGTCAGCGCCGGCGAGACCGCGCTCATCGGCACGAACGCCGCGCAATGGTCGTGGACGAAGCCGGGCAGCGTCGCCGCGGTCGAGGAGGAGGCGCCGCCCGGCCGCGGCGCGTGCTCCAGCACGGTGACGTCGAGTCCGTGCTCGGCGAGGTGGATCGCGGCGACGAGGCCGTTGTGGCCGGCGCCGAGCACGAGGACTCGTCTGCTCACGGCGAGACCGTGCCCGGCGCGGCCGGCGTCAAACGGCGGACCCTCGCCGATTCGCCGCGGACCGCGCGGGGCAGGGCGCCGCCATGGCGCACAACGAGATCGAGGTCGACGCCCCGCCGGAGGCGGTCTTCGCGGTCCTCGCCGACCCGCGCTCGTTCGCGCGCTGGGTCGTCGGCTCGCGCGCGATTCGGCGCGCCGACGCCGGCTGGCCCGCGCCGGGGAGCGCATTCGACCATCGCGTCGGCGTCGGGCCGCTGACGCTCGCCGATCACTCCGAGGTCGTCGAGAGCGTCCCGCCGCACAGGTTGAGACTGCTCGTGAAGGCGCGGCCGCTGACGCGCGCCCACGTGCTGCTGCGGATGGAGCCGCGCGGCGCCTCCGGCACGCGTGTCGCGCTGGACGAGCACCCGGCCGACATGCGCAGCCGGATCTTCCTGAACCCGCTCACCGACCCGCTCGTGCGGCTGCGCAACGCCGAGTCGCTGCGGCGGCTGAAGGCGCTCGCGGAGGGGCGGGAGCCGATCCCCGAGGGCGAGCTGCCGCCGCGCGGAAGCGACGACGAGGCCGCAATCGGCGGCCGCAGCGGACGGGCGGCGCAGGGGTAGCGCGGCGGAGTCGGCCGCGCCGCCGGCGCGGGGCGGGCGTCGCGTCCGCTCCGGCGACGTGAGCCGCGCTCGGCTCCGGGGTACGAGACGGCCATGCAACGGCTCGTCATCGCGATGACCGCCGCGGCGCTCGCGGTCGCCGCCGCCGGCTGCGGCCAGGGCGCGGCGCGCGACGACGCCCGCGCGGTCACGGAGCGGTTCTACGCGGCGGCCGCCGCCGGCGACGGCGCGCTCGCCTGCGCCCAGCTCGCGAGCGCCACCCGCTCGTCGCTCGTCCAGCAGGAGAGAGCGCCGTGCCCGCAGGCCGTCGGCGAGCTCGAGCTGGGCGAGGGCGGAGTCGAGCGCGTCCAGGTCGCGATCACCGCCGCGCAGGTCGCGCTGCGCGACGGCGAGGTCGCCTTCCTCGACGAGGGCCCCGACGGCTGGCGGCTGTCGGCGGTCGGCTGCCGCTTCGAGGACGGCGACCCGCGCTCCCATCCGGCGACGTGCGAGGCGGAGGCCTGATGCGCGCGATCTTCGCCATCTACGTCGCGATGATCTTCGGCGGCCTGGCGTACTTCATCGCGATCGGGCTGCTGGCGCGATGAGCGGGGGCGGGATGCGGAGATTCCTGCGCGACAACGGCCTCGCGATCGGCTTCGGCGCGATCTTCCTCGGCGCGCTCGTCGGGCAGGCGCTCGTCGGCCACAGCGCCTTCAACCACGAGCAGCTCGCCGCAAACAGCGAGCCGATCTCCCTGTGGCGCTACGTCACCTCCTCGTCGTTCGCCGTCGACGTGCTCGAGAACTGGCAGTCGGAGTACCTCCAGTTCACGCTCTTCATCCTCGGCACGGTCTGGCTGCTGCAGCGCGGCTCGCCGGAGTCGAAGGAGCTGCACAAGGCGGGGACCGAGTCCGACCGCGACCAGCTGGTCGGGGCGCACGCGCGCGAGGACTCGCCGCGCTGGGCGCGCGTCGGCGGCCTGCGCACGCGCATCTACTCCAACTCGCTGCTGATCGCGATGGGGACGATCTGGCTGCTGTCGTGGCTGGGCCAGTCGATCGCCGGCGTCGCCGCCTACAACGCCTCCCAGTTCGGCAACCGCGAGGACGGGCTGAGCTGGCTCCAGTACCTCGGCAGCTCCGACTTCTGGGATCGCACGCTGCAGAACTGGCAGTCGGAGTTCCTCGCCGTCGGCTCGATGGTCGTGCTGGCGATCTACCTGCGCCAGCGTGGATCGCCCGAGTCCAAGCCGGTCGGCGCCGCCCACGGGGCGACCGGCGTCGAGGGCTGACGCGGCGCGCATGCGCCGCGGTGCGCGGGGTAGTGGTTCGGGCAGACCGTCCAGTCCACGCGACCCGAGCGAGGTGAAGAGCGGATGCCCCCGAGAGGCGTGAGAAAGGGAACGAAGCGCGCTCGCCAGTACGAGCACGTGAAGGAATCCGAGCAGAGACAGGGCCGCAGCGAGTCGCGCGCCGAGGAGATCGCCGCGCGCACGGTCAACAAGGAGCGGGCCCGCAGCGGCGAGTCGAGACGTGCGTCGCGCAGCTCCAGAAGAGACATCTCCTCCGGCCGGCGCGGCGGCCTGCGCTCCGGCACGAGACGACCGCGCGGACGGACGCGCGAGCAGCTCTACAACGAGGCGAGAAAGCTCGGCGTCGAGGGCCGCTCGAACATGAACAAGCAGCAGCTGCAGCGGGCGGTCGACGCGAAGAAGTAGGCGGATGCGGCGTGACCTCCGCCGCGGGGCGGACGGGCGCCCGCGGCGCGGCTGGCGCCCGGGCGCGCGCAGCCGGTAGCTTCCCGGCCATGAACGCTCCGCTCTTCCGCCTCGTCTGCGTGCCCGCCGCGCTCGAGGGCGCGCCCGACGGCTGGGCCGCCGATCTGCTCCGCGACGCCGACGTCGCCCTGCTCGTCGACGGCAGCGGCCTGGCGGGGATCGACACCGTCGCCCACAGGCTCGGCCAGCCGACCGTCCCGGTCGTGCGCCGCGAGCCGACGGCGGCCGAGCAGGACGAGACGGTGATCGCGCACGCCGGCGCGCTGCCGCTGATCTGGATCGGCTCCGGCTTCAGCGACCGCGTGCGGACGTGGGCGCGCGACCGCGGAGCGATGACGCTGCTGGTCGAGACCGACGGCTCGCTGCCCGACGACGAGCGCCGGCGCGTCGAGCGCTTCGCGGCGCTGCTGGGCCGGCAGGCGGAGTAGCGCGATGCCGGCCCGCCGGATCGCCCTCCTCAGAGGGATCAACGTCGGCGGCGGCAAGAAGGTGCCGATGGCGCAGCTGCGCGAGCTGGTCGAAGGCCTCGGCCACACCGCCGTCAGAACCTACGTGCAGAGCGGCAACGTCGTCTTCACGGCGGCCGACCCCGACGCCGCGGCCGCGGAGGTCGGCGAGGGGATCGAGCGGGCGATCGCGGCGGCGTTCGGCTTCGACGTGCTGGTCACGATCCGCACGCGCGACGAGCTGGCGGCGGTGATCGCGGCCGATCCCTTCGCCGGCGTCGCCGACCACCCCTCCCGCTACCACGTCCTCTTCCTTGCGGAGGCGGGCGATCCGCGGCGGCTGGAGGAGCTCGACCGTGCCGCGTACGAGCCGGAGCGATTCGCGCTGCGCGGCCGCGAGCTGTACCTGTGGACCCCGGAGGGGCTCGGCCGCTCGAAGCTCGCGCAGGCGCTGAGCGAGCGGCGGCTCGGCGTCGCCGCGACCGCGCGCAACTGGAGAACGGTCACGACGTTGCTCGCGCTCGCCGACGCGGCCGAGTGACCAGCTCGGCCGTGTAACTCGCAGTATCTGACGAGTAGTCTCGCGAATTCGCGTCTATTCGTCACGGCTGACGAGTAGTACCGTCGGGTGGGTTGGGCTGGTAAAGTCGTCATATCTGACGATGCAGGGGCAGCAGCCCGGCCTATTCGACAGGAGTGGCGAACAGCATGATCTCGGGAGACAGCAGCGACCGGGCGGTGCTGCGCGAGCTGGGCGCGCGCCTCGCGCGCACGCGGCTGGAGCGCAACGTCAGCCAGCAGCAGCTCGCGACCGAGGCGGGGCTGTCGAAGCGGACGATCGAGCGGATCGAGGCCGGCGAGGAGAGCAAGCTCTCCAACCTCGTGCGCGTGCTGCGCGCGCTCGGCATGCTCGACCGGCTCGACGCGCTCGTGCCGGAGCCGCTTCCCAGCCCGATCGAGCAGCTCAAGCTGCACGGCAGACGGCGCAGACGCGCCGGCAGGGCCGCGGCCCGTCGCGACGAGCCGCCGCGGCCGTGGACGTGGGGCGACGAGCCGGACGACCGGAACGTCGCTTGAGCAGCCTCGCGGAGGTGCGGCTGTGGGGGCGGGCGATCGGCGCCGTCTCGCTCGATTCGCCCGGCGGGACGGCCGTCTTCCAGTACGACCGCGAGTTCGCGGGCAGCGGGATCGAGGTGGCACCGCTGGCGATGCCGCTGCGGACTGAGCCGTACGCCTTCCCCGCGCTCGCCCACGACGCCTTCCGCGGGCTGCCCGGGCTCCTGGCCGACTCGCTGCCCGACCGCTTCGGCAACGCGTTGATCGACGCGTGGCTCGCCCGCCAGGGGCGCGCGCCGGAGAGCTTCGACGCGGTCGAGCGGCTCTGCTACGTCGGCACGCGGGGGATGGGCGCGCTCGAGTTCGCGCCGTCGCGCGGCCCGGCGGCCAGCGCCGAGCGGGAGCTCGAGGTCGGCGCGCTCGTCGCGCTCGCGGCCGAGGTGCTGAGCCGTCGCGAGGCGCTGAGCGGGTCGCTCGACGGGCCCGCCCGCGAGCATGCGCTCGCCGACATCCTGCGCGTCGGCACCTCGGCAGGAGGCGCCCGCGCGAAGGCGGTGATCGCCTGGAACCCGGAGAGCGGCGTCGTGCGCTCCGGCCAGGTCCATCCCGGCGACGGCTTCGAGCATTGGCTGCTGAAGTTCGACGGCGTCTCCGGCAGCGGCGACAAGGGGCTCGAGGATCCGCTCGGCTACGGCGCGATCGAATACGCCTACGCGCTGATGGCGCGGGCGGCCGGGATCGAGATGAGCCCCTGCCGGCTGCTGGAGGAGAACGGCCGCCGCCACTTCATGACGCGCCGCTTCGACCGGCTCCCGGACGGCGGCAAGCTGCACATGCAGTCGCTCGGCGCGCTCGGCCACCACGACTACAACCTCGCCGGCGCCCACTCCTACGAGCAGGCACTGCAGGCGATCCGCCGGCTCGGCCTCGGGATGGCCGCGATCGAGGAGCAGTTCCGCCGGATGGCGTTCAACGTCGTCGCGCGCAACCAGGACGACCACGTCAAGAACATCGCCTTCCTGATGGACCGCGCGGGCGGCTGGCGCCTCTCGCCGGCGTTCGACCTGACCTACGCGTGGGAGCCGGGCCATCGCTGGGTCGGCAGCCACCAGATGACCGTCAACGGCAAGCGCGACGGCTTCGAGCCGGCCGACCTGCGGGCGGTCGCCGACGGCGCGGCGATGGCCCGCGGCCGCGCGGCCGAGATCGTCGCGGAGGTGGTCGCGGCGGTCACTCGCTGGCCCGAGTTCGCGGCCGCGGCCGACGTGCCGGAGGCCGACGCCGCCCGGATCGCGCGCGGTCACCGGCTGCGGCTGGGCGGCTGAGGGTCGCCTACGCCGGGCTGCCCGGCGCGTCGTCCTCCGGGGTCTGCGGGATCTCCTCCAGCCGGATCCAGTCGCTGATGCGGCCCTCGTCGACCCGCACCGCGACGCGCGCGGTGCGGCCGGTCCCGTCGCCGCAGTCGCCGGGGCCGGGGCGCTCGGTGAGGCGGAAGGTCGCGAGCACGAAGCCGTGGGCGCTCGGCTCGACCGCGGTGACGACCGCGCCGCACGGCAGCGAGCGGTTGAAGGCGAGCGCGTCGGCGCGGCTGTCGAGCAGCAGCGGCCGGCCGCCGTTGACGACGCGGCTCCCGCGCGCGAAGGAGCGGGCGGCGCCGGCGACGTCGCCGCGCCGCAGCGTGTCGGCCCAGGTGCGGATCGCGCGCTCGTCGGCCGGGTCGACCGACCGTGGCACCGTCGCGCCCGGCATCGTGCCGCGCTCCCCGGAGTCGGGGACGGTGATCGTCGTGGCGCCGTCGCCGCCGCAGCCGGCGGTCGCGCCGGCCAGCGAGAGCGCGAGGGCGGTCGCGGCGAGCAGCGCGGCGGCGGTCGCGGGACGGGCCATCGCCGAGAGATCTGCCCTACGGCGCGGCCGAGCAAGCGCCGCGCCGCCGATCCGGCGCACCGGCGAGGTGGCGCGCAGGCGGCGGCGCGGGGGTCGCGGCGGCGTGGCGGCGGCGTTGGGCGACGGGCGCGGTGCGGCGAAGCGGCGGCGCGCGGGTTCAGTGTGCGGCCGCGGCGCCGCGCGCGGCGGCGCCGGGCGGTCGCGGCGGCTAGCTCTGGAGCGCGTCGACGACGTAGTCGACGCAGGCGGTCAGCGCCTTCACGTCGTCGGGCTCGATCGCCGGGAACATCGCGACGCGCAGCTGGTTGCGGCCGAGCTTGCGGTACGGCTCGACGTCGACGATCCCGTTGGCGCGCAGCGTCGCGGCGACGGCGGCGGCGTCGACCGCGTCGTCGAAGTCGACCGTGCCGACGACGAGCGAGCGCTTCGCCGGGTCGGCGACGTAGGGGGTCGCGAACGACGCCTGCTCGGCCCAGCCGTAGAGGTGCTGCGAGGAGGCCGTCGTGCGCGCGACCATCCCGTCGAGCCCGCCGTTGGCGTTCATCCACTCGAGCTGGTCGTTGAGCAGCACGAGCGTCGCGATCGCCGGCGTGTTGTAGGTCTGGTCCTTCTTGGAGTTGTCGAGCGCCGTCGTCAGCGACAGGAAGTCGGGGATCCAGCGATCGGAGGCGCCGATCTCGGCGATCCGCTCCTGGGCGGCGGGGGAGAGCAGCGCCAGCCACAGGCCCCCGTCGGCGGCGAAGCACTTCTGCGGCGCGAAGTAGTAGACGTCGGCGTCGGCGGCGTCGACCGGCAGGCCGCCGGCGCCCGAGGTCGCGTCGATCAGCACGAGGCCGTCGCCGACCCGCTCGACCGGGACCATCACGCCGGTCGAGGTCTCGTTGTGGGCCCAGCCGATCACGTCGGCGTCGGGCTGCGCGGCCGGCGCCGGCGCGTCGCCCGGCTCGGCGCTGACCACGATCGAGTCGCCGAGGAACGGCGCCGCGTTCGTCGCCTTCGCGAACTTCGAGGAGAACTCGCCGTAGACGAGGTGGGCGGCGCGCTCGCGCACGAGGCCGAAGGTGGCGGCGTCCCAGAAGGCGGTCGTGCCGCCGTTGCCGAGCATCACCTCGTAGCCGTCGGGCAGCTGGAACAGCTCGCGCAGGCCGGCGCGGACGGAGCCGACGAGGCTCTTGACCGGCTTCTGGCGATGCGAGGTGCCCATCACGGCGGCGCCGTCGCCGGAGGCGAGCCGGGCGAGCTGCGCGGGGCGGACCTTCGACGGTCCGCAGCCGAAGCGCCCGTCGGAGGGCTTCAGGTCCTCGGGGATCGTGACGGCGGCGGCGGTGTTCGACATGCGGAGGTCCTCTCGCGGGATCGGGAGACGTACGGCTTGCCCAGGCGCGCGGCGGAGAGAACCACGTCGCCGGTCCCCGGTGGTGCTCCACCTGTGAACGCCAGTCGCGGCGACCTCGGGGATTCTACCGGAGGCGCGCCGCTACGATCCGCCTCGTGCACGAGCTGCTCACCGAGCCCCAGCGGGTCGACAGATGGCTGTGGGTCGCGCGCCTGGTGAAGACGCGCGCGCTCGGCGCGGAGGCGGTCAAGGCCGGCCGCGTCTCGGTCAACGGCGCCCAGGTCAAGCCCTCCAAGGAGGTCCGGCCCGGCGACGAGCTGGAGTTCCGCAGCGGGGAGCTGCGGACCACCGTGACGATCCGCGGGACGATGAAGATGCGCGGCCCGGCGCCGGTCGCGCAGCAGCTCTACGAGGAGTCCGAGGAGTCGGTCGCGCTGCGCGAGCGGGTGCTCGAGCAGCGCCGCCTCGCCGCCCAGCAGCAGCTCCCCGACGGCGGCGGCCGCCCCACCAAGCGCGACCGCCGGCGGATGGAGCGGCTGCGCGGCCGCGGCCGCTGACGCGAGCGCCCGCCGCGCCGCGCGCCCACCGCGCCGCGCGCCCACCGTGCCGCGGGCCGCGAGCGGGGAGTGGCGTTCTGGGGGTGATATGCACCCCCAAGACGCCACTCCTCGGCCGGCTGCGGTGGCGCGGCCGTGGGCTGCGGGTCAGCCTTCGCCGCGGGCGGCGTCGGCGAGGGCGGCGACGTCGACGCGCGGGGTGTAGCTGACGGCGGTGACGAGCGCGGCGCCGTCGGGCGTGTCGTCGGGGCGGGGCGGCAGGATCGGCGCCCTGCCGTCGCCGCCGACCGGCTTGACGTAGCGCATGCCGCCGAGCAGGTCCTTGTCGTTGGTGAGCGCGACGACGGCGGCGAAGCGGCCGGTCACGTTCAGCTCGCCCTCCAGCCCGGTGAACGGGATGAACTGGGCGTCGAGGTGGCGGGCGAGGCGCAGCTGGAGGTCGACGAGCGACTCGCGGCTGGCGGTGCCGATCGGGTTGTCGATCAGCAGCGGGCCGGCGCGGCGGCCGGCGGCCGAGCGGCCGGCGCGCTCCGCGGTCCGGACCGCCGACACCGCGCAGAACAGCACGAGCTTGATCGTCAGCTCCTCGCCGCCGGAGAACTCCGGGCCGACGACCTCGATCGGGTGGTACTGGCCGTCGGGCTGGGGATGGGGCTTCAGCACCGTCACCTCGAGGCCGTCCTGCAGCAGCGCCATCGTCGCGGCGAAGGCGAGGTCGAGGCCGCGCCGTCTCGCGTTGCCCTCGACGGCCGCGTCGAGCACGCGGCCGAGCTGCGTGTGGCGGGCGGCGTCGTCGGTCAGCACCGTGTGGCGGACGCGCGCGAACTGCTTCCCGGACCAGGCGCCGAGCGCCTCCTCGCGCGGGAGGGTCGTCGCGGCGGCGACACGGTCGAGCTTCCGGACGCCCTCTGCCCCGACTGCCAGCAGCTGCGCGACCAGCGCCTGGCGGTGGCGCTCCAGCTCGCCGACGGTGCGGTCGAGCTCGCCGGCGCGGGTGCGCAGCTCGCCCTCCAGCCGCGCGGCGTCGGGCGCGAGCGCCTCACCGGCGCGCAGCGGGGCGGTGATCCCGGCGGGGATCCGCTCGTCGGCGGCAGCGACCGCGTCGGCGAGCGCCCGCAGCCGCTCCTGCAGCAGGCGGCGCGACTCGCCGTGGGCGCGCGTCGCCGCCTCGACCGCCGCGACCGCCTCGGTCACCTGCTCGTGGATCCGGTCGCGGCGCCGGACCCACGCCGGCAGCTCGCCGACGAACGCGCGCGGCTCGCTCGCCCGCGACCCCGCCGCGGCGGCGCTGCGCGCGCCGGTGCGGCTGGTCGCACCCGCATCGCCGTGTGCCGCCGCCGCATCGCCGTGCGCCGCCGCCGCATCGCCGTGCGCCGCCGCGGCATGGCCGCGCGCCGCGCCGGCCGCGGTCGCCGGCCGCACGCGGGCGCGCTCGTCGACGGCCAGGCGGCCGCGGCCGGCGCGCAGCTCGGCGAGCAGCTCCTCCTCGGTCGCGATCCGCTCGTCGCTGTCGGCGAGCTTGGCGCGGTTGTCGGCGACCTCGGCCTCGCGCGCCGCGCGCAGCTCGTTCAGCTCGCCGAGCAGGGCCGCGCCGTGGGCGGGGTCCTTGGGCGTCAGCGTCTTCAGCAGACGCGGCTCGCGCGTGCGGTCGGCCGGCGTCAGCGCCTCGTTGGCGGCGTAGAGCCGCTCGGCCGCCTGGCCCTCGACGGTCGCCGCCTCGCCCTGCTCGCGCAGCGCCCGCTCGTATGCCTCCTTCGCCTCGCGCTGGCCGCGCGCGAGCGCCGCCGGGTCGATCCCGGCGGTCGAGCCGGCGAGCTGGCGGGCGCGCGCGACGACCGCCTCGCCGGCCCGCTCCAGATCGGCGCGCAGCCGCGCGGCGCGGGCCTCGGCGCCGGCCATGCGGGCGCGCAGCTCGCCGTCGGAGATGCGCGACTCCAGCAGCTGCTCGGCGACCAGCAGCCGCTCGCTCAGCTCGGCCAGCGACCCCTCGGCCGCGACCGGCTCGCGGCCGTCGAGCGGCAGCTCGGCGGCGCGGCGGCGCAGCGTCGCCGCCTCGCCCTCCAGCGTCGCGAGCCGGTCCTCCAGCCCCTTCGCGTCGCGGATCGTCTCGTCGCGGCGGCGGCGGACGCCCTCGGCCTCGGCGGTCAGCTCGTCGATGCGGGCGGCGAGCCGCTCGAACTCGCCCCGCAGCGCGCGCACGTCGAGGTCGTCGACGGCGTCGAGCCGCTCCAGCGCCCGCTCGCAGCGGCGCTCGGCTTGCTCGACCTCGACGCGGCGCGACTCCAGTCCGGCGAGCGTCTCGCCGCTCTCGCGCAGCAGCCGCTCCTGCTCCTCGGCGCGCGTCCGCGCCGCCTCGGCCTGTTCCTCGAGGCGGGCGAGCTCGCGTGCGAGCGCGTTCAGCAGCCGCCGTTCGTTGCGGCCGCTCGGCGGCAGCAGGCCGCGCAGCGCCTCCGCCTCGCCGGCGACGATCGCGCCGAGCCGGCCGAGCTGGGCCGACAGCCGCTGGTGCTGCTCGCGCGCCGCTCTCAGCTCGGCGAGGCGGGTCGCGATCTGCTCGCGCTCGGCCTCCGCCGCCTCGGGGTCGTAGGCGCCGGCGGCGGGGAGGACGACGGCCGCTCCCTCCGGCGCGCCGCTTCTCGCTCTGCTGCGGCGTCTTCTGCCGGCGGCGGTCGCGGCGGCGCCGTCGAGCTCGGCGGCGGCGACGACGATCAGCGGTCGGCGCGGCGGGCGCACGCGCGCCGCCTGCAGCTCGACGATCGCCTCGTGCGGGTCGCCGTCGAGCAGGACGATGCCGGCGGCGGCTCCGGGGCGGGCGGCGATCGCCGCCTCCAACGCGGCGCGGTCGCCGTCGCCGCGCGTCTCGGCGAGGTGGCGCAGCGCCGGCAGCGCGCGCATCCCCATCGCCTCGAGCTCCTCGCAGATCCGCTCGACGTCGGACTCGACCGCCAGCAGACCGTCGCGCTCCAGCGCGCGCTCGTCGGCGGCGCGGGCGTCGATCTCGTTGGCGACCGTCGCGCGGCGGGCGTCGGCGGCGGCGCGCGCCCGCTCCAGCGCCAGCTCGGCGCCGGCCGGCTCCTCCAGCGGCTGCCAGCTCGCCGGCACGTCGAGCGCGTCGTGGATCGCGCCGTCGAGCTCGCCGCGCATCCGCGCCAGCGCCTGGTCGCGGCGGCGCTCCAGCTCCTGCGCGGCGGCGGCGTGCTCGGCCGCCTTCGCGCGCGCCTCCTCGCGCCGCTCGGTCTGCTGCTCGCGGCGCTCGCGCAGCGACGCGATGCGGCCGTCGAGGTCGTGGCGCTGGCCGATCAGGTCCTCGCGCTCGGCCTCGAACCGCTCGACGGCCGCCGACGGCCGTTCGCCGTCGCCGAGCAGCTCGTCGGCGCGCAGTCGCTCGGTCGCGCGCGCGAAGTTGTCGAGCTGGGCCTCGAGCGTGCCGCGGCGCTGCTTCAGCTCGCCGGCGCGGCGCGACAGCTCCTCGCTCTCCCGCCGCAGCTCGTCCTGGCTCTCCTCGGCGCGCGCCAGCCGCTCGCGCAGCGTCTCGGCCTCGCCGTCGAGCGCGGCGGCGGCGTGCAGCAGCGCGCCGGCGAGCGCGAGCGCGGCGGTGCGGCGCTCCTCGCGCGCGTCGGCGACGCCGCGCTCCTGCGCCTGCACCCGCTCGGCCAGGCCGGCCAGCTCGCCTTTGCTCTCCGAGAGCGCGGCGAGCGTCTCGACGAACTGCCACGCGGCGTGCTCGGCGTCGGCGGCGCGAGCGGCGTCGGCCGCCTCGCGGACCGCCGCCTCGGCGGCGTCCGAGAGCAGCCGCTCGGTGCGGGCGCGGACGATCCGCGTCTCGCCGTCGAGGTCGCGCTCGTCGGCCTCCAGTCTGCGGCGCTGCCGGTCGAGCGGCTCGCGCTGGAGGCGGAGGCGGTCGAGCCGCTCGATCCCGGCGTCGATCGCGGCGTCGACGACCCTCGCCAGCTGCCGCTGCGCCGCCTCGGCGCGGGCCTGCTCGACGGCGCTCTCCTCGGCGCGGGCATGCGCGGCCGCCAGCTCCTGCAGCAGCCCGGCGACGTCGCGGCAGAAGTCGGCCTCGCGGGCGAGCGCGTCGCGCCGCGCGAGCTGGTCGGCGTGGGTCTGGACCTGCTGCTGCAGCTTCGCGAGCGGCTCGTCCTCCAGCACCATCTGGAGCACGAAGCGGGCGAACGCCTCCGGCGAGTTGAAGCGCAGCTCGTCGTCGTCGCCGCCCTCGGAGCGGTTGAGGCGCGCCTGGTAGCGGAGGATCGCCGGGTCGATGCCGACGCCGAGCAGCTCGTCCTCCCACGCTCTGACGCCCGCGACGACGCGGAATCCGAGCCGCGGGTGCCCGTCGGAGAGCGCGTCGAGCGCTCTGATCAGGCCGGCGCGGGTGCGGCGCCGTCTGCCGTCGCGCAGCGGCAGCGTGTCGAGCGTGAGGATCCCGTCGTGGGGCTCGAAGATCCAGCGCGACTCCTCGCCGTCGCCGCGCTCGAAGCTGTGGCCGGTGACGAGCAGGCGGCCGGGGTCGTCGCGGTGCTCCCACTCGATCGCGACCGTCGCGCATTCGCCGGGGAGCACGACCGGACGCGCCGCGCGCTGCTGCTCGGCGGTCTTCGTGCCGTCGCTGCGGCGCGGCAGCAGCGACTTGAACAGCAGGTGGAGCAGCAGCGACTTGCCGCCGCCGTTGCGCAGCAGCACGACCGCGTTGGGGGCCGCGCGGCCGTCGGCGGCGAAGGAGAGCGTGACGTCGTCGTAGCGGGCGTCGGCGGGGCCGGCCGCCTCCAGCCGCGCGCGGCGGATGCGCCAGTTCACGGGGCGGCCTCCTCGTCGTGCTCCGGCGTCCCCGGATGCGCGACGGCGACCTGCGACCACGCGAGCGAGCCGACCAGCTCGCGCGCCATCGCCTGCATCCGGCGGGTCGAGGCGTAGGTCTCGCCCTTGACGATCGTGCGCAGCAGGCCCTGCTCGGCGAGCAGGTCGAGGCAGCGGACGACGATCTGGCGGGTGCCGACCTCGCGCTCGCGGCCGTCGACCGTCTTCTTCGAGTTGGAGGTCTGGCGCCAGACGGTCCAGGCACGCGCGAGGTCGGGCTCGTCGATCGGCGGGTCGAGCTCCTCGCCGCGCTCTCTCGCCTCGGCGTCGAGCCGCGCGGCGACGTCGCGCACGAGCCGGTCGACGTCGTCGACGTCGCGACGGCGCAGCCGCTCGTTGCTGTCCTCGAGGTCCTCGGGGCGGGGGAAGAAGGCGACGAAGGAGGCGACCATCGCGCAGGCGAGCAGCATCCGTCTCTGCACGCTCGTCGTCTGACGCGGGAAGAAGTCGGCCAGCCGCATCCGGAACGGCGAGTCCGAGCCCGTCGAGGTCAGCAGCAGGCCGCCCTGTGCGCTGGCGTCGACCAGCCGCAGCCCGAGGCCGTCGATCGTCGCCTCGGTCGCGCTGCGCAGGGCAGGCTCGGCGAGGTAGCGGGCGACCAGCGCCGCGTGCTCCTCGCTCAGCGGGCCGGAGCGGGCGGCGAGCGACAGCCGCACGAGCTGGCCGGCGTCGCGGGCGGTCTCGGTCGGCGTGCTCACGCGGCGGCCTCCAGCGGCTCCTCGGCCGTCGCGTCGGCGCCGGGTGCGCGGCCGGCGGCGGCGCTGCCCGGGCCGCGCTCGCCCGGCTCGGCCCGCTCGCGGTCGTCGTCGGCAGGCTCCTGCATCGGCGGCCCGAGCGCCACGCGCCGGAGCACCAGCGCGGGGGAGGAGATCGCGTCGTCGTGGTCGGCGGGAACGGTCAGCAGCGCCGAGGTCGCGCCCTGGCCGAACAGCGTCCCCAGCTCCGGCGACCGGTGGGCGAGCGCGAGCAGCGCGAGCGCGTGCGCGGCGGCCGGGTCGCCGGCTCTGCGCGCCAGCCTCGCGAGCGCGACCGGCTGCTCGCCGACCTGCTCCAGCAGCGCGCCGGCGGCGGCGACCTGATCGGCGGAGAAGAGCAGCGGCTCGCGGTCCGGGGCCAGCTCGGTCGCGGCCACCTCGGTGCCGTGCTCGGCCGGCGCGGAGGGCTCGACGGCGAGGAGGTCGACGCCGGCCCACTCGCTCAGCAGCCGCGGCGCGCGGGCGCCGAGCGCGGTCTCGACCGCCGCCAGCAGCTCGTCGGCGGCGCCGCAATCGCGCGCGAGCACGCGCGTGAGGACGTCGTTGACCGGATGGGCGAAGGCGCGGCGGGCGCGCGGCTGCAGGTGCTGGCGCTGCTGCTCCAGCAGGAAGGTGTCGCGCGCCTCGGCGATCACCTGCTGGAGCGCCTGGTGGCGGTCGAGGCATTCGTCGAGCAGCTCGACCGTCCGGGGGATCCAGCGGAAGTCGTCCTCCTCGGCGCGGTCGGCGGCGGTGTGGATCAGCTCCTTCAGCCGCTCCTCGGCGCCGATCCGCTCGACGATGTGGTCGAGCGCGGCGGTCAGACGGGGGGAGACGGTGGAGGACCAGTGCTCGCTGCGCAGGTCGCGCTCGGCTTCGCGCAGGTCGTCGCGGACCTGCTCCATGAAGCGGATCGACTGCATGCGGCTGTCGCGCGCGGCGAGGTAGGCGTCGTCGTGGCGGCCGCGCCGCACGAGGTGCTCCAGCCGCGCCTCGGCGGCGAGCTGCGCCGAGTCGATGTCGAGGTCGAGCGCGTCGACCAGCACGTTGATCGCCTGGTCGCGGGCGCGCAGGTGGTGGAGCCCGGCCTGCTCGGTCTCGTAGAGGAGGAAGACGCGGTGGGTGCGGCGGACGGCCTCGCCGCCGCTGACGTCGAGCCACTCGTGGTCGTGCTCGTCGGTCAGCTGGCGCAGCAGCCATTCGGCCATGTGACGGTGGTCGGCCGGGTCGCCGTCGGGATGTTGACGGGCCGCCTGGGCGGCGACCTCGTCGCGCGCCTGCTCCCACGTCGCGCCGGACTCGAGGTCCATCCGCACCGCGACCGCGTCGATCGCGTGGAGCGCCAGCTCGGGCGCGCGGTAGGGCTGCAGCCGCCGGTCCTGGCTGCGCTGCCGCGCCTCCTCGATGTGCCCGATCCGCGCCGCGTACAGCAGCGCGCGCGAGCGGCGCCCGACGGCGTCGTCGAAGGAGCTTCCGGCGCGCGGCGGCAGGAGCTCGGAGGGCGCTGTCGACGGGGGGAGCGTCATCGGCGGCGGCGCACGATAGCCGGCCGGGCGGTCGGCGCCGCGGCGGGGCCGGCCGCGGCGGCGACGCACTGCGATGAGGTGCGAATTCCGGTCGCTCAGCGACCAGAGATCGCACCTCATCCGGCGGGCGGCCCCTCGCGCCGGGCGGTCGGGTCCTCCAGCTCGCCGGCGAGGCGGCGCTCGAACCGTCTGCGCCAGCGCTCGCCCAGCTGCGGCAGGAGCAGCGCGCCGATCGCCGGGAGGTCGGTGCGGTCGCGGTTCTTGACGCGGTTGGCCTCCGCGATCGTCGCCTGCGGATGGGGGCGGTCGAGCAGCGCGATCGCGTCGCCGGCGCGCAGCGTGCCCGGCTCCACGACCCGCAGGTAGCAGCCGGTGAAGCCGCTCTGCTCCATCCACAGCGGCAGGCGCCGCTCGCCGTGGCGGGCGCCGACGCGGTAGCAGGGGCTGCGCGGCATCGACACCTCCGCCACGACCGTCCCGATCCGGAGCCGGTCGCCGATGCACAGCGCCGCTTCGGAGAGCCCGGCCGTGGTCAGGTTCTCGCCGAAGGCGGGCCGCTCGAGCGGGCGGCCGAGCAGCCGCGCGAAGTGGTCGTAGTGCTCGGAGGGGAAGAGACAGAGCGCCTGGTCGGGGCCGCCGTGATTGCGCCGATCGCCCTGCTCGTCGCCGTCGATCCCCAGCGTCCCGACCCGCGCCGCCCCCTCGACCGCCCGCTTGGCGATCGCCGTCGCGATCGTGCGGCCGCCGGTCCACGGCAGCGGCGCGACACGGCCGGCGTGGACGGCGAGGACGGTGCCCAGCGGGGCGGCGCCGCGCGCGTGGGACGCGGCGGGCGAGCGGTCGCCCGGCGAGCAGATCGGAGCCATCTCCCGCCCCGCTATCTGCCGTCCAACAGCGCCTGCTGGTCGACGATCCGGCGGGCGACCTCGACCAGCCTGAGGTTGCGGTCGCGGGCGGCGCGCTGGATGCGGCGGAAGGCCTCCGGCTCGCTGACGCCCGTCGCGGTGATCAGGATCCCCTTCGCCTGCTCGATCAGCTTGCGGTCGACGAGCGCCTGCTGCGCCTTCGTCACCTCCGCCTCCAGCGCGCGGAACTCCTCGTGGCGGCTGGCGGCGAGGCGGATGCCGGCGTCGAGCGCGCGGTCGTCGATCGGCTTGGTCAGGTAGGCGGATACGCCGGTCGCGATCGAGCGGTCTATGAGGTCGGGGTCGTCGACGCCGGTGATGACGACGATCGGCCGGCGCAGCCCCTCCTCGCTCAGCGCGCGCGCCGCGGCGAGGCCGTCGAGGCGCGGCATGTCGACGTCGAACAGGTACAGGTCGGGCGGGTCCTCGCGCGCGAGCTCGACGGCGTGCTGGCCGTCGCTGGCGGGGCCGAGCGGCTCGTGACCGAGCGCTCGCAGGCGGGCGGTCAGGCCGATCGCGATGACCGGGTCGTCCTCAGCGATCAGGATGCGCATGGTCGGCCACATTGAAGCGGAGGACGGCGATGGTCGAGCCGTCGTCGCGCGCGTCGAGCGCGAACGAGCCGCCGAGGCCGGCCTCGGCGATCTGCCTGACGAGCGTCAGGCCGAGGCCGGTGGGCGCGGCGGTGGCGGACGGGGCGCGCCGGCCGTCGGCGCCGCCAGCGCCCGCGCCGTTCCCGCCGGCCGCCGAGCCGCCACGGCTCGCGGCGTCCGCGCCGGCCGAGACGGCGCCGGCCCGCCCGCCGTCGCGCACCTCGAGCACGACCTCGCCGCCGCCGGCCGACGCCAGCACGACCGCGATCGGCGGGCCGCCGTGGCGCAGCGCGTTGGCGACCAGCTCGTTGGCGATCACGCCGAGCTGCTGCGCCTGCGCCGAGTGGAGCCGCAGCTCGTCGCTGACGACGACGACCTCCTCGCGCGGCGAGGCGCTCGCGGCGACGACCGTGCGCAGCAGCTCGTCTGCGGCGACCGTGCCGCCGCGCTCGCCGGCCAGCAGGTGGTGGACCGCGGCGATCGAGCGGATGCGGGCGGCGGTCGCGTCGAACGCCTCGCCGCCGCTCGCGTCCTCGGGGCGGCCGAGCAGCAGCAGGTCGGCGACCGTCTGCAGCGAGTTCTTGATGCGGTGGTGGGACTCGGCCAGCAGCGCCTGCTCCAGCTCGGCCGCGGCGGCCGCGCGCGCCGCCGCCTCGGCGGTCCGTCGGGTCGCCCGCGCCAGCGCCAGCGCCAGTGTCGCGGAGGCGATCAGCAGCACCGCGTGGAGCGCGATCTCGCCGGCGTCGAGCGGCGCCGGCGCGAGCGCCATCGCGGCCGCGAAGACGATCGCCGTCGCCGCCAGCCACGCCGCCAGTCTGCGGCCCTCGTGGGTGACCGCGATAAAGGGCAGGACGAGGAACAGCAGCAGGTCGAAGCGCGCCTCGGCGCCGGCGAGCACGACCAGCGCGCCGACGAAGACCAGCAGCGCGCCGGCCCACAGGTCGAGCAGCGTGCCGGCACCCGAGTAGCGCTCCGGCAGCAGCCGGCCCCACGGCACGAACGGCATCGCGCCGTTGCCGATCGCGGCCGCCAGCGCCAGCGCGACGACGGCCGTCTCGTGGCGGACCGGCATCCCCAGCGCCAGCTCGACGAGCACCGCCGCGACCGACAGCCAGCCGAGCAGCAGGCCGGCGCGCATCGCCTCGCGGCGGGCGTCCGCGGGCGGGTGCTCGACGGGCATCGGTGAGCGGCGGGGGGTCACGCCTTCCAGCGTACGCATTGCTATCGTCGGACCCGACGCGCTGTTCACGACGACGCCGTCGCCAGGGTCCTGATCGCCCGCCATCCGCCGCCTCGCGAGGCGGCCGACCGCGACAGGAGCCCAATGTGAACAGTCTCGATCTCGCACGCTGGCAGTTCGGCCTCACGACGCTGCTGCACTTCGCCATCGTCGCCTGCTCGATCGGCCTCGTGATCTACGTCGCCGTGATGCAGACGCGCTGGCATCGCAGCGGCGACGAGAGATGGCTGCGGCTGACGAAGTTCTTCGGCAAGGCGATGCTGCTGTCGTTCGCGGTCGGCGTCGTCACCGGCATCCTGCAGACCTTCCAGTTCGGCATGAACTGGTCGCGCTTCTCGGCCTACGTCGGCGACGTCTTCGGCGCGCCGCTGGCGTTGGAGGGGCTCGCGGCCTTCTTCGTCGAGGCGGTCTTCCTCGGGCTGTGGATGTTCGGCTGGGGGCGGCTGCCGAGACGGCTCCACCTCGCCTGCCTGTGGATCGTCGCCGGCGCCGCGCTGCTGTCGGCCTACGCGATCCTCGTCGCGAACTCGTGGATGCAGCACCCGGTCGGCTACGAGCTGGTCGACGGCAAGGCGCAGCTGACCAACGTGCTGCCGGTGCTGTTCAACCTCAACGTCGGGCTGACGACCGCGCACGTCCTCTTCGCCGCGCTGCTGACCGGCTCGGTGATCGTGCTCGCCGTCGCCGCCTGGCACCTGCTGCGCGGCCGCGACGCGGAGCTGTTCAAGCCGGTCGCCGCGATGGCGCTGAAGATCGGGCTCGTCGCCGCGATCGGCGCCGCCACCTTCGGCCACTTCCAGGGGATGCTGGCGTTGAAGCAGCAGCCGATGAAGATGGCGGCCGCCGAGGCGCTGTACGAGACCGAGAGCCCGGCCGGCCTGTCGCTGTTCGCGCTCGCCGGCTTCGCCGCCAACCCCGGCGACCTGCTCGTCGACGTGAAGCTGCCGATGGCGCTGTCGCTGCTGAACGACTTCTCGCCGACCTCGACCGTGCGCGGGATCGACGAGCTGCAGGCCGAGGCGGTCGCCGAGCACGGCCCGGGCAATTACGTGCCGATCGTCGGCCTCATGTACTGGAGCTTCCGCGCGATGGTCGGCGCCGGCACCGCGATGATCGCCGTGATGGCGCTCGGCTGCTTCCTGCTGTGGCGCGGGACGCTGGAGCGGTCGAGGCGCTTCCTGCAGCTGGCGATCGCGGCGGTCGCGCTGCCGTTCCTGGCGCAGGCCGGCGGCTGGATCCTGCGCGAGGGCGGCCGCCAGCCGTGGGTCGTCGAAGGGCTGCTGAAGACCGACGTCGCCAACTCGGCCAACGTCGGCGTGTGGGCGGTCGGGCTGTCGCTCGCCGGCTACCTCGCCTTCTACCTGACGACCTTCTTCTTCTCCGGCCGCGTGCTCGCGCGCGAGCTGCGCGAGGGAGTGGAGGGCGAGCACACGCAGAGCGAGCCGGCCGGGGCGGAGGCCGCCGGCCGTCGCTCGTCCTCCGACCTCGCACTCACGTACTAAGGGAGCCTGGGGATGCCTGACCTGACTGTCCTGCAGACGATCTGGCTCGTCGCGATCGCGCTGCTGTGGACGCTCTACCTGGTGCTGGAGGGGTTCGACTTCGGCGTCGGGATGCTGATCGCGCGGGTGCGCGGGGGCACCGGCGACCACCACGACCGGCGCGTCGCGCTGCACGCGATCGGCCCGACCTGGGCGGCCAACGAGGTGTGGGTCGTGATCGCCGTCGTCGGCATGTTCGGCGCCTTCCCCGGCTGGTACGCGGCCTGGTCGTCGAGCCTCTACCTGCCGCTGTTCCTCGTGCTGCTGGCGCTGATCTCGCGCAATGCCGCGATCGAGCTGATCGGCAAGCGCGACGACGAGCGCTGGCGGCGCGGCTGGGAGCGCGTGCTGCTCGGCGCGAGCACCGTCGCGCCGTTCTGCTGGGGGCTGATCTGGAGCGCCGCGCTGCACGGCGTCGCGCTGCGCGGCGAGGAGGCGGTCGGCGGGCCGCTCGACATCGTCTCCGTCTACGCGGTGCTCGGCGGGCTCGCGCTCGTCGCGCTCTGCCGCGCGCTCGGCGCCGCCTTCCTCACGCTGCGGACCGACGGCGAGGTGAGCGCGCGCGCTTCCCGCGAGCTGCGCCTCGCGGCTCCGGCCGCCGCGCTGCTCGTCGGCGCGCTGCTGGTCTGGACGGCGATCGGCGTCGGCGGGCTGGGCGTGCTCGGCTGGATCGCCTTCGCCGGCTGCGCGGCCGCGCTCGGCGTGCTGGTCGCGGGGGCGCTCGCGCGGCGGGCCGGACGGGCGTTCGCGGCGGGGTGCGCGGCGATCGGGCTGCTCGTCGCGGTCTGGTTCTGCGCGCTCTTCCCGGCGGGCCTGAACGGCGCCGACGGCGGCGCGGGGCTGGCGCTCGCCGACGTCGCCGCGGGCAGCTACACGCTGACGCTGATGACGATCCTGACCGGCCTGCTGCTCCCGCTGCTGCTGGCGATCCAGGCGTGGAGCTACTGGCTGTTCCGCGAGCGCGTGACGCGCGCCGCCGTCGGCGCGCCGCTGCCGAGCCCGATCGACCTGATCGCGAGGGTCGCGGAGAAGGTCGGCGGCGACGGCGGCTCCGGAGGCGGGGCGGGCGCGGCCGGCTCGGCGGGCGCGGCCGGGTCGGCGGCCGCGACGGGCTCGTCCGGCGTCGGCTGGTCGCCGTCTGGCGGCGGCGCGACGGGCTCGGCAGGCGGCGGCTGGTCGCCGTCTGGCGGCGGCGCGACGGGCTCGGCAGGCGGCGGCTGGTCGCCGTCTGGCGGCGGCGGCGCGGCCGGGCGCGACGCGCGCGGCGGGGAGGCGCCGGGCGGCGGCGGACCGGGCCGGGCGGGGAGCGGCGGCTGGTGAACGCAAGAGCGGTCCACCGCCGGCTGCTCGGCCTCGCGCCGCGCGCGCGGCTCCTGCTCGGCGGCGCGATCGCCGCCGGGGTGGTCGGCGCGGCGCTGCTCGTCGTGCAGGCGGCCGCGATCGCGCGGATCGTCGACGGCGCGGCCTTCGGGAGCGGCGACCTCGGCGCGCTGCAGGGAACGTTCGCGCTGCTTGCGGCGGCGCTCGCCGGGCGGGCGCTGCTGTCGGCCATCACCGAGTGGCTCGGCCGCCGCGCCGCGGAGCGCGCGATGGACGAGCTGCGCCGGCGCGTCGCGGCGCATGTCCTCTCCGCCCGCGCGCGGCAGGTCGAGGAGGCGCGCCGCGGCGAGCTGGCGACCGCCGCCGTCCACGGCGTCGACGCGCTCGCCGACTACTACGCGAAGGCGGTGCCGCAGATGGCGCTGGCGGCGGTCGTGCCGTTCGGGCTGGTCGTCGCGATCGGCTGGCGGGACCTGCCGGTGGCGATCCTGCTCGCGCTGACGCTCCCGCTCGTCGTGGTCTTCATGGTGCTGGTCGGGAAGGCGAGCGCCGAGCGGATCGCGGAGCGGCGGCAGGCGCTGGGCGTGCTCGGCTCCCACTTCCTCGACGTCGTCCGCGGCCTGCCGACGCTGCGCGCCCACGGCCGCGCCGCGGCGCAGGCTGAGACGCTCGGGGCGATCGGCGAGCGCTACCGGCTCGAGTCGGTCGCGGCGCTGCGGGTCGCCTTCCTCTCCGCGCTCGTGCTGGAGCTGATGGCGATGGTCGGGACGGCGATCGCGGCGGCGGTCGTCGGCGTCCAGCTCGCCGAGGGCGCGCTCGGCTTCGAGGCCGGCCTGTTCGTGCTGCTGCTCGCGCCCGAGGTCTACGTGCCGCTGCGACTCGCCGGCCAGCGCTACCACGCCGCCGAGGACGGCGCCGCCGCCGCCGGCAAGCTGCTCGACCTCGTCGGCGAGCCGACGAGTGGCGGTCTGTATCCCCAGGAGGGACACAGACCGCCATTCATCCCGTCCGCGCCGCTGACGCTGCGCGACGTGACGGTGCTCGGCGGCGCCGGCCGGCCGCCCGCGCTCGACGGCGTCGACCTGACGATCGCCCCCGGCCGCCTGACCGCGCTGGTCGGCGCTTCCGGCGCCGGCAAGTCGACGGTCCTGGCGCTGCTCGCCCGTCTGCGCGAGCCGGACGCCGGCGAGGTCCTCGTCGGCCCGCTCGGCGCGGGCGCGGCGGCGCTGGGCGGCGTGGCCGGTGCGGCGACTGGGATGGGCGGCGCGGGGGCGGCGGTGCCGCTCACGTCCTTCACGCGCGAGGCGTGGTGGCGGGAGGTCGCGTGGCTTGGGCAGCGGCCGGCGCTGCTGCGCGGACCGCTGGCGGAGACGCTGCTGCTGCAGGCGCCGGATGCGAGCGACGAGGAGCTTGCGCGCGCGCTGGAGCGGGCCGACGCGGCCGATGTCGTCGCCGAGCTGGAGGCGGGGGTGGAGACCGTGGTCGGTCCGGGCGGGCGCGGGCTGTCCGGCGGCCAGCGCCAGCGGCTGGCGCTGGCCGGCGCGCTCCTGTCGCGGACGCCGCTGCTGCTGCTCGACGAGCCGACCGCCCACCTCGACCCCGACAGCGCCGCACGCGCGGCCGAGGGCATCCGCGCCGCCGCGGCCGGCCGGACCGCGGTCGTCGCGACACACGACCCCGCCGTGATCGCGGTCTGCGACGACGTCGTCGAGCTGCGCGACGGCCGCGTCCTCTCGATCGCCCGCGACCGCGAGGCGGTGGCGGCATGAGCGCGCGGCGGGTGGAGACCGCGAGCGTGGCGGTGGCGGCGTGAGTGCGTGGCGGGTGGAGAACGCGAGCGTGGCGGTGGCGGCGTGAGTGCGTGGCGGGTGGAGACCGCGAGCGTGGCGGTGGCGGTATGAGCGTGCGGTGGGTGGAGACCGCGAGCGAGGCGGTGGTGGCATGAGCGTGACGCGGGTGGAGGCCGCGGGCGGTGCCGGCGAGCGAGGCGGTGGCGGCGTGAGTGCGTGGCGGGTCGAAGCCGTGGGCGGCGCCGGCGAGCGTGGAGGCGGCGGGTGGCGACGGCTGCCGGCGTCGGTGCGCGTCGTCGCGCTCGGAGCGGGTGCGGCGGTCGCGGGAGCGGCGCTGCTGGCGGCGTCCGGATGGCTGGTGACGCGCGCGGCCGAGCGGCCGCCGGTGCTCGCGCTGCTCGCGGCGATCGTCGTCGTGCGGGCGCTCGGCCTCGTCCGCGCGTTCGGCCGCTACGGCGAGCGGATCGCCGCCCACGATGCCGCCTTCCGCCAGCTCGCCGAGCTGCGCGTCCGCTGGTACCGCCGGCTCGTCGCCGACGCCGGCGCGGCTGCGAGCGGCGGGGAGGCTCACGCGGGCGCGGTGCGGGGCGGTGCGGCGGACGCGGCCGGGAGCGGCGCGGCGGCGCGCGTGGGCGCGGTGCGGAGCGGTGCGGCGGACGCGGCTGCGAGCGGTGCGGCGGACGCGGCTGCGAGCGGTGCGGCGGGCACGGCCGGGAGCGGTGCGGCGGCTGGCGCGGGCGCGGTGCGGGGCGGTGCGGCGGGGGCGGTGCGGAGCGGTGCGGTGCCTGGTGCGGCCGATCTGCTCAGCCGCTTCGTCGTCGACGTCGACGAGCTGCAGCACCGCGACGTGCGCGTGCGGTGGCCGGTCGGGGTCGCAGCGGTCGCCGCGCTTGCGGCGACCGGGTTCGCGACCGCGATCCTGCCGGTCGCCGGGCTGGCGCTCGGGGGCGGGCTGCTCGTCGCGGCGACCGTCGTGCCGGCGGCGGCGTACCTTGCCGCGCGTGGGGCGCTGCGGCGCCAGGGCGCGGCCCGGGCGGCGCTGGTCGACGAGCTGGTCGAGGCGATCGACGCCGCGCCGCAGCTGGCGCTCGCCGGGCGCGCGCCGGAGCGGCTCGCACGGCTCGACGGCGCGTCCGCCGCCCTCTCGCGCATCGGTCGCCGCGACGCGCTCGCCGCCTCCGCCGCGCAGGCGCTCGGCGGGCTCATCTCCGGCGCGACGCTGGTCGCCGTCCTCGCGGTCGCGGTCGGACCCGCCAGCGACGGCCGGCTCGCACCGGTCTGGCTCGGCGCACTCGCTCTGCTCGCGCTCGGCGCCTTCGAGGCTGTCACCGCGCTCCCCGAGGCCGCCGTCCGCGCCGTCGGCGTCTCCGCCGCCCAGCGTCGCCTCGACGAAGCGGTGGGCCATGCCGCGTCCGCCGACACGCCGCCGACCGAGCGCGGCGCGGCCCTGCGCCGCCGGGACGCGGGGACGAGCGAGGGCGGAGCGCGCGCCGCGTCTGTCGACGTGCAGTCGAGCGAGCGCGGCGAGGCCCGACACCGCCTGGACGAGGCGACGGGGGAGGGCGGAGCGCGTGCCGCGTCTGTCGACGTGCCGCCGAGCGAGCGCGGCGCGGTCGAGCACCGCCGGGGCGAGAAGACGGAGGGCGGGGCGCGCGCCGTCGCGTCCGCCGACGTGCCGTCGAGCGAGCGCGCCGCCGCTGAGCGACCTCCCTTCGTGGCCGATCGGACCACCGCCGGACACGCCAGCGGCGTGGCGAGCGGAGCGCGCGAGCGCATCGCCGACGCCACCCAAGGCGCCCCGGCCCTCGCGGCTCACGGCCTTCGCCATCGCCCTGGAGGCGCGGGGGCGCCGGTGGTGCTCGACGGGCTCGACCTGGCGCTCGGGGCGGGGGAGCGGGTTGCGGTGATCGGAGCGAGCGGGGCCGGGAAGACCGTTCTGGTCGAGCTGCTCGCCGGCCTCGCCGAGCCCGACGAGGGGGCGATCGAGCGCGGCGACGGGCCGGCGCACGAGCGGGTCCGCCTCGCGGGGCAGGAGGCGCATCTGTTCGCCACGTCGATCGCGAACAACGTCCGCATCGGCGCGCCCGGCGCCAGCGATCGCGAGGTCGAGGCGGCGCTGCGGGCGACCGGCCTCGGGGCATGGCTGGAGGCGCTGCCGGACGGGATCGAGACGCTCGTCGGGGAGGAGGGGTTCGCCGTCTCCGGCGGCCAGCGGCAGCGGATCACGCTCGCTCGCTGCCTCGTCTCGCCGGCGCGGGTCCTGCTGCTCGACGAGCCCACCGCGATGCTCGACCCGCCTGCCGCGCAGGCCTTCCTCGCCGACCTCGACCGCGCCGCCGGCGGCCGCGCCGTCCTCGTCGTCACCCACGAGCGGACCGGCCTGGAGGCGTTCGACCGCGTCCTCGAGCTCCGCGACGGCCGTCTCCACGACGCCGGTCGGAGGCTGACCGCGGAGCATTGGCTTTCTGCACGTGTCTAAGACGTGCAGAACGCCAATGCGCGGGTAGGGGCGCCGCGCCGCGCCCGCGCCGGCGCCGCGCCCGCGCCGGCGCCGCGCCCGCGCCCGCGCCGCGCCCGCGCCGCGCCCGCGCTCGCGCCCGCGCCGCGCCGCGCCCGCGCTCGCGCCCGCGCCGCGCGCGCCGCGCCCCCGCCCCCGCCCGTTCACGTCACCAACACGACCTTCCCGGTCGTCCGGCGTCCCTCCAGGGCGGCGTGGGCGGCGGCTGCTTCGGCGAGCGGGAAGCGGTCGATCGCCGGCGTCAGCTCGCCGCGCTCCAGCGCGCCGAGCGCTGCCTCCTCCAATCCCCGGACCCCGCCGGGACGGCGCATGATCCGCGGGCCGAGCGCGGCGCTGACGGTGAGGCCGCCGGCGTAGAGGTCGTCGGTCGTGATCTCGGTCGGCGAGCCCGACGACCAGCCGATCAGGATCAGCCGCCCGCCGAGGCCGAGCAGCCCCAGCAGCTCTCGCCCGAGCGTCCCGCCGACGCTGTCGAAGGCGACCGTCGGCTCGTAGCCGCCGAGCGCGTCGTGCACGCGCCGGGCCCAGTCGGGCCGCGTGTAGTCGACCGCCACGTCGGCGCCGAGCGCCTGCACGCGGGCGACCTTCTCCTCGCCGCCCGCGAGGCCGACGACGCACGCGTCGACGTTGCGCGCGGCCTGCACCAGCAGCGACCCGATCCCGCCGGCCGCGGCGGTGACGATCACGACGTCGGTGCCGCGCAGCTCGGCGACCTCGAGGATCCCCATCGTCGTGCGGCCGGTGCCGATCATCGCGACGGCGGCGTCGTCGGCGACGTGGCCGGGCAGGCGGTGCAGCGCCGCGGCCGGCGCGATCGTCCGCTCGGCGTAGCCGCCGTGCCGGGGCGCGACGCCGAGGTGGGCGACGACCCGGCTGCCGAGCCAGCCGCCGTCGACGCCGGCGCCGATCGCGTCGACGACGCCGGCGACCTCGCGGCCGGGCGTGTGCGGCAGCTCCAGCCGCGAGCCGGGCGGCCCGTCGTCGCCGGCGCGCAGCTTCGCGTCGAGCAGGTGGACCCCCGCCGCGGAGACCGCGATGCGGGCCTCGTCGGGGCCGGGCTCGGGGAGGGCGAGCGGCTCGTAGACGAGGTTCTCGGGCGGGCCGAAGGCGTGCAGCCGGATCGCGTGCATGGACACTCCAGATCGGTTCGAGGTCATCGCGCGGGCCACCCTACGAGTTCAAGCGCGGTTGAAGTCAAGGCGCGAGCGGCGGGCAACTGCGGGGCCGCCGAAAGACGTCCGAGCGGGACCCTGAGCGAGCCGGGCTGGTTGCGGCCGTCGACGGCGGCGGGTAAGCCGACGCGGGAGGGCGCGCCGCCGGCCGAGCGACGCGCTGCCAAGCGATTTGCATGCTCATGCAACAATCAAGGTCGTGAGCCCGCCACCGCCTCCGCCGCCCCCGCACGAGGTCGCCGCCTCGACCGCGGGCGCCTCCGGTCCCGCCGGCGGCGGGCTGGGCCGCGCCGGCGCCGCGACCGCCGAGCGCCGAGCGCTGCCGGCCGCCTTCGAACCCCGCACGCTGCTGCGGCGCACGCTCCAGGTCGGGATCCTGCTGCTCGTGCTGGTGCTCGTCGCGCTGCTCGCGCCGGGCCTGGGGGAGGTGCGCCGCCACCTCGGCGCGGCCAACCCGTGGTGGATCGCGGTCGCGGTCGTGCTCGAGCTGCTCTCCTGCCTCTCCTACGTGCTGATGTTCCGGCCGGTCTTCTGCCGCCGCATGTCGTGGCGCCACGCGTCGCGGATCGGCTGGTCGGAGCTGGGGATGGGCTCGATCGTGCCCGCCAGCGGCGCGGCCGGCCTGGCGCTGGGCGCCTGGGCGCTGATCCAGGACGGGATGGCGCCCGCGCGCGTCGCGCGCCGCTCGGTCGCCTTCTTCCTGATCAAGAGCTCGGTCAACTTCGTCGCGGTCGCCGTGCTCGGGGTCGTCGTCGCGCTCGGCCTCTGGGGGCCGGAGCTGTCGCCGTGGCTGACGCTGCTGCCGGCGGGCCTGTCGCTGCTGGTGATCGCCGCGATCGTGCTGCTGCCGCGGCTCGGCGAGGGCGCGCCGCCGCCGGCGGGCGCGGGCAGGCTCCGTCGCGGCGTCGTCGCGGCCCGCCGCAGCGTGATCGTCGGCACGCGGGAGGCGATCGAGATCGTCCGCTCGGGTGACCTGTACGTGATCGCCGGCGCGATCGGCTACTGGCTGTTCGACAACGCGGTGCTGTGGGCGGCCTTCCACGCCTTCGGCGCCGACGTCGACCCGGCGGTGATCCTGCTCGGCTACCTGATCGGCCAGCTCGGCGGCCTGCTGCCGATCCCCGGCGGGATCGGCGGGATCGACGGCGGGCTGATCGGCACGCTCGTCGTCTTCGGCGCTCCGGCCGCCGTGACCGCCGCCGCCGTCCTCACCTACCGCGTGATCCTCTTCTGGCTGCCGCTGCTCGGCGGCGCGGTCGCCTTCCTCTCGCTGCGGCGCCACTTGGCGCGTGGGCGCGACGAGCTGTTCGCCTCCGGCTGAGCGCGACACGCGAACGGCCGGCAGGCCGGTCATGATGAGCGTGACGCGCGCTCGCGGGAGCGGGCGTCGCGGGGAATCCGCCGGAGCAGACCGGACGTGGCCGCAGACCTGACACAGACCGACGAGGCGATCGAGGCGCTGCTGCGCGCCGTCGCCGAGGCGATGGAGCGCGCCGCCTCGCCGCCGGTGGAGCTGTCCGGCCCGAGACTGGACGCCTACCTCGGCGACGTCGTCGACGTCACCTTCAACGGCAGCGACCGGCAGCGGATCGAGCTGATCGCGCGGCTGCTGACGCTCGCGCGCGCGTCGACCGCCGCGCGCGAGGAGATGGACCTGCGCACCTACGCCTGGCTGCGCAAGCTGGAGCGGCCGCTGCGGCGGTGGGAGCGCGGTCGCCACGCCGGCACGGCCAGCCCCCGCCCGCGGCCGGCGGAGCTCGACGCGCGCGTGGCGATGTTCGGCGCGGCGCTCGGCCCCGACGCCGTGATCGGCGCCGACACGGTCGCGATCGCCGTCGCCGAGCTGGTCGCCGTCCACCAGCTCGCCGGCTCGACGACCGTCGAGGAGGGGATCGCGTCGCGGGCGCAGATCGAGCCGCTGCTGCACGAGGCGCAGCGACTGCTGCAGCGGCGCGGCGCGGAGGTCGGCCACGGCGTCTACGAGCAGCCCGGCGCGACGCTCGCGCACGTCGAGCAGGCGACCTGGCAGATCGAGCAGATCCTGCTGCACCCCCGCGGACCCGAGGAGGTCCCGTGGCTGCGGGCGCTGTGGCTGGAGGTCGCGGCCGCGCTCGTCTTCGCCCACGACGCCTACGAGCACCGCGACGACCACGCCGAGCGGTGGCGGGCCGTCCAGGACCTGGCGGCCGAGAAGGCGACCGTCGGCGAGCTGGCCCGCGACGCCAGCCGCTTCGACGAGGCGGGGACGCTGACGCTCGTGCGCTCGGTCGCGCTCGCGCTGGCGGCCCTCTGGCTCGACGAGGCGCTCCACGCCGGCGAGCTGCCGAACGTGCCGATGCTCGACGACCGGCTGCTGTCTGCGGCCGCGCAGGCCGTGATCGCCGCCTGGCTGGCCGAGCGGCGCCACGGTCCGAGCGAGGCCGGCCCGCGCCGCGGCGGTTCGCCGGCCGACGGCGACGGGTAGACGCGCTCCACGCCGATGGACGGGGTGAGGAGAAGCGACCTGCGCTGGCTGCGGCAGGCGATCGCGCTCAGCGAGCAGGCGCGCGCCGCCGGCGACGAGCCGTTCGGCTCGGTGCTGGTGGGGGCCGGCGGGGTATTGCTGGCGGAGGCGCGCAACACGGTCGTCACCGACCGCGACGTGAGCGCCCACCCGGAGCTGAAGCTGGCCGTCTGGGCCGGCCGCCACCTCGACCCGGAGGTGGCGCGGCTGACGACGATGTACACGAGCTGCGAGAACTGCGCGATGTGCTCGGCGGCGATGGTGTGGGTCGGGATCGGGACGCTCGTCTTCGCGCTCAGCGGCGCGTCGCTGATGGAGCTGCAGGGAGCCGGCCACGCCTCGCTGGCGCTCTCCTCGCGCGAGGTCTTCGCGCGCGCGTCGCGGCCGGTCGCGGTCCGCGGGCCGCTGATCGAGGACGAGGCGCGCGTCGCGCACGCCGGCTACTGGGCGTGAGGAGGCGGGGCGCCGCGCCGGCCGGCGCCCGCGCGCCTACGCCGACGCGAGCGCGTCGACGCGGCGCAGCTCGGCGCGCGGCACCGCGCCGGTCGCCGCCGCCCATTCGAGCGCGCGCAGGGCGATCCGCAGCCAGCGCAGGTCGGCCTGCAGCCGCTCGACGACGGCGGCGTCGGCGAGCCAGCGGGCAGCCTCCTCCCACCGCAGCTCCTCGCCGTCCTCCTCGGAGCCGAGCGCCTGACCGCAGCGCTCGAGCTCGGTCAGCGCCTCGTGCTCGAGGCGGTGCAGCTCGTCGCGCAGCGTGCCGAGATCCTCGTCGCGCGCGACCGCGAGCTTGAGGTAGAGCTCGCCGCGCACCGGCTCGCGGCCGACCGACTCGCGCATCCAGCGGCTGAAGCGCTGCACGCCGGCCTCGGTCGCTTCGTAGTAGACCTTCACCTGGCGCCCGACCTGGACCCGTCTCGACTCGGCGACGAACTGCTCCTTGGCGAGCTGGTCGAGCGAGACGTAGACGGCGCCGAAGGCCGCTCTGAACCCGGGGCCGAGCCGCTCCTGCAGCCGGTTCGCGAGGTCGTAGCCATAGCCGCGCCGCTCGATCAGCAGGCCGAGCACGGCGAATTTCATCGACAACGGGTTGCCTCCTGAGCCGCTTCGCGCCGTCGTCCCCCGATGACGGCCCGATGCATCCTAGAGCGGTGGAATGGTGTGTGCGTTAGTAGTCAGCGCTGAAGTCGTCAGCGCTGACGCGCACGGCCGGCTCGCGCGCGGTGTCCTGACGGCGCCGCTGGGCGGCGCGTGGACGAGGTGATAGCGGTTCCGCGCCAGGGTAAGGCAGGATCCAGGGACCGGCCTCCGGGCCGCAACAGCTGATCGCAGGAGGTCGCATGGCAGGTCGGAAGGTCGTCGGCGCGCTCGTCGCCGGAATCGCGTTCGCGGCGCTGCCCGTCACGGGCGCGTCGGCGGCGGTGGTGCAGGGCGGCGGGAGCGATCCCGCCGGCGACGGCGCGGGCGCGGCGCGCGACGTCGTCTCGGTCGCCGCGAGCTACGACGACGCGGGCTCGATCTCGTTCCAGATCGGGCTCGCCGAGGCCCCGACCGCGGCGAGCGACTCGCAGGCGACGGCGATGATCGGCACGACGCAGCCGGACGGCGCGTGCGCGGCGGCCGGCGCCGTCGGCGGCAAGGTCCTCGCCGGCCCGGGGGTGTGGATCGACGGCACCGACGGGGGCGCCGGGTCGCACGCGCGCGACGGGGCGACGGTGACCTTCTCGGCGAGCGCGCCGCAGCTCGCGCTCGGCCCGCGCGACTGCGCGCTCGTGAACCTCGTCGACGCGAGCGATCCCGGCATCGTCTTCGACGTCGCCGGCCCGTTCCCGCTGGCCCCGCCGCCGCCGCCCGAGCCGCAGCCCCAGCCCGACCCGCCCGCGAGAACGGCGCCGGTCGGCAGAGCGAGAGCGCCCGCGAGACGGGCGCGCCTGGCGCTCTCCGCGACGACCGGCGCCAAGCCGCTCCCGCGCGCTCGCTGGACGCGCGTGACCGTCGTCGTCCGCAACCGCGGCACGGCGCCGGCGCGGAGGGTCGCGCTGCGTGTCGGCGCGGCGCCCGGGGTCGCGATCAGACCGCGGCGCGCCTCGGCCCGCACGCTCGGACCGGGCAGGGCGCTGCGCCTGCGCGTCGCGCTGAAGGCGACGGCGCGCGCGAAGGCGACGACGCGGCTGTCGCTGCGCGCCAGCGGCGCGCCGCGGCTGAGCGCGCGCGGCACGCTGACGGTGCGCTTCGCGACGAAGACGGCGCCGAAGCCGAGACCGCGGCCGACGAGACCGGGGGCGGGCAGCGGGGCCGACGACCTCGCCGGCCGCTACTTCTGGCGATTCAACTCGCGCGTCGACTACGCCTGGGACAACGACGGGATCGCCTTCCTGCCGGGCGGCTGGGCGTACCGCGGCCTGCCGAGAGGCGGCCTGCCGCGCTGCACGCGGGTCACCGCGAGCGGCGACGGCGACGGCTGCGTCAGATACGCCCTGCACCCGCGCACCGGCGCGCTGACGGTCGGCGGCGAGAAGGGCTGGTGGAGAAGGGGCGACCTGAAGGTCGGCGAGCACGACGACTACCGCGAGCTCCAGGTCCCGCGTCCCGGCAGCCGCTACGCCGTCGAGCTGATCCATCGCGGCTTCAGCGGCTTCTGCGGTCTCATCACCGGCTGCACGACCTGGACGGAGTGGCTGACGCTGCGCGCCGACGGCAACTTCGCGCTGTCGAGCATGTCGATCGGCACCATGGGCGGCAGCGGCGTGCCGTTCACCGCCGGCTGGAGCGCCCAGCCCGACCAGTACGGCAGATACGAGATCCTCTCCGGCGCTCGCATCCGGCTCGCCTACGCCGACGGCAGCGTGGTCGTCAAGACGATCGGGATCGAGCTGAGAAGAGGCAGACCCGACCCCTCCCGCGAGGGCCTGCTGCTCGACGACACCAACTTCTACCCCGAAGGCGACTGAGCGGAAGGGCTCACAGCACCTTGCCGAGGAAGTCGCGCGTGCGCGCCTCGCGCGGGTTGGCGAGCAGCTCGGACGGCGTGCCGGCCTCGACGATCACGCCGCCGTCCATGAAGACGACCGTGTCGGCGACCTCGCGCGCGAAGCCCATCTCGTGCGTGACGACGATCATCGTCATCCCGCTCTCGGCGAGGCCGCGCATGACCGCGAGCACGTCGCCGACCAGCTCGGGGTCGAGCGCCGAGGTCGGCTCGTCGAACAGCATCAGCTTCGGTCTCATCGCGAGCGCCCGCGCGATCGCCACCCGCTGCTGCTGACCGCCGGAGAGCTGTGACGGGTAGGCGTCGCGCTTGTCCTCGAGCCCGACCCGTCTCAGCAGCTCGATCCCGTGCTCGCGCGCCTCCTGCCGGGCGATCCCGAGGACCTGGACCGGCGCCGCGCAGACGTTCTGCAGCGCCGTCATGTGGCCGAACAGGTTGAAGTGCTGGAAGACCATCCCGATCTCGGCCCGGTTGCGCGCGACCTCGCGCTCGCGCAGCTCGTAGAGCTTGTCGCCCTCCTGGCGGTAGCCGACCAGCTGGCCGTCGACCGACAGCCGCCCGGCGTCGATCTTCTCGAGGTGGTTGACGCAGCGCAGGAAGGTCGACTTGCCCGAGCCCGACGGGCCGATCACGCACGTCACCTCGCCCGGCATCACCGTCAGCGAGACGCCCTTCAGCACCGCCAGGCGGCCGAACCGCTTGTGGACCTGCTCGGCTCGCACCATCGGCTCGGTCATCTGCCGCTCGCCTCCGGCTCGGTCGCCGGCTCCGCGTGGCGGGGCACGACGATCCGCGTGAACCGCTGCCACGGCGTCAGCGGCAGCTCGCGTGCCGACCCGCGCCCGAAGTGGCGCTCGAGGTAGTACTGGCCGATCGTCAGCACCGTCGTCAGCGCCAGGTACCAGATCGAGGCGACGATCAGGAGCGGGATCGTTCTGTAGTTCTCGGCGTAGATCAGCTGCGCCGCGTACAGCAGCTCGGCGGTCGCGATCACCGACACGAGCGAGGTCGTCTTCAGCATCGAGATCGTCTCGTTGCCGGTCGGCGGGATGATCACGCGCATCGCCTGCGGCAGCACGATCCGGCGCATCGTCTGCAGGCGCGACATGCCGAGCGAGTGGGCCGCCTGGTGCTGGCCCTCGTCGACCGAGAGGATCCCGGCGCGGACGATCTCGGCCATGTAGGCGCCCTCGTTGAGGCCGAGGCCGAGCAGCGCGGCGACGAACGGCGTGATCGCGCTGTTGGCCTGTATCGAGAAGAACTCCGGCCCGCCGAACGGGACCCCGATCGATATCTCCGGATAGAGCGCGGCGATGAAGTTCCAGAACAGCAGCTGGACGAGCACCGGCGTGCCGCGGAACAGCCAGATGTAGAAGCCGCTGGCGCCGGCGACGAGCGGGTTGGGGGAGAGGCGCATCACCGCCAGCAGGACGCCGAGGACGATGCCGGCCGCCATCGCCGCGACGGTCAGCTCGAGCGTCAGGACGAGGCCGTCGAGGATGCGGTCGTCGAACAGGTAGTCGCCGACGACGTCCCACTCGAAGCGCGGGTTGCTGACGATCGAGTCGATCGAGACGGCGACCAGCAGCAGCACGATCGCCGCCGCGACCCAGCGGCCCGGATGGCGGACCGGGATCGCCTTGATCGCCTCGGGCGGCGGACCGGCGGAGCCCGCCGGCGTGCCGGCGGGCTCGGTGGAGGAGGTGGACAGGTCGGCCTCCCGCTAGTCGATCGCTCCGTTGATCTTCGGGTTGTCGATCGCGCCCTGCTCGACGCCCCATCTTCTGAGGATCGCCATGTAGGTGCCGTCTCTCATCAGCGCTCTGACGGCTTCGAGGACCGGTCTGGCGAGACCGCTCCCCTTCGGTATCGCGATCCCGTACGGCGCGGTGCCGTACGGCTCGCCGTCGAGTCTGAACATGCCGTTCGACTGCTTGACGATGTACGCGGCGACCGGCGAGTCGGCCATCCCGATGTCGGCGCGGCCCGACTGGATCGCGAGGTTGGCGCCGTTCTGGTCGGGATAGACCTGCAGGTCGGCGGGCGTCGCGCATCTTCTGTTCTGTCTCTGGACGTCGGTCGCTTGTATCGTCCCCTTCTCGACCGCGACCTTCTCGCCGCAGACGTCCTCCAGCGTCGTGACGTCGGGGCCGCCCTCTCTGACGTAGAAGGAGGTGCCGGCTCTGAAGTAGGTGACGAAGTCGACCGTCTGCTCGCGCTCTCTCGTGTCGGTGAACGACGAGATGCCGACGTCGTATCTTCTCGCCGCCAGGCCCGGGATGATCGCGTCGAAGGTCGCCCGCTGGACGTCGACCTCGAGGCCCAGCCGCTCGCCGATCGCGTCGATCAGGTCGACGTCCATGCCGATGATCGTCGTGCCGTCTCTGTCGACGAACTCGTTCGGCGCGTAGGTCGGGTCGGTCGCGACGACGAGCGTGCCCTTGCCTCTGAGCGCGTCGGGGATCGCGATCGTGCCGGCCGCCGCCGCGCCGCCGCCGCTCGTCTCGGCGGGCGCGGAGGTCGTCGCGGTCCCGCCGCTCTCGTCGTCCTCGGAGCCGCAGCCGGCGGCGAGTGCCGCGACGGCGACGGCGAGCAGCAGCGCGATCAACCACGACGACCGCCTTCGGGACATGCTCATAGGCACCTCACAGGTCGTGACAGCACGGTTCTCCTCGCAGTTCTCGTACCGCGCCGCCGCGCCGTTCACACCGTCATGGGTGCGCCGCCGACCCGCGGGGCGCCGTGTTGGCGCATTCGCGCTGCTTTCCGGCGCGACGCCTGTCGCCGCGTCGCGCCGGCGGGGCGCTCAGCCCTCGATCCGCGCGAGCACGCGGCGCGCGACGGCGACCGCCTCGGCGCGGTTGCCGTCGCCGCCCGGCGTGCGCACCTCGACCTGGAACAGCAGCGGGGCGGCGAGCACGAACAGGCGCGTGCCGTCCCAGAGCGCCTCCTGCCCGAGGTCGTCGACGCGGTCGCCCGCCAGGCTCTCGGCGACGAAGCGGAACGACGCGGCCGGGTCGTAGCCGTCCTCGTCGCCGTGCCAGGCGCCGACGGTCACCGACCAGCGCTCGCCGCGGCGGCCGGCGGCCGCGAACTCGAGCCCGACCGAGCTGTCGTCATAGGTCAGCGAGCCGTCGCCGAGCTCGACGCCGAGCACGTGCGACGCCTCGGCGCGCGACAGCAGCGCCGCGGGGTCGGGCGCGCCCCAGGCCATCGCGCGCCGCAGCACGTCCTGCTCGTGGTCGCCGAGCCGCTGCGGCTCCACCGGCTTCACGCTCGCCTCGTCGCGTGCGGCGCGCAGCTCCTCGTACTGGCCCTTCGCGCTCGTCGCGAGCTTGTGTGCCTTGTCCAGCAGTCCCATGTCCGTTTCTCGGCCTCCGTCTCGGGATGGCCGAGCGTAGGCGCCGCCGCCGCTCCCGTCCTCCCCAGAAGGGCAGAACCGGGGTCCGACCGGGGTCCCGACGGGAGCCTCGGCATCGGCTCCGCATCGGCCGCACGGCGGGGCGGCCGGAGGGCGGGGCGGCCGGAGCGGCGCTCAGGCCGGGTGGCCGGGCTCGATCCGTCTCGCGCGGTGGAAGCGCAGCCGCGGCGCGGCGGTGCGGCGGACCGCGCCGTCGATCGGCGCCAGCAGGAAGCCGACGTGGTCGCCGAGGCCGACCCGTTCGACGACGTCGCCGGCGAACCAGGTGTCGAGGCCGTCGAGCAGCGGCACGCCGCCCGGTCCCCGATGCCAGTCGACCGCGGCGAACTTGTCGACGTCGTCGCCGGTCTCGCCGCCGAACAGCTCGGCCAGCTCCGTCGCCCCCTCCGGCACGAAGTGGACGATCATCCGCTCCGCGCGCACCGCGACCTTGTAGGTGTGGTTGAGGCGCGAGATGCAGACGAGGAACCGCGGCGGGCGGATCGACGATTGGGTCCAGAAGCCGACGAGGCAGCCGGCCCGCTCGCCGCCGCCCTCGGTCGTCACGATCAGCATCGGCGCGTCGAGCTCCGCGGTGAGGCGCGCGAACGTGGTCTCGATGCCCGGCATCGGGGTGGTCATACCCGGCGCTCCTCGCCGCCATCGCGGCCGCTCGCGCGTGAGCGCGCGCGTCCGCGTCGCTTCGCGTAGGTTTCGCGCATGGCTCGCCGTCGCATCCGGACGCTGCTCGTCACGCTCGCCGCGGCGGCGCTCGGCGCCGGCGCCGGCGCGACGTCGGCGGGCGCCGCGCCGGCGACGCTCGTCGACCCGCTGGAGGGGCAGCCGCTCGTCGCCGACATCGGCGAGATGACCGCCTCGGTCCGCGCCGACGGGGTGCTGGAGGTGCGCACGCAGCTCGTCGCCCGCCCGCCGGCCGGCTGGGGCGGCTGCATCCCGCTCGCATCAGGCGTTTGCATGCTCGCCGACATGCGCGTCACCTGGTACCTCGACAGCCGCGCCGGCGGCAGCTCGGACGAGCACGGCGCCGACGCGAAGATCGCCGCGATCCCGGCCTGGGACCGGACGAGCTGGCTGCTCGACGGCTGGAGCGACGCCGACGCGCGCTGGCTGCGCTCGGCGAACGTCCCGGCGGCGGCGACCGACGCCGGCGGCGCCAGATGGGCGCTGCCGTTGGCGTGGCTCGGGATCAGACCGGGCGCGGTCGGCAGCGTGCGCCTGCGGGCGGTCTCGCGCATCGTCCCGCTCGACCCGCTCGGGCAGCCGCAGCCGCCGGTGCGCGACGAGACCGACTGGCTCGTCGTCCCGCTCGCCGCCGACCCGAGCGCGCCCGCCGCCGATCGCCCCGTCCCGGCGGCGCCGACCGCCGGCTCCCCGGACGCCGTGCCGACCGGCGAGGCGGCGCCGAGAGCGCCGACGGCGGCGAGACGCGCGTGCACCCGTGCCGGCGCGCGCGTGAGAAGGCTCGACCGCCGCATCCGGCGCGCCGCCAGAGCGGCGAGAGCTCGCCGCCCGGCGGCACGTCGGCGCGCGGCCCGCCGCGAGCTGCGGCGGCTGCGCATGCAGCGCAACGCGGCGCTTGCGGACAAGCGCCGCGCGTGTGCGAAGGCGTCGCAACCGCCTTCGCGCTGATCCGCTCTCCCGCGTTCGGCTCACGCTCCGATCGCGCGTGACCGGAGCGCTCACCGCCGTTCTCGAACCCATGAGGAGAGGTTTGGGATCGTCTGTCGTCTGCCCGCCGCCGCGATCGCCAACACCGGGCGGTCCGCGCGCAGACCGCGTCAGTCTCTATCCTGGCCCGTCGCCATGGCTATCCGAAGAGATCTCCGCAACGTCGCAATCGTCGCCCACGTCGACCACGGGAAGACGACGCTCGTCGACGGCCTGCTGTGGCAGTCGGGGGCCTTCCGCGCCAACCAGGACGTCGCCGAACGGGTGATGGACTCGATGGACCTCGAGCGCGAGAAGGGCATCACCATCCTCGCCAAGAACACGGCCGTCCAATACGGCGACGTGAAGGTCAACATCATCGACACCCCCGGCCACGCCGACTTCGGCGGCGAGGTCGAGCGCGGCCTGACGATGGTCGACGGCGTGCTGCTGCTGGTCGACTCCTCCGAGGGCCCGCTGCCGCAGACCCGCTTCGTGCTGCGCAAGGCGCTGGAGGCGCGGCTGCCGGTGATCCTCGTCGTCAACAAGGTCGACCGCCCCGACGCGCGCATCAGAGAGGTCGTCGACGAGGTCTACGAGCTGTTCCTCGACCTCGACGCCGACGAGTCGCAGATCGACTTCCCGATCGTCTACACCAACGGCAAGGACGGCTGGGCGTCGGTCGACTACGACCCCGAGAACCCGGTCGACGGCAGCGACCTCAGACCGCTGCTCGACCTGATCGTCGAGCACATCCCGGCGCCGACCCACGACGAGGACCACCCGCTGCAGGCGCTCGTCACCAACCTCGACTCCTCGCCGTACCTCGGCCGCATCGCGCTCGCGCGCGTCCGCCACGGCGTGATCAGACGCGGCCAGCAGATCTCCTGGTGCCGCACCGACGGCTCGATCGAGAAGGTCAAGATCACCGACCTTTTCGTCACCGAGGCGCTGGAGCGGGTCGAGGCCGAGGAGGCCGGTCCGGGCGAGATCATCGCGATCGCCGGCCTCGACGAGGTGACGATCGGCGAGACGCTCGCCGACCCGGAGGACCCCCGCCCGCTGCCGGTGCTCCACGTCGACGACCCGTCGCTGTCGGTCACGATCGGCATCAACAACTCGCCGCTGGCCGGCACCGAGAAGGGCACGAAGGTCACCGCGCGGCTGATCAAGAACCGCCTCGACGCCGAGCTGGTCGGCAACGTCTCGCTGCGCGTCGTCCCGACCGACCGCCCCGACGCCTGGGAGGTCCAGGGCCGCGGCGAGCTGCAGCTCGCGGTGCTGGTCGAGCTGATGCGGCGCGAGGGCTACGAGATGACCGTCGGCAAGCCGCAGGTCGTCACGAAGGAGATCGACGGCAAGCTGTGCGAGCCGATGGAGCGGATGACGATCGACATCCCCGAGGACTACGTCGGCGTCGTCACCCAGCTGCTGGCGCTGCGCAGAGGCCGCATGGAGCAGATGGTCAACCACGGCACCGGCTGGGTGCGGATGGACTACGTCGTGCCGGCGCGCGGCCTGATCGGCTTCCGCACCGAGTTCCTGACCGAGACCCGCGGCACCGGCATCCTCAACCACGTCTTCGACGGCTGGGAGCCGTGGCACGGCGAGATCCGCACCCGCCCGACCGGCTCGCTGGTCGCCGACCGCGCCGGCAGAGTCGCGTCGTTCGCGCTGTTCGGCCTGCAGGAGCGCGGGATCATGTTCGTCGGCCCGGGCACCGAGGTCTACGAGGGGATGATCGTCGGCGAGAACGCGCGCCAGGAGGACCTCGACGTCAACGCCGTGCGCGAGAAGAAGCTGACCAACATGCGCTCCTCGACCGCCGACGAGCTGGAGCGGCTCGTGCCGCCGAAGATCCTCTCGCTCGATCAGGCGCTCGAGTTCGTGCGCGAGGACGAGTGCGTCGAGGTGACGCCGAGCGCGGTCCGCCTGCGCAAGGTCCACCTCGACCAGACGACGCGGGTGAAGATGGCCCGCCAGCGCACGCGCGAGAAGGTCACGGGCTGAGCGGCGGCCCGATCGGCCGCTCAGGGCGCGGGCGAGCGGGGCGTCCGCGCCGCCTCGGCGCCGCGGACGTGATGGACGATCGAGTCGATCACCTCGGGCCAGTTCTCGCGCGGCAGGTCGTGGCCCATGCCGGGGATGACGTGCAGCTCGGCGCCAGGGATCGCGCGCGCGGTGGCGCGGCCGCCGGAGAGGGCGATCATCCGGTCTCTGTCGCCGTGGATCACGAGCGTCGGCGCCGAGATGCGGTGGAGCTGGCGGGTGCGGTCGCCGGAGGCGAGGATCGCGGCGAGCTGGCGGCCGGTGCCGGTCAGGTCGGGGTTGCGCCCGTAGCTGCGGCGGGCGATCTCGAGGAACAGCGGGTCGTCGGCGGGGAGGCCCGGGGAGCCGACGGCGCCGTGGACGAGCACCTGCTGCGCGAGATAGGCGTCGAGGTCCCTCGCCGGCCGCTTGAGCAGCACCGGGTAGGTCTTCAGCGCCGGCTGCCCGTGCCAGCGGCTGCCCGTGTTCGACATGATCGAGACGAGCGAGCGGACGCGGCGCGGGTGCTCGGCCGCGAGCGTCTGCGCGATCATCCCGCCCATCGAGGCGCCGGCGACGTGGGCCGAGTCGAGCCCGAGCGCGTCGAGCAGGCCGGCGGTGTCGGCCGCCATGTCGGTCAGGCGGTACTGGCGCGGGTCGAAGCGGCGGCGGGCGAGCTGCGCCAGCCGCGGCGGCGGCACGTCGGAGAAGTAGGTGGAGCGGCCGCTGTCGCGGTTGTCGCAGCGGATCACGAACAGGCCCCGGTCGGTCAGCCGCTCGACGAACGTCTCGTGCCAGCGGACCATCTGCATGCCGAGGCCCATCAGCAGCAGCAGCGGCGGATCGGAGGGGTCGCCGAAGGTCTCCGCGCAGATCGTCACCCCGCGCCCGACGTCGTGCAGCTGCTCGGCCATGGCGTCGCAGCGTACCGTGGTCAGAAGCCGCGGCGATCGGCCGAGGCGCGCAGCTGCTCGGCGTAGGCGGCGTCGATCGCGGCCCCCGTCACCGGCGCGTCCTCGGCCAGCGGCTCGTCGTGCTCGTGCGCCAGCAGCGCCTCCAGCAGCGCGCCCTCGGCGCCTGCGCGCGCGAGCAGCGCGCGTTCGATCGCGGGGTGGAGGTCGAGCCCTTCGAGCAGCACCTCCATCGACTGGCCGCTGATCGCGTCGAGCAGCGAGAAGAGGCCGACGATGAAGGCGCGGTCGGGGCTCGCACCCGGGATCGAGGGGGCGAGCTGCTCGGCGACGCGCGCTCGCAGCCGCGCCGCCTCCAGCAGCACGTGCGGCAGGTCGGGGACGCCGGCGAGGCAGAGCATCAGCGCCCAGCGCCGGACGGAGGTGCCGCCGAGCAGCGCCAGCGCCTGGCGCAGCGACTGGATCGTGTTGCGCGGCGCGACCTCCGCCGAGTTCGCGAACCGCAGCAGGCGGTGGCTGAGGCCGGCGTCGCGGCGGATGATCGTCTCCAGCTCGCGCAGCGAGACGTCGCTGTCGGTCGCGGCGAGCGCGCCGAGCGTCGCCAGCTGGGCGGTCGGGACGGCGCGTCCCCGCCACGTCTCGGGGCGCTCGTAGTAGTAGCCCTGGAAGCCGTCGAAGCCGAGCGCGAGGCAGCGGGCATGCTCCTCGGGCTCCTCGACCTTCTCCGCGATCAGCGTCAGCCCGCGCGGCTTCAGCCGCGCGACGGTCCGCTCCAGCGCGTCGTCGTCGTGTTCGCGCAGGTCGAGCTTGACGTAGGCGGCGAGCGACAGCAGCGGCTCCATCTCGGGGTCGTAGACGAAGTCGTCGAGCGCGATCGGGAAGCCGGCGGCGGCGATCTCGCGCGTCGCCTCCAGCAGCGCGCCGTCGACGACCTGGTCCTCCAGCAGCTCCAGCACGACGCGGCGCGGCGGCAGCGGCAGCGGCCGTTGGCCGACGAGGAAGGCGCGCGTGACGTTGACGAAGGCGCGGGAGCGCCCGACGAGCGCGGGCAGGCCGAGGTCGCCGATCGCGTGGAGGATCACCGAAGCCGTCGCCGTCTCGGGCGCCTGGGCCGCTAGTTCGACGGGGCGGCAGAGCAGCTCGTAGCCGATCGTCGCGCCGGCGCGGTCGAGGATCGGCTGGCGTGCGACCGCGAAGCAGTCGGAGCGCGCCGCGGCGGCGGGCGGCTTCGCTGTCGCTGGATCGGTGGACGGTGTTCCGGGCATGACGGTGGCGAGCGGCCGCCCGCGTGGGCAGCCCCTCCTTCCTGGTGGTCGGCCGCCGACAGGCGGCTTTGAGCCGAAGTTCCGCCGGGCCGGCGGCGGCGCCGTCCGAACGGTCAGGCGACGCCGAACGCGGCGCGGGAGCGGCCGGCGGTCTTCGCCTCGTACAGCGCGCGGTCGGCCGTCTCCAGCAGCCGCCCGAGGTCGTTGCCGCACAGCGCGGTGGAGGCGGCGCCGACCGAGAGCGTCACCGCCGGCAGCCGGTCGGTCCCCGCCAGCCGCGTCTGCACATCGGCGACGACGCCGGCGGCGACCCGCTGCGCCTCGTCGATGCCGCCGGGGACCCACAGCGCGAACTCGTCGCCGCCGAGCCGGCCGGCGAAGCCGTTGGCGCGCAGCACGAGCGCGATCTCGGTCAGCACGAGGTCGGCGGTGAGGTGACCGACGGTGTCGTTGATCTGCTTGAAGTGGTCGACGTCGCACATCAGCACCGAGCCGGTGTCGCCGGCGGCGAGCTTGGCGCGCGTGCTCGACAGCCACTCGCGGCGGCTGGCGAGCCCGGTCAGCTCGTCGGTGCTGGCGAGCCGCTCCAGCGACGCGACGCGGTCGGCGAGCGCGTCGCCGCCGCCCGACGTCGGCTGGGCCGAGACGGCCGCCTCGGCCGCCTCGTCGAGCAGCGACGGGACGGCGCCGAGCCGGCCGAGGGCGGCGTGGATCAGCTCGCTGTCGCCCTCGTCGCCGGCGAGCATCGCCACGATCGCGTCGGCCAGCTGGACGCACGCAGCCTCCGGCGAGGGGCAGTCGAGGCCGGAGGCGCCGCCGTGGTGGTGGACGACCGCGTCGAACAGCGCGCCGCGGGCGCCCTCCTGGTCGGCGAGCAGGGCGCCGGCGTAGGCGTGGTCGACCCCGAGCCGCTCGCGCTCGGCGATCACGCGACGCGTGCCGGAGGGCGCCTCGGCGACGATCGCGTCCAGCGTCGCCTCGCCGAAGGCGAGCGGCATCACGAGCTTGCCGACGTCGTGGAGCAGGCCGGCGAGGTGGGCGGTCTCGACGTCGGCGCCGGTCCTCTGGGCGAGCTCGGCGGCGCAGGCGGCGACGCCGACGGCGTGGACGTGCATGTGGCCGCGCGACCGGCCGCCCGCGCCCGGGACCCGCTCGAGGAAGCTGTAGGTCGACGCCTCCAGCGCGATCCTGCCGAGCGCCTGGCGGCCGACGACCGTCACGGCCTGGTGGATCGTGCGGGCGCGCAGCGGGCGGGCGTACGCAGCGGAGTTGGCGTAGCGCAGCAGGTTCGCGCTGAACGACTCGTCCTCCTCGATCACCGCGACGAGCGTCTGGGTCGAGGCGTCCGGATCGGCCGCCAGCGCGCGCACGCGCGCGACGGTGCCCCCGAGCACGGGCAGCGGGCCGAGCGCCTCGATGGCGCGGTCGATGCGATCGCGAGCTGTTCTCTTCACGTGCGCGGTGCGGTGCGGGTGGTGCGGTGCGGTGCGGGCTTCGGAAACGTTCGGCGTGTATCAAACGTCATCGGTCGGACGCGACGGCACCGGCCGAACGGCGTCAGGGTACGGACCGGCCGGCCAGTCGCCGCAAGCCTGCGTGCATCGGCCCGCCGTGCGGCCGGGGCGGCTGTTTGCGCGGCTGGGGCGGCGGTTCGACCGCCGCGGCGGCTCTGCGCGTGGCTGGGGCGGCTGTCCGCCTGCCCGCGGCGGCTCTCTGCCCCGCCGGGGGCGGCTGTCCGCCCGCTCGTCGGGCGCCGGCCGCCGGCGCGACGGCTGGGCGTCGTCGTGGCGAGAACAGAGGGCTCTGCGCGCGTGCGTGCGGATCAGCGGTCCGGAAGCGCGTGCAGCTGGGAGACGAGCGCCTCGAGGCTCGCGAGGTACGGCGGCGCCGGCTCGGCGAGCGCGTAGCCGCCGTCGCGCCGTTCGAGCAGGCCGATGCGGACGAAGCCGTCGACGTGCTCGTCGATCCCGCCGTGCGGGCTGACGCCGGCGGCGCGCGCGAGCCGCGCCTTCGACCACTGCGCGCCCGGCTCGGCCGACAGCAGCGCCTCCAGCGCCATGCGCCGCGGCCGTGAGCCGAACAGCCAGTCGCGCTGGGTGAGCGGCTTCGCGCCACGCGTCCGTGGCTTTGCGCCTTTTCTGTCTGGCATGTAGAATTTATTTCTACACCATGCCCGGTTCTGACGAGACCACGACTGCGCCGACGCTCCGCCTTCTCGACGGCGGCCGCACGGCGGAGGGCCGCTGGGGCGGGGAGCGGCGGTTTGCCGCTGCTGCTGGGGTCTCCGGGCGCGAAAGCGGCGCCGGGCGCAGCGGCTCGGCACCTGCCGATCCGCCGGGCGGACGGGGCGGCGCACGGGAAGGCCTCGCACCTGCCAATCCGCCGCGCGGACGGGGCGGCGCACGAGACGGCCTCGCACCTGCCGATCCGCCGCGCGGACGGGGCGGCGGGCGCGCATGGGAGGGCGGCGAGTGCGTCGTCAGCCGGCGGGCGGTGCGCGCCGGCGACCGGCACGAGCCGTGGACGCTCCCGGCGACCGACGCGCTGAGAGCGCTGGCCGACGCGGCCCACGCTGCCGGCATCGACGTCGAGCTGGCGATCCGCCTGACGGTCGAGTGCGCGCTCGTCTGCGACGACCTCCGCGCCGCGGGCGTCGACCTCTCCGCGCTCGACTCCCGCGCGCGCGTCGAGCAGGTCGACGGCGAGCTCGACGCGGCCGCCGCCAGCTACCTGCGCCGCCTCACGCAGCGGCGCTCGCGCGCACTCGCGTCAAGCGAGAGCGTCGACGGCGCAGACGGTGCGAGCGGCGCCGGCGCGGACCGCGGCGCGGACCGTGCGCGTGGCGCGGACGGTGCGCGTGGCGCGGACGGTGCGGGCGGCGCGAACGGCGCGGACGGTGCGCGTGGCGCGGACGGCGCGGACGGCGCGGACGGTGCGCGTGGCGCGGACGGTGCGCGTGGCGCGGACGGCGCGGACGGCGCGGACGGTGCGGGCGGTCCGGGCGGTGCGAGCGGCGCGGGCGGTACGAGCGGCGCGGACGCGCAGTTTGGTGGGGGCGGCGCGGGCGCGTGGTTGGGCGCGGTCGTTACGGTCGGGCTGCCGGTACGGCTGACCGGTCGCCTGCTGCGCGCCGATCTCGACTTGCTGATCGCCGGCGTGCCGCTGGAGCGAGCGCTCGCCTGGGAGATCGCTGCGCTCCTCACCGGCCGCACGATGAGCGAATGGGCGCCGCTGACCGCGCTCCACCTCGCCCCGATCCCACACACATGATGCGGCCGGCGCGAGCATTGGCTTTCTGCGCGTATTGAGTACGTGCAATCAGCCAATGCTCAGAGGTGCGCGCTGGCTGAGTGCCGCCCGAGCTGGCAGGCGCGGCGGCGGTCTGGCGGCCGCGCGGGTGGCGCGGCGGTCAGCCAGCGCGGCGGCGGTGTCGGCGCTGCGGTGACGCCAGCAGGGCGGCGGTGCGGGCGCGGCGGTGCGGGCGCGGCGGCGGTGCGGGCGCGGCGGTGCTGCGAGTGCGGTGGCGGTGCGGGTGCGGCGGCGGTGCGGGCGCGGCGGTGCTGCGCGTGCGGCGGCGGTGCGGCGCGGCGGCGGTGCGGGGCCGGCCGTCAGGCCAGTGCGGCGGCGGTGCGGGCGCGGCGGGCGCGGGCGGTCTCGGCGACTGCGGTCCAGGCCGGCGAGAGCGGCGGCAGGTCGAGCCGGCGGCGGGCCCTGACGGCGCGCGCGGCGCGGGAGGCGAGGCGGATCTCGTCGAGCGCGGGCACCAGGCGCGTCGCGTCGCGCGCCTCGGCCGCGAGCCACCAGCGGTTGTGGCCGAGCGTCTCGCGCCGGCCGCGCGGCGGCTCGAAGGAACGGTGGAAGCCGCAACGGCACGGCTCGGTCGCGAACAGCGCGGTGCGCGCGTCGTCGTGCGCCGCGCCGGGCGGCACGAAGCCAAGGATGCCGGGATGGAAGAGCGGGAGCGCGATGCCGGTCACGCCGTCGCCGTCGAGCGGCTGCGGCGGAAACGCGACGCGGGCTCCGGACGGACCTGCGCAGACCGCCGCGACCCCGCTGGCCAGCAGCGCCGCATGCGCCGCCCCCGCGCCGGCGACCGCCACCGGCCGGCCCGTCTGCGCCTGAAGCTCCAGCGCCAGCTCGGTGATCTCCGCCAGCGCCGCCGCCCATCCGTCGCCATCGGCCGCCCCCGGCCAGCCGCCGCGCGGCGGGGACGGCGCGGGGTCGGGCGGTCGGCCGTCTGGCGCCCCCTGCCAGCTGCCGCGCGGCGGGGCTGCGGCGCGGAGGCGCGAGAGGCTGTCGCCTGGCTGGCCGCCGCCCGGCGGGGCTGCGACGGGAGCGAGCGGCCGGCCACCAGGCGCGCCCGACCGGTGCGCGGCCGGGCCGGTGTCGAGGAGGGTCAGCCAGTAGCCGTCGACCGACAGCTCAGCGAAGCGTTCGGTGAGGGCGGGTAGGGCGGGGAGGTCGGAGGGGCGGAGGGCGAGCGCGGCGTGCAGCTCGCGCGGCCCGGCGTCAGGGTGTTGCGGCGGCGGTCGCCAGCCCTGGCGCTCCTGCCACGCCGCGACGGTCGCGTGCGCCAGCGCCAGCTCCTGCTCGCGGCCGGCGGGATCGTCCGGCGCGACGAGGTGGGCGGGGGTCGTCGCCAGCGTCGCGCCGGCGGCCAGCTGCGCGTCGAGATGGCGCTCGGCGTGGTCGGCCACCGCCGCGGCGCTGAGCGGCTCCACGGGCAGCTGCTCCTGCCACGACTCCGTGACGAGCGTGACGCCGAGCCCCTTCGCCCGCGCTCGCGCGATCAGCGCGGCGTGGGCGTCGGCATGGCGCAGCGGCAGCGCGATCATGCCGATCGCGTCGCGCTCCTCGTCCGCCGGTTCGGGCCCGTCGCCGCCCCACAGCACCAGTGACCGGCGATCGAGCCAAGGATGCCGCGGAGCGCGGTTCTGCCGATCCTCGCTCATCGCCCGCCACAGCTTGTCAGCGCACCCGGACGAGATCCAGCCGCGCGCGCTGCGAACGCCGATCCGGCGCGCCGGCACCACGCGCTCCCGCGCCGCTCCGCACGCGGCCTGAGGAGTGGCGCCTTGGGGGTGGATATCACCCCCAAGGCGCCACTCCTCGGCGCGCGGCCGGGCCGCTCGCGGCGGAGCCGATCCGACGCCGGCGCCACGCGCGGCCGACCCGGCGCGCCGCGCCTCGGCGCCGGCGGGCGCGAGGGCCGACGGGTAGGCGCGCGGCCGGGCGGGCATCCCGGACGAGAGATCGGACGAACGGAGCGCAGATGACGACGAAGGCCGCCTTCAACGCAGAGGACTGGTCGGTGGTGACCGCGGCGCCGGCGCTGACCGGCCTGCTCGTGGCCGCGGCCGGCCGCGGCGGCACGGTCAGAGAGAGCGTGGCGATCTCGCGCGCGTACGCGGACGCGCGCGAGGGGCGCCCCGGGCAGCTGCTGCGCGAGGTGCTGGAGACGCCGGCCGGGGTCGGCCCGGCGCCGCAGCAGCGCACGACCGAGGATCTCGAGCGGTACGTGCTCGCGAGAGTGCGCGCGGCGATCCGGGTCCTCGACCTCGGCGCGACGCCGGAGGAGGTCGCCGAGTACAAGCGGTTCGTCTACGGCGTCGGCGAGGCGGTCGCGCACGCGCACAAGGAGGGCGGCTTCCTCGGCGTCGGCGGCGAGCGCGTCAGCGAGGACGAGCAGGCGGTGCTCGACAAGGTCGCGGCGATCTTCGACGAACCGCCGACGGTCGCGCCCGGCGAGGAGGCGCCCGCCGGCGACCGGCCCGCCGACGACCCGCCTGGGATCGCCTGACGACGACCCGCGCGCGCGAGCGCCCCGCCGCCCGCCGGCCCCCAGCGCCGGCGCTCCGCCGCCCGCCCGCGCCGCGCCGCTCGGGCTCGCGCGCGAGCGCCCCGCCGCCCGCCCGCGCCGCGCGGCTCGCGCCGCCGCAGCGCGGCGCGCGCGAGCGCCCCGCCGCCCGCCCGCGCCGCGCGGCTCGCCCCGCCGCCCGCCCGCGCCGCGCGGCTCGGGCCCGCCGCAGCGCGCTCGGCCGCCCGCCGACACCCCGCCGCCACCCCCGCCACCGCCGCGCGGTCGCGCCACTGCGGCGGGCGATGAGGCGGCGTGCGAGCGCCGTCGCGCCGGGCCGGGCCGATGCGGTCGCGACCCCATGCTGCGCCTCGCGCGCGCGAGCCATCATGATCTGATGACGCGCACGCGCATCCTTGTCGCCGACGACCATCCGATCGTGCTCGCGGGCCTGCGGAGGCTGCTCGACGCGCAGGAGGGGTTCGACGTCGTCGCCGAGGCCGCCGACGGGCTGGAGGCGGTCGAGCGGGCGCTCGCACAGGAGATCGACCTCGCGATCGTCGACGTCTCGATGCCGCGCAAGACCGGCCTGCAGGCGGCGCGCGACATCACCCGCCGCCGCCCCGGGACGCGCGTGCTGATGCTGTCGATGCACGCCGACGGCCAGTACGTCTACGAGGCGCTCGCGGTCGGGGCCTCGGGCTACGTGCTGAAGACCGCGATCGACCGCGACCTCATCGCCGCCTGCCACGCGACGCTGCGCGGCGAGCCGTTCCTCTACCCCGACGCCGAGCGGACGCTGATCCGCGAACGGCTGCGCCCGGACGACGGCGACGAGGACGAGCAGGAGCTGTCGGCCCGCGAGCTGGAGGTCGTCAAGCTGATCGCCGAGGCGTACTCCAACGACGAGATCGCGGAGCTGCTCGTCATCAGCAAGAAGACCGTCGAGCGCCATCGCGCGAACATCCTGGAGAAGCTCGGCATGCGCGATCGGGTCGAGCTGACCCGCTTCGCGATTCGCCGCGGGCTCGTTGAGCCGTAGCATCTCCGGATGCGCAAGCTCCTCGGCACACTGCCGCTCTACTGGCGAATCTTCGCGACGCAGTTCGTCGTCCTCACCGTCGCCTTCCTGCTGCTCGTCTTCGCTCCGGTGACGGTCTCGATCCCGGTCGCCGCGACCGAGCTGGTCGTGCTGATCTGCGGGCTGGCCGCGCTCGTCGCGCTCAGCCTGCTGCTGCTGCGCCCGGCGCTGCGACCGCTGGAGACCGTCACCACGACGATGCGCTCGATCGACCCGCTCAGACCGGGCCAGCGCGTGCCGGTCGTCGGCGAGCCCGATTTCGCCGCGCTGGCGCAGGCGTTCAACGACATGCTGGAGCGGCTGGAGCGCGAGCGCCGCGACAGCGCCCGCCGCGCGCTCGCCGTCCAGGAGGGCGAGCGGCGCCGCGTCGCGCGCGAGCTGCACGACGAGGTCGGGCAGGTCTTCACCGCGATCATGCTGCAGATCGAGCATCTCACCGCCGCCGTCCCGCCGGAGCTGCGCGAGGAGCTGGAGGAGCTGCGCGAGACGGCGCGCGTCGGCGCCTACGACGTGCGCCGGATCGCCGCGCGATTGCGGCCGCAGGTGCTCGACGACCTCGGCCTCCACAGCGCCCTGAAGGCGCTCGCCACCGCCCACGCCGACCAGGCCGGCGTCCACGTCGAGCGCGCGCTGGAGCCGATCTCGCTCGACGAGGAGCGTGAGCTGGTCGCCTACCGGGTCGCGCAGGAGGCGCTGACGAACGTCGCCCGCCACGCCGGCGCCAGACGCGTCTCGCTGTCGCTGCGGCGGGAGGACGGGTCGGCCGTGCTGCGCGTCCGCGACGACGGACGCGGCATGCCGCCCGGTGCCGCCTCCTCCTCCAACGGCATCCGCGGGATGCGCGAGCGGGCGCTGCTGATCGGCGCGACGCTGATCGTCCGCAACGCCGAGGGCGGCGGTACCGAGGTCGTGCTGCGGATCCCCGGGGTGCCGTGATGGGCGTGCCGCTCGTCGCCCGCGTGCTCGTCGCCGACGACCATCCGATCGTCCGCGACGGCCTGCGCCGCGTGCTCGACGCCCAGCCGGACCTGCGCGTCGTCGCGGAGGCCTCCGGCGGGGAGGAGGCGCTCGCGACGGTCGGCGCCGACCCGGAGGGGATCGACCTCGCCATCCTCGACGTGTCGATGCCCGGCGGCGGCGGGCTGGCGGCCGCGCGCGAGATCGCCGAGCGCCATCCGCACACGCGGATCCTGATGCTGTCGATGCACGACGACGAGGAGTACCTGTTCGACGCGCTCGCCGCCGGCGCCGCCGGCTACGTGCTGAAGACGTCCGTCGACCGCGACCTCGTCGACGCCTGCCGCGCCGCGCTGCGCGGCGAGCCGTTCCTGACCCCGCGCGGCGTGCGCGCGATCGTGCGCGACCACCTCGAGCGGGCGCGCCGCGGCGAGCCGGCGAAGGTCGAGCCGCTGACCGAGCGCGAGCGGCAGATCGTCGCGCTGATCGCGCAGGCGCGCACGAACGACGAGATCGCCGCCGAGCTGGGGATCAGCAAGAAGACGGTCGGCCGCCACCGCGCGAACATCCTCGACAAGCTCGGCATGCACGACCGCGTCCAGCTGACCCGCTACGCCGTCCGCCGCAGGCTGATCGAGCCGTAGCCGCCGTCGCGCCGCGATGCCCGCCCGGGCGCCCGATCGACGCGAGATGGGGCCGTGAGTGCATGTCTTCCGGCGACCGGCTGGCCCACGATGGGGGGACTGACGGCGCCGCGCTCTGACGCGCGGCGTCGTTTCGTTTTCCCATCGTCCGAAGGAGGACCATGTCGACCGTCGCCAATCAGCAGCAGCTGATCACGCGCGAGGGGTACGAGCGGTTGCGCGCGGAGCTCGACCGCCTGACGACGATCCAGCGCCGTCGCGTCGCAGACGACCTGCGCGACGCGCGCGACGACGGCAGCGAGCCGGGCGAGAACGCCGGGCTCGCCGGCCTGCTCGACGACCAGGCGGCGCTCGAGCGGCGGATCGAGGAGCTGCGCACGACGCTCTCGCTCGTGACCGTCGCCGACCCGCCGGCGCTGGGCGTCGCCGGCATCGGCCAGAGAATCCGCATCCGCATCGGCGGCGGCGGTCCGCGCGACTGCCAGCTCGTCGGTCCCGTCGAGGCCGACCCGGCCACCGGCGGCATCTCGATCGTCTCCCCGATCGGCCAGGCGCTCGTCGGCCTTCGCGCGGGCGAGACCGTCGAGGTCGTGACGCCCGGCGGCATCCGCGTCGTCGAGCTGATCTCCGTCGGCTGAGCGGCCGGCGCGCGAGCCCCCGCGCGCCCCGCCGCTCCGCGGCCGTCCGGCGCCGCCGCCCGCGGCCTCAGACGAGGCCGAGCGCCAGCATCGCGTCGGCGACGCGGATGAAGCCGGCCATGTTCGCGCCCAGCACGTAGTCGCCCGGGGCGCCGTAGCGAGCCGCCGTGTCGGCACAGAGACGGTGGATCTCGCCCATGATCTCGGCCAGGCGCGCCTCGGTGTGCTCGAAGGTCCACGAGTCGCGCGAGGCGTTCTGCTGCATCTCCAGCGCGCTGGTCGCGACGCCGCCGGCGTTGGCCGCCTTGCCGGGCGCGAACGGGACCCCTGCGGCGCGCAGGACGCGGACCGCCTCCGGCGTGCACGGCATGTTGGCGCCCTCGGCGACGGCGAGCACGCCGCCGGCGACGAGCGCCGCGGCGTCGGCCTCGGTCAGCTCGTTCTGCGTCGCGCACGGCAGCGCGACCTCGCACGGCAGCTCCCACACCGGCCGGCCCGGCACGAAGCGGGCGCCGGGGCGGCGGCGGGCGGCGTAGGTGGCGATCGGCGCCCGCTCGACGTCCTTGATCTGCTTCAGCAGCGCGACGTCGATCCCGTCGGGGTCGTGGACGTAGCCGCTCGAGTCCGAGCAGGCGATCGCGCGGGCGCCGAGCGCCTGCGCCTTCTCGATCGCGTGGATCGCGACGTTGCCGGCGCCGGAGACGACGACCGTCTTGCCGTCCAGCGACTGGTCGCGCTGCGCGAGCATCTCCTGGACGAAGAAGACGGTCCCGTAGCCGGTCGCCTCGCGGCGGACGCGCGCGCCGCCCCAGGTCAGGCCCTTGCCGGTCAGCACGCCCGACTCGTAGCGGTTCGTTATCCGCTTGTACTGGCCGAAGAGATAGCCCAGCTCCCGCTCGCCGACGCCGATGTCGCCGGCCGGCACGTCGGTGTACTCGCCGACGTGGCGGTGCAGCTCGGTCATGTACGACTGGCAGAAGCGCATGATCTCGCTGTCGGAGCGACCCTTCGGGTCGAAGTCGGCGCCACCCTTCGCGCCGCCGATCGGCATCCCGGTCAGCGCGTTCTTGAAGACCTGCTCGAAGCCGAGGAACTTGACGATCCCGAGCGAGACCGACGGGTGGAAGCGCAGCCCGCCCTTGTACGGCCCGAGCGCGCTGTTGTACTCGACGCGGTAGCCGCGGTTGACGTGGACCTCGCCATTGTCGTCGGCCCACGGGACGCGGAAGATGATCTGCCGCTCGGGCTCCGCGATCCGCTCCAGCAGCTTCTGCCGCACGTACTCCGGGTGCTGGGAGACGACCGGTCCGATCGTCTCCAGCACCTCGCGCACGGCCTGGTGGAACTCGGGCTCGGCGGGGCTGCGACGGAGGACGTCCTGGAAGATCGCGTCGAGGCCGGGGCCGAGCGAGGGAGAGCTGAGCGTGGCAGTCACGCAGGCGAACGCTACGCGCGCGCGACGCCGCCGGACATGCACTCCAGACCCCATCTTTCGAAACGGGAGGCGGCGCGATCCCCCGTGCGCCCGCCGCGGGGCCCGCGCGAGCAGCGCGGCTACGCGCCGGGATGGCTCTCGATCACGAGCAGCCCGCCGGGCGGCAGATCGGCGCCGGGCGGCGGCTCGGCCGTGCGACCGGCGGGGGAGGGGATCGACTGCAGGCGGCGGGAGAAGGCGTGCGCGACCCGCTCGGCGTGGGCCTTCGCGAGGTCGGCGCGGGGGCCGGCGAACAGCTCGTCGACGGTCGTCCGCCACAGCGACAGCCAGCGCTCGAAGTGGCCGGGCGTCAGCCCGACTCTGACGTGCAGCTGGACGTGCGGCGCGAAGGCGCCGCCGCCGTAGGTGCGGGCGTCGAGCAGGATCGTCTCCCAGAACGACGCGATCACCGGGATGTGCTCGTCGAGGTCGAGTCTGGCGACGTCGGTGAAGATGAAGCCGATGATCGGGTCGGTCAGCGCACGGCCGTAGAAGGCGCGCACGAGGCGCTCGCAGTCCTCGCGCGTCGCGATGTCGGAGCGATCGGTCACCCCATCACCATGGCAGGTTCGGGAGCTGCGTCAGTCCGCCCACCGTCACGGTGGGCAGATCGACGCAGGTCGCGGCGCGCCGGGGCGGGGTGGGGACGGGGCCGGCCGGGCTACCGCCACAGCTGGCGGAGGACGTCGTCGGCGGCGGCGTCGAGCGGGCCGAGCAGGGCGCGGACGTCGGCGAGGTCGGCGCGCAGCTCCGGGTCGCCGACCTCGACCGGCAGCAGCGAGTCCTGCAGCTCGGCGAGCGCCTCGTCGGCGTCGGCGACCGCGTCGGCGGCCTCCTCGACCAGTCTGCGGGCGCCGTGCCAGGCGGCCGGCGCGTCGGGCTGCGCGAAGCTCCGCGCCGGCAGCCCGTGGCGGGCGGCGAAGGCGGCGTGGCAGCGGCGCAGGCGGCCGTACGCCTTCTGGACCGGGGAGAACAGCCGCTCCTCGAGCAGGTCGCCGCGCGACTCGTCGAGCTCCTCGTAGGCGACGCCGAAGCGCGCGAGCGCCTCGCCGAGCGCGTCGACCGCCTCGGCGACCGTGTCGAGCAGCTGCTGGCGTCCTTCGGCGGTGGTGTAGGCCATGGCGCGAAGCCTACGCCGGCCGGCGGCCAGGCGGGCGGAGCGGCGCGTCGAGCGACGGCGCGCGAGCGCGTCCGCGCGGGCGCGAGGACCGCCGGACGGCGGCCGTCGGCGCGCCCGGAGGAGCCGCGCTGACTGGCGCTCGCAGTCGTCGTTTGGCCCGGAGGGCCGGGGGTAGGTGCCGAGCATGGAAGGTGGCATCGCAATCCTGCTGCTGGTGATCGTGCTCGTCGTCGCGGGCGGGATCGGGCTGGTGATGTACCTGACGGGCGGCGCGCTGTGGGCGCGCAAGACGAGCCCGGCGGGCGACCGCCTCCAGTCCGACCAGCCCGAGCCGGTCGAGCACCGGCACATCCGGCCGGAGAGCGTCGTCGGCGACGACGACCCAGCCGCCCGCGCAGCTCGCGCGGCCGAGCGCGAGGCGCGACGGCGGAGCACGCCGCGCGGCGACGCGCCCGGATAGGCCCGGGACCGCCGAACGCCGCAGCTTCCCGACCGTCATACACCCACAGGAGGCACAGATGGCGACGAAGACCGCCCGCGAGATCATGTCCGACGACTGCACCTGCATCGGCGAGAACGACTCCGTGCTCGAGGCCGCGAGACGGCTGGCGGAGCTGGGCGTCGGCGCGATGCCGATCTGCGGCGAGGACGACCGGCTGAAGGGGATGGTCACCGACCGCGACATCGTCGTGAAGGTGCTGGCGGCCGGCAAGGACCCGGCCAGAACCCGTGCCGGAGAGCTGGGGCAGGGTGACGCGAGAACGATCACGATCGGCGCCGACGACTCGGTCGACGAGGCGCTCCACACGATGGCGAGATACCAGGTCCGGCGGCTGCCCGTGATCGACGGCAGACGGCTGGTCGGCATCGTCGCCCAGGCTGACGTGGCGCGCAACATCTCCGACGACCAGGTCGGCGAGCTGGTCGAGGCGATCTCGCAATAGTCGCGTGCGGACACGAGCAGGGCATGGTCGGCGCCCGGACCATCTGGGCGCCGGCACAGCCCGGCCCGACATGGAGCGTCGGGGGAGCGGGAACGGCTCAGGTATGAGCGTCCGCGCCCTCCCGCCGCGGACCGCGGCTCGTCAGCCCGACGGCGAGACCCTGCTGCGGCGATATCACGAGACGAAGGACCCGCGCCTGCGCGAGCGCGCGGCGGTCGAGTACATGCCGCTCGCACGCAGACTGGCGCGCAGATTCCACCGCGGCCGCGAGCCGCTGGAGGACCTCGAGCAGGTCGCCTACCTGGGCCTGGTGAAGGCGGTCGAGCGCTACGACCCCTCCTACGGAGCCCGCTTCAGCTCGTTCGCGATTCCGACGATCAGCGGCGAGCTGCGGCGCCACTTCCGCGACACGACGTGGAGGCTGCACCTCCCGCGCGGCGTCCAGGAGGCGGCGCTCGACGTCGCCCGCGCGACCGACGAGCTGTCGGGCCGGCTCGGGCGCGCGCCGACGATCGGCGAGCTGGCGGACGAGACCGGCCTCGACGTCGAGGAGGTCACCGAGGCGCTCCACGCCCGCGAGATCCAGGAGGTCTCCTCGCTCGACCAGCCGTGCGGCGCCGACGACGGCGGCGAGCGCACGGTCGCCGAGACGGTCGGCGAGAACGACGGCCGCTTCGACCTGATCGACCACCTCGCGACGGTCGCGCCGCTGGTCGACGCGCTGCCGGAGCGCGAGCGGCGCGTGCTGTTCCTGCGCTTCGCCCGCGACCTGACGCAGACCGAGATCGCCGAGCAGGTCGGCTGCTCGCAGATGCAGGTCTCGCGCCTGCTGCGGCGCGCGATCGCACGGCTCTCGCAGGTCAGCTACGAGCCGCAGCCGCTCCCGGGCGAGAGCGGCAGACGGGAGCGTTTGAAGCGCTCCGCCGCCAGGTAGCTGGCGGTCAGACCCACCACCGACGGAGGCGCTCCACATGGCACCGCGTCCAGGCACCCGCAACGAGCCGTCCCGCGTCCACGAGCGGCCGCCCGACCCGGCCGAGGCGTCGAGAACGCCGCTGGTCGACCCGCGCGCGCCGGAGGAGGGCGAGGATCCCAAGCACCGCTTCAGCCACCAGGCCGACGAGGTCGACCCGACCTCCGACTCCGACCCGTACGCCGACGCCGAGAGCGACGACGACGGCGAGCGGCCGCCCGGCTGAGGACGGTCGCCCGGCTGAGCGGGCGCCCGGCGCGCATCGCGCGCGACCGCCGCGGGCAGGGTGGAGGCGATGACAGCCTCCAGCGTCCTGATCGTCTGCGACATGCTCAACCCCTACGACCACGACGACGCCGACGCGCTCGCGGCGAGCGCCGAGGCGGTCGTCGAGCCGCTGCGCGACCTGATCGAGCGGAGCCGCGACGCCGACGGCGTCGACGTCGTCTGGGTCAACGACAACCACGGCGACTACGCCGCCCAGCGCGAGCAGCTCGTCGAGCGGGCGCTCGCCGGCCGGCGGCCCGACCTGATCGAGCCGCTCGTGCCGGCGCCCGACCACGAGTTCCTCGTCAAGGTCCGCCACAGCGCCTTCTACGGCACCGCGCTCGACGAGCTGCTGCGCACGCGCGAGGCGCGGCGCGTGATCCTCACCGGCCAGGTGACCGAGCAGTGCGTGCTCTACACCGCGCTCGACGCCTACGTCCGCCACTTCGAGATCCGCGTCGTGCGCGACGCGGTCGCCCACATCGACCGCTCGCTCAGCGACGCGGCGCTGCGGATGATGGAGCGCAACATGCGCGCGGAGATCGTCGCGGCGGCCGACTGCCTCGGCGCGCGCTCGGGCGCTTGAGCGCCAGGCGAACGGGTAGGGGTGCGAGCCACGACGAGTTCCCCGACGAAAGCGAGCTGACGATGAGAGCGGTCGCCTGGCACGGCACGCGCGACGTGCGCGTCGACACGGTCCCCGACCCGACGATCGAGCAGCCGACCGACGCGATCGTGCGGATCACCTCGACCGCGATCTGCGGCTCGGACCTCCACCTCTACGAGGTGCTCGGCGCCTTCATCGACGAAGGCGACGTGCTCGGCCACGAGCCGATGGGGGTTGTCGAGGCGGTCGGCAGCGAGGTGACGCAGATCAGACCGGGCGACCGCGTCGTGATCCCGTTCAACGTCTCCTGCGGCCATTGCTGGATGTGCGACAACGGCCTGCAGTCGCAGTGCGAGACGACGCAGGTGCGCGAGTACGGCACCGGCGCCTCGCTGCTCGGCTACACGAAGCTCTACGGCCAGATCCCCGGCGGGCAGGCCGAGCTGCTGCGCGTGCCGCAGGCCCACTACGGGCCGATCAAGGTCCCCGATGGGCCGCCCGACGACCGCTTCCTCTACCTCTCCGACGTGCTGCCGACGGCATGGCAGGCGGTCGCCTACGCCGACGTGCCCAGCGGCGGCAGCGTGCTCGTGCTCGGCCTCGGCCCGATCGGCGAGATGTGCACGCGGATCGCCCAGCACCAGGGCGCCGAGACCGTCCTCGCCGTCGACCTCGTGCCCGAGCGGCTGCAGCGGGCGCGCGATCACGGCGTCGTCGCGCTCGACCTGAACGACGAGGGGAGAGACCTCGCCGGCCACGTGCGCGACCTGACCGGCGGGCGCGGCCCCGACGCGGTGATCGACGCGGTCGGGCTGGAGGCCCACGGCGCCCCGATCGGCAAGATCGCCCAGCGGCTGACCGCGATGCTGCCCGACGTCGCCGCGCAGAAGCTGATGACGACCGCCGGCATCGACCGCCTCAGCGCGCTCCACAGCGCGATCGAGCTGGTCCGCCGCGGCGGCACGATCTCGCTCTCGGGCGTCTACGGCGGAGCCGCCAGCCCGATGCCGCTGCTGCAGCTGTTCGACAAGCAGATCACCGTCCGACAGGGCCAGGCGAACGTGCGCCGCTGGATCGACGACCTGCTGCCGCTCGTCTCCGGCGACGGCGACCCGCTCGGCGTCGAGGAGTACGCGACCCACCGCCTCCCGCTCGACGACGCCCCGCGCGCCTACGAGATCTTCCAGAAGAAGCAGGAGGGCTGCTTCAAGGTCGTGCTGAAGCCGTGAGGGGCGCGCGCCGCGCTTCGTTCGGCGAGCGCTTCAGCGTGCAGTTCAGCAGCGTCGCCCGCAGCGGCCCGTCGCCGGCGCTCATCCGACCCGCTCCTCCGCGAAGCGGGGCAGCACCTTGCGCGCCCAGGTCTCGAAGAACTCGTCGGTGCGGGGGCCGATCTGCGAGACGTACAGCTCGTCGACGCCGGCCTGCTCGTATCTGCGCAGCGCCTCGACGTGGCGCTCGACGTCGGGGCCGCAGGGGACCGGCGAGGCGGCGATCTGCTCCTTGGTCACGAGCTCGGCGGCCTGCATGAAGTGCTGGGGCGTGGGGAGGACCTGCGACAGCTCGCCGGGCAGCTGCTCGGTCGGCCAGAGGCGGTGGACGGTCTCGACCGCCTCGGCCTCGTCGGGGCCGAAGCAGACCTTCGCGCCGGCCTGCACGACGCCTCTGCCGCCCTCGGCCCGGTACTGCTCGATCAGCTCTCTGTCGGGGGTCGTCGTGACGAAGCCGTCGGCGACCCGCGCCGCCATGCTCGCCGCCTTGGGCCCGAAGGCCGAGACGAGCACCGGCGGCGGCGCGTCGGGGAGGTCGTAGATGCGGGCGTGCTCGACGGTGTAGTGGCGGCCGCGGTGGTGGACGACCTCGCCCGACCAGAGCGCGCGCATCACCTCGATCGCCTCCTCGAGCATCTCGATCCGCTCGTCGGCGCCCGGCCAGCGGTCGCCGAGGACGTGCTCGTTGAGCGCCTCGCCGGAGCCGACGCCGAAGCTGAAGCGGCCGTCGAGCAGGATCGCGCTGGTCGCCGCCGCCTGCGCGACGACCGCCGGGTGGATCCGCATCGTCGGGCAGGTGACGCCGGTGCCGAGCGGCAGGTCGGTCGCCTGCGCGATCGCCCCGATCGCGCTCCAGACGAACGGGCTGTGGCCCTGCTCGTCGGTCCACGGGTGGTAGTGGTCGGAGATCCACAGCGCCGAGAAGCCGGCCTGCTCGGCGCGGACGGCCTGCGCGACGAGCTCCTTCGGGCCGTGCTCCTCGCTGGAGAGGAAGCAGCCGATTCTCATGGACGCCCCCGTACCCCAGATGGGGCCGCGAAAACGGCCTGGCGCCAGAGCCGCCTCAGAGCTCGCGCAGCGCCGGCAGCAGCTCGCGCTCGGCCCAGGCGACGAAGCGCTCCTGCTGGTCGCCGCCGATCTGCACGAAGGCGATCTCGTCGAAGCCGGCGTCGAGGTAGGGCTTGACGGCCTCGACATGGGCCTCGACGTCGGGGCCGCAGGCGATCTGCTCGGCGACGTCGTCCGGGGTCACGAATCTCGTCGCCGCGTCGAAGGCGGCCGGGGTCGGCAGGTCGGCGTTGACCAGCCAGCCGAGCCCGAACCAGCGGAACTGCTCGTGGGCCCGTCTGACCGCGGCGTCGCGATCGGCGTCCCAGCAGACCGCCACCTGGCCGACGCGCGGCTTGCCCTCGCCGCCGGCGGCGTCGAATCGCTCGCCCAGCTCCGGCTTCGGCTCGGTCGCGATCATCAGGTCGGCGTGCCTGCCGGCCAGCCGGCACGACTCGGGGCCCGAGACGGCGATGCCGATCGGCGGCCGGACGTCGTGGCGGTCGTGGAGGACGGCCTGCTCGACGTCGTAGTGGCGGCCGCGGTGGTTGACGGTCTCGCCGTCGAGCAGCGCGCCGATGATCGCGACCGCCTCGGCGAGCAGCTCGTGGCGCACGCCGACCGCCGGCCAGCGCCTGCCGACGACGTGCTCGTTGAGGTTCTCGCCGGCGCCGAGGCCGAGCCGGAAGCGGCCGCCGGAGAGGATCTGCACCGTCGCCGCCTTCTGCGCGACGATCGCCGGGTGGTAGCGCAGCGTCGGGCAGGTGACGTAGGTCATCAGCGGGATCCGCTCGGTCGCCTGCGCCGCGGCGCCGAGGATCGACCACGCGTAGCCGGCGTGGCCCTGCTCGTCCAGCCACGGCGCCCAGTGGTCGCTGATGACCGAGAAGTCGAAGCCCGCCCGTTCGGCGAGCACGACGTCGCGCACCAGCTGGTCGGGCGGCGCCTGCTCGCACATCATCGTGTAGCCGAATCTCGTCATGGCCCGGCACCTACCCGGGCGATGGGCTCCTACTCGTCGGCGAGGCTGGCGTAGGCGTCCGGCCGGCGGGTTCTGAGGAAGGGGAAGAGGTCGAGCCAGTCGCGGCGCTGGTCGAGGTCGAGGTCGGCGACGAGCACCGCCGCCTCGTCGCGCGGCGCCTGCACGAGGATCCGCCCGTACGGGTCGGAGACGAACGAGCTGCCGTAGAAGGTCAGCGGGCCCTCCGCGCCGAAGCGGTTGACGGCGATCATGAAGGTGCCGTTGGCGATCCCGTTGCCGACCATCACCTGCTGCCACAGCGGCTGGGTGTCGAAGTCGGGGTGGTCGGGCTCGGAGCCGATCGCGGTCGGGTAGACGATCGCGTCGGCGCCCTCCAGCGCGTAGGCGCGCGCCAGCTCCGGGAACCACTGGTCCCAGCAGGTCGGGAAGCCGAAGCGGCCCTCGCCGATGCCGAGCACGGGGAACGGGCCCTTGCCGTCGGCGCCGCCGGCCGGGCCGGGCCGGAAGTATCTGTCCTCGTAGTAGCCGGCCGTGACGGGGATGTGGAGCTTGCGCGTGCGGCTGACGAGCTCGCCGTCGGGCGCGACGACGATCGCGGTGTTGTAGCCGAGGCCGTCGGGTCCGTCGGGGCTGTCGGCGCGCTCGAACAGCGAGGCGTGGACGTGGGCGCCGGTCTCCGCCGCCAGCTCGGCGGCGAAGGCATGCGTCGGGCCGCCGGCCAGCTCCTCCGGCTCGACCCCGAGCTTCGCGGGGCCGTCGGGGACGAAGGCGAAGTAGGGGGAGAGCGTCAGCTCCTGGAGGCAGACCAGCCGCGCGCCCTCGGCGGCGGCGATCCGGATCCCCTCGGCGAGCGCGGCGCGGTGCTCGGCCGGGTCCTCGTGCCAGCGCTGCTGGACGGCGCCGACCCGCAGCGGTCTGCGCGCGGGCTGCTCGACGCGGGCGAGCGACGTGGGCGGAGCGTAGGCGGTGAGCAGCTTCATGGCCTGAGCGTACCGCTGCGGAATCGATCCCGCAAGTGTGTTGGTCGAGTCTGGGCGGAGCATTGGCTCTTTGCTGGTGCTGAGCGATTGCAAACAGCCAATGCTCGCGGCGGCGGGGCTCGGTTGTTCGCGGGCGCTGAGCGGGCGCGGCGCCGGTCAGCGGGTCCCGGTCGAGGCGCGGACGACGAGGTCGACCGGCTGGCGCAGCGTCGCGGCGGCCGGTCGCTCGCCGGCGAGGATGGCGAGCAGCGACGTCGCGCAGCGGGCGCCGAACTCGCGCGGGCGGAGGTCGAGCGCCGTGACCGGCGGTCCGGCGAGCGCCATCGCGGCGCTGTCGACGCACGCGGCGACGAGCAGGTCGTCGCCGACCGTCAGCCCCGCGTCCGCGGCGGCCGCGATCGCGCCGAGCGCCGAGCCGTCGGGCGCGCAGACGATCGCGTCGGGGAGATCGGGGCTGCCGGCCGCGCCGCCGCGGGCGCCCAGCAGCTCCGCCGACACGGCGCGGACCTCATCGGCGGTGGCGCTGAAGGGGACGTCGCGGACGCGCGGGGGGACGCAGCGCTCATGGCACCACGCGTCGTAGGCGCTGCGCAGTGCCAGCGCCCACGCCGACCTCTCGTCGGGCGCGAGCAGCGCCGGTCGTCGCGCGCCGCGCGCGGCGAGGTGGTCGAGCAGCGCCCGCAGGCCGCGTTCGTGGTCGGCCTGGACGACCGCGGCCGGCGCCGGCTCGCCGGGCGCCACCTGCTCGCCGCTGACGACCGGCAGGCCGGAGCCGAGCAGCGCGCCGACGAGCGGGTCGCCGCGCAGCGGGTCGACGACGACGAAGCCGTCGACCTGGGCCGGGGCGGTCGCCTTGGGCGCCAGCAGCGTCACCGACAGCCCCTCCCGCTGCGCGCGCTCGACGACGCCGAACGCGAACTCCATGTAGTACGCGAGGCCGGTCGCGTGCGACGGCAGATGGAGGCCGATCGCGCCGATCCGGCCCCGGCGCAGGTGGCGCGCGACCGGGTTGGCGCGGTAGCCGAGCCGCGCCGCGACCGCCGCGACATGCGCGCGCGTCTCCTCCGACAGCCGCCCGCTGCCGCCGAGCGCCGCCGACGCGGTCGTGCGCGAGACGCCGGCGGCGCGGGCGACGTCGAGCAGGGTGACCGGTCTCGCTCTGGGCACGGGCGCGGACGATAACGGGCCGCCCGCGCCCGATCAGCCGCGCCGCCCGGCGCCCCTCGTCACCAGCGGATCGCTGTTGATCTGGGCACGGTATGCGTGCCCAGACCAGCGTTGATCGGCTTCGGTCAGCCGATCGGGCCGTCGTGCAGCGGCGGGGTCGGCAGGTCGGCCCGTTCGCGGATGCCGTCGAGCAGCTCGGTCAGGGCCTCGGTCGAGGAGAAGCGCGGGGTCCAGCCGAGCTCGCTGCGGGCGCGGCTCGCGTCGAGCAGCGGGACGGCGAGCGCGAGGTCGACCCAGCCGGCCGGCGTCGGCTGCAGCCGCATCCGCCACGACAGGTCGGCGGCGCTGCGCAGCAAGCCGGCGCGCATCGGCACCGGGCGGGCGCCGAGCGTCTCGCCGAGCACCTGCGGGTCGAGCACCGGGTCGGCCGCGAGATTGAAGGCGCCGCGGGCGTCGCCGACCAGCGCGCGGCGGTAGGCGTCGCCGACGTCGAGCGAGTGGACCGCCTGGAAGCGCAGCCGCGGCACGTCGGGCACGATCGGGATCAGCTCGCGGCGGACGGCCGCCGGCGGCAGCAGCGGGCCGATGAACAGCTTGCGGATCCCGGTCGCGGCGTCGCGCTTGAAGATCAGCCCGGGGCGCATCCGCACGACCCGCACCTGCGGCCGGTCGCGCTCGAAGGCGTCCAGCAGCCTCTCGACCGCCGCCTTGTGACGCGCGTAGAAGCTGCTGGAGATGCCGTCGGTCGGCCACGACTCGTCGACGCGGCGGTCCTTCGGGCCCGGCGAGTAGGCGCCGACCGACGAGGCGTAGACGAGTGCGCGGACGTCGCTGCGCGCGATCGCGTCGAGCAGCCGGCGGGAGCCTTCGACGTTGGTCGCGTGGAGCGTCGCCTCGTCGCGCGAGGGCTGGATCAGCCAGGCGAGGTGGACGACCGCGTCGACCCCGCGCAGCGGCTCGGTCAGGTCGTCGCGCGAGATGTCGGCGACGTGGAAGCGCACGCGCGGGTCGGGCAGCTCGGCCGGCCGCCGCGCGATCGCGACGATCTCCTCGACCGCCGTCTCGCCCGCGAGCGCGGCGAGCAGGCTCGTCCCGACGTTCCCCGTCGCGCCGGTGATCGCCATCCGCATGCCGTTCACCTCCCCGCGGCGCCGGGTCGCAAACCGGTCGCGGTCGGTGGCGGGACGGGAGGCGGCGGAGCGGCGGCCCGCGGCCGCGCCGTGACGCGCGGCTGGTTCGCGGGCGGCCGGACGGAAGGGAAGGCTGCGGCGGGCCGGAGCGGGAGATCGGCGAGCGCGGCGGCGACGGCGGCCGGCTCGATCGCGAGCAGGGCCGGGTCGGGGCGGTCGGCGTGGGGATCGCCGGCGCCCTCCGTGCGCTGCCACAGCGCGCGATGCCACGGGCGGTCGGCCGGCGGTCCCCAGCGCTCCGGCGAGACCGGTCCGAACAGCACGACCGACGGCGTGCGCGTCGCGGTCGCGAGGTGGGCGACGCCGGTGTCGCCGCAGACGAGCCGGCCGGCCGCCGCGACCAGCGCCGCGAGGCCCGTGAGGTCGACGTGGCCGGCGAGCACGGCCGTGGGCGGCAGGCCGGCGGCTGCCGCGATCCGCTCGGCGAGCGGCTGCTCGCTCGCGCTGCCGGTGAGGACGACGACGCGGCCCCGGGCGCGCTCGGCGCGGATCACCTCGACCCACCGCTCCGCCGGCCACCGCCGCGCCTCGCTCGCCGCGCCGGGGTGGACGACCGTCGCGTCGAGCCCGGCGAGCGCATGCGCCGGGCGCACCGGCAGCTCCAGCGCAGCCGGGTCGGCGTCGATCCCGTGCGCGCGCAGCAGCCGGCACCAGCGCTCACGCTCGTGCTCGACGGGCGCGGCGCCGGCTGCCGCCGCAGGCCCGCGCGCGGGCTCGCGGGGAGGCGCGCCGCCGGCCGCCGCATGCCTGGGCTCCGGCTCGCCGGGAGGCACGCCGCGCGCGCTCGCGGTTGCGGGCGCGCCGCCGGCTGCCGGCTTGCCGGGCGCGTCGGGCGCGTCGGGGGCGTCGTGGGCGTCGGGCGCGTCGGGCGGGAGGTCCCATGGCGGGCCGTCGGCGCATTCGGGGACGTCGGGATGGGCGAAGGCGAGCAGCCGCTCGGGCTTGGTCGCGAGCAGCAGCCGGTGGCTCTCGGGCCCGCTGCCGTGGAGGTTGACGGCCAGCGCGCCGTGCGGCAGCCGCGCGGCGGCCGCGGTCGGCGGCCGTCTGCCGCCGACCCACGGCGGCAGCGGCACCAGCTCGTCGATCGCGCGCTCGCCCGCAGCCGGTCTGCGCGCGGGGTCGGGGCCGATCAGCGCGATCAGCGACGCGAGCTGGGCCGGCGCCGCCAGCAGCCGCCGCCGGTCGGGGAAGGCGGCGGCGAGCGCGCGCAGCGCCGGCACCGCGCACAGCAGGTCGCCGAGTCCGAGCGCCCGTAGGACCAGCAGCCGCGGCCGAGGTCGGCCGGGCGCGGGGTCATCGCTCACGGCCACGAGCTCTCCTCGGAGACGGTCACGACCAGCTCGCGCAGCTCGACGCCGCGCGGGCGCGAGAGCGCGAAGGCGACTGCCTCGGCGACCTCACGCGGATCGAGCAGCGGCGCGTCGGGCGGCGGCTGGTACTGCGGGGCGCGGCCGTCGAAGAAGTGCGTCCGCATGCCGCCGGGGACGAGCAGCGTGACGCCGACGCTGCCGGCGGTCTCGAGCGCCAGCGCGCGGGTGAAGCCGACGATGCCGAACTTGCTGGCGCAGTACGCGGTCGCGTCGCCGAGGACGCGCAGCCCGAGCGTCGAGGCGACCGTCACGACGCGCCCGTTGTCGGCTCGCGTCAGCGCCGGCAGCGCCGCCCGCACGACCGCGGCGGTGCCGAGCAGGTTGACCGCGACGACACGGTCCCACTGCTCGCCCGGCGTGCCGAGCAGTGGGCCGCAGGCGTCGGTGCCGGCCGCGGTCACGACGCCGTCGAGGCCGCCGTGGCGGTCGATCGCGCGCGCGACGGCCGCCTCCGCGGCGCGCGTGTCGGCGAGGTCGACCTGCTCGTGGTCGAGATCGCCGGCGGGCCGGTCGCGGTCGAGCACGATCGCCGTGCCGCCGCGCGCCGCGACGGTCGCCGCGATCGCGGCCCCGAGGCCGGAGGCGCCGCCGGTGACGAGCACGCGCCCGAGCGCGGCGCCGGGCCCGGCGCTCGCGGCCCGGGCGGTGGTCCGGTCCAGCTCAGCTTGCTGCACGATGCGCTGCCTCCTCGATCAGTCGGGTGGTCGAATGGCCGGCGTGGTGGGGCAGCAGCACGACGCGGCCGCCCCAGCGCTCCAGCACCTCCTGCTCCGGCATCGGCGCGCCGGCGTAGTCGCCGCCCTTCGCCCACAGGTCCGGTCGCAGCCGCTCCAGCAGCTCGCACGGCGTGTCCTCGGAGAAGGCGACGACCGCGTCGACGCACGCGAGCGCCGCCAGCACCCCGGCGCGCTCCGCGGCCGGGACGAGCGGCCGGCTCGGCCCCTTCAGCCGCCGCACCGACGCGTCGTCGTTGAGGCAGACGACGAGCAGGTCGCCGAGCTGCCGCGCCGCCTGCAGCGTGCTGACGTGGCCGGCGTGGAGCAGGTCGAAGCAGCCGCCCGTGGCGACGATCGTGCCGCCCCCTGCGCGCGCATGCGCGATCAGCGCCCGCGCTTCCGCCTCGTCGGCAGCGGAGCCCGCGGGTGCAGGCGCGGCGCGGCCGGCGCTCGGGGTGCTGCGGCCGGCGGCGGCGCGGTCGTCGACGACGCGGCCGGCGGCCGGGACGCTGCCGCTGGCGCGCATGCGGGTGTCTCCGGCGGTGGGGACGGCGGGGCGGGGGAGGCGCGCGCCCGCGCCGTCGTGCGCGGTGCGCCGCGCGAAGCCGGCGGCGCCGCCGGCCGCGACGAAGCGCGAGGCGGCCTCGGTCGCCGCATGCGCCGCTGCGATCGGCGCCGCGCCGTCGGCGAGCAGGCCGGCGGCGGTCGCCGCGAAGCGGTCGCCGGCGCCGCACGGGTCACCCCCGTCGGCCGGCGTGGCCGGGAAGGCGATCGGGATGGGGCCGCCGGCGTCGAGCAGCGCGCCACGTGCGCCGAGCGTGACCGCGACCGCCTCGGCCTCCCAGCGCGCACGCAGGATCGCGGCATGCGCCGCGGCGGCCGCGAGCGGGTCGCGCGGGGGCGGCGTGGCGAGCGGGTCGCGCGGAGGCGGCGTGGCGAGTGGGTCGCGCGGGGGCGGCGTGACGAGCGGGTCACGCGGGGGCGGCGTGGCGAGCGGGTCGCGCGGGGGCGGCGTGGCGAGCGGGTCGCGCGGGGGCGGCGTGGCGAGCGGGTCGCGCGGGGGCGGCGTGACGAGCGGGTCGCGCGCGGCGGTTGCGCCGCGTCCGACGGCTCCAACCCCGCCAACGTCCGCGAACCGGGCCGCCTCGGCCGCGTTGGGCGTCGCGAGCGTCACGCCGGCCGGTGGCGCCACTCCGCGCGGATGCGGGTCCCAGACGACCGGCGGGCCGCCGCCCAGCAGCTCCCGCACCCCGTCGGCCGCCGCGACGCCGCGGCCGTAGTCGGAGACGAGGACGGCGTCGGCCCAGCCGATCGCCGCCCGTGCCGCCGCGGTCAGCGGGCCGACGCGGCCGCCGTCGCCGCGGTCGAGCCGCAGCAGCGGATGGCCGCCGCAGGCGAAGCGGATCTTCTCCGGCGTCGTGCCGGCGAGGCCGAGGTCGACGAGCTCGACGCCCGCCGTCGCCAGGAGCGCGGCGAGCAGCCGGCCGCCGTCGTCGTCGGCGAGCGCGGTCACGAGCGTCACGTCGCGGCCGTCGGCGGCCGCCAGCGCCGCGGCCAGCCCGGCGCCGCCCGGCCGCGCGACGGCGCAGCGCTCGTCGAGCACCGGGACCGGCGCGTCGGGCGCGACCCGCTCGACGGCGCCGTCGACGTCGCGGTCGAGCAGCAGGTCGCCGATCACGACCAGCGCGCCGCGCCCGCTCGTCGGCGCGCCCGCGTCGCTCGTGGCGTAGGGGTGCCGGAGGTCGCCGCGCCCGCTCATCCCGCGCCTCCGCGGCTTGCGGCGTAGGGGTGCCGGAGGTCGCCGCGCCCGCTCATCGGCGGACCTCCTGCTCCTGGCGCCGCGCAAAGCCGCGGCCGTGGGCTCGCCGTCCTCCGCGGACGCCGCGGGCCGGCTCCTTGCGCGCCGGGTCGCGCAACGCCAGCTCGCGGTCGACGGCGCCGCAGAGGATGTGCAGCGCGACGAGGTGCAGCTCCTGGGTCGTCGAGGTCTCGGCGCCGCCGAGCCGCAGCGCCTCGTCGCAGACGTCGGCGAGCGGGCTCGCGCCGGCGCCGGTCAGCGCCCAGCAGGTCATGCCGATCTCGCGCGCCGCCTCGGCGGCGCGGATCACGTTCGGGCTGCGGCCCGAGGTGCTGAGCGCGAGCAGCACGTCGCCGGGCCGGCCGTGCGCGCGCACCTGCCGCGCGAACACCTCCTCGACGCCGTAGTCGTTGCCGATCGCGGTCAGGCTCGACGTGTCGGCGTGGAGGCAGATCGCGCTCAGCGGCGCGCGCTCCATCAGGAAGCGGCCGACCAGCTCGGCCGTCAGGTGCTGCGCCTGCGCGGCGCTGCCGCCGTTGCCGACCGCCAGCAGCCGCCGCCCGCCGGCGAGCTGCTCGGCGAGCCGCTCGCCCCACGACTCGAGCGTGTCGATCTCGTCCTTCAGCAGCTCGAGCGCGTCGAGCAGCGCGGCGTGGTGCTCCCGGCCGCTCGGCACCCGCCGGCGAGCGGCGCCGCGCCGCGGCGCCGGCCGCGCGGGACGCTCGCGTGCGGCGCGCCGCTCGGCGACGCCGGCGTAGACCTCGAGCGTCGCGGCGGCGATCCGCGGCCAGCCGTACCGTCTGCGCGCCCGCTGCACGCCGGCCGCGCCGTACGCCTGGCGCCGCGCCTCGTCGTCGAGCAGCGCCCGCAGCGTCTCGGCCAGCCGCTCGGGGTCGCGCGGCGGCACGTGGACGCCGGTGACGCCGTCGACGACCGTGTCGACCATCCCGCCGACGGCGGCCGCGACGACCGGCGCGCCGCAGGCCATCGCCTCCAGCGGCACGATCCCGAACGGCTCGTACCAGGGCACGCAGACGACCGCGTCGGCGGAGCGCAGCAGCGCCGCGACGTCGCCGCGGCCGATCCTGCCGCGCAGCGTCACGCGCTCCTCGACGCCGACCGCGCGCGCCAGCCGCGTCAGCCGCTGCGCCTCGGGGTCGTCGCCGAGCCGCTCGCGCGGCGGCCCGCCGGCGATCACCAGCTCGGCGCCGGGGACGCTCGCGAGCCCGGAGATCGCGTTGCCGACGCCCTTGCGCTCGACCAGCCGGCCGATCGAGACCAGCCGCTTGAACCCCGGCCGGCGGCGGCTGCGCCGGCCGTCGGGCGTGAAGGCGTCGAGGTCGACGCCGCACGGGATCACCGCGACGCGGCTGCGCGTGGCGCCGAGTCGCAGCAGCTCGAAGACCTCGTCGCTGCAGGTCGCGATCACGTGGTCGGCGCGGCGCAGGATCTCGCGCTCCAGCTCGACCCGCTCGACCGGGCTCGTGTCCTTCTCTCCCTGGTAGCGCCGCTTGACGACGCCAAGCGCGTGGAAGGTCTGCACGACCGGGATCCCCAGCTCACGCGCGGCGTCGAGCGCGGCGAGGCCCGACATCCAGAAGTGGGCGTGGACGACGTCCGGCCGCTCGTGCCGCCACTGCTCGACGAGCTCCTCGGCGAAGCTGCCCATGTACGGCAGCAGCTCGTCCTTGGGCAGCTCCAGCGGCGGCCCGGCGGAGACGTGGTCGACCTCGACGCCCGGCGCCAGCGCGACCCGCCGTGGCAGCCCGGGCGCGTCGCGACGCGTGTGGACGACCACCTCGGCGCCCTGGCGGGCGAGCTCGGTCGCGAGCGCAGCGACGTGGACGTTCTGGCCGCCCGCGTCGACCCCGCCCAGGGTGGCGAGCGGGCTCGCGTGCTCGGACACCATCGCGACCTTCATGGCGAGGTCACCTCCTCCAGCAGTCGGTTCCAGTCGTCCAGGAAGCGCTCCAGCCCGAACCGCTCCAGCGCCGCGGCGCGCGCGGCGCGGCCGGCCTCGCGGGCGCGGTCGGGCTCCTCGACGAAGCCGCGGACCGCGTCGGCGAGCCGGTCGACGCGCGTCGAGACGACCCCGGCCGCGGGCGGGACGGCGTCGGGCGCCTCGGTCGTCGCCAGCGCGACGACCGGCATCCCCAGTTGCATCGCCTCGATCAGCGAGAGGCCGAGCGAGGTCCAGCGGATCGGGTGGAGGTAGACGCGGCGGCGCGCCATCTCGTCGTGGAGCCGCGCCTGCGGCACGTCCTCGATCCCGCCCAGCGACGCCGCGTCCATCCCGAACAGGTCGATCGGCGCGGCCCGCGCGAAGCGGTCGAGCAGGTCGGTGCCGGTGACGCGCTGCCGCCGCGCCGCCTCGTTGATGACGACCGCGGCCCGCGGCAGCTCGCCGCTGTAGCGCTCGCCGGGGTCGACGATCCCGTGCTCGATCACGCGCGTCGGCGTGCTGCCGGCGTCCCAGAACAGATCGTTGAAGTGGGTGACGTGGACGAGCGTCAGGTCGGGCCGGTCGGCGGCCGGGTGGCGCATCTCGGCGATGCGGCCCTGGGGCGCGTTGTGCTCGAGGTAGATCGCGGGCAGGTCGCGGCCGGGCCGGCGGCCGCCGAGCCACTCCGGCGCGAGCCGCTCCAGCTCGTGCGGGCGCTGGAGGATCACGACGTCGACGTCGGTCTCGGCCGCCTCCTCCGGCGTCACCTCGACGGCGTTCGCCGGCCACTCCCACGTTTGCGCGCGGCCGCGGCCGTCCGGTCCGCGGTCGGGCACGACCGGGAGGAGCGTCGTGTGCCGTCCGTGGACGAACGCGGTCGTCCACGAGCCGTGCACGTGCCAGAGCAGGACGTTCATGCGGTCGCTCCCCTCTGGCGGGTGGAGCCGTTGCCGCGGCGGGCGGTGCGGGCGGGGCGGCCGTGGCGGTCGGGGCGCGACGGCGGGCGCGGCGCGGGCGGCTCCGGCGCCGGCAGCGGGGGCCGGTGCGGGCGCTCGGCGGCGGCCATCGCGTCGACCGCGTCGAGGACGGTCGCGAGCGGCAGCCGGTCGATGCACGGATGGCCCGGCACCGGGCAGTCGCGCGCGCGGCAGCCCGCACACGGGACCGGCTCGTGCAGGATGACGTGCGGGACCATCCACGGCCGCCAGCGGACGGCCGGCACGGTCGGCGCGTAGAGCGAGACGACCGGCGTCCCGACCGCCGCCGCGAGATGGGCCGGCCCCGTGTTGCCGACGACGATCGCCTCGGCCCCCGCGATCACCTCGGCGAGCCCCGCGAGGTCGGTCGCGCCGCCGAGGTCGACGGCGCGGACGGGCGCGGCGGCCGCGACGCGCGCGGTCAGCTCGCGCTCGTCCGGGGAGCCGGTGACGACGACGGCGCGGCCGCGCTCCGTCAGCGCCGCGACCAGCTGCTCGTGCCGTTCGGGCGCCCACGCGCGGGCGCTGACCGAGGCGCCGGGGTGGACGACGACGTACGGCTGGGGAGGGAGGGCGGGCGGGAGGGCGGTGCCCGCTGAGCGTCGCAGGATCCGCAGCGCGCCGTCGTCGCCGGGTGGGAGCGGGTGGCCGGCGGCTGCGGCGAGGCCGAGGGCGCGCTCGACCTCGTGGACGTCGTCGGAGATGCGGTGGCGGACGTCGAGCAGCGAGCCGGGGTAGTCGACGCTGGTCGCGGCGATCCGCGGGACGCCGGCGAGCCGCAGCAGCAGCGCCAGCGGCAGCGGGCTCTGATGGAAGGAGGTGAAGATCACCGCCTCGTCGACCGGCCGCGCGGCGACCTCGCGCACCAGTCGGTGGCTGTGGGCCGGGTCGAACGGCTCCGGCTCGGGATCGATCCACTCGGCGCGGTGGAGCAGCAGCTCGTCGACGCACGGCAGCAGCTCCGCGGCGGCCTGGCCGCGCGGCCCGCAGAGGAGCGTGACCCGTCCCGCGTTCGCGGCGACCGCCCGGATCGCCGGTCCGGCGAGCAGCACGTCGCCGTCGTTGTCGAGCCGGGCGACGAGCACGTGCGGTCGTTGCGGCCGGTCGGCCGTCCGCCCCCCGATCGGCCGCGGCCGCGCCGTGTCGGCCGGATCGGCCACGGTGCGCGGCGGGGCGGGACCGGTCGCGGTGGGCGTCGCTGCGGGGGCGGGCGCGGCGTGGCGGCGGTCGCGGTCGGGGCGGGCCGTCATGTGACCGCCTCCCCGTCGAGCACCAGCCGGACGGCACTCAGCAGGTCCGGGGCGACCTCCACGGCGGCGTCGACCTCGGCCGGCAGGGTCGCCCGCGTCGGCACGAGCACCCCGCGCGCGCCGGCGGCGCGGGCGGCGGCGACGTCGGCGCCGATGTCGCCGATCACGACGCACCGCTCCGGCGCGACGCCGAGCGCCGCCGCGGCCGCCAGCACGAGGCCGGGCGCCGGCTTGCGGCAGTCGCAGCCGTCGGCCGGGACGTGCGGGCAGACGAGCCACGGCCCGACGTCGCCGAGCAGCTCCTCGACGCGAGCGTTGACCGCCTCGACCTGCGCGGGGGTGAGAAGCCCGCGCGCGATCCCGGACTGGTTCGACACGACCGCCGTCGGGACGCCGGCCGCGCGCAGCGCCGCGAGCGCGTCGAGCGCGCCGGGCATCGGCCTCACCCGCAGCGGATCGCCGTTGTACGGCACGTCCTCGACGAGGGTCCCGTCGCGGTCGAACAGCACCGCCGCCGGCCGCCCGCCGCCGCCTGGCGCTCGGCCACGAGGGTCGAGCGCCGGCCCGCCGCCGCGCATCGCCGCCGCCGGCCGCCCGCCGCCGTCTGGCGCTCGGCCACGAGGGTCGAGCGCCGGCCCGCCGCCGCGCATCGCCGCCGCCGGCCGCCCGCCGCCGTCTGGCGCTCGGCCGCGAGGGTCGAGCGCCGGCCCGCCGCCGCGCATCGCCGCGGCCGGCGGAGCATTGGCTGTTTGCACGTGAAGAGCACGTGCAAACAGCCGATGGCCGCCGCCGTGCCAGGCATCTCTGTCGTACGGGGCGGCCGCGCGCCAGCGCCACTCGCCGGCGAGCCGGTGCGCGACGGCGGCGAAGGGCAGGGCGATCGAGGTCGCCGCCATCACCGCGACCTCGGCCGGCGTCCGCGGCCCCGGCGCGATCCGCGCCCAGGCCAGCTCCGCCGTCCCGCCGACCCACCCCGCGCCAGCGATCAGCGCCGCGGCCCGCACGCGCCGCGAACCGTTGCGGCGCGGGGCTGTGAGCGCGAGGAGGAGGCCGGCGGTGGTGAGGCCCGCGGCGGCGGTCGCGGCGTGGCGGGGGAGGCGGCCGGCGGGAGCGGCGGCGCGGGTGCGCCAGTCGCGGCCGTGGAGGCGGCGCATCAGCGCGTCGTCGGCGTTGCCGGCCTGGCGACGGACGCTCGCCCAGAAGCCGGTCGGGCCGACCGGGTGGAGCGTCTCCCGCTCGCCCCGCTCGATCCGCCAGCCTGCACCGACGACCCGCAGGCCGAGGTCGGCGTCCTCGCGGTAGTTGCGGCGGAAGCGGTCGTCGAAGCCGCCGACCGCCGCGAGCGCGGCGCGCCGGTAGGCGAGGTCGGCGGTCGCCCAGCGCGCCGACGCGAGCCCGGCGACATTGCGCTCCCAGTCGGTCGGGCGCCGATCGGCCGGCAGCGGGACGCGGATCCGTCCCTGCACCCCGCCGACCTCCGCGCCGGCGCCGCGCAGGTCGTCGAGCAGCCGCTCGCCCCACCGCTCGCCGGGCACCACGTCGTCGTCGAGGAAGACGACCCATTCGGCCGCCGCCACCCGCCATCCGACGTTCCGCGCCGCCGCCGGCCCCCGGCCGCCGGAGGTGAGGACGGTCACCGAGAGCGACCCGGCGTCGCGCAAGCCGCCCACGTCCGCGCGGAGCGCCTCCCGCGCCGCGTCCCCCGTCGTTGCCGACCGGCCGCCGCCGGCGCCCGCCCCCGCGCCAGAGCGGAGCGCTGCCCCCGCCACCCCCGCCACCCCCGACCCGCCGCCCCCGCTTATCCCCGCCCGATCGTCCACGACCCGCACCCGCGCCGGCCGCTCGGCGGGCGGGAGGGCGTCGAGGGCGCGCAGCAGGCGGGAGAGCGACGGGCGTCCGACGGTGGGGATGACGACCTCGTAGGTGAGCGGCGGGCGCCTCATCGGGCGAGCGCCTCCACGGGGCGGGAACCGGCGAAGGCGCCGGCGCGGCGGACGACGAAGGGGCCGATCGCGAGCAGGTCGATCGGCGCGGAGCCGAAGCACTCGAGCGCGTCGCGGGGATCGTCGACGATCGGCCGTCCGGCGGTGTTGAGGCTCGTGTTGACGACGACGGGGACGCCGGTGCGCCGCTCGAAGCCGTCGAGCATCCGCGCCACGAGCGGTTCGGCCGCGCGCGCGACGGTCTGGATCCGCGCCGTCCCGTCGACGTGGACGACCGCCGGGATCCGCTCCCGCCACGCCTCGTCCACGACGTGCGTGAACAGCATGTGGGGACTCGGCAGCCGGCCGTCGAAGATGGCGCCGGCGCGCTCCTCCAGCACCATCGGCGCGACCGGCCGGAACTGCTCTCGGCCCTTCACGTCGTTGAGCCGCTCGACGTTCGCCGCCCGCCGCGGATCGGCGAGCAGCGAGCGGTGCCCGAGCGCGCGCGGCCCGAACTCGGCGCGCCCCTGGAACCAGGCGACGATCCCGTCGTCGGCGAGCGTCGCGGCGACCTCGTCGGCGACGTCGTCGGCGCGCGCGAACTCGACCCCGGCCGCGCGCAGCCAGCCGGCCAGCTCGTCGTCCTCCCAGCCGCGGCCGAGCGCCGCGGTCGCCATCGCCGCCGGCCGGTCGCCCAGCTCGCGCGCGACGTGCAGCGCGGCGCCGAGCGCGGTCCCGGCGTCGCCGGCGGCCGGCTGGACGAACAGCTCCGCGAACGGACCTTCGCGCCACAGCCGCGCGTTCGCGACGCAGTTGAGCGCGACGCCGCCGGCCATCGCGAGCCGGCGCTCGCCGGTCCGCTCGTGCAGCCAGCGCGCCAGCTCGAGCACGACCTCCTCGGTCGCCCGCTGGACCGAGGCGGCGAGATCGGCGTGGACCGCCTCCGGGGAATCCCTCGCCGCGACCGGCGGGGCGAACCGCTCCCACGCCGGCGGCGTCGCCGCGAAGCCGCCGTCCCCGGTCGCGTGGACGCATTCGCGCAGCGCGCCGAGGAAGCGCGGCTCGCCGTAGGCGGCGAGCGCCATCACCTTGTACTCGTCAGAGGCGCGCCGGAAGCCGAGATGCGACGTCAGCTCCTCGTAGACGAGCCCGAGCGAGTGCGGGAGCGCCTGTGCCGCCAACGGCTCCAGCCGCCCGTCGCGCACGCGACCGGCGAGGTGCGAGCCGCGCTCGCCGCGGCCGTCGAGCACGAGCGCGGCGCAGTCGCTCCAGCCGGCGGCGCCGTAGGCCGAGGCGGCATGCGCGAGGTGGTGCGGGACGTACGTGACGCACGCGGGATCGAGGCCGGGCAGCGCGGTCGCGAGGAAGCGGGGAGCGCGCCGCACGTAGAGCGTCCGCAGCCCCTCCCAGCGCAGGTCGAGCACCCCGTCGGTCGGCGGCGCGAGCGCCGGGTCGTAGGAGTAGGCGACGGCGTCGAGCTGGTCGGGGCGCAGACCGGCGGCCTCCAGGCACCAGCGCGCCGCCTGCTCGGGCAGCTCCCACGTCGAGAAGGCGACCGGCGCCTTCCCGTGCTTGCGGCGCGTGAAGCGCTCCTCCTCGGCGGCGGCGGCGATCTCGCCGTCGACCACGAGCGCTGCGGCGGGATCGTGGAAGACGGCGTTGACGCCCAGAACGCGCATACGGGCGACTCCTTCGTAAGGGGGCCACGAGCGCCGGCGGGGCGGCGCGAGCCGGACGTACCCCTGCGAGAAGTGGCTAAACGACAACGGACCGGGATCTGCGCTGCCTGGCGTCTCGAATCGCTTCGCGCGGGTACGGAGGCCGCATGGAGGCGAGGGGAGAGCCGCGGATCGGCGTCGCGCTCGCGACCCGCGACCGCCGCGAGCTCGTCCTGTCGACCGTGGCGCGGCTGCGCGCGCTGCCGGAGCGGCCGCCGATCGTCGTCGCCGACGACGGCTCGGTCGACGGTACCGCCGCCGCGCTGCGCGCCCGCGGGGACGCCGGCGTCGAGGTGATCGCGCTCCGCTCGAGCGTCGGCGCCGCCGCGCGGACCGAGGCGGTCGCGCGGCTGCGGACCCCGTACGTCGCGTTCAGCGACGACGACTCGTGGTGGGAGCCCGGCGCGCTGGCGCGGGCCGCCGCGCTGCTCGACCGTCATCCGCGCGTCGGGCTGATCGCCGCGGCGGTGCTCGTCGGTCCCGAGCGGCGGCTCGACCCGACCTGCGTCGCGATGGCGTCCGGTCCGCTCGCCGCCGCGGCCGGCCGGAACAGCGGCCCCGGCGTCCCGGTCACCGGCTTCGTCGCCTGCGGCGCGGTCGTGCGGCGCAGCGCCTTCGTCGCGGTCGGCGGCTTCCACCGCCGCTTCGAGGTCGGCGGCGAGGAGCAGCTGCTGGCGCTCGACCTGGCCGCCGCCGGCTGGGAGGTCCGCCACGTGCCCGAGATCGTCGCGCGCCACTGCCCGCCGGGCGGCGGCGCGCCGCGGCCGGCGCGGGTCGCGGCGACGCTCCGCAACGACCTCTGGACGATCTGGCTGCGCCGGCCGCCGCGGCGGCTCCCGGGCGCGACGGCGCGGCGGCTCTGGGCGGCCGGCCCCTGGCGGCGGACGACGGCGGCGGGCGCGATCGCCGCGCTCCGCGGCCTTCGCTGGGTCGCGCGCGAGCGCCGGGTCGTGCCCGCCGCGGTCGAGCGCGACCTGCGCGCCGTGGAGCGGGGGTGAGCGGACCGCCGGCCGCGCCGCGCGCGCCGCACCCCCGCCGCGCGCGCGTCGCGCACGTGCCCCGCCGCCCGTGCCGCGCGTGCGGTCCGGGGCCGCTCAGCCCCGCGCCGTCAGCGTCGCCAGCTCGCGCAGCAGCGCGCCCATGCCGCCGATCGCGTGGATCGAGCGCTGGCGCCCGGCGCCGCCGCCGCGCGCGACGAGCGCGGGGAGCGAGTCGAGCGCCGCGTCGCAGCCGAGCTCGCGCGCGTCGCCGGCGATCTCGCGCAGCACCTGCGCGAGCAGCGCGTCGAACGGCACGAGGCGGCCCTCGGCATCGGGCAGGCGGGCGCGCACGCCATAGCGGGCGGCGCGGAAGGTCCCCTCGTCGAGCAGCTCTGCGGGCGGGCTCGGCTCGCCGCGCCCACCCGCGCCGCGCGCCGGCTCGGCCTCCGCGAGGTGCCGCGCGAGGCAGTGGACGAGCGCGACGAGCGCGGCCAGGTCGTCGAGCGACGCCTGCGCGTCGAGCGCGCGGATCTCGACGGTCCCCAGCCGTGGATGGGGCCGCAGCTTCCACCAGAACCACGTGTAGTCGGGCACGTCGGCGGCCCGCACGAGCCGCGCGCTCAGCTCGGCGAAGTCGTCGAAGTCGCGCAGCGCGCGCGGCACGCCGGAGCGCGGCCATCCGCGCGTCGTGATCTCCCGCGCGGAGGCGAGCCCGGTGTCGCGCCCGTGCCGGTAGGGCGTGTTGGCACCGAGCGCCTGCAGCAGCGGCAGGTGCCGGCGCAGCCCGTTGAAGACGCGCACGGCCGTCTCGGGGTCGGGCATGCCGACGTGGACGTGGAGCCCGCCGACCGGCGTCGCGACGGCGTCTCCGAGCAGCTCGTGGATCCGCTCGTAGCGCGCCTTGTCGGTGATCTCGGCGGCGCCCTCCAACGCCGCCGGGTGGGTGCCGGCGCCAAGGATCCCCGCGCCGGTCCCGACGACGGCCCGGCGCAGCCCCCGCAGCGCGGTCGCCGCCTCGCCGGCGTCATGGCAGAGGTCGGTGATCAGCTCGACCTGGCAGGCGTGCAGCTCGCGCTCGACCGTTCCGCGGACGGCGCCGAGCCGCTCCAGCACGGCCGCGGAGGCGTTCGTCTGCGCGCCGTCGACGGGGTCGACGAGGAACAGCTCCTCCTCGACGCCGAGCGTGAACGGGGCCTCGCGGCCGAAGCGGTGCTCGCCCGCCCACGAGCCCTCGCCGCCGTCCGCATCGCCCGTGCCGTCCATGCGCGGAATCGTTCCCCGCGTCGCCGCGGAGACATGCGCGAGGCCTCCGATCCGCCGCATGTTGGAAACCAACATCCCCGTTGCCCCGGTCTCCGTCGGCGCGATACGGTCGATGAACCCGAGCCTGGAGGCTCTCATGCAGCATCTCGGTGACGCCGCCGCCGGCGGCCTCGCGATCGAGCCCACCATGGAGTACGGGCAGGCGGTCGTGCGTGTCACGGGCGAGCTCGATCTCGCAACCGTCGGCATCCTCGAACAGACGGTCCAAGATCTGCTCGCAAGCGGCTGCCCCGGCGTCGTGCTCGATCTGCGCGAGCTGGCGTTCATCGACTCGACCGGTCTGCGGATGCTGCTGCGACTCGACGACCTCGCGAGCGACTGCGGCCGCCGTTTCGGGATCGTGGAGGGCACCGGCCCCGTGCGCCGGCTGCTGCGGCTGACCGGGCTGGACGCCCGCTTCGCGGCCGACGCGAGAACCTCGGTCGGCGCGTCGCCGCAGAGATGACGCGACCGCGGATCGCCGCACGGGCGGCTGCTCTCGACCGCAGGCCGCCGCTGTCAGCCTGAAGCGCCGTCTCTGCTCGAAGGTGCCGAAGCTGACGCTGTGCGGGCGCGCATCCGCGCGTGGACGGCCAGCATCCGCTCGATCCGCGCCTCCAGCCGGTCGAGCGCGCCGGCGACCGGCAGGGCCTCGCGGGCGGGACGCGACGCGGGCGCCGTCGGCGCGGGGGCGTCGCGCTCCGGCGGCAGCGCCAGGTCCCCTTCGAGGAAGCGGACGCCGCCGCCGCGGCGGTCGGCGACCCCGACCTCGTCGCCGGAGGGGACGAGCAGCAGCCACGCACCGTCGTCGCGCCGCTGGACGAGCCCGTCGGCGGCGAGCTGTCTCAGCGCGAGCGTGACCGTCGACCGTCTGGCGCCGAGCATCTGCCCGAGCGTCTCGTGCGTCAGCCGCAGCGGCAGCACGACCCCTTGGCTGCCGATCCGGCCCCAGCGCTCGGCGAGGAACCACATCAGCGTCTCGATCCGGTCCTCGACGCGCGCCAGCCCCGAGATCGCGCATTGCGTCCCCTGGCGCGCCGACTGCGCCGCGATCCGCTCGAACAGCGCCGCGACCACCTCCGGCCAGCGCAGCACGCGCTCGACGAAGGCGTCGTCGACGGGGAGCGCGCGCCCGGGCTCGAGCACGACCCATGCGACGTCGATCGGCACGAGCCGGCCGCCGAGCGCGTCGGTGCCCGGCTCCAGCAGGTCGCCGCGGCCGAGCAGCTGGACGGTCGTCGTGTCGGCGAGCCGCACGTTGCGGCTGACGAGCCCGTCGAGCAGCAGGAGGCCGTGGAGCGAGGAGGCGTCACGGTCGAGCGCCGCCGGCGCGAGCGGTCCGCGCGGCAGCCGGACCGCGCGCGCCAGCAGGCGGACGCGGGCCTCGGCGCGGCGCTCGGGAGCCAGTCGCTCGGCGAGGTCGGGATCCTCGTCGAGCAGCCGCACGGCCTGCTCCTCGCGCGGAAGGCTCATGGTCGCTCGTCTACCCGCCGCGGGCTGCCGCGATCCGCGCTCGCGAGGGACGCGGCCGGCGCCGACTTGCTCGCCGCGCGCGCGGCGCCCGCGCCGCTCGCCCGCCGCGCCGGACCACGCCGCTTTTCGGTCTCACGGGTGCGGGGTAGCGCTCGCCCATGTCCTCGATCGCCTCTCGCCCCGGCGGGCGCGCCGCCGTGCGGATCGCGGCGCCGCCGGGCGTCTTTCGCCCGCGCAGCGACGCGCTGCTGCTCGCCGCAGCGATGCGCGAGCGCGGCCTCGCCCGCGGCGCGCGCGTGCTCGATCTCTTCACCGGCAGCGGCGTGCTCGCCGTCGTCGCGGGGCTGGAGGGGGCGAGCGCCGTCACCGCGGTCGACCTGTCGCGCCGCGCGGTCGTCGCGGCGCGGCTGAACGGCCGCCGCAACGGCGTGCGGCTGCGGGCGCTGCGCGGCGACCTGTTCGCGCCGGTCGCAGGCGAGCGCTTCGACCTGATCGTCGCCAACCCGCCGTACCTGCCGGGCGCCGACGAGCTGCCGCGCGGCGGCGCGGCGCGGGCGTGGGAGGGCGGCGCCGACGGGCGCCTGCTCGTCGACCGGCTGTGCGACGGCGTCCGCGGCCATCTCGCGCCGGGCGGGCGGCTGCTGCTCGTGCAGTCGTCCTTGACCGGCGAGGCGGAGACGCTCGACCGGCTCGCCTCCGCGGGCCTGCGTCCGCGCGTGCTGGCCCGCCGCCGGGGGCCGCTCGGCCCGCTTGCGCGCGCCCGCAGCGCCGCGCTGCGCGCCGCCGGTCGGCTCGCGCCGGACGCCGACGCGGAGGAGCTGCTCGTGATCGAGGCGGCGGCGCCTGGCGAAGCGGGAGCGCGCACGGCGCCGACGGGCGGCGCCGTCGAGCGCGACTCAGGCGACTGGTGGAGCGCGCGCCGCGTCGTCGGAGGCGCGACGGCGCCGCCCCTCGGCGCGAGCGCGTCCGGCGGCGAGACGTCCGGAGCGGTCGCGCGCTCGCCGGCCGACGGCGACGCGGCCGAGCCGCCGCTGCCGCCGCGTCCCGCCGCGCCCGCGCGGATCACGCCCTACCGCGACGGCCCCTACCTGCTGCGCGGCCCGTTCGAGCTGACCGACCAGGACGGCAGAACGATCGACTGCGGCCGGCAGACCGTCGCGCTCTGCCGCTGCGGCCGCTCCCAGATCCGCCCCTTCTGCGACGGGACCCACAAGCTGGTCGGGTTCAGAGCGGCCGGCGGAGCGGAGGGCGGCCCGCACGGCGACGAGCGCCGGGCGGGCGGCGAGGGCTGACGCCGCGTCACGCCGCCGGGCGCAGCGAGCTGGCGCCGGACTCCCAGGCGTCGAGCAGATGACGCGCCCAGCGGGCCTCGAGCGCCAGCAGCGCGCGGGCGCCGAGCAGCACGTCGGCGGCCAGCTCGGGCTCGCTCGCGGCCAGCCCGCCGGCGAGGTCCCACGCGGCAATGTTCTCGTGGACGGCGTCGGCGGCGACGTGCTCGTCGAAGAAGTCGGTCGCCTCCTCGCCGAATCCGAGCCGGCGCAGCGCGTTGCCGTAGCGGCGGTTGGGCAGCGAGGAGGTCATCTCGAACGCGGCGAGGTGGCCGACGATCGCGCCGCGCAGCCGCCGGTGCAGCCCGCACAGCGACATCAGGTTGACGGTCGCGAGCGTGACCGCCGGCAGCCGCTCGACGTAGGCGCCGTAGGTCGGGTCGAGCCCGACCGCCGCCATCGCCTTCGCGAACAGCGTCGCGTGGATGCGGTCGGCGGCGCCGCCGCCGTACTCGTCGGCCTGGACCTCGACGAGCGCCGCCTTCGGGCCGCCGGCCAGCCGCGGGATCGCCCACGAGTGGGGATCGGCCTCCTTCAACTGGTATCCGGAGCGGTGGATGAGGAACTCGCGCACCTGCTCGGAGCTCGCGCGCGCCTCGACCCAGCGCGACAGCGGAGGGCCGTCGTCGGCGGCGACCAGCTCCTGCAGCGCGGCGCCGATTCGGGCCGGTGCGACGGCATCGGGCGGCGCGGCGAGCGCGCGGACGGCCGCCTCGAACGGCCGTTCGAGCGCGGCGCGGAAGGCGAGCTGGCCGGGATCCCACTCCCAGTCGGGATCGACCCCGAGCAGCTCGCTGTAATGCAGCTCGTAGGAGAGGTAGAGCGCGAGCTGGAGGTCGTCGTCGGCGAGCGGGTCGTCGATCGCCGCGAGCGCGTCGGGCGCCGGCGCGGCCAGCGGCGCGCCCGGCTGGCGGCGCAGCGTCTCGATCAGCCGCTCGCTCAGCGGGCCGCGCGGCGTCGGGAGCGCGAACGCGCGCGGCCGGGGACGGAGCGTGACGGTCGGCACCATGGGCGGAAAGGTTCACGCGCGGCGCCCGCTTCAAACCACGGCGGTCCTGCGCGGCGCCGGCGCGGGCCTGCCGCGGCGCGCCGGCGCGGGTCGTGTGCGGCGCGCGTGCGCGCGGCGACGGGCCGGCCGCGGCGCGCCGGCGGCGGCGCGGGCGCGGCCGCGCGGTGCGGGCGGCGGCGGGCCGGCCGCGCGCGCCGGCGGCGGCGCGGGCGCGGCGTGTGGGCGGCGGCGGCGCGGGCGCGGCGGGTGCGGCGCGGGGGCGGCGGCGGCCGCGCGCGGGCCTCCCGCGGTTGGAAGCGCGCGCGAACGGTCACAGTGGCGGTGATGACGGTCCCAGCGCTCGAGCTTCCGACGACCGCCGAGCTGCGGCGGCGGTTCGACGCGGCCGGCGGCTTCACCGTCGGCGTCGAGGAGGAGACGATGCTGCTCGACCCCGGCACACGCGACCTCGCTCCGCGCGCCGGCGCGCTGCTGGAGCGGCTCGGCGGCGACCCGCGCTTCAAGCCCGAGCTGCCCGCCTCCCAGCTCGAGATCGCGACCGCGCCGGCCGCGACCGTGGGCGAGGCGGTCGCCCAGCTCACCGCCGCCCGCCGCGACCTCGCCGCCGCGGCCGACGGCCTGGCGCTGCCGGCGGTCGCGGGCGTCCATCCCTTCAGCGACGCCGAGGGCGAGCTGAACGGCGGCGCCCGCTACGAGCCGCTGCAGGAGCGGTACGGGACGATCGCGCGGCGCCAGCTGGTCGCGAGCCTCCAGGTCCACGTCGCCGTCGGCGGCGCCGACCGCTCGCTCGCCGTCTGCAACATGCTCCGCGCGCGGCTGCCGGAGCTGGCGGCGCTGGCCGCCAACGCGCCGGTCCACGCCGGGCGCGACACCGGCCTCGCGTCCGTCCGCCCGACGATCTGCACGCTGCTGCCGCGCCAGGGCGTCCCGCCGCATCTCGACGGCTGGGAGGCGTATGCGGCCGAGCTGCGCTGGGGCGCGGCGGCCGGGGTGCTGGAGGGGCCGCGGACGTGGTGGTGGGAGCTGCGCCCGCACCCGGCGTTCGGGACGCTCGAGCTGCGCGTGCCCGACGCGCAGACGACCGTCGCGGAGGCCGCCGCCGTGATCGCGGTCGTGCAGGCGCTCGTCGCGACGCTCGCCGCGCGCTGGAAGGCCGGCGAGCCGGTCGCCGCCGTGCCGACGTGGCGGATCGAGGAGAACCGCTTCGCGGCGCTCCGCGACGGCCTCGACGGTTCGCTCGCCGACCTGGAGACCGGCGCGCCGACGCCGACCCGCGCCCGCCTGGAGGCGCTGCTGGAGGAGATCGCGCCGGCCGCCGAGCGGCTCGGCTGCGCCGCCCAGCTCGCCGCCGCCCGCGATCTCGCCGCCGCCAACGGCGCGATGCGGCAGCGCGAGGTCGCCGCGCGGTCGGGCGCCGACGGCCTCGCCGCGTGGCTCGCCGAGCGCTACCTGGCCTGACGCGCGTCGCCTGGCGCGTCTCGCCTCAGCGGCCGCCCATCAGCGCGGCGATCCCGTCCTCGAGCGCCTCGCCGTCGAGCGGGCGGTCGAGCGCGACAGCTCGCACGATCGCGCCGTCGACGAGCATCGCGATCGCCCGTGCGCGCCCCTCGCGGGCGATCGGGCTCAGCTGGCGCTCCAGCAGCTCCAGCCACTGCCGCACGAGCTCGCGCAGCTCCGGCTCGCGGGCCGCGGCGATGTACAGCTCGTATTCGACGACGGCGCGCGCCCGATCGGCGAGGTAGGAGGCTGCGAGCGAGACGAGGGTCGCGGGGAAGGGGTCGCGCGTCAGCGCGTCGGCCCACCGCTCCAGCTCCCTGGCCCAGTCGCGCAGGTTCTTCTCCAGCGCGCTCGCAACGAGGTCGCCGCGGGTCGGGAAGTAGTAGGTCGTCGAGCCGAGCGGGACGTCGGCGCGCTCGGCGATCAGGCGGTGGGAGGCGTTGCCGAGCCCGTGCTCGGCGATCACCTCGACCGCCGCCGCGACGATCGCCTCGCGACGGCCCTTGGGGTCGCGCGGGCGCGGTGGGCGGCGGGCGCTCAATGGGCACCTCCAAGGTTGAGCATGACGACGCCAGCGATCACGAGCACGATCCCGCCGACCTTCGCGGCGGTCAGCGGCTCGCCGAGGAACATCGCCCCGACAGCGGCGATCGCGGCCGTGCCGATCCCGGCCCACATCGCGTACGCGACCCCGACCGGCATCGACTTGATCGCCTGCGCGAGCAGCGCGAACGCGATCCCGTAGCCGAGCAGGCAGGCGACGGTCGGCAGCGGGCGGGTGAAGCCGTCGGTCTCCTTCATCAGGCTCGTCGCGGCGATCTCGGCGGCGATCGCGATCGCGAGCAGCAGGTACGGCATGCGGGCGGTGCTCCTTCATGTACGACTGTACATGTACGAGCGTACATGGCGTGCGGACGGCGCGGCGCGGGGACCCGCGCCGGGCGCCGGGGCGGGTCGCCGAAGCCCGCCGTCAGGAGCGCGCCAGCCGCCCGCGGACCGCCCCGGCGAACGCCTCCGTCGTGAAGCAGACCGGCTCGGCGAACTCCTCCAGCGCGAGTGCGCCGTCCCAGGTCGCGTCCGCGGCGCCGCGCAGCAGCGGCTTCGTCATCTGGAGGGCGTGGGGCGGCAGCGCGCAGGCGCGGTCGCACCAGCGGTCGGCGGCGGCGAGCAGCTCGCCGCCGGGGACGACCTCCTGCACCAGCCCGCGCGCGAGCGCGCCGCGCGCGTCGAGGTGCTCGCCGGCGACGTAGAAGGCGAAGGCGCCCTGGTAGCCGAGCGCGCGCGTCAGCGCCCAGCTGGTGCCGACCTCCGGCAGCAGCCCGAGCTTGCCGAACGCGGGGACGATCACCGCCTCCTCCGCGGCGATCGCGATGTCGCAGGTGAGCGCCCAGGCGAGGCCGACGCCGGCGGCCGGGCCGTTGAGCGCCGCCACGAACATCGTGTCGCCGCGGGCGATCAGCCGGGCGATCGCGCCGAACTCGTTGCGGATCCAGCGCCACATGTCGGCGGCGCCCTCGGGCTCGCGCCGCTCGAGCGAGTCGACGGCGCGGTCCATCATCCGCAGGTCGCCGCCGGCGCTGAAGCCGCGGCCGTCGCCGGTCAGCACGACCGCGCGGATCTCGGGATCGGCGGCGAGGTCGGCGAGCGCTCGCTTCAGCTGCGTGACGAGCGCCGCGGTCAGCACGTTGAGGCGGTCGGGCTCCGCGAGCGTGACGAGCGCGCGGTCGCCGCGCCGCTCGACGTGGACGGCGGCGCGGTCGGCGGCCGCGCCCTCGTCGAGCAGGTCGCGGTAGACGGAGGGGCGGCCGGCGCTCGACCGGCGCGGCGCGGCGTGGCGGTCGGGTGCTCCGGGCGTGGTCGGCCGGCGGTCGGATGCGGTCATGGCGTGATCGGCTCCTGCTCGCCGACGGTCCCGAGCGCGGCCCAGGCGGCGTCGGCGAGCGCCGTGCGGGCGTCGGCGCCGATCGCCGGCTCGGGGCCGTCGAGCGCGTGGCGGACGTAGTGGAGTGAGGGGCCGAGCCAGAGCGCGCTCAACAGCGGGAACGGCAGCTCGCGCACGGCTCCGTAGTGGACGTGGGTGGCGTACCACCCGCTGGCGCGGCCGAAGAAGCCGCGGTTCGCGTCGGCGAGCGCGGCGGGGTCGGCGGCGCCGCGGCCGCCGAACAGCAGCCGCGCCTGCGCCGGATGGGCGGCGCACCAGTCGAGCGTGTGCAGCACCGCGCCGCGCACGCCGCCCTCGGCGGTCGGGCTCGCTCCCAGCACCGCCAGGAAGCCCTCCTGGTAGCCGCGCAGCGTCTCAACGCCAACCGCAGCCGGACCTTTGTCATCCAGCTGTTGGTCAGCGACAGTTGGATGACAGAGGTCCGGGCGGAGGCGGGCGAGGGTGGGACGGCAGGCGGTGCGGGGCCGTTACGGTTGGGCGCGTGGGCGCGATCGCGATCGAGTTCGAGAAGCCGCGGCAGGGGCGCCGCTACCGCTCGCTGATCCACCGTCCCGACGGGCTCGTCGTGGCATTCGAGGGCGGGGCGTACAACAAGGTCGGCGGGCCGGCGCGCGAGGTCCCGCACGATCTCGCGCACCTGATCGTCGAGGAGGAGCTCGGGCTGCGCGCCGGCGTCTGGGGCGTGCTCGCGGCCGGCGGCATGTTCGCTCACGCCACGGTCGTCTCCGGCCGCCGCGCCCCGCACGCGGCCAGACGCGGGCGCGAGGCGATCGACCGCGCCGGCGACCGCATCATGCAGGCCGAGATCCTCACCCGCGCGGTCTGCGACGTCGCGCTCGCCGGCAGGCCGGCCGACCCGCGCACGATCCGGCGCGAGATCGGCGAGCGCTGGTGGAGCGACGACGTCACCGCCGCCGCGATCGACCGCGCCCGCGAGCGCCTCCACGACGCCGCCTCCCGCTGGGCCGCGCTCGCGCCGGCCGCCACGCTGCGCGAAGCGTGGCGCCTGCCGCTCCCGTAGGCTGGCCCGCGCCGCCCGCGCCGCCCGCGCCGCCCGCGCCGCCCGCGCCGCACCGCTCGCGCCCGCCCCGCGCCGCTCGCGCCCGCCCCGCGCGTCCGACGCCCGCCTCGCGCCGCCCCGCTCGCCCCTGCCCGTCGTCGCGTTCTCTGACCTCGGCCGCGCAAGCGCCTCGGTCGCCGGGTAGCGACGGGGCGTTGGCGGATACGAGGAGCAGATCTCATGGCGCATGCACATCGCATCCACCGCCCGCGCCGGCGGCTCTCGCGCGAGACCGAGCGGCAGCTCACGGCTGAGCTGCGCGAGGCCGTCGGACGCGACGACGCGACGCTCACGCCGGAGCTGATCGCGCGCGCCCGCGAGCGCCACGAGCGGGGCGGCTCGTTCGTCGCGACGCTCGCGACCAACCGGCTCTACATCGCGATCTCGTTCTTCGCGCTCGTCGTGATCGGTGGGGCGATCGCGCTCGCCACCGGCAGCTGGTGGGTGCTCGTCGGCGCCGTCGCGCTGCACGCGACCGGAACGCTGCTGACGGCCGGCCTGGCGCTGCAGCTGACGACCGAGACCGAGCACGTCTCGCCGACCGTCGCCGCGCGGCTGGAGGAGGAGGGCGTCGGCGACCCCGACCGCGTCTTCACCGAGCTGGTCGAGGAGTACGCGGGCGAGGACCCGCGGGAGCGGCGGGCCCGCGACGTCGTCGAGAGCGGCGCCAACGAGCTGAGCATGCTGCCGCAGGACGACCCGGCTCGCGCCACCGCCGAGCAGCGCACCGCGATGACGCCCGACGCCCGCGCCAGCGTCCCGGCCGGCGAGGGCTCGCCGATCGGCGCGATGCCGGCGCTGGTCGTCGCGGGCACCTGCGTCGTCGCGCTCGTCGCGGCGATCGTCGAGGGCGGCGCGATCTGGGTCGCCGCCGCGATCGTGTGGCTCGCCGCGATCGGCTGGCTGCTGCTCGACCGCGCCTACGACGCGCGCGGGGAGGAGCGGGCCGGCACGAGCGCCCGCGACCGCGGCGCCGGCGAGGTGCCCGCCCGCGATGACGCCCCCGACCGCGACCGCGGCGCCGGCGAGGCGCCCGCGCCCGGTGATGCCGCCCGCGACCGCGGCGCCGGCGAGGTGCCCGTCCGCGATGACGCCGCCCGCGACCGCCGCGCGCCGGGGAGCTGAGCGGCGATGGTCCTCAAGCTCGTCCGCTACGGGCTGCCGGCGCTGATCGCGATCGCCGGCCTCGTCTTCCTGATTGCCGGCAGCGGCGGCGCGGCGACGGCATTCGGCATCGTCCTGCTGGGCATCGCGCTGCTGGTCCTGCTCGCGAACCTCTTCGCCCGGCTGAGCATCTCCAGCGAGGACGACCGCGAGCGCGAGCAGCGCGCGCGGGACCGCTACACGCGCACCGGCCGCTGGACGCCGCGGGGCGGCCCCCGGCCGCACTGACCCGGCGGCGCCGGCCCATCTTCCGCGCCCGCTCGTCGGCGCGCCCTGGCGCTCGCCGACGCGTGCATGTACGCCGGAAGGCCGCCCGCCGCGCCGCCGCCGGTGCCTGAGCGCGTCGCCGCGTCGGCCGCTCCGGCCCCCGCAGCCGTGCCGCCGGCGGGCCGCGCCGCCCCGGCCGCCCCCCGGCTCCAGCATCCCTGTCATCAGCCGCTCGTCGGGTGTAGGCTCAAGCGAGGGAAGTCGTAAAATCAGGTCGACTTTTCCAGTTTTCCGTCATAGCGACCAGGAGACCGCGCATCATGGCGTTGACCATCGGCGACACCGCCCCCAACTTCAGAGCCAAGACGACCGAGGGCGAGATCGACTTCCACGAGTGGATCGGGGACAGCTGGGCCGTCCTCTTCTCGCACCCGCGCGACTTCACCCCGGTCTGCACGACCGAGCTCGGCTACATGGCCTCGATCAAGTCCGACTTCGACAAGCGCGGCGTCAAGATCATCGCGATCTCGACCGACCCGACCGACAACCACGACAGATGGGCCGAGGACATCAAGTCCTCGCAGGGCACCGCGCCGAACTATCCGATCATCGGCGACACCGACCACGCCGTCGCGAAGGCGTACGGGATGCTGCCGCCCGACGTCGAGGGCGACCCGACGGAGCGCACGCCGGCGCAGAACGCGACGCTGCGCAACGTCTTCGTGATCGGGCCGGACAAGAAGATCAGACTGGTCCTGATCTACCCGATGACGACGGGCCGCAACTTCGACGAGGTCCTGCGCGTCATCGACTCCCTCCAGCTGACCGCCGACCACCAGGTCGCCACGCCGGCCCAGTGGAGACAGGGCGAGAAGGTCATCATCTCCGGCTCGGTCAGCAACGAGCAGGCGAGAGAGCGCTACCCGGAGGGCTGGGAGCAGCCGCTCCCGTACCTGCGCATCGTCGACGCGCCGGGCTCCTAGCTCCCCCTCGGCGAGCGGCGGCGATCCGGGGGCGAGCCCGGCCCCCGGACCGCCGCGCGCTCGCTACGCCGCCGCCCGCTCGGTCGCGGCCGCTGCGGCGGACGGGCTCGGCGGGGAAGGCCGCCGGGAGAGGAGGACGCGCGCGCCGTCGCCGGGGGCGATCGTGATCATCCGCCGTCTCACCCGCGGTCTCGGCCGGTCGGCGGAGACGGTGAAGCGCCGCGCCGCCGCGCGCAGCACGACGCGCATCTCCAGCAGCGCGAAGCTCGCGCCGAGGCAGCGCCGCCGGCCGCCGCCGAACGGCAGGAAGGTGTAGGTGCCGGGCTTTCTCTCCAGGAACCGCTCGGGCTTGAAGGCGTACGGGTCGGGATAGATCGCCGGGTCGTGGTGGATCTGGTAGGCGGCCGCGCACAGCACCGCGCCGACCGGGTAGGTCCAGCCGCCGATCTCGATCTCGCGCTTGACGAGCCGCGGCTCGGGGATCGTCAGCACCGGACGGCGGCGCAGCACCTCGTTGATCGTCGCGTCGAGGTAGGCGGTCTCGTCGGCGGCGACCGACGCCGCCAGCCGCTCCTGCACGTCGCGCGAGCGGGCGAGCTGCTCGAAGGCGAAGCCGAGCGAGGAGGCGGTCGTCTCGTGGCCCGCGACGAGCGCGGTCATCAGCTCGTCGCGGATCTCCTCGTCGCGCATCGGCGAGCCGTCGGAGTGGGTCGCGTCCAGCAGCATCGCGAGCACGTCGTCGCGGTCGCCGTCGCGCTCGGCGCGGCGCTCCTCGATCAGCGCGTACAGCTCGCGGTCGACCTCGGCTCTGTCACGCTCGAAGCGGCCGAAGCGGCCGCGTCCTCTCATCAGCCGCTGCAGCGGCGGCATCAGCGAGATCGGGCTGTCGCCGAAGGAGAGGATCTGCGGCAGCCGCTCCCGCAGCAGGTCGAGCCGCGGCCCCTCGTCGAGGCCGAAGACGGCGCGCAGGATGATCTCCAGCGTCAGCGCCTGGAGGCGCGGGTGCAGCTCGACCGGCGCGTCGAGCGGCCAGCCGTCGAGCTCGCGCTCGGTCAGCTCGTCCATCAGCCCGGTGAGGCGCTGCATGCGGTCGCCGTGGAAGGCCGGGAGCATCAGCTTGCGCTGCTCCATGTGGAGATCCTCGTCGAGCAGGATCACCGAGTTGGGGCCGACGATCGGCTCGAGGATGCGCGCGCCCTCGCCGGGGTGGAGGACGTTGGGCGGGGCGGTCATGAGCGCCTTGACGTCGTCGGGGTCGGTGAGGAGGACGAAGGGCGGCTGGCCCGCGAGCTTGAGCGTGTAGCGCCGGCCGTCGGCGCGCGCGCGGACGCGGTCGGGGAAGGCGAGCGGACGCATCCACCAGCCGATCGTCTGCAGCGCCGTCGGCATGCGAGATCCGGGCGGCAAGGTCGCCTGCATCGTCGTCGTCCCTCCTCGGTAGGGTCAGAGCGTGCGGATGAGTATATGTACTGACGAGTATCTGTCAAGGAAAGCGGTGCATCGGGCGCGGGCGGGGCGTGCGCGTGCGCCGCGCGCGGGTGCGCCGCGCGCGGGTGCGCCGCGCGCGGGCGGCGCCGGCGCGGCCGTGCGGGGATGCCGCTGATGCCGCGCGGCGAGTTCGACCGCAGCGCGCGCAAGGCGGCGACGCGTGCGCGGCTGCTGGAGGCGGCGGCGAGGGTCTACGCCGCCCGCGGCTTCGCGGGCGCGACGCTCGACGACGTCGCCGAGGAGGCGGGGCTGACGAAAGGCGCCGTCTACGGCCACTTCGGCTCGAAGGGCAACCTGCTGGCGGCGCTGATGGACGAGTACCTGGCGGCGGAGATCGCCGAGCAGGTCGCGCTCTTCAGTCGCGACGAGACGACCTGGAAGCGGCCGTTCAGCGGCGCCGACAGCTGGATGGAGGAGCTCGACGAGGCGCCCGACGCCTTCCGGCTGCTGGTCGAGTTCTGGCTCGCCGCGGGGCGCGACGAGGCGATGCGCGAGCGGTTCGCGACCGGCTTCGCCGCGCTGCGCGAGACCTTCGCGAGGTTCAGCGCCGAGAGCGCCGCCGACGCCGGGATCGCGATGCCGGTCGAGGCCTCCGAGCACGTCGCCAACACCTTCCTCGGCCTCAGCATCGGTCTCGGCATGATCCGCGTCGTCGATCCCGGTCACGTCTCGCCGGCGCTGCTCGGGACGGTGCTGTCGGTCTTCATCCGCTCGATGGAGCGCGATCCGGAGCTGCGCGCCGCGATCGCCGACCCCGACGCGCGCAGGGGGTAGAAGAGGCGGAAGGGCGCATCGATCGGCAAGCGGGCGGGTTGTCAGGGCGGTAACTTGACTTGGTCAATCTGGATAGGAGACATGGATGACGGGCGTGACGCGGACGGTCGTGGTCGTGGGGGCGGGCTGCGCGGGGACGCTGACCGCCGTCGACCTGCTGCGTCGGCCGGGCGGTCCGCTGCGCGTCGTCCTGGTCGAGCGCCGCGGGAGCTTCGGCCCCGGCGTCGCGTACTCGACCCCTGACGCCCGCCACCTCCTCAACGTCGCGGCGGAGCGGATGAGCGCCTTTCCCGGCGATCCCGGCCATTTCGCGGCATGGGCCGCCGACCGCCTCGGCCCGCTTCCGGCCGGCGCCTATCTCCCGCGCGGGCTGTACGGCGACTATCTGCGCGCGCTGCTCGACGACGCCGAGCGCTCCGCCGCCCCCGGCCGATGTCTCGAGCGCGTCGTGGGGGAGGCGGTCGACGTGGTGCCCGGGCGCGGTGCGGCGCTCGGCGGCTCGCGTGGGGCGAGCCGCCCGATGGCCGGCGGCGCGGTGGACGGCGGGGCGGCCGGCGGCGCGGGGGCCGGCGGCGCGGTGGATGGCGCGACGGTCGTGCTCGCGGATGGGCGGGCGATCGCGGCGGACGCGGTCGTGCTGGCGCTCGGCGGGCTGCCGGCGGCGGCGCCGGTCGCGCTGCCCGACGATCCGCGCGTCGTCGGCGATCCGTGGGCGCCGGGCGCGCTCGCGGGGGCGCCGCCGGCGGCGACGACGCTGCTGATCGGCTCGGGGCTGACGGCCGTCGACGTCGCGGTCGCCTGCTGCGGCGACGACGGGCGCGGCCGCGTCGTCGCGATCTCGCGCGGCGGCTGCCTTCCCCACGAGCAGCTGCCGGGGCTGCGGAGGCCCGTCCCGTCGGCCGATCCGCCGCCCGCGCCCGCCACCGTCGAGCGCCTGGAGCGCTGGCTCGGCGTCCACGTCGCGCGGGCGCGGCGTGCCGGCGCCGACTGGCGCGACGCGCTCGACGGGGTGCGGCCGCACGCGCAGACGCTGTGGCGCTCGCTGCCCGACGGCGAGCGGCGCCGTTTCGTGCGCGAGCGGGCACGCGCCTGGGAGGTGCGCCGCCACCGCATGGCGCCGGAGGTCGGCGGCCGGGTGCGCGAGCTCGTCGGCGCGGGACGGCTGCTCGTCCGCGCCGGCAGGGCGCTGGCGGTGCGCGCGCTGCCGCGCACGGTCGAGCTGCTCGTCGACGACTGCGGCGAGATGCGCACGCTGCGCGCCGACCGCGTCGTCGTCTGCGCCGGCGCCGGCACCGACGTCGCGCGCGCCGGCGTGCCGCTGGTCGACGCGCTGCTGCGCCGCGGCCTCGCCAGTCCCGATCCGCTCGGGCTCGGCCTGCGCGCGAGCCCCGAGGGCGCGCTCGTCGGCGCCGACGGCGCGGTCCGCCCGCGGCTCCACCTGCTCGGCCCGCTCCGCCGCGGGGAGCTGTGGGAGACGACGGCGGTCGGCGAGATCCGCGTGCAGGCGCAGGTCGTCTCCGCCGCGGCCGAGAGAGGCATCGATTCCGACTGACGCAGCGCCCCGCGCGGCGCGCGGCCGCGACCGCCGCCGGACGCGCCCGCGCGGCGGCAGCCGCGCCGCCCGCTGTCGTCGCCGCCTGACGCGCCCCGCCCGGCGCGCGGCCGCGCCGCCCGCCGCTGTCCAGTTTCCGGACATCGCGGGTCCGGATCGGGCCCTGTTCGGCGCGTAGGCGCGCTGCGAGCCTTGTCGCATGGCCTCGGACCGCTCCACCTCCAACCAGCAGGCCGGCGGTCGCGAGCCGTCGAGTCCGCTGCTGATCGCCGTCCGCTACGTGCTGCCGATCGCCGTCGTCCTGACCGGCGTCGTGATCTTCCTGAGAGATCCCCGCGTCGACAACTTCGAGGGCGCCGCCGCGCTGATCGGCGCCGGCCTCAGCGTGCTGCTGCTGAACGTCCTCCACCGCACCGGCGTCCGCGGCGACGTCGAGCGCGCGCAGGAGGACGAGGCGCGCCGCTACTTCGACGCGCACGGCCACTGGCCGGACGAGCGCCCGTCGAGGGACGTAGGCTGACCGGGTGAGCGCGACGGGCGACGAGCAGCCGGCGGTGACGGGCGCGCCGGCGGCGCACGCGCGGCCGGAGGCGGCGATGCCGTCCGAGCTGCTCGAGGTGCTGCTGCGCTCGATCGCCGACGCCGTCTACCTCGTCGACCGCGACGGGCTCGTGCGGTTCGTCAACCCGGCGGCGCTGGAGGTGCTCGGCTACGACGAGCCGGCCGAGCTGCTCGGCGCGCCGAGCCACGCGACGATCCACTTCCGCCGCCCCGACGGCTCCCCGTACCCGGAGTCGGAGTGCCCGCTGCTGCTGCCGCGCACGACCGGCAGGACGGTCCGCGTCGAGGACGACTGGTTCGTCCGCCGCGACGGCTCGATGGTCCCGGTCGCCTATTCGTCGGCGCCGATCCCCGAGCAGGGCGGCGGCCGCGGCGCCGTCGTCGCCTTCCGCGACACGAGCGAGCGGCGCGCCGCCGAGGCCGCGGCCCGCCGCGAGGCGGCCGAGCGGGCACGGGCCGAGGAGCTGCAGCAGTCGCGGGCGCGGATCGTCGCCGCCGCCGACGCCGAGCGGCGCCGGCTCGGGCGCGACATCCACGACGGCGCCCAGCAGCGGCTGATGAACGTCGCGCTCGGCGTCCAGGCGGGCCTGGCGGCGCTGCCGGGGGAGGCCGAGGAGGCGCGCGCCGCGCTCGACGACGCGCTCGCCGAGGTGCGCGCGGCGATCTCCGACCTGCGCGAGCTGGCGGCCGGCATCCACCCGTCGATCCTCACCAACCGCGGGCTGGAGGCGGCCGTCGACTCGCTGACCGGGCGGATGCCGCTGCCGACGCGCTTCGAGGTGCCGGCGCGGCGGTGGGCGCCGGCGGTCGAGGCGGCCGCCTACTTCGTGATCGCCGAGGCGCTCGCCAACGCCGCCAAGCACGCCCGCGCCAGCCGAGCCGAGGTGCGGGTCGCCGAGCGGGAGGGCCGCCTGCTCGTGACCGTCTTCGACGACGGCCGCGGCGGCGCGGTCGCCGCCCCGGGGCGCGGCCTGCAGGGGCTCCACGACCGCGTCGGCGCGGCCGGCGGGACGTTGACGGTCGACAGCCCGTCAGGCGGCCCGACGACCGTCACGGCCGACCTGCCGGCGACGCCGGCGGCGTAGCCGGCGCGGAGGTCCGGTCGTTTGCACCCCTCAGAGGGGTGCAGACGACCGGAGTTCGGCGCCAGCCGCGCTACCCCGCGCGCAGCAGGCGCAGCACCGCCATCACGCGGCGGTGCTCGGTCGGCTCGTCGGCGACGCCGAGCTTGTGGAAGATCCGCGTCGCGTGCTTCTCGACCGCGGCGCCGCTCAGGCCCAGCAGCTCGGCGATGCCGCGGTTGGACTTGCCCTCGGCCATCAGCCCGAGCACCTCGCGCTCGCGCGGGGTGAGCGCGTCGAGCGGGTCGTCGGCGCGGCGGCGGCCGACCATCCGCGAGACGACCTCGGGGTCGAGCGCCGAGCCGCCGTTCGCGACCCGCTCGATCGCGTCGGCAAATTCGGCGACGTCGATCACGCGGTCCTTCAGCAGGTAGCCGACGCCGCGCGCGTCGTCGCCGACGAGGTCGACCGCGTAGCGCTCCTCGAGGAACTGCGACAGCACGACGATCGCCACCTTGGGCAGCTCGGCGCGCAGCGCGATCGCCGCGCGCAGCCCGTCGTCGGTGTTGTCGGGCGGCATCTGCACGTCGACGATCGCGACGTCGGGCCGGTGCGCGCGGACCTTGCGCATCAGCTCCTCGGCGTCGCCGGCCTGCGCGACGACCTCCATCCCGGCGTCCTCCAGCAGCCGCGCGATCCCGGAGCGCAGCAGCACCTGGTCCTCGGCGATCAGCACGCGCGTCCGCGACATCGCGGTGGACAGTATGCGGTCGCGCCGCCGGCCGTCTCGCGGAGGGGCGCGGCGCCCGCACGGGGCGATCTCGGCATGACGAGGCCGGTCGCCGGGTAGTCTGGCGCGGGTGTCGACGAAGGAGATCCTGACCACGAGCGGCGCCGTTCCGCGCGACGAGGCGCTCGCCTCGCTGCAGCAGCTGACCGACGCGGCGCTGGCGTGGCTGCCGCAGGACGAGCTGCTGTCGGAGCTGCTCGTGCGCGTGACCGAGATCCTGCGCGCCGACACCGCCGCGATCCTCCTGCTCGACGACGAGCAGCCGCTGCTGCGCGCGCGGGCGGCGAAGGGGATCGAGGAGGAGGTCGAGCAGGGCGTCACGATCCCGCTCGGCAAGGGCTTCGCCGGCCGCATCGCGGCGGAGCGGCGGGCGATCGTGATCGACGACGTCGACCACGCCGACATCCTCAACCCGATCCTGCGCGACAAGGGGATCCGCTCGCTCGTGGGCGTGCCGCTGCTGATCGAGGGCCGCGTGCTCGGCGTCCTCCACGTCGGCAGCCTGCGACCCCGCCGCTTCAGCGCGGAGGAGACCGACCTGCTCCAGCTCGCCGCCGACCGCGCGGCGCTGACGATCGACAACGCCGCCCTCTACGAGCAGCGCCGGGTCGCGGAGTCGCTCCAGCGCCAGCTGCTGCCCAACATGCAGCGGATCCCGGGCGTCGAGCTGGCCGCGCGCTACCTGCCGGCCAGCCGCGACACGCTCGGCGGCGACTGGTTCGACGCCTTCGCGCTGCCCGGCGGGCGGGTCGCGCTCGCGGTCGGCGACGTCGTCGGGCACGGCGTCGGGGCGGCGGCGTCGATGGCGCAGCTGCGCGCGGCGCTGCGGGCCTACGCGACCGACGGCCACAGGCCGTCGGAGGTCGTCGCGCGGCTCAACCGCCTGATGTGGCAGCTGGGGCCGCGCTCGATGACGACGCTCTCCTACGCCGTCCTCGACCTCGAGGCCGAGCGGGTCGAGCACGTCTGCGCCGGCCATCCACCGCCGCTGCTGCTCGAGCCCGGGGGCGAGGGGCGGTATCTCGACGTCAAGCCGAACGTGCCGCTCGCGACGGTCCCCGGCAGCTGGTACGAGTCGACCGTCCACCACGTCCCGACCGGCGCGACGCTCGTGCTCTACACCGACGGCCTGGTCGAGCGGCGCGGCGAGGTGATCGACGAGGGGCTCGAGCGGCTGCGCGTGACCGCCGCCGCGGTCGACGGCGGCGTCGACCCGCTCTGCGCGTGCCTCGCCAGCAAGCTCGTCGCCCGGACGCGCGCCGACGACGTCGCGATGATCGCGCTGCGGGTCCCGCCGCCGCCCAAGGAGATCGACGGCAGCTGGCCGGCCGAGCACGCGACGCTCGCCGAGATCCGCCACCTGCTGCGCCGCTGGCTGCGCGGCCGGGGCGCGAGCGAGGAGGAGGCGTACGACATCACGGTCGCGTGCCAGGAGGCGTGCGCGAACGCCGTCGAGCACGCCTACGGGCCGGGCGCGCACAGCTTCTCGCTGCAGGGCCGCTTCGAGGACGGCCGCGTCTCGCTGACCGTGCGCGACGGCGGGCGCTGGCGGGCGCCGCGCGGCCAGCATCGCGGCCGCGGCCTCATGCTGATGCGCCGGCTGATGGACGACGTCGACGTCGAGCACGGCGACGACGGGACGGTCGTCGTGCTGGAACGGACGCTCGCAGGCGCGGAGGCACGTGCATGAGCTCGCTCGCGCGGATCGTCGTCGAGCAGCACGGCGCCTTCCCCGTCGTAGCGATCGAGGGCGAGGTCGACGCCTCCAACGCGACCGAGATCAGCCGCTCGATCGACGCGGCGCTCAGCAACCACTCGATCGCGCTCGTCGTCGACCTGACCGAGACCGGCTACCTCGACAGCGCCGGCATCAACCTCCTGTTCGCGCTCGGTGCGCGGCTGCGCGACCGCCAGCAGCGGCTGCTGCTCGTCGTCGACCCCGCCTCGCCGGTCGCGCGGATCGTCGCGATCTCCGGGCTCGCCGTCGCCGAGCGGACCGAGGAGACGCGCGCGGCCGCGCTCGAGCAGGCGCACGCCGGCCTGTAGCGCGGGGAATACTCCCGGGGGAGTACGCCCGCCGGCCGATGTGCGGCCGGCGCGGACGATCTACCGTGTCGTCGATGGCCGCAGCCGCCACATCCCGCACGCCCGCCGCGGCCGCCCGCGGCGCGGACCCGCTCGGCCCCGCGCCGTCCGGACCGGACGGCGCGGGCGGCGGCGAGCGGCCGGCGCGCGGCCCGCTGCCGCCGCCGTGGGCGCTCGACGTCGCGATCGCGCTGCTCGCGGGCGCCTTCGCCGTGCTGGTGACGACCGCGGTCGCCGACCGCGACCCCGGCGAGCGGCCGCTCGACGCCTTCGCCTACGTCGCGATCGCCGGCGCGGCGGCGCTGCTGCTCGGCCGCCGGCGGTGGCCGTTCGGCGTGCTCGGCGCGACCTTCGCGATCGAGCTGGTCTACGTCGCGCGCGGCTATCCCGGCGGGCCCGGTCCCTGCGTCGCGGCGCTGATCGCGCTCGCGACCGCGGCGGCGCGGATCCCGCCGCGCAACGCGCTGTGGCTCGGCGGCGGGCTGCTCGCGGTCGAGCTGACGGCGGTGCTGACGCTCGGCGGGCGCGACCTGCTCAGCGGCCCGGTCGCCGCGGCCGCCGGCTGGGTCGCGATCGGCACGCTCGCCGGCGTCGCGCTGCGCAGTCAGCGCGAGTCGGTCGCGGCGGTCGCCGCGCGGGCGCGCGAGGCCGAGCGGACGCGCGCCGAGGAGGCGCGCCGCCAGGTCGGCGAGGAGCGGCTGCGGATCGCGCGCGAGCTGCACGACGTGCTCGCCCACAGCCTCGCGATGATCCACGTGCAGGCGAGCACCGGCGCGCACGTCGTCGCGCGCAGACCGGAGCAGGCCGAGCAGGTGCTGAGCGCGATCAAGCAGGCGAGCGGCGAGGCGCTCGCCGACCTGCGCACGACCGTCGGCGTGCTGCGCGCCGGCGCCGAGCAGGAGCCCGAGCCGGCCGGGCCGCAGCCGAGCCTCGCGCGCGTCGAGGAGCTGGCCGACGGCGCGCGGCGGGCCGGGGCGGAGGTCTCGGTCGACGTGACCGGCGAGCGGCGGCGTCTGCCGGTCCCGGTCGACGTCGCCGGCTACCGGATCGTGCAGGAGGCGCTGACGAACGTCGTCCGCCACGCGGCCGCGACGCGCGTGCGGGTCGCGCTCGCCTACGAGCCCGACGCCGTCGCGCTCGTGATCGACGACGACGGCCGCGGCGCGGCGGCCGGGACGGGCGACGGCGCGGGCGGCGGCGGCCACGGCCTCGCCGGCATGCGCGAGCGCGCCGCGCTGCTCGGCGGATCGGTCGAGGCCGGCCCGCGCCCCGGCGGCGGCTTCCGCGTCCGCGCGCGGCTGCCGGCGGTGACGGCGTGAGCGGAGCGGGCGGGGCGTTCGACGGCCGCGGCGCGGCTGGCGCCGACGGCGCGAGCGGGGCGCCCCACGCTCCCGCCGCGGCTGGCGCCGGCGGTGCGACCGGCGCGCACCGTCCGGCCGCCGGCTCGCGCGAGATCCGCGTCGTGCTCGCCGACGACCAGGCGCTCGTGCGGGCCGGCTTCCGGATGCTGCTCGACGCCGAGGAGGGGTTCGCCGTCGTCGGCGAGGCGGCCGACGGGGTGGAGGCGGTCGAGGTCGTGCGCGCGACGACGCCGGACGTCGTGCTGATGGACGTGCGGATGCCCCGCCAGGACGGCCTCGCCGCGACCCGCGCGATCTCCGACGATCCCGCGCTCGCCGGCGTGCGCGTGCTCGTGCTGACGACCTTCGAGCTCGACGAGTACGTCTTCGGCGCGCTGCGCTGCGGCGCCAGCGGCTTCCTGCTGAAGGACGTCGAGCCGGTCGACCTGCTGCGCGCGGTGCGGGTCGTCGCCGACGGCGAGGCGCTGCTGGCGCCGAGCGTGACGCGCCGGCTGATCTCCGAGTTCGCCGCCCGCGCGCCGGCCGCCCCGACGCCGGCGCCGCCGCGGCTCGACGTGCTGACCGAGCGCGAGCGCGAGGTCGTCGCGCTCGTCGCCGAAGGGCTCTCCAACCGCGAGCTGGCCGAGCGGCTCGTGATCAGCCCGGCGACGGCGAAGACCCACGTCAGCCGCGCGATGGGCAAGCTCGACGCGCGCGACCGCGCCCAGCTGGTCGTGCTCGCCTACGAGTCCGGCCTCGTCACCCCGCGCCCGCCCGCCGCCTGAGCCGCCGCGGCACCCGCGCGGACCTTTGTCATCCAGGTGTTGCTCAGGAACAGCTGGATGACACAGGTCCGAGTGAGGGGCGGGCGTACGCCGCGGGGCGCAGGCGGAAGTGTCATCCGGGGGCGTATGGGAAGCCGCCCGGGGGGCGACGACAGCGCGGCGGGATGTGCGGAGACTGGGATGCGGTCCCGACCCGACAAGGAGATCGCACCATGACCGCCGCACCGTCCACCGCTCCGTACGCCCGCACCGCACCGCCGCCCGGCAGCGCCGTCGCGCGCGTCGTCGGCGCGACCAAGGTCCACGGCGTCGGCGACACCGCCGTCACCGCGCTCGACGACGTCACCGTCGCCTTCCCCGCCGGCCGCTTCACCGCGATCATGGGACCGTCGGGCTCCGGCAAGTCGACGCTGCTGCACTGCGTCGCCGGGCTCGACGCGCTCACCTCCGGCGAGGCCTACATCGGCGACACCCCGCTGTCGCGGCTCTCCGACACGCAGCTGACGCTGCTGCGGCGGGAGCGGATCGGCTTCGTCTTCCAGGCGTTCAACCTCGTGCCGACGCTGACCGTGCGCGAGAACGTCACGCTCGCGCTCGACCTCGCCGGAGCGCGGCCCGATCGCGACTGGCTCGACACGGTGATCGGGACCGTCGGCCTCGGCGACCGGCTCCACCACCGCCCGGCCGAGCTGTCCGGCGGTCAGCAGCAGCGCGTCGCGGTCGCGCGTGCGCTCGCCAGCCGGCCGCAGATCGTCTTCGCCGACGAGCCGACCGGCAACCTCGACTCGCGCTCCGGCGGCGAGATCCTTGGATTCATGCGCCGCGCGGTCGACGAGCTGGGGCAGACGGTCGTGATGGTCACCCACGACCCGCTCGCGACCGCCTGGACCGACGCCGCCGTCTTCCTCGCCGACGGCAGGGTCGTCGACGCGCTCGACGACCCGACGCCGGAGCTGGTGCTCGACCGCGTCCGGACGCTGGGCGGGTGATCGCATGCGACGGATCGCCCTGAACGGCCTCTGGGCCCACAAGCGCCGGCTCGCCGGCACCTTCCTGTCGGTGTTCCTCGGCGTCGCCTTCCTCGCCGGGACGCTGATGCTCGGCGACACGCTGCAGCGCAACTTCGAGCGGCTGTTCGGCGAGGTCACCGCCGGCACCGACGCGGTCGTGCGCAGCACGACGCGGATCGACGACGACGCCGGCCCCGGCCAGCGCGCGCCGATCCCGGCCTCCACGCTGGCGCGCGTCCGCGCCGTCGACGGCGTCGCGGCGGCGGAGCCGTCGATCGAGGGGCGCGGGACGCTGATCGGCGCCGACGGCAGAGCGGTCGGCCGCGACGGCCCGCCGAAGCTCGCCGGCAACTGGATCGCCGACCCGCGCCTCAACCCCTACCGGCTCGCCGAGGGGCGCGCCCCTCGGACCGGCGACGAGGTCGTGGTCAACCGCGGCGCCGCCGACGACGGCGGCCTGCGCGTCGGCGACGAGGCGACCGTGCGGACGCCCGAGCCGGTGCGCGTGCGGATCGTCGGGATCGCGACCTTCGGCTCCTCGTCGGGCGTCGGCGCGACGACCTTCACCGCCTTCTCGACCGCGGGCGCCGCGCGGCACGTGATGAAACGCCCCGACGCGATCTCGTCGGTGGTCGTGCGCGGCGAGCCGGGGCTGTCGCAGGCCGAGCTGGTCGCGCGGCTGCGGCCGGCGCTCGGCAGCGGAATCGAGGCGATCGCCGGCGACCGGCTGGCGGCCGAGCGGGTCGACGACATCGACCAGACCTTCCTCGACGGGCTCCGCACCGTGCTCGTCGCCTTCGCCGGGCTGGCGCTGCTCGTCGGCGCCTTCACGATCCACAACACCTTCGCGATCGTCGCCGCCCAGCGTGCGCGCGAGTCGGCGCTGCTGCGCGCCGTCGGCGCGACCCGCCGCCAGGTGCTCGGCGCCGCGCTGACGGAGACGGCGCTGCTCGCGGCCGTCGCCTCGCTCGCCGGCCTGGTCGGCGGGATCGCGATCGCCTCGGCGCTGAAGGCGATGTTCGACGCCTTCGGCTTCGCGCTGCCGGCCGGCGGCCTCGAGGTGTCGGCGACGAGCGCGCTGATCGCCGTCGCGGCCGGCGTCGTCGTGACGCTGCTGGCCGGCCTGGCGCCGGCGCTGGCGGCCTCGCGCGTCCCGCCGCTCGCGGCGCTGCGCGACGCGGCGCTGGAGGGTGAGGAGGGCGGCGCCAGCGTGCGGCAGCGCCGGTCGCTCACGGCGCTCGCCCGCGGGGCGCGGGCCGGCGGGGCGCGGGCCGGCGGGGCGCGGGCCGGTCGCTCGCGCCGCCGCCGGCCGCTGACCGCGCTCGTGCGCGGGGCGACGGCGCTGATCGCGGCGCCGCTGCCACGGCTGCGCGGCACGGTCGGGACGCTGGCGCGGCGCAACGCGATCCGCAGCCCGCGCCGGACCGCGCGGGCGGCGTCGGCGCTCGTCGTCGGGGTGACGGTCGTGACGGCGATCACCGTCGTCGGCTTCTCGCTCCAGCGCTCGCTCGACGACTCCGCCGCCCGCTCGTTCGACGGCGACCTCGCGGTCACCGGCGGCGAGTTCGAGGACGCGTCGCTGCCGCCGGCGCTGGCGCGCGAGCTGGCCGCGCTGCCGCAGGTCGCGACCGCGGTCGGCCTCGGCTCCGGCTCGGCGCGCGTCGACGGGCGCAACGGCGTGTACGCGAATGCCGACGCGGCCGCGCTGTCGCGGCTCGTCGACCTCGACCTGCGCGCCGGCTCGCTCGACGCGCTCGGCCGCGGGGCGCTGGCCGTCTCGGCCGACGAGGCCGAGCAGCGCGGCTGGCGGGTCGGCAGCCCGGTCGCGGTCGTCTATCCCGACGGTGCCCGCGCGACGCTGCGCGTCGGGGCGGTCTACGGCGAGGAGGGGATCGCCGGCGACGTGCTGCTGCCGCGCGCGGCGTGGGAGCGGCACGCGCCGCAGAGCGCCGACCGGACGATCTTCGTCTCGCTCGCGCCGGGCGTCGGCGAGGCGGCTGGGAAGGCGGCGGTCGAGCGGGTCGCCGAGCGCTGGGGCGCGCCGGAGACGCAGACGCGGCAGGAATACGTCGACGCCGCCGGCGACGGCGTCCGGATGGTGCTGTCGATCGTGTACGTGCTGCTCGCGCTCGCCGTGGTGATCGCGCTGCTCGGGATCGCCAACACGCTCGCGCTCGCGACCCACGAGCGGACGCGCGAGCTGGGGCTGCTGCGCGCGGTCGGGCAGACGCGCGGCCAGCTGCGCGCGACGGTCCGTTGGGAGGCGGTCGTGATCGCGCTGCTGGGGACGACCGGCGGGATCGTCCTCGGCCTGCCGATCGCGTTCCTGCTGACGCGGCTCGGCGACGCGGTCGGGATCGAGACGTTCGCGGTGCCGGTCGCGCAGCTCGCGATCGTGCTCGTCGTCGGCGGGCTGGCCGGCGTGCTCGCCGGGGTCCGTCCGGCCCGCCGCGCCGCGCGGCTCGACGTGCTGCGCGCGATCGCGGCGGAGTGAGGAGCGGAGGGCGCCGCGGCCGGCGGTTCGGCTGAGCGGAGATCCCGGCGCGCCGGCCGCCGCGTCCGGCGGTCGGCGGGCGGGGGCCGGCGGGTAGCTGGGAGGTGTGAGCGAGGCGCTGCTGATCATCGACGTCCAGCACGACTTCCTGCCGCCGGCCGGGGCGCTCGCGGTGCCCGAGGGCGACCGCGTGATCGACGCGATCGTCGCGCTGGCCCGCTCTGGCCGCTTCGACCTCGTCGTCGCGACGCGTGACTGGCATCCGCCCGACCACAGCTCGTTCGCCGGCGAGGGCGGGCCGTGGCCCGAGCACTGCGTCGCCGAGTCGCCCGGGGCGGCGCTGCACGAGCGGGTCGAGCAGGTTGCGGAGGTCGTGATCGACAAGGGGACCGAGCGGGCCGCGGAGGGCTACTCGGCCTTCGAGACGCCGGCGCTGCGCGAGGTGCTGCGCGAGCGGGGCGTCGACGCCGTCACGATCGCCGGCGTCGCGACCGACTACTGCGTCCGCCACACGGCGCTCGACGCGCTGGGCGAGGGGCTGCGCGTGACGGTCGCGACCGACGCCGTGCGCGGCATCGACGCCGAGCGAACCGCGGAGACGCTGCGCGAGCTGGCGGAGGCCGGCGCGGTCGTCGACTGAGGGGCACCCCGCACTCGGTGTCGAGCGCGTCCGGGCGACTGCCACCCGCAGCGGCGCTGACCGGCGGCAGCGGCGCACTCGGTCCCGCGCTCGTCCGGGCGACGGCCGCCCGCAGCGGGAGCTGACCGCTCCGCCGACGTTCGACAAAGACGAGCTCGATCCCGGCGACTGACCGGCGCAGGGGGCGCACTCGGTCCCGCGCTCGCCGCCCTCACGCGGCCCTCACGCCGCCCGCGACAGCGACCGGACGCGGTCGACTTTCGCGGGTACGATCGCGCCATGCCCGCGCTGTCCGAGCCGCCCGACCCGCGCGTCCACGCGATCGTGCTGGCGGCCGGCGGGGCGCGGCGGTTCGGGGCCGCGAAGCAGCTCGCGCCGCTGCGCGGGCGGCCGCTGCTGGAGCACGCGCTGGCCGCCGCGGCGGCGGCGCCGGAGCTGGCCGGCGTCGTCGTCGTGCTCGGCGCCGAGGCCGACCGGATCGCCGGCGCGGTCGACCTGCACGGCGCGCGGCCGGTCGTCGCGCCCGATTGGGAGGAGGGGATCGCCGCCTCGCTGCGCGCCGGCCTCGACGCGATCGGCCCCGACGCCGACGCGGCGCTCGTCCTGCTCGGCGACCAGCCGGAGATCGACGTCGACGCGATCGCGCGCGTCGTCGGGGCGTGGCGCGACCCGGGCGGCGACGAACCGGCCCGCCCCTCGCGCCCGCGCGCCGTGCGCGCGGTCCATGGCGGCAGACCGGGCCATCCGGTGCTGCTCGACCGCGCGCTCTTCCCGGCGCTGCGCGAGCTGCGCGGCGACCGCGGCGCCGGCGCCGTGCTGGCCGCGGCCGAGCTCGTCGAAGTCGAGTGCGGCCCCGGCGCCGTGCTCGACGTCGACACCCCCGACGACCTTGCGCGCGCCGGGTCGGATGAGTCCGTATCCCGGGCGCCTACGCGGCGCGCGAGGTGACGGTGATCTCGACCTGCCGGCCGGGGACCGCGAGCGCGGCATCGGCGGCGGCGCGGAGCGCGCCGCCGTCAAGCTCGGCGAAGCGGGTGACGATCGCATCGACGGCGTCGTCCACGCCGGCGCGCACGTTGAGCAGCTCGACGCTGACCGGCCGGCCGTCGGCGAGGGCGACGGTGCCGCACGGGTGCGCGGGCACGTCGCGGTCGACCCGGCGCACGTCGGCGAGGGTGATCTCGATCGCGTTGGCCTCGCTGTCGTAGACGGCCTTCATGCGCGTTCCTCGGATTGGTCGAGCATCACGGTGATGATCAGGTCGTGCGGATCGTGCGCCACTGAGACGACGATAGCCCGCCGGTCGAGCGCGCGCCCGAAGTAGCTGGCCGCGTTCGGACGAATCCGGGCCATGCGGACCGGGGAAGCGATGACAGCGGCGAGTCCTCGCGCGCGATGCCGCGCGTGGCGAGCCGCTCGATGGCGTGGCGCGTGAACCGCATGGTCAGGCAGTACGGCATGCGGCGTCCAGCCGTTCAAGCGCGGCCGCCCTGAAATGCGCGGGCCTGCGCAGTTCGTGCACCGCCCCGTCGCCGTTGGCGGCGGTGCGGGCGGTAGACGTTTGACCGAGCCGGCCGGGGCTCGGGAGCGAATTCGCGCAGGTGGGGTTGGCAGGGGCCGGGGATGCCGCTAGGGTAAGCCAAAGGGCTTTGGCATCCGATACGCGCTGGCTTCCGCGCGGAGGGAGAGTGATGAATACCGCCTCGAGAGCGCCTGGATCGGGTTCGATCCGGGGGCCGAAGACGCCTGCGCCATCGCTCGGCGTCTTCTCACGCAGATCGTCGGGTCTGGTGCGCGAGCTGTCGCTGGCCGACACCGCGTGGTACGGCATCCTGGCGGCCGGCGCGCTGTTCGGCCTGCTGTACGTCTTCCCGTCGCCGCAGGTCTTCCTCGCGGGCCTCAACGTTCCGCTCACCGCGTTGATCGCGATGGTGTTGATGATCCCCGTCTTCGCGCTCTATGCGGGCCTGGGCTCGGCGATGCCGCGGATGGGCGGCGACTACCTGTATCAATCGCGCGCGATTCATCCGGCCGTCGGCTTCACCTTCACGTTCGCGTGGGAGGTGTTCATGTGGGTCACCTTCACGACGACCGGCGGCCTCGTGGTGGCGACGCTCGGGCTGCAGCCGCTGCTGTTCAACCTCGGCCTGCAGTGGGAGTCGAGCGCGCTGATCGACGCCGCCAACTGGTTCGGCGGCGCCAACGGCCTGCTCGTGACGACGCTCGCGCTCACCTCGATGGCGTTCGCGGTGACGCTGCGCGGGATCGGCGCCTACCGCAAGATCCAGTGCTTCCTGATCATCCCGGCGATCGTCGTCTCCAACATCGTCCTGATCCTCCTGCTGCTGCGCTCCAACAGCTCGTTCATCACGCAGTTCAACGAGTTCCACCAGGCGGCGACCGGCGACCCGAACTTCCACGCGACCGTCCAGGCGGCCGCGGAGAGAGGGGGCTTCGAGAACCCGAGCTTCAGCTTCAGATACACCGTCATGTTCCTGTCGGTCGTCGGCCTGGCCTGGTACGTCGTCTTCGGCGCGCAGGGGCTGCTCGGCGAGACCAAGCAGGCCAACAACTTCGGCCGCCTCTTCCGCGCCTTCGCGATCGGCGGCCTCTACGTCGGCCTCGTCGCGTGGGTGATCCCGACCTGGCTCTTCCAGCGGATGGTCGGCAATGAATTCATGAACGCCTACGCCTTCGCGTTCACCAACGGTGACGTCACCTCACCAGCCGGGGCGACGATCCCGAGCTTCGCGATGATGATGACGAGCAGCCCGATCGTCTCGATCCTGCTGGCGCTCGGATTCATAGCGGTCGGCTTCTACTTCACCACGTGCGTCTTCCTCAACATGACGCGCGTCCTCTCGGCGATGGGCATGGACCGCACGATCCCCGAGTGGTTCAGCCGCATCAGCGAGCGCTTCCACGCGCCCGTCAACGCCGCGCTCTTCTACTTCGCGGTCGCCGTCGCGCTCAACGTCCTCTACCGCTTCGACGACGAGGTCAAGAACACGATGGTCTACGGCGGCGCCTTCACCAGCGTCGGCGTGATCGCGATGAGCGGCCTGGCGGGGATGCTGTTCGCCTACCGCGCCAAGCACGTCCACGAGGTCTCGCCGGTCGCGCGCCACAGAATCCTTGGGCTGCCGCTGATCGCCGTCGCCGGCGCCGTCACCTTCCTCGCCGCCGGCGCCGTCACGGTGATGAACCTGATCTATCCCGAGCTCGGCTTCACGACGACCGCGGCGCGCCTGCTGCTCCTGCTCAGCCTCGTCGTCTCGGCGATCTGGTTCTTCGCCTACCGCGCCTGGCAGAAGCGCAACGGCGTCGACCTCGACCTGGCCTTCCGCCAGCTGCCGCCGGAGTGACGATGGGCCTCTTCAAGAAGCGCGCAGGCGAGAAGAGACGGCGGATCAAGGTGCTGTTCGCGACCGATCTGCACGGCAGCGAGCACACCTTCGGCAAGCTGCTCGGCGCATTGCAGGCGTGGCGGCCCGACGCGATCGTCGTCGGCGGCGACGTCGCCGGCAAGGGCCTGATGCCGATCCACGTCGAGGGCGGCGGCGCCCGCGTGCGGTGGATGGGCGAGGAGCACGAGGTCGCGCTCGACGAGCTGCCCGAGTACGAGCGGCTCGGCTCCCAGCTCGGCTTCTACCCCTACCGCGGCTCGGCCGACGAGCTGCAGGCGCTGCACGACGACGGGGCCCACGCCGAGGAGGTCTTCGACCGCCTGATGTACGAGCGCTGGGAGCGCTGGATCGAGCGGCTCGAGGCGCGCTGCGCCGAGCTGCGGGTCCCCGCGTACCTGATCGCCGGCAACGACGACCCGTGGAACCTCGACGAGCTGACCTTCGCCGAGCGCGAGTGGACCCACGGCGCCGACGGCAGGGTGCTGCCGTTGAACGACGACTGGACGCTGATCTCCTGCGGGCTGGCGAACGAGACGCCGTGGCAGTGCCCGCGCGACGTGCCGGAGGAGAAGCTCGCCGCCGAGCTCGACGCGCTCGCCGGGCAGGCCGGCGACTTCACGTCGGTGATCGCCAACATCCACGTGCCGCCGCACGGCTCGTCGCTCGACATCGCGCCGGAGCTCGACACGTCGGTCTCGCCGCCGCGTGCGATCGCCGGCTCGACGGCATCGGTCGGCAGCAGGGCGGTCGCGTCGTTCCTGGCCGACCGCCAGCCGCTGCTGAGCCTTCACGGACACATCCACGAGTCGCCGGGCGCCGTCGAGATCGGGCGCACGAAGGCGATCAACCCCGGAAGCGAATACGCCGAGGGCGTGCTGCGCGCGGTGCTGGTGACGCTCGAGCCCGAGCGCGTCGTCGGCCACCAGTTCGTCACCGGCTGACAGAACCCACGAGAGGAGTCCCCACATGAGTGCAACGAGCGAGACGGCTGACGTCGTCAACGGCATCCCGCGCGCGGAGTTCGCGCAGCGGCGCGCGGAGCTGCGGCGCCGCGCCCAGGAGCGCGGCCTCGACGGCCTGCTGGTCGTCAGCCGCGGCGCCAACGGCGCCGACTGGGGCGCCGACGTCGTCTACCTCACCAACCACTACTCGCCCTTCCCGCAGATCGCCGACCGCCCGCCGGCGTGGTCGGGCCGCGGCCACGGCGTCGTCGTGATGCCGGTCGAGGAGGACGGCACGCTCGTCGTCGAGATCCCCGACTGGCGCGACGATCTCGTCGTGATCGACGACGTCCGCGTCGAGCTCGACCTGTGGGCCGGCGCGGCGAAGACGCTGAACGATCGCGGGCTGGGCGCCGGCAAGGTCGGCCTGATCGGCCGCGAGTCGCTGCCGCACGTCGCGATCGACCGCATCCGCCAGGCGCTGCCGGAGATCGAGTTCGAGTGGGCCGACGACCTGATCGAGGCGATGCGGCTGGTCAAGTCGCCGGCCGAGCTGGTGCTCGTGCGCGAGGCGGTCCGCGTCGGCTCCGAGATGGTCGCCGCCTTCTGCGAGGCGGCGGTGCCGGGCGCGACCGAGGCCGACTGCGTGATCGCGGCCTTCCAGACCGGCGTCCGCCAGGGCGCCTTCCCGCTCGACATCCCGGTCACCTCGGGGCCGAACGTCGACCACTTCCAGTGGGACCGGATGCCGTCGTGGGACCACAAGCGGCCGCTGGAGGCCGGGGACATGATCCACCCCGACATGTACGGCACCGTCAACGGCTACTTCTACGACATGGTCCGCACGACGGTGGCCGGCCGCAAGGTCACCGACGCGCAGCGCGAGGTGCTGGAGGCGAGCGCCGCGGTCGTCGAGCACATCGTCGAGGGGATGAGACCGGGCGTCCGCTGCGAGGAGCTCTTCAACCGCGGCGCGGCGTGGCTCGGCGAGCACGGCTTCGACGTGCCGGGCGGCGAGTCCTCCGACGGCGTCGCCTACCTCGGCCAGAGCTTCCCGTCGTTCGGCCACAGCATGGGCCTCGCGTGGGAGCACCCGTGGCTGATGCCCGGCGAGACGGCCGAGCTGGCCCCCGGCCAGGTGTGGGCGATCGAGGCCGAGGTCGGCCGCCCCGGCGCCGGCACCGGCGCCTTCGAGCACAACGTGATCGTCACCAAGGAGGGCGTCGAGGTGCTGACGCGCGACCTGCCGACCGTCTGGTGGGAGTGATCGCGATGACCACGGTCGACGTCGCGCTCCCGCCGTTTGGGGGCGTGACGGACGGGGAGGAGGCGTGCGCCGCGGCGCACGCCTCCGTCGCCGCCGCGTCCGCCGCCGGCGCGGAGCTGATCTGCCTGCCGCAATGGAGCTTCGCGCCGTACGTTGCGGCGACGCGGGACCGCGCCGGCCTCGAGCTGGCGCAGCGCGCGCCGGCGCCGGCGTGGCGCGACGCGCTCGCCGCCGCCGGTCCCGCGTGGCTGTCCGCGTCCGCGTACGAGTCGGAGGGGGAGGGCGTCTTCTACCTGACCGCGCGGCTCGGCCGCGACGGCGGCGAGGAGGTCGCCTACCGGCAGCGCAGGCTCGCCGCCGCCCACGGCCGCTACGAGCAGCTGTTCTGCTCGCCGGGCCACGGCGACCTCGCGGTCGCGGACGCGCCGTGGGGCCCGACCGGCCTGCTCGTCGGCCTCGACGCGGCCGACCCGCAGGCGTGGGCGGCGCTCGCGCGACGCGGCGCCCGGCTGGTCGTCGCCGGCGTCGCGGAGGACGAGGAGGGCTGGGATCGCCTCCGCGCCCTCGCGCGCGGGATGGCGGCGGCGCACGGCGTCGCGGTCGCGCTGGCCAACCGCGCCGGCGAGGAGCACGGGATCGCCTTCGCGGGCGGCGCGTGCGCGGTCGCGGCCGGCGGCGAGGAGCTGGCGGTCGGCGCCGACGGTCGCGTGGCGATCCCGGTGCCGGCCGTCGCCCGGGCCGCGCCCGCGGCCGCCGCACCGAGCGAAGACGAGCGACACGAGGAGCAGCAGGCATGAGCGCGATCGAGCAGGTCGAGGGGATCGGGTCGGTCCCGCACGGCTACTACCGCCGCGAGCAGGCGCTGACCGGAGTCGTGCTGCTGCCCGGGCAGGAGCGCCACGACACCGGCGAGCACCCCGAGAACGCACGGCGGCTGCCGGGCGTCGTGCAGCGGCTGAGAGCGAGCGCCGACTGGGAGCGGCTGTTCGTCATGCACCCGCGCCACGCCCGCGTCGAGGAGCTCGTCCGCTCGCACGACACGCGCTACGTCGAGAGCGTCCGCCGCGCCGACCGCGACGGCCCGGTCTGGCTCGACACCGACACGAAGGCCGGCCCCGGCAGCTTCGACCTCGCGACGCTCGCGACCGGCGCCGCGCTGACGGCCGTCGACGCGGTCGCGATGGAGGCCTACTGGCGGCCCGACAGCCTCTTCTGCCTCACGCGGCCGCCGGGCCACCACGCGCCGGCCGACCGCGCGATGGGCTTCTGCCTCTTCAACCACGTCTCCGTCGCCGCCCGCTACGCGCAGGCGACCTATCCGATCGAGCGGGTCGCGATCGTCGACTGGGACGTCCACCACGGCAACGGCACGCAGGAGATCCACTACGACGACCCAAGCGTCCTCTTCTGCTCGCTGCACCAGTGGCCGCTCTACCCCGGCACCGGCTGGCTGGAGGAGACCGGCGAGGGCGCCGGCGCGGGCTTCAACGCCAACGTCCCGATGCCGCCCGGCAGCGGCGACCGCGAGTACCTCGAGGCGCTCGACGCGGTCGTGCTGCCGCTGCTGGACGCCTACGACCCGCAGCTGCTGATCGTCTCGGCCGGGCAGGACTGCCACGCCGCCGACCCGCTCTCCAACCAGCTGGTCTCGGCGGCCGGCTTCCGCGCGATGGCGGAGCGGATGGCGGCCTTCGCGAGCGGCCGGAAGATCGGCCTCGTCGTCGTCCACGAGGGCGGCTACAACGTCTCGACGCTGCCGCAGGTCGACCACGCGATCCTTGGCGGGCTCGGCAGCTTCGCGACCGACCTTGAGGATCCGTTCGCGGCCGACGCGCCGCCGGCGGAGGGCTGGCCTGAGCGGCTGGCCGAGGTACGCAGAGCGATCGGCCGTCACTGGCCGGAGGTGAGATGAGATGACCGAGATCGAACGGCCCGCGGGCCCTCCCGGCGAGGCGTTCGAGCGGATGGCGGCGGAGGCGCGCGCGCTGGTCGCGGCCGGCGCCGCCGCCGGCGTGCCGCTGCGCGCCGTCGGCGGCATCGGCGTGTGGGAGCGGCTGGCGCCCGCGCGGCGCGACGCCTACGCCCGCATGCGCCCGGCGCCGAAGGACCTCGACCTGATCGCCCCGCCGGGTACGAAGGCGGAGGTCGCCGAGCTGTTCGCCGCGCGCGGCTACGTCGCCGACGAGCGGCTGATCGCCTGGCACGGCGACAGACGCCACCGCTACTTCCTGTTCGAGGCGGGCGGCGAGGAGCCGGCGCTGGAGGTCGACGTCTTCCTCGGCCTGCCGCCGGCCTGCCACAGACTGGAGCTGCGCGACGCGCTCGACGCCGACGGCGTCGCGGCGTCGGCGACCGACCTGCTGCTGCAGAAGCTGCAGATCGTCGAGACGACCGACAAGGACCTCGTCGACATCCTCTACCTGCTCCTCGGCCACGAGCTGTCGCCGACCGACGCCGGCGACGGCCTCGACGCCGGCCACGTCGCGCGGCTGCTCGCGCGCGACTGGGGCTTCCACCACACCGCCTCGGGCAACGTCGAGAAGGTCCGCGCGCTCGTCCCGGACGCCGGCCTCAACGGAGAGACGGCGGCAACCGGCGAGCGGCTGGAGCGGCTGGCGGCGGCGATCGAGGCCGAGCCGAAGACGCGCCGCTGGAAGCTGCGCGCGAAGGTCGGCACGCGCGCGCAGTGGTACGAGGACGTCGAGGAGCTCGACCGGTGACCGCGCCGCTGCGGATGCTCGTCTGGCCGGGGATGCCGGCCGACGAGGCGCTCGACCTGGTCGAGCGGCGGCTCGGCGTCGCCGTCGAGTCGGTCGCGATCTCGACCAACGAGCAGCTCGAGGAGCGCCTGCTCGCCGGCGAGCGCTACGACGTGATCACGCCGTCGGACTACATGGTCGAGCGGCTGGCGGCGCGCGGCGCGCTCCACCCGCTCGACCCCGCGCTGCTGCCGGGCCGCGTCGGCCTGGCGCCGTGGGCGCGGCGGCCGGTCTGGGATCCCGACGAGCGCTGGGCGGTCCCGCTCGCCTTCGGCACGACCGGGATCCTCTACGACCGCGAGCGGCTGCCCGATGCCGGCGCACGCGGCTGGGCGGCGCTGCTCGACCCGCCGCCCGGCGTCGCCGTCGGCCTGCTCGACGAGCTGCGCGAGGTGATCGGCGCCGCGCTGATCGCCTGCGGCCGCGACGTCAACGCGACCGACGACGAGTCGCTCGCGGCGGCGGCCGCGCTGCTGGAGCGGCGCGCCGACGCGATCGCCGGCTTCGACAGCGACGACTTCGTCGGTCCGGTGGTCGACCGCGAGGTCGTCGCCCACCACGCCTGGAGCGGCCCGGCGGCGCGCGCGATGCGGGCCGACGAGCGGCTCGCCTACGCCGTCCCGGCCGAGGGCGCGGTCCTGTGGGTGACGACCGCCGCGATCGACGCCCGCTGCGACCGGCCGCTGCTCGCGCACGCCGCGATCGACGTGCTGCTCGACCCGGCGGTCGCGCGGATCACGGTCGAGCGCAACGGCTACGCGACGCCCAACGGCGCCGCCCGCGCGCTGCTGGCGCCGGAGCTGCGCGACGACCCGGTGCTGTTCCCCGGCGAGGAGGTCGTGCGCCGCTGCGTCACGGTCCGCGACGTCGGCGCCGAGGGGGAGGAGCGGCTCGAGCGGCTGTGGGCGCGGCTCACCCGGAGCGGGCGGTCGACGCCCGCGAGATGAGCTTCGCCGGCACCGTGACCGAGCGGCCGGCTCTGGTCGGGTCGGCGAGGACGGCGGTCAGCAGCGCGACCGCCTCGCGCCCGATCCGCGCGGGGTGGAGGTCGAAGGCGGTCAGCGGCGGGTCGGCCCAGCGCAGCACCTCGCTGTCGAAGGCGGCCGCGATCCCGAGGTCGCCGGGGACCGACAGGCCGCGTCTGCGCGCGACGTGCGCGGTCGCGAGCGCGAGCACGTCGAGCATCGCGTAGACGGCGTCGGGGCGGTCCCTGCGCGACAGCAGCGCCTCCGCCGCTCTCATCGCCGCGGCGGCCGACATGCCCGATCTGACCGCGACCGAGATCGGCTCGATCCCGCGCTCCCGCGCCCACCGCTCGTAGGTCTCGACGGTGTCGGCGGCGTAGGAGCGCGTCAGCGGGCCGGTCAGGATCGCCGGCCGCTCGTAGCCGGCGTCGCCGAAGTGGTCGAGCACTCGCGTCGCCGCCTTGCGCAGGTCGTTGTCGACCCAGCCGCTGGTCTGGCCCGCGCCGAGCACGCGGCCGGTCGTGACGACGGGGGCGCCGCGCTGCGCGAGCGTCGTCAGCAGCGGCTCCTCGCCGGTCGGGTCGACGACGATCGCGCCGTCGACGGCGAAGGCGTCGATGTCGCGCGGGCGCATGTCGGGCGCGGCGAGCACCGCGGTGTAGCCGTGGTCGAGCGCTGCCGCCGAGACGCTGTTGAGCACGTCGACGAAGTAGGCCGAGTCGGTCGCGAGCGCCTTGCCGCCGAAGCCGGAGATCTGGACCGCGAGCATCATGTGGCGGCCGGTCGCGAGCCGCTGCGCATGCGGGTTGGCGCTGTAGCCCAGCTCGGCGGCGAGCGCGAAGATCCGCGCGCGCGTCTCCGGCTGGACCCGCCCCTTGCCGTTGAGCGCGTGCGAGACGGTCGTCAGCGAGACGCCCGCCGCGTCGGCGATGTCTCTGATGCTGACCCGTCTTCGAGGTTGCATTCTCATCGCCATTGCCAAAGGGTTTTATCAGCTGTGCAGGTGGACCCGCTCGCCTTGCGGGCCGAAGATCCCGATCAGCTCGACCGGGCCGTCGACGGCGCCGAACCAGTGGGGCGTCCAGGTCGTGAACTCGACCGCCTCGCCGGGCTCGATCACCATGTCGCGCTCGCCGAGCAGCAGCCGCATCCGGCCCGAGAGGACGTACAGCCAGTCGTGGCCCTCGTGGACGGGCAGCTCCTTGGGCGGCGTGTCGCGGTCGGCGTCGATCACGATCTTGTACGCCTGCAGCCCGCCGGCTGCGCCGCGGCGGGTCAGCGGCCACATCGTCAGGCCCCAGCGTCTTCTCGGGCGCGCTCTCACGCGCGGGTCGGGCGGCGGAGCGGAGCCGAGCAGCTCGTCGGCCGAGACGCCGAGCGCGCCGGCCAGCGCGGGGATGTGGTCGAGCGCGAGCCGCCGTCTGCCGGCCTCAAGGCGGCTGAGCGTCGACTCGTCGATGCTGGCGCGCGCGGCGACCTGCTGGAGCGTCAGCCCCTGGCGGGTCCGCAGCTCGCGCAGCCGCCGGCGGACGCGGACGTCGACCGGCTCCTCTGCTGTCCTTGCCTTCATGGCAAGTGATCTTGCCACATTCGCGGCACGTTGACGAACGGTGGCGCTGGTCGCCCGGCCGCGTCGCCGCGCGATAACGTGCCGGACCGGCCCGCGCTCGGCGGGCCCCTCACCGCACACCAGCCCGAAGGGATCGGGCTGCAGACGAAGGGATTCGCATGTCACGGGCGTTGTCCGTCCTCCGCCGCCATGTGGTCGCGTTCATGGCGCTGTTCCTGCTGCTCGGCGGCTCCGCCTACGCCGTCGCCGACCGCGTCGCGACCGGTTCGAGAAAGCAGGCGCGGATCCACGCCTGCGTCACGAACGACTTCGGCACGCTCAACCTCACCACGGCGAAGGCCAGATGCCCGCACGGCCAGCGCAAGATCTCGTGGAACGCCGAGGGGCCCGCGGGCGATCGCGGGCCGGCCGGCCGTCCCGGCAAGCGCGGCGCGGCAGGGCCGGCCGGGCCCGTGGGGCCCGCCGGCGCCGTCGGCGCCACCGGTCCCGCCGGGCCGGCCGGGGCCGCAGGGGCCGCCGGGCCCGCAGGGCCGAAGGGCGACGTGGGACCCGCAGGGCCGGCCGGCCCGGCCGGAGCGACCGGCGCGATCGGACCGGCCGGGCCGAAGGGCGACGACGGCGCTCCTGGCAGAGACGGCGCCCCGGGCAGAGACGGAGTCGTCGGTCCGAACGACGGCGCGACGACGGCTCCGACCCGCTACGCCCCTGGCGCGCATGCGGTCACCGCGTGGAGCGCCTCCGGCCAGCCGTCGAGCCCGTCCTTCGACCTCGCGTCGGGTCTCTACACCGCGCCCGTGACGGGGGTCTACCGCGTCGACGTGGCGGCGCACGGCGGGCCGACCTCGTCGGTCACGACCTCCAGCGCGGCGAGCGCGGGAGCCGCGTTGCAGCTGCTCCGCAACGGCACGGTCGTCGAGCAGCGCCTGCTCCCGATGCTCGACGTCAACGTCGCGCTCGTCCTGACGCTGCGGGCGCCGCTGCGCGAGGCGCAGGTGCGGATCGAGCGGCTGATCGAGCTGGACGCCGGCGATACGCTCTCGGCGCGGATCGCCAACCAGCTCACGATGGAGCTCGAGCTCGCGACCAGCATCTCGATCACGCGCGTCGCCTGATGCGGCCTCCGCGCTCGCATCATTCCCGCTGGATAGGCTCGCGGCCATGAGCATCCACGGCATCCCGGCTCAGCGCGGCGGCGAGCCGCTGCGCTGCCCCACCTGCGGCACCCGGCTGATCGAGGTCGAGCGCGCCGAGGTGCTGATCGACGCCTGTCCCGACTGCCGCGGCGTGTGGCTCGACCGCGGCGAGCTCGACAAGATCCTCGTGCGCGAGCGCCAGCTCGCGGGCGGCGACGCCGACGAGGACTTCTTCCGCGAGGTAGAGGGCCGGCGGGACGCGCCCGCCCCGACCGGCTCCTACGGGCGCAAGCCGAGCGAGCGCGAGGCCGCCGAGGTGCTGGCGCGCAAGGCCCTCGACGTCTACAAGGGCACGAAGGGCGCCAAGCAGAAGCACAAGAAGAAGGGCCTGCTGGAGCAGCTGCTCGACTTCTAGCCGGCGGCTGCTCGACGGCCCGCCGTGCGGCTCACAGCAGTCTGCCGAGCGGGCCGAGGTCGAGGTTGAGGTCCTCGTCGGTCAGCCCGAAGGTCTCCTTCAGCTCGTCCATCTGGCGCTCGAGCGCGAGCAGGGCGCGCCCGAGCCGCTCGACCTCGTCCTCGTCCAGTCCGCCGGCCTCGACGCGGCGGATCGCCTGGCGCTCCATCAGCTGGCGCAGCAGCTCGACGATCGTCAGCACGAGCTGGCCCAGCCCGCGCGCAAGGTCGTCCTCGTCGGCGTCGAGCCGCGTCGGCCGGACCCGCGCGACGGGCTCCGTCGGCGGGCCGTCCTCCGGCTCGTGCGCCCGCGCCGGCCGGGCGGCGCGGGCTGGCAGCGCGCGCTCCGGCGCGCGCGGCTCCGGGGCGGCGGCCGCCGGCGCGTGCGGCGGCGGGGTGGCTCGCCGGGGCAGCGCGTCCGCGGGCGCCGGCGACACCGGTGCCGTCCGCGGCGACGCGCCAGCCGTCGGCGCCGCGGCCGGTCCACCTGGCGCGGCCGCCGTCGGTGCGCCGCCCTTCGCGCCCGTCTCCGGCGCTCCGCCCGTCTCGGCCTCCTGCTCGGCCGCGGACGGGCGGAGCGCCGGGACCGAGCCGACGACCAGCCGCAGGCCGATCTCGACGAGGTCGATGTCGGCGAGCGAGAGCGCGGCGTCGCCGTTGACGACCACGCCCGTGCCGAGCGCGCGGTCGAGCACGTCGACCAGCGCGACCTCACGCTGAGCGGCCGGGCGCTGACGCTCGCCTTCAGCCGCCGGCCGCTCGACGTCGCGCTCGGCGGTCGGCCGCTCGACCTCGCCTTCAGCCGCCGGCCGCTCGACGTCGCGCTCGGCGGTCGGCCGCTCGACCTCGCCCTCAGCGGCCGGGCGCCGGCGCTCGCTGCTCATCTTCCGCTCCGGGCTTCGCGAAGTTGTACGGCGCCCACGGGCCGCTGACGTCGATCGCGAAGCCCTCCGCGCGGTGGCGCGCCGACAGCTCCGTGACGGCCGCCGAGAAGGCGGCGTCGCGCTCGCGGGCGACGAGGTAGGCGCCGTTGAGCACCATCGTTCCGGGCAGGCGCGACAGCTCGCGCCGCTGCGGCGGCAGCAGCGTCTCGGCGGACGCCGCCTCGCTCAGCCGCGCGTGGATCTCCTCCGCGATGTCGGCGATCCGCTCCAGCGCCCGCTCGCGCAGGCCGCGGTCGGCCTGCTTGCGCGCGAAGAAGGCCCGGCCGGGGGTCGTCTCCGCGCCCGCGCCACCGGCACCCGCCGCGTCCGCACCACCGGCGCCCGCGCCCGCGCCCGCCGCGCCTGCGCCCGCTGCGCCCGCACCGGCCGCGCCACCGGCGCCCGCGCCTGCCGCGCCTGCGCCCGCCGCGCCCGCACCGGCCGCGCCACCGGCGCCCGCGCCCGCCGCGCCTGCGCCCGCCGCGCCCGCGCCGGCCGCGCCCGCACCGCCCTCGCCGCGCAGGACCGCCTCCAGCCGCCGCTCGTCGACGCGCGCCTTGACGCTCCACTCGGCGTGGCCGCGCAGGCGGCGCAGGGCGGCCGTCAACGCGGCGCGCTCGTCGGCGAGCATCGCGCGGACCTGGGGCTCGCCGGCGAAGATCGTGAACATCCGCAGCGGGACGACCGCGTCGCACGCGAGCGTGCGGGCGAGGACGGCGTCGTGAGCGCGCGCGGTCCGCTCGACCCAGGCGAGGTCCTCGAGGTTGCGCCGCAGCGGCTCCTCGCCGAACTCGCTGAGCGGCACGCGGCTGGCCAGCGCCCGCAGGCCGGTCTCGTCGACCGGCTCGATCGGGGCCGCGCCGTCGACGCCGACCAGCCCGTCGAGCGGCGGCCGCGCCGCGGCGTCGAGGACGCAGTAGAGGTACCAGCCGACCGCCGGCTCAGCCATCGGCTCCCCGCTGCTCGCTCCCGCTCGTCAGCTGGCGGCGGAGGCGGTCGACCTCCTCGCGCAGCTGCTCGTTCTCCCGCTCCAGCGCCGGCGGCTCCTCCTCGCCGGCGACGAGCCGCTCGATCCGGTCGAGCCGCTGCTCCAGCTCGGCGCGCCTGTTCTCGTCGCCGCCGCTCAGCCACGGGTCGTGCTCCCACCAGTCGATGCCGATCCGCCGCGCCGTGTCGACGCCGGCGACGAGCAGCCGCAGTCTGATCGTCAGCAGCTCGATGTCGAGCAGGTTCACGCGGATGTCGCCGACGATCACGATCCCCTTGTCGAGGACGCGCTCGAGCACGTCGGCGAGGTTCGACGCGCCCTCCGACGCGCCGGCGAGCGCTCCGCCCGGAGCGGCGGCGTTTCCGGAGCTGGAGGGGACGATCCCGCTCATCTGCTCACCCGCTCTGCTCGTAGGCGTGGCTGCGGGCGTAGCGGCGCAGCCGTCTGTAGCCGAGCAGCTCGCCGTCCTCGTCGACGCGCGCCTCGTAGCTGCCGAGCACGTCGTCGGTCGACGGCACGCGCTCCAGCTCGAGCAGCTCGACGGTGACGAACCAGCTGCCGTCCTCGGCTCGCTCCAGCGAGCTGACGCTCTCGGGCTGCAGCCCGGTGACCTCCGCGAGCTGATCGCGCGCTCGTCTGGCCAGCTCCGCGCTCGGCGTCTTGCGCTCAGCCACGGTCGGCTCCCTCCTCGTCGGCGCCCGGTCCGGAGAGCTGGCGATCGAGCGCCTCGCTCTCGCGCTGCGCGGCCTCCTCGGCGTCGAGCTCGCCGCGTGCGCGGGCCTGCTCGATCTCCTCCAGCTCGCGCACCGTCGCTGCGGGGCTGTTGTGTTGGCGGTCGACCTCTTCCGCGAGCTTGTCGCCGACCCAGACGGTGAAGCGCAGCGGCGCGACCGGCAGCAGCACCAGCTCCTTGATCAGGCCCATCTCGGCTCCTCCACGTCGATGAAGCTGTACGCGGGCATCGGGCCGAGCAGGCGGAAGCGGATCCGCCCGGCGTGGTCGCCGGCGAGCTGCTCGACGGCCTGCTCGAACTCCTCGCGCCGATCGCGCTCGACCAGCAGCGGCACGTTGCAGACCATGTACTCGCGCTCGATCGGATCCGGGGCGGCGGCGACCGCGACCGGCCGCAGCGCGTCGAGCAGCGCCGCGGCGTCGCGCTCGCGCGCCTGGTCGACGGCGGCGCCGACCAGCTCGCCGAGCCGCACGCGCTGCTCGCGCGTCTCCTCCTCGGGCGCGTCGCGCAGCTGCTCGCGCAGGCGCGCGACCTCCGGCTCGGCCTCGACGATCTCGCGCAGCAGCGCGTCCTCGTCGTAGTAGGCCTTGAGGGTCATCTGGAGGCGGCTCTCGACCCGTCTCAGCAGCGCCGCCAGCTCGTCGTGGTGGGCGAGCAGGAGGTCCTCGCCGACGTCCTGCGCGTCGCCGACGACGATCCCGAAGCGGAACGGGACGACCGGCGCGTCGAGGATCGCGGCCTCGAGCACGTGCGCGTGCGCGAGCGCCTGGTCGCGCGTCCCCCGCTCGTCGTCGGAGGGGGCCGGGCCGGCGATCGCGCCGAGGTCGCCGGCGTCGACGACCCACACCTCGGGGAGTCTGTCGCGGCGCCGCTCCAGCTCGCGCAGCGCGGCGCCGGCCGGCGCGACGCCGTAGACCCAGACGCCTCTGCGGCCCTGCTCGCCGCCGCTCTCGCGCTCGCGCTGTCGCTGCGCGCTCATCGCTTGCCTCCTCTGCCGCCCGAGCGCTTCGCGGGCTCCTGCTCCCGCTCGCCGCCGCCGACGATGTCCTGCAGCTTCTCGGCGCCGGCCTCCAGCACGCCGCGGCTCTTGCCCTTGGATGCGCCCTCGGAGACGTCCTCGACGACCTCGGTCAGGTCGCGCGGCTCCTCGCTGCCCATGTCGAGCCGTCCGACCGCGTCAGCGAACCGCAGGTAGGTGTCGACGCTCGCGATCACGACGCGGACGTCGGCCCGCAGCAGCTCGATGCCGACGAGCGACACGCGCGCGAAGACGTCGACGACGACGCCCTTGTCGAGGATCGTGTTCACGACATCCGCGAGGGAGCTTTCCTGGTTGCGCTCCAGCGCTCCTCCCGGGCTCGGCTGCACTCCCATCGGCGTCACCTCCGCCGCTGTTCGTGACCGCCGGGTGCGAATCGTCGGCGGCCATCCTGGCTTTCGCAACGGTTCCGGATTACCCCCGCCATATCGCCGCAAACGGACGCGGCGGCGGAGTGGCGCCGCGCCGCTCACGTGACAGACGGGGCGCTGCCTGCGGGAGCGGCCGCGCCTGCGTGCGGAGCGCGCGTCCGCCAAGGGCCCGGAGCGATCGACGGGCGGCCGAGCGCCGAACCGCCGACATCCGAGCGCGCTGCTTAGCGCCAGATACCGGGGGTATCGACCCGGCAGAGCGGACAGAGCGGTCGAACGACATCGGCCGACGCTCCGAATGTTGGCGCGAGAAGGGACTGACGAATGGCCAAGGACATCGCGGACGTCATGCGCGACACGCTCAGCAACGCGGTTCGTGACGCGGCGAAGAACATCGGGATCGACGGCAAGAGCAAGTCTTCGCGCAACCCGCTCTCCGGTGCGGGCGGCGTCGCCGCGGGCGCCGGTCTGGCCGCGCTCGCGCCGCTCGCCGCGAAGGGCGCCGTCCGCGTCGCCAGAAGACGCCTCATGGGCGAGGGAGCCAAGCAGGCGACCGGCGCGGTCGGCAAGGCGACGGGCGCCGGCGGCGCGGTCGACAGCGTGACGCACAAGCTCGGCGACGCGGTCGGCAAGGGCGTCGGCGGGAAGGTGAAGGAGACGGTCGACGAGGCCGGCGGCGTCGGCGGCGTGGCCAAGAGAGTCGGCGAGAGCATGCTGCCGTTCGGCGGCGGCGGTGGCGACGGCGGCGGGGAGCAGGGCGTGCCCGGCGTCGGCGAGGGCCGGCGGATGCCGGTGCAGCAGTCGATGGACGTCGCGGTCCCGATCGAGACGGCCTACAACCAGTGGACGCAGTTCGAGGACTGGCCGAACTTCATGCACCGCGTCACGCGCGTGACGCAGGACGATCCCTGCACCGTCAAGTTCGCGACGAAGATCTGGGCGAAGACGAAGGAGTTCACCGCCAAGATCGAGACCCAGCGCCCCGACGAGCGCATCAAGTGGTCGGTCGAGGAGGGCATCACCCACACCGGTGTCGTGACCTTCCACGAGCTCGCGCCGCGGCTGACGCGGATCGAGCTGAGCGTCGACGTCGCGCCCGGCTCGCTGATCGAGAAGGCGGCGCGCGGCATGCGCCACATCAAGCGCGCGATGCGGGCCGACATGCACCGCTTCAAGGCGTACATCGAGATGCAGGAGATGGAGACCGGCGCCTGGCGCGGCGTGATCGAGGACGGCGAGCTGGTCGAGGACCACGATCCCGCGTACGACGAGGAGCGCGACTACTCCGAGGCGCCGTCGGCCGCGGGCGAGGAGTCCGAGGAGGAGCAGCAGGGGCCGGAGGCCGAGGCGGAGGAGGAGCCCGAGGCGGAGGAGGAGCCCGAGGCGGAGGCGGAGGAGGAGCCCGAGGCGGAGGCTGAGGAGGAGCCCGAGGCCGAGGAGCCCGAGCCCGCGCCGGTCGCCAGACGGCGCCAGCCTGCCGCTGCGAGACGCCGCCGGACACCTGCCCGACGCGGCGACGACGGCCGCGGCGACAACCGTCGCAGCGCGCCGGGCCGTCGCAGGGCGGCGCCGACGGCGAGAGGGTAGGGGCGGTGGCCGTCCCGCGGACGCTGCGCCGCGCCGTCGCGGACCGGGCGAGAGGCAGACGCTCCTCGCCGGTCCGCGCGTTGGTCGCCGCCGGCACGGTGGCGGCCGCGGCCGGCGGGATCACCTACAAGGCGCTGCGCCGGTGAGCGGCGTCGGCGCGAGGACACGAGATCCGGCGAGGGAGCGAAACGATGCCGATTGACGTACAGAGAGCCGTGAACGCCGCGATCGAGTCGGCCCTCGAGGACCTGAGATCCGGTCGGAAGCGCCGCTTCCTGACCCCGGGCCGCGCGCTCGCGCTCGGCGTCGGCACCGTCGCGGCCGCACGCGCCGCCGCCGGCCCCGCCCGCAGACTGCTGCAGGAGCGCCTGCAGGGCGCGGGCGGCGGGGAAGAGGGCGAGGACGAGGAGCAGGAGCGCGCCTCGTCCGCTGATTCCGCGTCCGCCGAGGAGGAGACCGAGCACGGCCCGGAGGCGGAGGCCGAGGAGGAGGAGCCCGAGGCGGAGGCTGAGGAGGAGCCGGAGGCGGAGGCCGAGGAGGAGGAGCCGGAGGCGGAGGCTGAGGAGGAGGAGCCGGAGGCCGAGGCTGAAGAGGAGGAGCCGGAGGCCGAGGCTGAGGAGGAGCCGGAGGCGGAGGCTGAAGAGGAGGAGCCGGAGGCGGAGGCTGAGGAGCCGGAGGCGGAGGCCGAGGCTGAGGAGGAGCCGGAGGCCGAGGCCGAGGAGGAGCCGGAGGCCGAGGCCGAGGAGGAGCCGGAGGCCGAGGCCGAGGAAGAGCCCGAGGCCGAGGCTGAGGAAGAGCCCGAGGCCGAGGCTGAGGAAGAGCCCGAGGCCGAGGCTGAGGAAGAGCCCGAGGCCGAGGCTGAGGAAGAGCCCGAGGCGGAGGCCGAGGAAGAGCCCGAGGCCGAGGCTGAAGAGAAGCCGGAAGCTGAGGCCGAGGAGAAGCCGGAGGCCGAGGGGGACGGTCGGGAGCGCCCGCCGGCCCGCCGCCGCACGCCGCGCAGAGTGTCGCCGCCCCGCCGTCCGGGCCGCCCCCGCACCTCGGCGGCGCGCAGAACGACCGGCCGCTCCAGCTGAGCGAGGCGGGCGGGGCGACCGCCGCGTCGGCTGAGCGAGGGGGGGCGACCGCACGTCGCCTCACGGCACCGAGCATTGGCTTTCTGCACGTATTGAGCACTGGCAGAAAGCCAATGCGGTTCATGGCCCGCGGCCGGTCGGGCGGCCGCGAGGGGCGGCGCAGGCTCCGCAGCGGCCGCGAGTGGGGACGCAGGTCCCCTGCGTGAGACGACGCGGGTCCATTGGCGCGCCGGCCGCGCGCACGTAGGCTCGGAAGCCAGCGCATCGCGTCGCTGCGCGCATGGGCGCGGTCGCGACGAGCGACGCGAACGACGAACGGGCAGGTGGCTTGGATGAGCTGGACGACGCGCGCGCTCGCGAGCGCCGCGGTCGCGCGGACCGCTGCGCGCACACGCGATCGGAGAGCCGACCAACGCCGACGCGTGCTTCCCGTGGCAGGCCGACGATCGCTTCCCGCGGTGTGGCGACGCGCGCTCGCGGCGGTGCCCGCGGTGTGGCGACGCGCGCTTCCCGCGGGAGCTGCCGCGACGGGCAGCACGCCGCGGATCGCGCCTCGCCGGCGGCGTCTCGACGGTGCGCGGCGCGGGTTTGCAGGGTCGCTGCCGGCGCTCGTGCTCGCCGGCGCCCTGTTCGCACCGGCGCCCGCGCATGCGATCACGTTCACGAGCTCCGCGGTCCCGGTGGCCGGCGACGGCTTCGGCTGGCCGAGCGGGCTCGGCGTCGGCGACTTCGACGAGGACGGCCGGGCCGACGTCGCCGTCGCGCTCCAGTCGGGCGAGCTCTCGATCCTGCTGCGCGACCCGAGCGGCCAGTACGGCCACGGGCCGGGCAGCCCGCACCGCCTCGACGAGCACGGCGGCGGCCCGCTGGAGGTCGCCGACGTGAACGGCGACGGCCACGCCGACGTGCTCGCGTACCAGTCGCAGCCGAGCAGCTCGACCGTCGCGGTGCTGCTCGGCGACGGCGACGGCGCGTTCACGCCCGCGCCGGCCGTGACCGCCCCGGGCGCGTACGGGACGATGGCGCTCGGCGACGTCGACGGAGACGGGAAGCTCGACCTCGTCCTCGCCGTCGAGACCGGGCTCGGGTCGCGCCTCGCCGTCATGCGCGGCGTCGGCGACGGCACCTTCGGCGCGCCGGCCAGCGTCGACGTCGCGCTCGACGGCGCCGTCCCGAGCGCGGTCGCGCTCGCCGACTTCGACGGCGACGGCAAGCTCGACGCCGCCGTCGCCCACGCCTTGGTCACGGTCGGGGTCGTCACGGTCCTGCGCGGCGACGGCACGGGCGGCTTCGCGAGAGCCGCCGGCAGCCCCTACGCCGCCGGCTCCGGCTCGCTCGTGCTCAGCGCCGGCGACCTCGACGGCGACGGACGCGTCGACCTGGTGGTGTCGGCCCGGTCGGCGAGCGGGGACAACAGAAGCGTCACGGTCGCGGTGCTGCTCGGCGACGGCGACGGCACGTTCCGCGCTGGCCCGCCCGGCTCGTTCGTGACCCCGCCGGCACTCAACCCGGTGAGCGTCTTCGCCCTTCCGCTCGGCGACCTCGACGGCGACGGCCGGCTCGACGCCGCGATGCCGCTCGGCGAGACGGCCGGCGTCTGGCCGCTGTTCGGCGACGGCGCCGGCCGGCTCCTGTCGGACGCGGGCGCGCTGCTTCCCGGTGCGTGGTCCTACAACGCCGGTGCGATCGCCGACCTCGACGGCGACGGCCGGCTCGACATCCTCGCGACCAGCCCGCTGTCGCCTGCGCGGGTGCTGATGTACGTCAACGACGCCGAGCCGGCGATCGCGGTCTCCTCCTCGGCAGCCGAGCTCGGCTCCCGCCAGGTCGGCGACCCGCCCGCGGGCGCGACCGTCACGGTCTCCAACCCCGGCGACCACGGTCTGCGCCTGACCGGTCTGGCGATCTCCGGACCCGACGCGGCCGACTTCGGCGCGACCGGCTGCACCGACCGGCCGATCCCGGCGGGCCAGTCGTGCGACCTCGCGCTCTCCTTCGCGCCGCCCGCCCCCGGCGCCCGGTCGGCGACGCTGACGATCGCCTCCGACGCCCCGGGCGCCCGCGAGACGACCGTCGCCCTGAGCGGCACCGGCACCGAGCCGCCCGGCGGGGGCGACGGGGGCGGCGGCTCTGGCGGTGGCGGGTCGGGCGGTGGAGATGGCTCCGACGGAGGTAGCGGCGGTGGCGGTGGCGCCGGTGATGGCTCGGGCGGTGGCGGTGGCGGCTCCGGCGGTGGCGGCGGCGCGGGCGGCGGCAGAAGCGGCGGCTCGGGCGGCGGAAGTGGCGGCGGAAGCGGCGGGTCCGGCGGCGGCGGCGCGGGCGGCGGCTCCGGCTCGATCGGCCGCGCCGCGGCGCTGCGGCTGACGGTCCGCCCGGCTCGGGCGGCGCTCGCGCCCGGCCGCCGGCTGCGACTGACGGTCGCCGTTCGCAACCGCGGCAGAGCGGCGGTGCGCGGCGTGTCGCTCTGCCCGCGGGTCGGCAGAGCGCTCGCGGCCGGCCGCTGCGTCAAGCTCGGGCGGATCGGCGCCGGCAGAACGGCCCGACGCGCGATCGCCGTCAAGCTGACGAGACGGGCCCGCCCGGGCCGCCGATACGTCGTCAGACTCGTGGCGCGAGCGGCCGGCTCACGCGCGATCGCCGCCCGCGTCGTCGTCACGGCGCGGCGCTGACGGCCGTGCACGCCCGTCGAGCAGGCGGGCGCACGGTGGAGCGAACGAGCCGGGCGCGCTGTGGCGAGCGGGCGCGTCGCGGTGAGCCGGGCGCGCTGTGGCGAGCGGGCGCGTCGCGGTGAGCCGGGCGCGCTGTGGCGAGCGGGCGCGTCGCGGTGAGCCGGGCGCGCTGTGGCGAGCG
>NZ_JACHNU010000002.1:0-106054 GCF_014199525.1 Conexibacter arvalis | reverse complement strand
GGCGAGCGGGCGCGTCGCGGTGGCGCGGCGGCACTCCGGAACGTAGACTGCGCCGGTGAGCTTCGAGCTGCGCCATCTGCGGGCCTTCGTGGCGGTCGCCGAGGAGCTGAGCTTCACGCGCGCGGCGCAGCGGCTCCACCTCGCGCAGCAGGCGCTCAGCACGCAGGTCCGCCAGCTGGAGGAGCGGGTCGGCGCGGTGCTCGTCCAGCGCACGACGCGCAAGGTCGAGCTGACGCCGGCCGGGCGCGCCTTCTACGACCACGCGGTCGCGCTGCTGGCGGCCGCCGACGCCGCCGCCGAGGCGGCGCGCGCAGCGGCCGGCGAGCGCCAGCGGCTGATGGTCGGCTTCGGCACCCCGTTCGACCACGAGCCGCTGAAGCCGGTGCTCGAGCGGTTCGCGCAGCGCCGCCCCGACGTCGCGACCGACGTGCTGTTCGCCGATCTCGTCGACGCGTGCGGCGGCGCGCGGCGCGACGACGTCGACATCGGCGTCGCCGCCGGCCCGTTCGACACGACCGGACTCGAACGGCAGGTGCTGTGGAGCGAGCCGCTCGGCGTCGCGATGGCGGCCGACCATCCGCTCGCCGCGAGAGCGGCGATCTCCGTCGAGGAGTACGTCGCCGCGACGATCTTCGACTTCCCGACGCCGGACCAGCCGTCGCGCGACTTCTGGATGGGCGTCCGTCACCGCGGCGGCCGCCCGCCCCATTTCGTCGCGCGCTTCCACAGCCTCGACGCGCTGCTGCAGGGCATCCGGGCCGGCCTCGGCGTCAGCTTCATCCGCGAACGGATCGTCGACTCGCTCGGCCCGGCCTCCGGCGTCGTCTTCCGTCCGCTCGACAACGGCGAGCGGGTCGAGATGTCGCTCGCCTGGCGGACGGGAGACGGCCGCGACCCCGTCCGCGACTTCGTCGACGCCTGCCGCGTCGCCTTCGGCCACACGCCGGCTCCGGCCGAGGACGCCGCCGGGAAGGCGTCCGGACCGGCGCCGGCTCCGGCCGTCGACGCCGCCGGACCGGAAGGCACCCCCGCGGCCGCCGACACCGCCGGACCGACGCGTGACCCGGCGCCCGCTCCGGCCGGCCCGCCCGCCCCGACAGGCTCGCCCACGCCGGCCGTGCCCGCGCCGGCTGGCTCGCCCGCGCCGGCCGGGCCCGCGCCGGCTGGCCCGCCCGCGCCGGCCGGCTTGCCCGCGCCGGCCGGCCCGCCCGCGCCGACCGCACCCGGCGGTCCGGAGCGCGACGCCGCTCCGTGACCGCCGGCGGTCGGATCGATCAGGCCGGCGGGACCGGGCGGTTCGAGCGGATCAGGTCGCCCGGGTCGACGGCCGCCTTGACCTGCTGCAGCCGCCGCCACGTCTCCGCGTCGAAGGCGCTGGCGGTCTCGACCGGCGTGTCGGCGAAGTTGAGGACGCTGCCGCTCCGCACCGGCGCGACCGCCGCCAGCACGCCGTCGAGCGCGCTCCGGATCGCCACGCCGCCGTCGGGTCCCATCGGGATGCCGAACGCGAACAGCAGCTGCTCGCCGTCGATCCACGCGAGCGCGCCGGCGTCGCGCGGCGCACGGCCGAGCGCGCCGCCGAGGTGGCGCAGCTCGACGCCGACGAGCGGATGACCAGCCTCCGGGCCGGCGGCCGCTGAGAGCGCGGCGGCCGCGGCGTCGTCGAGCGCGCTGAGCAGGGCGTGGTCGCCGAACGCTGGCGTCGGCTGCTCGGGATCGCCGTTTATGTGGCAGAGCGCCGGCGCCGGGAGGACGGCGAATCTGTCGAGCGTCGCGCCGCCGAGCGCGCGCAGCGACGCCAGCAGCGCGTCGGCCTCCGTCGCCGGGCCGTCGTGGACGGCGGTGATCGCGACCGTCGGGCGTCCGCGCAGCGGCTCGGGCACCTCCGGAAGCGGCGGCAGCTGCAGCCAGCGGAAGGACGAGGTCGTGGCGTCGGGCAGCGTCGCCGTCCATTCCCGCCACGCGGCGAGCAGCTCGGCGCCCCGCTCGCCGGGCCAGGCGATCGTCCCGGCGAAGGCCTCGGCGAGCGGCAGCAGCTCGAACTCGATCGCGGTCACGAGCGCGAACGCCCCGCCGCCGCCGCGCAGCGCCCAGAACAGATCGGCGTCGGCGTCGGCGGTGACCCGGCGCTGCGCGCCGTCGGCGGTCACGACCTCGAACGCGACGACCTTGCTCGACGCCAGCCCGTGGCGGCGCGCCAGCCAGCTCAGCCCGCCGCCGAGCGTGTAGCCGACGACGCCGACGTCGGGCGAGGAGCCGTGCAGCGCCGCCAGCCCGTGGCGGCCGGCGCTGACGGCGACATCGCCCCACAGCGCGCCGGCCTGCGCCCGCGCCACCCGGCGGGCCGGGTCGATCTCGACGGCGGCCATCCGCTGCGTCTTCAGCAGCAGCGTGTCGGAGAGGTCGCCGAGGGCGGGCGCGCCGTGGCCGGTGCCCTGCATCGCGACGCGCAGGCCGCGCTCGCCGGCGAAGCGCATCGTCGCGGCGATCTCGGCGGCCTCCTCGGCGTAGACGACGGCGGCCGGCCGCAGGTCGGCGGCGAGGTTCCACGCCTGGCGTGCGGCGTCCCAGCCGTCGTCGCCGGGGGCGAGCGCGTGGCCGCGCAGCGCGGCGCGCAGCGGTGAGAGGTCGAGGCTGGCGTCGGTCGTCATCTGGGTCTCCTCGCGGTCGGTTCGGAAGGCGATCGTGGGCCAGCGGGGCGGCGATGTGAAACAGCCGTTCGGTGTCGCTCTCACAACGTCGCGTTGTCGAGCCCATTGACCTCGGTACGCGGTGAATCCCACATCGAGTCGCTGTTTCACCTGAAGCCGGAGCGATCCTACCGTGGGCGCCGTCGAATCCGAACCCCACGCTCCAGGAGGAGTCCAGATGCAGCAGCTCCAGCGCGCGCTCCGGCGCGGGGCGCTGGCGGCCGTCCTCGCGACGGCCGTCGCTCCCGGTGCCGCAAGCGCCGACTCGATCGTCTTCGTCAAGGACCACGACGTGTGGCTCGCCGAGCCCGACGGCAGCGCGCAGCACCGCGTCACGTCCGACGGGACCGCCGACAACCCCTACCGGTCGCCCTCGCAGAGCGACGACGGCACGATCGTCACGGTTCGTGCCCAACCCAACAACGGCCCGCTGCTGAAGCTGCGCCAGAACGGCGAGGCGCTCGGCGAGATCAGGCTGCCGCCGATGGTCGCCGGGCCGCTCAGCCCGCACATCTCGCCCGACGGCCGGCTGGTCGCCTACGAAGAGGCGAACGGCGACCCGACCGGCTGGCTCTCGACCGACGTCTACTACAGCCGCACCGACGCGTACACGCCGCGCGCGACGTTCGGCTCGCCCGGCCGCGGCGCGCGCGGGCCGTCGTGGATCGACTCCGGCCGCGCGCTCGTCGGCGTCGGCAACCTCGCGACGACGCATGCGCCCGGACAGCCGGCGACGACCTGGTGGGACGATTGGGACCACTGGGATCGCTTCGGCGGCGGCGGGAACCTGGAGGACGGCGAGTACGCCGCCGGGACGGTCGTCTTCGCGCGCGGCTACCAGCAGATCGACAACCAGCTGATCGTCTACCGCGCCGCCGGCGGCTTCGCGACGCTGCCGACGCCGATCTGCTCCTTCAGCGACCCGGCCGACGGGCCGCTCGGCCGCCACTTCGCCGACCCGACGCTGTCGGCCGACGGGCGCCGGCTGTGGTGGCAGGAGGGCGACGGCGTCTGGACGGCCCCGCTGCCGGCCGGCGACGACTGCGCCGAGATCAGACCGCGGCTGCTGATACCGGGCGCGAGCGAGCCCGACTGGAGCCCGGCGGCCGTGAACCCGGGGCCGCGGCCGGCGCCGAGAGAGCCCGCGCCGGGCCCGGAGCCGGATCCCCAGCCGGTGCCGAGAACGGGCGGGCCGGGCAGATCGGGCAGATCCGGCAGAGCGGGCGGGCCGGGCAGAGCGGACAGATCGGGCCGGTCGGGCAGAGCGGGCCGACCGGGCCGGTCGGGCGGCGGCAGGCCCGGCGGCGGCTCTTCCGCGACGGTGCGCGCGCGGCTCGCCGCGACGCCGCGGATCGGCGCCGCGCTGCGCGGCGGCCTGCGGCTCCGGATGACGACGCAAGCGGCCGGCACGGTGCGCGCGACCGCCCGCCACGGCGGCGCGATCGTCGCCCGCGGCAGCGGACGCGCCCGCGGCGCCGGCACGACGACCGTCGCGCTCCGCTTCACGCGCGCGGGCAGACGCGAGCTGCGCGCCGCCCGCCGCGCCCGCCTGGCGCTCCGTGTCAGCTTCGCCGCCCGCGGAGCCGCGCCGGCGACGCGGACCGTCGCGGTGACCCTGCGCCGCTGACCCTGCGAACTCCGGTCGTTCGCACCCTCCGCGGGGTGCGGACGACCCGACGAAGCCGAACTCCGGTCGTTTGCACCCCTCTGCGGGGTGCGGACGACCGGAGTTCCCGACCCGACCGACACGATCGAGAGAAGGAGACGGACATGACGAGGACCGCCCTGCTGGCTGCGATCGGCGCGGCCGCGCTGCTGCCGGCGAGCGCGCCGGCCGCGACCCGCGCGCCGCACGCGCCGGCCGCGACGCACGCCCCGGCCGCGCCGCCCGCGCCGGCCGTGACGCACGCACGTGCCGCCGCCCACCCCGGCGCCGCCCACCCCGGCGCCACCACCGCCCGCGCGAAGGTGCGGACCGGGCTGTTCAAGGTCGAGCTGGAGGGGGTGCAGCGCACGACCTGGTCGACCGACTGGAGCTCGACCGAGGGCTGCGATCTGTCGGTGCACGGGAGCGGAAGCGAGACGGTCCGCTTCCGCTCCAAGCCGACGACGATCCTCGTGACGTGGATCGGCCAGACGCGGGTCTTCACGCGCGGCAGAGCGATCGGAGCGCTCGACCTCGCCGCGACGATCACGCGCCACGGCAGCGAGCAGGCGGACGGCGAGGTCTGCTCCGACGGCGACGGCGGCGGCGCGCCGGCGGCGCCCGACTGCGGCACGAAGCGCTCCCGCCGCACCGTCGAGCTCGGCTACCCCGTCCGCCGCAGCGACGTGATCGCGCTGCGGACCGACCACAACGTCCCGCTCGGCCCGTTCAGAAGCTGCCCGACCGGCGGCGTCTCATGGCCGTCGCTGCTCGACACCCACCCGGTCACCGGCCGCGTGGTCGGCGCCGCGCTTCCGATCGCCGACCTCTTCCGCCACGGCAAGAACGTCGTGATCGCGCGCGACCGCGCGGTGCAGGACAGCGGCGGCGACCGCTCGACCACGACGATCCGCTGGACGCTCAGCTTCACGCGCCTTGGCGGCAAGCCGCCCGCTCAGGCCGCGAGCCGGTCGCGCAGCTCGCCGGTGCGGAGATCGGCGCCGTAGACCGGCGCGCCCGGCTGCTGTCTGCGGCCGTCGGCGAGCGAGCCGGCGTCGACGGCGTCGAAGCCGAGCTGGTCGACGAGGCCGGTGACGACCCGCTTGGCCTCCTGGTCGTCGCCGGCGATCGGGATGCCGATCCGGTCGGGGTCGCCGGCCGGCCGGCCGCGGTCGCGCAGGTGGTCCCAGCGGATCGTGTTGAACGCCTTCACGACCTGCGATTGGGGGAGGTGGGCGGCGAGCAGCTCGCTGGAGGTCGTGCGGTCGTCGTCGAGGCGGGCGTCATGGCCGTCGCGCTCGGGGTAGTAGTTGTTGGCGTCGATCACGACCTTGCCGGCGAGACCGTCCGGCGGCAGCTCGGCATAGCGCCCGAACGGGATCGCGACGATCGCCAGCTCGCCGAACTCGGCCGCCTGCGCGGCGTCGAGCGCGCGCACGCCGGGACCGATCTCGGTCACGAGCTCGCGCAGCGTCTCGGGTCCGCGCGAGTTGGCGATCGCGACCTCGTGGCCGGCCGCGACGAGCCCGCGCGCGAGCGTCCCGCCGATGTGCCCGGCGCCGATGATCCCGATTCTCATGCCGTGCACGACCGGCGTCATCGGCGAGCCGCTACCCGCGCCGCGAACGGGAGAAACGGCCGCCGGTCAGCCGCCGGCCCGCTCGCCCAGGTAGCGCAGCCCGGCGATCGCGCGCGAGCCGTACCACGAGGTCATCTCGCCGTCGATCAGCTCGACCGCCGCGTCGGGGAGCACTGCGGAGACCTCCGCGATGTGGCGCTCCTTGAAGTGGTAGGGCTCGCTGCTGAGCAGGACGCGGTCGACGGCACCGGCGACCTCGGCGAGCGCGACCTCGGGGTAGCGGTCGGCGGCGGGGCGGGGGAGGGTCCGCCAGCCGACGAGCGCGAGCGTGCGCGCGATGTAGGTGTCGGGCGCGACCGTCATCCACGGCTCGCGCCAGATCAGGTACAGCACGTCGCGCGCCGGCCAGTCGCGCGCGGCGAGCGCGTCGTGCTCGCGCAGCAGCGCCGCGCACAGCGCCTCGGCCTCGGTCTCGCGGTCGAAGATCGCGCCGAGCAGCCGGTAGAGCGGGAGGTTGTCGAGCGGGCCGCAGGGGTGGGTGACGACGACGTGGGGGACGAACGCGGCGAGCGCATCCGCCGTCCCGCGCGTGTTCTCGTCGACGTTGACGATCGCGTGCGTCGGCGCGAGCGCGCGGACGGCGTCGAGCTTGACGTCCTTCGTCCCGCCGACCTTCGGGATCGTCCGCACCGTCTCCCACGGGTGGATGCAGAAGCCGGTCCGCCCGACCAGCCGCTCCGCGAGCCCGAGGTCGCACAGCAGCTCGGTGATGCTCGGCACGAGGCAGACGATCCGCGGCTCCGGCCCGGCCGGCGCGTGCCGCACCCCGGCCGCGTCGACCAGCACCTCCCCGAACTCCGCAGGGTTCTGGGTCTGTGAGACCCGAAACCCTGCGCTCTTCGGCTCGCGCGGGCCCGCCACGCCAGCTACATGTTGCGGCGGTACTCGCCGCCGACCTCGTAGAGCGTCGCGGAGATGTGGCCGAGCGAGGCGACCTTGACCGCGTCCAGCAGCGCGTCGAAGACGTTCTCGCGCGCGAGCGCGACCTCCCGCAGGTGGGCGAGCGCGGCCTCGCGGCGGTCGGCGGCGTTGCGCTCGAAGGCGCGCACGTTGGCGATCTGGGCCTGCTTCTCGCCCTCGGTCGAGCGGGCCAGCTCCGGTTCGACGTCGAGCTCGCCGGCGCCCTCGCGCGGGAGGAAGGTGTTGACGCCGATCAGCGGGAGCGTGCCGTCGTGCTTCAGACGCTCGTAGTAGAGCGACTCCTCCTGGATCTTGCCGCGCTGGTACATCGTGTCCATCGCGCCGAGCACGCCGCCGCGCTCGGAGAGTCGCTCGAACTCCTCGTAGACGGCCGCCTCGACCAGGTCGGTCAGCTCCTCGATCGCGAACGAGCCCTGCCACGGGTTCTCGGTGAAGTTCAGCCCCAGCTCGCGGTTGATGATCAGCTGGATCGCGACCGCCCGCCGCACCGACTCCTCCGTCGGGGTCGTGATCGCCTCGTCGTAGGCGTTCGTGTGCAGCGAGTTGGTGTTGTCGAAGATCGCGTAGAGCGCCTGCAGCGTCGTGCGGATGTCGTTGAACGACATCTCCTGCGCGTGAAGCGACCGGCCCGAGGTCTGGATGTGGTACTTCAGCATCTGGCTGCGCGGGCTCGCGCCGTAGCGCTCGCGCATCGCGCGCGCCCAGATGCGCCGGGCGACGCGGCCGATCACCGCGTACTCCGGGTCCATCCCGTTGGAGAAGAAGAAGCTGAGGTTCGGCGCGAAGTCGTCGATCGCCATCCCGCGCGCGAGGTAGTACTCGACGATCGTGAAGCCGTTCGCGAGCGTGAAGGCGAGCTGGGAGATCGGGTTGGCCCCGGCCTCGGCGATGTGGTACCCGCTGATCGAGACGCTGTAGAAGTTGCGCACCTCGTGGTCGACGAAGTACTGCTGGACGTCGCCCATCATCTTCAGCGCGAACTCGGTCGAGAAGATGCAGGTGTTCTGGGCCTGGTCCTCCTTGAGGATGTCGGCCTGGACCGTGCCGCGCACCGTCCGCAGCGTCTCGGCCTTGATCCGCTCGTAGGTGTCGCGGTCGACGACCTGGTCGCCGGAGACGCCGAGCAGGCGCAGGCCGAGGCCGTCGCTGCCGGACGGCAGCTCGCCGCTGTAGCGGGGGCGCTCCTTGCCGGCGAAGAGCTCGTCGAGCTTCTGCTCCGCCTCCGGCCAGCCGCCGGTCGCGTCGAGGTGCTTCTCGACCTGCTGGTCGATCGCCGCGTTGAGGAAGAAGGCGAGCACTATCGGCGCCGGGCCGTTGATCGTCATCGAGACCGAGGTCGTCGGCGCGCACAGGTCGAAGCCCGAGTAGAGCTTCTTCGCGTCGTCGACGGTCGCGATCGAGACGCCGGAGTTGCCGACCTTGCCGTAGATGTCGGGACGCTCGGCCGGGTCCTCGCCGTAGAGCGTGACCGAGTCGAAGGCGGTCGAGAGGCGGGCCGCCGGCTGGCCCTCGGAGAGGTAGTGGAAGCGGCGGTTGGTGCGCTCCGGCGTGCCCTCGCCGGCGAACATGCGGGTCGGGTCCTCGCCGGCGCGGCGGTAGGGGAAGACGCCGCCGGTGTACGGGTAGTGGCCCGGCAGGTTCTCCTTCATCAGGAAGCGCAGCCGGTCGCCCCAGCCGTCGAGGCGCGGCGGCGCGATCTTCGGGATCTTCTGGCCGGAGAGCGATTCGCGGTAGTTGTCGCCGGTGATCTCGCGGCCGCGGACGGTGTAGGAGTAGGTGTCGGCGGTGATCCGCTCGACCATCTGGTCCCAGCCGCGCAGCAGCCCGACCGCCTCGGCGCCGAGGTCGGCGACCGTCGCGTTGTAGCGCTCGCGCAGCGCGGCGGCGGGATCGTCGCCCTCGGCCGCGGCGTCGAGCGCGGCGGCCGGGTAGGGCTCGAGCGGCGCCGGCAGCGCCGGGTCGTGCAGCGCTCTCAGCGCCGCGTAGAGGTGCTGGGCCTCGGCGGCCTGGCCGGCGAGGCGCTCGATCTCGGCGTTGACCGCGCGGCCCTGCTCGGCGATCTCGGCGAGGTAGCGGACGCGGCTGCCGGGGATCAGCTGGTTGCCGAGCGGCTCCCTGCTCGCCAGCTCCAGCCGCGGGTCCCAGCGCTCGGGGTCGACGCCGTCGGCGGCGCCGAGCGCTCTGCAGAGGTTGACGAACAGCCAGCTGACGCCGGGGTCGTTGAACTGGCTGGCGATCGTCGGGTAGACCGGCGTCTCGTCGTCGGTCGCCTCGAAGGCGACGCGGTTGCGGCGCCACTGCTTGCGCACGTCGCGCAGCGCGTCCTTGGCGCCGCGCTTGTCGAACTTGTTGATCGCGACGAGGTCGGCGAGATCGAGCATGTCGATCTTCTCCAGCTGCGACGCCGCGCCGAACTCGCTCGTCATCACGTACATCGCGACGTCGACGAGGTCGACGATCTCCGAGTCGCTCTGGCCGATCCCGGCCGTCTCGACGATCACGAGGTCGAAGCCCGAGGCGCGCAGGTAGGCGACGGCGTCCTCGAGTATCGCGCTGGTGGCGCGGTGGCTGCGGCGGGTCGCGAACGAGCGCATGAAGATCCGCTCGTTGCGCAGGCTGTTCATGCGGATGCGGTCGCCGAGCAGCGCGCCGCCGGTGCGGCGGCGCGTCGGGTCGACCGCCAGCACCGCGACCCGCAGCTCCGGGAAGGAACGCATGAAACGGGCGAGCAGCTCGTCGGTGACGGTGCTCTTGCCGGCGCCGCCGGTGCCGGTGATGCCGAGCACCGGCACGCCGGCGCCGCCGTCGCGCCACGCCGCGCGCAGCTGGTCGAGCGCGGCGGTGTCGAAGACCTCGTCCTCCAGCGCGGAGAGCATGCGGGCGATCGAGAGGTCGTCGCGCGCGGACGGATCCGCGGGCGGCTCGGAGGCGACCCGCTGCGCCTGCGCGCGCTCGATCAGGTCGCCGATCATGCCGGTCAGCCCGAGCGCCATCCCGTCGTTGGGGTGGTAGATCCGCTCGACGCCGTGCTCCTGCAGGTCGGCGATCTCCTGCGGCGTGATCGTGCCGCCGCCGCCGCCGAAGACGCGGATGTGCTCGGCCCCGAGCTCGGCGAGCATGTCGACGGCGTACGTGAAGTACTCGGTGTGGCCGCCCTGGTAGGAGCTGATCGCGATCCCGTCGGCGTCCTCCTGGATCGCGGCGCGCACGACGTCGCGGACGCTGCGGTTGTGGCCGAGGTGGACGACCTCGGCGCCGCTGTCCTGGATCAGCCGGCGCATGACGTTGATCGCGGCGTCATGGCCGTCGAACAGCGACGCGGCGGTCACGAACCGCAGCGGCGGGGCGTCGGTGCGCTGGTCGGTGGCGGCGTCGGCGACGCTGGACTGGATCGTCACGTCATCTCTCCTGGGACGCTCAATTCCTGCAGTCCCGAATGTCGGGATCAAGATAGTAGGAGTGTCGCATATTTCCCGCGCGCCGATCGCCAGCAGGTCGCAGGGCGGACCTGCGTCGCAGCTCCGAGCCGATCCAGGGCGGCGCTCGCCGGGGACCGCCCCGACGCCCGCTACGTCGCGACCATGCTGGTGTGGTGGGCCTGGTGGCGCCAGAGGCCCTCGCGGGGGTCGCGGACGAGCACGTCGGTCGCGAGGCCGTCGAGCGCGAACGGACGGCCGGCGTGGGTGCCGGACTCGCTCCACGCGTAGGCGCAGACGGCGACGTCGCCGTGGCGGCGCACGGCGAAGTCGGAGAGCGCGTGCGACTCGATCGTCGCCGCGGCGACGAACTCGCGCGCCTGCGCCAGCACCTCGTCGCGCCCGAGCGTGCGCGCGACCGGGCCGCCGCTGGAGATGTAGTCGTCGAGCAGCAGCTGCTCCAGCGCGGCGAGGTCGCCGGCTCTCATGCTGTCCCACCACCGCCGGACGGCGGCCTCGGGCGTCGTCGTCTCGGTCGCTGCGCTCATGCTGATCCTCCGTCGATCGGATGCGCGCCGGCCCGTGCCGGCACCGTCGCCGCATCGTCGCCGGGCGCGCCGCCGGCCGCCTGATCGGATTTGCGCTTCTCGTGGGCGGTGGAGCGAGGCGGCGCGGGGCGACGCGGGCGCGGTGCGAGGTGCGGGCGGTCAGGGCGCGCCGCGCAGCTCGGCGGCGGCGTGCGAGGCGGGGCGACGGGCGCGCGGGGCGAGGTGCGGGTGGTCAGGTCGTGCCGCGCAGCTCGGCGGCGGCGTGCGGGGCGGGGGCGACGCGGGCGCGGGGCGAGGTGCGGGTGGTCAGGTCGTGCCGCGCAGCTCGGCGGCGGCGCGCGGGGCGGGGGCGACGCGGGCGCGCTCCCATTCGAGCGGGCAGCCGGGCTCGCGCTCGCGGCCGTCGAGCTCGGCCAGCACGCCGGCGAGCACCTCGCGGCGATGGGCGCTGAACGTCAGCACGTGCGCGACGGCGCCGCCGAAGGTGAAGCTCTGCGGCGGGTCGCAGAGCGCGTCGACGAACAGGTCGTCCCACTGGCCGCGCTCGGCGATCCGCCGCGCCAGCGCGACGAAGGCGTCGCCGGCGGCCGCGAAGCGGGTGCGGAGGGCGGCGATCGTGCGGTCGCCCGCCGGCGGCAGCGCCGTCCCGCCGATCGCGGCCGTCCACACCTCCTTGGTCCAGACGAGCCGGTCGAGCATCGCCCGCGCGCTCGGCTCTGGGCCGTCGAAGCTCAGCACGACGTGCCCCGGCCGCAGCTCGCGGTCGAGCTGATCGTCGGTCAGCAGCGCCGCGCGCTCGATCAGGCGGCCGGTCAGCCAGCGGTCGTGCTCGAGCATCCGGTCGGTCAGGCCGTCGGGTGCGCCTCGGGTCGGGGAGCCGTGAACGCCGCCGGCGCGGTCGGGACCGCGGTGGCGGTCGTCGCAGCGGCCGCGCTCGTGGTCGTCGCCGAGGTGGTGGTGGCGCTCGTGGTCGTCGCCGAGGTGGTGGTGGCGGGTGGAGCCGCGGTCGGCGGCGGAGCCGAGGTCGTGGTCGCGGGTGGAGTCGCGGTTGCGGTCGCGCGCGTGGGCGACCAGGCCGGCGGGCGGGTGGAAGTGGATCCCGTTCGGCGCCGCGACGCGGAAGTCGCCGCGGGCGCTCGCGAAGCGGCTCGGCGCGATCCCGTGGAGGCGCGCGAAGGCGCGCGAGAAGGCCTCGGTCGAGCCGTAGCCGGCGTCGATCCCCGCGTCGGTGACGGTCGCCCCCTGGAGCAGCTGCCACGCGGCCCGCTCCAGCAGCACGCGGCGGCGCAGCGTCGCGGGCGGCTCGCCGGCGCCGGCCGCCACCAGCCGGTCGAAGTGGAAGCGGCTGAAGTGCGCCCGCCCTGCCACCGCCGCCCCGCCGGCCGGCCGCCCGACCGCGTCGAGCACGGCGTCGAGCAGCGCGCGCAGGCGATCGGGTCTCGCATCCTCCACGCGCCGATCCTCTCACGCGGGGCGCGGGGCGCGGGGCGCGGGGCGCGGGGCGCGGGGCGCGGGGCGCGGGGCGCGGGGTGCGGGGTGCGGGGCGCGGGGCGCGGGGCGCGGGGCGCGGCGCGGGCGCGCGAGGCGCGGGGCGCGCGAGGCGCGGCGCGGGGCGCGCGAGGCGCGGCGCGGGGCGCGGGCGCGCGAGGCGCGGGGCGCGAGCCCACGGCGGCGTGCTGCGCCGGGCGGGGCGGGGCGGGGCGGGGCGCTCAGCCTCCGCCGTGGCGGGCGAGGGGGGTCGGGGGCTCGCCGACCAGCTCGGCGAGCATCCGCGAGGCGTCGAGGAGGGCGGGGAGGTCGACGCCGGTCGCGACGCCGGCCGCCTCGAATAGATGCACGAGCGCCTCGGTCGCGACGTTGCCGGCCGAGCCGGGCGCGAACGGGGAGCCGCCGAGGCCGCCGACGGAGCTGTCGAAGCGCGCCACGCCGAGCGTCAGGCCGGCCCACGCGTTGACGAGGCCGGTCGCGCGCGTCTCGTGGAAGTGGAGGCCGATCTCCGCGCCCAGCTTGCCGACGAGCGCGGCGACCCGCGGCGGCGTCGCCAGCCCGGTCGTGTCGGCGCAGGTGATCCGCGCGGCGCCGGCGGCGCGCGCGGCGGCGGCGATCCGGGCCACCTCCGCCGGCGCGACGTCGCCCTCGTACGGGCAGCCGAAGGCGCAGGAGATGACGACGTCGACCGGCACGCCGGCATCGCCCGCGAGCGCGCCGATCGCCTCCACCTGCGCGAGCGCCTCGGCGCGAGACATGTTCGTGTTGCTGCGGCTGTAGCCCTCCGACGCCGAGACGGTCACCGTCAGCTCGTCGGCGCCGGCCGCGAGCGCGTCGCGGGCGCCGCGCGCGTTGGGAACGAGCGCCGCGCGCGTGACGCCGGGCAGCGGCCCCAGCAGCTCCAGCAGCTCGCCGCTGCCGGCCATCGCCGGGACCGCTCTCGGCGAGACGAAGGCGCCGACCTCGATCCGCTTCAGCCCGGCCGCAGCCAGCGCCCGCACCAGCCGCGCCCGCTGCTCGAGCGGCAGCGGCCGGTGGACCTGCAGCCCGTCGCGCGGCCCGACGTCGCGCAGCTCGACGGCCGCCGGCAGCGTCCACGGGGCGCTCACGCCGGCGCCTCTGCGCGCAGGTCGGCGGCCGGCAGCGCCCACGGCCCGCTCACGCCGGCGCCCCCGCGCGCAGCTCGGCGAGCGCGGCCTCGGCGCGGTCGGCGCGGACGGTGCCCTCGGCGACGAGTCGCCGCACGACCGCGTCGACCTCCTCCGCCGTCGCGCCGGCCGCGATCGCGATGTTACGCGCGTGGAGCGTCATGTGGCCGCGCTGGATCCCCTCGGTCGCGAGCGCGCGCAGTGCGCCGACGTTCTGCGCCAGCCCGACCGCGACGACGACCTGCGCCAGCTCGGCGGCGGTCTCGACGCCGAGCAGCCTGACCGCGGCGCGGGCGGTCGGGTGGGTCTTCGTCGCGCCGCCGACGAGGCCGACCGGCATCGGCACCTCGAGCGTGCCGACGAGGTTGCCGTCGGCGTCGCGCTCCATGTGCGACAGCGTCGTGTAGCGGCCGTCGCGGACCGCGTGGCTGTGGCAGCCGGCCTCGACGGCGCGGGTGTCGTTGCCGGTCGCCAGCACGACGGCGCTGATGCCGTTCATGATCCCCTTGTTGTGCGTCGCCGCGCGGTAGGGGTCGTCGAAGGCGAGCCGATAGGCGTCGACGATCCCGTCGACGACCTCGGCGCCGCCGAGCTTGCCGGCGTCGAAGACGGCGCGCGCCCGCGCGAGGCGGAGGTCGGCCTTGTTGGAGAGGATCCGCAGCAGCACGCGCCCGCGCGCGATCTCGGCGATCCGCGGCGCGAGCGCCTCGGCCATCGTGTTGACGGCGTTGGCGCCCATCGCGTCGCCGACGTCGACGATCAGGTGGACGACGACGTGGCGCTGCTCGGCGCCGTCGACGACCCGCACCTGCAGCTCGCGCGCGCCGCCGCCGAGCCGCACCAGCACCGGGTCCTGCGCGTCGGCGGCGGCGAGCAGCTCGTCGCGGCGCTCGTGGAGGCGCAGGCTGGCGCCGTGCGGGTCGGCGACGTCGAGCACCTGGATCTGGGCGATCATCAGCGGCGCGCTGGTCGAGCAGAAGAAGCCGCCGTGCTCGCGCGCGACCTGGGCGAGGTTGCTGGCGGCGGCGATCACCGACGGCTCCTCGGTCGCCATCGGCACGAGCAGGTCGCGGCCGTTGACGCGGAAGTTGGCGCCGACCCCGAGCGGGACCGGCATCAGCCCGACGGCGTTCTCGACCATCCCGTCGGCGATCGGCAGGATCGCCTCGTGCGCGGGACGCAGGTCGTCGAGCACCGCCGGGTCGGCGTCGCTCGCCTCCGCGAGGGCGGCGAAGCGCTCGTCGAGCGCGAGCTTGTAGAAGCCGGGCAGGCGGCTGTTGACAGGCATTGCTTCTCTCCCTGATGTCGGTCGCGGTCAGCGCTCGGCGGAGCCGCGGAAGTCCGGTGCGCGGCGCTCGGCGAAGGCCCGCAGCCCCTCGCGCGCGTCGTCGCTGGTGAAGGTCCTCTGGCCGAGCCGCGCCTCGCGCGCGAACGCGTCGGCGAGCGGCAGGTCGGCCAGCTCCAGCACGCTCTGCTTCGTCGTCTGGACCGCCTGGGCGCTGAGCGACGCGATCCGCTCGGCGACGCCGCGCGCGGTCGCGTGCAGCTCGCCGGGCGCGACGACGCGGTTGAGCACGCCGACCCGCAGCAGGTGCTCGGCGTCGAAGCGCTCGCCGGTCAGCAGCAGCTCCATCGCGGCCGCGTAGCCGATCTGGCGCTGCAGCCGCACGAGCGTCCCGCCGGCCGGCACGAAGCCCATCGTCGGCTCCGGGAAGCCGAAGCTGGCGTCGGCGGCGGCGATGCGGATGTCGGTCGCCAGCAGCAGCTCGAAGCCGCCGCCGAGGCAGAGGCCGTTGACGGCGGCGACGATCGGCTTGTGGAACGGGGCGTCCTTGAGGTGGGCCGGGTCCCAGCGCGAGATGTCGAACTGGTCGGAGGCGAGCGCCGGGATCGACTCGGTCAGGTCGGCGCCGACGCAGAAGGCGCGCTCGCCGGCGCCGGTCAGCAGCACGACGCGGACGGCGTCGTCGTCGCGCGCCGCCCTCCACGCCTCGCCGAGCTGGTCGTACATCGCGAGCGTCAGCGCGTTGAGCTTCTCGGGCCGGTCGAAGCGGATCTCGGCGATCCCGTCGGCGACCTCGTAGGCGATCGCCATCAGATCGTCCCCCGTGCGCGCAGCTCGGCGAGCCGCTCGGCGGAGAGGCCGAGCGCGCCGCCGAGCACGTCGTCGTTGTGCTGGCCGGGCGTCGGCGCCTGCGCGCGCGGGTCGCCAGGCGTCTCGCTCAGCTTCACCGGCAGCCCGAACATCCCGACCGCGCCGCCCGGGTAGTCGACGTCGACGACCATCTCGCGCGCGGCGACCTGCGGGTCGGCGACGACCTCGCCGATGTCCTTGACGGCGCTGAGCGGGATCCGGTCGCCGGCGATCGCCTCCAGCTCGGCCTTCGTGCGGGAGGCGAACCAGCCCTCGACGATCGGCTTGACGCGCCGCTGGTAGACCTCCTCGTCGAAGCGCTGCTCCATCGTCGCGATCTCGGGGTCGTCGACCAGCTCCGGCGCCCCGAACAGCTCGCAGCTCTCGCGCCACAGCTTCTGCGTGTAGCCGCCGAAGAAGACGTGGCCGTCCTTGCAGGGGAAGAGGCCGTACGGCCGCACGAACGGGTGGTCGTTGCCGAGCGGGCCGGCGACCCTGCCGGCGACGGTGTAGTCGACGACGGCCGTCTCGGTCAGCGACAGGACGGCGTCCTGCTGGCTGACGTCGACCAGCTGGCCGACGCCGGTCCGCTCGGCCTCGCGCAGCGCCGCGACGGTGCCGAAGGCGGCGTAGAGCGACGCCGACAGGTCGCCGATGATCGTGCCGACGCGGACCGGCTCGCGGTCGGCATAGCCGTTCATCGACCACAGCCCGCCGGTCGCCTGGCCGCTGTTGTCGTAGGCCGGCTTGCGCGAGCTGGGGCCGTACTGCCCGAAGCCGGAGATCGCCGTGTAGACGAGCGCCGGGTTCTCCTCCCGCAGCGACGCGTAGCCGAGTCCCAGCCGCTCCATCGTGCCGGCGCGGAAGTTCTCGACCAGCACGTCGCTGCGCCGCACCAGCTCGCGCAGCAGCGCCTGGCCGTCGGGCGACTTGAGGTCGAGCGTGATGCCGAGCTTGTTGCGGTTGTACTGCGCGAAGAAGCCGCTGAAGCGGTCGCCGCCGTCGCCGACGAACGGCGGGAAGTCGCGCGCGTAGTCGGGCTCGGCGGGGTTCTCGACCTTGATGACGGTCGCGCCGAGGTCGCCGAGCAGCATCGCGCAGTAGGGGCCGGCGACGACGCGCGTGACGTCGAGCACGGTGACGCCGCGCAGCGGCCCCTGCCGCCGCGGCGCGCCCGCGACGGCGTCGAGCGCGGCCTGCCAGTCGGTGCGCGTGCTCACGCCGCACGCTCCACCGTCACGCGCACGTCGAGCGCGGTGCCGCAGCCGGGGCAGAGGTGCTCGTCGAGCCGCACGGCGTCGTTGGGGCGGACGCGCACGCCGAGCTCGCCGAGCCGTTCGGCGGCCCTCGTCCGCCGCAGCACCGCGCCCTCGGCCCACTCCTCGCCGGCGCCGAGGCCGGTCCCGCAGACGCGGCACTCCCAGCCGTCGCCGCCGCGCTGGCAGAGCGAGCCGGCGCCCTGCTCGCCGCGGCGCAGCTCGGCGAGGCTGCGGATCGCGACCGCGGCCGGCTCGCGGCCGAGGCGCTCGGCCCGCGCCCGCGCCCGCAGCCGCTCGGTCCCGGCCTGGTCGACGGCGCCCTCGCCGTCGAGCGCCACGCCGTAGGCGGCCTCGGCGGCGGCCGCGGTGACGTAGCCGTCGCGCACGTCGGCGGCGACCGCCGCCGGGTCGCGCAGGAGCGGGTCGCCGTAGCCGCCGCCGCCCGCGATCCGCTGGCGGAAGACGTCGCCGGCGCGGATCGTCAGGCCCTGCTGGACCAGCTCCAGCAGCTCGGTCTCGCGCGGCGCGAGCCGCTCGGGGTCGGCGGCCTCGCCGCGCGCGAAGGCGCCGTCGACGTCGACCTCGCGCAGGATGCTCTGCTCGCCGCCGCCGCCCGGGTAGGCGCCGCCGTAGCCGCCGGCCGGCACCTGGGCGCAGGGGCAGAAGACGGTGTGCAGGACCTCGTCGCAGCGGCGCAGCGTCCAGGCGTAGTCGACGCCGAGCCCGCCGCGCTGCGCGCCCGGGCCGCCGGTCGCCGCGTCGACCCGCTTCCACAGGTAGAGGACGGGATACATCAGCTCGTTCATCTCGACGTCGGGGACCATGTTGCTGATCTGCGTCGTCATGCCCGAGCCGTCGAGGCCGTCGCCGGTCGCCTGCGCGCCGGCGCCCATCAGCCCGCCGTCCATGTTGAAGAGGACGAAGTACTCGCCGTCGTCGGTGCGGGTGCCGGCGGAGATGCCGCCGGTCCACGAGTCGGCCCAGATGCCCTGGGCGCGGCCGCGCAGCTCGGGGTCGTCGCTGCGCTCGACGACGCGGTTGAGCAGCAGCGTCACGAGGCGGGTGACGCGGCCGCCGACGGTGAGGTGGCCGTTGCTTGCCGGCGCCGGCACGTCCGGGTTGACGATGCTCGCCTCCGCGGCGAGGATCTCGACCGGCCCGAGCACGCCCTGGTTGAACGGCAGGTCCCACGCGAGCACCGGGTTCATCCCGCTGGCGACGCTGCCGACGAGCGCGCCGTAGGAGCAGTTGACGAAGCCGGCGACCTGCGGGCTGGAGCCGGAGAAGTCGAAGGTCAGCCGCTCGCCGTCGACGGTCATGCGGCAGTGGATCTCCAGCAGGTCGGCGACCTTGCCGTCGCCCTCCTGCCACTCGCTCGCCTCGTAGACGCCGTCGGGCAGGCGGCCGATCCGCTCGGCGACGACCTGGCGGGCCGCCTCCAGTGCCAGCTCGGCGTAGCGCGCGAAGGTGTCGGCGCCGAACTCGTCGATCGTCGCGGCGAGGCGGCGGGCGCCGGTGTTGTTGGAGGCGACGAGGCTGCGCACGTCGTTCCAGAAGGGGACGGGCAGCCGCACGTTGTTGACGATCATGCGGCGGACCGACTCGACCGGCTCGCCGGCGTCGTAGCACTTGACGCCTGGCGGCATCCGCAGCGCCTCGGCGAAGCAGTCGACGGCGCTCGGCGCGAAGCCGCCGGGGTTCATCCCGCCGATGTCGAGCAGGTGGGCCTGCGACTGCGCGAAGCCGACGACCCGCCCGTCGTGGAAGATCGGCGAGATCACCGAGACGTCGGGCGGATGGGTCGAGCCGGCGGTGTGCGAGTCGTTGGAGATGAAGGCGTCGCCGGGCCGCATCTCCTCCAGCGGGACGGCGTCGAGCAGGCCCCTCAGCGCGACGCTGGCGGAGCCGATGTGGAACTGGACGTAGTTGGAGTACGCGTAGATGCGGCCCTCGGCGTCGAAGAGGGCGGTGTTGAAGTCGCCCGACTCGGTGATCACCGGCGAGCCCGACGAGCGCATCATCGCGATCGCCATCTCGTCGACGATCGCGTCGAGCCGCATCCGGATGACCTCGAGCGTGACGGGATCGTGCGCCTGCGCGCCGCGGGGCGCGGTGGGGGCGGCGGTGTCGATCGTGCTCATCTCTGTCTCTCCTCGCAGCCCGGGCGCTCAGCCGCGCGCCGGCAGGTCGATGATGTAGTTGGCCTGCGCGTCACGCTCGATCGCGGCGCCGTCGGGCACGTAGAGGTTGGTGTCGGGCTCCTCGACGATGCAGGGGCCCGCGCGGCGCTCGCCGAGCGGCAGGCCGCGGTGGACCTCGACCTCGCGGCGGCGGCCGGTCATCGGCTCGACGATCTCGCGCCGGCGCTGGCCGCCGTCGTCGTCGAGCAGCAGCTTCACGGGCGCCGGGTCGCCGGCGCCGAAGCGGCCGATCCCCTTCACGCGCGTGTTGGTGACGAGCACCTCGGCCTCGGTCCAGGCGGTGCCCTCGCCGAACTCGGCCTCGTAGTCGGCGACGAAGCGCTCGCGCACGGCCGCCTTGAGGTCGTCGGTGAAGGCGGTGGCCGGCAGCTGCGAGGTGACCTCGAAGACCTGGCCGGCGAACTTCATGTCGGCCTCGCGCACCAGCTCGCGGGCGTCGGGCGCGATCTGGTCGGCGCCGAACCACTCCTGCACGCGCGCCTCCAGCGCGGCGAAGGCGCGCTCCAGCTCCTCGGCGCTCTGCGCGAAGCTCCACGGCGTCGTCTGCACCGCGGTGAAGATCGAGTCGGAGTGGAGCAGCCCGAAGGCGGAGAAGACCGACGCCGCGGCCGGCACGACAAGGCGGGCGACGTCGCACTCGCGCGCGATCTCGGCCGCGAACAGGCCGCACGCGCCGCCGAAGGAGACCATCGTGAACTCGCGCGGGTCGTGGCCGCGGTTGACGGTCAGCGCGCGGATCGCGTTCGCCATCTGGACGGTCGTCAGCCGGTAGATGCCGGCGGCGGCCTCGTCGACGTCGTAGCGCAGCGGCGTCGCGACCCGCTCGATCGCCGCGCGGGCGCGGTCGCGGTCGAGCGCGATCGTGCCGCCGAGGAAGTAGCCGGGGTCGATCAGGCCCATCGCGACGGTCGCGTCGGTGACGGTCGGCTCCTCGCCGCCGCGGGCGTAGCAGGCGGGGCCGGGCACCGAGCCGGCGCTCGTGGGCCCGACGCGCATCAGCCCGCGCGAGTCGATCCACGCGATCGAGCCGCCGCCGGCGCCGATCGAGCTGATGTCGACGGCCGTCAGCGCGGTCGGGAACTGGCCCATCTCGGCGCGCGGCAGGACGCGGTAGGCGCCGTCGCTGATGATCGCCGCGTCGAAGCTGGTGCCGCCCATGTCGGCGGTCACGACCCGTCTGAGGCCGAGCTGGTCGCCGAGCCGGCGCGCGCCCTCGACGCCGCCGACCGGGCCGGAGTTGAACATCTTGATCGGCGTCTTGCCGGCCTCGTCGACCGACAGGAAGCCGCCGTCGACCTGCATCAGCTTCAGCCCGCTGCGCAGGCCGCGCTCGCGCAGCGCCGCGTCGAGCTGGGCGAAGTGCTCGGCGACGACCGGCTTGCAGGCGGCGTCGAGGACGGTCGTGACCATCCGCTCGTACTCGCGGTAGACCGGCGCCAGCTCGGAGGAGAGCGTCACCGGCAGGTCGGGCGCCAGCTCGCGCACGAGCGCCGCCGCGGCCTGCTCGTTGGCGGGATTCTTGAACGACCACAGGAAGCAGATCGCGATCGCCTCGACGCCCTGGTCGAGCAGGCCGGCGATCGCCGCGCGCGCCTGCTCGCGGTCGAGCTCGCGCAGCACGACGCCCTCGACGTCGACGCGCTCGGCGACCTCGGCGATCCGCCGGCGGTCGACGATCTCCGGCGGGGCGCTGTTGGCGTGGGCGTCGCGCGAGGGGCCGCGGTTGGAGCGCGCGATCCGCAGCGTGTCCTTGAAGCCGGCGGTCGTCAGCAGGCCGACCGACGGGAAGCGCAGCTCGTCGATCACGTTCGTGACGATCGTGTTGCCGAGCACGAACTTCTCGATCGAGCCGAAGAAGGTCGCCTCGTCGAGCTCAAGCTGCTCGCGCGCCCGTCCGAGCACGGCGAGGATGCCGCTCGTGACGTCCTTGGTCGAGTAGGCCTTGGCCCGGATCAGCTCGCTGCCGGCCGACACCACCGTATCGGTGAACGTGCCGCCGACGTCCACTCCCACTTTGATCCGCATAGCTCTCCTCAGAACCGGAAGGTCTCCCGCCGCCGGGGGAGGTTCGGCGGGACTGCCGCAACGCTACGGCCGCCCGACACCCGGTCGCAATGTGTCGATGTCCACTGTTGGCGATGCACTATGGTGAATCCTCCGCTGTCGGTGCCGCGTCGAGGAGCGCGGTCCGTCACAGGTTCCCGTGATGCAGAGACGCGACCGCGCCACCAACGCCGTGCCGAGAGCAGCGCTCGAGCTGCTCGCCCGAGGCGAGCCGGCAGAGCGGCTGCGGGCGCTCGCCGACGGCGCCGGCGCGGGGGAGCGGGCCGACGTCGACCTGGCGCTGCAGGTGCTCGGCCAGCTCGAGCGCCATCGGACCCGCGAGCGGGAGCTGCTGGCGCTGTACGAGACGGCGCACGACCTGACCGCGCTGCGCGACGTCGACCGGGTGCTGGGCGCGATCGTCCGCCGTGCCCGGCAACTGCTGTCGAGCGACGTCGGCTACCTGTCGATCCACGACCGCGAGCGCGACGACTTCTACGTGCGCGCGACCGACGGCTCCTTCTCCGACGACTTCCGCCGCATCCGCGTGCCGGCCGGCGTCGGCATCTGCGGCCTCGTCGCCGCCGACAAGCGGCCCCGCTTCTCCAGCGACTACGCCGACGACGACCGCTTCCGGCACAGCGGCCGGATCGACCACGGCGTGCTCGCCGAGGGGATCGAGTCGCTGCTCGGCGTGCCGCTGATGGCCGACGACGCGGTGATCGGCGTGCTGTTCGTCGCCGACCGCTACCCGCGCGCCTACGCGCCCGAGCAGATCGCGCTGCTCGACTCGCTCGGCGCGCTCGCAGCCGCCGCGATCGAGAACGCCCGCCTCTTCCAGGAGAGCCGCGACGCGCTGCTGCGCGAGCGGCGCGCGAACGCGGCGCTGCAGGCGCGCACGCTGGAGATCCAGTCGGCCGCCGACGTCCACGAGCAGCTGACCGCGCTGCTCGCCGCCGGCGGCGAGCTGGCCGACTTGGCCGACGTCGTCGCGCGCGAGCTCGGCGGCGAGGTGATCGTCGTCGGCGACGCCGGCGAGCCGCTCGCGCGCTCGGGCGGCGACGACGGCGCCGGCTCCAGCGGCGGCGGTGGTGTCGGCTCCAGCGGCGGCGGTGGCGCCGGCGGCGGCGGTGGCGGCGGTGTCGGCTCCAGCGGCGGCGACGGCATCGGCTCTAGCAGCGGCGTCGGCGCGGGCGGCGAGCTGAGCGACGCGCTGCGGGACGGGCTGCGGCGCTCGGCCGAGCTGGGGCGCTCGCTGCGGCTGGAGGCCGAGGGCGCGTGGGCGGCCTCGACGGCGGCGCCGAGCGGCGGCGAGGGCGGGCTGGTGCTGCTACGCGACGGGCCGCTGTCGCCGCCGCAGGTCCGCATGCTGGAGCGCGCCGCGGTGATGGTCGCGCTCGTGCTGCTGTCGCGCGAGCGGGTCGTCGCCGCCGAGCAGCGCGCGATGGGCGACCTCGTCAACGGTCTGCTGACGCAGCCCCACGCCGATCCCGAGGCGCTCGGCCGCGAGGCGCGCCGTCACGGGCTTCCGCTCGACCAGCCGCTGGCGGTGGTCGCGCTGCGGCTGGAGCAGGCGCGCGAGCCGCGCTTCGCGCAGGTCGCGCGCGCCGCGCTCGGCGGCCGCGGCCTGGTCGGGGCGTTCAACGGCGAGCTGGCGGCGATCGTCGCCGCCGACGACGCCGAGACGAGCGCCGCGCGCGTCCACGCCGACCTCGCCGCGGCCGCGCGGGCGCCGGTGACGGCCGCGATCGCGCTCGCCGGCGAGCCGGCCCAGCTGCCCGGCGCCCACCGCCGCGCCAGCCGCTGCCTGCGGCTGCTCGTCAGCCTCGGCCGCGAGGGCGACTGCGCGAGCGAGACGGCGCTCGCGCCGTACGCGCTGCTGCTGAGCGGCCAGGGCCGCGCCCAGGTCGGCGGCTACGTCGAGCGTGAGCTGGCCCCGCTCGCGCGCTGGGACGAGCGGCGCGGCACCGAGCTGGTGCGCACGCTGCTGACCTACTTCGACTGCGGCCACAGCACGACCGCCGCCTCCGCCGCGCTCCACATCCACCCGAACACGCTCCGCCAGCGGCTCGACAAGGTGACCTCGCTGCTGCCCGGCTGGAACGACCCCTCGCGCGTCCTCGAGCTCCACCTCGCCCTGCGGCTCCACATGCTCCACGCCGCCGACGGCGGCGACGGCGCCGAGCCGGCGGACGGCCGGCCGGCGAGGGGGTGAGGCGGCGGCTGGACCTGCGGTCGATCTCTCGGAGTGAACGAAGTGGGCACATGCCTCGCTGCTGCCGGCGATCGTCGGCTAGGGTCGGCGGATGAGCGAGTTCCGTGGGTGGGTCGGGGTGCCGTCGTTCCCGGATGGGCGGGACGAGGCGTGGATGCGGCTGTTGTCGTGGCTGGACACGCATACCGACACGGGGCCGATACTCGACGGGCCGGCTGACGATCGTGCCGGGGTGCGAGTGGTGCTCGCGACCGAGGCGAACGGCGAGGCTGCGGCTGTGCGTGCGATGGTCGACGTGACGACCAGGGCGCTGGAGGCGATCGGGCTGGGCGATCGCAGCCCCACGTCGGTCGAGCTGGAGCGCGTCGCATGACCGTCTGGATCCTGAGCTGCGAACGGGCCGCTCGATGGTCGATCACCTCGATGCGGCGGCGATCGCGACGCCGTCGCACCGTCCGACGCTCGGCGCAGCGAACGCCGGTTGTCGGCGTTTCCGGCCGGTAGGATCGCGCACCAAGCATGCTCGCCCACTACGACAGCGAGGCGAGATCGCTCGCGATCAGCCTCGAAGCCGATGCCTCCCATCGGCGAGTCACTGAGGTCGCGCCCAACGTGATCGTCGGCGTCCGCGACGGCAGAGCCGTATTCGTGGAGGTCATAGCGTGCGATGTCGTCGGGCTCGACGGGCTTGGCACGGCTGCACGCGAGTTCGGCCTCGACGGCGATGCGCTGCACGCCGCTGCCAGGGCTGCCATCGCCGCACCCGACCGCGACATCGACATCACGGTCGGCTAGCGCCGGGCCCGGTCGTCGGAGACCCCGACCGGCTCGCCGGCGGCCTGTTCGTCCATCAGGCCGTGGACGACGAAGGCGGCGGCTTGGGCGCCGGCGGCGACGGCGTTGGCGACGGAGGGCATCGCACCGGTGAGGTCGCCGGCGGCGGCGAGGCCGGGGACGTCGGTCTGGTTGAACGGGTCGACGACGACCGCGTCGGCGGCGAGGCCGGCGGAGGCGGAGACGGCGCCGAGCTGCTCGGCGAGCGGCGAGCGCTGGTGGAGCGTCACGGGGACGAGCAGGCCCTCGCAGCGCAGCTCGCCCCCGTCGGCGAACTCGACGGCCTCCAGCGCGTCGCCGGTGCCGCGCAGCCCGGCGACGGGGCGCTCGTCGACCGTCACGCCGAGCGCGTCGAGCCGGCGCGCGTCGTCGTCGGAGAGCCCGGCCGGGCCGTCGGCGAGCAGCGTGACCTCGTCGCTCCAGCTGCGCAGCAGCACGGCGCGGCGGGCGCCGTCCTCGCCGCGGTCGAGCACGGCGAGCGGTCGCTCGCGCACCTCCCAGCCGTGGCAGAAGGGGCAGTGGAAGACCGAGCGGCCCCAGCGCTCGGCGATCCCGGGCAGCTCCGGCGGGCGGTAGTCCATCCCGGTCGCGAGCAGCACCCGCCGTGCCGTCTCGCGGCGGCCGTCGGCCAGCTCCAGCTGGAAGCCGCCGCCGTCACGGCGTTCACCGGCGACGACCTCGCCGTCGCGGACCTCGACGGAGGGGTACGCCGCCAGCTCGCGGCGGCCGAGCGCGTACAGCTCGGCCGGCGGGCGGCCGTCGTGGCCGAGCAGGCCGCCGATCCCGTGCGCCGGCAGGTTGCTCTGAGCGCCCGCGTCGACGACGAGCGTCCGCCGCCGCGCCCGCCCGAGCGCGAGCGCGGCGCTGAGGCCGGCGGCCCCGCCGCCGACGACGATGCAGTCCCATGTCGTGTCCATGTGACCAACGTGGCAGCGGCGGGGCGATCTGCCAAGGGCGCTTGCCGAACCGGCAAGCGCTGCGCCGCGTCGAGGCGCTTGCTCGCGGCTCCGCACGCCGCCGACGCCACGTCGAACGGGAGCAGGCGGCCGAAAGAGGCAGGCGCCCGCCGCGGGCGCCGCGACCCCGGAGGTGGCGGTGAGCTCGCCGGCGAGCCGCGTCACCCCGCCGGCGCCGGGGCGGACGGCGGCGTCGCCTCCTCCGCGGACGGCGCCCCGACCAGCTGGAAGTCGGCGGCGTCGGCATGCGCGACCGCGCGGACGTACTCGAGCATGAAGCCCGGCCAGTTGCCGACGACGCGGCCGTCGCCGTCCTTGCGGTACCAGCTCTGGCACCGGGTCCAGACCGAGCCGTCGAGGCGCGTCTGGACGGCCTCGGTCGAGGCGCGCTCGACCTCCGGCCGCACCGACAGCGCGCCGCCGCCGGCGCGCGCCAGCAGCGCGAGCGCGCTGACGACGTAGCCGGCTTGCGCCTCGATCATCGCGACGATCGAGCCGACGCCGAGGTTGGTGTTCGGCCCGTACATCAGGAACAGGTTGGGGAAGCCGGCGACGGTGATCCCCAGGTGGGCGCGGGCGCCGTCGCGCCACGCCGCCTGCAGCTCGCCGCCGCCGGCGCCGTGGACGCGCAGCGGCACGACCGGCTCGTCGGCGTGGAAGCCGGTGCCCCAGACGATCGCGTCGACCGGCCGGTGGACGCCGTCGGCGGTGCGCACCCCGTCGGCGTCGATCCGCTCGACCCGCTCGGTCACGACCTCGACGTTCGGCCGCTGCAGCGCCGGCAGGTAGGTCGAGCTGAAGAGGATCCGCTTGCAGCCGAACTCGTGTCTGGGCCAGACCTTGCGGCGCACCTCGCGGTCGCGCAGCTGCAGGCGCATGAAGCCGGCCGACCAGAGGCGGAAGGCCGCCTTCAGCGGCGGCAGCTTCGTGTAGCCAAGGATGAACGTCTCCATCACGCCCCACATCCCGTAGCGGCGCAACCGCTGCAGCCCCGGGACGCGTCGGATCGCCGTTCGCACCGCGGCCGGGTAGGCCGGGTTGCGGCGCGGCAGCAGGTACGGCGCGGTGCGCTGGTAGAGGTCGACGCGCGCCGCCTGCTGCGCCAGCACCGGCACGAACTGGATCGCGCTCGCGCCGGTGCCGATCACCGCGACCCGTCTGCCGCGCAGGTCGACGTCGTGGTCCCAGCGGGCCGAGTGGAAGGCCGGCCCGGCGAACGCGTCGGCGCCGGGGATGTCGGGATAGGCGGGGCGGTTGAGCTGGCCGCAGGCGAGCACGAGCGCGTCGGCGACGTGCCGCTCGCCGGCGGCAGTCGTGAGCGTCCACGACAGCGCCCGCTCGTCCCAGTGCGCCTCGGCGATCTCGCAGCCGAAGCGGATCCGCGCCAGGATCCCGTCGCGCTCGGCGACCTCGCGCAGGTAACGCTGGATCTCCGCCTGCGGTGAGCACGGACGCGACCAGTCGCGCCGCTGCGCCCACGAGAACGAGTAGAGGTAGGAGGGGACGTCGCAGGCGGCGCCCGGATAGGTGTTGTCGTTCCAGACGCCGCCGAGGTCGTCGGAGCGCTCGAAGATCGTGTACTCGTGGCCGGCCAGCCGCAGTCGGTGGGCGCACTCGATGCCGCTGAAGCCCGCGCCGACGATCGCGACCCTCACGACGCCGCCTCGCAGGTCCGGACGCGGATCGCGCCGCCCCCGTCGAGGGTTCGGCGGCGGATGAGCCCGCTCGCCTGGTCGAACGCGGCGGGCGGGAGCCCGATCCGGCGGGAGGGGCCGGTCGGCTCCGGCGCGGGCCGCGGCGCTGCGGAGACGGTGGTCGACATGGTCTCCGATCGTCACCGCCCGGCACGGCGCGGCCGTGTGCGAAGCGCACATCCGGCCCGTCGCGGCGGGGTACCATCGCACGCCGTGACCCCCGGGGCGTGGAGGGAGCTCGCGGCAGAGCTCGCCGACGACGGCGACCGCGTCGGCCTGCTCGCGAACGCCGTGACCGACCGGATCCTCGCGACGCTGCCGCTCGGCGCCGACGAGGAGATCGCGGATGCGACCCGCCACAGCGTCGCGGACAACATCTGGCTGTTCACGTCGATGGTCGCCGCCGGCATCGCGCCCGAGCGCGCCGCGCCGCGGACGATGGCGGAGGAGTGGGTCCGCCTGCTCGCGCGCCGCGGCATCGGCGCCGAGACGGTCGCCGCCTCCTACCGGCTGGCGCTGGGCGGCTTCTGGGAGGCGTGGACCGAGCTGCTGCGCGACCGCGCCGACCCGCACGAGCTGGCCGACGAGCTCGACCGCTCGATCCGCTACATGCTCGCGTGGGTCGACGTCCTCTCCGAGCGGGTCGTCGAGCTGCACGAGCAGGAGCGCCGCGCCTGGGCGCGCAGCGGCGAGGCGGTGCGGGCCGACACGATCCGCGACCTGCTCGACGGCGCCCCGGTCGACCTGCGGCTGGCCGAGAGCCGGCTCGGCTACCCGCTCGCACGGACCCACCGCTGCGTCGTCGGGTGGTGCGAGGCCGGCGGGGAGCAGCAGCCCGATCACGGCCGGCTCGCCGCCGACGTCGCGGCCGCGCTCGGCGCGCGGCGGTCGGTCAGCTTCGCGGTCGACCGCGAGACGGTCGCGGTGTGGGCGATCGAGGCGGAGGAGGGGAGCGGCGCCGGAGCGGGCGGCGGGCGCGGATCGGGTGGCGGGCGCGGGCCGCGCGGCGGCGCGACCGGCGATCCGCTCGCCGCGGTCGCCGCCGACGGCGTCTCGATCGCGGTCGGGCGCGCGCACGCCGGGCTCGACGGCTTCCGCTGGGCCCACCGCGAGGCGATGCACGCCCGCCGCGTCGCGCTGCTGGAGCGCCGGCCTCCGGGCGCGGTCGTCCGCTACGAGCAGGTCGCGCTGCAGGCGCTCGCGAGCGCCGATCCCGAGCACGCCCGCCGCTTCGTCGCCTGGCAGCTCGGCCCGCTCGCCGGCGGCGACCCCGCCTCGCGCGTGCTTGCAGAGACGGTCCGCTCCTACCTGCTGCACGAGTCGAACCTGCGCGCCGCCGCGGCCGACCTCGGGATCCACCACAACACGGTCGCCAACCGGCTGCGGCGGGCCTCCGAGCTGCTCGGCGGCCCGCTCGCCGGGCGCGGCGCCGAGCTGCTGATGGCGCTCGCGCTGCTCGACGCGACGCGCGACGGCGCCGCACGGACCCGTCAGGCGGCCGACGGCACCTCCTGAGGGACCGGCTCGGGCTCGCCGCCGGCGGTGCGGCCGGGGATCGGGAGCGAGCCGAGCGGGACGACGTCGGACGCGCCCGGGGCGGCCGGGACCGTGCTCATCGCCCGCTCGGCCATCGCCGCGATCGTCAGCGACGGGTTGACGCCGACGTTGGCCGGCACCGCCGCGCCGTCGCAGACGAGCAGGTTCTCGTAGCCGAAGACGCGGTGGTCGCGGTCGACGACGCCCTCCTCCGGCGTCGCGCCGATCGCCGCGCCGCCAAGGATGTGGGCGGTCGTCGGGATTCCGAACAGCGCCTCCGGCACCGACGAGCCCGGCGCGCCGCCGGTCTCGCGCGCCAGCCACTCGGCGAAGGCGTTGGCGACCGGGATGAAGGTCGGGTTCGGTCTCTCCGGGTCCTGCCGGGTCTGCATCCGCACGCCGCCGCCCCGCCGGCGGCGGAAGGTCAGCTCCATCGAGCTGTCGAGCGTCTGCATCACGAGCACGACGATCGAGCGCTGGCCCCATCTCGGCTTGAAGACCAGCTCGGCGACCCAGCCGGGATGGCGGACCACCTGGCGCAGCCATTTGAGCGGCCGCGTGAGCCGGTTGCCGCCGCCGGTGAGGACGGTGAAGAGGCCGCGGATCGCGCCGCCGCCGGCCCCGTAGGTGACCGTCTCGACGTGGGTGTGCGGGTCGGGGTAGATCGACGAGGTGATCGCGACCCGCCTGGAGATCGCCTCCGCGCGGCCCTCCGGCACCGTCACGACCAGCACGGCCTCGCTGTTGGTGCGGATCAGCTTGCCGAGCCGCCGCGACAGCCGCGGCAGCGAGCCGTCGAAGCGGGCGCGCGCGAGCAGCTCGTTGGTGCCCAGCGCGCCGCCGGCGAGCACGACGCCGCCGGCGCGGATCGTGCGGGCGGTGCGGTCGGAGCGGCCGGTGCGGCGGTGGGTGACGAGCCAGCCGTCGCTCCCGTCCGCGGCACCGAGCGGCCGCAGGCCGATCGCCTCGCGGCCGGCCTCGATCCGCGCGCCCCAGCGCTGCGCGAAGTGGAGGTAGTTCTTGTCGGTCGAGTTCTTCGAGCCGTGGCGGCAGCCGAGCATGCAGCGCCCCTCGTGCTGGCAGCCCATGCGGTGCGGCCCGTCGCCGCCGAAGTAGGGGTCGGCGACCTCTCTGCCGGGGTTCTCGAGGTAGGCCCCGACGCGCGCCTTGCGGTAGGTGTGGCCGACGCCGATCTCCTCGCCGTAGCGCTTCAGCAGCTGGTCGGCCGGGTCGTCGCCGGTCACGTCGGTGACGCCGAGCATCCGCTGCGCGGTCTCGAAGTGCGGCGCCAGCTCGGCCTCCCAGTCGCCGAGGGACTCCCACTGCGCGTCGTGGAAGAACGCTCTCGGCGGGACGTAGAGCGTCATCGCGTAGACGAGGCTGCCACCGCCGACGCCGGCGCCGCTCATCACCAGCGCGTCCTTGAAGAACGACAGCCGGAACAGCCCGCGCAGCCCGAGTCGGGGCGCGTACAGGTAGCGGCGCAGGTCCCACGAGCTGGACGGCATCTCGCTCGCGTCGCGGAACTGCTCGCCGCGCTCCAGCACGAGCACCGACCAGCCCTTCTCCGCCAGCCGCATCGCGCTGACGCTGCCGCCGAAGCCCGATCCGATCACGACCCAGTCGACGTCGAGCGCCGGCCGCCGGTCCGTCACGTTCTCTCCCATGGCGTGCAGCCTCTCCGGCGGCGGGGCGCCGGCGCTGTGCGGACGACACCGCCGCGGCGACCGCGGCCGTGCGCCGCGCACAGGCGCGCCCTCACCGCATCGGGCGTCCGCCGCGCGCGGACCCGGCGGCTCGCGTCCGGCGGCCCGCCGGATTATGGTGGTTGGCGAGATGTCGAGGGCAACCGCCTCACCGGTCCGCCCGCCGCGCGACGAGCGCGACGCCGAGCTGCTGTCGGCCGACGCGCTCGCGTTCCTCGCCGAGCTGCACGGCCGCTTCGGCGCCCGCCGCGACGCGCTGCTGGCGGCGCGGCGCGGGCGCCCGGCGCCGAGCGGCTTCCTGGCGGAGACGCGCGCGATCTGCGAGGACGACGACTGGCAGGTTCCGCCGCCGCGCCCCGACTACGCAGACCGGCGGGTGGAGATCACCGGCCCGACCGACCGGAAGCTGGTCGTCAACGCGCTCAACTCCGGCGCGCGCGGCTTCATGGCCGACTTCGAGGACGCGACGACGCCGCGCTGGGACCTGCTGCTCGACGGCCAGCTCAACCTGACCGAGGCGATCGCCGGCACGCTCGTCCACGAGGAGCCCGACGGGCGTCGCTACGAGCTCGGCGAGCGGACGGCGACGCTGCTGGTGCGGCCGCGCGGCTGGCACCTGCCGGAGGGGAACCTGCTCGTCGGCGGGGAGCCGATCGCCGGCGCGCTGTTCGACGTCGGCCTCCACCTGCTGCGCAACGCGCGGGCGCTGCTGGAGCGCGGCTCGGCGCCGTACCTCTACCTGCCGAAGCTCGAGCACCACGACGAGGCGGCGCTGTGGCACGACGTGCTGAGCTGGATCGAGCAGGCGCTCGACCTCCCGCACGGCGCCGTGCGCCCGACGGTCCTGATCGAGACGCTGCCGGCGGCCTTCCAGATGGAGGAGATCCTGTTCGCGCTGCGGGAGCGCTCCTACGGCCTCAACGCCGGCCGCTGGGACTACATCTTCTCGGCGATCAAGAGCTTCCGCGACCGGCCCGAGATGGTCCTGCCCGACCGCGTCGACGTGAAGATGACCGTCCCGTTCATGCGCGCCTACACCGACCTGCTCGTCGCGACCTGCCACCGCCGCGGCGCCTTCGCGATGGGCGGGATGGCGGCGCTGGTGCCGTCGCGCGGCGACGAGGAGGCGACCGCGCGCGCCGTCGAGGCGGTCCGCGCCGACAAGCGGCGCGAGGCCGGCGACGGCTTCGACGGCACATGGGTCGCCCACCCGGCGGTCGTCGTGGTCGCGCAGGAGGCGTTCGACGCCGTGCTCGGCGAGCGGCCCAACCAGATCGACCGCCGCCGCGACGACGTGACCGCCGACGCCGGCGCGCTGCTCGACCTTCCGGCGACGCCGGGCGCCGTCACCGAGCGCGGCGTGCGCGGCGCCTGCCGCGTCGCCTACCTCTACCTGTCGTCGTGGCTGAGCGGCCGCGGCGCGGTCGCGATCGACGGCCTGATGGAGGACGCCGCGACCGCCGAGATCTGCCGCGCGCAGCTGTGGCAGTGGATCCGCCACGGCACGCGGCTCGACGACGGCCGCGTCGTCACGCACGAGCTGGTGACCGCGCTGCTCGACGAGGAGATCGCGCGCACCGGGGTCGACGACTCCCGTGCGCGCGACTTGCTCGAGCTGGTCGCGCTCGGCGACGAGCTGCCGGAGTTCCTGACGCTCGTCGCCTACGACGGGCTCGGCTCCGCGCCGCCTCCGTGACGGCGGCATCGCACGTTTCCGTGGGCAGGCGGCGGGTAGCGGAGCCGGCACCCCCGCAATGGAAGGAGCGAGCGATGTTCGAGCACTTGAACACGCCCGAGGAGGCCTACAACTACAAGCTCGGCGCGACGTTGAAGATGGAGAACAAGGTTCTCGACATCCTCGACGACAACATCGAGCACGCCCAGGACGAGCGCGTCAAGGCGCTGTTCCGCCATCATCAGGACGAGACCCGCAGACATGTCGCGAACATCGAGCAGGCGTTCAGACTGATGGGCTGGGAGATCGACGACTCGCCCTGCCCGGCGATCGAGGGGCTCGAGAAGGAGGCGAAGGCGAACGTCAGAAAGAGCGACGACGCGCTCGTCGACTCGGTCCTGCTGCAGGGCGCCGTCGAGGTCGAGCACCACGAGATCGGCGTCTACGAGAACCTGATCCTCAACGCCAGAGCGATGGGCCGCGAGGACGTGGCCGCGCTGCTGAGACAGAACATCGACGAGGAGATGCACACGCTCGAGGAGGTCCGTTCGCTGGAAGCCCAGCTCGTCGGCGCGACCGCTGGGCAGCCGCTGCACTGACACGGCGAGGCGCCGCGGCGGAGCGGAGCGGCGCTCCGCTCCGTCCCGCCGCGTCGCGCCCGACGTCGCCTCAGCCGCCCGCCAGCGCGCGCAGCTGCGCGGCGAACCGCTCGCCGTTGGCGAGCTTGGCGCGGAGGTCGTCGCAGCGGGCGGCGGCGAGAGCGGCGAAGTCGGCGATCGCGGCGCGGGCGGCGGCGCGCTCGGCGGCCGGCGCGGCGTCGTCGCCGAGGAGGTCGTGGGCGGCGAGCAGCTCGCGCATCTGCTCGACGGTGAAGCCGAGCGGCTTCATCTGCTTGATCAGCAGCAGGCGCTCGATCTGCTCCTCGGTGTAGAGGCGGAAGCCGCCCTCGGAGCGGGCCGCGGGGATGACGAGGCCCTCCTCCTCGTAGAAGCGGACGGTGCGCAGCGAGAGGGCCACACGCTCGGCAACCTCGCCGATCTGCAGCATCCGCTCGGAGCGGTCGGCCGGCGCGGCGGCGGAGTGCTCGGCGGGGGAGGGCATCGCGAGCGACAGCGTATCGGGCCGGAGGTGCCGTCCCCTCGCGCGCACTCTGTGCGCGACCTCACAGATCAGACCGTTATCCCTACCCTCACGTTCGGGTAGGGTTGCTCGCCGTCGGGCGTGAGGTTCCGGCAGACCCACCGAGCCCCCGGAGCGCCGCCCATGCCCGCCATCGCCCTGCCCGCACGTCCCCGCCTGAGACGCCCGCGCCTGCCCGCCGGCGGCGTGCTGCGGACCGAGCTGCTGTCCGGCCTCGTCGTCGCGCTGGCGCTGATCCCCGAGGCGATCTCGTTCTCGATCATCGCCGGCGTCGACCCGAGGGTCGGCCTCTACGCGTCGTTCACGATGGCGGTGACGATCGCGATCGCCGGCGGCCGGCCGGCGATGATCTCGGCGGCGACCGGGGCGATGGCGCTCGTCGTCGTCTCGCTCGTCGAGCAGCACGGGGTCGAGTACCTGCTCGCGGCCGGCATCCTCGCAGGCATCTTCCAGGTCGTGCTCGGCGCGCTCGGCGTCGCGAAGCTGATGCGGTTCGTGCCGCGGTCGGTGATGACCGGCTTCGTCAACGCGCTCGCGATCCTGATCTTCCTCGCGCAGGTGCCGCACCTGACCGACGGCGGCCTCGCCGGCTGGCTGCTGGTCGCCGCCGGCCTCGCGATCATCCTGCTCGTCCCGCGCGCGACGAGAGCGGTCCCGGCGCCGCTGGTCGCGATCGTCGTGCTGACGGTCGTCGTCGTCGCCTTCGGGCTCGACGTCAACGACGTCGGCGACGAGGGCGAGCTGCCGAGCGCGCTGCCGGTGCTCGGGCTGCCGTCGGTGCCGTTCGAGCTGGAGACGCTGCGGATCGTCGCGCCGTACGCGCTGACGCTCGCCGCCGTCGGCCTGCTGGAGTCGCTGATGACCGCGAAGCTGGTCGACGACATCACCGAGACGCGCTCGAACAAGGACAGGGAGGCGCGCGGGCAGGGGATCGCGAACGTCGTCACCGGCTTCTTCGGCGGCATGCCGGGCTGCGCGATGATCGGGCAGACGATGATCAACGTCCGCGCCGGCGGCGCCCGCACGCGGCTGTCGACCTTCTGCGCCGGCCTCTTCCTGCTGATCCTCGTCGTCGGCCTCGGCGACGTCGTCGCGACGATCCCGATGGGGGCGCTCGTCGCGGTGATGATCCTCGTCTCGATCTCGACCTTCGACTGGCACAGCGTCGCGCCGGCGACGCTGCGCCGGCTGCCGCGCGGCGAGACGGTCGTGATGCTGCTGACCGTCGCCGGCACCGTCGCGACCCACAACCTCGCGATCGGCGTCGCGCTCGGCGTGCTCGCGTCGATGGTCCTCTTCGCCCGCCGCGCCGCCCGGCTGGTCGCGGTCGAGCGGGTGGTCGACCCCGACGGGACGACCGCGATCTACTCCGTCAGCGGCGAGCTGTTCTTCGCCTCCGACCAGGACCTGATCGACGCCTTCCAGTACGCCGACGATCCCGCGCGGATCGTGATCGACCTCTCGCGCGCCCACCTGTGGGACTCCTCCGCGGTCGCCGCGCTCGACGCCGTCGAGGGCCACTACGCCCGCCACGGCGCGACGGTCGAGATCACCGGCCTCGACCGCGGCAGCGAGCAGCTGCGCCGCGACCTCTCCGGCCAGCTCGCCGGGGTGGAGTAGCGCGCGTCTCGCGGTGGTCGTCGTCATGGCGCCGTGCCCCGTGCCGGTCAACGACGCGGCAGCTCGTCGCTGTCAGGGCAGCGAGACGCTTCCGGCTGAGAAGTACGCGCCGGCGAGCATCGCCCCTTTAGTTGTTTCTTGACGCGCTCGCGAGTGGTGCGTAGGGTCTCGGCGCGTTGACGCTCGTGGGAGCCAGCCACGGGGCGACGGGGATCGGGGAGGGGCTGTGTCCGTTCGCGTTGTTGCGGTTGGGTTGGCTTTGCTGCTCGGATTTGCGGCATCGTCGGTGGAGGCGGCGACGCCGTTTGAGCGACCTGAGCGAGCGGTCCGGGAGTTCGTCGGGAGACGAACGCCGACGACACGGACATGGCAGATGCCCTCCGGTCAGCATGTGACGCAGGTCGCGGCCGGTCCGGTGCAATGGAGGGATCGCAACGGTCGCTGGCACGAGTTCTCGCTCGATCTTCGTCCGGGTGATGGTGTGTGGCGCGCCAGGGCCGGTCGAGCGGCGGTCGAACTTCCGACCGTGCTTGGCATGGCGGGCGCCGGGATCACGCTGTCGAACCGCGATGGCGACGAACTGGGCATGCTCTTCGTCGGAAGACCGACGCAAGCGCAGGTTTTCGGATCGGAAGCGACCTATCGCGAGGTGGCCGATGGTGTGGACCTGAGGCTGCAGGTGGTCCCTGAGGGTTTGAAGGAGGACATCGTCCTGGCGGGGCCGCACGCGGATCGGCGTTTGGCGTTTCGGATCACCGCTCCTGGACTCACCGTCGATCAGCGCCGCGGCATGCTGCGCTTTCGGCGGGGCGAGCGCACGGCGTTCGCGATTCCGCGGCCGGTGCTGATCGACGCGAACGGGGCGATGACGGCGGACAACGGCTTCCAGCTGCGGCAGGTCGCGCCGGGGGAGTGGGAGCTGACCGTTGTGCTCGACGATGCGTGGCTCAAGGAGATGGGGCGGGCGTGGCCGGTGGCGGTCGATCCGACCGCCAATGTGCTCGTGTTGGATGCGGTGGACGACTGCCAGTGGTTCTGGTCGCCCTTGGACGACCCGTCGCCGGTGTGCAACGTTGGTCCGGAGCGGTTCGTCGGGCAGACCGCGGCGCTCGACAGCAGCGGGCTTGTTCAGATCGGCATGCCGAGACTCTCGTTCGGGCCCTCATTGACGCTTGTGCCGACGGACACGATCGAGAGCGCGACGCTGCGGCTTCACCGGCTCGACAGTCAGCTCGTTGATCCGGCGGGGTCGATAACGAGAGCATGGAGCCATGACGTCCTCGTGCTGCCGGCTCTGACGAGATACGACATGGGTGTGAACTACAGAGGCGTCAGAGGCGCGCCGATCGCTCCGGGCACTGCAGGGCCGGTGGAGAGCGATGTGACCGAGCTTGCGCGCCAGTGGCAGCTGAACGAACTGACCGGTGGCACTGAGGGGATCGCGAATGAGGGTTTCCGGTTCGTTCACAACGAACATGTGCGGTTCAGAACCTGCACGCAGATACTCAACACCTGCGACTGGACCAGATTCGCCTCCGCGCAGCATCCCGACCCGGAGCTGCGCCCTGTGCTCGAGGTTCGGAGCTGGCCGGCAGCACCGGCTGGCAGTGCGGTGATCTCGCCTAGAGAGGGTGAGTTGACGGGCCGGTTCATGAGATTGCAGGCGCGGGCCTTGCATTCGTCGGTGACTGACGTGCAGTTCCAGTACGTCGCGGGTTCGGGTAGAAGATGGCAGGACATCCCTTTGAGCGCGTTGCGCAGTACCGCGCGCGAGCCGCTGGCGAGCACGGTGATCCCGGTGAGCGGGCCGACCGGTGACCGCCGCTCGCAGATGGTGGTGTGGGATCTGTCGGCGACGCCGGACGGCGACATCGACGGTCCCGTGCATGTGCGCGCGTATCTCAACAGCCCGTGGTTCGGTCAGGGCGGCATGACCGATGATGTCGGTTTCCGGCTTGACCGGAACGGCATTGCGAGAACGGCGAGCACGGATCTCGGACCCGGTGAGCTGGATCTCGTCAGCGGCGAGTTCTCGCTGACCGAGACGGATGCGACGCACCGGGCGTTCTTGCAGGACTTGACCTTGTCGCGCACCTACAGCTCTCGCGGTGTGTCAAGACGCAACTACGACATGTTCGGGCCTGGTTGGGAGGCCAACATCGATCCGGATGGCGGCGAGCTCCCGTACAAGAACATCTACAACTTCAGCAAGATCGAGGACGAGGTCGTCGAGCGTCAGGAGTTCAGACTCGGCGACTTCGACTGGGAGAACTTCCTGAACGGTTTCCTCGAATGCGTGATTCTCGCCGAGGATGAAGACGCCGCGAACGCCTGCTTGGCGATGAGAGGGTCGATCGACTACAGCGTCGAGACGATTTCCGAGATCAAGAGATGGGAGTATCGGTACGCCGTGCTCGAGCTCGGCGACGGCCGCAAGACGACGTTCACGCAGACCGTCGATCCCAACGGCCAGGTGACGGGTTGGGTGCCGGCCGACGACATCCCCGGCTACAGACTGGAGTACGCGAGAACAGAGACGGCGGGCATCTTCGAGTTCGTGCTCACCGAGCCGGGTGGCGGCGTCGCCCGGTTCCGGTCGGAGATCGCGAACTCGCCGAACCACCGAATCCAGTCGTACCGGCAGCCGGGGAGCCCCTCTGCGTTGAGCTACACGTATGAGGCGAGCGGCGGTCGGCAGCGGCTCAAGCGGGTGACGGCACCGACTCCGACCGGCGGCACTGCGCATTGGATGGAGCTCAGCTGGAGCGATATCGGCGCAGGAACGTGGCGCGTGACGTCGGTGAGCGTCGGCTCGGGTGCTTCGGCGGGGACCACGGTCGCGCAGTACGCCTACAACGCGAACAAGCGGCTTGCGAGAGCTTGGGATCCGCGCATCAGCCCTGCGCTCGTCACCGAGTACGCGTATGACACGAGAGGGCTGCTGAACCAGGTCGGGCCGCCCGGCGAGGAGGAGTGGCGACTCGCCTACACGCAGCACGCCGGAGATGTCGGGCCACGGTTGGAGTCCATGAGCCGCGACCATCCGAATGGTGGGACCGCTGTGAACACCGTGCGGTACGGCGTGCCGCTGAGCGGGAGTGGCGCACCGTACGACATGAGCCCGGCCGAGACCGCCCGCTGGGGACAGGTCGACGATCTGCCGTGGGACGCCGTCGCGATCTTCCCCGCCGATGACGTCCCGACCGGCTCGACGCCTGACTACGGAAGAGCGACGATCCACTACCTCGATCTGGACGGGCGCGAGGTCAACGTTGCCGAGCCCGGCGGGCACATCTCGACCGTCGAGCATGATGCCAACGGGAACGTGATCCGGCTGTTGACCGCAGAGAACCGTGTCCGCGCGCTTGCCGCCGGTGCCGCGAGCGCCAACGTCGCCAACGATTTGTCGACGGTCAACCTGTATTCGCCGGATGGCGTCGATCTCGTCGCGACCTACGAGCCGCGGACGGAGATCGAGCTGGCAAGCGGCAGAGTCGTGACGGGTCGCCGTGTCACGACCACGCACTACGATCAGGGAGCTCCCGCCGGCGGCCCATACCACCTGCCGACCAGCAAGTGGCGCGCGGTCGAGATAAGTCCCGGGTACCGGGCAGACCAGCGGGAGATGGTCCGCTACAGCTACGACGCGCCGACCGATGGCGTCGGCGGCATGAGCGGGTGGAGAGCGCGCACCGCGACCCGGACGACGGTCGACCCCGGCGGTAGAAGACTCGTCTCCCAGCAGTTCCTGCACCCCGACTACCCCATCGTCGAGGAGACTCGCACACCGCGCGGCGCCGACGGCGGAGCGCGGCCAGAGGTGCGCTACCGCCGCTACGCGAACATCGGCAGTAGACGAGTCCCGGCCGGCGTCCAATCGCTCTGGGGATGCGGCAGAGGGGCGCCCAGCGGCTTTCTCTGCCTTGAAGCAGACAACACGTACAGAAGCCCAATAATCGATGGCGCAAAGGGCAAGCTTCCGCGAACGTACACCTACAACGTCCTCGGTCTCCCGACGGAAATTGCCGATTACTTCGATCCTGGTCTCGCGCCACGTACCGCATCGACAACGTACGACACGGCCGGGCGGGTGACGAGAACGTCGGTGGCCGGCGGGCAGGGCACCGCGGTGCCAGAGACGACGGTGACCTACAGCTCGACGACCGGCCGCGAGACCGGTGTGAGCGCGCCGGGCCGCGGCACGATCGCGCGCGTCTTCGACTCCAACGGACGCCTGCAGCAGTACACCGACGCGAGTGGGTTGGTCACCAGATCGACCTACGATCTGCGCGGACGGGTCAGGTCGACGGTCGAGGACGACTCGCGGACGACCACGTATGGCTATGACGATCGCGACAATCTCGTGAGCGTCACCGACCCAGACGCCGGCGGAGCGATCACGGCCGCGTACGATGCCGACGGTCAGCTGATCCGCGAGAGCTTGCCGAACGGCATCGAAGGCTTCTTCGGCTATGACGTCGCCGGATATCCGAGCACGCTGCGCTGGGAGAAGATGGTCGGCTGTACCAGAGACTGCGTCTGGGTCCGCAGCGATATCACGGCCCGCGATGCCGACGGCAAGATCACCGGCCACGAGACCACGGGGTCTAGACAGACCTATCGCTACGACACGGCGGGCCGCCTCGAACGCGTCGACGACATCCGAGCTGTCGATCAGCGCTGCGTGCGCGAACAGTATGCCTACGACGTCGAGTACAACCGCACCAGCCGCGACGAGACCGTCGGCACCCCGAGTGCAGCATGCGGCACGGGCGCCACCACGTCGCGCTCATGGACGCACGACAACGCGAACCGCATTACGAACATGGGGTGGAGACACGACGCGTACGGGCGCGCAACCGATGTCCCCGCGCCCGACTCCGGTGGCAGAGGTGCGCTGAGAGCCGTCTACTACGCTGATGACCTCGTGCGGCAACTGACGCTCGACGGGCGCTCCCACACCTACGATCGGGATCCTCTCGGGCGGACGTCTTCGGTCGTCTCGACCGGCGGTTCGATTCTCGCGCTGACTTCCAGACATCGCTACGCCGACGACTCAGATACGCCAGTGGCCACGACCCGCAGCGACAGCACCACCGCCCGCAACATCGGCGGCCCGAGCGGGCAGCTCGTCGCCATCAAGGACGGTGCGACGCTCGCCTTCCAGCTGCGCGATGTCCACGGCAGCATCGTCGCGACAGCTCCCGCTACCGGTTCGCCGGATGCGAGCACGAGCTACAACCCCTTCGGCGCTGTCGTCTCACCGACGCCGAACGTGGTCGACTGGGCCAAGGGCACTGCCGGCTACGGCTGGCTCGGCGCACACCAACGAACCAGCGAGTTCGAGCAGTTCGAGGGCGCCGCGCCGCCGATGGAGATGGGCGTCCGCGTCTACCTTCCCGCTGTCGGGCGTTTCCTGCAGGTCGACCCGGTCGAAGGCGGGTCAGCGAACGACTACGAGTACGCGCTGCAAGACCCGGTCAACTTGAACGACCTCGACGGCAAGCGGGGCCGACCTGCGTACTACAGACCGTGGTGCACGAGAGTCGGTAAGAAAACGAAATGCTCGTGGAGAGTGAAACGGCCGGATAGCAGCGGGTTTGGCGTCTTCCGAGTGGTCGGCTCGACCGTCCGGGCGATCAACCGGTGGGTCTATGCGAAGATCAATCCGTTCAATCCCCATTCGTCAGTGTCAAGGTGGGTCCACGACAACGCGCCGTCTCTCGGAGATCTGTTTGGCTGTGGCCTGAGCTTCAAGATCGGAAAGCGAGACTATGGACCGGACCTCTGCCAAGCGGGCTACGAGTGGAACCGCGCACATGGATGAGTCGGGATGAAAGCGACACGGCGTTTCTGGTTGTTCGCGATTCTGTCGTTGCTGTGGGCGGGCTTGCTTGTGCAGGCACTGTTTCCTCCGGATGGGGCCAAGACGGAGCTGCTGCACCTCGGGACGGTCTTCTGGGTAGTGGTTCAGGGAGCTCTGCTCTGGCTGGCGTATCGGGCGTGGCAGGACTGGCGATAGCCGCCGGTCCGGCCCGCACAAGCCGCGAACACGATCCCTTCGGCACGGTGCCTTTCCGACACCGAACGTGCTCGACTGGACCAAGGCACTGCCGGCTACGGCTGGCTCGGCGCACACCAGCGCTCCACCGAGTCGAACAGTTCGAAGGATCCGGCGCACCGATGGAGATGGGCGTCCGTGTCTACCTCCCGGCGGTCAGGCGTTTCCTGCAGGTCGATCCGGTCGAGGGCGGGTCTCCGAACGACTACGAGTATGGACCGGAGGACCCGGTCAACGTGAACGATCTCAGCGGCGCGATAGTGAACCCTTGAGCTAGCATTGAGCAAGCGGTGAAGAACTCGTGGATATTCAGAGCGCAGGACTCCATGAAGAAGGTGCTTAGACGATGCGTCGCCGGCACTGTATGGGGTGGCGTCATAGGCGCAGCGCTCGACGCGGGACGCCAGTTGTTGGCCAGAACGGACGCCCTCAAGCGAAACGCCCGCCGTATCCGTAAGATCGCGACCGTTTCCGGTCCCAACGCGGCACGGAAGCGCCAGCATTACCTGAAGCGCATGTTTCGGGACCTGAACGGCGTCATGAAGGCGGCCAGATCAATTTCGACATTCGGCGTTTTCACTCGTGTGTGACGGGAGGATGAACGATCGTGAATTCAGCGCGTTCTAAGTATCGTGCTCATCCTGCGTTTGTGTCGAGAGAGATGGGCGCGGGTGATCCGCTCACGCTTTTGCCGGAGCGTCTCGGCGTGCGATGGTGGAGTCGCAATCGCGCCGAACGGCACCGGCAGGAGGGGGGCGTTCTTCTCTTCGTTGCTGAGAACGTTTGGAGAGGAGTCCGGCGCGACGGTCTTCGCCGAATTCAGGAACGCAGACCACGCACAGGCGTTCGCCGCTCGTTGGCAGTTGTGTGCCGATGGTGACGAAGTCACCGGTGGTAGCACGGGCGAGATTGTTTGGGATCTCGCTCATGAAAGAGTTGACTGCGTAGAGATCCGGAGCTTCGACGGTCGCATGAGGCTTGAGCTGGAGACACCGTGGAATGGCGTGGCGGTGTGGCTCAATGCCGACGAGGAGGAGGCGTGGCGCCCGGGCCTTCAAGACGTTATCCGTATCGATGCCTCCGACGCTAACGCGGACGGACATCCGGTACGCGCCGTCATCTATGTCGCCTTGGGACACGCGACTTGGATCGTTCCGTCCCTTCTCGGAATCCTCACTATGATGGGTATGGATCGGCTTGGCTTGAGTCTGCTGATCGCGATCCCGCTGGGCTTTATGCTGATCGGCGCTCTGATCCTCGGTCCTCCCGTCACGGCGACGCGACGCGCAGTGGGGCGTTGGATGTCGTGAGGATGGACGAAACTCTCGTCCCTTCTGGTCGGGGCATGAATAGCCGCATGCCTCGAGGCCCGTGGAAGCCTGAGTGTTACGCCTGGCACGGGCGCCACCACGTCGCGCTCATGGACGCACGACAACGCGAACCGCATCACCAACATGGGGTGGAGACACGACGCGTACGGGCGCGCAACCGATGTCCCGGCACCCGACTCCGGCAGCAGAGGTGCGCTGAGAGCCGTCTACTACGCTGATGACCTCGTGCGGCAACTGACGCTCGACGGGCGCTCCCACACCTACGATCGGGATCCTCTCGGGCGGACCTCGTCGGTCGTCTCGACCGGTGGCTCGATTCTCGCGCTGACTTCCAGACATCGCTACGCCGACGACTCAGATACGCCAGTGGCCACGACCCGCAGCGACAGCACCACAGTCCGCAACATCGGCGGCCCGAGCGGGCAGCTCGTCGCGGTCAAGGACGGTGCGACGCTCGCGTTCCAGTTGCGCGACGTCCATGGCAGCATCGTCGCGACCGCTCCGCCCGTCGGTTCGCCGGGTGCGAGCACCAGCTACAACCCCTTCGGCGCTGTGATCTCGCCGGCTCCGAATGTGCTCGACTGGACCAAGGGCGTGGCCGGCTATGGGTGGCTCGGATCGCATCAGCACCACCGAGTTCGAGCAGTTCGAGGGCGCCGCGCCGCCGATGGAGATGGGTGTCCGCGTCTACCTCCCGGCTGTCGGGCGTTTCCTGCAGGTCGACCCGATCGACGGCGGGTCAGCGAACGACTACGAATACGCGCTGCAAGACCCGGTCAACTTGAACGACCTCGACGGCAGATGCGTCAAGGTGTTTGGAAAGAAACTGCCGTGCCCTGAAGTGGCCAAGAAGAGCATGCGGAAAGCAGGCAAAGCTGCGAGATGGATGGTGAGGAAGGGAAAACAGGCGTGGTCAGCCGGTAAGAGACTCGTCAAAGTCGCTCGTGGGGCGACTGGTATTAGCTGGGCAGCTTGCTTTGGGTGGAAGCTGAGCGCGGCAAGCCGCGAGAGCGTGCCGTCTGCGCGTCAGGTCGGAAGGATCGCAATGAGCTGTACACCGGTCGGGTTCGTATTGGAATGATCGAGACTGCGAGATCGACCCCTGCGTGGGTGCTCACGACGCTGTTCGTCGTGATCGGTGTAGGCGTAGGTGTGTGGACGACGCCCTGGGTCACCGTCGCGGCGTTCGTGATCTTCTCGGCGGTCGTGATCTGCCGGGGCATCGAGCCGGCGCACATCCTCGGGACGGTCGTCGGCGTCTCGGGGGCGGTGTTGCTCGTTGCGGATGTGCTTTCCGTCACGCAACCCTTCAAGGCAATGCTGGCGTCGCTTTTGCCAGTTGCGGTCTACTTTGCATGTGACCGCGATAGCGCGGCGCAGAATCCTCATGGATAAAGCGACGTCGCGGAAGTGTCTGTGATTAGGAGATGTGCGTCGCGGCGACCGCTTGGTCGTGCTCGGAAGTGATTCAGCGCGATAATGTGTCTATTGTTGTGCGGGTGGAAATTTCACTGGGTGTTCGTTGGAGTGGCGCTCTTGGTGGCTGCGGCCGGATCGTTCATCATCGCCGCTGTGCCGGCGAGGCACGGGGCCGTGCCGGCCGCAGCTTCGAAGTGACGATGTAGCCATGTTCACGTTCACCATCCTCGACTGAGATGGAGCGAAAGCGTCTCCGGCATTTCCGCGTCCATCCGGCAGAAGGCGTGCATCGGACCGATCCGGCGGGTCAGCATGGGGTCGACGAGCAGAGCCTCGGATTTCGATGGCTGCGGTTGAGCGAGCATGAGCAGGAGGCCGAGTTGCGCTTGACCCGGGTGCTGGTGCTCGAAGCGATCATGGCGCGGGCTCCCGAGGCATTTCGCACCGCAGGCGCACCCGCGCGCAATGATGCCGTCACGTCCTTTGCCGAACGTGACGAGCTCGACCTCACGCGCGACGGGACGATGGTTGTGCGGTGGACGGGGCGGCGGTCGGGGCGTCGCGTTGCTGACCGATCAGGAGGCCGATGAGATCGCGCGGCGCATCGCCACGTTCGCTATGCAGCGTGGTCCGGATGACTACGCGCGGAAGGCACCGGCCGTCGCGTTGGTGGCGACCGGCTGGGCAGTGCGTGTCGCGATCGTCGTCCTTGGACTGGTCCTGTGGACAGTGGCCGAAGCGCTTCCGGTCACAGTGCGGATTGCGTTGGTGGCTGTTGTCGTGATGGTCGCGGACCTCTGACGTGGCCGATCAACGAATGGGCGGTGGGGCGCTACCGTCGCGCGGGATCGGCGCGTGGGAGATGAAGCGATCCGGCATGGCAGGATGTGTCCGGCGCGTGGGGGTGGATGAAGGAGCTTTGCGGTCGATGACTCGGCTTGCGAGAGGGATGGCGAGATTCGACACAACGGTCGTGCGCGACGTGCCGCCGGTTGTCGTGGGGGGAGCCGTGGCGGTACTGGACGGCGTCGGAGGCATCCCGGGATTGGCGATCTTCGTCGCATCGCTCGGAATTTGCTATTTGCTGTGGATTCCCATTGCGGCGAAGCTGACCGAGCGCGGGGACTGAGCGACGAGTGCTCGGCACCGCGATACGGGTCGGCGCGAACGGTGCGGGGAAGTAGGAGTAGCGCGTCGTCCCGAGGCCACGCATCTTGCCAAGACGGCAAGCGCCCTTGCCGACCTGCGGCCCCGCTGCCACGCTGACGACCATGGATACGACCGAGATCGGGAACGAGCGGGCGCGGTGGTGGGAGGAGTTCTACCGCGAGGGGAGAGGCCGCTGGAGCGGCAAGGTCAACCGGTCGCTGGCCGCCGAGGTCGCCGGCCTGTGGCCCGGGACGGCGCTCGACCTCGGCTGCGGCCAGGGCGCCGACGCGATCTGGCTCGCGCAGCAGGGCTGGCGGGTGACCGCGGCCGACATCTCGTCGATCGCGCTGGAGCAGGCGGCGCGCGCGGCCGCGGCGGCCGGCCTGCCCGCCGACGCGATCCGCTGGGAGCGGCACGACCTCGCCCTCTCCTTCCCGGCCGGCCGCTTCGACCTCGTCGCGTCGACCTTCCTGCACTCGCCGGTCGAGCTGCCGCGCGACCGGATCCTGCGCGCTGCCGCCGACGCGGTCGCGCCCGGCGGCACGCTGCTGGTGATCGGCCACGCGCCGTCGGACGCGCATCCCCACGCCGACCTGCCGACGCTGGAGGAGGTCGTCGCCGAGCTCGACCTGCCGCGCGACGGCTGGCGGCTGCGCACCTGCGAGCTGCGCGAGGTCGAGCACGCCTTCCGCGACGAGGCGCCGACCAGACGGGTCGACACGATCGTGCGCGCCGAGCGCCTGGGGGAGTAGCCCGCGCACGCGGCCGCGGCCGCCCCTCCGCGGCCGCTCAGGCGGTCGCCGCGCGCTTGTCGGACAGCCCCTCCAGCAGCTCGTCGAAGGAGGCGGCGAACTTCTCGACGCCCTCGCGCTCGAGCGTGTCGGTGACGTCGTCGTAGTCGATGCCGGCGGCCGCCAGCTCGGCGAAGACGCGGCGCGCGCCGTCGAGCTCCAGCTCCAGCCGCGGCACCGCGCGGCCGTGGTCGCGGAAGGCGTCGAGCGTCTCCAGCGGCATCGTGTCGATCGTGTCGGGGCCGATCAGCTCCTCGACGTAGCGGGTGTCGCGGTAGGCGGGGTTCTTGACCGAGGTCGAGGCCCACAGCACCCGCTGCGGCGTCGCGCCCTTGTTCGTCAGGAACTCCCACCGCTCGCCGGTGAAGGCGGTGCGCCAGCGCTGGTAGGCGAGCCGCGCGTTGGCGATCGCCAGCTCGCCCTTCAGCCGCTCGGGGCCGCCGGCCTCCTCCAGGCGGCGGTCGGCCTCGGTGTCGATGCGGGAGACGAAGAAGCTCGCGACCGACGCGATCCGCGCCGGGTCGCCGCCGTCGGCGACGAGGCGCTCGAGCCCGCGCAGGTAGGAGACGACGACCTCGTCGTAGCGGCGCAGCGAGAAGATCAGCGTCACGTTGATCGAGATCCCGGCCGCCGTCGCGTCCTCGATCGCGGCGAGGCCGGGCTTCGTCGCCGGGATCTTCACCAGCACGTTCGGACGGTCGACCTCGTCGCGCAGCCGGCGCACCTCGCGGAAGGTCGCGAGCGTGTCGTAGGCGAGGCCGGGGTCGACCTCGATCGAGACGTAGCCGTCGCGGCCGGCGCTGCCGTCCCAGATCGGGCGGAAGAGGTCGCAGGCTTCGCGCACGTCGCGGGTCGCGAGCGCCCAGAACGCCTCCTTCGCGTCGGCGTCGCGCAGCTCGCGCAGCTGGTCGTCGTAGGCGTCGCCGGCGGCGATCGCCTTCTGGAAGATCGTCGGGTTGGAGGTCGCGCCGACGACGGCGTCCTGCTCGATCAGGCGGGCGATCGTGCCGTCGCGCAGCGCCGCGCGCGAGAGGAAGTCGATCCAGATGCTCTGGCCGAGCGCCGAGAGGCGGTGGAGCGGGGAGGAGGTCGTCGGCGCGGTCATGGCGGTCGCGGTCCTTTCGTCGGGCGCCTCATGCGACGCGGTCGAGCAGCGCGAGCGCCTCGGCCGCGATCCGCTCCTGCGTGAAGCCGAGCTCCTCCAGCACGCGGGTGCCGGGCGCCGAGGCGCCGAAGCGGTCGATGCCGAGCGAGGCGCCGCGGTCGCCGACCCAGCGCGACCAGCCGAGCGTCACGCCCGGCTCGACCGACAGCCGCGTCGGCACCGTCGGCGGCAGCACGGCGTCGCGGTAGGCGTCGTCCTGGGCCTCGAACAGCTCCCAGCAGGGCATCGAGACGACGCGTGCGCGGACGCCCGCGTCGGCGAGCGCTCTCGCCGCGTCCAAGGTCGGTCCGACCTCGGCGCCGGTCGCGATCAGGATCGCGTCGGGGTCGCCGTCGCCGGCCGGCTCCCACAGGACGTAGGCGCCCTGCGCGAGCCCGTCGGCCGCGGCGACCTTGTCGCGGTCGAGCGTCGGGATCCCCTGGCGCGAGAGCGCGAGCGCGACCGGGCCGTCGTCGCGCTCCAGCGCGACGCGCCAGGCGACGGCGGTCTCGTTCGCGTCGGCCGGCCGGATGAACCAGAGGTGCGGGATCGCCCGCAGCGCGGCGTAGTGCTCGACCGGCTGGTGGGTCGGGCCGTCCTCGCCGAGGCCGACGGAGTCGTGCGTGTAGGCCCACACGACCGGCAGGCGCGAGAGCGCGGAGAGCCGGACGCTGGCGCGCATGTAGTCGGAGAAGATCAGGAAGGTCGAGCCGTACGGCGAGAGGATCCCGCCGTGGGCGGCGGCGCCGTTGACGATCGCGCCCATGCCGTGCTCGCGGATCCCGAACGGGACGTTGCGGCCGGCGTGGACGCGCGCGAACTGGCCGCCGCCGACGAAGGTCGTGCGGGTCGACTCGACGAGGTCGGCGGCGCCGCCGATCATCGTCGGCGTGTACGGCGCGAGCGCCTGCATCACGGCGTTGCCGGCGGCGCGCGTCGCGAGCTTCTCGCCGGCCGGGAAGGTCGGCAGCGCCTCGCGCCAGCCGGGCTCGGGCTCGCCGGCGTGGGCGCGGTCCCACTCTGCGCGCATGTCGGGGTGCGCGGCGCTCCAGGCGTCGAAGCTCTCCTGCCACCGCGCCCGCTCGGCGGCGCCGCGCTCGCGCAGGTCCATGTGGCGGTAGACCGCCTCGTCGACGGCGAAGTGGGCGTCGGGGTCGAAGCCGAGCACCTCCTTGGTCGCGCGCACCTCCTCCTCGCCGAGCGCGGAGCCGTGGCTCTTGGCGGTGTCGACGGCGTTCGGCGCCGGATAGGCGATGTGCGAGCGGATCTTGACGAAGCTCGGCCGCTCCGTCTCCTCGCGCGCGGCGGCGAGCGCGGCGTGCAGCGCGTCGAGGTCCTCGGAGTCGTCGACCGAGAGGACGTGCCAGCCGAGCGCCTCGAACCGCTTCAGGTGGTCCTCGGCGTTGAACGACAGCTCGGTCGTGCCGTCGATCGTGATGCGGTTGTCGTCGTAGCAGAGGCAGAGCTTGCCGAGCCCGAGCTGGCCGGCGATCCCCGCGGCCTCCTGCGAGACGCCCTCCATCAGGTCGCCGTCGGAGCAGATCGCCCAGACGCGGTGGTCGAGCGGGCTCGGACCGCCGGGGCGGCCGTAGCGCTCCTGCAGGAAGCGCTCGGCGAGCGCCATCCCGACGGCGTTGCCGACGCCCTGGCCGAGCGGACCGGTGGTGACCTCGACGCCGGCGGTGTGGCCGCGCTCCGGGTGGCCGGGGGTGCGCGACCCCCACTGGCGGAACTGCCTCAGGTCGTCCAGCGACAGGTCGTAGCCGGTCAGGTGCAGCAGCGCGTACTGGAGGATCACCGCGTGGCCGGAGGAGAGCACGAAGCGGTCGCGGCCCGGCCACTCCGGCGCGGCGGGGTCGCAGCGCAGGAATCTGGTGAAGAGCGTGTAGCCGAGCGGCGCCAGCGCCATCGCCGTCCCGGGATGCCCCGAGTTCGCCTGTTGCACGCTGTCCATCGCGAGCGCCCGGATCGTGTCGATCGAGCGCCGCACGACCGCCTGGTCGACGTCGCTGCCGTCGCGCGTCATCTGCTGGCGATACCCGTTCGCGGTCGATGGAAACGAGCGGCGCGCCGGAAGCCGGTCGGGAGCCCGGGCGGGGATCGGGGAGGGGCGGCGCGGCGCTTTGCGCGACGATCAAGCGAGCACTCCCGACCGTGAGCAGATGGATGTCCCGAACTTCGACGACCGCGATCATCGCCGCGCGCGCCGCGGCGCTGCTGGCCCTCGCCGGCCTCCTCGCCGCGACCGCTTCGACCGCCGCGTCCGCGTCCGCGCCGGCCACCGGCGTGCCGGCCGCTCCCACCGCCGGCGCGTGGATCGCCGCCGCGCGCACCGACGCCCCGGTGAGGCCGATCCCACGCCGCGGCGCGACCGTGGCGAAGATCGTCGCGCCGGTGATGGCGCGGGCGGCGCCGGACGTGGGAGCGAGAGCGGTCTGGCGGGTGCCGACGGCGACCGGCTGGTCGCGGCAGGCGCAGGTGCTGCTGGTGCTGCGCAGCAAGCGCGACCAGGCGGGCCGCCGCTGGCTGAAGGTCGTGCTGCCGATCCGCCCGAACGGCACGAGGGGGTGGATCCGGGCCGACTACGTCCAGCTGCGGAGAACCCGGTACTGGATCGACGTGTCGACCGCCCGCCGCCTCGTCACCGTCCGCCGCGCCGGTCGCGTGGTGCGCCGCTTCCGCGCCGTCGTCGGCGCGCCCGGCACGCCGACGCCGCACGGCCTGTTCGCGATCTGGGAGCGCAACCGCCAGCCCGATCCGGGCGCCTTCCTCGGCCCGTGGGCGCTGTCGCTGACCGCGCTCTCCAACGTGCTGGAGAACTACGGCGGCGGACCGGGCCGCGTCGCGATCCACGGCCGCGCCGGCCTCAGCCTCAACGACCCGCTCGGCAGCGCGCGCTCCCACGGCTGCATCCGCGTCGCCAACGCCGACGTGAGCTGGCTCGCCCATCGGGTCCCGGCCGGCACGCCGGTCGCGATCCGCCGCTGAGCCGGTCGCGGGCGCCGGTGCGCTCGGCGCCGGCGCGCCGCGCCCGTGGGAGGCCGACGCCTGGCGCGGAGCGCGCCGGGCGGTTTGCGATGATCGCCGGCGTGATCCGGCGGATGGTGCTGTGGCGAGGGCTGGAGGAGTGGACCGCGGAGGCGGCGCGCGTCGAGATCGGCGACGACGGCCTGCGCGCGACCGGCACGCAGCTCGGCTCCCATCGGCTGCCGTACCGGCTCGACTACGCGCTCGACGCGACCGGGCCGGGCTTCGCCACCCGCCACCTGCGCGTCGCCGCCGCCGGCGAGAACTGGCGGCGCTCGATCGACCTGCTGCGCGACGAAACGGGTCGCTGGCACTGCAACGCCCAGCAGGAGGGCGAGGTCGCGCTCGCGGCGCCCGGGCTCGCCGCGGAGGCTGCGGCGGCCGGGCTGGCGGCGCCCGGCTTCACGGCCGAGGCGGCGGCCGCGCTGGGGCCGGAGGCGCTCGACTGCGACCTCGGCCTCTGCCCGCTGACCAACCTGATGCCGATCCGCCGCCACGCGCTCGACCGCGCGCGCGGCGCCCACGACTTCACGATGGCGTGGGTCTCGGTGCCAGACCTCGCCGTCCACGCCGACCGCCAGCGCTACGAGCACCTCGCCCCGGGCCGCGTCGCATTCAGCCAGCCGACCGGCTTCGCCGCCGAGCTCGAGCTCGACGACGACGGCCTCGTCGTCCACTACCCGCAAATCGCCGAGCGGGTCTGAGGCGACCGTCGAACCGCCACCAGGCCGGCGCGCGCCGCCGGCCGGCCGGCGACTGTCTGCGAACTTGCCTATATTGACCGGAATAGTCAAGTTGCCACGCAGGGAGCTTCTCTCACATGACTTCACCAACGGCGGACGCCGCGACCGCGGCGGACGGAACGGCGGCCGGCGCGACCGTCGCCCGCCTCGCCTCGGGCGATCGGGCGGTCGCGGCGGCGCATGCGGTCGCCGAGCAGGTGCGGGCCGGGGCGGTCGCGCGCGACCGCGAGCACGCGCTGCCGCACGCGGAGCTGGAGCTGCTGCGGCGCTCGGGGCTGCTCGCGCTGTCGGTCCCGGCCGAGCACGGCGGGGTCGGCGCCTCGCACGTCGTGATCGCCGAGGTCTTCCGGATCCTCGCCGCCGCCGATCCGGCCTTCGTGCAGATCGTCCAGCCGCACGTCGCCTTCGTCGACGCCGTGCGGCGCTTCGGGACGCCGGCGCAGCAGGCGTTCTTCTTCGGCGAGGCGGTCGCCGGCAGGCGGTTCGGCAACGCGCTGTCGGAGCGCGGCACCAAGCATGCGCGCGACTACCGCACGCGGCTGACGCGCGACCCGGCCGGCGGCTGGCGGCTCAACGGCGCCAAGTACTACTCGACCGGCGCGCTCGGGGCCGACTGGATCGCCGTCTTCGCGGCCAAGGACGACGGCGAGTTGGTCTTCGCCTACGTGCCCGGCGATGCGCCCGGGGTCGCCGTCGACCAGGACTGGACCGCCTTCGGCCAGCGCTCGACGCTGAGCGGCACGACGACGCTGGACGAGGTCCACGTCCCGGACGAGCACGTGCTCGACTACGGCCTCGCGCCGGCCGCGCCGAGGCCGACGATCTCCGGCGCCTTCCCGCAGCTGCAGCACGCGGCGATCGACGTCGGCATCGCGCGCGGGGCGCTGGAGGACGGCATCGCGTTCGTGCGCACGCGGGCGCGGCCGTGGCCCGACGCTGAGGTCGAGCGAGCCGCCGACGAGCAGGCGACCCAGCTCCACTACGGGCGGCTGACGACGCTCGTCCACGCCGCCGAGCAGCTGCTGCGGCGGGCCGCCGAGCTGATGGACGTCGCGCGCGACGAAGGCGGCGAGGCGGCTGTCACAGCCGCGCGGCTGGGGGTCGCGGAGGCGAAGGCGTTCGGCGGCGAGGTCGCGCTGGAGGTGGCGACCGCGATCTTCGAGTCGGCCGGCTCCAGCGGCGTCGACGCCAAGCACGGGCTCGACCGTCACTGGCGCAACGCGCGCACGCACACGCTGCACGACCCCAACCGCTGGAAGTACATCCACGTCGGCAACTTCGTGCTCAACGGCGTCGCTCCGTCGGCGACCAACCACGTGATCTGACGGGCGGCGGCGGGGCGGCGCCGTCCGGTGACTATTCCGATAAAAGCGATCAAGATTGTCGAGTTTGTGCTAGGGTGATCGCTCGTGCACTCACCGTGAGGGGTCGGACGGACCGGCGCCTCACCGTGAGTTGATCGACGTACTCACCGTGACCATGAATGAACTCACTGCGCCGCCGGCGCGGGTCGACGTGCTGGTCGCAGGCGGCGGACCGGTCGGCTCCGCGCTCGCGCTCGAGCTCGCCCGCCGCGGCGTGCGCCCGCTGATCGTCGAGCGCCGCCGCGCGATCCAGACCGCGAACGTGCGCGCCCGCAACATCTCGATCCGCACGCTGGAGCTGTGCCGGCGGTGGGGCGTCGCCGGCGCCTTCCGCTCCGCGCAGACGCTGCCGCAGTCGTGGCATCGCGGCACCGTCGTCGCGACGCGCGTCGCCGGGGCGGAGCTGTGCCCGCCGCTCGGCGCCGGCCGCCCGACCTGGAGCCCGGCCGCGCCGTGGTGGGAGCTCGCCTCCGAGCCGCCGCAGGACCTCCCGCAGTACCACGTCAACCGCATCCTGCGCGAGCGGGCGCTCGAGCTCGGCGCGCGGATCGCGCTCGGGTGGGAGGTCGCGGAGGTCAGCCAGGACGCCGACTCCGCGACCGTCGAGGTCGTCGGGCCCGACGGCGAGCGGCGGTCGGTCGAGGCCGCATGGGTCGTCGGCGCCGACGGCGGACGCAGCGCCGTGCGGCGCAGCGCCGGCATAGAGATGGTCGCCGACGAGCCGCTCGGCCGCTACCACAACTTCGTCTTCCGTCTGCCGGGCGGCTTCGCGGCGCTCGGCGTCGAGCCGGCCGTCCTCTTCATGGTCTTCAACGCCGACGTCCACGGCCTGATCTCGCCGTTCGAGCCGGAGCTGTGGCGCGTCGGGATCGGCCCGACGCCGGTCGAGGTCACGCTCGAAGCGGCGCAGCTGCTCGACGCCGCCCGCCGCTACCTCGGCGTCGGCCCGGAGATCGTGCTGGAGGCGGTCTCGGTCTCGACCCACCTCGTCCAGAAGCGGGTCGCCGAGACGCTGCGCAAGGGACGCATCCTGCTCGTCGGCGACGCCGTCCAGGCCTTCCCGCCGCACCTCGGCCAGAACCTCAACTCCGGCATCGCCGCCGCCGCGACGCTCGGCTGGGCGCTCGCCGCCGTCGTGCAGGGGTGGGGCGGCGACACGCTGCTCGACGCCTACGCCCACGAGCGCGCCGCCGTCGCCCACCGGCTCGCCGACGCGACGATGGCCAGCGCGGCCGGCATGGCCGAGCTGCGCGCGCGGCTGGAGGCGCTGACGGCGCTGGAGCAGGACGGGCCGGAGGGCGAGGCGCAGCGCGCCGAGCTTGGCGCCGAGCTGGCGGCGATCCTCTCCGCCGGCAGCGACGGCATCGTCTTCGACCACCGCTTCCCCGACTCGCCGATCGTCGTCGCGCAGGAGGACGGCCCGCCGGCGCCGCCGTTCGACCCCGAGCGGGTGACGCCGTCGTCGGCGCCCGGCCACCGCGCGCCGCACCTGTGGCTGGCCGACGGCACGCCGCTGTCGGATCGCTTCGGCGACTGGTTCACGCTGCTCGACCTCGGCGCCGATCCCGCCGACGTCGCGGCGGTCGCGACCGCCGCGGAGGCGGCCGGCCTGCCGCTGGAGGTCGTCGCGCTCGACGAGCCGGCGGCGCGCGCCGCCTACGAGCTGCCGCTCGTGCTCGTGCGACCCGACCACGTGGTCGCCTGGCGCGGGACCGGGGCGCCGAGCGACCCGCTCGCGCTGATCGACGCGATCCGCGGCCGCCGCGTGCGCGCGGAGGCGGCGGCATGAGCGCGACGGAGGCGAGCGCCCGCTCGGCGTCCGGCGCGGCGGCGACGGGCGCGGCCACCGGCGCGGCGGCGACGGCGCGCGGGGCGGAGGCGCCGCACGGCGCGCCCCAGCTGCTGCTCGACGACGTCCGCAAGCGCTTCGGGGGCGTCCACGCGCTGCGCGGGGCGCGGCTGGCGCTGACCCGGCCGGGCGTCGTCCACGGGCTGATCGGCGCCAACGGCTCGGGCAAGTCGACGCTGCTCGGCGTCCTCTCCGGTCAGCAGCGCCCCGACGCCGGCAGGATCGTGCTCGACGGCGCCGAGATCGCGCTGACCAGCCCGCTGGCGGCGCTGCGCCATGGGATCGCGATGGTCTCGCAGGAGACGGCGCTCGCGCCCGACCTGTCGATCGCGGAGAACGTCTTCCTCGGCGGCCGGCTCGTCCGCCGCCGCGTGCGCGGGATCGACTGGCGCGCCTCCAACGCGCGCGCCGCCGAGCTGCTCGCGAGCCTCGGCCTCGACGAGGATCCCGCGACGCCGGTCGGCAGGCTGCGGCCCGACCGCCAGCAGATGGTCGAGATCGCCCGCGCGCTGTCGCAGGAAGCGCGGATCCTGATCCTCGACGAGCCGACCAGCTCGCTCGGCGACGACGAGGTGCAGGCGCTGTTCGCCGCCGTGCGGCGGCTGCGGGCGCGCGGCGTCTCGACGATCTTCGTCTCCCACCGTCTGCCCGAGCTGCTCGCGCTCGCCGACGAGCTGACGGTGCTGCGCGACGGCGAGACGGTCGCCGCCGGCCCGATCGCCGACTTCGACGCCGACCGCATCGTCGAGGCGATGGTCGGCCCGGCCGTCGCGGAGCGAGCGCGCGCCCGCAGCGGCGCCGCGACGCGGCCCGCAGCCGCCACCGCCGGATCCACCACCACCACCACTGCCTCAGTCCCCGCGCTGCGCCTGCGCGGCGTCGGCGCGCCCGGCCTGCTGCGCGAGGTCGACCTCGACGTCGCGGCCGGCGAGGTCGTCGGCCTCGCCGGCGTCGTCGGGGCCGGGCGCAGCGAGCTGCTGGAGGCGATCTTCGGCGCGCTGCCCGCGAGCGGGACGGTCGAGCTGCACGGCAGCGCGCTCCGGGCGCGCGACCCGCGCGCGGCGATCGCCGCCGGGGTCGGCTACCTGCCGCCCGACCGCAAGCACCAGGGCCTCGTCCTTCAGCGCTCGGTCGCCGACAACCTCGCGATGGTCGCCACGCGCGACGCCGGCCGCCTGCGCGCGCCCGGCGGCGCGGCCGAGCGCGCGCTCGTCGGGGAGGCGATCGCGACGCTGCGGATCGTCGCCGCCTCGCCGGCAGCGCCGGTCAGCACGCTCAGCGGCGGCAACCAGCAGAAGGTCGCGCTCGGCAGGTGGATCGCCGCCCGCTCGCGCGTGCTGCTGCTCGACGAGCCGACGCGCGGCGTCGACGTCGCCGCGAAGGCCGAGATCCACCGGCTGCTGCGCGCGGCCGCCGCCGACGGCGCCGCTCTGCTCGTCAGCTCCTCCGAGACCGAGGAGCTGCTCGCCCTGTGCGACCGCATCGTCGTGCTGGCGCGCGGCGAGGTCGTCGCGTCGCTGACCGCAGAGGAGGCCTCCGAGGAGGCCGTCGCCCGCTTCGCAGGAGGACACGCATGACTGCCGCACTGCCCCGCCGCGCCTGGGCCGCCACCCACCGCTTCCGCCCGGTGCTGTTGATCCTGGCGGCGCTGTTCCTGCTGTTCGGCGTCACGCAGGAGGGCTTCCTCGACGCGACCAACCTGCGCAACCTGCTGACGGGCGTCTCGATCCTGTGGGTGCTGGCGCTCGGGATGACGTTCGTGCTGATCAGCGCCGGCGTCGACCTGTCGGCCGCGGCGATCGTCGCGCTCGCCGGCGTCTTCCTCGCGAGAGCGCTCGGCGCGGGCGCCCCGCCCGGCGTCGCGATCGTCTTGACGGTCCTCTTCGGCGGGCTCGTCGGGGCCGGGGTCAACGGCCTCCTGATCGGCCGCCTCGGGCTCTCGTTCTTCGTCGTGACGCTCGGCTCGATGACGGCGCTGACCGGCATCGTCAGCCTCTGGTCGCAGACGGAGACGCAGTTCGTCACCGCGAGGCTGCTGCGCGAGATCGGGATGGGCTCGATCCTCGGGATCGCGACCCCGATCTGGATCATGGCCGCGACGCTGCTCGTCGCGCTGTGGATCCAGCACCGCACCTACCTCGGCCGCGACATCTACGCCGTCGGCGGCAGCCGCGTCGCCGCGCGGCTCGCCGGCATCCGCACCGTCCGCACGACCGTGGTCGTCTACGGCATCTCGGGCCTCTGCGCCGGGATCGCCGCGCTGATCGCCGTCGGTCGCATCGGCGCCGCCAGCCCGCAGGTCGACAACGCGATCGCGCTGCAGGCCGCCGCCGCGGTGCTGCTCGGCGGCACGAGCCTGATGGGCGGCGCCGGCGGCGTCGGCGGGACCGTCTTCGGCGTCCTCTTCATCGGCGTGCTGCAGAACGGCCTCTCGATCGCGGGCGTCCAGTCGTTCTGGCAGCAGGTCGTGACCGGCGTGATCCTCGTCCTCGCCGTCCTCGGCGACCGCATCTCCGCGGCCGGCGGCGTCCGCCCGCTGATCGCCGCCGCGCGCGCCCGCCTCGCCGCCACCGCCGACCGCCCGTCGGACACCGCCAACGAAGGGAGCAGCGCATGACCGCCACCACCGCCGGCCTCGACCTCGACCGCACGATCCCGTCGGCCGACGACGAGCTCTGGTACACGCGCTGCCCGATCCCGACCGCCTTCGAGCTGGCGCTCGCGACCGGGGCCTTTGAGCGCGAGTTCGACGGCAGCGGGCTGTCGTGGCTGCCGATCGCCTCCTCGCCCGATCCGGCGACTCACCAGTCGCACTTCACTCACCGCAAGGCCAACTCGTTCCGCCACGGCGGCAACGTGCCCGCGATCGTCGCCCGCGCCCGCGGCGCCGACACGGTCGTCATCGGCGTCTCGTGGACGCGCGTCCCGTACCCCGTGCTGGCCCTGCCGGCGTCAGGGATCGAGCGGGCGGCCGACCTGAGGGGACGCCGGCTGCTCGTGCCACGCCGCGACGGCGCCGCCGTCGACTTCTGGCGCGCCTCGACGCTGCGCGTCTACGCCGAGGCGCTGAGATCGGCGGACCTGAGCTTCGACGACGTCGAGCTGGTCGAGGTCGACGAGCCCGACCACGTGCTGCCGAACAGCGACCACGCCGACGTGCGCGGCCGGCTGCGCTGGGCGCTGCACGACAAGTGGTACTTCCAGCGCGCCGTGCTCGGGCCGCTCGTGCGCGGGGAGGTCGACGCGGTCACGTCGCAGAGCACCCACGCGCTCGAGCTGCAGGGGCTGGCCGGCGCGCGGATCGTCTTCGACCAGGCCGAGCAGCCCGACCGGATCGCGCGCGTCAACAACGGCGTCCCCGACACGCTGACCGTCAGCGGCGCCCTCGCGCGCGAGCGGCCCGAGCTGGTCGCGCGCGTGATCGCGCGGCTGCTGGAGGCGGCGGCGTGGTCGCGCGAGCACCGCGACGAGTCGGCGCGGCTGCTGTCGCACCGCCTGCAGCTGCCGACCGCGCTGCTGGAGGCGAGCTACGGCGACACGCTCACCGACGCGCTCGACGTCGCGCTTCCCGACGACACCGCGGCCGTGCTGCAGAGCCAGCACGACCACCTGCTCGCGCACGGCTTCATCGCGCAGCCGTTCGACGTCGACGCGTGGATCGACCCGCGCCCGCTCGAGCTGGCCCGCGAGCTGGCGGCCGGGCGCGGCTGACCATCACCACACGAGAACCAGGAGAACCACCCCGATGCACCGCATCGCACCCGATTGGGCGAAGCGCGCGTTCGCGCTGCTGATCGCCGCCGTCGCGGCCGTCGCGCTCGCCGCGTGCGGCTCGTCCGACGACGACGCCGCCGCGACCGCCGCCGCGCCGGCGACGCCCGCCGCCGGCGGCGGCGACGGCGCCGCGCGGGTCGCCGACGTCGTCTACGACGGCCCGGAGGCCGACCTCCCGACGAGCTTCCCGGAGCCCGAGATCAGAGCGGGCTTCAGGTTCACGATCGGCTTCCCGAATCCGTCGACCGCGGTCCCGTCGCTGGTCGCCCAGGAGGAGGCCGTGAGAGACGAGGTCGCGCGCCTCGGCGGCAGGGTGATCGCGACCGACGCGCAGTTCAGCGTTCAGAAGCAGGTCTCCGACGTCGAGCAGCTGCTGGCGCAGAGAGTCGACGCGATCGTCCTCTCGGCGCTCGACCCCAACTCGCTCACGCCGCTGCTCGACAAGGCCAGAGCGCAGGGCACGCTCGTCTTCGTCAACGACGTCCCATACAGAGCCGACCTGCCGTTCCAGGAGGGCTTCGCCGGCGAGATCTTCTCCGGCACCGACAAGTCGGCCTACGACCGCGCGAAGCTGCTCGCCGAGACGCAGCCCGGCGCCACGTACGCGCTGATCGGCCTCGGGATCCCGGCGCCGATGCTCGACTACAAGGTCAGACAGGTCAGATACTGGGGCGACAGGTTCGGCCTGCGGTACGTCGATCGCGTCGACGCGAGAGTCGACACGCCCGAGGCCGGCGCCGAGGCCGGGACCGCGCTGTTCGCCAAGCACCGCGACCTCGACGCCGTCTTCACCGCGACCGACAGCCTCTCGGTCGGCGTCTCGACCGCCGCCCGCACCTCCGGCCAGGACGCGGTGAAGATCATCGGCAACGGCGGCTACCGGCCGGCGCTGGAGGGCGTCAAGCGCGGCGACCTGTTCGCGACCTACTGGAGCAGCCCGCACGAGCTGCACAGACAGCTCGTCTGGGCCGCGTACAACGCGCTCACCGGACAGCACGCAGACCAGCCCAGACAGGTCGTCCTGTCCGGCGGCAGGGTGATCACGAGAGCGAACGCCGACTCGATCGAGGACCCGGTCGGATGAGCCTCTCCGACCACCGCATCCGTGGGCGCAGCGGTCTGCGCGTCACGCCGCTGACGCTCGGGACGATGATGCTCGGCGCGGCCGGCAACCCCGACCACGACGACGCGATCCGGATCGTCCACCAGGCGCTCGACGCCGGCGTCAACGTCGTCGACACCGCCGACGTCTACTCGAGAGGCGAGTCGGAGACGATCGTCGGCAAGGCGCTCGCGGGCGGACGCCGCGAGCGGGTGATCCTCGCGACCAAGGCCTACCGGCCGATGAGCGAGGACCCCAACCACCAGGGCGGCAGCCGCCGCTGGATCGTGCAGGCGGTCGAGGCGTCGCTGCGCCGGCTGCGAACCGACTGGATCGACCTCTTCCAGATCCACCGGCTCGACCGGCACACCGACCTCGACGAGACGCTCGGCGCGCTGAGCGATCTCGTCGCGGCCGGCAAGATCCGCTCGATCGGCTCCTCGACCTTTCCGGCCGAGTGGCTGGTCGAGGCGCAGTGGGTCGCCGAGCGGCGCGGGCGCGAACGGCTCGTCTCCGAGCAGCCGCCGTACTCGCTGCTGGCCCGCGAGGTCGAGAAGGACGTGCTGCCGACCGCGCGGCGCCACGGGATCGGGATCCTGCCGTACAGCCCGCTCGGCGGCGGCTGGCTGACCGGCAGGGGCAGAGCGATCGCCGAGAGCCGGCGCGGAGCCCGCTTCCCGCACCTCTACGACCTGTCGCTGCCGGTCAACCAGCGCAAGTACGCGGCGGTCGAGCGGCTGCAGGCGCTCGCCGACGAGGCCGGGATCAGCCTGATCCACCTCGCGCTCGCGTTCGTGATCCGCCACCCGGCGGTCACCTCCGCGATCATCGGCCCGCGCACCTCCGCGCAGCTGGAGAGCCAGCTCGGCGCCGCCGACGTCGCGCTGAGCGACGACGTGCTCGACCGGATCGACGAAATCGTCCCGCCCGGGACGACGATCAACCCGGCCGACCGCGGCTACGACAACCCGGCGCTGTCGCCCGCGGCGCGCCGCCGACCCGCAGGAGGGGAGCGATGAGCATCGCCGAGGTCACGGAGGCGGCGACCACCACCGACTGGGTCAGCGTCGCCCGCCGCAGCGTCGCCGGGTTCGCGGCGACGGTCGCCGAACGCGAGCGCGCCGGCGAGCCGCCGCACGCCGAGCTGCAGGCGGTCCGGGCGGCGGGGTTGACCAACCTGCTGATCCCGCGCGAGCACGGGGGAGAGGGGGCGACCCACGTCGAGGCCGCGGCGGTCGTCAGCGAGCTGTCGGCGCTGGACCCGAACGTCGGCGGCCTGCTCGCCTACCACTTCACGAACTTCATCCCCGACCTGCTCGACTACGACGGCGGCAACGCGGAGCTGCAGCGCGCCTCGGCCGCCGGGCGGTGGCTGTGGGGCAACGTGACGCAGCCGTTCGTGCCGTTCAGAGCGACGCCGACGCCCGAGGGCGGCTACGTGCTCAACGGCGTCAAGCCGCTCAACACCGGCGCGCTGACCGGCGACCTCTCGACGGTGCTCGCGCCGCGCACCGACGAGCGCTCCTACGTCTACGTCGCGGTGCCGAGAGACCGGGAGGGCCAGACCTTCCACGACGACTGGGACCACCTCGGCCTGCGCCGCACGGCGACGGTGACGATCGAGTTCAGAGACGTCGTCGTGAAGCCGGAGGAGGTCTACGCCGACAGCCACCCCGGACCGCGCGACTCGTTCCCGCCGTTCTACGAGGCGCCGGGCGGGCTGTTCTTCGCCTCGATCCTGGTCGGGGCGGCGCAGGGGGCGCTGCGGACGGCGCTCGGGCTGGTGCGCGGCGGCGGCGAGCCGCCGCCGGCGACCGCGGCCGAGCTGGATCCGGAGGCGCTGTCGCTGCTCGGCCGCCTGTCGGCGCGCGTCCAGGCGGCGGTCGCGCTGCGCGACGAGGTCGCCGCCGAGATCGCCGACGGCTTCGCGCGGCGGCGCGAGCTGGAGGTCGAGGAGATCGTCGCGCTCAAGCAGCGCTCCGAGACGCTGCGGCTGTTCGCGGCCGGCGTCGGCCTGGAGGTCGGCACCGAGGTGCTCGAGCTGCCGGGCGTCGCCGCCGGCCGCCACGCGACCGGCATCGACCGCTACTGGCGCGACGTGCGGATCCACTCGCTCCACCTCAACCCGCCGATCTACCACCACCGCATCGTCGGCGACGTGCTGCTCAACGGCTCACGCGAGCTTGGGCCGCGCTTCTACGGCGACTGACGCCAGCAAGGAGGACTGTTGCGATGACGACGATCGACGACCACCGCGCCGCGACCGCGGCGACGCTCGCGGCGCTGCGCGCCGAGGGGGCGCCGGCGCTGCTGGCGCCGAGCTCGCTCGGCGGCGAGGGCGCGTCCGTCGCGGAGGCGGCCGAGCTGGTGCGGGCGACCGCCGAGCGCGACGGCTCGGCCGCCTTCGCGCTCGGGTCCCATTTTGCGGTGATGGCGACGCTGCTCGCGCTCGGGGCGCCCGGCGCCGCGGCGGCCGCGCTGCGCGCGGCCGCCGCGCGCGGAGCGCTGCTCGGCGACGGCCGCGAGCTGCCGCCGGCCGCCGAGCGAGTGGGGCTGCGCGGCGTGCCGGACGCGGTCGCGCCGCCGGGCGGGACGCCGGCCGGGGCGACGGCCGCCGTCCCGGCGGCCGGGCGGGAGCGGGCGCCTGCGGGCGAGGCGGCGCTTCCGGTGCTGCTGGAGGCGCTGCAGGCGCTGTTCGACGGCGCCGTCGCCGCGGGGCTCGCGCTCGGCAGCGTCGAGGCGTCGGCGGAGCTGACGCGCAGACGGCCGCGGCCGCGCCCGCTCCCTGGCGTGAGCGCGGCGACCGGCGACCCGTTCAGTCAGACGCTGCTCGGAGCCGGGCTCTCCGAGGCGTGGGGCGCCGCGGCGCTCGTGCGCGCGGCGGCGGCCGAGCTCGGCGAGCTGCTCGGCGGCGGGGAGGGCGACGCGGCCAGCCCCGGCGCGGCCGCGACCGTCGGGGGCCGGGCGGCGGAGGACGCGGGCGCCTTCGCGCGCGCCTCCCGTCTGCGCCCGAGCGCGGTCGCGGCCGCGCGCGACCGCGCGCTCGCGGCGCTGGAGGTCGCGCTGACGACCGCCCAGGCGCAGGGCGACCGCGTCTGGCAGGTCGTCGGCACGAGCGGCACCGCCAACGCGCTCGGCTTCGACGCGGCGTGGCGCGACGCCCGCGCGCTGGCCGATCTGCATCCGCGCGCGGCCCGGCGCCGGCGGCTCGGCGCAGGCGCGCTCGCGGCGGCCTGAGCGACGGCGGGGCCGGGGAGCCCCGCCTCAGTCGAGGATCCGGCCCGGGTCGCCGCCGAGGCGCTCGATCACGGAGGCGACTGACGAGGTGATGTGCTCGGCGATGACGGCGACGGCGACCTGCTCGTCGCCGCCTTCGAGCGCGTCGACGACGGGGTCGTGCTCGTGGACGATCTCGTCGAGGTCGACGTAGTTGCGGTCGTCCATCCCCATCGCCATGTGGATCGGGCCCTGGAGGTTGCGGAAGACGGCGCTGACGTAGCCGTTGCCGCAGAGGTCGCAGAGCGTCTGGTGGAAGCGGACCTCGGCGTCGACGACGGCCTCGGTGTCGCCTCTGCCGGCCGCCGCCTCCATCTCGTCGACGAGCGCGCGCAGCGGGGTGGTCGACGCGCCGGCGCGGATGAAGAGGCGCGCCGCGGTCGTCTCGATCGCGACGCGCAGGTTGTAGATGTCGGCGATGTCGTCGGCGTCGAACTCGCGCACGAAGACGCCGTAGCGCGGGCGCTCGACGACGAGGTGCTCGTCGGCGAGCCGCTTGAACGCCTCCCGGATCGGCGCGCGGCTCATGCCGAGCTGGTCGGCGAGGTGGGTCTCCTTCAGCTGCGTGCCCGGCGGCACCTCGCCGGCGAGGATCGACCTGCTGATGCTGGCGTGGGCCATGTCCGCGAGCGACGGGCGATCGACGCGGTCGAACGCGAGCACGTCGGCTCCCTTTCTGGGCCTGCGCGGAGGTGCCATCGCGGAATACCCTAACGCACGCCCGCCACGAAAGTCGACAGTCGACCGAATGGCGCATGCCCTGCGGGGGCTTGCGTCGCGCGTCATCGGGGTCAGAGCGAAAGTGGACTAGTCGACTGTCGACAATCCTGTTAGCGTGTGCGCCCAGAGGAGACCGCCCCCCTAATCCCCGAGAAAGAGGACGGTTCAATGAGAAGGTGTTTCCGTGGGTTCGCGGCGCTTGCGCTCGCCCTCGCTTCGGCCGCTGCCCTGACGGCATGCGGCAGCAGCGGCGAGTCGTCGGGCGGCGCGTCCACCGCATCGGGCGACAAGCCGGTGCTGCGGCTCGGCATCTCGAGCTACACGGGCTACGGCCCGTACTTCATCGGCAAGGAGAAGGGCTTCTTCGAGGAGGCCGGCGTCGACCTGCGGCCGACGGTCGTCGGCGACGACGCGCTGCAGCGCGGCGTCGCGGTCCGCGCCGGGAAGCTCGAGGGCTTCGCCACGACGCTCGACACGGTCATCAACACGATCGCCAAGGGCGTCCCGGTCGTGAACGTGATGGTGACCGACGCCTCCGACGGGGCGGACGGCGTCGTCGGCGGCGACGGCATGAGCACGGTCGCCGATCTGAGAGGCAGAGAGGTCGCGGTCCAGGAGGGCACGACGACGCAGTTCCTGCTCGCGTACGCGCTGCAGAGAAACGGGATGAGCCTCGACGACATCACCGCGCGCAACCTCGATCCCTCCGCCGCCGGCTCGGCGTTCGTCGCCGGCAGAGTCCCGGCCGCCGCGACCTGGCAGCCGTGGCTCGACCAGGCGGCCGAAAGCGGCGGCACGGTGCTCGCCTCGACGAAGGACTACCCCGACGTGATCGTCGACACGATCGCGCTCGGCAGGGAGTGGGCCGAGGACAACCCCGACGCCGTCCGCGCCGCGATCGCCGGCTGGGACAGATCGATCGAGTTCCTGCGCTCCAACCCCAAGGAGGCGATCGAGATCATGTCGCGCGGCCTCGACACGAGAGCGAGCGACATCGAGGACCAGCTCGAGTCGATCAAGTTCTACACCTCCGCGGAGGCGCGCAGACTGATGGGCACGGCCGACGCGCCCGGCCCGCTGTACGCCGTCGCCGACGAGGCCGGCCGCTTCTGGAGCGAGATAGGCGACGTCTCGACGGCCGTGAAGGCGACCGACGCGCTCGACCCCCAGTACCTCGGCAATGGTTGAGACGCACGCCCGCGACGCGGCCGATCGCACGGCCGCGACGGCGCCCGGCCCGCAGCTTCCGCTGCGGGCCCGGCGCTCCCGCCTCAGCACCGCGATGCGGCCGAAGGAGCCGATCTCGCGCCCGCTCGCGCTCGCGCTCACGAGCGGCTGCTTCCTGCTCGTGCTCGCGCTCTGGAGCATCGTCTCCTACGGCGAGCTGGTCGACGACCTCTTCCTGCCGACGCCGAGCGCGACCGCCGACCGGCTCTACCAGCTGTTCGCGAACGAGGGCTTCGCCGGCGACGTCTGGTCGAGCACGCGGCGGATCCTGATCGCCTTCGCGCTGTCGGCGGTCGTCGCCGTCCCGCTCGGCATCGCGATCGGCTCCTTCCGCGCGGTGCAGGCGTTCATCGAGCCGCTGGTCGCCGCGGTCCGCTTCATGCCCGCGACCGCGTTCATCCCGCTGTTCATCATCTGGTTCGGCATCGACGAGACCGAGAAGGTCGCCGTCATCTGCATGGGCGTCTTCTTCCCGCTGACGCTGCTCGTCGCCGACGTGTCGGCGAACGTCCAGAAGAACCTGCTGTCGATCGCCTACACGCTCGGCGCCTCCAACCGCCAGGTCTTCACGCGCGTGCTGCTGCCGGCCTGCTGGCCGGGCGTGATCGACAACCTGCGGATCGCGATGGGGTGGGCGTGGACCTACCTGATCGTCGCCGAGCTCGTCTCCGCCGAGACGGGGATCGGCCACTCGATCCTCAACGCCGGCCGCTACATGGACAGCGAGACGGTGATCGCCGGGATCCTCACGATCGGGGCGCTCGGCCTCGTCAGCGACGCGCTGTTCCGCCTGCTCCACCGCCGCCTGTTCCCCTACGCGAAAGGCCGTCGCTGATGGGCGCCATCCAGATCGACCGCGTCACGAAGGTCTACAACGCCGACCGCCGCGACGTGCTCGCCCTCGACGACGTCTCGCTGACGATCCCCGACGGGGAGTTCGGCTGCATCGTCGGCGGATCGGGCTGCGGCAAGTCGACGCTGCTGAACGTCATCGCGGGCCTGGAGCCGCCGACCGAGGGCGCCGCGCTCGTCGGCGGGCGGCCGGTGACCGGCCCCGGCCCCGACCGCGGCATGGTCTTCCAGAGCTACACGCTCTACCCGTGGCTGCGCGTGCGCGAGAACGTCGAGTTCGGCCCGTCGCTGGCCGGCACGCCGGCGAAGGAGCGCCACGGGCAGTCGGACGAGCTGCTGGCGCAGATGGGGCTGTCGGAGTTCGCCGACGCCTATCCGTCAGAGCTGTCGGGCGGCATGCAGCAGCGGGTCGCGATCGTGCGCGCGATCGCCAACGACCCCGACGTGCTGCTGATGGACGAGCCGTTCGGCGCGCTCGACGCGCTGACCCGCAGCGGCGCCCAGCGCTTCCTCACCAACCTGTGGGAGCAGCGGAGGCGGACGATCGCCTTCGTCACCCACGACATCGACGAGGCGGTCTTCCTCGCCGATCGCGTCTACGTCATGTCACCCCGGCCGGGGCGCCTGCGCAAGGAGGTCGTGATCGACCTGCCGCGCTCGCGCGACCCCGAGGTCCTCACGACGCCCGAGTTCGCCGACTACAAGCGCGAGATCCTCGAGCTGATCCACGAGACCGCCGCGGAGACGCGGGCCTGAACATCCCCCCGAATCAGGAGCAGTGAAAGCCGTGCCGTTCATCGAAGTCAAGGCATTCGACACCCGCTGGGAGTCCCCCGAGAAGACCGCCGAGCTGATCGAGCGCATCACCAAGGCGATGGCCGACACGTTCGGCGAGCAGGTCGGTCGCGAGACCGAGGTCGTGCTGATCGGCGTGCCGAGACCCCAGTGGGGCTTCGGCGGCAAGGCGCGGATCTGATGGCGACGACCGCACCGACCCGCCTGCTGTCGACCAGCCTCACCGCCGGCAAGGCGGCGGTGCCGACGGTCGTCGGCGGCGACGGGATCCACTTCGAGCTGAAGGACGGGCGGCGCGTCATCGACGCCAGCAACACCGCCGCCCCGCTCGGCCACCGCCATCCGGAGATCGTCGAGGCCGTCCGCGCCGCGGCCGACGCCCCCGTCGTCAACGAGGGCTGGGGCTGGTGGGAGCGCGAGGCGGCCGCCGAGGACCTGATCCGCATCGGCTTCCAGGACGAGGAGTGGATCGGCGCCGTCCGCTTCTTCATCAGCGCCTCGGAGGCCAACGACGTCGCGCTCGCGCTCTGCCAGGCGCTGACCGGCCGGCGCGACCTCGCGACCCGCCTGCGCGCCTACCACGGCGGCGCCGGCCTCGCCCGCGACATGACCGTCCAGCCCCAGTGGCACGGCGGCCTCTCGTCGCTGGAGGGCGGCGTCGCGCCGGCGCCGCCGATGGTGCCGGTGCACACGATCGCCGCGCCGACGAGCGGGCGGATCACCGGCCAGGCCGACCCGACGCTCGCCGACGACGGCTGGGTCGCCGACGCGACCGAGAAGCTCTCCAAGAGCGCGGCGGTGATCCTCGACTACAGCCAGGGCGGCATCTACCACGCGCCCCACTACCAGGACCGCGTCGCCGCGATCGCCCGCGAGACGGGGACGATCTGGATCGCCGACGAGACGGTCACCGGCTTCGGCCGCGTCGGCGGCTGGCAGCAGTTCCACAGGGGCGACTCGCGGCCCGACATGGTGACGATGGGCAAGTCGCTGGCGGCCGGCGGCGCGGCGGCCGGCGCGCTGCTGATCTCCAAGCAGATGCTGGAGCGGCTGTCGGGCAAGGCGTGGCAGACCTACAGCACCTTCCGCGGCCATCCGATCGAGGTCGCCGCGATCCGCGCCCACCTGAAGGTCGCCGAGCGCGACCGCGTCCACGAGCGCGCGACCGAGCTCGACGCGGTGATGGAGGAGCAGATGCGGCTGATCGCCGAGGCCCACCCGTCGGTCCGCCGGATCGACGGGCGCGGCCTGCATTGGACCGTCGAGCTGCACGGGCCCGACTGGCGCACGTGGAAGGGCGAGGAGGCCGAGCCGCTCGCCAGCCGCGTCGCCGCGCGGGCGCTGGAGGCCGACGTGCTGATCACGACCAGCGGCGAGCAGACCTCGCTGTTCATCGCGCCGCCGCTGATCGCCGAGGCCGACGACATCAAGGCGATCGCCGCCGCGCTCGACCACGGCCTTGCGGTCGCCGACGCCGAGCTGGAACGGGGAGGGGAGGGCGCATGAGCGCGCAGGCACCGGACCTCGCCGCGGCGGCGCTGAGCGGCCTCGACGAAGTCGAGCGGCGGCTGGTCCGCTTCGCGCAGCGGCTCGTCGCGACGCCGAGCCTCCCCGGCGAGGAGGCGGCCGTCGCCGACCTGCTCGTCGCCGAGCTGGAGACGCTCGGTTACCGCGAGATCGAGCGCGACGAGCACGGCAACGTCGTCGCGCGGATCGGCAGCGGGCCGAACCGGCTGATGTTCAACGGCCACGTCGACCACGTCCCGCCGGCGGCGATGGACGACCCGTACGGCGCGCAGATCGTCGACGCGGCGGCCTACGGCGGCAGCGGCTTCGCGATCCGCGGCCGCGGCTCGTGCGACATGAAGGCCAACGTCGCGGCCGGCGCCTACGCGGCCGCATTCCTCGACCCGCAGCAGCTGCGCGACGGGACCTACGTGTTCACCGCCGACGTGCAGGAGGAGACCGACTCGCCGCTCGGCGTGCCGGCGCTGCTGGAGCGCGGGATCCGCGCCGAGTACGGGCTGAGCGGCGAGTCGACCCAGCTCGACCTGTACCTCGGCCACCGCGGCAAGATCCAGGTCGACGTGACGGTGAAGGGCCGCTCCAGCCACGCCTCGACGCCGGAGGACGGCGTCAACGCGGTCTACCGCGCGATCCCCTTCCTGCGGGCGCTGGAGCAGATGCCGCGGACGCTGCCCGCCGACGAGCTGTACGGCCGCGGCACGGTCACCGTCACCGACGTCAGAGCCGACCCCGGCGCGGAGGTCGCGGTCGTCCCGAGCGGCTGCACGATCCGGATCGACCGCCGCTACGTGCCGTCGGAGACGCCCGAGTCGGCGCTCGCCGAGATCAGGGCGCTGGTCGAGCGGGTCGGGCGCGAGACCGGCACGGCCGCCGAGGTCGCGCTCGTCAACGTCTACCCGCTGATGTCGATCCCGGCCGACCACCCGCTCGTCGACGCCGGCCGCGCCGCGATCGCCGCCGTCACGGGGAGCGAGCCGCGCCTGAAGACCTGGCGGTTCGGCGTCAACGCGACGTTCATGGGCGCCGCCGGCATCCCGACGATCGGCATCGGGCCCGGCAGCGAGGACTTCGCCCACACCCGCGACGAGCACGTCCCGATCGACCAGCTGGTGCGGGCCAGCCGCATCTACGCCGACCTGATCGTGCGGCTCTGCGACGGGCGGAGCGACCGATGACGACGATCGACACGCCAGGCTTCGCGGCCAGCCGCGCGCTCGACCGGCGCGGCCTGGAGGCCGACGTCGCGGCGCGCCGTGCGACGCTCGCGCGGCTGCTGAGAGAACGGGGCCTCGACGCACTCGTCGTCGCCAGCGAGGCGAACGCCCACTACCTGACCGGCTACGAGACGACCTTCTTCGGCAACCGCTCGAAGCCGTTCGTCGTCGTGCTGCTGGCCGACGGTACGGCGACCGTCGTCTGCCACGTCGGCGAGGCGACGAGCGTCGAGCTGGACGCGATCGACGTCGCCGTCCGGCCGTACGTCGGGCCGGCGGTGCTCGACGCCGACGGCGTCCAGGTCGACTACCAGGTGCCGGCGGTCGAGGAGCTCGTCGCGTTGCTACACGAGCGCGACGTCGCGGCGATCGGGATCGAGGAGAAGTGGCACTTCATTCCCGGCTTCACGCTGCACGCCTTCGACCGCCTGCGCCTGTTCGACGGGCAGGTGAGCGACGCCTCCGGGCTGATCTGGCGGGCCCGGCGGGTCAAGTCGCCGTGGGAGCTGGAGCGGATGCGACATGCCGCGGAGATCTGCGAGGAAGCCCACCAGGCGTTCGCGGCGCAGGCGCGCGTCGGCATGAGCGAGCGCGACCTCGGCCGCCTGCTGCGGCGCTGCGCCTACGACGCCGGCGCCGAGCGGATCGGCTACAGCGGCATCATCGCCGGCGTCGACCGCGCCCCGCTCGGCGGTCCGACCGACCGGCCGTGGGAGCGCGGGCAGCTGCTGTTCGCCGACCTCTGCCTGCAGATCGGCGGCGGCTACTTCGCCGACTTCAACCGCGTCTACGCGAGCGCGCCGCCGACGCGCGAGCAGCAGGCCGCCTACGAACAGCTCAACGTCGCGCTGCGGCGTGCGCGCGAGGTCGTCGCGGCCGGCACGCCGGTCGCCGAGCTGGCCGCCGCGCTGCTCGGCGAGGCGCCGTCGATCTACGCCCGCGCCGGCCACGGGCTCGGGCAGGAGATGCCCGAGCCGCCGTCGCTGTCGCCGCACGACCCGACGCCGCTGCGCGCCGGCGAGGTGCTCTGCCTCGAGCCCAACGGCGAGTTCGCCGGCGTCGGCTGGCTGGTCGGCGAGGAGGAGGTCGTCGTCGCCGACGGCGGCCACCAGCCGCTGTCGGTCCGCTTCCCGGAGGAGTTGCGCGTGATCGGCGGGGCGGCGGGGCCGGCGCGGGCGGCAGGGGAGGCGCAGGCGGGCGCGCAGGCGGGGCCGGCACGGGCGGAGCAGCCGGTCGCGACCGCCGCGTCGCCCTCCGCCTCGCCTTTCGCGGACGCGCAGGCGGGGCGTCCCGACCTGCAGCCGCTCGACTCGGCCGTGATCCCGCGCTATGCCGAGGTCGCGACCTTCATGCGGCTGCCGCGCGTGGAGAGCCTGGAGCACGTCGACGTCGGCGTCTTCGGCGTGCCGTTCGACAACGCCACCTTCCGCGGCGGCACGCGGGAAGGGCCGGCGGCCGTGCGCGAGGCGTCGCGGGCGATCCGGCGCGTCAACCCGTCGACCGGCACGAGCCCGTTCGACCTCGTCAACGTCGCCGACGTCGGCGACGCGCCGGTCAACGTGCTCGACGTGCCGGGGTCGTTCGCGGCGGTCGAGCGGTACGTGCGCGAGCTGCGCGAGCACGGCGTCGCGCCGCTGGCGGTCGGCGGCGACCACTCGACGACGCTGCCGATCTTCCGCGGCCTGCGCGACGCGGCGCCGTTCGGCGTCGTCCAGTTCGACTCCCACGCCGACATCCAGGACCGCTTCTTCGGCCAGAGGGACACGCACGCCTCGCTGATGCGGCGGGCGGTCGAGGAGGGGCTGATCGACCCGCGCCGCGTCGTGCAGATCGGCCTGCGCGGGACCCGCTTCGGCGACGACGACATCCAGTACGGGGTCGACGCCGGCTTCACCGCGATCACCTACGACGAGTACGAGGAGATCGGCCGCGCGGCGGTGATCGAGCGGATCCGCGAGGTGATCGGCGACGCGCCGGTGTACGTCACCTACGACATCGACGGCCTCGACCCGTCGCACGCGCCCGGCACCGCCGCGCGCGAGCCCGGCGGCCTGTCGATGCGCGACTCGCAGGTGATCCTGCGCTCGATGAGCGGGATGGACGTGATCGGCGGCGACGTCTGCGAGATCGCCCCGTCGCTCGACCCGACCGGCCTGACGCAGTTCAGCGGCGCGAACCTGCTGTTCGAGATCTGCTGCCTGATCGCGACCGCGCGGGCGCGGTGACGATCGACCGGGCGCTCGACGCCCGGCAGGGAAGCGACGGACGGCCCACGCGGCGCCGGAGCGACGGCTCCGGCGCCGCCGTGGCGAGCGGGGAGGGCGGTGCAGGAACCGCCAGCGGCGGGCGCGGTGCGGGTGGCGCGGGCGAGGTCTCCGGCGCCGCGCTCGTGCTGAGCGCGTCGCTGCTGATCCAGACCTCGTCGGCGCTCGCGACCTCGGTCTTCAAGACGCTCGGCGCGCTCGGCACGAGCGGGCTGCGCTTCGCCTTCGGGGCGCTGATGCTCGCCGGCCTCCTGCGCGGCGGGATCGGCCGACGGTCGCGCGGCGCCTGGCTCGGGATCGGCGGGATGGGACTGTCGATCGCCGGCGCCAACGTCGGGCTCTACTGCGCGATCGACCGCATCCCGCTCGGCACCGCGGTCGCGATCCAGTTCTGCGGTCCGCTGCTGGTCGCCGCGAGCCGCTCGCGCCGCCCGCGCGACCTGGCGTGGGTCGCGCTCGCCGTCGCCGGCGTCCTGCTCGTCTGCGGCGGCCTCGCGCTCGACTCGCTCGCCGGCGCGGCATTCGCGCTCGGCTCGGCGGCCTGCTGGGCCGGCTACCTCCTCAGCGCGCGACGGGTCGGCGACGACTCGGCCGGCCTCGACGGGCTCGCGCTCGCCGTCGCGGTCAGCGCCGTCGTGACACTGCCGTTCGCGCTCGACGCGCTCGCGCGGGAGCCGCGGCCGGGCGACCTCGCGCTCGTCGCGCTGCTGAGCCTGCTCGGCGTCGCGCTGCCGTACGCCTGCGAGCTGATCGCGCTGCGGCGGGCCGGCCTGCGCGTCGTCAGCGTCCTGCTCTGCCTCGACCCCGCGGTCGCCGCGCTCGTCGGCCTCGTCGCGCTCGGTCAGCGCCTCGGCGCCGCGCAGGTCGCCGGCGTCGCGCTCGTCACCGTCGCGAGTGTCGGCGTGGTCGTCGGCGGCCCGGATCCCGCCGCCGCCTGACCCGAGCCCGCGCGAGGTGGCTGGACGGGCGGGCGGCGGGACGCGCGGTGGCGGGACGGCGCCCGCTGGACGCGCGGCGGTTGGACGCGCGCCGGCTGGACACGCGCCGGCTGGACGCGCGCCCGCTGGATGCGCGGCGGCTAAACGCCCCCGCATTGGCTTTCTGCACGTCTCAGAGACGTGCAGAAAGCCAATGCGCGCCCGGGCGTCCGGTGGCGGAGCGCTGCGCGGCGTCTCGGACGACGCGCTAGCCGAGCGGCTCGACGTGGGCGCGGACCGCCGTGCCCGCCTCGTCGAGCCAGCCATGCCCGCGGGCGAACGCGACCATCTGGTCGAAGCCGGCGCGCCAGGCGGGGTCGTCGGCGCGCTCGCCGGCGAGCGCCAGCAGCGCGTCGATCGCGACGAACACGTCGCCGCCGTCGGTGAGACGGCCGTGTCCGGCGATCGCCTCGCCGAGCCCCGCGTCGTCGCCGGTGCCGTCGATCACGGCGAAGCGGCCGAAGTCGTCGGGCTCTTCGAGCGCGACGGTCGCGTGCCGCATGTCAGCACCGCCGGCGCCCGCGCCCGCGCCCGCTCCGCCCGCGCCCGCCGCGTCCGCTCCGCCCGCGCCCGCCGCGTCCGCTCCGCCCGCGCCCGCCGTGCCCGCTCCGCCCGCGCCCGCCGCGCCCGCGGCACCGCCCGCGCCCGCCGGGCCCGCGCCGTCGGCACCGCCCGCGCTCGCACTCGCGCGTACGACGAGCCTCACGCGAGCGCGTTGCGGTGCGCGTGGGCGGCGATCAGCTCGGCGATCCGGTCGGGCTGCTGGACGACGGCGAGGTGGGAGGCCGGCTCGTCGCCGACGCCCTCCAGCTCGACGTGGGTCGCGCCCGAAATCAGCTCGGCCCAGCGGCGCGGGTGGGCGGCCGGAACGAAGCGGTCGTCGGCGAAGCCGATCACCTGCGTCGGCGCGGCGACGCGCGCGAGGCGGCGGTCGAGCCGGACGTCGTAGCGGGGGTTCCAGGTCAGCCGCGCGAAGGTGATCGACTCGCCGTAGGCGTGGAGCGTGTCCTCGACCTCGCCGGCCTGCTCGAGGTACTCGGCGTAGCGCTCGCCGACGCCGCTGAAGAGGGTCTCCAGCGCGACCTCCGGCGACCAGCGGAAGGGGTCGGCCGGCGGCGCCTCCGGGACGCGCAGGCCGATCGGCGCCATCAACGTCAGCGATGCGAAGCGGCGCGGGTAGGTGAGCGCGAGGCTCGCCGCGATCCACGCGCCGAGCGAGTGGCCGACGAGGTGGACGCGCTCGACGCCGAGGCCGTCGAGGAAGGCGTCGTAGTGGAGGACGAGGTCGTCGATCCCGTCGAGCCATTCCGGCATCGCGGTGTCGCCGAAGCCGGGATGCTCGGGCACGATCGTGTCGAACGACTCGGCGAGCCGCGCGTACAGCGGCTGCCACATGCGCGTCAGGCCGGCGCCGTGCAGGAACAGCAGCGGCTCGCCCTCGCCCTCGCGCCGGTAGGCCGTCTCCAGGCCGTCGACGGTCGCCCACGCGGGCGTCGTCCAATGGGCCCAGGAACGGGCCTCCAGCGTTGCGGTGTCGTGCGCCACGGAATTCCTCCCTACAGGTCTTGGCATCCGAATATCGGGCTGCTATGTTCGGCTAACGGTATTGAGGGAGACCTCGCACGTCAAGCGCGGGCCAGGTGAAGGGTCACGGTGACAGTGCATGAAAGGGAGACGATGAATCGGCTTGAGTTCCACCTCTTCAACTACGGCGCGTACCCGGACATCCCGCACGCCGACGAGCTGCCGAACTCGGCCTACATCGACCTGCCCAACAGGCACTACGACCCGGTCCGCGGCCAGTGGTACCTCGACTCCTACCTCGACACGCTGGTCTTCGGCGAGAAGCTCGGCTTCGACGGCATCCACACGACGACGCAGATGGGCGGCCCGGTCGGGATGACGCCGTCGGCCAACCTGACCGCCGCGTACCTGGCGGCGAAGACCGAGCGGATCATGATCGGCACGCTCGGGCCGATCCTCAACGTCTTCAGCTCGCCGATGCGCGCCGCCGAGGAGCTGGCGATGCTCGACGCGATGTCGGGCGGGCGGCTGATCGTCGGGCTGCCGATGGGCCACGGCATGAACTATCACGCCGCCGCCACGATGAACCCCTCGCAGGCGCGGGAGCGGTACTGGGAGGGACATGACCTGATGATGAAGGCATTCACCTCGCCGGGTCCGTTCGAGTGGCAGGGCAAGTATTTCCACGTGCCGTACGCGAACCTGTGGCCGCGGCCGATCCAGCAGCCCCACCCGCACGTCTGGATCCCCGCCGCCGGCTCGAAGCTGACGCTGGAGAAGTGCGCCGAGCACAGATACACCTACCAGGCGCTGTTCTCGCCGCGGCGGGTGCTGAAGCGCAACGTCGAGACGTTCAGAAAGGCCGCCGACAAGCACGGCTACGAGCCGTCGCCCAAGCAGATCGCCGCGGTCCTCTTCATCCACGTCGCCGAGTCCGACGAGCAGGCCCGCCGCGAGGCCGAGCCGCACCTGATGTGGCTGTTCCAGAACATCAACCGCTCCCCCAGACACGACGCCTTCCCGCCCGGCCACTTCAGCATCGAGTCGCTGCGCGGCTTCATGCTCGGCGGCGGCTACCGCGAGAAGGACATGGGCCAGATGACCTACGACGAGCTGACCGCCGAGGGGTGGGCGGTGATCGGATCGCCCGACACGGTCACCGAGCAGCTCGAGGAGATCGTCGCCGAGCTCGGCGCCGGGATCGTGATCCACGTCGCCGACTTCGGCGCGATGCCCAACTGGCTGATCCGCAAGTCGCTGACGCTGATGGCCGAGCAGGTGATGCCGCGCTTCCGCGACCCCGGCGGCAAGCCGATCTGGGCGCAGGAGGACCCGCGTCCCGCAGGCACCCACGCCCAGCTCGGCGCGGTGCGCGAGGCGCCGGAGCGATTCCCGCAGGCGCGGATCCCCGGCCACGGCGTCGTCGACGTGCGGACCGCGCACGTCGAGGAGCTGCGCGCCCCGCTGCGGCCGTGAGCGGTCCGTCGCGCGCCGCCGGCCGGCCGGCGGGCGGCGCGGCGACCGGTGGGCGGGCGGCCGGCGAGCACGCACTCCGCGGCGCCGTCGGCGGCGAGGCGATCGAGCCGCTCGCGGTCGTCCGCGGCGTCGTCGTGCCGGGCGACAGGCGCGGGCGGCTGCTCGGCTTCCCCACCGCGAACCTGCGGCCGGGGCCGGGGGCGCAGCTGCCGCCGTTCGGCGTCTACGCCGGCACGGCCGGCGGTCGCCCCGCGGCGGTCTCGATCGGCGTGCGGCCGACCTACGGCAGCGGCCTGGAGCCGCTGCTGGAGGCCCACCTGCTCGACTTCGAGGGCGATCTCTACGGCGTCGAGCTGGAGGTGGTGCTGCTGCACCGGCTGCGACCGGAGCTGGCGTTCGCCGGCGAGGCGGAGCTGATCGCGCAGATCGCCGCCGACGTCGCCGAGGTGCGGCGGCTCGTGTCGCCCGGCTGAGCGACCGCGCCTGTCGCGCCGGCCCGTGCCGGCCCGCGCAGGCTGCGCCTCCCGCGCGTGTCGCGCCCGGCGCGCCTGCCGCGCCGCCCGCGCCGCCGCGTCGCCCGCGCCGCCGCGTCGCCCGCGCCGCCGCGCGCCGCCCGGCCCGCCCGCCGCCGCCGCCCACTACGCGGGCGCGTGGTGTCGGGAATCGAAGTATTGGATGCTGTCACCCGGAGAGAGACCGGGCTGTGACGTGCTGCGCGAAGGACGCGTCAGCGCGCGATTTCCCCTGCTCGGATGGTGAGTTGGTCAATCCCGCATCTCGCCGTCCGGAGCCTTGACAGCCCGCCGCCGGCATCCTTAGGATTCCAGACATCGAACTTAAGTGTTCGTTTTTCGGACAGGGAGTGATGGAGTGACTGCGACAGGGACGCCGGACCACCGGCCCCCGCACATCGAGGCCCGTGGCGTGGTGAAGCGCTACGGCGGCGTGCACGCGCTGCGCGACGTCGACGTGACGATCCGCCGCGGCGAGATCCACGCGCTGGTGGGGGAGAACGGAGCCGGCAAGTCGACGCTCGGCAAGATCCTCGCCGGCGTCGTGCGGCCGGACGGCGGCACGGTCTCCGTCGGCGGCCGCGCCGTCCACTACCGCGCCCCGCACGAGGCGATCCGCGACGGGATCGCGATGATCGACCAGGAGCTGGCGCTCGTCCCGGCGCGCTCGGTGCTCGACAACGTCTTCCTCGGCAGCGAGCAGCACCGCGCCGGCGTCGCGAAGGACCGCCAGGCGCGCGAGCGCTTCCGCGCGCTCGCCGCGCGGACCGGCTTCGACCTCGATCCCGACGCGCCCGTCGGCAGCCTCCGCGTCGCCGACCAGCAGAAGGTCGAGATCCTGCGCGCGCTCGCCCGCAACGCCGAGCTGATCGTGATGGACGAGCCGACCGCTCCGCTGACGCCCGACGAGGCGCAGCGGCTCCACGCGATCATGCGCGACCTGCGCGACAGAGGCACGACGATCGTCTTCGTCTCGCACTTCCTGCGCGAGGTGCTGGCGCTGTCGGACACGATCACCGTCCTCAAGGACGGCCGCTTCGTGCAGAGCGGGCCGGCCTCCGAGCAGACGCAGGACAGCCTCGTGCTGGCGATGCTGGGGCGCTCGCTCGACGTCGCCTTCCCCGACCCGGCGCCGCCCGCCGACGACGCCCCGGTCGTGCTGCGGGCGCGTGGCCTGACCCGCGCCGGCGCGATCGAGGGCGTCGACGTGACGCTGCGCGCCGGCGAGATCGTCGGCATCGCCGGCCTCGTCGGCAGCGGCCGCACGGAGGTCGCGCGGGCGCTGTTCGGCGCCGACCGGATCGACGCCGGCACGATCGAGCTCGACGGCAGGGCGCTGAGGCTGCGCGCGCCGGCCGACGCGATCCGCGCCGGGATCGCGATGCTGCCGGAGAGCCGCAAGGAGCAGGGGCTGCTGATGCTCCGCTCCGTCGGCGAGAACATCACGCTCCCGCACCTGCGCCTGGTCGCCGGCGGCGGGGTCGTCCGCCGCCGCGGCGAGAGCGCCAGAGCGCGGGAGCTGATCGAGCGCCTTGGGGTCAAGTGCGACGGCGCCGACGCGCCGGTCGCGAGCCTCTCCGGCGGCAACCAGCAGAAGGTCGCGCTCGCCAAGTGGCTGATGAAGACGCCGCGCGTGCTGATCGCCGACGAGCCGACGCGCGGCGTCGACGTCGGCGCCAAGAGCGCGATCTACGACCTGCTGCGCGGCCTCGCCGCGCAGGGCGTCGCCGTGCTCGTGATCTCCAGCGAGCTGGAGGAGGTGCTCGGCCTCGCGAACCGGGTGCTGGTGATGCGCCGGGGCCGCGTCGCGGCCGAGCTCTCGAGCGACGAGGCGACCGACGAGAAGGTGCTGACCGCGGCCTTCGGCACCAGCAGACGAGTCAAGGGCATCGACGAGGAGGAAGCAGCGTGAGCACCAACGAACCGCAGGGCCCGACCGCCGCGCTCGACGCGCGCACTCAGGCCCGCGGCGGCGCGCGGCGCTCGTTCGAGGTCGGCAGCCTGCGCGACTACGGCATCGTCTTCGCGTTCATCGCGCTCTTCCTGGTCCTGACGTTCAGCTCGGACGTCTTCCTGACGAAGGGCAACCTGCTCAACCTCGCCGACCAGTCGGCGGCGCTCGGGATCCTCGCCTGCGGGATGACGCTCGTGATCATCGCGGGCGGCTTCGACCTCTCGGTCGGCGCGATCTTCGCCGTCACCGCGATCGTCGGCGCGAAGGTGACCAACTCCTCCGGCGCCGAGCTGGGCGTGCTGGCCGCGTTGACGGCCGGCATGGCGCTCGGCCTCGTCAACGGCGTGCTCGCGACCGTCGGGCGGCTCAACCCGTTCGTCGCGACGATCGCGACGACGCTCGTCTTCCGCGGGCTGGCGCTGGCGATCTCGGGCGGCTTCCTCGTGGCGATCTCGGACGCCTCGTTCGGCAACCTCTCGCAGCCGAGAGTGCTCGACGTTCGCATATCGGTCTTCATCTTCGCCGCGTTCGCGCTCTTCTGCGCCTTCCTGCTCAACCGCACCGTCTACGGACGGCACCTGTTCGCGGTCGGCGGGAACGCCGAGGCGGCGCGGCTCTCGGGCGTGCGCGTCAACCGCGTCCGCGCGCTCGCCTACGTCCTGATGGGCTTCGCCTCGGCGCTCGGCGGCGTGCTGGTCGCGAGCCGGACGCTGACGGTCGACGGCAACACCGGCATGGGCATCGAGTTCGACGCGATCGCCGCGGTCCTCGTCGGAGGGACCTCGGTGATGGGCGGCGAGGGCGCGATCTGGCGCACGATCCTCGGCGTCTTCCTGCTCGCGCTGGTGGGCAACGGCTTCAACCTGCTCGGAACCGATCCGCTGTACCAGCGGATCTTCACCGGGGCGATCATCATCCTCGCGGTCGGGAGCGACGCGTGGATTCGCCGCGGCAAGCGGGCCTGAAGGTTCTCGACAACGACGCCGGCCCGCGTGTCGGCGTGTCCAGGAGGTCAGTGGTGAGGAGCACATTCGGTACGCGTCTGGCGGCGGTCGGCGCGATCGCGGCGATCGCCGCGTTCGGCGTCGGCTGCGGATCCGGCGACGACGACGGCGGCAGCGGCGCGACGGCGGCGGCGACGACCGCCGACGGCGCGACGGCGCCCAAGATCGCCTTCCTGACGGGCGACATCAGCGACTTCGGCCAGGGCCAGGTCAACGGCCTCAGAAGCGTCGCCGAGGCCAACGGCGGCAGCCTGACGATCTTCGACGGCGGCTTCGACGCGCAGAGACAGAACGCCGACTGCCAGGACGTCGTCACGACCGGCAAGTACAACGGCATCGTGATGAACGGCAACAGCGGCCCGGCCGCCGTCGCCTGCGTCACCGCCGCGCGCGAGGCCGGCATCCCGATCGTCGCGCTGGAGACGGCGATCGGCCCCGACCCGGAGAAGCTCGAGCCGCAGGTCGAGGGCGTCGTCGGCTCGGTGCTGATTCCGGCCTCCTCGACCGCCGAGGGGCAGATCGAGCTGTTGAGAGAGGCGTGCGAGCAGCTGAGAGCCGACCCGTGCAACTACCTGCTGATCATCGGCGACCGCTCCTACCAGCTCGACGACACGCGCATGAAGGTCTTCGAGGAGCAGCTCGGCGGAGACGCCGGCTACAAGCGGCTCGGCCTCGGCGAGGACGGCTACGACGGCGCCGTCGGGCAGAGAGTCGTCAACGACCTGCTGCGCGCGCAGCCGAACACCGACGTGATCGTCGCCTCGACCGACTCGACGGCGGTGCAGGCGGCGAAGGTCGTCAAGGACCTCGGCCGCGAGGGGAGAGTGCTGATCACCGGCGACGGCGGCTCCAGGGAGGGCGTGAAGGGGATCGCCGCCGGCGACGTCTTCTCGACGCAGGCGCTCCTTCCCGTCCAGATGGGCGAGATCGCGGCGCAGATGATCGTCGACGCCGTCAACGGCAGAGCGATCGAGAGAGACGCGGTCAGCGTCTACGACCTGACCGAGCCGCGCGTCCTCAAGCAGGACAACGTGGACGCGTTCACCCCCGAGTGGGGCTAGAGCGGAAGAGACGCGACGGGGCGCGCCGTCCGGCGCGCCCCGCGCCGAGGGAGGAATCGATGGCAACGACCGGTTTCGTCTGGCACGAGCGCTACGCCTGGCATGACATCGGCGCAGGCACCGGCCCGCTGCGCGCGGGCGGCTGGGTCGAGCCCGGCGAGCAGCATGCCGAGCACGCCGCGACGAAGCGGCGGATCCGCAACCTGATCGACGCGAGCGGACTGCTGGGCAAGCTGGTGCAGCTCGAGCCGGCGCCGGCGACCGACGCGCAGCTGGAGCGCTTCCACACGCCCGCCCACATCGCCCGCGCGCGGGAGCTGTCGGAGGGGGAGGGCGGCCCGTTCGGCTTCGACGCCTTCGTCGGCCGCGGCTCGGAGCCGATCGCGCGGCTGGCGGCCGGCGGCGCGATCGCGGCGGTCGACGCCGTGATGGCGGGCCGGGTGGCGAACGCCTACGCGCTGATCCGCCCCTGCGGCCATCACGCCGTCGCGGCGGAGGGCAAGGGCTTCTGCATCTACAACAACGTCGTGCTGGCGGCGCTGCACGCGCGCGCCGAGCACGGCGCCGAGCGGATCGCGATCGTCGACTGGGACGTCCACCACGGCAACGGCGCCCAGGAGGCCTTCTGGGCGGACCCGTCGACGCTGACGATCTCGCTCCACCAGGAGAACGTCTTCCCGCCGGGCTCCGGCGCGCTGGAGGAGCGCGGCGGCGGCGCCGGCCATGGGGCCAACCTCAACCTGCCGCTGCCGCCCGGCTGCGGGATCGGCGCCTACGAGGCGGCGTTCGAGCGGGTGATCGTGCCGGCGCTCGACGCCTTCGCGCCCGACCTGCTGCTGATCGCCTGCGGCTTCGACGCCGGCGCGCACGATCCGATGGGCCGCCAGCAGCTCAACCCCGGCGCCTTCCGCACGATGACGCGGCATGCGATGGAGGTCGCCGAGCGCCATTGCGCCGGACGGCTGGCGATGACCCACGAGGGCGGCTATCACACCGGCCTCGCGCCGTTCTGCGGCCTCGCGGTGATGGAGCAGCTGTCGGGCGAGCGGACCGAGGTCGAGGACCCGTGGGAGCTGCCGATCGCGTCGATGGGCTGGCAGGCGCTGCAGCCCCATCAGGAGGCGGCGATCGAGGCCGCGGCGGCGCTGGTCGGCGAGGTTCCGCGCCCGTCCGCATGACGGCCACGGGTGCTACAATAACGAACGTCACGCATCGATAATCGGACACTGTGATTGAGATGGGAGCAGGGAGATGACGGTCAGGCTGCCGGCGACGCAGCTGTATCTGGACGGGGAGTGGCGCGACGCCGCCGACGGCGGCGCCTTCGCGCTGGAGAACCCGGCCACCGAGGAGCGGATCGCCGAGGTCGCGTCCGCGACCGAGCGCGACGTCGACGCCGCCGTCGCCGCCGCCCGGCGCCAGTTCGACGGCGGCCCCTGGTCCCGCATGCCCGGCGCCGAGCGCGGACGCCTGCTCAACCGCCTCGCCGACCTGATCGAGCGCGACGTCGACGAGCTGGCGACGCTGGAGGCGCTGGAGGTCGGCAAGCCGGTCGGCGACCCGCGCGCGATCGACGTGCCGGCCGCCGCCGAGACCTTCCGCCACTTCGCCGGCTGGGCCGACAAGCTCCACGGCGCGACGATCCCCGTCCCGGAGATGGGCGGCAGACCGCGCCTCTCCTACACCGTGCGCGAGCCGGTCGGCGTCGTCGCGGCGATCACGCCGTGGAACGCGCCGACGATGATCGCCGCCTGGAAGATCGCGCCGGCGCTGGCGGCCGGCTGCACCGTCGTCGTCAAGCCGCCGGAGGATGCGCCGCTGACCGCGCTCAAGCTCGCCGAGCTGGCCGCGGAGGCCGGCATCCCGGCCGGGGTCCTCAACGTGCTGCCCGGGCTCGGCGCGGTCGCCGGCGCGGCGCTCGTCCGCCACCCCGGCGTCGACAAGGTCTCCTTCACCGGCAGCCCGGAGGTCGGCGCCGAGATCGCGCGCGTCGCCGGGCCGCCGTTCAAGAAGGTGACGCTGGAGCTGGGCGGCAAGTCGCCGCAGGTGATCCGCGCCGACGCCGACCTCGACGCCGCGCTGCCGGTCGTCGCCGCCGCGCTGTTCGCCAACGCCGGCGAGATCTGCGCCGCCGGCTCGCGCGTGCTCGTCCATCGCGACCGACGCGACGAGGTCGTCGAGCGGCTCGCCGCGGCGGCGCGCGAGCTGACCGTCGGCGACCCGTTCGACCCCGCGACGAGAATGGGCGCGCTGATCAACGCCGCCCAGCGCGAGCGGGTGCTCGGCTACGTCGCCGCGGGCGAGCGCGAGGGGGCGACGCTCGTGACCGGCGGGCGCCGGATCGACCGCCCGGGCCACTTCGTCGAGCCGACCGTCTTCCTCGGTCGCAACGACCTCACGATCGCGCGCGAGGAGATCTTCGGCCCGGTCGGCACGGTGATCGAGTTCGCCGACGACGCCGAGGCGCTCGCGCTCGCCAACGACACGAGATACGGCCTCGTCGCGATGCTGTGGACGCGCGACCTGTCGGCCGCCCACCGGCTCGCCGCCGGCGTCCGCGCCGGCGCCGTGTGGGTCAACGGCTGGGGTATCCCCGACCCGCGGCTGCCGTGGGGCGGCGTGAAGGCGAGCGGCATCGGCCGCGAGCTCGGCCTCGCGGGGCTGCACGCGAACACGGAGGAGAAGGTTGTCTCGGTCATCCTCTGACGCGGCCCGGTCCGCGACCGCGCCCGGCGCGCCCGCACCCGGAGCGCCCGGCGCGTCGCTCGCCGACGCCGTCCGTCAGGTCCACCGCGGCTACCCGACCGGCGTCACGATCGTGACGGTCGCGGTCGACGGGGTCCCGTACGGCCTCGCCGTCAACGCCTTCTCGTCGATCTCGCTGGAGCCGCCGACGGTGATGGCCTGCGTCGCGGAGTCGTCGCAGACCCACCCGCACCTGCTGCGCGGCGACCACTTCGCGGTCAACGTGCTCGCGCACGACCAGGCCGCCGTCGCGGCCGCCTTCGCCAGGTCGGGCGGCGACAAGTTCGCCGCGCTGCGCTGGCGGCCCGGCCGCCGCGGCTCGCCGCTGCTGGACGGCGCCGCCGCCCACCTCGAGGTGGAGGTCGAGTCGAGGACGCCGGCCCACACGCACACGATCTTCGTCGGGCGCGTCGTCGACGCCGACTCCACCGGCGCGGCACCGCTCGTCTACCTTGGCGGCCGCCTCTACGACGGCGACCGCCTGCAACCGGCCGGGGAGGCCGCATGAGCACGACCGCTGCAGAGGCCAACCGCTCCGCGCTGCTCGCCGCCTGGAGGGCGATCGACGACGAGGGGCGGCTGGATGAGATGGGCCGCTGGTTCGCGCCCGGCTACGTCCGCCGCTCGGCCGACGGCGAGTACACGCGCGAGGGCTTCCGCGACGTGCTCGCCGCGCTCAAGCGCGGCTTCCCGGATCTGAGCACGCGGATCGAGGACGCCGTCGCCGAGGGCGACCGCGTCGCCTACCGCTGGGTCGCGATCGGCACGCACGCCGGCGACTACCTCGGGATCGGCCCGACCCACAAGCGCATCACCGCGACCGGGATCACGATCAGCCGCTTCGACTCCGAGGGGCTGATCGTCGAGGACTGGGCGTCATGGAACAAGGCCAGCGTGCTGCACGCGCTGGGGATCATCCCGCTCGGCTGAGCAAGGACCAGCAGATGAGAGACATCGAATTCTTCGTGCTCCACGACGGCGAGTACCCGTTCGTGCCGCACAACGACGAGATCGGCCAGTGGTCGCGCACGAACTTCATCTCGCTGCCGACCGAGTTCTACGACGGCCCGTCGGCGCGCCGGATGCTCGACGACTTCCTCGACACCTTCGTCTTGGCCGAGAAGCTCGGCTTCGACGGCGTCCTGCACAGCGAGCAGCACAACGGCCCGATCGGCCTCAGCGGCAGCGGCCTGACGCTGTCGGCCTACATCGCGGCGGTCACGAGCAACATCAAGATCGCCGCCGTCGGCCCGATCATGAACGCCTACCAGTCGCCGATCCGGCTCGCGGAGGAGGTCGCGCTGGTCGACCAGCTCTCCAACGGGCGGCTGGTGCTCGGCCTGCCGATGGGCACCGGGATGCAGTACCACAGCTACGGGAACATGAACCCGGCGTTCGCACGCGAGCGCTGGAACGAGGCCCACGAGCTGCTGATCGCGGCGATGACGAGACCGGGCCCGTTCGACTTCCAGGGCAAGCACTTCCACGTCCCGTACGTGAACCTGTGGCCGCGCCCGGTCCAGGCGCCGCACCCGCCGATCTTCATCCCGGCGGCCGGCTCCCGCGAGACGCTGGAGCTGACCGCGAAGCACAGATACACCTACCAGGCGGTCCTCAACCCGCGCGCGGCGCTGAAGCGCAACTGCGACCTCTTCCGCGAGCTGTGCGAGCAGAACGGCTACGAGGCCGATCCGCGGCAGATCTCGGTCAACCTCTTCGTCCACGTCGCCGAGACCGACGAGCAGGCCCGGCGCGAGGTGGAGCCGCACATCATGTGGCTGATGCAGAACTTCTTCCGCTCGACCTTCCAGGACTCGTTCCCGCCCGGGCACGTCTCGCTGAGGTCGCTGCGGGGGATGGTCGACGGCGGCTACCGCAGCAAGCCGCCCGCCGAGATGACCTGGGACGACCTCGTGCGCGAGCGCTGGATCGTTGTCGGCTCGCCCGAGACGGTCGCCGCGGGGATCGAGGAGATCGTCGACGAGCTGGGCGCCGGGCGCGTCTGCCTGTCGGCCAACAACGGCACCGAGCCGCTGTGGATGATCCACAAGAGCCTGACGCTCTTCGCCGAGCAGGTGCTGCCGCGCTTCCGCCCCAAGGGCGCCGCCCCGACCTGGGCGCGCGAGCCGCAGCCGATCCCGCGCACGCGCGCCGAGCTGGCCGTCCGCTCGCAGCCGAGGCGCCAGCCGCAGGCCGAGATCGAGGGCGTCGGCATCGTCGAGACGCTGACGGCCCACGTCCCCGAGCTGCGCAGAGCGGTGCGCGATCGGCTCGACGCCTGACCTCTTCCCGATCTGCAGAAGGAGCCTCATGGCTGAGACGACGACGGCCCCGCTGTGGCCGTTCCACACCGAGCCGGAGTTCATCGAGGTCGACGGCCTCAGAACCGCCTACCGCCGCGACGGCGCCGGCGAGCCGGTGCTGTTCCTGCACGGCGCCGGGCAGACGCGCCGGTGGCTGCCGTTCCACCAGGCGCTGGCGGAGCGGGTCGAGCTGCTGGCGCCCGAGCACCCCGGCTTCGGCGACACGCCGCTGACCCCCGAGGTCGACCGCATCGACGACGTCGTGCTCCACTACGACGCGCTCGTGCGCGCCTTCGGGTGGGAGCGCTTCCACCTCGTCGGCCACTCGCTCGGCGGCTTCCTCGCGGCCGAGTTCGCCGTCTACTACCCGGAGCGGGTCAAGAGCCTCACGCTCGTGACCGCACCGGGCCTGCGCGTCCCCGGGCACCCGATGGCCGACGTCTTCCGCATGACGCCGGAGGAGGCCGACGGCCTGCTCTTCAACGGGCACGCGGCGGAGTACGCGGAGTACCTGGAGGAGGGCGACCCCGGCGAGGCGCTGATCCACGGCTACCAGGAGATGACGATGCTCGCGCGGCTGCACTTCAACCCGCGCTACGACGTCAAGCTCGACCACCGCCTCGCGCGCGTGACCGCTCCGGCGCTGCTCGTCGCCGCGGAGGACGACCGCCTGATCCCCGGCGCGCACATGGAGCGCTGGGCGGAGCTGCTGCCGAACGGGCGCCTGGAGGTCCTCACGGGCGACAGGCACCCGACCGGCCACCTGCCGCACGTGACCGAGCCGCGGAAGCTCGCCACGACGATCGCCGACTTCGTCGCCGCGCAGGCCGGCGCCTGAGCGGCCACACCGAACCCACCACACAGCAGAAGGAGAACGCACGATGTCCGACTGGGTCTCGTTCCGGCCGCCCGGCACCCCGCATCCGTTCGCGCTCGCGATCGCGAGCGACCAGGCCGTCTTCGTCTCGGGCCTCAGCGGCCACGATCCGGAGACCGGCGAGCTGCCCGACGACATCCCGGCGCAGGCGCGCCAGGCGATGCTCAACCTGAAGGCGTCGCTGGAGGCGTCGGGCTCGTCGCTCGACGAGATCGTCTGGTTCCACCCGTACGTCACCAAGCGCGAGTACGCGCTGGAGATGGACGAGGTGATCAAGGAGTTCATCGGCGAGATCCCGCCGGCCTCGGGCGCACTGGTCATCTGCGACCTCGCCTTCCCCGGCATGAGACTCGAGTTCGAGGCGGTCGCCGTCAAGGGCGCCCGCCGCGTCGCCCACCCGGCCAACGGCTGATGAGCGCCTGCTTCGAGCTGGTCCGCTTCGCGCCGAAGGCCGGCGCCGAGGAGGCGCTGGCGGCGGCCCGCCCGGCGATGGAGGCCGCCTTCCGCGCCGCCTACCCGGGCCTCGTCGACCTGCGCCTCGGGCGGCTGGAGGACGGCACCTACGCCGACCTGTTCGTGTGGAGAACGCGCGCCGACGCCGACCACGCGCAGGCGACCGAGCACGACATGCCGGAGTTCCAGGCGTTCGTCGCCAACGTCGAGCGTCTGCTGGCCCACGACTTCGGGACGCTCGTCGCCTGACGGCGCTCCCTCACTCATCTGATCAGGAGGACCGTCGCAATGGCAGTGGCAGTGGAGAAGATCGGGCACATCGGCATCGCGGTGCGCGACATGGAGCGGACGATCCGCTTCTACACGGAGGTCCTGGGCCTGCGCCTGACCGAGCAGTTCGAGTACCCCGAGGACGAGATCGGTCACGGCGTCGCGGTCACGGCGGGCGCGTTCGTCCGCTGCGACACGACCCATCACTGCATCTCGATCTTCACGCTCAAGCAGGGCGCCGAAGAGGTCGAGGGCGTCGGCTACGGGCTGCACCACATCGCGTTCGAGATCGCGACGCCGGAGCGGCTCCTGGAGCTGTACCGCGAGTTCAAGTCGCGCGGGGTCGAGATCGTCAACGCCCGCCGCGGCGGGCCGGGCAACCAGCCGCGCTTCTACGCGCGCGACCCCGACGGCAACCTGCTCGAGTTCTACTGGGGCATCGACCACATCGGCTGGGACGGCCGTCCGCGCCCCTACCCGCCGATCGAGGAGATCGACCTCGAGTCGTTCGACTTCGAGGCGTTCCTGGCCCAGCGCGAGCAGGACGCCGCGGCCGCCCAGGAGCAGGCCTCGGGGGACCGCGTCGCCTGAGCGGGGCGACACGAGGGGAACGAGGACGCCGCCGCCGGCATCGCCGGCGGCGGCGTTTCGCTTCTCAAAGCGAGAAGGGGCGCGTCTTGAGCGAGCGCACGCCGAGGTCCGTCAGGACGTGCGTGGCGACGTGCGCGTGGTGCGTGGCGGCGAGGAGGTCGTGGGCGGAGGCGGCGAAGCCGTCGGCCGGCCCGTCCTCGCCGTCCGCGAGCGTGCGCGGGGCGAGCGACAGCAGCACGCCGCCGCGCTTCGCCGTGCGCGCGAGCGCGGCATCCAGCTGCGCACGGCGGCCGGCGCGGGCGGCGTCGAAGGCGTCGAGCAGGGGGTCCTGCACGTGCACCTCGACCGGCGCCGGGGCGGCCGCGTCGCGGTCGGCCGGCAGCAGCGCGAGGTGTCGGCCCGGCAGCAGCCGGTCGGCATAGGAGACGGCGCGGACCGGCCCGGCGGTCGTCTCCAGCGGTCGGTCGGCGACCCGCCGCACGAGCGGCTCGGAGCGCAGCAGGTGGTCGAGCACCTCGATCGTCGAGACGACCCGCGCGCCGATCCGCTCGGCGAGCGCGTCGAGCGCCGCACCGGTCGCCGGCTGGCCGGCGGCGTCCATCGCCTGGCAGAGCGCGGCGCCGCCCGGGAGGCCGGCGAAGGCGGCGAGCGCGGCGCCGGCCGCGAAGGCGTCGGGGCGCCGTGGCAGGTCGTCGCGCTCGACGCGGTGGGCGGTGATGTGGCCGGGCTTGGCGACGTCGGCGGCGGTCGCCTCCGGCGAGCTGGCGATCCGCATCGTCAGCGCGCGATCGGCCGCGGAGATACCGGTCGTCACGCCTTCGGCGGCCTCGATCGCGACCATCGCCGGCGGCGGGCCGCCGGGCCGCGGGCGGCCGAGCGCCCACAGCTCCAGCGCCCGGCAGCGCTCCTCCTCGAGCGCCAGCAGCGGCATGCCGGCCGCCTCGCGCAGCATCGTCGCGACCATGTCGGCCGTGACCGTGCGTGCGGCGGCGACGAGGAAGCCGGCGCCGCCGGTCTCCGGCGGCTCGACCAGCAGCGCCATCTCGCCCGCCGCGACCTCAGCGACGGCCGCCTCGAAGGCGGCCGACGCGGGCGCGGCGAGCAGTCCGGCGGGGGTCATGCCGACGCGGCGTCGGACTCGGCGTCGACCGCGGCGAAGACCTCTCTCGCGAGCCGGAAGGCCTCGACGCCGGCGGGGATGCCGGCGTAGATCGCGAGCTGGATCAGCGTGTCGCGGATCTCCTCGCGGGTGCAGCCGTTGCGCAGCGCGCCGCGCAGGTGGAGCTTGAACTCGTCGGAGCGGTTGAGCGTCCCGATCATCGCGAGGTTGAGCAGCGAGCGGTCGCGCCGCGACAGCGCGCCGTGCTCCTCGCGGCCCCAGCCGGCGCCCCAGCAGAACTCGGTCACGAGCCGCTGGAAGTCGCGCGAGAAGTCGTCGGCGCCGCCCTCCAGCGCTCTGTCGACGTACTCGGCGCCGACGACGGCGCGGCGGATCTCCAGCCCGCGCTCGAACAGCTCGTCGCTCATCGCAGCGCCTCCTCGGCGACGACCGGGTTGGTGAGCACGCCGACGCCCTCGACCTCGACGCGCACGACCTCGCCCGGCTGCAGGAAGCGCGGCGGCGTGCGCTTGAAGCCGACGCCGGCCGGCGTGCCGGTCGGGATCACGTCGCCGGGCTCCAGCTCGACGAACTCGGAGAGGTGGGCGACGATGGTGGGGATGTCGAACAGCATGTCCTTCGTGTTGCCGTCCTGCTGCAGCTCGCCGTCGATGTGGGTCGTGATCCGCAGCGCGTGCGGGTCGGCGACCTCGTCCTTGGTGACGAGCGCGGGGCCGAACGGCCCGGAGGCGTGGAAGTTCTTGCCGGCCGTGTACTGGGTCGTGCGGAACTGGAAGTCGCGGATCGTCGCGTCGTTGAAGACCGAGTAGCCGGCGATGTGGTCGAAGGCCGCCTCCTTGGCGATGTGGCGGCCGCGTCTCCCGATCACGATCGCCAGCTCGCCCTCCCAGTCGAACTGCTCGGAGACGGTCGGGCGCACGAGCGCGCCGCCGTCGGGCAGCAGCGTCGCGGCGAAGCGGGTGAAGATGATCGGTATGGGGGAGAGCTCTCTGCCGGCCTCCCGCGCGTGCTCGGCGTAGTTGCGCCCGACGCAGATGATCTTCGGCGGCTGCGGCACCGGCGGCAGCAGCTGCACGTCGGCGAGCGGGGCGCGCAGCAGCTGCGCGGCGGCGCTCGCCGGGTCGAGCGAGCGGGCATGGTCGAGCGCGGCCCGGGCGTCGGCGAGCGCCGGCTCGCCGAGCGCGAGGAAGGCGAGCACGTCGGCGGGGACGGTCGCGTCGGCGTGGGCCTGCGCGGTCGCGCGCCCGGCGGCGCGGGCGCGCGCGGCCGCGGCGCGGTTGAGGTCGACGACGGCGTCGCCTCCGTCGAGGGCTCCGAGCCGCTGCTCGCCGGCCTGGAGGTACGTCGCAATTCGCATGTGGCGTCCGTTATTCGGTTACAGTAGTTCGACGATAGCGTCTGTTCGGCGGAGTCGTCAACGCTTCCGAGCCGTCCGCTGCGAACGCAACGGCATGGTTTGTTCCGCATAGCGGATAAACTCGGCCGTTGGAGACGCGCTCCCCGACCGAGGCCCACGACCCATGGCAGAGACTTCGAAGACCGCCGACCACGCGCTCACCGTGCTGCTGAAGCTGACCGAGGACGGTCCGATGACGCCGGCCGAGCTGGCGCGCGAGCTGGGGCTCAACCGCACCGTCGTCCATCGCCTGCTGACGACGCTGCGCGAGCGCGGCTTCGTCACCCGCTCCGGCGGCGGCTATGTCCCCGGCGCGATCGTCGTGCGGATGGCCGAGCGGGTGCAGCCGGAGCTGCGCGCGGCGGCGGCCGGCGTGATGGCCCGCCTCGGCAGAGACGTCGGCGAGACGATCGTCCTGCACATCGCCGACGGCGACGACGCGATGGTGCTCGAGCAGTACGTCGGCGACCAGCACGTCGTCCGCGTCGAGCACATGATCGGCTCGCGCCACTCGCTCACGCAGGGCGCCAGCGGTCGCGCGCTGCTCGCCTTCATGTCGCCGGCGACGATCGACCGCGTGCTGCGCAGAGTGCCCTCGCCCGAGGGCCTGCGCAAGCAGCTGGAGGGGGTTCGGCAGCTCGGCTACGCGCTCTCCCACGACGAGCTGCAGCAGGGCGTCCACGGCCTCGCGGTGCCCGTGATGCACGACGGCCACGCCGTCGCCTCGCTCGCGATCCTCGTTCCGACGACGCGCGCGACCGGCCTCGCCGAGCACATCGACGTGCTGCGCGAGGCCTCCGCGCAGGTCGCCGCGAAGCTGTACGGCTGAGTCGTGCCGCGGAGCGCCCGCGCGGCGCGGGGGCTCCACGGTCGCCGAGCGGCGGGGGCGCGGTCGCCTCAGGCCGGCTGCCGCGCGAGCAGCGCCGCGGTCGCGACCATCGCGGCCGCCGTCGCCAGGCACGGCGCCGCCGCGCCGCTGAGCGACGACAGCGCGCCGGCGCCCGCCGAGCCGACGATCTGGCCGCCGGACCAGCAGAGGTTGAAGAGCGCGAAGGCGTGGCCGTCGCCGACGCCGGCGCGCTCGACCAGTCGATGGAGGCGGACGCTGCCGGCCGGCCAGAAGCAGGCCGAGGCGGCGCCGCCGAGCACGAGCGCGGCGGCGAGCGCCGGCAGCGTGCCGAGCGAGCCGAGCAGCGCGATCGGCGCGGCCATCAGCGGCAGGCGGAGCAGCACCGGCCAGCGGACGCCGCGACCGTCGGCGACGCGGCCGAGCAGCGGGTTGAGCAGCGCCTCGCTGCCGCCCGCGACGACGAAGACGACGGCGATCAGCGCGGCCGAGGCGCCGAGCGCGTCGAGTCGCAGCGGGCCGAGGTAGTAGACGAGGCCGAGCGCCGTCGCCGGCAGCAGTACGAGCCACAGCGACCACGCCGTCTCGCCGCGCGCGCCCCGCGCCGCCAGCGCCGCCGGCGAGCGGCGTTCCTCCTGTGGCGGGGCGCCGTCCGGGAGTCGCGCCATCCCGGCGGCGAGCGCGAGCGCGAGCGCCGGGATCAGCGCGAACAGCAGCGCGGGGGAGAGCGCGACGGCGAGCGCTCCGAGCGGCGGCCCCAGCAGCGCGCCGGCCGGCGCGAGGCCGAGCAGCGTGCCGAGCGCGGTCGCGCGCTGGTGGGCCGGCGCGACGGCGGCGACCCAGGTCAGGCCGGCGGCGCCGATCGCGGCGGCGCCGCAGCCCTGTGCGAAGCGGGCGGCGTCGAGCAGCGCGGGCGTCGGCGCGAGCCCGAAGGCGATGCTCGCCAGCGACAGGAGCGCGAGGCCGAGCAGCATCGCCCGCTTGCCGCCGAGTCGCGCGGCGAGCGCGCCGGCAGGCAGCGCGAACAGCAGCGCGCCGGCGGGGAAGGCGGCCGACAGCAGGCCGGTCGCGGCCGGTCCCAGCTCGAGCTCCCGCTCGTAGTGGGGCAGCAGCGGCGCCAGCACGGTGAACATCGCGCCTTCGAGGAAGAGGGCCGGCGCGACCAGCGGGAGGACGCGGCGGACGCTCGGCGCCGCGGAAGTGGAGGCCATCGTGCGAGCACGGTACCCGAATATCGAGCTAATGTGTTCGACTTACGGTATAGTCGCCGCTCTCGCTTCGTCCTGCACCAAGGAGATGTCACCCATGAACGTCGCGATCTTCGGCGCGACGGGCGCGATCGGCAGCCGTGTCGCCGTCGAGGCGCTCGGGCGCGGCCACGCCGTCACCGCGGTCGTCCGCGATGCGGCGCGCGCGCAGGCGCTGCCGCCCGGCTGCACCCCCGTCGTCGGCGACGTGACCGACGCGGCGAGCGTCGCCGCGGCCGTGCGCGGCCACGACGCCGTGGTCAGCGCCGTCGGCGGCGTGCCGCCGGAGGGGCCGCCGGTCGCGGTCGCGGCGGCGCGGGCGCTGATCGCCGGGCTGCCGCAGGGCGGCGTCGAGCGGCTGCTGGTCGTCGGCGGCGCCGGCAGCCTGTTCGTCGCCCCGGGCCTCCAGGCGGTCGACGCGCCCGGCTTCCCGGACGCGTGGAAGCCGGCCTCGCTCGCGCAGCGCGAAGCGCTCGAGATCTACCGCGCCGAGGCCGGCGTGCTCGCCTGGACCTACCTCAGCCCGGCCGACGTGATCGAGCCGGGCGAGCGGACCGGCGCCTACGCGATCGGCGGCGAGCAGATGGTGCGCGACGCCGACGGCGACAGCCGCATCTCGATCGAGGACTACGCGGTCGCGCTCGTCGACGAGCTGGAGCGCGGCGCGCACGTGCGCGCTCGCTTCACCGTCGCGTACGCGTGAACGCCGCGTGACGCAGCAGACTCCCCACGACAGAGGACAGACAGACGTGGCACAGAAGGCAGCAGAGATCTCGCACTGGTTCGCGCAGATGTACGGCGAGCAGGCCGCGGTTCCGGCGCGCGCGCCGCTGAGCGGCTCGCGCGACGCGGACGTCTGCATCGTCGGCGCCGGCTACACCGGCCTGTGGACGGCGTACGCGCTCAAGCGCGCCGAGCCGTCGCTCGACGTCGTGCTGCTCGACGCCGAGACGACCGGCTTCGGCGCCTCCGGCCGCAACGGCGGCGCCGTGATCGCGCAGCTCGCCGGCTCGCGCGAGCATTGGGTGCAGCGGGGCGGGCGCGACGGCGCGCTCGCGATCGAGCGGGCGCTGCAGGCGACCGTCGACGAGATCGGCGCGACCGTCGAGCGCGAGGGGATCGACTGCTCCTTCTCCAAGAACGGCGTGATGATGGTCGCGCGCAACGACCTGGAGCTGCGTCGCTTCCAGGCGTCGGTCGAGGCCGACCGCCGCTGGGGCTTCGGGCCGGAGGACAGCACGATGCTCGACGCCGCCGGCGTCGCGGAGCGGATCGCGATCGACGGCGCGCTCGGTGCGCGCTTCAGCCGCCACTGCGCCAGCATGCACCCGGGGCGGCTCGTGCGGGGCCTCGCCGACGCGGTCGAGCGGCTCGGCGCGACGATCCACGACCACTCGCCGGTCACCCGCGTCGAGCCGCACGCGGCGCACACGGCGCGCGGAACGGTGCGGGCGAGATTCGTCGTGCGCGCGACCGAGGCGTACACGGAGAGCGTCGGCGGCGCGAGCGGGCTGATCGTCCCGATCCACACCTCGATGCTCGTGACCGAGCCGATCCCCGCGGAGCTGTGGGAGCAGGTCGGCTGGGCCAGACGGGAGGCGCTGCTCGCCGAGCATCCCTTCCTGCACCTCCAGCACACCGCCGACGGCCGCATCACGATCGGGGGCGACGACAACCGCGTCCCGTACAAGTTCCGCTCCAGCCCCGGCGAGCCCGGTCCGGCGATCGAGAGAGTGCGGGCGATGTACCACGCCGAGCTGGTGAAGCTGTTCCCGGCGCTGCGCGACGTGAAGATCGAGCGGAGCTGGACCGGCGTCTTCGGCACCTCGCGCCGCTGGGTCCCGACCGTCGGCGTCGACCGCGCGACCGGCCTCGCCTGGGCCGGCGGCTACGTCGGCGAGGGCGTCGCGCCGTCGAACCTCGCCGGCCGCACGCTCGCCGACCTGCTGCTGGGCCGCGACACCGAGCTGTCGCGCCTGCCGTGGGTCGACAGCCGCCCGCTGCCGCGCTGGCACCCGGAGCCGCTGCGCGCGATCGGCTCGACGCTCGTGTGGGCGATGCGCGACGTCGGCGACAGACGCGAGCTGCGCACCGGCAAGCCGTCGCGGATCCTCGCGCTCGGCAACAAGCTCGCCGGGTACGGCGGCCACCTCGGCTGAGCGCTCGCTTCCGCTCAGGCCTCGCGCACCGAGCCGTCGTCCGCGAAGTGGAGGCGGCGGTCGGCGTCGGCGGCGAACCAGCGGTCGTGGGTGGCGAAGAGGACGGCGCCGGCGTAGCCCTGGAGACCCTGCTGGAGCGCGTCGGCGCTGTGGAGGTCGAGGTTGTCGGTCGGCTCGTCGAGCAGCAGGAGCGTGGCGCCGGCCAGCTCCAGCAGGAGGATCTGCAGCCGCGCCTGCTCGCCGCCGGAGAGCGTCTCGAACGGCTGGTCGCGGGTCGCGGCGAGCTCGTAGCGGGCCAGCGCTGCGATCGCCTCGCCGCTCTCCAGCGCGTGGTCGGCCATGACGATCGCGGCGGGCGTGCGGCCGTGGAGGTCGGGGCGCCGGTGGGTCTGGACGAAGAGGCCGGGGAGAACGCGGGCGCCGAAGCGGAGCGTGCCGTCGTGGGGCGGGCGCGACGGCCCGGGCGCCATTCGGGCGCCCGGCCGCCCCGCGTCGGCGAGCAGCTCGAGGAAGCGGGACTTGCCAACGCCATTGGCGCCGTGCAGCGCGACGCGCTCGCCGAACCAGACCTCGAGGTCGAACGGTCGCAGCAGGCCGGGGATCGCGAGCCGCTCGGCGATCACCGCCTGCTTGCCGGTGCGGCCGCCCCGCAGCCGCATGCGGACGTTCTGCGGCTGCGGCGGCGCGGTCGGCGGCCCGGCTGCCTCGAACCGCGCGAGACGTGCCTGCGCGGCGCGGTACGAGCCGGCCAGCCCGTCATTGCGCGCGGCGCTCTGGCGGCGCGCGTGCACGAGCTGGCGCAGCCGCGCGCGCTCGCGGTTCCAGTCGCGTCGCCGCGCCTCGAGCCGGCCGAGGCGACGGCGGCGCGCCTCGGCGTAGGTGGCGAAGCCGGCCGGGTGCACCCAGACGCCGCCGTCCTCGACGGTGACGACGCGGTCGGCCGCGGCGGCGATCACCTGGCGGTCGTGGGAGACGAGCACGACCGTCTTGGCGGTCGCCCGCAGGTCGTGCTCGAGCCGTTCCTTGGCGGGAACGTCGAGCGCGTTGTCGGGCTCGTCCAGCAGCACGATCTCGTCGGGCCCGCGCAGCAGCGCCTCCAGCACGAGCCGCTTCCGCTCGCCGCCGGAGAGCGAGGCGACGGGACGATCGGCGACCTCGGCGTAGGGAAGCCCGAGCGCGTCGCGGGCGACGGCATCCCACACGACCTCGAGCTCGTAGCCGCCGGCGTCGGCCTGCTCGGCGAGCGCCGCCGCGTAGGCGAGCTGCGTCGCCTCGTCGCCGCGCTCGGCCAGCCGCGCCTCGGCGCGGGCGAGCGCGGCGGCGGCGCGCCGGATCCGCGGAGGCGCGACGGCCAGCAGCTGGTCGCGGACGCTCCCGCTCCCCGGGCCGGCGCCGATCAGCTGCGGCATGAAGCCGACGCCGGCCGACGCGGTGACGCTGCCGCCGTCGGGGTGCAGCTCGCCGGCGATCAGTCGCAGCAGCGTCGTCTTGCCGCCGCCGTTGGGCCCGACGAGGGCGACCGTCTCGCCGCCGCCGACGGCGAACGAGACGCCGTCGAGCAGCAGCCGGCCGTCGGGCCGCACGTAGCGCAGGTCGCGGACCTCCAGGTGCGCGGCGCCGGTCATCCCAGTGCTTCCGGATCGATGATCTGGTTCTCGAACACTGTTCTAGAACCGGAACGATAGCCTGCCGAGCGATGAGCGTCTGGTTGCAGCCCGAGCGCCGGGGGCGGGACAAGCCGTCGCTGACCCGTGCGCGGATCGTCGAGGAGGCGGTCGCGCTGCTCGACGAGGAGGGGGTCGCCGGCCTGACGATGCGCCGCCTGGCCGAGCGGCTCGACGCCGGCCCGACGACGCTCTACTGGCACGTCCCGACCAAGGACGACGTGATCGACCTCGCGCTCGACGCGATCTTCGCCGACGTCCCGATCCCGAGACGCCCGAGCCGCGACTGGCGCCGCGACGTCCGCGCGCTCGTCTCCGCCTGGCACGCCGCGATGCTGCGGCACGGCTGGTCGGCCGCGCTGCTCGGCCGCCCGCTGCTCGGCCCCAACGTCCTCGCGCGCACCGAGCACCTCCAGGCGACGCTGCGGCGCGCCGGCCTGCGCGAGCCGCATCTCACCGCCGGCACCCACGCGATCGCCGACTACGCGATCGGCTCGGCCGTCACCCGCTCCAGCTGGGAGCGCACCACCGACCCCGAGCTCCGCCGCGCCGCTCGCGACCACCTCCGCGCCCACCGCGACGACTACCCGACCCTCCACGCCCACGGCCATCTCGACGACCGCGACGAGGACCGGACCTTCGCGCTCGGACTCGACTACCTGCTCGACGGCCTCGCTCGGCACGCCGGCGCGGGCGACGGCGACGGCACCGGCACGTCAGGCCGCTGACCGCAGCCGGCCGCTCGGGCTAGGCTGCGGGGCGATGGCGCACACGGAATCGCTCTGGCCGCGGCTGGCTGACCTGCCGCTCGTCGTCGAGTCGTGCGAGTACGAGCGGCTGCACGCCGTCCTCGCCCACGAGTTCGAGCGCGTGACGACGCACGTGCGGCTCGCCGGCGGCGGCGTCGAAGGGGTGGGGGAGGACGTCTCGGTCCATGTCGAGGACGGCACGTCGCTGCACGAGGCCCGGCCCGCGCTGCCGCTCGCCGGCGTGTGGACGCTCGCCGGCTTCTGCGACCACCTCGCGACGCTCGATCCGTGGCCGAGACCGCCGGAGTGGGAGGCGGCCCGGCGCTATCGCACCTGGGCGTTCGAGTCGGCGGCGCTCGACCTCGCCCTGCGCCAGGCCGGCCGCTCGCTGCACGACGCGCTCGGCCTCGAGCCGCGACCGGTCCGCTTCGTCAACTCGCTCGGCCTCGGCGAGCAGCCGTCGATCGAGCACGTCCGCCGGCGGCTCGCCCGCTCGCCGGGCGTGCGCTTCAAACTCGACGCGGAGGCGACCTGGGCGCCGGCGCTGGTCGACGAGGTGGCCGCGACCGGCGCGGTCGACACGATCGACTTCAAGGGCCGCTACGGCTTCGAGGTCGAGGATCCGGCGGCGCTCGGCGCGCTGTACGACCGCGTGCTCGCCGCGTTCCCCGACGCCTACCTGGAGGATCCGCACGACCTGCCCGAGATCGCGCGGCGGCTCGGCGCCCACGTCGAGCGCGTCTCCTACGACGCGCCGATCCACACCGCCGACGACATCGGCGCGACGTCGCCGCCCGGACGCGTGGTGAACGTCAAGCCGTCGCGCATCGGCAGCCTGCGCGAGCTGTTCGAGGTCTACGCCCGCTGCGCGCGAGAGCGGCGGCCGATGTACGGCGGCGGCATGGGCGAGCTGGGCGTCGGCCGCGGCCAGATCGAGCTGCTGGCCGCGCTCTTCCACGCCGACGCGCCCAACGACGTGGCGCCGAGCGCGTACAACGAGGACGCGCCGGCAGGCGAGCTGCCGGGCAGTCCGCTGACGCCCCGCCCCGACGCGGTCGGCTTTCGCTGGGCCGCGTAGCGGGCGACGGGACAGACCGGGGGAGCCGCCCGCCGCCCGGGCAGAAGTGCCCGGGCGCCGGGTGCGCGGCAACGCCCGCGTGAGCCTGCGGTCGGTGGGTATCGAAGCGGTCCGTCAACTTGGAAAGGAGCGGCCATGCGCCTCTCACCCAAGCCGCTCGCGGTCGTGATCGCCGCGGCGGCCCTCGTCGTCCTGCCCTCCACCGCATCCGCGAACGACGGCCCGAGGCATGCCGACGGGCACAGTCGCCACGCGCGGATCGCCCCGATCTCCGCGGAGGCGTACCTGCCCGCGGCGGCACAGGCCAACCGCTTCGAGATCGTGACCGGGCAGCTCGCCCAGCAGCGGGCCGAGTCGAGCGAGGTCAGAGCGCTCGGCGCGATGTTCGTGACCGACCACACCAGACTGCTCGAGCAGGGCAGCGCCGTCGCGGCCGCCCTCGGCGTCGCCGTGCCGGAGGGACTCTCACCGCGGCAGCAGGCGACCGTCGAGGCGCTCGCGCGTCTCCGCGGTCCCGACTTCGACGCGGCCTGGATCGACGCGCAGATCGCGGCGCACCGGGACGCGCTGCTGCTGAACCTCCGCGCCGCCATCCGCGGCGAGCAGCCGCAGATCCGCACGCTCGGCCAGGGCGCGCTGCCGATCATCACCCGTCACCTCGGCGAGCTGCTCGACCTCTCCGAGGCCGCCCGCGGCCCGGGGAACGACCGGCACGGGGACAACGGACGCCGCGGTGACCACGGCGATCGCGGCGACCACGGCGGCCGCAAGCACGGCCACCACCGCCATGCCCACGCGCGTCAGCGCTGAGGACGGCGCGCCGCTCGCGTGGTTGAGCCGGCGACGGGCGGGCACGTAAGCGGTCCAGGCCACAACGAGGAGGCTTCATGTTCCACCATCACAGAGAGCTGGCCTACACGGTGCGCGTCGACAGACCGAACCCGGTCTTCGGGCGCATGCTGCAGCAGGCGATCGGCGGCCCTGAGGGCGAGATGCGGGTGATGAACCAGTATCTCTTCCAGGCGTGGGGGACGCGCGGGCCGAAGAGATACCGCGACATGCTGCTCGCCACCGGGACGGAGGAGATCGGCCACATCGAGGTGCTGGCGACCGCGGTCGCGATGAACCTCGACGGGATGCCGTCCGAGAAGGTCGAGGACGTTGTGACGAACCCGCTGGTCTCCGCGCGGATGGGCGGGATCGAGCCGCGCCACTTCCTCTCCGCGGGCCTCGCGGCGATGCCCTCCGACGCCAACGGCGTCCCGTTCAACGCCGCTTGCATCGACGTCGGCGGCAACCTGACCGCGAACATGCGCGCCAACGTCGCCGCCGAGGCGATCGGACGCACGCTCGCGGCGCGGCTGCGGGAGCTGACCGACGATCCGGGGATGAAGGACATGCTGTCGTTCCTGATCGCGCGCGACACGATGCACCAGCAGCAGTGGATGGCGGCGATCGAGGACATCGGCGACACCTTCGCCTCGGCACCCAACGACGTGATCGACGAGGGCGGCTACAAGGAGTACGCCTACGCCTTCTTCAACCACTCCGACTCGCCCGACGCGGAGATGGGCCGCTGGTCCCAGGGCGCGTCGCTGGACGGGCGGAGCGAGTTCCACGTCGGCGACCCGCATGCCGTCGCGGGCCAGGAGCCGGAGCTGATGGGCGGCCCCGTCTCGGTCCACGCCGGCCGCGAGGCGACCCGCTCCGACGGTCAGGGCGGCGGCGTCATGGACAAGGTCAAGGGCGCCGTCGACAAGATGACGTGAGCGGTCAGGCGGCGCGCGGCGCCGCTGCGGCGCCGCCGCCGTCCACCGCGGCGCCGCTGTCGATCGCGGCCTGCCGGACGGCCTGGGCGACGGCGTCGTGGACGGCCGGGTCGAGCACGTCGGGGACCAGCTCGGACTCGACCGTCAGCCCCGCCAGCGCCCAGGCGGCCGCGCGCTTCATCTCGAGGTTGATCGCGCTCGCGCCGGCCAGCAGGGCACCGTGGAAGATGCCCGGGTAGCCGAGCACGTTGTTGACCGAGGTGCCGTCGGCGGCGAAGGCCGCGCCGGCCGCCAGCGCGACGTCGGGCTCGATCTCCGGCACCGGGTTGGTCAGCGCCAGCACGACCTGTCCCGGGCGCACGAGCTCGGGCGAGATCAGACCGGGCTGGCCGCTGGTCGCCACGACGACGTCGGCCTCGCGCATCACCGTCTCGAGGTCTGCGACCTCCATCCCGCGCGCGCTCGCGCGGTCGCGGGCGCCGGGGTTGGGATCGGTCGCGACGAGGCGTCTGACGCCGGCGTCGTGGATCAGGCTGGCGATGCCGAAGCCGGCCGCGCCGAGGCCGATCTGGCCGACGACCGCCTCGTCGAGCCGCATGCCGGCGTGGCGGCAGGCGGCGATCGCCGCCGCGAAGGTGACGACGGCCGTGCCGTGGACGTCGTCGTGCATCACCGGCTGGGGGAGGGCCTCGATCAGCCGCCGCTCGATCTCGAAGCAGGCCGGCGCCGAGATGTCCTCCAGGTGGATCCCGCCGAAGCCCGGCGCGATGCGGACGACCGTCTCGACGAACTCGTCGACGTCCTTGGTGTCGACGAGGATCGGCACCGCGCTGATCCCGACCAGCTGGCCGTAGAAGAGCGCCTTGCCCTCCATCACCGGCATCGCGGCGACCGGGCCGATGTCGCCGAGGCCGAGCACGCGCGTCCCGTTGGTGACGATCGCGACCGAGCGCCCGATCATCGTGAACTTGCGCGCCAGCTCGGGATGCTCGTGGATCGCGGTCGAGACGCGCGCGACGCCGGGCGTGTAGACGTCGCGGACGTGCTGGTTGGACTCGACCGCGCGCACGCCGCGGACCTCGAGCTTGCCGCCGTCGTGGGCGATGAACGCGCGGTCGTGGTACCAGCTGACGTGCACGTCCGGCAGCTCGGCCAGGCCCGCCGCCAGCTCGTCGGCGTGCGCCTTGTCGCGCACCTCGATCGTGATCTCGCGCAGCGCCTCGTGGCGGGCGACGGAGATCGTCGAGACGTCTCCGACGACGCCGCCGTGGCGGGCGATGCAGGCGCACACCGTCGCCAGCTGCCCGACGCGGTGCGGGATCCGAAGTCGATACGTGCAGTCCAGAGCCATGGAGCAGCCTTCTCAGCGGTCGGCGAGTGCGGTCGGCGCCGTAGCCTACTGTCTACAGTCGGCAAACCGTCGGCTCGCCGGCGGCTGGGCGGGCCGGGCGACCCGGCTCGCTCACGCCTCGACGACGGCTCTCCCGGTCGCGGCCCACGCGCGCTGGCGCTCGCGGGGGCGCCCGATCACGACGTTCACGCCGTCGTCGAGGATCGGCCGCTGCAGCAGCGAGGGATGCTCGAGCAGGATCGCGACGACGGCGTCGGCGTCGAGGCCGTCGGCGTCGAGCCCAAGGTCTCTGTACTTCTTGTCGCGCCGGATCAGCGCGTCGACCGGATCGCCCTGGAGGCGCGCGGCCAGCGACCGCAGCTCGGCCTCCGACAGCCGCTCGGCGACGAGCAGGTACTTGCGGACGGTCACGTCGTGGCCAGCCTCGGTGAGGGCGTCGAGCGCGTGCGCCGAGGTGGAGCAGTGGGGGTTGTGCATCAGTGTCAGGGTCACGGGGCTGATCCTAAGCGCGGTGGCGGGCGGCGGCGCGGGGCGACGGCTGTCGCGCCGACCTCGGTTCCGGCGCCACAGGCGTCGGGCTGCGCGCGAGCGCGGGTGGGCTACGATCACGCCATGACCGTCGCGGCTCCCAGCATGCGCTCCCCGCACCGGGACCTCCCGCGGTCGGCTCGCCTCGCCGCGATCGTGCGCGCCATTCCCCGCTAGGGGAATCGGTCGACAGCGTCCTCGCACGCCTCCCAACCCCAGGCCTCGCCGCAGCCGGTGCGCCGGTGCCGCCGAGGCCGCTCCGCCCGCAGCCGGCGCCACGGCGCGGCGCCGCCGGCGGAGCCGCACACGATCTCCGCGACCCCAGGACTCCGATGCCCGTCGACAAGCCCGCCGCGACCGCCGTCGCGGACACCGCCGCAACCGCCCCGCCCGCCGCAGCCGTCGCTGCGACCGCTCCCGCGACCGCTCGCCCGTCGGTCGGCGCCGACGTCGTGCTGCGCGCCTTCGAGGCCGAGGGGGTGACGGTCTGCTTCGGCATGCCGGGAGGGGCGATCCTGCCGATCTACGACGCGATCGCGCGGAGGACGTCGGTCCGGCACGTGCTCGTCCGCCACGAGCAGGGCGCCGGGCACATGGCGGAGGGCTACGCGCGTGCGTCGGGTGAGGTCGGCGTCGCGCTCGCGACCTCGGGCCCCGGCGCGACCAACCTCGTCACGCCGATCGCGAACGCGCGGATGGACTCGACGCCGCTGGTCTGCGTGACCGGCCAGGTGCGCGCCGAGCTGATCGGCACCGACGCCTTCCAGGAGTGCGACATCGCCTCCGTCGTCGCGCCGCTGGTGAAGCGCGCGTGGCAGGTGCGCGACGTCGAGCGGCTCGCCGAGGTGCTGCACGACGCATTCCGGCTCGCCCGCAGCGGCCGGCCCGGCCCGGTGCTCGTCGACATCCCGCGCGACGTGCAGGAGGCGCCGTGCGCGTACGCCGCGCCGCGGTCCGCGGGAGGGGCCGACGGGGCGGTCGGAGCGCGCTCGCGCGGCGCGGAGCCGCGGCCGGAGGCGGCGGCGGTGGGGGAGGCGGCGGCGCTGATCGCCGCGGCGCAGCGCCCGGTCCTCTACGTCGGCGGGGGCGCGGTCAACGCCGACGCCGGCGCGGAGCTGCGCGCGCTCGCCGAGCGGGCGCAGGCGCCGGTCGTGACGACGTTGATGGCGAAGGGCGCGCTGCCGGAGTCGCACCCGCTGCACGCCGGCATCCCGGGCATGCACGGGCACAAGTTCGCCAACCTTACGCTCAACGAGGCCGATCTCGTGGTGGCGGTCGGCGCGCGCTTCGACGACCGCGTCACCGGCCGGCTCGACGCCTTCGCGCCGGTCGCGAAGGTCGTCCACCTCGACGTCGACCCGCGCGAGATCGGCAAGATCCGCCGCGCCGACGTCGCGCTCGTCGGCTCCCTGCGCGAGACGCTCGCGCGGCTCGCCGAGCAGGTCGACGGGGGTGACGCGGCCGCGTCACGGACCGCCGCCTGGCGCGAGCGGATCGCCGCCTGGCGCGAGCGCTTCCCGCTCCACTACGAGCCGGCGCCGGCCGACGCGCCGCCGAAGCCGCAGCAGGCGCTCGAGCTGCTGCACGCGGCGGTCGCCGAGCGCGGCGGCGACGCGATCTGGACGACCGGCGTCGGCCAGCACCAGATGTGGGCGATGCAGTACCTGGGCTGCGAGCGGCCGCGGTCGTTCCTCACCTCCGGCGGTCACGGCACGATGGGCTTCGGCGTCCCCGCCGCGGTCGGCGCCCGCGCGGCGCGGCCGGGCGCGACGGTCGTCTGCGTCGACGGCGACGGCTCCTTCCAGATGGCCGCGCAGGAGCTGGCGACCGCGGTCCAGGCCGATCTGCCCGTGCTGGTCGTCGTGCTGAACAACCGGGTGCTGGGGATGGTCGACCAGTGGCAGCACCAGTTCTTCGAGTCGCGCCGCTCCCACGTCGACCTGTCGGAGCCGACTGACTGCGCCGCGGTCGCGCGCGGCTTCGGCGCGCGGGCGTGGACGGTTCGCACCGTCGCCGAGCTGGAGCGGGCGCTCGAGGAGGCGCTCGCCGCGGGCGGCACGGCGGTGCTCGACGTCCACACCGCGCCGGGCGAGGTCCTCTACCCGATGATCGAGCCCGGCCGCGCGGCGGTCGACATGGTCGAGCATCCGGCGCTGGCGGCGCCGCGGCGGTGAGCGCGGGCAGGTCGGCGGCCGCTCAGCGTCCGCCGACCTGCAGCTCGACCGGCCGCAGCTCGAGCGTCCGCTCCTCGCCGCCGCGGACGATCCGCAGCGCGACGCGCTGGTCGATCAGCTCGGCGACGAGCAGTCGCTGGAGCTCGGAGACGCTCGCGATCGGCGTGTCGTCGACCGCGACGATCAGATCCTCGGGGCGCAGGCCGGCGCGCGCGGCGGGGCTGCCGTCGACGATCTCGACCACCTCGATGCAGCTGGAGCGCCCGAGTCGCGCGGCGATCCGCGGCGGCAGCGGGCGCGAGCCGCCGGCGATGCCGACGTACGCGCGGCGGACGCGGCCGTCGCGCATCAGCGCGGAGACGATCTGCCGCGTCGCCTCGTTGATCGGCACGGCGAGCCCGAGGCCGACGCCGGCGACGGCGGTGTTGATGCCGACGACCGCGCCGCGCCCGTCGACGAGCGCGCCGCCGGAGCTGCCCGGGTTGAGCGCGGCGTCGGTCTGGATCACGTTGTCGATCACCCGCGCGATCCCCCGTGCCGGCAGGGAGCGGCCGAGCGCCGAGACGACACCGGCGGTGACCGTTCCGGCGAACCCGTGCGGGTTGCCGATCGCGACGACGAGCTGGCCGACGCGCAGGCGGTCGGCGTCGCCGAGCTGGGCCGGCGCGAGTCCGGCGCCGTCGGTCCGCAGCAGCGCCAGGTCCGACAGGGGGTCGACGCCGATGATCTCCGCGGTGCGGTCGGTGCCGTCGACGAACGACGCCCGTACCCGCGTGGCGCGCTCGACGACGTGTGCGGAGGTCAGCATGAAGCCGTCCGGCGTGATCAGGACCCCGCTGCCGCCGCCCTCGACCGGGCGCCCGCCGGCCGTGCGCCCGCGTGCGCGCAGGTTGGCGACCGACGGCGCGAGCTGCTCGGCCACCTCCGTCACGACGCGCGAGTAGGCGTCGAGCGCCTCGCCGTCGTCGGGCCGTTCGCGCCGGGGCGGCGGCGATGCTCTCTCCGGGCCGCGTGCGTCCTCGATCCAGACGAGTTCGCCCATCGAGCCGAGGCTAGCAGGGCGGGTTCGGGCCGCAGCGGGGCTCGGGGTGGGCGCCGTCTCCGGCGCCTGCGAGACTGCGTCGGATGTTCGACCACGTCACGATCACCGTCGCGGACCGGGAGGCCTCGGTGCCGGTCTACGCCGCGATCCTCGCCACGCTGGGGATCGAGCCGACGGCCTTCGACGAGTTCGGCGACTTCTCGATCGCGTCGGCGAGCGACGCGCGGCCGGCGACGCGCGGTCTCCACATCGGCTTCCGCGCGCCGTCGCGCGCGGCGGTCGACGCCTTCTGGCAGGCCGGCACCGCCGCCGGCTGGTGCAGCGACGGCGAGCCGGGCCCGCGGCCGCAGTACGTCGAGGACTATTACGGCGGCTTCCTGCTCGACCCGGACGGCAACAGCATCGAGGCCGTCCACTACGGCACGATGCGCGACCAGGGCGAGATCGACCACCTCTGGATCCGCGTCGCCGACGTGCCGGCCGCGACGCGCTTCTACGAGCTGGTCGCGCCGCACGGCGGCTTCCGGCCGGTCGAGAGGCGCGAGGGCTACGTGCGCTTCAGCGGCGGGCCGCGCGGCGGCTCGTTCTCGCTCCTGGACGACAGAGCGCCGACCGAGCACGTCCACCTCGCCTTCCCCGGCACGGCCGCGCAGGTCGAGGCGTTCCACCGCGAGGCGCTCGCCGCCGGATACCGCGACCACGGCGCGCCGGGCGAGCGGCCGGAGTACCACCCGGGCTACTACGGCGCCTTCGTGCTCGACCCCGACGGCAACAACGTCGAGATCGTCGACCACAGACGGTGAGGGGCGCGGGCGCGTCGGGGCGCGGGCGTGCTGTGCGGCCGCCGCGGGCGCGCGGGCGCGCTGTCCGGCCGCCGCGGGCGCGCTGTGCGGCCGGGCGCGGTCAGCCCTCCTGGCGGCCGCCTTCGGCCTGGGTGTCGCCGCGCGCCTTCTGCACCAGCTCCGCGAGCCCGATCTCGGCCGACTCGACGACGACGTAGACGAGCGCGGCGGCGAAGCTCGCCAGCGGCCAGGCGGCGGCGCCGTCGACCAGCTCGGCCGTTCCGATCGCCGCGCCCACGCCCGCGCTGACGGAGGCGACGTTGAGCGCGGTGCCGAGCAGTCTGACCTCTGCGTGCGCGACGCGGGAACGAACGCGGAACCCGCGCGAGACGATCCCCTCCAGCAGGGCCACCGAGAGCGCGGCGCCGACGCCGAACAGCAGGATCTCCGCGACCGTGCCGGAGCCCTCGATCGTGGTGAGCGCACCGAACGTGGCGGTGATCATGATCGAGAAGCCGAACGCGGTCGCGTTGCCGTGCACCGACGTCGCGACCGCCTGCCCGACCGGCCCGTGCGATTGCTCGCGGCCCGGCTCCTCGCCGCCGGACCCGTGCCGCTTGTCGTCTGTCCGTCCAGCCATGACGCTTCAGATACCCGGAGCGCTCGGGTCCAGCCCTGCGCGGGGGCGCCCGCCGGCACGCCGGCGCGGTCCTCGCCGAGGATGCCCTAGCTTCGACACTGATGCCGGTACGCGGCGGCTATGAGTCGCCCAGTTCGAGACGAACCGACGCCCGGCGAGTTCGTGCGCGACCCATTCGCCAACCCCGGCGCGATCATCGCGGCGGGGTTGGTCCCGCGAGCGCTCGATGGCGGAGCGCCTCGAGCTGGCGATCAGCTGGAGCAAGACCGCGTCCCGGCATGCTCCGCGCGACCGAGCACGCCGCTCCCAGACGGTGACGTTCGACGCCGGCGAGCTGTTCCGCGCACTCGCACGCCACGACGTCGCCTTGGCTCCGTGAGGTCGCGGCGCGCAGGCAGCGTCGGTCAGCGGCTGTGAGGCGCGCTTCCCTTGAGGCAGAAAACCCGAAGTTTGCGCGGCATTCTTGAGGATGAGCGACGGGACTCGGACCCGCGACCGCCTGGACCACAATAAGGCGCTCTCAGACGCTGCGAACGTCGCAGAAGTCCGGGATTTGCAGGGAGTTCTGCGCGCGGGCGCGGCGCCGCTTTGCGCAGGAGGCCCCAGCGGATTGGCGTGGATGGTGGGCGATTCCGCGGGATTCAGCCACTCGCAGGGCGTGAGTGCCGGAACGACTCCTGCCGCTGGCGTGAACGCGCTACCGCTTGCCGTGCTTGCGCTCGTGCGCGATCCGATAGACGCTCGGCCGGTTGCCGCTCGGGTGGCGGACGCCGAACGCAATCACTCGCAGCGCGAGCGGTCGGGATGGATGAACGGCAGGAACGAAGACGAGTCCGAAGCGCCCAGTCGGCCAGGGCACATACGTCTTCAGGCACCCGCCGAGATCGGTGCCATCGCGGCCTTCTGCGTCACATCGCTTCAAACGAGCCATCTGAAGACCGCCCGAACGGTTCAGGTCGCGCTGAAACGTCTCAAGCGCGACACGCGCGCCGCCCGGCAGATGGTGCAGATCCTCCGCGATGGCGTGCTCGTCGAAGAGAACAGGCACCACAGGCCCGACCGGGCTGTCTGCCACGGTCAGCCTTCGCCGTCGGCGGGCAGATGCCCGAAGTGACGATCGAACTCGTCCGGCGCCAGCTCACGCTCGCCGTGGCGCGCAAGGATCGCCTCGACGCTGAGGTCGGGCCGCAACACCAGACGCCCATCCGCCCGCTGATCCTCGACCACATAGTCGCCCGACAGATCGCCGGTCAGCTTCACGTGCGCCTCGTCCATGCCTCCCAGTGTCGCACGCCGGCCCACGGAACCTCTACAGCGCATGTGTTGTCAGGCACGTCAGTGAACGGAGCGCGACCGATGCATTCGCCGGGCGTGAAGCCCGCCCGCGCTTCGGTGGGATGGGTACGGCGGGGCATGGGCGCGAGCCAAGCCAATCGGACCTAGTTTGCCGGAATAAAGGCACTCGTGCCTGAAATCACCCTCCGCGCACCCGGCGCCGACGCGCCCCAGAAACGCAGAAACCCCCGCGCTAGAGGGTGTCGCACAAACCCCGGCCTGTGGCCGGGGTTTGTGCTGTCCGGGGGCTTTAAGACGATGCCGTGGTCGGCGTCGTCGGGGAGGTGCT
>NZ_JACHNU010000001.1:846181-1837847 GCF_014199525.1 Conexibacter arvalis | reverse complement strand
ATCGCCGCCACCCACAACCTCCTCAAGCTCTGGCGCGCGACCACCGCCACCGCCTGACCCCAGGCCTGCCCGCCCGAACTTGTCCTGGCCCGCTGGCCCCGCCGCCGACCACGAGAACCTCACAAATAGAAAGCCCCGCCCGAGGCCGCCGCGCACTTTGCGCGACAGCCTCGGTTGCGGGGCTTTTTCGTTGGTCGAGTGCTTTGCGCCGGGCGGGCGCTGCGGGCAATTTCAGGCGCGAGTGCCTTTATTCCGGCCGATTGGGTCCGATTGGCTTGGGTTGCGCCCGATTCGACTGGCTGACGTCGGCGGCCAGAGCTACGGTCGTCGGGCCGTTTGCCCATGAGGTGGCCCCGGCGGCGCTGCAACGCCCCGGGGCCTGGCACCGAAGGCGCAGGCCTTCGATGCGTCAGCGATTCTCGCGCACGGCCGCCGCCGCGCGCGTCTATTCGCCTGCGCGTCGCCGTTGGTCCGCGCCGCTCTCGGTGCCGTCGACCACGCAGGAGGCCGACATGCCCCGCCGCCCCAACCGCGCCGCTGATCCGCCGCCCAGCGCCGCCCGTCCGCGCGCGACCGCCCCGCCGGTCGCAGACGCCCCGCCGGCCACCGACGCCGCGCCCGGCGCCGAGGCCAAGCGCCCCACTGCGGCTCGCCGGCCCGTGCGCTCGCCGCTCGGCCGCGAGCACGTCGTCCTCGGCCGCGCCGTCCGCGAGCTGCGCGCCCGCCGCTTCCTGACCCAAGCCGGCCTCGGCACCGAGGCCGGCTTGCACCGCAACTACGTCGGCGCGATCGAGCGCGGCGAGATCAACCCTACGTTCCGCATCCTCCGCAAGCTCGCGACCGGCTTGCAGCTCCCGCTGTCCGAACTGATCGCGCTGTTCGAGCAGCGCTGGGCCGAATGGGAGGCCGACCGATGCTGACGACCACAGTCCGCCTCGACCGCGACCTCATGGCCCGCGTGACGCTCCACGCCGAACGCCTCGGCATCGCCAAGGCGGCGCTGATCCGCGACGCCACCTTCGCCTACGTCATCGGCATCGAGACCAACGACCGCCTGCTCCGCGAACAGGTCAGCGACGTGCTCTCGCAGCACGCCGCCCGGCTGGACCGGATCGAACAGTTCCTCGCCCGCCGAGGCCGGTGATCGCATGCCGCTCACACCCCGAATCCGAGCCGATCGCGCGGTTCGCGGACTGGTTCGCACACCGGTTCGCAGACTGGTTCGTGGATCGGTTCGCAGACCGGTTCGCTCACGATTCCGGAGCGAGCGCCCGAGATCGCCCGCCGCATCGGCAGTCCGGCGCATCGCCCGTCCGGCGACATCTCCTATAGGAGCAACACACTCTCCAACTCCGCTCACACCGCCTCGACACCTCGGCGCCGCCGCCGTGGCGCCGGTCCGGGGGTGGTCGCGATGACCCGCTCCCGCAGCGGCCAGGTAGTCGAGCGCCAGTGGAAGTCCGGCCGCGGCTACGCGCTGCGCTTCCTCGCCAACGGCAGACGCCAATACGTGACCCTCGGCCTGGAGCGCGACGGCTGGGACCGCGCGAGAGCCGAAGAGGAGCTGCTCGACGTCATGGCCGACGTCCGCCGCGGCATCTGGATCCCGCCAGAGCGCGGCAGCCGCCCACGCGCGGCGAACGGCGCCGCAGCCGCACCGGCCGCTGGCCCCGCGCGGAACTCCGCCGACGACGGCCACGGCCACCCAGGTGAACGCACAAGCGCGGCGGTCCCGACGTTCCACGAGTTCGCCACCGACTGGCTCGCCCGCCGCGAAGGCGAGGTCGCGCCCCGGACCGTCGAGTACGAGCGCTGGGCGCTCACCCACCACCTGCTCCCGCACTTCGCCCACACGCCCCTGACCGCGATCGACATCGCAGCCGTCGACGCCTACCGCCGCACCAAGGTCGCCGAATCCGACCGCCGCCGCCAAGCGATCGAGGCCGGCCGCCCGCTCCGCTCAGGCCCTGACGGCACCGGCCCAGTGCTGCGCCCGCTCTCCCCGGCCACCGTCAACAAGACGATCGACGTGCTCCAAGCCGTGCTGGCCCTCGCGCGGGAGTACGGCCACATTGCCGACAACCCCGCCACAGGCCGCCGCCGGCGCCTGAAGGCCCCAAAGCCCCGCCCGGTCCATCTGGACGCCGCAGAACCGATTCAGGCGCTGCTGGAAGCCGCCGCGCAACTGGATGCCGACCCCCGCCACCGCATGCGCAACCGCCACGCAATCATCGCCACGCTCCTGTTCGCCGGCCTGCGCGCCCACGAGCTGTGCCAGCTCCGCTGGCGCGACATCGACCTCCCAGGCGCCCGCCTCCACGTCACCCGCTCCAAAACCGACGCCGGCCGCCGCACCATCGACCTCCTTCCAATCCTCAGAGCCGTCCTGACCGCTCACCGCGACCGCAGCCCCGCCGCCGGCCCCGACGACCTCGTCTTCCCAACCGAATCAGGCACCCAGCGCGACAAGGACAACCTCCGCAACCGCGTCCTCCAACCCACGATCCCATCGCCGACCACCTCCTCGCCGAGCGCGGCCACGCACCGCTCCCTGCGGGCCTGACGCCCCACAAGCTCCGCCACACCTACGCCTCAATCCTCGTCGCCTGCGGCACCGACCCCGCCACCGTCATGGCCCAGCTCGGCCACACCGACCCCCACTTCACCCTCCGCACGTACGTCCACGTCACGGACCGACGTAGCGGGCAAATGCAGGCGCTCGTCCAAGCACGCGGTCCGACCTAGCTTTGCTCCAAAACACGGCAAGGTCTGTCCGTGCGCGAGTCCAGTTCGGGCTGACTCCGCCAGCGGCGACTAGCTGGGCGCAGGTCTGAATCGCGCCCGCAGCACGTAGCCCCTGGTACGCTCGCCGGCCGTGCCACTCAAAGAGACGTCTGTAAGCGACCTCACTGAACTCCTGAGCCACCTCTTGTCCCTTCCTACGGGCGTGGCGCGCTGGTTCCGAGGGCAGGGCTGCGCATCGCGGAGGCTGCAGCCGTCGCTTGTACGCAAGCTCGCACCATTTGATTCGGCGAGACTCCTCGAGACGGAACTTCGTCTCATCACGCGCTTTCGCCAGCGCAGCCTTCCCCTGTGGCCCGAAGGGTATCCCCAGCGAGACTGGGAGCAGTTGTTTGCAATGCAGCATTTCGGGGTTCCCACGCGGTTGCTCGACTGGAGCGAGAACGCCCTTGTGGGCGCTTACTTCGCGGCCTCACATCAGCCGACGCAGTGCGAATGCGGCACAGGTAGTTGTAGACCTACCTTGTGGGTGCTCGACCCAGTTCGTCTCAACCGCCTCAATCCGCGACTCGACGGATACGGCGAAGCGATCAGAATTCTTGCTACGTCCGACGCAGCGATCGATTCATGGGCACCTGGAATCGAGGATGCACGGTTTGCCCCCTGGCCAGTCGCTCTCTTCGGCACGCACAACAGCGCTCGCATCGTGGCGCAGCAGGGTACGTTCACTGTTGCCGGCAAGAATGACACAGCAATGGAAGACTCGCCGGCAGTAGTGACCCACTCAGATGTTCTTGAGAAGATCTGTATAGACGACTCCCAACAGAACATCCTCAACGGCCTGAAACTGCTCGGCATCACGCGCTCTGCTGTGTTTCCAGACTTGGCAGGGGTCGGGCAAGACATCGCAGAGGCGGAGATGAATTAGTTATGGACCAGTTGGAAGCAGAAATCGCCGCTGCGCGTGTCGAGATCTCCGCCGACACGATCAGCATGTCGGTGAGCGAACTTTCGAATCTCTACCGAGAAGGCACGCTGGAGATTCGTCCCGAGTTCCAGCGTCTCTTTCGCTGGGATCACGCACAAAAGAGCCGTCTCGTCGAGAGCATCCTCTTGGGAATCCCTCTCCCATCGTTCTTTGTGGCCCAAGCTGAATCAGGCGGCTGGGAACTCGTCGATGGTTTGCAGCGCGTAAGTACATTGCTCGAATTGCAGGGTCTGCTCATGAACGCCGACGGATCGATCCGACCATCGCTCACACTGTCCGGAACGAAGTTTCTGCCGAATCTCGAGGGGCGAACCTGGAGTTCGACAGATCCGGCCGTCGAGCTGAGCGCCGCGCAGAAACTCGACATCCGCCTGGCCCGCCTCGACTTGCGGGTGATCAAACGGGGATCCGACCCCAAGGCCAGATTCGACCTTTTCCAACGCTTGAATAGCTTTGGCTCCGCTCTGACGTCGCAGGAGATCCGCTCGGCATTTATCTCGGGAGCCAATGCTGACTGCCTGTCATGGCTTGTGAAGCTTGCGAGACAGGAGAGCTTCACTAATTGTGTCAACTTGAGCGAGCGGCTCATTGCGGAACAGTACGACATTGAACTCGTGCTCCGATTTCTCATGTTGCACAATCGTCACGTCGCGCGGGCCGGTCTGAGCGACTTCTCCTCTCGCCTGGACGACTGGTCAGTCGAGCTTGCGGCCGATCCATCGTCGTGGGCGCAACTTGACGACACATTCGATCGTACGTTCTCCTTCCTTGCAGACCACGGCGGCGAGGACATCTTCCGGAAATGGGATAAAAGCCGCAACCGGTTTCGTGGCCAGTTCCTCAACACCTCATTTGAGGTTATCGCGCTGGGGGCCGCGTTCCACCTGGCGAACGGCCGCATGCCGCGTGCGGACATCGAAACTGCGGCAAGAACGCTCTGGCTCATCCCGGAGATGAACACACGGTTCGCAACCGGCTTGGCGACGCAGGACCGTTTGGTGAAGACACTTCCTCTGGGACGAAGACTCATGGCCTCTCCACCCGAGGAAGTCACGGCCCAAGACCTCCTCTGAGAGCCGTCACCAGGGAGAGCGACGCCGCTCAACAGCGGCGGGCGTTTCGGCCGCACGTTCAGGCACTCCAGCCGCGCGAGTGCCTGAATCCCGCCGAATCGGCAGCAATCCGCGTCTATCGCCGTCGTTCCAGAGCCTGGCGGGCGCGGTGCTCAGCCGCAAAATACCTGCAAACCGCCACCTTCCGTCACACCACCCCGCCACCAGCGCTGCTGCTTGTGGTCCAGGCGGTCGCGGGTTCAAGTCCCCCTGCTCACCCTAAGTAGAGGCCCCGCAAACAGCCGCGCATGCGGCGGCGCGAGATCACGACGATCGTCATCGGGTGGCGGCGGCTGAGGCGGCGGAGCACCGACCGGCGGGGCGCTGTCTACGACCGCGCCCAGACCTGCCGCGCGGAACGCGCTCGCGACGTTGATCCGCGGGCCACCGGGCCGAGCGATTGCGGTCGTCGAAATCAGGTGCTCAGCAGCGTTGCTGCCCGCGGTGGCCACGACATTCATGCCCTCAATCCGCGATCGTGACGATGTCGTCGAATGCGGCGGTCTGCTCATCGGTCGGCGGTGCTTCCGACCCGAGCCCGAGCTGCAGCACGCGGAGGTTGTAGAAGCCGGCGACGCCGACGCACTGGCGCATCGCCTGGTATCAGGAGGCGATCGTGAACTCGTCGGTGCCGGTCGTGTTCGCCCGGATGCTCACGATGCGCGCCGCGGGCCAGATGCCGACCGTCTCACCCGTTCAGGGGCGCGCCGATCAGCGTTGCGACGAGCGTGCCGTGACGAGTCGGACGGGCGTCGCTGGCGCGACCCACGTCTCGGCGGAAGGGCCGCCGGCGGAGCCGGCCTCCCACTCGCCGTCCTCCAGCAGCCCGGCCGGCTGGCCGAGTTGATCGCAGCCCACGCCCGCGCGAACCCGGCTGCTTGAACCCGTCGCGTGGTTCAGCACCGGCGGCGCGGGCGTCAGATCGCTCCTGCCGTGCCAGGCCCCCGCGACGGGCGTCGAGCGGCGCTGCGCCAGACGGTGGGCCCTTGACAGGAATAAACACAGATGTCTACTGTGCGGGGGGGTCGCTCGCGCGTCGGGTCGCTGAGGGCGGCGACATACCCCAAGCACCAAGGAGAGTCTGATGCCGAACTCGCCGATCCGCGGCGGAACGTCGGCGCGCACGCGCGCGTCCGCCGGGCCGCTCGGACTGCGCGCGGGCGCGGGCGCCGCGCTCACGATCGCCAATGGGAGAGGAGAGGGAGACCGATGAGCATGCGTTCGTCCGTGCACCGAGCGATTGCGAGGGCCGGAGCTCGAGGCGCGATCCTGACCGTGCCACTCACATCGATGGCGCTTGCCGTCGGTGCGGCGGCGGCCGGTCCAGCGTCGGCGGCGGTGCCGATCGCGCCGCGGCCGGCGCCGGCGCCGCCGCCGACCGATCGCGCGCTGGAGCTGGTCTCACCGGTCGACAAGGCCGGCCAGCCGATCGACCACGTGCTGCAGGCTGCCGACGACGACGGCGAGAGCGGCGGCGTGCTGATGCAGTCGCTCGGTGCGTTCGGCGACGTGCAGAACAACAATGGGCCGACGTTCTACCGCGCCCGGCGCGGCGCCACCGGCTGGGAGACGGTCGGAATGCAGCCGCGTCCGGTCGAGACGATCCCGACCAGCTCGCACGCCCCCGTGTTCGTGGCGGCGGACGGGAGGCTCGACACGCTGATCCAGGAGACGGCCTACCCGTACCTGCCGGAAGCGATCCGCCCGGGCAACGGGACGAACATCTACCGCGTCGGCGCGTTCGGCGCGTTCAGGTGGTTGTCGAACGCGCTCGCGCCCGACGGCACGCTGGGCCGAGCCGAAGCCGTCGGCGTCTCGCGCGACGCGCGGCAGGTGTTCCTCCAGATCCGGTCGTCGTCCGGCAACCAGGCGCGGAGCTACGTGCACGACGGCGACCGCGTGGTCGACGTGGGCATCGGATCGGACGGCGCCGCGCTGCCCGATGCCCGCCCCGTCGGCCACGTCCGGGCGCCGGGGATCAGCGACGACGGGCAGACCGTGGCGTTCACCGCCGGGTCCGCGCTCTACGTCCGGCACGACGCGCTGCGACCCGATGCGACGACGTCGGTCGTCGGCCGCTCGGAGCGCTCCGGCGACCCGGCCGACACCACTTGTGTGAACCCGGACTTCTTTGGGATGTCGGCCGACGGCCGGCGGATCCTGTTCCGCTGCTCGCGGCCGCTGACCGACGACGCGCCCGCCAGCGGCTGGGGCGTCTACGAGTACGAATACGCCGACGGCGCCGACGCGGTGCGCTACCGCGGGCCCGCGCCGAACGCCAGACCTATCGTGCTCGGCGGTGACCGCGACCTGCGCCGGCTCTACCTGTATGTGAGCGGGTCGTTGGCGCTGCTCGACGACGGCGTCTTCCGCGAGATCCACCCGAGCGCCGGCACTGGCGGAAACCCGGTCGTCGCGGTGTCGCGCAACGGCGAGCGGCTGGCGTTCCTCAGCACCACCGGGATCGACGGCGGCTACGCCGGCCGGCAGATGTACGTCTACGACGCCACGGAGGGGGCCGAAGGCACGCTGACCTGCGTCTCCTGCCGGCCGGGCGCGGCCTCCGGCGGGACGGCCTCGTTCGGCACGCGGGACGTAAACGCACCGGCGGACGTCCGCAACGCGCTGACCGAGAGCTTCACCGCCGACGGCTCGAGCTTCTTCTTCATGAGCACCGCGGCGCTGACGCCGGAAGCGCCGGAGGGTCCCGGAAGCGTCTACGAGTTCCACGACGGGCGGGTCCGGCTGCTGGCCGCCGGGTCCGAGCAGAGCGACGCGCGCTTCGCCGGCGTCACGTCTCAGGGCACCGACGTCTTCGTGATCACGCGGCAGTCGCTGCTGCCGCAGGACGAAGACGCGCCCGTGCCCGACCTGTACAGCCTCCGGCGGGGCGGCGGGTTCCCAGCGCCGCAACCGGAGGCGCCACCGTGCGGGGCCGGCGACTGTCAGGGGCCCGGTGCCCCCGCGCCCGCTCCGATCGTGATCGGCTCGCTGAGCTTCACCGGTCACGGGAATCTGCCGTTGGTTCCGGAGCCGACGCGTGCGTCGGTCGGCGTTTCGAAGCTGAAGGCGGTGACCGGCTGGGCTGCCAAGTTGAAGGTGCGGGTGCCGGATGCCGGGCGCATCTCGGTCGGCGGCGCTCAGCTCCGGCGGGCCAGCAAGCCGGCGCCGAAGGGCGGGACCTACGCGGTCAAGGTCGCGCTGAGCGCGAAGGCCAAGAAGGCGCTGAAGAAGAGACGGAAGCTGAAGGTCAACGTCCGCGTCTCCTACAAGGCAAAGAGCGGCCAGTCGGCCTCGAAGGCGATCACGGTCACGTTCAAGCAGCCGAAGGCCAAGCGACCCAAGACGAAGGCCAAGCGCGCCGAGGCCAAGGCAAAGCGAGCCGAGGCCGAGAAGGGCGGCCGCTGATGTCGGTCGACATGGCTGGGAGAGCCACCAGAACGGAGGAGCTCATGGACGGTGACGCCCTCGCGTCTACGACAACCCGTGACCGGAAGAGCAGGAGGACGATGCCCACCACCGACACCAGGCGCTCCTCCGCTCGCCGCTGGCTGGTCGGGGCGCTGGCGGCGGCCGGCGCCATCGCGGCCTTCGCGCCGGCGGCATCCGCGGCGCCGGCGTTCGACTTCGCTCCCGGATCGGCAACGGTGCAACTGCTGGATAGCGACGGCAATCCGCAGCAGCAGGCCGGAGCCCACCCCAACCTGCGGGTCGCCTTCGACCTGACCACCCGGGAGCCCGACGGGGCGGGCAACGTCGTGCCGACCGAGTCGTTGAAGGACGTCGACACCTGGCTGCCACCGGGCATCCTCGGCAACCTCAACGCCGTCCCCGTGTGCAACGGCACGGCGCGGGACACGCCCACCTGCCCGATGGAGACCGCGGTCGGCGAGGCGGTCCTGCGGCTGGCGCTGACGCCGGTGCCGCCGTCGGGCGTCGTGCCGCTCCCGGTGCTGGTGCACCGTCTGCCGGCGCCGAAGGGAGTCGCCGCGCGGCTCGGTTTCTGGCTCATCAACATCTCGGTCGTCATCGACGTTCGCGTCACCCCCGACGGCGGCTACCGGCTGGTGTCGAACGTCAAGGGCATCTCGACCGCGGCGGCGGTCTACGGCCAGCAGCTCACCTTGTGGGGCGTGCCGGCCGACCACAACGGTCCGGGACCGCTGACGAGCGGCTCGGGTCGTTCGTACGGCGGTCGCGGCTCCGGTGCGCGCAAGCCGTTCATGTGGGCGCCGACGCGCTGCGGCGTCCCGCTCGACGCGAAGATCGCCATTCGCTCGTGGCAGCAGCCGGAGCGCACCGTGTCGACCGCTGCCCGGATCACCGACGGGCTCACCGGCTGTGACCAGCTGCCGTTCGCGCCGACCTTGGATGTGCGGCCGGACAACTCGGTGGCGGGGCAGCCGTCGGGGTACGCGATCGACCTCGGGCTGGGGCAGCGCGAGGGGCCGGACGAGCTGATCGCCTCGCAGCTGAAGGACGCGACGGTGACGCTGCCCGAAGGCGTTGCGATCTCGCCGGGCCGGGCGCGCGGGCTCGACGTCTGCACCGACGAGCAGCTCGGCGAGGGCAGGGCCGAGGCGGAAGCCTGTCCGCCCGCAAGCCGGATCGGCGAGGTGCGGATCGACTCGCCGCTTCTGCCCGATCCGCTGACCGGCGTGGTCTACATGGGCCAGCAACGGTCGCAGGACCCGGCGTCGGGCGAGATGTACCGGATGTTCATGGTCGCGCACGATCCGAGCTCCGGCGTGCGGATCAAGCTGCGAGGGCACATCAAGGCCGACCCGGCGACCGGACAGCTGGCGACGACGTTCGCCGACAACCCGGAGCTGCCGTTCTCGCGGCTCTCGCTCCGCTTGGACGGCGGTGACCGTGCCGCGCTCGTGAACCCCTCGACCTGCGGGGTCAAGGAAGCGACGCTGGCGGCGACCGGGTGGGCCGGCTCGTCGCCGTCGTCCTCGTCGACGTTCGCGATCGACCAGGGCTGCGCGCCTGCGGGCTTTGGCCCGCTGCTGGCCGCCGGCACCCTCAACCCGGCGGCGGGGGAGTTCTCGCCGTTCGCGCTGACGGTCGCTCGCCAGGATGGGGAGCAGCAGCTGAAGGCGATCAAGTCGGTTCGACTGCCCGAGGGGCTGCTCGGCAAGGTGTCGTCCGTGCCGCTGTGCGGCGAGGCGCAAGCCGCCGCCGGCACGTGCCCGGAGTCCTCGAGAATCGGACACGTCCAGATCGCCACCGGTGCCGGCGGCTCGCCGATCTGGGTGCCGGAGCCCGGGAAGGCGCCAACCGGCGTCTACCTGACCGGCCCGCACGGCGGTGCCCCCTACGGCATGTCGATCGTGGTGCCGGCGCAGGCCGGCCCGTTCGACCTCGGCACGGTGGTGCTGCGGTCTGCGCTCCACATCGACCGTCACACCGCGGCGATCACGGCGGAGACGGACGACCTGCCGACGATCCTCGGGGGGACCCCGCTGAACATCCGCGAGGTGCGGCTGATCCTCGATCGCCCGGGCTTCATGTTCAACCCGACGTCGTGCGAGGCGAAGAGCATCGACGTGCAGGTGCGGTCGGTGGCCGACGTCGTCGCCAACCTCCGTAACCGCTTCCAGGTCGGCGACTGCGCCGCGCTCCCGTTCACGCCGCGGGTGGGGCTGCGGGTCGGGAAGAAGGGACGGACCCGGCCGCGGATCACGGTGCCGTTCAAGACGGTCGTGCAGATGACGCCGGGGCAGGCCAATCTCAGATCGGTGAGAGTCAACCTGCCGCGGAACATCAACGCACGGCTGCCGGTGATCAACAACAACGCCTGCCCGCTGCCCGACTACGAGGCCGGGAAGTGCCCGGAGCGGCTGGCGGTCGGAAGCGCGACGGCGGTGACGCCGGTGCTGAGAGACCCGCTGCGCGGGAAGGTGTACTTCGTCAGAAACCCGGCGCGGAGAATCCCGGACCTGGTCGTGGCGCTGCGGGGCGAGGTCGACTTCGACCTCGTCGGCAAGGTCTCGATTCCGCGCAACCTGACGCTCGCGACGACCTTCGACACCGTCCCGGACGTGCCGATCACGAAGTTCACGCTCAACCTCGTGGCCGGCAGAAACGGGCCGATCGGGACGATCGGCAACCTCTGCGCCAAGAGCGTCAGAAGAGGGATGAACGCCAAGCTCGCGATCCTCGGGCAGAGCGGCCGAGCGATCTCGCGGTCGCAGAAGATCAGGATCTTCGGCTGCCGTGGCGTGAAGGCGGAGGCGAGAGGCAAGAAGGGCAAGGCCCACGCAAAGAGAGGCGCCGCCAAGAAGTGATCGCGCGCTGAGCAGCGCACGCTCCGCAGCTCGGCGAGCCGGCCCGGGAGGGGGCCGGCTCGCCTGCGCGTTGCACGCCCTCGCCGGACGCACGCTGGAGCCAATGCGATCGTGAACAGATCGCACGCCTCGTCGTCCCCCTCGAACGCCTCGCCGCATCGACCCGACGCCCCTTGTGACACGACCGATCCGCGGGTGGCAATGCACCCGGCTTGATCGGCCAGCTCGAACGCACCGAGCAATAGAGCGGACACTGTCAGACGCGAATCGCAGCCGCTCGGAGAGCGCAGGCGCCCTTGTCGCCGGCTATCGCCACCGCGCGGCGCCCCGATCGGCCGCGACCGCGATCACCTCAGGCAGCGTCCTGGCCAGCGCGGTTCGTCAACTCATGTCGACACCTGCGCAAGGCGGCCGCGAGTCCTGGGCCGAGATGGGCCGTTCCGACGAGCTCGGCCCGAAACCGCGCCGCGGCGCCAGCGCCTCGGCGCCGCGGAATCACCTGCCGCACATGACGATCGGCGACCTCCTCACAGCGGCCCAAGCCCGCGTCCGCGCATGGTTGTAGTCCAGCGGTCGGGGGTTCGAGTCCCCTCGCTGGCGCGAGCGCGTCGCACGCCGAGCCCGAGCCCGTTCGAGACCGTTGAAAGGCCGGAGGCACGCCTCGCGGACCGCTCGCGCCATGCCAGCTGAACGATCGCTTCCCGGAGACGGGACGGCGGCGGGCGTGGCGCTCGCGCGCGATTTCGCGCGGCCGACGGGGCGCCACGTGTCGGCGCACTGATCCTGTGCGCCTGAGCCTGCCCCCGGCGCCGCTCGCCTCACCCGTCGCCGATCCGCAGCGTCGGCCAGTCGTCGACCGCCTCCAGCAGCGTCCGGTCGTGGGTGACGAGCACGACGGCGGCGGGGGTCTGCAGGAGCGCGGCGGTGAGGTCGTCGACGAGCGTGACCGAGAGGTGGTTGGTCGGCTCGTCGAGCAGCAGCAGGGACGGCTCGCCGAGCACCAGGCGCGCGAGGTCGACGCGCCGGCGCTGGCCGACCGACAGGCGCCCGATCGGGCGGTCGAGGTCGCGGTCGACGAGCAGGCCGGTCGCCTGGACGGCCTCGCGCAGCTCCCTGTCGTCGAGGGTCGCGACCGCGGGGCAGGACGCCTGCAGCGCCTCCAGCGGCGTGCGCGCCGGATCGAGCCGGTCCTCCTGGGCGAGCAAGCCGATCGCGGCGCCGTCGCGCACGGTGCGTACGCCGCCGTCGAGCTCGAGCGTGCCGGCGAGCAGCTCCAGCAGCGTCGACTTGCCGGCGCCGTTGGGGCCGCGCAGGACCAGCCGGCCGCCGGGCGGCAGCTCGATCCGCTCCTGCGGCCTGAGCTCGACGCGGCCGGCACGGCGCAGGCCCTGCGCGACCAGCAGCGGCTGCGGCGCCTCGTCGTCGAGCTCGTCGGCGACGTCGTGGAGCGCGAAGCGCAGCGGCTGGGGCGGCGCCGGCGGGCGCTCGAGTCGCAGCTGGTCCAGCCGCCGCTGCAGCGCGGCCACCGTGCTGCTGGCGCGGCTGGCGCGGCCGTGCTTGGCGGCGCCCTTGCCGGGCCGCCAGGTGCCCGGCGCGGCGGCGCGGGCGGCGACGAGCTGCCACTCCAGCCTCTCCTCGGCTTCGAGGCTGGCCTGATGGCGCTCGCGCCAGCGCTGCATCCGCCGCGCGCGCTCGCGGCGGAACTCCTGGAAGCTGCCGCTGAACAGCGCACCGGCGCCCTCGGCCGTCGGGTCGAGATCGAGCATCGCGGTCGCGACGGCGTCGAGCAGCCAGCGGTCGTGCGTCACGAGCACGGTGATGCCGGCATGCTCGAGCAGGCGCTCGGCGAGCCGGTCGAGCGCGCGGTCGTCGAGATGGTTGCTCGGTTCGTCCAGCAGGACCGCGCCCTCGGGATCGTGCAGCGCGCAGGCGAGCCGCAGCCGGTAGCGCTGACCGGGAGAGAGGTGCCGCAGCGGCGTCTGCTCCGGGAAGGCGGCGTCGAAGGCGTCGAGCCCGTCGAGCAGCCGCCGGCGGGCGTCCCACGCGTCGAGCTCCTCGGCGGCGGCGAGCGCGGCGGCGTAGCGCTCGGCGCCGTCGGGCAGCTGCTCGGCGAGCGCCGCACCGGCATGCTCGAGCTCGGCGAGCGCCGCGCGCGAGCGGTGCAGGGCGTCGTCGATCAACGACGCGACGGTCGTCTCCGGCGGCACGGCCAGCTCCTGCTCGACCAGCGTGCGGCCGGTCGTGCACGCGACGGTGCCGGCGTCCGGCTCCAGCGTGCCGGCGAGCAGCCGCAGCAGCGTGCTCTTGCCGACGCCGTTGTCGCCGATGATCGCGAGCCGATCGCCGGCGCCGACGGCGAGCGACACGCCGTCGATCACGCGGCCTTCGCCGTAGCTCTTGCGCACGTCGCGGGCGACGAGATGGGCTGACCGGTGCTGGGCGCGGTCGAGGACGGACGCGCCGGGGCGGCGCGTGCCGGACGGGGTCTGCATGGTGGAAGCTCCTCCTGGGTCTGCGGGATCGACGGGCGACCGCGGCTGGGCCGCGGGCTGGGACGCGTCGGCGGGCTGCTAGAGGAACTCGTGCAACATGGGCGCCAACGCTAGCAGGTGCAACGGGCGCGACCCGACCCACACGCCCCTGACCGCGATCGACATCGCCGCCGTCGATGCCTGCCGCCGCGCCAAGGTCGCCGAATCCGACCGCCGCCGCCAAGCGATCCAGGCCGGCCGCCCGCTCCGCTCAGGCCCGGCCGGGGCCGGCCCGGTCCTGCGCCCGCTCTCCCCCGCGACGGTCAACAAGACGATCGACGTGCTCCAGGCGGTGCTGACCCTCGCGCGGAAGTACGGCCACATCGCCGACCCCCCCCCGCCACGGGCCGCCGCCGGCGCCTCAAAGCCCGAAGCCCCGCCCGGTCCACCTCAACGCCGCAGAACCGATTCAGGCGCTGTTGGGCGCCGCGGCGGCGCTCGCGATTCCGCGAGTTTGCTCGAGGAATGCGAATGTTGCCCGCCGCGCGGAGCGTCTGAACCGAGACGGTGCTCTCAGTCGCGTCTCGGCTGCGCGCGTGCCTGACGCAAAGCTTGAGAGACATGATTTCGGGTGATCGGGTCCCCTGCGCGCTGAAAGCGACGAAGTTCTGAGCATTGAGCGGTGCTGGTCGTCCAGGCGGTCGCGGCTTCGACTCCCGTCGCTCAGACGCGGCCGGCGCCGCTCTGGCTGTGCTCACGACCGCCGGGACGGAGCGGGATTCTGCGAGCCTGTCGAACCCGATAGCGAGCCGTACGGACTGGGAATGGGGCGAGTACCGGTTCGAGGAGGATCAATGAGTTTGAGCAGGTACAGACTGAACGCCTTCATCGCAGTGACGGACATGACGCAGGCCGAGGAGTTCTACGAGGGGAAGCTCGGTCTCTCGGCGGTACGGACCGACGCTGACGGAAGCAAGGTCTATGCGTCCGGAGGCGTCGAGTCGTTGGTTGTCTATCCGTCTCCGGACCACGCTGGCCGGTCGACCGCGACCCTGGTGACCTGGTACGTCGAGGATGTCGAACAGGTGGTCGACCAGCTCACCTCGAACGGCGTGACCTTCGAGCAGTTCGAAGGTGTGCTCGAGAGCGGCTTCGATTACGGGACCGACGAGAAGGGGATCTCACCCCGTGCGGGGGGCGGCAAAGTCGCCTGGTTCAAGGATCCCGACGGGAACACCTTCTCGGTCGAGGGCGATCGTTAGCCCTGACGATCGGTCGAGCTACCTGGCGATGGTCACTGCGAGCGCGGCGGTTCGTGCTTCCACATATCCGCTGTTGCCCCCCGACGACGTACTGCCATTGTGAGTACATGGCCACGGTCAAAGGCGAGCGCCTTCAGATCCGCATCGATCCGCAGCGCAAGCATCCGCTCGAGCCGCGGCCGACGCCACGCATCAGAACCTCTCCGCGTTCCTGCTCCAAGCTGCCGCCCAGCACGCCGAGGATGTGCTCGCCGAGCGTACGGTGATCCAACTCTCGCCGCAGGCCGCCCAGGTGTTCAGCGAAGTGCTTGCGCAGCCGGCGCGGGTCAACGAGCGACTCGCCGCGGCGCTGGATCGTCCGCGCGGCTTCCGCTGGGTCGACTGACCTCCGCCGCCCCGAGCCGCTCGACCGCGCGCGCCACAACCGCCGCGGCTTCGACTCCGGCGAGCCTGCGATCGACGACGCCATGCGGCGCCGAGCCGTAGCCAGCTGCGGTTCCCGCCCCCGCGCCGCCGTCACCCGCCGGACGTTCTGCGCCTGACCGCCGCCGGCACCGAGCTCATCGGCGCCAGCGCGCCGGTCGTCAACATCTCCGCGAGCGCCAGGCGAGGGTCAACTTCGGTGCGCTTGAATCACGATCGATTCAGAAGTCCGGCTTCGCTTGCGTGGTGAGCAGCGCCGTGCCCGAACCGCACCGCCGGCAAGAGCCGGTCGAGCGGGCGTGGAAGCCACCACGCCCAGCGGCCGAGGAGGCGCAGCAGGACCGGCAGCAGCACGAGCCGCACGAGCGCGGCGTCGAGCAGGACGGCGACGCCGAGGATGATCCCCATCTCGCGCGGGGGCAGCGGGCCTGACAGCGCGAAGGTGAAGAAGACGGCGACCATCACCGCCGCGGCGGCGAACACGATCCGGCCGCTGTGGGCCAGCGCGCCGACCATCGCCTCGCGCGGGTCGCCGCTGCGATCCCAGTGCTCCTTCGCCGAGGACAGGAGGAAGACGGTGTAGTCCATCGCGATCGCGAACACCATCGCGAAGAAGAAGACCGGCGCCCACGCGTCGAGGAAGCCCTGCGGGTCGAAGCCGATCAGGGAAGCGAGGTGCCCGTCCTGGAAGATCAGCTTCGCGACGCCGAACGCCGCCGCGGTCGCGAGCAGGTTGGTGAGCACGCCGACGGCGGCGATCACCGGCGCGCGCAGCGCGACGAGCAGCAGCAGGAAGCCGAGCACGAGCACGACGCCGATCACGACCGGCGTCTTCGCCTCCAGCACCTGCTCGAGGTCGTGGTTCTCCGCCGGCGCGCCGCCGACCAGCGCGCTCGCCGGCAGGTCGGCCCGCAGCCGATCGACCGTCTCCCCGACCGCCGGGCTGGACGGGTCGGCCGACGGCGTCACCTGCACCAGCGCGCGGCCGTCGGCGCCGTCGAGCGGCGGCATCACCGCCGCGACGCCCGCGTCGGCGCGCGCGACTGCCACGACCCGCGCCGCGTCGGCCCGCGGCGCGACGATCTGCAGCGCGCCCGGCGCGCCGTCGCCGAACGCCTGCTGCACGCGCTCGTAGCCGACCCGCGCGCCGTCCTCCTGGGGAACAACCTTGATCGACGGCATCCCGGTCCGCAGCTCGCCGATCGGCGCCGCGAGCACGAGCAGGATCGCCAGCGCGGCTGCACCCCAGCCCCACGGACGGCGCCACAGGCGCTCGCCCCACGCTCTGAAGCGCTCCGAGCGGTGCTCGCCGGCACGCGCCCACGGCAGCGCCAGCCGGTCGATCCGCCGCCCCAGCTTCGCCAGCACCGCCGGCAGCAGCGTCAGCGTCGCGGCGAGGATGAAGACGACCGACAGCATGATCCCGAGCGCCATCGACCGGAACGCGGGGCTCGGCACCAGCAGCACCGCGCTCAGCGAGATCAGCACCGTCACGCCGCTGAACATCACCGCCTTGCCGGCCGTGTCCATCGCCTCGGCGACGGCGCGGACCGGGTCTCCCCCGGCGCTCGCCAGCGCACCGCGGAAGCGCATCACGACGAACAGCGCGTAGTCGATCCCGAGCGCCAGCGCGAACATCAGCGCGAAGTTCAGCGCCCAGATCGAGACGTCGAACAGCTGCGCGACGAGGAACAGCGAGCCGGCCGAGGCGACCAGCCCGACGATCGTCAGCATCAGCGGCAGCCCGGCGGCGACCAGCGACCCGAACGCGAGCACGAGGATCGCGAGCGTCACCGGCCACGACAGCAGCTCCGACTTCAGCATCGCGCTTCTGTTGGCGTGGTTGAAGTCGGCCCACATGCCGCTCGCGCCAGTCAGCGAGACCTCGATCCCGGCGCCCTCGCCGGCGGCCCGCAGCGGCGCTCTGAGGTCGCTCGCGGCGCGCACCATCTCGTCCGGCGCCGCGTCCGCGCCGGCCTGCACGACCGCGGTGCGGCCGTCGCGCGAGATCGAGCTGCCCTGCTGCGGCGACACCACCTCGGCGACGCGCGGATCGGCGCGCAGCGTCCGCTCGACGGCGGCGACGGCGCGTCTGAAGGCGGGGTCGGCGACGGTGCCGTCCTGCGCGTGCAGGACGACCATCAGCCCGCTCGACGAGAGCCCGCCGAAGCTCTCGTCGAGCTGCGCGCGTGCGGCGACCGACTCCGAGCCGGTCGCCTCCCAGCCAGCGCCCGAGAGGGCATGCTCGACCTTCGGGGCGAGCAGCCCGAGGCCGATCGCGACGATGATCCATCCGATCACGACGGCGCGCACGTGCGTCGCCGTCCAGCGGCCGAGCCGGCCGAGCGGTCCGAGACGGTCCATGCGATCAGCTCCTTCCGGCCGGGCCGGGCTTCAGGCCGAACAGGCGGCGCAGCGCGAGCGACGCGGCGCAGTCTCCGGCGAGGACGTACAGCCACTGGTTGACGCCGACGAACGCCGTCAGCAGCAGGAACCAGGGCGAGACGAAGGCGGCGAGCGCCGCCGAGGCGAGCGTGACCGTTCCCGCGAGCGCGAACAGCGCACGCTCCAGCGGCCAGCTGCGTGATGGGCGTGTGGGCGACATTGCACCACTGTACCACTGTGCGGTTGTGAAGTTGTGCGTGCTACCGTGGTGACATGGCACGAGCCTCGACCTCCGCCACGCCGCACCCCCTGCCCGACCAGCTCGCCGAGCTGGTCGCCGGCCGCTTTCGCGTGCTCGGCGACCCGACGCGGATCAAGCTGCTCGACCGCCTGCGAGAAGGCCCGGCGACCGTGCAGGAGCTGCACGACGGACTCGAGGTCTCGCAGCAGAACGTCTCCAAGCACCTCGGCGTCCTCCTCTCCGCCGGCCTCGTCAGCCGCGCCAAGGAGGGGACGTACTCCCGCTACGCGATCGCCGACCCCGGCGTCTTCGACCTCTGCGACCTCGTCTGCGGCGGCCTGCGCCGCCAGCACGCCGAGCTCGACGCGATCCTGCCGCCCGCCACCTAGACGGGCCCGCTGCCGCCCGCGAGGCCGGAGAGCGCGGGGACGCTCATGGGATCTCGCGCGCGAGCAGCTCGCGCAGGTGGCGGTCGACCTGCTCGCGGTAGGAGGCCTCCGCGCCGAAGATCGCCTGGTGTCCCGTGACGCTCTCGAGCACGCGCAGCTCGGCGGCCGGCAGCAGGCTGGCGTCAGCGGCGCAGTCGGCGGGCGGGAAGAGCTGGTCGTGGTCGATCGCCAGCACGAGCGCCGGCGCCGCGATCGCGCCGAGCGTCTCGGCGAGGTCGGCGTCGCCGCTGCGGACGTCGGCGTGGCGCAGCTTGTCGAGCATGCGCAGGAGCGCGAGCGGGTCCATGCGCGTGAAGTGGGCGTCGAGGAATCCCGTGCGGAACTTCGCGGCCGAGCCGAAGCCGAGCGTCCGCCAGTGCTCGCGCGACCAGAAGGCGCTCGAGTGGCCGATCGCCGCCCACAGGCGCGCGTGGCGCAGGAGGCCGTCGCGCACGGCCGCCGGCGCGTCGTAGCGGCCGTCGTCGTAGCCGGGGTCGGAGACGATCGCGTCGGCGAGCGCCTCCGCCAGCAGCGCCAGCTGCGGCGAGGTGACCGCGGTGCCCGCGATCACGGCGAGGCGGCGGACGCGCTGCGGCGCGTGCGCCGCCCACGCGTACGCCTGCTGGGCGCCCATCGACGCTCCGACGACGAGCTGCAGCTCGCCGACGCCGAGCCGGTCGAGCAGTCGCTCCTGGGCGCGCACGTCGTCCGCGATCCGCAGCGCCGGGAAGGCCGCTCCGGCCAGCTCGCCGGCGGTGTCGTGCGGCGAGCTGGAAAGGCCGTTGCCGAGCTGGTTGACGACGATCACGAAATGGCGCTCGGGGTCGAGCGCGCGGCCCGGGCCGACGTAGGCGTTGAGGATCGGCAGATGGGTACCGCCGAACCAGGTCGGGAACAGGACGGCGTTGTCGCCGGCCTCGTTCAACCTGCCGGCGGTGGCGTACGCGACGCGGCAGTCCGACAGCGCGCCCCCGGCCGCGAGCGGCAGCTCGCCGAGCTCGGCGACCTCGTACGGCCCGTGCACGGACGGGCTGTAGTAGCGGTTCTCCTTCACCTGCTCCCTTTCCTCGATCGCCTGGCAGAATAGCCATTCAGAGCATGAATGGACATTCAACAACTGTGCGGAAAGGCGCCGGGCTGCCGTCACTACGATTCCGCCACAGTGCGAGCCACCAGGGAAAGGACCGAGCGCTGTGAGCCCTGCCGCCCGGGATGAGATCGACCACCTCCGCCTCGTGACGAAGGTGGCGCGGCTCTACCACACCCAGGGGCTGCGCCAGCGCGAGATCGGCGAGCGCCTGCGACTGTCCCAGTCGCGCGTCTCGCGGCTGCTGCGGGCGGCCGAGGACGCGGGGATCGTGAAGACGGTCGTGGTCGTCCCGCCCCAGATCCACGCCGATCTCGAGGACCAGCTGGAGGAGCGCTTCGGCCTCGTCGACGCGCACGTGGTCGACTCCGACGTCGAGGACGAGGACGCCCTGCATCGCGACCTCGGCGTCGCGGCGGCATCCTTCCTCCAGCCGACGCTGCAAGACGCCGACGTGGTCGGCTTCACCTCCTGGAGCCGCTCGCTGACCGCGATGGTCGAGGCGCTGGAGCCGGTCTCACGGCAGGCGGTCGGCGAGATCGTCGAGATGCTCGGCGACCTGGGAGATCCCTCGACCCAGCACGTCGCGGCGCGCGCCACGCAGCGGTTCGCCGACCGCATGGGCGCAAGAGCCGTCTTCCTGCGCACGCCCGGCGTCGTCGCCGCGCCCGCGGTCCGCGATGCGATCCTGGCGCAGGATCCGTACTCGCGCGAGGCGATGGGGCGGCTCGACCGCCTCGACGTCGCCTTCGCCGGCGTCGGGCACGGCCGCCTCGACGAGCAGCTGCTGCGGGCGGGCATCCCGTTCGACCGCGAGCAGCTGGCCCGCGTCCAGGCCGACGGCGCGGTCGCCAACCTCAACTTCCGCTTCGTCGACGCCGGCGGGCGGCCGCTCGACTCGGGGCTCGACGAGCTCGTCATCGGCGTGACGCTCGAGCAGCTGCGCAACGCCGGCCGGACGGTCGCGATCGCCGGCGGCCGCGCCAAGCACGAGGCGATCCACGCCCTGCTGCTGGGGCGCTGGATCGACGTGCTCGTCACCGACGTGGCGACCGCCGAGCACGTGCTCGCGCAGCGCGCGACCTAGCGGCCCCGCGGCCGGACAGCGCTGAAGCGCCGGGCGCCCGAGGCGCCCGGCCGACCCCTGCCCGCGCCCAGCGAGCCGAAACGCCTACTCGCCGCGGAGATCGCGGAGGTTCCCGGTCGCGGTCTGGTTGCGTCCGCCTGCGCGATCTGCTTAGAATGAGAATTCGTTGCGTGAATGAATATGCGCACCGAGGGAGCGGGAAGCGCCGCAGCGGTCGAGGAGCGACCGCGGGCGGGCCGGCGCCGCGCTGCTCGGCGCGCATTCGACGGAGGAGACGAAGCGGGTGAAGCTGACCAACGAGGAACTGCTCGAGATGCAGCGGCGGATGCTGCGCATCCGGCTCTTCGACGAGCGGGCGTCGAAGATGGTCAAGCGCGGCCAGATCCCCGGCACCGTCCACACGAGCGTCGGGCAGGAGGCGCAGGTCGTCGGCGCCTGCATGGCGGTGCGCGCCGACGACTACATGACCGGCAACCACCGCAGCCACGGGCACCCGATCGGCAAGGGATCGGCGCTCGGGCCGCTGATGGCCGAGCTGCTCGGCAAGGCGACGGGCATCTGCCAGGGCAAGGGCGGTTCGCTGCATCTCGCCGACTTCGCGGTCGGCAGCCTCGGCGAGTCCGGCATCGTCGGCTCGTCGATCCCGATCGCCGCCGGCGCCGCGCTGTCGTCCAAGCTGCTGGCGCAGGACCGCGTCGCGCTCGCCTTCTTCGGCGACGGCGCCGCCAACCAGGGCGGCCTCTACGAGGCGATGAACCTCGCCGGGATCTGGCGGCTGCCGGTCGTCTTCCTGTGCGAGAACAACCAGTACGCGCTCTCGACGCCGGCCGCGACGGTCACGTCCGGCCGCATCGCGGACCGCGCGCACGGCTTCGACATCCCGGGCGTGCGCGTCGACGACGGCCAGGACGTGCTCGCCGTGCACGACGCGGTGCGCGAGGCGGCCGACCGCGCCCGCCGCGGGGAGGGGCCGAGCCTCGTCGAGGTGATGACCTACCGCTTCCACGAGCACAGCGAGGGCCTGCGGCTCAGCACCGACTACCGCGACGCCGCCGAGCGGGACGCCTGGCTGGCGAGAGATCCGATCACGCTCTTCCGCGAGCGGCTGCTCGCCGACGGCGTCGCAGCCGCCGAGGCGCTCGACGCGCTCGAGGCCGAGGTCGCCGACGAGGTCGAGGCGGCGGCGCGCTTCGCGCTGGAGAGCCCGCTGCCCGAGCCGGAGGTCGCGTTCGCCGACCTCTACACCGATCCGAGCGCGGCGGAGGTCGCGGCATGAGCCAGATGACCTACCTCGGCGCGATCGGCGCCGCCCAGCTCGAGGCGATGCAGGCCGACGAGCGGGTGATCATCTTCGGCGAGGACGTCGAGGCCAACGTCTACGGCACGACCGGCGCCGGCAAGAGCCGCCAGGCCGAGGGCGACTTCCTGCAGCTGTTCGGCCGCGACCGCATCCGCAACACGCCGATCTCCGAGGAGGTGATGGTCGGCGCCGCCGCCGGCGCGGCGATGACGGGCCTGCGGCCGATCGTCGACCTCTCCTACTCGAGCTTCCTGTACCTGGCGATGGATCAGTTCGTCAACCAGGTCGCCAAGAACCGCTACATGTTCGGCGGTCAGGCGTCGCTGCCGGTCGTCTTCCGCTCGGCGATGTTCTACGGGCTCAGCACGGGCGCCCACCACTCCGATCGCCCGTACCCGATGTTCATGAACGTCCCGGGGCTGAAGATCATCGCCCCGGCGACGCCGAGCGACGCGAAGGGCCTGCTGCGGGCGGCGATCGACAGCGACGACCCGGTCCTCTCGTTCGAGGCGGTCCCGCTGTGGGGCTCCAAGGAGGAGGTCGACGACGGCGAGTACCGGATCCCGCTCGGCGTCGCGCGGACCGCGCGCGAGGGCGAGGACGTGACCGTCGTGGCGATCTCCGGCGCAGTACCGGAGGCGCTGGCGGCGGCCGAGGCGCTGGGAGACGAGGGGATCTCCGTCGAGGTGATCGACCCCCGCACGCTCGTGCCGCTCGACACGGAGGCGATCCTGCGCTCCGTGCGGCGCACCGGCCGCCTCGTCGTCGCCGACCCCGCCCACCGCACGTGCGGCGCCGCGGCCGAGGTCTCGGCGCTCGTCGCCGAGCTGGCGTTCGACGCGCTGCGCGCGCCGATCGCGCGCGTGACGACGCCCGACATGCAGATTCCGTTCAGCCCCGCCCTCGAGCGCCAGCTGTACCCGACCCGCGAGACGATCGCGGACGCGGTGCGCGGCGTCTGCGGGCGGTCGCGCGAGGAGGCGATGGCGTGAAGGTCGAGGTGCTGCTCCCGCAGTGGGGCATGGGCATGAACGAGGGCACGATCCTCGAGTGGCTCAAGCAGGTCGGCGACACCGTCGTCGAGGACGAGCCGCTCGCGGAGGTCGAGTCGGCCAAGAACCAGGAGCAGCTCGAGTCGCCGGCGAGCGGGACGCTCGTCGAGATCCTCGTGCAGGCCGGCGAGACGGTCGAGGTGCGCACGCCGGTCGCGATCATCGAAGAGGCGTGACGTGGCCGCGCATCCGACCACCACGCCGCGCTCGGGCGCGCTCGACGCGCTGAGACGCCTGCCGCTGCGCGTCGGCGCGGCCGGCGGCCCGCTGATCGCGCTGATCGTGCTGATCGTCGCGCTGTCGTTCCTCTCGCCGGTCTTCATGACCGAGCGCAACCTGACGGCGGTGCTCGACCAGGTCAGCGGCCTGGGGATCGTCGCCGTCGGCGCGACGCTCGTGATCGTGATCGGCGGCATCGACCTGTCGGTCGGCTCCGTCCTCGCGCTCGCGAGCATGGTCTGCGGCTACCTGTTCGCGCGCTCGGGGCTGCCGATGGAGCTGGCGATCGTCGCCGCGCTCGGCACCGGCGCGCTGGCCGGCCTCGTCAACGGCCTGCTGATCACGCTCGGGCGGCTGCCCGCGTTCGTCGCGACGCTCGCGATGCTGTCGGTCGCGCGCGGCCTGGCGCTGCTCGTGACCAACGGCGAGACGATCGCCGACTTCCCCGACTGGTTCCGGGGGCTGGTGACCGACGAGCTGATCGGGCCATTCTCGGCCTCGCACCTGCTGCTGCTCGGCACGCTGCTCGCGGGCGCCGCGTACCTGCGCTTCCGGCCCGGCGGCCGCGCGCTGTACGCGATCGGCGGCAACGAGGAGGTCGCGCGCCTGTCGGGCGTCAACATCACCGCCGCACGCCTGCGCGTGTACACGCTCGCGGGCCTGCTCGCGGCGGTCGCGGGCGTGCTGCTGACGGCGCGGCTCAACTCGGCCTCCCCGATCGCGGCGCAGGGCTTCGAGCTCGACGTGATCGCGGCGGTCGTGATCGGCGGGGCGAGCCTCAGCGGCGGGCGGGGCTCGCTGCTGGGGACGTTCATCGGCGTCCTGATCATCGGCGTGCTGCGCAACGGGCTCACGCTGCTCGACGTCACCGCCTTCCTGCAGCAGGTCGTGATCGGCGTGGTGATCGCCGTCGCGGTCATGTCGGACACGCTGGGGCGCCGCCGCGCCTGAGCGGCGCGCCCCCGCACACGGTCGTTCAACGGAGAGATGGCGCGGCGACGGTTTGCGCCGCGTCGAAACAGGAGGAGCAGATGAGGATCAAGTCGACGTTCCTGGCGGCGGTCGCCGTCGCCGGCGCGCTCACGGTCGCGGGCTGCGGCTCGTCGGGCGACGACGGCGCCTCGGGCGGAGGCGACAGAAGCATCGGCGTCGCCGTCGCCGACCTCGGCGCGCCGTTCTTCAACGCGATCCGGCTCGGCGCCGAGGCGGTCGGCAGAGAGCGCGGGTACGACGTCAGCGTCGAGGACGCGCAGGGCGACGCCCAGCGCCAGGTCGACCAGGTGCAGGGCTTCATCACCAAGCAGGTCGGCGCGATCGTCTACGTGCCGGCCGGCGCGGCCGCCGCGTCGGTGCCCGTCGAGGCGGCCAACGACGCCGACATCCCGGTGATCGCGGTCGACCGCAAGCCCGACGGCGGCGAGGTGCTGACGTTCATCGCGTCCGACAGCGTCGCGGCGGCCAGAACGCTCGGCGAGTGGTACGCGAGAGCGACCGACGGCAGAGGCGACCTCGCGGTGCTCCAGGGCCAGGTCGGCACGACGCCGGAGATCGACCGCAAGAGAGGGTTCGACGCGGGCATCGCCGGCACCGACATCAGAGTCGTCGCCCAGCAGGCGGCCAACTGGAACCAGGAGCAAGGCCACCGCGCGGCGCAGACGATCCTGCAGGCGCACCCGAACCTGCGCGGCTTCTTCGGCCGCAGCGACGCGATGGCGCTCGGCGCCGCCGAGGCCGCCTCGCAGGCGGGCGTCCGCGACAGACTCGTGATCGTCGGCTTCGACGGGCTGCCGGCGGGCCTGCAGGGAGTCAAGAACGGCGACCTCGACGCGACGATGGTCCAGCAGGCCTACAGAATGGGCCGGCTCGCGGCCGAGAACGCGATCGCCGCGATCGAGGGCAGAGCCGACGGCATCCCCGCCGAGCAGCTGCAGGAGGCGTTCCTCGCGACCAGCGAGAACGTCGACAGATACATCGCCGAGCAGCCGTACGGGCCGCAGAAGCCATGAGCGGCGCGCCCACGACCACCGCTCCGTCCGCCGCCGCGCCCGCGGGTGCGGCGGCGGACGGCGTGCTCGACTGCCGCGGCATCACCAAGAGCTACGGCGGCGCCCGCGCGCTGGAGGGCGTCGATCTCGCGCTCGCGCCGGGGGAGGTCGTGGCGCTGCTGGGCGAGAACGGCGCCGGCAAGAGCACGCTCTCGAAGGTGCTCACCGGCGTCGTCTCGCCGGATGCCGGCGCGATGCGCATCGGCGGGGAGCCCTACGTGCCCGCTCGACCCGCCGATGCGCTGAGCGCCGGCGTCGCGATGATCCACCAGGAGCTGCGGCTGGTGCCGGAGCTGTCGATCGCCGAGAACGTCTTCGTCGGCGACCTGCCGATGCGCGGCGGCCGTGTCGACCGCACCCGCATGCGGCGCGAGGCGGCGGCCCAGCTGGAGCGGGTCGGCCTCGCGACCGACCCCGACCGGCCGGTGCGCGAGCTGTCGGTCGCGGCGCAGCAGCAGGTCGAGATCGCCAAGGCCCTGCACCGCGACTCGCGCTTCCTGATCCTCGACGAGCCGACCGCCCCGCTCGGCGAGGAGGAGACCGCGCAGCTGTTCGCGCAGATGGACCGCCTGCGCCGCGAGGGCGTCGGGATGCTCTACATCAGCCACCGGCTCGAGGAGATCGCGCGCGTCGCCGACCGCATCGTCGTGCTGCGCGACGGCCGGCGCGTCGCCGCCTGGGATCGCGGCGACGTGCCGGTGGACGAGGTCATCCGCGCGATGGTCGGCCGCGAGGTCGGCAACCGCTTCCCCGCGCCGGCGCCGCCGCGCGAGGAGATCGTCCTGCGGGCGCGCGGGCTCACGCGCTCCGGTGCGTTCGAGGACGTCTCGCTGGAGCTGCGGGCCGGCGAGGTGCTCGGCATCGCCGGTCTCGTCGGGGCCGGCCGGACGGAGCTCGTGCGCGCGATCTGCGGCGCCGACCGGCTCGACGCGGGGACGATCGAGCTGGCCGACGGGCCGGTGACGCTGCGAAGCCCGCGCGCCGCCGTCAAGCGCGGCGTCGTGCTCGTCCCCGAGGATCGCAAGGCGCAGGGCGCGCTGCTCGACCTGCCGCTGGAGGACAACGTCGCGCTGCCCTCGCTCGACCGCCTGACCCGGCACGGCGCCCTGCGGTCGGGGCGGCTGCGCGACAACGCGCGCGAGCTGATCGAGCGGCTCCAGATCAAGGCGGAGCCGCGGCAGCCGGTCGGCTCGCTGTCGGGCGGCAACCAGCAGAAGGCCGTGATCGCGAAGTGGCTGCCGTGCGCGCCGCGGGTGATGGTCTTCGACGAGCCGACCCGCGGCGTCGACGTGGGCGCGCGCCCTTCCATCTACGCTGCCATCCGAAGACTGACGGAGGAGGGAGCCGGCGTGATCGTCGTCTCGTCGGAGCTGGAGGAGGTGCTCGGCCTCGCGAACCGGGTGCTCGTCATGTCGCGCGGCCGCTGCACCGGGACGCTCGAGCGCGAGCAGGCGACGCCCGAGCGCGTGATGGCGCTCGCCGCCGTGAAGGAGACGGCCGATGCCTGAGCGCGGTCCGCTGGTCCTCGCGATCGACCAGGGCAGCAGCAACACGAAGGCGATCCTCGTCGAGCGCTCCGGCGAGGTCGTGGCGTCGGCCTCCAGCCCGGTCCCGGACCGCTTTCCGCAGCCGGGATGGGTCGAGCAGGACGCCGACGCGATCTGGGCCAGCGTGCTCGACGTGATCGCGCAGCTGCCCGCCGAGCTGCTGGCGCCGGCCCGCCTGGCCGGGATCGGCATCACCAACCAGCGCGAGTCGATCGCCGTCTGGGAGGCCCGCACGGGCGCCCCCGCGGGCCCGGTCGTCAGCTGGCAGTGCCGCCGCGGCGCGGAGCTCTGCCGCGAGCTGGTCGCCGAGGGCGCCGAGGGGTGGCTGCGCGAGCGGACCGGCCTGACCGTCTCGCCGCTCTTCTCGGCCTCCAAGGCCTCGTGGCTGCTCGACGCGATCCCCGACGGCCGCGAGCGGGCCGCGGCCGGGGAGCTGTGCCTCGGCACGGTCGACGCCTGGCTGATCTGGAAGCTGACGGGCGGGCGCACGTTCGCGACCGACGCCAGCAACGCCTCCCGCACCCAGCTGCTCAACCTGCGGCTGGCCGACTGGGACGAGCAGGCGCTGGCGCGCTTCGGCATCCCGCGCGCGGCGCTTCCGCGCGTGCGCCCGTCGAGCGGGCGCCTCGGGGAGACGCTCGGCGTCGCCGGCCTCGCCGACGGCATCCCGGTCGCGGCGGCGATCGGCGACTCGCACGGCGCGCTGTTCGGGCACCGCGGCTTCGAGCCCGGGACCGTCAAGACGACGATGGGCACCGGGACCTCGGTGCTGGCGACGGTGCGCGAGCTCTCCCCCGCGCCCGACGGCCTGATGACGACGATCGCGTGGCAGCTGGCGGACGCGCCGCCGACCTACGGCCACGAGGGGATCGTGCTGTCGACCGGCTCGGCGGTCGACTGGGTGCGCACCCTGCTCGGGCTCGACGACGCCCCGGAGCGGGTGGCGGAGCTCGCGCGCGAGGCCGACCCCGGCGACGCGACGACGCTCGTGCCGGCGTTCGGCGGGCTGACCGCGCCGTACTGGGACGCCGACGCGCAGCCGGTGATCCATGGCGTCAGCCGCCGCACCGGGCCACGGGAGCTGGCGCGCGCGGCGGTCGACTCGACCGCCTTCCAGGTCAACGACGTCCTGACCGCGCTCGCGCGCGGCGGCGCCCCGCTGCACACCTGCTACGTCGACGGCGGCGCCAGCGCCAACGTCGAGCTGATGCAGCTGCTGGCCGACATCAGCGGCCTCGTGATCCGCCGCCCGCCGGCGGCCCACCTGTCGGCGCTCGGCGCCGCGTACCTCGCCGGGCTCGCCGTCGGCGTCTGGGACTCGCTCGACGAGCTGGCGGCGCTCGACCGGACGGTCCTCGACATCCCGCCGCGGCTGGACGCCGACGGCCGCGCCGAGCAGCTCGCCCGCTGGGCCCATGCCGTCTCGCTCTCGCGCTCGCAGCCCCTGCCCGTCCCCGCCCCCTCGCTCATCACGACCCCCGGAGTGCAGTGAAGATGGAGTCACGTCGGTTCGAAGGCAAGATCGTCCTCGTCACGGGCGGAGCCCGCGGCATCGGCCGCGGCATCGCGCGGCGGTTCGCCGCCGAGGGCGGCTCCGTCGCGGTCGCCGACCGCCTGGAGAGCGTCGAGGAGACCGCCGCCGAGCTGGCCGAGCTCGGCGGGGAGACGCTCGGGGTCGCCGTCGACGTCACCGACAAGGCGCAGGTCGAGGCGCTCTACGCACGCGTCGAGGAGCGCTTCGGGCGCCTCGACGTCTCGGTGCAGAACGCGGGGATCCTGCGGATCTCGCCGTTGGAGCGGCTGAGCGAGGACGAGTGGGACGCGACGCTCGACGTCAACGTGAAGGGCATGTTCCTCTGCTGCCAGCAGGCGGCCGCGCTGATGCGGCGCCAGGGCGGCGGCGGGCGGATCGTCAACAGCGCCTCCGCACAGGCCCGCGACGGCTTCGTCTACACGCCGCACTACGCCGCGAGCAAGTTCGGCGTGATGGGCATGACGCAGAGCCTCGCGAAGGAGCTCGCCACCGACGGCATCACCGTCAACGCCTTCTGCCCCGGCATCATCGGCTCCGACATGTGGGAGTACGCCGACAGAGCGTGGGGCGACCTGCTCGGCGACTACGCCAGAGGCGAGCTGATGGCCGAGTGGGTCGACGGCATCCCGATGAGACGGGCCGGGACGCCCGAGGACGTCGCCGGCCTCGTCGCCTTCCTCGCCAGCGACGACGCCTCCTACATCACCGGGCAGACCGTCAACGTCTGCGGCGGGCTCGTGATGTCCTGACGCCGGCCCGCCCCGGCCCACGGCCGGCCGTGCCGGCGTCGCCGGCACGGCCGACCGCCGCGCGCCTCAGCTCGCCGCGACCTGCGTGACCGTGTAGGACTTCACGAGCGTCTCGCGGATCGCCCAGGTCGCTCTCGTGCCCGCGGGCATGACGAACATCGCGCCAGGCGTGAGCTCGTGGGCGGTGCCGTCCTCCTCGGTCAGGGTGCCGTCGCCGGCGAGGATGACGATCGACTCGCAGCGGCCGTCCCAGAACGACGTGAACGAGCCGGGGGTGCACTGCCACACGCCGACGCTGACCCGGCCGTCGTCGTAGAGCTCGGCGAGCGACTCGACCGGGTCGCCGGCGATCGTCGTCGGCTTTCTGCCGACCAGCCTCAGCTCGACGCCCTCGGACTCCATGCGATGGATGCTCATCTCCGCTTCCTTTCGTCGGTGTTCGCGGCCTCGGCCCCGGGCGGGCCCTGCCGCAGCAGCTCGGTCTCGCGCGCGTCCAGCACCAGCTCGCCGTCGCGCTCGGCGACGGCGACGCCGTAGACGGCGCGCGCTCGGGCGGGCGTCACCCAGCCCTCGCGCACGTCGTGCAGCACGCGCGCCGGCTCGCGCTCGCGCGGGTCGCCGTAGCCGCCGCCACCGCACGAGATCGCCACGATGCGGTCGCCGGGGTCGAGCGTCACGCGCCCGACCGGCTCGATCGGCTCGGGGCCGCCGCCCGCGCGGCGCACCTCCACCGCGGACGCCCCTCCCGGGCCTCCGCCGCGCACGCCCTCCGGCCGGTTCACGCGTCCGTCGAGCGAGTAGACGACCGTCATCGGGTCGGCGACCGGGCCGTAGACGAGCCGCGCGCCCGGCGCGCCGCGGCGGCGGCCTGCCCCCTCGGAGTCGGCCAGCAGCCGCTGCTCGTCGACGCGCAGCGGGTACTTCTGCTCGTCGATCTCGACGCTGTCGCGGTACTGGAGCCCGGCGACGACCGGCAGCACGTAGTTCACCCAGCCGTCGGCCTGCGGGCCGGCCGGCCCCCCGGTCGCGCCGAGCATCACCTGGTTGACGTACGGCGCCCCGCCGCCGCGGCCGTCGCGGCCGGAGATCACGCCGATGCTCGGCGGCATCCCCAGCCCGCCCTGCGCCAGGCCGTGCCCCTCCCCCAGCCGCGACAGCGACGACTGGATCATGTTCACCAGCCGATCGGCGACGTGGGTCGTCGCCATCGAGCAGCTCGTCGGGTGCTCGGGGATCCCGACGACCGCGCCGCGCCGCAGCAGCACCCTGATGCGGCGGGCCGAGCCCGAGTTGTGCGGGATGTCGGGGTCGAGCGAGTTGTAGACGCCGGCCGCCGCCGCGGCGATGCTCGTCGCCTCGGTCAGGTTCAGGCCGGCCGGGACGCAGTCGGGGTTGTCGCGCAGGTCGACCGTCACCGTCCCCTCCTCCGGCTCGATCGCGATCGCGGCCGACAGCTCGATGCCGTCGGGCAGGCCCGGATACGGATCCAGGCGCGTCGTCGCCGACAGCGAGCGGCGCGGCAGCCGCGCGACCGCGTTGCGCATCCGCGCCTCGCTGTAGTCGAACCACTGCTCGGCGAAGCCCGTCACCTCCTCGCCGCCGAAGCGCTCGAGCAGCTCCAGCAGCCGCCGCTCGCCGATCCGCGCCGCCCCGAGCGTCGCGAGGTAGTCGCCGTACCACTGCTCCGGCACGCGGATCCGCCGCCGGCACATCCGCACGATGTCGTCGACGTCGCGGCGCTCCCGCTGGATCCGCACGCACGGGAAGCTCAGCGCCCCCTCCTCGTAGACGTCGCGCGCCTGCGGGAAGTAGGTCGTCGGCACCGCGTTGCCCGCGTCCGCCTGATGGGCCTTCGCGCAGACGGTGAAGACGTGGCGCCCCTCCCAGAAGACCGGCACGAGGATCGTGTGGTCGGCGTGGTGGGAGTTGCCGAGGTAGGGATCGTTGTGCAGGAAGGCGTCGCCGGACGCCAGGTCGGGATGGAGCTCCCCCATCGCCCGCGCCTGCAGCTCGATCCCCAGCACGTGGACCGGCAGGCTCTCCGCCGCCGCCAGCAGCTCGTGGCCGGCCGTGACGATCGCGACCGAGAAGTCGCGCCCCATGCTGAGCACCGCCGAGCGCCCGGACTTCTGCAGGGTGTTCGTCATCTCGCGGCAGATCGCGTCGAGGCGGTTGCTCAGCACCGCCAGCCGCAGCGCCTGCGGGCGCGCGGCCGTCTCCGGCATGCTCGTCATCGAGCCTCCTCCTGCTGCATGGACGTGAGCACGAAGTGGCCGAGCGCCGTCCGGCGGGCGCGCAGCCCGGGCGGCACGACCAGCGTCGTGTGCGGCAGGTCGACGACCGCGGCGCCGTCGATCACGGCGTCGGCGGCCAGCCGCTCGCCGTCGAAGCGCGTCGTCTCGACCAGCCCCGCGTCGGCGAACCACGCCGACGATGGCGTGCCGGCGGCCGTCTCCCGCGCGGCCAGCGGCGACGGCGCCGGGCGGTCGAGCGCCGCGCGGGCGCGGCCGCGCCAATACAGCACCTCCACCACCTGTCCGGGGTCGCGCACGCCGAACGCGCGCTCGTGGACGCGATGGAACGACTCCTCCAGCTCCGGCAGGTCCTCCGCCGCGCGCGGCCCGCCGCCGGCGAGCGCCAGCTCCAGCTCCCACACCTGGTGGCGGTAGCGCGCCTCGGCGATGAACTGCCGGCTGCCGCGCTCGTCGTCGGCGCCGAGCCGTCGCAGGAACCGCTCCATCTCGCCGTCGAGCCCGTCGAGCACGCCGGTGACGCCGTCGAAGTCGAAGGCGTCGGTCGCCGTCGGATGGCTCGCCGCGAACTCCATCAGCACGTCGGAGCAGAGCCCGCCGGCCGCGCTCAGCACCGGCGCCAGCCGCGGCACGAGCACCGACCTGCAGCCGAGCCGCTGGCCGATCGCCCCGGCGCACAGCGCGCTCGCGCCGCCGCCGGCGACGAAGACCGCGTCGGCGAGGTCGAGCCCGTCGCGCGCCGTCAGCTCGCGGATCCGCTCGGCCATCCCGTCGACCGCGACCTCGACGATCGCGGCCGCCGCCTCCTCCGCGGTCAGGCCCAGCGGCTCGGCGACGCCGCGCGCGACCGCCGCATGCGCCGCACCGGCGTCGAGCCGCATCTGACCGCCGAGGAAGGCGTCCGGGTCGAGCAGGCCGCAGACGACCGCGGCGTCGGTGAAGGTCGGGTCGCTCCCGCCGCGCCCGTAGCAGGCCGGTCCGGGCGCCGCGCCCGCGCTCGCCGGGCCGACCCGCAGCATCCCGCCGTCGTCGATCCACGCGATGCTGCCGCCGCCGTAGCCGATGCTCTCGACCGCGACCGACGCCAGTCCCGTGATGTCGCCGGTGAACTGGTCGCCGAGCCACGTCTCGCGCGCGAACTGCGCCTCGCCGTCGCGCACGAGCGAGATGTCGAAGGTCGTCCCGCCCATGTCGCCGACGACGAGGTCGGCGTCGTCGACCCCCGCCTCCCGCGCAGCCGCCTCGGCGCCGACCGGCGCGATCGACGGCCCCGAGCTGACGACCAGCAGCGGCCGGCGGATCACCTCCGCCGCCGGCACGACGCCGCCGGTCGACGTCACGACGAGGAAATCGCCGCCGAAGCCGCGCTCCAGCAGCCGCCGCTCGACGCTCTCGAAATGGCGCGTCATCAGCGGCTTGAGCGACGCGTCGATGCAGGTCGCGCTCGCGCGGCGGTACTCGCGGATCGTCGGCACCACCGCATGCGAGACGCTGACCGCCACATCCGGCAGCCGCTCCGCGAGCAGCTCGGCGAAGCGGCGCTCGTGCGCGGGGTGAACGTGCGCCCACAGGAAGCAGACGCCGACCGCCTCGACCCCCGCCCGCTCCAGCTCGCCGATCACGCGCACGGCGTCCCGCTCGTCGAGCGGCTCGACGACCTCGCCGCCCGCCCCGATCCGCTCCCTCACCTCGAAGGTCAGCGCCCGCGGCACGTACGGCTCGGGGTGGTCGCGCGAGAAGTCGAACGGCCCGAACTTGCCGCCCTCCTTCAGCACGAGCACGTCCGGGTGGCCCCACGTCGTGACGAACGCCGTGCGCGCCGTGCGGCGCAGCAGGATCGCGTTGGTCGCGTGCGTCGTCGCGTAGCTCAGCACCCCGCAGCGGGCGAGCAGCTCGTCGAGCCCGAGGCCCGCCTGGGCGGCGGCCCGCTCGATCGCGGCGCCGACGCCGTCGAAGACGTCGTCCGGGGTCGTGGAGGCCTTCGCCGCCCAGACCTCGCCGGATTCGTCGGTGACGACGACGTCGGTGAACGTGCCGCCGGTGTCGACGGCGATGCGGACGCTCATGCGCGCTCCTCGCTTCCTTGCGGCGTTGCGTGGACGGTTCGCGCCAGCTGCGGATCGGGCACCGGGACCGAGTCGAGCAGCGTGCGCGTGTAGGGGTGGGCAGGGGCGGCGAACAGCGCCTCGGTCGCCGACAGCTCGACCAGCTCGCCGGCGCGCATCACCGCGACGCGGTCGCACATCGCGCGCACGAGCCCAAGGTCGTGCGCGACGAGCACGAGCGTCAGGTTCAGCGAGCGCTGCAGCTCGTCGAACAGCGTCACGATCTGCGCCTGGATCGAGACGTCGAGCGCCGAGACCGGCTCGTCGGCGACGACGACGTCGGGCTCGACCGCGAGCGCACGGGCGATCGCGACGCGCTGGCGCTCGCCGCCGGAGAGCTGGCGGGGAAGCCGGTCGCGCAGCCTCGGCGACAGCCCCACCAGCTCGAGCAGCTCGGCGACGCGGCCCGGCGCGGCGCCGCGGTCGCGCAGGCCGTGGAACAGCAGCGGCTCGGCGACGATCCGCTCGACGGTCCAACGCGGGTCCAGCGACGAGTACGGGTCCTGGAAGATCATCTGGACCCGGCGGCGGAAGTCGCGCAGCGCCTTGTCGGAGGCGTGCGTCACGTCCCGCCCGTCGAACAGCAGCGTGCCGGAGGTCGGCTCCTGCAGCCGCACGAGCGTGCGCGCGAGCGTCGTCTTGCCGGCGCCGGACTCGCCGACGAGGCCGAGCGTCTCGCCGCGCCGCACGTCGAGCGAGACGTCGCGCATCGCGTCGACGGTCGTGCGGGCGCCGAACAGCTGGGTCGAGCGGAACGAGCGCGTCAGCCCGCTCGCCTCCAGGATCGGTTCCCCGACCGGCGCCGGCGGCCGCGTCGCCCGCTCCGGGACGACGTCGATCCGCGGCACGGCGTCGAGCAGCGCCTGCGTGTACGCGTGCTCCGGCGCGCGGAAGACGCGCTCGGTCGGCCCGTCCTCGAGCACCGTGCCGCCGCGCATCACGACGGTCCGGTCGCAGAGGCCGGCGACGACGCCGAAGTTGTGCGTGACGAGCACGACCGTGATGCCGGCGTCGCGGTTGAGCTCGCGCAGCAGGCGCAGGATCTGCGCCTGCACGGTCACGTCGAGCGCCGTCGTCGGCTCGTCGGCGAGCAGGACCCGCGGGCGGTTGACGATCGCCGCGGCGATCATCACGCGCTGGCGCAGGCCGCCCGAGAGCTGGTGGGGATAGGCCGACAGGCGCTCCGCCGCCCTCGGCACGCCGACCATCTCGAGCGCCTCCACGACCCGCGCGGCGGCCGCGTCGCGATCGACCTCGGCGTGGTCGCGCACGACGTTGACGAGCTGCTTGCCGACCGGGATCGACGGGTGCAGCGACGTCATCGGATCCTGCAGCACCATGCTGATGCGGCTGCCGCGGATGCGGCGCAGCTCCTGCTCGGAGCGGCCGACCAGCTCCTCGCCCTGCAGCCTGATCGAGCCGCCGGCGACGCGGCCGGGCGGCGGCACCAGCCCAAGGCAGGCGGAGAGCGTCATGCTCTTGCCGCTGCCGGACTCGCCGACGATCCCGACCAGCTCGCCCTCCGCCACGTCGATCGAGACGCCGCGCACGGCACGATGGCCGGCCGCGCCGGGGAACTCGACCTCGAGCCCGTCGATGGAGAGGATGGGGTTCATCTCGGCCCTGCCTGCAGTCGGGGGTCGCCGGCGGTGCGGTCGGCGGGGCTCCACCGCCGCCGCAGCCCCTCGCCGAGCAGCGCGAAGCCGAGCACGACGACGGACAGCACGAGACCGGGCAGGACGCTGATCCACCACTCCCCGGTCACGAGGTTTCTGGAGCCGGAGGCGATCGTCGCGCCCCACTCCGGCGTCGGCGGGCGCACGCCGGCGCCGAGGAACGACAGGCCGGCGGTCAGCAGCACCGCGAAGCCGACGGTGATCGACGCGTTCGCGATCACCGGCTCCATCGAGTTCGGCAGCACGTGCCGCCGCAGCGTCACGCGCGACGGGAGCCCCATCACGCGCGCGGCGTCGACGTACGCCTCGCGCTGGGTGACCAGCACGGCGCCGCGCGTCAGCCGCAGGAAGATCGGCAGGTTGACGAAGGCGATCGCGACGATCACGTTGCGCACGCTCGGGCCGGTCATGCCGACGAGCGCGAGCGCGAGGATGAAGACGGGCAGCGCCTGCACCATGTCGGCGAGGCGCAGGATCGTCCACCGTCCGCGCCCCGCCCACGGCGAGCGGAAGTCGAAGCCGGCGAGCGCGCCGAGCACGACGCCGCCCGCGAGCGACAGCGCGACGGCGACGATCGCGATCGTCACGTCGGCGCGGAAGCCGGCGACGACGCGGGAGAAGACGTCGATCCCGGAGGCGTCGGTGCCGAACGGGTGCTCGAGCGACGGCGCCAGCAGCACCTCGCCGGTCGCCCGCTCGGGGTCGAACGGGACGATCCACGGACCGATCGCGGCCAGCAGCAGCGAGATCGCGACGATCACGACGCCGGCGGCGAGCGCGCGGTCGCCGCGCAGGACGGTGAGCAGCTCTCGGAGGCTCATCGCTCAGGCGCGGGCGCGCGGGTCGACGACGTAGTAGAGGAGGTCGACCGCGAGGTAGACCAGCGCGCTGAAGATGCCGGCGACGAGCACGAAGCCCTGCAGCGCCGCGAAGTCCGACTGCTGCACGGCCGCGACGGCGTACTGGCCTGCCCCGCCCCAGGAGAAGACGGTCTCGACCAGCACGGCGCCCCCGAGCAGGAAGCCGTAGGTCGTGCCGAGGATCGTCACGAAGGTCGGCAGCGCGTTGCGCACCGCGTACCAGGTGATCCGCCGCTGTCTGAGCCCGAGCGCGCGTCCGAAGCGGACGAAGTCCATCCCCAGGCCGCTGCGCGAGGCCGTCATCGTCAGGCGCAGGATCGGGCCGGTGTAGACGAGCACGAGCGTCGCGACCGGCAGCGCCATGTGCGCGAGCGCGTCCGAGAAGGCCGCCATGTTGCCGGCGATCAGCGCGTCGATCACGGCGGCGCCGGTGACGATCTCGACCGAGTAGGCCGGGTCGAGCTGACCGGCCGGCGCCGGCACGACCCCGAGCTGGAAGTAGAAGACGAAGACGAGCGCCAGCCCGATCCAGAAGTCGGGCAGCGCGCCGGCGACGAAGCCGTAGCCGGAGACCCCGCGCGCGAGCAGCCCGCGCGGCCGCGCCGTCACCGCGGCCGCCAGCAGCAGCGCGATCACCGCGGCGATCGCGAGCGCGACCGTGATCAGCAGCAGCGTCGCCGGCACCCGCTCGCGCAGGTCGGTGAGGACCGGGTTGCCGGTCGAGAAGGCGTCGCCGAGATCGCCCTGGAAGAGGCTGGTCAGGTAGCTCCAGAACTGCTGCGGCAGCGACCCGTCGAGGCCGAGCCGCTCGGTGATCGCGGCGATCGCCTCCGGCGACTGGTTCTGGCCCGCGAGCGCGCGCGCCGGGTTGTCGAGGAAGACGCGCACGAGCACGAAGACGATCGTCACGACGCCGAGCACCTGCAGCACCAGCGTCCCGGCGCGCGCCGCGACCGGGCCGAGCCAGCTCGGCGCTCCCGTCCGCTTGCGCGCGCCCTCTGCGGCGGCGCTCACGCCGCCGACGCCAGCGGCGCGTAGCGCAGCTGGTTGTCGCCGTACCAGGAGACGCCCGTCAGGTCCGGGCGGTGCGCGAGGTGGAAGCCGGGGTTGCCGAGCAGCAGCCACGGCATGTCCTGCAGCCAGATCCGCTGCGCCTCGCGGGCCAGCCTGCGCCGTCTCGCCTCGTCGGTCGCGACGAGCAGCCCGTCGATCGCGCGGTCGTAGGCGGGGTTGGAGTAGCCGACGGTGTTGAGCGCCTCGTCGGTCCGCCAGTAGAGCGACAGGTGGTAGGCGGCGTCGGGCACGAACGGGTAGTTGAGGCCGATGAAGGCGTCGCCTCTGTTGCCGTTGCTGCGGTCGGCGTAGACGGCGCTCGGCACGCCGTTGAGCTGGACCCGCACGCCGAGGTCGCCGAAGGCGGTCCGCAGGATCGTGCCGATCAGCTCGTCCTCGGGGACCGAGACGTCGTAGGTGATCTCGATCGCGAAGCCGTCGCCGTGGCCGGCCTGCCGCAGCAGCGCGCGGGCCTGCTCGACGTCGGTGTCGTACTCCCAGAACTCGTCGGTGGCGCCGGGGATGATCTCCGGCAGCGGGCTGCGCAGCGGCGAGGCGAGGCCGAAGTAGACGTCCTCGAGGATCTGCTGGTACGGCGTCGCGTACGCGAGCGCCCGCCGCACGCGCGGGTCGTCGAACGGCGCCTTGGTGTTGTTGAGCCGCAGCGACTTGACGAGGTTGCCGGGGTAGCTGACGACCTCGACGTCCGGGTTTCTCTCCAGCTGCTTGAGCTCGCGCGGGGTGAGGTTGGTCGCGACGCCGACGTCGCCGCGCGACAGCTGCGCGAGGCGGTCGCTGGAGCCGGAGACGACCCGCCAGACGACCTTCTCGTAGCGCGGTCTCTCGCCCGGGTGGTTGGGGTTGGCGACCAGCGTCAGCTGCTGGCCCTTGCGGTATCCCTCGACGTGGTAGGGCCCGAAGCCGGCGGTCTGGCGGCCGAGGAACTCCTTCGCCCACTCGTCCTCGGCGGTGATGTGCTTTCTCGCCTCGGTCAGGTCGACGACGCCGCCGTAGTAGGCCATCGCGTCGACCTTCAGGAAGAGCGTGCTCGGCTTGGCGGTGCGGAAGCGGATCGTGCGCTCGTCGAGCACCTCGATCTCGGCGTCGTCGTCGAGCTGCATGACGCTGGCGAAGAAGCCGCCGACGCCCTGCAGCGCTCTGCGCCGCTCCCACGACCACTTGACCGCCTCGGCCGTGATCGGGTTGCCGTAGTAGCTCTTGACGTCGTCGCGCAGCCTGAAGGTGAACTCGCGCAGGTCGTCGGAGACCTCGAAGGAGGCGGCGAGCCCGTCCGCGATCCCTCTGCGGCCGTCGACGTGCAGCCCGGCGGTCGCGATCCCCGCGTCGGGGTCGTCGACCAGCTCGTAGCGGACGATGTCGCCGCCGTAGCAGTTGGCCATCACCTCCTCGGCGAGCAGCGAGAAGGCCTGGTCGCCGTCGAGCAGCGGCGGCGTGTCGGGCTGGGCGATCGTCAGCACGCTCGCCGATCTCGCCGCCCCTCCGCCTCCGCACGCCGTCAGCACGCCGGGCGCCAGGAACAGGCTGAGCACGCCAGCCGTCCGGGCGCCGCCGGCAAGGAACGTCCTACGGTCGATCTCCACCATCGTCCTCCACCTCTCTCGGGTGAAGAGACCGTAGTTTTAACAAAGTTACTTGTCAACTCCTTAAGTCTCTTCACCCGATCCGGGTGGCGGAGGCGCGACGCCGCTACAAGCTCGGCGGGCTGATCACCCACATCACGTCGCCCCGCCCCTGGCCGATGTTCTCGGCCCGGTGGGGCGACGAGCTGCGGTAGTTGACCGAGTCGCCGGTCTCCAGCACGAAGACCTCGCTGCCGACCTCCAGCCGAAAGCGGCCTCTCATCACGAGGAAGAGCTCGTCGCTGTCGCCGTGGGCGACCGGCTCGCCGGTCGAGCCGCCCTCGTCGAAGCGGCCGATGAAGACCTCGAGGTGCTCCAGCGGCGTCGGCGTCAGCAGGTACTTGCGCCCAAGGATCCCGTAGCCAAGGTGCGGGCGCTCGTGCTCGCGCAGCACCCGCGTCCCCGGCCCCCTGCCCGGCATGAACAGGTCCGCGAGCGTCGTGCCGAGCGCGTCGGTCAGCTTCTGCAGCGAGGCGATGCTCGCGTTCGCCCTGCCGCGCTCGAGCTGGCTGACGAAGCTCTCGCTCAGCCCCGAGCGCTCGGCGACGTCGCGCAGCGTCAGCCGCCGGCGCGTCCGGATCGTCCGCAGGCGTTCGCCGACGCCGACCGGCTCGCTCGTCGCCGTCACGGAGCGGCCTCCCCGGCCGCGGCCGCGTCGAGCCGCATCAGCGCGACCGCCAGCACCTGCGCCGCCTCGACCAGCTCTGCCTCCGCGACCCGCTCGTCGGCCATGTGCGCGTGCTCGATGTTCCCCGGCCCGAACAGCGCGACCGGGATGCCCGCGGCGGCGAAGTGGCCGGCGTCGGCGCCGAAGGTGACGGCGCCGACGCGGCGCTCGCCGGCGACCGCCTCGCACGCATCCTCCAGCGCGCGCACGACCGGCGCCTCCCGCGCCGTCTCCCACGCCGGGAAGCCCTCGTTGGGCCAGCTCACGACCGGCGCGCAGCCCTCCAGGCGGGGGTCGACGCTCGCCGCGATCGCGACCGCCGCCAGCAGCTCCGCGCGCAGGTCCTCGATCCGCTCGCCCGGCAGCAGCCCGATCCGGCCCGACAGCATGCCGTCCTCGGGCAGCATCGCCCGCCACTCGCCGGCGTGGAAGGTGCCGACGCCGAACGGCACCGCCTCCGGCAGCCCGTCGAACAGCGGATGGGCGGCGCGCGCGTTGCGCTCGCGGGCGAAGGCGCGCAGCGCGTCGTAGGCGGCGACCAGCCCGTCGAGCGCGCTGCGGCCGGTCCACGGCACCGCCGCATGGGCCGCCGTGCCGCGCGTCTCGACGGTGAACTGCAGCGAGCCGCCGCCGGCCGGCGCGACGACGTTGCGGCTCGGCTCCAGCACGATCGCCGCCGCCGGCCGCGGCTCGCTGTCGAGCGCGCTGACCGTCCCGATGCTGCTCGACTCCTCGGCGATCACGCACTGCATCTGCACGTCGAAGGCGAGCTCGACGCCGCAGTCGCGCAGCGTCCGCAGCGCGATCAGCGCCGCCGCGATCGGCCCCTTCATGTCGGCCGCGCCGCGACCCCAGACCATCCCGTCGGCGCGCTCGCCGCCGAACGGGTCGCGCGACCACCGCGCCGGGTCGCCGGGCGGCACGACGTCGAGGTGGCCGTTGAGGACGACCGGCGGCGCGCCGCCCGGCGCGCGCCCGCGCAGCCAGCCGAAGACGTTCGGGCGCCGGTCGAGGTCGCGCTCGTCGGCGAAGCTCGCGACGCGCCCGCGCACCTGCTCGGAGACGTGCTTGACCTCCGGCCGCAGGCCGTTGTCCTCCATCCAGCCGGCGACCGTCTGCGCGACCGCCCCCTCCTCGCCGGTGACGCTCGGGACCCGCACGAGCGCGGCGGTCAGCTCGGCCAGCTCGTCGCGCAGCTCGGCGAGGCGCGCGACGACCGCCCGCTCGCGCGCGTCAGCCATCGCTCGCGCGGCGCACGCCGCACCAGTCGCAGACGAACCGCGCGATCGTCCCGGTCGAGCGCACCAGCTCGTCGATCGCCACCGCCTCGTCGATCGCGTGCAGCTGCTCCACCGGCGGCCCGGCGCTCGTCGCCGGGATGCCGAGATGGTGGAAGGTGCGCGCGTCGAGCGCCGTCGTCAGCGCCGCCAGCCGCGGTCTCCCGCCGCCGGCCGCGTGCGCGCGCTCCAGCGCCTGGACGATCGGCGCGTCGCGCGGCAGCTCGTAGCCCTCGCACGAGAAGCCGGTGAAGCGGACCTGCGGCGGGTGGGCGGCGAACGCCGGGATCCGCTCGGCGGCCGCGGCGACGACCTGCTCGATCTCGCGCCGCTTGTCCGCCAGCCGCTCGCCCGGGAACATCGCGATCCGGCAGGAGATCTCGCACTCGCCCGGCCCGATCGACGGCAGCGTGCCGCCGCGGATCGCGCCGACGTTGAGCTTGATCGGCTCGTCGGCGTCGCGGTAGGCGGCCGGCGGGATCGCGTTCGCGCGCAGCGCGTGCTCGCGCAGCGCCGGCACGAGCGCGAGCGCGCTGTCGATCGCGCTCGTCGCGACGCCGTCGCCGGCGTGGGCCGGCGGCAGCGCGACGCGGACCGTGAACCAGAAGACGCCGAGCTGGGCGAACGGCACCGACTCGCCGAGGCAGCCGGCGACGAGCGCGCCGTCGAGCGGCTCCAGCGCCAGCGCCGCGGCGAGCGCGCCGTTGCCGCTCGTCTCCTCCTCGACGACGCTCTGCAGCCGCACCGTCGCGCCCGGCTCCAGGCCGGCGGCGCGCATCGCCCGCAGCGCGCCGAGCATCGCGACCAGGCCCGACTTGAGGATCCCCCAGCCGACGACGCGGCCGTCGTCGACCCACGGCTCGTACGGCGGCCGCGTCCACAGCTCCGGCGACTGCGGCGCCGGCACGTCGACGTGGCCGCTCAACGTCAGCGACCGCCCGCCGCCGGGCGAGCCGGACGCGCCCGGGCGCCAGTGCCCGACGACGTTGCGCTTGCCGCCCAGCTCCCAGTCGAACGGCGCCGCGCGCGGGTGGGCGCGCAGCGTGTCGGCGTCGAGGACGTGCGAGGAGATCTCCAGCCCGAGCTCGCGCAGCGTCTCCTCGACGATCGCCTGCGCCAGCTCCTCCCTGCCCAGCTCGCTCGGCGCCGCCAGCAGCCGCCGGAGCAGCGCGACCATCCACTCGCGCTGCTCGCCGACCGCGTCGATCAGGGCGGGCGGCGCGACGCCCGCGGCCGCCCCCGTCTCCTCCGCTCCGCTCATCTCAGCTGCCCTCGCCGCGCGCGCCGCGCAGCGCGCGGGTCGCCTCGAGGTCGACCGTCAGCTCGCGGCCGGCGCGCTCCAGCACGACGCCGTACTGCTCCCGCGCCGCCCGCTCGGAGACCCAACCCTCGCGGACGTCGCGGGCGACCCGCTCGGGGTCGCGCGCGAACGGGTCGCCGTAGCCGCCGCCGCCGCAGGTCGTGCCGACGATCCAGTCGCCCGGCTCGATCACCTCGACCGAGACGGCCGGCAGCTCGCTGCGGACGCCGTCGGCGCCGATCCGCTCGGCGGAGGCCGGGGAGCCGTCGCCGCCGCCGCGCACGCCGCGCGGCGGGTTGACCTTGCCGTCGACGGTGTAGATCACCGTCATCGGGTCCTCCAGCGGCCCGTAGACGACCTCCTGCGCGGGGCCGCCGCGATGCTCGCCGGCGCCGCCGGTGTCGGGCAGCACGCGCAGCGAGCGCACGAGCAGCGGGTACTTCTGCTCGTCGATCTCGACGCTGTCGCGGTACATCATCCCCGCGATCACCGGCGTGCCGAAGTTCAGCCAGCCGTCGGCGCGCGGCGAGGCCGGGCCGCCGTTGGACTGGAGCACCAGCTCGTTGACGTAGACGTTCTCCTCGCCGTGGCGGCGGTCCCTGCCGGAGACGACCGAGATTCCCGGCCCCATGCTCATGCCGCCCTCGGCGAGACCGAGCCCGTCGCCGGACTCGGCGATCGCCGCCTGCGTCGCGTTGACGAGGCGGTCGGCGACGTTGGTCGTCGCCGAGGAGGTCGAGGTCGGGAAGCGCGGCGTGCCGACGACGCAGTTCTCGCGCAGCAGCACGGAGAGGCGGCGGAACGAGCCGGCGTTGCACGGGATCTCGGTGCCGAGCGAGTTCAGCAGGCCGGTCAGCGCGTTGTTGATCGAGCAGGCCGTCGACAGGTTCAGGCCGGCCGGCACGCAGTCGACGTTGTCGCGCAGGTCGACCTCGGCGCGGCCCGCCTCGGCGTCGATCCGGACCTCGACCCTCAGCGGGATCCCGTCCGGCAGCTTCGGCGTCGGGTCGTGCGCGCCGCTGCCGACGATCGTGCCCGACGGCAGCCTCGCGAGCGCGTCGGCGACGCGCCGCTCGGAGTAGTCGAACCACTCCTCGACGAAGGCGCGCACCGTCTCGACGCCGTACTTGGCGACGATCTCCTTCAGCCGCCGCTCGCCGATCCGCGCGGCGCCGAGCGAGGCGAGGTAGTCGCCGTACCACTGCTCGGGATGGCGGATCCGCCGGCGGCACATGCGGATCACGTCGTCGACGTCCTCGCGGTCGCGCTGCACCCGCACGCACGGGAAGATCAGCGCGCCCTCCTCGTAGACATCGCGCGCGTCGGGCATGTAGGTCGTCGGCAGCGAGTTGCCGCAGTCGGCCTGGTGGGCCTTCGCGACGGCGGTGAAGAGGTGCTCGCCGTCGACGATCACCGGCACGAGGATCGTGTGGTCGGCGGCGTGCGTGTTCCCCATGTACGGGTCGTTGTGGAGGAACGCGTCGCCGTCGGCGATCCGGTCGCCGTGCAGCTCCCTCATCGCCTCGGTCGCCAGGTGCGAGCCGAAGACGTGGACCGGCAGGCCCTCGGGCGCCGACAGCAGGCGGTCGTCGGCGGTGACGATCGAGCAGGAGAAGTCGCGCGCGACGCTCAGCACCGTCGAGCGGCCGGCGCGCAGCAGCGTGTTCGTCATCTCCCGGCAGACGCTGTCGAAGCGGTTGGCGAGGACGGCGAGCAGCAGCGGGTCGAAGCGCTCGGCCGCCGGCCCCGCGCTGGTCTCTCTCGTGGTGGCGGTCACCGATCGGCCTCCGGTCTGGACGCGGCGCTCGTCTCGCCGATCGAGACGATGTAGCCGTAGTGGGTGGTCTGGAGCCGGCAGCCCGGCGGGACGACGACGGTCGTGGTCGCCTCGTCGACGATCAGCGGGCCCTCGAGCGAGACGCCGGCCGACAGCTCGGCGCCGTGGTAGCGCGGCGTCTCCCAGCCGCGGTCGCCGAACCACGCCTGCTTCACCAGCCGCGGCGCGGGCGCCGGCGCCGGCGGGTCCTCGCGCCGCTCGACGGTCGGCCCGTCGAGCTTGGCGGTCAGGCGGGCGCGCCAGTAGAGGCACTCGATCGACTGGCCCGGCTCCTTGACCGCGAAGACGCGCTCGTGGACGTCGTGGAAGGCGTCGGCGAGCGCCGCGACGTCGTCGGGCGACTGGAAGCGGCTCGTCGGCAGCGGCACCTCCAGCTCCCACGTCTGCGACGGGTAGCGGGCCTCGGTGCCGTACTCGACGCGCGTCTCGCGCACGCCGCGCGCGCGCAGCCGCTCGGCCGCCTCCTCCAGCGAGGCGTCGAGGCGGTCGAGCGCACCGTTGACGACGTCGAACGGGAAGTCGCGCGTCGTCGCGTACTGCGTCGCGCTCGCCTCCTCGACGAGGTCGGAGAAGAGGCCGCCGCAGGCGCTCAGCGCGCCGGCGGTGCGCGGCACGAGCAGCTCGTCGACGCCGAGCTCGGTCGCGATCAGCGCGATGTTCATGCCGGCGGCGCCGCCGCCGGCGACGATCAGGCTGTCGCGCGGGTCGACGCCCTCCTGGACGGTCAGCTCGCCGATCGCCTGCACCATGTGGTCGCTCGCGATCACGTAGATCCCGTGCGCGGCCTGCTCGCGGCCGATCTCCAGCCGCTCCGCGATCCGGTCGACGGCCGCCTCCGCGGCGGCGAGGTCGAGCCGCATGCGGCCGCCGAGGAAGTGGTCGGGGTCGAGCAGACCCAGCACGAGCGCCGCGTCGGTGACGGTCGCCTCGGTGCCGCCGCGCCCGTAGCAGGCGGGGCCGGGCTCGGAGCCTGCGCTCTGCGGCCCGACGCGCAGCAGGCCGCCCGGGTCGACCCAGGCGATCGAGCCGCCGCCGGAGCCGATGCTCTCGACGTCGACCGACGACATGCCGGTGATGTGGCCGACGAATCTGCCGCCGAGCCACGTCTCGCGCGTCTCCTTGATGCGGCCGTCGCGCGTCAGCGAGACGTCGAAGGTCGTGCCGCCGGTGTCGCAGACGATCAGGTCGCGGCCGGGCCGCTCCGCGCCGGCGTAGGCGAGCGCGCCGACCGGCGCCATCGCGGGGCCGGAGCGGACGGTGTAGATCGGCTGCTCGATCAGGTCCTCGACGTGCATCGCACCGCCCATCGAGGTGACCGCCAGCAGCGCGCCGTCGAAGCCGGCGTCGGCGAGGTCGCGCTGGAGCTGGCCGAAGTGGCGCTGCATCAGCGGCTTGAGCGAGGCGTCGATCACCGCCGAGGAGGTGCGACGGTACTCGCGCAGGATCGGGTTGAGCGCGTGCGAGAGCGTGTACGGGACGCCCGGCAGGCACTCCTCGATCAGCGCGCCGATCCGCAGCTCGTGCTCGGGCTGCGCGATCGACCACAGCAGGCAGACCGCGATCGCCTCGACGCCGTCTCGCCCCGCCTGCTCCAGCACGGCGCGGACCTGGTCGTCGTCGAGCGGCGTGCGGACCTCGCCGGTCGAGGTGGTGCGCTCGGCGATCTCGTAGGTCAGCGAGCGCGGGACGTACGGGTCGGGATAGTCGGTCGCGAAGTCGAACGGGCTGCGCTTGCCGCCCTCGCGCAGCACGAGCACGTCGGCGAAGCCCTCGGTGCAGAGCAGCGCCGTCCGCGCCGTTCTGCCGGTGACGATCGCGTTGGTCGCGTGCGTCGTGCCGTAGACGAAGATCTCCGCGCCGGCCAGCACGTCGCGGCTGGTCGCGCCGACGGCCTCCGCGGCGTTGGCGATCGCGCCCTCGATGCCGCCGAAGACACGGCCGTGCGTCGTCAGCGACTTGCCGATCACGGGGTCGGCGCGGTCGACGGACAGCGCGACGTCGGTGAACGTGCCGCCGGTGTCGGCGGCGAGCGTGTATCTCACGTGTTGCTCCTGGAACGAGAGGTCGGGCCGGCGCTCAGACGGTGTGCCGCACGCGCTGGCGGGCGCGGTCGACGACGACGGCGAGGACCAGCAGGGCGCCGAGCGCGATCGACTGCCAGTACGAGGAGACCCGGATCAGGTTCATGCCGTTGCTCAGCATCGCGATGAAGAGCGCGCCGAAGACGACGCCGCCGAGCTTGCCCTCGCCGCCGCGCAGCGAGACGCCGCCGAGCACCGCCGCGGTGATCGACTGCAGCGCGAAGGAGGCGCCGAGGTTCGGCTCGCCGGCGCCGACGCGGGCGGTCAGCAGCAGGCCGGCGATCGCCGCGAAGGTGCCGCTGAGGATGTAGACGACCATCAGGTTGCGGCCGACGCGGATGCCCGACAGGCGCGAGGCGATCTCGTTGCCGCCGATCGCGTAGAGGTAGCGGCCGAAGCGCGAGCGGTTGAGGACCGCGTACATCACGAGCACGATCACCGCGGTGATGTAGACGACGACCGGGACGCCGAGCAGCTTGTCGGTGCCGAGCACCTTGACGAAGTCGGTCGGCAGGCCGGTGATCGGCGCGCCGCCGGTCTCCAGCAGCGCCGCGCCGGTGATGATCGACGAGGTGCCGAGCGTGACGATGAACGGCGAGACCCCGAGCACCGCGACGCCGAAGCCGTTGACGGCGCCGGCGACGATGCCGGCGAGCAGGCCGGCGCCGACGCCGAGCACGATCGCCGTCAGCGCCGAGCCGGAGCCGTCGTCGCCGAGCACCGACGACATCACCGTCGCCGCGACGACGCTGGTGAGCGCGACGATCGCGCCGATCGAGAGGTCGAAGCCGGCGGTGATCAGCACGAGCATCTGGCCGATCGCGACGATCCCGAGGAAGGTCGACTGGCGCAGGATGTTGAGGATGTTGTCCTGGGCGAGGAAGCGCGGCTCGATCAGTCCGAAGACGACGATCATCGTGACGAGCAGGATCGGCAGCACGCCGATCGTGACGAGCATCTGCAGGGCTCTCCGAGCCATTCCCCGCTCGGCCTCGGCATCGGCCAGCGTGGCCGCGGCGGCCGCCGCGGTTCTGGAGTGGTCAGGCACAGCGTCTCTCCCGTCTCAGTCGTCGAAGAAGTTGGCGAGGACCGCGTCCTCGGTGAGCCCGTCCCCGGCCAGCTCGGCGCGGACCACGCCGCGGTGCACGACGTACGCGCGATGGCAGAGGTTGAGGATCTCGGGCAGGTCCGAGGAGACCACGAGCACGCCGGCGCCCCGCTCGCACATCTCCTGGATCAGCGCGTAGACGTCGCCGCGGGCGCCGACGTCGACGCCGGTCGTCGGCTCGTTGAGCACGACCACCGCCGGGTCGCGCAGCATGCCGCGCGCGAACATCGCCTTCTGCTGGTTGCCGCCCGAGTAGTTGCGGATCGGGCGGTCGAGCGTCGGCGGCCGGATCTGCAGCTGGTCGACGACCCGTCTGACGACGGCGTTCTCCCTCGTGCGGCTCATCACGCCGCGGCGCTGGAAGATCGGCTCGGTCAGCGACGCGAGCGAGATGTTCTCGCGCAGCGAGCGCGGCAGCACGAGGCCCTCGACGCGACGGTCGGCCGGCAGGTAGTAGACGCCGTGGTCGAGCATCGTCTTCGGCGACGCCTTCGAGACGGCGCGGCCGCGGACGCGCAGCTCGCCCGCCTTCAGCGAGCGCATGCCGAAGCAGGCCTCGGCGAGGTCGCCCTTGCCCGAGCCGACGAGCCCGGCGACGCCGACGACCTCTCCGGCGCGGACGTTGATCGAGACCCCGGCGATCGGCGATCTCGCGAGCGTCACGCCGTCGAGCGCGAGCAGCTCCTCGCCCGGGCTCGTGCGGATCTGCGGGTAGAGCGAGGTGACCTCGCGGCCGGTCATCAGCCCGACGAGGCTGTCCTCGTCGGCGTCGGCGGCCTGCACCGTCGCGATGTAGGTGCCGTCGCGCAGGACGGTGATCCGGTCGCCGATGCGATGGATCTCCTGCATCCGGTGGGTGATGTAGACGATCCCGACGCCCTCGCCCTTGAGCCGGTCGACGAGCGCGAACAGCACGTCGGCCTCGCGCTCGGTCAGCGACGCGGTCGGCTCGTCGAGGATCAGGATCTTCGGCTCGCCCTGCAGCGCCTTGGCGATCTCGACCATCTGCTGCTCGGACCGGGAGAGGCGATCGACGCGCGCCCGCGGGTCGACCTCGAAGCCGAGGTCCTGGAGGATGTCGTGCGCCTGGCGCTCCATCCCCTTGTTGTCGAGCTGGCGGCCGCGCAGCTGCTCGCGCCCGAGGAAGATGTTCGCCGCGACCGACAGCGTCGGGACGAGGCTGAACTCCTGGAAGACGGCGTTGATGCCGTGCTGGCGCGCCTCGTTGGGCGTCGTCAGGCGCAGCTGCGCGCCGTCGAGCTCGATCGACCCCTCGCTCGGCTCGTAGGTGCCCGCGATCAGGTTGACGAGCGTCGACTTGCCGGCGCCGTTCTCCCCGAAGAGGATGTGGACCTCTCCGCGCCGGACGTCGAACGAGACGTCCCTGAGCGCGACCACGCCCGGGAACCGCTTCGTGACGCCGTCGAGGCGCAGCGCGACCTCCGCGGGCGGCTGGCCGCCCGCGGACGCAATGCGTTGATCTCCCATGCCGGCGCTCCGATCAGCCGACGCTGAACTGCGGCTTGAAGCTCGGCGGCGCGAAGGCGGAGCTGTCTCTGAAGTCGATTCTCTCGCCTCTGACGAACGCCTGCGGGCGCGGCCAGATCTCATCGCCTCTGACGTCCTCGTCCTGGAGCGCGCGGACCGCGAGGTCGACCGCCATCGCCGCCATCCAGACGACGTTGTCGTTGCCGCTGTAGTCGACTCGGCCCGCCTCGATCTCCTGCGCGACGGCGTCGGTCTGGTAGGTCGAGGCGATCTTCGTCTTGCCGACGCGGCCGGCCTCTCTCACGGCGCCGTAGGCGGCCTCCGCGGCCGGCGCGACGCCGACGATCCAGTCGATGTCGGGATCGGCCTGCAGCGTGTCCTCGATCAGGCCGAGCTGCACGTCGCGGCCGGTGTCGCCCCACTTCGTCGCGACGACCTCGACGTTGGTGCCTCTCAGCGCGTCCTTGAAGCCCTGGTCCTGGCGGACGGCGAAGCCGGCGCCCTCCGGGCCGGGGAACCAGGCGACCCGCAGTCTTCTGTCGCCGGCCTCTCTCTTGAGGTGCTCGCCCGCGGCGAGGCCGAGGCGGCGGAAGTCGATGTTCGCGCGGGCCGTGACGTTCGGCGACTCGACGCGGTTGATCGTCTCGATCACGGGCGTGCCGTCGGCGACGAGCTGGTCGATCTTCGCTCTCAGGCCGTCGCCGCTGATCGCCGCGACCAGCACCGCGTCGGCGCCGGAGGCGACGCAGTCCTCGAGGTCGGAGACCTGCTTGCTGAGGTTGTCGTAGCCGCCGGCGTCGAGCACCGTCAGCTTGATGCCGAGCCGCTTGGCCTGGCTGACCGCGCCGTAGTCGGCGGCGGTCCAGTACGGATCCTTCATCGTCGGGAAGCTGGCGCAGAGGTTCCAGCGCTCTCTCGCCTCGCTCAGCAGCGTCCACTCGTCCTCTCTGACGACGTCGACGTCATCAGGGTCGGGGCGCAGGATCGGGATCGGCTCCTTGAGGACCTGCGGCACCTGGGCGGCGGCCTGCGGCTGCGCCGGTCCGGAGTCCTCCGAGGATCCGCAGCCAGCGGCGAACGGTGCGACCAGGGCAGCGCAGAGCAGCCCGATAGGGACCCGTCGGGTCATCAGTTCCTCCCATCCAGCAGTGGCAGTGGGGTCTCCCGCGACCCCACTGAACACATGCACGCTCTCAGTACAGAGACTTTAGCGCGAAAGAAAATCCTGTGTCAAGACAGCAAATGGACCCCAAATGGTGAAGAGTGATTCACCTGTGCTGTGCGTCTGAGGGGGCCCCTTCACCTGGGCTGCGGGTACCGCGCACCGACAGGCCGTCGGCACGCGGTACGCGGCATCCCGGCGCCCTCAGACGTCGAAGGCGAGATAGCGCGTCTCGAGGTACTCCTCGATCCCCTCCGGGCCGCCCTCGCGCCCGAGGCCCGACGCCTTCACGCCGCCGAATGGCGCGGCCGCGCTGGCGATCGCCGCCTTGTTGAGCCCGACCATGCCCGCCTCGACCGCCTCGCCGACGCGCAGCGCGCGCCCGAGGTCGCGCGTGAAGACGTAGGCGACGAGGCCGTACTCGCTCGCGTTCGCGAGCTCGACCGCCTCCTGCTCGTCGTCGAAGGCGACGATCGCCGCGACCGGGCCGAAGATCTCCTCGTGGACGATCCGCGCCGCGCGCGGGACGTCGGCCAGCACCGTCGGCGCGTAGAAGTGCCCCGGCCCGTCGATGCGCCCGCCGCCGGTCAGCACCTCCGCGCCGCTCGCGACCGCGTCGGCGACCAGCCCGTCGACCTTCGCGACCGCCCGCTCGTCGATCAGCGGGCCGAGGTCGCAGGCGAGGTCGCTGCCCGGCCCGACCCGCCGCTGCGCCATCCGGGCCGCGAGGCGCTCGGCGAACTCGCGCGCGACCGGGCGCTCGACGAGCATCCGGTTGGCGGCGGTGCACGCCTCGCCGCCGTTGCGCAGCTTGGCGTAGAGCGCCTGCTCGACGGCGTGGTCGAGGTCGGCGTCGGCGAAGACGACGAACGGCGCGTTGCCGCCCAGCTCCATCGAGGTCCGCAGCACGCCGTCGGCCGCGACCGCGAGCAGGCGGCGGCCGACGGCGGTGGAGCCGGTGAACGAGACCTTGCGCAGCGCCGGCTCGCGCAGCAGCGGCTCGACCACCTGCGCCGGCGCGGTCGTCGTGACGATGTTGACGACGCCGGCAGGCAGGTCGAGGCCAGCGAGCAGGCCGACGAGCGCCAGCGCGGCGAGCGGCGCCTGCTCGGCCGGCTTGACGACGACCGTGCAGCCGGCCGCGAGCGCCGGCGCGACCTTGCGCGCGACCATCGCGAGCGGGAAGTTCCACGGCGCGATCAGCAGGCACGGACCGACCGGGGCGCGCGTGACGATCATCCGCCCGGAGCCGGTCGGCGCCTGCCCGTAGCGCCCGGGGAGGCGGACGGCCTCCTCGGCGTACCAGCGCAGGTAGTCGGCGGCGTAGTCGACCTCGCCCAGCGCCTCGCTCCACGGCTTGCCGGTCTCCAGCACGATCAGCGTCGCGAAGCGCAGCCGCTCGGCGCGCAGCGCCGCGTCGGCGGCGCGCAGGAGCGCGGCGCGCTCGGCCGGCGCGCTGCCGCCCCAGGCGCGCTGCGCCGCGCGGGCCGCGTCGAGCGCCGCGCGCGCGTCGCCCGGGGCGGCGTCGGCGACCTCGACCAGCGCCGACCCGGTCGCGGGATCGGTGACCGCGAAGGTGCGGCAGCCCTCGGCATCGCGCCAGAGCCCGCCGACGTGCAGCCGGCGCGGGACCGCCCCAAGGACCTCGGCGGCGGGCAGGGGACGTTCAGACATCGCATGTCCTTTGTCTCGTCTGTTGAATTGAGCGCCTGAACGAGCGCGCGCCGACGCGCGCCCGAGGACGGCGCCGCGGTACGACGGGGCGCGTCCGCAGACGCGCGCGATGGCGATGTGCTACCGCCGGATCACATGCTCGGCGGGCTGATCACCCACATCACCTCGCCGACGGTGTCGCCGAGGTAGACCGCGCGATGGGGCATCGAGCTGCGGTAATTCACGCAGTCACCCTCCGAGAGGACGAACGTCTCGTCCCCCACGCGCAATTCGAACTGCCCCTCCATGACGATGAAGAGCTCGTCGGAGTCGCCGTGGACGTAGGAGTCCTCGCCGGTCGACCCGCCCTTCTCGAACCTGCCGATGAAGACCTCCAGGTGCTCCAGCGGCGCCGGCGTCAGCAGGTACTTCTTGCCAAGGATGCCGTAGACGAGGCTCGGGCGCTCGTCCCTGCGCACGACCCGCACCTCGGCCCCCTCGGAGGGGTCGAAGAGATCGGCCAGCGTCGTCCCGAGCACCTCGGCGATTCTCTGCAGCGAGCCGATGCTGGGATTCACTCTCCCGCGCTCCAGTTGGCTCAGGAAGCTCTCGCTCAGCCCCGCCCCGTCGGCGACGACCTTCAACGTCATCCGCCGCCGCAGCCGCGTCGACCGCAGCCGCTCGCCGACGTTCGGGCCGGTCCTGCCGTCAGCGCCCGCAGGCGCCGTTCCTTGAGTTCTTTTCGCCACAGTTGAGCACTTTGATGTTGACTTCAGGAACTTTACCGCTGCTACAGCCGTTCCGTCAAGCATAACCTGTCGCGCCGGAACGCTCGACCGAACCCGCCCTCGCGCGCGCGTGTCACGAAGGGCGAGCGGCAGCGCGGGCCGGGCGGCTCCCGTCGCGCCGGAACGCGGGGGATCGGCGGCGGACCGCCCGCCGAAGAGTCGGTAGGAACTCGCCGCCTGCCGTAGAAGGCGAACGGGACACGTACTTCTGCAGCGGGAGAGTCATGCCTCGTATCCGCAGTTCCGTCGCCGCGCTCGCGGCGATCGCAGCCGGCAGCGCGCTGGCAGCCGCGCCGGCGGTCGCCGCGCCCGTCCAGGTTCCCTTCACCCTCTCCGGCGGCCCCCAGCACTGGACGGTCCCGGAAGGCGTCACGGAGGCGACCTTCACGCTCCAGGGCGGCGCCGGCGGGGCGGCGGCCACGGGCGGCGCCGGAGGCGTCGGCGCGGCGGTCCGCGCGACGCTCGCGGTCACGCCGGGCGAGAGGCTGACGATCATCGTCGGCGGTCAGCCGACGCTGCTCGCGCCCGGCTTCAACGGCGGCGGCGACGCCGGCACCGGCGGCATCGGGCCGGCGGCCGGCGCGGGCGGCGGCGCCACGACGATCCTCAGCAGCAGCGGCGCGAACCTGCTCGTCGCGGCCGGCGGCGGCGGGGGCGGCGCCAACGGTGCAGGCGGGCCGTCGGCTGGCGCGGGCGGCGACGGCGGGGCCGGCGGCGCGGCCGGCGCGGCCGGCACGGCGTCGGGGGTCCTCACCGCCGGCGGCGGCGGGCAGCCGGACGGCGCGGGCGGGGCGGCCGGTGCCGGTGACATCGCCGGCGAGCCCGGCGAGACGGCGACGACCGCGACCGGCGGCGCCGGCGCGACGCTCACCGTCGCGAGCGCCGGCGGCAACGGCGGCGGCGGTGGCGGCGGCGTCGTCGGCGGCGGCGGTGGCGGCGCCGGCGGCTCCGACGACGGTCCGCCCGCCATCGGGGCCGGAGGCGGCGGCGGCGCGGGCGGCCAGAGCTTCGTGACGGCCAGCGCGACGAACAGCTCGATCTCGACCGCCGCGCAGCATGGCGACGGCGTCGCGGTCATCAGCTACGAGCCGCTCGACGTGCCCGCGGCGATCACGCAGCCGACGCTCTCCGGCGTCGCGCAGGTCGGCAGAGCGCTCACCTGCGAGCTCGGCACGTGGAGCGGCTCGCCGTCGCTCGCCGTCGCGTGGCTGCGCGACGGCGCGCCGATCGCCGGCGCGGGCAACGCGACCCACACGCTCGTCGCCGAGGACGCCGGCAAGCAGATCGCCTGCCAGGTGACAGCGACCAACTCCGCCGGCACGACGATCGCGAGATCGCCGGCGATCACGGTCCCGCTCGGCACCGGTCCGATCAACGCGACCGCGCCGACGATCAGAGGCACCTCCGCGATCGGCGAGAGACTGACCTGCGAGACCGGCACCTGGGTCGGCACGCCGACCTTCGCCTACGTCTGGCTGCGCAACGGCAGAGCGATCGCCGGCCAGACGAGAGAGGCCTACACGCTCGTGCGCGCCGACGCCGGCCAGTCGATCCAGTGCGCCGTCACCGCGACGATCGGCGGCGAGTCGGTCACGGCGACGACCGCGATGGTCGGCGGCCCGGCGCGGCTCGTGATCCTCTCCACGACCGCGCTCGTCTCGCGCACCGGCGCCGTCACCGTCAAGGTCGCCTGCTTCGGCCCGACCGACTGCGTCATCCCGAGAATGACGGCGACGAGCGGCCAGGTGATCGCGCGCGGCGGCGCCCGCACGGTCCGCTCGGGCAACAGCTCGCGCTACCGCATCAACCTCGGCCGACGCGGCCTGACGAAGCTGCGCCGCACCGCCTCCTCGATCCCGGTGCGGTTCGTCTCCGCTCCGAACGGCGGCTACGGCGGCAACGCCCGCATCAGCTTCGTCGCGCTCCGCGGCACGACCGGCTGATTCGCGCCCAACCCGCGGGCGCCGGCCTCATCCAGCCGAGGAACCGGCTGACGACGAGGACGGCGCTCCGCGGCGGCGGCGGCCGCGGTCGCGACGTCCCTGTGGACGCTTGGCCAACCTTGGCCACGGTGCTACGGTCGGTGCATGCGCGTGAACGTCGGACAGGCGAAGACCGAGCTCTCGAAGCTGCTCGCGCGCGTCGAGGCCGGCGATGAGGTCGAGATCGCGCGCGACGGCGTGCCGGTGGCGAGGCTCGTGCGCGTCGCGCCGCCGACGCCCGGGTCGCGCTTCCTCGCGGCGGGCGGGAGCTTGAGCGGAGCGATCGAGATCGCCGACGACTTCGAGCTGTCCGACGCCGAGATCGACGCGCTGCTCGGCGACGACGCGTGAGATACCTGCTCGACACGCGCGTCGTGCTGTGGCAGCTGTCCGGGACGCGGCCACTCGGCAGAGCGGCGACCGCGGCGATCGGCGGCGCCGCCGAGCTTGCCTTCAGCGTCGTCTCGTTCGCGGAGATCGGCCTCAAGGCGGCGATCGGGAAGCTGGTCGTGCCCGACGACATCGACGCGCATGTGACGGCCGCCGGCCTGCGCGTGCTCGGCCTCGGCGTAGAGCACGGCCTCGCCGTCGCGCGACTGCCGCTGCACCACCGCGACCCGTTCGATCGCCTGCTGATCGCACAGGCGCAGCGCGACGGCTACACGCTCGTCAGTGCGGACGAGCGGGTCCGCGCCTACGACGTCGCCGTGCTCGACCCGCTCGTGTGAGCGGCGGGCGGGGTCGGCGGCGACCCGCCGACGCCCTCCTCAGCCTTGCGCCGCCGTCCTCACCGGTCCGCCGGCCGGGCCGGCGCGCCCCGCGGCGCGCCGCCTCTGCTCAGCGCCTAGCGCGAGCTCTTCTGAGCGGCTTGCGCGGCGGCTTGCCGGAGCTGACGACGATGCGGACGGCGCTGCCGGCTCTGTACTGGCCGCGCCCCGGCTTCGTCGAGATCACCGCGCCCTTGCGGATCTTCTTCGAGCGCTGCTTCGTGACCTTGCCGGGTCTGCAATCGAGCTGGCGCAGCAGCCCGCGCGCGACGTTCAGCGGCGTGCGCGCCAGCGCCGGGACGACGCATCGTCTTGGCGCCGGCGGCGGGTTCTCGCCGGTTCTGTCGCCACCGCGGCTTCTGTCGTCGCCGCCTCTTCCGTCGTCACCGCCGCCGCTCGGCTGCGGGACGACCGTCAGCGTCGCGCTCGCGCTGCTCACCGACGGCTCACGATCGAGGGTAGGCCGCGCGGTGACCGTGTTGCCATAGGAGCCGGGCGCGGCCGGCGTCACCAGCACGACGACCGGCACGCTGCCGCCAGGCGCAAGCGACGCGATCTCGCACGTCACCTGCTGCCCTGCGACAGCGCAGCTCCCGCCGCCGGCGACGGCCGTCTCGACCGTCAGCCCGGCCGGCACGGAGTCGCGCACCGTGACCGGCGTCGCCACCGCGCCGGTGTTGGAGACGGTCGCCGACAGCTGCGCCAGGCCGCCGGCGATGACGTTCGCGGGACCGGCCGTCGCGGCGACGTGCACGTCGCTCTCCGCGACCACGGCGGCGAGATTGAGCTGGGATGGGGACCACGGGCCGACGTAGGGAGCGACGGTCGCGCCGAGCGCTATCGCCGGCTCCGCCTTCCAGACGGCAGCTTGCCGACCGGCTTCGATCGCGCCCTTCTCCCAGCCGCAGTTCGCGCCGTCCGAGCCGGCGATCCCGAGTCTGTCGCCGGGCTCGAGCACGATCGAGCCGGTCGGTCCGAACGTCGCGATGCCGCCGGCCGGCGGGGTCGCCGGCAACGTCGCCGTGTCGACCGCCGCGATTCGCAGCTCCGACCCGTCTCTTCGCAGGACGACGAGCGAGACGCTCTCGCCCGGGCCGGAGGCGGTCACGTTCGTCGACCACGACGCGAGCATGCTCCGGTTGGGGACGGTCCAGCTTGCGCTCCCCTCATCGACCTGATGCCCCACGACGTCCGCCACGACGGGACGGCATCTGACGGTGGTGGCGCCGAGCGGGCGCTCCGCATCGCCGAGCGTCCGCCCCTGGGCGGCCGGCGCGAGCGCCGCCAGCGCCGCCGCCATCGTCACCGCGCCCGCCGCTGCGAGCCCTCGTGCGCCCATCGCAAACCCTCCGCCCCGTTGTCGCTCTCGCCGCCGAGCCCCGGCGGCCCGCAGGGATCTTCGCGAAGGCACTCCAGGGAACGCGCCGGTTCCTGGAGTGCGGGGCCACGTGACTGGGGCGGCATCGATGCCGACAGCCGCATCTCCGCTGGTCCGTGAGGCCCGCAGGCGTGCGGCGTTCGCGTCAGCTCGTCGGCGTGACCTTCGACAGCCCGACCGGCTGGTCGGGGTCGATGCCGCGGGCGCGGGCGACGGCGAGCGACAGCTGCTGGAGGCGGACGGCGTGGACGAGCGGGCGCAGGTGCTCGGGCAGGTCGCCGGGGACCGGGGTCCGCGAGGCGACCGGCGGCGCGGCGTCGGACGCGCCTGGACCATCTCCGGCCGAGCGGGCGCGGCCCGACAGCAGGGGCAGGGCGTCGCCCACCACGTGGACCGGCACGCCGCGCTCGGCGAGGATCGCGGCGATCTCGGCGGCGTCGGCGGAGACCGGGCCGGCGGCGTGCTGGAGCAGGACCGGGCGCTGCGGCGTCGCAAGCGCCATCGGGCCGTGGCGGACGTCGACCGTCGACCACGCCAGCTGCGCGGTCCCGGTCGTCTCGATCAGCTTCAGCGCCGCCTCGTACGCGACCGACAGCAGCGGGCCGCGGCCGAGGTGGAGCGCGACGTCGGCCGCCGCGAAGGCCGGCACGATCGACTCGACGGCCGCGTCGTCCGCGACGCAGTCGGCGACGGCCGCGCGCACCGCGGCCGCGTCGAGCGGCACGCGGCCGGATCGGTCGACCGCCGCCGCCGCGAGCGCGAAGGCCAGCAGCGTCGCGGTGAACGTCTTCGTCGCCGGCACCGCCCGCTCGACGCCGGCGCCGAGCGGAATCACCACGTCGGCCGCCTGCGCGAGCGGGCTCGACCGGTCGTTGACGATCGCGACCGTCGTCGCGCCGCCGGCGGCCTGCCGCTCCAGCGCCGTCACGATCTCCGGCGTCGCGCCCGACTGAGAGACCGCGATCGCGAGCACGCCGTCGAGCGCGGCGCCGGCGTCGTAGCGGGTCGCCAGCGACGGCGCGGTCGACCACGCCGGCACGCCGAGCGCCGGCTCGAGCAGATAGCGGCCGTACGCGGCGGCATGGTCGGAGGAGCCGCGCGCCGTCAGCGCGACGCCGCGCAGCGGCGCCGGGAGCGCCGCACGCAGCGCTCCCTCCCACGCCGCGGCGCCCTCCAGCTGGGCGGCGACGACGGCCGGCGTCTGCGCGATCTCGGCCGCCATCGCGGCGCCGAGCGCGGCGCCGTCGCCCGATCCCGCGCCCGCGGCGCCGCCGGCGCGCGAGGCGCTCCCGACGCCCGCCGCGCTGCTGCCCGCACCGCTCACTCCTCATGCTCCTCGAACGCGTCGAGCTGCTCGCTCCGCGCGTCGATCATCCGCTGCGTCCCACCGCTTCGACGCCGGCGACCGACGAAGCCTCGAGCGGTGGCGATCCGCTCGGCCTGCCGCACGACGAGCGCCCGCAGCGACACCGCGAGGCCGACGGCGACCGCCGGTGCGAGGCCGAGCAGCGCCTCCTCGACCGGGACGCCGCCGATGTGCGCGAAGCTCACGCCCGCCGCCTCCCGAGCAGGTATCCGATCCCGGCGCCGACGGCCGCGACGCCCGCCGTCGCCGCCAGCAGCGTCGCCGGCCTCCCGAGCCGTCCCGCGATCACGCCGGCGGCCAGCTCGCCGGCCGGCAGGCTCTCCTGCGCCGCCGCAGGTCTCGGCGGCGCGGCGTGCGGCGGGGGCGCGGCGCCGAGGGGCGGCGCGGCCTCCGGCGGCGCGGCGTGCGGCGGCGCGACTCCCGGCGGCCCCGCCCCCGGCGGCGCGGCCCCCGGCGGCGGGGCCGGCGGCTCGGGCGCGGCGGCCAGCTCCGCCGGCTCGCCTTCGAGCATCTCCGCGAGGTTGTCCGCGAACCGCTCGATGAGGCGCGCGGCGACGTCGGCGATCACGCCGCGCCCCATCCCCGCAGCTCTGCCGCTGAGCTGGAGGTCGGTGGCGAGCGTCGCGCGCGTGTGACCGTCCTCCTGCGCGAGCGCCATCCGCACGGTCGCGTCGGCGGCGCCCTGGCCGCGCGCCTCGCGCGCCTTCGCCCGCATCGTCGCGACGTGCGCGTCCTCGTCGCGCTCGGCGATCTTCACGTTGCCGCGGTATCTCATCGTGATCGGGCCGACCTTCACTCTGATGCCGACCTTGTAGGCGTCCTCGCCCGTGCGCTCCAGCACCTCCGCGCCGGGCATGCACGGCGCGACGCGCTCGACGTCGAGCAGCGCCGCCCACACCTCCTCGGCCGGCGCGTCGACGGCGAACCCGTTCTCGAATCTCATCGTCCGCTCCTCGGTGTCGCGATCGCCTCGGCCACCGCCGAGAGCGCGTTCAGGTCGTGGCCGGCGACGAAGGCGTCGCACCACGGCAGCGCCGCCGCCATCCCTCCGGTCGCCGGCTGGAAGCCGCGCGCCGCCTTGCGCGGGTTGACCCAGACGACGCGGTGGGCGAGCCGGCGCAGCCGCGCCATCTGCTCGCCGACGAGCGCCGGGTCGCCGCGCTCCCAGCCGTCGGAGACGATCACGACGACGGCGCCGCGCGCCATCCCGCGCCGGCCGTGGTCGTCGACGAAGCGCCGCAGCGACGCGCCGATCCGGGTCCCGCCCGACCAGTCGCGGACCGCCGCCGACGCCCGCTCGATCGCGAGGTCGGGCTGGCCGCCGCGCAGCGCCCGCGTCAGCCGCGTCAGACGCGTCGCGAAGACGAACGCCTCCGCGTCGGCGCCGCCGACCGCCGCGTGGAGGAACTGCAGGAAGGCGCGCGAGTACGGCTCCATCGAGCCGGAGACGTCGCACAGCACGACCAGCCGGCGCGGCCGCTCGAGCCGTCTGCGCAGCACGAGCCGCGCCGGGTCGCCGCCGGTCCGGCGGCCGGCGCGCAGCGTCGCCCGCAGGTCGACGCGGCGGCCACGCCGGTCGCGGCGCGAGCGGCGCGCCAGCCGCGGCGGCGGCGCCAGCGACAGCTCGCGCATCAGCCGGCGCAGCGCACGCAGCTCCTCGGGCGAGAGCTGGCCGAAGTCGCGTGTCGCGAGCCGCTCCAGCGCGCTCGCGGCGGCGACCGGCAGCGCCCGCTCCCGCGCGGCCTCCTCCCCGTCGGGGCGCGGCTCGCGCAGGCCCGACGGCGACGGCGCACCGCCCTCCCCCGCCGCGTCGAGCGGCGCGGCATGCGGCGGCGCCGCGCGCGGGCCGGCCCGCGTCCCGGGCGGCGGCGGCGCGTTCGGGTCGCCGCGGCCCTCGGCCGGGTCGGCGAGGCCGTCGACGACCCGCCCGAAGACGCGGTCGAAGGCGTCGACCTGCTCGCGCGAGGAGACGAAGACGGCGCGCGCCGTCCAGTAGAGGCGGTCGCGGCGGGCCGGCGGCGCGAGCGCCAGCGCCCGCGCGAACCGCGCCGAGCGCTCCGGCGCGACCGGGATCCCGGCCGCGTGGACCGCGCGGCCGAAGGCGGCCGCGAAGGCGGGCAGGTCGATCGCCTCAGCCATCGCCCGCTCCCGCCGCGAGCCGCTGCAGGCCGCGCTCGCGCATCAGCTGCTGGTCCTCGCGGTACTTCAGGACGGCGTCGAGCGTGCGGTCGGCGGCCGCGGCGTCGAGCCGCCGCACGCCGAGCAGGCGCAGCGCCGCGACCCAGTCGATCGCCTCCGCGATCCCCGGCGGCTTCTGCAGCTCGCCGTCGCGCAGCCGCCGCACCGCGCCGGCCACGTCGACCGCCAGCTCCCGCGCGGCGTCGGGGACGCGCAGGCGGACGATCGCCGCCTCGCGCTCGGCCGAGGGGTAGTCGATCCAGTGGTAGAGGCAGCGGCGCTTGAGCGCGTCGTGGAGGTCGCGCGTGCGGTTGGAGGTGAGGATCGCCAGCGGCGGATGGGTCGCGCGGACGGTGCCGAGCTCGGGGATCGTGATCGCCGCGTCGGCGAGCAGCTCCAGCAGGAACGCCTCGAAGTCGTCGTCGGCGCGGTCGAGCTCGTCGATCAGCAGCACGGCCGGGAGCGGCCCCGGGTGCTCGATCGCCGCCAGCAGCGGCCGGCGGATCAGGTAGTCGCCGGAGAAGAGGCGCCGCTCGTCGACCGGCTCGCCGCCGTGCTCGGCGAGCCGGATCGCGAGCAGCTGCCGCGGGTAGTTCCACTCGTACAGCGCCTCGGCGGCGTCGATCCCCTCGTAGCACTGGAGGCGGATCAGCGGGGTGCCGAGCAGTGCGGCGAGCGCCTTCGCCGCCTCGGTCTTGCCGACGCCGGCCTCCCCCTCCAGCAGCAGCGGCTGCGGCAGCCGCAGCGCGAAGAAGAGCGCGGTCGCGAGCCCCTCGTCGGCGAGGTAGTCGACCTCCGCCAGCCGCCGCGCGAGCGTCTCGACGTCGGGCACGAGCGCCCGCACCGCCGCCTCGGCGCCGCTGTGCGCCGCCGGGCTCACCGCGCGCCCGCCTGCGCCAGCACGGCGTCGTAGTCCTCCCACGTGTCGACGTCGCGCGGCACCGGCCCGGCGACCGGGACGTCGGCGACCTCGCCGGCGCGCGCGTCGAGCAGCCGCCAGACCCCCTTGTCGCCGTGCAGCGCCGCCAGCTCGCCGAAGACCGGGCGCGCGAACGCGAGCGGGTGGCCGCGGCCGTCGTCGTAGCGGCAGGCGGCCAGCGGCGCCTCGCCGCGGCCGGCGAGCAGCGTCGCGACGGTTGCCGGCGTGACGCCGGGCTGGTCGCCGAGCAGGAGCACGAGCAGCTCGCAGCGCTCCTCGACGGCGGCGAGCGCGGCGGCGATCGACGACGAGCAGCCCGCGCCGAAGGCGCGGTTGACGACGATCTCGGCGCCGCTCAGGTCGACCGTCGCCGCGATCTCGTCGGCGGCGCCGCCGAGCGCGCAGATCAGCTGGTCGAAGCGGCAGGCGCGCGCCGTCGCGAGCGTGTGGTCGAGCAGCGTCGCGCCCCCGTACGGCAGCAGCTGCTTGGGCCGGCCGAGCCGGCGCGATCCGCCCGCGGCCAGCACGAGGCCGGCGACCGGCGCGTCACGGCCGGCCATCGCGCCCCGTCAGGACCGGCGCCGCGCGCCGCTCGGCGACGAGCTCGGCGAGGATCGAGAGCGCGACCTCGACCGGCGTCTGCGCGCCGATGTCGAGGCCGGCCGGGACGTGGACGCGGTCGCGCAGCTCGTCGGGCGCCTCCAGCGCGTCGAGCACCGCTGCGCCCCGTCTGGCCGAGGCGACCAGCGCGACGTACGGGACGCCCTCGCGCAGCGCCGCGGCCAGCGCGCCGGCCTCGTCGCCGACGCCGTGGGCGGCGACGACGCAGGCCGCGTCGCCGGCCGCCGGCCGCGCCCGCTCGGCCTCCTCGGCCGCGACGGCGGCGACCTCGTAGCCGGCGGCGCGCGCCAGCTCGCCGAGCGCGCGGGCGATCGGCGCGTCGCCGACGACGACCATCCGCGGCGCCGGCAGGCGCGGCTGCAGGAAGACGTCGAAGGCGCCGCCGGAGAGGCAGGGGTTGTGCTCGACGGCGGTGCCGTCGTCGGGCGCGGCGGCGCCGCCGGGCGCCGGCTCGGGGACGATCCGCAGCAGCAGCGGCTCGCCGGTCTCCAGCACGCGCGCGGCGTGCAGCCGCACCGACGCCTGCGCGCAGTGGCCGCCGAGGAAGCCGTCGATCGTCCCGTCGGCCTCGACCAGCGCGGCGTCGCCGGGCCGCACGCTCGCCGGGTGCTCGACGCGGACGATCGTCGCCTCGACGTACGGCATCCCGTCGGCGCGCAGCAGCTCGGCCCGGCGCGCGATCGGCTCGGCTGCGCTCATTGCGGCGGCGCTCCTCTCCCCTGCATCGCCTCCCACACGCGCGACGGCGTGCAGGGCATGTCGACGTGGCGGACGCCGTAGGGCCGCAGCGCGTCGACGACGGCGTTGACGATCGCCGGCGGCGAGCCGACGGTCGCCGACTCGCCGATCCCCTTCGCGCCGATCGGATGGTGCGGCGAGGGGGTGACGGTGAAGCCGGTCTCCCAGTCGGGCACCTCCAGCGCCGTCGGGATCAGGTAGTCCATCAGCGAGCCGCCGAGGCAGTTGCCGTCCTCGTCGAAGGCGATCAGCTCCATCAGCGCCATCCCGACGCCGTCGGCCAGGCCGCCGTGGACCTGCCCCTCGATGATGATCGGGTTGATGCGCGTCCCGCAGTCGTCGACGGCGACGAACCGCCGCACCGTCACCTTGCCGGTGCCGGGGTCGACGTCGACGACGCAGAGGTAGGCGCCGAACGGGAAGGTCAGGTTCGGCGGGTCGTAGACGGTCTCGGAGTCGAGTCCGGCCTCGACGCCCTTGGGCAGCTCGACCGTCCCGTGCGCGGCCATCGCGATCTCCTGGATCGTCGCGCCCTGGTCGGGGTCGCCTCTGACGAACCAGCGGCCGCGCTCCCACTCGAGGTCGTCGGCCGAGACCTCCAGCATCGCCGAGGCGACGACGCGCGCCTTGTCGCGCACCTTGCGCGCGACGACCGCCGCCGCCGCGCCGCTGACCGGCGTCGAGCGCGAGCCGTAGGTGCCGAGGCCGAACGGCGTGCGATCGGTGTCGCCGTGGACGACCTCGACGTCCTCCGGCGGGATCCCCAGCTCCTGCGCGACGATCTGCGCGAACGTCGTCTCGTGGCCCTGGCCCTGCGTCTGCACGCTGATCCCGAGCTGGGCCTTGCCGGTCGGGTGGACGCGCAGCTCGGCGGCGTCGGCCATGCCGAGGCCAAGGATGTCCATGTGCTTGCGCGGACCGGCGCCGACCGCCTCGGTGAAGAAGCCGAGCCCGATCCCCATCAGCTCGCCGCGCTCGCGCCGCTCCGCCTGCTCGGCGCGCAGCTGCTCGTAGCCGGCCATCTCCAGCGCCTTGCGCAGCGCCGTCTCGTAGTCGCCGGAGTCGTAGACCCAGCCGGTCTTCGCCTCGTACGGGAAGCGGTCCGGTCTGATCAGGTTCGCCAGCCGCAGCTGCGCCGGGTCGGCGTCGAGCTCGCGCGCGAGCAGGTCGACCATCCGCTCGACGAGGTAGACGGCCTCGGTGACGCGGAAGGAGCAGGCGTACGCGACCCCGCCCGGCGCCTTGTTGGTGTAGACGCCGGTGACCGCGCAGTGTGCCGCCTCGAGCTCGTAGGAGCCGGTGAAGACGTGGAAGAACCCGGCCGGGTACTTCGTCGGCTGGGCGGTCGCGTTGAAGGCGCCGTGATCGGCGATCACGTCGACTCTGACGGCGAGGATCCGCCCGTCGCGCGTCGCCGCGATCGACCCGCGCATCACGTAGTCGCGCGCGAACGAGGTCGCCATCAGGTTCTCGGAGCGGTCCTCCATCCACTTCACCGGTCTGCCGGTGACGATCGAGCCGACGACGGCGCAGACGTACCCGGGGTAGATCCCGACCTTGTTGCCGAAGCCGCCGCCGATGTCGGGCGCGATCACGCGGATCTTCTGCTCCGGCAGTCTCGCGACCAGCGCGAACAGCGTGCGGTGGGCGTGCGGCGCCTGCGTCGTCGACCACAGCGTCAGGCTGCCCTCGACGGCGTCGTAGTCGGCGACCGCGCCGCAGGTCTCCATCGGCGCCGGGTGGACGCGCGGGTAGAGCATCTCCTCCGAGACGACGACGTCGGCCCGCGCGAAGACTGCGTCGGTCGCCGCGCGGTCGCCGGCCTCCCAGTCGAAGATGCGGTTGTCGGCCTTCCCCTCCAGGTCGTCGCGGATCACCGGCGCGTCGGCGTCGAGCGCTCTGCGGGCGTTGACGACGACCGGCAGCGGCTCGTAGTCGACGTCGATCAGCTCCAGCGCGTCGCGCGCGGCGTAGCGGTCGTCGGCGATCACGAACGCGACCTCCTGGCCCTGGAAGCGGACCTTGTCGGTCGCCAGCACCGCCTGCGTGTCCATCGACAGCGTCGGCATCCACGCGAGGCCGAGCCCGTCGAGGTCTCTGCCGGTCAGGACCGCGTGGACCTTCGGGTGCTGCTGCGCGGCGGAGACGTCGATCGAGACGATCCGCGCGTGCGCGTACGGACTGCGCAGGACCGCGCCGTGGAGCATCCCGGGCAGCTGGACGTCGTCGACGTAGCGGCCCTGGCCGCGGATGAAGCGGGCGTCCTCCTTGCGCTTCAGGCGGCCGAAGCCGATCGGCCGCTCCTCGGTCGTGCTCATGGCGCCGCCTCCCCGGCCGTCTCCGCGGCGGCGCCGGCGGCCGCCGGATGCTCCGCGGCCCAGCGGATCGAGCGCACGATCGTCGCGTAGCCGGTGCAGCGGCAGATCTGGCCGGAGATCGCCTCGCGGATCTCGGCCTCGCTCGGGTTCGGGTTCTCGTCGAGCAGCGCGCGGGCGGTCAGCATCATTCCGGGCGTGCAGAAGCCGCACTGGAGCCCGTGCTCCTCGTGGAAGCCCTGCTGGACCGGGTCGAGCACGCCGTCGCGCTCCAGCCCCTCGACGGTCGTGATCTCGTGGCCGGCCGCCGAGGCGGCCAGCACCGTGCACGACTTCACCGGCCGCCCGTCCATCAGCACGACGCACGTGCCGCAGTTGGACGTGTCGCAGCCCCAGTGCGTGCCGGTGAGCCCGAGCACGTCGCGCAGGAAGTGGACGAGCAGCAGCCGCGGCTCGATCTCGCGCGCCCGCTCCTCGCCGTTGACCGACACCGTGACCTGCATCACCCCTCCTCTCGCAGCGCCCGCGCGGTCGCCCGGCGCAGCGCCCGCCGCGTCAGCTCCCCGGCGACGTGCCGCTTGTACTCGGCCGAGCCGCGCTGGTCGTCGACCGGCGAGCAGTGCTCGACGGCGAGCCGCGCGGCCTCGGCGAACGCCTCCTCCGACGGCCGCCTGCCGGCGAGCGCCGCCTCCGCCTCCGCGGAGGTGACGCCGGCGCCGACGGCGGCGAGCGCGATCCCGGCCCGCGCGATCTCGCCGTCGTCCATCCGCACCGACGCGCCGGCCGCCGCGACCGCCCAGTCGCCGACGCGCCGCTCGACCTTCTCGTAGGCGCTGCCGAAGCCGGGCGACAGCGGGATCCGCACCTCGGTCACCATCTCGGCCTCGCCGACCGCGGTCTCGTACGGACCGCGGTGGAACTCTGGCATCACGACGACGCGCTCGCCGTCGCGGCCGCGGATCACGACGCGCGCGCCGACCGCGGCGCAGACCGCCGACAGGTCCTCGGCCGGGTCGGCCTGGCAGAGCGCGCCGCCGATCGTGCCGCGGTTGCGCACGACGGGGTCGGCGATCACCCGCTCGGCGTCGGCGAAGATCGCGGCGCGGCGGCGCAGCAGCTCGGAGTCGAGCAGCTCGCGATGGCGCGTCATCGCGCCGATCCGGAGCTCGCCGTCCTGCTCGCGCACGTAGCCGAGCTCGTCGGCGAGCGGGTCGATGTCGATCAGGTGCTCGGGCGCCGCCAGCCGCAGCTTCATCATCGGCAGCAGCGAGTGGCCGCCGGCCAGCAGGCGGGCCTCGGGGCCCAGGCGCGCCAGCAGCTCCAGCGCCTGCTCGATGCTGGTGGCGCGTTCGTACTCGAACTGCGGCGGTACCTGCACGGGCTGCTCTCCTCCTGGCGCGGAGCCGCGCCCGAGAGCCGGACCGGTCTCCTCCAGAGCACGTTGCTCCGGTTATGGTTGTCTCGTCAAGCCGGGTTAAGCGATCCCTTATGAGGCGGCGGTTCCGGATGACGCTCGCGCAGTTGCAGTCGTTCGTCCTGGTGGCGCGGTTGGGCTCGGTGAAGGCGGCCGCGGCGGAGCTGGAGGTGACCGAGCCGGCGGTCTCGGTCGCCGTCGGGGCGCTGCGCAGGGAGCTCGGCGACGAGCTGTTCGTCCGCGCGGGCCGAGGGATCGCGCTGACGCCCGGCGGCCGCCGCCTCGCCGCGCTCGGCGCCGAGATCCTCGGCCTCGCCGAGCAGGCGCGCCGCTCGGTCGCCGCCGCCGGCGGCCAGGCGCGGATCGAGATCGCCGCGACCGGCGTCGTCGCCGAGCACCTCGGCCCGCTGCTCGACGCCTTCACGACGCGCGAGGCGGCCGTCGAGCTGGCGGTCGAGCCTGCGCCCGGGGCGGCCTTCGCCGACCTGCTCGACCAGCGCCGCGCCGACATCACCTTCGGGCCGCGCCCGGCGCTCGACCGCCTCGCGACGATCGCGACGGTCCCGTTCCTGCGCTGCCGGCGCGTGATCGTCGCCTCCCCGGCCCATCCGCTGGCGCGGCGGCGGTCGATCCCGCCGGCCGCGCTGGAGCGCGAGCGCTGGCTGGTCGGCCCGCCGCCGATCGACCCGACCACCGGCGCCGGCCTCTGGTTCGCGCGCACCGGCGTCGCGCCGCGCGACGTCGGCGCCTACTCCAGCCACGCGGCGGCGCTCGCCGCGGCCGGCGCCGGCGAGGGGATCGCGCTGACGCTCAGCCACTCGGTCCACGACGAGCTGCGCCGCCGCTCGCTGGTCGCGCTCGACGTGCGCGGGACGCCGCTCGTCGAGCTGTGGCACGCGAGCACGCTCGGGCTCGACCGCGCGCCGCCGGCCGCGCTCGCGCTCCAGCGCTTCGCCACGACCGCGGAGGCGATGCAGGCGATGTCGGCCGGGCGCGTCGGGACGGCGTCGGCACGCGCCCGCCCGGCGGTCCACGTCACGCTGTGGCGCTCGGTCGGCGGCCGGCCGAGCGAAGGGCCCTAAGCCGACGCGCCGGCGACGGAGACCGGCGCGGGCGGCGGCGGGGCGCCCGGTCCGAGGACCCAGCGCAGCGTCGTCGCCACCCACAGGAAGAAATCGCGCGTGATCGGCATGCGCGGCAGTCTCCCGCGCGAACCTAAGCGCCGGGTGAGGATCCGGTCTGAGCGGGCGCCGTCCGGTCGGCCAGCTCGGCCGCGGCGTCGATGATCATGTCCTCCTGGCCGCCGACGATCCGGCGGCGCCCCAGCTCCATCAGCACCGCGCGCGGCTCGACGTCGAACTTGGCGGCCGCGCGCTCGGCGTGCAGCAGGAAGGAGCTGTAGACGCCGGCGTAGCCGAGCGACAGCGCCGTGCGGTCGACGATCTGCGGCCGCGGCATGAGCGGCGCGACGACCTCCTCGGCGACGTCCATCAGCGGGAACAGCTCGGCGCCGGTCGCGTGGCCGGAGCGCTCCAGCGCCGCCGCCAGCACCTCCAGCTGGGCGTTGCCGGCGCCGGCGCCGAGGCCGCGCAGCGAGCCGTCGAGCCAGGTCGCGCCGGCGTCGGCGGCGGCGAGCGCGTTGCCGACGCCGCAGCCAAGGTTGTTGTGGGCGTGGAAGCCGACCGCGGTCTCGGCCAGCAGCGCGTCGCGCAGCGCCGCGACCCGCTCGGCGGCCGTCCGCGGGACGAGCGCGCCGGCCGAGTCGACGATGTAGACGACCGACGCGCCGTAGGACTCCATCAGCCGCGCCTGGTCGGCGAGCTGGGAGGCGTCGATCATGTGGCTCATCATCAGGAAGCCGACGGCGGTCATGCCGTGTTCGGCCGCCCAGGCGATGTGCTGCTCGGCGATGTCGGCCTCGGTGCAGTGGGTCGCGACGCGCGCGACGGTCGCGCCGAGCCGCTGCGCCTCGGTCAGCCGTCTCAGCGTGCCGATGCCCGGCAGCAGCAGCGCGGCGATCCGCGCCCGCGCGACACCCCCGGCCGCCGCCTCGATCAGCTCGGCGTCGGAGAAGGCGGCGCGGCCGTACTGGATCGAGGAGCCGCCGACGCCGTCGCCGTGCGAGACCTCGATCACGTCGACGCCGGCGCGGTCGAGGCCGGCGGCGACGGCCGCGACGTGCTCGGGCGAGAACTGGTGGCGGACGGAGTGCATCCCGTCCCGCAGCGAGGAGTCGACGAGCGTGATCATGCCGCCGCCTCGCGGGCCAGCATCCGCTCGGCGAGCCGCTCGCCGACCTCCGCGGCGGCCGCCGTCATCACGTCGAGGTTGCCGGCGTACGGCGGCAGGAAGTCGCCGGCGCCCTCGATCTCCAGCAGCACGGTGACGAGGCCGCCGTCGACATCGCAGAGGCGCAGCCTGACGCCCGGGACGTAGGACCTCATCCGCTCCAGCATCTCCAGCACCGACTGCTCGATCGCCGGCGCGTCGGGCTCGCGCACCTGGGCGAAGACGGTGTCGCGCATCAGGATCGGCGGCTCGGCCGGGTTGAGGATGATGATCGCCTTGCCGACGTCGGCGCCGCCGACCAGCTCCAGCCCGCGCGCCGTCGTCTCGGTGAACTCGTCGATGTTCTGGCGCGTCCCCGGCCCGGCGCTGCGCGAGGAGATCGTCGCGACGATCTCGGCGTAGGCGACGTCGGCGACGCGGTCGATCGCGTGGACCATCGGGATCGTCGCCTGCCCGCCGCACGTGACCATGTTGAGGTCGGGCGCGTCGAGGTGCTCGTCGAGGTTGACCGGCGGCACGACGTAGGGGCCGAGCGCCGCGGGGGTCAGGTCGACGCAGACCTTGCCGGCCGCCTCGAACCGCGGCGCGCTCTCGCGGTGGGCGCGCGCCCCGGTCGCGTCGAAGACGAGCGCGACGTCGTCGCGCTCCAGCACCGCGTCGAGTCCGCGCGCGCTCGCCTCGACGCCCAGCTCGCGCGCGCGGGCGAGCCCGGGCGAGTCGTCGTAGATGCCGGCCATCAGCGCCACGTCGACCAGATCGCTGCGCCGCAGCTTCACCAGCAGGTCGGTGCCGATGTTCCCGGGGCCGAGCACCGCGGCCTTGATTCCCATCCTGGAGCCCCCTCTCGCCGCCCCTCGCGGGCCGATCGGGCGAGCCTATCAGCGGCCGTCGAGCGCGGCGCGGACTGCCGCGCCGAGGTCGCGCGGGTCGTCGTTGACGCCGGCCGGCGGCGGCACGCGCACGAGCATCTCCTCCCGCAGCCCGTCGACGAGCGGCCGCACGAGCCCGCCCTCGACGGGCGTGACGAGCTGCACCCACAGCGACGACAGCCGCGGCGTCAGCACCGGCACCTGCACGATCAGCGGCCGCCGCCGGCCGATCGCGTCGGCCGTCCGCTCCATCATCTCGCGGTAGCTGAGGGCGTCGGGGCCGCCGAGCTGGACCTCGCCGGGCGCGTCGGGGAGGTCGCGCAGCGCCGCGAGCGCGCCCGTGACGTCGTCGATCGCGATCGGCTGGGTGCGCGTCTCCACCCAGCGCGGGCAGACCATCGCCGGCAGCCGCCGCACGAGCGCGACGAGCATCTGGAAGGAGGCGCTGCCGGCCCCGATCACCATCGCCGCGCGCGCGTGGACGAGCGGCGGCCCGTGCTCGCCGAGCAGCTCGGCGACCTCCTCGCGGCTGCGCAGGTGCGCCGAGGAGGCGTCCGCCGCGCCGCCGGAGAGGCCGCCGAGGTAGATCACCCGGCGCACCCCGGCCGTGCGAGCGGCGCGGGCGAAGGTCTCCGCCGCGCCGCGGTCGCGCGCGGCGAAGTCGTCGTCGCCGCCTCGACCCATCGAGTGGACCAGGTAGTAGGCGACCTCGACCCCGTCGAGCGCCGCCTCCAAGCCCTCGCCCGAGACGACGTCGCCCTGGAGCACGCGCGCGCCGGCCGGCGGCTCGACCCGCCCGGGTCTGCGCGCCAGCAGCCGCAGCTCGCCGGCGGGGCCGGCGTCGTCGGCGGCGGCGAGCCGCGGTGCCAGCCGCCCGCCGACGTACCCGCTCGCTCCGGTCAACAGGACGCGCATGCATCGGGTACGTACCCGGTGTCCGCCCGGATCGCTGCTGATCTGGGCACGCATGCCGTGCCCAGGACGACAGTGGTCCCCTCGCAGCGCTATAGTTGCTTGCGCAATCAACTCAATGGAGGGCGACGTGCAGCTGGAAGGCATTCACCACATCAGCTCGATCACCGGGGACGCCCCGCGCAACGTCGACTTCTACGTGCGCGTGCTCGGGCTGCGGATGGTCAAGAAGACCGTCAACCAGGACGATCCGACCGTCTACCACCTCTTCTACGCCGACGAGCAGGGCAGCCCCGGCGCCGACCTGACCTTCTTCGAGTACCCCGGCGCCCGCCGCGGGCGCGCCGGCGCGGGGATGATCCACACGATCGTGCTGCGCGTCGGCTCGGAGGCGTCGCTCGACTTCTGGCGGCTGCGGCTCGCCGACGAGCAGATCGACAGCGAGCGGGTCGGCGAGGGACCGGGGTCGCTGCGCTTCGCCGACCCGGAAGGACTCGGCTACGAGCTGGTCGTCGACGAGAGCGGCGACGAGCCGCTGACCGCGGTCAGCCCCGACATCCCGGCCGAGCACGCGATCCGCGGCTTCGCCGGCGTGCGGGCCTACAGCGCCGCGCCCGAGCGCTCGGCCCCGCTGCTGCGCGACGTGCTCGGCTTCATCTCCGACCACGACGACCAGCTCCACTGGGAGGCGCGCGGCGAGCGGCGCGGCGGCTTCTACGCCTACGATCCGGCGCCGGCCGAGCGCGGGCTGCAGGGGGCCGGCACCGTCCACCACGTCGCCTTCGCCAGCTACGACGACGACATCGAGGCGTGGGAGGAGCGGGTGACGAAGGCCGGCCGCCACACCTCCGGCCTCGTCGACCGCTTCTGGTTCAGAAGCGTCTACTTCCGCGAGCCGAGCGGCGTGCTGTTCGAGCTGGCGACGCTGGGGCCGGGCTTCACCAGCGACGAGCCGCTGGAGCGCCTCGGCGAGTCGCTCGTGCTGCCGCCGCGGCTGGAGCCGCTGCGGGCGCAGATCGAGCCGGCGCTGACCCCGCTCCCGAACCCGCGCGCCGCCCGGTCCGCGAGCTGACCGCGACGCGCGGCCCCGCCCCCGGGCGGCGGAGGAGGTCGGCCGCCGCCCTCGTCCGGCGACGGACCTCGCCGCTCCGTGCGGCGGGGTCCGGCGGGCGCGTTTCCTAACATGGGGCGTCGCCGCATCCTTCGCGGCCCCGATGGGTTGAAATCCAGGACCGGCCGACCCGGCCCGGATCGCCCCCACGACGCACCCGAGCCGCCGGAGGCCTGATGCCCAACGAGATCGATCGACGAGAACTGCTGCGCCGCGCGGGCGTCGGCGCCGCCGGCGTCGGCGTCCTCGGGATCGCCGGCTGCGGCAGCGGCGACGGCGGCGGCGGCTCCGCGACCGTCAGCGCGTCGAACGTCGCCGCGACCGTCGCGGCGAAGCCGCGCACGCCGCAGCGGTTCGCGAGAAAGGTCAAGAAGGGCGACGTCCCGAACCTGCTGCTCGTCATCATCGACTCGGTCCGCGCCGACGCGCTCGGCTCCTACGGCCGCCGCAACGCCCACACGCCGAACCTCGACGCGCTCGCGCGCGAGTCGCTGCGCTTCACGCAGTGCTACCCCGAGTCGTTCCCGACCGGTCCGGCGCGCGCGACGATCTTCGGCGGCACCCGCCTCTTCCCGTTCCGCAACTGGAAGAAGCCGGCCGACATGCCGGGCACGCCGGGCTGGCAGCCGGTGCCCGACGAGAACCTGATCTCGACGCTGAGACGGGCCGGCTACTGGACCGGCTACGCCGTCGACACGCCGTGGGTGATGGTCGACTCGCAGAAGCCGTTCCAGCGCGACTGGGACAGATACGTCCCGATCAAGGGCCAGACCGGCACCGTCACCGCCGACGCCTCGCAGATCAGCGACGCCGAGCTGGCGAAGTGGGTCGCGCCGAAGATCCTCACCTCCTCCTCGGGCCAGAAGATGCGCCAGTACCTGGCCAACCAGCTGCCGGTCAGAAGAGAGGACGACTACCTCCCGGCGCGCGTCTTCACCGCCGGCATGCGGCTGCTGGAGGAGGGCGCGAAGTCGAGAAAGCCGTTCGCGATCGCGATCGACTGCTTCGACCCGCACGAGCCGTGGGACCCGCCGAAGAGATACCTCGAGCTGCACGGCGGCAGCTACAGCCGCGCCTGGCAGCCGGGCACGGTCCTCAACGGCACCGCGAAGGCCAACGGCCTCAGCTCCGCCGACATCAAGGCGATGAAGGCGCTCTACTACGCCGAGCTGACGATGGCCGACCGCTGGTTCGGCAACTTCATGCAGCGTCTCCACGAGCTCGACCTCGAGAGAGACACGGTCATCATGTTCCTCAGCGACCACGGCTTCCTGCTCGGCGAGCGCGGCTACGTCGCGAAGTTCGCCTGGGAGCTGCACCCGGAGCTGATCCAGGTGCCGATGATGCTGCGCCACCCGGGCGGCAGGGGCGCGCGCAAGAAGACCGACTTCTACTCGCAGACCGAGGACGTCGCGACGACCCTGCTGGCCGCCGCCGGCGTCAAGCGGCCGCGGTGGATGGACGGCATCAACCTGATGCCGCTGCTGGAGGGCAAGAAGCCGAAGAAGAGACGCGACTACGTCACCGGCTCCTACAGCTCGATCGTCTTCGCGCGCGACCGCAACTGGTCGTACGTCGCCGACTCCCAGGGCGGCAGACCGGAGCTCTACAACCTCCGCCGCGACCGGCGCGAGGTCCGCAACCTCGCCGCCAGCAACCCCGCCCAGGTGCGCAAGATGTACCGCGGCATGCTCGTCAGAGACGCGAGAGGGCCGCTGCCGAAGTTCAAGTAGCGCGCCGCTCCGGCGCGGCGCCATCTCCGCGCGCCGCCGTCGTCACCGCAGCAGCACGCGCCGCGCGAAGTCGACCAGCGCTTCGGCCTGACGAAGCACGGCGCGCAGCTCGGCTCCCGAGACGTGGATGAACCCATACTGCGCGGCGTCCTTGAGGTTGAGCAGGCGCCGCAGCCGCTTCGCTGCCACATCACCGCCCGGCACCACCTCGCCGAGCAGCGCCTCCGCGTCGCGGTGATCCTGCCCGCGCGAGCGCCGGCCGAGCGCCGCACAGCATGCCGCGTCGGATGCGGCGATCCCGGCGAGGACCGCGAGCGACGCGGCGACGTTCGCGGACTCGGGGTTGTCGGGCTCCTCCATCGCGACGAGCTCCGCAACTTCGAGGAACTTGCTCGCGTGCGTGAGACGAGCGCGCGTCGGCCGCGGAGCAGACCTGGGTGCGCCCGCCGCGGCGGCTCATCGCGCATCCCTCTCAAAGAGCTGGAGCGCCTCGGGACCTGCGAGCGCGATCGCGTCGGCGGACAGCTCGTCGACGATCAGAGGGCGATCCTCCCGCAGGCGCGCGAGGTCGTCGCTCGCCACCTCGGCGATGCTCGCGTGGTTACCGGTCCAGGCACGGACGCGCTCGGCGAGGCGATCGAGCTGCTCGCGCCAGTCGGCGTCGTCGGCCGAGACGCCGGCCGGCCGGACGACGAAGAGGTCGATGTCGCTGCCGACGTCGCCGTCGCCGCGCGCGAACGAGCCGAAGACCGAGGCGTGCTGCGCGGCGATCTGCCACGCGGCGACTTCGCGGCGCGCCCGCTCGACCACCTCCGACCGCAGCTGCGCGAGCGCGACGGCCGCCGGCGCGGCGACGTGGTCGCGGTTCAGCGTGTAGAGCATCGCGCGCCCCGCCTCCGCCCGGGCGACGAGTCCTTGCTCGACCAGGCGGTCGAGCGCCGTGAGCACCCCGCGCGGCGAACCGCGGCGGGCGAGCCGCGCCACCTCGCGCCCGGTCAGCGGGCGGGTCGTGCCGGCGAGCACGGCGAGCACGTCGCCGGCCAGCCCCGGTGACACAGCGCTGTAAGGACGGGAGAGGTCGATGTGTGCACCGTATCGCACATAAGCGCATTATTACACTCATATGTGCAGTTTTTCGCGGAGCACGGCGTACGTTCGGGCGTCGCGCTACCGCGCGTGCCTCCCCGACGGGCGCAGGGCGACGTCGGAGACGGGGCCAAGGTGGGCGAGCTTGTCGGGGTTGACGATCGAGTTGAGGCGGACGACGCGGCCGTCGGCGATGTCGAGGCCGACGACGCTGACGATCCGGCCGTCGCGGTCGAGCGCGCGCAGGCCCGGCTGTCCGTTGACGACGGCCGGCTCGAGCGCGACGCCCCACCCGGCGCCCAGGCGCGTGAAGGCGGCCAGCGCGCGGGCGACGGCGCGGCCGCCGACCAGCGGCGCGGCGATCGCGCGCGCCTTGCCGCCGCCGTCGCCGACCAGCACCGCGTCGTCCGCCAGCAGCGCGACGAGGCCTTCGAGGTCGCCGTCGCGCGCGGCGTCGAGGAAGCGGGCGGCGAGCTCGTCGCGGCGCTCGGGGTCGGCGTCGAAGCGCGGCCGGTCGGCGTCGATCCGGCGGCGGCCGCGGCTCAGCAGCTGGCGGCAGCTCGCCTCGCTGCGGTCGAGCACGGCGGCGATCTCGCCGTAGCCGTAGTCGAACGCCTCGCGCAGCACGAGCACCGCCCGCTCCTCCGGCGTCAGCCGCTCCAGCAGCGCCAGGAAGGCGAGCGAGACCGTCTCCTCCTGCTCGACCCGCGCCGGCGCGTCGGCGCCCGCCGCCAGCAGCGGCTCCGGCAGCCACGAGCCGACGTAGGTCTCGCGGCGGACCCGCGCCGAGCGCAGCACGTCGATCGACAGGCGCGTCGCGACCGTCGTCGCGAAGCCCTCCGCGTTGGCGACGCCCTCGGCGCCGTGCAGCCGCAGCAGCGTCTCCTGTGCGACGTCCTCGGCCTCGGCGACGCTGCCCAGCATCCGGTAGCCGACGTCGAAGGCCAGGCGCCGCAGTCGCTCGTTCGTCTCCACCCGTCACAGCCTGCCAGCTCGTCTCGTCGAAGGGGCATGAAGATCTTTCTCGCAGGAGCCACCGGCGCGCTCGGCCGGTCGCTCGTCCCCCAGCTGACCGCCGCCGGCCACGGGGTCGTCGGCACCACCCGCAGCCCGGCGAAGGCGTCGCTGCTGCGCGATCTCGGCGCCGAGCCGGTCGTGGTCGACGGCCTCGACCGCGACGCCGTCCTCGCCGCCGTCGCCGCCGCCCGCCCCGACGCGATCGTCCACGAGATGACGGCGCTCTCGGGCCTGACCGACCTGCGCCGCTTCGCGCGCGCCTTCGAGCAGACCAACCGCCTGCGCACCGAAGGGCTCGCCCATCTGCTCGAGGCCGCCCGGCGCAACGGCGTCGAGAAGGTCGTCGCGCAGAGCTACACCGGCTGGCCGTACGCCCGCAGCGGCGGCCCGGTCAAGCACGAGGACGACCCGCTCGACCCCGACCCGCCGGCGCAGATGCGCACGACGCTCGACGCGATCCGCCGGCTCGAAACCGACGTGACCGCCGCCGGCGGCGTCGCGCTGCGCTACGGCGGCTTCTACGGCCCCGGCACCGGCATGGCGCCCGGCGGCGACCAGTGGGAGCTGGTGATGAGGCGGAAGTTCCCGCTCGTCGGCGACGGCGGCGGGATCTGGTCGTTCGCGCAGATCGACGACGCCGCCGCGGCGACCGTCGCGGCGCTCGCCCGCTGGACGCCGGGCGAGGTCTACAACATCTGCGACGACGACCCGGCGCCGCTGCGCGACTGGCTGCCGTACCTCGCGCGCACGATCGGCGCGCCGCCGCCGCGGCACGTGCCGCGCTGGGTCGGGCGGTTGCTCGGCGCCCACCTCGTCGCGCTGACCTGCGAGATCCGCGGCTCCTCGAACGCGAAGGCGCGGCAGGAGCTCGGCTGGACGCCGCGGTGGCGCTCGTGGCGCGAGGGGTTCGCGGCGCTCGGGCGCGGCGAGGGCGGAGGCGGCGGGAACGGCGGCGGCGTCAGCCGGCCAGCCGCTTCAGCACCTCGGGGCGCTTGAGCACCTCCGGGTGCTTGAGCACCTTCTGCAGCTGCTTCTCGATCACGCCGGTCATCTCCTGCTGGAAGCCCGCGGCGACCGCCTCGGTCGCCAGCGGGCGCAGCTTGGCGAGCGCCTCGCCGAGCTGCTCCCACTCCTCCGGCGTCCGTCTCTCCGGGTCGATGTTGCCGCCGGCGAGATCGACGATGAACAGTCTCGCGAACGCCTCGGCGATCGCCTTCGTGTTGCGCTGGATCTGGTCGGCGACCGCCAGCGCGTGCATCGCCGGCACGCCCATCCTGATCAGCTCGGCGCCGGCCCGCAGCAGCGTCGGGCTGGGGACCTCGTAGGTGTCGCCGGCGATCTGGCGGATCACGCCGAGCCGCTCGGCCTTCTTCTGGGCCTTCGGGTCGGGTCCGCCTATCCGCGCCTCCAGCTCCTCGCGCGTGATCAGCTCCGGCTCCTCGTCGGCGAAGGCGGTCAGCACGGCGCGGCCGAAGTCGAGCAGCTGGTCGCCCCCGCCCGAGGCGGTGATCAGCCGCTCGATCGCCTTCAGGTTGAAGCCCTCGGCCTGCATGTCCTGGATCAGCGCGAGGCGCGCGACGTGCTCGGGGCCGTAGTAGCCGGTGCGGGCGCGCACCTCGGGCGGCGGCAGCAGCCCGCGCGACTGGTGGGCGCGGATGTTGCGCACGGTCATCCCGGTGACGCGCGCGAGCTCGTCGATCGTCAGCTCGCCGTCGGCCTGCTGCTGCTCGCCCATGCATCACATCCTACGGGCGCGGCGGAGCCGGAGCGACGCCGGGTCGAGCGCCGCGCGGGCAGCCCGGAATCCCGCGCGCACGCCGCAGCGTCAGGCGGTCAGCACGAGCGCCGGCTGGTCCCTGCGGATCGCGATCGTGTGCTCGAAATGGGCCGAGCGGGCGCCGTCGAGCGTGACGATCGTCCAGCCGTCGTCGAGCTCGGCGATCTCCGGCGAGCCGGCCGCGATCATCGGCTCGATCGTGATCACGAGCCCCTCGGTCAGCGGGTCGTCGTCGGCCGGGTCGGGCCAGTTCTTCACGTCGGGGCGCTCGTGCAGTCTCTTGCCGATGCCGTGGCCGGTCAGCTCGCGGATGACGCGGAAGCCGCGCTTCTCGACCTCCGCCTCGACCGCGGCGCCGATCGCGCTGCGCGGGGCGCCGGCGCGGGCGACGTCGATCCCTCTCCGCAGCGCCGCCTGCGAGGCGGCGGCGAGGCGGGCGCTCGCCGGCTTCGGCTTGCCGACCGGGACCGAGACGCAGGCGTCGGCGTAGTAGCCGTTCAGCTCGGCGGTGACGTCGAGCTTGACGAGGTCGCCGTCGCGCAGGCGGCGCGAGCCGGGGATCCCGTGGACGACCTCGTCGTTGACCGAGATGCAGATCGTGCCGGGGAAGCGGTAGGTCAGCCACGGGCCGGAGCGGGCGCCGTGGCGGGCGAAGGTCTTCGCGGCGACGGCGTCGAGGTCGGCGGTGGTGACGCCGGGCCGGACGGCCTGCCGGCAGGCTCTGATGGTGGCGGCGACGACGGCGCCGGCCGCCTTCAGCCCGGCGAGGTCCTCTGGCGTTTCGATCGACATGCCCTGAGTATCGCATCGGGCCGCGGGGCCCCTGGAGGTCGCCGCCCCTGACGGATGTCATGGGGAGATCGGGACGGGCGCCACTTCCGTGTCGCTGGGCGCCGTCGTACGCTGGCAGACGCGATGGAGCAGCGTTGTCACCCGTTCGAGCCCCGGGACCCCTTCCCGTTCGACGAGGGGAGCCGCGCGAGCCAGGTGCTCGGCGTCGTGCTCGGGATGGGCTGGCTGGCGATCCCGATCATCAACACGGCGACCTCGTCGCAGACGGCGTGGAGAGTGGCCCTCTGCGTCGTCCTGTTCGGCGCCGCGCTGCTCGCCTACCTGGACGGGATCGGCGGCAGACGACCTCCCCACGCCGACCGGCGCGTCCACGCCGCGCTCGCGACGATCACGCTCGCCGGGATCGTGCTGACGCTCGTCGTCTCGCCCTCGTGGGCGATCCTCTTCACCTACGGCTCGGTGATCTCCGGCATCCACCTGGAGCCGCGGCAGGGCGCGCCGCTGCTGTTCGCCTTCGTCGCGCTCGCGACCGTGCTCAACCTGCACGAGGGCGTCGCGAACGCCGTCTCGTGGGGCGTCACCGCGCTCGGCGTCGGGGCGCTGATGCTCGCGCTCGGGCGGCTGATCCACGCCAACATGCAGCTGCAGGCGGCGCACGAGCGGATCGAGCAGCTCGCCGTCGAGGCCGAGCGGGAGCGGTTCGCGCGCGATCTCCACGACCTGCTGGGGCACAGCCTCTCGGTCATCACGTTGAAGGCCGAGCTGAGCGGCCGCCTGCTGCCCGATCGCCCCAAGGAGGCGCGGCGCCACGTCGGCGAGCTGGAGCGCGTCGCGCGCGACGCGCTCGGCGAGGTGCGCGAGACTGTCAGCGGCTACCGCCGCCCGACGCTCGCCGGCGAGCTGGCCGGCGCGCGCGTCGCGCTCGACGCCGCCGGGATCGAGATGCGCGTGCGCGAGCGCGAGCGCGACGGCGAGCTGCCGGCCGAGGTCGAGGCGCTGCTCGCGTGGACGGTGCGCGAGGGGACGACGAACGTGATCCGCCACAGCGGCGCCCGCCGCTGCGAGATCGCGATCGTCCCCGATCCGGCGGCCGGCGCCGCCAGCGCCGAGATCCACGACGACGGCCGCGGCTCCGACGGCGGCGCACCCAGCCGCGGCAGCGCCGGCAACGGGCTCGACGGGCTGCGGGAGCGGGCGTCGCTGCTGGCCGGGACGGTCGAGGCCGGCGCCGCGCCCGACGGCGGCTTCCGCCTGCGCGTGACGGTGCCGCTCGCGGCCGGAGCGGCGGCGTGATCGCCGGCGAGGAGCGGGCCGTGATCCGCGTCCTGCTGGCCGAGGACCAGGCGATGGTCCGCGGCGCGCTCGCGAGCCTGCTCGGGCTCGAGCGCGACATCGTCGTCGTCGCCGAGGTCGGCCGCGGCGACGAGGTCGTCGCCGCCGCCGCGACCACCCGGCCCGACGTCGCGCTGCTCGACATCGAGATGCCGGGGATGACGGGGCTCGACGCCGCCGCCGCGCTGCACGCGGCGATGCCCGCCTGCAAGGTCGTGATCCTCACCACCTTCGGCCGTCCCGGCTACCTGCGGCGGGCGATGGAGGACGGCGCCGCCGGCTTCATGCTCAAGGACGCGCCGGCGAGCGAGCTGGCCGCCGCGATCCGCCGCGCCGTCGCCGGCGAGCGGATCGTCGACCCCGGCCTCGCCGCCGCCGCGCTCAGCGCCGGCGAGAACCCGCTGACGGCGCGCGAGCGCGAGGTGCTCGCGGCCGCCCGCACCAAGGGCACGATCGCCGAGCTGGCCGGCACCCTGCACCTCTCCCACGGCACTGTCCGCAATCACCTGTCGACGATCATGGGCAAGCTCGGCGCGGGCAGCCGGATCGAGGCGATCCGCGTCGCCGAGGAGCGCGGCTGGCTGTAGGGCCGACCGGCGGGGCGGCGGCGCGACGCCGCCGCCTCACCCGTCGCGTCAGACGACCTCGTAGGTGCACGAGGAGGTCGTTCTGTGGCCGACCCGGTCGACGGCCGTGTGCGCGACCTCGAACGAGCCGGCTGAGGAGGTGTCGAGCGCGACGCTGCCGGTTCTCGGGCCCTGCAGGCCCGACTGGGCGTCGGCGGCCGCCCACGTCGCCTTCGCTCTCGTGCCGACGGTGACCGCCCCGGCCGGGCAGTGCAGCGTGTTCGACGGGGCGTCGGCGTCGACCTTCACCGTCAGCCACCGCGTCGGGGAGACGCGCCCGGCACGGTCCCTGACCGCGCCCGACGCGATGTGCCTGCCGCTGGTGGCGAACGTCTGCGGCGCCGGGACGCTGTCCGGATCGACGCCGCTGCCCGCGGTCCCGTCGGCCAGCATCCGATCGCCGTCGTCGGCGGTCGAGACGGTGACGGTGTCGCGGAACCAGCCGTTGGCCGAGTCGGCCGGGCGGTCGGCGGACAGCGTCGGCGCGAACGGGTTCCCGCGGTCGATCCCGATCGGCCGCGAGCCGTCGCTCTCGTTGCCGAGCGCGTCGGTCGCGGCGCACGTCACGACGTGGCGGCCTTCGCCTCTGACGTCGAAGCTGCCGCTGCGCGTCGTCGCATCGCCGGTCTGCGCGAATCTGCGGACGCTGCCGTCGACGGCGCACGACAGCGATCTGACGCCGGCGGCATCGGTCGCCGTCACCTGCACGGCGACGCTCGCGACCGTCCACCAGTCGCCGGCCGACGGCGGCGGCACCACGTCGAGGGCGATCGACGGGCCCGGGTCGAGCAGTCTCACCAGCACGTGGTCGGCGCCCTCCGGCGTGAACGCCGGGAAGGAGACCGGCGGGACCGGCGAGCCGGACGGCGGGTCGACGGTGCCGTTCGGCGCGCTCGGTTCGGCGTCGGCGGGGATCTGGAAGACGGCCTCCCCGTCGGCGTCGGTCACGACCGACGGCAGTCTCGTGGTCAGCACCGTGCCGGCGGGGACCTCGCCCGGCGCGCTCGCGTCGGCGTAGTCGGGGAGCGTCACGACGGCGCCGGCCGCCGGTCTGCCGGCCTGGTCGACGACGGCGACCGTGCGCGGCGTGCGCGGGCTCCAGCTGAGCGTCCGCAGCTGGTCGGCGCCGACGTCGAGCGTCGGATCGGCGAAGCGGAAGACCGCACCGTCGGCCGCTCTCCACTCGCCGCCGAAGGCGTGCTCGCCCGGCTGCACGGTGAACATGAACCAGCCGTCGGCGTCGGTCGTGACCGTCTCGCCGCCGAGCGTCACCGTCGCGCCCGCGAGCGGCTCGCCCTCGGGCGCGAGCACGCCGGCGAGCGTCACCCACGTCTGGTCGTCGAGCAGCGTGATCGTCGTGATCGGGCCGCGCTGGAGGAAGCCGCGCGGCGACAGGTCAGGACGTGGAGCCGCGGCGAAGCGGCCGTCCGCCGACAGCTCGTCGAACAGCCGGAACGAGGCGAGGCCGTCGGCGCCGGTCGGGACCAGCCCCGTGCGCTCGTAGCCCGCTCTGACGACCGTCCCGTCGCCGAGCGTCACCTCGCCCGCGCTCGTCGGGGCGACGACCGCCCCCTCGATCGGTCTGCCGTCGGGGTCGACGACGCGCACCATCACGTCGGTCTCCTCCGGCGGCAGTCTGACGTCGCGGACCGAGTCTCTCGTCAGGTCGACCGGGACGCGCATGTACCAGACGCCTCTCCCGTCGGGCCGGACCTTGCTGACGAGCATGCCCTGGGTGGTGCGCGGGTCGACGTAGGTGCTGAAGGTGCCGTCGGGGCCGGTCGTGACGGCGCCGCCGTCGCCGATCTCGAGCCCTTCGACCGGCTGTCCGCTCGCGTCGGTGACCGTCCCGGTCACGAGCGGCCGCCAGGCGAGCGCGATATCGACGCGCCCGTCCGCGACGGGGAAGCCGGGGTCGAACAACTGGGTGACGAAGCGCGGGCCGGCGCTCGCCTCCCCGTATTCGTCGAACCCATTCCCGTGGGAGCGGAGGAAGGCGGTGAAGACGACCTCGCCGTCGGCGTCGGTCTCACCGCTCTGCGGCGGCGTGCCGAGGCCGCCGGTGAATTCGCCGGCCGTCAGCGAGAGCGACACGCGCGGCAGCGACACGGCGGCGCCCTCGATCGCTCTCCCGTCCCGCGCGTCGGTGACGCCGACGGTCAGCGTCGTCTCCGGCGGCAACGTCGCCGACGCGTCGATGTCCGCTGTGGCGACCAGCCCCCGGCCGCCGTACTGCCACCGGCCGTCGCTCGCGACGATCGAGAAGGGGTAGGTCCCCTGCGGCAGCCACAGGTCGAAGCGGCCGTCCGGGCCGGTCGTCGTCGTCTGCCCGCCGACCTCGACGGCCGCTCCCGCCACCGAGACGGTCGGCGCCTCGAGCTGCAAGGCGATGTGGACCCAGCCCTCCCACGTCAGCGTCACGTCGTGTCTGACCGCGCCGCTCAGGACCATCCCGGTGACGCGCTGCGTCCGCATCGCCGGATCGGCCGGCACGACGTCGAGGTCGTAGACGCCGTCGGGGACGAAGATGCCGTAGTCGCCGTCGGCGTCGGTTCTGACGGTCGCGACCGGCGATCTGGTGATCCAGTCGGTGACGTCACCGTCGCCCCCTCCAGCGGTGTGCGGTCGGCGTTTCTGCCGGCCGACACCGTGCCGCTCAGCGTCGCCGCCCGCGCGGACTCCGCGCCGGCCCACGTCAGCGCGCACAGCGCGAGCGCGAGCGCAGCCCACCACAGGCGCAGGAGCCGCTCGCTCCCACGCCGGCCTACCGCCCCGGTCCCCGGCATGTCGTTACCCCTTCTTCTGGATTGAAGAGCCGGGCGCCAACCTACCGGGCACGCGGTGCCCGAGCCAGCCAAGGTCATCGTCACGACATCGGCCGCGACCGACAGCGCCGCGCCCGATCACGCCCTCGCGCCCCGACCGCAGACTGGCTCGCCGGCCAGCCGGCGGCGCTACCCTGCCGCCTGACACGACGTCGAAACGCCCCCGTTCGGAAGAGGATTCGCCGCCATGGAAGCGATCACGCAGCTGCCCGAGACCCCCGACGCCGACGGCGTCCCGTTCTCGCTGGAGCTGACGCAGGACCAGAAGGACGTGCGCGACTGGGTGCACGGCTTCGCCGCGAACGTCGTCCGCCCCGCCGCCTCGGAGTGGGACGAGCGCGAGGAGACGCCGTGGCCGATCATCCAGGAGGCCGCCAAGATCGGCCTCTACGGCTTCGAGGGCCTCGCGCAGTTCTTCGCCGACCCGAGCGGCCTGACGCTGCCGATCGTCAACGAGGAGCTGTTCTGGGGCGATGCCGGCATCGGCATGGCGATCATGGGCTCCGGACTCGCCGCCGCCGGCATCCTCGCCAACGGCACCGGAGAGCAGATCGGCGAGTGGATCCCGCAGTGCTTCGGCACGCCCGAGGACCCGCAGGTCGCCTGCTTCTGCGTCTCCGAGCCCGACGCCGGCTCCGACGTCTCGGCGCTGCGCACGCGCGCGAAGTACGACGCGGCGACCGACACATGGGTGCTCAACGGCCAGAAGGCGTGGGCGACCAACGGCGGCATCGCCAACGTCCACGTCGTCGTCGCCTCGGTCGAGCCCGAGCTCGGCGCGCGCGGACAGGCGTCGTTCGTGATCCCGCCGAACACCCCCGGCCTCGTGATGGGCACGAAGCTGAGAAAGCACGGCCTGCGCGCCTCGCACACCTCCGACGTCTTCCTCGACGACTGCCGCATCCCCGGCTCCTGCCTGCTCGGCGGCAAGGAGAAGCTCGACGAGCGGCTCGCGCGCGCCCGCGAGGGGAGAAAGTCACGCGGCCAGGCGGCGATGGCGACCTTCGAGGCGTCGCGCCCGACGGTCGGGGCGCAGGCGCTCGGGATCGCGCGCGCCGCCTACGAGTACGCGCTCGACTACGCGAGAGAGCGCGTCCAGTTCGGCCGGCCGATCATCGAGAACCAGGCGATCGCGTTCGCGCTCGCCGACATGAAGCTCGAGATCGACGCCGCCCGCCTGCTCGTCTGGCGCGCCTCCTGGATGGGCCGCAACCAGATCCCGTTCAGAAACGCCGAGGGGTCGATGTCGAAGCTGAAGGCCGGCGAGGTCGCGGTGTGGGCGACCGAGCGCGCGATCCACATCCTTGGCGGCAACGGCTACACGCGCGAGTACCCGGTCGAGCGCTGGCACCGCGACGCGAAGATCTACACGATCTTCGAGGGCACCTCGGAGATCCAGCGGCTCGTGATCGCGCGCGCGATCTCGGGCGTGCACGTCAGATAGCGACGGACCTCACCCTCAGGTCGAGGGTGAGCGATGACCGCGGGATCGACCGCCGTGGCGGCGATTCCGGGGTCACCCGGACGAGGCGGCTGCGCTCAGCGGGGCAGCAGCTCGTCGAGCGTGCGGCCGCTGTCGCGGACCTCGCGGGCGAGCGCGGCGCCGACGTAGCGGAGGTGCCACGGCTCGTAGTCGTACCCGGTGACGTGCTCGCGCCCGCGCGGGTAGCGGACGACGAAGCCGTGCTCGTGGGCATGGCCGGCGAGCCAGCGCGCGGGCCGCGTGCCGGCGAAGCAGGCGGTCGCGGCGCAGCGGCCGCTCGCGCCAGATATGTCGACCGCGAGCCCGGTCTGGTGCTCGCTGTGGCCGGCGCGGGCGCTGACGTGCGCGGCGTTCTCGACGCCGCGCTCGCGCGCGTAGCCGGCGAACAGGTCGCGCTGCGAGGCGAAGCTGCGGAAGCCCGAGACGCCCGCCAGCCGCACGCCGTCGCGGCGGGCGGCGGCGAACATCCGCTCCAGCGCGCGGGCGGCGGGACGGCGCAGGTGGCGGCCCTCCCGCGAGGTGCCGGCGAGGAAGGCGACCCGCGGGACGACGAGGTCGCGGGGGCGGTAGCGGGCGCCGAGGCCCCGCCGTTTGTCGACGAGCACGTCGGCCTCCTCGGCGGCGGCCGCGGCGAGCGCCGCCGCGCGCGCCGCTCTGCGCACCGCGCGGGCGTTCGCGAACGGCGGCGCGACCTGCGGCGCGAGCAGGATCTCGGCGCCGTGCTCGGGCGCCGGCGGGCCGGCCAGGGGGCTCGATTCGCTCGCCGCCGCCCGTGCGCGGGAGGCGGCCGGCGCGCCGCCGACGGCAGCGGCGGTCGGTGCGGACGCGCGGCCCGGCTCCCCCGGCCCCCGCTCGGCCGCCGGCGCGGAGGTCCGCGCGAAGGCGTGGGCGGCGACCGGCAGGGCGATCAGCGCGAGCGCGACGAGCAGCGTGATGACGGTTGGCGACCTGCGCATGACGATCGTCCGCGCAGGGGGCGCTCCGGCATCGAAAGACGGGACGGCGGCGCGGGGCGGCGTTTCCGCGCGGACGTCCTCCAGCGTAGCGCGGCCTCCGGCGACAGCGGAGGCGCCGTCGAGCGTCGCGTGTCAGTGCGCCCGGACGTGCGTGTCGCCGGCCGCAGGGCGGGTACACGAGGGCCGTCGGCAAACCCCCGGAGGTGACCGTAGATGAGCGGCATCGGCACGAACGGAGCAGGGCCGCGCACGACAGAGGCGGAGCTCTCGCAGCTTCCGATGGCGCAGCTGCTGCGGCGCCTCTCGGACCAGACCTCGCTGCTGATGCGGGAGGAGGTCGCGCTCGCCAAGGCCGAGCTGGCCGAGAAGGGCAGACGCGCGAGCAGGGGTGCCGGGATGTTCGGCGGCGCCGCCGTGTGCGCGCTGTACGGCGTCGGCGCGCTCGTCGCGGCGGCGATCCTCGCGCTCAGCCTCGCCGTCGCGAGCTGGCTCGCGGCGCTGATCGTCGCCGCCGTGCTGTTCCTCGTCGCGGGCGTCGCGGCGCTGGCCGGCAGGCGCCAGGTGAGGAGAGCGACGCCGCCGCTTCCCGAGCAGACCGTCGAGACCGTGAAGGAGGACGTGCAATGGGCGACGACCCGCGCACGGACGGCACGCCAACACTGATCATCGCCGAAGGCGATCCTGTCCGCATCCGCCAGCAGATCGAGGCGACGCGCGTCGAGCTGGGCGACACCGTCGCCGCGCTGGCGGCGAAGACCGACGTCAAGCAGCAGGCACGCGAGCGGATCGCGGTGGCCAGGCGGCGGGCCATGGAGCGGAGGGCGGCGCTGATGCACCGCGCCGAAGCCGCCGGCCCCGCCGCGAGCGACCGCGCTACGCAGGCATCCCACGCCGCCGCGGAGCAGGCGAGAGCACACCCGCTGCCGCTGATCGCGCTCGGCGCGGCCGCCGCGGGCTTCCTGCTCGGCCGCATGACGGGACGCTAGGAGGACGGACGGATGGCACGCACCCGACACCGCACCGGCGGTCTCGTCGGCCGCCTGCGCGGCGGGACCGCGCCCGGCACCGCGCCCGAGGTCGAGCGCCGGCCCGGCGAATCGGCCGACGTGCTCGACAGCGACCGCGAGCGGGCGCGCGCCGCCGCCGAGCGCGGCGAGACGCCGCCGGAGTCGCCGACCGACATCGAGCCGCGCGGCTGGCTGGCGACGCTGAAGCGGACCGGCAAGGAGTTCAAGGACGACGGCCTGCAGGATTGGGCCGCGGCGCTGACCTACTACAGCGTGCTGTCGCTGTTCCCGCTGCTGCTCGTCTTCGTCGCGCTGATCGGCCTGTTCGGCGAGTATCCGCGCACCGTCAACGCGATGCTCGACATCATCCGCGACGTCGCGCCGGGCTCGAGCGCCGACACGCTCGAGAGATCGATCACCGGCGTCGTCAGAAACAAGGGCGGCGCGGGAGCGCTGCTCGGCGTCGGCCTCCTGACGGCGCTGTGGACGGCCTCCGGCTACATCGGCGCGTTCATGCGCGCCTCCAACGCCGTCTACGACGTCGAGGAGGGACGTCCGTTCTGGAAGCTGCGCCCGCTCCAGCTCGCCGTCACCGCCGTGATGGTCGTGCTGATAGCCGCGCTGGCGATCGGCTTCGTCGTGAGCGGCTCGATCGCGCGCTCGCTCGGCGACACGATCGGCCTCGGCGGCACCGCCGTCGACGTCTGGAGCATCGCGAAGTGGCCGGTGATGCTGCTGATCGCGACGGTCATGATCGCGCTGCTGACCTACGTCGGGCCGAACGTCAAGCACCCGACGTTCCGCTGGATCACGCCGGGCTCGGCGCTCGGCCTGCTCGCGCTGATCCTCGCCTCCGCCGGCTTCGCCTTCTACGTCGCCAACTTCGGCAGCTACAACGCGACGTACGGAGCGCTCGGCGGCGTGATCGTCTTCCTCGTGTGGCTGTGGATCGCCAACCTCGCGCTGCTGTTCGGCGTCGAGCTCGACGCCGAGCTGGAGCGGCAGCGGGAGCTGGAGTCGGGCCAGCCCGAGGCGGCACGCGAGCTGCAGCTCGAGCCGCGCCAGGCGCCGAAGCCGTAGCGTCGGGGCGTCGGGCGCCCGTCGCCCGACGCCCTACCCTTCTCGGCGCAGATGTTCCCGCTCTTCGCCGGCATCACGTTCGACCTCGACCTCTCGCCCGACTCGCCGCGCGGGCCGGCACTGCTCGTGCTGATCTCGTTCCTGCTGTCGTTCGGCTTCATCCGCACGAGCGCGCGCCTGATGCGCAGCGAGCGGGTCAGCTGGTGGCCCGGCAGCGTCAGAACCGGCGCCGGCCTCCACATCCACCACCTGGTGTGGGGGATCTCGCTGCTGCTGATCTCCGGCTTCGTCGGCTTCGCGACCGAGTTCAAGGAGCCGTGGATGCAGATCACGGCGATCGGCTTCGGGATCGGCGCCGGGCTGACGCTCGACGAGTTCGCGCTGTGGCTCCACCTCGAGGACGTCTACTGGGCGAAGGAGGGACGCAGCTCGCTCGACGCCGTCGTGCTCGCGACCGTCTTCGCGACGATCGTCGCGATGGGCGTGCGCCCGGTCGGCCTCGGCGACGCGGGCGGCGTCTTCGCCTCGATCGGCGCCGTTCTGCTGCTCGTCCTGCTCTCCGGGATCACCTTCATGAAGGGTCGCTTCGTGCTCGGAATCGTCGCCCTGCACCTGCCGTTCATCGGGCTCTACACCGCCTGCCGGCTGGCGACGCCCGACTCGCCGTGGGCGCGCTGGCGCTACCGCGGGGCGAAGCTCGAGCGCGCCCGCAAGCGCTTCTCCCCGGAGCGCCCGTTCGCCGTCCACCGCGACCGCCTGCTCGACCTGATCGGCGGCGCGCCGAACCGCGACGAGGCCGGCGAGCCGCTGCGCGCGCGGCGGCTGGCGCGCCGCGGCGAGCGGCAGAGCCGCTGAGCGGGGCCGGCGCCGCCGCGTCGCGTGGCGCGGGAGAGGAGCCCGGCTCCTAGCGTTCGCGCCGGGCGCGGGCGCGGGCGCGAGCGCGAGCGCGCGCGACCACCGCAAGCGTCCAGAGGGCGTCGCAGGCCAGCACGACCGTCCAGACGCGCCCGACGCCGGTCAGCACCCCGTCGAGCCCCTCCCCGCCGCCGCCGTTCAGCAGCGACCCGTCGCCGCTTGCGAGATCGAACAGCCACGAGGAGCCGACCAGCACGAGCGAGACCTGGGCGACGAGGTACAGCAGCGCGTGCGAGCGGAGGTCGCGCAGCCGCGAGCCGGTCGTCGCGGGCGGACGCGGCGGCGCCGGCTCGGCCGCAGGCGATCCCCCCGGCGCCTGCCCGTCCCGCGCGTCGGCGGGAGGAGTGGCGTTCTGGGGGTGGATATCACCCCCAGAACGGCATTCCTCCCCGACGTCGGCGCCACGCTCGACCGGGACGTCGGCGACCCCGAGCATCCGGACCGAGCGGGGGACGATCACCGCCCCGGAGGCGATCACCGCGGCCGCGACGACGCATGCGGCCTGCCACGAGGCGGCGTCGTAGAGCAGGCCGGCGCCGAGCGAGCCGACGAAGCCGCCGGCCAGCGCCGCCGACTCGTAGAGGCCCATGCCGCGGCCAACCCGCTCGCCGGAGGCCTCGGCGATCACGGCCTGCTGGATCGGCATCACCGCCGCCCACGCGAGGCCGCTCAGGACCCACAGCCCGGCGATCGCAACCGGGTTCGGCGCCCACGCGAGCGTCAGCGCGAAGCAGCCGCTGGCGATCGACCCGGCCGCCAGCACGCGCGCCCGGCCGAAGCGCAGGACCAGCCGGTGGATCCGCTCGGGCAGCAGCGACATCGCGATCGCACCCGGGAGGAAGACGAACGCGATCTCGACGACCTCCAGCTCGAAGCCGCGTTGGAGGTGGAGCAGGAGCAGCAGCCCGACCGCGGCCTCGGCGGCCATCGTGAACGCGACGGCGAGCAGCATCGGACGCAGCCGCCGCCCGACCGCGCCGAGCGCGCCCCCGTGCCCGCCCGCCGTCGCGACGCCGGCGGCATCGGCGCCGGCCGCGTCGGCGCCAGCCGCGCCCCGATCCGCCGCGCCCACGCCGGCCGCGCCGGCGCCGGCCACGCCCACGCCGGCCACGCCCACGCCGGCCGCGCCGGCGCCCGCGCCGGCGAGCGCGAGCTCGCGCGGCGGGCTCGCCAGCAGCCAGACGGCGGCGACGAGGCAGGCGAGCGCGCAGCCGGCGAAGAGGCCCTCGAAGTCGATCAGGTCGAGCAGCGTGAAGCCGCAGACGAAGGCGACCCACGTGCCGGTCTCGGTCGCCGACATGAGGCGCGGGTAGACGGCCGTGTCCTCCTGCAGCCGCTCGCTCACGATCGCCCGCAGCGCCACCCACAGGAACGCGCCGCCGACGCCGCCGAGCGCCGCCGCCGCGTACGCGTGACCGATCGAGCCGGCGGTTGCGTAGCCGGCGCACGAGAGCGCGTAGAGGAGCGCGCCGGCGCTCGCGACGGTGCGCCGCTCGCGCGTGTCGGCGAGGACGCCCGCGATCGGCCGGGCGACGAGCGAGACGGCCATCTCGAGCGCGACCAGCAGCCCGACCTCCGTCGCGCTGGCGCCGAGCGCGATCCCGGCCCACAGCGGCAGCAGGAAGTCGATCAGCTCGGCCGGCCCGCCGGTGAGCCCCGCCGCCGCCAGCGCACCGCGCTCGCGCCGGAGCGCGGCAGCCGGCTGCGGCTGCGGCTGCGGCTGCGGTGGGTCCTCGGCCAGCATGCCGCCGAACGTATCGGCGCCAGCCCGCTCGCACGATGCGGCTGCCCCACCGCCCCGCCATGCGTTTTGTCATGGTTCGCGCCGTGACGGCCAGCGACCTGGCGGGCGCGCGGCGGCTCAGCGCGGCGGGCGGGGCGCTCGCGGGGCGCGCGGCGTCGGCGGCCGCGGCACGCGCGGCGACTCCATCAGCCGCTGCGCGAAGCGCTTCGCCTCCTGCTTGATGCGGTCGGCGAAGCGGTTCTGGCTGCGCACCTCGACCGAGCCGAGCGCGCCGGCGACGATCACGTGGACGATCGGCGCGCCGGGCGGCGGCGCCTCGCTGCCGAGGTGCAGCTCGCAGGAGCCGAGCGCGTTGCCGCCGCTGACGCGCACGTCGGTCCCCTCGGGGACGAGCAGGTGGCAGGAGCCGAGCACGGCCTTCAGCTCGATCTCGACCTCGGGCCCGGGCATGATCGCCTGCCGCAGGTCGAGCTCGATCGAGCCGAGCGTCGCGACGAAGCGGCTGCGCGGCGCGAGCTGCCAGCGGCCGCGGCGCTGAAGGCTGGCGAGCACGGCCCGGTGGCGCTCGACGGTCGTCACCTCGGCGAGCCCGCCGCCGAGCGGCGCGACCGGGATCGACGCGCCGGCCGGCAGCAGGTCGGCGACGATCGACTGCAGCTGCGCGACCGTTCTCGCGTCCTCGGCCTGCTCCGCCCGCTCGGCCAGCTCCTCGACGGTCAGCCGCCCGTCGACCGACGCCTCGCGCAACAGCGCGATCACGCGGTCGCGGTCGGCGTCACTGGCACGAAGCGGCGGCTGCTCCACGCCTCCGAGCGTACCGCGCCGCCCCCGTCTCGCATCGCGGCGCTGCCCACCGGGCAGGCGTTCCACGTGCGTTGCGTTCGTCTCCGCCGCTCCTCCGCAGTGCTGCGGCAAACAGGTTGTGGAGACGCCACACGACCTTTCGGAGAATGGCGGGCGTTGGTGTTGGACCTCCCCTCTCGGGACCGCCCGCACGGGGCCGACCGGCGGCTCCCCACGCGGAGAGAGGAGGTGGAATGGACATAGCAGTGCTTGTCCTGGCGTGGGCGCTCCTGCATGCCATCCTGGTCATCGACCGGATGAGCCGCAGGTAGCGCCCACACAACCCAACACAGCCTCGGGCGGGAGTCGGCCCCGACGCCCGCCCGGGGCACCGACACGCGGTACGACGCGACTGTACTCCCACCGCGAATCGCCCGTCTACAGCGCACAGATGGGACTCACGCCGCCGCGGCGGCCCCCTCCTGCGGCAGCTCCTCGCGGCCGACGCGCGGCACGGCGATCAGGGCGATCAGGATGCCGACGGCGGCGAAGCCGGCGCCGACGAGGAAGGCGAGCTGGAATCCCTCCGTCAGCCCCTTCGGCAGCAGCTCCGGATTCGGCGGCACGCCGGCGACGTCGTTCAGCCGCGAGTTGGCGATCGACGAGAGGATCGCGAGCCCGAGCGCGCCGCCGACCTGCTGCGCGGTGTTGATGAGGCCGGAGGCGAGGCCCGCCTCGTGGTGGGTCACGCCGGCGACCGCCGTGATCGTCAGCGGCACGAACGAGAAGCCGAGCCCGGCCGCGACGATCAGCGACGGGACGAGCACGTCGCCGAGGTAGGTGCCGTCGACCGAGACGAACGAGAACAGCAGCAGCCCGACGGCCGTCAGCGCCAGCCCGAGCACGAGGATCGGCTTCGTCCCAACTCTCGTCACCAGCTGCGAGGCCATGCCGGCCGAGACGATGATCGTCAGCGCCAGCGGCAGGTAGGAGAGGCCGGCCTTCAGCGCCGAGTAGCCGAGCACCTGCTGCAGGTAGAGCGAGATGAAGAAGAACATCGAGAAGAGCGACGCGCCGACCAGCAGCGCGACCGCGTCGGCGCTCGCGACGTTGCGATTGCGGAAGATCTTCAACGGCATCACCGGGTACCTGACGACCTTCAGCTCGACGAACGCGAAGGCGGCGAGCATCGCCAGCGACAGCGCCAGCAGGCCGATCGTCTGGAACGACGCCCAGCCGGCGCTCTCGGCGTCGACGAGCGCGTAGACAAGCACGATCAAGCCGCCGGTCACGAGCGCGGCGCCCGCGATGTCCATGCTCGTTCTCTCGTGGCCGTGGCTCTCGCGCACCCAGCGCGGCGCGGCGATCGCGGCGGCGAGGCCGATCGGGACGTTGACGAACAGGACCCACTCCCAGCCGGCCCACTCGGTCAGCATCCCGCCGAGCAGCACGCCGACCGCGCCGCCGGCGCCGGCGAGCGCGCCCCAGATCCCGAGCGCCTTGTTGCGTTCGGCGCCCTCGGTGAAGGTCGTGGTGACGATCGACAGCGCCGCCGGCGAGACGATCGCCGCACCGAGCCCCTGCACGCCGCGGGCGACGATCAGCTGCTCGGAGGTGGTCGAGAAGCCGCCCGCGAGCGAGGCGACGGAGAAGAGGCCGAGGCCCGCGATGAAGACGCGCCGGCGGCCGAACAGGTCGGCGGCGCGGCCGCCGAGCAGCAGGAAGCCGCCGAACGCGAGCGTGTAGGCGTTGACGACCCACTGCAGCGAGGAGTCGGTGAAGTCGAGATCGGACTGGATCGACGGGAGCGCGACGTTCACGATCGAGGCGTCGAGCACGACCATGAACTGCGCTATCGCGAGCACGACGAGCGCGGCCCAGCGCTTGGGATCGAGCCCGTCCTGGGCCGGGACGGTGTCGGACATCAGGGCTTCTCCAAGGGTAAGATGTGCATATGGAACCGGAACTCCGGTTCCTTTCAGGCACGATACGGAGGCACGGTTCCGCTTGTCAACCCCACCCGCGATCCCCGAACCGGAAGCCGGCGCGACGGCGCCCGACGCGACCACGCCCGACGCGCTGCACGACCCCCAAGCCGACGCGACGGCGCCGCCCGGCCCCTGCCCGGCGGCGAGGCCGCTGCGCGCCGACGCCGCCCGCAACCGCTTGAAGGTGCTCGACGCCGCGCGCGCCGCCTTCGCCCAGGACGGCCGCGACGCGCAGATGGACGACATCGCCAGGCGCGCCGGGGTCGGCGTCGGGACCGTCTACCGCCACTTCCCGACGAAGGAGTCGCTGGCGCAGGCGATGGTCCAGCAGCGCTTCGAGCAGATCCTCGCGTTCATCCGCGACGAGCTGCTGGTCGACCCCGACCCGTGGCGCGCGCTCGAGCGCTCGTTCGAGTTCTGCGGCTCGATGCAGGAGCGCGACCGCGGCTACGCCGAGCTCGTCGCCTCGGTCGCGGGCAGCGGGCCGCTGGTCGGCGGCGGCCCGGTCGGCCCGGCCGGCGACCAGGTCGAGGAGATGCTCGACCTGACCGAGCAGCTGCTCGCCAGAGCCCACGCCGCCGGCGTCGTGCGCGCCGACCTGAAGGCGACCGACATGCCGCCGTTCTACGCCGCGCTCGCGTCGATCGTGCAGGCCGGCGTCGTCAACTGGCGCCGTTACGTCGCGATCGTGCTCGACGGCCTGCGCGCGCGGCCGGGCGAGCGGGACGGGTGAGCGTCAGCCGCCCGCGTCCGCGGGCGGCGGGACGTCAGGCGCGTCGGCGGGCGGCGCGTCGGGCGCGTCGGCGCGCGGCGGCGCGTCGGCCAGCGCGTCGAGCAGCGGCCCCAGCTGGCGCAGCAGCTCGGCGCGCGAGGCGTTGGCGACGGCGCTGAGCGTCCCGTTGGAGCGGGCGGCGGAGACGCCCAGCAGCAGCGCGAGGAAGAGCTCGGCGCGCAAGGCCGCCTCCTCGCCCCCGACGGCCTCCTTCGCCGGGTCGATCACGCCCGGTCTCATGATCCGCCGCAGCAGCGCCCGCTGGTCGGGATCGGCCGGCGCCGGGTCCGACAGCGCCCGCCGCACCGGCGAGGTGCCGCCGCGATCCCAGCGCGCCAGCAGGCGCTCGGCGATCGCGTGCAGGTCGGCGACCTGCGGCTGCCGTCTCGCGATCCGCCCCTCGTCGGCGAGCGCAGCGATGTAGAGCTGCTCCTTGCCGCCGAAGTAGCGCGCGATCAGCGCCGGGTCGACGCCGGCCCGCTCGCCGATGTCGCGGATCGTCGCGCGGTCGAAGCCGCGCTCGTCGAAGAGCGCGCCGGCCGCCTCCAGCAGCGCCCGCCGGGTCGCCTCGGCGTCCCGTCTGCGCCCGCGGCGCGGGGCCGCGCCGGACGCCGGCTCGGCGCCGTGCCCGCGCGCGCCCGGTCGCGGGGCGGATTCGGCGCTCACCGCGTCCGCTCCCCGCCGAAGACGCTCGGCCCGACCCCGGCTCCCATCGCGGCCTCCTCCTCCAGCAGCTCGACCTCCCGCGGCGGCAGCGGCGCGACCGCGGGGCGCGCGGCGGCGCGCGGCGCCAACAGGATCGCAAGGCCGGCGGTCGCGAAGCAGACGAGCGCGCCGACGAGGAACGCGATCGTGTAGCCGCTCTCCTCCGGGAACGGCAGCCCCGCGGGATGGTGAGCGGTGAGGAAGGCGATGCCGACGGCGCTGCCGAGCGAGCCGCCGACCGAGCGCAGCACCTGGTTGAGGCTGGTCGCCGAGCCGGTCCGCTCCTGCGGCACGCTGGCGACGATCAGCGCCGGCATCGCGGCGAACGAGCAGCCGACGCCGACGCCGAGCAGCGCCGTCGCGATCGCGACGTCGAAGAGCCTGTCGTGGGCGACCGCCAGCCACGCCAGCGTCGCGCCGACGACCAGCGCCCCGACCGGCAGGACGACGCGGATCCCGTAGCGGGCGATCACGCGGCGCGTGATCGGCTGCGAGATCAGGCTGCCGAGCGACAGCGGCAGCAGCATCAGGCCGGTCGTGACGAGCGTCGCGCCGAAGCCGTAGCCGACCGACTCGGGCGTCTGCATCAGGCGGTTGACGAGCGACAGCGCGATGTACATGCCGAGCGCGAGCAGCAGCGCGGCGATGTTGGCGCCGACGATCGAGCGCTGCGAGACGAGCCGCAGGTCGACGAGCGGCTCGCCGCTGCGCAGCTCGACCCGCACCCAGCCGCCGAGCAGCGCCGCGGCGGCGGCGAACAGCAGCAGCACGGCCGGCGAGCCCCAGCCGAGCGACTCCCCCTGGCTGATCCCGAGCAGCAGCGCGGTGAGGCCGCCGGCGAGCAGCAGCGCGCCGGGGACGTCGAGCGAGACCGGCTTCGCGCGCCCGGTCGTGCGCGGGACCGCGAGCCAGACAGAGAGCGTCGAGCCGGCCGCGAACAGCGCGCCGAACCAGAAGGCGGCGTGGAAGTCGAGCGTCTGCGCGATCAGGCCGGTGACGGGGAAGCCGAGACCGGCGCCGACGGCGACGGTGATCGACAGCGTCGCGATCCCCGAGCGCTGCCGCTCGCCGGTCGCGTGCTCGCGCACGAGCGCGATCGCGAGCGGCACCGTGCCGTAGCCGACGCCCTGCAGCGCGCGGCCGAGCAGCAGCTGCGGGAACGTCTGCGAGGTCGCGGCGACGACCGAGCCGACCAGCGTCGAGGCGAGCGTGACCAGCAGCACGGTGCGCCGCTGCGGCCCGTCGCCGAGCCGGCCGAGGACCGGCGTCGCGACCGCGCCGACGAGCAGCGTGACGGTCAGCATCCACTGCGCCGTGTCGAGCGAGACGCCCTGCTCCTCGGCGATCGTCGGGATCAGCGGCGTGCCGAGCGTCGACATCACCGAGACGGTCAGCCCGGCGAAGACGAGCGCGGCGACCATCCTCCGCCGCGCTTTGTCATCAACCGAAGACATCGGCTGATGACATTAGCAGCGTCCGCGCCGTGGCCTCGCGCCCGGCGCCGGCGGCGCCGCCACTCTCATCCGCGCCTTAAGTGCGTGGTGGAGACTCCTCCCCGCCGATGAGCACGAGCGGACCTCCGACCCTGCAGCCGCAGCCGCCGCGCCCGCCGGCGCCCCGGCGACCGCGCCGCCGCGCGGCGGCGCCCGCGCTCGGGATCGCCGTCGCGCTCGTCGCCGGCGGGCTCGCCGCGTGGGAGCTGCTGACGCCGCCGCACGATCCCGAGCCGCCGCAGGTGAAGTCGTTCCACTCGCGGCAGGACCTCGATCCCGACGCGCTGACGGTGATGACGCCGGCGCGCGGCGTCGCCCCCGGCTACGTCTTCCTCGCCGTCAAGCGCGGTCCCGGCCAGGACGGGCCGATGATCGTCGACGACCGCGGGCAGCCGGTCTGGTTCCACCCGGTCGGCGGCGACAAGACCGCGACGGCCGTGCAGGTCCAGCGCTACAGAGGCAGACCGGTGCTGATCTGGTGGGAGGGCAACACCCACCTCGGCCACGGCCACGGCGAGTACGTCGTGATGGACGCGCGCTACCGCGAGATCGCGCGCGTGCGCTCGGTCGGCACGAAGCTGCCCGACCACCACGAGTTCCAGCTGACGCCGCGCGGCACCGCGCTGATGCCGGTCTACGTCGAGAGAAGAGCCGACCTGCGCGGCGTCGGCCAGGGCCGCGACGGCACGATCGTCGAGTCGCGGATCCAGGAGGTCGACGTCGCGACCGGGAGGCTGCTGTGGGAGTGGAGAAGCGCCGACCACCTGCCGGTCACCGAGGGGATGACCGGTCCCAAGGAGAACAAGCCGCACGACTACTTCCACATCAACTCGATCGACGAGACGCCCGGCGGCGACCTGATCGTCAGCGCCCGCAACATGCACGCGATCTACAAGATCGACCGCCCCAGCGGGAGGATCGCGTGGAAGCTCGGCGGCAAGGCGAGCGACTTCGAGATGGGGCCGGGGACGAGGTTCGCCTTCCAGCACGACGCGCGCCTGCAACCCGACGGGACGCTGACGCTGTTCGACAACCAGGCGACGCCGGCGAAGGCCGACGAGTCGCGCGGGCTGCAGCTGCGGCTCGACACCGCTGCGATGAGAGCGACGCTCGTGCGCGAGTGGAGACATCCCGAGAGGCTGCTGGCCGGCGCCGAGTGCAACCTGCAGGTCCTCCCCAACGGCAACGTCTTCGTCAGCTGGGGGCCCAAGGAGCGGGTCTCGGAGTTCTCGCGCGACGGCAGGCTGCTGTTCGATCTCGCGCTGCCGGAGGGCGCCGACACCTACCAGGCGTTCCGCTTCCCGTGGCGCGGCCGGCCGACGACGCGGCCGGCGGTCGCCGCCCACCGCCGCGCGGAGCGCCGCACGACCGTGTGGGCGAGCTGGAACGGCGCGACCCACGTGCGCCGCTGGCGGGTGCTCGCCGGCGACGAGCGCGACGAGCTGCGGCCGATCGGCAGACCGGTGCGCCGCAGCGGGTTCGAGACCGCGGTGCGCGTGCGGACCGACGCCCGCCTCGTCGCCGTGCGCGCGATCGGCCGCGACGGCAGACCGCTGCGGACCTCGCGCGCGATACGGCCGACCGGCGCCTGAGCGGGCGCGGCCTCCCCTCGCCGACCCGCGTCCAGCGCACCTTGCCGAGATCCAGCCGATCGGGAAGACTGGCCGCATGAGCTACGACGTCAGCGGCGTTCCCGGCGCACGGCCGATCGTCGAGGGGAGCGAGGCGCGCGCGCTGTTCGGGCGCGTGATGGGCCTCGTCGCGGTCACCTGCGGCTTCGCGGCGCTCGGCGCGTGGGCCGGCCGCGACCTGACCGGCCTCTGGTGGGTCGTGCCGTGGATCGGCGCGCTCGTCTGCATCGTCGGGCTGAACGTCGCCGCCCAGCGCGCGCCGGGCCTCGCGGTGGCGCTGCTGTTCGGGCTCGGCTTCCTGCTCGGGCTGGCGGTCGGCGTGACGGTCGTCTGGTACGCGGAGAACGAGCCGACGGTCGTCTGGCAGGCGGCCGGCGCGACCGGCCTGACCGTCGCCGGCATGGGCACGTGGGGCTACGCGACACGGCGCGACCTCTCCTACCTCTACCGCACGCTGTTCTGGTGCCTGCTCGCGCTGCTCGCCTTCGGCCTCGTGATCGTGCTGTTCGGGATCGAGGGCGCGACGACGATATACGCGCTCGGCGGCATCGCCGTCTTCGCCGGCTACACGCTCGTCGACTTCAACCGGCTGCGCCGCGCCGGCCAGCGCGAGACGGTCCCGCTGGCGGCGTCGATCTTCCTCGACGTCTTCAACCTCTTCCTCTTCTTCCTGCAGTTGTTCGGCGCGAGCCGCAACTGACCCGCCGATGGCCCCCGTCCGCTGCGCCGTCGGCCTGCCGAACGTCGGCGAGTACGGCGACCCGCCGCTGCTGGTAGAGCTCGCGGGGGAAGCGGAGGCGGCCGGCTGGGCCGGCGCCTTCGTCTGGGACCACGTCGCCTACCGCGAGCCGGGCTGGCCGGTCGCCGACCCGTACGTGACGGTCGCGGCGATCGCGGCCCGGACCGAGCGGATCCGGCTCGGCGTGCTGGTCTCCGCGGTCGCGCGGCGGCGGCCGTCGAAGCTGGCGCGCGAGCTGGCGAGCCTCGACGTGCTGTCGGGCGGCCGGCTGGTCGTCGGCGCCGGCCTCGGCTCCCAGGGCGAGGAGGAGTTCGCCGCCTTCGGCGAGGACCCGGATCCCCGCGTGCGGGCGCGCAAGCTCGACGAGGGGCTCGCGGTCGTCGACGGCCTCTGGCGCGGCGAGCCGTTCCGGTTCGACGGCGAGCACGCGACGGTCGACGTGCGCCAGCCCTTCCTCCCCCGCCCCGTCCAGCGGCCGCGCCCGCCGGTCTGGATCGCGGGCCGCTGGCCGGCGAAGCCGCCGTTCCGCCGCGCCGCCCGCTGGGACGGCGCCTTCCCGACCTTCGCCGACCTGCCCCGCGACGCGACGCCCGCGCCCGAGCAGCTCGCCGAGGCGCTCGCCTTCGTGCGCGAGCAGCGGGCGGCGGCCGGGATCGACGCGACCGCCCCCTACGACCTCGTCGTCGAGGGCCTCTCCGACGGCCCCGGCGCCGCGCTGCTGGCCCCGTACGCCGAGGCCGGCCTCACCTGGTGGATCGAGAAGCTCGGCTGGTTCCGCGGCCCGCTCGGCGCGATGCGCGAGCGAATCGCCGCCGGCCCGCCGGCGTGAGCCGCGGCGGCGCGACGAGGCCGCCCGGGCGATCACTGCTGATTCGGGCACGCATGCCGTGCCCCGATCAACAGTGATGGCGCGCGACGGGTGCGCCGTCCACCGGGGCTGACGGGCCCGACCGATCCGGCGCGACGGCGCGCTCACCGCGGTTAGCATGCCCACTCGCATGCGCGAGGACGCGACCAGCGGCACCGTCGTCGCCGGCTGCCGGATCGTCCGGGCAATCGGTCGCGGCGGCATGGGCGTCGTCTATCTCGCCGAGCAGGAGGCGCTCGGCCGCCGCGTCGCGCTCAAGCTGCTCTCGCCCGAGCTGGCCGGCGATCCCGGCTTCCGCGAGCGCTTCCAGGAGGAGGCGCGGACCGCCGCTTCCCTCGACCATCCGCACGTCGTGCCGATCCACGACGCCGGCGAGCGCGACGGCGAGCTGTACATCGTCATGCGCTGGCTGCCTGGCGGCGACCTGCGACGGCTCCTGCACGCCGGAGCAGATCGAGGGGCGGCGCGTCGATGCCCGCACCGACGTCTACGCGCTCGGCTGCCTGCTGTTCCAGCTGCTGACCGGCTCGGTGCCGTACCGCCGCGACAACGACGCGGCGAAGCTGTGGGCGCATGTCAACGCGCCCGTCCCGTCTCCGCGCGAGCTGGTGCCGACGCTCGACGCACGCTGGGACGACCTGTTCGCAAGCGCGCTCGCGAAGGCGCCCGCCGACCGCTTCGCCTCCGCCGGCGGCCTGGCGCGGGCCGCGGCCGCGCTCGCCGACGGCCGCGAGCCGGAGGCCGCAGATCGCAGCGTCGCGACCGGCCCCGCAGCACCGGACCCTGACGACGCGACGGTCGCCTTCCCGGCGATGGACCACGGCGACCGCGCGGCCGCAGCTGGCAGCGGCGCGGCGAGCGGCAGTACGCGAAGGAGACCGCCGGCGGGACCGTCGTGCCGACGACGATCGCCGGCTTCGGCGACGTCGCGCTGCGGACCGCCTCCAGCGACGACCTCCACACCGCGACGTACTTCATCGCGTACGCCGGCGGCAACTACGCCGTCCGCGGCGAGGCGAGATCGCCGGAGGTCGCGCTCCAGATCGCCACGAGATCGGCCGCCTCGCTCCTCCCGCACGGCCACTGAGCCGCGATCGATGGCGGTCTGTACAGGACATGCCTGTACAGACCGCCATTGATCCGGCGCGCGGCGTCGCGGCGGCGGAGGACGAGGGCAGGTCGGTCAGGCCCGCGAACCGGGTACCTTGCGCGCATGGGTCCTTGGTCCGTCTGGCTCTGGCGGCTGCTGCGCAACAAGCGCTTCCGCTCCTGGCTGCTGGCGACCGCCGGGCCGAGAGCGTTGGCGCTGTTCCTGCTCTACGTGGAGCGGGTCCGCAACCGGCAGATCGCGATCGGCGAGGCCGATCAGATCGACGGGATGTTCAGCGCCGCGATCGTCGACGGCCAGCGCCACGTGATCGTGTGGAAGGACGGCGAGCCGATCTCCGCCTACCCGCCCGTCGCCGGCGATCTCGCGAAGAAGCTGAGAGCCCACGCGCGCAGAGACCTGACGCGCCCTCACGACCTTCCGACCCGGCGGGCGCGCAGGTGGCTCGCCCACCAGGCCGGGACCGCCCGCGGCGGCGCGGAGCGGGTCGGCGCCGGCGTTCGCGACGTGAGGCGCCGGCTGCCCGGCGGCGGACGGACGGGCGCCAGATGAACGAGATCGAGCCGGTCCGGCGGCGCGGCGAACGTGAGCCGCGCCCGCCGCGCCGGCGCTGGAGGACCGCATGACGACCGACGGCAACGCCTCCGACGAGGCGATCCGCGAGCTGCTCTCCGTCCCGCGCACGTGGGCGGTCGTCGGCTGCTCGCCGCGCGCCGACCGCGACAGCCACCGGATCGCCGCGCTGCTGCAGTCCCGCGGGAACCGGATCGTGCCGATCAACCCGGCCGCGCTGTCGATCCTCGGCGAGCCGGCCTACCCGACGCTGGCCGACGCCCGCGATCAGGTCGAGATCGACGTCGTCGACGTCTTCCGCCGCTCGGAGGAGGCCGGCGTCCACGTCGACGAGGCGGTCGCGATCGGCGCGAGGGCGGCGTGGCTCCAGCTCGGCGTCGTCGACGAGGCGGCCGCCGCGCGCGCCCGCGCCCGCGGCCTCACCGTCGTGATGGATCGCTGCCCGGCGATCGAGTACCGCCGCCTCGGCATCTGAGCGCCGCGGCGCCAACCGGTCGATGAGTTTTCGCGCGGCTCCCGGTCTACACCGGCAGAAGCAGTTCAACCCCCGGCCAAGGAGCCCCGAATGTCCCGCATGCTCTTCGTCAACCTCGCCGTCAGAGACCTCGACGCCTCGATCAGATTCTTCAGAGCGCTCGGCTTCGAGTTCAACCCGAAGTTCACCGACGAGTCGGCGACCTGCATGATCGTCAGCGAGCAGGCGTACGTGATGCTGCTGGTCGAGCCGCGCTTCGCCGACTTCACGACGAAGCCGATCGCCGACCCGGCGAAGTCGACCGAGGCGCTCTACTGCGTCTCCGCCGCCAGCCGCGAGGAGGTCGACTCGTTCGCCGACGCCGCCCTCGCCGCCGGCGGGACCCCCGCGAAGGAGCCGCAGGACTTCGGCTTCATGTACGGCCGCAGCTTCCATGACCTCGACGGCCACCACTGGGAGGTCATGTGGATGGACCCGCAGGCCGCCGAGCAGGGCCCGGAGGAGTACGCCGCCCAGCAGCAGAGCGCGTAGCGCCGCCGCTCCGCGGGGCCGCGAGGCGCGGCCCCGCGGTGCGCTCGTGCACCCGCGCAGCGCGGCGCCTGCACCGTCGCCCGCGGCGAAATGCACCCGTGGATGCATTCAGTTCCCGGTGCGTCGCTGCCATGGTGATGGCATGGCGTGGATCAGACGACATCTGCTCTTCCTCGTCGCGGCGCTCGGGCTGATGGCAGTCGGCGCCTGGCTCGCCTTCGCCGAGCACAACCCCGGCATCGGCTGGATGCTGATCGTGTGGGGCTTCGCCCTCGTCGCGGCCTGCGCGACGCCGAAGCGCCCTACGGCTCCACCAGGCCGCGGCGGATCGCGTAGCGGGTGAGATCGACGCGATCGCGCATTCCGAGCTTCTCGAGGATGTTCGCGCGATGACGGTCGACCGTCTTCTCGCTGATCACGAGCAGATCGGCGATCTCGCGGCTGGTGTTGCCCTCCGCGACGAGCTTGACGATCTCCGATTCGCGCGGCGTCAGCGGGTCGTCCGGTATCGCCTCGCCGTCGGCGGCGCGCTGGACGTGGTCCTTGATCAGCGCGCTGACCGCCTGCGGGTGCAGGAACGGCTCGTCGCGCATCACCGCGCGGCAGGCCTCGACGAGGTCTCTGTCGACGACCGACTTCAGCACGTAGCCGGCGGCGCCGGCCCGCAGCGCCTCGAACAGGTAGCGCTCGTTGTCGTGCATCGAGAGGATCAGCACGCGCAGCTCCGGCCGCCGTCTCGACAGCTCGCGTGCGACCTGGATCCCCGTCAGCCGCGGCATCGTGACGTCGAGCACGGCGAGGTCGATGTCGGCGCGCATCCCCAGCTCGATCGCCTCGTGGCCGTCGCCGGCCTCGGCGACGACCTCCAGATCGGGCTCGGCCTCCAGCACCAGCCGCAGCCCGTGACGGACGACGGCGTGGTCGTCGGCGAGCAGGATCCGCGTCGTCTTGCCCGCGCTCACGCGACCACCTCCGCCGTCCGCAGCCTCAGCGCCACCTCGGTCCCGCCGGCCGGCAGCGTCCGCAGCTGGCAGGTGCCGCCGAGCAGCAGCGCCCGCTCGTGCATTCCCTGGATCCCGGCGCCGGGGACGCTGTCGCCGAGCCCGCGGCCGTCGTCGGCGGCGCGCAGCGTCACCGTGCCGTCATCGCCGACCGCCAGCGTCAGCTCGGCCGCCGAGGCGTCGGCGTGGCGGAGCGTGTTCGACAGCGCCTCCTGCGCGATGCGGAAGACGACCAGCTCGGCCTCCGGCGACAGCGGCGGGAGGCCCGGGTCGACCGACAGCCGCACCGGGATCCCGCTCTGGTCGCCGACGCGGGCGCAGAGCGCCTCCAGCGCGTTGGCCAGCCCAAGGTCGTCGAGCGCCTCCGGCCGCAGCCGCGTCGCGACCTCGCGCACCTCCCCGAGCAGCGTCCGCGCCGCCTCGCGCGCGCCGCACAGCTCGCCCTGGAGCGGGTTCTCCTGCGGCACTCTTCTCGCCGCGCGGTCGATCTGCAGCATCAGCGCCGTGAGGCTCTGGCCGATGCCGTCGTGCAGCTCCTGCGCGACCCGCAGCCGCTCGGCCTCCTGCGCGCCGAGCGACCGCTCGACGCTGCGGCGGCGCTCCTCCTCCAGCCGTGCGAGCATGCCGTTGAACGCGACCGCCAGGCGGCGGATCTCCTCGGGCGAGGAGTCCTCCTCCGGCAGCCGCTGGCCGGGGTGGAGCGGCTCGACCGTCTCCATCAGCCCCGACAGCCGCCGCAGTGGGGCGAGCGCGCGCCGCAGCAGGAGGAAGTCGATCGCGGCGGTCGCGGCCAGCACGAGCACGAGCACGGCCGCCTCCAGGCGGGCGATCTCGGCGCTGACGGTCGCGGGCGTGAACGCGAGCACGAGGCCGGCGAGGACGAACGCCGCGACGTTGAGGGCGAAGATGCGCTTCAGCAGAGAGGAGCGGCCCACGACTCCAGTGTGACGCAGCTGACCTGAACGTCGAACTAACTACATGCTGGACCCCATTCGGGATGCACGGCGTCCCCCATGTTCTGCGTGCCTTTCCGCACGTACCGTCTTGTGGGGCCGTGGCCCTCTCAATATGCATCTTCGCCGGCGCGCTCGCGCTGATCGTCTCCGAGCGCTTCGACCGCACCAAGATCGCGCTCGTGGGCGCGGCGCTGCTGCTCCTCACGCAGACGATCGATCAGGAGCTCGCCCTCGAGGCGATCCACTTCGACACGCTCGGCCTGCTCGCCGGGATGATGATCATCGTCCGGCTGACCGAGGCGACCGGCCTCTACACCTTCATCGCGATCCGCGCCGGGCAGCTGTCGAGAGGACGGCCGTTCCTGCTGGTCGTCGCGCTCGCCGTGCCGACCGCGATCCTGTCGGCTTTCCTCGACAACCTCACGACCATCCTGCTGATGGTCCCGATCACGTTCCTGCTGGCGGACGCGTTCGACATCGACCCGATCCCGCTGATCCTGATCGAGGTGATGGCGTGCAACATCGGCGGCGCCGCGACGCTGATCGGCGACCCGCCGAACATCATGATCGCGAGCGCGACCGGCCTCTCGTTCATGGACTTCATCATCAACGTGGCGCCGATCGCCTACTTCTCGACCGCGGTCGTCGTCTGCCTCCTGTACCTCGCCTTCCGGCGACGGATCCGCATCGCGCCCGAGATGCGCGACAAGGTGCTCGAGCTCGACGCGTCCCGCTCGATCGAGGACCCGAGAGAGCTGAAGCGGCTCGCTCCGCTGCTGATCCTCACGATCGTCGCCTTCTTCGTCCACAAGCCGCTCAATCTGGAGCCGGCGACGGTGGCGCTCTGCGGCGCGACCGCGATGCTCGCCTTCAGCCGCCAGTCGCTGCAGGAGACGCTCGGCGGGATCGAGTGGCCGACGCTGTTCTTCTTCGTCGGCCTGTTCGTGATGGTCGGCGCGCTCGAGCACACCGGCGCGATCGACGAGCTGACGGGCGCGATCGTCTCGATCACCGACGGCGACCGCACCGCCGAGCTGCTCGCGATCACGTGGTCCTCGTCGATCATCGGCGGCATCGTCGACAACATCCCGCTGACGGCGACGATGATCCCCGTCGTCGACTCGATCGCCGGCGACTCCGGCGACAACGCCTACTGGTGGGCGCTGTCGCTCGGCGCCTGCTTCGGCGGCAACCTGACGATCATCTCGGCCGCCGCGAACGTCGCCGCCGCCGGCATGGCTTCGCGCGCCGGCCAGCCGATCGGCTTCGTGCAGTTCCTCAAGATCGGCGTCCCCGTGACCGTCTTCTCCACGGTGCTGGCGACGATCTACCTCCTCTTGCGCTACACCTGAGCACCATGGGCATCCTCAGCCACGTCCCCACGCTCCGCTCCGACCGCCCGCTGCGCGAGGCGGTCGAGACGCTGCAGGAGGTCGACGTCCCCGCGCTTCCGGTCGAGGACGCGCGCGGCAGCCTGTACGGCATCTTCGGCGAGCGCGAGTTCATCGAGGCGATCTTCCCCGGCTACATCAAGGAACTGAGATACGCCGGGTTCGTTCCGCACTCGCTCGACGTCGCGATCGAGCGCCGCTCCGGCTGCCTGGACAAGCCGGTCGGCGACTACACCAACCGCGAGCCGATCGCCGTCACCGAAGGCTTCTCCGACGCCGAGCTGGCCGAGACCTTCCTCCACCACCGCGTCCTGATCGTCCCGGTCGTCGACGCCGAGCGCCGCGTCATAGGCGTCGTCACGCGCAGAACCTTCTTCGACATCGTCTCCGCGCGGATGCCCTGAGCGGCGGCACGGGTGGCGCGCCGCAGGCCGCGCTACAGTGCGGCGCTCCCGTCTCACCCCCGATCCGCCGCCGAGGAGTTCCATGGCCCCGACCGACCTGCTGCCCGACCCGTCCGACGCCCTCCCGCCGCGTCGCCTGCTCGCGCGCGGACGCGCGGCGCTCGGCGTCGGCGCCGTCGCGCTCGCGCTCGCCGCGGCCGGCTGCGGGGGCGACGACGAGGGCGGCGCGACGACCGCCGCCGGCGGCGGCGCGACGGCGGCGCAGACGGCCGCGACCGAGCCGGCGACCGCTGCGGGCAACGGCGTCGAGGAGCAGAGCGCCGACGAGATCCTCGCCTCGGCGCAGGAGGCCGCCAGAGCGGCGACCGCCGTGCGCGTCAGCGGCGAGATGGAGGACCTCAGACTGGACCTGAGCGTGGTCAGAGGCGAGGGCGCCACCGGCACGATGGCCCAGGGCGGCATGGAGTTCGAGCTGATCGTCGTCGGCGACGAGGTCTTCCTCAAGGGCAGCGACGCCTTCTACGAGCAGATCGCCGGCAGAGCGGCCGCCGCCCTGCTGAGCGGCAAGTGGCTCCAGGTCCCGAAGGACGACGACGACTTCGGCAGCATCGCCGAGATCGCCGACATGGAGGAGCTGCTGGGACAGGCGCTCGATCCCGACGCCGACAGGCTGACCAAGGGCGAGGTCGAGGAGGTCGACGGCCAGCAGGCGATCGGCATCACCGCCGACAGAGGCACGCTCTACGTCGCGACCGAGGGCGAGCCGCTGCCGGTCGCGCTGGTCGGCGACAGAACGAGACCGGGCCGAGTCACCTTCAGCGGCTGGAACGAGCCGGTCGAGCTGACCGCCCCCGCCGACGCGATCGACGTCGCCGAGCTGCAGGGCTCGCGCCGTTAGCCCTCCCCTCCCCCTCGGGCGCGTGCACGCTCGGCGGCCGGCGGGTATCAGTGCGGACGCGCCATGCTGACGGCGCCCTGATCCCGAGCAACCCTCCGGCCGCGAGGAGGCCCATGTCACCGATCGAGCAGCAGACCGAGACGCCCGCGATGCCCGGCGGCGGGCGACAGCGGCCGCTCGGCGCCCGGCGGGCGCACCGCGGCGCCGCGGCGGCCGCCGTCGCGATCGCGCTCGCCGCCGCCGGCTGCGGCGGCGACGATGGCGGCAGCGGAACGACCGCCGGCGGGAGCGGCGCGGCGGCGCCGACCACGACGCCGACGACCGGCGGGCAGACGACCCCGCCGGCGCCGGACGGCGACCACGGGATCGCCGGCCAGAGCGCCGAGCGGATCCTCGACGCCGCCCGCGGGGCCGCGCGCGCCGCCGACTCCGTCCGCGTTGACGGCGACCTCGGGGAGGTCGCGATGGAGCTGCGCCTCCTCAGAGGGAGAGGCGCGACCGGCCGCATGTCGCGCGAGGGCATCGACTTCGAGCTCGTCGTCGTCGACGGCGCGATCCACCTGCGCGGCGGCGAGGAGTTCTTCGCGCAGGTCGTCGACCGGACGTCGGCGGCGAGGCTGGGCGGCAGATGGCTGCGTGTGCCGGCCGACGATCCGAGATTCGAGCTGGTCGGGCAGCTCGCCGAGATGGAGCGGCTGCTGAGAGCGGCGACCCACCCCGGCGATGGCCCGCTGCGCGTCGGCGCCGTCGAGACGGTCGACGGCCGCGAGGCGGTCGGCGTCAGCGGCAGCAACGCGACGCTGTTCGTCGCGACGACCGGCGAGCCGCTCCCGCTCAAGCTCGTCGGCAGCGCCGCGAGACCCGGCGAGGTCGCCTTCAGCGACTGGAACGAGCCGGTCGAGCTGACCGCTCCCGCCGATGCCGTCGACCTCGCCGAGCTGCCAGGCGGCGCCGGGCGCTAGTGGTGCCGGCACTAGAAGCTGGCAAGCAGCGGGTGTGAGTCGGCCAGGCAGGTCGTTGCCGTCCTCGGCCGGGTCCATGCAGGCCGCACCCCGGACGCCGCCGCAAGGGGGATGGGGCGACGTCCAGGGGCGCGGCGGCCGCCACCCGATCGGGGGCGGCGTCTGCCGCGCCTTGGCTCGTGCCCGCCGGATCCCGGGGTGCGGTCGGCGGACGGCCGGCGCGACAGCTTCAGCGGCGTGTGACCTGGACGGCTAGGCGGTCGCGCCGCACGACGTGGCGGGTCAGGTGGACGGTGAGGGTGACCGCGGTGAGATCACCGAGCCGAAGCGGGACGGTCGCGGCGCCGGTCTGCGCGAGCGCGGTGCGCACGGCGGGGCGCTGAAGCGCGGCGTGCACGTGGGTCGCGGGGAACCCGATCGCGTCGAAATGGGCCGCGAGCGCGCGGGCGACGGCGTCGGATGCAGGGAGGCCGCGGGCGCGACGCGCGAGCTTCAGCAGCGCCGAATAGGGCAGGCCGAAGGGCGGCGTGCGGGTGCGGCGGTAGGTCCGCTCGGCGAGGCGGGTGGTCGCGTCGGCCGGCGATGCCAGCCCTCCGCGCCGGCCTGGCATGCGCGGGCCCGTCACCGCGGGCTCCTGGCGGTCATGGGGCTCGGCATCAGCGCTGGGTCGCAGCGGCCGCAAGCCCGATCGCCGCACGGACCAGGTCGTCGGCGCGGTCGGGGTCGATCGCATGGAGCAGGTCGCGCAGCGACTCGCCGGCGGCCATCAGGTCGAGCGTCGCCGCGGTCCACGCCTGGGGCGGAACCGTTGCGAGCGTGGTCGGATGCTCGGGCCGCCCAGCGAGCGCCGCGGCCGCCTTGACCTGACTGAGCAGCTGGTAGACGGCCTCTAGCTCGAGCATGCACTCGCGCCGCGGCGTGGCCGGGGGTGCGGCGGGTCGCAGTGGCAGGATCGGCGCGGAGACTGATGTCGAATTCGGCAGCATGGTCGTTGACGCGGTTGAAGGGGGCGTGCGGCGCACCCTCGCGTCCATCCCAGCGAGGGCGCGCCGCACCGCGAACGGGGCAAGGGGGAGATCTCCCGTTCGTCGTGCGTCGCGATCGGCGGTTCGGGGGAGGACCGCGGATCGTTGGCCGATGGCGAATCGCCTGCCCGCGAAGAGGCGGCTCGGCTCGACGCGATGAGGACCATAGAGCCGCTCGGCCGCGGCGGAAATGCCTCCCGGGGCACTACTGCCCCGGGAGGCATTGCGCGCTATTCGCGCTGGTGATATGCCGCGCGCCAGGCGCGCAGGACGGGGATCAGCAGCCGCGCCAACGGCCCCGCGGCGGCCGCGATCGCCTCGGTGGCGGGCCGCAGCTGCGGCGTGTCGCATGCGGGCGCGGAGAGGTAGAGGCCGATCATGCACGCGACGATCACGCTGTGGCGCTCGCCGCGCGGGAGCGCCGCGGCGTGTCGGACCGCCAGCGCCGCGCTCTCGCGCGTGCGGGCAACCGCGGCGGTCGGATCGTCGTAGTGGTCGAGGTAGCAGTGGGCGCCGTTCTCGCGGTCGTCGTGCCAGTCGACGAGCGAGTCCAGCAGCGTCGTGCAGAGGTCGATGTAGAGGTAGGCGGTGTCGACGGCCGCGATCTCGGCCGAGTCCGTGTTCGGATCGGCAGCGAGCGCCAGCAGCGCGTGCGTGTGCAGGGTCGCGCTGGCGGCGCCGGTCAGCTCCCACCACGGCAGCGGAGCGTGCGGGAACTCGTCGGCTGCCCAGGCGCGCAAGCCGGCGTCGCGGCGGACCGGGTCGGGCTCGTGGTTGAGGCCGAGCACACGTCTGCGCGCCGCGCTGCGCACGAGGTGTGGTCGCAGCATTCCGTAGGAGGGCAGCTGCCGGCACGCTTGCCGGCAGTTGGCGACGAGCGCTTCGAGGTAGCCGCCGTCGTCGCGCCAGGGCTGGTGGCGGTAGTAGTCGCCGGCGGGCAGTCGGGTGAGGTCGAGCGCGTCGACGAGCGCGATGTGAAGCCGTCGGCCGTTCTCGTGGGTCGGCCAGCGCTCCGAGACGTTGTCGAGGTAGTCGACGATCGTCTCCCAGCTCGTCAGCACGGCCAGCAGCCCGCGGTGGCGACGCGTGAGGATCCCGAACAGCGCCGCACCATCGGCGTAGCCGCGCTTGTGGTCGAGCGAGTGCAGCGCATCGGCGCGCAACTCGTCGCTGGGAATCGCCTCGGCCCGTGCACGCCACTGGCGCATCGTGCGCGCGGTCAGCGGCAGCGCCCACGTGAGCTCGCGGCCGACCGCGGCCGCGAGCGCCACCCACTGCGCGCGCGACAGCCCTGTCCGCGCACGCCCGCTCCCCCGCCGGTTCGACGCCGAGCACCCGACAACACCAACTCCGGTTACTGGTGGCATGTGGCCCCCTCCTTGATGTACGGTGACGTCTACTGTCGTCGTGCGGTCGGACCTGGGGAGCGGGATCGGGGGTGGCATCACCACAGAACGTCGTGTTGGCGGCGCTGCTGGAGGGCCCGAGCCACTGCTATGAGGTGAACAAGCGCGTGAGAGAGCGCCTCGGTGGGGACGCGATCTCGGCGTACAAGGTCATCGGGCGCATGGAGCAGACCGGGCTCGTCGAGGAGATAGACGTCCGCGCCGGCTCTGGTGGCAGGACCGCGCAGGTCGTCTACGCGGTCACCGACGCCGGCGCCCGACGGCACGCAAGCTGGATGCGCTCGCCGCTGCCCGACCTGGAGGCAGGGACCGAGCTGACGACGCGGATGCGGTTCGCCCGGCCCGAGGACCTGCCTTCGCTGCTCAACGTCGCAGAGGCCGCGCTGAACGACCTGCACGCGCGACTCGCAGCGGCACAGGCCGCGCAGCAGCGCCGCCGCGAGCAGCGCACGCGACCGCTGCGCAACCAGCGGCCGACCGCCCGAGAGGTGGCCGACCTGCTCGCCGAGCAGCTGCTCAACGACGTGCTGCTGCTGCAGATCAAATGGTTGGGCAGAGCGACCGTCGACCTCGAGCAGCTGCTGCTCGACAACGCCCCAAAAGGATGAGAGGGTGACGCACGTGCGCCCGCTGCTGGAGCTGCAGACCGTCGCGAAGTCCCACCAGCGCGGCACGCGGCAACTGCGCACGCTTCGCGACGTGTCGATGGCGCTGAGACCTGGGACGCTCGCCGCGGTGTTCGGCGACCGCGGCGCCGGCAAGTCGACGCTGCTGAGCATTGCCGCCGGCATCGAGCCGCCCGACAGCGGCCGGGTGCTGCTCGACGGGGTCGACGTCGCGACGATCGGCCAGCGAACCCGCCGCTTCGGCCGGCCGCGCCGCGACCCGGCGGAGCTGCGTCGCCGAATCGTCACCGTGAACCGCATGGCGCCGGAGATCCCGCCGCTGCCGATGCGCGCCTACGTTGGCCTCGCGCTCGCCAAGGGGCGATCCAGACGCGAGACCGACGCGCTCGCCGCCGCGGCGCTCGAGCGGGCCGGCGTTCCAGACGTTGGCGACATGACGTGGGCCGAACTCTCTGACGCCGAGCGCACGCTCGTCGCCTTCGCGCACGCGATCGCGCGCAGACCGCAGGTGATGGTCGTCGACGATCCGGTCGCCACGCTCGACACCTGGCACCGCGAGCTCGTGGGCGGCCTGATGCGCTCAGTCGCCGAGGAGGAGCAGTGCGTGGTGCTCGTCGCCGCCAACGAGGCCGGCGGCCTGAGCCCGCACCTGCACGAGAGCTACCTCCTCAACCGCGGCCGGCTCCTGCGCGCGGTCGCCGACCGGCCCGAGGACCCCCAGGCGACGGTCGTCGAGCTCCGCACGCACCGCAGCGGCTGACGCCAGATGCTGACGCTCGTCGACGTCGTCAAGCACTACCCCGACGGAGACGGCGGCACGATTCGTGCGCTCGACGGGATCTCGCTCAGCGTCTCGCGCGGAGAGCTGGCCGCGGTGCACGGACCGAGCGGATCGGGCAAGACGAGCCTGCTGCAGATCATCGCCGGCCTGCTCGCGCCCGACTACGGCGAGGTGCTCGTCGCCGGCCGCGACATCACCGCCCTCGATGCCGCCGACGCGGCGGACTACCGGCTGCGCGAGATCGGCTACATCACCCAGACGCCCGATCTGATGCCTGGCGTCAGCGCGCTCGAGCAGGCCGCGACCAAGCTCTACGGTCGCGGCCGCCGGCCGCGCGAGGCCCGCGCCGCCGTTCGGCCGCTCTTGGAGCGCCTCGGGCTCGACAAGCGGCTCAGGCATCGCCCCGAGCAGCTGTCCGGCGGCGAGCGCCAGCGGGTCGCGATCGCACGCGCGCTCGCGACCGCGCCCCGGCTGGTCCTCGCCGACGAGCCGACCGGCGCGCTCGACGCCGGCCGCAGCCGCGAGGTCCTGCAGCTGCTGCGCGAGCTCTGCGACGAGCAACAGGTCGCGATGGTCCTCGTCACCCATGACCCGCTCGCCGCCGACTACGCCGACACGGCACACACCCTGCGCGACGGCGCCCTCCACGCCTTCGACACCGGCTCGGCGCGCGCGCCGAGCGCGAGCGGCAGCTGAGGAGCGACGGGCGTGACCGGCTCGGCGCTGCTGGCCTTCTACCGCATCCGGCTGCGGTCTCGGATCGTCGGCGAGCTGCTCGCGCTCGTCGGGATCGCCGCCGGGGTCGCGCTCGTCTTCGCCGCGCTTGTCGCCAACGCCAGCCTGTCGAGCACGGTGCGGGCGCTGACCGACGGCATCGTCGGCGAGGCGCGCCTGCAGCTGATCGCCCGCGGGCCTGCCGGAATGAGCGAGCAGCTCCTCCACGACGTCCGTCGTGTCGACGGCGTGCGCGCGGCCGCGGCGATCATCGAGCAGCGCGCCAACGTCGCCGGTCCCGCCGGCCGCGCCTCGGTGCTGCTCGTCGGCGGCGATCCGAGCTTCACGGAGATGGGCGGAACGCTGGTGAAGCGCTTCGCGCCGAAGGAGCTCGCCAGCCTGCGCGCGCTCGCGCTGCCGGCGCCGCTCGCCGACCGGCTCCAGCTCGGCGTCTTCTCCCCTGTGACGATCGAGACCGGGGCCGGGATCAGCCGGCTGCCGCTCGGCGCCGCGCTGCGGCCCGCCGAGATCGGCACGCTCGCCGACAGCCCGATCGCGATCATGCCGCTGGCCGCCGCCCAGCAGGCCACCGGCATGACCGACCGGGTCTCGCGCATCTACGTGCTCCCGGCCCCAGGCCGCGACGACCAAGTGCGTCACCAGCTGCAACAGCTCGCCGGCACCGACGCGAACGTCCGCGACGCCGACGCGGACGCGACCGTGTTCGACGTCGCCGCATACCCGACCGCGCAGTCGACGACGATGTTCGCCGTACTCGCCGCGGTCGTCGGCGGCCTCTTCGCCGCCTGCGCGGTCCTGCTGACCGCGAACCAGCGGCGCGCGCTCGTCACGATGCTGCGGCGCGAAGGGTTCCAGCGCCGCTCGATCGTCGCGATCGTGCTCGTCGACGCGCTCGTGCTCGGCGTCGCCGGCACCGGGCTCGGGCTGCTGCTCGGCGACCAGCTCGCGCGCGGCCTCTTCGATGCGCCGCCCGGATACCTCGCCACCGGCTTCCCGATCGGAGCCGGCCGAACCGTCCCCGCGAGCGCGATCGCGATCGCGGCCGCCGGCGGGATCGTCGTCGCCTGCGCCGCCGTCCTGCTCCCCGCGCTCGACCTCCTCCGCAACCGTCAGCCCACCCCCACCCGACCAGCGCGCGGCCCGCTCAGAACCGCGACGACCACCGGCGCGGCCTCCGTCGCGGCCGCGATCACGATCACGAGCGCGCGTCCGAGCTGGGCGCTGGCCGGCCTGATCGCGCTGACCGGCGGACTCCTGCTCCTCCTCCCCGCCCTCCTCACCGTCGCGGCTCGCGCGTTCGCGGCCGCCGCCGAGCACACCCGCTCGGGCTCTGCGACCTTCGCCGCCTGGTCGCTGCGCAGCGCCGGCACCAACCCGGTCACGCTCGCGTTGACCGCGACGGGCGCGATCGCCGTCTTCGCCCTCGTTGCGATCGGCGGCGCCCGCGGCGATCTCACGCGCGGCCTCGACGGTTCCGCCCGCGCCGTCGACGACAACGCCGACATCTGGATCACGATGCGCGGCGACACGAGCGCCTTCGCGATCACCCCGCTCAACATCAGCCGTGCCGACCTCGCCACGGTCCGCCGCACGCCCGGCGTCGCCAAGGTCGGCATCTACCGCGGCAGCTGGCTCGACATCGGCGACCGGCGCACCTGGGTCCAAGCCCCACCCGCCGACGCTCCCTCACCGGCTCCACCAGGTCAGCTGCTCCACGGCGACCACGACCAAGCGACCGCCGCACTCCGCGCCGGCGGCGCCGCCATCCTCTCCCAAGCCGTCGCCGACGAGCTCCACGCCGATCTCAACGACAAGGTCACCCTGCCCACGCCGCGGCCGCTGCGGCTGCGCGTCGTCGGGATCTCCAACAACCTCGGCTGGCCCTCCGGAGCGATCGTCATCAACGCCGACGACTACGCCCGCGCCTGGCACGACCCGACCCCCAGCGCCCTCCAACTGCACCTGTCTCCGCACGCCGACCCCACCGCGGTCGCCACGATCCTCCGCGCCCGATTGGGCGACCAGCTCCCCGCTCAGATCGAGACCCGCCAGCAACGCATCGATCGCCACCACACCGCGACCAGACAGGGCCTCGTCCGCCTCACCCAGATCAGCACCCTCGTCATCGCCGCCGCGATCCTCAGCATGACCGCCGCCATGACCGGCGTCATCTGGCAACGCCGCCCCTCCCTCCACCGCCTCCAACTCGACGGCCTCACCCCAGCCCAACTGTGGCGCGCGCTCCTCCTCGAGGCCACCGTCCTCCTCAGCAGCGGCTGCCTCGCCGGCGCCACCGCCGGCCTCCTTGGCCAGCAGCTCCTCACCCGCGCCCTCGAGACCATCACCGGCTTCCCAACCCACTACTCGCCCGCCGCCGCCACAACCGCCACGATCGTCGCAACGGTCCTCACCACCGCGCTCCTCGCGATCGCCCTTCCCGGCCGCCTCGCCACCCACCGCCCCGCCGCGCCAGCAAGCTGAACGCGACCGCGCGGAACCGGCGGCAGGGTCAGTCGAGGTCGGACGCGGCGCGGTTCGCCTCCGGCGCCGCCGCCTCCCGGCGGTCGAGGGCAGCAGGCCGATCTGCTCGCCGAGCGGCGCGCCCCCGATCGTCGTGGCGGCGCCGCTCAGCGGCCGCGCCAGTAGCCGCCGCTGACGTTCATCACGGTCCCGCTCAGCCAGTCGCCGCTGCTCGCGAGCAGGTGGAGGACCGCGTCGGCGATCGGCTGGGCGCCGCCGAAGCCGAGCGGCTGCCGGGCGCGGTACTCGGCGCGCTCGCGGGCGGGGATCGGCTCGCCGGTGTCGCCGGTGCTGCCGGGGGCGATCGCGTTGACGAGGATGCCGTCGCGCTCCAGCTCGGTCGCGAGCGCGAGCGTCAGGCCGACCACGCCGGCCTTCGACGCGCAGTAGGCGACCGAGACGCCCGGCGTCGGCACGAGGCCGCAGATCGACGCGATGTTGACGATCCGGCCGCCGCCGCGCTCGCGCAGGTGCGGCAGCAGCGCCGCGATGCAGCGCCACGTCCCCGTCAGGTTCACGTCGATCAGCCGGTCCCAGTGCGCGGCGTCGACCTCCGACGGCGCGCGGAACGGGGCGTCGATGCCGGCGACGTTGACGAGCGCGTCGATCCCGCCGGTCGCGGCGACCGCCTCGCGCGCCATCGCGGCGACGAGCGCCTCCTCGGCGAGGTCGACCGTCAGCCCGACCGCGTCGAGCTCGGCGGCGACGGCACGCACCTTCGCCGCCTGGACGTCGGCGAGCACGAGCCGCGCGCCCTCGCCGCGCAGCGTCCGCGCGACCCGTTCGCCGATCCCCTGCGCCGCGCCCGTGACGAGCACCGTCCGCCCTTCGAGGCGCCCGCGCTCGCCAGCGGCGACCGGCACCGTCCGCCCCGCGAGGCGACCTCGCTCGCCAGCGGCGACCGGATCCGTCTGCCCGGCACGGCGTGCCGTCGCGCCGCTCATGCCGGCTGCCGCAGCGGCTCGGGCGCGGTCGCGCCGGGACCGCCGACGGGCACGATCGGAGCGGGCCTGGCGTCGCGCGCCGGGACCAGCCGCGGCCCGCGCGGCCCGAAGACGTAGGACGGCTCCGGGAAGGCGAACAGCAGCGCGAGGTAGACGGCGCCGCCGACCAGCAGCGCCGCGAAGAAGCTGACGTCGACCCCGCCGGCGACGCCGTGCAGCGGCCCCGCGACGAGCGTCGTGTTGGCGAGCAGCAGGCCCGCGACGCTGCCGGTCGCCCACGCGCCGACGCCGCGCGGGTTCCAGCCGTTCGCGAACCAGTACGCGCCGCCGCGCTCGCCGCGGTTGAAGACCTGCAGGTCGTCGACGAGCACGTGGCCGCGGCGCGTGAAGAGGCCGATCAGCATCACGGCGGCCCACGGCGCGGAGAAGACGAGGATCAGCGTCATGAAGGCGTTGACCGTGTCGACCATGCTGATCGCGAAGCGGCCGACGAAGACGAGCGCGATCGAGACGAGGCCGATCGCCGCCGTCGCGCGCACGCGGTCGAGCGCCGGCACGACCGACGAGAAGTCGAGCCCGGTGCCGTACAGCGACGCGACGCCGCCGGCGATCCCGCCCGACACGGCGACGGCGACCAGCGCGGCGACGTACCAGCCGGGCGCGGTCGCGACGAGGCCGCTGATGTAGTCGCCCGCGTCGACGACGAGCGTCGCGGTCGCCGCGCCGAACAGGAACGGCAGGATCGACAGCAGCTGCGCCGCGAGCACCGCCCCCATCAGCCTCCGCGCCGGCGTCGACGCCGGCACGTAGCGCGACCAGTCGCCGAGGAACGGGCCGTAGGAGACCGGGTTGGCCATCACGATCAGCAGCGCCGCGGTCCACGTCGCCCAGAAGCCGCCGAGCGCGTAGCCGGACGGGTCGGCCGGCGCGGACAGGTCGAGCCGGCCGCCGAAGGCGACGAGGCCGAGCAGCAGCAGGACGACGATCATCGGCGCGATCAGCGTGTTGGCGGCCAGCAGCCAGCGGTAGCCGACGATGCAGATGACGAAGATCACCGCCGCGACCAGCGCGTAGGCCGCGGCCGAGGCCCCGTCGCCGCCGAGACCGGGCGCCACGTGCGCGACGCCCGCGACCAGCGCGTCGCCGCCGACCCAGACCGAGACGGTGAAGAAGCTGATCGCGATCAGGAGCGACAGGAACGAGCCGACGACGCGGCCGGTGACGCCGAGCTGCGCGCCGGAGCTGACCGCGTTGTTGGTGCGCGTGCGCGGCCCGAGCAGCGCGAGCGGCATCACCAGCAGCGACCCGAGCACGACCCCGGCGACGACCGCCGCGGCCGCGGCGCGGAAGCTCAGGCCCAGCGCGATCGGGATCGTCCCGAGCACGATCGTCGTCGTCGTCATGACGGCGCCGAGCGCGATGCGGAAGAACGCTCCGGCGGTCGCCGTCTGCTGCTCCACCGGGATCGGCTCGACGCCGATCTGCTCGATCGCGCCAGCGCTCGCGGCGGCATCGTCACGCCCTCTCACTGCGAACCTCCCAACTAACTAACGATCGTTCAGCACAGTAATGACTGTGCCGTCATGCGTCAACGGCGGCGGCGCGACAGCGATCGCCGCCGCGCCGGCCGCGGATCAGGCGCCGCTTCTGCGGCCGCGTCTCGCGGCGGCGCGGCTGCTTCTCGCCGCACGGCCGGGCGCGCCGTCGCGGGCGGCCCTCGCGGCCCTGCCCGCGGCTCTGCGGACCGCTCTCGCCCTCGCCGGACGCGCTCTGCGCGGCGCCGGGGCCTCGCCCGGCACGGCGCGCAGCCCGCGCAGGATGAACTGCGCGTAGACGTCGCCGATCTGCTCGGGCGTCAACGGGCCGTCCTCGCGGTACCAGGAGTCGACCTCGGTGCACATCGTGCCGATCGCGAACGAGATCACCGAGCGGTTCTCGACCGTCCAGCCGGCGTCGCGCTCGCCCCGCTCGAGGATCTCCTTCAGCAGCGCCTCGTGGCGGTCGCGCGCCTCCACGACGGCGGCGCGGTGCTCCGGCGTCAGCGCCTCCAGCTGGTCGTCGGCGACGCGCGCGGCGAAGCGGTTGCGCGCGTGGAACTGGACGTGCCAGTGGACGAACCGCTCCAGCTGCTCGGCCGGCTCGTCGACCCCCTCCAGCCGGCGCGCCGCCCCGACCTGCAGGTCGCGCGCCGTGTCGTGGCAGATGCGGAAGAGGATCTCCTGCTTGCCGGCGTAGTGGTTGTACATGCTGCCGGCCTTGATCCCCGCGCCCGCGGCGATGTCGCGCATCGACGTGCCGTGGTAGCCGCGCTCGTAGAACATCTGCGTCGCGACCCGGCGGATGCGCTGCTCGGTCGTCTCCTCGATGAGGGCGTCGGCGGACATGGCGAACGTACGTTAGTCGAGGCGCGGACGGCGCGACGCACCGTCACGTGCGCGCCGTCCGGATCCGCGGGTCGGCGACGCCGTAGAGCACGTCGGTCATCGCGCTGAGCGTCGTGTAGACGAGCGCGCCCATCAGGATCACCGCCTGCACCGGCGCGAAGTCCTGCGCGACGATCGACTGGGCGACCCAGCCGCCGATCCCCGGCCAGTTGAAGACCGCCTCGACCAGCAGCGAGCCGGCGAGCAGCTCGCCGAAGTAGAGCGTCGAGAGCGTCAGGACGGGCAGCAGCGCGTTCGGCAGCGCGTGCCGGAACAGCACCCGCCGCTCGCCGGCGCCCTTCGCGCGCGCCGTGCGGATGTAGTCGAGCCGGTAGACGTCGATCGTGCTGCGCCGGACGATCCGCGACAGGTAGGCGGCGAGCGGCAGCGCGAGCGTGATCGCCGGCAGCGCCAGGTGCGCGAGCGCGTTGGAGAAGACGGCGAAGTCGCCGGCCAGCAGCGAGTCGACCAGCAGGAAGCCGGTCACCTCGCTCGGCGGGGCGAGCCCCTCGTCGAGGCGGCCGAACGGCGCCGGCGCGATCCCCAGCCACGTGAAGAAGACGAGGATCAGCACGAGCCCCAGCCAGAACGGCGGCGTCCCGAGCCCGATGATCGCGCCGGCGCGCGAGATGCGGTCGATCGATCGTCGCCGCCCGGCCGACAGCACGCCGATCGGGATCGCGAGCGCGATCGACAGCAGCATCGCGGTGACCGCCAGCTCGATCGTCGCCGGGATGCGGTTGGACAGCTCCTCGGCGACCGGCACGCGCGTCCGCCACGAGGTGCCGAGGTCGCCCCGGACGAGGTCGGAGACGTAGGTGACGTACTGCTGCGGCAGCGACTGGTCGAGGCCCATCTCCGAGCGCAGCTCGGCGACCGCCTGCGCGCTCGCCTGCGGGCCGAGCACCTGCCGCGCGGGGTCGCCGGGCGACACCCGCAGCAGCACGAAGGCGATCAGCGACGCGAAGAAGAGGACCGAGAGCGCCGCCAGCAGACGGCTAATAACGAGCTTTGCCATACGGATCCAGGTGGTCGCGGAGGCCCTCGCCGAGAGCCACACTGAGGGATACGAGGATGAGGATCCCGAAGCCGGGGATGATCGAGATCCACCATTGGCCGGAGGTCAGGTAGCTGCGCCCCTCGGTGATCATCGACCCCCACTCGGCGGTCGGGGGCTGCACGCCGAGGCCGAGGAAGCCGAGCCCGGCGATCGCCAGCACCGCGTAGGCGACGCCGAGCGAAGCCTGCACGCTGACGCCGCCGAGCACCGACGGCACGATGTGCCGCGTGAGGATGTGCCGGCGCGAGGCGCCGAGCGCCCGCTGCGCCGCGACGAAGTCGCGCGACTTCAGCGACAGCACCTCGCTGCGGACGACGCGTGCGTACCACGGCACGCCGGTGATCGCGACGGCGAGGCCGGCCGGCAGCGCGCCCGGCCCCATCGCGAGCGCGAGCGACATGCCCATCACGAGCGCGGGGAAGGCGAGCAGGCCGTCGAGGAAGCGGTTGAGCAGCCCGTCGAGGAAGCCGCCGTAGAAGCCGCTGACGGCGCCGAGCACGAGGCCGACGACGGCCGCGCCGAGCACCGCGGAGACGCCCAGCAGCAGCGAGACGCGGGCGCCCGAGAGGAAGCGCGCGAGCACGTCGCGCCCGTACTCGTCGGTCCCGAACGGGTGCGACAGGTCGGGCGCCAGCAGCGCCGCTCTCAGCTGCACCTGGTCGGGGTCCCTGCCCCACAGCAGCGGTCCGAGCAGCGCGACGGCGACGAACAGCGCGAGGCCGATCAGCACCTTGCGCAGCCCCGCGTCGCCGGCGGCTCTCCACCAGGCGCGGGCGCGGCCGCCGCGCCGCCCCCGCGCGCGCGCCGCGGCGCGCGGATCGATCGTGACGCCGCTCATGCGGCCCTCCCCTCTCGCGCGGTCACCGCGTCGGTTCGCGGCAGGTGCGCCGCCTGCTCGTCGCTGAAGTGGCAGGCGGCGCGGTGGTCCGCCTCGCCGCCGAGGTGCGCCAGCTCCGGCCGCTCGGCGACGCAGCGCTCGGGGTTGCCGAGCCGCTCGCGCAGCCAGCAGCGCGTGTGGAAGGCGCAGCCGCCCGGCGGGCTCGCCGGGCTGGGCGGATCGCCCAGCAGCACGATCCGCTCGCGCTCCCGCTCGCGCTCGACGTCGGGCACCGGCACCGCCGACAGCAGCGCCGCGGTGTAGGGATGGCGCGGCGCGCGGTAGATCTGCTCGGAGGGCCCGCGCTCGACGATCCGGCCGAGGTACATCACGGCGACCTCGTCGGCGATGTGGCGGATGACCGCGAGGTCGTGGGAGATGAACAGGTAGGCGAGCCCGAGCTCGTCCTGCAGCCGCTCCAGCAGCGCCAGCACCTGCGCCTGGACCGAGACGTCGAGCGCGCTGACCGACTCGTCGAGCACGATCAGCTCCGGCTCGACTGCGAGCGCGCGGGCGATGCCGACGCGCTGCCGCTGCCCGCCGCTGAGCTCGTGCGGGAGGCGGTCGGCGAAGCGCTCGCCGAGGCCGACCAGCTCGAGCAGCTCGATCACGCGCGCCCGCCGCTCGGCCTCCGATCTCACGAGGCCGTGGAGCTCGAGCGGCTCCGACAGCACCCGCTCGATCCGGTGGCGCGGCGTGAGGCTGGCCGCCGGGTCCTGGAAGACGATCTGGAAGCGGCGGCGCAGCGGCCGCAGCTGCTTGTCGCCGCGGCCGACCAGCTGCTCGCCGCCGACCGCGACGGTGCCGGCCGTCGGCCGCACGAGCTGCAGGATCGCCGAGCCGAGCGTCGTCTTGCCGCAGCCGGACTCGCCGACGAGGCCGAGCGTCGTGCCCGGCGCGATCGAGAGGTCGACGCCGTCGACGGCGCGCACGCCGGCGCTCGGCCGCCGCCGCAGGCCTCTGCGGCCGCCGCCGTAGATCACCTGCAGCCGCTCGACCGCGAGCGCCGGCGGCGCGGAGGCGGCGGCGGGCGCCGGCGCGGCGGGGACCACCGCCGCGCCGGCCGCGTCCGCCTCGCCGCCGGCGACGGCGTCGAGCGCCGTGCCGGTCGCGGGCTCCCAGCAGGCCAGCCAGCGCTCGCCGCTCGGCTCCAGCGGCGGCCGCTCCGCGCAGCGCTCGACGGCGCTCGGGCAGCGCGGCGCGAAGGCGCACCCGGGGACGACGTCCTCCGGCTGCGGCGCCGAGCCGCTGATCGGTACCGGCGCGCCGCCGCGCGGCAGGTCGAGCCGGGGCAGCGAGCGCAGCAGGCCGGCCGTGTAGTGGTGGCGCGGCTGGCGCAGCACCTCCTCGGTCGCGCCGGCCTCGACGATCCGCCCCGCGTACATGACGATCACGCGGTCGGCGACGCGGCTGACGACGCCGAGGTCGTGGGTGATCAGCAGCACGCCCATCTCGAGGTCGCGCTGGAGCCGCTGGATCAGCTCGAGGATCTGCGCCTGGACGGTCACGTCGAGCGCGGTCGTCGGCTCGTCGGCGATCAGCAGCGTCGGCGCGGCGGCGAGCGCCATCGCGATCATCGCCCGCTGGCGCATGCCGCCGCTGAACTGGTGCGGGTACTCGTCGATCCGCCGGCCCGCGTCGGGGATCCCGACCTGCTCCAGCAGCTCGAGCGCCCGCGCCCGCGCCGCCTTCCTGCCGGCGCCCTTCTCGTGCAGCGCGATCGCCTCGACGATCTGGTCGCCGACCCGCTTGACCGGGTTGAGGCTCGACAGCGGGTCCTGGAAGATCATCCCCGCGGTCGCGCCGCGCAGGTGGCGCAGCTCGTCGTCGCCGACGCCGGTGAGGTCGATCCCCTCGAGCGTCCCGCTCGCCATCGTCGTGCGCGCCCCTCTCGGCAGCAGGCCGAGCAGCGCCAGCGCGCTCACGGTCTTGCCCGAGCCGGACTCGCCGACGAGCGCGACGACCTCGCCGGCGCGCACGTCGAAGCTGACGCCGCGCACCGCGTGGATCGGCCGCTGCGGCGAACCGAACTCGACGCGCAGGTCGTCGACGCTCAGGAGCGTCCGCCCGACGGCGGGCGCCGCCTCGTCGCCGTCCCTGCGCTCCGGTTGCTCGCTCGTCATCGTCTCGCCCTCAGCCGGCGCTGATCGTGGAGAAGAGCGGCTGCTGGTCGCCGGTCGGCTGGTAGCCGGTGACCGCTCTGCGCGCGACGACGACGTTGTTGGGCGCGAAGATCGGCACGACCGCCGCGTCGTCGACGACGAGATCCGACAGCTGCGCGTAGACGCGGTCGCGGTTGCCGGGGTCGAAGTCGAAGCGGCCCTTGGCGAGCAGCCCGTCGACCTCTCTGTTGCAGTACTTCGTCCAGTTGAAGGCGTTGCCGCACTTGACGAGGAAGCCGAGGAAGTAGGCCGGGTCGCTGAGCGGCGCGCCGTCGCTGATCAGGTAGGCCTGCGCCTTGAAGTTGCTGACTCTGTCGGTGAAGGCCGACGGCCCGAGCTTCTCGATCCGGACGTCGACGCCGAGCGGCGCCCACGCCGCCTGCAGCACCGTCGCGATCTCGGCCTGCACGCTCTCGCCGCTCTTGACGGCGAGCTCGACGCCGAAGTCGCCGACGCCGGCCTCTGCCAGCAGCGCCTTCGCCCTCGCGACGTCCGGCGCGGGCGGCGACAGCCTCGGCGAATGCGGCATCGCCGGCGGCAGCGGGCCGTCGAACAGCTCGACGTGGCCGTAGCCGAAGCGCTCGGCGATCTCCTCGCGCGGCAGCGCCGCCGCCAGCGCCTGGCGCACGCGCGTGTCGTCGAGCGGCGCCTTCGCCGTGTTCAGCCCGAGGTAGATGTAGAACTGGCTCGGGTTCTCCAGCAGCTGGAAGCCCTGCTGCTCCATCGAGGAGAGGTCACGGAACGGGACGCCCCACGCCATGTCGCTCTCGCCGGAGCGGACGAGCGTCTCGAGCGTCGTCGTGTCGCCCACGATCTTCACGGCGACCTCGTCGTTTCTCGGCGCCCCGCCCCACCACGATCTGTTCGCGGCGAGCGTTATCTGGTTGTCGGGGTCGTAGGAGGTGACGGCGTAGGCGCCGGTGCCGGCGCTGTTGCGCGCCAGCCAGTCGTCGCCGGCTCTCGAGTCGCCGCCATGTCTCTCCAGCTCTCTCCAGTCGACCGGGCTGTTGCCGGTCTGGGCCAGGACGCCGAGGAAGAGCGGGTCGGGGCGGGCGATGCGGAAGCGGACCGTCGACTCGTCGACCGCTTCGATCCGCTGGATGCTCTTCGGATTGCCGAGCGTGAGGACGTAGTCCTGGCAGCCCTGGCGGTCGCGGATCCGCTCGAAGCTCTTGACGACGTCGGTGGCCGTCAGCGGGTTGCCGCTTGAGAATCTGACCCCTCTGCGCAGGTGGAAGGTGTAGGTCCGTCTGTCGGGGCTGACCTCCCACGACTCGGCCAGCCCGGGCTGCAGCTCGCCGAGCGGGTCCTCGGCGCTCGGCGTCCCGTAGCGGACGAGCGTGTCGTAGCTGTTCTTGACGATCGCGTAGTCGTGCTGCGAGCAGGCGATCGCCGGGTCGATCGACGAGATGCCGCTCGCGAAGACGACGTCGAGCGTCCGGTCCGACGCGCCGCCGCCCGCGGAGCCGCCGCTGCTGCCGCAGGCGGCGACGGTCAGGGCGGCGCCGGTTGCGAGGAGGATCGCGCCGGTCCGGACGCGCAGTCCGGCGTGCCGGCGACGGGGAGCAGTCATGGGAGAAATGCCTTCCTGTCCGGTCACGAACGTACGTCAGTTAGTTGGTTGTCCCTGCGACGGCGCGGAGGCCGTCCTCGACCGCCTGGCCGCAGCGCAGCACGGTCGCGTCGTCGCCATGCCGCCCGACGACCATCAGGCCGCAGGGCAGCTCCCCCTCCCGCTGGCACGGCACCGAGAGCGCCGGATGGCCGGTCACGTCGAACGGCGCGACGTTGGCGGCGCTCTCCAGGCCGATCGTCTGCAGCAGCAGCTCGCCCGGGCTTCCGCCCTCCGGCAGCCGCGGCGCCCGCATCGGCGTCGTCGGCATCACCAGCACGTCGCAGCGCTCCAGCGCCGCGTCGTAGTCGCGCCGCAGCGCCCGGCCGAGGTTCTGCGCCTTGGCGTAGTAGTGGACGCCGCGGCGCTCGGCCAGCAGCGTCCCTGCCAGCAGCGTCACCTTCAGCGTGTCGGGCAGCTGGGCCGCGCGCCGCCGGCGCGCCTCGCGGTAGAAGTCGCCCAGCTCGGTCCAGTGGTGGCCGCGCGAGTTGGTGCCGACCGCCTCGCCGTCGAGGAGCATCGCCGTCGCGCCCTGCAGGCAGATCGCGTTCCACAGCGCCATGCCGTCGCGATGGGCCGGCACGGAGACCGGCTCGACGCGCGCGCCGTCGCGCTCCAGGCGCGCGATCGCGTCGCGGACGGCGCGCTCGACCTCCGGCTCGGCGCCGGGGCAGCCGAAGCCCTCGGCGAGCACGCCGACGCGCAGGCCGGCGACGCCGTCGCGCAGCCGCGCGGCGGCCGGCGCGGCCGGCTCGACCCCCGCCTGGCGCGGGTCGAGCCCGTCGGCGCCCGCGAGCGCGTCGAGCGCCTGCGCGCAGGCGGCGACCGTCCGCGCCATCGGGCCGACGTGGTCGAGCGTCACCTCGACCGGGAAGACGCCGGTGTACGGCACGAGCCCGAACGTCGGCTTGTGGCCGACGCAGCCGCACCACGACGCCGGGATGCGGATCGAGCCGCCCTGGTCGCCGCCGAGCGCGAGGTCGACCTCGCCGGCGGCGACGACCGCGGCGCTGCCGCTCGACGACGCGCCGGGGAGCCGCTCGCGGTCGAACGGGTTGACCGGCAGCGGGTGGGGATGGCCGATCAGGCCGGCGCCCTCGAAGCAGAAGGCCGGGACGGCCGTCTTGCCGACGATCGTCGCGCCGGCGTCGAGCAGGCGCGTGACGACGGTCGCGTCCTGCGTCGGGACGAACCCCTCCATCACGGTCGAGCCGTTCAGCAGCGGCGCGCCGGCGAGCGCGATCGTGTCCTTGAGGCCGACGGTCCAGCCGGCCAAGGGGCCGTCCGCCGCACCCTCGACGCGGCAGCGCCAGACCCAGCCGTGGACCGGGTTCTCCTCCGGCCGCGGCGGCGCGCCGCCGTCGCGCGCGCCGGGCGCCGGCGCCGGCAGCAGCTCGTCGGGCAACGCGTCGATCCGCTCGAGGTCGTCGAGCAGCGCCCGCGCGACCTCGGCCATCACGTCGACCTCGCCGTCGCGCAGCGGGAAGCCGAGCCGCTCGGCGGCGGCCTGCAGGCGGTCGGTGAACGCGGGCGCCATCGGTCAGTCCGCCGCGTAGCCGATCGTCATGCCGCCGTCGACGAGCAGCTCCGCGCCGGTCACGAAGGCGGCGCGGTCGCTGCAGACGAAGGCGATCATCTCCGCGACGTCCTTGGGCGCGCCGAGGCGGCCGAGCGGGCTCTGGCCGGCGGCGCGGGCGATGCTCTCCTCCAGGTCGCGGCCCTCGACCGAGAAGGCGCCGCGCAGGCCCGGCGTGTCGGTCGCGCCGGGCGTGACCGCGTTGGCGCGGACGTTGTCGGCGGCGTAGTCGATCGCGATCGATCTCATCAGCGCGACGATCCCGGCCTTCGAGGCGACGTACGCGGCCGCGTTGCGGCAGCTGCGGATGACGCAGTCGGAGGCGAGCCCGACGACCGAGCCGCCGCCGCGCTCGATCATCGACGGCAGCGCCGCCTTCGCGCACAGGAAGGTGCCGCGCAGGTTGATCTCCAGCGACAGGTCCCACTCTCCCGCGTCGGTCTCCAGCACCGAGCCGCAGGGATGGACGGTGTGGTTGAGCACGAGCGCGTCGACGCCGCCGAGCTCGTCTCGCACCCGCGCGAAGGCCGCCTCGATCGCGGCCGGGTCGAGCAGGTCGGCGCCGATCGCCAGCGCGCGCCCGCCGGCCTGCTCGATCTCGGCGGCGACCCGCTTGGCGCCGGGCTCGTCGCGGTCGAGCAGCGCGACCGCGGCGCCGCGACGGGCCAGCAGCGCGGCCGTGACGGCCCCGATCCCGCGGCCGGCGCCGGTCACGACCGCGACGCGGCCGGCCAGCTCGTCGTCGAGGGAATTGGGCGTGGACATCGCTCTCCGTTCGTCGTTCATGTCGTCCGTCTCAGCAGTCGTGCTCGCGCAGCCAGTCGAGGTAGCCCGGCAGCCCGTCGGCGAGCGTGCGCGTCGGCGCGTAGCCGAAGTCGCGCGCGGCGCCGGTCATGTCGAAGCGGCCGAGGCGGTGGAGGTCGAGGTCGCCGGGGCCGATCTCGATCCGCGCGCCCGGGACGAGCGCCCGCACCTGCTCGGCGACCTCGCCGAGCGTCGGCAGCTCGGGACCGGTGACGTTGTAGGCCGGCTGGCGCGCCTCCGCCGCCAGCGTCGCGAGCACGGTCGCGTCGGCGACGTCCTCGACGTGCACGAGCGGCAGCGGGTGGTCGGCGCCGCTGGGGAGCGCGTACCGCTCCCCGCGCAGCGCCGCCCGCAGCATGTCGCGCACGTACTCCTGCATCCGGTTGCCGGGCCCGTAGACCCACGTGACGCGCAGCGAGTAGACCTCGACGCCGTAGAGGTCCCTGTAGACGGGGCCGAGCAGGTCGGTCGCGACCTTCGTCACGCCGTAGGGCGAGATCGGCCGCAGCGGCAGGTCCTCGGTCACGTCGCCGTCGACGTGGCCGTAGACCGACGAGCTGGAGAAGTTGACGACGCGCGGCACCTGCGCGATCCGCGCCGCCTCCAGTAGCGCGACGGTGCCGGCGACGTTCGCCTCGAAGGTCCCCAGCGGCATGTACAGCGACACGCCCGGATGGGAGATCGCCGCGGTGTGGACGATCCGGCCCACGCCGTGCGCGCGGATCACGTCGAGCAGGCGCGGGACGTCGGTGAGCTCGCCGTGCTCGGCGACGACGCCGTCGCGCCCCTCCCAGGGGTCGCGGTCGTAGCTGACGACGGGGATGCCGCGGGCGGCCAGCCGGTCGAGCACCCGCCCGCCGACGTACCCGCGGCCCCCGGTCACCATCACGACCGGTTCGGTGACCATCTTCTCCATGCGCAGACCTTACTAACAAACGTTAGGTAGTTACAACTCACGGCGTGATCGCGGCCAGGCGCGAGACCTGGTCGTCGTAGTACTCCCACCCCTGCAGCGATCTGCTCGCGACGACGATGTGGTTCTTCGCGAACACCTGGATGTAGGGCGCATCCTCGATCAGCTTCTGGTCGATCTCGCGGTAGAGCGCCGCGCGCCGCTCCGTGTCGACCTCGCCGCGCGCCCGCTCCAGCAGCCTGTCGACCGCTCTGTCGCAGTAGCGGACCCAGTTGAAGGAGTCGCCGCAGGTCGCCTGGTAGCCGAGCAGGTAGCCGGGGTCGTTGATCGTCGGGCCGTCGTCGGCGATGAACAGCTGCGACTTGTGGTTGTAGACGCGATCGGTGTACGCGGCCGCGCCGAGCGTCGAGATCCGCAGCGTCACGCCGACCTCTCTGAAGGCGTCCTGCATTACCGTCGCGACCTCCTGGTGGATCGACTGGCCGCTCTGCACGTCGAGCGTCAGCGTCGCCCCCTGCGCGCCGGCCTCCGCGAGCAGCGCTCTCGCCCGCTCCGGGTCGTGGCCGAGCCCGTCGAGGTCGGGGTAGAACGGCATCGCCGGCGGGATCGGCCCGGCGAACAGCTCGGCCTGGCCGTAGCCGAACGCCTGCAGCACCTCGTCGGCCGGGAAGGCGAGCGAGAGCGCCTGGCGGACGCGCGCGTCGTCGAGCGGCGGCACGTCGTTGTTGAGGCCGACGAACGTCACGAACTGGCTCGGATGGGAGAGGATCTGATTGGTCGCCTCCAGCGATCTGAGCACCTTCAGCGGCACCCCGCTGGCCATGTCGACCTCGCCCGAGCGCACGAGCAGCTCCAGCGACGAGGGATCGGTGACGATGCGGATCGAGACCCCGGCGTTTCTCGGCGCCCCGCCCCAGTAGTCGTCGCGCGCCTCCAGCGTCACCTCCGAGTCGGGGCGATAGGTCGAGATCGTGTACGGGCCCGAGCCGGCGGCGTGCGAAGCGAGCCAGGCGTCGCCCCTTCTGCCGAGCCCGCCGTGCTCGCCCAGCAGTCTGCTGTCGATCACCGAGGCGGCGCGCGAGCCGATGCTCTGGAGGAAGATCGGATCCGATCTCGCCAGCGTCACGCGGACGGTTCTTCCGTCGAGCGCGGCGACGTCGGTGATGTTGCCCGACAGCCCCGCCGTCACGACGTACTCGGCGCACGCTCTCTTGTCGATCGCGCGGCGGAGGCTGAAGACGACGTCCCTCGCCGTGACCGGGTTGCCGCTCGCGAAGGTCGCGTCGTCGCGCAGGTGGAAGGTCCACACCGTCTTGTCGGCGTTCGATCTCCAGCGCTCGGCCAGCATCGGCTCGGCGCCGGCGTCGTCGCCGGTCGAGCCGCCGGCCGGCATCGCGACGAGCTGGTCGTAGGTCGCCCGGATCAGCGTGTAGCCGAACGGCTCGCACGAGAAGGCCGGGTCGATCGTCGAGATCCCGTAGTTGAACGCGACGCGGAGGGTCTTGCGCTCGCCCGCGGCGCCGTCGGCGGCCCCGCCGCCGGTGCCGCCGGCCGCGCCGCCGCCGCCGCATCCCACGACGGCGCCGGCCGCCGCCACCGTCGCCAGCCATGCCGAGACCATGCGGCCCCGCCGCCTCGTGTGACCCATCGTCGCTCCTTCCGCAAGGGGTTGCGCGCTACGAACTAACGATTGTTAGTCTTGCGCTTCCTGTCGTCCGCCGTCAAGCGAATTGCGCGACGGCGCCATCTCAGAGGAGAGACCGATGGACGCCAAGCAGCTGGTGCGCGAGTACGTCGAGCGCGTCTGGAACGGCGGCGAGCTCGCCGCCGTCGACGAGCTCGTCGCCGAGGACTACGCCGCCCACGACCCCGTCGACAGCGAGCCGGTGCGGGGCCGCGAGATGCTCAAGGAGACGGTCGCGAACTACCGCCGGGCCTTCCCCGACCTCGTCAACACGATCCACGAGCAGATCGCCGAGGGCGACCTCGTCGCGACGCGCTGGTCGTCGACCGGCACCCACCAGGGCCCGGCGTTCGGGTTGGAGGCGACCGGCAACCGGCGCGACGTGACCGGCATCATGATCATCCGCCTCGACGACGGCCGCGTCGCGGAGGAGTGGCACAACTGGGACGCGCTCGGGCTGCTGCGGCAGCTCGGCGGCATCCCCGGCTGACGGCCGCGACGAGGTGAGCACGACACCGTCGCGGCTCCCGGCCGGCGCCGTCGCGCGCACCCGCGAGGCGGCGCCGTGGGGCGCGCTCCTGCTCGTCGCCGGCGCGGCGGCGTACGCATCGCAGCCGACGCTCGGGAAGATCGCCTACGACCACGGCGCCGACACGGTCGGCCTGCTGACGGTCCGCTTCGGCGCCGCCGCGCTGCTGCTGCTGGCGGCGCTCGCGCCGTCGCTGCTGCGCCGCGAGCGGCTGCTGCCGCGCGGCGGCGCCGGGCTCGTCGCGCTCGCGACCGTCGTCTACGTCGGCCAGTCCTACACGTTCTTCGAGTCGCTCGCGCGGATGGACGCCGCGCCGACGATCCTCGTGCTCTACCTCTACCCCCTGTTCGTCGCCGCCGGCAGCGCGCTGGTGCTGCGCCGGCCGCTGACGCGCCGGCAGGCGCTGCTGCTGCCGGTCACGCTGCTCGGCGTCGCGCTGAGCGTCGGCGTGACGGGGCGGGTCACCGCCGACGGCGTCGCCTTCGGGCTCGCCTCGGCGCTCTTCTACGCCGTCTTCTTCCTGCTCTCCAAGGCGGTGCTCGACCGCGGCGGCGAGCCGCTGCGGATGACGACGGCCGTCTACGCCGGGACGGCCGTCGCCTACCTCGCGATGGCGCTCGGCGGCGGCGCCGCGATCCCCCACGGCGCCGCCGGCTGGAGCGCGGTCGGCGTGACCGTGGTCGTCGGCACGATCGCCTCCGCGGTGCTCGTCCTGCTCGGCCTGCGCCGGCTGCCGGCGCCGACCGCCTCGATGCTGATGCTGACCGAGCCGGTCGCCGCGATCGCGCTGGCGGCGGTCGCGCTCGGCGAGCCGATCGGCGCGCTGCAGGCGCTCGGCGCCGCGATCGTCGTCGGCTCGCTGCTGCTGCTGACGCGGTCGGGCCCCGCTCGCCCTCCGGCGTAGCGGCGGGGCGGGTCTCTGGACAACGGGCGATGGCCGGCGTACGGTGGCGACTCGATCCTGGAGGACCGAGAGCCCCGCGCAGGAGAGCCGCCTTGCCCACCGCCACACCGCGCACCGTCGACGAGGTGCTGCGCATCAGCGCGCAGCGCGATCCGGACCGCACCGCCCTCCGCTTCCGGGAGCGCCGCTGGTCCTACCGCGAGCTCGACCTCGCCGTCGACCGCGTCGCGGCGCGGCTGCGCGAGCGCGGGCTGCGGCCCGGCGACCGGGTCGCCGCCTTCGGGCGCAACTCCGACGCCTACCTCGTGCTGTTCCTCGCCTGCTCGCGCGCCGGGCTGGTGCACGTGCCGGTCAACTACAACGCGCGCGCCGCCGAGGTCGGCCACATGCTGTCGCAGTCGGGCAGCGGCGCGCTGTTCGCCGACCCGTCGTGCCTCGCCGCCGCCGGGCTCGACGGCGGCGGCGGCCGCGGCCCCGGTGCCGGCCCCGGCCCCGGCGTGCGCGGGACGCTGCGCGAGGGCGCCGGCGACGACGTGCTGGCATGGGCGGCGAGCGGCCCCGTCGAGCCGCTGCGCAGCGCCGCCGAGCCGGACGGGCTCGCGCAGCTGCTGTACACCTCGGGCACGACCTCGGCGCCGAAGGGGGCGATGCTCAGCCACCGCGCGCTGCTCGACGAGTACGCGACCTGCGTCGACACGCTCGACCTCGCCCGCGACGACGTGCCGCTCCACGCGCTGCCGCTCTACCACTCCGCGCAGATGCACGTCTTCCTGCTGCCGTACCTGGCGGTCGGCGCGACCAACCACCTCGTCGACGGCGCCGACGCGGGCGACCTGCTGCGGCGCGTCGAGGCCGACGGCGCGACGAGCTTCTTCGCGCCGCCGACGGTGTGGATCGACATCGAGCGCCACCCCGACTTCGCGCGCCGCGACCTGTCGACGCTGCGCAAGGCCTACTACGGCGCGGCGGCGATGCCCGTCGCGGTGCTGGCGCGGCTGCGCGAGACGCTGCCGCGCGTCGGCTTCTACAACATCTTCGGCCAGACCGAGGCCGGCCCGCTGACCGCCGTGCTGCGACCCGAGGAGCACCGCGAGCGGCCGGCGTCGGTCGGCCTGCCGGTCCCGCGCGTCCAGCTGCGGGTCGTCGACGCGCAGATGAACGACGTCGCCGCCGGCGAGCGGGGCGAGGTCGTCTACCGCTCCTCGCAGCTCTGCTCCGGCTACTGGCGGATGCCCGACGAGACCGAGGCTGCGTTCGCCGGCGGCTGGTTCCACTCGGGCGACCTCGCCTACCGCGACGAGGAGGGCTACCTCTACGTCGTCGACCGCATCAAGGACGTCATCAACAGCGGCGGCGTGCTGATCGCCTCGCGCGAGGTCGAGGAGGCGCTCTACTCGCATCCGGCCGTCGCGGAGGCGGCGGTGATCGCGACGCCGCACCCGCGCTGGGTCGAGGCGGTCACGGCCGTCGTCGTCGCGCGCGGCGAGGCCTCTGCGCACGAGCTGATCGAGCACGTGCGCGCCCGCCTCTCGCCGCAGAAGGCGCCGAAGGCCGTCCACTTCGTCGAGCGGCTGCCGCGCAACCCGTCCGGCAAGGTGCTCAAGCGCGAGCTGCGCGAGCGGTTCGGCGGCGTCGCCTCGGCGGTCGCCTGCGCGCAGCGCGTCTGAGCCGCCGCCGTCCGGCCGGGCGGCGCGCGTCCATCCGCCGCGGCAGCCGATCTGCCGCCGCGCGACCGAGAGGTCCGGCGAACCCGCTTCCGCTTGCCTCGCACTACTAACAAACGTTAGTCTGTCGCCATGGAAACCGACCTCTCGCCCGCCGCTGAGGCCGTGGCGTCCGAGCGTGCGCTCGACGCGCTGCTGGCGCCGCGCTCGGTCGCCGTCTTCGGCGCCTCCGACCGCACCGAGCTGCACCGGGTGACGCTCGCGAACGTGAGCGCCGGGGAGACGACGGTCGTCGGCGTCAACCCCAACCGCCGCGAGGCGCTCGGCGTCCCCTGCGTGCCCTCCGCCGGCGCGCTGCCGTTCGCGCCCGACCTCGCCGTCCTGCTCGTCGGCGACGGCGCGCTGGAGCCGACGCTCGCCGACGCGCTCGGCGCCGGCATCCGCGCCTTCGTCGTCCCCGGCCTCGGCAACGACGCCGGCCCCGACGGCCCGGCGCTCGCCGAGCGCCTCGGCGCCGCCGTCCGCGGCGCCGGCGGCACGCTGCTGGGCCCCAACTGCATGGGCGCCGCCGTCCCGGGCGGCTGCTCGCCGTGGGTCGGGACGCTGCCGCCGAGCCTGCAGCGCGGGACGGTCGCGGTCGCCACGCAGTCGGGCGCGATCGGCGAGGCGCTGACCGGCCTCGGCCCGCGCCTGCCGCTGCGCTGCGTCGTCTCGCTCGGCTACGAGAGCGGGCTCGACACGGCCGACCTCTGCCGCCACTTCGCCGCCGAGGAGGAGACGCGCGCCGTCGGCCTCTTCCTCGAGACCGTCCGCCGCCCGGCCGAGCTGCGCGCCGGGCTCGAGCTGCTCGCCGCCTCCGGCAAGCCGGTCGTCTGCCTGAAGGTCGGCCGCTCGCCGGCCGCCGCCCGCGCCGCCCGCGCGCACACCGGCGCCGACGTCGGCTCCGACGGCGGCTTCGCCGCGCTCGCGCGCGCGACCGGCACGCTGCTCGCCGACTCCTACGGCGACTTCGTCGAGATGCTCGACCTGCTGTCGCGCAGACGGCGCCCGCGCGGTTACCGGATCGGGGCGGTGACGCTGTCGGGCGGCGAGGCGGCGCTGCTCGCCGACGGCGCGCAGGCCGCCGGCATCCCCTTCCCGCCGACGCCGCCCGAGCTGGCCGAGGCGCTCGCCGCCGTCGCGCCGTCGGCGGCGCACTCGCCCAACCCGCTCGACGGCTGGGTCGTCGCCGAGACGGAGGCGACCTACCGCCGCATCTTCGCGACGATGGCGGCCTCCGGCCAGTTCGACGTGCTGCTCGCCCAGCTCGACATGACGCCCCACATCGGCGCGCTCGAGCAGGACAACGCGCTGACGATCGTGCGGGCGCTGCTGGCCGCGACGCCGCCCGACGGCCCGCTGCCGGTCGTCCTCTCCCAGCAGGGCGAGGCGCCGCCGCCGGCGGTCGCCGCGGTGCTCGACGCCGCCGACGTCCCGGTGCTGCGCAACGGCGTCAGCGGCCTGCGCGCGCTCGCCGCCGTCGGCGGCTGGTCGCCGCCGCGCGCGCCCGGCCCCGGCGCCTCCCGCGCGCCCGCGACCGCCGCCGCTCCGCCGCTGGGGGAGCTCGCGGCGCTCGCCGGCGCGCTGACGACCGAGGAGGGGCAGGCGCTGCTCGCCCGCTACGGCCTCCGCGCCGCCGACGCGCGCGAGGGCCGCGACGGCGTCCACGTCGCGCTGCTGCCCGACCGCGCCTACGGGCCGGTGCTCGCGCTGCGCGCCTGCGGCGCGACCGCCGCGCCGCTCCACGTGCTGGCGCCGCTCGACCGCCTCGCGGCGCAGGAGGCGCTGCTCGACGCCGGGCTGCAGCGGTCCGCCCGCGGGCCGCTCGCCGACGCGCTGACGGCGCTGGCGCGGCTCGCGTTCGAGCAGCCGCGCGTCCACGCCTTCGAGGTCGCGCTGCTCGGCGACGGGCCCGACGCCCGCGCGGTCGCCTCGTCCGTCACCCTCACTGCACCATGGGAGCGCGACCGCCGCGACGGCGCCGCCCCTGCCCCGGCCTGACCGCCGGGCGCCGAACAGGAACGAATCGAAAGGACGCGAGATGGAGAGAGGCGACGACGGCGCGCTGCTGTCATGGTTCGAGCTCGACGAGCGGCTGCGCACCGGCGCGCCGCTGATCCTCTCGGTCGGCTCGTTCGAGCAGCACGGGCCGCACCTGCCGCTGGCGACCGACGCGATCGTCGTCGAGGCGCTCGCGCGCGCGGTCGCCGCGCGGACCGGCGGGATCGTGCTGCCGACGCTGCCCTACGGGGCGCCGTCGCGCCCGCGCTCCGGCGGCGGGCCGCGCTTCGCCGCGCCGGCGCTGCGGCTGGGAACGCTGCTCGACAGCGTCGAGCAGCTCGCCGCCGGCGCGGTCGCCGCCGGCGCGCGGGCGCTCGTCGTGCTGTCGTGGCACTGGGAGAACGCGGCCGTGCTGTGGGACGCGCTCGACGCGGCGCTGTGCGGGACCGCCGCTCGCGCCCTGCTGTTCGACGCGCCGTGGGACTACCTCGCGCCGGCCGACGTCGAGGCGCTCTTCCCGGGCGAGGAGCCGGCGTGGGCCTCCGACCACGCGGGGCGGCTCGAGACCGCCGTCATGCGCCACGTCGCGCCGGAGCTGGTCGGCGAGCCGCCGGCGCCGGTCCCGTTCGCGCCGCGCGACGGCTACGACGTGCTGCCGACGCCGGAGGACGCCGTCCCGGCGACCGGCGTCGTGCTCGACGCGCGCGCGGTGACGGCCGCGGTCGGCGAGCGCTGCTTCGCCGCGATGGTCGACGGCATCGTGCGCGGCATCGCCGCCGAGGAGGCGGCGCCCGGGCCGTGGTCGTGACCCGGGCGCCGCGCCGCGGACGGTCCCCTCAGGGGTAGAGGCCGCGCGCGAGGTGGGCGTCGGCGACGCGCCGCACCGCGAGGCAGAGCGCCGCCCGCCGCAGCGAGACGTCGTATTCGAGCGCGAGCGCGCGCACCTGACCGAAGGCGGCCGCCATGCGTCCCTCCAGCCGCGTCGCGACCTCCTCGTCGCTCCACGGCATCGCCTGCAGCGCCTGCACCCACTCGTAGTAGCTGACGACGACGCCGCCGGCGTTGGCGAGGATGTCGGGCACGACCGTCACGCCCGACGCCGCGAGCAGCTCGTCGGCCAGCTCGGTCGTCGGGCCGTTGGCGCCCTCGACGACGATCCGCGCCCGCACGCGCTCGGCGTTGTGCTCGTCGAGCACGCCGCTGACCGCGCACGGGACGAGCACGTCGCAATCGGCCTCCAGCAGCGCGTCGCGCGGCATCGGCTCGCCGAACGGGACCTCCGCGAGCGGCGTCCCGGCGTCGAGCTCGGCGCCGATCGCCGCGATCGGCAGGCCGTCGGCGGCGTAGCGGGCGCCGGCCACGTCGGCGATCCCGACGACCGCGATCTCCGGGTCGTCGGCGAGCAGCTCGGCGACCAGCCGCCCGACGTTGCCGTACCCGCTGACGGCGACCCGCACCGGCCCGCGCAGCCCGGCGATGCGGACGGCCTCGCGCAGGCAGACGACGACCCCGGAGGCGGTCGCCGCCCGCCGCGGCCCGGAGCCGCCGACGATCACCGGCTTGCCGGTCACCGACGCGCCGACCGGGTGGCCGGCGACGCTCGAGTACGTGTCCATGATCCACGCCATCTCGCGCTCGCCGGTGTTCATGTCGGGCGCGAGGATGTCCCTGTCGGGACCGATCAGCGGCGCGATCTCGCTGGCGTAGCGGCGCGTCATCCGCTCCCGCTCCCCGAGCGACAGCTCGGCCGGGTCGCAGACGATCGCGCCCTTCCCGCCGCCGTAGGGGATGTCGACGACCGCGCACTTCCAGGTCATCCACATCGCCAGCGCCTTGACCTCCTCGACCGTGACGTCGGGGTGGTACCGCAGGCCGCCCTTCGCCGGGCCGCGCGTCGTGCTGTGCTGCACGCGGACGCCGAGGAAGGTGCGAACGGTCCCGTCGTCGCAGCGGATCGGCACGGCGACCTCGATCGTGCGGCGCGGGACGGCCAGCATCCGGTGCAGGCCGTCGTCGAGCGCGAGCGTCTCCGCCGCCCGCTCGAGCTGACGCCGCGCCTCCCGCCAGGGAGACGCGACGGGGGTGCCCGTGAGCGTCATCGGATCAGCGGAAGACCGCGTCGAGGTCCTTGCGGCCGAATACCGGTCTGCGGTCGAGGATCCGGTCGCCGACGACCGACAGGATCGCGTGCGCCGCGTAGCGCGCCGTGCGCCCGCCGCCGACGTCGTACTGCGGCAGCATCTCGCAGACGTCGAAGGCGCCGAGCAGGTCGCACTCGGGCAGCGCCTCCAGCGCCGACAGCACCTCGCCGGCGGTCAGGCCGTCGTCGACGATGCTGTGGGTGCCGGGCGCGAACGCGCCGTCGGTGCAGTCGATGTCGAAGGTGACGTAGACGGCGTCGGCGCCCTCGCTGGCGATCTCGAGCGCCTCGCGCAGCGTCTCGCGCGGGCCGCGGCGCCGGATCGAGTCGGTCGTGTAGGCGGCGAAGCCGCGGTCGCGGCAGAGCTCGATCTGGTCGGGCTCGGCGATGTTGGCCCCGTTGAGGCCCCACCAGACCATCTTCCCGACCGCCTCGTGGTCGGCGATCCGGCGCGCGAACGTGCCGTGGTTGTAGCGGCCCATGTCTCTGAACTCGTCCCACAGGTCGAAGTGGCCGTCGAGGTTGACGAAGCCGACCTTGGCGCCGGGCTTGCGCTCCTGCAGGCCGCGGACGAAGCCGAGGAACGAGGGGTACGGGACGTAGTGGTCGCCGCCGAGCACGACCGGGAACGAGCCGCGCGAGACGATCGTCGCGACGTGCGCGGCGATCGCCTCGGTCTGCGCGTGGACGTCGCCCTGGTGGAGGCGGACGTCGCCGACGTCGAACAGGCGCGGCCTGTCGGGCACGGTCCAGACGTCGCCGGTGTTGACGTTGACGTAGCCGACCGGCTCGGTCTGCAGGCCGTAGTAGCCGGCGAGGTAGAGCGAGGCGTCGCGGATCGCGCGCGGCGCGTAGCGCTGGCCGTTGCGGCCGAGCGTCCAGGAGTCGAGCGGCACGCCGAGCACGGCCGTAGAGCCCTCCGGCAGCTCCTCGGCGCCGATCGACGGTGCCCGGTAGAAGGTCGTCGGGCCGGCGTACCAGTGGACGGTGTCGCGTTGGGGCATCGTCTACTTCCAGACGAGGTCGGAGGGGACGTTGTTGAGGATCTCCGGCCCGTGCTCGGTGATCAGCACGTTGTTGCCGAGCATCATCGTCGCGCCGTCAGCGTAGGAGAGGCCGGGCTCCATCGTGATCACCATGCCGGGCTCGAGCACGTGGTCGTCGCCCTTCATCAGCGAGAGGCCGCCGATCCAGATCGGCGGATAGGCGATCTCCATGCTGAAGCCGAAGCGGCCCCAGGTGTTCTCCTCGTAGCCGCTGTGCAGCCGCGCGACGAGGTCGACGATCTCGCCGACGGTCGCGCCGGGGCGCATCGCGTCGGTCGCCTCGTCGAGCGCGCCCTTGACGATCTTGTACAGCTCGCGCAGTTTCTGCGTCGGCTCGCCGACGAGGACGGTGCGCGAGATGTTGCAGTGGTAGCGGCGGACGACGCCGCTGACCTCCATGTAGACGGTGTCGCCGGCGCGCAGGATCTTGCCGATCGGGGTGCCGTGGAGCGTGCCGCGGGCGTCGACGAGGAACGGATAGGCGGGGAACTCGCCGCCGTTGAGCGCGGTCGCGTGCTGGATCGCGGCCATCACCTCGCGGTCGGTGACGCCCTCGCGGATCGCGTTGATGCCGGCGGTGACGCCGAGGTCGGCGACGTGCGCGGCGCGGCGCAGGTAGTCGATCTCGGCCGGGCTCTTGACGAGGCGCAGGTCGTCGATCGCCTGCGTCACGTCGACGACCTCCGCGCCGGCGAGCGCGTCGCGCAGCTCGAAGGCGAAGCGCGGCCGCAGGTGGTAGCTCATCAGGTTGAGGCCGACGCGCGCGGCTCTGTCGAGCCCGCGCTCGCGCAGCACCTCCATCGTGCGCGCGACCTGGTCCTCGTGGGTCCACACGACGCGCATGTCCTCGACCCAGCAGGTCTCCTCGTAGAGCGCGACCTCGGCCTTGTTGCAGAGCAGCGTCGGCGGCTCGTCGTCGACGCCGACGATCAGCGACTGGTGGTAGAAGACGCTGGTCGGGTCGTAGCCCGACAGCCAGTTGTAGTGCTCGGGCTGCGTCAGGATCAGCAGGTCGACGCCGTTCTCGCGCATCCAGTCGCGGGTCTTGGCGAGGCGCTGCTGGTACTCCTCGATCCCGACGGCCATCCGCGGCGCGATGCGGGCGCCCTTCGGCAGCGAGGTCACTTCGGTCATCTCTGTTCCTCTCGTGGACTGGGTGGGGTTGGAGGCCGTGGCGCTCATCATGCGACGACGGTGCGCGACTGCTCGCGCATGAACTGGGGGACATACCAGGGGCCGAGGCCGCCCTTGCCGGTCGTGCCGCTCGACTTCCAGCCGCAGAACGACTGCGTGCCGGGCCAGGCGCCGGTCGTCGCGCCGGCGCCGCGGTTGACGTACAGGACGCCGGCCTCGATCTCGTCGAGGAAGCGGTCGACCTCACCCTGGTCCTCGGCGAAGATGCCGGCCGTGAGGCCGTAGTCGATCGCGTTCGCCTCCTCGATCGCCTCCTCCAGCGTCGCGACGCGGGTGACGGTGACGAACGGCAGGAACAGCTCCTCGCGCGTGAGGCGGTGGCCGCGCGGGAGGTCGGCGACGACGGTCGGCTCGACGTAGAAGCCGGGCAGGTCGGGGCGGCGGCCGCCGGCGACGATCCGGCCGTCGGCCTCCGCGTCGGCGACCGCGCGCGCGAATCGCTCGTAGGCGCGCTCGTTGATGACCGGGCCGAGCGAGGAGGCCGCGTCGGCGGGGTCGCCGACCGCGAAGGAGGCGGTCACCTCCGCCAGCTGCTCGACGAACTCGTCGTAGACGGCGTCGAGCACGATCGCGCGCGAGCAGGCGCTGCACTTCTGGCCCGAGAGGCCGAAGCCGGCGCGCGCGACGCCCTCGGCCGCCTTGCGCACGTCGGCGCTGGCGGTGACGATCGCGGGGTTCTTGCCGCCCATCTCGGTCAGCGCCGGGCGCGCCCAGCGGCCGCCCTGGAGCTTGGCGACGATCTCGCGGCCGACGGCGGCCGAGCCCGTGAAGGCGATGCCGTCGACGGCGGCGTCGGCGAGCGCTCTGCCGGTCTCGACGCCGCCGTGGACGAGGTTGAGCACGCCCTCCGGCAGGTGCGGCAGCGCCAGCTCGGCGAACAGGGCTCCCGTCCAGGGCGCGTCCTCGGAGGGCTTCACGACGACGGTGTTGCCCGCTACGAGCGCCGCGACCGACATGCCGATCGTGAGCGCGAAGGGGAAGTTGAACGGGCAGATGACGCCGAAGCTGCCGTAGGGGCGCAGCGTCTCGGTGTTGCGCTCGCCCTCGACGAAGCTCAGCAGCGGCGCCTCGTAGCCGGCGTTCTCCTCCATGTGGTCGCAGTAGGTGGTGATCAGGTCGATCGCCTCCTGCACCTCCGCGACCGCCTCGGCGCGGTTCTTCCCGGTCTCGAGGCTGACGCGCGCGGCAGTCTCGAGATGGCGCGCGCCGATCGCCTCGGCGATCGCCCGCAGGCGGCGGCAGCGCTCGGCGTAGGGCGTCCGGCGCCACTGCGCGCGGGCGGCGTTGGCGGCCGCGACGGCGGCGTCGACGAGCTCCGGTCCGGCGGCGTGCGCGCGGCTGGCGACCTGCTCGACGTTGGCGGGGTCGACGCGCGCGAAGACGGGGCCCTTGGCCACCTCGCGACCGGCGATCACGTGCGGGAGCGGAGCCGGCGCGGCGCTCCGCGCGGCCAGCAGCTGCCGCTCGAACTCGCCGTCCACCTCCGTTCCGAACGAGCCGCTGGTGTACGTGAATCGGGTGGCCATCAGGCGTTCCTTTCTCCCGGGCGGCCTCCCGCGCCGCCCGGGGTGACGATAGAACTAACGTTTGTTAGTTCTACTGGACGAGGCCGGTCGCCGTCAAGCGCTCGCGGCCCGCCCTCAGCGGTCGGGCGGCGCGACCCGCGGCGGGCCGGCCGCGACGCGGCGCCGCAGCTCCTCGACGGTGCCCCGCCGCCCCTCGACGATCTCCAGCCACCACGTCGCGCCGGCGCGCGCGTACGGGGCGGCGATCGCGGCGGCCGCCCTCCGGTCGGCCGGGGTCACCCCCGCGGTGACGACCTCGAAGCCGTCGAGGCCCCCGCGCTCGGCGCGCACGACGGCCAGCAGCTCCTCCAGCTGCGCCGGGCGCAGCGGGTCGTCGAGCTCCCAGCGCGTGTTGATCGGGAAGATCCCGTCCCAGCGCGCCGCGCGGCGCAGCGGCGCGCGATGGGGATAGCGGCCGGCGATCCAGACGGGGATCCGCCCGCGCACCGGGCCCGGTCGCAGCGCGACGCCGTCGAGCGTCCAGCTGCCGTCGTGGTCGACCGGCTCCCCGCCCCACAGCGCCGCGAGCAGCTCGAGCGCCTCGTCGAGGCGCCGCGCCCGCTCGCGCGGGTCGGCGCGGTCGCCGAACGCGACGAAGTCGGTCGGCTCCCCCAGCCCGGCGCCGAGCACCAGGCGGCCCTCGGCGAGCCGGTCGAGCGCGATCGCCTGGTGCGCCAGCTCCCAGGGCCGCCGTCGCGCCAGCGGCGTGACGAGCGGCCCCAGGACCAGGCGCGTCCGGTCGGCGACGACGGCGAGCACGCTCCACGGGTCGACGCTCGGGTAGGCGCGCCCGGGCACGACCACGATGTGGTCGTAGAGGAAGAAGCCGTCCCAGCCCGCCTCCTCAGCCAGCAGCGCGAGGTCGACGAGCGTCCGCGGATCGCCGAGGCGGCCGTGGTTGGCGCAGTAGACGGCGCAGCGCATCGCGACAGCTTGCCCGACGCGGCGCCGCGCCGCCGCTACGCCGTCTCCGCCGCCGTCCGCAGCGACGCGCGCCGCGGCGAGAGGCGTCCGCCGTCGCCGATCGAGCGCGGCTCGCCGTGCAGGATCCAGTCGGCCGCCAGCTCGCCCATCACCGGCGACAGCTGGATCCCCGACCCGCCGGCGCCGCCGGCGACGATGATCGTGTCGCTGCCCGGGCTCGGGCCGACCTGCGGCACGCCGTCGGGGCTGACCGGGTAGAGGCCGGCCCAGCCGTGGGCGAGCCCCGGGTCGCCGACGCCGGGCAGGCGCGAGGCGATCTTCTCGGCGACCTCCTCGATGAAGTCCGGTCTCGCCGAGCGGGCGTAGTCGTCGGGGTCGGCGACGCCCTCGGTCGCCTCCTCGCTGTGGAGGCCGGCGATCATCTGGCCGGCGCGCTCGTGGCGGAAGTAGAGGCCGGTCTCGCCGGAGTGCGGCGTGTAGTCCATCACCGACGGCACGACGTACGGCAGCGCCTGCTCGAGGTGGACGACGATCGCCTCGTGGCGCTGCGGCGCGAGCGGCATCTCCATGCCCGCCGCGCGCGCGACGTGGTCGCCCCATGCGCCGGCGGCGTTGACGACGTAGTCGCAGCGGAACTCGCCGCGCGAGGTGCGCACGAGGTGGCCGCCGCCGGGCGGCGACTCGATCTCCTCGACCTTGTGGCGCGCGAGCAGCCTGACGCCCTGGGCCTCCAGCAGCTCGCCGAGCAGGGCGCAGTAGAGATGGCCGTCGATGAAGCCGTCGCCGGGGCCGAAGAGGCCGCCGTCGACGTCGTCGACCCGCATCTCCGGGACGAGCCTGCCGACCCCGGCGGCGTCGAGCACGCGCGCGTCGGCGACGCCGAGCGAGCGCTGGATCTCGACGCTGCGCTCGAAGCTCTCGAGCTGCTCGGCGCTGTGGGCGAGGCGCAGGTAGCCGTTGCGCGTGACGTGCAGGCCGTGGTCGCGCTCCAGGTCGGCGAAGAAGCCCATCGCGCGGACGCGCAGCTCGATGTCGAGCGGGGTGACGTACTGCGTCTCGATGATGCCGACCGAGAGGCCGGAGGAGCCGGCCGCGATGTGGTCGGCCTCCAGCACGGTCACGTCGGTGACGCCCCGCCGCGTGAGATGGACCGCGGTGGCGAGGCCGACGGCCCCGGCCCCGACGATGCACACGGAAGGCTGCTGCGACATGTCATTCACTCCTGGGTCTGCGCCAACGCGGCGCTCGATGTTCCAACCTGCCCCGCGACGCGCTCGAATGCACCCGCGACATGGTCGACGACGGCCTCGTCCATCGGGGTGGAGAGGCAGAGCAGCCCGTTGGCCGCGATCAGCACGCCCTCGCGATAGAGGCGCCACCACAGCTGCGCCGGGTCGTCGACGTGGACGCGCGCCAGCGAGCCGAGGCCGGTCACCGTCCAGCCCTGCTCGGCGAGCGCCTTGCGCAGCTGCTCGCCGAGCGCGTTGAGGCGCTCGATCTCCGCACGCGTGAGCAGCTCCATCGCGACGCGGCCGGCGCGCATCGACACCGGATTGGCCGAGAAGGTGCCGCCGTGGCCGACGGCGCCGTCGCGCGCGGGGTCGAAGGCCTCCATGATCTCGGCGCGCCCGCCGATCGCGCCGATCGGGAAGCCGCCGCCGATCACCTTGCCGAGCGTCGTGATGTCGGGCTCGCAGTCGTACAGCGACTGCAGCCCGCCGTGAGCGACGCGGAAGGTCAGCACCTCGTCCTGCAGCAGCAGGATCCCGCGTCTGGCGGTCTCGGCGCGCAGCGTGCGGACGTACTCGCGCTCGGCCGGGCGCAGGCCGGCGCGGTTGGGCATCGCGTCGAAGAGGACGCAGGCGAGGCGCTCGCCGTGCTCGTCGAGCGCGGCGAGCAGCGCCGGCAGGTCGCCGACCGGCACCTCGACGACGTCGGCCGAGACGCCGGCCGGGACGCCCGGCGCGCCGGCGGCGAGCACGACGTCTGCGCTGCCGTGGTAGGCACCGGCGAAGCGCAGCACGGCCGCTCTGCCGGTGACGGCGCGCGCGAGCCGGATCGCGACCATGACGGCCTCGGTGCCGGAGTTGGCGAAGCGCCAGCGGTCGGCGATCGCGACCCGCTCGCAGAGCAGCTCGGCGAGCTCGATCTCGTGGCGCGTCGGCATGCCGAAGGAGGCGCCCTCGGCGATCGCCGCGTTCGCCGCCGCCGCGATCTCGCGGTTGGCGTGGCCGTGGATCAGCGCGGTGTAGTTGTTCTGCAGGTCGACGAGCACGTTGCCGTCGACGTCGACGAGGCGGCAGCCGGAGCCCTTCGCGGCGTAGGGCGGATGCGGCGGGACGAACAGCGTCGTCCGGGTGTTGCCGCCGGGCAGGCTGCGAACTGCGCGCTCGTGCAGCTGGTCAGCCAGTGGCAGCGAGATGACGGATCTCGGTACGGGCATGCCGGCAGACTAACGGACGTTAGTAAGTCTGTCCATCGCGCCGTGCGCGCCGGCCTCGGCGCCGCCCCTGCAACGACGACGACCCGCTCATGCGAGCGGGTCGTCGTGTGGGCGCCGCGCACCCGTCGGAGCCGCGCGGCGGACCGCACGCGCGACTCCAGACAGCCTGCCTAGCGGGAGTAGGCGGCGGGGACGCCTCCGTCGACGTTGAGCACGTTGCCGGTCGACTTGCCCGAGCGCACGCCGGAGGCGAAGTGCAGGACCGCCTGGGCGATGTCCTCGGGCAGGATGTTCACCTTCAGCGTCGTGCGGGCGCGGTAGTGCGCCTCCAGCTCGTCGGGGTCGATGTCGTAGGCGGCCGCGCGCTCCTCGCGCCACGACGAGCCCCAGATTCTCGACCCCTGCAGGACGGCGTCGGGATTGACCGTGTTGACGCGGATGCCGGCGGCGCCGCCCTCCTCGGCCAGGCAGCGGGCGAGGTGCAGCTCCGCCGCCTTCGCCGACGAGTAGGCCGAGGCGTTCTTGCCGGCGACGAGCGAGTTCTTCGACGCGACGAAGACGACCGAGCCGCCGGTCGCCTGACGGCGCAGCAGCTTGAACGCCTCGCGGGCGACGAGGAAGTAGCCGCGCGTGAGGATCGCGTGGTTGCGGTCCCACTCGGCGACGGTCGTCTCCTCGATCGGCGCGCTGGAGGCGATGCCGGCGTTGGAGACGACGACGTCGACGCCGCCGTAGGCGAGGACCGCCTCGCGGTAGGCGGCCTCGACCGCCTGCTCGCTGGTGACGTCCATCGCGACGCCGAGGCCCTCGTCGCCGAACGGCTCGGCGACCCGCGACGCGCCGTCGGCGTCGATGTCGGTCGCGACGACCGTCGCGCCCTCGGCCGCCAGCGCGTCGAGGATCGAGCTGCCGATCCCGCCGGCTGCGCCGGTCACGAGCGCGACCTTGCCGGCCAGCTCGCGCGGCGGCGGCGCCAGCGAGAGCTTGTACAGCTCCAGCGGCCAGTACTCGACGGCGAACGACTCCGGCGCCGTCAGCGAGACGAACGAGTCGATCGCCGACGCGCCGCCCATCACCTCGATCGCGCGGTGGTAGAGGTCGCGCGCCAGGCGGGCGCCCTTCAGGTTCGTGCCGACCGAGACCATTCCGACGCCCTCGATCAGGACGACGCGCGGGTCGGGGTCGCCGATCGTCTCCCCCGCTCTGGCGTTCTGCTCGAAGTAGGCGCGGTACTCCTCGCGGTACCGCGCGGCGCCCTCGGCGACGCGCGCGGCGAGCGCGTCGGCGTCGTCGCTCGCCGGGTCGTAGGCGACCCACAGCGGCACGCGCTTGGTGTGCACGAGGTGGTCCGGGCAGGCGGCGCCGACCTGCGACAGCGTCGCCGCGTCGCGCGAGGAGACGAACTCGAGCGTCGAGGGCGAGGCGTCGACCTGCAGGATCTTCGAGCGCTCGCTGGAGACCGCGCCGCGGATCGCCGGCAGCACCTGCGCCAGCAGCTCGTCGCGCCGCTCGGCGCTCAGCGGCGGACGCGCCGGGCCGCCGAAGCGGGCCTTCGCGCGCGCGGAGACGAAGTCGGCGGCGCGGTTGATCGCCTCGATCGTGTTGGCGTACGACTCCTCGCCGGTCTCGCCCCAGGTGACGAGGCCGTGCTTGGCGAGGATCACGAAGCGGACGCCCTCGCCGCGGGCGGCGAGGCCGACCTGCTTGGCGAGCGTGAAGCCCGGGCGGATGTACGGGACCCAGACGGCCTCGTCGCCGAAGACCTCCTTCACGAACCGCTCGCCGTTCTCCGCCCCGGCGAGCATGTTGATCGCGTCGGGATGGGTGTGGTCGACCTCGGGCGCCGGCACGAAGGCGTGCAGCAGCGTCTCGATCGAGGAGCGCGGCATCTCGGGGCCGAGCTGGGAGCGCGACAGGAAGGCGACCATCTCCTCGTCGCTCATCTCGTCGCGCTCGATCAGCGGCAGGACCTCGTCGAGGCGGATGCCGGTGAAGTTCTTCGCGCCCATCGTCGCGAGATCCGAGCCCGAGCCCTTGACCCAGAGGACGTCGATCTCGCGGCCGGTGTGGTCGGTCTCCCGGCTCTTGGACGACGTGTTGCCGCCGCCGTAGTTGGAGACCGCGCGGTTGGCGCCGAGCAGGTTCGAGCGGTAGACGAGCTCCTCCAGGCCGCCCTTCGGCGCCCTCGCGGAGTCGTACAGGCTCTCGGCGCGCGGCGCGACGGCCGCCGCCGTGGTCGTGTCAGTGGTCTGGCTCATGCGCCAAGTCCTCCCGTAATGGCGCCGGCGCTTCGCTTGGAGCCGACTCGCTCCCACCAGTCGCCGTCGCGGAACGCGGCGACGGGGTCTGCCGCCGCGCCCTTGTCCTCTCGCACCTTCGCGGTCAGCGGCCGCACGTCGGTGCGGAACGCGTCGAGCAGCAGCTCGTGGGCGCCGAGCACGTCGCCGGCCGCCTGGCGCTCGGCCAGGGCGTCGCGATCGACGAGCAGCGCCTTCGCGAAGGCCTCCTGCAGGTTGACGACCGAGAGGATCATCCCCTCGATCTTGTTCTCGACGATGTGCGCCTGGTCGATCGTCAGGCGCGGCAGCTGCTGCGCGGCGGCCAGCTCGACGTAGATCAGGAACAGCTCGAAGGGGTTGACCGAGCCGACGATCAGGTCGTCGTCGCCGTACTTGCGGTTGTTGAAGTGGAAGCCGCCGAGGCGGTCCTCGTCGTCGAGCACCGCGACGATCTGCTCGATGTTGACGCCCTGGGCGTGGTGGCCGAGGTCGACCAGCACTCTCGCGTTCGGGCCGAGCTTCTGGCAGGTCAGCAGCGAGCTGCCCCAGTCGGCGAGGTCGGTCGCGTAGAAGGCCGGCTCGTAGAGCTTGTACTCGACCAGCAGCTCCATCCCCGCCGGCATCGCCGCGTAGACCTCGGCGAGCGCCTCGTGCAGCCGGCGGCGGCGCGCGACGAACGCGTCCTGGCCGGCGTAGTTGGTGCCGTCGGGCAGCCACAGCGAGATCCCCGTCGAGCCGACCGCCTGCGCGATCTCGATGCACTCGAGGCAGTGGTCGATCGCCAGCCGGCGGACGGCCGCGTCGGGGTTGACGAGTGAGCCGAGCTTGTAGCGCCGGTCGCCGAAGAGGTTCGGGTTGACGGTCCCGATCTCCAGGCCGAGCGAGGCGGCGTGCTCCTTCAGCGGCCCGTAGTCGTCGAGCTGGTCCCACGGGATGTGGATCGCGACGAGCGGCGCGCTGCCGGTGAGGCGGTGGACCTCGGCGGCGTCGTCGAGCTTCTCGAACGGGTCGCTCGGCAGCCCCTCCGGCGGGTAGGAGCCGAAGCGGGTGCCGGCGTTCGCGTAGCCCCACGACGGGGTCTCGACGCGATGGTCGGCGAGCCGCCGCTCGATCGCCGAGACGTCCGCGCCGCGCGCCGTCAGGCGCTCGGCGAGCCGCTCGTAGTCGGTGCGGGTGGTGTCATCCATCAGGAGTTGGTTCCTTGGGTCGGTGCGAGTGCTTCGCATTGCGAGTTCCACGACGGCTCCCGTGCTGCGCCGCGGACCGGGAACTCGCGGCCCTTGCCGGTGGCGCTCAGGCCGGTCACGGAGAGGAAGCGGGCGTACAGCTCCTCGCAGGCGGCGCGGTCCGCGGAGGGCTCGTAGACGTCGGAGGAGAACGACGCCGCGACGATCTCGCGGATCTCCTCCAGCGAGTCGACCCGGCCGTGGGCCAGCGCCTGCGTCATCACGTTGCCCAGCGCGGTCGCCTCGACCGGCCCGGCGTGGACCGGGCGGTCGAGCACGTCGGCGGCGAGCTGGCAGAGGGTCGCGTTGCGCGAGCCGCCGCCGACGACGTGGACGACCTCGGCGCGGCGGCCGGCGACCCGCTCGATCCGCTCCAGCACGAGCCGGTACTTGCAGGCGAGCGATTCGAGCGCGCAGCGGATCGTCGCGCCGGCGTCGGCCGGGCGCGGCTGGCCCGAGCGCTCGCACAGCTCCGCGATCCGCGCCGGCATGTCGCCGGGGTGCAGCAGCTCGGGCGCGTCGGGGTCGATCAGCGGGCCGCCGGCCGGCGCCGCCTGGGCCATCCGGTGGAGCGCGTCGTAGTCGTGGTCGACGCCCTCGCGCGCCCACTGGCGGCGGCACTCCTGCACGAGCCAGAGGCCCATCACGTTGCGCAGCAGGCGGATCGTGCCGGCGACCCCGCCCTCGTTGGTGAGGTTGTAGCCGCGCGCCGCCTCGGAGGTCACAGGCTCGTCGAGCTCCATTCCCAGCAGCGACCAGGTGCCGCTGGAGAGGTAGGCGAAGTCCCTGCCCCGCGCCGGCACCGAGACGACGGCCGAGGCGGTGTCGTGGCCGCCGACGGCGATCACGTCCGGCGCCGGGTCGAGACCGGCCTCGCGCGCGATCTCCTCGCGCAGCGGGGCGAGCACCGTGCCGGCGTCGACCAGCGGCGGCAGCACCTGCGCCGGGATCCCGGCCTGGATCGCCAGCTCGCGCGCCCAGTCGCCGGTGCGGACGTCGAGCAGCTGCGTGGTCGAGGCGGCGGTCTTCTCGCCGGCGAGGCGGCCGCTCAGCCAGTAGGCGAGCAGGTCGGGGATCGTCGCCAGCGCTCTCGCCGCGTCGAGCTGCGCCGAGCCCCTGTGCGCGGCGAGCTGGAAGAGCGTGTTGAACGGCATGAACTGGATGCCGGTCGCGTCGTAGATCTCCGCGGCGGGGATCTCCTCCAGCACCCGCTCCATCACGCCGTCGGTGCGGTGGTCGCGGTAGTGGAAGGGGTTGCCGAGCAGCTCGCCGTCGCGGTCGAGCAGCGCGTAGTCGCAGCCCCACGCGTCGACGGCGATCCCGTCGATCGGCCCGTCGGCCCGTCTGGCCGCCAGCGCGATCCCGCTCAGGACCTCCCGGTGGATGCCGAGCACGTCCCAGTGCAGCCCGCTGGGGAGCCGCACCGGGCCGTTGACGAAGCGGTGGATCTCCTCCAGCGTGACGCGCCCGCCGGCGAGCGTGCCGAGCTGGACCCGGCCGGACTCGGCGCCGAGGTCGACGGCGATGAAACGGGAAACCCGCCCGCCCACGGCGTGACGGGAGGAGGGTGAGCGCCGCTCAGTCAAGATGGAACACCTCTTCGAGCACGACGAACGAGTCGTCGGGCCGCCCGCCGGCGAGCTTGGCCATCTCCTGCTGCCAGCGGGCGTTGACGTCGGTTGCGGACATGCGCGCCTGCGCGGCCTCGAAGTCGTCGGTCTCCAGATAGCCGACGACGAGGCCGTCCGACTCGCGCAGGAACAGCGAGTAGTCGCTCCAGCCGGCGGCGCTGAGCGCCTCGCGCATCTCGGGCCACACCTCGCGGTGGGCCTGCTTGTACGCGTCGAGGTGCTCGACGCCGACGGAGAACGTGAAGCAGACGCGCGCCATCCTCACTTCACCTCGGCGTACTCGAGCCCGAGCAGCTTGGCGGTGTTGCGGACCTCGGCGGCGACGTGGCCGACGCCGAGCGCGACGTGGTGGGTCGGGCCCTCCTCGCACCAGCGCTCGAAGAACTCCGCCGGCTTGCTTGCGAAGACCAGCCGCGAGTTGGTGTTGCCGATGCGGAAGGTCGGGCCGGGGACCGACTCGCCCTCGCCGACGATCAGCTTCAGCCTGCCGTCGGCCGTCTGCGTGCAGCCGACGATCGTGATCGGGCCGAAGCGGACCTTCTGCTCGACCGACAGGCCCGCCCCGCGCTTGCCGTGGAAGACCTTCAGGTTGCGCAGCGTCGGCTGCTCCTGCGCGATCGTCAGATGGCCGGGGCCGTCGTGGCCCATCAGGATGAACTCCTCGTCGAAGTCGAGCGCGTAGAACTCGGTGTAGGAGCCGCCCGCGCCGAGGCGGTCGAGCACCAGCTGCGCGATGTTCGTCTTGATGTCGGCCTCACCCGCCGTGGGGATTCCGCGGGCGGTGAGCAGAGAGTTTCCGACGATCACGCCGGCGCCGAGCCGCTCGGCCTCGTTGCCGTCGACGCCGCGGTAGTAGTAGGTGAGCGCGTCGAGCTCGAAGTCGGCGGCGAGCTTGTCGAGCCCGACGGCGACGCGCGCCGACCAGTCGACCTGCTCCTGCTCGATCGGCGCCGCGATCGGGTCCGAGGAGGGATCGGCGAACGAGAACATCGCGCGGATCTCCGCCTCCTTGGCGGCCCGCTCCTCGTCGCTGACGGCCGCGACGCGGGCGCCGAGGTCGTCGATCTCCAGCACCTCGACGTGGGCGCCGAGCTGGCCGTGGACCATCGTGAAGTCGGTGTACATGTCGAGCATGCCGGCGTAGGCGTGCCCCATGAAGCCGATCCGCGAGCGGCGCAGCGCGCGGGCGGCGCCGGCGGCGCGGACCCACGCGGCGATCTTCGCCCAGGCGCGCTCGTCGTCGTCGATCGTGCCGGCGACGGTGTCGTACGGGATCCCCGCGCGGACGCAGACGCCGGCGATCTCCGGCACGCAGCAGGAGGCGCAGTTGGCCAGCCACTCGCCGGTGTCGGTCTCGGCGTAGTCGAGCGTTCTCGTCGGCTGCAGGCCGAGCAGGACGACCGGGACGCCGGCCTCCTGGAGGGCGGGGATGACGACGCTGGAGGTCGCGTACGTGACGGCGTGGCAGAGGACGAGGTCGACCTGGCTCTGCGCGAACAGGTCGCCCGCCGCGCGGGCGCGCTGCGCGGTGTCCACCAGGCCCGCGCTGACCACCTCGGCGCCGAGCTCGCGCACACGCTCCTCGACGCGCGCCTGGTAGCCCTCGCAACGCTCCTTCAGTCCGGCGAACTGCGGCCAGTACGCCTCGAGGCCGATGCCGAAGACCCCGACCCGCGCGCGCGGCGCGGGCCGGGACTCCGTCACGACCGTGGTGCTGTCGACGGTCGTGGACGACATCAGAAGTCGAAGTCGTCGATGTTCTCTCTGGTGAACTCGGTCGGCGGGCCGAGCACGATCTCGCCGTTCGCCTCGATCGTTCTCTCGCCGAGACGGCCGGCTCTGAAGGTCTCGCCCTCCGCGCCGGTGATGATGCCCGAGGCGAGCGCGGCCGCGGCGTAGCCGCCAAGGTAGCCGACGTCCTTCGGGTTCCACAGCGCGAAGACCGGGGAGGTGCCGTCCTTGACGAACTTGCGCATCTGGTTCGGGGTGCCGAGGCCGGTGACCGCGACTCTGCCCTTCTTCGGCGAGCTCGACAGGTAGCGGGCGGCGGCCGCGATGCCGACGGTCGTCGGGGCGACGATCGCTCTCAGGTTCGGGTAGGCCGACAGCAGGCCCTGCGTCTCCTGGAACGACTTCTGGTCGTCGTCGTCGCCGTAGGCGACCTTGACCAGTCTCAGGTCGGCGTACTCAGGCGTCTGCAGTCTCTCTCTGAGGACTCTGATCCAGGCGTTCTGGTTGGTCGCGTTGGCGGTGGCCGACAGGACCGCTATCTCGCCTCTGCCGCCCGGGACGACCTGCTTGGCCATTCTCGCGAGCACCTCGCCGATGCCCTCGGTCGTCGCCTGGTTGATGAAGACCTGGCGCGCGTCGGAGGCCGCGTCGGAGTCCTGCGTGACGACTCTGATGTCTCTCGCCATCGCCTGCTTCAGGACCGGCGCGACCGCGTTCGGGTCGTTGGCCGCCAGGATGATCGCGTCGGGCTGCTTCTGGATCGCCGACTGCAGCAGCGGGACCTGCGAGGAGGCGCCGGCGTCGGTCGGACCCTCGATCGTCGCCTTGCCGCCGAGCTCCTCGAAGGCCTCGACGGTGCCGCTGTCCTCGAGCTCCTCGTACGGGTTGCCGAGCTGCTTGGGCATGACGATCGCCGTCAGGCCGCTTCTGTACTCGCCGTCGGGGTTCGCTGCCTCACCACCGCTGGTCGTCGCGGCGGCTCCGCCGCCGCTCGCGTTCGTCTCGGTGTCGTCCTTGGTGTCGCCGCACGCGGCGACGACCATCGCGAGCACGACTGCCAGCAGGGCAGCCCACAGCGCACGCGATCGATGGAACGAATTCATCGATCCTCCTCCTTGCGGGGCGTGGTCGTGGTCGCCGCTCGCGCCGCCCCGGGGGCGCGAGCGCGCGTTGCGCGGGCACGGGCCTCCCGTGCGCGCACGACGAGGTTGGGACCGAGCACCGAGCCCACCAGCAGGGTTCCGGTGACGATCTGGATCCAGTACGACGAGACGCCGTCCGCGAGCAGCAGCGCCTTCTGGATCGCTCCGAGCAGGATCACGGCGAGGATCACGCCGAACAGCGAGCCCTTGCCGCCGAAGATCGAGACGCCGCCGAGCAGCACCGCCGCGACGACCGTCAGCTCGAGGCCGACGCCGACGTTCGCGGCCGCCGTCGAGTTGCGCAGCGTCATCACGATGCCGGCCAGCGCGGCGACGGCGCCGGCCAGCACGAACAGGCTCATCTTCACGCGCTTGACGCGGATGCCGGTGAAGCGGGCGGCCTCCTCGTTGGCGCCGATCGCGTAGATCGAGCGGCCGTACGGGGTGCCGTGGAGCGCCACGGCGAAGGCGATCGCGAGGATCACGAAGATGACCATCACGTTCGGGAACCAGCCGCCGCCGATCGTGCCGAACGCTCTCTCGGTCCACGACGACGGGAACGAGGTGACCGACTCGTCGCCGAGGATCACGAGCGCGAGGCCGCGGTAGAGGCCGAGCGTTCCGATCGTGACCGCCAGCGACGGCAGCCCGACCTGCGTCACGAGGAAGCCGTTGACGAAGCCGCAGACCGCGCCGAGCACGAGGCAGAGCGGCATGATGATCTCCAGCGGGAGGCCGGCGTTCCACAGCTCGCCCATGAAGGCGCTGGAGAGGCCGAGCACCGAGGCGACCGAGAGGTCGATCTCGCCGGTGACGATCACGAGCGTCATCGGCAGCGCGATCAGCGCGACCTCGATCATGTCGAACGAGCCCGTCGTGAACGACGCGGACGTGAGGAACTTGTCCGACAGGCCCGAGCCGACGATCAGCACGACGACGAGCAGGGCGACGATCAGCGTCTCCCAGCGCACGAGCGCGCCGGCGCCGAGCTTGGCGCCGTCGGCGCCGCGGGCTCCGGGGGCCGGCGGCGTGCCGCCGGCGTTGGGGGTGGTGGTGGCGAGCTCAGGCACGGCGGGCGCTCCGCTGTCGCAGGGCCGCGTCGAGCCGCAGCCCGACGAGCCGGTCGAAGGCGATCGCGGCGATCAGCAGCGCGCCGACGGCGGCCTGCTGCCAGAACGAGTCGATTCGCAGCACGATCAGGGACGAGGTGATGCAGCCGAGCAGGACCGCGCCGATCGCGGCGCCGTAGACCGAGCCGACGCCGCCGGTGATCGCGACGCCGCCGACGACGGCCGCCGAGATCACGGTCAGCTCGTAGCCGGTGCCGGCGGTCGCGTCGACGGTGCCGAAGCGCGCCGCGTAGAGCGCGCCGCCGAGGCCGGCGAGCGCGCCGCAGGCGACGAAGGCGGCGACGACGCGGCGGTCGACGCGGATGCCGGCGAGCTTCGCGGCGGCATCGTTGGAGCCGATCGCGTACAGCTCGCGGCCGCTGCGGTAGTTGGCGAGGTAGAGGCCGACGATCAGGACGACCACGAAGGCGATCAGGAAGATCGTCGGGATCCCGGCGACGGTGCCGGTGCCGATGTTCAGGAACGAGTCCGGCAGCGTCTCGGCGTTGATCTGGCGGCCGTCGGTGTAGACGAACGCGATCCCGCGGAAGACGTACATCGTGCCGAGCGTCACGACGAGCGCCGGCACTCTGCCGAAGGTCGTCAGGACGCCGTTGACGACGCCGCAGGCGGCGCCCATCAGCACGCACAGCACGATCGCGACCACGATCGGCGTGTTGTGGTTGGAGAGCAGGTCTCCGCAGAAGAAGGCGGTGAGGCCGAGGACCGAGCCGACCGAGAGGTCGATGTTTCTGGTCAGGATGACCATCGTCTGGCCGGCCGCGATGATCGCGATGATCGACGCGTTGCGGGCGAGGTCCTTGAGCGAGTCGAACTCGATGAAGCGCGGCTCGAGGATCGCCGTGACGGCGATCAGCAGGAGCAGGGCCATCACGATGCCCAGCTCGCGCATGCGGAAGACCATCTCGGTGAGGCGCCGCGCGCGCTCCCCCTGAGCGGTTCTGTCTATGGCGACGTCGGCGGTGCTCATGCCGCCAGGCCCTCCTTCGTCTGTCCGGTTGCGGCGCGCATGACGCGCTCCTCGTCCGCCTCCTCGCGCGAGAACTCGCCGGTCAGGCGGCCCTCGTGCATGACCAGGACGCGGTCGGCCATGCCGAGCACCTCCGGCAGCTCGGAGGAGATCATCAGCACCGCCAGCCCTCTGGAGGCCAGCTCGGAGATGAGGCGGTGGACCTCGGCCTTGGTGCCGACGTCGATGCCGCGGGTCGGCTCGTCGATGATCAGCAGTCTCGGCTGGGTCGCCAGCCACTTCGCCAGCACGACCTTCTGCTGGTTGCCGCCCGAGAGCGTGCCGACGTGGTCGTCGAGGCGGTGGTACTTGAGCTGCAGGCGGGTCGCCCACTCGCTCGCGAGCGCCTTCTCCCTCGCGGCGCGGATGATGCCGGCGGGGGCCAGCGAGCGCATCCGCGTCATCGTCGCGTTGCGCGCGATCGAGAGGTCCATCACGAGGCCCTGCTGGCGGCGGTCCTCGGGGACGAAGCCGATGCCGGCGCGCATCGCCGCGGTCGGCTTGTGGTTGGGCAGCCGTCTGCCGTTGATCTCGGCGTGGCCGCCGTCGGCTCTGTCGATCCCGAAGATCGTGCGCGCGACCTCGGAGCGGCCGGCGCCGACGAGGCCGGCCAGCGCGACGATCTCGCCGGCCTTCACCTCGAAGGAGACGTCGAAGAAGACGCCCTCGCGCGTCAGCCGCTCGACCCTCAGGACCGGCTTGCCGATCTCCGACTCGACCTTCGGGAAGAGCTGGTCGATGTCGCGGCCGACCATCCAGCGCACGAGGTCGTCGTTGGTCTTGCCCTCGAGGTCGCCGTTGTAGGTGACGGCGCCGTCGCGCATGACCGTCACGTGGTCGCAGATCGCGAAGATCTCCTCGAGGCGGTGGGAGATGAACATGACCGCCGCGCCCTGCTCTCTGAGCGTGCGCGTGACGCGGAAGAGGCGCTCGACCTCGGTGCCCGAGAGGGCGGCGGTCGGCTCGTCCATGATCAGCACGCGCGCCTCGAACGACAGCGCCTTGGCGATCTCGACCAGCTGCTGGTCGGCGATCGAGAGGCCGCGGACGGGCCGCTCGGGCTCGATCGCGACGCCCAGCTGTCTGAACAGCTCGGCGGTCTTGTCGTGCAGGTCCTTCTTGTCGATCCGCTTGCCGGCCGACAGCGGCTGGCGGCCCATGAAGACGTTCTCGGCGACCGACAGGTCGGGGAAGAGCGTCGGCTCCTGGTAGATGATCGCGATGCCGGCGTCGCGCGCGTCGATCGGCCCGTGGAAGCTCACGGGCTCGCCGTCGACCAGGACCGTCCCGGCGTCGGGCCGGTAGACGCCGGCGAGCGTCTTGACCAGCGTCGACTTGCCGGCGCCGTTCTCGCCGAGCAGGGCGCGCACGTGGCCGCCGTACAGCTCCAGCGACGCGTCGCGCAGCGCGTGGACGGCGCCGAACGACTTGCTGGCGTTCCGCAGCGCCAGCCGCGGCACCGCGGTTTCCGTTTCCTTGCTCATACCTCGCTCCCGTTGCGTGCCGCGCGATCGGAGATCCGCCGCACGTCGACCCCGTTGGCGCTGGCGCGCAGCGCGGCGAGGTCGTCGTTCGAAGCCTCGGCGACCAGCACGCTCGCGAGCTGGTCGACGCCGGTGATCGCGGCCAGGCCGCGCGTGTGCAGCTTGCTGCCGTCGATCAGCAGGACCGGCTCCTCGGCCCGGCCGATCATCGCCCGCTTGACCTCCGCCTCCAGCGGGTCGGCGTCGGTCAGCGTGCCGTCGCGGGAGAGCCCCTTGACGGACAGGAAGACCTTGTCGGCGAAGTGCTCCAGCACGGTGCGGACGGCGTGCGGGCCGACGAACGAGCGCGTCAGTCTGCGCATCGAGCCGCCGATCCCGATCAGCTCGACGTTGGCCTGGTCGGACTGGCCGACCAGCTCCATCACGGGGACGGAGTTGGTCACGAGCGTGACCGGGATGCGCGAGGCGACGATCGCCTGCGCGGCGTGCCAGCAGGTCGAGGAGGAGTCGACGTAGATCGTCTCGTGCGGCGCGACCATCGCGGCGGCGGCCTGGCCGAGGCGGATCTTCAGCGCCGCGTCGATCCCGAGGCGGTGCTGGAAGGAGTCCTCGTGGGCGGCGACCGACGGCAGCACGGCGCCGCCGTGGGTGCGGCGGAGCAGGCCCTGGCGCTCCAGCTCGGCGAGGTCGCGGCGGGCCGTCATCGAGGAGACGCCGAACTGCTCCTCCAGCGCCGAGACGGTCACCTCGCCGTCGCGGTGGAGCAGATCGAGGATCTCCCGCCGCCGTGTGACCGCCATCACAGGCCGTGTGCTTGTTTGTTCGTTTGCTGCCATCTCTCTGTCCAAATGGACAATAGCGATCAGAGCACAGAACATATCCGCACGTCAAGTCGAGTAAGGTGCGTCACAGTTCGAGACCTGACACACCACGTCGCGAGCGGCCCGCGAGGCGATCGGGCGGGTTGCCGCGGGGGCTGCGCGGGGCATCGTTCCGACACCGCGACCGGCGCCCGCGATATGGTCCGACCAATTCCCCCGAGGAGCCGCTCGTGCGCATCGCGCTGTTCATCACCTGCTTCAACGACACGCTCTTTCCCCGCACCGGCCAGGCGGTCGTCACGCTGCTGGAACGGCTCGGCCACGAGGTGGTCTTCCCGCTGGAGCAGACCTGCTGCGGGCAGATGCACTTCAACTCGGGCTATCACGACGAGGCGCTGCCGCTGATCGGCCGCTTCGCGCGCGTCTTCGCCGAGGAGGAGCTGATCGTCTCCCCGTCGGGCTCCTGCGTCGCGATGGTCCGCGACCACTATCCGCGCGTCGCGCGCGAAACCGGCGACGCGTCGCTCGTCGCCCAGGTCGACGCGCTCTCGAGACGGACCTACGAGCTGAGCGAGCTGCTCGTCGACGTGCTGGGCCTCGAGGACGTCGGCGCCTACTACCCCCATCGCGTCACCTACCACCCCAGCTGCCACGCGCTGCGGATGCTCCACGTCGGCGACAAGCCGCTCAGGCTGCTGCGCGCCGTGCGCGGGATCGACCTCGTCGAGCTGCCGGACGCCGAGCAGTGCTGCGGCTTCGGCGGCACCTTCGCGATCAAGAACGCCGACACCTCGATCGCGATGCTCGGCGACAAGCTGCGCGCCGTGCGCGACACCGGCGCCGAGGTCTGCACCGCCGCCGACAACTCCTGCCTGATGCACATCGGCGGCGGCCTCTCGCGCCAGCGCGCGGGCGTCGGCGCAGTCCACCTCGCCGAGATCCTCGCCTCGACCGAGGCCGAGCCGGCGCCGCCGCCCGGCTACGAAGCGGCAGAACCGCTCGGCCTGCGGCCTCGGGTTCGGGGCGAGAGCTCGCCGGGGGCTCCCGCTCGCGCCCAGGCTGGAGCAGGGGGATGAGCGGCGCCGCCTGGCCGGAGGTGCCGGCCTTCCCGCTCGCCGCCAAGCCGGCGCTCGCCGACGCGCAGCTGCGCCGCAACCTCGGCCGCGCGACCTCGACGATCCGCGGCAAGCGCGCCGACGTCGTCGCCGAGATGCCCGACTGGGAGCAGCTGCGCGAGGCCGGCCGGGCGCTGAAGGAGCGGACGCTGCGCCACCTCGACGAGCACCTGCTCGCGCTCGAGGCGGCGGTGACGGCGCGCGGCGGCCACGTCCACTGGGCCCGCGACGGCGCCGAGGCGAACGCGATCGTCACCCGGCTGGTGCAGGCGAAGGGCGTCAGCGACGTCGTCAAGGTCAAGTCGATGGCGACCGTCGAGATCGAGCTCAACGAGGCGCTCGAGGCGGCCGGGATCGAGGCGCTGGAGACCGACCTCGCGGAGCTGATCGTCCAGCTCGGCAGAGATCGCCCGTCGCACATCCTCGTGCCGGCGATCCACCGCAACCGCGCCGAGATCCGCGACCTCTTCCGCCGCACGATCGGGCCCGCGGACCTGACCGACGAGCCGACCGTGCTGGCCGAGGCGGCCCGCCGCTTCCTGCGCGAGCGGTTCCTGTCGGCGAGGGTCGGGATCAGCGGCGCCAACTTCGCCGTCGCCGAGACCGGCGCGATCGCGGTGCTGGAGTCGGAGGGCAACGGCCGCATGTGCACGACGCTGCCCGAGACGCTGATCACCGTCTGCGGGATCGAGAAGCTCGTGCCGACGTGGCAGGACCTCGAGGTCTTCCTCCAGCTCCTCCCCCGCTCCTCCACGGCCGAGCGGATGAACCCGTACACGACGCTGTGGGCGGGCGCGCGCGACGGCGACGGGCCGAGGGAGTTCCACCTCGTGCTGCTCGACAACGGCCGCACCGGCTCGCTCGGCGACGAGCTGGCGCGCCAGACGCTGGCGTGCATCCGCTGCTCGGCCTGCCTCAACGTCTGCCCCGTCTACGAGCGCACCGGCGGCCACGCCTACGGCTCCGTCTACCCCGGCCCGATCGGCGCGATCCTCTCGCCGCAGCTGGCGGGGATGAGAGCGGCCGGCTCGCTGCCGTTCGCCTCCTCGCTGTGCGGCGCCTGCTACGAGGTCTGCCCGGTCAAGATCGACATACCGACCGTGCTCGTCCACCTGCGCGACCGCTCCAACAGGGAGAGAGCGGCCGAATCGCTTCGCGGGAAGCTCGACCCCGAGCGCCTCGCGCTGCAGGCGGTCGCCCGCGGCTTCGCGACGCGCGGCCGCTACGAGCGGCTGCAGAAGCTCGGCCGCCGCGGCCAGTGGCCGCTCGCGCGCAAGGGCAAGATCGAGCGGCTGCCCGGCGAGCTGGGCGGCTGGACGGCGGCGCGCGACCTGATGCCGATCCCGCCGCAGACCTTCCGCGAATGGTGGATCGAGCGGGAGGCGGCCGGCGACGCGGCGGCCGGCGGCGCTGCAGCCGGCGACGCGGCGGCCGGCGGTGGTGCAGCCGGCGACGCGGCGGCCGGCGGCGCGAGCCCGGAGGCTGCCAGATGAGCGGCGTGACCGATCCCGCCAAGGAGGCGATCCTCGCCCGCATCCGCGGCGCGCTGAAGGACGTGCCGGAGGCCGAGACGGCCGCGGACGTCGCCGTCGCGCGCGACTACCGCGTCAGCGGCTCGCTGGCCGGCGACGCGCTCGCCGAGCTGTTCGCCGAGCGCTGCGCCGACTACCGCGCCGACGTCCGCCTCGTCGCCGCCGACGAGCTGCCCGCGGCGATCGCCGCCGCGCTGGAGCGTCGCGGCGCCAGACGGCTGGCGATCCCCGCCGACCTGCCGGCCGAATGGCGCGTCGACGGCGTCGAGTGGGTCGAGGACGCGATCCCCGGCGACGGCGCGGCGTCCGCCGGCGCGCAGGCCGGCGCGGGTGCGCGGGCCGGCGCGGGCGCGCAGGCCGGCGCGGCGCAGCTCTCCCACGCGCAGATCAGCGCGACCGACGGCGTGCTGACCGGCTGCGCGGTCGCGATCGCCGAGACCGGCGTGATCGTGCTCGACGGCGGCCCGGCGCAGGGTCGCCGCTCGCTGACGCTGCTGCCCGACTACCACCTCTGCGTCGTCGCGCGCGAGCGGATCGTCGAGCTCGTCCCCGAGGCGGTCGCCGCCCTCCACGCGGCAGCGGTCGAGGGCCGGCCGATGACGTGGATCGCCGGCCCCTCCGCGACCTCCGACATCGAGTTCAACCGCGTCGAGGGCGTCCACGGCCCCCGCACCCTTGACGTCCTCGTCGTCGGCTGACGCCGCTCGTTCGCGATCTGCGTCGATCTGCCTACCGGAGCGGTAGGCAGATCGACGCAGCTGGTGGCGCTAGGTGGCCGCCGGCGCCTTCGGGGTCGGCTTCGCGAGCCTGCCCTCGACGCCCCAGCGGCCGTCGGCGACCTCGTCGACGATCAGCCAGACGCGCGCGTCGGGGTTGATCGCCTTGACGGCGGCGGTGCCGTCGGCGACGAGCGCCGCGACCGCGGCGTCGTCGATCCCGCCCGCGATCACGGCGAATCTGACGACGACGAGCGGCAGCGCCGGCGCGGCGCCGGCGACGAATGCCTGCCGCTCGTCGACGAACCACCAGACGTTGGCGCGCGCCCGCGGCGTGTCCTCGACGCCGCGGTGGCGCAGCAGCAGGCCGGTCAGCGCGTCGGTCAGCGGGCCGATCGCGTCGGCGGGCAGGGCGCCCGGCGAGAGCGTCAGGTCGGCCTTCGGCATCGCGACGCGGGCGTCAGCCGCCGACTCTGAGGACGTGCATCTGGCGTGGACCGGCCGGCGTGTCGACCTGGACCTCCTCGCCCGCGGTCGCCCCGATCAGCGCTCTGGCGACCGGCGACTCGATCGAGAGCTTGCCGTCCCTGGCGCTCGCCTCGGCGGCGCCGACGAGCGTGTACGTCGCGACCTTGCCGCTCTTCTCGTCGCGCACCTCGACGGTCGAGCCGAACGCGACGACGCCGTGCGCGGCCGATGGGCTGGAGACGACGGTCGCGTTGCGCTCCCGATCCTGCAGCTTGAGGATGCGCGTCTCCAGGTGAGCCTGGTCTTCCTTCGCCGCGTGATACTCGGCGTTCTCCTTGAGGTCGCCCCACTCGCGCGCGGTCCGAATCCGCTCCGCCACCTCGCGACGGGCGACCGTCTCGAGGTGGCGCAGCTCGGCGCGCAGCGCATCGAGGCCCTGTTGGGTGATGGCGTAGCCGTCTGTCATCGAGACAGTGTCGCAGAGCCGTCGCGCCGCTACCGTAAGGGGTCGTGGTGCAGCTCGTCCCCGACCGACCGAACGTCGAGCTGCGCACCGAGGAGGAGCGGGGCAGGATCGTCGCGCTCGCCTTCCCCTACGACCGCCACCTCGTCGAGGCGGTCCGCGCGATCCCCCACCGGCGCTTCGATTGGGACACCTACGAGTGGTGGGCGCCGGCCGACGACTGGGTCGCGCTCCACGTCGCCGACATCCTCAGACGGTTCCCGGAGCTGACCCCGTCCGAGCAGGTCGGCGCCTGGATCGAGAGCATCGAGAAGCGCTGGATCGGGCACGTCCGCACGGCCCGCCACGATGGCCGCGGCTGGTGGGCGCTGCAGACGCTCGCCGGCCAGGTGCCGGAGCCGCTGCTGGAGGGGTCGGTCAGGCGCGAGGAGGATGGCGCGCTGCTGGTGCCGCTGACGGAGGCGAACGCCCATCTGCTGCGCGAGCAGGAGTCGGCGAAGCTCGACGCCGCCGCCGACCGCTGCGTCAGCTCGCTGGAGCTGGGCGACCGGCCGCCGCCGGCCCGCCTGGTCGCGACCCACGGCGTCGAGGGCGCCCGCCTGCGGCTGGAGGTGCTGTGGGACCCGGCCGCCGGCGCCGCCTTCGACGACCTGCCGGGCTGCGAGGGCGAGCGGACCGTCCCGGTCGACCCGTGGCTGCTGGAGCCGCTCGACCGCTTCGTCGCGCTGCACGAGGTCGAGGTGACCTACAGCGCGAGCGTCGTGCTGGGCAGGCTGCGCGAGGAGGCGGCGGCGGCCGCGGCGGCGATCCGCGCCTCGCGGGCGACGGAGGCCGAGCCGATCGCCGCGGTCGCCGAGCGGCTCGGCGGCGAGCTGGAGCCGTTCCAGTGGGCCGGCGTGCGCTACGTGCTCGACGCCCGCCGCGCCTTCGTCGCCGACGAGCAGGGGCTCGGCAAGACGGTCGAGGCGCTGGCCGCGATCGAGGCCGACGGCGCCTATCCGGCGGTCGTCGTCTGCCCGGCGTCGCTGAAGCTGAACTGGGAGCGCGAGGCGATGAGATGGCTGCCGCACCGTACGGTGTCGGTCGTCGACGGCCGCCAGGTGGTGCCAAGGGTGGCGGAGATCACGATCCTCAACTACGAGATCGTCGACCACCACCGCGAGGCGCTGACGCGGCTGCGACCGGGCGCGCTCGTGCTCGACGAGGCCCACTACTGCAAGAACCCGGCGGCGAAGCGCACGCGCGCGGTGCGCCGCCTGGCCGAGTCGATGCCGCGCGAGAAGCTGCGGCTGGCGCTGACCGGCACGCCGGTGCTGAACCACCCCGACGAGCTGATCAGCCAGCTGCGCGTGCTCGGCCGGCTGGAGGACTTCGGCTCGGGCGCGCGCTTCAGACAGCAGTTCCGCGGCCCGCTGACCGAGGAGCGGCTCCACTGGCATCTGCGGCGCCGCTGCTTCGTGCGGCGGCTGAAGGCGGAGGTGCTGCCGCAGCTGCCGGCCAAGCGCCAGGTCGTCGTCCCGGTCGCGCTCGACAACAAGCGCGAGTACGCGCTGGCCGAGAGAGACGTGATCGCATGGCTGCGCGAGCAGCCGCTCGACCTCAGGGAGCTGAGAGCGAGAATCGCCGCGACGCTGCGGGCGAAGCGCCTGGCGCAGCTCGGCGCGCTGCAGCGGATCGCGGCGCGCGGGAAGCTGAAGGCGGCGCTGGCCTGGATCGACGACTTCCTCGCCTCCGGCGAGCCGCTCGTCGTCTTCGCCCACCACCGCGAGGTGCAGGAGGCGCTGCTGGAGCGCTTCCCCGACGCGCTCCACCTGCTCGGCAGCGACTCGGTCGAGGCCCGCGAGATCGCCGTCGCCGAGTTCCAGGACCCGAACGGCCCGCCGCTGATCGTCTGCGCCACCCGCGTCGCCGCCCAGGGCATCACGCTCACGCGCGCCTCCAACGTCGCCTTCCTCGAGCTCGAGTGGACCCCGGCGATGCACGACCAGGCCGAGGACCGCTGCCACCGCATCGGCCAGCGCGACGCCGTCACCGCCTGGTACCTGCTGGCGGCCAGAACGATCGACGAGACGATGGCCCGCCTGATCCAGCGCAAGCGCGGCATCGTCGCCGCCGTCACCGACGGCCGCCGCCTCGACGGCGACACCCTCGTCGAGGAGGTCGTCCGCGAGCTCCGCGACGGCCGCCCCTTCCGCCACCTGAAGTCGGTGACGGAGCCGGCGGCGGGGACCTGAACGGTCCCTCTCCCGAGCCGGAACGTCAGCTAGGAGCCGTCATCGAGTATCTCGACGACGAGCGGCAGCACCGCCTCAGCAACGCGAAAACCAGTCGCCAAGCTCGGATTGTTCGACAGTGGGTCATACTCGGCGCGCAACAGATCGCAGCTGCTCGCGGGAATCGCGCGCTCTTCAACCAAACATTGACGCAAGCGATTCAAGGGGCGCGTAAAGCCTCGGAGGCTACGGCTCCGGTCGAATCCCGCAATCTCGTACACCTCGTCTCGGGAAACGAACCCGTCAGAAGCCGCGGCACGGGCGACCACTTCGACGTGCGGTCCACCTTCGGCAGCGAGCCGGTCGAAGAGCTCATCCAGTGCATCGATGGTCCACCCGTCACCAGATGAAGCGCGTTCTTCCCCTGCCAGAAGGCGGTCAACACGTTCAGCGTTCTCGACCGATTCCTCATGCACCTCGACGTCAAGGACTGACCGGGCGATGCTGAGAAGCATCGAAGGAGTCAGCATGAGCAAATTCCCTTCCGAGCGGGAGCGCATCTCTGCGACCAGTTCGAGCCGAGGCCCTCGCAGTTCACCACGCTCTCGACGCCACCAGTCCTCTTTGACATCGCCCGTGACAAAGAGGACATCGCTTCTGCGACGACTCGCTTCGATCAGCAACTGCTCCCATACGAGGTAGTCACCGGCAGCACCGTCGCCGTCCTTTGATTTGTCCTTGAAGCCGGGCGGAACCAGCTCCTCGATGCGACGGCGCGCTTCCGCAACGGCGACGGCGTGAGCGTCCGACTCCAACGGCGGACCGACCCGGCTGTCGAGTACGGCTTCGAGCCGTCCCAAAACGACGTCTGAACCAGTGTCGCGTGCGGCTCTCTCGCCTGATCTGTCACTGAACGCGTCCACGCCATCAATGACCGTGGAGTACGCGCCGAGAAGGGTGTCTATGAGTCTTCTCTCCTCCGCCGGCGGAAGCGAGACTCGGTTCGCCCATGCCCGGATTGTCGCGGTTGCTCGATCACGAGCATCGACCAACTCCCGGGCGGCTCTCTCGGTGCCTCGTGGATCGCGCAGGACACCCTCGCGGTTCCTCCAGAACTCGACAACAACCTGATTTGGAACCCAGAGCTGGGAACCCAGACTCGCCAGGACTGCGAGCAGGTCGTTCTTGGCCTGCTCTGTGTAGCGATAGAGGTTCAGGAGAACGTTGGCGTCGACCGCGACGATGCCTTGTGTCAGAACGCGTCTATAGGCGTCCTGGCTTGGGGTGCGGTACCCCTCGAACCCATCGAAAAGCCCTTTACCGCTCGTGGAAGATCTTGCTCGTCCGGCAGCTTTCGTCGCCATTACTCAGGAGAATCGCAGAACATAGAACCAGATCGATCCGGTTCGGCTTGTGTCCCGTGCGGCTCCGGCCGCCGCGGGCGCGGCGGCCGGCCGCGGGGACGCGGGCACTACGAGACGACCGCGACGGCGGGCGCGACCCCTGCCGTCACGGCGAGCCGCTCGAGCGCGGCGTTCACTGCATGCGGGTCCTCGATCGGACCCATGTGGCCCGAGCGGGGCAGCTCGACCCGCTCGGCCAGTCGGGGAAGCGCGGCTGCCATCCGCTCGACGTGCGGCGGCGGCGTGAGACGGTCGCGGCCGCCGCCGAGCACCGTCGTCGGCACCGTCAGCGACGCGATCGCGTCGGCGAGGTCGAGCCGCGACAGCGTGCGGCCGCAGCCGGCGCGAACGTCGCGGCGGCAGGCGAGCACCATCTCCTGGCAGAAGGCGATCTGCGCCGGCGTCGCCGACGGCGCCAGCGCGACGTACCGGACCGCCCGCAGGCTGATCGGCGAGGCCGGCGGCAACGGTCCGCTGGCGCTGAGGAAGATCCCGCCGACGACCGCCTTCGCCACTCTCATCCCACGCGGCAGCTTCACGATCAGCGACTGGTCGATCAGGTCGCCGACGCCGGTGTTGAGCAGCGCCGCGCCGGCCGCCCGCCGCTCGACCTCGTCCGGGAAGCGTCCGGCCCAGGCGACGATCGACATCGCGCCGAGCGAGTGGCCGACGAGCAGCGCGCGGCGCCCGTCGGGGACGGTCGCGTCGAGCACCGCCTGCAGGTCGTCGGCGAGCGCGTCGATCGAGAAGTCGCCGCCGGCCGGCGCCTCGCTGTCGCCGTGGCCGCGCAGGTCGAACGTGACGATCCGGTAGCGGTCGGCGAGCGCGTGCAGCTGCTCGGCCCAGAACCGCCGCGCGCAGGTCCAGCCGTGGACGAGGACGAGCGGCGGCGCGTCGTCGGGGCCGAACAGCTCGGCCCGCAGCCGCGTCCCGTCGGGGGCGACGACGTCGCGCTCCTCGCCGCGCGGGCGCTCGAAGAGGGCGACGCCGGCCGGGTCGGCCTCGATCCGCCGCAGGTCGCGGCGCCGCGCCGACTCCCACGCCGCGGCGGCCGCGCCGACGCCGAGCAGCGCGCCGGCCTCCACCCAGCGCCGCGCGCCGCCGCGGCTGCGAGCGCTCGTGGCGCTCGCGGCCGCGGCGCGACCGGCGCTCCGCTCGCGGCCAGGGACCGCGGCAGCCTTCAACTCGTTCACGCGCCCGCCCCGCTCGCGGCGCCGCTCAGCGGCGGCGACGGTGTCGGGGCAGCGGTCGCCCGCGCCGACGGCGTCGACGGCGGCGTGCCCTCGGCGGCCGTCGACAGCCGTCGCAGCGCCCACGCCATCAGCGCCAGCAGCGACAGCGCGATCAGGCCGACGACCGTGTAGGCGACCGCCCACAGCCAGCCCGCGGCCGCCTTCTGCTCGCGCTGGAGGATTCTGTGGTCGGCCTCGAAGGTGCGCGTGAAGCTCGCGGGCGCCGGCACCTCGGGCGCCGGGATCGCACGGTCCTTGGGCATGAAGATCGGGATGCCGCTGAGCGTGTTGCCGCGCTGCATCCGCACCAGCGCCTTCCAGTTGCCGTGGACGGGGATCGGCTGGGTGGTGCGGTAGACGCCGTCCGCGACCCGCTCGAGCCGGTCGACGACGAAGCCGTCGCCCTGCCACGCGGTCGCGGTCAGCCACTCGCTGCCCTCGGCGGCGTCGACCGGGTCGAACCTGACGACGGCCTCGACCTCGCGGTTCGGCGGGCCCTGGACGTCGGCGAGCGTCACCGTCGCGCGGACGTCCTCGACCGCCGGCTTGTAGAGCGCGACGCCGATCAGCGCGAAGATCGCGAGCGAGCCGGCCAGCGCGGCGACGTCGAGCCGCCGGTCGTGGTCCTTGGCGCCGAGCGCCAGCCGGTCGCCGATCCAGGCGCCGACGAAGGCGGCGCCGAGCGCGGTCGGCAGCCCGAAGACGATCGCCTCCGGCAGCAGCGTCGACGGCCACGGGATCGGCATCCACAGGTGGGTCCAGCCCCACTCGGCCGCGAGCCCGAGCGTGCCGATCCCGATGCCGGTCAGCAGCCCGAACCGGAACGGCCTGCGCACGATCCCGGGCTTCAGCGCGATCGCCTCGACGATCAGCGCCGGCACGACGTAGAGCGGGAAGTGCGGCGTCGTCTCGCCGATCACGGGGCCGACGAGCAGCGCCAGCAGCCCGCGGATCAGCAGGAAGAAGAGGACCGCGCCGATCGCCGCGCCGCGCCCGGCCCAGACGCGCACGGCGACGAGGCCGACGCCGGCGGCGAGCATGATCAGCAGCGGCTGGAAGACGAAGCGGAACTGCGGGACGCCGAAGTCGAACTCGGCCTGGAAGGTCGAGAGGCCGAGCAGGAAGGCGCCGCAGAGCGCGACGCGCCGGGTCAGCCCGACCCAGCCCGGCTCGTCGACCGCGCCGCGTCGTCCCGAGGCCGCGCGCGTCCCGCCCGTGCCCGCCGGAGCCGAGGCGCCCGGCCCGCCCGCGCCGTCGGCGGCGGCCTCCTTGGCCCGCTGGCCCTCGACGAGCAGCACCGCGAGGCCGAGCACCGTCATCGAGGCGCCGCCGATCAGCATCAGGTGCGTCGGGCCCCAGAGTGTGACGTCCTGGCCGAAGAGCCGGTGCCAGACGTCGTCGAGCGGGAAGCCGAGCAGCGCGAAGGCGGCGCTCGAGCAGACGAGCAGGCCGCCGAGCGGCGCGTACCACTCGACGCCGAGGCGGACCGCCGAGCGGCTCGGCTTGCCGAACGGCAGCACCATCGCGACGAAGCCCGCCGTGAAGATGCCGAACAGCCCGATCAGGATGAAGTAGTGGGCCGGGTTGGCAAGCGGCCCCTCGTCGCGTCCCACGTCGATGTGGAGCGCGATGTCCCAGTACATGCCGACCACGGCGCACAGCAGCGAGCCGGCGGCGATCGCGGCGGGAAAGCCGACCCAGCCCGGCAGGCCCGTGCGGCGCTCGGCGAAGTCCGAGACGCGGCCGAGCAGCTTGACGCGGCCGGCACGGTGGCCGAGCCCGAGGACGAGCAGGGCGACGGTCAGCGTGAGCGCGGCGGAGGAGGCGAGGATCACCTCGCCGATCGCGGCGCCGCCGGCGGGTTCATCGATCGCGGCGAACATGACTGATGTACATGCTACATCGATCAGTGTTACACCACGCCATGTCCGTGCTGACTTCGCCTCCTGCGGCGCGAGGAGTGGCGGCTTGGGGGTGATATCGACCCCCAGAACGCCACTCCTCCGGGGGGGGCGCCGCCGGGGCGCCGGCGCGGCGGGCGGCGGGGCGGCCGCGCCGAGCGCCGCCGCGCCGCCGCCGCGCCCGCCGCCCCGCCCCGCCTACGCCGGCGTCGGGACCTGGACGGCGACGGCGACCGAGAGCGGGTGGCCGTCGACGTCGACGGCGCCCTCGACGACGGCGCCGACGTACAGGACCGAGGTCGCGAGCGTCTCCTGCGCGACGTAGCCCTCGTGCTCGCGCGCGGCGCCAAGCAGCTCGTCGCTGCCGCCGAGCCGCAGCTCGATCCGGTCGGTGACGGCGACGCCGGCCTCTCTGCGCGCCGCCTGCACCGCTCGCACGATCTCGCGCGCGAGCCCCTCGCGCCTCAGCGCGGGGTCGATCGTCGTGTCGATCGCGACGACGAGGCCGAGCCCGGCGGCGCCCGGCCGCGACGACAGCACGAGCCCGTCGCGCGGCTCGCGGCGGACGACCAGGTCGTTCTCGGCCAGCGCATAGGTGCGCGGCGGGTCGAACAGGTCGCCGGGGTCGCCGACGTGGACGGTCAGCACGCCATGCTCGCGCAGCGCCTGCAGCGCCTCGTCGCCGTCGCGCGCCCGCAGCGAGGCGACGATCGCCGGCATGTCGCGGCCGACGCGCGGGCCGAGCCGCTGCAGGTTGGGCAGCACCAGCGGCCGCTCCAGCGCCAGCTCGTCGGCGACGACCTCGACCCGCTTGACGTTCAGCTCGCGGCAGATCAGCTCGCCCATCCGCGCGACCGCCTCGCGGCCGTCTCTCGCGGAGGTGCAGACGATCACGCGGCCGAGCGGCTGGCGGACCTTCACCTTCGCCTTGTCGCGCGCGTCGCGGCCGAGCTCGATCGTCTCGCGCGCGAAGCGCATGTCGCGCTCCAGCCGCTCGTCGACCAGCGCCCCGTCGGCGACCGGGTAGTCGCAGAGGTGGACCGAGCGCGGCTCCGCGCGGAAGACGCCGGTCGTGCCGCCGACGAGGTTCTCGTACAGCTCCTCGGCGACGAACGGCAGCGCCGGCGCGATCAGCTTGACGGTCGTCAGCAGGCACTCGCGCAGCGTCGCGAGCGAGCCGGCGTCGCCGTTCCAGAACTGGCGGCGCGACAGCCGCACGTACCAGTTGGAGAGGTCGTCGAGCCACTCGAGCACGACCTGCGTCGCGCCGTGGGCGTCGAAGGCGTCGACCCGCTCGCGCATCCGCGCGGTCACGCCCTGCAGCCGCGACAGCGCCCAGCGGTCGAGCTCGGAGCGGCGCGCCGGCTTCGGCGCGGCGGCCGCGGCGCGCGCGTCGAAGCGCTCGATGTTCGCGTACATCACGTAGAACGAGTAGACCGACCACAGCGGCATCAGCACCTGCTTGACCGCCTCCTGCACCGCCTCTCTGGAGAAGCGGTAGCCGGCCCACGGCTGCTGGGAGGCGAGGTAGTACCAGCGGAAGGCGTCGGCGCCGTGGCGCTCCAGCACGTCCCACGGGTCGACCGCGTTGCCGCGGCTCTTCGACATCTTGTGGCCGTTTCTGTCCTGCACGTGGCCGACGCAGACGGCCGTCTGGAACGGGATGTCGTCGAACAGCAGCGTCGAGACCGCCAGCGAGGTGTAGAACCAGCCGCGCGTCTGGTCGATCCCCTCGCATATGAACGACGGCGGGAACTGCGCTCTGAACTCCTCCACACCCTCGAACGGGTAGTGGAACTGCGCGAACGGCATGCAGGCCGAGTCGTACCAGGTGTCGATCGTCGCTCTGACCCGTCTCATCGTCCCGCCGCAGCCCTCGACCGAGCAGGCCCACGTGACCTCGTCGATGTAGGGCCGGTGGAGGTCTCTCGGCAGTTCGCCGGCGAGCGCTCTCAGCTCCTCCATCGAGCCGACGCAGTGGCGCGCGTCGCAGCCCGGGTCGTCGCACAGCCAGATCGGCAGCGGCGTCCCCCAGTAGCGGTCGCGCGACAGCGCCCAGTCGACGTTGCCCTGGAGCCAGTTGCCGAAGCGGCCGTCGCGGACGTGCTCGGGCCGCCAGTCGATCCGCTGGTTCTGTCTCAGCATCGCGTGGCGCTGGTCGCGCGTCGCGATGTACCAGCTCTCCTTCGCGTAGTAGAGGAGCTTCGAGTCGCAGCGCCAGCAGTGCGGATAGGAGTGCGAGTACGGCGCCGCCTCCAGCAGCTTGCCGGCGGCGCGCAGCTCCTCGATCACTCTCGGCGTCGCGTCGCCGACGAAGATCCCCTCCCAGCCGTCGATCCGGGCGTCGTAGGTGCCGTCCTCGCGGACCGGGTTGACGAGCGGGATCGCGTGGCGCTCGCAGAGGACGAAGTCCTCCTCGCCGAACGCCATCGCGGTGTGGACGAGGCCGGTGCCCTTGTCGAGCGTGACGTGGTCGGCGGCGAGCACCGTGTGGCCCTTCGGCCCGTGGTCGGGCAGGTGGTCGAACGGCGGCTCGTAGCGGGCGTCGACGATCGTGCGGCCGGGGAAGCGGTCGAGCACCTCGACGCCCTCCTCGCCGAGCACGTCGGCGATCCGCTCCTCGGCCAGCACGAGCACCTCGCCGTCGCGGCGCGCGCGCACGTAGCGGACGTCGGGGTCGATCGCGACGGCGCAGTTGGCGAACAGCGTCCACGGCTGCGTCGTCCAGATCAGCAGCGCGTCGCCGACCTGCAGCGGCCCGCGCCGCTCGACGACGGGCAACTTGACCGTCGCGGTCAGGTCCTCGGCCTCGGCGTAGCCCATCGCGACCTCGTGCGAGGAGAGCGCGGTGCCGCAGCGCGGGCAGTACGGCACGACCTTGTGGCCTTCGTAGATCAGGCCTCTGTCCCACAGCTCATGCAACGACCACCAGACCGACTCGATGTACTCCGGCGTGCCGGTCTGGAAGGCGTTCTCGAGGTCGATCCAGAAGCCGACCCGCTCGGTCAGCCGCTCCCACGCTCTGATGTAGTGCTGGTTGGAGGCGCGGCAGCGCTCGTTGAACTCGCCGACGCCGTAGTCCTCGATCTCGCGCTTGGAGTTGAGCCCGAGCTGCTTCTCGACCTCGAGCTCGACCGGCAGGCCGTGGCAGTCCCAGCCGGCCTTGCGTGGCACGCGGTAGCCGCACATCGTGCGGTAGCGCATGTAGAAGTCCTTGAACGACCGCAGCAGGACGTGGTGCGAGCCCGGGTTCCCGTTCGCCGTCGGCGGCCCTTCGATGAAGCTGAAGACCGGCCCGTCCTCCCGCTGCGCGAGCGCCTGCTCGAAGGTCCGCTCCTCGCGCCAGCGCTCCAGCACCCGCTCCTCTATCTGCGGGAAGTCCGGTCGCTTGTCCACCGGTCGATGCGGCTCGCGCATGCTCAGCCTCCCGTCAGCGTGAGTTCAACTCGCTTGTTGATCTTGCCCTTGCTCTTGTACGACGGGAGCGAGATCGTCCCGACCTCGCTCGTGTTGGCGACGTGGGTGCCGCCGTCGGCCTGCAGGTCCAGCCCTTCGATCCCCACCACGCGCACGACCGTGATCGACGGCGGCAGCAGGCTGACCTTGTTGCGGATCAGCTCGGGGTCGGCGTCGGCCTCGGCGCGCGGCAGGAAGTCGACGCGGGTCGGACGCGCGGCGGCGACCTCGGCGTTGACCTTCTCCTCCAGCTCGCGCACGAACTCGCCCGAGAGGTGCTCGAACTCGAAGTCCATCCGCCCGCGCAGCGGCTCCATGTTGGCACCGGTGACCTTCGCCCCGTAGTCGCGCCAGACGACGGCGCAGAGGACGTGGAGCGCGGTGTGGGTGCGCATCAGCGCGTAGCGGCGCTCCCAGTCGAGCTCGCCGGCCAGCTCGGTCCCCGCCTCGGGCGCCTCGCCGTCGAGCAGATGCCAGCACCCCGGCGCCGGGAAGGCGGGATCGCTGTCGTCGCGCGCCAGCTTGGCGCCGGTGACCCGCCAGCTGCGGTCGCCCGCGCTCAGCGTCCCGTGGTCGGCCGGCTGGCCGCCGCCGCCCGGGTAGAGCGCGCTGCCCTCGAGCTGGACGGCGGTCCCCTCCGCGCGCACGACGCGCGCGGAGAAGGTGCGCTGGTAGGCGTCGACCTGGTAGGGCGGCGCGTCGGCCGGCGCCCGTGCCGCGGGATCAGCCGGGAACTCGCGTTCGGCTCCTGAGCGGCCGCTGGTCTCAGACAAGGCTGACGCTCACCTCGCCGAGGCGGTCGTAGGTCGCGTAGGCCGTCTGGCCGGCGGCGATCGGCACGGCGCGCGCGACCGAGCCCGGCATCACGATGTCGCCCGGCTCCAGCCGCAGGCCCTGCTCGGCGAGCGTCCGCGCCAGCCACGCGACCGGCTCGGCGGGGTGGCCGAGGACGGCGTCGCCGCGGCCGCGGACCAGCTCGGGGCCGACCGCGAGGCTGACGCCGATCTGCTCGGAGCGGATGTCCTCGGCCGACTCCCAGTCGCCGATCACGCACATGCCCGAGGAGGCGTTGTCGGCGACCGTGTCGACGATCCCGATCCGCCAGTCGGTGATGCGGCTGTCGATCACCTCGAGCGCCGGCGCGAAGGCGTGGGTCGCCTCCAGCACCTCCTCGCGGGTGACGCCCGGCCCCTCCAGCGGCGACTTCAGCAGGAAGGCGATCTCGGCCTCGACGCGCGGCTGGATGAAGCGCGAGGCGCGCAGCTGCGCGCCGCTGTGGACGACCATCGACTCGAGCAGGTAGCCGGAGTCGGGCTGGTCGACGTTCATCATCTCCTGCATCGCGCGGGAGGTGAGCCCGACCTTCCAGCCGCGCAGCTCCTCCCCCTCGGCGCTGCGCAGGCCGCGCCCGATCGCCTGTATCCGGTAGGCGTCCCACAGCGTCAGGTCCGGGAAGGTGCCGCTCAGCGGCTCGATCGGCTCGCCCTGCAGCTCGGCGTGCCAGAGCAGGCGCGCGAGCGCCTCGTGGTGCGGCGTCAGCTCGCTCGCCTCCAGCATCGCCGGGCGGGCGCCGTCGAAGGTCCCCGTGATCGTGCGCGGCGTCATGACCGTTCCCCCTCGGTCGTGCGTATCTCTTCGTCCTGCTGCTCCAGCCTCTGCTCCTCGACCGCGTCGCGCAGCGCCATCGCGACCTCGAGGATCACGTCCTCCTGGCCGGCGATCACCTCGCGTCTGCCGAGCGCGAAGAAGACGTCGCGCGGGTCGACGCCGAAGTCTCTGGCGATCCGGCGGACCGGCTTCGAGTAGCCGGAGAAGACGCCGGCGAGGCCGCTGACGATGCCGACCGAGTCGGTGCTCGGCAGCTGCTGCACCAGCTCGCGCTCGGCGAGGTCGGCGGCGTCGAGCACCTTGTAGAGGTCTATGCCGGTGTCGTGGCCGAGCTCGGCCAGCACCGCGACGAGCACCTCCAGCTCGGTGTTGCCGGCGCCGGCCCCGAAGCCACGCGCCGTGCCGTCGACGATCGTCGCGCCGGCGTCGACCGCCGCGACCGAGTTGGCGACCGCGAGGCAGAGGTTGTTGTGGCCGTGGAAGCCGATCGCGAACGAGGTCGCGTCGACCAGCCGGGCTATGCGGTCCTGCAGGTCGGCGGTCAGGAAGGCGCCGGCCGAGTCCATCACGATCACGCCTCTCGCCCCGTATGCCTTCATCTTGAGCGCCTCCTCGCAGAGCCGCTCGGGCGTGGCCATGTGGCACATCATCAGGACGCCGTAGACGTCCTTCTCCTGCTCGCGCAGGTAGGTGATGTGGCGCTCTGTCAGGTCGGCCTCGGTGCAATGGGCGCCGACGCGGAAGACGTCGGCGCCGGCGTCGATCGCGACGTCGAGGTCGCGCGTCATCGTCGCGAAGCCGGGGATGCCGAAGACGCCCAGCTTCACGTCGGAGAGCTCCTCGCGGGCGATCCGCAGCATGTCGGCGTCGCTCAGCAGCGCCTCGCCGACCTGCAGCGAGGAGGCGCCGAGGCCGTTGCCGTGCCCGACCTCGACTATCGCGACTCTCGCGGCGTTGGCCGCGGCGGCGTAGCGGCGGATCTGCTCCTCGTTGAGTCGGTGCTGCACGGCGTGGTTGCCGTCCCGCAGCGTCGGATCGCTGATCAGGATCTGTGCCATGCGACTGGTTCCCCCTCAGTCATCTCACGCCTCAGTGTCCCGTCGCGGCGGAGCCCCCAAGGAGGACTCGCGCGTTCTCCTCCGCCGCGGCGACCGCGGCGCAGGTGATGATGTCCAGGTTGCCGGCGTAGGCCGGCAGGTAGTCGCCGGCGCCCGCGACCTGGACGGTCATCGCGATGCGCCCGTTCTCGTGCAGCGGCGCGACGACCAGCCGGTAGCCGGGGACGTAGGCCCGTATCCGCTCGACCATCTGCTCGACCGCCGCCGTCAGCGCCGGCAGGTCGGCCTCGTCGGCCTTCGCGAAGACCGTGTTCTGCATCATGATCGGCGGCTTCGACGGGTTGACGAGCAGGATCGACTTGACCCGCTCGGCCTTGCTGAAGTGGCGCAGCGCCGCCTCGGTCGTCGCCAGGTACTCGTCTATGTTGATCCGCGTCGCGGGCCCGACGCTCGCCGACGCGCTCGTCGAGACGATCTCGACGTACTCGACCTCCGGCTGGGTCTCGATCACGCAGCGCGCCAGCGGCACCGCCGCCTGGCCGCCGCACGTGACCATGCAGAGGTTGGGCTGGCCGACGCAGTCGGCGAGGTTGAGCGCCGGGATGCAGAGCTTGCCGAGCTTCGCCGGGGTCAGGTCGATCACCGGTATCCCGAGCGGCTTCAGCAGCTCGTAGTGGCGCGCGGCGTCGGCCGCCGAGGTCGCGTCGAAGATCAGGTCGAAGCGGCCGGGCTCCTCGACGAACGGCGCGATGCTGCGATCGGAGGTCTCGACGCCCAGCTCGCGGGCCTTGCCTATGCCGGCCGATCTGCTGTTGCGGCCGGCGAACAGCTCGCATTCGAGCAGCGGCGACCGCTGCACCTTGAGCAGCAGGTCGGTGCCGATGTTGCCGGTGCCGATGATGCCGACGCGCAGGGCGCCGCCACCGCCCTGCGCGGCGAGCCGCAGATGCGGTCGCGGCGGCGGGCTCGTTCTCGTTGCGGCTGACGCTTCCATCGCTTTCCTGTCTCCCCCTCTCACCGCCCTTAGGCGGGCAGCGTCCCCTTCTCCACCAGGATCCCGAGGAACGGGCAGTGGTCGCCCTCGACCTCGTGGCAGATCAGCCGGTGCTTGACCCCTGCCGGGATCGAGATCGTCGCCGGCGAGCGCAGCTCGATCGCGTCGTCCTCGGTCTCGACGGTGAACCGCAGTCCCGGCGTCGCGACGAGGTAGAGCTCGTCATGGTCGTCGTGGACGTGGAGGTCGGCGTGCGGGGCGCCGACCAGTCTCGCCGCGTCGACGACGGCGATGCTGAACGGCGTGCCCGGCAGCGTCTCCGGAGTGACCATGAACGGCGTCGGCGCGTGATGGCCCTCGACCTCGACGAAGACCGGCAGCCCGTCGGTGATCGTCACGCCCGACCGTTGCGCGATCTGCATCGGTCACTCACCTCCCTCGGCGCCCGCGGGCGCGGTGTTCTGGTACAGCAGCAGGACGGCGCCCGGGAGGCCGAGGTCGCGCACCTCGTGGCGCGACCAGCCGGCCTCGACGAAGGCGTCGTGCCAGCCCTCGGCGGTCAGCAGCTGCTGGCGCATGATCGCGTGCAGCAGCGTGAACTCCGGCCGCCACTTCTCGTCCGGCGCGCCGCTGGCCGGCTGCACCTCCGCGACGAGCATGTACGCCCCTCTCGGCATGATCGAGCCGAGCTTGCGCAGGTAGGCCATCAGCGCCTCGCGCCCGTGCTCGAAGATCTCGTGCAGCAGGAAGAAGGCGACCGCGAGGTCGGCCTCGGCCAGCTCCGGGATCGCGTCGAGGTCGCCGGCGTCGCCGCAGCGGACCTTGATCTTGTCCTCGAGCCCCGCGGCGGCGATCGCGTGCCCGGCGTCCTCGCACGCCTCGGGCGCGAGGTCGACGCCGACGCCGGTGACGCCGAAGCGGTTGGCGGCCGCGATCAGGAAGCGGGCGTTGCCGCAGCCGAGGTCGACGACGTGGCTGAAGTCGATCCCGGTGAGGACCTCGGTCGCGTGCGGCGAGACGTCGTCGCGGCCGATCAGCGCCGAGCCGTCGGCGACCCAGCGGCCGTCGCGTATGACGTCGTCGCCGTAGCGCCGCGCGCCGGTCGAGAAGTCGCCGAGCGACGCGAGGACGTGGCCGTAGCCGCCCTGGAGCCAGACCAGGTAGCCCTTGTCCTTGCAGATTTCGCGACCGCGCTGGGAAAGGGTGAACATCCCGTTGACCTCTTCGACCACTCCTCGTTGAGCAAGATAGCGGAGCGTCGCGAGCGGCAAGCCGTCTCTGCCCTCGCTCGGGTCGGCGGGCACGCTGCCGCCCTCGAGGCGGGCGAGCAGGCCGGCGCGCTCGAGCGAGGCGAGCACGCTCGTGAGCGCGAACCCCTCGAACAGCTCGAAGACCGGACGTCGCGCGGCCGCGTCGCCGCCTATCGCATCCCCGGATTCGGTCCGCAGCAACGGTTCGACGTCGGCCATCGGCTCCTCACCTCGCCCTTCGGGCAGCGCGGAGCGGCGGCGCAGAGCGCCCGCAACCGCGCGGTCCCCTCGACATCAGTTCATCGCAGCCCGCGACGACCGGCCCCAGATGCGTGCGGACTCGGTGAACGCCTACCACGAGCTGCTCCTCGTTTTCGTTCCCCCGACGCCGCAGTGCGCGGCGCCAGAGCCTGTTATATGCCGGGCGCTCCGTCCGCGTCAAGCGGCGATGTCGCCCTCGCGAGCCATTCTCTCCCCCCTGAGGGGGCGCGTGACGCAGTTCCGCGTCACGCGCGTCTCGCTTCGGGGGAGCGCCGCGCGGTTCAGGCGACGGCGACCGGCTCGGGCCGCGGCTGGGGCACCGGCGCGTCGAGGCGGTACTCGGCCGGATCGAACCGCCGCGTCTGGAGCCGGAAGCGCCACGAGGCGCCCGGCCACAGCGTCGTGTTGCGGCCGTGGGCGTCGAGATACCAGCTGGCGCAGCCGCCCGAGGTCCAGACCGTCCCCTTCATCCGCTTCGCGACCAGCTCGTTGAAGGCGGTCTGCGCCGCGGCGGTCGGATCGAAGACGGCCGCGCCCTCGCGCGCCGTCGTCTCCAGCGCGTCGATCGCGTAGGCGAGCTGGGACTCGATCATGTAGACGATCGAGTTGTGGCCGAGGCCGGTGTTCGGCCCGACCATCAGGAAGAGGTTCGGGAAGCCGTGGACGGTCGTGCCGCGCAGCGCCTGCATCCCCTGCTCGCGCCAGAGGTCGCCGAGCAGCTTCCCGCCGCGTCCGCGCAGCTTGTCGACGAACGGCATGTCGGTGACGTGGAAGCCGGTGCCGAAGATGATCGTGTCGACCTCGTGCTCGCGGCCGTCGGCGGTCACGACCGCGTTCGGCCGGATCTCCGCGATGCCGTCGGTGACGACGTCGACGTTGGGCTGCTGGAGCGCCGGATACCACTCGTTCGACAGCAGGATCCGCTTGCAGCCGACGCCGTAGCTGGGCGTCAGCTTCGCGCGCAGCTCCGGGTCCCGCACCGAGCGGGCGAGGTGGGCGCGCGCCATCCGCTCCGGGACCTTGCCGAGCAGCCCCGGCTTCATGAACGGGAGGACGGTCAGCTCGCGGCCGACGTAGACGGTGTCGCGCACGAGCTTCTGCGCCGCCGGCAGCAGCCTGAAGAGGGCGCGCTCGCGCGGGCGGACGCGGCGGTCGCGGCGCGGCATGATCCACGGCGGCGTGCGCTGGAAGACGGTCAGCCGACCGACCTGCGGCTGGATCGCCGGCACGAACTGGATCGCCGAGGCGCCGGTGCCGATGACGGCGACCCTGCGGCCGCGCAGGTCGTGGCCGTGGTCCCACGTGGCGGAATGGAAGCTCGTCCCCTCGAAGCGGTCGAGGCCGGGGATGCGCGGGATCGCCGGCTCGCTGAGCGGCCCCATCGCGCCGACGAGCACGCGCGCGGTCAACGTCCCGCGCGCGGTCTCCACCGTCCACCGCTGCGCCGCCTCGTCCCACTCGGCGCCCGTCAGCTCGGCGCCGAAGCGGATGTGCGGGCGCAGGCCGTAGCGCTCGGTGACGTCCCTGAGGTACGCCCAGATCTCCTGCTGGGGCGCGAAGGTGCGCGTCCAGCCGGGGTTGGGGGCGAAGGAGAACGAGTAGACGTTGGACGGCACGTCGCACTGGCAGCCCGGGTAGGTGTTGTCGCGCCAAGTGCCGCCGACGTCCCCGGCGCGCTCCAGCAGCACGAAGTCGTCGCGCCCGGCCTGCTTGAGCTTGATCGCCATCCCGAGCCCGGCGAAGCCGGTGCCGACGATCGCGACGTCGACGTGCGCGGGGATCTCGGTCTGCTCGCTCATCGCTGCGTCTCGCTTCCGGTCGAGTGGTGCGCGGCCGTGCGCCGCCTCGTAGAAACAGCCTGTTTCCTACTGTACCATCGTGTTTCCACGATGCAAGCGCATACTACACCGATCGATGGCACATACGCCGGAGGCGAGTCTGGCGCGCCGCCGATGAGGTGCGATCTGCGGTCGCACAGCGACCAGAACTCGCACCTCATCGCGGGCGGGCGGGCGGAGCGGCGCGGGCGGGCGGAGCGGCGCGGGCGGGCGGCGGCGTGAGCGGCGAACCGGCGATCCCGCGGTCGCTGCCGCGCGGGCGCCACGCGGCGGCGCGCGACGTCGTGCTCGCCTCGCAGCGCGGCCGGCTGCTGGAGGCGATGGCCGCCTGCGTCGCCGAGCAGGGCTACGCCGCGACGACGGTCGCCGACGTGATCGCCCGCGCCGGCGTCTCGCGCAAGACCTTCTACGAGCACTTCGCCGACAAGCACGCCTGCTTCCTGGCGGCGTGGGAGTCGGGCTTCGAGCTGCTGCTCGGGCTCGTCGTGCAGGCGGTCGCGGAGGCCGACGGCTGGGAGGAGCAGCTGCGCGTCGGCGCGCGCGTCTACCTCGAGGTGCTCGCGGCCGAGCCGGCCTTCGCGCGCTCGTTCCTGATCGAGGTGCTCGGCGCCGGCGAGGACGCGCTCGCGCGCCGCGCCGTCCTCCACGGCCGCTTCGCGGCCGTCATAGCCGACGGCTACCGCGCCGCCCGCGCCGAGGATCCGGCGCTCGGGCCGCTGCCCGACCACATCCCCCAGGCGGCCGCCGCCGCCGTCTGGGAGCTGACCGCCGAGCACGTCCGCACCCGCGGCGTCGAGGGCCTGATGGAGCTGGCGCCGCAGATCGAGCAGATCCACCGCGCGCTGGCGTTCGGCCGCTACTGAGCGGTGGGGACGGCGCGGGGCGGGCGCGAGCGCCGGAGCGGGCCGCCCGCCCGGCGCGCAGTCGCGCGGGGCGGCAGCGAGCGTCGAGAGCGGCCCGCCCGACGCGGGGTCGCGCGGGCCGGAAGCGGGCGCTACGCGCGCGGCGCGGGGGTCTCGTCCTTCTCCTCCGCCGGCGGCTCGGCCGGCAGCGGGCCGTGGCCGGCGGCGGCGCGCTCGGCGGCGAGGCGCGCCTCTCTGCGCTCGACGATCACCGAGGCGAGCGCGGCGCCGGCGAGCGAGACGACGATCACCGCCATCGAGACGCCGATCGACGGGTGGAACGAGGTGTCGACCAGCAGCAGCTTCGCCGCGACGAAGGCGAGGATCACCGCGAGGCCGTAGTGGAGGAAGCGGAAGCGGTCGAGCAGGCCGTCGAGCAGGAAGTAGAGCGAGACCATGCCCAGCAGCGAGAAGGCGTTCGCGGCGAAGACGACGAACGTGTCACGCGTGATCGCGAAGATCGCCGGGATCGAGTCGATCGCGAACATCACGTCGAAGGCCGCGACGAGCGCCAGCGCGGCGAACAGCGGGGTGGCCAGTCTGCGGCCGTTCTCGACGGTGAACAGCTTGTCGCCGTCGTACTCCTTGGAGATCGGCAGCAGCTTGCGCATCCAGCGCATCAGCAGCGTTCTCTCCGGGTCCATCTCCTCCCCGCCCGATCTGGCGATTCTGATCGCGGTGAAGAGCAGCAGCGCGCCGAGCACGTAGGTCGTCGCGTGGAAGGCGTCGAGCGCGGCCGCGCCGACGAGGATGAAGATCGTGCGCAGGACGATCGCGCCGGCGATGCCGAAGATCAGCACCTTCAGGCGCTGCTCGTCGGGCACCTGGAAGAACGAGAAGAGGATCGCGAAGACGAACAGGTTGTCGAGCGACAGCGACTTCTCGATCAGGAAGCCGGCGAGGTACTCGCTCGCGGCGGTGCCGTCCTCGATCACGACCACGACGGCGGCGAAGGCGACGCCGATCACCGTCCACGTGATCGACCAGAACAGCGCCTGCTTGGGTCTCATCGCTCTGCCGCCGTGCCCTCGGAGGTCGAGCGCGAGCGCTGCGACGATGAAGACGGCAAGGCCGATCCAGGCGAACGTCATGTCTTGGGGGCTCCTTCGAGATCTGTCGGTGGTCTCGAAGGTTTGGCCCGCCGCGATGGTGCGGCCGACGCGCCGGGCTCCGTGCTCGGAGCCGTACTGACGAACGCGCCGTGTCGCAGGGCTACTTCCCTTCTCGTGGCGGGAAAGATATCGGCTCCATTCCGTTGGCGCGCATGCCCTCCTCGATCGCCTCGCAGACGGCCTCGAGCACGCGCACGCGCGCGAACGGCTTCGACTCGGCGGAGATCACGGTCCACGGCGCGGCGGGACGGTCGGTGCGGGCGAACATCTCCTCCAGCGCCTCCAGATAGGCCGGGCGCTTCTCCCGGTTGCGCCAGTCCTCGTCGGTCAGCTTCCACTGCTTGAGCGGGTCCTTCGCACGCTGCTCGAACCGCTTCTTCTGCTCCGCGTCGGAGAGGTGCAGGAAGATCTTCACCAGCACCATCCCCTCGCCGTGGAGCGACTGCTCGAAACCGGCGATCTCGTCATGGGCGCGCCGCCACTCCCCCTCGGTCGCGAAGCCCTCGACGCGCTCGACCAGCACGCGGCCGTACCAGGAGCGGTCGAGCACGGCCATGCCGCCCCAGCCGGGCAGCACGGGCCAGAAGCGCTGGAGGAAGTGGTGGCGCTTCTCGTCGGGGGTCGGCGCCGCGAACTGCACGACGCGCACGTGCCGCGGGTCGAGCGGGGCGACGAGGCGTCTGATCGCGCCGCCCTTGCCGGAGGCGTCCCAGCCCTCGAACAGGACGCACAGCGGCGGCCCAAGGCGGTCGTGGTCGCCGAGCAGGCCGCCGAGCTGCAGCCGCAGCGCGAGCAGGCGCCGCTGCTGCTCGGCCAGCAGCCGCGCACCTTCGTCCTTGTCGAGCGACCGGCTCAGGTCGACGTCGTCGAGGCGCCCCATCTCGCACGGGAACCTACCCGCCGCAGCGGCGCCGCGACCGGCCGCCGCCGCTCAGCCGCCGAAGGAGCGAAAGACCGCCTCGACGTTGTTGCCGTCCGGGTCGAGCACGTAGGCGGCGTGGTAGGTGCTTCCGGGCGGGCCGTATCTGCGCGGGCCGGGCGCGCCGTTGTCGCGCCCGCCGGCCGCGACGCCGGCGGCGTGGAAGGCCGCGACCGCGTCCTCGTCGGCGGCGACGAACGCGACGTGGACGCGCGCGCTCGGCTCCCCGTCGGCGCTGAGAGCGAGGTTGGGGAACTGGACCGTCTCGGGCGTGTCGATCAGCAGCGGGATGCCGAGCGGTCTCAGCGCAGCGAGGTAGAAGGCGCGGCTCGCCGCGAGGTCGGCGACGCGCAGGTGGAGATGGTCGAAGACCGGCCGTGACCAGTCCCAGTTCTCGATTGCCGATGTGGTCATGTCCGCCACCCTACCCGATATCATGGGTCATACCCATGACGCGCTCGCTCGCCGACTCGAAGCCCGCCCGCGCCGTCATCGCGATGACGGCCGAGCAGCGCGCCGCGCTGCCGAGACGGACGGCCTTCGTCTTCACCGGGCGGCCCGCCGTCGACCTCGCGATGACCGGCGGCGACGACTGGCTGTCGGTCTGGGAGGTGCTGCACGCGCCGGCCGACCTCGACCGCTGGCTGGCCGAGGGGGCGCTCGCGGTCCCCGGAACGCGCGCCGACGCCGACGACCTGCGCGCGGCGAGAGCGCTGCGGCGGGCGGTGACCGCCGCCGTCGACGCGCTGCTCGGCGAGCGCCTGCCGCAGCGCGGCGCGATCGAGGCGATCGACGCCGCCGCCGCGGTCGCGCCACTCGTCCCCCACGTCGACCCGCGCACCGGCGCGCGCGGCTGGGCGCGGCCGACCGCGCGCGCCGCCCTCTCCGACGTCGCGCGCGACGCGCTCGAGCTGATCGCCGACCGCGCGCAGTGGGAGCGGCTGCGGATCTGCGCCAGCGACGACTGCGGGATCGTCTTCTACGACGCCTCCCGGCCGGGCCGGCGCAGATGGTGCAGCACCGAGCGCTGCGGCGACCGCAACCGCGCCAGGTCCTATCGCGCGCGCAGACGGTCGGGCTGAGCGGCGCGGGGAGACCGGTCCCGCTCAGCGGTCTTCGCGCCGGCGCATGTCGAGGACCGGCGACCGGCCCCGACTCATGGGCACCGGCGGCCGAACGGGGCCGCCCGACACGAGAGGAACGAACGATGACCAAGGTGACCGCCCAGATGTCGATCTCCCTCGACGGCTTCTACACCGGGCCGCGGGACACCCGGGACCCCAACGACATGAGCGGCTGGATGCGGGGTCCGGAAGCGCCCGGTTTCTTCCGGATCACCCGCTGGGCGGTCGACGCGATGGCCTGGCGCGAGCGGCAGGGCTACGCCGGCGGCGAGCAGTCGATCGACTCGGAGATCATCGAGGAGACGTTCGCGGCGGCCGGCGCCTACGTCATGGGCCGCCGCATGTTCGACGCCGGCGAGGTCCCCTGGGGCGAGGAGCCGCCGTTCCGCGCGCCGGTGTTCGTCGTCACCCACCGTTCCCGGGAGGTGCTCGAACGCCAGGGCGGCACCTCCTTCACCTTCGTCACCGAGGGAGTCGAGCGGGCGATCGAGCTGGCCCGGGAGGCCGCCGCCGGCAAGGACGTGGCGATGGCCGGCGGCGGGGAGCTCCTGCGCCAGGTGCTGGCCGCCGGGCTGCTCGACCAGCTCGAGCTGCACATCGCCCCGGTGCTGCTCGGCGACGGTCAGCGCCTGTTCGGCCCGAGCCTCGGCCTCGGCGCCGACGACGGCATCGAGCTGGTCCCGACGCGGGTCGTCGAGGCGCCCACGGTCACCCACATCCGCTACGCCGTCGCCGGGCGGTCGAAGCTGGTGCTGGACGATCGCGGCGCCAGCGGCGACCTCGTCGGACCGAGCGCCGACGGCACGTAGGGCCAGCGAGGTCCGCGACGGGCAGCCGCCGCTCGGCGCCCGAAGCGGAAGCTCGTCAGCGGTCGTCGAGCGGCGGGTCTTTCTCCGGGCGCCGCCACAGCGGCGGCGCCGGCGTGTCGTCGTCGCGCGAGCGGGGGCGCACGGCGGGCGGCGGCGCGGGCCGGCCGGCGGCGGGACGGTCGCGCGCGGGAGAGGCGCGGCCGCCCGCGGGTGCGCGGTCGCCCGCGGGGGCGCGGTCGCCTGCGGAAGCGCCGTCGCCCGGAGACGGGGAGGCGGGGGCGCGCGCGGGACGCTCGGCGCCGCGCAGCGCGCTGCCGCCGACGGCGACGAGCAGCGAGCCGATCGCGACCGTCCAGATGCCGGCGCCCGGGCGCGTCGCGAGCGGGAGGCCGTGCTCGTCGGCCCACACCTCGTCGGCGGCGACGGCGGCGGCCTCCACCCCGGCCGCCAGCAGGCCGACGACGCCGGGCAGCGCTATCCACAGCCACGACGCGCCGAGCCGCCACCAGCACCAGAGGCAGACGGCGACCGCGAGCACGCCGCAGAGGAAGATCCAGCCGTCGCCGAAGTCGGCGAGCAGCGTGTTGCCCGACAGCGTGAAGGCCGGGTCCTCGGGGATGCCCATCGGCAGCGCGACGCCGATCGCCACCGCGATCAGGCCGGCGACGACGAACAGGAGCCCCGGCGGGACGCCGGGGCTGCGCGGCGGTTCGGTCACCGCGCCAATCTACCGCGAGACGGTGCGCCCGCCGAAGCGCGGGCACGTGAAGCCGAGGGGCCGCCGCGGCGACCTCCGCGACGCGGCCGACGAAGGCGATCGCGAGCGCGAAGGCGGGGAAGCGACCGCCGCGCGCGGGACGACCGGCGCGCGTCAGTCGGAGGGCAGCGCGGCGAGCGCCTCGGCGATCGGCGTCTCGCCGGAGACGAGCAGGAAGGCCTTGCCGGCCGTCTCCGGGCGGTCGAGCACGGCGGCCAGCGTCGCGGCGACGTCGTCGCGCGGGATCGCGCCGTCGCCGGTGGCGGTCGTGACGCGGCCGGTGCCGGGCTCGTTCGTGAGCGCCCCGGGGCGCACGATCGTGTACGCGAGCCCGCTCGCTCTCAGCGCCTCGTCGGCCTCGCCCTTCGCGCGCAGGTAGGCGGCGAAGCCGTCGCCCTCGGCGTTCGCGTCGGCGCCGCGCGAGGAGACGATCACGTAGCGGTCGACGCCTGCGCGCTTCGCCGCCTCGATCAGCAGCACCGCGCCGCCGCGGTCCATCGTCGCCTTGCGCGCCTCGCCGCTGCCGGGACCGGCGCCGGCGGCGAAGACGACCGCGTCGGCGCCCGCGATCGCGTCGGCGACCTGCTCGGCGGCGGCCTGCTCGAGGTCGCAGACGACCGGCTCGACGCCGGCGGCGCGCAGGTCCTCGGCGTGGTCGGGGTTGCGGATCAGGCCGCGGACGCGGTCTCCGCGCGCGGCGAGCAGCTTGCCGAGGCGGAGGGCGATCTGCCCGTGTCCGCCCGCGATCGCGATGTCGAGAGCCATGCACCGAGGCTAGCGCGCCGACGCCACCAGACCCGACCCGCGCCGGCCGCCTCGACGACGAGCAGCGCGAGCGCGACCGGGACGGTCGCCGGCAGCCGGTCGAAGGCGAGGAAGACGAGCCCCGCGGCGAGCGCGAACAGCAGCGTCAGACCGGCCGCCCACGTGCGCGGACGGGCGCGCGAGGCGAGCAGCGCGCCGACGAGCGCCGGCAGGAAGACGTCGCCGTAGCCCATCTCCAGCGGGCCCAGCTCGACGCGCTGGAGCTGCGGCAGGTGCTCGCCGACGCCGGCGGCGTTGAGCACGTCGCTGGCCGGGCCGAGCACACCGCTGGCGACCAGCACGAGATCGGCGGCGGCCATCGCGGCTATCCCGGCGCCGAGCCAGCGCGTCGGGGTCAGCTCGACCAGCAGGGCGCCGAGCAGCAGGCACGAGCCGCCGATCAGGAGCAGCGCCGCGAGCTGGCCGACGAGCGAGTGGCCGTCGTGCAGGACGGCGCCGATCGCCGCGAGCGTCAGCAGCACCGCGGCCGGCCCGAGGCGCGCCGCGGAGAGGAGCGCGAGCAGCGGCACGAGCACGAGCGCCGCCTTCGCGAAGGCCGACGCGCCGTCGGGGTAGAGGCGCAGCAGCACGACGACGCCGATCAGCGAGAACGGCGGGATCAGCGCGAAGGCGCGATGACGCAGCGCGCGCGTCCACATCGGCGCCGCCGTCGCGGTCGCGCCGGCGACCAGCGCCGCCTGCGCGACGGAGCTGCCGGCGTAGGCGGCGATGAACTCGCTGCTCATCGCGACCGGTGTGGCGGGCTCGACGGGAAAGCCATGTATTCGACCGTTCCCGGGCTCGATTAGAGGGGGCTTAACGCAATCCGAGCGTCCGCCCATGGAGGGCTGTTTTCGGTGTGAGCTGGCACACAGAGGGGGAGATGGCCTCGCCGACGCCGGCCCTGGGAGACGGAGCGCTGCTACTGTTGTGTGCGCAATCAACCGATGAGCCGCAGCCGATGACACCCTCCCCCTCCGCCCCCTCCCTCCCCGCCGCGACGTCGCTCGGGCCGGTCCGGCTGACGGTCGCCGACCTCGCGACGACCGCCGCCTTCTACGAGCGCGTCCTCGGCCTGCGTCCGCTCGTGCGCGACGGCGACACGGCGACGCTCGGGACCGCCGCCGGCCGGCCGCTCGTCGAGCTGGTCGAGCGGGCCGACGCCGCGCCGCGGCCGCGCCGCTCCAGCGGCCTCTTCCACCTCGCGCTGCTGCTGCCGACGCGGACCGACCTGGCGCTCGCGCTGCGGCGGATCGCGCTCGCCCGCCATCCGCTCCAGGGCGCCTCCGACCACCTCGTCTCCGAGGCGCTCTACCTCGCCGACCCGGAGGGCAACGGGATCGAGCTCTACCGCGACCGCCCGCGCTCGGAGTGGGGCTTCGAGCCCGACGGCCAGATCAGAATGGCGACGCTCCCACTCGACCTCGACGCGATCGTCGCCGAGCTGCCGCGCGACCTCGCCGACGACGCGCCCGACCCCGGCATCCCCGACGACACGGCGATGGGCCACGTCCACCTGCAGGTCTCCGACCTCGACGCGGCGGAGGCCTTCTACCACGGCGTGCTCGGGTTCGACGTGGTCGTGCGCGGCTATCCGGGCGCGCTGTTCGTCTCGGCCGGCGGCTACCACCACCACCTCGGCCTCAACACGTGGGCGAGCCTCGGCGGCGTCGACAACGCGCCCGGCACCCGCGGCCTCGCCCGGTACACGATCGCGCTCCCGGACGCCGCCGCCGTGCGCGCCGTCGCCGAGCGGCTCGCCGCCGACGAGAGGCCGGCCGTCGAGCGCGACGGCGCGCTCGTCGCGACCGACCCGTTCGGCAACGAGCTGGCGCTCGTCGCGCAGGCGTAGCGCGTCGCCGCGCTCGGCCCCTCGGCCGCCTCGGCAGCGGCCGGGGGCCGCCGAGCGGGGCGCCGCCGGTCGCGCGCGCGAGCGTCGCGAGCGCATCGAAGTGCGCTTGACTCTCCCCCGACGGGAGACCGCAGCATGGAGCGCATGGACGGCGACACCCTCCTCACGATCGGCGAGCTCGCCCGCCGTACCGGCCTGACGGTCAAGGCGATCCGCTTCTACTCCGACCGCGGGATCGTGCCGCCGACCGACCGCACGTCCGCCGGCTATCGCCTCTACGACGAGACGGCGCTGGCGCGGCTCCAGCTCGTGCGCACGCTGCGCGAGCTGGACGTCGACCTCGCCACGATCGCGCGCGTGCTGGCGCGCGAGCTGACGCTGGCCGAGGTCGCGGCCGCCCACGCCGACGCGCTCGACGCGCAGATCCGCGCGCTGCGGCTGCAGCGCACGGTGATGCGGATGGCGGCGAGACGCGACCCCGACGAGAAGGAGATCCGCACCATGCACGAGCTGGCCACGCTGAGCGCCGAGGAGCGCCGCCGCATCATCGACGACTTCCTCGACGCGACCTTCGCCGACCTCGACGCCGACCCGGCGATCGAGCAGCGGATGCGCGCCGCCCGCCCCGACCTCCCCGACGACCCGAGCCCCGAGCAGGTCGACGCCTGGATCGAGTTGGCGCAGCTCGTGCGCGACGACGGCTTCCGCCGCCGCACGCGCGAGATGGCCGAGGCCGGCGCCGCCCAGCGCGCGGCGGCGAGGGCGGTGCCGGCGCCCGACGCGGCGGCGATGCGCGTCGCCGCGGAGGTCGTCGCGACGGAGGGCGGCAAGGCGCTCGCGGCCGGCGTCGCCCCCGACGCGCCAGAGGCGGCCGCGCACGTGGCGGCGATCGAGGCGGCCTGGTCGCAGGTCGGCGACGGCGCCGTCGGCGCGCTCCTCGCCGACCGCCTCGCGGTCGGGACCGACCGCCGCGCGGAGCGCTATTGGCAGCTGCTCGCGATCGTCAACGGCTGGCCGCCGGTCCCCGCGACGGTGCCCGCGTTCGAGTGGGCGATCGCGGCGCTGCGGTCCCGCTGAGGGCGCGGCGGCCGTGCGGCGCGGCCGTCAGGACGCGACGCAGCCGCGCCTGCCGCTGCCGCGCCCTGCCGCGCCCGCCACCGATGCTAGGTTCGATCGATGGCGAACACACCTTGGACGAACCTGGACCTCTTCCCGCTCGCGCTCGGCGGCAACGTCTTCGGCTGGACGGCTGACGCGGCGCAGTCGTTCGCCGTGCTCGACGCCTACGCGGAGGCCGGCGGCAACCACGTCGACACCGCCGACTCCTACTCGGCGTGGGTGCCGGGCAACAGCGGCGGCGAGTCGGAGACGATCATCGGCGACTGGATGAAGGCGCGCGGCAACCGCGACCGGATCCTCGTCGCGACGAAGGCCGGCAGATTCGGGAGACTGACCGCCGCCAACATCGCGAAGTGGGCGGACGACTCGCTGCGGCGCCTCCAGGTCGACCGCATCGACCTCTACTACGCTCACCACGACGACCCCGACGTGCCGCTGGAGGAGCAACTGGAGGCGCTCGACGCGCTCGTCCGCGCCGGCAAGGTGCGCGCGCTCGCCGCCTCCAACTACGGCGCCGAGCGGCTGACCGAGGCGCTCGCGATCCAGGAGCGCGAGGGCTTCGCTCCGTACGTCGCGCTGCAGCCCTACTACAACCTGCTGGAGCGGGCGAAGGCGACCGACGGCGACATCCCGTACGAGGGCGCGCTGCAGCGGGTCGCGGTCGAGCGCGGGATCGCCGTCTTCCCCTTCTTCAGCCTCGCGATGGGCTTCCTCGCCGGCAAGTACCGGCCCGGCGCGCAGGTCGAGAGCCAGCGGGCCCAGAGCGCCGGCGCCTACCTCCAGACAGCGAGAGGCCAGGCCGTCCTCGCCGCGCTCGACGAGGTCGCCGCCGCCCACGACACGACCGTCGCCGCCGTCGCGCTCGCCTGGACGCTGGCGCAGCCCGGCATCGCCGCGCCGATCGCCAGCGCGCGCACGCCCGAGCAGCTCGCCGACCTGCTGCCGGTCGCCAGCCTGAGGCTGGCCGAGGACGAGCTGGCGAAGCTGACCGCCGCCTCAGAGGCGGTCTGACCGCGGCTCAGGCGAGCGCCCGCTGCGCGCGGCGGGCGCTCACGCGCGGCCAGACGGCGTGGCGGGCGGTCGCGCCCGAGACGATCGCGAAGGCGGTCAGCAGCAGCGCGAACAGCGCGACCGAGGCCCACTGGAACGGCGCGGCGCCGGTCCGCAGCGCCAGCTCGGAGGTCCCGATCACGCAGGTGCCGATCGGGAAGATGAAGCTCCACCATGTCGCCGCGAACGGCAGCTCGCCGCGGGCGGCGGCGCGCAGCACGAGCGTCGCGGCGACCGCCAGCCACGCCATCGCCGCCGTCCACACCGGCAGCCCGTAGGCGAGCGACAGCGTCTCCAGCCCGTGCGCGAACGGGCCGCCGACGGTCGTCGGCGCGGCGGCGGCGAGCAGGCAAGCGGCGCCGATCGAGGTGCCGAGCGGGCCGAGCACGATGAACAGCGTCGGCAGCATCCGGGACGGGCCGGCGCCGTGCGCCAGCAGCCGGCGGCCGAGCGCGACCTTCGTCGCTATGACGGCGGCGAGGCTGAGCGCGAACTGCGCGCAGCAGGCGATCAGCAGCGCGACCCGCGGCGCCCCGGCCGGCATCTCCAGCAGCATCGCCGCGCCGGTCATCGCCGACACCATCGGCGGGATCACCGGCAGCAGCCAGGTGGCGAATATCGCCTCCAGCCGCCGCTCGGGATGGAAGATCAGCCGCAGCGGGATCGCTGCCAGCGACGCGAGGCCGCCGGCCGTCCCGACCGCCCACAGCGTCAGCGCCACGACGAGCGCCGGCGTCTCGCCGAGCAGGTGCCTGCCGGCCAGCAGCGCGCCGGCGCCGACCGTCAGCACCGCCGCCGGCGGCGCACCCCAGAAGGGGACCATCGCGAGGCCGTGCGGCACGCGGACGCGGCCGTCGCGGCGGTCGCGCCGCCACTGCTCCGCGGCCGCCGCCGCCAGTCTCACGAGCAGCAGCGCCGCGGCGACCCATGCCGCGAGCGCGAGCGCCCGCAGGCCGGGGAGGTCGACCGGCAGCAGCGCCGCCGCGTTGGCGACGATGCCCGTCCCCATCGTGACGGTGAACCAGTTCGGCGCGACCCGCATCGCCGGAAAGCGTCACCCCTCATGGGCGCCCGAACCAGTCGGATCCGGCCGTGATCGATTCCGGTCTGGAATCGATCTGGCGCGCGATCCGCGAGGATGTGCGGGTGCAGCAGTCCAATCCCCTCTCCGGCTCCGACCTCGCGGCCTTCGTCGCGGCCTTCGAGGCGTCGAGCATGCGCGGCGCCGCCGACGTGCTCGACCTGACGCAGTCGGCGGTCACCAAGCGGGTGCTGGCGCTGGAGCGGCGGCTGGGCGTGGCGCTGCTCGAGCGCGGCCGCTTCGGCGTGCGCCCGACCGAGGCCGGCCGGGTCCTCTACCCGGAGGCGAAGCAGGCGCTCGCCGCGCTGCGCGAGGCCGAGGAGGCGCTCGCCGACCATCGCCTCCACGCCGGCGAGTCGCTGGCGCTGGCGGCGAGCCACACGATCGGCGAGTACCTGCTGCCCGGCTGGCTCGCCGGCTTCCGCGCGACCGCGCCGACCGTCCACGCGCAGGTCGCGATCGTCAACTCGGCCGGGGTGCTGGCGGCGCTGCGGGCGCGCAGAGCCGAGATCGGCTTCGTCGAGGGGCTCGACCCGCTCGACGGGCTCGACGTCGTCACCGTCCGCCACGACGAGGTCGCCGTCGTCGTCGCCGCCGGCCACCGCTGGGCGAGACGGCGCTCGCTGCGCGCCGCGGAGCTGCTGCGCGAGCCGTACGTCGCGCGCGAGGCCGGCTCGGGCACGCGGATCGTCGCGGCGGCGGCGCTCGCCGCCGTCGGCGTCGAGGTGAGGCCGGGGCTGGAGCTGGCCAGCACCGAGAGCGTCAAGCGCGCGCTCGGCTCCGGCGGCTTCGGCCTGCTGTCGAGACTCGCCGTCGAGACCGAGGAGCGCGGCGGCACGCTGCGCACCGTCCCGCTGCGCGACCTGCCGCTGCGGCGCGCGCTGCGCGCCGTCCGCGACCCGCGCCGCCGCCTCCCCCGCCCCGCCGAGCGCTTCTGGCGCTGGCTCGGCGAGCGGGCGGAGGAGGAGGAACGCGGCTCGGCGCCGGCGGCCGCGGGCGCGGCTACAGCCCCACGATCACCGACTTCGTCTCGAGGTAGTTGCTGAGCACCTCCTCGCCCATCTCGCGGCCCCAGCCGGACTGCTTGTAGCCGCCGAACGGCAGCTCGGCGCTGAAGACGTGGTAGGCGTTGACGTGGACGGTGCCGGCCTTGATCTTCTTCGCGAGCTTGTGCGCCTTGGAGATGTCGCGCGTCCAGACGCCGGCGGCGAGGCCGTAGTGGGAGTCGTTGGCCTGACGGGCGAGGTCGTCGAGGTCGCTGAACGGCATCGCCGCGATCACCGGGCCGAAGATCTCCTCGCGCACGATCGTGTGGTCGGGCTCGGCGTCGACGAGCACGGTCGGCTGGACGAACCAGCCGTCGCCGTCGACCGCCGCGCCGCCGACGGTCGCGCGGTTGCCCTCCTGCTCGCCGATCGCGAGGTATCTCGTGACGCGGTCGAACTGCTCCTGGGAGACGAGCGGTCCCATCTCGGTCTCGGGATCGAGGCCGTGGCCGACCCTGATCGACTTCGCCGCGTCCGAGAGACCTTCGACCACCCGGTCGAACTGGTCCTCCTGCACGTACAGGCGCGAGCCGGCCGAGCAGACCTCGCCCTGGTTGAAGAAGATCCCCTGCGCCGCGCCGGCGATCGCCGCGTCGACGTCGGCGTCGGAGAAGACGATGTTCGGCGACTTGCCGCCGAGCTCGAGGCTGACGCGCTTGAGGTTCCCGGTCGCGGTGCGGGCGATCAGCTTGCCGACCTCGGTCGAGCCGGTGAAGGCGACCTTGTCGACGCGCTCGTGGCCGGCGAGCGCGGCGCCGGCCGTCTCGCCGAAGCCGGGGACGATGTTGACGACGCCGGCCGGGACGCCGGCCTCCAGCAGCAGCTCGCCGAGGCGGAGCGCGGAGAGCGGCGTCTGCTCGGCCGGCTTCAGCACGACCGTGCAGCCGGTCGCGAGCGCCGGCCCGAGCTTCCACGCCGCCATCAGCAGCGGGAAGTTCCACGGGATGATCTGGCCGACGACGCCGACCGGCTCGCGCAGCGTGTAGGCGTGGAACTCGGCGCCCGGCATGTACGGCACCGACGGGCTGATCGTGCCGCCGTTGAGCTTCGTCGCCCAGCCGGCCATGTACCAGAAGAGGTCGGCGGCGAGCGGCACGTCGGCGGCGAGCGCGACGGCCTTCGGCTTGCCGTTGTCGAGCGTCTCCAGCTCGGCCAGCTCGTCGGCGTGCTCCATGATCAGGTCGCCGACCCGATGGACGATCCGGCCGCGCTCCGACGGCGTCAGCCGCGCCCACGGTCCGTCCTCCAGCGCGCGGCGCGCCGCCCCGACCGCCAGGTCGACGTCCTGCGCGTCGCCCTCCGCGACGCTCGCCAGCACGGTGCCGGTCGCCGGGTCGTAGGTGTCGAACGTCTTCCCGCTCGCGGACTCGCGCCACTCGCCGTCGATGAGCAGCTTCCGCGGAGCGGACGTGAAACGACGGGTCGCCTCTCCCATGGGGACGGCAACAGCCATGACGGCCTCCTTCGACGATGGTCTCCTCGCGTCCGGCCGAGCCGCGCGAAGCGCTCCCCCGGACATGCAGGCGACGATACGCAGCGCCAGGTTGCAGAACCGTTGCGTCGCAACGTTGCGGTGCGACGCTGCGACAACCGGTGATCGAAGGACGACCGAGGACGTGAGCGCATCGATCACGAACCGGCGTGAGGCTCCACCCGAGGCCCAAATGAAAGAGGGGAGTGTCCGTGAGGACAACTCCCCTCTGTTAGATCGCGACCGGCGAACCGGCCTGCAAGTAGCTTAGCGAGCGCGATGCTCGATCACAACGACTGCCTCGGCGAGGCCGTGACCGCCCGGCTGCTCGACTTCTTCGGCGATCGTACCTCCTGGCAGCGGCGGCTCTGGAGCGTGGGAACGGTGATGCGGCTCAAGGAGACCGCCGAGGCGATCGAGCTGCTCGACCCCGTCCCCGCAGCCCAGCACAGCCTGGAGGAGTGCAAGGCCTCGGCACGTGACCTCGCGAAGGTGGATCCCGGCATCGCGGCGGCGCCGGAGCGCGGCCGCATCGCGGGACTGCTCTCGGCTCCGCTCACGGCTCACGGCTCAGCGCACGAGCAGCTCCAGGAGCTCGTGAAGTTGTCCGACGACGGATACCTGACACGGTGGAGCGTCGCGCTTCGCAGCGAGCAGACCGGTCTCGGCGCCGAGAGCATCGCCCGTCTGATCGCGTCTCACCTGCTCGACAGCGGCAGCAGCCCTGGGCACTTGTATCGCTGGTGGGAGCGACACACGAGGTACAACGAGGACGAGACGCACACCTTGGCAGACCTCCTCGAGCTGGCCGAAGCCAGCATCGTCTCGCGCGACGACGACTTCGACGTCGTCATCCTGTTCAACGAGTCTCCGGCGCTCGATTCCCGTCCACCCGGCTGGCTCGATGCCGAGGGCGTCAGCGCATGGTTCGATTCGCACAGGTTTCGGCCACCGCCTCAATATGACGGCGGTCTGCGCCTGTCGTTTCGCGCGCGTGACGCGGGGGCCGCCGCGCAGCGCGCGCTCGATTTGCTCGACATCTATGCGGCGCGGCTCGCGGTCGCCAACCGCGCCTCAGCGTGGAGCCCGATGGACCAGGCATGGGTCGGCGGCACCACCCGTCCCATCCGGATGCCGAGCAGCCGACGAGTCGACGTCCCTGTGCTCGCGCGCGAGCAGCAACTGTTCGCCGACGAGCGCGACGAGCAAGTCGACTCAGGCCTTCAACTCGTGTCCTTGCTCGATGCCGGCACCCCGGCAGCGGCAGCCGCCGGAGCATGGGCCGGTCTCGAGAGCATGCTCAAAGCGCCTGGAGATGGCGGAGCCCATCATGTCGCACCGCGCCTCTCACGGATCGTCGCCGGTTCGTTCTGCCGTTCCGAGCTCACGGACCTCACGTGGCGGCGGATCCGCGGTGTGAGAGACGAGATCTCGGCTGAACTGAAGGCCCTCCGAACCAACTTCGAGCGCACCGAGCGCATGGCATGTCTCGTGCAGGCCGGTCAGAGCGGTGTGACCGATCCGCGGGATGTCGCCGGTGCCGAGCGGATGCGCAAGATCCTCGAAGATCCGTCGCGAAGCCTCGAAACGGTGCGCGCCGGTGCGGATGACGCGCTTCGCCGTCTGTACCGTCAGCGCAATCTGGTGCTCCACTCGGGACGCACGGAGGCCGTCGCGCTTCGCAGCACGTTGCGAACGGCTGCGCCGCTCGTCGGCGCTGGGATGGACCGCATCGCCCACGCATGGTTCGTCGACGGCGATCGCCCGCTCCGCCTCGCCGCTCGAGCGGAGCTGCAGCTCGAACGCCTCGCCACGCCGGACGCCATCCCGGTCACGCGTCTTCTCGCGCGGTGACGCCCGACCAGCCACGCTCAGCGCCGCGCGAACAGCTCGGCCTCGACGACCGCGACGGCGGTCGCGCGGCGGGGGTCGCGGGCGGAGATGAGGGTGGTGAGGCGGCGGGCGACGGCGGCGTCGCGGGCGCCGTGGGGGGCGCGGATCCACTGGAAGAGGGCGTCGGCGTCGTCGCTGGCGAGCAGGGCGGCGCGCAGCTCGTAGTGGAGCTGGTCGCGCAGGTCGACGATCCGGGGCGACTGGGAGGCCGGCAGGACCGGGCCGGCATAGGCCTGGACGGCGGCGCGCAGGTCGCCGTCGTGCAGCAGCCGCTCGACGTGCTCGACGTCGGTCGAGACCGGGGCGGCGAAGCGGTACGGGCGGGCGGCGAGCGCCGGGCCGAGCGTGCGGCGCAGGCGCGACAGCTCCGAGCGGATCGTGACGTCGGCGACGTCCTGCTCGCCGTAGAGCAGCTCGCGCAGCTCGCCGCTGCCGAGCCCGTCCGGATGGAGCGCGAGCAGCGCGCAGATCTCCAGCTGGCGCGGCGTCACCGCCATCCGCCGGCCGTCGGCGACGAGCGCGTCGGCGGGGGTGCCGAGCAGGCGCAGGTCGAGCGTCGCGCTCGCCGCCTGCGGCCGGCCGCCCGCGCCGGCCTCCAGCATCGACGGCGCCGCCCGCCGGCGGCTGTGCGGGTGCAGCACCCAGTAGCCCGGCGCGCCCGGCAGCCGCTCGGCCTCGACGACCGTCCGGCCGATCCGCAGGCGGCCGGCCTCGGTCGGCGGCGGCACGCGGCGGCGGCCGAGGTCGTCGCCGAGCAGCCGCCCGCCCGGCGAGACGACCGTCACGGCGGCGCCCGAGCCGACGTGCCCGCGCGCCGCCTCCAGCGCCGCCGCGTCTCTCCACGCCGACAGCGCCGCGAGATGGGCCTCGACCGCTCTGGCGGTCGCGTTCGCGAGCGCGAGCGTCGACGGATGCGCCGTGTCGAACGAGCCGGTCAGGTCGACGGCGCCCAGCAGCGAGCCGTCCTCGGGGTCGTGGATCGGCGCCGCCGCGCACATCCACGTCGCGTGCGTCGCGCTGTAGTGCTCGGCGGCGAAGACCTGGATCGGGTGGTCGGCTTCCAGCGACGTGCCGGGGGCGTTGGTCCCGGTCGTCCCCTCGCTCCAGTCCGAGCCGGGCACGAAGCCGATCCCCTCGGCCGCCCGCTGCGTCGCGCGGCTGCCCTCGACCCACAGCAGGTGGCCGGTGACGTCGCAGACGGCGACGACGTGGCGGGCGTCCTCGGCGACGTCGACGAGCAGCGAGCGGATCAGCGGCATCGCCGCCGCGAGCGGGTGGCGCGCCCGGCGGTCCTCCAGCTCCTCCGTGGTCAGCAGCGGCGGGAGCTCGTCGCGCTCGGCGTAGACACCGGCCTTCGCCGAGCGCTGCCACGACTCCAGCACGACCGGGCGCAGCACCCGCGGCGGCGGGTTGCCCTCCAGCACGTGCTCGCGCGCACGGGCGATCAGGCGCGCCTGCGAGTGCGGCTCGACCGACGACTCGATCGCGACCCAGGGGTTCCGCATCGGGATGGGCTCGTCTCTCTCCTCGACTCGTGCACGGCCGGCAGGATCCTCCTACCGGCCGATCGCCACCTCGAGCTCGACGGGCTTCCCGCTCCGTACGAACTCCATCTCCTTATTGTGCAGCAACGCCGCCTTCGCCTGCCAGCGGGGCCGTGCCATGAAGTCGTTGCGGACCGGGACCGGCTGCGGCGTCTCGCCCTTCGCGTAGCGCGCCGCGTTGCGCCCGATCGCCCGGAAGGTCTCCAGGTCGAGCAGCGGCGCCTGCGGGAACAGCTCGAGGTTCGACAGCCGCGGCAGGTCGCGCTGGTGGATCACCGTCGTGCCGCGCGACAGCACGCCGACGCCGATCCCGGAGCCGCTCAGCTTGGCGCCGGCGAACGCGACGATCGCGAGATCGGCGCTGTGCGTCACGCGGATCACGCGCAGCGACGCGCCCTCCTCCTCGATCCCGGCGAACAGCTCGCGCAGCACGCTGCCGTGCGGCACGTCGACGATCGTTCTCGTGAAGAAGCCGCCGAAGGCCGGCGACAGCGCCACGACGACCTCGTCGTGGCGCGAGCCCTGCGCGGCCGGACCGCGCTCGCTCACGTCGAGCGCGTGCGCCGGCGGCGGTGCGGTGGTCGTCATCGTCATCGATCTCCTCCTGGACCCGGGTCAGGCTTCGGGGTTGCTCGGGCTGACGGTGTGCCGCAGCCGCTTCATCTCTTCCCAGCGCGCGCCCTCGGGGCGGTAGCCCGTCCCCGGCCCGGCGTAGTCGTTGGGCGCGTTGACGGCGCTGACCGCCTCGCCGTCGTGGCCGACGATCGCGGCCGTGTGCAGCAGGTCGCCGCCGACCCGCTGGCGCAGCAGCGCCAGCAGCGACTCGGCGACGTCGCGGAAGCCGCCGGCCTCCAGCGCGCGCACGACGTCGAGGCCGGTGATCCCCTCGTCCATCAGCATCTGCGCGCCCTTGAGGTCCTCCAGCACGTCGCGCGGCGGCAGGTCGTTGGAGCCGTGGGCGTAGGTGACGGCCTCGACCTCGGCGTCGGTGATCGCCGGCAGCCCGAGCTGCTCGAAGACGGCCTGCATCGCGCGGGCGGCCTTGTCGCGGACGGCGAGGATCTCGCGCTCGTCGACGTGGCGCAGGCCGCCGTCGACCTGGAGGTCGCGCTGGATCGTGTTCCAGTCGTCGTAGTCCTCGCAGTCGACGTTGGAGCCGGCGAACATGTTGTCGTAGTTGGGGCAGGCCGAGTAGCCGGAGCAGATCAGGTCGGTGCCCGGCAGGAACTGCATCAGCAGCCGCGCCGTCCGGCGCATGTCGGAGTGCGAGAAGGTCTGGTCGTTGCCGGAGGCGACCTCCAGGTCGACCATGCTCGCGACGAGGTTCTCGGCCAGCACCGCGCGGATCCCGGCCGGCACCGCGCCCGGCACGCCGATGCAGGAGATCGAGCCGTTCTGCAGCCCCTGCACCCCGGCGCCCTTCGCCATCAGGATGCAGCGGATCTCCAGGTACAGCATCGACTTGCCCTCGGCGTTGCCCATCTGCACCTCCGAGCCGGTGCCCGAGGTGAAGCGCATCTTGATGCCGCGGCTGGCGTAGGCGGAGGCGAGGAACGCCTTCGACCAGGGCGTGTCGTCGCCGTCGATGAAGACCTTCTCGGTGCCGTAGACGGAGATCGTCTCGGCGTAGGTGGTGAGGCCGCGCAGGCCGAGCCGCAGCTCGGTCGCCTCCTCCAGCGCGCACTGCGTCAGCACGCCGCCGCGGCCGACCTGGGCGCCGACCTGGAGGCCGAGCGCGACCAGCGGCGCATAGCGGACGATGCCGAGCGTCGTCTCGACCTCGTCGAAGCCGCGCAGCGCGCCCTCGGCGGCGTCGGCGGCGACCTGCAGCGGGTTGTCGCGCGCGCTCGTGCAGTGGGCCTGGTTGGAGGGGGTGCGCCGGGCCCGCATCTTCTGCATCGCCATCATCATCTCGACGACGTTCATCGTCTTGACGACGGCGAGGATCTTCGCCGGCGTGAGGCCGCGGACGACCCGCAGCACGTCGGTGCGCGGGGTGCGCGGGTCGACCAGCATGTGGGCGATCTCGCCGGCGTCGATCGCCATCGAGGCCTCGGCGGTCGCGGCGTCGATCGCGGTGTCGGCGATGAACTGGTCGAGGAAGTCGAACTGGTCGCGCGTGCGGCCGTCCATCTCGACGACGCGGCCGTCCTCGACGCCGATGCTCGGCTCCGGGTCGTTGGGGCTGTCCATCGCGACGAGGCCGACCTCGGGCCACTCGTCGACGAAGCCGTCGAGGTTGACCGGGCGCGCCTCCAGCGCCTCGGTGCGCTTGGAGGCCTTGGTCTGCGGATCGGGTGCTCGCAGGGCGGTCATCGCATCTTCTCCCGGTGGTCAGTCGTCGGCCGCGAGGCAGTCGCGGCGCTCGTAGACGTCGGCGGCCTCGCGCACGAGCGCGGCGTTGACCGGCGCGGCGTGCCGTTCCTCCAGCTCGCGCGCGATCGCCAGCAGCTGGTCCTTGGTCGAGGCGCCCGGCCGCAGCGCGGCGTAGATCTCCAGCAGCCGCTCGTCGGGCACCCGCGTCAGCTCGCCGGCGCGGCGGAGGTTGGCCGCCATCTGCGGCCGCTCGGTCTGCTCGGCGATCTGCGCCTGCAGCTCCAGCGTCTCGGGTGTGATGCGCAGGTCCTCGGCGGTGACGCGCTTCTCCAGCACCGCCTCCAGGGTGATGTCGTCGAGCGTCTTGCCGCTCGGGGTCCGCAGCAGCTCCGGCCGGCGGCTGGAGAGCGGATAGTCGGCGACCGCGACCGTCGCGGCGCCGTCGTGCGTGGGGCTCATCGGGATCGTTCCTCTCGTGCGTTCGCGGGAGCGGGTCAGGCGGCCTCGGGATCAGCCGAAGGCGGCCGCGCCGGCCTCCGCGACCTCCTGGTCCTGCTCGACGCTGCCGGCGGAGACGCCGATCGCGCCGACCGGCTCGCCGCCGCGCCCGATCAGCGGCACGCCGCCGGCGAAGGTGACGAGGCCGCCGTTGGTGTGCTCCAGGCCGTAGAGCGGCTGGCCCGGCTGGGTGACCTCGGCGAGCGCGTGGGTCGGCAGCTTCAGCATCATCGCCGTGAACGCCTTGCGCTGGCTGATGTCGATCGAGGCCATGATCGCGCCGTCCATGCGGGCGAAGGCGACGAGGCGGGCGCCGGCGTCGACGACGGCGATGTTCATCGGCTGGCCGATCTCCTCGGCCTTCTCCTTCGCGGCGGCGATCACCGCCTCGGCGGCGGCGAGCGAGACCGTGGTCGGCTTCGTGCGGGATCGTGTGGCGCTCATGGCAGCTCCTTCAGCGGCACGCCCGCGACGAGGCGGGCGGCGTTGTGGCCGAGCGCGCGGAGGCGCTCCGGGTCGGGGTCGTGGAGGGAGACGGACAGCAGCGGCGCGCCCGGCGGCAGCTGCGGGAGGTGCAGGCAGGCGCCGTCGGCGGAGAGGCCGAGGCCGACTGAGACCGGCGAGGCGCACGCGGCGGCGTGGGCGAGCAGGGCGGCGTCGGCCGGTGCGGACGCCGGCGCCTCGCAGACGGGCGAGGCGGCGCCGGGCGCCGCGACCGGCGCTGGTGGTCCGGAGGGGAGCACGCGGCAGGGCACGCCCTCCTCCTCCAGGCCGGCGCGCAGCTCGCGCAGGGCGGCGGCGGGGACCTCGCCGGGGGCGAGGCGCAGGAAGACGGCGGGGCCGCTCACGAGCGCGCCTCCGCGGCCGGCGCGGCCGAGCGGCCGGCGGCGGCGGGACCGCGCTCGCGGCCCCACGCCTCCACCAGGCCGGTCGCGACCGCGTTGCGCGGCCCCTCGACGGCGCGGACGTTGCCGGTGCCGCAGACGACGCCGTGGTCGGCGAGCGCCTCGGCGACCAGCTCGGGGATCTCGAAGTCGAGCGCCGAGCCGCCGATCAGCACGACGAAGTCGATCCCCCGCACGGTGCCGTGCTCGGCGACCTCGCGCAGCGCGCGCAGGGCGTTGACGGCGAAGACCCGCCGCTTCGCGTCGCGGCGGACGCGGCGGATCCGGTCGAGCCCGTGGCGGGTCGGGATCGGCACCATCCCGCCCTCCTCGGTCAGCGCGACGACGCGGGCGAACGTCTCGGCCGGCAGCGGCGCGTCGAAGTACTGGACGGTGCCGTCCTCCAGCCGCACGTGGAAGAGCGATTCGACCTTCGCCAGCGGGCAGGTCTTGACGTGCTCGGCCAGCTCGCGGTCGTCGATCCCCAGCTCGGAGCCGATCAGCTTGGTGACGAGGTCTCCGGCGCCGGCGGCGTGGTAGGTCGCGACCTGCTCCTCGCCGCGCGCGAGCGCGGCGTCGGTCGAGCCGCCGCCGAGGTCGAGCACGGCGACGGGCGCCGCGGTGCCGGGCGTCGTGAGCGCGCCGCGGACGGCCATCTCGGCCTCGACCCCGCCGACGACGACCTCGACGCCGGACTCCTGCGCCAGCGCTCGCGCGACCTGCTCGATCGGACCGCGGCTGGTGCGCACCATCGCCGCCAGCGCGACCGCGTTCTCGAGCGCGAACTCGCCGGCGAGGCCGCCGCGCACCTCGCGCGGGACGAACGTGTCGGCGGCGAGCACGTCGCGGATCCGCACGTCGCCGATCGCGTCGCCGGTGAGGTCGGCCATCGTCTCTCGCACCCCGGCGAGCATGCCGCCGACGTGCGAGCCGGCCTCGCCGACGACGTCGGCCAGCGGCTGGACGCGCCGCAGCGCCGCCATGATCTCCTCCGCGCCGCCGTTGACGTCGACCGTCCGCTTGGCGCGCTCGCCGTGCAGCTCGAGCGTGCCGGCCGGGATGCGGCGGTCGGTCACGTCGCCGCCGGGGGTGCGCACGACGACCGCCGAGCGGGTCCCGGTCAGCGCGCGGGCGACCGGCGCGACGACGCGCGTCTCCTCCGGAGTGAGGTCGAAGACGGTCGCCAGGCCGTAGGAGTTCGACAGCGTGCGGACGGCGCGGCCGGGGCCGGCGACCTCGACGGCGGCCGCCATCCCGAGCGGGACGCGCTCGACGTGCGTGACCTCGTCGACGATCGGGACCGGGCGGTCGAGGCGGTTGGCGATCAGCCGCGCGTCGTCGCGCTGGACGACCGCGCCGGCGACCTCGACGCCGCGCGCGGCGGCCGCGTTCAGCGCCGCCGCGGCCTCCTCGAAGTCGACGCTCGCCGCGATCACGACGATCGCCGGCCCGTCGCCGGGCGCCCGCGCGGCGAGCCGCTCGAACGCGACCGTCACGCCGACCCCGAGCCCCTCGCCGCCGGGGGTCTGCGGGTTGTGGCCGATCATCGTCGACTCGGTGATGATCGTCTCGGTGATCGTCTCCATCGCGAGGCCGCTGATCACCGGGGTCGCCTCGTTGAGGAGGATCGCGTCGACCTCCTCGAGCGCCCGCCCGGCCCGCAGCAGCGCGCGCTCGATCGCCCGCGCGGCGCCGGTCACGTTCGGGACCGTCCCCTTGACGCCGGTGGTCGCGGCCAGCCCGGACCCAAGGTAGGCGCGCCCGCTTCCCTCCACCTCCGCGACGCACGCCTCCGTCGTCGAGTTCCCGATGTCGACACCGACGATCAGGCTCATCTCACTCTCTCTCCTCGGCCGCCTGGAAAATTCACTCCAAACCGACTGGCTGCGATCCTTGCCGAGGAATCTGCGGGCGGCAAGCGTCATTGCAACGAAGCCGCAACGTTTCGGCGGGGCAGCCGTCCTGCAACGCAGCGCGTCGTAGCGTCGCTTTCCGGAGAGGCGGTCTCACCGTCAAAGAGGAGAGTGAACGATGGACTTCAGCCTTGCCGTGCTGCTCGCCGCGTTCGCGGGCGGCTGCCTGGGCGCGCTCTGCGGCGCGCTGATCGCCTTCGCGCTGACCGGCGCGATCGTCCTGCTCGGCGTCGGGGTGGCGCTCGCGGGCGGCGACGTCGACGTGCTCGGGACGGTCGCGTTCGGGCCGGTCTTCGGGCCGCACGTCGCCTTCGCCGGCGCGGTGGCCGCGGTCGCCTACGCCGCCCGCCGCGGATACGTCGAGAGCGGACGCGACATCGCGACGCCGCTGGCGAGCCTCGGCCGTCCCGACCCGATCGTCGTCGGCGGCCTCTTCGGCGTCGGCGGCTACGCCGTGCAGCAGCTGCTCGCCGAGCTGCTCGCCAAGAGCGACGGCACCGGCGCCTACACCGACACGGTCGCGCTGGCGGTCGTCGTCTCGGCGCTCGCCGCCCGCTTCGCGTTCGGCTCGACCGGCCTGCTCGGGGCCCGCCCAACCCGCCGCGCGCGGCCGCCGATGGCCGGCGGCTCGCAGGAGGCCGACCTCGCGTTCGCTGACGAGAGCAGCGGGGTGGCTGCCGAGGAGGCAGAGCGCGTGGCGGGCGCCAGCCCGCGAGCGATCGACGACGCCGGGGGCGCCGTGGACGGAGTCCGCGGTCGCGCCGAGGCACCAGCAGAGTGGGTGCCGTGGCAGAGAGCGTGGAGCCAGGCGGCGCTGCTCGGCCTGGTCTCCGGCGTCGCCGCCGCGTGGGCGCTGGCGACGGTCGCCGAGGTCGACGCGGCGTACGCCGGCGCCGGCACGCTCGTCGGCTTCGGCGTCTCGGCCAGCCTGCTCGCGCTGCTGGTCGTCGGCGCGAGCGTGCCGGTCACCCACCACATGACGCTGCCGGCCGCCGTCGCCGCCGGCTTCGTGATCGCGGCCGGCGGCACCGCGCTGGCGGCGATCGCCGTCGGGGCGCTGTGCGGCGTGCTCGGCGCGCTGCTGGGCGAGGCCTGCGCGCGGGTCTTCCTGATCCACGGCGACACGCACATCGACCCGCCCGCGATCGCGATCGCGCTGATGACGACCGCGATCGTGCTGACCGACCTGGCGCTGTGATCCGCGCGAGCGCCGCCGAAGGAGTGACGATGGCCACCACCGCCGCACCGACGTACGAGCAGGTCCGCGCCGAGCACCGCTGGGAGGTGCCGGAGCGCTACAACATCGCCTGGGACGTCTGCGACAAGCATCCGCGCGACGGCCTCGCGATGCTCTGGGAGCGCCACGACGGCGCGCGCCGCAACTTGACCTGGGGGGAGCTGCAGGACCTCGCCAACCAGGCGGCGCACGTGCTGCGCGCGGCCGGCGTCGGCCGCGGCGACCGCGTCGCCGTCGTGCTGCCGCCGACGCCGGAGACCGCGGCGATCTTCCTCGGCACCTGGAAGCTCGGCGCGGTGCTGCTGTCGATGTCGGTCCTCTACGGCGACGAGGGGATCCGCCACCGCCTCGCCGACAGCGAGCCGGCGGTGCTCGTCACCGACGCCGCCAACGTCGGCCGCTTCGACGCCGGCCTCGTCGGGCGGGTGCTGGTGGTCGACGAGGGCGACGGCCTGCTCGCCGGCGCTCCGACCGCTCCCGTCCTCGCCGACACCTCGTGCGATGACCCGGCGCAGCTCTACTACACCTCCGGCACGACCGGGCTGGCGAAGGGGATCGTCCACGCCCACCGCTACATCCTCGGCCACGAGGAGTTCCGCTACTGCCACGAGGTCCAGCCCGGCGAGCGCTTCCACGGCATGGGCGAGTGGGCCTGGGCGGCCGGGATCGCGCCGCTGCTCGGGCCATGGCGGCTCGGGGCGACCCAGTGCGTCTACCAGCGCGCCGGCGGCTTCGACCCGGCCGAGCAGCTCGACTTCCTCTCCCGCCACGAGGTCACGAACGTCTTCACGACGCCGACGGCGATGCGGGCGATGATGACGCTGCGCGACGCCGGCCGTCGCTTCCCGCAGCGGTTCCGGCGGGTCTGCAGCGCCGGCGAGCCGCTCAACCCGGAGGCGATCCGCTGGTTCCGCGAGCAGTACGGCGTCACCGTGCTCGACTACTACGGCCTCACCGAGTCGTATCCGCTCGTCGGCAACTTCCCGTGGATGGAGGTCCGCGAGGGGTCGATGGGCAAGCCGATGCCCGGCTGGGAGGTCGCGATCCTCGACGAGGACGAGCGGCCGGTGGCGCAGGGCGAGCGCGGCGAAATCTGCCTGCGCGCCCGTTCCAACCCGCACTACCCGCTCGGCTACTGGCGCCGGCCTGGCGAGAGCGAAGAGGCGTTCGGCGGCGAGTGGTTCCACACCAAGGACGCCGCCTCCCAGGACGAAGACGGCTACTACTGGTACGAGGGCCGCGCCGACGACGTCATCATCGCCGCCGGCTACCGCATCGGCCCGTTCGAGGTCGAATCGGTCTGCCTCGAGCACCCGGCCGTGCGCGAGGCCGCCGCGGTCGCCTCGCCGGACCCGGTCAAGGGCAACGTCGTGAAGGCGTTCGTCGTGCTCGCCGACGGCCACGAGCCGAGCGACGAGCTGGCGGCGTCGATCAGAGCCCACGTCCGCGGCCGCCTCTCCGCCTACGCCTACCCGCGCAAGCTCGAGTTCGTCGCCGACCTGCCGAAGACCCTCACCGGCAAGATCCGCCGCATCGAGCTGCGCCAGCGGGAGCTGGAGCGGTAGGGGCCGCGGCTCGGCGGATCTCGCGCTCGCCGCCCGGGGCGTCGGCCGCGACGGCGCCCCGGTTCCCTCAGCCGATGTCGAAGGGCGCCTCGCCACCGGGTGCGACGCTCGGCGGCGGCGCCTCCTCCGCTTCCTCCTCCGCGCTCGCCGCGCATCCCTCGAGCCCGATGTCGAGCGCGATCCGGTCCTGCTCCTCGTTGGCTCTGGCGATGCGCGCATGCGCGGCTCTCACGCCGGCTTGATCGCCCGCCAGCGTCGTTCTGCGGATGGCGACCATGCCGTCGCCCTGCCGATCGAGCAGCACGACGAAGCGGTCGTAGGACTCCGCCACGTCGGCTGGCGGCTCGATCGCCCGCATCTCGCTCGTCGCGTCGCGGAGGATCTCGGACCCTGCGGCGAAGACGGCGGCGGTCTGTCTGTCGTTCGTCGGCACCGCTACTCCCCCGGCCGCACCAGGCCGTGCTCGTAGGCGTAGATCACCGCCTGCACGCGGTCGCGCAGGCCGAGCTTGGCGAGGACGCGCTTGACGTGGGTCTTGACGGTCGACTCCTCGACGACGAGCGCGGCGGCGACCTCCCTGTTGGTGAGGCCGCGGGCGACGAGGTCGAGCACGTCGCGCTCGCGCGGGGTCAGCTGCGCGAGCCGCTCGCCGTCGTCGCGCGGCGCGCCGGCGGAGCGGTCGACGACGCGCTCGACGACCCGCCGCGTCACCGCCGGCGACAGCAGCGCGTCGCCGTCGGCGACCGTGCGGATCGCGGCGAGCAGGTCCTCCGGCCGCGTCCGCTTCAGCACGAAGCCGGCGGCGCCGGCGGCGAGCGCGCCGAAGACGTACTCGTCCTCCTCGAAGGTCGTCAGCACCAGCACCTTCGCGTGGGGGGCGACCGCGAGCAGCTCGCGTGTCGCGGCGATCCCGTCGAGCTCGGGCATCCGCACGTCCATCAGCACGACGTCGGGCGCCAGCCTCGGCGCGCGCGCCACCGCCTCGCGCCCGTCCGCCGCCTCGCCGACGACCTCCAGCCCGTCGTCGCTGGAGATCACCGCCCGCAGCCCGGCGCGCATCAGCGCGTCGTCGTCGACCAGCAGGACGGTGATCACAGCGGCAGCCGCGCCCGCACCCGGAACGCGCCGCCGGCGCGCTCGACGTCCAGCTCGCCGCCGAGCAGCGCGGCGCGCTCGCGCATCCCGACGAGGCCGTGGCCGCCGCCGTGGCGCGCCGGCGCCGATCCGTCCGCGCCGCGCCCGTCGGCGCCGCCGCCGTCCGCCTCCGGCGCGACGGGGTTCTCGACCGTCACCCGCAGCGCGTCGGGCGCGTAGTCGAGCGCGACCGTCGCGGGACCGGCGCCGTGACGGGCGGCGTTCGTCAGCGCCTCCTGCACGATCCGGTAGAGCGCGCGGTCGACCTCGCCCGGCAGCGCCCGCGGCTCGCCGCACGCGTCGAGTGCGACGGGGAGGCCGCCGTCGCGGTGGTGGGCGGCGAGCCGTTCGAGCGCGTCGAGGCCGCGGCCGGCGACGACGAGCGGCGCCTCCCCCTCGCCCTCGCGCAGCGCGTGGACGAGCCGGTCGATCTCGCCGATCGTCGTGCGCGCGACCTGCTCGACCGTGTCGAGCGCCGCCGCCGCGCCCTCCGGATCGCGCTCGCGCAGCAGCCGCGCCGCGCCGGCCTGCACGAGGATCACGTTGATCGCGTGCCCGGCCGAGTCGTGCAGCTCGCGTGCGATCCGCGTGCGCTCCTCGGCCGCCGCCAGCCGCCGCTCGCGCTCGGCCTCGCGCTCGGCCCGCTGCGCGCGCTCGCGCAGCTCGGCGATCTGGACGCGCCGCAAGCGCGAGCGGTCGCCGAGCAGCCACGCGCCGCCCCAGAAGACGGCGAGCGCGGAGAGCTCGGGCACCGCCATCCCGTGGAGCGCGATCGTCCCGCCGACGAGGCCGAGCACGATCACGAGCGCGAGCGCGATCTGCCCGTGGCGCACCGCGGTCGCGTCGCGCGCCGAGACGCCGATGCCGTAGAGGGCGATCATCGTGCCGATCTGGACGTCGGCGGTGTAGCCGAACCCGTACGCCGCCAGCGTCGCCGCGGCCGTCACCGCGACGACCGCGTACGGCGCGCGCCGGCGGGCGAGCAGCGGCAGCGACGAGAGCGCCGCGAGCAGCACGCCGAGCGCGTCGAGCGAGCGGCTGTCGGGGTCGGGCGCTCCGAGGCCGTCGGAGGCCATCAGCCCGACCGTGACGCCGAACGAGAGCAGCGCGAGCGCGACGTCGACGAGCAGCGGACGGGCGCGCAGCCAGGCGGAGAGCTGAGCGGCGGCGGACGGCATGCGCCTGAACGTAGCGACCGCACCGGAGCGCCGCATCCTCCCGCGGGGGGACCTCGGGGGCGCCCCGTACGGGGCGCCCGCTCGGCCTCCTCCCGCGGGGGGAGGAGCTCTCCCGCCGGCGGAGGACCGCCCGACACCACCAGCGGGCGTTGTCGCGAGCACGCGCCCGCCGGAGGCTTGGGAGCGACCGATCCACGCTCCGAGAGGACCCGCCATGAACCCATCGACCGCAAGCCCACCGCGACGCCGCGGCCCGTTCGCACGGGTCGCGCGCTGGTCGTTTCGCCACCGCGGCCGCGCGCTCGCCCTGTGGGTCGTCGCGCTCGTCGCCGTGACGGCGCTGTCGAGCGCCGCCGGCTCCGGCTGGGTCAACGACTTCGCGCTGCCGGGCACCGAGTCCCAGCGCGCCGCAGACACGCTCGAGCGGCACTTCCCGCAGCAGGCCGGCGACACCGTCCAGGTCGTCTTCGAGGCACCTGACGGCGTCGAGTCGCCGCCGGTCCGCGCACGCGTCGACGGGCTGCTGGAGGAGCTCTCCGGGCTCGACGGCGTCGCCGACGTGCGCTCGCCCTACGACCACGCCGAAGCGGTCTCGGAGGAGGGCACGATCGCGTACGCGACCGTCGCGCTCGACGGCACCGCCGAGGACATGCCGCGCGAGCAGATCGAGACGATCGTCGACACCGCGCTCGACGCCGACGGCGACGGGCTGCGCGTCGAGGCCGGCGGCGCGCCGGCCGATCTCGTGACCGAGTCGGAGGGCGGCTTCGCCGAGGGCATCGGCGTGCTGATGGCACTGATCGTGCTGTTCGCGGTCTTCGGCTCGCTGCTCGCCGCCGCGACGCCGATCGTCACCGCCGTGCTCGCGATCGGGATCTCGACCGGGATCGTGACGCTGCTCTCGCACGTGCTCGACGTCGCCGACTATTCGCCGATCATCGCGACGCTGATCGGCCTCGGCGTCGGGATCGACTACGCGCTGCTCGTGCTGTCGCGCTACCGCTCCGAGCTGCACGCCGGCGCCGCGCGCGAGGATGCGGTCGAGACGGCGCTCGACACCGCCGGCCGCACCGTCTTCTTCGCCGGCTGCACCGTGATCATCGCGCTGCTCGGCCTGCTCGCGCTCGACATGGGCTCGATGACCGGCCCGGCGGTCGCCTCGGCCGCGGCGGTGCTCGTCACGATGGTCGCCAGCCTCACGCTGCTGCCGTCGCTGCTGGCGTGGGCCGGCAGACGGATCGAACCGCGCCGCGCCCGGCGCGCCGCGGCGGCCGGCGACGGCGCCGGGTCAGCCGCCCCCGTGCGGCACGAGGGCCACCGCTGGGAGGCATGGGCCGCCTTCGTCCAGCGCCGGCCGTGGCCGGTCGCGATCGCGACCGTCGCGCTGCTGCTCGCGCTGGCCGTGCCCGCGCTCGACATGCGGCTCGGCTGCGCCGACGCCGGCACGCAGTCGGAGGGCAAGACGACGCGCCAGGCGTACGACCTGCTCGCCAAGGGCTTCGGCCCGGGCACGGCGGGGCCGCTGCTCGTCGTCGCCGAGCTGCCCTCCGGGGAGGCCGCCGCGCGCGAGCTGACCGACGGGCTCGCCGACCGGCTCGCGGGGACGGAGGGCGTGGCGACCGTCGCGCCGGCGACCGTCTCCGACGACGGCGCGGTCGCGACGCTGATCGTGATCCCCAGATCGGCGCCGCAGGACGCCGAGACCGCCGAGCTGCTGGAGCGGGTGCGGGAGGAGGTCGTGCCGCCGCTGGCCGCCGAGGCCGGCACGCGCGTCGACGTCGGCGGTCGCGAGGCGGCCGGCGCCGACTTCGCCGACGAGATCGCGGCGAAGATGCCGCTGTTCGTCGCGATCGTCGTCGGGCTGTCGGCGCTGCTGCTGATGACGGTCTTCCGCTCGGTGCTGATCCCGCTGAAGGCCGCGGCGCTCAACCTGCTCAGCATCGGCGCCGCGCTCGGGATCGTCACACTCGTGATCCAGGAGGGCGTCGGCGGCGACCTGATCGGCGCCGGCGAGGGCCCGATCGAGGCGTTCATCCCGGTGATGATGTTCGCGATCGTCTTCGGGCTCTCGATGGACTACGAGGTCTTCCTGCTCTCGCGCGTGCACGAGGAGTGGACGCGCAGCGGCGACGAGCAGGCGGCGGTGCGGCGCGGGCTGGCGAGCACCGGCCGCGTCATCACCGCCGCGGCGGCGATCATGGTCGTCGTCTTCGCCTCGTTCATCGCGATGGACGACCGCATGATCAAGACGTTCGGCCTCGGCCTGGCGGTCGCGATCCTGATCGACGCGGTCGTGATCCGCTGCCTGCTCGTGCCGGCGATCATGTCGCTGCTCGGCCGCGCCGCGTGGTGGTTGCCGCGCTGGCTCGACCGCCTGCTGCCGCACGTCGCGATCGAGCGCGAGGAGATCAGGCGATGACGCGCGCGAGCGCCCGCCAGCGCGCCTGGCGCCAGCGGAACAGCAGCTGCGCGAAGCACCAGACCAGCGGCGTCAGCAGGCCGGCGTCGAGCTCGACCCGGTCGGTGTAGCGGCAGGCTGACGCGCCGCGGGGCTCGAAGACGAGCGTGTGAGCCCAGCGGCGCACCGGCCCGCCGCCCTCCTCGGTGCGCAGCTCGGTCGCCGTCGCGGAGACGACGCGGAGCCGGTGGGTCCACGCCGGCACGACGCCCAACCACCACAGCCGGCCGCCGACCGCCTCGCCGCTGCGCGCCAGCGCGGCGGCGGCGGGCGGCGCGGCGGCCTCGGCGGCGGCAGGCGCGTCGGGCGCGGCGGCCGGCGGTTCGGGGAACCGCTCCGGCAGGCCGCCGACGCGCAGGAACGGGCGGACGACGAAGGCGAACAGCGCCGGCCTGGCGGCCAGCTCGCAGGCCCGCTCGGCGGGGAGCGGGAGGTCGGTCGAGACGCTGACGACGGGCATGGGGAGTATTGTGAGCAATCACTCGCGTTCTGCCACTCGCATTTCGCTTCCGTGCCGAGAACCAGCCTGAGAGCCCGCAAGCACCCGCGCCAGGCGCGTTCGCGCGAGACGGTCGAGGCGCTGCTCGAGGCCGCTGCTCAGGTCTTCGAGCGCCACGGCTACGCCGCCGGCACGACCAACCGCATCGCCGAGCGCGCCGGCGTCTCGATCGGCTCGCTCTACCAGTACTTCCCGAACAAGGACGCGCTGCTGCTCGCGATCGTCGAGCGTCACGTCGCCGAGGGAGCGGAGCGGCTGGGGCCGCTCCTCGCCGCGCTGCGCGACGAGCGGCCGCCGCTGCGCGCGGGGCTGGAGCGGATCGTCGCCGCGATGGTCGCGCTCCACGCCGAGCGCCCGGCGCTCCACCGCGTGCTGTTCGAGGAGGCGCCGCGGCCGCCGGCGCTGCGCCGCAGGCTCGACGCGCTGGCGACGGCCGCGACGGCCGCGGTCGCCGACTGGCTGCGCGCCGTGCCGGAGGTCCGCGTCGCCGATCCCAAGCTGGCCGCCCGGCTGGTCGTGCAGGTGACCGAGTCGGTCACCCACAACCTCGTCATCCACGCCGACCCCGACCGCTCCCCCGACCGCTGGGCCGCCGAGACGGTCGCGCTGCTGGAGGCCTACCTCGGCAGCGCGGCGTCGAGCGGGTGACCAGCGGCGGTCCGGGCCTCCCCCGGGCATGTCCGGGGCCCACCGCTCAGGCCGCTCAGGCGCGGGGCGGCCAGGCGTCGGAGGCGACGAGGGAGGCCATCGGGCCGAACAGCGGCGACGGGAGCGCGTCGAGCGGGAACCACTCCCACCGCGCGCAGCTGCGCGGCTCGCGCAGCTCGGGCTCGCCGGCCGCGCCGTCGACGAGGTGGTGGAGCGTCACCCACTGCTGGCGGTCGGCCGGGAAGAGGTCGCTGGTGAAAACCAGCGGACGGGCGGCGGCGCCGCGCAGGCCGGTCTCCTCCTCCAGCTCGCGCAGCGCCGTCGCGGCCGGCTCCTCGCCGCCGTCGACGGCGCCGCCCGGCGGCGCCCAGGTGCCGGCGCCGTGGGCGCCTTGGCGGAGGCCGAGCAGGATCGTGCCGTCGCGCACGACGAGCGCGCTGACGCCGACCGCGGGCGGGCGGATCGTCGGGATCGGGGCGCCGCCCGCCGCGGCAGGCGCCCCGCGCGCGAGCGGCCGCGCCGGCGGATGGGGCGGCCCGGCCGCCGCCGCGCTCGCCGGGTCGCCGATGTCGGCCGTCCGCCGCTCGGCCGGTGGGTCGACGGACTCCTCGACGGCGCGCAGCCGGCGGCCGTCGCTCAGCCGGTCGCCGGCGCGCGGCTCCGCGGCGCCCAAGGCGGCGTCCCCGGCGCTCGGCGCGGCGACCGCCGGCGCGTCGGCGCCGAGCGTCGCGGCGGGGCCGACGGCGGCGTCGGCGCGATCGGACAGCGGCGCCGGCGGGGGCGGCCGCCACGTCGCCAGCTCGTCGAGCAGCAGTCCGGGGTCGCCGCTGCGGACGATCAGGCCGCGGTTCTGCGGCCGCAGGAAGCCTTCGCGAACGGCGTGGTCGAGCAGCGCCTCCAGCTCCTGCCAGTAGCGCGCGACGTCGAGCAGGCCGACCGGCTTGGCGTGGATCCGCAGCTGCGTCCACGTCGCCGCCTCGACCAGCTCCTCGAGCGTGCCGAGGCCGCCGGGGAGCGCGACGAAGGCGTCGGCGAGCGTCGCCATCTCGGCCTTGCGCGCGTGCATCGAGTCGACGACCCGCAGCTCCGTCAGGCCGCGATGGCCGATCTCGCGCTCCTCCAGCAGTCGCGGCAGCACGCCGATCACCTCGCCGCCGGCGGCCAGCGCCGCGTCGGCGACGGCGCCCATCAGCCCGGCGCGGCCGCCGCCGTAGACGATCCCGATGCCGCGTTCGGCCAGCTCGCTCCCCAGCCGGGCGGCCGCCGCCGCGTAGGCGGGGTCGCCGCCGGGGCTCGACCCGGAGTAGACGCAGACACGTCGCAACGCCATCGCCCGATGCTACGTCACCCGTTTCCCCGGCCGCCCGGGGCCGCCGCCGGTCCGCCCGCCGCCAAGGTACAGCTCGGCGACTCTCGGGTCGTCGAGCAGCGCGTCGCCCGGCCCCTCGAAGCGGTTGCGGCCGAGGTCGAGCACGTACCCGCGCGTCGACATCGCGAGCGCGCGGCGGGCGTTCTGCTCGACCATCAGGACCGTCACGCCGTGGCCGTTGATCTCCGCGACCTTCTCGAAGATCACCGCGACCATCGTCGGCGAGAGGCCGGCGGAGGGCTCGTCGAGCAGCAGGATCTGCGGGCTCGGCATCAGCGCACGCGCCATCGCGACCATCTGCCGCTCGCCGCCGGACATCGTCCCGGCGATCTGGCGGCGGCGCTCGCCGAGGCGCGGGAACATCGCGTACATCGCCGCGGTCCGCTCGCCGACGTCGGCGCCCTTGCGGGCGAGCGCGCCGAGCTCGAGGTTCTCCTCGACCGTCAGGCTCGGGAAGACGTTGCCGAGCTGCGGCACGTAGCTGACGCCCGCGCGCGAGACGTCGTGCGTGCGCCGGCCGGCGATGTCCTCCCCGCGCAGCAGGACGCGGCCGCCGCGCGGCTTCAACAGCCCGAACACGGCCTTCAGCAGCGTCGACTTGCCGGCGCCGTTGGGGCCGACGATCGTCACCACCTCCCCCGCGCGCAGCTCGACGTCGACGCCGCCAAGGATGTCGACCTCCGGCACGTAGCCGGCGACCAGCCCCTCGGTCCGCAGCAGGATCTCGGCGGGCGCTGCCCCGCCGCCGGGAGCGCCTTCCCCCGGTCGGGCTCTCCCGACCGCCGGCGAGCCGCCGGGCGAGCCCGCGGCGCTCATCTCGCCGCCCCGCCGAGGTAGGCGTCGATCACGCGCGGATCGCTGCGGACCGCCTCCGGCTCGCCGTCGGCGATCACCCGCCCCTGCGCCATGCAGATGACGCGGTCGGAGTGGCCCATCACGACCTCCATGTCGTGCTCGATCAGCAGGAAGGTCGTCCCCTCCTGCTCGCGCAGCGCGTGGACGTGCTCGAGCAGCTTGCCGCCGAGCGTCGGGTTGACGCCGGCCATCGGCTCGTCGAGCAGCACCATCCGCGGCTCGACCATCAGCACGCGCGCCAGCTCCAGCAGCTTGCGCTGGCCGCCCGACAGCGTCCCGGCGTAGTCGTCGGCCTTCTGCTCCAGGCCGTATCTCGCCAGCAGCTCCCGCGCCCGCTCGCGCACCGCCTTCTCGCGCTTGCGCGCGGCGTACGGGCGCGCGATCACGCCGGCGAGGTGCTCGCCCGGCTGGCGCGGGGCGGCGAGCGTCATGTTGTCGATCACCGGCATCGCCGCGAGCGCCTTCGTGATCTGGAAGGTCCGCACCATCCCGCAGCGCGCGATCGCGTGGGCCGGTCTGCCGCCGACGGTGCGGCCGTCGTAGACGACCTCGCCGCGGTCGGCCCGCTGGAAGCCCGTGACGACGTTGAAGAGCGTCGTCTTGCCGGCGCCGTTGGGGCCGATCAGCGCCGTGATCGACCCGCCTCTGACCGCGAAGGTCGCGCCGTCGACGGCGTGGACGCCGCCGAAGCGCTTGACGACCTCCTCGACGCGCAGCAGCTCGTCAGTCACGCAGCACCATCTCCTGTCGCTTGCCGAGCAGTCCCTGCGGCCGGAAGGCGACCAGCAGGATCAACGCCACGCCGACGATCACGAACCGCAGCGCCGCGACCTTCTCCGCCGCCAGCGGCAGGTCGATGAAGCGGGTCGCCTCCAGCAGGGTCCACATGATCAGCGAGCCGAGCGCGACGCCGACGTAGTTGGCCAGGCCGCCAAGGATCAGGATCGTGAAGCCGATGAAGGTGAACTGCGGCTCGAACGACTCGGGGCTGAGGAAGCTGAGGTTGAGCGCGAGGAAGTAGCCGGCGATCGCGCCCAGCGCCGCCGCCAGCGCGATCGACTGGAGCTTGTACGCGAGCACGTTCTTGCCGAGCGCGCGGGCGGCGTCCTCGTCCTCGCGGATCGCGCGCAGGACCCGGCCCCACGGGCTGCGCTGCAGCAGCATGAGCAGGCCGGTGAGGATCGCGACGGTGACCCACACGACGATCAGCAGCGGCAGCAGGAACTGGTCCTGCATCGACGCCGGCAGCCAGCCAAGGATCGTGTCGGAGACGTCGAGCCACTGGTCGTCGAAGCCGAGCAGGCCCTGGTTGCCGCCGGTCAGCCCGCGCGCGTTCTGCGCCACGTAGCGGACGATCTCGGCGAAGGCGATCGTCACGATCGCGAAGTAGTCGGCGCGCAATCGCAGCGACGGCAGCCCGATCAGCACGCCGGCTGCCATCGCGATCGCGGTCGCCGCCGGCAGCGCCGCCCACAGCGACCACCCGGCTCTGACCACGAGGATGCCCATCGAGTAGGCGCCGATCGCCATGAAGCCGGCCTGGCCGAAGTTGATGATGCCGGTGAAGCCGACGTTCAGCTGGAGGCCGAGCGTGAAGATCGTGTACGTGCCGGCGAGCACGCCGACGCCGATCCAGAAGTCGGCCGAGGTGAGCGCGTCGAGGCTGACGGCGAAGACGGGGGTCACAGCGTGCGCTCCTTGCGTCCGAACAGTCCCTGCGGCCGCACGAACAGCACCAGGATCAGGATCCCGAAGCCGACCGCGACCTTCCAGCGCGGGTCGATCACCAACGTCGACCACTCCTGCGCGAGGCCGAGCAGCAGCCCGCCGGCGAGTGCGCCGAAGGCGTTGCCGATGCCGCCAAGGATCACCGCCGCGAACAGGCTCAGCAGCAGGAAGAAGCCGAGGTTGGGCGTCATCGTGCCGATCGCCGCGGTGTAGAGGACGCCGGCGAGGCCGGCCAGCCCGGCGGCGAAGATCCACGTCGCGATCACGACGCGGTCGGTGTCGATCCCGGTCACCTCGGCCAGGCCCATGTCGTCGGAGAGCGCGCGCATCTGGCGGCCCAGCGAGGTGCGCCGGAGCATCAGCCCGACCGCCAGCAGCACGACGAAGCCGACGATCACGACGATCAGCTCGGTGCGGCCGATCCGCAGGCCGAGGAACGAGATCGAATCGGTCACGTCGACCTCGAGCCGGCGGGGGAAGGTCCCCCAGATCATCTGGATCCCGTAGCGGATCACGAACGCCAGCCCGAGCGTCATCAGCAGCAGCTGCAGCATCCCGGCGCCTCTGCCGCGCATCGGCCGCCACATCACGCGCTCGCTCAGGACGCCGAGCGCGGCCGTCGCGACGACCGCGAACAGCGTGGCGAGCACGATCGGCACGCCCCACGTGACGTTCGCGAGGAACGCCATGTAGGCGCCGAAGGTGAGCAGGTCGCCGTGGGCGAAGTTGACGAGCCGCAGCGTCCCGTAGACGAGCGTCAGCCCGACCGCCCCGAGCGCGAAGTAGCTGCCGGAGACCAGCCCGTTGACGCCGCGCTGGGCGACGTCGTGGATGCCGTAGGCGACGATCAGGACGAGCGCGATCGCCGCGACGATCGCGACCGTCACCAGCAGCGGGCCGCGCCCGCCGGAGAGGCCGGCGAGGGCCGGCGCGGCGCCCCGGGGCTCGTCCCGGGGCGCCGGCTCGACCGCGGTGTCGGCCGCTCCGGCCACCGCCGCTACTCCGCCGCTCTCGCCTCGAACTGGCGCTCGACTCTGAGGACGCCGTCGGGGCCGTATCTGTAGACCTCGTAGGTCGCGGCGGTCGGGTCGCCGTTCGCGTCGAAGTCGATCGGGCCGGTGACGCCGTCGAAGTCGACCTCCTCGCCGGCGGCGATCATTCTGATCCCGTCGGCCAGCTCCATGAAGGTGAACTTTCTGCCGGGCGGCGCGGAGACCGCCTGCAGCTGCTCGGAGATGTCGGTGCCGTCGGTCGAGCCGGCCGCCAGCGCCGCCAGGTAGCAGAGCATCGTCGCGTCGAAGTTCTGCGCGTCGAAGGTCTGGCGTGGCGCGCCGCCGGCCTCTCTGTAGATCCGCGCGAACTCCTCGACGACGGCGCCGGACTCGGGCGTGCCCGGCCGCGTGCCGCGGGCGCCGATCAGCGCTCTCGCCGGGATCGTGTCGGGGATTCTGTCCGACGCCAGGCCGTCGGCGGTGAACAGTCTGCCGGCGTCGAACTCGCCGGTGCGGACCAGCGAGGCTCCCATCTTCCCGTACGTCTCGAAGAAGTCGATGATGACGTAGGCGTCCGGTCTGCCCTGGACGATCTCGGCCGCCTCGGAGTTGTAGTTCGGCTGCTCCGGGTCGTAGAGGACCGGGCCGGTCGTTCTGCCGCCCTTCGCCTCCCACGCCTCTCTGAACTTCTCGATGAAGCCCTGGCCGTAGGCGTCGTTGCGGGCGGCGAGCGAGATCGTGAAGTCGGTGCCGCCCAGCTCCTGCTCGACCGTGTCGGCGAGCGCTCTCGACTGCAGGTTGTCCGACGGGGCCGTGCGCCAGACGAAGCCGTCGTCGTCGAGGTCGGTGATCGCCGCGTCGGTCGACGACGGCGACACGATCGGCGTTCTCTGCCGCGAGGCGACCGACTCGGCGACCGCGAGCGTCTCCGACGACGCCCACGGGCCGGCGAGGCAGGTCGCGCCGCCGGAGATCAGCTGCCGCGCCGCCTGGACCGCCGCCTGCGGGCTCGACTCGGTGTCGGCCGACGTGGTCGAGACGGTCGTCTCGACACCGCCGGCTCTCGTCGCCTGCTCGACCTGCGCGACCGCGAGATCGGCCGCCTTTCTGCCGGGCGCGCCGAACGGCGACAGGTCGCCGGTGAGCGGGAGCAGCACGCCGATCGTCTGGTCGAAAGACGTGTCGGCCGGTGCCTCGGCCGCGGCGCCCGTGCCCGTCGTCGCGGTCCCGCCCCCTCCCCCCTCATCGTCGTCGCTGCCGCAGCCGGCGACGCCGAGGACGACCGCGCTCACGCCGACGGCCAGCAGCCACCGGCTCCGCGTTCCTGCGTACATGGGGACCTCCTCCTCGTTCATGCGAGGTGTACCCGCGAGCCGAGCGGTCAACCCAGCGCCGGAGCCGGCCGGGCGGCGGCGGGGCGGCGCTGCCGCGGCGGGCGGCCGCGGGCGGGCGAGTCGGGACGGCGCAGTCGCGGAGGGCGGCCGCGGGCGGGCGAGTCGGGACGGCGCAGTCGCGGAGGGCGGCCGCGGGCGGGCGCGCCGCGACGGCGGCGCGTCAGCCGGAGCCGGCGCAGCGGCCGAGCAGTCTCGTCGCGAGCATCACGCGGCCGAGCGCCGCCCACGCGGCGCCGTAGTAGGTCGGCTCGCGGGCGGCGACGGCGTCGGCGCGGTCGAGCAGGCGGTCGCCGGCGCCGACGTCGCCGGCGGCGCGCGCGGCGGCCGCGGCGCCGACGAGCGCGGCCGGGTGGGAGCCGGCGGCGCGCGGCGTCGCGTCCAGGCCCTGGACGGCAGGGACGGCGCCGCCGGTCGCGACCGCGTGGGCGTGCAGCGCCGGCCACGGCCGCGCCGCGAGCGCGCGCTGGTCGGGGGTGCACGCCTCGGCGTAGCGGACCGGGAGGCGGACCGCGTCGTAGCCGTAGGAGGGCACGGCGGCGGCGGAGTCGGCGCCGGCGGCCGCGGCGGTCGCCGGCGCAGCGACCGGGACGACGCCCCACGGCAGCACCTTCGCCCAGTCGGGCGGCAGGCCGGCGGGGCCGTCGAGGACGCGCCGAGCGATCCGCGCGCTGGAGTCGCGCAGCGCCTTCCAGCGCCGGTCGCCGTCGAGCGCGAAGAGCGCGGAGTAGGCGCGCGGGGAGAAGTAGGAGGGGTTGACGACGACGTCGCGCCGCGCCCACGGGCCGGCGACCAGCACGCGCGTGCCGACCGCGCGCGCCGTCTGGCGCGTGAGCACGGCCCGGCCGATCGCGCGGGCGGCGCGGCCGTACGCGGGCTCGTCGAAGCGCCGCGCGGCGAGCGCGAGCGCCCGCGCCGCGTCGAGGTCGGCGTCGGCGGCCGGGCCGGGCAGCTCGCGGTCCCGCTGCGCGGCGGCCGCGCTGCTCCCGCCCGCCGCGCCGCTCCTGCCGGCGGCACCGCTCTCGCCGGCCACGCCGCTCCCGCCGGCCGCGCCGCTCCTGCCGGCGGCACCGCTCCCGTCGGCCGCGCCGCTCCCGCCCGCCGCGCCGCTCCCGCCGGCCGCGTCTCTCCTGCCGTCCGCGCCGCTCCGCCGCGCGGGCGGCTCCCAGCGCCACGCGAGCGTGCCGTCGGAGCGCTGGAGGTGGTCGCGGGTCCAGCGCCAGACGCGCGCGAAACGCTCCTCGTCGCCGACCGCGACGGCGAGCAGCAGCGCGTACGCCTGCCCCTCGCTGACGGTGTCGCCGCCCTGGTCGCGGCGGACGACCCGGCCGTCGTCGCGCACGTAGCCGTCGAAGAAGCGCTCGACCGCGGTGCGGACCTGCGGCGGGACAGGCGGTCCCGTCGCGCCCGGCTCACGGCCGCCGCCGGCGCCGACGTCGACGCCGGCCGCGAAGGCGAGCCCGGCGACGATCGCGAGCAGCGCGCGCCTCACGCCGCCGCCCTCGCTTCCTCCTCGGCGTGGCCGGCGACGGGGGCGGAGCGCCGCTCGTCGCGCGCTGCGACGGCGGCGCTGCCGCGCAGCGCCGGCCAGACGCCGCTCATCAGCACGCAGACGTGCAGCAGCGCGAACGCGACGTTGTTGAGCGTCGCCGGGCCCTGGTCGCGCGCGAGGCCGAGCAGCGCGGCGCCGAGCAGGACGGCGACGACCGCGAGCGGGATCGCGACCGCGCGCGGCTGGCGGCCGCCGTCGCCCTCCTTCGGCGTCACCTTGAAGCTGCCGCGCCGGCGCGTCAGCGCGGCCAGCGAGGCGTGGACGTGGATCCACGCGCTCGCCGCCTGCAGCGCATACGCCGAGAAGCGGTACGAGCCGCCGCCGGCGAGCGCGACCATCCACAGCGCCAGGCCGAAGTACGGGCCGAAGTGGAGCAGGAAGAGGTCGGCGGTCGCGCCGGCGAGCGGCTGCGCGCCGGTCGCGATCCGCACGACCGGGAAGGCCATGTACGCCAGCAGCGTCCAGCCCGACAGGAAGTACATCCCCGACAGCAGGTAGTGGGCGCGCTGTCGCCACGGCAGCTTCGCCCGCAGCGCCGTCGCGATCCCGCCGAGGCAGCCGCGCGCCCAGCGGTACTGCTGGCCGACGTAGGCGGCCATGTCCTCGGGGCCGAGGCCGTCGGCGAGCACGCGCGGCAGGTAGGCCGTTCTCCACCCGCGCTCGTGCAGGTGGACCGACAGCTCGAAGTCCTCCGTCAGCGACTCCTCGGGGAAGCCGCCGGCGTCGTCGAGCGCGGCGCGGCGGAAGACGACGTTGGTGCCGCAGCAGAACATCGCGTCGTGGCCGTCCTTGCCGCGCGCGATCGCGCCGAAGAAGAGCGCCTGCTGGCTCCACGCCGCGGCCGCGACGCCGCCGCGGCCGGCGTTGGCGTAGTGCTGCGGCGTCTGCACGAAGGCCAGGCGTCGGTCGCGCTGGAGGTGGCCGAGCGTCGCGGTCAGGAAGTCGCGCCGCGGAACGTGGTCGCAGTCGAGCACGACGACGAACGGCGCGTCGAGGTCGCGCAGCGCGTCGTTGACGTTGCCGGCCTTCGCGCCGGTCGAGCGGGGGCGGCGCACGTAGCGGGCGCCGTGGCGCTGCGCCAGCGCGCGCATCTCGTCGTCGCCGCCGTCGTCGAGCAGGTGGACGCGCACCTCGGCGCCGGGCAGGGAGACCGCGGCGGCGATCGTCGGCTCGACGACCGCGACCGGCTCGCCGTAGACCGGCACGAGCAGGTCGACCTGCGGTCTCGCCGGGCCGCTCCAGGCGCACGGCTGCCGGTCTCGCTCACGCGAGCAGGTCCACCAGAAGCCGACCGCCTGCGCGACGTTGAACAGCTCCGCGGCGACGAGGATCGCGTACAGCACGGGGCTGCCGATCCGCTCCGGCGCCAGCAGCCACGTGAAGTAGAAGAGCGTCAGCGGGATCGCGAGCGCGATCAGCAGCCGCACGCGCAGGCGATGGCGGGCGCGCGGCGGCGCGGCCTCCCACGGCGGCGGGTTCAGGCGCGGGTCGGCGGCGGGCGCCGCGGGCGGCGCCGCGCGACCGGCGGGCGCGGCGGGTCTCGTCGGCTTGCTCGTCATCTGCGGCGGAACTCCCACACCCGCACCTGCGCCAGCTCCCACGTGCGCACCAGTCTGCGCGTCCGTCTCAAGCTCGCGACGAGGCCGCCGGTGGAGGCGGCGAACGTCGGCTTGTCGAGGAAGCTGCCGAGGACGAAGACGGTCGCGTCCCTGCGCTGCGGCAGGTCGCGACCCATCGGCTGCGCGTTCAGCTCGGGCGCGTAGTAGCCGATCACGTCCGTCAGGTAGTCGGGGTTGTAGATCAACACGTCGTGCGGCCCCGCGCGGCGCTCGACCGCTTCGAGCGCGCCGCGGAAGTCGTAGAGGCGCGGGTTGGCGCCGTTGACCTGCTGGTCGAGCAGGCCGGCGCCGAGCGTCGCCGCGAAGGCGCCGACGAGCAGGACGGTCGCGGCGCGGCCGGTCGCCCAGCTCGTCAGCGCACGCGCGACGAGCAGCAGCAGCATCGGGACGGCGGCGATGAAGTAGCGCACCTCGAACAGCGCCGGCTTCAGCATGCCGATCGCGAACAGCGCGGCGGCCGGGACGACCGCGACCGCGGCGATCAGCAGCGTGCGCGGCGCGCGGCCGCGACCGAGCAGCAGCAGCGCCAGCAGCATCCCGAACGGCCACAGCGCCGACAGCGCGGCCATCGCCGAGTCGGAGTGGTAGCCCCAGATCGCCCACACCAGGTTCGTGATCGCGCCGTAGACCGACGGCTGCTGCGCCGCCCCGCCCTGCGCGACCCCGGCGCCGGCCTGCGCCGGCGAGTCGAAGCCGCGGCCGGCCGCCTCGTTGGCGGCGAACTGGGCGTGGGCGAAGCCGATCAGCGGGATCAGCGCGACGACGATCAGCGCGGCGCTGCCGAGCCAGCGGATCGCGAAGGCGCGCGCGGCGGCGCGATCGCGGCGCCGGCTCCACAGCGCGAGCGCGAAGGCGGCCTGCTGGACGCCGACGACGAGCGCCGCGAAGTACTGGTCGTACAGGAGCAGGATCGTCGCGAGCGCGTAGAGCGCCCAGTCGCGCAGGCGGCCGGGCGCGCCGGCGGCGTCGCCGCGGTCGCGGTCGCCCCGGGCTGCGGCGTGTGCATCGCGGTCGCCCGCGGCTGCAGCGTGAGCGTCGCGGTCGCGCAGGATTCGCGCCTGCGCCCACACGGCGAGCAGCGCGAGCAGCATGAAGAAGGCGTACATCCGCGCCTCGGCCGAGTACCAGACGGCGAACGGCGCGACCGCGCCCAGCGCCGCGGCGGCGAGGCCGGCGCGGCGATCCCAGAGGTCGCGCGCGGTCAGGTAGAGCAGCGGCACGAGCGCGGTGCCGGCGAGCAGCGACGGGACCCGCACCGCCAGCTCGCCGGTGCCGATCACGCGCACCGTCGCCCACAGCGTGACGTGGTGCAGCGGCGGGTGGACGTCGGTCGCGCGGAGCTGGGCGAGCATCTCGCCGAGGCCCATCTGGGCCTGATGGATCGAGGTCGCCTCGTCGAGCCAGATGCCGCGCAGCGCCAGCAGCCGCAGCCCCAGCGCGACCGCCGTCGCGGTCGCAAGCGCCAGCACGATCGGATCGCGGGCGCGGGAGGCGACACGGCGACCGGCGCCGCGCGCGCCCGCGGCCGCGCCGGCGCCCGCGACGCCCGGCAGCCGCGTGACCGCGCCCGCGGCGGCGGCCGCCACCGTCGCCGTGGGCCCGGCGGCCGCCGCCGTCGCGGGCGTGCGGCGGCGGGCTCCCGGCAGCGCGGAGGCGGCCAGGGCGGCGGTCAGCAGCGCGGCGGTCGTGACGGTCGCCCGCGCGATCCCGGCGGCGTCGTCGGCGGTCGTCGCCAGCAGCAGCGCCTGCAGCGCGACCGCAGCGCCGATCGGCGCGAGCAGCGTTCGGCCGCGGCCGCGCGCGCAGGCGTCGGCGACGAGCACGCGCGCGACGCCCAGCAGCGCCATCGCCCCGACGTACGGGCCGACGAGCGCGTCGATGCCGATGTAGTCGTCGCCGAAGGCGGCGTCGAGCAGAGCTGGCGGCGCGAGCGCGGCGACTGCGGTCGCGCCGGCGCCGAGCAGCGCTGCGACTCCGAGCGCGACCGGCAGCGCCCGGCGGTCGCCGGCGGCGGCGCGTGGCAGCAGCATCAGCGGCACGGTCGTCGTCGCGAACGCCGCGATCCCGCCGAGCGCGGAGACGACCGCGAACCGTCCGGCCTCCCCACCTGGCAGCAGCGCCTGCGCGAACAGCACGTCCTGGCTCTGCACCACGGCGAGCAGCAGAAACGCGGAGACGGCCGACCACGCCCGCCGCGCGTCGGCCGGCGCCCCCGCCCCCGACGCGCGCGTGGCCGGCGCGGCCCCGGCGTGCGGCGCGGCGGCAGGCGGCGCGGGGGCTGGAGCGCTCGGCGCGCTGCCGGCGCGGCCGGTCCACCACGCGACGAGCAGGCCGGCCCAGCCGGCGGCGGCGACGCCGAGGGCGCCGCCGGTCGCGCCGAGCGGGGCGGCGAGGACGACGCCGAGCGTCAGCCGCACCGCCGGCTCGGCGAGCAGGCTCGCGACGACGCCGCGGCCGCGACCCAGCCCGTACAGCCGGCCGCGCTCGAGCGCGATCGGGCCTGCGGCCGGCGCCGCGGCGGCGAGCGCGAGCACGATCGCTGGCGGCAGCTTCAGCGCCGCGCTCAGCAGCGGCGACGCAATCGCGATCGCCAGCCCGGCGAGCGCGCCGATCCTCCACAGCCGCCGGCGTGCGGCGGCCGCGGCGTCGGGTGCGAGCGCGCCGCCGGCGCTGAGGCTCGCGAGCGGCATGTGCAGCAGCAGATAGAGCGCGAGGAAGGCGGCCAGCTCCGCGAAGGCGCCGGGCGCCAGCAGCCGCGCAGCAAGCAGCGAGAAGGCGAGGTTGCCCGCGCCCGCGGCGAGCTGCCCGGCGGCGACGCCGAGCTGCTCGCCCGCCAGCGCGCGGACCGCCGAGCGGCGTGCGCCGGCAGCTGTGCAGGTCTGAGGTCGCTCAGCGCCCCGAGACCTGCTCTCTTCGGCCGGGGCGCGCGTCGTCGTGGCGCTCATGCCGCCCACCTCGCGGGCGCGAGCGGGAGGGCGCCGATGTCGTCGCCCTCGTCGGCGGCCCCGCCGGTCAGCAGCAGCCGCAGCAGGCGGAAGCCGTCGCGCGCGGCGGCGACCTGCTCCTCGACCGCCGCCCGCGGCGCCGGCGGATGCGCAAGCGCGCCGGCGAGCGCCGCGGCGAGCGTGGGCGCCGGCGCGTCGGCGGCGACCGACGGCTGCCCGAGCCGCCGCGCCAGTCCCGCCAGCTTCTGCTCGTGGGCGATCGCGAGGAACGGCGTCCCGGCGGCGGCCGCCGCGACCGTCGCGTGGAAGCGGGTCGCGACGACCAGCCGCGCGCCCGCGACGAGATCGCGCGCGTCGCGCAGCGTCGCCGGCGGCGGGACGACCTCCGCCCCGACGCCGCGGCGTCGCAGCGCCGTCGCGAGCAGGTGGGCGTGGCTCTCGTCGTCGAGCCCGGCGGCATCCTCGAGCGTGTCGCCGACCTGCCACGGCTGAATGCGCACGAGCGTCGGCGCACCCCTCGCCGCTCCGGCCCCGGCAGCGCCAACCGCGCCGGCATCGCCACCCGCCGACGGCCCGAGCGCGCCAGGACGGGGCGCGGCCCCGGCGTCACCGCCGCCGACGGCGCCCGCGATCGCCTCGGCCAGCCGGCCGGCGAGCGCCGCCTCGCCCCCGTGCCGACCGAGCGCGACGACGATCGCGCCGTCGCGGCGGGCGGCGGCGGGGATCGGCGTCAGCGGCGCGCCGAGCAGCGGCCAGGCGGCGTCGGCGCCGATGCGGAACGGCGTCGGCGCGCCGATCTCGGCGAGCGTCGCCGCCGACTCCTCGTCGCGCAGCACGAGCAGGTCGGCGGTCCGCACGAGCAGGCGCGCCAGCCGCCGCGCGATCGGGTCGTCCAACCGCCCGGCGCCGACGCCGAGCAGCGCGACGCGGCGGCCGAGCAGCCGCGCCGTCGCGGCCAGCACGAGCGCGTTGCGCAGCAGGGCGTGCGGATGGCGCCCGCCGGGCGGCTCGGCGGGTGCTCCGCCCCCGAGCGTCTTGAAGACGGTCCCGCCGGCGAGGACGAGCGCGTCGGCACCGCGCAGCGCGCCGGCGACCCGACGGGGGTCGCGCGCCTGGACGGCCGCGACGCCGTGGCGCGCCGCCGTCCGGGCCGGCTCGCGGCTGGTCGCGACGCAGCGCCAGCCGCTCAGCTCGCGCACGAAGGCGTCGAGCAGGGCGTCGTCGCCCGGATTACGCTGCCCGAAGGCGCCGGCGAGCAGGACGCTCGGCACGTCGCACCTCCTCGTAGAGCTCGAGATGTCGGTCGGCGACCGCCGGCCAGGCGCGGCCGGCGGCGAAGTCGGCGGCCCGCGCGCGCAGCGGCTCGAGCCCGTCGCGGTCGGCGGCGAGCGCGCGCAGCCGCTCGGCCAGCTCCGGCGCGGTCGGCGGGGCGGTCAGCGCCAGCGGCGCGGCCGTGCAGCGCGCGAGCGCCTGCGACAGCAGCACCGGCGTCCCGTGGCCGAGCGCCAGCGCGAGCGGCCCGCTGGAGGCGAACGGGCGCGGATAGGGGAACATCGCCACGTCGGCGGCGGCGAACCAGCTCGCCACCTGCGCCTCCGGCACGCGGCCGGTGAAGCGGGCGTGCGGGCCGCGGGCGCGCAGCTCGCGGGCGTAGCCGTCGCCGGCCTCGGCGAGGCGCGGATGCTCGCCGCCGGCGACGACCAGCTGCACCTCCGGGCCGGCGAGCGCCGCCGCCTCCAGCGCCAGCTCGAGCCCCTTGTACGGCGCGAGGAAGCCGAAGCAGAGCACGACGAGGCGGTCGTCGAGGCTCAGCTCGGCGCGCGCGGCGGCCCGCTCGGTCCCGGTCGCCGGGCGCTGCGGCGGCATCCCGTGCGGCACCACGGCGGCGTCGGGGACGATCTCGGCGAAGGCCGGCTCGTGGACGATCACCGCGCCGGCGCGCCGGCGGATCGCGCGCTGGACGGCCGCGAGCCCGCCGCGCGCGACCAGCCGCGGTGCGCGCACACGGTGGAGGCGGACGAAGTCGTCGTCGACCGACGCGGGGTCGACGACGTGGTGCATCGTCACGACGGGGTCGCCGAGCGCGTGCAGCGCGGCCGGCAGCGCCGGCACCGACGACGGGCCGCCGTAGAGGAACAGCTCGTGCTGGACATGGGTGACCGGCGCCCCGGTCGCGCGCGCCGCCCGCGCCGCACGCAGCAGCGCGCCGGGCCCGCGCCGATACGGGCGCACGACCGTCACGGCGCCGTCGCGAGCGCGCTCGGGCGCGTCCGTCTCCTGCGGCGCGATCACGGTCACCTCCGCGCCGCGGCGGCTGAGCGCCTGCGCGAGCGCGGCGCCGTAGGCGGCGACGCCGCTGCGGCCGCCGTGCCGCTCGCGCGGCGACGGGTACGGGCTGATCAGCGCGACGTCAGGCATGCAGCACCGCCCCGGTGCGCGCCGACTTGCGGGCGCCGGCGAGCGTGAGCGGGTCGGGCGCGCGACCGCGTCCGCCGACGCCGGTCAGCGGCCGCAGCACGAGCGCGCCCGCTCCGCCGCGACCGCCGGGCGCGGCGCCGGGGGACGCGTCGCTCGCCGCACCGCCGGCCCGAGCGCCGCGAGCCGCACGCGTGGACGCGCCACGCGCCGACGGCGCGGCCGCGACCTCCACGGCGGCGTCGGCCGCCGCCCCGCCCCCACGACGCCGCCGCAGCCACAGGGCCAGCAGCGCGCCGCCCATGCGGCGGCTGTCGGCGACCGCGTCGACGCGCGATCCGTCGCGGTCGACCCAGACGGTCGGCACCTCGGTCAGCTCGACGCCGAGGTCCCGGACGGCCAGCAGCAGGTCGACGTCGAACAGCAGGCCGCGGGCGGTCAGGCGCGGCAGCGCGGCGCGCGCGAGCTCGCCGCGCAGCACCTTCGCGCCGCACTGCGTGTCGGCGTACGGCAGCCGCATCAGCGTCCGCACGCCGCCGGAGAAGCCGGCGCTCGCGATCCGGCGGCGCAGCGGCCGCCGCACCGGCAGCACCGAGGCGGCGTGGCGGCGGGTCGCGATCGCCCCGCCGGTACGGCGGGCGACCTCCGCCAGCCGCAGCAGCTCGCGCGGCGGCGTCGCGCAGTCGGCGTCGACGAAGCCGACCAGCTCGGCGTCGGAGCGGTCGAACGTCTCGATGATGACGCCGCCCTTGCCCAGCTTCGGATACTCGAACAACCGCACCCGCCCGTCGCGCCGGGCATGCCGGGCGACGATCTCGCACGTGCGGTCCGTGCACTGGTCGAGCGCGACGAGGAAGCGCACGCCCGGATCGTCGAGGACGCGGCGATAGCTCCTCAGCGTCCGTTCGATCCGGCGCTCCTCGTTGTACGCGGGGATGACGATGTCGAGCCGCAACGGGACCTCCTTCGCAGGCGATGCGTCGGGACAGTCGGATGCGGACGAGGCGCATCCGCGACGCCGGCGCGCCCGGGTGCCGTCGTCGCGAGGGGCACGACGGCGACGGCGGCGGGCGGCGGCGAAGCGGGCCGCGGCGCGCTCCGGCAGGCGCAAGCGGCGCGACCCTCGTATCGGGGTGAAGCCTGCGGCCTAGCCGTCGAGCGGCCGGACGTAACCTGAAAAAACTCTCAATTGCGGAGACATGTGCGCACCGTCACAGAGTGGCGCGTCGGCGGGGCCGGCGGTCCGGCCGGCCCCGATTCCCCCTCAGCGACGGGGCAGGCGCCCGTTGAGCACGTAGCGGAGGATGTCGACCACCTGCTCGGGCTCGCGCGCGACGGCGAGTGCGGCGCGATCGACCTCCTTCAGCGCGTGATCGTGCTGCTCGGGATGGAGCGTGATCAGCGGCTTTCCGAGCGCGGCGGCGTAGCCGGCGTCGAAGGCGGCGTTCCACTGCCGGTACTCGTCGCCGAAGCGCACGACGACCACGTCGGACTGCTCGATCAGCGTGCGCGTGCGGATCGCGTTGATCCCCGCGCCCTTGTGGTCCTTCCAGAAGTCGCGCTGCTCGGCGCCAAGGATCGCGACGCCGACGTCGTCGCTGGCGCCGTGGTCGATGACGGGGGCGCTGAGCTCGACGTCGAGCTCCTCCTCCATCAGGCCGTTGGCGATGCGCGCGCGCCAACCGGTGTGGATCTCGCCGGAGAGGTAGACATGCCAGGACATGCGGCGATCGTACCCGCAGCGGTCGCGACGCCTCGGCCGCGCTCGGCTCCGGACGCCGCCGCAGCGCCCGAAAACGCCCTCAGCGTCCGCTCGGAAACTCTTAATCAGCCCTTTGGGTCGCTGGGTAGCCTCGTCTCTACCGATGGGGTCACCGAGACATCTGTGGACCGGCGAGTGGCGCGCCGAGTCCGACCAGGCACGTGACGAGGGCGCCAGCGCCTTCGACCGCACGCCACCTCCGCGCCCTGCCGACGACGCGCAGGCGCCTCCCCCGCCCTCCGGCCCACCGCGCCGCCGCGCCGGGCTGGTCGTCGGCCTCCTCGTCGTGGCGCTCGCGATCGCGGCCGGCGCCTTCGCCGCGGGCATGCTGCTCGACGGCGGCGACGGCGGCGGCACCGACCCGCTGCCGGCCGTCTCCAGCAGACCGATCAGACCGTCCGCGGGACAGACGCGCGCCGGCGCGATCTACGCCGCCGCGAGCCCCGCGGTCGTCTCGGTCCGCACGAGCACCGGCCAGGGCACCGGCTTCCTGATCGACGACGACGGCACGATCGTCTCCAACCAGCACGTCGTCGGCAGCTCCTCGCACGTGGTCGTGAAGTTCGGGCAGGACGGCGTCTCGATCGACGGCGACGTGCTCGGCACCGACGAGTCGACCGACCTCGCCGTCGTCAGCATCGAGCCCGACCGCATCCCGAGAGGGGTCAGACCGCTCAGATTCGCCGACTCGCGCAACGTCCAGGTCGGCGACTTCGCGATCGCGATCGGCAACCCGTTCGGCCTCGACCGCACCGCCACCGAGGGCATCGTCTCCGGCCTCGGCCGCTCGATCAGCGCCCCCAACGGCTTCCAGATCGACGAGGTGATCCAGACCGACGCGCCGATCAACCCGGGCAACTCCGGCGGGCCGCTGCTCGACAGCGGCGGCCGCGTGATCGGCGTCAACTCGCAGATCGTGACCGGCGGCCTGTCGCAGGGCAACGTCGGCATCGGCTTCGCCGTCCCCTCCAACACCGCGCGCGAGATCGTGCCGCAGCTGGCGCAGGGCAGAACGATCGCGCGACCCTATCTCGGCGTGCAGACCTCGCCGACCGCCGTCACCTCGTCGACCGGCGCGAGAGTCACGAGACTGTACGACGGCGGCCCGGCCGCGCGAGCCGGCCTGCGCGTCGACGACGTCATCACCGCGATCGACGGGCGCACCGTCGACACCCCCGAGGACGTCGTCGAGGCGGTCTCCAGACGCCAGCCGGGCGACGAGGTGGAGGTGGAGGTCGAGCGCGGCGGCAGAGAGCGGACCATCACCGTCGAGCTGGGCACGCGCCCGGCCAGAATGCCGTGAGCTTCGCGGCGCCGCTCGTCCTGCTGGCGCTGCTCGCGCTGCCGCTGCTGGCCGTCTGGTACCTGCTCCAGCAGCGCCAGCGGCGAGCCGCCGCCACCGCCTTCGCGGCACCCGTCATGCAGCCGGCGGTCGCGCCGCGGCGGCCGGGCTGGCGCCGCCACGTCCCGATGCTCGTCTTCCTGCTGGCGCTCGCGGCGCTCGTGCTGGCGGCGGCGCGGCCGCAGCGGACGGTCGCCGTCCCCGTCGAGCGCGCCTCGATCATGCTCGCGACCGACGTCTCCGGCTCGATGCTCGCGACCGACGTGCAGCCCAACCGCATGATCGCGATCAAGCGCGCCGCCCGCCGCTTCGTCGAGGAGGTGCCCAGAGGCGTCAACGTCGGCGTGATGGCGTTCAACAACACCGCGACCGTCCTGCAGAGCCCGACCCGCGACCGCGACGCCGCCTACCTCGCGATCGACCGCCTCTCGGTCAGCGGCGGCACCGCCACCGGCGAGGCGATCGCGACCGCCGTCGACGCGCTGAAGGCGCAGCCGGGCGAGGGCGGCAGACGGCCGCCCTCGGCGATCGTGCTGATCTCCGACGGCGCCTCGACCAACGGCCGCGACCCGCTCGCCGCCGCCGCCGAGGCGGCGAGAGCCGAGATCCCGATCTACACGGTCGCGTTCGGCACCGACCACGGGACGATCACCACCCCCGACCCCAGAACCGGCGAGTCGAGAGTCGAGCGCGTGCCGCCCGACGCCGCCTCCCTGCAGCAGATCGCCAGAGCGACCGGCGGCGAGTCGTTCACCGCCGAGACCGCCGAAGGGCTCAAGTCCGTCTACGAGAGACTCGGCTCGCAGCTCGGCAGCAGAGACGAGGAGCGCCAGATCACCTCCGCCTTCGCGGCCGGCGGGATCGTGCTGCTGCTGCTCGGCGCCGGGCTCTCGCTGCGCTGGTTCGGCCGCCCCGTCTGACCCGCTTCCCACCCCGACACCAAGGAGCAACCCGACCGTGACGTTCGACCATCCCCAACCGCCAGAGGACCGCTTCCCGCGCAGGGATGAGCCGCGCGACGCGCTCGAGGAGGCGCTGCACGAGATCAAGCGCGTGATCGTCGGGCAGGACGCGATGCTGGAGCGGCTGCTCGTCGCCCTGCTCGCCGGCGGCCACGTGCTGCTGGAGGGCGTCCCCGGCCTCGCGAAGACGCTCACGGTCAAGACGCTCGCCCAGGTGCTCGGCGGCTCCTTCAGCCGCATCCAGTTCACGCCCGACCTCGTGCCGGCCGACCTCGTCGGCACGCGCGTCTACAGGCCCGACACCGGCAGATTCGAGACCGAGCTCGGCCCCGTCTTCGGCAACTTCCTGCTCGCCGACGAGATCAACCGCGCCCCCGCGAAGGTCCAGTCGGCGCTGCTGGAGGTCATGCAGGAGCAGCAGGTGACGATCGGCGGCGAGAGCTTCCAGATGCCGCGGCCGTTCCTCGTCCTCGCGACGCAGAACCCGATCGAGTCGGAGGGCACCTATCCCCTCCCCGAGGCGCAGGTCGACCGCTTCCTGATGAAGGTGCTGGTCGACTACCCGACGCTCGGCGAGGAGGCGGCGGTCGTCGACCGCTCGCTCGGCGCCCCCGCGCAGCCGCGCGAGCGACTGACGATCGAGGCGCTCGACCGCTTCGCGGCGGCGAAGGAGAGAGTGCTCGTCGACCGCGAGGTGATCCAGTACGCCGTCACGCTCGCCGACGCGACCCGCCGGCCGGAGAGGTACGGCCTCGACGACGTCGCCCCGTTCATCGAGTACGGCGCCTCGCCGCGCGGGCCGATCGGGCTGGTGCAGGCGGCGCGGGCGCTGGCGATGCTGCGCGGCCGCGGCTACGTCGCCGTCGCCGACGTGCGCGACCTGGCGCCCGACGTGCTGCGCCACCGGATCGTCCTCTCCTACGACGCGCTGACCGAGAACGTCTCCGCCGACGACGTGCTCGCGCGCGTCTTCACCGTCGTCGACGAGCCGCCGGCCGACCACCTCCGCCGCCCGGAGGCGGCGGCGTAGTGCCTACGCTTGCGAGTTCCACGGCGGCGCGCAGCCACTCTCCGCGTCAGCGGGAACTCGCGGGCCTCCTCCCGAGGTCGCTTCGATGACCCCGCCGCGCCTCACACGACCGGTCGGACGCCAGGGCCCGGGCCGCATACCGCACGGGCTGCTGGAGTCGCTCGACCTGATCGTCGCGCGCAGGGCCTCCGGCGCGCTGCCGGGCGACCGCCGCGCCGCCGGCCTCGGCTCCGGCACCGAGCTGGCGCAGCTGCGGCCGTACGAGGTCGGCGACGACGTACGCCAGATCGACGCCGCCGCGACCGCCCGCACCGGCACGCCGCACGTGCGGCTGCACGTGCCGGAGCGGACGCTGACGACCTGGATCGCGCTCGACCTGTCGCCGTCGATGGCGTTCGGCACGACGCGGCGGCTGAAGTCCGACGTCGCCGAGGGCGCGACGATGGTGATCGGCCGCCTCGCGGTGCGGCGCGCCGGGCGCGTCGCGCTGATGACCTTCGGCGCCGGGACCCCGCGGCTGCTGCCGCCGCGCGCCTCCAAGCCCGGCGTCGTCGCGCTCCAGCGGGCGCTGGCGGAGGGCGTCGCGCCCGACGGCCACCACGAGCCCGGCGCGCTGCGCAACGCGCTGCGGCGGATCGGCCGCGTCGCGACGCAGCCCGGCCTCGTCGTCGTGATCTCCGACTGGCGCGACGAGGACGACTGGACGCGTGCGCTCGGCGCGCTCGCCCAGCGCCACTCGGTGCTCGCGATCGAGATCCGCGACCCGCGCGAGGCCGAGGTGCCGGCGGTCGGCCGGCTGGCGCTGGTCGACCCCGAGACCGGCGAGCGGATCGAGGTCGACACCTCGCGCGCGTCGGTCCGCGAGCGCTTCGCGCAGATCGAGCGCGAGCGGCGCGAGAGAGTCGGGCGCGAGCTGCGCCGGCTGGCGGTCGAGCACGTCGTGCTGAGCACCGACGGCGACTGGCTCGCCGACCTCGGACGGCGGCTGTCATGACGGTCCTTGCGCTCAGCTTCGCGTCGCCGATCTGGCTTTTGGCGCTGCTGGCCGTCCCGGCGATGATCGCCGTGATGGCGGCGAGCCGGCGGCGCGGGCGCAGATACGCCGTCCGCTTCACCGGCGTCGCGGCGCTGAAGGAGGCGGCCGCGACCGTGCCGGCGTGGCGGCGCCATCTGCCGGCGGCGCTGCTGCTGGCGGCGCTGGCCGCGCTCGCGCTGGCGCTCGCCAAGCCGCAGCGGACGGTCGCGGTGCCGATCGAGCGGGCGTCGATCATGCTCGTCACCGACCACTCGCGCTCGATGATGGCCGAGGACGTCGAGCCCGATCGGCTGACGGCGGCGAAGAGAGCGGCCGGCCGCTTCCTCGACAGGCTGCCGAGGACCATCCGCGTCGGCGTCACGACCTACTCCGACGTGCCCGACGGGACGCAGACCCCGAGCACCGACCACGAGCTGGTGCGGCGGACGATCGAGCGCCAGGTCGCCGACGGCGGCACGGCGACCGGCGACGCGCTGCAGGTCGCGCTCGACACGCTCCAGCGCGAGCAGCAGGACGGCCTGCGGATCCCCGCCGCGATCGTGCTGCTCTCCGACGGCGCGACGACGACGGGCCGCGATCCCGTCGGCGTCGCCCATGCCGCCGGCGAGGCGAGAGTCCCGGTCTACACCGTCGCGCTCGGGACGAGAGACGCGACCGTGCCGAACCCGGGCTTCGGCCCGCCGCTGCTGTCGGTCGCGCCCGACCCGGAGACGCTCCAGGCGATCGCCGACGCCTCCGGCGGCCGCGCCTTCCAGGCGCAGGACGACCAGCAGCTGTCGGAGATCTACGAGGCGCTCGGCTCGCGCCTGGGCACGAGAGACGAGCAGCGCGAGGTGACCGCCGCCTTCGCCGTCGGCGGCCTCCTGCTGCTGCTCGCCGCCGGCGCCGCCTCCGTCCGCACCAGCGGCCGGCTGCCGTAGGCGGCCGGCCAGCCGCTCCGCGCGCCGCACGCGGTCATGCTTCGCGCCACGCGGCTCGTCGGATGAGAGCGGCGTCCCCCCGGTGACGGCTCGATCACCGCAGCCCGCTGCTAGCGTGCCGCGCGATGAGCGACGAACGCCGCGGCGACTACGCCCAGCTGCTGCCGATCCCGACGCGCTGGGCCGACAACGACATCTACGGCCACGTCAACAACGTCGAGTACTACGCCTACTTCGACACGCTCATCAACACGTGGCTGATCGCCGAGGGCGGGCTCGACATCCACGGCGGGGAGACGATCGGCGTCTGCGCCGAGTCGAGCTGCCGCTACTACGCCTCCTTCTCCTTCCCGGAGGTCGTCGAAGGGGCGCTGCGGGTCGGCCATCTCGGCAGATCGAGCGTCCGCTACGAGATCGGGCTGTTCAAGGCGGGGATGGACCACCCGGCCGCGCTCGGCGAGTTCGTCCACGTCTTCGTCGACCGCGAGCAGCGCCGCCCGACCGAGATCCCGCAGCGGATGCGGGCCGCGCTCGAGCGGCTGCTCGTCGAGCGACCCGACGACGACCTCTAGCCGCCCGGCAGCGGCGTCACGACCGTCCACGGCTCGACGCGGTGGGCGGTGACGAGGCCGGCGTCGACGTAGGGGTCCTCGGCGAGGTAGCCCTCGATGTCGGCCGCGTCGCGGAAGACGAGCAGGCCGCCGTGGACGGGATCGCCGGCGGCGCCGGCGAGCACGATCTTGCCGGCCTCGTGGAAGCGGGCGATCGCGGCGAGGTGGCCCTCGCGGTGCGGCCCCCGCTTCTCGAGGATGTCGGGCACGTAGTCGTAGTGCAGCAGGAAGAGCGTCTCGGGCATGCGGCGAACGCTACGTCAGATCGCCTCCAGCGTGCTGTTGCCCGCGGCGCGCAGCCAGACGATGTCGCCCGAGCCGATCTCCAGCTCGTCGGCCTCGGTCCGGGTGATCTGCGCCGAGACCGCCTCGCCGCTGGTCAGCATCAGCTCGACGCGGACCTCGAAGCCGAGGTGGATCACGCGCGAGACCATCGCCTCGTGCGCGCCCGCGACCGACTCGGCGGCGATCGCGATGTCGTGCGGGCGCACGAGCCTGCCGGCGAGCTGCGAGACCTCTCCCAGGAAGCCCATCACGAACGGGTTCGACGGGTTGTCGTACAGCTCGCGCGGGTGGCCGACCTGCTCGATCCTCGCGTTGTCCATCACGGCGATGTCGTCGGCGATCGACATCGCCTCCTCCTGGTCGTGCGTGACGAGCAGGGTCGTCACGTGGACCTCGTCGTGGAGCCGCCGCAGCCACTCGCGCAGCTCGGTGCGGACCTTCGCGTCGAGCGCGCCGAACGGCTCGTCGAGCAGCAGCACCCTTGGCTCGACCGCGAGCGCGCGGGCGAGCGCCATCCGCTGGCGCTGGCCGCCGGAGAGCTGGCTCGGGTAGCGCTTCTGGTAGCCGGCGAGGCCGACGATCTTCAGCAGCTCGTCGACCCGCTCGGCGACCTTCTCCTTCGGCTGTCTGCGGATCGTCAGGCCGAACGCCACGTTGTCGCGCACCGTCATGTGCTTGAACGCCGCGTAGTGCTGGAAGACGAAGCCGATCTCGCGCTTCTGCGGCGGGACGTTCGTCGCGTCGTCGCCGTGGATCACGATGCGGCCGCTGTCGGGCGTCTCGAGCCCGCCGATGATGCGCAGCAGCGTCGACTTGCCGGAGCCGCTCGGGCCCAGCAGCGCGGTCAGCGAGCCGTCCCTGATCTCCAGCGAGACGTCGTCGAGCGCGACGTAGTCGCCGAACTGCTTGGACACGCCCTGCACGGAGATCATGCGTCCTCCCGCTTGCGGTTGAGGATGGTCATCAGGAACAGCGCCACGAGCGCCAGGAACATCAGGACGGTCGAGGCCGCGTAGGCGCCGAAGACGTTGTGGTCGTCGATGTAGCGCGCGTGGACGAGCAGCGTCAGCGTCTGCGACTCGCCCGGCACGTTGCCGGAGACGACCAGCACGGCGCCGAACTCGCCGAGCGCGCGCGCCACCGTCAGCACGACGCCGTACGCGAGCCCCCAGCGGATCGACGGGAGCGTGATGCGCCAGAAGGTCTGCCACCGCTTCGCGCCGAGCGTCGCGGCCGCCTCCTCCTGGTCGTCGCCGATCTCGTGCAGGACCGGCTCGACCTCGCGCACGACGAACGGCAGCGTCACGAAGATCGTCGCCAGCACCATCCCCGGCAGCGAGAAGATGATCTGGATGCCGGCCTCGGCGAGGCCGCCGAACCACCCTCTGACGCCCCACAGGAGGATCAGCGAGACGCCGACGACGACCGGCGAGACCGCGAACGGCAGGTCGACGACCGCCTGCAGCAGGCCGCGCCCCGGGAACCGCCCGCGCGCGAGCGCGATCGCCGTGACGAGGCCGAAGACGACGTTGAGCGGCACGACGATCGCGACGATCAGCAGCGACATCTGGATCGCCGAGATCGACGCCGGCGTCGTGACCTGGTCCCAGAAGGCGCCGAGGCCGTTCTCGAAGGTGCGGAAGAGGATCAGCCCCAGCGGCACCATCACGAGCACGAACAGGTAGCCGAGCGCGAGCGTCCGCAGCGACAGGCGCGTTGCGCGTGAGATCACCATCGTCAGCCTCTCTCGTGGCGTTGGGTCCGCGCCGCGGCGAGCCGCAGGACGAACAGGACGAGGAACGCGATCACGAGCAGCGCGACCGAGACGGCCGCGGCGCTCTCGGGCCGGTCGATCTCGATCTGCTTGGCGATGTACTGCGAGGCGACCTCGGTCTCGCGCGGGATGCCGCCGCCGATCAGCACGACCGAGCCGAACTCGCCGATCGCGCGGGCGAAGGCGAGGCCGGCGCCGCCGAGCAGCGCCGGCACGAGCGCCGGCAGCACGATGCGGCGGAAGATCGTGAGGTTGCCGGCGCCGAGCGACGCCGCGGCCTGCTCGGCCTCTCTGTCGACCTCCATCAGCACCGGCTGGACCGAGCGGACGACGAACGGAAGCGTGACGAACAGCAGCGCGATCGCGACCGCCGGCTTGGTCGCGTAGAGGTCGAGGTCGATCGGGCTGTTGGGCCCGTAGAGCGACAGCAGCACGATCGAGGCGACGATCGTCGGCAGCGCGAACGGGAGGTCGATCAGCGCGTTGACGAAGCCCTTGCCGGGGAACTCGTCGCGCACCAGCACCCACGCGATCAGGGTGCCGACGACGACGTTGATCAACGCGACGACCGCGGAGATCGCGACGGTCAGGATCAGCGCGGCGCGCGCCGACGGGGCGTTGATCGCGTCCCACAGGCCGGCCGGGCCGCCCTCGAGCGACTTCGCGAGGACGGCCGCGAGCGGCAGCAGGACGATGATGCTCAGCCACAGCGTGGCGACGCCGATCCCGAGGGGACCGACGCCGCCGCCGTAGGAACGGGAGCGGCGCCCGCGCCTGCGAGCGCCGCCCTCCGGTCTTGCCTGCACGACGGTCGACATGCGCCTAGCTGGTCGCCTCGTCGTAGATCTTCGCGACCGAGCCGTTCTCCTCGTCGAACAGCTCGTCGTTCACTCTGCCCCAGCCGCCGAGGTCGGCGATCGTCCACAGCGTCGCAGGCTCCGGGAACTTGTCTCTGAACTCGGCGGCGACGGTCGCGTCGACGGGGCGGAAGCCGGCCTCGGCCCACAGTCTCTGCGCCTCGGGCGTGTAGAGGTAGTCGACGAACGCCTGCGTCTCGTCGGGGAACTTCGTTCTGTTGACGACCGCGACCGGGTTCTCGATCTTGAACGTGACGGCCGGGTTTATGTGCTCGACCTCCTCGCCCTGCTCCTCGATGAAGTAGGCCTCGTTCTCGTAGCTGAGCAGGACGTCGCCGGTGCCCTGGAGGAAGGTCTCGGTCGCCTCGCGGCCCGATCTCGGCTGGACTCTGATGTGCTCGCCGATCAGCTTCTGCAGGTAGTCGAGGCCGGCCTGCGGGTCTCTGCCGCCCTCGCTCTTGTCGGCGTACGGCGCGAGCAGGTTCCACTTCGCCGAGCCGGAGCTGAACGGGTTCGGAGTGACGACCTCGACGCCGTCTCTCAACAGGTCGTCCCAGTCTCTGATGCCGAGCGGGTTGCCTCTGCGAACGACGATCGTGACGACCGAGCCGAACGGGATCCCTCTGTGCTCGCCGGCGTTCCAGTCGTCGTCGACGAGCCCGGCGTCGACGAGGCGGGTGATGTCGGGCTCGACCGAGAAGTTGACGACGTCGGTCGAGAGGCCCGCCTCGACCTTGCGCGACTGATCGCCGGAGGCGCCGTAGGACTGGCTGAAGCCGATCCCTCTGCCCTTGGGCGTCGCCTGGAACGCCGGGATCACCTTGTCGAAGCCGACCTTCGGAACCGCGTACGCGACGAGCGACAGCTTCGTGCCGGCGTCGTCGTTGGCGGAGTCGCCGCCACCCGCTTCATCGCTCGATCCGCCGCAGCCGGCGACCACGAGGGCGACGATCGCGGCGGCCAATGCGAGGACGACGGACGTGCGTGATGTCACAGGTTTCCTCCCAGAAAAGGACGAAATCGGATAGGGATTCGGCATATTACACATTCCGCACCATTCTGGTCGGCATAACAAGTTTGATGCGGAATCGATGCGGTGTCGACGCACCGGGTCGGGCGCGTGGAGGTGCGGGGCGAGCGGGCCGGCGGGGCTGGCGGCGGCTGGCCGGCGCGACCGGCGGTCGGCCGCGCCGTTCGGCCGGCGGCAGCGAACGGCCGGCGACGGCGAACGCTCAGCCGCGCCGCGCAGCTGGTGGCGGCCGGCGGGCGATCAGCCTTCGCGCTGCGCGAGCCGTTCGCGCAGCAGCAGGACGCGCGCGGCCGACTCGGCGACGCGGGCGCGGATGCGGCGATCGGCGCGGGCGGCCGCGATCAGCGCCTCGCGCGCGAGCGGGAAGGAGCCGGCGCCGGTCAGCAGCAGGAGGTCGCAGCCGGCGGCGAGCGAGCGGACGGCGGCGGCGCCGACGTCGCGGTCTCCGGGCGTCGCCGCGTCGACCGCCTCGGCCTCGAGCGAGTCGGTCATCACGACGCCGTCGAAGCCGAGCTCGTCGCGCAGCAGCCCGCGCACGACGGCGCGCGACTGCGACGCGATGCGGCCGGGGTCGATCCCCGTCATCCGCGCGTGTCCGACCATCACCAGCCGCGCGCCGGCGTCGATCGCGGCGCGGAACGGGACCAGCTCCTCGGCGAGGAGCTGGGCGCGCGTGCGGTCGATCGCCGCGCTGCCGAAGTCGGTGTTCTGCGTGGCGGCGCCGACGCCGGGGAAGTGCTTTGGCGTCGTCTCGATCCCCGCCCGGCGATAGGCGCCGACCGCCGCGGCGACCGATCTCCCGACCTCCTCGGGACCGCCCCGGTAGACGCGCGACGCCATGAACGAGCCGGGGGCGAGCGCGACGTCGGCGACCGGCCCGAGCGTCACGTTGACGCCGACCTGGCGCAGCGCCCGGGCGGCGGCGCGGGCGGAGGCCGCCGCGGCGGCGGGCCCCGGCTGCGACGCCTGGCCCCGCTGCGGCGGGGCGAACTTCAGCGTGCGGATGTCGCCGCCCTCCTGGTCGAGCGAGACGATCGCGTCGCCGCCGGCCGCACGCTGGACGCGGGCGCTGAGCGCGCGGACGCTCGCCGCGGAGGGTGCGTTGGGGCCGAACAGGATCACGCCGGCGGCCCGTCTCCCGCGCAGCGCGTCGAGCACGTACTGCGGCGGGGTCGTGCCCGAGAAGGAGATCACCAGCAGCTCGCCGACCTGGCGCTCGAGCGACATCCGCTCGACCCGCCCCCGCGCGCGCTCCGCGGCGGCTGCGTCGCCGCCGGCAGCGTCCTCGCCGGCCGGCGCGCCGCCTTCGCCGCCGCCGGCCGATTCGTCGTCGGCAGGCGCGCCGCCTTCGCCGGTCCCCGCGGCGTCGTCGCCGCCGGTCGGAGCGCCCTCGTCGCGGCTGCCGCCTGCGCCTTGGCCGCCGCCGGAGGCGCCCGGCGCGCCCGCGCTCGTCGCCGCGGAGCCGCCGGCGCGGCCGTCGCCGTCTCCGCCCGAGCCGGCTCCGATCGCGATGCCGGCGGCGAGCGCGAGCAGCGCGACGAGCACCAGCGCGATCTGCCTCCGGCGGATCGCGGTCGGCCCGTGGGTGGAGCGGCGGCGGTGCGGCATCAGCCTGGACCCTATGCGCCGCAGCCGGCCGATGCGGTGCCACCGCACGCACGCCACATCCGTGCGGTTGCGCGGTGGCGGGGAGGCGGCTAGCCTCGGCAGCGAGCCGAGAGATCTGGTCCACCTGGCCAGCCCCTGGCGGGTATCGGGGTCGACCCCCGCCAGGGGTGCTACTGGGTTGGCTATGAGCTGCGCGTCCGGTCGATGACCATCAGCAGCAGCGCGAACGCCAGGATGATTCCGATCTCTCGGCTCATCCCACCCCCTTCCTCGTATGGGAGTCGCCAGTCGACCCCGTGCTCACGACTCCCGGAAGGCGATGAACCCGACCCGTCCATGGTCCCGCGACCGGCGTTTCCTGTCTGTCGCCGATCGTGCCGATTGAGCCGCCCTTCACCGCGGCAGAATGTGGAGATGGAGGGTGTTGACGTGGAGCGAGGAGCAGCAGACGAGCAGCTCGCGCGCAGCGACGCGGCCCGTACGGCCGCCGAGGCCGAGGACCCGCGTCCGCGGCTGCGGACCTTCTCCGCCCGCAACGTGCTCGTCGCCGTCGACGGGACGCCGGAGGCGTGGGACGCGGTCGGGATGGCGGTCCAGATCGTCCAGCAGACGAGGGGTCGGCTCACGCTGCTGACGGTCGTCGTGCCCGCCCCGGCGTGGACGCAGGTCGGTTTGTTCGCGACGCCCGTCGACGGCAGCGCGGAGCGCGTCGCCGAGGAGTGGCTGCGCGAGCTGGCCGACGCGATCCCGCCCGACATCCCGGTCACGACGCAGCTGCTGCACGGCGACGCCGCCCACCTGATCGCGAGACGGGCCGACGAGGGCAACCACGACCTGGTCGTGCTCGCCGCCCACGAGCACGGGCCGATCGCCGCCGCGATCGAGAGCGTCCAGCGCCGGCTGCTGCGCTGCAGCCACGTCCCCGTGCTGTCGATCCACCGGCCCCTCACGCCGGAGGAGAAGGCCGCCGAGAAGGCCGCGGAGCACCCCGACCCCACGCAGCCGCCGGCCGACTGATCGTCGGCACCGGACGCGCTGCCCGACGAGCTCAGCCGCCGTTCGCGACGCGGCTGGCGATGCGCTCGATCAGCTGGGCGAAGGTGAGGCCGGCGTGCTCGGCGGCGAGCGGGGTCGGGCCGGTCTCGGTCAGGCCGGGGATCGTGTTGATCTCCAGCACGTAGGGGGTGTCATCCTCCAGGCGGATGTCGACGCGCGCGAAGTCGCGGCAGCCGGCGGCCGCGTAGGCGTCGGCGGCGACCCGTCTGACGCGGGCGTCGACCTCATCTGGCAGGCCGGCGAGCCGAACGGTCGACTGGCCGATCTCGTAGTGGGCCTGGAAGGAGTAGTACTCCTCGTGCATCACGATCTCGACGACCGGCAGCGGCTCGGGCGCGGCGGCCGGGCCGAGCACCGTCACCGCCAGCTCGCGGCCGGGGACGAACCGCTCCAGCAGGACGCGGTCGTCGTAGCTCATCGCGCCGAGCACCGCACCGCCGAGCTGGGCGCGCTCCTGCACGACGCTCAACCCGAACGACGAGCCCTGACGCGCCGGCTTGACGACCATGCGGCCGTCGAACTGCTCCCACAGCGCGTCGAGCGTCTTGCCGGCGCCGTAGTCGGCGAACGCCTGCTTCGTGAACGAGTGCCACGGCGGCGTCGGCACGCCGCGCAGCTCGCAGAGGCTCTTGAAGGTGTGCTTGTCGAGGCAGATCGCCGAGGCGAGCGCGTCGGAGCCGGTGTACGGGACCCGGAGGATCTCCAGCAGGTCCTGGACGGTGCCGTCCTCGCCGCCGACGCCGTGCAGGGCGATGAAGACGAAGTCGGGCTCGGCCCGCTGCACGACGTCGACGAAGTCGGCGCCGACGTCGACCAGCTCGACCGCGTGCCCCAGCTGCTTGAGCGCCTTCGCCGCCTGCTGGCCGGAGCGGGTGCTGACCTCGCGCTCCAGCGACCGTCCGCCGTAGGCGACGAGCGCCTTGCTCACCGCGATCCCTCCAGCCCGCGCGAGAGCGAGCCTCTGGCGAGCGCTCGCAAGGCGACCAAGCCCTCTGGGCGCAGGCCGCCCATCAGGCCGCCGATCTCGCGTGGCGGTCGATCAGCGCGGAGGCGAAGGTGCGCGTCGTCGAGCGCTCCTCGCGCGCCTCCGCCAGCCCGATCGCGAGCAGCTCGTCGAGCAGGTCGGCGAACGGCAGGCCGGTCGGCTCGAACAGGTAGAAGGCGAACGAGCCGGGAACGGTGTTCGGCTCGTTGACGACGATCCGCGCGCTGGCCGGGTCGTCGGCGCCCATCACGAAGAAGTCGTAGCGGACGACGCCCGCGACCCGCAGCGCGCGGTGGGCCTTCGCGGCCTCCTCGCGCACCCGCTCGCGCAGCTCCGGCGCGACGTCGGCGGGGATGATCCGGTCTGCCGAGGCCATGCCCGAGCCGGCGCCGCCGCCCTTCGTCCCGCCGGCGGTCGTGCCCTTCGTGCCGGACGCGGCGCCCTCGACGCCCTTCGCCCCGCCGGAGCCGCCCTTCGCGCCGCCGGCGCTGAGGTACTTGTCCTCGAAGGTCAGCCCGTCGGCGCTGCCGAGCGGCCGCTCGACCTCCGAGACCCGCAGCTCGCCGCCGGGGCGGCCCAGCACGGCGCAGTTGAGCTCGATCGCGCCGGTCGCGAACGGCTCGACGACCGCCTGGCGGTCGAGCTCGAAGGCCAGCTCCAGCGCCTCCTCGACCTCGGCGGCGCTGTCGCAGCGGGCGACGCCGATCGACGAGCCGAGCGTCGCCGGCTTGACGACGACCGGCGGCGGGAAGTCGCTCGCGAGCGCGCTCAGCACGGCGGCGCGGTCGCCCTCCCACTCGCCGCGCTCGACGCGGCGGTGCGGCAGCACGTCGATCCCGGCCTCCTTCAGCACCGTCTTGGCGAGGTGCTTGTCCATCCCGACCGCGAACGCCGCGACGCCGCGCCCGGCGTGCGGGAGCCCCGACAGCTCCAGCGCGCCGAGCAGCGCGCCGTCCTCGCCGCCGGTGCCGTGGATCGCGTTCAGCACGACGCCGATCGGCAGCGCTCTGTCGCCGCGCAGGCGCGACGTCGACGGCTCGACGAACGGAGCGTCCGGGGAGCCGAGCCGCAGCTGGACCGGACGGCCACCGCGCGGCGGCGACTGGGTGAACGCCGACACCTCGCGCAGCTCCGCCCCCGTCCACCAGCGGCCGTCCTTGCCGACGTACAGCGGGATCACGGCGTGGCGCTCGGAGAGCACCGCCATCGCCTGCTGCGCGGTGATGATCGAGACGTCGTGCTCGACCGAGGGGCCGCCGAAGACGACGCCGACGGTCTGTCCGGAGGGGAGTGGCATGGGGCGGAAGGGTAGTCGGTGGCCCCGCCGGCACGCGGCCCGTCGGCTGCGCCGTCGCGTCGGAAAATGTTGCCTACCAGTTGGGTTGGTTACATTTGGCCGTCGTGCCGGCACCCTCCGAGACGACCTCCACCGTCACCGTCGACGGCCTCCGCGTGCGCGTCGCGCGCACCAGACCGGCCGGGATCGCCGATCCCCCGGTCGTGATCGTGCTGCACGGCTGGGGCGCGCACATCGAGGCGCTCGGTTCGATCCTCGCCGGCCTCCGCGACCAGGTCGAGCTGATCGCGCCCGATCTCCCCGGCCACGGCAGATCGGACATGGTCCCGGGCGCGTGGACCAACGCCGACTACGCCCGCTTCGTCGTCAAGCTGGCCGACGCGCTGGGGATCGGCCGCTTCGCGCTGATCGGCCATTCGCGCGGCGCCGCGATCGCGCTCGTGCTCGCGACCGAGCCCGACAGCCGCGACCGCGTCGAGCGGATGGTCTTCACCGGCGCCGCCGGCATCAAGCCGAGACGGAGAGCCGCCTACTACGGCAAGGTCGGGATGGCGAAGGTCGGCAAGGCCGCGGCCAAGGTCGGCGGCGCGCCCGGCAGGAAGCTGCAGGAGAGCATCCGCGGCAGAGTCGCCTCGGCCGACTGGCTCGCCGCCCCCGAGGCGCTGCGCGGCACGCTGCGCAACGTGCTCGCCGAGGACCTCTCGCCCCGCCTGCCGCAGGTCTCGGCGCCGACGCTGCTGATGTGGGGCGACAGAGACGACGACACGCCGATGTGGATGGCGGAGAAGATGGAGCGCGAGATCCCGGGCGCCGGCCTCGTCGTGCTGAGAGGCGGCGGCCACTACGCCTACGCCGAGCAGGCCGGCCAGTTCAACGTCGTCGCGGCGCACTTCCTGACGCAGGGCGGCAGACGCGGCGGCGCAGCCGTCGGCGGCGCTGACGCGGACGCGAGAGCGGGCGCGCGGCCGTGACCGTGCTCACCTCCGCGATCGTCGCGGTCGCGGCGCTCGTCGCGATGGCCGGCGCCAGCCACGTGCTGCTGCACGTCTTCCAGCAGGAGCACTACGAGCCGAGACGGCTCTACCTGTGGGTGTCGCAGGCATACGGCGTGCGGCTCGCGCTGCCGGAGGCCGGCCTCGTGCTCGTCGCCAGCATCGCGAGCGCGCTGGCCGCCGACGCCAACGGCGCGCTCGGCGTCGTGCTCGCCGTCACGCTGCTCGCGCTCGCCGCCCGCGCCGCGCGGATGGTGTGGAGCCGCGAGCAGATCAAGCCGCTCGTCTTCACGCCGCGCGCGAGACGGCTGTTCGGCCTGCAGCTGGCGCTCGCCGCGATCCCGCTCGCGCTCGTCGTCGCGCTCGGCGGCGACGGGATCTGGGCGCCGGGCGTCGTCGGCGCGGTCGGGGCGCTCGAGCTGCTGCTGGCGCCGTGGCTGCTCGCCGGCGTCGCGAACACGCTGCTGAGACCGGTCCAGAAGGCCGACAACCAGCGCTTCCTCAACAGAGCGCAGCAGCGGCTGCGCGACGTCAGACCGCTGGTCGTCGGCATCACCGGCTCCTACGGCAAGACGACGACGAAGGCGTGCGTCACGGCCGTGCTCGACCTGCTCGGCCCGTCGTACCCGACGCCGGCGTCGTTCAACAGCACGCTCGGCGTCGTCCGCGCGATCAACGAGGGGCTGCTGCCGCAGCACCAGTCGTTCGTCGTCGAGATGGGCGCCTACCGCACCGGCGACGTGCGCGAGCTGTGCGAGCTGGTCCACCCGCGCGTCGGCGTGCTGACGGCGATCGGCCCCGCCCACCTGGAGCGGTTCGGCTCGCTCGACGTGACCGAGCAGGCGAAGGGCGAGCTGGCCGACGCGATCCCCGCCGACGGCGGGCTGTTCGTCACGCGCGCCGACGACGAGCGGACGCTGCGGGTCGCCCGCACCCGCGCCGCCGGCCGCGTGCTGCTGTTCGCCCCCGCCCCCCACCCCGAGGCCGACCTGTGGGCCGAGGACGTGCGGATGGAGGAGGGCCGCACCCGCTTTGCGCTCGTCGTCAGAGCGGGCGTCGCCGGCTCGGAGGAGGGGCGCGCCGAGGTGCGCGCGAGACTGCTCGGCGAGCACAACGTCGCCAACCTGCTCGCGGCCGCGGCGGTCGGCGTCGGCGAGGGGCTGGCGCTGAACGACGTCGCCCGCGCGCTCGGCCGCGTCGCGCCGCCCGACCACCGCCTCGCGCCGATCGTCAACAGAGCGGCCGGCGTCGTCGTGATCGACGACTCCTACAACGCCAACCCCGAGGGCGCCGCCGCCGCGCTCGGCGTCCTGCGCGACCACCCCGCCGCGCGGCGGCTGCTCGTCACCCCGGGCATGGTCGAGCTGGGCGAGCGCGAGCAGGAGGAGAACCGCCGACTCGGCGCGCTCGCCGCCGAGGTCGCCGACGTCGCGATCCTGATCGGCCCGCGCGGCGCCGACGTCGCCGCCGGGATGCGCGCCGCCGGCGCCCCCGACGAGCGGATCCTCACCCTCCCCGACGGCCCCGCCGCCCACGCGAAGCTCGCCGAGCTGACCCGCGCCGGCGACGTGATCCTGTTCGAGAACGACCTGCCCGACGTCTACGCGTAGGCGACGGGGCCGGCCGGCGCAGGGGCCACGGTGCGAACCTGGCGCGTCTGCGCTCGGTCGCGCTGTCGATTTCCCGCCCGCTCGCGCGACACCATCGCGTACGGTCGTCGCACGAGCGACGACGAGACGGTTCGAGAGGAGCACCATGCTGTACGCGCTGCTGATGTACCAGGACGCCGACTTCGACACGCAGTGGGAGCGGGCGAGCGACGCCGAGAGAGCCGCGGTCTACCGCCAGCACGGCGACTTCAGCACGCTGCTCGAGTCGCGCGGTGCCGAGCGCGGCGGGCACGAGCTCGCGCTGGCGGCGACCGCGACGACCGTGCGCAAGGCCGACGACACCGCCGCCGACGGGGTCGTCACCGACGGGCCGTTCGCCGAGCTGGCCGAGCATCTCGGCGGCTTCTACATCGTCGAGGCGCGCGACCTCGACGAGGCGCTCGAGTACGCCAAGGCGCTGCCGGTGAGAACGGTCGAGGTGCGGGCGATCATCACCGACGACCAGCGCGCGGAGTGAGCCCGGCGGCCGACACCGGCAGCCGCGGCTCCGGTGACGGCCGCGAGCGCGGGGGCGGCGCGAGCGCGGGCGCCGGCGGCGGCGCGGGCGCGGGCGCGGGCCGCGGCGCGGGCGCGGGCCGCGGCGCGAGCGCGGGCCGCGGCGCGAGCGCGGGCGGTGGCGCGGGCGCGGCTCCGTCGCCGCCGCTCGACGCGCTCTACCGCGAGCACGCGGCGCGGCTGCTGGCGCTGCTCGTGCGCGAGCTGCGCGACTTCGGGCTCGCCGAGGAGGCGCTGCAGGAGGCGTGGGAGGCGGCGTTGCGGCAGTGGCCGCGCGACGGCCGCCCGGCCAACCCGGCCGGCTGGCTGCTGACGGTCGCGCGCCGGCGTGCGCGCGACCGGCTGCGGCGGGCCGGGACCGAGGCGCGGACGCTGCCGTTGCTGATCGTCGACGAGGACGGCGGCGCGGCGGCCGCAGCGGCTGCCGGCTCCGCGCCAGGTGTCGCGGGCGCCGCCGGCGCGCCGCCACCTGGCGTGAGCGGGCTCGGCGAACAGGTCGAGGAGGAGCAGGAGGCGATTCCCGACGAGCGGCTGCGGCTGATCTTCACCAGCTGCCACCCGGCGCTCGCCCCGGAGGCCCGCCTCGCGCTGACACTGCGCTACGTCGCCGGCCTGCCGACACGCGCCGTCGCCCGGCTGCTGCTCGTCTCCGAGGCGACGATGGCCGCCCGCCTCACGCGCGCCAAGCGCAAGATCGCCGCCAGCGGGATCCCCTACCGCGTCCCGGTCGGCGACGAGCTGCCGGCGCGCCTCGGCAGCGTCCTCGCCGTCGTCTACCTGCTGTTCACCGAGGGGCATCTGCCGTCGAGCGGTCCGCGCGTCGTGCGGGCGGAGCTGTGCGCCGAGGCGATCGGACTGGCGCGGCTGCTGCGCGAGCTGCTCCCCGGCGAGCCGGAGGCGACCGCGCTGCTCGCGCTGACCGTCCTCCAGCACGCCCGCCGCGACGCCCGCGTCGACGCCCGCGGCCGGCTCGTGCGCCTGCCCGACCAGGACCGGACGCGGTGGCGGCGCGACGAGATCGCGGAGGGCCTCGCGCTGCTGCGCGCGGCGGAGCTGGAAGCGGTCGCGGCAGCGAGCATCGCGGGCGCGGCGGCACGCGGCGCGGGCGCGGCGGCACGCGGCGCGGGCGCGGCGGCACGCGGCGCGGGCGCGGCGGCACGCGGCGCGCGTGCGGCGGCACGCGGCGCCGGCGCGGCGGCGGATGCGGCCGCTCCCGGCCCCTACCTGCTGGAGGCGCGGATCGCGGCCGAGCACGACCGCGCCGCGACCGCGGCGGCGACCGACTGGCCGGCGATCGCGGCGCTGTACGGGCAGCTGGAGGCGGTCAAGCCGACGCCGGCGGTGCGGCTGGCGCGCGCGGTCGCGGTCAGCGAGGCCGACGGGCCCGCCGCCGCGCTGCCGCTGCTCGACGGGGTCGAGCAGGCGCTGCCGCACAGCCCTCAGCCTCACCTCGCGCGCGCCGAGCTGCTGCGCGCGCTGGCGCGCGAGGAGGAGGCGCTCGCCGCCTACGACCGCGCGCTCGCGCTCTCCCGCAACGAGGCGGTGCGCGCCCATCTCGCCGCGCGGCGCGGGGAGCTGGCGCGGGGACGCTGAGCGGCGGCGCCCCCGCTACCGCTCCTCCCCCGGCGCCTCGACCTTCTCCAGCACTGCGGTGTCGACGGAGACCGGGCCGGTCGCGGCGCGGCTGACGAAGTAGAGGACGACGCCGAGCAGCATCAGCCCGCCGGCGAAGGGGAAGGTCGAGGTCGGCTGCTGGGTCAGCAGCGTCGCGCAGATGATCGCGCCGACCACCGGGATGACGGCGGGCGCGTGGAAGTGGTCGTGCTCGACGCGGTCTCTGCGCAGGACGAGCACGGAGACGTTGACGAGGATGAAGACGCACAGCAGGAGCGTCACGGTCGTGTCGGCGAGCTTCTCGAGCGTCCCGATCGCGATCAGGACCATGCAGAGCGCGGTCGTGAAGACGATTGCCGCCAGGGGCGTCCGGCGCTCGCTGTGGACCCCGCCGAAGAAGCGCGGCACGATCCCCTCCCGGCTCATCCCATAGACGAGCCGCGAGGCCATGATCATGTTGATCAGCGCGCCGTTGGCGACCGCGAACAGCGCGATCAGCGCGAAGATCTTCGTGTCGATCGACAGCGGCCCGACCTGCGCCACCTCCAGCAGCGGGCCGCTGGAGCCGGCGAGCCGGTCGGTCGGCACCGCCATCGAGGCGAGCACCGTCACGACGAGGTAGATCGCGCCGGCCGCGAGCAGGCCGCCGAACAGCGCGCGCGGGTAGTCGCGCTGCGGATGCTCGGTCTCCTCGGCGACGTTGACCGAGTCCTCGAAGCCGATCAGCGCGTAGAAGGCGAGCGCGGCGCCGGCGAGGATCGCGATCGGGACCGTCTCGCCCGACTTGAACTCGAACGCGCGCCCGGTGTCGCCGTCGCCGTTGAAGACCGCCGCGGCGGCGATCACGGCGATCAGCAGCAGGCCGGCCAGCTCGATGCACGTCAGCGCGATGTTGACCTTGACCGACTCCGAGATGCCGCGGAAGTTCACGAGCGCGACGACGACGATGAAGATCAGCGAGGCGAGCACCCCGGGCAGCGAGACGAACTCCTTCAGGTAGTCGCCGCCGAACGCGGTCGACAGCGTCGCCGCCGAGGTGATCCCCGACGCCATCACCGCGAAGGCGACGAGGAAGGTCAGGAACGGCATCCGGAAGGCCTTGTTGACGTACAGCGCCGCGCCGGCCGCGCGCGGGTACTTCGTCACCAGCTCCGCGTAGGCGAAGGCGGTCAGGAAGGCGAGCAGGAGCGCGACGCCGAAGGCGGTCCAGATCGCGCCGCCGACGCGGCCGCCGACCTCGCCGACCAGCGCGTAGATGCCGGCGCCGAGCACGTCGCCGACGACGAAGAACAGCAGCATGTTGCGGCCGATCGCCTTCTTCAGCCCGGCCTCTCTGCGCTGCTGCACCTCCGCCTCGACTCCGGCCGTCCCGCCGGCGTGAGGCGGCCGCGGCGCCCCGGCGCGAGCGCGCACCACTCTCCTGAACGCTCCCATGTCGCCGACGCTACCCCGCGCGCCGGTCGGGCATCCGCCGGGGCGGCGGTGAGGCGCGCGCTTCGGCGCGGCCGGAACGCTCGCTCAGAACCAGCTTCGGAGCGGCGGCTCTCTGTGGACGCTGCCGTCGCGCATCCGCGCGCTGACCGCTATCTCGCCGGTCGGGAAGTCGCCGTCGTAGATCACGGCGAAGAGGCGCGCCCGTCTCGACGGCGTGATCGTGCGGACGTCGCGCGGCGTCGCGATCGTCACCGAGACGACGTCGGGATGGGCGACGCCGGAGACGACCGTGCGGCCCTCGAGCGTCCGGCGCGCGACCCGCGCCGGATCCTCCGACGCCGACATGCGCTCCTCCACCGGCTCGGCAGGGCCGCCGCCCCAGCCGGCGCCGTACATGACCCGCAGCGGCCTGCGCTCCGTCGGAACCGGCAGCGGGTGCGGGTAGCGGATGCAGTCGGCCTCCGGCCAGGTGTCGCCGAAGGTGCCGAGCCGCAGGTCGACGACGCCGACGCGGCCGCCGACGATCCGGCCCATCCCGACGCGGCACCAGCCGCCGTCGCGTCTGCGCGCGACGGCGATCCCCCACGGCAGCCCGCCGTCGGGGTCGGGCATGCGGTAGTCGACCGCGAACGGGTCGCTCGGATCGGCGAGCAGCCGCGCGCCGCCGTCGTCGCGGCCGGTCGAGCGGCGGTAGTGCCGCACGGCCTCCGCGAACGGCGAGACGCCGACGAGCTTGCGGCGGCCGTCGCGGTAGCGCAGCTCGATCTCTCCTTCCGGATGGCGCTCGCTCGCCGGCGAGACCGCCAGCACGACGCCGTGCGCCGTCTCGGCCGCCTGGAGACGGCGGCCGCCGATCGTCGCGACGGCGCGCGCCGGCTCGCCCGCCATCCCCCAGACGACCGTGTTGAGCGGACGTGCGGAGCCCGCGGCAGGATCGCTGATGCGGGTCGTCAGCTCGACTCTCGGATCCTGGCCCCTGCGCATGCAGGCGATCGGAGCCGCGATGAAGCTGAAGGCGACCGGCCGCCAGCGGTTGGCGGCGTCGACCCAGCCGAATCTGCCGCCGAGCACGCGGCCGAGCTGCGCACACAGCGTCGGCTTGCCGATCCGATACAGCCCGCGCCCGTTCGGCCGCCGCGAGAAGCGGTCGGCGGTGAAGGTCCGCACCGCCCAGCGCGGCCCGCCGAGCGGATCGGCCGCTGTCGCCTCGACGCGCGGCGGCGCGACCGGTCTCAGGACCACGAGGTCGAGCTCGGGCGGCTCGCGCAACGCCGGCGCGACGACAGGGTCGGCCGGGTCGGCCGCGGCGACGGACCGCGGGGGAATGGGCGCCAGCGGATCGCCTTGCCCGGCCGCGACCGCGGCGGCGTCGCGCGTCGACGGGATCGCCAGCGCCAGCGCGATCGCGACGAGCAGGCCGGCGAGCGCGGCGACGAACGACAGCACGAGCAGCGGGCGGCGGGTCATCTCAACGGCATCCTTCTGTCGACGAGGTTGACGCTCCCTCTGCTGCGGACGACGCGCCCGTCGTCGTAGCGGAGCGTGACGGCCAGCGACGCCGGGTCGACGTCGCCGCCGAAGACGGCGAGGAAGGCGCGCGAGTCGCCGATCGCCGGTCGCGCTTCGAGCCCGCCGGGGCCGGAGACCTCGACGGCGTCGACCTCATCGCCGACCGCTCCCCAGACGGCCGTCCGCGGCGGATGGTCGCGCCAGCCCTGACCGGGCGGCTCCGCCGGCGTTCCGGGAACCAGCCGGCGGACGGCGAAGAAATGGCCGCGGCGCTCGCGGCCCTCGCGCCGCAGCACCCCGCAGGCGCGCGGACTGATGATGTTCTCGTCGCTGATCCGGGCGAGCGAGAAGCTGACGCAGGTGCGCCGGTCGTTGCCGATCCCGAGCGCCCACGTCTTCCACGCCTGGCCGCCGTCCGGGTCGAGCACGACTCGATCCGAGCGCCCGAACGCATGACGCTCGACGTGGCCGCTCGCAAAGCGCAGCTCGACCTCGACGCCGCTGTCCTCCGGATAGCCGGCGAGGGCGGCGAGGAAGGTGCCGCCGGGGCCGATCGGGAGCTCACGGGCTCTGCCGCGGGCCTCGAGCGACACCGCTCTGAGCGCCGGGCCGGCGACGCCGTTGACGACCGTGCGGACCTCTTGCGGGTCGTCGGCGTCGAAGACGCGGGCGCCGACGAGCGAGGCGCGCTCGCCGCTGAGCTGCTCGCCGCAGCTGTCGACGATCCGCTCGGAGTAGGCGCGGAAGCGACCGTCCAGCCCGACGAGGCCGAAGCGGCCGTCGTCGAGCTGACCGACCGTCGAGCAGAGAAGGCCGGTCGAGGAGCGCGCCAGCCGCAGCGTCCACGGCGGCCGGCCCGGCTCCGGATCGTCGGCGGTCAGGCCGGTCGCTCTCGCCGTGCCCGGCAGCGGCAGCTGATCAGGCGGCACGTCGCGCGTCGCGGGGCCGGGGATCACCGAGCCGCGCAGGAGCAGCAGCCCGGCGCCGGCCGTCGCGGCGCCGATCAGCGCGAACAGCGCCGTCGCGAGGGCGACGCGGCGCAGGGCGTGGAGGCCGAAGCGGCGCCGCGCGCGCACGCCGGCGGCGGCCCGCCGCGCGCGGCGGCGGCGCTCGGCCGCGTCGAGCAGGTCGCGCTCCAGCTCGTCGAGGAAGCTCATCGTCCCTCCCCGATCCGCGCGCGCAGCGTCGCGAGTCCGCGGCTCACGCGCTGGCGCACGACCGCCTCGGAGACCTCCAGATCGGCGGCGATCTCCGCGTACGGGCGCTCCTCGACGATCCGCGCCAGCACCGCGTCGCGCTGGTCGGCCGGCAGGTCGGCGACGAGCGCCGCCGGGTCGAGGCCGCGGCCGGCGTCGACCAGCTCCTCGATCCGCTCGATGTCGGCGTCGGTCAGCTCGCGCGGCGGCATCCCGAGCCGCCGGCGGGCGCGGGCCTCGACCCGGCCGCGCCGCGCGCCGTCGACCAGCACCGAGCCGGCGATCGTGAACAGCCACGCGCGACCCGGCCCGCGCGCCGGGTCGTAGCGGTCGGCCCGCTCCAGCGCGCGGGCGAAGGTCTCGGCGCAGACGTCGGCGGCCAGCTCCGGCCGACCGGTCCGTGCGACGAGATAGCGCAGCAGCGCGTCGACATGGCGGCGGTAGAGGCGCGCGAACGCCTCGGGCCGCTCGGCGCAGTCGCGCAGCAGCTCGCCGTCGCTCTCCTCGACCCCCTGTCGCCCCGTGTCCACATCCCCAATACGAGCAGCCCCACGCGGTTGTGACGCCGGTCCCGGCCGAGCATTGGCTTTCCGCACGTGCTCAGCACGTGCGGAAAGCCAATGCTCCCCTGCTCAGCGGGCGGCGACGCGCGGGCGGACGCCGATCGTGCCGCCGACGTGCTCCTCGCGGTCCTCGGAGACGACGTCGCCGAGGACGGCGCGCCAGCAGAGGCCGGGCGCCTCCTCCCCGCGCTCGGCCGCGTGCTTGCGATCGACGTGGCCGGGCGACGGCATCGCGGCGACGACCTCCTCGCGGCCGGTCGCCACCCACGCGTCGACGCCGCGGTCGAAGCCGCCGAGGAAGCCGCGCGCGGCGGCGGCGCCGGCGCGATGCGGTCCGTGGCCGTGCAGATGGCGGACGACGTGGGCGCCGCGGGCACGCGCCGCCTCGGCGACGACCGCGGCGAGCGCGTCGTGGAGGACGACGACGTCGTCGGCGGCGACCTCGTCGCCGAGCAGCTCCTCGCCGTCGGCGACCGCCTCGGCGTACTCTGCCCGCTCGCGCTCGCCGAGCTCGGCGGCTGCGGAGACGGCGCCGGCGAGCATCGCGTCGATGCGTCCAGCGAGCCGCCGCAGCTCGGCGCCCGCCTCCACCCCGCGCCAGCCCGTCGTCACCCGCTCCTCCTGCGGTCGGCAGAGGCATGCCTCGACCGCCTCGGCGGCGGCGATCCCCGACGGCAGCGCCGCGATGCACCAGACGGTGCGGCCCGCGAGCGCGTCGGCGGCCTGCTCGCGCGTGAACGCCAGCACGCGCGCGTCGCGCGGGCGCGCGAAGCTCGAAGTCCCCGGGCCGCCCCAGAACGGCGGCAGGTGGTCGGTCGTGGCGTACATCTCTTTCGCTCCGGTGGAGTCGCGTGGCGGGTGGGGCGCCCGAGGCGCCACCGGATGGATGCCCGGCGGCGGTCGGCGCGACCACCGCCGGGTCAGCGGGCGGACGGAGCGGGGGGCCGGGCGCCGAACGCGACCAGCCGAGCGGGATGCGCGGGCTTTCCGAGCGCGCCGCGCGCGGCCTCCCGAACGGGATGCGCGGACGTTCCGAGCGCGCCGCGCGCGGCTGACCGAGCCGGCCGCGCGGGCTGCCGCGAGCCGCTGGGTCGCCCGCTACGACGGCACGATCGCAAGCACGCGCGCGGGACTGCCGGTGCCGTCGACGAGCTTCAGCGGCGCGACGACGAGCAGCGCGCCGGTCACCGGCAGCTCGCCGAGGTTGGCGAGCTGCGTGAGGCCGTAGATCCCCGCGCCGAGCAGGTAGTTGTGGGCCGGGAAGGGCGGGTCGAAGCCGCCGGCGGCGCCCGCGTCGGTGCCGACGGTCTCGACGCCGAAGCCGACGATCGCCCGCTCCTCGGCGAGCCAGCGGGCCGCGGCCGCGTCGGGGCCGGGCGTGACCGGGCCGTCGGGGCCGGCGTTGAGGAACGCCTCGGCGTCCTGCGCGCGCGACTCCCAGCCGGTGCGGAACAGCAGCCACGAGCCGTCGGGGATGCGGCCGTGCTCGCGCTCGTGGCGCTGCAGCTCGTCGACGGTCAGGAGATAGCCGGGGTCGCGCTCGACCTCGGCGCGGCGGTCGACGACGACCGCCGGGGCGATCAGCCTGCTCGGCGCAACCGACGCGACGTCCTCGCCCTCCCTGCCGCTGACCCAGTGGATCGGGGCGTCGAAGTGGGTGCCGGTGTGCTCGCCGATCTCCAGCACCGACCACGCCCACATCGGGCCTCTGTCGTCGTATCTGCTCAGCTCGCGGCGGCGCAGCGGCGGCGTGTTCTCGAACGGCGGCGGCAGCTGGATCACGGGCGTCCGCTCGCTCAGCGGCTGCGTCAGGTCGACGACCTGCGCCGAGGCGTCCCCAAGGGCGTCGATCAGCGCGGTGACGGGATGGGACATCGCTTTCTCTCTCCTGGTTGCGGTCGGTGGTGCGCCGCTCATCCGCCGCCCTTGAAGGCGTCCTCGAGCCAGGCGGCGCAGAGCGTCGGGTCGACCTTCGCGTCGACGACGAGCGGGCCGTCGGCGCCGGCGGCGAGCCACCGCTCGACGGCGACGAGGTCGGCGGCGTCGCGGACCGTGACCGCCTCGGCCCCGGCGGCACGGCCGAGCGCGGCGAGGTCGGCAGCCGGGAACTGCGCACCCGCGACCGCGTGGCCGGACGGCCCGAAGTGGTGGACCTCGGCGCCGTACGCGGCGTCGTCGTAGACGACGACCAGCAGCTTGAGGCGCAGGCGGGCGGCCGTCTCCAGCTCCGGCAGCGCCATGAAGCAGCCGCCGTCGCCGAGCGCGGCGACCGTGACGCGCTCCGGCCGCGCGAGCGCCGCGCCGATCGCGCAGCCGAGGCCGAGGCCGACCGCCTGGAAGCCGTTCGGGAAGACCCACGCGCGCGCCTCCGCGACGCCGAGGAACATCGCCGGCCAGCCGAGGAAGTGCCCGGAGTCGACGGCGACGACGCGGTCGGCCGGGAGCAGCTCGTCGAGCCGCTTCGTGAGCGCGGCCGGGTCGGCGAAGGGGCCGGGATCGAGCGCGGCGCCGCCCCCGGTGGTCGCGAGCGCGGCGTCGCGGGCCGCCCGCGCGACGGCGGTCGCCTCGGCCGCGATCGCGGTCTCCGCCGGCTCGTCGCGCCAGCGGCGCGAGGCGATCAGCGCGGCGGTCTCCGGCGTGCGCCAGCCGGTGGCGGGGCCGGCGGGCGGCGCGGGCGCGGGCGAGGAGGACGGTGCGGCGTGCACGGGCGGCGCGGACCCGGGCGGCTCGGCGTGCGCGGCCGGGGTGGGCGCGGCCACGCGCGGCGCAGGCGGCTCCGCGTGCGGGAGCGCCGCGGCGAGCAGCTCGGCGGTGGCGCGGGCGTCGCCGGGGAGGACGAGCGCGCGGGGGCCGTGGGGCTCTTGGCCGGCAGCCGGATCGACGTCGACCTGGACGACCGGCGCGTCGCCGAAGAGGGTGCCGTGACGGGTCGTCCAGTGGTTGAGCGTCGCGCCGACCGCGAGCACGAGGTCGCACTGCGGCAGCAGCTCCTGCGCCAGCGGCGAGGCGAAGCCGCCCGCGATCCCGAGCGCGAACGGATCGCCCGCGAACAGCCCGTTCGCCGGCGCCGAGGTCGCCAGCAGCGCGCCGGCCCGCTCGGCGAGCGCCTGCAGCGCCGGGCCCGCGTCGGCCAGCACCGCGCCGCGCCCGGCGACGACGACCGGCCGCTCCGCACCCGCCAGCAGCGCCGCCGCCCGCGCGACCGCGTCGGCCGACGGCACCGCGACCGGCGCCGCCCCGCGCGCGGCCGCCCCGGCCACCGCCCGCGCCGCGCCCCTCGCGCCCGCCCGCGCCGAGCCGCTCCCGCCCACCAGTGCCGCGCCGCTCGCGCCCGCGCCGACCAGTGGCGTTCTGGGGGTGATATGGCCCCCCAGAACGCCACTCCTCCCCGCGGGGGCGGGTGGGGGCTCGGGCAGCGGGGCGGCCTGGACGTCGAGGGGGAGGTTGAGGACGACCGGGCGGCGCTCGGCGGCGGCGCGGCCCAGCGCGCGGAGGGCGTCGGCGACCGCGGCCGCCGGGCCATGGACGCGCTCGGCGACCGCGCCGACGGCCGCGACCATCCCGCCCTGGTCGATGCGGAAGTTGGAGGTGAGCGCGGCGGCCGGGGTGTCGGCGGCGAGGACGAGCAGCGGCGTGCGGCTCTTGACCGCCTCGGCGATCCCTGTCATTGCGTTCGTCAGGCCCGGTCCCTGGTGGACCGAGACGACGCCGACCTCGCCGCTGACGCGCGCGTAGCCGTCGGCCATCGTCGCGGCGCCGCCCTCGTGGCGGGCGGCGACGAAGCGGGCCCCGCCGTCGACCAGCGCGTTGGTCGCGACGAGGTTGCCGCTGCCGAGCACCCCGAAGACGACCCGCACGCCGGCGGCGGCGAGCGCCGCGCCGACCGCGGTGGCGACGGACGTCGGCTGCGGGTCGGTGGCGCTCACGCGCGCATCGTACGTCGCCGGCGCGAGCCGTGCCGGCGCCACCGCAGTCGGCACGGCGGGCGCGACGGCGCAGCGCCCTGCCGGCGCCACCGCGCCGCGCCGCGCTGCGCGACGGGCGCGCCGCGCGCCCCACCCCGCGGACGGACAGGCCGCGCGGCGGCCTCGCCGCCCGCACCGCGCACCGCCGCGCACCGCCCGCACCGCGCACCGCCGCGCACCGCCCGCACCGCGCACCGCCGCGCACCGCCCGCACCACGCACCGCCGCGCACCGCCCGCGCCGCGCACCGCCCGCACCGCCCGGCGCCCGCACCGCGCACCGCCCGCGCCAGCGCGCGGCGCGAGCGAAGGGCGCGCCGCGCGCTACCCGCTCGTCACCCCCACGGCGTCGACCTGGAAGCTCATCGACCAGCCGGTCGTCGAGCCCTTCGCGCGGAAGCCGACCTCGATGCGCGAGACGGCGGAGCGGCCGGCCCAGCCGGTGAGGTCGACGGCGACGCGGTTCCAGGCGTCGGCCTGGACGTCGGCGGTCGTCGTCCTCGTCTCGCCGCCGGCGCCGGTCACCGTCACGACCGCCTCGTAGCCGCTCGCGCCCGGCGCGCCGCCGTAGCCGTTCACCATCGCGTGCAGCTCGCTCGCCGCGGTCAGGTCGAGCGGTCTCTCCGGCGTGACGAAGACGCGCTTCCACTCCGAGGCGGCGACCGTTCTCGACGCCGCCTCCAGCGCGCCGCCGCCCTCGAACGGCCGGCCCGGACCGTTCGGGAACGACGCGACGCGCGCGACCCTGGCGACGTTCTCGCCGGGCGCCCAGCCGTCGGTCCCCTCCTCGAAGCCGTAGAGCGTTCTCGACTCCGTCAGCGACAGCGCGACGGTGCCGGTCGCGGTCGCGCCGCCGCGCGTGCGAACCCGCACCGTCACCGTTCGTCTGCCGGAGCCGGCATCGTCGGGGACGACGACCCAGACCGTCTTCTCGGTCACGACCGGGCGGCCGTCGCTCTTGACCGCGAAGCTCGTGCTGCGCGGGCTGACCTCCCATTCGGGGTCGGAGACCGAGGTCGTCAGCTCGCCGGCGAGCCTGCCGGAGGCGATGCCGGAGAAGCCGACTCTGACCGCGACGAGGTCGCCCGGCTCGACCGTCTTGGCCCGCGGCGTGACGACGAGGCGGACCTCGTCGCGCGCGGGCGCGCCGATCGCGCGGCTGCGCAGCGTGTGCGAGCCGCGCTCCAGGCCGGCGACGACGATCCGGTCGCCCTCCCGCGCGACGCCGGGCACCCGCGCCCGTCTGCCGTCCCACACGAGCCGCCCGCCGAGCCGCACCTCGATCGTGCGGCCGAAGGTCGGCAGCGAGGCGCGGCCGGTCGTGCCGCCCGGCACGCGCAGCGACAGCGTGAGCCCGTCGCCGCTGCGGCGCCAGTCGGCCGCGATCGCCCCGTGCGGGGTCGGCACGCTGCCCTCGGCCCAGTCGACGTCGGCCGGGTAGGGCGCGACGTCGAACCGCTCGTAGCCGGCCGCCGTCGGCGTCACGCCGAGCACTCTCTGCGTCAGCACGACGGTCGGCGCGCTCGCCCAGCCGTGCGCGAGGCTCGAGAACTGCGACAGGTTCGGATAGCCGCTCGGCTGCATGTGCTCCCAGAAGGTGCTGCCCGGGTCCTGCCGCAGCTGGTGGCCCCAGAAGCGGCGGATCAGCTGCAGCGCCGTCGCGTCCTCCAGGCCGCGGGCGTCGCCCGCGACGCCGAAGCGCGCCTCCGCCTCGAAGCCGCTCGGCAGCGGCGCGTAGAACGGCGGCAGCGACGGGTTCGGCTCGTCCGGGCCGACCGTCAGCGCGCCGTAGCGACCCCACGAGCTCGCGCGCAGGAAGGCGAGCGCCCGGCTCGCTCTGTCGCCGCGCGCGACGCCGGCGAGGATCGCGATCGCGTTGCCGTCCTGCGGATGGACGTCCGGCAGCTCGCGGCTGAGCCGGTAGGCGCCGGCCTGCTCGTCCCACAGCTGCGACTCGATCGCTCTGCGCACGACTCCGGCGCGAGCGGCGTACGCTCTCGCCGCCGCGCCGTCGCCGAGCGCCCTCGCCATCGCCGCCATCTGGTCGAGGTTGCGGGCGTAGAGCGCGTTGACGTAGGTCTCGTGGCCGCAGTCGGAGTAGCCGTAGTGGCCGCAGGAGCCGACGCGGCCGAAGCCGATCAGGCCGCCGTCGTCCTGTCTGCGGACGCTCTCCAGCCACGCGGTCGCCCGCTCCAGCGCCGGCCAGACCCGTCGCAGGTAGGCGCGGTCGGCGGTGTAGCGCCAGTGCTCGTGCATGTTGAAGACGAACCAGGTGACGTACTCGCCGTAGGTGCGCCGCTCGTTGGCGTTGTGCTGGCCCATCTGCGACGAGCCCGGCACGAAGCCGTCCTCCAGCTGCTGGCCGGCGAGGTGGGTCAGCGAGTTCTCGGCCGCCCGCACGTTCCACGTCGACACGTACGCGACCGGGTTCTGGACGGCGAGGTCGCCCTGCCAGACGAGCCGGTCGCGCTTGGCGCCGTCGTAGATCACCTCGTCGTCGGGTCTGAGGCCCGCGAGCTGCCCGTCGGCGTGGTCGGTCTCCCCCGCTCTGTACGGCCACGACTTGGCGGTGTCCGCACGGTCGGTGTTCGTCTGCACCGTGTAGACGCCGGCATGCCAGATCTTGTTCAGCTGCGCGTCGGAGCTGTTGAACCAGCCGGCCAGCCTCGACGGGTCCCTGCGCGACGGCTCGGGCGTGTAGTCGAGCGAGATCGCGTCGACCGAGACCGAGCCGGGGCCGTCGAGGAACAGCGTCGCGTAGCGGAAGCCGCCGCGCAGGATCCCGTCGCGCGCCTCGCCCGGCAGGGAGGACGGCAGCTCGAGCCCATGGCTGTCGACGTCGTAGGTGTAGGCCTGGCCGGGGAAGCCGACCCAGATGTTCGCGGTGTCGCAGCCCGGCGCGAATCTCGCCTGACCGTCGTTGCGGCTGCCGAGCGCGCGGTACCGGCGCGACTCGCTGAAGCACGCGCGCAGTCTCGTCTCCCCGGTCGCGCCGGTCACCGTCACGCGCAGGTGGCCGCCGACCTCCTGCCCGAAGTCGACCGCCAGCAGCGGCGATCCGGTGCGGTCGCCGACGTTCGTCAGCGTCACCGCGCGGCCGTCGGCGCGCAGCGCCGCGTCCGGGTCGCCGTCGATCGCGCCGGCCCGCGGCGCCGCCTGGATCACCGACTCGGGCGCGAGCAGGCGGCTCGACGGCGCGAGCACATAGTCGCGCCAGCGGCCTCTGCGCGGCCGGTGGTCGGCGTCGCGCCACGGTCCGCGCGGGTCGGCGGCGGGGGCGGTGCGGGCGGCGGCGCCTCTGCCCGGCCCGCGGCCGTTGCCGCCCTGGGCGGATCTTCCGCCGCCCGGCGTCGCCACGACGCCCTGCGCCTGAGCCGCCTTGCCGCCGGCGCTCTTGCCGCCCACCGCAGCGGCGTCGCTGCCGGGCTTGCCGGAACCGCCCGGCGCCGCGCCCGCGACGCCGGCGCCGGCCACGGCCACCGCGCCCACGCCGAGCGCGAGTGCGATCGTCCCGGCCGCCGCGGCGGCCGTCCTGCTGCGGGCGCTCATCGCGTCGCCTCCTTGGTCGTGGTCGTGCCGCTCAGGCCGGTGCGGCGCTCGCCGCCCGGCAGCCGCACGTCGTAGGTCGTGCCGGCCGGCGCCTCGACGACGAGCGCCAGCCGCCCGTCGCGCCCGCGCTTCCAGGCGACGTCGATGTCGCCTCGCGGCGTCGGGACGCGGCCCTGGGCCCAGCTCAGTCCGCGCGGCGGGTTCGGCGCGACGGTGAACGACGAGTAGCCGGGCCCGCTGGGCTGCACGCCGAGCACGGTGCCGGTCAGGAAGGCCGTCGGGTGGGCGCCCCAGCCGTGCGCGTACGACGTGTACGAGCCGAGCTGCGGTCCGCCCGTCAGCGAGATGTTCTCCCAGAAGGTGCCGGTCTGGTCGCCGCGCAGCATGTGGCCCCACGTGCGCCGCAGCAGCTCGACGGCGTCGTCGATCCGGCCGTTGCCGGCGAGCGCGTCGAGCTCGAACGAGGAGACGAACGGGCTGACGTAGCGCGGCACCGCGGTCCCCTCCCGGTCGACGCTCGGCGAGCCGATCGCCGTCCAGCCGGACTTCAGGTGCGACAGCACCCGCTGCGCCCTGTCGCCCGTCGCGACGCCGGCGAGCACCGTCATCGCGTTGGCGTCCTGCGGATGGGCGGTCGAGCCGGGCTGGACGACGTAGGCGCCGGCCGCCTCGTCCCACAGCTTCCCGTTGACGGCCGCGGCCGTCCTGTCGGCGAGCGCCAGCCACTGCTGCGCGAGGTCGCCGCGGCCCTTCGCCTCGGCGGTGCGCGCGCCGGCTCTCAGCGCGTGGACGAGCAGCGCGTTGTTGTAGGCCTCCTTGCCGCCAAGGCTGTAGCCCCAGTGGCCGGCCGCGTCGCCGGGCGTGACCAGCAGGCCGTCGGCGGGATCGACGTTCGCCTGCGCCCAGCCGACCGCGCCGACGAGCTGGTCGAACCATCGGTCGAGGAACGCGCGGTCGCCGCTGTAGCGCCAGTGGGTCTCGTAGTTGACGATCCACCAGAGCGCGTACTCGCCCCAGTTGTACGACCAGCCCTGATCGCCGGGCAGCGGGAGGTAGACGCCCGACGGCTGGCCGTTGCCGCGCGGCTTCTGCGCCAGCCAGTCGAAGGCGAGCCGGGCGCTCGTCGTGTCGTGGGTGGTGAGGTAGGCGACCGGGTTGGCGATCACGAGGTCGCCGCCCCAGATGAAGCGGTCGCGCTTGGGGGCGTCGACGATCACAGACGGGCCGTCGCCGACTCTCGCGTCGTTGCGCGGCGGGCCGGGCTCGGCCGGGTAGCGGCGGCCGGTCTGCGGGTCGATCGTCGACAGCTGGACGGTGTATGCGCCCGAGTACCAGAAGCGGTTGAGCTGGTCGTCGGAGGAGAGGAAGGCGCCGGCGTAGTCGCGCAGGTCTCTCTGCAGCGGCGCCGCGTCGAAGCTCAGCTTCAGGTCCGACAGCTCGACGGCGCCCGGGCCGCTCAGCCACACCATCAGGTAGCGGAAGCCGCCGCGGCCGTCGGGCGGCGAGATCGTGCTCGTGCCGTTCGGGACCTTGACCGTCTCCGTCTCCGTGATCACCCCGACCGGGTCGGCCGAGTAGTCGGAGGCGCTCGTCATGAACTGCTTCGACTCGGAGAACGCGAAGGAGACCTTCGGCGAGCCGGAGAGCTTCTTGGCGCGGACGGTCACGTCGCCGCCGACCTCGCGGCCGAAGTCGAGCAGCACGTACGGGCGGCTCAGCACGTCGCCGCGCAGCGTCGCGCTGCCGCGGCCGTCGACCAGCGCGCGCGGGTTCTTGACGGTGCCGCCGTACGGCGCCGGCGCGTCGCGGCCGCCGCGGGCGATCGCCCACACCTGCGCGATCCGCGCGCCCGGTCCGGGGTCGTCGGCGTTGCGGAAGGTCAGCTTGAAGGTGTCTCGTCCGCCGCTGCGGCGCAGCGCGCTGCGCGGCACGTCGATCTCGTAGTGGACGAGCCCGACCTGGCCGCCGTAGACGCCGCGCTCGCGTGGGGTGATCCCGCGGCGGTGGACCTTCACGCCGTTGACGAGCACGTCGTACTGCGCTCGCTCCGCGCCGGCCTCCTCGATCCGCAGCCGCAGGTCGCCGCCGCCCTGCGGTCGCAGCAGACGGTAGGAGAACTCGGCCTGCGGCTCCTCGGCGCCGGCGATCCGGACCCACGAGCCACCGACCTTCGCCCGTCTGCTGGTCGGGTCGGCGTCGAGGTCGTGGCCGGCCTCCTCGGAGGCCGGCGAGGCGGCGGTGACGAAGTCGGCGTTGAGCGGGGTCGCGTCCTCCAGCTCGACCGGCCGCACCGTCCGCGACGGCGGCGAGAGGTTGTAGCGCTGGGCGCGGTCGAGCGGCGGCAGCCCGAGCGCGCGGGCCGGGTCGGACGGCGCCGGGCCGCCGCGCGGCTGCTTGCCGGACCTCCCTGCCGCGCCCTGCTTCCCGGCCGCGCCCTGCTTCCCGGCCGCGCCCTGCTTCCCGGCCGCGCCCTGCTTCCCGGCCGCGCCCCCACCCTGCTTTCCGGCCGCGAGCGCGACCGGGGCGGCGGCGCCCGCGGTCGCGAGCGCCGCCGCGGCGGCCAGCGCGAGCGCACCCGCGCCCGCGCGGCCGCCGCACGTGATCGTGCGTGACATGGTCATCTCCCCGTCGTGAAGCGGTAGGAGCCGCTCACGACCTCGAATCGGACGGAGCCGCTCGGGGCTCCCGCGATCTGCCGCACGCCGTCGGCGCGCGCCGCCGGCCGCCCGCTCTCGCGCACGTCGGCCGCGCGGGCGGCCGGCACGTCGACGACCGCGGTCGCGCCGACCGGCACCTCGGCGCGCAGCTCGAAGCGGCCGCCGCGCGAGCGCTTCCAGTCGAGCGCGACCTCTCCGCGCGGCGTCGCGGTCGCGGCGCGGGCGCGATCGACCTCGCCGACCGGGCCGGGCTGCAGCAGGACCCGCTCGTAGCCGGGCGCGAGCGGCCGGATGCCGGCGACCCGCTCGATCAGCCACTGGTTGACCGTCCCCTGCACGAAGGTGTGGTCGTAGGAGCGGACGGTCGGCTCCCACCCCTCCCACCAGGCGGTCGCGCCCTGGTCGACGATGAAGCGGAAGCTGGGATAGGTCGGCTGCGCGACGAGCTTGTACGCCAGCTCGCCGTGGCCGCGTCTGGTCAGCTCGCTCAGCAGCTCGCGCGTGCCGAGCGCGCCGGTGTCGAGGTGGTCGCCCTTCGCGGCGATCTCGTCGAGCAGCCGCCGCTCGACCGCCTGCTCCGCGTCGGCCGGCACGAGCCCGAAGGCGAGCGCCAGCAGGTTGGAGGTCTGGCGGTAGCCGGGATCGCTCGCGGTCACGTAGGCGTCGCGCGCGCCGTTCAGGAACGCGCCGTTGAACGCCTCCCTGATGCGGGCGGCCGCCGCCTCGTAGCGGGCCGCGTCGTCGTCCCTGCCGAGCACCTTCGCGATCCGCGCGAACTGCGCGACGTTGCGGAAGGCGTACGCGGTGCCGGCGAGCGCCGGGTCCTCCGGGCTGTTGCCGCTGCCGTATCTCGGCGCGAGGTAGTCGTTCAGGAACGACGGATGGGTGCCGTCGGGACGGGCGCGGGTCAGCTCGTGCTCGACGTAGCGCTTCATCGCGTCGTAGTGCTCGACCAGCACGTCACGGTCGCCGTAGCGCTCGTAGAGGATCCACGGCACGTGCAGGAAGGCCGCGTTCCACGGCGGCGCCTGGCCGTAGGGGCCAAGGCCCCAGCCGTTGTCGGGCGCGAGCCCCGGCAGGTTGCCCTGCGGCCCCTGGCTGTCGGCGATGTCGTCGACCCACTTCGGCAGCAGCCGCCGCATGTCGTACTCGAGCTGCAGCGTCTCGGCCATCAGCATCGCGTCGCCGGTCCAGCCGTTCTTCTCGTACATCGGGGTGTCGGTGGGGATGCCGTGGTAGTTGTTGACCACGGTCGTGCGCGTGATCTCGCGCATCCGGTTCAGCAGCGGATCGTCGCTGTCGAAATCGCCGACGCTGGTCAGGTCGGTGTGGACGACGCGGCCGTCGAGGTTGTCGACGGTCGGCGGCTCGCTCCCCGGCCAGCCGTCGAGCTGGACGTATCTGAACCCCTTGTAGCTGTAGCGGGGCTCCCAGCTCTCGCCCCGTCGATCGCCGTTCAGCGTGTAGCGGTCGACCTGCGACTCGCCGGTCACGAAGCCGCTCTCGTGCTGCACCGTGCCGTCGGCCTTCAGCTTCTCGCCGTAGCGCAGCGTCACCGTTCTGCCGGCCTCGCCGCGGACGTGGATCCGCGCCCAGCCGGCCATCACGCGCGGCAGCTCGAAGACGTAGGTGCCGGCTCTCGGGTTGGTGACGTCCGTCGGCGAGAGCGTGCCGGAGACGACGATCGGCTCGATCGCCTGCGGCTCGACCCTGCCGGCCGGCGCTCTCACCTCGGCGGCGCTCGCCCACGCGCGGTCGTCGAAGCCCGGCTCGTCCCAGCCGGGCCGCTGCTCGCGGGCGTCGTAGTGCTCGCCGGCGTAGAGCGAGTCGGTGCGGGTCGGGCCGTCGTGGGTCTTCCAGGCGCCGTCGGTCGCGATCGTCTCGACGCGGCCGTCGGGCCAGGTCAGCTCCAGCTGCGCGCGCACGCGCGGCTCGCTCGTCCACGGCGCTCTGTCCCAGTTCCACGCGTTGCCCTGGCGCATGCCGAAGAAGCCGCGCCCGAGCCGCGCACCGAGCACGTTCTCGCCCCTGCGCAGGAGCTTCGTGACGTCGTGGGTGACGGCGAAGACCCGTCTGTCGTAGCGGGCGAAGGCCGGGTCGAGCACGGCGTCGGTGACGCGCCGGCCGTTCAGCGTGAAGTCGGCGTACGCGACGCCGCTGGCGTAGAGGCGGGCGCGTACCGGCAGCCGGCCGCGGCCGACCGGATCGGCGCCGCGGGTCGCGCTCGCGGCACTGCGCTTGCCGGCGGCCGCATTCGCGCCTCTCCCGCGGCCGCCGCCGAGCGTGAAGCTCCGGCGCAGCAGCGGCTCGGGGCGAGCGCGGACCTGCGGGCGGACCTCGCCCCACGGCGCGCCGCCCCAGGCGACCAGCTCGCGCGCCGATCTCCAAGCGGTGTCGTCGTACCCGGGCCGGGTCCAGGCGTCGCCGTCGGCCGGCGCGGTCGCGGCGACCTTCCACGCGCTGTCGGAGTCGACCGTCGTCCGCTGCCCGTCAACCGTCTCGACGACGAGGCGGGCGAACATCCCGGCCGGGCTCGGCCTGCCGTTGGTCGCTCTGACCGCGATCGCGTTGGCGCCCGCGCGCAGCAGCGCGGTCACGTCGGCGAGCTGCGGATTGCGCCAGCTCTCCTTCGCCGGGTCGGGATCGGTCGCGGAGACCTCGCTGCCGTTGACCCAGGCGGTGAAGCCGTCGTCGGCGTCGACGACCAGCTTCGCGCTCGCGACCCGCGCGCCGGCGGGAAGCGTCAGCTCGCGGCGGAACCAGCGGCTGCCGGCGGGCGCCTCGGAGAGCGGGTCGCCGGCGTCCTCCCAGATCCAGTTCGTGCCGGCGAGGTCGACGGCCGCCGGGTCCTCGTCGGCGCCCGGCGCCCCGATCCAGCTGCCGCGCCAGTCGGCGGCCGAGAGCAGCCCGGTCTCGAACGTCGCCGCGCGGCTCCACGGCCCGCGGCGCCCGCGCTCGTCGAGCGCCTGGACGCGCCAGCGGTAGCGGGTTCGCGAGTCGAGCGCCGGTCCGCCGTAGCGAACCTCCTGCGCCCGCGACCGCACGATCCCGCTGTCCCACACGACGCGGTGACCGCCGCGCGCGTCGGCGCCGAGCCGCTGCGCCGCACCGCTCGCCTCGGGCGCGCGGGTCCCGGCGGCGGCCGCGCGACCGCCGCGCGCGTCGACGCGCTCGACGACGATCCGGAAGCCGCTCTGCGCGGCGCCGCGCCGGCCGCCGGCGTCGAGCTGCCAGCCCAGTCGCGGCCGCGCGCTGCCGAGCCCCAGCGGCTCGCGGGCGTGCTCGGCCTCGAGCCGCTCGGGACGGATGCCGGGCCCGCCGCGCCCATGGTCGCCGCCGGCGCCATGCGCGCCGCCGCGGACGTGGTCGCGGTCGTGTCCCGGCGGGCCGTGGTGGGATCGGCCGCCGTCGCCCTGCCCATGCGCCGTCGCCGCGGCCGGTGCCGCGAGCGCGGCGGCGCCCATCAGCGCAGCGGTGACCGCGGCGCCGCGAAGGCTCCTCGCCATCTCTCCTCCTGCTCGTATCCCCGCCGCCGCGCAGACCCACGGCGGTCATTGCTGGTCGCTACCCATCAGTCCTGGCGCACAAACGCACATAGACAACCGGAAGCAATCAGACTGAATGCCAGGTCTACCAGCCGCCTCGACGCACCGTCAACGCCGTCGGTGGTGATGGTGAGGGTTGGGCAGAGAACGGAGTCAGGACACCGGCGGCCGCCGCGCGACCGCGTCGCCTGCGGAGCGCGGACGTGCCACCCGGTCCGGGGTTTCCGAGCGTGGACGTGCCACCGGACGGCTGCGGTCCCGAGCGCGAACGCACCGTTCCGCGCGCGAGCGCGTGTGCGCCCGTGGTGGTTTCCTCCCATTTTCCGACCGGGTACATAACGTCCACCTCCGCCCAGGGAGCGGGGACTCAGGACGAGAGGAGGGCGTCATGCCCTACATCGCGTGCCCACGTTGCGGCGTGCGCACCTTCACCGCCGCGTACTGGTCGAACCGCGAGCATTGCGGCAACTGCGGCACCGAGCTGCCGACGCCGCGGAGCATGACGCCGCTGCGCACCGCCGACCCCGGCCACCGGCCGCTCGCCGGCAGGATCGTCCGCAGCGACCGTCGCCCCGCGGAGTAGCCGCCCCGGCGATCGCCCGGCGCAGTAGCCCACGCCGGCGATCGGCGCCGGCAGGCGGGGAGCGCCGTCCCGCGATCGGACAGCGCGGGAGGACGGCCGACAGCGCCCGCTCAACCGCCGGCAATCGCGCGCAGCTCGGCGGGGCGCAGCAGCAGGTGCAGCGTCCCCGGCTCGGCGGCGGCGAGGCCGCCCTTGCGCAGCTTCACGACCGCGCCGGTCAGCTCTCGGACCGCCTCCGAGAAGTCGGGCTCGTGGCCGACGAGCAGCACCTGCTCGCCCCGTCCCGCCGCCAGCGCCGCGGCGTCGAAGCGGCCGCCGCTCAACGCCGGCTCCAGCTCGACCGTCACACCGAGCGCGTCGCACGCCAGCTTCGCCGTGTCCGCGGCGCGCACCCGCGGGCTCGCGAGGCAGGCGTCGAACGTCACGCCGAGCCGCGCCAGCGCCGCGCCGGCCGCCCGCGACTGGCGCCGCCCCTTCTCGGTCAGCGGCCGCTCGGCGTCGGTCTGCCCCTCCGCGGCCGCCGCCGCGTCCCCATGACGCAGAAGCCAGATCATCACCCCGACCCTAGCGCGGCAGCGACGGACCTCTGTCATCGAGCTGTTGGTGAGCAACAGCTGGATGACAGAGGTCCGGGCTCGGGGCGCTGGGGCGGCGGAGGGGTCGGGCGGCGCGCGTCAGCGGCGGGCGCGGGCGAAGGCGGCGCGGAGGGCGTCGGGCGACTGGGCGGCGATCCATTCGGCGACGACCCCCAGCGCGAGCTCGTCGAGGCGGCGGAAGCGGATCGCGCGGCTGCCCGTCTCCAGCGGCGTGCCGGTCGCGCGCCAGCGGGCGTAGAGCGCCTCCTCCCCGCCGGGCTCGACGCAGTTGACGTAGAGCGCCATGTACGGCGCGTGGTCGGCGATCGACAGCAGCGACAGGCGGCCGCCGCCCCCGCCCGGCTCGCGCGCGGTGCCGTAGGCGAGCATCCCGTAGTCGAGCGTCTCGTCGAACCCGGCGGGAAGGTTGGCGAGGACCGTCGCGCGCAGCGCCTCGGCCGCCGCCCGCCGCTCGGGCGCCAGCGCGGCCATGAACTGCTCGACGGTGCGCGTCGGCTCGGTCACGGCCGACCATGGTAGGCGGCGCGGGCCGGCCCCGCATTGCCCGCACCACCCGCCGCCCCTGCCCCGGCGCGCCCCGTGCCGCCCGGGGCCCCGCCGCGCCCCGTGCCGCCCGGGGCCCCGCCGCGCTCCGTGCCGCCCGCTCCTCCCGCCGCGCCCGTGCCCGCCACCGCACCCGCGCCGCCCGCCCGCCCCGCCGCGGTCAGCGTGCGACGCCGAGCCGCCAACCCGCTCAAGCCGCCCGCGATCTTGGCCGATGGCAGGGAGGATGTCGGTCCGTCGCCTCGTGCCGTACGCCGTTTTCGCCGCCTTGCTCGGCGGCGCGATCGCCGCGCTGCTGGTGCTGTTCTCGGCACTCGACGGCTCGACCGCCCGGCAGCTCGCGCGGGTCGACGCCTCTCAGCGGCTGCTGACCGGGATGCTCGACCAGGAGGCCGGTCTGCGGGCGTACCTCAGCACCGCCGACGAGGACCTGCTGCAGGCGTACAGCGCGACCCGCTCGCGCTTCGACACGCTGATCGAGGCCGAGCTGTCCCAGACCGACGACGAGGAGCTGCGCGCCGCGCTGCTCGCCCAGCAGACGACGGCGCTCGCCTGGCGGCGGCTGGCCGAGCGCGACGCCAGCACCTTCACCGTCGACCCGGCGGTCTACCGGCGCACGCTGAGAGCGCGCACCGCCCAGGTCGACCGCTTCCGCGCGCAGAACGCCGCCTACCGCGAGGCGCTCGACGACGCCCGCGCCGCGCGCGACGAGGCGATCCTGCTCCGCGTGCTCGCCGCCCTGCTGGTCCTCACCGTCGCGCTCGGCGGCACCGGGCTCGCGATCACCCGCCGCCGCGCCAACCGCCGCCGCCGCTACGCCGAGGCCCAGGCCGAGTTCGCGAGCGCGATGCAGTCCGCGGTCGACTCCAGCGAGGCCGACGCGCTGCTGAAGCGCCACCTCGAGCGTTCGCTCGCGGGCACGACCGTCACGGTGCTGCGCCGCAGCGACGCCGACGACAGGCTCGAGGCCGGCACGCCGCTGCCGCCCGACTCGCCGCTGGCGCCTGGGATCGTCGACGCGAGACCGCGCGACTGCCTCGCGATCCGCCGCGGCAGCACCCACGTCCGCAGAGCCGGCGAGCCGCTCGTCGCCTGCGCCGTCTGCGGCGACTGCCGCGCGACCAGCTGCCGTCCGCTGCTGGTCGCCGACCGCGTGATCGGCTCCGTGCTCGTCGAGCACGACGACGCCGAGGTGCCGCGCGTGCGCGAACGCGACGAGCGGGTGATCGCCGACAGCCTCGCGCAGGCCGCGCCGATCCTGTCGGGCCTGCGGACGCTCGCGCTCGCCCAGTCACGCGCGATGACCGACGCGCTCACCGGCCTGCCGAACCGCTGGGCGCTGCAGGACGCGCTCAAGCGGATGCTCGCCCAGACCGCGCGCTCGCGCAGCTCGCTCGGGCTCGTGCTGCTCGACCTCGACCACTTCAAGCAGCTCAACGACACGCACGGCCACGACGCCGGCGACCAGGCGCTCGCCGCGGTCGGCCACGCGCTGCTGAGCGAGCTGCGCGAGTCGGACCTGCCGGCCCGCAGCGGCGGCGAGGAGTTCGCGGTGCTGCTCCCCGACACGCCGCTGGAGGGCGCGCTCGCCGTCGCCGAGCAGCTGCGCAGAGCGATCGCCGCGATCGACCTCCCCTTCCCCGGCGTGACGCTGACCGCCTCGTTCGGCGTCGCGGTGCTGCCGCTGCATGCGCTCGAGGCCGACGGCCTGATGCGCGCCGCCGACCGCGCGCTCTACGCCGCCAAGCGGGCCGGCCGCGACCGCGTCGAGGCGGCCGCCGCGCCCGAGGACGGCGAGCGCCCGCCAAGGGCGCTGCGCGCCGCGCCGAGCGCATAGGCGCCACCGCCTCGCTTCCCGCCCGGCGCCGCGGAGCCTTCGACGGTCGGCCAAGCGAGGGGGCGCGCCGCCCGCGAAACATCGTTTGACTACATTCGAACGATGCCACGACTCCTGATCATCGTCGGCTCGACCCGTCCCGGCCGCGTCGGCCTTCCGGTCGCGCGCTGGTTCGGCGCCCGGGCCGAGGCGCACGGCGGCTTCGACGTCGACGTCGCCGACCTCGCCGAGCTCGACCTGCCGCTGATGGACGAGCCCAACCACCCCCGCCTGCAGCGCTACGAGCACGACCACACGAAGGCATGGAGCGCGCGGGTCGCCGCCGCCGACGCCGTCGTGCTCGTCATGCCCGAGTACAACCACACCTTCACCGCGCCGGTCAAGAACGCGCTCGACTACCTCCACCACGAGTGGCAGCACAAGCCGATCGGCATAGTGAGCTACGGCGGCGTGTCGGCCGGCACGCGCGCGGCCACCGCGATCAAGCCGGTGCTCGCGGCGCTGAAGCTGACCGTCGCCGGCGAGCTGCCGATCCCGTTCGTCGCCAGATTCGTCGGCGACGACGGCGTCGTGCAGGCGAACGAGACGATGACCGATGCCGCGGACGGTCTGCTCGACGAGCTGGTCCGCGTCGAGGCGACGCTGCGCGACCTGCGCCACCCGGTCGCCGCCTGACCGGCCACGCCTCTGCCGATCGGCAGAGGCGCGCCGCGACCTTCGTCGGAGGAGGCCTCGCGGATGCGGCGTTGCGCGCCGCTCGCGCAGCGGCGAGGATGCGGGGATGATCCGCGTGGTGGTCGCCGACGACATGGCCCTCGTCCGCGGCGGCATGAAGATGATCCTCGAGGCCGACCCGGGGATCCGCGTCGTCGGCGAGGCCGCCGACGGCGCCGCCGCGGTCGAGGAGATCATCAGATCGAGCCCCGACGTCGCCGTGATGGACATCCGCATGCCGGGCGTCGACGGGATCGAGGCGACCCGCCGCCTGCAGCAGCGGATGCCGGGCGTGCGGGTGCTGGTCGTGACGACCTTCCACCTCGACGAGTACGTGCTCGCCGCGCTGCGCGCGGGCGCGGCCGGCTTCCTGCTGAAGGACACCGCGCCCGACTCGCTCGTCGGCGCCGTCCGCACCGTCGCGGCCGGCGACGCGCTCCTCTCCCCTGCCGTCACCCGCCAGCTGATCGAGCACTACGTGCGCCGCCCGACCCCCGACGAGCAGCTGACCGGCCGCCTCGCCGAGCTGACCCCGCGCGAGCTCGACGTCGCCCGCCTCGTCGCGCGCGGGATGACCAACGCCGAGATCGCCGGCGAGCTGTTCCTCGGCGAGGGCACGGTCAAGACCCACGTCACGAGCATCTTGTCGAAGCTCGGCCTGCGCAACCGGACCCAGATCGTCGTCGCCGCCTACGAGAGCGGCCTCGTCGAGCTCGGCAGCGGCGAGCTGCGCGGCAGCTGACCGCGGCCCCGCCACCCGCCTCACCGCGCCAGCGGCAGCTCCGCGCGCACGACCCAGTCGCCGTCCGGCTCGCGGCCGGCCAGCAGCCAGCCGTCGTAGACGCGCACCCGCTCACGCATCCCGGCGAGGCCGAGACCGCTGCCGAGCGGCCGGTCGGGGGCCGGCGCCGAGGCGGGCGCGGCCGGCATGGCTCCGACGGTCGCCGGCGCGGCCGCGAGCGGGTTGCGGACCGCGACCGTCAGCCGGCCGCGGTCGACCGCGACGCGCGCCCGCACCGGCACCGGCCCGCCGTGCTTGCGGGCGTTCGTGAGCGCCTCCTGGACGATCCGGTAGGCGGCGCCGGCCGGGCCCGCGGCGACCGTCGCGACGTCCCCCACCAGCTCCAGCCGCACGCGCAGCCCCTGCGCCTCGGCGCGCCGCGCAAGCTCCGGCAGCCGCGCCAGCTCGGGCGCCTCGTGCTCGTCGCCGCCGTCGAGCGCGGCGAGCAGCTGGTGCAGCTCCCGCAGCACCTCCTCGCCGACCTCCTCGACGGCGCCGATCGCAGACGCGGCGGCGGCCGGGCGGGCGTCGAGCAGCTGGTCGGCGACGGCGCACTGGAGCGTGATCGAGGTGAGGCCGTGTCCGACGAGGTCGTGCAGCTCGCGTGCGACGCGCAGACGCTCGGCGTTGACGGCGCGGGCGATCGCGCGCGCCTGGCGGCGCTCCTCGGCGGCCGACAGCACGCGCAGCTCCTCCGCCTGCGCGAGCCGGCGCCGGCCGCCGACGCCGGTCACCCAGACCGCGCCGACCATCGTCACGAAGAAGAGGAAGACGCTCGACGGATAGCCGGCCCAGCCGAAGGCCGAGACGACGACGGCGACGCCGCCGCCGGCCGCCAGCAGCCCGCCCAGCGCCGCCGCCCACAGCGACTTCGCGTACGCCGCGGCGACGAAGGCCGCGAGGTAGAGCGGCGGGTTGAGGCCGAACCAGTCGCCGAGCAGGTCGGTCCGCAGCCAGGCGATCGCGACGACGAGCGCGACCGTCAGCAGCGGCCACCGCCGCCGCGGCAGGAAGGCGGCCGCGAGCACGACCGCGCCCGCGACGCGCACCGGCGTCGACGCCGGGCCGTAGGAGGCGGCGTCGCCGTCGGCGGCCATCAGCGCCTCGCACACCTCCAGCGCGCACAACAGCAGCGGGACCCCCTGCGCGCGCACGCAGGCGGGCAGGCGCAGCCACGGGTTGCGGTCGACCGGATGCGGCGCGGCGTGCGGTGCCGCCGGCAGCAGCAGCACGATCCGGCTGCGGCGCGGCCAGCCGCGCCGCAGCCGCCCGCCCGCGAGCCGGGCCCGCTCCGCCAGCGCCTCGACGCGGAGCGGGTCGGCGGCGCCGGTCAGGCGCGCCGCCGCGCGCACCACCCCGTCGCCGCGCTCGATCGCGATCCGCGTGCAGCCGGGCAGCTCGGCGAGCGCGACGAGCACGCGCATCGCGACCGCCGGCAGCGGCGCCTCGGGAGCGGAGGTCGCGGCGCGGGCGCGCCGCACCGCGATCGGCCCGTCCGCGAGCCGCGCGGCGAGGTCGTCGAGCGTCGCCGGCACGTCGGCGGCGTCGGGCCGGCCGGTGCCGACGCCGCCGACCTCGCCGCCGGCGAGCGCGGCCGCCGGCGCGGCGCCGTCGCCGGCCTCGCTGCGCAGCAGCAGGAGCATCCGCCGCATCTCGCCCATCGCCTGCTGGCTGGCGTCGCGCGCCCGCCGCAGCGCCGCGCGCGAAACGCCGGTGCGGGCCGCGAGCGTCGAGCGGGCGGCGGCGACCTCGTCGAGCACCGCGCGCACGCAGCCGCGCACGACGGCGTGGAGCTCGCGCGCGATCCGCGTCCGCTCGGCGACCAGCGCGAGGTCGACGGCGTCGTCGTCGCCGGCGGCGGCCGCGCGGCGGCGGGCGCGCTGCAGCGCCTCGGCCCGGTCGCGCAGCAGCAGCCCGCCGGCGGCGGCCGGCGCGAAGATCCCGAGCTCGCGCAGCCACTGGTCGTCGCTGCGGTTCGACAGCACGCCGGCGAGGTCGAGCCCGACACGCACGACCATGACCGTCACGAGGCCGGCGGCGGCGGCCGCGACGGCGCGGCGCGGATCGCGGGCGTAGGCGCCGAGCCCGAACAGCGCCAGCGGCGTGTAGAGCGCGTAGGCGGCCCCGCCCTCGGGCAGCAGGTCCCACGTCACCGTCAGCACGTGGACGACCATCGCCCACGCGAAGAACAGCAGCGGCCGGCGCCGCCACAGCACCGCGACCGCGGCGAGCGCCCACAGCGCGTGGGAGGCCGCCTGCGGGCCGATCGCCCCGCGCAGGCCGTTCTCGAGCTGCCCGACCAGGAGCAGCCCGCCGGCGATCGCGAGATCGATCCGGCGGGCCGGGGAGAGCCTGCCGCTCACGGCGCGGCCGGCGGCGGGCTCGCGGCCGTCGCGGACATCGGCCGAAACTAGGTCGCGGCCGGGCGTGCGGCATCGCCCGGACGTGAGTTCGCGCTCTCACGAAGGTCAGGGCCCGGACCACGCTTGCGCGCGCCGCGATCGGGGGAGGCTCGGCCGCGGAGGCGCACGCCAGACGACCGGCCAGCCGTGCACACTTCGTCCTCGTGAACCCCGATCCCCACGTCATCGTCCTCTTCGGTGCCTCCGGGGATCTCGCCAGACGCAAGCTGCTGCCGGGCCTGCTGCGGCTGTTCCAGGCCGGCCTGCTGCCGATCGACTTCCGCATCGTCGGCACCTCGCTCGACGAGCTCGACGACGAGCGCTTCCGCAGGCTGGCGCGCGACGCGGTCGCCGAGTTCTCGCGCTCGCACGTCTACGAGCGCTCGTGGGAGGCGTTCGCGAGACGGCTGTCGTTCGTGCCGGGAAGCGGCGGGCCGCGGGCGCTCGCCGAGCGGGTGCGGTCCGCGCGCGCGGAGCTGCCGCCCGGGGCGCGCGTGCTCCACTATCTGAGCGTGCCGCCGCGGGCGGCGCAGTCGGTCGTCGCCGAGCTCGGCGAGGCCGGCCTCGCCGAAGGCGCCCGGATCGTGATGGAGAAGCCGTTCGGCACCGACCTCGCGAGCGCGCGGGAGCTGAACGCCGCGGTCCACGAAGTCTTCGAGGAGCCGCAGGTCTTCCGCATCGACCACTTCCTCGGCAAGGAGGCGGCGCAGAACATCCTCGCGCTGCGCTTCGCCAACGGCCTGTTCGAGCCGATCTGGAACCGGCTGCACATCGACCATGTGCTGATCGAGGTCCCCGAGACGCTCTCGATCGGGATGCGCGGCAGCTTCTACGAGGCGACCGGCGCCTTCCGCGACATGGTCGTCACCCACCTGATGCAGGTGCTCGCCTTCGTCGCGATGGAGCCGCCGACGTCGCTGGAGCCGCGCGCGATCACCGAGGAGAAGAACAAGGTCTTCCGCTCGATGAAGCCGCTCGACCCGCGCGAGGTCGTGCGCGGCCAGTACGCCGGCTACCGCGACGAGCCGGGCGTCGCGCCGGACTCCGAGACCGAGACCTTCGTCGCGCTGAAGGCCGAGGTCGACAACTGGCGCTGGTCGGGCGTTCCGTTCTACCTGCGCACCGGCAAGCGGCTGGCGGAGAGCGGCCGGATCATCTCGATCGCGTACCACGAGCCGCCGCAGGGGATGTTCCCGCGCGGCTCCGGCGTCGGCGCGTACGGCCCCGACCACATGACCTTCGACCTCGACGAGGCCTCACGCCTGTCGCTCTCCTTCTACGGCAAGCGGCCGGGGCCAGGCATGCGGCTGGAGAAGGCGAGCATGCAGTTCTCGCTCGACGAGACCGCCTACGGCCGCGACGTGCTGGAGGCCTACGAGCGCCTGATCCACGACGCCCTGATGGGCGACCACACGCTCTTCACGACCGCCGACGGGATCGAGCGGCTGTGGGAGGTCTCGGCGCCGCTGCTGGAGCTGCCACCGCCCCTCCAGATCTACCAGCCGGGATCGTGGGGACCCGAGACCCAGCACCAGCTGATCGCGCCGCATCGGTGGCGGCTTCCGTTCGAGCGGAAGTGGCGGGGACCGCCGGCGATCTGAGCCCCTGCAGCAGCTCCAGCGGCAGCGGGAAGACGATCGTCGAGCCCTGGTTGCCGCTCATCTCGGTCAGCGCCTGGAGCGTGCGCAGCTGGATCGTCACCGGGTTGGACTCGATCACCTCGGCCGCGTCGGCCAGCCGCGCGGCGGCCTGGAACTCGCCCTCGGCGTTGATCACCTTCGCGCGGCGGGTGCGCTCGGCCTCGGCCTGGCGCGCGAGCGCGTGCTGCATCCGCTCTGGGATCTCGACGTCCTTGATCTCGACGATCGTCACCTTCACGCCCCACGGCTCGGTCTGCTCGTCGATGATCTGCTGGAGGCTCTCGTTGAGCCGCTCGCGCTCGGACAGCAGCGCGTCGAGGTCGGCCTTGCCGAGCACCGAGCGCAGCGTCGTCTGGGCGACCTGCGAGGTGGCGGCGAAGACGTCCTCGACCTCGACGACCGAGCGGATCGGGTCGATCACACGGAACCAGGTGACCGCGGTGACGCGCACCGGGACGTTGTCGCGCGTGATCACCTCCTGCGCCGGCACCTTCATCGTCACGGTCCGCAGCGTCGTGCGCACGAGCCGGTCGACGGCCGGGATCAGCAGCACGACCCCGGGGCCCTGCTGGTCGATCACGCGGCCGAGCCGGAAGACGACCCCGCGCTCGTACTCGCGCAGGACCCGCACCGACGCCGCCGCCAGCGCGAGCGCCGCGCAGAGCAGCACCGCCACTCCCACCAGCACCGCGGCGATCATGGCTCCTCCTCCCACTCCTCGGCCCGGCGCACGGTCAGCGTCAGGCCGCTCACCCGCTCGACGACGACGAGGTCGCCGCGGTGGATCTCGGCCGGCGCCGCCTCCAGCACGCTCGCGCGCGCCTGCCACAGCGCGCCGTCGACGAGCACCTGGCCGCGCCGGTCGCCGTTCCACGCGCGCACCTCGCCGAGCCGGCCGCTGAGCGCCTCGCGGCCGGAGACGACGCGGCGGCGGCGCGTGACCAGCGCCGTGCGCGCGATCACCCCGCCCCACGCGGCCGCGACGAGTCCGGCGGCCGCGACGCCGGCGAGCGCGAGCGCCAGTCCGCCGCCCGCCCCGCCGATCGCGAGGCCCGCGCCGACGGCGAGCGCGACGGCGCCGGCGACGCCGAGCGCGCCAGCGGGGAGGTGCGCCTCCGCGACCAGCAGGGCGACTCCGCAGACGATCGACACCAGGCCGATGAGCACCACCGTGAGCTACCTCTCCCTCCGATGGTACGCCTCGGTGGGAGGCGCGCGGCGGCGCTGTCAGGGCGTGAACCGGCGCCCGGCGGGGCGCGGCGGACGGCGGCGGCGGACGGGCGCGCGCGGCGCTCGTCAGGAGCGTCCGGCGCCGAAGCCGGAGCGCAGCCCGCGGACCGCGATCAGCTTCGCCTCCGACACCGTCACGCGCCCCTCGGCGTGGGCTCTGAAGGCGGCTTCGAGCAGCCCGCCGAGCGCGATCCCGATCCACTGCGCCGGCACGTCGCGGTCGAGCTCGCCGGCCTCCTGGGCGCGCTCGATCAGCTCGCGCAGCGGCAGCTCGAAGCGGCGGCGCGTCTCGTCGCGGCGCTGCTGGTCGAAGGTGCCCGCGAGCACGATCCTGTAGCGCTCGCCGACGTCGACCAGCTCCTCCACGAGCCGCGCGAATCCGCCCTCGGCCGGGCCGGCGGCGCGGTGGCGCTCGATCACCGCGGCGACGCCGTCGTATGCCTCCTCGCGCATGCCGGCGATCAGCGCCTCGCGCGTCGGAAAGTGGCGGTAGAGCGTGGCGCGGCCGAGGCCGGCGGCGGCTGCTATCTCGCTCATCCCCGCGCCGGGCGAGTCGGCCAGCAGTCTCGCCGCGGCGTCGACGATCCGCCGCTCGTTGCGCGCGAAGTCGGAGCGTTGTCCGGTCATGGGCGCCGCAACCGTAGTCGATCCCGCCGCCGGCGGCGGGGTTTCGGGGCGGCGAGGCGGCGCACTCCGCCTGTCGCGCGGTCGCCGGCGGTGCGCAGCATGCGCCCTGGCGCGCTTGATAGCGTGACCGGTCGGATTCGTTCGTTCGTGTTCGCTCCCTTGGAGGGACGGTGCGTCATCGCTGCTGAAGGGTCGTCCGGTCGTCCGCTGCTCGCCGAAGCGCGCCGCTTCGCGATCGCCGAGCTGCTGCGCGCCGCCGGCGCCGTGAGCGTCACCGAGGTCGAGAACCGCTTCGGCGTCTCCCCGATGACGGCGCGACGCGACCTGATGGCGCTCGAGAAGCAGGGTGTCGCGCGGCGCACCCACGGCGGCGCCGTGCTGCCGTCGATGTCGGCGAAGGAGGACTCGTTCGCCAAGCGGGTCAACCTCGCCGCCGAGGCGAAGGGCAGGCTCGCCGACGCCGCCGTCGCGATGATCGCGCCGGAGGAGACGATCGTGCTCGACTCCTCCTCGACCACCTACTTCCTCGCACAGCGGATCGTCGACCGCGGCCTCGCCGTCACGATCATCACCAACAGCCTGCCGATCATGGACCTGATCGCGGGGGTCGAGAGCCCGCCGATCAACCTCGTCGCGGTCGGCGGGACGCTGCGCCGGCTGACCGGCTCGTTCGTCGGCCCGTACGCCGTCGAGACGGTCCGCGGCCACTTCGCCGACCGCATGTTCATGAGCGTCAAGGGGCTGACGCCGAACGGGATCATGACCGACGCCGACGAGCTGGAGGCCGAGCTGAAGCGGACGATGCTCGCCCAGTCGCAGGAGTCGGTGCTGCTGGTCGACGGCTCGAAGCTGAGCGCCCGCGGTCAGAACGCGATCGCCAGCGTCAACGAGCTCGGCTGCGTGCTCGCCGAAGGTCTCGGCGACAGCGAGATCGACGCGCTGCGCGCGACCGGCGTCACGGTTCGCCGCGTCGACGACCCGGCCGGCGGCGGCTGAGCGCCGCGCCGGCTCAGCGCGACGCGGCCGGCGGTGGCCGAGCGCCGCGCCGGCTCAGCATGCCGCGGGCTCAGCGGGCGCCGGCGAGGCGGTCGACCGCCTTGCCCAGCCGCGCCACCCGGCGGGCGGTGGCGCGCTCGCGCTTGGCGACCGAGCGCAGTCTGCGGCTCTGAGCGCGGCGCGCCCGCTCCAGCGCGGCGACCCGTCTGCGCAGCGCCGCGTTCTCGCCGACCAGCCGCGCGACGGCGCGCTGCAGGTCGCCGTCGGCCGGGGGTGCGCCGAGTGCCGCCTCGATCGCGTCGAGCCGCCGCGCGAGCGCGTCGGCGCGGCCGGCGAGCGCGTCGCTCTCGCCGGCCAGCTGCTGGGCGGCTACGAGCGCGACGCCGGCGAGGTCGGCCGGCGCGATCGTCGCGTCGCTGCCGCCGATCCCGAAGGCGGCGCGGAAGGTGGCGCCGCTCGGGCCGAGATGGCGGCCGCCGCTCGCGTCGCCGCGCGTCTGCCAGCTGTTCAGCTCCAGCGCCCGCAGGCTCGCCAGCAGCGCGCCGCCGTCGACCGGTCGCTCATCGACCCGCAACTCCGGGTCGGCGCTCTGCTGCAGGACGCCGCGCGCGGTCGCCGTGCCGGCCGGAGTCACGAGGAAGGCCTCCGGCGCGCCGTCGGCGCCGTCGCGGAGGGCGAAGGCGCCGCCGCTGCCGGCACCGACGATCCAGTCCTGCCCACCTTCCGCGGCGTCGTCGAAGCGCAGCAGCGGCGCGCCGCTGGCGACCAGCTCGGCCAGCACGCGAGCGCCGCGCTCGGCCGTCGTGTCCCTGACGGAGATCCGAGCGCCGTCCCTGCGCAGGTCGAGCGCGCTTGCCGGCGCGTCGGTCCCGATCCCGATCCCGGCCGGTTTGACCGTCAGCGCATTCCCGGCGGCGCCCGGGAAGATCCGGAACGGCAGGGTGCCGCCGCCGGTGATGTCGCGAACGAAGAAGTTCGCCTCGTTGCCGCCGACGTCCCAGGTGTAGTCGCCGAACACCGTGCCGGTCTGCTGCAGCCGCATCGCGGGCGTGTCGTCGTCGTGCACCTGGAGCTCCAGCGCCGGAAGCCCGGTTCTCGAGCAGGCGGTGCCGACGCACTGACGGCCGATCACCGCCTGGTCGTCGTCGACGACGTTCAGCGCGCCCGCCGGTGCGGCGCCGGCGCCGAGCGCCGCCGCCGCGACGGCGGCGATGCACGCCGCGCGGACGGCCGCGGCCGGACGGCGGGCGGCGGGGGAACGGCGGGCGGGGTGTGGCGGGCGGATCGGCAAGCTGGCTCCTCGGTGGTATCGCCCACGGTGATCGGACCCGGCATGAGAGGCTTGAGGCATGGCCATCCCTCCCCCGCCGCCGGTCGAGCCGCCGCAGCCGGCGCCGCCGCCCGCCCTCGTCGTGCGCGCGCCGAAGCTCGTCGCGACCGGCGTCGGCTTCACCGTCAGCGGCCGCGGCGCGCCTGCCCGCGGCCGGGTCGCGATCGAGCTCGGGCGCGACGGCCGCTGGCGCGAGCTGGCCGCCGTGCGCGCCGGCGCCGACGGCCGCTTCGAGCGCGAGCTGCGGCCGCGGACGCCGCGCCGCGGCTACCGGCTGCGCGTGACGACGCGCGACGGCCGCGCGTCACGGGCGGTGGTGGTCAGGAGCCGCCACGTGACGCTCGCCGCCGCCGGCGACGTCAACCTCGGCGACGCGACCGCCTCCGCGATGGCGAGTCGCGGGCTGTCGTACCCGTGGACGAGCGTCGGGCCGGCGCTGCGCGGCGCCGACGTCGCCTTCGTCAACCTCGAGTGCGCGATCTCGACGCGCGGCGCCCCGGTCTCCAAGCAGTACACGTTCCGCGGCAGCCCGGCGGCGCTGAAGGCGATGCGCGACACGGCCGGGATCGACGTCGTCAACCTCGCCAACAACCACGTCGGCGACTACGGCACGGCGGCGATGCTCGACACGATCGCGTGGTCGCGCAGGCTGGGGCTGACGACGGTCGGCGCCGGCGGCTCGCTGGCCGCCGCCGCGAGACCGCAGGTCGTCGAGCGGCTGGGGCTGAAGATCGCCTTCGTCGGCTTCTCCAACATCCTCCCGAGCGAGTTCTTCGCGACCGCCTCGCGGCCTGGCACGCAGCCGGCGACGATCGCCCAGATCCGCGCGAGCGTCGGCGCCGCCAAGCGGGTCGCCGACGTCGTGATCGCCACCTTCCACTGGGGCGTCGAGCTCGACCTCTCCGAGAACGGCGACCAGCAGGCCTTCGCCGCGGCCGCCTTCGACGCCGGCGCGACCGCCGTGATCGGCGGCCACCCGCACGTGCTGCAGCCGCTGCGGAGGGTGAGCGGGAACCGCGTCGTCGCGTGGAGCCTCGGCAACTTCGTCTTCGCCTCGTTCCGCGCGAGCACGGTCCGCACCGGCATCCTCCATCTCGACCTCTCCGCACGCGGCGTCGAGCGCACCCGCTTCCAGCGCGCCCGCATCGACGGCGTCCGCCCGGTGCTGACCGGCTCGTGGACGGGGCCGCGGTAGGGAGCGGTCAGCGCAGCCCGAGCAGCTCGTCGGCCCTGCGGCGACTCTCCGTAGACTGACGCGCGATGGTCGCCCCCTCGCTCGACGCGCTGATGGCGCTCGCGCCCGACCCGCTGCTCGTGCTCGACCGCGACGGCGTCGTCGCGGCGGCCGATCCGCGGTTGGAGGAGCTGGCGGGACGCCCGGCGGCCGAGCTGGTCGGCGAGCGGTTCGACGCGCTGATCCCCCAGGGCGTGCTCGACCCCGACATGAGACTGTCGCTGCGGCGGCCAGACGGGCGCGAGCTGCCGGTCGAGATCTCGGTGCGGGTCGTCGAGGGGCTCGAGGGCATCGCCGGTCCGGCGCTCGCGGTCGCGCTGCGCGACGTGACGCTGCGGCGGCGCAGAGCGGCGGCGCTGCGCGAGGCCGGCGAGCGCTTCCGGCGGCTGTTCGAGGACGGGCCGGTCGCGATGGCGCTGATCGGCGAGGACATGCGGCTCTCGGAGGTCAACGACGCCTACTGCCGCCTGACCGGCTACGCCGCCGAGGAGCTGCGCGAGCGGACCTTCAGCGAGATCACCCACCGCGACGACGTCGCGGTCGGCGAGCGGCTGGTGAACCGGATGTTCGCCGGCGAGATCCCCGGCTTCGGGATCGACAAGCGCTATGTGCGCAAGAGCGGCGAGACGATCTGGATCCAGCTGACCGTCTCGCTGATCCGCGACGAGGACGGCCGCCCGCTGCACGGCCTCGGCGTGATGCTGAGAGCGAGCGAGCGGGCCGCGCGCGCCCGCATGCAGGCGGCCGAGGCCGAGCGGGCGCGGTGGGCGCGCGAGCTGCACGACGAGACGCTGCAGGGGCTCGCGGGCCTCCACGTGCTGCTCTCCTCCGGCCTGCGCGCGCCCGGCGTGGAGGCGATGCGCGAGCGGATCGAGCTGGCGCAGGAGCAGATCGAGACGGCGATGGAGAGCCTGCGCGGCCTCATCAACGACCTGCGCCCCGCGGCGCTCGACGAACTCGGCCTGGAGGCGTCGGTGCGCGACCTCGCACAGCGGATGGAGACCGTCTACGGCATCGCGGTCGAGGTCGAGACCGGTGCGGCCGGCGGCGGCGCGGGCCGCGGCGCGGCGGACGGCACCTCCGCGGCCGGCGACGGCGCGAGCCGCGGCGCGGCGGGCGCCACCCCCGCGGCCGACGGCGCGGCCGGCCGGCTCCCGTCCGAGGTCGAGACGGCCGCCTACCGGATCGTCCAGGAGGGCCTCTCCAACGCCGCCCGCCACGCCGGCGCGACCCGCATCGCCGTCGAGCTGACCCACCCCGAGGCCGCCGGCGGCGCGCTGCGCGTGCGCGTCCGCGACGACGGCTGCGGCTTCGACGCCGCCGGCGAGAGCGCCGGCTACGGGCTGCGCTCGATGCGCGAGCGCGTCGAGCTGCTGGAGGGCGAGCTGCTCGTCCGCTCCGCCCCCACCGGCACCGAGATCACCGCCTCCCTCCCGGTCGCCGGCGCCGGCGACCAGCGCTGACCCCCGCCCCGGCCGCTCAGCCCGACAGGTCGGAGGCCTCGATCAGCCCGCGCTCGAGCGCGTAGTCGACGAGGTCGGAGCGGCGGGAGCGGCCGAGCTTGCGCTGGATGCGGGCGCGGTGGGATTCGACGGTGCGGACGCTCAGGTAGAGCCGCTCGGCGATCTCGCGGTTGGTCAGGCCGCGGGCGATCAGGCGCAGCACCTCCAGCTCGCGGGCGCTCAGCTCCGGAGCGGCGCCGGCGGCGGCCGCGGCGGTCGCGGCGAGGCGGGCGCCGAGCTGGGGCTCGAGGTAGGTCTCGCCTCTGACCGCGGTCAGGATCGCCGCCAGCAGGTGGCCGCCGGCCGCCTCCTTCGGCACGTAGCCGGTCGCGCCGAGCCGCAGCGCCTCGCCCGCGTAGCTGGGGTCGCGCTGCGCCGTGAGGACGACGACCGAGGTCCGCGGGCAGCTCGCGCGCAGCCGCGGGATCGCCGGCAGGCTCGGCTCGCCCGGCATGTGCAGGTCGAGCACGAGCACGTCGGGGCGCAGCCGCTCGACCGCCTCGATCGCGGCGGTCACGTCGCCGGCCTCGGCGACGACCTCGATCGCCTCCTCGGCCTCCAACAGCAGCCGCAGGCCGCTGCGCACGACGACGTGGTCGTCGGCGAGCACCACGGTGAACGGCGGCGTCGGCTCCACCCCGCCCAGTCTTCCAGAGCCGCGCCGGGCGACCGGCGTTCCGTAGTTTCCGCTGAACGCGATTGCGTAGCGCGAACGCAACGCAAACGTGCGGTCTCGTGCGTCTTGTGGGGCGCCCCGGGCCGCTTCAACGTTCCGGGCGATGACCCTCTCCGCCCCCGCCCCCGCCGACCACCGCTCGGCGACCGCGCCGCCGCGGCTCGCCGGCCTCGCGACGGCCGCTCCGGCGCGCGTGCTCGACCAGGACGAGATGCTCGACCTGCTCGGCCTCGCCGGCGACCCGTTCGCGACCGCGATCTTCGACCGCTGCGGCGTCAGGCGCCGCCACCTCGACCTGACCCGCGAGACCGTCGCCACGACGCTGCAGGAGCGCTCCCCCGCGAGCGAGCTGCGGCTGCTGGAGCTGGCCGAGGAGGCGATCTCGCAGCTCGACCTCGACGCCGACCGGATCGGCGTCGTCGTGACCGCGAGCATCGTCTCGCTCGGCGCCCCGACGCTCGCCCACCGGCTCGTCGACCGTCTCGGGCTGCCCTCCGACGTCGACAAGTACCACGTGCTCGGCGTCGGCTGCGCGAGCGCCGTGCCGCTGCTGCGCCTCGCCGGCCAGGCGCTGCGCGACCGCCCCGGCGAGCAGGCGCTCGTCGTCGCGGCCGAGTGCATGTCGGGGATCCTGACCCCGGTCGGCCCCGGCGACGAGAAGGTCAAGACGATCGGCTCGTCGCTGTTCGGGGACGGCGCCGCCGCCGCGCTGCTGGCGCTCGACGGCGACGAAGCGGAGGGCGAGACGGGCGGCGCTCCGGCCACGCTGCCGACCTTCGCCGCCAGCGCCGTCCACCAGCTGCCCGGCACGCTCGGCGACGTCCGCAGCGCGATGACGGCGCTCGACAGCCAGATCCAGATGAGCAAGGCGCTTCCCGTCCACGCGGCGACGAGGCTCGGCGGGCTGGTCGACGACTTCCTCGCCCGCCACGGGCTGACGCGAGCTGAGATCGACCACTGGCCGGTCCATCCCGGCGGCCGCGGGATCCTCGAGGGGATCCACGCGGGACTCGGCCTCACGCCGGAGGAGACGGCCGCGAGCGCCGCGGTCCTGGCCGAGTACGGCAACGTCGGCACGCCGTCGGCCTTCTTCGTGCTGCGCGAGCTGGTGGAGCGTCGGCGCCCGCAGCCGGGCGAGCGCGGGCTGATGGTGACGATCGGGCCGGGCGTGACGGTCGGCCTGGCGCTGTTGGAATGGTGAGAGAGGAGACGCGATGAGATTGATCGGAGCCGGCTACGGCCGCACCGGGACGATGTCGCTGAAGGCGGCGCTGGAGCTGATCGGCTACGGCCCGAGCTTCCACATGATCGACCTGCTGCGCGACCCGTCGCTGCTGCCGCCGTGGGCGCGCGCCGCCGCCGGCGAGCGGATCGACTGGCAGAGCGCCCTGGAGGGCTGGGGCTCGTCGGTCGACTGGCCCGGCTGCACCTACTGGGAGCAGCACTTCGAGACGTGGCCCGACGCGAAGGTGCTGCTGAACGTGCGCGACAAGGAGGGCTGGTACCGCTCCTGCCTCACGACGATCTTCGAGGCGAAGGAGATGGCGGCCCGCGGCGAGCTGAGAGGCAACACCGAGAACGCGCCCGAGCCGGAGGTGATGCGGATGATCAACGACATCATCTGGAACGGCACCTTCCACGGCAGATTCCTCGACAAGGAGTACGCCTTCTCCGTCTTCGACGCGCACGTCGCCGACGTGACGGAGAAGGTCCCGGCCGACCAGCTGCTCGTCTTCGAGGTCAAGCAGGGCTGGGAGCCGCTCTGCGAGTTCCTCGAGGTGCCGGTCCCCGACGTGCCCTTCCCGCGCCTCAACGACACCGCGTCGTTCCGCGCGATGCTCGGGATGCCGGCGGCCGCGGCGGCCTAGACGGACGGCGGGCGAGGGCGGCGCGCGCCGGAAGGACGGGCGCGCGCCGTCGCCGGCCGGCGACGCGACCGGGCGCGGCTACGTCGCCGCGTCCCAGGCGGCGAGCAGCTTCGCCGTGTCGAGCGGGCGGCCGCCGGCGTACCAGCCCGGCGCCGTCCACAGCTCGAAGTGCAGATGGCAGCCGTCGGCGTTGCCGGAGTCGCCGACGCGGCCGATCCGCTGGCCGGTCTCGACGCGGTCGCCGGCGCGCAGCCGCGGCGGCGCCTGCAGGTGCATGTAGACGTAGTGGCGCCGGTCGCGGCCGGCGATCACGACGTAGTTGCCGCCGGCGCCCTCGGTTCCGGCTCTCAGGACCGTTCCGCCGAGCGCGGCGACGAGCGGCGTCCCGCAGTCGGCGAACAGGTCCTGCCCCCGATGGCCGCGCCCGCCGCCGAAGTCGTTGGTCTCGTAGCGGCCGCGGTCGTGCCTGCCGCGGATCGGGAAGACGTGGCCGTCGCTGCTCGCGGCGACCGCCGCGACACCCTGCGTGCGGACCGCGTCGTTGGGCGGCGCCGGCCGCGGCTTCGGCGGTGACGGCGCGGCGGCGCGCGCGGCCGGCGGGCCGCCGTCGCGACTTCCGCTCAGCACGACGACGATCGCCCCGACCGCGATCCCCAGCAGCGCGAAGCCGAGCGCGAGACGGCGCACGGCGGCGCCGCCGACGGCACGGACCCGGCCCTCATCGTTCCCCGACATCGACGCGCCAGGCTAGCGCGCCGGCGGGTCGGCTCGGGCGCAGCGGCGGTGTCAGGCGTCCGCGCCGCCGCTCAGGCGCTGCTCGACCGAGCGGACCTTGTCGTCGAGCGTCTGGCCGGGCTTGTCGCGGCGGTCGTCGAGCTTGAGGACGGTGTAGACGCGCGGGACGCCCTGCTCGAACGGGACCGCGTGCAGCTCGCCGACGATCGCCAGGATGTCGGCGGTCTCGCCCTCCAGCGACGTGCCCATCGCGTGCATCTTGTAGCGGACGCGGTCCTGTGCGGCGAGGCGGCGCTGGATCTCGGCGACGTAGGCGCTCGCGCTGGCGTCGGGGCGGCCGAGCGCGATCACGGTCAGGTCGGCGGTCGCCATCGCCTCACCCCTCCCCGTGCGCGACGTGCTGGAGCGCGAGGTCCATCAGCAGCCGCACGTGCGCGTCGTCGAGCGAGTAGTAGACCATCCGGCCGTCGCGCCGGTTGCGGACGGTCCGCTCGGCGCGCAGCACGCGCAGGTGCTGCGAGGTCTGCGCCTCGGTCATCCCCACGGTCGCGGCGAGGTCGCAGACGCACAGCTCGCCGGCCTCCAGCAGCGCCGTAACGATCCGCACGCGCGCCGGCTCGCCGAGCACGTGGAAGACGCGCGCCAGCCGCTGCGCCTCCTCGGCGCCGGGCATCCGCTCCCGCACCGCGGCGACCCGGTCGGGATCGACCAGCCGCACCGCGCACGTGTCGAGCGGGATCGGGTCGGTGGAGGCGGACTCGCTCATGCCTCGATCCTACGCCCCGCAGCAGGAGTCGTCGTGACGGTGGCTGGCGGTGGCCGAGAGGTCGTGGGCGGAGTCGCCGTGGGCGTGAGCGGCGCCGGCGGCCGGCGCGACGGCGGTCCGCGCCGCGACCGCCCGGCGCGGGCGCTCCAGCAGCGGTGCACCGGCCATCCGGCCGCGCGGCGAGGCGACCAGCACGCGCAGGCCCCACGCGACGACGACGAGCGAGGCGCCGACGTCGCTGGCGACCGCCGCCCACAGCGGCAGCATGCCGGCGGCGAGGAAGAGCGCCGCGATCAGCTTCGTGCCGAGCGAGAAGGCGATGTTGGCCCGGACCGTCGCGCGCGTCCAGCGGGCGAGGCCGATCAGGCCGGCGACCTTGCGGGGGTCGTCGCCCATCAGCGCGACGTCGGAGACCTCGATCGCGGTGTCGCTGCCGGCGCTGCCCATCGCGACGCCGAGCGCGGCGGCGGCCAAGGCGGGCGCGTCGTTGACGCCGTCGCCGACCATCGCGACCTCGTCGCCCAGCTCGCCGACGACCCGCGCCTTGTCGGCCGGCAGCGCGTCGGCGCGCACGTCGTCGATCCCGACCGACGCCGCGACCGTCCGCGCGGCGGCGGCGTTGTCGCCGCTGATCATCGCCGTGCGGACCCCGAGCCGCGCCAGCTGCGCGGTCGCCTCGGCCGCCTCGGGCCGCGGCGGGTCGGCAAGCCCGATCACGCCGAGCGGCGCGCCGTCGCGGGTGACGACGACGGCCGTCTGCCCGGCGGCCGCGGCCGCCTCCAGCGGCGCCGCCAGCGCGTCGCGGACCGTGTCGGAGAACAGCCCCGGCTTGCCGACGACGACGTCGGCGCCGCCGACCCGCGCGCTCGCGCCGAAGCCCGGCCGCGCCGTGAACTCCTCGACCGGCGCCAGCGCCAGCCCGCGCTCCCGCGCCGCCGCGACGATCGCCGCCGCGAGCGGATGCTCGGAGCCCTGCTCCAGCGCCGCGGCGGTCGCGAGCAGGTCGTCGGCTGCGGTCGACGGCTCGGCGCCGGCCGCCGACTCGCTCGCGCAGCAGCCGTCGGCGCAGGCCGAGGCCGGCTCGGCGGCGGCGAGCGGCAGCGCGGCGGCAGCGCTCGCGGAGCGGTGCGCGCCGTCGGTCGCGCCGGACGGCTCGCCGTCGGCCCGGGCGGCCGGCCCGGCGTCCGCCGCCGGCGCGACCGCGACCACGCGCGGGCGTCCGGCGGTCAGCGTGCCGGTCTTGTCGAAGGCGACGGTGCGGATCGCGGCGGCGCGCTCGAGGTGCTCGCCGCCCTTCACCAGCACGCCGGCGGCCGAGGCGCGGCCGAGCGCGGAGACGATCGTGACCGGGGTCGACAGCACCAGCGCGCACGGGCAGGCGAGGATCAGCAGCGCCAGCGCCGAGTAGAACGAGCCGTCCCAGGTCGCGCCCCAGGCCAGCGGCGGCACGACCGCGACGAGCGCGGCGACCGCGATCACGGCCGGCGTGTAGACGCGGGCGAAAGCGTCGACCCACCGCTCCGACGGCGCCCGGCGGGCCTGCGCCTCGGCGACCAGCCGGCCGATCCGCGCCAGCGTCGTATCGCCCGGCGCCGACTCGACGCGCACGACCAGCAGACCCTGCGCGTTCAGCGTGCCGGCGAAGACGTGGTCGCCCGGCTCCTTGTCGACCGGCACCGACTCGCCGGTGATCGCCGCCTGGTCGACCGCCGAGCGGCCCTCCGCTACGGTCCCGTCGGCCGGCAGCCGCTCGCCGGGCCGCACGACGACGAGGTCGCCGATCGCCAGCGCCGCGACCGCGACCTCGCGCTCCTCGCCGTCCGCCGCGCGCAGGCGGGCGGTCTGCGGGGCGAGCGTGACGAGGCTCTCCAGCTCGCGACGGGCGCGCGCGACGGCGCGGCCCTCCAGCCACTCGCCGATCGCGAACAGGACGACGACGAGCGCCGCCTCCATCCACGCGCCGATCGCGATCGCGCCGACGGCGGCGATCGTCATCAGGAACTTGATCTCGGGCCGCCGGGTCGTCCACAGCGCGACGAGGCCGGAGCGGGCGATCGGCCCGATCCCGACCGCGACGGCGGCGCCATACAGCCAGGCCGCAGGGAAGGTGGTGGCGAGGTCGAGCACGACCGCGACGAGCAGCAGGGCGGTCGCTGTGAGGGTCAGCAGGTCGGGGAGGCGGAGCGCGCGCAGGCGGGCGGCGAGGCGCGCAAGCGGCCGACCCGCGCCGATCGCGTCCGCTCCGCTCGCATCCGCGCCAGCGCCCGCACCGGCCACGCCTGCTCCGCTCGCATCCGCACCAGCCGCGCCCGCGTTCGCACCGGCCACGCCCGCTCCGCTCGCATCCGCACCAGCCGCGCCCGCGTTCGCACCGGCCGCGCCCGCGCCACCGACGCCGACGCCGAGCGCGCCCATGCCGCCCGCCCCCGCGACGCCGAGCGCGCCGCTCTCGCGGCGCACCCGGTAGCCCAGCTGGGCGACGCGCTTCTCGACGGCGGGGCGGTCGAACGCCGCGGGCGGGTGCTCGACCAGCATCCGGCCGGTCGTGAAGCTGACCTCGACGCCGCTGACCGACGGCAGCCGTCCGATCGCGGCGGTGACGGTCCGGGCGCAGGAGGCGCAGTCCATCCCGTCGACGGTGAGCACCGTGTGGTCGAAGCGCTCGCCGAGGTCGCCGCGGGCGTCGGCCCACGCGCGCATCAGGCAGTCGCGCGAGCAGCGCTCCGCGTCGAGCTCGACCACGAGGCGGTCGCCGACGGCGGCGACGTCGCGCACGCCGTCGTGCTCGCCGAGCGCGCCGCGCAGCCGTTGCGCGCAATCGCCGCAGCCTTCCGGCGCGACGTCCCGCCCCAGCTCCAGCTCGACCGTCGTGGTGCTCATGGGTCCACTGTAAGCACATATGCGCAAATCTCAAGATGTCACGGAGAAGCGCAGAACAGGACTCGTTCCCATCCGAGATCCCACATCCATCCCCCATCCCCGGGGACCTTTGTCATCCAGTGCATGCTGAGCAGGCATTGGATGACAAAGGTCCCGGCTTCGCGCGGGCGGGGCGCGGAGCGGCGGGGCGTCAAGGGGGCGCGCGGTGGGAAGGCTCGGGGGCGTGGACGCGAGCGAGCTGGACGACCTCGTCGCCTGGTGGGAGACGGCGAACTACCTGACGGTCGCGCAGATCTACCTGCAGGAGAACCCGCTCCTGCGCGAGCCGCTCGCCCCGGCCCACATCAAGCCGCGGCTGCTCGGCCACTGGGGCACCTCCCCGGGCCTCAACCTCGTCTACGCGCAGCTCAACCGGCTGATCCGCCGCACCGACGCCGCCGTCCTCAACATCACCGGCCCGGGCCACGGCGGCCCCGCGATCGTCGCCAACACCTACATGGAGGGGACGTGGTCGGAGGTCTACCCGGAGGTCGGCCGGGACCTCGACGGGCTGCGGCGCCTGGTGCGGCAGTTCTCGACGCCCGGCGGGATCCCCAGCCACGTCAGCGTCCCCGTCCCCGGCTCGATCCACGAGGGCGGCGAGCTCGGCTACGCGCTCGTCCACGCCTTCGGCGCCGCCTTCGACAACCCCGACCTGATCGTCGCGTGCACCGTCGGCGACGGCGAGGCCGAGACCGGCCCGCTGGAGGGCTCGTGGAAGGGCGTCCGCTTCCTCGACCCGCGCCGCGACGGCGCCGTGCTGCCGATCCTCCACCTCAACGAGAACAAGATCTCCGGCCCGACCGTGCTCGGCCGCGTCCCCGACGAGGAGGTCCACGCGCTGCTGCGCGCCCACGGCTGGGCGCCGGCCGAGGTCGCCGGCGACGACCCGCGCGAGGTCCACGCCCTCTTCGCCTCGGCGCTCGACGCCGCCTACGACGAGATCCGCGCGATCCAGCAGGTCGCCCGCGCCGGCGCGCACGCCGGCGGCCGCAGCGGCTCGGGCCTGCCGCGCTGGCCGGCGATCGTCCTGCGCACGCCGAAGGGCTGGAGCGGCCCGAAGGTCGTCGACGGCAAGCCGGTCGAGGGGACCTTCCGCGCCCACCAGGTCCCGCTCCCGAACGTGCGCGAGAACCCCGAGCACCTCGCCCAGCTGGAGGCGTGGATGCGCGGCTACCGCCCGCAGGCGCGCTTCGACGAGCACGGCCGGCTGATCCCGGAGCTGGCGGCGCTGTCGCCGCGCGGCGACAGACGGCTCGGCTCGACGCCGTACGCCAACGGCGGCCGGCTGCTGCGCGACCTCGACCTGCCCGACTACGGCCGCTACGCCGTCGACGTGCCGGGGCCGGCGGCGACGAGAGCGGAGTCGACGCGCCGGCTCGGCGAGCTGCTGCGCGACCTCTACGCCCGCACCGAGACGACCCGCGACTTCCGCCTCTTCTGTCCCGACGAGACCAACTCCAACCGGCTCGGCGCCGTCTTCGAGGTCTCCGAGCGGGAGCTGGAGGAGGCCCGCCCCGAGGACGAGAAGATCGGTCCCGGCGGGCGCGTGATGGAGGTGCTCTCCGAGCACCTCTGCCAGGGCTGGCTGGAGGGCTACCTGCTGACCGGCCGCCACGGCATGTTCGCGACCTACGAGGCGTTCGCGATGGTCTCGGCTTCGATGGCGATCCAGCACACGAAGTGGCTCGAGGGGGCGCGCAGGCTGGCATGGCGCGCGCCGGTCTCCTCGCTCAACGTGCTGCTGACCTCGACCTGCTGGCGCAACGACCACAACGGCTTCAGCCACCAGGGGCCGGGCCTGATCGACACGATGATCTCGATGAGCGGCGACGTCGTTCGCGTCTACCTGCCGCCCGACGCCAACTGCCTGCTGTCGGTCGCCGACCACTGCCTGCGCAGCCGCGACTACGTCAACCTGATCGTGATCGACAAGCAGCCGCAGCTGCAGTACCTCGGCCTCGACGCCGCCCGCGCCCACTGCGCCGCCGGCGCCGGGACCTGGGGCTGGGCGGGGACCGAAGGCGGCGCCGCCGACGGCGCGCGCGAGCCCGACGTCGTGCTCGCCTGCATCGGCGACGTGCCGTCGCTGGAGACCGTCGCGGCGGCGTGGCTGCTGCGGCGCCACGTGCCGGAGCTGCGCGTGCGGGTCGTCAACGTCGTCGATCTGCTGGCGCTGACGCCCCCGCCGCTCCACCCCCACTCGATGAGCGACGAGCGGTTCGTCGAGCTGTTCGGCACGGAGGTCGACGTCGTCACCGCCTTCCACGGCTACGCCCGCGCGCTCCACCAGGTCCTCCACGGGCGCCCGAACGCGGCGCGCTTCCACGTCCACGGCTTCAACGAGCAGGGCACGACGACGACCCCGTTCGACATGGTCGTGCTGAACGAGATGAGCCGCTACCACCTCGTGCTCGACGCGCTGCGCCGCGCCCGCCGGGTGCCGGCCGGCGCCGCGGCGCTGGAGCGGCTGTGCGCGACGCAGCTGACGCGGCACCGCGCCTACGTGCGCGAGCACCTCGAGGACATGCCGGAGATCCGCGACTGGGTCTGGAGCGACTGACCGCCCGCCCGGCGGCGGCGCGGACGCGGCGGGCTGCGATGCGCGTGCTGGTCGTCAACGCCGGGTCGAGCAGCCTCAAGCACGCGCTGGTCGACAGCCGGCGGATCGGCGACGACCCCGACGGCGCGCTGCTGCACGCCGGCGAGGAGCGCTGGGATCCCGGCGCCAGCCCCGGCCGCCACGGCGAGGCGCTGCGACGGGCGCTGCGCGACGCCGCCGGCGGCGCGCCGGACGCGGTCGGCCATCGCGTCGTCCACGGCGGCGGCCGCTTCGATGCGCCGGCCGTCGTCGACGGCGACGTGCGCGCCGGGATCGAGCGGGCGGCGCGGCTGGCGCCGCTGCACAACCGCGCCGCGCTGGAGGGGATCGACGCCGCGGTCGAGGCCTTCCCGGACGTCCCGCAGGTCGCCTGCTTCGACACCGCCTTCCATCGCACGCTCGACCCGGCCGCCGCGACCTACGCGCTTCCGCGCGAGTGGCGCGAGCGCCACGGGATCCGGCGGTTCGGCTTCCACGGATTGAGCGTCGCGTGGTGCGCCGGGCGGGCGCGCGAGCTGCTCGGGGAGGCCGCGGCGCGGCGGCTGGTCGTCTGCCACCTCGGCAGCGGCTGCTCGGCGACGGCGGTGCGCGACGGCCGCTCGTGCGACACGACGATGGGCTTCACGCCGCTCGACGGGATGCCGATGGCGACCCGCTCCGGCGCCCTGGATCCCGGCATCCTCCTGTACCTGCAACAGGCCGCCGGGCTGGGCGCCGCGCAGCTCGACGACGCGCTCAACCACCGCTCCGGCCTGCTCGGCATCGCCGGCTCGGCCGACCTGCGCGAGCTGCTGGCGGCGGCCGACGGCGGCTCGCGCGACGCGCGGCTGGCGGTCGACGTATTCGTGCGCGGCATCGCCGGCGCCGTCGCGGCGCTGACGACGACGCTCGGCGGGCTCGACGCGCTCGTCTTCACCGCCGGGATCGGCGAGCACTCGCCGCCGCTGCGCGCCGCCGTCGCCGACCGCCTCGCCCACCTCGGCGTCGCGCTCGACGACGCGCGCAACCGCGCGGCGACGCGCGGCGCCGACGGCGAGATCGGCGCTGCGGGGGCGAGGATCCGCGTGCTCGTCCTCCGCGCGCGCGAGGAGCTGGTGGTCGCGCGCGAGACCGCCGCGGCGCTCGGCCGGTGAGCGCTCGCTTGCGCCCGCCGACCCGGAACGCTACGTTAATATAAGTCCATGCTTATAGAAGGAGCGAGATGATCGACGACCCAGTCGCGACGGCGGGCCTGGTGGCGCGCGAGGTCCGCACCGGCTCGCGCGACGGCGCGCCGACCCGCATCGCGATCGCCCGCCGCACGTACCGCACCGACCAGGCCGACCTCTGGAGCGCGATCACCGACGCCGAGCGGATCCCGCGCTGGTTCCTGCCGATCAGCGGCGAGCTGGAGATCGGCGGCAGATACCAGCTGGAGGGCAACGCCGGCGGCGTCGTCGAGCGCTGCGACGAGCCCGAGTCGTTCGCCGTCACATGGGAGTACGGCGGCCAGGTGTCGTGGCTCGAGGTCCGGCTGACCGAGGCCGACGACGGCACGACGCTGGAGCTGCTCCACGAGGCCCACGTCCCGCCCGAGATGTGGGACCAGTTCGGCCCCGGCGCCGTCGGCGTCGGCTGGGACCTCGGGCTGATGGGGCTCGGTCTCCACGTCGACAGCGGCGCGCCGGTCGACCGCGAGGCGGGCCTCGCCTTCCCCACCACGCCCGCGGGCGTCGCGTTCGTCCAGGAGGCGGCCGCCGGCTGGGCCGACGCCGCGATCGGCGACGGCGACGACCCGACCGCGGCGCACGCGGCCGCCGAGCGCACCGTCGCCTTCTACACGGGCGCCGAGTAGGAGCGCGGCGGTGGAGGCTGTCGGCGCACGGCGGGCGCGGCGATCCGACCGGCGGACGCGGTGATGAGCGCGCCAGACGCGGCGAGGCGATCGAGGGAGGCGCCGAAGCGGTCGGCGGGCGCGCCGATGAGCGCGGCGGCGGCCCCGGCGCCCGGGCAGCCCTCGCCGGAGGCGCTCTTCGACGCGCTCGGCGAGCCGAACCGGCGGCGGATCGTCGAGCTGCTGTCGGCCGGCGAGCGGACGGCGGGCGAGGTCGTCGCGGAGCTGCAGGCGCGGACGGCGATCTCGCAGCCGGCCGTCTCGCAGCACCTCAGGGCGCTGCGGGACGCCGGGCTGGTGCGCGTGCGCGCCGAGGGAACCCGGCGCATCTACGCGCTCGACGCGGCCGGCCTCGCCGCCGCGCGCGACTGGCTCGCCCGGCTCGCCGACCCGCTCGCGCCGTTCGCCCAGCCGCTCGACGCGCTGGAGACCGAGGTCGCCCGCGGCCGCCGCGCCCGCCGAGCCGCCGACGCCGAGCAAGCCGCCGCGCAGCCGCCCGCGCGCCGCCGCTCCGCCTGACCGGCCCACACCGTCACGCCGACCGTGCGCCGCTCCGCCTGACCGGCCCGCGCCGCCGCGCCCACATCGCCCGCCGGCCCCCGAACGGCCCGCGCCGCCGCGCCGTCCGGCGCGCCCGCTCTACCCCTGCGCGGTCAGCGGCGGCTCGCCGCGGTGGGCGCGCAGCTCACGGATGCCGCCGCTGAGGAAGACGATCGCCTGGTCGACGAGCGCGAGCGCGGCGTCGCGATGGGCGGCCGGGTCGGCCATCTCGTGCTCGTCGTGGAACCTGCCGATCGCCGCCAGCGCACCGACGGCCGCCGCGGCGGCGAGCTGCGCGGCGACGTCGCCCGGCTCGGCGCCGAGGTCCTTGGCGACCGCCGTCGCGAAGACCTGCTCGGCGCGCTCCATCTGGTGGCGCTCGTAGGCGCGCAGCGACTCGTCGGCGTCGATCACGCGGCGGCGAGCCAGCTCGCGCTCGTGCTCGTGCTTGGCGTCGACCTCCTCGAACAGCTCCTCGATCCAGGCGCGCAGCGCGTCGGTCGCCCACTGCCCGGGAGGACGGTCGACGAGGCGCTGCTCGAGCTGCCGGAAGGCCTGCTCCTGATGGGGGAAGAGCAGATCCTCCTTGGCCGGGAAGTAGGCCGAGACGGTGCGGGGCGAGACGTCGGCGGCGTCGGCGATCTGCGCGATCGTGGTCGCTCGGAAGCCCTGCCGGTCGAACAGCTCCAGCGCGCAGGCCGCGATCGTCTCGTAGGTGCGCAGCTTCTTGCGCTCGCGCAGCCCGGGACGCACGCCGGCGGAGTAGGCGGCGGCGCCCAGCGCGCCGGCCGAGAGCGCCTCCTTGCCCGTCGCACCACCGGTCGCCTCGTTCATGTCAGGAGCCTAGCCGTTTCGCACAGGCTGCATCCGTTCCACCGACGCAAAGTTGCATCTCCTGCAAGTTTACATCGTCTGTGATACCGTGCGCCGGCGCTTTTTGCGCCCTCTCCACCCCCGACACCGATCAGGAGCCCGGATGTCGTCGTTCCTCGCGCGAATAGCCCGCGCCTTGACAGCCCACTGGAAGCGCAGCCTCGCGTTCGCGCTTCTGACCGTCTTCGTGCTCGGGGGGATCGCCGGCTCGGTCGGCGGCATGCCGGCCGACGACTTCGAGATCCCGGGCACCGAGTCCCAGCAGGCGACCGACCTCTTCAGAGCCCATGCCCCGGCGCTCGCGGGCGTCGACGCGACGCTCGTCTTCTCGGTCAGAGACGGGACGCTCACGAGCGCCGAGAACAGAGCGGCGATCGAGAGAACGCTGACCGAGGTGAGAGGGCTCCACGGCGTCGCCGAGGTCGGCGACCCGTTCGGGCAGATCTCCAGAGACGAGACGATCGCGTCGACCGACGTCCGCTACGACCTTGGGTTCGACGAGGTCGAGCCGGAGAACGGCAGAGAGCTGGAGAGAACGGTCGACGAGGCGCTCCAGGGCAGCGACGTCAACGTCGAGATGCGCGGCGTCGTCGTCGACCTCGCCTCCGAGCAGGAGGTCCCGGTCGGCGAGCTGATCGGCGTCGCGATCGCGATCGTGCTGCTGACGCTCCTCTTCCGCTCCGGCGCCGCGATGGCCGCGACGCTGGTCGGCGCGCTGCTCGGCGTCATGTTCGGCCAGATCGTGCTGCAGATCGTCGCCAAGCCGCTCGGCCTGCCCGAGTTCGCGACGACGATCGCCGTGATGCTCGGCCTCGGCGCCGGCATCGACTACGCGCTCCTGATCATCGGCCGCTACCGCGAGCAGGTCGCCGCCGGCGACTCGCCCGAGAGAGCGTCGGCGAAGGCCGCCGCGACAGCGGGCGCCTCCGTCGTCGCCGCCGGCCTGATCGTGATGGTCGCGATCGCCGGCCTGCTCGTGATCGGCATCCCGCTGATCGGCAAGCTCGGCGTCGGCTCGGCGATCGGCATCGCGTCGGTCGTCGTCTCGTCGCTGACGATCCTGCCGATCATGGTCGGCGCGCTGAAGAAGCGGCTGAGACCGAAGAAGGCCGAGCACGTGCTGCCCTCGAAGGCGTTCAGCCGCTGGGCGGAGATCATCACCGCGCGGCCGTGGCTCTCGATCGTGCTCGGCGGCCTCGTGCTGCTCGCGCTCGCGATCCCGGTCACGAGCATGCGCCTCGGCCAGCCCGACGACGGCAACCAGCCGACCTCCAAGACCCAGCGCAAGGCCTACGACCAGCTCGCGACCGCCTTCGGGCCGGGCTCGAACGGCCCGTTCTTCATCGCGGTCGACCTCCAGAGAGGGACCGACCAGAGAGCGGAGCTGACGAGACTCGAGGAGGCGCTGAGAGGCACCGACGGCGTCGCCGCCGTGATGCCCGCGGCCCCGTCGAGAGACGGCGAGATGGCGACGATCTTCCTGATCCCGAGAACGGCGCCGCAGGACGAGCGCACCGACGAGCTCGTCGACACGCTGCGCGAGGACGTGATCCCCGGCGCGATCGCAGGCAGCGACCTGGAGGTCTTCGTCGGCGGCGCGACCCCGGGCTTCAAGGACTTCTCCGCGAAGGTCTCCTCGCGCCTGCCGGTCTTCATCGCGGTCGTGATCGGCCTCTCGGTCCTGCTGCTGATGGCGGCCTTCCGCTCGATCTGGGTGCCGCTCGTCTCGGCCGCCTTCAACCTGCTGTCGATCGGCGCGGCCTACGGCATCATCACGCTCGTCTTCCAGCAGGGTTGGGGCGCGAGCCTGATCGGCGCCGACTCGGGCGTCCCGATCGTGTCGTTCATCCCCGTGATGCTGTTCGCGATCCTGTTCGGCCTGAGCATGGACTACAACGTCTTCCTGCTCTCCCGGGTCCGCGAGGCGTACCACGAGGGCGACGGCCCGCGCGAGTCGGTGGTCCACGGCGTCTCGCGGATCGGCAAGGTCATCCTCTTCGCCGGCCTGATCATGGCGTCGGTCTTCCTCGCCTTCGTCTCGCAGCCCGACGTGATCGCGAAGATGATGGGCCTCGGCCTCGGCCTGGCGATCCTCATAGACGTGCTCGTCGTGCGGCTCGTGATCGCCCCGGCGGTCGTCCAGCTGCTCGGCGACAAGGCCTGGTGGATGCCGGACTGGCTCGACAAGGTGATCCCGAACATCTCGCTCGACGGCCACGAGGTCGACGCCGGCACCGAGGCCGAGCTGGAGGCGAAGATCGCCCGCGAGGCCGAGAAGGAGAAGGTCGGCTAGACGGACGGCTCGAGCGCGCGGCCGGCGGCGATCCGCCGGCCGCGACCCTGCCGCGCCGGACAGGGCCGGGAGCGACGCCGCTCCCGGCCCTTCGTCGTTCTCAGGCGGCGCCGTCGTCGTCAGGCGAGAAGTAGTCGGAGTCGACCTTCTTCAACTCGAAACGCTCAGCGACAAAGACACCAACGTCGTAGTCGATCATCAGCTGAGCCAGCTCCTTCCCGTCAATGAGGATCACGCGCGAATTGACGCTTGCCGCGTAATCCGTCGCCCCTCTCGAAAAGGAAGAAGTCGTGATGAAGACGCCCTTCGCCGCGTGTTTTCCATGCAGCGCTCCGACGAACTGCTGGATGTCCGGCCGCTTCACCGTCCGCTCGCGGGACCACCGCTTGGCTTGCACGTAGATGACGTCGAGGCCGAGGCGGTCCTCTCTGATCACGCCGTCGACGCCCTCATCGCCGGTTCCCCCGAGTCGTTCCGCAGCGTCAGCGCGACTGCCGCCGTATCCCATCGCGTGGAGGACATCAAGGACAAGCTGCTCGAAGAAGACGGGCGTTTGATCGAGAATCCGGTCGAGAAGGTCCTCGGCAAGCGCAGAACGCAGCTCGCGATACGCTCCTGACACCCGCTCCTCGGGAGTCGCGTCGAGATCCGCCGCCTCTACCTTGCCATCACCGAGCGGCTTGGTCGAGTCCGTCCTCGGTCGTCGAAAGTCGTGAAACTCAGGGAACTGGCTGAGAACTCTGAGGTCGATTCGAACGGGTTCGGCGATCAGCACCTCGCGCCCGCGATCGGCGATGCGATACACGGAGCGACGCGGTCGTTCGATCAATCTGCAGCGATAAAGATAGGTCGTGGCCCAGCCGACCCGATTCGCGAATGTCTTGGCACGACCGCTCGGGAGTTCTTCCGCAAGATCATGCTCCGTGAGGTTGAACTCGCGCGCGAGCCGCGCGCGGATCGATGCGACCGCATGCTCATCCCCATCATCCAAGGCGACAAGCAGTGGGCGCATGATCGTTTGGAAATCGGGAACGGCCATGGCCGTGAGCAGCCTAACTGCCAATGACGCGTTCACGCGGCGCCGCGCCGCGACCTGCGTCGGTCCGTACCCCTCTGAGGAGTGCAGATCGACGCAGCTCAGCGCGCGGCCCGGCGCGGCCCTCCCTACTCCGCGATGAAGATCGACTTCGTCTCGCGGTAGGCGCCGAGGGCGGCGGCGCCGAGCTCGCGGCCGAGGCCCGACTGGCCGATGCCGCCGAACGGGACCTCGGGGCGGATCGAGCCGTAGGCGTTGACCCAGACGGTGCCGGCGCGGATCGCTCTGGCGGCGCGCACGGCGCGCGAGACGTCGCGGGTCCAGACGCCGGCCGAGAGGCCGTAGTCGGTGTCGTTGGCGAGCGCGATCGCCTCGGCCTCGGAGTCGAACGGGGTGACCGTCACGACCGGGCCGAAGACCTCCTCGCGGAAGATCGTCATCGCCGGCGTCACGCCGCCGACGACGGTCGGCGCCATGAAGTGGCCGGGGCCGTCCGCGAACGCCGCGCGCGGATCGGCCGCTGTCGCGATCCGCGCCCCCTCCTCCGCCGCGCCGCGGACGTAGCCGAGCACGCGCGAGAGCTGGCCGGCGGAGACGAGCGGCCCCATCTCGGCGCCCTCCTCCCAGCCGGGCGCGACCTTCAGCGCCGCCGCCCGCTCGGCCAGCCGCGCGACCAGCTCGTCGTGCGCGGCGCGCTCGACCAGCAGCCGCGAGCCGGCGATGCATGCCTGGCCCTGGTTCTCGAAGGCGCCGCCGAGCGCGCCCTCCAGCGCCGCGTCGAGGTCGGCGTCGGCGAAGACGACGTTCGGGTTCTTGCCGCCCAGCTCGAGCGTCACCCGCTTGACGGTCGGCGCGCCGGCGGCCATCACCGCGCGACCGACCGCCGTCGAGCCGGTGAACGCGACCTTGTGGACGCCGGGATGGGCCGACAGCGCCGCCCCGGCCCGCCCGTCGCCGGGCAGCACGTTGACGACGCCCTCCGGCAGCCCGGCCTCGAGCAGCAGCTCGCCGAGCCGCAGCGCGCTCAGCGGCGTCTGCTCGGCCGGCTTCAGCACGACCGTACAGCCGGCCGCCAGCGCCGGTCCGAGCTTCCACGACGCCATCAGCAACGGGTAGTTCCACGGCACGATCTGGGCGCAGACGCCGACCGGCTCGCCGACCGACAGCGCCAGGAAGCGGCGGTCGGTCGCGTGGACGGCGCCGGCCAGCTTCGACGGCCAGCCGGCGTAGTAGTCGAGCACCGCGGCGACGCCGCCGACGTCGCCGCGCGCCTCGGTCAGCGTCTTGCCGTTGTCGAGCGTCTCCAGCCACGCCAGCTCGTCGCCGTGCTCGCGCACGAGCGCGGCGGCGCGGCGCAGGACCGTCTCCTGCTCGGCCGGGTTGAGCCCCGACCAGCGGCCGTCCTCCCACGCCCGCCGCGCCGCCGCGACGGCGCGGTCGACGGCGGCGCCGTCGGCGAGCGGGACGGCGCCGAGCGCCGCCTCCGTCGCCGGATCCTCGACGGCCGGCCGCTCGGCTCCCTCCAGGGGGTCGAGCCGGCCGTCGATCAGCGCGCCGTGCTCGCGCGCCGCGAACGCCCGCGCCCGCCGCTCGCCCTCCGAGTCACCGCGCGCCGCCGTCTCCCGCACCGTCACCGCCATCCCGTCAGCCCTCCTTCGCCTCGATGATCTCCTCGGGGCTCGCCTCGCCGATGTGGGCGTAGACCGCCGGGCGCGCGGACTTCGTCCAGGCGCCGACGAGGAGGCCAAGGATGCCGCCGCCGAACAGGATCAGCGGCAGGATGATCGTCATGTCGTCCATCGGCGCGTCGATCGCGCTGGTGATCAGGACGTTGTAGTTGAGCAGCCCGATCACGAGGATCGCGGTCAGGAAGACGCCGGCGATCGCAGGCGCGATCCGGCCGCGCCACGGCGTGACGTCGAGCCCGGGCCGCTTGCGGAAGAAGGCGACGACCGCGAACGAGGTGATCGCCATCAGCAGCAGCACGCCGAGCGCGCCGAGGTTGGTCAGCCACGTGAACAGGTGCAGGACCGGGTCCTTGCCGGCGATCGCGAAGGCGCCGACGACGATCAGCGCGAGCGTCGACTGGACGATCGAGCCGACGAACGGCGAGCCGGTGCGGGAGCTGACCTTCGCGAAGGCCGACGGGAAGACGCCCTCGCGGCCGAGCGCGAAGAAGTAGCGCGCGACGGCGTTGTGGAAGGCGAGCACCGCCGCGAACAGCGAGGTCGCGAACAGCAGCGAGGCGGAGTCGGCCCAGAAGGCGCCGAGCCGGTCGCCGCCGGCGCCTATCAGCACCGTCGTCGGGTCGGGCGCGGCCCCGTCGGGGGTCGTGAAGCCCGCTCTCATCAGCGCCTCGGGGTCGACCATCGTGTGCGGGCCGACCGAGTTGGCCAGCAGCCACGACGAGATCGCGTAGAAGCCGCCGATGATCGCGACGCCGATCAGCGTCGCGCGCGCGACCGTCCGCTTCGGGTCCTTGCACTCCTCCGAGTAGATCGCCGCCGACTCGAAGCCGACGAACGACGCGACGCAGAAGGTCAGCGCGGCGCCGAGCGCGGCGCCGGTCGCCTCGCTCGGGTCGAAGCCGAGGAAGGTGATCCCCTCCGGGCCGGGATCGGCGAGCACCGCGAAGTCGAAGATCGCGACGATGATGACCTCGAGGATCAGCACGAGCGCCAGCACGCGCGCGTTGAGGTCGACCTGCAGGACGCCGAGCGTGGCGACGATCGCCCCGCCGATCAGGCACCACCAGTACCACTCGAGCGTGATCCCGACTCTGTCGGCCATGAACGCGCCGAACGCGACGCCGAAGAGGCCGTAGATCCCCATCTGCATCGCGTTGTAGGAGATCAGCGCGACGAATGCCGCGCCGACCGCCGGGATCTTGCCGAGACCACGCGCGACGTAGGTGTAGAAGGCGCCGGCGTCGGCGACGTAGCGGCTCATCGCCGCGTAGCCGACGGCGAAGACGCCGAGCACGGCGGCGAGCGGGATGAACAGGAACGGGATGCCCATGTTCCCGGTCACCAGGTAGGTCGCCGCCTGGCCGCCGGCGACGGCGGTCAGCGGCGCCGACGCGGCGACGATGAAGAAGACCAGGTCCCACGTGCCAAGGGCCCGCCGGTGCAGGCGCCCCTCGCTCGCCGGCCCCGTCGGGACGGCGGCTGTGTCAGCGACAGACATCGCTCTCCTCTCCGTGGGCGGCACGCGCGAGCGCGGGCCGCACCTCCTCGTTGACCGTCCCGCACCACATCGGGACGAATGACGCCAGCACCCGCGCGACCTCGGCGAGCGACGAGAGCGAGACGCGCTCGTCGATGCCGTGGATCTCCTCCGCGCGGGGGCCGAAGCAGATGGCTGGGATGCCGTGACGGACGAAGTGCCGCGCGTCGGTCGTCGCGGTCGTCGCCTCCAGGCGGGGCGGCGCGCCGCGGACGCGCTCGTAGGCGGCGGCCAGCTCGCGCACGACCGGCTCCTCGCGCGAGACGACCGCGCCCTCGCAGGCGAAGCCGTCGTAGCGGACGATCGGCGGATGGTCGCGCAGGACCGGGTCGGCGGCGGCCGCGCGGGCGATCGTCTCCTCGACCCGCGCTCTCGCCCGCTCGGGCGTCTCGCCCGGGTAGAGCCCAAGGCGGCACGACAGCGTGCACTCGGCGGCGACGGTGGAGGTCCAGTCGCCGCCGGCGACGATCCCCGGGTTGAGGTTGATCGGGTGCGCGAAGCCGTCGTAGGGGGCCGGCGGGTCGGCGTTCAGCTCGGCCTCCAGCTCGCGCAGCGCGCCGAGCAGCCCGTACGCGGCCTCGATCGCGTTGAAGCCAAGGGTCGACGCGCGCGCGGCATGGGCCGGCACGCCGCGGACGTCGACGTGGAACCACAGCACGCCGACCTGCGCGACGGTGAAGTGGTCGGGATGGGGCTCGGTGATGACGCAGGCGTCGGCGCGAGAGCCGTCGAGCAGGCACTGGAGCGCGCCGTTGCCGGTGCACTCCTCCTCCACCACCGACTGCAGCTCGACGCGCCCGGCCAGCTCGACGCCGAGTCTTCGCAGCGCGCGGATCGCGCCGGTCATCGCGACCAGCCCGGCCTTCATGTCGCCGGCGCCGCGGCCGTAGAGCCAGTCGCCGTCGCGGCGGGCTCTGAACGGGTCGCCGGTCCACAGGCTCGCGCTCGCCGGCGGGACGACGTCGACGTGGCCGTTGAGGATCAGCGAGCGGGCACGGCGGGTGCCGTCGGCCGCAAGCGCGCCGCCCGCGACCGGCGCGCCGCCCGCGCCGTCCCACGCCGCGACCACGTTCCGCTTCCCCTCGACGCTCCACGAGAACGGCGAGGAGTGCGGGTCGGCGCGCAGCGCGTCGGCATCGAGCGCGACCGAGCGGGGCGTGAGGCCGCAGTCGGCGAATGCGGCCTCCATGACCGCCTGCCCGGCCTCCTCGGCGCCCAGGGTCGTGGGCGCCTCGACCAGCCGCACGAGCAGCGCCTCCATCCACTCCCGCTCGGCCGCGACGGCGGCGTCGATCTGCGCCGGCGAAGGTGCCGCGCCGCCGCGTGGGATGTCGCTCGCGCCCAGGCTCATCCCACGCTTCCGTCGAGGATCTGGAGCGTCTTCAGGTCGCTGTAGAAGTCGAGCGCGTAGTCGCCGCCCTCGCGGCCGATGCCGGAGATGCCGACGCCGCCGAACGGCGCCGTCAGGTCGCGCACGAGGAAGGTGTTGACCCACACGATCCCGGCGCGGATCCGCCGCCCGATCCGGTCGGCGCGCCCCATCGAGGAGGTGTAGACGATCCCGCTCAGCCCGTACTCGGTGCTGTTGGCGAGCGCGACCGCCTCCTCCTCGTCGGCGAAGGTCTGGAAGGTCAGCACCGGCCCGAAGACCTCGCGCTGGACGATCTCGGAGTCGTTGGACTTCGGCTCGATCAGCGTCGGCTCGTAGTGGAGGCCGTCGCCGACCCATCTGCCGCCGCGCACGACCGTGTCGCCGGCCTCGCGCGCCCGCGCGACGAACGCCTCGACGCGCGCGAGGTGGTCGGGGTGGATCAGCGGCGAGATCGTCGTCGCGGGGTCGCGCGGGTCGCCGAGCACGTGCGCGTCGGCGTGCGCGTGGAAGCGCTTCAGGAACTCGTCCCGGATCGACGCCTGCACGAGCAGCCGCGTGCCGGCGAGGCAGACCTGGCCGGAGTCGTCGTACTGGCCGGCGGCCTTCTTCGCGGCGGCGTCGAGGTCGGCGTCGTCGAAGACGATCAGCGGCCCCTTGCCGCCCAGCTCGCCGGTGAACGGGACGAGGTTCCGGGCCGCGGAGACGCCGATGTGGCGGGCGGCGTCGGGCGAGCCGGTGAAGGAGACGCGGCGGATCAGCGGGTGGCGGACGAGCGCCGCCCCGGCCTCCTCGCCGATCCCCTGCACGACGTTGAAGACGCCGGGCGGCAGGCCGGCCTCGGAGGCCAGCTCGGCCAGCAGCGCGCAGGCGAGCGGCGACCACTCGGCCGGCTTCAGCACGACCGTGCAGCCGGCCGCCAGCGCCGGCGCGGTCTTCCAGGTCGACAGCATGAACGGCGCGTTCCACGGCGTGATCACCGCGGCCGGGCCGGCCGGCATCCGCTGGACGCGGTTCCACGTCCCCTTCGAGCGCCAGTCGCGCTCCTCGTAGGAGACGGCGAGGTCGGCGTAGGAGCGGTAGTTGGCCGCCCCGCGCGCGATCACGCGCAGCCGCAGCGACTCCAGCAGCATCGCCATGTCGGCGCACTCGACGGCGGCGAGCCGCCCGACGTTGGCCTCGATCGCGTCGGCCAGCCGGTGCAGGTGCGCGGCGCGACCGGCCGGGCCGAGCGCCGCCCAGGCCGGGAAGGCGTCGTGCGCGGCGCGGACCGCGCGGTCGACCTCGGCCTCGCCGGCGCGCGACACCCGCGCGATCACGGTCTCGTCGATCGGCGAGATGTCGTCGAAGCGCTCGGCGCTGGCGACCCACTCGCCGCCGATGAAGTGGTCGGTCGGAACCTCGACGCCGGCGACCACGGCGCGGGTCCCGCCCGTGCCCGTCCCGCCCGCCGGGCCGGCCCCCGCCTGCCGCTCCGCCGCCGCGCTCACGACGACACCTCCTCGGCGGCGTACGAACGCACCGATTCGAGGTCGTCGATCGTGTACGCGAAGGTGAAGCGATAGCCCTTCCCGACGCGCGTCGGCGCGAGCGCCGCGTGCTCCTCGCCGGGCGCGGCGAACAGCTCCAGCTCGGCGTCGCCCTCCCACACCTGCGAGATCGAGCGGTCGTACGACTTTGCCCGCACCAGCTCGTGGACGGCCGGGCTCTCGTGCCGGCCGGCGGCCAGCCGCGGGAAGTAGCGCACGTTGACGAGCGGAGCGTCGTTGTGGACCGGCCCGCCGTCGCTCGGCCCGGTCAGCGTGACGCAGCCCTCCGCGAGCCGGCGGCCGCGGGCCGAGCAGGTCCCGCCGATCCGCGAGCCGGCGGCGAGGCCCGGCGCGGCGGTGACGTTCAGGTCGAAGGCGCGCGTGATCCAGATGTCGCCGAGCTTCTTCGGGAAGCCCTGCACCCAGCCGCGCGCGAGCGCGAAGTCCTGGTCGACCCAGATGTAGGGGCAGGTCGTCACCTGCTCGCCGTCGAGCAGCGCGTTGACGACGACGAAGAACTCCTTGTACTGCGAGCGCGACGGGTCGGTCAGCTCCTCGCCGCCGTCGCTGCACGACTGCCAGTCGACGAACAGCGCCGCGCAGGCGCCCGGGTCGTCGGGCAGCGGCTCCAGGCCGGGCGGCAGGACCGCGGCGACCGCCTCGGGATCGGCCCAGTAGTCGATCACGAGGAAGTCGCCGACGTAGTGCCACGGCGGCGCGGGGACGAGGTTGGCCTCGCCGAGCGGCGAGCGGGGCAGTGAGTAGCCGTTCAGCGACATGACGGTCCTTCGGGTCAGGAGGGTGCGGTGGCGGTGGTCGGGACCGGCGCGGCGTCGGCCGGCGGCAGCGGCGTGCCGAGCGACTCCAGCGACTCGCGCTCGGAGGCGATCGCGACCGCGTCGAAGCGGAAGTAGGAGCGCGGCGGCAGCGGGCCCCAGGTGTTGGAGGAGTAGCGGTCGTCGGGCCACTCGCGCGGCTCGTGGTCGGCGCGCAGGATCTCCATGTCGCAGTAGAGCTCGACGAAGCACTCCTCCTCGACGATCCGCACGTAGGAGGCGATGTTGCCGCCGACGCCGTGGCGCGTCGGCCCCCAGCCGAGCCAGCGGCCGTGACGGCCGAGGTGGTCGAGCGCGGCGCGCATCTGACCGATGTCGACGACGTCGAGGGCGAGGTGGTGGAAGTGGCTGTAGCCCTTGTCGACCAGCGCCATCACGTGGTGGTCGGGGTTGACGTGCAGCCACGCGCCGCCGTCGCCGAGCCAGTCGGTCAGCCGCATCCCGAGCGCGTCGACGTAGAAGGCGAGCTGCGCCTTGATCGACCCGGTCAGGAAGTTGACGTGGCCGAGCTTGCGCGGATGGCCGACCGGCAGCGTCCCGGCCGGACGCGCGTACGGCGTCAGCCGGCTCTCCGGCGCGCGGTAGGGCAGCAGCTCGTGGCCGTTGCCCTCCAGGTCGCGCAGCCGCAGCGCCTCGCCACCGGCGCGGTCGCCGATCCCCGCGACGCGCTCGAAGGCGATCCCGAGCCCGTCGAGGTGGGCGGCGGCGTCGTCGAGCGTGCAGTCGCGCGCCAGCTCCCAGCCGACGTGGTCGAAGCCGGGGCCGCCGGCGTCGAAGGCGGCCCGGTTCGCGGGCTCGCCGCCGGCCGATTCCACCAGCTCGAGCGCCAGCGGCTCGTCGTCGCAGGAGAGCGCGACGCGGCCGTCGGCGCGCATCCGCTCGGTCAGCCCGAACTGGAGCGCCCAGCGGCGGGCGGCCTCGTCGAGGTCGGCGACGCGCAGGGCGGCGTGGTCGATGCGGTGCAGGGCGATCATGCCGGCGTCACCCGCACCGGCATCCGCTTGATGCCGTTGAAGAAGTTCGAGCGCAGCCGCTCGACCGGCCCGGCCAGCTCGATCTCGGCGACGCGCGGCAGCAGCTGCTCGTAGACGATCCCGATCTCCATCTTCGCCAGGTGCGAGCCGAGGCAGTGGTGGACGCCGCCGGGACCGAACGCCATGTGGCGGTTGGGCGTGCGCGTGACGTCGAAGGTCTCCGGGTCGTCGAAGACCGCCTCGTCGCGGTTGCCGGAGACGAACCAGGTCGTGACCTTGTCGCCGGCCTTGATCTCGGTGCCGGCCAGCTCGGCGTCGACCGTCGCGGTGCGGCGGAAGTGGTGGACCGGCGTCGCCCACCGCAGCATCTCGTCGGCCATCGATCTGAACAGCTCCGGCGACGGCTCGCGTCTCAGCAGCTCCATCTGCTCGGGGTTGGCGAGCAGCGCGTCGAGGCCGTGCGAGATCGTGTGGCGCGTCGTCTCGTTGCCGGCCGTCGCCAGCAGCACGAAGTAGACGTCGAACTCCTGCTGGGTCAGGTCGGCCTCGACCAGCTGGGTGATGATGTCGTCGCGCGGCTCCCTGCGGCGCGCGTCGGCCAGCCGCCGGCCGAAGGCGAACATCTCCAGCGCCGCCGGCGAGGAGAACGGCAGGTGGCGGTGGGAGTCGTCGTCGGGGACCTCGGCGGCGTACTCGGGGTCGGCGTTGCCGAGCAGGCGGTCGCCGATCTCGATGATCTCGCGCCGCTCCGACTGCGGCACGCCGAGGATCTCGGCGAAGACCTGCATCGGGACCTCGGAGGAGATCTCTCTGACGAAGTCGAACTCGGGGCCCTTCGCGAAGGCGGCGTCTATCACCTCGTTGGTGACGCGCCGGACCTGGTCGGCCCACACCTGCACCGCCCGCGGCGTGAAGCGCCGGTTGATCAGCCCGCGCAGCACGTCGTGGCGCGGCGGGTCCATGTCGATCATCGACTTGCGCGACTCGACGTGCTCGGGCTCGAGATCCTCCAGCGAGGTCCCGCCGATCTCCGAGGAGTAGGTCGCCGGATCGCGGTGGACCTCGCGGATGTCGTCGTAGCGGGTGACGGCCCAGAAGCCGGTCCCCTCCGCCTCCGGGTTCCAGTGGATCCCCTCCTGGCGGCGCAGCGCCGCGAACGCCTCGTACGGGACGCGGTCGACGAACAGGTCGTGGTTTGAGAGGTCGATTCGTTCGGTGGTCGGCATCGGTTCGGTCTCCCGGTCAGACGTGGTGCGCGTACTCCTCGAGCTCCCACTCGGAGACGTGGCTCCGGTGGCGCTCGACCTCGAAGCGCTTCATCGCGAGGAAGGTCGTGACGATCTGCTCGCCGACCGCCTCGCGCAGGACGGCGTCGGCCTCCAGCGCGTCGAGCGACTCCTCCAGCGTCCGCGGCAGCGGCGCGCCGGCGATCTCCTCGGCGGCGTGGTAGGCGTCGCCGGCGACGGCGGCCGGCGGCTCGATCCGCTCGCGCAGGCCGTGGGCGCCGGCGAACAGGAGCGCGGCGACGGCGAGGTAGGGGTTGGCGGCGCCGTCGCCGACGCGCACCTCGACGCGGGTCGCGGCGCCGCGCTCGGCCGGGATGCGGACGAAGGTCGAGCGGTTGTCGTGGCCCCAGTTGGCGTGCGTCGGCGCGAGCGAGTCGGGGACGAGCCGGCGGTAGGCGTTGATCGTCGGGTTGAGGAAGGCCATCAGCGCCGGCGCGTGGGCGAGCACGCCGGCGGTGAACCAGCGCAGCTCGTCGGAGACCTCGTCCGGCGCGCCGGGCGCGTCGAAGGCGTTGGCGCCGTCGCGCTCCAGCGACAGGTGGACGTGGGTGCCCGAGCCGCCCTGGTCGTTGAACGGTCTACCCATGAAGGTCGCGACGAGGCCGTGCAGCGCCGCGACGTCCTTGACCGCGCTCTTGAGCCGGAAGGCGTTGTCGGCGGCGGTCAGCGCGTCGGCGTGGTGCTGGTTGATCTCGTACTGCGAGTTCATGAACTCGTGGTTGAAGGCGAACGCCCCGAGCCCGATCTGCGCGAGGTCCTCGGTCAATCTGCGCACGACGCCGCCCGGGTCGACCTGCGGGCCGACCGTGTAGACCATCGACAGGCGGTCGACGATCCGTCTGAGCCCGCCGGGGGCGCTGTCGTCGCGGGCGCAGAGGAAGAACTCCAGCTCCGGTGCGACGACGGCGCCGTAGCCGAGCTGCTCCAGCGCGGCGGCGGCGCGGCGGACGGCGCCGCGCGGGTCGGCCGGCGGCGGCCCGCCGTGGACCGGCTCGAGGTTCGCCAGGCAGCAGGCGACGCCGGGCTCCCACGGCAGCGGGACGAGCGTCGCGAGGTCGGGCTTTGCGATCAGGTCGGGATAGCCCTCCTCGCCGCCGACGACCGGCGTGTGGCGCAGGTCGGTGCCCATCACGGCGGCGCAGAAGCCCAGACCGCTCTCGCGCACGCGCTCGAACTCCGAGACGGGCACGTCCTTGCCGCGCGCGACGCCGTGGAGGTCCGAGTAGAGCACGCGGATCGTCGTGATCGGCGTCTCGCCGGTGCTCGGCGCGGCGAAGGGCGCCGCGCGCTGCTCGGTCTGCATCACTCTCTCCTGTGTCATGGGACGTCTCGGGCTTCGCCTTGCGCGTTCCACGCCGGCGCCCGTCGGTCGGAATCGCCCGGGCGCTCGCGGATCGCGTCGTCGTCGTGTGCGTTGCGCCAGAAGGCGTCGAACAGCTGGAAGGCCGCGTCGACCGCGGCCGCGGCGTACCCGCTGCCCGCGTCGAGCAGCGCGTCGCCGTCGCCGAGGCCGAGGCGGTCGAGCCGCGGCTGGTCGGTGTGCGCCCAGTCGCGCACGATCTCGATCGTCGACTCGGGATGGAACTGGACGCCGAGGTGGCGGCCGTGGCGGAACGCCTGCGGCCCGGTCGGACTGCTCGCCAGCAGCTGCGCGCCCGGCGGCACCGTGAAGCGGTGGTAGTGCCACTGCAGCCACGGGCCGGGCGGGATCTCGTCGGGGACGGTCGTATCGACGACGTGCCAGCCCAGCTCCGGCGCTTCGGCCGCCTCGATCCCGCCGCCGAGCGCGGCCGCCAGCATCTGGCCGCCGAAGCAGAGGCCGAGCACCGGCGTGTCGGCGTCGACCGCCGCGCGCAGCAGCTCCAGCTCCCGCGCGACCTCGGGCTCCTCGTCGGCGTCGGCGGGGCTGTGCGGCGAGCCGAGCGAGGCGACGAAGGCACGCCCCGCGACCTCCGGCCACGGCTTGCCGAGCCACGTCCTGTGGATCTCGAACGGGATCGCCCGCTGCCGCAGCCAGTCGGCGAGCAGCCCGGGCGGTCCCCAGTCGCCGTGCTGGAGGATCAGCGCGGGAGCGCCATTCCACGCCGCGCGGTCGGCGGGCGCGGGCGCGTCGCGCTCGACGGGCGCTGCGCCGTTCCCATGCGCGGCCCGCTCGCTCACCGCCGCGGCGCGCCCGGCCGGCGCCGCGTCGTTCCCATGCGCGGCCCGCTCGCTCATCGCCCCACCCCGCTCGGCGCGCCCAGCGCTCTGTCGTCGGCGGCGACGGCGGCCGCGACCTGCTCGAAGCTCGGCGGGTCGGCGAGCTGGCGCCGGTACCAGGCGAGCCGCCGCACGGCGTTGAAGGCGACCGCGGCGATCACCTTCCCGTCGCGCACGCCGACCGCGACGAGCCGGTCGCCCTCCGGCGACTCCTCCAGCAGCTCGATCCGCTCGGCTCTGCCCGGCAGCCCGACGGCCTGGATCTTGACGTCGTACTGGTCGCTCCAGAAGTACGGCGCGGCGGCGTACGGGGTGCGCTCGGCGGCCGGCGCGAGCGCGTTGCGCGCGGCCGCCGCGCCCTGCTCGGCGGCGTTGGTCCAGTGCTCGACCCGGATCGTCGCGCCGTCGGCGAGCGGATGCGGCCAGCTGGTCGCGTCGCCGGCGCAGAGGACGTCGGGGTCGTCGACCGAGGTCAGCGTCGCGTCGCAGACGAGGCCGGGATCGAGCGTCAGACCGGAGCCGGCAAGCCACTCGGTGTTCGGCAGCGCGCCGAGCGCGACGACGACCACGTCGGCCGCCACCTCGCTCCCGTCGTCGAGCACGACGGCGGCGACGCGGTCAGCGGTCGGCCGCGCGCCAGATCCGGCGTCCGCGGCGCCGGGCGTCGCGGCGGCCGGCGCGCCGTCTGCGGTCGCGGAGGCAGCGCCGGCGGCCGCGGCAGCGCTGCCGCCGGCGGGGCCGCGCGCGCCCGCGGCCCCGCCCTGCGCGCCCTTCCCCCGGAAGCCCTTCACCCCGGTCGCGAGCTTCAGCTCGACGCCGCGATCGCGGTGCAGCTGCGCGCAGCGCTCGCCGAGCAGCGGGCCGAGCGGCAGCAGCGGGTGCGGCGCGACGTCGATCAACGTGACGTCGAGGCCGAGCCCGCGCGCGGTCGCGGCGACCTCGGCGCCGACGAAGCCGGCGCCGACGACGGCGACCTTCCTGCTGCCCGCTTCCAGCTCGCGCCGCAGCGCCAGCGTGTCGTCGATGTCGCGCAGCGTGTGCAGTCCGGCCAGCTCGGCGCCGGGGCCGGTCCACGTGCGCGCGCGGCAGCCGGTCGCGACGATCAGGCGGTCGTAGGCGATCCGCTCGCCGTCGGCCAGCACGACCGCCTTCGCGTCGCGGTCGAGCGCGGCCGCGGCGGCGCCGAGGCGCCACGTGACGTCCAGCTCGTCGCAGGGGAAGTCGCACTGCTCGACGGTGTGGGCGCCGGCCAGCAGCTCCTTGGAGAGCGGAGGGCGGGTGTAGGGGAGGCGCTGCTCGTCGCCGACGACGAACAGCTCGCCCGCGTGGCCGGCCGAGCGCAGCGCCTGCGCGGCGCGCAGCCCGGCCAGCGAGGCGCCGACGACGACGATCCGCATCGTCGCGCCCTCAGCCCTCGAGCCTGATCGCCATCATCGGGCAGACCTGCGCGGCCTGCTCGACCGCGGCCCGTCTGTCCTCGCCGACCTCCTCGACCCACGTGAGCGAGTCGTCGTCGTGCAGCTCGAAGACGTCCGGCGCCGCGAAGACGCACTCGCCGTGCGCCTGGCAGAGGTTCATGTCGACGTGGACCTTCATGACGCGCTCCCTTCGGCGGCGGCCATGCGCTCGGCCTCGTCCTCGGGGACGGCGAGCGCGACGTGCAGGGTGTTGGGCGAGACCGCGAGCTGGTCGCCGGCCTCGCCGAGGTCGACCTCCCAGTCGACGACGGTGCTCTCGACGCGGCCGAGGCCGTCGATCTCGACGGCGACGACGTCCCCGACCTCCATCGGGCGGGAGTTGGCGGGCGTGCCGGTGAGGACCACGTCGCCCGGCTCCAGCGTGATCAGGCGGGAGAGGTCGGCGAGCTGGTACGCGACGCCCCAGATCAGGTCGTCGGCCGTCGCGCGCTGGACGACCTCGCCGTTGAGCAGCGTGCGCAGCTCGTAGCTGGTCGGGTCGAACTCGCTCGCCGGCACGACGGTCGGGGAGATCGGCAGGAAGCCGTCCTGGCCCTTGACGCGCAGCATCGAGCCGCGGTCGGCGTGGCGGAAGTCGTGCAGCCCGACGTCGTTGGCGACGGCGTAGCCCTCGACGTATGCGAGCGCGTCGTCGACCGAGACGCCGTGCATCCGTCTGCCGACGACGACCGCCAGCTCGCCCTCGTAGTTGAGGAAGCGGGCGCCGGCCGGCCGTCTCAGCACGCCGCGATGGCCGTTGAGCGCCGTCGGCGGCTTCATGAAGTACGAGGGGTAGGCGGGCGTGCGCGCCTGGTACTCCTCGATCCGGCTGCGATAGGTGAGATGCACCGCGATGATCTTCGACGGCTCCACCGGAGCCAGGTAGGCGACCTCCGCCTCGGGCAGCCGCGTGCCGTCGTCGAGCACGACGACGTCGCCCTCGACTCTCCCCCAGCGCGCCTCCGCGCCGTCAGCCGCCTCCGCGCTCCGCGGGCCGACGGCGATCCGGACTCTTGCCATGCCTCGTCTCACCTCTCGAATCTCGTCGCGCCGACCGCGCGAGCGACCGACGCCGAGCGCGCCTCGCCCGACAGCGCGGCGACGCCCTCCAGGCCGAGCCGCCGCGCCCCGCGCGACCGTCGGCCGTTCTCCAGTCTCGCCATATTGTATCCATTCGTAAGTCGACATGCGAATCGCGCATGTCGACATCCGAAGTTCCACTGCCGACACAAGTCCTTCGACGAGTACGCTTCCCCGCCGTGGCACGCGATTCCGACATCACCCCGCCCCGGCTCGTCGGCGGCCATCCGCCCGCAGACGCCGCCGCGAAGCCCACGCGCCGTCCGGCCGGGCTCGCGGGAGCCGCGGCCGCCAGACCGCTGCGGCCGATCGAGTCCTCCTCGGTCGTCGGCCTCGCCTACGAGCAGATCCGCGAGCTGATCCTGACCGGCGCGATCGCGCCGGGCGAGCGGCTCGGGCAGGTCGAGCTGGCCGAGCAGCTCGGCATCTCGCGCACGCCGGTGCGCGAGGCGCTGCGCCGGCTCGCCGGCGAGGGCCTCGTGACCGCGCGCACCAACCACGGCTTCCGCGTCGCCGAGATCGGCATCGAGGAGGTGATGCGGCGGCTGGAGATCCGCCTGCTGCTGGAGCCGGGCGTCGCCCGCCTCGCCGCCGAGCGCGCCACCGCCGACCACCTCGCCGCCATCGACGCGACGATCGCCCGCGAGGAGCGGGCGCGCGACGCCGCCGAGACCCATGACGCCAGCCGCGACTTCCACCTCGCCGTCGCCCGCGCGACCGGCAACCCCGACATCGTCGCGACGCTCGCCGCGCAGTGGATCGTCGAGATCGGCCGCCGGCTGCTCGCGCGCCGCACCGCCAGACCCGACTGGCAGGGCAGAGACATCGCCGAGCACAAGGCGATCGCCGCCGCGATCGCCGGCGGCCAGGGCGACCTCGCCGAGCAGCTGATGCGCGAGCACGTCGCCAGCGCCCTCGACCACTGGGCCGCCAAGGCCGACGCCTGAGCCGCGCCGGTCGGCGGCGGCCGTCACGCGCACCCCCGTCCTCACCCGACCGCCCGCTCCGCCAGCCCCGCCGCCTCGGCGACGCGGTCGATCAGCGCCGCCTCGTGCGGCTGCAGCTGCTGCTGCCCCATCCCCGCGGGGAACTCCTGCAGGATCGTTCCGCGCACCTTGGTCTCGACCCCGGCCATTCTCTCGATCACCGCGAGGCCGCAGAACGGCACCAGCTCGGCGGAGTAGCCGCCCTCGTGCGCCATCGCGACGCGACCGTCGCAGAGGCGCGCGGCCGCGTCGAGCAGCTGCTCGGCGATCCGCCCGTAGCCCCTCGGCGACAGCATCATCCGCCCGAGCGGGTCCATCGCGCTCGCGTCCAGCCCCGAGGCGACGAGGATCAGCTGCGGCTCGAACCGCTCCAGCGCGGGCACGACGATCCGCTCGAACGCCGCCTCGTAGGCGCCGTCGCCGGAGCCGGGCGGCAGCGGGACGTTGATGTTGAAGCCCTCGCCGGCGCCCGCGCCGGTCTCCTCGACCAGCCCCGAGCCGGGCGGGAAGCAGTTGTCCTGGTGGAGCGAGATCGTCAGCACGCTCGGGTCGTCGTAGAAGGCGGCCTGCGTGCCGTTGCCGTGATGGACGTCCCAGTCGACGACCGCGACCCGCTCCAGCCCGCGCGCGACACGGGCGTGGTGCGCGGCGACGGCGACGTTGCCGAACAGGCAGAAGCCCATCGCCGCGTCGGCGAGGGCGTGGTGGCCGGCCGGGCGCACGAGCGCGTACGCGTTGTCGACGGTGCCGTCGAGGACGGCGTCGACGGCTGCGATCACCCCGCCGGCCGCGAGCAGCGCGACCTCGTAGGAGCCCTTGCCGATCACCGTCGTGCCGTCGACCCCCTCGCCGCCGGCGCCGGCCGACAGCTCGCGGACCCGCTCGACGTACTCCGGAGCATGGAAGCGGCAGAGCTCCTCGACCGTCGCCGGGCGCGGGTCGATCCGCACCAGCCGGTCGAGCAGGCCGCTGACGTCGAGCAGGTTGCGCAGCCGGCGCTTCGTGTCGGAGTTCTCCGTGTGGCGCCAGTCGGGCTCCAGCCAGCCCGAGGCGTCCGACAGGAACGGGCCGCTCGCGCGGCCGGTGTTGTGCCACATGTACCGCTCGTGCCACACGAATCCGGTCTGCATCCACCACTCCTCGATCGGCGCCGCGGACGCTCCTCAACCTCCGCGGCTCGGGACAGCCGCCATGCTCGGGGGCGCGGCGCGACCGGGCAACAGGGTTTTGCGATCGACTGATCGCCTCATGCGATGATCACGCGCGATGGATCTGCGTCAGCTGCGCTATTTCGTCGCCGTCGCCGAGGAGCTGCACTTCACCCGCGCCGCGTCGCGGCTGCATCTCGCGCAGTCGGCTCTGAGCGCCCAGGTCGTCGCGCTCGAGCGCGAGATCGGCGCTCCGCTGTTCACCCGCTCCAACCGTCGCGTCGCGCTGACGGCGGTCGGGGCGGCGCTGCTGCCGCAGGCGCGCGAGCTGCTCGCCGCCGCCGACCGCGTGCTCGCGGAGGCGCGCGCCCACGCGCAGCGCGAGGCCGACACGCTCGCGGTCGGCTGCCTCGGCGCGGTGCCGGGCGAGCTGCTGTCGGCGGTGCTCGGCGAGCTGAAGCAGGAGCGCCCGACCGCGCAGGTCGAGGTCCACGCCTTCGACTTCGCCCAGATCCAGGACAGCCTCACCGAGGCGCGCGCCGACGTCGCCTTCCTCTACCTCCCCTACGAGGAGGACGGGCGCGGCGAGGTCGAGGTGATCTCGCTGGTCGAGGAGCCGCGCGTCGTGCTGCTCGCGAGCACCCATCCGCTCGCCGCCCGCGCGCGGCTGACGCCGGCCGACCTCGCCGAGGAGACCTTCATCAGCCACTCGACCGCCGTCCCGCAGCAGTGGCGCGACTTCTGGCTGCTGACCGAGGAGCTGGGCCGCCGCCCGCGCGTCCACCCGCACACCGCCGACACGCTCGAGGAGTGGCTCCACCTGATCGCGCAGGGCAAGGGGATCGACACCGCGCCGACGCTGATCAGCCGCTACTACCCGTGGCCGGGGATCCGCTTCGTCCCGCTCGCCGAGGCCGAGCCGGCGACGCTCGCGGTGGTCCGCCGCCGCAGCGAGACGGCAGAGCCGCTCGTCGACGCCTTCGTCGAGCTCGCACGCAGCGTCAGCGCCCGCGAGCTCGACGACGCTCGCGGCGGCTGAGCGCGCACCGCACCGCCGCCTGGCGCGGCAGCGGCACGGAAAGCGGCGTGGCATGCCCGCGCCATCGCTAGGATGCCGTGACTTTTCCGCCGAACGACCGCCGCAGGAGACCTTGCCGTGGACAGCACCGAGGCCGGGACGGGCCGGGCCGACGGACCGACGCCGGACGACGTCGAACCGGTCGCCAACGAACGGCGCGACCGCATCATCACCGGCCTGGTGACGATCGTCCCGGTGCTCGCGCTCGGCCTTGTCGCCTGGCAGTTGTGGGCGGTCGCGCTCGGCTGGAGCGACCTCGCCGTGCTGGCGATCATGTACTTCTTCAGCGGCCTCGGGATCACCGTCGGCTTCCACCGGCTGTTCACCCACCGCGCCTTCAAGACGACCCCGGCCGTCCGCGCCTTCTTCGCGGCGTGGGGGTCGATCGCGATCGAGGGGCCGGTGATCTCGTGGGTCGCCGACCATCGCAAGCACCACGCCTTCTCCGACCGCTTCGGCGACCCGCACAGCCCGCACGTCGAGCACGGGCACGGCTGGAGAGGCGCGCTGCGCGGCCTTGCCCACGCGCACGTCGGCTGGCTGTTCGTCCACACCCACCGCGGCCGCAAGACCCGCTACGCGCCCGACCTGATGAGAGATCCGGTCGTCGCGTGGTTCGACCGCACGTTCATCTTCTGGGCGGTCGGCGGCTTCCTGCTCGCGGGCGCGCTCGGCTTCCTGCTCGGCGGGCTGTCGTGGGAGGCGGCGCTGACCGCGCTGCTGTGGGGCGGGCTGGTGCGGATCCTGCTGCTGCACCACGTCACCTACTCGATCAACTCGCTCTGCCACTTCTTCGGCCGGCGCCCGTTCGAGACCGGCGACCAGTCGCGCAACCTCGCGTGGCTGGCGCCCTTCTCGCTCGGCGAGGCGTGGCACAACGCCCACCACGCCTTCCCCACCTCGGCCCGTCATGGCGTCGACCGCTGGCAGCTCGACATCTCGGCGGGCGTGATCGCGCTGCTGGAGCAGGCGGGCCTGGCGTGGGACGTGGTGCGCGTCGACCCCGACCGGCTCGACTCCAAGCGGCGCCCGCCCGCGCGCACGCACGCGGCCACGTAGGGGTTCTGCCGGCATCGGCCGGCACGCTGCGGCTATTCTGGCTCCCGTGAGCATCACGCGACATCTCGAAGAGCTGCGCGACCAGCGCATCGGCCGCATCGTCCCGCTGGTCACCCCCGCGCTGATGCTGCACCAGCTGCCGCTCAGCGACGCCCAGGCCGAGGTCGTCCTCAAGGGGCGCGCCGAGGCGGCCCGCATCCTCGACCGCGCCGACGACCGGCTGCTCGTCGTCGTCGGCCCGTGCAGCGTCCACGACCCCGACGCGGCGCTCGACTACGCCAGACGGCTCGCCGCCGTCGCCGCCGAGCACGCGCAGGAGCTGCAGGTCGTGATGCGCGTCTACTTCGAGAAGCCGCGCACGACGACCGGCTGGAAGGGGCTGATCAACGACCCCCACCTCGACGGCTCGTTCGACGTCAACAGCGGCCTGCGGGTGGCGCGCAGACTGCTGCTGGAGGTGCTGGAGCTGGGGCTGCCGGTCGGCTGCGAGTTCCTCGACCCGATCATCCCGCAGTACATCGCCGACACCGTCGCCTGGGGCGCGATCGGCGCGCGCACGACCGAGAGCCAGACCCACCGTCAGCTCGCCTCCGGCCTGTCGATGCCGATCGGCTTCAAGAACCGCACCGACGGCGACGTCGGCGTCGCCGTCGACGCCGTCCGCGCCGCCGCCGCGCCGCACACCTTCGCCGGCGTCGAGGAGTCGGGCACGCCGGCCGTCTTCACCACGCGCGGCAACGCCGACTGTCACATCATCCTCCGCGGCGGCCGCGGGATGCCGAACCACGGTCCCGAGCAGGTCGCCGCCGCGCTCGCGCAGATGGCGCAGGCCGGGCTGCAGGAGCGGGTGATCGTCGACGCCTCCCACGACAACAGCGCCAAGGACCACGAGCGTCAGGCGGTCGTCTCGCAGGAGATCGCCGACCAGGTCGCCGCCGGCAACCGCGCGATCGTCGGCGTGATGCTGGAGTCGTTCCTCGTCGGCGGCAACCAGAGCCTCGGCGACGGCGCGAACCTGACCTACGGCCAGTCGATCACGGACAAGTGCATGGACTGGGAGACGACGGTCGGCGTCCTCGACGGCTTCGCCGCCGCGGTGCGCGCGCGGCGTGGCGCCGCCTGAGCCGAGCGCCCCGCGTCTCGACGCGCCCACCGGTTCCGGCGCGCGGCCGATCGCGGGCGCGGCCGCGGCAGACGCGCGTCCCCGCGACGCGATCGCAGCGGGCGCGGCCGAGCCGTTGCGGCTGATCACCGCCTCGCTCGCCGACGACCCGGTCCTCGACGTCGCGCTCGGCGAGGCGCTGCTCGACCGCGTCGCCGACGGCGCCCCCGCCGCCTTCCGCATCGGCCGCCCCGCGCCGACGCTCTCCTTCGGCCGCCTCGACCGGATCCTGCCCGGCTTCGACGCCGCGGTCGAGACGGCGCGGGCCCGCGGCTTCACGCCGACGCTGCGGGTCGGCGGCGGCCGCGCCGCGGCGATCCACGAGGGGGCGCTGTCGATCGGGATCGCGCAGCCGGCCGACGACTCGACGACCGGCGAGCGGTTCGCGGCGCTGGCCGATGCGGTGCTCGGCGCCTTCGCGCGCGTCGGGGTGCGCGCCGAGCGCGGCCAGCTGCCGGACGAGTACTGCCCCGGCGACTGGAGCCTGCACGCCGGCGGCGTGAAGCTGGCCGGGCTCTCCCAGCGCGTCAAGCGCCACGCGACCTGGACCGAGGGCCTGCTGATCGTGCGCGACGGCTGGCGCGCGCGCGGGGTGCTGGAGGCCGTCCACGCCGACCTCGGCCTGCCGCTCGACCCGGCGACCGTCGGCGCGCTCGACGACCTCGTCCCGGGGATCGAGGTCGCCGACGTCGCCGCCGCGCTGCGCGACGAGCTGGCCGCCCGCGGCGTCGTCGCCGAGGTCCCGCTCGACGCCGAGACGCTCGCCCGCGCCCGCGCCCTGCGCGAGCGCCACGCGCTCTGAGCGAACGCGCGCGCTCGGCGCCGCCGGCGCCCGTGTGCCGCGCGGGCCGGCGCCGCCGCTCGCCCCCGCCGCCCGCCCACTCTGCCCGCGCGCGCCGCCTCGCCGCGCCATGCTCGTGCCAGCCGCACCGCGCGGCCCGCGTCGGTCGGCATACTGGCGCGATGGCGCCAGAGACCGCATCCGCCGCTCCCTCCCCCGCCGAAGCGCGCCGCGCGCTCGGCGAGCTGCGCCTCCGTCAGGCGCAGGTGCTGGCCGAGCGGCGCCGGCGCGATCCGCGCTGGGCGACCGCGCTCGGCACGGCGCTCGCGCTCACGAGCATCGGCGCGCGAAGCCTCGACGGATGGCGCCACCAGCGGCGGCTGCGGTACGCGATCGGCGGGGCGAGCGTCGTCGCGGGGCTGCCGTGGAGCGGCGCCGCCGGCGCCGACCTGTGGCTCGGCGACCCGGCGGCCTTCGGCGACGAGCAGGCGTGGAAGCGAGCCGAGGCGGCGCCGGTGCTCGGCCTCATGCGCACGTCGTGCGGGTCGGTCGGCGCGCTGTTGGCGGTCGTCGCCCTCAGCCGGATCGCGATCGCCCGCCTCCGCGCCCGCGGCGTCCGCATGCTCTGGATCGCCGACTGCCTCGTGCTGCTGCTCTCCCGCCTCGCGGCCGCGCGGGCGCGGCGCACCTCGGAAGCCGCGCTGGAGCGCGCCGCGCGCGAGGTCGCCGCCGCCGAGCTGCGCGCCGTCGACGCGCCGTCGCCGGCGCCGCAGCTGGCCGACCTGGCCGACTTCTCGATCGCCGCGCTGCTGCTGCCGGCGCGCGCGGCGCGGGAGGAGATGCTCGCGGCCGCGATCCCGCTCGACCGCGTCGTGCTCGCCGACCGGCTCGCCGCGCTGACCCGCGCCGGCCTCGTCGAGCGCGAACGCCGCGGCCGGCTGCGCCCCCGCCGCTGGCTGTCGCTGACGCCGCGCGGCCGCGAGCTGGCGACAGCCCACGTCGCCGCCCTCCAAGCCCGCGCCCGCTCCGTCTGAGCGCGCAATCCGCTCCCGGCGCGCGAGCCCAGGCGACCGCCGACAGCGCCGCATCGTCACCGGCCGAAGCGTGCGCCGCACGCGCCCGTCCCCACCGCCGCCCGCGGCGGCGCCCTGCGCTGGGCTTACTCGTCGCGTGGCGCCTGGCGGAAGACGATCCGCTTCAGCTCGGCGACCGTCGGGCCGCTGAGCCGCAGGGCCGTGTGGAAGCCAGCCTCTCCGAGCTCGCCGCCGTCGAGTGCCTTGCGGAGCTCGTTCAGCGGCGCGCGGTCGTCGTCGGCGACCTGGTCGCGGCCGACCTCGATCAGGATCAGGTGGCGCGGCCGGCGGAAGCGGTGGGCGAGCCGGACCCAGTGGTCGCGCTCATTGGGCCCGAGCCCGTCGGCGGCGATCACGACCGACTCGCCGGCCTCGAAGCGCTTCGTCGCGGCGGCGTCGAGCAGCTGCGCGGCCCGCTCCTCCGCCTGCTCGTCCGGGACGCGGCCTCTCAGCAGCGCGCGGACCTTGTCGAGCGACAGCACGGCCGCCTGGTCTTCGATCAGCGTCCGTCTCGTGAAGCGGTCGCGCTCGGCCTTCGCGGGCGAGACGATCATCACGAGGCTGCCGGGCGAGTAGCGCAGGCGATCGGTCGGGCTCAGGACCCGACCGCGGACGGAGACGTCGACGGGACGCGGCGCCCCCTCTCTGCGGGGCCGGTCGGAGGACCATCCGCCTCGTTCGTCGTCGGAGAACTTGACGCTGCGCGTGGGCGGAGGAGTGGTCATCCCCTCATGATGCCGCACGCGGGGAGATGTGAGAAATGCGCAGCGACGGGATCGCGCGCCCGCTCACCGCCCCTGGAACGGCCGAGGCCCGCCGGTCGGCGGGCCTCGGTGACAAGCCTGGAAGCGCGGTCGGCGCTCAGATCTGCCGGACGTTGACGGCCTTCGGGCCCTTCGGGCCGGGCTCCGACTCGTACTCGACCTTGGAGCCCTCCGCCAGCGAGCGGTAGCCGTCGGCGACGATGCCGGTGTGATGGACGAAGAGGTCCTTCGACTGGTCATCGGGCGTGATGAAGCCGAAGCCCTTCTCGTCGCTGAACCACTTCACGGTTCCTGTAGCCATGTCCGTGTCCTCCACGGGGTGTTGTGTGCTGCGAACGTGGAGGTGCTGGGATGCAACGACTACGAGCGCTGACACTGCTTTCACCGGGTCTCATGACCCGATCGAGTGCTCGGACGTTAGCAGGCGAACACCTCAGGTCAAGCAGGGTTTCGCATGAACTGGTATCGCGCGGGCGCCGGCCGGCTCCGCGCAGTGGACGTTAGGGTGACCTGATATCCCTGACCGGGCACCGCTTCGCCCCGACCGCCCAAGGATCTCCATGGCCGACACTCCCGCTGCCCCACGCCCCGCCCGCCGCGCGCTGCTCGCGCACGTGGAGACGGTCGAACGACTCACGCCGAGCATGATCCGGGTCGTCGTCGGCGGCGACGCGCTCGCAGGCTTCGGCGCGGGCGAGTTCACCGACCACTACGTCAAGCTCCAGCTGCCGCCGGCCGGCGCGCCGTACGCGCTCCCGTTCGACGCCGAGGCGGTCAAGGCGGAGCTGCCGCGGGCGCAGTGGCCGAGACTGCGCAGCTACACCGTGCGCGCGTGGGACGAGGCCGCGCGGCGGCTGACGCTCGACTTCGTCTGCCACGGCGACGAGGGGATCGCGGGGCCATGGGCGCTGGGCCTGCGGCCGGGCGATCCCGTCCAGCTGCTCGGCCCGGGCGGCGGCTACGCGCCCGACGCGACGGCGGACTGGCACCTGCTGGTCGGCGACATGAGCGTCCTGCCGGCGATCGCCGCCTCGCTGGAGCGGATCCCGGCCGGCGTGCCCGTCCACGTGCTCGTCCAGGTCGACGGCCCCAAGGAGGAGCAGCCGCTCTCCACCCCCGGCGACCTCCGGCTCACCTGGCTGCACGACCCGACCCACGACGACCGCGTGCTGGTCGACGCCGTCCGCGCGCTCGACTTCCCCGCCGGCCGCCTCCACGCCTTCGTCCACGGCGAGGCGAGCGCGGTGCGCAACGTGCGCAGACATCTCGTCGTCGAGCGCGGCGTCCCGGTCGAGCAGATGTCCGTCTCCGGCTACTGGAAGCTGACCCGCACCGACGAGGAGTGGCGCGAGGACAAGGCCGCCTGGAAGGCGCAGGTCGAGCAGGACGCCGCCGCGGCGGCCCGCTGAGCGGGCAGCGGCGACCGGCTCAGCGGGGCGCGGGCGGCTGAGCGGCCCCATCCGGCCGATCCGGCGGCGGCCGGGCGCGCTCAGACGTCGAGGTAGCCGTCGGGCATCGGGACCGCGCGCTCGGCTGCGCGGCTGACCTCCTCCCACCGCTCCCACGTCTCGATCCGTCTGCGGGTCACGTCGATCATCGCGTCGAGCACGGCGCTGCCGAGGACGAGACGGAGCGGCGGGTCGTCGCTGTCGACGAGCGTCATCACCGCCTCCGCCGCGACCTCGGGCTCGCTGTCCTTCGACTCGGGGACGCCGTCCGCGGGCGCTTCGCGCAGCGGGGCGTACGCGTCGAGCGGCCGGGCGTAGCGGAGGCCGCTCCGGTAGAGGTCGGTCCAGTAGCCGCCCGGCTCGACGATCGTCACGCGGACGCCGAACGGCGCCAGCTCCTGGGCGAGCGCCTCGCTCATCCCCTCGAGGGCGAACTTGCCGGCGCTGTAGAGGCCGGCGGTCGGCCCGCTCGCGACGCCGCCGACGCTGGAGATCTGCAGCAGGCGCCCGTCGCCCTGCGCCCGCAGGTGCGGCGCGACCGCCTGGGTCACCCAGAGCGCGCCGAAGAAGTTGACCTCCATCGCCGCGCGCGCCTCCTGCTCGCCGAACTCCTCGACGGCGCCGAGCCACATCGTGCCGGCGTTGTTGACGACGACGTCGAGCCGGCCGAACCGCGCGACCGCCCGTTCGACGGCGGCGAAGACGGCGGCGCGGTCGGTGACGTCGGCGGGCAGCGGCAGGACGCGATCGGCGCAGTGCTCGGCGGCGAGCCGGTCGAGCTGCTCGGCGCTGCGGGCGATCGCGACGACGCGGTCGCCGGCGGCGAGCGCCGCCTCGGCGAAGGCGCGGCCGAGCCCGCGGCTGGCGCCGGTGATCAGCCAGACGCGGCCGGGCGTGTCGTCGGATGTGCGGGTCATGGCGTCCTATTCATTCGGTTGACGAGACGAGACGGACCGTCTCGCTCATGCACCGTGACACGCGCACTGCTCCTTGTCAAGACGGACCGTCTCGTCTCGCTTCGGTGGTAGGGTGCGGAGATGGCGGAAGTGGCGAACGGGCGGATGAGAAGAGGCGCGGCGGCGCGAGAGGGCGCGGGGCGCGGCGCAAGCGCGGGCGCGGGGCGCGGCGGGAGGGCCGGCGCGGGGCGCGGCGCAGGCGCAGGGCGCGGCGCAAGCGCGGGCGCAGGGCGCGGCGCAAGCGCGGGCGCAGGGCGCGGCGCAAGCGCGGGCGCGGGCGCGGGCGCGGGCGCAGGGCGCGGCGCAAGCGCGGGCGCGGGGCGCGGCGCAAGCGCGGGCGCAGGGCACGGCGCAAGCGCGGGCGCGGGGCGCGGCGGGAGGGCGGTGCGGCGCAGCGACGCGTCGCGGAGAGCGATCCTGCTGGCCGCCTTCGAGCTGGTCGGCGAGGTCGGATACGCGAAGCTGACGATCGAGGGGATCGCGGCGCGGGCCGGCGTCGGCAAGCAGACGATCTACCGCTGGTGGCCGTCGAAGGGGGCGGTGCTGTTCGACGCCTTCCTCGCGCTCTCCGAGGATCCGCAGGGCGACCCCGCGCTGCCGGACACCGGCGACCTCGAGGCCGATCTGAAGCTGGTCCTGCGCGCGACGGTCGCGGAGCTGAGCGACCCGCGCTACGACGCGCCGATGCGCGCGCTGACCGCCGCGATGCTCAACGACCCCGCGCTGGCGGCCGAGTACGAGCAGCGGCTCGACGCGCCGATGCGCGCGCTCAAGCGGGCGCGGCTGCGCAGCGCGCAGGAGGCCGGCCAGCTGCCGTCGGAGGCCGACCTCGACCTCGCGGTCGACCTGCTGTGGAGCCCGCTGATGCGTCGCTGGCTGGAGCGGGCCGAGCTGACCCCCGCCTTCGCCGACGCGGTCGTCGAGACCGCGCTCGCCGGCCTCCGCGCCCGCTGAGCCGCCCACCCGCCCCGCCGCCCACGGCCGCGCCGCGCCGAGCCGCGCCGCGCCGCCGCGCCGCCGCGCCGCCGCGCCGCCGCGCCGCGCCGCGCCCCGCCGTGACGCGCCGCGAAGGGACCTTTGTCATCCAGCTGTTGCTGAGCAGCAGCTGGATGACAAAGGTCCCCGCGGACAGGCGTGGAGCGTTGCGGCGGCCGGGCGGGAGCGGCGCGCCCGCGCGGGGTCAGCCGCGCGGGCGGATGTGGCCTGCGGCGCGGCGGAGGGGGCCGCCGGCGCGGCCGGAGCGGACGGCGATCGCCTCGGCGAGGATCGAGACGGCGGTCTCCTCCGGCGTGCCGCCGCCGATGTCGAGTCCGGCCGGCGCGTGGATGCGCGCGAGCTGCGCGTCGCCGACGCCGGCGGCGCGCAGGCGCTCCTCCCGCTCGACGGTCGTGCGGCGGCTGCCGAGCGCGCCGATGTAGCCGGCGTCGGTCGCGAGTGCGCCGCGCAGCGCGGGCACGTCGAGGCGCGGGTCGTGGCTGAAGACGAGCACCGCGTCGCGCGGGCCGAGCGGACGGCCGGCGAACGCCTCGTCGGGCCAGCCGACGTGGACCTCGGCGTGGCGCGAGAAGCGCGGCGCGGCGGCGAAGCGGGCGCGCGGATCGCTGATCGTCACCGCGTAGCCGAGCTGGCGCGCGAGCGGCGCAAGGGCGGCCGAGAAGTCGACGGCGCCGAACAGCAGCATCGTCGGCGCGGTCGCGAACGAGCGCAGGTGGACGCGGATCTCGGCGCCGAGCGTCGCGCCGTCGTCGCCGTAGCGGCGGATCCGGCTCGCGCCCTGCTCCAGCATCCCCGCGGCGTCGCGCGCGACCGCCCGCGCCAGCCCGGTCGAGGCGCCGAGCGAGCCGACGAGCGCGTCGCCGATCGACGTGCCCTCGCCGGCCGCATCGCCACCCCCGGCGACCGCTCCGTCGCCCGTCGGCTCCCCGCCGGCGAGCGCCACGACCGAGCCGGCGCAGGGGCCGTCGAGGACGGTCGCGACGACCGCGGGCCGGCCGTCGCGGACGGCCGCCTCGGCGGCGTCGAGCGCGGCCGCCGAGCGGGCGTCGAGCGCGTGGACGAAGACGTGGACGGTTCCGCCGCACATCAGCCCGGCGGTCCCGGCCAGCTCGTCCGAGACGCCGTAGGTGAGCAGCTGCGGCGGCGCGCCGGCGAGCACGCGCTCGGCCTCCTGCACGACCGCGCTCTCGACACAGCCGGCGGTGATCGAGCCCTCGACCGAGCCGTCGGCGCCGACCAGCATCGCCGCTCCCGCCGCGAACGGCGCCGACCCCTCGACCTCGACCAGCAGCGCGCGAGCCCGTGACCCGCACGCCACGGTCACAGCTCCTCCAGCCGCAGCTCCGAGACGAGCATGTGCGCCGACAGGTGGGTGATCGCCAGCGGCGGGCGAGCCGCCTCCAGCGACAGCTGCGGGGTCACGCCGCAGGCCCAGAAGACCGGCACCTCGCCGTCGGCGACCGAGACGTCGCCGATCGCGTCGAGCGGCTCCTCCAGCACGATCCCGAGCTCCGCCGGGTCGCCGACGTGGACCGGCGCCCCGTGCAGCTGCGGGTAGCGCCGGCTGACCTCCACCGCGCGCTCCGCCTCGGCCGGCGCCAGCGGCCGCATCGAGACGACCAGCGGCGCGGCGAAGCCGCCCGCGGCGACCGTCTCGCGGTCGGTGCGGTAGATCGCGCCGCCGAAGCCGCGCGCCTCGTAGCCGAGCGAGATCCCGTCCCGCCGCAGCGCCTCCTCCAGCGAGAAGGAGCAGCCGAAGGCGAACGCGACCAGGTCGTCGGCCCACAGGTCGAGCAGGTCGCCGACCTCGCCGTCGGGTCGGCCGTCGCGGAAGAGGCGGTAGCGCGGCAGGTCGGTGCGGACGTCGACGCCCTCCCCGAGCGCCGGCAGCCGCGGGTCGCCCGGCTCCGAGCGCGCCAGCACCGGCGCGACCGCGGGGTTGGCCGCGCACCAGGCGGCGAACCCCTCGGCCCACTCGCCCGGCAGCACGACCAGGTTGCACTGGACGTGGCCGGGCGCGGCGTCGCGCGTCGGCCCGCTCCAGGCGCCGCCGCGAACCGCCGCGCGGTACTCCGCGAACGCGCTCACACGCCCGCCGCCGCGGCCGGCTGCATGATCGCCTCGTAGATGCGCGCGCGCAGCGAGGCGAACTCGGGCAGCGCCTTCGTATCGACCTGGTCGCGCGGACGCGGCAGGTCGATCGGCAGGATCTCCTGCACGGTCGAGGGCGGGCGGCTGAGGATCACGACGCGGTCCGACATGTAGACGGCCTCGTCGATGTCGTGCGTGACGAGCACGATCGTGACGCCGAACTGCTCGCGGACGCGCAGCACGAGGTCCTCCAGCTCGGCGCGCGTCTGCGCGTCGACGGAGGCGAACGGCTCGTCCATCAGCAGCACCTTCGGCTGGTAGGCGAGCGCCCGCGCGATCGCGACGCGCTGCTGCATGCCGCCCGACAGCTGCCACGGGTAGTGCTCCTCGAAGCCCTTGAGGCCGACGGCGGCGAGCGCCTCGTCGGCGACCCGCGCCGGATCCCTGATCTCGGGCTTGTTGGTCAGCGGCAGCAGCACGTTGCGGCGCACGGTCATCCAGGCGAACAGCGAGCGGCTATAGTCCTGGAAGACGACCGCCAGCTCCGGCGGCGGCCCCGTCACCGGCTTGCCGCGCAGCAGCGTCTGCCCGCTGGTCGGCGCCAGCAGGCCGGCCATGCACTTCAGCAGCGTCGTCTTGCCGGCCCCGGAGGGGCCGACGATCCCGACGAACTCCAGCTCCTCGACCGCGAACTCGAGGCACTGGACCGCGTGGGTCGCGCTCGCCCCCGTTCCGTAGCTCTTCGACAGTCCGACGACTTCCAGCACGTCGATGCTTCCTTTCACTTCGAGCGGTCGTCGCGCGCGTTCCAGTGGAGAACGCGGCGCTCCACGGCGCCGAACGCGAGGTTGAGGGTGAAGCCGAGCAGCCCCAGCAGCAGGACGCCGGCCCACATGTCGTCGACGGAGAACTGCTGCTGCGCCTGGAAGACGAAGTAGCCGATCCCGTTCGTGCTCGCGATCATCTCGCTCGTGACGAGCAGCAGGATCGCGATCGAGAGGCTCGTGCGCATGCCGGCGAAGATCCGCGGCGAGACCGCCGGCAGGACCACGAGCCGGAAGCGCTGCAGGCCGCGGATGCCGTAGACGCGGGCGGTCGCCAGCATCGTCGAGTCGAGCTCGCGCACGCCGTCGCTGGTGTTGAGCATGATCGGCCAGCAGCAGACGAACGCGATCACGGCGACCTTCGTGCCGCCGCCGATCCCGAACAGCACGATCGCGGGCGGCAGCAGCGCCGCCGCCGGGATCGAGCGCAGGAAGCCGACGACCGGCGAGGCGACCGCGTTGACGACCGCGGAGGAGCCGAGCAGGAAGCCGCCGGCGACGCCGATCGCGATCGCGGCGGCGTAGCCGAGCGTCATCCGCACGAGGCTCGGCACGACGTCGCTGCCGACGTGCTCGAACAGCCAGGTCGCGCGGAAGGCCTCCAGCACGTCGCCGAGCGGCGCGACGGCGTAGCTCTCGTTCGAGCTGGTGTACGCCCACAGCAGGGCGATGATGATGGCGGTCGCGCCGACCTCGACGGAGAACCAGCGGAGTCGTGAGCGCGTCATCGGTCGCCTCCCGCCCGCTGCGACTGGTGCCAGTGGAGGAAGCGCCGCTCCAGCCCGCCGAAGACGACGTGGACGGCGATGCCAAGGATGCCCGCGGCGACGATCAGCGCGTACATCTCCTCCGTCTGGCCGACCGACTGCGCCAGCGAGATCGACTTGCCGAGGCCGGCGTTGCCGGCGACCAGCTCCGCGGTGACCGCGACGATCAGCGCGATCGACGAGGAGATCCGCAGGCCGGTCGCGATGTAGGGCAGCGAGCTCGGCAGCTGGACCCAGCGGATCCGCTGGGCATGGGTGAGCCCGTAGGAGCGCGCCGTCTGCAGCGCGACCTCGTCGACGTCGCGGACGCCGTAGAGCGTCTGGATCAACATCACCCAGACGCAGCCGAAGGCGACGAGGAAGACGTCGCTCTGCATGCTCGGGCCGAAGACGAGGATCGCCACGGGGATCAGCGCCACGCCGGGCACCGGGCGCAGGAACTCGACCGTCGGCCGCAGCGCGTGCCAGGCGATCGTGCTGGAGCCCATCAGGACGCCGAGCGCGACGCCGGCGACGACCGCGATCGCGAGGCCGAGGCCGGCGCCGGCCAGGGTGCTGCCGACCGCGCTCCAGAAGGCGTCGGTGCCGGCCAGCGAGGCCAGCTCCGACAGCACGGCGCTCGCGCCGGGCAGGTTGTCGCTGTCGACGAGGCCGAGCGCCGGCGCCAGCTGCCACAGCAGCAGCGCCAGCGCGATCCCGACCGCGCCGAGCAGCAGCGAGCCCGAGCGCGTGCGCGGCAGAGCGTTCAGCCGCGCGGCCATCGTCACGACGCCGGCAGCGGGAACGGCGTGATCATGTCGCTCGCCGCGATCTCACCCGAGATCGTGTCGACGTCGAGCATCATGTCCGAGATCTCCTGGACTCTCGCCTCGTCGATCTCGTCGACCCAGATCGGCAGCGTCATTCTGCTCGCGACGGCCTCCGGGATTCTCAGCCCTCTCGTCAGCGCGGCGCGGACGGCGTCGGGGTTGTCGGTCGCGTATCTCAGCGTCTCGGCCCACGCCTCCTGGAATCTGCGGACGGTGTCGGGCTCGTCCTCGACCCACTTCTCGGCAGCGACGATCGAGCCCATCAGCTGCCCGCGCGAGAGCGACGCCAGCGGCGTGCTGCCCTCGGCCTTCGCCTGCGAGAAGAACGGCTCGACGACGCCGGCGGCGTCGACGCGGCCGGCCTTCAGCGCGGCGGGGATGTCCGGGAACGGGATCGCGATGAATCTGACCGAGCTTATGTCGACCCCGGCCTCCTTCAGCACCGAGCGGACCTGCGCGTCGGTGAACGACTTCAGCGTCGGGACGGCGACGGTCTTGCCGTTCAGCTCCTCCAGCGATCTGACGCCGCCGGGCTTGGCGATGATCCCCTGGTAGTCATCGTCCGCCGTCTCGCCGCCGCGGTCGACCGGGCCGATGCCGGTCAGCGGCAGATTCTGCTCGCGCGCGGTGACGAGCGTCCCCCACGTGTTCGCGCCGAGCTGGATCTGGTTCTTGAGGATGCGCGGGAAGACGGTCGGGGCGAGCCCGCCGACCTCGATCTGAAGGTCGATGCCGTGTCTTTCGAAGATCCCCTGCTCGAGGCCGACGAAGACCGGCGCGAAGGTTGCCGCCGGAACCACGCCCATCTTGACGGTCGCGACGCCGCCGTCCGAGCCGGATGCGCTCGTGTTCGACGACGTCGAGGAGCCGCCGTCGTCGGACGAGCCGCAGGCGGCGACGGCGACTGTCGCGGTCAGCGCCGCGAGAAGAGCGACCGCGCGACGCGCGCGGGCTCGCAGAAGTGACCGACTTGCCATGGAAGACCTCTCTCGATGCGGTTACGACGGGAAGCCTACTGTATACACAAGGTCAAATGGCTACAGAATTTCCTGGCACGCTGAAGCTTGGAGCGAAGCGGCCGATCACCCTGGTCGATCCACACGGAAAGACAGAGGGGACCGGAGTGAAGCTCAACGTCAGGACCAAGCTGCTGGGCGCCTTCCTGGCGCTCGTGGCGCTGATGGGCGTCGTCGGCGCGATCGCGATCACGCGCCTGGACGACGTCAACGACGTCACGCGCCATCTCGGCAACGAGAGCCTCGACTCGCTCGTGATCGTCTACGGGCTCGACGGCATGCTGAAGGACTTCCGCGAGGACCAGCTGACGCTGCTGGCGACCTCCTCACCCGACCGCCGCGCCGCGCTGGAGAGAAGAATCGAGGAGAGCGCCAAGATGATCTCCGGCATCCTCCACACCGGCCGGACCGAGGGCAGCGACGAGAGAGACAAGGCCAACGCCGGCAGACTCGACGACGCCTTCCAGGCCTACCTCGCCGTCACCAGACCGCTCGCCGGCCAGGTCCGCGCCGGCGACCTCGCCGGCGCCGGCGAGACGCTCACCGGAGCGGAGGCGAGCAGAGCGGCCGCCGCCGTCCGCGCCAACACCCAGCCGGTGCTCGACCACCAGAAGACGCTCGCGCTCGCCGAGGTCGCCCGCAACAGCGACGCCGTCGCCGAGACGCGCACGATCGTGCTCGTGCTGCTGGGCGCGCTCGCGCTGATCGCGATCGGCCTCGCGGCCTGGCTGTCGCGCGGGATCGCCGGCGGCCTGCGGCAGATGCTCTCCGCGGCCCGCGGGATCGCCCGCGGCGACGTCAGCCAGCGCGTCGAGGTGCGCTCGCGCGACGAGATCGGCGAGATGGCCGCCGCCTTCCGCGAGATGATCGCCTACCTCGAGGAGACCGCCGCGGCCGCGCAGGCGATCGCGGCCGGCGACCTGTCGGTCGAGGTCGAGCCGAAGTCCGACAGGGACGTGCTCGGGATCGCCTTCGCCGGCATGAGCCGCGAGCTGCGCGAGGCGCTCGGCGACCGCTCCTCGCTCGAGTCGCTGGTCGCGCGGATGGAGCAGCTCAGCCGCGAGGAGCTGGCCGAGCTCGACCGCGCGCTGGCGGCCGTCGCGGCCGGCGACCTGACCGTCGCCGCGCACGCGACGACGGCGCCGCTGACCGCCGAGGAGGACGCGCGGCTCGGGCGCCTGGGCGAGATCTTCAACACGATGCTCGGCCAGCTGCGCACCTCCGTCGACGGCTACGAGGAGATGCGCGGCCGCATGTCGGCGACCCTGCGCCAGATCTCGCGCGAGTCGCAGGCGGTCGCGAGCGCGTCGCAGCAGATGGCGACGACCTCCGAGGAGACCGGCCGCGCGATCGGCGAGATCGCGAGCGCCGTCGGCGAGGTCGCGGCCGGCGCCGAGCAGCAGGTCCGCACCGTCGGCGAGGCCCGGCGCCTGACCGCCGACGTCGTCTCGGCGACCGACAGCTCGACCGGGAGCGCCGAGGAGGCCTCGCGCGTCGCCGACCAGGCCCGCGCCGTCGCCGAGCACGGCGCCGCGACCGTCGCGCAGGCGACCGAGGCGATGGCGTCGGTGCGCGCCTCCTCCGCCGACGTGACGGCGACGATCCGCACGCTCGGCGAGAAGTCGGGCGAGATCGGCGGGATCGTCGACACGATCACCGGGATCGCCGAGCAGACCAACCTGCTCGCGCTCAACGCCGCGATCGAGGCGGCGCGCGCCGGCGAGCAGGGCCGCGGCTTCGCCGTCGTCGCCGAGGAGGTCCGCAAGCTCGCCGAGGAGTCCCAGCAGGCGGCCTCGTCGATCGCCGGGCTGATCGAGCAGATCCAGGAGGAGACCGGCCGCGCCGTCGAGGTCGTCGAGACCGGCTCGCGCCAGACCGAGGAGGGCGCGGCGACGGTCGAGGAGGCGCGCGGCTCGTTCCTCGAGATCGCCTCGGCGGTCGACAACATGACGACGCGCGTCGGCGAGATAGCGAACGCGGTCGGCGAGATCTCGACCCGCGCGACGCGGATGCAGGCGAGCATGGCCGACGTGATCGCCGTCGCCGAGCAGTCGTCGAGCTCGACCGAGCAGGTCTCGGCCTCGACCCAGCAGACCTCCGCCTCGACGCAGGAGGTCGCCGCCGCCGCGCAGGAGCTGGCGCGCACCGCCGACGAGCTGGAGCGGCTCGTCTCCGGCTTCCGCATCGACGTCGAGATCCTCAACGCCTAGCCCGCACCCGGAGGAGCGGCGTTCCGGGGGTGATATGCACCCCCGGAGCGCCACTCCTCCGGCCTGCGGGGCGGGTCAGCGTCTGGGCGCGACCGTGATCGCCTGGACGTTGACGAACTCGCGGATGCCGAAGGCGCCGAGCTCGCGGCCCCAGCCGGAGCGCTTGACGCCGCCGAACGGCACGCGCGGGTCCGAGGCCGTCATCGTGTTGACGAAGACGGCGCCGGCCTCGACTCTGCGCGCGAGCGTCTTCACGCGCTCGACGTCGCGCGACCAGACGCTCGAGCTGAGGCCGTAGGGTGAGGCGTTCGCGAGCGCGATCGCCGCCTCCTCGTCGGGCACGCGCAGCACCGCGGCGGCCGGCCCGAACGTCTCCTCGCGCGCGAGCGGGCTGTCGGGCGCGACGCCGCCGACGACCGTCGGCGCGTAGTAGGCGCCCGGCCCGTCGGGGACCTCGCCGCCGGCGAGCACCCGGCCGCCGGCGGCGACCCCGCGCGCGACCTGGTCGGCGAGCTCGTCGCGCAGGTCGACGCGCGCCATCGGGCCGAGGTCGACCTCCTCGCGCGGGTCGCCCATCACGAGCGCGGCCGCGCGCGCGGCGAACGCCTCCTCGAAGGCGTCGGCGACCTGCTCGACGACGATGAACCGCTTCGCCGCGACGCAGCTCTGGCCGGTGTTGGAGAAGCGCGCTCTGACGCCCATGTCGGCGGCGGCGTCGATGTCGGCGTCGTGGAGCACGACGAACGGATCCGAGCCGCCCAGCTCGAGCACCGACGGCTTCAGCGCCTGCGCGCAGGCGGTCGCGACGGCGACGCCGGCGCCCTCCGAGCCGGTCAGCGTGACCGCGGCGATGCGGTCGTCGGCGATCACGCGCGCGACGTCGCGGCCGCCGATCACGACGACCTCCATCAGCGACGCCTCGACTCTCGCGATCAGCTCGCCGAGCGCCAGCGCGCAGCCGGTGACGTTGGAGGCGTGCTTGAGGACGAACGTGTTGCCGGCCATCAGCGCCGGCGCCGCCGCCCGCATCACCTGCCAGACCGGGTAGTTCCACGGCATCACGGCGAGCACGACGCCGAGCGGCGGGAACTGCACGTAGGTCTCGCTCCACTCGGTCGCGATCGGCTCGCGGGCGAGCTGGTCGGCGCCGTTGTCGGCGTAGTACTCGCAGACCCAGGCGCTCTTCTCGACCTCGGCGCGCGCCTCTCGCAGCGTCTTGCCCATCTCCGCGCAGATCAGCTGCGCGAGCGGCTCCTGCTCGGCCCGCAGCTCGCGCGCGATCGCGCGCAGCACCTCGGCGCGGTGCTCGAAGCCGGCGTCCCACCAGCGCAGCTGCGCGGCGCGCGCCCGCCCCAGCGCCGCGTCGACCGCGGCGTCGTCGTGCAGCGGGTAGCGCTCCAGCAGCGCGCCGGTGGCGGGGTCGACGCTGGTCGCGTGGCGGTCGGTCATCGGTGCGTCCTCCGGTGGTGTGGGTGGCGCGCCGCCGACCACCGCGGATCTCGCCGTCCCCGAGGGGCGGCGATCCGCGGTCGTCGCGGCGGAAGAAGTGTCGCCAGTTTACAGTCGTCTCTGCGCGGGGATCAGCGCGGCGAGGACGACCGCGAGCGCAAGCAGCGCCGCGCACAGCCCGAACGCGAGCATGAAGCCGCGGCTGGTCGGCAGCCCGGCGGCGCCGGCGCCGACCAGCGCGACCGCGGCGACGACCTGGCCGCCGAGCGCGCCGCCGACCGTCCGCAGCATCGTGTTGACGCCGGCCGCCTCCCCCGTCCGCGTCGCCGGCACCGCCGCGACGACGGCGTTGGCCATCGCGGCCAGCAGCAGGTTGAGGCCGATCCCGTGCGCCAGCAGCGTGCCGACGTAGACCGGCCAGCGGATGTCGTGGGCGAAGGCCAGCAGCGCGTAGCCGGCGACCATCCCAATCGCGCCGAGCATCAGCGGCATGCGCGGCCCGAAGCGGCGGGTCAGCGCCCCGGCCCATATGCCGGCGGCGAGCCCGCTCAGCAGCGCCGGCAGCAGGAAGAGGCTGGTCGCCGTCACGCCGGCGCCGAAGCCGACGTCGCCGTGGGCGGGATCGGCCTGGACCAGCTGCGGCACGAGGTAGCCCGTCGCGTACATGCCGAAGCCGGCCAGCACGCCGATCGCGTTGGCCGGCCAGACCGCCGGCAGCACCAGCAGCCTCAGGTCGAGGATCGGCGACGGCGGACGACGGCCGCCGAGCGGCAGGGTCGCGGCGACCAGCGGGATCGCCACCACCGACATCGCGATCCCGACCCAGAAGATCGCATGCCACGAGACGTGGTCGACCAGCGGCCCGCTCAGCACCAGGCCGGCGCTGCCGCCGATCCCGAAGCTGCCCGAGACCGTGCCGATCGCGACCGCGACCCGCTCCGGCGGCAGCGTGTCGCGCGCCAGCCCGTAGGCGAGCGGGAAGACGGCGCCGCCGCAGCCCTGCAGGACGCGCGCGACGATCAGCGCCTCCAGCGAAGGGGCCAGCGCGCCCAGCAGCGAGCCGAGCGTGAAGATCACGAGCGCCGCGATCAGCATGCGGCCCTTGCCGAAGCGGTCGCCGAGGCGGCCGAGCAGCGGCGTCGAGATCGCCGTGCTGAGCAGGAAGGCCGAGATCAGCCAGGCGACGGCGTCGGCGCTGGCGTCGAGGTCGCGCTGGATCGCCGGGAGCGCCGGCACGACCATCATCTGCATCACGGAGTAGGCGAGCGCCGCCAGCGTGAGGCTGGCGACGACCCGCCGCGGCCGCGCTTCGACGCGCCGGCGCGAGCTGCGCCGGCGCGTCATCCGACGGTGCGGGCTCAGTTGCCCTCGACCGCCTCCTGCGGGCCGACGTCGATGAACGTGTCGAGGTCGACATCGCCCTTGACGACGCCCGCGTCGTGCAGGAGTCTCACCGACTCGGTGATGTAGTCGACGTCGAGATGGAGCGGCTCCGCTCTCTCGCCGTCGGCGGTCGTCGACCCGAGCTTCAGCATCTCTCTGACGCCGACCTCGATGTCGCGCGCGGTGAACGCGCCTCTCGGCGAGTATCTCGTGACGGCCGCGACCGCCGCCGCCTCGTCCGCGAGCGCCGTCGCCCAGCCTCTCTTGACCGCTCTCAGGAAGCAGGCGGCCGCCTCCGGGTGCTCGGCGTGGAAGCCGGCGTTGACGTACTCGCCCTCGTCGGCGACGCCGGCGCCGTACTCGTTCGGGTCGAGCGTGTCGAAGTCGTCGGGGTATCTGAAGCCCTTCGCCTCGAGCATCGAGAAGTGGGCGTAGACGCGCGCCGGGAAGACCTCGACCCGTCTGGCGACGAAGTCGTCGACGTTGAAGGAGATCTGTCTGATCGTTATGTCGGAGTCCGACAGCCCGGCCTCGTCGAGCATGCCCTTCAGCTCCGGCGAGAGGTTGCCGGCCTGCTGAGCGCCGACCGACTTGCCCTTCAGGTCAGCCGGGGACTCCAGTCTGACCTCGTCCTTGAAGGAGATGTAGCGCAGCGGGTTCTGCTGCGTCGCCTGGCCGATCTGGACGATTCTGCCGCCGTTGGCGGCGGCGTTGTAGGCGTCGCTGAGCGGCATCGAGGCGAAGTCGACGTTGCCCTGCGCGAGCTGGAGCGCCGGGTTGACGGTCGGACCGCCCGGCTTCATCTCGACGTCGAGGCCCTCCTCGGCGAAGTAGTCCCTGTCGAAGGCGACCAGCGCACCGACGTACTGCGCGTTCGGGAAGAAGCTCAGCTGGTACGTCGCCTTGACGTTCTCGCATCTCTCGGCCGTCGCGGTGGCCGTCGTCGACGCCGACGTGGCGGCCGCCGTCGCGCTGCCGCCGCCGTCGTCGTCGCTGCTCCCGCAGCCGCCGACGGCGACCGCCAGCGCCGCGGCGCCGGCCAGCAGCCAGTGGATAGATCTCACAGCACCCTCCTTGTGGATGTACGGAGTGCGACAAGCGAGCCGGCGCGGCCCTCAACCACGCCGGGCCGCCCAGGGGAAGAGCGCGCGCTCGAGCACGACGAGCACCGTGTACGTCGCTATGCCGACGAGCGCGAGGATCCCGACGGCGGCCCACGCCAGCGGCGTGCTGAACAGCTGCAGCGCGTCGTGGATCTCGTAGCCGAGGCCGTCGTGGGACTTGAGGATCTCGCAGACGACGACGCCGATCAGCGCGAGCACGGTCGTGTACTTGAGCGCGGTGAAGATCTGCGGGACCGCGGCGGGGATCCGCAGGCCGGTCAGGATCTGCCGCGTCGAGGCGCGGTAGGAGGCCATCAGCTCCAGCGACTCCGGCGGCACGCCGCTCATCCCGCGCCAGGCGTAGACGAGCATCGACGGGAAGACCATGATCGTCACGACGCAGGCCTTGAACCAGAGGCTGTCGGGGACCCACAGCGCGACCAGCGGCGCGATCGCGATGATCGGCAGCGCCTGGAATGCGGTGAAGGCGGCGCCGGCGCGGCGGGCGGCGCCGTGCGGCAGCGCCAGCAGCAGCAGCGCGAGCACGAAGCCGAGGCCGTTGCCGAGCGAGTAGCCGAGCAGGACCGCGGTGAAGGTCTGGCCGAACGCTCTCCACAGCTCGGCGGTGTTGTCGCCGGCCGCCTCGACGATCTGGTCGGGCAGCGGGATCGCGAACGTCTCGAGGCCGAACAGGTCGTTGAAGACCTGCGCCTGCCAGAGCGAGACGAAGACGACGAAGATGACGAGCGGCGCGACGACGTTGCGCACGCGCGTGGCGGTTGCGGTGCTCATCTCAGGCCTTCCCGTGACGGAGGTCGGGCTGCCAGGGGGCGACGATCCGCTCGACCAGCACGACCGCCTGCGTCATCAGGAAGCCGAGCGCCAGCAGCACGATCATCGCGCCCCACAGGACGGCGGCCCCCTCGGAGCCGAAGGTGATCGCGGCGAGCATCAGGTAGCCGAGGCCCGACTGGGCGCCGGAGAGGTCGACCAGCACCGAGCCGACGAGGCTGAGCGGCGCCGCGATCCGCAGGCCGGTGAACATCATCGGCACGGCCGCCGGGAGCCGCAGGTAGCGCAGCGTCTTCGCGCGCCCGGCGTTGTAGGAGGACATCAGCTCGTACGCCGGCGGCGGCGCCGACTTGAGCCCCCGCAGGACCGCGATCGAGACCGAGAAGAAGGTGATGAACGCGGCGATGAAGATGCGCGTCACGTCGTCGTTCTTGAAGATGTTCTGCGCGATCGGGACGAGCGCGATCATCGGGATCATCTGCGCGGCGAGGATGAACGGGATCACGCCCGCCTCCAGCCACGCCGCCTGCGCCATCACGACGCTGGAGAAGATGCCGACGACCGCGCCGACGGCGAAGCCGATCAGCGCCTGCTTGAGCGTCGTCCAGCCGGCCTCGGCGAGCACCGAGCGGTTGTCGACGATCTGCTCGATCACGCCGTGCGGGTAGGGCAGCTTCGAGGCGGCGAGCGGGTCGTCGCCCGACTGCACCAGCAGGGCGGCGACGTACCACAGCGCCAGCACCCCGACGACGACCGCCGCGGTGATCAGGCGCTCGCGCCCTTTCGTGCCGGGTGCGAGGCTCATCTGCCCTCCTGCGAGAAGATCAGCTGGCGGATCTCGGCCTCGACGTCGACGAACTCCTTGGAGTCGCGCGTCTCGTCGGTGCGCGGGCGCGGCAGGTCGACGTCGATCACCTTCAGGACGCGGCCGGGGCGGGCGCTCATCACGACGATCCGATCCGACAGCAGCACCGCCTCGGAGATCGAGTGGGTGATGAAGATCACCGTCGTCCCGGGGTTGCTGGCCCAGATCGACAGCAGCTCGGTCTGCATTCTCTCGCGCGTCATCATGTCGAGCGCGCCGAACGGCTCGTCCATCAGCAGGAACGGCGGCGCGAAGGTGAGCGCGCGGGCGATCGAGACGCGCTGCTGCATGCCGCCGGAGAGCTGCCACGGGCGGTGCTTGCGGAAGTCCGAGAGGCCGACCAGCTCGAGCATGTGCTCGACCCGCTCGCGCGCCTCGCCCTTCGGTCTGCCCATGATCTGCAGCGGCAGGCCGACGTTCTGCTCGACGGTGCGCCAGTCGAACAGCACCGGCTGCTGGAAGACGATCCCGAACTCGCGCGCGCGGCGCATCTCGTCCGGCGTCCCGCCGGCGACCTCGATCGTGCCGGTGCTGGCCGGCTGGAGGCCGGCGACCAGCCGCATCAGCGTCGACTTGCCGCAGCCGGAGGGGCCGAGCACCGAGAGGAAGCTGCCCTGCGGGACGTCGAAGGAGACGTCGTCGAGGGCGGTGACCGCCGAGGCGCCGTTGCCGAACGTCTTGCTGACCCCGCGCACGGCGACGGCGGTCGGTCGCGCCTGCACCGGGCCGTGGTCATGTGGGGCCGTCGCGGCCTCAGTCATCTCTTCTCTCCTCACCGTCTCCCACTGTCTCGCGGGTCCTGACGACTGTATACAGATTACGATAGGCAGCGTACTGCCGCCCTGTCAAGCCGGCTCCCGCCCTCCCGTGCGAGAGAAATCCGCGCGCCCGTCCGGTGGGACGAGCCCGCGCGCGGCCCCTACGCCCCCTGCTGGCCTTGCGGCCCCTCCCATCGCCGGACGAGGTCGAGATGGATCCCGAACTGGTCCAGCGTCTTGACGACCGTGTGGTCGATCAGCTCCTGCACCGTCGCCGGCCGGTGATAGAAGGCCATCACCGGCGGCAGCACGACCGCGCCCTGCTCGGTCGCCTGCGCCATCAGGCGCAGGTGGCCGGCGTGGAGCGGCGTCTCGCGCACGAGCAGCACGAGCGGCCGCCGCTCCTTCAGGCAGACGTCGGCGGCGCGCACGAGCAGGTTGTCGTTGAAGCTGTTGGCGACCGCGCTGAGCGTCTTGATGCTGCACGGCGCCATCACCATCCCGTCGGTGACGAACGTGCCGCTGGCGATCGACGCCGCGAGGTTGCGCTCGTCGTGGACGACGTGCGCGAGCGAGACGACCTCGTCGGGGTCGCGGTCGGTCTCGTAGGCGATCGTCGCGCGCGCCCCTCTGCTGAGGATCAGGTGGATCTCGACGTCGGTCCGCTCGCGCAGCACCTCGACGATCCGCACCCCGAGCTGCGGGCCGCTCGCGCCGCTGATCCCGACGATCAGGCGCCTCGGACGCTCAGAGGCGCTCATTCGGCGACCTTCCAGCCGGGAAGAACGAGCCTCCGGCGAGTTCTTCCGACGCAATCCGAGGCCTCAGGCCGAGCGATTGCGCGCTCATCAGCGCAGCGCCTCCTTCACCTCGCGCCAGCGCGTCAGCGTCGCGTCGCGGTCGTTGAGCGTGAAGCGGACGCCGTCCTCCAGGCGCGCGTACGGCGCCTCGTCGGCGACGGCGGCGACGACGCGCGCGTCGAAGCGCGCGAGCGTGCCGCCCAGCGGGGTCGCCAGCTCGCCGGCCTCCCGCACGTCGAGCCGCAGCAGGTAGCTGACGCCGTCGACGACGGCGGTGAGCGTCGCGCGGCCGCGCTCGCGCAGGTTGGCGGTCGAGCTCGACGACGGCCAGACCGCGAGCGCCAGCCGATCGTCGCCGGCGCAGGCGACCTCGCCGACGCTCAGCATCGCCTGGTGGGGCCAGCCGTCGGCGCGCGTCGTCAGCAGCAGCAGCGTGAAGCCGTCGGCCGCCTCGGCGCCCGGGTCGGCGTCGAGCAGCGCGCGCAGCGGCGGCGGAACGACCGGGTCGAGCGCGCGGCTCATCGGCCGGGCTCCGAGGCCGCGGGTGCCGGCCGCAGCGGGCCGTAGCCAAGGTCGTCGATCCAGGCGCGCGTCTCGCCGCCGACGACCAGCGGGCGCTCGCGCAGCTGCGCGGCGGTCGTGCAGCCGGTCAGCTGCAGCACCGTCCGCAACGTCTCCAGGAAGCGGCCGATCCAGGCGTCGAGCGCCGCGTCGCCGTCGAGCGCGGCCAGCAGCAGCGGCCGTGCGACGCCGACGGCGGTCGCGCCGAGCGCCAGCGCCTTCGCCGCGTCGAGGCCGGAGCGAATCCCCCCGGTCGCGATCAGCGGCAGCCCGGCGGTGCGCGCCCCGGCAAGCGAGACGGCGGTCGGGATCCCCCACTCGGCGAGGTCCTCGCCGAGCTCGATCCCGCGCTGGTCGTGCTGGAGCTGCGCGCGCAGCCGCTCGACGAGCGCGAAGCTGGTGCCGCCGAGGCCGCCGACGTCGAGCGCGCCGACCCCCAGGGCGGCGAGGCGCTCGGCGGTCGTGCGCGCGATCCCGGCGCCGGTCTCCTTGACGATCACCGGCACGCCGAGCGTCCCGACCAGCTCGGCGATCGCGTCGGCGACGCCGCGGGCGCGGCGGTCGCCCTCCGGCTGGACGCTCTCCTCCAGCACGTTGAGGTGGATCGCGAGCGCGTCGGCGTCGATCATCTCGACCGTCCGCCGCAGCTGCGCCAAGGTCAGCGGGCCCTTGCCCCCCTGCTCGACCAGCTGCGCGGCGCCGACGTTGCCGATCACGAACGCGCTCGGCGCGTGCTCGCGCACGACCGCATAGGTCGGCTCCAGCGTCGGGTCGACGAGCGCGGCCCGCTGGCTGCCGAGGCCGATCGCGAGGCCGTGGCGCTCGGCGGCGCGCGCCAGCGCCGCGTTGACCGCGGTCGCGCCGTCATGGCCGCCGGTCATGCCGGCGATCACCAGCGGAGCGCGCAGCGTCCTGCCGAGCAGCTCGGTCTCCAGCGAGACGGCGTCGAGGTCGACCTCGGGCAGCGCCTCGTGGACGAGGTGGATGTCGCCCCACCCGGGCGGGGTCCGCGTCTGGACCGCGTCGGTCGCGGCCAGCCGCTGATGCTCCTCCTTGCGGGCGCGCAGCGTCGCCCCCTGGGTCGTGCCCGCGGCGGCGCTCATGGCATCAGCATCCCGCCGTTGACGTGCAGCACCTGGCCGGTCACCCACCCGCTCCCCTCGCCCAGCAGGAACAGCAGCGGGTCGACGGCGTCGGCGACCGTGCCGACCCGCCGCAGCGGCAGCGTCGCGGCGACCGCCGCCTCGTCGAAGCCGGGCTTGGCGTCGAGCATCGGCGTGCGGACCGGCCCGAGCGCGACCGCGTTGACGCGCACGCCGCTCGGCCCGAGCTCGAGCGCGAGCGACTTCACGAGCGCCTCGACGCCGGCCTTCGCGGCGGCGTAGTGGGGGCCGTGGAGCATCCCCTTCGTCGCGTAGCCGGTCGAGACCATCGCGATCGGTCCGCCGCCGCGTGCGACGAGGTGGGGCGCGACGGCGCGCGCGAGCAGGAAGCCGCTCGTCAGCGAGGCGTCGACGACCCGGCGCCACTCCTCGGGCGCCAGCTCGCCGAGCGGGTGCTCGGAGACGACGCCGGCGGCGGAGACGAGCGCGCCCGGCGCGCCCAGCTCCTCCGCGACCTGCGCCACCGCCTGCTCGACGGCGGCCGGATCGGCGACGTCGGCGACGAGGTCGAGCGTCGCGGCGCCGCTGGCGCGCAGGTCGATCGAGGCGGTCCGCAGACCGGCCCGCTCGAGCGCGCCGAGCAGCGCGACGCCGATGCCGCCGGCGCCGCCGGAGACGACGACCGGCGCGCCGCGCAGCGCCGCGAGCGGATCGGGGCGGTCGACGGCGTCGCCGGACATCGGCTCAGTCCTCGACCGTGATCGCCTGGACGGGGCAGACGCGCGCGGCCGCCTCGACTCTCGCGCGCAGCTCCTCAGGCGGCTGCTCCTGCGTGACGACGGCGAGGCCGCTGGCGCCGTCGAGGTCGAACACCTCGGGCGCCTCCATCAGGCAGTTCGCGTAGGCGTTGCACTTCGTCAGGTCGACGGTGACTCTCACAGGAACACTCCCAGGTTCTTCGTGCCGAGCATCGCCTGGTCGAGGACGACGTGGCGCTTGGCGATCTTCAGCTCCCCCTCGACCAGCCGCAGCACGTCGGTGCGCTCGCCGGCGATCAGGTCGTGATCGCCGGTCGTGCCGCGGCTGCGGAACAGCAGGAGGTTGGTCTTGACGGTCAGCTCGGTCGCCGCCGGGCCGGGCGTGTAGCGGAAGTTGCCGAGCACGCGGCGGGTGAACGACGGCGGATCCTCCGACCACGCGACGTCGGTCGACAGCCGGCGCACGCGCAGGCTCAGCGACGCCTTGTTGTCGTCGTAGTGGCGGCTCTCCCAGTCGATGTCGGAGCCGTTGCCGACGCGGCGGATCGTGCGCACCGGCACGATGTACTCGACGTCGTCGGTGAACAGCTCGATCCACTCGTCGAAGCGGCGCTCGTCGAGCATCGCCGCCTCTGCGATCAGGAAGTCCTCGGCCGCCAGGCGGGCCGCCGGCGAGACGGCCTCCGCGGGCAGCACCCAGATCGAACCGGCGCTCATCTCCCCTCCTCCAGCAGCAGGTCGAGCCATCTGCGGTAGTAGCTGCGGCCGGCGGCCTCGCTGAACTTGCCGGCGTAGACGGTGCCGGGGCCGGGGAAGTCGGTCAGCGGCTCCGCGTCCAGGCCCATCGTGTAATCGAGCATGACCTCGTCGGAGCGCGAGCGCGCGGCGACGGCGACGGCCGTCTGCGCCTCCCACACCTCCGTGTCGTCCTGGTCGAACATGCCGCCGGAGCTGAAGGTCTGGACGTACATTCTGCGGCCGAGCGTCTTCCACCACTCGGGCGCGTCCTTCTCGACCAGGAACCACGACCAGGCCTGCATCCTGTCGGGCCCCATCGGCTGCCAGACGCGCAGCATCATGCCGGTGACCAGTCTGCCGTCGACCGGGATGAAGTTCGGGATCAGGAACGACAGGTTCGGGAAGACGTTGCCGTGGAAGTTCTTGATCCGGTGCAGCAGCGCCAGCTGGTCGTCGTCGAGCCGCGAGCGGTACTCCGCCTCCAGCTCGTCGGGGAAGTACGAGCCCGGGTCGTCGTCGTGGACGCCCATCCCGAGGCCGTGGCCGCCGGCGTCGACGTGGTAGCCGTCCTTGCCGAAGTCGACGCTTCTGACCAGTCCCAGTCTGGAGAGGAAGGCGTGGGCGGTGGCGGTGTGGTAGGCGTCGGAGGCGAAGTTCTCCGACGGCAGCCGCCACGACGACGGCACGACCCACCGCTGCGCCTCGCCGAGCAGCTCCATCCGCGCGCGGCCGGCGAAGATGTCGAGGTACCAGCGCATGTCGCCGAGGAAGTCGGGCAGCGACGGGCCCTCGCCCTCTCTGGTCCAGGTGGCGAAGATCAGCCCGGCGTAGCTGTCGCAGCGGGCCTCGATCAGTCTGAGGCGCTCGCGGTCGAGCCCGTCGGGCGGGTAGGCGGCGCGCTCGAACGGCGTGCCCATGAAGTTGCCGTGGTTGGCGAACGTGAAGCCGTGGTACGGGCAGCGCCAGTACGACGTGACGCCGCGGTCCTCGCAGGTCAGCTTCATCCCGCGGTGGCGGCAGGCGTTGAGGAAGACGCGGATCTCGCCGTCGTCGCCGCGGGCGACGATGACCGACTGCTCGCCCATCTGCCGCACGACGAAGGCGCCTTCCTCCTCCAGCTCGGACTCGTGCGCGACGAACAGCCAGACGCGTCCGAAGATGCGCTCGAGCTCGAGCTTGTAGACCTCGGGGTCGGCGTAGGTGAAGAGCGGGATCTCTCCCGTCTCCGGGCGCACGGTCGCCCGCAAGCGCTCCTCGACATTGATCGCGACGTGCGTCAACTCATCCCTCCAATCGAGACCGGCAAGGCAACAGTATACAGTCGTCAGCCATCGGTTGCATAGCCGCCGTCCGCGTACAGGACCTGGCCGGTGACGTAGCCGGCCAGCGGCGAGCAGAGCAGCGCGACGGCGCCGCCGACGTCCTCCGGCGAGCCCCAGCGGCCGAGCGGGATCCGCCGCGAGATCGCCTCGCGCCGCTCGGCGTCGTCGGTCAGCGGCCGCGTCAGCTCGGTCGCGACGTAGCCCGGCGCGACGGCGTTGACGCGGATCCCGTGGACGCCCCATTCGAGCGCGAGCGCCTTCGTCAGCTGGACGATGCCGCCCTTGGAGGCGGCGTAGGCCGGCGCGCGGCGGATCCCGAAATGGGCGCTGAGCGAGGCGATGTTGACGATCGCGCCGCCCGTCCCGCCGGCGACCATCGCCCGCGCCGCCGCCTGCGAGGCGACGAAGGCCGCCCGCAGGTTGACCGCGAGCACGCGGTCCCAGTCGTCGGCCGACAGCGCGAGCGCGTCCTCGCGGACGGTCGTGCCGGCGTTGTTGACGAGCAGGTCGACCCCGCCGAGCGCGCCCGCCAGCTCGTCGACCGCGGCGGCGACCTCGTCGCCGCCGGCGAGGTCGGCGGCGCGGATCTCGACCTCGGCGCCCGCGCGCACGCGCAGCCTGCCGGCGACCTGCGTCAGCGCCGCCGCGTCGCGGCCGATCAGGCCGACCGCGGCGCCCTCGCGCGCGAGCGTCTCCGCGATCCCCGCGCCGATCCCGCGCGAGCCGCCGGTGACGATCGCCCGCCGCCCGGCGAGCAGGCCGTGCCCGCGCGGCGCCGCGCAGGCGCTCGCGCTCCCGCCGGCCCGCGCCGCGCCGCTCTCGCCCGCCGGCGCCGCGCCGCTCGCGCCCGCCCCGGCCGCGCCGCTCATCGCGCCCCCTCCCCCGCCAGCTCGCGCCAGGCGGCGGCCAGCTCGAAGGCGTTCGTCGTCGGGACGGCGCCGAGCTGGTGGAGCGCCTCCAGCGGGTTGGCGTGGACGACCTCGGCCTCCAGCCGCCCGTCGGGCGCGATCACGAACTCGGCCAGCGCGGCGGTCGCCAGCCTGCGGCCGGTCGCCGCCACGCCGCCCCACGCGCCGCGGTGGGTCCGCTCGACGCGCAGCCGCGCGAAGACGCGGTCGCCGGCGTCGTGGCAGCCGAGCACGACGTTGCGCAGGTCGGGGAAGGCGCGCAGCAGGCGCTCGTGGTGGTCGCGCACCGCCGCCTTCCCCCGCAGCTCGACGCCCTGCGCCGGGATCGCGTACCAGCAGTCGTCGGCGAACTGCTCCAGCGCCCGCCCGGCGTCGCCGGCGTCCTCGGCCGCGAGGTGCGCGCGGACGGCGGCGACGGTGGGCGAGGCGCTCATGCCGTCGTCGCCTCCGGCGCGGGGAGCGCGCCGAGCGCCCAGTCGGCGATCTCGTCGCTGGTCGCCAGCCAGACGTCGTCGTGGCTGGCGATGTGCGCCAGCGCCCGCGCGAACGGCCGCGCCCGGAAGGGCTGGCCGACGAGGAACGGGTGCAGCCCGATCCCCATCACGCGCAGGCTGTCGGCGCCCTCCTCGTAGAGCTGGTCGAACTGGTCGATCACCGACTGCGCGAACTGCTCGCCGGTGTGGTGGTGGAGCACGAACGCGGGGATGTCGTTGACCTCGCTCGCGTACGGCAGCGCCAGCAGCCGGCCGCTCGGGACGTTGAGCGGGTAGGGCTGGTCGTCGTTGGCCCAGTCGAGGCTGTACGTGAAGCCCAGCTCGGCGAGCAGCGCGGTCGTGTTCTCGGTCGACGTCAGCGCCGGGCCGAGCCAGCCTCTCGGCGCGGCGCCGGTCGCGTCGCGGAAGGAGGAGACGATTCCCTGCAGCGCGGCGCGCTCGTCGTCGGGGCCCATGCCGACCCACCACGACGAGTTGTCGACGCCGTGGCCGACCCACGCCCAGCCGCGCGCGCGGCCCTCCTCGGCGATCTCCGGGTAGTGCTCGAAGACGGCCGCGTTCGTGATCGCGCTGAGCGGGAAGCCGTGGCGCGCCAGCAGGTCGGCCAGCCGCCACAGGCCGACGCGGGCGCCGTAGTCGCGCCAGCCGTGGTTGAGCGGGTCGGGCACGAGCTGCGCGGTGAACGGCGCGAGGCTGAGCGCCTGCTGGCCGAAGCGGTAGTGCTCGACGTTGACCCCGACCCAGACGGCGAGCCGCTTGCCGTCGGGCAGCTCCACGCGCGGCCGGCGGATGATCGGCGAGTGGTCGAACAGCTGGTGATCCATGGTCCGCTCCTTGGTCGGTGGGTTCAGCCGAGCATCCGCGCCAGCGCGGCCTGCGGGTCGCGCAGCCGCGTGTGGACGACCTTCTGCTCGAGGTAGCTGAGCAGCTCGTCGGGCGACTCCTCGCGGCCGGTGCCGCTGTTCTTCGAGCCGCCGAAGGGCGTGCCGAAGTAGTGGCGCGTCGAGTCGTTGACCCAGACGTAGCCGGCGTCGAGGCGGTCGGCCGTCTTGTGCGCGACGTCGAGGTCGTGGGTCCAGACGCTCGCCGTCAGCCCCAGGTCGAGGCCGTTGGCCTGCTCGATCATCGCGTCGTAGTCGTCCCACGGGAAGACCGAGACGACCGGGCCGAAGATCTCCTCGCGGCCGATCTTCATCTCCGGACGCACGTCGGCGAACAGCGCCGGGACGATGAAGTTGCCGCCCTCCGGCGCGTCGCCGGGGCGGTCGCCGCCGCGCACGAGCGTCGCGCCCTCCGCGACGCCCGACTCGACGAAGCCGGCGACGCGGTCGTAGTGCGCTCTGGAGACGAGCGGGCCGACGTCGGTCGACTCCTCGTAGGCGACGCCGACGCGGTACTCACCGAGGCGGTCGGCCATCTTCGCGACGAACTGGTCGTAGATCCGCCGGTGGACGAGCACGCGCGAGTTGGAGCCGCACGACTGGCCCTGGCAGACGTCGAGGTTCATCCCGTAGATCGCGCCCTCGACGACCTCGTCGAGGTCGACGTCGGGGAAGACGACCATCGCGTTCTTGCCGCCGAGCTCGAGCGAGAGCTGCTTGACGTGGCCCGACTCGGCGGCGCGTCGCTGGATCAGCAGGCCGGTCGGGACCGAGCCGGTGAAGGCGATCCGCTTGACGACGGGATGGGTGACGAGCGCGTCGCCCGCGTCGCCGCCGCCGCTGACGATGTTGACGACGCCGGGCGGGAAGGCCTCGTGGAACAGCTCGGCGAGCGCCAGCGTCGACAGCGAGGTGTCGGGCGAGGGCTTCATCACGAGCGTGTTGCCGGTGATCAGCGACGGCAGCGGGCGGGTCGCCGCGAACATCAGCGGGTGGTTGAACGCGGTGATGCGGCCGACGACGCCGTACGGTCTGTGCGCCGTGTAGTGGAGGTTGCCGGGGCTGGCCGGGATCACGTCGCCGGTCATCGCCGCCGCCAGCGACGGCCAGCCGCGCACGTAGGCGTGGCAGATGTCGACGTCGATCCGCATCGCCTTGACCGGGTTGCCGCAGTCGATCGCGTCGAGCATCGCGAGCCGCTCGCGATGCTCGGTCAGCAGCTCGTCGAAGCGGGCGAAGCAGGCGCTGCGCCCGGCGACGCCGAGCGCCTCCCACGCCGGCTGGGCGGCCTGCGCGGCGGCGACCGCACGCTCGACGTCGGCGGCGCCGGCCGACGGCACGCGCGTCAGCGCCGCGCCGGTCGACGGGTCGAAGACCTCGATCTCGGCACCGTCGGCCGCGTCGACGAACTCGCCGCCGATCAGCATCTTGAACTCGCGCCCGCCGACGTACGTCGCGATCGGGTCCTGCACGAGCGTCTCGGTCATCGTCGTGTCCTCTCTCTCTTCACTCTCAGAAGCCCGGCGTGAGCACGTCGAGCAGCGCGGGGCGGCCGGAGCGCACAACCGCGACCGCCTCGGCGAGGCGCTCGGCGAGCTGCTCCGGATCGCCGATCGGGCCCTCGGCCCAGACGCCGAAGCTGCGCGCCATCGCGGCGAGGTCGACCGGCGGATCGGCGAGGCCGGCGCCGGCGTAGCGGCGCGCGTCGCCGTGGCCGCGGTGGCGGCCGATCTTGCCGGCGTGCTCGACCGTGTTGCCGTACTGGCGGTTGTCGTTGACGACGATCAGCACCGGCAGCTGCTTGTGGGCGGCCGTCCACAGCGCGGAGGGCAGGAACAGCAGGTCGCCGTCGGCCTGGACGTCGACGGTGATCGTGCCGTCGCCGGGCTGCTGCGCCAGCGCGACGCCGAGCGCGCCGCCGACGCCGTAGCCGAGGCCGCCGCCGGCGGCCCAGCCGGCGTACTGGCGCGGCCGGTCGAGCGCCAGATGACGGTGCTCGAGGCGCCCGTTGGTGCCCCCGCCGAGCACGTAACGCTCGCCGTCGAGCGCCTGCGCCAGCTCGTGCAGCATCCGCTCCAGCGGGACGACGCCGTCGGCGCTCGCCGCGGCGGCGCTCGCCTGCCAGCCGGCGCGCGCGGCGCGGACCCGCTCGCTCACCTCGCGCGTGCGCGCGGAGACCGTCTCGGGATCGAGCGGCTCGGCCCGCAGCGCGTCGAGCAGCGCCGCGACGACGAGGTCGGCGCTGGCCGTCACCTGCCGGGCGCCGGGCGCCATCGGCTGGTAGTCGTGGGCCCAGGCGCGCAGCTTCAGCGTCGAGAGCGTCACGTTCAGCAGCTCCAGCGGCGCGGCGCCGGCGGCCGCCGGCGGTCCGGCCTGCGCGGTGCCGAGGCGGGCGCCGAGCGGCGCGTGCAGGTCCTCGACGTCGAGCGCGAGCACGACGTCGGCCTCGTCGAGCAGGCCGTCGACGCCGGCGCCGGCGAGCGGGTGGGTCGTCGGGAAGGCGTGGCGGACGCCCGTGTCGATCACGGGCGCGCCGAGCGCCTCGGCAAGCGCGACGAGCGCGGCGAACTGCTCGGGCGCCTCGCCGACGTAGCCGGCGAGGATCGCCGGCCGCCGCGCCGCGCGCAGCCGCTCGGCCAGCCAGGCGACGTCGGCCGGAGCGGGCGCCGGAGCGCTCGGGATCGGGTAGCGGGAGAGGTCGCCGACGGCGAAGCCCTCCGGCAGCGGATCCTCCTGCAGGTCGACGTCGTAGCAGAGGTAGACCGGGCCGCCGGGAAGGGCGCGCGCCGCCGCGTTGCCGCGCGCGAACGACTCCTCGACGCTCCACAGGTCGTGCGGCTCGTCGTCCCACTTGACGAAGTCGCGCACGATGTTCGCCTGCACCGAGGCGGTGTGGATCCAGTCGATCCACGGACGGCGGTTGGGCTTGGCCTTCGGGCCGGTGCCGCCGAGCAGCAGCATCGGCGCGCGGTCGCACCACGCGTTGTAGATCGCCATCGAGGCGTTCTGCAGGCCGACGACGTTGTGCAGCAGCGCCGCCATCGGCTTGCCGGCCGCCTTCGCGTAGCCCTGCGCGATCGAGACGGCGACCATCTCGTGCATGCAGAGCGTGATCTCGGGCGCGCCGTCGGTGTGGACGAGCGAGTCGTGGATCCCGCGGAAGCTCGCCCCCGGGTTGAAGGCGACCTGCTCGATCCCCGCCTGCGTCAGCAGATCGACGATCGCGTCGGAGCCGTACCTGCTCATCGCGCCGCCACGCCGACCGCGGTCAGCTGCTCGGCGACGATCTCGAGCAGCTCGTCGCTGTTCTCCTCGAAGAACATGAAGTGGCCGTTGCCGTCGATGCCGCGGTCGGGCAGCCACACCAGCTCGATGTCGGCGCCCCAGCCGCGCAGCATCGCGACGGTCCGCTCCTCGATCTCGCGCGTGTGGGCCGGGTCCTCGCCGCCGGTCAGCAGGCGGATCGGCTTGCCGACGAAGCCGGCGCCGTCCTCCACGCGCGGCAGCCCCGGCTCGACGCCGAGCCGCTGCAGCAGCATCCGCGGCGGCAGCCCGACGAAGCCGGCGCGCATCGCGTCGACCTGGTCCATCGGGAAGCGGGTGCTGGTCGCGATCCCCTGCTTGTAGACGTAGCCGTCGCCGTAGAGGTTCATCACGCGGCGGTCGACGCTGTTGCGCACGCCGGTGTCGACGAAGTCGACGACCGCGACCTGGCCGTCGTCGGAGACGACCTCCGATCTGCCCGTCATCGCGTTGGCCGGGTAGGCGCCGGCGATCGACAGCACGCCGGCGACCAGCTCCGGCGCGTGCTCGACCAGCTGCCAGGTGACGGCGCCGCCCATCGAGTGGCAGACGACGACGACCGGCTCTCCGATCGTCTCGCGCAGCAGCGTCAGGTAGCCCTCGACGACGTCGGCGTAGGCGATCTCCAGCCCGTTGCGGTTGCCGGAGCGGCCGGTCCCGGGCCAGTCGGTGACCCAGGCGCGATGGCCGCGCTCGGCGAGCAGGTCGGCCCAGCCGCGGCGGCCGTCGGGCGTCGCGCGCCAGCAGGCGCCGGTCGCGCCGCCGCCGTGGATGAACAGCAGCGGCGGGTCGAAGCCCGGCTCGTCCGGGCCGAGCAGCTCCCAGTACAGCCCCGTTCTCGGCTCGTGGCCGACGCGGGCGCCGCCCGCTCTCCCGGCGGTCGCGCTCATCGCCGCTCCTCTCTCGCTCGACTGGTTCACGGCATCAGCAGCCCGCCGTTGACGTGGACGGTCTGTCCGGTCACCTGGCGGGCGGCGTCGGACAGCAGGAAGAGCGCGACCTCGGCGCAGTCCTCCGGTCTGGGGATCTCTCCCAGCGGCATCTGCGCGCGCACGCGCTCGACGCCCTCGTCGCCCCCGTTCATCGCGCGGAAGCGGGGCGTGTCGGTCGGGCCGGGCGCGATGCAGTTGACGCGCGTGCCGGAGGCCGCGACCGCGGCGGCGAGCGAGCGGGTGTAGGAGATCAGGCCGGCCTTCGCGGCGGCGTAGCCGGCGCGGTCGGTCGCGGCCATCACGGCCTGGCCGCTGCTCGTGAAGCAGATCGCCCCGCCGCGTCTGGCGGTGATCGCCGGCAGCGCGGCGCGCGCGGCGAGGTAGGCCGAGGTGAGGTTGAAGGTCAGCTCGCGCTCCCACGTCTCCGGGTCGAGCGCGTCGATCTCGCCGAGGACGGCGCCGCCGACGGTCGCGAACAGCCGGTCGAGCCGCCCGTGGCGGTCGACGGCGAGGTCGACCGCCCGCTGGAGCGAGCCGAGGTCGGTGCTGTCGCAGGCGGCGAAGGCGACGTCGCCGTCGAGGCCGGCCGCGATCTCGGCGCCGGCCGGGTCGACGTCGGCGATCACGACGCGGGCGCCGTCGGCGGCGGCGATCCGGGCGGCCGCGAGGCCGATCCCCGAGGCGCCGCCGACGACGAGCAGGACCTTCCCGTGCGGGTCGCTCATGCGAGGAAGCTCTCGGGGGGCGTCGGCCCCCAGCGGTTGATCGTCTTCGTCATGCGGTCGCCCGCCTCCCATCGCGGTGGCACGTACGTCGTCTCGTCCGGGATCTGCGCCATGTCGGCGAACAGCTCGACTCGCAGTCCGGAAGAGGGATCGCAGACATACGTGAAAATGTTGCGTCCCGGACCGTGGCGGCCGGGGCCGTACTCGACCTTCAGCTCCTGCGCCGCGAGCCGGTCGAGGATCGGCTCGTAGGCGTGCCAGCCGTTGACCTCGAGGCCAAGGTGGTGGAGCTCGCCCCGCGCCCCCGGCCGCAGGCCGAGGTTGTGGTGCTCGGCGCCGATCCGCAGGAACCAGAGGCCGTCGCCGATCTGCTCGGAGAGCAGCATCCCGAGCGCCTCGCGGTAGAAGGCCGCCGTCTCCGGCGGCGCCGGGCTCTTGACGTTGAGGTGGCCGAGGCGGCGCGGCCCGACCGGGCCGTGCGGCGGCGTCGGGACGGTGACCGTCGCGGTCCGCTCCAGCGCGAGCGGATTGCCGGCCGGGTCGGCGAACGCGAGCCCGCCGGCGGCCGTCTCGCGCGTCTCGGTACCGCGCGCGGCGAGGCGGTCGGCGAGCGCGCCGAGGTCGTAGTCGTCGGCGACCTCCCACGTGATCGCGCGCAGCGCCAGCGCCTCTCCCTCCAGCAGCGTGATCGCCGTCTGGCCGTGCGGACCGTAGTCGCCGGCGCAGCGGATCGCGATCGCGTCGCCGACGGTCTCGGCGAGCGGGAAGCCGATCCCCTCGGTCAGGAAGCGCGCCGTCGCGGCGGGGTCGGGGACCGTCACGGTGACGCCGGCGAGCCGACCGAGGCGTGCCGCCGAGAACGTGGAGGCACTGCCGACACCGCTCATCGTGCGCAGCCTCTCAGCTTTGGTGAGGGATCGGGAGAATTTTGTGCATTTCGTCGAGTCCGCTTCGACGCCATGGACAGCGCCGCGGCGCCCGGACCGGCGCTCGGCCCGCGCCGGCCGACGAGGGCGGCGGCGCTCACTGCGTGCCGCCCGTGATCGCCGTCAGCGTGTCCGGCGGCGGCGCCGCGAACGGCTTCAGCCGCGTCAGCTCGCCGATCTCGCGTCCGCGCCCGGCCTCCCGCGCCGCCGCCAGCAGCGTCGTCGCCAGCGCGAGGTCCTGGATCGCCGTCCCGACCGACTTGAACGCGAGCAGGTCGCGCTCGCCGTCGCGGGCCAGGCAGGAGCCGCCGGGCACGGCCCGCTCGTCGGCCATGCCGACGATTCGGGCGCGGTCGATCGCGCCGCTGCCGAGCCCGTCGATCACGTCGCCGGACTCGAGCGCCACCTGGCGCGGGTCGTCGACCAGCAGCAGCGCGGCGCGGCGCAGCGTCGCGCGGTCGAGCTCGCGCAGGTCGGGCCGGGTCGAGCCGATCGACAGCACGACGGCGCCGGGACGGAAGTCGGCGCCGTCGACGACCGGCTCGGTCGCCTTCGTCGCCAGCACCGAGACCGGCGCGACGCCGAGCGCGGCCGCCGGCTCGGCGACCGCCTCGACGCTCAGCTCCAGCTCCTGCGACATGCGCGCCGCGAACGCCTCGCGGCGGTCCTGGGAGCGGCTGTAGACGAGCGCGCGCCGCAGCGGCCACAGGCGCGCGAAGGCGCGCAGGTGGCCCTCGGCCTCGAAGCCGCTGCCGATCAGGCCGAGCGTCTCGGTGCCCTCGGGCGCGAGCAGCTGGCCGGCGACCGCGGTCGTCGCGGCCGTGCGCAGGCGCGTCACCTCGTCGGCGTCGAGCATGCCCAGCAGCGAGCCGTCGGTCTGGCTGTAGAGCAGGATCAGGTACCGCGTACCGAGCCCTCTCACGAGCGTCATCACCTTCAGGCCCATGACGTCGTCGAAGGCCGCCGGCATGACGCGCAGGAAGCCGCGCTCCAGGTCGACGTCGAGCCGCGGCGGCACGACCGTGCGACCGGCCCGCTCGGCGGTGACGGCGGCCTGCGCCGCCGCCATCGTGACGTCGTGCGTCGCGAGCGCGCGCACGTCGTCGCCATCCAGGAACAGCGTCATCGGCTCTCCACCTCCCTCACCGCTCGTCCGCAGCGATCCATCTAGGACGTCCGCCCCGCGTAGAAGCCGGCGTCGTCGGCCGGCAGCTCGAAGCCCGACGCGGCGAGGCCGCCGCGCAGCGCTCTCATCTGGCCCGGCTGCAGGCGCATCTGCGGCATCCGCAGGAGGCCGCCGTTGTAGCCGTGCAGCCAGCTCAGGTACTTCCAGCCGGTGCGGTGGATCAGACCGGCGCCGGGGAAGGTCGCGTGGAACTGCCCCTTCGCCTCGCGGGCCGGGTGGTAGCTCCAGAAGATCTCCATCGCGCGGGCGTTGTCGCCGGCGGAGGCGGCGGCGAGCACCTGCGGCACGCGCGGGCCGTACGACTCGTAGCCGCTGGTCCCGAACCATCTGACGCCGTAGTTGGCGACCAGCGCGGGGATGTGCATCTCCATCGGGTTCTGCACGATCAGGTACGGGCTGCAGCGCTCGTGGGCCTCGTTGAAGGCGGAGAAGAGCGCGCCGCCGCCGCCCTCGTACTTGAGCGCCGCGGCCGTCTCCAGCTGCGACATCTCGACGAGCGCGTCGATCGGGAAGCCGGCCGGGTGGAGCGGCTTGAAGCCCCACGTGCCGACGCCGAAGAGGATCAGCGCCAGATCGGTGTTGTCGGCGACGTACTTGGTGTGCTCGACGATCTCGGCCGCGCTCTTGGGCCGGAAGATCGGCGGGTAGGAGAGCAGCGCCGCCTCGGCGCCGACGCCCTCGGCGACCTTCGCCGCCTCCAGCGACTCCTCGACGGTCGAGAAGCTGAGGTGGGCGACGAGCTTGAAGCCCTCCGGGGCGGCCTCGGCGGCGACCTCGAGGAAGCGCTTGTACTCCTCCAGGGTCGTGCCCGACTCCGACGCGACGAGCGTCCCCCAGTAGCCGTGCTCGGCGGCGAGCTTGACGTCGTGGGCGATGCCAGCCTCGTTGAGGCCTCTGAAGTCCTCCGTGAACGACGGCAGCGTGACGTTGCAGGCGCCGGCCCACTGCTCGCGGGCGCGCTCCTTGATCTCGGCGCGGGTGTAGGGAAGTGCCATCTGGCGCGGGGTCCTCTCGGTGTCGCGGGTCTGGGGAAGAAGGTCAGGCGGTCGCGCTCGCGGTCGCGCTCGCGGTCGCGCGATGGATCGGTCGATAGACCCAGCGGCCGCTGGAGAACCAGTCGCGCTGCGCGAGCGCGTCGCGGCGCGGGGTGTCGCGCGCCGCCGCGCGCTCGGGGGCGCTGAGCGCCTCGGGGCCGCGCAGGTCGTGGAGCGCGAGGTGGGTCCACGGCGGGCCGTCGGAGCCGGGGCGGACGCGGTAGCGGCGGACGCGCAGCCAGCCGGGCACGCGCATCAGCAGCGGCACGTGCTCCTCCTCGTACCAGCCGTCGAACTCGGCGACGTCCTCGTCGGGGACGGCGAAGGCGATCGCCAGCAGCGTCTGCGGCGTCTCGTCGACCGCGCCGGTGTCGGAGATCTCGTCGGCGATGTAGCGCGTGAAGCCCTCGACGGAGCCGAGCATGCGCGCGGTGCGCTCGCCCGGGTCGCGCTTGAGCGCGACGTACTCGGGCGTCTCGAGCGCCGCCATGTCGTCGAGGAAGTAGCAGGCGAGCCATCTGGCGGCGTCGGGGCCGCCCTCGCTGCCGGTCAGCTCGTAGCGGACCGCCTCGGCGAAGCCGGGGATCGCGATCCGCGCCGGGATGTGCTCGCTCTCGTACCAGTCGTGGAAGTCGGCCTCCGCCCCGGCGGGCGGCTGCATCTGGGAGAACAGCAGGCCGCCGCTCATCGCAGGCCGTCCCCGACGCTGACCTCGTCCTTGGCGAGTCCGCCGACGCGGTGGTGGACGCGGCCGCGCGAGGCCATCGCGGCGATCACGAGGATCTCGTCCGGTCTCGGGCCGTCCGGCACGGTGATCGTGACGGTGTCGTAGAACTCGCGCACGAAGAGCGCGCGGCGGTAGGCGAGCGGGATGTCGATCGAGGTGCCGGCGGCGGCGACCTTCGAGGTCGAGGTGACCCAGGTGATGCCGTCGATCTCGGCCCGCATCGCGTCGCCGAAGGGGGTCGTGATGCACGCGACGCCGTGGTCCTGGTCGCCGAGCGTGCCGACGATCGCGCCCTTGCCGCAGCTCTCCGCCTGGCGGCCGCCGAGCGCGGCGTGGCAGCGCGCGACCAGCTCGCGGGCGAGCGGGACGCTCGGCTCGATCAGCTCGTCGAGGTTCTCCGACCAGCGGCCCGCGTACGGGTTGCGGATCACCGCGGCGACCGCCGCCTTGACGAGCGGCTCCTCCACGGCGGGCCCGCCGTCGCTGGAGATCTCCTCCGCGAACGTGACCCACTTGCGGACGGTGAGGGGAGTCATGGTGACGGTTCTTCTCCGTTTCCCTGAGCGGCCGACAGACCGCTCCCTGCCAGGTGCATAGAAGCTACTGACAACTGTATACACAACTCCTGAAGCGCGCAAGGCCACCCGGCGCAGAACGGCCGCCATTCAGCCCGTGCGACCCTCACGACCCGCCCGCACCGGCATCAGGTGCGACTCCTGGTCGCGGCGCGACCGGAGCGCGCAGGCGATCGCGCAGCGGGCGACCCCGCGAGGGCGCCGCTACACGGCCTGGGGCTCGCCGGCGCCGCGCTGGGCGACGAGTCGCTCGCGGGTGTGGCCGATGTGGCGCTCGACGGCGAGCCGGGCCGCGGAGCCCTCCCCCGCCTCGACCAGCCGCAGGATCTCGGCGTGCTCGGCGCCGGCCTCGACGGGCCGGTGGATCCCGGAGCCGCGGCTCCACAGGCGGACGTAGCGCTCGCCACGGGCGCGCAGCTGCTCGATCAGCTCGAGCGTCGTCTCGGCGCCCGAGGGGGCGTAGAGGAGCGCGTGGAAGGAGGCGTTCAGCTCCAGCCAGCGGACGTGGTCGCCCTCCTCCTCCATGCGCCGGGCGAGCCTGTGCGCGGCGGCGAGGTCGCCGGCGGAGAGATTCGGGACCGCGCGCTCGATCACGAACCCCTCGAGCATCGCGCGCAGGTCGTAGATCTCGACGATGCGGTCGAGGTCGAGCGCGCGCACGACCGCGAGGCGGTGGGCTCTCGTGTCGATCAGCCCTTCCGCCTGCAGCTGCCGCATCGCCTCGCGGACGGGGACGCGCGAGACGCCGAAGTGGGTCGCGATCGCCGCCTGGTTGAGCGTCGCGCCGTCGGCGAGCTCGCCGCGGTGGATCGCGTCGCGCAGCGCGTCGGCGACGTAGTCGGCCGTGATGCGCCGCTCGTTGAACTGCGCCTGCGGCTTGATCGAGCTCAGATCCGTCTCTCGCACGGCGACAGTATACAGATTCCACTTATTGCGACCGCGCAGTTTTCGCGCGGCTGCGGCCGGCACCGGCCCGGGAGACCGGCGGCGCCGGCCGGCGCGCGGCCGCTCGCGGGCCGCGCGCCGATGCCGCCCGGTCGCGCCGGCCCCGGCGCGACCGGTCGCCCCCTCCTCAGATCAGGAAGGTGACGTTGCCGAGCGGGAGGTCGCTGTTGGCGAGCCGGACCTCCTTGCGGCGGATCGTCCAGCCGCCGTCGCCGCTCGGGGAGAGCACGTGGCGGAAGTGGCCGACGTACTGGAGCTGGCGGCCGCGCCGGACCTCGGTCACCTGCTGGACCGAGCGGACGTCGAGCGCCGGCGGCTCGACCTCGCCGTCGCCGGCGATCCGCACGTTGCCGATCAGGTGGATCGTGCGCGACGCCGGATCCTGCGAGTAGGCGAAGCCGCTGCTGAGCCGCAGCACGCGCTCGCGCAGCCGCGTGCGGTCGTCGAGCAGCAGCTGGACGTCGACGCGCGGGTCGGCGTCGGGCCCCTGCGGGATCCAGTAGACCGCGTCCTCCGCGTACAGCTCGAGCCACTCCTCGAGCCGCAGCGCGTCGAGCAGCTCGGCCTCGTGGTAGAGGAAGGCGGCGACGTCCGCGAGCAGCGCCGGGTCCTGGGAGCCCGCGACGGGGCGGACCGTCTCGGAGGCGCTCATGCCGCGGCCCCCATCAGCCGGCGCCACTGCCGGTAGAAGGCGCGCTGCGGCACCTCGTCGGCGGAGTGGCCGATCAGGGTCCCGTTCTCGCCCTCTCTCTCGCGGTGCATGCCGCGGCTCATCACAAGCCAGTCCTCCTCCGTCGCCTGCATGCCGTCGGTGACGCGCTCGAAGGCGATCTCGACGTCGTCGGGGCCGCCCATCCCGGCCGGGCCGTAGAAACCCTCGTGGGTGCGCAGGATCGCCTCGTTGTAGTCGTCGCTGGCGCCCTCGTGCAGCATCGGGTAGAGCTGGACCTCGGTGCGGTTGGCCGCCTTCGGCAGGACGTGCCGCAGCTGCGCGCCGACGAAGCAGAGGTTGGGGAAGACGATCAGGTTGAACGGCAGGTCGCCGAGCTGCCCGCCGTTGTTGCCCGTGCGCGGGTCGCCGAACTCGTGGACCGAGTGGCCGTTGCCGAGGTCGATCGTGCGGTAGCTCTCGTCGAACATGATTCTCTGCATGATCGGCGGCGCCTGGCCGATGCGATCGGCGAGCACGTCGAGGAAGCTGCGGTGGACGAAGCCGAAGTGGTAGTTGTCGATCGTGTTCTCGACCTGCAGCTTCCAGTTGCCGCCGTAGCTGAGCTGGTGGGCGCCGGCCGAGAGGCGGATCCCCTCCGGTCCCTGCTCGGAGATGATCTTCAGGTAGGGCTTGGCGTTGCCGAGGTACTCCTCGAGCGACGGGCCCTCCTCGGCGAAGCTGGCGAAGACGAAGCCGGCGAAGGTGTCGACGCGCGGCAGCTTGACGAGCCCGAGCTTGGAGCGGTCGAGCTCCGGATAGGCGTCGTCGTAGGTCATGCCGCGCAGCGGGCCGTCGTTTCTGTACGTCCAGCCGTGGTACGCGCAGCGGAAGAAGTTCGCGTTGCCGCGGGTCGCCTGGCAGACGGTCGCACCGCGGTGGCGGCAGCGGTTGAGCATCACGTGCAGCTCGCCGTCGTCGGCGCCGCGGGTGACGATCACGGGCTGGATGCCGGCGTGCGTCGTCTTGTAGTCGCCCGGCTCGCGCAGCTCGCTCTCGTGCGCGACGTACAGCCACGGGCCGTGGAACAGCTTGCGCTGCTCCTCCTCGAAGATCGCCTGCGACGTGTAGATGCTTCCGTGAATGCGCCAGTCCTCGGTGATGAGGCCGGCGGGGTCCGTCGTCGTGCTCACTCCCATGCTCCTTCGTCGCTGCGCCAACCGGTCTGGCTCGGGTCGAGGAACGGCCCGAGCCGCTCGTGCGTGAGCCACGTGAGGCTCGCCAGCTCGAGCGGGTCGAGGTGGATGACGCGACCGCTGCGCAGATCCTCGATCCGCAACCGCGGCCCGTTGGCCCGCTCGTCGACCTCGACGGCGACCGTGCCGAACTCGTTCGCGAGTCGCAGCCGCGCCCGCCCGTCGGACGGCCCGCCGTTCGCGCTCGCGGGCAGGGCGTCGGCGGCGCCGGTCCGACCGCCATCGCCAGCCGCGTCGCCGGCGCGGGCGGCATCGCTGCCGCCGGCGGCGCCGGCCCGGTCGAGCGCGTCGTCTCGATCAGCCCGATCCGCGCTCATCCCTCGCCTTTCGACCACATGTGGCGAGTGTATACTGTTGCCATGGAAATCGCGAACGAGTTTTCACTCAGCGTTCCCCTCGACGCGGCGTGGCCGCTCCTGACCGATCTCGGCCGCGTCGCGCCCGCGATGCCCGGCGCGACCGTCACCGCGGTCGAGCCTGACGGGATCAGAGCGACGATGAAGGTGAAGGTCGGCCCGATCTCGGTCGCGTACAGAGTCAGAGTCGAGCTGGTCTCCCAGGACGAGGCGACCCACGTCGCCGTCCTGCGCGCGAGCGGCCGCGAGGCGCGCGGCCAGGGGACGGTCGCCGCGACCGTCACCGCCAGACTGCGCGCAGACGGCGAGCAGACCGCCGTCGCGCTGACCACCGACCTCGCCGTCACCGGCCGCGTCGCGCAGTTCGGCGGCGGCGTGATGAAGGAGGTCGCCGACCGCCTGCTGAGACAGTTCGCGCAGAGACTCGAGGCGCAGCTCGCAGAGGAGCCGGCCGCCGACGCCGCGGGCCCCGCTGCCGACGCGACCGCGCCCGGTGCTGCTCCGGCCGCCGGCGCCGCTCAGCCCGCCGGCGCGACCGGCGCCGGGACCGGCGCCGGCGACGCGGCCGGCGCCACGGGCGCGGCCAGCGGCGCGAACGCAGCGCCCGGCGCCGCCCCGGCGGCCGCCCCCGTCGAGGCCGAGCCGGTCGACCTCGGCCGCGTCGCCGGTGCCGCGCTGCTCCCGAGCGGACCGGCCGTCGGCGCCTTCGGCGGCGCCTTCCTCGGCACGTTCCTCGGCTTCCTGCTCGCCGCGCTCCTCCTCCGCCGCCGCCCCTGAGCGCCGCCTCGGGGCTCCCCCGCTCGCCGCACTCCTCTCCGTGCCGCCGCTTGTGAGCGCCGCCGCGCGGAGGAGTGGCGGTCTGGGGGCGCATATCACCCCCAGACCGCCACTCCTCCCGGGCGCGGCGCCGGGCGGCGGCGCGCCGGGAGCCGGCCGGCGGCGCTCAGGCGACCGGGGCCGGCTGCATGAAGCCGCCTCTGGCGAGGCGGAGGCGGTACTGGACGAGCGTGCGCGGGTTCGCGTAGGAGATGCAGCCGACCAGCAGGTCGCCGCGGTAGGCCGCGGCGGCGAATCTGCGCTCGGCGACCGAGCCGTCGACGACCTCGAAGCGGTCGGCGAGCACGGGCAGGCCGACCGACTGCAGCCGGATGCCGAAGTGATCGGACCAGAAGCCCGGCACGGTGCCGTACTCCGTCTCGGCGCCAGGACCCTGCAGCAGCGTCCGCGCCGCCGCGGCGCCGCCCTCGACGGCGTTGGTCCAGTGCTCGATCCGCATCGGCATGCCCTCGAGCAGCGGATTGGGCCAGCGCGCGACGTCGCCCGCGGCGACGACCCGCTCCGCGCCGACGGCGGCGAGCGAGGCGTCGCACAACACGCCGTTGTCGAGCGTCAGGCCCGAGCCCTCCAGCCAGCCGGTCGCCGGCACCGCGCCGGCGGCGACGACGCAGAGGTCGGCCTCGATCCGCCGGCCGTCGTCGAGCACGACCGCCGCCAGCCGCCCGTCGCTCTCGACGGTCGAGGCGACGCCGTGGCCGACGATCGTGCGCACGCCGTGGTCGGCGAGCATCTCGGCGCAGACGGAGGAGACGAGCTCGCCGGCGACCTTCAGCGGCGGGTCGAGGCTGACGATCGTCACCTCGGCGCCGAGCTCGCGCGCGGTCGCCGCGACCTCGACGCCGATGAAGCCGCTGCCGACGATCAGCAGATGCGGTCTGGCGTTCGCGGTCAGCGCGGCGCGCAGGCCGGCGGCGTCGTCGAGCGTGCGCAGCTCGAAGACGTTCGGCAGCTCCAGGTCGAAGGCGGGCAGCCGGCGCGGCCCGCTGCCGGTCGCGATCACGAGCCCGTCGAAGGCGAGCTGCTCGCCCGCGGCGGTCGCGACGACGCGACGGTCGAGGTCGAGCCCGACGGCGGCGTCGCCGAGGACCCACTCGACGCCCAGCTCGGGCGCGACCGGGAAGGCGACGTCGGCGGCCGTTCTCGTGCCGGCCAGCAGCTCCTTGGAGAGCGGCGGGCGGTCGTAGGGGGCGTGCGGCTCGTCGCCGAGGACGGTCAGCGTCCCCTCGAAGCCGTCGGCCCGCAGCCGTTCGGCGGCGCGCAGGCCGGCGAGCGAGGCGCCGACGACGAGGATCCGGTCGAGCGCGCTCATGCCGCCACCTCGGTGGCGCCGGCACCGGCCGTCGCGCCCCCGTCGCCGCCGCCGGCGCGGATCAGCGCGCGCACGCGGTCGGGCGTCAGCGGGCAGGCGCGGACGACGACGCCGAGATCGGCGAGCGCGTCCTCGACGGCGTTCGCGATCGCGGCCGGCGGCCCGATCGCGCCGCCCTCGCCGAGGCCCTTGACCCCGAGCGGGTTGAGCGGCGTCGGGCAGTCGACGTGCACGAGTCTGATCTCGGGCATCTCGCCCGCGGTCGGCAGGAGGTAGTCCATGAAGCTCCCGGTGCGCAGCTGCCCGTCGGGGTCGTAGACGAGCTCTTCGTAGAGCGCGCCGCCGATCCCCTGCATCACGCCGCCGAGCACCTGGCCCTCGGCGATCGCGGGGTTGACGGGTCGGCCGCAGTCGTGTGAGACGGCATAGCGGAGGATCTCGACGGCGCCGGTCGCCGGGTCGACCGCGACGACGGCGGCGTGGACGCCGGCGGCGTAGGTGACCGGTCCCGGGTTGAAGATCGCCTTGGCGTGCAGCTCGGTCGGCGCGCCGGCCGGCCGCCGCGGGTTGAACGGCGACAGCGCTCCGGCGAGGTCGGCGAGCGGCAGCTCGGGACCGTCGCCGTCGAGCGGGCGGATCGTCCCGTCGGCGAGCGTCAACGACTCCGGCGGCGCGCCGAGCAGGCTGCCGGCGGCGTCGAGCACGGCGGCGCGCAGCTCGGCGGCCGCCTTCGCGACCGCGTTGCCGGCGACGACGAGGCTGCGGCTGGCGATCGTGCCGAAGCCGGCCGCGATCGCGGCCGTGTCGCCGCCGACGACCTCGATCCGCTCGAACGGGACGCCGAGCGCGTCGGCTGCGATCTGCGCGAGCGTCGTGCGGTGGCTCTGGCCCTGCGAGGAGGCGCCGGTCGCGACGCGCACGCGCCCGCCGCCGAGGACGGTCAGCGCCGCGCTCTCGAACGGGCCGACGCCGGTCCCCTCGACGTAGGCGGCGTAGCCGACACCGACGCGGCGCCCGGCGGCGCGCTCGGCCCACGGCTCCTCCTCGACCAGCGCCCGCGCCCGTGCGAGCAGCTTCGGATAGTCGCCCGAGTCGTAGACCTGCTCGGTCCCGTCGCGGTAGATCATCCCGGTCGCGTACGGCATCGCCTCGGGCGCGATCAGGTTGCGCGCGCGCAGCTCGGCGGCGTCGATCCCGACCGCGCGCGCCAGCCGCGTGACGGCGCGCTCCATCGCGAAGACGGCCTCGGGACGGCCGGCGCCGCGGTACGGCGCGACGACGCCGGTGTTCGTGATCGCCGCGCGCAGGCGCACGTCGACGGCCGGCACGTCGTAGGGGCCGATCAGGTGCGTGAGCGTGTTGTACGGGACGACCAGCCCGAGCGTGTGGTACGCGCCGCAGTTGTGGACGATGCTGTCGCGCACGGCGAGGATCCGCCCGTCGGCGTCGGCGGCCAGCGCGATGCGATGGACCTGCTCGCGCCCGTGGGTCGTCGCGGCGAAGTGCTCGGAGCGGTCCTCGATCCACTTGACCGGGCGGCCGACGCGCGTCGCCAGGTACGGGATCACGAGGTCCTCGGGGTAGATCGCGCCCTTGGGGCCGAAGCCGCCGCCGACGTCGGGGGCGCGGACCCGCAGCGTCTCGGGGGCGCGTCTCAGCGCGCCGGCGAGGAAGTCGCGCAGCTGGTGGGGCGTCTGCGTCGAGGCCGAGACCGCCAGCGTGCCGTCGAGCGGGTCGACGGTCGCGACGACGCCGCGCGTCTCGATCGGCGAGGCGACGTGGCGGTGCGAGTGGAAGACCTCCTCGACGACGACCGCGGCCTGCTCGAAGGCGGCGTCGACGTCGCCTCTTCTGTAGCGGTACTCGAGCGCGAGATTGTCCTCCCACTCCGGCTCGACCAGCGGCGCGCCGGGCTCCAGCGCCGCCTCCGGGTCGACGACGGCCGGCAGCGGCTCCAGCTCCAGCTCGATCAGCTCGAGCGCGTCCTCTGCGAGGTAGCGCGACTCCGCGACGACGACCGCGAGCGGCTGGCCGACGTAGGTGGCGCGGTCGGCCGGGATCGCCGGCATCGGGTGGACCCGCGAGACGGCGCCGGTCGACGCTCTGACCGTCTCGGGCACGACCCGCGCGATCTGGAAGACCATCGGCTCCAGCTCGCCGGCGAGGTCGGCGCCGGTCAGGACGGCGATCACGCCGGGCGCCGAGCGCGCCTCCTCGACGTCGATCGAGACGATCCGGGCGTGCGCCTGCGGGCTGCGCAGGAAGGCGGCCTCGCTGCAGCCTGACGGGTGGAGGTCGTCGACGTAGGCGCCCTCGCCGCGCAGCAGGCGCTCGTCCTCGACGCGCGGGACCGAGCGGCCGATCAGCTCACTCATCGCCGGCCTCCGCCAGCTTGCGCTCGGCCGAGCGGGCGGCCGCGACGATGTTGCGGTAGCCGGTGCAGCGGCAGAGGTTGCCGCTGAGCGCGTCGACGAGCTGCTCGTCGCTCGGGTGCGGCGTCTCCTCCAGCAGCGCGACGGTCGTCATCAGGAAGCCGGAGGTGCAGAAGCCGCACTGCATCCCGTGCTCCTCGTGGAAGGCCTGCTGGACCGGGTGGAGCGGCGCGCCGGGCTCGGCCAGCCCCTCGACGGTGCGGATCTCGGCGCCGTCGGCCTGGGCGGCGAAGACGAGGCAGGAGCGCTGCGGCGCCCCGTCGACCAGCACGGTGCAGGCGCCGCAGACGCCGTGCTCGCAGCCGACGTGGGTCCCGGTCAGGCCGGCGTGGTGGCGGATGAAGTCGCTCAGCAGCAGGCGCGGCTCGACCTCGGCGGCCAGCTCGCGCCCGTTGACGGTGACGCGGATCGGCACCTGCTGGACGGCGTGCTCAGACACGGGCGCTGCTCCTCTCCCAGGCGTCGGCGAGCGCGCCGACGGACAGCTGGACGGCGATCTCGCGCCGGTAGTCGGCGCTGGCGTGGAGGTCGTCGACCGGATCGATCGCCTCGGCGACGAGCGGCTCGACGGAGGCGAGCGCCGCCGCGTCGAGCGGCTTGCCGGCGAGCGCCTGCTCGACGCCGCCGAGCCGCACCGGCCGCTCGCCGACGCCGAACAGCACGAGCGCGACCGCCTCCGCCGTCGCGCCGGCCGCGTCGCGGTCGACGGTCGCGACGGCGCCGACGAGCGCGAAGTCGCCGCGCCGGCGCGCCAGCTCGCGGAAGCCCCAGCCGCGCGCGGCCGGCCACGCCGGGAAGACGACCTCGGCCAGCAGCTCGCCCGGCTCGAGAACGGTCTCGTAGTAGGTCGTGAAGAAGTCGGCGGCGGCGACCGTCCGCCGCCCCTGCGGCCCGGCGACCGTCATGCGCGCGTCGAGCGCGACGGCGAGCGCGGGCAGCTCGGCGGTCGGGTCGTGGTGGGCCAGCGAGCCGCAGACGGTGCCGCGGCTGCGGATCTGCGGGTGGCCGATGTGGCGGATCCCCTCCGCCAGCACGGGCCAGCCGCCCTGCTGCTCGAGCTGGCGCAGCAGCCGCGCCTGCGTGACGGTCGCGCCGACCGACAGCGCGCCGTCGGGCCGGTGCTCCAGCGCGCCCAGCTCGTCGACGCGGCGCAGGTCGAGCAGCAGCTCGGGCGTCGAGAGGCGGAAGTTCATCATCGGCACGAGCGACTGTCCGCCGGCGATCACGCGCACGTCGGTGAAGTCGTCGGCGAGCAGCTCCAACAGCTCGTCGAGCTGCTCGGGAGCGCGGTATTCGAAGGAGGCTGGCTTCATCTCATCTCGGGGAGCCGAAAGCGGGACTACTGTATACATTCATCCAGTTGCCTGCAAGCGCCATCCGACCGCATCGAGGCGTATCCTGCGGTATGTGCAGAACTTGCAGATAGGGGAAGCGCCGGAGCTGCGACATCGCCGCACCAGCTCCGACTACATCGCCGACGCACTGCGCGACGCGATCAACGGCGGCCAGCTCGAGGACGGCGCCGTCCTCAACCAGGTCGAGCTCGCCGAGCACTTCGGCGTCTCGCGCGTCCCGGTGCGGGAGGCGATCCGCCGCCTGGAGGCCGAGGGTCTGGTCGAGGCCGCCGCCCACCGCCGCGCCGTCGTGCGCGGCCTCAGCCTCGACAGGATCGCCGAGGTCTACGAGCTGCGCGCGCTGCTGGAGGGCCACCTGACCGAGCAGGCCGTCCCCAACTTCGACAGAGCCGACGTCGAGCGGCTGAACGAGCTGAACAGACAGCTGCGCGAGGAGAGAGACCACGCCCGCTGGCTGGAGCTGAACGCCGCCTTCCACGAGACGCTCTACGCGCCGGCCGGGCGGCCGACCGCGCTGGAGCTGGTCGACTCGCTGCGCCAGCGGGGCGAGCGCTACGTCCAGATGTGGAGCGGCGGCCGCGGGCTGGAGCGCACCTCCCAGGTCGCCAAGGAGCACACCGCGATCGTCCGCTGCGTCAGAAGAGGCGACGCCGCCGGCGCGCGCGACGCGATCGTCGCTCACATCGAGCACACCCGCGACGCGGTCCTCAAGCTCCACCGCGCCGCCGCCGGCAACGGCGACGGCAGCAGATAGAGCTCCCCCGAGGCGAGGCGGCCACCGGCCGCCCCGCCCGTCTGCCGCCCCGCTCCAGGCGCGGCCGCGCCGCCAAACGGCGACGCGGGCCGCGCACGCCGGAGGGCGCTAGCCGACCGGGAAGAACTCCTCGAGTCTGACGTTCTTCCAGACCTCCTCCGGGACGTCGGCGACCTGCTGGAACGGCAGCCCGACCGGCTTCGTCGCGTCGATGATCCACTTCGCGTTGAGGGCGCCGTTTCTCGTGTCGTCCTCGATGCTGTACGCGGTCGGGTCGAGCTCGCAGGTGTACGCCTCGGGGATGACGATGACGTCCTTGTCGGCGCGCACGCGCGTCGCGACCGCCCACATCACTCTCATCTCGTCGTACGGGTCGATGTCGTCGTCGACCACGACGCAGAGCTTCACGAACGGGTCGGCGCCGAGCGCGGTCAGCGCCGCGTTGCGCGCCTGGCCGTCGTACTCCTTGCCGATCGAGACGTAGCAGGCGAAGCGGCAGCAGGCCGAGAACGGCATCGAGACCGCTCTGACCGACGGCACGACCGCGCGCACCTTGCTCAGCAGGTTGGCCTCGCGGCCGACCATGCCGATCAGGTTGTGCTCCGGGTGGGCGTTGAAGACGTCCTGGTAGATCGCGTCTCTGCGGCGGGTGATCGCCGTCACCTCGACGACGAGCGTGTCGTGCGCCGGGCCGAGGTACCAGGAGAACTCGCCGAACGGGCCCTCCCACTTGCGCTCGTGCGGCAGCAGCTTGCCCTCGATCACGATCTCGGCGTCGGCCGGGACGTCGATCCCGAGCGTCTCCGACGGGCACATGCGGACCGCCTCGCCGGCGAGGCCGCCGGCGACCTCGATCTCGTCGACCTCGAGCGGGCCGCGGTACTGCGAGGCCATGTAGATCGTCGGGTAGTGACCGATGACGATCGCGACCTCGAGCGGCTGATCGCGCTGCTCCTGCTTGTGGTGCATGTGCCAGATGTGCGAGTAGGCGCCCGGGTCGAGCCGCAGCTCCTTGGGGCCGATCACCTGGATGCGGTAGATGCCGGCGTTGTAGGCGCCGTTGTCGGGGTCCTGCGCGACGGTGACGCCGGAGGAGATGTACTCGCCACCGTCCTCGCCGCAGTGGAAGATGTTGGCGATCTTCGTGACGTCGACGTCGTCGCCGGTCTGGATGACCTCCTTGACCGGGCCGGTCTCGACGCGCTCCGGCGGGATGAGCGTGCCCTGGCGATCGTCATAGGCGTGCGCGAGGCCGGCGCTGTCGGTGTCGAACAGCAGGCCGAGGCGGTCGCGGTGGCCGAGCGCGTTGCCGAGGACGGGGACGTCGCAGCCCTTGACGTTCTCGAACAGGACCATCGGGAACTGGCCGTCGTCCTGGAACTTGCGCAGGACCCCGGTCAGCTCGAGATGGGGGTCGACCTCCTTCGAGGTCTTGAGGTACGAGGAGGGGTAGGCCTCCTCCACCTGCTTGATGAACGTCCGAAGATCCTTGGGCATTCTCACTCCTGTATGCGGGTTACTGTCTACAGTCTTCTCAACTTGCATCCCTCCCGTCAACTAGTACATTTGGGGGGTCTGGGGATCGGTATGGCGCCCGCGTGCGCACGCGGACTGCCTCTACCCGCAGATCGCTCTTTTTTCCGGATCGTGACGATCGGCACGCGATCCGAGCGCGCCGCCGACGACCGCCGCACACCTCCCGGAGCGCGCCCCGCGAGCCGACCCGCGACCCTCGCGCGCGCCCGCCTCGCCAAACCGCGCACACACCTCGCCCCACCTCCGCGCCCGCCCCGCCAGACCACACCCCCACCTCCGCGCCCGCCTCGCCAACCGCGCGCGCACCTCACCAGCCACCCCGCCGACGCGCCACCCTTGTAACGATCCGTACTTTCTACGGATGCGCCCGGCGGCGCATGAGACGACACTGCTCTGTCAGAAGGGTCGTCAATCGAATCTTCCTAGTGAAGACAACGAGGGCGGCCCTTCCGTATGCCCCGATCGCGCCGCGGTCGCGGCGGCCTCGCCACATCGCTCCGGCCCGCCCGCCCCGGGCGAGCGCGCTCACCCCTCGCGCAGCAGCTCGGCGAGTACGACGGCGTCGTTGTGCTCGCGGTCGCGCGCGCCGTAGACGAGCGTCACCCGGCCGCTCGACGCGCGCCGGCGCAGCGCCTCGACCTGCTCGCGCCGTTCCACCAGCTCGGCGCGGTAGCGGTCGCGGAAGGCGTCGAACCGGGCCGGATCGTGGCCGAACCACCGCCGCAGCCCGTCGCTGGGCGCCAGCTCTCTCGCCCATTCGTCGAGTCTCGCCCGCTCGCGGGAGATCCCGCGCGGCCACAGCCGATCGACCAGCACGCGGTAGCCGTCGCCGGGCGCGGGCGGGTCGTACACGCGCGCGAGATGGACGTCGAGCCCCATCTCCGACCGATTTCCTCGACGACGGCGCGGCGAAACACCGGCGCGCCACGATGACCTCTCCCCTGGACCGCCGAGCGATTCTCTGACTAGAGTCAGAGAATGGACGACGCGTCGGTGCAGCAGGTCCGCCGCTTCAACCGCAGCGTCACGCAGCGGGTCGGCGCGCTCGACGACCGCTACCTCGCCCGCGACCGCCCGCTCGGCGAGGCGCGGCTGCTGTGGGAGATCGGCCCTGGCGGCTGCGAGGTGCGCGCGCTGCGGACCCGCCTCGGCCTCGACTCCGGCCATGCCAGCCGCCTGCTGCGGGCGCTCGAGCGCGACGGGCTGGTGGAGGTCGTCGCCGGCGCGCGCGACGGACGCGTCCGGACGGCGCGGCTGACGACCGCCGGCCGCGCCGAGCGGGCGCTGCTCGACGAGCGCAGCGACGAGCTGGCGCGCGCGTTCCTGGCGCCGCTGAGCGCCCGCCAGCGCGAGCGGCTCGTCGGGGCGATGGGCGAGGTCGAGCGGCTGCTGACCGCCGCGCTGGTCGAGCTCGGCCCGGCCGACCCGGCCGAGCCCGACGCCCGCTTCTGCATCCGCTCCTACTTCGACGAGCTCGACCGCCGCTCGGAGAGCGGCTTCGATCCAGCCGCCGGCATCCAGCTCGACCCGCGCGAGCTGCGACCGCCGGCCGGCGTGCTGCTCCTCGCGCGCCTGCGCGCGGAGCCGATCGGCTGCGGGGCCGTCCGTCTCCACGGCGACGGCCCGGCCGAGATCAGACGGATGTGGGTCGCCGAGGCGGCGCGAGGGCTCGGCGTCGGCCGCCGCCTGCTCGGCGAGCTGGAGGCGTGGGCGGTCGCCCGCGGCGCCCGCGTCGCGCGGCTGGAGACGAACCGCGCGCTGGCCGAGGCGATCTCGCTCTACCGCTCCTCCGGCTATCGCGAGGTCGCCGCCTTCAACGACGAGCCGTTCGCCGACCACTGGTTCGAGAAGCGGCTCGACGGCACGGACGCGCGGCGCTGATCCCGGCGCCGGCCGCGTCGCGCGGGCCCGCTAGCGAGACCGCCCGCAGCCGGCCGCCGGCAGCCGCGCGAGCCAGTCGACGAGGATCTCGTTGAACTGCTCGGGCCGCTCTCGCTGGAGCCAGTGGCCGCAGCCGTCGAGCAGGTGCGAGGCGACGAGGCCCGGCAGCGTCGCCGGGAAGGCGGCGATCGCGTCGGCCATCCACGTCGTCGAAGGGTCGAGCGCGCCGCCGACGAACAGCGACGGCTGCCGGATCGGCGCGCCGTCCCACGGCGCCAGGTCCTCCCAGTCGCGGTCGATGTTGCGGTAGCGGGCGAGCGGTCCGGCGAGGCCGCCGCGCTCGAGCTCGGCGGCGTCGCGGTCGAGCTCCTCCTCCGACAGCCAGCGCGGCCGCGCGCCGTCCGGGAAGCGGTCTCGCATCTCGCCGCCGGGTGCGATGAAGGCGTGGGCGCCCGCGGCCTCTCCCATCGTGTCGGCGGAGAGCGCGGCGTAGAAGCCGGCCAGCCAGCCGCGCACATCTCGCTCGATCTCGGCCTCGGCCCGACCGGGCTGCTGGAAGTAGCTGACGTAGAACTCCTCCTCGCCGCCGAGCCGCGCGAACAGCTCGGTCGGGCGGGCACCGCCGCGCGGCGCGTACGGGACGCCGAGCATCGCGACCGCCGTGAACAGGTCGGGTCGCAGCAGCGCCGAGTCGGCCGCGATCGTCGCGCCGACGTCGTGGCCGATCACGACCGCGCGCTCCTCGCCGAGCGCGCGCACGAGCGCGACGTTGTCGGCGACGTGGGCCAGCATGCGGCACTGCTCGACGGCGGCCGGCCGCGCCGAGCGGCCGCAGCCGCGCAGGTCGATCGCGACGGCGGGCAGCTCGACCAGCCGGCGCGGCGGCAAGTCGGCGGCAGCGGCGGCGGAGCGGGTGTCGGTCATGTCGCGTCCTTTCGAGGTCACTACGCTCACCAGTGTGGTCGAGCGCTCGCGTCGGACAAGCCCGTTTGCCGCATCGGCAACCGCCGTCGCCCCGTCCGCCGACGAGGTCGGGTCGCGCGTGCGCGCCCGCCTGCGCCGCCTCCGCGACGCGCCGAGAACGCACGAGGGCCGCGAGCGGCTCCACGTCCTCAGCGGCCGACTGCGGCTCGTGCTCGGCGACCGCGAGCACCTCCTCGCGCCCGGCGAGCAAATCGAGTTCAGCACCTGGCTGCCGCACTGGTCGGGCGTCGTCGACGAGCCGGTCGGGCTGCTCGCGACCTTCGACCCGCTGCGCCGACGCGATCCGGAGGGCGCCGATGCATGACCTCTACGTCGTCACCCACCCGCACGCCGAGCACACCGAGCGCGACCTCGTCGGCGGCTGGCACGACTCGCGCCTGACCGCGAACGGACGGCGCGACGCCGGCCGCGTCGCGACGGCGCTGGAGCGGCGCCGCCGCGACGCGAGCCGGCCGGTGCGCGTCACCACCTCCGACCTCGCCCGCTGCGCCGAGACGGCGGAGATCGTCGCGACCGCTCTCGGCGCTCCGGTCACGCGCGATCGTCGGCTGCGCGAGATCAGCTTCGGCGAGGCCGAGGGCCGGCCGAACGCCTGGCTCGCCGAGCGCCAGGTGCCCGCCCCCGACGACGACCGGCTCGACCATCGCGGCCCCGTCGCCGGCGCCGAGACCCGCCGCGAGGTCGCGGTCCGGGTCGGCGCCTGCGTGGACGAGCTGATGGCCGACCGCGAGCACGACCACGTCGTCGTGACGCACGGCTTCGCGCAGACGTTCGTCATCACGACCTGGCTGCGGATCCCCGCCGAGGCGGCCGGCTTCGCCTCGTTCGCGACCGTGCCCGGCGCGATCACCCACCTGCGGCACGACCCGTACTGGCGCAACCGCAGCGTCGTCACGCGCGCCGGCACCGACCATCTGGAGACGGCGGCGCCACGGCGCTGAGCGGCGTGCGCCGCGGGAGCGGGCGGCGTTCAGCGCGCGACGTCGAAGACCTGCTTCTGGATGCCGTTGGCGTACGCCTCGTGCTCGACCAGCTTCAGTCTCGTCGTGTCCTTGTCGGCGTCGCTGAACAGCCGCTTGCCGGCGCCGAGCAGGAGCGGGAAGACGAGCAGGTTGTAGCGGTCGACGAGGCCGGCGTCGGCGAGGCCGTGGCCGAGCGTGGCGCTGCCGTGGACGATGATCGGCCCGCCGTCGGTCTGCTTCAGCGCGGCGACGTCGTCGAGCGAGCGCAGCACCGTCGCCGGCCAGCGCGGGTCGTCGCCGTCGAGCGTGGTCGAGACGACGTAGCGCGGCATCGCGTTGTAGCGCGGGAACTCGTCCGTCATTCTCGGCCAGACCGGCGCGAACGCCTCGTAGCTGCGGCGCCCGAGCAGCAGCGCGGCCGCCTCCTCCTGCTCGCGGCCCTTGAGCTCGTAGGCCGCCTCGTCGAACTCCACGTCCTTGAAGGTCCACCCGCTGTTGCGGTAGCCGGGCTCCCCGCCGGGCGCCTCCATCACGCCGTCGAGTGACACGAACGCGGTGACGATCAGTGTGCGCATCGCTTGCTCCTCTGGTTGTTGCCGGGCATCCATTCGCCAGCTCAGACCGGCGGCGTCCCGAGAACTCATCGCATCTTCGACGATCGCCTGCGCGCCAGCGAACCCGAGCGCGCGAGCGCTCCCGGCGGCGGCGAAGGTTCATCGCGCCGCCGGCTGGGCACAAGCCGCCCATGGCGCTCTACGACTACGAGTGCGGGGCGTGCGGGGTGGTCGAGTTGGCGCGGCCGATCGGGACGGCGCCGCCGTCGATCGCCTGCCCGTCGTGCGGTGCCGAGGCAGCACGGAGGTTCGCGGCGCCGGCGCTGACCGCCCCGAGCGGTCTGCGGCGGCGCGCGCAGGAGGCGGCCGACCGCAGCGCGCACGAGCCGACGGTCGTGAAGCACCTGCCGCCGCGGCCCGCGGGGCCGCGCAGCCGCGATCCGCGGCATGCGCGTCTGCCGCGGCCGTGACCGTCCGGCCAACCCGGTTCAAGGAGAGGAACGATGCCCGAGGTGCTCTTCAGCGTCGACCAGTCCAAGCGCTTCCGCGAGCAGGCGAGACTGGGGCACAACCGCTGGCATCCGGACATCCCGCCGGTCGCGACGGTGAGACCGGGCAGCGAGTTCCGGCTCGAGTGCCGCGAGTGGTTCGACGGCGACATCCGCAACGACGACTCGGCGGAGGACGTCCGCGGCGTCGACCTCTCGATCGTCCACCAGCTCAGCGGGCCGATCGCGGTCGAGGGCGCCGAGCCCGGCGACCTGCTCGTCGTCGACATCCTCGACGTCGGACCGGTGCCGCAGGAGGAGGGCCCGGTCGCCGGCCAGGGATGGGGGTACACGGGCATCTTCGCGAAGGTCAACGGCGGCGGCTTCCTGACCGACCACTTCCCGGACGCCTACAAGGCGGTGTGGGACTTCCACGGCCAGGAGGCGACCTCACGGCACCTGCCGGGCGTCCGCTTCACCGGGATCACCCACCCGGGGCTGATCGGCACCGCCCCCTCGCACGACCTGCTGGGCACGTGGAACAGCCGCGAGGCGGAGCTGATCGCGACCGACCCCGACGCCGTCCCGCCGCTGGCGCTGCCGCCCAACCCGGAGAACGCGCTGCTCGGCGCGTTGGAGGGCGAGCAGGCGGAGGCGGCCGCGCGCGAGGCGGCGCGCACCGCCCCGCCGCGCGAGAACGGCGGCAACCAGGACATCAAGAACCTCACCCGCGGCGCGCGGATCTTCCTGCCCGTCTTCGTCGAAGGCGGCAAGCTGTCGGCCGGCGACCTGCACTTCAGCCAGGGCGACGGCGAGATCACCTTCTGCGGCGCGATCGAGATGGGCGGCTTCCTCGACCTCGGCGTCGACCTGATCAAGGGCGGGATGGAGACTTACGGCGTCACGACCAACCCGGTCTTCTTCCCCGGCCGCGTCGAGCCACGCTACAGCGAGTTCCTCACCTTCGTCGGCTTCTCGGTCGACGAGGAGGGCAGACAGCACCACCTGGACTCCCAGCTCGCGTACCGCCGCGCCTGCCTGAACGCGATCGCGTACCTGACGAAGTTCGGCTACGCGCCCGAGCAGGCGTACCTCATCCTTGGCGCCGCTCCGATCGAGGGCCGCTTCAGCGGCGTCGTCGACATTCCCAACTCCTGCGCGACCGTCTACCTCCCGACCGCGATCTTCGACTTCGACATCCACCCGTCGGCCGACGGCCCCCAGCGCGCCGACCGCGGCAGCTGCCCGAAGGCGTGAGCGAGGGACCGCCGCGGCGCCCGCAGGCTTGATATAAGGCGTCGGCGCGTCGAGGAACGCGCGTCACATCGGCGGGCCGCCACGGCGGCTTGCCGGGGTCGAGGGGCGTTGCAGCGGAGGCATCCGCGACGCTCGGCCTCGGAGACAGGTCAAGGACGCCCTCAGACATTGAGGTGCTCCAAGATGGCTCCCTCCGCCCTGACGCCCGGCCGCGCGCCGGGCGATCGCTTCGACGCTCGCACGCTGTCGCTGCTGACGGTGATGGTCGTCGGCCCGATCCTGGCCCTGCTCGACGCGTCGATCGTCAACGTCGGGATCGACCGGCTCTCGCGCGAGCTGGACGCGCAGCTGGCGACGATGCAGTGGGCGACGACCGCGTACCTGCTCGCGCTCGTGGTGGCGATGCCGACCGCCGCCTGGTTGACCGACCGCTTCGGCGGCCGCACCGTCTTCGTCGGCGCGCTGATGCTGTTCGTCGCCGGCTCGGCGCTGTGCGCGCTCGCCTGGTCGGCCGAGTCGCTGATCGCGTTCCGCGCGCTGCAGGGTCTCGGCGGCGGTGCGCTCGAGCCGACGATGTTCACCGTGCTGGCACGTGCCGTGGGCCGCGAGCGCGCCGGCCGCATGGTCGGCCTGGTCGGGGTGCCGCTGATGCTCGGACCGGCGCTGGGACCGCTGGTCGGCGGCGTGATCCTCGAACGCCTCGCCTGGCAGTGGATGTTCCTCGTCAACGTCCCGCTCGGGCTCGCGCTGATCGTCTGCGCGCTGCGCGTCGTCCCCGACGATCGCGGGAGCGAGGGCGCGCCGGCGCCGATCGACGCGTTCGGGATCGCGCTGCTGACCGGCGCCGCCGCCGCCCTCGTGCTCGGCTTCTCGCAGGCCGCCGAGCACGGGTTCGGCACGGCCGCCGTGGTGTCGAGCCTCGGCGGCGCGCTCGCGCTGGCGTTCGCCTACCTGCGCTGGGCGCGCCGGCGCGGATCCCGCGCCGTCGTCGACCTCGGCCTCTTCCGCCACGGCGGCTTCCTCGCGCTGACCGGGGCCAACCTGCTGCACGGCACGGTCCTCTACCCGCTCCTGTTCCTCGTGCCGCTGTTCTTCCAGCAGGCGCACGGCACGGGGCCTCTGGAGGCGGGCGCGCTGCTCGTCCCGGAGGCGCTCGGGGCGGCCGCCGGCTTCAACCTCGGCGGCCGGCTCGTCGCCGCGCACGGGGTGCGTCGCCTGGTCGCGATCGGGCTGTCCGTGTACGCGGTCGCGCTCGTCCCGTTCGCGCTCGCGGACGCGACGACGGCGCACGTCCCGCTCTCCATCGCACTCGCGGTCGCCGGCCTCGGCTTCGGCGTGTCGGGCGGCTCCGTGCTCGGCGCCGTCTACGGGACGGTGCCGCCGCGGAGCGCGGCGCGCGCGAGCGCCGTCACGTTCATGAGCTCCCAGATCGGCGGCGCCGTCGGCATCGCGGTCGCCACCGTCCTGCTGGGCGACGACGCGAACGCCGCACCTCGTCACGGCACGGCGTTCGCCGCCGTCGGCGTCGTCGCCGCGCTGGGCGTGCTGAGCGCGCCGCTGCTCCCGGGTCGTCGCCGGCGCGAGCGCTAGGAGAGGATCTCGACGTACCCGTCGGTCCCGTGCACGCGGATCCGCTGGCCGTCGCGGATCAGCGTGGTCGCGCGCTCCACCCCCACGACGGCCGGCAGGCCGTACTCCCGCGCGATCACGGCGCCGTGGGTCATCAGGCCGCCCGCCTCCGTCACGAGGCCGCCAATCGCGAGGAACAGCGGGGACCAGCTCGGATCGGTGCAGGCGGTGACGAGGATGTCGCCCGGTTCGAGCTCGGCCTTCGCCGGGTCGAGGATGACGCGGGCCCGCCCCTCGACGGTCCCGCCGGAGACGGCCAGACCGAGCAACGCGCCGGGCGGCGCGTCGTCGCGCCGGTACTCGCCGACGACGACCTCGCCGTCGGAGGTGATCACCCGCGGCGGCATGAGCGCCTGGTACGACCTGAACGCCTCCTTGCGCCGCGCGATCAGCTCGTCGTCGACGTTGCCGCCGCGGACGGCCTCGTCGAGCTCCTGGAAGGAGAGGTGGAAGATGTCGTCGCGCTCGCGCAGCACCCGGGCGCGCAGGAGCCGCTCGGCCTCTTCGAGCAGAGCCTGCTTGTAGATGAAGTAGCGGCTGACCATGAAGTACTTCGGATACTCCCGGTAGCCGATGAAGGTCCGCACGCGGTCGATCTTGCGCTTGGTCTCCTCGGCCTTCCGCTCCCCGTCCGGCAGTGCCCGCAAGCGCTCGAGGAGCTCCTGCTCCTTCTGCAGCGCCTCCCGCCGCCCCCGCTCGAAGCGCCGCTCGGCCTCGCCCGGCTCGAAGTTCCTGACGTTGCCGAGGATCATCGGCAGGAGCGTGCTGGGGCGCTCGCTCCAGCGGGGCCGCGTGATGTCGATCTCGCCGACGCAGCGCATGCCGTACCGATCGAGGAAGGCGACGATCGCCGCCCGCGCTTCCACCCCGCCCGCGAGGCCGGGCAACTCGTCGAGGAAGCCGTCGTCCTCGGTTTCCTCCAGGAAGGCCACCACCTCGGGATGCGGGCGGACCGCGTCGGCGACGTCCAGGAGCGCCAGCCCCATCTCCGACGTGACGTTGTGCGGGACCGACTGCGTGAGCGTGTCGGCGACGTTCTTCTCGCCCAACCACTCGCGCAGCTGGTCGTTGAGCCAGCTCGCGGCATCCATCGCTCCCGCATACACCTGGTAGCTGCGCGGATCGAAGAGGATCCGCTTCAGCTCGTGGACGTCCTCGACGATGAAGTCGAGCAGCGCCGATCCGGACTTCGACCGGATCTCGCGTGCCAAGGCGGCGTTGGACGCCTCGCCGTGCTCGATCAGCTCGGTGACGATCGCCGGATCGGTCGGGACCGGGGCCGGCGCCTCGCGCGGCGGGACGTTCACGGGATCCTCGTCTGGCAGCGACGGCACGAAGTCGCCGCGCTCGACGAGCGTCCGCAGCGCGTCCCCGATCAGCGGGTCGGAGGTCGCCAGCGCCTCGACGACGGCGTCGCCCATCGCCGGCGAGGCCAGGTGCTGGATGACGTCGACGAACAGCCGCCCGCCGGCCTCGTACATCCGCGGCATGGCCGTCAGCTGCCAGAGGGAGAGCCCAAGGGGCTTCATCGCGTCGGTCATCATCTGCTGGTGACCGACGGAGACGTAGACGTGTTTCTTCCCGTCGCCGACGTCGGGGATCGGGAACAGCGTGGTGATCGGTCGGCTCTGGACGATCTGGAAGCCGTCGTCGACGAGGCACCATTCGATGTCCTGGGGGCGGCCGAAGCGCGCTTCGATCCGCCGGCCCAGCTGCGCGAGCCGCACGACCTGCGCATCCGTCAGCGCCGGCCGCTCCCGCTGCGCCGGGTCGATCGGCCGCTCCTCCGTCCCGCCGGTCGGCAGGGCGCGGACGGCGAGCTGCTTGTCGCCGACCGCCTTGGCGACGACCGCGCCGTCGCGCACCTGGTAGCTGTCGGCGTTGACGCGGCCTGAGACGAGCGCCTCGCCGAGGCCGAAGCTCGCCTCGACGCAGGCGACCTTGCGGTTGGAGGTGCCGGGGTCGGCGGTGAAGAGGATGCCGGCCGCGTCGGCGAAGACCATCCGCTGGACGACGACCGCCATCTCGACCTTGCTGTGGTCGAAGCCGTTGCGCAGGCGATAGGTCACGGCCCGCTCGGTGAACAGCGAGGCCCAGCAGCGGCTGACGTGCCGGACGATCGCCGCCGCTCCCACGACGTTCAGGTACGTGTCCTGCTGGCCGGCGAACGAGGCCGACGGCAGGTCCTCCGCCGTCGCGCTCGAGCGGACGGCGTAGGCGGCATGCTCGTCGAGCCGGGCGAGCGCGAGGGCGATCGCCGCCGTCACGTCGTCGGGGACCGCGGTCTCCTCGACGGTGCGGCGAACCTCCGCGCTGAGCGTCTGGATCGCCTCGCGGTCGTCCGGGTCCAGCCGCGACAGCCGGTCGAGGCGATCGCCGATCGACGGAGCCTCGGCCAGGATCCGCCGGAAGGCGGCCGTCGTCACGCAGAAGCCAGGCGGCACGTCGATGCCGTCGATCCGCGAGAGCTCGCCGAGGTGCGCGCCCTTGCCGCCGACGACCGCCGCCTGCGTCGCGTCGATCTCGTGGAAGTCCAACACGTAGGCGTCGGCGCGAGGCGAGTCCGCCGTCTCCGAACCGCCTCCAGTCACCATCGCCGCATGCTCGCTCGTGCCCATTCCGTCGCTCCTTCGTCGCTGTGCGGCGAGCGAGTATGGAGCACACCCGGGGGCTTGAATCAAGCCCCCCTACCGGCGATACTTTGGATGTGGCGGGGGCCGCAGGGGGGTTGGCGTGCGCGATCTGCGCCGAACGACAGAAAACCGATGCATCAGCCCTCGCTGTGCGATACTCGCGGGGCGTGATTGACTCGTTTCACCGCCCGGTTCCGGTCGGCTAGGCGCATCGGCAGGCGCACGTGACGCTCGCAGCCCGCGCGATCGCCTGGACGTTCGTCTACCTCGGCGTCGTGCTGGCGCCGCTGGTGTTCGCCGCGATCGGCGCCAGCCAGCCCGACCACGACTTCTGGACCGACTTCTCCGTCGCGCTCGGCTTCACCGGGCTGGCGATGCTGGGGCTCGAGTTCGCGCTCGTCGCGCGGTTCCAGACCGTGGCATCGGCGTTCGGCCAGGACGGGCTTCTGCAGTTCCACCGCCAGATCGGCTACGTCGGCCTCGCGTTCGTGCTCACCCACTTCGCGCTGTCGGCGCGCTGGGACGCGCTGACGCTGCACAACGCCCTGCGCGCGCCGCTGCTCGTCTGGTTCGGGATGGCGGCGCTGTTCGCGCTCGTGCTGCTCGTCGCCTCGTCGACCTGGCGCAGACAGCTGCGGCTCTCCTACGAGGCGTGGCACGTCGCCCATGCGGTGCTCGCGACGGTCCTGATCGTCGGCGCGGTCGGGCACATCTACTTCGTCGACGAGTACGTCAGCGCGCTGTGGAAGCAGCTCCTGTGGGGCGCGATGGCGGCAGCGTTCCTGTGCCTGCTGATCTGGGTGCGGCTGGTGAAGCCGAGCCGCGCGGCGGCGAGACCGTGGCGGGTGGCGGGGGTGCGCGCCGAGCGCGGCGACACGACGGTCGTCGGCCTGTCGCCGCCTGACGGCGTCGACTTCCGCTTCCAACCGGGCCAGTTCGCGTGGTTCACGTTCGACCGCTCGCCGTTCTCGCTGACGCAGCACCCGTTCTCGTTCTCCTCCAGCGCCGAGACCGGCGAGGTCGAGGTGGCGATCAAGGCGCTCGGCGACTTCACCTCGACCGTCAAGCATCTCGAGCCCGGGACGACGGCCTACGTCGACGGCCCCCACGGCGTCTTCTCGATCGACCAGGACGAGGGGCCGGGCTTCGTGCTGATCGCAGGCGGCGTCGGCATCTCCGGGCTGATCAGCATGCTGCGGACGCTGGCCGACCGCGACGACGTGCGCCCGGTGCTGCTCTTCTACGGCAACCGCGCGTGGGACGAGGTCGCCTTCCGCGACGAGCTCGACCGGCTGCGCGACCGGCTCGACCTCACGCTCGTCCACGTGCTCGAGCGACCGCCGGCCGAGTGGCACGGCGAGACCGGCTACATCACCGCCGACGTCCTCGGCCGCCACCTCCCACGCTCCTTCGAGCGGTTCCAGTACTTCATCTGCGGCCCCGGCGCGATGATGGACGCCGCCGAGGCGGCGCTCGCCGAGCTGGGCGTGCCCGCCGAGCGAGTCCACACCGAACGCTTCGACATGGCATGAGCGAGCGATCCCCATGCGACACACCCTGATCGTCCGACTGGTCTGGCTGATCGCCGCGCTGATCCTCGTCGCGTGCCTCGTCTTCGCGGCGGCGCAGAGCTGACCGTCGGACCGCCTGAGATGCCGACGACGGTGGGCGTTTCAGGAGCGTCATCACGCCGCGCGCCGTCGGACTTCGACTCGGCGAGGGGCTGGTTCTGAACACCGACCCGCGACCGGGAACCGGTTCGTGGCGTGCGGGGATTGGCCGGCGCTCAGCGATCGAGCCGGCCCAGGCGCGGCGCGAAGCGGCCGACGCGGGCTGCGTAGGCGGTGTACGCGTCGCCGTGGACGCTGCGCAGGTACGGCTCCTCGACGACTCGGACTTGCAACTCGAGCGCGACCGCGAGGCCGGCGAGGCCGATCAGCGCGATGACGCTGGGGACCAGCAGGGTCAGGCCGAGTGCGGTCGGGAGCATCGCGGCGAAGATGGGGTTGCGCACGAGCGCGAACGGGCCGGTTGTGACAAGCGCGGTGCGCTCGGCGGGGTCGACGCCGATCCGCCAGCTCGTGCCCATCGCGAACTGCGCCAGCAGCGTCGCGACGATCCCGGCGACGGCGAGCACGGCGCCGGCCGCGTGCAGCGCCGTGGTGTCGAGCGCTGCGATCGGCTCGACCGCGCCGGCGAGCGCGAGGATCGGCGCGGCGATGCCGAGCAGGAGCGCGAGCGCGAAGCAGACGCCTGCGATCCACTCGGGCGAGCCGGGGCGCCCGCCGATGCCATGGAAGCCGGTCGCGCCGGTGCGACGCAGCTGGATCACGGTCCGCAGCCCGAACGCGAGCGCGAGATAGGCGACGTAGAGGATCAGCGCGAGTGCGGCCACCGCTCACGCCTCCCGGTCGCGGCTGCGGCGCAGCAGCCGCACGCCGTTGAGCGTGACGGGCCGCGACATGCCCAGGTCGGCGGAGACGGCGAGCCCACGCGTGACGAGCGCGAACGGCGCCATCGGCAGCTCGATCGGACCGCTCACCGGACCGCTTCGTCCCGATGTCCGAGCACGGTCGCGAGCAGCGCCGCGCCATGCTCGGTCAGCTCGTACATGACCATCTTCCCCTCACGCCGCGAGCGCGCGACGCCGGCCGCCTTCAACTGACGGGCGTGGTGGGAGACCAGCCGCTCGCTGCGCCCCGCGATCCACGCGAGGTCGCAGACGCATGCCGTGCCGGCTTCGCCGAGGGCGACGGCAAGCCCCAACCGCGTCGGGTCGCCCAGCGCCTTCGCAGCGGCGGCGCGACGCTCCAGCTCCTCGACCGACGGCATCGACGCGCGCACGCGCTCGGCCTTCGGCACGTCGAGGCACAGCAGGTCGCAGGTGTCAGGCTCCGCGGCCATCGACGTCGATGATACATACAAACAAACCTTTGTATGTGTGGGTAGACGGTCGCGCCTTCACATGGGAGCGACCGCGGCATGGTCGGCTCATCGCACCGGCGCTCGAAGTCGCCGCCGGTCGCGACGGGCGGCGGCTTCGCGCGCGAGCCAGCCGCCTCCCAGCGCGGTCGCGGCACCCAGCGTGGCGTGCGTTCGCCATCCGCCGACGCGGGTCAGCGGAAGAGCGCCGCGCGGTCGGCCGCTGCAGGGCGTCCGGCGGCGTTCGGGCCGAAGAGCTCGCACACCTCGAGCGTCGGGCAGCCGCAGCTGCTGGCCGTCGCCAGCCACGCCTGCATCGCGGTCGCGCGCTCGATCAGCGCCCGCACGTCGGGCAGCTTGCGCCGCGCCAGCTCGCGCAGCGCGTCCGAGGCGCGGTCGCTATCCAGCAGCTCGCGCACTTCGTCGAGCGAGAACCCGGCGCGCTTGGCCACGTCGATCACGTGAAGGCGGCGGACGGTCTCGGCGCTGTAGCGGCGCTGGCCGGCGATCCGGTCGGGCTCGGGCAGCACGCCGACGCGTTCGTAGTAGCGGATCGCCGAGGTCTTGACGCCGGCCTGCCTGGCGACGTCGCCGATCGTGAGCGCGTCATCCATCTCCGAGATCACCGCCTTGACTTCAACACGACTTCAACCCCCACAGTAGCCGCATGACCACTCACGCCCCCATCGCCTGCTCGCTGTCAGCGGCCGAGATGCCCAAGCGGCTCGCCGAGATGCGAGCGATCGGAGCCGCCGCGCTCCTGACCGCCGACCGCACCGACACGACCGCCGCGCTGCGCTTCCGCGCCTCCCAGGACACCCGCGACAAGCTGGCCGCGATCGTCGCCGCCGAGTCCCGCTGCTGCGGCTTCCTCTCGTTCGACCTCCACGACGAGACCGACGCAATCGTGCTGACGATCACCTCTCCCGCCGACGCGGCCGCCCGGACGATGCTCGACGAGCTCGCCGACGCCTTCGCGAGCCGCTTGCGCGCACCTTGTAGACCCTGCCCCTCGGAAGTGCCTCGGCGGCTCGGGCTGCGCGCCGGCCCCGGGTGAGGACAACGGTCACGACGGGAGCGGCTTCCGTTAGCGTGATCCTCATGGCCAGCCGGATCAACGTCTCGCTCGATCCCGAGTATTCGGAGAAGCTCTCCCGACTCGCAGAACGGATGCACGTTCAAAAGGGCACGCTCGCCAAGTCCCTGCTGTCGACCGCCCTCGACGGCGCCGATCCCGACGCCGCGCACATCGTCCAACTGCTCGACGGCACCCCCGGCGCGTACGAGCGCACGCAAGAGGGCATCGCGCAGGCCCGGCGCGGCGAGGGCACCTCGCTCGACGACCTCGCGTAGCCGAGGTCCGCGTCATCGTCACGCCGCACGCCGTCGCCGATCTCGGCGAGCTGATCGAGACGCTCGGCCTGCCCGCCAACGCACTCCGACGCATCCAGACCTCCGTGCGCACCCTCCAGCCTTTCCGGCTCGCCGGCCGCGCGCTGACCGGCGCCTGGAAAGGCACGCGCTTCATCATCGGCCCTTGGCCCTGGCTGATCCTCATCTACCTCCACGACGAGACAGACGACGCCGTCTACATCGTCGCCGCACATGACGGGCGCAGCTCGTCAGCAGCCACCAGCGCCCGCTGACGCATCACTCGAAGTAGCGCGGGTGCTGGGGTCGGATCCGGTTGGTGCGCGCAGAATGCCGCGACATCGCCGCGACGAGCGTTACGTGATCCCATGTGCGGTCAGCTGCACCACGCGGATCGACGTAGACGCCGACCTCCTCGCCGAGCTGCGCGCCGAGGAACCGGGCAGGGGAATGGCAGCGGCGCTGGGCGTGCGCGATCGCCTCGCGACCCGACACATCGAAAAGCTGAGCGCGCCGCCTCAACCACTCCTACAACGCCGAAGGCCCCGCTCTCGCAGGGCCTTCGATTCATAGCGGGGGCGGGTTCTTGACGCATATCCCCGACCGCAGCTACCGGTTCGTCGAGGTGCGGGAACTGGCGTGATCGCCGAGTGGCGCACCGCCGCTCCTGTCTTCGCTAGACCTGTGCAATGCCCGACGCGATCGTCGAACTGCTCGCGACCGAAGCCGCGATCTCCAAGCTCGGTGCCCGCGACATCACGACCGACGAAGCGCGTCAGCTCCCGCGCAACGCCCACACGATCGTCCGCAATCCTCGCGAGGAGCCGCCCGGCAAGCGACGGATCGTCGTCGGCCGAACGAACGGCGGGCGCGCTTTGACGCTCGTCGTCGAGCGCACGATCGACCCGACCACCTGGCTGATCGTGACCGGCTGGGAATCCTCTCCGCGCGAGCGTAGACTCATTCCGAGGTGAACATGGCGCGCGATCCCTGGACAGACCCCGACCCGCAGCCCGGCGACTTCGACGCCGACCTCGACGCGATCGATCCGCGCTACGTCGAAGCACACCCTGGCGACCCCGACGCCAAGCTGACCATCGTCGTGGGCGTCGAGGGCGAAGACGCGGAGCGCCTGCAACAGCTCGCCGCGCGCCGCAGACAGCGCCCCGCCGAGGTCATCAGCTCGCTGTTGCGCAGCGCCTGACCGCGCATCGCGCTGCGCACGCGTTCGGATGGACCAGTCGCTGAACGCAGCCCAACTCGAGGTCCTTAGATGGGTGGCCGACGGCTGTCCAGAAGGGCACATGCAGGGGTCGACGCATCGCATCTCGGCCGCCGCACTCCGAAGCCGCGGCTTCGTCCGAATCTCGGGCCGGGGACGTACGTGGCGCGCCACCATCACGCCTGCCGGGCGCGCAATCCTCGGATCTCCGCCGTGTCAGCACAGCGCACCGGAAGCGGCTCCGACCGGGCCAGCAGAACTCCCGACCACGAGAGCCGCCAACCACCCGCCCCAGCCCTCTCACGCGCAGCCTCCAGTCGAGGCAGACGAGACTGAGGGCACGCTTGCTGATGCGCCGGCTCGCACCGACCCGATTGCTGCCGACCTCCGTGGGGCGCACCGTCTAATCCGTGCCACCAGAGAAGCAGCGCGCGGCCGGCGGCCCGGTCCAGACGGCCGGCTCGCCATCAACGGTTCCGGCCTCGTCCGGATGTTCGTCACTCGCGATCGGCTTCAACGAGCGCTGTTGCTCGCGCATAGCCTTACCGCAGGCGCCGTTCGACGTGGCTGGAACGTCCAGCCCTACACAAAGGAGGGGCACGGGTCGCACCCGGGCATCGCCATCGTGGTCGGTGAGCACCGGTACCCCATCGAAGTCCACGAAGAGACCGAAACCCTTCCCTTCACGCAGCAGGAAATCGACGCTTGGCGCAACGAGTACACGTGGGACAGGGAGCGTCGCGCCCACGAGATGCCCCCAGTCCAGCACAAGCGCAAGAAGGCCACGGGCAGACTTCGCCTCGTGCTGCCAACCGGCTATGGCGGCGGCCGAGCGATGTGGACAGATAGCCCCCGCTCGCTCAACGACGCGTTGGATCAGATCTTCCAGGTATTGGAACAACGCGTCATCGCCGATGACCTCGCAGCCGAGCATGCGCGCCGACAGCGCGAGGAATGGGAGCGACAGGAACGGATTCGCGTGGAACGCGCACGTATGGCCCGTATTGAGGAGGCACGCCTCGCTCGGGCGACGGCGGAAATCGCTGCCTGGCGCCAATCTCAGGAACTGGTCAAATACGCCGCTGCCCTCCGTAGGAGGATCCCCGACCTGGAGTCCGCCGAGCGCACCCGAATCGAGGCTTGGTGCGACTGGCTCGAGGATCGCGCCCTACGCTCCGACCCAACTCAGCAGACGTCCCTCGTCGTCGGACTCCAAGATGAACGCGACGGACGTGGATGGTAGATCGGGCAATCGACACTGGGATCGCTTGCCCGGACGGTCGGATTTCCCATTACGTGGAGGCTCTGTTTGAGGCTCTCTCGCTCAGGTGTTGAGGGCGGCGTAGCCTCTCCAGGCCGACAGGTCTACGGGCGTGGCGAGCGACCCCATCAGGCGGTAGATCACCTCGGATCCGTAGGCCACGATGGCCGCGGAATAGGCTCTGAAGTCCAGTCGCGTAACACGGATCAGTTGCCCATCCTCGTAGCGAACGCGCAGGCTTGGCGCCGTCGTCAGGTCGTCTTCGCTGATTCGCCCCGCGCGATGCACCAGAGCGTTCCGGATCATCACGGCCTCGCACAGCGCCTCATCGAGATCATCGGGGATCGGACGGGCGTCGGGAGCATGAAGACGGATGTGCCGAAGCGCCTCTTCCCACCGCTGAGAGCCAGCCCCGGCAGGGCGCGGTTGCCGGGCCTTCTTGGGCAGTTGCTCGATCATCACCTTCACGAATGCGTCGGCCATCGCCTGGTGCATCTCGTCGTTGACGCGAGTGAACAGCTCCGGCTGCTCCTCTTTACGACTCTGACGCGCTCAGCGAAATGCATGCGCACAATAGCCTCGCGTGCGCTGGGAACGATCGCCTCCACGAGTGCATCGAGCGCGCTCAGCAGGGCGATCAGGGTCATGGCATTCAACTCGACGTTGTCGGCCGCCAAATCGAACCGCGCGAGCTCGGCACGCTCCCACCTGGCATAAGACTCGGAACCCGGTGAGTCATCGGGTCTGTCCAAAGAAGTCTGCGCCATCTCGTAGATGCTGTTGATCGCGGTCGTTCGGGTTCGCTCGGCGGCCTCGACCGCTCCCCACCAGTCGGCGACGATCGCCTCGCGTCCATGGCCGAGACGAGCATCGCTTCGGGCGTTGCGGAGTTGCTGCTCGCCCAACGTCCGCGTGGCATCGTCCTCCGCATGTGGATCAATCATGTCCATAGGTTGCCGTCCGGCGCAGTCAGGCGCGCCGGCTCGCGGACAGACCACTGTGCCGGCCTCTCTCCACGCCAACTACCACGAGTCGTCTGACGTCGCAGGCGCATCTACAGGGCGGGTTCTGAACACCATCCCGCGACCGGCTACCGGTTCGTGGAAGCAATCGAACTGCCCTGAGCTCGCGAACGGAGCAGGACTCCAAGACTCCACTTTCCACCTCGGACCGAGATTCAAGCGCCCTATGGCCGCGGACCGATCACGACCGGTGCGGCTCCCTGGAGTCTGGTCGTCCGCCTGACGTACCATCCCGCCGTGGCTCCTTCTGATCTACAGCTCCTCGCCGATTACAACTTTTCAGGCCGCAACGAGGAAGAGATTCGAGGCGATTGGATCGAGCCGCTGCTGCGTCTTCTCGGCTACGGGCTCGGAACTCGCCATCGCATTCTGCGCGAGACCCAGCTGATCTTGGACCCACCGGTCCGAATGCTCGGCTCCTCGCGGCACAGAATCGACTTCGTCCCGACGGTCTTCAACCGACGACTGTGGATCATCGAGGCCAAACGGCCGCAAGAAAATCTGTTCGCGGACGAACATCTCGGCCAAGCATGGTCTTACGCGACCGACCCGCGGATCGCAGTCCCGCTCATCGTCTTGTGTGACGGCACGCGACTCGGCATGTTCGATGTGACGACCCCCGAGTGGACGACGCCGGTGCTCGACGTGCAAAAGTCGCAACTTGCTGAGCGCTTTGACGAGGTCTTCTCTTGGCTGGGCGCACCACGCGTTGCCGAGCGCGGCCGGCAGTTGCATCTCGGTCACCTGCGCAATGCGCTTGAGGCGCAGGTTGACCTCGAAGCGCTGAATCAGACGGTCGCCGAGGTCAAGTCGATGGTCGAGGAGGTCCGACCGGCCGTAGTCGAGCGCCGGCGCCAAATTCGAAACGAGGCCCGCGAGCGTATTCACAACGCAGGGCGTGCCGCGACAGAGAAGGCCGGTATGTGGCGCCAGGCACAGCATCTCGACGGGCCAGCTCCAGTCGCCAGTTGGCGCAACATCGAGGACACCGCAGAGATCGTCCGCCGCACGGCGCCGATTGTGCGCGTGCGCGAGTTCGACCAGATCGAGCGAGCTACTACGCCGACTGGCGAGAACGAGACACGCATGTGGTTCGGTCTGCGCGCCGTGCGCATGGGAGCCGCCGTTCTGCTTTCCCAGACCGACGGATGCGCTGAACACTGCATAGCTGAGGCGCGACGAGCGGCTCATCATCACGCCACTGCGTTCGTGGACGACCGGTTGCTCGCAGCCTCCTATCGCCTTCAGCGAGCCTTGGGGCAGTTCGGATGGCGCTTTGCGGCGATCGCCAAGCCCCAACTCGACGCCCAAGCTGCCGAACTCGTCCGAGCGCTTGAAGTCGAGGAATGGCTGCGCCGCGATGGGGAGATCGGGATCACGTCCGCAGACCAGTACAAGCGCGTCGCGCTCCTCAGCCCACGGATCATCCAGGCCCAGATCAAGCCGTGGACGGCCGAGCAGGTCGAGCGCGTTGCAGTCCAGACTGAAGAACGGCTCGATCGCCTGCCAAGACCCAACGGCCTCGAACGCCTCCAGCCTGCGGGCGATCCGTGGCTGGCCTCATGGCAGCGAGACCCTCTCCGAGACCTCTCCAAGGCGATCTTGCAAGGTATCCCCCGACACGCCGATGACCCACTCGTCCTCGCCTTGGCGACCGAACTCCTTGAGCACTTCGAGGAGGAGGTCACCACATCCTGACGGCAGCGTGACCTAGATCGAGCGACGCTGGGGCGCCTGCGCCTCGGCGAGGATCTGTCTGAACTGTTCGATCTTCTCGTACCGGCGCACGCGCGCAAGGATGGCGTCGATCGATCGGGCGCGGAAGCCAAGCTGCCGGAGCAGCGACATCTCGATGATGGCCTGGAGTTGGATCGTGAGCAGAACAAGCGCAGCGCCGCGGGCTGCTCGCCTTTCGAGCTTGGGGTTGTAGTGGGTGTAGTAGTTCCGAGCGTCCTTGAAGGCGGCGATGAACGCCTTTTGGTCAGCGGATGTCGAGCCGACGATCTGCGCTGAGACCGTCCGGCACTGATCGAGAACGTCGCGCACGCGTTCAGCCAGCGTCTTGTTCCCAGGCTGGCGTCGACGCCGGAAGTCGTATGTCTCAACCGCTTGTGCGTAGGACAAGAAGCGCACTTCCAAGTAGAGATCGGGGTGGTGAAGGGTCCCGAAGAAGAGGTTGAAGACCGGCTCGAGGCGGGCCTGTCGTGCGAACCACTTTCTCATCACGGTCGAGATGTCCGGGGTCGCCTCGGCGAGCGGAAAGAGCATCTCCGATGGATCGCGACGCTTGGAGGGAGGATCGGGATTGTGCGGGATGCCCCACAAGATCTCGATAGGGATTGGCTCGTCTGCCTGGGCGCGTACGAAGTCGTCTTGGAACCCCGTGACGGCAAGGATGGTGCTAGGACGACCGGCGGCAAACGTGAAGAAGTTGCGCAACTCGGCGACGCGGGTGAAGACCTCTCTCAGGCTCGCGCGCCGACGAAACCGAAGGTGGAGCGATGCTTGCTGCGTGAGCGCGATAGCGTCCGTTCGTGCGCCGAGGCCCTGACTTGTCGCCCTGAACCGTATGAAAGCTCTCTCTCCGCGAGCCAACGGGATCTCGATGTCGTCGGGCACTTCGTAGCGGACCTCGACGCTGGCGGGGACTGTGTAGCCCTTCTCGTGCTTCTCCATACCGAGCTGAGTCTTGAAGCCCGACATCTGAGTCCAGCTATTGAGATCGCTGACCTGGAGAGCGATCTCGTCAAAGCCGATCTCTTCCGCATCGACGAACTTCTTGCCAATGAGCGCGACTTTCCATCTGTAGGTGGCGGTCGGGACCCCCGGCCAGCTCTCTGTGTAGGCAGCAGCCTGATGGCCCTCAAGCGTGACCGGCTTCCCACTCGTGGTCAGTCCCACGAGGCGTGGGTGCTCGGCCAAGTCGAACGAGTAGACCTTCTGCTGTTCGGTCTCGGAAAGCAGCTGGTGACCGAAATGCCCGATCAGCTCCAGAGATGCCTCACCCTTGGCAATCGTGAGCGTCCCAGCCACCTGGTTGGCTTCGTCGCTAGGCACCCACCAACGCCCCCGATATTCATGGGTGTTGACCACCCAAGGGACGCTATCTGCAGACGGGAGACGGACGCGCCGCCAGTCCGAGACGCTTGCCGAGATCTTGGAGAGCCTTCGACGTGAACGTCGACTACGACAAGTCCGACCTGACGATGATCGAGACGCTGCGCGCTCGCCGCACGTCCGCCCAGGGCCAGGATGAGAGCGCTTAGCTGACGCTGTGCGGTCGCAGATCCATCTACGAGGCGGGTTCTTGACGGATATCCCTGACCGTGGCTACCGGTTCGTCGAGGTCCGCGAGTTGCCGTAGGTCGCGGGAGCGACGGGGGTCAAACCCACGTTCGGCACCACCACATCGAGATTCGAGGGTGAGCAGCGTGGGGGGCTCGCCACGGGCTCGGTTCGTGAGTGCCAACGGCTCAACGAGGTTCCGGCGTCCCGACGCTAGCAATCCTTGTGGTCCGGAGACACCGAGCCTCCAACGTGCCCGCCGACGCTGACCGCCCCAGCCGATCTACGGGCGCGAACGAGCTACGACGCGCAGCTGACAGCTTCGTCAGCTTGTTGCACCAGTGCCGCGAGGCGTGCCGCGGCGTCCTCTGGCTGCTCGTGCTCCCAAACCTGCACAACCGTCCACCCCGCGGCTGTGAGCGCCGCAGTCGTCTCGGCATCGCGTCTGCGGTTTGCCGCGATTTTGTCGGCCCACCACTTCGTATTCGACTTCGTGGGTCGCGAATGTTCAGGGCATCCGTGCCAGAAACAGCCGTGGACGAACACGGCGATTCTCGCGCGCTGGAAGACGACGTCCGCCTTGGACCGAACCTCCGGGACTGGCGAATGATCGATCCGATATCGCAGCCCTCGACGTGTGAGCGCTTGGCGCAACAGGATCTCGGGCTTCGTATCGCGTCTTGCTTGCCGCTTCATGCGCAACTGTGTCGCGCTGTCCAACGCGGGCGGGGCCGGAAGCCTTGACGCGGGCCTAATGGGTCTTGGTTTCGGGTGCAGCCGCTCTGCATCCGACTCGCCGAGTACTGCGCGGGCGATGGCAGACGCCAAGGCATGCGCCAGGAGTGGAGGAACCGCATTGCCGATCTGGCGACAAACCGACGAAGCGTTTCCGACGAAGTCGTACCAGTCAGGAAAAGTCTGAAGTCGGGCGGCTTCTCGCGCGGTGAGCGCCCGGTCGTAATAGGGGTGTGTGAAACAGCCCGTCGTCACGTTGTTGAACTGCGTGGTCGTTCTCAGGCGAGCAAACGAACTGCTGCAAACGACGCCGCATCACCTCCGCTCTGCGGGCTTCCGGTTGCCTCGCGTCTCGGCCGTCAACCGGCCAATTCTTCCATCGCTTTCACTCGCGGCGGCGTTCGATGACAGTGCGCGAGCCGGTCACGCGAGCTACCGCGTGCGATCGTTGGCAGCAGGGATCGTCACGACCATGACACAGGAGATCCGCGAGGGGCGAGAGCCCTCATCAGTCACACGACGCAACTCCTGACTGAACAGTCGGAATCTTGTTCCTGCGCCGACGGTAAGGCGATCGCACGGTCAGAGCTGGCCGACGCCGACCCGCAGGTGCTGTTCGCTGCACCGGGCGAACGACGGGCGGAGGGGATCGCAGGCGCTCTCACCGGTCCGAGAACGGCTCGGCTTCGCGTCGTCATATGGTCGCCGAATCGGCAGACGCCTCTGCTTGGCTTAGTCCGCGCGGCGTCGCCGACTCCCTGCGCTGACGCGGGATACCGCTTTGCTGGCGCCCAGCGAAACTGATGCCGCTACGGTCCTCCCCCGATGGACGAGCGCGTGTTCAATGTCCTGGGGAGCCGTGTCGGGTGGGAACTGCCAGCCTGGGTGCTCGGCATCGAACGCTCTGCTCTTGTCTCGGTCCTGGCCTACGAGCCCTTCGCCCTGGGCGACGATGAAGGACGTGCGCTTCATGATGCCTTCGAGCTGACGGGCGACGTTGCTCTCGACAGTCATCGAGATCTCATCGCCCAGGCGGTGGCGCGAGATGACAACGGGGACGTCCGAGCCGTCGCGGCCCGAGAGCGGTTCACCGGCCTCGCACATGAGTGCCCTGACACCGATGACGAACTGGTGCGGGCGCTGTTCGAGCTTGCGCGTGACCTCTATCCGGGCCTTCTCGCGCGCTGGCCCGGCCTCTACGTCGAGGTTCACAGAGAAGCGCTGGCGACAGCCGCCGAGTCAGCGCCAGCATTCTCGAACGCGGTAAGCCTGCTCGCATACGAGTTGAGATTCATCCCCTCCGACGACCGCCCCACCGATGACGCAGGTCGCCGCGCGAATGTCGAAACCTTAGACGGAGTCGGGGAACAGCTCGACGCCTGGAGACTCCCGTTACGGGTCCTGGAGACATCAACCAAGCGCGTCATCGCGAGAGGCGGAACGCTCACGCCAGGAGAGCTCTACGAGCAGGTCGCGCACGACATCGACGAGCTTCGCGATCTCGCTGCGGGGAGACGGCGAAACATCCCCGTCGTCGTTGTCATTCGTGGCGTTGGGCTCGCTGAAGATCAGCGTGCCGACCTGAACACGTACGGAATCCTTCGACCGCCGCACGCACGAGAAAAGGCAACCGTCCCCAACGACATGACCGCCGGTCGGTCGACCGTGATGCTCCAACGCACCCGACAGGTTGGGCTCGTCGTCGTGCAACCCCCGGGCAGCGGCATGAAGTTCAACCCCGAGCATTGGAACGAGCATCCGGACGTTCAGGCAGCCGAACTTGCCGCGTTCGCTTGCGTCGTCGCGCCCGAGCGAGAAGTGCCCTGCTCGGCAACGGTCCTCTACCCCATCACGCTCTACCCGCTCGGTTTGCGCAACGGGTTTCCTAGCGCGCTCCAACGCGGGACCGGCTGGCGCTCGAACGTCCTCACCGACGAGGAGATCGTCGCCATCGAGAGATTCGCCAGCCGTCTCCGCCAGCACCACCACGAGTCAGTCGCGATCTCGGTACGTCGTCTCCTCAGCTCGCTCGCCCGCGACGACGCCGAAGACGGCCTTATCGACGCCGTGATGGTGTGGGAGAACCTCGTCGGGGCCGAGAACGAGACCACCTTCCGGGTGACTGCCGCACTCGCGTTACTCCTCGAAACGGACCCGGCGAGACGCGCAGTCGCCCTCAGAACCTTCAGAGCCGTCTACAACTGCCGTTCAAAGGTTGTGCACGGCGCGCAGCTCCCAGCCAACACCTCGTTGGCGAAGATGCGACGCATCGCCACCGAAACCGCCGTGGCTGCTCTTCGACGGCTCTACTCCGATTTCCCCGAACTGCTGAGTGACCAGAGGCGCGGCACCCGACTTCTTCTCGGGGACCTGCCAGCATTGCCCGCCGCAGCCGCCGCCCCCGAGCCCAGCGCGGCCGAGGAAATCTGACCCTCCGAGCCGCTTGGGATCATGGCCCGGTGACGAAGAGGCGTGCTGGACGCAATGACCGCTGCCCCTGCGGGAGCGGCCAAAAATACAAGCGGTGCTGCTTGGACCAAGATGAGGCGCCGGCCACGGCTTCGTCTGATCAAGGCGAACTCACTCTGGTGGTAGAGACGCCTCGCGGCCCGCTCGTACGACACATCCCAAGCGCGTCACCGCTGCGTGGAGATGTCAGACAGGGACTTGCCGCCGAGATTGCGACGCACGACGCAGCGTCAGTATGGGGTCTTCCCGACTTCGTGTTTCAGCCCCAACTTACTTCCGTGGGCTCGGGCACTCGTGAACTCGGCGATGGCACGCTGTTGGTTGGCGACCTCGGCGTGGCGGTTCAGGTGAAGAGCCGCGAGACGCCCTCCTCGGACCCTGAAAAAGAGCGCCGCTGGCTCGAAAAGAAGGCCATCGAAGGCTTGGGGCAGGGCAACGGCAGTATCCGCCGCCTGTGTCTGCAACCGACGGAGCTGACGAACCTGCGCGGGGCGTCCATGCGGGTCGACGGCAAGGAGTACCGCTGGCTCGTCGTGGTCGTGCTCGATCACGCCGACCCGCCAGACGACGTCACGCCGACGCTGACCGGCTCGAAGCACCCCGCTGTCGTTCTGCTGCGGCGTGACTGGGACTTTCTGTTCGATCAGCTCAAGTCGACGAACGCAGTCGTGCGCTACCTGGAACGAGTCGCGGATGAACCGGCGGTACTCGGGTCCGAACCGGTGCGCTATCACGAACTCGCGCTCGCGGACCATGACGCGCTCCCGACGAGACTCGACCCGCAACTTGTCGGGAACGGAACACCGATTCACTCCCCGGTGCTGCCGCTTCTTCCTGCCGCATCGGATGACCGCAACGCCCACGGAATCGTTCGCACCCTCTTCGAGGATTTCGCGACGACGCTCGCCGAGAGAATGAGCATCGAGGACCGGTTGAGAGTCCTCGCCGAACTCGACCGACTGCCCGTAGGCGAACGGACCGGTTTCGGTCGCTTCGTCCTGAGAGCGTTCCAGGAAGTCAGCACCGACGATCGCGGCGGCATACTGTGGCGGCTGAGAAGCATCCGTGGTGCAGCTGGTCACGCCCATCTCGGCTTTGGCGCTTGCTCGCACCCTCACGACGAGAACATCCAGGCCGGCTTCCGCACCTGGGTGCAACTCCGGCACCACGACGTTCTTGCCGCAACTAGAGATGTCGATGGGCTGATGACCGTCGGCCTCCTGCTGACTCCGAGCGTACGGTTCAGACGCCCTTGGGACACCACTGTCGTGGCTGTCTCCGGAGACTTCGGTTTCTCCGAAAAGGAGCTTGCCGCTGCGCGAAGACTCTGGCCAGGTTGAAACCAAAGCGGCGCCCGGCGCCGCTGTACCGCCATCACCGAGCCATAGACGTTTCGTCGATGGGATGCGCCTTCGCCGGCCAACCACCCATTGACGAAAGATCGATCCGCTCGCTCGCACGACGATCGACCGCGCCTCGCGATCGTTCCGACCTCGCTCAGAGAGGCGAACGCCTTCGTCGCCGAGCACCATCGTCACAACCGCCCGGTGGCCGCCGGCGTCTGCGTCGTCGCCGTCAAGGCCGATGACCGCTTGTGCGGCGTCGCGATCCTCGGCCGTCCCGTCGCGCGCAAGCTCGAGGACGGCTTCACCGCCGAGGTCCGGCGCGTCTGCACCGACGGCACGCCCAACGCCTGCTCCATGCTCCTGCGCGCCGCGTGGCGAGCCGCGAAGGCGCTCGGGTACCGCAACGTCATCACCTACACGCTCAGAGAGGAGGGCGGCGCTTCGCTGCGTGCGGCAGGCTTCAAGCTCGTCACCGACAGAGCCGGCGGCGGCAGATGGAGCAGCGGCGGACGCAGAGCCGCCGACACCCACCCGCTCGGCTACAGATGCCGCTGGGAGCTGCCGACGTGACGGCCGAGCGAGATGTGCCGTCCGCCGACGGAGAGCGGGCCGCCGTCGGTTGCCCTGAGCTGCGCGTCGAGATCGGCCCTTTGAAGGCGGCCGACGCCCATCAGCGCGGTCGGCAGGTTCGGGTGATCCTGCGCCTGCTTCGGCGTGCGGCGCGGGAGCAGCCAGGTCAGGCTGCGATCTTGCGACGACCACGGCGACCTTGATCTAGATGGTGGACATGAGCGTCATCGTCTCGCCCACCCCCATCGCACCGGCCACCGTCAGATACGCCTTCTACGGGCGCGTCTCGACCGAGGACCAGCAGGACCCGTCGCTGTCGATCCCGCGCCAGCTCGCCGCCTGCGAGCGGGTCGTGCGCGAGGTCGGCGGGACGATCGTCGCGTTCTACTGGGACATCGAGAGCGGCAGAAAGGAACTCTTGACGCGGGGACGCGGCGCCAACAGCACGCCGTTTGGCGTGCCGGTCCGGCGCGACGGCGGCATCGCCGACCTGCGCGCGGACGCATCGAAGGGCCGCTCGTTCGACGCCGTAATCGTCGAGAGCATCGACCGCCTGTCGCGCATGACCGCCGACGCTACCGGTATCGAGCGCGAACTCGAACACCTCGACATCGGCCTCTTCGCCTCCGACGAGCCGATGGTCGCCAACGCGACCGCGATCCTGACCCGCCGCGTCAAGCAGGGCGTCGCCGAGTGGTACGTGTGCGACCTGATGGAGAAGAGCCGTCGCGGTATGGAGAAGAGCGTCAAGCAGGGCTGGCACACGGGCGGACCGGTCCCCTACGGCTACACGCTCGAACCACACCGCCACCCCAACCCACACAAAGCGCGCGAGGGCAAGAAGAAGCACCGGCTCGTTCCCGATCCCGAGCGCGCGCCGATCGTGCTGATGATCTTCTCGTGGTACGTCGTGCGGAAGCTTGGCATCGGCGAGATCTGCGACCGGCTGAACCGCGACCTCGACCGCTATCCGCCGCCGCAGCGGAACCGCAAGGACGACAACGACCTTCCGCAGACGTGGAGCAAGGCGCAAATCCAGTCGATGCTGCGCAATCCGAAGTACACCGGGTTCAACGTCTGGAACCGCCACGACAAGCGGCGCGGCCGACCGCTGATCCGCCCCAAGGAGCAGTGGGCCTGGAGCGCCGAACCCGCCCACGAGCCGATCGTGCCGAGAGAGCTGTTCGATGAGGTCGACGGCCGCGCGCGGCGCAACACGATCCAGCCGGGCCGCAGAGCGCAAGTCGAGTACCCGCAGCGCACAGGCCGCCGCGCCGGCCGCCTCTACCCGCTGCGCGGCCGGGTCCGCTGCGCGCGGTGCGGACGCCGTATGGAGGGCAGCCACCAGAGGCACGCCAACTGGTACCGCTGCCGCTTCGTCTGGACGCGCGGCGGGATCGCCGCCGACAGAGCCGGCCATCCGCGCGCGCTCGGCATCAGAGAGTCCGACATCCTCGACCACCTGATCGACTTCATGGGTCGTCAACTGTTCGGCCCTGAGCGGCTGCGGCTCCTGCGCAAGCAACTCGTGGGCCGCCGACGGGCCGCGCGCCGAGCACGACGAGCAGGCGCGGGCGCTGCGCAGAGAGCGCGAACAGGTCGACCGCGCTCTCTACCGGCAGACGCTTCGCCTCGAAGAGCACGACGACCCCCACCACCCCGTCGTCGTGGTCGCCAAGGAGCGGATCGCGGAGCTGAGCAGCCGCCGCGTCGAGATCGACGACGCGCTCGCCGTGCTCGCCGAACAGCGTCCCGACGGTCCCGATCCCGCCGAGATCGAGGCGATGCTCGACGCCATCCCGGACCTACGGCCGACGCTCCGCGCAGCCGACCCCGAGGAGCTTGCCGAGATCTTCGAGGCGTTCGACGTGAACGTCGCCTACGACAAGCCCAATCGGACGCTGACGCTCGCGGCTACGATCACGCCGGAGCTGGTCCCGGAAAAACAAAATCCCCGACCGCCGAGAGGGCAGGTCGGGGATTTCGTATATAGCGGGGGCGGGATTCGAACCCGCGACCTTCGGGTTATGAGCCCGACGAGCTACCAGACTGCTCCACCCCGCGGCGGACGAATGATTCTAGCGCACTCGCTCGAGATGTGGCGGGCGGGGTCGTGGCGGCGTGCCAAACCGGCGCGAACGGGGTCGCGGGCCTACGATCCGGGGATGGCCACCGTCTTCGTCACGCGCCGCTATCCCGGCGGCGCGCTCGCTCGCATTCCCGCCGCCGGACACACGATGGACGTGTGGGAGGAGGACCAGCCGATCGACCGCGCGACGCTGCTCGAGCGGGCGCGCGAGGCCGACGCGCTGCTCTGCACGCTGACCGACACGGTCGACGGCGAGCTGCTCGACGCCTGCCCGCGCATCAGAACGGTCGCGAACTACGGCGTCGGCTACGACAACGTCGACGTCGCCGCCGCCCATGCGCGCGGCGTCGCGGTCGGCAACACGCCCGACGTGCTGACCGACGCGACCGCCGACCTCGCGTTCGCGCTGCTGCTCGCCGCCGCGCGCCGCCTGCCCGAGTCGATGGCCATCGTCACCGAGGGCCGCTGGGGTGCCTTCAAGCCAGACGGCCACCTCGGCCGCGACCTCGCGGGCGCGACGCTCGGGATCGTCGGCGCCGGTCGCATCGGCGCGGCGGTCGCGCGCCGGGCCGCGGGCTTCGACATGGAGGTCCTGGAGGGCACCAGCCGGGGCGGCACGCCGCTGCCCGAGCTGCTCGAGCGCTCCGACTTCGTCTCGCTGCACGTCCCGCTGACGCCCGCGACCCGCCACCTGATCGACGCGGCGGCGCTGGAGCGGATGAAGCCGACCGCGATCCTCGTCAACACGGCGCGCGGCCCGATCGTCGACACCGACGCGCTGATCGCCGCGCTCCACGCCGGCGCGATCGGCGGCGCGGCGCTCGACGTCACCGACCCCGAGCCGCTGCCGGCCGACCATCCGCTGCTGGCGGCGCCGAACGTGCTCGTGCTGCCGCACGTCGGATCCGCCACGACCCGTACCCGCGGGCGCATGACGGAGCTGGCCGTCGGCAACGTCCTCGCCGGCCTCGCCGGCGAGCCGCTGCCCCACGCCGTCCCGGCACCCCGCGCGTAGCCGCACCGCCAGCTCGTAGGATCAGCCCGGATGCGCATCGGAGCCGTCGACATCGGCACCAACTCGACCCGCCTGCTGATCGCGGACGTCGCGCCCGACGGCCGCATCGTCGAGCTCGACCGCCGCTCGCAGGTCACGCGCCTCGGCGACAGGGTCGACCTCAGCGGCCGCCTCGACGACGCCGCCGTCGGCCGCGTCTTCGCGACGCTCGACGCCTACCGCGACGCGCTCGACGCCGCCGAGGTCCCGGCCGACGCGCGCCTCGCCGTCCTCACCAGCGCCGTCCGCGACGCCGCCAACGGCGCCGACTTCGCCACCCAGGTGCGCGACCGCTACGGCCTCGACGCGCAGACGATCGCGGGCGAGCGCGAGGCGCAGCTGACGTTCCTCGGCGCCACGCACGACCGCGACCCGGACGACGCGACGCCGCTGCTCGTCTACGACATCGGCGGCGGCTCGACCGAGCTGGTCGTCGGGCACGCCGGCGACGTCGACTTCCACGTCACGACCCAGGCCGGGGTCGTGCGCCAGACCGAGCGCCACATCCGCCACGACCCGCCGCGCCCGCACGAGCTGCAGTCGCTCGCCGCCGAGATCCGCCGCATCCTCGACGCGCTCGTCCCGCAGGAGGTGCGCTCGCGGGCGCAGGCGGCGATCGGCGTCGCCGGCACGGCGACCTCGCTGGCCGCGATCGACCAGGAGCTGGAGCCCTACGACCCCGCCCGCGTCCACGGCTACGTCGCGGAGCTCGGGACGGCCGAGCTCCAACTCGCCCGCCTGGCGCAGCTCCCGCTCACCGCACGCCAGCAGATCCGCGGCCTCCATCCCGATCGCGCGCCGGTGATCGTCGCCGGCCTCGTGATCCTCATCGAGGTCCTTCGAGCCTTCGGTTTCCGGCGCACCGAGGTGTCTGAACATGACATCCTCCACGGAGTGCTGCTGGAACGTGCGCGCGCCAGGCCGTAGCGCAAACCACCACCCCTACCCGATGCGGTTCAGGTGCCAAACCGACCTGGACGGATGTTCGATTGTTTGCGCTCGAACCACTCGGGCAAACTCGGCCTGTCGGGCATCGGGTTCGTGCAAGCGAGTCGGCTGCCCGACCCATAGGTCCGGGCGAAGCCGCATGAACACGGCGCCTCCCGCCGTCCGGACCATTGATAGGCCCTTTCAAGGCACGTACCCCTGCCCGTCCTGATTGGGCCGCTTTGAGGAAACCGTCCGCATGATGCGGGCGGTTTCCTCTTTTTGGGTACGGAGTCGTCTCGTCGCGTGGGACCGCGTCGCGCCCGCGCCGGCGCGACGCGCGCCGGGCCACGATCGCTAGGCCAGGTTCGACTTGCGCGGGTAGACGACCGTCGGGTCCGTGAGCACGTTGACCAGCGCCGGCACCCCGGCCGAGAAGGCGCGGTCGAGCGCGCCGCGCAGGTCCTGCGGACGCTCGACCAGCTCGCCGTGTCCGCCGAGCGATCTGACGACCTCGTCGTAGCGGGTCGCGGGGCGCAGCTCGGCGGCGACCGAGTAGCCGTAGAGGAACTCCATCGGGTGCTTCTCCAGTGCCCAGATGCCGTTGTTGCCCATCACGCCGACGACGTCGACGCCGTGGCGCGCGAGCGTGTCGTACTCCATCCCGGCGAAGCCGAAGGCGCCGTCGCCGTAGAGCAGCACGACCTGCCGCTCCGGTCTCGCCATCTTCGCCGCGAGCGCGTAGCCCGGTCCGCTGCCGAGGCAGCCGAACGGACCCGGGTCGAGCCAGCAGCCCGGCTCGTAGGAGTCGACGACGCGGCCCGCGTAGGAGACGAAGTCGCCGCCGTCGCAGACGACGATCGCGTTGCGGTCGATCACCTCGGCGAGCCCCTTGTAGAGCCGCATCGGGTGCAGCGGCGCGCGCTCGTCGTTCAGCTCGGCCGCCTCCGCCGCATGCTTCTCCTCCTCGACGGCGCGCAGCTGCTCGTGCCAGCGCGAGCGGTCGGGACCGCCGGCGGCCGCGACGCGCAGCGCGTCGAGCGTCGCCGGCAGCGCGCCGTACAGCTCCGCGGCGACCGCGCGCGGGTGCTCGCGGACCGGCTCCGCGACGTCGATCGCGATCAGCTCTGTGTCGGCGCCGAACGACTCGCCGAAGCCGAGCCGGAAGTCCATCGGGACGCCGATCACCAGCGCGACGTCGGCGCCCTTCAGCGCGGCGCCGCGCGACCGCGAGAAGAACAGCTCGTGGTCGGCCGAGAGGCAGCCGCGCGCGAGCCCGTTGAGGAAGACCGGGATCCCCAGCTCCTCGGCGAGCGCTCTGAGCGCCTGCTCGCCGTGGCCCCAGTAGAGGTTCGTGCCCGCCATCACGACCGGCCGCTCGGCCTGCTGGAGCAGCCGCCCGGCGCGCTCGATCGCGTCGCCGTCGGCGCCGGGGCCGAGATGGGGCTGCAGCAGTCTCGCGTCGCTCTCTGGCTCGGCCGCCTCGCTGAAGACGTGATCCATCGAGAAGTCGAGGAAGGTCGGCCCCGAGTGGGGCGTCATCGCCGCGCGCAGGGCGTCGTCGACGAGGCCGGGGATCTCCTCGGTCCCGTCGGGGGTCGTCGCCAGCTTCGCGAGCGGCCGCACGAACGGGATATGGTCGATCTCCTGCAGCGAGCCGCGGCCCCATCGGAGCGCGGGCGCACGACCGCCGAGCATCAGCATCGGCGAGTTGTTCGACTGCGCGGACGCGAGCGCGCTGAGCGCGTTCGTCACGCCAGGACCCGCCGTGACCGCGGCTACCCCGGGGGTCCGCGTGACCTTCGCCCACCCCTCCGCGGCGAACGCCGCCGTCTGCTCGTGGCGGACGTCGACGATGTCGATGCCCTCCTCGCGGCAGCCGTCGTAGATCGGGAAGATGTGACCGCCGGAGAGCGTGAAGAGCTTCGTGACGCCGTGGGCCTTGATGCGGCGCGCGATCAGTCGACCGCCGTGCAACCGCGTCTCCTGCTGCGTGTCCGTTGACATGGGCCGATGCTAAACCGCGCGGCAGCGCCGATGAGCTGGTACGAGGATGCGCGACCTTTCGTACAACTTGATGAGCCTGTATGAGCTTCGTATGACGGCGGACCGGGGGGTTGCGCACGGCGCTGGGAGCGCGCATAGTGCGGCTGGGGCGAGGAGATGGCACGACCTCCTTCGATCCCGACAGATGACCGGGTGAGCCGACCGACCTCGGCGCCTCCCAACACCCGGTCCGCGACGCATCGCTCCGGGCGGGCATGGACCCCCGACCTCGCCCGTCCCCATAGGAGCCGTCGACAAGGAAGAGGCCCGGAAGGAATCCGGGCCTCTTCTCATGCTACGACGCGGGGACGGCCTCGCCGCGGGGATCGGTCGGATGCTCGCCCGTCGCCGGCTCGACCGGAGCATGCTCGCCGGTCCTCGGCTCGGTCCCCGGACGGGACTGCTCCTGGCGCGCGTGCTCCCCGGTCCTCGGCTCGGTCCCGTCCGGCGAGCCGGCGGCGGTGGCGCTGACCGCCTTCGGCGCCCACAGCTGCACGCGCTCGCTCTTGCCCTTCAGCTTGACCGCGGGCCGGTTCTCGAAGCGCCCGTGCTCCTCGCGCAGCAGCGCGCGCGTCGCCTCCGTCACGAGCACGGTGTCGCCGGTCTGGCGGGTCACCTGCTCGACGCGGTCGGCCGTGTTGACGGCGTCGCCGATGACCGTGTACTCGACATGGCCGCCGCCGCCGACGGTGCCGGCGACGACCGGGCCGGAGTTGACGCCGATGCCGACGTGGACGTCGTCGTAGCGGTCGCGGATCGCGACGGCGATCTCGAGCGCCGCGGCGACCGCCCGGTCGGCGTGGTCCGCGAGCGGCTCCGGAGCCCCGAAGATCGCCAGCAGGCCGTCGCCGACGTACTTGTCGGCCCGTCCGCCGCGCCGCTCGATGATCGGCACGACGAGCCCGTAGAACTCGTTCAGGAAGTCGACGATGCGCCCGGCCGAGGCCTGCTCGGCCATCGCCGTGAAGTCGCGGATGTCGAGCACGAGCACCGAGACCTCGTGCTCCTCGCCGTGCAGGTGGGTGCCGTCGCGCAGCACCATCTCGGTCACGTCAGGGCCGACGTACGCGTCGAAGGCCTCGTGCAGCCGCTCGCGCTCCTCCAGGCCGGCGACCATGTCGTTGAACGACTGCGCGAGGCGGCCGGTCTCGTCGTTGGAGACGACCGGCACGCGCGTGCTGAGGTCGCCGCGGCCGACCCGCTCGGTCGCCGAGCGCAGCTGATCGATCGGGTCGAAGATCGAGCGCGACAGCAGGATCGTCAGCTCCAGCGAGATCACGAACGCGGTCGCGACCGCGATCACGACCGCCGGCCCGAGGTCGTCGAGCTTCGCCCCGTGCCGGTTCATCTCGATCCCGGCGACGATCACGCCGGTGAGGATGTTGATCGCCGGCAGGCCGATCAGCAGCCGCCGCCGCAGCGAGACGCCGGCGCGGCCGGGCTCGAAGCTCTCGGGCATCTGCAGCGCGACGTCCTCCAGCACCGGACGCAGCAGCGACTCGAGGAAGAAGAAGCGCAGCAGGGCGCCGTAGGAGAGCGTCAGCAGCATCCCGAGCAGGATCGCCAGCGCCGACCAGGGCGGCAGGTCGAGCTTCAGCGTCGCGAAGACGGCGAAGGGGATGATCACGAGCGCGATCGGAACGGTCGGCACGCGGCGGGTGTAGTCGCTGGGCAGGCTGGTCAGCGCCCGCCAGGCAGCGGTCGTCGCGGAGCGGTCGCGCGCCCCGTCCAGCCAAGCTCTGACCGGACGCAGCAGCCGCCGCGCGAGCAGGGTCGAGCTCACGTTGTCGAGCGCCACCAGCACCTCGGCCACGACCAGCAGGAGCACGAAGGTCTCGTTGCTCATCGGCTGGTAGAGCCGGAGGAGCACGATCCCGCCGAGCGCGAGCAGGTGCGCGATCTGGAACTGGAGGACGACGACGGTCAGCGGATAGCGCCGGCCGAGCCGGCGATACGCATATCGCAGTACTCGGTCCATCCCTCCCTGGATTGTGACAGCGCCGGCACCCGTTTTGAGGTCGGCGCGGATGAGGAAGCGCTCACGCGCCGACCGGCTCAGCGCCCGCGCTGAGCTGATACGACCGCCGGCAGCGCGAACATGGCGGCCGTGACGCCCTGCTCGCCGCTGAAGAGCCCGTTCCCGTGACGGACCGCCGGCAGCACCCCGCCGCCGCCGACCCACAGCGCACGGCCGGCTGCCTCCAGCTCGCGATCGCGCCGGGGATCCTCGGCCGCGTCGAGCGTCTCGTCGACGTCGAGCCCGGCCGCGGCCGCCGCCTCCGCGAGCATGCGCGGGTCCTCGACGTCGAAGCCGCCGCAGAAGGCGAGCCGCCCGACCGCGATCGCGAAGGCCGGGCCGCGACCGCGGCTCGCGGCGTAGGCCGCCGCCCGCATCGCGAACGGCACGGCGCCGGGGAAGCGCTCCGGCCACACCAGCGGCATGTGCAGCTCGCGCGCGCGGCGCTCGGCCGCGTCGAGCTCGCGCGTGTCGACCATCCCGCGCGCGAGCGGGCCGGCGTCGAGGCGACGGCCGATCGCCGGCCGCCACTGCGCGCCGGCGAAGCGGCGGTCGATCCGCTCTGCCGCCAGGTACGTGTACGGCGACGCGAGGTCGAAGAAGAAGGTCACCCGCGGCGGCGCCGTCGCCCGCTCGACCGCGACCGTCCGACGAGTCGCGAGCTGGATCAGATCTCCCATCGAGCCAGACCTCCCTTCGAACCTGCATCGTGCGCGCCGACGCGCTCTGGCGGCGCGGCAGCACTGGACAGTCCGTCGCTCTTTTCACCGGTGCATTCGACAGGAAGGCGAAACCTGGCGCGTTCGAGGCGCAATTTGCGCATCAAGGCTCCTCGGCTACCCGTCAGTCGGTTAATCTGCATCACGGTAGGTAGGTCGCCCCGCTCTCGTCCCATCGGAGGTTCCCCATTTCACCCGCTCCCCCGCCCAAACGGCATCCCTACGACCAGTGGTCGCCCGACGCCCGGGCGCTCGACCTCGTCGGCGACAAGTGGACGCTCCTCATCGTCCGCGACCTCGTCAGCGGCCCGCGCCGCTTCGTCGAGCTGCAGCGGACGCTTCCGGGCATCTCGACCGAGCAGCTGCGCTCGCGGCTCAACCGGATGGTCGCCGACGGCCTGCTCACGCGGCAGCGGTACCGCGAGGTCCCGCCGCGCGTCGACTACGAGCTGACCGAGCGCGCCCGTGACCTGATCCCCGTGCTCGCCGCGCTGGCGCGCTGGGGCTACGAGTGGTCCTGGACCGAGCCGCGCCGCGGCGAGGCGATCGACATCGGAGCGGTCTTCCGGCTGGCGCCGGGCCTCCTGACCGTCCCGAAGTCGCTCAAGGGCACGCTCGCCCTCACCGTCCTGCAGCGCTCCAAGGACGGCGAGGACAGGCACTACCTCATCACCATCAAGAGAGGCGAGGTGACGCTCGAGGAGCGCGAGGAGGCCGATGCCAGCGCCCAGATCAGCGGGACCGAGCGCGCGTGGATCGACGCGCTCGTGCCCGAGGGGACCCGCAAGGGCCTCGAGATTTCGGGCGACGCGAAGATCACCGACGCCGTCCTCGACGGGCTCACGCCGACCGTCACGCGCGCCGTGGCGGCCGCCTGAGGCGCCCGCAGCGAGAGGCCGCCCGCGCAGCCGGATCGAACCGGCTGCGCGGCGCGCCGCCGCGCCTCCCGTTTCGCGAAGGGAACGACTCGTTCCCCCGCAGGAACTCAGCTCGTCGCTGCACCTCACCCGTCCTACGCTACGCCCCCACGTCAAGCCCGGTCCGGACTCAGACGTTCACGGCGCGTCAACAAGCCGGTGCATCAGCTCCGATGTCTCGATGCCGGCGACGCTGACGACCTTCTGGCGCGCGGACGATCCGCGGATGACGGAGACCGTGCTCGGAGGGACGCCGAGCCGCTTCGCCAGCAGCTTGCAGAGGGCGGCGTTGGCCTTGCCGTCGACCGGCGGCGCGTTGACGCGGACGACCAGCGCGCCGTCGCGGACCCCGGCGATCTCGCTCCGCTTCGCGCGTGGCTGGACTCTGACTGTCAGCTCACCCATCGCCCCACCGTACCGGCCGCGCGTAGGATGGTCGGCGTGCCCGCCCGGGTGGCGGAACTGGCAGACGCCGCCGACTTAAAATCGGCTGTCCTCGCGGACGTGCGGGTTCGAGCCCCGCCCCGGGCATGCGCTTCGCGTCGCGAGCCCCGCGACGGCGAGCCGACGCTCGCCGCCGTGCGGGAACCCGCGGACTCGATTCAGTAGGAGAAGACGTCCGGCCCGAGGTCCAGGACGCTCAGCGCCGCCGCCATGATCTTGTCGTCGTTGACGATCGCCGCTCTCTCGAGCTGCTTGGCGTACGGCATCGGGACCTCGGCGAGGCCGACGCGCTCGATCGGCGCGTCGAGGTCGTCGAAGCAGGCGCGCTGGATGCGGCTGGCGATCTCGGCGCTGACGCCGTAGGTCGCCCAGCCCTCGTCGACGCAGAGCGCGCGGTTGGTCTTCTGGATCGACTTCGCGACCGTCTCGGTGTCGAGCGGGCGCAGCGAGCGGAGGTCGACCACCTCGGCGTCGACGCCGTGGTCGCGCTTCAGCCGCTCGGCGACTCTCAGCGCGCGCGTGGCCGCGAACGAGTGGGCAACGAGCGTGATGTCGGAGCCCTCGCGCGTGACGGCGGCCCTGCCGATCTCGACGACGCGGTCGGGATCGTCGGGGACCTCGCCTCTGACCTTGTAGCTCTGCAGGTTCTCGACGACGAGGATCGGGTCGTCGTCGCGGATCGCGGCCTTCATCAGGCCGTGGGCGTCGGCCGGGGTGCTCGGCGCGACGACCTTCATGCCGGGGGTGTGGGCGAAGAAGACCTCGAAGCTCTGCGAGTGCTGGGCCGTCAGCTGCGAGCCGCCGCCGTTGGGCGTGCGGATCACGAGCGGGCAGCCGACCTCGCCGCCGAACATGTAGCGGATCTTCGCCGCGTGGTTCACGACCTGGTCCATCGCGACGAGGATGAAGTTGAGCGTCATGATCTCGACGACCGGGCGCAGGCCCATCATCGCCGCGCCGATCCCGGCGCCGACGAAGCCCTCCTCGGAGATCGGCGTCTCGCGCACGCGGATCGGCCCGAACTCTCTGAAGAGGCCGGCGGTGACCTTGTAGGAGCCCTCGAAGACGCCGATCTCCTCGCCCATCAGGAAGACGTCCTCGTCGCGCAGCAGCTCCTCGCGCAGCGCGAGGCGGACCGCCTCGCGGTAGGTCATCGTGGTCGTGGACGGTGCGGGTGCGGTGGCGCTCATCTGCCGAGTCCTTCCAGGACGAGCTCGCGCTCGCCGAACGGGCTGCCGGGACCCATGCGCGAGAACTGCTCAGCGCTCTCCGGGTCGCCGTAGAGGTGTTGTGCGAGCGAGGAGACCGGCGGCTCGGGGCTCGCCTCGGCCGCCTCGACCGACTGCACGACGCGCTCCTCGACGCGCTTGTCGATCGCGTCGAGGTCGGCCGCGGTCGCGCGCCCCTCCTCGACGAGGCGCTCGCGGAAGAGGACGATCGGGTCGCGCTTCTTCCACTCCTCCATCTCCTCCTGCGTGCGGTACGCCGTGCCGGCGTCCGCGACGGAGTGGCCGCGGTAGCGGTAGGTGATGATCTCCAGCACGGAGGGCTTGCGCTCCTCGCGGGCCATCTCCAGCAGCCGCTCGGAGGCCTCGAGCACGGCCTCGACGTCCTGCCCGTCGACGCGCTCGCCGTGCATGCGGAAGGCGGCAGCGCGCTTGTAGAGGTCGGGCTCTCCGGAGGCCTTCTCGACGGAGGTGCCCATGCCGTACTTGTTGTTGAAGACGACGGTGACGAGCGGCAGGTCCCAGATCGCAGCGAGGTTGAGCGCCTCGTGCCAGGCGCCCATGTTGGTCGCCGCGTCGCCCATCTCGCACATCACGGCCGCTCTCTTGTCCTTGTAGGAGATCTCGAGCGCGGCGCCCGCGGCGAGCGGCAGCTGGCCGGCGACGATGCCCCAGCCGCCGAGGTAGCCCTTCGAGTAGTCGAGCAGGTGCATCGAGCCGCCGCGGCCGTGCGCGGAGCCGCCCTCGCGGCCGAACAGCTCGCCCATCACCTCGTCGGGGTCGACGCCCTTGGCGAGCGCGAGGCCGTGGGTGCGGTAGGAGGAGAAGAGGAGGTCCTCGTCTCTCATCGAGTGGACCGCGCCGACGGTGGCGCCCTCCTGGCCCGAGGCGAGGTGGCAGTAGCCGCCGATTCTCGCCCGCTTGTACTGCCGCTCGACCTCCTCCTCGAACAGGCGGATCAGCACCATCTGCTCGTACAGGTCGAGTCCGTGCCCGGTCTCCGGCGCCCCTCCCCCGCCTCGTCGCCGATCGCGGCGAGGTGTGGCTCGGGGCTTGGCTACGGAGCTGGATACGGAGGAGGACATGGGCGCACCTTGAGGGTAGCGACGGGCATTTCAAAGGCCAGGATAGGCAGCTCCCTCCGTTCGGGGGGGTCGTCTTGAGGCGTTCGTGTGCCGGTGGAAATCCCCCTCCGCCAGCCGGAACCGGCGGCGTCTCTCGCGAGAATCTGATAAGCGCGCGCTCACCCTTCGCCCGCGCGCCCGCTGAGCGATCATTCGAGGCCGATGACGCGCGAGTTCTGGGCCTCGAACATCTGCCTGCTCGGCCTCCAGGCCGCCGCCGTCGCGCTTCCGCGCGGCCACTCGCTGCCGGCGCTCGAGCGTCTCGCCGCGCGGCTCCGCAGCCCGTGGTGGGCGCTCGTCCCGCTCGCCTCGATCGCGCTCGTCGTGTGGGCCGTCAACGCCGAGGGGCAGACCGCCGACGCGCTCACGTGGCTGGCGCTGATCGCGATCCCGCCGCTGGCGGCAGCGGCGCTCGGCTGGACGATGCACGGCGGCCGACCGTCGCTGGCGCTGCTCGCGATCCCGCTGTTCGCGCTCGCCTGGCAGGCGCGCGAGGAGCTCCCGGGCGAGGCGGCCGCGTCGCTGCTGGTGATGCTCTCGTGCGTCACGCTCGGCGTGCTGCTGGTCTCCGTCGCGCCCCACGGCTGGCTGAAGGTCGGGATCGTGCTGATGGCGGTCGCCGACGCGATCCTGATCGGCGCCGAGACCCTGCAGCCGGCGAGCACCGTCCTGAACGCCGCCGCGCCGCCGGCCGAGCTGCCGCAGCTGCAGCGGGCCCACTTCGGCCACGCGGTGATCGGCTACGGCGACTACTTCATCGCCGGCGTCTTCGGCGCGCTCGTCGCCGCGGAGGGGCGGCGCCAGGGACGGATCGCGCTGATGACGCTCGCCTTCGCGCTCTGCTTCGACGTGCTCTTCATCTGGCTCGACACGCTCCCGGCGACCGTTCCGGTCGCGCTGGCGCTGCTCGCGACCGAGGCGGCGAGCCGCCGCAGACGCGCGCGAACGCGCCAGTAAGGGCCCGCGCGAGGCGGGTTTCAAGGGGAAATCCGCAACTCGGGCGCTGCTACGGTGTCCCAACTGTCGAGGATTCGCCCTGTGGAAGTCTCTGCCCTCAAGCACGCCGGCGTCGCCGGCATCCACGGCCGCTCGCCCTTGCTCCGTCTCCAGTCGGACGAGCGCCTGATCGCGCTCGTGCGCCGTGGCAACCACGGCGCCTTCGAGACGCTGGTGGGCCGGTATCAGTCGCGGCTGCTCTCGTTCTGCCGCCACATGCTCGGCTCCAGGGAGGACGCCGAGGACGTCCTGCAGGAGGTCTTCGCCGCGGCCTTCAACGCGATCCTGGCCGACGACCGGCCGATCAACGCCCGTCCGTGGCTGTACCGGATCGCGCGCAACCGCAGCCTCAACCATCTCCGCCGCCAGCAGCCGATCGGCGTCGACTCGATGGACGTCCACCTCGCCGAGCACGGCACGACGACGGCGGACAAGGTCCACAAGCGCGAGGAGTTCCGCGAGCTGATCGCGGACGTGCAGGACCTGCCCGAGACGCAGCGGACCGCGCTGCTGCTGCGCGAGATCGACGCGCTCTCCTACGAGCAGATCGCCGAGGCGATGGAGACGACGATCCCGAGCGTCAAGTCGCTGCTGGTGCGCGCCCGCGTCTCGCTCGCCGAGGCGGCCGAGGCGCGTCAGCTCTCCTGCGACGAGGTGCGGCTCGAGCTCGGCGAGATCGCCGAGGGCCTCAAGCGGCGCACGAGCCCGCCCGTCCGCCGCCATCTGCGCACGTGCGCGGGCTGCGCCGGCTTCCGCCAGCAGCTCAAGTCGACCAACAAGGCGCTCGCCGCCGTCATGCCGGTCGGCTTCGTGCTGGCGCTGAGAAAGGTCGTCCTCGCCAACCTCGGCATCTCGGCCGGCGCGGGCGGCGGCGCGAGCGCGACCGGCGCCGCCGGCGCCGCGGCCGGATCGGCCGTCGCCGGCACCGCGACCGGCGGCCTGATCTCCGCCGGCATGAGCACCGTCGCGACGAAGGCCGCCGCCGGCCTCGCCGCCGCTGCGCTCGTCACCGCCGGCGCCGTCGAGATCGAGCATCGCGTCCCGCGCGGCGACAGCTCGCCGCCGGCGCCGGTCTACGCGCAGGCTCCGGCCGGCGTGACCGCCGAGCCGACCGTCCACGCCGCCCCGAGCCACGTCCAGCGCGCGCTCGACGCACCGGTCAGAAGAGCGCCCGCGAGCGGCGCGACCGGCGAGGCGAGAAGAGCGCCGAGCGGGGAGTCCGCGGCCGCGGCGAGAGCGACCGAGACGGAGCCGGCCGCGACGACCACCACGACGACGCCGGCGCCGACGACGACCGCTCCGGCGACGACGACCCCGACCGCTCCGGCAGCGACGACGCCGGCGCCGCCGCCCGGCCAGACGCAGGTCGAGTCGGGGACGACCGCGCTCCCGGCCGAGCTGCCGGCCGACCAGCCGCCGCAGACCGTCGTCAGCGCCCAGCCGCCGACGACGACCGCCCCCGCTCCGCCGCCGACGACCGCGATCACGCCGCCGCCCGCGACGACCACTCCGGTCGAGCCGCCGCCGGCCGTCACCACCCCGGCCGAGCCGCCGGCGACGACCACCCCGACGGAGCCGCCGGCGTCGACGACGCCGGCCCCGCCGCCCGCCGGCGAGACGACGCCCAGCGCGCCGACGCCCGCGCCGTAACGGGACGTCAGCTGGCATCCGTCCCGACGCGATCGAGCCGCACCGCAGCTCCGTCGCGCCGAGCGGCGTCCGGCCCGCGCCGTCAGCGCGCGCGCCGCGTGGGGCCGGCTACGGCCCCGCTTCGCCGCCGACGACGAGCTGCCCGACCCGTCTGCCGTCGAGCGTGACCGCGTAGGTCCCGGCTCTCAGGCCCGGGAGGCGGATCGCTCTGCGTCCGCCGGCCGGCACGATCAGCCGCTGCGCTCTCGGCGCCTGGACGACGACCTCGCGGGCCGAGGCGTCGGGGTTGGCGACCGAGACCTCGATCGCGAGGAAGGGCGGGACGGTGATCGTGGGCGGCTCGAGGCGACCGTCCGCGATCGTGAAGGTGGCGGGGACGCGGACCGGCTCCTCCTGCGGCTTCTCGGCGCCTCGGTCCCCGCCGCGGTCGTCACCGCCGGGCCGCCCCGAGCCGTCGCCGGGCGGGGCCGTCGGCGTCGTCTCCGGCGGCAGCGGCGCCGTCGCGTCGGGCGGCGGGGTCGTGGCGGCCGGGGTGCTCGCGACCGGGCCCTCGCCGGTGACGGCGGGCGCCGGCTCCGCGGCCGTCGTGCTCGTCGTCGACGCGTCGTCGCCGCAGCCGCTCCACAGGAGCGCGGCGGCAGCCAGCGGGAGGATAGGAGTGAGGGGGCGGCGCATCGACCTGAGCCTAGTGATCGCGCCGGGCGTCGTCGGCCGGTCGCGCCCGCTAGCCTCACCGCGATGCGCGTCGCCGTCGTCGCCGAGTGGTACCCGTCGCCCGCGGACCCGGTGCTCGGCATCTGGGCGCATCGGCAGGCGCAGGCGGCACGCGCGGCCGGCGCCGACGTGCGCGTGCTCGCGATGCGCCGGCCGCTTCCGCCGCTGGCCGCGGCGCGGGCCGCGCTGTCGCTGCCGCCGCGGCTCGGGCCGCTGCGGGAGTGGGCCGCCGGCGTCGGCTCGAGCCTGCGGCCGTGGGAGCTCGACGGCGTCCCGATCGAGCCGGTCGCGTGGGCGGCGCCGCCGCGGCCGCTCAGCTACGGCGTCTGGGGCCGCTGGATGGCGCCGCCGCTCGCGCGCGCGCTCGACGCGCTGCACGCGCGCTGGCCCTTCGACCTCCTCCACGCCCACTGCGTCACGCCGCCCGGCTACGCGGCCGCCCGCTGGCTGGAGCGGCGCCGCGGGGCGCCCGGGCGCCCCGCGCTGGTCGTCTCCGCGCACGGCCCGGACATGATCCACGTCTACCGGCGCAGCCGCTGGGCGCGGCGCGACGCCGAGCGCGCCCTGCGCGCCGCCGACGTCGTCGCCGCCAACAGCGCCTGGGCCGCCAACCGCTGCGAGCAGATCGCGCGCGGCCCGTTGCCGGCGCGCGTGCTCCACCTCGGCGCCGACCTGCCGCCGGCGCGCCAGCCCGAGGCGCGCTCCGGCGAGCCGTTCACCGTCGCGACCGTCGCCCACCTCGTCGAGCGCAAGCGCCACGCGCTCGTGCTGCGGGCGCTGGCGCGGCTGCCGCGCGAGCGGCCGTGGGCGTACGAGGTGATCGGCGAGGGGCCGTGCAGAGCACCGCTGGAGGCGCTCGCGGCCGAGCTGGGGATCGCCGACCGCGTCCGCTTCCGCGGCCAGCTCGACCACCCCGACGCGCTCGCCGCGCTCGCCGCCTGCGACCTGTTCGCGATGCCCGGCGTCGAGGAGCCGTTCGGCGTCGCCTTCGTCGAGGCGATGGCCGCCGGCCTGCCGGCGATCGGCACCGCCGGCGAGGGCGGTCCCGAGGACATCGCCGCCGCCGGCCCGGGGCTGGAGCTCGTCCCGCGCGACGGCGAGGCGGCGGTCGACGCGCTCGCCGAGCGCCTCGCGGCGCTGGCCGCCGACCGCGCGGCGGCCGCCCGCCTCGGCGCCGCCGCCCGCACCACGGTCGAGCGGTGCTTCACGTGGGAGCGGTGCGGCGCCGCGACCGTCGACCTCTACCGCGAGGCGGCCGCCCGCGCCGCGGGAGCGGCGGCATGAGCGCCGCCCCCGACCACCTCGCCCGCGACGCCGCCCGCCCCGGAGCGGAGGCGGCGGCGTGAGCGCGCCCGACGTCCTGATCGTCTCGCTCGGGACGACGAAGGGGCTGCGCGTCGCCGACGAGGGGCTCGCGGAGCAGCTGCGGGAGGCTGGCGCGACCGTGGCGCTCGCCGCGACGGGAATCGGCCTGACCGACGGGCTGCGGCGCGGCTATCCGGTCAACGACCTCGTCGAGGCGCTCGCGGCCCGCCGCGCGATCGCGAGCGCCGTCGCGCGCGAGCGGCCGCGCGCGGCCGTGATCTCGACGACGACCGCCGCGCTGCTCGCCCCGTCGCTCGGCGTGCCGTTCGCGATCCGCTTCGACTCGCCGGCGGTCCTCAACCGCACCGGGGCGCGCAACGCGCTCCTCCACCCGCTGGAGCGTCGCGCGATGGAGCGGGCCGCGATGCTGCTGCCGGCGAGCACCGCGGCCGCCGCGCCGCTGACGGTCGCGACCGAGACGGTCGTCGTGCCGATCCCCGTGCGCGCGACGAGCGACGAGCCGGCCGCGCCGCGCGAGCGGGTCGCCGTCGCCTACGCCCCGGACCCGCGCGCGAAGGGCCTCGACCTGCTCTGCGCCGCCTGGGCCGAGGCCGCCCTCCCCGACGCGCGTCTCGACGTCTACGGGATCCCGCCGGAGAGCGCGCGGGAGTTCCTCGCGCGGCGCGGCGTCACGGCCCCGCGGTCGCTGCGCTGGCGCGGCATGGTGCCCGCCGGCGAGTTCCGCGCGGCGCTGCGCTCGGCCGCGGCGTTCGTCAGCGCCGCGCGCTGGGAGGACTACGGGCAGGCGGCGCTGGAGGCGATGGCCGACGGGACGCTGCCGGTCCTCTCCCCCGCCGGCGGCGCGTACGAGGCGCTGCCGCTGGCGCGTGCGCTCGACCCCGCGCTCGTCGCCGCCGACCTCGCGCCGGCCTCGCTGGCAGCGGCGCTGCGCCATGCCTTCTCGCTGCCCGAGCCGGCCGCCGCCGGGCTGCGCGTCCGCGCCGCCGCGGCGCTGCGCGACTACGCCCCCGACCGCGTCGTCGCCCGCCTCGCCGCCGACGTCCTCCCGCGCCTGCTCGGCTAGCTCAGTCGCCGACGTCCGTCTGCGCCTGCTCCGCCAGCTGGCCGCCCGGCCGGCGCCGATGCCATCGCGCGGGGATCGGCGGCGGCGGGCGATCCGCGGCGGTCGGTCATCTCGCGGCGCGCTCGGCGGCGAGGCGGGCGGCGGCGGCGAAGGCGGCGACGCCGTCGCGCGCGACCCGCGCCTCGAGCTCGCGGCCGCGGGCGCCGAGGCGGGCGCGCAGGGGCGCGTCGTCGGCGAGGCGGCGCAGCGCGGCGGCGATCGCGTCGACGTCGAGCGGGTCGACGAGCAGCGCGTTCTCGCCGTCGAGCGCGACGTCGCCGGCCGCGCCGGCGACGCGGCTGCAGACGATCGGCAGCGCGGCAGCGGCCGCCTCGCGGACGACGACGCCGAACGGCTCGTAGCTGCTCGCGAGCACGAAGGCGTCGGCGCGGGCGTAGGCGGCCGGCAGCGCCGCCGCGTCGGTGTGGCCGGCGAAGCGGACGTCGACCCCCGCGCGGATCGCGCGCGCCTCCAGCTCGGCGCGCAGCGGCCCCGTCCCGTGGACCTCCAGCAGCGCCCGCTCGGGTCCCAGCCCCGCCACGGCGAAGGCGTCGATCAGCCGCTCGTAGTTCTTGTCGGGCACCAGCCGCCCGACCGCGACGAAGCGAACCGGCGCCGCACCGCCGCCGGGGCCGCTTCGCGCCGCTCCGCCACCCGCCGCGCCGGCTCCCTCCGCCGCCCCGCCGCCGTCCCCCGTCCCGGCGTCCCCGCGCGGTCGCTCGATCGCGCGCAGGGGCGCGCTGTCGGCGCTCTGGACGCTGACGAAGACCCGCTCGGGCGGCACGCCGAGGGCGAGGAAGCGGTCGCGGGCGCGGCTGCTGGCGGCGATGCAGACGTCGGCGCGCCCGGCGACGAGCCGCTGCAGCCGCCGGTGCTTGTCCGAGAGCGACCGCTCCGCCTCCGGGGTCAGCTCCGAGAAGATCGCGTAGCCGCGGCGGCGCAGCCGACACCAGGCGAGCGTCCGCAGCGAGGTCGGCCCGTACTCCCACGCGACGACCGCGTCGGCGCCGAAGCGCGACAGAGCCCGCTCCAGTCCGCGCGGCCAGACGACCGGCGTGCGGCCGGGCCGCGCCCGCTGCCACGAGCGCAGGTGCTCGGCCGGATAGACGTGGCGCTCGGGGAACCACTCCCCCGGCGCGTCCCAGCCCGGCTGGCGGCGGGCCTGGTAGACGACCCGCAGATCGATCCCGTCGACGCGCGACAGCGCCGCGAACAGCGGCTCCCGGTACGGCATCGGCACCGGCGGCACGACCGCGACGCGGGTCATCGCCCGCGCTCCCGCGCCGCCCGTTCCGCCGCGGCGTACGCGTCGACCAGCGCGGCGTACTGCGCCTCCGGCGTGTGCCGCGCGCGCGCCCGCGCCAGCGCCTCCTCGCCGCGCCTCGCCCGCTCGGCGGGGTCGTCCCACAGCGCCCGCAGCGCCCGCGCCCACGCCGCCTCGTCGCGCGCCGGCAGCGCCGCCCCGGGGCCGACCAGCTCCGGCAGGCCGCCGAGGTCGCTCGCGAGCACCGGCACGCCGTCGGCGAGCGCCTCGACGACCGCCATCGGGCAGGCCTCCTCCCAGCGCGACGGCACGAGCACGACCGCCGCGCCGCGTCGCTCGGCCGCCATCCGCTCGCCGTCGATCCGGCCGAGGAACGTCACCTCCGCCCCGTCGGCGAGTCCCCGCAGACGCCGCTCGTCGGGCCCCTCGCCGGCGATCCGCAGCGGGACGCCGGCCGCGCGGGCGGCCGCGATCGCCATGTCGAAGCCCTTCTCCTCGACCAGCCGCCCCGACGCCAGCGCGTAGCGGCCCTCCGCCGCGCCCGACGCAGCCGCGACCGCGGCGACGGCGTTGGGGACGACGTCGACGCGCGACCGCGGGACGCCGAACGCCGCGAGGATCTCGGCCTGCGCCGCGCCGACGGCGACGAAGCGGTCGACCAGCTCCAGCAGCCGCGGCTGCTGCGCCGACAGCGCAGCCGCGTAGACGGCGGCCTCCGGCAGCGAGCCGCGGCAGTTGTGGCGCAGGCCGGGACGAGTGTCGCGCCCGTGGCAGCGATGGCACGGCCGGCCCTCGCGGTAGGCGACCCCGATCGCGCACGTGAAGCGATAGTTGTGGAGGTGCAGGACGACCCGCGCACCGGCGTCGCGCCCGGCCGCCAGCGCACGCCAGCCGAACAGCGGGTGGATGTTGTGGGCGTGGAGCACGTCGGCGCCGTGCGCCGCGATCGCCGCGCGCACCTGCTCCTCCCCGACGCCCCCGCGCAGGAGCGCCCGCGCGGCCGTCACGCGCCCGCTCTCGGCGCTGTCGCGCTCGCAGCGCGCGACGGCGTGCCCGCGGTCGCGCAGCAGCGCCTCCAGCTCGTCGACGACCCGCTCCTCGCCGCCGGCGGCGCGATAGCGGTTGTGCAGCAGGAGCACGCGCTCCCGGCGCGACACCCCCGCGCTACTCCCCGACCGAGAAGAGCGCCTCGAGGTCGTGTCTGGAGTAGACCTCGAAGGCGACCATCGTCTGGGTCTTCACGATCCCCGGCAGGCGCGACAGCCTCTCCGTGACGACGTGGGCGAGGTCGTCCTGCTCGCGCAGGCGCAGGATCGCGGCGAAGTCCCACTCGCCGGTCACCGAGTACGCCTCCGCGACGCCGGGGATCTCGGCGAGCTGGCCGCCGAGGTCGGCGAGCGCGGTGCGCTCGGCCTGGACGAGGACGATCGCGTGCGTCATGCCGACCACGACTCCCCGGGCGCGAGCACGACGACCTGCGAGGAGCTGGCCGCCTCGGCGTCGGCCTTGAACGCCTGCACGTCGGTCTCGATCGGCGGGAAGGTGTCGTAGTGGACGGGGATCACGGTCTTGGCGCCGACCAGCTTGACGGCCTCGACGGCGTCGTGGCGGTCCATCGTGTAGTGGCCGCCGATCGGCACGAGCGCGACGTCGATCTCGCGGTTGCGGCCGACCAGCGCGAGGTCGGAGAAGAGGCAGGTGTCGCCGAGGTGGTAGATCGTCTTGCCGCCGAGCTCGATCACGAGGCCGGCCGGCGTGTGGGCGGTGCCGCTGGGGCTGACGCCGGTGTGCCACGCCGGCACGAGCTTGACCGAGCCCCAGTCGAAGGCGATCGTCCCGCCGAGGTTGGGGTCGCGGACGTCGACCCCCTGCCCGCCGATCTCGTTGGCCAGCTCGACGATCGCGACGACCGTCGCCCCGGTCCGCTGCGCGATCGCGACGGCGTCGCCGAGGTGGTCGCCGTGGCCGTGCGACAGCAGGATCGCCGTCGCGTCGAGCTCGTCGGCGCTGACGGCGGCTCTCGGGTTTCCGCTCAGGAACGGGTCGACGAGCACGGTCGTGTCGCCCTCCCGCAGCGAGATCGCGGCGTGGCCGAGGAATCGAAGCTCCATCTCACTCACCCTTCGTCGGAGTTCTCGTTCGCTTCGAGCGTGCGCGCCAGCTCGAAGCCCACCGCGACGCCGACGAGCATCCCGAGGCGGGTCTCCTCCGCCACGAGCGTGCTGATCGCGACCTTGCGCTGCTCGACGTCGGGCTCGCCGGCCGCGGCGCCGACCGCCTGGTCGTGGACGTCGCCGAACCAGCCGCCCTGCGACAGCGCCTCGTTGAGCACTCTCTGGAGCTGCGGCGCCGCGCGGGTGACCAGCTCCTGCGCGTGGCGCAGGCGCTCCTCGTCCGTCAGCGATGCGACCGCGGCGTCGATCTCGGCATCGGTGTAGGCGCGGTCGGCCATTGCGAGCATCGTAGCGTCGCGGCGCCCTCGCGCCGCGTCCGGTCCGGCGCGGCGGCGCCGTCAGCCGGCGCGGCGGCGCGAGAGCGGCAGGCCGAGCAGCAGGCCGACGAGCAGCCCCGTCGCCCCGGCGAGCGCGTCGGCGGTCGTCACCACGACGGGGAGGAGCAGCAGCACGACGGCGATCGTCGCGGCGCCGAGCAGGTCGCCCTCGATCTCGCGGCCGCGCCGCAGGTCGAGCATGTCGGGCACGGCCCACGCCGCGACGAGGGCGAGCGCGCCGCCGTTGCCGCCCATCGCGATCAGCGACGAGTCGGTCGCCCACACGACGGCGAGGCCGCCGGCGGCGCCGAGCAGGAACAGCGCGAGCACGACGAGCGGCCCGTGGCGGCGCTCCAGCAGCCAGCCGAAGACGGCGATCGCCGCGATCGTGACGAAGGCGTAGCCGGTGCTCTCGTAGGAGAACGCGGCGGTGAGGACGGTCCACCACTCGCTCGGGCCGCCGATGACGGCGTCGCCGGCGACGACGAAGTGACGCGGCGAGATGACGTCGGAGCGCAGCAGGATGAAGAGGACGGCGCTGGCGAGCACGATCGCGGCGGTCGCGTACGGCCGCGAGTCGATGCGGATCCCGGGGATCTCGCCCCGCCGCAGCGGTCCGAGCGACGGCGACGGCGCGCGCCGCGCCTTTCTCGGCTTCTCCTTCGGGCGGCCGCCTCTGTCGAGCTTCGGCGCGCGCTTGCGCAGCCGGTTGCCGCAGTACGGGCATTCGGTGATGTACGGGCTGACCTCCGACCCGCAGCTCTTGCAGATGACGAACAGGTCAGGACCGCCGCTGCTCACGCGATCAAGTCTAGTCCCCGGAGGGGGTTCCGGGGCGCTCACTCGACCGCTCGCGGCGGAACGCTCACACGGCCGTCGCGGCGACGATCTCGCCGACGACCTCGCGCAGGTCCTGGTTGGCCTCGTGCACGACCAGCTGGCGCGCGGCGCCGTTGCCGCGCTCCAGCAGGTCCTCGATGCCCTCCAGCTCCCGCGCCGAGCCGAGGTCCTGCGCATGCTCGCGGAGGCGATCGAGCAGCCGGCGCGCGAGGTCGCGCGTGCGCACGCGGTCGGTCCGCGGCAGGTCGACCAGCTCGCCGTCGAGCCCGTGGCGCGCCGCCAGCCACTTGTTCTCGTCGATCATCTGGTGCGGGTACTTCGACAGCCGCTTGCCGGCCTCGAAGTGCTCGGCCAGCTCCTTGACCATCGCCTGGATCAGCGCCGCGAAGCCGATCGTGTGCTCGACCCGCGTCTGCGCGTCCATCACGCGGACCTCGACAGTGCCGAGGTTGGGATGCGGCCGCACGTCATACCAGAGGTAGGTGTAATCCTCGATGACTCTGGAGCGCATCATGAAGGCGATCTTGGCCGCGTAGTCGTCCCAGTCGTCGTAGGTCGGCGGGATCCCGTTGCGCGGGAAGGCGCGGAAGATCGGCGTGCGCGTCGAGGCCAGCCCGGTCGCGTCGGCGCGCCAGAACGGCGAGTTGGCCGACAGCGCCAGCAGCACGGGCAGGTGGATCCGCATCCCGTTGGCGACGTGGATCGCCTTGTCGGCGTCGTCGAGGCCGACGTGGACGTGCTGGCCGAAGATGATCTCCTGGCGCGCGACGAACTTGAGGTCGCTGATCAGGTCGCGGTAGCGGGTCCGCGCGACGATCCGCTGCTCCTCCCACATCGCGAACGGGTGCGTGCCGGCCGAGCCGATCGCCAGCCCGCGGCCGGCGGCGGCGTCGATCACTCTGCGCCGCAGCGCCCGCAGCTCGCGCTCGGCGGCGGCCGCGTCGGGCTGCGGCGAGGTCGCGATCTCCAGCACCGACTCCATCAGCTCGGGCTTGACCTGCTCGCTCGCCGAGTCCTCCAGCAGGCCCTCGATCGCGTTCACCAGCTCCAGCGTCTCGGCGTCGAGGATCATCAGCTCCTCCTCGATGCCGATCGTGTAGTTGGGCCCGGTGAAATGCGCCGCGACGGCCGGCTGAGCCGAAACGCGACCGATCTGCTCGGAGCCGTCAGGAGCTTTAGACTCAACTGTCACTTCGCGCAATTCCTCCACCGACACTGAGGACGGTTTCATGGCTCTCGGCTACGACGGCAAGCTCTACATCCTCGCGTTCGACCACCGCGGTTCCTTCCAGAAGAAGATGTTCGGCATCGAGGGTGATCCGACGCCGGAGCAGACCGCCACGATCGCCGACGCGAAGCAGCTGATCTACGAGGGCATGGCGCTCGCCTCCGAGCGCGGCGTCGAGGCCACCGCGGTCGGCGTCCTCGTCGACGAGCAGTTCGGCGGCGACATCCCCGCCGAGGCGAAGGCGAAGGGCCTCAAGCTCGCGATGCCGGTCGAGAAGAGCGGCCAGAACGAGTTCGACTTCGAGTACGGCGAGGAGTTCGGCGCGCACATCGAGAAGTTCGACCCCGACTTCTCCAAGGTCCTCGTCCGCTACAACCCCGAGGACCCCGACGTCGAGATGAACAAGCGGCAGCTCGACCGTCTCAAGACGCTCGCCGACTGGCTCCACGCCAACGGCCGCAAGTTCCTGTTCGAGCTGCTGGTCCCCGCGACCGAGGCGCAGTTGGCGGCCGTCGGCGGCGACACCGACCGCTACGACGCCGAGCTGCGCCCGGAGCTGATGCGCCGCGCGATCGAGGAGATCCAGGAGTTCGGCATCGAGGTCGACATCTGGAAGATCGAGGGCGTCGACGCCCAGGCCGACGCGCGCACGCTCGCGGAGCAGACGCGCAAGGGCGAGGGCCGCGAGGGCGTCGTCTGCGTCCTGCTCGGCCGCGGCGCCAGCGACGCGAAGGTCGACCACTGGCTGCGCGAGGCGGCGCCGGTCGACGGCTTCGTCGGCTTCGCGATCGGCCGCTCGATCTGGTGGGACAGCCTCAGAGGCTTCCTCGACGGCTCGGTCTCGCGCGAGGACGCCGCGTCGAAGATCGCCGACAACTACCTCCGCTTCATCAAGGTCTACGAGCAGCAGGAAGTCCACTAGGTACCGCCGTTCCCCGGCGCCCGGTTCCCCAAGCGCGGAGCCGTGCGCCGGGTTGCGCGCGACTTCGCGGCGATCCGCGCACGCGATCGCCGCCGTCGCGCTCCGGCCGCCTGACGCCCATTAGGCTCGGGCGCCGTGACCTGGCCCCGCGCCCTCCCCTGGATCGCCCTCCTGCTCGCCGCCGCGCTCGTGTTCGGCGACGTCGCGCTCCCCGGCTGGCTCGGCGGCGGCGACAGCGACCTCAGACCGGGCGGCAGCGCCGTCGCGCGGGTCGCGCGCGTCGTCGACGGCGACACGATCGCGGTCGATCTCGACGGCCGCGACGAGCGCGTCCGCTACATCGGCGTCGACACGCCGGAGACGGTCAAGCCGAATGCGCCGGTCGAGTGCTTCGGCAAGGCCGCCCACCAGCTCAACGCCCGTCTGCTCGCCGGCGCCTCGCAGGTCGTCCTGCGCTTCGATCGCGAGCTGCGCGACCGGTACGGCCGGCTGCTCGCCTACGTCTACCGCGACGGGCAGGCGCAGTCGGTCAACGCCCGGCTCGTCGCGGCCGGCGCCGCGCGCACGCTGAAGATCAGCCCGAACACGAGCCACGCGACGGAGCTCGCGCGGCTGCAGGCCGACGCCCGCGCCGCCGGGCGCGGCCTCTGGGGCGCCTGCTGAGCGGCGCCGCAGTCGGCACGCCGGCGCTCGCAAGCGGGCGCGCCGGCAGCCCCTTCGGCGCATCATGCGGGACCGTCGACGCGGGCCGCCGAGATCCTGCCGATCGGAGCCGTCGGCGTCAGAGCGAATGCTAGGCTTCTGCCCTTCATGAAAGTGCGTCAAAGCCTCGCCCAGTTCGAGCAGGCCTTCTACGAGGAGGCGGCGCTCGACCGCTCGCGCCGGGAGCGCCTCGCCTCCAAGGCCGCCCACCGCACCCGCCAGCGGGAACTGGAGAAGATCCACAAGCGCGGCTCGATCCGCTACGTGCTGCTCGTGCTCACGCTGATCGCGACGGCCGTCGTCGTCACGATCGCGATGTTCGAGACGCTGTACCTGGTGATGGGCTGACCGCTTCGCGGCCGCCCGCCCGTCACCGTCACCGCAGGCAGTGCTGACCCGCCCGCGCGGTGCCGCAGCTCAGGAGTCGTCGCCGTCTCCCAGCTTCCTCAATGCAGCGTCGACCTCGGCCTTGGCGCCCTCGCCCGCCGCCAGGTTCTCCTGCTGGATCTCGAGGTAGACCTCCCTGCGGAAGACCGGGACGTCACGCGGCGCCTGGATTCCGATCCGGACCTTCTCTCCCATGATCGCCAGCACCGACACCTCTATGTCGTCGCCGATCATGATGCTCTGGTTGGACTTGCGCGTAAGGACCAGCATTGCGCTCTCTGCCTCCCTGCTGCATGGTGGCCGGACGCGACCGGGGAGGGCGAGTCAAACGTGACAACCGGTCGCTCAGGAACCAAGCATAACGAGCAGATGCAGCGCTCTTGACATTTCCTCCCGCTTTCCTTCTGCCTCGGGGCGGGTCGTCCGCAACGCACTTTCCGCTAGTGTCCGCGCGCGATGGCACGACGTTCACTTCGTCCCCAGCTCAATCAGATCCGCCAGTGGGTCCGTCAGGGCCGCACTGATGCGTGGATCGCGCACCAGCTCGAAGTCACGACGCAGCAGATCGCCTCCTTCAAGAAGGAGAACGAACTCGTCGCCGACGAGGTCGACACCGAAGCGGGTGCCGATTTCGACGACGAGATCGATCTCCGCGCGGAGGACGACGCGCTGATCGCCGCTGAACTCGAAGCCGCGCAGGCCGCCAAGGCCAAGGCCGAGGCGGAAGCCGCCGAGGCGAAGGCCAAGGAAGAGGCCGCAAAGGCCAAGGCCCGGAAGCAGCAGGCGTCCGACGACGAGGACGGCGAGAAGCCGTCGCGTCGCCGCGGTCGCCGTGGCGGGCGTGGGCGCCGCAAGGCGCACACGGGCCCGCTCGAGGGAACGTTCGACCACGGCGAGGAGGGCTACGGTCTGTGGCTCGATCCCGCCGTCCAGGACGATCCGGTCTACGCCGAGCACTGGGCGGGTCACCGCCCGATCGAGATCACGATCGAGGAAGATCAGATCGTGATCCGCCGCGTCGGCGAAGACGACGACGAGTAGCACAGGGCGCGCGGGGCTCTGGGGAGCCCCGCCAACCCTCATCCACGGTCGAGCGGCTCAGCCTGCTCGTCGAGCTCCTCGCGCGTGCGGCGCCGGCCGCCGGACCAGTCGACCGCCTCGCGCACGTAGCGCGAGAAGGCGGCTCCGCCGACCGTCTGCGCATCCCACGCGTCGGGGTCGTGCGGGACGGTGCGCATCGCGACGTCGAGCACCCAGTCGCTGCCGGCGCTGTAGAGCGCCGCCAGCTCGTCGGTCGTGAAGGCCCCGCCGAGGCGCCGGCGCAGCTCGTCGACGACCGCGTCGGTCACCCGCTCGAGCTTCGCGCGCTCCGCGGGGTCGGCCGCGCGCAGCCGGCGCTGGCCCTCGTCCCACAGCTGCAGAGCGGTGTCGGTCTCCATCGGCTCCAGGGTACCCGCGCCGCCGCGTCGGCGACCGGCGGTCTCAGACGCCGGCGCGCCGGACGCTCACTCGTCGTCGGGCAGGCCGCTGACGACGTACGGCCGCTCGCCCGGCCTCACCATCCCGAGGCGCCGCGCCTCGGTCTCGACGGTGCGGGGGTCCTTCAGCTCGCGCGTGCGCTCGACGAGCGCCTCGTGCTCGCGCTCGAGCCGCTCCAGCTCCGCCTGCTTGGCGTTGGAGTCGCGCCAGGTCGACACGTACGAGCGCGCCGGCTGCACGTACAGCGCCACCACCGCCACGAGCAACAGCAGGAGCGCGACCCGCCCGACGCGGTCCCAGCGGACGCGCATCGCGGCGGCGCCGATCGCGGTCTGGGCGGGCGGGCGCGGCTCGGCGCGGCGACGGTCTCGGCGGGGCGGCACGGCGGGCGGCATCCCCCACCCTTCGCCCGCCTCCCGCGATCTCCTCCCGCGCCTGGACGATGCAACGGGCCGCCCGTCCGAGCGCCGACGCGGCGGCGCGCGATGCGCCGCCGCACGGCGATGCGCTCGGTTACTGACCCTTGAACGCGGTGCGGCCGGGGAAGACGGCGTCGGCGCCGAGCGCCTCCTCGATCCGCAGCAGCTGGTTGTACTTCGCGACGCGGTCGGAGCGGGCCGGCGCGCCGGTCTTGATCTGGCCGCAGCCGGTCGCGACGGCGAGGTCGGAGATCGTCACGTCCTCGGTCTCGCCGGAGCGGTGGGACATCACCGCCGTGTAGCCGTTCTCGCGCGCGAGCTTGATCGCGTCGAGCGTCTCGGTCAGCGTGCCGATCTGGTTGACCTTGATGAGGATCGAGTTGGCGACGCCGGCGTCGATGCCGCGCTTGAGCCGCTGGCTGTTGGTGACGAAGAGGTCGTCGCCGACGAGCTGGATCTTGGCCCCGAGCCGGTCGGTCAGCGTCGACCAGCCGCCCCAGTCGCCCTCGTCCATGCCGTCCTCGATCGAGACGATCGGGTAGCGGCCGGCCATCTCGGCCCAGTAGGCGGCCATCTCCTCGGCGGTCAGGCTGCGGTTCTCGTGCTCGAGCACGTAGCGGCCGTTGGAGTAGATCTCGCTGGTCGCCGGGTCGAGCGCGATCGCGACCTGCTCGCCCGGCGTGTAGCCGGCCGCCTCGATGCCGCGCACCAGCACCTGCAGCGCCTCCTCGTTGGAGCCGAGGTCGGGCGCGAAGCCGCCCTCGTCGCCGACGGCGGTGCTCAGGCCCCGGTCGTGCAGCTGCTTCTTCAGGTGGTGGTAGATCTCGGTCCCCCACTGGAGCGACTCCGCGAAGGAGGAGGCGCCCCACGGCACGATCATGAACTCCTGAAAGTCGACCTTGTTGTCGGCGTGCGCGCCACCGTTGAGGACGTTCATCATCGGCACCGGCAGGATGTGCGCGGCGTCGCCGCCGAGGTAGCGCCACAGCGGCTGGCGCTCCTCCGCCGCGGCCGCGTGGGCCGCCGCCAGCGAGACCGCGAGCGTCGCGTTGGCGCCGAGGCGGGACTTGCTCGGCGTGCCGTCGAGGTCGATCAGCAGCCGGTCGATGCCCGCCTGGTTGGTCGCGTCCTTGCCGCGGACGGCGGTGGCGATCTCGCCGTTGACGTTCGCGACCGCCTTGGAGACGCCCTTGCCGACCCAGGCGTCGCCGCCGTCGCGCAGCTCGGTCGCTTCGTACTCGCCCGTCGAGGCGCCCGAGGGGACCGCGGCGCGGCCCCACGCCCCCGAGCGGAGGCTCAGCTCGACCTCGACCGTCGGGTTGCCGCGGCTGTCGAGGATCTGACGAGCGTGGACGTGCTCGATCTGGCTCATGCGTCTCGGTCTCCTGGTTGATGTTCGTTCATGCGCGCCCGCGCGTAGAGGGCGAGCTGCTCGTCGGGGGTCAGCTCGTTCCAGTCGTGCCCGGAGCGCTCCGCCAGCGCCGCGGCGTGCTCGACGCGCCCGCGGAACCGCTCGCTCGCGGCGCGCAGCGCCAGCTCCGGATCGACCTTCAGCTTGCGGGCGACGTTGACGGCGGCGAACAGCACGTCGCCGACCTCGTGGAAGCGCGCGTCGCGCGCCCGCTCGCCCTCGGCGCCGGCGACCTCGCCCAGCTCGTCGAGCTCGTCGCGGACCGACTGCAGCGGCCCCTCCACGCCGGGGAAGTCGAAGCCGCTCGTCGCGGCGCGGCGCTGGACCTTGCGCGCGTGCAGCAGCGACGGGAGGTTCTCGGGCACCTCGGCGAAGATGCCCCGCTCGCGCCCCTCCTCGCCCTGCTTGATCTTGTCCCAGTTGCGCAGCACCTCGCCGGCGGTGCTGACGCTGTCGGCGTCGACGGCCAGCGCGGCGGCCGTCTCATCGCTGTCGGGCGGAAAGATGTGCGGGTGGCGGCGGATCAGCTTCCGCCGCGTGTTGTCGGCGACCGCGGCGAGGTCGCCGGCGCCGCGCTCCTCGAGCAGGAGCGAGAGGAAGTGGACCTGGAAGAGGACGTCGCCGAGCTCGTCGAGCAGCTTGCCGTCGTCGCGACGGTTGGCGGCGTCGGCGAGCTCGTACGCCTCCTCGACCGTGTGCGGGACGATCGAGCGCTCGTCCTGCTCGCGGTCCCACGGGCATTCCCGCCGCAGGCGGCGGGTCAGCTCGTCGAGGCGCAGCAGCGCCTCCTGGATCTCCGATCGGCTCACGACGCGGCAGACTACCCAGCGGCCTGCCGCGCCGTCGCCGCGAGGGCTATCTGTCTTCTCTCGACGGGACGACTTCGCCGCCGGCCGTCGAGGTGGTTCTCGGTCTCGGAGCGTTGCCGCAGATCTGCGGGATCACGTAGCCGGTGCGGCAGTTGGTCTTCTCCGACCACCGCTCCTGGAACTCTCTGCCGAATCTCGTCAGCTCGGCCTGGCCCTTGGTCTGCTCGAGCTGCGCTCTGATCGCCTCTCTGGAGTCCTCCAGCGAGTTCTGTCTCGCGGGCGTCACTCTCGTCACGCGCACGATGTACCAGCCGAACTGACCTCTCACCGGACCGACGATCGTGTCGACTCTGGCGTTGAAGGCGGCCGTGTCGAGCGCTCTGTCCTGCTGGCCTCTGGCGACGCCGAGCAGTCTGCCGCCGTTGCCTCTGGAGAGCGCGTCGGTCGAGAATCTTCTCGCCGCCTCGGCCCATCTCATGCCGCCCTCGATCGCTCTCTTGGCCTCCTCGGCCTGCGCCTCGGTTCTCGTCAGGACGATCTCGAGGTCACGGCGCTCCGGAACGGCGAACTGCTCTCTGTTTCTGTTGTAGTACTCGGTGATGTCGGCCTGCGTGACGTCGCCGGCCTCTCTCTGGATCTTCTCGGTGATTCTCGCCGGCAGCTCCTGGAGGCGCATCTGGAACAGCAGGTCCTCCTCCGTCATGCCGCTGCTTCTGAGGAATCTCTCGTAGTCCCCTCTTCTCGGGAACTGCGCTCTCTTGGCCTCGTCGAGTCTTCTCTGAACCTCGGCGTCGGTGACTCTGATGCCGAGCTCCTCGGCCTCGTCCTCGAACCAGATCGCCTGGATCAGCGTCGCCATGACCTGGTTTCTGACCTGCTCGTCGAGCTGTCTGCACTGCGCTCTGGCGGCCGAGTCGCTCGGGACTCTCTGTCCTCTGACTCTTCTCGCCTGCTCCTGGATGCCGGCGACGCATCTCGCGTAGGAGGGCGGATCCGGGACGACCGGCGCACCGTTGCTTCTGGCCATGATGCCGACCCAGCGCTCGTATTCAGCCTTGGTGACGGGCGTGCCGTCGACTGAAGCGACGGCGTTGCTGGGAATGTCGTTGCTGTCGTCGTCACCGCCGCAGGCGGCGACGGTGAACGAGAGCATGAAAAAGGCGCTGAGCGCCAGGAAGATGCGCACTGTCTTGGTCACGGGCGTGAGCACTGTACAGGACTCTCCTTGCTCGTTGCGTCAGTTCAACCGATTATTAGACGATCTTTAGTGATTGCCCGCTGACGTGCCATTCAGGCTGCCTCGCGAGTGACCGCGAGCAGCACGTCGGCAGCGCGCACGACCGCCGGAAAACGCGCGGCCGGATCGTCCGGCACGCGCACAGACAACTGCGACTTCCCCGATTCGTACAACGCCTCCGGGATCTCCTCGCGCATCCGCTTCGCCCTGCGCGAGTCGAGCTCGATCGGCGTGACGGCGAGCCTACCGGCTCGGAAGCTCACCGCGCGAGCGCCAGCCTCGCCGAGCTTGATGCGGGCCTGCTGCAGCAGCAGCAGGTTGTGCAGCGGCTCGGGCGGCTCGCCGAAGCGGTCGGCCAGCTCGGACTTGAGCTCGTGCAGCTCGGCGACCTCGCGCGCGCCCGCGATCCGGCGGTGGACGTCGATCTTCGCCTGCTCGTAGGGGATGTAGTCGGCCGGCACGTAGGCGTCGACGTTGACGTCGAGCCGGACCGGCTCCGGCGCCTCCTCGCGGCGGCCGTCGCCGTCGAGCTCCGCGACGGCCTCGTCGAGCATCTGCATGTACAGCTCGAAGCCGAGCGCGGCGACGTGGCCGGACTGCTCGTCGCCGAGCAGGTTGCCGGCGCCGCGGATCTCGAGGTCGCGCATCGCGACCTTGAAGCCGGCGCCGAGCTCGGTGTAGTCCGACAGCGCCGACAGCCGCTGCGCCGCGTCGGCGGTCAGCGAGGCGGCGGAGGGGTAGAGCAGGTAGGCGTAGGCGCGCTCGCGCGAGCGGCCGACGCGGCCGCGGATCTGGTAGAGCTGCGAGAGGCCGAACATGTCGGCGCGCTCGACGATCAACGTGTTCGCCTGCGGGATGTCGATCCCGGACTCGATGATCGAGGTGGCGACGAGCACGTCGGCCTCGCCGCGCAGGAAGCGCAGCATCCGCTTCTCCAGCTCCCTCTCGTCGAGCTGGCCGTGGGCGACCTCGAAGGTCGCCTCCGGGCAGAGGCCGCGCAGACGCTCGGCCGTCTCGTCGATCGACTCGACGCGATTGTGGAGGAAGAACGCCTGGCCGCCGCGCGTTCGCTCGCGCTCGATCGCCGCCTTCACGAGCTGCTCGTCGTACTCGCCGACGTAGGTCTTGACCGGCCGCCGCCCCTCCGGCGGCGTCTCGATCACCGAGATGTCGCGGATGCCGGCGATCGACATCTGCAGCGTGCGCGGGATCGGGGTCGCCGACATCGCTATCACGTCGACCTTCAGCTTCAGCTGGCGCAGCAGCTCCTTCTGCTTGACGCCGAAGCGCTGCTCCTCGTCGACGATCAGCAGGCCGAGGTCCTTCGGGCGCACGTCGCGCGACAGCAGCCGGTGGGTGCCGACGAGGATGTCGACCCTGCCCTCGACGAAGGCGTTGATCGCCGCTCTCTGCTCCGCCACCGGGCGGAAGCGCGAGACGTGCTCGATCGTGAACGGGTAGTCCTTCAACCGCTCCGAGAAGGTGCCGTAGTGCTGTTGGGCGAGGATCGTCGTGGGGACAAGGACCATCACCTGTCTGCCGTCGTTGGCGGCCTTGAAGGCGGCCCGCAGCGCCACCTCCGTCTTGCCGTAGCCGACGTCGCCGCAGATCAGGCGGTCCATCGGGCGGGCCGTCTCCATGTCGGCCTTGACCTGGTCGATCGCCTCGCGCTGGTCGGGTGTCTCGCGGTAGGGCCAGGCGTCCTCGAACTCGCGCATCCAGTCGCTGTCGGGCGGGAAGGCGTGGCCCTCGCGGCGCTTGCGCTCGGCGTAGAGGTTGAGCAGCTCGCCGGCCATCTCCTGCGCCGCCCTGCGTGCCCGCGCCTTGAGCGTGTCCCAGCGTCTGCCGCCGAGCTTCGAGAGCGGCGGGTGGTCGCCGCCGGCGCCGACGTAGCGCGAGATCTTCGCGAACTGGTCGACCGGCATGAAGACCTTGTCGCTGCCGGCGTACTCGAGCTCGAGGTAGTCGCGCGTGACGCCGGCGACCGTCTTGGTGTCGAAGCCGGCGAAGCGGGCGAGGCCGTGGTCCTCGTGGACGACGATGTCGCCGGTGCGCAGGTCGGTGAAGGAGCGCAGCGCGCCGCGGCGCGTGCCGGCGGCGCCGCGGCCGGCGGTGCGGGCCGGGCGGCGGTGGAACAGCCGGTGCTCGGGCAGCACCGCCAGTCTGAAGCCGGGGGCGACGAAGCCGTCGCGCAGCCGCGCCTCGACGAACGCGAGGTCGGCGCCGCGCGGGGCATCGCCGTCGACCCAGCGGACCTTCATGCGGCCGAGGTTGTAGGCGGCGCGCTCGCCCTCCCCTCTGCGGCCGAACGCGACGACCGTGCGGTAGCCGGAGCGGACGAGCTTCTCCAGCTCCGGCTCGGCCTCCTTGACGCCGCGCGCGGCGACGTCGGCGGTCTGTCCGCGGAACGCGAGCGACTGGCCGGAGTCGATCGAGGAGAGGTGGATTCTCGCGCGCTCGCCGAGCGCCGCCTCGACCGCCTCCGGCGCGACGTAGAGGTCGTGCGCGTCGTCGGCGTGGAAGGCGGTGCAGACGTCCTGCCAGTGGTCCTTCAGCGCCGGCGCGATCTCCTCCTCGGCGGCGATCAGCACGGCCGCGTCGGGGACCAGCTCGAGCATCGCGTGGAAGTCCTTGACCGGCAGCAGCTCGGCGACGTCGGGGCGGGCGTCCGGGTCCTCGAGCGCGGCGATCTCGGCCAGCTCGCGATGCTCGGCGGCGAGCTCGGCGGCCGGCGCGACCTCGACCGTCTCGGCGTCGCCGAGCGAGCGCTGCGTGAAGGTCGAGAACCACCGCAGCGACTCGATCTCGTCGCCGAACAGGTCGACGCGGACCGCGCGGTCCTCGGTCGCCGGGTAGAGGTCGAGCAGGCCGCCGCGGATCGCGAACTGGCCGCGGTCCTCGACCTGGTCGACGCGCTCGTAGCCGGCCGCGACGAGATCCTCGGCGGTCTCGTCGAGGTCGAGCAGCTCGCCGACGGTCAGCGTGAAGCCGTGCGGGCGCAGCGCCGGGTCGGGGACCTTCTCCGACAGCGCGACCGCGGAGACGACGACGACCGGCGCCGCCGCGTCGGCCGGCCGCTCGCCGACGAGCGCGTCGAGCGCCGCGACGCGGAGGCCGACGAGGTGCGGCGGCGGCGCGAGGTGGGACTCGTAGGCGACGCCGCGGGAGGGATAGATGCGGACCGGGCGGGGATGGAGCCACGTGCGCAGGTCGGCGGCGAGGTCGCGCGCCTGGCGGTCGTCACCCGCGACGACGAGCAGCGGGCGGGCGGCGTCCTGCTCGGCGAGCGCCGCGACGACGTACGGGCGCAGCGACTGCGAGACGAAGGCGCGACCGCCGTCGCGCCCGAGCGCGGTCGCCGCAGGGTCGTCGGCGGCGTATGCGAGGAGTGGCTTCAGCATTGAACGAGGACAGGCGCAGCGACCGCGAGGAGCGGCCGGCGCCTTGCGCTAAGTCTAGGGCGTGATTCTCATCCGGGGCTAAGCAACCGGACCGCGGCCCCCGCCGGCGCGGGGCCTGCGGAGGGCGCGCCGCCGCTATCCCAGCTCGGTCTCGCCGAGCACGATCCGCTCGGCGACGTCGGCGGAGCGTTCGATCAGCGACTCGACGTCGGCCTTCGGCTCGCGGAATCTGCCGAGCACGTAGGCGGCGACGCGGTCGGGATCGGTGCTGTCGGGCCGGTCGACGCCGATCCGGACGCGTCCGAAGTCAGCGCTGCCCAGCTCGCGCTTGAGCGACTTGAGGCCGTTGTGGCCGGCGAGGCCGCCGCCGACGCGGGCGCGGATGTCGCCGAACGGCAGATCGATCTCGTCGTGCAGCACGAGCACTCTCTCCAGCGGCACCTTGTAGGCGCCGCGGGCCGGGCCGACGGAGCGGCCCGACTCGTTCATGTAGGTCTGCGGCAGGATGACGGCGACGCGCGGCGAGACGCCTCCGCCCGCCCCGATCCGGCCGTCGGTGACGAGGCCGGCGAACTTTCTCTTCGCGCGCGGCAGCTGCCAGCGCTGCGCGAGCAGGTTCGCGACCTCGAAGCCGATGTTGTGGCGCGTCGCGGCGTACTGCGAGCCGGGGTTGCCCAGCCCGACGACGAGCCAGTCGACCGGCGACGCGCCCGCGGCGGACCGCCCCAGGCGCATCGTCGGCTACCCCTCGGAGCCCTCGCCCTCGGAGGCCGCCTCGGCCGGCTTTTCGCCCGCGACCTCGGTCTCCGTCTCGATCTCGTCCTCGGACTCGACCGACAGCCGCGGCGCGAGGACGCTGGCGAGCACCGTCTCGTCGAGGTCGTCGAGCAGCGCGACGCCCTCCGGCGGCTTCAGGTCCGACAGGTAGACGCTGTCGCCGATCGCGAGATGCGAGACGTCCAGCTCGATGACCTCGGGGATCTCGGTCGGCAGCGCCTCTATGTTGATCTCGCGCGTGACCTGCTCGAGCACGCCGCCGGTCTTGATGCCCGGCGCGTCCTCGGCGTTGATCAGCTCGACGATCGTGGTCGCGGTGATTCTCTGGGAGAGGTCGACGCGGAGCAGGTCGACGTGCAGCATGTTCCCCGACACCGGGTGGCGGTGATGGTCCTTGAGGACGACCGGGGTCTTCGCGCCATCGAGCGTCAGCTGGATGACGGCGCCGCCGTGAGCCAGGGCATTCCGCAGCTCGCGGGCGTCGACCTGGAACGGGACGGGGTCAGCGTCCCCGCCGTAGACGATGCCCGGCACGAGCCCGCTGCGACGGAGGCGGCGGACAGCGCGTGAGCCCTCGATCTCGCGGGGAGCGACGGTGAGTGTGGTCTCTTCAGCAGCCATGAGCGGCGAACAAGGGTAGAGCATTCGGACATCGCGGGCCGCGCCCTTCATGCGCCGCGTCCCAAAAGCCACCGCGGGCCGCTCCACGGCGGTACCCTGCATGCATGGGCGAAGAGACGCTGATCGTCGTCATCTTCGGAGGACTGCATCTGCTGGGCATCGGCTTCGCGATGCTGCTGCTGCTCCCGCTGCTGCGCGACGAGCGCGTCGTCTCCACCTGGGCGCCGCCGGAGGAGGACGACAGCGGCGGCGGCGGCAACGACCGCGTCACGCCGGAGCCGCCGCGCGATCCGACGCCGGGCGGCCTGCCGCTTCCCGACGCGGTTCCCGCGCGCGTGCGCCTGCGCGGCACCGTCCGCCTCGGCGACCTGACGCCGCCGCCGGCCCGCCGGCGCGAGCACGTCCCGGCGCCGGAGCGGACGCCCGAGCAGGTGCCGTAGCCGGCCGCTCGCCGCGGCGGCGAGCGCTGCCGGCGAGCGGCCCGGCCGCTATTTGCCGGCGCGGCCGCGCGGCACGTACTGGCGGGCCGAGCGGGAGCTGGTCCGCAGCACGTCGTAGGCGGGCTTGCGCGAGAAGTCGAGCCGCACGAGCCCCTTCTGGTGGATCGGCGGGGACGACCACGGGTTGCCGCCGCCCCAGCCGTTGCGGATGCGGAACTCCTGCAGCGCCCAGTAGACGCTGCCGCTGAGCCACGGCTTGCGGGCGAACGTCGCGAGGTGGTACTGCAGGAACTCTCTCTGGAACTCGTACGTGCCCTTCTCGTCGGCCGGGCCGTCGCGGTTGGCCTCGGCGCCGTACTCGGTCACGGCGAGCGCCTGACGCGGGTAGCACTTGCGCAGGTAGTCGAGGTAGGGCTCGAGCAGCTCGCGGTCGGCGATGTTGCCGTTGTAGCCCGTGTACCAGCCGAAGTAGTCGTTCATGCCGATCACGTCGATCGGGGCGTAGCCGGGCTGGCAGGCGGTCTCGGGGTGGCCGGCGAAGGCGAGGCCGACGAGCGCGCCGGGCTTCAGCTGCTTGATCAGGTCGGCGCCCGCTCTCAGGTACCAGGTCTGGTTGCGGCCCGCGTTGCTCGCCATCTCGTTGCCGACCGACCAGACCGCGACCGACGGGTGGTTGCGGTTGGCGAGCACGTCCTCTCTCAGCTCCTGCAGCGCCAGCCGTCTGAAGACGGGGCGGCCGAGGTCGGGCTCCATCAGCTGGTAGGTCGAGGGGATCTCCGACCAGATCAGCAGGCCTCTGCGATTGGCCAGCTCCTGGAAGTGCGGGTGGAGTGGGTAGTGCGCGCGCAGGAGCGTCGAGCCGGAGTCGCGCACCAGGTCGACGAGCTTGGCGCGGTCGGCGTTCGTCATCGCCGAGCCGCGCGCGATCGTGTCCTCGTGGATCGCGACGCCGCGGAAGCGGACGATCTGGCCGTTGAGCAGGAGCTGGCCGGATCTGGAGACGACGAGCGAGCGGATGCCCGTCTCGAGCGTGTAGCCGGCGACCGGCGTCGCTCTTCTCTCTCTCGGCGCCATCGCGCTCGCGGCGAGCCGCACGCGGTAGAGGTTGGGCTTCGCCGGCGACCACAGCTTCGGCCGTCTGACGGTCACTCTGCCGGCGAAGGTCGCGCTCTGGCCGGCCGGCACCGAGAGCGAGCCGAACGCGATCGCCTGTCTGCCGAAGCGGCCGGTGAGGGTCACCAGCTGGCTGGTGCGGGTGAAGTTGCGGACGGTCGCGGTCGCGTTGACGACGGCGGTCGCGCGCGACGGCGACAATCTCGGGTCGACGAAGACGTCCTGGATATCGACGCGCTCGACGCCGCGCAGGTAGACCTCGCGCTGGAGGCCGCCGTAGTTCCACCAGCCGGTCGGCGGGATCGGCTGGCTGGCGACGCCGGGCGGCATCGCGCGGCGGTTGTCGGCGCGGACGACGAGCCGGTTGACGCCGTTTCTCCTGATCCCCCTGAGGACGACCTCGAACGGCGTGTAGCCGCCGACGTGCTCGCCGAGCTTGCGGCCGTTGAGCCAGACCGTGGCGCGGAAGTTGACCGCCTCGAAGCGGGCGATCCAGGCGTCGGCTCTGGCGCCTCTTGGCAGGCGGAAGTCCTTGCGGTACCAGCCGATCGCGCCCTCGTAGGAGACCTTCGAGGTGCCGCCGACGTTCCAGACGTTCGGCGCCGTCGTGCCGAACCAGCCGCTGACGGAGGTCTGGGCGAAGAAGCGCTGGGCGACGCCGACGTCGGTCGGGTCGAAGCGGAACAGCCAGGGACCGTCGATCAGGCGGCGGCCGTCCTGGCCGTCGAGGAAGAGCGGTCTGCCGCCGGGGACGGTGACCTGCGTCGAGGGCGGCGCCGTCGACCCGACCGGCGTGATCGCGCCGCCGGGGCCGCCGCCGTCAGGCGTCTCCTCGGCACCCGCGGATGCGGGCAGCAGCGCCGCCGCGAAGGCGAGCAGCAGGACGCTCAGGATGGCAGGCAACGACTGGCGGATCCGCATCGACGCTGGTGGAGAGTACGGGAGGCACTCGACAGTTGCGGCGCGACCAGAGTGACGTCAGCAATCTGACAGACGCTCGTCGCTCGCCGCTTCCGACGACGCCGATCGGCAGGCGCTTGCCGGCGGCGCTACGGGCAGCTGCTCTCGCGGTCGATCGGGCGGCTGAGGGCGAGGACGCGGACGTCGAGGCCGCCGATCACGTCGCCGCCGCGGCGGACGCGGGCGCATTGGACGACCGTCAGGCGGGTCGGCGTCTTCCAGACGACCCGCGCGGTTCCGGTGGTGCCGCCGAGCGAGAAGTCGGTCGAGAGGTCGAGGCGGACGACCTCCAGCTCGCCCTCCGATCTCAGCCGCGCGGCGTTGCGGGCGGCCGTGGCGCGGCAGGCCGGGTCCTCGGCGCAGCCGTCGATCCGCTCGGCCAGCGCGGCGGCGTCGCCGCTGGCCTGCGCCTCCAGCACGTCGCGGATCGCGGCGCGCTCGGCGCCGTTGGCACTCAGCACGCGCGCGAGCGCGGCGCTGACGAGCAGGAACGCGACCACCGCGACCGCGATGACGAGGATCCTCCGGGAGCGGCTCATCGCCGCGCCATCATCGCCGATCGGCCGGTGGGCACGCCAGTGGGAGCGGGCGCCGCCGCCGGTCAGTGGAGCGGCGGCTCCTCGCCGCTCAGCTCGAGGAAGCGGGCGACCGACGCCTCCTGGTGGGCGAGCCGCTCCGCCAGCTCGCGCGCGTGGCCGGCCGCGGCGTCGAGGAACTCCTCCAGGCAGCGCACCGGATCGTCCGGGAGCGGGTAGATCCGCGCGAGGTCCTGCTGGGCGCAGGCGATCCCGAGCGGCGGCCGCCCCTCCGCCAGCGTCCGCGCGCCGCAGACCGGCGCGACCACGAGCTGGCGCTCGGGCGCGACGAGCGCGACCGGCAGCACGCGATGGGCCGGCAGCGGCACGTCCAGCTCGACCGAGCGCTCGATCGTGATCGTGCCGCCGGCGACGTCGCCGAGCGGCTCCCGCCAGACGTCGAGCACCGTGTCGGCGCCGACGAGCGCCTCGCGCAGCGCGGTCGCCTGCTGCAGGTACAGCTCCTGCGCCTGCTCGCGGTCGGCCGCGTCGCCGAGGTCGAGGTCGCACGGGACGCGCATCAGCTCACGCGCCGAGACGGTGGTGCCGGCGCCGTGGCGGCCGCGCGCGACGTAGGTCTGGATCGTGCCGAGGTCGCGGCGGCCGTGGAAGATGACGGTCACGACCTCGCTGAGCGGGAGGTCGCCGATCGCGAGCGAGACGGCGGCGGCGTCCGAGGCGTCCAACAGGGCCCGGCGGAGCAGCTCCTCCGCGCCGTCCTCGTGCCGTGCCCCTTCGCCGCTCATGCGACCACCTGTCCCTCGACGTTCCTCGTTTCAGCATAGTGGGCCTGTCGAGCGGGATCGAGCGGGCGGCGCATGGGTAGATTGCCGGCATGAAGCTCGCCTACAAGCCGATCGGGATCGTCGTCGGCATCATCGCCGGCCTGCTCGCACGCCGGATCTTCGACGCGATCTGGAGCAAGATCGACGACGAGGAGCCGCCGGGACCGACGACCGAGGAGGCGACCTGGACGAAGGTCGTCACCGCGGCCGGTGTCCAGGGCCTGACCTTCGCGGTCACCAAGGCGGTCGTCGATCGCGCCGGCGCCAGAGGCTTCGAGCACCTGTTCGGAGTCTGGCCCGGCGAGAAGCGGCCGGACCGCAAGTGAGCGCGGACGGGCGCGGCGACGTCGCCGCGCCCGTCCGCGTCTCGCTCAGCGGGGCGCCGCCACGAGCGCGGCGATCCGCTCCCCGGCGCCGGGCGCAGAGGCGCGCACGACGACGCCGGCGCCCGCGCCCGCCACGCCGCGGCGGGTCGTCCCCCGCCAGCCGCCGCGCCGATCGCGCCGCAGCGTCACGCGCGCCGCGCGCCCACCGGCGCCGCGCACGGTCGCGACCAGCCGCCCGCCGCGCACCGCCCGTCCCGCGGCGGTGAAGCGGGCCGAGATCGCCACCTTCGCGCCGGCCCTCGCCTGCCGCGCGGTCGCCGCCAGCCGCAGGCGCGAGCCGCTGACCGCCGCCGTCCAGGCAACCGTCGCCGCCCGTCTGCCGCCGCGCAGCCGCAGCGTCAACCGACCGCCGCGGCCGGCCATGGCGGCGAGCGAGCGCAGCGGCTGGGCGGCGGCGCTCGACCCGGCTCTGACCGCCGCCAGCACCTTGCCGCCGGGCGCGACCAGCTCGCTGGTCACGTCGGCGGGCGCGATCAGCGTCGCGCGGAGGACCGCCCCGCGCCCCGGCGACAGCGGGACGCGCAGCGTGCGCCCGGCCGCGAGCGCCGCGCGCCGCGCCGCCAGCAGCTGGGCGGAGGCGGCCCCCTTCGCGGCCGCGCCGGCGGCGGCGCGTGCGCGGCCGCTCGCGCCGGCCCCGGCCCGCTTCCGACCCGCGCGAACCGCGGCGGCAGCACCCGCGGCCGCGCGGGGCGCCCCGTCCGAGCGCGCCGCGCCCGCGCCCGGGCCGCCGAGGCCGCCCGGGCCGACGGCCAGGCGCGGTCTGACGAACCGCTCGAAGGTCGGCCGCGAGCCGGTCATGTGCGTGTGCTCGATCACGCGCCAGTCGCGGTCGGCGATCTGCCAGTACGCGCTCGACTGCTGGACGACGAGGTCGCTCGGACCGGGCACCCCGCAGGTCGAGTTGACGATCGTGCCGGCGAGGATCGAGAAGCGCACGCCCTTGCGATCGGTGACCGAGCGGTTGAACGGCCCATTCACGTAGGCCGGCGACAGCTCCAGCGTCGGGCGGCCGGAGGCGGCGGCGTAGATCAGCGTGCCGCACGGCGAGCCCATGTTCGGCGTCCCGAGCATCACGAGGTGTCTGACCCACGGCCGGCCGTCAGCCCCCTTGCCGACGTGGCGATGGACGTAGGCGCGCGCGATCAGCCCGCCCATCGAATGGGCGACGATGTCGACGTGGTCGGCGCCGAGCCGCTCGCGCAGGCCGCGAACCTCGTGCGCGAGCGCCTGGGCGTTGTCGAAGACCGAACGGGTGCCGAAGGGATCGGTGTCGAGCGTTCTGGCGGCCAGCGACAGCCAGCGCGGGCTCTGCGCTCTCAGGAAGCCGGGATAGGGCGCCCACGTCGCGGCGTCGCTGTTCCAGCCGTGGACGAGCACGACCGGCTTGGGCATCACCTTGATCTGTCTCTGCGCGCCGCCGTAGGGCGTGACGACGCCGATGTCGTGGTCGAGCGTCGCCTCGGCCGGGCCGTGCTCCCAGGCGTAGCCGTCGCTGTCCCACTCGAAGACGACCTCGACCGTCTGGCCGGGGGCGAACGCGATCGGCTCCCGCGGGCCCTCGCCGGTCAGGTCCCTTCTGTGCGTCAAGTCGCGGAACCTGACCGGCGCGGCGATCGGCTTGCTCGTCGTGTTGGTCACCTTCGCGGTGATGCGGACTCTGTTGCCGTCCCACGTGCCGTCGGCTCCGACGACCTCGACGCCGCCCCGCGGGACGTGGTGCTCGTATCTGATCTCCTCGACGCAGAGCGCGCATCTCAGCTCGATCTCGCCGGCCCCGGAGATGCTGTTGCGGCACAGCAGCGTGACGGCGTTGGGCACGTCGCAGCGCGGGTTGTCGCGCGTGAGGTCGACGGGCGTCGTCGCTCTGCTCGCCCGCGCCGGCTCGGGCGGGAGCACGTACAGCTGCGAGATCGGGTCGTCGAAGGAGGTGAAGAGGTCGAAGGTCCCCTCCTCGGGGCCGCAGCCGCCGCGCTCGGTCTCCTCGCGCTCGAGGATCGGCTCGAGCTGGAGCGCGCGGCCGGTCTCGTCGAGCGGCGCGGAGAGCGGCTCGGCGTCGAGCGCGATCTCCCACGCGCAGGAGGCGTCGACGGTCGCGACGAGCCTGCCTCTGTCGTAGACCTGCTGGGTGCGCCGGGCGGTGCCGCTGCCGATCTCGGCGCGGTGCTCCCACGCCCGGGCGATCTCCTCGATCGGTCTGACGACCGGCGCGTCGGCGTAGCGGCCCTCGACCAGCCACGCCGTCTCGAAGTCGACGTGGGCGGTGCGGGCGGCCGTCGCCTCCGCGCCTTGAAACGCCTTCACGTAGCCGGGCGTCTCCCACTCCCAGCGGTAGTCGACGTCGGCGACGCCGCGGTAGGTCAACAGGCCGCCGGTCAGGAGCGGGACGAGCGGCGCCTCGGCGGCCGCGGCCGGCGCGGCGGAGACGGCGGCGAGCGCGGGCAGCAGCGCGGCGAGGGTGGCGATCAGCGCGGCGGCCGACCGGCCGCGCCGCCGCGCTCTGGAAGTCGGTCGGAACATGCCGGCGAGCTTGGCGGCGGTGGGCCCCTGCCGCATCGGGGCGCCACCCCAGCATTTGCCCGGCGCCCGGCCGACGGGGTGCGTCGAGCGGGTCCGGTCGACGCACCCCGGCCGGCGGCGGCGCGGGCGAGTCAGGCGCCGCCGCCGCGCAGCACGAAGCCGTGCTGCGCCAGCTCGCCGAGCTGGTCCTCGAAGCGGCCGAAGTCGCGCGCCAGCAGCGCGTCGAGCGGGCGACCGGCCGGCCCCGTCGCACGCACCCAGCGACGCAGCACCGGCGACCCGGCGCGCTCCTCGGCCTCGGCCAGCAGGTCGAGCAGGATCGGCAGCTCCGGCCGATGGTCGAGCTGGCCCGACAGCAGCGTCAGCGGATCGACGGCCAGCAGCGCGCACAGCTCGTCCTCGGAGAGGCCGAGCAGCTCCATCAGGTGGGCGGCGTCGCGTGCCATGCGCGGCTGGCGGTCGGCCCTGGCGACGGTCGGAGGCGGCCTAGAACAGCTGGTTCTCGCCGCGGAAGACCTCGGAGACCGAGCCGTCCGTGAAGATCTGGCGGATCGAGCTGGTCAGCAGGTCGGCGCACGGCAGCACCGTGATGTTGTCCGGCGCGCCGTCGCCGAGCGGGATCGTGTCGGTCACGACGATCTCGTCGAAGGCGGCGGCGGCGAGGTTCTCCCACGCGTTGCCGGAGAAGACGCCGTGGGTCGCGGCGGCCAGCACGCGCGTGGCGCCGGCGTCGCGGACGGTCTGGGCGGCCGCCTTCAGCGTGCCGGCGGTGTCGATGATGTCGTCGACGATGACGGCCGTCTTGCCCTTCACGTCGCCGATCACGTAGCCGATCTCGGCGACCTGCTGGGCCGGGCGCTCCTTGTTGAGGATCGCCAGCTCGGCGCCGATCGTCGCCGCGAACTTCTTGTTCAGCTTCACCCGGCCGGCGTCCGGCGAGACGACGACGAGGTCCTCGAGGCTCTGGTCGGCGAAGTATCTGGTCAGCATCCACATCGCGGTCATGTGGTCGCACGGCTTCTGGAAGAAGCCCTGGATCTGGCCCGAGTGGAGGTCCATCGTGAGGATGCGGTCGATCCCCGCCGTCTCCAGCATCCGCGCGACGAGCCGGGCCGAGATCGGCTCGCGCGGAGCCGACTTCTTGTCCTGGCGCGAGTAGCCGTACCAGGGGCAGACGGCGACGACGCGGTGGGCCGAGCCGCCGACGGCGGCGTCGACCATCATCAGCAGCTCCATCAGCGCGTCGTTGGCGGAGAGGCCGGTGCGCGGGTTGCCGCAGATCGGCTGGACGAGGAAGACGTCGGCGCCGCGGATCGACTCGTCGTAGCGGCAGTAGACCTCGCCGTTGGAGAAGGTCTTCAGCGTCACGCCGCCGAGCTCGACGCCGAGCTTGCCGGCGATGTCGGCGCCGAGCTGCTGGTGCGCGCGGCCGCTGAACAGCATCAGCTGCTTGCCGTAGCCGATCTCGAGGTGGCTGTCGGGGTTCTCCCGAGGAACGGCCGAGCTCATCTCGTGCACGAGTCTACGCCCTGCGGACGACGGTGCCGGGGTCACGACTTGCGGGGCCACTGTTCCTCGATCTCCTTGTTGCTCTTGCGCTCGTTGTACCGCTCGACGGTGTGCTGGCGCGACCGGGCGATCCCGAGCGCTCCGTCCGGCACGTCCTGCGTGATGACCGACCCTGCGGCCGTCCACGCGTCGTCGCCGACCGTCACCGGTGCGACGAATGCCGTGTCGACGCCGCCCTTCACACGCGCCCCGATCACGGTGCGGTGCTTTCTGGCGCCGTCGTAGTTCGCCGTGATCGTGCCGGCTCCGAGGTTCGAGCCCGGCCCGATGTCGGCGTCGCCGATGTAGGACAGGTGCGGGACCTTCGTGCCCGCGCCGACGTCCGAGTTCTTGACCTCGACGAACGTGCCGACCTTCGCGCCCTCGCGCAGCAGCGCCCCCGGGCGCAGATAGGCGTACGGTCCGACGCTCCCGCCGTCGTGGACGGTGGCGGAGGTCAGGTAGGAGTGAGGAACGGTGACCCCGTCGCCGAGCGTCGTGTCGATCAGCGTCGTCTGCGGCCCGATCCGGCAGCCGCCGCCGACGCGCGTGGCGCCGTGCAGCGTGCAGAACGGCTCGACGACGGTGTCGGCGCCGATCTCGACGCCGGCGTCGATCACCGTCGAGCCGGGGTCGACGATCGTCACGCCGGCCGCCATCAGCCGCGCGTGGATCCGCCGCTGGGCCTCGGCGCGCACCCTCGCGAGGTCGCCGCGGTCGTTGACGCCGAGCGCGATCGCGGGATCGTCGACCAGGTGGGCCGCGACCGTGCGGCCTCTCGCGCGCAGGATCGGCAGCACGTCGGGCAGGTACAGCTCGCCCTGCGCGTTGTCGCAGCCGACCTCGCCGAGCGCGTCGAGCAGGTCGCCGCCGGCGAAGGCGTAGACGCCGCCGTTGATCTCGCGGATCTCGAGCTCCTGCGGCGTCGCGTCGCCGGGCTTCTTCGTCTCGACGACGCGCTCGACGGCGCCGTCGGCGCCGCGCACGACGCGGCCGTAGCCGGACGGGTCGGGGAGGACGGTCGTCAGCATCGTCGCCGCGGCGCCGGCGCGCTCGTGCGCCGCGACCAGCTCGCGCAGGGTCTCCCCCGTCACGAGCGGGACGTCGCCGTTGAGGACGACGACCGGCGCGGCGCGGTCGATCTCCCCGGCCGCCGCGAGGACGGCGTCAGCCGTGCCGCGCGGCTCCTGCTGGACGGCGAGGACGACCTCCTCCGGCAGCCCCGGCGCGAGCGCGCGGTCGGGACCGCCGACGACGACGACCTTCGCCGCCCCCGCCGCCCGGGCGGCATCGACCGTCCATGCGAGCAGCGGTCGGCCGCAGAGCGGGTGGAGCAGCTTCGGCGTGGCGGAGCGCATGCGCGTGCCCTGCCCCGCGGCGAGGATGACGACGACCGGCGCGGTCACAAGCGTGCATCGTAGCCGCGTCGGGCCGGGGCGCGCTGCCAGACGGCCGGAGCCGGCGTGCCGCCGCGGCCGCATACAATCGTCGTCGACCGCCTTGGGGGGTCGTCTAATGGCAAGACTCCGGCCTTTGGAGCCGGCTATCCGGGTTCGAGTCCCGGCCCCCCAGCTCTCCGCGGCGCGCCGCGCCGACCCTGTCAGCCGGCGCGCCCCGACCTGAGGCCCTCCCAGACGGCGTGCGGGCCGAGCGGCAGCCGCTCGACGCGGAAGCCGTACGGCGAGAGCGCGTCGGCGACGGCGTTGAGGACCGCCGCCGGGGTGGCGATCGAGCTGCCCTCGGCCATCCCCTTCATCCCGCCGAGCGTGCGCGGCGAGGGCGTGACGACGTGGTCGACCTCGATCGCGGAGACGTCGCTGGAGCGCGGCACGAGGTAGTCCATGTAGGTCGTCGTCAGCGGCTGGCCGTCGTCGTCGTAGACGGCGTGCTCCAGCAGCGCCGCCCCGATCCCCTGCACGAGCCCGCCGCGGACCTGGCCCTCGACGATCGTCGGGTTGAGCATCGTGCCGCAGTCCTCGACGGCGACCGTCCGCAGCAGCCGCACCGTCCCCAGCTCGACGTCGACCTCGACCTCGACGGCGATGCAGCCGTTCGAGTAGGCCGGCGGCGCGTCGTGGAAGACGCCGACGCGCAGGCCCGCGTCGCCCAGCGCCGCGCGCACGCCGGGATCGAAATGTGCGGCCCCGGCGATCCCGGCCAACGGGATCCTGGCGTCCGGCACGCCGGCGATCCCGACGAAGCCGTCCTCCAGCGCGAGCGCCTCCGGCGGCGCCTCCAGCAGCAGGCTCGCCACCCGCAGGATCCGCTCGCGCAGCAGCCGCGCCGCCTTCAGCACGGCGCCGCCGCCGAAGACCGCGCTGCGGCTGGCGTAGGTGCCCATCCCCCACGGCGAGGACTCGGTGTCGCGCTCGACGACGCGCACGTCGTCGACGCCCACGCCGAGCACCTCGGCGGCGACCTGCGCGAAGGCGGTCGCGTGGCCCTGGCCGTGGTTGCAGGTCGGCACGCCGACGGCGACCGTCCCGGTCAGGTCGACGGCCGCCCAGGCGTGGTCGTGGGACGGCATCGGGAAGCCGCTCTGCAGTTGCGCCATCGTCCCGAGCGAGGTGCCCTCGATGAACGGGCTGACGCCGATCCCGAGATGGCGGCCCTCGGCGCGGGCCGCCGCCTGGCGGGCCGGGAAGCCTCCCCAGTCGATCCGCTCCAGCGCCCGCTCCAGCGACGTCCGGTAGCTGCCGCCGTCGTACTCCTGGCCGGTGATCGACCTCGTCGGCTCGTCGCCGAGCAGATTGCGCCGCCGCAGCTCGACGCGGTCGATCCCGAGCCGCTCCGCCGCCTCGTCGAGCAGCAGCTCGCGCGCCGTCTGCGCGGCGGTGATGCCGACGCCGCGGTAGGGCGCGACCGGCGTCTTGTTCGTCAGCACGCCGAGCACGTCGTAGTCGTAGGCGGGCACGACGTAGGGCCCGGGCAGCGACTGGGCGGTGAACATCACGTCGACGAGCCCGGCCGGCGCCGAATAGGCGAAGGCGCCGGTGTCGCCGACGAACCGCCCGCGCATCGCCAGCAACCTGCCGTCGTCGGCGAAGGCCAGCTCGACCGTCAGCTTCTGCTCCTTGGAATGCGAGCCGGCCATCAGGTTCTCCTGCCGATCCTCGATCCAGCGCACCGGCCGGCCGAGCGTCAACGCCGCGTGGGCGACGCAGAGGTCCTCCGGGAAGACGAAGTCCTTCGGGCCGAACGCGCCGCCGACGTCGGGCACGACGACGCGGATGCGCGACTCCGGCAGGCCGAGCGCCAGCGCGAACAGGTAGCGCTGCTGGAAGGGCGCCTGCGAGGAGAGCCACACGGTCAGCAGGCCGTCGGGCTCGGCCTGCGCGACGACGCCGCGCGTCTCCATCGAGGAGGCGAGCTGGCGGTTGACGCGCAGCGTGCGCGCGACGACGAGGTCGGCGCCGGCGAACGCCTCCTCGGCGCCGCCGCTGCGGAACTCGCTGCGGAAGTAGACGTTCTCCGGCACGTGGTCGTGCAGCAGCGGCCCGCGCGCGATCGCGACGTCGACGTCGAGCACCGGCTCCAGCTCCTCGTAGTCGACGACGACCAGCTCGGCGGCGTCCTCGGCCGCATAGCGATCCTCGGCGATCACGGCGACGATCGGCTCGCCGACGTAGCGGACCCGGTCGGTCGCCAGCGGCGGACGCGGCGTCTTGATCGACTCGATCTCCAGCAGGTCGGCGAGCGGTCTGACCGCCGCCAGCTCCGCGGCCGTCAGCACCGCCAGCACGCCCGGCGCCGCGCGGGCCGCCTCGACGTCGACGGCGGCGATCCGCGCGTGCGCGACGGTCGAGCGGACGAAGGCCGCCTCGCAGCAGCGCGGCAGCTCGACGTCGGCGACGTAGCGGGCGGCGCCGGTGACCATCCGCCCGTCCTCGCGCCGGCGGACGCGCGCGCCGATCAGGCCCTGCGCCTCCTCACCCCGCTCGGGGGCCTGCTCGACGACGCTCATCGCTCGGCCTCCGCGCCGGAGGCCGCCGCGCCGGCGCAGATCGCCGACGCCCGCACGACCGCGCCGACGATCCCGTCGTAGCCGGTGCAGCGGCAGATGTTGCCGGAGACCAGCTCGCGCGCCTGCCCGGCGTCGAGCGGCGCGCCGGCCTCGACCGCCGGCAGCGCCGTCATCAGGAACCCCGGCGTGCAGAAGCCGCACTGAAGCGCATGCTCCTCCGAGAACGCCTGCTGCAGCGGGTGGAGCGTCCCGTCGGGCGCCGCCAGGTCCTCGACCGTCCGAACCGCCCGCCCGTCGGCCTGGACGGCCAGCATGATGCAGGAGCGGACGGCGCGGCCGTCGACATGGACCGTGCAGCTGCCGCAGACGCCGTGGGAGCAGCCGACCTTCGTGCCGGTCAGGCCGAGCTCCTCGCGCAGCACGTCGGCGAGCAGCCGGCGGTCGTCGACCTCCAGCTCGCGCCGGCTGCCGTTGACGGTCAGCGTGATCTTCACGATGCCTCCCTTCCGTTGCTCTCGGCGCGCGCCGCAGCCTCGTGCAGCGCGCGGCGCATCAGCGTCTCGGCCGCGTGCCGGCGGAACGCCGCGCTCGCGTGCAGGTCCTCGGACGGCTCCAGCTCGGCCGCCGCGGCGCGCGCCGCCTGCGCGATCGTGCGCTCGTCGGCGCGACCGCCGGCGAGCGCCTGCTCGGCGGCGCGAGCGCGCACCGGCGCCGCGCCGACGCCGATGCAGGCGACGCGCGCCTCGGTCACCGTGCCGTCGCGCATCGTCAGCTGCGCGCCGACCCCGGCGATCGCGAAGTCGCCGGCACGCCGCGCCAGCTCGTGGAAGGCAGCGCCGCTGCCGGGCGGAGCGACCGGCAGGCGCACCACCGCGAGCAGCTCGTCGGGCTCCAGCGCCGTCTCCAGGAACGAGCGGAAGAAGCCGTCGGCCGCGACCGTGCGAACCCCCCGCGGGCCGTGGACGACCAGCTCGGCGTCGAGCGCCAGCGCGACCGCCGGCAGCTCCGCCGCCGCGTCGCCGTGGGCGAGACTGCCGCAGACCGTCCCGGCGTTGCGGATCTCGCGATGGGCGATGTGCGGCAGCGCCGCCGCCAGCAGCGGGCAGGCGGCGGCGAGCGCCGCGTCGTCCTCGGCTTGCGCCTGGCGGACCGCGGCGCCCAGCTCGAAGGCGCCGTCGCGCCGCTCGATCGCGCCGAGCCCGTCGATCCGCGTCACGTCGACGAGGCGAGCGGGCGCGGCGAGCCGCAGGTTCATCAGCGGCAGGAGGCTCTGCCCACCGCCGAGCACCTTCGCGTCGTCGCCGTGCTCGGCCAGCAGGCCGACCGCCTCGGCGACCGTCGCGGGCGCGTGGTAGGTGACCGGGCTGGGCTTCACGACGCACCTCCGCGGCGAACCGCCGGCTCCGAGCCCGTCATCGCGTCGAGCGGGCTCATCGCCCCACCGCCGCGACCGGCTCCGTCAGCTGCTCGCGCCAGCGGGTCAGCTCGCGCGGCATGTCGTAGGCGACCGCACCGACGAGCCGCTCGCCGGCGTCGTAGGCGGCCGCCGCGAAGCGCCGCTCCTCGACGGCGCCCGCGACGACCTCGAAACGGGCGGCCCCGCGCAGCTCGCCGACCGTCTGCAGGCGCGCGCCGAGGTGGTCGGACCAGACCTCCGGCACCGCGGCGTGCGCGGTGTGCGGCCCGGGCCCCTCCAGCAGCGTGCGCGCCGCCGCCGCCCCCTGCTCGACGGCGTTGCCCCAGTGCTCGACGCGCGTCAGCGCGCCGCCGGTCGCGGCGTTCGGCCAGCGCGCGACGTCGCCGGCGGCGACGACCGCGACGGCGCCGACCGCCGCCAGCGAGGCGTCGCAGACGACGCCGTCCTCGAGCACGAGCCCCGAGCCCTCCAGCCAGTCGACCGCCGGCCGCGCGCCGATCGCGACGAGCGCCGCGTCGAAGGCGACCGGCGCGCCGTCGTCGAGCAGCGCGACGCGCTCGCCGCCGCGCTCCTCCACGGAGGCGACCGTCCGTCCGCTCAGCAGGCGCACGCCTGCCTCCTCCAGCAGCCCGCGACAGACGGCGCTCGCCTGCGGCCCCGCGACCGCGAGCGGCGGATCGAGCGTCACGATCGCCACCTCGCAGCCGGCCGCCGCGGCGACGGTCGCGACCTCGACGCCGACGAAGCCGGCGCCGACGATCAGCAGCCGCGCCCCCGGCCGCAGGTCGCCGCGCAGCCGCTGCGCGTCGTCGAGCGAGCGCAGCGCGTGGACGCCGGGACGGCCGGGCGCCAGCTCCGGCAGGCCGGGCAGCGTCGCCGGCCGCGCGCCGGTCGCGATCACGAGTCCGTCGAAGGCGACCTCGCGCGCCCCGGCGAGCACGACGCGGCGATCGAGGTCGAGGCCGGTCGCCGCGGTCCCGAGCAGCCACTCGACGTCGGGGGCGTCGTCGAGCGCCAGCGCGATCTCCGCCGCCGTCCGCCTGCCCGCGAGCAGCTCCTTCGACAGCGGCGGTCGGTCGTAGGGCCGATGGGGCTCGGCGCCGACCACGGTCACCTCGCCGTCGAAGCCGAGCGCGCGCAGCTCGCGGGCCGCGTGGTAGCCGGCCAGCGACGCGCCGACGACGACGATCCGCTCGCGGCCGCTCATCGCGCCGCCTCGGCGACCAGCCTGGCGCGGTCGGCCCAGCGCACGCGCGGCTCCCACCCGAGCAGCTCCCGCGCCGGCGTGCAGTCGACCAGCGCCCGCCGCGACCCGGGCTCCAGCGGCGGGCCGACCCACGGCACGTCGGGCAGGTGCTCGGCGACCAGCTCGGCGGTCGGGCGCTCGGCGGCGATCTCGTCGGCGCACAGCAGCAGCCGCGCATGGCCGGGATCCGGGCAGTCGACGGCGGCGACCGCGGCGCGGGCCACGTCGTCGACGTCGACCCACACGCCGAGGTGCCATCTCATCCCGGGCACCGGCGGCAGCTCGGGACCGGCGGCGAGCGCCGGGTAGCGGGTCGAATCGAGCACGAGCACCGGCCGCAGGCAGATCGTCGAGACGCCCGTCTCGCGCGTGAACGCCTCGCACATCTCCTCCGCCAGCCACTTCGACAGCGCGTACGGCAGCGACGGCAGGCCGCGGTGGCGGTCGTCGACGGGCAGCTGGTCGGGGTCGCGCTCGAGCATGCCGAGCGCCTTGCCCGAGGAGAGGTGGACGACGCGGCCGACGCCGTGGGCGCGCGCCGCCAGCAGCACGTTCCAGGTGCCAAGGAGGTTGACCGGCATCGTCACCGGCGCCAGCTCCCAGTCGGCGTCGTCGTCGGGGATCCCCGCCGCGTTGACGATCGCGTCGACCCCGCGCGCGGCGGCGGCGACCGCCGCCGCGTCGGTCACGTCGTCGCCGTGCGCGAGGTCGAACGGCACGACCTCGTGGCCGGCCGCCTCCAGCGCCGGTCCGATCCGCCGGCCGAGCCGCCCGCGGCTGCCCGTCAGCAGGACGACCATCAGAGGAAGATGCTGAGGTTGTAGGACTTCATCACCGTCTGGTCGAACAGGATCTGCCGCCGCTTCAGCAGCAGCCGCTCGCCGTCGCGGGCGAGCACGTCGCGGCGCTCCCCGCTGAAGAAGTCGTAGGGCAGGTCGGCGCGCGTGCGCGTGACGAGGAAGGCGCTCGTGACGTTCAGCTCCCCCTCCGCCGCGCCCCGCTCGACCAGCACGTTGGCGACGAGGTGGCGGGTGCGCGACCCCGGCTGCTCGGCCCACGCCTGCTCGGTCTGCAGCCGCCGCACGCGCGTCAGCAGCGAGTTGCGCGTCTCGGTCAGGAAGGTCATCCCGTCGACGAAGCCGGTGCCGTCCTTCGGCATCACCGACTGGCGCACCGGCATCTCGTAGACCAGCTCGTCGTGGAGCGTCTCCAGCCAGTCCTCGAAGCGGGCGTCGTCGAGCAGCTGCGCCTCGCGGTAGAGGAACAGCGCGGCACGCGAGTAGTCGTCGCTGCCGACGGGCAGCAGCTCGGCGGCGGTGGTGGTCTCGGACATCTCTGCTGCTCCTCTCAGCTCGCCCACGGACGCTCGTGGGTCATCCACTTGAGCCATTCGCCGTAGAACGACAGCTGGGTGCGCTCGCCGTAGCTGCCGGGCCATGCCTGCCCCGGCCCGGGGAAGCTCGGGTCGGGCTCGAGGTGGAGGCCCATCCCGTGGTGGAGGCCGTGGCGCTGCGCGATCTTGCCCTTGTTGACGCGCGTGCAGTCCTCCCAGTTCTCCATGTCGTCCTGCTCGAAGATCCCCGAGGGGCCGAAGGTGCGGACGTACGCCTCGTAGCTGTCTCTGCGGAACTGCTCGGGCGCGTCGCGGTCGAGCAGCAGGTAGGAGAAGACGCGCGTCGTCGTCGCGCTCGTCGGCATCCACGCGCGCAGCGACAGGAAGGTGACGTTCGGGCCGCCGATGTCGCCCTGCACCATCACCTGCATGAAGGAGAGGTTCGGGAAGACGGTGCCGACGCTCCAGGCGTGGTCCTTCAGCAGGCCCAGCTGGACGGAGTCGAGGTTGCGCTCGAACTGCGGGACGAGGTCGCGCGGCAGCCCGAAGTACTCGAACGACGGGTCGGGCGGGCCGGGGACGAGGTGGAGCACGTGGCCGCCCTGCGCCCGCACGAGGTAGCCGTAGGAGAGCGACATCGGGTCGGGCGGGAGCATCCCGAGGTCGACGACCGAGCCGTGGGCGGTGTAGAGGTGGAAGTTGTCGCCGGTGAAGTTGTCGGCGCAGAACTTCCAGTCGGTGCTGACGTCCCACACCTGCGGCGCGCCGACGACCTCGGTCCCGCCGTCGGTGCGGCCGAGGAACAGGTCGAGGTAGAAGCGCATGTCGCCGAGGTACTCCTCCAGCGGCGGCGCCTCCGCGTCCCACGTGCCGAAGATCACGCCGCGGTAGATCGCGACCTGCGTGACCGGGATCAGCCCGAGCTCCTCCTTTCTGAGCCGGCCGGGGTCGTACAGCTCCTCGGCGAAGGCGGTGACGAGGTCGCCCGAGCGCGAGTACGACCACCCGTGGTAGACGCAGCGCATGTAGGAGACGTTGTCGCGGTCGGCGCGGCAGACGCGCATGCCCCGGTGGCGGCAGGAGTTGAGGAAGGCGCGGATCTCGCCGTCGTCGCCGCGGATCAGCACGACCGGCTCGCCGGCGAGGTCGCGCGTGACGTAGTCGCCGGGGTTCGGCAGCTCGCTGACGTGGCCGAGGAAGTTCCAGGCGCGGCGGAAGATCCGGTCCTGCTCCAGCTCGAAGATCTCGTCGTTGCCGTAGATGCGGCGCGAGATGTGCGCGCCGGGCTCGTCGATCAGCTGCGTCAGCTCGACGCCGTCGGCGAGCGAGAGGTCGAGCAGTCCTGCCGGGTTCACAGCCATGGTGGTCCTCTCTCCTTGGTTTCGTTGACGTCCGCGCGCGGCTCAGCGCGCGGGCCGACCCCAGCTTGCGAGCGACGGGCGGGCGCCGGGCGTCGAGGGGCTCGGCGTTGCCGGTCTGGCTGCGCCGTCCTCGCCGACGTCGACGTGGACGACGCCGTCGACGACCCGCGCCGGGTAGGTCTTGAGCGCGGTGACCGCCGGCCCCTCGTGGACGGAGCCGTCGACCGGCGAGAACAGCGCCCCGTGCATCGGGCACTCGACGAGGCAGCCGGGCGCGAGCGGCCCGGCGGCCAGCTCGACGCGCGCGTGGGTGCAGATCGCGCTGGTCGCGTGGACGGTGTCGCCGATGCGGGCGATCAGCACCTTCGCCGCGCCGATCTGGTGCACGACGCAGCTGCCCGGCTCCAGTGACGCGAACGGGACGGTCGGCTCCATCAGACGAACACCAGCCCGCCGTCGATCGCGATCGACTGCCCGGTCATGTAGCGGGCGTCGTTGGAGGCGAGGAAGGCGGCCAGGCCCGCGATCTCGTCCGGCTGCGCGAGCCGGCCGAGCGCGATCGTCTTGGCGAACTCGCTCACCGCGACGCCGGGCGCGACGCCGAGCTGGGCGTCGAGGCCGGCGCTGACGCCGTCGTTCATCGGCGTTTCGACGACCCCCGGGCAGTAGGCGTTCACCGTGATCCCGGCCGGCGCCAGCTCCCTCGCGGCCGCCTGCACCAGCCCGACGATCGCGAACTTCGTCGCCGAATAGAGTCCCAACAGCGGCATCCCCTGCCGGCCGGTGACGCTGGAGGCGACGACGATCCGCCCGCCCCTGCCGTGCTCGCCCATCGCCGCCGCGGCCTGCTGGATCGAATGGAGCGTGCCGACCACGTTGACGCGGAAGAGCGCCTCGAGGTCGGCGGCGGTCGCCTCGGCCAGGGGCGCGACATGCGCGATCCCGGCGTTGGCGACCATCGCGTCGAGCGGGCCGAGCCGCTCGGTCGTCGCCGCGACCAGTGCGCGGACGGAGTCGGCGTCGGCGACGTCGACCGGATGGGCGAGCGCCCGACCGCCGCCAGCCGCGATCGCCGCGGCGACCGCCTCGCCGGCGGCGGCGTCGAGATCGGCGACCGCGACGGCGAACCCGTCGCGCGCCAGCCGCTGCGCGATCGCGCGGCCGATGCCGCGCCCGGCGCCCGTGACGATGGCGACGGGGCTCATCGGACCGGAAGACCCGTGACGAAGCACATCGGACGTGAGATCCTTCCTCTCGCATCTGCCTGGAGGCAGACGACTGAATACACTTTCCTCTCGTAAAGCGAGGCTATGTGTCACCTCAATCGGTCGCTATCCACTTTGCGCATGGCGTGCGCCCGCTGATCGACGATGCGCGCGTGCCGACCGACGGCGTCCCGCCTTCGCTCGCCGAGCACCTCGTCTTCGCCGGGCGCGACGTCGACGACACGCGCGAGGCGGTCAGCAGCGTCATCAACCCGCACACGCTGCGCGTGCGCGACGGCGGCACCGACCTCGACGTGCGCCAGTTCGCCGCGCGCGTCGGCGAGGTGACGCTCTCATACCTCAGCTACGGCGCCGCGGTCGAGATCACCGCGACCGACGCCACGTGCTTCTGCCTCCACCTCCCGCTCGCCGGCCACGGCCAGGCGCGCAGCGGTCCCCGCACCGTCTTCGCCAACCGCCGCATGGCCGCCGTCACCTCGCCGGGCGAGCCGATGGCGCTGCGCTGGACCGCCGAGGCGGCCTACCTGGTCGTCTGCGTCGAGCAGGCCGTGCTCGAGCGCCACTTCGCCGCGCTCACCGGCGCGCCGCCGAGCGGTCCGCTGACGCTCGAGATCGGCCGCGACCTGACCGACCGGCCCGGCCGGCGCTGGTTCCCGATCATCGACCTGCTGCAGGCCGAGATCGAGCAGCGGCGCGACACGCCGGCGGCCGCTGAGGACCCGCTCGCACCGAGCGCCGCGACGATCGAGGAGCTGGTGCTCAACGCGCTGCTGCTGTGGCACCCGGGCAGCCACTCGGCCGCGCTCGGCAACCCGGTCGCGCCGGCGCCCAGCCCGTACGTGCGGCGCGCGCTGGAGCACGCCCGCGCCAACCTCGCCGCGCCGCTGACGGTCGCCTCGCTCGCCGCCGCGGTCGGCGTCAGCGTGCGGACGCTGCAGGCCGGCTTCGCCCGCGAGCTCGGCTGCTCGCCGTCCGCGTACGTGCGGGACCTGCGGCTCGACCGGGTCCACGCCGAGCTGTCGGCCGCAGACCCCGCGCTCGGCGTGCACGTGACCGACGTCGCGCTGCGCTGGGGCTTCTCCCACCTCGGCCGCTTCTCGAGCAGCTACGCCCGCCGCTTCGGCGAGCTGCCGTCGGCGACGCTGAACCGCAGCCGGGCGAACCCGCGCAGCGCGACCCCGAACGCGCGTAGGATCGCCTCTCCCAGGCCCAAGCGAGAGGGGAGGCGTCGATGAAGGAGTTCTTCTGCGGAGCGGTCGTGCCTGACTGCACGGCCCGCTTCGAAGGGGAGACGGAGGAGGCGATCCTGACCCAGGTCGCCACCCACGCGCACGACGACCACGGCATGGAGCACGTGCCCGACAGCGTGGTCGAGGCGGTGCGCGCCCAGATTCGCGACGTGGAGTAGCGACCCCGGTGGCCGCTCACCCGGCCGCGACCGGCTCGGCCTCGTGCGCGAGCGCGAGCGCCGCGACCAGCCGCTCGATCCGCACGAGGCCGATGTAGCGCCCCCGTCCGTCGCAGCAGACGGCCGGGTCGAAGCGGGTCGCGGGCGGCCGCAGCACCGCCCGCTGCGCGACCTCGGGGACGCGCGCCGCGGGCGAGACGACGAGCAGCTCGCCGACCGGACGCTCGCCGCGCTCGAAGGCGGCGCGGCTGAGCAGGCCGACCGGGCGGCGCCGGGCGTCGACCAGCGGCAGGTGGAGCAGCCCGGGATCGCCCGCGAACAGCGCCGCCAGCTGCGCGCGCTCCGTCTCCGCCTCGACCGCGCGCGGCCGCTCCAGCAGCGCGACGAGCACGCCCGGCTCGGTCGCGGCGCCGCCGCGCTCGCGCACGTAGGAGGCGAGCGGGAAGCCGACGCTCGTCAGCGTCTTCGCTCTGACCCCGATCAGCGAGCCCTGGGCGAGCGGCGTGCGCAGGCGCATCAGCGCGTCGAGCTCCTCGATCCGCGTCACGCCCTGGGCGACGACCCACGCGTCGAGCTGGCTGGCGAGATGGCCGAGCGTGTCGACGATCACGAACTTGGCGTCGTCGCGGTGCATGTCGTCGACGAGCCGCGGGTCGAGCTTCACGAACTCGGGGCGCAGGACCGCGATCTGGCGCAGCGTCGCGTGGCCGTTGCCGACGCCGTCGACGGCGATCGTCGCGCCGTCGTCGCGCAGGCGGCGGATCGCCTCGAGCAGGTCGCGCTCCTCGACCGCCGCGCTGCCGGCCGCCAACTCGACGACGAGCCGGTCGAGCCGGCCGGCGTCGCGCAGGACCCGCTGGACGCGCTCGCCCAGCAGCCGGTCGATCGGCAGGTCGAACGAGAGGAAGCAGTCGTCGGGCAGCATCTCCCGCGCCGCGATCACCGACCCGACGACGAAGGCGTCGAGATCGCGCTCCAGCCCGTGCTCCCCCGCCTCGCGCGCCCACCGCTCGCGGCTCATCGCCTGCGGGAAGCGCGCCTGCGCCTCGTAGCCGCAGACGACCCCGCGCGCGAGGTCGGCGATCGGCTCGAAGGCGAGCCGGCAGCGGCCGCGCCGATCGATCAGGTGGGAGATCGCGACCGCGTCGGCGTCGCTTTCGACCGGCCTTCTCCCCGCTCCGTCGATTCCCGCCACGCGCCTAATCGTAGGCATAGGACGGCTGTCCGAGTGCCGCGTGCTCTGACCACCTCCGGGTGGCACAAGATCGCGGCTGCGGCAAGCGCGCGCGTCAGATCAGAGGGCGCGGCCGCGCCGCTCAGCGCGACGAGCGGTCCGGCGCCTCGCGACGCACGCGACCGCCCTCGGAGCCGCGCTCGGTCGCGGGCCCGCGCGGCGCCGCGATGCCGAGCACGCGCATCGCCTTGAGGCCGAACGACAGTCTCTCGCGGCCGTCGGTCGAGCCGACGTCGAGGCCCGTGATCTCGCGCACGCGCTCGAAGCGATAGCGAACGGTGTGGCGGTGGGTGATCAGCCGCGCCGCCGTCGCGTTGACGTTGCCGTCGCACTCGAGGAAGGTCTCGAGCGTGCCGACGAGGTCGGAGGTCTCGTACTGCTCGTCGTAGGCGACGATCCTGCTGACCGTCTCGTCGTAGAACCTGCGCAGCTCGGCCGGATCGCTCATGTGCGGCAGCAGCAGCTGGTAGGTGCCGGTCTCGTCGTAGGCGAGCAGCGACTCGTCGGGATCGCCCTCGACGACGTTGGCCGCCAGCAGCGCCTCGTTGCCGGCGCGATGGAGGTCGCCCGGATCTCTCGCGACGCGGCTGCGGCCGACGGCGAAGGCGAAGCCGCTGAGGTTGGCCTCCAGCTCGCGCAGGACCGTCGCGCCGACGCGCCTGCCGGCGTCGCCGTCGGCGTCAGCGACCAGCACGACGACCTCGTCGCCGTCGCCCGCGCTCGCCGGCGCCGCGATCGCCCCCGGGGCGATCGAGCGGGCGCCGCGCTCCGCCAGCGCGAGCAGGCGCGAGCGCCAGTCGTCGTCGGTCGGCGAGCGGGGATGGGCGCGCGCGACGATCACGCTGCCCCCGCGCTCGAGCGAGATCCCGAGCTCCTTGCCGCGCGCGACGAGGTCGTCGCGGTCCTGGATCTCGCGCGCCAGGACGGCGTGGACGAAGGCCGCGGCCGCCTCCTTGGAGGCGCGCTCGGGGCCGCGCACGCGCTCGACCTCGGAGGCGATCAGCGTCGTCACCAGCCGCAGCATCGCCGGATCGGGCCCCGCCCGCCCGTCGCGAGCGCGCAGCCTCAGCTGGCCGACGATCGCGTCGGCGACGCGCAGCTCGATCCGCTCGACGCCCTCGGCCTCCCGCAGCAGCGCGCGCTCCTCCGCCGGCGAGCGGGCCGCGACGGCGAGCACGACGCTCGTGCGGTCGATCAGCACGAGGCTGGCGTCGAGCGCTCTGGCGGCGGCGCGGACGATCTCCGGCAGGCCGGCGCCGCCTGCGATCGCCTCCGTGATCGCATCCAGCGCGCGGAAGTCGGGAGCGGTCGTCTCGCCGGGCGTCATCGGAGATTCGATTCTACGAGGCGACGCGACCCTGGCTGCGGCGCGGCGCTAGAAGAGCTTCGGCCAGTAGTAGATGACGGCGCCGCCGGCGAGGACCCCGACGCCGACCAGCGCGGCCAGCACCCAGAGCGACAGGAGCCCGGCGACGAAGCGCTCCCACAGCCGCTGGTAGGAGGCGACGACCGGCACCGTGACGAGGCTGACGAAGGCCGCGAGACCGACGACGCCGGCGCAGATCGCGACGAGTTGGACGATCGCGTCGTTGCTCATGACGAGCCACCATTGTCGCGTACTCCGACGACGGCCGCGAAATCAGGGCCCACGGGGCGCGCCGCGACCGCGCCCGGGAAGCGGCCCGACAGCGCCGCGGCGGCCGCCGCCGCGCGCTCCTCGCCGTCCGCGCCCCAGAACAGCCCGACGACGGTCGGCCCCGACCCGCTGACGAGCGCCTGCTCGGCGCCGGCGTCGCGCGCGGCGGCGAGCGCGTCGTCGATCGCGGGGCAGAGCGATCGCGCCGCGTCCTGCAGGTCGTTGGCGATCAGCGCCGGCGCCAGGCCGTCCCGCAGCCGCTCGCGCAGGGCCGCCAGCTCGCCGGCGTCGCGGCCGATCCCGAGGCGGTCGGCCTCCCGGAAGACGTCCGGGGTCGACAGCCGCTCGCGCGAGGGCAGCACGAGCACGCCATGCGGCGGAGGCGGCGCGAACGACTCGACATGCTCGCCGGCCCCGTGGACGAGCACCGGCCGCGGCTCGACCTGGCTCGGCACGTCGGCGCCGAGCTGCGGCGCGAGCGCGGCGATCGCCGGGTCGCCCGGCCGCCCGGCGGCGTGGGCGGCGAGCCGCAGCGTCGCGGCGGCGTCGCCCGAGCCGCCGCCCATCCCGGCGGCGACGGGGACGCGCTTGACGATCGTCAGCCGGCGCGGCGGGCCCTCCCAGCCGGTCGCGGCGCGGTAGCGGGCGAGGGCCGCTGCGGCGAGGTTGGGCCCCTCGACGCCGGCGCAGACGACCTCGTCGGCGCCGGCCGCGCACGTCTCGCCGGCCAGCGGAGGCCCGGCCGCGACGAGCGCGCCGCCCTCCAGCGGCTCCAGCGTCAGCTCGTCGGCGAGCGACAGCGGCTCGATCACCGAGACCAGCTCGTGCAGGCCGTCGGGCCGCGTCGGGCCGAGGAAGAGGCAGAGGTTGGTCTTGCCGGGCGCGAGCGCGCGCAGGACCTCCGTCATCTCGCCGGCTCCTGGAGCCGCGCCCACAGCTCGCGCAGCTGCTCGGGCGAGAGCCGTTCGGCGCGCACGTCGGGCGGGTGGCCGAGCGCCTCCAGCGCGGCGCGCACCCGCTCGGGCGAGGCGACGCCGGCGATCCCCGCCGACTTCGCGAGCGTCTTGCGGCGATGGGCGAAGGCGCCCTGCACGAAGCTGCGCAGCGCCTTCGGCGCCGCCGGGCCGATGCGCGAGAGGCCGACGAGCACCGAGTCGACGTTCGGGACCGGGAAGAAGACGCGCCGCGAGACCGGCCGCACGACGCGCACGTCGCAGGCGAGCTGGGCGATCACCGACGGGATGCCGTAGGCGTCGGTCGCCGGTCTGGCGGCCAGCCGCTCGCCGACCTCCTTCTGCACCATCGCGACCCAGCGCGTCGCCTCCGGCAGCTCCTCGATCGTGCGCAGGATCGCGCCCGACGCGATCCCGTACGGGAGGTTGGCGACCACCTTGGTCGGCGCAGGCGCCATCGCCGCCAGGTCGACCGCCATCGCGTCGCCCATGTGCAGCGTCGCGCGCTCGCCGAACGGGTCGAGCGCGTCGCGCAGCGGCTCCTCCAGCCCGCGGTCGACCTCGACGACGTGGACGTGCGCGGTGCGCTCCGCGAGGTGCTCGGAGAGGACGCCGAGGCCGCCGCCGATCTCCAGCACGACGTCGTCGGCCTCCAGCTCCGCGGCGCGCTCGATCACGTCGAGGATGTTGGAGTCGATCAGGAAGTTCTGGCCCAGCTCGCGGTTGGGCTTGATCCCGAAGGCGCGCAAGCGCCGCAGGCTGGGTTGCGTCGGTTCAGTCACGGCAGAAGGAGCCTCCACCCCGCGGAAGAACGAGCCTCCGGCGAGTTCTTCCAATGGAATGCAAGGCCGCAGGCCGCAGCATTCCACTACCAGCCGAACAGCTCGGCGGCGTTCTGCTCGACCGCGCGCTCCAGCTCGGCGTAGGAGACGCCGCGCTCGGTCGCGATCGCCTCCGCCGTCAGCACGACGTTGGCCGGCACGTTGCGCTCCTTGCGGACCGGCTGCGGGCTGAGGTACGGCGCGTCGGTCTCGACGAGGATGCGGTCCTCGGGCACGCGCGCGGCGGCGGCGCGCAGCTCGGCGTTGGCCGGGTAGGTGACGTTGCCGGCGAACGAGATCCAGTAGCCGCGCTCGACGCACTCGTCGAGCCGGTCGGGCATCGAGAAGCAGTGCATGATCACGCGCACGCCGTCGGCCTCGGCGCCGAGCAGGTCGAGCGTCTGCTGGTCGGCGGCGCGGGTGTGGATGACGAGCGGCTTGGCGGTCTCCCGCGCCAGCGCAACGTGCGCGGAGAAGGCGCGCCGCTGGTCGGCCTCCGGCGCGTTGTCGCGGTAGAAGTCGAGGCCGGTCTCGCCGATCGCGCGGCAGCGCGGGTGGGCGGCGAGCGCGCGCAGGTCGGCGAGGTCGGCAGCGTCGAAGCCGGTCGCCGAGTTGGGATGGCGGCCGATGCCGACGTAGACCTGCGGGAAGTCCTCCGCCAGCCGCAGCGCGGCGCGACAGGAGTCGGCGTCGGTGCCGATCGTCAGCATCCGCCGCACGCCGTTGCGCTCGGCCTGCGCCACCAGCTCCGCCTCGGGCTCGCGGCAGGAGGTGAGGTGGGTGTGGCTGTCGATCATCTCGTCTTCGGGAACAGCGGCTCGATCGCCTCGACCCGGCCGCCCCATCCCCGCTCCGCGAACTCGGCGCCGGCGAGCGCCAGCTCCGTCCGGCCGAGCGCGGCGAGCAGCTTCTCGGTCGTCTGCGGCATGTACGGGTGCAGCAGGACGGTCACGACGCGCAGCCCCTCGGCGAGCGAGGCGAGCGTCTCGTCGAGCGCGCCGGCCGCCTCCGGGTCCTTCGCGAGCTTCCACGGCGTCCGCTCCTCGACATATCTGTTGAGGCGGCGGACCCGCTGCCAGATCGCCTCGAGCGCCTGGCTCGGCTCGGCTCTGTCGAGCAGCCCGCCGACCTCGTCGCAGAGGCCGGCGAAGTCGCCCGCCAGCCCGGCGTCGGTCGCGGCCTCCGGGACGACGCCGTCGCGGTAGCGGCCGATCATCGCGATCGTGCGGCTGGCGAGGTTGCCGTAGTCGTTGGCCAGCTCGCTCTCGTAGCGCCCCTCGAAGCCGGTCGTCGAGACCGAGCCGTCCTGGCCGAAGGAGACCTCGCGCAGGCAGTAGTAGCGCAGCGCGTCGGTCCCGAATCTGTCGATCACCTCGAACGGGTCGAGCACGTTGCCGAGCGACTTCGACATCTTCTCGCCGTCCATCAGCAGGTAGCCGTGGACCACCTCGGCGCGCGGCAGCTCGATCCCCGCCGCCATCAGCATCGCCGGCCAGTAGACGGCGTGGAACTTGAGGATGTCCTTGCCGATCAGGTGCAGGTTCGCGGGCCAGAAGGTGTCGGTCAGGTCCTCGCCGTCGCGGGCGAACGAGAGCGCCGTGTAGTAGTTGAGCAGCGCGTCGAACCAGACGTAGAAGACGTGCGACGGGTCCCACGTGACCGGCACGCCCCAGGTGAAGGTGCCGCGCGAGAGCGAGACGTCGCGCAGCCCCGATCTGATGAAGGCGAGCGCCTCGTTGCGGCGCGAGCCGGGCTTGACCCACTCGGGCTGCTCCTCGTAGAGCCGCTCGAGCGGCTCCTGGAAGGTCGAGAGGCGGAAGAACCAGTTCTCCTCCTGCTCGCGCGTCAGCGGGATTCTGTGGATCGGGCAGGTGTTGCCGGCGGCGATCTCGTTCTCGCCCTTGAAGTCGGCGCAGCGGGGGCAGTACCAGCCCTCGTAGTTGCCGAGGTAGGTGTGGCCGTTGTCGTGGATGCGCTGCATCACCTCCTGCACCCGTCTGACGTGGCGCGGGTCGGAGGTGCGGATGAAGAAGTCGTTGGAGACGTTCAGCCGCGGCATCATCGCCTCGAAGCGGGCGGCGTTCCTGTCCGCCAGCTCCTTCGGCGTGACGCCGAGTCTCTCGGCGGCCAGCGCGACCGGCTCGCCGTGCTCGTCGGTGCCGGTGAGGAAGAAGACCTCCTCGCCGCGCTGGCGCATGTGCCGCGCGAGCACGTCGGCGGCGATCGTCGTGTACGCGTGGCCGAGGTGCGGCTGCGCGTTGACGTAGTAGATCGGGGTGGTGACGTAGTAGGGCACGCGGTCGAGAACAGTAGCGGCCGGCGCGCCGCGATCGCGGAACGCCGGCCGGCAGCGTGGCTCCGAGCGATCGGGTGCCGCGCTACTGCGCGATCATCTTCGCGCGAGCCTTCTTCTCGTCGCGCACGGCTCTGCGGTACTCGCGGTTGAGCATCCCGATCACGTCGATCGAGATCTCCTGCGGGCAGGCGCGCGAGCACTCGCCGAAGTTGGTGCAGCCGCCGAAGCCCTCCTCGTCCATCTGGCGGACCATCGAGCGGGTGCGCTCCCCGCGCTCGGCCTGACCCTGCGGCAGCAGGTTGAGGTGGGTGACCTTCGCGCCGGTGAACAGCATCGCCGCGCCGTTGGGGCAGGCGGCGACGCAGGCGCCGCAGCCGATGCAGATCGCGGCGTCCATCGCCTTCTGCTGCGTCTCCGGGTTGACCGGCATCGAGTTCGGGTCCGGCTGCGGGCCGGTCGTCGTCGAGATGAAGCCGCCGGCCTCGATGATCCGGTCGAGCGCGGAGCGGTCGGTGACGAGGTCTCTCAGCACCGGGAAGGAGTTGTTGCGGAACGGCTCGACTCTGATCGTCTGGCCGTCCTCGAAGTCGCGCATGTACGTCTGGCAGGTGGTGACCTGCTGCGGACCGTGCGGCAGCCCGTCGATCGTCAGCGAGCAGGCGCCGCAGATGCCCTCGCGGCAGTCGCTGTCGAAGGCGACCGCGCGGCCGCCGCGCGCGATCAGGCGCTCGTTGACCTGGTCGAGCATCTCCAGGAACGAGGCCTCGGCGTCGATCTCCGTCGCCTCGATCCGCTCGTAGCGGCCCTCGTCGCCCGGATAGTCCTGACGCCAGATCTCCAGTGTGAAATTCACTTGTAGCTCCGGGTCGCGAGCTTGACGTTCTCGAAGGTGAGCTGCTCGTCGTGGGCGATCGGCATCGCGCCCTCGCCGCCGTGCTCCCAGGCGGTCACGACGGCGAATCTGTCGTCGTCGCGCAGCGCCTCGCCGTCGCCGGTCTGGTGCTCCTCGCGGAAGTGGCCGCCGGCCGACTCCTCGCGCCGCAGCGCGTCGAGGCACATCAGCTCGCCGAGCTCGATGAAGTCGGCGACGCGGCCGGCCAGCTCGAGGCTCTGGTTGAGCTCGTCGGGCTTGCCGTCGACCTTCAGCTCGCTCCAGAACTTCGCCTTGATCTGCTGGATCGTCGAGATCGCCTCGGTGAGGCCCTCGGCGTCGCGCGACATGCCGCACTTGTCGAGCATGACCTCGCCCAGCTCGCGGTGGAGCGCCTGCGGTGCGATCGTGCCGCCGACGTTCATCAGTCTGTCGATGCGGCCGCGGACCTCGCCGAGCGTCTCGTCGAAGGCCGGATGGCTCTCGTCGACTCTCGCCGACTGTCTGGCGAGGTGGTCGGTGACCGTGTGCGGGACGATGAAGTAGCCGTCGGCGAGGCACTGCATCATCGCGCTGGCGCCGAGGCGGTTGGCGCCGTGGTCGGAGAAGTTCGCCTCGCCGATCGCGAACAGGCCCTTGATCGTCGTCTGCAGCTCGTAGTCGACCCACAGGCCGCCCATCGCGTAGTGCGGCGCGGGGTAGATCATCATCGGCGTCGTGTACGGGTCGTCCGCCGTGATGCGGTGGTACATGTCGAACAGGTTGCCGTACTTGCCCTGGACGACCGCTCTGCCTCTCTCGCGGATCGCGTCGCGGAAGTCGAGGTAGACGCCGCGGCCGGTGCCGCCGACGCCGAGCCCCTCGTCGCAGACGACCTTCGCGGCGCGCGAGGCGACGTCGCGCGGCACGAGATTGCCGAACGACGGATAGCGCTCCTCGAGGAAGTAGAACCGCTCCGCCTCGGGGATGTCGTTGGGCTTGCGCGGATCTCTCGGTCTGCGCGGGACCCAGACGCGGCCGTCGTTGCGCAGCGACTCCGACATCAGCGTGAGCTTGCTCTGGTACTCGCCGCTCTGCGGGATGCAGGTCGGGTGGATCTGCGTGTAGCAGGGGTTGGCGAAGAGCGCTCCGCGCTTGTGCGCACGCCACGCGGCGGTGACGTTGGAGTTCATCGCGTTCGTCGACAGGTAGTAGACGTTCGTGTAGCCGCCGGAGGCAAGCACGACCGCGTCGGCGGCGTGGCGCTCCAGCTCACCGGTCACGAGGTTGCGGGCGATGATGCCGCGCGCCTCGCCGTCGACGAGCACGACGTCGAGCATCTCGTGGCGGTTGTAGATTCTCGCGTTGCCGCTGGCGACCTGGTGCTGGAGGGCGCTGTAGGCGCCGAGCAGCAGCTGCTGGCCGGTCTGGCCGCGCGAGTAGAAGGTGCGCTGCACGAGCACGCCGCCGAACGAGCGGGTGGCGAGCGCGCCGCCGTACTCGCGGTTGAACGGCACGCCCTGCGCGACCGCCTGGTCGACGATGTTGGCCGACAGCTGCGCCAGTCGCCAGACGTTCGCCTCGCGGGCGCGGAAGTCGCCGCCTCTGATCGTGTCGACGAACAGGCGCCGCGCCGAGTCGCCCTCGTTGGCGAAGTCCTTCGCGGCGTTGATGCCGCCCTGGGCCGCGATCGAGTGGGCGCGGCGCGCGGTGTCCTGGAAGCAGAACGACTTGACGTGGTAGCCCTGCGCGGCGAGCGAGGCCGCCGCGCTGGCGCCGGCGAGGCCGGTGCCGACGACGATCACGGTGTGCGCCGGGCGGTTGCGCGGCCCGACCAGTCTGTGGGCGTCGAGCCAGGTCTGCCACTTGTCCTCGATCGGACCGGCAGGGATCTTCGCGTCGAGCGTGATGCTGCTCATCGGTTCACCACCACAGCAGAGGCCTGCGCGCTCGCCTCGGCGGGCGCGTCGAGGACGCCGGTCCAGAAGCAGATCGGCACGAGGATGAAGCCGAGCACGACGATCACGGCGAGCGCGCCGGCGCCGCGGCGCAGCTGCTGGTTGCGCTCCGGCCGGTCGAGGCCGAGCGTCTGGAAGGCGCTCCAGACGCCGTGGCGCAGATGGAAGCCGAGCGCGCCGACGGCTGCGACGTAGAGCAGCACGAAGTACCACTCCTGGAAGGCGTGGTAGAGGTTGGCGTAGACGGCGCCCTCCTCCAGCGGCGTGACGTCGATCGTCAACGTCGTGAACTGCATGATGTGGAAGACGACGAAGGCCAGCAGCAGCGTGCCGGTGACCATCGTCGTCGCGGAGGAGAAGGTGCGGCCGATGCGGCGCGCCTGGTGACCGCCGCGGGCGGCCCGGTTGCGCGCTCTCAGCTGGACGATCGCGGTGACGTGGATGACGAGCGCGGCCAGCAGCAGGACGCGGATCGCCCACAGCACGAAGGCGTGGGGCAGCAGCGGCTCGCCGAAGTCGCGCAGCCAGTGGGAGTAGTCGTCGACGCGGGCGTCGCCGCCGCCGGGACCGTAGAGCGAGTTGAGGTTCCCCAGCATGTGGAGGACCACGTAGGCGACGAGGATCGCGCCGGAGACCGCCACGGCGATCTTCTTGCCGATCGACGAGTCCCACAGTTCGCGCAGACCCGTCCGTCGCGCGCGTTTGCTGTCGGTGACGAGCATTCTCCGAGAAAAGTCAGGGGCGCCGTTTCGGGGCCTCGCGCCCGGCCCTATCGGACTCGGATCGTCCGATGGTCAGACAATAGCGCGTTCTCAGCGCCGATGACTACCCCTGCTCGGTAAGCGCCCGGTAAAGCGCGTTGGCGCCGACCCCGGTCAGCTCGGCGATCGCGGCCGCCGCGGGTCGCGGCTTCGCGCCGGCCTCGACCACGCTCCGCAGCGCCGCCAGCGCCGGCCCCAGCTCCGGGGCGACCGGCGTCGCGGCGCCGACGACGAGCACGACCTCTCCCCGCGGCTCCTGGGCAGCGTACCGCTCGGCCAGCTCCGACGCGCTGCCGCGGACGACCTCCTCGTGCAGCTTCGTCAGCTCGCGGCAGACCGCGACCGGCCGCTCGGGATCGAGCTCGGCGAGGACCGCCAGCGAGGCGGCGAGGCGGTTGGGCGACTCGAACGCGACGAGCGTCTCGTCGGTCTCGAAGGCCGCCCGCAGCTCGCCGCGCTTGCGCGGCAGGAAGCCGGCGAAGCGCCACCGCTCCGACGGCAGCGCCGAGGCGACCAGCGCCGCCAGCGCCGCGCTCGGGCCCGGCAGCACCTCGACGGCGAGGCCGGCGGCGACGCACGCCTGCACCAGCACGAAGCCGGGATCGGAGACGAGCGGCATGCCGGCGTCGGAGACGAGCGCGACGTTCGCGCCCGCCTGCATCCGTCTCACCAGCTCGGCGGCGCGGTCGCGCTCGTTGTGCTCGTGGTAGCTGAGCAGCTCGCCGCCGACGCCGTAGCGGTCGAGCAGCACGCGCGTGCGGCGGGTGTCCTCGCAGGCGATCAGGTCGGCCTCGCGCAGCGCCGAGAGGACGCGCAGCGTGACGTCCTCGAGGTTGCCGATCGGCGTCGGGCAGACGATCAGGCGCCCGGCCATGCCCCGCTCCGGTTCGTCCGCTCCGCGCGAGAGGGAGCCTCTGGCGAGCTCTCGCATGGGAATCGAGCGCTCTGCGCGAGCATTCTCACGCGACCTCGCGGCGGAGCTCGTCGAGCGCGAGCGCGCCGGCGCCGACCATGCCGGCCTCCGGGCCGAAGCTGGCGACGACGATCCGCGCGTGGTCGCGCATCGTCGGCAGCGCGCGCGCGGCGACCTCCCTGCGCGCCGGCTCCAGCAGCAGGTCGCCGGCCGCGACGACGCCGCCGCCGATCACGACGACGTCGGGGTTGAAGATGTTGAGGTAGTTGGCGATCCCGACGCCGAGGTTGCTCCCGATCAGCGCCAGCGTGTCGATCGCCGCCTCGTCGCCGTCGTGGGCCAGCTCGGTGATCAGCGCGCCGGTCACCTCGCGGCCGCCGGCGAGCGCTCTGCCCAGCAGCGAGCCGGGCCGCTCGGTCGCGATCCGCGTCCCCTCGCGCATCAGCGCGGTGCCGGAGGCCATCACCTCCAGGCAGCCGTGGTTGGGGCAGTTGCCCTGGCAGCGGGGCCCGTCGCGGTCGATCACCATGTGGCCCAGCTCGGCGCCGGAGCCGATCGCGCCGCGGTAGACCTTCCCGTCGAGGATCAGCCCGCCGCCGATCCCGGTCCCGAGCGTCAGCACGACCGCGTCGGTGACGCCCTGCGCGGCGCCGGCCTTGAACTCGGCGAGCGCGGCGACGTTGGCGTCGTTGTCGACGTGGACGGGCAGCCCGAGCCGCTCGGCCATCACGTCGCGGAACGGCATGTCTCTGATCGGCAGGTTGACGGCCATCGTCGCGACGCCGGTCCGCTGGTCGATCAGGCAGGGGATGCCGAAGCCGACCGCGGCGACCTCGTGCGGCGCCGTGGCGCGCACCTCCTCGACCGCGGCGACGATCACGTCGATCAGCTCGCGCTGCGGCAGGCCGTGGACCGTCTTGTAGACGCGGTGATGGACGGTCAGGTCGTCGTCGAGCGCCCCGGCGAGCACCTTCGTGCCGCCGAGGTCGACGCCGATAACGCACTCGGGCGACATCGTCGGCACTATAGACCGCGGCATGCCCGATCACCCAGACGAGCCCGACCGGCCCGGCGGGGAGCCCTCCTACCGCATCTACCGCGCCGGCGAGGACCGGTACGCCGGACGCCGCGGGGAGCGCGGCGGGCGCGACGCCGACGGAGCCGGCTCCGGCGGCCGCGCGCCCGGCGACGGCGAGCCCGAGTACACGCGCTACCGCTCGAAGCCGCGCGGACTGCGCGAGCGCTTCGGGCGCGGCGGCGACGACCTCGGCGCCCCGGGCGCCGCGCCCGGCGGCGACCGCTTCGAGCCCGGTCAGCGCGCCCGCCGCGGCCTGCGCCTGCCCGGCCGGCGGCGCGGCGGCAGCGGGATCACGCCGGGGCGGGTCGTCAAGTGGCTGCTGCTGGCGGTCGGCGGCTGGCTGGTGCTGTCGCTCGCGCTGTTCCTGGTCAGCGCGCAGATCCAGAAGGGCAAGGTCTCCGACGAGGCGAAGGCGGCGCTGACCGATGCCGGCTACCCGCTCACCTCGCCCAACAACGTGCTGATCCTTGGCTCCGACCAGCGCCCCGCGGGGACGAAGGAGCCCGGCGCGAGCACGAGCGGGCCGAGCCGCTCGGACACGATCATGCTGTGGCGCGTCGGCGGGGGCGAGTCGGCGCGGCTGTCGATCCCGCGCGACACGGTCGTCGACATCCCCGGCCACGGGCGCCAGAAGATCAACGCCGCCTACGCCTACGGCGGCGCCGCGCTGTCGATCGACACGATCGAGCAGTACCTCGGCATCCCGGTCAACCACCTGATCGAGGTCGACTTCGAGAACTTCCCGAAGCTGATCGACGCGCTCGGCGGCATCGACGTCACGACCGGACGGGTCTGCTCGGAGATCAGCGGCGGCAAGTCCAACGGCGGTTGGACGCTGCGGCTGAGAAGAGGGACCCACCACTTGAACGGCGAGGACGCCCTGACGCTGGCGCGCACGCGCAAGAACGACTGCAACCCGGCCGAGGACGACCTCACCCGCGCCAGACGCCAGCAGGAGATCCTCAGCGGGATCAAGGACCAGCTGACCTCGCCGGGGACCTTCTTCCGCCTGCCGTGGGTGTCGTGGGCGGCGCCGAAGGCGATCCGCACCGACATGGGCGGCCCGACGCTGCTCGGCTTCTTCGCCGCCAGCGCGATCGGCGGCACGCCGCCGGTGCGGGTGCTGAGACCGTCGGGCGCGGAGACGCTGCCCGACGGCGGCTCGGGCCTCGTCGTCTCCGACGCCGACAAGCAGGCGGCCGTCCAGGCGTTCATGGACGGCTGAGCGCCGTCGGCGGCGCGCCGCTCAGACGACGGCGAACCGCCAGCGGGCGACGACCTCGCCGGCGACCATCCAGCGGACGACGTAGCGGCCGCGCTTGAAGCGCAGCGGCGTGACGGTCGCCGCGCCGGCCGCCCCGCTGGTCGCCTTGAAGCAGGTCCTGACCGCTCTCGCGCCGCGGGCGCCGCGGATCCCGCGGGCGTCTCTCGCGCCTCTCGCGCCGCGCGCGGCCCGCCGCACGACGCAGGTGCGGTAGGTGGTGCCGGCGCGCTCGCGGTCGAGGAAGACCAGGTCGGCGACGGCGCGGCCCGAGGGGCCGGCGGCGAGCTTTCTGACCGGCGTGCGCAGCGCGTCGGTGACCTGGCCGGCGAAGCGGTCGGCGGCGGCCGCGGGCGCGGCCGGGGCCAGCACGGCGAGCGCGGCGGTCAGCGCCGCCGCGCGCACGGCGCTACGACGACGCCGTGCCGCTCTTGGCGGCGGTGTCGCCGCCGCTCTTGGCGGCCGAGGCGCCGTCGGAGGACGGCTTGCCGTCGCCGTTGCTCTTGCTGTCGCTGCTCGTGCCATCGCTGCCGCTCTTGCCCTCACCCGCGCTCTTCAGCTCACGGGCACGCTTCTTCGTGCCGTAGTCGGTGTTATAGAAGCCAGAGCCCTTGAAGTGAACCGCGGGAGCGTGAAGGACGCGCTGGGCGGGCGCGTCGCAGATCTCGCACGCGTCGAGCGGGTCGTCAACCATCCGCTGAAGCGTCTCGAAGGTGTGTCCGTTCTCGCAGCGGTACTCGTAGATCGGCATGGTCCGGGAGAGTATAGGCAGTTGCTTGGCACTCTCGGCGCGAGAGTGCCAAAACGGCTCTCTCAGCGCCGACCGGGCGCGCCCGGCTAGCATCACGGGCCGGATGACGAGCGACATCGTGACCATGGACAAGATCGTCGCGCTCTGCAAGCGGCGCGGCTTCATCTTCCCCTCCTCCGAGATCTACGGCGGAGTCGGGTCGACCTACGACTTCGGCCACTACGGCGTGCTGCTCAAGACGAACGTCAAGAACGAGTGGTGGCGCTCGATGCTGCAGGAGCGCGACGACGTCGTCGCGATCGACTCGGCGATCATCCAGAGCCCCCGCGTGTGGGAGGCGAGCGGCCACCTCGCCGGCTTCAGCGACCCGCTCGTCCAGTGCCTCGGCGAGTGCAAGAGACGGTGGCGGCTCGACCACCTGCAGGAGGCCGCCGTCGAGAACGGCGAGGACCCGGCGCTCGTGCGCTGTCCGACCTGCGGCGGCGAGCTGAGCGAGCCGCGCGCCTTCAACCTGATGTTCGAGACGACCGTCGGCCCCGTCAGAGAGGCCGGCTCGACCGTCTACCTGCGCCCCGAGACGGCCCAGGGCATCTTCATCAACTTCAAGAACGTGCTCCAGTTCGCGCGCAGAAAGCCGCCGTTCGGGATCGCGCAGATCGGCAAGTCGTTCCGCAACGAGATCACGCCCGGCAACTTCATCTTCCGCACGCGCGAGTTCGAGCAGATGGAGATGGAGTTCTTCGTCCCGCCGGCCGAGGCCGACCGCTGGTTCGCCCACTGGCTCGCCGCCCGCGAGCGCTGGTACACCGACCTCGGCATCCGGCCCGACCACCTGCGGCTGCGCCCCCACGAGCAGGACGAGCTGTCGCACTACTCCTCCGGCACGAGCGACGTCGAGTACCTCTTCCCGATCGGCTGGTCGGAGCTGGAGGGGATAGCGAACCGCGGCGACTACGACCTGACGGCGCACAGAAACGCCTCCGGCGAGAAGCTCGAGTACCTCGACCCGGGCACGGGCGAGCGCTACACGCCGCACGTGATCGAGCCGGCCGCCGGCGCCGACCGCGCGACGCTCGCCTTCCTCGTCGACGCCTACGACGAGGAGGAGGTCGAGGGCGAGACGCGCACGGTCCTGCGGCTGCACCCGAAGCTCGCGCCGGTCAAGGTCGCGGTGATGCCGCTGCTGAAGAAGGCCGGCCACCCCGAGGTCGCCAGAGAGATCTTCGACGACCTCCGCCGGCGGATGCAGGCCGAGTACGACGAGGGCGGCTCGATCGGCAAGCGCTACCGCCGCCAGGACGAGATCGGCACGCCGTGGGGCGTGACGGTCGACCACCAGACGCTCGAGGACCGCACCGTCACGCTGCGCGACCGCGACACGCTCGAGCAGGTGCGGATCGCGATCGACGAGCTGGCGCCGGAGCTGGAGCGCCGCCTCGCGGCGCCCTGGACCAGCCCGAAGCTCGCTCCCGCGTCGTAGGGCGCCGGCCGGGTCGCCGCGGGCGGGCGCCATCCCGCCGCGCGCGCGAGCGCAGCCGCGGCGGCGCCCACGACGTTCAGCGGCGGTCGAGCTCGAGCGTCCCGGCGCAGGCGGGCGGAGCGGCGAAGCCGCCAGCGACCGCGCCGATCCAGCGTCGGCACGACGCTCGCCGAGCGCCTCTCGCCGCGGCTGGGCGAGCGCGGCGTCGCCGTGCGCTGTCGGCTACGCCGGGTCGGCGATCAGCGTGCGCGCGGCGGCGACCGCGGCGCCGACGGTCGGGCGCTGGTCGCGGTCGGGCTCGGTCAGGAAGCGCAGCGCCAGCCCGTCGGCGAGCGCCAGCAGGACGCCGGCGACGGCGTCGGGCTCGGCGCCGAGCCGCACCACGCCCTCGTCCTGCTTCGCCTGCAGCGAGGCGGCGAGGTGGCCGCGCATCTGCCGGCACAGCTCGGCCAGCGCGCCGGCGATCTCCTCGTTGCGGCGCGAGAGCGTGAACAGCTCGAACATCAGCGTGACGAGCGCCGAGTCGCCGCGCACGAGGTCGTCGAGGCCGCGCACGAGGCCGTCGATGAAATCGTCCGCGGTGTGGGCGTCCTGGAGCGAGGCGGCGAGGGCCGCGATGCGGATGTCGCAGTCGCGCCGCACGACCTCGACGAGCAGCCGCTCCTTCGTGCCGAAGTAGTAGTGCAGCAGCCCGCGCGAGACGCCGGCCTCGCGCGCGACGTGGTCGAAGGTCGAGCCGGCGGCGCCGCGGGCGGCGACGCTCGCGCGCATCGCGTCGACGATCCGCTTGGCCTTGTCGCTCTCGAGCGCGCGCGTCGGCGCCTCGGCACCGGCGGTGATCGCATCGGCTGCGGACATGCCCCGATCGTAGCTGGCCCGACGGCCAAAGGCCTGCAGAACGCAGAGAGGGCGCCCGACCGGGCGCCCTCTCGGCATCGCGTCGTCGCTGGCGCCGGCTACGCCGCGGGCGGCGTGCCCGGCGAGGTGGTGGAGGTGTACTCGAACTCCTCCTCCTTGCCGAACAGGAGGTCGAGCACCTTCGTGCGCAGGTCCTCGCTGACGGCGAGCGCGATGGCCGCGCCGACGACGAGGAGCATCAGCTTCTTGCCGAAGCCGCCCTTCTTCTTCTTCGGCTTGGGGCCCTCCTTGAGGGCGGCGCCGGCGTCCTTGAGCGCGTCGGCGGCCTTGTTCAGATCCTTCTTCAGCTTCTTGTCCTCGACGAGCGCCTTCGGGCTCTTGCCGTCGGAGGAGATCCGCTCGTAGGCGTCCTTCGCCGCCTCGAAGGCGACGCGGAAGTTGTCGCGGAGGTCTTCGTCGTCGACGAGGCGCTGCACCCACGGGCTCGTCGTCGCAGCCGCCGCGGTCGCCGCCTTCTTCGCCTTCTTGCTGCGTGCTGCCATGCGAGGTGCTCCCTTGGTCCGCTTGCTCTGGTGCGATCCGAGCATACCCCCTGCCCCGCACCGCCACGCTGGCGCTCAGGCGGCCGCAAGCGAGTCGGCCGCGCGGCGCGCCGGACGGCGTCGCGCCGCTCTCGGGGCGAGCGCGATCGCGAGCACCTCCTCGATCCGCGAGACGAAGTGGAAGTCGAGGTCCTTGCGCAGGTGCTCGGGGATGTCGTCGACGTCCTGCGCGTTGAGCGCCGGGGCGATCACGGTGCGGATCCCGCTGCGCTGCGCGGCGAGCGCCTTCTCCTTGAGCCCGCCGATCGGCAGCACCTGGCCGGTCAGCGTGATCTCGCCGGTCATCGCGACGTCGGCCCGGACCGCTCTGCGCGTCAGCAGGGAGACGAGCGCGGTCGCGATCGTGATGCCGGCGCTCGGCCCGTCCTTCGGGATCGCGCCGGCCGGCACGTGGACGTGGACGTCGTGCTCGGCGAACCAGTCGTCCTCGACGCCGAGCGGCGGGTGGCTGCGGACCCACGACAGCGCCGCCTGCGCCGATTCGCGCATCACGTCGCCGAGCTGCCCGGTGATCGTCAGCTTGCCGCCGCCGCTCATCGCCGTCGCCTCGACGAACAGCACGTCGCCGCCGACCGGCGTCCACGCCAGCCCGGTCGCGACGCCGGGCTCGGCGGTGCGTCTGCGCGTCTCGCTGAAGAAGCGCCGCTTGCCGAGCAGCTCGCGCGCTCTCGGGGCGCTGACCGTCTGCCGTCTCGGCGCTCTGCCCTCGGCGACCTGGCGGGCGATCTTGCGGCAGACGGTGCCGATCTCGCGCTCGAGGTTGCGCACGCCGGCCTCGCGCGTGTAGTCGGCGATGATCGCCTTCAGCGCGGCGTCGCTGAAGGCGATCTGCGATCTGCGCAGGCCGTTGCGCTCGATCTGGCGCGGGACGAGGTAGCGGCGCGCGATCTCGAGCTTCTCCTCCTCCGTGTAGCCGGCGAGCTGGATCGTCTCCATGCGGTCGCGCAGCGGCCCCGGGATCGTGTCGAGCGTGTTCGCCGTCGTCACGAACATCACGTCGGAGAGGTCGAACGGCAGGTCGAGGTAGTGGTCGCGGAAGGCCGTGTTCTGCTCGGGGTCGAGCACCTCCAGCATCGCGCTCGCCGGGTCGCCGCGGAAGTCGGAGCCCATCTTGTCGATCTCGTCGATCATGAACAGCGGGTTCTTCGACTCGGCGTCGCGCAGCGCGCGGATGATCACGCCCGGCATCGCCCCGATGTAGGTGCGCCGGTGGCCGCGGATCTCCGACTCGTCGCGGACGCCGCCGACCGAGATCCGCTCGAATCTCCGTCCGAGCGCTCTCGCGATCGAGCGGCCGAGCGAGGTCTTGCCGACGCCGGGCGGGCCGACGAGGCAGAGGATCGACCCGCGCGCGTCCGGCTTGAGCTTGCGCACCGCGAGGAACTCGAGGATGCGGTCCTTCACCTGCTCGATGTCGTAGTGGTCCTCGTCGAGCACGCCGCGCGCGTGTCTGAGATCGAGGTTGTCGACGGTGCGGGCGCTCCACGGCAGCGCCGCGATCCACTCCAGGTATCCGCGGATCACGCCGTGCTCGGCGGAGGCCGGCGGGATCCGCTCCAGCCGCGCCAGCTCGCGGTCGACCTGCTTGCGGACCTCCGGCGGCAGCTCCAGCTCGTCGAGCTGCTCGCGCAGCTCCTCGGCCTCGGCCGCCATCTCGTCACCCTCGCCGAGCTCCTCCTGGATCGCCTTCAGCTGCTGGCGCAGGAAGTACTCGCGCTGGGTTCTGTCGAGCTCGGACTGGACCTGCGACTGGATCTTGGAGCCGAGCGCGACGACCTCCAGCTCGCGCGCGAGGATCTCCGACAGGCGCCGCAGCCGCTTGGCGACGTCGCGCTCCTCCAGCAGCGCCTGCTTCTCCTCGGTTCTGATCCGCAGCGCGCTCGCGATCAGGTGGCTGAGCGCACCCGGGTCGTCGAGGTTGGCGATCGCGACGTGGAGCTCCTCGGGCAGGTAGGGGACCTCCTCGACGATGTTCGAGAAGGTCGCCTGCACGTTGCGCATCAGGGCGACCAGCTCGGGCGTCTCCTCGCCGTTGACGTCCGGCGCCTCCTCGACCTGGGCGACGAGGTAGGGCTCGGTCCGCTCCCAGCCGGCGACGCGTATCCGCTGGGTCGCCTGGACGAGGATCCGCAGCGTGCCGTCGGGCACCTTCAGCATCCGCGCGACGACGCCCGCGACGCCGATCTCGTAGAGGTCGTCGGGGCCCGGCGCCTCCAGCTCCGGCTTGCGGCTGGCGACGAGCGCGATCATGCGGTCGCCGCCGAGCACGTCGTTGACGAGCGCCATGCTGCGCTCCTGGCCGACGGCGAGCGGCACGAGCGTCTCCGGGAAGGTGACGCTGTCGCGCAGCGGCAGGACCGGCAGCGCCGCCGGCAGCGCGCGCTGAGTCGGAACCTCGATCTCGCGGGCCTGCCCGGGCGTGCCGATCTCGATCATGCCGAGCCGCCGTCCGGATCGGGGCCGCGGCGCGGGGTCGGCTTCGACGAGGGGTGTGGCACCTCGATCGGGACGCTGCGGCGCCGCGGCTCGGGCTGCGCGAGCGGCAGCTCGACGCGCAGCAGCCCGTCCTCGTAGATCGCCTTGGCCTCCTCGCCGCGCACCTCGGCGCCGAGCTGCACGACGCGCCGGAAGGGGCCGTGCTCGATCTCGACCTGCTGGTAGACGCGGCCCTCGGCCTCGTTCGGGTGGCGGTGGCCGGAGAGCACCAGCTCGCGCCCCTGGATCTCCAGCGACAGTCTGTCGGCGTCGATCCCCGGCAGCTCGGCGGTCACGACGGCACGAGCCGGGTCGTCGGCGTAGTAGACGTCGACCGCGGGCGAGAAGCCGCCGCGCTTGCGCGGCGCGATGCCCGGCCGTTGGAGCACGTCTCCGAACAGCTCGTCCATCTCTCGCCGCATCCGCTCGAAGTTCGCGAAGAGGTCGCGTTCCGGCGCCATGTGCCGGAATCTACCCATCTGCGCGGCGAGCTGACAGCCGGTGTGATTGGCGCGTCGGCGCGAGCGCGGCTCAGACAGTGTAGACCGCGCCCTCGACGGCGAGCTCGACCGGGCCGCCGAACTCGGCCGCCGCCTGCGCGCGGAAGCGCTCGGCGTGGTCGCCCTGCTCGAAGTGGGTCAGCACCAGCTGCCCGGCGCCGGCGCGGCGGCCGTGGGCGCCCGCCTCGGCGGCGGTGAGGTGGCCGCGCTGGCCGTCCGGCTCCGGGTGCTCGAGCGTCGCCTCGAGCATCAGCAGGTCGGTCCCGCGCGCGAACTCGACGAGCGCGTCGTTGGGGCAGCAGTCGGCGCCGAAGGTGAAGCTCCCCGCTCTGCTGGTGACCTGGACGGCGAAGGTGCGGATGAAGTGCGGGACCTCGTGGAAGCGGATCTGCAGCGGGCCGAGGTCGATCGTCGTCTCCGGCTCGTACTCGATCAGGCAGAAGGCCTGCTCGACCAGCTCCGCGAGCCCCCACGTGCCGGTGACGGCACGGAACGACTCCTGGCCGCCGGGCGGCGCGTACAGCGTCGGGCGCGGGTTGGGGAACTCTCTCGCCCGCGGCGAGTACGACAGCGCGTACGCGTACGGGATCAGGTCGAAGCAGTGGTCGGAGTGGAGATGGGAGACGACGACCGCGTCGACCTCCTCGTAGTCGCGCCGCTCGCGCAGCTTGCCGAAGACGCCGTTGCCGCAGTCGAGCAGCAGACAGCAGTCCTCCTCTTCGACGAGGTAGCCGCTGCATGCGCCGCCCGGGTCTTGCCAGGCCGGCGACTTGCCGAGCACGGTGATCTTCACGCCTGGGGCCTTCCCACCTGGGTGGGACACTCTAGCCGTGCGGCCAGCTCTCGGCGCTCACCTCCCCTCCGGGCCGTTCCCGGAGGGGACGCTCGCGGGGCGCCCGGTCAGGCGTGGAGGGCGGCCTGCTCCTGCGCCGAGGGCATCGCCCAGACGGCATGCGTGCGGCGCTCCTGACGGAACTGGAAGCGCAGCTGGCGGGGCGGGCGCAGGCCGTCGGGATGGGCTGGCCGGAAGGTCGCGCACGGCTCGGCGTCCGCGAGCGCGCAGAGCAGGTTCTGGCGGAAGAAGCAGTCATCGCATCCGACTCTCCGCCCGTTCCCACGACCCTTCGCCATCCTGCCCGTCGACCTCCTTCGCTCGGCCTCTCGACCGCTTGCTGACAACTGGGAGGCGCGCAGTGAAACAAATGCGCGGAGGGGGCTCAACGCCGAATCTCGCAAAACGCAGGAACTTTCTCTTCCGTCGAGGAACTCCTGCAAATCCGCGGAAAAATGCTATGGGGAGAAGGAACTCCCCGCTCTTTGCGGACGTTTCGCGATCGGGCGCCCGTCATGCTTCTCAGACGATGCGAATCCTGATAACGGGCGTCAGCGGATTCGTCGGGTCGCGGCTCGTCCCGCGGCTCCGGCGCGAGGGTCACGAGCTGCGCGGCTTCGCGCGCGACGCGGGCCGTGTCGAGGTCGACGTGCCGCTCGCGCTCGGCGACGCCGTCACCGGCGAGGGGCTCGACGCGGCGCTCGCGGGGATCGACGTCGCCTACTACCTGATCCACTCGATGGAGCCGCCGCCGGAGGGGGCGGACGGGACCGACGCGGGCTTCCCGGCGCGCGAGCTGGCGGCCGCCGAGCGCTTCGCCGACGCCGCACGGGCGGCCGGCGTGCGCCGGATCGTCTACCTTGGCGGCTTCGTGCCGGCCGACGCGCCGCCGTCGCCGCACCTCTCCAGCCGGCTCGCCGTCGAGCGCGTCCTGCTCGACGCCGTCCCCGACGCGATCGCGCTGCGCGCCTCGATCGTGATCGGCGCCCGTTCGCGCTCGTTCCGCTTCCTCGTGCGCCTGATCGAGCGGCTGCCCGTGCTGGCGCTGCCGGCATGGCGCGACCACCGCACCCAGCCGGTCGACGAGCGCGACGTCGTCGAGCTGCTCGCCGCCGCGGCGACCGCGCGGCTGCCGTCCGGCCGCGAGCGCTCGCTCGACGTCGCCGGCCCCGACGTCGTCACCTATCGCGAGCTGATCGAGCGGATCCGCGACCTGCTGATGCTCGACCGCCCGGTGGTCGCGCTCGACCCGCCGGCCCCGCTCAGCGTCACCAGCCGCCTCGCCGCCGCGATCGCCGGCGAGCAGCACGCGCTCGTCGGGCCGCTGATGGCCGGCCTCGGGACCGACCTGCTGCCGCGCGGCGGCGACACGGCCGAGCTGCTCGGCGTCCGCCTCCACCGCCTCGACGCGGCGATCGAGCACGCGCTCGCCGAATGGGAGCGCGACGAGCCGCTGGCGGCGCGGTGAGCCGCGCGCGCCGCCCCGCCGCCTCCGCCGGGCCCGCGCGCCGTCCGCGGCGGGTAGGGTGCCGGCCATGACGGTCGTCCGCTCGGGGATCGAGATCGCCGCCTCGCCGGAGCGCGTGTGGGAGGTCGTGATGGACCCGCGCCGGCTCGCCGACTGGGTGACGATCCACCGCTCGCTCGGCGACGCGCCGGCCCGCCTGCAGCGCGGCTCGACCTTCGAGCAGGTCCTGACCCTGCGCGGCGCCCACCTCCACGTCGAGTGGACGATCGTCGAGATCGACCCGCCGCGGCGCGCCGTCTGGCACGGTCGCGGACCGGTCCACTCGCACGCCTCGATCGTCTACGAGCTGGAGGAGCGCGACGGCGGCGCGGCGACGCGCTTCGACTACGTCAACGAGTTCAAGGCGCCCGGCGGCCCGCTCGGCGCCGTCGCCGGACGCGTGCTCGTCGGCGGCCTCTCCGAGCGGGAGGCGCAGCGGTCGCTGGAGCGGTTGAAGGCGCTGGTGGAGGCTCGCTGACAGTGAGCGGCGGCGGACCGGCGCCGAGGTGAGACGACACGGCGCGATCCGTCAACTTTGAGTGACGCGCGGGCGCCCCGGCAGGCCGACCGCGCCATTTCACGTCAGTGGGTGAACCCGGTGACGCGGCGCCGCGCTAAGATCCGGATCAGCCGGCTGAACCACGCGGTCCGGCCGCTTTTGAACACATAACGTAGGGGGAATTCAGGGGGCTCGCGATGCGGCTCGAGGCCAGCGCGCCGAATCGTGGACGTTTGTGTTTTTCCACCCTCCGCCGAGTCGACAGGAGAAAGGACCGGATACGACGTGGCTGACTTTCTCGATGCAAAGGTGAAGGAGATCGAAGGGCGCCTGAAGGAGCTGCGCCCGCTCCTGGAGGAGTACCACCGCCTGGAGGCGGCCGCCGCCGCGCTCAACGGCGTCGATGGACATGGCACGCGCGGGCGCGGCCGGGGCGCGGGGGCGCGCGCGAACGGGAGCCGGCGCGGCAGGCCGCGCGGCGCGCGCGGCGAGAACACGCGCGCGGCGCAGGCGGTCGAGCTGGTGCGCGCCCGCCCCGGCATCACGATCCCGGAGCTCGCCGAGCACATGGGCATCAAGCCCAACTACCTCTACCGGATCCTCCCCCAGCTCGAGGAGGAGGGCAAGGTCCGGCGCGAGGACAAGGGGTGGCTGCCGGCCTGACGGCCGACGCCCCACGCCGCAGGCCCCGCGGCGCATCGGCGCGCCCCCTCCGCGCCGATGCTCCCTGCCGGCGGCGAGCACGGTCGAGCGGCCCGCCCCGGGGCCGCGTCCGACCGCGACTGCTCCGGCTCAGATCAGGCCGAGCTGCTTGATCGCCTCGCGCTCCTCGACCAGCTCGTTGGCGCTGGCGTCGATGCGGCCGCGCGAGAACTCGTCGATCTCCAGGCCCTGGACGATCTCGTAGGTGCCGTCGCCCTTGCAGACGCACGGGAACGAGCTGATGATGCCCTCCGGCACGCCGTAGGAGCCGTCGGAGGGGACCGACATCGAGACCCAGTCGCCGTCGGGGGTGCCGAGCGCCCAGTCGTGGACGTGGTCGATCGCCGCGTTCGCCGCCGACGCCGCGCTGGAGGCGCCGCGCGCGTCGATGATCGCCGCGCCGCGCTTTGCGACCGTCGGGATGAACTCGTTCTCCAGCCACGCCTGGTCGTTCACCAGCTCGGCGGCGTTCTGACCCTTCACCTTCGTGTGGAAGAGATCGGGGTACTGGCTGGCGGAGTGGTTGCCCCAGATCGTCATGTTGGTGATGTCGCTCACCGCCGTGCCGGTCTTCTTCGCCAGCTGCGCGATCGCGCGGTTGTGGTCGAGACGCGTCATCGCGTGGAAGCGGTCGTTCGGCACGTCGGGCGCGTTGCTGGCCGCGATCAGCGCGTTCGTGTTGGCCGGGTTGCCGACGACGAGCACCTTGATGTCGTCGGCGGCGTGGGCGTTGATCGCCTGGCCCTGCGGCTTGAAGATGCCGCCGTTGGCCTCCAGCAGGTCGGCGCGCTCCATCCCTCTGGAGCGCGGGCGGGCGCCGACCAGCAGCGCGACGCTCGCGCCGTCGAAGGCGACGTTGGCGTCGTCGGTCGCCTCGATGCTGTGGAGCAGCGGGAAGGCGCAGTCGTCGAGCTCCATGATCACGCCCTCGACGGCCTTCAGCGCGGGGGTGATCTCGAGCAGCCGCAGCGAGACCGGCTGGTCGGGGCCGAGCAGCGCGCCGCTGGCGATGCGGAACAGGAGGGCGTAGCCGATCTGGCCGGCGGCGCCGGTGACGGCGACGCGTACGGGGGTCTTCTCGCTCACGGAACGTCGACCTTTCTGCTCGGAGTGTTGGTCATGTCAGAGTCGTCGAAACGGATGGCGGCCCCGGAGGACCGGCGGCGATGCTATCGCCGGGCGGCGGCCGACGCGTCTGCCGGTCAGACAATCGCGCCTCGCCGCGGCGCCCGGCCGTCGCCTCCTCGCCCGCCTCAGTCGAGCCCGTAGAGCGGCGTCAGCTTCCCGCGCAGGTAGTCGGCGAACGGCCGCACGGCGATCGGGCCGCCGACGATCCGCTCGACCAGCTCCTTCGGCGGGAACTTGCGGCCGTGGCGGTGGAGGCGCTCGCCGAGCCAGTCGCGCAGCGGGGCGCCGTCGCCGACCGCCAGCGACGCCTCGAGGTCGGGCAGCTCGGCGCGCGCTCGCTCCCACAGCTGCGCGGCGATCAAATTGCCGAGCGCGTAGGTCGAGAAGTAGCCGATCTCGCCGGCCGCCCAGTGGACGTCCTGCAGCACGCCGCGGGCGTCGTCGGGCACCTCGACGCCGAGGTACTCCCGCATGCGCGCGTTCCACGCCTCCGGCAGGTCGCGCAGCGCCAGCGTGCCGGCGATCATCTCGCGCTCCAGCTCGAAGCGCAGGATGATGTGGAGGCCGTAGGTCGCCTCGTCGGCCTCGACGCGGATCAGCGACGGCTCGACCTTGTTCACGGCGCGGTAGAAGGCCTCGGCGTCGACCGAGCCGAACCGGTCGGGGAAGGCCTCCCGCAGGCGGCCGTGGAGGAAGCCGGCGAACGGCCGGCCGCGGCCGACGACGTTCTCCCACAGGCGGCTCTGGGACTCGTGCAGGCCGAGCGAGGCACCGGAGCCCAGCGGCGTGCGCGCGAGCGACCGCGCGACGCCGGCCTCGTAGAGGCCGTGGCCCATCTCGTGGATCGCGCCGTACAGCGCCGTGCCGACGTAGGAGCGGTCGTAGCGGGTCGTCAGCCGCACGTCGGTCGGGCCGAAGCTGGTCGCGAAGGGATGCTCGGCCTCGTCGAGGCGCCAGCCGTCGGGCGACCAGCCGAGCCGCTCCAGCACCGCGCGCACGACCCGCTGCTGCCCGGCCGGGTCGAAGTCGCCGTGCAGCGGCGCGGCGTCGACGGCGTCGGCGCGCTCGGCGATCGCGGCGATCAGCGGCACCAGCTCGGCGCGCAGGTCGGCGAAGAGGGCGGCGACCTCCGCCGTCTTCATCCCCTCCTCGTAGTCGTCGAGCAGCACGTCGTAGGGATCGTCGAAGCCGTCGTCCTCGAACAGCGCGACGTAGCGCCGCTTCAGCTCGACGTTCTTCTCCAGGTACGGCAGGAACGAGGCGAAGTCCGATCTCTCGCGCGCGAGGACCCATGCCTGGTGGCCGAGCGCGCCCGCGCGCGCGATCTCGACCGCCAGCTCGCCCGGGACCCGCTTCGCCTTCTCGTAGTCGCGCCGCGCGACGCGGATCAGCGCGGCGTCGTCGGAGTCCGGATCGGCGTCGCGCAGACGCTCCTCCTCGCCCTCCAGCTCGCCGAGCAGGCGGCCGATCGCGTCGTCGGTGAAGCGCTCGTGGACGATCCCCGACAGCGTCCCCATCTGCTCGGCGCGGATCTCGTTCGCGCCCGCGGGCATCATCGTCTGCTGGTCCCAGCCGAGCAGCCCCGCGGCGCTGCTGAGGTCGGCGATCTCGGCGAGCCGCTGGCGCAGCTCCGGCAGTGCCTGGGTCATGGGCCTCCTCGGTCGGTTCGCGCGCGCCCGGAGCGCGGCGACGTGCTGTGCCACCATTCCAGCATGTTCGGCCGCTCCGGCTCGATCCAGCTCGCCCGCCTCTTCGGCATCCGCGTTGGGGTCGACTTCAGCTGGTTCGTCGTCCTCTTCATCGTCATCTTCTGGCTCTCCGACGAGTTCCAGCGCTCGCTCGGCGGCACCCAGACGGAGGCGTACGTGACCGCGGTCGTGAGCGCGCTGCTGCTGTTCGGGTCGGTGATCGTCCACGAGCTCGGCCACGCGCTGACCGCCCGCCGCCACGGGATCGAGGTGTCGGGGATCACGCTCTCGCCGCTCGGCGGCTTCGCGATGATGAGCCGCGAGAGCCGCACCCCGCGCGAGGAGCTCGAGGTCGCCGGCGCCGGCCCGCTCGCGACCGCCGCGATCCTCGTGCTGTGCGTGCTGGTCGGGATGGCCGTCTACGGCCCGGGCGCCTTCGTCGACGCCGCCACGCTCCGGAGCGGTCTCGACGACACGACGCCGGTCTCGCTGACGCTCGGCTGGCTGTTCACGATGAACGCGATCGTGCTCGTCTTCAACCTGATCCCGGCCTTCCCGCTCGACGGCGGGCGGATCGCGCGCGGGCTGGTGTGGAAGCTGACCGGCGACCGCGAGCGCGGCTCGCGCGCGGCGGCGCGGCTCGGCCAGGGCTTCGGGATCGTGCTGATGGGCCTCGGCCTCTGGGCGCTGATCGACTTCGACCCCTTCATCGGCATCTGGTGCCTGCTGGTCGGCTTCATGATCAGCGGCTCGGCGCGGGCGCTGCTGGCGCAGACGGTCTTCACCGAGCGCCTCGAGGACGTGCGGGTCGCCGACATCATGGACGAGCAGCCGGTGAGCGTGCCCGAGGCGCTGAGCGCCGACCGCGCGCTCGACGAGTTCTTCCTGCGCTACCGCTGGCCGTGGTTCCCGGTCGTCGACGGGGCCGGCCGCTTCGTCGGCGTCCTGCGCGAGGAGGGCGCCCGCGACGCGATCGAGTCGGGCCGCCCGGTGATTCCCGTCGCCGAGCTGATGGAACGCGACGAGCGCGACGCCTGGCAGATCGACGAGGACCGGTCGCTGCGCGAGCTGCTGGAGGCCGACGGCCTGCGCACGCTCGGCGCGATCATGGCGGTCGACCGCGCCGGAGTGCTGCGCGGCGTCGTGACGGTCGGCCGGCTGCGCCGCGCCGTCCAGGCCGCCGTCGCGACGCGGCCGTAGCGCGACCAGCCGGTTTCCCCGTCACAGGCGACGGCGAAACCCGTTACCACTTTGCGGTGACATCATGTGGCATATGCCACCAACGCCGGACTAGGCTAGCCGCCATGCCAGCTCATGACGTGCTGATCATCGGCGCTGGCCTGGCCGGCCAGCGTGCCGCGCTCGCCGCCGCGCAGGCGGGCGCGTCGGTCGCGATCGTGAGCAAGGTCCATCCCGTGCGCTCCCACTCGGTCGCCGCCGCCGGCGGCATCAACGCGGCGCTCAACCCCGGCGACTCGTGGGAGTCGCACGCCTTCGACACCGTCAAGGGCTCCGACTACCTCGGCGACCAGGACGCGATCGAGATCATGTGCCGCGCGGCGCCCGACGAGATCCTGTGGCTCGAGCACGCCGGCGTCACCTTCCACCGCGACGAGGCCGGCCGGCTCGGCACGCGCGCCTTCGGCGGCGCCTCGGCGGCGCGCACGTACTACGTCGCCGACATCACCGGCCAGGCGATCCTGCACGTGCTCTACGAGCAGCTGATGAAGCACCACGAGCGCGTCGACCGCTTCGAGGAGTGGTTCACGACCGAGCTGGTGCAGGACGACGGCGGCCGCTGCTGCGGGGCGATCGCGCGCGACGTCCGCAGCGGCCACCTCGACGCGTTCCGCGCGAAGGCGGTGGTCCTCGCCTCCGGCGGCGCCGGGCAGGTCTTCCGCCCGACGACCAACGCGCTGATCTGCACCGGCGACGGGATGGCGCAGGCGTACCGGATCGGCGCGCCGCTGATGGACATGGAGATGATCCAGTACCACCCGACGACGCTCGCCGAGAACGGCTTCCTGATCACCGAGGGGGCGCGCGGCGAGGGCGCGCAGCTGTTCAACGCCCGCGGCGAGCGGTTCATGGAGCGGTACGCGCCCAACAAGCTGGAGCTGGCCTCGCGCGACGTCGTCTGCCGCGCCGAGCAGACCGAGATCGACGAGGGGCGGGGCTTCCCGGACGGCACGATCGCGCTCGACATCACGAAGGTGCCGCGCAAGCGCACGCTCGAGGCGCTGCGCGAGATCGTCAACATCGGCCGCGACTTCGCCGGCGTCGACATCACGCGCGAGCCGATCCACATCAAGCCGGGGATGCACTACATCATGGGCGGCGTGCGGGCCGGGACCGACGGCCGCACGCCCGTGCCGGGGCTGTACGCCGTCGGCGAGGTCGCCTGCGTCTCGGTCCACGGCGGCAACCGGCTCGGCGCCAACTCGCTGCTCGACACGCTGATCTTCGGCCGCCGCGCCGGCGAGCACGCCGCCCACCACGCCGTCGGCCTGCCGATGCCGCGGATCGAAGCGGCGCGGCTGCGCGACGCGCAGGCCGAGATCGACGCGCTGGTCGCGCGCGTGCCGGCGCCGGGGTCTCGCCGCATCTCGCACCTGAAGCGCGAGCTGGGCGAGACGATGAACAGATACGTCGCGGTCTACCGCGACGCCGCCGGCCTCGCGACCGCCCACGAGGTCGTGCGGCGGCTGAAGGAGGAGGCGCCGCGGGCGGCGATCGACGATCGCGGCGCGGTCTTCAACCAGGACGTGCTCGCCGCCTTCGAGCTCGGCTACATGCTCGACGTCGCCGAGGCGATCGTGCTCGCCGCCCAGGAGCGGCGCGAGTCGCGCGGCGCCCAGTTCCGCGTCGACTACCCGAGACGCGACGACGCCGGCTGGCTGCACCACATCACGGTCTCGCGCAACGGCCAGGAGGTGCCGCGGACCGGGACCGAACCGGTCGCGATCACGCGCTGGCAACCGCAGGAGAGGACGTACTGATGGCCGACTACACGCTGAGAGTGCGCCGCTTCGACCCCGAGCAGACGAGCGGACCGTACTGGCAGGAGTTCGCGGTCGAGCTGGAGCCGCACCGCTCGGTGCTCGACGCGATCCTGACCGCCAAGGAGGAGCTCGACGGCTCGCTCGGGATCCGCTGCTCCTGCCGCGCCGCGATCTGCGGCTCCTGCGGCGTGCGCGTCAACGGCAGACCGGCGCTCGCGTGCAACACCCACCTGCGCGACGCGACCGACGCCGGCCCCGCCGCCGACGGCTCCACCGCCACCGTGACGGTCGAGCCGATGGGCAACATGCCGGTGCTGAAGGACCTGATCGTCGACATGGACGCGGTCCACTGGAAGAAGATCCACCGCGTCACGCCGTGGCTGCTCAACCGCAGACCGGTGCCCGAGCGGGAGTACGTCGTCCCCCACGAGGACATGGTCGACGTCACGCAGACGATGGCGTGCATCCAGTGCGGCGCCTGCGTCTCGGACTGCCTCTCGATGGAGGTCGACCCCGAGTTCGTCGGCCCGGCCGCCGCGGCGAAGGCATACCGCTTCGTCGGCGACCCGCGCGACGCGGAGCAGCGGCAGCGGCTGCGCGACCTCGCCGAGGACCCCCACGGGATCTACGACTGCACCCACTGCTTCATGTGCATCGACGCCTGCCCGAAGGGGGTCGCGCCGATGAGCCAGATCATGCGGCTGCGGCGGATCTCCGGCAGCGACCACCAGATCGTCGACCGCAACAACGGCGAGCGCCACGAGGAGGCGTTCACGACGCTCGTGCGCGACTACGGCCTGCTGCACGAGGCCGAGCTGCTGCCGCGCTCCTACGGCGGCAACTCGTGGTTCGGCAAGTTCCACCCGGCGGCAGGGCTGGAGCTGGTCGACTCGCTGCCGTCGATCGCGCGGGCGGTCGCGCGCCGCAAGGTCAAGCCGACGCAGGCGCTGCGCGGCCACAGACTGGCGAGAAGAGACCTCGACGCCGTGCACGCGATCTTCGAGCGCGTCGAGGGCGACGCGAGACGACACGAGCTCAACCTGTACCTGTCAGGCGTCGAGGAGGAGGCTCCGGCACCATGAGGGTCGCCTACTGGCCGGGCTGCGTCAGCCGCGGCTTCACCCCCGAGCTGCACGGCTCGATGGAGGCGGTCGCGCCGCTGCTCGGCCTCGAGCTGGTCCCGCTCGACCGCGCCGCCTGCTGCGGTGCCGGCGTGATCGCCGAGCACAACCAGGAGCTGGCCGACACGCTCAACGCGCGCACCTTCGCGCTCGCCCAGCAGGTCGACGGCGCCGAGCTGATGATGAACATCTGCTCGACCTGCCAGGGGGCCCAGAGCGAATGCCAGGAGCGGCTCGACGCCAATTCGGCCTACCGCGCGCGGGTCAACGCGACGCTCGACGACGCCGAGCCCGGGCTCCGCTACGAGAAGGGGCTGACGAACAAGAACCTGCTGTGGCTGCTGGTCGAGGAGCTCGGGCTCGACGCGCTGCGGGCGAAGGTGCGCCGGCCGCTGACCAACCTGCGCGTCGGGCCGTTCTACGGCTGCTACATCGTGCGCCCGCGGGCGCGCCTCGGCATCGACGCCGAGCACCCGCGCGACCGCTACCTGCACCAGGTGATCGAAACGCTCGGCGGCACCGTGATCGACTACGCCGGCACGTACAAGTGCTGCGGCTTTCCGATCGTGACGATGAACAAGACGGCGTCGCTGCGGCAGGCCGGCACCCACCTCGGCGACGCGACCGACGCGGAGGCCGACTGCCTCGTCGTCCCCTGCCCCCTCTGCCACCTCAACCTCGACCTGCAGCAGCCGCAGGCGGCCAAGGTCGTCGGCCGGCCGCTGGCGATGCCGGTCCTGCACCTCCCGCAGCTGCTCGGCCTCGCACTGGGCCTGGAGCCGAAGCAGCTCGGGATGTCCAAGCACGTCGTCAAGCCGACCGCGGTGATCGACTGGTCGGCGGCGGTCGTCGCCGCGCCCGCGCCGGCCTGAGCGGCCGGCGCGGCGGGGTTCCGCGACGGGTCGCCGCGCCTACGCGGCGGGGGCGCCGCTGCCGATCAGGCCGCGCTCGTGCAGCAGCTCGACGAGCTGGACGGCGTTGAGCGCCGCGCCCTTGCGCAGGTTGTCGGCGACGACCCACATGTCGAGCGCCTTGTCGTTGCCCGGGTCGCGGCGGATCCGGCCGACGAAGACGTCGTCCTGGCCGGAGGCGTCGATCGCGAGCGGGTAGCGGTTCGCGTCGGGTTCGTCGAGCACCGTCACGCCGGGGGCGCTGCGCAGCAGCTCGCGCGCCGCCTCGGGCGACAGCGGCTCGCGCGTCTCGACGTTGACCGCCTCCGAGTGGCCGTTGACGACCGGCACGCGCACGCAGGTCGCGCTGATCCGGATCGACGGGTCGCCAAGGATCTTGCGCGTCTCGTTGATGAGCTTGCGCTCCTCGTCGGTGTGGTCGTCGCCCGGCGCGAAGTTGCCGGCATGGGGCAGCGCGTTGAAGGCGATCTGGTGCTTGTAGGCCTGCGGCGCCGGGACCGTCCCGCCGTCGACGATCGCCTTCGCCTGACCGAGCAGCTCGTCGACGCCGACCTTGCCGGTGCCCGAGACGGCCTGGTAGGTCGAGATCACGAGCCGCTCGATCCCAGCCGCGTCGTGGATCGGCTTGAGCGCGACCATCAGCTGCATCGTCGAGCAGTTGGGGTTGGCGACGATGCCGCGGTGGCCGTCGAGCGCATCCGGGTTGACCTCGGAGACGACCAGCGGCACGTCCTCCTGCATCCGCCACTTCGACGAATTGTCGACCACGACCGCGCCGGCCGCGGCGAACTTCGGCGCCCATTCGCCGGAGGTGGAGCCGCCGGCCGAGAAGATCGCGACGTCGAAGCCCTTGATCGTCTCGTCGGTCAGCGGCTGGACGGTCAGGCCGCCGTCGAGCACCTTGCCGGCCGAGCGCGCCGAGGCGAACGGGACGATCTCGGCGGCCGGGAAGCCGCGCTCTCTCAGCAGCTCCAGCATGACGGTGCCGACCTGCCCGGTCGCGCCGACGACGGCGACGCGGTAGCCCGAGCTCATCGAGTCACCTCCACAGGCGAGAAGGAGCCGCAGGCGAGTTCTCGCGGCGATGAGCAAGGCCGCAGGCCGCAGCTCATCGAGTCACCTCCACAGGCGAGAAGGAGCCGCAGGCGAGTTCTCGCGGCGATGAGCAAGGCCGCAGGCCGCAGCTCATCGCGCCTGCTCCCCGATCGGAGCCTCGGCGACGATGCCGTCGGCGCCGAGCTCGAAGGCGCCGTGCAGCGCCCTGACGGCGGTCGGCACCTGGCCGGCGGCGATCACGCACGAGATCTTGATCGGCGAGGTCGAGATCATCTCGATGTTGATCCGCTCCTCGGCGAGCACCTGGAAGACCTTCGCGGCGACGCCGGGATGGGACTTCATGCCGGCGCCGATGATCGAGACCTTGCCCATCTCCGGGACGGCGTCGATCGACTCGACGCCGAGCTCGGCGGCGATCGGCTGCAGCGCCTCCTGGGCGGCGCGCAGGTCGCCGCGCGGGACGGTGAACGAGACCTCGGCCTTGCGGCCCTCCTCGAGCGGCTCGTTCTGGATGATCATGTCGACGTTGCAGTTGGCGTCGGCCAGCGCGGAGAAGATCTTGGCGGCGGCGCCCGGCTCGTCCGGGACGCCGACGAGCGACAGACGGGCCTCGTCTGTCGAGTGGGCGACGGCGGTGATGAGGGGGTGCTCCATGGTCTCCTGCTCTCCGACGACAAAGGTACCGGTGGAGTCGTCGAAGCTCGACCGGCAGTGGATGCGGACGCCGTGGTTGCGCGCGTACTCGACCGACCGCAGCTGGAGGACCTTCGCGCCCGAGGAGGCCATCTCCAGCATCTCCTCGAACGAGACGACGTCGAGCTTCCGCGCGTCGGAGACGATCCGCGGGTCGGCGCTGAAGACGCCGGGCACGTCGGTGTAGATCTCGCAGACGTCGGCGCCGACGGCGGCGGCGAGCGCGACCGCGGTCGTGTCGGAGCCGCCGCGGCCGAGCGTCGTCACGTCCTGGGCGGTCGAGACGCCCTGGAAGCCGGCGACGAGCACGATCAGGCCCTCGTCGAGCGCGGTCTTGATGCGCTCGGCCCTCACGTCGAGGATCCGCGCCTTCGTGTGGGAGGTGTCGGTCACGATGCCGGCCTGCGAGCCGGTCAGCGAGATCGCCCTGTGGCCGAGGTCGTTGATCGCCATCGCGCACAGCGCGCACGAGATCCGCTCGCCCGTCGACAGCAGCATGTCCATCTCGCGCGGGTCGGGATTGTCCGACATCTCGGCGGCGAGGCCGACCAGCTCGTCGGTCGTCTTCCCGCGCGCCGACAGCACGGCGACGACGTTGTTGCCCTCCTCGCGCGCGGCGACGATCCGCCGCGCGGCGCGCTTGAGCCGTTCGGCGTCGGCGACGGAGGTCCCGCCGAACTTCATGACCACGGTTCCTGACACGGGTCTAGGGTAACCGGCTACGACAGCGCGCGGCGGCCTGCAAGCGCACGGCCGAGCGTCAGCTCGTCGGCGTACTCCAGGTCGGCGCCGACCGGCAGGCCGCTCGCCAGGCGCGTGACGGTCACCTGCGGAGCCTTCTCGCGCAGCTGCTCGGCGATGTGGAGCGCGGTCGCCTCGCCGGTCGTCGTCGGGTTGGTCGCGAGCACGACCTCGCGGATCGGATCGCGTCCCTCCTCCGGCTCGCCGGTGACGCGTCGGTACAGCTCGGCGATCCGCAGATCCTCGGGGTCGACCCCGTCGATCGGCGACAGCGCGCCGCCGAGGACGTGGTAGCGGCCGTGGAACTCGTGGGTGCGCTCGATCGGGATGATGTCGGAGGGCTCCTCGACGACGCAGACGACGGCGGCGTCGCGGCGCTCGTCGGAGCAGATCCGGCAGCGGGGGCCGTCGGCGAGGTTGAAGCAGACCTCGCACAGCCCGATCCGCGACTTCACCTCGCGGATCGCGTCGGCGAGCGCGAGCGCGTCCTCCTCGGAGGCGCGCAGCAGGTGGAAGGCGAGCCGCTGCGCCGTGCGCCCGCCGATGCCCGGCAGCTTGCCGAGCTCGGTGATCAGCCGCTGGACGGGTGGCGCGAAGGTGGACATCGGCGGTGCGCGCTCGCTCCGGTCGTCGGTGCTCGCCTAGAAGCCGGGGAGCCCCAGGCCGCCGAGGCCGCCCGGGCCGCCGAGGCCGCCGGTGACGCTGCCGAGTCTTCTCTCGGCCATCTCCTGGGCGCTGCGGATCGCCTCGTTGACGGCGACGAGGATCGTGTCCTGCAGCATGTCGACGTCCTCGGGGTCGACCGCCTCGGGATCGATCGTGATCGACTTGACGTCGAGGTCGCCGCTGATCTTCACCGTCACCATGCCGCCGCCCGCGGTCGCCTCGACGACCTCGTCCTTGAGTCTCTCCTGCGCGGCCATCATGTCGGCCTGCATTCTCTGGACCTGCTTGAGCATCTTCTGCATGTTCGGCTGGGGCATCAGGCGCCGCCTTCCTCGTCGTCTTCGTCGATCAGCTCCTCGGCGTCGAACTCTGCCACGAAGCGGGAGACCAGTTCCTCGTCGGTCAGCGCGACCGGCGCCGCGCCGGAGGCCGCCGGCTCCTCGGCGACGACCTCGCGCAGCTCGTAGACCGGCTTCAGCGCGACGCCGCCGAGCTCGCGCAGCGCCTGCGCGACCAGCCGCCTGCACTCCTCGCCCTCGGCCTTGCGCTTGAAGAAGGCGGCGCTCGGCGGGAAGGCGAGGACGGCCTCGGTCGCGGTCGCGTCGACCGGACGCGCCTCGCCGAGCGCGGCGGCGAGCATCGCGTTCTCGGAGCGAACCGCGTCTATGACGGCCGGCCACAGCTCGCGCAGCCCCTGCGCGTCGAGCGTGCCGCCGGCCGGCGCGAACGCCGGCTCGGGCGCCGGCGGCGCGGGCTCGACGGCGGGCGGCGGCGCGGGCACGGCCGGCTGCTCGACCGCCGGCGCGGGCGGCGCCGGCGGCTCGACGGCGGCCGGCATCGGAGCGGCGGCCGCGGGCTGCTCGAACGCGGAAGGCGCCGGAGCGACGGCGGGCGGCTCGGCGACGGCCTGCGCGCCCTGCGGCGCGTGCTGGGCGACGGCCGCGGCGGTCGTCGGCGCCGGCAGCCCGTTCGCGGCCGGCGCGGGCGGCGGCGCGATCGGCTCGACGGGGCGGGCGGCGGCGGTCGCCGGCGGCGGCCCGCCGACGTCGCCCGACGGCGACGTCTCCTGGACGGGCGGCGCAGCAGCGGGCGCAGACGGCTCGTGCGCCGCCTGCGGCGGTGCGGGCTGCGCGGGCGCGGCGGCAGGCGACTGCGACGCGGGCGCGGCGGCGTGCGGCTGCGGCGCGGCCGGCTGGGCCGGGGCGGCCGGCTGCGCGGGCGCGGCGGCGTGCGGCTGCGGCGCGGCCGGCTGGGCGGGGGCGGCGGACTGCGCGGGCGCGGCGGCGTGCGGCTGCGGCGCGGCCGGCTGGGCCGGGGCGGCCGGCTGGGCCGGAGCCGCGGCCGGGCGGCCGGCGGCGAGCTGCTGCTCGAGGCGGTCGATGCGGGCGAGCAGGGCGCGCGTGGAGGGGTCGATCTCGGGGGCCGCCGCCTTCACCAGCGCAAGCTCCAGCTGGATCCGCGCCTGCGCGCCGTTGGCGAGCGCGTCGAGCGCGTCGGAGAGCAGGTCGAGCAGGCGCACGACGTCCTGGCGGCCGAGCTGCGCCGCCTGCGCCGCCAGCCGCTCGTCGCGCTCGGGCGTCAGCCGCAGCTCCGCGGGCACCTCGCCGAGCACCTGGACGGCGAGCAGCTCGCGCGCATGCGCCTCCAGCTCGCGCACCAGCCCGCCGGCGTCGCGGCCGGAGTCGACCAGCCGCGCCACCGCCAGCAGCGCCGCGCGCGCATCGTGCGCGGCGACCGCGTCGACGGCGCCGAAGAGCGCCTCCGCGTCGGCGACGCCGAGCACGGCGAGCACGTCCTCGACCGTGATCTCCGGGCGGCCGTCGGCGGTCGCGCCGCCGTAGGTCGTCAGCTGCTCGAGCGTGCCGAGCGCGTCGCGGAACGAGCCGGTCGCGTGGCGGGCGACGAGCGCGAGCGCCTGGTCGGGGATCTCGATCCCCTCCTTGTCCGCGACGCGGCGCAGGACGCCGGCGATCTCCTCGACGTTCGGGCGCGTGAAGTCGAAGCGGTGGCAGCGGTCGACGACCGTCGGCAGGACCTTGTTGGCCTCGGTCGTCGCGAGCACGAAGATCGTGTGCGGCGGCGGCTCCTCGAGCGTCTTCAGGAAGGCGTTCCAGGCCGCCGACGAGAGCATGTGCGCCTCGTCCAGGATGTAGACCTTGCTGCGCCCGGAGACCGGCGCGTAGGCGACCTTGTCGCGCAGCTCGCGGATGTCGTCGACGGAGTTGTTCGACGCCGCATCCATCTCGATCACGTCGAGCGAGGTCGCGTTCGCGATCGAGACGCACGACTCGCAGACGCCGCAAGGCGAGGTCGTCGGGCCCTGCTCGCAGTTGAGGCAGGCGGCGAGGATCTTCGCCATCGAGGTCTTGCCGGTCCCGCGCGTGCCGACGAACAGGTACGCGTGGTGGACCTTGTCACGCTCGACCGCGTTGCGCAGCGTGCGGACGACGTGGGTCTGTCCCACCACGTCGGCGAAGGTGCGCGGACGGTGGCGACGGTAGAGCGAGGGGCCGGCGGACACGGGACGTCTCAGTCTACCCACGGGTACGGCGCGGAAGGGGCCGCCCCTCGCCGTATGCTTGCGCCGTGCCGGAGCGCCTCCGAGAGGGTGGGATCGTGCTCGTGCCCGCCCTGGCGGCGGTCGCGTTGCTCGTCTGGTGGACCGCCGACGAGGGCGGCTACCTGCTGACGACCTGGGGCCCGTCGTCGCTCGTCGTGCTCGGCCTGCTGGCCGCGACCGTCGTCGGCATCGGCTTCGACCGGCTGCGGCTGACGCGCGCGGGAGCGATCGCGCTCGGCGCCCTGACCGCCTACACCGCCTGGTCGTACCTCTCGATCGCGTGGTCGGCGTCGCCGGGCGACGCGCTCGACGGCAGCAACCGCACGCTCCTCTACCTGCTGGCGTTCGCGCTGTTCGCGCTGCTGCCGTGGCGCGAGTGGACGGCGCTCGCCGCGCTGACCGTCTTCGCGCTCGCGCTCGGTGTGATCGCCGTCGTCCTGCTGGCGCGGCTCGGCTCGGCCGACGCGGTCCCGTCGATGTTCAACGGCGGCCGCCTGGAGACGCCGCTCGGCTACGTCAACGCGACCGCCGCCGCCTTCTTCGTCGGGACGACGCTCTCGATCGCGCTGGCCGCCCGCCGCGAGCTGCCGGCCGTCGTCCGCGGACTGCTGCTGGCCGGCGCGACCGCGGGGCTGTTCGTCTCGGTCCTCGCCGAGAGCCGCGGCTGGCTGTTCGCGCTGCCGATCGTGCTCGCCGTCGCCGTCGCGCTGATCCCGGGACGGCTGCGGCTGGCGCTCTGGACGCTGCCGGTCGCCGTGCTCGGCGCCGCCGCGCTGCGCCCGCTGCTCGACGTCTTCGAGCGCCGGGACGAGGCCGGCCTCGAGTCGCCGGAGGCGGCGAGGCAGGCGCTGATCGACGCCGCCGCCCACGCCGGGAGCGTCGCGCTCCCGCTCGTCGCCGTCGCGCTCGCCGTCGGCGTCGGCCTGGCGCTGCTCGACCGTCGCGTCGCGGTCCCGGCGCAGGTCTCCCGGCGCGCGGGGAGGGCCGCCGCGGCGCTGACGGCGCTTGCGCTGGTCGGCGGCGTCGTCGTCGGCTTCGCCGCCACCGACGGCCGCCCGGACCGCAAGATCGCCGACTACTGGGATCGGTCGCAGGGCTACGAGCAGGCCGAGGTCGGCTCGTCGCGCTTCGGCTCGGTCGGCAGCAACCGGCCCGACTTCTGGAAGGTCTCGCTGAGCGCCTTCGCCGACCGTCCGATCGGCGGCCTCGGCCAGGACAACTGGGGCGACTACTACCTGCGCGAGCGCGACAGCACCGAGCAGCCGCGCTGGACCCACAGCCTCCAGCTGCGCCTGCTCGCGCACACCGGCGCCGTCGGCTTCCTGCTGATCGCCGCCTTCCTCGCCGCCGTCGTCGCGGCGGCGCTGCGGGGACGCGGCGGCCGCGGCCGATCGCCGGTCGCGTCCCCCTCCCCGCTCGCGCAGGCGCTCGCCGCGATCGCGCTGCTGCCGCTCGTCGTCTGGTTCGTGCACGGCTCGATCGACTGGTTCTGGGAGGTCCCCGCGCTGAGCGGGTCGGCGTTCGCCTTCGCCGGCCTCGCGACCGCGCTCTCGCGCGGCCCCGCCCCGGCCCGCGCGTCCGTGGTCGCCGGCGGGACGCGCCCGTCGGAGACCTCCCCCGTCGGGCCCCCGTCGGAGGCCTCTCCCGCCGGCGCTCCTCCGGCCGCGGAGGGCGCCGCGGTGCCACCCGCTCCGGGCGCGAGACCGGCCGCGGCCGCGCGCCAGAGCTGGCGGCCGCTGCTGGCGGTGGCAGCCGGCGGGGTGGGGCTGCTCGCCGCGTTGGCGCTCGCGCTGCCGTGGCTCGCCGAGCGCGACACGATCGCGGCGGCGCAGAGCTGGCACGAGGACCCGGCCGGCGCGCTGAGCCGCCTCAACCGCGCCGCCGACCTCAACCCGCTGAGCGCCAGAGCCGACCTGACCGCCGGCGTGATCGCGCTCGAGCTGAACGGCCCCGAGCTCGCCAGGCTGCGCTTCGACCGCGCGATCGAGCGCGATCCCGACGACTGGTTCGGCCACTTCGGACGGGGCCTCGCCGAGTCGGCGCTCGGCGATGCCGCGGCGGCTCGCGCCGACTACGTCGAGGCCCGCCGCCTGAGCCCCCACGACCCGCTCGTGCGGGAGGCGCTGCGCCGTGTCGACGGCCGCAGACCGCTGTCTGCGGCGACGGCGTTCGCCCGCCTGCGCGAGCACGTCGACGAGCTGACCGGCTGACGCGAACAGCGCCGAAACCGCGTAGGCGCCAGGTATGAGCGACCGCACGCCGGTTGTGGGTCCGGCCTGTTGATGCTACTTTGAGGCGCAATTCGCCACTATTGCTCGTGATAATCAGGTTTGAGGCGCTTTCGGGGCGTTTCGAGCCGGCCAGTACAAGGATGGGAAGGATTGGTTCGATGAAGCGACTCGCCTTGCTTTTGGCTGTGGTCGCAGTTGCTTGCTTCTCGGGGGCGCCCGCTTATGGACAGAGCGCCGTCGGTGACGCATACGGCGGCAACGGTGGCGGCATTCTCGGCACGGTCAACAACGGCGGTGGCGGCAACGGCGGCGGTGGCAACGGCGGCGGCAACGTCCCCGTCTCGGCGCCCGCCCCGGCCGCTCAGGTGCAGGTCGCGTCGGAGAGCGGCTCGCTTCCGTTCACCGGCCTCGACCTCGGCCTGCTTGCCGTCGGCGGCATCGTGCTCGTCGGCGTCGGCGTGGGCCTGCGGCGCTTCGCGCGGCCGCTCAGCTAGCCCAACGCCGAAGGACGCACCGGCATAGCACCGGGTCCGTCTCGAGACGGGCTCGGTGACTGCTGCCCTCATCCGCACCGAGCGTCCCGCTCGGCGCGTTCGAGGGCGATTCGCCCGGCGAAATGCTCAACCTCCAGGATCGACCTGCCGAGAAGCATCACAGGCCCGTGTCTTCTCTTCTCGCCGACACCCTTCGCGAAGCGCACCTGAAGCTGGTCCCCTCCGCCGCTGCGTCGCAGCGGCGCAAGCTGATCAGCCAGCAGCGCACGCGCACGTACCGGATCGCCGACACGGCGATGCTGCTGCTCGCGTCGACGACCGCCGTGATCGCGGCGCCGGCGCCGACGACCGTCCGCAACGTCGTCTGGGGCCTCGTCTACGCGCTGCTGACGATCGTGATCCTGCAGGTGCGCGGCTTCTACCGGCCGCGACTGCACGAGGCGGCCGTCGACATGGTCGCCCGGATCTTCGCGGCGACGTCGATCGCCGCGATGGTCCTGACCTTCGCCCGCTCGCTCCTCTACGACGACCCCGAGCTGATGCAGCAGACGCTGCGGCTGTGGGCCTTCGCGCTCGTCTTCCTCGGCGCCGGCCGGCTCGGCATCACGCTCGACCGCCAGCGCGCCCTGCGCCGCGGCATGACCGGGCTGAACACGCTGGTCATCGGCTCGGGCAGCGTCGGCCATCTCGTCGCGCAGCGCCTCCTCGACAGACCCGAGATGGGGCTGCGGCCGATCGGCTTCCTCGACAAGGACCCGCTGATCGAGCAGGACGCGGAGGGCGAGGGCCTGCCGGTCCTCGGCGCGAGCTGGGACCTCGAGGAGGTCGTCGCGAGATACGACGTCTCGCAGGTCGTCGTCACCTTCTCGACCGCGCCGCATGCGGTCCTGCTGAGCATGATCCGGCGCTGCCGCAAGCTCGGCGTCGAGGTGACGGTCGTGCCGCGCCTGTTCGAGGAGGTCAACAGCCGCGTCGAGATCGAGCACCTTGGCGGCCTGCCGCTGCTGCGCGCGCCGATCATCGACCCGAAGGGCTGGCAGTTCTCCGTCAAGTACGCGATAGACCGGATCGTCGCGGCGATCGGGCTGCTCGTGATCTCCCCGCTGATGCTCGCGCTCGCGATCGCGGTCCGGCTCAGCTCGCCCGGCCCGATCCTCTACCGCCAGCGGCGCGTCGGCCTCGACGACCGCGAGTTCGACATGCTCAAGTTCCGCTCGATGCGGGTGGCCGAGAACGTCCCCGAGTTCGTCCCCGCCGCCGGGATGGCGCCGGGCGGCGTCGAGGGCGACGACCGGCGCACGCGCGTCGGCGAGTTCCTGCGCCGCACCTCGCTCGACGAGCTGCCGCAGCTGCTGAACGTGCTGAAGGGCGACATGTCGCTCGTCGGCCCGCGCCCGGAGCGGACGAGCTACGCGCGCACCTTCGAGCAGGACGTCTACCGCTACGGCGACCGGCACCGCGTCAAGTCCGGACTGACCGGCTGGGCTCAGGTGCAGGGCCTGCGCGGCCAGACCTCGCTCGCCGACCGCGTCGAGTGGGACAACTACTACATCGAGAACTGGAGCCTCTGGTTCGACCTGAAGATCCTGCTCCTGACGATCCCCGCGGTGCTGGGGCTGACGTCGGCCGAGTAGCGGTCGCTCAGGAGGTCGGCAGCCGCGGCAGCGGGCGCCTCGCCCGGCTCAGCCGCGAGCGCGGCGCCGCCGAGGTGGCAGCCGCGAACAGCTGCTCGTAGAGCTGCTCGAGGCGGCGGACCTGCAGGTCGAGGTCGTACCGCTGCCGCTGGCGGGCGCGGGCCCGCTCGCCCAGCGCGCGCGCCCGCGCAGGGTCGGCGAGCAGCGAGCCGATCGCCTCGGCGAGCGCCGCCGGATCGCCCGGCTCGACGAGCAGGCCGGCGCCGCCGCCGTCGAGCAGGTCGGGGTTGCCGCCGACCGCGGTCGCGACGATCGGCAGGCCGAGCGCCATGTACTCGATCACCGCGAGCGAGGAGCCCTCGTACAGCGAGCTGTTGACGGCGACGTCGAAGGCCGCCGCCAGCTCGACGGCGTCGCCGCGCGGGCCGAGCAGGCGGACCCGCTCGCCGACGCCCTCGCGCGCGATCAGCGCCGCCAGCTCGTCGTGCAGCGGCCCGCCGCCGACGATCGCGAGACGGGCGTCCGGTCGAGAGCGCAGGAGCCGCGCATGGGCTGCGACGAGCGTGCCGAAGTCCTTCTGCGGCCGCAGCACCCCGATCGTCCCGATCAGCGGCGCCCCGGCCGGGATGCCGAGCTCCGCCCGCACCGCGGCGGCGTCGCGCTCGACCGCCGGCGGCGGGATGCCGTTGGGGAGGACGCGGATCCGGCCGGCCGGGATCCGCTCGATCCGCGCCATCCGCTCGCGATCCTGCTCGGAGACGGCCACGACGAGGTCGGCGCCGGTGGCGATCAGGAAGCGGTCGAGCAGCTTGCGCAGCGGCTCGCCGACGAACGACCACGTGTGCTCGTGGGCGACGACGACCGGCACGTCGGCGAGGCGGGCCAACAGCGACGCCCACACGTTGGGGCCGAACTTGTGCGAGTGGAGCACGTCGATCTCGCCCGCCCGCAGGCGGCGCAGGAACGGCCGCCACGCGGCGAGGTCGAGGCGGCCGTCGCGGTCGAGCGCGAGCACGTCGACGCCGCCGCGCCGCAGCCGCGCGGCGACCGCCGCGTGCTCGTCGGCGAGCGGGTCGTCGCGCTCGATCCGTCTGAAGACGACGAGCGTGCGGCCGAAGCGCGCGGGGTCGAGCCGCTCGACGAGCTGCACGGCGAGCGTCTCGGCGCCGCCGGTCTCGCCCGCGTAGTCGATGAAGACGGCGACGTTGATGCGTTCGGATTGGCGCGCCATGGTGCTCGGAGCCGGCCGACCGCCGTGATCGTACCTCGTCGACCTGGGTTCGGTGCGTCGTCGTACCGCTTTCCGACCTGTCAGGCCGGCGGGATCAGCGCCGGCGCGCCGGCTTCGCCGCTGCGGCGGCGCACCGCTTGCGCGCCCGTCTGCTCGCCGCCCGGGCGCGCTTGCCGCCCGCACGCGCCCGCTTCGCCGCCGCCCGCACGCAGCGCCGGACGGCCGCGCGCGTGGCGGGCGCGCTGCGGGTCCGCTGCCTGTCGCCCGACGGCTTGCGCGGGGCTCTCGCCCCTCCGCCCGTGGTCGCGCCGCCGCCAGGGGCGGGCGCGGGAGCGCTCGGCGCGGGCGCCGGAGCGGGCGGGGTCGGCGCGGGGGCGGGGGCGGGCGCGGTCGGAGCCGGGGCGGGCGCGGTCGGAGCCGGAGCAGGCGCGGTCGGAGCCGGAGCAGGCGCGGTCGGAGCCGGAGCAGGCGCGGTCGGACCCGGCTGCGTCGGGCTCGGCTCCTGCGGCGCCGGCTCGCTCGGCGGCGGCTCGCTCGGCCCCGGCCCGGTCGGCGCCGGCTCGGTCGGCGGCGGCTCGCTCGGCGCCGGCTCACTCGGGCCGGGCTCGGTCGGCGGCGGGGTCGCGGCGGCGATCGGGGGCTCCCAGCCGGGGCCGGCCGGTGCCCGGCTGGCGGCGAGCGCGGCGGCGCACGGGCTCGACGGGGAGAGGCGGAAGTCGGCGGCGGCGCGGTCGGCGTAGCCGAGCGACGAGGCCATCGTGTTGCCGGTCGCGGTGAAGCCGTGGCCGGAGCCGTCGACCGACGCGCGCGCGGCCGACGCCGTCGAGATGCAGTTGCCGCGCACGACGTTGCCGACGCCGATCGGGTTGCCGGACGGGTACCACGACTCGACGTTCGCGCGGATCGCCGAGTTGGCGATCACGTTCTGCTCGACGACGGTGTGGCTGGAAGCGGCGCCGTCGGCGCCGGAGAAGATGATCCCGACGCCGTTGCCGTCGATCACGTTGCCGCGCACGACCGTCCGCTGCGCGTCGGGGTAGAGCTGGATCCCGCGGTCGACGTTGGCGTAGATGACGTTGTCGACGATCTGCGTGTCGTCGGCCTCGGCGACGTAGATGCCGTGGTCCTGGTTGGAGGAGGGCAGCTTGCCGCAGTGATGGATCCGGTTGCCGCTCAGCACCGTGCGCTGCGCGCGCCCCCAGCTCGATCCGATCAGGAAGCAGATCTCGCTGTTGTCGTTGGTGACGTCGTTGCCGACGAAGCGCGCGTCGTTGCCGTTGACGGTCGGCGACGGCAGCAGCGCGGCGTTGCGGCCGTTCAGCCGCAGCCCGGTGACGAGCACCCCGTCGGCGCCGCGCTTGACCCAGAGGCGGCCGACCAGCGTCGCCTGCTCGCCGGCGGCAGCCGTCAGCGTCACGCGCGCCCGGGCGATCGCGACGTCCTGGACGTAGGTGCCGGCCCGCAGGCAGCCGACCTGGCCGGCCGCGAGCGAGTCGACCAGCTTCTGCGCCGTGCGAAACGGCGCCGCGGCGCTGCCGGCGGCGCCGTCGCTGCCGCTCGGCGCCGCGTAGCGGGTGCAGCTCTCCCCGGCCGCGGTCGCCGGGACGCCGGCAGCCGCAGCCGCGGCTCCGGTGGGCGCGGCGGCGACGGCGCCGAGCAGCAGCGCGGCCGCGCCGAGCCGGAGGGCCGGCGACGCGGGCACGGAGCGGCGGGAACGGCGATGGCGGGGGAAGCGGGGCACCAGCACCTCGGGCGTCGGGGGCGTCTGCCCGTCCCTCGTCGCTCCGGAAAGCCGCTGTTAGCCGCCCGTCGAAGCGGTGGACGGCTGTACGACCGACTTGGCGCGCGCTCGCTACCGGCGCTCGGAACGCGCGACGCGGAGGCGGTCCAGCCGCCTCCCCGCCGCCGACGCCCGCAGGCGCCGGATCCGCGGCGAGACCTTGCGGCCGAAGCGCCGCCGGTCGTCGACGTGGAAGATCGGCGTGCGCGGCCAGCTCAGCGGACGCGGCGACGCCAGCACGCGCGGGATCGTGCACGCCGCCGTGTAGCCGGCGGCCGCGGTCGCCGCCTCGACGCGCCCGTCGACGGCGCCGTACGGGTAGGCGAGCGAGCTGCACGGACGGCCCAGCTCGGCCTCGATCCGCGCCTTCGACGCGCGCAGCTCGCGCGCCAGCTCGGCGTCGTCGCGCACCTGCGGCAGTCTCGGATGGGAGCAGGTGTGGGAGCCGATCTCCCAGCCGTCGGCCGCGAGGCCGCGCAGCTCCTCCCAGCCCAGGCACTCCAGCTCCGGCTCGTGCTCGGTCCCGAGCCAGCGGTCGATCCCCGGCCAACGCATCGGCCGGCCGGCATCCGGCCAGTCGCTCGGGACGTAGAGGGTGCCGGGGAGCCCGTGGCGGTCGAGGATCGGCTTGGCCAGCTCGAGCACCGAGCGGTAGCCGTCGTCGAAGGTGACGACGACCGTCGGCCCCTGCGGCGTCGCCGCGAGCGCGTCGGTGAAGCGGGCGCCGCGGTAGCCGCGGCGCACCAGCTCACCGAGCTGCGCGTCGAGCGCCGCCGGGGTCACCGACAGCGCCGCCGGCCAGCGCGGGCTGACCGCGTGGTAGCAGAGGACGAGCAGGTCGCGCATCGCATCTCGCCCGCTCCGGCGGGCGAGCACGTACGCTACCGAAATGCGGAGCGGTGAGCGGAGGGCGCCGGGCACCGGCGAGGCGAGGCGATGAGCCGCGAGCGCGTCAGCCGCAACGCCACCTTCGCGTTCGCCGCGCAGATGATCGGCGCGGTCCTGACGGCGGGGCTGACGATCTTCCTCGCCCGCGCGCTGACCCCGGAGCAGTACGGCTTCTTCACCTTCGGGATGAGCGTGCTGACGATCGCGTCGCTGTTCGCCGACCTCGGCATCACCTCCTCGACCGGGCGCTTCCTCGCCGAGCGGCGCGACGACCCCGAGGGCGCCGCCGCGGTCTTCCGCACGGCGCTGCGGCTGAAGCTGCGCGTCAGCCTGATCGCGTCGGCCGCGCTGTTCGGGCTCGCCGGCCCGATCTGCGACCTGTTCGGCGCCGGCGGCGCCGAGTGGGTGCTGCGCGGGCTGTCGCTGGCGCTGTTCGGGCAGAGCGTCTTCCTGCTGCTGCTCGGCTCCTTCATCGCGCTCGGCGTGATCCGCTACAACGTCGTCCTCGCGACCGCCGAGAGCGTCGTCGAGGTCGCCTCGGCGATCGTGCTCGTGCTGCTCGGCGCGGCCGCGACCGGCGCGGCGTTCGGGCGCGCGATCGGCTACGCGGCCGGCCTCGCGGTCGGCCTCCTCGTCGCCTCGAACGTGATCGGGCGGATCCGCACGCGCAGCGCCCACCGCTCCCACCGCCATCCCCCCGTCAGCGAGCGGCGGATCCTCTCCTACGCCGGCCCGCTGCTGCTCGTCGACGCCGCCTTCCGCGTCTTCGCCAGCATCGACGTGCTGCTGATCTCGGCGATCGTCGGCGCCGGCTCGCCGGTCGCGGCCTACGGCCTCGCGATGCAGCTGGCGGTCTTCCTCGACTACCCCGCGGCGGCGCTCTCCTCGGCGGTCGCGCCGCGGCTCGCCGGCGCGGGCAGATCGGACGTGCGGCTGTTCGAGCAGAGCACCCGCTACCTGATCGCGCTGCAGATGCTGTTCACCGCGCCGCTGGTGATCTGGCCCGAGGCGATCGTCGAGCTGCTGTTCGGCCACGGCTACCCGGAGGCGCCCGACGTGCTGCTGGCGCTCGTCCCGTACGTCTTCCTCAGCGGCATCGCGCAGATCACGACGCTGTCGGTCAACTACCTCGGCGAGGCCCGCCGCCGCGTCCCGATCGCCTTCGCGATGCTGAGCGTCAACGTCGCGCTCAACCTCGTGCTGCTGCCGCGGATCGGGATCGTCGGCGCCGCGATCGGCACCAGCGTCGCGTACGCGATCTGGGTGCCGGCGCACGTCTGGATCATGCACAGGCGCGTCGACCTGCCGCTGCGGCCGCTGCTGACGACGACGGTGCGGGCGTGCGTCGCCGGCGCCGCGATGGTCGGCGCGCTGGCGCTGCTGGGGACCGGCGACGTGTCGCTGCAGGTGATGGCGCTCGGCGCCGTCGTCGGACCGGCGGTCTACGTCGCCGCGCTGTTCCTGCTGCGCGAGCTCACGCGCGCCGACATCGCCGTCGTGCGCGCGGCGATCGCCCGCCGCGCCGGCGGCTGATCGGCGGCCGCCGGCCGCTCCACAGCAGCTCGCGGTAGAGCCCGCACAGGCGCTCGCACCACGTCTCGATCCCGACCGTCTCGCGCGCCCAGCGGCGGTTGGCGTCCGCGATCGCGGCGCGCTCCGGCGGCGGCGTCGCGAGCTGCTCCTCCAGCCGCGTGGCGAGCAGCTCGGCGTCCTCGCTCGGGAAGATCTCGACGCCGGGCGCCGCGGCCCACCCGGCCGTCCCGGGGATGTCGGACATCACGACCGGCAGGCCGCAGCCGATCGCCTCGCCGATCGCCGACGACTGGCCCTCGTGGCGCGACGCGCTGACGAACAGGTCGCCCGCGGCGAACAGCCACGCCGAGTCCTCGACGAAGCCCGACCGGCGCAGCCACGACGGGTCGCGCGGCGAGCGCGCCGCGAGGAAGTCGCGCATCCGCTGCTCGCCGACCAGCAGCAGCTCGACGTCGGCGCGCCGCGCGAGCACCTCGTCGAGCGCGTCGAGCAGGACGTCGACCCCCTTCACCTCCGGCCACCAGCCGAGCGCGACGACGACCGACGCCTCCTCCGAGAGGCCGAACCGCTCGCGCGCGGCCGCGCGCGACGGCATCCGGTCGAAGCGCGAGAGGACGATCGCGTTCGGCACCACCTCGACCCGCTCCGCGGGCGCGCCGCGCCGTCTCACCAGCTCTCCGAGCCACGGCGAGACGGCGACGATCCGCGCCACGTCGCGGCGGGCGACGAGCCGCATCTTCACGAGGTCCTTCGCCCGCTGGCGCGGCGGGTAGCCGTTGAAGCCGGTGCGCACGTGCCAGACGCACGGGATCCCCGCGGCGGTGGCGACGCGCGCCCCTGCCAGGTCGGCGGCGGTGAAGTGCGTGTGCACGAGCGCGGCGTCGTGGTCGCGCACCGCGCGGGCGAGGTGCGCCTTCCAGCCGCGGCGCGGCGGCAGCACCGACCAGGTGGTCCCGGCCGCCTCCAGGTCCGCCAGCCACGGCTGTCCGGCGGCGCCGTCGGCGAGGACGAAGTGCGTGCCGAGACCCAGCTCCCGCCGCACGGTCGCGGCGAGCGCGAGCTGGCTCGTCATCACGTTGCCCAGATACGGGCTGTTCCACAGCGTCACCTGGACGAGCGACCGCTCGCTCATGCCGGTCCCTCCCGTTCGCGTCGCGCCGCGGTCGCGACCGCCAGCAGCGCCGGGCCGATGCTGAGCAGCGCCCACAGCAGCTTCGAGTAGTTCTCGGAGATGAACAGGATCGTCACGAAGTAGGCGCCGAGCCCGGCGACGAGCCCGCGCGCGAGGATCTCCAGCCGCTCGTCGCCGGCCGCGCGGAAGCGGCCGATCGAGGCGCAGGCGCAGCCGAAGCAGAAGAGCGCGATCGCGCCGAACAGGATCCCGCCGCCGATGCCGACCTCCGCGACGACCTCGAGGTAGGTGTTGTGCGCCACCTTCGGCGTCGAGATGATCAGGTCGCCGCGCTCCAGCGCTCCCGGCCGCAGCAGGTAGTGGATCGAGGCGACCTGGAACTGACCGGTGCCGACGCCGGTCAGCGGCTGGGCCTCGACCATCCGCCCGCCGACCGTCCAGAGGTCGAGGCGGCCGGTCCCGCCGCCCACGTTCAGCACGCGCTCGGTCGCCGGCAGCGACGCGACGAAGGCGAAGTAGCCGACCCCGGCGAGGGCGAGCGCGAGCGCGCCGGCGAGCAGTCGGCCGCGCCAGCGGCCGCCGATCGCGACGGCGATCACGACCAGCGCGCAGACGCCGAGCAGGCCGCCGCGCGACAGCGACAGCAGCACCCCGAGCATGCACAGCCCCGCCACGGCCGCGGCGGCGATGCGCCAGAGCGGCGCGAAGCCGCGGTTGACGGCGAAGGCGACCGCGAGCGCCAGCCCGACGACCAGCGCCGCGGCCAGCTCGTTGGGGTCGCCGACGCTGCCGGCGGCGCGGACGTAGCTGCCGGCCGAGGCGTCGGGCGCGGTGAGGATCCCCGAGACGGCCGCGATCGCCGCGCCGACGACGATCGTCGCGAGGATGCCGACGGCGTCGCGGCGGTCGTCGATCGCGGTGTAGGCGATCGGCAGCAGCGCGACGTTGAGCGCGTAGCGCATGACGCTCGACATGCCGACGCCGACGTCCTCCGACCACGCGAGCGAGACCGCGTTGAGCCCGACGAACGCGAGCACGAGGTAGGCCAGCCCCGGCCGCTCGACGAAGAAGTTGCGCGAGCGGCGGCCGCGCGTCGTCATCGCCGCCAGCCACGCGAGCAGCAGCAGCGCCCCGGCCATCTTCGCGAGGCTGACGCCGCCGAGCATCGAGAGCGTCTCCAGGAAGGCGAACAGGACCATCACCGCGAAGCCGGCGAAGAGGTCGGCGAAGACGACCGCCGCGAACACGACGCCGACCGTCAGCAGCACGGCGAGCCGCGGATCGGCGCCGCTGGCGGCGCCGGCGAGCACCGCGGCGACCGCCGCGGCGCCGACGATCGCCGGCCCGGTCGCGCCGGCGAGCCGATCCCAGGCGGCGGTCGTCTCAGGCCGGGGCGCCCGCAACGTCCCGGCCGGCCTCGTAGACGGTCTCGGCCGACCGCTCACGCCCGAGCACGACGACGCCCGCCGGCGTCACGCCGCCCTGCGCCAGCAGCTCGCCCAGCTCGCGCAGGCGGTTGAGCCGGCTCGTCCCGATCCGCGTCATGATCACGACGGCGTCGACCTCCTGCGCGAGCGGCAGGGCGTCGATCACCTCGGTCAGCGGCGGCGAGTCGATCACGACGAAGTCGGCGACCGCCTCGGCCTCGGCGACCAGCGCCCTCGCCGTCGGCAGCGACAGCCGGTCGGCGAGGGAGGACGATGTCCGCTCCGCCAGCAGGAAGCCGAGCCTGTCGCCGTACTCGGGGCTCGTCACGACCGCCTGCTCGATCGTCGCGCGGTTGAGCAGCACGGCGCCGATGCCCGCCGTCGGCTCGATCCCGAGCGCCTCGCCGATCGACGGCCGCCGCAGGTCTCCCTCGATCAGCAGCACGCGGTGGCCGCTGACCGCGAGCGCCTCCGCGAAGCCGATCGCGGTCGTCGTCTTGCCCTCGCCCGGCGACGAGCTGGTGATCAGCACCGAGCGCGAACGGCGGTCGAGCGCGGCGGCGAGCGTCGCCCGCAGCGTGCGGTACGACTCGATCGCCGCCGGCGTCAGCTCGCCCGGCGTGAGCGGGCCCCGCTGGACGTTGCGCAGCCGCGGGATCCGCGCCAGGATCGGCAGCCGGAAGAGCGCCCGCAGCTGGTCCTCCTGGCGCAGGCGCGGGTCGAGCGCCTGCGCGGCGAAGGCGGCGCCGATGCCGACGATCAGGCCGCACAGCAGCCCGGCGCCGAGCGCCAGCTTGCGCTGCGGCGAGGAGGGGCCCAAGGGCGGGAGCGCCCGCGTCGCGACGCGCACCGTCGGGTCGGGGGCCGCGGCGAGCGCCTGCAGCGCGCTGACGCGCTCGCCGAGCGTCCCGGGTCCGGTCCGCTCCCCGGGCGGGACCGCGTCGAGCTGCTGCTGCAGCTGCGGAAGCTGAGATGCGACCTCCTGATGCAGCTGCTCGGTGCGGACCTCGACGGCGGAGGCGGCGTAGGCGTTGGCGAGCCGCGCAGCCTCCGCGGCGTCGCCGCGCCGGGCCGAGATCGCCAGCAGGTTGCTCTGCGCGACCGGCTCGACGATCACGTCGTCGAGCAGCTCCTGCGGCGACTCGGAGAGGCCGAGCCGTTCTCTGGTCGCGAGCGCGACGGCCGGCGAGGAGACGAGCCGCGCCGCGGTCGAGACGACCTGCGTCGGGTCTGTCGAGTCGGTCAGGAGGCCGAGCCCCGAGGTCGCCGGATCGCCGGCGGAGACCGGCGTCACGAGCAGCTCGGCGTCGGCGGTGTAGACCTTCGGCGCAGCAGTGACGTAGATCGCCGCGGCCATGAGCGCAACGAGGGTCGTCAACGCGATCAGCCACCACCACCGTCTCAGCGTGGCGCCGTATCGCAGACTTCCCTGCCCGTCGTCCCTGGGACGCAGCCAATCATCATGTTGGCGGTTCAACGTTCCTCCAGGTTTCCCTATTTGATGCATACTACGGGCGGCCGGGGGGCCTTGCCACCTGTGCATCGATTGCCATCATGTCAGCGCGTCAAGGACCCGCCAACGTCGATGTCAGCGTTCTCGTCCCCGTCCTGGACGAGAGTCGCGACATCGCCGACGCCGTCGCGTCGATGACCGCGCAGGAGTTCGACGGCACGATCGAATTCCTCTTCGCCGACGGCCGCTCGACCGACGACACCCGCGCGAAGCTGGAGGCGCTGGCGGCGCACGACCCGCGCATCCGCGTCTTCGACAACCCCCGCCGCGGAACGGCGAGCGGCCTCAACGTCTGCCTGCGCGAGGCGCGCGGCACCTACGTCGTGCGGATGGATGCGCACACGCTCTACCCCGCCTGCTACGTGCAGGCGGGCGTCGACCGGCTCCGCGACGGCGGCGCAGCCTGGGTCGCCGGCCCCCAGCAGCCGCTCGCGCGCGGCGTCGTCGCGCGGGCGGTCGTCGCGGCGCTCTCCAGCCGGCTCGGCCGCGGCGCCTCGCGGCGGTGGTCGCGCAACGACGCGCCGGAGGCCGAGTACGAGCTCGACACCGGCGTCTTCTGCGGCGTCTGGCGCCGCGCCGACGTGCTCGCGCACGGCGGCTGGGACGAGGCCTGGCCGCGCAACCAGGACTCCGAGCTGGCGGCGCGGTTCCTCGCGGCCGGCGAGCGGATCGTCTGCCTGCCGGCGATGGCCGCGCAGTACATCCCGCGCAACTCGCTCCGCGCCCTGTGGCGGCAGTACCGCGCCTACGGCAGCTACCGGGTGAAGACGGCCGTCAGGCACCCGACGAGCCTGCGCCGCTCCGGGCTGCTGCCGCCGCTGGTCGTCGCCGACGCGCTCGCGAGCGTCGCCGCGCCGACGCGCCGCGCCCGCCGGCTGGCGCGGCTCGGCATGCTCGCCTACGGCGGCGCGCTCGCCGCGGCCGCCGCCGACGCCGCCCGCTCCGGGCACGGCTCGGATGCGCTGCTCGTGCCGGTCGCGCTGGCGACGATGCATCTCGCGCATGGCACCGGCTTCTACGGCGGCTGCCGCAGATGGGGCACGCCGTGGCCGGCGCTGGCGAACGTGGCGCGCCGCCGCGGCGCCACCGCGATCGCTCCGTACGCCGGGCCGGTCGAGGCGCCGAGCCTGCACGCGGGCGACCGCTGATGCGGCTCGCCGTCTACACCGACTACACCTACCGGCGCGACACCCGCGGCGTCTCCGGCGAGCGCGCCTTCGTCCGCTTCATGACGGGGCTGCAACCGCATGTCGAGGCGCTCGTGCTCGTCGGGCGGCTCGACGCGCGCCCGGGCCGCTCCCACTACCCGCTCGACCCGGGGATCGGCTTCGTCGGCCTCCCCTTCTACGCGAGCCTGACCGACCCGCTCGCCGTTGCGCGCTCGCTCGGCGGCTCGGCCCGTCGCTTCTGGCGGCTGCTCGACGACGTCGACACGGTCTGGCTGCTGGGCCCGTACGTCCACGCGATCGGCTTCGCGCTGCTGGCGGCGGCGCGGCGCCGCCGGGTCGTGCTGGGCGTGCGCCAGGACTTCCCCACCTACGTCCGCTCGCGCCATCCCGGCAAGCGCTGGATCCACGTCGCCGCCGACGCGATGGAGGCCGCCTTCCGGGGGCTCGCGCGCCGCTTCCCGGTCGTCGTCGTCGGCCCCGACCTCGCGCGCCGCTACCGCCGCGCCGGCAGCGTGCTGGAGATCGCCGTCTCGCTCGTGCCCGGCGCGAGCGTCGTCTCCGCCGACGCCGCGCTCGCACGCGCGCAGGAGCCGCCGCGGCGGCTGCTCAGCGTCGGCCGGCTCGATCGCGAGAAGAACCCGCTGCTGCTGCTCGACGCGATCGCGGCGCTCCACGCGGCCGACCCGGCATGGCGGTTGACCGTCGTCGGCGACGGGCCGATGCGCGGCGAGCTCGAACGGGAGATCGCCGCGCGCGGGCTCGGGCAGGCGGTCGACTTGCGCGGCTACGTCCCGCACGACGGCGGCCTGCCCGAGCTGTACCGCGCCGCCGACGCCTTCCTCCACGTCTCCTGGACCGAGGGGGTGCCCCAGGTCCTGTTCGAGGCGTTCGCCGCCGGGCTCCCGGTCGTCGCGACCGCCGTCGGCGGCGTCCCGGAGGCGGTCGGCGACGCCGCGCTGCTGATCGCGCCCGGGGACGCCGGCGCGGCCGTCGCGGCCGTCGAGCGGGTCGCCGGCGACCCGGCGCTGCGAGCACGGCTTGTCCGCGCCGGGCTCGACCGCGTCGCCGCGCACACGCTCGAGGCCGAGACGGAGCGGCTCGCCGGCTTCCTGGAACGCGGCTGACTAGGAGCCGGCGAGCACCGGCGCGCACGGGCTGGTCGGCGCGAGGCGGTAGTCGCCGGCCGCCGGGTCGGCGTAGCCGGGATCGGCGACGACGTTGTCGATCGCGACGAAGCCGCCGCCGGAGAGGTCGATCGTCCCGGTGCGCCCGCCGAAGACGCAGTTGCGCACGACGACGTTGCCGACCCCGCGCGGATTCCCGGCCGGGTACCACGACTCGACGTCGGCGCGGATGCGCGCGTTGGAGATGACGTTGTTGCGCACGACGTTGCCGCTGGAGGCGTGGCCGTCGGCGCCGGAGAAGATGATTCCCTGCCCGTTGCGGTCGATCACGTTGCGCTCGATCACCGTCCGCTGGGCGTTCGGGTAGAGCTGGATGCCGCGGTCCGCGTTGTCGTGGATCACGTTGCCCGCGATCAGCGTGTCATCGGCCTCGGCGACGTAGATCCCGTGCTCGGTGTTGCGCGCGGGCAGCCGGCCGCAGTGGTGGATGCGGCTGCCCTCGATCGCCGTCCCGACGGCGCGCCCGTAGCGCGTCGAGCCGATGATGAAGCAGATGCCGGCGTTGCGGGTGGTGACGTCGACGCCGACGAAGCGGGCGCCGTCGCCGTTGACGGTCGGCGACGGCAGCCGCGCGCGGTTGCGCCCGTCGAGCTCGAGCGCGTGCAGCTCGACGTCGCGCGCGCGGCGCTTGATCCAGATGCGACCGACGATCCGCACCCGCTCGCCGGGCCACGAGCGGAGCGTGACGCCGCTGCGCCAGATCGCCACGTCGCCGCGGTAGATGCCCCGCCGCAGGCAGGCCGTCTGCCCCGGTCGCATCGCGTTGACGAACCGCTCGACCGCGCGACCGCCGTGGGTCGAGCGCATCCGCGCGAGGCGGCGCGCCGCGCGCACGGTGAGCGTCCTGTCGCAGGCCGCCGCGCCCGCGGCCCCGCTGCGCGCGATCGCGGCGGCGCCGACGAACGGCGGCCGCTCGGGCAGCGTGCCCGGCGCATCCGCGCGCCCGGAGGCGATCGCGACGAGCGCGGCGATCACGACGACGATCCGGGTCAGCGGCCGTCAGCTCCCTTCCGGTCGACGGGCCTGCCGGCGAAGACGAGCGGCGGCCGGAGGCTCCGTCCCCTCAACGGTAGCGCGACGGCGCGGGCGCGACGGACGACCCGCAGCTCGCGCCGGCGCAGGTCGACCGCCTCGAAGCGGCTGTCGGCGCTGTAGTGGTGGATGGCGCGCGCGTCGCCGAGGTCGGCGGGATCGAGCCGCGCCACCTCCCGCTCGGCGTAGTCGCTCCGCGTCAGCGTCTCGATCGCGCGGAACGAGAGCGCGCCGCCGTAGCGTCGGCTTCCGTCCTGCCCCGGCCGCACGAGCCGCTCGCCCCACCGCTGCACCGGTCCGGCCGGCCGCGCGCCGCGGACGTCGGCGACGACCGGGTTGCGCGGATGCGGGCGCCACGGGCCGGAGAGCCGCTCCGACCACCACAGGTGCAGCTCGTCGAGCGAGCTCGCGCCGCGCGCCGCGACGCCGGCGAACAGCCACAGCAGGCCGTCGTGGACGAGCAGCGTCGGGTCGGTCGCGTCGACGTCGTCGAGCAGGACCGCCGCGCGCTCCCAGGCGTACGGGAAGGCGGTGGCGCGATAGAGCTCGACGCGGCGGGCGGCGGAGGTCTCGGGCAGCATCCACAGCTCGCCGCCGTAGGCGAAGACGAACGGGTAGGAGAGGTGGTGCGGCGCCGCGAGCACCGGCGTCGGCGGCTCCGCGGGGCGCCCGTCCGAGCGCAGCTCCGTGTGGGAGATGACGCCGCGCGCGGCGCCGGCCGGGACCTCCTCGCAGAAGAGGTGATGGCGCCCGTCGCGCTCGAACAGGAACGGGTCGGCGTAGACCGGCGAGTCGCCCCAGCAGACCAGCCCGTCGCCCGCGGCCGCCCAGCCGGCCGTCGGCTCCGGCCCCCGCTCGCGCAGGCGGATCGACCACGGCCGCACGCACAGCAGCCGCGTCGCGGGTCCGCGCAGCCACGCGCCGAGCGTCGCCGGGACGATCGGCGGCGGGGCGGGCGCGGCGTCGCTCGGCGGGGGCGAATCGGGCGGCGTGGACGACACGGGCGGCGGCGCGGACGCGCGCGAACCCGGCGCGCCGGCGCGCGCCGCGCCGACGCCGGAGGCGCGCGCCGGCGCCCGCTCGGCGCCGCGGGCGGCTACGGCGGCCAGCTTCCACAGCAGCAGATCGCGGGTGAGCGTCGCCGAGAACGGTCGCAGCCCCGAGACCGTCACCTCGACGACCTCGTCCGTCCCGTCGGCCCGCCGCAGCAGCAGCTCGCTGTCGAGCACCGCCGCGCCGTCTCCAAGCGCCCGCCGCACGGCCTCCTCCGCCGGCTCGATCCGGCCGCCGTGGCGGAACAGCAGGGTCGCGGCGCCGTCAGGCGGCGCGGTCCGCTCGGCCAGCCACACGGTCAGCTCGGCCTCGCCGCCGTCGCGCGCCGCGACGCGCACCGGCGCGAGCGCCTCCTCGCCCGCGCCGAAGAGCCGCTGCTCGACGCGGTCGCGCAGCCGCACGGCGGCGGGCAGGCGGCAGGGGCCGAGCGGGCGGACCGTCGCGACGGTCAGCCGCGGGGAGCGATCGAGCAGCTCCAGCGCGCGCGCCTGCCAGGCCGGCGTCGGAGGGCCGTCGAGCACGACGACGAGCGAACGCCTCGGCATCGGCCGAGCATCGCAGATCGCGACCGAATCGACCAGAAAAACGGACCGTGCACCCTCCGTCGAGACGGGTTCCCGAGCGCGCCTCTGCCGATCGACTCCGGCCAGGCACTCCCGCTACGCATGACGAGGACCGTTTAAGGCTGCTTCCTTCCGGACCTGACCTGGTTCGCGGGTCGTCATCGCGCGGGACCTGACCATCAACGCCTCCGTACAGCACGCTGGCCTCGAGAGCCGGCGACCCTTGGGAGGGAATTCAGCCCTGCTAGAGCGGATTGCAGGTTCAGGGCACCGCTACCTCCCCGCCTAGCACGGTCCGTCGGCAATCATAGCGGCGCCAACTCGGCACCGCTTGTCCCCTTCCGACACGACGTCGCACCACTTCGCGGACGATCGCGGGTAGGCTCTCCGCGATGGCGCTCCGCTGCGAGATCGCGACGACCGGCGAGCAGCTCGAAGCGCTCGTGCCGGCGTGGGACGAGCTGGCGGAGGCGACGGGCGCACCGGCGACCCTTGGCGGCTGGCACGCCGCCTGGTGGCGACGGCTCGCGCCGCCCGGCGCCGCGCTGCGGATCGTCGCCGTCCGCGAGGGCCGCAAGCTCGTCGGCCTTGCGCCGTTCCTCGCGCTGCGCGCACGCGGCGGCCAGCCGCAGCTGCGCCTGCTCGGGGCCCCGGCGACCCACCGCGTCGCGCCGCTGGCGCTGCCCGAGCACGCCGACGCCGTCGCGTCGCTCACCGCCGCCGCGCTCGCCGGCCTGCGCCCGGCCGCCGGCTACGTCGCCTTCGACGCCACCGACGCCGGCGACGGCGGCCTCGCGCGGCTGCGCGCCGGCTGGCCCGGACGCCGCCCGCCGTGGCTGCTGGCGCAGAAGCGGGCGCCCGCGCCGGTGATGGAGCTGTCCGACGACGACTTCGACGCCTGGCTGATGCGCAAGAGCAAGAACTTCCGCAAGCAGGTGCGCCGCTTCCGGCGCAAGCTCGGCGAGGCCGACGGCGTCGTGCGGATGACCCGCACCGCGGACGAGCTCGACCGCGACGTCGACGCCTTCGTCCGCCTCCACCACGCGCGCTGGCGGGGGCGCGGCGGCTCGTCGGTCGACCCGCGCGTCGGCGAGCTGCTGCGCGACGCCGGCCGCGCGCTCCTGCCCTCCGAGCGCTTCCGGCTGTGGACGATCGAGGTCGACGGCAGGGCGATCAGCTCGCAGCTGTTCCTCGCCGCAGGCGGCCGGGCGCTGTCGTGGAACGGCGGCTTCGACCCCGACGCGACCGACCTGCAGCCGTCGCTGCTGGGAATCCTCGCGGGCGTCGAGGACTGCTTCCGGCGGGGCGAGCGGTCGATCGACCTCGGCGGCGGTGCCCACGACTACAAGCTGCGCCTCGCCGACGCCGACCGACCGCTCGTCTGGGCCGGGCTGGTCCCGCGCGACCGCCGCTACCCGCTCAACCGCGCGCTGCTGCTGCCCCGCCAGCTCGGCGGGCTCGCGCGCGACGGGCTCGAGCGGCTGCCGGACGAGCGGCGGGCGCAGGTGCGCGGCGCGCTCGCCCGCCTGCGGCGCGGCGCCGACGCGCCGGCGCCGGCCGACTGACGGCGGCCGCGCTCGCCGCGAGCCGCCGTCGACGCGCCGGCGGACGCCGCATGCTCAGCCGGCGGCCGCCTGCTCGAGCGCGCCGGCGTCGAGCACGTGCGGGCCCATCCACCACTCGCCGTCCATCCGCGTCAGCAGCCCTCTGCCGAAGCCGACGGCGGCGAGCAGCTCGTCGTCGCCGCTGTGCAGCAGCGCCCACGCGGCGCGGCGGAAGATGCAGCGGCGCTCGACCAGCTCCGGGTAGAGCCACGGGTCGACCCGTCCGGAGACGGCGACGGCGCCGCGCGCGCCGGCGTCGTGCACGAGCGCGTCGAGCACCGGCCCGACGTCGCCGCGGCCGGCGACGACCTGCAGCGCCTGGGCGACACCGCCGGCGGGCACGTAGGCGACGTACCAGCCGAGCGGCCGGTCGTCGGCCGCGCGCACCAGCCGCCGCACCAGCTCGCCGCGCGCCGTCACGCGCTCCATCTGCCGGAACAGCCACGTCAGCGCCGCGGCGTCGTAGGCCGGGCGCAGCGGGAACGAGCGCTTCAGCCGCTCGAGCAGCTCCAGCAGCGCGTCGGCGCTCAGCGGCTGCGAGCGCGCCGCGGGCGCGGCCGGCCGCAGCGGACGCCCGACGAGCTCGTCGACCGCCGACCAGACGCCGGCCGCCGGCGCCTGCCCGGCCGGGTTGCCGTCGCGCCCCCGCCGCTTGCGCGCGATCCCGGCGGCGTAGCCGGCCGGACCGATCACGCGCGTCCAGCTGAGCGAGGCGATCGCGTTCGTGACGCCGCCGAGCCGCTCCCACATCGCGCGCACCTCGTCGGTCGCGCCGTCGGTCAGCGTCAGCGCCTGCGGGCCGTTCATGTACGCGCGCATCAGCAGCGCCCCGACGCCGCGCGAGCGCACCTCGGGATGGGCGACGAGCTGGCCGCTGCAGGCGAGCCGCACCGTCCGCTCGCCGAGCGCGAACCGCCGCGGGTAGGAGGCGATGAAGCCGACGACGCCGAGCCGCGGGTCGTCGTAGACGAGCGACGGCAGCTCCGGGTCGGCGAACGGCTGGTCGAGCACCGTCTGCTCGAAGTAGCCGGCGAGCCCCGCCGGCGGCTGCTCGGTGCCCGAGCGGATCACCAGCTCGTAGAGGCGCGCGACGGCCGGCAGGTCGTCGCGCTCCAGCGGGCGGATCGGCGTCATGCTGCGCTCCCCTCGGCCTCCGGCCGATGCTCGGCGACGAACGCGGCGATCCGCTCGACCGTCCGGAACCGCTCGACGTCGAAGTCGTCGAGCGGCAGCTGGAAGCCGAATTCCCGCTCCAGCTCGGTGATCAGCGTGACGAGCGCGAGCGAGTCGAGCAGGCCGGTCTCGATCAGGTCGGTGTCGACTGCCGGGACGTCGACCTGGATCGCCTCGCGGATCAGGTCGCCGACGATCGGCTCCAGCGCCTGGGGGCCGCTCATCGCGACCGCTCCCGGCCGCCGGCGCGCGCCGCCCGCGCCGCTGCCTGCTCGGCCTGCTGCGCGACGAACCGCTCGCGCAGCGCCGGCCGGTCGATCTTGCCGTTCTGGTTCTTCGGCAGCACGTCGAGCGCCAGCCAGCGCGCCGGCAGCATGTACGACGGCAGCGCGCTGGCGAGCGCGCCGCGCAGCTGCGGCGGCCCCAGCCCGTCGGAGCCCACGTACGCCGCGCAGATCGCCGTGCCCTCGAAGCCGCCGGCGTCGACGCCGACGATCGCGCACTCGCGCACGCCCGCGACGGCGTTCAGCGCGCTCTCGATCTCGCCCAGCTCGATCCGGTAGCCGCGGCTCTTGATCTGCGAGTCGGCGCGGCCGAGGAAGTGGACGACCCCGTCGTCGTCGACGCGGGCGAGATCGCCGGTGCGGTAGATCCGCCCCTCGCCGCCGGGCGTGCGCGGGTCGGGCAGGAAGGCGGCGCGCGTCTTCTCCTCGTCGCGCCAGTAGCCGGGGCTGAGGCCGACGCCGGCGATGTAGAGGTCGCCGATCTCGCCGGGCGGGACGGGCGCCAGCCGCTCGTCGAGCACGAGCAGCTCCTCGCCGTCGCAGGCGACGCCGATCGGGACCGGCAGCGTCTCGTCGGCCGGGATCGACGGCAGCGTGTGGTGGCTGCTGGCGATCGTCGCCTCGGTCGGGCCGTAGAGGTTGGTGAAGCGGACGTGCGGCAGCTTCCGCATCCAGTGGCAGAGGACCGGCGTCGGCAGCACCTCGCCGCACCACAGCAGCCGCTCGAGCGCCGGGAAGTCGTCCTGCTCGACGGCGTCGAACTTCGCCATGTAGGTCAGCACCGACGGGACCGAGAACCACTGCGTCAGCTCGCGCTCGCGGATGAAGCGCGCGAGCGCGCGCGGGTCGACGCTCAGCGACGGCGGCACGAGGTGCAGCTCGGCGCCGGCCGCGAAGGTCGCGTAGATGTCGAAGGTCGACAGGTCGAAGTGGAGCGGCGGATGGCCGGAGATGCGGTCGGAGGGCTTGGTGCCGAACTCGCGCACCGCCCAGTCGACGAAGGCGAGCACCATCGCGTGCGTGATGACGACGCCCTTCGGCGCGCCGGTCGAGCCGGAGGTGAACAGCAGGTGGGCCGGCTCGCTCGGGTCGACGCGGACGCCCGGCGCGACGGCCGCCGGGCTGTCCCAGTCGCCGCGCGCGAAGACGCCGAGCGGCGCGCCGTCGGCGCCGACGATCCGATCGGCCTCGACCGAGCCGACCGGCGGCAGCGCCAGCTCCCCGGCGAGCCCCTCCAGCCGCCCGGCCGCCTCCGGGACCGCCAGCAGCATGCTCGGCTCGGCCGCGGAGACGATCCGCGCGAGCCGCTGCGGCGGGCTCTCGGCGTCGAGCGGCACGTAGGCGGCGCCGGCCTTGAGCACGGCGTGCATCGCGACGATCGCGGACGGCCGCTTCGGGATCAGCAGCCCGACGCGGTCGCCGCGCGCGACGCCGCGGTCGGCGAGCTGGGCGGCGAGGCGGTCGCTGAGCGTCTCGAGCTCGGCGTAGGCGAGGCGCTCGTCGCCCATCGCGAGCGCGACCGCCTCCCCGCGCGCCTCGGCGGCGCGCGCCGCGTGGTCCTGGAGCAGCATCTCAGCTCCTTTCCCTGGCCTGCGCGAGCGCGAGCACGTGCTCGATCTGCTCCAGCTCCTCGCGCGAGGGCGGGATGTCGAGGATGATCGTGCTCGCGCCGATCGCGCGGTAGCCGGCGACGAGGTCGGCGACGGTCCCGTGGTCGCCGACGAGGTAGGGGCAGAAGGTTCTGTAGTTCTGGAACGGGCCGAGCCAGTAGGGGCTGCGTCTTGCGCCGTCGCCGTCGAGCCGCTGCGACAGCTGCTTGTGCCAGTGGGAGTCGGAGACCTGCATCGCCAGCTTCTGCGTGATCTGGCCGGCGCGATCCTCCGGGAAGCGCTCGAGCGCGACCCGCCACGCCTCCTCCTCGCTGTCGCGCGCGACGATCCCGATCCGCACGCCGAACTCGCGCCCGTCGGACGGCTCCTCCTCGCCGGGCGGGTGCGGATACTTGACCGGCGTCGCGTCGAGCGCCTCGGCCGCCGCCAGCCCCGCCGGGGAGGAGCCCGAGACGAGCACGCCCGGCATCAGCTCGGGCGGCAGCGGCGGCGTCAGCTTGAGGTTGGAGACGTGGTAATAGGCGCCGTCGAGCGAGACCGGCCGCTCGCCGCGCAGCAGCTCCAGCACGATCCGCGTGTACTCGGTCGTGCGCGCGTAGCGCTCGTCGTGGGGCGTCTCGTCGCCGAGCGCGACGAGGTCGTTCTTGAAGCCGCCCGCGAGCATGTTGAGCCACACCCTGCGGTTGTGCAGGTAGGCCAGCGACGTGACCATCTTCGCGACGCTGTAGGGGTGCATGTAGACCGGCTGCACGGCGACGAGCGGGCAGAGCCGCTCGGTGCTCTGGAGGATCAGCTGCGAGACGAGCCACGGATCGACGATGCCGTTGTCGGTGTAGACGAGGATCCCCTCGCAGCCGGCCTCCTCGCTCCAGCGCGCCACGTCGGCGACGCGCCGCGCGTACTCCTCCGGGCCGAGGTCCTTCGACTGCGGGGTCGTCGAGAAGACGCGCAGCGCCGCGTCCCCTCTCGTGCCGGAGTTCGTCCCAAGCGTGCTCACGGGAGCCCAACCTCCTCGCTCGTGCGGTCAACCGATCGGTGGTCCTCGACGGCGAAGCGCCGCCCGGCCGGCAGCGCTTCCGCCGGCGCGGCGCGCTCGCCGTCGCGTCGCAGTCGCTGCACCAGCACCCACTCGTCGGCGGCGGCGACGGGGACGCCGTCGTCGCGCGCGGCGCCGATCGTCCCGGGCGGCGCGTCGGCCCGCTCGCCGCTGCGCGCCGCGCCGACGACCTCGAGCTCGACGCCGTCGAGCGTCGCGCGGGGACGCCCCCACGGCGACGGGAACGGCGCGTAGTCGCTCGCGCGCACGAAGTCGACGACGGCGCGGGCCGGCAGCCCCCACGGCACCCGCCCCTCGTAGGGCGCCTCCCGCCCGTGCCAGCGGCGGCGTGCGAGGTCCTGCTCGCGCGCCGGGATCGCGTCGGCGCCGCGGCGGGCGTCGGCGAGCAGCCGCTCCAGCAGCGGGATCCCGTGCCGGACGCAGTTGGCGCTGACGCGCAGGCCGGTGTCCGAGGGGGCGACGTCGAACCACGCCTCGTAGGCGATCGGGCCGGTGTCGACGCCGGCCATCATCCAGTGGAGGGTGACCGCGTGGCGGTCGCGCCCCGCGCAGATCGCCCAGCTCGGGGCGTTGAGGCCGGCGAGCTCCGGCAGCGGGCCCGGATGGAGGTTGAAGCTGCCGATCCGCGGCGCGGCGGCGACGGCGGCGTCGGCGATCTCGAGCGAGTGGACGTTCAGCAGCAGGTCGACGCCGGCCTCCTCGATCCAGCCGGCGAAGTCGGGCGAGCGGACAAGCCGCGGATCGCGCAGCGGCAGCCCGAGCCGCGCGGCCGCGCCGGCGACGGAGGCGCCGCGACGGTCGTCCTGCGAGGTCAGCACCGCCGCGATCCGCACGTCGTCGCGGCCCCCGACGCATCGCAACGCCTGAACGCCTGCGGCCTCCTCTGCCACGATCAGGACGATCATCCGACCCGATCCTAGACGAACGGCTGCCGCCAGAGAAGAGCGCCGATGCGCCCGCCGTGCCGGCGGATGGCCGGGACGCCGACGCGCGCGGAGGAGCTCAGGCGGCGGCGAGCGTCGCGAGCGTGTCGCGCACGCCCACGGCGAGGTCGATCCGCGGCTCCCAGCCGAGCAGCTCCGCAGCACGGGCCGCGTCGAGGCAGCTGCGCCTGACCTCGCCAGGCCGCGGCGGCTCGAAGCGCGGCTCGAACGGGTCGTCGCCGCCGAGCTGCGCGAAGACATCGACGAGGTCGAGCACCGTCGTCTCGACGCCGCTGCCGACGTTCGCCACGCCGGTCGCCTCGCGCTCGGCGGCCAGCAGGTTGGCGCGCACGACGTCGTCGACGTGGAGGTAGTCGCGCGTCTGCAGGCCGTCGCCGTAGACGACCGGCGCCTCGCCGGCAAGCCGCCGGCCGCTGAAGATCGCCACCACGCCGCCCTCGCCGAGCGGGTCCTGCCGGGGGCCGTAGACGTTGCTGTAGCGGAGCGCGATCGTCGAGAGGCCGTGGAGCTGCTCGTAGAGCGCGCAGTAGCCCTCGGCCGCGTGCTTGGCGCGGCCGTAGGGCGAGATCGCGCGGACCGGCGCCTCCTCCGGCGTCGGGACGACGTCGGCCTCGCCGTAGATCGCCCCGCCGGTCGAGGAGAAGACCAGCCGCCGCGCGCCCGCGGCATGGGCGGCGGCGAGCACGTTGACCGTCCCCTCGACGTTGATGCGCGCGTCGCGCGCCGGGTCGGCGACCGAGCGGCGGACGTCGATCTGGGCGGCGAGGTGGAAGACGACCTCCGGGCGCGCCGCGGCGAAGGCGGCTGTGACCGCCTCGCCGTCGACGACGTCGGCCTCGATCAGCCGGGCCCCGCGCGCGAGCGCGTCGTCGAGGTTCGCGCGGCGGCCGGTCGAGAGGTCGTCGAGCACGGTCACGTCGGCGCCGCGCGCCTGGAGCGCGTCGACGAGATTCGACCCGATGAAGCCGGCACCGCCGGTGACGAGCGCGCGCACGGCGGACACCCTACCGGCGCGTGCCGGGACCCGCCCTACAGCAGCACCGCCGCGCCGGCGAGCGCGCCGCGCCGCGTGACGCCCCGCAGGTCGAGCACCTGGCGCGCGCGCTCGAGCGCGAGGCCGTGGTCGACGCCGGGGTGGGCGGTGACGATCACCGCCAGGTCGGCGTCGTCGAGCAGCTCGCCGAGCGGCTGCGAGACGAGCCCGGCGTGCTCGAGCTCGGGCACGTGCGGGTCGTGGTACCCGAGCCGTGCGCCGCGCCGCAGCAGCAGGTCGATCAGCTTCAGCGCCGGCGACTCGCGCACGTCGCCGATCCCCGGCTTGTAGCTGACGCCAAGGATCGCGATCCGGGCGCCGTTGACCGCTCTGCCGTCGTCGTTGAGGATCCGCTCGACCCGTTCGAGGCAGTGGTAGGGCATCGCCTGGTTGATCTTGCCGGCCAGCTCGATGAACTCGGTCTGGAAGTCGAACTCGCGCGCCCTCCACGTCAGGTAGAAGGGATCGACCGGCAGGCAGTGGCCGCCCATCCCGGGCCCGGGGTCGAAGCGCATGAAGCCGTACGGCTTGGTCGCGGCGGCGTCGATCACCTCCCAGACGTCGATGCCCATCCTGTCGGTGAGGATCGCCAGCTCGTTGACGAGCGCGATGTTGACCGAGCGGAAGATGTTCTCCAGCAGCTTCGCCAGCTCGGCCGCCTCCGGCGAGGAGACCTCGACGAGCTCGTCGCAGACCAGCTCGTAGACGGCGCGCGTCCGCGCCGCGCAGCCCGGCGTCAGCCCGCCGAGCACCTTCGGCGTCGTCCGCAGCGTGTGGTCGGTGCGGCCGGGGTCGACCCGCTCGGGCGAGAAGGCGAGATGGAAGTCGCGCCCGGCGACCAGCCCCGAGCCCTCCTCGAGCAGCGGGCGCAGATGGTCGCGCGTGGTACCGGGGAAGGTCGTCGACTCCAGCACCACGAGCTGGCCGGGGCGCAGCACGGGCGCGAGCGCCGCGCCGGCGGCGCGCAGCGCGCCGAGGTCGGGCTCGCGGTTGGGCGTCAGCGGCGTCGGGACGCAGATCAGGACCGCGTCCGCCGCGGTCAGCTCGCCGTAGTCGGTCGTCGCCGCGATCGCATCGCCGACGGCGGCGAGCCGCGCGGAGGGGACGTCCTCGATCTCCGACAGGCCCGCGGCGACGGCCGCCACCCGCACCGTGCTCGCGTCGACCGCGATCACCCGCTCCCCGGCCTCCGCGAAGGCGACCGCCAGCGGCAGCCCGACGTAGCCCAGCCCGACGACTCCGATCGTCATGCGCTCATCCCTCCGTCTTCGCAGGCCCGCGCCACACGCCGCGACCACGCCAACACACCGCGTAATGGTAGGTGATCGACCGTCGCCCGGGGTGCTTTCTGTCGGCGTCCGGCGTACGATTTCGGGATGAAGGTCGTGCCGGTCGCGCCGCCATGGAGGGCGGTTCATGCCCCAGCAGCCCGCTGCCGATAGATCATCCGTGAGCCAATTGCGCATCCTCGAAGTGGCCGAGTCGCTCGGCTCGGGGGTCCTCGGCGTCGTCACGCCGCTGTCGCAGCGGCTCGCCGCCGCCGGCCACGCCGTCGCGCTCGCGTACGGCGAGCGGCCGGAGACCCCGCCCGACGTCGAGGCGGTCGTCGGGCCGGGGATCGAGCTGTTCGCGCTGCCGTGGCGCCGGCGCACGCCGCGCGAGCACGTCGCGGCCGCGCGGATGCTGCGCCAGGTCGTCGACGACTGGAGACCGGACGTCGTCCACCTCCACTCGTCGTTCACCGGCGTCGTCGGGGTGCTCTCCGTCGGCGACCGCGCGCCGATCGTCTACACCCCGCACGGCTACTCGTTCGCCCGCTCCTCCGACGCGCGCGCCAAGCGCCGCCTGTACGCCGCGATAGAGCGGTTCGTCGCGCGGCGCGCGACGCTCGTCGGCGCCGTCTCCGAGAGCGAGGCCGCCCAGGCCCGCGACGTCGCCCGAGCGCCGCGCGTGGCGGTCGTCGCCAACGGCATCCCGGCGCTCGACGCCCCGGGCCCGGCTCCCGACCGCGAGCGGCCGCGCGTCGTCGCGATGGGCCGCGCCGACGCCTCGCGCCAGCCCGACGCGGCCGGCCGCATCCTCGCGCGCCTGACGGACGTCGCCGACGTGCGCTGGATCGGCGGAGGCACCGACAGCGACGCGGGCCTGCGCGCGCTCGCCGCCCACGGCGTTCCGGCGACCGGCTGGCTGTCGCACGCCGACGCCGCGGCGGAGCTGGCCGCGGCGACCGCGCTGCTGCACTGGTCGGCGTGGGACGCGCAGCCGCTCGCCGTGCTCGAGGCGCTGGCCGCCGACGTCGTCGTCGTCGCCTCCGACATCCCGGCCAACCGCGAGATCGTCGGGGCGCGTCAGGTCTGCAGCGCAGAGGAGGACGCGGTCGCGCTGCTGCGCGGCGTCCTGCTCGATCCGGCGCTGCGCGAGCGCATGCTGGAGCGGCAGCGGGAGCGCCGCGGGCGCTTCTCCGCCGACCGCATGGCGCGCGACTGGGAGGCGATCTACGTCCGGCTCGCCGGCGCGGCCGCCGCCGATTCCCGCGAGGAGACGGGCGAGCTCGTCGCCCACTGACCCTAGACTTCGCCGACCGATGCAATTCCGAGAGTTCCTCGCCGTCGTCTGGAAGCGGCGCCTGGTCGTCACCCTGCTCTTCGTCGTCTGCGTCGGGCTCGCCTCCGCGTTCGCCTTCTCGCAGCCGAAGCGCTACGAGTCGACCGCGACGATCGCCTTCACGCCCAGCCCGAGACAGGGCCAGAACTACCTGCCGTCGGACAACCTCTCGGCGCTGCTGTCGACCTACGCGACGATCGCGACCTCCGAGCGGGTCGAGAGAGCGGCCGAGCTGCTCTACGGCGGGCCGCTCCCGGGCGAGGTCAGCACCTCGACCGCGGCCGGCAGCGGCATCCTCGACATCATCGCCAAGGACACCTCGCCCGAGGGCGCCGCGGAGACGGCGACCGCGACGGCGAGAGCGTTCATCGCCTCGCTCGACGACAACGACCTGCTCGTCGCGTCGATCGTCAACGAGCCCGCTCCCTCCTCGACGCCGCTGCAGCCGCGGCCGCCGCTGATCATCACGCTCGCCGCGGTGCTCGCCGCGATCGCGGCCGTCCTGCTCGCGCTGCTGCTGGAGACCTTCCGCGCGACGATCGACTCCTCGCGCGACCTCGCCGAGGTGACCGAGACGCCGGTGATCGGGCGGATCGAGCGCAGCCGCGCGCTCCACCGCGGCCGCACGACGATCGTCTGGGAGGACCCGCGGCTCGACAGGCTCCAAGAGGAGTTCCGCGCGCTGCGGACCAACATCGAGCTGCTGCTCGACGAGAAGGCGTCGATCATCCAGGTCACCAGCGCCGAGCAGGGGCAGGGCAAGTCGACGGTCGTCGCGAACCTCGGCATCGCCTTCAGCCAGCTCGGGATACCGACCGTGATCGTCGACGCCGACCTGCGGCGCCCGCGCCAGCACGACGTCTTCGGCGTCGCCAACGAGGTCGGCGTCTCGACGCTGCTGCTCGTCTCCGACACCGATCCCGCCGAGGTGCTGCAGGAGACCGACTACGAAGGCCTCTCCGTCCTGCCGAGCGGTCCGGCGCTGCCGAACGCGACGGAGATGCTGCACGTGCGCTTCCGCCACGTGATCCGGGAGCTGCAGGCGAGCGGGGCGCTGGTGCTGATCGACTCGCCGCCGGTGCTGCCGGTCAGCGACGCGCGCCTGATCGCGCCGCACGTCGACGGGACGCTGTTCGTGATCGCCGCGCACAGAACGCGCGCCTCGACCGTCGGCGCCGCGCTCGAGAAGCTGCGCTTCGCGAACGGCCGCGTGATCGGGACGGTCCTCAACTTCACCGACGACGACGAGCCCGGCGACGCCGGCTACGCCTCGACCCGGGCCGCTTCCGGGCCGGTCTACGCACCCTGAGCATGCGCCTCGGCACGCTGCAGCGCGATCGCGGAGCAGCCGTCGCCGCGGTGGCGATCGGCGCGCTGCTGGCGGCGGCCGCGGCGTTCGCGCCGCTGGCGGCCGCGCTCGGACTGCTGATGGTCGTCGGCTTCGTCGTCGTCGTGACCCGCGCCGACCTCGTGCTGCTGGTGATGGTCGCGGCGCTGCCGTGGGAGAACATGCTCGGCTTCCCGAGCGAGACGCTGTCGATCACGAAGGCGCTCGGCGCGGTGCTCGTGCTCGCGTACGTCCTGCGGCTGATCGGCAACCGCGGCACCGTCATCCGGATGGAGCCGCTGCTGCTGATCGTGACGCTGCTCGGGCTGTGGGTCGGTCTGTCGCTCGTCGTCGCGCCCAACCCGGCCGAGTCGATCGCCGGGTCGCTGCGCTACGCGCTCTTCTTCGTCTTCTTCTTCCTGCTCGTCCAGCTCGTCGACGACCGTGAGGCGCTGCGCCGGGTGCTGCGCTGGTTCACGGCGTCGGTCGCGCTCGCCGCGCTGTACGCGCTGTGGCTGTTCCTCGTCACGCGCACCGACTACCGCGTCGCGGGCCCGGTCGAGGACCCCAACGACTTCGCCTTCCTGCTCGGCTCGACGCTGCCGCTCGCGGCGTACCTGATCGGCAGGGACCGGCTGCGCCGCCCCCTCTGGATCGCCGCCTTCGTCGTGATCGCCGCCGCGATGCTGGCGACCTTCTCGCGCGGCGCGCTCGTCGGCGTCGGCGTCGTCGCGCTGTGGGGCGTCTGCACGCGCCGCGTGCCGCTGTGGGTACTCGGCGCCGCGCTCGCGGCCGGTCTGACCGTGCTCGCGCTCGCCCTCACCGTCTGGCGGCCGCTGTTCGACGTCGCCTTCGGCCAGAAGCGCCACATCGCCGCCGCGAACACCTCGTCGCGGACGTCGCTGTGGGAGACGGCGCTCCTGCTGACCGCGGAGCGGCCGATCGTCGGCGTGGGGCCCGGCCGCTATCCGGTCGAAGCGCTGCCGCTGCTGCGCAACAACCCGATCGCGCTCGCGCATCCGGTCACGCACAACAGCTACCTGGAGACGCTGTCGGAGGGCGGCGTTCCGGCGCTGGGGCTGCTGATCGCGTTCCTGGCGGGCGCCTGGGGCCTGCTGCGGCGGGTCCAGAACCGGGCCGCAGCCGACGGAGACGCCGACGAACGGCGGCTCGCGACGGCGCTGCAGGCCGCGCTCCTGTTCGCCGTCGTCGCCGCGACCTTCATCAGCGTGCAGCTGTCGGCGCCGTTCTGGCTGTTCGGCGCGCTCGCCGTCGTGCTCGCCCGTCCCGCGGCCGCCTTCGAGCCGGCCGTCGCCGCGCGCCGTCCGCGGCGCGGATTCGGGCGCGCCTTCCCGTCGATCTCGGCACCTGCGGCATGAGAGTCGTCCTCGTCACCACGATCGAGCGCGGCGGCCCGATCGAGCAGGCGCTGCTGCTGGCGCGCGGGCTGGCGCGCCAGGGCGCGTCGGTGCTCGTCACCTGCGCGAACGTGCAGCTCGCCGAGCGGTTCGCCGTCGACGGCGTGCGGGCCGCGGTCGTGCCGCTGCGCCACCAGGGCGACGTCGCCGGCGCCGCGCGCGTCTGGCGGCTGGCGCGCGGCGCCGACGTGATCCACGCCCACGACCGCCGCGCCGGGCTGTGGACGCGGATCGGCCCGCGACCGCGTCGGCGCGGGCTGCGCGTCTACACCGCCCACGGCATTCCCGAGCCCTACCATCCCCCGCCGGTCGGCCCGGAGCGGCCGGGCTGGAAGGCGACGCTGCTCTACCGCGGCCTCGACGGCGGGCTCTGCCGGCGCGCCGACGCGATCGTCGTCCCCTCCCGGGCGGTCGCCGACGACCTCGTCGCGCGGCTCGGCTACCCGCGCCGGCTGCTGCACGTGATCCCCAACGGCATCGAGCTGCCGTCGCCGCGCGAGCACGACGGCGAGCTGATCGGCACCTTCTCGGTGCTCGAGCAGTTCAAGGGGATCGACGTCTTCCTGCGCGCCGTCGCGCGGCTTGCGCCGGAGCGCCCCGAATGGCGCTTCGCCTCCTTCGGCGTCGGCTCCGACGCCGAGCGGCTGCGGGCGCTCGCCGCCGAGCTGGGGATCGCCGAGCGGATCGAGTGGCCCGGCTTCGTGCCGGGGCCGCAGGCGCGCGCCCGCCTGCGCGTCTACGTCCTCTCGTCGTACTGGGAGAACGCGCCGATGGCGCTGCTGGAGGCGATGGCCGACGGCGTTCCGGTCGTCGCCACCGCGGTCGACGGCGTCCCCGAGATCGTCGACGAGACGACGGCGCGGATGGTCCCGTCCGGCGACCCGGCCGCGCTGGCGGCGGCGATCGAGCAGGCCGTCGGAGACCAGGCCGGGACGGCGGCGCGCGTCGCGGCGGCGCGCAGACGGGTCGAGGAGCGCTACACCGCCGAGCGCAACGCGGAGGCGATCGGCGCGCTTTACGAGCGGCTGCTGCGCGGGGAGGCGTCGCGATGAGGATCGTGCTGACGAGCCCCGCGATGGGCGTCGGCGGCGCCGAGCGCGTCGTCGCGCTGCTGGTGGCCGAGCTGGCCGCGCGCGGCCACGAGGTCGCGCTGATCGCGCCGCCGGGGATGCGCGACGCCGAGATCGCCGCCGTCCCGCACCTGCGCCTGCCGCTGACCGACGAAGGCCGCGGACCGCGCGGCGCCGCCCAGGCGACCTGGGAGCTGGCGCGCGCGATTCGCCGGCTGGCGCCCGACGTCGTCCACGCCCAGAACGTCAAGTCGGGCGCGGCCGCCGCGATCGCCGCCCGGCTCGCGCGGCCTGACGCGCCGCCGCCGGTGCTCGCGACCTTCCACGGCGTCCTTCCCGACGAGTACCGCACCGCCGCGCGGCTGCTGCGCCTGCCGCGGCACGTCGCCTGCGTCTCCTCCGACCTGCGGGACCAGATCACCGCCGCCGGGCTGGCGGCGGAGCGCACGAGCGTGATCCGCAACGCCGTCGACGTCGTCCCGCCGCTGACGGCGGCGCGCCGCGCGGCGCTCGACGAGGAGCTGGGCCTGCCCGCGGAGGCGCCGGTCGTCGCGATCGTCGGCCGGCTCGTCCCGCAGAAGGCCCACGGACGCTTCCTCGCCGCGGCGAGGTTGGTCTTGCAGCGCGAGCCGTCGACGCGCTTCCTCGTCGTCGGCGACGGCCCGCTGCGCGAGCGGCTCGAGCGGCAGGTGAAGGCCGACGGGCTGACCGGGCGGGTGCTGATGCTCGGCGCCCGCGACGACGCGCGCGACCTGATCGCGCGCGCCGACCTCGTCGTCTTCTCCTCCGAGTGGGAGGGGCTGTCGATCGCCGCGCTGGAGTCGCTCGCCGCCGGGACCCCGGTCGTCTCGACCGACGTCCAGGGGATGCGCGAGCTGCTCGCCGGCGGCGCCGGCGCGATCGTCGCGCTCGACGACGGGCGGGCGCTCGGCGAGCGGGTCGGCGAGCTGCTCGCGGCGCCGGACGAACGCGCGGCGATGGGCCGTGAGGGCGTCGCGCTGATCGCGCGGGAGTTCTCGCTCGACGGAATGGTCTCCGCCTACGAGGAGCGCTACCGCGCGCTGACCGCCTGATCGCGCGCCGGGCGCGCCGTCAGGCGACCCGCCGCGCGCCGATCGCCGGACCGCGCCACGGGCGCGGTCGGGCGATCTCGGTTCGCGGAGGGGCGCGTCAGCTGCCGCGGACGTCGACCGCGATCGACGCGCGCAGCGCCTTCGCGCAGCGGGCCGAGCCGCCCGGCGCGGAGACGTTCAGCTCGTAGGCGCCGCGACCGAGCCGCACCTGCGTCTGGACCCAGGAGCCGCGCTTGCGCAGCGTGCGCTTGGCGAGCACGCGCCGCCCGTCGGTGACGCCGAGGCGCGGGGTGGCCGTGCACTGTGCGACGTTCGCCGTGCGCACGACGACCCGCGCGCTGCGCGTGACGCGCACGCGGCGGGTGGCGGCGGAGCGCGCCTTCTTCGCGTTGCCGCGCTGCTGCTTGGCGGTGCGGCTCGGCTGCTTCGACGCTCTTCTCTGCTGTCTCCCGCTCGGCTTCGGCTTCGGCGTCGGGTTGGGCTGCGGCGTGGGTTCCGGCGTAGGCTCCGGCGTCGGCGTCGGGGTGGGGTTCGGCTCGGGCGTCGGCGTCGGGTTCGGCTCGGGCGTCGGCGTCGGGGTCGGCTCGGGCGTCGGCGTCGGGTTCGGCTCGGGCGTCGGCTCCGGCTCGGGCGTCGGCGTCGGGTTCGGCGTCGGCTCGGGCGTCGGGTTCGGCGTCGGCGTCGGCTCCGGCTCGGGCGTCGGCTCCGGCGTCGGGTTCGGCTCCGGCGTCGGCTCGGGCTCCGGTCTGGGCTCCGGCTCGGGCGCGGCGTCGCGGGTCAGGATCAGCGCACTCTTCGGCGCGACGGAGGCCGCGGTCGCGCCCTGCAGGCCGGAGCCGCTGTACGCCCCGCCGAAGGAGACGCGCACGGTGCTGGTCGACGGGTTGACGACGACGAGACCGCGCTGGAAGCTGCGCGTCCACGCCCCGCCGGAGACCGAGCGGGCCGCGCCGGTCGCGGCGCCCAGGTCGACGTCGAAGTCGGCATGCCAGGTGTCGTCGCGATAGTTCTCGGCGGCGAAGTAGTCGACGCGGCCCTCGCCGACCAGCAGCGTCGAGGCCCAGCCGTAGCGGATCGCCTGCGCGTCGGATGCGGACGCCTGGGTGACGGCGAGGAACCGCTTGCCGAGCCGCTGCGCGGTGGCGATCTGGTCGAGCTGCACTCTCCACTGGCCAGCGTCGCGGTAGCCCTCGCCCTTCGTCGTCGACCACTTGAGGAACATCTCCTCCAGCCCGCCGTCGAGGTACTGCAGCCACTGCTCGGCGACCGCGGGGTACTCGACCCATGCGCCGATGTTCGCGTAGACGAGCTTCCCGCTCGCCTTCAGGCGGGGGTAGACGTACTCGAGCATCGAGCGGACCGCCTGCTGGTAGGCGCGGTCGGTCGGGTAGCGCGCGATCTTCGAGGCGTCCGTGTGGTACTTCGCGGTCAGGTTGGTGTCGTCGAGCATGACGCCGTCCCACGGGCCCTTCGCGAGCGTCTTCTGGACGTTCTCGATCCAGCGCTGCTGGTAGCCGGCGTTGGCCGGATCGGCCATGTACAGGTAGTTCCACGAGGCGTGCGTGAGGCGCTGCCCGGAGGTGTTGAGCAGGAACCAGTCGGGATGCGCGCTGTCGGCCTCCTCGTAGCCGACGCCGGTCGAGCGGATGCCGCTCGTCGACGTCCCTCTGATCATCGCCGTCAGGTTCTGGTACGCGAGCACCCGGATGTTCGGGTTGGCCGCCTTGAGCGAGCGCGCCCGGTCGATCTCCCACGCCTGCATCACGATCGTCGACTGGCGCTGAGCCGACTGCTGCACGTTCTTGAACGGCGGCGGCGTCTCGAGCGCGAGCCGCAGATGGCCCGCGACCGACTCCGCCGCCGAGGCCTGCGCCGAGATGCCGCACGTCACGGCGAGGAAGATCGCGCAGATGAGCGCTTTGCGCATCGAGAGCCTGCCTTTCGGTAACCCGGCTGACCTCTCGGGGGAGGTCCCGTGGCTTTGCGTCCCCGCCTCACGACGGGTTTGCCGTTGTCGCTGTCAGGCGCCGATGCGCCCCTTCGTTCCATACCCTGCTTCGGGTGCGGAGAGCCGCGGCGCAAGCGTGCTTGCGGCGGCTTGGACAGATGGTCGAACGCCGGCCCGTTCAGCGCCGGGCCGGCGTCGCGCGCGCTAGGGGATGTTGCGGTAGCGGCCGTCCCACGGGTCGGGGTAGGCGCCGGCGTCGAGCGCCTCCAGCAGCTCCCCGATCCCTTCCGGGACGGTCGACTCGGTCTCGAAGCCGAGCCGGGCGCGGACCTTGTCGAACGAGACCTTGTAGTCGCGCGGGTCCTCGTCGCGGCGCACGTAGGTGACCTTGCCCCTGCTCGTCTGCGCCTGGATCGCCTCGACGAGGTCGAGCTTGCGGTAGTTCTCGCCCGAGCGGCCGACGTTGTAGACCTCGCCGACGACGTCGGCGTCGGGAGCGTCGAGCACGGTGCGGATCGCCCGCGCCGCGTCGCGCGTGTGGACGTACGGGCGCCAGAACTGCTCGCCGAAGACCTCCAGCTCGCGGTCGGCCCAGAGATCGCGCGTGAACTCGTTGACGGTCAGGTCGAAGCGCATCCGCGGCGCGACGCCGTAGACGGTCGCGAAGCGCAGGCAGGTCGCCGGCAGGCCCTCGACGACGCCGCCGAGCAGCGCTCTCTCGACCTCGACCTTCTGGGTCGCGTAGAGCGAGACCGGCGCGAGCTCGCCCTCCTCGGTGATCGGGACGGTCGGATCGGCCATGCGCCCGTAGTTGGAGCAGGTCGACGCGAACACGAACCGGCGCACGCCGCCGTCGCGGGCCTCGCGCGCGAGCGCCAGCGCGGCGTCGACGTTGAGCGCCTGCGAGCCCTCCGGGTCGCGCGCGCAGGCCGGATCGCCGACGATCGCCGCGAGGTGGACGACCTCGTCGACGCCGTCGAGCGCGCGTGCGCGCACGGAGGCGTCGCGGACGTCGCCGCGGATCACCTCGGCGCCCTGCTCCTCCAGCCCCCGGGCGAGGTCCTCCTGCCCGTGCAGCAGGATGTCGAGGACGCGCACGCCGCGTCCCGTGGCGAGCAGCTGCTCGACGAGGCAGCAGCCGATGTAGCCGGCTCCGCCGGTGACCAGGGTCGTGGGCAACGTCAGCGCTCCTTCTCGTTGGTGGGCGTCGGCCGCGCGGACGCCTCAGCGCTTGCGCGCGCGGACCGCGACGGTGATCTGGAAGTCCTCGTCGTCGGCGGCGAAGTCCGCCGGCGTCATGTCCTCGGCGGCGAGGCCGTAGAGGAAGGCGCTCGCCAGCAGCACGTTGCCGTAGGCGCGCACCTCGACGTCGGCCGGGTCGAAGACGGTCGCGAACAGGCGCGCGGCGGCTCTGTCGGTGAAGCGCCAGTAGTCGCCCCACGAGTCGCGCCCCTCGCGGTCGACGGGGCACAGCCCGCCCATCGTCGCGAGCACGACGCCGCCCGGCGCGAGCGCGTCGTGGACGTTGCGGACGGCCGCGTGCAGGTCGAACATCGTCGGCAGCGTCTCGGTCAGGATGATGCAGTCGTAGTGCGATCTCGGCACGTTCGTGCCCTGCTCGAGGTCGCCGACGAACGTCGCCAGCGGGTTGCCCTCGACCGCATGCAGGACCTCGCTGCGGGTGACGCGCTCGCCGCCGTATCTGCGCGTGTAGTCGGGATCGCCGATCTCCAGCACCGTGCCGCGCACGTCGGCGGCGTGCTCGGCGAGGAAGCGCTCGATCAGCACGCGGTCGATCGGCGTCCCGCGCTCGAAGCCCCACGTCCGGCTGACCGGATGGCGCTGCGCGGCGCCGAGCAGCATGCGACGGCGCAGCCGCAGCGGCCGCAGCCGTCTGCGCACCGAGCCGAGCGGGGCGGCGAGCGGACCGGCGCCGCCGACGAGGGCGCGCACGGGTCCGCGGGAGGCCTCCGGGAGCGCGTCGGCGGCCTGCGAAGAGGAGCGTCTTTGCGACACGTCCCGTAGTCTAGTCGGGAAAGCAGCCGAAAGGCCCATCGGCGGCAGTCGCAACCCACCCCGGAGCCTGCGCAAGGTGAACACCTCCCCCGCCGTGACAGTCGTGATGCCGACGATCGGCCGCTGGCCGCTCGTGCGCCGGACGCTCGAGGGAGCGCTCGCGCAGCGCGACGTCGAGCTGGAGGTCGTCGTCGTCGACGACGGCGACGAGGAGCCGCCGGAGTGGCTGACCGGGCGGCCGGCCGTGCGCCACCTCCGCGGCGGCCGCAGAGGCGTGGCGGCCGCGCGCAACCTCGGCGTCGAGCAGGCCGCCGGCGAGTGGGTCGCGTTCCTCGACGACGACGACCTGTGGGCGCCGTGGAAGCTCGCCGAGCAGCTGCGTGCGGCGACCGCGGCGCAGGCGGGCTGGTGCTATGCCGAGGCCGTCCACGTCGACCCCGAGCTGCGCCCGTTCGCCGCGATCCCCACCCCCTCCGCCGACGACATCGCCGCGCGGATGTTCGCCTACCAGGCCGTTCCCGCCGGCTGCTCCAACGTCCTCGCCCGGCGCGAGGAGATCCTCGCGATCGGCGGCTTCGACGAGCAGTTCCACCAGCTCGTCGACTGGGACATCTGGCTGCGGCTCGCGGCTCGTCGCCGCGCCGTCGTCGTCGAGCGGGTCGCGGTCGCCTACGTCGAGCACCCGGGCAGCATGCTGCTGACCCATCGCGAGAGCATCTTCAAGGAGTGGGCGCTGCTGCGGCGCAAGAACCGGGCGCTGGCGCACGCGGCCGGCTGCCGCTTCGACGACCGCATGTTCGGCTTCTGGGTCGCCAACCGCTTCGAGAAGGCCGGCGAGCGCCGCGCCGCCGCGCAGGCCTCGCTGTACGCCGGCGCGCGCTACCTCGATCCGGCGCTGCTGCGCAACGGCCTCGCGCTGCTCGCCGGCCGCCGCGCGCCGGCCGCCGAGCCGACCGCCGCGGCCGCTCCGCCGGCGCCCGACTGGCTCGTCGACTACGCCGCCGTCGTCAGCTGAGCGGTCGGGGCGGGCGGCGTCGCGGAGGCGCCTCGCGCGTCGAGCAGCGCCCGCGCGAGCACGAGCGCGAGCCGCCCGCGCTCCTCCTGCGGCGGATAGACGCGGCCGAGCCACAGCGGCGGGCTGTCGGGCCCGACGGCGGTCGGCATCGTCGTCCACGCCTCGCGGAAGCCGGCGTCGGCGGCCGCCGCGACGACCCGGGCGTCGGCCTTGCCCGACGGGTACGCGATCGTGTCGACAGGCCGGCCGACGGCCGCGGCGAGCGCCTCCCGCCCGTCGCGCAACGCGGCGGCGAGACCGTCGTCGTCGAGGAACGGCAGCGTGTCGTGCCGGCGCGTGTGGAAGCCGATCTCGTGCCCGTCGGCGACCAGCGCGGCGACCGCCGCGGCCGGCAGCCCCTCCGCGGGCGGCGGCCCGAGCCGCTCGGCGATCGCGGCGACGAGCGCGTCGCGCTCGGCCGCCGGCAGCCGCTCGACCTCCGCCGCCAGCGCGTGGATCCGCTCGCGCGCGGTCGACGGCACGTGCGGCGGGACGGCGATGCCGGCGTCGACCGCCTGCTGCAGCCGCTCGTACCAGAAGTCGAACGGCCGCTCGAGCGTCGCGCCCGACAGGAAGAAGGTCGCCCGCATGCCCGCCGCGCGCAGCAGCGGCAGCGCGACGGCGGCGTGGCCGGCCCAGTCGTCGTCGAAGGTCAGCGCGACCGGGAAGCGCTCGAAGCGCCGGCGCCGCGCGGCGGCCGCGCGCAGCTCGCTCGCCGGCACGACGCGATAGTGGCGGGCGAGCAGCGCCAGCTGGCCGCGCACGAGCGCGGTCGCCTGCGCCGGCACCAGCTCGACGGCGGGATCGCCCGGCGGGTCGCCGACCCGATGGAAGACGAGCGCGACGCCGAGCTTGCGCGACGTCGCCCGCAGCAGCAGGCCGAGCAGCAGGCCGGCCGGCCCGACGAGCGCGCGCTTCACCGGCCGCAGGCGACGCCGCAGCGCCGCGACGAGCGGCGGGCGCGCGCCGCTCACGCCGACCCCTTCGCGCGGCTCGCGAGCGCCTTCGCCCGCTCCAGCAGCGAGCGGTCGACGAGCAGCAGCACGCCGCCGTAGGCGGCGACGCCGAGGACGCTGCCGGCGATCAGCTCGGGCCAAGGCCCCAGCCCGGCCGCCTCGCAGCCCAGCCGCACCAGCAGCGCGATGGCGGCCAGCGCGACCGCCGCGGCGAACGGCGCCGCGACCGCGCGGGCGACCTGGGCGAAGGAGACGTGCAGCTTCGCGTGCGCGTTCCAGAACAGCATCGCGCTCTCGTAGGCGATGTCGCCGACGAGCAGCAGGCCGACGATCGTCAGCGAGTCGAACAGCGCCGCCGCCGCGAAGATCAGCGGCGCGAAGACGAACAGCCGCACGAGGTTGACGCGCGCCATGAAGCTCGCCCCGCCGGTCGCGTTCGTGAACCAGCCGACCGTCTCGGCGGTGACCGACAGCGCGCCCCAGACGCAGAGGATCGAGAGGATCAGCGCCATCCCGTGCCACTGCGGCCCGAGCACCGCGTCGACGAACGCCGGCGCGAGCACGCCGAGGGCGGCGAGCGGCGCCAGCGCCGGGATCAGCACGAACGTCGTCGCGGTCAGCAGCGCGCGGGCGCGGGCGTCGTGGTCGTCGCGCAGCGCCGCGTAGGCGGGGAAGGTCGCCTCCGAGACCGGCCCGGAGAGCGCCTGCGAGGGCATCACGGCGAGCCGGTAGGAGGTCGAGTAGAGCGCCATCGCGCGGGCGCCAAGGATGCCCGAGACCGCGATCATGTGGAGGTTCTCGCTGAAGAACGAGGTGACCGACTGCGAGACGAAGGCGCGCGACTCGCGGAAGGCGATCCGCGCCCGCGGCGGATCCCAGCGGAAGCGCAGCCGGCGCGGGTAGAGCAGGTAGAGCGTCAGCGCGCTGGCCGCGGTCGAGCCGACCTGGCCGGCGACCAGCGCCCACAGCCCGAGGTCGGCGATCGCGCAGGGAATCGCGATCGCGGTGTAGGTCGCGGCGAGCACGAGCTGCCCGTAGAAGCGGTGTCTGAACTGCATCTCGCGCTGCATCAGGTTCGAGATCAGCCAGGTGATCGTGCTGAAGACGACCGTGATCGCGAGCACCGGCAGCGCGCTCGCCAGCCGCGGCTCGCCGAAGGCGGCGGCGATCGGCCCCGCCAGCGCCGCCGCCGCGCCGGCCAGCACGACCGCCATCGCGACCATGCACGTGAAGACCGTGTCGACCAGCGGCTGGTCGATCGTCTCGCGCACGACCAGCGAGATCGAGAGGCCGTTGTCGGCCAGCAGGTTGAGCGAGTAGACGACGATCAGCGCGGTCGCGACGACGCCGATCTCCGACGGCGCGACCAGCCGCGCGACGATCAGCGTCGCCGCCAGCGAGATCAGCCGGCTGCCGCCGAAGGAGGCGAGCGTCCACGGCACGCCGCGCAGCGCGCGCGTGCCGACCGTCGACCGGCGCTCCTGCTCCGGCTCGCCGGCGACGGGCCGATCAGTCAACGGCGGCGGGTTCCTCGGCCGTCGCGGGCGCGGGCGGCGCGGCAGGGGCCGTGTCGGGCGGCGGCATCCGCCGGCCGACGGCGACCGCGAACGGGCCGCCGTACCACGTCGCCGCGGTCAGCAGCCGGTTCGCGACCCGGCCCGGGAGCGACGCCCCCTCCTGCTGCGCCGGCGTGCGCGCCGCGACGTACGCGAACTGGCCGAGCAGCGCCGCGGCGACCGTCAGCGCCCACGCTCTGCCGCGCCGGCCGAGCAGCGCGAGCGGCGCCAGCGCGACGCCGAGCGCGAGCGTCAGCGCCAGCACCTTCCCGGGGAAGCCGTTGGCGAGCGGCGCGGCCGCGAGGCTGTAGCGCTGCTCCGCCTGCGGGCCGACGAAGCAGGGATGCGGCCGGCGCGGGTCGAGCCGCTCCAGCACCGTCAGCTCGATCGGGATGTCGACGAGCCGGTTGCCGTAGCCCTCGTGGACGATGTCGGCCCAGCGTCCGTAGTTGCGCATCTGGCGGACGTACGCCTTGAAGCTGCGGCGGCGATGGTGGCGGATGATCGCCGTCGGATGGAGCAGCAGGTCGTGGCCGGCGTCGAGGATCCGATAGCAGAAGATCAGGTCGTCGCCGTAGACGATGTCGGGATCGAACATCGTCGCGCGCGCGACGTCGGTCCGCACCGACAGGTTGCAGCCGGCGATGTGGGTGCAGCGCCCGTCGGCGCGCACGATCGGCATCGCGGTCCCGGGGCCGCCGGCGATCGCGCGCTCCTGCCAGTTCGGGTTCGCGACCGGCAGGTTGGGGCCGCCGACCGCGCCCGGGCGCAGGCGGTCGTGCAGCCGCCACAGGCGCGTCAGCCACTGCGGCTCGCCCATCGCGTCGCCGTCGAGGAAGGCGATCACCTCGCCGCGCGCGTGCTCGATCGCGGCGTTGCGCGCTCCCCCGAGACCGACCGTTCCGAGCTCGACCACCTCGACGCCGTGGCGGCGACCGACCGCGACCGAGTCGTCGGTGCTGCCGTCGTCGAGCAGCAGCGTCTCGAAGCGGGGGTATTCGACCGCGGTCAGCGACGAGAAGCACTCCTCCAGATCGCGGGCGCCGTTGCGGTTGCAGACGGCGACGGTGATCAGCGGCGCGTCGTCGAGCCGCCGGCGCTCGGCCTCGAGCACGTCTGCGAGCAGCGCGGCGTCGCGCTCCGCCTCGCCGGAGTCGAAGACGGCCGCCGCGGCGCCGGCGTCGACGGCGGCGACGACGGTGTCGGCGTCGCAGGGCGCCGTGACGTGGAGGACGACCGGCCGGCCCTCGGCGCGCACGCCGGCGCGCAGCGCCGCCCACGCGGTCGCCTCCGCGTCTGACGCCGGCTCGAACAGGAGCGCGTCGACCGGCGAGCGGTCGTAGGCGCCGTCGACCGACGGCGGACCGGCCACCGGCGCCGGCGCGACCGCACGCTTGAGCCGCTTCAGCGCCGCCATCGGCGCGTGCGGCGGCAGCGCGGCCGCCGGCACGACGTACAGATCGGCGCCCAGCGGCGGCGCGGCCAGCTGCTCGGCCGCGAGCACGACGACGCGGGGCAGGTCGCCGGCGGGAAGCGCGCCGTGCGCGACGGTCGCGTCACGCTCGGCCGCCGTCGCGGGGCCCGCGAGCAGCGGACGGGCGTCGAAGCCGGCGAACCCTGTGCCGTCCGGCAGGATGCTGATTCTGGGTGAGGGCACGGGATCGACTCCGGTCGGGTGCGAGCGTGGCGCCGCCGCAGCCGCGCCTGGGGATGCTATCGGCCGTCGGGGCCGGTCGCCTTGAGCGCCGGTCGAGCGCGAGCGCGACACCTGCGATCCTCCCCGCATGCGCGTCGCCCTTCCCCCGCGCCGTCTCGCGGTCCCGCTGGTCGTCGCCGCGCTGGCCGCGCTCGCGGCGGTGGTCGCGCTCGTGAGCTGCGACGGCGCCCTCGCCGCTCGCACCTTCCACGTCAGCCCCGACGGCGACGACCGCGCCGCCGGGACCGCGAGCGAGCCGTGGCGCTCGCTCGCGCGCGTCAACCGCGCGCGCCTGCGCCCCGGCGACCGCGTGCTGCTGCGCGGCGGAGCCGAGTTCCGCGGACAGCTGCGACTCGGGCCCGACGACGCCGGCGCGCGCGGCAGAGCGGTCGCGATCGGCTCCTACGGCGGCGGGCGCGCGACGATCCGCTCCGGCCGCGCCTCCGCCGTGCTCGTGCTCAACGCCGGACGGGTGCGCGTGAGCGACCTGCGGCTGGTCGGCTCCGGACCGCTCGACAACCGCGGCAGCGGCGTCGAGTTCCGCAACACGCTCCCGCGCGCGAGACGCCTGACCGGGATCTCGATCGCGCGCGTCGAGGCGAGCGGCTTCGGCGTCGCCGGCATCGCCGTCCACGGTCGGCCGGCCGACCGCTCCCAGAGCGGCTTCCGCACGATCCGCATCTCCGACTGCGTCGCGCACGACAACCGCCGCTACGGCGTCTACGTCGGCGGGATCGAGGACCGCCGCACGAGACGGTTCGCCAACGCCGACGCGCGCATCGACCGCTGCCGCGCGTACGACAACCACGGCGATCCCCGCTTCACCGCCAACCACTCGGGCAGCGGGATCTTCCTCAGCAACGTCGACGGCGGCGCGATCACCCACTCGGTCGCGCACGACAACGGCTCGCTCAACGCCTGCCGCAACTGCGGGCCGGTCGGGATCTGGGCCGCGATCGCGCGCGACGTGACGATCGAGCGCAACGAGTCCTACCGCAACAGATCGGGGCCGGGCGGCCGCGACGGCGACGGCTTCGACCTCGACGGCGGCACGATCGGCTGCGTCGTCCAGCACAACTACAGCCACGACAACGACGGCGCCGGCTTCATGGTCTACAACTGGACCGGCGCGCCGCACGAGGTCCGCGGCAACGTCGTGCGCTTCAACATCAGCCAGGACGACTCGCGGCGCGGCGGGCTGCCGGCGATCCTCGTCGGCAACGACGGCAGCTCCAACGCCGGCACGCGCGTTCACAACAACACCGTCTACCTGTCGCCGCCGCCCGGCGGCAGACCGGCCGCGATCGGGGTCTACGGCACGACGAGCGCGCTGGTCGCCAACAACGTGCTCTACACGACCGGCGGGCTGCCGCTGGTCGACGCCGCCGCCGACCAGCCCGGGCTGCGCTTCCGCGGCAACCTCTACTGGACCGCCGGGGAGCCGTTCTCGGTCACCGATGCCGGCCGCCGCCACGGGTCGCTGGAGGCGTGGCGCGCCGCGACCGGGCAGGAGCGGGTCGACGGGCGCGCGGTCGGCCGCTTCGCCGACCCGCTGCTCGTCGACGCCGGGGGCGGCCCGACGATCGACGACCCGCGCCGGCTGACGCAGCTCGACGCCTACCGGCCGCGCCCCGAGTCGCCGATCCGCGGCGCCGGGGTCGACGCAGGCGCCCCGGGCCCGGCCGACTACTTCGGGGCGCCGCTGAGACGCGGCGGCCCGTTCGCGCTCGGCGCCGCGCTGCGCTGAGTCAGCCGCGCCGCAGCCAGCCCGGCCGGCGCAGGCGCCGGGCGGCCAGCCGCGGCGCCGCCGGCAGCTCCGTCCCGGCGAGGATCGCCGCCGGCGCGGTCTCGGTCAGCGATCGCACCTGGTCGGGATCGGCGCCGACCGCCTCCAGCGCGCTCGCCAGGCCGGGGGCGCGCACGCGGTCGTCGTGGGCGTCGGAGGCGACGACGTGGACGAGACCCGCCTCCAGCAGGCCGCGCGCCGTGCGCTGGACGAGCCCGCCGAAGCGCCCGTCGAAGGCGCCGGCGGTCGCCTGGACGCGCATGCCGTCCGCGACCAGCCCGCGCAGCACCTCCGGCCGCCGGCGGAAGTCCGGGGAGCGCTCGGGATGGGCGATCAGGATCTCGTGCCCGCGCGCGCGCAGCTGGCGCATGAGGACGTCGAAGCCGACCTCGCGGACGCCGAGCGGCGCCTCGACCAGCAGCCACGGGCCGTCGCCGAGCCGCAGCCGCTCCAGCTCGCCGTCCTCGAGCCGCACGGCGCGATCGGCCGCCAGCTCGCCGGCGGTCAGCAGCCGCAGCTCGATCCGCTCCGCGGCGAGCCGCTCGCGCAGCCGCTCGGCCGCGGCGTCCGCCGCCGCGGCGTCGACGTCGGGGTAGGCGGCCGAGACGTGCGGCGTGGCGACGACCGTGTCCACGCCGGCGGCGACCTGGCGGCGGGCGAGCGCGACGCTGGCCTCCAGATCGGCGGGCCCGTCGTCCAGTCCGGCGAGGATGTGGCAGTGCAGATCGATCATCGGGCGACGCGGCTCCGGCTCAGGGACGGTAGCGTTCCGCGCCTCGCGATGAGCTCCGGAACCGGCAATCCCAGCATCCCGCTGTTCGACCTGCGGATCGAGGACGACGACCTCGCCGCGGTCGCCGAGACGATCCGCTCGGGACGTCTCGCGCTCGGCGAGCGGACCGAGCGCTTCGAGCAGGCGTTCGCCGCCCACCTCGGCGCCCGCCACGCGATCGCGCTCTCCAGCTGCACCGCCGCGCTCCACCTCGCCTACCTGGCGGCCGGCGTCGGGCCCGGCGACGAGGTGATCGTCCCCTCGTACACGATGGCCGCGACGGCGAGCGCGGTGCTCCAGTGCGGCGCGACGCCGGTCTTCGCGGAGATCGTCGGCCGCGAGCGCCCGAGCCTCGACCCCGACGACGTCGCGCGCCGCATCACGGAGCGCACGAAGGCGGTCGCGGTCGTCCACTTCGCCGGCTACGCCGCCGCCGCCGACCGGCTCGCCGCGCTCTGCGACGAGCGCGGGCTGGCGCTGATCGAGGATGCCGCCCACGCGCCGGACGCGTCGCTCGGCGGGCGGGCGTTGGGCACGTTCGGCCTGGCCGGCGCCTTCAGCTTCTTCTCCAACAAGGTGCTGTCGGCCGGCGAGGGCGGGCTGCTCTGCACCGACGACGACGACGTCGCCGCCTTCGCGCGCTCGCGTCGCTCGCTCGGCGTGGTGCGGGGGGCCGACGGCTCGCGCGACGTCGAAGGGGTCGGCTTCAACTACCGGATGGACGAGCCGCACGCGGCGCTGCTGCTGTCGCGGATGAGACGGCTGCGCGCCGACGTCGAGCGGCGGCGGGAGCTGACGCTGCGCTACCGCGAGCTGCTCGCGGGCCTCGACGGCGTGCTCGTCCCCTACGACGACGCCGACGTCGCGACCTGCTCGGCGTACGTGATGCCGGTGATGCTCGAGGAGGACAGACAGGTGGAGGTCAGCCGCCGGCTGCGCGAGCAGGGGATCCAGACGAGCATCCTCTACGCCGCGGTGCACGGCTTCACCGCGTACCGCGAGCGCTTCCCGGACGTGTCGCTGCCGCGCACCGAGCACGCGGCGCGGACCGAGCTGACGCTGCCGCTGTTCCCGACGATGACCGAGGCCGAGCAGGACCGCGTCGTCGGCGCGCTCGCCGAGGCGGTGGCCGCATGAGCGCGCCGACGCGGATCTCGCTCGTCGACGAGACGAGCTGCGAGGCCGACGTCGAGGCGGTGCTCGACTGCCTGCGCTCCGGCTGGCTGACGATGGGGCCGCGGACGCAGGCGCTCGAGCAGCGGCTCGGCGAGCTGACCGGCGCCGCCCACGCGCTCGCCGTCTCCTCCGGCACGGCGGGACTCCAGCTGGCGCTGCAGGCGGCCGGGGTCGGCCGCGGCGACGAGGTCGTCGTGCCGGCGCTCGCGCCGGTCTCGGCGGCCGCGGCGGTCGCCGCGCTCGGCGCCGTCCCGGTGCTGTGCGACGTCGCCGACCCGCTCGCGCCGCACGCCGGCCCCAAGCAGGTCGAGCCGGCGATCGGGCCGCGCACGCGCGCGATCGTCGCGGTCCACCTCCACGGCCACCTCGCCGACGCCGCCGCGCTGCGGGAGCTGGCCGACGCGCGCGGGCTCGTGCTGGTCGAGGACTGCTCGAGCGCGCTCGGCGCACCGGGCGCCGGCGTCGCGGGCGCGCTCGGCGTCTTCAGCTTCGCCGCCGGCCGCCAGCTCGCGATCGGCGAAGGCGGCCTCGTCGTCGCCGCGGACGAGTCGCACGCCGCCCGAGTGAGATCGCTGCGCTCGCACGCGATGACGAGCGGCACGTGGGACCGCCACCGCGGCCACGACCCGCGCTACGACGTCGTCGACGCCGGCTACAACTTCCGCCTCGACGAGCCGCGCGCGGCGCTCGCGCTGACGCGCCTGGAGCGGCTGGCGGGCGAGGTCGACGGCCGGCGGGCGCTGCTCGCCCGCGCTCGCGAGCGCCTGCGGGGGCGCGACGACGTCGCGCTCGTCTTCAACGCGCTGTCGGTCGAGGCGGCCAGTCCGGCGGCGCTGCCGCTCGCGCTCCCCGACGGCGCCCGGCGCGACCGCTTCGCCGCCGCGCTGGACGAGCTCGGCGTGCCGAGCGAGACGCTGCCGGCGCTGCACGCCTTCAGCGCCTACCGCGAGGTGCCCGGCGGCGCCCGCCCGCAGGCCGAGGCGGCCGCGGCGCGGACCTGCCTGCTGCCGCTCTACGCGGCGCTCGGCGACGACGGGATGGGGTTCCTGCTCGACGCCGTCGAGCAGGCGCTCACGCGGACGGGATGAGGCGGTCGCGCAGGCGCTCGAACTCCTCCTGCGCCTGCTCGTAGTCCTCGTGGCGGCCGATGTCGAGCCAGAAGTCGTCGCATCTCCACGCCCGCACGACCTCGCCGGCCGCGACAAGCCGCAGCGCGAGGTCCGGGAAGTCGAGCCGCTCGCCGGGCTCGATGTATCTGAGCGCGCGCGGCGAGAAGCAGTAGACGCCCATGCTCGCCTCGAAGTCGATCGTCGGCTTCTCGTCGTAGTCGGTCAGGCGGGTCGGGTCGCCGTCGTCGCCGAACTTGAGCACGCCGAGCGAGATCTGGATCTCGCGCTTCTTCGTCGCGATCGTCGCCGCGGCGTCGCTCGCTCTGTGGCGCTCCAGCAGCGCGCCGAAGTCCATGTCGGTCAGCACGTCGCCGTTCATCACGAGCACGTCGTCGTCGATGCCGTCGATCAGCGCCAGCGCGCCGACCGTCCCGAGCGGCGCGCCCTCGCGGTAGTAGTCGACCGGCAGGTCGTAGGCCTCGCCGTCGCGGAAGAACGCCTCCAGCAGCTCGGCGAGGTAGCCGGTCGCGATCGTCACGCGCTCGAAGCCGGAGCCCTTCAGCTGGCGCATGATGATGTCGAGCACGGGTCGGTCCCCGATCGGCATCAGCGGCTTCGGCAGGACCGTCGTGAACGGGCGCAGCCGCGTGCCCAGTCCGCCTGCGAGAACGATCGCTCGCTTCACGCTGCACCTCCTTGTGCCTGCATCGGCGCGGAAGCATACGCGTCGGCCCGGCGCCGCGGCGCGGTTGCGGCCACCCTTCGGCCCCCGCGCGGCGGTTCCGCGTACAATCGTCCGCCGAGGGCGCGTAGCTCAGTGGGAGAGCGCTCGCTTCACACGCGAGAGGTCGGTGGTTCGAAACCACCCGCGCCCATCCTCCGGAGGCCCGCTCAGGCGGGCCTTTCGCGTTCCTGCGGCGAGACCGATCCCGGGGACGTGCTGGTTCGAGACCGGCCGTACCCGTCTCCCTCCTCCGTCAGACCGTCCGACCGTGTGCGGGGATACCCTGCCGAGGGTGATTGACTCCCTGTCACAGGGCGCGCTGTTCGAGCGTGCAGCGGCCAGCTCTCACGACGCGGCGTTTCTGGAGATCCTGGAGCGGCACGGTTTCCGCGACCGTCCCCTGCCCGTTCCGCTGCGCGGCCGCTACACGAAGCCCCGGCGCTGGTCGGAGCACGAGCTGGAGTGGGCGTTCGAACAGTGGCGCGACGGTGCGACGTTCAACGCGATCACCGCTGCGCTCAACCGCAATCCGCAGGACATCATCTTCAAGCTCCTCGAGCTCTGCAGAGAACGCGGCGAGATCTTCACGCAGGCGGGGCGCAGCCTTGGATCCGCGAACTGGACCCCTGAAGCGGAAGCGTGCGCCAATGAGCTGTTCGCGGCCGGGCTGCCAGCGTGGAAGATCGCGCTCATCTTCGAGGTCGACTTCGAGCACTGCGAGAAGCGCCTGTACGCAGCACGCAGAGACTACGGCCACCGGAAGAAGAACCCGTTCGCCATCTGCACCGACCACAAGCGCGCCGTGAACGTCGCCGTCGTCCAGGCGACGGCGACGCATGCGAAGCGCGTCTTCGACGGATACGCCGGCGAGGGAATCAGCACGGTCCAGTACATGGACGTGCTCCCGCAGGCGACGTTCGTCGCCGTCGAGGAGAACGCCGAGACGGCCAGCAGATTGGCCGGGGCGATCACGGAGCCCGGCCGGGTTGAGATCGAGATCGACACCGCGCGACGTGCGCTGCTGCGCCGACTCCTGGAGCGGCCCGACGAGAAGTTCGATCTGATCGACCTCGACCCGTTCGTGACGTGCGCCGACACGATCGGACCGGCACTCGAGATGGCGCAGGACAACGCCATGATGTTCGTGACCTTCGGAGGCGAGTACCGCCGGTGCTTCATCGGCAGCAACCGGAAGTCCCTGGCGAAGCGCTATCGCATCCATCTGCCCGAAGCGTCGAATGCGGAGGCGCTCGAGGAGATGCCTCGGTTCATGCTGGGCGAGCTCGCGTCCCAGGCGATGACGCAGGGATTCCTCGTGGAACCACTCCTCGTCATCCGCTATCCGATGATCGTCCGCGCCTATCTCCGCCTTCGCCGGGCGAAGAGCACGCAGTCGCTCTTGGACGGCTTTGCCCGCTCGGTCGTTCGCGACGAACGCGGAGCGTACTTCAGGGTTCCGATCCCGAAGTGGCGCAGCGTCGACAGGCACCATCCGCTGACCGTCACCGGAGCAGAGGCGCCGCACGTCCCGCGGAACCGCCGCTGATGCAGACGCTCTACCAGTTCGGCAAGGATGCCACGCTGCGCCTGATCGGCGACTACCTGGAGCTGCTCGAAGCAACGCGCGGTCTCGACGACGTCGGGCCCTCGCACTTCGAGAAGCGGGAGTGGCGGTTGTTCCTCCTCGGCGGCAAAGGCGTTCAAGCGCACGAGATGCCCGAGACCGCCCAAGCCGCCCATGCGCTCCACAGCGGACGACGCGCCATCGACCACGACATCCAGTCGGCCGTGGCCGGACCGCTCTACATCGAGATGCAAGCGCATGCGCTCTCGCTCGCCCGACGCGCGGCGGTGCTCTCCGACGGGTTCACGACGCTCGAGGCCGATGTGCTCCACGACGAGCCGGAGCTGCTTCCGATCTACATGCATGCCGCGGGCGTGTTCAGCATGTCTGTGCTGCGGAAGGCGGTCGGGACCATCTCCGATACCGGCATGTCGCCGCGTGCCGCCGCTCGTGCCGTGGACTTCCTCCTCCCGCGTCTCACGGGCGACGTCGATCCCAAGCGCCTCGTCGAGCGCCTTGGCTCGACGCTCGAGGGCCAGGCGCGCGACCTGCTCGGCCGCTACCTCCTCGAGGCGGTGGTGGAAGCGGCCTTCAGACGTCATGGCGTAGCGTTCCAGCGCGAGACGGAGTACAAGGCGCTCGCGGGGGTCGTGTACGACCACCGCGCCGACTTCGTCGTACCGGATGCGACCGCTCCGAAGCTGTTCGTCGAGGTGCGCCGCAGCTCGGCTCGGCACTCGAGCCTCTACGCCAAGGACAAGATGTTCTCGGCGATCAATTGGAAGGGGCGGCACAGCGACCTGATCGGGGTGTTGGTCATCGACGGCGAGTGGTCGCAGCATTCGAAGCTGGCGCTGGCCCACGTGTTCGACTACGTCCTGCCGGTCTCCGCGGCCGACGAGCTCGCGAGAGTCGCGCAGGCCTATCTCGCAGGCGACACGAGCAAGCTGTTGCGCACGATCACGTTCGAGATCTCCGCTCGGAACGGCGGGGAGCTTCCCCGCCGCCCGGACGCGCCTCTGGCCGACAGCGTGCCGGACCCGTAAGCCGCGATCTGTCCGCCTCGTCGTCCGGCATCCACCCCTCCGGGTGCACCAGCAGACGGCTCGCAGTTGTGAACGATTTGCGAAGATGCGCGCCGTGTCTCAGCCGGTCGCCGAGGAGGAACGGGCCGCGTCGGCGCGTCGACGCGCTGCTGCGGCGATCGCGTGGATCGGAAGCTCGCGGGCGCTGCGACCCGAGCTCGTCGGCGCGCTGATCGCCGTCGGGATCGTCGCGCTCGTGCTGCTCGACCTGACCGACGGGCAGCCGGCGCAGTGGAAATGGGGCCTCGACGCCGAGCGGACGCCGGCTCCTGTCTTCTCGGCGTCGCTGCTGCTCGGAACCGCCGCGCTCGCCGTCGTCAACGGCCTCGCACGGTCACCGCAGCGAGGGCTGCCGCTGCTGCTGTTCGCGCTGCTGGCGCTGTTCATGGCCGCCGACGAGGCGTTCAGCTTCCACGAGCGCGCCGAGGAGCTGACGTCCGTCGACTGGCAGCTGCTCTACCTGCCGCTGTTCGCCGTCTGCGGCGCCGCCTGGGTGTGGATCCTGGCGCGGACGCTCCGCCGGCGGGTCGAGAAGCTGCTGTGGCTCGCCGGCGCCGGCGCGTGGCGATCTCCCAGCTGCTGGAGGACCTCCAGTGGGACGACCGCACCGGCGTGCTGGTCCACGCGTGGATGATCGTTCCCGAGGAGGCGCTCGAGATGGTCGGCTCGGGTGCATGGCTGCTGGCGCTGCTGCTGCTCGCGCGCGCACCGCTGGCCGCCGACGAGCGGCCCCTGCGGGCCTGAGCGCGCACCGCCGAGCCGAGCGGCCGCCTGCGGAACCGTGTGAGCACGGACCGCGCGCCGCGCCGGGCGGCCGACGGGAGCACGATCGCGGCGAAACCTTCTCCATGCGGCCAACGAACGCGGCGCCGCGCTGCCGCATCATCTCGACCATCTCCTCCTCTGAAGGGCCGGGTCACGGAAACGAGGCCCGGCCCTTCGCCCTTCTCGCGGCGAGCTCCGCCGCGGCGTGCCGGAGGGATGCGCGCGACGCGGCGGAGTCGGTGTCTCCGGGGCCGGCTCCGCCCCGTCCGCGGCGCGCGCTCTACGATCCGCCGCGTGCGCACGGATCCGCCGTCGCGGCGCCTGCTCGCGCCGCTCCTCTTCGTCGTCGCCTACGGGCTGCTCGCGCTGGCGTGGGCGATGGCGCAGCCCGACCCGCTCAGCGGCCGCCCGCCCGACGGCGCGCTGCGCGCCGACCGGCTCGACGACCTCGCGCTGTGGCTGCTCGCCGTCGCACTCGCGACCGCGCTCGCCTGGCGACCGGCGGCGGGATCGCTGTCGCTCGCCGGCATCGCGGTCGCGCTGACACCGGGCGTCGTCTTCCTCGGCGGCGCGGCGGGCGGCGACGGGCTCGTCTTCGCGGCCGGCATCGCCGTCCTGGCAGGTGCGGCGCGGATCGCAGGCGACGAGCGGCGGGCGCCGTGGACGTTCGCGGCGACGGCGCTCGCCGCCGTGCTGCTGGGGCTCGGCGCCCCTGAGCTCGCCGGCGTCGGCGGGCCCGGCGAGGCGTGGGAGGCGCTCGGATCCGGGCTCGCGACCGCCGTCGGCGGCTTCGGCGCCGGCTCGCGGCTGCCGCCGCTGGGGCTCGTGATCTGGGCGCTCGCGCTGCTCGCGCTCGTGCTCGCCGCCGACCGCTTCACCGACGACGCCGGCCGCCGCCTGCTGTGGAGCGGCGCGCTCGTGACCGCGGTCGCGGCGCTGCTGCTGTACGGCCCGGCGCGCGCGGCCGCCGGCGAGACGCCGTACGCGCGCCACGCGCTCGCGCTGCTCGCGTTCACGCCGGTGCTGGCCGGCGACCTGCTCGCGCGCACCGGCGTGACCTGGTGGCCGCGGCTCGGCGCCGGCTGCTTCGGCCTGCTCGCGCTCGTCCAGCTGCTCGGCTTCCTGACCGGCTACGAGGACGCCCGCGGAGACGGGACGACCGCGTGGGTCGCCGCGGCGCTGCTCGGCGGCGCGGCGCTCGCGGCGGCCGGCGCCCTCACGGGTGCCGGCCGCACGCCGTCGGCTCAGGAGGAGCCGAGCTGCGAGCGCGGGAACTCCGGCGGGAACGGCGGCGCCTGCCCGCAGCCAAGGTAGGAGTCGACGGTGATCGGCGAGATCGTGCGGAAGCTGAACTCGCCTCTCGCCGTCACGAGCGCGCCGGGCGGGCAGGCCATCGTCTCGATGAAGCCGCGCTTCTCCCGTCGTCTCCCGATCCGCGCGGTCGTCGTCATGCCGCCGACGGTCGCGGTGAACTCTCTGACGGAGGTGACCATTCCCGGCGCCAGCTCCTGCAGGCCGTCGGGGATTCTCATCGTCAGCTTGAAGCCGTGCCTGCCACCCTTCAGCGTCTGGAACGGCGCGACCAGCATGTCGTTGACGACGACCGGCCGCAGGGTCTGGAAGTAGAAGATCATCGACTTCCCGCCTTTGCCGTTGTAGATGTCGATTCTGACTCTCGCGGTGACGCTGATCGCGGTCGCGACGACCCAGCCGCCGCCGATCCGCGACGCTCTCGGGCAGGCCGACGGGTTGCCGCGCGCGGCCGCGAGCCGCCGCGGGTCGCAATGTCTGAAGTACCGGCCGTTGACGCGCGCGCCATGCGTGAACCACCAGACGATCTTCGTCGTCGTCGCGGGGAAGACGCCCTCGACGTCGTCGCCGATCATGCGCCCCGCGATCGTCAGCTTCACGTTCTTGGGCTTGGTCGGGAAGCCGGTGATCGTCGGGGTCACGCCGCCGGTTATGGCGACCTGGGTTCTGGCGCTCGCCGCCCCTGCGTGGGCGAGCAGGCCGCATCCGGCGGCGACGAGCGCCAACGCGACGATGCGGACCGGTTGAAAAACACGCATGTACCAACTCTACCCGCGACCGGCCGCCCCGTGGCGAATTCTTCGCCGTCGGACGTCGGGAGCGAACCTCGCCCGGCGCGCGCCTGCGCGGCCCGACCGACGCGAAGCGGGGGAGCCGCGTGGCAGAGGAGTATCGTAAGGGCGCCCTCATCGGCACAGCTGACCGGCGACCACGAAAGGAGCGCGACTGATGGCCAGCTACCCGACGCGCGACGAGCTGACCGGCATGAGACGGTCCGAGGTCCTGAAAGCGTCGCCGCGGATGTTCGAATCGAACCTGCTCGACAAGCTCTCGCGCGTCCACTGGAGCGTCCCGGCGTTCATCTTCGGACCGGCGATCGTGGTCGCGCTCGTCGTCTCGTTCGGAGAGATGGCGTGGTGGGAGGTCCCGCTGTTCGCGGTCGGCGGCTACCTCTTCTGGACGCTGACGGAGTACTGGCTCCACCGGATCGTCTTCCACTTCGAGCCCGACCAGGGCATCGGAGCGCGGCTCCACTGGATCATCCACGGCGTCCACCACGACCACCCGAACGACCCACTGCGGCTCGTGATGCCGCCGTCGGTCAGCATCCCGCTGGCGGCCCTGTTCCTCGGGCTGTTCGTGCTCGTGCTGGGGACGCCGGCCGCGTACGCCGCGTCGGCCGGCTTCTGGGCCGGCTACCTCGCCTACGACATGCTCCACTACTACGTCCACCACCTGCCCGGCGGCCGCAAGCCGAGAGCGTGGATCCCGCGCAAGCTGCACGAGCTGCACATGCGCCACCACTTCAAGGAGCACGACAAGGCCTACGGCGTCAGCGCGCCGTTCTGGGACCACGTCTTCGGCACCGCGTCGACCGGTTCGCGCAGGGTCAGCGACGACCGATAGCGTCTGTCGTACGACAGGCGCCATCGGTTGCCATTTCGCTCGTGAAAGCGCGATCCACGCTCTAGCGTGGGCGCGTGCACACGACGACCGTCCGCTTCTCCGGTGAGACCTGGCGGGACCTCAAGGAGGTCTGCGAGCGGGACGGGATCGCGACCGCGCAGTACATCCGCGAGGCGACGATCGCCCGCCTCGCGCAGAGCACCCAGATCCCGCAGGTCGACCGGCTCGAGCGCGAGCTCGGCGAGCTGCGCGTCCGGGTCGAGCGGATGGAGCGGCTGTTGCAGCGCCGCATCCCTCGTTGACCGATATCGGCCCCGGTGCCGCCGGCGCCATCGCCATTGGCGACGCTCCGGATCTCAGGTAGCTTCGCTGGCGTCGGTGCGCTCAGGAGGCGAGCGAACGGCGCCGCCACAGCTCCCGCCGGGTCCCCCACGGCGGGACGCACGCGGGCGCGCCGACGAGCCGCGACCGGGCGCCCTGGTTCGATCTCCCCTTTGCGGACCGGGGCGCCCGCGGCTGCCCTACGGACCGACGCCGGCGCGGCCTCACGAGCGGTCGCGCCGGCCGGTTCCGTCGCGGTCGCCTCGGGGATCCCGCGGGCGCGGCCTCAGATCGCCTTCCGACGCGAGACGCCCCGTAACGCGCTGAGCGGAGAGGGAGGGATTCGAACCCTCGAACGAGGTTGACCCCCGTTACGCGATTTCCAGTCGCGCCCGTTCAACCGCTCCGGCACCTCTCCGTGCATGTGCGGCCAGGGAAGGGTACAGGCCCTGCGCTCGCCGCGCTCGGCGATGCGCGTGGAACGAGGACCGGCGGGCGAGCGCGAGCGGCGCGACGGGCCCAAGGCTCACAGCTGCCAGGCGCCGCCGCGCAACACCGGGACGCGCGCGCCGTCGGCGGTCACGCCCGTGACGTCGACGTCGTCGCCGCCGATCATGAAATCGATGTGGACGAGGCTGTCGTTGACGCGCTCGAGGTCACCCTCCTCGACGGCGAAGTCGAAGCCGCGGCCGAGCGCGACGTGGCTGGCCGCGTTCTCGTCGAGCAGCGTGTCGTAGAAGACGGTGCCGAGCGGGCCGATCCGCCCCTCGCGGTCGACCAGCGCGACCTCGCCGAGGCGGGCGCCGCCTTCGTCGTGGCGCGTCAGCTCGCGCAGCGTGTCGGCGCCCTGCTCGGCGTCGATCGCGACCGCGCGCCCGCCCTCGAACCGGACCGTCAGCCCCTTGATCGTCGCGCCGCCGACCAGCAGCGGCTTGGTCGCGCGCACGGTGCCCTCGGTCCGCAGCGGGTCGGGCGTCGTGAAGACCTCCTCGGAGGGCAGGTTCGGCGCGTGGGCGATCCCGTCGACCGTCTCGAACGCCGCGCTGATCCAGCTCGAGCTCGGCAGCAGGCCGACGGTCAGATCGGTCCCCGGCCCCTCGAAGCGCAGCGCGTCGAAGCGCGCGTCCGTCAGCCGCTGGGCGACGCCGACCAGCGTCGCCATCCGCGCTCTCCAGGCCGCGACCGGATCGTCCTCGTCGAGCCGGCAGACGTGGACGATCTCCTCCCACAGCTTCGCGAGCGCCGCGTCGGGCTCCAGCTCGGGATGGACCAGCGTCGCCCACCCCGGCGTCGGGCACGGCCCGATCGTCCAGTTGGTCGTCCGGTCGTTGATGACCTTGCCGGCCTCGCGCAGCGCCTGCGATCTGTCGCGCCCGACCCGCCCCGGGTCGAGGTCCTCCAGCAGCCCCGGCGCGACCGGACCGGTCAGCGCGATCCGCGCGCAGCGCTGCTCGCCCAGTCTCAGGATCCGCTCGCCGTACCACGACGGAACGGTGCCGAGCGCGGCGTCGCTGCCGTGCTCGATCCGAGCGCGGCGGACGTACGGGTCGGCGTACGCGACGTCGACGAAGGTCGCGCCGTGGCGGTAGGCGCTGGCGGCGATCGCGCGCGTCAGCGGCTCCTTGCCGATCTCCGAGCTGACCGCGACGATCTGCCCCTCCTGGACGTTCGCCCCGAAGCCGACGAGCAGGTCCGCGAGCCGTTCGAGCGTCGTGGCGTCGTCCATCGGGGCGGGCGCGTCGGGCCGGCTACTCGGGACTGGGGACGTCGCAGCCGGCCTGCCCGGCGAGCGCTCTCAGCTCGGGCGTGATTCTGGGGTTTCTGTGGTCCTCGTCCTCTCTCGGGTAGTCGTCCTCGTTGGTGAGGAAGTCTCTCGGGTAGAGGCCGGGACAGAACCGGGCCAGCTCGTGGTCGTCGAACTCGCCGGCCGCTCTCAGCAGCTCGACGCGCGCCTGCTTCTGGTCGGCGTCGAGGTCGGCGGGCGTCCCGGAGGCGCAGCCGCCGATCGCGAGCGCCGCGATCAGGAGAAGTGGGAGCGCACGTCGAGCCATTTCCCGGAACGCTACCGATCCGGAGCCTGCGACGGCGCGACGTCCGCGCTCGGGCGGCGCACCGCTGCCGTAGTCTCCCGCGCATGGAACCGGATGCCGTCGAGATCCGCGTGCTCGGCTGCCTGATCGAGAAGCAGCGCACCACGCCGGACGCCTATCCCCTCTCGCTCAACGCGCTGCGCCTCGCGTGCAACCAGTCGACCAACCGCGACCCGGTCGTGCAATACGACGAGGCGGTCATCCGCGACGCGCTGCAGCGGACCTACCGGCGCGGGTGGACGCGGCTGGCGAGCGGTCACGGCAGCCGCGCCGCGAAGTACCGCCACCTGCTCGACGAGGCGCTCGCTCTCGCGCCCGACGAGATCGCGCTGCTGGCGGTGCTGATGCTGCGCGGACCCCAGACGCCCGGCGAGCTCAAGCAGCGCAGCGAGCGGCTCCACCCGTTCGGCGACCTCGCCGCGGTGCAGGAGACGCTCGACCGTCTGATCGAGCGCGAGCTCGTCGCCCGCCTCGCCCGCCGGCCGGGGCAGAAGGAGGAGCGCTTCCAGCAGCTGCTCGGCGGCGACCAGGACGACGCTGCCGCGAGCGCCGCCGCGCCCGAAACGGCCGAGGCCGCGACCCCGCAGCCGGCCGCCGCGGCCCCGGCCGCGCCGGCCGCGCTGGCAGCCCCCGCGCCGCCCGATCCCGCGCTCGTCAGCCGGATCGAGGCGCTCGAGCGCGAGCTCGCGGAGCTGCGCGGCGAGCTGGCGACGCTGCGCGAGTCGCTCGGCGAGTAGCGGGCGAGCCCGGCCCGCAGCAGCGCGCGGACGGCGCCAGGCGGAATCGATCATCTAGCCTGCTGACGTGGACGAGCGCCGACCGAGACGCAGCCATCTCCCGCACCAGCCGCCCCGGCGCCCGCCGGCGCGCCCGCGCTCGCGCGAGCCGCAGCCGCCGTCGAGACAGGCCCGGATGCTGGCGCTCGGCGCGCTCGGGCTGGGCGTCGTCCTGATCGTCGTGCTCGCCGGGCTGGCGCTGTTCGGCGGCGGTGGTGACGAGGACACGCCCGACAAGCGGCTCGACGCCTTCCTCGCGGCCTGGAGCGGCGGCGACGACGAGGAGGCGGCGAGACTGACCGACTCGCCGACCCGCGCCATCGGCGCGCTGAGAGCGAACCGCGCCGGGCTCGACGGCGCGCGGCTGACGGCCGCGCGGGCCGGCGACGTGAGCGAGTCCGGCGGCGAGGCGAGAGCGCGCGTGACGATGCAGTGGCGGATCCCGAGCATCGGCCCGTTCAGATACGCCACGACCGTCACACTGACCGATCTGCCCGGCCAGGGCTGGACGGTGCGATGGGCGCCGACCGTCGTCCACCCGCGGCTGAGAACCGGCGCCCGTCTCGGCACCGTGCGCGAGACGCAGCGGCGCGGCAAGGTCCTCGACCGCAACGGCGCCGCGCTCGTCGAGGAGCGCGACGTGAAGCGCGTCGGCGTGATCGCCGGCGAGATCAGCGACCCGGCCGCGACGGCGCAGGCGATCGCCGCCGCCGTCGACATCGACCCGAGACCGTTCGAGCGCGCGATCCGCGGAGGCGGCAGACAGCAGTTCGTCGAGGCGATCACGCTGCGGCCCGAGGACTACGACGCGGTCGCGGCGACCCTCAGCGCGATCCCCGGGATCAAGGTGCTCGACGCGACCGCGCAGCTGGCGCCGACGCGCGCCTTCGGCCGCGCGCTGCTCGGCGACGTGCGCGAGCTGTCGGCCGAGCAGCTGAGAAGACTCGGTGGCGACTACGCCGTCGGCGACGCGGGCGGCCAGTGGGGCCTGGAGGCGGCGTTCGAGCGACAGCTCGCCGGCACGCCCAGCCGCGCCGTCGTGATCCGCGTCGACGGCGCCCCGACCGACGAGCTGCTGTCGGTCGCCGGCGAGAGATCGAGGAACCTCAGAACGACGCTCGACGCCAACGTGCAGGCAGCCGCCGAGACGGCGCTCGGCACACTCGAGGACGACCAGAGAGCGGCGCTCGTCGCGGTCCAGCCGTCGAGCGGCGACGTGCTCGCGGTCGCCAACCGGCCGATCGACGACAGCTTCAACCGCGCCTTCGACGGCCAGTACGCGCCCGGCTCGACCTTCAAGATCGTCACGACGCAGGCGCTGCTCGCCGGCAGGCTCGTGACGCCCGAGACGACCGTCGACTGCCCGACGACGATCAACGTCGGCGGGCGGGAGTTCAAGAACTTCGAGGGCGGCGGCGGTGGCGAGGAGCCGTTCGCCGACGCCTTCGCGGAGTCGTGCAACACCGCCTTCGTCTCCTTCGCCGACAGGCTGGCGCCGAACGCGCTGCCCGAGGCCGGAAGGCTGTTCGGCCTCGGCGAGAGACTCGACCTGCCGGTCCCCGCCTACGGCGGCCAGGTGCCGGAGCCGCGCGACACCGCGGCGACGGCGGCGGCGATGATCGGCCAGGACCGGATCCTCGCCAGCCCGCTCGGGATGGCCGGCGTGATCGCGACCGTCGCCGACGGCAGCTGGCGGGCGCCGCGGCTGGTCTCCGACGCCCCCAGAAGCGACGGGACGCCGCTGCAGCCGGCGATCGTCGACCAGCTGCGCGACCTCACCCGGCAGGTGGTCACCTCCGGCACCGGCACGGCGCTCGCCTACCTCTCGGGCGAGCCGCACGGCAAGAGCGGCACGGCCGAGTACGGCAGAGGCGACCCGCTCCCGACGCACGCCTGGTTCGTCGCCTATCGCGACGACGTCGCGGTCGCGGTGCTGGTCGAGGGCGGCAGCGCCGGCGGCGAGGTCGCCGCGCCGATCGCCGAGGATTTCTTCAGCGCGATCGACCAGGGCGTCACGCCCGAGACGCTCGCCGCCTCGTCCTCCTCCGGCTGACGCCTCGCCGACTCCTCGGCGGTCGCGGCCCCGCAGCACCCGCGAGGATGTGCGCCGAAACGACAGACACGCCCCGGGAGTCGGACTCCCGGAGCGTGCCTCGACCTGCGTTCGCAGGCGGTCACGAAACCATCTGACGATGGCGTGAGCGTCGTCTGTCAGAGCACCTTCAACGCCACGTCGTTGACGATGATGAGCGTGTTGTTGCCGGCCGCGGACGGAATCTGCAGCTTGGCGTTGATCAGCGTGTTGACGAGGCCGAGGCCGATGCCGCAGACCGACGCGCCGGGAACGGCGAACGAGTTGTCGACGTTGACGTTGTCGTCGTACACGGCGGTGTCGCCGTTCACCAACGACGCTCTGCCCTTTCTGCCGCTGATCGGCGTGTTCGGCGGCGGCGGATTCGTCGTGCCGATGATCATGTTGAGGTTGGCCGGATCGCTGTTGGATCCGATGTGGCACCAGGGGCCGAGTATCGGATTGCTGAGCTTCAGCTTGATCGGCATCGCGACGCCGAGCGTGCCCGGGTTGATTCTCACCGACGAGACCGGCCCCGCGAGCTCGGTCGTCGCGGTCACCGCGTTGCCCGGGATCGGGAAGTCGATGCCGAGCAAGCCGCCGGGCACCTGAATCGGTCTCGAGAAGATGCCCGTCGTGCCGGCCGGCGGTATGAACTCGGCGGTCGGCGAGAGCGCGCCGCGAATGGCGAGCGACTCGCCGATCGGCACGGTCGTGCCCTTGATCGTCATCGATCCGTCTCTCGACTGGATGTCGATGCAGGCGAACGCGCCGGCTGTCTGACAACCGGTGAAGTCCGGGAATACCGCAGCCGCGGTACCCGAACCGAGCAGTGTCGCCGCCGCAAGGGCGCCAGCGCCCAGCCCGACGAGACGCTTGGTCAACTTCATGCAAGCACCTACCTTTCTCGCACGCGCTCTCCACACGTGCAGTCGGTCGTTTGCTCGCAGGCGATTCGAGGCCGGGCAAGTGTGAACGCGCGTGCCCGGTCACCGGCACGTCCCCCTGAGCCGCCTTGCGCTTGCACTCTTTCAGGCGCAACGTCGCACACCTGACAAGTGCATCGCAACCCTAAAAACCTGCAGACACACCTGTCAAGAGCGGCTTGCCGAAATTCCACAGATCGCCACCCAGCGCTCCATGGATGTCTGGCCTCACGCGAGGCGGTGCAGCGGTTACGAGCGGCGCCCCTCGCCGGCCGCCTCCGGCCCCGACGCGGCGCGGACCTGCGCCAGCGGCGGCCGCTCCTCGACGGCGACGGTGCGCAGCTCCACGCCGTCGGCGGTCGGGAAGGCGATCGGCCGCGCGTCGGGCAGCGCGGCCAGCGAGTCGGCGCGCACGCGCCGCTCGGCGGCGATCAGCACGGCGAACGCCATCGCGCTGAGCGCCCGCAACGGCTGGTGGCGGTTCTGGCGCTCGCCGAGGTCGACCTGCGCGAGCGCGTCGAGGCCGGCGACGCGGTAGGCGTCGATCAGCGTCGCGATCTCGACGCCGTACCCGACCGGGAACGGGAGCTGCTCCAGCAGCGCGCGGCGGGCGGCGAACTCGCCGGCCAGCGGCTGGCGGAAGCCGGCCAGCTCGGGCACGTGGAGGTTGAGCAGCGGACGCGCGACCAGCTCGGTGACGCGGCCGCCGGCGTCGGGGACGGTCGTCTCGCCGAGCTTGAACGGCCGCCGGAAGGCCCCCTTCACGAATGCGACGGCCGACTCCTCCAGCAGCGGCCCGATCAGGCCGCGCACGAAGCGGTCGTCGAAGTTCTCGGTGTCGGCGTCGACGAAGACGACGACCTCGCCGGCGGTCGCGACGAGCGAGCGCCACAGCGCGTCCCCTTTGCCGCGGGCCGGTCCGTGCGCTGACAGCAGCTCCGACTCCTGCACGACCCGGCCGCCATGCTCGGCCGCGATCGCGGCGGTGCCGTCGGCCGAAGCGGCATCGACGACGACCAGCTCGTCGACCACGCCGGCCTCCCTCAGCGCCGCGAGCGAGTCGAGGATCGACCCGATCGTCGCGGCGACCTCGCGCGCCGGCAGCACGACGCTGACGCCGCCGCGGCCGGCCGCGTCCGAGGCACGGCGCAGCTCCGCCAGCCGCCGCAGCGGATAGTCCTCCGATCGGTAGCTGCGGCGCGCGAGCCAACGCTCGACTTGCTTCTGCGTACTGATTGAGGTCACTGGCGAGGCGAACCTAGCAGAGCGCCCGCCTGAATTCCGGATCGCGTGCCACCATGGAGCGTGATGGCGACGACGACGCGCATGACCAGCGCCCGGCTCGTCGGGCGCGCCGCGCAGCTTGCCGAGCTGGAAGCGGTCGTGCGCGATGCCGGGGCAGGTCGCCCGTCGCTCGCCTTCGTCGCCGGCGAGTCGGGAGTCGGCAAGACCCGGCTCGCGAACGAGCTGATCCGCCGCGCGCGCGACGACGGCGCGCGGGTGCTCAGCGGCGACTGCGTCGAGCTGGGCGAGGGGGAGCTGCCGTATGCGCCGCTGGTCGGCGCGCTGCGCCCGCTGGTGCGCGACGGCGACCCCGCGGTCGACGCGCTGCCGCCGGCGCTGCGCGGCGAGCTGGCCGCGATCCTGCCGGCGCTCGGCGCCGCCCGCACCGACGCCGACGGCGCCGCGCAGGCGCGTCTGTTCGAGGCGTTGCTGGAGCTGCTCGACCGGCTCGGCGAGGACGGGCCGGTGCTGCTCGTGATCGAGGACCTGCACTGGGCCGACCGCTCCACCCGCCATTTCCTCATGTTCCTGGCGCGCACGCTCTGCTCCGAGCGGGTCGCGGTCGTCGCCACCTACCGCTCCGACGAGCTGCACCGGCGCCATCCGCTGCGACCGCTGCTCGCCGAGCTGGAGCGCGACCCGCGCACGCGCCGGCTGGAGCTCGCGCCGTTCACGCGCGCGGAGCTGACCGAGCAGCTCGCCGAGATCCTTGGCTCGGCGCCGGACGCCGAGCTGGTCGAGCGCGTGCTCGTCCGCAGCGAGGGCAACGCGCTCTTCACCGAGGAGATCCTCGCCGCCGGCCTCGACGGCCGCGGAGCGCTGCCGCAGACGTTGCGCGATGCGCTGATGGTGCGGATCGAGCGGCTGTCGCAGCCGGCGCAGGAGCTGTTGCGGCTGCTGGTCGGAACGCCGATGGACCACGAGCTGCTGGTGCGGACGAGCGCGCTGGAGGAGCGCGAGCTGCGCGATGCGCTGCGCGAGGCGGTCGCCAGCCACATCGTCGTGACCGGCGACGACGACCGCTACCGCTTCCGCCACGCGCTGCTGCGCGAGGTGCTGCTCGACGACCTGCTGCCCGGCGAGCGGACCGAGCTGCATCGCACGCTGGCGCGGGCGCTGGAGGAGCGCCTCGCCGCCGAGGCGAGTCCCGACGCCCATCTCGCGGCCCAGGTCGCCCATCATTGGCTGCATGCCGGCGATCAGCCCGCGGCGCTCGCCGCGAGCGTCCGCGCCGCGGCGGCGGCCGAGCGCGTCAACGCCTTCGGCGAGGCGGCCGCGCTGCTGGAGCGGGCGTTGGAGCTGTGGGAGCGCGTCCCGGAGCGAGAGCGGCCGGCCGGGCTCGACCGCGTCGACCTGCTCGTGCGCGCCGCGACCTTCGTCGCCGACGGCGAAGGCGACTTCCAGCGCCAGGAGGCGCTGCTGCGCCACGCGCTGTCGCTCGTCTCCGAGCATGAGGAGCCGCGGCGGGCGGCGATGCTGCTGGAGGGGCTGTCGCGGGCGCAGTGGCACCTCAACCAGCCGGAGGCGGCGATCGCCACGATCGACCGCGCGCTGACGCTGCTGCCGGCCGACGACCGCGGCGCCGAGCGGATCGCGCTGCTCGCGGCGAAGGCGCGGGCGCGGATGCTCCAGTCGCGCTTCCGCGAGGCCGTCGAGCTGGCGGAGGAGACGCTGGCGCTCGCGAACGCGGCCGGCGACCACGCGGTCGCGAGCCGCGTCCGCAACGCGCTCGGGATCTCGCTGGTCGGCCTCGGCGACGCGGCGGGCGGGGAGGCGCGGCTGCGCGAGGCGCTGTCGATCGCGCGCGAGCGCGGGCTGCTGGACGAGACCGGCACCGCGTACGGCAACCTCGCCGACGTCCTGCACGCGACGGGACGGACGCGCGAGGCGCTGGAGACGACCCGTCGCGGGCGCGACGAGCTGGTGCCGCTCGGCCGGCAGATGGACTGGCTCGCGCTCGACGCGGTCGAGTACGCGATCGCGATCGGCGACTGGAACGGCGCCGCGCGCGACCTCGCCGGCCTCGACCGCCGCCACTACGGCACGACGCTGATGCACCGGCGCCTGCGCAGAGCGGAGCTCGCGCTCGCGTTCGGCGACCACGAGACCGCGCGCGCCGAGCTCGACGCGACCGCCCTCCAGGCGGAGGACGCGACCGAGCCGCAGTTCCTCGGGCCGCTCGGCGCGCTGCGGGCCGAGCTGGAGCGGCGCAGCGGCGATCTGCCGGCGGCGCGCGCGGCGGTCGACGAGGCGCTCGACCGGATCGAGTTCTGCTCCGACGACATCACGCAGGTGACCGGCGTCGCGAGCGTCGGGTTGCGGGTCGAGGCCGACGCGGCCGAGCAGGCGCGCGACCGCGACGATGTCGCCGCCGAGCGCGAGGCGCTGCTGCGCTGCGAGCTGCTGCTCGCGCGCGTCGAGGCCGGCGCCGAGCTGGAGCGGGCGCCGCTCGTCGCCGAGCTGCGATCGGCACGGGCCGAGGAGGCGCGGGCGCGCGGGGTCGACGATCCGGAGCGGTGGTCCGCTGCCGCCGCGGCGTGGGACGAGCTGGAGCGTCCGTACTTCGGCGCCTACGCGCGCTGGCGCGAGGCCGAGGCGGCCGCGGCTGCCGGCGACCGCACCCGGGCCGCGAGCGCCGCGACCGACGCGGTCGTCGTGACGCGGGCGCTCGGCGCGGGATGGCTGGAGCGCGAGATCGAGGCGCTGGCGGCGCGGGCGCGCCTGCCGCTGGCACCCGCGCCGACCGCGGACGCGGAGCATGACGACGACCCCTTCGGCCTCACCCCGCGCGAGCGCCAGGTGCTCGCCCTCGTCGCCGCCGGCGCGACCAACCGCGAGATCGGCTCGACGCTGTTCATGGCCGAGAAGACGGCGAGCGTCCACGTCTCCCGCATCCTCGCCAAGCTCGACGTCCGCACGCGTACCCAGGCCGCGGCGGTCGCCCACCGGCTGGGGCTCGACGCGGCGGGCTGAGCGGCGCGGAGGCGGAACGGGAAGGTCGGCGATGGGAACCGACCACAGGCCGCACCTCTTTTCACATCATCGCCAAGCCTGAAGCTAGAGTAGCCAGGCTCATCATCCGAGAGGGGGAACCATGGGGAGCAGGCGGTTCGCGGCCGGGATGGTCGCGATCGTGGTCGCTGCCGGCGCGGCTGGATGCGGGAGCTCCAGCTCCGACGACGACAAGACCACAGCGGGAACGTTGACGCCGGCGGCGTTCAGATCCCAGGCAAACGCGATCTGCAGAGCGACGGGCGCGAGAATCCGCGCAGACAGGCCCCCGACCAGAACGTCCGAGTTCGCGGCGTGGGGCCAGCGATCAGCGCAGATACAGGACGAACGGATCACGCGGCTGGCCGCGTTGAGCCCGCCAGCCGCGCAGCATGCCGAGTTCGAGCAGCTGATCGAGCGACTGGAGGTCGTACGAGACCAGACCAGCGGCTTGGCGACGACGCTCGCGGAGGGAACGAGATCGGAGGCGATCAGAGCCGGGAGAGAGAACGTCCGTGCGGTGTCCGCAGCCAGCAGATCCGCGACGGCGCTTGGCATCCCGACCTGCAGCCCGTGACTCGGTCATCGGCGACGCGCCCGGCGCCCCGACGCACGTCATCGCGCCGGGCGCTCAGCCGCGCGGCACGACGAAGCCGGCGACGGCGACGAAGTGGACGGCCGCGGCGAGGATCACGAGCGCGTGGAAGACCTCGTGGTAGCCGAAGATTCTCGGCACCGGGTCGGGTCGGCGCTTGGCGTAGATGACGGCGCCGACGGTGTAGAAGACCCCGCCGCCGAGGAACAGGGCGGTCGGCACGGCGCCGAGCACCGAGACGATCTTCGGCAGCGCGAGGATGCCGACCCAGCCGAGCGCGACGTAGCCCATCGCCTTCAGCATTCTCGGCGCGTCGATCCAGGCGAGGTTGAGCGCGACGCCGAGCGCGGCGCCGCCCCACGCGACGCACAGCAGGATGGTGCCGAGCGTCCCGCCGACGACGAGCAGCGCGACCGGGGTCGCGCTGCCGGCCATGAAGACGTAGATCATCGAATGGTCGAGCCGGCGCATCCAGCGGCGGACGTTCGGGCGCCACGTGATGCGGTGATAGACGGCGCTGACGGCGAAGAGGCCGACCATCGAGACGGCGTAGACGACCGCGACGAAGGTGGCGCGACCGGTCGGCGCTCTCCACACCAGCAGCGCTCCGGCGACCAGTGCTGCGACGGCCGCCCACTGATGCGAGACCCCGCGCAGCTTCGGCCGCTTGGCAGCCAGCTCGGCGATCTCGCCGCGGACCGTCTCGATCAGGTCGTCGCGCACGCTCCGATGGTACCCGCGCGGCGGTATGAGGGCAGCGAGAACGCGCGCCGGGCGCTGGTGGCGCGCGTCCCGCTCCGTTACCCCGTTCCTATGCGGCGCGTGCCTCGAGCCGACGCGCGAGCGCTGTCAGGTGCTGTGCGCTGGCTCCGCGGCAGCCGCCAAGGATGGGGATCTCGAAGTCTCTTCCGAGGCGGTGCATCGCCGCTCCGAACGCCTCGGGTGCGTCAGCGGCGTTCGCCTTCACCTCGCGCAACCGCGCGGCGGCGCTGGAGGAGGAGACGAAGAGGTTGTTGAGCGCGGTGCGCGCGACGGCCGGGTGGAGGCACGAGGCCGAGTAGTACGCCGGCTCCGGCACCACGCACTCGTCGATCCGCGTGATCGCGGCGTGGAGATACGTCCGATCGAGCAGGCGGCCGCGGTCGTCGAGCACGAAGTCGACCGCGTACGGGAGGCCCGCGGTCGACATCGCGATCGCGGCGCCGTGCGCCTCCTCGATCGACGGGAAGGTCCGTGCGACCAGCAGGTCGACGCCGGCGTCGACGAGCGCGGCGACCTGCTCCGCGTGGTACTCGGCGCCGGCACGGTAGGCCAGCGCATCGCCGGGCTGGTAGGGGTCTCCATGCGGCCCGACGACCCCGGCGACGAAGACCGGCTCGTGCTCGCCCGCGGCGCGGACCTCGTCGACGAGCGCGACCGCCTCGGCGTTCAGCCGTCGCACCGCCTCGCCGCCGCACCGTGCGCGCTCGACGTGACGGCGGCTGGCGCGGAAGGTCGGCGTGCCGACCACCGCGGGCAGCCCGTGGAGCCACGCGACGTCGACGTGCTCGGCGTAGAGCGCTCGCAGCGCCTCCCGGCCGGGCTCGGCGCCGAGCAGGCCGGCACCGTCCAGTCGGGGATCGAGCTTGTCACCGCAACGGGACGCGAGCGCGCTCTCGATCTCCGTGCCGGCGAGGATCGGGACCCGGGCATCGACCAGCTCTCGGAGCATGGCGGGGAGCATCCCACACCGAGGGCGGGATGACTACCCGTTCTTTGGTGTATCAAGCAAGCGTCATCTGGCGAGCCGACGGCCGACGCGCCTAGACCCGCCCGGACTGCCTCCGCCGCTTGCGGGCCGTCGCGTCGACGATGACCGCAGCCAGCAGGACCGCGCCGGTGACCATGTTCTTGGTCGACGACGGGAAGGCGAGCAGGTCCATGCCGTTGGAGATCGAGCCGATCACGAGCGCGCCGAGGAGCGCCGACCAGACGGTGCCGCGGCCGCCGAACAGCGACGTGCCGGCGATCACCGGGCCGGCGATCGCGAGCAGCAGCAGGTCGCTTCCGCCCGAGCCCTGGTTGACCGCCAGCAGGCGCGAGGCGAGCACGATGCCGCCGCACGCGGCCATCGTGCCGGCGACCATGAAGACGGCGACGCGGACTCTTCTGACGTGGATGCCGGCGCGGCGGGCCGCCTCCTCGTTGCCGCCGACGGCGAGCACGTGACGCCCGAAGCGGGTTCGCCGCACGATGTAGTCGAACAGCACGACCGCGCCGATCAGGATCAGGATCGCAAGCGGCACGCCGCGGTCGTCGGTCAGCACGGCGATGACGACGGCGGTGACGAGCGCGACGCCGGCGACGCGCAGTGCGACGACGAGCGGCGTGGCGGCGGGGACGCCGGCCTTCAGCCGGCGCCGGCGGGCGTTGAGGCAGGCGAGCGCGAACAGGCCGACGACGACCGCGCCCATGATCCATGCGGTCGTGCCGCCGTAGAAGGTGCCGGCGAGGCCGATGATCTTCGGATCGGTGAGGTTGACGGTGCCGGTGTCGCCGAGCACCCACAGCAGCGCGCCCTGCCAGCCGATCAGGCCCGCGAGCGTGACGACGAACGACGGGATGCCGAAGGCGACGACGACCGTCCCCTGGAAGATGCCGATCGCCGCGCCGACGGCGAGGCCGGCGGCGATCGCGAGGTACGGGTCCCAGCCGTGCTGGACGTTGAGGACGGCCATGACCGCGGCGCAGAGACCGGAGACGATGCCGACCGAGAGGTCGATCTCGCCCAGCAGGAGGACCATCACGACGCCGACCGAGATCAGGCCGATGCCGGCGATCTGGAGCGAGAGGTTGACGAGGTTGGTGGCGGTGAGGAAGCGGTCGTTGGCGATCGTGAAGACGGTCCAGATCACGATCAGCGCGACGATCACCTGCAGCGAGCCGAGCTCGCCCGCGCCGAAGCGCTGCATGAAGCCGAAGCGCCCGCCGGAGGGCTCGCGCGACGGCGGCGACGGCGTCGGCTGCGTCTCGGGTGCGGCGGTGGTGCTCATCGCGTCGCCTCCTCCCCGTCGTCGCCGGCCTGCGCCGCGGCCGCGGCGGCCTGCGTTCTGACGGTTCCTCTGCCGCCGGTGATCGCGCCGACGATCTCCTCCGGCGTCGAGTCGGCGGCCTGGTAGACGCCGGCCTTTCTGCCGAGCCGCATGACGTAGATGCGGTCGCAGACCTCGAAGACGTCGGCGAGGTTGTGGGAGATCACCACGACGCCGAGCCCCTGCTCGCGCAGCCGTCTGACGAGCGCGAGCACCTGGGCGGTCTGAGCGACGCCGAGCGCGGCGGTCGGCTCGTCGAGCAGCACGACCCTCGCGTCGCCGACGAGCGAGCGGGCGATCGCGATCGACTGGCGCTGGCCGCCGGACATCGTCCCGACCTCGGCTCGCAGCGACGGGATGTTGATCGAGAAGGTCCTGAGCAGCTCGCCGGCCTGCTTCTCCATCTCGGGCTCGTCGAGCTCGCGGATCAGCGCGGCCGGCCCTCTGGAGATCTCCTCGCGGCCGATGAAGAGGTTGGCGACGACGTCGAGGTTGTCGCAGAGCGCGAGGTCCTGGTAGACGGTCGCGACGCCGAAGGCGTACGGGTCGTTGGGGCCGGAGACCTTCCGCTCCCGCCCTTCGAAGAGGTAGTGCCCGGCGTCGGGCAGGTGGATGCCCGACATGACCTTCACGAGCGTCGACTTGCCGGCGCCGTTGTCGCCGACCAGTCCGACGACCTCTCCGGCGTGGATGTCGAAGTCGACGCCGGAGAGCGCCTGGACGGCGCCGAAGCTCTTGCTGACACCACGCAGCTCGAGCAGCGGCGTCGTCGTAGCGGTCTCGGTCGCGGTCATGTCGGGCATCCGTTCATGCGTGCTCCCTCCCCGGGTTACGTGAGGCCGAGTCTTCTGCACGCGTCCGCGTAGGCGGGCGTGCAGATCTGGTCGACGCTCCAAAAGCCGTCTCTGACGACGGTGTCTCTGATGTTGTCTCTGAGCACCGCGACCGGCGTGAGGATCACCGAGGGGACCTCCTTCGTCCCGTTGTCGATTCTCTGGTTGACGAGGTCGCTCTCGGTGTTGCCGTTGAGCAGGTCGAAGGCGAGCTGCGCCGCCTGCTCGGCCTCGGGCTTGATCGCCTTGTAGACGGTCATGTACTGGTCGCCGGCGACGATCCGCTGGATCGCGGCGAGCTCGGCGTCCTGGCCGGTGGTCGGGCGGCTCGACGGGTCGACGCCGTTCGATCTCATCGCCGCGATCGCGCCGCCGGCGGTGCCGTCGTTGGCGGCGTAGACGCCGACGAAGCCGTCTCTGCCGACCGCGGTGATCGCCTGCTCCATCTCGGTCTGCGCTCTGTCAGGCGACCAGTCGGGCGTGTCGTACTCCTTCGCGATTCTGAAGTCGCTCTCGTCGAGGACGCTGTGGGCGCCTCTCTTGAACAGGGCGGCGTTGGGGTCGGTCGGCGCGCCGTTGATCATCACGAGGTCGCCGCTGTCTCTCCCCATTCTTCTGAGGCCCTCGACCAGCGTTCTCGCCTGCAGTCTCCCGACCTCCTCGTTGTCGAAGGAGATGTAGTAGTCGATGTCGGCGTTCTCGATCGCGCGGTCGTAGGCGATCACGCCGATGTCGGACTGCTTGGCGCGCGTGGCGATCGCCGCCGCGGCTCTGCCGTCGACCGGGTCGAGCACGAGCACTCTGGCGCCGTTGGTGATCGCCGCCTCGGCCTGCGACTGCTGCTTGGCGGCGTCCTGCTCGGCGTTGGAGTAGATGATGTCGCAGTCGGGGCAGAGCTCTCTCATCTTCGCCTCGAACAGCGGCCGGTCCTGGGACTCGTAGCGCGCGGTCTTGTTCTCGGGCAGGAGGAGCGCGACCGTGCCGCTCGCACCGCCTCCGGTGGACGTGGTGGCTGCAGCGCCGCCGCCGGCGGTGGTGCCGTTGTCGTCGTCGTCGCTGCCGCACGCGGCGAGCACGCCGACGCTCAGGACCGCCGCGGCGATCAGCGCAAGGATGCGGACGTACCTGCTTTGCATGCTCCGTACCTCCTCCTGCCGTTGGATTTACCCGGCTTGCTGCTGTGCTTCCCCTGCCCTCTCGAAGCTGAAGCCGTCGACGTCGCGCAGGACGAGCGCGGCGGCGCCGAGCACCTCGGCCCTCCGCCCGAGGACGCCCGGCACGATCTCGACGCGGCCGCCGGCGGCGGGGACGGCGTGGCGTGAGACCTCGTCGCGCAACGGGTCGAGGAGCACGTCCCCGGCCGCGCTGAGGTCGCCGCCGACGATCACCTTCGCCGGATTCAGGATGTTGCAGACCTGCGCGACGACGACGCCGATCGCGCGTGCGGCATCGCCGATCACCCGCTGCGAGGCGCGGTCGCCGCCACGCGCGAGCGCGACCGCCTGCTCGATCGCCAGCCGCTCGCCGCGAGCCGGTTCGAGCAGGTCGACGATCGCGCGCGTGGAGGCGACCGTCTCCAGGCAGCCGCGGTTGCCGCAGCGACAGACGGCGCCGTGCTCGTCGACCATCGTGTGACCGATCTCGCCGGCGATCCCGCCGGCGCCGGTGTAGAGCTCGCCGCCGAGCACGAGCCCGCCGCCGATCCCGCTGGCGACCTTGACGTAGAGGAAGTCCGCGACATCGCGCCCAGCGCCCCAGGTCAGCTCGGCGAGCGCGCCGAGGTTGGCGTCGTTGGCGGTCGCGACCGGGAGCTCGAGGCGCCGCTGGAGCTCGTCGGTGGGTTGCACGCCGACCCAGCCGGGCAGGATCGCGGAGGAGCCGACCTCGCCGGACGCGCTCTCGATCGGACCGGGGACGCCCATGCCGGCGCCGATCAGCTCGCCCGGTGCGACGCCGGCCTCCGCGAGGGCCTGCTCCGTCAGGTCGACGGCGGCGTCGAAGCCTTCGGTCGCGCTCTGCTCGGTCGCCATCGGCCGCTCGAGGTCCGCGAGCACGGCGTGCGCGAGGTCGACGACGATGACGCGCACGTGCCGCTTGCCGAAGTCGATCCCGAGCACGGCCCCGGCGGTTCGTTCGAGCCCGAGCAGAACCGGCGGCCGCCCGCCCTGCGGTCCGGCGCCGTCGACCTCCCGCTCACCGACGAGCCCGCGCGCCTGCAGCTCGGCGACGAGCGTCGAGACGGTGGAGCGGCTGAGGCCCGTGCGCCGCGCCAGCTCGGCGCGGCTGAGCCGACCGGCTGTCCGCAGCTCCGCGACGATCTGTCCCCGGTTGCGGTCGCGCAGCGAGGCCAGCGACCCTCCGGACGCGCTCCTCCTCATGGCGGCGGGTTACCCGGGTTTGTGCGGAGAGCAACGGAACCACCGGGAACCGGCGCCGAGATCCTCCGGAATTCCTACCTGACGGCCTCCTCAACGACGACGGGGCGGCGCCTCACGGCACCGCCCCGTCGTCCTGTGGGCTCTCTCCTCGAGCTACTTCCTCTTGGCCGCTCCTCTTCTGCCCTTCTTCGCCTTGCCGCCTCTTCTCGCGCCTCTTCTGCCTCTCGCTCTTGTGACGGCTCTTCTGCCGCAGCCGACGATCTTCAGTCTCTGCTGCACGCGAACGACCTTGCCGCTGTGCGCACGGAAGACGAGCTTCGCTCTCTCACGTCTCGCCGCCTTCGTGCAGGCGTTCTCGACGAAGCCGACCGGGCCCTTCCTACCGGCCACGAATCTCAGCGTGAACTTCGTTATCGGGACGTCCGGCACCAGGTCGAAGTTGGTGCGGAGCGTCAGGTTCCGCGGGATCGTGACTCTGCCGGCGAGGTCGAACGCGACCTGACCGCGAAGGCCGACCATGACGTCCGGGATTCTCCGCGCAGGATTTCTGACGAAGAAGACGTCGCCGACCAGCGGATCTCGCAGAAGCGGCGTGACGGCGACCGCGGTCCCGAGGCGGTTGGACTTCGGGCACGTCTCGCTCTTGAACTGCTCGAGCGTGCAGGAGTATCTGTTCAGCACCTCGAGCCGAGCGTTGACGTTGCGCGGCAGCGTCACGGCGACCGACTTGTTGTTGGCCTGCCCTGGCGTCATGTCGAGTCTGACCTCGAGCGGAGCGGTGATGCGCCCCTTCGTCCGCCCTCTCTTGCCCATTCTGATCGTCATCTTGGGCTTGTAGGGAAGTGACGCGCAGCTGCCGACCTGGAAGCGGACGCTGCGGTCGGCCGACGCGCCCTCGTTGGACCCGACGCGCGCCGCGATGCTCTTCGGCGCGCAGCTCGTCGGAGCGACCATGAAGCCGGGCTTGTCGATCCGGACGTTGACCGTGCGGATCAGCAGCGGCACGCCCTCGAGAATCGTCGGGAGCGGCTCGGAGACCACTCTCAGCTTCGCGGTCTCGCGGTCGACGAAGATCGCCGCCCGCACGACCACGGTCCCGAGGTTGAACGGCCCGGCGATCGCCGGCACGACGATCGACATGCCGAACGGCGCGCCCTTGTACGGACCGGTGATGTACACCCGTCCCGGCAGGAAGAACGGATTCTCGCCCGTCCCGGCGCCGGTGGTGGTCGAGCCTATCCGCGAGGACTCGCCGCAGGTCCCGGCGTTGGCCGCCGCGTCGTCGCAGAGATCCGCGCTCGCGATCACGCCGGTCAGCCCCTCGGGCATGTCGACCGTGATGTCGCGCAGCGTCTGGTCCGCGTCGCCGCGGGCGAACGTCAACGAGAACGCGGACGAGCTGCCGCCCACGGGATTCGCGAGGCCGGCGACGACCGTCGGGTTGAATCCGCGCGGCGGACAGGGCGCGCCGTTGCCGTCCCGCGACACGTTGAAGCTGCTCGACGAGGTGGTCGTCTTCCCGCTCCACGACGTGAGGTCGGAGACGATCGTGTGCGTCCCGCACGCGGGCGGCAGCGTCAGCGGCGCGCGCGGCCCGTCCTTGAACTCGAGATGCAGGTTCGAGAACGGCAGCTGCGGGTTGTTGTCGAACGTCGCGGTGAGCTGACCGGTGACCGGGTCCGGAGTGACGGTGCCCGGAAGCTTGATCAGCACGCCCGACCCCTCCGCGACGAGCAGCAGCCGGAAGAGGTTCCCGGGCAGCGGATCGCGCAGATAGATCGCCCCGGTCAGCGGGTCCGAGAGCAGCGGCGTGTCGATCGTCAGCGTCCCGATCTTGGAGCCGTCGGGACAGCTCGGCATCTGCAGCGTGCCGAGCCCGATCTGCGCGTCGCCGCACGCCGCGAGGCCAGATGCGGAGGACGGGTTGACCGACATCCCCTCGGGCAGTCTGACGACGGCCTTCTTCAGATGGCCTTGCGCGATGCCCGTCGGATTGCCGTTCTGCGGCACCGACAGATCGAACGAGAACCCGCTCGGCGACGATGCTCTGGCCTTCACAGGCGTGCCGGTGAGTCTGGCGTCGAACGGCACCCGATCGCAGCCCTCGGGCCCGACCAGCGTCTCCTGGTCGGGAGCGGGCAGATGCGTGAAGAAGCTGGCGTGAGCGCTGCTGCCCAGCCAACTGGTCACGCTGAGTCTCGTCTCCACCGGGCCGTTGCACGTCATCGGGTTGGTCAGGAACGCCTGCGGCGGCAGTCCTGACGTCGTCGAACAGCTCGGATCCGACGTATCGGCACAGACCACACGAGTGCCGGAGTCGACGACCCAGCCACGATCAGCATCGTTCTTGGGATCTGCCGGGACCCCCCAGAAGGTGAGCGAGGTTCTGAGGATCGGCGCAGCCTGGCTGAGCCGTGGAACGAGGATCGACAGTCCGTAGTCGCCGTCGCTGCGAACGACCGCCCGCAGGTGGATCGGCACCGAGGCGATTCTGAACCCGAAGGCGCCGGGAACGCCCGGCGGCGGCTCCATGTTGAACACCGGCACGGTCTGCGGTGCGGTCGACGTGGTGATCACGTGTGCGACGCCGACCTGGCTGTCGCGCGGACAATCCGTTCCGATCTGGACGCTTTCGAGCTCGGGTTCCCGGCACTTCGTGACCACTTGCGGATTCCCCACGAAGCCAACGGGCAGATCGACCCGGATGTCCTTGGCGTCCTCCTCCGGCACGACGAGACCTGGCAGCGCTCCGCTGCGTGTCGCGAAGTCGATGTACGCCGTGACCTCGTCCGGGTGCGAACCGGCCTGGGTCGCCGCCGTCACGACGCCGAGCGCGTCTCGGTTGACGACGTCACCGTCGAAGCGCGTTATCCCAAACCCGGCGCCCGCGGCGGGGACGGCGGAGGCGGTGATCGCAAGCAGCGTCGCGGCTGCGAGGAGCAGCCATCGCCGCTTCCAGGCTTCCTTTCCGGCGACCGCGGTCGCGTTCCTCATCGGGTACGGCCTCATCGCTTGCCTCCGCTCCGGTTCTGCGCGCCGCGCGAGCCCCGCACGGTGCGCAACGTCGTCGTCGCCGCCTGCCTCTCACCGGCGCTCGGGCCATACGTCACGATGATCCGGACGGTGAGCCGCCCGTTCCGCTTCAACGACTTGCGTGCCGCGGCCGACAAGCGGAGCGTCAGCGCCACAGGCCCGCCGTCCCTCGCGGTCCTCGACGCCCGCGCGACGACGACTCGCTTCTTGCCGAGTCGCGCGGTGACCCTGCCTCGCACCCTTCCTGCTTCCGAGACGCGCACGGTCAACCTGACGCGACCCGTCCGTGCCCAGGCTCTCCGTTGTCTGCCCGTGAGGGGACGCACCGAGAAGACCGGCTCAGTGGCCGAGCCACCGTCGTCCTCGACGTCACCAGGCCCGGTGAACACGACCGTGCCGGGAACGTCGTCGTGGGGCGGTGCGGGAAGGTCCCCCTGACAGGCATCGCCTACGCACGGATCTCTCCGGGCCGGCGGGACGTACGGCTTCGCGCCGGCACGGGCGACGTAGAGATCGTCCAGTCTGTCTCGGTCGAGATCGGGGATCAGCTGCTCGCGCGTGACGAAGAAGACCGTGTCGCCGTTCTCGCTGGCATCGCCGACGTGTGAGTCGTACTCGCCGACGCCGCTCGAGACGAGCGTCGCCGTTCCGGCAGCGGTGTCGTACTGGTAGACATCGATTCTTCCGTTGATGTCCTCGGGCACGAGCCGATTGGCGGTCTCGAAGAAGACCTTGCTCCCGTCCGCGCTGATCGTCCGGGGATCGTATGCACGATAGACGGCGGTGGAGCTCTGCAACGGTTGGATGACAGCCTCTCCGAGGGTCGTTCTCCCTGGAGCGACGCACGACATGCACCTCGTCCCTCTCGTTGCTGCGTCGTAGAGGAAGAGCTGCCGCAGACCGCCGGTGTTCGCGCCGCCGAGCGGCAGATCAGTCGAGAAGACCAACAACCGGCCGTCGTCTGACACCGCCGAGGACCTGGACCCGATGCCGAACGACCAATTGGCGGTGGTGTCCCCTCCCTGGAGGCCTCCGACAACCGACACAACGGTGCCGTCGTGCCACAGGTACACACCGGTCGTGGCTCCGGTCGCACCGAAGTAGACGTGGTCACCGGAGTTCGAGATCCCGACGACGTTCGCAACTCTGAGGTCGAGCCCTGCGGTGAGGTCGGTCAAATCTCCCGACGCGACGTCGAACATGTAGAGGTCTTCACTGACCCCGCACTCAGCCGTGGCGTCGTCAGTCAACTTCTCGCAGCTCTTGAAGAACACCCTCGACGTGTCGGGTGTCGCCGCGAGGAAGGTCGCCGGCTGCATCTCCTCCGGCACCGTCCGCTGGGACGCTGAGATCGGTACCGTCGTGGTGCCGTTGACCCGCAAGTACAGTTCCCCGGAAGCGGCCGTGTCTCCGCCACCACTTCTCCACGGAGTCGTGAAGACGATTCTCGACCCGTCCTCCGAGATGGCCCCGCGATTGCGCTGCTGGGCTATCTTCGACACGCCAGCACCCCCGCCGATGGCCGCACCGCCAGGCGCGACTGTTCCATTCGGGAGGATGCCGACGTTCCGCAGCGTGCCGTCTGCCCATTCGTAAGCGTCACGTCTGTTGCCGGGAACGATCGCGTCCGGCAGCAGTTGGAACGGGCTCTCGAACACGACATGGCGGAGGTCGCGCGATGCTCCCGCGACTGCAGGAGCTGACGTGAACGCGATCAACGGGTTCACCGGCGCCGTCGGCTCTGGGGTGAGCAGCGCGTATCCGGGCGTCCCGAACTCTCGCAGGAAGAGATTGCGCACCTCACCCGATGCGTCCGGCGTCAGCTGAGAGAACCCCGGCAGGACGACCCCGCGCGCGAGATCGGTCGAATACCACTGATAGCCGAGCCGGAGATCGGTGAGCACGCCTGCGCTGTCGCTGTACGGCGGCGCGATGCTCCGCGCCTCCCAGCCGCTGCTGCTCAGCGTCGCGAGATGCTCGACAGGGAGCGGAACGCCCTCGGCGTCCTCAGAACCGGTCGGCGTGCTGTAGATCGCCCGCGTCCCGTCCGCGGACGAGCGGAGCGTCGAGAACCGGTACCAGACGTCACCGTCGCCCTTGTCCTCCGAACTGACCTTCTCGTACGCGCTTCCAGGCGGAAGCGCGTAGCCCTCGCCAACCAGCCAGTCGAACGGACCGGCGAACGGCACGGCTGCCAGCGCGGCTGCCGCCGCAACCGCCGCAGCGCGACCTCGCCCGCGCGCAAGCACAGATTCCACAGCTCTACCTCTCCTCATTGTGGAGCTACGATATCCCACAATAAACGCTGATGACTCTCGATGCAAGGGCGCCCCGAACTGGAGACCAGGCCCACCACCCTGGACCCGACAGCGACGGGGCCAGTGCCAGCGCCCAGACAGACGACTTGCATTCTTCTGTTTCCCTGTTGTATTTTACGCCTGTTGCTGGAGCGTCGCGTGACGCTGCGCACCGAAGCCCCGCGTATCACGCACGACGTGGACGCACAGAGGGATAGCGCCATGGCCAGCCGTCAACTCTGGGGAAGGGGGCCTCTACTTCACCAATACACGGTCGTACCTGCGCGGGCTCGCGAACGGAGCCATTCGCGCAACAGTTCATCAACCTAATCAGGAGAAATCATGTCCAAGCATCTTCGATTGCTGTTCGTGGCCCTCGCGGCGCTGGCCACGGTCGCGTTCAGCACGTCAGTCGCCCAGGCTTCTAGAGGCGTCTCGATCAACAGAACATCTATAGGCGCGGGCGGCAGATTGACGCTCAACGACGGCGACACCGTCTGCGACGTGCTACTCACGCTCACAACCGCTGCTTCCATAGCGAAGGTCATCGATACCCGCGTCGGCGGCGTGACAGGCGGAACCATCACCAACTGCAACAATCTCGCCACCAGCGGCCAAGTGCTAGCCACTGCCGCAGCGCCGATACCGGTGCTCTTCTCTTCCTGGGACGGCGTGCTACCGACTGGCATAACGGAAATAAACGTCTACGCCAATCCAGCCGGCTTCCTACTCAATACGATAATAGGAAGCTGCCTATATGGTGGAAGACTGATCGGCATAAGATTCAACGTGTCGGGCGGGAACGTCACCGGCGCGACGTTCAACACGAACAACCTCCCCGGGGCTGCGGGCAACAGCATATTCTGCCCCGCCTCCGGCAACATAAGAGGCACGCTGACCGTCCTAGGCACTCCGCCGATCATCACGCTAGTTTAGCCTCACGAGCAGTTAGGTAGAGACCGGGAGGTGGCGGCCGCGTGCCGCCACCTCCTCTTCACGTCGAGAGCGCCCGACCCGCAGGCAGCCCAGCGTTCGCCTCCACCGGCGACAGCAACTGCCAACAGGGCGTTCAACGAAGGCGCGGCGATATGCGACGTCTCACTGAATCACTTTCCGGTCGCGCCAAACCCACGACGTCTCCGAGCAACCGCTCCCAGCGACCGACGTTCGCGGAGACCGTCTCGCCACTGCCCCATTTGAATGCGCGGCCAGCGAGCTTTCGCCGGTCGCGTTTGCGGTCGATCAGCTCGTCGAGGGCGCGGGGCCAGTCGTCGTCGGCGACGAGGCGGCCGCCCTCGCGCTTGCCGAGCGCGGCGTACGCGCCTATCGGGGAGGCGAGCCAGGGGACGCCGGCGGCGGCGTACTCCTTGAGCTTGACGTTGGAGCGTGAGCGGTTGAGCGGGATGTCGGCGATCGGGGCGAGACCGAGGTCGAACTCGCGCGTCACCGCCGGCAGGTCGAAGAAGCGGACGGCGGGGATGTGGCGGTAGCGGTCGCTGCGCAGGCCAAGCCCGACGCCGACGGTGACGATCTCCACCTCCGGCCGGCGCTCGAGCAGCTCGGCGAGCGCGGCTCGTATCGGCAGACGCTCGACGTCGAGATGGTGCTCCTTGCCTGCGACCCAGCCGACGACGACTCTGCCGTCGGCCGGTCGTTTCGAGCCGCTCGCGGCGGCTTCGTCGCGGACGTAGTTCTCGATCACCTCGACGCGCGCGGCCCCCATCTCTCGGTAGAGCTCGGCGAGGCGGCGGCTCGGCGTCGTCACCACGTCCGCGGCCTCCAGCATCTTCCGTATCTCGACCGCGGCGCGGGCGCCCTTGGCGCCGCCGTAGCTGCTCCTGTACGACGGGTTGTTCTTCGGGATCGAGGTGAGGTCGTCGTCGTTGTCCCACCAGACGGCGATCCCGTTCTCCTTGGCGTACCGGGCCACCTGCAACGTGGGGCGGTCGTGCTCCCTGTGGATGTGGACGACGTCGCAGCCCTGCACCAGCTCCGGCTTGAATCTGCCGCCCAGGCCTATGACCTGCCGGATCTCGTGCCCCCTGCGCTTCAGCGCGGACATCGGCCCTATCCCGCGGTACCAGCCGTTCGGGCTCTCTGGATTGGCGAGATAGGCGATCTTCACGACGTCCTCCCCCGTCGGCAGCGGCCCAGCCGCTCCGCCGGCTCCCCTTCGACGACACGATCCAAACTACCAGACGTTTGTTGATCGATGAGCGAGTTTCTCGCCTTCCGACGCCTCGCCCTTGCGAGGACCGCCCTCGATCCGAGATGGTGAGAGCGTGCGCATCGCTTACATCTCCGATCCGGACGGCGTCAATTCGAACTACCGCGCCTATCAGCCGATGGCGACGTTGATGGGGCAGGGCCATCACGTCTCCTACAACCGCAGAGGGGAGCCGCTGTTCCGTCTCTCGGAGATCGTTCAGAGCGATGTCGTTCACATCCACCGCTACCGCGGCGGGGAGATGCAGCGCTTGGTCGACCAGCTCCGAGAGCGAGGCGTCGGCATCGTCTGGGACAACGACGACGACCTCACGAACGTCCCCAGATCGAACCCCAAGTACGCGAAGTACAGCGGAGCTCGCGGAGCGGCCGTCGCCCGTGCGATCGGCTCGATCGTCCGCGCCGCCGACGTCGTGACGACGCCGAGCGAACGGCTCGCCGCATCGTTCAGGGCCAGCGGCGCGGATGACGTGCGCGTGATCGAGAACTACCTCCCCGACGCGTTTCCCGGCACCGCATCGGTCCGGCACGACGGCGTCGTCGTCGCCTGGCTCGCCGGCCTCGAGCACCAGGTCGACTACCAGTCGCTTCGCCTGCGCGAGACGCTCGACCGGCTGCTCGACGCCCATGCCGACCTGCGCATCTCCAGCATAGGCCTGGGTCTCGGGCTCGAGAGCGACCGGTACGAGCACGTCAAGCAGATCGACTTCTTCGAGATCCCGAAGTTCCTGTCGCGCGCCGACATCGGGATCGCGCCGCTCGTCGACATCCCCTGGAACCAAGCGCGTTCGAACGTGAAGCTGAAGGAGTACGGCGCTGCCGGGCTGGCCTGGCTCGCATCGCCGGTCGGCGGATACCTGGGGATGGGCGAGCGCGAGGGCGGACACCTCGTCCCCGACGACGGCTGGCACGCCGCGCTCGATCGCCTGATCACCCACGCGCGCGAGCGCCGGAAGCTCGCGAAGCGCGCCTCGAAGTGGGCGAAAGGCCAGACGATCGGAAAGCAGATCGCGGCGTGGGAGAAGGCCTACCTCGACGCCAGCGAACGCGCCCGCGCACGCCTGCGCGGCTGAGCCTCCGGTCAGCGCGACAGCAGCGCGTCGTACACGGCGACCCAATGGGAGAGATTGCGCGAGATGGTCTGCTTGCGCCCCCAGCGTGACGCGCGCTTGCCAAGCTTCCTGCGCTCGCGGCCGCTCGTCACGAGCCGCTCCAGCGCGTCGAGCCAGCCGTCGGCGTCAGCGACCTGCCGCCCGCCCTCCCGCTCGCCGAGGTCCCGATAAGGACCGACCGCGGACGCCAGCCACGGGATGCCGAGCACGGCGTACTCCTTGACCTTGACGTTCGAACGGGCCTCGTTGAACGGGACCTCCGCCAGCGGGGCGATCCCGACGTCGAAGTCGACCATCGCGCGCGGCAGATCGACGAACGGCACGCTCGGTATCCGCTCGTAGCGATCGTGCTTCATCCCCATGCTGACGCCGATCGTCCGCAGCCGGACGTCGGCATGTCGATCCAGCAACCGCGTGAAGGCGTCGCGCAAGGGGATCCGCTCCGCGTCGAACTGATGCTCGGCGCCGGCGAGCCAGCCGATCACCACGCCGTCGCCCGAGCGCGTCGCTCTCGGCACGTCCACCAGCTCGTCGCGGACGAAGTTCTCGACGACGACCGCCGTTCGCGCTCCGAAGCCTTCGAAGATCTCCGCGAGCCGCCGGCTCGGCGTCGTGACGACGTCGACGGCTTGGACCATCCGCCGCAGATCCGTCGTGGTCCGCAGCGAGGCGAGACCACCGAGGTCGCGGTAGTGCGGGCTGCCCTTCGGGATCGCGACGAGGTTGTCGTCGTTGTCCCACAGGACCGCCGTCCCAGCGGCTCTCGCCCGCTTGACCAGCCGCAGCGTCTCCGCGTCGTGATAGCGATGGACGTGCAGCACATCGCAACCGTCGATCAGCTCGCTGCGCCGCGATCTTCCAGGCCGCTCGACCTGCCGGATCTCATGCCCATGCGCCGCCATTGCGACGAGCGGCCCTATTGCCCGGTACCAGGCGCCGGGCAACGACGGATCGGCGATGAACGCTATGCGCATGACCGTCCCAACAGGCGCGCTTCGCCCCCGGTCCCCATGTGACCCCCTCTGACGCGGAGCGCCGAACGTACCACAAAGTGGACTGCTTACCGGGGCACTCGCGCGAACGGTGCTCCGCGCCGCATGACGGCATCGGAGCGTGGCGCTGCTGACGGAGGGGGAGGGATTCGAACCCTCGATAGACCTGTCCGGCCTATAACGGTTTTCGAGACCGCCGCATTCAACCGCTCTGCCACCCCTCCAGGGTGGATCGCAGAGGGTAGCGGGTTCGGGCCGGCGGCGACGTGCGAACCGGCCTCAACGGCGGCTGGCGAAGAAGGCGCGCAACTGCGCGGCGCACTCGTCGGCGAGCAGGCCGCCGGCGACCTCGGGGCGGTGGTTCAGCTGCGGGTGGTCGAGGATGCTCAGGACGCTGCCGGCCGCGCCGGCCTTCGGGTCCCAGGTGCCGAAGACGACGCGCGGGACCCGCGACAGGACGATCGCGCCGGCGCACATCGCGCACGGCTCGAGCGTCACGTAGAGGACCGCGTCGAGCACGCGCCAGCTGCCGAGGTGCCTCGCCGCCTCGCGCAGGGCGATCGCCTCGGCGTGGGCGGTCGGGTCCTGGCGCAGCTCGCGCTCGTTGTGACCGGTCGCGACGACCTCGCCTTCATGGACCACGACGGCGCCGACCGGGACGTCGTCGTGCTCGAGCGCCAGGTCGGCCTCGCGGATCGCGAGCCGCATGAAGTACTCGTCACGGGGAAAGAAGCGAGCGGACATGGAGGTCTGCGCGCCCATGAGCGCGAAGGAAGGGGTTGGTTCGGGGAAACTTTCCCCTGCCGATGATGTCTTAAGAATCGTGCGGCAAGCTTTCTGAGGCTGCGCCGTTCCCCGCCTCCCCGACGCCCGACCGCTTGCCCACCCCTCACCCGCACCGTCATCCCGCCCGCCGGCGCCTCACCGGCGTGCTGAGCGCCGCCTGCGTCGCGCTCGGCCTCGGCGTCGGCAGCGCGACCGCCGCCTCCAACGGGGGAGCGCCCGCATACGTCCCGGGCGAGGTCGTCGTCGGCTACGAGTCGGGGACCGGCTCGGGCGCCCGCGCCGCCGCGGCGAAGGCCGTCGGCGCGCGTGCCGGGACGGCGCCGAGCACGCGCACGCGCGTCCTTCACGTCAAGCCCGGGAAGGTCCGCGCGACCGTCGCGAAGCTGCGGAGAATGCCGGGCGTCGCCTACGCCGCCCCCAACCCGATCGCCCGCGCCAGCCAGGAGCCCGCGATGCCCGACGACGTCGGCATCCGCGGCTTCCCCGGCGGGCTCGCCGGGGTGCAGTGGAACTTCTTCGGCCCCAACGGGGTCAACGCCCTCGCGGCATGGGGCAACGTCGCCGCCGCCGGCGCGCCGGGCGGTCGCGGCGTGCGTGTCGCCGTGCTCGACACCGGCGTCGCGTACCGCAACGTCGGACGCTTCAAGCGCTCGCCCGACTTCGCCAACACGAAGTTCGTCGCCCCCTACGACTTCGTCGACGGCAGGAGAGAGGTCGTCGACCGCAACGGGCACGGCACCCACGTCGCCGGTACGATCGCCGAGTCGACCAACAACCGCATCGGCGTGACCGGCCTCGCGTGGGGCGTGACGGTGATCCCGATCCGCGTGCTCGACTCCAACGGCTACGGCGACGCCGCGACGATCGCCAAGGGGATCCGCTACGCCGCGCGGCACAACGCCAAGGTCATCAACCTGAGCCTGGAGTTCTCCACGAGCGTGCGCGCGTCGGAGATACCCGACATCCTCGCCGCGATCCGCTACGCCAACAAGCGCGGCGCCGTCGTCGTCGGCAGCACCGGCAACGAGGGCGAGGCCCGCGTCGCCTACCCCGCGCGCGCGGGGATCGTCATCTCCGTCGGGGCGACGACCGACAACGCCTGCCTCGCGAGCTACTCCAACGACGGCGTCGGGCTCGACATCGTCGCTCCCGGCGGCGGCAACGACGCGCAGCTGGCGCAGGATCCGGCCTGCGTCGCCGGCCACCGCGGCCGCGACATCTACCAGATGACCTACACCAACTCGGTCCGCAGGTTCGGCCTCCCCTCCGGCTACCACGGCACCTCGATGGCCGCACCGCACGTCTCCGCCACCGCGGCGCTCGTGATCGCCAGCAAGGTGCTCGGCGCCAGACCGACGCCGGCCCAGGTCGAGTGCCGCATAAAGGCGACCGCGCGCAGGCTCGGCATCCCGGGCCCCAACCGCATCTACGGCTGGGGGCTCGTCGACGCCGGCGCCGCGACCTCCCCGACCGTCGCCTCGCCGAGCTGCATGTCGCGCGCGGCGCGCGCGAACCCGCGCTGAGCGGCCCGGGGCCTCGGAGGCCCCCCTGCGCACGCGCCGACGCGTGACGAAGTGGCAGCCGGCGCCCAACCGTCACGGCTCGCGTGTCCGCGTCAGGACCAACCTGACGGGCTACCTCCACCGATCGGCGGCGTGCAGCTGTCCGCTTCGGAACATCGCTTCCATATCGGGGTTGACTCCGGGGAGCCAGCCGACATAGGTTTGGGTACGGCCGCGTGTCCGAGGGGGAAGGCGCGCCGGGATACCGGGCCGTGAGCGGCGCAGAGGGGGTCGGTGCGAGGGGGTGCCGATTGCGCCGCTCACCGCCCGGGATCCAGCGCAGCCGGCGCGGCCGCCGATGGGGGAAGGCGCGGGTGTGCAGAGCGCTCTTCAGGACCGAGCGCTCCGCGCCTGCGTGCCGAAAGCGGGCGGAGCCGGCCTCCACGCACGACGGGGGCCGGCTCCCGCTCAGCAGCCGTCGCGCCCGACGCCGCAGCGGCCCGCCCGCTCGGGCGGCGAGGACCCGCCGCTACGTCGTGCGGATGATCAGGACCGAGCAGGGCGCGTGGTGCGAGACCTTGTTCGGGACCGACCCGAGCAGGAAGCGCTTCGCACCGGTCATGCCCTTGTTGCCGACGACGATCAGGCCGCTGCCCTGCTCCTCGGCGACGTCGAGGATCGCGTCGGCCGGGTCGCCCTGGCGGGCGAAGGTGCGGACCGTCCCGACCCCCGCCGCCTTCGCCTGCTCCTCGACCTCGCGGAGCGTCGCGTCGACGTCCTCGCGCGGGCTGATCGACCACTGCAGGTCCTTCGGCGCCTCGACCGCCTCGTCGCGGAGACGCTGCGCCGAGACCGGTTCGTAGGCGCTCACGACCTCGAGCGCGGAGTCAGCGATCCGAGCGAGCTCGATCGCCTGCTTGACGGCCTCCTGGGCCGTATCGGAGCCATCGGTTCCCACGACGATCGAGCCGAACACGCGCCTCCCTCCCTTTCCGTTGATCGGGCGCGCGCGCATCATATCCCCGCGCTGGGCGGGTCCGAGCCGGTCGCCCGCAGGTCAGAGCAGCTTGACGATCGCGATCACGATCCCCGCGAGCACGCAGATGACGATCGCGATCTGCATCCAGATCCACGTCGGCGACATGGGCGGCAGCCTATCGGGAGTCGGCCGCGCCCCGCCGTTACGGCTTCGGCAGCTTCACGACGGTGACGAAGAACTCGTCGATCTGGCGGACGACCTCGATGAAGCGGTCGAAGTCGACGGGCTTGGTGACGTAGGCGTTGGCGTGCAGCGCGTAGCTGCGCAGCACGTCCTCCTCCGCCTGCGAGGTCGTCAGCACGACGACGGGGATCGTCGCGAGCGACGGGTCGCCCTTGATCTCGCCGAGCACCTCGCGCCCGTCCTTGCGCGGCAGGTTGAGGTCGAGCAGGATCAGGTCCGGTCGCGGCGCGTCGGCGTACTCGCCCTCCCTGTGCAGGAAGCGCATCGCCTCGACGCCGTCGGTCACGCACGAGAGCGTGTTGCGGACCTTGTTGTCCTCGAACGCCTCGCGGATCATCAGCGTGTCGCCGGGATCGTCCTCGACGAGCAGGACGTCGATCGGTTCCATGATCTGCGGTGTGCTCATGCGTCCTCCGGGAGGGCGGGGAGGGTGAAGCGGAAGGTCGTGCCCTCGGTCGACTCGGTGTCGAGCCAGATCCGTCCGCCGTGGTACTCGATGATCTTGCGGCACATCGCGAGGCCGATGCCGGTGCCGGCGTAGACGTCCTTCGCGTGGAGGCGCTGGAAGATCATGAAGATCCGCTCAGCGTAGTCGGGCTCGATCCCGATGCCGTTGTCGGTGACCGTGAACCGCCACATCTCGCCGTCGCGCTCGGCGGCGACGGCGATCCGCGGACGCCCCTCGCCGCGGAACTTCAGCGCGTTGCCGACGAGGTTCTGGAAGACGCCGGCGAGCAGCGACGCCTCCCCGCGCACCCGCGGCAGCGGCCGCGCGACGACGATCTCCGCGTCGCTCTCCTCGATCGCGGTCGCGAGGCTCGTCAGCGCCTGCTGCAGCACCGCCTCGCTCTCGATCGCCTCCTGCTCGCTCGTGATCCGGCCGACGCGCGAGAAGGCGAGCAGGTCGTTGATCAGCTGCTGCATCCGCTTGGCGCCGTCGACGGCGAACTCGATGTACTGGTCGCCGCGCTCGTCGAGCTGACCCTTGTAGCGCTTCTCCAGCAGCTGGCAGAAGCTCGCGACCTTGCGCAGCGGCTCCTGCAGGTCGTGCGACGCGACGTAGGCGAACTGCTCCAGCTCGGCGTTGGAGCGCTGCAGCTCGCGCGTCTGCTCGTCGAGCTGGCGATGCGCCTCCTTGATCTCCTCCAGCTCGGAGAGGATCCGCCGGCGCATCACGTCGACGTCGCCGGCCAGGTCGACCATGTCGCGCGGTCCCTCGCCCGCGATCTCGTGCTCGAAGTCGCCGCGCGCGGTGCGGCGGACGGCGCGGCCGACGCCGCGCATCGGACGGCTCACGAAGCTCCGCAGCGCCACCACGACGCCGCCGATCCCGACCACGATCAGCACCGCGATCACGATGAACGTCGCCGTCAGGAAGTTGGCGGCGGTGTCGAGGTCGGCGCGGCCGGCGTTGCGGACCTCGAGCATGTCGGCCTGCTCGGCGTCGAGCGCGTCGCGCACCGCGTCGAACAGCCTGCGGCCGAGCTCGGGGTCGGGCTTGTCGGGCGATCTCGGGCCGCCGGCGCGCACGGCGGCGATCGTCGGCTCGGCGTAGCTGTCCTGCCATGCCGCGACGCGCCGCTCGATCTCGTCGAGATCGCGACGGATCGCCTCGTGCTCGTCGATCGTCGTCACCGCGCGCAGCTCTCTCATCGCGGCCGCCGCCTCGCGGCGGCCGCGTCTGTAGGGGACGAGGAAGGTGTCCTCGCCGCTGAGCGAGAAGCCGCGGACGCCCGTCTCCTGGTTGATGAGACCGTTGGAGAGCTGCAGCGACGCCGTCAGCGCCGGTCCGTTGCGCTCGACCACCAGCGCGCGGGCATCCGACAGGCGCAGGATCGCGATCACGCCGAGCACGATGCTGATCGCGGTCAGGACACCCATCGCGATCGCCGCCCACGTGAACCACTGGCTGACGGTCAGCCGGCTCACCAGCGGCGGGCGCGGCGTCGACGGCTCCCGGTCGCCTCCGCGCGCCATCGTCACCTGCTGCGCCGCGTCGCGACCAGCACCATCGCGAGGTCGTCGGTCAGCTCGCCCCCGTGCAGCGTCTCGACCTCGGCGACCAGCTCGTCGAGCAGCGGCCCGGCGTCGCCGCCGTTGCGCGCGACCTCGCCGAGCCGCTGGCGCACCAGCATCTCCACAAGCCGCTCCGGCCCGAGACGCTCGGAGCCGCGGCCGATCCGGCCCTCGATCAAGCCGTCGGTGTACAGCAGCAGCGTCCAGTCGCCGGCGAACTCGACCGGGTTGCCGGCCCATCCGTCGGGGTCGGCGAAGCCGAGCGGCGGGCTGACCAGCTCCGCGTCGACGAGCCGCACGCCGGCGTCGTCGGCGAGCACCGGCGGCGGGTGGCCGGCGAGGAAGACCTGCGCGCGCGAACGATCCGGGTCGGCGACCAGCACGCACAGCGTCGCGAACATGTCGGGCTCGTGGCGCTCGTGGCGCAGCATCTCCTGCATGCCGGCGAGCACCTCGCCGGGACGGTGGCCGGCGAGCGTCAGGCTGCGCCACGCGATCCGCAGGCAGGCGCCGAGCGCCGCCTCGTCGGGGCCGTGGCCGCTGACGTCGCCGATCAGTACGTGGAGCGTGCCGTCGGCCAGCTCGACGGCGTCGTAGAAGTCGCCGCCGATCAGCGCGCGCCGGCGGCCCGGGCGGTACCCGGTCGTGAGCGCGACGCGCTCGTCGCGGACGAGCGCCGTCGGCAGCAGGCTGCGCTCCAGGCGGGCGTTCTCGCGCGCCTGCAGGCGCGCCTCGAGCAACTCGCGCCGCGAACGCTCCAGCCTCCGCCGCTCGATCGCGTAGCGGATCGCGCGCGCCAGCATCGCGCCCTCGACGCCGGCCTTCGCGAGGTAGTCCTGGGCGCCCGAGGAGAGCGCCTCGATCCCACGGTGCTCGTCGTCGTGGCCGGTCAGCACCACGAGCGCCGCGTCCGGCGCGGTCGCGCGCAGCCGCTCGACCGGCTCCATGCCGATCGCGTCGGGGAGGCCGAGGTCGAGCAGGACGCAGTCGACGCCGCCGGGCAGCAGCTCCTCGGCCTCGCGGAGGGTTCCGACGTGGACGACCTCCATCTGGGGCGCCGCGTCGGCGAGCAGCTCGCGCACGAGCAGCGCGTCGCCGACGTCGTCCTCGACCAGCAGCAGCTGCACCGGGAAGCCCATCGACATCGCCGCGGCCTCACCTTCGCGCGATCGCGTCGCGACCGCCCTTTCCTCGTCGTTCAACCTCGTCGCCCCCGCGTACCGGTTCCCGCCTGCCGGCGAGCATACATCGGTCCGCCCACCTGGAGCGAGAGGAATGGACGTTCAGTGCTCGTGGTCGTGATCCTCGGTCAGCTGCGCGAGAAGCTCCGGCAGGACGCCGTAGAAGGCCTCCTCCAGCTGCTCGTCGATCTCGAGCGTGACCGCCTCGAAGTGGCTGTGGTCGTCGTGCAGGTGGACGTGCGATCTGACGGAGGCGCCGGCCAGCACGAAGAACGGCAGCAGGCTGTAGTAGTCGAGCCCCTCGAAGTCGTCGCGGTCGAGGCCGGTCGCCTCCAGGATCTCCCAGAGGCGCGGCTCGTACCGCGAGTCGTCGATGGCGATGCGCGCGAGCTGTTTCATCGACCGCAGTGTGGCAGGCGGGCGACCGTGCCGCGCCCCGAACGCCGAAGGCCCGGCGCGAAGCCGGGCCTTCGTGAGAGTGGGCGGAGCAGGATTCGAACCTGCGTAGGCATAGCCAACGGGTTTACAGCCCGTCTCCTTTAACCACTCGGACATCCGCCCATCGAGCGATTCAGGCTGGCGAAGTGTAGCGAGGCCGCCCGGAAGCCGCCGCCCCACGTGTGGGACGGCGAACCGGGCCGATCGTTCGCGAACGCCTATGACGCGTCGCGCAGGCGCTGCGCCTCCGGCAGCGCCTCGAGCTTCTTGAGCGTGTGGTTCTCGATCTGGCGGATCCGCTCGCGCGTGACGTTGAACGCGCGGCCGACCTCCTCCAGCGTGCGCGGCCTGCCGCCGCCGAGGCCGAAGCGCATCTCGATCACCTCGCGCTCGCGCTGCGGGAGCGCCTGCAGCGCCCGCCGGACGTTGTCGCGACGGAGGTTCTCCGACGCGAGCTCGAACGGCGACTCGGCCGTCTGGTCCTCGACGAAGTCGCCCAGCTCCGACTCCTCCTCCTCGCCGATCGGCTTCTCGAGCGACACCGGCTGCTGGGCCATCCGCAGGATGTCCCGGACTTCCCTCACCGTGCACTCCAGCTCCGCCGCGATCTCCTCGGGCGAGGGCTCGCGGCCGAGCGACTGGACCAGCTGCCGCTCGACGTGGACGACCTTGTTGAGCTTCTCGACCATGTGGACGGGGATGCGTATCGTCCGCCCCTTGTCGGCGATCGCGCGCGTCACGGCCTGACGGATCCACCAGGTCGCGTACGTCGAGAACTTGAAGCCGCGCCGATGGTCGAACTTCTCGACCGCCCGGATCAGGCCGAGCGAGCCCTCCTGGATCAGGTCGAGGAAGGTCAGCCCGCGACCGAGATAGCCCTTCGCGATCGAGACGACGAGCCGCAGGTTCGCCTCGATCATCTGCTGCTTGGCCTGCATGTCGCCGCGCTCGATGCGCTGCGCCAGGTGGACCTCCTGCTCGGCGGTCAGCAGGCTGACTCTGCCGATCGAGCGCAGGTAGAGGCGCAGCGAGTCGAGGCTCGGCTCGACGGTCAGGTCGATCTCCGGGCGCTTCGACGCGTTGCCGCGCCGCGTGTCCGGCCGCTCCCCCTCCGCGGACCCCGCCGCGGAGACGGCCGGCTTGCCGTCGGCCTCGACGACGTCGATGCCGTTCTCCTCCAGGTGCGCGTGCAGCTCCTGCACCTGCTCCTTCGTGACCTCCACCTCTTCCAGCGTGGTGGCGATCTCCTCGAAGGTCAGGTATCCGCGCTCCTGACCTTCCGCGATCAGCTGACGGAACTCCTCCATCTCCGCGATCGGAGCCTCGTCCGCCAACAGAACTGCAGCCTTCTCCCTCACGATAAGCCGTTCCTATCGAGACGCGATTCGGACCTGCGCAGCAGGCCCCCCTCTCCTCAATGCACCTCGTAACTGAACGCTACGTCCGCGACGGCAGTCGCGATGGGCTGAGCCATTCAACGCTCTCCCGCCCTCAAGCGTGGAGGCAGGCTTCCAGCCAGGTGCGGATTGATACCACACGCCGAGCCGATCCCCAACCCTTTCTCGGCGGCGAGGGGAGCGAGCGCCTCCACCCCGCTACCCTTCAGGCCTCTCATGTCGCAATCGCGCACCGCAAGCATCCAGGCGCCTGACGTCCAGGCGCAGCTCCCCGCGCTCGAGGTCAGCCTCTCGCGCGTGGGCGTCACCGGCGTCGAGAAGGTCATCCGCATCAAGCAAGATGGCGCGGAACAGCTCTTCTCCGCGAGACTCGAATGTTACGTCGACCTCGGGCCCCGCCAGAAGGGCGCCCACATGTCGCGCTTCGAGGAGGTCGTCAACGACGCGATCGGCGAGGTGATCCTCGGCGAGGCGACCTTCCGCGCCGAGACGCTCGCCCGACACGTCGCCGAGCGCGTGCGCGAGCGCCAGGGCGCCCGCCGCGCCGAGGTGACGATCGAGGCGCGCTATCCGGAACACAAGCCGGCGCCGGTCTCCGGCATCCAGACGCAGGAGATCTACACGCTGTTCGGCTCCGCGGTCGCCTCCGAGCAGGGCACCCGCCGGCTGGTCGGCGTCGCCGCCGCCGGCATGACCGCCTGCCCGTGCGCGCAGCAGCTGGTCCAGGGCTCCTCGCGCGAGCGGCTGCTCGCCGACGGCTTCAGCGAGGACGAGATCGAGCGGATCTTCGACCACGTCCCGGTCGCGACCCACAACCAGCGCGGCCTCGGCACGCTCCACATCGGGCTGCCCGAGCACAGCGACGAGGACGTCCCGGCGCAGACGCTGCTCGACATCGTCGAGAACTCGATGTCGTCGGAGATCTACGAGCTGATGAAGCGGACCGACGAGGGGTCGGTCGTCGAGAAGGCCCACCGCCGCCCGCGCTTCGTCGAGGACTGCGTGCGCGAGATGGTCCGCGGCGTCGTCGACCGGTTCGCCCACCTCGGCGACGACACCTTCTTCTCCGCCCACCAGAAGAACCTCGAGACGATCCACCAGCACAACGTCGACGCCGAGCGGTTCGGGCTGCTCGGTGAGGTCCGGCGCGAGCTGGAGACCGGCGAGCACTCGCCGACGCACGTCTCGCGCCGCGCCTGGCTCGACGGCGCCGAATCCTTCGCCTAGCGGCTCGGATTCGGTCGGGAGAACTCGCCAGAGGCTCCTTCTCCCCAGCGCTCAAGGCGCCGAATCCTTCGCCTAGCGGCTCGGATTCGGTCGGGAGAACTCGCCAGAGGCTCCTTCTCCCCAGCGCTCAAGGCGCCGAATCCTTCGCCCAGCGGCTCGGATTCGGTCCGGAGAACTCGCCAGAGGCTCCTTCTCCCCAGCGCTCAGGCGCCTTCGGCGCCGCCGCGGGACGCCGCGCGCTCGGCGGCCTTCGCCTTGGCGCGGTCGCGCGCGCCGAGGGTCCGGCGCAGGCCGAAGAAGTAGTCGGCGCCCGAGGCGACCGTGACGGCGACCGTCGCGTAGACGAGCAGGTCGACCCACAGCGCGCTGCCGGCGAGGATCAGCGCCATCACCATCGCGATCTGGAAGCAGGTCTTCAGCTTCCCGAAGAAGCTGGCCGAGATCACGACGCCCTGCGAGGTCGCCGCCATCCGCAGCGCGGTGACCGCGAACTCGCGCGCGATCACGACCATCGCGACCCACGCGGCGACCCGCCCGAGCGAGACCAGCGAGACCAGCGCCGCGATCACCAGCAGCTTGTCGGCGATCGGGTCCATCAGCTTCCCGAACGTCGTGATCGCGTTGCGCGAGCGGGCGAGGTAGCCGTCGAGCATGTCGGTCAGCGACGCGACGGCGAAGACGGCCGCCGCCAGCAGGTCCCCGTTGGGCGTCTCCCCCAGCAGCGCCACGACCAGCACCGGCACCAGCAGGATGCGAAGCAGCGTCAGGACGTTGGGGACGTTGACCGGGAACACGGGGCCACGGAGCGTACCGCGCACGTGTACTAGCCTCGAAGGTGATGGATCACGCAACCACTTCCCCGCCGGCGCTCGAGCTGCGGAGGCTCACGAAGCGCTACGACGACGGGTTCCTGGCCTTGGAGGGCTTCGACCTGACCGTGCCGGCCGGCGAGTTCTTCGGGCTGCTCGGCCCCAACGGCGCCGGCAAGACGACCCTCATCAGCGCCGTCTGCAACCTGATCCGCACGACCGACGGCGAGATCCGCATCTTCGGCCACGACCACCGCGTCCCCGGCGCGCGCCGCCTGATCGGCCTCGCCGAGCAGGACATCAACCTCGACCGCTTCCTGAACGTCGAGGAGACGCTGCTCTACCACGGCGGCTATTACGGCATGGAGCGCGCCCACGCGAAGCGGCGGGCGAAGGAGATGATGGAGATCTTCGACCTCAGCTCGAAGGCCCAGACGCGCGCGCCGATGCTGTCGGGCGGCATGCGCCGGCGGCTGCTGATCGCCCGCGCCCTGATGCACGAGCCGCCGCTGCTGATCCTCGACGAGCCGACCGCGGGCGTCGACTTCGAGCTGCGGCTCGACCTGTGGCAGTACATCCGCCGCCTCCACGGCGAGGGGACGACCGTCCTGCTGACGACGCACTACCTCGAAGAGGCCGAGGAGCTGTGCAACGAGATCGCGCTGATCCGCGGCGGCAGGCTGCTCGCGCGCGACTCGGCCGACGGGCTGCGCGCCCACTACGGCGTCGGCACGCTCGCCGACGTGTACGTCAAGGCGATGGCCGAGTCCGGCGGCCGGAGGCCTTGGACTCGGTCGGAAGACCTCGCCCAGGGGGCTCGTTCTTCCCGCGACGGAGCGACGGCGTGAGCGTCGTCGAGCAGCAGAGCCCGGCTCTCCCAGAGCCGGCGGAGGCGCGCGGCCTGCGCGACCGCCACCGCGGCCTGATCGCGCTGACCGGCCGCGAGGTCGCGCGCGTGATGAAGCTGTGGCAGCAGACGATCGCCGCGCCGGTCATCTCCTCGTTCCTCTTCATCCTCGTCTTCGGCCTGTCGCTCGGCAGCCGCATCAGCGGGATCGCGGGGGTCGACTACGACGTCTTCATCGTCCCCGGCCTCGTGACGATGGCGATGGTGCAGGCCGCGTACTCGAACAACTCCTCGTCGGTCTTCCAGGCGCGCTTCGACCGCTACATCAACGACGTGCTCGCCTCGCCGATGAAGAGCTGGGAGGTCAACCTCGGCCTGTCGCTCGGCGGCGCGGTACGGGCGCTGATCATCGCGCTCGTGCTCGTGCTGCTGGCGCTGCCGATCGTCGACGTGCCCGTCCACGACCCGCTCGTGCTCGCGCTCGCCGTCGTGCTGGCGCTGACGATCTTCTCCTCGCTCGGCGTGATCGTCGGCGTCTACGCGCAGTCGTGGGACCACGCCAGCTTCGTGCAGAACATCGTGATCGTCCCGCTCTCGTTCCTCGGCGGCACCTTCTACTCGGTCGAGACGCTGCCGTCGCCGTGGCAGGAGATCTCCCACGTCAACCCGCTGTTCTTCGTCATCGACGCGATCCGCCACGGCTTCCTCGGCGTCAGCGACGTCAACGTCTGGCTGTCGCTCGGCGTGATGGCCGTGCTCGCGGCCGTGATGATCGCCTGGAGCAGCTGGCTGTTCGCGACCGGCAAGAAGTTGAAGGCGTAGGCGAGCAGGGCAGGATCGGGGCGTGCGCGCGATGGTGCTCGACGCCCCGGACCGGCCGCTGCGAGCGGCCGAGCTGCCCGATCCGGAGCCCGGTCCGGGCGAGCTGCTGCTGCGCGTGCGGGCCTGCGGCGTCTGCCGCACCGACCTGCACCTGCGCGACGGCGAGCTGGCGGCCGGGCGCAGCCCGCTCGTGCTCGGCCACCAGATCGTCGGCGAGGTGATCGGCGGCGACGTCGAGGCCGGCGCGCGGGCCGCGGTCGGCGCGCGCGTCGGCGTGCCGTGGCTGGGCTGGACCTGCGGCCTCTGCGCCTACTGCACCAGCGGCCGCGAGAACCTCTGCGCCAGGGCGCAGTTCACCGGCTGCGACCGCGACGGCGGGTACGCCGAGCTGACCGCCGCCGACGCCCGCTTCTGCTTCCCGCTGCCCGATCGCGGCGGCGGCGCGGGCGCGGCGGGCGGCGCGGGCGCGGCGGCCGGTCGCGAGGCCGCGGCCGCGGCGGGCGGCCGGCAGGCCGCGACCGATCCAGTCTCCGACGAGCAGCTCGCGCCGCTGCTGTGCGCGGGCCTGATCGGCTACCGCGCGCTGCGGATGGCCGGCGACGCGGCGCGCCTCGGCATCTACGGCTTCGGCGCCGCCGCCCACCTGATCTGCCAGGTCGCCGTCCACGAGGGCCGCGACGTCTTCGCCTTCACGCGCGAGGGCGACGCCGCCGGTCAGCGTTTCGCGCGCGAGCTCGGCGCCGTCTGGGCAGGCGCGAGCGCCGAGCGCCCGCCGGAGCCGCTCGACGCGGCGCTGATCTTCGCGCCGGTCGGCGCGCTCGTGCCGATCGCGCTGCGCAACGTCGTGCGCGGCGGGAGCGTGATCTGCGCCGGGATCCACATGAGCGACATCCCCTCGTTCCCGTACCTCGACCTGTGGGGCGAGCGGACGATCAGATCGGTCGCCAACCTGACGCGCGCCGACGGCGAGGAGTTCCTCGCGCTCGCGCCCGCGGTGCCGCTGCGCACCGAGATCACGACCTACCCGCTCGACGCCGCAGAGCGGGCGCTCGCCGACCTGCGCACCGGCGCCTTCGAGGGCGCCGCCGTGCTGCGCGTCGCCTGAGCGGCTGTCGCCGCCGCCGATCTGCCAGAGTGGAAGACAGCAGCACCGCCGTTCCCACCACGCCGCGCCACCAAGGAGGTCCGACCCGCACATGCCCCTCGTCCCGATGGTCATCGAGCGCACCGCGCGCGGCGAGCGCGAGTTCGACATCTACAGCCGCCTGCTCAACGAGCGGATCATCTTCCTCGGGCAGCCGGTCGACGACCAGATCGCGAACCTGATCGTGGCCCAGCTCCTCCATCTCGAGTCGAGCGACCCCGACAAGGACATCTCGATCTACATCAACTCGCCGGGCGGCTCGATCTACGCCGGCCTCGCGATCTACGACACGATGCAGTTCATCAAGCCCGACGTGCAGACGATCTGCGTCGGGATCGCGATGTCGATGGGCTCGCTGCTGCTGATGGGCGGCGCGAGAGGCAAGCGCATGTCGCTGCCCAACAGCCGGATCCTGATCCACCAGCCCTCCGCCGGCTTCGAGGGCCAGTCGACCGACATCGAGATCCACGCCAACGAGATCCTCAAGACGCGCAAGCGGATCGACGAGATCTACGCCTACCACACCGGGCAGAGCGAGGAGAGAGTCCACGCAGACATGGAGCGCGACCGCTTCTTCAAGCCCGAGCAGGCCGTCGAGTACGGCCTGATCGACCGCGTGATCGACAAGCACTGAGCGGCCCGCTGCGGCCGAGCGTCCGCGGGGCCTGGCCGCGGCCCCGCTCGCCGCGCGGCCTCACCCGGCCGGGACCTCCCGGTCGACCGCTTCGACGTGGGTCACCGGCAGACCGAGGCCTCTCGCCTTGCTGACCAGGTCGAGGTGGAGCCAGCGCGATATCCGCCGCGGCAGCGTCGAGATCACGATCTCGTCGTAGCGGTCGCGGTTGACGGCGTCGGCGATCGCCATCAGCGGCTCGGCGTCGCCGACGTTGCCGGTGACCGGCGTGCCGGCCGCCTTGGAGAGCCCCGGCAGCGCCTCGTCGAGAACATGCTGCGCCGTGCCCGCGTCTCCCTCCTGCGGGTCGACGACCCGGTGCAGCCCGTGCGGATGGGCCGGGACGACGAGGTGGAAGGTCGCCGGGCCGCGGGCGGCGCGGGCGCGCACCGCCTCGCGCAGCCCCTCGGTCGAGGCGGTGCGATTGGCGACGAGCAGGATGCGAGCGGGCTCCGTCATGGCGGGCACCTCCGATGCGGGCGGCCGCGGGGACGCGGATCACTCCCAGTCTGCCCGCGAGCGGCGCGCAGGCAACGGCCGCGGTCGCCTCAGCGCTCCAAGGGCACGCCGGCTCGCTCGAGCGTGCCGACGCCGCCTCTCACGACGTGGACGACCTCGCGCACGCCGAGCCGCGCGAGCAGGCTCGCCGCGACGCCGCTGCGCTGCCCGCTCGCGCAGATCGCCGCGACGGGACGGCGCGGGTCGATCGCCTCCGGCAGCTCCCTCAGCTCGTGATACGGCGCGTGCAGCGAGCCGGGGAGGCGCCCCGCCTCCCACTCGCTCCGCTCGCGCACGTCGAGCACCTGCAGCTCCGGGTCGCTCGCGCGGCGCTCCGGCAGCCGCTCGGCCGCCACCCGCTCGATCCGCGCGACCGGCATCCCGTCGGCGCGCCAGGTCGTCATCCCGCCCGCGAGCCGGCCGTCGAAGCGACGCACGCCGACCGCCAGCGCGAGCGCGGCGGCGTGCTCGGCGTCGTCGTCGTCGCGGCCGACGAGCACCAGCGGCTGGTCGGGCGCGAGCACCCACGCGAGCTTGGTGCCGAAGCCGGCATGCTGGATCGGGATCGAGACCGCGCCGGGGATGTGGGCGTCGTCGAACTGGACGTCGGTGCGCACGTCGACGACGAGCGCGCCGGCGCCGGCGCGGCGCTCGACCTCGTGCGGCTCCAGCGGCGGAAGCTCGGCCCCGCCGGCGAGCAGCGGCCCGTTGTTGAGCGCGACGATCGCCTCGAAGTTCGGCGGCTGCGGACCGAGCCCGGCGACGGCCTGCTCGACCCACCGCTCCTCGTCGCGCTCCTGCAGCCGGGCGTTGTGGCGGCGCTCGTAGCCGATCGTCGAGGCGACCTTGAGGTCCATCCCCGGGCCGCCGCACATCGAGCCGCCAAGGTGGCCGGGCCACACCTCCGTCATGTCCGGCAGCGTCAGCAGCCGTTCGTGCAGGGAGCGGAAGATCCCGCGGGCGCCGTCGCGCTTCTCGATCGCGAGGTCGGGCCGCGCGACGTCGCCGACGAACAGGCTGTCGCCGGTCAGCACCGCCCACGGCTCGTCGGCGCGACCGACGTCGTGGAGCGTGAAGGCGGTGTGCTCGGGCCGGTGGCCGGGGGTGTGGAGCGCCCGCACGCGCAGCTCCCCGAGCTCCAGCTCCCAGCCGTCGTCGAACGGCACGTGCTCGAAGCGCGCCTGCGCGAGGCGGTGGATGTGGATCGTCGCGCCGGTCGCGGCGGCGAGCCGGCCGTGGCCGGAGACGTGATCGGCGTGGGTGTGCGTCTCCAGCACGTGGGCGATGCGGACGCCGAGGAAGCGCGCGAGCGACAGGTACTCGCCGACGTCGTAGCGCGGGTCGACGACGGCGGCAACGCCGGCGCCCGCGTCGCCCACGAGGTACGAGGCGCAGCCGAGGTCGTCGTGGATCACCTGGCGCAGCAGCATGCGCGTCACGCCACCCGCTCCTCTCCGCTGTAGACGTTGACCCGACCGCCGCGCGCGAAGCCGCACAGCGTGAGGCCCCGGTCGCGGGCGAGCGCGACCGCGAGCGAGGTCGGCGCGCCGACGCCGACGAGCACCGGCGCACCGGCCAGCACCGCCTTCTGCACCAGCTCGAACGAGAGCCGCCCGCTGACGCACAGCAGCGCGTCGCGCAGCGGCAGCTCGCCGCGCTCCAGCGCCCAGCCGACGACCTTGTCGAAGGCGTTGTGGCGGCCGACGTCCTCTCTCACGCAGCGCGGCCCGCCGTCGCGGTCGAAGAGGCCGGTCGCGTGCAGGCCGCCGGTGCGGGCGAACTCCGGCTGGACGAGGCGCTCGGGCAGGGTGGCGAGCAGCGCCCGCGGCAGCGGCGGCAGGTCGGCGTCGAGCGGCAGCGGCGGCGCGTCGACGGCGACCTGGTCGATCGCGCCCTTGCCGCAGACGCCGCACGAGGAGGTCGTGTAGAAGCTGCGCGCGCCCGGGTCGCGCAGCAGCGGCCCCGCGACCTCGACGACGTTGGCGGCGAGGTCGCCGCTCGGCCCGATCGGCGGCCAGCGGTCGATCAGCCCCTCGCCGTGCAGGAAGCCGGCGGCGAGCCGCTCGTCGTCGCCGGGCGTCCGCATCGTCACCGCCAGCGGACGGCCGTCGACCCGGATCTCGAGCGGCTCCTCGACCGCGACGTAGTCGCGGACGCCGTCGCGCTCGATCGCCGCGTGCATTCCGCGCACCTTCACGTCTTCGGCGCTTCCCGCCATGCGACGATCGTACGCGGCCGCTCGGCAAGGCGCCCGATGCGCGCTACGGTGTGGCGTGCATGCGCCGCACCGGAGGTCTGCGGAGGAGGCTTCTCGCGGGGATCGGCACGATGACGGTCCTCTTCCTCGCCGTGCTCGTCGTGATGCTCGTCGCGATACGCGAGCTGCGCGGCACCGACGAGCGGGCGGCGCAGACCGCGAGGGTCGTCGTCGCGACGAGCAGAGTCCAGGGCGCGCTGCAGGCGCTGGAGCCGGTGCTGCGCGACTACGTGCGCGACCCGAGCCTGCGCAACCGCGCGGTGCTGACCCGGCTGGTCGCGACGCTCGACCGCCGGCTGACGCTCGCCGAAGAGACGATCGACAGCCACCCCGAGCCGGGCACCGCCGCGATCCGGCGCGAGCTGGTCGACGCGCAGCGCTACGTCCACGGGACCGCCCGCCCGATCCTGGCGCTGGCGCCGTCGAACCTGCCGACCGTCGGCGAGCTCGCGGTCAGAGAGGAGGCGGCCGAGCGGACCGGCGTCCGTCTCAGCCAGCTCGTCGACGGTCAGCGCGACACGCTGCTGCCGCGGCGCGAGAGGACCGGCCGCCTCGCGGAGCTGGCCGAGTACGTCGGCGTCGTCGGCATCGTCGCGACGATCCTGCTCGTCGTCGGCTGCCTGCTGTACATGCGGCGCGCCGTGCTGGGGCCGCTCGGCCGCGTCGCAGACACGGCGCGCGCGATCGCCGCCGGCGACCTCAACGCGCGCGTCGGCGCCGAGCACGGCGGCACCGGCGAGGTCGCCGAGCTGGCGCAGACCTTCGACCAGATGGGAGCGTCGCTGCAGGAGAGCCGCAGCCGCCTCGAGCGGCAGAACGCCGAGCTGGAGAACCGCGGCGCCGAGCTGGTCGACGCGGTCCGCTCCGCGCGGGAGGGCGCCAGCGTCCTGCGCGCGGTGCTCGACGCGACGCCGGACGCGATCGCGCTGCTCGACTCCAACGGCGTCCCGATCGTCGACAACCCGCCGATGCGAGCCGTCCGCAAGGCGTTCGGGCCGCGCGCCACCGCGATCGACCAGCACGGCACGCTGCTGCCGCTCGACCTCGGTCACGAGGCCGGCGAATCCCGCGACGAGATCACGCTGCTGGGCACGCGCCGCGCCTTCGCGCGCTACGCCGCTCCGGTCCACGACAGCCACGGGCGGCTGATCGGCCGGCTGCTCGTCCTGCGCGAGGTGACCGGCGAGCGCGAGGCCGAGCGCGTCAAGGAGGAGTTCTTCGCGCTCGTCTCGCATGAGCTGCGGACGCCGCTGACGGCGATCCTTGGGTACGTCGAGCTGGTGCTCGGCGAGCACGCGCGCGAGGACGCCGCCGACGAGGAGCAGATCCGCCATCTCCAGATCGTCGAGCGCAACGCCCATCGCCTCCTGCGGCTCGTCGGCGACCTGCTGTTCGCCGCGCAGGTCGAGTCGGGCTCGCTGCTGCTCGACCCCGGCATCGTCGACCTCCCCCAGATCACGCGCGAGGCGGTCGAGGGCGCGCGGCCGCGCGCCGAGGACGCCGGCATCCTGCTGAGCGCCAAGATCGAGCCCGTCGAGCCGTGCGTCGGCGACCGCGACCGGATCGCGCAGGTGTTCGACAACCTGATCTCGAACGCGCTCAAGTTCACGCCCTCCGACGGCCACGTCGAGGTGCGGCTCAGCAGCGACGGCGGCCAGGCGCGCATCGAAGTCTCCGACACCGGCGTCGGCGTCCCGGCCGAGGAGCAGGCGCGCCTCTTCGACCGCTTCTTCCGCGCCTCCAACGCGACCGCCAGAGCGGTGCCCGGCGTCGGCCTGGGGCTGATGATCGTGCGCGCGATCGTCGCGGCCCACGGCGGCGAGATCGCCGTCTCCAGCGAGGTCGGCGTCGGCACCACCTTCACCGTGCGCCTGCCGCTGACCACCTCGCGTCGCCCGGACGGCAGGGTCCTCGCGCCGGTCGCCTACCGCGACCGCCCGCCCGAGGACGGCGACTACTCGGCCGACGGCTGAGCGGCCTGGCCGCTGCGCCGCTCCGGCGGTCGGTAGCGGTAGCCGAAGCCGCGCACCGTCTCGATCGGCGACGGCGCGGCGGCGTCCCAGCCGAGCTTGCGGCGCAGGTAGCCGACGTACAGCTTCACCTGGTCGCCGCCGAAGCCCTCGCTGTCGCCCCACACCAGCTCCAGCAGGCGGTCGCGGCCGAGCGTCTCGTTGGGATGGCGCACGAACGCCGACAGCAGCTTGAACTCGAGCGGGGTCAGCTGGACCGGGCGCCCGCCGACCTGCACCTCTCGGCTGACGTAGTCGACCGTCACGGCGGCGTCTCTGTAGGCGGGACGGACCTCCGGGGGGCCCGAGGTGCGGCGCAGCAGCGCCTCGACGCGCGCGAGCAGCTCCTGGCGGCCGAACGGCTTGGTGACGTAGTCGTCGGCGCCGCTCTTGAGCCCGCGAACCTTGTCGAGCTCGCCGGCGCGCGCCGTCAGCATCAGCACCGGGACCTCGCACAGGTCGCGGATCCGCTCCAGCGTCTGCCAGCCGTCGAGCTCGGGCATCGTCACGTCGAGCACGACGAGGTCGGGCGCGTCGGCCTGGACGAGCGCGAGCGCCTCGATCCCGTTGCCGGCCTCGGCGACCGAGTGCCCGGCCCGCTCGAGCAGGACCCGCACCAGCCGGCGGACGTCCTCCTCGTCCTCGACGACGAGCACATCAGCCATGGCTCACCTCCATGTCCATACCGGATTCATGCACGCCCGCCACGCGATCACCGGATGATCCTTCAATGGCTCGGGTCCTGATCGCCGAACCGTCCGCCGACGTGCGGGCGCTGCTGGAGCGCTCGATCGTCCGGCTGGGCCACGAGCCGGTCGTCCACGACCGGCACACCGCCGCGGCTGCGGAGAACGCGGACGTGCTGCTGCTCGAGCCGGCCTTCAACGGCGGGCTCGAGCTGGCGCGGACGCTGCGCGCCGAGCATCCCGAGCTGCCGATCGTGATCTGCAGCATCTTCCCGCCGAGCCCGCAGCTGCAGGGGCTCGAGCCGGTCGCGCACGTGCTGAAGCCGTTCCAGCGCGACGCGCTGGAGCACGCGCTCACCGCGGCGGTCGAAGCCGCGCCCTGCTGACGACCCCGTCGCAACCCCGTCAGGCCGCCGGCGGCGGGCTCGGAGGCGTCTGATCCGACGGGGCTCTCGCGCGGTCCGGGTTTCTGCCCGGTGTCTTGACCGCGTCGGCCGCCGCTCTCGCCTTGTCCTTGAAGCTCCCTCTCCGGGTCGCCGCGTCCTTCACCTCCTGCAGGTCCTCCTTCAGCGCGTCGATGCCGCCGCGTCTGTCGATCGCCTGCTTGGCCTTCTCGGCGATGCGGTTGAACTTCACCGGTCCTCCTCGTCTCTGGTCCGCTCACTGGTCGCAGTGACGGACTACCCGTTCACCGGTCGGCTCAGGCCAGATGCATGGCGAGCCGCCGGCGCCAAGTCGGGCAGAGGGCGTCGCGGGTGGCGGCGGGCGCTCTGCGCGGGCGTGGCGTCAGCATCAGCTGCTCCATGCGGCTCCTCTCGTCGCGAGCGAGCCTACTGAAGCCGGAGGGACCGCCCCACCGGTCCGCGTGCGACCTCCGTGCACGCGGACCGGTCGTCCCGGGGCGTTGCCGGCAGCGTATCCCGAGCGGCGGTGTGAATTCAGGATGGGTCGGCGGCGGCGCCGGCGTCGCGGCGGGTCGCCTCGGCCGAGGTCACCGGGATGCGGGCGCGCACGAGCGTCCCCTGGCCGGGACGGGCGGCGATCTCCAGCAGCCCGTCGAGCGCCTCGACCCGCTCGGTCGCCGAGGCGAGCCCGATGTGGCCGGCCAGCGGCGCGTCCCGCAGGCGCTCGGGGTCGAGCCCGACGCCGTCGTCGGCGACCTCCAGCACCAGCTCCGCCGGCGTCCGCCGCACCCGCACGGTCAGCGATCTCGCGCGCGCGTGCTCGGCGACGTTGAGGATCAGCTCGCGCGCCAGCGAGAACAGCAGCTGGTCGTGCATGCCGGTGGCGTCCGGCTCGACCACGACCCGCCAGCCGAAGCCGGCCCGCCTGCCGGCGTGCTCGGCGACCGCGTCGAGCGCCGCCGCGAGGCCGGCGTGGTCGAGCGCGGCCGGGTGGAGGTCGAAGATCGCGTCGCGCAGCTGGCCGATCGTGCGGTCGAGCCCCTGCTGGACGAAGCCGAGGTCGCCGCCGGCCGCCAGCTCGTGACGCGCGGCGAGCAGGTTCTGGACCGCCTCGTCGTGGAGCGCTCCGGCGAGCCGGCTGCGCTCGCGGTCCTCGGCGTCGAGCGCCTGCGCGACGAGCCTGCCGCGGCTGGCGGCGAGCCGCTCGACCTCGTCGGCGCGACGGGCGAGCAGGCGCGACAGCAGCACCGCGACGATCCCCATCCACACGAGGTACAGCCCCTGCGTCAGCTCGAAGTCGGCGGCGTCCTCGGTCGGGTAGAGCAGCGCGATCGCGACGTAGCCGACGACGATCCCCAGCGACGCCCACGCCGTCAGCGGCGGCCGCAGCAGCAGCGCCGCGCCGATCGGCAGCAGGAAGAAGGCGTAGCGGAGCTGCGAGAAGGGGCCGCCGGAGGTGTAGGTCAGCGCCCAGATGAAGGCGAGGTCGAAGGTCGCCAGCAGCTGCGGCGGGAGCTGCCGCGCCCGCGGCGCGAACGCGACGACGCACGCGATCAGCGCATAGACCGTCGCCGCGATCATCAGCGGGACGAACGGGTCGCTGCGCGGGCTCGGATGCGCGACCAGCCGCTCGCCGAGGAAGATCGCCGGCAGCGCCGCCAGGCGGATCAGCGCCCACACCCGCACCGCCTCGCGGCGGTGGGCGCGCGGCAGCGGCGCGCCGGTCACCGCGTCCCCCTGGGCGAGCGAGCCGCCGGGCGGGCCCGCCCGGCGGAAGGCAGGGCCGCAGACCGCCGCGCTCCGCTCATTCCAGCAGGCCGCGGCGCATCGCCTCCGCGACGGCCGCCGCGCGGTCGGAGACGCCGAGCTTCTCGTAGAGGCTCTGCAGATGCCCCTTGACGGTCGCCGGGCTGAGGTGGATCAGCCGCGCGATCTCCGGCGCGCCGCGCCCGGCCGCGACGTGCGCGAGCACCTCGCGCTCGCGCGGGGTCAGCAGCGGCCGCTCGTCGCTCTGGCGCGAGCGAACCTCGGCGGCGATCCCGGCCTGCGCCTCCGGCGAGAGCACGGTCTCGCCGCGCGCGACCGCGGCGATCGCGTCGCCGATCACCCGCCGGTCGGCCTCCTTGGAGAGGTAGCCGGCGGCGCCGGCGCCGACCGCCTGGAAGACGATCGCGCTGTCGAGGTACGCGCTCAGCAGCAGAGCGCGCGTCTCCAGCTCGTCGCGTCTGATCGCGGCGACGACCTGGAGGCCGTCGAGCTCGGGCATCTTCACGTCGATCACGGCGACGTCCGGGCGCAGGTCGCGGATCGCCTCCAGCGCCGCCCGCCCGTCGGCCGCTTCGGCGACCAGCTCGAACTCGGGCCGCTCGCGGATCGTCCGCACGATCGCCTCGCGGAAGAGCGGGTGGTCGTCGGCGACGAGCACGCGCACGCGGGGAGGGGAAGCGCTCACACGTGCGTTTGTATCAGCCGGGCGGCAGGGCGCTCTGGTTCAGCAGCGTCCGCGTCGCCTCGGCCGCCGACTGCGGGCGCCCGAGCAGGTGGCCCTGCACGTGCGTGCAGCCGAGCTCCGACAGCGCCGACAGCTGCTCCGGGGTCTCGACGCCCTCGGCCGTGACGAGCAGCCCGAGCCCCTGCGCCAGCCCGACCATCGCGGTCACGATCGCGTCGGCGTCGGGGTCGGCGCCGAGGCCGGCGACGAACTCGCGGTCGATCTTGATGATCCCGATCGGCAGCCGGCGCAGGCGCGCGAAGCTCGAGTAGCCGGTGCCGAAGTCGTCGAGCGCGATCGCCGCGCCCAGGTCGCTCAGCGCCGACAGCGACCGCGCAGCCTGCTCGTCGTGCTCGATCAGCGCCGTCTCGGTGATCTCGATCACGAGGTACTCGGGATCGAGCCCCGCGTCGGCGACGATCCGCTCGACGCGCGCCGGCAGCGCCGCGTCGGCGAGCTGGCGGCTGGAGATGTTGACGGCGACCGCGACCGGCGCGCCGAGATCCGCCCAGCGCCGTCCCTGCGCGGCGGCCGCGGCGAGCGCCCAGTCGCCCAGCTCGATGATCAGGCCGGTCTCCTCGGCAGCCGGGATGAAGCGGCTCGGCGGCACGCGGCCGAGCTGCGGGTTGTCCCAGCGCATCAACGCCTCGAACGCGACGATCCCGCCGTCGACGAGGTCGAGCACCGGCTGGTAGGCGAGGTGCATCTCCTCGCGCGCGAGCGCCCGCCGCAACGCGCCGTGGAGCTGCAGCTGAGCGGTCGCGCGGCGGCGCAGCTCCGAGCTGTACAGCCGCGTCGGGACGCCGGTCCGCTTGGCGTCGTACAGCGCGCTGTCGGCGCGGCGGATCGCGTCGGCGGCGACGCTGCCGGCGCGGGCGAGCGCGACGCCCAGGGTCGCGGAGACGACGTGCTCGCTGCCGTCCGGATGGACGAGCGGCGCGACGAGCGCCGCATGGAGGCGGTCGGCGAGCCTGCGCGCGCCGCCGGCGTCGACGCCGTCGGCGACGATCACGAACTCGTCGCCGCCGAAGCGCGCGACGGTGTCGCCCGGGCGGACCGTCGTCGACAGCCGCTGCGCGACCTGGCGCAGGACCCAGTCGCCCATCTCATGGCCCATCGAGTCGTTGAACAGCGTGAAGTCGTCGACGTCGAGGCAGACGACCGCGACCTCGCTGCCGGTGCGCAGCGAGCGGGCGAGCGTGTGGATGAGCCGATCGAGCAGCAGCGCGCGGTTGGGCAGGTCGGTGAGCTGGTCGCGGGTCGCGAGCCGCCGCAGCTCGGCGTGGGCGCGATGGCGCTCGATCGCGAGTGCGGCGAGCCGGCTCGCCTGACGGACGAGCAGCAGCTCGGCGTTGCTGGGCGCTCGCGGCGATCTGCAGTAGAACGCGAAGGTGCCGAGCACCGCGCCGCCGGCGTCGAGCACCGGGACCGACCAGCAGGCGCCGAGGCCGTGGACGCGCGCGAGGTCGCGGAAGGCGCGCCAGCGGTCGTCGCGCTCGATGTCGACGACGATCACCTCTCTGCCGTGGTGGGCGGCGCTGCCGCAGGAGCCGACGTCGGGGCCGACCCGCGCGCCGTCGACCGCCTCGACGTACTCCCTCGGGAGGTTCGGCGCCGCGCCGTGGTGGAGCGTGCGCCGCTCGGCGTCGAACAGCAGCAGCGAGCCGAGCAGGCCGTCGCTCTGGCGCTCGACCGCGAGCACGAGCTCGGACAGCACCTGCGACAGCGGCGCCTCGTGCACCATCAGCTCGTGGACGTCGCTGTGCGCCCGCAGCATCTGCGGCGTCCCGTCGTGCAGCGGCTCGCCCGCGCTCCCGCGATCGATCGTGGCGTCCCCCACACACAGATGATCGGCCATCCCACGCGGGAGGCGCAGCTCCGGGGCCTCGTTCTGGCGCGTTCGCGTGCCGTCACGTCGGCGCGCCGACGGCCTCACCCTCCGATCGGCGGGGGTGCGATCGAAGGGGGCGAACCCGTCGCAGCTCGCGACGCTCGACCCGTGCTCGCCGCTCGCGCGGTGTCGCATAGTGATTGCACGCCGGTGGGGCAACGCGTCGGGGCCTGACGCGCCACCGGCGCCTCCAAGGCCACGCGGCGCGCCGGCCCCATCTCTGACTCCCGGCGCGCCGCGCGGGCCGTTTGCTCAGAAGACAGGAGCCGGTACCCCACGATGCGCAGTCCGTCCACGTTCGGCCGCGACCCGGGCCTCCAAGCCCGGATGATCCTCACGATGTTCCTGCTCGGCGCGGTCTACGTCGTGCTGATGGCGGCCGTCGCCGCCTCAGGGCTCGGGATCGCATCGGCGATCGCGATCGCGGGCGGACTCTTCTTCGTTCAGCTGGTCGCCTCCGACAAGCTGGCGCTGCGCGCGATGCACGCGAAGGTCGTCTCCCCGCAGGAGGCGCCGCAGCTGCACGCGATGGTCGAGCGGCTCTGCGTCCAGGCCGATCTGCCGAAGCCGAAGATCGCGATCGCCCAGACGAGCGTGCCGAACGCCTTCGCGATCGGCCGCTCGCAGAAGACGGCGACCGTCTGCGCGACGACGGGGATCATCGACCTGCTGGAGCCGCACGAGCTGGAGGGCGTGATGGCCCACGAGCTCGCGCACGTCCAGCATCGCGACGTGATGATCATGACGATCGCCTCGTTCTTCGCGAGCATCGCCGCCTTCATCATGCAGTGGGGCTTCTTCTTCGGCGGCAACAACCGCGAGAGCCCGGGCATCCTGCCCCTGATCGCGGTCTCCTTCGCGGTCTACGCCGTCTCGTTCCTGCTGATGCAGATGCTGTCGCGCTACCGCGAGTTCGCCGCGGACCGCGGCGCGGCGATCATCACCGGCCGTCCGAGCGCGCTCGCCTCGGCGCTGATGAAGATCAGCGGCTCGATGAGCCGCGTCCCGCAGCGCGACCTGCGCGCGGCCAGCGAGATGAACGCCTTCTTCATCCTGCCCGCGTCCCCGCGCAAGGCGATCGCCGGCCTGTTCGCGACCCATCCCCCGCTGGAGAAGCGGATCGCGGCGCTGGCGAGACTCGAGGCGCAGCTGCAGGGCAGCGACCTCCCGCCCGCGCGCGGCTACCGCGAGCTGACGCGGCCGTAGCGGACCGGCCGGGCCGACGCGCCCGGGCCGAGCGGCCGCCTGGTCGGCCGACCTCTCGCCGGCCGGGCCGGCGGCCGGCCCCCGAAACGACACGCGGCGCGAGCGTCCTCGGGACGCTCGCGCCGCGTTCGTGACGGGCGGTGCCGGGTTCAGGCGTCGAGGATGAGCGCGAGGCGGCGCTCCAGCGCGCCGCCGAGGACCTGGCGGACCGGGCCCTCCTCGAAGCGCTCGACCAGCTCGGCGAGGAAGCCCTCGATCACGAGCCGCTTCGCGACGTCCTCCTTGAGGCCGCGCGAGCGCAGGTAGAACAGCTGGTCGGCGTCGATCTGGGCGATCGCGGCCGCGTGGGTGCAGCGGACGTCGTTGGCCTGGATCTCGAGGCCCGGGATCGCGTCGGCGTGCGCTCTCTTGGACAGCAGCAGGTTGCGGCTCTCCTGGAAGGCGTCGGTCTGCTGCGCGCCGGGGTCGACGATGATGTTGCCGCGCCAGACGGCCTCCGAGCGGCCCTGCAGCACGCCGCGGAAGGCGAGGTCGGAGGTCGTGTGCGGAGCGGCATGCTCCTGCGTCGTGTCGTAGTCGATGTGCTGGCGCTTGTGGCTGGCGTAGGCGCCGGTCACTCTGCCGTCGGCGCCCTGGCCGGCGAGCTTGGTCTCGGTGCGGACCTTGCCGCGCGCCGAGCCGAAGCCGAGCGAGACCCAGTCGAGCGCCCCGTCGCGGCCGACCTCGGCGCGCTGGGAGCCGAAGATCCAGCTCTTCTCCGACAGGTTCTGGCCGTTGACGAAGCGCAGGTTGGCGTTGTCGCCGACGACCAGCTCGACGACGGTGTTGAAGAGACCGTCGCGGTCGGCGCCGGCCGACAGGTACTGCTCCCACACCTCGGCCTGGGCGCCCTCCTCGACCACGATCAGCGAGCGCCAGTTGAGCGCCGTCTTGTCGCTGTCCTGGACGACGGTGACGAGCACCGGGCGCTCCAGCGCGACGCCGCGCCCGACGTGGACGAACAGCCCGCCGGCGAAGCCGGCCTCGTTGCGCGCGACGAAGGCGTCCTCGCCGGCGACGATCGTGCCGAGGTGCTGCTCGACCAGCTGCGGATGGGTGGCGGCCGCCTGCTCGAGCGAGCTGACGACGACGCCCTCCGGCAGCTCGCCGGTGACCTCGACGGTCGCCGCGTCGACCTGCGTGACGACGATCGGCTGCTCCAGGCCGACGAACAGCGCGTCGGCTCCGGCGACGGCGCCGGCCGCGCCGGCGGAGGCCGGCGCGTAGGCGCCGAGGTCGAGCGCGGAGATGTCGGTGAACTCCCACCCCGGTCTGCCCTTGTAGGTGGGAAGGTCGAGCCGCTCGGTCAGGCCGGCGGCGCGCGCACGGCGCTCCGCCAGCCAGCTCGGCTGCTCGATCGTCGCACTAGCCAATGGAACCCTCCATCTGCAGCTCGATCAGGCGGTTCATCTCGACCGCGTACTCCATCGGCAGCTCCTTCGTGATCGGCTCGATGAAGCCGTTCACGATCAGCTTCGACGCCTCTTCCTCGTCGATCCCGTGCGACTGCAGGTAGAAGACCTGCTCCTCGCCGATCTTCGAGACGGTCGCCTCGTGTCCGACGTCGACGTCGTCCTCGCCGATGCGGATCGTCGGATAGGTGTCCGAGCGCGACTGCTCGTCGAGCAGCAGCGCGTCGCAGACGACCTTCGACTTGGCGCCGTGGGCGCCCTTCGCGACCTCCAGCAGACCGCGGTAGGAGCCGCGCCCGCCGTCCTTGGAGATCGACTTGGCGAAGATGTTCGACGTCGTGTTCGGCGCGACGTGGACGATCTTGCCGCCGGCGTCCTGGTGCTGGCCGGCGCCGGCGAAGGCGATCGAGAGGATCTCGCCGTGCGCCCGCTCGCCCATCAGGTAGACGGACGGGTACTTCATCGTCAGCTTCGAGCCGAGGTTGCAGTCGACCCACTCGACGGTCGCGTCCTCGTGCGCGATCGCGCGCTTGGTGACGAGGTTGAAGACGTTCTGCGACCAGTTCTGGACGGTCGTGTAGCGGATCCGCGCCCCTCTGAGCGCGATCAGCTCGACGACGGCCGAGTGCAGCGAGTCCGACGAGTAGGTCGGCGCGGTGCAGCCCTCGACGTAGTGAACGTAGGAGCCCTCGTCGGCGATGATCAGCGTCCGCTCGAACTGGCCCATGTTCTCCGTGTTGATGCGGAAGTAGGCCTGCAGCGGCATCTCGACGTGGACGCCCGGCGGGACGTAGACGAACGAGCCGCCCGACCAGACCGCGGAGTTGAGCGCGGCGAGCTTGTTGTCGTTGGCCGGGATGACCGTGGCGAAGTATCTCTTCACCAGCTCCTCGTGCTCGCGCAGGCCCGAGTCCATGTCGACGAAGATCACGCCCTGCTTCTCGAGGTCCTCGCGCACCTGGTGGTACACGACCTCGGACTCGTACTGGGCGCCGACGCCGGCGAGGAATCTGCGCTCCGCCTCCGGGATGCCGAGGCGGTCGAAGGTCTTCTTGACGTCCTCGGGCACGTCGTCCCACGAGCGCTCGGCCCGCTCGGAGGCGCGCACGAAGTAGTGGATGTTGTCGAAGTCGACCTCGTCGAGCATCGGCGAGGCCGGCGGCGACCATCTCGGCATGCCGTGGGCGAAGAAGTGCTCGAGCGACTTGAGCCGGAACTCGCGCATCCACGCGGGCTCGGACTTGAACTCGGAGATCTTCTCGACGATCTCGCGGTTGATGCCCTTGGGCGCCTTGTACAGGTAGTTCTCGGCATCGCGGAAGCCGAAGCGCTCGGTGTAGTCGGCGTTGATGCCCTTGAGCGCCTCCTGCTCGGCGATGACTTCAGGAGTGGCCATGTCAGTCAACCTCCAGCTTGATCACGTTGTCGTCGATGACCACGGGGAACGTGTCCACCGGGACATATGCCGGCAGCGTGAGCGGCGCTCCGGTCTTCAGGTCGAAGAGAGACCCGTGGCGGGGGCATTCGATCGTGCACTCCTGCTCGTCGAGCAGGCCCTCGACGAGCGGCCCGTCGTCGTGCGAGCAGCGGTCCTCGATCGCGTAGATCGTTCCGGCGCAGTTGAAGACGCCGATCTCGAGGTCGTCCAGCTCGACGAGCTTCATCGCTCCGGGGGGCAGCTCGGCGAGTGGACAGACGGTGATCGTTTCCGGCACGGGGGAGATAAGTCCTAGTCAGATGATCGGATTTGCCCGTCCGATTGTAGCGGGGACCCCGCCGAGACCCCGCGGCCCGCGCGCGCGGGCCCGGCGGCTCCAGGCGGCCAGGCGGCCTCGTCCTCGGCCGAACGCCGCCGCTCGGGGCTCGGCTCGCTAGGCGGCCTCGTCGTCGGCGTCCGGCCAGGCGGCCGCGCCGCCGAGCGCCGCGCTCTTGAGCACCTTGAGCGACAGCAGCGCGCACTTCATCCGCGTCGCGGAGATGTCGATGCCGAGCAGGTCGAGCACGAACGACTTGTCGAGCGCCAGCAGTTCGTCGACCGGCATCCCGATGACCTCGTCGGAGCTCATCGAGGCGGCAGCCTGCGAGATCGCGCAGCCGTGGCCGGAGAAGCGGATCTGCTCGACCCTGTTGTCGCCGTCAACGGCGATCTGGACGCGCAGCGTGTCGCCGCAGAGCGGGTTGGCGTCCTCGAACTCGAGATCGGGAGAGGCCAGCTCCGCCTCCGGCGGCGACCAGTTGTGGGGCCGCTTGTAATGCTCGAGGATGTACTCGCGATAGAGGTCGTCCATCAGACCTGAAGCGTAGCGGGGCTGCCGCGAGGCGCCGGTCGCGAGTGTCGACGCGGACGTCGCACTCTATGCACTTTACTTCTGTAGAAAGAGCGTCTAGTATGACGCTCGTCTGGTCGAGGCGGCGCTCACGCGCCCCGCAATCGGCCCGACCTGCCGCCATCCACCTGCTCGCGGGGACGCGGGCTTGCACGCGGCGAACCGACGGGGGGTGTCGCGACCACACCCCCCGTCGCCTTTTCGGGGCTGCTCCGCGCCGGCCGGCGAACCGGCGCGGAGCGCCTCACACGAAGCTCTACAGCCCGAAGATGCGGCGGACGCCGTGGAGGCCGTCGATCAGCGCGTCGACGTCGGCGCGCGTCGTGTGTGCGCCGAAGCTCGCGCGCGTCGTCGCGGGCACGCCGAGGCGGCGCATCAGCGGCTGGGCGCAGTGGTGTCCGGCGCGGACGCAGATCTGGTCGCGCCCAAGGATGTCGGCGACGTCGTGCGGGTGGGCGCCCTCGAGCGCGAACGAGACGAGCGCGCCGCGGTGCTCGGCGGCGGGGCCGTAGATCGTCAGGCCGGGGACCTCGGCGAGCCGCTCCATCGCGTAGCGGGTGATCTCGGCCTCGTGGGCGTGGACCGCCTCGCGGCCGAGGCCGTCGAGCCACTCGACGGCGGCCCCAAGGCCGGTCGCCTCGACGTACGGGGAGGTGCCGGCCTCGAACTTCCACGGCAGCTCCTTCCACGTCGAGCCGTCGAAGTCGACCTGCGAGATCATGTCGCCGCCGGTCAGGAACGGCTCCATCGCCTCCAGCAGCTCGCGGCGGCCGTGCAGCACGCCGACGCCGGTCGGACCGTAGACCTTGTGGCCGGTGAAGCCATAGAAGTCGGCGCCGATCGCCGCGACGTCGACCGGCCGCTGCGGGACGGCCTGGGCGCCGTCGACCAGCACGACCGCGCCGGCCGCGTGGGCGCGGCGGACGATCTCCTCGACCGGGTTGACGGTGCCGAGCACGTTGGAGATGTGCGCGACGGCGACCAGCTTCGGCTCCAGCGCCAGCAGCCGGTCGAGCGAGTCGAGGTCGAGCCGGCCGTCCGCGGTCAGTTCGACGTAGGCCAGTCTCGCGCCCCGCTCCTTCGCGAGCTGCTGCCACGGCACGATGTTGGCGTGGTGCTCCATCGGCGTGAGCACGATCGTGTCGCCGGCGCCGACGTTGGCCCGGCCCCACGAGTAGGCGACGAGGTTGATCGCCTCGGTCACGTTCTTCGTGAAGATCGTCTCCGGCGAACGCGCGCCGACGAAGCGCGCGATCGTCGCGCGGGCGCCCTCGAAGCGGTCGGTCGCCTCCTGCGCGAGCGTGTAGACGCCGCGATGGATGTTGGCGTTGTGGAGCCGGAACGACTGCTCGATCGTCTCGATCACCGCCGCCGGCTTCTGCGCGGTGGCGCCGGAGTCGAGGTAGACGATCCGCTTCCCGTCGACGTCGCGCTGGAGGATCGGGAACTGCGCCGCCACCGCGGCGGCGTCGAAGCTGGTGGCGGCGCTTGCGGTCATGGCTCTCGCGAGGTCAGGCGGCGGCGCCTGCCTCGACCTCCTCCTTGATCCAGCCGTAGCCCTTCTCCTCGAGCACGGCGACCAGCTCCGGGCCGCCCTCCTTGACGATCTTGCCCTGGTACATGACGTGCACGTGGCTGGGCTGGACGAGGTGGAGGATCCGCTGGTAGTGGGTGATGATCAGGACGCCCATGTGGTCACCAGCGACGGCGTTGACGCCGTTGGAGACGGTCCGCAGCGCGTCGATGTCGAGGCCCGAGTCGGTCTCGTCGAGGATCGCCATGTCCGGTCTCTGGAGCGCGAGCTGGAGGATCTCCATCCGCTTCTTCTCGCCGCCGGAGAAGCCCTCGTTGAGGTACCGCGTCGAGAACTGTCTCGGCACCTCGGTCAGTCTCATCGCCGCTTCAACGGTCTGGCGGAACTCCTTCAGCGAGATCGGCTCCTCGCCGCGAGCCTCGCGATGGGCGTTGACGACGGTGCGCAGGTACTTCGTCACCGTCACGCCGGGGACGGCGACCGGGTACTGGAAGGCCATGAAGAGGCCGGCGCGGGCGCGCTCGTCGGTCTCCGCCTCCGTGATGTCCTCGCCCTTGAAGATGATCTGGCCCTCGGTCACCTCGAGGTTGGGGTGGCCCATGATCACGTTCGCCAGGGTCGACTTGCCGGACCCGTTCGGGCCCATCAGGGCGTGGATCTCGCCCTTGCCGATCGAGAGGTCGAGACCCTTGAGGATCTCCTTCTCGCCGACACGGACGTGGAGGTTGCGGATTTCGAGCTCGGCCATGGTCTCCGGGGTTTCTGGGTTGGGGGACGCGGCGGTCACGCCGCGGGCGTGGCGGGTGCGGCAGGTGCGGCGACCTGGAGCGGAGCTCCCGGGGAAGCGGCCGCCTGCGGACGCGGGGTGCCCTCGCGACGCGAGAACTCGACCAGCTCGGCGAGCGAGGTCGTCTGCAGCGAGCGGACGACGCCGCCCTGCACGCGCATCCACAGCAGCTTCGTCGCGCACGTGTGGTCGGGGCTTCTGTGCTCCAGGTGCGAGCACAGCACCCGCTCGGTCTGCTCGTTCACGAAGCACTCCATCGGCGCGATCGCGCCCTCGAGCGCGAGCACGACCTCGTCCATCGTGATCTCCTCGGCGGGACGCGCCAGCCAATAGCCGCCGTGCGCGCCGCGGGCGCTTCTGACCAGCTCGGCCTTCTTCAGCCGCGCGACCACCTGCTCGAGGTAGGCGAGCGGGAGGTTCTCCGCGGCCGCGATCGCCTTCAGGCTGACCGGCTGGCCCGGATCCTGCCGGCCCAGCTCGACCATCAGGCGCACGCCGTACTCCGCCTTGGAGGAGAAGATCATGGTCCAAATCCTACCAATGGGGTCGGTGTTCCTCGGACGACGGCCGACCGGCGGCTCGGGCATAGTCCCCCACGTGCCACACGCATCTGTTCCCGCGCTGGCCGGCGCAGACGAGATCGGCCGCATCGCCGAGCTGGCGCACGCGAGCGGCCGGCTCGGAATCGACACCGAGTTCATGTCGGAGGGCCGCTACCGCGCGCTGCTCTGCCTCGTCCAGGTCGCCGTGCCCGACCCCGACGCCCCCGACGGCGTCCGCATCGCGCTCTTCGACCCGTTCGAGCGGCTCGACTTCGCGCCGCTCGCGGCGGCGCTCGCCGACCCGGACGTCGAGATCGTCCTGCACGCCGCCCGCCAGGACGTCGCGATCCTGCGCCGCGCGTGGGGCACCGACGTCAGCAACGTCTTCGACACGCAGGTCGCCGCCGGCTTCGCCGGCTACGGCGCGCAGACGGGCTACGGCAACCTGCTCGGCGCCGCGCTCGGGCTGCGCGTCGGCAAGACCGCCAGCTACACGCGCTGGGACGCCCGCCCGCTGACCGAGGAGCAGCTCTCCTACGCTCGCGAGGACGTCGTCTACCTGCTGCAGCTGAGCGACAGGCTGCACGAGCAGCTGCGCGCCAGCGGCCGGCTCGAATGGGCGCGCGAGGAATGCCGCAGGCTCGACGACGCCACCGACGAGCGCGACCCCGAGACCGTCTACGAGCGGCTCCCGCGCTCCGGCCAGCTCGACCCGCGCTCGCGCGCGGTCGCGCGCGAGCTCGCCGCCTGGCGCGAGCGGACGGCTTCCTCAGAGGACAAGCCGGTCGGCACGATCCTGCCCGACCCGGCGCTGGTCGAGATCGCCAAGCGCAAGCCGTCGAGCCCGCGCGAGCTGGAGCAGATCCGCGGCCTGCACGGCGGCCACCTGCGCCGCCGCGGGCAGGCGATCGTCGACGCCGTCGCGCGCGGCAGGGAGGCCGAGCCGATCCCGCGCGAGGCGCGCAGGCCCGGCGGGGAGCAGGGCGACGCCCCGCTGATCGCGCTCGTCGAGGCGGTCATCCGCGCGCGGGCGATCGAAGCCGGCCTCGCCTACGAGCTGGTCGCCTCCCGCGCCGAGCTCGAGCAGATCGTGATCGCCGCCCGCCGCGGCGACCCCGAGCCCGACGTGCGCGCGCTCGGCGGCTGGCGGCGGGAGCTGGTCGGCGAGGAGGTCGCGGAGCTGCTCGCCGGCAGACGGGCGGTCACGATCGCCGGCGGGAAGCTGACGCTGACGCCGGTCTGAGGCCGCGCGCCGCAGGCCGCCGCTGCACGAACCGTTGCTCAGGTCGCGGCCGCCGGTGCCGATGACTACGGTCACGCGCATGCCCCGACGCCTCCCCCAGTTCCTCCTGCTGTCCGCGCTCGCGCTCGCGGCGCCGTCGAGCGCGGTGCTCGGCGCACCGCAGCTGGGCGAGGCCCAGGCCGAGGGCGCCGTGACCGCGTCGCAGCGTGGCGCCGGGCAGGGTGGCGCCGCCCAGAGCGGCGGCGCGCAGGGCGGCGTCGTCAGCGGCCCGGCGCCGCTCGCGCTCCAGAGCGCGTCGCTGACGCAGGACGGCGGCGTCCTCGTGTGGAGAGCGGCGACGACCGCCCGCTGGTCGCCGGCGTCGCTGCGCCGCGACAGGCAGTCGCTCTGCCTGCGGCTCGTCTACGAGACCTTCGCCGTCAACTCCCGCGACGTCTGCGTCCGCCGCAGAGGCGCGAAGACGACGCTGACGCTCGCGCGCGTGCTGCGCTCCGGCGGCCACGGACCGCTGCACGAGCTGACCGCGCGCGTGCGCAAGCCCAGCCCGCGCTCGCTGGCGGCGCGCTTCGCGCTCGACCGCGTCGGGATCCCGAACGGGACGACCGTCCGCTGGCGGGTGCTCGCGAGCACCGACGGCTGCGACGTCGGCCGCGCGGGCGACTGCTTCACCGCGCGACCGCGCGACGGCGCCGTCCTGCAGCTGAGACTGCCGAGACCGATCGGCTGCGCGCCGGCCGGCCCCGCGTACATCACCAGCGGCCCGCGCGCGCGCAAGCTGGTCGCGCTGACCTTCGACGACGGCCCGTCGAGCTACACGCCCGGCTTCCTCGACGTGCTCAGACGCAAGGGCGTCAGAGGCACCTTCTTCATGCTCGGCCAGCAGGTCGGGCCGAACGCCGCGATGGTGCGGCGGATGCTCGCGGAGGGCCACGAGCTGGCCGACCACACGTGGAGCCATCCGAACGTCTCCGCCGGCGGCTCGGCGGCGTCGAGCCAGATCACCTCGACCGCCAACGCGATCCAGGCGGCGACCGGCTTCCGGCCCTGCCACTTCCGCGCTCCGTACGGCGCCGTCAGCGGGGCGCTGACGTCGCTGGCGCGGACGCTCGGCTTCACGACCGTGCAGTGGGACGTCGACACGAACGACTGGCAGCTGCCGGGTGCCGGCGCCGTCTACTCGCGCGTCGTCAACCGGGTCCGCAACGGCTCGATCGTGCTGATGCACGACGGCGGCGGGCCGCGGTCGCAGGGCCTCGCGGCGCTGCCGCGGATCATCGACACGCTGAAGGCGCGCGGCTACCGCTTCGTGACGGTCGCCGAGCTGACCGGCGCGCCGTTCAGATACGGCTAGCCGCGCCGCGCGCGCGGCCCGCCAACGCAGGCGCCGCTCCGCCGCATCGTCCCAGCAAGTGATGGGATTTTGGTATCTTCTCGCGCGGCCTGGGAACATCCGTGTTCCAGAGCCGTCGAAGCGCCGAGAGCGCGAGACACTGCGACGGCCGCTCGGGGCGTCGCGCCGGCATCCGCTGCTGCGCGACGGGGACGGCCTTGGGGGAGGGCGATATGACGCAACCGGACGTCGGTGGGAAGCCGCGCCGCCAGTGGGCGCCCGACGCGCGTGCGCTGAACGTCGTCGGCGACCGCTGGCTGATGGTGATCGTGCGCGACCTCGCGGCCGGCCCGCTGCGACTGGACGAGCTGCGCCGCTGGCTGCCCGGCATCTCGGCGGGCGCGCTCGAGTCGCGCCTGGCGAAGATGGCCGACGAGCGGCTGATCGTCCGCCGCCGCATGCGCTCGCTGCCGCCGCGCGTCGACCTCGAGCTGACCGAGCGCGGCCGGGCGCTGCTGCCCGTGATCGGCGCGATCGCCCGCTGGGAGCTGCGCACGCAGTGGTCGCGTCCCCACGCCGACGAATGGGTCGACGTCGCGGCCTGCTTCCGGCTCGCGCCGTTCCTGCGCCCGATGCCCGACGACGCCGGCCCGCCGCGTGAGCTGGGGCTGACGATCGAGCACGGCGACGGCGCCGAGCACTACGCCTTCGTCGAGGTCGGCGGGCGCGCCCGCGTGGAGCGCCGTCGGGCGATCGCGCCGGCCGCCCGCATCAGCGGCTCGCAGGAGCAGTGGGTCCACGCGCTGAGCCCGGGAGACGGCTCGAACGGCCTCCGGATCGAGGGCGACGGCCCGCTCGCCGCCGACTTCCTCGCGCGCTTCGAGCGGCCGCGGCCGCCGGCAAGTTGATCGGCGGCCACCGTGTCCCCCACACGGTGGCCGCCGAAGCCGCGGGCCGATTCGAGGCGGCCTACGGGCGGACGGCGGCGACCGTCCGCCGCCGCGCCACGCGCGCTGATCCGGGGTAGAAGAGGCCGCGCGCGTGCGAGGGCGCGGCCTCTCCGGATCTGCGCAGCGGGTGGCGCGACGCGCGGAGCGCCGCCGTTCGCTGCCGATCGGACCTCGCGCAGGCGCGGGGCCGCCCGCCGTCGCACGCCCCGTGCAGGAGGGCGCAGGCGGCGGACGCGCATCCGGGCAGATGCTCGATCGACAGGTTTGGCTCGGTTTCCGATCCCATGATTAATCTTCGGATAACCGAAGAGCTTCCAGCATGCTTCGCTTCATCAGATGCCCGCTCGGGCACGATCCCCTCACGACTCGAAACCGCCGCAGCCGCGAGGTTTCGCGTTGGGCACGCTAACGCGCCTGGACGCCCGCGTCAACTCGTTAATTACGTCCAGATCACCGAATCGAACTCTGTATACAGACGCCTCCTGACTTTCTCGGTCGTAGCGGTTGTTCGCGTTCCTGACAAACGAATACTCATCTTTCAGCGTCGCGCCGGACGCGGGACGGGTGTCGCGCGGGACGCGGAACCGGACGCGGGACGGGTGTCGCGCGCACGCGGGCGCGCGAGAGCGGACTCCGCCGACGACTGGTCGGACCATTGCCGCCGATCGCCCCTGCTCTGGTACGGTCGTCGTTCCGCATCCCGGAAACGAGGTCAGCGATTCCCAGGCAGGCGAAGAGTCCCGCGATCGTGCAGTCCGTCGCGCGCGGCTTCGACCTGCTCGAAGCCGTCGCCGCCGAGGACGAGATCGGCCTCGTAGAGCTGGCCCATCGCACGGGCCTGCAGCCGAGCACGACCCACCGCCTGCTGGCGACCCTGATCGCCTGCGGCTACGTCGTCCAGAACCCGCAGACCAGCCGCTACCGGCTCAGCCACAAGGTCGTCGAGCTGGCCGGCGGCCAGGAGCACCGGATGCAGCGGCTGCGCACCGCGGTGCGCCCCCACCTGCTGATGATCCGCGACGCGACCGACGAGACGACCAACCTCTGCGTGCTCGACCGCTTCACGATCGTCTACGTCGACCAGGCCGAGAGCAGCCGCACGGTGCGGATGTTCACCGAGCTCGGCCGGCGCGTGCCGGCGCACGCCTGCGCCGCCGGGAAGGCGATGCTCGCCTTCGAGTCGCCCGACGTGCTCGCCGACCTGCGCCAGCGCGCCCCCTTCCCGTCGCTGACGCCCCACACGATCACCGCCGCCGAGGAACTGGAGGTCGAGCTGCAGCGGGCCCACTCGCGCGGCTACGCGATCGACCGCGAGGAGTTCGAGGACGGCGTCCTCTGCATCGCCGCCCCGATCTTCGGCTCCAACGGCGAGGTGCTCGCCGCGACCAGCGTCTCGGGCCCCGCCGCGCGCCTGCTTCGGCAGGACCTCTCCGAGCTCGGCGAGCTGGTGCGCGGCCGGATGCTCGAGGTCTCGCGCGAGCTCGGCTACGAGCCGACCTCGGGCACCGGCACGCCGGCGGGTGGCGCCGGCGCCTCGACCACCGCCCCGAGCGCGGTCTGACGGCCGGACGCGCCGCGCGCCCGCGTCCGCCGTGCCCGACGGCGCCGCGGCGCTCTGCCATCGTGCACAAGGCGCGACGACGACGTTGGACCCTTGGCGTCTTGCCGCGCCGCGCTCGCGCTGAGACAGTCGAGGCCATGACCACCGATCGCTCCGATGCGGCGGTCGCGGACACGCGGCTGTGGCATCCCTTCTCCGACATGGCCGCGGTGCGCCGCAGCGAGTTCCTGCTGACGCGCGGAGAGGGGGTGTGGGTCTTCGACGACGAGGGCCGCAGATACCTCGACGGCACGGCGAGCCTCTGGTACGCGAACGTCGGCCACGGTCGGCGCGAGATCGCCGACGCGGTGATGGAGCAGTTCGGCAAGCTCGAGGCCTACTCGGCCTTCGGCGACTTCACGACGCCGCCGGCGCAGGAGCTGGCCGCGCGGATCGCCGACCTCTCGCCGCTCGAGGACGCACGCGTCTTCTTCACGACCGGCGGCGGCGAGGCGCTCGACTCGGCCGCGAAGATCGCCCGCCGCTACTGGAATGCGAAGGGCAAGCCAGAGCGCGTCCACATCATCGGCCGCACCGGCGGCTACCACGGCACCAACGGCTACGGCACCAGCATCGGCGGGATCGAGGCCAACCGCTCCGGGTTCGGGCCGCTGATGCCGCAGACCTCCCAGGTCCAGTGGGACTCGCTGACGGCGCTGGAGGAGGAGATCCTGCGCGTCGGCGCCGACCGGGTCGCGGCCGTCTTCGCCGAGCCGGTGATCGGCGCCGGCGGCGTGCTGCCGCCGCCGGAGGGCTACCTCCAGGGCGTCCAGGCGATCTGCGAGGAGCACGGGATCCTGTTCGTCGCCGACGAGGTGATCTGCGGCTTCGGCCGCCTCGGCCACTGGTTCGGCTCCGAGCGCTTCGGCCTCACGCCGGACATGCTCACCTTCGCGAAGGGCGTGACGAGCGGGTACCTGCCGCTCGGCGGCGTCGTCGCCTCCGCGCGCGTCGCCGAGCCGTTCTGGGACGAGCCCGGGAACATGCTGCGCCATGGCGCGACCTACTCGGCCCACGCCGCCTGCTGCGTCGCCGGCCTCGCCAACATCGACCTGCTCGAGCGGGAGGGGATGCTCGCCGGCGCGCTGGAGCTGGAGTCGGTGCTGCTCGACGGGTTGAAGCCGTTCGCGGCCAACCCGCTCGTGAGAGAGGTGCGCGGCGGCGTCGGCCTGCTCGCCGCGGTCGAGTTCACCGCCGAGGCGCTGGCGAACGGCGCGCCGGCCGCCGCCTTCGCCGCGGCGCGCGAGCGCGGCGTGCTCGTCCGCGCCCTCGGACAGGGGATCGCCGTCTCGCCGCCGCTCAACATCACGCGCGAGGAGCTGGGCGTGCTCGCCGACGGCATCGGCGGCGCGCTCGACGCCGTCGCCGCGGCGTCGGTGGCGTGACGCCGCTCGGCGGGGCTGGCGCACCCGCGCTCGCCCCGCCACGTCGGCGATCGCGCTGACATCGATCGACACGCCCGCATTGGTGAAGACCTCTTCACTGTCGGAATGCGAACGTCGGCGGAAAGCGCCACACTGTAACCCTCACGGTGATTCCAACGCGGGTCACCTGTGAGGGTTTTTCAAAGCGTGACGGCTTCTCCCCCGAGGTCGTCACGGGCCACGCCGCCCCGCGTGGCTCCCCGGCCGGTCGCGCTCCCCCTGGCGCGGCCGGCCCCTTTTTTCGGGAAGAGCCGACCGGCGAAGCGTGGCGGGCGCCGCGGCGGCTCAGCCCGCGGCGGGGGCGAGCAGCTCGCGGCCGTGGGGTGCGTCGAGGTCGAGCTGCGGCCCCTTCGGCACGATCCGCGTCGGGTTCAACTGCGGATGGGTCATGTAGTAGTGACGCTTGATGTGGTCGAAGTCGACCGTCTCGGCGATGCCCGGCTGCTGATAGAGGTCGCGCAGGTAGCCGGAGAGGTTCGGGTAGTCGTCGATGCGCCGCCGGTTGCACTTGAAGTGACCGACGTAGACAGCGTCGAAGCGCACGAGCGTGACGAACAGCCGCCAGTCGGCCTCGGTGATCGCCGATCCGAGCAGGTAGCGGCGCTGCGCCAGCCGCTCGTCGAGCCAGTCGAGCGAGTCGAAGAGCGCGTCGAACGCCTCCTCGTAGGCCTCCTGCGTCGTCGCGAAGCCGGCGCGGTAGACGCCGTTGTTGACCGTCTCGTAGACGCGCTCGTTGATCGCGTCGATCTGCTCGCGCAGCGGCTCCGGGTAGAGGTCGACCGACGCGTCGCCCCACGCGTCGAAGGCCGACCCGAGCATCCGGACGAGGTCGGCGCTCTCGTTGTTGACGATCCGGCCGCGCTCCTTGTCCCACAGCACTGGGACGGTGACGCGGCCATCGAAGGTCGGGTCGGAGGCGAGGTAGGCCTCCGACAGGTAGGCGAAGCCGTTGACCGGATCGGGCTCGTTGGGCAGGAAGCGCCAGCCGCGCTCGTCGCGGATCGGGTCGACGACGGTCAGGCCGATCGCCTCCTCCAGCCGCTTGAGCTTGCGCACGATCACCACCCGCGACGCCCATGGGCAGGCGAGCGAGACGTACAGGTGGTAGCGGCCCTTCTCCGCCGGGTAGCCCGTCGAGCCGTCGCCGCTGACCCAGTCGCGGAAGCGGCTCTCCTGGCGCCTGAAGGCGCCCCGCTCGTCGGACTCGCTCGGGAACTGCGCGGCGCTGGTGGACGTCATCGGCACGACCCTCCGGAATGATTGCGTACGCAACCATCTTAGCGAGCGCTGGCCCTCGCCCGGACGCGCGCTGACCAGCCGGCGCGCCCGTGACTCAGCGGGCGCGCCACCCGCGAGCAGGCTCAGCGGGCGCGCTGCTCGCGGCGGACGCGCTCCCAGCCGCGCCGCGCGCGCGGGAACCAGCGCAGGCGGTCCGGCAGCAGCGGCCACAGCGCCCTGACGACGCGGCCGAGGAGCCGCAGGCGACGCTCGTCGCGGTCGGTCCAGACGAGGCCGAGCTTCGCCCGGGCGACCGGCGGCATCGTGCCGGCGGCCAACCACATCGAGCCGCCCATCACGAGCGGGCGCAGCGCCCACCAGACCGGCCGCGGGATCCAGTCGTACGGCGCCGCGATGTCGCGCCGGCGCGCCGGGTCGAGCGACCAGCGGACCGGCTCGGTCAGCGTCAGCACCTCCTCGACCGTCCGCTTCCAGTAGGCGCGGAAGGCGGGGAGGTCGGGCGGCACCGGGCGCATCGAGAGGCCGTACTGGGCGTACCACTGGACCGACTCGGCGTAGATCCGCTCCTGCTCGGCCTCGGTCAGCGGTCTGCCGAACAGCTCGCGCATCACGATCTGCGACTCGAAGAAGGTGGCGTGCGCCCAGTAGTAGACGTCGGGCTGGAGCGCGTGGTAGCGCGCGCCGTGCTGGTCGACGCCCTTGATCTCGCGGTGGTAGTCGCGCACGGTCGCGCCCGTGGCGAGCGCGCCGCCGCCGTCGTAGACGACGCCGAGGATCGGCGAGGCCGAGCGCAGCAGGCGGTTCCACGGGTTGGCGAAGTAGTCGGAGTGCTGCCCCACGCCGGCGCCGATCGCCGGGTGCATGTTCTGGAGGATCCCCGCGCGGCCGATCAGCAGCAGGCCGCGCAGGTCGCCGAAGCACTGCCAGGTGAGCGAGTCAGGGCCCAGCGGAGCGGGCCGCTCGTCCCCGGCGGCCCGCTCCGCGCCCCGCGCCCCCGTCTCGGCTGTCGCAGCAAGTGACATGGTGCGTTGTCAGCTTAGGGTGTGACAACGCGCGCTGTCAAATGGAGGGGGGCGGCTCAGGCGTCCCGCGAGCTGACGGGCGCGGCGGCGAGGATCAGCCGCACGACGTGGGCGACGAGCCGCTCGCGCGAGATCGAGAGCGTCCCGTCGAGCCAGCCCGTGAAGAGGTGGGCGAGCGCGCCGACGAGCGCGACCGAGGTCACCTGCGCGTCGACCGCGTCGGGGCCGCCCTCCGCGCCGTCGCCGTAGATCGCGCGGATCTGCTCGACCAGCAGCGCGGCGAAGCTCGGGATCAGCTCGACGCCCGCTCTCGTCAGCCGCTCGTCCGCGAAGACCTCGGTCAGCAGCACCCGGCCCCGGCGCGGGTCGTCCTGCAGCAGGTCGACGAAGGCGTCGACGGCCGCCGTCGCGACCGCGACCGGCTCCGGCGGAGCGGCGGCGACCGCGGCGGCGATCGCGTCGCGCGCCTCGGCGGCCGTGCGCGTGTGGACGGCGAGCAGCAGCTCCTCGCGGTCGGCGAAGCTCTCGTAGAAGTAGCGCTCGGTCAGTCTCGCGGCGCGGCAGACGCCGCGCACGGTCAACTGCGCCGCGCCGCCGGTCCCGACCAGGTCGTAGCCGGCATCGAGCAGGCGCCTGCGCCGCGCCGCCCGCCGATCCTCGAGCGTCTGCCCTCCCCAGGTCCGCTCAGACTCTGCCGCCACCCCGCCATCATCTCAGCCGCGCCTGCGGCCGTGCGAGCCCGCCCGCGCGCCCGGGGCGACGCGGCGAGCGACTACGCTGGCGGGCGATGCCGTCCGCGCCCGTCAGCTGGCCGCCCGCCGAAGGCGAGGAGTTCGCCGGCGAGGTCGTCATCCGCAACCGCCGCTTCGCGAACGAGGACAGCGGCTTCGCGGTCCTCGACGGCGAATGGGACGGCGAACGGATCGTGCTGGTCGGGCCGCTCGTCCACCTCGAGCTGAACGAGCACGCGGCCGTCGCCGGCAGCTGGACGATCGACCCGCGCTACGGGCCGCAGGTGAAGGTCCGCGAGGCCCATCCGGTGACGCCGGTCGACGACGCCGCGCTGACCGCCTACCTGCGCAGAGTCCGCCACGTCGGGCCGCGCCGCGCCGCCGCGCTGCTGGACGCGTTCGGCGGCGAGGTGCTGAGCGCGATCGACCACGACCCGAGAGCGGCCTTCGAGCGCGCCGGGCTGCGGCCGCAGCGAGCCGCCGAGGCGGCCCGCTCGTGGGACGCGCTGCGCGCCACCCGCGGCCTGCACCTGCTGCTCGCGCCGCACGGGCTCGCCCATCTCGCGAGCCGCATCCACCAGCACTACGGCGACCGCGCGTACCGCGTCGTGCGCGAGCGGCCGTACGAGCTGACGAGCGTCTTCGGCGTCGGCTTCGCGACCGCCGACGCGATCGCGCGCGGGCTCGGCGCGCCCTCCGACAGCCCGGCCCGCGCGCGAGCGGCGATCCTGCACGCGCTCGGCGAGGGCGAGCGCGACGGCTCGACCTGTCAGCCGGCCGCCGCGCTGCTGATGCGCACCCGCGAGCTGCTCGACGGCTCCTCCCCGCCCGCGGGCTTCCTCAACGAGCTGGCCGACAACGGCGACGTCGAGCTGGAGCAGGACGACGAGGCGGTGTGGGTCTACCGCGCCGAGACGGCGCGGCTGGAACGCGAGCTGGCGGAGCGCGTCACCGAGCTGCTCGCCAGCGACCTGTCGGCGAAGCTGAGAGATCCTGTCGAGCCCGACGACGCCGGCGCCGAGGGCGTCGAGCTGACGCCGGAGCAATGGGCCGGCGTGCGCGGCGCGTTCGTCCACCGTCTCTCGGTCGTCACCGGCGGGCCCGGGACCGGCAAGACCGCCAGCATCCGCGAGATCGGCCAGATCGCGCGCGAGCAGAGAGCGAGCGTGCTGCTGGTGGCGCCGACCGGCCGCGCCGCGCTGCGGATGACGGCGGCGACGCAGCTCGACGCGTCGACCGTCCACTCGGCGCTCGGCTGGATCCCCGGCGAGGGCCCGGTCCACGACGAGGACCTGCCGCTCAGATGCGACCTCGTGATCGTCGACGAGACGTCGATGGCCAACCTCGAGCTGCTCGTGACGCTGCTGCGCGCGATCGGGCCGGGCACGCACGTCGTGCTCGTCGGCGACGCCGACCAGCTGGCGCCGGTCGGGGCCGGCAAGCCGTTCGCCGAGCTCGTCGCCTCCGGCCGCGTGCCGACCGCGCGGCTGCAGCATATCTTCCGCCAGGCGGCCGGGTCGATGATCGTGCAGGGGGCGCACGCGATCCGCGAGGGTCGGGCGCCGTCGTTCGTGCGCGCCGAGGGGATGCGCCACGACCTCTTCTTCATCGCGCGCGCCGACCCGGTCGCCGCGCGGGAGGAGATCGTCTCGCTCGTCAGCGCGCGGCTGCCGAGACACTACGGCGTCGACCCCCACGGCGACATCCAGGTGTTCGCGCCGGTCTATCGCGGCGAGCTGGGGATCGACGCGCTCAACAGATCACTGCGGGCGGCGCTCAACCCGGACGGGAGAGAGGTCGGCAACGGCCGCCTCCGGATCGGCGACAAGCTGATGCTCGTCGGGCGCAACCTGCACGAGCTGGGCGTGATGAACGGGACGCTGCTGCGCCTGCTCGACGAGCTGGCGCCGGCCGAGCGCGACGACGAGGACGAGCCCGGCGAGGAGGAGGGCGGCAGCGACGGCGCGCGAGCGGCGAGAGGGGGCGACGGCGGCGGCCTGCTGGTCGGCGTCGACGGCGGCGCGGTCGTGCGGATCCCGCAGGCCGAGGTCGGGCAGCTCCAGCTCGCCTACGCCTGCTCGGTCCACCGCGGGCAGGGGATCGAGCTGCCGATCGCGATCGTCGTCGCCCACCCCGCGGCGGGCGGCCGCTTCCTGCGCCGCGAGATGCTCTACACCGCGATCACGCGCTCGACGATCGCGACGATCGTCGTCGGGACGCCGGAGATGGTCGCCCGCGCCGCCCGCACGACCGACGCCGGCCGCCGCCACAGCCGCCTCGCGCAGCGGCTGGACGTGCTGCACGGGTAGGGGCGGCAGGCGGCCGCCATCGCGAGGCGGCGCGCGAGCAGCCGTTCCGCGCACCCCGTCCGGCGCGGTCGCGGCCGGCCGGCGGAGCGCCGGGTGGCCGCGTACGATCCCTCGCGATGTCCGACGACCACCACGACGATCTCGCCGCGCTCGGCGCCGCCGCCGACCGCTGGGCGGCCGACGGCGAGCGGCCGGCCGTGCGCGCGGCCGCCGACCGCTGGGCCGGGCACGTGCTCGCGACGCTGCTCGGCGGGCTCGCGCTCGCCGCGCTCGGCGGGCTGACCGGCGTCGTCTCGCTCAGCCTGCCGGCGGTCGTCGTCGGCCTGCTCGCCGCCGGCGGCGCGGCCTTCGCGCTGACGCGCCTGCATGAGCAGGCGACGCGCCGAGAGGCGGCCGAGGCGTCGGCGCGCGAGGCCGCTCGGACGGCCGCGCGCCGCGAGCTGACGGCCGCGCTCGACGGGGCGATCGCCCACGTCGACCGGCTCGACGCCGAGCGCAGGCAGCTCAACCAGAAGGTCGCGAGGCTGGAGCGCAGGCTGGCGGCGAAGGAGCGCAAGCTCGCGAGAGTCCAGGCGTTCGACGCCGAGCGCAGAGTCCTGGAGCCGCCGCCGCCCGAGCCGATGGCCGGCCAGCTGACCTTCGACGCGGTCGCCGAGTAGCGCGCCGCGAAGCGCCGAACGCCCCGCCGCAGCGGGGCTCTCGTCTGAGGAGCCGACACCCGGACTCGAACCGGGGACCCCTTCGTTCCGAGGTTTGGACGGAGTGTTCGGCGCGATCTCGTCGGGTTCGGATCCGGCGGTGTGTCGGGCCGTCGGTGGCGCTGGCGTTCGGGGCGGTCGGGAAGTGCATTGCCCCACGCGGCGCCCCGCCTATGCGAACGTCAGGGCCGCGTCGTATCCGCGTAGGCGCGAGGCGTTCTCGCCCGCGTCACCGACTTGTCGCCGTAGCTACGGACGGTCCCAGCGGTCTGCATCTCGATCACATGGGCCCAGCGATGCACGACATCCCGTATGTAATTGTCTTCGACCGTGTGCCACGAGCGGCGAAATGCCCGCCGACTGACAACGGCAACCGTGGTTCCATGGTGTTCCAACTCGCGGGTATGAACAAACGGCATCCGGTTGTCGTAGGTAACGAGCACGCACGGCTCAAAATCGATCAGCGCCTTGAAGAGCGCGCCGTCTTTACGTCCGTTCAATCTCGCGTCGAGAACCGCGATGGCGTTTGCTCGACCGCGGCGCTGCAACTCGAACGACAGCTTGCGGCTGATGTCCTCGTCGATGACGAGCCGTCGCGTCTCAGGCCGCGATGGCTGCGGCGATGTCGTGCTCGTATCCGACGGCGTCATCTATCTCGCCGTCGGTGAGTCCGTATTCGTCTCGCAGCGCCTCACGGCCTCCATCGGTGGAGGCGAGACTAGCGACAAGCGAGGTGGGAATGCGCCGACCACGAATCACCGGTACACCGGAATGCCGTTGGGGGTCAACTTCGATGTGGTCGCGGGGGCTCTCCAGGGCGACCCAGCCGCCGCGCGACAATGCATCGCGGATCTTTCTAAGAGCCGGAAGCGTCTTGGGAATCAAGTCGTGCCTCGGCTTGTCGACCGAAACGTGGATGCCCCGGTCAGGATCGCGGATCGTCACGAGCGATCCATCGTGTTCAAGCGGAGCATTCGCCAGCGGCCAAGGCCCGCAGTACCGCCGAAGCTCATGCACCACCTGCTTGATCTCCGCAGGCGTCTTCCCTTGCTCCACGAGGTAGTGCACGAGAATTGCTTCGCCAGCATCCGCGTACGAGTAGATGTTCGGCCTCTGACTGACCGAAGGAAGGATCAGCTCCTCGCGCGCCCAGCGCCCGATTCGCTGAGGCGTCACTCCAGCGAGCCGGGCGACATCGCCCGCCGTGTAGTAGCCGATTGCTGATGGTGCCGCCGCCATAGCACAGGAAATCCTACCCACACCTACTTTCCTGTCGAGCTACTTCCGCGTCGTTCCGACAACGCCTGCATTGCAACAGGTGCGACGGACCGGAGCTCGATCACTCGCCAGCGCCTCGTCCACGACCGTCGTGTCGATCGCTTGACTCTGATGTAGGCGCGAAGGACGAGAACGCCGCTCTCGGCGTGGCCGAGATGGGCGGCGAACCGCACGGGTGAGGAGCCGCGCTCGGCGGTGAGGCTCGCCATGCCGTGACCATCGCCCACCGGACGGCAGCGGTCGCGCGACTATCCCGAAACGCCGAAAGCCCCGCCGCAGCGGGGCTTTCGTCTGAGGAGCCGACACCCGGACTCGAACCGGGGACCCCTTCATTACGAGATTTGGGCGGGGCTGTCGGAGCGGTTCGCTGGGGTTCGGTGAGGCCGGTGGGGCCGGGCGATTTTGTGTGCTCGGCGTTCGGTGCAGTTCGGGGGCGGTGTTGCCCCGGGTGTTGCCCTCTAGACGAACAACGCTACGAGTGCCAGCAGCAGAGATCCGACGGCGACGAACAGTGCGAGCCATCCGAGGCGCACCTGTCGTGCTGCGAGCATCATCATTCGCTCTTGCTGGCGGTCTTGCTCGCGAAGCCGCTCTCCATACAGCGTTGCCGCTTCCTGCACCGAGCGGTTCGCTTCGTCCCAAGCCTTCGCATTGACCCGTTGGGCCATGGCGAGCCCAAGGATGATGGTTGCCCAGAGGGTTATGCGGGACATGTCAGCCTCTGAGGGGGACCCGGTATATCCAACGGTCGCCAACGCGCTCGCGCACTCCCCCTGATCTCCGCATTGCTTCTTCGAGCTGAGCTTCGACTGCCTCTCGGGAACCGCCTCGCTTCTTCAAGGTGAGGTTCACAATCGCGTCAGCATCGATCTCCATGCTTTGGGACTGGATCGTCGACCGGAACGTGTTGGCATCCAAAATGCCGGATACCACCGCCATCTCTCCGTAGACGCTGGACTCCGCAAACGCCGCTGCCATTTCTTCTTGCTCGACGGGCGTCAATCCTTCGGACAAGGACCTCTCGGCCAACTCCAACGCCCGCTCCTCTGCGGCGGCCGCCTGCGCCCCATAGTCCGGGAAGTCCTGCATCAGCTCGTGAACGACTCTCCATGTGATTCTGGCGTCATCGACGACGTTCGTGGGGTCGATGCCCGCACGCTCACATGCGGCAAGTCGATAGCGGCGGGCAAGGTGCAGCGCGCCGGTCTTGTCTTCGCATTCATGAAGGAGGAACGGCATGCCGTTCTCGCCGTCATGGAGGTCTTCGCCCACCGGCACAACGGCGCGAAGAGCTTCGGCAAAAGCAAGTCGAGTGCCATCGTGCTCGGTAATCCAGGTGACCTGAAACTCCATCATGAGGTTGATTATTGCTGGCCGTCCGGAGGGCAAAGCGGATCGCAGCGGAACGTCGTCTCCGGGAGAGGCCAGACCAACGCCTCATCCACGAACGTCGGCGTGTCGATCACGTCGGTTCTGATGTAGGTGCGCAGCGCGAGGACGCCGCCGTCGGTGTCGCCGAGATGGGCCGCGATCTGTGCAGGGAGAAGCCACGCTGCGCGACGAGACTAGATGGCCACGGGCAGCAGGATGGTGAGGATGGAGTGCGATGCCGAAGGCACGAGCGACCTCTCTTCTCCCAGCTTGTTCATTCGACGGAGAAAGGCCGGGCGAGAGATACTGCAGCCACAGAACAGGCCGGGAGATCGCGCTGAACCACGATGCGCGTGCCAGCGCGTTTGCATTGCGCCCGTCGGGCTGCTGGCTCGTCTACGCTCTTGGATATGAAGGGTCGGGATGCGCTGCACCTGAGACTCAGACTCGAAGGCCCGTCGGTGGCAGACCATCTGCTGCCTTTGTCGGAGCTTCAGCGTGTCGCCGAAAGACTGCGTGGCACCTTGCGGAGCATTGCGATCGTCCTGACTGACTACGGCCCCAGTGGTCGAGGTGGGCGAGTTAGAGGCTTCATCGAGCGATCCGTTGACCTCAACGTCATCGGCGGCGCCCGAGCCGGCAGCTTCGTGCTGGAGATGGCAACGCCTGACGCCTCCACCACGGATCAAGAGGGCTTGATCCCAGATGTAGATCCCCGATTGGGAGATGAGGCGCTCAGGGCGTTTATCGACGGGTTAGACCATTTGTCTGACGACACGGTCGAACTGCCGCGCGGCTACGACCGAGGCGTGCTGAAGGCGATCGACGGGTTTCGGCAGACGTTCCGTCACGGGATCGATCGAATCGTCTTCACGACCTCGGTCCACGGCGTTTCCCAAACGACGACCCAGCTCGATCCGACGCGTCTCCGGATGGCGAGACAGTTGGTCAGACGTCCGTATCGTGCCCATGCGACGGTTGAAGGTGCTTTACGGATGGTCGACGACTCGACTCTGGAATTTCGCATCGAGCAACCGTCCACTCAGAGAGTGAGCTGCTACTTCGACGAGAAGGACCGCGAAACGGCCTGGGCCGCTGGCCACGGGAGAAAGTACGTCCGCGTCTCGGGGATGGGTGAGTTCTTCCCAGGCGAGTCGCGCCCTCGGAGATTGCACGCAACGAGCATCGCCGTTGTCTACGAAACGCCAACCTTCGATACCGAGCTGTTTTGGAGACGAGAGTCCGTCGCCGAGCTTGCCGCAGCTCAAGGCGTGGAGGCGTTCCGCCGACGCGATGCGGACGACGACTGGTACGACGACGATGAGGCCGATGCTCTCATCGCGGCGATCGAGGACGAGAGCTAACCGCTGTGGCGATCGTAGCCGTTGGGGAACATGAGGACTACGTCCTTGTGGACACGACTGTCTTTATCTACCTCGCGCGAGGCCAGGAGAGAGCGCAGCGCTTCCTTCCCTACGTCGAAGGACGGCGAGTCGTTCTCTCTTTCGTTAGCGTGGCGGAGCTTTGGCGGGGCGCGTATGCGCAGCAGTACGGGGTGGCCCGCAGACGGCGTCTCGAATCAGACATCGCGGGCACCGTGGTCGTCCAACCGACCGAGGACCTCGCCCACGAATGGGCACGTCTGTCCAACGAGGCACGTGGCATGAGTCCAGGCCATGCCCTCGGCCAGAAGGCGCAGGCGCACGACGCTTGGATTGCCGCTACGGCTCGCCTCTACAAACTTCCCTTGCTTACTGAGGACAGCGACTTCGCAGGAATGCCGGGGCTCAGTCTGCTGCTCGACGATCCGGTCCGCTAGCCGGCGGCCAACGCCTCATCCACGAACGTCGGCGTGTCGATCGCCTCGGTTCTGATGTAGGTGCGCAGCGCGAGGACGCCGCCGTCGGCGTGGCCAAGGTGGGCGGCGATCTGTGCGGGAGAGTAGCCGCGCTCGGCCATCAGGCTCGCCATGCCGTGACGAAGGCCGTGCGGGGTCGCTGACGGGATGCCGGCGCGTCTCGCCGCCGGCTTGAAGACGCGGCGGCGGAAGTTGTGCGGATCGAGGGCGGTGCCGAAGGTGCTGGCGAAGATCGCGTGCTCGTCGCCAGCCCACTCGACGGAGGAGCGCCGGAGGGTCAGGCGGCGCAGCGTCTCCGGCGAAAGCGGGACCGCGCGGATGCCGGCAACCGTCTTCGAGCGACGCACGTGCAGGACGAGGCGTCCGGCGTCGTCGGGGCCGAGGTCGCCCCACGTCAGCGCGAGGGCCTCACCGATCCGCAGACCCGTCGCGGCGAGCAGGTAGGTGAGGTCCGCATGCTCCGGTGGCATCTCGGCGAGCAGGGCGCGCGTCTGGTCGGGCGTGAGGCGCTTGGAGCGCGCAGCGCGCTCGCCGGGCACGACGACACGGATGCCGGCCGCCGGGTTGCGCGTGATGCGACCATCCTCGTACGCCGTCGCGAGCATTGCCCGCAGCGGGGCGTAGTAGCGCCGAACGGTCGCGGGCGCGTGGCCCTCGCCGGCCATGTGCGCAATGAAGTCGCGCAGGTCGGACGGACTCAGCTCGTCGAGCTTCAGGGTCGGCAGTTCGCGCCGGAAGTAGGGCACGATCACACGCGCGACCACGTCGGCGTAGCTCGTGCGCGTAGTTGGAGCGAGCCCTTTCGAGGTGCGGCCCCTGTAACCGTCGAGCCAGCGCTCCGCGAAAGCGACGAACGGCTCCCGCGAGGTCGGCGCTGTACCGCCGACCGCCGTCTGCGCCTTGAACCGGCGCGCCTCCGTCAACGTACGGAAGCTCCGCTTGCGCTGGCGCCCGCGATGTCGCCACACGACCATGTAGCGGTTCTGCTTCCGGTAGACGCCGGCATGGCCAGTCGGCTCCAGCCGGCGCGGATCGGACGCTTCAGCGGCCATCGAACCGGATCGTCACGGAGAGTACGAACCGCCGCCGCGCAGGAAGGCGTCCAGCTCGTCGCGGTGGTAGAGCACGCGGCGCCCGTCCTTCTCGTGCGGGATGGTGCCCATCATCGTCAGCTTGCGCACCCGCGACACGGGAGCCCGGAGGTATTCGGCCGCCTCCTCCGCTCGCAGCCAAGGCGTCTGCACGCGCTCGCGCGCCGCAGCCAAGTCCGCCACGGGAGCGGCCGCAGCTTCGAGGAGGTCGTCGGGAAAGTCCGCTGGATTCGGCATGGCGAGAAGCCTGCGAGGCGGTAGTGACGGCGTTCGGTAGCACCGTCATTCCTCGGCCTCCTTCGTCAAGCGTTCGGCGAGTGCGAGCAGCTCTGAGGCGGGGATCGAGAAGCCGTCGGCGATTCGCTGCAAGGTGGGCAGTGTCGGACTGACCTCCCCACGCTCTACTGCGCCCACGTAGTTGCGGTGCAAGCCTGCGGCGAAGCCGAACGACTCCTGACTGAACCCGTGCCGAGCCCGCAGCACGCGCACGGCCCCGCCGAGCCCCAGCGCCCGCCCGCGAGCGGGGCGCCTGCCCGAACACCCTCGGTCACGAGGCGACATCCTGACCTCCGTGTCAACCCAAGTACCTATGACTATGGTCAGAATGACTACCTACTGGGGTAGAGGCAACAACGGATCACTGGGAGTTTGCGAGGCGCATGAATCGCCCCAGTCGCTCAGCGCGCGAGCGCCTCGCTCAAGCCGTCTACGAGATGCGCACTCGCCAACGCCTCTCACAGGAAGCCGTCGCCGACCGTGCCGATCTCTCGCGCAACTTCGTCGGCATGGTCGAACGCGGCGAGGTCAGCCCGTCTTTCGACAACCTCGCGAAGCTCGCCGACGGCCTTGGAGTTCGCCTGTCCGAGCTGATGCGTCTCTACGAGAGCCGAAAAGACGGAACAGACTTCGAGTAGCTCGACGACCGGCCACACCAGACGGCCCGGAAGACAGTCCGAAAACGACCGAATGTCGTCCATACCGGCGGGTAACCTGAAAAGCCCGAATGGACTTGGCTCGCAACGAACGTGACGCCACCCGGAGGTTGGAGGGCCAGGCAGGATCACACCATCGCCCTCCAAGGTCGCGAACGGCACAGCCAATGTAGAACACCTCATGCACCTGCTCGACTGCTTTGACAGCGCTTCGACGCTCGCATCAATCGGCCGGGCGATCGGTGTCGAACCGGACCACCTGGCGGACGCGATCCACCGATACGACTCGGCGCGACTCGCGGATTACCCGTACGAAGACGTCGCCCTCTCGGTGCTCACGGATCTGGGAACAGACCTGAGCCAGGCGCGCTTCGACGGCGCCTGTTTCTTCCACGGCACGCGAGTCGTCAATCCGAGCACGTTCAGACGGCGCGGGCTGCTGCCGCTCGATGTGATGCTGGACGAGACTTGGCAGGTGCTGCGCATTCTCGCCGAGGCGTCGCACAAGGAGTGGGAGGCATTCCGAGCCACCATTGAGAGTGACGGCGGAGGGCACGACGGCTACCTCTATCGGCTGAAGACTCACGACGCCATGCATCACGGTCCGCAGGCGCATCTCGTGCGGGAGGTACACGTTGATCTTCCGCAGAGCAGCCACGACTACCTGAGCTGTCCCGAAATCGTCCAAGACATCTCTCGCTGCTACGAGGTCGCCGACCTGGAAGCACGCTTCGTCGAAGCATCGACGCCTTGCATCGTGAAGTTCTGGGCACCGTGCGTCTCGGCATGGCATGTCGAAACGGCGTTCTGTTTCCTCCACGCGCGGCTGAGCGGAGAACCCCTCGGTTTCTCATCATGCGGCGGCTTCGACGGCAGCGGCACGGCAGTTCCGCCCGAGGCGATCATCGACGTTGAGGTCGTCGAGTCTCCGCCCGTGGCGTAGGTGGGGGCCAACCCCCTCGCCGGGGATCGGCAGCCGCAGAGGGGGTGGGTTTCTTTCTCGTACGGGTTGGAGGGGATGACTCCTCGCCCTCTCGCACCGAGCCGCGTTGCCCCATCCGTTGCCCCAACGCCCCTAAAACGCCCTTAGAGCGTCAAAGAGCACGGCCCCGAAAACGCCGAAAGCCCCGCCGCAGCGGGGCTTTCGTCTGAGGAGCCGACACCCGGACTCGAACCGGGGACCCCTTCATTACGAGTGAAGTGCTCTACCAGCTGAGCTATGTCGGCAGACCAGCCGGCGCAGACCCGGCGGGGCGCACATGGTAGCCGACCGGCGCGTGCGGCGGCAGGGTGAAGAGCCGGGCCGGGCGCTCGGAGCAGCCTGCGCGGGCACTGGACACCGGTGTTACAGTGCGACTCAGAATGTCACTTCGTCGCACACGGCTGCCGGCGGCCTCGGGCTCCGACTCGCTCGACGCCGGGCGGCGGGCGCGGGAGCTGGAGGCGCTGGCGGACGGGGAGAGCGTCGACGTGCTGGTCGTCGGCGGCGGGATCACCGGCGCCTGGACGGCGCTCGACGCCGCGACGCGCGGGCTGTCGGTCGCGCTCGTCGAGCGGGGCGACCTCGCGAGCGGGACGAGCCGCTGGAGCAGCAAGCTCGCCCACGGCGGGCTGCGCTACCTCGCTCACCTCGACTTCGGGCTCGCGTGGGAGTCGGCCGCCGAGCGGGCGATCCTGATGGACGTCAGCGCGCCGCACCTGATCCGGGCGCTGCCGATGCTGATGCCGCTCGGCGACTCGATCGGCCGCGCCGCCGGCGCCAAGCTGGAGGCCGGCATCCGCATCGGCGACCGGATGCGCGCCGCCGCGGGCACGAGCCGCCGCCGGCTCCCGCCGATGCGGCGCATCTCCGGCGAGGAGGCGCGGCGGCTCGCGCCCGCGCTCAGCGACCGCAACCTGCGCGGCGCGATCCTCCACTGGGACGGCCAGATCGAGGACGACGCGCGGCTGGTCCTCGCGGTCGCCCGCACCGCCGCCGCGCACGGCGCGCGGATCCTCACCTACGCGCGCGCCGAGCGGCTGACCGCCGACGGCGCGACCGTCGTCGACGAGCACGGCGGCGGCCGGCTCGCGATCTCGGCGCGCCACGTCGTCAACGCGACCGGCGTCTGGGCCGGCGAGCTGAGCGGCGGCATCGAGCTGCGGCCGAGCAAGGGCGCCCACCTGCTCGTGCGGGCCGACCGCCTCGGCGAGCCGCGCGCCTCGATCAGCGCGCCGGTCCCCGGCAACGACGGGCTGCGGCTCGTCTTCGCGGCCCCGCGCCCCGACGGCCTCGTGCTGATCGGCCTCACCGACGACCCCTACGACGGCGACGGCTCCCCGCCGGTCGCGCCCGGGGTCGACGCAGCCGAGGAGCGCTTCCTGCTGGAGAGCGTCAGCCGGGTGCTCGACCGGCCGCTCGCCTCCGACGACGTCGTCGGCCGCTACGCCGGCCTGCGCCCGCTGCTCGCCGGTGCCGCCGACGAGACGACCGCCGACCTCTCCCGCCGCCACGCCGTGCTCGACCACGGCGGCGTCCTGACCGTCGTCGGCGGCAAGCTGACGACGGCCCGCCGCATGGCGCAGGACGTGCTCGACGCGATCGCGTCACGCCCGGGCGCGAGCGCCGGCCCGTGCGTCACCCGCCGCCTGCCGCTCGTCGGCGCCCCGCCGCGCGGCAGCGCGCCGGCCGCCGGCGAGCTGCCGCCGCCGCTCGTGCGCCGCTACGGCGCCGAGGCCGGCCGCGTCGCCGCGCTCGCCGACGGCGACCGGCGCCTGCTCGACCCGATCGCGCCCGACGTCCCCGTCTCCCGCGCCGAGCTGCACTTCGCCGTCGCGCACGAGCTGGCGCTGACCGTGGAGGACCTGCTCGACCGGCGCACCCGCATGGGGCTGGTGCCGGAGCGGCGGGAGCGCGCGCTCGCGGCCGCGGGCGAGGCGCTGGAGGCCGCCGCGGCGGCTCAGGGCGCGAGGTAGCGGTCGAGCATCCGCCGCAGCTGCTCCAGCTCCGGCTCGCGCGCCGCCTCGGCGCCCTCGGCCAGCGTCTGCAGCACGAAGCCGCGCAGCGCGAGCTCGATCGTCCGCGCGACGATCGCCGGGTCGCCGGCGGCGATCGAGCCGTCGGCGACGCCGTCGCGCAGCTGGCCCTCCAGCGACGCGACGACGGCCTTCTGGAAGCTGCCCAGCCGCGTCGTCACGTACGGCAGCAGCAGCTCGGGGTCGACGTCGACGATGCGGAGGAAGAGCGGGTTGCGGGTCAGGCGGTCGCAGCCGCGCACCGCCCCCTCCACGAGCCGCTCGCGGGCGCTTCCGAGCTGACCGGCGTCGCGGTCGACCTCGGCGATGATCGCGGAGAACTCGCGCGTCATCAGCGCCTGGATCAGCGACGTGACGTCGGGGAAGCGGCGGTAGAGCGTCATGCGACTCACGCCGGCCCGCCGCGCCACGTCGGTCACGGTCGTGCGGCGCACGCCGACCGCCAGCACGCAGGCGCGCGCGGCGTCGAGCAGCTGTTCGTCTTCGACCGCGCGCTGGGTCACGCCCGGGATCACAGCAGACCGGCACGACGCCCGCCGCCAGCCGCGCGCTCCCGCGTCGGCGGCCGCTGCCGCGCGCCACGCGGCCGCCGCGGCGCGTCGCGCGATGACGCCGCGCGTCGCGGCCGGGCCGGTCCGTGCCATCCTCCACGCTGTGATGCGCGTCATCGTCCCCGCGGTGCGATACGTCCTCCCGCTCGTGTTGACGGCGGTCGGCGTGTGGCTGCTCGAGACGCGGGCCGACAAGTGGGGCGGCCTCGGCGTGATGCTCATCGGCACGGCGGTGATCGTGCTGATGCTCAACCTCCTCTTCCGGCTCAGCATCAGGTCGAACGACGAGCGCTCGCGCGAGGAGGCCGCGCGCCGCTACTACGACGAGCACGGCCACTGGCCGGAGGGCTACTACTAGCGGCCGCGCCCGTCGGAGCGCCTGCGCTCCGTCAGGAGGGCGCCCGACGTCCGCCGCTCAGCTCAGCAGCGCCTCGAGCCGGTAGGCGAGCGTCTCCAGCGCCAGCTCCTCGGTGACGTTGGAGCGCAGGCGCCGCCGGGTCTCCTCGACCAGCTCGACCGCCGCCCGCAGTCTCTGCGCGTTGCGGCCGTCGGCGTCCTGCTGGAGCGCGTCGACGCGGTCGGTGTGGTGGAGCAGCTCAGGGGTGCTCCAGACGAGGCAGGCGACGTCGCGGAACCACAGCGAGGCGATCTGCAGGCCGAGATCGAGGGCGCCGGTCTCGACGCGCCGTCTCGTGCGGCGGATCCGCTCCGCGTATTCGTTCTCCAGCCGCCGTCTCTCTCTTCTGGAGACGACCTCGAGCTCCTCGGCCAGCTGCGCCTCCAGCGCCGCGACCGCATCCTCCCCGCGCCGTCTCTTGACGGCCAGCAGCTCGCTCCACGGCTTGGCGGCGCCGACCTCGCCGGCCAGCGCGGCGCGCGCGAACCGCTCGCCGCCGGCACGCAGCGCGGGCCCGTCGCCGAGCGCGAGCTCCAGCGCGCGCTCGCCGTCGCCGAGCGCCAGCCGCGCGCAGGCCCGCGCCTGCTCGGGCGGGATCCCGTGGCGGCCGACGCGCTCGGCCAGCTGCTCGGCCGACAGCGCGTCGAAGCGGACGAGCTGGCAGCGCGAGCGGATCGTCGGCAGGACCTCGGCGAGCCGGTCGCTGAGCAGGACGATGTGGACGAACGGCGCCGGCTCCTCCAGCGTCTTGAGCATCTTGTTGGCGGCCTGATCGATCAGCGTGTCGGCGCGCTCGATCACGAAGACGCGCCTGGCGGCCTCGAACGGCGTCATCGCCGCCGCGGCGACCACCGGCTCCTCGATGTCGCCGACGAGCATCTCGTGCGCGCCGCTCGGCGTCACCCACGTCAGGTCCGGGTGGGTGCCGTGCTGGACGCGGGAGCGGACGCCGTCGGGATCGGGCGCGCCGTCGGCCAGCAGCTCGGCCGCGAAGGCGCGCGCCGCGGTCCGCTTGCCGCTGCCCGACGGGCCGTGGAAGAGGTAGGCGTGCGAGGCGTGGCCGCCGGGGGCGAGCGCGGCGCCGAGCGTCGCGCGCGCGTTCGGATGGTGCTCGGTGCCGGCCAGCGCGGTCATGCGCGAGCGAGGGTAGCCCACGCGCTCGCGCGGCGGTCCGGCGGCGCGCACCGGGACGCCGCCGAGCCGCGCGGGAGCGCACCGCGACCGGCGCTCGGCCCGCGCCGCCTGGGTAGCGTCCCCGCATGGCTACCAGACGCCCCATCTCAGGTCAGGTCGTGCTCGTGACCGGCGCCGCCCGCGGGATCGGTGCCGGAACCGCCCGCGCGCTCGCGGCGCGCGGCGCGAAGCTCGCGCTCGTCGGGCTGGAGCCCGACGAGCTGGCGAAGGTCGCGGCCGAGTGCGGCCCCGACGCAGCCTGGTTCGAGGCCGACGTCACCGACACGGCCCAGGTCGAGGCCGCGGTCGCCGGCGCCGTCGAGCGCTTCGGCGGCATCGACGTCGTGATCGCCAACGCCGGCATCGCGACCGGCGGCACCGTCCGCTCGATCGACCCGGCCGCGTGGGAGCGGGTCGTCGAGGTCAACCTGTTCGGCTCCTGGCGGACGGTCCGCGCCGCGCTCCCGCACGTGATCGCGCGGCGCGGCTACGTACTCCAGATCGCCTCGCTCGCCGCCGTCGCGCACGCGCCGTTCATGTCGGCCTACTGCGCCAGCAAGGCCGGGGTCGAGGCGCTCGCCGACTCGCTGCGGACCGAGGTCGCCCGCCACGGCGTCGACGTCGGCGTCGCCTACTTCTCGTGGATCGACACCGACATGGTGCGCGGCGCCGACGAGCGCGCCCAGTTCGGCGGGATGCGCGAGAAGATCGCCGGGCCGTTCGGCAAGACGTCGTCGCTGGAGGAGTGCGTCGACGGCGTCGTCGACGGGATCGAGCGGCGCCGTCGCTGGATCACCGTGCCCGGCTGGGTGCGCGCCGCGCTGCTCTTCCGCGGGCCGCTGTCGCCGCTGCTCGACCGCGCCGGCCGCAGAGACGTGGCGCCGGTCGAGGACGCGATGCTGGCGGCGATCGAGCGCGACGGCGCCGCCGCGGTGACGGCGCCGGTCGGCGCCGGCGGCGACGCCGACTCGAGGGCGCGCGCGAGCTGACGCGGTTCGCCGTCGGGCGCGCCGCGAGGCGACGCGCCCCGCCGCCCGGCGCCGGCTAGTGCGCGGCGGCGCCGGCGCCCGCGTAGCCGTGCGGGTGCTGCTGGGCGAACGCCCACGCGTCGGCGACCATGTCGCTGAGCGACTTGCGCGGCGCCCAGCCGAGCTCGGCGCGGATCTTGCCGTTCGCGGCGACCAGTCTCGGCGGGTCGCCGGGGCGGCGGCCGGCCTCCTCCGCCGGGACGTCGAGCCCGGTCACCGCTCTGACCGCCTCGATCACCTCGCGGACCGAGTAGCCGTCGCCGCTGCCGAGGTTGAAGATCCGGTGCTCGGAGGGCCGCGCCGCGTCGAGCGCCAGCACGTGCGCGTGCGCGAGGTCCTCGACGTGGATGTAGTCGCGCACGGCGGTCCCGTCCGGCGTCGGGTAGTCGGTGCCGAAGATCTTCACCGCCGGCTGCAGCCCCTGGGCCGCGCGCAGCACGTTCGGGATCAGGTGCGTCTCCGGCTCGTGGTCCTCGCCGAGGCAGCCGCTGGCGCCGGCGACGTTGAAGTAGCGGAGGCTGACGGCGCCGAGCCCGTGGGCGCGGCACTCGTCGGCGATCATCCCGTCGACGGCGAGCTTGGAGGCGCCGTAGGCGTTGACCGGTCTCGTCGGGGTCAGCTCGTCCATCGGGACGACCTCGGGCTCGCCGTAGACGGCGCAGGTCGAGGAGAACACCAACCGCTGCACGCCCGCGGCGCGCAGGCCGTCGAGCAGGTTGAGCGTGCCGAGCACGTTGTTGCGGTAGTACAGCTCCGGTCTGGCGACCGACTCCGCGACGAGCGCGTACGCGGCGAAGTGGAGCGCGCCGTCGAAGCCCTCGGCGACGCCGTCGCGGACGGCCTCCCCGTCGCAGAGGTCGATCTCCAGCAGGCGCGCCCCCGCGGGGACTGCCTCGCGGTGGCCGCGCTCGAGGCTGTCGAGCACGACGACCTCGTGCCCGGCGTCCAGCAGCTGCTGGGCGACGATCGATCCGATGTAGCCGGCGCCGCCGGTGACGAGAAGCTTCATGGCGGGTTTGTAACAGACGCGCCTCACGGCCCCCTGCGATCGCGAGTGCCGCGGGGCGACGAGGACCGCGGGCCGCGCGGGCGGCGCGGGCGATCATCTAGCATCCCCCGTCCGCGATGACGTCCCGCGCCCGCATCCTTCGCGTGCTCGCGCTCGCAGCCGCGCTCCTGCTGCTGCCGGCGGCGACGGCGCTCGCCGACCGCGCGACCTACGACCGCGTCTCGGACGCCTACTCGCAGAACGCCGGCCAGCTCGACGCCTGCTGGTTCTCGCAGGCCGACCTGGAGGCGGCGCTGGCCGGGATCCCGAGAGCGTTCGAAGGCGTCATCCCCGACCTCAGAAGAGCGATAGAGGACGGGATCGCCGCCCACAGAGCCGGCGACTGCGAGGGGATCGAGCCGACCGGCGGACCGGCCGCCGCGGAGACGCCGCCCGCCACGACGACGCCGACGACCCCGACCGACGCGGGGGCCGTCCCGCCGGCCGACGCCGGCGCCGGCGCCGCGCCCCCGCCCGACGCGGGGGCAGCTCCACCGGCCGACGCGGGCGCCGTTCCACCGGCCGACGCGGGGGCGACGCCGCCGGCGGCGGAGGCGCCCCAGCAGGTGACGACGACGCCGGGCGTCCAGCCGCCGGGCGAGAAGCGCTCGACGACCCCGCTGGTGATCGGCGCCGCCGCGCTCGCAGCGCTGCTGCTGCTCGTCCTGCTCGTGTGGGGCTGGGCGCGGCTGCGCGGCTGGGACCCGACCTGGGCGGCGCGCGCACGGCACGCCTGGGGCGAGGCCGGCTTCCGCGTCACGAGCACCTGGGCCGAGTTCTCCGACTGGCTGCGGCTCGGCCGCTGAGCGCCGCTCCCGGCGCCGCGATGGCGCGTCGGCGCCATCCGTCCAGCATCGGCGTGAAGATCCCGCAAACAGCGGGGAAAGACCCGTCGCGAGGGGGGCGAGGAGCGCTATGTTCGAGACAGGTCCGACGTGTCGCGCGCCGCCCCGAGCCGCAGGCGGATCGGCCTCCCGGGCAAAGTTCCGTCCGGGTCATGTAGGACGATTCGCTGTTACCCCCTCAGACGGGCCGAGACCGAGGGAAGTTCGCGGAAACAGCGGGGAAACACAAGGAGCAGGCAGGCATGGCACATCTCTCGCACACCCCTCCGACCACCACGATCGGCACGCATTCGGGTGAGGCGCTGCGCATCGAGCGCCACTTCACCACTCCAGGGGTGCATCCCTTCGACGCGGTCGAATGGGAGCTGCGAGACGCCCGCATCGGCCACGGCGACAAGGTCTCCTTCGAGCAGCGCGACGTCGAGTTCCCGAAGGCCTGGTCGCAGAACGCGACCAACATCGTCGCCCAGAAGTACTTCCGCGGCCAGCTCAACAGCCCGGCGCGCGAGCGCTCGGTCAGGCAGATGATCGGCCGCGTCGCCGGCACGATCGCCGACTGGGGCCGCCAGCGCGGCTACTTCGCCACCGCCGAGGACGGCGACGCCTTCGAGGCCGAGCTGACCCACATCCTGCTCCACCAGCTGGCCGCGTTCAACTCGCCCGTGTGGTTCAACGTCGGCTTCGAGGAGCAGCCGCAGTGCTCCGCCTGCTTCATCCTCTCGGTCGACGACACGATGGACTCGATCCTCGCGTGGAACACGAAGGAGGGGATGATCTTCCGCGGCGGCTCCGGCTCGGGGATCAACCTCTCCAACATCCGCGGGTCGATGGAGCCGCTGAGAAAGGGCGGCACCGCCTCGGGCCCCGTCTCCTTCATGCGCGGCGCCGACTCGTGGGCCGGCACGATCAAGTCGGGCGGCAAGACCCGCCGCGCCGCCAAGATGGTCGTGCTCGACGTCGACCACCCGGACATCCAGGAGTTCATCTGGTGCAAGGCGAGGGAGGAGGACAAGGCCGAGGCGCTGCGCAACGCGGGCTTCGACATGTCGATCGACGGTGACGGCTTCACCTCGATCCAGTACCAGAACGCCAACAACTCGGTCCGCGTCTCGGACGCCTTCATGCAGGCGGTCGAGAAGGGCGAGAGCTGGGACCTGATCGCCCGCACCGACGGCAGAGCGGTCAAGTCGGTCGACGCGCGCGAGCTGATGCGCGAGATCGCCGAGGCGGCGTGGCGCTGCGCCGACCCGGGCGTCCAGTACGACACGACGATCAACCAGTGGCACACGAGCCCGAACTCGGGGCGCATCAACGCCTCCAACCCGTGCTCGGAGTACATGCACGTCGACGATTCGGCCTGCAACCTGGCGTCGCTCAACCTGATGAAGTTCCGCAAGGCCGACGGCAGCTTCGACGTCGAGACCTTCGAGCACGCGATCGACGTCGTCTTCCTCGCGCAGGAGATCATCGTCGGCGCCTCCAGCTACCCGACGGAGGAGATCGGCAAGAACGCCAACGCCTTCCGCCAGCTCGGGCTCGGCTACGCCAACCTCGGCGCCTACCTGATGTCGAACGGCATGCCGTACGACTCCGACGCGGGCCGCGGCACCGCGGCCGCGATCACGGCGCTGATGACCGGCCGCGCCTACAAGCGCTCGGCCGAGATCGCCGCCGCCGTCGGCACCTTCGAGCGCTACGAGGAGAACCGCGAGCCGCACAACAAGGTGATGCGGATGCACCGCGACGCCTCGTACGCGATCCCGGAGGCCTCGCTCGACGACGCGGCGCTGCTCGCCGCCTCCCGCCGCGTGTGGGACGAGGCGGTCGAGCTCGGCGAGGAGCACGGCTACCGCAACGCGCAGGCGACGGTGCTGGCGCCGACCGGCACGATCTCGTTCCTGATGGACTGCGACACGACCGGCGTCGAGCCCGACTTCTCGCTTGTCAAGTTCAAGGAGCTGGTCGGCGGCGGCCAGATGACGATCGTCAACCGCACCGTGCCGCAGGCGCTGCAGACGCTCGGCTACTCCGACGAGCAGATCGAGCAGATCGAGGCGTACATCAACGAGAACGGCTCGATCGTCGGCGCCCCGGGCCTCGCGGCCGAGCACCTGCCGGTCTTCGACGTGGCGGTCGGCGAGCGCGCGATCTCGCACATGGGCCACATCAAGATGATGGGCGCGGTCCAGCCGTTCATCTCGGGCGCGATCTCCAAGACCGTCAACCTGCCGCAGACGGCGACCGTCGAGGACATCGCCGACGCCTACATCCAGGCGTGGCGGCTCGGCGTCAAGGCGCTGGCGATCTACCGCGACGGCTCCAAGACGGCGCAGGCGCTGCGGACCGACGCGCAGAAGGGCGAGGACGCCAAGCCCGGCGCGAAGTTCACCGAGGAGGAGCTCGAGCAGGCGGTCGCCGAGGCGGTCGCGCAGACGAGGGCGCAGCTGGCGCCGGCCCGCCGCCGGATGCCGCGCGAGCGCCAGTCGCTGACGCACAAGTTCTCGCTCGCCGGCCACGAGGGCTACATCACCGCCGGCCTCTACGAGGACGGGACGGTCGGGGAGATCTTCCTGACCGACATCGGCAAGGAGGGCTCGACCCTCCGCGGCATGATGAACTCGTTCGCGACGATGGTCTCGATCGCGCTGCAGTACGGCGTGCCGCTCGAGACGCTCGTGCAGAAGTTCAGCTACATGCGCTTCGAGCCGGAGGGGATGACCTCCAACCCGGAGATCCCGTTCGCGAAGTCGATGCCCGACTACATCATGCGCTGGCTCGCCTCCCGCTTCCTCGACGAGGAGATCCAGGAGGAGCTGGGCATCCTGACCCCGGCCGTGCGCGCCCGCAAGAGCGCGCAGGAGACGGCGATCTCGCTCAGCGGCGACACCGCCGGGCCGTCGGGCCAGGCCGCCGCGCCGGCCAACGGCGCCGCCCAGCCGGCCGCCTCCGCCCTCACCGACACGCCGCCGGTCGTCCCGGCGCGGATGACGAAGGGGAACTTCGGCCTCGACCTCGGCCCCGCCTGCGAGCAGTGCGGCGGCATGATGCAGCGCACCGGCTCCTGCTACACCTGCTCGAGCTGCGGCAACAACACCGGCTGCGGTTGATGCCGGCGCGCACGGCCTGACCGCCCGGCGGGCGGGCCGTGACGTACGTCGTTCCAGAGGGCCGCCTGCGGGCGGCCCTCTCGCGTTCTCGTCGGCGTCGTGATTGGGGACAGCGTTGACCCTGGGCGCCAAGCAGAGGCCTGCGGAGGCCCCCTGGCTACGGCAGCTCCAGCACCCCGTCGGCGACCTCGCGGGCGACGTCGACGACGCGGCGGCGGCCGGCGCGGGCGTGCGTGCGGAGCCGTTCGAACGCCGTCAGCTGGTCGATGCCGTGGCGCTCCATCAGGATCCCCTTGGCGCGCTCGATCACCGCGCGCCGCTCCAGCGCGCCCTCGAGCTGGTCGACCTTCGTCGTGAGGCGCTCCAGCTCGCTGCGGCGGCGCAGCGCCAGCTCGATCGCGCTCTGGACCGCGTCGGGGGTCTCGGGCCGGGCGTACGCGTCGATCCCGCGCTCCGCCGCGCGCGCGACGAACTCCGGGTCCTCGCGCAGCGTCAGCACGACCACCGGCCCGGCCGCGTACGCGGCGATCTCCTCGATCAGCGCGAGCGCATGGTCGTCGTCGGCGTGCAGCACCACCATCGCGAGGTCGGGATCCTCCCCGACGAGCTTGCGCGCGACCTCGCCGACCTCGATCGCGTAGGCCGCGACCCGATGGCCGAGCTGGCGGAGGGTCAGGCTCAGCCGCTCCAGCGCCGCCAGGTCCTCGTCGGCGACCAGGATCCGCAGCGTCCGGCCGCTCACAGCGATCGACTCCCCTTGTACGGCCGGCTAGACTTCCGCTCCACGGCTCGGCGCTCGACGCCGGGCACATCGCAGCGCCCCAGACCCCCGGCGCTCCTTGCGGCCGGAGGGCATGCGCGTTGGCGATCAATGACGAAGAGGAACTCGATCGGCTGGGTCGAGAGCGGTCGCATCGACGATCGTCAACGTACCCGCGCTCGGATGGCGACGAACGGAGCGCGATGGTCGAGCGCCACCTCGGCCTCGCCCACCATCTCGCGCGCCGCTACGCCGATCGCGGCGAGCCGCTCGAGGATCTCGTGCAGGTCGCGTCGCTCGGCCTGCTGAAGGCGGTCGACCGCTTCGATCCCGACCACGGCGCCAGCTTCACCTCCTTCGCCGTCCCGACGATCCTCGGCGAGCTGCGGCGCCACTTCCGCGACCGCGGCTGGTCGGTGCACGTCCCGCGCGACCTGAAGGAGGCGGTGCTGAGGGTCGAGGCGGCGCTCTCCCGTCACGGCGGCCGCGCGCCGACGCCCGCGGAGCTGGCGCGCGAGACCGGCCTCGACGTCGAGTCGGTGCTGGAGGCGCTCGAGGCGGCAGGCGCCCATCGCGCCCTCTCGCTCGACGCGCCGACCGGCAACGCCGACGACGAGCGCCCGGCGATCGTCGACACGCTCGGCGGCGAGGACGACGCGCTGGCGCGCGTGCGCGACCGCGCGACGCTCGAGACGCTGGCGGCCGGCCTCGGCGAGCGCGAGCGCGAGATCCTGCGGCTGCGCTTCGAGGAGGACCTGACGCAGAGCGAGATCGGCGAGCGCGTCGGCGTCTCGCAGATGCACGTCTCGCGCCTGATCCGGACCGCGCTGGCGCGGATGCGGCTCGCCGCGCAGGCGAGACCGGCCACGCGGGACGCCGGCGACGGCCTGTCCAGCACACCCCTTTAGCGTCGCTTCATGTGCCGTTGAGCACATATTGCGCGCGGCGGGCGATCATGCCGGGCATGGAAGAGGCAGTCATCACCGTCGCGGGCGCGATCGTCGCCGTGCTCGCCGCCGCGACCTACGCGCTCATGATCTGGGCCTCGGCCCACCGCTCCTGAGCTCGCCCGCCGCACCGCTACTCTCGAATCAGAGCGATTCGAGAACGGACGGTGTGACGATGGCGAGCAAGGTCGACAAGAGCGACGCCCAGTGGCGCGAGCAGCTGAGCCCGGAGCAGTACGCCGTGCTGCGCCAGAAGGGAACGGAGCGCCCCTTCACCGGACGGTACGTCAACGAGAGAGCGTCCGGGACCTACCGCTGCGCCGGCTGCGGCGCGGAGCTGTTCTCCTCCGAGACGAAGTACGACTCGGGCTCGGGCTGGCCGAGCTTCACCTCGCCGGCCGGCGAGGAGGCGGTCGCGACCGAGCGTGACACGAGCCACTTCATGGTGCGCACCGAGGTGCTGTGCGCGAGCTGCGGCGGCCACCTCGGCCACGTCTTCGACGACGGGCCGGCGCCGACCGGGATGCGCTACTGCATCAACAGCGCGGCGCTGGAGCTCGACGAGAGATAGCGGCGCCGCGGGCCGCTCGACCCGCCTGACGCCCGCTCGCGCGGCCGCCCCCAGGGCGGCCGCGGCCGCGCTGCTAGAATGGTTAGCAACGCTAACTAGCCTCGCTAACGACCTGCGATGGCGACCGACGAGCAGACACGTCCTCCCGCACCGACATCCGATCCCGAGCTGGCCACGCGCCTGCGCCTGGCGGTGACGCGCATGGCGCGGCGCCTGCGCCAGGAGGCGGGCGTGGTCGGGCCGGAGATCTCCCCGACGCTGACGGCGGCGCTCGCGACGATCGACCGCTGCGGCCCGCTGACGCCGAGCGCGCTCGCCGACGCGGAGCGCATCCAGCGCCCGACGGCGACCCGGATCGTCGCGAAGCTGGAGGAGCGCGAGCTGGTCTCGCGCAGCGCCGACCCCGACGATGGGCGCGTCGCGCGCGTCGAGATCACGCGCGCCGGCAGGGTGCTGCTGAAGCGGATCCGCTCGCGCAAGAGCGAGTACCTGGCGAAGCGCCTGCGGAGGCTGACGCCGGAGGAGCAGGCGACGCTCGCCGAAGCCGCCGAGCTGCTGGAGCGGCTGCTGGAGGAGCCGGCGCCGTGAGCGGCGCGCTGCGGCGCTCCTTCAGCTCGCTCTCGATCCCCAACTACCGCCGCTACTTCAGCGGCCAGATCGTCTCGGTCTCCGGCACCTGGGTCCAGACGGTCGCCGAGACGTGGCTGGTGCTGCAGCTGACCAACAGCGGCTTCGCCGTCGGCGTCGCCGCCGCGCTCCAGTTCGCGCCGATGCTGCTCGCCGGCGCATGGGGCGGCGCGGTCGCCGACCGCTTCCCGAAGCGGCGGCTGCTGACGATCACGCAGCTGTCGATGGCGCTGCCGGCGCTCGCCCTCTTCACGCTCACCGCCACCGGCGCGATCGCGCTGTGGATGCTCTACCTGCTGATCTTCGCCCGCGGCGTCGTGCTGGCGATCGACAACCCCGCCCGCCAGGCGTTCCTCGTCGAGCTGGTCGGCCCCGACAACGTCCTCAACGCCGTCAGCCTCAACAGCGCGGTGATCAACTCGGCGCGGATCATCGGCCCGGCGATCGCCGGCGTGCTGATCACGACCGTCGGCGTCGCGCCCTGCTTCGCGGTCAACGCGCTCTCCTTCCTCGCGATGATCGCCGCGCTGCGCCGGATGGACCGCCGCGCGCTCAACCCGGCGCCGGTGACCGAGCGGGCGCCCGGCCAGGTGCGCAGCGCGCTGCGCTACGTGCGCGCGACGCCGCAGCTGTGGATCCCGCTGGCGCTGACCGCCGTCGTCGGCACCTTCACCTTCAACTTCCAGATCCTGCTGCCGCTGTTGGCCAGCTTCACCTTCCACGGCGACGCCGGCGTCTACGCGACGCTGACGACGGCGATGGGGGTCGGCGCGATAGCCGGCGCGCTCGCGAACGGCGCGCGCGCCCGCGTCAAGCCGGCGATGCTGGTCGGCGCGTCGCTCGCCTTCGGCGCGCTGATGGTCGCGCTCGCCGGCGCGCCGAGCGAGCTGGTCGCCGCCGTCGCGCTCGTGCCGATCGGCGCCGCCAGCGTCGCCTTCTCGGCGAGCGTCAACTCGGCGCTCCAGCTCGCCGTCGCGCCCGCGATGCGCGGGCGCGTGATGGCGCTCTACTCGGTCGTCTTCCTCGGCTCGACGCCGATCGGCGCGCCGCTGATGGGCTGGCTGGCCAACGCCGCCGGCCCGCGGGCGGCCTTCGCGCTCGGCGGCGCGGTCGCCGTCGCCGCCGGCCTCGCCGCGCGGGCCGCCTTCGCCCGCAACGGGATCGAGGCGAAGCGGCCGGTCACGGCCGTCGAGACGCCGGCCGCTGCGTAGCGCGACCGGCCGGCAGCGCGAGCCCTCAGGGACCGCCTGCGACGAGATCGAGCCCGGGGCGGGAGCTCAGCTCCACCAACCGGGGAGGATCTCCCCGTCGCCCTCGTGGCGGGCGCCGACGGCGAGCATCTCCATGCCGTCCTCGCCGGCCTCGAAGCAGCGCGCGGAGGTCGCGCTGACGCGGATCGCGTCGCGCGGCGCGAGCTCGACGATCTCGTCGTCGATCTTCACGCGGCCGCTGCCGGAGATCACGACGTAGACCTCCTCGGCCTGCTCGTGGCGATGGCCGAACGACTGCCGTCTGCCCGGGCGGACGCGGTGGAAGCTGACGCCGGTGCGCTCGGCCTCGAGGTCGCCGGTCGCGAAGCGGGCCTCGCCGAAGTCGCCGAAGCCGTGCTTGGCGGCGCTGTCCTCGACCGCTTCCAGGTTGACGCGGGTGTAGCCGGCGCCGCTCGCGGCGGCGGGGATCGTGTCAGCGTTTCGTTCCATGGCGCGGACGGTACCCGGCCAGCTCCCGTCGCGATTGGAAGAACGCGCCAGGCGCCCGCTACGGTGGAGCGACGCGATGGATCCGCTCCCGCCAGGACCGCGCCTTCCGCGCGCCGCGCAGACGCTCCGCTGGATCGTCCGTCCGACCGCGTTCATGGAAGAGCAGGCCCGCCGCTTCGGCGACACCTTCACCGTGCGGCTGCTGAACAGCCCGCCGATGGTCTTCGTCTCCGACCCGGAGGCGCTGCGCGAGGTCTTCACCGCCGACCCCGGCGTGCTGCGCGCCGGCGTCGCCAACCAGCTGCTGGAGCCGGTGCTCGGCGCCAACTCGCTGCTGCTGCTCGACGGCGAGCGCCACCTGCGCCAGCGGCGGCTGATGCTGCCCTCGTTCCACGGCGAGCGGATCGCGCGCCTGCGCGGCGCGATCGAAGCGCTCGCCGTGCGCGAGGTCGCGTCGTGGCCGCTCGGCGAGCCGCTGGCGCTGATGAGCCGGATGCAGGCGCTGACCCTTGAGGCGATCGCGCGGGTCGTCTTCGGCGTCGAGGAGGGCGCGCGGCTGGAGCTGCTGCGCGCGCGCCTGCGCGAGCTGCTCGACTGGAGCGCCGACCGCCGGCGGCTGATCGCGCTCGCGCTCGCCTCCGCGACGCCGCTGAGAGCACGCAGCCTCGGCGGGCTGCGCGCCGTCCTGCGACCGGTCCACGAGCTGCTCGACGCCGAGGCGCGCGACCGCCGCGCGCTGCCGCCGGCGGCGCTCGCCGCGCGCGAGGACGTGCTGTCGCTGCTGCTCCAGGCGCGCGACGAGCAGGGCGGCGCGCTGACCGACGCCGAGCTGCGCGACGAGCTGGTGACGCTGCTGATCGCCGGCCACGAGACGACCGCGACCGCGCTCGCGTGGGCGGTCGAGCGGCTGCTGCGCCATCCCGCGGCGCTGCGGCGGCTGCGCGACGAGCTGGCCGAGCAGCCCGCCGGCGGCGACTGGCTCGACGCGGTCGCGAAGGAGACGCTGCGGCTGCGGCCGATCCTGCCGATCGTCGCGCGCTGGGCGGCCGAGCCGTTCGAGCTGCGCGGGCGGACGCTGCCGGCCGGCACCGAGATCGCCCCGTGCATCTACCTGACCCACCGCCGCCCCGACCTCTACCCCGACCCGCATGCCTTCCGGCCGGAACGTTTCCTGGAGCGCCCGGCGGGCACCTACACGTGGCTCCCGTTCGGAGGCGGCCCGCGCCGCTGCCTCGGCGCCAGCTTCGCGCTGCTGGAGCTGAAGACGGTGCTCGCGACGATCGTGCGCGAGACCGAGCTGCGGCCGGCGCGGCCGGCGCCGGAGCGGATCCGACGTCACGCGATCACGTGGGCGCCGGAGGCCGGCGCGGCGGTCGTCGTCGCCCGGCGGCGTCCGGCTTTATCCGTTGTGTAGCCCGCCCTGACAGAATTCTCATCCAGATGTCCGGCGATCCCCCTCAGCGCCGCCCGAGCGCCGACCGACTGCCAGCCGAGCGAACCTCCCCGCAGGAGAGCTCGCCGCAGCGCCCGCCTGCCCCGAGAGGGGCCGGCTCGCCCCCCGACTGGCGTGTGACGCCCGCACCCGACGGGCGCGGCGCGCCGCCGAGAAGACAGCAGCGGGGCGGCGTCAGACCGCCGCGGATGCCCGGCGGCCGCTGGGGGATCCTGATCTTCGTCCTCGTCCTGCTGGCGCTGAACTGGTGGATCTCCTCGCGCGCGCTGTCGCCGAGCGAGCGGGTCCGCGTGCCCTACAGCGGCTCGGCCGAGACGCCGAACTTCATCCAGGAGGTCAGAGACGGCAACGTCAGAGAGATCTTCTCGACCGGCGCGTCGATCCAGGGCGACTTCAAGAGAGACGTCACCTACCCGCCGAGAGGGAGAGAGGACTCGGTCACCGCGACGAAGTTCTCGACCGAGGTGCCGGCCTTCGCCGACCCCGACCAGCTGACGAAGCTGCTGCAGGAGAACGACGTCGTCGTCAACGCCGAGCCGCCCGACGACGGCCCGTCGCTGCTGCTGTCGGTCCTGCTCGGCTTCGGCCCGGTGATCCTGATCATCGCGCTGTTCGTCTTCCTCTCCCGGCGGATGGCCGGCGCGGCCGGCGGGGGGATGATGTCGTTCGGCCGCTCGAGAGCCCGCCGCTCGGAGGGCGGGGAGTCGCCGGTCACCTTCAGAGACGTCGCCGGCATCGACGAGGCCGAGGCCGAGCTGAACGAGATCGTCGACTTCCTCAAGAACCCGGACAAGTACCAGCGGCTCGGCGGCAAGATCCCGAAGGGCGTGCTGCTGAGCGGCCAGCCCGGCACCGGCAAGACGCTGCTGGCGCGCGCCGTCGCCGGCGAGGCCGGCGTGCCGTTCTTCTCGATGTCGGCCTCCGAGTTCGTCGAGATGATCGTCGGCGTCGGCGCCTCCCGCGTGCGCGACCTCTTCAGACAGGCGAAGGAGGCCGCCCCGGCGATCATCTTCATCGACGAGCTGGACGCGATCGGCCGCGCGCGCGGCAGCGGCCGCGGCTCCTTCGGCGGCAACGACGAGCGCGAGCAGACGCTCAACCAGATCCTGACCGAGATGGACGGCTTCGAGCCCTCCACGGCCGTGATCGTGATCGCCGCGACCAACCGCCCGGAGATCCTCGACCAGGCGCTGCTGCGCCCCGGCCGCTTCGACCGCCGCGTGACGGTCGCGCCGCCCGATCGCAACGGCCGCCTGATGATCCTCAGGGTCCACACGCGCTCGGTCCCGCTGGCCGGCGACGTCGACCTCGAGGCGATCGCCTCGACGACGCCCGGCATGGTCGGCGCCGACCTCGCCAACCTCGTCAACGAGGCCGCGCTGCTCGCCGCGCGGCGCGGTCACAGAACCGTGCAGAGCGCCGACTTCACCGACGCGCTCGAGAAGGTCGTGCTCGGCGCCGAGCGCAGAGTCGTGATGAGCGACGACGACCGCCGCCGGACCGCCTACCACGAGGCCGGCCACGCGATCGTCGGGATGCTCACGCCCGGCGCCGACCCGGTCCGCAAGGTGTCGATCATCCCCCGCGGCCAGGCGCTCGGCGTCACCTTCTCCTCGCCCGACGCCGACAAGTACAACTACGACGAGCGCTACCTCGTCGGCAAGATCAAGGTCGCGCTCGGCGGGCGCGTCGCCGAGGAGGTCGTCTACGGCGATCTCACGACCGGCGCCGAGTCCGACATCCAGCAGCTGACCGGGATCGCCCGCCAGATGGTCGGCCGCTGGGGCATGAGCCCCGCGATCGGCCCGATCGCCGTCCTCTCCTCCGACGGCGCCGGGCCGCTGCTGCCGGGCGTCGCGGAGACGTCGGAGTCGACGCAGCGGCTGGTCGACGAGGAGGTCCGCCGGATCGTCGACGGCGCCCATGCCGACGTGACGAGACTGCTCAGGGAGCACCGCGAGAACCTCGACTCGCTCGTCGCGGCGCTGCTCGACAGGGAGACGCTCGACGAGGCCGACGCCTACGAGGCGGCCGGCCTCCCGGAGATGCGCCCGGCGCCGCCGGCCGAGCCGGAGCGGACCGAGCGGGTCGCGCGCGACCGCGACGACGCCGGCACCAACGGGCACGGCCCCGGCGGCGACCTCAGCCGTCCCGAGCTGCCCCCGGGAGTGGGCGACCTGCGGTGAGCTCGCTCGCCTCCGCGCCGCGCAGCGGCCCGGTCACCTACGAGCTCGCGACCTGGGGCGTCCGCGCCGCGGCGTACCTGATCGACCTGCTCGTCTTCGTCGCGCTCGCGGTCCTGATCGCGTTCGGGATCGTGCTGGTCGAGAGCGACGCCGACGACGCGCGCCGGGCGGCCGAGACGATCGGCGTCGCGATCGTGCTGCCGATCAGCCTCGCCTACGCCCCGCTGCTGATGGTGCGCAGAGGGGCCCGCAACGGCCAGACGCTCGGCAAGCAGGTGATGAGAATCCGCGTCGTGCGCGAGAGCGGCGAGGAGGTGACGCTCGGCAACGCGGTCCTGCGCGAGGTGATCGGGCGCCAGCTGCTGGTCGCCTTCACCTACGGCTTCTACGCGGTCGTCGACTACCTGTGGCCGCTGTGGGACAGATCGAGACAGTGCCTGCACGACAAGGTCGCGCAGACGCGCGTCGTGCGGCTGGAGCCGACCGCCGGCCATCCCGGCGGCTCGTTCACGGCGCGCGAGGCGGCGCCGGCCTTCCCCGCCGCCGAGGAGCCCTTCGCGCCGCAGGAGCCGGCTGCGCACGAGCCGGCTCCGGTTCCGGAGCCCGCCCCCGCCCCGGCGGCGCCTCCGCGCGACGACCGCCCGGTGCGCGACGGCTGGCTGCCGCCGAGCGCCGGCCGCTGAGCCGCCCGGCGCCGAGCCCCGCCGCGACGGCCGGCGCCGGCCGGCCGCCGTGCGCCGCCGCTACGCCGCCAGCGTGACCTTGCGCAGGTGGCGCGGGGCGCCGGGGTCGATCCCCTTCGCCAGCGCCAGCGCGCGGGCGAACAGCTGACCGGGGAGGACCGACAGCAGCGGCGACAGCAGCGGGTCGGGCGCGGCCGGCGTCGGCAGCGTGAAGGCGGCGCCCTCGAGCGCGGCCGCGGCGGGCCCGGTCGCGATCACCGGCGCGCCGGCGTCTCGGGCCCGCCGCACCGCCTCCCGCACCCCGGCGAGCGTGTCGTCGTCGGCCGCGACCGCCCACACCGGGAAGGCGCGGTCGAGCGCCGCGACCGGCCCGTGGGCCATCGACGTCGCCGTCAGCGCCTTCGCGCAGAGGTAGGCGACCTCGGTCAGCTTCAACGCCACCTCGGCCGCCGTCGCCAGCTCGAGGCCGCGCGCTATCGAGTAGAGGCGCTCGGTGCCGGCGAGCACGTCGGCGACCGGCAGCACCGCCGCCTCCAGCGCCGGCAGCGCCGACTCGGCGAGGTCGGCGGTCTCGCGCAGCGACGCGGCGAGCGCCGTGCCGCGCTCGCCGCCCGCCGCGTGCGCGCCGAGCAGCGCGAGCGCCGCCAGCGTGCAGGTGTAGGTCTTCGTCGCCGCGATCGAGCGCTCCGGCCCGGCGCTCAGCGACACGACGCCGTCGGCGGCGCGCGCCAGCGACGAGCCCTCGTCGGCGTTGGTGACGGCGACCGCGGTCGCGCCGGCCGCGCGCGCCGCCTCCAGCCACGCGACGACGTCAGGCGTCTCGCCCGACTGCGACAGCCCGATCGCCAGCTCGCCGGGCGCGGCGGCGGCTGCGCCGTAGGAGAGCGGCAGCGACATCGAGTCGCGCATCGCCGTCCAGCCGCACAGCAGCCGCAGCGCGTACATCGCGTACGCCGCAGCGTGGTCGGAGGTGCCGTGGGCGGCGATCCGCACCAGCACCGGATCGGCGGCGGCGAGGCGGCCGCCCAGCTCGGCGATCTCCTCCTCGCGCTCGAGCAGCCGCCGCCACGCGGCCGGCTGCTCGCGGATCTCGTCGAGCAGCAGCTCGGCGCCGCTCGCGGACGCAGAACGACGCGCGCTCATCGCGCCGCCTCGACCGCGGTTGGCAGCGCCAGCCCGCTGTCGCACGCGAAGAAGCGCAGGCCGGCCGGCGCGATCCCGAACTCGATCGCGTCGCCGGGCTGCAGCGCGGCGCGGCCCTCGCAGTGGACGACGACGCGGGCGCCGCCGGCGTCGACGCCGACGAAGGTCTCGCGGCCGAGCGCCTCGACGTACTCGACGACGCCGCTCACCGGCCCGACCAGCCGCCCGTCGCCCTCCTCCCACGGCCGCGCGCACTCGGGCCGCACGCCGACGGTCACCTCGGCGGGCAGGCCGCCGACGCCCGGCAGGACGACGTCGACGGCGCCGCAGCGGAGGCGCGCGCCGCCGTCGGCGGCGACGACGTCGGCGTCGAAGAAGGCCATCGCCGGGCTGCCGATGAAGCCGGCGACGAAGCGGTTGGCGGGCCGCTCGTACAGCTCCTCCGGCGTCCCGACCTGCTCCAGCACGCCGTCGTTCATGACGGCGATCCGGTCGCCCATCGTCATCGCCTCGACCTGGTCGTGGGTGACGTAGACGGTCGTTCTGCCGACCTCCTGCTGGAGCCGCTTGATCTCGCCGCGCGTCTGCGTCCGCAGCTTCGCGTCGAGGTTGGAGAGCGGCTCGTCCATCAGGAAGACCTGCGGGTCGCGCACCAGCGCGCGGCCGAGCGCGACCCGCTGCGCCTGGCCGCCGGAGAGCTGGCCGGGCTTGCGCCGGAGGTATCTGCCGAGGTCGAGCGCCTCGGCGGCGCGCGCGACCCGTCTGGCGATCTCGTCCTTGGGCACCTTGCGGCGCCGCAGGCCGAATGCGAGGTTGTCGAAGACCGTCATCTGCGGGTACAGCGCGTAGTCCTGGAAGACCATCGCGATGTCCCGCTCGCGCGGGGCGACGTCGTTGACGACGCGGTCGCCGATCGTGATCTGGCCGCCGCTGATCGACTCCAGCCCGGCGAGCATCCGCAGCGCCGTCGTCTTGCCCGAGCCGGAGGGGCCGACGAAGACCATGAACTCGCCGTCGGCGATGTCGAGCGAGACGCCGCGCACGGCGTCCACGCCGCCGTAGCGCTTGTCGACGTCGATGAAGCGAACTTCGGCCATTGGCTATCCCTTCACGGCACCGGAGAGCATGCCCCGGATGAAATGGCGTTGGAGGAACATGTAGACGACGACGACCGGCGTCGCCACGATCACCGAGCCGGCGGCGAGCAATGTCAGGTTCGACGTGTTGCGCCCCTGGAAGAAGCTGAGGCCCAGCGGCGCCGTCCGCAGCCCCTCGTCGGTGACCATCACGAGCGCGAGCAGGAACTCGTTCCAGGTCCACATGAACAGCAGCACCGTCATCGTCAGCACCGCCGGCTTGGCGAGCGGCAGCAGCACGCGCCAGAGCGTGAACCAGCTGGTGGCCCCGTCGATCCGCGCCGCCTCGACGAGCGAGCGCGGGACCGAGCGGAAGAAGGCGCGCATCCAGAAGGTGCCGAAGGCGACCGACGTCGCGATCTGGGGCAGGATCAGCGCCCAGTAGGTGTCGGTCAGCGAGAGGTCGCGCAGGTCGTAGTAGAGCGGCACGATCATCGCCTCCATCGGAACCATCAGGCCGAGCAGGAAGACGTAGAAGAGCACGCCCGAGCCGCGGAAGCGCATCAGCCCGAAGGCGTAGCCCGAGAGGATCGACAGCGTTCCGGCGACGACCACGACCGTCACGGTGACGATCGCGCTCGACTTCAGGTAGGAGCCGAAGTTGCCCTGCTCCCAGGCGTCCTTGAAGTTGCCGAGGTGGATCCCGTCGAAGGAGCCGAACGCGTTGACGTTGTCGGGGTTCTGCAGCGCGGTGAAGACGATCCCGACGATCGGCGCCAGCGCCAGCAGCGAGAACAGCCCAAGGATCGTGTAGGTGAGCGTCTGCTCGGTTCTGGAGGTCAACGTGCACCTCGCTCGGCGACGCGGTTGATGAGGACGGAGATGAGGAAGATGACGACGGCGAGCGAGATCCCGATCGCCGCCGCGGAGCCGACCTGGCCGGTCTGGAAGGCGCGGTCGTAGACCTCGAAGGCCGGCACGGAGGTGGCGTCGCCGGGGCCGCCCTTCGTCGTGATGTAGACGAGGTCGAAGTTGCGCAGCGCGAAGATCGTCGTCAGCGTCAGCGCGACGGCGATCTCGCCGCGCAGGCCCGGCAGCGTGACGGCGAAGAACTCGCGCACCGGGCCGGCGCCGTCGACGCGCGCGGCGTCGTAGAGGCTCTGCGGGATCTTCTGCACCCCGGCGGTCAGCAGGACCATCGCGAGGCCGTAGTAGACCCACGTCGCGATGCCGCCGACCGACGGCAGCGCGAGGTCGAAGTCGCCGAGCCACGACTGCGTCAGCGAGCCGAGCCCGACCGCCCGCAGCAGCTCGTTGAGCGCGCCGTTCTCGGGCTCGTAGATCATCCGCCACATGACCGCGACGACGACCATCGCGATCACCTGCGGGAGGAAGATGACGGTGCGGAAGAAGGCCAGCCCGCGCACCTGGGCCCGCGCGACGAGGCCGGCGATCAGCAGCCCGATCGCGACCGGCAGCAGCGCGTAGAAGGCCAGCAGCACCAGCGCGTGCGCGAACGACGAGCGCAGCGCCGGGTCCGACACGACGTCGGCGTAGTTCTCCAGCCCGGCCCAGGTCCCGGTCGTGAGCCCGTCCCAGTGCCACAGCGACAGGTAGACGGCGTGGCCGAGCGGATAGAGGATGAGCCCGGCGAGGATCAGGAACGCCGGGAGGATGTAGAGGTAGCCGACGCGGCGCGGCTCGCCCGGCGGGCGCGCCTCCGGGCGCGTCCCGCCGAGCGGCCAGTCCGGCTTGGCCTCCGCTCCCGCCGCGCCGCCCGCGACCGCCGAGGCGGGCGAGGTGGGCGTGGCGGGTTCGATGGCGCTCATGGGGTCCTTCCGATCAGAGCGAGCCGGTGAACTCGCTGAACTTCGACTGCACGCCGGCGGTGAACTGCTCCGGGCTCTGCTTGCCCGCGAGCAGCTCCTGGATCGCGCCGGAGATGTCGTCGTAGAACGTCGGGGTGGCGTAGTCGAGGTACGGGATGATCCCGTTCGCCTCGTTGAGCGCTCTCCACGCCGCGAAGACGTCGCCGATCAGCCCGTCGGTCGGCGCGACCCCCTCCGGCACGAACATCGCGGGCAGGTTGTCGGTCTCGACGAGCACTCTGGCGGCGTTGGCATCGGTGATGAAGTCGATGTACGCGGCCGCCACGTCCGGGTTTCTCGACGCGGTCGTGATCGTGAACGGCAGGCCCTCGCCGCCGAGCGCGACCGGCTCGTCGTCGGCGCTCTGGCCCGGCAGGACCATGAAGCCGACGTCGTCGCCCATCGCTCTGGCGAGGTCGGCGACCAGCCACGTGCCGGCGATCAGGTAGGGGCTCTCGCCTCTGGTGAAGCGCTGCCATGCGGGGTCGTAGCCGACGCCGTTGAAGTCCTCGGTGAAGTAGCCCGCTCTCGCCCACCCCTGGATCGCGCTCGCGGCCTCGGTGAACTCGGGCGTGTCGAACGACGCGCCGTCGGCCGCGAAGACGAAGTCGGAGACCGCCTGCGGCGAGGCGTAGCGTCCGAGCACGGTCTCGTACTCGTGTATCCCGGGCCACTTGTCGAGGTTGCCGAACTGGATCGGCGTCTGACCGGCTCTCTTGGCCTCGGCCAGCTGCGCCTCGAACTGCTCGAGCGTCTCGGGCAGTCTTCTCACGAGTCTCTTGTTGTAGAAGACGCCGACGATCTCGCCCATCTGCGAGAGGCCGTAGAGGTCGCCCGTGCCGAACTGCCTGCCGTCGGCCGAGAACTTGTTGAGGTCGATGAGCAGCTTCGAGTAGCGATCGTCCCAACCGTAGACCTCGGCGTAGTCGGTCAGCGGGCGCAGCAGTCTCGCTCTGACGAGCGAGCCCATCACCGGGCGGCCCTGGTTGGCCTGCACGACGTCGGGCGCTCTCGGACCCGAGACGGCCAGCTTGAGCGTCGTGTTGAGGTCCTCGAACGACTTCGCGACCCGTCTGATCGTGACGTTCGGGTACTTCTCCTGGAACTGCTCGTTGAGACGTCTGATCTGCGCGTCCTGGCCGCCGCGGACCTCCTGGTCCCACACGGTCAGGGTGACGTCGCCGGCCGCGGCGACGTCGACTCTCTCGGTCGCGCTCGTCGTCGCGGTCGTCTCCGCGTCGTCCGACGACTCGCCCGGCGAGCCGCAGCCGACCGCGAACGCCGCGACCAGCGCGGCGAGCGCGAGCATGATCGCCCTCGTCAGCTTCACCATTCCTCCTTCATCGATGTGATCGCGCGCGGGTCGGGCAGCACCAGGCCCCGTCGCATCCCCGCCTCGGCAAGCGCCTCCAGCGGCGCCGCGCCCGCCACAGCGGTCGCGACGCGGACCGACAGGGCCGCGTGCAGCACGGCCCACCGCAGGCGGTCGGGCAGCGGCGCGCCGTTGAGGTCGGCCCACACGTAGGCGGCGCAGAAGAGGTCTCCCGCGCCGGTCGTGTCGACCGCCTCGACCGGCACGCCCTCGGCCCGCACCGCTCGCTCTCCTCCCTCCGCGACGGCGAGCGCGCCGCGCGGACCCAACGTGACGACGACCAGCGGCGTGCGGGTCGCGAGCGCCCGCGCCGCCGCCTCGGCGTCGTCGGCGCCGCTCAGCAGCAGCGCCTCCCGTTCGTTGACGAGCAGCGCGCGCGCCGTCGCGACCTCCTCCGGCAGCTCGCCGGAGGCGCCGCAGCGGCGCGCCGTCTCGTCGCCGACCGTCGCGTAGACGGCGGCGCCGGCCGGCGCGAGCGCCAGCCGGTCGACCGACAGCACGACAGCGCGCGGCCGGCCCGCTCCAAGCTCCTTGGCGCCGGTCTCGGCGCCGTTGTCGAAGGTCGCCATCGCGCGCTCGCCGCCGGCCGGCATCACCGCCGTCAGCGACGTGCGCGCCACGCGCCGCCCGGTCCAGCGGACGCCCTCGGCCTCCAGCGCGGCGCGCACGAAGTCGCCCTCGGCGTCGTCGCCGAGCGGCGAGGCGAGCGCGACCGACAGCCCCAGCCGCGCGGCGCCGATCGCGGTGATCGCCGCCCCGCCGGGGCCCCGCACGAGGTCGTGCGCGTGGCGCTCCTCGCCGGCGGCCGGCACCGCGTCGAGCCCGACGAAGGTCAGGTCGACGAAGGAGGGCTCGCCGCAGGCGAGATCGATCGGAGGCTCGGCGCTCACGACCCGAACGTCTGCTTCAGCTCGGGGATCCGCGCGCGATAGCCGGCCAGCAGCTCGCGCGCCGTCGTCACCGACGGCACCAGCGGGTGGAGCGCCAGCGCCTTGATCGCCAGCTCCTCCGATCCCGAGAGGGCCGCGTCGATCGTCGTGCGCTCGACGTCCTTCATCGTCTCCACGAGCGCGCGGGCGTGGGCCGGGACCTCGCCGATCGCGACCGGCACCGGGCCGCTTCTGCCGACGATCGCCGGCACCTCGACGACCGCCCGCGCGTCGAGGAACGGCAGCGCCGAGCGGTTGGCGGTGTTGAGGATCAGCACCGCGCGCGTGTTGAGCGCGATCGCCTCCAGCACCGCCATCGCCTCGCTCTCGTAGCCGGCGTTCTCGTCGAGGTCGTGCTCGCCGCAGTCGCCGGCGGCGTTGCGCGCCTCGGCCATGTAGGTCCGCTCGCGGTCGTGGCGCGTCTTGCGCCAGGCGGCGAGCGCCTCGGCCGGGCCCTGCCCGTTCTGCGCGTAGAAGGCGGCCTGCTGCTCGAGCAGGAAGGCGCCGCGCGAATGGGGGCTCTGCTTGATCGCGTTGACCGTGTCGGCGGCGTAGTAGAAGTAGTAGAGGTACTCGTTCGGGATCATCCCGAGCGTCCGCAGCCAGTCGCCGCCGAAGAGGCGCCCCTCCTCGAACGTCGCCAGCGCGGCCTCGTCGCGCAGCAGCCCGTCGAGCAGCGGCTGCTCGCCGTCGCGCACCTCCTGCAGCCAGCCAAGGTGGTTGAGGCCGAAGTAGTCGAACCACAGCTCGCCGGCGTCGCGGCCGACGGCCGTCGCGACGCGGCGGCAGAGGCCCGACGGCGAGTCGCAGATGCCGACGACGCGGTCGCCCATCACCTGCTGGACGGCCTCGGTGACCATGCCGGCGGGGTTGGTGAAGTTGATCAGCCACGCGCCGGGCGCCCGCTCGCGGATCTTCTGCGCCAGCTCGACCATCACCGGGATCGTGCGCAGCGCGAAGCAGATGCCGCCGGGGCCGGTCGTCTCCTGGCCGAGCACGCCGTGGCCGAGCGGGACCGACTCGTCGGCGACGCGGCCCTCGAGGTTGCCGACGCGCATCGCGCAGAAGACGAAGTCGGCTCCCTCGAGCGCGTCGTCGAGGTCGGTCGTGGCGCGGAACGGCAGGCGGCCGCCGCGCTCCTCCTCCAGGCCTTGGAGGACGGGGGCGATGCGGGCCATGCGCGCCTCGTCGACGTCGTGCAGCACGACCTCGTCGAGCCCGAGGCGCTCGGCCTTGTCCAGCAGCGCGCCGTAGACGAGCGGGACGCGGAACCCGCCTCCGCCGACGATCGTGAGCTTCATGCGACGGTTACCTCGATTCCTGCTTCGGTGATCGACGCCGCGTGGGCCGCGGGCGGCTGGGCGTCGGTGACGATGTGGTCGATCTCGCGGGCGCCGCAGACGCGCACGACGGCGCCCATCGAGAACTTCGCCGCGTCGGCCAGCAGCACGGCGCTGTCGGCGGCGGCGATCATGGCGCGCTTGATCGGGACCTCGACCATCGTCGTGTCCCACACGCCGAGCTCGGCGTCGACGCCGCTGGTGCCGAGGAAGGCCACGTCGGCCTTCAGCTGGCGCAGCGAGTCCTCGGCGATCACGCCGACGAGCGAGCGGTAGTTGCGGCGGACCAGGCCGCCGGGGAGGATCAGCTGGATCGCGTCGTCGCCGACCAGCTCCTCGTAGACCGCGAGGCTGGTGGTGACGACGGTGATGTCGCGGCCGTGGAGATGGCGCGCGAGCTGCAGCGTCGTCGTCCCGATGTCGACCATGATCGTCTGCCCGTCCTGCACGAGCGCGGCGGCGGCGGCGCCGATGCGGTCCTTCGCCATGAAGCGCTCGACCTCGATCTCCTCGAAGGGGCGCTCGTCGGTCGCGTTGATCGCGCCGCCGTGGACGCGCTCGAGCTTGCCCTCGCGCTCGAGCGTGCGCAGGTCGCGGCGGACCGTCATCTCCGAGACGCCGAAGGTGCCGGCGAGCTCTGAGACGTGAGCGCTGCCGGAGCGGACGGCCTGCAGGATTCTCTGACGACGCTGAGCGGGGAGCATGGGCGGGACTATGGGCACAGATTCATTCACTGGTCAACAAGCAACTGTTCGAAAGTGTTGGGCACCGGCCGAGCGCATGGGCGCCCGGCCGGTGCGATCGTGTGACCGGGCGGTCTAGCGGCGGACGCGCACCCCCGCGGAGCCGACGACCTTGCCGCGGCGGTCGAGCGCCTTGAACGTCACCCGCTTGGAGCGGGCCGGCAGCGTCAGCCGCGCGACGCCCTTGCGTGCCGACGCCTTCGCGACGGTCCGCTTGCCGCGCTTGGCGACGACGCGCGTCGCGGAGCGGGCCGCCTTGACCGTGCAGCGCACGCCGGTCACCGCGCGCTTTCTGCGCACCAGCCTGCACGTGACCTTCGGCAGCGGGGCGTTCCGGCCGTCTCTGCCGGCCGGCCCCCGCGGGCCGGTCGCGCCCTGCGGGCCGGCCGGGCCCTGCAGGCCGGTCGCGCCGACCGGGCCGGGATCGCCCTGCGGGCCGGCGGGGCCGCTCGGGCCGGCGGGACCCTGCGGGCCCTCCGGGCCGGCCGGGCCCTGCGGACCTTCGGGGCCCGGCTCGCCGACCGGCGGGACCGAGCCGTCGTCGGCCGGCAGGCCGATCGCCAGCGGCGTCGTGCCGCCCGCGCGCGCCTCGTAGGAGAGCAGCACGAGCGCGCCCTCGGCCCTGACGGCGTCGCGCGCGGCGGCGTCGAGCGGGATCCGCACCTGCATCACGCGGCCGGCGGCCGGCACGAGCAGACCGGTCTCGGAGCCGAGCACCTTCTCCGCCCCGTAGAGGTTCGGGTCGGTCCCACGCGGGTCGGGACGGCCGGCGCCGGCGTCGGTGACGAAGACGTTCGCCGTGCCGGGCCCGGTCGCCACCAGCGAGACGACGACCTCGTCGCCGACGAGCTTCGGCTCGCCGCTGACGCGCAGCGTCGCGTCGCTCGGCGCCCGCTTGGCGCCGCCGAGGCCGGTCCCGTCGACGGCCGCCTGCAGGATCGACTGCGGCGACAGCAGGCTCTGCGCCGCCTCCAGAACGAGCGTCGGGTCAACCGGCGTCGTCGGCAGCTCCGGCGGCGCGGAGTAGCCGTCGAGCTTGGCGTGGCCCCAGCGGTACGGGTCGGCCTGGACGCCGCCGAACGTCGACCAGCCCTGGCGCGACTGCCCGACCTTGTCCTGCGTGTCGGAGTCGTAGATGAAGACGTTCAGCCCGGTCCAGTCGCTGCGCGCGGCGGCCGGGAGGTCGGCGAACGGGATCTTCACCTCCAGCTCGTAGCCGCGGTAGTTCTCGGTGTCGATCCTGGAGACGACTCTCATCCCGGGCGCGGTCTCGGAGATCGGGCCCTGGTAGCCGTCGGCGTCGCGGTAGGCGGCCGGTCTGCCGTCGGTCGTCGTCGGGAAGACGCCGACCTTGAACGTCGTGCCGGTGTCGAACGACTCCGGCTGCGGGTCGATCGCGATCTCGACCGCGTCGGCGCGCCAGTGGCGCTTGGCGTCCTCGGGCGCGAGGACGGTGCCGAGCGTGTCGTCCTCGACGCTGACGTGCATGTACAGCGCGTCGCCGTGCCATGAGGCGTGGGCGACCCCTCTCGCCTTCGTTCTGCCGGCGGCGGCCGAGCCCTCCCACGTCTTGGAGAGGTCGATCGGCTGGCCCGGGTACTTGGCGGCGGAGAACTCACCGTCGAGCGTCGGCTCGACCTCCGCTCTGGGCACGACCGTGACCGGGACGAGGTCGATCGCGCCGCTCATCTCGCCGCTCCCCGGCGTCGCCGTCGAGGTCGTCGTGATCGTGAGCGGGTACGACGGCGCGCTCGACTCGCCGTCCTGTCGGACGTTGCCGGTCGGAAGCGACGTGTCCGTGTTCGTCACGGTGAACGCGACCGCGGTCTCCTCGCCGGCGGCGAGGCCGCTGTAGGGCTTGGTCGCCTGATCGACGGCGAAGCCGGCCGGCACGTCGAGTCTGACCGTGCCCGACTCGGTCTGGTCGGAGTGGTTGCGGACCCTGACGTTCACCGTCTTGGACTCGCCGACGCCGAGCGAGAAGACCGGCGTGACGGTGTCGCCGAGCTGCTCGAGGTCCTGGTCGGCCAGCCACGCGCGGTAGTCGGCGACCGTTCTGCGCGGCTCCAGCTCGCCGCGCACCGGCGGCGCGACGCGCACGACGATGCCGTTGCGGCCGCTGCGGCCGCCCTGCTCCATCACCGCGTACAGGCGGGTGGTGGCGTTGGCGGCGACGCTGTCGGAGGGCGTCACGGTGAATCGGACCTTCGACTCGCCGTCGCGGTTGGGCGCGCCGACGGCCTGCGCGGCGCCGCCGCTCCAGCCGTCGGGCAGCTCGAGGCGGATCTGCGCGTCGTCGAGCTCCTGCGTCGAGCGGACCGTCGCCGTCAGCGTGAACGGCTGGCCCGGCAGCACCTCGTAGCTGCTCGTGTCGAGCTCGAGCTCGGTGCCGAGGCGGAAGCCGCCCGGCTGCGCGACGGCGGCGCCGACGAGCGCGCCGTCGGCGCGGCGCACGTCGGGGTCGTGCGGGACGCGCGAGACCATCAGCCGCAGCTGCTGGCAGCCAAGGCTCTCCGGCGGGTTGGCGTTGTCGGCGCGGCCGGCGCGGCCCTGCGAGACGTACTCGCGGTTGCCCTCGACGGCGATCTGCGCCCACGTCTTGCCTCTGTTGTGCGGGTCGGGCGAGGTCGAGCGACGGCCCTGCCAGACGCGGTAGACCTCGCTGCCGGGCGCCGGCGTGTAGGTGGTCTCGCACGCCTGGCCGGTCGCCGGCGAGCCGGTGACGGTGCCGCCGGACTGGTAGACGGCCTTGATCCGCCACGGTCTCAGCCCCTCGGTGAGGAGCTGCGTCGGATAGGCGGAGGGGTCGCCGGCGAGGTTGTAGGCCTCGTAGGCGAGCCAGGCGGCGGCGATGTGGTTGCCGTGCTGCCCGGGGGAGGGCATCTGGTTCATCGTCACGACGACGTCGGGCCGGGTCTGGCGGATCACGCGGACGGTGCGCTCGAGCGCCACGTCGTAGTTCCACACCTGTCTCGTGAGCGGGACCGAGTAGGTGTAGAAGAAGTCCTGCAGGTCGAGGTTGTAGATGTTGCGGATGCCGGCGCGGCCGACCGCGCGGCGCTCCTCGCGCTCGCGCAGGATGCCGAGCGGCGCGCCCTCCTCCAGGCCGGCGGCGTTCCCGCCGCCCTCGCCGCGCGTCACCGTGATGACGCCGGTGCGGACCCCGAACGCCTCGTCCCAGATGCCGTAGGTCGGCAGCAGGCCGGCCTCGTCGTCGGGGTGGGCGCCGATGAACATCGCGTTGAGCTTCGCCGGCTCCTCCGCCGCTGCGGCGGGCGACGCGGCGGCGGCCAGCGCAGCGGCGGCGCCGAGCGCGACCAGCGCTCCGGCTCTCCGTACGACTGTCCAGCGACCTTCCATGAATCTCCCTTCGCGGACCGGTCGGCCCCGGCGCCCGACCACATCTCTCTCACATGGACGCAACACTTCTACCACGTCCGAACATCATGGTGTTAGTTTTTGTCCAGAGCTGTTGTCAGCTGTCACTGACCCCGCCCGTCCGAGGAGAGACCGGTCGTGCCCACCGTCCGCCTGACCACCGCCCAAGCGATCGTGCGGTACCTGTCCGCTCAGCACAGCGAGCGCGACGGCGACCGCCGCCGCCTCGTGCCGGCCCTGTTCGGCATCTTCGGCCACGGCAACGTCGCCGGCCTCGGACAGGCGCTGGAGGAGCACGGCGCCGGCCTCCCCTACCTGCAGGCCCGCCACGAGCAGTCGATGGCCCACGCCGCGACCGCCTTCGCGAAGGCGACCCGCCGCCGTCAGACGCTCGCGTGCGCCGCCTCGATCGGCCCGGGCTCGACCAACATGGTCACGGCCGCCGCGCTGGCGACGATCAACCGGCTGCCGCTGCTGCTGCTCGCCTCCGACACCTACGCGACGCGCCGGCAGGGCCCGGTCCTCCAGCAGCTCGAGGCGCCGAGCGCGCTCGACCTCTCCGTCAACGACGCCTTCCGCCCGGTCGCGCGACTGTTCGACCGGATCCAGCGCCCCGAGCAGCTCGTGACCGCGCTGCCGGAGGCGATGCGCGTGCTGACCAGCGTGCGCGAGACCGGCGCGGTCGTGCTGTCGCTGCCGCAGGACGTCCAGTCGGAGGCGTACGACTTCCCCGCCGAGCTGTTCGCCGAGCGGACCTGGCGGATCGGCCGCCCGCAGCCCGAGCCGGCGACGGTCGCCGAGGCGGCGGCGCTGATCGCGCGGGCCGAGCGGCCGCTCGCGATCGCCGGCGGCGGCGTCCTCTACAGCGACGCGCAGGCGGAGCTGGAGCAGCTCGGCGAGCGGTTCGGCGTCCCCGTCGCCGAGACCTTCGCCGGCAAGGGCGCCGTGCGCGAGGCGGCCTGGTGGGCGCTCGGCGGGATCGGCCTGGAGGGGACGCCGGCGACCAACGCGGTCGCCGCCGAGGCCGACCTCGTGATCGCCGTCGGCACCCGCCTGACCGACTTCCCGACCGCGTCGCAGTCGCTCTTCCAGCACCCCGACGTGCGCTTCGTCGCAATCAACGTTGACGGCCGCGACGCGCATAAGCAGGGCGCGCTCGCGCTCGAGTCCGACGCCCGCGACACGCTGCGAGCGCTGAACGCGGCGCTCGCCGACGGCGGCCGCTCACCCTCGGCGACGTACCGAGCGGCCGTCGAGGAACGCGCCGCGGCGTGGGCGCAGGCCCGCGCCGCGGCGCTGTTCGAGGACCGGCCGGAGGGGATGAGCCAGGGCCGGCTGCTCGGCGTGCTGCAGGAGGCGGCCCGCCCCGGCGACACGTTGATCGCCGCCGCCGGCGGTCCGCCCGGCGACGTGCTGAAGGCGTGGGACGCGACCGGCGGCCGCCACGCCCACATCGAGTTCGGCTTCTCCTGCATGGGCTACGAGCTGCCGGCGGCGCTCGGCGTGCGGATGGCGCAGGGCGAGGCCGGCGAGGTGATCGCGCTGATCGGCGACGGCACCTTCCTGATGGCGCCCTCGGAGCTGGCGACGGCGCTGCAGGAGCGGCTGCCGATCACCGTCGTGATCAGCGAGAACCACGGCTTCCAGGTGATCCGCCGGCTGCAGATGATGCGGGCCGGCCGCTCGTTCGGCAACGAGTTCCGCGCCCGCGACGGGGCGAGCGGGGGCGGCGCGGCGGCGGGCGACGCGGCGGCGAGCGGCGGCGCGACGGCGGGCGGCCGCCTCGACGGCGACTACCTGCCGCTCGACCTCGCGCGCGTCGCCGAGGGGCTCGGCGCGCGCGCCTGGCGGGCGCGGACGCCGCGGGAGCTGCGCGCCGCGCTCGATGCCGCCCGCGCCCACGACGGTTCCGCCGTGGTCGTCGCCGAGACGCTGCCGCACGTCGACCTGCCGGGCGCCGGCGTGTGGTGGGACGTCGCTCCCTCCGAGGTCTCCGGCGACCCCGTCGTGCAGCGGCTGCGGGCCGAGTACGAGGCCGACCGCGCCCGCCTGCAGCGCTTCCACGGCCCACCGGCCGACGGGACCGCCTCGCGCCCCGACGCGGCCGAACCCGCCGCCGACCCCGCCGCCCCGCCCGCCGACGCCGCCCCGCCGGCCCCCGTTCCGGCCCCGCCCGCCGCCGCACCGGCCGCCGCCCGATCCACCGCCACCGAGAGAGAGGTCGCCCGATGACCACCGCCACCTCGGCGCGCACGATGCGCGCCGCGATCTTCGAGGGCCCCGGCAGGCTGGTGCTCGGCGAGCGGCCGGTGCCCGCGATCGCGGCGCCCGACGAGGTGCTGATCGCGGTCGAGGCGTGCGGCGTCTGCGGCACCGACGTCCACATCCTCGCCGACCCGCCCGGCCACCCGGCGAAGGCCGGCTGCGTGCTCGGCCACGAGCTGGTCGGCCGGATCGCGGAGGTCGGCCCGGAGGCGCTCGACGTCGCCGTCGGCGACCGCGTCGTCGTCGCCCCCAACCTCAACTGCGGCGGCTGCGACGCCTGCAAGCGCGGGCTGCTCGCCCACTGCGAGCGGTTCACGACGATCGGCATCTTCCGCGACGGCGGGATGGCGTCGCACGTCGTCGCGCCGGCCCACGCCTGCCACCGGATCTCCGACGCGCTCCCGGCGCGGGTCGCCGCGCTCGTCGAGCCGCTGTCGTGCGTCTACAACGGGATCGAGCAGGCCCGCCTCGTCCCCGGCGAGACCGCCGTCGTGCTCGGCGCCGGCGCGATCGGGCTGATGTTCGCGGCGCTGCTGCGCGCCGGCGGCGCCAGCCGCGTCGTGGTCGTCGAGCCGGGCGAGCTGCGCCGCGAGATCGCGCTGCGGATCGGCGCGAGCGCGGCGCTCGACCCGCGCGCGGAGGGCTTCGCGGAGGCGCTGGAGGCCGCGCTCGGGACCGCCGTCGGCGCCGACGTCGTCGTCGACGCCGTCGGCAGCCAGCTGCCGGCCGCCATCGGGCACGCCGCGCCGCGCGGACGGGTGCTGCTGTTCGGGATGGACGCGCGCGCCCACGGCGAGGTGCCGCAGGTCGAGATCACCCGCCGCGAGCTGGTCGTCTTCGGCACCTACATCGGCGACCACACCTTCCCGGCGACGATCCGGCTGCTGGAGTCGGGCGTCGTCGACCTCACGCCGCTGATCTCCCACTGGGTCGGCCTCGACGAGCTGCCGGCGACGCTGGAGGCGGTCCGCGGCGACAGCGTCGTCAAGGCCGTCGTCGACCTCGCGCGCGCCGCATGAGCGCCGTCGAGCGGATCGCCGCGGCGCCGATCTCCTGGGGCGTCTGCGAGGTGCCCGGCTGGGGCGTCCAGCTGGAGCCCGCGCGGGTGCTGGAGGAGATGCGCGCGCTCGGCCTGCACGCGACCGAGGCCGGGCCGGAGGGCTTCCTGCCGACCGACCCGCGCGCCGCCGCCGCGCTGCTGGCGCGCGGCGACATGGCGCTGGTCGGCGCCTTCGTGCCGGCGGCGCTCCACCTGCCCGGCGGGCTGGCGCCGGTCCGCCGCGCCGCCGCGCTGCTGGCCGAGGCCGGCGCGCGGATGCTGGTGCTGTCGGCAACGACCGGCGAGGAGGGCTACGACGCCGCCGGCGCGCTCGACGACGCCGGCTGGACGGCGCTGCTGGAGGGCCTCGACGCCGCCCGCGAGCTGTGCGCGGAGGCCGGCGTGCGCTGCGCGCTCCATCCCCACGCCGGCACGCTGGTCGAGCGCCGCGAACAGGTCGAGCGCGTGCTGGAGGGGTCGGCGGTCGAGCTGTGCCTCGACACCGGCCACCTGATGGTCGGCGGCGCCGACCCGGTCGCGCTCGCGCGGGCCGCCGCCGACCGCGTCGCGCACGTGCACGTGAAGGACGTCGACGCCGCGCTGGCGGCGCGCGTCGCCGGCGGCGAGCTGCCCTACTCGGAGGCCGTCCGCGCCGGCATCTACCGGCCGCTCGGCGACGGCGACGTCGACGTCGCCGCGCTGGTCGCGCTGCTGGAGGGCGCCGGCTACGACGGCTGGTACGTGCTGGAGCAGGACGTGATGCTCGACGCCGAGCCGCCGGCCGGCGGCGGCCCGGTCGTCGACGTGCGGCGCAGCGCCGAGCGGATGCGGGCGCTGCTGAGCGAGGTGGCGGCGTGAGCGCGCTCGACGTGATCGCGATCGGCCGCATCGGCGTCGATCTCTACCCCGAGCAGCACGGCCGCCGCCTCGCCGACGTCGAGAGCTTCCGCAAGGGCCTCGGCGGCAGCGCGACGAACGTCGCGGTCGCCGCCGCGAGGCTCGGCCGCCGCAGCGCGGTCGTGACGCGCGTCGGCGAGGACCCGTGGGGCGTCTACTGCCGCGAGGCGCTCGCCGCGTACGGCGTCGACGCCCGCTGGGTCGGCACCGACCCGCGGCTGCGCACGCCGGTCACCTTCTGCGAGGTCCACCCGCCCGACGACTTCCCGCTGCTGTTCTACCGCGAGCCGACGGCGCCCGACCTCGAAGTGTCGGTCGAGCAGCTCGACCCCGACGCGATCGCCGCCGCCGGGCTGGTGTGGACGACCGGCACCGGGCTCTCGCGCGAACCGAGCCGCACCGCCGTGCTGACGGCGCTCGACCTCCGCACCGGCGAGGGGCGCCGCCGGCTGGCCGTCCACGACCTCGACGACCGCCCGATGCTGTGGCCGGAGGGCGAGCGCCACGCCGACTGGTCCGCGGAGGCGGTCAGGCACGCGACCGTCGTCGTCGGCAACCGCGCCGAGGCGGCCGTCGCCGTCGGCGACCTGCCGCCGCGCGAGCAGGCGCAGGCGCTGCTGGAGCTCGGTCCCGAGATCGCGATCGTCAAGCAGGGACCGGCCGGCGTGCTCGGCGCGACGCGCGCCGGCGAGGTCGTCGAGCTGCCGGCGACGCCGGTCGAGGTCGTCTGCGGCCTCGGCGCCGGCGACGCCTTCGGCGGCGCGCTCTGCCACGGACTGCTCGCCGGCTGGCCGCTGGAGCGCGTGCTGCGCTTCGCCTCGGCCGCCGGCGCGATCGTCGCCGGCCGCCTCCTGTGCGCCGCCGCCATGCCCACCGCCGAGGAAGTCGAGGCCCACCTGTGACCCATCCCCTCCACCGCCCCGCCGGCAGCGCCCGCGACGGCGACGACCCGCTCCACATCGCGCCGGCCGACGCCGGCTGGGCCCATTGCGGCCTGCGCGTCGTCGAGCTGGCGCCGGGCGAGGCCCGCACGCTGGAGACCGAGGCCGACGAGCACGCCGTGCTGCCGCTCGCCGGCGGCGCGATCGTCGTCGAGGCCGACGGCGAGCGGATCGAGCTGATCGGCCGCGACGACCCGTTCGCGCGCGTGACCGACTTCGCCTACCTCCCGCGCGACTGCGTGGCGCGGATCGTCAACCGCGGGTCGGCGCCGGCGCGGCTGGCGCTGCCGTACGCGAACGCGCGCAGACGGCTGCCGGTCCGCTACGGCCCGGCCGAGGAGGTGCCGGTCGAGGTGCGCGGCGCCGGCTCGGCGACCCGCCAGGTCAACAACTTCCTCCACCCGGACGCGTTCGAGACCGACCGGCTGACCTGCGTCGAGCTGCTGACGCCGGAGGGCAACACCTCCTCCTACCCGCCGCACAAGCACGACGACGACGAGCCGAGCGGCCGCGGCCAGGCGGTGCTGGAGGAGATCTACTACTTCGAGCTGCGCTCGCCCGGCGGCGTCGGCCTCCACCGCACCTACACCGCCGACGGCGAGATCGACGCGACCGTCGAGGTCGGCCACGGCGACGCCTTCCTGATCCCGCGCGGCTACCACGGTCCGTGCGTGGCGCTGCCCGGCTACGACCTCTACTACCTCAACGTCCTCGCCGGCCCCGCGGGCGCGCGCTCGCTCGCCTTCTTCGACGACCCGGCCCACGCCTGGGTCCGCGCCAGCTGGGAGGGTCAGCCGACCGACCCGCGCCTGCCGATGGCCGACGCCCGCGGCCCGGTGGCGCCGACGGCGGCGCCACCTTTGCACCGATAAGTGTTGTTGTATGCGACGCCGCTCCCAGGAGGTCGATAGGTTCGCCTGGATGACGGCACAGGTCGCGATCATGACTTCTGCTTGCGCTGTCCTTGCTGCCGATAGCGCGGTCACGATCTCGGGTCCCGCCGGCCAGAAGGTCTACACCGGCGTCGAGAAGATCCACCCGCTTTCGGACAATGAGCCGACCGCAGCGCTGGTCTACGGTCTCGCGACGCTCATCGACGTCCCGTGGGGAACGCTCCTCAGCGAGTATCGCCACAAGTTCGGTGGCGACGCGCACGAAGACATCGTGAAGCAGGCAGAGCATCTCCTCTCTTTCCTCGACGCACGCCTCGCCGAGCGGATCGCGACGGCAGGGCCCGAACTGCGCCGGGCACGAACGGCCGGCCTCGTCACGACGCTTCTGCACGAAGCGCAGGACCGCTTCATGCAGGAATCGATGGAAGCAGAGTCGGACGAGCCAGTGCCGGCTGGGGTAGCCGAGCAGCTGAGAGAGATCGTCGCGATCGAGCGACGGGCGTGGAGGGCGTCCGAGCGACTTCCCGGGCTCGACGCCGCAGCCGAGAGCGCACTCCACAGGAGACATCGGCGATTGATCGCCGATGTCCGGCGAGACGTCCTCTCCGACGTGCCGGTCGACGCGTCGACCTCTCGTGCGATCGAGGATGTGGCGTTGCTGTCCCTGACCCGTCGCACACCCAACGACGTCGGTTCCCCGACGGCAGGCGGGCTGGTCCTGGTCAGCTTCCCGGATGGCGCGTTCTGGCCGAGATACGTCGAGTTCACGTTCGACGGCGTGGGCATTCCAGGACTCCGCTACTGGGAGATCGCAACAGGCGGCTGCCACGGCCCGCGTAACGCGCTGGTCAAGGCGTTCGCGCAAGCAGACGGTGTGAGCACGATGATGAATGGGGTCCACCCCGCTCTGCTGGCTTCGTTCTACGACCGACTCGAGTCGGTCGGCTTGGACGCTGACAAGATCGACGAGGCGCTGGGCGACGCTCGTCGTCGCTGGCTTGAGCAACGAACGTTGCCGATCCTCGACACCCTCGACGTCATGCCGCCTCCCGATCTCTGCGAGATCGCCGAGAGCTTGGTCTCGATCACGGCGTTGTGGCAACGAATGCGGGGAACACTCGAAACCGTCGGCGGCACGATCTCCGTTGCCGTCCTGGCGCCTGGCGGACCGCTTCGGTGGGCGAAGCGTCCGAACCTGAGTGCCTCTTGAGCTTTTCGTGGGAGACTGGGCCAATGGCGGAAGCATGGGATATCCCCCGACGCACTTCGGCAACCGAGCGCCGTGCACGTGGCGACGGCTGGCGCCTCAAGGTGCAGGCAATCCGCGACGAGCAGCGGGAGCGGGAGGCCCTCGGTCTGCGCATCAGAGACGACGCCGTTGTCCGATCGCGTCGAACCCGTCCGGCTTCCGCGGACGGCGCCGCACGGCCGTAGGGGCAGTCGTCTCGGCGCCGAGCAGCTCGCGCTAGGGCGCGGCCGGAACCGGCGCCGGCGGCGCCGCGGTCCCCGTCTCGCCGGGCGGCGCGGCGCCGGCGGCCGCCGGGCCGTCCGGGCCGGCGCGCAGGTAGGTCGTGAGGAAGACGAGCGCGACGACGCCGATGAACAGCAGCACCGGGCCGGAGTCGTTGAAGAGCGAGCCGGAGACGGCGGCGCCGAGGCCGCCGAAGAGGCAGGCGCGCCAGACCGGGTCGGCCTCGACCCTCAGCCCGTAGATCCGTCTGCGGTACTTGTAGGCGTAGGTGACCGCGAGGATGCAGAGGAACAGCAGCAGCGGGGCGTAGCCGCTCTTGAGGATGTTCCACGCGAGCGTGTAGCGGCGCTCGAACGTGTCGATCTGGTCGCTGACGCTGCCGTGCAGGACGGTGCGCGTGAAGTGGCCGTCGCCGCTGGAGACGAGGTCGATCGCGGCGAGGGCGGCGAGGCCGGCGAGCGGCGTCAGCGCCGCGATCCCGAGCGCCTTCTTCGTCACCCCGCCCGGCAGCATCAGCAGCGTCGCGACCGCCGCGCCGCCGGCGACCGTGAAGATGCCGCCGACGTCGGCGCCGAGCCGGCCGGAGCCCATCACCGCCGCGAGCACGATCCCGCCGAGCACGAACGCGATCGCGCCGCCTCGGGTCCGCTCGCGCCGCCGCAGCGCCGCCGCGATCGCGATCAGCAGCAGGACCGTCAGCACGATCTCCAGCTCGTTGCCGAGGCCGTAGAAGCGCGAGCCCGAGCGCGGGCTCGGACCCAGCAGCGAGCGGATGATGAGGTGCGAGTGGTTGACGAGGTCGGCCGCGTAGGCGAGCAGGCCGGCGATCGCCGGCACCGCCGGCCCGCGCGGCCATGGGACGAGGCGGTCGGTCAGCAGAGCCAGCAGGAAGCAGCCGCCGGCGAGCGTGAACAGCTCCGCCTGCCTGGAGGGCGCGAACGCGGCGGTGACGAGCACCATGAACGGCAGCCACATCATCGCGAGGCCGCCGAGCCGCAGCGCGTAGCGCACGCCGGCGCGGTCGCGCACGATCCCGGCGAGCAGCACGACCGCCAGCCAGGTGTAGAGGAAGGTCTGCAGCGCCGGCATCCGCCGCGCCGAGATCACGCTGAGGCGGTCGTCGAGGTCGTGTATCACCGCCGCGTCGCGCGTGCCGGAGAGGCGGATCTGCTGGCCGCGGACGCCGTCGGGGACCTCGACGCCAAGGTGGTCGAGGACGGTCGGCAGCAGGTCGATGCCGGCAGCGACGCCGTCGAGGTGGGTGGTAGCGGAGGTGAAGCTGCCGCCGCTTCCCTCGCGCAGCCCGGCGATCCCCGCCCACAGCAACTGCGGGCCGCGGAACGGCGGCGGCGCCTGCTCGGCGATCAGCAGCTGGTCGGGGGCGCGGTCGGCGATCAGCTGGTCGAGCTGGCGGTCGCCGTCGAAGCCGGGCGGCAGCAGCGCGACGACGAAGCGGTGCTCTCTCAGCATCTCCTTGACGCGCAGCGCGACCGACCAGCCGGGGCCGATCGAGACCGACGGGATCGCGCCGTCCCGGTTCGCGGCCGCGACCGCCTCGAGGTTGGGCTGCTCGTCGATGCCGACGTAGCCGACGCCGCCCGGGATCGAGCTTGCGAGCAGGCCCGGCGTGATGTCGGCCGGCGCGCTGTCGGCGCGCAGGACGGCCGAGATCCAGTCGACGATCAGGCCGCCGTCGCCGTCCTGGACGAAGCGCAGCGACGGCGGCGTCGAGGGGTCGTAGGTGCTCTTGGAGGTGCGCGTCCCGGCGGTGATGTCGAGCAGCGCCTGCACCTGGCTGTAGCCGGACTGCGTCGCGCTGATCGCGCCGAGCGCGAACTCCGGGTGGCCGTTGAGGTAGCCGAGCACCTCCGGCAGCCCCGCGCCCTCCGGCGGCTCCTGGTCGGGCAGCGGCTCGACGCCGGCCGGCGTGTCGGGCGAGAGCGGCATCAGCGCCAGCACCGCGCTCGGCTCCGCGGCGGCGCGGGCCGGGAGCGCGGCGAGCAGGCACGCGCAGCCGGCGACGGCGAGGAGGAGGACGAGCGCGCGCAGGCGCAGCGGGCGTGCGCGGGCGGGGAGCGGCATGCCCCGAAACCCTAGAGAAGCGGCCCGCCGATCGTGGTCGCGGACGATCGCGGCGAACGACCGCCGCGGGCGTCCGCGCGCCAGGGCGGCGCGGCGCCGCGCGACCGCCGCCGGTGCCTTGCGCGTTGACACCCTCGGTACGCGCGAGTACCATCCTCCGCCATGTCTGCGCCCGCGCCCCGGATCGCGCCTGGAGGACGCCGCGAGATCGGGCTCGTCAACACCGTGCTCGTGCGCGTCGCCGGGGCCGTGATCGGCCGTGAGGTGCCGCACATCTTCACGACGCTCGCCCGCCACCGCGGGCTGTTCCGCCGCTGGCTGATCTTCGCCGGCGGGCTGATGCCGGGCGGCACGCTGGCGCGCGCGGAGACCGAGCTGGCGATCCTGCGCGTCGCCGCGAACACCGGCTGCGACTACGAGTGGGACCACCACGAGCGGATCGGCCGCCGCGCCGGGCTGACCGCCGAGGAGATCGCGCGGGTGCGGGCCGAGGAGACGATCGGCGAGTCCTGGCGCGGCCGCAAGGGGCTCGTGCTGCGCGCGGCCGACGCGCTCCATGCCGACGGCGCGATCGGCGAGGAGCTGTGGGACGAGCTGGCGGCCGCCTTCGACGAGCGCGAGCTGATCGAGCTCTGCCTGCTCGTCGGCCACTACGAGATGCTCGCGATGACGCTCAACTCGCTGCGCGTCCCGCTCGACCCGCCGCCTTCGCCGTCGGGCGGCGGGCTGCGCGGCCGGCTGCGGCTGCTCGCCGGGCGGGGCGGGGCGCGATGAGCCGCCGGCGGGCGCCGGTTCCGGAGCTGCGCGGCCGGCGCTGCCTGATCACCGGCGCGGCGAGCGGGATCGGCCGCGCGACGGCGCTCGCCGCCGCCGGCCGCGGCGCCGTCCTGCTGCTGACCGACGTGAACGAGGAGGGGCTGGCCGAGACGGTCGCGCGGGTCGCGCGGGCCGGCGGGACGGTCGCCTGGTCGGGAGCGGCCGACCTCGCCGACCACGACGCGGTCGTCGCGCTCGCGGAGGAGGTCCACGGCGCGCACGGCAGCGTCGACGTCGTCATGAACGTCGCCGGGATATCGGTCTGGGGGCCGATCGAGCGGCTCGAGCACCGCCATTGGCGGCGCACCGTCGACGTCAGCCTGATGGGACCGATCCACGTGCTGGAGCAGTTCGTGCCGCCGATGATCGCCGCCGGCCGCGGCGGCCACGTCGTCAACGTCTCTTCGGCCGCCGGCCTCTTCGGGCTGCCGTGGCATGCCGCCTACAGCGCCGCGAAGTTCGGCCTGCGCGGCGTCTCGGAGGTGCTGCGCTTCGACCTGCGCCGCCACCGCATCGGCGTCAGCCTCGTCTGCCCCGGCGGCGTCCGCACGCCGATCGTGCAGACGACCGAGATCGTCGGCGTCGACCGCACCAAGCCGGCCGCCGCCGCGCTCGTGCGGCAGTTCGAGCGCCACGCCAAGAGTCCCGAGCAGGTCGCCGAGCGGATCCTCGACGGGATCGAGCGCGACCGCTATCTGGTCTACACCTCGGCCGACATCCGCGTCGGCCACCTCGCGCAGCGCCTCTTCCCGCCCGCCTACGAGCTGGCGATGCGGCTCCTCAACGACCGCTTCGCGTCGGTCGCGCGCCGCTCGCAGGTCGACGCTTAAGCGGAAGCCGCGCCGCCGTCGTCGTCGCCGTCGTGGTCGTGCGGCGGAGGGACCGGCAGCCGCAGCGTGAAGGTCGCGCCCGGCGGACCGGCCTCCTCCAGCACGAGCGAGCCGCCCATCCGCTCGGCCAGCTCGCGGCCGATCGCGAGGCCGAGGCCGAAGCCGCCGCCGCTGGCGCCGGTCCCGCGCGAGAAGCGCCGGAAGACCGCCTCGCGCTCCTGCGGCGGCACGCCCGGCCCCTCGTCGCGGACGATCAGCGCCGCCGGCCCGTCGCCGGGCGGCGGCCGCAGCGAGACGTGCACGGGCGTGTCGTCGGGGCTGGCGCGCATCGCGTTGTCGAGCAGGATCCGCAGGATCTGCGCGACCGCGCCCGGGTCGGCGAGTGCCCAGACGCCGTCCTCGCCGCGGCCGTCCTCGTCGAGCACCGGCGCCGGGCGCCGCTCGCCGGGGCCGGCGCCGAGCTCGAACTCGGCCAGCACCGCGCGCGACAGCTCGCCGAGCTCGACCGGCTCCCTGCGCAGCGCGACCTCGGCGTCGATGCGGCTGAGGTCGAGCAGGTCGGCGGCGAGACGGCCGAGGCGGCGCGCCTGCGCGAGCGCGCGGGCGACCTGACGGCGGGCCTCCTCGCCGTCGACCTCGCCGTGGGCCAGCTCGTCGTCGAGCAGCTCCAGCATCCCGCGCAGCGAGGCGACGGGCGTGCGCAGCTCGTGCGAGGCGGTCGCGACGAACGCCCGCCGCGCCTCCTCCTGCTGGTGGAGCCGGCGCTGCATCGCCGCGAAGGAGCGGGCGAGGTCGCCGACCTCGTCGCGGTTGCGGTCGGCCGGAACCTCGTCGACCGGGCCGTGCTCGGCGAGGTTGACGGTCGCGTCGCGCAGCCGTCGCAGGCGCCGCACGAGCGTCGCCGCGAGGCCGAGCCCGAGCAGCAGCGCGATCGCCAGCCCGCTCAGCGCCGCGGTCCCGAAGGCGCGCCGGACGACCCCGACGGCGTCGCGGATCTCAGAGACCTGCTTGCGCGCGGCGAGCACGTAGAGGCCGCCGTCGATCCGCAGCGGGATCGCGACGCGCACGACCTCGTCGCCCTCGTGCGTCACCGAGCTGGCGACGAGGCGGCGCCCTCGCCGGGCCTCGGCGACGTCGTCGAAGGGGTCGGCGGCGGCGGTCGCGCGGTCGGCGGTGCGCAGCCGCAGCGCGTGCGCGGAGTCGAGCAGGTAGACCTCCGAGGCGCCGCTGGTGCGCACCAGCTCCAGCCCGAGGCCGCCGAGCGCGTTGGAGTTGATCGCGAGCTGGTGGCCGTCGAGCGACTCGAAGCCGCCTCTCAGCTCGACCGCCTTGTCGACGAGGGCACGCAGCTCGGCGTCGCGCAGCCGGCGCTCCAGGGGCGGCAGCAGGCCGAGCGCCGCGACCGCGAGCGTGACGGCGGCGGTCAGCACGAGCGCGCCGACGATCCGTCCGCGCAGGCCCAGCGCGCCGAGTCCGCCGAGCGCGCCGAGGCGCCGCATCGCGCTCCCTAGCCGGCCTGCAGCCGGTAGCCGGCGCCGCGCACGGTGACGATGTGGCGGGGCCGGTCGGGCTCGGGCTCGAGCTTCTCGCGCAGGTGACGGACGTGGACGTCGATCGCGCGCGGGTCGCGATAGGCGCTGTCGCCCCAGATCGCCCGCAGCAGCTCCTGACGGTTGCGCAGCCGGCCGGGGTCGGCCATCAGCGCGCCCAGCAGCTCGAACTCCGAGAAGGTGACGTGGACCGGCTCGCCGTTCATGCAGACCTCGCGGCGGGCGCGGTCGAGCTGGATCGGCCCGACCGCGACGATCTCGCCGCTGCTCGCCATCGGCCGCGTGCCGGCGCGCCGCAGGACGGCGCGGATGCGGCTGCGCAGCTCGGCGAGCCCGAACGGCTTGGTGACGTAGTCGTCGGCGCCGGCCTCCAGGCCGAGGACCGCGTCGGCCTCGCTGTCGAGCGCGGTCAGCATGATGATCGGCACGACGTTTCTGCGTGCGCGCAGCGTGCGGCAGACCTCGTATCCGTCGGGGCCGGGGCCGAGCGCGACGTCGAGCAGCACGACGTCGAAGGTCTCGCTGCTCGCGCGGTCGATCGCCGCGCGGCCGTCGGCGACCGACAGGACGCGATGGCCCTCGCGCGAGAACGAGCGCGTCAGCATCTCGCGCAGATCGGACTCGTCGTCGACGACGAGGATCGTCAACGAGCTGTCCGTGCCGTCGTTCCACGGCGCAGAGCTCGGTGCTTCCCGCATGGGATCGATGCTAGATGATCGGTCGGGGGCGGTTTCCGCGCGCTCTCTCGCGGCGTGCTCCGGCCACCGCTCTGGGAGAGCAGGAAGCGGTCCGCCGCGTCTACCGCAGCGCCGCGGGCGGGACCGGCTTGGCGATCGCCTCGGCGCCGACCGACGGAGCGCCGGCGTCGTCGCCGCGGCGGGCGACGGGGGTCCCGACGCGCCCGGCGGCGCCGACCGCCCACAGCAGCGCTATCCACGTGATCGTCGCGAGCGTGACGTGGACCCAGACGAAGTCGGCCGGCAGCTTGAGCGCGTACTGGACGGAGCCGACGAGGCCCTGGGCGGCCATCAGGATGCCGCAGAGCGTGAGCGACTCGGTCAGCTGAGCGTTGGTCGTGCGGCGGCGGGCCATGAACCAGGCCGCGATCACGGCGAGGCCGAGCGTCGTCGCGGCGACGCCATGGCGGTGGACCAGCCAGACGAGCGTCTCGACGCCCTTGAAGTCGAGCCGGTGGACCAGCTCGCCGTCGTTGTCGCCCGGATGCGGACCGGCGGCGGTCGCGAGCGTGCCGAGCACGATCACGACGGCGCCGAGCACGGCGCAGGCGCGCACGAGCCAGACCGTCCACGGATCCTCGCTGCGCGGCCGCTCGTCGTCGTCCTCGTAGCGCGCCCGCCAGACCAGCCAGACGGCGGCGATCAGGATCAGCATCGACAGCAGGAAGTGCGCCATCACGAAGCCCGGCGCGAGGTGGTTCATCACCGTGAAGCCGCCGAGGACGCCCTGCCCAAGGCAGCCGAGCGGGAGCAGCGCGGCGACGAGGAAGAGGTCCCGGCGGTACGGCCGGCGACGCCAGGCGGCGAACCAGACGAACAGCGAGATGAAGCCGATCGCGGCCGAGAAGAGGCGGTTGCCGTACTCGACGAACGTGTTGAAGCCCAGCGGCGGCACCGCTCTGCCGTGGCACTGCGGCCAGTCGGGGCAGCCGAGCCCCGATCCGGTCAGCCGCACCGCCGCGCCGGTCAGCACGACGGCGGTGAGGAAGAACAGCGCGACCCAGGTCAGCTTTCTGAACTGGGCGACCGAGAACGTGGGGAGACGGTCCAGCACGGTCCTACAGGATGACGCACGGCGGACGGCGACGGCGCGCCGGCTGACGGTGCGGCTCCGTTCAGCGATCCGCTGACCGGACGACCGTGAACCATTCGCGGCGGTCCACCGCGAATCGCGGATCGGCGATCACGGCCGCGAACGCCTCCCGCGTCGCGGACCGCTGGGACGGCTCGGGCGGCCATGCGTATGCGGCGAGCCGCAGATCGAAGTCGGTGAGCACGAGCGCATCGAGGCCTCCGGTCGCGAAGGCTGACGCCACGGTGTCCGGCGCCGCGTCCTGCGCCGCGACGGCCGCGACCTCAGGCGGTCGCGACGCGGCGGCATGGACGGCGTTCTTGTCGCCACCGGCGTTGTAGGAGCGGACGCCCGCGCTGGCCGCGAGGAAGTTGACCACGTAGTCGACGCCGGTCGGCGCCGCGCTGCGGAACAGCACGCGCTCGCCGCTCCGCGTGGCGTCCTCGAGTTCGGGCAGTACGGCGTTCGCGAACGCGACCCGCTGCTCGTGCCGCGCGCGGTGCTGGTCGAGCAGCAGTGGGACGTTCGGGGCGAGCTCGGCGATCGCGATGCACGCGACCGCGAGGCCGAGCAATCGACTCCGCCGCAGGAGCAGGGCGACCGCGAGACCTGCCAAGACGACCATGCTCATGCGGGTCACGATGCTCCATCGATAGACGGCGCGCATGTGCTCGAGGCCGGGCACGGCGGCGAACGCACCGTCCCACGGAAGCGAGAGGTCTGCCGCGCTCGCCGGCATCAGGTAGCTCTCGTAGGTCACCTGCGAGATGTCAAGCGCATGGGGGCGAGCGTCGTCGACCTTCAGCGAGGGGCCGAGCGCAAGCACGAACGCCACAGCGCCTGCGGCGGCGATCCCGGCGACGTGCGGGGCACGCCACCGGCGCCCGAGCGCCACGGCGGCCAACGCGACGCATGCGAAGCCCGCGTAGTTGAACTGCGCGTTGGTCCCGTCACCCCACAAGTGCGCGTGGGGGGTCGACACACCGAGGCCGTCCGCCAGCCAAAGGTACTGAGACGGTCGCACGAGCGTCCAGAGGTCGAGCCCCATCGCGCGGAACAGCTCGAGCGGCGCCGGGTCGACCAGCGCCGGTGCGTACCAGCGGTAGAGCAGATAGGCGATCAGCGGGGATCCGACGACCGTGGCCGCGCCCATGAGGCGAATCCGCAGGTCGATCGAGCGCCGCAGCAGCCACGGGAGCCAGAGGGCGGCCGTGACGAGCGCCGCGGCGACGAACGAATAGCCGTCGAGGAAGAGCGCGGCGACTCTCGTCGCGGCATAGGCGACCATCACGGCAACCGCTCCTCGGCGGCCGGCGCGCTCGAGCGTCCGCATCGTCCAGATGTCGAGGAACGCGAACGCGGGCAGCAAGGTGAAGCCAGTGAAGGTTCCGCCGAACGACCCGATTCCGACGATCGACGGCGTGACAAGGTACGCGCCGGCGGTGGCGAGCGCGACGGCGCGGCCCGCGCCGAGCGTCCGCATCAGCGCATACCCGCCGGCGAGGGCGAGCGCGTCGAAGAGGCCGCCGGCGATCAGGTATGCCTCGTACGACCCGATTCCGGGCACGCGCATGACGAGCGATCCGACGGCGATGAATGGGCCGCTCGTCAGAAAGGGGTAGCCGGCCGGCACGCCGACCTGGTCGCAGCTACCACGCAGTGCGTCGAGCCCCATCCGATCCAGGCAACGCAGATCGCCTTCGAGCAACAGGCCCCACGGCCCGTCATTCAGCTGACCGGGAAGAAAGCCGTGGATCGCGAGCACGACGAGCAGCACGACTCCGGCCGCACCGAGCAGCGCGGCCCGCCGCGCCCGATCGTCGCCACGGCGGCTCGATGCCGACCGCACGGCGTCAGGCCGCGCCGGCTGGCGAAGATCGTCTGGAAGCCGCCGACGAGGCAGCCGTGGGAGGCGCTCCAGCAGCGATGGGCGTGCGTCGCCCCGAACTCCACTGCCCGTCACCGATCGAGGACGTCCCGGCCGTTGTCGTCGTGCGGACCGTGGGGCGTCAGCCGATCCCGCAACGCCTTCAGATCCGCGCGACGCGCCAGCCCGACCAGCTCACTATCCGCCGCAAGGGGTGCTTCCTTCGCCGCCAAGCCGCGGATCGTAGCGTTCATGGCGCCTCGACGCGCTCCAGGCGGTGGCGAGGCATTGTCGTCCGCCGCCCGCTACGCTGCCGGCCTGATGGAGGTCGAGCGTCGCGCAGGGGCACCCCGCCTCATCGACTGGACCGGCGAGCGCTGTGTGCCGTGGGCGCCCGACGTCCAGGTCATCTACGAGCACTACCACCGGTATCTCTGGGCCGCGCAACTCGCGGACGGTCGCCGGGTGCTCGACATCGGGAGCGGAGAGGGCTTCGGCAGCGCGATCCTCGCCGGGTCGGCTGCTTCCGTTCTCGGCATAGACGTCGACGAGCTGACCGTCGAGCACGCGCGGCTGAACTACGCCGCGCGGAATCTCGAGTACCGCCTGGGCTCGGCGCTCGAACTCGAGGCACTCGCGCCACGCGAGTTCGACATGGTCGTCGCGTTCGAGCTGATCGAGCACGTCGACGATCATGTCCGGGTCCTCGAAGGCATCACGCGCCTGCTGGCACCCGACGGGATCGTCGTCATGTCGACGCCCGACCGACGCATGTACACAGATGCGACGGGGCAGCGCAACCCGTTCCATGAGCACGAGCTGACCGTGAGCGAGTTCCACGCGCTCCTGAGCGAGCGCTTTCCCGCGGTGCGGCTCTACGGTCAACGCGCAGCAGCGGGGTCTCGGATCGCATCGCTCGAGGCGGTCGAGCGACCGGAGTTCCGCGGATTCTCCGTGCGCAGAGTCGGCCAGGAGTGGCACCTGGCGAGTCCGCCGCCGGCGATGTATCTCGTCGGCGTCGCCGCTCAAGGCGATCTGCCGGAGCTGCCCGCCGAGTCTCAGCTCAATGACTTCGAGCTCGGCATCATCAACGAGTACGTCGACCGTGCGGCGAATGCACGGCAGGAGGCGACGCTCGCGCAACGCCGGCTGGAGGAGGCCGAGACGGCGCGCGCGCTCGCCGAGCGGGCCGTCGAGGAACGAACAGCCCGCCTGCGGGCCGAGCTCGACGCGAGCTACGACCGCTGTGCGGAGCAGTCACGGCAGATCGAAGCCGCCAGATTGGAGACACGCCGGCTGATCGAAGCGCACGCAGGCGAGGTCGCCGAGCTGCATCGCATCCGCGAATCGGTCGTCTGGAACGGCTTCCAACGGGTGCGCGGCGTGCTGTACCGCACGCTCGGAGGCCGCGACTCTCGGCGGGGGCGCGCCGTTCAGTGGACGTTGCGCACGGCAGCGCGAGCGGTCGGCCGCAGTTCCTCGCCGCCGGAGCACAAGCAGGACGCAACCCCGATTGCGCCGATCGAGCTGCCGACCTCCGAGCAACCGCTCGTGTCGCTGGTGATTCCCGCGTACATCGGTGCGGACATCACCGAGGCCTGCCTCCGATCGATCGCCTCCCGCACCGAGGGCCCGTCGTTCGAAGTGATCGTCGTCGACGACGCCGGCGACGAGGAGAACGCACGCCTTTGGGCGGCAGTGCGCGGGGCTCGCATCCTCGACGACTCCCCGGGGACCGGCTACCTGCGGAGTGTCAACCGCGCCGCCGCCCAGGCGCGCGGCAGATACCTCGTGCTGATGAACAACGACGTGGAGGTCTCGCCTGGCTGGCTGCGCGCCCTGGTCGCGCGCGCCGCGTCAGCGGATGACATCGGCGCGGTCGCGCCCAAGCTCCTGTACCCCGACGGACGCGTGCAGGAGGCCGGCGGGATCGTCTTCCGCGACGGGAGCGGCTGGAACTTCGGCAACGGCGGGCCTCCGGAGCACCACGAGTTCAACTACGTGCGCGAGGTCGACTATGGATCGGCCGCCTGCCTGCTCGTGCGGCGCGACCTGTTCGCGGAGCTCGGCGGCTACGACGAGCGGTTCGTGCCGATGTACTACGAGGACACAGACCTCTGCTTCTCGCTGCGGGCGAAGGGCTACCGCGTGATGTACGAGCCGACGGCGCACGTCGTTCACCACGAGGGCGCGTCGGCCGGTACCGACCTCACGACCGGCGGCAAGCGCTACCAGGCGATCAACCAGCACAAGTTCGTCGAAAAGTGGAAGGCGCAGCTGGAGGCCGACCACCTGCGGATGGCGCATTCGAACGTCCCCCGCGCGAGCAACCGCAACCGGGGCCCGCACGTGATGGTCATAGACCACCGCGTCCCGACGCCTGACCAGGATTCAGGCTCGCTGCGGATGTTCCGGCTGCTCGAGACGCTCCTCGACCTTGGGTGCCGCGTCACGTTCGTCCCCGACGACCTCAATCCGATCGAGCCGTACACCTCCCAGCTGCAGTCGCGCGGGATCGAGGTGGTCTACGGCGACGCGTGGGTCGGCGAGGAGATCGCGCGGATCGGGCCGCACCTCAAGCTCGCGATCGTAAGCCGCCCGTACGTCGCCCCAAAGCACATGCACTTGATCCGCGAGCACGCTCCGGGCGCGGTGATCGCCTACGACACGGTCGACCTCCACTTCGTGCGTGAGCGACGACGCGCCGAGCTCGGCGAGCCACACGCCGTCCGCAAGGCGGCGACGATGGAAGCACTCGAGCTCGGAATCGTGCGTGGCAGCGACGCGACGCTCGTCGTCAGCGACGAGGAGCGGCCGCCGATCGAGGAGGCGGCGCCGGAGGCGACGGTGCTCGTCGTCCCGAACGCGAACGAGGTGGCCGCGGTCGTACCGCCGCCGGAGGGACGAACGGGCATCCTCTTCGTCGGCGGCTTCGAGCACCCGCCGAACGTCGACGCGGCACTGCTGCTGATCCAGTCGATCATGCCGATCGTCTGGCAGCGGCTCGGCGACGTGCGCGTGACGATCGCCGGATCCAAGCCGACGCCCGAGATCGAGGCGCTCGCCGGACCGAACGTCGACGTGACCGGGTGGGTTGAGGAACTCCAGCCGCTGCTGGACGGCTCACGTCTGCTCGCCGCACCGCTGCGCTACGGCGCGGGCATGAAGGGCAAGGTCACCCAGAGCCTCGGCGCCGGCCTGCCGGTCGTGACGACCGAGACGGGCGCCGAGGGGCTCGGTGCGGTCGACGGGGAGAACATGCTCGTCGCCGACGACATTGAAGGGATCGCCGCGCGGATCGTGGAGCTGTACGAGGACGACGGGCTCTGGCGACGCCTCTCCTCGGCGGGGCAGGAGGTCGTGCGGCAGACCGCGTCTGTCGACGTGATGCGGGAGCGCCTGCGCACCCTCCTCGATCTGGGCGCATAGGCCGCCGCCGTCGCCGCGACGGGATCGGTCGCGCGACGCTACCGGCGCCGGCGCATCCAGAACGAGCCGCCGCCGTCCCGCATCGCCGCCTCCCCGCCGGGCAGGCCGGCCACCAACGCCTCGCGGTGGTGGTGGGTCATCCACGCGACACCGAACAGCACCTCGAACGCGTCGTTGAAGCTGAGGAACGACCGGAGCAGGTACTGCTCGTTCCAGGCCCGACCGCCCAGCACCCATTCCTGTGGGTAGTCCCACGGGAGGAAGATGTCGTGCACGTGGACGATGACCCCCGGACGCAGCCGCGGAACGACCTCGTGGAAGAGGAACTGGACGTCGCCCCCGGTCTTGATGACGTGCGCGGTATCGATGAACAGCACATCATCAGCGTCGAGCTCGAGGAAGCGCTCCAGCGGGACTTCCTGCACCGGCGAGACGACAAGGCGGCTCATCCCGGGGATCGAACGCTCGCTCAGGAACTCGGGTGGGTACGGCTCGATGCAGGTGACATCGACCGCCAGATCGAGGCATTCGCGGTTGACGCGCGCGGTCACGAGGGACGACCAGCCGCAGCCGACTTCGATCACGCGCCTGGGCTGGAAGTGGCGCAGCATCGCCTGCAGCGTCCACGCGTCGAGGTGCGAGAAGTTCGGATTGGCCGTGTGGTAGACCGTCGGATCGTCCGAAGGCTCCGACGGTAACGTCAGCACGTCCTGACTCTGGAGGTTGCGCAGCAGGGCGAGCTGCTCCTCCTCGCGCCAGTCGATGCCGACGATCTCACGCGGCTCGCACGGCCAGACGCGGCTGCGCGCCGGCTCGCGAGCGAGCTCGCGCGTGTCCGGCACCGGGGAATAGAAGTGACCGAGCGGCCAGACGTGCGCGACCTCGTCGTCGCCAGCGTGGGCGAGCTCGTCTCCAGCCGTGACCGCGGCCGCCGCGGCGCCCGCGGGAGCCGTCGCGGAATCCGCCGGCGGCGTCGCCTCCGCAGGCGCGGCTTCGGAACTCTGCGCGGTAACCGGCACGCGCTTCCGCACGCGGCCCACGAGGCGACGGGCGGCGAGCTCCCGCACTCGCGCCGCAGCGAGCGCCGCACGGACGATCCGGCGGCGACGGAGGTCGTGGTAGCTCCCCCAGCCCCTCTCGGCCTCATCTCGTTGCGCCCGAAGCTCGCGCTCGAGCTCGTCGACGCGTTGACGCAACTCGTCGACGTCGTGCGGCATCGCGGACATCCTAGAGCGTGATGCGCCACGGCGCCGCTCCACGCGGATGTGCGCGACGTCGAGCGGCCGATCGACGTGCTGCGGCGGCGCGCAGAGCGGGGCGTCGCGCTCACGCCTTCGCGGACGCTGCGACACCTTGGGCGGCGACGTCGGCGGCTTCTCCCCACTGCTACGTTTCCAACGCTTTGACGAGCCTCACATCTCACCCGTCGGCAGCGGCCGCGGCGACTGCGACGAGTGCTGGGCCCGCAGTCTCGGTTCGCGACGTCCGCAAGGCGTTCAGACTCCCGCATCAGCAGTACAGCACGCTGAAGGAGCGGGTCCTGCACCCGTTCAGGACGACCACCTACGACGTGCTGCAGGCGGTCGACGACGTCAGCTTCGAGGTCGCCGAGGGCGAGTTCTTCGGAATCGTCGGGCGCAACGGCTCGGGCAAGAGCACGCTGCTCAAGTGCCTCGCCGGGATCTACGACATCGACGAAGGCCACCTCGAGGTCAACGGCCGGCTGTCGCCGTTCATCGAACTCGGCGTCGGGTTCAACATGGACCTGACGGCGCGCGACAACGTGATGATCAACGCGATCATGCTCGGACTGACGCGCCAGCAGGCGCGCGAGCGCTTCGACGACATCATCGCCTTCGCCGAGCTGGAGGAGTTCCTCGACCTCAAGCTGAAGAACTACTCGTCGGGCATGACCGTCCGGCTCGCCTTCTCGGTCGCGATCCAGGTCGACGCCGAGGTGCTGCTGATCGACGAGGTGCTGGCCGTCGGCGACGCGGCCTTCCAGCAGAAGTGCTTCGCCGAGTTCCAGCGGATGAAGGAGGCCGGCCGCACGATCCTCTTCGTCACCCATGACATGAGCGCCGTCGAGCGGTTCTGCGACCGCGCCGTGCTGTTGGAGAAGGGCAGAATGATCGACCTCGGGGAGCCGGCCGCGATCGGGCGCCGCTACAACGAGCTCAATTTCGGTCGCACCGTCCATCAGCTCCCGGGCGACGACGAGGAGCGCTTCGGCGACCAAGAGGCGCAGATCGTCGACGCCTGGTTCGAGAGCCGCGACGGCGAACGGATCGTCGAAGCCGCACACGGCACGCCCGTCCGCGCCGTCATCGAGGCACGCTTCCACGCCGACATCGACGACCCGATCTTCGGCTTCACGCTGCGCAACCAGGTCGGCACGACGATCTTCGCCACGACCACCGACCTGACGCACGAGCCGACGGGCTCGTTCAGAGCGGGCGAGACCGTCGTCGTGCGGATGGAGTTCCAGAACATGCTCGTCGCCAGCGAGTACCGCCTCACGCCGTCGATCGCACGCGCCGGCAGCGGTGCCGACGCGCTCGACCTGCGCGCGGACCTCGCCACGGTCGTCATCCACGGCGGCCACTTCACCGGCGGCGTGGTCAACGTGCCCCACGAGTTCACGATCGAGCGCGGCGGATGAGCGCGACGACGGAGTCGACGCGGCATCGTCACGCGCCGTCCGCCTTCGGCGACGACTTCCGCCGCTTCTGGAACCTGACGGTCACGCTCGCGACGACCGATTTCAAGCTGCGCTACTTCGGCTCGGTGCTCGGCTACTTCTGGTCGCTGGCGAGACCGCTGATGTTCTTCGGCGTCCTCTACGTCGTCTTCACGCAGGTGCTGCGCTTCGGCGGCGACATCGAGCATTACCCGGTCTACCTGTTGACGTCGATCATCCTCTGGACCTTCTTCGTCGACACGACCAACGCGTGCGTGCAGTGCCTGATCATGCGCGAGGGGCTCCTGCGCAAGATGCGCTTCCCGCGCCTCGTCATCCCGCTGTCGGTCGCGCTGACCGCGTTGTTCAACCTCGGCACCAACCTGATCGCGGTGCTCGTCTTCGCGCTCGCCTCAGGCGTCGAGCTCCGCTGGACCTGGATCGAGATGGTCCCGATCATCGCGGCCCTCGCGGTGTTCGCGATCGGCATCGGGATGTTGCTCAGCGTGCTGTTCGTCCGCTTCCGCGACATCCAGCCGATCTGGGAGGTGCTGTCGCAGATCCTCTTCTACGGTTCGCCGATCCTCTACGTCTCGGCCCAGTACGAGGACTTCGAGCACGCGGCCGTGATGGCCAACCCGATCGCGGCGTTGCTGACGCAGATGCGCCGCGCCTTCATCGACCCGTACGCGCCCGGCCTGATCAGCGCCACCGGCGGCGGCCTGCGCGTGCTGGTGCCCCTCATCATCATCGCCGCGGTCTTCGCGCTCGGCCTGTGGGTCTTCTCGCGGGAGGCGCCCCGAATCGCCGAGAACCTGTAAGTGTTGTCATCCACGATGACGACTCCAACGATCGAGCAACAACAGCAGGAGATCGAGCGGTTGCGCGCCCGCGTCGCGCAGCTCGAGCGCGAGCTTGTCGACCAGGCCGAGAGATCGGCCCGGGTCGTCGCGGAGGCCCAAGAGCAGCTTTATTGGCTCGAACGCTGGCACGTCGACCTCAACGCGCTGATGCGCAAGCCGGGAGCGGAGGAGTTCCGGGCCGCTGTCCGCGCCGTGCGGGCGGTCATGCGGCGCCTGCGGCGGTTCGGCTGGCGCCTGAAGGGCTACAAGCGCAAGCTCACCGGCGCCTCGTGAGCCGCGTCACCGCAGTCATCCCCGTCAAGGACGGGGAGCGTTACCTCGCTGAGCTGCTCGACGCGCTGCGGCGCGAGGGCGTAGACGAGCTGATCGTGATCGACTCCGGCTCGAGCGACCGCTCGCTGGAGATCGCGCGGGCTGCCGGCGTCGAGCCGCTGGAGATCCCACCCGCGGAGTTCGGACACGGCCGCACACGCAACCTCGGCGCCGAGCGGGCGAGCGGCGAGCTGATCTGGTTCCTGACCCAGGACGCGACACCGGCCCCGGGCGCCCTCGACGCGTTCCGCGCGGCACTGGCACTCGACGAACGCATCGGCGTCGCCTACGGCCCGCACCTGCCGCGGCCGGAGACCAGCCCGATGATCGCGCGCGAGCTGACGGAGTTCTTCGCCGGCTTCGCCGGCCCAGACGGCGGCCCGGCGATCCAGCGCGCTGGCGACCCGACCTTCCTCTCCAACGTCAACGCCTGCTATCGCAGAGCATGCTGGGAGGAGGTTCGCTTCCGCGACCTGCCGTATTCCGAGGACCAGGCGTTCGGACGCGACGCGCTCAGCGCCGGCTGGCTGAAGGCCTACGTGCCGGACGCCGCCGTGCTCCATGCGCACGACTACGGTGCGTTGGAGTTCATGCGCCGCTACTTCGACGAGTACCGCGGCCTTCGCGAGACGCTCGGGCATGTCGAGAGGTTCCGGCCCTTGGAGGTCCTGCGCTGGACGGGATCGCAGACGACCGCAGACCTGCGCTGGATGGCCCGTGAGGGGCTGCCGATCGCCGAGCGGGCCCGCTGGGCGGCTCGGTCGACCGTCCATCACAGCGGGCGGCGAGTCTTCTCGGCGCTGGGCTCGCGCGCGGAGCGGGTTCCCAAACCGCTGCGGCGGCGGCTCTCCCTGGAGCGACGCGACGACGCCCGCACGCCGTCGAGACCGCCCAGGGCGCCGGCCGCGTTGCCGGCGCCGCGGCATGTCGACGCCTCGCGCGCGCACGAGGATTACGAGGCGGCAGCGCGCGTGCTGCGCGACGGACCCGCGGCGCTGCTCGATCCGGTGCCTGGATCCGCCGAGCGCGAACAGTTGCGGATAGCGATGGTGGTTCCACCGTGGCAGCGTGGCAGCGGCGGCCACAACATCCTCTTCCAGGTGATGTCGCGTCTCGAGCGCCGCGGCCATGTCTGCAGCATCTGGGTCAGTGACCTGTTCGGCGAGATGAGCGATTTCTGGCCGGGCGTCCTGCGCAGACAGATCAACGACTGGTTCGCGCCGTTCGACGGTCCCGTCCACTACGGCTTCGACGACTGGCACGGCGCGGACATCGTCGTCGCGACCGGCTGGCAGACCGTCCATCCCACGCTGCTGCTCGAAGGCTGCCGCGCTCGCGCCTATCTCGTCAACGACCACGAGCCGGAGTTCTTCGCGACCTCGACCGAATCGCGCTTGGCGGCCGACACCTACCGCTACGGCATGCATTGCATCGCCGGCAGCCCGTGGCTGCGCGACCTCCTGACCGACATCTACGGCGCCTCGGCCGACGCCTTCAACTACGGCGTCGACCATGCGATCTACCGGCCGCTTGACGTCCCGCGCCGGCGCGACACCGTCGTCTACTACGGACGCCACTCGACCCCGCGGCGAGCCGTCCCGATCGGCCTGATGGCGCTCGAGGAGCTGCACCGCCGGCGACCCGACGTGCGGATCGTGCTGTTCGGCGACGACGTTCCGCCGCGGACGGCCTTTCCGTACGAGCACCTCGGCGTCCTCAGCCAGCCGCAGCTGGCGACGCTGTTCGCCGAAGCGACGGTCGGTCTGTGCCTGTCGCTGACGAACTTCTCGCTGATGCCGAAGGAGATGCTCGCGTGCGGGCTGCCGTGCGTCGAGCTGTCCGGCGTCAGCGCCGAGTCGATCTTCGGCGACGACGGCGCGCTCGAACTCGCCGACCTGGAGCCGCACGCGCTCGCCTCCGGAATCGAACGGCTGCTCGACGACCGTGAGCTGTGGGAGCGCCGCGCGCGCGCCGGAATCGAGTTCGCCGCCGCCCACTCGTGGGACCGCGCGACCGATGAGGTGGAGCTCGGTCTGCGGCACGCGCTCGCCGAGCGGGAGGCGGCGCTCGGCGTCGGCTGACGGCTGGGGCGCGACGCACGATCAGTCCGTCGCGCCGCCGCCTATCCGTAGTAGCGGGAAATGGTGAGCAGCTGGGCGAACAGCCCGTGCGTCATCGCCACCACGACCAGCAGCGCGCCGACGGCCGGCCCCCAGCGGCGGCCCGCGCCGCGCGCGGCAAGCGCGACGATGAGACCGTAGGGTGCGAGCAGTGGCAGCAGGTAGCGCGCCTGCTCGAACGTGAAGCCGGTGTCGGCCCGATAGCCGATCCCCTGCCAGCCGATCGCGACCGCGAGGCCGATCGCCATCGCCGCCACCACTGCGCCGAACGGGAGGCGCCAGTCGAGGCGGGCGAGCCCGATCGCGCGAATCCGACGCACCAACTCGACGAGCGCGAGCCCGCCGACCGCTGCGAAGATCGCCCGCGCGGCGCCGTAGACCCACTCCGGGAACGCGTAGTCGAGCCATCCGAAGCGACCGATGAAGCCCTTGAACCACGTCTCCCACAGCGGGACGTAGTCGAACTGGTCGTGCATGCCCGGCACACGCGGCAGGAACAGCTGCCAGGTGTAGCCGATCCGCTCCTTGATCGAAATCGCGCGCGACGAGTTGACGGCGACGCCGCCAGTCGCGCCACCGCCGCGATCCCATACACCCGTGTTGATCACCGTGTAGAGGACGACCGGTACGGCGACGATCGCCGCCGCGATGCCGGTGCTCGCCAGCGCGTCACGCCGGCGGTCGGGCGCCGCCCGCCACAGCAGCAGCAGGAATGCGAGCGCGATGCCGGGCAGGAACGCGAGGAAGGTCAGCTTGCCGAGCGCTCCGACGACGGTCGCCAGCGCGATCGCGACGGCGCGGCGCCGTGTCAGCCCGCGGCGGAACGCGCGCGCCAGCGCAGCCAGCACGGCCGCCGAGGCGAAGAACAGCAGGTTGTCGCCGTGCACGCCGGCGGCGATGAACATGAACGTCGGCTGGAACGCGACAGCCAACGCACCGACGGTCCACGCCCACGGCGTCCCCGGGAGCAGCTCGCGCACGAACAGGAACACGCAGAGGACGGTCAGCGCTGCCAACAGCGCGGAGACCAGCCGCATGGCATACAACCGCGTGAGGATGTCGTGGCCAGGCGAGAGCCAGTACGCGGCAGCGGTCAGTGCGTAGTAAAGCGGCGGCTGGTTCGTCGCCGAGCTCGGCCCGCCCTCGCCCTGCCGGCTAGGATGCGACGCGAGCGCGTCTCGCAGCGCCCGATCGTCAGGCGTCGTCCAGATCCCGCGCTGGTCCGCTCTGCCGATCACACCGAAGAAGCCGAGGCGCTCGAGCGTGAGCTGCTGCTCGTCGGAGTACTGTGCGGTGCCCTCCTTCGCCGGTGGCGGCTCACCCGTCTCCGCCAGGTACTGCGCGTAGCCGAAGTGGGTGATCTCGTCCGGCACCTGGAACGGCGGCACGACGACGGCCCAGACGACGGCGTTGAGAAGCGCGATCAGCGCGCACGCGCGGGCGGCCGCGGGGATGCGACGCAGCTGGGCGATCAGCGCGCGCGTCACGATCCGCTCCCGCGCAGCAGCAGCCGGATCGCGCCGGCCCACGCGGCGAGCAGCAGCAGCGCCGCGACCGGCAGCGTCCACGCGCCGAAGACCGGCGCCTTGCCGATGCCGAAGCGGCTCGCGATCGTCGGCAGCAGGTCCCACCACGTCTCGCGTCCGGGTCGCAGGTAGCGGGCGGCAATCACGCCGGCGGTCGGTCTTCTGCCGATCGTGGCGGCAGCATCCGGCGCGGCCGGAGCACCGCCGAGCCCGATGCGGCGGGCGCCCTCGTTGCGAACGCAGAACGTGGCGGAATGATTGCCGTCCACGCGCCGGTCGAGCGTCACGACGACCTCGCCCGGGTCCGCTCCTGCGCGATGGTTGCCGCGCGCGACGATCGCACCGCCCGGGTCGGTGAAGGTGACGTCCAGCGACGGCGCACGCCTCCCGCCCGTGTCGACGAAAAGCTCCACACGCTGCGCGTCGTCGACCAGGCGGGTGACCTGGCATGCCCGTCTCCCGCCCGGAAGCTCGACTGGCACGCCCGCGACGTGGACGAAGTTCGTGCCAGCGAGGCGGTCGCCCCGCTGCGACAGGGCGACGACGACCGCGATCGCGACGAGCGCGAGCGCCACGCCCAGCACGACGCGCACGCGCATGTCAGGACCGGCGTCGAAGGCCCAGGATTGACAGCAGGAACGACGAGAAGAAGATCTGGATCCCGACGATGACGAGCGTCATCGCGAGCACCGCGAGGCGCTCCTCGCCGAGGCTGCCGAAGCCGCGGTCGATCCATTCGATCACGATCACGGCCGCGGCGAGGAAGCCGGCGATCGCGATCCCGCCGCCGAGCAGGAGCCCGTGCTCGAGCCGGAAGCGTCTGCGCATCCGGTCGAACCACGGATCTTTCTCGTTCATGAAGTAGGTGCCGTAGGCGTGGGCGCACAGTCCGAGCGCGACGACCTGCGTGCCGACGATCAGCAGCAACGAGCCGGCGATCAGCGCGTGGAGGTCCCACTCGCGACCGAAGATGCTGATCTGCGCGAGCACGGTCAGCGCCACGAGCGCGCCGAGCAGCGCCATCACGGCGCCAGGGAGGATGAAGAGGTGGGTCGGCGAGTGGACCAGCAGGAAGCGCAGGTGGCGCCAGCCGTCGCGGAAGCTGGAGAGCTTCGACTCGCCGCCGCGCGGGTGGTACTCGATCGGGAACTGCCGGATGTCGAGCTTCTCCTTCGCCGCCCGGATCACCATCTCGGAGGCGAACTCCATCCCGGTGGTGCGCAGGTCGAGCTGCGGCAGCTTGTCGCGCCGCACCGCGCGCATGCCGCAGTGAGCGTCGCTGACGCCAGTTCTGAACAGCAGATTGAGGAAGCCCGACAGCAGCGGGTTGCCGATGTACTGGTGCAGCCACGGCATCGCGCCCGGATGGATGTTCTTCATCCGGTCGCCGATGACCATGTCGGCGCCGTCCTCCAGCTCGCCGAGAAATCTCGGGATCTCGTCGAAGTCGTAGGTGAGGTCGGCGTCGCCCATCACGATGTACTCCCCGCGCGCTGCGGCGAAGCCGGCGAGGTAGGCGCTCCCGTAGCCGCGGCGGGGCTCCCGCACGACGCGCGCTCCGGCCGCCTCGGCCAGCTCGGCGCTTCCGTCCTCGGAGGCGTTGTCGGCGACGACGACCTCACCAGGGATGCCGTTGCGCTCGAGCGCCGCGCGCGCGGCGGCGATGCACTGCTCGATGTTCTCGGCCTCGTTGAGGCAGGGGATCACGACGGAGACGCGCAGACCGTCGGTCTCGCGTCCGTTGGCGGCAACGCTGATGGTGTCGTCGATCGCGCTCATGGAGAGTGCGGCTGGCTTGCCGCTTCCTAAGGGGTGCAACGCGCCCGACCGGGAAAAGTCGCGCGGTTTCGCGGCAAGGCTAGCGCACCGTCCGGCAGCCGCCCGGCTCCGCCGTCGTCTAGGGTGCCGCCGGGAATGCGCATCTGCCTCATCTACGACTGCCTCTTCCCCTACACGATCGGCGGCGGGGAACGGTGGTACCGGGCGCTCGCCGAGCGCCTCGCGGCCGAGGGCCACGAGGTCACGTACCTCACCCTGCGACAGTGGGACCGCGATGTCGAGCCCGACCTCGCCGGCGTCGACGTCCGCGTCGTCGGCCCGCGGATGGAGCTGTACGTCGGCGGCCGGCGGCGGATCGCGCCGCCGCTGGTCTTCGGCCTCGGCGTGCTGCTCCACCTGCTGCGTCACGGTCGCCGCTACGACGTCGTCCACACCGCCGCGTTCCCGTACTTCTCGCTGTTGGCGGCGGCGCTCGCGCGCCCGCTGCACCGCTACCGCCTCGTCGTCGATTGGTTCGAGGTCTGGTCGCGAGACTACTGGCGCGGCTATCTCGGCCGCGTCGGCGGCTCGATCGGCGCGTTCGTCCAGCGACTGTGCGCCCGCGTGCCACAGCACGCCTTCTGCTTCTCGCGGCTGCACGCCGCGCGTCTGCACGCCGAGGGGATGCGCAGCGAGCCGCAGCTGCTGACCGGCCTCTACGACGGCTCGACCGAGCGGCCCGATCCCGCGCCCGCGCAGCCGCTCGTCGTCTACGCCGGCCGCCACATCCCCGAGAAGCGGGTGCCGGCGCTGGTGCACGCCTTTGCGCACGTCCACCGCCAAGCGCCGGAGCTGCGGCTCGCGATCCTCGGCGATGGGCCCGAGCGGCCGCGGGTCCTCCAGGCGATCGCGCAGGAGGGGCTCGACGCGGTCGCCAGCGCCCCCGGCTTCGTCCCCACCGAGAAGCTCGAGGCGACGCTCGCCGGCGCGCTCTGCATGGTCCTGCCCTCGTCGCGTGAGGGCTACGGCTTGGTCGTCGTCGAAGCTGCCTCAAACGGCGTCCCCAGCGTCGTCGTCGACGCGCCCGACAACGCCGCGGTCGAACTGGTCGACGAGGGCGCGAACGGCGTCGTCGCGGAGTCGGTGGAGCCCGAGCCGCTCGCGGAGGCGATCCTGCGCGTCCGCGCCGCCGGTCCGGAGCTGCGAGGGCGGACGGCCGAGTGGTTCGAGCGCAACGTGCCCCGGCTGTCGCTCGCCTCCTCGCTCGATGTCGTCGCGGAGGCGTACGGCGGCGAGGGCGGCGCACGAGACGACGGCCCGCGAGACGTGGCGCCGCGGCCTGGCTGCCGTTAGCCCACCTGCGACCCACGGGTATGCCGCCGAGAATGGAGCAAGCCTTGACCTCAGCCGACCCGCAACAGAGTCCCCCGGCCGTCGCGTGCCGCCTCTGCGGCCGTCCCACCGAGCACGCCTTCACGACCTGCGACCGCAACCGACGGATCTCCGACGAGCGGTTCGACTATGTCGCCTGCCCGTGCGGGACGCTGACGCTCGCCAACGTTCCGGACGACCTCGGTCCGTACTACCCGCCCGACTACTACGGGATGCCCGCGTCGGCTGACGAGGCGATCGCACGAGACCGCAACGCCCTCCACCGCCTGGAGCTGGTGCGGAGACTCGTCCCCGCGGGCAGGCTGCTCGAGATCGGCCCGATGACCGGCGGCTTCCTCGAGCTCGCGCGCCGGGCCGGCTACGACGTCTCCGGCGTCGAGCTCGACGACGTCAGCTGCCGGTTCATCGCGGAGGTGCTCGGGATCGCCGTCACGCAGTCTGACGACCCCGCGAGCGTGATCGAAGGTCCCTACGACGCGATCGTCATGTGGCACGTCGTCGAGCATCTCGCCGAGCCGGCGCGATTCATCGAACGCGCCGCCGCAGCGCTCGCTCCCGGAGGAGCGCTCGTGCTGATCGCCCCCAACCCGCGTTCGCTGCAGCTCCGCCTGCTCGGACCGCGCTGGGCGCACGTCGACGCGCCGCGTCACCTCGCGCTGCTGCCGCACGACGCGCTCGCGGCGGAGGGCGCCCGCAACGGCCTCGAGCTCGTCCACGCGACCGCCTCCGACGAGGACGGGCGCCGTTCCAACGACTTCGGCTGGGCCGTCTCATTCGCGCGCAGCAGCCGCGACGAGCGCGTCGCGCGCTGGCTGCAGCGCTGCGGCCACGCGCTCTGTCGCATCGTCGCGCCGCTCGAGCGCCGCGGCATGCGCGGCGCCAGCTACACCCTCGCGCTGCGGCGACCGGCGTGAGCGCTCACGGCCCAGCGTGCGGTGCCCCGGCCCGGCCGCGCCGGGGCAGCGCCGCGAGCAGCTCATCCGGGACGGCTCTCAGCAGCCACGCGAGCGAGAGGTAGACGGCGAGCGCCGCGACCGCGGCGATCGCGTCGGAGCCCGGCAGCAGCAGGCACAGCATCGCCACGCCGCTGGCGGCGAGCAGCTTGGGCACGTACATCAAGCGCGGTCGCAGCTCCGGCTCGGCGCGCGACAGCAGCGTCAGCGCGACCACCGCCAGCGCCACCTCGCCGATGCTCGCCGCCAACGCCGCGCCGTCGGCGCCCCACGCCGGAATGAGCGTGACGCCCAAGACGACGACGACCACGAGCGCGAACAGGTTGACCAGCAGCAGCTCGCGCTGCCGGTGGACGGCGATCAACGCGGTCGTGCCGACCTGAGTCATGAAGGCTCCCGCGATCGCGACCGATTGGATCCGCAGGGCATCGGCTGCGCCGCCGAACTCGCTGCCTCCGAGCACGGCGATGATCGGCACCGCACCGACCGCGAGCACGAGTCCGACCGCGACGCCGACCAGAAGCGCCGCCTCGCCCATCCGCTGGAGCGCGTACGCGAGCCGGTCGCGATCGGCGGCGTGGGCATGGGCGAGGATCGGAAAGGCGGCGCCGAGCATCATCTGCGGAACGCCGAGGAGGATCTCCGAGATCCGGTACGACGCCGAGAAGAGGCCGGTCTGCTCCTCGGTCGCCAGCAGCGAGCAGATCACGATCAGCGCCCGCACGTAGCTCGTGTTGACGACGAGGCTGAGCCCGACCGGAAGCGCCTCGCGCAGGAAGGCGATCGAATCTCGCAGGTCGAAGCGCGGCATGAACCAGCTCGAGGTGCCCAGACATGCCAGCGCGACGGCGATCGCGACCAGGCCGGCGACGATGTAGACGAAGAAGAACGGCAGCAGCCCGGCGCCGGCGATCACCAGCACCGTGATGCCCACGACGATCGCCAGCTGGCGCGAGAAGTCGATCGCCGTCACCGCGCCGAACCGCAGCTCAGCGCCGAGCGGCATCGCGAGCGCCGCCGCGAGCACCGCGAAGATCGTCCCAATGCCGGCGACGATCGTGCCGCTCACGATCGCGTTCGGATATCCGGCGACGACGGAGAAGAGCACGCCGAGGACGATCCCGACGGGGGTCAGCACGAGCCGCATACCGAGCAGGTCGCCCATCAGCCTGCGGCGGCCGGCCGCGTCGGCGTGGACGTAGATCCGCTGGCCGACGATCGTCAACCCGGCGTCGGTGAACCCCTGCACCATCGTGACGATCGCGATCACGGTCGTGTACTGGCCGAACTCGGCGACCCCGAGGTGGCGCAGCAGGAACGGCGTCACGAGCGCCGTCAGCAACAGACCGGCGCCGTAGCCGGCGACGCGGATCGCGCCGCCCCGGATCGCCCGGTTCCCGGCCTCCGGCGACGTCAGCGTCCCGTCGAGGTCCGGCTCTTCCCGCGCTCTCATCGCGCAGCGACCGAGGCCGCTCGTGCGTCATGCCCGCCGGCTGCCGCGGAGCGGGCCGCCGAGCGCCCGTTATACGATCGCGGCGTCAACGCGCCCCCTCGCACGACCGGGCGCCTGTCGCTTCGGACCTCGTGGATCGCGGACACGTCGACAATGATCGCATCGGTGCTGCGCGCGCAGCGCGCAGACAGCGCGCGAGCCGCCGGGTGCTGATCACCGGGGTGACCGGCCAGGACGGCGGCTATCTGGCCGAGCGGCTCCTCGCGGACGGCGACGAGGTGGTCGGCACCGTTCGCGCCACCGGCGGCGAGCCGCTCGCGGCAGCCGGCCTGCCACAGCTGCAGGGACGCGTGACGCTGCTCGCCGCCGATCTGCGCGACCCCGCCTCGGTCAAGACCGCGGTCGAGATGGCCGAGCCCGATGAGATCTACCACCTCGCCGCGCCGACGTTCGTGCCCGACTCGTGGGACGACCCGACCGAGGTCGTGACCGCCGTCGCCGGCGGCACCGCGGCCGTGCTGGCGGCCGCCGGCAGGCTGGCGCGAGCGCCGCGCGTGCTGGTCGCCGCCTCCAGCGAGGTCTTCGGTGACGCCGGCGTCTCTCCGCAGTCGGAGTCGTCGCCGATGCGCCCCCGCAGTCCCTACGGCGTCGCCAAGCTCGCGGCGCATGGCCTCGTCGGCGCCCTGCGGGCCCGGCACGACCGCTTCCTGGTCTCCGCGATCACCTTCAACCACGAGTCGCCGCGGCGGCCTGTGCGGTTCCTCCCGCGCAAGGTCAGCGCCGGAGTCGCCGCCATCGCCGCGGGCCGCGCCGAGACGCTGACGCTCGGCGACCTCTCGGCGGTGCGCGACTGGTCGCATGCGCGCGACATCGTCGACGGGATGGTGCGAGCGCTGCGGCACGATCGGCCCGACGACTACGTCCTCGCCTCGGGAACGGGCCGGACCGTCGGCGATCTCGTCGACGCCGCGTTCGCCGCGGCCGGAGTCACGCGGCAGGACGAGCAGGGCGCCGACCGCGTGCAGGTCGATCCGCGCTTCGTACGCCCGCCGGAGCGGTGGCCGCCGGTCGGCGATCCCTCGAAGGCCCGCGAGACGCTCGCCTGGCGCCCGGAGACGACGTTCGAGGAGCTCGTCGGCGAGATGGTCGTCGCCGACCTCGCCCGCCTCGGCGCCAACGCGCCCAGATCGTCGTGAGGCGCCCGTGCGCGTCGCGCTGAACCTCGTCTACCTCGTCCCCGGCGAGACCGGCGGGATGGAGGTCTATGCCCGCGAGCTGCTGCCGCAGCTGGCGCAGCTCCCCGGTCTCGAGCTGATCGCGATCGTCAACGAGCGCGCGGCCGCCGACGGCGACGCACCGTGGAACGGGCTGGTCCAGTCAGTCGTCGCGCCGGTCGACGCGCGCGACCGCAAACAGTGGGTGTGGGGCGAGCAATTCCACGTCCCGCGGCTCGCGCGCTGGACGAGATCGCACCTGGTCCACTCGCTCGCGTCGACGGGTCCGGGGCGCTTCGCCGGCGGCCCGCCGCGTGTGACGACCGTGCACGACCTCCATTACGCCGTCGTCCCGGAGGCGCACTTCGGGCTGCGCGGGCTCGGCATGCGCGTGCTCGTCCCGGCGGCTGTGCGGGCGTCGCGGCGGGTGATCGCCGACTCGGCTTCGACGCAGCGCGACGTCGTCAGGTACATCGGCACCGATCCGGCTCGAATCGACGTCGTCCACCTCGCCACGACGCTCCCGCCGGCGTCGGCGCCGGTGACCTCCGAAGCGGAGCTGCGCGAGCGGCTCGGGCTCGGCCGCTCGCCGGTGCTGCTCAGCCTCGCCGCCAAGCGCCCTCACAAGAACGTCGAGGGCTTGATCGACGCGCTGGCGTTGTTGCCATCGGAGCGACGGCCGGTGCTCGTCGTGCCGGGCTACCAGACCGATCACGAGGCGGCGCTGCTCGCGCGGGCGCGCGAGCGCGGCGTCGCGTCCGCGGTCGTCTTCCCCGGTTGGCTGCCGCGAGCCGACGTCGAAGGCCTGTGGCGCATGTGCGCGGCACACGTCTTCCCGTCGTACTACGAGGGGTTCGGGCTGCCCGTGCTGGAGGCGATGGCCCGCGGTGTTCCCGGCGCCTGCTCGGATCGCGCCTCGATGCCCGAGGTCGCCGGTGACGCGGCGCTGCTGTTCGATCCCTCGGACACCGCATCGATCGCCGCCGCGATCGAGCGACTGCTCGCCGACGAAGACCTGCGCGCCCGGCTCGCGGCCAGCGGTCTGGCGCGCGCGGGGACCTTCTCGTGGCAGCGGACGGCCCGCGAGACCGCGGCGAGCTACGAGCGGGCGCTCGCCAGCCCGTGACGGCGCGGGTCCGGCGACCTCGCTACGGTGCCACGATGCACGCCACCGCCCGCCTGAGACAGCGCGTCGAGAACCTCCGCTGGCGCCTGAGAGGTCACATGCGCGCCCTTCCTGACGGGTTCACCTCGCCGCTGGCGGGGCTGCGAGGGCTGGAGATCGGCGGTCCTTCCCCCCGCTTCGGCCGTGACGGGGTCTGCCCGGTCTATCCGCTGTTGGGCAGCTGCGACGCCGTGCAGTTCAGCGCGGAGACGGTCTGGCACAGACTCGACGACTCGGCGCCCTACGTGCCCGACGGCGAGCCGGCCGGGCGGCTGCACGTGATTGCGCAGGGGCGGCTGGAGGGGCTCCCCGACGACAGCTGGGACGTCGTCCTCTCGTCGCACGTCATCGAGCACATCGCCAACCCGCTCGCCGAGCTGGAGGCATGGCGCCGCGTCCTGGTCCCCGAGGGATGGGTCCTGATGGTCGCGCCTCACCGCGACGGGACCTTCGACCATCGTCGTCCGCTCACGACGCTGGAGCACATGGTCGCCGACTACGAGGCCGGGGTCGGAGAGGACGACCTGACTCATCTCGAGGAGTCGCTGGAGCTGCACGACTACTCGCGCGACGCAGGCGCGCCGCCGCAGGGCTGGGAGGCGGAGCGGCGCGACAACGTCAACACCCGTCTCCTGCACCACCACGTCTTCGACGGCGCCACGATCGCGCGGCTGCTCGACCGCGCCGGCCTGCAGATTCACCGGATGACGGTCCGGCATCCGTTCGACATCTACGTGCTCGGTCGCTTCGTGCCCGATGGCGAGACGCCCGACAACACGGCGGTGCTCGCCGCGGACGCGCCGTGGCGCGCCCGCAGCCCCTTCCCGGGCGACCGGCGCGCGTAGCGGGGACGGCTACTTCGACAGCAGCTCCAGGTCGGCCCGCGTCATCAGGCGGATCAGCTCCTCGAAGGTGGTCTCCGGCTCCCAGCCGAGCTTCTCCTTCGCCTTCGTCGGGTCGCCGATCAGCAGGTCGACCTCCGCCGGGCGCACGAACTGCGGGTCGATCTCGACGTATCTCTGCCAGTCGCCGAGCCCGGCCTCGTCGAAGGCGACCTCGACGCACTCGCGCACCGTGTTGGTCTGGCCGGTCGCGATCACGAAGTCCTCGGGCTCGTCCTGCTGCAGCATCAGCCACATCGCCTTGACGTAGTCCTTCGCGTAGCCCCAGTCGCGCTTGGCGTCGAGGTTGCCGAGCGCCAGCTTGTCCCTGAGACCGAGCTTGATCGCCGCGGCATGCCACGTGATCTTGCGCGTCACGAACTCCAGGCCGCGGCGCGGCGACTCGTGGTTGAAGAGGATGCCGCTGGTCGCGTGCAGGTTGTAGGACTCGCGGTAGTTGATCGTGATGAAGTGGCCGTAGACCTTCGCCACGCCGTAGGGCGAGCGCGGGTAGAGCGGCGTCTGCTCGGTCTGCGGGACCTCGCGCACCTTGCCGAACATCTCCGAGCTGGAGGCCTGGTAGAAGCGGGCCTCCGGGCAGACCTCGCGCAGCGCCTCGAGCATGCGCGTGACACCGACGCCCGTGAAGTCGGCGGTCAGCGTCGGCTGCACCCACGACAACGCGACGAAGCTCATCGCGGCGAGGTTGTAGACCTCGTCGGGACGTGCGGCGCGGAGCGTGTCGACGAGCGAGCGCTGGTCGAGCAGGTCGCCCTGGTGGAGGGTGATGCGATCGCGCAAGTGCTCGATGCGGTCGAACTTCTCCGTCGATGCGCGCCGCACCATGCCGTGCACCTCATATCCCTGCTCGAGCAGCAGCTCGGCGAGATACGAGCCGTCCTGGCCGGTGATGCCGGTGATGAGAGCGCGCTTGGTTGCAGACATGGCCGGCAGCCTACGCAACCGCACGCCTGCTCGTCGTCAGCGACCGCCCGCCGCCGCGGCGACGCGCTCGTAGACCGCGAGCGTCTGCCGGGCGTTCGCGCGCCAGCTGAAGCGCTCGGCGTGCGCTGGACCTCGCGTCGCCGTGGCGCCGTCACCGATCGCCGCCGTGATCGCCGCCGCGGCACCCTCCGGATCGTGCGGATCGAACCAATGCGGCAGGTCGCCGCCGACCTCGCGCAGGACCGGCAGGTCGGAGGCCGCCACGGGCACCCCGCGCTCCAACGCCTCCAGCACCGGCAGGCCGAATCCCTCCGCGGTCGTCGGGAAGGCGCCGCACGCCGCCAACCTCCACATCCCTTCGAGATCGGCGTCGGTGAGGTAGTCGACGAATCGCACGCGCTCCGCGACGCCGAGCGCATCGGCGAGCGCGCGCAGCTGCGCGTCGTACCCCTCGGGATGCCCGGCGAGCACGACGATGACGTCGCGTGGGAGGTGCGGCACGGCGCGCACGAGCAGCTCCTGGTTCTTGTGCGGCCGCTTCGCCGCGACGCACAGCACCACGCGGGCGTCGCCGAGCCGGTGGGCGGCGCGCAGCTCCTCGGCCGGGGTGGGGACGACGGCGCTGGCGTCGCGCCCCGGGCCCAGCGGGACGACGGTGAACGCCCCCGGGTCGAATCCGGCGATCGCGCACATGTCGTCGCGCGCCGCGGCGGAGATCGCGATCAGCGCGTCGGCGCGCCGTGCAGCCGGCAGCACCGTCAGACGCAGTGCCGTGGTCGTCACACGCGACATCGTGCGCTGCTCCAGGAACAGCAGGTCGAGCAGCGTCACGACGGAGGGGACACGCGCGCGGATCGGCGCGAGATTGGCGAGGCTGTGGAGCACCTCCCACCCCCGGCGGCGCGCGAGGTCGGGCAGCCGCAGCTGCTCGGTCACGAGGTGACGCGCCCGCTCGCCCTGGTCGACCGGAAGGCGGTGAATGCGCGCGAGGTCGGTCCACCCCTCAGCGACGAGCGCGTCAGCGCCGCGGCGCGTGGTGGCGAGCTCGATCTCCAGCTGCGGCGCCTCCGCGGCAAGCGCGGGCACGAGCTGGCGCAGATAGGTCTCCGATCCGCCAGAGACGCCTGGGTCGAGGTACAGCGCGTTGATGCCGATCCGTCGCGGGAGCGCCATGGCGGCCGATGGTACGGGAACGGATCGAGCTTCCGCCGGCATGCGACTGCAATGATGCGTGCGTGCCTGGGATCTGCCTCGTCCACCTCGTCTGGGCGCCGCTTGGAACGGAGCCGATCCGTCGCTTCCTCGACGCCTATCGGCAGCGCCCGGCCGGTCGCGACCATCGGCTGCTCGTCGTCCTGAACGGCTTCGACGGGACCCCGCCGCCCGCAGTGACGAACGTGCTGGCCGAGGTCGAGCATGAGCCGCTGCTGCTGCCCGAGCGCGTGCAGGACCTGACGGCATATCGGCTCGCTGCGGAGCACGCAGCGGACGCCGACCGGCTCTGCTTCCTCAACTCGCACGCAGAGCCGCTGGCCGACGGCTGGCTCGCCATGCTCGACGACCAGCTGCGCGCGCCGCGGGTCGGCATCGTCGGGGCGACCGGCTCCAACGAGAGCCACTTCTCCGCCGCCGCCCGCCCGCTCAAGCCGTTGCGGCGGTTCCAGTTCCCGCCGTTTCCCAACACCCACCTGCGCACGAACGGCTTCATGCTGCGCCGCGACGACATGCTCGCGCTCGACTGGAGTGTCGGCCGCACCAAGGGATCGGCATACCGGCTCGAGAGCGGCAACCGCGGCATCGTCCGACAGCTGTTGGCGCGCGGGCTGGAGCCGCGCGTGGTCGACCGCGACGGACGCGGCCTGGAGCCGCACCAGTGGCCGGAGAGCCGCACCTATCGCAGCGGCGCCCAAGAGCAGCTGCTGATCGCCGACAACCGCACCCGGCAGTACGCGACCGCCTCCCAGGAGCGACGCGAGTGGTACGCGTCGATCAGCTGGGGAACGCCGGCGCCGGCGCGGTTGTAGCCAGTTGCTCCCGAGGCGCTGGGCGGCGAGAACGCCTAACGGGCGCTGCGGAGCCGCCGGACGGCCTCGACGAGCCTGATCGACTCGTCGACCGCGCCGGCAGGCAGCAGCCGCGACCCGCGTCCCGCGGCGCGCCAGCCGGCGACGCGGCTGCGCAGCGGCGAGAGCGTCCTGTGGCGCGCGACGCCCCAGCCGATCACGAGCGCGTCTACGGTCAGGGCGTGCAGCGCGCTGCGGGAGCGCAGCACGCCCCAACGCCGCAGCAGGAAACCGCGAGCGAAGCCCGACAGCCAGCGCTGCTGCGGCGAGTCGACTCCGATCGTCGCGCCACCGAGGTGGACGCCGCGAGCGGCCGGCGCCGCGGCCGCCTTCCAACCGGCGGCGCGCAGGCGCAGCAGCAGGTCGACGTCCTCGCCGTAGGCGATCAGCGTCTCGTCGAACCCGCCGACTGCGTCGAACGCGGCGCGGCGGTATGCGGCCGCGCCGCCGCTGGGGCCGGCAAGCAGTCCGGCGTTCTCCGCTTCCGCGGGCGACGCGTGTCGCAGCCGGTTGTAGGCGGCGAGACCGGCGTCGAGCTGGATCCCGAAGGCGTCGACCGCCTCGCGCCCGGGCATCAGCGTCATCCCGGCGACCATGCCGACGCGGGCGTCACCACGCAGGGGAGCCAGCAGCGCGGCGACGAAGCCTGGATCGGCGTCGACATCGTTGTTGACGAGCACGATCGCCTCGCCGTCGCCGACTGCCGCACCGGCGTTCACAGCGGCGCCGAAGCCGCGGTTCTCCGGCAGCTCGACGAAGGTGACGTGCGGGAATCGCTCACCCACCAGCTCCGCGGTCCCGTCGCCGGAGGCGTTGTCGACGACGATCACGCGATGACGCTCGGTCTGCCGTTCGAGGTGCTCGAGGCAGGAGGCGAGCACCTCACGGCCGTGCCAGGTGACGACGACGATGTCGGCTCTCATGCGCGCCGGAGAGTAGCGGCGTCGGCCCGCGACCACCCACGCGACGGCGATGGATGCGGCGGCGGGCGGTGGCGTCGTCGCACCCGCGGCTACTGTGTGCCGGTGCGCGTCGACGATCCCGCCCTCGCGTCTCCGGCATCGCCCCGTTCTCTCCGCGCCGTCTCCGTCGTCGGCTGGCTCCCGCTCGCCGCGATCGTCGTCCTCGGTGCCGTGCTGCGCTTCGCCGGCCTCGGCACCCAGAGCCTCTGGTTCGACGAGGCGGCCACGTGGGAGCTGACGCGGCTGCCGTTCGGCGAGATGCTCGACGCGCTGCCGCACAGAGAGAGCAATCCGCCGCTCTTCTACGTGCTCGAATGGCTGACGACGAGAGCGCTCGGCGAGTCGGAGGCGGCGCTGCGGGCGCTGTCGGCGGTCGCCGGCACGCTGCTGGTCGCCGTCGCGTGGGCGATCGGCCGGCGCGTCGGCGGCACGCGCGTCGCGCTCGCGACGGCGGCGCTGATCGCGGTCAACCCGCTGCTGGTCTGGTTCTCGCAGGAGGCGCGCAACTACGAGCTGGTCGCGCTGCTGAGCGCGGTCTCGCTGCTGCTGTTCCTGCGCGGCCTCGACGACGACCGCCCGCGCCTGCTCGTCTGGTGGGCGATCGTCTCGGCGCTCACGCTGGCGACCCACTACTTCTCCTGCTTCGTGCTCGCCCCGCAGATCGCGTGGCTGCTGTGGAGACATCCGCGGCGCGGCGCGGTCGTCGGCGCGACCGCCGCCCTGGCGCTCGTGACGGCGGCGCTGCTGCCGATGCTGCTGGAGCAGCGCGGCAATCCGTACGACATCGCCCAGGACGCGATCGCGGTCCGCCTCGTGCAGATCCCGAAGCAGTTCCTGCTCGGCTACCGCGGCCCGCTCGCGCTGCCGCTCGGCCTGCTCGGCACCGCGCTCGCGGCTGGCGGCGCGTGGCTGCTGCTGCGCAGGGCTGCCCCGCAGGTGCGGTGGCGGGCCATGCTCGTCGGGGGCATCGGCCTGTGCGGGATTGCGCTGCCGCTGTTGGCGGCGGTCGCGGGCGCCGACTACCTCAACACGCGCAACCTGCTGCCGGCGCTCGTTCCGCTCGCGACGGCGCTGGCAGCCGGCTTCGCCGCCGAGCGCCGAACCGGGCCGGCGCTGCTCGGGCTGCTCTGTGGCATCTCGGTCGCGATCGTGACCGCCGTCGCCGTCTCGCCCGGCTACCAGCGCGCCGATTGGGAGGGCCTCGCGCGCGGACTCGGCGTCTCCCGCGAGCCGCGCGCGATCGTCATCGCGCCGGCCAACGGCGGCCTCGTCCTCCGCTACTACCGGCCGGAGCTGACGACGCTGCCCCTCGCAGGGCGGCCGGTGCGCGAGGTCGACGTCGTCGGTGTCGCGGGCGCGGCCGGGCCCGGCGCCGAACAGCGGCTGCCCGACCAGGTCGGGACGCAGTTCGAGGCGCCCGGCTTCACAGGACCTGACGAAACGCGGACCGAACGGTGGGTGCTGCAGCGCTATCGCTCCGCGTCCCCCATCCTCGTGCAGCCGCCTCGCGTCGCCTCGATCCGCTTCTCCCAGGAGCCCCCGAACGTCTCCTACCTCCCGCCCGGCCGCTGAGCCTCGCCGCTCCCTGGGCGCACCCTTGCGGCCCCGCTGCCGCCCCATGCCCTAGACTCCGGCGCGTCAGCGCGCACCGGGGCATGTACGGAGCGGGCTTCCGGCGACGGCGACGTTTCACCGCAACCTTCCGACGTTTCGCCCGTTGACGTTGGCGGAACGATCCATCAATCGCCGCCGCGGCGACCCTTCATGTCGACCTCCTCCTTCGAAGTCATCTCCCCTCATCCCGCCCGCAGCGCGCCGGCGCCGGCCCCCGCGCCCGCTGCGGAGCTGCCCACCGTCGAGCAGGTCCCCGTGCTCGACCTCCCGCTCGCGCTGACCGACTACGAGCGCGCGCTCGACTGGATCGACGCCGCCGTCGCCGCCGACGTGCGCGAGTACGTCTGCGTCGCCGCAGTCCACACCGTGATGGAGTCGCGCGAGGACGTCGGCCTGCGCGAGGCCGTCGCCGGCGCCGCCTTCACCGTCCCCGACGGGCAGCCGCTCGCCTGGGCGCTGCGCGCGCTCGGCCACGACATCAACGAGCGCGTCTACGGCCCCGAGCTGATGGAGCGCGCCTGCCAACGCGCCGCGCGCACCGGCCAGCGCCACTACCTCTACGGCGGTCGAGATCAGAGCGCGCTGTTCAAGCTGACGCTGCGGCTGCGCCAGCGCTTCCCCGGCCTGCGGATCGTCGGCGGCTGGTCGCCGCCCTTCCGGGAGCTGTCGGAGGCCGAGCTCGACGCGGTCGCCGCCGACATCAACCGCGCCCGTCCCGACGTCGTCTGGGTCGGCATCGGCGTGCCGAAGCAGGAGAAGTGGATGGCGGCGATGCGTGACCGCCTCGACGCGCCGGTCCTGATCGGCGTCGGCGCCGCCTTCGACTTCCACGCCGGCCTCGTCCCGCAGGCGCCGCCGTGGATGCAGCGCCACGGCCTCGAGTGGCTGTTCCGGCTCAAGCAGGAGCCGCGCCGGCTGTGGAAGCGCTACGCGCGCCACAACCCGCGATTCGTGTTCGGATTCGCGCGGCAGTGGGTCGCGCAACGCCGCGGCCGTCCCGACCGCTAGCCTCTTCGAGGTCATGAGCGCCCCCGCCCCCGACGTCGCGGTCATCGGCCTCGGCCGGATCGGTCTGCCGCTCGCCCTCAGCTTCGCCGACCGCGGCCTGACGGTCGTCGGCGTCGACAACGACGCCGGCCGTCTGGAGGCGATCTCCTCCGGGCGCATGCCGTTCATGGAGACCGGCGCCGACGAGCTGATCGCGCGCGTCCACGCCTCCGGCCGGATGTCGACGACCGCCGACGTGACCGACGCCGCCGCGGCGGACGCGATCGTGCTGACGCTCGGCACGCCGTCGCTGTCGCACATCGAGATCGACATGAGCGACATCCGCTCGGTGCTCGACGACCTGCTGCCGCTGCTGCGGCCGGGGCAGACGATCGTGCTGCGCTCGACGATCGCGCCCGGCACGACCGAGTTCGTCGCCGGCTACCTCGAGCGCAAGCGGGGTTTCCGCGTCGGGGAGGAGGTCTTCGTCGCGCACGCGCCGGAGCGGATCGCCGCCGGCCGCTTCCTCGAGGAGATCGACACGCTGCCGTGCATCATCGGCGGCGTCGGCGAGGAGGCCGGCCGCCGCACCGCCGAGCTGTTCGAGGTCTTCGACGCCGAGATCGTGCAGACGACGCCGGTGCAGGCCGAGCTGGCGAAGATCTGGGCGAACATCATGCGCTACACGACCTTCGCGCTGCCGAACCTGCTGATGATGGACTGCGAGCAGTACGGCGCGAACGTCTTCGAGGTGATCGACCTCGTCAACCGCGACTACCCGCGCGGCGGCCTCGCGCAGCCGGGCTTCACCGCCGGCACCTGCCTGCGCAAGGACTTCGCCTTCTCCGAGGAGCGCTCGAACGCCCCCGGCATGCTGCTGGCCGTCTCGCGTGTCAACGAGTCGGTCCCGAACTTCCTCGTCACGGGGATGAAGCGGCGGATCGACGGCGGCTCGCTCAACGGCCGCAAGGTCGCGGTGCTCGGCCTCGCCTTCAAGCGCGACACCGACGACGAGCGCGACTCGCTCGCGCACAAGCTCGTGCGGCTGCTGGAGCGCGAGCTCGCCGACGTCGCGGTCCACGACCCGCTCGTCGCCTCGCCGACGCAACCGCTGGAGGAGGCGCTGCGCGACGCCGACGTCGTCGTCGTCGCCGCCAACCACTCGCGCTTCTCGGAGCCGGCGACGGTGCAGGCGATCGCGGCGCTCGCCGCCGACGACGCGCTGCTGGTCGACCCGTGGAACTGCCTCGGCAGCGGCCAGGTGTTCGCATTCGCCGACGAGGTCGCGCTCGTCGGCGGCCCCGGCGTGGAGGAGTCGCCCAAGCAATGACGCGCGTGCTCGTCACCGGCGGCGCCGGAACGATCGGCGCCGCGGTCGTCCGACGCCTGATGCGCGACCCGGCCTACGAGGTCCGCGTCTCCGACCAGCGCCCGGCGCCGCTGTGGATGCGCGAGGCGTGCGAGATCCACACGGGCGACCTGCGCGACGTCGACCAGGCCAAGCAGGCGATGGAGGGCTGCCCGCTCGTCATCCACCTGGCGGCGATCGTCGGCGGGATCGGCAACTTCCACAAGCTGCCGTACACGCTGACGGAGATGAACAACGGCCTCTACAACGCCGTCTTCCGCGCCGCGATCGACCTCGGCGTCGAGCGCTTCACCTACGTCAGCTCGTCGATGGTGTTCGAGAACGCGACCGAGTACCCGACGACCGAGGCCTACCTGCCGCAGTGCCCGACGCCGACCTCGGCCTACGGCTTCTCGAAGCTGACCGGCGAAATCTACTGCCGCGCCGCGCACGTCGAGCACGGCCTGCCGTACACGATCTGCCGCCCCTTCAACGCCTACGGCCCGGGCGAGATGCCAGATCCCGAGCCCGGCATCGCGCACATGGTCCCGGACGTGATCAAGAAGGTGCTGTCGGGCCAGAAGCCGCTGGAGATCTTCGGCTCCGGCAGACAGACGCGGACGCTCACCCACATCGACGACATCGCCGACGGGATCGTCGTCGCGACCGGCCACCCCGCCGCGCTCAACGAGGACTTCAACATCTCCGCGTCCGAGGAGCTGACGATCGCCGAGACCGCCCGGATCATCTGGGAGGAGTGCGGCGAGGACCCGGCCGCCTTCGAGCTGAAGCACCTGCCGACCTTCGAGGTCGACGTCGTGCGCCGCTGGCCGTCGGTCGAGAAGGCGAGGGATCTGCTCGGCTGGGAGGCGCAGATCGGCGTGCGCGAGGGGATCGCCCAGACGGTCGCCTGGCTGCGCGAGCAGGACCTCTCCCAGGGCTCTCACCTCAGCTCGCTCGGCGGCTGATCCCGCTCGACGGCGTCGCGGGCTGACCGTCATCCGCGCCCGAGCCCCGGAACGACGCCGGGGGCGGGCGCTTTCGGGCGCCGCCCCCGGTCTCGTTGCCGTGCAGAGCCGAGGTCGCGGCGGCTCTGCGGTTGGGTGGTGGAGGAAGTCTGCGCGGCGGCCGGGAGGCGGAGCGGATCCGCATCCCGGCCGTCCGAGCCGCTACCGCTTGGCGACCTTCTTGGCCGCGTTCTTCGCGGCTCTCTTCTTGCCGGCCGACTTCTTCTTGCCGGCCGCCTTCTTCTTGCCGGTCGCCTTCCCGCAGCCGACGACCGTCATCTTCTGCTGGCGCGCGACCCGCTTGCCGCTCTGGCCGGTGAAGACGACACCGGCCTTCAGCCCGCGCTTGACCTTCGCCGAGCAGATATTGCCGATATTGCCGATCACGCCGTTCTTGCCGCCCTGCAGGCTCAGCGTGAACGAATCGATCGGCACGTCCGGCACCGTGTCGAAGTTGGTCCGCAGGCTCAGGTTTCTCGGAATGACCACCTTGCCCGTCAGATTCACCTTGACCAACGACGCCGAGCCCTGGCCCTGCAGCGCCACCATCAGGTCGGGCAGTCTCCGCTCCGGATGCTTGACGAAGAACGCCCGGCCCAGCAGCGGCTCCTGCAGCAACGGCGTCTTCGCCACCGCCGTCCCGACCTGCTTGCACCCCGCCTGGCCCGCATGGAACTCCTCCAACGAGCAGGCATCGTTGATCACCCGCAACCGCGAATTGAACGCCCGCGGCAACGTCACCCGCACACCACGATTGTTCGCCTGACCTCTCGACATCGACAACGTCACATCCAACGGCGGCATCCGTCTATTGCCCGTCTTGCCCCTCTCGCCGACTCTCAACGTCAGCTTCGGCTTGAACGGCAGCGCCGCGCAGCCACCGACCTGGAAGCGGTTGCTCAGGTTGGCGACGGCGTCCGCCACCGACCGCACCTGCGCGTCGACGCTCGTCGCATCGCACGAGGTCGGGTTGAACATGAAGCCCGGCCGGTCGAGGATCATCCGCACCTCGCGGATGTTCAGCGGGATCCCCTGGAGGATCGTCGGCAGGTCGTCCGTGTCCGCGGTGATCGCCGTGGTGCGCTGGTCGACGTGCAGCGCCGACCGCAGCACGACGGTCCCGAGGTCGAACGGACCGGCCTGCGCCGGCACGACGATCGACAGGCCGTACGGCGCGCCGTTGTGCGCGCCGGTCAGGTAGACGCCGGTCGCCTTCTTGCCCTGCTGCGGGAGCCACACCGGCGTCGCGCCGGCGCCAGCGGCGACCTGCACGTGACCGACGCGCGATGCCTCCGGGCAGGTGCCGGCGGCTGCCAGCGCCGCGTCGCACAGCGGCACCGACGAGATCATCGCCAGCAGGCCCTCAGGCAGCCGGACGCCCTTGATCGACTTCAGCGCGCTGTCGCCGTCGGCGCGCGCCACGGTCAGCGAGAACGGCGAGAAGGCACCCGCTGCCGGGTTCTGCACGCCGGCCGACAGCCGCGGGGCGAACCCGGGCGTCGCCGGACCGGAGATCTCGAACGTGCTGCTGGAGACCTCCGTCTCGCCCGACCACGAGGTCAGCTCCGACACCGTCGTGTACGTGCCCGGGAGTGCCGGGTTCACGAGCGGCGCACGCGGACCGCCGTTGAACGACAGCCGGAGGTTGGTGAACGGCAGCTGCGGGTTGTCGTCGAACGTCGCGGTCAGCTGCCCCGTCGACGGATCGGCCTTGATCTCGCCCGGCAGCTTGAGCGTCACGCCCGAGCCCTGCGCGACGAGGTAGAGCGCGAGCATCGAGCCGAACTGGTTGTCATGCGGCTGGGCGAGGTAGATCCCGCCCGTCAACGGTTCCTCCAGCAACGGCGTCTTGATCTGCACGGTCCCGATCTTGGAGCCCTGTGGACAGCCGGGATCGTCGTTGTCGTCGAGGCCGATCTGCGCCGGCGTGCAGCCCAGCAGGCCGTCGGAGCCAGACGCGTTGATCGCGACCCCGGCCGGCAGCCGCACGACCGCCTTTCTCAGGTCGGGCGTGCCGAGATCTCTGAGGTTGTCGCTCTGCGGGACCGTCAGGTCCACGGTGTAGCCGGCTGGGGCGCCGGGCGCCGTCTGGTTCGGTGCGACCTCCAATCTGGCGTCGAAGGCGAGCTTGTCGCAGCCGACCATCGTGATCGGGTCAGCGGTCGCCGTGACGTATCTGCCGGGGTTCTCCCACGAGTCGACTCTGATCGTGGCCGCACCCGGTCTGCCGCATTCGGTCGGGTTGCGCATGAACGGTCTGACCGAGAGCTGCGCCGGGTTGTTGCCGCCGAAACATATGACGTCGATGCAGCGGTACCCGCGCATCGCGTTGTGCGAGGGCGCTGCGGGGTCGCCCCACAGCGTCAATCTCGTGCCGCGGACCGGCATCGGGCTGATGATGCGCGGGATCTCCGTGCGCAGGCCGCGGTCGCCGGGCCGGACGCTGACCGTGATGAAGATCGGCGTCCCGAGCACGAAGAAGCCGAACTCCGCCGTCTTGTTGCCGCGCGGCACCATGTTGTACACCGGCCATGTGACCGAGTACGGCCCGGTGTAGTCGGCCCGGACAAGATCGAGCGTGATCGAGCCGACCTGAGTGGCCAGCGGGCAGAGACCGCCGTTGCGCGTATCGAGCTCGCCCGGCGTGCACTTCGGCATCGACTGGGGGTTGCCGACGATCCCCGGCGGCAGGTCGACGACGAGGTCCTTGATCCCGCCGACCGGCGAGAAGCCGTCGTCCTTGACTCTGAGTCTGAAGCTGACGATCGAGTCGGGATGGGCGCCGGCCTGATCGGTCGAGAGCGTCGCGGTGAACGAGCCGGGCACGAGCCCGAACTCGTCGGCGGCCTGCGCCGGCGCGACGGCCAGCGCGAGCGCGGCGAGCGCGATCAGCGCACCCGCCCAGGCCGCGAGCAGCCTGCGGCCGAGCCGCCGTCCCGTGCTTGTCATCGGACCCGTCACTGTGCCTCTCCTGGTGGTTGGACGTCGCATCAGCGACCCCGCTTCTGCTTGGCGCCGACGAGCGTGAACGTCGCCTGCTTGGCGCCTCTGACCTTCGAGTAGCGCACGACCGTGCGCACCCGCAGCCGGCGGCCCTGGCTCAGCTCGTTGCGCGCCGCCTTCGACAGCCGCAGCGTCAGCCGGACCGTGCCGGCCTTGCCGGCGGTGCGCGACGCCTGGGCGACGGTCCGCGTGCGCTTGCCGATCTTCGCCCGCATCGCGGCCGAGACCTTGCCGGCCGCGCCGACCCGGACCGCGATCGTCACCCGTCCGGTTCTGGCGAGCTGAGCGCGCGCCTTGCGGCTGATCGCGCCGACCCGGAACGTCGGCGGCTTCTTGGCGCCGGGCGGCAGCTGCTCGACCACGTTGCCCGGACCGGTGAAGCCGATGCTGCCCGGCTCGTCGTGGGTCGGCGGTGCGGTCGGCGGCCCCTGACAGGTCCCATCCTGCTCGCATGGCGTCAATCTGACCGGCGGTGCGAATCCGCCGTTGACGCGCGCGTTGTAGATCACGCGCAGGCCGCCGGTGACGTTCTGCGGGACGAGCACGTTCGCCGTGATGAAGAAGACGTCGTCGCCGCTCGGGGTCGCGTGGAGGAAATGCGACTCCTCGCCCGTGCCGGACGAGATCAAGTGGGCCTTTCCGTCCTGCCACACGTACACGTCCGCCCGTTCGTTGACGTCACGGGGGTCGAGCGGGTCCTGCGTCTGGAAGAAGATCCGCCGACCGTCGTCCGTGACGTTGGTCATCGGAGCCGTCGGCCCTTGGGCGTTGCTATGCGGATTGTCGCGCATGATCGCGTTGGCGACCGGCGGCAGGCCGTCGGGGCGACACGACACGCAGACGAGCGGAGCCGTCGGTCTGTCGGCGTCGAAGACGTAGAGCGCGAATCTGTCTCTGTTGTCGTAGCCGGTGAGCTGCCTTCTCGAGGCGAACAGGAAGGTGCGGCCGTCGGCGCTGATGTCCGAGATCGGGCCGACTTCGAAGATGCCCTCGCTGCCCCACCCGGCCGCCTCGCCCGGGTTGCCGCTCGCGTTGGTACTCGTGTTCACCGTCGCAACGAAGCGCAGTCTGCTGCTGCCGTCGTAGAGGTAGACGTTGGACTCACCGGCGGTGGCGCCGTCGGCCAATCTGGCGAGTGCGACGAAGTAGATCCGCGAGGCGTCGTCGGAGATGCCGCCGACTCCCTGCACCTGCGCGCTCGTCGGCACGATCTCCTTCGCCGTCTTCGTCGCGACGTCGAAGGTCGACAGCCCGCGGTCACCGGTGCCTCTGTCGGAGGTCGTGTAGACGACCGTCGACCCGTCGACCGCCGCCCCCCAGAAGGTCGCCCACGGATCGATCAGCGTCGAGGTCGTCCCGTTCTCGCGCACGTACAGGCCGGTCGGCCAGTAGGGGTAGTGGACGTAGGCGTCCCGCGGTGGCGCCGGGCTCTCGAAGAAGATCTTCGAGCCGTCGGCCGAGACGGCGTTGCGAACCGATCCCTGGTCGTGTTGGTAGTCGTAGGAGCCAAGCACCGAGCCGCCGGGAGCGGGGGTCGTCTCGCCGGGAAGGATCCCGACCGGCTTGGTCACGCCGCCGGTGTGGTCGTACAGCTGAATCGGATCGGGCACGGTGCCAGCTCTGACGGGCGGGCTGATGCCGAAGAGCAGGTGGCCGAGATCGGCCGAGCGCCCCATGTAGAGCGCGTTCGTGTCGGCGCCCTGGACGGCTGCCGACACGTTGACCGCCGGCTGCCCCGGGTCCTTCAGCAAGATGTCCATCTTGGGGGGCCCGCGGAGAGCGTCTGCCCTTCCCAGGTCGTGCGCCCGCCGTCGTCGGCTATGTCGTTGAGGGTGAAGAGCCGTCCCGAGCCGCCGGGCGGTGTGTGCGCCTGCGTCGTCCAGCCGTCGCTCCCACGGGTCGTGAGATATCCGTTGGAGGAGCCGTTCAACGCGCCGGAGAAGGCACCAAACGACTGGAACGCCGTGATGTTGCCGTCCGGGCTGGCCCAGAAGCGGCCCCACGCGTCCATGTTCTGTTCCGGCGGCGTGACGATCTCCCAGCCGCGGTTGTCCGGCAGCGCGCCGGCGTGGGCGCCGCCGGCGCCGCCGGCGGCCAGGGCGATCGCACCGAGGCAGGCGAACGCGAGCGCCTTCGCCCGCGACCCTCCCCGGCGCTCCGCGCCCGCTCTGAGGACCCGCGCGGAATCACCGCTGTGCAGGCCTGCCTCGAAAGCCGAGCTGGCGCTCGTGCTTCGACTCATCGGTCCTCCCTCTTCCTCTCACGACGCTCGGCAGGCACGCGCGCGCGTGCCTGTCCTGCCGATCGCGGGTCCGTCGGCGACGGACCCGATCGCTCGTTCTCTCCAAGACCTCCCGGGAAAACGCGACCGTTCACTCCGGGCAGAGCGAAACCATAATACGTCATGTTTTTGGTTGTCAAACCGCAAGCGGCGCCACGCATTCGACAGTCATCGTGAGCTGGCCAGCCGCTGCGGCCATCCGTCGTTTATGGTCTGGAAGACGATCGCCGAGACGGTGCAGGGCTCTCACCTCAGCTCGCTCGGCGGCTGATCGAGCCCTCGTCCGCCCCCGCGGAACGACGCCGGGGGCGGGCGCTTTCGGGCGCCGCCCCCGGTCTCGTTGCCGTGCAGAGCCGAGGTCGCGGCGGCTCTGCGGTTGGGTGGTGGAGGAAGTCTGCACGGCGGCCGGGAAGCGGAGTCGATCCGCATCCCGGCCGTCCGAGCCGCTACCGCTTGGCGACCTTCTTGGCCGCGTTCTTCGCGGCTCTCTTCTTGCCGGCCGCCTTCTTCTTGCCGGCCGCCTTCTTCTTGCCGGTCGCCTTCCCGCAGCCGACGACCGTCATCTTCTGCTGGCGCGAGACCCGCTTGCCGCTCTGGCCGGTGAAGACGACACCGGCCTTCAGCCCGCGCTTGACCTTCGCCGAGCAGATATTGCCGATATTGCCAATCACGCCGTTCTTGCCGCCCTGCAGGCTCAGCGTGAACGAATCGATCGGCACGTCCGGCACCGTGTCGAAGTTGGTCCGCAGGCTCAGGTTTCTCGGAATGACCACCTTGCCCGTCAGATTCACCTTCACCAACGACGCCGAGCCCTGGCCCTGCAGCGCCACCATCAGGTCGGGCAGTCTCCGCTCCGGATGCTTGACGAAGAACGCCCGGCCCAGCAGCGGCTCCTGCAGCAACGGCGTCTTCGCCACCGCCGTCCCGACCTGCTTGCACCCCGCCTGGCCCGCATGGAACTCCTCCAACGAGCAGGCATCGTTGATCACCCGCAACCGCGAATTGAACGCCCGCGGCAACGTCACCCGCACACCACGATTGTTCGCCTGACCTCTCGACATCGACAACGTCACATCCAACGGCGGCATCCGTCTATTGCCCGTCTTGCCCCTCTCGCCGACTCTCAACGTCAACTTCGGCTTGAACGGCAGCGTGCCGCAGTCGCCGACCTGGAAGCGGCTCGAGGCCGCGACGGCGCTCCCGCCGGTCGAGCCCAGCGAGCCGGTCACCGACTTCACGTCGCACGAGGTCGGGTTGACCATGAACGCGGGCTTGTCGATCGCGACCCGGACGTCGCGGTAGTTCAGCGGGACGCCGCCGACGATCGCCGGGAGCGGATCGGCCTTCACCGTCACCTGCGTGGTCGCCTGGTCGATGAACAGCGCCGCGCGCACCACGACCGTCCCGAGGTCGAACGGACCGGCCTGCGCGGGCACGACGATCACCAGGCTGTACGGCGCGCCCTTGTACGGGCCGCCGAGGTAGACGGCGGTCGGCGCCTTGCCGCTCTGCGGCAGGTAGAGCGGCTTGCGCCCCGTGCCGACCCCGACTGTGGTCGAGCCGATCTTCGACGCCGCCGAGCAGGTGCCGGCGGCGGCTTCGGCGTCGCCGCAGAGCGGGATGTCGCCGATGTGGGCCAGCAGGCCGGCCGGAAGCGTCGTCTCGATCGTCGAGAGCCCCTGCTCGCCGTCGCCGCGCGTGACGCGCAGGTGGAAGCTCGGGCTCTCGCCGGCGCCGGCGTTGTCGGCGCCGGCCGTGAACGACGGCGCGAACCCGCCGCCCGCGCAGTTGCGGTCGAGGCCGAACTGGGCGAACGGCGACTTGCTCTGGCCGCCCCACGACGTGAGCGTCGCGTCGGTCGTGTGCGTGCCGCAGGCCTGCGGGTTGACGAGCACGGCGCGGTCGCCGGACTTCAGCCGCAGCGTCAGCCGCGCGAACGGCAGCTGCGGGTTGTCGTCGAACGTCGCGGTGATCTGGCCGGTCGACCGATCGACCGAGATCGCGCCACGGAGCTTGATCCGGACGCCGGCCTCGTAGGCGGTCAGGAAGAGCCGGTACATCGCGCCCGACTCGGGATCGCCGGAGAGCTGCTCGCCGGTGTAGATCGAGCCCTGCATGTGCTCGTCGAGCAGCGGCGAGTCGATCTCGACCGTGCCGATCTTGCTCGCGTCAGGGCAGGTCTCGGGCTGCTTGGAGTCGATCGCGAGCTGCGCGTCGGTGCACGACTGCAGCCCGTTGGCGACCGGCGCCGACAGCGCGACGCCCTGCGGCAGCCTGACGACCGCGTCCTTCAGGTTCGGCGTCGCGAGGACGTCCGCCTCGTTGGTCTGCGGCACCGTCAGGTCGACGCGGTAGCCCGACGGCTGACCGGCGTCGCCGTTCTCCGGCGCGACGGCGATCTGCGGCTCGAACTCGAGCTTCTCGCAGCCGGTGATCGGGCCGATCGGCGCGATCGCGACCGGCGAGAAGGCCGCCGGCTCGGCCCACGCCGACGCGGAGATGCCTGCGCCGAGCGGCGTGCCGGGGCAGTAGCCGGGGTTGGTCATGAACGGCTTGCGCTGGGCTCCCGGCAGTCTCCCGCCGAATCTCCAGCCGTCGCGCGAGGGCGGGAGTATCGAGCTTCCGTCGCCCATCGTGGCGTCGGCCCCGCCGCCCTGATGGTCGGCCGGCACACCCCAGAACGTGCCTCTGAAATGCCGCAACATCGCACTCTCGTGGAGTCTCGGTGCGGTGATCGTCAGGCCGTAGTCGCCGTCGGAGCGGACCGACGCGATCATCCGGATCGGCAGGCTCAGGATCGAGGTGCCGAAGACGGCCGGCTCGTCGGGGTTGGTCGTGATGCGGAAGATCCGCTGGCGCCACGTCTTCAGACCGGCGGCCGGCGCGAGCGGGAAGCGCACGTCGAGATCGGCGAAGCCGACCGCAGCCTCGCGCGGGCAGGCGTCCTGGTTCGGTCCGGTCGCGTTCATCATCCGCACGACGTCCTGCATGCTGCAGCTCGCGAAGTTCGTCGGGTTGCCGATCAGTCCGGGCGGAAGCTCGACGACCGTCGTGTGCGCGCTGCCGACCGGACGCTCGCCGGTGTCGTCGGGCGCGATTCTGAACTCGACGACGACGTCCGGGTGGGCGCCGGCCTGCGAGGTCGACGTCGTCACTCTCGCGGTGCCCGGCTCGATCTCCATCCCCGCGGCGGAGGCCGATGAGGTCAGCCCGAGCAGGGCGAGCGTCGCGAGCGCGATCAGGGCAAGCATTCGGCGCCAGCCCCTCCCGGCCGCCTGCGATCGGTTCACCATCGAGATCCTCTCCGTGTTCGCTGTCTCCCTCGCGGTCATCGGGCTCCGCCTCGCTTCGCCGCCTTGCGCTTCACCGTCACGCGGACGGTCGCCGAGGAGGCCGACCCCTGCGCGGGGACGAAGCGCACCTTCGCCGCGACCTTCAGCTTGCGCTTCGCCTTGAGCGCTCTTCTCGCCTTCGGCGCCAGCACGACCGCGACCCGGTAGGTCCCGGCGCGGGCGACGCCGCGGCTCTTCTTCTTGACGTTCGCGCCGGAGACCGCGATGCGGCCCTTGCCGGAGACCTTGACCGCGATCGTGAAGCCGTTGGCCTTCACCGACTTCTTGACGATCGACGCACGGACCTTCGCCGGCGCGCGCCGCTCAGGCTCGGGCACGACGTTGCCGCGCCCGGAGAAGGTGACCGACCCGAGCGACGCCGGATCGCCGACCGCCCCGTCCTGACCCTGGCAGTCGTCGCCGGTGCACGACGTCGACGTCGCGGGCTCGGCGAAGCCGCCCTCCACGCGCGCGTCGTAGACGTCATAGGAGCCGTTGCGGTCCGAGGCGACCAGCGCGTCCATCGTCGAGAAGAAGACGTCGTCACCCGAGAGGCTGGTCCCGATGATGTAGGACGGCGCCGTGTTCTTGCCGCTGGTCAGCAGGTGCAGCGTCCCGTTCTCCCACAGGTAGACGTCGCGCTGTCCGTTGGTGTCGCGGGCCGGATCGAGCGGCTCTCTCGTGTCGAAGGCGATGCGGCTGCCGTCGTCGGAGATCGCCGGCGGGACGACGTAGCTGGCCTGCGGCGCCGTCGGACTCGCTCCACCCGGGCTGACGGCCGTGTCGGTCGGCTTGGAAGCGGTGTTCTGCAGGCGGGCGCCGATCGCCGCGGCCGGCTCGCCGTCACGTCGGCATGAGACGCAGGTGGGATGGGCGTCGCCGATCGACCAGCGGTAGACCTGCGTGCCGGTCGCGCTGACCGCGGCGACCTCGGGATCGAGCGCGACCTCGCTCTCGAACGCCACGGTCGTGCCGTCGGGCGTGAGTCGGGGGATGCCAGCGTGGACAGTGGACGTACCTCCAGCAAGCGACGTCGCGAGCGTGTGGACGGTGCCGCCACCGGGCCCCTCGACCCAGTACTTGATGTCGACGGTCGATCCGCTGCCGGCGGCCAGGAAGAGGATGCGCGAGGCATCGTCGTTGATCGCGAGCGGGTAGCCGTCGGCGTTCGGCAGGTAGGTGAGCGCACCGCTCCCGACCTCGGCGCGATAGGTCTTGACGCCGGCCGCGGGCGCGTCGTCGGTCAGCGCCGACGAGCTGCGGAAGAGCACGCGAGCGCCGTCGCGCGTCGCGAACGCATACCCTCTCTGCTGGGTGTTGACGTTCGAGCCCGCGTTCAGGACGCTGACGCCGTCGGCCGCCGGCGCGCCGCTTCTGTCCTTGGAGATCAGCTTCCCGGGGTTGTCGCCCTGCTGGACGTACAGCTGCTTGATCTCCGTCTCTTGGGCGGGCGAGACGAAGAACAGCCGCGAGCCGTCGCGGGAGACCTGGTTGCGGTAGCTGCCGACCATCGGCGCGCCGTACCCCGGCGTGTAGCCGGCGGCCCAGGTTCCTCTCGGGTGGACGAGCCCGGACGGGAGGCGGCCGGCCGGGGTGAGCACGCCGTCGCTGTTGCGGTACAGCCCGATGGCGGTTCGATCCGGATCCCCGTACACCGAGGTCAGCACCCCGGTCGAGTTGAAGAAGGCCGTCGAGAGGTCTGCGCTCGCGCCGATCGCGTGCGAGCCGCTGCTCAGGTCCGGCCCGTTCCCGACGAGCGGGATCGTCGGCTGGCTGATCCACGTCGGCGGTCCCGCCCCGAATCTCGCGCTGCGGTAGATCCCGTTCGTGCCGTTGGTCGGGTTCGGCGGCCCCATCGAGCGCGGCGCCTTCCAGAGGATCTGGGACATGTCCTCGGACGGGAAGGGGGCGACCGTCGAGTAGTTGAGCTCGACGGCGAAGTTCGGATCGGTCGTCGTCAGGAGCTGGCCGACTCTCCAGCCGTTCTCCTCGCGCACCGCGGCATGGGTCGTGTTGTTGATGCCGCGCAGCGACGGGCCGATCCCGCCGGAGGCGCCGAACATCATCCCGTTGCCGTCGGCGCCGACGGCGCTGAACAGCGGCTGGAACGTCGTCATGACGCCGGCGAAGCCGCCGTTGTCGTCGCGCGGCGAGACCTTCTCGTAGGCTCGGCAGTCGGGCAGGCGGTTGGAGTTCTGCTGCTCGCGCACGAGTGCGTTGGAGCACGCTTCGCCGGCGGCGAGGCCGGCGGCCGGCGACAGGCCGAGCGCGACCGCGGCGACGGCGGTCGCGCCCGCGACGCGGGGGATGACGCGGCGCGCGCGACCACGGCCGCGCGCGACACCTGACGTTCTCTTCCTCACAGACCACTCCTTCAGATGGGACACGACCTCGCGGCGCAGCGCTGCCCGCGCTCGGAGCAGGAGGAGGCGAGGACGCGGGATCCCACGAACGGCCGCGCCGGCCGCGAGCGGCCGAGACCTCATGCTCTTCCTCTCCGGGCTCTCCGGGGCCGAACGTTGCCGTTCATTCCCCAATACGCCACCATAGAACGGTGAGTTTTTGGTTGTCAAGCGAGAGGAGGTGCCCTAGCCTCACCCCATGCATATGACACCGGATGATGTCAGCGTCGATGCGCACCACCTCGCGCGAGATGGATTCTCGCGATGTACTGCGGGAGTTGCGACCGTGTCGCGAGACAGCCATCGCGGTCGGAGAGCAGGGCTGCAGCAACACCGCGAACACTGACGTGCCGGAGGGTGGCAGGCATGCCGCGACATGCGTTTTATGAGTTGTCCGAGCACGGGGAGGACCGCTTCCTGCAGGCGTTCGACGCCGCGGTCGAGCGCGTGCGCGTCGCGGTGCGCGCCGCCTGCCACAACACCCCGGCGCCGTCCGATCGGCTGGAGCGGGCGAGGCGCGGCCTCGGCGCCTTCCTCCGCTGGTGCGCCGAGGAGCCGACGCTCGCGCGGAAGTGCATCGTCGAGTCGCTGACGGCCGGTCCGCGGGTGCGCGAGCGCCGGGACGCGGCCGTGCGCGAGTTCGCACGCATGATCGACCATCTGCGCGCGGAGGCGCGCGGCGACGCCGCGCCGGCGCTCGTCTCCGAAGCGATCGCCGGCGGCATCTGCAGCGCCGTCTACACGCGCCTCGCTCGCGGCGAGGCGGCGCAGCTGCCGCAGCTGCTCGACGAGCTGATGGACTCCGGCCTCGGCCAGCTGGTCGATCCGAACGCGCGGTGACCGGGCCGGGGCGACGGCGCCGGCAGCGCCACGACCAGGCGCGCCGCGACCGACGACCGGCGCACTGCGAACCGACCTGCGCCGGCCCGAGCTGACCGCGCCGGGCCGCACCGGACCGGCAGCGGGCGCCCGCTCACCGCCCCGCTACCGTTCCCGCTGCCGATGCCAAGCCCCCTTGCCACGATCGTCGTCCCGACCCGCGACCGGGCCGACTACCTCGACGTCGCGCTGGCCTCGCTGGCGCCGCAGGCGGCGGCGGCCGGCGCCGAGCTGGTCGTCGTGCTCGACGGACCCGACCCGGCAAGCGCCGCCGTCGCCGAGCGCCACGGCGCGCAGCTCGTCGCCTTCGAGCGGCCGCGCGGCCTCAACGCGGCGCGCAACGCCGGCTTCGACGCTGCCCGCGGCGACCTCGTCGTCTACGTCGACGACGACGTCGAGGCGCCGCACGGCTGGCTGTCGGCGCTGCTCGCCGCCGTCGCCGCGACCCCGGAGCGCGACGTCTTCACCGGCCCGATCCGGGCGCGGCTGGAGGGCGGCGGGCCGCGCGCCTGCGGCCGCGACGAGCCGCCGGTCACGGCCTTCGACGCCGGACCGGCCGACCGCGACGTGCCGCTGGCGTGGGGCGCCAACCTCGCGATCCGCAGGTCGGCGTTCGAGACGGTCGGCCGCTTCGACGAGACGATCCACAACGGCGGCGACGAGGAGGAGTGGGAGGAGCGCCACCGCGCCGCCGGCGGGCGCATCCGCTACGTCGCCGCCGCCGCGCTCGACCACCGCCGCACCGCCGCCGACGCGACGCTGCGCAAGCTGGCGCGCGCCGCCCACCACCGCGGTCGCGCCGGCCGCCGCAACGACGTGCGCAAGGGCGTCGCGCCGTCGCTCGCGCGCGAGCTGCGCACCTTCGCCGGCTGCTGCTGGCACGTCGTCCGCCGCCGCTGCCTGAACGGCATCGTGATGGCCGCCCACAGCGCCGGGCGTCTGCGGGCGACCGTCGAACGCGGGGAGCAGCGATGAACGGAACCGACGGCGGCGCGCACGGGCGCGAGCCGCAGGAGGCGCGCCAGCCCCACGCGCCGCGCCAGCCGGACGGGCCGCGTCAGCCCGACGGGCAGCGCGAGCCCGACGCGCCGCATGAGCCGCCGTTCGCCTCCGGCGAGACCGGGATCGTCGTCGGCCCGCGGCTGACCGCGAAGGCGCTCGCCGCCGACCTGGCGCTCGACGCCGCCGCGCTCGCGCGGCTGGAGGGGCCGCGGCTCGCCCGCGCGGCCGCCGCCGCGCCGCCGCGCCGGCGGGTGCTGGTCGTCGGCGTCGAGCGCTCCGACCGCCCCAACCTGATGGCGCGAGCGCGCGCCGAGCTGCTGCGCTCGCGCCACGATGTCGAGGTCGCGACCTGCGACGTCGGCGGTCGCGGGAAGTTCGAGAACCTCAACGCGCTGATCGCCGCCCACGGCGGCGCCGGCGGCTTCGACTGGCTGCTTGCGATCGACGACGACGTCGAGCTGCCGCGCGGCTTCCTCGACCGCTTCCTCTTCCTCGCCGAGCGGTTCGGCCTGCGGCTCGCCCAGCCGGCCCACCGCCGCCGCTCGCATGCCGCATGGCGCGTCACCCGCCGCAGAGCGACGACCGTCGTGCGCGAGACCGGCTTCGTCGAGATCGGCCCGCTCAGCGCCTTCCACGCCGACGCCTTCGAGACGCTGCTGCCGTTCCCGCCGTTGCGGGCCGGCTGGGGCCTCGACGCCCACTGGGCCGCGCTGGCGCGCGAGCGCGGATGGCCGATCGGCGTCGTCGACGCGACCCCGATCCGCCACGCGCTGCGTCCGATCGCCGACGACTACCGCCACGCCGACGCGACCGCCGAGGCGCGCGCCTTCCTCGCCGCGCGGCCGCACGTGACCGCCGCGGAGGCGCAGCGCACGCTCGTCGCCCACCGCCGCTGGTAGGCGCGCGGACCGGTCGCGGCGCGCCGTCGCTCCCGCGGTGTTTTCTCCGCCGACCGCCGGGGTACCAGCCGGGCAAGGTGTCCTCCCGGCCCGGCGCGCCTCGGGCTGGGAGGCGCCTCACGCCGCGCTGGTCCTGGTCGACGGAGGCCGCCCCCGGTCCCGGGCTTCCGTCGCCAGCGCGGCGCCCCTTCGGCGCATTCGGGGAGGAGCGCCGGCCACCCGGCGGGTGCTCCTCCCCGGCGCCGAGGGCGAGCGCGCGCCAGCGCCGGGTCGCGGGTCTCCAAACAGCGCAACTTCGCCGCGACCGGCCCGTTCGTGATCGAGAACGGGCGCGACAGGGCCGGTCTCGGACACGACCCCTTGGTAGCGTTGACGACATTCGGGGGCCCGCGCGGCCCCCGTTCCCTGTGAGGCACCTCCCATGAGCAAGCCGATCTCCCTCATCGTCCTCCTGGCGCTCGCCGCCGTCGCGGTCGTCGCCGCGCCGGCCTCCGCCAACCGCGTGCTCGACGACTGCAGCGGCTCCGACACCGGCCTGCTCAAGGGCACCTACACGAAGAGACAGCTGACCAACGCGCTGAAGGAGCTCGACGGCGACACCGCCGACTACTCCAACTGCGCCGACGCGATCAGCGAACAGCTGCGCCAGCTGAGAAGAGGCACGGGCGGCGGCGACGCGAACCAGGGCGGCGGCGGCGGTGGCGGCGGCGGCGACACGAACGGTGGCGGCGGCGCCACCGGCGGAGGCGGCGGCTTCGACGCCGGCACCGGCGGGAGCGGCGGCACCGGCGGCGCGTCCGCCGCCGGGAGCGACGGCGCCGCGACCGGCGGCGACGGCCAGGCGTCCGCCGCCCCCCAGCCCCCGACGGCGCACCAGGCCGGCAGCGCCGCGCCGGTGCAGCTCGCCGACACCTCGGTCACCCCCAGCATCCCGGCCGCGCTGACCTCCGAGGGCAATGCGCTGCCGACGCCGCTGATCGTCTTCCTCGCGCTGCTCGGCGCCGGCGCCCTCGCCGTCGCGGCAACCACCATCGGGCGACGTGTCCTCGCTCGCAGACGCGCCTGACGAGCCGACGCCGACGCCGCCGGCCGCGAACGGCCCCGGCGCGGAGGCGCCCGGCGGCCCCGGCGGGCGCTCGCCCGCGCGCCCGTCCGCGCTCGCCCGCCTGCGCGGCCTGCTCGCCGCCCATCCCGATCCGATCGCGACGGTCCTGCTGGCCGCCCTGATCGTCGCCGTCTGCTTCACCGCCGGTGGCGGAGCGCTGGCCAAGGCGACCGCGCCGCAGATGGCGCTGACCGTCCTCGGCGCCGTCGCCGCCGGACTCGCCGCGCTGCTGTCGCCGCCGGGCCGCCGCCTGTGGGGCGGCGTGACGCTGCTGCTGTTCGTCGCGCTGACGGCGCTGACGGCGATCTCGATCAGCTGGTCGATCCAACCCTCCGACAGCTGGATCGCCGCCGACCAGACGCTCTCCTACCTCGCCGCGTTCGCCGGCGCGATGGCGCTCGTGCGGATCGCGCCGGGCCGCTGGTCGGCGGTGATCGGCGCGGTCGTGCTCGCGACCGTCGTCGTCTGCGGTTACGGCCTGCTGACGAAGGTCTTCCCCAGCCTCGCGTCGGCCAACATCGGCCGGCTGCGCGCGCCGTTCGACTACTGGAACGCCGTCGGCCTGATGGCCGTGCTCGGGATACCGGGCTGTCTCTGGCTCGGCGCCCGCCGCGACGGCCACGCCGCGCTGCGGGCGCTCGCGGTCCCGGCGCTGACGGTGCTGCTGTGCGCGATGCTGCTCTCGTTCGGGCGCGGCGCGCTGGCGGTCGGCGTCGCCGTCGCGCTGCTGTGGTTCGCGATCGTCCCGCTGCGGCTGCGCAGCGCGGCGGTCGCGATCGCGGCCGCGGCCGGCGCGGCGATCATCGCCCCGTGGGCCTTCGACAACCAGTCGCTGACCGAGAACGACCTGCCGCTCGACCTGCGCGTCGACGCCGGCCACGACCTCGGCCTGCTGCTGATCGCGGTCGCGATCGTCGCGCTCGCGGCCGGGCTCGCGCTCGCCTTCGCGACCTCGCGCGCGCAGCTGTCGCGGGAGCGGCGCCAGGGGATCGGCGCCGTCCTGCTCGTGCTCGTCGCGCTCGTCCCGCTCGTCGGCGTCGCGAAGCTCGCCACCTCCGACCGCGGCCTGACCGGGTCGATCTCGCACACCTGGCACCAGCTGACCGACCCGAACGCGACCCAGCCGGGCAACGACCCGAGCCGCTTCGGCTCGGCCGGCAGCATGCGCGCCCGCTACTGGGACGACGCGCTCCAGGTGTGGAAGTGGGACCGGCTCAAGGGCGTCGGCGCAGACACCTTCGGCACCGCCCGCAGACCGCTGCAGAAGGATCAGTTCCGCGCCGACCATGCGCACGGCTACATCCCGCAGACGCTCGCCGACCTCGGGCTGCTCGGGCTCGGCGTCAACCTGCTGCTGCTGATCGCGTGGCTGGGAGCGGCCGCGCGTGCGACGGGCCTGAAGCCGCCCTGGCGGATCGGCGCGTGGACGGTCGCCGCGCTCCGCGCCCGCAGCGTCAAGGTGCCGCTTGCCCGCCGCGCCCCGCAGCCCTGGAGCGCCGAGCGGATAGGGCTGGTCGCGATCGCGCTGAGCGCCGTCGCCTTCGGCCTGCACTCCGCGATCGACTGGACCTGGTTCATCCACGGGACGGCGCTCGTCGGCCTCCTCTGCGCCGGCTGGGTCGCCGGCCGCGGTCCGCTGAGCGAGCCGCTCCCGCGTCTGCGCGCGCCGCGCCTGCCGGCCGCCGCGCCGCGGGCGGCGCTCGCCGCGACCGTCGTCGCGGCCGGGCTGGTCGCCGCGTGGACGACCTGGCAGCCGCTGCGCGCGCAGCAGGCCTACTTCGACGCGGTCGACGCGCTCGACGCCGGCAGACCGGCGCAGGCGCGCGCCGACGCGCGCCGCTCGATCGACCTCAATCCCCTGTCGGTCACGGCGCGGCTGAAGCTGGCCGAGATCGAGCAGACCGACGGGAGACCGGCCGAGGCGCGCGCGATCGCGCAGCACGCCGTCGAGCTGCAGCCGGCCAACCGCGACGCGTGGCTCACGCTCGGTCAGCTGCTGCTGGAGCAGGGCGACGCCGAGAGAGCGGTCGCCGCGCTCAACGCGGCCGTCTTCCTCGATCCGAGATCGCCCGCGACCCAGCTGCGGCTCCACGAGGCGCAGACGCAGGCCGGCGTCAGCGCGGCGCCGCCGGCCGACCCGACCGCGCCGCCAGCCGACCCCACCGCTCCGCCGGCGGGTGCCACGCCCCCGCCGGATGCGCCCTGACGCGGCGCGCTCGCGCCGCTAGAACGCCCCGCGCCGCATCACGACGGCGGGGATCGTCTTCAGCAGGATCACGAGGTCGAGCGCGACCGACCAGCGCTCCAGGTAGACGAAGTCGAGCCGCACGAGATCGTCGAAGTTCAGCTCCGAGCGGCCCGAGACCTGCCACAGCCCGGTGATGCCGGGGAGCACGAGGTAGCGCTTCTTGTGCCATTCCTCGAGCCGGTCGAAGTCGCGCAGCGGCAGCGGGCGCGGGCCGACGAGCGACATCTCGCCGCGCACGACGTTGATCAGCTGCGGCAGCTCGTCGAGCGAGTAGCGGCGCAGCACCCTGCCGACCGGCGTGATGCGCGGGTCGTCGCGGATCTTGAAGAGCGCGCCGTCGGCCTCGTTGAGGCGCTCCAGCTCCTCGTCGGAGACGACGACGTCGTCGAACATCGTGCGGAACTTGAAGCAGTCGAACGGGACGCCGCCGATGCCCGGGCGCGGCGAGCGGTAGAGGACCGGGCCGCGCGAGCTGAGCTTGACCGCGAGCGACAGCGCGATCAGCAGCGGCGACAGCAGCAGCAGGATCACGAACGAGCCGACGAGGTCGAAGGTGCGCTTGACGGCGAAGTCGATCCCCTCGAAGACCGGTGGCTTGAGCGTGAACAGCGGGACCGACTGCCCGGGGACGAACTCGGCCCGCTGCACGAGGATCTCCATCGTCGACGGCGCGACGTGGACGTCGACCCCGCGGCGGTGGCATTGGTCGACCAGCTCGACCGCGTGCTGCTCGGGGAAGTCGGGGTCGGCGATGATCACCTCCTGCACGCGATCGCGCTCGAGCACCTCTGCCAGCTCGTCGAGCGCGCCGAGCGAGCGCAGGCCGTTCTCGGGCCGGGGCGTGAGCGAGATGTAGCCGACCATCTCGATCTGGCGCCCGGGGGAGGTGGCGAGCGCGTGCGCGACCTGGTCGATGTGCTGGCCGCTGCCGACCAGCAGCGCCCGCCGCGCGTAGCCGGCCTGGCTCAGCAGCCATCCGGTGACGCGCGTGTGGACCCAGCGCAGCGACGAGACGTAGACGATCGCGAAGCCGAGCGTCCCGTAGAAGATGTAGTAGCTCTGGAACTTCTCCCCGCTCGCGACCGCGAAGATCAGCGCGACGACCGTCACCTGGAAGAGCGAGGCGACGATCTTCGTCAGCCCCGGCCGGCGCGGGCGGTCGGCGTAGAGGTCCGAGCGCGCGAACAGCAGCACCGTCACGAGGTAGGCGAAGGCGAGGAACTCGCGCGTTTGGCCGGCGGCGAGATCGACCGCGGCCGCGAGGTCGTGATCGCTCTTGATGACCGCCTTCAGCAGCAGCGCGGTGAACAGCGCCGCCCACACGCCGGCGAAGTCGAGCGCCAGCAGCGAGACGACGCGCAGCAGCTTGCGCAGCGTCGCGAGCCGCAGCAGGAACGACAGGACCGGCGGGCGCTTGCGGCGCACGTCTCTGTCGGACAGGACCGGCACCGCCAGGCTCTGCCCATGCTGCTGCTCTTCGACCTTCACCGCGCCGTTCGCCACTCGATGCATGTCCTCCTAGTGCAACGGGCCGGACTCGACGGAGTTCCGGCCTTTCGTCGACGGCGTCAGCTCGACGTTCCGGTCAGCATCTCGACGCCGGCGTCCTCGATCGTGCGTCGGAGCCCCTCGCGGAGCTCGACCTCGGGCGCCCAGCCGAGCAGCTGACCCGCCAGCGCGATGTCGGGCTGGCGGACCTGCGGGTCGTCGGTCGGCAGCGGCTCGTGCACGATCTGCGAGCGCGAGCCGGTCACCTCGATCACCGTCTCCGCCAGCTCCAGCAGCGTGAACTCGTTCGGGTTGCCGATGTTGACGGGATGGTGATGGCCGGACTCGGCGAGCGCGATCATGCCGCGGATCAGGTCCGAGACGTAGCAGAAGGAGCGCGTCTGGGAGCCGTCGCCGAAGACGGTGATCGGCTGGTCCTGCAGCGCCTGGCGCAGGAAGGTCGGGATCGCGCGGCCGTCGTGCGGCCGCATCCGCGGGCCGTACGTGTTGAAGATCCGCATGATCGCGGTGTCGACGCCCTGCTGGCGGTGGTAGGCCATCGTCAGCGCCTCGGCGTACCGCTTCGCCTCGTCGTAGACGCCGCGGGGCCCGATCGGGTTGACGTGGCCCCAGTAGGTCTCCTTCTGCGGATGCTCCTGCGGATCGCCGTAGACCTCGCTGGTCGAGGCGATCAGGAAGCGCGCGCGATGCTTCTTCGCCAGCCCGAGCGCGTGGTGGGTGCCGTGCGAGCCGACCTTCAGCGTGTGCAGCGGCAGCCGCAGGTAGTCGATCGGCGAGGCGGGCGAGGCGAGGTGGTAGACGAAGTCGACCGGCTCGTCGACGAAGAACGGCTCGATGATGTCGACGTTGAGGTGGACGAACTCGGGAACGCGGATGTGGTGGATGTTCTTGAGCGATCCGGTTTCGAGGTTGTCGACGCAGATCACGCGATGCCCACGGCGCAGCAGCTCATCGCACAGGTGCGAGCCAAGGAAGCCGGCGCCTCCGGTCACGAGACAGGTAGCCATTCGTCGGAGGATAGCCCCGACGGCGGTCCCCTCGCATGTCGGTGGCGTCCTCTACGATCGCTGCTCGCCCGCGCGCGAGCCGATCCACCGAACCGCGATCACCAGGAGTGCCATGCCCGCCACCCGCTTCGTCGAGCGCCTGAACGAGCAGATCGCGAACGAGTTCGCGGCCTCCCAGCAGTACGTCGCCAACGCCGTCTACTACGACGGCGAGACGCTTCCCCGCCTCGCCGCGTTCTTCTACGCGCAGGCGGTCGAGGAGCGCAATCACGCGATGATGATGGTCCAGTACCTGCTCGACCTCGACGCCGACGTCGCGATCCCCGGCGTCGCCGGCCCCGAGACCGCGTTCTCCGACGTCGTCGCGCCGGTCGCGCTCGCGCTCGAGCAGGAGAAGCGCGTCTCGGACCAGATCGCCGCGCTGGTCGGCGTCGCCCGCGAGGACGGCGACTTCCAGAGCGAGCAGTTCATGCAGTGGTTCCTGAAGGAGCAGGTCGAGGAGGTCGCGTCGATGTCGGACCTGCTGACGATCGCCGAGCGGCTCGTCGACCGGCCGATGGACATCGAGGACTGGCTCGCGCGCGAGCAGCCCGGCGACGCGGGCGACGACCCGACGGCCCCGGCAGCGGCGGGCGGCGCGCTCTGAGCTCCTTCGCCGACGAGCTGCGCCTCGCCGCCGCGGCGGTCTGGGAGGCGCAGCACGACCATCCGTTCGTGCGCGGGATCGGCGACGGCACGCTGCCGGTCGAGCGGTTCCGCCACTACGTCCGTCAGGACTACCTCTACCTCGTCGACTACGGCCGCCTGCTCGCGCTCGGGTGCGCGCGGGCGCCCGATCTCGCGACGATGCGGCGGTTCGCCGAGCTGACCCAGGCGATCCTCGTGACCGAGATGGACCTCCACCGCTCCTTCGCCGCCGACTGGGGCGTGAGCGAGGCGGAGCTGGAGGCCGAGCGCGCGACGCCGACGACGCGCGCCTACGCCGACTTCCTGCTGCGCACCGCCGCGCTCGGCGACTTCTCCGAGCTGGTCGCGGCGCTGCTGCCGTGCATGTGGGGCTACGCCGAGATCGGCGAGCGGCTCGCGCAGGCCGGCCCGCCGGCCCACGACGGCTACGCCCGCTGGATCGCCACCTACGCCGACCCGGAGTTCCAGGCGCTGGCGAGCTGGTGCCGTGAGCTGACCGACCGCCTCGGCGCCGCCGCCGACCCCGCCGGGCGAGCGCGGATGCACGCCGCCTTCGCCGAGAGCAGCCGCTGCGAGCTGGCCTTCTGGGACGCCGCCTGGCGGCTGGAGGCGCCGGCCGGCTGACGCGGAGGCCGCGCCGCGCGGCAGCCGGCGACCGACGCCGCATCACGCTGCGTCGCAGCGGTCCGTCGCCACGGCCGCGCACTCTGCGCCCGCTCGCGCGCCTCCGCACCAACCCGCGCGCAGTGCCGTCTGCGGGCGGTCGGCCGACCGTACGGTCGGCCGCTCGTGAGAGCGCGCGTCACACAAGACCCGTGGTGTAGACAGGTGGTGCTGCGGCCGAGAAACTGGGTGCACGTCGTCCTCGAGCACGAAGAGATGTGGCCTTGGCAGGACGCGGTGCTCGCGATGGTCCGCGAGCCCGATGCGATCACGCCTGACCCGCGAGCCGGTCGCTGGCGTTACTGGAAGCTGGGCGCGGGTCCGAGCGCCTGGTTGTTCGCCGTCGTCGACTGGACCGCGGACGAGCCATACATCGTGACCGCATACGGTCAACGGAAAGGACCGCGATGGAAGAGTCAGACCAGAAGCGCTTCGCGATCGGCGACGTGACCTTCGATCGCGTCAGATATTCCGCATTCGTCGACGAGCTGAACTGCTGGATCGACCCGCCCCGCCCGATCGTCGAGTACGACGAGACGCCCGAGGACCACAACCTCCGCTTCGACGCCGACGGCGGGCTGGTCCAGTTCTTCATCTACCCCGCCCGCCATCAGCTCGAGGCGGACGGCGAGATCCGCGTGACGCTTCCGGGCAGACCGACGGTCGTGCTGACGCGCGAGGAGCTGGAGCCGTGGATGGTCGACAGCGACGAGCGGTCCCTGCTCGGCGAGCCCCGTCGCCGCCGGCTGCGCTTCCCACGCTGGATGCGCCGGCGGGAGATCGCGCGCGAGGAACGCGAGATGCAGCGGCGCCTGGAGCAGGCCGAGCGTGATGCGCAGCGCTACCTGCCGCCGGAGCTGCGCACCCGGTGAACGCTCAGCCGACCGGCGGGGTGGTGCCGTCGACCCAGCTCGCCGCGCCGGCCTCGACCTCCTGCTTCCAGATCGGGGCGGCGGCCTTGATGCGGTCGATGATCTCGCGGGCGCCGGCGAACGCCTCGGGGCGGTGCGGCGCCGAGACGGCGACGAGCACCGAGGGCTCGGACAGCGGCACGCGCCCGACGCGGTGCTCCGCGGCGGCGGCGCAGAGGCCGTGGCGGTCGACCGCCTCGCGCACGATCGTCGCCATCTGCTCCAGCGCCATCTCGCCGTAGGCCTCGTAGACGAGCTCGTCGACCTCGCGCGTCACGCCGGAGAAGGTAACGACGGCGCCGGCGCGCGGGTCACGCACGCGGGCGACGAGCGCGTCGAGCGACAGCGGCTCGTCGCGGATCGCGACGTGGGGCGCGGCGGTGGCGGCGGAGCCGCGCGCGTCGGCGGGGCGCGGCGTCGCATCGGCGTCGTCGACGGCGCCCTCCCCGCCGGCCCCGCCCGACACCGGCGGCACCAGCGCGAGCTCGTCGCCCGGCGACAGCGGCAGGTCGTCGGCCGCGTACTCGCGGTTGACCGCCAGCACGAGCGGGAGCCCCTCCGCCAGCGCCGCCACCTGGGGCGTCGCGAGGGCGTCGCGGACGCGGGCGCCGTCGGGCAGCTCGAGGCGCAGCTCAGCCGTCCCCGCGCGCTCGCGCAGCATCGCGAACAGTCGGATCGTCACCTCCATGCAGCAAGCGTACGCGCCCGCGCGACGGCGCGCCCGGCGGCGGGTACGTGCCCGCGCGACGGCACGCCACGCGGCAGGTGCGCGCCCGCGCGACGGCGCGCCCGGCGCCGGCACGGGCACGCGGACCGCCCGGCGAGACGGGCCAGTCGGCGCGTCGCCCGATCGGCGGTCTTCTCGCAGACCCCGAAGTAACCTCGAACGCATGAGCGTCACCGAGGACCACCGCTTCATCGCCCCGATCGTCGGCCCGGACGATCCGCGTCACTTCACCGACTCCGGCATCGAGATCAAGGCGCTCTACGACGAGCGCGACCTCCCGCGGCCGCTCGAGCTTGGCGAGCCCGGCGCCTTCCCGTACACGCGCGGCGTGCACAGGGAGATGTACCGCTCGCAGCTGTGGACGATGCGCCAGTACGCGGGCTTCGCGACGGCGAAGGAGTCGAACGAGCGGTACAAGTACCTCCTCGCGAACGGCTCGACCGGCCTCTCGATGGCCTTCGACCTGCCGACCCAGCTCGGCCTCGACTCCGACGATCCTCGCTGCCTCGGCGAGGTCGGCCGCACCGGCGTCGCGATCGACACGATCGACGACATGCGGACCGCCTTCGACGGCATCCCGCTCGACAGGGTCTCGACGTCGATGACGATCAACGCGCCGGCGTCGGTGCTGCTGCTGCTCTACCAGCTCGTCGGCGAGGAGCAGGGCGTCGCGCCCGAGAAGCTGCGCGGCACGGTCCAGAACGACATCCTCAAGGAGTACATCGCGCGCGGGAACTTCATCTACCCGCCCGAGGGGTCGATGCGGCTGACGACCGACCTGTTCGCGTACTGCAAGCAGCACGTGCCGAGATGGAACACGGTCTCGATCTCCGGCTACCACTTCCGCGAGAAGGGCTGCTCCGCGGTCCAGGAGGTCGCCTTCACGCTCTCCAGCGGCATCGCCTACGTGCAGGCGGCGATCGACGCCGGCCTCGCCGTCGACGAGTTCGCGCCGCGGCTGGCCTTCTTCTTCAACGGCCACAACAACGTCTTCCAGGAGGTCGCGAAGTTCCGCGCCGCTCGCACGATGTGGGCGCGGATCATGAGCGAGCGGTTCGGTGCCAGAGATCCGAAGTCGCTGAAGCTGCGCTTCCACACCCAGACCGGCGGCGTGACGCTGACCGCGCAGCAGCCGGAGAACAACATCGTGCGCGTCGCGCTGCAGGGCTTCGCCGCGGTCTGCGGCGGCACCCAGTCGCTCCACACCAACGGCTTCGACGAGGCGCTCGCGCTGCCGACCGAGCGGGCGGCGAAGATCGCCCTGCGCACGCAGCAGATCATCGGCTACGAGTCGGGCGCGACCGACACCGTCGACCCGTTCGCCGGCTCCTACTTCGTCGAGGCGCTGACGAGCGAGATCGAGCAGCGCGCGACCGAGCTGATCGCCAAGGTCGACGAGCTCGGCGGCTCGGTCAACGCGATCGCGTTCATCAAGAACGAGATCGAGGAGTCGGCGTGGGGCTACCAGGAGCGCTACGCGCAGGAGCAGGACGTCGTCGTCGGCGTCAACCGCTTCGCCGACGAGGAGCTCGAGGTGACCGAGCTGCTGAAGGTCGATCCCGCCACCGAGCGCGCGCAGGTCGAGCGGCTGAAGGCGTTCAAGCAGAACCGCGACCAGGAGCTGGCCCAGCGCCGCCTGCAGGAGCTGCGCGACGCGGCCGCGGGCAGCGACAACCTGCTGCCGTTCATCCGCCAGGCGCTGAAGGACCGCTGCTCGATGGGCGAGGTCTGCGCCGCGATGCGCGACGTCTTCGGCACCTACCACGCCGAGATCTGACGCCTGACCCGCGCCGCCCGATCCGATCCGGCGGCGCGGCCCGCGCGGCCGGCGCGGTGGGATCCCGCGCGGCCGGCATGGCGCGGCCGCCCGGCGCGCCGACGTTCCTCCGTCGACCGGATCGGAGAGGATCGACGGCGAGATGGACGCCGCGATCCGCACGCGCGACCTGACGAAGGCCTACCCGAAGGTGACGGCGCTCGACGGCCTCGACCTGGAGGTCGCGCGCGGCGAGGTGTTCGGCTACATCGGCCCCAACGGCGCCGGCAAGTCGACGACGATCCGGCTGCTGCTCGATCTCCTGCGGCCGACCCGCGGCAGCGCCGAGATCCTTGGCCTCGACGTGCGCAGACGCGGCGTCGACGTGCGACGACGGCTCGGCTACCTCGCCGGCGAGCTGGCGCTGTACGAGGAGGCGACCGGCCGCGAGCTGCTGACCTTCCTCGCGCGGCTGCGCGGCGGCGTCGGCCGCGCGTACGTCGCCGCGCTCGCCGATCGCTTCGGCCTCCCGCTCGAGCGGCCGATCCGCGAGCTGTCGAAGGGCAACAAGCAGAAGGTCGGGCTGATCCAGGCGTTCATGCACCGACCGGAGGTGCTGATCCTCGACGAGCCGACCAGCGGGCTGGACCCGCTGCTGCAGCGCACCTTCCACGAGCTGGTCGCCGAGGTCAGCCGCGACGGCGCGACCGTGCTGCTCTCCTCCCACGTGCTGAGCGAGCTCGAGCACGTCGCCGACCGCGTCGCGATGATCCGCGCCGGCAGGCTGCTCGCGGTCGAGCGGATCGAGGACCTCAAGCGCAGCGCGCCGCGCAAGGTCGCCGTCACCTTCGCCGCGCCGGTCGCCGCCGAGGACTTCGCCGGCCTGCCCGGCGTGAGCGGCGTCGACGTGCGCGGCCCGCTCGCGCGCTTCACCGTCCACGGCGGGATGGACGCGGTCGTGAAGGCGGTCGCCCGCCACGAGGTCGTCAGCCTCACCGCCCAGGAGCCGGAGCTGGAGGAGCTGTTCCTCGACCGCTACGACGCGAAGGGCGCGCAGGGCGGCCCGCCGGGCGCGGCCGCGCCGGGAGCGACCTCACGGGAGCGCGGCGCCGATGCCTGAGCTGGCGCTCCGCACGCTGCGCAGCGAGCGCGCCGCCATGATCGGCTGGAGCCTCTCGACGCTCGCGCTCGTCGCCGTCGTGCTCGCCTTCTGGCCGTCGATCGAAGGCGACGACACGCTGACGAGAAGCTTCGGCGAGCTGCCGCCGTCGGTCCAGTCGGCCGTCGGGATCGCCGACCTCGGCACGCCGGCCGGCTACCTCCAGGGCCAGCTGTTCTCGACGCTCGGACCGCTGATCTTCCTCAGCTTCGCGATCGGCCGCGGGGCGCGGGCGATCGCCGGCGAGGAGGAGCGCGGGACGATGGACCTGCTGCTGGCGACGCCGATCCACCGCGCCCGCGTGGTGATCGAGAAGGCGGTCGCGCTGCTCGCCGGACTGCTGGCCCTGGGGCTCGTGACGTGGCTGGGCCTGGTCGCGATCGGCCCGCTCGTCGACATCGACCTGTCGGCCGGCAAGCTCGCCGCCGCGACGGCCGGCAACCTGCTGCTCGGCGTCCTCTACGGCGGGATCGCGCTCTGCCTCAGCGGCGCGACCGGCCGCCGCGGCCTCAGCCTCGGGATCGCCGCCGGGCTGGCCGCCGCCGGCTTCCTCTACACCTCGATCGCCCCGTTCGTCGCGGGGCTGTCGGACCACCTCGGCTTCTCGCCGTTCCAGTGGGCCTACGGCGACGAGCCGCTGCGCAACGGCGCCGACTGGGGCGACTTCGGCCTGCTGCTCGCCGGCGGCCTCCTCTTCACCGCGCTCGCGGTCGCCCTGTTCGACCGCCGCGACGTGCGCTGACCCTGCTTGAAACGCGCCTGTTTGCCATGCCCGGATGACGGGCATGGACCCCGTGCGAGACGGAAGGTCGTCACCGTCACGTCGCAAGGAGAGGTGAGATGAAGCTCGTTCCCCCGCGAGCGCTGATCGCAGCGCTCGCCGCGGTCCTGTCGCCGTGCGCGCTCGCAGCCAGCGCGCAGGCGTTCGCGATCGAAGGCGTGACGGCGACGCCGGTGGCGCCCTCCAGAGGCGGCCCGCTGCCGCCGTCGGGCCCGTTCGCCGCGGGCGCCCATCCCGACATGCGGATCGCGGTCGAGTTCGACGGCAGCGGCGACGGCAGAGCCGACAGCGTCGACGAGCTGCAGATCGACCTCGCGCCCGGCATCGTCGCGAACGTCAGAAACGCCGACGTGTGCGAGAGATTCGATCCGGAGAGCACGAGCAGAACCGACTGCGGGGCCGAGACGATCGTCGGCGAGGCGACGACCAACGCGACCGCGTACGTCCCGATCGGCATCCCGGGCGTCATCGAGCTGCCGGGCAACATCCCGGTCCCGCTGAGCGGCTCGATCTACCGCATCCCCTCGCCGGACCCGGCGAGATATCCGACCGCCTTTGGCATCGATGTCGGCCCGCCGGCGCCCCTCGCGCCGCTCGTCAGACGCGTGAAGCTGGTCTCGCCGATCACGGTGATCCCGCACAACCTTGGGCTGCGCGCCTCGATCAGCGGCATCCCCGACGAGGCCTCAGGCCTGAGCGTCCACGTCGACAGCCTCGTGCAGACGCTCTACGGCTTCACGCCGGCGGGCAGAAGCTTCTTCACCAACCCGACCGCGTGCATCGACGCGCCGATCACCGTCTCCGCGGTCTCGCACGCCGGCGAGACCACCAGCGGGACGGCGAGCTACCGACCGACCGACTGCGAGAACGTCCCGTTCGGGGCGTCGCTGACGACGGCGGCCGACCCGTCGACGCCCGACTCGACCTCGGCGATCAGCTTCGACGTCCGCCCCGGCGCGGGCACGCCGGAGCGCGACAACTCGCACGTCCGCAGAACGACCGTCATAGCGCCGCCGGGCGTGCTGCTGAACGCGGCGCTCGCGGCCAACCTGGAGGCGTGCACCGACGCGGGCTTCGCGCAGAGCGACACGTCGGTGCCGGCCAACTGCCCGGCCTCCTCGGAGGTCGGCACGATCGACTTCACCTCCCCGATCCTCGGCAACTTCCCCGGCACCGTCTACTTCGGCACCCAGACGCCGACCGACCGGCTGCGGCTGTTCCTCGACGTGCCGCTGTTCGGCGCGCACATCAAGGTCTCGGCGACCGTCAACCCCGACAACGCGACCGGCCAGGTGACGACCGTCTTCAGCGACCTGCCGCAGATCGCGTTCACCAACTTCAGACTGACCTTCAGAGGCGGCGCCCGCTCGGCGCTGGTGACGCCGACGACCTGCGGCGAGAACGTCTCCCAGGCGGTCGTCGGGCCGTGGTCGGGCGGGCCGGCGATCAGACCGACCGGCTCGTTCACGACCGCCGGCGACTGCGTGCGCCTGTTCGCGCCGTCGATGGGGACCTTGGTCGCCAACCCGCAGGCCGGCGCGACGACCGCGTTCACGCTCAGCTTCGACCGGCCCGACAGAACGGTCCCGGTCGGTTCGGTCGCGTTCGACTTGCCGCCGGGCCTCATAGGGTCGCTGGCGCTGAGAGGGCTGACGAAGTGCTCGCTGACGAACGCGGCCGCCGGCAACTGCGAGGAGTCGAGCCGGATCGGCAGCGTCCAGTCGATCGTCGGCTCCGGCGGCGAGCCGCCGACGCTGCCCGGCAGCATCTACCTGACCGAGCCGAAGGTGCCCGGCGACCCGGCCGGCCTGTCGGTCAAGGTGCCGGCGCGGCTCGGCCCGGTCGACGCCGGCACGGTGATCGTCGGCCAGCGGCTGGCGCTCGGCGCCGACGGCGGGCTCGACGTCGTCAGCGACCCGATCCCGGCGCTCCAGTTCGGCATCCCGCTCGCGATCCGCAGACTGATCGTCACCGTCGACCGCGAGGGCTTCATGCGCAACCCGACCAGCTGCGGCGAGCGCCCGGCCGGCGGCGTCTTCACGCCGCTCGACGGCGGCCCGGGCGCGACGGCGAACAGCAGCATCACGGTCAGCGGCTGCGAGAGACTGCCGTTCGCGCCGCGGATCACCGGCACGATCTCCGGCAGGAACGCCACCCGCAGAGGCGTCCAGCCGCGGTTCACGACGAGAATCACGCAGCGCGCCGGCCAGGCGGCGATGAGAACCGCGGTCGTCACCCTCCCGCGCGCCCTCTCGACCAACCTGCCGACGATCAACGCCTCCTGCCGCCCGGAGGAGCTGGAGCAGGACAGTTGCTCGAGACGGTCGATGGTCGCGACGGCGACGGCCGTCAGCCCGCTGATCGAGCGACCGCTGCGCGGGCCGACCTACCTCGTGAGAGTCGGCACCGGGCTGCCGAAGCTCGTCGTGCAGCTGCGCGGCGAGGTGTCGCTCGACCTCGAGGGGATCATCTCGATCAGCAGAGCGGGCACGGTCATCACGACCTTCGACCGCATCCCCGACCTCGCGCTCTCCAGCTTCACGCTGAAGTTCAGAGGCCGCCAGGGCGCGCTGACGACCGTCGGCGACCTCTGCCGCCGCCCGCCGCTGAAGGCCGCCTTCACCGGCCAGAACGGCAAGCGGGCGAGCGCCCGCCCAAGACTGGTCGTGCGGGGCTGCACGAAGGCGACCGCCTCGCTGCGCTTCCGCGGCGGCAGAGGCAACCTGTCGTCGAAGGTCACCGCGCCGTCCGGCAAGCGCCTGCGGTCGGTCTCGCTCGCGCTGCCCAGAGGCCTGCGGCTCGCCCCCGCGACGGTCGTCGCGAAGCGCGGCAAGAAGCGGCTCGCCGGCAGAGCGGTCCGCACGCGCGGCCGCACCGTGACGCTGAGACTGCCGCGCAGAGGCGCGCCGCGGACGGTCTCGATGACGCTGCGGGGCGTCACGGCCCGCGGCGGGCTCGCGCGACGGCTGGCGAGACGCAGAGGGCCGCTGACGGTGACCGTCAAGACGCGGCAGACCGACGGCGCCCGCGCGTCGCTGAAGGTGAGAGCGAAGCTGCGGTAGCGCACGGGCGCTCCGGTGCGCCGCGCTCGCGCAGGGAGCGCGGCGCGCCCGATGTCCTCAGACCACCCGGCACGCGCGCGCACCCGCGCGGCGCGTCGTCGGCTCGGTCGGATAGCTTCTGGCCTCATGACCGCTCCCGGGCACCTCGACTTCTACGCGATCGTCCTCTTCGTCCACATCGCGGCGGCGATCGTCGCCTTCGGCGTGACGTTCGTCTATCCGATCATCGACGGCGTCGCGCGCAGACTCGATCCGCGCTCGCTGGCCGCCGTGCACGAGTCGCAGATCCAGATCGCCCGCAAGCTCGTGACGCCCGCCGCGATGCTGGTCCTGATCGCCGGCGTCTACCTCGCCGCCGACCGCTGGAGCGACTTCTCCAGCGGCTGGTGGAGCGGCGGCTTCGCGATCCTGATCGTGATCCTTGGGATCGAGCACGCGGTGATGATCCCGCTCGAGCGCAGACTGCGCGACCGCGCCGCGCTCGACGCCCAGGGCGGCGGGACGCTCAGCGCCGAGTACGGCCAGCTGTCGCGCCAGCACGCGCTCTTCTCCGCCGGCGTCTCGCTGCTGGTCGTGATCGCGGTCTTCCTGATGGTCGTCAAGCCCGGCGCGTAGAACCCCCCATTCGGGGCCGCGTAACGGCGGTCATCGCCGGAGCGACCCACTAGCATCGCCGCCGATATGCGCCAGAAGGCTCCAGAGACGTTCGAAGAGAAGCTCGGCCAGCTCAACGAGCTCCGCGAAGAGGCGATCCACTCCGCCTCCGCCGCCGCGGTCGAGAAGCAGCACGCCAAGGGCAAGTACACCGCGCGCGAGCGGATCGAGAAGCTGCTCGACCCGGGTTCCTTCCAGGAGCTGGACACCTTCGTGCGCCACCGCACGCACGACTTCGACATGCAGAAGAACCGGCCGTGGGGCGACGCGGTCGTCACCGGCCACGGCACGATCGACGGCCGCCGCGTCTGCGTCTTCAGCCAGGACTTCACCGTCGTCGGCGGCTCACTCGGCGAGGTGATGGCCGAGAAGATGTGCAAGGTGATGGACCTGGCCGCGAAGATCGGCTGCCCCGTCATCGGCATCAACGACTCCGGCGGCGCGCGCATCCAGGAGGGCGTCGTCTCGCTCGGCGGCTACGGCGACGTCTTCCTGCGCAACGTCAAGTGCTCGGGCGTGATCCCGCAGATCTCGCTGATCATGGGCCCGTGCGCCGGCGGCGCCGTCTACTCGCCGGCGATAACCGACTTCATCTTCATGGTGAGAGAGACCTCTCACATGTTCATCACCGGCCCCGACGTGATCAAGACCGTCACCGGCGAGGAGCCGACCTTCGAGGAGCTCGGCGGCGCGATGACGCACAACTCGAAGTCGGGGGTCGCGCACTTCGCCTCCGAGGACGAGGACGCCTGCCTGGAGGACGCCCGCTACCTCTTCTCCTTCCTGCCGTCGAACAACCTCGAGCTGCCGCCCCGCGTGGCGCCGAGCGACGACCCGCAGCGGATGGACGCCGAGCTCGACACGGTCGTCCCCGACAGCCCGAACAAGCCCTACGACATGCGCGACGTCGTGCGGCTGGTCGTCGACGACGGGGAGTTCTTCGAGGTCCACGAGCACTTCGCGACCAACATCATCTGCGGCCTCGCGCGGCTCGACGGCTTCCCGGTCGGGATCGTCGGGAACCAGCCGGCCTCGCTCGCCGGCGTGCTCGACATCAACGCCTCCGAGAAGGGCGCGCGGTTCGTGCGCACCTGCGACGCGTTCAACATCCCGATCGTCACCTTCTGCGACGTCCCCGGCTTCCTGCCCGGCACCGCGCAGGAGTGGGGCGGGATCATCCGCCACGGCGCCAAGCTGCTGTACGCCTACGCCGAGGCGACCGTGCCGAAGATCACCGTCATCACGCGCAAGGCGTACGGCGGCGCCTACGACGTCATGGCCTCCAAGCACCTCGGCGCCGACTTCAACTTCGCCTGGCCGCAGGCCGAGGTCGCGGTGATGGGCCCGGAGGGCGCGGTCAACATCATCTACCGTCGCGACATCGCGGGCAGCCCGACGCCCGACGAGCGGCGCAGAAAGCTGATGGACGACTACAAGGCCCGCTTCGCGAACCCCTACGCGGCGGCCGAGCGCGGCTACATCGACGACGTGATCGTGCCGCACGAGACGCGCCCGAAGCTGATCGCCGCGCTGCACACGCTGCAGACCAAGCGCGAGCCCGGCCCGCAGCGCAAGCACGGCAACATCCCGCTCTGAGCGGCGCGGCGAGCATCGACGCGCTGGCGTCGGCCTCCCCGCGACGGGAGGCCGGCCGCGCCACGGTCGCGCTGCTGGCGCTCGCGACCGTGCTCGCCGCGGCCCTGCGGCTGCCGTTCCTCGACGGGTCGAGCCTCTGGTTCGACGAGACCTACACCGCCGCCGTCGTCGACGCCGGCGGCCTCGGCGCGGTGTGGGAGACGATCGGCCGGACCGAGTCGACCCCGCCGCTCTTCTACCTGCTGACGTGGGCGTGGTCGCAGGTGGTCGGGGACAGCGGCGAGGCGACGCTGCGGACCGTCTCCGCGCTCGCCTCGATCGCCGCCACGCCGGTCGCCTACCTCGCGCTGCGGCGCCTGGTCGGCCGCGTGCCGGCGCTCGCGGCGGCGGCGATCGTGACCGTCTCGCCGGTGCTGGTCGTCTACGCGCTCGACGCCCGCTCCTACGCGCTGCTCGTGCTGACCGCGCTGCTGAGCGTGTGGGCGTTCGCGGCCGTGCTGGAGTCCGCGACGGGCCGGCGCCTCGCGCTGTGGGGCCTCGCCGCCGCGGCGACGATCTGGACCCACTACTACGGCGGCTTCCTCGTGCTCGCCGAGGTGGTCGTGCTGCTGTGGCTGCGGCCGCGCGCCCGTGTCGCGACCGCGGCCGCCGCCGCGGCGGTGCTCGTCGCGCTGCTGCCGCTGGTCGCGATGGTGCGCGAGCAGACCGGCGACGAGCGCGCCGGCTTCATCGCCGGCACCGATCTCCTCGAGCGGGTCGAGCAGCTGGTCCGCCAGTTCGCGACGGGGATGAACGTGCCGCGGACGTGGCTGGAGGCGCTCGGCCTCGCGCTCTTCCTCGCCGGCGGCGCCGTCGGCCTCGCGCTGGCCGTTCGCGCCGCGCTCGCCGCCCGCGCGGCGGGGCGCGCCGCCGTCGGCGTGTCGTCCGCCGCTCCGGCGCCGCCGACCGCCGCCGCGCGACCCGCCGCCGCGCCGCCCGCCGCGGCCGACCCCGACGGTCCGCTCGCCGACGGCCCGGCCGCCCTGCTCGCGCTGCTCGCGATCGGGCTGGCCGTGCCGGTCGCGCTCGCCGTCACCGGGCTCTACGACCGCCTCTACATGCGCAACCTGCTCTACGCGCTGCCGCTCTGCGCCGCGCTCGTCGCGCTGGGCCTGCTGCGACTGCGGGCGATCCCGCTGGCGGCCTACCTCGCCGTCTGCGTGACGGCGGTCGTGTGGGCGCACACCGACTGGCACTACGAGCAGACCAACTGGCGCGCCGCGCTCGCCGCCGTCAGCGCCGCCGACGCGCAGGCCGGCGACGCCGCGCCGGTGATCGCGGCGACGCCGCTGGGGCAGCCGGTCGTCACCCACTACCTGCGCACCGTCCCGGCGTCGCAGCCGCTCAGCGCCAGGCGCGCGTGGCTGGTCGTCGAGCCGGCGCGCGGCCCGGGCCAGCGGGCGCTGCACCCGATCGCGCCCGCGCCGGCCGAGGCGGAGCTGGCCGCGCTCTTCCCGCAGCGGCGCGAGCGCGAGGTCGACGGCTTCCGCGTCGTCGAGTACGTCTCGCCGACGCCGGTCGCGCTCGCGCCGGGCGTGTGGCCCGGCGCGACGCTGTTCGAGCCGGCGCCCTGAGCGTCGGCGCTCGCGGGCTACTTGCCCTTCTTCTTCGCTCTCTTCTTCGGCGCCGAGGAGGCTCTCTGGCCGTTCTTCGGCAGCGTTCTCGCGACGAGGTCGGCGATCACCCGGTAGCCGGACGCTCTCGCGTGGATGTCCTGCGCGGCGCAGAACCAGGTCAGGTCGCAGACCTTTGCGACGGCGACCGGGACGGTCCCGAGGCCCTCGACCGTCGTCGTCTCGGTCAGCGGCGTGTAGGCGCCGGTCGCCGCGGTGACGTCGACGAAGCGCCCGCCGACCTCTCTGTAGGCGTTCTCCAGCGTCGGGTTGATCATCGATCTGAAGGCGTCGACCGACAGTCTCGCGAGCGTGTCGCCGCCGGGCTGGAGCATCATGCCGAGGATCACGTCGGGATAGGTGGTGCCGACGATGCGGACCTTCGGGCCGGCCGCCTTGCGCAGCCGTCTCACGAGCGTTCTCACGTTCGCGCCGAGCGGCTGGATCGCGCCGGCGACGCAGGTGACCGCGGTCGCCGGCTCTCTCACGCAGGAGGTGACGTCGTTGCCGCCGATCGAGACGGTGATGAGGCCGACGTTCCGTCTGTTCTTCTTGATGAACGCCTCGGCGGCCTGGATCTGCGTCTTGCCGCCGTAGCCCTTCGCGCCCGGGCCGAGCGCGAGATCCGGGCAGTCCTTCTGCCGCAGGATCGAGGTCGTCGTCGCCCCGCCGCAGGCGAAGTTGACGACTCTCAGCTTCCAGCCGCGCTTTCTGGCGAGCGCCGGCAGCTGGTAGACGAAGCCCGCCTTCGTGTTGCCCGCGCCGGCCCCCGCCGCCGGCGGCTGGAAGCCGCTCGCGTACGAGTCGCCCAGCGAGACGTAGTACTGCGTCGCGGCCGCCTTCTTGCCCTGTGCCGAGGGCTTCTTCGCGACCGCCGCGGTCGGGGCGAGCACCGCGGCCGCGGCCGCGAGCGCGATCGCGCCGCTCATCAGACGTGGTGGGATCATGGAGACACGCTAACCGAGTCGGCGGAGCCATGTGAACGTTCGTGTCTCCGGCCGTTCGAGCTGGGTCTCCGCGGCGGCCGGGACCGATACGCTGGGGAGCGTGAACCGTCGCCCGCAGCTCGAGATCGTCGCGCCCAACGCCAGCCCGGAGGAGGCGGCCGCCGTCGTCGCCGCGCTGGAGCAGTTCATGCGCGAGACCGCCCCCGTCTACGTCCCCGCTCCCGAGCGGGTCGACCGTTGGACCCGCAGCGCCCTGCTGGAGGGCGTGCGAGCCCCGGCCCAGAGCTGGGGCGACGGCGATCCGTGGGGCCGCTGACCGCCGGCCGCCGCGCCAGCCGCGCTGGCGCAATCTAAATCCCGAAATTCCTCCAGGGTTTGCTACATTTGGCGACCCGCCCGCCCAAGGAGGAACGCAGCGCATGGAGCCAAGCTCGGTCAGCGAGAAGAGCACGAGACCCGGCAAGCTGGGCTCGATCGACAACCCGGAGGTCGTCCAGGACGTCCCCGGCCACGTCATCCCGATCCTCGAGCGCGAGTTCGACGACTTCGACACCGAGTCGCAGAGATTCCTGCGCGGCGCCTACCCCGAGGACCAGTTCATCGGCTTCCGCCTGAGACAGGGCGTCTACGGCCAGCGCCAGCCGAACGTCCAGATGATCCGCGTGAAGCTGCCGTGGGGCGGCGTCACGCCGGAGCAGATGGAGATGTTCGCCGACGTGATCGAGCGGTACGTGCCGCTCAGAAAGGGTCACGTCACCACCCGCCAGAACATCCAGATGCACCACGTCCCGCTCGACGACGCCGCGAAGCTGATCCGCGACATCAGCGCCGTCGGCCTCTCCTCCCGCGAGGGCTGCGGCAACACGATCCGCAACGTCACCGGCGACCCGTGGGCCGGCGTCTGCGCCGACGAGCTGTTCGACACGACGCCCTGGGCGGGCGCATACGTCCGCTACTTCGTGCGCCACCCCACGACCCAGCTGATGCCGCGCAAGGTCAAGACGGCGTTCGAGGGCTCGCCGACGGCCGACCGCTCGATCACCGGCATCCACGACATCGCGTTCATCGCGCGGATCGAGGACGGCGTGAAGGGCTTCGAGGTGCGCGTCGGCGGCGGCACCTCGATCATGCCGCGCGTCGCGCCGACCCTGTTCGAGTTCGTCAGAGCCGAGGACGGCGAGTACCTGAAGGTCGCCGAGGCCGTCTTCCGCATCTTCGACCGCCAGGAGTGGCTGCGCAAGAACCGCGCCCGCGCCCGCCTGAAGGTCTTCGTCGACAAGTTCGGCATCGACGAGCTGCGCAGCCAGGTCGAGGAGGAGCTGAAGGGCGACTGGGTCCACGAGCGCGACTTCGACCCGATGCAGCGGCTGTTCGTCCACGACGAGGAGGCGAACGCGCCGGCGCTGCAGCCCGCCTACGGGACGCCCAACGGCGACCTCTCCGAGTTCGAGCACTACGTCTCGACCAACGTCAGAGCGCAGCGCCAGGCCGGCTTCTCGACGGTCGAGATCAAGATCGAGCGCGGCGACCTCACGCCCGAGCAGTTCCGCGGGCTGGCGGCGATCATGCGCGACTTCAGCGGCGGCTACGCCCGCACGACGGTGCAGCAGAACATCGTGCTGCGCTGGGTCCGCGACGAGGCGCTCTACGACGTCTGGACGCGGCTGAAGGCGCTCGACCTCGGCGAGGCCGGCGTCGACGAGATCACCGACGTCGTCTCCTGCCCGGGCACCGACTCCTGCAAGCTCGGCATCACCAGCTCGATGGGCCTCAACGAGGCGGTCAAGGATCGCCTCGTCGCGATGAGAATCGACGACCCGCTGACCCGCCGGATCCACATCAAGATGTCGGGCTGCCCGAACGGCTGCTCGCAGCACCACATCGCGAACATCGGCTTCTACGGCGCCTCGATCAAGGTCGGCGACAAGACGATCCCCGCCTCGATCCCGCACATCGGCGGCACCTACGAGGGCGGCGAGGTCGGCTACGGCGCGCGCCTGAAGGTGCGCCTGCCCTCCAAGCGCGTCCCCGAGGCGGTCGAGCGCTGGATCCGCTTCTACGAGTCCGACCGCACCGACGGCGAGGAGTTCAACGCCTTCGCCGAGCGCGTCGGGACGAGAGCGTTCGAGGAGCTCGTGCGCGACCTCGCGATGCCGGCCGAGTTCAACCTCGAGAACATGAACCTGTTCATCGACTGGAACAAGAACATCCCGTTCGAGGTGGTCCGCGGCGAGGGCGAGTGCGCGGTATAGCCGCGTGATCGCCGTCATCTTCGATTGCGACGGCGTGCTTGTCGACAGCGAGCCGATCGCGAATGCGATCCTCGCCGAGGAGCTGACGCGGATCGGCGCTCCGACGACGACGGAGGAGTCGGTCCGCGACTACATGGGCCGCTCGTGGGGCCACATGGTCGAGGTCGTGACCGAGCGGCTCGGCGCGCCGCCGCCGGCGACCCTCGCCGAGGCCTACCGCGAGCGGCTGTTCGCGGCCTACGCGGCGCGGGAGGTCCCGCCGGTGCCGGGGATCGCGGCGGCGCTCGACGACCTCGACGCGCGGGGGATCCCGTATTGCGTCGCCTCCAGCGGCGACCACGAGCGGATCCGCAACGGGCTGGCGACCGCCGGCCTCGGCGACCGCTTCGACGACGCGCGGATCTTCAGCGCCGACGACGTCGGCCGCGGCAAGCCGTGGCCCGACCTCTTCCTCCACGCCGCCGCGCGGATGGGCTTCGACCCGCGGCGGACGACCGTCGTCGAGGACAGCCCCGCCGGCGTGCAGGCCGGCCGCGCCGCCGGGATGACGGTGCTCGGCTACAGCGCCCGCACCCCCGCGTCGCTGCTGGAGGAGGCCGGCGCGCGCACCTTCGAGGAGATGAACGCGCTCGTCTCCTTGTTGACCGCGCCGGTCTAAATTCATGAAATCCACTCGGGTTTCTGCTAATTTCTCCCGACCATGAGCGCGGCAGCCCCGATCGACAGCACGCTCACCGACGGCGCGGAGGAGCTGTCGGCCGAGCAGGTGCTCGCCCGGATGGTCGAGCGCTTCCACCCCCGCCTCTTCCTCGCCTGCTCCTTCCAGCAGGAGGAGTCGGTCCTCATCGACCTCCTGCTCAGAATCGAGCCGGAGGCCCGCATCTTCACCCTCGACACCGGTGTTCTCTTCCCCGAGACCTACGAGACGTGGAGAGCGATGGAGCAGCGGTACGACACGCAGTTCGAAGCCTGGCGCGGGATGACGCTGGAGCAGCAGGAGGCCGAGTTCGGCCCCGAGCTGTGGAAGCGCAACCCCGACCAGTGCTGTTCGATCCGCAAGGTGACGCCGCTGAAGGAGGCGCTCGGCGAGGTCGACGCCTGGGTCGTCGGCGTCCGCCGCGACCAGGCCCCGACGCGCGCCGACACCCCGAAGATCGCCTGGGACGCCAAGCACGGCATCTGGAAGGCCGCGCCGCTCGCCGACTGGAGCGAGAGAGACGTCTGGCGCTACATCCACGAGCACGACCTGCCGTACAACCCGCTGCACGACCGCGGCTACGCCTCGATCGGCTGCACGCACTGCACCGTGCCGGCCGCCGATCGCAGCGGACGCTGGGCCGGAAACGGCAAGGTCGAGTGCGGCCTGCATGGCTGACCAGGAGGGTCAGCCGGTTAATCCGACCGGACAAGTGAAAGACTGACGGGCGATGGACTGGCCTCTCGTCATCGCCTTCGGACTCGGCGTCGGCCTGCTGGTGGGGATGACGGGGATCGGAGGCGGGTCGCTGATGACCCCGCTGCTGATCCTCGTGCTCGGCACCGCACCGACGACGGCCATCGGCACCGACCTCGCCTACGCCGCCGCGACCAAGACGCTCGGCGGCTGGCGCCACTGGCGCCGCGGCAGCGTCGACATGACGATCGCGCTGTGGCTCGCCGTCGGCTCGATCCCCGGCGCGCTCGGCGGCGTGCGCGTGCTGCACTGGCTGGAGGACGCGCTCGGCGGGCAGGACTTCGAGACGGTGATCCTTGGCCTCGTCGCCGGCGCGCTGCTCGTGACCGGAATCGCCGTGCTCGCGCGGGCGCTGTTCGTCGACGCCAAAGGGGAGCGCGACACGATCCTCGAGTTCGACGTCCGCCACAAGGTCGCGGCCGTCGTCGTCGGCCTCGGCGTCGGCTTCGTGCTCGGCCTCACCTCGGCCGGCAGCGGCGCGCTGATCGCCGTCGCGCTGATCATGATCTTCCGCCTGACGCCGATCCGCGTCGTCGGGACCGACGTCTTCCACGCCGCGATCCTGCTCTGGATCGCCGCCGCCGCGCACTTCGTCAGCGGCAACGTCGACCTCGCGCTGGCGGGCACGATCCTGATCGGCTCGCTGCCCGGCGTCTGGATCGGATCGAACCTCGCGTTCAAGATCTCCGACAACGCGCTGCGGCCCCTCCTGGGCATCGTTCTGGTGGCCGCCAGCCTCGCGCTGACGAAGAAGGCCGGCGCCGAGATTCCGATCTATGTCATCTTCCTTGTGCCGGCGATCGTCGCGATCGCGGCCTATCTGCTCCACCGCTCGCGCTCCGGAAGAGCCAGCGGGCCGGCGGAGGAGCGGGCCCCCACACTCGCTACCGACACCACAGCAACGGAACAGGCATGACCTACGAGCTCTCACATCTGGACGCCCTCGAAGCGGAGGCGATCCACATCATGCGCGAGGTCGCCGCCGAGCTGGAGCGGCCGGTGCTGCTCTTCTCGGGCGGCAAGGACTCGATCGTGCTGCTGCGGCTCGCCGAGAAGGCGTTCCGCCCTGGCCGCTTCCCCTTCCCGGTCATGCACGTCGACACGGGACACAACTTCCCCGAGGTGATCGAGTACCGCGATCGCCGCATCGCCGAGATCGGCGAGCGGCTGATCGTCGCCTCGGTGCAGGAGTCGATCGACAAGGGCCGCGTCGTCGAGGAGACCGGACCGCGCGCCTCGCGCAACCGCCTCCAGACGGTGACGCTGCTCGACGCGATCGAGGAGCACGGCTTCGACGCGGCCTTCGGCGGCGCCCGCCGCGACGAGGAGCGCGCCCGCGCCAAGGAGCGGATCTTCTCCTTCCGCGACGACTTCGGCCAGTGGGATCCGAAGGCGCAGCGCCCCGAGCTGTGGGCGCTCTACAACGGCCGCGTCCGCAAGGGCGAGCACGTGCGCGTCTTCCCGATCTCCAACTGGACCGAGCTCGACGTCTGGCAGTACATCGAGCGCGAGCAGCTGGAGCTGCCGTCGATCTACTTCGCCCACGAGCGCGAGGTCTTCAGACGCGACGGGATGCTCTACGCCGCCTTCGACTTCATGGAGCGGCTGGAGGGCGAGGAGGTCTTCACCGAGATGGTGCGCTACCGCACCGTCGGCGACATCAGCTGCACCGGTGCGGTGATGTCGACCGCGACGACGCTGGAGAGCGTCGTCGCCGAGATCGCCGCCACCAACATCACCGAACGAGGCCAGACGCGCGCCGACGACCGCGCGACCGAGGCCGCGATGGAAGACCGCAAGCGAGAGGGTTACTTCTAATGGCCGCCACCGCGACGATGAACGGGCGACCGAGAGACGGGGACACGGGCACCACCGAGCTGCTGCGCTTCGCGACGGCGGGCTCGGTCGACGACGGCAAGAGCACGCTGATCGGGCGGCTCCTGCACGACGCGAAGTCGATCCTCGCCGACCAGCTCGCACACGTGAAGGAGACGAGCGAGCGACGCGGAGACGGCGAGCTCAACCTCGCGCTGCTGACCGACGGCCTGCGCGCCGAGCGCGAGCAGGGCATCACGATCGACGTCGCCTACCGCTCCTTCCAGACCGACAAGCGGCGCTTCATCATCGCCGACTGCCCCGGCCACGAGCAGTACACGCGCAACATGGTCACCGGCGCCTCGACCGCCGACCTCTCGCTCGTCCTCATCGACGCCCGCAACGGCCTCGTCAGACAGTCGCGCCGCCACGCCGCGATCTCGGCGCTGCTGCGCACCCCCCACCTCGTCGTCTGCATCAACAAGATGGACCTCGTCGGCTACGACCAGGCCGTCTTCGACGCGATCGTGGCCGACTTCAAGGCGTGGGCCGCGCCCTTCGACGGCTTCAACGAGATCACGTTCATCCCGATCTCGGCGCTGAAGGGCGACAACGTCGTCGAGGGCTCGGCGAACATGCCGTGGTACTCGGGCCCGACGCTCCTGCACCACCTGGAGTCCGTCGAGATCGCAGGCGACCGCAACCTCGACGACTGGCGCTTCCCGGTCCAGTGGGTCGTCCGCCCGCAGAACGACGAGCGCTACCACGACTACCGCGGCTATGCCGGCCAGGTCGCCGGCGGCGTCTTCAGACCGGGCGAGGAGGTCGTCGTGCTGCCGTCGGGCCGCACGACGAAGGTCGCCGGGATCGACACGCTGGACGGGCCGCGCGACCACGCCTTCCCGCCCGAGTCGGTGACGCTGCTGCTCGAGGACGACCTCGACGTCTCGCGCGGCGACATGATCGCCCGGCCGTCCGACGCGCCGACCGTCGCGCGCGAGCTGGAGGCGGTCGTCTGCTGGATGGCCGACGCGCCGCTGAAGGCCGGCGGCCGCTACGCGATCAAGCACACGACGCGCGCCGCGCGGGCGATCGTCGACGGGATCGACTGGAAGCTCGACGTCGAGACGCTGGAGCGCAACGGCGACGCCGACGGCCTGTCGCTCAACGAGATCGGCCACGTGAAGCTGCGCCTCAGCGCGCCGCTCGCGTTCGACTCCTACGAGCGCAACCGCGACACCGGCAGCTTCATCCTGATCGACGAGGCCTCCAACGACACCGTCGGGGCCGGCCTGATCGTCGTGCCCTGACGGGCATTGCGAGTTCCACGGCGGCGCGCTGCATCGCGTGCTGGCCGGGGAGCTCGCGGGAACGGGTGCGCGCTAAGGTCGCTCGATGGAGCCGAGCGCGGCAGCCACGGACCGGAGAGCCGCCCGACCGGCCTGGCTGCGCGCGCTGCGGCTGCTCGGCCCGCTGCTGTGGATCGGGGCGACGATCTGGTTCGTCGCCTTCGAGGGGCTGCCGCTGACGCGCGATTGGATCGCCGCCTGGGTGATCGTTGGGCTGCTCGCCTTCTCGCTCGGCGACGTCGGCGGCTGGCTGCGCGGCGTCGTGATCGACTGGCTGCCGTTCTTCGGGGTGCTCGCGCTCTACGACCTGCTGCGCGGCGCGGCGGACGGGCTGATCTTCGAGCCGTTCTGGCTGCCGCAGATCGACGCCGACAAGATCCTCTTCCTCGGCACCGTCCCGACGGTGTGGCTGCAGGAGCACCTCTACACGCCCGGGACGCTGCCGTGGTACGCGGTCATCGCGTGGGTCGTCTACATGTCGCACTTCTTCGCGACCCCGCTGCTCGCCGGCGTGCTGTGGAAGCTCGACCGCATGCGCTTCCGCCGCTTCGCCGTCTCCGTCGCGGCGCTCGCGCTGCTGGGCTTCGCGACCTACGCGCTCTTCCCCGCCGCGCCGCCGTGGATGGCGGCCCAGCACGGCCTGATCGGCGAGACGACCCGCGTGATCCCGGAGATCTGGGGCCAGCTCGGCATGCCGCCGAGATTCGGCCTCGTCGGCACCGGCTACCAGTACGCCAACGACGTCGCCGCCGTGCCGTCGCTGCACGCCGCCTACTCGCTGCTGATCACGCTGGAGCTGTGGCCGTCCTCCGGATTGCGAGTTCCACGGCGGCTCGGCGGAGGGGACGACGGAAGCCGGAACGCACGTGCCTGGACCGCCCTCGTGCGGCTCGTGCTCGCCGCCTATCCGCTCGTGATGGGCTTCGCGCTCGTCTACAGCGGCGAGCACTACGTCGTCGACGTGCTGCTCGGCTGGATCTACGCCGTCGCCGCCTTCTTCTGGGTGCGTTGGGCGTTCGCGCGATGGACCGCTCGCCGACGCAACGATCGCAACGTCAGATCGGGGTCGTTTTCGACCACCAACCTCTAACCTCCGCCGCGTGTTCTCGAAGATCCTGATCGCCAACCGCGGCGAGATCGCCGTCCGGGTGATCCGCGCCTGCGAGGAGATGGGCATCGCGTCCGTCGCCGTCTACTCCGAGCTCGACCGCGATGCGCTGCACGTCAAGCGCGCCGACGAGGCGTACCTGATCGGCCCCGGCCCCGCGGCCGAGTCCTACCTCAGAGTCGACAAGATCCTCGAGGTGGCGAAGAGGTCGGGCGCCGAGGCGATCCACCCCGGCTACGGCTTCCTGGCCGAGAACGCCGCCTTCGCCGCCGCCTGCGAGGAGGCCGGCATCACCTTCATCGGCCCGCCGGCCGCCGCGATCGACGCGATGGGCTCCAAGACCGCCGCGCGCGAGCTGATGAAGAAGGCCGGCGTCCCGATCGTCCCCGGCACGACCGAGCCGGTCAAGGACGTCAGAGCGGCCCGCAGGATCATCGAGAGAACGATCGGCTACCCGGTCGCGGTCAAGGCCGCGGGCGGCGGCGGCGGCAAGGGCTTCCGCGTCGCGCTGACCGACGACGAGCTGGAGGCCGCCTTCGAGGGCGCCTCGCGCGAGGGCGAGAAGTTCTTCTCCGACCCGACCGTCTACCTCGAGCGCTACCTGCCCGACCCGCGCCACGTCGAGGTGCAGGTGCTGGCCGACCGCCACGGCAACGTGATCCACCTCGGCGAGCGCGACTGCTCGGTCCAGCGCCGCCACCAGAAGCTGATCGAGGAGTCGCCGGCGCCGGCCGTCGACGCCGAGCTGCGCGAGAAGATCGGCAAGATCGCGACCGACGCGGCCGCCGCCGTCCACTACGTCGGCGCCGGCACGATCGAGGGCCTGCTGCAGGACGGCGAGTACTACTTCCTCGAGATGAACACCCGCGTCCAGGTCGAGCACTGCGTGACCGAGATGACGACCGGCGTCGACATCGTCAAGGAGGGCATCCGCGCCGCCGCCGGCGAGCCGCTGTCGATCAAGCAGGAGGACGTCGTCCTGCGCGGCCACGCGATCGAGTGCCGCATCAACGCCGAGGACGCGTCGAAGAACTTCGCCCCGGCGCCCGGCAGGATCGGCGACTACAAGGAGCCGTCCGGCCCCGGCGTGCGCGTCGACTCCGGCGTCGGCCCGGGCGGCGAGGTCTCGCCGATGTACGACCCGATGGTCGCGAAGCTGATCGTCTGGGACGTCGACCGCGAGAGCGCCACCAGACGGATGCTGCGCGCGCTGAACGAGTACGAGATCACCGAGCTGAAGACGCTGATCCCGTTCCACTCAGCGCTGCTGGCGACCGACCAGTGGGCGAGAGCGGAGACCTGCCGCGACCTCGTCGAGGACCGCAAGTGGCTGAGAGCGCTCGCCTTCCCGAGAGTGGACGGGCCTGTCTCCAGCGACGGCGACGAGGAGGAGGCGAAGGTCGAGTCGACCTACACGGTCGAGGTCTCCGGCCGCCGCTTCGACGTGAAGGTGATCGGCGCGCCGTTCGCCGGCGGCGGCCCCGTCGTCGCGATGAACGGCTCGGGCCCGGCCGCGGGCGGCGCGAAGAGACCGCGCCGCGAGCGCAAGAGCGGCGGTGCCGGCGGCGGCGCCGACACGCTCCCCTCGCCGATGCAGGGCAACATGTGGAGAGTCAAGGTGAGACAGGGCGACACGGTGCAGGAGGGCCAGCTGCTCTGCATCATCGAGGCGATGAAGATGGAGAACGAGATCACCGCCCACAAGGCCGGCGTCGTCGTCGAGATCCCGATCACCGAGGGCGCGGCGATCAGCGCCGGCGACACGATCGCCGTCATCAGATCGCCCGACCCCGCGTGATGCGGCGGCCGGCGGCCTTGCATCACGCCGGAGACGCTCGCCTGGCGGCTCGCCTTTCCCGCCCGGAGCGGCCGCGGTGAGCGCGCCGCGCGTCTGGCGGGCCGATCTGCACGACGCCGAGACGGTCGCGGAGCTGCTGGTCGAGTTCCGTGACCACATCGGCCGCGACTGGCCCTCCGACAACGCCTTCCACTTCGGCGTCGAGCGGGTGCTGGAGCGCGGCGAGGCCGAGTTCCTGCTCGCCGCCCCCGGCGGCGGCGCGCAGGCCGCCGCCGTCTGCCAGCTGCGCTTCGGTTTCAACCTCTGGCGCGCCGGCAGCGAGTGCGTGCTGGAGGACCTGTACGTGCGGCCGACCGCCCGCCGCGGCGGCCTCGGCGCGGCGCTCGTCCAGGCGGCGCTCGACCGCGCGAGGGAGCGCGGCTGCCGCTGGATCGAGCTCGACACCTACGAGGACAACGCGCCGGCGATCGCGCTCTACGAGCGGTTCGGCTTCCGCTTCGGGCGCTCCGGCGGCAAGCGCGACGTCGTCCTCGCGCGCTCGCTCGACGACGACGCCTGACGCGCGGCGCCGCCCGGGGACCAACCCCCAGCGTGGAGCGGCCGCCGCGAGCGCGCTCAGCTCGCCTTGCCGTCGCGCAGCAGCGAGAGGTTGTACTCGTGCAGGTTCCTCTGCGCGCCGGTGCGGCGGGCGAGCGGCAGCGGCGCCTTCTCGGGCTCCGCGCCGAGCAGCCCCTCGAGGTAGGCGACGTCCTCGCGCAGGATCGCGGCGGCGCGGGCGCCGTCGAGCGGCTCGCCGTGGCCGGGGACGACGACGTCGGCCTGCGTCAGCAGCGGGCCGAACCGTCTCAGCGTCGCGAGGTACTTGTCGATCGAGGCGCTCGGCGACAGCTCCGGGATCGCGTGCGAGGAGAGATAGTCGCCGGCGACCAGCACGCGCGCCCACGGGATCCAGACGGCGGCGCCGTCGGCGGTGTGGCCGTCGGCCGGGTGCAGCTCCAGCTCCCGGTCGCCGACGGCGCAGTAGCCGGGCACCGGCAGCGCCTGCACGCCCGGGACCGAGAACGGCCGCGGGCGGTCGATGTAGTACTCCTCGTCGAAGTCGCGCAGCTCGCGCGCGGCGGCGCCCGGCTCGGCGGTCAGCCGGGCGGCGGTCGTCTCGCCGACGCCGAGCGCGGCCTCCGGGAAGGCGTAGACGCCGAGCAGGTGGTCCCAGTCGGCGTGGGTCGCCAGCAGCCCGGTGACGCGGAACTCGGCCTGCTCGGCGAGCGCCGGCAGCACGTCGAGCTCGTCGGGCAGGATCGGCGAGTCGATCAGGAACGCCTCGCCGCCGTCGCGGACGAGCGTCGCGGTCGTCTTCCAGATGCGGCTGGTGACGACGATGACGTCCTGGTGGACGCTGACGGCGCGCATCGGGCCGTGCCTCCCGCCGCCGGCCTCAGCCGACGCCGAGCAGTCTCGCCGCCTCGCGCAGGTTCGAGACCTCCGCGTCGGGCTTCTTCTGCCCGCTCTCCAGCGAGACTCTGTCGCGGTTGACCCAGATCACCGGGACTCTCATTCTCAGCAGCGGCTCGACGTCGGTCGGGTAGCTGGAGGTGACGTGGACCCAGCCTCTCTTGCCGCCGATGCGCCGCTCGCACTCCTTGAAGTGCGCCGGGTCGGGCTTGTAGGAGCGGACCTGCTGGGCGGTGACGACGAGGTCGAAGTCGAGCGGGATGTGGCGCCGCGTCTGGCCGAGCAGCTTGTCGTCGATGTTCGAGATCAGCCCGGTTCTGTACTGCTTGGCGAGTCTCGCCAGCACCGGGTTGGACTCTCTGAAGGCCGGCCAGCGCTGCACCGAGTCGGGCAGGAAGCCCGATCGAGACGGCTCCAGGCCCCAGTCCAGCTCCTCCGAGATGCGCACGGCCGTGCGACGGAGCACCTCGGCGTACAGCTCGTACGAGCCGGCCTGGATCTCCTGCTGGATCGAATGGAACAGCGGGATCAGCGCGTCGCGGTCGATCGTGAAGCCGTCGCGTCTCGCCTCTCTGGCGAAAGCGTCGTATGCCCCGGCATCCCAGTCGATCAGGGTGCCGTAGACGTCGAAGGTGACGAAGGTGACTGTTCTGGGAATGGCCATTGGCCGGCCATTATGCCTGTTTCGCCAGCCGCTGCGCGTTCTGGGGGCGGTTTCTGGTAGCGCTCAGTAGAGTCCGCGAACGCTATGGACCTGCTCGAATATCAGGGCAAGCAACTTTTCGCCCGACATGGAATCCCGGTCCCCTCCGGGAAGCCCGCCAAGACGGTTGACGAGGCCGTCGCGGCGGCTGATGAAATCGGATATCCCTGCGTCGTCAAGGCGCAAGTGCTGATCGGCGGCCGCGGCAAGGCCGGCGGCGTGAAGATAGCCAAGGACAGAGCGGAGGCGACGCGACACGCCACCGACATCCTTGGCATGGACATCAAGGGCTTCACCGTCCACGAGGTCTGGATCGAGGGCGCCTCGCAGATCGCCGAGGAGTACTACGCCTCGATCGTCTTCGACCGCTCTGCGAAGGCGCCGCTGGTCATGCTGTCGACGAGAGGCGGCATGGACATCGAGGCCGTCGCCGAGGAGGACCCGACGGCGATCGCGAGACTGCACGTCGACCCGCTGCTCGGCTTCCAGGACTTCCACGGCCGCAAGCTGGCGTTCGCCGCCAACATCCCGGCCGACCTCGTCCGGCCCGTCGGCGCGATGCTGACGAAGCTGTACGCCGCCTTCGAGGCCGAGGAGGCGATGCTGATCGAGGTCAACCCGCTGATCGTCACGCCGGAGCGCGACGTCAAGGCGCTCGACGCGAAGGTGACGCTCGACGGCAACTCGCTCTTCCGCCACCCGGAGAACGCCGAGCTGCGCGACCCCTCCGCCGAGGACCCGCAGGAGCAGATGGCGCACGAGCGCGGGCTCACCTACGTGAAGCTCGACGGCGACATCGGCATCCTTGGCAACGGCGCCGGGCTCGTCATGTCGACGCTCGACGTCGTCGCCCAGGCCGGCGGCGCGCCGGCCAACTTCCTCGACGCCGGCGGCGGCTCGAAGGCCGACGCGATCGTCAGCGCGGTCGAGGTGATCCTCTCCAACGAGAAGGTCAGAGCCGTCCTCTTCAACATCTTCGGCGGCATCACGCGCTGCGACGAGGTCGCCAAGGGCCTGATCGAGGCGTTCGACATCGTGAAGCCGGAGGTGCCGTTCGTCGTGCGCCTCGACGGCACCAACGACGTCGAGGGCCGCAAGCTGCTCGCCGACGCGAACCTCCCCAACGTCGCCACCGCGACGACGATGAACGAGGCGGCCGAGAAGGTCGTCGAGCTCGCGAAGACCGGAGTTGCAGCATGAGCGTCCTCGTCGACAGAGAGACCCGCCTCGTCGTCACCGGCATCACCGGGCGCGAAGGCACCTTCCACGCGACCAACAACAAGCGCTACGGGACGCAGGTCGTCGCCGGCGTGACGCCCGGCAAGGGCGGCCAGGAGGTCGAGGGGATCCCGGTCTTCAACACCGTGCAGGAGTCGGTCGACAAGGCCGGCGCCAACACGGCGATGATCTTCGTCCCGCCGCGCTTCGCCGCCGACTCGATCCTCGAGGCGGCCGACGCGGGCGTGAGACTGATCATCGCGATCACCGAGGGGATCCCGGCGCACGACGAGCTGCGCGTCTACACGCAGCTGAGACGCAACCCGGACGTCCGCCTCGTCGGCCCCAACTGCCCCGGCATCCTCTCGCCGGGCAAGGCGAGCGTCGGCATCATCCCGGCGTCGTTCTTCAGACAGGGCAACGTCGGCGTCGTCTCGCGCTCCGGCACGCTGACCTACCAGATCGGCAACGAGCTGGCGCAGCGCGGCTTCGGCAACTCGTCGATCGTCGGCATCGGCGGCGACCCGGTCCCCGGCTCGTCGTTCATCGACATCATCGAGCTGTTCGAGCAGGACCCGGAGACCGAGATCATCGTGATGTCGGGCGAGATCGGCGGCTCGGCCGAGGAGGAGGCCGCCGAGTACATCGCGGCCAACGTCACCAAGCCGGTCGTCGCCTACATCGCCGGCTTCACCGCTCCCCCCGGCAAGACGATGGGCCACGCCGGCGCGATCGTCTCCGGTACCGCCGGCACGGCGAGAGCGAAGCAGGAGGCGCTGGAGGCCAAGGGCGTCCGCGTCGGCCGCACGCCGACCGAGACGGCCGAGATCGCGATGGAGATCTTGGGCGCCAAGTAGCCCACGGTCACGACACGCGCACGTAGCACGGCAGCGCCCCGCATGGGGCGCTGCGTCGTCTACGGCCCTGCGCCCCGGTGCAGGTTTTGCGTACTCTGAGCGGCATGGCCTCCGAACCCGCTCCGATCTCCTTCGCGCGCGGCGCTCCGTCGCTCGACATCATCGACGTCGAGGGGCTGCGCGCCGCGGCCGACGCCGCCTTCGCCGCCGACCCGGCCGGGACGTTCTCGTACGGCACGTCGATCGGGTACAGGCCGCTGCGCGCGTGGATCGCGGAGAAGCACGGCGTGGCGCCGGAGAACGTGATCGTCACGAACGGGTCGATGCAGGCCGACGCCTTCCTGTTCGAGGCGCTCGTCGAGCCCGACGACGTGGTCGTCGTCGAGCGGCCGACCTACGACCGCACGCTGCTGTCGCTGCGCTCGCGCGGCGGCGACCTGCGCCCGGTCGCGCTCCAGCCCGACGGCGTCGACGTCACGGGGATCGAGGCGCTGATCGCCGACGGCGTCAAGCCGCGCCTCGCGCACCTGATCCCCAACTTCCAGAACCCGGCCGGCTACACGCTCTCCCTGGAGAAGCGCAAGGCGCTGGTCGAGCTGGCGAAGGCCAACGGCTTCCTGATCTTCGAGGACGACCCGTACGTCGAGCTGCGCTTCACCGGCGAGACGCTGCCGACGATGCTGTCGCTCGCGAGCGACGACCAGGTCGTCTACGCCTCGTCGTTCTCCAAGACGGTCTGTCCGGGCATCCGCGTCGGCTATCTCGTCGGCCCGGAGAAGCTGATCGCGCGGATCGCGAAGCTGGCGACCAACACCTACATCTCGCCGAACATGGTCGCCCAGTCGATCGTCAACGAGTTCTGCCGCAACGGCTCCTACGCGCGCTCGATCGAGACCGTCAAGGTCGCGCTGAAGGAGCGCGCCGAGGCGCTCGGCGAGGCGCTCGCGGCGCAGCTGCCGGAGGCGAGGTTCGTCGCGCCCGAGGGCGGCTACTTCCTGTGGGTCGAGATGCCCGACGGCTTCGACGCCGACGCGCTCTTCAAGGCGGCCGCCGAGCGCGGCGTCGCGATCGTGAAGGGGACCGACTTCCTGATCGAGGGCGGCGAGAACGCCTTCCGCCTCGCCTACTCGGGCGTCGGCGTCGAGCAGATCCGCGAGGGCGTCGCCCGCCTCGCGGACGCGGCGAAGTCGCTGCCGGTCGGCTGACCTTCCCGGGGCCGCGCGGGTGCGCGGCCCCGAACGCCGGCCTACCGTCCGTAGCGGTCGCCCATCACGAGCTGCTCGGCCGGGATCGCGGTGCGCAGCGGCGGCGACGGGTCGGCTCTGACGGTGACCGTCTCGGCGACGATCCGCGTGATCGTGCGGTCGCCGCCGTCGGCAGCGGCGATCGTGACGTGGTCGTCGTCGGAGGCGGCGACCGTGCCCTCCAGGCCCGGCTCGACCCCGTGGGCCATCAGGTAGTGGAGAACGTCCTCGGCCTCGTTCTCCAGCCGCAGCACGAACACCCTCGCGCCGACCTCGCAGTCGGCGAGCGGGACGCCGGCGGCGCGCTCGCCGACCTTGATCGGGTGGCCGTGGGGGCAGGTCGTCGCGTCGGCGACCGAGGCGCGCACGTACGCCTCGAAGCGCGGCGTCATCGCGTGCTCGAGCCGCTCGGCCTCCTCGTGGACCTCGTCCCACGGGACGCCGACGACGTCGGTCAGGAAGCGCTCGATCAGCCGGTGGCGGCTGGTCACCTCCTCGGCCTGGCGGCGGCCCTCGTCGGTGAACGAGATCGACTTGTCTCTCGCGCGCGTGATGTAGCCGTCGCGCTCGAGGCGGCCGATCATCTCGTGGACGGTCGGCGCCGACAGCTGCATCGCCCGCGCGAGGTTGGCGCCGGTCATCGGCAGGTTGGCCTCGAACAGCCAGAACAGCATCTGGAGGTACTCCTCCTCCGCCACCGTCACGTGCTCGTGCGCCACCTGCGCCGCCTTTCGTCGTCGTCCGCCGGTGCCGGGCCGGCGCCCCGGGGCCGCGCTGACCCGGCCGCTGCTGCCGATGCTAGACGGTCGCGTCGGTAGGCTCCCGCCGATGGAGGTCGGAGCGGACACGCGCGCGCTCGTGACGGGCGCGTCGAGCGGGATCGGGCGGGCGCTGGCACGGCAGCTCGCGGCGCGCGGCGCGCGCGTCGGGCTGGTGTCGCGCTCGCGCGCGGAGCTGGAGGCGCTCGCCGCCGAGCTGCCGGGCGACGGCCACGTCGCGCTGCCGTGCGACGTCGCCGACCGCGCGGCGGTCGAGGCGGCGGTCGCCGCCTTCGCCGAGCGGGCCGGCGGCCTCGACCTCGCCGTCGCCAACGCCGGCGTCGCCTTCTACGGGCCGTTCCGCGAGCTGGCGCCCGAGCGGATCGAGCGGATGACGGCCGTCAACTGGCTCGGGACCGTCTGGACGGCGCGCGCGGCGCTTGAGCCGATGGTCGCCGCCGGCCGCGGCCACCTCGCGATCGTCTCCTCCGGGGCGGCGCAGCGATCGTTCCCGGACGCCGCCGTCTACGGCGCGACGAAGTCGGCGCAGCGCGCCTTCGGCGAGGCGCTCTGGCACGAGCTGGCCGGGACGGGCGTCGGGCTGACGGTCGTCTACCCGGGGGAGATCGCGACGGCGCTCCACGACCACGAGAAGGAGCGGATGCCGGTCTGGTACCGCGGCGGCCCGCGCGCGGCCGACCCCGACGCGCTCGCCGAGGCGGTGCTGGCGGCGATCGGCGACGACCGCCGCGCCGTCGCCTTTCCGCGGATCGTCGGCCTGCTCGGCATCGCCCACGGCCTCTCCCCGCGCCTCGCCGACGCCGTGCTGCGGCGCCTGCGCGGCGCGACCGCGGCGCCGCGGCGGTGAGTCTCAGCGCCGCTGCGCCCAGCGCAGGATCGGGCGCTCGACGAGCAGCCAGCTGATCGCGGCGACCGCCGCGGAGAGCGCCATCACCGCCGCGAACCGCGGCCACATCCCGTCCGGCCAAAGGTCGCGGTTGCGCAGCAGGATGATCGCCGGGAAGTGCCACAGGTAGATCCCGTAGGAGAGCGTGCCGAGCAGCGCGATCGGCGCGCAGGTGAGGAGCCGTGCGCGCAGCGGCGCGGCGACCAGCGCCGCGATCACGAGCGCGAAGCCCAGCGCCGCCGGCACGTCGCGCAGCTCGTGGCGCAGCGGGAGGTGCGGGCGGACGTGCCAGGCGCCGTCGGCGACGACGAGCGCGCAGCCGAGCAGCACGAGCGCGATGCCGACGCGGCGCGACCAGGAGCGGCGGTGGACGACGACGGCGGCCGCCATCCCGAGCGCGAAGTACTGGACGAAGAACGGCAGCGAGCTGGTCGTCGTGCGCGGCCAGTCGCCGAGATGGTCGGCCGTGTTGAGCGCGACGCCGAGCGCGACGAGCAGGCCGCAGCAGGCGAGCTGCACCGCCGTCCCGTGCCGGATGCCGCGCCGGGCGCCGCCGCCGAGCAGGACGGCGACGAGGCAGAGCAGCGGCAGCGCGACGTAGAACGAGGCCTCGATGCCGAGGCTCCACATCGGCGGGTCGATGCCGCCGGCGGCGGAGGCGAACTGGTTCTGCACCATCAGCGCGTAGATCCACAGCTGCTCGGGCTCGCGCGCGAGCGGATGGTCGAGCGCGCGCGTCAGCGCGAAGGCGCCGGCGAGCGCGAACCAGTAGGCCGGCAGGATCCGCGCCGCGCGGCGCAGCGCGTAGGTCGACAGGCGCGGCGACACGCGCCCGTCGAGCGCGGCGGACACCCACGGCCGGTAGAGCAGGAAGCCGGAGAGGACGAAGAAGAGCACGACGCCCAGCCGCGCCTCCCGCGCGATCTGGTCGATGAGCGTCGGGCCCCCTTCGCCCCGGCCGCGACCGCTGTACATCCACACGTGCAGCAGCACGACGCCCGCGGCGGCGATGCCGCGCAGTCCGTCGAGCGCGTTGTATCGCCCCGCTCTGTCGCTCTCCATATCTGACTCGTTGTTCGGAGAACGGAGCCGCGTTGTGACGGGGCGACGGAGATTCGCGGCAGCAGACCAGTCATCACTGTGCTGAGGCTCACTGCGCCGCGGCGCGGCGAGCCTCGAGGTCGGCGAGCTGCCGCTCGGCCAGCGCGACCAGCTCCCTCGTCGCCGGCGAGAGCGGGGCGCCGCGGCGGGTGACGAAGGCGAAGGTCTCGTGCAGCGGCGGGTCGAACGAGACGTGGCCGAGCGCGCTCGGGAGCGCGCGGCGTCGGAGCGAGATCGAGCTCGAGATGACGGCGTCGCCGAAGCCGCGCGCGGCGAGGTCGAGCGCGGCGCCGACCTCCTCGACCTCGATCGCCGGCTCGAGCCGCACGCCGGCCCGCTGCGCGCGGTCGAAGAGCGCGCGGCGGGTCGGGTCCTGCAGGCCCCAGCGGGCGTCGTAGAAGATCAGCGGCCGCTCGGCGAGCCGCTCGATCGGGACCGGCCGCTCGGTCAGCTCCGGCTCGGCGCTGACGTAGACCAGCTCGTCCTCCATCGCCGGACGGACGTCGAGGCCGGCATCGTCGACCGGGAGGACGATCAGCGCCGCCTCGACGCGCCCCTCGCGCACCTCCTCCGCGATCTCGCTGGAGTTGAGGCCGACCAGCCGCAGGCGCACGTCGGGGTGGCGGCGGCGGAAGCTGGCGGCGATGTTGCCGACGAGCCAGTCAGGCGCGTCGCCGAAGGTGCCGAAGGTCGCCGTCCCGCCGCGCAGCTCGCGCACGTCGGCGACCGCGGCGGCGGCGCGGCCGGCCGCCTCGAGCGTCCGCTCGGCCTCGGGGCGCAGCGCGCGCCCGGCCTCCGTCAGCACCAGTCTGCGGCCGGCGCGCACGAACAGCGCGACGCCGAGCTCGGTCTCGAGCCGGCGGATCTGCTCCGACAGCGACGGCTGCGCGAGGTAGAGCGCGTCGGCGGCGGCGCTGAAGGTGCCGTGCTCGATCGCGGCGAGGAAGTACTGGAGCTGCTGCAGCGTCATAGGCAAAACCTTTGGTTACTCAAGTACATCAAGGGTAACGCGATGGCCCCTCGGCCCCTACCGTCGAGGACGTGTCCCCCGCCGCCCCGCAGATCCGCCGCGAGCGCCAAGGCATCGTCCTCTGCCTGCTCGCCGCCGCCTCCTTCGGCGCGATGGGCGTGATGGCGAAGCTCGCCTACGCCGCCGGCGCCAGCGTGCTGACGCTGCTGTCGGTCCGCTTCGCGATCGGCGCCGCGCTGCTGTGGGCGATCGCCGCCCGTCGCGGCGTGGCCCGGATCGGCGCGCCGCGCGCCGCCGCGGCCGCGCTGACGATGGGGCTGCTGCTCTACAGCCTCGAGTCGGGCCTGTACGCGACAGCGCTGACGCGGATCGACGCGTCACTCGCCGAGCTGCTGATCTACGCCTATCCGGCGATCGTCGTCGTCGCCGCGATCGCGCTGCGGCGCGAGCCGCCGTCGCGCCGTCGGCTCGGCGCCGTCGCGATCGCGACGAGCGGGGTCGTGCTCGTGCTGCTCGGCGGCTCGATCGGCGCGGTCGACCCGCTCGGCGCCGGGCTCGCGCTCGCCGCCGCCGTCCTCTACGCCGCCTACGTGCTCAGCACCCACGAGATCGGCGCCCGCCTCCATCCGCTGCAGCTGGTCGCGCTCGTCTGCACCGGCGCCGCGATCTCGTTCACCGTCTTCGGCGGCGCGACCGGCGAGCTGCGGATCGACGCCCTCCACGCCGAGGCATGGCTGTGGATCGGGGCGATCGCCGTCGTGTCGACCGCGATCGGCATGACCGCCTTCACCGCGGGCGTCGAGCGGCTCGGACCGAGCCGGGCGTCGATCATGTCGGCGCTCGACCCGTTCGTCGCCGTCGTCGCGGCCGCGATCGTCTTCGGCGACCGCCTTGGGCCGGTCCAGCTGCTCGGCGGCCTGCTGATCGTCTCCGCCGTCGTCGTGCTGCAGGTGCCCGGCGTGAGAGCGCTGCGGCTGCGCGCCCGCGCGCGGGTCGATCTCGCCGAGCCGGTAGGCTCGCACGAGCGTGACCCTGCCGCTCAACCCGCCCCTCAGCCCGCAGCTGGCTCGCTCGCGGTCGTCGCTCCCGAGCGGCGATAGCTGGGCGTTCGAGCCGAAGTTCGACGGCTTCCGCGCGATCGTCTTCGTCGACGGCGAGGAGGTCCGCATCCAGTCGCGCGGCGGCAGACCGCTGGAGCGCTACTTCCCCGAGCTGCGCTTCGCGCCGGGCCGCTACGTCGTCGACGGCGAGATCGTGATCGAGGACGAGCACGGCGTGCAGATGTTCGACACGCTCTCGCAGCGGATCCATCCGGCCGCGTCGCGGATCGAGCTGCTGTCGGTCGAGACGCCGGCCCGCTTCGTCGCGTTCGACCTGCTGGCCGAGGGCGACCGCACGCTGCTGGAGCTGCCGTTCGGGGAGCGGCGCGCGGCGCTCGACGCGCTCGACGCCCCCGGGCTGGAGCGGACCCCGCTGGTGCGCACGTCGGAGGAGGCGGCGCAGTGGCTGAAGGGGACCTCCGAGGGGGTCGTCGCGAAGGAGTGGGACGCGCCCTACCGGCCCGGCGAGCGCAAGGGGATGGCGAAGATCAAGCGCGTCCGCACGCTCGACTGCGTGATCGTCGGCTGGCGTCCGGGCAAGGAGCCCGCGACGGTCGGCTCGCTGATCCTTGGCCTCTACGACGACGACGGCGAGCTGCACGTCGTCGGCCACACCTCGTCGCTGAGAGCGGCGGAGAGACGGGAGCTGGTCGGCAGACTGGCGCCGTACGGGTCGGGCGAGTCCGGCTCGGCCGACCCCAGCCGCTGGCGCAGCGACAAGGAGCTGGAGTGGGTCGGCCTGCGGCCCGAGCTGGTCGTCGAGGTCTCCTGCGACCACATCAGCGGCCGCCGCATACGCCACGGCGCGAAGCTGAGACGGTGGCGCGACGACAAGCCGCCGCGCGACTGCCGCATCGAGCAGCTGTTCGAGTAGGGCTTCGCGCCCCTCACTCCTCCCTGCCAAGGAGGCCGCGCGTCGCCGCCCAGTGGCTCAGCTCGTGGCGGGAGGAGAGCTGGAGCTTGCGCAGCACCGAGCCGACGTGCGTCTCGACCGTCCGCGGGCTGATGCCCAGCCGTTGGGCGATCCGCTTGTACGGGTAGCCGCGCGCGAGGTGGTGGAGCACCTCGCGCTCGCGGGGCGTCAGCTGGTCGAGCTCGTCGTCGGCCCGCTCCTCCGGCGCGCTGAACGCCTGCAGCACGAAGGCGGCCAGCCGCGGGCTGAGGTACGGCTCGCCGTCGCGGACGCGCGCGATCGCGTCGAGCAGCGCCGGCGTCTCGATCGTCTTCGTGACATAGCCGCGGGCGCCGGCGCGCACCATCGGGACGACGTCCTCGGCCGCGTCGGAGACCGACAGCGCGAGGAAGGCCGGCGCGTCGGCCCGGCCGCGGAACGCCTCCAGCACGGCGAGCCCGCCGCCGTCGGGGAGATGGACGTCGAGCAGCACCACGTCGGGCGCGGCGGCCGCGATCACGGCGATCGCCTCCGCCGGCGCCGCCGCCTCGCCGACGACCTCGCACGCCGCGGCCAGCTCGGCGCGGACGCCGGCGCGGAAGAGCTGGTGGTCGTCGACGATCACGACGGTCGGGCGCCTCGCGCCCGACGGCCGCCGTCCGCTGTCGCCGGTCATGCGCTTGCGCTCCTGTCGATCGCGTCGCCGAGGCGCAGCGCGACCTCGGTCCCCGCTCCCGGCGACGAGTCGATCGCCGCCTCCCCGCCGACCCCGGCCATGCGGCCGACGATCGCGTCCCGCACGCCGCGCCGCTCGGACGGGATCCGCGCGGGGTCGAAGCCGCCGCCCTCGTCGCGCACCCACACGGCGGCGCCGTCGCGCGACAGCTCCGCGAAGACGACGATCGCGCTGCCCGGCGCGTGGCGGGCGGCGTTGCGCAGCGCCTCCCGGGCGGCGGCGACCAGCGCCCGCCCCGCCTCGTCGAGCGCGCGGTCGCCGAGCACGGTCGCCTCGATCTCGACCTCCTCGTGGCGCTCGACCTCGTCGACGGTCGCGTGCAGCGCGCCGCCGAGCGTCGCGGCGTCGAGCTCGGCCTCGCCGGCCATCCACGCCCGCAGCGCCCGCTCCTGGCCGCGCGCCAGCCGCGCGACCGCCGCCGGGTCCGACGCCTGCCGCTGGACGAGCGCGAGCGTCTGCAGGACCGAGTCGTGCAGGTGAGCGGCGACCCGCAGCCGCTCGTCCTCGCGCGCCTGCGCGAGCCGGTCGCGGTCGCCGCGCGCGGCCGCGCCGACCAGCAGCGGGACGAGCACCAGCACGAGCGCGCCGAGGCCGATCAGCGCGATCAGCAGCGCCGTCCAGGCGACGCCTGAGCCCGACAGCCGCGGCCCGGCGGTGCCGATCCCGACGAGCGCCGACCAGCCGATCAGCAGCGCCCCGGCGCCGGCCTGCCACGGCAGCGAGCGAACCCGCTCTACCGCCGTCAGCCGCTGCCACGGCGTCCGCGCCGCGCGACGGCCCGCGTTCGCGGTCCGCTGGCGCAGCTCGCTGCCGATCAGCACGACCCCGGCGGCGGCGCCGAGCGCCGCCATCGCCAGCAGCAGCACGGCGCGGCGGCCGTCGAGACCGGCGACGACGAGCAGCGCGAGCGCGAGCGCCGCGACCGGCAGCGCGAGCAGGAGCGACCGGCCCGCGTCCCCGCGCAGGTGCCGCACCGCCCGCGGGACGAGCACGAGCGCGACGACCGGCAGCGTGCCGGCCGCGACGGCGACCGCGGCGACCCGCGGCCCGCGGTCGTGGGCGACGAGCGCGAGCGCGAGCGCGGCGAGCAGCGCCAGTCCGGTGACGGCCGTCGCGCGCCAGGCGGGATCGCCGAGGCGGGCGCTCATCGCGTCTCCTCCCGCGGAGTCGGGCGCGGCGCCGGAGCGGCCGGCCGGGTCTGCCGCGGCGGACGGGCTCGCGGCCGCGTCCAGCGCGGTCTCACGCGCAGTCGCTCCGCCTGCGCCCGCTGCGCTGCGCGCCGTCTGCGCTCCAGGCGCTCGCGCCGTCTCGCGCCCGGCGCGCAGGCGCCGCGCAGGTGCCGCTCCAGCTGCGCCTCGCCGGCGGGGCCGTAGTAGACGGAGCCGTACGGCCACTCCGGCTGGTACAGCGGGCCGACGGCGGTCGGGTAGTCGCGCACGAACAGGTCGCCGCCGAAGCTGCGGAAGTCGATCTGCAGCGTCGGCGCGTGCGGGTCGTCGCTGCGCCGCGACCAGGCCCCGCCGTCCTGCCGCAGCGGCTCGCCGTAGGCGACCACCTGCGACTCGCCGGATGCGCTGATCCGCTGCGCGAGCGAGCGGACCGCGGGCCAGCCGCCGAGCGTCGAGCCGTAGCGCAGCTCGACGTCGAAGCAGCGGTCGTCCGGGAGCGCGACCACCGTGCGCCCGAAGCCGGTCTCGATCGGCAGCGACACGGTCGCGTCGCGCGGCGCCCGCAGCCCGCGCAGGTCGACCAGCAGCTCGCCGAGCCCGGCGCGATAGCCGGCGCCGGGAATCTCCGCGGGAGTCCGCGGCGCCGCGACCTGCAGGCCCGCCTGCGCCGCGACGCGCACGCCGCTCGCCGCGACGACGACCGCCGGCAGCGCCGCCGCGACCAGCGGGAGCAGCGCCCACGCCGGGCGCGTCGCCGGCAGCAGCACCAGCGCGCCGGCGAGGAAGGCGCCGAGCGCGACCGCGACCGCCCAGCCGAAGCCGAACAGCGTCGCGGCGGCGGAGAGCGCGGCGAGCGTCGCCAGCCCGGCGAGCACGGCGACGAGCACCGCGACGGAGACGACGCCGCGCAGCAGCGACGGCCGGTCGTCCTCGGCGTCGCTCGGCAGCACCAGCCAGCAGGCGGCGTAGACGAGCAGGCCGAGCCCGGCGAACAGCGCGGCGACGGCGAACAGCGCGCGCAGCTGCGCGACGGGCGTCGCCCAGCGGTTGGCCATGCCGCGACAGACGCCGCCGAGCCACCGGCCTTCGTGGGCGCGGCGCAGCGGTTGGGGCAGCGGCGCGCCTCGGTGGGACGGGCCAGCGGTCACTGCCACCATTGTGCAGGTCGGCGCGCGGCCGCCGCCATCCGGGAATGCACGGTCGCGCCTCCGTGATCTCCCGGAGGCGCGACCGCGCTCACCGCAGCCGCTTCAGCCCGTAGCGCAGCAGCCGGATCGTCGCCTCGTCGCGATCGGCCTCGCTGCGCGCGCCGAGCACGACCGAGACGACCGCCCGCCGGCCGCGCGTCGCCGAGCCGACGAGCACGTACCCGGCGGCCTCGGTGTGGCCGGTCTTGACGCCGTCGACGGCGAGCGACCCGCCGAGCAGCCGGTTGGTGTTGTGCAGCGTGCGCCGCCAGGCGCCGCTCTCCAGCGTCGCCCGCGGTGCGGCGACGGTCGCGCGGAAGAAGCCGTGGCGGCGCAGCGCGCGGGTGACGGTGACGAGGTCGGCGGCGCTGGAGCGGGTCCCGTGGTCGAGGCCGATCGGGTTGCCGTAGCTGGTGTCGTGCATCCCCAGCTCTCGCGCGCGCTCGTTCATCAGCGCGACGAACGCCGGTTGGGAGCCGGCGACGGCATGGGCGAGCGCGACGGCCGCGTCGTTGCCGCTGGCCATCAGCAGGCCGCGGAGCAGGTCGGCGACCGCGATCCGCTCGCCGTTGCCGAGCCCCATCGTCGACTCGCTGCCGTCGCCGACGTAGCCCGGCGCGGTCACGACCGCGTCGAGCGGCAGGCGCTCGAGCGCGATCAGCGCGGTCATCAGCTTCGCGGTGCTGGCGATCAGCACGCCGCGGTGGGGCTGGTCGGCGTACAGCACCTCGCCGGTCTCGGCGTCGGCGACGATCGCGGCGGTGTGCGGCGGCAGCCCCGGCGGCGGCGCCGCCGAGCGGCCGCCGCCGCGGTCGAGGTCGGCAGCCGAGCCGGTCAGGGCGCCGTCGAGCGCGACGGCGGCGAGCACGACGACGACGGCCGCCGCCAGCAGGCGCAGTCTTCTCATCTCTGGGCTCCGATCGACGGAGGGAGGGCGGTGACGCCGGCGATTGTGCGGCGGCCGACCGGTCCTCACAAGACGGAATCACCCGCAGGGCGGCTCCGGGAGCCGCCGGATGCCCAGCGACCCGCCGCGGCCGGCGCGCACCGGCCCGCCCGCCGCCGCGGCACTAGGATGCGCGGCGATGCCGGCCCCGCTCCTCGTCGCCCCCGCCCCGTTCAAGGGCACGCTGCGCGCGACCGAGGTCGCGGCCGCGCTCGCGCGCGGGCTCGAACGCGAGGGCTGGGAGGTCGATCGCTGCCCGCTCGCCGACGGCGGCCTCGGCACGCTCGAGGTGCTGCTGCCCGCGCTCGGCGGCGAGACCGCCGCGGTCGAGGTCGGCGGCAGAGCGGTCGGGATCGGCCTGATCGAGGACGGCGGCACGGCGATCGTCGAGCTCTGCTCGGTGCTCGGGTGCTCGCGTGACGCCGCGGACGGGGCGCCGCGGTCGAGCGCGCCGGCCGGCGAGCTGCTGCTGGCGGCCGCCGAGACCGGCGCCAAGGTGCTGATCGTCGGCGCCGGGGACGTCGCCGCCGGCGACGGCGGCGAGGGGGCGGTCGAGGCGATCGCCTCCGGCGGCGGCATCGAGCAGCCGCTCGTCGTCCTCTGCGACGTGCGCACGCCGGCCGGCGGGATCGCGTGGGGCGCCAGCGGCGGCGGGATCGCGGCCGCGCTGGCGAGGGCGTGCGACGCGCGGCTGGAATCGGGCGCGGCGTTCGTGCTGGAGCAGCTCGGCGCCGACGCGCGGATGCGGGCGGCGCGGGCGGTGATCGTCGGCGAGGGGCTGCTCGACCTGCGGACGCTCGCCGGCAAGGCGCCCGGCGAGCTGGCGACGCGGGCGCGCCAGAGCGGCGTCCCATGCTTCGCCGTCGTCGGCAGCCGCACGCTCGACGCCTTCGGCGGCCGGATCCTCGACCTGCAGGCGGTGCTGGAGGCGTCGACGGCCGAGCAGCTGGAGCTGGCCGGACGGCAGCTGGCAACCATCGTCTGAGCCCGCCGTCAGGCGTTACGCTGCGCCCGATGCGGCTCTTCCGGCGCAGGCCCACCCGCGAGCGCGCGCATGCCGCCGCGCTCGCGGCGCGCGGCGTCGCCGGCCGCGCGACCGTCGTCGCGCTGCGCGAGACCGGCGCCACCCGCGCCGGAGAGGCGCGCGAGGTCGAGCTGACGCTCGACGTCGCCGTGCCCGGCGGCCCGCCCGTGCGCGTCGTCCACCGCCAGTTCATGAACCGCTTCACGCGCCACGGCCTGGCGCCCGGCGAGCCGGCGCGGGTCCTCTACGACCGCGACGACCCGCGGACGCTGATGGTCAGCGGCCATCCGTGCTTCCGCAGCGAGGTCGTCGACGGGGAGATCGTCGTCGTCGACGCGCGCGACCTCGACGCGCCGCGACGGTGAGCGCGCCGGGACGGCGCACGATCGCTCTCAGCGGTGCTCCGAAGGCGCTGCGGGCGCCGCCGGACCGCTACGCTCGCCCGCGACGTGCCTCCGCTGCCGCGCCCACAGATCCCCGTCCCGCCGCCGCTGCGGCGGGCGGTCGTCGTCGGCGCCGGCTCGTTCGGGACGGCCGTCGCCGTGCTGCTGGCGCGCGGCGGGCTGCGCACGACGCTGCAGACGCGGACGGTCGAGCAGGCGCGTCAGCTGACCGAGGGGCGTGAGAACCGCGTCTACCTGCCCGGGGTCGAGCTGCCGAAGGAGCTGCGGATAGAGCCGGCGTCGGCCGGGCTGGCGCGCGCCGAGTTCGTCTTCCTCGCCGTCCCCTCCGCGCGCGTCGAGCAGGTGATCGCGGGGTTGGAGTCGGCCGGCCTGAGCCGCCGCGCCTCGCTCGTGTCGCTGTCGAAGGGGCTCGTACCGCCGGCCGGCACGGCCCCGACCGTGCTGCTGCGCTCGCGCTTCGGCGCCGAGCGGGTCGCCTGCGTCGGCGGGCCGGCGCACGCGCAGGAGATGGTGCGCGAGGGTGCCGGGCTCGTCGCCGCCGCGACCGACGAGGAGCTGGCGAGACTGATCGCCAGCGTCTTCATACGGGCCGGCGTCGTCTGCGAGCAGTCCGACGACCCGGTCGGGGTCGAGCTGGCCGGCGCCGCCAAGAACGCCGCCGCGCTCGCCGCCGGCGCGACCGAGGCGCAGGGCCTGAACGCCGCGGGCGCCGCCGCCGGGCACATCTTCGCCGAGGTGTGGCGGTTCGCCGAGCGCCAGGGCGCGCGGCCGGAGTCGATGATCGGCTTGGCCGGCACCGGCGACCTCGTCGCGACCGCGCTGGCGCCGCAGAGCCGCAACCGCCGCGCGGGCGAGCTGCTCGCCGAGGGCGTCCCCGCCGGCGAGATCCCCGAGCGGATCGGCCAGGCGGTCGAGGCGCTCGAGTCGGTCCCGCTGCTGGCCAGAGCGCTCGCCGACGCCGGCGTCGAGGCGCCGGTCACCGACGCGCTCAGCCGCCTGATCCGCGGCCAGCTGCCGCTGCCCGACTGGGTCGCGCTCGTGCGCGCGACGGTGCCGCAGCCGGCCCGGCGGCGGGTCTCCAGAGCGGTGCCGAGAGGCCTCCTCTCGCGCGCAGGCAGCCGCATCCGCGGCTGGTTCGGCGCCGACGCCCCCAGCGAGCGCGAGCGGCCGGCGTAGCGGATCGCCGCCGGCCCCGCGGCTCGGTTCGGCTCAGCGCCGCTCGGCGAGCGTGGTGACGACCGCCTCGTAGACGCCCTCGCCGTGGGCGCCCTCGGCGACGCGGACGTTCGGCCTGCCCGCGATCGCCTCGCGCAGCGTCGGGTCCTTCTCGAGCGCGTTGGCGACGAACCAGAACGTCCCGACCGCGACGGCGGCGCCGAGGTCCTCGCGCGAGTCGCCGACGGCGATGCACTCGTCGGGGCGGTAGCCGCGGATCTGCATGTGGCGCGCGACCGCGCCGGCCTTCGACGCCGCTCTCGGGACGAGGTGGTAGGCGCGCACCTGCGGCAGCGCGGCGAGCGCGGCGCTGCGCGAGTGGACGGTGCCGTTGTCGACGAGGCGCAGCTCGTCGTGGCCGTGCTCGGTCAGGAGCGCGGCGACCTCCTCGGCGTCGACGAGGCCGCGGAAGAGATGCGAGACCTCGCGGTTGACGTGCCACGGCGCGTGGTACTCGAGCTGTCTCGGGAAGCGCTCCAGCAGCAGCGCCGGGGCGCCGCTCGCCTCGATCTGCGCGTGGATCGTCTGCTCGGCGGTCGGCTCCAGGCCGCCGGTCAGCCACTCCAGCTCGCCGTCGACGACCAGCCCCGCGCCGGCCTCGAAGATGTAGGCGGTCTGGCCGATCAGGCGCGCGTCCTCTCTCACCTGCGTCTCCCGGCGGCCGGTGTAGATCACGACCTCGACCTCGGCGCGGTGACAGGCCTCCAGCGCGCGCACGCCGGCGTTCGAGAAGGAGCCGTCGGCACCGCGCAGGAGCGACGCGCCGGGGCCGAGCAGGGTTCCGTCGAGGTCGACGTAGAGGCAGCGGAGGGGCATCGCTCCAGTGTGACGGCTCGGCACGGGAGCCGGCGTCCCGCACCGCGAGCGCAGCCTGCCCGCGTCAGACTGCAGCGCATGCTCCGACGCCTGCCGCACGCCCTGCTCCTGCTGCTCGCGACGGTCGCCCTCGCCGCGTGCGGGGGCGGCTCCGCGCCCGACGACGACCGCGTCGAGCGCCCGGCGCCGACCGTGACCGACCCCGACGCGCCGCCGCCGGCTCCCGCGCTCGACGCCGCGGCGCAGCGGGCGGCCCGCCACGCGCTCGCCGGCCGCCGCGGCGGGGTCGCGGCGCTCGACCTGCGCGACGGCCGGATCGTCGTGCTCACCGGCAGCGGCGGCGGGTCGGCGACGCGCGACGCCGTCCCGCCGGGCTCGACGCTGAAGACGCTGCTCGGCGGCCTGGCGCTGGAGGAGGGCCTGATCGACGCCGACGGACCGCTCGACGGCGACATGCCGGCGGCGCCGGGCGCCGACAACTACAGAGGCGTGCGACTCGGCCCGCTGACGCTCGCGCAGGCGCTCGCGCACTCGAGCAACACCGCCTTCTCGCACGTCGCCGTCGCGCTCGGCGCCGCGCGGATCGAGGCCGGCCTGCGGCGCGGTGGCTGGGGCAGCCCGGTCGAGGTCGACCTGCCGCCGACGCGGCTGGCCGCGAGCGTCGCGAACGTGGCGGAGCCGATCGGCCCGGACGGGCGCTACGTCGACGTCGACGAGCTGCAGCGCACGACCGTCCTCCAACTCGCGCTGCTCGCCGCCGCGGTCGCCGGCGACGGCACGGTGCCGCGTCCGTGGCTGGCGCAGCGACCGCCGCGCGCGAGCGGCGGCCGGCTGTGGCGAGCGGCGGTCGCGCGCGAGCTGCGACGCGGGCTGCGACTCGCCGTCACCGACGGGACAGGCGCGGCGATGGACGATCCGCGTTTGGCGATCGCCGGCAAGACCGGCACGGTGCGGCTGCCCGACGGCGCGATCCAGGCGAGCACGATCGCCTTCGCCCCGTTCGCGCGTCCCCGCTGGGCGCTCGCCGTCTCGCTGCGCGCCAACCCCGACCAGACCGGCGGGACCGCCGCCGCCCCGATCGCGCGAGAGGTCCTGAAGGCGCTCGCCGGCTGAGCCGCTGCCGCCCGCGCCGGCCGGAGACCTCTGTCATCCGATGCCGGCTCAGCGTGCATCGGATGACAAAGGTCCCCGCAGGCGGGCCGGGTCAGGCGGCGGCGTGGGCCGCGAGGACGTCGCGGACGGCGGCGGCGAAGCGGTCGACGTCGTCGGGGTCGGTGTCCCAGGAGCACATCCAGCGGACCTCGCCGGCGGCGGCATCCCAGACGTAGAAGCGCCAGTCGCGCTGCAGCTCGACGATCGCCTCGGCCGGGAGCCGCGCGAAGACGGCGTTCGACTCGACCGCCTGCGCCAGCTCCAGGCCGGGCGCGTCGCGCACGCCGTCGGCGAGCCGCCGCGCCATCGCGTTGGCGTGCGCGGCGAGCCGCTCCCACAGCCCGTCCTCGAGCAGCGCGACGAGCTGCGCGGCGAGGAAGCGGCCCTTGGAGGCGAGCTGGAGCGACTGCTTGCGCAGGTACGGGAGGCCGTCGGCGTTGCGCACGTGCGCGCCGCCGCCGAGCACGACGACCGCCTCGGCGCCGAGCGCGCCGGCCTTCGTCGCGCCGAACGACAGCAGGTCGACGCCGGCGTCGGCGGTCAGCGCGCGCAGCGTCACGCCGAGCGATGCCGCCGCCTGGCAGATGCGGGCGCCGTCGACGTGGAGCGCGAGGCCGCGGGCGTGGGCGGCGTCGGCGAGCGCGCGCGTCTCCTCAGGCGTGTAGACGGTCCCCAGCTCGGTCGCGTTCGCGATCGAGACGACCTGCGCCTGCGCCTGGTGCTCGTCGCCGAGCCGGGCGCAGAGACGCTCGACGTCGGCCGGCGACAGCTTGCCGTCGGCCGTCGGCGCGGTCAGCAGCTTGATGCCGCCGACGCGCTCGGGGGCGCCGCCCTCGTCGCGCGTCAGGTGGGCGACGGTCGTGCAGATCGCTGCGCCCCACGGCGTGCAGGCGGCGCGCAGCGAGAGCACGTTGGCGCCGGTGCCGTTGAAGACGGGGAAGACGCGCGCGTCGTCGCCGAGCTGCGCGCGCAGCAGCTGCTCGGCGCGGGCGGTCCAGGGGTCGGCTCCGTAGGCGCCTGCGTGTCCGTCGTTGGCCGCGGCGATCGCGTCGATCACCGCCGGGTGGGCGGGCGCGTAGTTGTCGCTCGCGAATGTCGTCATGCGGCGATGGTCGCAGCCTCGGCCCGATCGGCGAGCTTCCGCTGCAGCGAGACGTAGAAGAGCGACAGCGGGAACTCGTCGTCGAGCACCTCGTCGACGTACGGTCTCGGCTCGGGCGTCTCGGCGAAGTCGCGCGCGCCGGCGGCCCAGCGGGAGCCGGCGGCCGGCGGCACGTAGGCGGAGACGAGGTCGTGCGCCGCCTCCCAGTGCTGCAGCTTGGTGCGCTGGATGCCGGCGCGGTAGAGCGCCTCGACCCGCTCGCGCAGCTCCAGCACGCCGCCGGCGACCGCCGCCCAGTCGATCGTGAGGCGGTTGTCGGTCCAGTGCAGGCGGCCGGTCGCGTGCAGGAAGCCGAACAGCAGCTGGCCGCCGAGGCCGTCGTAGTTGCGTCTGCGCGGGCCGGTGATCGGGAAGCGGAAGAGGCGGTCGAAGAGGATCGCGTACTGGACGTGGCGGGCGAAGGCGAACCCCTCCGACTCCAGCCGCACCGCCTCGCCGAAGGCCGTCAGGTCGCAGCGCAGCTCCTCCAGCGCGTACATCCAGTACGGCATCCGCTGGCGGATCATGAACGGGTCGAACGGCAGGTCGCCGTGGCTGTGGGTGCGGTCGTGGATCAGGTCCCACAGCTCGTAGGCGTCGCGCGACAGCCGCTCGGAGCGCAGCAGCGCAGCGGCGTCGGGCGGCAGGTTGAGCCGCAGGACCGCGGCGGCCCGCGTCGAGGTGCGGCGGAAGCGCTCGGCCTCGCGGTCGCAGAAGATCCCGCCGAAGTGGTTGGCCGGCGTGCCGGCGACCGAGACCGTCTCGGGGAAGAGGACGGCGCAGTCGGAGTCGTAGCCGGCGGTGTGGTCGACGAGGCAGACCGGGACGAACTTGGCGTTGTCATAGCGGTCGCGCTCAAGCTCGGCGAGCCAGCCGGGCCATGGCACCTCGACGATCAGCGCCTCGAAGCTCTTCTCGCGCGGGCCGTTCTGCTTGTACATCGGGAAGAGGACGAGGTGCTCGATCCCGTCGCGGCGCTGCAGGTCGGGCCGGAAGCGCTCGAGCGCGGCGGTGAAGTCGGGGCGGCCGAAGCCGTCGCCGGCCCAGCGCGCCAGGTCGGCGAGGACGGCGTCGAGGTAGTCGTGTTGATGGGGGAAGCGCGGCGCGAGGCCGGTGACGGCGGCCGCGATCGCCTCGACGCGTGCGTGCAGCGCGGCGGGGTCGTGGACGGCCAGGTCGACGCTGCCGTCGGGCTCCTGCTGGAGGCGGAGCGCGTCGACCTCGCGCTTCAGCGCCCGCCAGTGCAGGTCGTCCTTCGCGGCGACGGCCTGCGGCGAGGGCGCCAGCGGCGCGGCGAAGGCGCGGCCGGCGGCCCAGTGGACGAGGTTGAGCCACAGCGTGGCGTGGTCGTGGAGGTCGATGCAGTCGTCGCCGAAGAGGTCGGAGTCGGCGAGCGCGACGACGCGGCCGGCGCCGTGCTCGGCGACCGCCAGCAGCGGCGCGTGCGGCTCCGACGCCGTCGCGGAAGTGCGCGCGAGCACCTGCGCGCCGTCGCGCGCGCGGAGCGTCGTGGCGCGGTAGAAGCAGGCCCGCTCGACGCGGGCGAGCAGGTCGACGCCGCCGGCCGGACGGGACAGCTCGGCGACGATCCAGTGCGGGCTGGCCTCGTGGTGCTCCCAGTCGGCGACGGCGCGGCTCTCGATCTCGATCCCGAAGCGGCCGAGCAGCGCGTCGAGGTTGTTGCCGTACTTCGCCTGCTCCTCCTCGCCGAGCACGATCAGCCCGCCGCCGCGCGCGACGAACGCCTCGATCGCGTCGAGCTCGTCCGCTGACAGGCGCGGCGAGCCGCCGGGTACGACGCGCTCCCACGCCGGCTCGGAGGGGTGGGCGATCACGAGCACGTCGGCGCCGTCGAGCGCGGCCGCGTCGAGCGGTCCGTCGGCGTGGGCGGCGACCGCGAGGTCGTGCGCGCGGAGCAGCTCGGCGGCGCGGGCGTAGGAGGCGTCGGCGGGGTGGGCCGGCTGGATCGCGCGGGCCACCTCGGGGCGGACGGTCCATGCCTCCCCGTGGGCCTCGTCGAAGACGATCCGGGCCGACGCGGGACGATCGGGCATGGCGCTTCCCTCCGGCTTCCTGTGTGAGGTCGGGCTGCCTTTGACGGTAGAACCGGAGCGCGACGCGGTCGAGGGTTCGATCGTGCGCGTCGGTGCAAGAATCGAACGAATGGACGAGACCGACCGGCAGATCGTTGCGCTGCTCGTCGAGGACGCGCGCCGTTCGTACGGCGACGTCGGCCGGCGCGTCGCGCTCAGCGCGCCGGCGGTGAAGCGCCGCGTCGACCGGCTGCGGTCCAGCGGCGCGATCGAGGGCTTCACCGCGGTCGTCGACCACGACGCGCTCGGCGCGGCGACCGAGGCGCTGGTCGAGCTGTTCTTCGCGCCCGGGATCCAGCTCGACGAGGTCGCCGCTCGCCTCGACGCGCATCCGGAGGTCGTCGAGGCGTGGAGCGTCACCGGCGACGCCGACGCGATCGCGCGCGTGCGGGTCGCCGACGCGCGCGACCTCGAGCGCCTGATCCGCGCCTTCCAGCAGGACGGCTCGGTGGTGCGGACCCGCTCGCAGATCGTCCTCTCCCGCCTGGTCGCGCGCGGGCGGGGGTAGGCGCCGGGGCGGGCGGCGGCGTCGAGCGCTCGGACCCCGGGCGCGTACCATCGAGTGATGGCCGCCACCGACGAGATCGTGGAGCCCTGGGAGGGGCTGCTCGCGCGCGGGCGGGCCGACGAGCGGCTCGTGCACGAGTCGGTCGTGCCGCCGCGGGCCGGCAGCGCGGCGCCGATCCCCGACGAGCTGCACCACGAGGTGCGCGCGGCGCTGGCGCGGATCGGCGTCGGCGCGCTCCACGCCCACCAGCGCGACGCGCTGTTCGCCGCGATCGACGGGCCGATGATCGTCACGACCGGGACGGCGTCGGGCAAGTCGCTCTGCTTCAACCTGCCGACGCTGCAGATGCTGCACGTCGACCCGCGCGCGCGGGCGCTCTACCTCTACCCGACGAAGGCGCTGGCGCAGGACCAGGCGCGCGCGCTGGCGGCGCTGAGACTGCCGCGGCTGCGACCGGCGATCTACGACGGCGACACGCCGGCGCAGGAGCGCTCGGCGATCCGCAGATCGGCCAACGTCGTCCTCACCAACCCGGACATGCTCCACGTCGGCGTGCTGCCCAACCATCGGGCGTGGGCCGACTTCCTCGCCAACCTCGCGGTCGTCGTCGTCGACGAGGCGCACGTCTATCGCGGCGTGTTCGGCTCCCACGTCGCGAACGTGCTGCGGCGGCTGCGGCGAATCGCGGCGGCGTATGGGACCGAGCCGCGCTTCCTGCTCGCGAGCGCGACCGTCGCCAACCCGCTGGAGCTGGCGCAGCGGCTGACCGGCCTGGAGGAGATCGCGCTCGTCGACCGCGACGGGGCGCCGGCGTCGCAGCGCAAGATCGCGATGTGGAACCCGCCGCTGATGGACGAGGCGCTCGGGACGCGGGCCTCGGCGCTGAGCGAGGCGGCCGACCTGTTCGCCGACCTCGTCGCGGCCGGCTCGCGGACGATCTGCTTCATGAAGTCGCGCAAGGGCGTCGAGGTGATCCTCCGCAGCGCGAGCGCGCGGCTGCGCCAGTCCGGCCACGACGACCTCGTCGACAAGATCGCGCCCTACCGCGCCGGCTACGCCGCCTACCAGCGGCGCGAGCTGGAGGAGCGGCTGTCGCGCGGCGACCTGCGCGGCGTGGTGGCGACCGACGCGCTCGAGCTGGGGATCGACATCGGCGACCTCGACGCGGCGATCTGCGTCACCTTCCCCGGGACGGTCGCGTCGCTGAGACAGATGTGGGGCCGCGCCGGCCGCCGCGGCAGAGGGCTCGCGGTCTACGTCGCCGGCGAGGACGCGCTGGACCAGTTCTTCTGCCGTCATCCGCAGGAGTTCCTGGAGCGGCCGGTCGAGGCGGCGATCCTCGACCACGAGAGCGAGCAGATCCACGCCGCGCACCTGCTCTGCGCCGCCCACGAGGGGCCGCTCGCGCCCGGCGACGCCGAGGTGCTCGGGCCGTCGTGGCGGGCGCATGCCGAGCGGCTGGTGAGCGCGGGCCTGCTGGTCGAGCGGCGCGGGCGGTTCCAGCTGCGCAGACCGGAGGAGTACCCGGCGGCGCGCGTGCCGCTGCGCTCCTCCTCGACCGACACGTTCGCGCTGATCGACGTGACGGTCGGCGAGGTGATCGGGACGATGGAGGCGGCGCGGGCGTTCTCGACCGCGCACGAGGGCGCCGTCTACCTGCACATGGGCAGAGCGTACGAGGTCAAGCAGCTCGACCTGCACGACCGGCGTGCGTTCCTGGAGCCGTTCGACGGCGACTGGTTCACGCAGCCGCGGAAGGAGACGATGACCGCGATCGAGCGGCTCGGCGAGCGGCGCGAGACGATGGGCGTGACGCTGTCGTTCGGGACGGTCGTCGTCACCGACCTCGTCACCGGCTACCAGAGAAAGTCGCTCGCCGACCACGAGACGATCGACTTCACCGCGCTCGACATGCCCGAGACCGCGTTCACGACGCAGGCGCTCTGGTACGAGCTCGACGACCCGGTGCTCGGGCCCGACGCCTACAGCGAGCGGCTGCTCGGCGCGCTGCACGCGGCCGAGCACGCGCAGATCGCGGTGCTGCCGCTGCTGGCGATGTGCGACCGCTGGGACATCGGCGGGCTGTCGACCAACGCCCATCCGCAGACGGGGCGGCCGACGATCTTCATCTACGACGGCCATCCCGGCGGCGTCGGGATCACGCGCCAGGGCTATCTGCGCTTCGAACGGCTCGTCGCCGACGCCCACCGGCTCGTGTCCGAGTGCGGCTGCAAGCACGGCTGCCCGTCATGCGTGCAATCGCCGAAGTGCGGCAACCTCAACGAGCCGCTGTCGAAGGGCGGCGCCGACGCGCTGATGCGGCGGCTGCTGAGCGAGCAGCCCCGTCACTCCACGAACTGAGACATCGCGAGCGGGCGCTTGTCTACATTGCGCCGATGACTCCCTCTGGACCCGCGTACAGGCGCCGCCCAGCAAGCATCGCAGCGGCCGCCGCAGTCACTGCTGCGCTCCTGCTGACATGGTCCGCGCCAGCTGTCGCAGCAGGAGGCGTCCACCCATCCGTCGCACCAAGCGCAACGATCGGCCAGCGCTACTTCGGAAGCATCGGGCGCGATCACCGCACCGAGTTCTGGCGGCTCCCTGCTCTGATCGCGCGTGATCGCGTGACCGTCGCGTGGAGAACGACCGATCTGACGACGATGTGCCTCAAACAGGCCATCGACGACTACTCGTGGGACACGGGCGAGGCGCGTCTCTGCGGTGACGGTTACGGCGACGAGAACGGTCGCCGCTTCGTCCTCACCGCTGAGCAGTCCCACCCCGATGCGTTCCTGGTGTTCGACGATCCTGTGTGGGGCGGCCAGAGCCCATACGATGAGCCGTACGAATTCACGGTCGAGGCGATCCAGCATTGGATCGGGATCGGTGTCCGGCGGACCCCGTCGATCAGCCGTCGGGGCACGTTCGTCGCGACCGTCTCCACCGGCGACAACCGCCCCGCGCCGGATGGCCTCAGAGCCCAGATGACGCTCAGGTGGGATCGACAGAGCCGAATGCGGTGGGCCAGTAGCAGGAGCGGCAAGCTGCGGTTCCGCATGCGGTTGCCGCGTTCTGCGCGCGGCAAGGTCGTTCGCCTCACCGTGCGACGCGACGAAGACTCGGCGTATCAGGCGAGCAGCGCCGGTCCGCTGAGCGTGCGCGTGCGGTGACGACGCCGGGGCGCCTGAGCTGGGCGATCCGTTGCAGCTTCGCGGGGATCGGCCGCCGCGCTGCAGCTTCTGCGCCGTGAAGTTGTGCACGGGCCTGCATGCCGCTGGCCGGTGCATCGCGACGGGCGACGTTCGTGGTGATGGCTCGGTTCCTTCGCGCCTTCCCCCTCGCAGTGGCTCTCGGAGCCGCGCTCGCCCTGCTCGTCGTGGCATCCCCCGCGTCGGCGGGCAACGGCGGCGCGGCTCCGACGGCCGCGCCCGGCGCCGGCAGCGGCGGCGCGGCGACGACGGTTGCGACGGCCGCCGGCAACGGCGGTCGGAGCGGCGGCGCGCCGGCGGACCGGCCTGCCCCGAGCGGCGGGAGAGCGTCGAGCCGCCGCACCGGCGGCGCCGCGGTCGGCGTCGCGCCGCGCCGCGCGAAGCCGCCGAGACGGGCCGCCCCGAAGCGCAGAGCGGCGGCGAGACGGCCGGCGAGGAAGACGCCGCCGCGGAGAGTCGCCGCGCCCTCGACGCCCGACCCCGGCACCGTCGCCGGCCGCTTCCCGGTCGTCGGCTCCTACACCTTCGGCGGGGAGGGCTCGCGCTTCGGCGCCGGCCGTCCCGGTCACGTCCATCAGGGTCAGGACGTCGCGGCCGCGAGCGGGACGCCGATCGTCGCGCCGGTCGACGGCACGGTGACGTGGAAGGCCAACCAGCCGAAGGGCGCCGGGATCTACATCGTCGTTCGCGGCGCGGCCGACGGCCGCGACTACGTCTTCATGCACCTGAAGCGCGGGTCGGTCGTCGTGGCGCCGGGTCAGGCGGTCGCGGCCGGCGACGCGCTGGCGCAGGTCGGCTCGACCGGCGCCTCCTCCGGTCCCCATCTCCACTTCGAGATCTGGGTCGGCGGCTGGCAGGCGAGCGGCGGGGCGCCGATCGACCCGCTGCCGCAGCTGCAGCGCTGGGCGGCCGGGACGGCGTAGGCGCGCGGGCCGCCGCCGTCGGCGAGCCGGCAGCGTGCGGGCGGTCGCGGCGGTCGCTCTCGGGCGCCGAGCCAACTGGCGCTCTTTCGCGTCGCTTCAGGTCGCTGCGCGATGATGGGTCGCGTGAGCTACGTGCCGACCACGCCCGGTTCGCCGCCGCAGCGCCCGAGAGGCGGCGGTGGCAGCGGCGGCGCGCGCGGCGGGTCGGTCTTCGGCGCGCTCGTCCTGCTGGTGCTCGTCAACGTCGGCGTCTTCCTCGTGCAGCTGGCGAGCGCCCCGTTCAGCGACATGATGGACGGGAGCCTCGTCGAGCACGGCGGCCTGAACGGCTGGCAGGTCGATCACGGCGACTGGTGGCGGGTCGTGACGAGCGGCTTCCTGCACGCGAACGGCCCGCACCTGTTCGGCAACCTGGTCGCGCTGCTGATCCTTGGCGGCGTGCTGTCGGTCGCGGTCGGGCCGCTGCGGATGCTGCTGGTGTACGCGGCCGGCCTGCTCGGCGGCGCCTTCTCCGTGCTGGCCTTCGACCCGAACGCGCTGACCGTCGGCGCCTCCGGTGCGATCTTCGGCCTCGCCGGCGGCGCGCTGCTCGTCGGCGTGCGGCAGCGGCGGATCCTGCTGCTCGTCTTCGCCGCGGCGTGGACCGTCTACTCGCTCAGCAGCACCCTGTTCGTGCCCGGCATCTCGCAGGCCGGTCACCTCGGCGGGCTGGTCGCCGGCGGCCTGGCCGGCTCGCTGCTGGTCGGCGAGGGCGCGCGCCTGCGCAGCGAGAGCGCCGCGACCGGCCTGGTGGTGGGGCTGGTCGTGGTGCTGTTCGCGGGCGCGTTGCTGATCTAGGGCGGCTGAGCGGCCGGGCGGGCGCGCGCGTCACCCGTTGACGGCGCGCAGCAGGCCGAGCTGCGCGCCGAAGGCGCCGCCGGCGAGCAGCCCGACGCTCGCGCGGCCCTGCGTGGGGATCGCCTGACCGGCGGCGAGCGTCGCAGCGAAGTCGGCGCCGTCGGCGAGCGCGCCGCCGACGATCCACGGGGAGAGCGACGAGCCCTGCTTGAGCGCGGCGAGCGTGCCGACGGCGAGCGCCAGGTCGCGCGCCCCGACGGCGCGCAGCAGCACGCCGGCCGCGGGCCGCTCCGCCTCTCCGCCGATCCAGCCGGGACCGACGACCTTGCGCGGCGCGGCGAGAAGGGCGGCGCCGAGTGCGAGCCGGCCGAGCGCGATCCCGGCCACGAGCGTGCGAGGACTCATGCCGGCGATCCTAGCCACGGCGATGCGGGCGGCGCGCCGGGTCGATCCCGAACCCACCGGGGGGAGCCGGCGCCGGTCCGGCGACGCAGTGACGAAGCGATGACGAATCCAAGCCAGAACAACCGCGCCGCGGCCCACCTGCGGCTCGTCCCCGAAACGGGCGAGTCGGCGCGTCCGCACCGCTGGTTCTGCGGCGCCTGCGGCGCGCCCGGTCCGGCCGACGCGACCCCGCATCCGTTCGCCCGCGGCTGCGAAGCGTGCGGCGACGGCCTGCTGCTCGAGGCCGCCGACGCGCTGGCCCCGCGCCCGGGCGAGGCGTTCCTGCTCGTCGATGCCGCGCTGACCGTCCGCTCCCTCTCCCCGGCCGCCGTCGACCTGCTCGCCGTCGCGCCTGAGGAGGCGATCGGCCGCCCGATCGCCGAGCTGCTGTCGGCCGCCGACGCGGAGGCAGGCCCGAGCGGCGCCCTCCCCACCGCGATCTCCGCCGCGGCCGCCGGTGGCGAGGAGGAGCCGACGCGGATGACGGTCCGTCCCGCCGACGTCTTCGGCGTCCGCATCCCGGCCCGCATCGGCGTCTGCGGCCCGCCCCGCGCCGCCGTCGTCGTGCTCGACTGACCGGGCGGGCCGACCGCCCCTCCGACGAGCCGTCACCGCCGGCGCGAACTTCGGTACCATCGGCGATCTCGGCGACTTAGCTCAGTTGGTAGAGCACACGACTGAAAATCGTGGTGTCCCCAGTTCGAGTCTGGGAGTCGCCATTTCCGCGATCCCAGTGCTAGCAGTGTTTTTCGGCTTTCGGAGAGGGTCCGAGGTGCCAGCCGGGGTGCTACAGACGACAAACCGGAAGACAGATTCCGGTTGTTCGTCGTCTCAGATCGTCTGAGATCCGCTGGATCCGCTGGGGTGTGATCGCGCGTCGCGCGGCTGGCATTCGGCACCGCGCGGAGGTGCGCCCGCTGGCACGGGACCTTGCCATCGGCGCCCCTTCCACCTAGCGTCGCCGCCGCTGTCCATCCCGTAAAGCGGCCCGGCGGGTGGTTGCACACCCCCGGGCCCGGCACCGAAGGGTGACTTCGATGCACTTCCATTGTTCCCGACGCGCCGCCTGGCGCGCGGAGATTCTTGACGTCCTCGTCCATGGCGGCCGGAGGGCGGTGGTCGCGTGGCGCTGACGATCAAGCCCGCGGCGCGCGCCGTCCTGCGCGAGCAGCTCCTCACCGAGCTGTCGGGCATCGGCGACATCTACCTCGCCGTCGGCGAGGCCCAGTGGGGCGCCGCGCTGTCGCTGCGCCGCCGCTACGAGGGCTGCATGCGCCTGCTCGACGACCTCGGCTGGCGCGAGGACGATCCGGCCGAGGAGTTCGCGATCACGATGGAGCCGGCGCCGCTGATGCGCGTGCTCGCGCGCCTGCACGAACGCGCCGGTGAGGAGATCGAGGGCCAGCTCGACACGGCCGCCGAGGAGCGCCAGGCGCTGTGGGAGGCGATGCTGACGGTCGCGGTCTGCGGCGACGTGCTGGTCGAACTGGTCGGCACCGACGTCGAGGAGGCGATGCTCCGCTACCGTCGCGAGCGCGCCGAGGCCGCCTCCTGCGAGCCCGAGGACGAGCGCCCATGAGCCCGCGCCCGGTCCAGAGCGCCGAGCATCGCGTGCTCGGCCGCGCCGTCCGCGAGACGCGCGCCCGCCGCCTGCTCTCCCAGGAGCGCCTCGGGTTCACCAGCGGACTGCACCGCAACTACATCGGCGCGATCGAACGCGGCGAGATCAACCCCACGTTCAGGATCCTCCTCCAGCTCTCCGACGGCCTCACCCTCCCGCTCTCCGAGCTGTTCGCCCTCTACGAGCAACGCCGCCAGGAGACCGGCTGATGACCGCGCCCGGCACCCTCCACACCACCACCGCCCGCTTCGACGCCGAGATGTGGGCCGCGATCGAGCACCACAGCCACCGCCTCGGCATCGCCCACGCCGAGTTCATCCGCGGCGCCGTCCACCACCGCCTCGTCCACCTCGACCACACCGACCGCCTCACGCGCCTGGAGCAGCGCGTCGAGGCGGTCGCCGACCGCGGTGAGCGCATGGCGCGGGTCGTGGGGCGGCTGGCGCGCGGCGCGCAGCCACACGCGTGACCGGCGCGTGCTTGTTCCAGGAATCGGCCTGTTCCGTGCAGAGCGGAACAGGGCGATTTCCGGAACACGCGATGCCGCCTTCAGCCTTGTCCGTCGCGTCCGGTCGGCAGGCGAAGATTTCACCCATCCCTCGGGTAGTGTCTTGCGTATCGCCGAGGTACCCTACGAACACATGTTCGACGATCGATCTCTCATGAGCAGCCGCGAGACGGCGGCGGTTCTCGCCCTGATGGCGCGGAGAGCGATGCCGCCCAGACGGCTGGCCGGCGCGATTGAGGAAGAGGGCAGCGCGCTGCGACTGCTGGAGCAGTTCGACGCCAGCAGCGCCGACCGCCTCTTCGACATCGATCGCAGACCTGTGACGCTCGACCAGCTCGAGGAGCACGTCCACGCGTGGGAGCGGGAGGGCTTCGGCGTCGTGACCGTCCTGGACGACGACTACCCCGCCAACCTCCGGACGGTCTACGACCGCCCGCCGGCGCTGTTCGTCCGCGGGCGCCTGCAGGAGCACGACGAGCGCTCGGTCGCGCTGGTCGGCACACGCTCCGCCTCGCCCGAAGGCCTGGAGAAGGCACGAGAGATCGCCCGCGAGCTGGTCGCTGCCGAGTACGTCGTCGTGAGCGGCCTCGCCGCAGGCATCGACACCGCCGCCCACACCGCCGCCCTTGAGGCCGGCGGCCGAACGGTCGCCGTCATCGGCACCGGCCTGCGCCACAGCTTCCCGAGAGCGAACGCACGACTTCAGGAGCAGATCGGCCGCGAGCATGCCGTGATCTCCCAGTTCTGGCCCGGCCAGGAAGGGCGTCGCTGGACCTTCCCGCAGCGCAACGCGGTCATGTCCGGCTTCTCGCGCGCGACGGTCGTGGTCGAGGCATCGCACACCAGCGGTGCCCGCATGCAAGCGCGACTCGCACGCGAGCATGGCCGTCCGGTCTTCCTGCTCAGAGCGCTGCTTGAACACAGATGGGCGCAGACCCAGGCACAGCGGGCGGGCTCCTACGTCGTTGACAGCGGCGCCGAGATCATCGGCCACCTGGATCGGCTCTACGCCGAGCAGTTGACCCTGATCGCGTAGCCGTGGCCAAACCGCAGCTCACCGTCAACGAGGCGAGCGAGACGTACGAGAGCGCGATGCGCAACGTACTGCCCGCCGGCGACGGCGTCTGCGCGACCTGCGGAACGTGGATCGAACCGGCCTACACCTACTGCTACCCCTGCAACAGCCAGCCGTCCGAGCTGGCGGCCGTCGTTCCGATCACCTACAGCGAGCACCTCGGGCAGATGCACCTTGCGCTGCGCCGTTACAAGGACGGTCCGCCGAGCGACCGCCACCGAATGCGAATCCGCCTCTGCGCGATGCTCTGGCGCTTCGCGCTCCAGCACGAGCAATGCGTCGCCGACGCAGCCGGCGCACCCGAGTTCGACCTCGTCACGACAGTCCCCTCCAGCTCACCGAAGAAGGACGAAGATCGCGGCAATCTCCGCTGGATCGTCAAGAGATGCGGACCGCTGAAGAAGCGCTACGAGCGCGCCCTGCTCGCGACCGGAGACGCCGATCCCAACGATCGCAGCTTCGCCCCCGATCGCTACAAGACGACCGAACGCCTCGACGGCCGTCACGTCCTGCTGATCGACGACACCTGGACCCGCGGCGGCCACGCCCAGTCAGCAGCTCACGCCCTTCGCCAAGCCGGCGCGGCGACTGTCGCGCTGATCGTCATAGGGCGCCACGTCAACCCCGACTGGGAAGTCGGCGGTGTCACCTGCGGCGACCGCTTCAGAGCGCTGCCCAGAGCCTTTGACTGGGGGACGTGCCGGGTGCATCAGCTGCGTCTGCGAAGCGTGGAAGAGGCATGAAAGACCAGCTCCATCCCAGGTCTGGTCTCTCATGCCACGAGGGCTACGGCAAGACCGGCCCCCAACCGGCTTTCTGTGCGTTACGCTCTCCGCCGTCAGAACAACGACCGGGAACTAAAGGAACTAGAGGTTGAACGGGTTAAGCCCGACTTTAGGGGCAATCCTGCCACTCGTGGGTGTGCTCTTGGGCGCGTCCATCAGCGTGGGCTGGGCTGCCCTACTGGAGCGCCGCCGTGTGTCTCGCGATGCGCGCACAGCGGCCCGTCTCATCGGTGACGATCTCTTCCTGTTCTCCACGGCCTCAAACATGGCGCTCGACGCCGGAAGCTGGCTTCCATTTAGCACAATGCGCCTCACCGAGCTTGACCGATGGCGCAGACACGACGTCCTCTTGGCAGGTCTTCTGAGACATCAGGAATGGCGACTGATCCGAGTAACGATGCGACGAGTCGAGATGACGATCGCGATCGCGGCACGCCTCAGTGCCCAGGCGCTGGACGAACGAGATCGTCTTCATGTCAAGGAGGCGGGCGCGTCCGCCATGGACTGCTATGTGATGTTCGATGAGATCTCGAAATTTGGGTACCACTCGCGCAAACGCCGCAGAGTCACGCGAGAACATCTGACTTCGAGAATCAGAGACATGCACGACAACCTGATGGCGACCTGGCAGACAGAGGCCCCGCCACCTCCGTAACTAGGGCGCAGCCGCGCAGAGGCCTTCGATCGGGAGCCGCGGCAACGCGATCGACGACAGCGATGCCTCCGTGGGATCGCACCGATTCTCCAGCCAGACCGGCTTCGGAGACCGAGGACTCTCTACGACTGTTAGGTCGCTTGGCAGCAGCCTGAAAATAGTCCGCCTGACTAGAGCGCCCACGCGCCAGCACCAGCGCGCGAACCTAAATTTCTTCGTATCTGAGCGTGCCCAAATGCGCCGAAATGTGCCCGTTCGTGCCTGAGCGCACCCTAGACGACGAAACCTAAAGGACCGCTCGATTTCGGGGGCCTAGACATGGTCGTCGGGTCCACCTACAACTTACGTACCAGGCCACGCCGAACGCGTTCAGGCCGCTAATTCACCGAGGTACCCGACGTGCAGAAGATGACGCTTTGGGGCGGCCCGTGGCCGCCGCCAGGTTCGCGGGTCCTGTTGGCCCCGCACAGCACCGCTCGACGCGGTGACGCAGTACCGGCGCTCGCGCCGGATCGTGTTCCTAATCGGAGGTTGTTTCATTCCATGTCGTTGATTGCCTTCAGCGGGGCGGGCGGGGTCCGTTCGCGGTTTCGCCTGCGCTTCGCTCTCAAGTTTCACCCGCGCGTCCGTGCGCGGGTTCATCACCGCTCCCGCGCTGTGTCGGCGCGAGGGGTGCTGATCGTCGGCGGTGCCGGCGATCGCGGCGGCCGAAGGTCGCTGGCATATATCCGCGAAGCGGAGGTGGGTCTTTGAGACCGACTGAACCGAAGGACATGATGGTCATGGTCGCGATGGCGGCCGTGGTCGGGCTGATCGTGGTCAATGCTATGGCTGGGGAGGTGCTGGACGCAGCGGTCGAGCTTGCTCGCTCTCCGCTCGTGCCCGTGCTCGCCGGTGTGCTGGTCGCGGGCCTCGTCGCGGTGCTCCTCGTCCGTTGTGTGCTGGAGCGCCGTGCGCTGGCTGACCGGGTGCGGCTGGAGCTGGTGCCGGCGGACTCGTTCGCGCCGGAGATCAGACCGGTGCTCGCGTTCGCTTCCACCCTGACCGCCGCGCGGCGCGCGACGGGCGGGCTGCTGGCAAAGCGCGCGCACGCCGTCCGCGTGCGGCTCGACAACGATCCCGACGGGCGGCTGCGCTACAGCGTCGAGCTGCCCCGGCACGCCCGCCGCGCGCTGGAGGTCGGCGTCGGCAGCTACGGCGGCGTCGAGCTGCGCGAGCTGCCCGCGCCCGCCCCGGCACGCCCACCCGAACCGAACCCGACCCAGGCCCCCACGCCGCCCGCCCAGCACGCCACGGTCGCGCCGAACAGCACCCAAGTCGACGCCGAGCCCCACGTCGCCCGCGCCGAGCTGATCCTCGCCCGCGACAGCCGTCACCCGCTGCTGGAGACCGGCGTCGATCCGGACCCGCTGACCGGGTTCGCGCAGGCGCTCGAACCGCTGATCCCCAAGGACGAGTCGGCCGAGGTCTGCGTCGACCTGCTGCCGCTGAAGCCGTCGGAGCGGCGCCGGCTGCAGGGCAAGCTGCTGCGCAAGGCGCGGCGTGAGGAGCGCCGCGAGCAGAAGACGCTCGGCGAGATCATGCGCGGCGAGCCCGCTCACCGCACCCCGCCGACACGAGCAGAGCTGGTCGCGCGGCGCGCCGAGCACAAGTCGCTGGCAGGGAAGCTCGGCGATCCGCTGCCGCTCTTCGGCGTGCAGGTGCTGGTGCGGGCGTCGAGCCCGCTCGCGGGGCGGGCGGTCGAGCAGGTCGGGGCGCTCGTCGCCGCGTTCCGCGCCTTCGACGGCGAGAACCACTTCCGCGTCGTCGGGCAGCGCGTCCCGTTCGGGTTCGCCGGCGCCGACGCGCCGTGGCGCCGCGGACGGTTCGACGCGCGTGTCGCCGGCGGGCTGTTCGCCCCTGCCCGCAAGCGGCTGGTCAACGCCGAGGAGGTCGCGGCGCTGCTCAAGCCGCCGACCAAGAGCTGCGAGTCCGAGAACGTCGTCCGCTCCGGCGGGCGGGTTCCGGCGGCGCCGCGCGGGCTGCCGACCTTCGACCATCAGCCGGACCTGCTGCCGCTCGGCCGCGTCGTCTCGGCGCGGGCGGGTGAGCGGCTGGTGGGGGTGCCGCTCCGGGGGTCGTTCTTCACCTACGTCGCGGGCCGCTCGCGGTTCGGCAAGACCGAGACCGGGATCGGCCAGTTCCTGCACCTCGCGCGCAACGGCCACGGCTGCTTCTTCCTCGACCCCCACGCCGACGCGCTGGAGAAGATCAAACGCCACCTCGGCGACCAGCTGGATCGGGTCATCGAGCTGGACCTCACCGACCACCACGCCGGACCGCAGATCGGCTGGAACCCGCTCGCCAGGACCGGACACCGAACGACCCAGCAGCGGGTCGACGCGATCGTCGACGCGTTCTCGTCCACGATGCGGTGGGACGAGGTCAACGCCCGCGCGATCAACCTCACCGCCCAAGCCGCCCACGCGCTCGCCGACCTCGCCGACAGGCTCCCCGCCGCCAAGGCACCGACCGTCTTCCAGATCCCGACCCTGCTCGGCGACGACGACTGGCGCGCCACCGTCCTGCCGCACGTCTCACCACCGGTCCGGCAGTTCTTCGAGCAGCGCTTCGCGCGCCTGAGCCCCGAGGCGATCACGCCGGTCACCAACCTGATCGACCGCCTGCGCACCGCCCCGGCCGCAGCCGCCGTCCTCGGCAACCCGCAGTCCGCCTACGACGTCGGCGCCGCGATGGACGCGGGCGCGATCGTGCTTGCCTGCCCCGGCTCGGGATCGAGCCGCGACCGGCTGCTGGCGAACTTCCTCGTCTACGACCTGCTCCACACCGCCAAGCAGCGCGCCGCCCTCCACCCGTCCGCCCACAAGCCGTTCCACGTCTTCCTGGACGAGATCCAGATCTACGACGGCGCGACCTCGGGCAACCTCGCGGCGCTGCTGGAGCAGACCGCGAAGTACGGGATCCGCGGGTTCCTCTTCAACCAGAACCCCGAGCGGCTCACCAGAGCGACCCGTGACGCGATCACGACCAACCGCTCCCACCTGCTCACCACCGCGCTGGACGCCTCCGCGGCCAACCAGATCGCACGCGAATGGGCCGGCAGAATCGAGCCGCAGACGATCGTCAACCTCGACCGCTTCACCTTCCTCGCCTCCGTCACCCTCGACGGCCACCCAACCCCGCCGTTCCTCCTCCACGGCGTCCCCGTCAGCGACCTCTACCCCGAACCGACGACCTACCCCGCCGGTCCGCTTCCGTTCACCGCCGCGCACGGCATCCCGATCGCCGAGACGCTCGACCGTCTCGCCACGCTGGACGATGAGATCGCGGCGCACTTCGCGCCGGCCGGCGAGCGAGCGGACGCGCCGGCGGAGGAGCAGGTGACGATCCAAGCGGAGGCGCCGCAGTGATCGTCACCGTCACCGACACCGCGACCGGGCCGCTGCCGCCGGTCGCGGTCCCGATCATGGAGAGCCTCGCGCAGCACCGGCTCCTCACCACCCTCCAGATCCACGAACTCCACACCCCGGACAAGACCACCCACTGGACGCGGCACGTCCTGCGCAGACTCCACGCCGCCGAGCTGGTCGACGCCGCCCGACTGCCCGGCGGGCTCGGGCTGTGGTTCCTGACCGAGCAGGGCACCGAGGCGATCGAGCTGATCCCCTCGCGGCCCGAGCGGCGCCGCAAGCAGATCACCCACGCGCAGGCGACCGGGCCGCTGCGCCACCACACCCTCGCCGTCAACGAGGTCGGGCTCGCGCTCGTGCGCGCCGCCCGCGCCCGCGGCGACGAATGCGGACCGCTCGCCTGGCGCCACGAGATCGCCCACCCGATCGGACCCGCCCCGGGCCGCCGCACGCCCGAGCAGTTGATCGCCGACGCGCTGCTCACCTACCAGCGCAACCAGCCCGACGGCACCACCACCTTCCACTACCGCTTCATCGAACTCGACCGCGCGACGATGCCCGTCGACGACCTCGCCGCAAAGCTCGCCCGCTACGCCACCCTCTACCACCACACCCTCCCGCCCACCGGCCCGACCGACCGGCCAAGACCGCTGTGGACCCACAGCTACGCGATCTTCCCCGGCGTCCTGCTCGTCCTCACCGGCCGCGACCGACCCGCGCTCGAGCGCCGCCGCAGCAACGCGATCGCGCTCTGCCGCACCAACCCTCAGCTCACCGCGACGCCCGCCGTGAAGATCGCCGCCTGCCTGCTCGCCGACCTGATCGACCGCGGCCCGTTCGCGCCGATCCTCAAGACCACCCACGACCCCGCCAGAGCGGTCGGCTGGCTCGACCGATGACCGCCCCGACCCGAGAGCCCCACGGCGGGGAGGAGCTGGACGGCGAGCTGATCGACGCCGAGGAGGCCGCCCGGCTGCTCAGCGTCCCACCCTCCTGGGTGCTGAGCCAGGCACGCTCAGGCCGCATCCCGCACATCCGTCTCGGCCGCTACGGCCGCTTCGAGCGCCGCCAGCTCGCCGCCTGGTGCACGACCCGACGTCAGGGTCCTGGCACATCCCTTGGCACCCGCAAGCGCTCCACCTAGCATCGTGCGCGAAGCAGCTTTGACACGCCCCGCCACCGCTTCTGCGGCGCGCGGTCCCAGCCCCGGAGCAGCGCCGCTCCGGCCCAGCCCGCCATGCGTCCTCGCGCACCCGCGCGCGAGGACGCTCGCCCCTGCCGTCACGAGCCCGGAGAGGAACGGATGCCGCGCACCAGCCTGACCAACCCCGAGCGCACCGTCCGCTCCGTCAGACGCATCGCCGGCACCGGCAGCCTCCTCGTCCGCAGACTCGCCGACGGCACCGAAGCCTGGTACGGCTCCTGGTACACCGCCGGCCGCCGCGTCAAGCGCCACCTCGGCCCCAAACGCCAACGCGGCGAGCGCACCGGCCTCACCGAAGCCCAAGCCGAAGTCGAGCTGCGCCGCCTCATCTTCGAAACCGAAGACGACCTGCCCGTCATGGGCGAGCCGCTCACGATCACCGAACTGGGCGCCCGCTACATCAAGAACTCAGAACGCCGAGGCCGCAAACGCGCCTCCCGCGAGAACATCGACTGCAACCTCCGCAACCACATCGTCCCCTTCTTCGGCGACCGCCCCGTCCACCAATACCGCCCCGAAGACATCCTCGACCTCATGAGCGTCCTCGAAGCCAAGGACCTCGCCCCACGCACCATCCGCGGCGTCATCAGCACCATCTCCGCGCTCTTCAACTTCGCGATGACACCCCAGCGCCGCTGGGTCAGATCCAACCCCTGCCACGGCATCGAACTGCCCGCCATCCCCGAGCCCGCCGAGATCCGCTACCTCACCCTCCCCGAGGTCGACCGCCTCCTCGCCCACACCCAACCCGGCGACTGCCAGGACCTGGACCACGCGCTCTACATGACCGCCGTCATGACCGGCCTGCGCCAAGGCGAGCTGATCGCCCTCCGCTGGCGCGACGTCGACTGGAACGCCAACCGCATCCGCGTCCGCCGCAACTACTCACGCGGCGAATTCGGCACACCCAAGTCCCGCCGCTCCAGCCGCTCGGTCCCGATGATCAGCAGACTCGCCGACGAGCTGAGAACCGTCTACGGCCGCACCCACCGCCGCGACCCCGACGACCTCGTCTTCGCCCACCCCGCCACCGGCGGCGTCCTCGCCAAATGCAGCGTCTACCGCCGCATGCAGCAAACCCTCAAAGCCGCCGGCCTCGACACCAGACACCGCTTCCACGACCTCCGCCACACCTTCGGCACCCACATGGCCGCCACCGGCGTCCCCATGCGGACGTTGCAGGAATGGATGGGGCACCGCGATATTGCGACGACGCAGCGGTACGCGGACTACGCCCCGAGCCCGCACGAGGAGGAGATGGTGGCGGCGGCGTTCGGGCGGGAGGCACGGAGTGCGGGTGCAGAGGTGCCGCTGCGGTTGGTGGAGTGACGCAGACCCGCGCTCGGCATGAGCCACGTGGCCTCGCACCGGAACTGCCGATACCCGTCAGCCCGGCGTGACAAGCTTGCGGTCTGTCGTCATCCCGATTTTCAGGCCGCAGTACGCGGCGAGCGAACGAGGAGTGCCAGCATGCGCCTGACCGACGTCCACGTGACCAACTTTCGCTCGATCGTGGACGGCGGCCGCGTAGAAACCGACGCCATCACGTGTCTCGTCGGCAAGAACGAATCGGGCAAGACGAGCTTCCTTACGGCCCTTGAACAACTGAATCCTGCTGACGGCAGACGAAGCCTGGATCTCGTTCGAGACTATCCACGGTGGGTGCTCGGAGAGGGTGAGGCCGAGCTCGACGCAGGCAGGCCTCCGGTTGTCGTCGAAGCCACGTATGTCCTCACCGACCAGGAGCTGGGTTTCTTCGCCGGCCGCTTCGGCGCGGGAGCGCTGACGTCGGACTTGAGAACGCGCATCGCCTACGACAACAGCCACGTCTGGGTATTCAATTCTGACGAGGCCGCCGCGGTAAAGCACTTGGTCGAACGGATCGGCTCGCCGGATGAGCTTAGAGCTGTCACCACGCTGGAGGGGCTCCGCGCTGCGGTAGCTACGACCCCTCTTGAGGAGAGACTCGACAACGCCCAGCTCGGCTGGAGCGTGAAAGACGATCTTCGACGCTCGATGGTCGCGTTCTTCTCATCGTACGAGCCAAAATATCTCTACTTTGGCGAGTACAGCCTGATGCCTGGACGGGTCTCCGTGCCGGCCCTGATCGAGCGTCGTGAGGGTGGTGATTTGCAACGCGAGGATCAGACCTTCCTTGCACTCCTCGATATCGCAAACACTCCTCCCGAGTCGTTTACTGACGACGCTGGCTATGAGCGCCAGAAGAGCCGCCTGGAAGCTGCAGGCCTCCGGATCACCAATGAGCTTTTCGAGTTCTGGCAGCAGAACCGCGACAGCAGCATCGAATTCGACAAATCTGCCGCCGACGCGACCGAAAGCGGCGAACTTGCCGCAGGCATCAATCTCCACGTCCGTGCGAAGGGTCGCCGAGGGGTCACGGTCCCAATCGACCAAGGGTCTCACGGATTCCGGTGGTTTTTCTCGTTCCTTGTGTACTTCACAAGGATCCGCGACATGGTGGGCGATAAGCCACTTGTCCTCCTTCTCGACGAGCCTGGAAGTGCCCTGCATGCATTGGCCCAAGCAGACTTTCTCCGCGTGGTGGAAGAACGCTTGGCGCCCGTCGCGCAAGTCCTGTATACGACGCATTCGCCCTTCATGGTTGACGCGAACCATCTGGAGCGGGTGCGCATCGTTACGGACGACACGACTGCCGGCACGGTGATAAGCAACCAGGTCGTCCGCATTGATCGCGATACGCTGTTTCCGCTCCAGGCGGCATTGGGTTACAGCATCGGTCAGACGCTCTTCGTTGCTCCGAACGCCCTGCTCGTCGAAGGTCCGTCGGACATGCTCTATCTGCAAGCTTGGAGTCGAGTCTTGCGGGAATCCGGACGAACGTCCCTGGATCCTCGATGGGTCATAGTGCCTGTTGGCGGCGTCAGCAAGGTCGAGACATTCGTTCGGCTCTACGGCGCGAATCAGCTGCATACGGCTGTCTTGCTGGACGGCTCAACGAAGCATGAGGAGCAGGTTGCTCGTCTCGTCGAGACGGGGCAGCTTTCAAGAGATCAGATTGTTTCCGTCGCCTCCGCCCTTGATAGCGGACAGGCGGAAGCAGACATAGAGGACCTCTTCCCAACGGACGTCTATGTCGATCTCGTGAAGGCTGCCTATCCCAACACTCAGGCAGCCGCACTCACGCCCGAGGCGGTCGATGGCAACGGGAACCCCCGGTTGGCCAAGCGGGTCGAGGCGACCCTCAAGAGCTGGAACTTCGACGGTTTCGACCACCTTAAGCCTGCTCTGCAACTCAACGGGAACAACGGAGCATTCCCGAGAGCCCTGCTCGACCGAGCCGAGCGCCTGTTCGCCGCGTTGAACGCGTGTCTCGATGACGCGAAACCGCACACGACGGGCAGACGCCCTGCTCGCAGACCGGCGCAAGCGAGATAAGGACGAGCAGCGTCTAAGGGCTCCTCTCCCGATCCGGGCCGAGCCGGCCCAAGGTGCCACCGCAGGTGCCACACCCCGCTGATCTCAGCGCATCCAGCACCACCCCATACCACCCATTTGCAGCGGAAACGCCTGAGCACCACCCCCTCTTCCGGATTCGAGTCTGGGAGTCGCCATTTCCGCGATCCCAGTGCTGGCAGTGTTTTTCGGCTTTCGGAGAGGGTCCGAGGTGCTACAGAGCGCAAGACGGAGCGCAAGTTCCGCTTGCTCGTGGCCTCAGATCGTCTGAGATCCGCCCGGTGCGCTGAGGTGTGATCGCGCGTCGCGCGGCTGGCATTCGGCACCGCGCGGAGGTGCGCCCGCTGGCACGGGACCTTGCCATCGGCGCCCCTTCCACCTAGCGTCGCCGCCGCTGTCCATCCCGTAAAGCGGCCCGGCGGGTGGTTGCACACCCCCGGGCCCGGCACCGAAGGGTGACTTCGATGCACTTCCATTGTTCCCGACGCGCCGCCTGGCGCGCGGAGATTCTTGACGTCCTCGTCCATGGCGGCCGGAGGGCGGTGGTCGCGTGGCGCTGACGATCAAGCCCGCGACGCGCGCCGTCCTGCGCGAGCAGCTCCTCACCGAGCTGTCGGGCATCGGCGACATCTACCTCGCCGTCCACGAGGACCAGTCGGGCACCGCGCTGTCGCTGCGCCGCCGCTACGAGGGCTGCATGCGCCTGCTCGACGACCTCGGCTGGCGCGAGGACGACCCGGCCGAGGAGTTCCCGATCACGATGGAGCCGGCGCCGCTCATGCGCGTGCTTGCCCGCCTGCACGAACGCGCCGGCGAGGAGATCGAAGGCCAGCTCAAGACGGCTGCCGAGGAGCGCCAGGCGCTGTGGGAGGCGATGCTGACGGTCGCCGTCTGCGGCGACGTGCTGGTCGAACTGGTCGGCACCGACGTCGAGGAGGCGATGCTCCGCTACCGTCGCGAGCGCGCCGAGGCCGCCGCCTTCGAGCCCGAGGACGAGCGACCATGAGCCCGCACCCGGTCCAGAGCGCCGAGCACCGCGTGCTCGGCCTCGCCGTCCGCGAGACGCGCGCCCGCCGCTCGCTCTCCCAGGCATGGTTGTTCCGACATTATCGCTGTTCCGCATTCACTGGAACAAGCAGATTTGCGGAACGGAACTGCCCGCGCGCTACACTTGTTCCACGGAACCGCCTGTTCCGTGCACAACGGAACGTCTAGCGATATGGAAGCAACCGCTCTCGCCGCCCCCACCGACCGCCAGCTCCAGACCGTCGCAGCAGACGCGGTCCGCGCGCTGCTGCCCGCCTCGTGGAAGGTCGCGGTCAGAGCGGCTCGCCGACGCGACGTGGACGCCACGCTGCGCCTGACCGCCCCCGACGGGCGCTCGGCCGATCTTGCGGTCGAGGCCAAGCAGCGCATAGAGGCGCGCGACGTCCCGTCGGTCGCTCGGCAACTGCGCGAGATCGAAGCGTCCACCGGCTTGGTTGCGGCCCGGTACCTGTCGCCACGTGCGCGGGAGGCGCTGCGCGCTGAGGGCCTGTCCTATGTGGACGCGACCGGCAACGTGAACGTCAGCGTCGACGAGCCGGCTGTCGCACTTCGCGCTGTGGGTGCCGACCGCGATCCGTGGCGGACACCGGAGAGTCCGATCGGCAGCCTGCAGGGACTGCCGGCGGCGCGGGTCGTGCGCGCGCTGGTCGACCTGCCGGCACCGTGGAAGATGCGCGATCTGGCGGCCGCCGCGGGCACGTCGCTGGGCTCGACCGCGCGCGCGGTCGACCTGCTCGACCGGGAGGGGCTGATCGAGCGCGACAGACGCGGCACGATCCAATCCGCCACGTGGGACGAGCTGCTGGAGCGCTGGGCCGCTGACTACGACCTCACCCGCGGCCGTCGCGTGATCCGGCTGCTCGCACCTCGCGGCCTCGAGGCGGTGGAGCGCACGCTGGCCAAGGTCCGCCAGCCCTACGCCGTCGGCGGCTCGCTCGCCGCCCGCTGGCAGCTCCCCTACGCCGAGCCGACGACCGCGCTCGTCTACGCCCCCGACGCCGACAGACTCCAGCGCGCGCTCAGACTGACACCCGCGCAGACGCGCGCGAACGTCCTCCTGATCGAACCGCGCGACGACCTCCCACTCGTCCGCGCCCAGCGTCGCGACGACGTCGCCTACACCGCCCCGTCACAGACCGTCGTCGACCTGCTCAACGGGCCCGGCCGCAACCCCGAGGAAGGCCGCGCGCTGCTCGACTGGATGCGCACCAACAAACGCGACTGGCGCGCGAGATGACCTACACCCCGACGACGATCGCCGCCCGACGGACGCTGCTCGACGCACTCCAGGCACTGGAGGCCCAGCACGACGCGCTCGTGCTCGTCGGCGCCCAGGCCGTCTACCTCTACACCGGCGAGGCCGACGTCCCGATCGCAACACAGACCAGGGACAGCGACCTCGCCGTCATCCCCGCTGACCTCCACGACGCGCCGAAGCTCGATGACGCGATGCACGCGGCCGGCTTCCTCCAGGACGTCACCGAGCATCAGCCCGGCGCATGGCTCTCACCTGACGGGATCCCGGTCGAGCTGCTCGTGCCCGCCGCCCTGCACAGAGGCGGCGGCCGACGCGGCGCTCGCATCCCACCGCACTCAAAGCGCGCCGCCCGCACCAGCGCCGCCGTCACCAGCGACGCCCTCCGCTGGCTCCGGCACCTCGCCGCCGATCCCGCAGCGCCCATCCCGACGATGGCCGGACGCACCGAGCAGAACGTCGGCGATCCGCAGCTCGTCGCAGATGCGACGTGGGCGCTGGTGCAGGAGCTGGTGTCTGGGCTTCGCCCGACGTGACGGACCGGACGTGCTCTCCGTCAACGCAACGATCGTCCTTCGGTCAAAGCGCGCATTCGCGCGTACATGAGCTGCCGAACTGTCGCCTCGCTAGGCACCTGGAAACCTCTTGCTCCAGGAATTCTGCGGAGTTGACCACCTGGTCGTTGGCGATAGATGTGTGCCTCATATCGGCGCAGGTTTGGACGAAACACAAGCTCGGCCGCTAACTGAACTCCCGTGGGATTCCCGTCGCGATCGCGTTCAACGCCTTCCCACCGCTCGATCGCGCCGCTCCCGCCGATCCTGACCCAGTCTGCAAGCGCGGCGACCTCCGAAATCGCATTGTGAGCAACGATCGCGCTCGTGCTCTCTCGTTGCGCCGGATCCACCTTGAATGCCGATCTGAAGTAGCTCTGCAGCCGACGCGGAAGGAATGGCCGAAGATCTGCCACTTTCTGCGCCTGCCCGCTGCTGATCCTCTCAGCGACCTCCGCCTCGGATGAGTCGAGCGTCGATCCGAACGGCAGCTCGCCGCACATCAGCTCGAAGAGCGTCACGCTGGCAGCCCAAACGTCTGTCTGGGGGCTGCGCGGCTCACCAGCGAGCAACTCCGGCGCAGCGTATTCCAGCGTGTGCCCACGTCGTGCGCCAGGGAGAAAATCAGCCACGCCGAAATCTCCAAGTTGAAGATGGCCGTGTCGATCTCGAAAGAGATTGGCCGGCTTGATGTCTCCATGCACGACGCCGCGACCGTGGCAGAACGCGAGCGCCGTGAACAGGCGCAAACCAGCAAGGCGGACCTCGGCACACGACAGCGACTCGAACCGTCTCACAGACGGCTTTGCGAGAGGCATCGAAGTCGCCTCACGGGGGAGCACATCCGTGAACACTTCGAACAAAGGCATCACCGCGGCGCAATCGGCCACCTTTGCATTCGTCGCCGCCTCGGCCGTCTGATGATCGAGGGCATCCTCGTTGTAGAGCTTCAGCGCGACTTCCGTCGCACTGACGGCGTCCCACGCTCGATACACCACGGCGTGAGCCCCTTCCCCTAACAGCTCCTCCAACGTGTACCGGCCGGCGTATTGGCTCTGCAGCAGCGTCACGGTGTCACACTAAGGAGGAGCCCGGCGCGCGGCGCCGGGCTCCTCCTACGTCACGAGTGGTCTGTCGCGGCGGGGATCAGGCGGGGACGCGCTCGGCGACGAGGGCGCCGACGATCTCGTCGACCTTGGCCTTGGCGTCGCCGAACAGCATCTGCGTGTTGTCGCGGAAGAACAGCGGGTTCTGGACGCCGGCGTAGCCGGAGGCCATCGAGCGCTTGAAGACGATCACGTTGCTCGCCTCCCACACCCTCAGCACCGGCATGCCGGCGATCGGGCTGCCCGGGTCCTCGGTCGCGGCGGGGTTGACGGTGTCGTTGGCGCCGATCACGAGGACGACGTCGGTGTCGGCGAAGTCGTCGTTGATCTCGTCCATCTCCAGCACGATGTCGTACGGGACCTTCGCCTCGGCGAGCAGCACGTTCATGTGGCCGGGCAGGCGGCCGGCGACCGGGTGGACGCCGAAGCGGACCTCGATCCCGCGGTCGCGCAGCTGGCGGGTCAGCTCGGCGACCGGGTACTGCGCCTGCGCGACCGCCATCCCGTAGCCGGGCGTGATGATGACCGAGCTCGCTTCGGTCAGCAGCTCGGCGGCGGCGGCCGCGTCGATCTCCCGGTGCTCGCCGTGGTCGGTGTCGGCCGCGGCCGCGGCCTCGATGCCGAAACCGCCCGCAATCACGGAGATGAACGAGCGGTTCATCGCCTGGCACATGATGTAGGAGAGGTAGGCGCCGGAGGAGCCGACGAGCGCGCCTGTCACGATCAGGAGGTCGTTGCCGAGCAGGAAGCCCGACGCCGCCGCGGCCCAGCCCGAGTAGGAGTTGAGCATCGAGACGACGACCGGCATGTCGCCGCCGCCGATCGAGGCGACGAGGTGCCAGCCGAGCGCGAGCGCGAGCACGGTCACCGCGATCAGCAGCGGCAGGCTGGGCGAGATCACGAAGATCACCGTCAGCACGACGAACGCGACGAGCGCGCCGAGGTTGAGCCAGTTCTTGGCCGGGAGCATCAGCGGCGCCGACTTGATCCTCGCCGACAGCTTCAGGTAGGCGACGATCGAGCCGGTGAACGTGACCGCGCCGATGAAGACGCCGATGAAGACCTCGGCGTGGTGGATGTCGAGCAGCGATCCGACGAGGTCGTGGTGGTCGCCGTTCTCGACGGCGAAGTAGCCGTTCCAGCCGACGAGCACGGCCGCGAGGCCGACGAAGCTGTGCAGCAGCGCGATCAGCTCGGGCATGCCCGTCATCTCGACGACGCGGGCGCGCCAGAGGCCGATGGCGGCGCCGATCGCGACCGCGACGACGAGCAGCACGACCGCGACCGTCGCGGCGTCCTCGGTCGCGAGGGCGATCGTCGCGGCGAGCGCGATCGCCATGCCGGCGATCCCGAACGCGACGCCCTGGCGGGCCGACTCGTGCCTCGACAGGCCGGCGAGCGAGAGGATGAACAGCAGCGCGGCGACGATGTACGAGGCCGTCGCGATCGACTGCGTGTCGATGGAACCGAAGATGAGGGTTGCGGTCATGGATCAGCCTCTGTTGAACATGCCGAGCATGCGCCGGGTCACGGCGAAGCCGCCGAAGACGTTGATCGACGCGAACAGGATCGCGACCGTCGCGAGCACTCGGATGACGGTGTCGCCCTGCTCGCCGAGCTGGAGGATCGCGCCGACGACGATGATGCCCGAGATCGCGTTCGTGACCGACATCAGCGGCGTGTGCAGCGCGTGGTGGACCTTGCCGATCACGTAGTAGCCGACGACGATCGCCAGCATCAGCACCGTGAAGTGCTGCGGCAGTGGGTCGGGCGCGAGCGCGGTGACGAGCCCGAACGCGAGCAGGCCCACGGCGATCGCGGCGTATCTGACCCAGCCCGGGCGCGGCTCCCGCGCCGGCGCGGCCTCGTCCGCTCTCGCGGGCTCGGCTCTCGCCGCCGGCGCGGCCGAGACCTGCACCGGGGGCGGAGGCCACGTTCTCTCGCCGTCGCGCACGACCGTCATCGAGCGCTGCACGACGTCGTCGAAGTCGAGCACGAGCTGCCCGTCTCGCTCCGGCGTCAGCAGCTTCATCAGATTCACGAGGTTCGTGCCGTAGAGCTGCGATGCCTGCGCGGGCAGGCGGCCGGCGAGGTCGGTGTAGCCGATGATCGTGACGCCGTTGTCGGTCACGACCGCCTTGCCGGGCACCGAGCCCTCGACGTTGCCGCCCATCGCGGCGGCCATGTCGACGATCACCGAGCCCGGTCTCATCAGCGCGACCTGGTCGGCCGTCATCAGCTTCGGCGCCGGACGGCCCGGGATCAGGGCCGTCGTCACGATGATGTCGACGTCCTTCGCCTGCTCGGTGTACATCTCGCCGGCGAGACGGTCGTAATCCTCGCTCGTCGCTCTCGCGTAGCCGTCGGCGGAGACCTCCAGCTCCATCACCGAGAGGAACTCGCCGCCGAGCGATCTGACCTGGTCGGCGACCTCGGGACGGGGATCGGTCGCGCGCACGATCGCGCCGAGGCTGCTGGCGGCGCCGATCGCGGCGAGGCCGGCGACGCCGGCGCCGGCGACCAGCACCTTCGCCGGCGGGACCTTGCCCGCCGCCGTCACCTGCCCGGTGAAGAAGCGGCCGAAGGCGTGGGCGGCCTCGATCACCGCGCGGTAGCCGGCGATGTTGGCCATGCTGGAGAGCACGTCGAGCGACTGCGCGCGGCTGATGCGCGGGACGGCGTCCATCGCCAGCGCGGTGATCGGCCGCCGCGCGAGCGCCTCGACCAGCTCCGGTCTGATCGCCGGCTGCAGCAGCGCGACGATCGTCGCGCCGTCCTTCAGCTTCCCGATCTCCTCGACGGTGGGGCCGTTGACGCGGAAGACGACGTCGGCCCGCCACGCCTGCTCGGCCGACCCGACGGTCGCTCCCGCCGCCGCGTACGCGTCGTCGTCGAAGCTCGCGAGCGCGCCGGCTCCTCCCTCGACCACCACGTCATAGCCAAGTCCCACAAGCTGTCTGACCGTCGCCGGGGTCGCGGCGACGCGCGTCTCTCCGGCACTGGTCTCGCGGGGCACTCCGATCACCATCGAGATCTCAGACTCCTCATGACAACACCATCCATTTCTCCTGCAGGTCTCTTTACGCAGCCCATTGCGTAGCACTTCTCTGGGTCGCAGGGCCCCCGTTGGGGCGCCGGGCCCTCCAGCCAGCCGTCCCGGGACGGGCGGCGGCTTCAGCGACTCGGCTGTCCGATCGACCGTCGCTCCCGCCCGATCCGCACCTCGTCGAGCGCCGCGGCGGTCGCCGCCGCCGCGGCCTGCGGGTCGCCGGCGACGATCGCCGCGACAAGCGCGCTGTGCGTCGGCCGCGAGTACGTGGCGGTGTCGAGGAGCTCGGTGCGGATCGCCTCCGCGATCGCGCCGCCGAAGCTCTCGTACAGCTCGAGCAGCATCGCGTTGCCGCTGGCCCTGACGATCTCGGTGTGCAAGGCGACGTCCGCGCCCACGAGCCGTCCGACGTCGCCTGCTCTCCACGCCGCGGCGCTCTCCGCCAGCAGCCGCTCGAGCTCCGCCGCCTGTCGGTCGCTGCGGCGCTTCGCGGCCAGCCGGGCGGCCTCGACCTCGATCGCGCGCCGGACCTCGACCAGCTCGAGCAGCTCGGAGCAGCTCGTCCGGCGCCGCAGCGCGCCCGCGAACTCGCTCGTCGCTCGCAGGTAGGTGCCGTCGCCCTGGCGAGTCTCCAGCAGCCCCGAGTGGACCAGCGCCCGGATCGCTTCGCGCAGCGCGTTGCGTCCGATCCCGAACCGCTCGACGAGCTGCGGCTCGGTCGGGATCTTCTCCCCGACCGCCCAGGCTCCCGAGTCGATCTCGGCCTGCAGCGCGGCGATCGCCTGGTCGACGAGCGACGTCCGCCGCAGCCGCCCGGTCACGCGCGGCGGGCTGCTCGCACCCATCGCGCTCAGGTCTCGGAGTCGGCGGCCGTCGTGGCCTCGGGCGGATGGTTGGCGAACTCGACGCAGCGCAGCGGCTCGATGAACGCGAACGGGCCGTGCGGCGTCCCCGCGGGATTGAAGGTGTAGGTGCCCGCGACGTGCGTCTCGTCGCCGACGCGGCAGGCGCCGGCGAGCACGAGGCAGTCCTCGTCATAGGTGTGGAGCGCGACCCCCGGGGTGACGCCGTCCAATCTCAGGACCCGCGCGAAGGAGCCCGACGGGCCGCGCGTCAGGATCTTCTCGAACGCCTGGCCCGGCGTCCCGTCGGGCTTCTGCGTCCACGGCAGCGCGTCGACCTCCTCGGCCGTCAGCGCGACCGCGGGCTTGTCGAGCGCGCCGTTGACCTCGCGCAGCTGCAGGACGACGGCGCCCTCCTCGGCGGCGACCGCCTGCTCGCCCTCGCCCGGCGGCCGACAGAGGTACGCCCCCGCGGCGAAGCTGCGCCCGTCGAGCAGCAGCGCGCCGGCGAGCACGAACGTCTCGCGCCAGCCCTCCGACGAGGCCGTCTCGACGGCGGCGCCCGCGCGCACGTCGACGCGGGCCGTCACGGAGCCGTTGTCGGGATCGCGGGCGAGCAGTCGCTGCTCGACGCCGTCCCACCCGGGCATCGGGGTCGGATCGAGGCGTGCGATGTCCTCCGGGTACAAGCGGGTCAGTTCTTTGGGCACAGCTGGTTCCTTCGTTGGTGGTGTGTCAGGAGGTGGCGAGGCGGATCCGCGGATCGACGACCCCGTAGAGCAGGTCCGTGACGAGATTCACGACGCTGTAGACGAGCGCGCCGAGCAGGATCGCCCCCTGGACCGGCGCGTAGTCCTGCGCCTGGATCGACTGCGCGACCCAACCGCCGATCCCCGGCCAGTTGAAGACCGCCTCGACGAGCAGGGCACCGGCCATCAGCTCGCCGAACCACATGCCGCTCAGCGTCAGGATCGGCAGCAGCGCGTTGGGCAGCGCGTGCCGGAACAGCACGCGCGCCTCGCTGGCGCCCTTCGCGCGGGCGGTCCGGACGTAGTCGTTGCGATAGACGTCGATCGTGCTCCGCCGCACGATCCGCGACAGGTAGGCCGCCAGCGGGATCGCCAGCGTCAGCGCCGGCAGCAGGAGGTGGGCGAGCGCGTTGCGGAAGGCGGCGAGATCGCCGGCGAGCAGCGAGTCGACGAGCAGCAGGCCGGTCGTTCTCGCCGGCAGCGCGACGGTGTCGTCGATCCGCCCGAACGGCGCCGGCGCGATGCCCAGCCAGGTGAAGAAGACGAGGATCAGCACGAGGCCGAGCCAGAACTGCGGCATGCCGAGCCCGACGATCGCCGCCGAGCGGGAGACGCGGTCGACCCATCGTCGCCGGCCGGCCGACAGCACGCCGATCGGGATCGCCAGCAGCAGCGCGAAGACCATCGCGGACGCCGCCAGCTCCAACGTCGCCGGGAGGCGCGCGGCCAGCTCGTCGGTAACCGTCGTGCGCGTGCGCCACGAGTAGCCGAGATCGCCGGTCGCGAGGTCGGCGACGTAGGTGCCGTACTGCTCCAGCAACGGGCGGTCGACGCCCATGTCGGCGCGCAGCGCCGCGACCGCCTGCTCGCTCGCCTGCGGCCCGAGCAGCTTGCGCGCCGGGTCGCCGGGCGAGGCGCGCAGCAGCACGAACGCGATCAGCGAGGCGAAGAAGAGGACCGCGAGCGTCGCGAGGACGCGTCTAGCGACGAAGCTTGCCATGAGGGTCCAGGTGGTCGCGCAGGCCCTCGCCGAGAGCCATGCTGAGGGTCACGAGGGCGAGGATGCCGAGGCCGGGGAAGATCGACATCCACCACTGGCCCGAGATCAGGTAGGTGCGGCCGGCGGTGATCATCCCGCCCCACTCGGGCGTCGGCGGCTGGATGCCGAGGCCGAGGAAGCCGAGGCCGGCGATCGCGAGCACCGCGTAGGCGATGCCGAGCGAGGCCTGGACCGCGACGCCGCCGAGCACGGACGGCAGCACGTGCCGGGTGAGGATGTGGCCGGTCGGCGCGCCGAGCACCCGCTGGGCGTCGATGAACTCGCGCGAGCGCAGCGAGAGGACCTCGCTGCGGACGGTCCGCGCGTACCACGGCACCCCGGTGACGGCGATCGCGAGCCCGACCGAGAGCGGCCCGGGCCCCATCGCGACCGCGAGCGCCATGCCCATGATCAGCGCCGGGAAGGCGAGCACGCCGTCGAGCGCGCGGCCGATCACGGCGTCGACCACGCCGCCGACCAGGCCCGTGAAGGCGCCGATCAGCGTGCCGACGACCGACGAGGCGAAGACAGCGCAGACGCCGACGGCAAGCGAGATCCGCGCCCCGACGAGGAAGCGTGCGAGGACGTCGCGGCCGAGCTCGTCGGTGCCGAACGGATGCGCCGCCGAGGGCGGCTGGAGGGCGTCGGGAAGGGCGACCGCAAGCGGGTCCTTCCCCCACAGCGGCGGCCCGACGAGGGCGAGCGCGAGGAACGCGACCAGGCCGATCGCGACGACGCGCAGCCCCGCCTCGCCGACCGCCGCCCACGCGCGGCGGACAGGCGCCGGCGACCGTCCGCCGCCGCGCGGGCCGGGCGCCGGACGCGCGGCTTCTGGCACCGTCGCGCTCATGCCGAGGCACCCTGCGTCGCGCCGAGCAGCGATGCCGGCAGCAGCGCGGCCTGGCGGTCGGCGAAGTGACAGGCGGCGCGATGCTGGCTGCTGTCGGCGCGGCCGCCCAGCGCGGGCCGCGTCGTCGTGCAGACCGCCGGGTCGTCGAGTCTGCGCCGCAGCCAGCAGCGTGTGTGGAAGGCGCAGCCGGACGGCGGGTCGGCGGGGCTGGGCGGGTCGCCGTGCAACGCGATCCGCTCGCGCGCCCGCTCGCGTCTGACGTCGGCGACGGGAACCGCCGACAGCAGCGCGGCGGTGTACGGGTGCCGCGGCCCACGGTAGATCGCCTCCGACGGGCCGCTCTCGACGACGCGGCCGAGGTACATCACGGCGACCGTGTCGGCGATCTGCCGCACGACGGCGAGGTCGTGGGAGATGAAGACGTAGGCGATGCCGAGCTCGCGCTGCAGCCGTTCGAGCAGCGCGAGGATCTGCGCCTGGATCGCGACGTCGAGCGCGCTGACCGACTCGTCGAGCACGATCAGCGACGGCTCGAGCGCGAGCGCGCGGGCGATGCCGATGCGCTGGCGCTGGCCGCCGCTCAGCTCGTGCGGCAGGCGCGTCGCGAACTCGGGACCGAGGCCGACCAGCTCCAGCAGCTCCGCGACGCGCCGACGGCGCTGCTCGCCGTCGCCGCAGAGGCCGTGCAGGGCGAGCGGCTCCTCGAGGATCCGGCCGATCCGCTGGCGCGGGTCGAGGCTCGCCCGCGGATCCTGGAAGACGAGCTGGAAGTGGCGGCGCAGGTCGCGCAGACGCCGGGCGCTCTCGCCGCCCAGCCGCGTCCCGCCGATCGTGACGTGACCGGCGGTCGCTTCGACCAGCTGCACGATCGCGCGACCGAGCGTCGTCTTGCCGCAGCCGGACTCTCCGACCAGCCCGAGCGTGCGGCCGGCGCCGACCGTCAGCGAGACGTCGTCGACGGCCCGCACGCCGAGCGCTCTGCCGCCGAGCGGCCCGCGGCGTCTGCTGAAGACGACCTCGAGCCCGGAGGTCTCCAGCGCGATCTCCTCGGCCGCGTCGCCGGCCGCCGGCGGGGCGCTCTTCGCGACGTCGAGCCGCGGCAGCGAGTCCAGCAGCCTGACCGTGTACGGGTCGCTCGGCCGGCTGAGGATCTGCTCCGTCTCGCCCCGCTCGACGACCTCGCCGCGGCTCATCACGACGACGCGGTCCGCGACGCGACCGACGACGCCGAGGTCGTGGGTGATCAGCAGCACGCCCATCGACAGCTCGCGCCGCAGCTCCTGGAGCAGGTCGAGGATCTGCGCCTGGACGGTGACGTCGAGCGCCGTCGTCGGCTCGTCGGCGATCAGCAGCGGCGGCGAGGAGGCGAGCGCCATCGCGATCATCGCGCGCTGACGCATGCCGCCGCTGAACTGGTGCGGGTAGTCGCGGCAGCGGCGCTCGGGGTCGGGGATGCCGACCTGGGCCAGTCTCGCGACCGCGAGCCGGCGCGCTTCGCGCACGCCGACACGTCTGTGCAGCCGGATCGCCTCGACGATCTGGTCGCCGATCCGCTGCACCGGGTTGAGGCTGGAGAGCGGGTCCTGGAAGACGGTCCCGACGCGCGCGCCGCGCAGCAGGCGCAGCTCCTCGTCGCTCATCGCGGCCCGGTCCTCGCCGGCCAGGACGGCCTCGTCCATCGTCACGCGCGCCCCAGCTGGGAGCAGGCCGAGCAGCGCGAGCGCGCTGACCGTCTTGCCCGACCCCGACTCGCCGACGAGCGCGACGACCTCGCCGGAGCGCACGTCGAGGTCGACGCCCCGCACGGAGCGAATCGGGTCCGCGGCCGGTCCGAACGTCACGTTCAGGCCCCGGACCCGCAGGAGCGTCTCCCGCCCGGTCGCGCCGACCGCACCGGCGCTTGCGGGCGCCGGCTCGCTGCCGTGCAGGTTCACGACGCCTCGTCGACCGTCAGCTTGCGCAGCACGAGCTGCTGGTCGTCGTAGTACTCGTAGCCTCTGAGCCGCGGGCTGGCGACCGCGATCGTGTCGCTCGCGAAGATCGGCAGGATCGGGTTGTCGGCGACGATCCGCTCGGAGATCCGGCGGTAGATCCGCTCGCGTCTGGCCGGGTCGGGCTCGGTGCGGCCCGCGTCGATCAGCCGGTCGACCTCTCTGTCGCAGTATCTCGACCAGTTGAACGGGTTCCCGCAGACGGCGAAGAAGCCGAGGAAGAAGGCCGGGTCGTTGACCGAGGAGCCGTCGCGCAGGATGTACGCCTGCGTCTTGAAGTTGGAGACGGTGTCCGAGAAGGCGGACGCGCTGAGCGTGTCGATGCGGAGATCGACGCCGATCTCCTTCCACGCCGACTGCAGCGCGGTCGCCATCTGCAGCTGCTCGGTCTCGCCGCTCTTGACGGCGAGCGAGATCCGCTCGCCGCTCGCGCCGGCCTCCTCGATCAGCTGTCTCGCCCGCTCGACGTCGCGCTCGGGGACGTCGAAGCCGGGGTGGAACGGCATCGCGGGCGGGATCATGCCGGCGAACGCTCTCGCGTAGCCGTAGCCGAACCGCTCCAGCAGCTCTCTGTGCGGCATCGCCAGCCACAGGGCCTCGCGCACCCGCGGGTCGTCGACCGGCGCCTTGTCGTTGTTGAGCCCGACGTACGTGTAGCGGTTGCTCGGGTCGGCGAATATCTGCCGACCCTGCTGCTCCAGCGCCCTGAGGTCCTTCAGTGCGACGCCGAACGCGAGGTCGGCCTCGCCCGACGCCGTCAGCGTCTGCAGCGTCGTCGGGTCGGTGACGATGCGCATCACGACGTGCTCGGCGCCGACCGGCTCGCGCCAGTAGTCCGCGCGCGCTCTCAGGCGCACCTCGCTGTCGGGGTCGTAGGACTCGAGCTCGTAGGCGCCCGCGCCGGCCGTGTTGCGCGCCAGCCATTGGTCGCCCGCTCTCGTGAGCCCCCCGTGCCGCTCCAGCACTCTGCGGTCGATCGGGCCGTTCCCGCGCGAGGTCATCCGCAGCAGGAAGAGCGGGTCGCGATGCGCGATGCGCACGCGCACCGTGTGGTCGTCGACCTTCTCGATCGCGCGGAAGAGGCCCGACTCGCCCATCGTCAGCACGTATGCCTGGCAGCCGTCTCTGTCGAGCAGGCGGCGGAGGCTGTAGACGACGTCGTCGGCGGTGACCGGGTTGCCGCTCGCGAAGGTCGCGTCTCTGCGCAGGAAGAAGGTGTAGGTCTTGCCGTCCCTGCTGACCTTCCATCGCTCGGCGAGCGCCGGAGCGACCTCGTGCGCGCCGGAGGCTTCGCGTCTCGGCGACAGCTCGACGATGTTGTCGTACGCCGCGGTGACGACGTGGTAGTCGTACGGCGAGGAGCACGCGAGCGCCGGGTCGATGTTGGTGAGGCCGGTGTTGTACGCGACGTCGAGCGTCCGCGGGCCGTCGGCGCCGCCGCCCACCCCCGCCGGCACGCTGGTCCCGCATCCGGAGACGGCTGCCGCCGCGAGCGCGAGGCCGGCCAGCGCGACGCTCGCGCGCGGCGCCCGACACTTGGCGCGCAGCCGCGCCGACAGGCTCCACCCGGGACCGTAGGATCGAGTGCGCAACTGCATCACAACCAGCCTTTCCTGTGGGAGCGCCCGAGCTCGGCGCGCTCCACATCTCTCTCGGCCGCGCTGGCGACCCGCGGCCCGAAGATATTTAGCAGTATTGAAATGCAGATGCAAGAGCAATGTAACGCTGGTCGGCGCGGCATCGTCGACGGCCGTGGTCGTCAGGCGTAGTTCTTCACCTCGAGGCAGCAGTACGGCTCGCTGAACTCGAACGGCCCGTGATGGGTCCCGGGCGGGTTGTTCGTGTAGGTGCCGGCCGCGTGCCGCTCCCGCTCCTCGCCCGAGAAGTAACAGCCCTCGAGCGCGAGCATCTCCTCGCCGTGGTCGTGCAGCTCGGCGTGCCGGTGATTGGGCGCACCGTCGCCGAGCGGCTCGATCTTCACCAGGTGGGTCTTGGAGCCGCACGGGCCCTCTGACAGCACCTTCTCGTAGAAGCCGGCGCTGCGGCCGGCCATCGGCTGCCACGGCATCGCCTCGACCTCCTCCGCCGTCAGCGCGACCGCCGGCTTGCGGATGCGCGCGCCGGCGTCCTCGAGCTGCAGGACCGTCGCGCCATCCGCCCGCGCCTCGATCGGCACGGCGTCGCCCGGCCGCCAACAGAGGTATGAGCCGGCGCGATGGACGCGCCCGGCGATCGCGACCTCGCCGTCGAGCACGTACAACTCCTGCCAGAGGCGCGCGTCGAGCGGCTCCAGTCGCGCGCCGCCGGCAAGCCGGAGCATCCGCGTCTGCGCGCCGCTCTCGCTGCTGGCGGCCAGCACGCGGGCGTGCACGCCGGCGCTCAGCGGCTCCCACGCGAGCGCCGCGACCTGCTCGGGCAGCAGTTGGACGGGGTGGTCAACGATCGTCGGCACGATGCCTCCTGTCTCGCCGGCGGCGCGCGGTCGGACCGGGACGGACCGTGCGCGCTTCCGGACGGGTTGAACGTGTGGAACGGTGGTGGGCGGGGTTCGTCATCGCGGCCTCACATCCCGCCGCCCGCGGGGACGGAGCCGACCGCCAGCGCGTCGCGGCGCAGCGCGATCCAGGCTGCGGCGAGCGCGATCGCCGCCGGCGCGGCCGCCAGCGCGGCCGCGACCCCGACGTGGTCGGTCAACCAGCCGGCCGTGACCGAGCCGGCGGCGACGCCGAGGACCATCGCCGAGCTGGCCCATGCGAACGCCTCGGTCAGCAGCTCGGCGGGAGCGATCTCGCTCAGCACGAGGAACTCCGTCGAGACCGCGGGCGCGAAGGCCGAGCCGGCCAGCAGCGCGCAGAGCGCGGCCGTCAGCGCACCGTCGGCGACCGCCAGCGGCGCCGTCGCCGCCGCGACCGCGGCGAACGCCGCCGCGTAGCGCGCGACGGCCCCTGCTCGCCAGCTGCGGGCCCCGTACCAGAGGCCGCCGGCGAAGCTGCCCGCGCTGAACAACGCGAGCAGCACGCCCGCGAGGCCGGCGCCGGACAGCTCGACGGCCCGCGCCGAGATGCCGACCTGCAGCAGCCCCCAGTAGACGCCGGTCAGCAGCACCGCGACGAGGACCGTCCGCAGCGCCGACAGCGAGACGGCGCTGCGACGACCGGCGGGCCGGCGCGGCGCCGGCCGGGCCCGGCGCACGGCCGGGACCGCGACGAAGGCGAGCGTGCCCGCCAGCGCGAAGCCCGCCGCCGCCGCCAGCGCCTCCGGCGCCGCGGCCACCGCGACGATCAGCGCGACCAGCAGCGGCCCGCTGACGAAGACGACCTCCTGCGCGATCGCGTCGAGCGCGTACGCCGACTGGCGCTGCTCGGGCGCCGGCAGCACCTGCGGCCACAGCGACCGCAGGCAGGCCGAGACCGGCGGCAGCGTCGCGCCGACGAGCGCGGCGGCGCCGACCAGCGCCGCGCCGGGCGCGCCGAGACGCGCCGCCAGCGCGAATGCCAGCAGCAGGCCGCTGTGGAGCAGCGCGCACGGCAGCAGCACCTGCCGTCGCCCGCGCCGGTCCGCCACGCCGCCCAGGAACGGAAGCGCGACCGCGCTCGCCGCCGAATAGGCGGCCACGGCCGCGCCCGCGAGCGCGAACGAGCCGGTCGCCTCGCGCACGGCAACCAGGATCGCCAGTGTCGTGACGCCCATCGGCATGCGCGCCGCGAGCGCCGTCGCCAGCAGCCGCGGCAGGCCGGGCACCGCGAGGACCTGCCGATACGCCAGCATCGCGCGCGGGCCGCCTCACCACGACCGCATCAGCCCACCGTCGACGGGGATCACGGTCCCGGTCAGGTAGGAGGCGCGCGCGGAGGAGAGGAAGGCGACGAGGTCGGCGATGTCCGCGGGCGCCCCGAACCTGGCTGCCGGGATCGCGGCCAGGTCGGCCTCCGGCGAGCGGTTCGCGTAGTACTCCTTGAAGCTGTCGGTCTCGATGCGGCCGGGTGCGATCGAGTTGACGGTGATCCCGTCGGCCGCGACCTCGCGCGCCAGCGTCATCAGCCAGCCGACGACGGCGGGGCGCAGCGAGTTCGACAGCACGCGGCCGTCCTGCACCTCGCGGAAGGTCGGCGAGCCGATCGACAGCACGCGGCCCTGCCCGGACCGCCGCAGCGCCGGCAGCAGCCGGCGCGTCAGCTCGACGACCGGCCAGAGGACGAGGTCGATCGCCTCGTCGAGCTCGCGGCGGGTGACCGACTCGGTCGTCGCGTCGCCGGGGCCGCCGCCGTTGTGGACGAGGATGTCGAGGCCCCTGCCCCACCGCTCGACCTCGGCGACGAGCCGGTCGAGGTCGCCGGCGTCGGTCAGGTCGCCTCCGACCAGCAGGGACCGGTGCTCGCTCGCCGCGGCGGGCCGCTGCGGGTTGCGCGCGAAGCAGATCACCTCGGCGCCGGCCTGCGCCAGCGTCTCCGCGCAGGCGCGGCCGATGCCGCGCGACGCGCCGCAGACCAGCGCCGTGCGACCGCTGAGATCGAGGTCAACCATGCGCGACCGCCTCCGCCCCGCCGTCGGCGGCGTCGAGGAAGCTCGACGCCGATCCGCTCAGCTGGTCGCCCTCGCCGCTGCGCAGGAAGAGGGCGTGGCGGCTGTTCCACTGCACGTGGACCCGGTCCCCCTCGACCGCCTCCAGCGCGACCTCGACCGGCTGGCGCGAGCGGACGATCAGCTCGTCGTCGAGCACGACCTCGGTGACGCAGTAGGCGCCGAAGTAGCGCACTCGGCCGATGCGACCGGTCAGCGAGCTGTCGAGGCCGGGATCCCGTTCGCGGCCCACGAGGACGTTCTCCGGCCGCACGACCAGCATCCCGCGGACGCCCGCCTCCGTGGCGTTGCGCGCACGCAGCCGCAACGTCTCCGCGCCCGCGGCGAACGCGACCGCGCCCTCGTCGCATGTGATGACCGGGAGGCGGTTGGACTCGCCCATGAAGCGCGCCACGAACAGGTCGGCCGGCCGCTCGTAGAGGTCGGCGGCGGTGCCGATCTGCGCGATCCGCCCTTCGTTGAAGATCGCGACCACGTCCGACATCGTCATCGCCTCGTCCTGATCGTGGGTCACGTAGATGACGGTGATCCCGAGCTGTTCCTGGATCCGCTTGATCTCCACCTGCATGGCGTCGCGCAGGCGCCGGTCGAGCGCGGCGAGCGGCTCGTCCATCAACAGCAGCCGCGGCTCGAACACGAGCGCTCGCGCCAGCGCGACCCGCTGCTGCTGGCCGCCCGACAGCTCCCGCGGCAGGCGCCCGCCGTAGTCGGCCAGGTGCACCAGCTCCAGCGCTCTGCGCACCTTCTCCCTCACCTGCGCCTTGGGCACCCTGCGCCGCTTCAGCGGGAACGCGACGTTGTCGGCCGCGGTCATGTGCGGGAAGAGGGCGTAGTGCTGGAAGACGACGCCGATGTTGCGCTTGTGCGCCGGCAGCGAGAGGATCGAGGTCCCGTCGAGCAGGATCTCGCCGCCGTCGACGTCCGTGAAGCCGGAGATCGCGTTGAGCGTCGTCGTCTTCCCCGAGCCGCTGGGCCCGAGGAAGGTGACGAACTGACCGGGCTCGATCGACAGCGACGTGTCCTCGACGGCGACGACGGAGCCGAACCGCTTCGTCAGGTTCCTGATCTCCACGCGGGCCCCGACGGCCATGCTCCGATCATCTGGCTGCATCGCCTTCGACTCCTCTCTTCGTCATGACCACGAACGCGACCGCCATGCCCAGCGCCGCGATCGCCAACGTGATGGTCGACGCGACCGCGACCGTCGGGTCGACCGTGTCGGTCAGGCTCGAGTAGATCTTCACCGGCAGCGTCTGGAACTCCGGGCTGGAGATGAAGATCGCCACCACGACGTCGTCGAACGACGCCGCGAACGCCAGCGCGGCCGCCACCGCCAGCGATCGCTTCAGCAACGGCAGCGTCACGGTGAAGAACGCGACCGCCGGGCTGGCGCCGAGGGTGCGTGCGGCTCGCTCGAGCCCGTCGTCGAGCGACTTCAGCCCTGCCGTCACGGTGACGATCACGAACGGCAGCGCGATCAGCGAGTGGGCGATCACGAACGCCTCCAGCGTCCCGACCATCTTCTGCTCCAGGAAGATCGCGTAGAGCGCGATCGCGACGAGGACGATCGGGATGATCATCGGCGCGGTCGCCAGCGCCATCACGGCCCCTCTGCCGGGGAACCGACCCCGCGCCAATCCGTAGGCGGCCGCGGTGCCCATCACCGTCGTCACGATCGCGACGATCGCCGCGACCTTGAACGAGTTGACGATCGCGTCGCGCCACGTGACGTCGGTGACGAGGTTCTCGTACCACCGCGTCGACCACGACTGCGGGGGGAACTCGAAGGTCGCGCGGCCGTTGAAGCCCATCGGCACGGCGACGAGCGCCGGCGCGATCAGCAGCACCATCACGAGCCCGCAGAAGACCATCAGGGCGGCCCGCCCCTTGCGCGCGCTCATCTGCGACCTCCGCCGCTCAGCGCCGCGCTGCCGCGGCTCGCACGCGATCCGACCCATATGAGCAGCAGCGTGACCAACAGCAGGATCACGCCCATCGCGCTCCCGCGACCCCATGCCAGCAGCTGGTTGACCTGCTGCGCGATCAGCTGGGGCAGCAGGCTCTGCTGCGGCGAGCCCAGCAGCGCCGGGGTGATGAACGAGCCGAGCGTGACGACGAAGACGACGAGCGACCCCGCCACCACGCCGGGCAGCGACAGCGGCAGGTACACGCGTGTGAAGGCCTGCGCCGGCGTGGCTCCGAGCGAGCGGGCCGCCCCCATCAGGCGGCCGTCGATCTCGCGAAGCGAGGCGTACAGCGGCAGGATGATGAACGGCAGGCTGATCTGAACGAGGCCGATGATCACGCCGCTGAGCGAGCCGATCATGTGCAGCGGCCCCAGCCCGACGGCGCCGAGCGCGTCGTTGATCGGGCCCTTGTCCTGGAGCAGGATCACCCAGGAGTAGTTGCGCGTCATCGTTCCCACCAGCAGCGGGGCGACGACCGCCGCCTGCATCACCAGGCGCATCCGCCAGCCGACCACCGTCATCGCGCAGGCATAGGGGTACGCGATCAGCAGACAGGCGAGCGTGACGATCGCCGCGGTGCGGAAGGTCCGCAGCAACACGACGCGGTTGAGCTCCTCCTCGAAGAACCACTTGTAGTTGTCGAGGAACGCCCCACTGCCGCCGGGGAAGTCGGTGACGCTGCGCTCGACGATGGTCGCGAGCGGATAGCCCATCGCGAACCCGAGCAGGACGAGCGCCGGGATGGTGAGAGCGAACTCGCGGGAGAAGAGCGCGGCGAGGGCGCGCCCTCCCGGCCCCGCCGGCCGGGAAGGCGCGCCCGCGTGACCCACGCGCTGCACGATCGACATGGTCTCGTTCGTTCAGCCGACGCTCAGCCGGAGATCCACGCGGTGAATCGCTGGTTGAGCTCTTCGTGGTTGTCCGCGTACCACTGCTGGTCGAACGGGATCGCGACCTCCTCGTGCTCGGGCACGGCGAGGCTGTACTTCTTGAACTGCTCGTCGGGGTATCTCGGCTGTCTGGCGTCCTTCAGCGCGGGCGAGACCGGCCACATCTCCGCGGCGGCGGTCTGCAGCTCCGGGTCGAGCACGTAGTCGATCACCTCCTCGACGGCGGCCCGGTCGGGCGTTCCCTCGGTGACGGTCCAGAGGTTGATGTAGATGAACGCCTCGTCCCAGATCGGCTCGATCGTCGCGCCGGCGTCGGCGGCCTGCCAGGCGGCCGAGTCGGTGTAGATGCCCATCGCGACGTCGCCGGAGACCAGCTGCTGGATCGACTGCGCCAGCGTGTTGTAGACGAGGATGTCGTCTCTGATCGTGTCCATCTTCGCGAAGGCGCGATCGAGGTCCAGCGGATAGAGATCCTCGGGCGAGACACCATCGGCGAGCAGGGCACCCTCGATGATCCCGTTGTAGTAGAAGCTCGGGATCGCCCGCTTGCCCGGGTATCTCTCGACGTCGAAGAAGTCGGCCCAGCTCGACGGCGGGTCGTCCGCGAACCTCTCGCTGTTGTATGCCTTGATGAACGAGCCGGCGTCTCGCGGCAGGACGCAGTCGCCGACGATGTCGCGGTACTTCTCCTTGAACATCGACGGGTCCGATCTGATTCTCGAGAAGACCGTCCCGCACTGGGCGATCGCCATGTAGGGATCGCCGCTCGTCATGTCCCACTGGATGTTCCCGGACTCCGCCTGCGTCTGGAGCTTCGCGTAATCGAGCGGTGCGTCGAAGCTCACCGCGATGCCGGTTCTGTCAGTGAACTCGGGCGTGAAGTAGACCGCCTTCATCACTTCCTCGGTCTTGCCGCCGTAGGTGGCGATCGTGACCTTGCCGCCTCTTCTGCCGGTGGCGGAGCCGCCGTCGCCGGCGTCGTCGCTGCTGCCGCAGGCCGCCAGCGCGACGGAGGCGAGCGCCGCTCCGGCGATCGCCGGCCATCGGACGTCCCGCTTCCACAGAGAGATCTTCACCACTTCCTCCTCACCTCGCCTGCCGCGGTGCGCGACGGGACTGATCGGTCGTGGCGAGGAGTTTAACCACACTGTAGGATGACTGCAACTATACTTAAGGACGAAGAACGCTCATGGCGCTTTGACATGCGGCCATCGCGGGCGGCCTCCGCTCCGGGAGGCCGCCGCCAGGCGGAGCTCAGCTCGTCACGGCTGCGACGGCCTCGATCTCGACCTTGAAGAAGCCGAGGTCGCATCCGATCGTCGAGCGCGCCGGCTTCGGGTCCGGGAAGTACTCGGCGTAGACGGCGTCGAACTCGGCGAACTCGCCGAGGTCGTGCAGGAAGACCGTCGTCTTGACGACCGCCTCCATGCTCGACCCGGCCGCCTCGAGCACCGCCGCGAGGTTCTCGAGCGTCTGGCGCGTCTGCGCGGCGACGTCCTCGCCGACCGGTTCGTCGCTGCCGGGTCTGAACGGCCCCTGGCCCGCCGTGTAGACGACTCCGCCGCTGACGATCGCCTGCGAGTAGGAGCCCGAAGGGGCCGGCGTCTTGTCGGTCCTGACCTGTCGCTTCATCGTGTCTCCGTGGTTCGGGTGCTGACGGTCGCTCGGCGGGCGCCGCAGCGCCGCAGCGGCGGCCGCAGCCAGCGCGCGAAGCGAGCGGGGTCGAACGGCGCGGCGATCGCCGGCTTGGAGCCGGTCATCACCTCCTCTGCCAGCAGCTCTCCCGATGCCGGTGAGATGGTCATGCCGAGCATCGAGTAGCCGGTCGCGGCGTAGGCGTTCACCAGTCCGGGCAGGCGCCCGACGACCGGCAGGCCGTCGGGGACGATCGGCCGCGCGCCCATCCAGGCCGGTGCGGCGTCGCGCCAGCCGCCGAAGGTGTCGCGCGCGACGTCCTCCAGTGCGCGGACGCGCTCGGGATCGGGCGAGCGGCGGCGGCTGAACTCCATCGTCCCGGCGACCCGCAGGCGGTCGCCGTAGGGAGAGACGGCCAGGTGGGTGTCCATGTACATCAGCGCGTGCCGCGGCATCCAGTCGGGCTCGACCACGTCGAGGCTGTAGCCCTTGCCGGCGACCACGGGGAGGTGCACGCCGAGGTCGGCGGCGAGCGAGCGCGACGCCGCGCCCGCGGCGATCACCAGCGCGTCGGCCGGGATCGTCGCGTTGAGGCAGCGCACCGCCGTCACCCGCCGGCCGGCGACCTCGAAGCCGCTGACCTCCCACCGCTCGCGGATGTCGACGCCGAGCGCTCGCGCGCGGCGCGCGAGGTACTGGAGGAAGCGGGCTGGATCGACCTGCCAGTGGTCGGCGACGTGCACCGCCTTCGCCTTCCCGACGAGGCCCGGCTCCAGCTCGCCCAGCTCGTCGTCGTCGAGCAGCCGATCGGGCAGCTCGTGCCCCTGGTCGCGCAGCGGTCTGACCGCCGCCAGGAAGGCCTGCACGGGCGCGGCCTCGGCCGCGGCGACCATCAGGCCCGAGCGCTCGGCGGCCGGGGCGTCCTCCTCCTCGGCCAACAGCGCGCTGACGAGCGCGAACGACGGGTAGCCGAGATGCGACATCGCCCGCACGCCCGCGGCGTAGTCGCGTCGATTGCAACGGCGCGCGAACGCCGCCAGCCACAGCGCCATCCCCGGGATCGACGTCGGCGCCATGTAGAGCGCCGAGCGCCGGTCGGCCAGCGAGCGCAGCCCGTAGGCGATCTGCCCGGGCTCGGGCAGCGGCCCCGCCTGCGACGGGCACAGCCAGCCCGCGTTCCCCCAGGAGGCGCCGCTGCCGACCGCCGCGCCGTCCAGCAGCGTCACGCGGACGCCGCGGCGGGCGAGGGCGATCGCCGCCCACAGCCCCGCGGCGCCGGCGCCGACGACGACCGCCGTCTCCGGTTCCTGGAACCTGTCCAACCGAGTCACCTACCGATCTCGTAGCGATTCACTATCCGGCCACCACCAGCGCCCCGCCCGCGAACGTGGAGGCCACGCCGGCGAGCTGGACGCGGCTGAGGCGCTCGCCCAGGAGGGCGAGCGACAGCCCGGTCGTGACGACCGGGAACAACGACGCCAGGACGGCCGCGACGCTGTAGAGCTCCGCCCGCGCCGCCAGCCCGTAGAGGCCGGTCGCGACCAGGTCGACGGCGCCCATCGCCATCAGCAGCCCCAGCGCCGCCCCGCGCGGACGCTCGATCGCCCCGACCGCGCCGGCCGCCGCGAGCAGCAGCAGCGCGACCGCGGCGCCGAGCCGCGAGGCGACGAGCGCGATCAGCGGATCGTGCCGGGAGACCTCCGCCATTCCCAGCAGCACGAATCCGAACGTCACGGTGGCGAAGACGACCAGCAGCCGCAGGCGGGCCTCGGCGACCGGCGCGGCGGTGCCGGGCGCCGGCGCGGAGACGAGCACGATGCCGGCGATCGCTACCAGCGCGCCGGCGAGCTGGAGCGATCGCGGGGCCTCGCCGCTGAGCGTCCCGACCGCCAGCGGCACCAGCGGCGCGGCGGCGAGCAGCGGCGCGGCGCGAGCGATCTCGCCGTGGCCGTATGCGTGGTACAGCGCGGCGAGGCCGAGGCCGTTGGCCATCCCCACCGCCACGGCCGCGCCGGCGACCGCGGCGCCGGGCCAGTCGGCGCCGAGCAGCGGGATCGCGGCCAAACCGAGCGCGAGCCCGACGCCCTGGCCGGCGACGACGACCGTCGCCGCCGAGACGCGTCGGGCCCCGAGCCCGCCGAGGAAGCCCGAGCAGCCCCACCCGACCGCGGCGCAGAGCGCGAGCAGCACGCCCATCAGCCGTCACGCACGAGGCCGCCCGCCTGGGCCGCGCGCGTTCGCGCGCTCGCGCCGGTCGCCGTCGGGCGACCGCTGCTCACACGACCGGGTTCTCACACCAGCCGCCGTCGACCCGCAGGTTGGTGCCGGTGATGTAGGAGGCGGCGTCGGAGAAGAGGAAGGCGACCGCCTTGCCGATCTCCGCGGTGGTGGCGAAGCGCCCCATCGGGACGAGCGCCGCCTCCTCGCGCTCGATCTCCTCCGGGCTGACGCCGCGCTCCTGCGCCTCGGCGCGGAAGCGCTGCTCGGCACGCGGCGTCATCACCCAGCCGGGCAGGATGTTGTTGACGCGGACGTTCGCCGGCGCCAGCTCGGTCGCCTGGTACTTCGCGTAGCCGGTCAGCGCCAGTCGGGGGATCTCCGAGAAGCGCGTCTCGTGGATCGTCTGGTGCACGCCGCAGGAGGTGAGGTTGACGATGCTGCCGCCGCCGTTGCGGCGCATCTCGGGCACCGCGCTGCGCATCAGCCGCACGGGCCCCATCGCCCACATCTCCCAGGCGTCGGCCCAGATCGCGTCGTCGTCGGGGAAGGGAGTCCCGTAGGAGCCCTTCATGTTCGTCAGCAGGAAGTCGAGCTGCCCGAACCGGGCGACCGTCTCGCGCACGACGCGCTCGCAGTCCGCGGCGACCCGCACGTCGCACGGGAGCGCCAGGACCTCTTCGACGGCGATCGCGCTCAGCTCCGCCTGCGCCTCCCGCAGACGGGCGTCGTCGAGCCCGTAGATCGCCAGCCTGACGCCTTCGTGCGCCAGCACCTCCGCGACGCCGAAGCCGAGGCCCTCGCTGCCGCCGCCGATCAGGGCGACGCGCCCCTCGAGACCGAGATCCACGACCGATCACGCTCCTTCTCTCTCGTGCCCGAGCACGTAGACGACCTGCACCGCGCCGCCGGCGCCCTCGGCCACCTTGACCTCGAGCAGCCGCCAGCCCCGCTCCTCGCGCAACAGGCGGTTGACCGCGGCCGTCTGCGGCGGAGGGAGCACGATCACACGCACCTCGTCGAGCTCGAGGTCGCGCGCTTCAACTGTTCTGTTCATTCCATGTCACCTCGATGACGGGCGCGGCCGGATCGGCGGCGCCCCGGGTCAGGGGGCAGGCGGAGACGAGCACCGTGCAGGCGCTCGCGGCGCTGAAGCGGACGAGGTCGCCCGGTCTGCTGGAGCCCGGGCGCAGGCCGTAGCGCCCGTCGCGCTCGTCGGCGCGCTTGAAGATCCCGACCGGATACGGCACCCACTTCTCCGGCAGCCCCTCGCCCTCCAGCCACGCGCGGAAGCTCGTCCAGCAGCAGTCGCCGACCAGCTCCGCTCCGAGCGCGCGGCCGAGCCACGGCGTGCACGCCTCCAGGGCGAGGTCGTGCTCGTCGTTGGTCAGCTCCTCGACGCGGAGCAGCGGGCGGTACTCCTGGCTCCAGAGGGTCATCCCCTCGCGCAGCGTGTGGGCCTCCTCGGCCAGCCCGGTCAGCAGCGTCGAGAGCCGCTCGCGCGGATCGGCGGCGCTGTGGGCAACCAGCTCGGCGACCTGACCGGCGACGATCGCGCGGACGCTGAGGGCGTCGCCCGGCGACAGCGAGATCGCGGCCGCGCTGCCGGCTGTCAGCGTGACGTCAGGCATGGGCGGCCTCCGCGACGATCGCGTCGAGCGTCGGCCGGGACGCGTCGGAGGGACCGACCCAGAGGTGCAGGCGCGACGGGTTGAATGCGTTGGTCGGAGTGCGCTCCTGCGGGCAGTTGGAGGTCAGGACCACGAGGTCGACCAGCGCCGCCAGCTCGACGTAGTCCCCCGGCTCCGCCTCGGGAAGGTCGATCACGTAGCTCCCGTCGTCGTCGCGACGGATCGTCATGAAGGGGCAGTAGATGTGCTGCACGTCGGCCTCCTCGACGCCGTACGGCGCGCCGGCGGCAAGCAGGTTGCTGCGGCAGTTCGGCGTGTCGGGGATGCCGAAGCGGGCGTAGTTGAGGGGCGCGCTGCAGGAGCCGCCGACGATCACCCCGGCGCCCGCGGTGCATGCGTCGACCCGGGCCAGCCCGGACGCGCGGTGGGAGTAGAGGACGCATCCCGGCACCATCAGGTGGCTGCCGTTGAGCAGCTGCGACGCGGTGGGCGACAGCCGCTCGCCGGCGTCCTCCCGCGCCCACAGGACGATGTCGGGCACCTGCTGACCGTCGACGACGGTGATGCGCAGCGACTCCCCGACCTCGACCTCCGACGCGGTGTACGACCGCGGTTCGAGCAGCACGTCCTGCCTCATCGCAGGTCCTCGCTGCGGGGGACGTTCTTGATCTCGTAGCAGAGCAGCGGCTCGTAGATGTCGAACGGGCCGTGGACGGCGTGCGGGGGGTTGAAGGTGTAGGTCCCGGCCGGGTGCAGCTCCTCGCCGTTGCGGCACGCGCCGCGCACGATCAGGACCTCCTCGTCGTGGTCGTGGTCGTCGAGCTCGACCGTGTTGCCGTCGAGCCCGACGTCGAGCAGGCGGGTGAGCGAGCCGCGTTCGTCGCGCGCCAGGAACTTCTCGCGGAAGCCGGGCTGGCCGCTCTCGGCCGCCTGCCAGGGCAGCGCCTCGACCTCGGCGGCGGTCAGCCGCCGCTCCGGCTTGTCGAGACGATCGTGGTGGTCGAGCGCCTCGATGCTCAGCACCCCCTCCGCGGAGGTGACCTCCCCGCGCCGCGCGCCCGGCGGGAGGCAGAGGTAGCTCCCCGCCTCGTAGCGGACGCCGTCCTCCTCGAACGATCCCTCCAGCACGAAGACCTCGTGCCAGCGCTCCTCGGGCCGCGCCGCCCGGCGCTCGCCCGCGTCCAGGCGGTGGAACCGCGTCACCGAGCCGTCGCCGTCGCTCGCGACGACGCGCTCGCGGCCTCCGTCGGCGGCCGCGACCCACTCCATCCGCTCGATGTCCTGCGGGTAGAGGCGAACCAGCTTCTTTGCCATGAAAATCCTCCTAACAGAGCTCGCGGCTCAAGCCGCCGTCGACCGGGATGTGGGCGCCGTTGACGTAGGCGCCCGCGTCGGAGGCGAGGAAGCGGACCACCTCGCCGACCTCGCGCGCGGTCCCGAACCGGCGCAGCGGGATCTCGGCCAGGTCCTGGTCGCGCGAGCGCCCCTCGTAGAACGACAGCAGCGTGCGCGTCGCGATGCGACCGGGACCGACCGAGTTGACGGTGATGCCGAACTCGCCGACCTCGCTGCTGAGCATCTTCAGCCAGCCGGCCGTCGCGGGCCGGAAGGCATTCGAGGTCGCCATCCCGGGGATCGGCTCGCGCACCGAGGTCGAGGTGATCGCGATCACGCGGCCGGCGTCGCTGCGCTTCAGGTGAGGCAGCGCCAGCTGGGTCAGCTTGACCGTCGGGACGAGCATCCGCTCGAAGCCGAGCCGCAGCAGCTCCTCGGTGGTGGCGGTCGCCGAGGCGTCGGGCGCGCCGGCGCCGTTGTGGACGACGACGTCGATCCTCCCGTAGGCGCTCAGCGTCAGCTCCACCAGCGCCCTCAGGTCGCGCTCGTCGGTGAAGTCGCCGGCCAGCGCCGGGCTGCCGAGGCGGTCGGCCTCGCGTCTCAGCTCCTCGCCGTCGAGCGCGAACATCACGATGTCGGCGCCGGCTTCGCGCAGCGCCTCGGCGATGCCGAGGCCGATGCCGGTCGACGCGCCGCAGACGATCGCCGTGCGCCCGTCGAGGCGTGCTGGGTCCACACTCACTTCCTTCACCTTCCGTCGTGGTCGTCGACGTCGGCGACGAGGGTCGCGAGCGACGCCTCCCAACTGAGGTGGAGCGTGTCGCCGACGCGCGGGAACTCCGTCGCGCCCGAGGTCTCGATCGGCACGATGCAGCGGTCGCCGCTCTCGAAGGAGCCGGTGCAGCAGATGCTGCGGCCGAGGTACGTCACGTCCTCGACGGTCGCGCGGACCGCCGCGCCGCCGGGCGCCGAGGCGTCGGCCGGGCGCAGGTGCTCCGGCCGCACGACGACCGTCACCTCCCTCCCGGCGGCGATCTCGGGATCGGCGAGCGCACCGACCCTCGTCCCGGAGCGCAGCTCGACGACCGCCGTGCCCCCGGCGCTGGAGACGACCCTCCCCCGCAGCAGGTTGGCGTCGCCGAGGAAGGCGGCGGCGAACAGCGTCCGCGGCCGGCGGTAGACGTCGGTCGGGCTGCCGATCTGCTCGATCCGCCCGCCGCGCATCAACGCGATCCGGTCGCTCATCGCCAGCGCCTCGTCCTGGTCGTGGGTGACGTAGACGACCGTCGTGCCGAGTTGCCGGTGGATCTGACGGATCTCGTCCTGCAGCGACTGCCGCAGCTTGCGGTCGAGCGCGCTCAACGGCTCGTCCATCAGCAGCGCCGGCGGGTCGAAGACGGTCGCCCGCGCGACGGCGACGCGCTGCTGCTGCCCGCCGGAGAGCTCGCGCGGGTGCCGCTTCCCGTAGCCGGCCAGGCCGACCAGCTCCAGCGAGCGCGCGACCTTCGCGGCGATCTCGCCGCGGCCGAGCTTGCGCCGCTTGAGCGGGTAGGCGATGTTCTCCTCCACGGTCATGTGCGGGAACAGCGCGTAGTTCTGGAAGACCATCCCGAGGTTGCGCTCGTACGGCGGCAGTCTCGTGACGTCGCGGCCGTCGAGCGTCACGCGGCCGGAGGTCGGCGCGTGGAAGCCCGCGATCAGCAGCAGCGTCGTCGTCTTGCCGCAGCCGCTCTCGCCCAGCAGGGTGACGAACTCCCCCGGGCGGATGTCGATGTCGACGACATCGACCGCGACGGCGCCCTTGAACGACTTGGCGACCTGCTCCAGGCCGATCGCCCCACGGTTCGCGTCCGCCGTCGCCGGCTGTCGCATCGCTTCACTCCTCACTGCGCTGCTCTGCAGGCTCATCGTGCTCCTCCCGTCTCGGGCTCGCCGGCGCCGATCTCGACGCCGTCGCCGGCGGGCGCGCCGGCGCGCATCCCGGTCGCGCGGGCGATGACCCACCGCACGAGCCCGAGCGCCGCCGCGATCGCGACCGTCCCGGCGAGGACGACCGCCGCGGCCGCCGGCACCACCGCGTTGAGGTCGTACCGGATGCTGTTGTAGACCTTCACCGGCAGGGTCGGTCTCGTGTCCTCGGTGAGGAACAGCGCCACGACCGTCTCGTCGAGCGAGATCACGACGGCGATCAGCGCGCTGGCGATCAGCGCCGGCGCGATCAACGGCAGCGTGACGCTGCGGAAGGCCGTCCACGGCCGCGCGCCCATGCTCTGCGCGACCAGCTCCAGCCGCTGGTCGATCGTCTGGAGGCTCGCGGTTACGTTGAGCAGGACGAACGGCAGCGCCAGGACGGCGTGGGCGCACATCAGCAGCAGCTCGGAGCCGACCAGCCCGAGCTTCAGTGCGACGAGGTAGGCGCCGACGGCGTAGACGATCGTCGGCATCACGATCGGCAGCGTCAGGAAGCCCTGCGTCGCGCCGCGGAAGCGGACGCCGCGGCGGACCAGCGCGTAGGCGGCGGCGGTCCCCACGGTGAGCGAGAGGACCATCGCCCCGCCCGCGACGCGCAGGCTCAGCGTCAGGGCGTCGATCCAGTCGGGGTCGCGGAAGAACTCGGCGAACCACTCGGTCGTCCAGCCCGGCGGCGGGAACTCCAGGAAGGCGCTGGAGCTGAAGGCCATCGGGATGACGACGAGCACCGGCGTGACGAGGAAGAGCAGGATCGCGACCACGAGCGCCTGCACGCATCGGCGCATCGTCACGACGACCCCTCCCTGCCGCGGAGGCTGAAGCGGTAGAAGGCGACGAAGAACAGCAGCGCGACGGCGAGCAGCACGCTGGCCAGCGCCGTCCCCTGGCCCCAGTCGCCGGTCGTCTGGATCTTGTCGGCGATCAGCTCGCCGATCATCACGTCGCCCGGCCCGCCGAGGATCGACGGCAGCACGTAGTAGCCGAGCGTGGCGATGAAGACGATCGTGCAGCCCGCGCCGATCCCGGGGAGGATCAGCGGCACGTAGACGCGCCAGAAGGTCGTCCACTGCCGCGCGCCGAGGTTGGCCGACGCGGCCAGCAGGCGGTTGTCGAAGCGGCTCATCACGTCGTAGAGCGGCAGGATCATGAATGGGATCCCGTACTGGGACATGCCGATCACGACGCCGGCTCTGTTGTGGACCAACGTCCGCTGCATGCTCTCCAGCCCGATCGCCCCGAGCACGGTGTTGAGGACGCCGTTGCGGTCGAGGATCGCCAGCCAGGAGTAGCCGCGGACGATGACGCTGACGAACAGCGACGCCGCGACGACGCCGAGGATCAGCTTCGCGACGCGCGGCGAGGAGTTGGCCGCGAGCCACGCGACCGGGAAGCCGAGCAGCAGCGAGACCGCCATCACCAACGCCGCCGTCAGCGCGCTGCGCCCGACGATCGTCATCAGCGAGGAGCTGCCGAAGACGTCCTGGTAATGGGAGAAGCCTCCCGGCGGCTCGGTGAACGAGCGTCCGAGCAGCTCGGCCGCCGGATAGACGAAGGCGAGGGCGACGAGCCCCAGCGCCGGCAGCAGCAGTTTCTCGACGCGGAGCATCGGTCGCATCGGTCGTCGTCCCGGGCCGGGGCCTACGCCCCGATCCACTCCGTCCACGCTCTCGAGACCCGGTCGAGGTTCTCGCCCCACCAGCGATCGTCGATCACGCCGACCGACAGCTCCAGATGCGCGGGATTGGTCGACATCCAGCGTCTGGTCTCCTCGTCGAGCAGGTCGTAGGCCGCCTGCGTCGGCGGCGCGTTGAGCGACGCTCTCGCGTACTCGGCCAGCGGCTCGGGCGACAGCGCCGTTCTGATGAACTCGACGCAGGCGTCGGGGTCCTTCTGGTGCTTGGAGATCGTGTGGTGCGTGACGATCTGGAGGTTCTGCCCCCAGCGCAGGTCGACCGGCGAGCCCAGCTTGGCGGCGCTGCCGATGCGGTTGTGCCACGCCTGGACGAAGTCGACCGAGCCGCTGACGAGCAGCTGCTGGGATTCCGCGCCGGAGTTGTAGAAGACGACGTCGTCGCGGATCGAGTCGATCTTTCTGAACGCCCGGTCGAGATCGAGCGGATAGAGCTCGTCGTAGGGGACGCCGTCGGCGATCAGCGCGATCTCGACGGTGCCGTACGGCCAGTTGAAGAGGCTCCGCTTGCCCGGCACCGCCTTGGTGTCGAAGAACTCGACCCAGTCCTCCGGCGGCTTGAGGTCGCCGTCGGTCTTGTGCCCGATCGCGTAGCAGCTGTGGTACGACATCACGGCCTTCGGCGTGAAGGCGTTGGGCACCGGGAGGACGTCTCTCTCGGTTATGCCGAGCGTGTCGTAGGGGATCTCCTCGAACAGGTCCTCGTTGCCGAGCGCGAACCAGCCCTCGGCGTCGAGCCAGTTCCAGCTGACGTTGCCGCTCTCCACCTGGGCCCGGAACTTGCCGTAGTCGAGCGCCGTGCTGGCGACCGACAGGCCCGTGCGCTCGGTGAAGGCTCGCCCCCACGTGTCACGGCGGATTCTCGCCGTGTTGCCGCCCCAGTCGGCGAGGATGAATCTGCTCAACCTGCTGCCGGCGCCGCTGCTCTCGCCGCCGCTCCCGCCGCAGGCGCCCAGCAGCGCGCCGACGGTGCTGAGCCCGAACAGCGCGCCGCCTCCCTTGACAAGGAGCTCGCGCCGCGTCTGGCCTGAATACCCGCTGCCTCGATCGATCTCGGACATGGTCTCCATCCACAACCTTTCACCGGTCTCTCCTCGACCACCGCGGACGGGCGGACGCCGCTCGTCCGCTCCGGCCACAGGTAGTTTTACCACTATTGAAGAGGTTCTTCAATAGCAATGCATCATCTGGACGTTTCGTTCAGGCGCTCTGAAGCGCCTGCGCGAGGCGCTCGACGTCGCCGCGGCGCCGGGTCGGATCGGTGATCCGCAGCACGACGCCGTCGCAGCCGGCGGCCTCGAAGGCGCGCAGCTGCTCGACGCAGCGCTCCGGCGGGCCGTGGACGGTGACCGCGAGCGCCAGCTCGCGCGGGATCGCCCGCGCGATCTCCCTGCCGCGCTCCGGCGACCACGCCAGCGAGCTCCCGGCGCTCCCGCCGGCCTCCGCCCCGAGCGCGTGCTCGAGCACCTGCGGCGCCATCGACAGATAGAGCCGGCCGCTCGCCTCAGCCTCCGCCGAGCGGTCCTCGCCCGGCTCCTCGACGAAGGTCGGCACCCACAGCCGCGCTCTGAACGCGGCTGAGCGCGGCGCCATGCGGTCGAGGAAGGCGCGGTAGATGTCAGGCGTCAGCCCGAACGGGAGCCAGCCGTCGGCCCGCGTCGCGGCGAGCTCGAGCATGCGGGGGCCGATCGCCGCCAGCGACACCGGCGGCGCGGCCGCGCCCGGCAGGTTCAGGAAGGCGCCGCTGAGCTGCCACCGTCTGCCGTCGTGGTCGAACGGCCGCTCGGGGCTCGACGCGAACAGCCCGCGCACGACCTCCAGCGACTCCTCCAGTCGCGAGACGGCTGCTCTGGTCGGGATGCCGAAGGCGTGCAGGTCGGGTCCGAAGCCGGTCCCGAGGCCGAGCTCGAAGCGCCCGCCGGAGAGCGAGGAGAGCGTCAGCGCTCCGTGCGCGAGCACCGCCGGATCGCGCTTCGTCGTCGAGACGACGCAGGTGCCGAACCGCAGCGTCTCCGTCGAGGCGGCGACCGCGCCGAGCGTCGTGAACACCTCCGGGACGATCCAGCTCGTGTCGCGGCCGGCGCCGTGGAAGTGGTCGGCGATCCACACCGACGAGATCCCCAGTCGCTCGTAGGCGATCGCCTCGGCGACCGCGTCCCGCGGCTGTCCGGGGAAGACCTGCACGCCGACGTCGAAGCTCACGCCGCACCTCCCGCGGAAGACCACGCGTGCGGGAGCGGCAGCTCCACCAGGCGGTGGACGCCCGGTCTGGCCTCCAGCAGCGCGGGGATCGCGTTGACCATCAGCCCGGCGCGACCACCGTCGCGGATCGCCTCGCCCTCCATCGTGAACTCGATGTCGCCGTCGCCGACGATCGATATCCGCGCGCTCGGCGGCGCGCTCTCCGCCGTCACGAAGCGCGCTCGCGCAGTCTCGCCGCCCAGCAGCGCGCGGAGCATCGGGCCCGGTCCGGCCGGGGCCGGCCGCCCCGCGGCCGGCAGGCTGACGTCGATGCGGTCGACCGAGACGCACGCCATCGCCAGCACGGCCGGGAGCATGTCGCTCACGAAGGCGTCCTCGCCCTCGATCAGCAGGAGCGCGCATCCCGCCGCGGACGCGGCGGCGTTGTGCCGTGTCAGCTCGTCCTCCGGCCAGCCCGGAGCGGGCAGCAGCACGACCGCCGAGGCGCCGGCCGCGACGACCGCCCCGGCGAGCGCCGAGGCCGACGCGGGCGAGGCCGGCGCCAGCAGCGCCACAGCGGCCCGCGCGTCGGCGACCGCGGCGCCGATCGCGCCGGCATCCCGCGCGGAGACGACCGCCGCCAGCTCGAGCGCGGGGTGCCGCGCGACGGAGGCGGCGAGGGCCCGGCCCGTCTCTTCGTCCCCGGCGCAGAGGACCCGCGTCGTCCCGACCGCCTCGGCCGAACGACGACTTCTCACAGCAGGCACGAGCGTCACCTCTCAGACGTTGGCTGCCGCGACCCGTCCCTGCGCCGCGGGGGCGTGGAACGGCGTGAGCGGCAGGCTGGCGATGGTGTGGATTCCCGGCTCGGCGTTCACCAGCGCCGGGATCAGGTTGATCATCAGCGCGACGGTCGCGATGCCGCCGTCGAGCGCGGGGCTGATCCGCGCGCGCAGCAGTTCGCCGCCGTCGATCTCGATCAGGTCGTGCAGCGGCTCCTCGCCCTCGAGCCGGCCGAGCCGCTGCGGGTGCTCGAGCGTCACGGTCTGCCCCGTCGGCGCGACGGCGCGGCAGCGCTGGTCGACCCCGACGACCACGCCGCCGGGATGGGAGTGGCCGTCGAGCTCGGTCGGGCGTTCGCGCACGATCGGCTCGCAGACGTCGTCGACGATCTCCAGCGGCACGCCGAGGCCGGCGGCGAGGAAGGCGACCGAGGCGCCGTAGCCGACGTGGCCGTCGATCTCGCCGCGGGCCGCGGCAGCCCCGAACTGCTCGGGCGAGAGGCCGACGCCCATGCTGCGCAGCACCGTCTCGCCGAACGGGGCGAGGCTGCTCGCCCGCCGCACGCGGATGCTCGTCCAGCCGGCGGTCGCGGCGGTGAGCACCATCGGCAGCCAGTCCATGACGTAGCCGGGGTTGGCGCCGGTGCCGACCATCGCCACCCCGCGCCGCTGCGCGAGCCGCTCGAGGCGGCGGGCCAGCTCGGCGTCGACGGCCGCGGGGTAGATCGCGTCCTCGCCGATGCAGACGACCCGCAGGCCGAGCTCGAAGGCGGCCGTCAGCTGGGCCTCGAGGTCGACGAGATGGCCGTGGGTGGCGAGCAGCACGACGTCCGCGCCGCCGCAGCGGGCGACGACCCCGGCGAGGTCGTCGCCGGCGACGGCGCCGGCGGCGCCCGGCGCCTCACGCGCGAGCGTCGCCGCGGCATGGGCGGCCGAACGCTGCGAGACGACGCCGGCGACCGCGAGCCCCGGGGTCCGCGCGGCGATGCGCAGCGCGTGGCTGCCCATCGCCCCGGTCCCCCAGTGCACGGTGCGGATCGCTGGCGTCAACCGTTGCTCCCCTGCGGCGTGGGTGCGCCCTCGAGCACCAGTCTCACCGGGTTGACGGCGAGCATCCGGTGGGCGTCGTCCTCGTCCAGCCCGGTGTCGACGAGGCACTGGGTGTAGCTGCGCAGAGCCTCCGGGACGATCGGGAAGACCGCCGCGCCCGCGTCGGAGGAGAGAATGCAGCGCTCCGGCCCGATCGCCTTGATCGTCTCGACGACCAGCCCCGGCGACGCGTGGCACGGGATCGGCAGCGAGATCGATGCCGCGAACTCGATCGTCACGCCCAGGTCGGCGATCTCGATCAGCTCCTCCAGCGAGAGGTTGAGCGGCTTCCACAGCGCATGGCCGAGCAGCAGCCGTCTCGCTCTTCTCGAGGCCGCGTAGCGGAAGACGGCAAAGGTCTCCTCGCGGCCGAGGTGGGCGGTGCCGAGCACGACGTCGTGTCGGACGCAGATGTCGACGATCTCTCTGGCCTCGGGCAGCAGCTCGCCGTCCTCGCCCAGCGCGGTGATGCCCGGGCCGCTCGTGAGGCGCTCGAAGCCCTTGTTGCCGCCGATCAGCTGCGGGCCGCCGTCGCCGGCATCGCTGACGTCGTAGCTGCTCGCGGTGCCGAAGTAGTCGAAGTGGTTCTTCGCGTCGACCGTCGGGAACCACACGACGCGGCCGCCCATCTTGATCGCCGACTCGACCGCGTACGGGTTGAGGCCGCCGGTGTAGCGGTTCAGCACGACGCCGCCGACGACCGTCAGCTCCGGGTAGGCCTTCTGCACGTCGCTCGCCTGGGCGACCGAGGGCTGGAAGTGATGCTTGAGGACGAAGCCCTTCATCCCCTGTCTGAGCGCGGCCTCGGCCGTCTCGAACGCGGTCCACGGCCGCTCGAACAGCGACGGCGCGGTGTGGACGTGGCAGTCGAATGCGCCTCTGATGTCGATCATCGGTGGGTGCTCTCCTTCGTCGTCGGTTCGCCGGGCGTCAGGCCGCGACGGGGGTCAGCCCGATCTCGTCCATCAGTCTGTGCAGGTAGTGGACGTCCTCCGGCGGCAGCGGGAGCAGCGGGCGACGGCAGGGGCCCCCGGTGCGCCCGATCCGGTCGAGGCCGGCCTTGAAGATCTGGATGAAGTCGGGGCGCTCGTCGGGGCGCCCGAACATCGGCTTGATCGAGGTCATGTTCACGAGCGGCAGGATCCGGTACCACTGCTCGCGCGCCGCCTCGAGGTCGCCGCTCCGGGCGAGGTTCCACAGCTTGACCGCCTCGTGCGGCATGAAGTTGCTGACGCCGGCGACCCAGCCGTCGGCGCCGCCGCAGATCGCCTCGAAGGCGCCGTAGTCCTCGCCGTAGAGGACCGGCACGTCGGCGGGAACGGTCAGCTTGAGGTCGTGGATCCGCGCGGGATCGCCGTGCGACTCCTTGACGATCTTCGCGGTGCCGTCGTTGGCCAGCTCTGCGAGGTCGGCGGTCTCCAGCGAGACGCCCGACGCGGGCGGGTTGTTGTACACGATGAACGGGATGTCGACCGCCGCGGCGATGTCGCGGAAGTACTGCATGACCTCCCGACGCGGCGGGCTGGAGTAGTACGGGGCGACGCTCATGACGCCAGTCGCGCCCGCCGCCTCCGCGGCCTTCGCCAGCCGGACCGCCTTGTCGGTCGACGTGTCCATCACGCCGATGTAGAGCGGCACGCGGCCGTCGACCCACTCGACGAACTTCGCCGCCAGCCGCTCGCGCTCATCGGTCTCGAACGAGAAGAACTCGCCGCAGGTGCCCAGTGCCAGCAGCGCGTGGACGCCGGCGTCGAGCAACCAGTCGACGTGTTCCTTCGTGCGCGCCTCGTCGACGGCCCCGCCCTCGTCGAAGATGGTGACGCACGGGGGCATCACTCCCACAGTCTCAGCCACGTAGCTCCTTTCACGCCATGACCAGGACGGCACGGCCTCTCTTAAGGCTGAGTGTAGAGACTCTTCAACTCGATTGCAACTGAGTTGAAGACCGCCTCCACGCCGTCTATCGCTCGCCGCCCAACCCGAACACCACGCCGGCGACGATCGCCGCGCAGCCCAGCGTCGCGCTGACCGTCAGCGCGTCGTGCCCGAGCACGACCGCGCTGACCAGCGCGAGCATCGGCACGCCGCCGACGAACAGCCCCATCCGCTCTGCGCCGAGCGTGAGCACCGCGAAGCTCCAGCAGAGGAACGCCGCCGCGGTCACGAACAGCCCGAGATAGACGATCGCGACCGCCTCGCCGACCCGCGGAGCGGCGAAGGACGGGTCGAGCAGCAGCGCCGCGCCACCGGAGACGCCCGCCGCCGCGAGGCAGGTCCACGCGGCGACCCGATGCGCCCCGAGCCGCGCGAGGAACCCGCCGATCGCGACCATGAAGCCGGCCTGCAGCAGCAGGCCGCCGATCGCCTCCGCGGCGCCCAACGGCGACAGCGCGCCGCCGCCGGAGAGCACCGCGACGCCGAGCGACACGAGCACCGCCGCGACGAGGCTCCGCCGCGCCGGCCGGCGCCGCTCGGCCAGCGGCGCCAGCAGCGCGAGCGCCACCGGCAGACAGCCCACGATCATCCCGGTCGACGCCGGCCCGATCTCGCGCACCGCGGCGACCGTCAGGACGTTGGAGCCGACGACTCCGCCAGCCGACAGCACGAGCATCGCGACCATGTCGCGGCGCGACGGCAGCCGGCGCCGCGCGGACGGCAGCGTCATCAGCAGGACCGCGGCGACCAGCGCGTAGCGCAGCGCCTGCCCGGTCGCGGTCGGGTAGCCGCCGACCGCGGCGAACGCGATGAAGGAGGTCCCGACGAACAGGACGTCGGTGAACGCGAACGCGATGCCGGCGGGCCGCGACGGGCGCCACGGCGCTCCGCCGGCCGCGGCCGGCGACGCCTGCGATGAGACCACCTCCACAGCCCCACTGTAACAGCGGGGCAACTACATTGAAATTTGTCCTCGCCCCAGGACGCGGTCAGCCGCCGTCAGAACGACGGCGGCGTGATCGCCGAGACCAGCACCGCCCGCTCGCCCGAGCGGTTCTCGACCTGATGCGGCCGGCCGCTGTCGAACGAGATGCTGTCGCCGGGGCCGAGCACGTACTCGCGCCCCTCGATCGTGACGACGACCGTACCCTCGATGCAGACGGCGTTCTCCTCGCCCGGATGCGACATCGGCGTCGGATGCGTGCGCGAGCGCGGCGCGTACTCGATCCACAGGAACTCGATCGCCCGGTTGAGGTCGGGCGTCAGCAGCTCGTACTCGACGCGAGAGCGCTGCACCCGCAGCCCCTTGCGTTCGCCTCTTCGGACGATGATCCGCTTGCCGTCCAGCTCTTCGGCGCTGCTCTCCGCCTGGTCGTGCTCGACGAACAGCGCGGCGATCGGGACGTTGAGCGCGGCGGCAAGCCGCCGCAGCGTCGTGATCGACGGGCTGGCGATGCCTCGCTCCACCTGCGAGATCAGGCTCTGCGAGACGCCGGCGCGCCCCGCCAGCTCCTGCAGCGTCAAGCCCTGGTCGGTCCGGATCGCGCGCAGCTGGCCGCCGAGGCGCACGCCGTCGAGCTCGTCCTCGGAGGCGCCATCTGCCGATGCCGCTGGTGCTTGCCGATCAGCCCCCATACTCGGACACCCTACCAGGGACAACGCGGGAAAAGTTCAATCCGCGTGCACACGCCGTGCACGCGAAACACCGCAGGACTGCAGGATCCCGAGATGTTCGCGGGATGTTTTAATAAGAATGAAAATCATGGGGCCAGATGTTCAGTAACATCGAATTCTCGACCCCACCAAGGGAGGAATCGATGCACAGCGTGCCCGAAGAACTGCTCAACCTCGTCGGCGGCGAGCTGACCGCCGCCTCCGACCACCGCACCGAGGCCGTCGTCAACCCGGCGACCGGGGCGGCGATCGCGACGGTGCCGGTCTCGACGGAGGCCGACGTCGACCGCGCGGTCGCGGCCGCGCGCGCCGCGTTCCCCGCCTGGTCCGGCGCGACGCCGCGCGCGCGGGCGGAGGCGCTGCTGCGGGTCGCGCAGGCGCTCGAGGACGACGCCGAGCGGTTCGCGCGGCTCGAGGCGCTCGACGCCGGCAAGCCGATCACCGGGCTGCTGGAGGAGGACGTCACGCTGGCGATCGACAACCTGCGCTTCTTCGCGGGCGCCGCGCGCTGCCTGGAAGGACGCGCCGCCGACGAGTACCTCGCGGGCCACACGTCGTTCACTCGGCGCGAAGCGATCGGCGTGGTCGGCCAGATCGCGCCGTGGAACTACCCGCTGATGATGGCCGTCTGGAAGATCGGCCCGGCGCTCGCGGCCGGCAACACGGTCGTGCTCAAGCCGGCCCGCACGACGCCGGTCACGACGCTCGCGCTCGGTCGCCTCTGCGCCGAGCTGCTGCCGCCCGGCGTGCTCAACGTGATCGCCGGCCACGGCTCGGCGATCGGCGACTCGCTGGTGCTGCATCGCGATGTCGCGATGGTCTCGCTGACCGGCTCGGTCTCGACCGGGCAGCACATCGCCCGGCTCGCCGCGGACGGCGTCAAGCGCCTCCACCTCGAGCTCGGCGGCAAGGCGCCGGCGATCGTCTTCGACGACGCCGACCTGGAGACGGCGCTTCCCGGGCTCGCGACCGCGGCATTCTTCAACGCCGGGCAGGACTGCACCGCGGCGACGCGCGTGCTGGCGGCGAAGGACGTCTACGACAAGGTCGTCGACGGGCTCGCCGCCGAGGCGCGCAAGCTCGTGCTCGGCGACACGCTCGCGCCCGAGACGACGCTCGGGCCGCTCAACTCGCTCGGCCACCGCGCGCGCGTGGCGCGTTTCGTCGACGAGCGGCCGGCGCACGTCGAGCTCGTCACCGGCGGGCGCGTCCCCGACGCGCTCACCGACGGGTCGTTCTACGAGCCGACCGTGCTCGCCGGCGCGCGGCAGGACGACGACGTCGTCCAAGAGGAGATCTTCGGTCCGGTCGTCACCGTGCAGCCGTTCGCCGACGAGGAGGAGGCGCTGCAGCTCGCCAACGACACGCCGTTCGGCCTCGCCTCCTCGGTGTGGACCGCCGACGTCGGCCGCGCGATGCGCGCCTCGCGCGCGATCCACGCCGGCTGCGTGTGGGTCAACACCCACCTCCCGCTCGTCTCCGAGATGCCGCACGGCGGCTACAAGGCGTCCGGCTACGGCAAGGACATGAGCGCGTACTCGCTCGACGACTACACCGACGTCAAGCACGTGATGATCGCTGACGGCGCCGCCGGCTGAGGCCGCGGCTGCGGGGCGGCGGCGCCGTCCCGCAGCCGCACCCGCTCAGCGGGCCGCGAGCCCGCCGGCGGCGGCGCGCTTCAGGATCGGCATGCGGTCGACGAACAGGTCGTCGGGCAGCGTGCCGATGTACTCCAGCACCTCGTCGACTCTGAGCACGTCGGCGTACTTCATGTGCATGTCGAAGAGGTTGACCCAGTGCGAGGCCTCGGCGCGGTCGAACGTCCCCTCCTCGACGACGATCATTCTGTAGTTGTAGGAGAAGCCGTCGTTGACGCTTGCGCGGACGCAGCCGCTCGTGGCGACGCCGCAGGTGATGATCGAGTCGGCGCCGAGGTCGGCCAGGTAGGAGGGCAGCAGCGTCCCGAAGAAGGCGCTCGACTTGCCCTTCTCGATCACGACGTCGGCCGGTCCCGGCTCGATCTCGCGGACGATCCGGTTGGCCCGCTCGGGCTCGAGGTCCTCGGTCTCGCGGCCGCACTTGTCCTTCCAGCGGCCCATGCCGAAGTCGCCGGCGATCGGCGCCTGCGGGCCGGTCGTGTAGAAGATCGGCAGCCGCCGCTCGCGCGCGGCCGCGATCAGACGCTGGATCTGGGCGATCGCTCTCCACGCCGCCTCGCCCGCGCTGTTGTGCCATCTCTTGATCGACTCGAAGATCGGCTCGGGGCCGTCGCCGGTGAAGGCGTAGGAGACGTCGATCACGAGCAGCACCGGTCGCTCGCCGAAGCCGCCGCGCTCGCCGTATCCGGTCAGCGGAAACAGTCTCTTGTCCCGCTCCGTGATGTACGCGTCCCAACCACTCATTCCGTCTCGCCTCCCGGCGTCCCCGCCGCTGTTGTCGTGTTCGTGCACGTCGCCATCGCCGCTAGGAGTAGTTCTTGATCTCCAGACAGGTCAGCCGCTCGTCGAACACGAACGGACCGTCCTCGGCGCCGGCGGGCATGCACGTGTACGTCCCCGCACGGTAGACGCCGCGGTGCGAGCTGCACGCGCCGTCGAAGATCAGGACCTCCTCGTCGAAGTCGTGCAGGTCGGGCTCGGTCGTGCGCGCCCCCGCCTCGATGCGACCGAGCGCGGTCAGCGAGCCGGACGGGCCCTGGGAGAGCACCTTCTGCTCGAAGTCGTCGTCGCGGTAGGGGATCCGCTCCCACGGCAGCGCCTCGAGCGCCTCCGCGGTCCACGCGACCGACTCCTTGTCGAGGACGTCGTTGAAGTCGCGCAGCTGGAAGACGAGCGCGCCGTCGGCCGAGGCGGTGGCGGCACGCGCCTCGCCCGGCCGCTGGCAGATGTAGGAGCCGGCCCGGTACGCGACCCCGTCACGCTCGAACGCGCCCTCCAGCACGTACGTCTCCTCCCAGCGGTCGAGCCGCTCCGCCGGCAGCGAGGCGCCTGGCTCGAGCTTCAGGAACCGCGTCGCGGAACCGTTCGCCTCGTCGAGCGCGATGACGCGCTCGAACGACCCGGAGCCGCCGGCGATCTGCCTCCACGGGAGCTCGTCGATGTCTCTCTGATGCGCGCGTACGACCGGTTTGGCCATTGCGTCCCTCCCTTGCCCACCAACGCGGTCCATACCGCATCGTGAAGTAGTGATAGTGTACAAGTCCTTCAGTTGTACTGAAGAACTCACACGAGGGACGGCAGGGTGCCAGTGCCGCATCGCGCACCACGCGCCTTCCGCGATGCACCCTGGTTGGAACGGGAGGCCTACGAACGTCAACCATGCTGCAGAGCGGAAGGCGCGCGCGACCTCGCGCGACACACCAGCGTCGTCGTCCGAAGCGGACGGGGCGCATTCCCAACCGACGTGCGAGATCACGACAGACGACCGGATCGGTCCGGCTCCTCCGACGCCCGGCACCGAGTCCAACCCCGAAAGGAACCCAATGGCAGAGAAGGTGGCGATCCTCGGCGGCACCGGCGCGCTTGGCTACGGGCTGGCGCTCCGGCTCGGCAGCGTCGGCGTGCCGGTCACCATCGGTTCGCGCGATGAGGCGAGAGCGCGCGCCGCAGCCGAGCGCGCCGCGGCCTCGTGCCCCGACGGCCGCTTCGACGGCACCCGCAACGAGGACGCGGTCGCGGCCGCGGGCACGATCGTGGTGCTGACGGTCCCGTTCGCGAGCCAGGCCGCGACGTTGAGATCGATCGCTCCCGCGTTGCGAGAGGGCCAGATCGTGCTCGACGCGACCGTGCCGCTCGCCCCCGCGGTCGGTGGCCGTCCGACCCACGTGCTGGGGGTCTGGCACGGCTCGGCCGCGCAGCAGGCGCGCGCGCTGCTGCCGGCGCACGTCGGGGTGGTCTCGGGCCTGCACACGATCAGCGCCGCGGATCTGGAGCGGCTCGACCGCGCCCTCGATCAGGACACCCTCGTCTGCGGCGACGACAGAGCGCAGAAGGCTGCGGTGATCGAGCTGCTCTCGCTCGTACCCGGGCTGCGCGCGATCGACGGAGGCAAGCTGGAGGCGAGCCGGATCGCCGAGTCGCTCACCCCGCTGCTGATCGGTCTCAACATCCGCAACAGAACGCACACCGGCATCCGCATCACCGGCCTGGACTGAGGCGGCGCGGCGCCGACCGCGGTCGGGGCCGCGCTGCGCCGACCAGCTCTCGCGCGGGCTCAGCCGCCCCCGGTGGCGCGGCGCAGCGGGCTGTGGTGGATGCGCGCCGCTCAGCACAGCCCGGCAGGCCGCCCCTCGCAGCGCCGGCGTCAGTGCCGCGGGACGGTGAAGTGGGCCGTTCCGATCTTCTTGGAGCGGGTACGGACGACCGACTTCCTTCTGCCGTGCGCCCGGGTGGCGTAGGCCTGCGTGAACGCGACCGTCACGGTGTATCTGCCCGGGCACCAGTCGGATCGGCTGTTCGGCGGCCAGAGCGGCAGACGTACGGTTCTGCCCGCGGTCCAGAGATAGCTCTGGTAGGTGCTCGCGGCCGACCGGGTGCGCTTGCAGGCCGGCGCTGAAGGGCCGGTGATCCGCCAGGTGTAGAACTCCAGCGCGGTCGCGATCGTTATCGGGATGCGAAACGCGATCCGGTAGGCGACCGACGCTGCCGCCCGAGGATCTCGCTCGACGCGAACCGGCACGTCGAGGCGCGCTGCCCGGCGCGCGCGTCTGGATGCGGGCGATTCTCTCGCCGGACGGGGTCCGTTCGGAAGCTCGTAGGTGACGGTGCAGCCTCTGCGAGCCGCTTGGTAGAGCCCGAGGAGGTCATGGCGGGCGTTCGGGCCGCACAGGGTCGCGGTCACGCGCAGCGGCGGGATCGATCTGGCGGTGAAGAGGCCGCGTTGCGCGAGGATGTACGCGCCGTCCTCGCCGAGCGGCACCGTGCGCCAACGGTTCTGGCCGGTCCTGACGGCGAGGCCGACGATGCCGCGGCCGAGGATGCCGCTGCGGATCGTGCGCACATCTCGTCTCTCGCAAGCAGGCCGATCACGTGCCGGGGGCCCGAAGAGGGTGCATCCGCCGAGCGGCTCGCGCGCGAGCCGCAGGCTGTCGCCCTCCCCAACGAAGCCGGTCAGGCTCTCCTCCGCGCATCCACCGATCGTCGGCGGCAGCGGACGAAAGACGTCGTCGACCTGCAGCATCCCGAGCTGCCCTTCGAACAGCCGACCGAAGGCCTGGCAGACGAGCGGGACGCTGCGCCCGTCCGGCATGGTGGAGCGTGCGCTGTAGCGCGCGAGCGCCCACGGGAGCGCCGGTCCCGCGGGTGAACTCGACGCGTTCGATGCCCCACTCCGGAACCATGTCGCCGTAGCGGGCGGTCATGGCCTGTTCCGGCGGCGTGTCGTAGCTCGACAGATGCCATCGTGGGAACCTCGCAGCGGCCTTCAGCGGCAGCGTGAGCGTCAGCTGCGATCCGTCGATCTCGACCGCTGCCTTGACCGCTCTGGCTGGTCGGTCGGGAAGGTCGGTCGCGCGGACGGTCGTCTCGCCATCCCCGCCGACCCGGATGTAGACGGTGAGCTGTGCGTCTGCGCAGCTCTCATCTGCGGATGCGGTGAGCTCGAGCGTCGCGGTCCCGATCGGCGCCTCGGTTCTGACGCTCAGCCTCAGCGTCCGGCCCGCGGTCGCGAGTCGAGCCTCCCGCAGGTCGAGGTCGGGGCGGTCGGCCGCCACCGCTCGCGCGAACGTTCTCGGATCGAGATCCGGCTCCGCCAGCAGCCGGTCGGCGGCGCGGTAGTCGATGACGTCACCGGCAGGGTCCCGCTCGATCGTTGCGGACCGCTCGACCCCACCGTCGCCATCAGCCCCGCTGCCGCAGCCGACCACGATCATCGCGAGTGCCACAGCCCCTCCCACGAGGCCCCCGCGCGACAGCGGCCGACCCGTCGCCGGCCGAGCCGATCGACAGCGTTCACGCCCCGACATGCATCCCCCTGCCCGGTGAGATCCGGTACCTGGCGGAACGCGAACCTGGTTGCATCGACGACGGCGACTGTAGCGGCGCGATGCCCGCTGCGGACCCGCCAGGCGCACCTTCACCCGGGTGACTGCAGGTGGCCGTCGCAGCGACGCTCCCCGGGGATCCGCGGAGCGCCCCCAGCCTCCTGGCCGGGGGCGTCGGCGGCGGTCAGCACATCGGCGCGATCTTCGCGGTCTCGTTGACGGCGCCGGCCCAGGCGAACTCGTTGTTGTCGCTGAAGTAGTAGTACGTCGCCCCGTTGGGCGCCATCGCGACGGTGATTCCTCCGTAGCCGGACATGAACGGCACGTAGAACGAGCATCTGTACTGGGGGTAGGCCGCGGGCGTGAACTGCAGCGCCCAGAAGCCGTTGTTGTACTTGAACGGCGTGGGGCCGCTGGTGGTGAGACCGCGGTCGGCCGGGTCTCTCTGCATCGACGCCGCGAGCGCGGTCGGGCTCAGCACCTGCGCGCCGGCGATTCTGCCGCCGTCGTTGTTGTGCAGCTTCGCGACCTTCGCGATCGCGTCCGTGGTCCACACCAGGCCGTAGCCGCCCCATGCCGCGCCGGTGGGGCTGTTGTCGGTTCGCTCGCTCTCCCACGTCTCCGGCGCGAGCTTCAGCGGCTTGAAGACGTCGTCGCGCAGCATCGCGAAGATCTCCGCCCCGCTGCCCTGGTGCGACCGGAGGATCGCGTTCTGCGCGCGCGTGGCGAGGAAGGTGTCGGAGGTGTGGTAGATCCACTTGGTCCCCGGCGTCGCCTTGCGCGGGAAGACCAGCGCCTTCGCCATCTTGTCGGCGTAGGACTCGGCGGTGAGGAACGCCGTCATCTTGAGGCTGTTCTCGTCAGATTCGTAACCGGCGAGCGCGTAGTTGCCGGTCGCCATGTCGAGCGCGTTGTCGAGCGTCACGTCGCTCCACGTGCCCGCGGCGCCCGCCGTCTCCGGCACCCATCTGCCGATCGACTCGTTCGCGACCGAGCCGCCGTAGAGCTGCGCCAACCGCATGAAGGCGGTCCCGGCGAAGGCCGACTTCGCGGTCGAGTACGACGGCAGCAGCAGCTGGTCGCAGAAGGCGTAGGTCCCGTACCGCGTCCCGCAGCCGCCGGTGTAGTTGACGCCGTTCACGACGACGCCGTACGCGCTCATGTGGGCCGCCGAGATGCCGCCGCCGAATCTGCTCAGGTCGAGCCCGGCCGACGGGTGGTCGGTCGCGAGCGCCGCGATCGGCTTCGTCGGCAGGCGGTCGCCGACCTCGGTCGCGTACGCGTCCTCGATCGCGGCGGCGCCCGGGACGGCGAATCGTCTGACGGTGACGGGCAGCTGGCCCCACATGTCGTTCTTCTGGTAGCGGCAGGTCTCCTGGGTCACCTGGTAGCGCGCCTGCGTCGTCGTCGCGTCGTCGAACAGGAACGTGAGCACCCCGTTGTGGACGCAGTTGGCGTTGCGCTCCACCAGCGCGAACGGCAGCGCCGCCCGCGTCATCCCGCCGTCGCCGCTCTCGCTCCAGACGCGCCCCGGGCTGACGACGAGGTTGTAGGTCGGGCTGCCGGTGTATGTGAGACCGCGCTTGGTCGGGATCAGGTGGCTGCCGTTCTGCACGAGCGTCACCGAGAACGGCGGCAGGTGCTTCCAGGGGCTGTCGGCTCTCGACGTGCGCGAGTCGGTGTCGACGATCTCCTTGAAGCCGCCCCCGGTCGCGGTGTTCTCGAGCGTCAGCGTCCCTTCGAAGTCGTGTCTCGGCGGGGCGGCGGCCGCAGGCAGCGCGAAGGCGCCGTCGGAGACCGGCGCTGTGCTCGCGCCGCTGGTCAGGTCGGCTCTCGTCAGCAGGGTGCGCGCGACGGCGCCCGAGCCTGTCAGCGGGTCGTCCGGGACCGGGATCGCGGCCGCCGTCGCCGCGAGCGCGAGCCCCGCGGCGAGCGCGGCCGCCGTCGTCGAGAGGCCGGCGACCGCGCGTCTGCGCGCACGGGCAGCCGGCCGCATGCCAGTGGATCTGGACACGACTCACCTCCGAGTCGATCGGGGCGGCGCGGCCTCGGCCGCGCCGCCGCTCACACGAGTGCGGTGCGAGTCTCGACGAGCCGGCCGCGCCGATCCAATGCCCGCTTCCCACGGTCGCATGCCTTGCAGGCATGCGACGCCGCCGCGGGCGCTACGCGCGGGTCGGCGGCGCGCACGGCCGCGCCGCGGGCGCCCGCAGGGGGCCGAGGTCGCGCATGATCTCGCCGGCCGCATAGCTCTCCAGCGCGGGCGGGAACGGCGGCGGGAAGTCGCGCAGCTGCTTCCACAGCTGGTTGAGTCCGGCCGTGCCGTGCTCGCGCACCGTCGCGACGAGGTCGAGGTCGAGGAAGGCGCTGAGGTACTCCTCGCCGCTCGCCCCCTGCGCGAGCACCCGTCCCTCGGGATCGATGATCGTGCTGCGCCCGGTGCCGAACAGGCCGCCGATGTTGGGGTTGACGACGTACAGCTGGTTGGCGATCGCGTTCGCGCGCGCGAGCACCAGCTCCTGCTCGCGGTCGATGCTGCGCGTGTAGGTCGGCTGCAGGATCACCTCCGCCCCCATCCACGCGAGCGTGCGCGAGATCTCCGGGACCCAGCCGTCGTAGCAGATCGCCAGCCCGAAGCGGCCGACGCGCGGGACGTCGAACGTCACGTAGCGATCGCCGGGGACGCTGTTCTCGTGCGGCATCCACGGGAACAGCTTCCGGTAGGCGGCCACCAGCTCCCCGTCGGGCCCGATCACGACCGTCGTGTTGTGCAGCGCGTCGCCGGCCCGCTCGACCAGCGATCCCGGCACGATCCACTTCCCGACCTCGCGCGCCAGCTCGGCGACGCGCTCGGTCGTCGGACCCGGGATCGGCTCGGCGACGGCGCTCGCCCACCCGGAGGGCGCCGGCTCGTCATAGCTGCCGAGCGCCGGCAGGTAGAACTCGGGGAAGACGTGCAGGACGGCGGACGGCACGCTCGCCGCCAGCTGTCGCACGTGCTGCTCGAACGAGCGGAAGGTCGCCTCGACGTCGTACGCGACGGGAGCGACCTGGACGGCCGCGATGCCAATGATCCGGTTCACAGTGAAACACCTTCGTCGTGATGGGCGCGCCCCTCGCGCCGCGTTGCAAGGGCGAAGTGGCAGGCGGCGCCGTCGGCGCCGTCCGGGAGCGTCGGCCGGTCGCGCGCACACGCCTCGGGACCGTCCAGCTCGGCGCGTCGCGCGCAGCGCGGCGCGTAGTGACAGCCGCCGGAGCGGCGCGGCCCGCCCGGGTCGGCCGCCTCCTCGCCGGCCATGAGCGCGGCGCGGCCCGCGCCTGGCGCCGAGGCGAGCAGCTCCGCGGTGTAGGGATGGCGCGGCGCGGCGAAGACGGCGCCGGCCTCCCCGACCTCCACCAACCGTCCCGCGAACATCACCCCCACGCGCGTGCAGAGGTTCCGCACGACGGCGAGGTCGTGGGAGATCAGCAGGTACGCCAGCCCGTGCCGGTCGCGCAGGTCGGCGAGCAGGTTGAGGATCTGGGCCTGCACGGAGACGTCGAGCGCCGAGGTCGGCTCGTCGAGCACCAGCAGCGACGGCTCGCACGCCAGCGCACGGGCGATCGCGACGCGCTGCGCCTGTCCGCCCGACAGCTCGTGCGGATAGCGCCGCCGGTGGCCGGCGTCGAGACCGACGTCGCCGAGCAGCGCGTCGACGCGCTCGCTCAGCCGCTCTCCCCGCAGGCCGGCGTGGAGCCGCAGCGGCTCCGCCACCAGCCGCTCGACCGTCATGCGCGGGTTGAGCGACGCGAGCGGGTTCTGGAAGACGATCTGGGCCCGTGCGCGCACCGCCCGCCGCCGCCGCCGGGGCAGCGACGCGAGATCGGCGCCGCAGAGGCGGACGGTCCCGGCGCTCGGCTCGATCAGCCCGAGCAGGCAGCGCGCCAGCGTCGTCTTGCCGGAGCCCGACTCGCCGACGATCGCGAGCGCCTCGCCTTCGACCAGCCGCAGGTCGACGCCGTCGACGGCGCGGGCGCCGTGGCGGCCGAACTGCTTGACCAGGCCGTCGACCTCGAGCAGGGCGGCGGTCATCGCGCCTCCTCCCAGAGATGGCAGGCCGCGGTGCGATCGTCGTCGACCGCACGGCTCCGCGGACGCTCGTGCCGGCAGCGCTCGAACGCCTCCGCGCAGCGGTTCGCGAACAGGCAGCCGGCGACCGCCGCGTCGCTGCGCGGCACCGTCCCCGCCAGCGACGCGAGCCGTCTCGCGGGCGCGTCGAGCCGGGGCAGCGCGGCGAGCAGCGCCCGCGTGTACGGATGGGCCGGCCCGTCGAGCACCTGCTCGACCGGTCCCGACTCGACGACCGTGCCGGCGTACAGGACGTTGACCGAGGTGCAGAGGTCGCGCGCCTCGGCGAGGTCGTGGGTGATGAAGACGACGCCGAAGCCGTGCTCCTGCTGGAGCGTGAGCAGCAGGCGCCGGACGCGCCGTGCGACCGTCACGTCGAGCGCGGTCGTCGGCTCGTCGGCGACGATCAGCCGCGGCCGGGCCGACAGCGCGAGCGCGATCATCGCCCGCTGCAGCATCCCGCCCGAGAGCTGGTGCGGGTAGCTCCCCATCACGCGATCGGGCTCGGGCAGGCCGACCGACCGCAGCCGCTCGACGGCGGCTGCGGTCGCGGCGCCGCCCCGGGATCGGTCGCGCATCCCGATCACGCGCGTCAGCTGGCGGCCGATCGTCGTGACCGGGTCGAAGGCCGTCGCGGCGTTCTGGAAGACCATCGCGACCTCCCGGCCGCGCAGCTCGCGCAGCGTCCGCTCGTCCATCGTCGTCACCTCGCGCCCGGCGACGCGCACGCTGCCGCGGGCGACGCTGCCGGGCGGCAGCAGGCCGAGCGTCGCGAGGCCGGTCAGCGTCTTGCCGCAGCCGGTCTCGCCGACGACGCCGGCGACCTCGCCGGCGTCGACGCGCAGGTCGACCGAGCGGACCGGCGTGCTCTCGTGCCGGCCGCGCCGGATCGTCACGCTCAGCCCCTCGATCTCCAGCAGCGCGCTCATCGGCGCGCCTCCCGCGGATCGAGCGCGTCCCGCAGCGCGTCGCCGACGAGGTTGAACCCGAGCACCGCGAGGAAGATCGCCAGCCCGGCGAAGGTCGAATACCACCAGTGGTCGAAGATCGCGGCGCGCCCGTCGAAGACCATCAGCCCCCAGTCGGGCGCCGGCGCCTGGGCGCCGAGGCCGAGGAAGGCGAGCGACGCGGCGGCGAGGATCACCGAGCCGACGTCGACCGTCGCCTGGACCACGATCGGGCCGAGCGCGTTCGGCAGCAGGTGGCGCCGCATCACCGCCGCGTCGGAGAGCCCGAGCGCCCGCGCCCCCTCCACGAACGGCCGCTCGCGCAGCGACGCGGCGACGCCGCGCACGAGGCGGGCGTACCACGGCCACCACGAGATCGCGAGCGCGAGCGCGGCGTTGCGGAGGCTCGGGCCGAGCAGGCTGACGATCACCATCGCCAGCAGCAGCGGCGGGAACGCGAGGAAGGTGTCGGTCACGCGCATGATCGCCTCGTCGACCCATCCGCCGCGATAGCCGGCGAGCAGCCCGAGCGGGACGCCGATCGCGATCGCGAGCGACACGACCGCCAGCGCGACGCCGAGCGCCGAGCGGGCACCGAAGATCACTCGGCTCAGCACGTCGCGCCCGAGCGGATCGGTCCCGAGCAGGTGGTCGAGCGACGGCGCGAGGTTGCGCTGCGCGACCGCGGCCGCGCCGCGCCCCTGCGCGGGATCGGGGGCGATCCACGGCGCGAGCACCGCGACCAGCACGAGCAGGACGACGATCGCCAGGCCGACCAGCGCGAGCCGGTCGCGGGCGAAGACCTCCCACGCGCCGCGCAGGCGCGAGCGCGGCGCCGGCGACGCGGCCGCCCGCGGGAGCGTGGCCAGCTCCGCGCTCATGAGAGCCGCACCCGCGGGTCGAGCCGCGCCTGCACGAGATCGACGGCGAGGTTCACGAGGATGTAGCCGATCGCCCCCAGCAGCGTGACGCCCATGATCGCCGGGTAGTCGGAGCTGAGCAGCGCGTCGGCGGTGAACTGGCCGAGCCCCGGCCAGTTGAAGACGACCTCGACGAAGAAGGCCCCGGTCAACAGGTACGCGAGCGTCAGCCCGAGCACGGTCGTCGCCGGCGGCAGCGCGTTGCGCAGCGCGATCCGCCAGACGACCACCCGCTCGCGCACCCCGTACGCGCGCGCCGCGCGGACGTAGTCCTGACTCAGCGCCTCCAGCATGCTGGCGCGGACCATCCGCGCGATCACGCCGGTCGGATAGGCGGCGAGCGTCAGCGCGGGCAGCAGCAGGTGCTCGACCGCGCTGCCGAAGACGGCGAAGTTCCCCGTCACGAGGCTGTCGAACAAGACGAATCCGGTGATCTGCTCGACCGGCGAGGTGAACTGCAGGTCGCTTGCGTAGCGGCCGGTCGGCGGCAGCAGCCCGAGCCGATAGCAGAAGACGATCTGGAGGACGAGGCCGAGCCAGAAGGCGGGCATCGAGATGCCGGCCGTGCTGAACAGCCGCAGCGCGGCGTCGAGCCCCCGGCCGTGGCGGCGCGCGGCGACCACGCCGAGCACCGTCCCGAGCACGGCGGCGATCGCGATCGCCGCCAGCAGCAGCTCCAGCGTCGCCGGGAAGCGGCTGCCGATCTCGCTGAGCACCGACCGCTTGGTGCCGATCGACGTGCCCCAGTCGCCCGAGGCGACGTCCTTCAGGTAGGTCCAGTACTGCTCCAGCAGCGGCCGGTCGAGCCCGAGCGCCCGGCGGGCCTCCTCGACCTCGGCCGGGCGCGCGTGCTGCCCGACGTAGGAGGCCGCCGGGTCAGCCGGGACGACCCGCGCGAGCATGAACGTGATGAAGCTGACGCCGAGCAGGACCACCATCGCGGTGGCGGCCCGGCGCGCCAGGAAGCGTGCCATCCTCCTGCGCCCCGCTCAGGCGGCCCCGGTCCCGAGCTCGTGGAAGAAGAGGTTGAACGAGTAGTTGGGGTTGCACTCGAGGCCGGTCAGCCCCTTGGCGACGACGACCGGCCGGCGCACGTCGTAGAGGTAGATGCCGGGCGCCTCGTCGATCAGCAGCCGCATCGCTCTCGTGTAGAGCCGCTGCGCGCCGTCGCGGTCGGTCGCGGTCAGGCCGATCGCCTCGTCGACGAGCCTGTCGTACGTCGCGCTTCTCCAGTAGCTGAGGTTGAAGAACGGTCTCTCGCTGGAGCGGAAGAGGGTCGCGAGGTTGTCGGACCCGGCGTCGCTCGCGGTCGGCCAGTAGAGCAGCAGGAAGATGTCCTGGGCCTTGCGCGGGTCGCCCTTCGCCTCCTCCCACTGCTGGTTGAACAGCTTGCCGGAGAGCGTGACCTTCACACCGATCTTCGCGAGCGCGTCCTTGATCAGCGGCGCGAACTGCTTCTGCTGGTCGTTCTCGGCGGCGTAGGTGAGCCGCAGCGTGAAGCCGCCGTTCGGGTGCCCGGCCTCGGCGAGCAGCCGTCTCGCCTCCGCGAGATCCTGCGCCGAGGCCGGGATCTCCTCGTCGTAGGGGAAGACGCCCTTCGGCACCGGGCCGCGCGCGGCGGTCCCGAAGCCCTCGGCGCCGACGTCGATGATCTCGTCGTAGGGCAGCGCCAGCGCGAGCGCGCGCCGGACCTTCGGATCGTCGAGCGGTCTGCGCGTCGTGTTGAAGAAGCCGAGATAGCTGAGGCTGCTCTCGCAGACCTCGACGGCGAAGCGGTCGTCGTGCTCGAACTGCGCGACGTTCTCCAGCGGCAGCGAGCTGGCGATGTCGACCTGCCCGCTCTGCAGCATCTGCTGCTGCGCGACGGCGTCGGCGGCGATCTGCACGTTGACGGTGCGGAACGCTCCGCCGTTCTCGGACGCGCCCCAGTAGCCCGGATACGCTCTCAGCACGACCTGCTTGCCGGGCGTGTACTCGGCGATCGAGTACGGGCCGGTCCCGGCGTCGCGGCCGCGCTCGAACCAGCGCTCGTCTCTGGCGGCGGCGGCGAGCGCTCTCGGCGCGACGATCCAGGCGCCGTACATCGACGAGGCCGCGACGTCGACCTCGGTCGGCGCCGACATGCGGAAGACGACCGTCTGCTCGTCGGGCGTCTCGATGCGGTCGAGCGCGCTCCACAGGAAGGAGGCGCCGCCGCGGTCCTTGACCGCGAGGATCGACTGCTTGACCGCGGCCGCCGTCAGCGGCGAGCCGTCGTGGAAGGTCACCCCGGAGCGCAGTCTGAAGGTCCAGGTCTTCGCGTCCGCCGATCTTCTCCAGCTGACCGCGAGACCGGGACGAAAGCGCTCGGCGGCGCCGGGCGGGTTGGCCCACAGCAGCGGCTCGTAGACGTTCGCGAGGTAGTAGACCTCGGTCGAGAAGCTCTTGACCGGATCCCAGGTCGTCACGGCGGCGGTCGTCGCCACGTCGAGGATCGACGTGCCGGCGGGGCCCGAGCCCGAGCCCGTGCCGGTTCCCCCGCTGCTGCCGCAGCCGGCCGCCACCATCGCGGCCACCGCTGTGGCCGCCCCGAACTTCGCAAGACGTCGCGTGCGCTTCATGGCTCTCTCCCGAGTCACGTTCAACGGCGCGACATGCTCGCCGGGCGATCCCATGCTGTCCAATGCCTGTGGCGGGCGCAGGCGATAGCTTCGAGGCATGGCTGGGCGGCCGGCTCGGGCGGCGGCGACCTGGCCTATGCGATCTGGCGCATCCCGGGCGGAGCGGCCTCTGATCCGTAGGTATGGATGCAGTAGCGGACCAGACGGCTGACGAACCACCGGATCGTGTCGACCGCGTAGTGATCGCGATCCCAGGCCGCGAAGAGGTCGATCCACAGCCTGTCTCGCTGCCCCTCGATCGCGAGCGGGTGGAGGCCGTAGCGGGGATCGTCGGAGACGACGGCGATCCCGTGACCGGCGGCCGCGAGCGCCTGCGCGATCTGCGAGGAGCCGGTCTCGAACGCGACCTGGTAGCGGACGCCGGCGTCGACCGCCGCGCGATCGAACCGCTGGCGCGTGCCGTGCTCGCCGGTCAGCAGCAGCAGCGGCCCCGCCGCTGCCAGCTCGTCGATCGCGACCGCGCGCCGGCGCGAAAGGGGATGGTCGGCGCGCACGTAGGCGAGGATCGGAAGGCGCGCGAGCGGCTCGCCGATCAGTTGCGTCGGCGGCGGCGCGGAGGAGATCGCCACGTCGGCGCCGCGCGCGAGCGCGTCGTAGGCCGCCGCGGGCACCGTCTCGTGGGCGGTGATGAAGGGGTCGTCCGGCGTCGTGGTGGCGAGGAACGGCGCGATCACGTCGGCGATCGTCGTCGGCGGCGCGGCGACCGTCAGCCGCGGCGCCTCGCCCTCTTTGAGGGCCGCCACCGTCGCCTGCGCGCGGTCGGCGCGAGCGACGAGATCCCGCGCGATCTCGACGAACTGCAAGCCGGCAGGGCTGAGCTGCAGCCGTCCGGCGTCGCGGCGGAAGAGCGCGACGCCCAGCTCCTCCTCCAGCCGCTTCAGCTGCCGCGACAGCGACGGCTGGGCGACGAAGCACGCGCTCGCCGCGCGCGTGACCGAGCCCGTGTCGGCGACCGCCAGGAAGTATCGGAGGTGGCGAAGCTCCACGCTAGTGACGGCCCCGAGACATCGGCGAGCGATGCTCTCACACCCGCTGGCGGCCGATCAACCGCGTCACGCGACGCCGCCGGCGCGACGCGCTGCTGTCCGGGGAGCCGATCGCCGCGGCGGCGATCGAGCAGCTCGTCTTGCTCCACGCGGCCGGCCTCCGCCTGCACGGCGCCTCCGACCCGGTCCTCCGCTTGCTGCGCGTCGCTGCGACGACGCGTTGATCTGCCACTTCGCTGTCACACTCAGGTGACGTCTTTCGTACACGCCTGCGACGACGGGCCCATGCCTCACCTTTTCACCACAGGGCAGTAAGACCTCTTTCAGGGCTTTTGACCTGGATGTCGCCGGCGGACCACATAAACCTGGTCGCGCGCGCCCGTCAGCTAATGAAACTTGTGCGAATTGACGGACATCAACCGCTTGCTTCCGACGGCTCATCAATGTACGGTCGGCTTGGGAGACACACCGCGCGACCCGATGGATCCGGGTCGATCCTCAATTGATTATGAAGCATCTGTCGCCCGTACTTGGACTCGGCATGCTCAATGATGCGCGCGGTGCGAGGCCATGGCGTCAACTCAACAACTGGAAGGACGTACGGATGAAGCTCCGTCACTGCATCGTCGGGCTCGCGAGCGCCGCGGCCCTCTCACTCGGTACCGCCGGAACAGCCGCTGCTGGCGGCACGCCGGCGTTCACCTGCGTCGCCAACCAGAGCAACGTCTACCTGTACGGCGACGGCCCGGGCATCGGTCCGGTCGACTGGATCCTGCACACCGGCCAGGCGTTCCACGGCCACTACACGGTCGTCCACAGCGGGGTCTTCTGGTCGTTCGGCCACACCGACGGCAACAGCAGCGACATGTGGGTGCGCACCAACCAGCTCCGGTGCTGATTCGGACCGCCAGCGCCCCGACGGTCGTCGGGGCGCAGGTGCCGTCGTGCATGCGCTCAATTAATCCAAACGGCCGCTGGAACGCTGCGCCGGCGGCACCGAACCGCCAGCCGCAAAGCGCCGCACCCAGCGCCGCTGCCACGGCGTCTCGACCGCACGGGAGTCGTAGCGCTGACGGACCCACGCGGTCGCCTCGTGGGCGGGGACGCCGGCGAGCTGCGCGATGCACGCCAGCGCGACGCCCGTGCGCCCCTTGCCGCCGCCACATGCCACCTCGACCCGCACGCCGTCGCGCGCGCGGCGATGGGCCTCCTCGAACGCAGAACGCGCGTCGGCGAGGTCGCGCGGCACGGAGAAGTCCCGGCAGCGCAGCCACCGGCCGGGCCACGGCGCGTCCGCCGGCGGCCTGCCGAGCAGGTAGAGGCCCCACTCCGGCGGCGGCTCGGGGATCGCGCCGTCGCGGAGCCCGCGGCCGCGCAGGCGCGCGCCGTCGGGCAGCTCGATCACGCCCGGGCCGATCTCCCATGCCATCGGGCCGATCATGACGAATCGACCGACGGCGCGGGGCGCGACCGGCGCCGGTCGCCGGCGCCGTAGGTCTCGCGCGCCAGCGCCAGCAGCGCCCGCGCGGCGGGAGCGTGACGGCGGCCGCCGCGGACGGCGAGCGAGATCGCGTGCGTCAGCGCCGGCTTCACGAGCGCGGCCGTCGCGACGGGGGGACCGGGCGCGGTCGCGTCGGAGCGCGGCAGCACGGCGACGCCGAGGCCGGCGGCGACGATCGCGCGGGCGCGGGCGACCTCCTGGATCTCGAAGGCGATCCGCGGCGCGAAGCCGGCGTCGAGCGCGGCGCGCGCGACCGCCTCGCGGATCGTCGCGCCCTCGCGGAAGGCGACGAAGCTCTCGTCGCGCAGCTCGCGCATCGCGATCCGGCGCCGGCCGGCGAGCCGATGCGAGGGGCCGAGCGCGACGACCAGCGGCTCGCGCGCCAGCGGCTCCAGTTCGAGCCGGCCGCGGTCCTCCGGCGCGGCGCCCGACAGCAGCGCGACGTCGAGCGCGTCGGCGCGCAGCTCCGCGGCCAGGCGGACGCTCAGCCCCTCGCGCACGACCAGCTCGACGGCGGGGTGGCGGGCGTGGAAGCGCTCCAGCAGCGGCACCAGGTCGAGCGGGCCGGGGGTCGTCGTGATCCCGATCGTGAGACGGCCGGCGAGCAGTCCGGTCAGCTGCTGCAGCTCGGCGTCGGCGGCGTCGAGCTCGGCGAGCACCCGCCGTGCGCGCGCGACCAGCGCCGCGCCGGCGGCGGTCAGCGCGACGCGGCGCGTCGTGCGGTCGACGAGCGCGACGCCCAGCTCCTCCTCCAGCTTGCGGATCTGCTGCGACAGCGCCGGCTGGGCGACGCGCGAGCGGGCCGCCGCGCGCGTGAAGTGGCCTTCGTCGGCGAGCGCGACGAGGTAGCGCAGCTGCCGCAGTTCCATAAGCGCCACTTATAACAGTCGGACTGGTTTGGTCTTGGACTTCTCAATCGCCGCGCCTCACAGTGGCCGTGACGCGCACCGACGCGAGACGAAGGAGGAGCGATGACGACGGGAACGGCGGGCAAGGTGGTCGCGAGCGCGGCGGAGGCGGTCGCCGACGTCCGCGACGGCGCGACGCTCGCGGTCGGCGGCTTCGGCCTGTGCGGGATCCCGCAGGCGACGATCGCCGCCCTGCGCGACCAGGGGGCGCGCGACCTGACCGCGGTCAGCAACAACTGCGGAGTCGACGACGCCGGCCTCGGCCTGCTGCTCGCCAACGGGCAGATCCGCAAGATGGTCTCCTCCTACGTCGGCGAGAACAAGACCTTCGAGCGGCTGTTCCTCTCCGGCGAGCTGGAGGTCGAGCTGGTGCCGCAGGGCACGCTCGCCGAGCGGCTGCGCGCCGGCGGCGCCGGGATCCCGGCCTTCTACACGCCGGCCGGCGTCGGCACGCCGGTCGCCGACGGCAAGGAGACGCGCGCCTTCGACGGGCGCGACCACGTGCTCGAGCACGCGATCGTCGCCGACTTCGCGCTCGTGCGCGCATGGAAGGGCGACGCGCTCGGCAACCTCGTCTACCGCCGCACCGCCCGCAACTTCAACCCGCTCGCCGCCGCGGCCGGCCGCGTCACGATCGCGGAGGTCGAGCAGCTGGTCGAGGTCGGCGAGCTCGACGGCGACGCGATCCACACGCCGGGGCTCTACGTCCAGCGCGTCGTGCAGGCGCCGCCGGGCGAGAAGCGGATCGAGCGGCGGATGGTGGCGAGCCGATGAGCGCCACCGTCACCCCGCGCGAGCTGATCATCGCCCGCGCCGCGCAGGAGATCGCCGACGGCATGGTCGTCAACCTCGGGATCGGCATGCCGACGCTGCTGGCCGACGTCGGCGTCGCCAGAGCCGGCGTGTTGCTCCAGTCCGAGAACGGCCTGCTCGGCATCGGCCCCTACCCGACCGAGGACGAGGTCGACCCCGACCTGATCAACGCCGGCAAGGAGACGGTCACCGCCGTCGCCGGCCACGCCTACTTCGACAGCGCCGAGTCGTTCGCGATGATCCGCGGCGGCCACGTCGACCTGGCGATCCTTGGCGGCATGGAGGTGTCGGCCGGCGGCGACCTCGCCAACTGGATGGTCCCCGGCAAGCTCGTCAAGGGCATGGGCGGCGCGATGGACCTCGTCCACGGCGCCAAGCGGACCGTCGTCGTGATGGAGCACCTCAGCAAGGCCGGTGAGTCGAAGGTCAAGCCCGCCTGCACGCTGCCGCTGACCGGCCGCGGCGTCGTCGACCGGCTGATCACCGACCTCGCCGTCTTCGACCTCCCGCGCGCCGCCGACGGCTCCCGCGAGCTCGTGCTCGTCGAGACCCAGCCCGGCGTCACCGTCGAGCAGGTGCGCGAGCGCACGGAGGCGGAGTTCCGCGTGGCCGGCGCGGACGGCGATTCCGAGCCCGTCGTGGCCAGCTAGAGGATCGGCAGCTCGAGCGCGCTCTCCGCCCGCTCCCACAGCGCGACCGCCTGAGCGGACCAGTGGCGCCCTGGGGGTGATATGCACCCCCAAGTCGCCCCTCCTCCCTCAGGCCGGGGTGCTGGTGCCACCGCCGCGCCCACCAGCGACCGCGCTAGCGTCTCGCGACGTGAGGTCCGACTCCGACGACGACGCGATCGCGGCGCTCTACGCGGCGGCTCCCGAGCAGTTCGTCGCGGCGCGCGACGCGCTCGCCAAGCGGCTGCGGGAGGCTGGCGACAGAGCCGGCGCCGCGCGCGTGAGAAGACTGCGGCGGCCGACGCGGGCTGCGTGGGCGCTGAACGTCGCGGCGCGCGAGCGTCCCGAGCTGGTCGGCGCGCTCGCCGAAGCGGTCGATGCGCTGCACGCCGCCCACCGCGACCTGCTCGGCGGCGGCGCCGACGCGACCTCGCTGCGCGACGCCGAGCAGCGCGTCCGCGCCGCCGCCGATGCGGTCGCGGCCGCCGCGCCGGCGACCGATCCGCCGACGCTGGAGAAGATCCGCGCCACGCTGCGCGCCGCTGCCGTCGACGCCGACGTGCTCGCCGAGATCGCGCGCAGCCGGCTGCTGCGCGAGCAGGTCGCCAGCGGCTTCGGCGACCTCGGCGGGATCGTGCCGCCGGCGGCGCCCGCGCCGCGCGCCGCAGGGAGAAGAGCGGCCGCTCGAGACGCCGCGCCTGCCGCGCCGAGAAGGGCGGCACCCCAGGACGCCGCCCGAATGGGGGCTCCCGCGGCCGACGACTCCGCCGCGGCGCCCGCCGCCGCGGAAGCCGCAGAGCTGGAGCGGACCGCCGCCGAGCGCGCAGCGGCCGAGAAGACCGCCGCCGAGCGCGCAGCGGCCGAGAAGACCGCCGCCGAGCGCGCCGCGGCCGAGAAGACCGCCGCCGAGCGCGCCGCGGCCGAGAAAGCCGCCGCCGAGCGCGCCGCGGCCGAGAAAGCCGCCGCCGAGCGCGCCGCGGCCGAGAAAGCCGCCGCCGAGCGCGCCGCGGCCGAGAAGGCCGCAGCGGAGCGCGCGGCGGCGGAGCGGGCGCGGCGGATCGAGCGGGCCGACGCCGCGGTCGCAGCGGCGGAGGACGAGCTGGCGGCGGCGGCACGGGAGCTGGAGGCGGCCGAGCGCGCCGCCGCCGCGCGTCGCGCCGAGCACGAAGCGGCCGCGACGCGACTCGCGGAGGCGCGCGCCGCGCGGGAGCGGGCCGACCGGGAGTGAGCGCCGCGCTGGGCGACTGCACCAGGTCGGCGCCGGCCTCCTCCAGCGTCGGGGCCGAGCCGCCGACGGCTGTTGCGCGAACGGAGACGCTCGCGCAACAGCGCCCTCACGCAGCCTCGGTCGACGCCACGCGGTGCTTGCGGACGTCGGCGGCGACGATGCGCGCGGCGACGGCGCCGTCCGGGCCCGAGCCGCGGAAGGCGTCGAGCGCGGCGTCGTCCCGCCAGCGCTCGTAGACGTTGACGCGCGCGGGGTCGAGCGAGTCGGCGGTGAGGGCGAAGTCGAGACAGCCCGGGGCGGCGCGCGCCAGCTCGACGACGGCGGCGCAGTCGCGCACGTAGGCGTCGCGGTCGGCGGGGTCGACGAGGAGGTGACCGGCGATGATCAGCATGCCCCTACGACCGCAGCGGCGGCGCGAACTCATCGGCGGGAGCGGCCGGCCGCTGAGGGTCGAGCATCGCGTCGGGACGCATCCGATGGATGCCTCTGGCGACTGTATATTGTCGCCGCGATGGCGGCGCTCGGCGACGATCTCCCGCTCGACGGCGCTCCGGTGCTGCGCCGCGGCGAGCCCGGCTACGAGCCGGCGCGACGGGCGAGCCTGTGGGCGCGCAACCTCCCCGCCCGCCGACCGGACCTGATCGTGCAGGCGCGGACGGTCGACGACGTCGTCGCCGTCGTGCGGCACGCGGCGGCCGCGGGCGCGCCGGTCGCGATCAAGGGCAGCGGCCACAACTACGCCGGCACCTTCCTGCGCGACGGCGGCGTGATGCTCGACGTCTCGGCGCTCGACGGCGCCGCGCTCGACGGCGAGACGGCCCACGTCGGCCCCGGGATCGCCTCCGCCACGCTCGCCCGCTTCCTCGCCGAGCGCGGCCGGGCCTTCCCGACCGGCCACCACGCGACCGTCGGGATCGGCGGCTTCCTGCTCGGCGGCGGGATGGGCTTCAACGGCCGCTCGTGGGGCGAGTACGCCTGCTTCGGCGTCGAGGCGGTCGACGTCGTCTGCGCCGACGGCGAGCTGCGCACGATCGACGCCGAGCGCGACCCCGACCTCTTCTGGGCGGCGCGCGGCGCCGGGGCCGGCTTCCCCGCCGTCGCGGTCGGCTTCCGCCTCGCGACCCGCCCGCTCCCGCGCGGCATGCACGCGGCCGGCTGGACCTATCCGCTCGGCGCCGCCCGCGCGGTCGCCGAGTGGCTCCAGCGCGACGCAGACGCCGGCCGACCGGACCTCGAGCGGTTCGCCGCCTTCGAGGGGGACGTCGACGGCGCGGGCGACGCTCGCCGGGTCGGCGAAGGGGCGCCCGGCACCTCGCTCGCGCCCGCCGCGGGCGCCGCCGGGCCGACCGCGGCGCGCGGCCTCCAGTCGCGCCCGCCGCTCTGCCGCGTGCGCGCGATCGCCTTCCACGACGACCCCGACGAGGCCCGCGCCGCGCTCCGCGACCTCGCCGCGGCCGCGCCGCCCGGCGCGCTCGAGCAGGTCGGCCCGCTGCCGATCGACTTCCCGCGGCTGTACGCCCGCGGCGGCATCACCGGCGAGCGGCTGCGCGTCGTCAGCGACACGATCTGGAGCGACGACCCGGTCGGCGCCGCCGCCGCGCTCGCCGAGCGGGTCGCCGCCGCGCCGGACCGCCGCAGCTTCGGCATGGTCGACTTCCGCACCGCGCCGGAGCTGCCGCACGACGCCGCCGCCTCGGTCGCGGCGCGCGGCTTCCTGTCGTGGGCGGCGAAGTGGGACGACCCGGCCGCGGACGACCGCAACGGCGACTGGGCCGACGCGACGACCGCGGCGATGGAGCCGTTCCGCGCCGGCTGCTACCTGAACGAGACCGACGTGCTGCGCCACCCCGAGCGCGCGCCGCACTGCTTCAGCGCGGAGGCGTGGGAGCGGCTGCGCGCGGTGCGCGAGCGCTACGACCCGGCGGGCCGCTTCCCGCCGCCGTGGTGAGCGGGCGGCCGGACGAGCGGCCCCCGCGCGGCCGCCGCACGCGCGGAGGGAGCCGGGCGCCGCGGCGGCGCGAGTCGCCTCAGCCGGCGCGCATCCCGCGCAGCACCAGCTCGGCGAGCCGGTGGGCTGCGTCGGGGCCGATGCCGCCGAGCTCGCGCAGCGCGCAGAAGACGATCCGCAGGTCCTCGTGGGTCGCGTCGTCGCGCAGCTCGCCGGCGGCACGGGCCCGCTCGGTCATCAGCGCGAGCGCCTCGGTCGCGCCGGCGCGGGCCTCGCGGACCGCCTTGGAGGCGAAGGCGGCCTCGTCCCACGCCGTCTGCGTGAGCGCGTCGGCGACGCAGTCGTCGACGGTCGCGTGGGTCGCGGCGGCGAGCGCCGCCCACGGGTCGGGCTCCTCCAGCGTCGCGAGGAAGCGCTCGCGCAGGACCCGCGAGCGCTCGATCACGAGCGCGGCGATCACGTCCTCCTTGCTGCCGACCTGGCGGTAGATCGAGCCGACGCCGGCGCCGACCGCCTCGGCGAGCGCCGGCATCGAGACCGCGATCCCCTGGCGCGCGAACAGCTCGTTGGCGACGGCGAGCGTCCGCGCCCGCTTCTCGTCGGAGGTGAGCGATGTCCATGGCGGCGGAACGGCCATTCCGGTACTCTATCGCAGACCGTCGCCCGGAATCCCCGTTCCGACCTCCTGCGGCGACTCGAAACCCCGGCACCGACGAGGAGACGAACCACCATGGCACCGCTGCGGTCCCGCACCGTCACCCACGGCCGCAACATGGCCGGCGCCCGCGCCCTGCTGCGCGCGGCCGGCGTAGCGCGCGAGGACTTCGGCAAGCCGATCGTGGCGATCGCCAACTCCTACACCCAGTTCGTCCCCGGCCACACCCACCTGAAGCCGGTCGGCGAGGTCGTCGCCGACGCGGTGATCGCCGCCGGCGGCGTCCCGCGCGAGTTCAACACGATCGCGGTCGACGACGGGATCGCGATGGGCCACGACGGGATGCTCTACTCGCTGCCCTCGCGCGACCTGATCGCCGACAGCGTCGAGTACATGGTCAACGCCCACTGCGCCGACGCGATGGTCTGCATCTCCAACTGCGACAAGATCACGCCGGGGATGCTGAACGCCGCGCTGCGGCTGAACATCCCGACCGTCTTCGTCTCCGGCGGCCCGATGGAGGGCGGCACCGCGACGCTGGTCGACGGCACCGTGCGCAAGGGCCTCAACCTGATCACCGCGATGGCCGAGGCCGTCTCGCCGTCGGTCAGCGACGACGACATGGCGCTGATCGAGGAGGCCGCCTGCCCGACCTGCGGCTCCTGCTCGGGCATGTTCACCGCCAACTCGATGAACTGCCTGACCGAGGCGCTCGGCCTCTCGCTGCCCGGCAACGGCTCGACGCTCGCGACCCACACCGCGCGCAAGGAGCTGTACGAGGCGGCCGGCGCCACCGCCGTCGAGCTGTGCAGACGGTTCTACGGCGAGGACGACGCCTCGATCCTCCCCCGCGCCGTCGCGACCCGCGAGGCGTTCGAGAACGCGATGACGCTCGACGTCGCGATGGGCGGCTCGACCAACACCGTCCTCCACCTGCTCGCCGCCGCGCAGGAGGCCGAGGTCGACTTCACGATGGCCGACATCGACGCGATCTCGCGCCGCGTGCCGTGCGTCTGCAAGGTCGCGCCCAACGGCCACTACCTGATGGAGGACGTCCACCGCGCCGGCGGCATCCCCGCGATCCTCGGCGAGCTGCGCCGCGGCGGCCTGCTGAACGAAGACGTGACGACCGTCCACGCGCGCACGATGGACGAGTGGCTGCAGACGTGGGACGTGCGCGGCCCGAGACCGGCCGAGGTCGCCGTCGAGCTGTTCCACGCCGCGCCCGGCTGCAGACGCTCGGCGACCGCCTTCTCGCAGTCGGAGCGGTGGGAGTCGCTCGACCTCGACGCCGCCGACGGCTGCATTCGCGACGTCGACCACGCCTACTCGGCCGACGGCGGCCTCGCGATCCTCTACGGCAACGTCGCCACGCGGGGATGCGTGGTGAAGACGGCCGGCGTCGACGAGTCGATCCTCAGATTCAGCGGCCCGGCGGTCGTCGTCGAGTCGCAGGAGGACGCCGTCGAGACGATCCTCGCCGGCGGCGTCAGACCGGGCGACGTGGTCGTGATCCGCTACGAGGGCCCGCGCGGCGGCCCCGGCATGCAGGAGATGCTCTACCCGACCTCCTACCTGAAGGGCCGCGGCCTCGGCAAGGAGTGCGCGCTGCTGACCGACGGCCGCTTCTCCGGCGGCACCTCGGGCCTCTCGATCGGCCACGTCTCGCCCGAGGCGGCGAGCGGCGGCGCGATCGCGCTGGTGCGCAGCGGCGACACGATCGAGATCGACATCCCCGCCCGCACGATCAACCTCGCCGTCTCCGACGACGAGCTGGCCGAGCGGCGCCGCGAGCTGGAGGCGAACGGCGGCTACGCCCCCGCCGCGCCGCGCCCGCGCCAGGTCTCCCCGGCGCTGCGCGCCTACGCCGCGATGGCGACCTCCGCCGACACCGGCGCCGTCCGCGATGTCGCGGCCGTCGAGCGCGCGGTCGCGGCGATGGCCGAGCGCGACGCCGGCGGCACGCCGGTCGCGTAGGCCCTGGTCAGCGGACGAGCAGGCCGTCGAGCGCGAGGGCGGCCAGCTCGTCGGCGACCCGGTCGGCCGGCATCGGGTCCTCGGGGCGGTACCACTGGTGGACCCAGGCCGACATGCCGACGATCCCGAGGACGGCGACGCGCGCGGTCGTGCGCCGGTCGAAGAGGCCCTGCTCGACGCCGGCGTGCACGATCGCGTCCATCGCGCGGTCGATCGCGTCGCGCTTGCGGTCGACCTCGAGCGCGCGTCTGCCGGTCAGGCAGCGGCGCTCCTGGAAGAAGACGGCGACCTGCTGGCGGTGGCGCGCGACCGCCAGCACCGACTCGCGGATCGCCTCGCGCAGCTGGTCGGCCGGCGACGCGAGCTCGGCGACGATCCGCTCCAGCGACGCGCGCCACGCGTCGAGGAACCGCTCGTGGATCAGCGCGAGGACGTCCTCCTTGCTGTCGAAGTGGTGGTAGAAGGCGCCCTTCGTCACGTGCGCGCGCTCGACGATCTCCTGCACCGAGGTGCCGTGGAAGCCGCGGTCGCTGAACAGCGCCAGCGCGCTGTCGATCAGCAGCCGGCGCGTCTGCTCGGGATCATGGCTGCCGCGCGTTCCGCGCGGCTCGGTTCGCGTCGCCATCGCCCGTCGCATGATGCCGACCGACCGGTCCGGACGTCGCGTCGCCGGGCGTCCCCGGCGAGGCGATCGGCAGCCGCTCCTCTCCGCGCCGCGGGCGCGCGCGTCGGCGCCCGCGCCGAAAATCGGCCGGCGCGCGGTCGACCGCTGCGGTAGCGTCGCCGCGACCGCCACGCGACCAGGAAGGGACGGGCCTGATGCTGGACGAGCGGACCGAGAACGGGCGAGAGGTCAACTTCGCCGAGCGCTATTTCACCGAGCCGGCGCCGGTGCGGGAGCTGCCGGAGCACAGCCGCGACCCGCGCGTCGCGCGGGCGCTGGTCGAGTCGGAGATGCTGCTCGACGGCGACCCGGCGAAGAACCTCGCCACATTCGTGACGACGTTCATGGAGCCCGAGGCACAGGACGTGATCGCGACGAACCTCCATCGCAACTGGATCGATCACGCCGAGTATCCGCGCACCGCCGAGATCGCCAACCGCTGCGTGCGGATGCTCCACCACCTCTTCCACGGGCCGGGCGAGCCGGAGGCCCCCGGCACCGCGACGGCCGGCTCCTCGGAGGCGGTGATGCTCGGGGCGCTGGCGATGAAGTGGCGCTGGAGAAACGCGCGCGCCGCGGCCGGCAAGCCGGCCGACCGGCCCAACCTCGTCTACGGCGCCGACGTGCACGTCGTGTGGGACAAGTTCTGCCGCTACTTCGACGTCGAGCCGCGGCAGGCCGACCTGCCGCGCGGGCAGACGACCGTCGGCGCCGAGGAGCTGGCGCCGCTGATCGACGAGAACACGATCGGGGTCGTCGCCGTCGTCGGCACGACCTTCACCGGCGAGTGCGACGCGGTCGCGCAGATCGACGCCCACCTGAGAGAGCTGAAGGGCAGGGGCCTGGACGTGCCGATGCACGTCGACGCCGCCAGCGGCGGCTTCGTCTTCCCCTTCAGCCACCCGGACTTCGACTGGGACTTCCGGCTGGAGTCGGTCAAGTCGATCAACGTCTCCGGCCACAAGTTCGGGCTCGTCTACCCGGGCGTCGGCTGGCTGGTCTTCCGCGACGAGGAGCAGCTGCCCGAGCAGCTCGTCTTCTACGAGGACTACCTCGGCGAGCGCGACGCGACCTTCACGCTCAACTTCTCCGGCAGCTCGGCGTTCATACTCGCCCAGTACTACAACTTCGTCCGCTTCGGCCGGCAGGGCTACGCCTCGCTCGTGCGGACGATGGACAAGAACGCCGCCGCGCTCGCGGACCGGCTGCGAGCGGAGGACGCTCTTGAGCTGTTCGACGACGACGAGCCGCGGCTGCCGCTCGTGATCTCGCGCGTGCGCGAGGACGAGCCGTTCACCGCGACCGACCTCGTCGGCGAGCTGGCCCAGCGGCGCGGCTGGATGGTGCCCGCCTACATGCTGCCGCCGCAGAACGACGACCAGCAGATCATGCGGATGCTGGTGAAGGTCAACCAGACGCGCGAGCTGGCCGACGCGCTCGCCGACGACGTCTCCGCCTCGATCGCCGACCTGCGCAGAAGGGCTGCCGGCCACCGGGTGCCGGGCCCGGTCCACAGCGGCCACGGCTACTAGAGCGCCGCGGGAGGGCGCGGGCGGTCTCCGCCCGCGCCCACCCGGAACCTCCAGCGTCCCCGGAGTTTCCTCTCACCAGGCCGCTCTTTTCGCGGTCCCCATAGAACGGTGAGTTTTTGGTTGTCAAGCGCTCTGCGACGCACTAGTCTCGCGCCATGCAGATGGCTCCAGCCCCGAACGACGCCTTCGCCGACGGCCTCGAACCGCCCGACTTCGCGCTCGTCGCCAAGCGCGAGCGCCTTTTCGCCGCGTTCGTGGCGGAGGTCGGCGAGCGCGGCTACGCCGACACCGCCGTCGCGCACGTGCTCAGACGCGCGGGAATGTCGCGCAAGACGTTCTACGAATTGTTCGAGAACAGGGAGGACTGCTTCCTCCAGGCCTACGACGCCGCGCTGCTGCGCGCGCGGATGCTCGTCGGCGCCGCCTACCACGAGGGCGGAAGGTGGCGGTCGCTGCGCGAGCGGGTCGAATCGGGGCTGCGCGCGTTCCTGAACTGCTGCGCGGCCGAGCCGGCCTTCGCGCGCATGTGCGTCGTCGAGGTCCTGGCGGCCGGGCCGCGGGCGCGCGAGCGCCGCGACGCGGCGATCCTCGAGTTCGCCCGCTTCATCGAGTTCCCGCGCGAAGAGGCCCGCGGCGACTCCGCGCCGTCGCTGGTGAGCGAAGCGATCGCCGGCGGCATCTACGGGATCCTCTACTCGCGGATCGCGCGCGGGGAGACCGAGCAGCTGCCGGAGCTGCTCGGGGAGCTGATGGACGCGGGGCTCGGCCAGCTCGTGGACCGCGACGAGGAGGAGTGACGGGGGAAGCCGATCGGGGGGCGCCGCATCCGGGGGGAATGACTGCAATGCACCAAAAACGGAAACAGCGAGTTTCTGTAGGATGAGCGACCGTGAGGAGACTGGGGGACACGGGCTCATGACGCCCGCACCATGGACCCAGCAGCCGGGACGGCAGCTCCCGGCCGGTCGGCACGGGCTTTCGCGCGACTTCGTCGCGCAGTCGCAGCGCGAGCGGATCCTCGACGCGCTGGTCGCGTGCGTCGCCGAGCAGGGCTACCCGGAGACGCGCGTCACCGACCTGATCGCGCGCTCGGGCGTCTCGCGCAAGACCTTCTACGAGCACTTCGCCGACAAGGAGGAGTGCTTCCTCGCCGCCTACGACATGGCGGTCTCGCTGCTGATGGGCGGCGTCACGCAGGCGTTCGAGCAGGAGGACGACTGGGTCGACGCGATCCGCGCGGCGCTGCGGGCCTTCCTCGGCTTCCTCGCCGACCATCCCGACCTGACGCGGCTGTGCATCGTCGACGTCCACGCGGTCGGGCCGCGCGCGCTCGCGCGCCGCGACGCCGCCGTGCGCGGCTTCTACTACCTGCTCGACGCCGGCCGCGCCGACGCCCCGCGCGCGCTGCCCGGGCTGACCGCCGAGGCGGTCACCGGCGGCATGTACGAGATCGTCTACGGTCGCGTCCTGCGCGGCACGATCGACGAGCTGCCGCGGCTGCTGCCCGAGCTCATGTACTGGGCGATGATGCCGTTCCTCGGCCACGAGGCGGCCGTCGCCGAGATGGAGCGCCTGCGGGCCGAGGCGGCCGAGCGGCCGTCCGCGGCCGCGCCGAAGACGCCGCCGACCAGGGCGATCCCGCCGCGCCGCAGCGGGCGCAGGCCGCGCTCCGGCGCCACGCCGAGCGGCGACGACGAGCGCCCCGTGCCGCCGCGGCGCAGCGGCCGCAGACCGGCCGCGCGGTAGGGCGCGGGCGGCCGCGCCGCACGGCGCCCGCCGTCGCACGCGCGGCGTGAGCCCGCGCGGGTCGCACCGCACTGCGCCCGTCCGCGCCGTCGCACGCGCGGCGTGAGCCCGCGCGGGTCGCACCGCACTGCGCCCGTCCGCGCCGTCGCACGCGCGGCGGGAGCCCGCGCGGCGCTCCGGCGCGACCGCGCCCAGCCCTACACCGGCTCTGCGAGCATCGCCTGCGCGGGCGGCGCAGCGGCGCCGCCGCGGCGGCGCGCCTGCTGCGGCATGCAGGCGGTCAGCGCCTCGGCGAGCGAGGCGAGCAGGTCGACCTCGTCGGCCGAGAAGGCGCGCGGCTCGCGCTCGAGCACGGCCAGCACGCCGCGACCGCCGATCCCGATCCAGCAGCCGCTGCGCACCTCCTCTCCGACGCTCTCGGTGCGGACGAGCCGCTCCCAGCGGTCGAGGTCGCGCACGACCAGCGGCTCGTCCGAGCGCAGCGCCAGCTCGGCCGGCGAGCGCAGCGCCGGCAGCTCGCGACCGCCGATCGCGCCGCGCGGCCAGCCGCGGCCGGCGCGCAGCCGCAGCAGCCCGTCGTCGCCGAGCTCGAAGACCCCGACCCGCCACGCGTCGAGCAGCTCGGCCGCGACCGCGACCGAGGCGTCGAGCAGCGCGGCGCGGTCGCTGCCGCGCAGGACCTCGCTCACCAGCCGCAGCAGGCCGCGGGTCGCGTCTAGCCGCAACCGCAGCGTGACCTCCTCGGTCTTGCGCTCCGTCACGTCGGCGACCGTCGTGAGCGTGCCGCGCCGACGGCCGCCGGCGTCGACGAGCGGCGTCGAGCTGGTCTGCAGCCACAGCTGCGTGCCGTCGGCGCGCCGCAGGCGGCGGTCGCCGCGCTCGGGCTCGTCGGGGACCATCCCCGTCAGCGACAGCGGCGGCACGTCGACGAAGTCGGTCATCGGCAAGCCGGCGACGTCGCCGGCCGGCAGCGCGAGCAGCTCGCTCATCGCGGGGCTGACGAACAGCGTCCGCCCCTGCAGGTCGGTCGCCCAGACGGCGGCGTCGCTGCGCGCGAGCAGCTCCCCCGCCGCGGGCTCGCGCTCCCCCACCGTCGGCTCCCGCTCCTGCGGCGCGCCGCCGCCGCTGCGCCGGAGCGCTCTGCCGAGCAGCGACTCGACCAGCGCCTGCTCGCGCAACGTGTACGGCACGCTGCCGGGAGCCCGGAAGGCGGTGACGGTGCCGACCGTCTCGCCGTCGACGCGCAGCGGGACGATCAGGACCGCGCCGACGTAGCGCTCGAACGGGAGGCGGTCCAGCTCGCCGCGGTCGCGGACCGGCAGCCGCACCTGCGCGAGCCGGACCGGCCGGCCGGTGCGGAACGCCTGCGCCGTCCAGCCGCGCTCGTCGTCGAGATCGGGCGGTCCAGTCTGGCGCGCGCCCGGCGCAGCGCGGTCGGACGGGTCGCGGTGGGCGGTCGCGACGGGGCGCAGCAGTCGCGCCTCGGCGTCGTGCAGCCGCACGACGCTCCCGTCGCCGACCGCGTTCGCGACACGGCGCGCGAGATCGTCGGCGTCGATGCGCCGGCTTCGATTCATGCCTGGTCGGTCCCTCCTCCTGCCCGCGCCGGTCGTGGCTCACCGCGCGGGCAGGCGCCAGCCTATTCGACCGCGATAGACATGTGTGTCTTTCTGCCCGATCCGACCGGCGGCGACGAAGGCCGGCGACGAACCGGCCCCGAACGCCGCGCGGTCGCCGGTCAGGCCGGCGCGAGCACGAGCAGCAGGTCGCCCTGCTCGAGCCGTCTGCCGCTGGCCGCGGCGAGACGCTCGACGGTGCCCGACAGCGGTGCCGTGATCGTCGACTCCATCTTCATCGCCTCCAGCGTCGCGACCGGATCGCCCTCGGCGACCTGCTGGCCGGGCTCGACCAGCACGGTGACGATGCCGGTGACCGGCGCCGGCACCTGGCCGGGCTGCGTCGGGTCGGCGCGCTCGATCTGCTCGCCGGCCGCGTCGACCGAGCGGTCGCGCACCTCGACCGGACGCATCTGCCCGTTGACGCGCACGAGCACCGTCCGCATGCCGCGCGCGTCGGCCTCGCCGATCGCCTCCAGCTCGTAGAGCAGCGTGACGCCGGGGCCGAGCTCGATCGCCAGCTCCTCGTCCTCGCGCAGGCCGCGGAAGAACTCGGGCGTCGGGATCAGCGAGACGTCGCCCCACTCCGCCTGCGCGGCCGCGAACTCCCTCGCCGGGCCGGGGAACAGCACCTCGGCGAGCGCTGCCCGCCGCTCGGCGCCCGGCTGCGCCAGCCGCTCGGCCAGCTCGCCCTCGACCTCCAGCGGCGCCGGCGCGGGCGCGCGGCCCTCCAGCGCCCGGTCGGTGAACGGCTGCGGGAAGCCGGCCGGCGGGACGCCGAGGCCGCCGCGCAGGAAGTCGATCACCGAGTCGGGCAGGTCGAAGGAGGCCGGTCTCGCCTCCAGCTCGTCGAAGTCGATCCCGGCCGAGACGGCGAACAGCGCGAGATCGCCGACGACCTTGCTCGACGGCGTCACCTTGACGATGTTCCCGAGCAGCGCGTTGGCCCGCTCGTAGGCGGCCTCGACCTCCTCGAAGCGCCCTCTGAGGCCGACGGCGTCGGCCTGCTGGCGCAGGTTGGAGATCTGGCCGCCCGGCATCTCGTGACGGTAGACGCGGCCGGTCGGCGCCTTCAGCCCGGTCTCGAAGGCGCCGTACATGCTGCGGACCGCCTCCCAGTACGGCTCGAGCGCCAGCAGCGCGTCGAGCGAGAGGCCGGTGTCGCGCTCGGTCGTCGCGGTCGCGCCGACGATCGCCGCCAGCGACGGCTGGCTGGTCATCCCCGCCATCGGCGCGGCGGCGCCGTCGACGGCGTCGACGCCGGCCTCGATCGCGGCGATGTACGTCGCGAGCTGGCCGCCGGCGGTGTCGTGCGTGTGGAGGTGGACCGGCAGGTCGAACTCCCTGCGCAGCGCGGTGACGAGCTGGCGGGCGGCGGGGGCGCGCAGCAGGCCGGCCATGTCCTTGATCGCGAGCACGTGGACGCCGGCGTCGACGAGCTGCTCGGCGAGCTTCAGGTAGTAGTCGAGCGTGTAGAGCCGCTCGCGCGGGTCGGAGAGGTCGCCGGTGTAGCAGAGCGTCCCCTCGGCGATCGCGGGGGTCTCCAGCGTCGCCTCGATCGCCGCCCGCATCCCCTCGACGTCGTTGAGCGCGTCGAAGATGCGGAAGACGTCGATGCCGGTCTCGACCGCCTCGGCGACGAACGCCTTCACGACCTTGGTCGGGAAGCGCGAGTAGGCGAGCAGGTTCTGGCCGCGCAGCAGCATCTGCAGGCAGACGTTCGGGACCAGCTCGCGCAGCTCGGCGAGCCGCTCCCACGGGTCCTCGTGCAGGAAGCGCAGCGCGACGTCGAAGGTCGCCCCGCCCCACACCTCCATCGACAGCAGGCCCGGCAGCTCGCGCGCGAGGTGGGGCGCGACGGCGCGCATGTCGTGGGTCCGCATCCGCGTCGCGAACAGCGACTGGTGGGCGTCGCGCAGGGTGGTGTCGGTGACCGCGACGGCGGTCTGCGCGCGCAGCGCCTGCGCGAAGGCGGCCGGGCCCAGCTCCAGCAGCCGCTGGCGCGAGCCGGCCGGCGGGTCGCCGGCCGAGAGCGGCGGCAGCTTGCCGCGCGGGTCGCCGGAGAGCTGGGCGGTCGCGGGCTCGTGGTTGACGGTCACCTCGGCGAGGCGGCCGAGCAGGCGGCTGGCGCGGTCCTGGCCGGGGCCGGCGGCCGACAGGTCGGGCCGCTCGTCGACGAAGGTGGTGTGCGTGTCGCCGGCGAGCACGTCGGGGTCGTCGAGCAGCGCCAGCAGGAAGCCCTGGTTGGTCTTGACGCCGCGGACGCGCAGCTCGGCGACGGCGCGCCGCGCCCGCGAGACGGCCGACTGCAGGTCGCGGCCGCGCGCGGAGATCTTCACCAGCAGCGGGTCGAAGAACGGCGAGATCTCGGCGCCGACGAAGGCCGAGCCCTCGTCGAGCCGGACGCCGGCGCCGCCCGGCGAGCGGTATGCCGTGATGCGGCCGGAGTCGGGGCGGAAGCCGTTGGCCGGGTCCTCGGTCGTGACGCGGCACTGGAGCGCGACGCCGCGCTGGCGGATCGTCTCCTGCGACAGCCTCAGGTCGGCGAGCGTCGCGCCGCCGGCGACCCGCAGCTGCGCGCGCACGAGGTCGACGTCGGTCGTCTCCTCGGTCACGGTGTGCTCGACCTGGATCCGCGGGTTCATCTCGATGAAGGCGTAGCGGCCGTCGGCGGGATCGAGCAGGAACTCGACGGTGCCGGCGTTGACGTAGCCGACGTGGCGGGCGAACTTGACCGCGTCGGCGCAGATGCGGTCGCGCAGCTCGGGGTCGAGGTTCGGCGCCGGGGTGATCTCGATCACCTTCTGGTGGCGGCGCTGGAGCGAGCAGTCGCGCTCGTAGAGGTGGACGACGTCGCCGGTCGCGTCGGCGAGCAGCTGCACCTCGATGTGGCGCGGGCGGATCAGCGCCTGCTCGATGTAGACGGTGCCGTCGCCGAAGGCGGCCTCGGCCTCGGCGCGCGCCTCGGTCACGGCCGCGGCGAGCTTCGCCGGGTCGGTGACGAGCCGCATGCCGCGGCCGCCGCCGCCGTGGGAGGCCTTGACGAAGACGGGGAAGCCGATCTGCTCGGCCGCCTCCATCGCCTCCGCGCCGTTCGCGACCGGCTCGGATGCCTGGAGCACCGGAACCCCGGCGGCGATCGCCGCGTCGCGCGCGCGGGTCTTGTTGCCGGCGAGCCCGAGCACCTCCGGCGGCGGGCCGACGAAGACGATCCCCGCCGCGGCGCAGCGGCGCGCCAGCTCCGGGTTCTCCGACATGAAGCCGTACCCCGGATAGATCGCGTCGGCGCCGACGCGCAGCGCCAGCTCGACCGCCACGTCGGGATCGAGGTAGGTGCTGACCGGGTGACCGGGCGTGCCGACCTCGTACGCCTCGTCGGCCTTCAGCCGGTGGACCGAGTCGCGGTCCTCCGGCGCGTACAGCGCCACGCTGCGGATGCGCAGCTCGTTCGCGGCGCGGAACGCCCGGATCGCGATCTCGCCGCGGTTGGCGACGAGCACCTTCTTGATCATCTGCCGCCTGCTTCCAGCTCGCGGATCGTCGTCTCCCGTGCGCGTGCCACGCACTCGGAGAGGCACTATGGCGAACCCTCCGCGGAAACGGAATTCCGCATGGGGGGCGGGTCGCGCCCTACGACGCGACCCGCTCGCCCCGCCGGCTCAGACGCCGTCGAGGCAGAGGTACTTCAGCTCCATGAAGTCGTCGAGGCCGTGGCGCGAGCCCTCGCGGCCGAGGCCCGACTGCTTGACGCCGCCGAACGGCGCGCCCTCGTAGGAGATGAGGCCGGTGTTGACCCCGACGACGCCGAACTCGAGCGCCTCGCCGACGCGCCAGACGCGGCCGCTGTCGCGCGTGTAGAGGTAGGCGGCGAGGCCCGACTCGGTCGCGTTGGCGAGCGCGACCGCCTGCTCCTCGGTCTCGAAGCGGAAGACCGGCGCGACCGGGCCGAAGGTCTCCTCCTCGGCGATCTTCATCTCCGTCGTGACGCCGGCGAGGACGGTCGGCTGGAACCAGGTGCCGCCGAGCTCGTGCGGCTTGCCGCCGGTGACGGCGGTGGCGCCCTTGGAGGTCGCGTCGTCGACGTGGTCCTGGACCTTCGCGAGCGCGCGCGCGTCGATCAGCGGCCCCTGCTCGACGCCGTCGTCGAAGCCGTTGCCGACCTTCAGCGCCGCCGTCGCGGCGGCGAACCGCTCGACGAAGGCGTCGTGAATGCCGGCCTGCACCAGGACGCGGTTGGCGCAGACGCAGGTCTGGCCGGAGTTGCGGAACTTGGAGGCGATCGCGCCCTCGACGGCGGCGTCGAGGTCGGCGTCGTCGAAGACGATGAACGGCGCGTTGCCGCCGAGCTCGAGCGAGACCTTCTTGACGGTAGGCGCCGTCTGCTCCAGCAGCAGGCGGCCGACGGCGGTCGAACCGGTGAAGGTCAGCTTGCGCACGGCCGGGTTGACGGCCAGCTCGTTGCCGACCTCCTCGGCGGGGCCGGTGACGACGTTGACCACGCCCGCGGGGATGCCGGCGCGGTCGGCCAGCTCGGCCAGCGCCAGCGCGGAGAGCGGCGTCGCGGGGGCCGGCTTGACGACGATCGTGCAGCCGGCGCCGAGCGCGGGGGCGACCTTGCGGGCGATCATCGCCATCGGGAAGTTCCACGGGGTGATCGCGGCGCAGACGCCGATCGGCTGGCGGATCGCGAACAGCCGTCTGCCGGCGCCGTTGGTCGGGATCACGTCGCCGTAGGCGCGCTTGCCCTCCTCCGCGTACCACTCGACGAAGCCGGCGCCGTAGAGGATCTCGCCGCGCGCCTCCGCGAGCGGCTTGCCCTGCTCGGCGGTCAGCAGCCGCGCGAGGTCGTCGGCGTGCTCGACGATCAGGTCGTGCCAGCGGCGCATCAGCGCGGCGCGCTCCTTGGCGGTGCGGCGCGACCAGGCGGGGAAGGCGGCCTGCGCGGCGGCGACCGCGGCGGCCGCGTCGGCGCGCGTGCCCTCGGCGACCCGCGCGATCTCGACGCCGGTCGCCGGATCGACGACCGCAGCACGCTCACCGCCGGCGCCGGCCTTCCAGGCACCGTCGACGTAGAGGTCCTCGCGCAGCAGCGCCGCGTCCGCGAGCTGAAGGGCGGTGAGCGTCATCGGGGTGGTCTCCTTCGGGTCAGTCAGTGCGACACTGCGTACAAAGGTGCGCGTGGCGCACTCGACAGCGCATAGCCAGTGTGCGAAGGTTCGCATACCGAGCACTTGACCGCAATGCGAACAACGACGAGATGACTGCAACGACCTCCACCCCTGGCGACCTCGACCGCCGCCGCGTCTTCCACCCCTTCTCGATCCCCGGCGCGCACGAGCGCGACGGCGGTCCGGCGATGATCGTCTCCGGCAGCGGCAGCACGCTGACCGCCGCCGACGGCCGCACCTACCTCGACGCGATGGCCGGCCTGTGGTGCGTCAACGTCGGCTACGGCCACCCGAAGGTCGCCGAGGCGATCCATCGGCAGGCGGTCAAGCTCCCGTACTACCACTCGTTCTCCTCGATGGCGACCGACCAGCCCGCGCTGCTGGCCGACAAGATCATCGAGCTGACCGGCGACCTCGGCATGTCGAAGGTCTTCTTCGGCTCCTCGGGCTCGGACGCAAACGACACGCAGGTCAAGCTCGTCTGGCACTACAACAACCTGCTCGGCCGCCCGCAGAAGAAGAAGATCATCGCCCGCCACCGCGGCTACCACGGCGTCACCGTCGCCTCCGCCAGCCTCACCGGCCTGCCGGCGATGCACGCGCAGTTCGACCTGCCGCTGCCGCAGGTGCGCCACGTCACCCCGCCGTACTCGCTGTGGGAGCGCCGGCCGGGCGAGGACGACGCCGCCTTCTCCGCCCGCCTCGCCGCCGAGCTCGACGCGCTGATCGTCGCCGAGGGGCCCGACACCGTCGCCGCCTTCATCGCCGAGCCGGTCCAGGCGGCCGGCGGCGTGCTGCCGCCCCCGGAGGGCTACTTCCCCGCGATCCAGGCGGTCCTGCGCAAGCACGACGTGCTGATGATCGCCGACGAGGTCGTCTCCGGCTTCGGCCGCCTTGGCGGCTGGTTCGGCAGCCACGTGCTCGGCATCGAGCCCGACCTGATGACGATCGCCAAGGGCGTCACCTCGGCGTACGTGCCGCTCTCGGGCGTCGTCGTCTCCGAGCACGTCTGGAAGGTCCTGTCCGGCGACGGCGGCGTCTTCCAGCACGGCTACACCTACAGCTCCCATCCGCTCGCCGCGGCGGCCGCGCTCGCCAACCTCGAGGTGGTCGAGGAGGAGGGGCTCGTCGCCCAGGTCAGCGCCCGCGGCGACCACCTGCGCGCGCGTCTGAACGAGGCGCTCGGCGACCATCCGCTCGTCGGCGAGGTGCGCGGGCTCGGCCTCGTCGCCGCGGTCGAGTTCGTCGCCGAGCGCGGCGAGCAGCCGAAGCGGTTCGACCCGTCGCTCGCGGTCGCCGCCCGCATCACGCGCGCCTGCCTCGAGCGCGGCATGATCACGCGCGCGCTGCCGGCGGCCGACACGATCTCGTTCTCGCCGCCGTTCACGATCGCCGAGCAGGAGATCGACCAGATCGTCGCGATCGCGCGCGAGGCGGTCGACTCCGTCGCCGACGCGCTCGCGCGGGAGAAGGCGTGACCGCAGCTCGGTCCGCCGCCTCGGCGCACGTCGCGGGAGCCCGCCCGGCCGCTCGTTCCTCCAGGCCGGAGGGCTCCGTTTGACGCGACGCGTCGGAGTGATCGTCAACCCGATCGCCGGCATGGGCGGGCGCGTCGGGTTGAAGGGGACCGACGGTCCCGACCTGCTGCACCGCGCGCTCGAGCGCGGCGCGGTCCCCGTCGCCGCCGAGCGCGCCCGGCGCGCGCTCGCGCGGCTGGCCGAGCGCGCGCCGGCGGAGCTGGAGGTCGTCGAGGTCCCCACTCCCGGCAGCGCCGCCCAGACCCGCGCCGCGGCCGCCGCGCTCGCCGCCGCGGGCGTCGACCTGATCCTCTTCGCCGGCGGCGACGGGACCGCGCGCGACGTCAGCGCCGCCGCCGACAGCCGCGTCCCGATCCTTGGGATCCCCGCCGGCGTGAAGATGCACTCGGCCTGCTTCGGCGCCACCCCGGAGGCGGCCGGCGAGGCCGCCGCCGCCTACCTGCGCGACCCCGGCCCGCACGCGCTGACCGAAGCCGAGATCGCCGACGCGGCCGAGCCCGCCGACACCGAGCTGCGTCGATCTGCCTACCGCAGCGGTAGGCAGATCGACGCAGCTCCCGACCGCGCGCCGCTCTCGACCGTCCTCCACGGCGTCGCGCTCGTGCCGCGCGCGCCCGGCTGCCGGCTCGGGCCCAAGGCCGCCTCGGCCGGCGGCGGCGACGGCGCGCTGGAGGCCGCCTGCGCCCGCGTCGCCGCCGAGGTCGACCCGGCGGCGCTGACGCTCTTCGGCCCCGGCACGACGACCGCCCGGATCGAGCGCGCGCTCGGCCTCGAGCCGTCGCTGCGCGGCGTCGACGCCGCCCGCGACGGCCGGCTCGTCGCCCGCGACGCGACCGAGGCCGAGCTGCTCGCGCTGCTCGCCGGCGCGACCGCCGGAGCCGGCGCGACCGCCGAAACGCCCGCCGCCCCCGGCGCGCCGCCCGCCGCCCACCTCGTGCTCGGCGTCGTCGGCGGCCAGGGCAGCCTGCTCGGGCGCGGCAACCAGCCGCTGTCGCCGGCCGTCCTGCGCCGCGTCGACCGCTCCCGCATCACCGTCGTCGCCGACCGCCGCAAGCTGCTCGCGCTCGACCCGCCGCAGCTGCGCGTCGACACCGGCGACCCAGACCTCGACCACGACCTGAGCGGCCACGTCCGCGTCCGCGTCGCCGCGCGCGAGACGCTGATGTGCGCCGTCACGAGCTGATGGAGGCCACGTGACCCGCACCGCCCACCCCTACATGGCGAACTCGGCGCCGGCGCTGCGCCAGGAGCTGCTCGACGCCGTCGGCGTCGCCGACGTCGAGCAGCTGTTCGCGCAGATCCCCGCCGACCATCGTCTGCGGGGCGAGCTGAGACTGCCGCCGCCGCTGCGCTCGGAGGCCGAGCTGCACCGCCACCTGCGCACGACGCTGCAGCGGAACGTCTCCTGCGAGGCCAACCTCTCCTTCCTCGGCGGCGGCGTCTGGCAGCACCACGTGCCGGCCGTCTGCGACGAGATCGCGCAGCGGACCGAGTTCGTCACCTCCGAGTGGGGCACGCCCTCCTCCGACCTCGGCCGCAACCAGGCGTGGTTCGAGTTCGCCTCCCAGCTCGGCGAGCTGCTCGAGCTCGACTTCGCCGGCCTGCCCGTCTACTCGTGGGGCTGCGCCGCCGGCCACGCGATCCGCATGGCGGCGCGGATCACCGGCCGCCGCGAGGTGCTCGTGCCGACGACGCTCGACCGCGAGCGGCTGGCCGTCATCCGCTCCTACTGCGCCCCGCCGGAGGTCCGCGACCACATCGCGATCGTCGAGGTCGAGGTCGACCCGACCAGCGACCGGCTGAAGCTCGACGACCTGCGGGCGAAGCTCTCCGACCGCACCGCCGCCGTCTACGTGGAGCACCCGACCGCGCTCGGCGCGCTGGAGACGCAGGTCGCCGAGATCGCGCGGCTGGCGCGCGCCGCCGGCGCCGAGACGATCGCCGGCGTCGACCCGCTCAGCCTTGGGATCCTCTCGCCCCCGGGCGCCTGGGGCGCCGACATCGCCGTCGGCCCGACGCAGCCGCTCGGCGTCCACATGAACTGCGGCGGCGGCAGCGGCGGCTTCATCGCCACGCGCGACGAGGAGCGATACGCGCGCCAGTACCCGACGCTGCAGGTCAGCATCGCGCCGACGCGCGGCGAGGGCGAGCGCGGCTTCTCGATGACGCTGTTCGAGCAGTCCTCCTACGGCCGCCGCGAGGAGGGCAACGACTGGACCGGCAACTCGGTCTACCTGTGGGCGATCGTCAACGCGACCTACATGTCGCTGCTCGGCCCGCAGGGCTTCGCGGAGCTGGGCGAGACGATCGTCCGCCGCAGCCGCGACGCCTCGCGCCGGATCGCCGCGCTGCCGGGCGTCGAGGTCCGCTACCCCGATCACTTCAAGGAGTTCGTCGTGTCGTTCGAGGGCACCGGGCGCACCGTCGCCGAGATCAACGCCGGCCTGCTGGAGCGCGGCATCTTCGGCGGGCAGGACCTGTCGCAGAGCCATCCGCAGCTCGGCCAGTCGGCGCTGTGGTGCGTGACCGAGGTCCACACGCGCGAGGACGTCGACCGCGCCGTCGCCGCGCTCGCGGAGGTGATCGCGTGAGCGCCTTCGAGCCGACCCGCCCGCTGCCCCGCTTCCACGGCGCGAAGTGGGACGAGCCGGTCGTGATGGAGATGGGCCGGCCCGGCCGCCGCGGGCAGCTGCTGCCGCAGGTCGAGGACGACCTCGCCCCGCTGGAGGAGCTGGTCCCCGCCGGCCTGCGCCGCGAGCAGGCGCCGGCGCTGCCGGAGCTGAGCGAGTTCGAGGTCCAGCGCCACTACCTCCACCTCTCCCAGATGACGCTGGGGATGATGGGGATCAACCTCTTCGGCACGTGCACGATGAAGTACAACGCGCGCGTCAACGAGCACGTGACGGCGCGGCCGGAGCTGGCCGAGGTCCACCCCGCCCAGCCGGTCGAGACGCTCCAGGGCGTGCTGCAGCTCGTCCACGACTTCGAGCGGTTCGCCTGCGAGCTGTCGGGGATGGCGCGGTTCGTCTTCCAGCCCGGCGGCGGCGCCGACGCCGCCTACACGCACGCATGCGTGACGCGCGCGTGGCTGGCCGCCCGCGGCGAGCTGGAGCAGCGCACCGAGGTGATCACGACGATCCAGACCCACCCGTGCAACGCCGCGACCGCGGCCGCCGCCGGCTTCGACGTGATCACGCTGCCGCTCGGCCCCGACGGCTACCCGACGATCGAGTCGCTGAGAGCGGCGCTGTCGGAGCGGACGGCGGCGCTGATGATCGGCAACCCCGACGACATGGGGATCTACAACCCGGACGTGAGGGAATGGGTCGAGCTGGTCCACGAGGCCGGCGGGCTCGCCTTCTACGACAGCGCCACCTTCAACGGCGTCATGTCCCGCGTCCGCGCGAGCGAGCTCGGCTTCGACGCCTGCATGTACATGCTGCACAAGACCTTCGGCGCGCCGAAGGGCGGCGGCGGCCCGGCCGTCGGCGCCTACGGCTGCTCGGAGGAGCTGGTGCCGTTCCTGCCGCGCCCGCTCGTCACGCGCGACGAGGAGGGCCGCTACGGGCTGGAGCAGGTCGAGGACGCGCCGCAGTCGATCGGCAAGGTGCGCGAGTTCTGGGGCAACGTCCCGGTCGTCGTGAAGGCGTACGCGTGGGTCCGCGCGCTCGGCGCCAAGGGCATCCGCGACGCCGCCGACCTGTCGGTGCTCGCGAACAACTACATGGACACCCGCCTCGCGCAGGTGAGAGGCGTGCAGCAGACCAACCCGGGCGTCGACAAGCCGCGCCTGGAGATGACGCGCTGGTCGCTGGAGCAGGTGCGCGAGGAGACCGGCGTCGACGTCCACGACATCTCCAACCGGATGGTCGACTTCGGCGTCGACGCGCCGTGGCTGGCGCACGAGCCGTGGATCACGCCCGAGCCGATCACGCCCGAGCCGGGCGAGCTGTGGTCCAAGGAGGACGTCGACACCTGGATCGACGTGCTCGCGCACGTGATCGAGGAGGCGTACGCCGATCCCGAGCTGGTCCGCACCGCGCCGCACAACCACGCGATCGCGCAGGTCGACCCCTCCGGGATCGACGACCCGCGGCAGTGGGCGACGACGTGGCGCTCGCACCTGAAGAAGCGGGCGGCGGCCGGCGAGGAGGGCCCGGTCGGGGCGCGGTCCGCAGGCGGCGTGGGCGTCGGCGCGCCGGAGGCCGGGTCGTGAGCGGTCTCGCCGGGCCGGTGGCGATCGTCGGCTCCGGCTCGATCGGGGTCGCGTGGGCGATCGTCTTCGCCCGCGCCGGCCACCGCGTCGCGCTCCACGACCCCGATCCGACGCGCCTCGACGCCGCGGCCGCCGAGCTCGACGAGCGGCTCGCGCTGCTCGCCGGGCACCGGCTGCTGTCGGAGGAGCCGGCCGCGATCGCGGCGCGCGTGGCGCGCCACGCCGAGCTGACCGACGCGGTCCGCGACGCCGTGCTCGTGCAGGAGTGCGCACCGGAGCGGGTCGAGCTGAAGCGCGAGCTGTTCGAGCGGCTCGACCTGCTCGCGCCCGCGAGCGCGATCCTCGCCTCGTCCTCCTCGGCGCTGCCGGCGTCGCGCTTCGCCGCCGACCTGCCGGGGCGCTCGCGCTGCCTCGTCGCCCATCCCGGCAACCCGCCGTACCTGCTGCCGGTCGTCGAGCTGGTGCCGGCGCCGTTCACCGCGCCCGACGTCGTCGACCGCGCGGAGGCGCTGTTCGAGGCCGCCGGGATGAGACCGGTGCGCGTCGGCGCCGAGGTCGAGGGCTTCCTCTTCAACCGCCTCCAGGGCGCCGTCCTGCGCGAGGCCTACTGCCTCGTGCGCGACGGGGTGGCGACCGTCGAGGACGTCGACCGCGTGATGCGCGACGGCCTCGGCCGCCGCTGGGCCGCGATCGGCCCGTTCGAGACGGTCGACCTCAACACGCGCGGCGGGATCGCCTCGCACGCCGAGAAGATGGGGCCGGCCTATGCCCGCATGGGCGCCGAGCGCGGCCAGGACGACCCGTGGACGCCCGAGCTGGTCGCGGAGGTGACGCGCCAGCGGCGCGCCCGCCTGCCGCTCGCGCAGTGGGAGGAGCGGGTCGCGTGGCGCGACGAGACGCTGATGGGCTTCGAGCGCGCGCGGCGGGAGCTGGGACTGTGACCGACGTCGCGCCCGAGCGGCCCGACGGAGCCGCGCCGGCGCCCGCCCCGCGCTCGCGCGACTTCGTCCAGTCGGTCGACCGCGCGCTCGCGATCATCCGCAGCTTCGGTCCGCAGACGCCGTCGCAGACGGTGACCCAGATCGCGACCGCGACCGGCCTGACGCGCGCCGCCGCGCGCCGCTTCCTGCTGACGCTCTCCGAGCTCGGCTACGTCGCCAGCGACGGGCGCCAGTTCTCGCTGACGCCGCGCGTGCTCGAGCTCGGCTACGCCTACCTGTCGAGCCTGACGCTGCCCGAGGTCGCCCAGCGCCACATCGAGCAGCTCGTCGCCGACGTGCAGGACTCCAGCGAGGTCTCGATCCTCGACGGCGACGACGTCGTCTACGTCGCGAAGGCGACCGGGCCGGCGATCATGACCGCCGACGTCAACGTCGGCTCGCGGATGCCGGCGGCGGCGACCTCGATGGGCCGCGTGCTGCTCGCCGCGCTCCCCGACGACCAGCTCGACGCCTACCTCGCGCGCGCGAGGCTGGAGCAGCACCTGCCGAGCACCGTCACCGACCCGGCGAAGCTGCGCGAGCTGCTCGTCTGCATCCGCCGCGGCGGCTACGCCGTCGTCGAGGGCGAGCTGGAGGAGGGGCTGCTGGCGATCAGCGTCCCGATCCACGACCGCAGCGGCCGCACGGTCGCGGCGATCAACGTCTCGACCCACGTCGCGCGGCGCACGCGCGAGGAGGCCGAGCGGGTCCTGCTGCCGGCATTGCGGCGGGCCGCCTCGGCGATCGAGGCCGACCTGGCGCGCTGAGCGCGCGGGCGGCGCGGGCTCCCGCGCCGGCCCGCGCGCTCGGCTCGCCGCGCTAGCGGACGCGCCGCGTCGGCTTGCGCAGGTCGCTCGCGCGCCTGCGGTACTCCTCCGGCAGCGAGCGCTGGATCTCCTCGGCCGTCCGTCTCGCGGCCGGCAGGAACTCCTTGCGCATCTGCTCGAGCGAGACCCGCGGGCTCGGGCAGCAGATGTTGAGCGCGGCGACGATCGCGCCGCCCTGGTCCTTGATCGGGACCGACAGCGAGCGGAAGCCGATCTCGTACTCCTGGTCGACGATCGACCAGCCCTGCTCGCGCACCTCCGCGACATCCTGCTTGAGGCGGGCGCGGGAGGTGACGGTGCGGTCGGTGTACTTGGCCGGACGGAACTCGTCGAGCCAGCGGTCGAGCTCCTCGTCGCCGAGCGCGCCGAGCAGGACGCGGCCGGTCGACATCGCGAAGGCCGGCAGGGAGCTGCCGACGTCTATGTCGACCGAGACGACGCGCGGCGCGCTCGCCTTCGCGATGTAGACGCAGTCGTCGCCGTCGAGGACCGCGGCGAGGCAGGTCTCGCCGAGCTCGGCGGCGAGGTCCTCCATCGGCGGCTCGGCGATCTCGGCGAAGGTCAGCGACGAGAGCGCCGAGAAGCCGAGCTCGAGGATCTTCGGGCGCAGCCGGAAGTACTTGCCGTCGGTCTCGGCATACCCCTCCCGCACCAGCGTGAGCAGGAAGCGGCGCGCGGCGGCGCGGTTCATGTCGGCGGAGGCGGCGACCTCGCTCAGCGTCATGCTCGGGCGGGCGCGGCTGAAGGCCCGGATCACGCTGAGGCCGCGCGCGAGCGACGCGACGTAGTCCCGGTCTGCCCCTTCCGGTACGAGCTCAGCGGCCACGGTGGCGGGGAACTGTAGCGGTGGACTGGGACATCGGCTCTCTCTCCTGAAGCGTCGTGACGTCGGTCGGAATGTACAATCGTTCGTAGACCGCACGGACTGACCGCTATGCGCACATCCTAACCCGTTCCCTCTCCGTCAGCGACTGACAAGTGCGAATTCGCAGCACCGGCCTCGAAGCCGCCCCCGAGACGATCCAGATCACCTTCGCCGGCCGGCGGCTGGAGGCGCGCGCGACCGACACCGTCGCCTCCGCGCTCGTCGCCGCCGGCGAGCTCTCTTGCCGCGAGACGATCGACGGCGACACGCGCGGGATCTTCTGCGGGATGGGCGTCTGCCAGGAGTGCCTCGTCGAGGTCGACGGCGAGCCCGGCTTCCGCGCCTGCATGACGCCGGTCCGCGACGGGATGGCCGTCGCGCACCAGCCGGCGCGCCCCGACCTCGCGGCGCTCGCCGCGCGCGACGAGGAGACGGCCGGCGCCCCCGCGCCGGCCCGCGAGCGCGTCTGCGACCTGCTCGTCGTGGGCGGGGGACCGGCCGGGCTCGCCGCCGCCGTCGCCGCCGCGGAGGCCGGGCTCGACGTCGTCCTCGCCGACGAGCGTGCCAAGCTCGGCGGGCAGTACTACAAGCAGCCGCCGGAGGCGCTCGTCTCCGACGAGCGGCGCCTCGACGCGCAGTACCGCTCGGGCCGCAGGCTGATCGCGCGCGCCCGCGCCGCCGGCGTGGAGCTGCTCGCCGGCGTCCAGATCTGGGGCGCGCCCGCCGTCGACGAGCTGCTGGCGACCACGCCCGACGGCGACCTGACGCTCCGTCCCCGCGCGCTGATCGCGGCGACCGGCGCCTATGAGCGCGGCGTGCCGCTGCCCGGCTGGACGCTCCCCGGCGTGATCACGACCGGCGCGGCGCAGACGCTGCTGCGCGCGTACCAGGTCGCCCCCGGCACCCGCGTGCTCGTCTCCGGCAACGGCCCGCTCAACATGCAGGTCGCCGCCGAGCTGGTGCGCGGCGGCGCGAAGGTCGTCGCGCTCGCCGAGCTGGCCAGGCTGACCGACCCGCGCCGTGCGCCGGCGCTGGCGCGGATGGCGGCCGCGGCCCCCGACCTGATCGTCCAGGGCGCCGGCTACGGCGCGACGCTCGCGCGCGGACGGGTGCCCGTGCTCCACGGCCGCGCGCTGGTGCGCGCCGAGGGCGACGGCCGGGTGGAGCGGGCGACGGTCGCGAAGATCGACGCCGACGGCCGCGCCGTCCCCGGCAGCGAGAAGAGCTACGAGGTCGACGCCGTCTGCGTCGGCTTCGGCTTCCTCCCCTCCAACGAGCTGGCCCGCTCGCTCGGCGCGACCCACCGCTGGTCGAAGCAGGAGGGCGGCTTCGTCGTCGAGCGCTCCTCGCGGGGTCGAACCTCGGTCGACGGCCTCTGGGTCGTCGGCGACGGCGGCGGGATCGGCGGAGCGCGCGTCGCGCAGGCGGCCGGCACGCTCGCCGGCCTCGACGCCGTCCGCAGCCTCGGCCGCACCGTGCCGGAGGCGCAGGCGGCCGTCGAGCGGTCGGCCGAGCGCGAGCACGCGAGAGCGCGCCGCTTCCAGGACGCGCTCTGGACCGCCTACGCGGCGCCCCGCCTGGTCGACCAGCTCGCCGCGCCCGACACGCCCGTCTGCCGCTGCGAGAACGTCCCGCTGCGCGCCGTGGAGGAGGCGTTCGACGCCGGCATGGGCCACATCGGCGCGGTGAAGCGCGTCACGCGGGCCGGCATGGGCGGCTGCCAGGGCCGCTACTGCGGCGGCCTGCTCGCCGAGATCGGCGCCCGCCGCGCCGCCCGGCCGCCCGAGGAGCTCGACCTCTTCGCCCCCTCCGCCCCCTTCAAGCCCCGCCGCATCGAAGACCTCACCGCCGGCTGAGCCCCGCCGGGGGCGAGCCCGGCGATCATTGGCGCTCTGTACAGGACATGCCTGTACAAAGCGCCATCGATCCGGTCGTCGCGGCGCTGGCGCACGATCAGTATGGGGTGATGTCGCGGAGACAGCTGCTTGCGGCGGGCCTCAACCGCGGGGCGATCGAGACGCGGCTGCGGCGCGGCACGCTCGTCCAACTCCATCGTGGCGTCTATGCCGCCGGGCATCGCAGGCTGACGCAGGACGGCTTCTGGCTCGCGGCCGTGCTCGCGAGCGGACGAGGAGCCGTGCTGAGCCACCGCGACGCGGCTCGTCTCCACGGCATCGGACGGTGGTGGGCGCCGGGAGGGCGGATCGAGGTCACGTCGCCGACTCGAGCGGCTGCGGCGAGCGGGGCGCTGCGCGTGTACGAGCGCAGGAGGGTGACGCCGGCCGACGCCGCCGCCGTCGCCGGGATCCCGGTGACGACCGTGGCGCGGACGCTGGTCGACCTCGCCGACGTGCTCACGCGCGACCGGCTGGCGCACGCGCTCGGGGAGGCGGAGCGGGTGCGTGGGCTCGACGCGCGGGAGCTGCGCGCCGCGATGGAGCGGGTCGCGCATCGCCCCGGTGCAGGCCATGCGCGGCTGCGCGCGGCGATCGCCGACTACGCCCGCACCGGCGCGACGCTGACGCGAAGCGAGCTGGAGATCGCGCTCCTCGCCGTGGTGCGCGACCACGGCCTGCCGGCGCCGGAGCTGAACGCGTCGATCGAGGGGGTCGAGGTCGACGCCGTCTGGCGCGCGGCGGGGCTTGCCGTCGAGTGCGACGGCTGGGCGTTCCACCGCGGCCGCCGCGCCTTCCAGCGCGACCGCGAGAAGGCGAACGCGCTCCAGCTGCGCGGCTGGCGCGTGCTGCGCTTCACGCACGCCGACGTCACGGAGCGGCCCGCGCGGGTCGCGGCCGCGATCGGCGCGGCGCTGGCGCACGGCGAGCGGTGACCGGCGCCGCCCCCGCGCCGGCCCGAAGGCCACGCGCGCGGGGGCTCAGCTCAGGAGGCGGTGGTGGTCGACGGTCTGCCGCCGATCCCGAACAGCAGGCCGCGGGAGCGTCGGACGCGCGGGGCGGTGTGGAGGTGGCGGCTGAAGCGGCGCTCGAGGCGGCGCCAGCCGAACGTGACGAGCGTGACGATCGCGATGTAGATCGCAGCGGCGGCGGTGTAGAACTCGAACGGCAGCTCGTAGAACTGCGCCCACCGCTGGCTCTCGCGCAGCAGCTCCGCGACGCCGATCGCCGACAGGATCGAGGTGTCCTTGATGATGTCGACGAAGACGTTGCCCATCGCCGGCAGCGTGATCTGCGTGACCTGCGGCAGGTGGATCTTGCCGAACCACGTCCGCTTCGGCAGGCCGCAGGCCAGCGCCGCCTCCTTCTGCCCGGGCGGGACCGCCTCGTAGCCGGCGCGGAAGATCTCCGCCAGGTAGGCGCTGTTGAGCAGCGCCAGCGCGAAGATGCCGGCCGGGATCGGCTCGAACTGGAAGCCGCCCTGCGCCGCGAGGCCGAAGAACAGCCACAGCAGCAGCACGTACAGCGCGATGCCGCGCAGCACCTGGATCAGCACGAAGCCGGCCCAGCTGATCGGGAGCGATCTCGACTGCCGCATCCCGGCGAGCACGAGGCCGCCGACGATCGCGATCGCGAACGAGACGACGGAGACGAGCGCCATCGTCCCGATGCCGCTCAGCAGCTCGCTGCGCATCTCCCAGACCGGCCCGAAGTCGAGGGCCGCGAACACGGTCGTCGTCATCGACGCACCCCCTTCGACATGCGCCGCTCGGCGACGCCGGCCGCGAGCGCGGCGACGAGCGTGACGGCGATCACGAGCACGGCCGCGGCCGTGTACAGCTCGAACGGCTTGAACTCGTTCACCGCGACCAGCTTGGCGGTGTAGAACATGTCGGCGAGGCCGATCACCGACAGCAGCGTCGCGCCCTTCAGCAGCATCACGAAGACGTTCATGCCGGGCGGGATCGCGGTCCGCAGCGCCTGCGGGAAGATCACCAGCCGGAAGGTCTGCCAGCGCGACAGGCCGATCGCGGCCGCGCCCTCACGCTGCCCGGACGGCACCGCCGAGAAGGCGGTGCGGTAGATCTCGGACATGTAGCCCGAGCCGGTCAGGCCGAGCGACAGCGCGCCGGCGAGGAAGGCGGTGAGGCTGAAGAGGCCCTCCTGCGCCGCGGCGTAGTAGAGCCAGAAGATCACGATCAGCAGCGGCACGCCGCGCGCCAGCCCGACCCACAGGGTCGCCGGCACGCGCAGCAGCGGCGACTGCGACCGCCCGGCGAGCGCGAGCGGCAGGCCCAGCAGCGCGGCGATCGCGAAGCCGAGCGCGGCGACCTCGACCGTCAGCAGGAGCCCGTCGAGCAGCTCGCTCGAATGGTCCGAGATGACGGTCGTGTCGAAGGCGAACACCATCGCGCGCTCACCCGTGGTTGATCGACTTCAGGAAGGCCCGCGTGCGCTCGTGCTGCGGCGACTTGAACTGCTCGGGCGTCCCCTGCTCGACGATCCCGCCTCTGTCCATGAAGATGACGCGGTCGGCGACGTCCATCGCGAAGCGCATCTCGTGGGTGACGACCATCATCGTCATGCCGCCGGCCGCGAGGTCGCGCATGATTTGCAGCACGCCGCCGACCAGCTCCGGGTCGAGCGCCGAGGTCGCCTCGTCGAACAGCATCAGCTTCGGCTCCAGCGCCAGCGCGCGGGCGATCGCGACGCGCTGCTTCTGACCGCCGGAGAGCTGCTCGGGGTAGGCGGCGGCCTTCTCGGCCATGCCGACCTTCCCCAGCTCCTCGACGGCGCGCGCGTCGGCCGCCTTCTTGCCGAGCCCGCAGGTCTTGCGCAGGCCGAGCGCCACGTTCTCCCGCACGGTCAGGTGCGGGAAGACGTTGAACTGCTGGAAGACCATGCCGACCTGCGTGCGGAGTCTCGTGAGGCGCTGCTCCTCCGGTATGCCGAGCGCCGGGATCCAGCGATGGTCCTTCGGCGGGCGGTACTCCTCGCCGTCGAAGACGATCGTGCCGGTGGTCGGCGGGGCGATGAAGTTGACGCAGCGCAGCAGCGTCGACTTGCCGGAGCCGCTCGGCCCGATGACGCAGACGACCTCGCCCCTCTCCACCTGGAGGTCCGTCGGATGGAGGACGGTCGTCTCACCGAACTGCTTGGTCACCTGCCGGAGCTCCAGCAGGGACGAGGTCGAAGCGCTCATCAGGCGTAGGCGGCAGCCAGGTAGGGGTCCTTCACGGGCGCCGACTGGACGCCGTATCTCTCGATGTCCGAGGCGACGAACTGCTGCCACAGGTTGGCGAGCGTCAGGTCGCTGGCCTTCTGCTGCAGGAAGGTCGTGACGAACTGCTGCAGGATGATGTCGCCCTGCGGCAGGAAGTACGTGTTCCAGGCGGTCGCGACCGGTCTCGGCTGGATCAGCTCGAGGCCCTTGCGGCGGGCGTCGCCGATCGCGTAGTCGCCGACGAACAGCGCGTCCGAGCGGCCGGTCGAGACGTCGGCGGTCGCGGCGACGTCGTCGGGCAGCTCCTTGCGCTTCGCCTTCGGGAACAGCAGCTTGGCGGTGTTGACCTGGGCCGAGCCGGCGAGCAGCGCGATCGTCTTGCTGCCGTCGTTGAGCTGCTCGATTCTGGAGAGGCCGAGCCCTCTGCGCTGGAACAGGTAGGTGCCCTCGAGGAAGGCGGGAGCGGCGGCGAAGGCGACCTCGAGCGCGCGCTCGGCGGTGTTGACGACCGGGATGCCGACCATGTCGAAGCGACCGGCCTTCTGCGCCGAGATCAGCTCCTGGAACGGCACCTCGACCCACTCGGCCTCGGCGCCGAGCGCGGCCGCGAGCAGCTTGGAGACCTCGATCGAGTAGCCGGTCGGCTCCTTCGATCTCGGGTCGCGGTACTGCAGCGGCGCGAACGAGAGGTCGACGCCGAAGCGGACCTTCTTGTCCTTCTTGATGCGTGCGAGCGCGCTCTCGCCGGCGGCGGCGGCGCCGGAGCTGGCGGAGCTGTCCTCGCTCTTGGTCAGGCCGCAGCCGGTGACGGCGCCGGCCGCGAGCACGCCGGCGCCAGCGAGCAGCATCCGGCGGCGGGTGGCCTGCGTTGCCTCTGCTCTTGGAGCACTCTCGTGGTGATCCACTGTCTCTCCTGCTTCCGTTCAGCCCCGCCGCTGTGGGGTGCGGCGAGACGTTCGTGGGGGGATTGCGATCGCCATGACGGACGGCGAAGCGGTGTCAGCCAGGCGAATGTTCGCATATCGCGCGAGAGGGCGCAATGCGCACGACCGAGTGCGCTCCTTCCTGGATAGCAGGGGCCTGGCGCGCTCCCACGCCATCTGCCTGTCGCACAAATGACGCGAAATGCGCACACCTTGCCGATCAAAAACACGGTGCGACGAGATCTGCGCGTCCGGGCGGTCGCCGGAGAGACCCTTCCGTGCGCCATGCGCACCTGCCGGACGCGGTGCGAACGCGGCGCGGTGGCGCCGTCAGCCGAAGCGCGACGGGTGGAACGGGGCGAGGTCGAACGGGACCTCGACGCCGCGCGCGAGCGCGGCGAGGATCTCGCCCATCACCGGGCCGGCGGAGAAGCCAAGGTACGGGAAGGTCCCGACGACCAGCCCCGGGGCGACGTCGTCGAGCGCGGCGATGATCGGCATCTCGTCGGGCACGCCGTTGTTGACGCCGACCCACGTCCGCAGCAGCCGCGCGCGGCCGACCGCCGGCACCACCCGTCGCGCGACGGCGAGGTTGCGGCGGACGCCGTCGAGGTCGACGGCCGGACGGCCGGTGCGGGGGTGGACGGTCGCCGGCCAGCCGCCGCCGATCAGCAGCGAGCCGATCCCCGCCTGCTTGAGCGTCAGTCTGTCGCCCGCGAAGTAGACGAGGTGGGGGACGAGCGGCGTCACGACCTCGGTCACGTTGACCTGCATCGGATGGCCCTCGATCGGCAACTCGACGCCGAGCATGCGGCCGAGCGGCGCGGTGTCGGCGCCGGCGCAGAGGACCAGTCTCGGCGCGCGGAAGCGGCCACGCGTCGTGCTCAGCTCGAAGCCGTCGCGCGTGCGCTCGATCGCCTGCACCTCGCAGTGGCGCTCGATCCGGGCGCCGGCGCGCAGCGCGGCGGCCGCGAAGGCCGGCGTCGCCAGCAGCGGGTTGGCCTTGCCCTCGATCGGGCAGAGCTCGCCGCCGACCATCTCGTCGGCGACGTACGGGGCGACCCGCCGCAGGTCGTCGCGCGAGAGCAGCTGCGAGGCGACGCCGTGGGCGTTCTCGAGCGCCACCTTGCGCTCGATCATCCGCAGCTGCCTCTCGTCGGAGGCGACCAGCAGCCCGCCGCCCAGTCTCAGCTCGACGTCGACGCCGAGCTCGTCGTTCAGCCCCTTCCAGATCTCGACGGAGGCGTCCAGCAGCTCCAGCGACGGCGCCCATCTGCGCGCCCAGACCTCGCCGTTGTCGCGGAAGGGCGAGAACTGGATCTGGCCGTGCATCGAGCCGGCGTTGGCGCCGGAGGCCTGCGTGCCGAGGTCGAAGCGGTCGATCAGGACGGTCTCGACGCCGGCCTGCGCGAGCCGGTACGCGGTCGCAGCGCCGGTGATCCCGCCGCCGACGACGAGGACCTCAGTTGTCTGTGGAGGTGCGCTGACCACGGTGAGGGCGTATCGTACGTGATGTTCGCTGTTCGCACATTCGTTCGCAGAGGAGACCATGTCGGAGTTTCGTGGGAGCTACACCGTCACGATCACGCCGTTCACCGAGGACGGCGCCAACGTCGATCTGGACGCGATGAAGCGCCTGATCGACTGGAACCTCGCTGAGGGCGTCCCCGGCATCGTCGTCCTCGGCACGTCGGGCGAGTTCCTGTCGGTCAGCGACGAGGAGCGCACGGCGCTCGTCGAGACGGCCGTGAGACACGTCGCCGGCCGCGTGCCGGTGCTGGTCGGCACCGCCAACATGCACACGCCCAACGCGGTCCGCTACAGCCGCGAGGCGGTCGCCCTCGGCGCCGACGGCCTGATGATCTCGCCGCCGTACTACATCACCCCGACCGAGGACGAGATGGCCGGCTACTACGCCGCGATCTGCGACGCGGTCGACGTGCCGATCATGCTCTACAACAACCCGCACACGACCAACGTCGACATGTCGGCGAGATTCGTCGCGCAGCTGACGCGGGACCACGAGCAGATCCGCTACATCAAGGAGGCGAGCACCGACGTCGCGCGCGTCTACGACGTGATCGAGGCGACCGACGGCGTCATGAACGTCTTCGCCGGCGAGCGGATCGTCGAGTCCTACCTGCTCGGCGCCGTCGGCTACGTCAACCCGTTCGGCAACTACACGCCGCGCCCCTCGCGCGTGATCTGCGACCTGATCGACGCCGGCCGCGTCGAGGAGGCCAAGCAGATCGAGGTGCTGCTCGACAAGATCGACTTCATCCTCCAGGACGGCCATCCGCTCTACGGCTACCAGTGCTACTCGAAGGCGCTCGCGGCCGCGGCCGGCTACCCGGTCGGCGACGTCCGCCCGCCGCTGAAGTCGTTCAGATCGCTCGGCGCCGAGGGCGAGGCGAAGGTCGCCGAGCTGCGCGCCGTGATCGTCGAGATGGAGGAGCTGACGGCGAAGTTCGAGGCCGCCGCCCCCGTCTCCCCCGCGTCGGCCGCCGCCTGAGCGGCCGACCGCCCGGACGCGCCGCGGCGGCGCGCCCGGGCGGAGCACCGGCGCTCCGCCGTCGCCGCGCGACAGCGGAGCGCCAGCGCGCCGCGCGCTGCGATCAGCGGACGTAGGAGGCGCCGTTGACGTCGAGCGTCGCACCCGTCAGATGCCGGCAGCGGCCGGTCGCGAGGTAGCAGACGAGGTCGGCGAGGTCCGACGGCGGGACCCACTCCTTCATCGCGAGGCTGGCGGTCAGCGCCTCCTCGCCGCCGGTCCGCTGCGCCGAGACCTCCGACATCTGCGTCCGCACGATGCCCGGCGCGACGACGTATGCGAGCACGCCGTCGACGGCGTGGGCGCGCGCGATCGTCTGCGTCGCGGCCTTGATCGCCGCCTTCGACGCCGAGTAGGCGGTCAGGTCGGGGTTGCCGGCGCCGCGCTGCGCGGCCCAGCTGGAGATCGTCACGATCACGCCGCCGCCGCGCTCGAGGTGGTGGCGGGTCGCGTCGCGCAGCAGCGACGCCGGGCCCTTCACGTTGACGTCGAGCGAGCGCGCCCACGCCGCGTCCCACTGGTCGTCGTCGGCCGCGAGCGGGGAGTCGAGCATCACGGCCGCGTTGTTGACGAGCACGTCGACGCGGCCGCGCCAGGCGACCGCCTCGCGCCACAGGCCGCGGACGGCGCCGAGGTCGGCGAGGTCGGCCTGGACGAGCAGCTTGCGGTCGGCCGGGATCGCCGCGGTCGCCGCCTCCGCGCCGGCGCGGTCGCCGCCGTAGTGGGCGACGACGTGGGCGCCGGCAGCGCCGAGCGCCTCCGCGGTCGCGGCGCCGATGCCCTTCGAGGCGCCGGTCAGCAGGATCGTCCTGCCGCTGAGATCGTGCATGTCGGATGCTCCTTCAGTTGCTGGTGGTGCGGCGCCCGCGCCGCGGGGCGCGGGCGCGGATCAGGGGACGCCGGCGTCGACGGCGAGCACCTGGCCGGTGATGCCGGACGCCAGGTCGCTGGCGAGGAAGAGGACGGCGTCGGCGACCTCCTCGGCGGTCGCGATGCGGCCGAGCGCGGTCTCGCCCGCCGCCGCGGCGAGCGCCTCGTCGGCGGCGAGGCCGCCGGCCGCGGCGCGTCTCGCCATGCGGTCGAGCAGCGCGTCGGTCGCGATCGCGCCGGGCGCGACGGCGTTGACGCGGATGCCGTCGCGGCCGAGGTCGAGCGCGGTCGCGCGGACGATCCCGACGACCGCGTGCTTGGTGGCGCTGTAGAGCGCCTGCCGCGGATGGGCCTTGCGCGCGTTGATCGACGCGAGCGCGATCACGGAGGCGGTCGCGCGGGCGGCCGGCGGGGCCGCGGCGGCGAGCCCCTGCGCGGCGGGCGGCCCCGGCGCGGCGGCGGCGGGCGGGGCCGCGGCGGCGGCCTTGAGGGCGGGGACGGCGGCGGCGATCGTGGTCGCGACGCCGCGGACGTTGACGGCGCTGACGCGGTCCCACTCGTCCGCTTCGATCGCGGCGGTCTCGCGCCACGGCGGCACGACGCCGGCGTTGGCGACGACGACGTCGAGGCGGCCGAAGCGCTCGACGCAGGCGGCGACGGCGGCGCGCAGCGCCTGCTCGTCGGTGACGTCGGCGGCGTGGGCGACCCAGCCGTCGGGCGGCGTCGCGCCGGCGACGTCGCGGTCGAGCGCGACGCCGCGGGCGCCGGCCGCGGCGAGCGTCCGCGCGATCGTCGCGCCGAGGCCGTTGGCGCCGCCGGTGACGAGCGCGACGCGGCCGTGCAGGAGCGGGAGGGGAGCTGGGGCGGTCATGGCTGGACCTCGGTCGGGGCGGCGGTGGGGACGTGCGCGATCGCGTCGAGCGTGACACGGACCCCGTCGATCGCCGGCGGCCCGGCGACGGGCAGCGCGATCACGACCGGCGGGTCGGCCGGGAAGGCCTCGCGCACGAGCGCGTGGACGGCGTCGATCGCCTCCCGGTCGGCGGCGAAGGCGCGCAGCACGAGCAGCTCGCCGAGCGACGTGCCGCCGGCCTCGCAGAGCGCGCGCACGCGCTCGAAGGCGACCGCCGCCTGCGCGGTCGCGCCGGAGCCCGCCGGGAGGCCGTCGGGGTCGGCCGCGCACTGCCCGGAGACCCACAGCAGGCCGGCGGCGGAGACGGCGCCGGAGGCGGCGCCGAGCACGCCGGAGCCGTCGGGCACGACGGTCGCGGGGCCGGCGTCGCGGCGCACCGCGCGGCACATCGTCATGTAGCGGACGGCGTTCTCGCCATGGCCGCGCGCGCCGGCCCGGCGCGGCGACGCGAGCCCGGTCACCGGCACGACGGTGCGCGCCGGCGGCGCCTGCGGGAAGGCCCGCTCCCAGACGTCGTCGAGCTCGCGCAGGTCGGCGGTGTCGGCGACCATCACGGTCGCGTGGACGACGTGGGCGAGGTCGCTCCCGGCCGCCTCCAGGCGCTCGGAGAGGAGCGCGAGGTTGTGCTCGGCCTCGGCCGCGATCTCGCTGCCGAACCAGGTCCAGTCGGGCTGGCGCACGTCGGGGTGGACGCCGGCGCCGAGCTCGAAGGCGACGTCGCCGAGCGTGAACAGGTACGGACCGGCGCCGACGACCTCGGCGTACGGCGCCTCGCGCATCGTGGGGTCGGGGAGGTGCGCGGCGGCGTCGCCCCTGAAGGGGACGACGATCTCCTTCGCGCGGCCGCCCTGCGGCAGCGCGGCGATCAGCAGCGCGTTGACGACCGCCTCCGGCGGCGCCATCGGCCCGCTCGCGGCGAGCGCGCTCGCCGGCCGCCGGGTCGCGATCCCGCGCGGTCCGCGCAGCGTCGTCAGGTAGCCGTAGGCGTGGGCGCCGGTGGCGACGTACTGCTCCAGCTGGACGAGGTCGTCGAGGCCGGCGCCGAGCGGCGCCAGCAGCGCGGCGCCGCCGTCGAGCAGCGCCTGCGCCTGCGCCCGCGCGTGCGCGGTCGGCGAGCGGCGGTAGGGATGGGCGACCGCCGCCTCTGCTGCGAGCCGGCCGTCGGGCCCGCGGGCCGGCCCGCCGAGGAAGGCGTAGCCGGCCGCGGCCGCGAGCCGGGAGCTGTAGACGTCGGCGCCGTCGACGAGGCCGCTGACGACCCGCCCGCTCACGCGACGATCAGCGACTCCAGGTCGAGCGGGAAGCGGTTGAGCGCCTCCGCGCCGTCGGCGGTCACCAGCACGGTGTCCTCGATGTGGATCGGGGTGTCGCGGGCGAGGAAGGCGCCGGGATCGATCGTGAAGACCATCCCCTCCTCCAGCGGCTCGTCGTTGCCGACCTGCAGCAGCGGCGGCTCGTGGATCGGCGCGAGGCCGACGCCGTGGCCGATCTTCCACACCTGTCTGTAGCCGGCCGCCTCCATCGTCGCCGCGGCGACCCGGTGGATCTCCTGCGCCGGGACGCCCGGGCGGACCGCCGCCATCGCGGCGTCGTAGGCGGCGTGGGTCGCCGCGTACAGTCTGCGCGCCTCGGCGGAGGGCTCGCCGAGGAAGAGGTTGCGGGCCGTGTCGGCGTGGTAGCCGCCGTGCGAGCCGGGGAAGAGGTCGAGGTCGACGACCTCGCCGGCCGCGAAGGGACGGTCGCTGAGGTGATGGAAGACGCCCGACAGCGCCAGCTCGCCGGAGCCGGCCGCCAGCATCGCGCGCACGACCTCGGCGCCGGCCTCCGCGACCGTCACTCCCGGCCGGATCACCTCGAAGGCGCGCCGGTAGCCGGCGTCGTGGGCGGCGCACGCCTTGCGCAGATGCTCGACCTCGGCGGCGTCCTTGACCGCGCGCAGGCGGTCGAAGACGGCCGAGCTGCGGCGCAGCCGCACCTCGGGCGCGACCTGCGCCAGCAGGTCGGCGTCGCCGAGCCAGAGCGCGTCGTCGGCCCCCAGCTGCCCGGCCGACACGCCGGCGGAGGCGAGCGCGGCGCGCAGCGCCGGCGCCGGGTCCTCGCCGTCGACGTACTGGAAGACGTGGTCGACCGGGATCCGCTCGAGGTCGAAGATGTCGGCGTGCATCTTGCTGACGACCAGCGCCGGGTCGCCGTCGACCGGCACGATCAGCACCGACGCCCACAGCGGCCAGCCGCCGGGATGGGCGTTCTCCTCCGTCAGCCACGTGAAGTTGGCGCCGGCGGTCACGTAGAGGCCGTCGAGCCCGGCGGCCTCGGCCAGTCTGCGCGCCCGCTCGTAGCGCGTCCGCAGCGCGCTCATGCCGCCGCCCCCGCCGGGATGCCGGCCTTCGCGCGGACGGCGGCCGCGGCCATCGCGACGGCGCCGCGACCGGGGTCGAGCACCGGCACGCCGAGCGCCGCGCGGAACGGGTCGAGCATCTCGCCGGTCCAGAAGGTGCAGCCGGCGTAGACGACGCCGGCGCCGCGCTCCACCGAGCCGCGCGCCAGCTCGAGCGCCCGTCCGCTCAGCACCTCGCGGTGGCGCTCGATCACGGCCATCGTCTCGGCCTCGTGGTCGGCGCCGCCGTGCGTCTCCGGGTAGTCCATCGGGATCGTGTGGACCTCGGCGACGAGGTGGTCGAGGCCGTAGAGGCGGGCGAGATCCTTGAAGAGGATCGCCGCCTCGAAGCCGTCGGCGACGAGGATCGCGACCCGCTGATGGAGCTGCGCGGCGAGATGGAGCGCGCTGTCGAGCGGAGCGGTGACGGGGATCTCGAAGGCGCGGCGCGCCTCCAGCAGCGTCGGATCGCCGCTGCAGCCGATCACGGCCGCGTCGCAGCCGTCGGCCTGCGCCTTCGCCAGCGCCTCGAGGATCGCCCCGTGGGAGGCGGTCGCCGGCGGCAGGAAGGGGCTGTCGGAGTCGGCGCCGGCCTGCGCGTGGACGACCTCGATCTCGGCGTCGGCTCCGCCGGCGCCGGCCAGCTGGCGCGCGAAGTACGCGTCGATCGCGTCGCTCCCGACCGGATTGACGTATCGGATCCGCATCCTGCTCCTTGTTGGTCGTGCGTCGCCGGCGGCCTCAGGCGCCGGCCGTGTCAAGCGGCCCCTGCGCGCCGCGCCAGCAGCGGGCGCGGCGATCGGGCCCGGTCTCCGCGAGCGGCTGCGGCTCCCTGCAGCGGTCGACCGCCAGCGGGCAGCGGCCGACGAGCCGGCAGCCCCTCTCGTCCGCGGTCGGGTAGCGCAGCGAGCCGCGGATGCGGACGTTCGCGTCGCGCTCGGCGTCGCGGTCGGCGAGGTCGTGGGCGTACAGCAGCCCACGCGTGTACGGATGGCGGGGATCGTCGAAGACCTCGTGCGTCGGGCCCTCCTCGACGACCTGGCCGAGGTACATCACGACGACGCGCTCGGCGACCATCCGCACGGTGCGCAGGTCGTGGGTGACGATCAGGTAGGTGAGGTCGTGGTCGCGCTGCAGGCGCGCGAGCAGCTCCAGCACCTGGCCCTGGATCGACATGTCGAGCGCCGAGGTCGGCTCGTCCATCACGACCAGCTTCGGCGTCACCGACAGCGCGCGGGCGATGCCGGCGCGCTGCAGCTCGCCGCCGCTGACGTCTCGCGGCCGCAGGTCGGCGAAGCGGGCCGACAGGCCGGCCTCCTCCAGCAGCTCGCGGACGCGCGCGTCGGGGTCGCCCGCGGGCGGGCGCAGCCGCATCGTCTCCTTGATCGAGGAGCCGATCGTGTGCATCGGGTCGAACGAGGTGAGCGGGTTCTGGAAGACCATCTGGACGTCCGCGCGGAAGCGGCGGAAGTCGCGCTCGGAGAGGCCCTGGACCTGCTCGCCGCCGAACAGGATCTCGCCCGAGTCGGCCTTGTGCAGATGGAGGATCAGCCGCGCCAGCGTCGACTTGCCCGAGCCGCTCTCGCCGACGAGCGCGGTCGTGCTGCCCTGCTCGAGCCGCAGGTCGATGCCGTCGACGGCCGGGACCGCGACGCCTCTGCGGCGCGCCAGCAGGCCGCGCGGCGCGAACGTCTTGCGCAGCTCGCGCAGCTCGAGGACCGGCGCGGCGGTCGTCTCCGAGGTCACTGATGGTGGCATGAGGCCCAGTGGTGGGGTCGGAGCTCTGAGAGCTCGGGTTGGCGGGTGCGGCAGCTGTCGGTCGCCTGCTCGCAGCGGGGCGCGAAGACGCAGCCCCTGCGCGGCGTGCCGGGCGCGGGGATGCGGCCCGGGATGTAGGCGATCTCGCCGTCGGCCGGCTCCAGGCAGCGGACGAGCCCGGCGGTGTAGGGGCTCAACGGGTTGCCGAGCACCTCCTCGGTGGCGCCGAACTCGAGCAGCTCGCCGGCGTAGACGACCGCGACGTGGTCGCACATCGCGCGGATCACGCCGAGGTCGTGCGAGATCAGCAGCAGCGCCGCCTCGCGCTCGCGCACCGAGCCGTCGATCACGTCGAGCACCTGCGCCTGGATCGTCGCGTCGAGGCCGGTCGTCGGCTCGTCGGCGATCAGCAGCGCCGGGTCGCAGATCAGCGCCATCGCGATCGCGACGCGCTGCGCCATGCCGCCGCTGAAGTGGTGCGGGTAGTCGTTGGCGCGCGATCTCGCGTCGGCGATCCCGAGCCGGTCGAGCAGCTCGACCGTCCGCTCGCGGGCCGCCTCCTTCGAGACGCCGGTGTGGGTCCGGCAGACGCGCGCGATCTGCTCGCCGACCGGCATCAGCGGGTTCAGCGAGGTGACCGCGTTCTGGTAGACGATCGAGATCTCGCGGCCGCGGATCGCGCGCAGCTCGCGCTCGGGCAGGCCCGACAGCTCGCGGTCGCGCAGGCGGACGCTGCCGGCGGTCGCGCGCACGCCGTCGGGCAGCAGCCCGAGGACCGCGGCGGCGGTCATCGACTTGCCCGAGCCGCTCTCGCCGACGATGCCGACGCGCGCGCCCGCCGGCACCGCCAGCTCCATCCCGTGCAGCAGCTTCACGCCGGCGGCGGTCGCGACCTCCAGGCCGGCGACCTCCAGCAGCGGCTCGCCGGGGAGCCCGCGCAGCGCGGTGCGCCGCTCCCGCGGCGTCGTCTCAGTGGTCATACGCCCTCGCAAGCTGGCGGCCGATGCCGCCGAACGCCATCACCGCGAGCAGCACCGCGAAGCCGGGGAAGACCGAGATCCACCAGTCCCCGTCGACGATGCGGCCCGCGCCCTGCTGGATCATCGACCCCCACTCCGGCTCGGGGACCGGGACGCCGAGGCCGAGGAAGCTGAGCCCGGCGACGATCTGCAGCGCGTAGGCGCAGGAGATCGACAGCTGGGAGGCGACCGGCCCGAGCGCGTTGGGCAGCACGTGCCGCACGATGATCGCGGGCGCGCGCAGCCCCGCGCAGGTCGCGGCCGCGATGTAGTCGAGCGACTTCATCGGCAGCACGACCGCGCGAGTGAGCTTGAAGAAGATCGGCGCGTTGACGAAGCCGACGATGCCGATCAGGACCGTGCGGTTGTTGCCCATCGCGGCGAAGACCATCAGCGCGAAGAGGAACAGCGGGATCGACTGGATGATCTCCGCGAAGCGGTTGAGGCCCTCGTCGAGCCAGCCGCCGAGATATCCGCTGGCGGCGCCGAGCGGGACGCCGACCGCGAGCGAGATCGCGACGCCGACGAAGGCGATCGTGAAGTCGGTGCGCGTCGCCCACAGCACGCGCGAGAAGACGTCCATGCCGTTCTGGTCGGTGCCGAACAGATGGGTTCCCGACGGCGGCAGCAGTCTCGCTGTCAGGTCGGCGCGGACCGGGTCGAACGGCGCGATCAGCGGCGCGAAGATCGCGACCAGGCCGAACAGCAGCAGCAGCGCCCACCAGCCGGTGAGGAAGAAGCCGGCGCGGCCGGCGCGGGCGCGCAGCCCGCGCCGCGGCCCCTGGGGACGGGGCTCCGGGCCGAGGTCGTCGGCGGTGTGGAGGGCGATTTCCGGCCCCTGGCCGGCGCCCTCGAGCCTTCCGACGCTCATGACGCCCCCTCTCGCACGCGCGGGTCGATCGCCATCGAGACGAGATCGGCGATCAGGTAGACGAGGATGTAGATCGCCGACGCCAGCAGCACGACGCCGAGCACCGGCTCGTAGTCGAAGCGCTGCATGCTCTGGACGGCGTAGAGGCCGATGCCCGGCCACGAGAAGACCGTCTCGACGAGCACGGTGCCGCCGATCAGGAAGCCGAAGGTCATCGCCGTCATCGTGAAGACGGGGACGAGCGAGTTCTTCAGCGCGTACCAGCGCACCGTCCGCTCCGGCAGGCCGAAGCTGCGCGCGCCGCGCACGTAGTTGGAGCGCAGCGCTCCGATCATCGTGTTGCGCGTCAGCTGCAGGATCGGCGGGCAGGAGGTCAGCGCCAGCGTGATCGCAGGGAGCGCGAGGTACTTCAGCGAGCTGCCGAACGCTCTCAGGTCGCCCGCCAGCAGCGAGTCGACCGTCAAGAGGCCGGTCACTCTCGCCGGCGCGGCCGTGCCGATGTCGAGCCGTCCGACCGGCGGCGGCGTGATGCCGAGCAGGTAGGTGAACAGCAGCACCAGCAGCAGGCCGCAGAAGAAGCTCGGGATCGCGACCCCGAACTCGACGATCGCCTGGCTGACGCGGTCGACCCACCCGCCGGGGCGGGTCGCCGCGATCACGCCGAGCGGGACGGTCCACAGCAGGCCGAGGAAGAGGCCCGCCAGTGCCAGCTCCAACGTCGCGGGGAGCCGGTTGGCGAGCTCCTCGGTGACCGGCAACTGCGTGTAGCGCGAGACGCCGAGGTCGCCCTGGAGCAGGTTCCCGATGTAGGTGAGGAACTGCTCGACGATCGGCTTGTCGTAGCCCAGCTCTCTTCTCAACGCCGCGATCTGCTCCGGCGTCGCGCGCGCTCCCAGGATCAGGTTGACCGGATCGCCGAGCAGGCGCGTGACGACGAAGACGAGCAGCGCGACGCCGAACAGCGCCAGGAGCGCCGCCGCGACGCGGCGCCCCAGGTAGACGAGCCAGAAGGACGAGCTTCTCATCCGAGCATCGCTCCAGTCGGTCGCTGCGGGCCGGCGCCTACCGTCTCAGCAGGCGGTAGGTGAGCAGGCCGTCCGGCTCCCAGAGGACGCCTCTGATGTCCTCGCGGACCGGCAGCCGGAAGTTCGGCTCGCCGAGCGAGATCATCGGGACGTCGTTGGCGAGCTCTCTCTGGATCGTCGAGGCGAGCTCTCTGCGCTTGCCCTCGTCGAGCGTTCTCGCCAGCTCCGCGCCGGCTCTGTCGACGACCGGGTTGGAGTAGCCGTACCAGTTGACGACCGATCTGGTCATCCACGTGAGGAAGGCCATGTAGTACGGGTCGTCGACGTACGGCCCCATGCCGGAGCGGATCCACGCCTGCGCGCTTCTTCTGCCCAGGTTCTCCTGGAACTGCGCGGCGTTGAGCTTTCTGATGTTCATCGTCACGCCGATGTCGGCGAGCGCGGTCTGGACCGGGATCGCGAGCGCCTCGGCGTCGGCGTCGGCGTCGCTGATCTCGACGTCGAAAGTGAGGTTGTCGACGCCGGCCTCAGCGAGCAGGCTTCTCGCCTTCTCGACGTCGGTCGCGTACGGGCTCGGGATCGAGTCGTCGTACCAGACCGACTGGGTCGGCCAGACGCCCGGGGCGCTCGACTCGCCGCCGAGGACGTTGTCCCTGAGCGAGTCGTACGGGATCGCGGCGGCGATCGCCTGGCGGACGCGCGCGTCGTCGAACGGCGCCTTGTCGCTGACGAAGCCGAGCTGGGTCTGCTGGAGGCCCGGCACGGAGACGACGCGGACGCCGTCGGCGTCGGCGAGACGGGTGATGCCGTCGGAGGTGAGGTCGGCGGCGATGTCGATCGTGCCGTTGCGCAGCAGCTGGGCGCGCTCGTCGGCCGACGGGATCACCTTCAGGACGACCCGCTCGAAGAACGGCGCCTCGGGGTAGTCCGGGTTCGCTCTCAGGACCAGCTGGTTGCCCGGCTGGTAGTCCTCGATCAGGTAGGCGCCGGTCGGCGCGCCCGTTCTGCCGACGAACGCTCTCGCCCACTCGTCGCCGCCCGTGGCGTTTCTTCTGACCAGCTCGGTGTCGACGAGACCGGCGTCCTGATCGCGCAGCATCGCGCCGACGATCGGCGACGGCTGGGGCAGCGACAGCTCGATCGTGCGGTCGTCGACCTTTCTGATCTGCTCGGGTCTCGTGACGCCAAGGATGTTCAGATCGAAGACCGAGGCCGCGTTGAGGCCGAGCAGACGGCTCGTCTTGTAGAGCATGTCGTCGGCGGTCAGCTGGCCGCTCGACGGCAGTCTGAAGCCCTCGCGGGCGGTCAGCGTGACCGTTCTGCCGTCTCTGCTGATTCTGTAGGACTCGAGCGCCTCGCCGACCGGCGGCTTGGAGAGGTCGGCTCTGAGGTCGCCGTCGCCGGCGTCGGCCGTCTCGTAGCGCGTCCACTGCGCGTAGATGTTCTTGAGCGTCTCGTTCGCGCGCTGCGCCTGGCCGAACTCGGGATCGAGCGTCTCGGGATCGCCGGCGACGCCGATCGTCAGCGTCGACGTGTCGCCCGAGGAGCCGCCGGCGCTGCCGCCGCCGCTGCTCGAGTCGCTGTCGCTGCCGCCGCAGGCGGCGAGCAGCGCCGCGAGCGCCACTGCGACGAGCGCGGCGCACACTGCGCGCAGGCGCCCGGCGCCGGGAAGGGTGGGTCTGCTGAACACGTACCTCTGCTCCTGCTAGCTGATCAGGCCGAGTCGACGGTCTTCGGCCACGGACTGCGCGGAGCGCTGCGCCGGGTCGCCCCAGCCGCCGCCTCCGCCGGTGAGCACCTCGATCACCGTGCCGGCCTCGACGGCCAGCGCATTGCACTTGAGCACCAGCTCCCGCTCGCCGCCCGGACGCGTCACCCAGACTTCGGGCGGCGCGCCGTCGCCGCCGCCGGCCAGGCCCCACGACGGTGTGTCGTGGCGCTCGAACCAGAGGCTGAGACGGCAGGCGTCGGTCGTCTCGTAGACGCGCACCGTGCCGAGGCCGCCGCGATGGGCGCCGGCCCCGCCGGAGCCCTCGCGCAGCGAGAACTCGCGCAGGCGCAGCGGGTACCGCTGCTCGATGATCTCGACGGGGAAGTTCTTGAAGTCGCCGGCGGCCGAGTGCACCAGCGCGCTCTCGCCGTCGCCGCCGGGGTGGGCGCCCCAGCCGCCGATCAGCGACTCGCCGCAGAGGAACGGCGCGTGGCCGCGCTCGTTGACGAAGGTGATGTTCCAGGAGTCGCCGACGTGGCCGGCGGCGGTGCGCTCCGGGATCGCCTCGCTGAGCGCGCGCACGAGCAGGTCCATCGCGAGCATCAGGTGCGGGCCGTAGTGGAGGCAGGCGGCCGTCGGCGAGGGGTCGAAGCAGCTGCCCTTCGGCACGACGATCTCGAGGTTGCGGAAGTTGCCGCCGCAGACCGGCGCGTCCGGGTTGACGACGAACTTGAACGCCTGCTGGATCGCCGAGTGGGTCTGGACGATGCCGCTGTTGACCGAGCCCTCGTTCTCGGGCGAGGAGCCCTCGAGGTCGACGATCATGCGGTCGCCGTCGATCGTCACCGTGACGACGACCGGGACCGGGTCGGCGTTGATGCCGTCGTTGTCGAGCGCGCCCTCGGCGCGGTAGGTGCCGTCGGGGATCGAGGCGACGGCAGCGCGGTCCTCGGCCTCGGCCTGCGCGAAGAAGCGCTCGGTCGCGGCCTCGACCTGCTCCCAGCCGTAGCGCGCGACGATCGAGCGGAAGCGCTCGACGCCGGTGCGGCAGGCGGTCACCTGGGCCATCATGTCGCCGACCAGCTCCGTCGGATAGCGCGAGTTGAGCGCGATCATGTCGATCAGCCGCCGGTCGCTCTCGCCGGCGTGGATGATCCGCATCGGCGGGATCCGCAGGCCCTCCTGGAAGATGTCGACGGAGTCCGACACGTAGCCGGCCTCCTTGGCGCCGATGTCGTTCCAGTGCGCCTTCGAGGCGGTGAAGCCGCGCAGCTCGCCGTCGACGAAGACCGGCGCGAACAGCGTCACGTCGTTGAGATGGCTGCCGCAGATCGCCGAGTCGTTGACGACCCAGACGTCGCCGTCGGAGAAGGCGTCGAGGCCGACCTGCTCGATCGCGAGCTTGATCGTGCCGGCGAGGCTGCCGAGGAAGAACGGCAGGCCGGGCGCCTGGCCGAGCAGGTCGCCGCGGACGTCGTAGAGGCCGACCGAGCAGTCCTTCATCTCGTAGATGACCGGGCTGTAGGCCGAGCGGCAGAGGTTGCGGCGCATCTGCTCGGCGCCCGACATGAAGGCGTGACGGACGACCTCGACCGTCGCGGGGGTGGGGATCGTTTGCGTCGACATCAGTCCTTCTCCAGCAGCAGGTGGCCGTCGGCGACGGGTCGTGCGGTCCAGCCGGGGCCGACGACCGTGGTGCAGGTCTGCTCCAGCACGATCGCCGGGCCCTGCACCGGGCCGGCGATCGCGGCGCGCGGCCACAGGGCCGCCTCCAGCTCGGCGCCGTCCTGAAGGTAGGTCGAGCTGCCGAGCGGCGAGCCGTCGGCGGCGGCGGGGGCGGCGCCGCCGCCGTCGCCGTTCGCGGAGCGCTCCAGCTCGGCGATCGCGGCGATCCGGATCGCGACGAACTCGACCGGCTGGTCGGCGCTCGCGTGGCCGTAGCGCTCGTGGTACGCGGCGTGGAAGCGCGCGACGAGCGCGTCGGAGTGGGCCGCCAGGTCGGCGACCTCGTGCTCGGCGAGCGGCAGCGTCAGCGTGTACTCCTGACCGAGGTAGCGCAGGTCGCCCGCGACCTCGAAGCGGACCGGGCGGCCGTCGACGCCGTCGGCGGCGAGCAGGCCCGCGACGCGCTGCTCCAGCTCGGCGGCGGCGCCGGGGAGGTCGGCCGGGGCGCGCTCGAGCGAGCGGTAGAAGGTCTGGACGGCGTCGTGGCGGACATCGCCCTGGAGCATTCCCCACGCGGAGAAGGCACCGGGCATCGCGGGCACGAGCACCCGTCTGATCTCCAGCTCCTCGGCGAGCGCGGTCGCGTGCAGGCCGCCGGCGCCGCCGAAGGCGCAGAGCACGAAGTCGCGCGGGTCGAGGCCGCGCTCGATCGTCAGCTCGCGGATCGCCTCGGCCATCGCGAAGTGGGCGATCTCGAGCGCCTGCTCGGCCAGCTCGGTCGCGCCGATGCCGAATCTCGCGCCGACCTGCTCCAGCGCGGCGATCGCGGCGTCGCGGTCGAGCTCCATCGAGCCGGCGAGGCGCTGGCCGGAGGGGAGCCGCCCGAGCGCGACGTTGGCGTCGGTGATCGTCGGCTCGGCGCCGCCGTTGCCGTAGGAGGCCGGGCCGGGACGGGCGCCGGCCGACTCGGGGCCGACGCGCAGCGCGCCGCCGACCTCGCGGATGAGGCTGCCGCCGCCGGCGCCGATCGTGTGGACCTCGACGGCCGGGGCGAGCACCGGCAGGCCCTGCAGCTCGAACTCCGACATCACGCCGGCCTCGCCGCCGCGCACGAGGCTGACGTCGAACGACGTGCCGCCCATGTCGATCGTGATCAAGTCCTCGAGGCCGAGCGCGGCGCCGGCGGCGCGCGTTCCGACGACGCCGCCGACGGGGCCGGAGAAGAGCGTCAGGATCGCCTTGTCGTCGGCGACGGCGGCGCTCATCATGCCGCCGTTGGACTCGGTGATGTAGACGGGGACCTGGAGGCCCTCGGCGGCGAGCGCTCTCGTCAGCTCGTCGAGGTATCTGCGCATGATCGGCGTGATGTACGCCGACATCACCGTCGTCGAGGTGCGCTCGTACTCGCGCCACTCGGGGGCGACGACGTGGCTGGTGACGACCGGCAGCCCGAGCTTCTCCGCGAGGCGGTCGGCGACCTGCTGCTCGTGGGCGCCGTCGGCGTAGCCGTGCAGCAGCGAGACGGCGACGGCGTCGAAGCCGCCGGCCGCGATCGCCTCCGCGGTGCGGTCGACCGAGGCGAGGTCGACCGGCTCGAGCTCTCTGCCGTCGGCGGCGATCCGCTCGTCGACCTCGAAGATCATCGCGCGGTCGACGAGCGCCTCCGGCTTGACGTAGTGGAGGTCGTACATCTGCGGGCGGTTGCCGCGGCCGATCGGATAGACGTCGCGGAAGCCGCGCGTCGTGACGAGCGCGACCTTGGCGCCGCGGCGCTCGAGGAGCGCGTTCAGACCGGCCGTCGTACCGTGGACGAACAGCTCGATCTCGGCGGCGGGGACCTCGCTCGCGCGCACGGCCGCGACGACACCGTCGACCAGATGGCCCGGGGTCGAGAGCACCTTCGCCGTGCTCAGCCGGCCCGCGGAGACGTCCTCCAGAACGAGATCCGTGAACGTGCCACCGATGTCGATCGCTACGCGATACGCCACTCCACTGCTCCCTCTCAGTTGCTTGCAGCGATCGCCGGATGGGCGTGGCGACCGTGAGGGCGATGTTCGCATATCGCCCGAGCAATCGCAATGCGCACAATTGGTCGGGCCGGTTGCCGCTACGATTTGCCAGTCGGCACGGGGTTTCGCTCGCGCCCGTCGCTGATGATGACGCACATTTGTGCGCTCAACGCACCATCTGACACGAGAGGACCGGATGACCGCCTTCCCTGAACGGATCGAGACCGAGCGGCTCGTGGCGACCCGCTGCGACGCCGAGGGCGAGCTCGACGCGTTCGCGCCGCTGTTCGCCGACGAGGCGATCGCGCGCACGATGTGGCCGGCGCACCTCGGCGGTCCGCGCACGCGCGAGCAGACGTACGCCTGGCTTGCCCGCTACGACGCCCACTGGGAGGCCCACGGGTTCGGGCCGTGGACCGTCCGCGAGCGCGACGGCGAGCAGATCGTCGGCCACGTCGGGCTCAGCTACACCGTCGTCGCGGGGCGCGCCGAGGTCGAGGCCGGCTTCATCCTCGCGCCCGACCGCTGGGGTCGCGGCTACGCGGCCGAGGTGACCACGAGCGCGCTCGCGCACGCGCACGCGATCCGCGGGCTCGAGTCGGTCGTCGCCTTCGCGATGCCCGACCTCAACCCGCGGGCGGTCGCGACGATCGAGCGCTGCGGCTTCGCCTACGAGGGCGAGACGACCGTCGTCGAGCTGCCCCACCGCCTCTACCGGATCGCCGTCTCGTGAGCGCGCCGCGCCTGCTCAGCCCGCTGACGCTGCGCGGGCTCACGCTCAGAAACCGCCTCGTCGTCTCGCCGATGTGCCAGTACTCGGCGACCGACGGCCTCCCCGGCGACCATCACCTCGTCAACCTCGGCCGCTTCGCGATGGGCGGCTTCGGCCTCGTGATCGCCGAGTCGACCGCCGTCGTGCCGGAGGGGCGGATCACGCCGGGCGACCTCGGCATCTGGTCCGACGAGCAGATCGAGCCGCTGGCGCGGATCGCGCGGCTGATCAGATCGTACGGCGCCGCCGCGGGGATCCAGCTTGGCCACGCCGGCCCGAAGGCGAGCACGCAGCGGCCGTGGCAGGGCTTCGGCCCGCTGACCGAGGCCGACGCCGCGCGCGGCGAGCCGGCGTGGCCGACGGTCTCCGCGAGCGCGCGCGCCGCCGTCGAGGGGTGGCCGGAGCCGGCCGAGCTGACCCGTGACGGGATCGCCGAGGTGAAGGCCGCGTTCGTCGCCGCCGCCCGGCGGGCGCTGGCGGCCGGCTTCGACGTGATCGAGCTGCACTGCGCCCACGGCTATCTGCTGAACGCCTTCCTCTCCCCGCTCGCAAATCACCGCGACGACGAGTACGGCGGCGACCTCGCCGGCCGCATGCGGCTGCCGCTCGAGATCGTGCGCGAGCTGCGCGCCGTGGTGCCCGACGACAGACCGCTGTTCGCGCGCGTCTCGGCGGTCGACGGCGAGCTGACCGGCACGACCGCCGACGACACGGTCGCGTTCGCGCGCGAGCTCGGGGCGGTCGGCGTCGATGTGGTCGACTGCTCCTCGGGCGGCGTCGGGAAGCGCTACGCCCATCCCGAGCATTACGGCTACCAGGTGCCCTACGCCTCCCGCGTCCGGCGGGAGGCCGGGGTCGCCTCGATGGCGGTCGGACTGGTGGTCGACCCGGCGCACGCCGAGGCGATCGTCGCCGACGGCGAGGCCGACCTCGTCGCGCTCGGCCGCACGGCCCTCGACGACCCCAACTGGCCGCTGCATGCCGAGGCGGCGCTGCGCGCGAGCGGCGCCGGCGCGAACGGCGGTGGCGACGGCGCGACCGCCGAGGCGTGGGCCTCGTGGCCGCCGCAGGCGCGCTGGGCGATGGAGCGGCGCGGCCCGCTGCTGGAGCGGCTCGGCCCCTGGACGCCCTCCTCCTGACAGCCGCGGAATCCGATCAGTGGCGGTCCGTACAGGAATGGCCTGTACAGAACGCCATTGATCGGTTCGGCTCAGGCGTGCGCGGGCTGGTCGACCCGGTCGGTCATCTGGGCGAAGCCCTTCTCCGAGGCGCAATGGGCGCAGCAGAAGAAGTGGCCGTCGGCCTCGGTCCCGTGGCCGATGACGGCGCAGCCGCAGTGCTCGCAGCGCGGCGCGATCGCATGGATCGCGCACTCGAACGAGTCGAAGACGTGATGGGCGCCGGCGACCGTGATCTCGATCGGCTTGTCGTAGTCGTTGCCGCAGACCTCGCAGCGGGCCATGGCGTGCTCCTTTCGCGGGGATCTGCGAGCCGCTACCCGACGCCGTCGCCGGCAAACGGCGGGTGGGGAGCGGCGGCGCGGCGAGCGGCGGGACGAGCGGCGGCTGGGGAGCGGCGGCGCGGCGAGCGACGCGTGACGAGGGCCGCGACGACGCGGGCCGCGCGGTCGCCGCTACGCTTCGGCGCGATGCCGCCCTGGGGCCCCGATCGCCGTCCGGCCGCCGTCGCGGTCGCCTTCGCCGGGCTCGCGACGCCGGCGCCCGACCATCCCGTGACGCCGGCGCTGCCGACGCTGCTGCGCGTGCTGAGCGACCGGCAGCTGTACGCCACCTTCTTCGTCGAGCCCGAGATCGCGACGGCCGAGCCGTTCGCGCTCGAGATGATCGACCTGTCGGCCAACGAGGTCGGCCTGCTCGCCGACACGACCGAGCCGGACGCGCTCGCCGACGGCTTCGCCGCGCTGCGCGACGCCGGCGCCCAACCGGCCGGCGCGCTGCTCACGGCCGGCGCCGGCGAGCCGGGCGGCAGCGCCGACACGCGCCAGGAGCGTGCGGCCGACGCGGGCGCCACCGACGCCGACGCGCCCGGCAGCAGCCACCCGGGCGCCACCGACGCCGCGGCCGATGCGCTGCGAGCGGCGGGGGCTGCCTACGTCGCGCTGCCCGGCGGCGCGCCGGCTGCCCGGCCGACGCGCGGCGACGACGGGCTCGTGCGGATCCCGGTGGCGCGTGATGAGGCCGCCAGCCCGTCGTCGTTCCACCTCGCCTTCCAGGCGGCGGTCGGGCGGACGCTGCCGCTGGGCGGGATGCTCGCGATCGCGCCGCCGGCTCACCGCTTCGAGCGCCGCGACGCGCTCGACGTGCTGGTCGAGAGCCTCGATCTCGTCGCCGGCCTGCGCCGCGCCGAGCGGCTGTGGACGCCGACCTTCGCCGAGCTGGCCTCAGAGGCCGCCGCACAGGCCGGCTGATCGCGCCACGCCGCGCACCAGCCCCGCGGCCGCACGGGCGCAAGTGGGGTTGGGTGACCGGCCGCAACCCGCTCAACCGCACGTCGACGACGGCGATCGGGCGCCTCTGACCTTCCGACCACGCCGGCGTCGTGATCGACCTGCGGCCCTAGCGTGCCCAGCAGGCATGCGTTCGGCCGCGGTTGGAGACAACCAGCAGGAGGGAGCGAGGATGATCGACTTCACGATCGAGACCGAGATCGCGCGACCGCCGGCCGACGTCTTCGCCTACGCGACCGATCCCGCGAAGCTGCCGAGCTGGCAGGCCGGCACCGTCTCCTCCGAGGTCGAGGGCGGCGGACCGGTCGCGCTCGGCGCCCGGCTGCGCGAGGTCCACCGCGCCCCCGGCGGCCGCGAGCTGCGCTCGCTCGTCGTGGTCGCCGCCTTCGACCCGCCGCGGCGCTTCGACCTGCACGTCGTCGAGGGCGCGCTGCCGGTCGACGCCGACCTGCACTTCGCGCCGGTGCGCGACGGCAGCGCGACCCATCTCTCCTTCCACGCCCACGGCCAGCCGACCGGCGCGATGCGCCTGATGGAGCCGCTGCTCGCCCGCAGGCTCCGCCGCCAGTTCGACGCCGACTGCGCGACGTTGAAGCGGGAGCTGGAAGGGGAGCTCGCGGCCGGCGGCTGAGCGGCTCGCGGTCAGTCGATCAGCGCTCCGCAGCTGACGTTGATCGTCGCGGCCGTCATCGTGCGGGCCCAGTCGGAGGCAGCGAAGACGGCGGCGTTGCCGACGTCCTCCAGGGTCGCGGCGCGGCCGAGCATCGTCAGCTCGGTGATCGACCGCTCGATCGCCTCGCGGCCGGCGAAGCTGGCGGGGATCGACTCCGGCACGCCGCCCGTCCGCAGCGTCACGACGCGGACGCCCTGCGGCCCGAGCTCCATCGCCAGCTGGCGGCGCATCGACTCCAGCGCCGTGAACGCGGTCTGCAGCCCACCGAGACTGTAGCCGCGCATCGGGTCGCCGTCGCCGCCGAAGACGAGGATCGTGCCGCCGCCGTCGCTGGCCATGTGGCGCGCCGCGGCGCGCCAGGTGATGAACGAGGTCCGCACCGCGGTCTCGACCGGCCGCAGGTAGTCGTCGACCGCCATCTCGGCCATCGGCGTCCCCTGCACGTCGCCGTGGGCGACGACGTTGAGGGAGACGTCGATGCCGCCGCCGGCCGCGATCTCGTCCGCGTGGGCGTCGACCGCGCGCTCGTCGAGCGCGTCGACCAGCGCCGTCTCGGCCCGCCCGCCGGCGGCGCGGATGTCGGCCGCGACGCGGTCGAGCGGCTCCTGCGTGCGGCCGGCGAGGAAGACGGTCGCGCCTTCGCGCGCGAAGGCGCGCGCGACCGCGCCGCCGATCGAGCCGCCGCCGCCGTAGATCACGGCCCGCTTGCCGTCGAGCATCATCTGGTCGTCTCCTGTCGTCGGGAACGTTCGGGAATCAGACCGCGCGAGCCCGCCGAACTCATCGCCGCCCCGGCGCGGGCGCGCGGCGGGCCGCGGGTAGGAGAGCGGAATGGAGGCATCGGGCGAGCAGCGGTCGCGAGCACGGCAGGAAGGGCCGGCCGAGTCGCGCATCTCGTGGCGGACGCTGACGGTCGCGAGCGTCGCGTCGGTCGCGGCCGCGTTCCTCGTCTCGTCGCTGTGGGCGCCCGGCACCCTGATAGGCGCCGCGGTCACGCCGGTCGTCGTCGCGCTCGTCTCCGAGCTGGTACGCAAGCCGATCGAGGCCGTCCCCTCCCCAAGCGCCGCGCTCGCGCCGCTGCGGCCGAGCGGCAGAGGCGGCCCGCCGGCGTCGGCGCGCGAGCATCCGGTCGCGCCGCCGGTGCCCGAGCCGGCCGAGCCCCTCGATCCGACGCATGAGCGACCTGCGCACGGGCGGCGCTCCGACGCCGAGGCCGGCCGCGAGGTCGTCCACGAGTACCCGCGCAGCGACCACCGCGGCTGGGACCGCAGGCGGATCAGGCTGGCGCTCGTGACCGGCGCGCTGGCGTTCGCGATCGCCGTCGGCTTCTTCGTCGTCGCCGACCTCACGACCGGCAGCGCGATCACCGGGCGCGGCGGCTCCAGCTCGCTCTTCTCCCCGCGCCAGCGCGGTGGCGGCGACGAGAGACCGGCGACGACCTCGACGACGCCGGCCGAGCAGACGACGCCGCAGCAGACCACGACGCCGCCTGCCGATCGCCCGACGACCGAGCAGGAGACGCCGTCGCCGACGACCGAGCAGGAGGCGCCCGCCACGCGCACGGCGCCGTCCGAGACGGCCCCCACGCCCGCGCCGACGACCGCGACGCCGCCGTCGGTCGGCGGCGCGGCGCCGCAGGAGGAGCAGCCGCAGGGGCCGTGAGGGGCCTGGCCGCGGGGGCGGGCGGGCGTCGGCGGCGGGCATGCGCGGGAGGTGGACGGGGCGCGCAGGCGGGCGTCGGCGGCGGGCATGCGCCGGAGGCGCGCAGGCGGGCCGGGTATGCTCGCCGGCATGTGGCGCAGCGGCATCATGGTCGCGCTCGTCGCGGCCGCGCTCGCCGGCTGCGGGAGCAGCGACGACGGCGGGGCGGCGAGCACCGGCGGGAGCTTTCCGGCGACGACGACGACCGCGGCGCCTCCGACCGCCGACCAGCTCGACGGACGCGACTTCGCCGCGCGGCGGATCGACGGCGCTCCGCCGGTCGCCGGGTCCGACGCGAGAATCGCGTTCAGAGACGGCCGGCTCGGGGCCTCGACCGGCTGCAACGGCATCGGCGGCCGCTACGAGATCGCCGACGGCCGCCTGATCGCGGACGAGCTGTTCCAGACGGAGATGGGTTGCGAGCCGGCGTTGATGCGGCAGGAGGAGCGGATGCGCACGCTCCTTGGTTCGCATCCGCGGATCGCGCTCGACGGCAGACGGCTGACGCTGACCGGCGACGACGGCGCCGCGATCGAGCTGGTCGAGCGCGACCGCCCGAGCGACCCGCCGCCGATCGCCGGCACGAGGTGGACGCTGGAGACGATCGCCGAGGGCGGTTCCGACGGGACGGCGTCGAGCGTGCCGGCCGGCGTCGCGGCACCGACGCTGCTGATCGGCGAGGACGGCGCGGTCGAGCTGTTCGCGGGCTGCAACGGCGGCGGCGGCAGCGCGCGGGTGCGCGAAGGCTTCGTCGTCTTCGGCCCGATCGCGCTGACGCGCAAGGCCTGCGACGAGGCCACGAACAGGGTTGAGGCGACGGTCACCGCGATCCTCGACGGCAGAGTCGCGGCGTCCTTCGAGGGCGCGAAGCTCGTGCTCGCGAAGGACGGCCGGCAGCTCGTCTTCACGGCCAGCCGGTAGCACCGGGCCGGCGCGGAGCGAACGCGGGCGCGCGTGCCGCGGAACGGCCGGCGCGGAGCGAACGCGGGGCGCGTGCCGCGGAGCTGCCGGCGCGAAGCGAACGCCGGCGCGCGCGGCGCGGAACGGCCGGCGCGAAGCGAACGCCGGCGCCGCCCCTACCCCTGCTCCCAGACAATCGCGTCGGGTGAGGAGAGGCCGTCGGCGCCCAGCTCGGCGAGCAGCGAGGCGAGCATCTCGCGGCGGATCGCGCCGAACTCGACGACGTGCGCCACGACGCCGCCGTAGGTGAACGCCTGCGGCGGCTCGCAGAGCGCGTCGACGAAGGCGTCGTCCCACGCACCGCGGTCGCGGATCGCGCGGACGTGGCGCGCGAAGGCGCGCGCCGCCGGTCGGAAGCGGGCGCGCAGCGCCGCCGGCTCCAGCGGCACGGCGTCGTCGAGCCGCGGCTGCGGCTCCGGCTCGCCGGCGATCGCCGCGCCCCACACCTCGAGCGTCCGCACGAGCCGCTGCGCCATCAGCGCCGCGCTCGCCTCCTCGCCCTCGAACCAGACCGCGACGAAGCCGGGGCGCAGCGGTCGCGCCAGCTCGGCGGCCGGGAGGGCCGCGGCGGCCCGCAGCAGCTCGTCGACGCGGTCGAGATGGTGGGTGACGAGCCGGTCGGCGAGGTCGCGGCTGCGCCGGGCGCGGCCGGCGGCGCCGCCGGCGGCGCCCGGCGCCGGCAGCAGCAGGCCGGCAGGCGGATGGAAGTGGATGCCGTTCGGCGCCTCCAGCTCGACCGGCCGACCGGAGCCGGGGAAGCCGCGGGGAGCGACGCCGTAGGCGCGCGTGAAGGCGCGCGAGAAGGCCGCCAGCGAGCCGTATCCGGAGCCGGCCGCGGCCTCCGAGACCGATGCGCCGGCGGCGCGCAGCTGCCAGGCGGCGCGCTCCAGCAGCAGGCGGCGGCGCAGCCCGACCGGGGTCTCGCCGGTCGCCGCCGACAGCAGGCGGTCGAGGTGGTCGCGCGAGAAGTGGGCGCGGTCGGCGAGCGCGCGGCCGTCGGTCCCCGGCTCGTCGAGCGAGGCGAGGACGAGATCGATCAGCTCGCGCAGACGGTCGGCCATCGCCGCACATCCTCCCGCCTCGCGCGGCTGGCGCGGCGCCACGGGGCGCGGGCGCGCGGGGCGGGCGTCGCCGCATTTGATCGAATTCGACCTCCTGCTCGACGGCGGCGCCGGCGTCGGCGACGATCGGCCGATGCCCTCATGGTCCGAGTTCGAGGCCGCCGCCCCCGCGCTCGCCGCGCAGGTGCGCGAGCGGCTCGACGCACACACGCACAAGACGATCGCGACGGTGCGCCGCGACGGCGCGCCGCGGATCTCCGGCACCGAGTCGACCTTCGCCGACGGCGAGCTGTGGATCGGCTCGATGTGGCAGGCGCGCAAGGCGAGAGACCTGCGCCGCGACCCGCGCTTCGCGCTCCACAGCGGCTCCGACGAGCCCGACGACTGGAAGGGCGACGCGAAGCTCGCGGGCATCGTCGAGGAGATCACCGACGAGGAGACGGTCCGCCGCCTCAACGGTGCGGCGGCCGCCGACGGCCCTTCCCACCTCTTCCGTCTCGACCTCAGCGAGGTCTCGCTGGTCGGGCTGCGAGCGGACAGGAGAGCGCTCGTGATCCGCATCTGGACGCCCGACGGCGGCGAGCGGGTCGTCGAGCGGGCGTAGCGGCGCGGGCGGCCGGTCGCCGCGGGCGGCGCGGCGGCGCGAGCGGCGGCGCCGGCGCGCCGGGTGCTCGTCCGGCTCAGGCCTCCGCGACCGCGGCGCGGGCGGCCGCCTCCAGCTCCTCGCCGGCGGCCGCCAGCGCCGCCGCCAGCGGGCGGTCGGCGGGGCCGATCGCGCGCACGTCGCGGGCGCCGCGGCGGCGCAGCTCGGCGGCGGCTTCGGCCTCGACGCGGCCGCCGAGCACGACGACCGGGACGCCGGCCCGCGCGCAGCGGGCGACGACGGCGGCGACCGCCTTGCCCTGGAGCGTCGAGGGGTCGACCGAGCCCTCGGCGGCGAGGCAGAGGTCGCAGCCGGCCAGCAGGGCGTCGAAGCGCTTCAGGTCGAGGACGGCGTCGGCGCCGGCGACGGTGCGGGCGCCGAGCGCCTGCAGCGCGGCGCCGAGGCCGCCGGCGGCGCCGGCGCCGGGCGTCGCGGGGTCGATCCCCAGCGCCTCGGCCCAGCGGCCGTGAGCGGTGTCGAGCGCGTCGACCTGAGCGCCGGTCGCGCCCTTCTGCGGGCCGAAGCGGCGGGCGGCGCCGTCGGGACCGGTCAGCGGCGCGGCGACGTCGACCAGCAGCTCGAGCTCGACCTGGGCCAGGCGCGGGTCGACGCCGCTAAGGTCGACCGACGGGTCGGCGAGCAGGCCGGCGCCGTCGTTCGCGCAGCGGCCGCCGAGGGCGCGCAGCATGCCGGCGCCGCCGTCCATCGTCGCGGTCCCGCCGACGGCGACCAGCAGCCGCCGCGCGCCGCGGTCGAGCGCCGCCGCGATCAGCTCGCCGACGCCGCGCGAGGAGGCCCGCTCGACGTCGCGCTCGTGCTCGGCGAGGCCGTGGAGCGGCACCGCCTCGGCCGCCTCGACCAGGAACGTGCCGACGTCGTCGAGCTTGGCGATCCGCCCCTCGCGCGGCCGCCCGAGCGCGTCGTGGACGGCGACCCGATGGAGCGTCGCCCCGTCGCGGAAGGCGTCGAGCGTCCCCTCGCCGCCGTCGGCGATCGGCAGCTCGACCGCCGCCGCCCCCGCCGCCCGCGCGCCGGCCGCCAGCGCCGCCGCCGCCTCGGCCGCGTCGAGCGCGCCGCGCAGCTTGTCAGGGGCGCACAGCACCCGCCCTCGCTCGTTCCCGCCGTTCCGTTCGCTCACGGCGCGGCACCCTAGCGCGGTCGCCGTGCGGCAGGCCCGGCGGTCGCTCCTCACCCGAACGTCAGCCCGTGGCGGACGGTGTTCTCGCAGATCACGACCGGCTCGATGAACTGGAGCAGGTAGTCGGGGCCGCCGGCCTTCGTCCCGGTCCCGGAGAGGCGGTTGCCGCCGAACGGCTGGCGCGCGACCATCGCGCCGGTCGTGCCGCGGTTGACGTAGAGGTTGCCGACCGGCGTGCGGCGGCTGACGAGCTCGATCGTGCGCGGGTCGCGCGAGAAGAGGCCGCCGGTCAGCGCGTACGACTGCTCGTCGACGCGGTCGCACGCCTCCTCCATGCCGCGCACCGGCTCGACCGAGAGGACCGGTCCGAACAGCTCCGCGCGCACGACGGCGCCGTCGGCCGGAGCGCCGGCGACGACCGCCGGCGCGACGAACCAGCCGTCGTCGGGCAGCTCGCCGACGGTGCGGTCGACCCGCGCGCCGGCCGCCGCGGCGTCGCGCAGCGCGCCCTCGACGCGGTCGCGGGCGTCGGCCTCGATCAGCGGACCGAGGTCGCTGGCGAAGTCGTCGGCCGGCCCGACGGAGAGCGTGTCGAGCGCGCCGCGAAGGCGCTCCAGCAGCGGCGCGTGGAGCCGCTCGTGGACGAGCGCGCGCGCCGTCGCCGAGCACTTCTGCCCGGCGTAGCCGAAGGCCGAGGCGAGCAGCGCCGGCACCGCGTCGTCGAGGTCGGCGTCGCGGTCGACGAGCGTGCAGTTCTTGCCGCCCATCTCGGCGACGACGCGCTTCAGGTGGCGCTGGCCCGGCGCGACCCGTGCCGCCCGCTCGACGATCTCCAGCCCGACCGCGCCCGAGCCGGTGAACGCGATCGTGTGGACGCCGGGATGGCGGACGAGCGCGGCGCCGACCTCGCCGGCGCCGGGCAGCAGCGCGAACAGCCCGGCCGGCAGCCCGGCGCGCTCGAGCGCCTGCGCCAGCGCCAGCGCGCAGCCGGGCGACTGCTCGGCCGGCTTCAGCAGCGCCGCGTTGCCGGCCGCCAGCGCGGCGGCGGTCATGCCGGTCGCGATCGCCAGCGGGAAGTTCCACGGCGCGATCACCGCCGCGACGCCGCGGCCGCGGTGGCGCAGCGTGTTGCGCTCCCCCGGCAGCTGCTCCAGCTCGGCGCGCGCCTCCAGCGCGACCGCCTGGCGCCCGTAGAACTCGAGGAAGTCGATCGCCTCGGCGACGTCGGCGTCGGCCTCCGGCCATGGCTTGCCGACCTCGCGCACGCACAGCGCCGCCAGCTCGCGGCGGCGGCCGCGCAGCTCGCCGGCGGCCCGCGCCAGCACCGCCGCCCGCTCGCCTGCCGGCGCGTCGCGCCACGCGCCGACCGCCTGCGCGGCGATCGCGACGGCGGCGTCGACGTCGGCGCCGGTCGCGACGGTCGCGCGCGCGACGACCCGCTCCGGCCGCCCGGGATCGACCGAGTCGAGCACCGGTGCGTGGCGGCGCTCGCCGCCGATCGCGACCGGCACCTCCAGCGGCAGCCGCGCGTCGAGCGCCGCGAGCGCGCCGCGCAGCTCGTCGCGGACGCTCGCGCGGCGCAGCTCCAGCAGCGGCTCGTTGCGGAAGGGGGCGCTCATGGCGTCCGCCGCCCTCCCGTCGCCGGACGGCGGGGCGCTCCGCGCGGCTGTCGGCGCGGCGCGCTCACGGCGCCTCCAGCAGCCGGTCGAGCGCCGCGCCGGTCGCGCGCGTCGCGAGGAACGAGTCGTTGGCGGTGTTCTCCAGCAGCCGCCGGACGAGGTAGGCCATCCCGGCGACGAGGTCGCCGACGGGGCAGTACGCGCGCACGCGCAGCCGCTCCGCCGCGAGCGCCGCGGCCAGCTCGTCGCCGAGGCCGCGCAGCACCTGCAGCTCGAGGTCGGCCGGCGCGAGCCCGGCGCGGCGGGCCGCGACGATCGCGTGCGCGACCGAGCGCAGGTTGTGGGTGGCGACCGCGGTGCGGACCGCGGGGAAGGCGGCGAGCAGGCGCGGGACGATCCGCTCGAAGCAGCGGTCGCTGTCGCCCTTGCGCGACCACACCGGCGGCGTCCAGCCGCGGTGGAGCGCCTCGATCGTCTCCTGGTCCCAGTAGGCGCCCTTCACCAGCCGCACCGTCAGCGACGCCGAGCGGTCGGCGGCGCGCGCCCACGCCAGCACGCGGTCGACCTGCTGCTCGCTGTCGCGCAGGTAGGCCTGCACGACGATCCCGGCCGACGGGCCGTCGCGGAACTCGCGCTCGGAGAGCAGCTCCAGCGCGAGCTCGAGCACCAGCTCGCGGGCGTCGAGCGACTCCATGTCGACGTGGAGGTGGGCGCCGTGGTCGCGGGCGCGGCGCAGCAGGTCGCGCAGCGCGTCCGCGGCGTCGGCGCGGCCGCGCTCGGGAGCGGCCGGCCGCACCAGCGGCGTCAGCGCCGTCACCTTCACCGACAGGCTCGCGCGGGGCAGCGGGCCGGCGGCGTCGGCCTCGAGCAGCGGGGCCGGCGGCCAGCGCGCGGCGGTCGCGGCGAGCGTGTCGAGCGCGTCGGCGCAGCGGGCCGCGTAGGCGCGCCCCTCGGCGGCGGTGACGGTCGCCTCGCCGAGCAGGTCGACCGTGCTCGCGATCCCCGCGCTCCACAGCCGCCCGAGCTCAGGCGCCGCGGCGGCCGGGGTCGCGCCGGCAATGAAGCGGCGCGCCGTCGCCCGCACCGCCAGCCGCGCCGCGACGCCCGCCGGAACGCGGCCGGCGCGCGAGCCGGCGACGCGCGCGCCCGCCGCAGCGAGCACGGGCGCGAGCCGCGAGCCCGCGTCCGATCCCGCCGGCGCTCCCCCGCCGCGCGGGCGCGCGGCCTCCTCCAGGTACGCGGCGAGATGGTCGGCGAGCTCGCCGGGGCCGTCGCAGGCCGGCGCGACGTCGACGACCCGGAAGAGGGCGGCGCGCAGCGCCGGATCGCGGCTCAGCAGCGCCGTCGCGCGGTCGCGCGCGCTGGGGCGCGCCGGGCCGGCGAGCCGCCGTCCCCAGACGGCGATCTCACCGTCGAGCGCGCTCATACGGTGAAGGTAGCGCCGCCCGCCGAGCCGGCCCAGCCCGCGGGCCCGCCCGCCGCGGCTCCGGACCTCTGTCATCCAGCTGTCGCTGAGCAGCAGTTGGATGACACAGGTCCGGTCGCCGGGTAGGACCCGGGGTGTGGATCACCATGACCACGCAGCGCAGTTCCGCGACCGCTTCTGGCTGTCGCTCGCGCTGACCGTCCCGGTCCTGCTCTACAGCCACCACCTGCAGGAGTGGCTCGGCTTCATGCCGCCGATGTTCGACGGCGAGGGGGTCGTCTCGCCGCTGTTCGGGAGCGCGATCTTCCTCTACGGCGGACAGCCGTTCCTCGTCGGCGGGTGGGGCGAGCTGCGCGCCCGCCGGCCGGGGATGATGCTCCTGATCGGGATGGCGATCACGGTCGCCTGGGCCAGCAGCATGGCCGCCAGCCTCGACCTGTTCGACGTCGAGGTGTGGTGGGAGCTGGCGCTGCTGATCGACATCATGCTGCTCGGCCACTGGATGGAGATGCGCGCGATCGGGCAGGCGCAGGGGGCGCTCGCCGCGCTCGCGGCGCTGCTGCCCGACGAGGCCGAGCGGGTCGGCGACGACGGCGCCGTCGAGACGGTCCCGATCGCCGACCTGCGCGTCGGCGACGTCGTGCTCGTCCGCCCCGGCGCCGCGGTCCCGGCCGACGGCACGATCGCCGAGGGCAGCGCCGAGATCGACGAGTCGACGCTGACCGGCGAGTCGCGCCCGGTCGAGCGCGCGGCCGGCGAGCGGGTCGTCGCCTCCGCGACGGTCGCCGGCGGGGCGCTGCGCGTGCGGGTCGACGCCGTCGGCGAGGACACCGCGCTCGCCGGGATCCAGCGGCTGGTCGCCGAGGCGCAGGAGTCGCGCTCCCGCACGCAGGCGCTCGCCGACCGCGCCGCCGCGCTGCTGTTCTGGGTCGCGCTCGCCGCCGCGGCCGCGACGGCGCTCGTCTGGTCGCTGCTCGGCGAGCCGGAGGCGGCGGTCGAGCGCGCCGTCACCGTCCTCATCATCGCCTGCCCGCATGCGCTCGGCCTGGCGATCCCGCTCGTCACCTCGATCGCGACGGCGAAGGCGGCGCGCGCCGGGATCCTCGTCAAGGACCGCCTCTCGCTGGAGCGGATGCGGGTCGTCGGCGAGGTGCTGTTCGACAAGACCGGCACGCTGACCGAGGGCCGCCACGTCGTCGCCGACGTGGCGGCCCTCGACGGCGCGGGCGCGGGCGACGCGGGCATGGACGGCGCGGGTGCGGGCGGCGCGGGCGCTGGCGACTCCGACGCCGCGCTGCTGGCGCTCGCCGCGGCGGTCGAGACCGACAGCGAGCACCCGCTCGCGCGCGCGATCGTCGCGGCGGCGCATGACCGCGGCCTCGACCCGCCGCCGGCGCACGACTTCAGCGCGACCGCCGGCCGCGGCGTCGCGGCGCGGGTCGACGGCGCGGCGGTCGCGGTCGGCGGGCCGGCGCTGCTGCGCGAGCGCGGGCTCTCCCAGCCGGCCGCGCTGCGCGAGGAGATCGTGCGCTGGGAGGAGCGCGGCGCGGCGGTGCTGAGCGTCGTGCGCGACGGTGCCGTCGTCGGAGCGCTGGCGCTCGAGGACCGCGTGCGGCCGGAGTCGCGGCAGGCGGTCGCCGCGCTGCGGCGCGACGGCGTCGCGGTCGCGATGATCACCGGCGACGCGCGCGCGGTCGCCGAGGCGGTCGCGCGCGACCTCGGGATCGACCACGTCTTCGCCGAGGTGCTGCCGGAGGACAAGGACGGCGCCGTCGAGCGGCTGCAGGCCGGCGGCCAGGCGGTCGCGATGGTCGGCGACGGCGTCAACGACGCGCCGGCGCTGGCGCGCGCCGACGTCGGGATCGCGATCGGCGCCGGCACCGACGTCGCGATCGAGTCGGCCGGGATCGTGCTCGCCTCCGACGACCCGCGCGCGGTCGCCGCCGTGCGCCGTCTGTCGGCGGCGACCTACCGCAAGATGATCCAGAACCTCTGGTGGGCGGCCGGCTACAACCTCGTCGCGATCCCGCTCGCCGCCGGCGTGCTGGCGTGGGCGGGGTTCGTGCTCCCGATGGCGGTCGGCGCGGTGCTGATGAGCGTCTCGACGATCGTCGTCGCGCTCAACGCGCAGCTGCTGCGCTCGCTCGACCTCTCGCCGGAGGCGGTCGGCGGAGACCGCGCGGTCGCGGCGTGCGCGGGGAGCGGCCGGGGATGAGCCGCTTCCAGCGCGTCGGCGACCCGCACGAGCAGCGGTCGACGACGCTGGAGCTGTTCTACGACCTCGTCTTCGTCTTCGCCGTCACGCAGGTCTCGCACCTGCTGCTGAGAGACCTCGACTGGACCGGCCTCGGGCAGTCGGCGCTGGTGCTGCTCGTCGTCTGGTGGTCGTGGAACTACACGACGTGGGTGACGAACGAGCTCGATCCCGAGTCGGGGGTCGTGCGGCTGCTGATGATCGCGCTGATGCTGGCGTCGCTGCTGATGGCGGTCGCGATCCCGGAGGCGTTCGGCGACCGCGCGCTGCTGTTCGCCGGCTCCTACGTCGCGATCCAGGTCGGCCGCCATCTCTTCCTCACGTTCGCCGCCGCCGGCCGCGGCACGCCCGAGCGGATGCGCGCGAGCCGGATCCTGATCTGGTTCTGCGCCGCGGGGGTCTTCTGGATCGCCGGCGCGCTGGCCGACGGGTCGACGCGGACGGCTTTGTGGCTGGTCGCGCTCGCGATCGACTACGGCGCCCCGCGCGTCACGTATCTGGTGCCGGGGATGAGACGGGTGACGCCGGAGGCGTGGAACGTCAGCGTCACCCACTTCGCCGAGCGCTTCCAGCTGTTCGTGATCATCGCGCTCGGCGAGACGATCGTGCTGACCGGCGCGACGACCTCCGACCTGGAGCTGACGACGAGCCGCGTGCTCGCCTTCGCGGTCGCCTTCCTGACGACGGCGGCGCTGTGGTGGCTGTACTTCGACTACGTCGCGCGGATCGCCGAGCGGCGGCTGGAGCTTGCGCCGAACCGGACGCAGCTGGCGCGCGACGGCTACACCTACCTGCACGTCGTGCTCGTCGCGGGCGTGATCGTCTCTGCGGTCGGCGACGAGCTGACGATCGCCCACCCGACCGAGGCGCTGCCGGACGCCGAGGTCGCCGTCGTCGCCGGCGGCCCGGCGATCTACCTGCTCGGCCACGTCCTCTTCCGCCTGCGGATGGCCGGCTCGCTCAGCCGGAAGCGGCTCGGCGGCGCGCTCGCCTGCCTGCTCGCCGGCCTGCTCGGCCGCGACCTCGACGGGCTCGCGCTGGCCGCGCTCGTGCTCGCGATCGTCGTGGCCGTGATCGTCGCCGAGCAGGTCACCGGACGGCGCCGCCGCGCGCGCGGAGAGCCAAGCCCGCTGGAGCGGCTCGACCTCGGCGCCGCGTGAGCGGCGCCGATCCGCTCAGCCGCTCACAGCGCCCGCGCCGCCTGCGACCACAGCTCGTCGAAGGTCGGGAACTGCGGCACGAAGTCGCGCAGCACCGCGACCGGCAGCTCGGCCTTGACGGCGAGCGCCGCGGTGTGGATCCACTCGCCGGCGTGCGGGCCGACCGCCCACGCGCCGACGACGACGCCGCGGTCGCGGTCGACGCGCAGGCCGACGCCGCCGGCGAGGTCGGTGCCATAGATCTCGGCGCGGTCGGCGTCGCGCAGCGGCAGGTGGGCCGACTCGGTCGCGATCCCCGCCTCCTCCGCCCGCGCGGCCGTCAGCCCGACGGCGGCGACCTCGGGAGAGCCGAAGACGACACGCGGGATCGCGCGGTAGTCGGCCCGTGCGTCGCCGCCGAGCAGGTTGGCGACGGCGACGCGGCCCTGGTAGCTGGCGACGTGGGTGAACGGCGCGACGCCCGTCACGTCGCCGACCGCCCAGATCCCCTCCGCGGCGCGGCAGCGCTCGTCGACGGCGATCGCGCCACGCTCGTCGAGCGTGACGCCGGCGCCCTCGAGCCCCTCGACGCGCGGGGCGCGGCCGGTCGCGACGACAAGCCGCTCGGAGTGGTGGAGGCCGCCGTCGTCGGTCCGCACCTGCGCGCCGGCGTCGTCGTGGGTGACGGCGGCGACGGCGGCGCGCGTGCGGACCTCGACGCCATGCGCTCTCAGCAGGTCGAAGACGTGCTCGGAGACCTCCGGGTCCTCGCGCCGGAGCAGCCGCGGCGAGCGGCCCATCAACGTCACCGTGCTGCCGAGCTCGGCGAGGTACTGCGCGCATTCGATCCCGACCGGCCCGGCGCCGACGACGATCGCCGAGCCGGGCACCTCGCGCAGCGTCGTCACCTCGCGGCTGGTCCAGACGCGCCCGCGCTGGAGCCCGTGCAGCTCCGGCACGACCGCGCGCGAGCCGCTGGCGATCACGATCTCGCGGCAGCGCAGCTCGCGCTCGCCGACGACAACCAGGCCGGGCTCCGCGACGCGCGCCTCGCCGCGCACGAGCACGACGCCTCTCGCCTCGAGCGCCTGCGCCTTGCTCGCGTCGTCGAGTCCGGAGACCATGTAGTCGCGGTAGTCGCGCACGGCGTCCCAGTCGAGCGACGGCTCGCCGACGCCGGGCGCGCGGCGGGCCTCGCTGCGCAGGTCGCCGGGCCGCAGCAGCGTCTTGGAGGGGATGCACGCCCAGTACGGGCACTCGCCGCCGACCAGCTCGGCCTCGACGACCGCCACCCTCCAGCCGGCCCCGGCGAGCACCGGCGCGACCGCCCGGCCGCCCGGCCCCGCCCCGATCACCACGCAGTCGAATCGCTCCATGCGGGCGAGCGTACCCGCGCCCGCAGCGGCGTCACGCGGCGCACTGTGCAGGTCTGCTGGTCGCTGAGACCCACAGACCTGCGCTCATATCCGTGTGGGCCAGACGTGGCTGGTCAGCGCGGCCGCTGGTGCATGTCGATCTCGTAGCGGTCGCCGCGGTAGAGCGACCGGGCCGACTCGATCACGCGGCCGCTGACGCGGCGGGTGACGCGGCGGAAGAGGAAGGCCGGCGCCCCGGGCGCGGTCTCCAGCAGCCGCGCCTCCTCCTCCGTCAGCGCGACGGCGCTGGCGCGCTGGGTCGCCTCGCCGAAGGCGACGCCGTATCTGCGGCGCAGCAGACGGTAGAGCGAGCGGTCGTCGAGCGCGGCGCGCTCCAGCAGCGGGAAGTCGTCGGCCGGCAGGTGGGCCCATTCGACCGCGAGCGGGACGCCGTCGGCGGTACGCACGCGGTGGATCAGCACGACCGGCACGCCCGGCGGCCGCTCGAGCGCGGCGGCGACGGCGTCCGGCGCCTTCACGACCTCCTGCGCGAGCACGGTGCCGCCCGGGGTCATGCCGCGCGCGAGGATGTCCTCGCTGAAGGAGGAGAGCGCGTCGGACTGGACGATCGGCCGCTCCGCGACGAAGGTCCCCTGGCGCTCGACGCGGTAGGCGAGACCGTCGGCGCAGAGACGGTCGAGCTCACGCCGGACGGTCATCCGCGCGACGCCGAAGCGCTCGGCCAGCATCCGCTCCGACGGCAGCAGCGCGCCGGCGCCGAGGCCCGCCATCAGCTGCTCCAGCGCCGCGCGCAGCTGGGCGCCCTTCGGCGCCGAGCGGTCGAGCGGGGCGAGCTCCTCGACGGACGGCGGAGACGGCGGTCGGCTGCGGGCGCGCTTCATGCGTGGTGTATACCAGCAGCCGCGTCGGATCGGCGAACCCCCGCGAGCGGCCGTGTCACCGCGCGCACTCGACCGTTTGACTGGTCTAGTCCAGCGAGCTACGTTCGCGGCAGCGTCGCCCCTCGACGCGCGGGGCGGCCGGCTTGCAACGACCGGATGGGAGCGTGGGGTATGTCGATCATCCGCACGAGCGCCGCGCTGGCGCTCGCCGCCGCGCTGGCGGTGGGCGCCGGCGCATGCGGCGGCGACGACGACGGCGGCGCGACGACGGGCGCGAGCGGCGGTGGCGGTGGCGGCGGCGAGGCGCCGAAGGTCGCGCTGCTGCTGCCGGAGAGCAAGACGACGCGCTACGAGAACCAGGACCGGCCGCGCTTCACCGAGAAGGTCAGAGAGCTCTGCCCCGACTGCGAGGTGCTCTACGCCAACGCCGAGCAGGACCCGGCCAAGCAGCAGCAGCAGGCCGAGCAGGCGATCACCAACGGCGCGAACGTGCTCGTCGTCGACGCCGTCGACGTCAAGTCGGCCGCCGCGATCGCCAACGCCGCCAGAGCGCAGGACGTGCCGGTCGTCAGCTACGCGCGCCTGATCGCCGACGCCGACCTCGACGCGTATGTCTCGATCGACCCCTTCGAAGTCGGCCAGCAGCAGGGCGAGGCGCTGCTGAGAGCGCTGCCCGACGGCGGCGACGGCGCCCGGATCGTGATGATCAACGGCTCGCCGACCGACTCCAACTCGGCGCCGTACAAGGAGGGCGCCCACGACGTGCTCGACCGCGCCGGCGTCGAGGTCGTGAAGGAGTACGACACCCCGGACTGGAGCCCGGACAGAGCGCAGACGGAGATGGAGCAGGCGATCGCGAGTGAGGGCAGAGACGGCTTCGACGGCGTCTACTCCGCCAACGACGGCATGGCCGGCGGCGTGATCGCGGCGATGAGAGCGAACGGGATCGACCCGGCGCGCGTGCCGGTGACCGGTCAGGATGCCGAGGTCGCGGCGCTCCAGCGGATCCTCGCCGGCGACCAGCTGATGACCGTCTACCAGCCGATCAACGAGATCGCCTCGACCGCGGCCGAGCTGGCCGTCCCGCTGGCGAGAGGCGAGGAGCTGCCGCCGATCACGACGACCGAGGTCGACAACGGCGGCTCCAGAAGAGTCCCGGCGGTCCTGCTCGACACGATCGTGATCACGAGAGGCAACATCCAGGAGACGATCGTCAGAGACGGGTTCGCGACGGCGGAGCAGATCTGCACCGACGCCTACAGAGAGGCATGCGCTGCGGCCGGGATCAGATGAGCCGATGGGCGACCTGATCCTGCGCGGCGGGCGCGTCGTCACGCCCGGCGGCGTCCGCGCCGCCGACGTCGTCGTGCGCGCCGGGCGGATCGCGGCGGTGGCGGAGGTCGACGGCGCGGGCGGCGGGGCCGCGGAGGTCGTCGACCTCGCCGACCGCTGGCTGCTGCCCGGCTTCGTCGACCTCCACGTCCACGGCGGCGGCGGGGCGCAGTTCAACACGACCGATCCCGACGAGGTGCGCGCGGCGGCGCGCTTCCACGCCGCGCACGGGACGACCGCGCTGCTGGCGAGCACGGTCGCCGCGCCGGTCGACGAGCTGGTCGGCGCGCTGGAGGCGATCGAGGTCGCGCACGCCGCGCCGCTCGACGGGGTCGCGGAGGTGCTCGGCGCCCACCTCGAAGGGCCGTTCCTGAGCGCGCGCTGGCCGGGCGCGATGGACGGCGCCGCATTCCTCGACCCCGACGCCGCGGCGCTCGACGCGCTGCTGGCGGCCGGGCCCGTCCGCTCGATGACGATCGCGCCGGAGCTGCCGGGCGCGCTCGCGCTGATCGCGCGGCTGCGCGACGCCGGCGCGCTCGTCGCGCTCGGCCACAGCGACGCCAGCTACGCCGAGGTCGAGCGGGCGGTCGCGGCCGGCGCGCGCGCCGTCACGCACGCCTTCAACGCGATGCGCCCGCTCCACCATCGCGACCCCGGCCTGCTCGCGGCCGCGCTCGACCTCCCCGCGCTCGCCTGCGAGGTGATCGCCGACGGCGTCCACGTCGACCCCGTGATGGTGCGGCTGCTGCAGCGGTTGAAGGGCGCGGAGCGGACGCTGCTGGTGACCGACGCGATCGAGGCGACCGGGCTTCCCGACGGCGACTACCGTCTCGGCGGGCGGGCGATCGCGGTCGCCGGCGGCCGCGCGACCCTGGCGGGCGCGGAGACGATCGCCGGGGCGGCGCTGACGATGGAGGGCGCGCTGCGCAACGCGGTCGCGTTCTGCGGCGTGCCGGTCGAGCAGGCCGCGCGCATGGCCGCGACGACCCCGGCGCAGCTGCTCGGGATCGCCGACCGCAAGGGCTCGATCGCGCCCGGCCGCGACGCCGACCTCGTGGTGCTCGGCGACGACCTCGCGCTCGCGGGCGTCCTGGCGCGCGGCGTCTGGGCGCGGCCGCTCGCATAGCTCGGCGACGAGCTCGCGCTCGGGGGCGGATGGCGCGCCGCGGGCGTGCGCACTGCGCGACTTCCGCTAAGGTGCCGCGCGAGCCAGTCGCACCCACCCGTGGGTCAGGGAATCCGGTGAGAAGCCGGAGCTGACGCGCAGCGGTATGGGGGACGGGCGGAGCATCGGCCACTGGCCCCGCGAGGGGACCGGGAAGGCGCTCCGGCCGGACGATCCCGAGCCCGAAGACCTGCTGGCTTGCGGCCCGCCGGCGCATCCCCTGCGCCGTCGTGCCGGATCGTCCAACGGGCTCCGCGATCGGGTCCCAGATCGAAAGGCACCGCGTGTCCAAGCGCGCTCGCACCGTCCCCCTCCTGTCCCTCGCCGCCGCGCTCGCGGCGATCCCGCTCGCCGGCTGCGGATCCTCGGACGCGCCCTCCGCGACCGCCGCCGGCACGACCACCGCCGGCGCAAAGGCCGCGGCGACCGCCGCCGCGCCATCCGACGCCGGCTTCCCGGTGCGGCTGGAGAACTGCGGCCGCGAGGTGGTCGTCGAGGCGCCGCCGGAGCGGGCGATCTCGATCAACCAGCCGGCGACCGAGCTGCTGCTGACGCTCGGACTCGCCGACCGGCTCGCCGGCAGCGCGTCGTGGAACGACCCGGTGCTGCCGAGCCTGGCGGAGGAGAACGCGAAGGTGCCGGTGATCAGCCGGGACTTCCCCTCCTTCGAGCGGGTGTTGAAGGACGATCCCGACTTCGTCTACGCGACCTTCGACTGGTCGTTCACCGACGAGGGCGTCGCCCCGCGCGACCGCTTCGAGCGCCTCGGCGTGCCGACCTACCAGTCGGCGTCGGAGTGCGGCGGGCAGGAGGCGACGCAGGAGGACGAGCTGACGCTCGACGACCTCTACGCCGAGATCGGCGACCTCGCGCGGATCTTCGGCGTGGCCGAGCGCGGCGAGCGGCTGGTTGAGTCGCTGAGAGCGCGCCAGGCGAGAGCGGCCGACGGCCTCGACGCCGAGGGGGTCTCGCTGATGTGGTGGTACTCGGCGACGAAGGCGCCGTACATCGCCGGCTGCTGCGGCGCGCCCGGGATCGTCACGCGCGCGCTCGGCGCCGACAACGCCTTCGCCGACAACAGACAGCTGTGGCCGGAGATCTCGTGGGAGGCGATCCTCGACCGCGATCCCGACGTGCTCGTGCTCGCCGACCTGACGCGCGGCGACGAGGGCGACAGCGCCGAGGCGAAGATCAGGTTCCTCGAGCGCGACCCGGTCGCGAAGCGGCTGACGGCGGTGCGCGAGAGACGGTACGTCGTGCTCGCCGGCTCCGACATGGATCCGTCGCTGCGCAACGTCGACGCGATCGAGACGGTCGCCGCCGGGCTGCGCAGACTGGGGGTGGCGGGCAGATGACCGCGCTCGACCCGGCCGCCGCACCGCCGGCCGCCGCACCGCCCGCCGCCGCACCGCCCGCCGCCGCACCGCACGCCACCGCCGACCTCTCCACCCCCGCCGGCCTGCTCGCCGCTTGGGACGAGCAGCAGGCGGCGTACATCGCCGATCGCGAGGGGCGCTTCCGGATCGTCGTCGAGCTGCTGGAGCTGGCCTGCGGACCGGCGCCGCTGGTCGTCGACCTCGCCTGCGGGCCGGGCTCGCTGAGCGCCCGCGTGCTCGACGCGCTGCCAGGCGCGCGGGTGCTCGGCGTCGACCACGACCCGCTGCTGCTCGACCTCGCCTCGCGCGCGTTCGACCCGCTCCACGGCGACCGCCTGACGCTGCTCGACGCCGACCTCGCCGCAGAGGGATGGCCGGCGCTCGTGCGCGACGCGCTCGGCGGCGAGACCCCCGACGCCTTCGTCTCGACGACGGCGCTCCACTGGCTCGCGCCCGACCAGCTCGTGCGCGTCTACGCCGAGGCGGCGACGCTGCTGCGCGACGGCGGCGTGCTGCTGAACGGCGACCACTTCCGCTTCGACAGCCGCTCGCCGGCGCTGCGGCGGTTCGCCGCGATCCACGACGAGGCGACGCAGCGGCGCGCGCACGCCGCCGGCGCGCCGACGTGGGATGCGTGGTGGGCGGCGGCGCGGGCACGGCCGGGCGCGGAGCTGCTGGCGGCCGAGCGCGACCGCCGCTTCGACGGCCGCCCGTCGCCGCCGCCGACCGCCGTCGACTTCCACGTCGCGGCGCTGGCACAGGCCGGCTTCGCCGAGGCGGGCACGGCGTGGCAGCTGCTCGACGACTACGTCGTGCTCGGCGTGAAGTGAGCGCGACGGCGCCGCCCCAGCCCGATCCCGCGGCGCCGTCGCAGGCGCCGGATCCGGCTGGCCGTGAGCCGCGGTGGCGCGGCCGGAGCGTCGCCAGCGGCCTGCGCGGCCGGGCCGGCGGCGGCCTGCGGGGGCGCGCGGCCGGCGGCGGCGCCGCGCGCCCGTGGCTGCTCGGCGCCGCGGGCGCGGCGGCGCTGCTGCTGTCGATCGCGGTCGCGATCACGATCGGCCCGGCCGACCTCGCGCTGCGCGACGTCTACGCGGTCGTCGCCCAGCAGCTCGGCCTCGGCGACGCCGGCGTGACGCGGATCGAGGAGGGGATCGTCTGGGAGCTGCGCCTGCCGCGCACGCTGCTGGCGGCGGTCTGCGGCGCCGGGCTGGCGATCTGCGGCGCGATCCTCCAGTCGCTGCTGCGCAACCCGCTCGCCGACCCGTTCGTGCTCGGGATCTCCTCCGGCGCCTCGACCGGCGCGGTGCTGGTCGTCGTCGCGGGCGTCGGCGGCGGCGCGATCGCGCTCTCGGGCGGCGCCTTCGCCGGCGCGCTCGCCGCCTTCGCGCTCGTCCTGGCGCTGGCCGCGGCCGCCGGCGGCGGCCCCGACCGGGTCGTGCTCGCCGGCGTCGCGGGCACCCAGCTGTTCGCGGCGGTGACGACCTTCGTCGTCTTCTCCTCGGCCGACGCGGAGCAGACGCGCGGCGTGCTGTTCTGGCTGCTCGGCTCGCTCGGCGGCGCCGGCTGGGGCGACGTGGCGCTGTGCGGCGCGGTCTGCGCGCTCGGCCTCGCGCTGTGCCTGACGCAGGCCGACGCCCTCGACGCCTTCGCCTTCGGCGAGGACGCGGCCGCCACGCTCGGCGTCGCGGTGCGGCGGGTGCGGGCGCTCCTGCTCGCGACGACGGCGCTGCTGGCCGCCGTGCTGGTGAGCGCGGCCGGCGCGATCGGCTTCGTCGGCCTGGTGCTGCCGCATGCCGCGCGGATCCTCGTCGGCCCGGTCCACCGCCGGCTGCTGCCGATCACGGCGCTCGCCGGCGCGATCTTCCTCGTCTGGGTCGACACCGCGGCGCGCACGCTGTTCGAGCCGCAGGAGCTGCCGGTCGGGGTCGTCACGGCGCTGCTCGGCGTGCCGGCCTTCGCGTTGATCCTCGCGCGTCGGGGGCGGGCGGCGTGAGCCGAGCGGGCGTGCGCGTCTCTCCTCCTCCGCGTCATGTCATGACGTCGACGATCGTGTCATGACATGACGCTGGCCGCGAGAGAGGTCAGCTGGTCGGCCGGCGGGCGGCTGATCGTCGACGGCGTCTCGGTCGCGCTGCGCGACGGCGAGACGCTCGGGCTGCTCGGCCCCAACGGCTCGGGCAAGTCGTCGCTGCTGCGGCTGCTGGCGGGGCTGCGCGGCACGGACGGCGGCGCGGTCCTGCTCGACGGGCGCGAGCTGCGGACACTGCGCCGCGGCGAGGTCGCACGGCGGGTCGCGGTCGTCGAGCAGCAGGCGTCGACCGAGGTCGACCTGACCGCCGAGCAGGTCGTGCGGCTCGGCCGGATCCCGCATCGCGGCAGCTGGTCGGGCGACGCGGACGCCGACGCGCGCGCCGTCGAGCGCGCGCTCGCCGAGACCGGCACGTCCGCGCTGCGCGACCGCCGCTGGCGCACGCTCTCCGGCGGCGAGCAGCAGCGCGTCCAGATCGCCCGCGCGCTGGCCCAGGAGCCGCGCGAGCTGCTGCTCGACGAGCCGACAAACCACCTCGACGTGCGCCATCAGCTCGACCTGCTCGCGCTCGTCGGCCGGCTGCCGCTGACGACGGTCGTCGCGCTCCACGACCTCAACCTCGCGGCGCTCTTCTGCGACCGCGTGATCGTCCTGAGAGCGGGCCGCCTCGTCTCCGCGGGCCGCCCCGCCGACGTCCTCACCCCGGCGCTGATCGCCGACGTCTACGAGGTCGCCGCCGAGGTCCTCCCCGACGCCGCCGGCCCCGGCCGCCCCGCGATCCGCTTCCTGGCGCCGAGCGCCTACGCGTCGCCGCCCGACGCCCGCTCCTGCCAGCCCTCCAGGTAGGGCGCGAGGTAGCGGGCGGCGACCTTCTGCGGCGGCGACCACGGCGGCTCCTTGGAGACGGAGGAGGCCTTCGGGTGGTCGCCCTCGATCAGCGCCTGTATGTAGAGCGGCGCGCTGCCGGTCAGGAGGATCGCGCGCAGGACCGCCGAACGGGAGGCGTCGGGGCCCGCGGCGCGGGCGATCAGGGCGGCGGCGAGGTCGGCCTGCTGGGCGGCGAGGCCGCCCAGCTTGACGGGGACGGTCGTCGCGTCGCCGACGGCGTAGACGCCGTCGAGGCCCGGCACGCGCATGTGGCCGTCGACCTCGATGAACCCGCGCTCGTCGGCCGGCAGGCCCTCGATCGCCGGGCCGTGCAGGCGCGGCAGCGCGATCACGCGGTCGGCGACGAGCGGCCCTTCCGCGTCGGACGGGTCGAGCGTGACGATGCGTCCGTCCCACGCGACGGCGCGGCGGCCCGCGAGCACGCGCACGTCGGCGCGGCCGAGCAGGCGCCCGACGGCCGCGCTGGCCTCGCCGCCGACGATCGCGAGCGGCTCCGGCTCGCACGTGACGAGCGTCAGCGCGACGTCGCCGATCCCTCTCGCCTCCGCGTGGCGGGCGGTCAGCAGCGCCAGCTCGTAGAGCGGCAGCGACCAGCCGCTGCCCTCCGGCACCACGAACGTGACGTTGCGGGCGAGCTGCTGCTCGAGCTCGCGCACGATCCACTGCGTGCCGTCCCCGTCGTCCTCGGCGCGGAAGGTGTGGGCATGCGCCAGCACCGGCTCGCGCCGCGCGCCGACCGCGACGACGAGCGCGTCGTAGGGCAGCGCGCCGCCGCCGGCGAGCCGCACCGCTCTGTCGTCGCCGTCGACCGCGACGACGCGGTCGCACACGAGCGTCGCGTCGTGCTCGGCGCAGATCCGCTCGAGCGGGTAGCGCCGCAGCGGCGCCGGCCCGAACGGCTCCAGCACGCTCAGCGGCCGGTACTCGAGCTGGTCGCCGGCCGAGACGAGCGTGACCGCCAGCTGCCCGCCGCGCGGGGCGGCGCGCAGTGCCAGCAGCGTCTCGACGGCCGCGATGCCGCCCCCGGCGATCAGGACGCGGGTGGCGGTGGAGTCGCTTGCGTGGAGATCTGCCATGCCGCCCCACTCTAGTCCGGTGGCAGCGGGCGGTCGGTGCGGCTGCCACCATGAGGGGCATGAGCAGCGCGCCACCCGCCCCCGCGGCGACCGGATCGATCGCCGCGGAAGCGGCGCGTCGGCGGACGTTCGCGATCATCTCCCATCCCGACGCCGGCAAGACGACGCTGACGGAGAAGCTGCTGCTGTACGCCGGCGCGCTCGGCGGCGCCGAGGCCGGCTCGGTGAAGGCGAGACAGGGCCGGCGCGAGGTGACCTCCGACTGGATGGAGCTGGAGAAGCGACGCGGGATCTCGGTCTCCTCGACGGTGCTCCGCTTCGAGCACGCCGGCACCGTCTTCAACCTGCTCGACACGCCCGGCCACAAGGACTTCTCCGAGGACACGCTGCGCGTGCTGTCGGCTGTCGACGCGGCCGTGATGCTGATCGACGCGGCGAAGGGCGTCGAGCCGCAGACGCTGCGGCTGTTCGAGGTCGCGCGGGCGCGCAGGATCCCGCTGCTGACCTTCGTCAACAAGTACGACCGCCCCGGCATGGAGCCGCTGGAGGTGCTCGACCACCTCGCGAGCGTGCTCGACCTGGAGGCGATCCCGCTCAACTGGCCGGTCGGCCTGCCGGGCTCCTTCGAGGGCGTGATCGACCGCAGAACCGACCTCTTCCACCGCTTCACGCGCACCAGCGGCGGCGCGACGATCGCGCCGGTCGAGGTGCTCGACGCCGAGAGCGCCGCGGGCGCCGACGAGGGCGCGTGGGCGACCGCGCGCGAGGAGCTGGAGCTGCTCGACGCCGTCGACGAGGAGTTCGACGACGCCGCGTTCCGCGACGGCCGCGCGACCGCGCTGTTCTTCGGCTCGGCCGTCTCCAACTTCGGCGTCGGACCGCTGCTCGACGCGCTCGTCGCGATCGCGCCGGCGCCGGCGCCGCGCCACGAGGTCGACGCCGCCGGCGAGCCGAACGGCGTGCGGGAGCTGGAGGCGCCGTTCGCCGGGCTCGTCTTCAAGGTGCAGGCGAACATGGACCCGCGTCACCGCGACCGGATCGCCTTCGTGCGGATCTGCTCCGGCCGCTTCGAGCGCGGCATGCGCGTCACCAACGAGCGCACCGGCCGCACGCTCGCGATGGCCCACGCGCACGAGGTCTTCGGCCGCGAGCGGTCGCTGCTGGAGGAGGGCTTCCCGGGCGACGTCGTCGGCGTCGTCGGGGCGCAGGACCTGCGCGTCGGCGACACGCTGTGGCTCGAGGAGCCGGCGCGCTTCCCGGCGATCCCGTCGCTGGCGCCCGAGTTCTTCATGTTCGTCCGCAACGGCGACGTCTCCCGCTACAAGCAGTTCCGCCGCGGGCTGGAGCAGCTCGACGAGGAGGGCGTCGTCCACGTCCTCAGACGCGAGGCCGCCGGCGACCCGGTGCCGGTGCTGGCCGGCGTCGGCCGCCTCCAGTTCGATGTCGCCGTCAACCGCATGGAGCACGAGTTCAACGCCGCCGTGCGGCTGGAGGAGGCGCCGTGGACGGTCGCGCGGCGGACCGAGCCCGAGGACGTCCCGACGGTCCGCGAGGCGACCGGAGCCGAGGTGCTCGTACGCGCCGACGGCACCCACCTCGCCGTCTTCCGCAGCGAGTTCGTGCTCCAGCGGCTGGAGCGCGATCACCCCGAGATCACGCTCGATCGGCTGCTGACGCGCTGACCGGCCGCTGACGCAGGCAGATGCAACAGCATCGGCGCGGGCGGCGGCCGGCAGCCGGCCGCGTCTCGCCTCCCGGCGCCGGGCCGAGCTGACGCGGCGCTGTACGTCAGGCGTCGTCGCGGCGCTCGTATGCGGCGACGTTGCGCTCGACCTGGCGCAGCGTGGCCGCGTCGTCGGGCCGAACGCGCCCGGTGCCCTCCGGATCTGCGATCGCGCGCAGCAGCGGGACGACCTGGCTGGCGGGGAACACGGTCACGTCTGATCTGTCGGTCGGCTCGGCGGCCACGGGATCATCTCCTCGAACGCACGGCGCACCTCTGGGTGCAGGAACTCCGCTGCACGGTAGTCACCGTTCCGGACGCGTTCGACCATTACTGGATAAATCGTGGCAATTACCTCATCGAACAGTTGATCCCGACGATAAAGGCCCGGGAAGTCGATTGCGTCGCGCAGATCGGGAGGCAGCAGCGCGTGGAGACGCGGGCCCTCGCGACGCTGGTGCCACGTCGACCGCGTAACGCTCAGCGCGTGGCCGTACTCGTGCCAGGCGACGTGCGCGACCACTTGCTCGCGAGCCCGATCGTCGAGGCCCTCGACGATCGTCGTGAAGAAGGCAAGGTTGAAGGCGACGGTGCGGCGGGCCTCGAGCCACGCCGCAGCCGCACGTTCGAGCTGCACCGGCGACGGCGGGCGCTCTCGCAGCGTCAGGTACAAGTTGAGGACGCCTTGGGGCCAGTCCGCGACGACGGTCTCCTGGGCGCCGATCTCGTCGAGCAGTCGACGATGCTCGGCGGGAAGGGCGGCGCGCGCCTTCCTCACGTCGGCCAGCAGTCGCTTCGCGGGGTACTCACTCCGTCTCGCTCGCATCGTTCGCAGACTGGAGGTGCCGCCCGCGACGGATCAACACCGGAGCGCGCCGGAACTGCGCAGCGATCGACGACCGTCTCGCTCGACCGGCTGCCGACCCGGTGGCGAGGCGCGCGCCGGCGTCGCGGCTCAGCCGGCCAGCGCCGCGCGCAGGTCGGCGACGAGGTCGGCCGGCTCCTCGACGCCGCAGGAGAGCCGCACGAGATCGGCGGGGACAGCCGCGTCGGAGCCCTCGACCGACTGGTGGGTCATCGCCTGCGGGACCTCGATCAGCGACTCGACCCCGCCGAGCGACTCGGCGAGCGTGAACAGCCGCGTCCGCTGCGCGATCCCGACGGCGTCGGGGTGGCGGAACGAGACCATCCCGCTGAAGCCGGGCCAGCGCACGTCGCTCGCGCCGGCGGCGGCGCCCTCCGCGGAGCGCAGGAACTCGCTCACCGCGGCGGCGCTCTCGGCGTGCGCGCGCATCCGCAGCGGCAGCGTCCGCAGGCCGCGGTGGACGAGGAAGCTGTCGAAGGGGCCGGGGACCGAGCCGACCGCGTTCTGCACGAACCGCATCCCCTCGTAGAGCGCCTCCTCCTTCGCGATCACCGCGCCGCCGACGACGTCGGAGTGGCCGCCAAGGTACTTCGTCGTCGAGTGGACGACGGCGTCGGCGCCGAGCTCCAGCGGCCGCTGGTTGAACGGCGTCGCGAAGGTGTTGTCGACGACGACCAGCGGGCGCGCCGCGGAGGCCGCCGCCCGCTCGACGGCGCCGCGCACGTCGACGACGTTCAGCAGCGGGTTGGTCGGCGTCTCGACCCAGACGACCCGCGTGTCGGGCTCGATCGCCGCCGCGAGCGCGTCGAGGTCGGTCTGGTCGACGAGCGTGTAGCGCAGGCCCCACCGGACCAGCACCTTGTCGACGAGCCGGAAGGTGCCGCCGTAGAGGTCGGCCGGCAGCACCATGTGGTCGCCGCTTCTCATCACGTGCACGAGCAGCGCGTGCGCCGCCGCGAGCCCGGAGGAGAAGGCGACGGCGCTGCCGCCCTCCAGCGCGCCGAGCGCCTCCTCCAGCGCCGACCGCGTCGGGTTGGCGGAGCGGGCGTAGTCGTAGTCGCCGACGAATTCGCCGACGGCCGACTGGCGGTAGGTCGAGGTCTGGTGGATCGGCGGGATCACCGAGCCGTAGCTCGGGTCCGGTCTGAGGCCCGCGTGGACGGCGCGCGTCTGGAACGACGTCATCTCGCGAGCGCCTCCAGCAGGTCGGTGCGCGTGACGATCCCCGCCGCGCGGCCGCCGTCGGTGACGAGCAGCGCCTGGCGCTCGCCGCTCAGCAGCGTCACCGCGTCGCGGACCGGGTCGGTCGCGCTGACGGCCGGCAGCGGCGGCTCCATCACGTGGACGATCTCGGCGTCGAGCAGCGCGGCGTCGCCGACGGCGTGCGCGAGCAGGCCGCGCTCTCCGACCGAGCCGACGATCGCGTCGGGGTCGTGCGCGGAGACGACCGGCAGCTGCGAGACGCCGTGCTCGTGCAGCAGCGAGACGGCGTCGCGGACCCGCTGGTGGGCGTGGACGGTGACCAGCGGCGGCGGCGAGCTGTCGTGCTTGGCGCGCAGAACGTCGCCGACGCGGGCGTCGGAGGGGCCGCCGCCGAGGAAGCCGTGCTCGCTCATCCACGTGTCGTTGAAGACCTTGCTGAGGTAGGAGCGGCCGCCGTCGGGGAGCACGACGACGACCATCGCCGCCGGGTCGTCGATCCCCTTCGCGACCTCGACCGCGGCGTGCAGCGCGGTGCCGGCCGAGCCGCCGGCGAGGATCCCCTCGGTCATCGCCAGTCTGCGCGCCGCGAGGAAGGAGTCTCTGTCGCTGACGGTGACGTAGCGGTCGACGATCGAGCGGTCGAAGGTCTCGGGCCAGAAGTCCTCGCCGACGCCCTCGACGAGGTACGGGCGGACCTGGTCCTCGGGACCGGAGTAGATCGAGCCCTCGGGGTCGGCGCCGACGATCTCGATCTCCGGCTTCATCCTCCGCAGGTGACGGCCGATGCCCGTGATCGTCCCGCCGGTCCCGACGCCGGCGACGAGGTGGGTGATCCGTCCGCCGCTCTGCTCCCAGATCTCCGGCCCGGTGCTCGCCTCGTGGGCGGCCGGGTTGGCCTGGTTGCGGTACTGGTTGGGCTGGAAGGCGCCGGGGATCTCCTCGGTGAGGCGGTCGGCGACGCGGTAGTAGGAGCGCGGCGAGTCGGGCGGGACGTCGGTCGGCGCGATCACGACCTCGGCGCCGTAGGCGCGCAGCAGGTCGATCTTCTCGCGCGACATCTTGTCCGGCATCACGGCGATCACGCGGTAGCCCTTGATGCGGGCGGCGATCGCGAGGCCGGTGCCGGTGTTGCCGGAGGTCGGCTCGACGATCGTGCCGCCGGGCTGGAGGCGGCCGTCGCGCTCGGCGGCCTCGATCAGGCTGACGGCGACGCGGTCCTTGATCGAGCCGCCGGGATTCGACGACTCGACCTTCGCGACGAGCTGGGGCGTGAGGCCGGCGCCGTAGCGGGCCAGGCGCACCAGCGGGGTGTCGCCGATCGTCTCGAGGATCGAGTCGGCGATCACCGGTTCGGTGGCGGTGCGGTGGAGGCTCATCGTTCGAGCGTAGCGGGCGTTCGGCCAATCGATTTGACATCCGCAGAATCATCGGAATATCGCCGATTTCGCTCTCGTTTCTGCGGTTTGACAGGTAGGCTTGTGCAATGTCGCCGAACGTCGTCGCATCGCCGCTCGCGCCCTCGGACCCGCTCGACCCGATCGACCGCCGGATCGTCGAGCTGCTCGTCGCCGACGCGCGGATGCCGAACGCCCGCCTCGCCGAGGCGGTCGGCGTGGCGCCCTCGACCTGTCTCGCGCGGGTGCGGGCGCTGATCGAGCGCGGCGTGATCCGGGGCTTCCACGCCGAGGTCGACCCGGCCGCGCTCGGCCGCCCGCTGCAGGCGATGATCGCGGTTCGGCTGTCGGTCCACTCGCGCGAGCAGATCGAGAGCTTCACCGCCCACGTCCGCGCGCTGCCGGCGGTGCTGACGCTCTTCCACATGACCGGCGGCGACGACTACCTGCTGCGCGTCGCCGCCGCCGACCCGGGCGACCTGCGCGAGTTCGTCGTCGAGCACCTCGCCAGCCACCCGTCGGTCGCCCACGCCGAGACCAACCTCGTCTACGAGGTCGTGCGCGGCGTCGGCGTCGTCTAGCTCACGCCAGCGTGCGCGAGACGGCGATCGAGAAGACCGACGTGTCGCTCTCGCCGGGCCCGACGAGCCGCAGGCCGTCGCCGCTGACGAGCGCGTCGACCGGCGCCGTCATCGGCTCGAAGCAGACCACATCCTCGCTGGCGGGCGCGTAGACCTGGGCGGCCGGGAAGCCCTGCTCGAAGGCGACCTCGATCCGCCGGCCGCCGCCCTGCAGGGCGAAGACGGCGCCCGGCTCGACGCGATCGTAGGCGTCGTCGAAGGTGCGCGTCCCGAGCAGGAAGGCGGCGGCCGGCTCGGCGTGGGCGGCGCCGGTCGGGATGCCGCGCCCGTCGAGCGCGAGGTGGCGCAGCGCCGGCAGCTCGACCTCCCAGTCGACGCGCGGCAGCCCGGGGATGCGCAGGTAGGGGTGGAAGCCGTACGCGAGCGGGACGGAGCGCTCGCCGGTCGCCGTGACGGTCGTCTCCAGGCGCAGCGTGCGGCGCGCGAGCGTCACCTCGATCCGCAGCCGGTGCGGGAACGGGAACGACGGCAGCAGGTCGGCGCGGGCGGCGAAGTCGAAGGTCGCGGCGAAGCCGGTGGGGTCGAGCGGCTCGACGACCCACTCGGGCGCGCCGGCGAGCAGGCCGTGGATCGCGAGGCCGTTGCCGTCGCGGTGGACGCCGGGCGCGTCCGGCGCCAGCTCGACCGTCGCGCCGGCGGCCGCGTAGGCGTCGCGCGACAGCCGGTTGGCCCACGGATGCAGCAACGGGATCCCGAGCGTTCTCGCCTCGCGCACGTAGGCGTCGACGCCGCGGTGCTGGCCGAGCAGCTCCTCGCCGCCGTCCCGCAGCGAGAGGCCGAGCATGCCCGCGCCGGGGAGGAAGGTCGCCTCCAGCGCGTCGTCGTCGCCGTCGCGCAGCCGCACCGCCGCGAAGCCCTCGATCTCCGTCCGCTCGAACATGGAGGGATCGTCGCAGCGAACGGCCGCCGCTACAACGACGGGCGCGCCTCGTCGATCGGCGTCACGGCGACGGGGGTGCCGGTCTCGCGATGGACGAGCGGGCCCTCCGCGCCGGTGCGCACGATCGCGAGCGCGTCGAAGGCGCAGGCGCTCGTGACGGCGCCGACGACCCGTGCGCCGGCGCCGGCTCTGTCCGCGCCCGCGCCGCCGGCGACCAGCTCGTCGCCGGGCGCGAGCAGCGCGCGGGCGGCGTGGACGCGGCAGACGCGCCGGTGGATCGTCCCCGAGCGCTGCTGGCGCAGGACGGTCTGGAGGCCCGGGTAGAGGCCCTTGCCGGTCGCGACGGTCGCCTCGCCGAGCGCCAGCTCGGCCGGCAGCGAGGCCTCGCCCGCGTCGCAGCCGTAGGCGAGCCGGCCGGCGGCGACCCGCAGCGCCGTCCAGCTCCCCTCGTCGCAGGCGCCGCAGGCCGGGCGCGCCGCGACCGCCTCCAGCAGCGCCGCGACCCTGTCGGCGCGCACGACGAGGTCGACGCCGGCCCACGAGCGGACCGCGCGGACGGGAATCCCGTCGAGGTCGGTCGCGACATGGGCGTGCTCCGGTGCGCCGGCGGGAAGCGACAGGCCGAGCCGCTGCGCCGCGTCGTCGCCGAGCACGGTGACGAGGCCCTGCTGGAGCGTCAGCTTGTGGATCTCCACCCGCCAGCCGACCCGCCCGCTCCACAGCCCGCGGAACAGCCCCTCCAGCGCCGGCCGCTCGCAGTGGAGCAGGTAGCCGCGCTCGACCGCGAGCACCCGCCCGAGCGCGCGCACCTGCCCCTTCGGCGCCAGCAGCGCGGTCGCCGTCCCGCTGCCCGGCGCGAGGCCCGCGAGGTCGGCGGTCAGGAGCGCCTGCAGGAAGGCGGCCGCGTCGGGGCCGGAGACGGCGAGCTTGCCGGCGTCGGAGCGATCGCGGAGCTGGAGCGCGGCGGCCATGCCACCCAGGGTGACACTTCAAGGCGGCTTGAAGTCAAGGCCGCGCGGTCCGGGGTGCGCGTCTCCGCTAGATCGCCTTCAGCGCGCCGCCGTCGATCACGAGGTCGGCGCCGCGGACGCTCGGCGCCGCGCCGGAGGCGAGCAGCAGCACGAGCGCGGCGACCTCGCGCGGCTCGGCGAAGCGGCCGCTCGTCATGCCGATCATGCCGGGCAGCTGCTCGATGAGCGCCTCGCGGTCGAGTCCGGCCGTCCGCGCGATCGCCGCGCCGGGGCCGTCCTCGTCGGTCCAGGATTGCCTCCGACGTTGTTGACCAGCAGGTCGATCGCGCCGTGCGCGTCGAGCGCGGTCGCGACGAGCCGCTCCGGCCCGCCGGCGGCGGCGAGGTCGACCGGCACGACGGTCGCGGCGACCGCCGCCAGCTCGGGCGACGAGGTGCGGGCGCCGGCGACGACGCGGGCGCCCTCGGCGGCGAGCGCCTGCGCGACGGCGAGGCCGATGCCGCGACTGGCGCCGGTGACGACGGCGGTCTTGCCTGCGAGTTCGAGATCCATGGTGCTGCTCCTTTCGTTCATCGGAGCAGCACCTTCGCTCGCGGCCCCGGTTCGCCGCTAGAGGTTTTCGGCCGCGGCGCTCCGGCCGGCCGCGTAACCGTCGCGAAGAGTCCGCACGGCGGCGTCCGTTAGCCTCAGCGCCATGCCGAAGCGCATCTCACGCAGCGACGAAGCGAGCGCCGTCGTCTGGTCCTCCGACGACGGCGACCGGCGCAAGGCCGGCCGCGACCGGCGCGACCGCGGCCCCGCCCAGCCGAGCGGCGGCGCTGGCGGCGGCCGCGTGAAGGTCCGCCGCGAGACCTCCGGCCGGCGCGGCAAGACGGTCACCACGGTCTCGAACGTCGGGCTCGGCGACGACGCCCTGCGCGAGCTGGCCGGCAGGCTGAAGAAGCGCTGCGGCGTCGGCGGCTCCGCCAAGGACGGCGTGATCGAGCTGCAGGGCGATCACCGCGAGACGGTGATGGAGGTCCTCAGAGCCGAGGGCCTCGACGCCGTCCTCGCCGGCGGCTGACCCGCGGCCGGCGGCCTGGTCCCAGCCCGGCCGCGGCCCCGAGTATCGCCGCACGCGCCCGCCGGCGCGGCGCTACGCCGCGTAGCGCTGCTGGGCGCGGGCGCGCGCCTTCGCCGCCTCGACCTCGCGGTCCTTCGGCGGCGCGTTGGTCGTCAGCTCGTCGAGCAGCTCGCGCGAGATCGCGGCGACCTGCTCGACCGCCCGCTGGAACGCCTCGGCGTTCGCCTGCGACGGTCTCGTGAAGCCGCTGATCTTGCGCACGTACTGGAGCGCCGCCGCGTGGACCTCGTCCTCGGTCGCCGGCGGCTCGAAGTTGTAGAGCGTTCTGATGTTCCGGCACATGCCCCCGATGCTAGCCGCCGAGCGCCGGAACGTCAGCCCGGCGGTCCGCTGCCGCGTCTGCGGCGCTCCTCGCGCGCGCGGGCGCGATCCTCGCTGTAGCCGACCTCCAGGAAGGCGAGCGAGAGGGCGAGCACGAACGCGATGCCGAACAACGTGTAGCCGACGTCGGAGACGGTGCCGTCGGCCGCGAACGCAAGCACGAGCCCCACGACCGCGAGCGCGGCGACCGCCGCGGCGCGCAGCAGCGCGGCGCGCTTCCAGCCGCCCGAGCTGTCGGCCGATGCACGCATCGCCACTGTTGTCACCGCCGCGGGCGGCGGTCAACCGGCCGATGTCGCGACGCGGCCGGCCCGCCTGCGCCTACCCTTGGGGGAACCGCATGAGCGCCTCCCCCGCCATCCGCCGCGCGGACGCCGCCGACCTGCCCGCGGCCACGGCGACGCTCGCCGCCGCCTTCGCCGACTACGCGTGGACGCGCTGGGTCGTCGACCCGGATGACCACCCCGCGCGGCTCGAGGGCCTGTACGCGATCTACCTGCGCGTCGCGCTGGAGCTGGGGCAGCTGTGGGTCAGCGACGACTGCGCCGCCGTCGCGGCGTGGACGAGCAGCCGTGCGGCGGCGCAGCAGGAGGAACTGTTCGAGCGCGAAGGACTGGTCGCCGAGATCGCGCGGCTGAGCGGCTCGCGGATCGCCAACGTCGCCGCCGGCGTCGAGCTGCTCGCCGCGCACGCGCCGAGCGGCGAGCACTGGGTGCTCGCAGCCGTCGGCGTGCGGCCGGAGCGGCAGGGCGCCGGGCTCGGCACGCGCGTGCTCGCGCCGGCGCTCGCCGGCTTCGACCGCGACGGCGAGCTGGCCGTGCTCGACACCTCCTCGGCGGCGAACGTCCGTCTCTACGAGCGGCTCGGCTTCCGCGTCGCCGCCGAGGTCGAGATGCCGAGCGACGGTCCGCGCGTCTGGCTGATGCGGCGCGAGCCGCGGCCGGCCGCCGGCGCGTAGGGCGGCGCTCGGCTCAGCCGCCCGCGTCCTGCACCAGCAGGGCGATCTGGACGCGGTTGTCGACCTCGAGCTTGGCCAGCAGGCGCGAGACGTGGGCCTTCACCGTCGCGACGCTCATGTGCAGCTCGGCGGCGATCTCGGCGTTGGCGCGGCCGCGGCCGACCGCGTCGGCGACCTCCCGCTCCCGCGGGCTCAGCGTCGCCAGCCGCTTCCGCGCTCGCTCGCCGCGCGCCGCCGCCTCGCCGTCGCCGGCGACGAGCGCGATCAGCTGGCGCGTGACGCTCGGCGAGACCATCGCCTCGCCGGCCGCGACCAGCTCGATCGCGCGGACGATCTCGCGCGGCGGCGTGTCCTTCAGCAGGAAGCCGGCGGCGCCGGCGCGCAGCGCCTGCAGCACCAGCTCGTCGGCGTCGAAGGTCGTCAGCACGAGCACCTCCGGCGACGCCGGCTGGGCGCGCAGCAGGCGCGTCGCCGCGATCCCGTCGAGCTGCGGCATGCGGATGTCCATCAGCACGACGTCGGGCCGGTGGCGGTCGACGGCGGCGAGCACGCCGCGGCCGTCGTCGGCCTCGCCGACGACCTCGATCCGCTCGGCGCCGGCGAGCATCATCCGCAGGCCGGAGCGGACGAGCGCGTCGTCGTCGACGAGCAGGACGCGGATCGCGTCCGCCGCGTCGTCGCTCACCTGCCGGCTCCCATCAGCGGCAGTATCGCGCGCAGCACGAAGTCGCCGCGGGCATCCGGGCCGTGGACCAGCTCGCCGTGCGCGAGCGCGACCCGCTCTCTCAGGCCGACGAGCCCGGTGCCGGCGCCGGGCAGCATCTCGCCGCGCGCGGGCGGGGGCATCCCGACGGCCGGTCGGCTGACGACCTCGACGACGAGCCGCGGGCCGTCGGCAGACGGGCCCCGCTCGGTCCGCGCGGCGCCGTCGCCGGCCGCGAGCCCGACGACCGCCACCTCGACGGCCGCGGCCGGCGCGTGCTTGTGGGCGTTGGTCAGCCCCTCCTGGACGATCCGGTAGGCGGTGCGGCCGAGCGCGTCGCCGACCGTCGCGCCGTCGAGGCCGGCGAGATCGATGCGGCAGCCGACCCTCGTCCCCGTCGCGCGCGACTGCTCGACCAGCGCCGGGATCTGCGCGAGCGTCGGCTGCGGCGGCTCGGGGGCCGCGGCCCCGTTCCCGTCCGCGCCCTCCTCGCGCAGCACGCCGATCACGGTGCGCAGGTCCTCCAGCGCGGCGCGGGCGCTCGCGCGCACGACGCCGGCCGCCTCGGCGATCTCGGCCGGCGGCGCGTCGGGACGGAACTCCAGCGCGCCGGCGTGCAGCGACAGCAGCGAGACGCGGTGGGCGAGCACGTCGTGCATCTCGCGCGCGATCCGGCGCCGCTCGGCGGCCTGCGCCTGCTCGATCCGCAGCCGCTGCTCGGACTCCGCGCGAGCGGTCCGCTCGTGCAGCGATCTGACCAGCTCGCGCTGGACGCGCACGAACAGCCCCCAGCCCAGCACGACGACCGTCAGCATCAGGCCGAACGCGATCTCGGTCGAGGTCGGGTCCTGCGACGGGTACAGCAGCGGGAAGGTGATCGAAGCGCCTCCGCCGAGCAGCGACAGCGCGACGAGCGCCCGCACCCGCACGCGCAGCACGGCGCTGAAGTAGGCCATCAGCGCCGCACCTGCCGGGAAGGCGAAGGCGAGCGCGAGCACGCCGCTGCCGGCCGCGACGGCGACCGGATGCCGGCGGCGCCACCACAGCGCGATCGTCGCCGCGATCCCGAGCACGACGTCGATCGCGGCGGTCGCCGTCGTGTGGTCGTCCCACGACTCGGCGAGCAGCAGCGCGCCGATCCCGAGCGCCAGCAGGAACATGAGCACGTCGACGAACCAGTCGCGCGCGGAGCGGCGGCCGTCGGGGGCGGCGCGCATCGCGCCCGGCAGCAGCGCCTGCTGCCAGCGCGGCACGCCGGCGTGGCCGCCGGCGAGGTCGTCGATCGGCTCGCTCGCCATGCGGCACAGCGTACGACCGGAGGCGCGGCCGGACCCCCTACCGAAGTCGATGGCGGCGTCGACCGCGGTCCGTGGCGCACGTCCGCTCGGATGGGAAGGATCCCGGTCATGATCGAATCCGACGGCCTCACGAAGCGACTCGGCGGCCGGGTGGTGGTGGACGACGTCACGTTCCGCTGCGAGCCCGGCACCGTCACCGGCTTCCTCGGCCCCAACGGCGCCGGCAAGACGACGACGATGCGGATGCTGTGCGACCTCTCGCCGGCCGACGCCGGCAGCGCGCGGATCCTTGGCGGACGCTACCGCGACCTGCCCAATCCCGGCCGCCGCGTCGGCATCCTGCTCGACGCCTCCGCGCAGCACCCCGGCCGCCGCGGCCGCGAGGTGCTCGCGCTCGCCGCGCAGGTGATCGGCGTGCCGGAGTCGCGCGTCGGCGAGCTGCTGAGACGGGTCGGGCTCGACGAGAGCGCCGGCCGCAAGCGCGTCCGCCAGTACTCGCTCGGCATGCGCCAGCGGCTCGGGATCGCCAACGCGCTGATCGGCGACCCCGAGGTGCTGATCCTCGACGAGCCGGCCAACGGACTCGACCCGGAGGGGATGCGCTGGATGCGCGAGCTGCTGCGCGACTTCGCCGACCGCGGCGGGACCGTGCTGCTCTCCTCCCACCTGCTGCACGAGGTCGAGGCGACCGCCGACCGGCTGGTCATCATCGGCAACGGCAGAATCCAGGCGCAGGGGACGCGCGACGAGCTGCTGCAGGGCACCGGCACGATCGTCGAGGCGCGCGACGAGGCGGCGCTGCGCGCCGCGCTCGACGCGGCCGGCCTGGCCGCCCGGCCCGGCAGCGACGGCGGCTTCGTCGTCGAGGCCGAGCCCGAGGAGGTCGGCCGCGCCGCGCTCGCCGGCGGCGTCGCGCTGCGCCATCTCGCGCTCTCGCAGGGCGCCGGCCTCGAGCAGCTGTTCTTCGACCTGACCCAGGGCGCGCCGGAGAGCTTCCCGGCCGCCGCGACCGATCCCGACCTGACGGAGGCCGCCCGATGAGCGCACTCGCCACCGCCCCCGCCGCCGGCATCGGGCCCGAGCACGCCCGCCCGGGCCTCGTGCGCCTGACCGGCGTCGAGCTGCGCAAGATGGTCGACACCCGCGCCGGCCTCTGGCTGCTGCTCACGACCGCGGCGCTGACGCTCGCCGCGATCGCGATCGTCGGCTTCGCCGGCGAGGCCGCCGATCATCGCTTCCGCTCGATGCTGGAGGTCGCGATCGCGCCGGCGAGCGTCCTGCTGCCGGTGATCGGCATCCTGCTCGTCACCTCCGAATGGACGCAGCGGACGGCGCTCGTCACCTTCGCGCTCGTCCCCCAGCGCGGCCGCGTGCTGGTCGCCAAGCTGGCCGCCGGCCTGGTGCTCGCGGTCGCCGCCTTCCTGCTGTCGCTCGCGATCGCCGCGGCCGCCGTCGCCGTCATCGCCCCGGAGGGCGACGGGGTCTGGTCGCTGCCGGTCGGCCTGCTGCTGCAGGACTTCCTGATGATGGCGACCGGGATGGCGATGGGGATCGGCTTCGGCGCGGCCCTGCTCGCCTCCGCGCCGGCGATCGTCCTCTACTTCGCCCTCCCGATGGCATTCGGCATCCTTGGCGAGTTCTCGTTCTTCGAGAAGATCGCCGAGTGGGTCGACAGCTCGCGCGCGCTCGCGCCGATGACGAGCGAGCTGCTGAGCGGCGAGCAGTGGGCGAGAGCGATCACCGCCCTCGCGCTCTGGATGCTCCTCCCGCTGCTGATCGGCGCCTGGCGCCTGCGTCGCGAGGAGCTCAAGTAGGGCCCGCCGCGGCGCGATAGAGCGCCCGCAGCTCGTCGCCGTCGGGCGCGGGGGCGATCCGCTGCAGCTCGTCGGCGCGGCGTCCGGCGGCGGCGACGACGGCCTCCAACAGCTCGTCGTCGTCCGCGAGCCGGCCGAGGCTGGCGCCGGCGCGGCTGCGCAGGCGCGCGGCGAGCTCCTCGAAGCGGATCCCGAGCAACGCGTCGAGCGGCTCGAGCACCGCGGGGGCGCGGCGGCGGACGGCGGCGGCGGTCGCCGGCAGCAGCGCGGCGTTGGCCTCGGCGTGGCCGGCGCCGGCGATGCGGACGGCCGTCTGGGCCAGCACGTGCTGGAGGCCGAGGCCGCTCTCGTCGACCGCCCAGCCGGCCAGCAGCGCACCGAGCGCGACGGCGTCGCGATCGGGGTCGGTCTGCCGGCCGCCGGGCGCGGCGACGTCTCGGTCAGGGTCCGCTCCCGCCCGCGACGGCGCCGCCGGCGAGCGGCCGGCGCCCGCGTCGCCGACCCACCCGGCCGCCAGCTGGACCGCCGCCTCCCGCGCGACGGCGCGGGCGAACGGGGTCGTGCGGGCGCTGGCGAGCGCGATCAGCACGTGGCCGAGCGCGTTGGCGCTCGACGCCGCCAGCTCCGGCACGGCGTGCGAGGCGCTCAGAGCGGGGTCGTTGACGACCAGCGACGGCCGCACGCGCGGCGCCGACGGGTCGACCCCGCGGGCGTGTCGGTGGCCGCCGGTCATCTCGGCGCCCGACAGCGTCGTCGGGATCGCGGCGACGGCACGCGGACGGCCCGCGACCGCCCCGGCGGCGGCGAGCGCCTTCGCGACGTCGATCACGCGGCCGCCGCCGAGCGCGACCAGCCGCTCCTCAAGCCGCGGCTCGACGCCGGAAGCGAGCAGGTCGCCGGCGACGACGTCGACCTTGCCGTGCGGGACGTCGACGATCCGCGCCGCGCGCTCGGCGAGCGCCGGGAGGGCGTCGGCGGCGCGGCTCGTCGTCAGCAGCGCGTAGCCCTCGCCGAGCAGCTCGGCGGTCGCCGGTTCGCCGACCGCGCCGCGGCCGAAGACGATCGACCGCTGCGCCTCGTCGTGCCGGAAGCCGGCCGCGGCCATCAGGCCGCCCGCTCGCCGGCCGGCGAGGGCAGCGTCGTCGCGACCCACTCGACCGCGGCCGGGACGTGCGCCGGATCGATGTGGTGGCCGGCGTCGGACTCGTGGTACTCGAGCTCGACCCCGCCGGCCTCCAGCAGCTCCTTCGCGCGGCGCGCGAAGTCGACCGCCATCACCGGGTCGCGGCGACCGTGGGCGACGAAGGCGCGGGTGCGGCCGGCGCGCGAGGAGACGTCGGGCTGCCAGCCCTCGACGGTCGGCACGAAGCCGGAGAAGGCGAGGATCCCGGCCGGCTTCGGCCGCTCGCCGGCGAGGCCGAGCGCGTAGCTCATCACCGAGCCCATCGAGAAGCCGCCAAGGATCGTCCGCTCCGGCGCGACGCCGGTCCGCTCCCACAGCTCGTCGTGGAAGGCGGCCAGCCTGTCGTAGGCCGCTCGGAAGGTCGCCGGGTCGGGGTAGCCGACGCGCGGCACGACGTACCAGTGGTAGCCGGGCCAGCCGTCGAGCGTCAGCGGCGCGCGCGGCGTGACGACGTGGAGCCGCCGCTCGGGATCGAGCACGTCGCCGAGCCCGAGCAGGTCGCGGTCGTCGGCGCCGCGGCCGTGGTGGAGGACGAGCAGCCCCTCGGCCCGGCCGGCGGCCGGACGCTCCTGATACGTCAGCGCGCTCATGCCTTCGCCTCCTGCCGACGCGCGGCGCGGGGGTTGACGACCGGGGTCAGCGCCTGCTCCAGCTGCGCGCGCAGATGCTCGTGCTGCCTGGGCAGCCGCAGCTCCTCGCCGAGGCGGTCGGCCGGCTCGTCGACGGCGAAGCCGGGCGAGAGCGTCGCGATCTCGAACAGCACGCCGCGCGGCTCGCGGAAGTAGATCGATCTGAAGTAGTCGCGGTCGAGCACGTCGGTGACGAAGCCGCCGGCTCGCTGGACCCGCTCCTGCCAGCCGAGATGGTCGCCGTCGCGCGACGCCCACGCGATGTGGTGGACGGTGCCGGCGCCGGGCGTGCCCGTTCTCGTCGCCTGGTCGTAGGCCCAGTGGAAGTGGCGCTCGTCGCCGTCGAGGCGATACTCGCCGCCGCCAAGGTGGGTGAAGCCGAGCGTGTCGGTCAGGACCGACTCCTCGACGTTCGCGAACATGCTGTACGCCCGCGCCCCCTCCAGGCCGACGATCGCGTGCTCGGCGGGGATCTCCGGATGCGCGGCGCGCAGCGGCGGGTTGCCGTCGTCGGCGACGACCAGCTCGAGGCCGAGGCCGTCGTAGTCCTCGAAGCGCAGCGTGCGCGGGTCGGCGCGGACGGCGTCGTAGCCGTGCGCCGCCAGGCGCTCGGCCCAGAAGTCGAGCGACGCCCCGTCCGCGACGCCGAGCTGGAGCGTGTGGACCATCCCGAGGCCGGCGCGGCCGCGCGCGGCGCCGGGGAACTCGAACCAGGTGAGGATCGAGCCCGGGGAGCCCTGCTCGTCGCCGAAGTAGAGGTGGTACGCCTCCGGCTGGTCGAAGTTGACCGTCTTCTTCACCAGCCGCAGGCCGAGCACGTCCGCGTAGAACGCGACGTTCTTCTGCGCCTCGCCGGTGATCATCGTGATGTGGTGCAGGGCCTCGAGCTTCATCGTCCGCTCCTCTGGTGCAGTTGCACGCGCAACCATATCATGTTGTTGCGCGCGCAACTACTTGTGGCCGTTCTCACCCTGCGCCTACCCCGCGGCGCCATTGCGCCCGCGCCCGACGGGCGATCGCTGCCCGGCGCGCCGGGCGCGGCCGCCCGGCCTCAGCGGATGTAGACGGCGGCGCCGTTGCCGCCGGTGCAGACGGTCGGCACGCCGCCGCTGCAGCTCATCGCGTAGGTCTGGCCGGTGACGGGGCTGGAGGCGTAGACGGTGCCGGGGCCGTTCGCGTGGAAGGCCGCCACGACGTTGGCCGCGAACGGACACGAGGTCACCGAGTTGACCGAGACGCCACCGCCGCACGACGACGAGCCGCCCGATGAGGAGCCGCCGGAGCTGGAGCCGCCGCCGGACGATCCGCCGCTCGACGGGGCCGGTCTCGCGCCGCCTCTCTTCTTCAACTTCTGGATCTCGCGTCTGAGCTGCTTCAGCTCGCGCTCGGCCTGCGCCGTCCGCTGCTTGGCCCGCTCCTCGCGGATCGCCTCGCGCTTGATCGCCGCGACCTGCTCGGCGCTCGGTCTGTCGTCGCCGCTGCTGCCGCAGGCGCCGAGCGCCGCCGCCGCCCCGCTCGCGAGGAGCGCGGTCGCCGCGACGGCGAACAGTCGATTTGCAGACATCCGGTCCCTCATGACTCGTGGCTTCCCCGGCCAGGCCCCTGGATCGCACCTGGTTTATGGCGACTTTATCCGAGCTGGCGCGCCGCCGGTCGCGCTTCCGCGGCCCGGCGCGGACGACGTGAACCGCTTCATCGCGCCTCCCCATCCGTCAGGATCCAGCGACCGTGCGCGCCCCGCTTCGCATCGCCCGTCCGCTCGCCGCGCTGCTGCTCGCCGTCGCGTCGGCCGTCGCGCTCGCCGCCTGCGGCAGCAGCGCCGAGGAGCGCGCGAGAACGCAGCTGGAGCAGGCGACCGGGCGCGGCAACATCCAGGAGACGCGCGCGACCGAGCTCGAGGCCGAGGCGCAGAAGCTGCGCGAGGAGCTGAGCGGGCTGAAGCGCAAGCGCGCGAGCGAGGCCGCGGCGAACGCCGACCCGGGCGCCGCCGGCGGCGGCGCGAGCGGCTCAGGCTCCGCCGGCGGCGGCGGCGCGATCCTCTCCGCGCAGGCGCGTGCGAGCTTCGACCAGCTCGCCGGCTCGCTCTCCGGGCCGGTCGGCGTCGCCGTCGCGGGCGCCGGGCGCGGCCAGCAGGTCGAGCAGCTCGGCGCGCTGCAGAGCGCGGTCGCGTGGTCGACGAGCAAGGTGCCGGTCGCGATGGCGGCGATCTCCGCCGGGGTCGCGAACGACGGCGACCTGCGCCAGGCGATCACCGCCTCCGACAACGCTGCGGCGACGCGGCTGTGGGACGCGCTCGGCGGCGGCGGCGCGGCGGCCGCCGCGACCGACGCGCAGCTGCGCGCCGCCGGCGACGAGGCGACCGCGACCGAGTCGCGCACGCTGCGCTCCGGCTTCACGCCGTTCGGGCAGACGAACTGGGCGCTCGCCGACCAGGCCCGCTTCACGGCCGGGATGGCCTGCACCGAGGCGGGCGGCCAGGTGCTCGGGCTGATGGGCGAGGTGATCTCCGCTCACCGCTGGGGACTCGGCGCGACCGGTCTGCCGGCGCAGCTGAAGGGCGGCTGGGGCCCCGGCTCCAGCCCCGGCAGCGGCGGCGGCTACCTCGACCGCCAGATGGGGATCGTGACCGTCGACGGCAAGCCGCTCGCGGTCGCGATCGCCGCCCAGCCGGGCGACGGCAGCCACGAGAGCGGCACGACCGCGCTGACGACGCTCGCCAGATGGGTCGTCGACAACGCCGACGTCAGCTCGCTGCCAGCCGAGCCGGCCTGCTGAGCGTCACGGCGCGAACGGCCCACGACCCGCCCCCCGGTCCGCCCGACCGGTCGCCCGGGCGACCTGTGTCATCCGGTGGGTCTCCTCGACCCATCGAATGACAGAAGGACCCGACCCAGGGCTTCAACGACCTCGTCCGCTCGTCAGGCGCGGATCTGGCGCAGCTCGACGCCGAGGTCGAGTCCGGTCCAAGCGCGGTCGGCGGTCAGCGCCGGCCGCCGCAACCGCCGGGCGAGCGCGACGCAGGCGCGGTCGCCGAGCGACAGGCCGGCCGCCTTCGTCAGCGGCCGCAGCCGCGCGATCTCCGCCGCGTCGGCGGTGGTCAGCGGCTCCACGACGATCGCGCCGTCGATCAGCCCGCGGTCGACCAGCCGTCTGAGCAGACGGAGCGGATCGAGGCCGTGCGCGGCGACGCGGCTGAGCACCTCGGCGAGGTTCGCCGCCGAGATCGTCGCGCCGTCGGCGATCGCGTCGGCGACCGCCTCGCTGCCCGGCTCGTCCTGCAGATACGCGAGGAAGGCCGAGGCGTCGAGGACCGTCAGCGCTGCTCCTCGTCCTCGCGCGCCGCTTCCCGCCGGCGCTCCTCCGCCAGCTCGTCGGCGAGCGAGCGGTCAGCCCCGAGCAGCTCGGCGAGCAGGCCGCGATTGCGGTCGGCGACGGCGCGGTAGGGCCGCAGCCGCACCGACCCGTCGGCCTCGGTGCTCAACAGCATTCTCGCCCCCGGCACCAGGCCGAGCTCGGCGCGGACCGCCGCCGGCAGCACGACGCGGCCGCGATCGCCGACGGTGACATGACGCTCCGCGTGGGCCATGCTCCGACCATACCACTGCATCCAACCCGTCCCACTCATGTACGGATCCCACCAGACCTTTGTCATCCAGCTGCTGCTGAGCGACAGGCAGATGACAGAGGTCCGTGCCGGGGCGGGGCGGGGCGGCCGGGCGGCCGAGGAGGCGGCGCGTGGGCGCGGCCGGCGCGGTACCGTGGCGTACCATGGCACAAGCAACAGTGGTCAACGGGCGTACGGCGGTCGTCACCGGCGCTGCGTCGGGGATAGGGCGGGCGCTCGCGCAGCGGCTCGCGCAGCACGGCTGCCCCGTCGCGATCTGCGACTGGGACGAGGCCGGGCTCGAGGAGACGGCCGCCGCGATCTCCGGCCCGGTGCTGGCGCGCAGGCTCGACGTCAGCGACCGCCACGGCGCGCTCGCCTTCGCGGCGGAGGTCGCCGACTGGGCGCCGGCGCCGCTCGGGATCGTCGTCAACAACGCCGGCGTGACCGTGTCGCAGACGGCCGCCGAGGGCTCGATCGAAGACGACGAGTGGGTGATGAACGTCAACTTCTGGGGCGTCGTCAACGGCACCCGCGCCTACCTGCCGATCCTGTTGAGACAGAGAAGCGGCGCGGTCGTGAACGTGTCGAGCGTCTTCGGGCTGATGACCTTCCCGACCCAGTCCTCCTACTGCGCGTCGAAGTTCGCGGTGCGCGGCTACACCGAGGCGCTGCGCCACGAGCTGCGCGGCAGCGGCGTCAACGCGATCACCGTCCACCCCGGCGGCATCCGCACGAACATCGTCAAGAACGCCCGCTTCCACGTCGACGACCAGGGCGGCACCGACCACGAGAGAATGGTCAGGGAGTTCGCCAGAATCGCCCGCACGTCGCCGAGAAAGGCGGCCAAGACGATCCACGAGGGCGTCCTGAAGGGCAAGGACCGGATCCTGATCGGCCCCGACGCGACGGCGATCTCGCTGCTGACCCGCGCCGTGCCGGTCCACTACTTCGACGTGATCGAGCGCGGCATGAAGCTCGTGCGCCGGTAATCCCCGGCGCGCCGGAACGCGACGCACTATCCTCGCCTGGGTCATGACCCAGGCAGACCGCCGTACCCGCCTGCGGCGGCTCGTCTACCTGTCGATCGCCGCCGCAGTCGTCACGATCGCGCTGAAGTTCGGCGCGTGGGCCGTGACCGGCTCCGTCGGCCTGCTCTCCGACGCGGCCGAGTCGGTCGTCAACCTCGTCGCGGCGCTGTTCGCGCTCGTCGTCGTGCAGTGGTCGACCCGTCCGCCCGACGAGGAGCACACCTACGGCCACGAGAAGGCCGACTACCTCTCGGCCGGGGTCGAGGGGGCGCTGATCATCCTCGCCGCGGCGACGATCTGCGTGACCGCGATCGACCGCCTCCTCAACCCGGCCGACATCAGCGACGTCGGGATCGGCCTCGCGGTCGCGGTCGTCGCCTCGCTCGTCAACCTCGGCGTCGGGCGCAAGCTGGTCGGCGCCGGCAGGGAGTACCAGTCGATGACGCTCGAGGCCGACGGCAAGCACCTGCTGACCGACGTGTGGACCTCGGCCGGCGTCGTGATCGCGGTCGCGCTGGTCGCGATCACCGGCTGGACGCCGCTCGACCCGATCGTCGCGCTCGTCGTCGCGGCCAACATCGTCGTCACCGGCGTCTCGCTCGTGCGGCGCTCGACCGACGGCCTGCTCGACCGCGCGCTGACCGAGGAGGAGCTGGCGAAGGTCGACGCCGTGCTGAGACGCCACGCGGGCGAGCAGGTCCAGTTCCACGCGCTGCGCAGCCGCCGCGCCGGCAGCCGCGCGTTCGTCTCCACGCACGTGCTCGTGCCCGGCGACTGGTCGGTGCAGAGAGGCCACGACCTCGCCGAGCAGCTCGACCGCGAGCTGCGCGAGGCGCTCGGCCACGCGACCGTCTTCACCCACCTCGAGCCGCTCGAGGACCCGGCCTCGTTCGAGGACACGGGCCTCGACCGCTGGACCGAGCCGCACGGCGCGGCGCCGGGCGAGCGGCCGCGCGCGGGCGGCTGACAACCCGCGCGACGCTCAGCCGCCCCCGCCGTTCCAGACGGCGGCGGTCCCGCCGTGCCGCGCTCAGCCGCCCCCGCCGTTCCAGACGGCGGGACCGGGGCCGAAGCGGGCGGCGACGTCGCCGGGGTTGGCCAGTCTGCAGCGCGTGAGCGAGAGACAGCCGCAGCCGATGCAGTCGGTCAGGCCCGACTTGAGCCGCTCCAGCTCGGCGATCCGCTCGTCGATCCGCGCGCTCCAACGCTGCGACAGCTTCGCCCAGTCGGCGCGCCTGGGAACGCGGTCGTCGGGCAGCTTGCTCAGCTCCTCGCCGATCTCCTCCAGCGTCAGCCCGACCTTCTGCGCGAAGACGACGAAGGCGACGCGGCGGATCACCGGCCGGGCGAAGCGGCGGTGTCCGGAGGAGTTGCGCTCGGCCCTGATCAGGCCGCGCTCCTCGTAGTAGCGCAGGGCGCTGGTGGCGACGCCGCTGCGCTCTGCCAGCTCGCCGATCGTCAGCTGCTCCGACATGCGCGGCAGTCAATCACGCACGGGCCTTGACTTCAAGTGCGCTTGAAGAACCGGGAGCTGCCGCCGGCCCGTCTCACCGCTCCGCGAGCGCGGCCCGCACCGCGTCGGCGGCGGTGCGACCGGCGGCGTCGAGCGCCTCGGTCGTGCGCGCCGCGCGGGCGAAGATGAACGCCCCCTCCAGCAGCGCGAGCGTCGAGATCGCCAGCGAGCGGGCGCGCTCCGCGGGAATGCCGGCCTCCTGGAAGCGGCCGGCGAGCGCGGCGAACCACGCCTCGAAGACGTCACGGGAGGCGGTCCGCATCGCCTCGCTGGAGCTGGCCGTCTCGAGCGTGATCGTCGCGATCGGGCATGCGTCGGCCCAGCCGCTGTCGGCGAGGTGGACGCCGGCGAGGCGGAACGCCTCCTCGATCCCGGAGACGATGTCGGCGTGCGGGTCGATGACGGCGGCGACCAGCTGCCCGTACATGCCGCCGGCGATCCGGATCACCTGCTCGCCGAGCTGCTCCTTGCCGCCGGGGAAGTGGTGGTAGAGCGAGCCGAACGGCGCCTTCGCCTCGGCGACGATCTGCTTGACGCCGGTGCCGCTGAACCCCTGGCGACGGAACAGCTCGGCGCTCGCGTAGACGATCCGCTCCTTGGTGGTGGGAGCGGCGTCGGCCGCCTGCGGCTGGGACGCGTCGGCGTCCGGCGCGGCGCCGCGCCCCGCTGGCCGGACCTCGACCGGCTCGGGCGCGTCAGCGTGCTGTCCGCTGCTGCTCGACATCGGCGCCGATGATAGCTACCGTTCCCGCTAGAGCGATCTATCTAGTCGTCGGGGCCGGCAGCGGCCCGCTCCGGCGGAGACTGCGAGGTGCGCCATGCAGACGGTCGAGCTCCCGGCCGGCACGATCGAGTACGACGACAGCGGCCAGCCGCCCGGCCGCGACGACGCGCCGGTCGTCGTCCTGCTGCACGGCCTGCTGATGGACGGCTCCCTCTGGAACGAGGTCGCGCCCGGCCTCGCGCGCGATGCGCGCGTGATCCGGCCGACGCTGCCGCTCGGCGCCCACCGTGTCGCGATGCGCGACGACGCCGAGCTCGACCTGCGCGGGATGACGCGCCTGGTCGCCGACTTCCTCGCCGCGCTCGACCTGCGCGACGCGACGCTCGTGCTGAACGACTGGGGCGGCCCGATCCTGCTCGTCGAGATGGGGCTCGACGAGCGCGTCGGGAAGCTCGTGCTGTGCGCCTGCGAGGCGTTCGACAACTTCCCGCCCGGCATCCCCGGCCGGCTGGCGGGCCTGGCCGGCCGCCTCGGCCCGGTCGGGGTCGGCCTCGCCGCGCAGCCGCTGCGCAGCCGCCGGCTGCGGCGCTTCCCGCTGCTGTTCGGCTGGATGAGCCGGCGCCCGGTGCCTGAGGAGGTCGCGCGCGCCTGGTTCGCCCCCACGCGCGAGCGCGCGATCCGCCGCGACCTCGCCAAGTACGCCGGCTCGCGCTTCGCGCGGGAGGAGACGGTCGCGGCGACCGAGCGGCTGCGCGACTTCGACCGCCCGGCGCTCGTCGTGTGGGCGACCGAGGACCGGCTGATGCCGCGCGACCACGGCCGCCGGCTCGCCGAGCTGCTGCCCCGGGGCCGGCTGGTCGAGCTCGACGGCAGCTACACGCTCGTCCCGATCGACCGGCCTCAGGCGCTGCTCGCCGAGCTGCGCGCCTTCGTCGCCGAGGGCGCGCCGGCGGCGGCGTAGGGGCGCCGGCGGCGGCGGCACGCCGGCGAGCGACGGACTCCGAGCCGCGCGCCCGCTGGCGACGCCGCAGCGCCGGCGAGCGGCGACCGCCCTCGGCGACCTCAGGCCCGCTGGACGTCGGAGGCGGCCAGCAGCTGGCGGCTCGCCTCGCGCAGCGCCGCGACGAGCGCATCGGGCGCCGTCGCCGGCGACCCGGCGTCGAACGGCGGCTTGGGGTCGTACTCGAGCAGCAGCTGCGCGGTCTGGGCGACGTCGGCGCCGGCGAGCTCGGCGGCGAGCGTCAGCGCCATGTCGATTCCAGCCGAGACGCCGGCGGCGGTGACGACCTTGCCGTCGACGACGACCCGCTCGCGCACGGCGGTCGCCCCGTGGCGCTCGAGGTCGTCGAGCAGCAGCCAGTGGGTCGTCGCGCGACGGCCGTCGAGCAGGCCGGCGGCCGCGAGCAGCAGCGAGCCGGTGCAGACCGAGGTCGTCCAGGTCGAGCTCGCGTCGGCGCGGCGCAGCCACGACAGCAGCGGCTCGTCCTCCATCAGCGCCAGCTGGCCGGGGCCGCCGGGGATGAGGATCACGTCGGGGTCGGGCAGCTCGTCGAGCGCCGCGTCGGCGACGAGCGCCAGGCGGTCGGTGTCGGTGCGGACCGGCCCGGCCTGGGCGGCGACGAACGTCACCTCGGCGCCGGGCACGCGGCTCAGCACCTCGTAGGGACCGACCGCGTCGAGCGCGGTGAACTGGTCGTACAGCACGACGGCGACACGCATCGCCGCTCCTCTCTGTCGGTTTCTCAGGCGGGTGCGCCGGCGCGGAAGCGCCGGCGGTACTCCAGCGGCGGCACGCCGAGCGTGCGCAGGAAGGCGCGGCGCATCGCCTCGGGCGTCCCGTAGCCGCAGGCGCGCGCGACGGCCTCGACGCCGTCGCCGCTCTCCTCCAGCAGCCGGCGCGCGGTCTCGAGCCGCACCTGGTCGACGTAGCGCCCGGGCGTGACGCCGACCTCGTGCGCGAAGGCGCGCGCGAACTGCCGGGGCGACAGGCAGGCGCGGGCGGCGAGCGCCTCGACCGAGCAGTCGCCGGCCGGGTTGTCGTCGATCCAGCGCTGGACCTCGCGCAGCGGCTCGCGCTGCGCGACCTGCGCCGAGAGCTGCGCGCTGAACTGCGTCTGGTTGCCGGGCCGGCGCAGGAAGACGACGAGGTGGCGGGCGATCGCGAGCGCGACCTCGCGGCCGACGTCCTCCTCGACCAGCGCGAGCGACGCGTCGATCCCGGCGGTGACGCCGGCCGAGGTCATCACGTCGCCGTCGCGGACCCAGATCGGCTCGGGGTCGACGTCGACCTGCGGGTGGCGCTCGGCGAGCCGCCGCCAGTGGGCCCAGTGGGTCGTCGCGCGGCGGCCGTCGAGCAGCCCGGCCGCCGCGAGCAGATAGGCGCCGGTGCAGACGGAGAGGACGCGGCCGGCCCGCGGCGCGGTCTCGCGCAGCCACGCGACGAGGCGCGGGTCGGGTCTGCGCGTGCCGGCGCCGCCGGGGACGACGAGCGTGTCGGGCGCCGCGGCGAGCGGCCCGTCGGGCGCGAGCCGCAGGCCGCTGCTGGCGCGCACCGGCGCGCCGTCGAGCGAGGCGGTCTCGACGACGTAGGGCACCTGGCAGCCGGGATGGCTCGCGGCGCCGGAGAAGACCTCGAGCGGACCGGTGACGTCGAGGCTCTGGACGCCGTCGAAGAGGACGATCAGGACGCGGTGCGCGCTGCGGGACATGGCGTCATGATCGCCGCGCTCGGCGATGGCAGCAATGACGGATCGCCCACCTTTCCGGCCATCCGCGCTGCGGCCGGCCTGACCGGGCGCGGCGGCGCTCAGGTCGCCGACAGGACGCCGGTCGAGACCAGCAGCAGGATCAGCGCGCCGAGCGCGACGCGGTAGACGATGAAGATCGCGTAGCTGTGGCGGGCGATGTAGCGCAGGAGCCAGGAGACCGCGAACCAGGCGACGACGAAGCTGACGGCGGTCGCGACGAGCGTCGGCCCCCAGCCGACGCCGTTGGAGATGTTGTCGAACTCGGTCACCGCCTGGAGCACGCCGGCGGCGCTGAGCGCGGGGATCGAGAGGAAGAACGACAGCCGCGTCACGGTCACGCGGTCGAGCCCGCGCAGGAGGCCGGCCGACATCGTCGCGCCCGAGCGCGAGACGCCCGGGATCAGCGCGAGGCACTGCGTGACCCCGATGATCAGCGTGTCCTTCCAGGTGACGTCGCGCTCGTGGCGGTCCTGCTTCGCGTTCATGTCGGCGAACAGCATCACGAAGCTCCACAGGATCAGCGCCGAGCCGACGAACCACAGGCTGCGCAGCGTCGTCTCGATCTCGTCCTTGAACAGCAGCCCGACGATCCCGATCGGGATCGAGCCGAGCAGCACCGCGATCGCGAACTTGAAGTCGAGGTCGCGGCGGTGCTCGGAGCGCGCCACGCCGCGGAAGAAGGCGGCGAGGATTCTCTTGATGTCGGCGCGCAGGTAGAGCAGCGTCGCGAGCACCGCGCCGACCTGGATGATCGCCGTGAAGGCGGTGATGTCGGGGTCGTCGACCCTGTAGCCGAAGGCCGACTCGAGGATCGTCAGGTGCCCGGTGCTCGAGATCGGCAGGAACTCGGTGACGCCTTCGACGGCGCCGAGCACGATCGCGTGCCAGAGGTCCATCAGCGCGTCGTCGTCCGGGCCAGGGCGGCGGCGGTGGAGCGGTGCATCGGGCAAGCACCCTACAAGACGCCGATCGCCGGCTATCGTCCGCGCCAGCGTGCGCACCCGCGACGACCTTCCGTCCCTGCGCACGATCGTGCGCGAGTGGGGCCGCATCGGCTGCCTCGGCTTCGGCGGCCCGCCGGCCCACGTCTCGATGCTGCGCGAGCTGTGCGTGGCGCGCCGCCGCTGGATCGACGAGGAGGAGTTCGAGCACGCGATCGCCGCGACCAACGTGCTGCCCGGCCCGGCCTCGACGCAGCTGGCGGTCTACTGCGCGTGGCGGCTGCGCGGCGTCGCGGGCGCGCTCGCCGGCGGCGCCGCCTTCATCCTGCCCGGGCTGATCGTGATCGTCGCGCTCGCGATCCTGTTCCTCGGCGACCCGCCGGCGTGGGTGCGCGGCGCCGGAGCCGGGGCGGGCGCGGTCGTCGCCGCGGTCGCGCTCGACGCGGCGCTGCGGCTGCTGCCCGGCAGCTGGCGGCGGGCGCGCGGACGCGGGCGCCGCGGCCGCTGGGTCGCGTGGGTGCTCGCCGGGGCGGTCGCGACCGCGACGCTCGGCCCGTGGCTCGTGCTCGTGCTGCTCGCCTGCGGCCTGATCGAGCTGGCGTGGCACCGCGCGGCGCCCGACCGGCCGGGCGGCGGAGCAGGCGGCGGCGGCGCAAGTGGCGGCACCGCTGGAGCAGGCGGCGGCCCGACTGCCCGCCTCGTCGCGTGGCCGGCGCCGGCGGCCGTGCTCGCGGCGGTCGTCGCGGGCGGCGGGCTGGCGGCGCTCTGCTGGACGGCCTTCAAGGTCGGCGCGCTCTCCTACGGCGGCGGCTTCGTGATCGTCCCGCTGATGCAGGCCGACGCCGTCGACCGCTTCCACTGGATGAGCGACGCCGAGTTCCTCAACGCCGTCGCGCTCGGTCAGGCGACCCCCGGCCCGGTCACGCAGACGATCGCGGTCGTCGGCTACGCCGCGCACGGCCTCGGCGGAGCGGCGATCGCCTCGCTCGTCGCCTTCGCGCCGTCGTTCGCCTTCATCGCGCTCGGCGCCGACCGCTTCGACCGCCTCAGCGCGCTGCCGAGCGCCCGCGCCTTCCTCGCCGGCGCGGGGCCGGCCTCGATCGGCGCGATCGCCGGCTCCGCGATCCCGCTCGCCGCCGGCCTGACGGAGCCGTGGCAGGCGGTCGTGCTCGCGGCCGGCGCGCTGCTGCTGCTCGTCGCGCGCCGGGGCGTCGTGCTCACGCTGCTGCTCGCCGCCGCGGCCGGCATCGCGGTCGCGCTGCTCGGCGGACCGGTCGGCTGACCTGCCCGCGCGCCACCCTGCGGCCGCCGGCCGGCCCCTCCGGGCGCCCGCGCGCCCGCCGCCGTCCCGCCGCGCACGTCAGCCGGTACCCTCAGTGGTCTGGGTGTGCCGGGAAGTCTGGTCGGCGTTCGCCGATCCCTGCCCGAAAGGACCGATGCCCTCCGCGCCCGAGCCGCCTCCGACCGCCGACGAGCCGCGCGGTCTCCGCACCGCCGTCAAGGCGAAGGTCGTCGACCCGCTGAGCGACTTCCTCCACGACGAGACCGCCGGCGGCCTGCTGCTGCTCGCCGCGGCGCTGATCGCGCTCGTGTGGGCCAACAGCCCGTGGAGCGACGCCTACTTCGACCTGTGGGCGACGCACGTCGAGGTCGGCGTCGGCAGCGCGACGATCGACCTCGACCTGCAGCACTGGGTCAACGACCTGCTGATGGCCGTCTTCTTCTTCGTCGTCGGCCTGGAGATCAAGCGCGAGCTGGTGACCGGCGAGCTGCGCGACCGCCGCGCGGCGGTCCTGCCGGCGATCGCCGCGGCCGGCGGCGTCGCGATGCCGGCGCTGATCTTCACGCTGATCGCCGCCGGCGGCGACGGGGCGGCCGGCTGGGCGATCCCGGCCGCGACCGACATCGCCTTCGCGGTCGGCGTGCTGGCGCTGATGGGCCCGCGCATCTCCGCCGGCGTGCGGCTGTTCCTGCTGACGATCGCGATCGTCGACGACATCATCGCGATCGCGATCATCGCGCTGTTCTACTCGGACGCGCTGTCGTTCCTGTGGGTCGTCGTCGCCTTCGGCGGGCTGCTCGCGGTCGTGCTGATGCAGCGGGCCGGGGTCTCGCGCGCGCTCGCGTACCTCCCGGTCGCCGCGGTGATCTGGGTCGCCGTCTACGAGTCGGGCGTGCACGCAACGATCGCCGGCGTCGCGCTCGGCCTGCTCGTGCCGGCGCGCCCCTTCCGCGGCCGCGACGTCCAGACCTTCCTCGAGCACCGCTTCCACCCGGTCAGCGCCTACGCGATCGTGCCACTGTTCGCGCTCGCGAACGCCGGCGTCGACTTCGGCGGCGGCATGCTCGGCGACGCCCTCTCCAGCGAGGTCACGTGGGCGGTCGCCGCCGGCCTCGTGCTCGGCAAGCTGACCGGCATCTCCGGCGCGACGCTGCTGGCGCTGCGGGCGGGGATCGGCAAGCTGCCGGCGGGGATGGCGCCGAACCAGATCTACGGCGTCGCGGCGCTCGGCGGGATCGGCTTCACCGTCTCGATCTTCATCGCCGGCCTGTCGTTCGCCGACGCCGCGCTGACCGACGCGGCGAAGGTCGGCATCTTCGCCGGCTCGCTCGTCAGCGGCCTGCTCGGCGCCGCGCTGCTCATCGGCGGTAGACGACGCCGGGAACCGCGACCCGGCGGAACGGCACCCCCTTCGCGCTGACGACGAGCGACAGCCGGTTGGCGCCGCGGCGAAGTCTGCGCACCTTGAACGTCACCGTCCGGCGGCGCACCGCGGCCGTCGCGACGGTGACCCCGCCGCCGCGGCCCTTCGCCCGCTGGACGGCGACGCGCGCGCCGCGCGGCAGCCGGCCGTCGACGCGCCAGCGCACGCGCACGCGCCCCCTGCGGAGGCGGTCGCGTCTGCCGCTGCGGGGCGTCGCGCGCAGCGCCCGCACGGTGCCGATCCGCGGCACGCGCTGCGCCTCGACGGTCGTCGCGGCGCCGCTCAGCAGGCGCCAGCGGCCCGGCTTCGGGCGCAGGACGGTGAAGGCGATGCGGCCGTCCGGCGCCCGCACGACCTGCGCGAACGGGCCGCTTCTGCGCCCGAGCCGGTAGCGGCGCCCGCCCGGCGCGACCAGCTCGACGTCGGCCTCTCCGCCGCGCGCGGCGCTGCCGTAGACGGCGAGCACGGCCGTCCCCGGCGCGACGCGCAGGACGCGGCCGCGGCGGCCGGCCGCCGCCGCGGCGCGGGTCGTCCGGTAGCGCTCGATGTCGGCGCCGATCCACTCCGGCTGCGGCGGGAACTTCAACGCGTCGCGCCAGCGGATGCCGACGCCGACGGTCGGGCAGATCGCGCACGGCTTGCCGCTCGCGCCGGCGCCCTCGTCGGAGACGATCGCGCTCGCGCCCTGCGCCCGCCGTCCCGCGACTCGCAGCTCGGCGCCGCCGGTCGCGGTGAAGTGGCGCGAGGTCATGTCGATCGCGGTGCGCGCGAAGAAGCCGGTGCCGAGCAGCGAGACGTCGGCGTTGAGCCGGCCGCTGGCGCTGAACGACGGCCGCATCCGCATCGAGACGTCGAGGTCGCCGCCGGCCAGCCGCCGGTCGACCAGCCCGATCCGGCCGTCGATCGCGCCGCTGAGGTCGGTCCGCACCGTGACGTCGGCCTTCTCCAGCGCGATCGGGCGCTTCTTGACGACGGGGATCTTGGGGCCGTAGCCGCCGGTGACGCCGAGCTTCAGCCGCTGCGTCTTCCCCGCCAGGCCCGCGAGCTCGCCGGAGAAGCTGTCGAAGAAGAAGCCGGTCGCGCCGAGCGGCACGCCGGTATCGCCGGCCTTCGCCGCGATCCCGATCGCGTCGATCTCGCCCTTGCGCAGGGAGCCGGAGACCTTCGCGCCGCCGATCGCTCCCGGAAGGTCGGCCTCGCCCTCGAGCTTCCACACGTCCTCGCCGCCGTCGTACTGCAGCGACGCGCCGATCCCCCATTCGCCGACCTTGAGCGACCAGCCGGCCGAGCCGCCGAGCACCCGGTAGGCGGTCGCGGAGCGGGCGTGGAGGCCGATCGCGAGCGTGCCGGTCGGGCCGACGCCGCGCAGCTTGAAGAGCGGGTTGGCGACCGCGACGACGCCGCCGCCGTCGGCCGGGTCGACGTACAGCGCCGCGAACGGGCTGAGGCCGATCTTGCCGACCGCGAACGACGCCGGCGTCGCCCCGTCCAGCGACAGCGTCGCCAGCCGCTCGCGGCCGGAGGTCGCGTCGTTCACGCCGGCCGCCGCGATCGAGAAGGCGCCGCTGCCGACCGGCACCGTCGTCGCGCCGCGGACGACGGCGAGCGCGCCGCTGCCGGCGACCGTCTGCGCGCCGGTGTCGATCGCGACCGGGCCGTCGCCGACCGCGAGGCCGGCGGCGACGCGGACCGCGCCGGTGGCGCTGAAGGTGCCGTCGCCCTGCTCGGCGATCGCGTCGGCGCAGACGTCGACGGTGCCGACCCGCTTGTAGCTGCGCGCGCAGCCGCCGGCGCCGGCGCTGATCGCGTCGACGAGCGTCGAGCCGAGGTCGCCGGCGCCGGAGGTCGACGCGCTCCCGCCGGTCGTCCCGGCCCAATGGCGCCAGTAGCCGAGCAGGTCGCTGCCGCCCTTGAAGAGGACGAAGTAGAGCGGGATCCCGTGCGCTCTCAGCTCGGCCAGCTGCGTCTGCCAGTCGATGTCGTCGGCGGTGCCGAAGCGCTCGTCGGGCCCCGGGTCGACGCCGGTGTCGAACGGCGACGAGTAGGTCTGCAGCTCATCCGGGACGCCCTCGTTGAGGTCGTCGTCGTGCGGGACCGAGTCGGCGACGAGCACGACCAGCCGCTGGGCGCCCGGGCGGAAGCCGATCGCGGCGCTGGTGTCGGCCTCGCGCAGCGCCCGCCCGTACGCCTCGGCCTCGTCGCCGCCGCCGGAGGCGTCGAGGGCGTCGATCGCGGCCTGCACGGCGAGCCGGTCGTCGGTCAGCGGCTGGACGAGCGTCCAGGGCTCGTCGCCGTCGTCGCCATAGTCGTCGACCGCGCCGTAGTCGGAGACCGCCGCGACGGCGTAGCGGACGTCGCCGAAGCGGGCGCCGACCTCGTCGATCACGTTGCGCATCTCGTCCTTGGCCTCGTCGATCGCGCCGCTCATCGACCCGGTCGTGTCGAAGACGACGACGACGTCGGTCGCGGCCCGCGCCGGCACCGCCGTCGCACACAGGACGAGCAGCACCGCAGCGACCGCTCCCAGGACCTTCCTCATGCCAACGCTCCCCTGTCCCCGGCTCTGACTCCGGGCGTGCGGGCGCACGCCGGCGAGCATCCAAGCAGGCGGCGCGCCGGCGCGCAACCGGGAAGTGGAGCGTCGACGGTCGCGAAAGGCGGGCGGCGGTCGCTCGGCCGGCGCCGTTACGCGGCGCGGCTCTCGTCGCGGATCTCGCCGACGAGCTCCTCGAGCACGTCCTCCAGCGCGGCGACGCCGAGGACCCTGCCGGTTCTGTCGAGCACCTGCGCGAGATGGGCGCCGGAGCGCTGCATCGTCGCGAGCACCTTGCGCAGCGTGTCGGTCGCCTGCACGTGCGGCAGCGGGCGGATCCAGCGCTGGGCGATCGGGCGCGTGCGGTGGCGCTCTCTCAGCTCGAGCGCGTCCTTCAGGTGGAGGTAGCCGACGAAGTCGCCGTCGGCGTCGCGGACCGGGAAGCGCGAGAAGCCGGTGGTGGCCGCGAGCTGCTCGACCTCGGCCGGCGTGACGTCGTCGCGGACGGTCACGAGCCTGTCGAGCCCCAGCAGCACCGAGCTGGCGTCGCGCTCGACGAACTTCAGCGCCTCGATCAGGACGTGGCCCTCGGAGGGGTCGAGCAGGCCCTCGCGCCGCGACTCCTCGACGAGGCCCGCGACCTCGTCGCGCGTGAAGGCGCTCGTCACCTCGTCCTTCGGTCTGACGCCGGCGAGCCGCAGCAGCACGTTCGCGACCCAGTTGAACGAGGCGATGAAGGGGTGGAGCACTCTGACGATCAGGACCAACGGCGGCGCGAGGATCAGCGCGGCCCGGTCGGGGCCGGCGAGCGCGATGTTCTTCGGCACCATCTCGCCGTAGACGACGTGGAGGAAGCCGATCAGGCCGAGCGCGAGCGCGAAGGCGATCGGGTGGACCAGCGCCGACGGGATGCCGATGTCGCTGAACGGGCCCTCGAGCAGGTGGGCGATCGCCGGCTCGCCGAGGACGCCGAGGCCGATCGTGCAGACGGTGATGCCGAGCTGGGCGCCGGCCATCATCAGCGAGACATGCTCCATCGCGTAGAGCGCGATCCGCGCCGTCCACGTCCCTTCCTCCGCACGCGGCTCGATCGCGCTGCGGCGGGCCGAGATCAGCGCGAACTCGGCGCCGACGAAGAAGGCGTTGAGGGCCAGCAGGACGACCGTCAGCCCGATCGCGAACAGGTCGCCGCCCATCAGGCGCGCCCTCGCTCGGCGCCGTTGCCGCTGCCGTTGCCGTTGCGGCCGCCGTTCCCGTTGCGCGGCTCGTCGTCGTCCTCGTCCTCGACGCACGCGGACTCGAGCAGGACGCGGTCGACGCGCAGGCCGTCGAGCCGGACGACCGTCAGCGTCACCTCGCAGCGGCGGCCCTCGAGGTCTCTCGTCCGCAGCAGCACCTCGTCGCCGACGGCCGGCATTCTGCTCAGCTCGTCCTGGATCAGGCCGCCGAGCGTCTCGTACTCCTCGTCCTCGGGCAGCAGCAGGCCGGTCGCGCGCGACGCCTCGTCGGGGCGCAGCAACCCCGACAGCGTCCACGAGCCGTCCGGGCGCCGACGCGCGCTCATGTCGCGGCGGTCGTGCTCGTCGACGACCTCGCCGACGATCTCCTCGACGACGTCCTCGAGCGTGACGAGGCCGTCGACGCCGCCGAACTCGTCGACGACGACGGCGATCTGGAGGCCGCCCTCGCGCAGGATCGCGAGCAGCGGGTCGAGCTCGATCGAGGAGGGGACGAGCACCGGTCTCGCCATCACCTCGGCGATCGGCACCTCGTCGCGGCGCTCGTGCGGGATGCCGACGGCATGCTTGACGTGGACGATCCCGACGACCTCGTCGGGGCTCTCGCCGACGACCGGGAAGCGCGAGAAGCCGGACTCGCGCGCCGCCTCGATCACGCGGATCGCCGGCTCGTCGGCGGCGACCGTGCGCATGCGGACGCGCGGGGTCATGACGTCGTCGGCGCGGCGGTCGCCGAAGGCGAGCGAGCGCTGCAGCAGCGTCGCCGTCTCCAGCTCGAGCGTCCCCTGCTCGGCCGAGCGGCGCACGAGCGAGGTCAGCTCCTCGGCGGAGCGGGCCGAGGCCAGCTCCTCCTGCGGCTCGATCCCGAGCCGGTGCAGCGTCGCGTTGGCGATGTCGTTGAAGCCGCTGATGACGAGGCGGTTGACGCGCGTGAAGCTGCGCATGAAGCCCTGGACCGCGCGGGCGGTCTGCAGCGGCATCGCGATCGCGAGGTTCTTCGGCACCAGCTCGCCGAGGACCATCGTGAAGGCGGTCGACAGCAGCAGCGCGAGCGTCAGCGAGATGCCTCTCGTCGCCCCGTCGGGCACGCCGAGCGAGCCGAGCGGCCCTTCGAGCAGCTGCGCGATCGCCGGCTCGGAGAGGAAGCCGATCAGCAGGTTCGTGACGGTGATCCCGAGCTGCGCGCCGGACAGCTGGGTCGAGAGCGAGCGCAGCGCCGACTGGACGCCTCTCGCCTTGCCGTCGCCGGCCTCGGCGGCGCGGTCGACGGTCGCGCGGTCGACGGTGACGAAGGCGAACTCGGCGGCGACGAAGAGGCCGCACGCGATCACCAGCGCGAACGCCGCCGCAAGCAGGAGCAGCTCGGTCATCGCGCACCCGTCCAATGCCGCAGGGGACGGATGCGCTTGGGACTGCTACCGGGAGGTTCGTCTAGGGCAGGTTCGCTCATCGAGCGCTTAATGGGTACCACAACCGGCGGCGCAGCTTCTCACCGCCTCGGCAATCACCGCCGGGGCGACGAGCGGGACCATGTGCCCGCGGGCCACCTCGACCAGCCGCGCACGCGGCAGCTCGCGCGCCAGCCGGCGGCCGATCTCCGCGCCGACGAGGCGGTCGCCGGCGCCCTGGATCACGACCGCCGGCACGTCGATCGCGCCGATCTGCCGGCCGACCCGCGCGGTCACGTCGTTCGCCGCGAGCCGCTCGCCGGCCATCGCGTCGAGGTCGCTGCGCTGCATCGAGACGGCGAGCAGCCGCCGCTCGTATTCCCGGTCGACCGGGTCGGGCGCGAAAGCCCTCTCGACGCCCGCGCGCGCCGAGACGCGCAGGAGCGCCTGGCCGAAGGTGACGTGCGCGAGCGGCTCGACGACCGGCCACGAGAGGATCTGGGCGAAGCGCGCCTGCGCGCGCTCGGCGCCGGTCGAGGGCCGCCCAGCCGACGCCGCGACCAGCACGAGGCCGCGCAGCCGCTCCGGTCTGCGCGCCGCGTAGGCGAGCGCGAGCGTGCCGCCGAAGGAGTGGCCGACGACGATCGGGCGCTCGGGCGCCAGCCGGTCGAGCAGCGCGTCGAGCGTCGCGAGCTGCTCGTCGAGCGGGTGGTGGCCGCCGTCGGAGAAGCCGAAGCCGGGCCGGTCGAGCGCGATCGTGCGGTGGCCGGCGGCCGACAGCAGCGGCGTGACGCGGGCGAAGTCGTCGGCCGTCCCGGGCAGGCCGTGCAGCAGCACGACCGGCGGAGCGGCACGGCGCTCGCCGGCCGGCGAGCGCTCGACCCAGCGGACGTCGATGCCGGCGAGCGTCGCCGCGGCGCCGCGCGGGGGCGGCTCGCCGGGCAGGTCGCCCCAGGTCCAGTTGACGACGACGAGCAGCGCCAGCAGCCCGAGCGCGACGGAGAGGAGAAGGGTGCGCTTTCGCATACGCCTTCTCGGACGATCGTCGCGCTGGGAACCGGACACGCGGCGAGGCTAGTCGAGCGCCTCCAGCCTGCGCGCCGCCTCGACGGAGGCCTCGTTCAGCGCGCTCGCCGCCTCGACGACGCCGGAGGTCTGGTGGAAGTCGACGGCGACGACGTTCGGCTGCATGTCGCGCTCGCGCGCGCATCTGTCGAGCCGGCGCTCGAGGAAGGCGCCGCCGATCTCGCGGTTGGCGCGGGGGCTCGGCGGAAACGCGTCGATCCAGTGGTTGACGAGCAGCAGCGGGCTGTCGGCGTCGCCGCGCTGGCGCCGGCAGCGCAGCTCGCTCGCCTTCGTGGCGCCCAGCGGCGTGTCCTGGAAGAACGACCACGCCTTCATGTACCACGGCGGCGCGCCGCCGTCGGCCTCGGTGAAGACGAGCAGGCGGCGGTCGGCGCGGACGAGGTCGCCGAGCGTCGGCAGCGGCGCCTGGCGGTCGAGCGTCCAGACGTCGTCGAGCAGGCCGGCGCGGCGGAACAGCTGCACGATCTGCCTCGGCGGCACGTACGGCTCGAGCATGAACAGCAGCACCTCGCCCGGGTGTCTGTCGAGCCACCGGGCGTAGGCGCGCATCTGCGCCAGCGCCGGCGCGGCGCCGAGCTCGCAGAGCGTGTGGCAGAGGAACAGCTCGCGGCGGCCGCGCAGCGTGCCGGCGCCGGCACGCGCGATCAGGCGGTCGGCGAGCGCGACGTTGTCGGCCCCGATCGCGCGCGTCACCTTGTTGCGGTTCATCCCCTCGGCCCGCAGGTCGGTGCGGACGAGCTGGTCGGTCTGCTCGCCGACGTGGACGTCGAGCAGGAAGGCGCGGATGCCGTCGTCGAGCTGGCGGGCGATCCCGAAGCGCTGGTTGGGGATCAGCCAGCCCGGCTCCTGCGCCGCCGAGTACGAGTTGTGGGTGCCGGCGAAGGTGTACTGGTCGAGGCGCAGGTCGCAGTACGCGCGCGCGCCGTTGCAGCCGGTCGCGGGGACGGCCGCCCTCGCGGGCGGTTGCGGCTTGTCGCCGGTCAGGACGGCCGCGATCGCGACCGCGAGCACGACCGCCGCCGCCGGGATCGCCAGCCGCGGCTGGCGCGCCGCGGCGAACGCGCCGCGCAGGCGGCCGCCTCCGCCTCCGCCGGAGCGCCCGGCGCCCCGCGCGCCGCCGCCTCTGCCCGCGCCGGGACCGCCCGGCCCGGCCGCCGCGCCCCGCGCGCCGCCGCTCGCGCCCGCGGCCGCCGCGCGCTCGGCCGCCGCACGGGCGCGCTCGGCCGCCGCGCGCTGCTCGGCCCGCTGGCGCAGCCAGCTCGCGCTGGAGGCGTCGAGGACGGCCGCCAGCTCCGAGATCGCGTAGACGGCGAGGCCGATCGCGGTCAATCTCAGCGCCAGCTCGGGCTCCCACGCGATCAGCGCGGCGGCGGCGAGCAGCGCGAAGGCGCGCACCGTCCGCCAGCGCGGGGTCTGCGCCTGGCGCACGCGCGAGACGGTGCTGAGCAGGCGGCTGACCGTCCCCTGCGGCTGCTGATCGCGCCTGGCGGCCGCGACGACGGCGACGACGAGGCCCGCCAGCAGCGCCGTCTCGGCCCACAGCGAGAGGTCGCCGAGCAGCGCGTCCCACAGCGCGCCGGCCGCCGCGGCGACGTCGGGGGCCGCCTCGGCGCCGGGCACCGCGGCTCTGCGCGCGACCGCGAGCAGGACGAGCAGCAGCGTCGACGCGACGGCGAGCGCGCCGCCGAGCTGGACGAGCGTCCGCCTGCGGTCGCGCGAGAGGAGCAGCGCGCCGGCGGCGCAGGCGATCGCGCCGAGCGGCGCGACCCACGCCAGCCAGTCGCCGATCGCGACGAGCCGCCGGACGCCGGCGAGCGCCGGGTCGTCTGAGTCGATCCGCAGCACCTCGGGGTCGAAGCCCTCCGGCAGCGCCTCGGCCGCTCTCGGCGAGACGCTGCGGAGCCCGTCGAGCACGAGCGCGGTGCCGCGGCCGAGGTCGAGCACGAAGGTGCCCTCCCTGCCCTCGACCAGCAGCGCGTGGGCGTCGCGCGCCGCGCCGCGGGCGAGCTGGCGGACGACCGGCGTGTCGAGCAGCGACTCGATCCCGGCGATCGCGAGCGGGCGCGTGATCAGCAGCTGCTCCGCGCCGGCGTCGACGGCCGCGTCGACGATCCGCTGCGCCGCGACCGCCCGCACCGGCGCGGAGGTCGCGGCCGCACCGACGCGGTCGGCGAGCGCCCGCTCATCGACGATCTCGCCGCGGACGTAGACCGCCGGCAGCGCGATCAGCGCCAGCAGGCCGGCGAGGCAGACGAGCAGGAGCGGGAGGGCGGGGCGACGCACGTCGACCTAGTTCAGCACGGCGCCGTCCCGCCCTGCCTCGCCCGCGCGGCGGCCAGGCCCGCCGCCGCACGTCTCCGGCTCCGCTCAGCCCGCCGCGACCGGCTCCAGGAAGCCGGTGACGCTGCGCAGCCGGCCGTCGTCGGCGACCGTCGCGAAGTCGACGCCGACGGCGGCCGGCGCGCCGCTGTCGACGGCGACGAGCGTCCACGTGAAGCGGACGACGTCGTTGTGGGCGTCGGGACCGGCGGTCAGCTCGAAGCGATGGCCGGGGAACTGCGCCTGCGCGGCGCCGACCATCGCGCTGATCCCGGCGATCCCCTCGCCGCTCATCAGCGGGTCGAGGTAGGTGCCGTCCTCGGTCCAGGTGCGGGCGACGAGGGCCTCGCGGCGCTCCGGGTCCGGCTCGTTCCAGACGGCGATGTAGTCGTCGACGACGGTGGCGATCTCAGCCATGTCGGCCTCCTTGGTGATCGGTGGTCGGTGTCTGGCGACCACTCTCCCGCGGCGCCGTCACCGCGTCGATTACCTCCGAGGTCAGGCGGCGGCGTCGGCGATCGCGGCTCGCAGGACCAGCTCCAGCTCTCTGCTGACGTCGTCGAGCGGCTGGGTGGTGCGGCGGGCGCGGGCGAGGACGATCGCCCCCTCGATCGAGGCGACGACGATCGTCGCGAGGCGGCGGGAGCGGGCCCTTGGTATGCCGGCGCGGCGGAGCGTCGCGGCGAGCGCCTGCTCCCACTGCGCGAAGGCGTGGGCGGCCGCCTGCGACAGCGCCGGCTGATCGGCCGGCGCCTCGGTCGCGACGGCGACGACCGGGCAGCCGGCGCGGAAGTCGCTCTCCTCCAGCCCGCGTCTCCAGATCGCGATGAAGCCGCGCAGCGTCGCGACCGGGTCGTCGGGCGGGCTGTGCTCGATCAGCTGCGCGACGAGGTCGCCGGCGTAGCGCACCGCCTCCTCGGCGAGCTGCGCCTTGCCGCCGGGGAAGTGGTGGTAGATCGAGCCCCACGGCGCCTCGCTGTGGGCGATCACGTCGCGGAAGCCGGTGCCCGCGTAGCCGTGCTCGCGCAGCAGGAAGGCCGCGCTGCGCACCATTCGCTCCCGGCTGTCCGATGCCATCTGAGGACCTGCTCCGCTCCGTGGACGCGGGAGAACCCGCTTGACTAGGACACCCATCCTAGTAGGGTCGGCAAGCACTAAGACAGGCGTCCTATTTCGCGCGAGACGCGCGCGAGCGGAGGGTGGAGCGATGGCCGAAGCGCAGCAGGAGCGGACCTGGCGGCAGAGCGCGTGCATCCTCTGCGAGTGCAACTGCGGGATCGAGGTGGAGCTCGACGGCCGCCGCCTCGCGCGCATCCGCGGCGACCGCGCCCACCCCGCCTCGCAGGGTTACACCTGCAACAAGGCGCTGCGGCTCGACCACTACCAGAACGGCCGCGACCGGCTGACGAGCCCGCTGCGGCGCCGGCCCGACGGCGGCTTCGAGCAGATCGACTGGGAGACGGCGATCGCCGAGGTCGCGGCGCGGCTGGCGGCCGTCCGCGACCAGCACGGCGGCGAGACGATCTTCTACTACGGCGGCGGCGGGCAGGGCAACCACCTCGGCGGCGCCTACGCCCGCGCGGTGATGGCGGCGCTCGGGGCGAGATACCGCTCGAGCGCGCTGGCGCAGGAGAAGATGGGCGAGGGCTTCGTCGACGCCCACCTCTACGGCGGCCACACGCGCGGCGACTTCGAGCATGCCGAGGTCGCGCTCTTCCTCGGCAAGAACCCGTGGCAGTCGCAGTCGTTCCCGCGCGCCCGCGTCGTCCTGAAGGAGATCGCCGCCGATCCGCAGCGCGCGCTGATCGTGATCGACCCGGTCGCGACGGAGACCGCCAGACTGGCCGACCACCACCTCCAGGTCCGCCCGGGCACCGACGCCTGGTGCCTCGCCGCGCTGCTCGGGCTGCTCGTGCGCGACGGCCGCGTCGACGACGCCTTCCTCGCCGCGCACACGACCGGCTCGGAGGCCGTGCTGGCGGCGCTGCGCGCGGTGCCGATCGGCGCCTGCGCGGAGGCGTGCGGCGTGCCGCTCGCGGAGCTGGAGGCGGCCGCGCGCCGGATCGGCGCCGCCGAGTCGGTCGCGACCTTCGAGGACCTCGGCATCCAGCAGGCGCCCAACTCGGTCCTCTGCTCGTACCTCGACAAGCTGATCTGGCTGCTGCGCGGCAGCTTCGGCAAGCCGGGGCGCGATGCACCTCCACTCGTGGATGGCGCCGCTCGCGCGCTACAAGGTCGACGTGCCGCGCACGCCCGTGACCGGCGCGCCGATCCTTGGCGGGATGGTGCCGTGCAACGCGATCCCCGGCGAGATCCTCACCGACCACCCGCGGCGGCTGCGCGCGATGCTGGTCGAGAGCGCCAACCCGGCCCACTCGCTCGCCGACTCGGCCCGCTGGCGGGAGGCGCTCGCGGCGCTCGACACCGTCGTCGTGATCGACGTCGCGATGACGGAGACCGCCCGCTGCGCCGACTACGTGCTGCCGGCCGCCAGCCAGTTCGAGAAGTGGGAGGCGACCTTCTTCAACCTCGAGTTCCCGCGCAACACCTTCCACCTGCGCGCCCCGCTGCTGGAGCCGCTGCCGGGGACGCTGCCCGAGCCGGAGATCCACGCCCGCATCGTGCGCGCGCTGGCGCCGCTGCCCGACGCCGCGCTGGAGCCGCTGCGGGCCGCCGCGCGCGAGGGCCGGCCGCAGTTCGCGACCGCCTTCCTGACCGCCGCCGGCGCCGACCCGCGGCTGGCCGCGCTGGCGCCGTGGGCGCTGTACGAGACGCTCGGGCCGACGCTGCCCGACGGCGCCGCGAGCGCCGCGGCGCTGTGGGGCCTCGCCCACCGCTGCGCGCTCACCTACCCCGACGCCGTCCGCCGCGCCGGCCACGCGGGCGAGGGGCCGGCGCTCGGCGAGGCGCTGTTCGACGCGATGCTCGCCGGCCGCTCCGGGATCACCTTCACGCTCGACGACTACGAGGACGCGTGGAGGTACGTGAGAGCGCCGGGCGGGCGGATCGCGCTGGAGATCCCCGAGCTGCTGGAGGAGCTGCGCGCGCTGCCGGCCGAGCCGCCGCGCTGGACCTCCAAGGAGCTGCCGCTGGTGCTGTCGGCCGGCGAGCGCCGCAGCTCGACGGCGAACACGATCATCCGCGACCCGTCATGGCGCAAGCGCGACGGGCGGGGCGCGCTGCGCGTCAGCCCGGCCGACGCCGAGCGGCTCGGGCTGGAGAGCGGCGGGCGCGCCCGCGTGACGACGGCGCGCGGCGCGGTCGAGGCGGTCGTCGAGGTCAGCGAGGCGATGCAGCCCGGCCACGTTTCGCTGCCCAACGGCCTCGGGGTCGACTACCCGGACGACGACGGCGCGCCGGTCGTGACCGGCGTCGCGCTCAACGAGCTGACCGCCTTGGAGCACCGCGACCCGCTGGCGCTGACCCCGCTCCACAAGCACGTCCCGGCCCGGGTCGAGGCGGTCGGGTAGCGGCGGCGCCCGCCGGCTACGCCGCCAGCGCCGAGATTGCCGCGCAGGCGGCGGCGTACTCGGCCGGCGGGCGGCCGACGACCGCCTTGAACTCGTTGATGAAGTGGGCCTGATCGAAGTAGCCGAGGTCGAGCGCGAGGCGGCCGAGGTCGAGGCCCGGCTCGTCCGCGATCCGCTCGGCCGCGGTGTGCAGCCGCTGGCGCTGCACGACCCACTTCGGGCTGACGCCGACGTAGTCGTGGAACAGCCGCTGGAGCGTGCGCGCGGAGAGGTGGCAGCGGCGCGCGAGCTGGTCGACGCGCGTGATCGACGGGTCGTCGAGCAGCATCCGCACGATCGCCGCGACCTCGGCGACGCGCGGGTCGGGCCCCGCGTCGCGCTCGCGCAGGAACGCCTCGACCAGCGCGATCCGCTCCTCCGGCCCCTCGCCGGCGCGGACCGCCCGCTCCAGCGCGGCGGCGTCGGCGACGCCGAAGAGCTCGGCGAGCGGGACGACGCGGTCGGTCAGCCGCGCGACGGGGATCCCGGCGAAGGCGCGGAAGCCGCCGGCGCGGAATCTCGTCCCCAGCACCCAGCCGCGACCGTCGAGCCGGTGCCGCGTGCGGGTCGTGCCGACGCCCCAGACGAAGGCGCCCTCCGGCTCGATCGAGAGGTTGACGTTCGGGTGGTTGAGGATCTCCTGCGTGAACGGCGCGCGACCGCGCAGGTCCCAGGCGACGGTCCAGTGGCGCTCGACGGCGTGCGCGAGGTCGGGCGCCACCGGGAAGCGGGCGAGCCGGAAGGTCGTCGCGACGGAGGCCGGGGCGAGGATGCCGCGCGTGTTCTCCAGCGGGGCGGCGCGTCGCGTCATCGTCGCACCGTTGTAACACGCGGCTCCGCGGCGCGGCGCGGTGCGGCGATTCGTCGCGCGCCCTTGCGCCATCCGCAACAGCCGTGCTACGGTCTCCGCCGGCTTTTCAGCCGTTCTTATGCGCAGATCTCGATAACAGCCGCCACGAACGAGCACCGGTCCCGCACCGGTCGCCGCGGCTGTCACCCCGCTCGCAGGCCCCGCGCCTGCCCCGCCCCGTAGAGATCGCGCCCCGAAGGAGTCCGTATGTCATCGGCGTTGCTCGACGCCCGCAGAATCGTCCGCCGCCACGGCGAGCGCACCGTCCTCGACGGCGTCGACCTGCGCGTCGACGCCGGCAGCCGGATCGCGCTCGTCGGGCCCAACGGCGCCGGCAAGTCGACGCTGCTGCGGATCGCCGCCGGGCTGGAGACGCCCGACGGCGGGGCCGTCGCGCGCCACGGCACGATCGGCTACCTGCCGCAGCTGGCGGCCGACGACGGCGCCGCCGGCGAGGCGACCGTGCGCCAGACGATCCTCGAGCGGATCGGCGTCGCTGCGGCGACGCGCGCGCTCGACCGCGAGACCGCGCGGCTCGACGCCGGCGAGCTCGACGCGATCGACGCCCACGCCGACGCGCTCGTCCGCTGGGTGACGCTCGGCGGCGCCGACGCCGAGGCGCGGCTGCACGCCGCCGCGGCCGAGCTCGGCCTCGACGACGGGCTGCTCGACCGTCCGCTGCGGACGCTCTCGGGCGGCCAGGCGGCGCGCGCCGGCCTCGCCGCGCTGCGCACCGCCCGCTTCGACGTCGTCCTGCTCGACGAGCCGACCAACCACCTCGACGCCGACGGCCTCGAGCGGCTGCGCGCGCTGCTGGCCGAGCGCGCGGGCGGCGTCGTGCTCGTCTCGCACGACCGCGCGCTGCTCGCCGACGCGGCGCGCGAGGTGATCGCGCTCGACCCGCACGACGGCAGCGCGACCGCGTACGCCGGCGGCTGGGAGTCCTACGAGCGCGAACGCGACGCCGCGCGCGAGCGCGCCTTCGCCGAGCACGAGGAGGCGCTCGCCAGGCGCGCCCAGCTGACCGCCGCCGCGACCGAGACGCGCCGCCGTGCGAATGCGATGGCCGGCCGCTTCGCGCGTCGCCCCAACGACGGCGACAAGCACGCGAAGGAATGGGTCAAGTCGCGCGCGGACGGCGTCAGACATCGCGCGAGCGTCGTCGCCAGACGGGCCGAGCGGATCGAGGTGCCCGACAAGCCGTGGGAGGAGCGGCCGCTGCGGCTGCGGCTGACCGCGGCGGAGCGGCGCGGCGGGGCCGTCGTCGCGCTGGAGGGGGCGGTGGTGGGCCGCGGCGCCTTCGCGCTCGGTCCGCTCGACCTGGAGCTCCGGCACGGCGAGCGGCTGCTGCTGCGCGGCCCCAACGGCAGCGGCAAGTCGACGCTGCTGGCGGCGCTCGCCGGCGAGCTGGAGCTGACCGCCGGCCGTCGGCGGCTGGCGCCGACGGCGGTCGTCGCGCAGCTCGGCCAGGCGCGCGACCTGCTCGCCGCCGATCCGCGCCCGCTGGTCGCCGCGGTGCGCGAGCAGACCGGCCTTGGCGAGGCCGACGCGCGCACGGCGCTCGCCTCGTTCGGGCTGGAGGCCGACGCCGCGACCCGGCCGGCGGCGACGCTCTCGCCCGGCGAGCGGACGCGCGCGGAGCTGGCGCTGCTCGGCCACCGGCGCGCGACCTGCCTGCTGCTCGACGAGCCGACCAACCACCTCGACGTCGCCTCGCTGGAGACGCTGGAGGCGGCGCTCGCCGAATGGCCCGGCGCGCTCGTCGTCGCGACCCACGACCTGCGGCTGCGCGAGGGCCTGCGGCTGGAGCGGGAGCTGGCGCTGTGAGCGGCGCGCTATTCGCGGGTGGCGTCGATCCGCGCCGCGATCCCGTCGAGCAGCCGCTGCAGGCCCCAGTCGAACGGGTCGGGCGGGTCGTCGTAGGCGCCCGAGGCGTAGATCGCGGTCAGCGTCGGGTAGCGGCCGGGATCGAAGTAGCGCTCCCAGAAGTCGTTGCGCTCCGACCACCACTCCTCGTCGCTCATCCCGCTCTCGCGCGCGACGCGCAGCTGGGTCAGCCTCGTCTGGGCGGCGCCGCGGACGTAGGCGGCGAGCCCGTGGGCGGCGGCGTTCAGCTCCCGCATCGGCAGCCCGCTGTCGGCGACGGCATGCAGCACGGACTCGTAGGTGTCGAGCACGCCGGGGCCGAGCGGGGGGCGGTTGATCGAGACCTCGAGGATCCACGGGTGGCGCAGGTAGAGGGCGAGGTCGAGCCGGGCGAGCGCCTCCAGCTTCGCGCGCCAGTCGCCGGGCAGCGCGTCGGCCTTCGGCTGCCGCGCGAGCACGGCGTCGAACATCAGGTCGACGAGCGCGTCCTTGCTCGGCACGTAGCGGTAGAGCGACATCGTCCCGACGTCGAGCGCGCCGGCGACGGCGCGCATCGAGGCGCCCGCGAGGCCGTCGCGGTCGGCGATCTCGATCCCCGCCTCGACGATCCGCTCGCGTGTCAGTCTCGGCTTCGGGCCGCGTGCCGGCCGCGGGCTCGCTCCCCACAGCAGCTCCATCGTCTGCTCGAAGGCAGCTCGCGCGTCTCTGGACCGGCTCGCCATTGCACGCCGCAGTATAAGTGCGTATGGTGTACGCAATGCAGCGTACGCTGTACCCAATTCACGAAGGGAGCGATGCCGTGACAGATGGCAGACCCGCCATCGTCGCCGCGGGGCTGCGCAAGCGGTTCGGCGAGAAGGTCGCGCTCGACGGGCTCGACCTCGAGGTGCCGGCCGGCACCGTGCTCGGCCTGCTCGGGCCCAACGGAGCCGGCAAGACGACCGCCGTCTCGATCCTCACGACGCTGCTGCGGGCCGACGGCGGCCGCGCGGAGGTCGCGGGCCTCGACGTCGCGGCGCATGCGCCGGAGGTGCGCGCGCGGATCGGCCTCACCGGCCAGACCGACGCGATCGACGAGATCCTCAGCGGCCGCCAGAACCTCGAGCTGTTCGGGCGTCTCCACCACCTCTCGCCGCGGGAGTCGAAGCGGCGCGCCGCCGAGCTGCTGGAGCAGTTCGGGCTGACCGAGGCCGGCGACCGCCAGGCGAAGGGCTACTCGGGCGGCATGAAGCGGCGGCTCGACCTCGCCGTCAGCTTCATCACCGCGCCCCAGGTGCTGTTCCTCGACGAGCCGACGACCGGCCAGGACCCGCGCAACCGGATGGAGGTCTGGTCGGTCGTGCGCGAGCTGGTCGCCGGCGGGACGACGGTGCTGCTGACGACCCACTACCTCGACGAGGCCGACCAGCTCGCCGACAAGATCTCGGTCGTCGACCGCGGCCGCGTGATCGCCGAGGGGACGCCGGACGCGCTCAAGCGCCGCCTCGGCGCCAGCCAGGTCGACCTCGTGCTGCGCGACGACGACGGCGTCACCGCCGCGGCGGGCATCCTCGCGCGCGTCTCCGACGCCGAGCCGGTCGTCGACCGCTCGCGCCGGAGCGTCAGCGCTCCGGTCCACGACCGCGTCGCGTCGCTGACCGAGGTGCTGCAGGCGGTGCAGGCCGCCGGCGTCGCGGTCGAGGACGTCGCGCTGCGCCAGCCGACGCTCGACGACGTCTTCCTGCAGCTGACCGGCAGCCGCGCCGACGGCGGTGAGGCCGACCCGACCCCCGACGACGCCGAGGAGGTGGCGGCATGAGCTCGCTGCGCTGGACGATCTCCGACACGCTCACGCTGACCAAGCGCGACCTGCTGCACTGGCGCTACGAGCCGTCGCGGATCGCCTGGACGCTCGCCTTCCCGGTGATGTCGATCCTGCTGTTCGGCTACGTCTTCGGCAGCGCGATCGTCGTCCCCGGCGGCGAGGACTACCGCGAGTACCTGATGCCCGGCCTGTTCGTGATGGCGGCCGCCTTCGGCATCACCGAGACGTTGTTCGGCATCGCGATGGACACCGAGCGGGGGATCACCAATCGGCTGCGCGCGATGCCGATGTCGCGCGTCGCGATCCTTGGCGGCGGCTGCGTCGCGGCGATGATCAACGCGGTCGTCAACTTCGTCGTGATGATCGCGATGGGCCTCGTCGTCGGCTGGAGCTGGCACGACGGGATCGTCAACGCGCTGCTGGCCGTGCTGCTGCTCCTGCTGCTGCGCTTCTCGGTCCTGTGGATCGGGATCTGGACCGGTCTGCAGATCCGCTCGATCGAGACGGCCGGCAACGTCAGCGGCCTGCTGTTCCCGTTCACGATGATCTCGTCGATCTTCGTCTCGCCGTCGCAGATGCCCGGCTGGCTGCAGACGATCGCCGAGTGGAACCCGCTCTCCTCGACGGTCGGCGCCGCGCGCGAGCTGTTCGGCAACGGCGGCCCGGCGAGCGACAGCTGGGTCGCCCAGCACGCGATCGAGATGGCGATCGTCTGGCCGCTCGTGCTGACCGCGATCTTCGCCCCGCTCGCGGTGCGGAAGTACCAGGCGATGTCGAAGTAGGCCGATGACCGGGAGGTCTGCGTCCCGCGGGCGGCCGCGGCCGGCCGCGGCGAGCGGCCGGCCGCGCCGGCGGGTCAGCGGACCGCGACCTTCGCGGTCACGATTCTCTTGCCCTGCGCGATCCGCAGCGTGTAGCGGCCGCGCGAGACCTTGCGCGTCGGCTTGAGCGCGCGGACGCGGCCCTTCGCGTACGTGCGCCCTCTTCTGAGGAGGCGCGCTCTCGCGGTCGCTCTCGCTCTCGCCGCAGCGCTGCGGGCGCCGTAGGTGACCGTGCACTTGACTCTCTGCGCCGAGCCGGAGCCGGTCACCTTGCAGGTGACGAGCGCGTCGCGGCCGTTGAGGCCTCTGTCGCCCTTGTCGCCCTTCGGGCCGACGGGGCCGGCCGGGCCGGCGGGACCGGCGGCGCCGGCCGGGCCGGGCGCGCCGTCTCTGCCGTCGGCGCCGACGGGACCGGCCGGGCCGGGCTCGCCCGGGTCGCCCTTGTCCCCCTTGTCGCCCTTCGGGCCCTGCCCGCCGCCGCCGGAGCCGTCGCCGACGGTGACGAGCACGCCGGCGGAGCTGGAGGCCGCGAATCTCGTCGGGTCATCCGGCGTGAAGGCGGCCGTCAGCGCGTGGCCGCCGACGCCGAGCACCGCGGTGCGGAAGGTCGCGACGCCGTCCTCCAGCTCGACCGGCTCGCCGAGCGCGGCGCCGCCGTCGTGGAACTGCACGCTGCCGACCGCTCTGCGGCTGACGCGCGCCTCGAGCACGACCTGCTCGCCGCTTCCGATCTGGCGCTTGGAGGCGCCGAGCGTCGTTCTCGTGCCGCGCGCCTCGCCCGGCGCGACCGGGCTCGCGTCGGGATCTCGCTCGAGGTCGGTGACCGTCTTCGGGTTGTCCCAGCCGTCGCCGGGCTTGTCGACGCGGTAGCCGTCGAAGAACTTCCCGTTGGCCAGGCGCGCCTGGTACAGCAGCGAGTTCTGCTTGACGTCGATCAGCTGGTAGAGCTGGATGTTCTGCTCGAAGACGCGGCGTCTGGCGCCGTTGGCGGTCCAGTTCTGGCCGGCGTTGAGCGCGTACATCTTGCCGCCGGAGACCGAGATCGAGTAGACGGGCCCGTGCGACTTCGCCGGGTCGGCGGCGCTGTCGTCGGCGACCATGTTGCCGCGGTTGTAGACGTGGTCGTGCCCCTGCAGGACGAGGTCGACGCCGTATCTGCGGATCAGCGGGTTCCAGTTGTCGCGCACGAGCTGGTTGTTGCGCGAGCTGGTGCCGGCGAAGATCGGATGGTGGAAGGTGACGACCGTCCACTTCGGTCGCTCGGGATCGCTCAGGACCTCCTCGAACCATCTCGTCTGCGCCTCGAGCACGTCCTGCTGGACGGGGCCGTTCTGGAGCGGGCTGGAGTCGAGCGAGATGAAGCGGACGCCCTGGTAGTCGACGAAGTAGGCGCTGCGCTCGACCGCCTCCATGACGCTGCCGTCGGCGCCTCTGGGGCCGTTCTCCGGGAACGGGAACTGCGGCTTCCAGAAGGCCGAGATCGCCGTCGAGCTGTTGTACTCGTGGTTGCCCGGCGTCGCCAGCACGTTGCGCGTCTGGTTGTTGTAGCCGGCGGCGGCGAACCACTCGCCCCACTCCTTGTCCTGCACCTGCAGGGAGGAGTCGGAGGTGCCGGTCTGGTTCATCAGGTCGCCGGCGTGCAGCATCAGCTTCGCCTCCGGGCGGTCGAGCACCGCCTGGTGGAAGACGCGCGGCACCGAGGAGTCGATGTAGTTCTGCGCGTCGCCGAAGTAGATGAACGAGTAGGGCTCCAGGTCGGCCTCGGCGGTCGTGAAGTCCTCCCACGCGCTCCAGTTGTTGATGCTGCCGGCGCCCGAGCCGGTTCTCGTCGGGTCGCTGCCGTCGCCGACGCGGTAGGCGTAGCGGGTGCCCGGCTTCAGGTCTCTGAACTCGACCATGTGGTACCGGTTTCTGTACCCGGTCTTCGGGTCCATCTCGGTCGTCGTCGCCTCGACGGTCACGATTCTCGTGTAGTCGGTGCCGTCGACCGCTCTGTTGCCGACCATCACGTCGCCGAACGCGGCCGGCGCCTCGATGATCTGGGCCTTCGGCGTCTCGGCGTTGGAGCGCCAGTTGACGCGCTGGCTGCGCGCAGGGTCGTCGGTCGGGATCAGGACGACGCGGTCGGGCAACGCCGACGGGGCGTAGCGCTCGATCGCCGGCATCGGGGCGTCGGCCGCGAAGGCGGTGCCAGGCACCAGGGCGGCCGCGGGCAGCGCCGTCGCGACGGCGCAGACCGAGAGGGCCCGCCGCAGCATCCTGCCGGCGGCGAGCGATGAAGCGGGACGGAGGGACGTCACGCGCTCTCCTTCATTCATCGTGGTGAGGGATGTGGCGCGGCATGCGGCCGCACCGACGTCGATGCTTCCCGCGCGCCGGCGGCGAGTCGTTACCTGCCGGTGAAGACGAGGTGAATCATCGTTGCGCCCGCTGCGAGATCGGGTCGGCGGTGAATTCGCCGAGGTGGGACCAGACGACGCACATCACGTTGCGGTCGCCGTCGCCGGTCCAGGAGCGCTCGGTCGGCAGCACGGGATAGACGTCGAGCCTCGCCGGCCCTGAGCCCGGCTCGCCCCACAGCTCTCCGAAGGCGCGCTCGCAGCCGGCGACCCCTTCGCGCTCGACCGCGGCGGCGTCCCACGGGCCGTCGGGCAGGGTGAGGAAGGCGAAGACCTCGTTGTCGGCGCCGACGCACTCGACCGTGTTGAGGATCTCCTCGCCGTGCGCGCGATTCTTCTCCGGGTCGCGGAAGCAGTCGCCATTCTCGAACGTGAGCACGCCCGGCTCGTCGGCGTCGATGAAGTGCGCGTCCTTGACGACGGTCGCCGGAGCGTCGTCGCCGCCCACCGCCGCGACGGCGACCGCCCCCGCCACGATCAGGACGAGCGCGAGCATGAGCGCCAGGCGGCGGCGCGTTGCGGAGAGGGCCGGCATCGACGCCTCACCGTAACGACCCGCTCGCGCGCGGATTTGACCGAGATGTTAATTCATTCGGCGTCGCTCTCGCTGCCGAGGTCCTTGGCCTTCGGCAGCACGAACCACAGCAGCACGAACAGCAGCAGCGCGAGGCCGCCGAAGACCGCCGTCGCGACCGCGCCGAAGAGGTAGTCGGCGATCAGCACCATCGTGCCGACGAGCGCGAGCGCGAGGAAGGCGACGCCGGCGATCGCGAGGCGGTTGGAGATCATCACCAGCTCGCGCTTGCGTCTGGCGCGGAAGTTGAGCCGGTGGTACGCCGTCGGCGCGATCATCAGCGCCGTCGCGATCAGCGCGCAGCAGAGCGTCGCGAAGTAGACGTCGCGCTGGAAGGCGGTGACGTCGCTCCAGCCCTGCTGGAACGGGACGGCGAGCAGGAAGGCGAACAGCACCTGGACGCCGGGGAGCGCGACGCGCAGCTCGTTGAGCAGCTCGAGCAGGTTGCGGTCGAGCCGCTCGGACTCGGTCTCGTGCCGACCGTGGGGCCCGACCTCCTCCTCCGTGGCGCCGCGGTGGGGTGTCGTCGTCTCGGCCATTCGCCCCACTCAACCTTCCCGCGCATCGGGCGGCGCATGCGGCGCGGCATCGCGACGCGGCGCCGAGCCGCCCGCGTCGGGACGGGCGGGCGCCGCGGCCCGGCACCGTCCCGCCGCGGCGCCGAGCCGCCCGCGCCCGGACCAGCGGGCGTCGCGACCCTGCACCGTCCCGGAGCGTTCTCAGGGTCGCTTCCGGGTCATGCCGGATGGTGGCGCGCACGGCGCTGCTCCATCGTGATCGGCACGACCTGAGACCCCGACCCGGAGGGCGCGGCCGGCCCGCGTCCCCGAACCGCCCGAAAGGACCCCCACGATGCCTCACGACGCCTCCCCGGCGCCGCCGCTGCGGCGCGCCTCCGGCGACCGCGTCCTGCTCGGCGTCTGCGGCGGCATCGCCCGCACGCTCGACGTGCGGCCGCTGCTCGTCCGCGCCGCGGCCGCGCTCCTCGCCGCGCTCGCCTTCCCGCTCGTGCTCGCGGCCTACGCGGCCGGGGCGCTGATCGTCCCGCGCGACGACGGACGGGTGCTGCTCGGCGGCGAGCCGGCCGACGGGCGCGAGCAGCTGCTCGGCTGGACGGTCGTCCTGTCGGCCGGCTTCCTGCTGCTGGCCGCGGGCTTCGAGCCCGGCCAGCTCGTCTGGCCGGCGCTGTCGCGCAGCTCGCTCCTGCTCGCCGGCTTCGCGATCGTCTGGCTCGCGATCCGCGACGCGCGCGGCCCCGCGGTCGCGGCGGCGCCGGCCGCCTCCGGGACGCCATCGCCGGCGGCGCCGGTCGCCCCCGGGGCCCCGTCCCCGGCGGCGCCGCCCGCCGGCGTCGCGCCGGCTTCGTCCGGGCCGGCCGCGGCTGTCAGCGCGGACGCCGCCGCATCGACGGCGGCATCGGCGATCCCGCCGCTGCCGGTGCCGGTCTCGCGGCCGGCGGTGCCAGCTCAGCCGCCGGCCGCGCCGCCCGCCGACGCCGCGGACGAGACCGCGGTACGCGGCGGCACCGACGATCAGACCGCGGTGCGCGGCGGCGCCGCCGACCGGGCCGAGCCGCCCGCCGACCCCGCGGATGAACCGACGGCCGTGCTCAGCGCCGCCGCGCCGACCGCCGTCCACGTACCGACGGTCCCGGAGCGGCCGCGGCGCAAGCAGCGGACCGGACTGCTGGTCGCCGGCACGATCGCGCTCGTGCTCGCCGCGATCGCGACGGCCGGCGCGGTCGCGCTCGCGGCGATCGGCGGGGTCGGCGATCGCAGCGAGCGGCCGGCGACGGCCGGCGATCTGCATTCGCAGTACCGTCTCGGCGTGGGATCGCTCGACCTCGACCTGCGCGACGTCAGCTTCCCGGCCGGCGCGACCGACCTGCGCGCCCGCGTCGCCGCCGGCTCGCTGACCGTCTTCCTGCCGCGCGGCGTGCGCGTCGAGTCGGTCGGGCCGACCGAGCCGACCGGCGTCGCGCGCGTCAACCGCCTCGCGCGCGAGGTCGCGGCCGAGCGACGGTCGCGCGCGGCCGCCGCCGACAGCGCGAGACGAGGGTCCGGGCGCCGGGGCGATGGCGACCGTGCCGCAGCGCGGCGAGCCGGCAGCCGCGCCCGGGTGGTCCCGCCGGTCCTCCAGCTCGACGCCGACGTCGCGCTCGGCTCCGCCTCGGTGGTCGCGCCGGGTGGCTGAGCGGCCGCCGCACGCCGCACCCGCGCCGCCCGCCCCGCGCAGACCGCTCGTCCGCTCGGCCGAGCACCGCGTGCTGTTCGGGGTGTGCGGCGGGCTCGGGGAGGCGCTCGGCGTCGACCCGGTGCTGGTGCGGCTCGCCTTCGCGGTCGCTGCGGTCGCCGGCGGGATCGGGATCGCCGTCTACCTCGCCGCCGTCCTGCTGCTGCCCGGCCCGCCGCCCGGCGCCCCGCACCGGCCGTACCGCCATCGCGCGCAGGAGGCGCTCGGGCTCGGCATGCTGCTGTTCGTCGGCGCCGCGGTGCTGTCGCAGAGCGGCATCCTGCTGCCGCTCGACGTGCTCGGCCCGGGCGTCCTGCTGCTCGGCGGGCTGGCGCTGATCTGGCGCCAGGCGTCGCCCGACAGCGCGCCGAGCGTCCCCGAGCTCGCCGCCCAGGCCGGCATGCCGGACTCCCGCGACGTCGCCCGCACGCTGCTGGGCCTGATGCTCGTCGGCGGCGGCGCGCTGCTGTTCCTGCGCCTCGGCGCCGACGCGACCGCGTTCGTCTCCGCGGCGATCGCCGCGAGCATCGCGGCCGCCGGGATCGGCCTGCTGGTCGGCCCGCGCCTGCGCCGCGCCCGCGTCGAGGCGGAGGCAGAGCGCGGCGAGCGGATCCGCACCGAGGAGCGAGCGCTCGTCGCCGCGCGGCTGCACGACTCGGTGCTGCAGACGCTCGCGTTGATCCAGCGCACCTCCGACGCGCGCAGAGCCCAGCTGCTGGCGCGCCGTCAGGAGCGCGAGCTGCGCGCGTGGCTGTACGGCGGCGAGGAGGCCGGCGCTCCGCAGACCTTCGCCGCCGCGCTGCGCCACGCCGCCGACGAGGTCGAGGCCGACTATGGCGTCGGGATCAGACTGGTGCAGCCGCGCGACGCGGCGCTCGACGCCGACCTCGAGGCGCTGGTCGCCGCCGCGCGCGAGGCGATGACGAACGCCGCCAAGCACGCCGGCGTCGACGAGGTCTCGGTGCTGGCCCGCGTCACCGACGGTGAGGCGTCGGTCTTCGTGCGCGATCGCGGGCGCGGCTTCCAGCGCGCCCTCGTCGCGCCCGACCGCCGCGGCCTGCGCGAGTCGATCGAGGCGCGGATGGCCCGCCACGGCGGCCGTGCGACGATTGACGCCCGGCCCGGCGAGGGCACCGAGATCGAGTTGACGCTGCCGAGGAAGACGCCATGAACCGCCCGCTGCGCAAGGTCGTGATCGTCGACGACCACGCGATCTTCCGCGCCGGCCTGAAGGCCGGCCTGGGCCCGACGATCGACGTCGTCGGCGAGGCCGGCACGGTCGAGGAGGCGGTGCCGCTGATCCGCTCGCTCGACCCCGACGTCGTCGTGCTCGACGTCCACCTGCCCGACGGCGGCGGCCAGGCGGTGATCGGCCCGGTCCATGCCGAGCGGCCGGGCGTCCGCTTCCTCGCGCTGTCGGTCTCCGACGCCGCCGAGGACGTCGTCGCGGTGATCCGCGCCGGCGCGCGCGGCTACGTGACGAAGTCGATCGCGCCCGACGAGCTGCTCGACGCGATCCACCGCGTCGCCGACGGCGACGCCGTCTTCTCGCCGTGGCTGGCCGGCTTCGTGCTCGACGCCTTCGGCAGCGGCGGCGGCGACGGCGGAGCGGGCGCGCCGGGCGCCTCCGCCGATCCCGAGCTCGACCAGCTGACCGCGCGCGAGCAGGACGTGCTGCTGCTGATCGCGCGCGGCTACCTGTACAAGGAGATCGCGGCGAGGCTCCACATCTCGCGCAAGACGGTCGAGTCGCACGTCTCCAACGTCCTGCGCAAGCTGCAGCTCTCCAACCGCGCCGAGCTGACCCGGTGGGCGGCGCAGCGGCGGATGATCTAGCGGCGCGCCGCTACGCGGCCGGGGTCGCGTCGCCGCGGCGGGCGCGGCGGCGCAGCAGCCAGACGAGCCCGGCGACGCACCCGAGCACGACGAGGATTCTCAGCGGCAGCCCGTATCTCTCGACGACGTCGGTGACGTCCTCCCAGTTGGCGCCGAGCTGCTTGCCGGCGTAGACCAGGATCAGGTTCCAGACGAGGCTGCCGATCGTCGTCAGGACGATGAAGCGCGGCAAGGTCATCCGCATCATGCCGGCCGGGATCGAGACGACGCTGCGCGCGATCGGGATCACCCGCGCGACGAGCACGACCCAGTCGCCCCAGCGGTCGAACCAGCGCTCGGCGCGGTCGAGGTCGGCGGCGGTGACGCGCAGGACTCTGCCCCAGCGCAGCGTCAGCGGGCGGCCGCCGTAGAGGCCGATCGCGTAGAGGATCAGCGCGCCGGCGAGCGAGCCGAGCGTCGCCGCCAGGACGACGAGCAGGAACTCCAGCTTGCCGGCGTCGACCTCGAAGCCCGCGAGCGGGAGGACGACCTCTGAGGGGATCGGTGGGAAGACGTTCTCCGCGACCATCGCCGCGAAGATGCCGGGGTAGCCGGCCGTCGTGACGGCATCCCGCGCCACCTCGGTGATCTTGTCGAGCACGTCGGGGAGGCTAGCGGTCGTCCGCGCGCGGCGCGTTGGAGCCAGCCCCCGCCTGCGCGATGGAGCCAGCTCCTCGATCCCCCGCGTCGCCGGCGTCGCTGCCGGCGCCCGCGAGCGCCGGCTCGGCCGATGCCGTCGCGCGGCGCCGGCGCGCGATCCGCTGCGGCCGCTTCACGCGCACCTCCTGCGCGAGGAAGTAGGAGCCGATCACGAACGCCATCGCCGCGACCTGCGCGCCGACCGTCTCCCACGTCGGGTAGACGCCGAACCAGAGGCTGAGCCAGTAGGGCGGGTCGGCGTCGATCGGCGTGATCGGGAGCCAGCCGGTCCCCTGCATCGTGCGCGCCGTCTGCCCGACCATCACGACGAGCACGAAGCCGATCATCACGCCGGTGACGACCAGCATCTTCTTGTACGGCAGCTTGCGCTGGAGGGCGAAGGTGAGCACCGCGACGGCGAGCACCATCGCGAGGCCGAGCCCGGCGCCCTCGACGACCGTCGCGGTGCCGGCGCTCAGCTCCAGCGACTGCAGGAAGAGGACGGTCTCGAAGCCCTCGCGGTAGACGCTCGTGAGGCCGAGCAGGACGAGGCCGATCACCTGCGCCGAGAGGAAGCCGATCGTGTCGAATCTCTCCAGCCGCCTGCGCCGGCGGTGGAACTTGCCGATCCACTCCGACCAGTAGACCTTGTGGAAGAACCAGTTGGTGATCAGCAGCAGGACGGCGATCGCGACCAGCCCGACGATCGCCTCCAGCTTCTCGCCGTACCGGTCCAGGGAGGTCAGGATCGTCTGCGCCAGCGCCCACGTGATCAGCGAGGCGACGAGGCCGAGGCCGGCGCCGATCAGCACCGGCCGCCGCATCCGCCGCTTGGCGCCGATGAACGAGGCGGTGATCGCGGCGAGGATCAGGACCGCCTCGAGCCCCTCGCGGAAGACGAGGATCGCCGAGTTGACGACGACCTGCGCCTTGTTCGCGCTGTCGCCGAGCGTCGCGGCCGAGTCGGCGAGCCGCTCGTCGAGCGCCAGCCGCGTCGCGTGGATCTCGCGGCGCGGGGCGCGCCGGTCGATCAGGTTCGCGAGCCCCTCGTGGTCGAGCGCGCCGAACCAGATCAGCCCCTCGACGTCGAGCGCGAGCCCGGGGTCGAACGCCTTCAGCCGCCGCTCCGGGCCGAACTCGAAGAAGGCGTACGCCTCCAGCCGCGCCTGCTCGGCCTGGCGGTACTGGCCGGCGCCGGCGGCCGCCTCCATGCGGTCGAGCGTCAGCGCGATCAGGTCGTAGTCGGACTCGTCGGTCTCCTCCTTCCAGGCGGAGGGCATCGCCGCCTCCAGGCCGTCCTCGATCCGCGAGGTCAGCCGCTCGACCTCGCCGGGATCGGCGACGCCGTCGGTTCTTCTCGTCGCCGCGTCGACGATCGCGCCGAGCTGCTCGAGCTGGCCGGCGACCCGCTCGGTGCTCGCGGGGTCGCGCTTGGCGAGCGTCGACTGGAGGTCCTGGAAGGCGGCGAGGGCGCCTCTCTGGAAGGCGTCGGCCTCCTGGATCTCGAAGTCGAGCGTGACGCGCCCGTCCTTCACGCCGCGGCCGTACTCGACCGGCACCAGCGCGAGGAAGCGCAGCAGCTGCTGGGCGCGGCGGGCCGCCTCCTCGTCGGTGAACGGCGCGGCGGTGAAGCCCTCCAGCGCCGCGACCGCGTCGTCGCGCGCCGCCCGGAAGGCGGGCCGGTCGCCGGCCCGCGCCGCGCGCGCCAGCCGCCCGTAGGCGGCGAGCGCGCGGTCGGCGCTCGCGTCGCCCATCTCCTGCACGTAGCGCGGCAGCAGGATCGCGAAGTAGCCGGCCGCCTGCGCCGCCGCCTCGGCGCGGCGGTTGGGCAGGTCGCGCGCGTCGCCGCGGGCGGCGTCGTCGAGCAGCTCGCGCAGCCGCGCCTGGTAGGCGTCGAGCAGGTCCTTGGCGACGATCGCGCGCGCCTCGGCCGGCGGGATTCTGCGACGGCTCAGCTGGCGCACGGCGAGCGTCGCGTCGCCGCCGGGGCGGGTGAAGCGGGTCGCGGTGCGGAACTCGCGCAGCAGCAGCCACGCCCGCGCCGTCGCGGCGTCGCCGTCCTGCACCGCGTCGAGCGTGACGGCGAACGAGCCGGCGAAGAGCGCGGCGCGGACCTCCCCGCGCGCGCCCGCCAGCCGCGCCTGGTCGCCGGCGGCCGCGGCGCGGCGGGCGTCGGCGAAGCCGGCGCGGATCGTCGCGTCGGCGTCGCGGTCGGCCGCGCCGACCGTCGCGCCGAGCGCGCGCACGTAGCGGGCGCGGGCGCCGTCGACCTCGCGGACGGCGTCGGCGCGCGTGCCAAGGATCAGCGCCGTCTGCGCCTCGAACAGCTGGCCGCTGACGCGCTGCGCGACCTGCCACGGCGGCGCCTGCCCGGCCGCCGCGGCGCTGGCGCTTCCCGCTGCGGCCGCCCCGGCCGCCCCGGCCGCCAGCACGGCGGCGAGGAGCGCCAGCAGCAGTGGAAGGGCGCGGAGGCGGTGCGTCATCGTCGCGCTACTCCTGCAGCGTGACGCCGAGCTGCGTCGCCGCCTGCGAGACCTGTCCTGCGATCGCCTCCGCCCGGTCCTGCGCCTCGCCGCCGAGCGCGTCGGCGTCGCTGGCGGTGAATCTGCGGCCGCCGGCCTCCTCGTCGCGCAGCCGCTCGGCGAAGCGGGTGAGCTGCCGCAGCGACGTGCCGGTCTGCCGCGCCTGCTGCGCGTCGACGTCGGCGATCGTCGGCTCGATCGAGTCGTACACCAGCACGAGCCCGCCAAGGATGTCGGCGATGTCGGAGAGGCGCGAGGTGCCGACGAAGCCCGACTCGGTCGCTCTGCCGCCGGCGATGAAGCGCGAGTTCTTCCACGCCTCGAAGTACTCCGACATCGTCGGCGTCATCACGACGACGGCGGTGAAGACGTCTTCGGGCGCCGGCTCCCAGTCATGGGCGGCGGCGTCGAGCTCTCTCGCGGTCGCGTGGAAGTCGCGCGCGGTCGCGACGAGGAAGTCGGCGTCGGGCAGCGCCTCCCCGAACTCGACGGTGCCGTCGCCGTCCAGGTCGGCTCTGACGCCGCTGACGGTGAATCTCGGCTCGGTGCCGAAGACCGAGGTCTCGACCAGCGCGAAGAAGTTGCCCGGCTGTCTGTAGGTTCTGCCGGCCGGCGTCCTGATCGAGAAGGGGACGGCGTTCTCCGGGTCGCTGGCGTCGCTGCCGGCGTCGATGATCAGGTCGTAGTCGGCCAGCTCCGGCACGCCCGCGACGACGCCCTCCATCTCCTCGTAGGAGGGGTTGGCGGTGCGCAGGTCCCGCTGCAGCGCTCTGACCGCTCTCGCGACCTCGGCCCGTCTCGTCGCGAGCAGCCGCGCGTAGTCGAAGTCGGCCGCCTCGGCGAGCGCGTGGTAGGCCTCCGCGTCTCTGCGCAGCGTCGCGGTGTGGTCGACCAGCCGCCGCGTGTGGTCGAAGAGGTACGCCTGGATCGAGCGGTAGTCGATCGAGGCCGTCGCGGTCGTGGCGGCGTCGGTCGTCGCGCCGGCCGAGCCGTCGTCGTCTCCGCCGCATGCGCCGAGCGCGAACGCGAGCGCCGCGCCTGCAGCGAGCATGGCGAGGGCCTTCCGCCAGCGCGGAGTGGGCGTCGTCATCGTCACTCCTGGGTCGTGTGGGCCTTGCCGCGCCGGGGAGGGCGGCACGCGACTTAGGGCATCCTAACGCCGGATTCCCGTCTGTCCGCATCTCGGAGCAGCTTCCCGTCAAGCGGGCGCGTCAGCGTCTACGCCAGGTCCGGCGCCCGCCCCGGCGAACGCGGGCGGCGCGACCCTCGTGCAGCCCGTACCGACCGCCATCCGAGCGCGGGCTACGCTGGGCCGATGCCGCAGCAGACCGTGCTCGTCGTCGACGACGACGCCCCCGTCCGACGGATGCTCGAGCGGACGCTCGCCGCCGAGGGCTGGAGCGTGCAGGCGGTCGCGGACGGCGGTGCGGCGCTGGCGGCCGTCGAGCGCGCCGTGCCCGACGCCGTCGTGCTCGACGTCGCGATGCCCGGCCTCGACGGGCTGGCCGTCGCGCGGCGGCTGCGCGGGAAGGGCCTCGCGACGCCGATCCTCCTGCTGACCGCGCGCGACGCCGTCTCCGACCGCGTCGCCGGCCTCGACGCCGGCGCCGACGACTACCTCGTCAAGCCGTTCGCGACCGAGGAGCTGAGCGCCCGGCTGCGCGCGCTGCTGCGGCGCGGCAAGGCCGTCCCGGAGCTGCTCGCCTTCGCCGACGTGACGCTCGACCCCTCGACCGGCCGCGCGACGCGCGGCGAGCGCGACCTCGAGCTGACGCCGCGCGAGGCCGAGCTGCTCGCGTTGCTGCTGCGCGACCCGCGCGCGGTGATCTCGCGCGAGCGGGCGCTGGAGGAGGTGTGGGGCGGCGAATGGGAGGCGCAGCCGAACGTCGTCGACCGCTACGTCGCCTACCTGCGCAGGAAGCTCGGCGAGCCGCCGCTGATCAAGACGGTCCGCGGCGTCGGCTTCGTGCTCGCCGGCTGAGCCGCCGGCGCGCGCCCGCCGCGTTCGCTGGCGGCCGCCCGGCGGATCGGGCCCGCCGCCGGCGCGCGCCCGCCGGCCGTCCGGCTCAGCCCGCGCCGAGCGCCCGCTCGACGAACGGCTCGATCAGCGCCATCACCGTCGGGATCGTCTGCTCCGGCGGGTCCTTCGGCAGCATCGCGTAGGAGAGCGCGAGGCGCACGAGGCATTCGGCGAGCACCTCGGCGTCGGCGCGCTCGGCCTGCGGCCAGCCCTCGCAGATCACGTCGACCAGCCGCGCGGAGGCGAAGGCGACGACCGGCTGCGACTGGGTCGTCACGAGCGGCAGCATCCCGCCGGTGCCGTCATCGCGCAGCAGCGCGATCACGAGCTGGTCCTCGGCGGCGGCGTCGAGGAAGACGCCGAGCGCCGCGGCGAGGGCGGCGCGGGAGTCGCCGAAGTGGGAGCGGACGGCCTGCTCGACCGCCTCGAGGAAGCGGGTCCCCTCGCGCACGACGAACAGCTGCGCGAACTCGTCGCGCGAGCCGAACTCCTTGTAGAGCGTCTGGCGGCTGACGCCGGCGGCGGCCGCGACCTCGGCCATCGTGACCTCCGCCCACGGCCGCTCCTGGATCAGGTCGCGGGCGGCGTCGAACAGCGTCTCGCGCAGCAGCTCTCTCGCCGCGACGGCGTAGGGGGTGCGGGCCTGGCGCATCCCCCCAATGGTGGCAGCCGGGACGGCCGTCGCCCTCACTCCTCGGGCTCGAAGTCGACCTTGTCGCGCACGCCGCAGTCGGGGCAGGCCCAGTCGTCGGGGACCTCGCTCCACGGCGTCCCGGCCGGAAAGCCCTCGCGCGGGTGGCCGGCGGCCTCGTCGTAGACGTAGCCGCAGCCGGGGCATCTCCACGCGCTCATGGGGACACCGCCGACTTCCGCGAACGAGCCCCTGGCGAGTTCGCGCCAAGCGGGCAAGCCCCCTGGGCGCGGCCCGCCGCGCTCATGCAGCGCCTCCGGCCGCCGCCGCGCCGGCCGCGCCGCCGGCCCCGGCCGCGCCGCTGCCGCCGCCGTAGCGGCGCAGCACCTTGTCGCGCGTGCGCGGGTGGATGTTCGCGCGCGTCACGTCCCCGCCGTAGTGGTCGAGCAGGCGGTGGTCCATCACGCGCCGCCACAGCGGCGGGATCCATGCGAGCACGATCATCCCCGCGTAGCCGGTCGGCAGCTGCGGCGCGCCGTCCATGTGGCGCAGCGCCTGGTAGCGCCGCATCGGGTTGGCGTGATGGTCGGAGTGGCGCTGGAGGTGGTAGAGCAGGACGTTCGAGGCGACGTTGTTGCTGTTCCAGCTGTGCTCGGGGCGGGTCCGCTCGTAGCGGCCGTCCTCGCGTCTCTGCCGCAGCAGGCCGTAGTGCTCGAGGTAGTTGACGACCTCCAGCAGCGAGAATCCGATCACCGCCTGCAGCAGCAGGTACGGCAGCACGACCCATCCGAAGATCAGCGTCAGCGCGGCGAACAGCACGACCGTCATCAGCCAGGCGTTGACGATGTCGTTCTTGAGGCTCAGGTGGCGCGCTCTCAGCCGGTCGAGCCGGACCGCCTCCAGCTCCCACGCCGACGTGACGCTGCCCTTGACGGTGCGCGGCAGGAACTCCCAGAACGACTCGCCGACGCGCGAGCTGGCGGGATCCTCCGGCGTCGCGACGCGGACGTGGTGGCCGCGGTTGTGCTCGATGAAGAAGTGGCCGTAGCCGCTCTGCGCGAGCGCGACCTTCGACAGCCACCGCTCGTTGCTCGCGCGCTTGTGGCCGAGCTCGTGGGCGGTGTTGATCGCGATCCCGCTGACGACGCCCATCGTCAGCGCCAGCCCGATCGACGCGGCGACTGACAGCCCGCCGTCGGCCCACAGCCAGCAGGCGAGCACGAGACCGGCGTACTGGAGCGGGATGAACGCGTAGGTGCACCAGCGGTAGTAGCGGTCCTGCTCGAGCCATTTGAGGACGCTGTCGGGCGGGTTGTCGGGATCGGTCCCGATCGCCAGGTCGAGCAGCGGGAAGACGCCGAAGACGAGCACCGGGCCGAGGAACCAGAAGGCGTCGACGCCGGTCGCCTCGACCAGCCCCCAGGCGATGAACGGGGCGAGCGGGACTATCAGCCCCAGCAGCCAGGCGTACCGCTTGCCGTCCTTCCACGTCGCGGGCGTCAGCTCGACGCCGTCGTCGTGGTGGTGATGGTGGTGGTGCGCCTCGTCGCCGTACGAGTCGTGCGCGCCCTCAACAGATGACATGACTGCGTCTCCTCCGGGATCGTCAACGCAACCTGCGTACGCGAGATTGACACGAGAGCGGATGTGTGTCAACCGAGAAGCCGCCTGCGAGAGCCGCGCGGGACCCGACGAGGGACCTGGAGCCGCGTTCGCGACGCGACGGGAGCAGCGCCGCGGTGCCGTCGGAGATCCGTGGCCGCCCGGCGCTGTCGGCGGCGGCGCGCGGCACTACGCTTCAGCGCATGTCCCGCCTCTCGCTGCGCGTGCGCGTCGCGCTCGCCGCGGCGCTCGCGATCGCGATCGCGGTGGCGCTGCTCGGCGCGGCGACGCTGACGCTCGTCGACCGCCAGCTGCGCAGCTCGCTCGACGACGGCCTGCGCGACCGCGCCGTCGAGGTCGCCCGCCTCGCCGCCACGACGCCGAGACTGCTGACCGCGGCCGGCGTGCTGGAGGGGCGCGTCGGCACGAGCGCCGCGTACGTTCAGGTCGTCGACGACCAGGGCCGGATCGTCGCCCGCTCCGGCGCGCTCGGCGGCCGCGTGCTGCCCGAGGCGGCGGCGCTGCGGCGAGCGCTCCACGAGCGCGACGCAGACTTCGGCGACGTGCGGCTCGGCGAGGAGGAGCTGCGCGTCTACGCCGCGCCGATCGGGACGGTCGGCGGCGGGCCGGCGGCGGGCGGCGCGGTCGCGGTCGCCGGCACGACGAGCGGGATCGCCGACATCGTCGACCCGCTGCGCGGGCTCGTGCTGGTCGCGGCGATCGTCGCGGCGGCGCTCGCGGCGCTGTTCGCCGTCTGGCTGACGCGGCGCGCGCTGCGACCGCTCACGCGCATGACCGACGACGCCGAGGAGATCGCCCGCACCGGCGACCCGTCGCGCCGGCTGGGCGGCCGCGGCGCCGCCGCGCGCGACGAGGTCGGGCGCCTGACGGCGACGCTCGACACGATGCTCGACTCGCTCGCACGCGCCCGCGCGCGCGAGCGCCGCTTCGTCGACGACGCCTCGCACGAGTTGCGCACGCCGCTGACGGCGCTGCGCGGCAACGCCGCCTACGTCGCCCGCCACGGCGCCGACGAGGCGGCGCTCGCCGACATCGAGCACGACGCCGAGCGGCTCGCGCAGCTGCTCGACGACCTGCTCGCGCTCGCGCGCGAGGATGCCGCCGAGGAGGCCGCGCAGGCCGGCGGCGAGACGGTCGACCTCGCCGCGCTGGCGCGCGACGTCGCCGCCGACCATCCGCGCACGACGGTCGTGACGGCCGGCGGCGACGCGCTCGTGCGCGGCGATCGCGACGCGCTCGCGCGGGCCGTCCGCAACCTCGTCGAGAACGCCGAGCGCCACGGCCCGCCCAAGGGCCGGATCGAGATCGCCGTCAGCGGCGGTGCGCGGCACGCCAGGATCGCCGTCAGCGACGAGGGCGAGGGCCTTGGCCCCGACGAGGCCGAGCGGGCCTTCCAGCGCTTCTGGCGCGGCGAGGGCGCGGCGGAGGGCGGCTCCGGGCTCGGGCTCGCGATCGTGCAGGCGACGGCGGCGCGCCACGGCGGCCGCGCGACCGTCGCCGGCGCGACCTTCACGTTGGAGCTCCCTCTCAAGGATCTCTCAAAGAACGGGCATACAACTCACGCGCCACCCGACGCGAAGGAACCGTCATGAACCGCTTGCGAACGATCTCGACCCGCAGACTGATCGCCGTGATCGCCGGCCTGGTCGTGCTGATCGCCGGCGCCGGCATCGCGCAGGCCGCGCTCGGCGGCAGCGACCGCGTGCCGCCGCGGGTCCCGCTTGCGAACGCGATCCACCAGGCGCTGACGGCGCCGCGCGTGGAGGGCGTCAGCGCGCGGATCGAGTTCACCAACCGCCTGATCCCGTCGGGCGCGATGCCGAGCGGCGGCCACAGCGGCCCGACGCCGCTGCTGTCGGGCGCCTCCGGCCGGCTGTGGTGGGCCGAGGACGGCCGCTTCCGGCTCGAGCTGCAGTCCGACGGCGGCGACGCGCAGGTGAGCTCCGACGGCAGAGCGCTGACCGTCTACGACGCCCGCTCCAACTCCGCCTACCGGATCGCGCTGCCCTCCGACGAGGCCGACGGCGACGCGCGCGGGGAGCGAGCGCACGGCACCCCGCCGACGCTCGAGCAGGTCAGAAGAGGGCTCGCGCGGCTCGCCGAGACGTGGTCGCTCGCCGGCCCCGACGCGGTCAACCTCGCCGGCCGGCCGAGCTACTCGGTGCGGATCGCGCCCAAGCACGACGGCGGCCTGCTCGGCGCCGCGACGCTGGCGTGGGACGCGGCCAACGGCGTACCGCTGCGCGCCGCCGTCTACGCCGAGGGCGAGTCCGACCCGGTGCTGGAGCTGGAGGCGACCGACGTCTCCTACGGCGCGCTGGACGCCGACGACCTCGCCGCCGACCTGCCCGACGACGCCGAGGTCACCGACCTCAGCCCGGCCGACGACGCCTCCGGCCGCGGCGCGCCCGGCGCGGCCGGCGGCGCGAAGCTCGGCGCGGTCCGCGGCGTCGACGCGGTCCAGGCGCGGCTGCCGTTCGAGCTCGCGGCGCCCAAGACGCTCGCCGGCCTCCCGCGCCGCGCCGTCTGGCTGGCGCGCCCGCACGGCAGACCGACCGCGATCGTCACCTACGGCGAGGGGCTCGGCGCGATCGTCGTCGCCCAGTTCGAGGTCGGCGACGAGACGGCCGGGGGACCGCTGTTCGGCGGCGGCGACCATGGGCTGCAGCTGCCGCGGATCAACATCGACGGCGCGACCGGCAGCGAGCTGGCGACCGCGCTCGGCACGCTCGTGACGTTCGAGCGCGACGGCGTCGGCCACGTCGTCGCCGGCTCGATCCCGCCGCAGGCGGCCGAGACGGCGGCGCGGGAGCTGCGCTGATGGCCCCGTCACTCGACCAGCGGCCTCGGATCGCGTCGGAGGAGCTGACGCCCGAGGCGCGCTCCTCCGCCCCGACGGCGACCGTCGCCGCGCCCCACCCGATCGAGGCGCGCGGATTGGTCAAGCGCTACGGCCACCTGACGGCGGTCGACCACGTCGACATCACTGTCGAGGCCGGCACCGTCTACGGCTATCTCGGTCCCAACGGCGCCGGCAAGACGACCTCGCTGCGGATGCTGCTCGGACTGATCCGCCCCGACGAGGGGACGGCGAAGCTGTTCGGCCGCGACCCGCTCGAAGAGGGCGCGGCCGCGCTCGACGGCGTCGCCGGCTTCGTCGAGGCGCCGCGCTTCTACCCGTACCTGAGCGGCCGCCGCAACCTCGAGCTGATGGCCGCGCTCGACGGCGGCGACGCCCCCGACCGGATCGACGCGGCGCTCGAGACGGTCGGCCTCGCCGGCCGCGACGGCGACAAGGTGAAGGGCTACTCGCACGGGATGAAGCAGCGGCTGGGGATCGGCGCCGCGCTGCTGCGCGACCCAAGGCTGCTGCTGCTCGACGAGCCGACGACCGGCCTCGACCCGGCCGGCATGCGCGACATGCGCGAGCTGGTGAGACGGCTCGCCGCCGACGGCATCACCGTGCTGCTCTCCTCCCACCTGATGGGCGAGGTCGAGGAGCTGTGCGACCGCGTCGCGATCGTCCGCTCCGGCAGGGTGATCTACGAGGGCGCGCTCGACGCGCTGCTGCGCTCGACCGGGCAGCGCTACCGGCTGCGCACGACCGACGACGAGCGCGCGTGGGACGTCTGCTCCTACCGCCCCGACGTCAGCGATCTGCGCAGAGGCCCCGACGGCCTCACCTTCGCCGCCGACGAGGAGGAGGCGGCGCTGCTGTCGCTCGCGCTGGCGCACAACGGCGTCGGCGTCACGGCGCTGGTGCCGGCGGCGGCGTCGCTGGAGGAGCTGTTCTTCCGCTTCACCGAAGGAGACGAGCAGGAGGTGCCCGCATGAGCCCGCCCGAGATCGCCGCCCGCGGCGCCGCGCCGGCCGCGCGCGCCTCCGCACCCGGCGCCCCGGCCGGGCAGGCGGCGCGCGGCGCGGCCGACGCCCGCTCCGGCGCGGCCGCCCCCGCGGCGGCGCGCGCCGCGCGTGCCCGCGCCCGCCGGCCGCGGACCGCCGCGGTCTACAAGTGGGAGCTGCTGAAGCTGCGCGCGCAGAAGCGCACGTACCTGGGGCTCGGTGCGGCGGTGATCGTGCCGATCATCTTCCTCGCGGCGCTCGAGGCACAGGGAAGCGGGCCCGACGAGGTCCCGTTCGGCCGCTACGTGACGCAGACCGGGCTCGCGATCCCGCCGGTGCTGCTGCTGTTCAGCTCGATCTGGCTGTTCCCGCTGATCGTCTCGCTGGTCGCAGGCGACATCGTCGCCAACGAGGACGGCAACGGCACGCTCAAGACGATCCTCACGCGCTCCGTCGACCGCCATCAGATCTTCGTCGCGAAGGTGCTCGCCGCGTTCACCTACGCGGTGACGGCGCTGGTCCTGTTCGCCGGCACCGGCCTGCTGCTCGGCTGCCTGCGCTACGGCTTCGACCCGCTCGTCTCGCTGTCGGGGACGACGATCGAGACCGGGCGGGGGCTGACGCTGCTCGGCGCGGCGCTGCTCGCGTACCTGATGCCGGTGCTCGCGATCGCGTCGATCGCGCTGCTGCTGTCGACCGTCACGCGCAACTCGGCGGCGGCGGTCGTCGGCGCGCTGATGTTCTCGCTGATCCTCCAGATCATCGGCCTGATCTCCGGCCTCGACGCGATCCGCCCCTACCTGCTGTCGACCCAGTTCGACGCCTGGCAGGGCCTGCTGCGCGAGCCGATCGACTGGGCGCCGATCGTCCGCTCGGCCTGGGTCTGCGCCCTCTACGCCGTCCCGTCGCTCATCGCCGCCCTGCTCGTCTTCATGCGCCGCGACGTGACCGGCGGCTGAGCGGCGCCAGCGATCCGTCGCGCCCCGACCGTCCGGTCAGCGCGACGGGTCCAGCAGCCGCAGCCCTCTGAAGTGCGTCCGCGAGAAGCCGCGGTCGCGCGTGAGCAGCTGATCGGCATGGATGGAGGCATGTCCGCCGACCAGGAAGTCCCCGATGACCCGCGCCCGTCTGCCGCCCCTTCGGCGGTAGGCCCGCCACGCTCTCGCGGCGGCGAGCGACGCCTCCTCATCGAGCGCGGAGAAGCGCACGCCGAGCCGGTCCAGCGCGGTTGCCGCGCGCCGGGCGTCGGGAAAGAAGGCAGCCGTCTCCGCCCAGACGACGTCACAGGCGACGAGCGCGCCGTCGCGCAGGCATTCCCTCAACGCAGCGCGTGATGCGTCGCCGTAGTCGGGATCAGCGCCCAAGACGTCGAGTAGGACGCTCGTGTCGACGGCGGTGATCACGCGCTGCCGCGCAGCTCCGTCAGCAGCTCGTCAGTCGAGGCGCCGAGGTCGAGAATCCCGTACACGGCGTCGACAGGATCGTTCTCGACCTGCTTGCGCGCGACCAAGCGCCCGCGCTCGGCCTCGAAGTCGAGTACCTCGCCGGCGCGTATCCCGAGCCGATCTCGCAGCGCTTTCGGGATCGTCACCTGGCCCTTCTCGGACACGATCGCTTTCATACATCGAGCGTAGCGATTCCTACTTGCGCTGTCGCCCCTATCGATGTGGCGGCGGTGCCGCGTGCAGCCGATCGGCGTGAAGCCGGAGCTGGGCTGGCGCTCGGCGCCATCGCCACCGCGAAGAGCTCCGCGACGAGGTCACCGCGCAGATGCGCGAGACCTTCAGCGCGCGGGCTGCGTACCTCGCACTGCGGCGGGCGCCGGGTCGAGCGCGCTGAGGACCCGCTCGACCGCCTCGCCGACGTCGCAGCCGAAGGTCAGTTCGACGTCGGGGTCCACCGGCGCCTCGTACGGCGCGTCGACGCCGGTCATCCCCTGCAGCTCGCCGGCGCGGGCGCGCTTGTACAGCCCCTTCGGGTCGCGCCGGATGCACTCCTCGACGGGGGTGTTGACGAAGATCTCGACGAACTGGAGGCCGTCGCGCTCGTGCAGCGCGCGCGCGGCGGCGCGGCCGGCCGCGAACGGCGAGACGACGGAGACGATCGCGATCGTGCCGGCGTCGGCGAGCAGCCGCGCGACCTCGGCGGTGCGGCGGACGTTCTCCTCGCGGTCCGCGGGCGAGAAGCCGAGGTCGCCGCAGACGCCGTGGCGGAGGTTGTCGCCGTCGAGCCGGTAGGCGGCCCGACCGTCACGCACGAGGCGGGCCTCGACGGCCGCGGCGACCGTCGACTTGCCCGAGGCCGGCAGGCCGGTGAACCAGAGCGTCGCGCCACGGGCCCCGAGCGACTGCCACCGCTCCATGCGGCCGACCGCTCCCTCGTGCCAGGTGACGTTGGCACTCGTCATCATCGTTCCTTCCTCGTCGCCGCTGCTCGACCTGCGCATGCGCCGGGCGGCAGCCGGTCCGCACGCGACCGATAAGGTGACCGGCCATGACGAAGCCGACCTTCGACCTGCAGTCGCACTCGCTCCACTCCGACGGCGTCCTGGCGCCCGCGGAGGTGGTCGCGAACGCGGCCGCGGCCGGCGTGCAGCTGCTCGCCCTGTCCGACCACGACACCGTCGACGGCGTCGGCGAGGCGATCGCCGCGGGGGCCCGCCACGGCGTCGCGATCGTCCCGTCCACGGAGATCTCCGCGGTCGACGGGTCCTACGAGGACCTCCACGTCCTTGGCTACGGGATCGACCATCGCGATCCCGCCCTCGCCGAGCGCCTGCGCGCCGCCCGCGCTGACCGCGAGCTGCGCGCCGAGCGCATGGCGCAGAAGCTGAACGAGCTCGGCTTCGCCGTCGACGACGCGCCGCTCGCCGCCCGGCGCGCGGCCGGCAAGCCGATCGGGCGTCCCCACCTCGCGCAGGCGGTCCTGATCCACCCGGACAACGCGGAGCGCCTGGAGCGCGAGGGGCACGATGACGTCTCCTCGTTCATCCCTGCGTACCTGATACCCGGTACGCCCGGATACCTCGCGCGCACGCATCCAACCGTCTTCGAGGCGATCGACTGGATCCACGAGGCCGGCGGCCTGGCGATCTGGGCGCATCCCTTCTGGGACATCGACGCCGACGCCGAGGTGCTCGGCGCGATCGACCGCTTCGCAGCGGCCGGGCTCGACGGCGTCGAGGTCTTCTACCCGACCCACGACGCCGCGCAGACGAAGCTGCTCGCCGACCGCTGCGCCGCGCTCGGCCTGCTGACGACCGGCTCCTCCGACTACCACGGTCCCGAGCACCGTCTCTTCAGAACCTTCCTCGCGCACGAGCTGCACGGGTACGCGCCCGACCTCTCCAAGCTGGAGCAGGCGGCGGCGCGCGCCGCCGAAGCGGCCGCCTGAGGCGGCCGCGCGGAGGGCGGGGCGCGCGCCCCGACAGCGGGGGCGGCTGCTCACCGCGGCCGCTCCTGTCTCTCCGACAGCTCGGCGCGCAGCCCGCGCAGCGCGGACTCGAGCTCGGCGATCCGCCCTTCGACGCCGCCGTTGCCGGCGCCGGCCGCGACCGCCCCGGCGCCCGCCGGTATCGCGGGCACGCCGGCCGCCACGCCGGGCGCTCCGACGCCCGCGCCGGCCGGGGGCGCGGCCGCCGCGCCGGCGGACGCCTGCTGCGCCATCCGCGCCGCGTTGGCGCGCGCCTCGGCCGGCGTCAGCGTCAGCTTGCGCGCGACCGGGATCATCGCCAGCAGCAGCAGCGCGGCGATCCGGAAGGCCCAGCCGAAGCCGTCGCGCGCGACGCCCGCGGCCTCGCGGCGCAGCCAGCGGTCGTAGCCGACCGGCGCGGTCTCCTTGCGCTTCGCCGCGCCGGAGAACTCGGCTATGTCGGCCCGCACGGCGCCGAACGCGACGGGGTCGGGGACGGCGTAGACGAACGAGTTGTCGTGGATCGGGTCGCGCTTCCACGACAGGTGCCAGCCCGCGGTCGTCGTGAAGACGGTGATCAGCAGCGCGACGCCGAGCGCCGAGCCGAGCTGGCGGGAGGTGTTGATGATGCCCGAGGCGACGCCGAGGTTTGGCCCCATCGCGGCGTTCATCGCGCCGACGTTGAGCGTCGGGAAGCCGACGCCGATGCCCATGCCGATGAAGACGAGGCCCGGCAGCACGATCAGGTAGTCGCCGACCCCCTCGTAGGTGGAGGGCATGAACGAGAACCAGATCAGGCCGATCGCGAGCGAGCTGAGCGCCGGGATCGCGAGCCGGTAGGCCGGCGCGTTGTCGGCCGCCCGTCCGACCAGCGGCCAGACGAGGCCGCCGCAGACGCCGATCGGCAGCAGGCAGAGCCCGGCCTCCAGCTGCGAGAAGCCCCACAGGTTGACGAACACCTGCGCCAGCAGGAACAGGCCGCCGACCGCGCCGGCGCCAAGGATCACCATCGCCAGGTTGGCCGAGAGGAACTGCCGGTTTCTCAGCAGCGCCGGCGGGACCATCGGGTCCTTCGCGCGGTTCTGCCAGAAGACGAACCCGATCCCGACGACGACCGACAGCTGGATGAAGAAGAGGATCTGGGGGTCGTTCCACCCTCTGACGTTGGCCTCGACGAGGCCGTAGGTGAACATCGAGACGGCGAGGCCGAGCAGCGCCATCCCGACCCAGTCGATCCGCCGCGTCGCGCTGAGGTCGTAGGTCTCGGGCCACCAGCGCCACGCGAGCACGACGCCGAGGGCGCCGAGCGGCAGGTTGACGATGAAGATCCAGTGCCAGCTGGCGATCTCGATCAGCCCGCCGCCGATCACCGGGCCGAGGCCGTTGGCGACGAGCGCGACGACGGCGATCATCGCGAGGCCCTTGCCGCGCTGCTGCGGCGGGAAGACGAGCGCCGTCATCGCGAAGCCGAGCGGCGCGATCATGCCGGCGCCGATCGCCTGCACCGCGCGGAAGCCTATGAGCCAGCCGATCTCCCACGCCGCGGCGCAGAGGCCGGAGCCGACGGTGAAGACGAGCAGACCGCCGATGAACATCTTCTTGCGGCCGAACTGGTCGGCGAGGCGGCCGGTCGCGACCAGCAGCACCGCGAAGACGATGTTGTAGACGTTGACGACCCACGACGCGTTCGGGAGGTTGGTCTCGAAGTCGTGCTGCAGCTCCGGGAGCGCCGTGTTCATGATCGACATGTCGAGCATCGACATGAACCACGCGATCATCATCACGCCGAAGACCTTCCACTTGATCGCGTGGAGGGTCTCTGCGGGCGGGTTGACGCGTGTCTTTGCCTTCTTCGCGCTCATCGCAGCTCGTTCGCTCTCGCTTCGTCCTCGTCGAGCGTGCCGTCGTCGGCGACTCTCTTGTCCGGCGGGTCGGGCTCGCGCGGCTGGATCGCGGAGAAGTCGTCGAACTGCGGCAGCGTCCCGCCGGCGGCGGTCAGCGCGTACCGTCTCAGCCGCTCCAGGACGGTCGGCGACTTGACGGTCTCGGTGCGCAGGTCGTCGGGATCGTCCTCGTCCTCGGCCTCGTACAGCCGCCAGCGGTCCTGGTCGGCGCGGCCTATCAGCAGGAAGTGCCGATCGCCGACGACGACGTGCGTGTCGATCGCGGTCGTGTAGTACGGCCGCGGCGGCAGGTCGAACTCCTCCAGCAGGGTCGTCAGGTCCTCGCCCTGCATCTTGCCGGGCGCGACGATCCCCCAGAAGGCGAGCAGCGTCGTCGGGATGTCGTGGGTGGAGACGAACCACGAGCTGGTGTCGCCGGCCCAGCGGCGCTCGGGGTCGCGCAGCATGAACGGCACGTGGTAGGCGCGGCGGTGCCAGACGCCGACGGGGCTGCCGTAGACGCCCTGCTCGCCGAGCGCGACGCCGCCGTCGCTGACGACCATCACGACCGTGTCGTCCGCGAGCCCCGCGTCGTCGATCTTGTCGAGCAGCCTGCCGAGCTCCTTGTCGATCGCCTCGACCTCGGCGGCGTAGCGGGAGCGCACCTCGCGCTTGACGGCGTCGCCGGCCTCGACCTTGATGCTGTCGGTGTAGACGTGGTCCTTCGGCAGCGAGACGTCGTCGTGGAGCGGGCCGACGCCGGCGCGGTACTGGCGCGGCATCGTGAACGCGTCGGCCGGATCGAAGGCGTCGAGCGCGAGGAAGAACGGCTGTCTCCCCTTCAGCTCGTCGATCAGCCTGACGCCGGCGCGCAGCGTCTTCGTCGTCGGCTCCTCCCGTCTCCGCTGCACCGGGCCGCCGAGCGGCAGCAGGTAGTCGCGCTCGGTCGGCTGGAAGCCGCTCGACAGCGGCAGCCGGCCGGTGCGGCGGACGAAGGGGCGGAAGCGCGGGCCGTCGAGCGTCGGGTTGTCGGTCACGTAGACCGTTCTGATCCCGGCGGCGGCGGCCAGCTCCGGCAGCAGCGGCTGGAAGTCGTAGACCTTGTTGAAGCCGGGGACGGCCGGCATCCCCGCGGTCCGCCGCCAGTCGCGGAACGGGTAGCTGCGCATCCCGGTCAGCAGCCCCCGGCGCATCGGCACCGCGCCGAGGCCGTCGGGCGTCGCGTATCTCCAGCGCAGCGACTGGTCGGAGAGCTTGTCGAGGTTCGGCGTCTTGGCGTCGCGATCGTCGAAGACGTCGTCGTAGGCGCCGACGTAGTCGGCGCGGACGCCGCTCAGGACGACGAGCACGACGTTCGGGCGTCTTCTCTCGCCCTCCTGCGCCTGTGCGTTCGCGGCCGCCGACAGCAGCCCGGCGCCGCCGAGCGCCGCGAGGCCGGCCGAGGCGCCGCCGCCGCGCAGCAGGGCGCGGCGCGAGATCCGTCGCTGGTCGCCCATCAGCCGCCCACCACGCCGATGTGGTCGTGGAAGACCGGGAGCGTGCCGCCGGCCTCGTTCACCAGCACCCTCCACAGCTCGTCGATCTTCTCTCTGGCGCCCGGCGCCGTCGCCGCGACGTCTCTCGTGTTGCCCGGGTCGTTGACGAGGTCGTACAGCTCTCTTCTGGAGCCGTCCGGCGTCGAGATCATCAGCCACTCGTAGTCGCCGCAGATCCAGGTCTCCTGGTAGCAGGAGGTGTAGTAGGGGCGCGGCGTCGGCTCGCGGCCGTCGAACAGGACGGTCAGGTCCTCGCCGTTCATCGCGCCGGGCGCCCGGACGCCCTGGAAGGAGAGGATCGTCCGCGCGACGTCGTGCGTCGAGGCGAAGTATCTGCTCGTCTTGCCGGCCATCCGCCCGGTGGGGTCCTTTATCAGGTACGGGATCTGGTGGATCTCGCGATAGGGGCGCGGCGTCGACTTGCCGATGATGCCGTGCTCGCCGAGCGTGATGCCGTGGTCGGAGATGAAGTAGACGACCGTGTTGTCGGTGAGGCCGAGGTCGTCGAGCTTGTTCAGCAGCTTGCCGAGCCAGACGTCGACGAAGGTCAGCTCGGCGGCGTACAGCTCGCGGATCAGCTGGAGCGTGTCGCTGTCGATGTCGACCTTCTCGAGTCTGGAAGCCGGCGTCAGGAACGGCTGGATCGGCAGGATCCCTCTCTTCTGGATCCCCTTCGGCTGCCCCTCTATCTCGCGGACGTAGACCGGCGGCGCGTCGAACGGCTCGTGCGGGTCGAACGAGTCGACGCCGAGGAAGAACGGCTGTCTGTCCTTGAGGTCGTCGAGCGCGTCCATCCCGCCGCGCATGACGCGCGCAGCGGAGTAGTTGCGCTCGCCGACGCGGTACATCGAGTTCCAGCCGACGTAGTCCTGCAGGCGGCGGACCTCGACGGTGTCCGACAGCGCCGGCATCAGGTACTTCTCGATCGCGCTGCGCGGCGCCGGGCGTCTGAACGGCGAGTTGAAGGCGCGGTAGGCGCCCTGCGAGAAGTCGGGGCGCCCGATGTCGAGCGTGCGGCGGAAGTCGAGGTAGCGCGGGCCGATCAGGAACGGGTTGTCGGTGACGTAGGCGGTCGTGACGCCGGCGTGACCGAGCACCTCGGTGATCAGCTGCTGGTGGGGCAGTGGGCGGGTCCAGCCGACCTCCGCCGGCATCGGCGGCGACAGCACCCAGTCGCGGTTGGGGAAGCTGCGCATCCCGGTCAGCAGCGTGCGGCGCACGAGGCCGGTCGGCATCGCCTCCGGTATCGCCAGGTCAAACTTCAGCGAGCGCTTCGCGAGCGCGTCGATGTTCGTCGTTCTCGCGAGCGCGTTCTGGTTGTACGCGCCGATGTAGTCGGCCCGCGTCGAGTCGAGCACGACCAGGATGACGTTCGGCGCGTCGGAGGACCGCGCGCCGGTCGGCTCGTACTCGTCACCGCAGGCGGACAGGCCGACCGCGGCCGCTCCGGCCGCGCCCGCCTTCAGCGCTCCGCGTCGTGTGAATCGCCGCGCCGCCATCAGCTACTGCCTCACGGATGCGGCGCACGCCGCGACTCTACAGCTCAAATTTCGCTCCAGCTCGGGGGATCCGGGTCCTACCGGCACTGCCAACACGACAAGCGCAACCAAGTTGCGCTCGTCTCGTCGACATAAATCTTTGCCGATCCTCCCGATGTTCGCCGATCTGGCTGAGAGCGAAGTGAGAGGAAGGCGGCCCACGACGACCTTCTGCCGCCTCCCCACCGGGCATTACGTCGAAGTCGTCATGGCATCGGCGCGCTTCTCCCGATCCCGTGCTCGCGCCAGGTGACGGTGAGGCCGTCGGCGGAGATCGCGATGTCCGAGATCGACTCTGCGGGCGCCGACGCGAGCGTGACCGTGCTGCCGTCGGAGTCGGCCACGTTGAGCTGATCGAGCACGGGCTCCCCGTATCCGCGGACGATCCACGCGAGACCACCGGCCTCGCCGAGCACGAGCACGCCCTGGTTGCCGTTCATCGCGAGTCCGTGCTCGCGCGGGCAGGCGTCGGCGAGCGTCGGATCGGGCGAGGAGGCGAGCCGCTCGGGAGCGCCGCCGGCGAGATCGGTCCGCCAGATCGAGCAGCCGTCGCCGGTCGGGCCGACAGCCCAGACGATCCGGCTCCCGCTCAGGACGGCGCCCCAGGGTCCCGTGGACCCGTACTTCGTCCACACGCCCCTCGTGAGCACCCGCCACGGCCCGTCGGGTCTCAGACACGCCCGCAGCGCGTAGTCGCCGACCGAACCCGCACCGTTCTTCCAGCCGTAGACGTACTCGGCGATCGCCCGCTCGGACTCGACGGGGCTTCTTGCGGTCGCCACACAGCCCGGCCGGCTGCCCCGTCGCAGCGTGGTCCGCGCCCAGAGGAAGCGCCTCCCGCCTCTTACGCTCGACCGCACTCCGCACCAGTTCGCCCGCGCCGCGATGTCGCGGTCGAGCTGCAGCCGGAGTCTGCGGACCCGCGGCGAAACGGTGAAGGCGCGGCGCGCCGGGTCGAGCAGGAAGACGTCCCGGAATCTGCGGTAGCGAGAGGCCGGCGCGCCGTCGAGCGCCTCGCCGCAGATCGCCGTCACGTGCGGTCGCGTGCCCGCTCTGCGTCTCGCGAACGGCTGGCGCAAGGTGACGATCAGCCTCCGCCCCTCGAGCCGGAAGCTCGCCTTCCCGTCGGCGCTTCTGCCGACCGCGATCGCCGGCTTGGCCGGTTTCGGCGCGGCGATCGCGGTCGGTGCCGCCGCTGCGGCGGCGAGCCCCAGCAGCATCCCTGCCGTCGCCGCGATGGTCCGTCCCTGTCCCGTGCTCATGTCTTCCAAGACGTGAAGCGAGGCGTCGGAGTTGCGTTTAAGGCTCCGCTGCTTCAATGCGTCGATCTCCCGCTTCACGCTGCTCGGCGCCGCGCGCGCCTTCATCCTGCTCGTCGCGCTCGGCACGATCGTGTCGATCGTCGTGATGCGGCCGACCGGCGTCGCCGACCGCTTCAGCGAGGTCGTCCAGCCGAGCGACCGCGCGACCGTCACCGGCATCGACGACCGGCCGTGCGGCGCGACCGTCAGCGATCGCTGCGTGCGCGTGCTGATCCACGTCGACAGCGGCGACGACGCCGGCAGAAGGGGCGTGATCCAGTGGAACGCCAACGGCGTCGACCCGCCGGTCCACGTCGGCGACAAGCTGCGCGTCGCGCGCGCCCAGGAGATCCCCGGCTACGAGGAGTACGGCCAGAGCACCTACGACCTCGTCGACTTCCAGCGCGGCCCGGCGCTGCTGGTCCTGTTCGGGCTGTTCGCCGTGATGGTGCTCGTGCTGTCGCGGCTGCGCGGCCTGCTGTCGCTCGCCGGCCTCGGGATCAGCCTGCTGATCGTGCTGCTGTACATCATCCCGGCGATCCTCGACGGCAAGCCGCCGGTCGCGGTCGCGATCTCCGGTTCGCTGGCGATCGGGATGATCGCGATCGCGCTCGCCCACGGGCGCGGCGCGAAATCGGTCGCCGCGATGCTCGGGACGATCGCGAGCCTGCTCCTCACCGCCGGCCTCGCGGCCTTCTTCACGAGCGCCACGCGGCTGACCGGGCTCGCCGGCGAGGAGGCGTTCGCGCTGCGGCTCGCCGACCCGACCGTCTCGCTCCAGGGGCTGCTGATCGCGGGCATGATCATCGGCGCGCTCGGCGTGCTCGACGACGTCACCGTCAGCCAGTCCTCGACCGTCTTCGCGCTGCGCGCCGCCAACCCCGCGCTCGGCTTCGCGCAGCTGTTCAAGGGCGCGATGGACGTCGGCCGCGACCACGTCGCCGCGACCGTCAACACGCTCGTGCTCGCCTACGCCGGCTCGTCGCTGCCGGTCCTGCTGATCTTCGCCTCCGGCGCGCTCGGCGTCGACGAGGCGCTCAACCTCGAGCTCGTCTCCGAGCAGGTCGTCGCGACGCTCGTCGGCTCGATCGGCCTGATCGCCGCCGTCCCATTCACGACCGCGCTGGCGGCGTGGCTGGCGCTGCACACCTCGCGCGCCGAGCTCGAGCACGAGGCCGCCCACGGCCACGCGCACGTCCACTGAACGGCGCCGGAACCGCTGCAGCCGCCGTTCCCAGTTACATGGGGTAGCGAACCGCGACCACAACTGCGAACGTAAGTTCGCATGACCGTTCTCCTGGCGCGACGCCATTCCGGTTCAGGAACACTCCGCTTTGTGAGCAAGCGCATTCACGAGGTCCGAGATCCCGTTCACGTATTCGTGCACTTCGACGATGACGAACGAGCGGTCATCGATTCGGTGCCCTTCCAGCGGCTTCGCAACATCCATCAGCTCGCCCTCACCTACCTCGTGTATCCCGGCGCCTCTCACAAGCGCTTCGAGCATTCCCTTGGCGTGATGGAGCTTGCCGGGCGCATCTACGACACGGTCACACGGGACGACAAGCGCTCTGACGCCGTCCGGGATGTCTTCCCCAGTGCGAAGGACCATGGCTACTGGCGAACCGTGGTCCGCATGGCCGCGCTCTGCCACGATCTCGGCCATCTGCCGTTCTCGCATGCGGCCGAGGACGCGCTCTTGCCCGACGGGGTCGATCACGAGCGGATCACGTGGGACATCCTCCACTCTGATATGGCGACGATCCTCGCGGACCTCGTGCCACCGGTGAGACCGGACCTCGTCGGCAAGCTTGCGCTTGGACCGCGCAAGGCGGAGAAGCTCGGGCTCAGACTCGAGTTCGACCCTTGGGAGGCGATCCTGGCGGAAATCATCGTCGGCGACGCGTTCGGCGCCGATCGCATGGATTACCTGCTGCGCGACTCGCTGCACACTGGTGCGACCTACGGCCGGTTTGATCACCACCGCCTGATCGACACGTTGCGAATCATGCCGTCCGCTCCGCGCGAGGAAGGGGAAGGTGAAGGCCTCGCGGAGCCGACACTCGGATGTGAACGCGGTGGGCTCCAGAGCGCAGAGGCACTCCTGCTCGCCCGGTACTTCATGTTCTCCCAGGTCTACTACCACCCGACGCGTCTGGCGTACAACGAGCATCTGAAGGATTTTCTCGTCGAATGGCTGCCCGACGGGAGATTTGCCGCCGACCCATCCGCGCATCTCGCTCGAGACGACAGCGATGTCCTGTGCGCGATCAAGCTCGCCGCAAGAAGCCCGAGCGCTCCCGGCCATCGCGCCGCGCGACGGATCGTAAGCCGCGACCACTTCAAGGTCGCCTATGTCCGCTCTCCCGACGACTCCAGCGATGACGTTCGCGCTCTTGCCGATGCGGCTGCCGAGCGTTTCAGCCCCGAGCTCGTCCGCCACGGCGCGAGCCCTTCACGCGGCGCAGCCCCCGATTTCCCGGTGTTTGACCGAGACGGAAGAAGCGTCTCGGCGCTCGGCCTGTCCGACGTCTTCGGGAAGCTTCCGACGTCTCCGGACGAATATGTTCTGGCCGACAGATCGATTCGCCCGGAGCTTGCGCGTTGGATCTCGCGCGAGCGCGAGCAGATTCTCGAAGAGGCGCTCGACGCGCAGACCGAAGAGATCGACGAGGAGGTGACGACATGAACCGGTTGGCGCAAGACGCTGTGCTCGTAGGACTTGTCCGCCGTCTCCGAGACGCGGACAGCTGGGGTGGAGAGACGCATGTCCAAAAGGCCGCGTACCTGCTCCACGAGCTGAGAGGCGTGCCCTTCGCCTTCGACTTCATCCTGTACAAGCACGGGCCGTTCTCGTTCGAGCTTCGTGACGAGCTGGCGTCGATGCAGTCCGACCGCCTGATCGAGCGAGAGCCCCGCCGTCTCCCGTACGGCCCGCAGCTGCAGGTCACCGACCGCGGCCGAGCGCTCGAGCACCGCATGCAGAAGACGATGGCTCGGTATGGCGAGGATCTCGATTGGGTCGCGTCATGGCTCGGAGGCCGGGGAGTCACAGATCTCGAACGGCTCGCCACTGCCATGTGGATGACCCGCCACCACGACGACGCCTCCGTGCCCGCCCGAGCAGAGCGTCTGATCGCGAAGAAGCCTCATATCGAGCTCTCCGACGCGATCGACGCAGTCGAGGAGATCGACGCGCTCGTCGCACCGACCGCTTAGGCTCAGCGCCGCCGCGCGACCGGGACCGCCGCGCACAGCGGCACGGCGAGGAGCAGCAGCGCGCCGCAGACGGCGAAGGCGAGCGTGAAGCCGTGGCTGGAGACGGCGCCGCTGGAGATGACGAGCGCCGTCACGACCTGGCTGCCGACGGCCCCGCCGACGGTGCGGACCATCGTGTTCATCCCCGTCGCCTCGCCGGTCTGCCCCCGCGGGACGCCGCCGACGATCAGGCTCGATGTCGCGGTCATCGCGAACGTCAGGCCGATGCCGTACGCCAGCAGGGTGCCGGCGTGGACCTGCCATGCCTCGTCGTGGGCGAAGGCGAGCAGCGCCTGGCCGGCGGCCATCACCGCGACGCCGAGCAGCAGCGGCCGCTTCGCGCCGACGCGGCTGGAGAGGAGACCGGCGAGCGGGCCGAAGACCAGCCCGGCGAGCATCGCCGGCAGCAGGAACAGACCGGCCTCGGTCGTGCTGGCGTCGAAGCCGACGCCGGCGGTCGCGGGATCTCTCTGGACGAGCTGCGGCACGAGGTAGCTGGTCGCGTACAGCGTGAAGCCGATGCACAGCGCGGCGGCGTTGACCGTCCACACGGCGCGGTTGGAGAGCAGCCGCACGTCGATCAGCGGCTCGCGGCGGCCGAGCTCCCAGCGCACCCACGCGGCCAGCGTCAGCGCACCGCCCGCGAACAGCCCGACGACCGGCGGCGAGGCCCAGCCCCACGCCTGGCCGCGCGAGACCGCCAGCAGCAGCGGCACCAGGCCGCCGGCGAGCAGCAGCGCGCCGACCCAGTCGATCCGGACCCGCTCGCGCGCCGGCGACGGCGGCACGAACAGCCGCACGCCGGCGATCGCGACGAGCGGCATCGCGATCCCGAGCCAGAAGATCCCGTGCCACGAGGCGTGGTCGACGATCACGCCGCTGGCGACGACGCCGATGCCGCCGCCGACGCCGAACGTGCCCGACATCAGCCCGATCGCCAGCGGCAGCCGGCGCGGCGGGAGCACGTCGCGCGCGATCGCGAAGGCGAGCGGGAAGATCGCGCCGCCGAAGCCCTGGATCGCGCGCGCCGCGATCAGCATCGGCAGCGAGGTCGCGAGCGCGCCGAGCAGGCCGCCGGCCGCGAACAGCGCCAGCACGGCGACGAGGACGCGCTCCTTGCCGAACATGTCGCCGAGCCGTCCGAGCACCGGCGTCGCGATCGCGGTGCTGAGCAGGAAGGCCGAGATCAGCCAGGCGACGCCGCCCGGCCCGCCGCCGAGGTCGCGCTCGATCGCCGGCAGCGCCGGCACGACCATCATCTGCATCACGGCGTAGGCGAGCGACGCGAGCGTGAGGCTCGCGATCGTCGCCCCGCTGCGCCGCGCCAGAGGGGCGGCGGCCATGCCGAGGACGATACGGCGTCTGGCGCGGCGGCGGCCTCCGGCGCGCCGCCGCTCCCCTCGCTACAGCTCGCGCACCGGCCGCTTCGGCGCGGGCGTGTTGCGGCTCTTCGTGAAGCGGACCTCGCCGCCGGTCAGCGCCGCGCAGAGCGCCGGCACGTCGCCGACCCGCAGCGCGCCGGCCCAGTCGTCGCCCATCGACCCCAGGGGCGCGTCGAGCACCAGCAGGTCGGCCGGGCGGCCGACCTCCAGCAGGCCGGCGTCGAGCCCGTAGACGCGCCCGACCGAGCCGGTCGCCGCGGCGATCGCCGCCTCGGCGCTCAAGCCCTCCAGCGACACCAGCTCGGCGATCAGGTGGAACATACCGAGCGGCACGACGCCGGTGCCGGTCGGCGTGTCGGTCGAGATCAGCAGGCGGTCGTATCTGTCGTGCTCGCGCACCAGCCGGCAGATGTCGAGCGCCGAGCGGAGGTTGCCGGCCATCGCCAGCTGCAGCGCGACCTCGCCGCCCTCGACGACGATCTTCTCGTTGTCCTCGGGCGACATCGCGGTCGGCCCGCCGTTGACATGGAAGGAGACGTGCGCGCCCATCGCGATCACCGCGCCGGCGTCGATCCGGTCGAGCGAGCCGGGGATCGAGCCGCCGCCGGTGTGGCAGGTCACGAGCAGTCCGGCCGCGCGCGCCGCCTGCGCCACCGGCACGTAGTCGAGCGGGCCGTCGAAGGCGCCGAAGCCGGCCTTCGCCAGCCACACGCCCTGCGCTCTGAGCTCGTCGAAGTCGGCGCGCTCGAGGCCCGGCTCGAGGATCACCGAGCCGGCGTGGACGGTCACCCCGCCCGGTCTGAAGCCGGCGAAGCAGCGCTGCGCGGCGACCGCCAGCGCCTTCACGCCGGCCGGGTCCGACGGCCGGCCGGGGGTGTGCACCTCGCTCGCGGTGATCGCGCGCGTCGTGCCGCCGTGCAGATAGCTCTCCAGGTAGCCGACGGTCTGCTGGCGCGGCGTGTAGTCGCCGAAGGTGATGTGGACGTGCGAGTCGATCAGGCCCGGGACGACGCCGGCGCCGCCGGCGTCGAGCACCCGCTCGTGATCGCCGCGCGCCACGTCGGCCGACGACCCGACCCACGCGATCGCGCCGTCGGCGCAGACGAGCGCGTCGCCCTCCAACGGCGTCCCGGCGAGATCGCCCCGATGCGAGCGACCGATGTTGACGATGGCGACACTCACGACGCTGCGGCCTCCTCTTCCATCCTGGTCCGCAAACTGTATTCATTTTGCCGTCGGCGAGCCTGGCACGCGTGCGGCCTTGCGCGCACCGGAAGCCGGTGGGAGGGTCGGGTGCCGAACGGCCGAGCGGCCGGCTCGGCCGACAGAGAGAGGAGTGACCATGGCCGACAGGACGCTCTGTCTGACGTGGGGCCAGGTGGCCCGCGGGCGAGAGGCGCGCTCGCTCGAGGTCTTCAACGACGCGGTCGGCTACTACGCGACGTTGCAGGACGAAGGCCGGATCGAGCGGTTCGACGTGGTGCTGCTCGGACCGGGCGGCGGCATCGACGGGATGATGCTGCTCCACGGCAGCCACGACCAGCTCGACGCGGTCAAGGAGGACGAGCGCTTCCAGCGCATCACGATCGACGCCCAGCTCGTCGTCGACGAGCTGAGAGTCCTCGACGGCTGGGTCAACGAAGGGGTGGCGAGACCGATGGCGCTGTTCCTCGAAGCCGCCTCCCACGTCCCCCAGCACGCGCAGGTCTGAGCGCCGCCTTCTCCGCTCAGCTCCGGGGGAGCAGTGGCGGGGGGGGGGGGGGGGGGGCCCCCCCCCCCCCCCCCCCGCCCGGGGGGGGGGGGGGGGGGCGCCGCGGCGGCCCCCCCCGGGGACCCGACCGCGCGCCCGCCGCGCCCCCCGGGGCGGCGCCG
>NZ_JACHNU010000001.1:0-846171 GCF_014199525.1 Conexibacter arvalis | reverse complement strand
GCCGCGGCCGCCCCCCCCCCGCTCCCGCGCCCCCACCCGGGGGGGGGGGCCCCCCCCCGCGGCGGGGGGGGGGGGGGGGGGGGGGGGGGGGGCCCCCCCCCCCCCCCCCCGCCACTGCTCCGGGGGTGAGGACGCGGCCGCCGCCGCTATCCTGTCCGGCGGTCGCCCGGCCCGCCGGCGGCAGAGCGATGATGCCCGCTCCATAACCGCGGCCCGGCCGCTGATGGCGTCTGCGAACCCGTTCCCCGACCGGAGCCGTCCGTGATCTCGCAGACCCGCCCCCGCCCTCGCGCCCGACGCGTCCATCCCGATCCTCGCCTGCTCGCCGCGGTCTTCGCCGGCGGCGCGCTCGGGTCGCTGGCGCGCGCGGGGCTCGCCGAGGCGCTGCCGCACACGGTCACGGGATGGCCGTGGCCGACCTTCGCCGCCAACGTCGCCGGAGCGCTGCTGCTCGGCTGGGTCGTCGCCCGCCTCCAGCGCAGGCTGCCGCCGCCGACCTACCGCCAGTCGTTCGCCGGCACGGGCCTCTGCGGCGGTCTGACGACCTTCTCGACGCTGCAGCTGGAGCTGGTGCGGATGGTCGAAGCGGGAGCGTGGCCGCTGGCGCTCGGCTACGGCGCCGCAAGCGTCGCGGCGGGGCTCGGCGCGGTCGTGCTGGCGAGCCATCTGGTGCGCCGGCGGGAGCAGGCGCGATGAGCGGCCTGCTGGTGTGGGCGGCCGTCGGGCTGCTCGGCGGCGTCGGCGCCGTCGCGCGCGTCGTCGTCGGCTCGCTCGTGACCGAGCGCAGCGGCGGCCGCTTCCCGCTCGGGACGCTGACGGTCAACCTCAGCGGCGCGGCGGCGCTGGGGCTGCTCAGCGGCCTGGCGCTCGACGGCGACGCGATGCTGGTGGTCGGGACGGCGCTCGTCGGCGGCTACACGACCTTCTCGACGTGGATGCTGGAGAGCTGGCGGCTCGCGGAGGCGGGCGCCGGCCGCCTGCTGGCGCTCAACCTCGCGGGCAGCGTCGCGCTCGGCGTCGCGGCGATCGTGCTGGGACAGGCGCTCGGCGGCGCGCTGGGGTGAGCGGCGCCGCCGGCGTTCGGCCGGCGGCGGCGCGGCCGGGGATCAGACCCGGCTGTAGAACTCGACTATCAGCTGCTCGGCGACCGGCGTGTCGATCTCGTTGCGGGTCGGCAGGCGCAGGACCTTGCCGGCGAGCGAGTCGAAGTCGGCCTCGAGCCAGGCGCCGACGCGACCCATCTGGTCGGTGGCGGCGGTCGAGACGGGGCGGACGGCGGCCTCCGGCTTGATCATCACGACGTCGCCGGGCTTGACCTGGCGCGAGGCGATGTCGCAGCGCTCGCCGTTGACGAGCACGTGGCCGTGGGAGACGAACTGGCGCGCCTGCGGACGGGTCGAGGCGAGGCCGAGGCGGTAGACGACGTTGTCGAGCCGCTGCTCGAGCAGCTGCAGCAGCTGCTCGCCGACGACGCCCTCGCGCTTCTTCGTGGCGGCGGCGACGTAGCGGCGGAACTGCTTCTCGCGCACGCCGTAGTAGCGCTTCGCCTTCTGCTTCTCACGCAGCTGCTCGGCGTACACCGACTCTCTGCGGCGCCGCGCGTTGCCGTGCTGGCCGGGCGGCTGCGGTCCACGCCGCTCGAGGGCGCTCTTGCCATTCAGTCGACGCTCGCCCTTCAGACAAAGGTCGACGCCCTCGCGTCGTGAGAGCTTCTCGACCGGGCCGGTGTAACGCCCCACGCAATCTCCTTCAGGTAGTCATGGAAAGACGCCCGCCGCAGCGCACCGGACGTCCTTCCTTCGCAAAGTCGGCTGACCATGGTACCGAGAGTTCCGTCCGCATGGTGTGCTCATCGGATTCTCGGCACCAGAGCAGCCGAAACCGCCACTGCGGAGGGCCTCTCGGTCGAGAGGCCCTCCCGTGTCGGTCAGCGTCGCCCGCGCGCCTTCGCCCTCGCTCCGGCGCCGACTCTCCCCTTCCTTCTCGTTCTCGCGGCGCCTCTCCCGCAGCCGGCGACCCTCATCCGCTGGCTGCGGGTGATGCGTGCCCCGTTCTGCCCGACCATCGCGAGGTCGGCGATCATCCGACGTCTGACTCTCTTGGCGCAGATACCGCTGACCAACCCGATCGCGCCGCGTCTGCCCGGGATGAAGTCGAGCTGGAAGCGGGAGACCGCGACGTCCGGAATCTCCCCAAACGTCGTCTTCAGCTGCAGGCTTCCCGGAACGATTCTGACTCTGCCGATGAGATCGATCTGGACTTCGCCTCTGAGCGCGACCCACAGCTCCGGCAATCTGTTCCCGGGGGTTCTGACTATGTGGACGTTCCCGCGCAGAGGGTCGCGCAGCAGCGGGGTGACGGCGAAGGCGCTGCCGACGACCGAGTGCGGCCCGCAGTCACGTGCCTCGAACTGCTCCCGCGTGCACGCGCCCGTCAACGCGGAGAGCCGCGAGTTGACGTTGCGCGGGAGGGTCACGGTGACCGACTTGTTGTTCGTCTGCCGGCCCCTCGGCATCGTCAGCACGACGCGCAGCGGCGTCGTCCGCCGCGCCGCCGTCCGACCTCTGGCCCCGATCCGCAGCGAGATTCTCGGCGCATACGTGAGCGCGCGGCAGTTGCCGACCTGGAAGCGCGAGGAGACGGCGCTGCTCGCTCCCTCCAGGGCACCGATCATCGCCGCGACCTGCTGCACCCGACAGCTCGACGGAGCGACCATGAAGCCTGCTTTGTCGATCCGGACCTCGACGGTGCGCACCTGCAGCGGGATCCCTTCGAGGATCGACGGCAGCGGGTCGGAGACGACCCGCAGCTGCGCCGTCATGCGGTCGACGTGGATCGCCGCGCGCACCACGACGGTGCCGAGGTCGAACGGACCCGCGACCGCCGGGACGACGATGCTGAGGCCGTACGGCGCGCCCTTGTACGGACCGGTGATGTAGACGCGGCCCGGCAACGCGAACGGGTTCGGCCCCGGTCCCGCCTCGGTCGTAGTCGAGCCGATCCGCGACTCCTCGCCACAGGCCCCGATCGCCGCCGCCGCGTCGTGGCACAGCGTCGACGCCGCGATAACGCCGACGAGCCCGCGCGGCATGTCGACCGAGATGTCACGCAGCGTCTGGTCGTCGTCTTCGCGCCCGAAGCTGAGCGAGAAGGTGGACGACGAGCCGGCGACGGGGTTCGCAAGCCCTGCTGCGAAGCGCGGCGCGAAGCCGGGCGGCGGGCAGGGCGCCCCGCTGCCGTCGCGGGAGATCGTGAAGCTGCTGTTCGACGTCACCGTCTTGCCGGTCCAGGACGCAAGCTCCGACGAGGTCGTGTAGACGCCACATGACGCCGGGTTGGTGAGCGTCGCGCGCGGGCCGTCGGCGAACCGCAGCAGGAGCCGGTCGAACGGCAGCTGGGGGTTGTCGTCGAAGGTGGCCGTCAACTGACCGGTAACCGGGTCGGCGACCACGCTGCCGGGCAGCTTCAGCAGCACTCCCGGCCCTCTCGCCACCAGGTAGAGGGCCAACAGCGTGCCGAACGGATTGTCTCTCTGTCTTGCCAGATGGATCGCCCCGTGCATCGGCTCGTCGAGCAGCGGCGTGTCGATCTGCAACGTGCCGATCTTCGAGCCCGCTGGACAGGCTGGCGCGGCCAGCGATCTCAAGCCGATCTGACCGGGCGAGCAGGCCTCGAGGCCCGCGGCCGCCGACGGCGAGACGCGTACCCCTTCGGGCAGTCTCACGACCGTCTTCTTCAGATGCGCGTTTGCGAGACCGTCGGGATTGCTGCTCTGTGGCGTCTTCAACTCGAAGACGTATCCGGTCGGCGCGCCCGCTCTCGCGGACGTCGGCGTCGCGCTCAACGACGCCTCGAAGGGAACCCGATCGCAGCCCTCCGGCCCCTGCTGGGTCGCCTCGTCCGGCGCCGGCAGGTGCGAGAAGAAACGTGCGGTTCTCGTCACGCCCGGGTTGAGCCATTCCTCGACCGTCAACCTCGTCTCGAGCCCGACGCCCGGCGGCGTGCACGTCATCGGGTTCGTGAGGAACGCCTTGCGCGGGACCCCGGCCGAGTTGGAGCAGGGTATTCCGAAGGCGTTCGAATCTATGCACGTCTGGCCGCCGTTGTTATAGCCGCGCTGATCGTCGTGCGAGCTGTCGGCCGGCACGCCCCAGAAGGTCAGCGACGTTCTGACGAGCGGCAGCGTCTGGGGGATGTCGCGCACGTCGATCGCGAGCCCGTAGTCGCCGTCGCTGCGGACGCGCGCGTTGAGGTGGACGACAACGCCCGCAACGGTGAACGCGAACGTGGCCGGGACGCCCGGCGGCGGCTCCATGCTGTAGACGGGCGCAGCGGCGTCCTGGACGATGAACCCTGCGGTCACACGGGTTATCCCCACTTGGGTGCTGTTCGGGCATCGAAGCGTGTCGGCGAGCTGCGCTTCGCGGCAGCGCGGTGCAGCGCTCGGATCGCCGACGAATCCTGCCGGCAGGTCGACCGTGATGTTGCGCGTGTCGCCCTCCGGGGTGACCGCGAGGGTGCCCTGGTGCGAGTTGATCTCGATCGTGGTCGAAGCGCTCCACGGATGGCCGCCGGCTTGGGTGTATGCCGAGCCGTCCCGGTTGGACACGGCACCGTCGAAGACCGCAACCCCGTACTCGGCACCCGAGGCGGAGCCGGACAATGCGATCGCGGTCGCCACCAGCACGCTGCCGGCGACAAGACACCGACGTACACGGCCACTGATGTTTCGCATCATCGCGGTGCCTCCGGATCGTTGGGTCTCAGCGGCCACGACGGCCCCCTCTCGCAGGGCTTCTTCCGCTTCTCGGAGCCGTGCGCGCCACCAAGACCGACGTGGTCCGTGAGACGTCGCAACCCCTGAGGGTCACGCGGATCGAGATCCGCAGGCGGCGCTGCTTCGCGAGCCGCTTGCGAGCCGCTCTCGACAGCCTGACCCGGATCTGGCGCTCGCTCGCGTCGTCCGGCGGCCGTCTCACAGAACCGATCACGCGACTCGCTCCGCGTGACCCGACAGCAGCACGCGCCGCCACTGCGAGCCCACCGTGCTCGGGCGTCGCCACGGTCACCGTGAGGACACCGGAGCGGGCTGCGCGTCGACGCGCTCTGACGGTCGTCGAAACGCGGATGTCCGCGCGCCGCGCGCAAACCGGCTCGACGGGGTCATCGTCACCGACGAAGTCGAGCGAGCCGAATGGCGCAGACGCCGGGCGAGGCGCGAGCGGCCCCTGGCACGCGCTTCCTTCGCATTCCTCAGAGCCACCGAGGCCCGGTTCAGGAAGCGGCTCGCCGCTGGAGCGGGCGGCATACAGATCGAGGTTGTCGTCGGTGTCCCAGCCGGAGATCCGCTGGCGGGTGATGAAGAAGACATCGTCGCCCTGCGGCGTCGCGTCGGCGAAGACGGCGTCGTCGCCGCCTCTGCCCGTCGACACCAGCCGAACGCCCTGCGCCGAGTACTCGTAAACGTCGACTCTGCCGTTCGTGTCCTCGGCGACGAGGTCGTCCGCCGTGTTGAAGAAGACGCGTTCACCGTCGTCGGAAAGGGCGCGTGGCAGGTACTGCACGGTGATCTGAGCCGCCCCGGGGGTCGTCACGATCCCTGCCGATGATCTCGGCTGCTGACCGTCGGGACGGCAGCTGACGCACGCGACCGTGCCAGCGTCTGCGTCGTAGAGATAGAGCATGCGGCGGCCCGCGTTGTCGTAGCTCGTCTGCGGCTCGTCCGAGGCGAACAGCAGCCGTCTGCCGTCGCGAGAGACACGCGACGGCTTGACGGAATCGAACACTCTCCAGTTCCAGTTGTCCGCGTCCGACAGCACGCCGATGAAGCGGATGCCCTCGCCTTCGTCCCAGACGAAGAGATTCGATCTGCCTGACGTCGCTCCGGGAGCCAACGCACCCGTCGCGACGAAGTAGATGCGTCTGCCGTCTTCGGCGGCCCCGAGCACGCCGAGCACGCCACCGCCAGTCGGGTCAGCGATCGTGAGGTCGGTCAGCGTGTCGAACATCGGCTCGTAGAGGTAGAGGTCGGCTCTCGCACCTCTTCCGCCTCTCGCGACCGCGTTGTCGGTAAGTCTCTCCTGACTGCTGAAGAAGATCTTCGAGTGATCGGCTGCCGCCACCTCGAAGCGAGCCGGGCGTGTGATCGCGTCCGGCGGCGTTCGCCGCGATCTCGACAGCTCCTCGGTCGGGCCGTCGCTCCGCCACCGGTACAGGCGCCCACCCGCCCCCGTGGCGTTGCCGGTGGTGACGAGGACGCTGTCACCGTCGTCGGAGACTGCGAACGGAGGCTGCGTGGCGTTTCCGGCCATCGCACCGAGACCGACGGTGGCTCCCGTCGTCGACGACGAGCCGTCGGGCAGCACTCCGACATACCGCAGCCCTTCAGACGCAGTCCACGCATACGCCTGGGAGCCGAGATCGTTCGGGGCATCCGAGGTCAGTCCCGGCACGCCCACCGTCTCGAAGACGACGGTCCTCAAGTCTCGGCTCGAACCCGCATACGTGCCGAACATCGTCATGAGTCCGGGAACGCGGGGCGCCGTCACCAGGGCGTAGCTCGGCGAGCGGTCGAGGGGAGTCGCACGATAGATGTTGCTTGTGCCTTCGCCTCCGATGGCGTGGGGTGTCAGCGGAGGATCACTTGCGTGCAGCACACCGACCGAGAGGTCGTCAGTGAACGCGTCGAAGCCGGCGCCTATCTGGCCGGCCGTCGCATTGGGTGCCTGGCGCGGCGTCAGCGTCGCGAGGTCCCACCCCGTCGCCGTCCGCGATCCGAGGTACACATTTCCAAGCCCGGAGCCGACCGAGCCCGGGAACGGCGTCGCAGAACGGAAGACGACCCTGCTGCCATCGGCCGACGCCTGCGTAGAGCCCGTGCGGCTCGACACGTCGTTGTTGCCCTTCTCCGGCGGCGTCACCATCTCGAGGTGACGCGGCGGCGCCTCTCCCCGCGCGCCTGCCGCCAGCAACAGCGTCATCGAGAGCGCGAGCGCCGCGGCGGGGCCGCCCCTCGGCAGCGCGTCACGCCATCGCGACCTGTCCACATCGTCTCGCCTGCTCCCCCCGTCCCTCCGCCCCCCTGAGCGTCCCATCTGGGATCGCCTGACCACGGTGGGCGGACGCATCCGCCCACGGTCGATGCTGGGCACACCATCTCCTCCGTCGCACTACCTGGTGATCCAACTATACGCGGAAAAGTGGATACATGCCGCACCAGAAGACTGGCGCCTGCCCAAAGAGGCATGGCTTACCTTTTAGAAGACTCTTGATCTACTATATGTCGGTTGATAGTGTTGGGCCTGCCGGAAGCCCTCGCCGGTTTCCGAACTCGGGGGGAGGTGTCACGTCACTCCGCGAGCTGATGAGGGCAGCTCGCCGTCATCGAACCGCGGCCGCACGTCGCGGCCGCCCCATATGAGGAGCACCAGATGAAGCTGTCTCGCGTTGTCGCACTTGCCGCGACACTCGCCACGATGCTGCTCGCTGCCGTTGCAGGCAGCGCGTCGGCCTCGACCGGCATATCCATAGACACTGACAATCTCATCACGGCCACGTCGCTAGGCCTATTCACGACGACGAGCCCTGCGGGGACGCTCTCGTGCAACGTCATACTCGACATCAGATTCACGAGAGGGCTAGTGCCCTACAGCTCGCCGCTAACCGCGATCGGCTCGGTCCAGAGTGGCAACACGGCGAACTGCCGGCTCAACACCACCCCCGTCACCGTCAATCTCGTCGGACTCCCGTCGTGGACGATAGGGGTGACTGACGACCTACTACCGACGATCCTAGGCGCGTCCTTCCAGATCGTCGGATCGGCGTGCGTGTTCACCGGAGATGTCCCGTTCGACTGGACGAGAATACCGACTGACCTAGTCACGACCCTACCGGCGACGTTCACCGGGAACATAGCGGCCTGCGGCAATGCAACGCATGCTGGAGGCGCCGGGTTCGGGCTGAGCCAGTCGCCCACCATAACGTTCCTACCGTAAGCGCGGCATCCGTCCGCTGTCCCGGCCTTTGGGCGGGGCAGCGGACGCCCCGCTCAGACGACCCGGACCGCCTCGTCCTCGACGGCGACGACGTCGCCGCGGTGGAGCTGGCGGCCGCGTCGCTGCTCGACCTCGCCGTTGACCGTCACGAGCCCGTCGTCGAGCAGCAGCTTCGCGTCGGCGCCGACCTCGACCAGGTCGGCCAGCTTCAGCAGCTGGCCGAGCCGGATCATCTCGCCGCGGATCGCGATCTCGCGCTCGGCCATCGTGCCGTCGCGCCCGCTACGCGTCGCCGTCGCCGGAAGCCGGCGCGGCCTCGGCCCACTCGGCGTCGCTGAGGCCCTCGTCGCGCGCCGGCGGCTCAGCCGTCTCGGCCTTCGCGGGCTCGGCCTCGCGGCCCTTCTCGGCCTTGGCCTTGCGGGCCTTGTCGGCCTTCGCCGGCTTCTCAGCCTTCTCGGCCTTCTCCGCCGTCGCGGGCACCTCGGCCGGGCCGGAGAGCGTCAGCGCCTGGCGCGAGGCGAGCTTGACGCCGCCGGCCTCGTCGGCGAGCACGCCCTCGCGCTTGAGCTTGGAGACCGTCGTCGCGACGGTCGGCTTGGCGATCTTCGTGACCGACGCGATCTCCGCGACCGAGACGCCGGGGCGCTCCTCGACGATCGCGAGGATCGCGTCGCGGTTGGCGCCGCGGGGGGCGCGCTCGCCGTCGTCTCTCGCCGGCTGGCGCTTCGCGCGCCCGCCGCCCGCCGCGCTCGCGGACCGCGCGCCGCCGGCGCCGGCCGCTCTGCGGGCCGGCTTGGGCCGCCGCGCGACGGCCGAGGCGTCGGCACCGGCGAGCAGCGCCGCCTTCGCCGCCTCCAGCTGCTCGATCTCGGCGATGAGCGGTCGCAGCTCCGCCAGGCGCGCTTCTATCTCCTGCTTGAGGCGGGGGAGCAGCAACTCGGTCATCGGGGGAACCTCCGGCGGCGGTGAACGTCTGACCTCCCCATGCTACGGCGCGCCCCGGTTGGGAGCGTCGCCGGCGATCAGCGTTCGGACAGCAGCGTTCTGACGTCCTGCGCGAGGTCGCCGGGGTCGAAGGCGGTGCCCGCGCCGACCTTGCCCTGGAGCCGGCCTTGGGCGTCGACGAGCCAGACGACCGCCGTGTGCGCGCTCTCCGGGTCGCCGGGCGTCTGGGGCGCGGCGTAGAAGCCTCTCCAGACCGGCGCCAGCTCTTCCTCGGAGCCGATCAGGTAGTGGAACTGCTCCGGCTGGCGCTGCCGTCTCAGCCACGTCCGGACCGCCTCGGCGGTGTCGTGGCGCGGGTCGACGCTGACGGCGACGACCGCGACATCGTCGGCCTGCGGCCCCAGCAGCTCGAGCGTCTGGCGCAGCTCCTGCCCGATCAGCGGGCAGACGTCGGGGCAGTTGACGAACAGGAAGGTGACGAGGTACGGCCGCCCGCGCAGGTCGGCGGCGTCGAACGCTCTGCCGCTGCGTCCGTCGGTCAGCCTGATCGGCGGCGCCGCTCTCCCCGCCAGCCCCTCCGGCAGCGTCCCGGCCGCGACGAAGCGGCCGCCGCCCCCGCCGGCGCCCGTCCCGCCCTGATCCTCCCCGCCGGACCCGCAGCCGGCTACGAGCAGCGCGACGGCACACAGCAGCAACAGCGCGAGCGCGCCCCTGGCGAGCCCTCGCGACGAGAACCGCGGCCGCATGCCGAGCCTCGGCACGCTCACGTCCCCACCGCCGACAGCAGCCACAGGCCGAGGCAGGTGAAGCCGACCATCACGACCAGCATCCAGTACTGCGAGCGGACGGCCTCGCGCGCGTCGCGGTAGATCGCCAGCGCGCGGTCGTGCGCGAGCATCAGGCCGGCGACGTGGCCGACGACGAGCGCGGCGACCTGGACGTACCAGATCGCCGACGTCGACAGGAGGGTGTAGTCGACGGTCGCGTTGGCGGTCCCGAACAGGTCGGAGCCGTCGCCGAGCGGGTCGGAGACGAGGTAGGCGAGCGCCTGCCCCTGGAACGCCAGCAGCGAGAAGTAGTGTGCGAGCAGGTAGCCGAAGGCGATCGGCACGAGCGTGTGGACGAACCGCCGCGCCAGCTCCGGCGTCGAGTGATCGCCGCCGACCGTCTGCATGCCGGCGATGCCGAGCCAGTAGAAGGCGCCGACGAGCACGACGGTGGCGACCAGCCCGACCGTCCCGGTCAGCTCGGCGGCGACGGTCGGCCCGAAGCCGAGGTCGCGGAAGAGATCGCCGAGCGGGTCGGCGAACGTGCGCCAGACCTCGCCGTTGGAAGCGCCGTCGAAGGTCGTCGTGCCGATCATCACCGCCAGCAGCCCGACCGTCCCGGGCAGCGCGGCGTCGAATCTCGGCAGGCCGGCGAGCAGCGGCCGCGTCGAGACGACCCCGTCCTTCAGCTCCACCGGGGCGATCCGGCCGAAGAGGTCGAACAGCACGCCGAAGGCGTCGCCGCGGGTCCGCCACGTCTCGATCCCGAACAGGCCCATGCCGGCGAGCTGGATCAGCGCGTAGGCGAGCGTCAGCGCCGCCAGCGTGGAGGGCACGTCGCGGTCGACGTAGACCAGCTCCAGCCAGGCGAAGGCGAGGATGCCGAGCGCCGCCGGCCAGCGGCCGAGCCGCCGCGGGTAGGCGAACGGCGCGCGCAGCGGACGGCCGGCGGCCGCGGCGACCCACGCGATCCCGCGCGCGACCGACCGCCACGGGCTCAGGACCCGCCAGACGTCGCCGAGCACGACGCTCACGATCGGGACCCCGACCCACACGACCACGTAGATCGCGGTCGGCGCGATGTTGGCGGTCGCGACCTCGGTGCCGGCGAAGCCGGCGTAGACGACGACGGCGAAGACGCCGACCGCGAGCGCCGAGACGAGCGCCCGCAGCGGCAGCGGGACCGCGAACCGCCGGCGCGGCTGCGCCCGCTCCAGCCGCGGCTGCGGCCACAGCAGGCTCAGCGCGGCGAACGAGACGATCAGGACGATCGCCGCCACCCACGCGAACAGCCACTGCGGGATCGGCAGGTCGGTCCGGCCGACGAGGCCGTGGGCCTCGGCGTTCGCCGGCAGCGCCGCCGCCAGCAACAGCAACGCCGCGGCGAGGGACGCCGCGGCGGGCAACCGACGATCAGGCAGGCTCGTGCTCCGGTTCTCGCTCAAGGTTCGAAGCGTACGACGCATCGTCGTCCGAGCGCAGTACGCGAACGGTCGCGAAGATCGCGATCAGCGTCATCACGATCGCGCTGGCGACGCACCACTGGCAGATCGCCTCGATCGTGAAGATCTCGCGATACGTCAGGTACATCGAGAAGGCGAAGCCGATGTACGCCATCGCGGCGGTCGCCAGGCGGGCGAGCTCGCCGCGCACGAGCAGCGAGCCGAAGATGCCGACGTAGCCGATCAGGCCGATCAGCGGCACCGGCACCCCGGCGAGCTTCGCCCACTCGGAGTTCTGCACTCTCTCGCAGCCGTGGCCGACCGCGCAGATCGGGTCGAAACCGCGGTAGTGGATGTAGGTCAGGTAGCCGGCGATCCCGATCCCGATCAGGGAGAGGACCAGCAGCACGCGGTGAACGACCCGATCGCTCATCGGATCAGCCCTGCTCGGCCAGGACTCTGTCGATCGCGGTCGAGAGGGTCTCGACGGTCAGGCCCTGCTCCATGTCGACCGGCTCGAGCTCGCTGCCGGTTCTGCCGACGACGAACGACGGGGTGCCGGTGAGGCCGTAGCCCTGCCACTCTCTCTGCGCCTCGGAGATCTGTCTCTGGACCTCCGGGTTGGCGCGGTCGTCCATCGCTCTGTCGACGTCGAGGCCTCTGACGCCGCCGCCGATCTCGCGCAGGAACTCGTCGGTCACGTAGCCCGAGTTCTCCGCGCCCTGGTTGATGTAGAAGAGGTGGACGAAGTCCCACAGCTTGTTCTGCAGGCCGGCGGCGGCGCCCATCTGCGCGCCGCGGATCGAGTCGTCGCCGAGGAAGGCGACGTCGCGGAAGATCAGCTTGACTCTGCCGTCTCTGACGTAGTCCTCGATGATCGGCGGGAGCACGTCGTCGGAGGCGTCCTTGCAGTACGGGCACTGGAGGTCGCCGAACTCGATCAGCGTCACCGGCGCTCTCGGGTCCCCGAGCTCCGCGCCTCTCTGCGGGATGCCGGCGAGCAGCGCGGCGGTGTCGTTGGCGCCGGCGACCGGCTCGCCCGCCTGCTTGGTCGGACCGTCGTCCCCGCCGCCGGTCGCGATCACGATCACGACGATGATCGCCGCGGCGAGCGCGAGCGCGCCGCCGAGCTGGAAGAGCCGCTTGCGCTGTCTCGCGCGGGCGGCCTCGGCGCGCTCGCGTTCCTGGCGCTCCGCGCGCGCCGCTGCGCGCCGCTCTCTTCTCGTTCCGCTCGTCTCCGCCATCGCGATGTTCCTCGGTCTCCTGATCCAGTGCACGCGGAGGGCCGGTCGCGGCCGCCCGCTTCGAACTTGACTCGCCATCCCCCAGGGCCGCGAGATGGCGGCCCAGGGCGATGGTAACGGCGGTTGATGATCGCCGTGCGACCTTACGACAGGATCAAGAGGCCGCAATCGGGCCGATCGACGTCAGCTCAGCGCGCGCGGAAGCTCCACGAGCCGCTCTGCGCGTGGCCGTCGCCGGCGACCGCGCGCCAGCGGACCGTGTAGCGGCCCGGCGCGAGCTTGCGCGCGAAGGTCGCGCGGACCGATGCGCCGCTCGGCCCCGAGCGGCGCGCCGCGACCCGCTTGGCGCCGCGGTAGACGTCGAGCTTCCCGGTCACGAGCCGCTGCGAGAAGGTGATCGAGACGGTGCGGACGTTGCGGGCGCGGGCGCCGGCGCCCGGCGTGCGCCGGACGACGGCGGTGTGGGCGGCCTCCGCGCGGGGGCCGGCCGCGGCGCCGCGGTCGTGCTCGGCCGCCGCCTGAGCGGCCTGGCCGCCGGCCGGGGCGACGCCGCCCTGCGCCGCCGACGGCAGCGCGAGCGCGGCCGTCGCGGCGGCCGCGGTGAGGATGGTGCGGGTGCGCATGGGGTCTCCTGGTCTGGTGCGGTCGAGGATCGGCGTCAGGCGGGCCGGCGGCGGGCGGTCAGCAGCGCGGCGCCGCCGGCGAGCAGGCCGGCGATCCCGGCGACGAGCCCGGCGATCGCGAGGCCGTCGGAGGAGCCGTCGTCGTCGGAGTCGCCGGAGGCGGCGGCCGGCGCGCTCGCGTCGTCGCCGTCGGCCTCCGCGGCGCCGGCGCCGTGGCCGGCCCCGGCGCCGTCGCCCTCGCCGGCGGCCGCGGTGAGCGTCACCTGCGCGGCCGGCTCGTCGGCGTCGGGCGCGCCGATCCAGCGCACGACCTCGCCGCTCGCGTAGGTCTGCAGCGCCTTGAACGTCAGCGTCTCGCCCGCGCTGTCGGGCAGCTTCACCGAGATCGCGAAGTCCTGGAAGGCGCCGGGCGGGATGCGGCCGGCCGCCGAGCCGTCGCCGGTCCAGGTGATCGTGTCGACCTGCTCGGAGATCGGGCCGTTCTCGGTCTCGATCGGTCTGCTCAGCCGCTGCTTCGCGACGCGGGCTCTCCAGCCCGGGACCGGCTGGTAGGAGGCGCTCACGAAGCCGGGCGGCAGCTTCACCTCGACCTTCGTGGTCGCGCTGTCCTCGCGCTCGTTGGGGACGCGCACGTCGAAGACGGCGTAGGAGCCGGCGGGCGCGCTCGACGGCACGACGGTCACGTGCGCGGAGGCGGCGGCCGGCAGGGCGAGCGCGGCAGCGGCCGCGGCGGCGAGCGCGCCGCGCGTCAGGCAGGTTCTCATGTCGATCTCCGAGGGGTCGGGAACAGCGATTCGGTGCGGTCGGCGAGCCGCTGGTCGCGGCCGAGCAGGTCGAGGAAGACGACGGCGAGCGCGAGCCCGAAGATGAGGAACTCGAGCAGGCACATCGCGGCGCCGGCGATCTGCTGGTCCTGGATCGCCGACAGGCCGTAGGCGCGCGGCGCCTCGACGTAACGGGGGTAGAGCGTCGTCCCCAGCCACGTCAGCGGGAGGCAGACGGCGGCGCTGACCAGCCGCGTGAAGCCGAGATAGCCGAGCCGGATCGGGTGGGGCTTGCGCCGCTCGCTCGGCAGCGGGTCGACGATCAGCCACCAGACGGCGAGGCCGGCGTAGAACAGCGTCGCGTGCTGGACGCCGTGCAGCAGCGGGTTCGCGGCGGCGGCGTCGAAGACGGCCGGGATCGACCAGCCCCACGTCGCCAGCGCCCACACCGGCAGCGCGACCCACGGCCGCGTCGCGACGTGGATGAAGCGCCCGAGCCGGCCGCCGGGGGCGATCCAGCGCAGACCGGCCTTCGGCAGGCCGAGCGGCAGGACCGGCGCGCGCAGGCCGAGCACGATCAGCGCCGGCGCCAGGTCGGCCAGCAGCACGTGCTGGACCATGTGCGCCGACATCAGGTACTGCTCGCCGATCGGATCGAGCGGCGACAGCAGCGCGATCGCGAGCACCGCGAGCCCTGCCGCGTAGGGGATCCAATGGCTCGGCCCGGGTGGTCTCGGCGCGACGCGCGCCGCTCGTCTGTAGGCGTGCGCGTACGCCCATGCCGCCAGCAGCAGCGCGGCGGTCATCGCCGGGTCGAAGGTCCAGCTCGTCCATCCAGGGTGCGTCGTCATCCGATCGGCACCTCCACCGTCGTCTCGTATTCGTCGAAGTCGGAGACGCGCACGGCGACGCGCACCTCCCAGGTGCCGGCGACGCCGAACGGCATCGCGGCGAGCGTCCAGTGGCCGGGGCCGGCCAGGTCGGGGACCTCTCTGACCGGGCCGATCCCCTTGTCGGGCTGCGTCGCGCTGAGGCGCACCGCTCTCGCGCCGCGGAACTGGGAGCCGTCGCGCGGGTCGATCACGTAGAGGTGGACGGCGTTGGGCCCGACCTGCGCCGGGTCGACCGTCAGCTGGAGCTGGAGCGGCCCGATCGCCGTCGTCTCGTCGAACGGGCCCGTCTGCGTCTGCGTCCCCGGCGCGGAGGCGGCGAGCGCCGCGGTCGCCGCGAGCACGCCGGCGAGCAGCAGCAGCTCGGCGCGCAGCGCGCGGCGCAGCAGCACGCCGGCGCCGCCGGGCGGCTCCTCCGCGGCGGCGAGCGCGCGCAGCCGCGGCAGCGAGCGCCGCCGCTGCCAGGCGCCGATCGCGACGAGGCCCAGCAGCAGCGCCACCTTCGCCAGCACGGCGCGGCCGAAGCCGCTGTCGAGAAGGTCGCCGGGCAGGTCGAGCAGCTTCACGCTCTGCACGACGCCGGTCAGCACGATCGCGCCGACGGCGCCGAGCGCCAGCGGCGAGAAGCGCGCGAGCGCCGCCGCCAGCAGACGGGTGCGGTCGGCCGGCTCGGCCAGCGCGCGGGTCGCCGCCGGCAGCGCCAGCAGCAGCGCCGCCAGCCCGCCGGTCCACAGCGCCATCGCGGCGACGTGGAGGACGTTGGCTCCCAGCAGCAGGGCGACCGGGTCCTGCACCGCCGCGTGGCCGCCGAGGCCGGGCAGCAGCAGGAGCCAGGCGGCGGGCAGCGCGAGCAGCCACGCGGCGGCCGCCGGGCCGGCGGGCGCGTCGCCGCGCGCCTCGTCGGTGCCCGCGCCGCCGCGGCGGCTGCCGCGGTCGCGCAGCAGCGCCCACGCCAGCGCGCCGAGTGCCAGCCACGCCACGACCCCGACGCCCCAGACGGTCCCGAAGCGGGTCTCGAGCGTCTCGCGCACGATCGCCGGTCTCAGCCCGTCGAGCGCTGGCAGGCCGGCGGCCTCGGCGCCCTGCATCGCGATCCCCAGCAGACCGCTCAGCGCTCCCGCCGCCGCGGCCGCGCAGACGATCAGCCGCAGCCGCGCCGCGAAGGCGCTGGCCGCGGTGGAGCGTGCGGCGGCGCCGCGCAGCGCCTCCGGCAGCGCGCGCCGCCAGACGAGCACGAGGAAGGCGAGCGCGCCGAGCGCCAGCGCGATCGCGCCGAACTGCACGCCGCGGGCGATCCCCAGCAGCGCGTCGACGTCGGCGCCGGCGTCCGATCCGGCGAGCAGCTCGCCGACGGTCTTGCCGGCGGCGCCGGCTCTGCCGATCGAGAAGACGATCCCGCTGGAGATCACGTGCGAGTCGGCGGAGACGACGCGATAGGTCGCCGTGTAGGTCCCGTCCGGCAGATCGCGCCGCAGCGCGACGGCGATCTCGTCCGAGCGGTCGCCGGGGTGGAAGGCGTCGCCCTCGTCGACCCGTCCGCCGGCCGCGTCGAAGACGCGCACCGCGCCGAAGCTCGCCTCGACCGGCTCGCTGAAGCGGAAGACGACCCGCTCGGGCGCGCCGCTCAGGACGGCGCCGCGCTGCGGCGTCGTCGACTCCAGCTGGGCATGCGCCGCCGCGCTCGCCGGCAGCAGGCAGGCAAGCAGGGCGAGCAGCATGCCGGCGAGTGCCGCGACGCGGACGGCGCGGCGCGGGCGAGCGGCGATGCGGTTGTCGTGGATCCCCTCGCGGGGGCCCGCCGGGGAGGTCGCGCACCCTGCGCCCGCTGCTGCGGGAACGAGCCGCGACGCCCGTCCGAGACGGGACATCTGGTGCTCCTTCGGTCGACCTGACGTGAGCGCGGCCCACGTCGGGCAGGACCGGCCCGACGGAGCTACGCGGCGTGCGTGAGCGCGGCCGCGGCCGGCGGCGGGCGCACGGCGAGCGCGCAGCCGATCAGGCGCCCGGGGCGCTGCGCGAGCAGCACGGCGTACTGCCGCTCGATCGTGCGCGCGGCGCGCGGCATGCGCGCCGTGCGGCGGCGGCGCAGGCGGAGGATCAGCTCCTCGCCGGGCGTGCGTCCGGCGAGCAGGAGGCCGAGCAGCACGAGCGCCGGCGCGAGCATCGCCAGCGTCAGCGGCGAGGTGAGCGCCGCTGCGACGACGACGAGCGTGAGACAGGCGAGCGGCAGGAGCCGCAACCGCCCGGCGCTGGTGAGGTCGGCCCCGAGCATGAGTGGCGAGTCATACCACGGCGCGCTCGTCGGCGCGCCTGCGGCGCGGTCGGCGCGCGGACGACCGGCGTGCGCCGATCGCCCGCGCTGGTAGCGTTTCCCGAGGCGCTCACGTCGGCGCCTCCATGAGGTCACGACTGCCTCGCTCCCTGAAGCCTGCTCGCGAAGGAGCCTGGCCGTGCACGCATCCGACCTCTGCTTCCCGTCGTACAACGCCGCCGCCCGCCACACGCAGATCCGCTGGACGCTGCTCGTCCACGGCGAGATCCGCGAGGTGCTGCAGACGCCCCAGGCCGACACGCTGCGCGTCCTCCACCGCGGCGACGCCGCGCCGGAGGCGTGGGCGCGGACGCTCGTCGAGGCCGGCTTCCCGGCGCCGCGCGTCGAGCCGCCCGGCGCCGCCTGGCGCCAGCGGCGCGAGAGAGCCTCCTAGCGCGGCCTCGCCGCCGGGCGCGCGGCCCGTCGGCGTGCGGCGCTACCAGGCTTCGCCGGCCGGGCGGCGGTCGCCTCCGCCGCGGCGCCGGCGCACGACCACGACCGCGACGGCGGCCGCCAGCGCGACGGCGACGAGCGCGACGATCGCGGCGACCGGGAAGCCGCCGCCCTGCTCGCCGACCCACCACAGCGTCCCCGTGACCGCGGTCGCTCTGCCGCCGACCGTCAGCGGGACCGACCAGTCGAAGACCTTCGTTCTGACCGACTGGTCTCTGACCTGCGGCGCGACGCCTCTCGCCATCCAGTGCATGCGGTGGTCGTGCCACTCGAAGCGGCCGGTTCTGTCGCGCACCTGCCAGTCGGGCGCCGCGCTCGGGTTCTCCCGCACCGCGGCCGGGACCTCCTCCTGGCCGTAGCGGTCGTCGTTGAGGTAGTACGCCGTCGAGTTGCGGTTGACGGCGACGGTGCCGTCGGCGTCGACGCGCGCGTACGGCTCTCTGTTGTAGCCCTCGATCACGACGTCGCGACCGCCGCGGTTGACCAGCTCCATGCGGTCGTCGTAGTTGAGGATCTCGACCGTGACGCCGTCGAGCGCCGGCGGCAGCTCGCCGACGAGCGAGCGGTAGCGGGGATCGCCCTGGTGGGCGGAGGCGAGCGGCGCGGCGAGGAGCGCGACGGCGCACGCGAGCGCCGGCAGCAGCGCGGCGAGCGCGCGTCGGGGACGGGAGGGCATCGCCGCCACACCGTAGCGTGCCGTCGCTGCCGGCAGATGCGCGAGCGCGCTTCGTCATACTCGGTCGGGTGAGGCTGCGGACCACCGTCATCGCCGCACTCGCGGCGCTCCTGCTGGCGGGGGCCGCCGCCGTCGCCGGCTGCGGCACCAGCGAGCCGACCGCGACCGGCGCCTCCGCGCCGCCGGCGACCGCCGCGGCGCCGCCGCCGCGGTACGAGGAGCAGGCGGTCGACAAGCTCCAGCGCAATCCGACCGCCGTCGACCCCGACGCGGGCGTGCGCACGAACTTCGACCCGAACGCCCACGCCGACACGACCGACCCCGCGAGACTGCCCCAGCCGCGCACCGACGCCGAGATCCGCGCCGAGCTGCGGAAGTCGGGGATCCCCTCGGGCCAGCAGGCCGCGCTGACGCCCGACGGCCTCGCGGTCGCGCCGCTGGGGGCGCCCGACGTCGTCCGCGCCGTGATCCACGCCGGCAACCAGATCGCCCGCCTGCCGTACCGCTACGGCGGCGGACACCAGACCTGGATCGACACCGCCTACGACTGCTCGGCGTCGATCAGCTTCGCGTTCGCGGCCGCCGGCCTGCTCGACCGGCCGATGGTCTCCGGCGACCTCGCGCGCTGGGGCGATCCCGGCCCGGGCAGATGGATCACGATCTACGCCCACGGCGAGCACGCCTACATGTACGTCGCCGGCCTGCGCTTCGACACCAGCGGGCTGCGGCAGACCGGCTCGCGCTGGCAGACGGCGCCGCGCAGCGGCGCCGGCTTCACCGTCCGCCACCCGCCGGGACTCTGATCAGCCCGGGAGCGCGCGCCGCCGGGCGAGCGCTCCCAGTGGAGCGCGCGAGGCCGCCGGCCGCGGCCTGTCACGCCACGGCGCGCAGGTGCCTGCGCGGCGGGCGCGCGCGGCCCGGCGGCACGGCGGTCTCTTCGAGGAACGCGTCGATCAGCGGCCAGGTCGTGCGGCGGGCGGCGCGACCGGTCAGCACGCCGAGGTGGCCGCCCGGGGCCGAGGCGACTCTGACCGAGGCGGCGCCCGGCAGCAGCTCGGCGACGCGGTGGACGGCCTTGACCGGCGCAATCCCGTCGCCCTCCCCGGCGATCGACAGCACCGGCGCGGTGACGCCCGCGAGCTCGATCGTCCGCTGGCCGAGCACCATCCGGCCCTGCGCGAGGTCGTTGCGGCGCAGCATCCGGTGGTAGATCTGCCCGAAGGTGCGGCCGGGATAGGCGAGCATCGACGCCATGAAGCGGTCGACCGCCTCGACCTGCGCGAGGAAGTCGCGATCGTCGAGGTTGGTGGCGAGCGTGAACGGCTTCATCACGTACTTGTCGAAGCCGGCGAGCTGGTACGCCCGCCGCACGAGCGGCGCCGGCGCGCCGCCGAGCGCCTTGTAGGCGAGCGTGCCGACCGATCCGCCGGCGAGGTTGACGAGCGGCCGCAGCGGCGCGACGAGCGGGACGGCGCTCGAGTCGATCGGGCTCGCGACCATCGCGACCGAACGGATCCGCGCCGGCTGGTCGGCGGCGACGAGCAGCGCCATGATGCCGCCGAGGCACCAGCCGACGAGCTGCACCTGCTCGGCGCCGGAGTCGGCGAGGACGGCGTCGATCGAGCGCGGGATCACCTCGTCGATCCAGTGCTCGATGCCGAGGTTGCGGTCGCCGAAGGCGATCGCGCCGTAGTCGACGAGGTAGGTGCGATGGTCGGCGGCGCGCAGATGCTCGGCGACGCTGCAGCCGCGCCGCAGGTCGAAGCAGGTCGCCGGCGCGGCCAGCGGCGGGACGAGCAGCACCGGCGGGCGGTCGTCGGCGCCGGGCGCCGCGCCGCGCTCCTCGCCCTGGCGCAGGTAGCGGCGGACGGTCCGCTGCGGCCCCTCGTCGACGATCGCGGAGGGGATCGGCCGCAGGTCCGCGAGGCCGCCTCTGACGATGCGATCGAAGACGTTCGCCGTCGCGGCGCTGAGCTGCTCCGGCGTCGGGATCAGGTCCATCGGCGCAGAGTCTGGCAGGCGGTCGGGGGCGGCGGCGCCGGCGGCCTACGCGGCGCGGCGCCCGCCTCCGCGACGCTCGGTCGCGAGGATCAGCTCGGCGACCAGCTCCGGTCGCTCGACCTGCGGACAGTGGCCGCATTCCTCGATCAGCTCCAGTCGCGCCTGCGGGACGGCGGCGAGCACCCGCTCGGCGCCGCTGGCGTAGACCATCCGGTCGCGGTCGCCCCAGATCAGCAGCAGCGGGCAGTCGATCGCGCCCAGCTCGAACGGCTCCCGCAGCTCCGGCAGCAGGCGGCGGCCGGAGGCGAGCAGTCGCGCGACGGCGGCGCGATCGGGATGGTGGCGCGCGTAGGCGCGCGCGACGCCGGGCTCGATCGCCTCGGGGTGGGCGAAGGCGAGCGCGCCGTAGACGCGGGCGACGACCTCCTGGACGGCCCGCCGCGGGAGCGGCAGCGGCAGCGCCAGCAGCGAGCGCACGACCGGGTCGTGCTCGACGACCTTGAACCAGCCGGCCATGTCCAGCCCGGCCGGCGCGATCGCGACGACGCGCGCGACCTGCGCGCGCGAGCGCCTGCCGCCGGCGCGTTCGGCCAGTCGCAGCGCAAGGCAGCCGCCGAGCGAGTTGCCGACGACGGTCGCGCGACCGCCGCCGCGGCGGGCGCGGCTCCCGCCGGCCGGGCCTCGACGCGGCGCGCGGATGTCGGCGACGGCGTAGCGCACGACCGCCTCGACGAAGGCGTCGAGCTGCGGCAGCAGCGGCCCGTCGGCGGCCGGCGCGGCGGTGCCGAAGCCGGGCAGGTCGACGGCGATCGCGCGCCGCTCCTCGCGCGCCATCAGGGCGAGCAGGTGTCGCCACGTGTCGGCGCTGTCCGACCAGCCGTGGAACAGCACGACCGGGTCGCCTCGCCCTTCGAGCTCGAGCACGCGGGTCTCGGTCCCGGCGAACTCCATGCGGTGCTCGAACAACGGCTCCATGACGCCTCCTCTCCCGGGGCCCCTCTCGCGATCTGCCCCACGGACTTTGTAGCAAACGTCACGGTCGCCGGGCGGCGGCGCGCCATCTTGGCCAGCGGCGACGCGCCGCCGTACAGGCGAGCGGGGGCGATCGCGGCCGTCGTCGGGAGGGACCGGCAGGACGGACGGGGCCCGCCGTCGAGACGGCGGGCCCCGCTCCCTGCCGGTACGGGTCGAGGGGGTGTCGCCGTAGCCGGCGATCGCGCGCGGAGCGCGAGTCGCGGACCGGGCGCGAGCCCCGTGCCGACGGCCTGGATCGCTGACAGGCCGGCGACACCGGTGACAGGACCGCGCGGCACTTCCGTGCCGGTCCGAACGCTCTCCTGCTGCCGGCAGACCGTACGCCCGCCGCCGGGCGGAGGCACCAGGCGGCCCGCCCCAGACTTTTCCAACGGCCACCCTGGGGATTGGGACGATCTTCCACTCCGGCGACTATCGACGCACCGCGAGGACGTATAGGGTTGGGATCGTGAGTTCTGCCGAAGTCCGCCGGGGGGCCGGTTCGGGAGACGCGCCGCGGCGACGCGCGGCCGCGCACGCGCTCGACTCCGACCCGCTCGAGCGAGAGGAGGAGATCGCCGCGCTGCGCGAGGCGCTCGACGCCGCCGACGCCAGCGAAGGCCGCATCGTCGTGCTCGAAGGGACCGCCGGGGTCGGGAAGAGCCACCTGCTCGGGCTGGCCGCGCGCGAGGCGCAGCGGCGCGGCCTCGTCGTGCTGCGCGCCCGCGGCGGCGAGCTGGAGCGCCAGTACCCGTTCGGCGTCGCGCTGCAGCTGTTCGAGCCGTACCTCTCCGCCGCCTCGCCGCGCGAGCGCCGGCGCGTGCTCGCCGGCGCGGCCGCTCACGCCGAGCCGGCGCTGACCGGCCGGGTGCGGATCCACGAAGCGTCGGGCCCGCCCGAGTTCCCGCTGCTGCACGGGCTCCATTGGGTCGCGGAGAACATCGCCGAGCACCGGCCGCTGCTGCTCGCCGTCGACGACGCGCACGCCTCCGACGACGCCTCGATGCGGGCGCTGCTCTACACCGCCCAGCGCAGCGAGGACCTGCCGCTGCTGATCGTCGTCACGACCCGCCCGCGCCCGACGGCCGACGGCGACGCGCTCGCCGCCCTCGCCTCCCATCCGCGCGTCCGCCGCATCGACCTCTCGCCGCTCAGCGGGCAGGCGGTCGCGGTGCTCGTGCGAGCGGCGCTGCCGGGCGCCGAGGAGCCCTTCTGCGCCGCCTGCTGGCGCGTCACCGGCGGCAACCCGTTCTTCACCCGCGAGCTGCTCGCCGAGCTGGTCGCGGCCGCGGTCGCGCCGACCGCCGCCAACGCCGCCCGCGTCGCCGACTTCGGCCCGACGACGATCGCGCGCGCGACGGCCGGACGGCTCGATCGGCTCGCGCCGGGGGCGGCGCGGCTGGCGCAGGCGGTCGCGGTCCTCGGCGACCCGGCGCCGTTCGCGCAGGCGGCCGCGCTCGCGGCGCTGGCGCCGGCGCAGGCGCGCGTCGCGGCCGACGCGCTCGCGACCGCCGACGTGCTGCGCCCGGCCGCCGACCTCGGCTTCGTCCACCCGATCGTCAACCAGGCCGTCCATCTCGAGATCCCGGCCGCCGAGCGGGCGCAGCTCCACCTCGAGGCGGCGCGGCTGCTGAAGGACGACGGCGACGCCGGCGTCGACCGCGCCGCCGCGCACCTGCTGCAGACGCTGCCGGTGCGCGAGCCGTGGTCGCTCGACTGCCTCCACGCCGCCGCGCGCCGCGCGCTCGCGGGCGGCTCGCCCGAGACGGCCGCGCGCTACCTCCTGCGCGCGCTCGACGAGGGCCCCTCGCGCGACCGGCGCGCGCAGCTGCTGATCGACCTCGGCCGCGCCGACGCGCTCGCCGGCCGCCCGAGCGCGCCGGAGCGGCTGCGCGACGCGATCGCCCTGCTCGACCAGCCGCAGGCGCGCGCTCGCGCGCTCGCCCAGCTCGGCCATGCCCTCTACGCGGCGAGCGACAACGACGGCGCGGCGCGCGCCTTCGACGAGGGGCTGCGGGTGCTCGGCGACGCCGACCCGGAGCTGGAGGAGGAGCTGACCGCCGGTTACCTGAGCGCCGCCCGGCTCGACTTCCGCACGCGCGAGGCGGCGCTGACGCGCTTCGCCGACCTGCTCTCCGGCACGATCGAGGCGACCACCCCGGCCCAGCGCGAGCTGCTCGCGCAGCGGGCGCTCGAGCACGTGATGCTCGGCACGCTGCCGTGGGAGGACGCGGTCGCCCAGCTCCACCGTGCGCTCGGCGGCGACCGGATGCTGCGCGAGGTCACCTCCGACGGGACCGCATACGTCGCCGCGGGCGCCGGCCTCTTCTTCAGCGACGCGCTCGACGACGTCGAGCGGATGACGAGCGCCGGGCTCGACGACGCCCGCGCGCGCGGCTCGGTCGTCGGCTTCGCCGCGATGTCGGCGCTGCGCGGCGCCGCCCGCTACCTGCGCGGCGAGCTGGTCGCCGCGCTCGGCGACCTCGAGGGCGGGATCGAGCGACTGCCCGTGATGATCGTGGCACGCCCGTGGTCGACCGGCTACATGGCGCTCGCGCTGCTCGACCGCGGCGAGACGGAGGCGGCGGCGAGACTGCTCGACGACGGCGGCGACCGCTCGCTGACCGAGCCGTTCACCTATAACTGGATGCTGCTCGCGCGCGGCCGGCTGCTGCTCGCGACCGGCGACCCGGCGGCCGCGCTGGAGACGCTGCTGGAATGCGGGCGGCGGCAGGCGGCGATCCCGGCGCCGAGCCCGTCGGTGCTGCCGTGGCGCTCGGAGGCGGCGATCGCCGCGCTGAAGCTGGAGCGCGGCGAGCGGGCGCGCGAGCTGGCGCACGAGGAGCTGCGGCGCGCCCGCGCCGTCGGCGCGCCGCGGACGCTCGGCACGGCGCTGCGCGTCGCCGGCCTCGTCGCCGGCGGCACCGAGGGGCTCGCGCTGCTGGAGGAGGCGGTCGCGGCGCTGGAGCGCTCCCCGGCGAGACTCGAGCTGGCGCGTGCGCTCGTCGACCTCGGCGGCGCGCGGCGGCGGGCGCGTCAGCGGAGCGCGGCGCGCGAGACGCTGCGCATCGGCCTCGACGCCGCCTACCGCTGCGGCGCGACCGGTCTCGCGGCGCAGGCGCGCGCCGAGCTGGTCGCTGCCGGGGCGCGGCCGCGGCGGCCGGCGCTCAGCGGCGTGCAGGCGCTGACGCCGAGCGAGCGGCGCGTGAGCGAGCTGGCCGCCGGCGGGCTGACCAACCGCGAGATCGCGCAGGCGCTGTTCGTCTCGACCAAGACGGTCGAGTTCCACCTCCGCAACGCCTACCTGAAGCTGCGGATCCACTCCCGCCGCGAGCTGGCCGGCGCGCTCGGCGACGAGCGGCCGGGCGCCGTTCAGGCGCGTCCGTAGACGGGGATCGCGGCGCCGCTGGTGACGGCGCCGTCGTCGGAGAGCAGATGGGCGACGACGCCGGCGATCCGCGCCGGCGCGACCCACTTCGCGTGGTCGGCTCTCGGCATCGCGGCGCGGTTGGCGGGCGTGTCGATCACGCTCGGCAGGATCGCGTTGCAGCGGACGCCGTCGTCCCGGTACTCGACCGCGACCGCCTGCGCGAAGGCGATCACCGCCGCCTTCCCGGTCACGTAGCCGGCGGCGCCGGCGAACGGCTGCAGCGCCGCGCGGCTGCCGACGCAGACGATCCCGCCGCCGCCCGCGGCGACGAGCGCCGGCAGCGTCGCCTGCGTGACGAGGTAGGTCGGCCGCAGGTTGAGCCGCAGCTGCGCGTCGAACTCGTCGATCGGCGCGTCGGCGACCTTCGCGCCCATCGCGAAGCCGCCGACGAGGTTGACGACGCCGCGCAGCGGCGCCGCCGCGTCCGCCGACGCCTCCTTCGCCACGGCCGCGACGGCGGCCGGGTCGAACAGGTCGGCCTCCGCGAGCACGAGGCCGTCGCGCGGCGTGACGCGCTGCAGCTCGCGCTCGGCGACCCACGGGACGACGACCCGCCAGCCGTCGTCGAGCAGCCGCTCGACGACCGCCGTGCCGAGACCGCCGGTGCCGCCGGTGACGAGCGCGGTGCGAGTGGGCGCCATGCGGCAACCGTACCCGGGCGCGGCGCTCGGCGCATCCGGCGCCGCGTCCGCGCACCGCTCTATCGTCGGCGCCGTGCTGCTGCGCGAGCTGACCGACGGCGAGGAGTGGGAGGGGACGCTGCTGGTGCGCGCGGCCGAGCCGCGCACCGCGCGCGACGGCCGCCCGCTGCTGCGCCTCCGGCTCGCCGACCGCAGCGGGACCGTCGCCGCCGTCGTGCGGGAGCCGAGCGAGCAGGACGAGGCGCTGTTCGCGCCGGGCGCGGCCGTCCGCGTCGCCGGCAGCGGGGCGCTCCACCCGCGCTACGGCGCGCAGCTGGAGCTGACCGGCTGGCGCGCGCCGCGCGAGGAGGAGATCGACCCGGCGCAGCTCGAGCCCGGCCCGGAGCGGCCGGTCGCCGAGCTGGAGGCCGACCTGCGCGCGCTGGTCGCGACCGTCCGCGAGCACCATCTGCGCGCCCTGCTCGACGCGCTGCTCGGACCGGCCAGCGCGACGTGGCCGGCCTTCCGCGACGCGCCGGCGGCCAAGCACTACCACGAGGCTTACCGCCACGGCCTGCTCGAGCACACGCTGGCGGTCGCGCGGGGCGTCAGCGCGCTCGCCGAGACCTTCCCCGGGATCGACCGCGACCTCGCCGTCACCGGCGCGCTCGTCCACGACATCGGCAAGCTCGACGCCTACGCCGCCGACGGCGCCGCGATCGAGCTGACCGACGACGGCCGCCTGCAGGGCGAGATCGCGCTCGGCTACTTCCGCGTCCGCCGGCTGATCGAGGAGATCGGCGGCTTTCCGCCGCTGCTCGCCCGCGCGCTCCTGCACGTCGTCCTGAGCCACCACGGATCGCTCGCGCACGGCAGCCCGGTCGTCCCGGCGACGCGCGAGGCGACGCTCGTGCACATGGTCGACAACCTTGGAGGACGGCTCGGCAGCTTCGACCGGCTCGAGCGCGCCCTCGCCCCCGGCGCCGCCTGGTCGCCGTACGACAAGGCGATCGGCGGCGGCGCCTGGTTCCCGGCCCGCGGCGAAGCTGGCGCGAGCGACGGCCCCGCGGCGCCGGCCTGACCGCTCGCGGCCCCCGCGGGCCGGCACAAAAGTCCGCAAATAGCGGGCGATGTCCTGCTACACCGAAAGGCGGCAAAGCCCCGCTGACTACAGTGTCGCGACCACATGGCGAAGGACACCGAGAAGCTGATCCGCCAGCTGTCGCTCATCAGCTACCTGATGGCGGAGCGGCGGCCCGTCACCGCGCCCGAGATCCGGCGCGACGTCGAGGGCTACAGCGCGATGAACGAGGACGCCTTCGCGCGTCGCTTCTACGCCGACCGCTCCGAGCTGGAGGCGCTCGGCATCCAGCTGTCGGTCGACAAGCCGGTCGAGGGCCTCGCCGAGCAGGAGAACTACTCGCTGCCGCCGGAGAACTTCCACCTGCCGGCGATCGAGTTCACCAACGAGGAGCTGGCCGGCCTCCACACCGCGCTCAGCCTGCTCGACGGCGAGTTCGCCTACGCCGAGCCGCTGCGGCTGGCGCTGCAGCAGATCTCGTGGGGCCAGCCGAGCCCGCTCGACGCGCCCGAGCAGCGCTCGATCGCGCTCGGCATCACCGCCTCGGCCGGCGGCCACGACCTGTCGCAGCGGCTGGCGAAGATCGAGACCGCGATCTTCCGCCGCAAGACGATCGTCTTCGACTACTTCACGATGCAGCGCGGCGAGCTCGGCACGCGCAGGGTCGACCCCTACCAGCTGCTGTTCCAGGGCGGGCAGTTCTACCTCGTCGGCCGCTCGCACGAGCGCGACGCGATCCGCGTCTTCCGCCTCTCGCGCATCCGCGGCAAGGTCGCCTACGCCTCGAAGGCCGAGCACGACTTCCAGCGCCCCGCCGACTTCGACCCGCGCGTCTACGCCAACCGCATCCAGTGGCAGTTCGGCGACCCGATCGGGACCGCCGAGGTGCTGATCGCCGGCCGCATCGCCTGGCAGATCGAGCGCCACTTCGGCCGCCACGGCGAGCTGCGGCCGGCCGCGCCGCACGAGGGCGAGGCCGACGACCGCGTCTTCGCGACCGCGTACGCCGACGCCCGCCAGCTCGTCGCGTGGGTGCTCGGCCTCGGCGAGCACGCCCGCCTGCTCGGCCCGCCCGAGCTGGTGAGAGAGCTCGACGACCGCCTCGCGCTGCTGGTCGAGCGCCACACCGACGGCCCCGAGGTGGCGCCGCCGGCCGCGAACGAGCGGAGCGCGGAGAGCAACGGCGGCGGGAGCGGCAACGGCCGCCGCGACGCCGCCGCGATCCGCCCCGAGCGGTTCGCGCGCCTGGTCACGCTCGCCTCGATCCTGATCACCGCCGGCCACGCCGGCGAGCGGATCCCCGCCGCCGAGGTCTGCGAGCGGCTGCAGATCAGCGAGCAGGAGCTGCAGGAGGACATCGGCGTGCTCAACGTCGTCAACTTCGGCGCGGGCTCCTACGTGCTCTACGCCGAGGTCCTCGACGACGGCACGATCATGGCCGACCCGGAGGCCTACGGCGACTCGTTCGCGCGGCCCGCGCGGCTGCTGCCGGTCGAGGCGAAGGCGCTGATCGCGGCGATCGACCTGATCGGCGACTACATCCCGGAGGGGTCGCTGGCGAGCGTGCGCGAGAAGGTCGTCGCCGCGCTCGGCGAGGACCCGATCAGGGAGGGCCTGCAGGTCGCCAGCGCCGGCGACGACCACGAGATCGCCCGCACCGTCTCGACCGCCGTCCACGAGCGCCGGCTGCTGAGGATCGAGTACTACAAGGAGAACGAGGACGTCTTCTCCGAGCGGACGGTCGAGCCGTACGCGCTGATCAACGGCCGCGAGGGCTGGTACGTCGCCGCCTACGACCCGGCGAGAGCCGGCGTGCGTCACTTCCGCCTCGACCGCATCAAGCAGGCGACGATCGAACGGGAGCGGTTCGAGCCGCGGCCGGAGGTCGACCCGTCGCGCGACGTCGAGGGCTGGCCGCGAACCGGCGAGGTCGAGGCGTCGCGCCGGGCGCGCGTCTGGATCTCCCCCGAGCGCGCCCGCTGGCTGCGCGAGGAGCGCTCGGTCGTCGAGGAGCTGGCCGACGGCGCGATCGTCGTCGAGTTCGGCTTCAAGGGGATCGACTGGCTCGTGCGCGAGGTGCTCAAGGAGGCCGGCGACGCCGCCGTGCTCGAGCCCGAGGACGCGCGCGACGCCGTCCGCGCCGCCGCCGCGCGCCTCGCCCACGCCTGAGCGCGGCGCCGGCGACCGGAGCCGTCGCGCGACCCGCGTGCATTACGCTCGCCGGCCATGAGCCGACGCGACCTGATCCGCATGAGCGAGGAGGAGCTGGCCGCCTTCCTCGACGAGCAGCGCACCGTCGTCCTGGCGACCGTGGGCAGAGACGGCTGGCCGCACCTGATGCCGCTCTGGTACACGGTGCGCGACGGCGAGATCTGGGCCTGGACCTACGCGAGATCGCAGAAGGTGAGGAACCTGGAGCGCGACGACCGCGTCACGCTCCAGGTCGAGGCAGGCGAGAGCTACGAGCAGCTGCGCGGCGTGATGGTGAAGGCGCGGGCGCGGATCCACCGCGACGTCGAGACCGTCACCGCCTTCGGTCTCGAGCTGTTCGCCCGCTACGGCGGCGGCGCCGGAACCGCCCTGGCGCCGGAGGTCGAGCAGATGGTCCGCACGCAGGCGCCGAAGCGGGTCGCGATGCAGTTCGTCGCCGAGTCCGCGCCGGTCACCTGGGACCACCGCAAGCTCGGCGGCGTCTACTGACCGCGCCCGGATCGGCGAAACATCGGCGCAGCGGGACCGTTACCCTCCCCGAGCGTATGAAGGATCTGCGAGGGCTCATCCTGTCCGGGGGCAAGGGCACCCGGCTGCGGCCGATCACGCACACGAGCGCCAAGCAGCTCGTGCCGGTCGCCAACAAGCCCGTGCTCTTCTACGGCATCGAGGCGATGGCCGCCGCCGGCATCCGCGAGATCGGGATCATCATCGCGCCGGAGACCGGCGAGGAGATCCGGGAGGTCGCCGGCGACGGGTCGCAGTTCGGCGTCGAGATCACCTACATCCTCCAGGACGAGCCGCTCGGCCTGGCGCACGCGGTGCTGACGGCCGAGCCGTTCCTCGGCGACGCGCCGTTCGTCATGTACCTCGGCGACAACCTGCTGCAGGGCGGCATGCTCGACCTCGTCGACGCGTTCCGCTCCAACGAGCCGGACGCGCTGATCCTGCTGACCCCGGTCGACGATCCCGAGAACTACGGCGTGGCGGAGCTGAACGGCGACGGGTCGGTGACCCGCCTGGTCGAGAAGCCGAAGGAGCCGGCGACCGACCTCGCGCTCGTCGGCGTCTACATGTTCACGCCCGGCATCCACGACGCCGCGCGCGCGATCAGACCGTCGAGACGGGGCGAGCTGGAGATCACCGACGCGATCCAGCACCTCGTCGACAGCGGCCGCCGCGTCGAGCCGCACGTCGTCCGCGGCTGGTGGAAGGACACCGGCCGGCTCGACGACATGCTCGAGGCCAACCGCCTGATCCTCGACGCGATCGAGCCGCACATCGAGGGCGAGCTGATCGACTCGACCGTCGACGGCCGCGTGATCGTCGAGGCCGGCGCGACCCTGATCCGCGCGACCGTCCGCGGTCCGGCGGTGATCGGCGCCGGGACGAGGCTGACCGACTGCTACGTCGGGCCGTACACGGCGATCGACGCCGGCTGCGAGGTCCAGAACGCCGAGGTCGAGCACTCGATCCTGCTCGCCGGCTCCTCGGTGCGCAACCTCGACGGCCGCATGGAGTCGTCGCTGCTCGGGCGCAACGTGAAGATCCACCGCGACGCGCGCCAGCCGCGCGCGCACCGCTTCATGGTCGGCGACAACTCGGAGATCGGGATCCCGTGAAAGCGCTCGGCCTGCGGCCTCGGCTTCCACTGGGAACGCTCGCCTTCCCGCTCGCGGTGACCACGTGAGCTCGCGCGTCCTCGTGACGGGGGCGGGCGGGATGCTCGGGCAGGACGTCGTGCGCGCCGCCCGCGCCGCCGGCCTGGAGCCGGTCGCGCTGCCGCGCGCCGAGCTCGACGTGACCGACGCGGACGCCGTCGCGGCGGCGCTCGCGCGGGCCCGGGCCGACGCGGTCGTCAACTGCGCCGCGTGGACCGACGTCGACGGCGCCGAGGCCGATCCAGACGGCGCGCGCGCCGTCAACGCGACCGCGCCCGGCGTGCTCGCGCGCGCCGCGGCCGACGCGGGGGCGCGGCTCGTCCACGTCTCGACCGACTACGTCTTCGACGGCGACCGGCCGGCCGACGCCGCGCCGTACGTCGAGTCCGACGCGACCGGCCCGCGCAGCGTCTACGGCGCGACGAAGCTGGAGGGCGAGCAGGCCGTCGCGGCCGCCGGCGGCTCGCACGCGATCGTCCGCACGTCGTGGCTGTTCGGCGTCGGCGGCGCCAACTTCGCCGCGACGATGCTGCGGCTGGCGGCGGAGCGCGACGAGCTCTCCGTCGTGACCGACCAGGTCGGCTTCCCGACCGCGACCGCCCACCTCGCGCCGGCGCTGGTGTCGCTCGCGGCTGGCGAGGCGCGCGCCGCCGAGGGCATCGTGCACGTCGCCGGCGGCGGCGAGCCGTGCTCGTGGAACGCCTTCGCGACCGAGATCTTCCGCCAGGCCGACGTCGCCTGCCGCGTGCTGCCGTGCACGACCGCCGAGATGCCGCGGCCCGCGCCCCGTCCCGCCTTCAGCGCGCTCGTCAGCGAGCGCGACGACGCGCCCCGCCTGCCGCGATGGCAGGAGGGCCTCTCCGACTTCCTCCACGCACGAAAGGTGACTGCATGAAGCTGCTCGTCTGCGGCGGGGCCGGCTTCATCGGCTCCAACTTCGTCCGCATCCGCGTCAAGGAGCACGGCGACGAGGTCGTCGTGCTCGACAAGCTGACCTACGCCGGGCGGCGCGAGAACCTCCACGACGTGATCGACGACGTGCGCTTCGTCCACGGCGCGATCGAGGACCCGGAGGCCGTCGCCGACGCGATCGAGGGCGTCGACGCCGTCGTCAACTTCGCCGCCGAGACCCACGTCGACCGCTCGATCGCCGAGCCCGACGCCTTCGTCGTCACCAACGGCCAGGGCACCTACGTGCTGCTGGAGGCCGCGCGCAAGGCCGGGGTCCGCTTCCTGCAGGTGTCGACCGACGAGGTCTACGGCTCGATCGAGCAGGGCTCCTTCACCGAGGAGTCGCCGCTGCAGCCCTCCTCCCCCTACAGCGCGACGAAGACCGGCGCCGACCTGCTCGTGCTCAGCTACTTCCACACCTTCGGGCTGGAGACGCTGATCTGCCGCGGCTCCAACAACTACGGGCCGTACCAGTACCCGGAGAAGCTGATCCCGCTGATGGTGCTGAACGCGCTGCACGGCGACAAGCTGCCGGTCTACGGCGACGGCATGCAGGTCCGCAACTGGCTGTACGTGACCGACTTCGGCCGCGGCATCGGCCATGCGCTGGAGCAGGGCAGAGCCGGCGAGGTCTACAACGTCGGCGGGCCCGACGAGTGCCCGAACATCGAGGTCGTCAAGCGGATCGTCGCGGCGACCGGCAACGACGAGTCGCTGATCGAGTACGTCACCGACCGCCCCGGCCACGACCGCCGCTACTCGCTCGCCTCCGAGAAGCTGCGCGCGCTCGGCTGGGAGGCCCAGGTGCAGTTCGACGAGGGGCTGCGCAGAACGGTCGACTGGTACCGCGAGAACACGTGGTGGTGGGAGCCGATCCGCTCCGGCGACTACCGCGAGTACTACGAGCGCCAGTACGGCCGCGCGCTCGGCTGAGCGGCCTGGCACGTCGCCGCTTCGCGCGGGCCGGCGGCGGTTGCGCGGCGGAGTTAGACTCCTCTCGATCCCCCGCGATGGCCAGCTCCGACCGCACCACCCCGCGCACCGCCGTTCCGCGCGGACGCCATGCCCCGCCGCTCGAGGTGCGGCTCGGCCTTCAGCGTGAGCGGCTGTTCGAGGCGGCCGCGGCCGTCTTCGCGGAGACCGGCTACGCCGACGCGAGCGCGGAGTCGATCAGCCGCGCGGCCGGCATGTCGAAGGCGACCTTCTACGAGCACTTCGCCAACAAGGAGGAGTGCATCATCGCCCTCTTCGACTACGCCTACGAGGTGCTGATCGGGCGCATCGTGCGCGCGGCGACGGCGGCCGGCGACGATCCGCTGGAGCGCTGGCGCGAGGGGATGCGCGCCTTCCTGCAGGCGCTGGTCGAGTTCCCCAACGAGGCGCAGACGCTGCTGGTCGAGATCATCGGCGCCGGGCCCGCGGCGGCGCGCAGACGCGACGAGATCCTCGAGCGCTTCGCGCGCGTCGTCGACCGCGAGAACGAGCGGATGGCGCGCCAGTCCGGCTTCCCCCGGTTCGCCTCGCCGGACGACTCGTTCGCGATCGTCGGCGCGATCGTCGAGCTCGCCTCGCGCCAGGTCCGGCTCGGCCAGCCGGCGCACCCGCTCGACCTCGAGCCGGTGATCGAGCGGCTCGCGATCGGGCTGCTCGGCGAGCGCCAGCCGCCCGTTTGAGGCGGCCGCCCGTGATCGTCGCCGCACCCGCCCACGCGCGGAGCATCGCCCGCGGAGCCGCCAGGTGAGCGGCGACCGCGTCGGCCTCGCGGCGTTGACCGCCGAGATCGTCGACTGCCGCAGATGCCCGCGGCTGGTCGCGTGGCGCGAGGAGGTGGCGCGCGTGAAGCGGGCCGCCTTCGCCGATCAGGAGTACTGGGGCCGCCCCGCGCCGGGCTTCGGCGACCCGGACGCGCGGATCCTCGTGCTCGGCCTCGCGCCGGCCGCCCACGGCGCCAACCGCACCGGCCGCATCTTCACCGGCGACCGCTCGGGCGACTGGCTGTTCGCCTCGATGTGGCGCTGCGGCCTCGCCAACCAGCCGACGTCGATCGCGCTCGACGACGGGCTGGAGCTGCGCGGCGCCTACGTGCTCGCCGCCGTCCGCTGCGCCCCGCCGGCCAACAAGCCGTCGCCGGCCGAGCGCGACACCTGCTTTCCGTATGCCGAGCGCGAGCTGAGGCTGCTGCGCGACGTCGACACGATCGTCTGCCTCGGCAGCTTCGCGTGGGACGCCGCCCTGCGCCTGCGCGCCGCGCTCGGCGACCCGGCGCCGCGACCAAGGCCGAGATTCGGCCACGGCGCCGAGCTGCTCGGCGAGCGCTTCGCGCTGGTCGGCTGCTACCACCCCAGCCAACAGAACACCTTCACCGGCCGCCTCACCGAGCCGATGATCGACGCCGTCTTCCTGCGAGCGCGCGAGCTGGCGGGGATGGGAGCGCCGTAAGGGGCGCCTACCCGCAGATCGAGGCGACCGCCGCCTCGTCGAGCGGGTCGACGCGGCGCAGGCCGGCGATCCCTTCGAAGCCGCGATCGGCGGTGACGATCGCGTCGAGTCCGCGGTTGAGCGCGATCGCAGCGAACATCGCGTCGCGCGCGCCGAGCTGCTCGTGCCGCTCGAACAGCGCGAGCGCGCGGAGGAACTCGGTGCCGGTGACGTCGTGCAACGCGACCAGGTAGGAGACGTGGCGCGCCGCGGCCGCCGCGGCGACGCGATCGCCGGTGCGGCGGAGGCGCTGGTGGAGGAACTCCTGGACGAGGTCGACGCTGACCTCCCCTTCGATCGCGCCGGTCGCCAGCAGTTCCATGATCCTGCGGCACGGCTCGCGATAGGGCGACGGCCCGCCCATCGCGTAGACGAAGACGTTCGTGTCGAGCAGCGCCTTCGCCATCAGGCGGCGGGCGATGCGCCGAAGCCGTCGAGCATCTCGGCCTTGAGGACGGCCCATTCGGGCTCGGGGTCGAGCGGCGCCGGCTGCGCCAGCAGCCAGTCGACGGCCTCTCGCCGGCGGCCGGCCGTCTCGTCGCGCGCCAGCTTGGCGTCGATCGCGTCGCGGATGACCGCCGCGACCGATCTTCCGCTCGCCTGCGCCGCCTGCTCGAGGCGCGCGTACCGCTCCTCGTCCAGGAGGATCTGCGTCCGCCGGCTCAACGTGCTCATACGAGAGACGATACCCGTATATGCGCAGGATCACAAAGAACATACACATATTGTCCGAACAGACGTTCGCATCCGCTCGCGCGTGGCGCTAGGCTCGTAGACGAGCCGCATGCCGAGATCGCCCGCCGCCGCCCTCGACTCCTTCACGCCGCGCTCGCGGGAGTGGTTCGTGCGCGCGTTCGCGGCGCCGACGGAGGCGCAGCAGCAGGCGTGGCCGGCGATCGCGACCGGCGAGCACGTGCTGATATCGGCGCCGACCGGGTCGGGCAAGACGCTCGCGGCCTTCCTGTGGGCGCTCGACCGGCTCGCTGCGACGCCGCTGCCGGATGGCGAGAGACGGACGCGGCTGGTCTACGTCTCGCCGCTGAAGGCGCTCTCCTACGACATCGAGCGCAACCTGCGGGCGCCGCTGAAGGGGATCGCGCCCGACGGCGAGATCACGGTCGCGATCCGCACCGGCGACACGCCGCAGAGAGAGCGCCAGCAGATGCTGCGCAACCCGCCGGACGTGCTGATCACGACGCCCGAGTCGCTCTACCTGATGCTGACGAGCAGAGCGCGCGAGATCCTGACCGGCGCCGAGTGGGCGATCGTCGACGAGATCCACGCCGTCGCCGGGACCAAGCGCGGCGCCCACCTCGCGCTGACGCTGGAGCGGCTCGACGCGCTCGTCGGCGAGTCGGAGGGGCGCGCAGGGGTGCAGCGGATCGGGCTGTCGGCGACGCAGAACCCGCTGGAGGAGGTCGGCCGCTTCATGGTCGGCCCGAAGCGCAGATGCCGGATCGTCGACACCGGCGTGCGCAAGCCGCTCGACCTGCAGATCCACGTGCCGGTCGAGTCGATGGTCGAGCCCGAGCAGGACCCGAACGTCGACCCGCTCGATCCGTTGAGAGGCGGCGAGGCGACGCGGCGCTCGATCTGGCCGGCGATCTACCCCGAGCTGCTGAGACTGGTCCAGGACCACCGCTCGACGATCATCTTCGTCAACAACCGCCGCTCGGCCGAGCGGCTGGCGCTGCGGCTGAACGAGCTGGCCAACGAGCCGCCGGACGGCGAGGGCGCCGAGGGCGCGGACGCGCAGCGGCCGGTGCTGGAGATCGCCCGCGCCCACCACGGCTCGCTCGCGCGCGAGGAGCGGCTGGTCGTCGAGGAGCAGCTGAAGGCCGGCGAGATCCCCTGCATCGTCGCGACCTCCTCGCTGGAGCTGGGGATCGACATGGGCGCCGTCGACCTCGTGCTGCAGGTCGAGTCGCCGAAGTCGGTCGCCGCCGGCCTGCAGCGGATCGGGCGCGCCGGCCACAACGTCGGGGACACCAGCAAGGGCCGCATCTTCCCGAAGTTCCGCGCCGACCTGCTGGAGTGCGCGGTCGTCGCCAAGCGGATGCGCGACGGCGCGATCGAGCCGACGGTCGTGCCGCGCAACCCGCTCGACGTGCTCGCGCAGCAGATCGTCGCGATGGCGGCCGGCGAGGAGGAGCTGCACGTCGACGAGCTGCACGCCCGCGTCACGCGCACTCACTCCTACGCCGAGCTGAGCCGCGCGCAGCTGGAGAACGTCCTCGACATGCTCGACGGGCGCTATCCGTCCTCCGAGTTCGCCGAGCTGCGGCCGCGGATCGTCTGGGACCGGATCGCCGGCGTCGTGCGGCCGCGCAGAGGCGCCCGCCAGCTCGCCGTCACGAACGCCGGCACGATCCCCGACCGCGGCCTCTTCATGGTCACGCTGCCCGACGGGCGCCGCGTCGGCGAGCTCGACGAGGAGATGGTCTACGAGGCGCGGCCCGGCCAGGTCTTCCTGCTCGGCGCCTCGTCGTGGCGGATCGAGGAGATCGGCCGCGACCGCGTGATCGTCACCCCCGCCCCGGGCGCGCCGGGCGCCGTCCCCTTCTGGCGCGGCGACGGCGTCGGACGGCCGAAGGAGCTGGGCGAGGCGATCGGGGCCTTCAGCCGCTGGGCGGTCGACCGGCCGGTCGAGGAGCTGTCGGGGAGATACGACCTCGACCCGAGAGCGGCGAGGAACCTGCTCGACTTCCTGCGCGAGCAGCAGGAGGCGACGCGCGTGATCCCGTCGGACCGCACGATCGTCGTCGAGCGCTTCCGCGACGAGATCGGCGACTGGCGGCTGTGCGTGCTGTCCCCGTACGGCGGGCGCATCCACGCCGCCTGGGGCCTGGCGCTGAGCGCGAAGATCCGCGACGAGCTGGGGCTGGAGGCCGACGCGATCTGGTCCGACGACGGGATCATCGTCCACCTCCCCGACGCCGACGAGCCGCCGGGCGCAGAGTTCGCGCTGATCGAGCCGGACGCCCTGGAGGACGCGGTCGTCGCCGAGCTGTCGTCGAGCGCGCTGTTCGGCGCGCGCTTCCGCGAGAACGCCGGCCGCGCGCTGCTGATCCCGCGCGCCTACCCCGGCAAGCGCACGCCGCTGTGGCAGCAGCGGCTGAAGTCGCAGAACCTGCTGGAGGTCGCGAAGCGCTACGGCGAGTTCCCGATCATCCTCGAGACCTACCGCGAGTGCCTGCGCGACGTGCTCGACCTGCCGGGCCTGCGGGAGCTGCTGACCCAGCTGCAGCGGCGCGAGCTGAGCATCGTCGAGGTCGAGACGGCGACCGCCTCGCCGTTCGCCTCCTCGCTGCTGTTCGACTACGTCGCGACCTACATGTACGAGGGCGACACGCCCAACGCCGAGCGGCGCGCGGCGGCGCTGTCGCTCGACCGCGACCTGCTGCGCGAGCTGCTCGGCCAGGAGGAGCTGCGCGACCTGATCGACGCCGACGCGCTCGACCAGGTCGAGGACGACCTCCAGCATCGCTCCGAGCGGACCCGCGCGACGACGAAGGACGAGCTGCACGACGTGCTGCGGCGAGTGGGCGATCTGACAAGCGCGGAGGCGGCGCAGCGGGTCGCGCCTGGCGGGCGCGGCGCGAGCGAGGACGCGCCCGGCGGCGACGCGGCCGGCGAGGCCGTCGCGGTCGCGGCGGCGTGGCTCGCCGAGCTGGAGCGGGAGCGCCGCGCCGTGCTCGTGCGCGTCGGCGGCGAGCAGCGCTGGATCGACGCCGCCGACGCCGGCATGTACCGCGACGCGCTCGGCGTCGTCCCGCCCGGCGGCCTGCCGGAAGCCTTCCTCGCCGACGTCCCCGACGCGCTCGTGCGGCTGCTGCGCCGCTACGCCCAGACGCACGGGCCGTTCACGACCGACGAGCCGCGCGTGCGCTTCGGGCTCGGCGTGGGCGGGGTCGAGATCGCGCTGAGAGCGCTGGAGCGCGACGGCGAGCTGGTCCAGGGCGAGCTGCGGCCCGGCGGGATCTCCGGCACGCGCGAATGGTGCGACGCCGACGTCCTGCGGCGGCTGCGGCGCGCCTCGCTGGCGGTGCTGCGCAGAGAGATCGAGCCGGCCGACCAGCGCGCGTTCGCGACCTTCCTGCCCGGCTGGCAGGGCGTCGACCGCCATCCGCCCGGCGGCGCCGGCGTCGACCGGCTGCGCGAGCAGCTCGTCCCCCTTCAGGGGCTGGCGCTGACGCCGTCGACGTGGGAGACGGAGGTGCTGCCACGCCGCGTCGGCGCCTATTCGGCGACGTGGATCGACCAGCTGTGCGCGAGCGGCGAGCTGGTCTGGGTCGGCGCCGGCGCGCTCGGCCGCAGGGACGGCAAGGTCGCGCTCTACTTCCGCGACGACACGCCGCTGATCGGACCGCCGCCGCTCGCGGGGAGAGCGCCGGCGCTCGACCTGCCCGAGCACGCCGCGGTCCGCGAGCGGCTGGCGCAGGGCTCGTGCTTCTTCACCGACCTGCTCGTCGACCTCTCGTTCCCGCCCGAGCAGATCCAGGAGGCGCTGTGGGACCTCGCCTGGGCCGGCGAGGTCACCAACGACGCCTTCGCGCCGCTGCGCGCGCCGCGGCTGACGTTGGCGCGGGCGCAGAGACGGGCGTCGATGCGCGCCGGCCGCCGCTTCTCCTCCCGCCGCGGCGCCGGTCGCGCCGAGGTGCAGGGACGGTGGTCGCTGACGGCGCCGCTGTTCGCGCCGGCGCCCGGCCAGCCCGACGACCCCTCGGCGCGACGGCGGGCGCTCGCCGAGCTGCTGCTGGAGCGCTACGGGATCCTCACGCGCGAGCTGGTGCTGGCCGAGGGCGTCGTCGGCGGCTTCTCGGGGATCTACAGCGAGCTGTCGCAGCTGGAGACGCTCGGCGTCGCGCGGCGCGGCTACTTCGTCGAGGGGCTCGGCGGCGCCCAGTTCGCGCTGCCCGGCGCGGTCGAGCGGCTGCGGGCGCAGAGAGCGCCGGAGGAGGCGCCGCCGCTCGTGCTCGCCGCGACCGATCCGGCGCAGCCGTTCGGCGCCGCGCTGCCGTGGCCCAAGCGCGACGGCGAGACGCGCCGCCCGTCGCGGACGCCCGGCGCGACGGTCGTGCTCGCCGGCGGGGCGCCAATCCTCTACCTGGAGCGCGGCGGCAAGGCGCTGCAGACGCTGGTCGACGCCGAGGACGCGCGGCTCATGCCGGCGCTGCTGGCGCTCGCCGACCACACCCGGGCCGGACGCGTCAGACGGATCGCGCTGGAGAAGGTCGACGGCGAGCCGGTGATGGGCACGCGCTGGGAGGCGATGCTCGCGGAGGTCGGCTTCAGCGCCGGCCCGCGCCGGCTGACGCTCAGCGCCTAGCCAGCCGTCGCGCGCCGCCGGCCGCCACCCCGCCAGGGGTAGCATCGACCGCATGGAGCACGGCATCGCGTTCGGCAGACTCGACCCGGGCGGCGGCGAGCGGTTCCAGCCGCTGCGCAGACAGCTCGGCGTCACCTCGTTCGGCATCAACCTGATCACCCTCCAGCCGGGGCAGCGGGGGCGGATCCACGCCCACGAGCGCCAGGAGGAGGTCTTCCTCGTGCTCGAGGGCGAGCTGGCGCTGACCCTCGTCGACGGCGAGCACCGGCTCGGCGTCGGGGAGCTGGTGCGCGTCGCCCCGGGCGTGAGACGCCAGCTCGTCAACAAGCGCCCGCAGCGGCTCGTGCTGCTGGCGCTCGGCGCCGCGGGCGAGCACCTCGGCCGCGACGGGATCGCCTGGACGGCATGGGACGCGACCCACAGCGCGCCGCCGCAGGAGACGCCGCTGCCCGACGACGTGCCGGTCGAGCGCGGCTGAGCCCGGGCACACCCGACCGGCCGGCCCGTTCACGAGGCGGACGCGGGCGACGACCGCCGCAGCGCTATCGTGGCCGCCGCCGCACCGCACCGCTCCGCTCGCGAAGGACTGCCCAGATGATCGCCGCGCTCGCGCCCAACCCCTCGATCGACCGCTTCTTCCTCGTCGCCGACCAGGTCCGCGCCGGGGCGATCCACCGTCCCGCCGAGCTGGTCGCGACGGCCGGCGGCAAGGGCCTCAACGTCGCACGCGCCGCCGCGACGCTCGGCGGCGACGTGCGCGCGATCGCGCTGCTCGCCGGCCACGCCGGGCGCTGGATCGCCGACGAGCTGCTCGACAACGCGATCCGCGCCGACGTCGTCTGGACGACCGGGGAGACGCGCACGTCGCTGTCGGCCGCCGATCCCGAGAGCGGCAGGCCGACCGAGTTCTACGAGCGCGGCGAGTCGACCGACCCCGCCGCGTGGGAGCGCTTCGCCGAGCGCGTCTCGGCGGTCACCGACGCCCGCTGGGCGTCGGTCTCGGGCTCGCTGCCGCCCGGCGTCCCGGCGAGCGCCTCGGCCGACCTCGTCGAGCGGGCCCGCGAGACCGGCGCGCGCGTCGCCGTCGGCCAGTCGGGCGCGGCGCTCACCGCCGCGCTCGGCGCCGCGCCCGACCTCGTGAAGGCGAACGCGAACGAGGCCCACGGCGCGACCGGCCACGACCAGCCCCGCTCCGCGGCGCTCGCGCTGCACGACCTGCTGTCGGCGCGACGCGAGGCGCTCGGGCTCGGCGCGCCGGCGACGATCGTCACCGCCGGCGAGGACGGCGCCTACCTCGTCGACCCGAGCGGCTCGCTGTGGCGCGGCTCGGTCGACGCGCGCGGCCCGTTCCCGAACGGCTCCGGCGACTCGTTCCTCGGCGGCCTGCTCGTCGCGCTCGACGCCGAGGGCGACGGCGAGCCGCGCTGGCCGGAGACGCTGCCGCTGGCGCTCGGCGCCGCGGCCGCGAACGCGGAGCGCGCCGGCGCCGGCAAGCTCGACCCGCGCCGCGCCCGCGCGCTCGCCGCGCAGGCGGTCGTCACCAGCGCCTGACGGCCGCCGCGCTCACAGCTCCTTCACCGGCGGCTGGCCGGGCTTCGTACCCTGTGTGGGATGCCCGAGGGCGACACGATCCTCCGCGCCGCGCGACGCATCCGCCCGGTGCTGGAGGGCAACGTGCCGGACGAGATCCGCACGCCACAGCCGCGCCACGCGCCCGACCGCTGGCCGCAGCGGCTGGCGGGGCGGCGCGTCACGCGCGTCGACCCCTATGGCAAGCACCTCTTCCTGCGCTTCGAAGGCGGCCTGACGCTGCACTCCCACCTGCGCATGAACGGCGCCTGGGCCGTCTACCCGCCCGGCGCCCGCTGGCGCAAGTCGCCGCGACGGGCGTGGCTGGTCGTGCGCGCCGGCGAGGTGGAGGTGGTCGAGTTCGACGGGCCGGTGCTGGAGCTGATGACCGATTCGCGGACGCGCTTCGACCAGCGCCTGCGCGCGCTCGGCCCTGACCTGCTCGCCGACGACTTCGCGCCGGAGCGCTTCCTGCGCCGGCTGCGCGCCGACGACCAGTCGCGCACGATCGGCGACGCGCTGCTCGACCAGCGCAACGTCGCCGGGATCGGGAACATCTGGAAGACCGAGGGCTGCTGGGGCGCGGCGGTCGACCCGTGGCGGCCGGTGCGCGACGTGCGCGACGAGGAGGCGGTCGCGATCGTCGAGCACGCCCGCCCGCGGATGCTCGCCGCCGCACGCGTCGACGGCTTCCCCTCCGAGCGCGACGACCGGCGCGTCTACAAGCGCGCCGGCATGCCGTGCCCGCGCTGCGGCGAGACGATCCGCGCCCGCGGCCAGGGCGACGACAACCGCATCACCTACTGGTGCCCGGGATGCCAGCGATGACGGTCAAGCGGATCGGCCACAAGGGCGCCGACCTGATCGCGCCCGGCAACACGCTCGCGAGCTTCGACGCCGCGCTCGCCGCCGGCGTCGACATGATCGAGTTCGACGTGCTGCCCGACCTCGGCGCCGACGGCCGGCCGGACGTCGCCCGCGGCCGGCTGCTGCTGGCGCACGACTACGGCGACCTGCGCGGCGGCGAGCCGCCGCTCGGCCTCGGCGACGGGCTCGCCCACCTCGCCGCCCAGCCGTTCGACGGGATCGAGCTCGACGTCGACCTGAAGCTCCCCGGCTACGAGCTGCGCGTCGTCGACGCGCTCCGCGCCCACGACCTCGTCGAGCGGACGCTGATCTCCTCGACCCATCTGGAGAGCCTCGCCCGCGTCCGCGCCTACGAGCCGCGGCTGCGGCTCGGCTGGTCGGTGCCGCGCGCCCGCCGCGACTACACCACCTCGGCGCTGTACAAGCTGCCGGCGTTCGCGGTCCTGCAGCTGATGCGCAGCGCCCTGCCGGCGCGCGCCGCGGCCGCCCTGCGCGCCGGCCGCTGCGACGCGCTGATGGTCCACTGGCGGCTGGTGACGCCGCGCCTCGTCGCGACGATCGCCGCGGCCGGAGGCGAGTGCTACGTCTGGACCGTCGACGACGCCGCGCGCATCCGCGCGCTGGCGGCGATGGGCGTCACCGGCGTCATCACGAACGACCCGCGGCTGTTCGCCTGAGATTCCTGTGACGAGCGCGCCGGCTGGCGCGTAGTGTCGGTGTGAACGCCACCATGACCGCCACGCCGACGGCCGTGGACACCAGCTGGGAGCGCTTCGAGGCGCTCTACCGCTCCAGCCGCGACGACGTCTACGGATACGTCGCGACGCTGCTGCGAGACGCCGCGGCCGCGGAGGACGTGACGGCGCTCGCGTTCGAGCGCGCCTACCGCCGTCGGCGCTCGTTCGACCGCCGGCGCGGCGACGAGCGCGCCTGGCTGTTCGGGATCGCGCGCAACGCCGCGCTCGACGAGCTGCGCAGGCGCAGACGCCACGCCGCGCTCGCGGCCGATCCGCGCGACGCCGAGGCGACGGCGGTCGACGATGCCGCCGACCACGCGCTCGCGCGCACGACGGTCCGCGCCGCGCTCGAACGGCTCGCCCCGCGCGAGCGCGAGCTGGTCGCGCTCAAGTTCCACGCCGGCCTCTCCAACGCCGAGATCGCCTCCGTCCTCGGCGTCAGCGAGACGAACGCCGGCACGCTCCTGCACCGCACCATGACGAAGCTGAGGAAGGCCTGCCATGCGCCGTCGTAGCAGCGCACCCGATCCCACCGCCGCGCGCGAGCTGGCCGCGATCGACGCCGCCCTCGCCGGCAACCCCGTCGGCGCCGAGGAGGCCGACCTCGCGCGGCTCGCGACGGCGCTCGTCGCCGAGCGCCCCAGATCGGACCCGGAGTTCCGCGCCGCGCTCGACGCGCGCGTGGCGACGAGATTCGCCGGCGCACGCGCCGACGCGTTCGCCGCGCTGCGTTCTGCGGACGGCGGGAGCGCCGCGGTTGGCGGGAGCAACGTGGACGGTGCTAGCGCCGCGAACGGCGGGAGCGCCGCGGACGGTGCGAGCGGTACGAGCGCCGCGAACGGCGGCGCGCCGGCGACGGCGCGCCGCACGGGCGGCGGCACCCGCCGCCGCGGCCTGCTCGCCCGCATCCCGTTCGCGCCGGCCGCCACGGCGACCGGCCTCGCCGCGCTGGTCGCGATCGTCGTCGCCGTCGACGTCACCGGCGGCGGAGGCGGTACGAGCGACAGCCCCGTCAGCGGCGGCGCGGCGATCAGCGACGCACTCAGCGGTGGGGCGGCGAGCGACACGGACGGCGGAACGGCGGCGCGCGACGCCGACGGCGGAGCCGCGCTCGAAAGCGCCGCTCCGCCGCTCCGCTTCGAGCGCGAATCGGCGGCGCCGTTGCAGGGCCGCCGGCGCGGGCTGATGCAGGCGGCCAGCGGCGCGGGCGGCGCCGGTGCAGCGACCGCGCCGCCGCTCGCGGCCCAGTCGGCCCCGCCGGCCAGCGGCGCCGCCCGCAAGATCGAGCGCTCCGCGAGCGTCGAGTTGGGCGCCCCGGCCGACCGCCTCGGCGACGTCGCGCAGGGCGTGCTCGGCGTCGTCGCCCGCAACGGCGGGATCGTCGACGCCTCGACCGTCGCGACCCGCGAGGACGGCGGGGAGGCGCGCTTCGACCTGCGGATCCCGGCCGACCGGCTGCAGCGCGCGCTGGCGCAGCTCTCCGACCTGCCCGATGCGCGCGCGCTGTCGCGCACCGACGAGGCGCTCGACGTCAACCAGGCGCACGTCACGATCCGGCGCCGGCTGTCGGCCGCCGAGGCCCGCCGCACGGCGACCGCGAACGCGCTCAGAGCGGCGACCGACCAGGAGGAGATCGACCGCCTGAGCGGCGAGCTGCAGACGCTCGACCGGCGCATCGCCGCCTGGGAGCGCGACCAGCGGGCGCTCGACCGGCGCGTCGACTTCAGCCGCGTCACGCTGACCGTCCGGACCGACGAGCGCGCCTCCGAGCACGACGACGGCGCCTTCACCCCCGGCGCCGCCTTCGACGACGCCGGCCGGCTGCTCGCCGTCACCGCGGGCGTCGCGGTGATCGCGGCGGCCGCGCTGGTGCCGCTGGCGCTGCTCGCCGCCTGCGCATGGCCGCTTGCGCGCGCGCTGCGCCGGCGACGCCGCGAGCAGGCGCTCGACGCGGTCTGAGGAGGGCCGCTCGCGCCACGACGGGAGGGTTTGCGTGGGCCTTCCCGCGCAAACCCCCCGAAACGTGGGAATCGGCGTCCGGGCGGGCGCTCGCCTCGTCGCCGTTCTGATACATACCTTGCGTGGCAACGAGCACCGAGGACACCGTCGCGCTGCTTGCGCGGGTGCCCACGTTCGAGGCGCTCGGCCCGGAGGAGCTGTCGCGCGTGGCGGAGGTCGCCGTGCCGCGCCGCTACGAGCCGGGCCGCGTGATCTTTCGCGAGGGCGATGCGAGCGACACCTGCTACGTGCTGAAGCGCGGGCATGTGCGGGTGATCCGCGAGCATGCCGACGGCCGCACGATCACGCTCGCGAACTTCGGGCCCGGCGACATCTTCGGCGAGCTGGCGATGTTCGAGGACGAGCGCCGCTCGGCGACGATCGAGACGCTCGACGGCGTCGAGGCGATCGCGATCCTTGGCTCCGACATGCGCCGGCTGATGCGCGAGCACCCCGACATCGCCGTCAAGCTCGTGATCTCGCTCGGCCGCCGCCTGCGCGCCGCCAACGAGCGGATCGCCAGCCAGTCGTTCCAGACGGTCCAGAGCCGCGTCGCGAACGTCGTGATGCAGCTCGTGAAGGAGGCGCAGGACGAGGGCGCCGGCGAGCGCGACGTGCTCGTCAGCGCGACCCAGGCCGACATCGCGAAGCTCGCCGGCTCCTCGCGCGAGTCGGCCAGCCGCTTCCTCGCCGTGCTGGAGCGGGCCGGCGTGATCGAGCAGGGCCGCGGCAAGCTGACCGTCCACGATCCCTCGGCGCTCGAGCGGTATGTCTACTGACGGCCGGCGCGACGACGCGCGCGAGCTGTCGGCGGGCGGCGTCGTCGTGCGCGACGGCGAGGTGATCGTGATCGTCCCGACGCGGCGCGGCGCCCAGGGGCAGAGAGTGCTCGGCCTGCCGAAGGGCCACGTCGACCCGGGCGAGACGGCCGAGCAGGCGGCGCGGCGCGAGGTGCGCGAGGAGGCCGGCGTCGACGCCGACCTCGTCGAGAAGCTCGGCGACGTGCGCTACTTCTACCAGCGCGACGGCCAGCGGATCTTCAAGATGGTCCGCTTCTTCCTGTTCGACTACCGCTCGGGCGCGCTGGAGGATCACGACGACGAGGTCGAGGAGGCGCGCTGGATGCCGCTCGCGGAGGCGGCCAGAGCGCTCAGCTACAGAGGCGAGCGCGAGATGGTGCAGCGCGCACTGTCGGCGATCTCGCGGGAACGATAGGGTGGTGTCTCCGTGCGCGTGCTGAACTTCTACTCGGCCGTCTTCGCCGACCAGCTTCGGAACGGCCGCAAGACGGCGACGATCCGGCTCGGCGACAAGTCGCACAAGTACCGCAAGAACGACTGCGTGCTGGTGACGATCGGCTACCAGTACTCGCCGCGCGAGCGGATCTTCCACGCGGTGATCGACTCGGTCGAGGTGAAGCGGGTCAAGGACCTCTCGCCGCGCGACATCGAGCACGACAACCCCGAGTTCCGCCGCACCGAGGAGATGGTCCACTTCCTCGAGCAGATCTACGACCGCAGAGTCGAGCTCGACGACATCGTGACGGTCGTGCGCTTCTCGCAGATCATCGACCGCCCGCCGACGATCCGCGACCGCCTGCACGGCATCGGCGGCGCCCAGAACTGACGCCGTCGCGACGGTCGCCCGGTCGGCGACCGCGCTGCGCAGCTCCCGTCCCCGCTCGTCGCACCCGCTTCCGGAGCGGATGCGCGCCCGCCTTTGGCACTCTCATGCCGAGAGTGCCAAATTTCGCTTTCCATCCGGCCCGCGGATGGTTATAGTGGTCACACGCTGGCACTCTCGTGCTGAGAGTGCCAAACACGACCCCACTGCACTCCCTTTCCATCCCGGAGGTTGCATCACATGAAGCTCAAGCCCCTTGGCGATCGGCTGATCGTGCGGGCGGTCGAGGAGGAGGAGACCACCGCGAGCGGTCTCGTGCTTCCCGACACGGCCAAGGAGAAGCCCCAGAAGGGCAAGGTCATCGCCGTCGGCGACGGCAAGTGGGACGAGGACGGGGAGAAGCGCATCCCGCTCGACGTGAGCGAGGGCGACGAGGTCCTCTACAGCAAGTACGGCGGCACCGAGATCAAGATCGACGGCGAGGACCTGCTCGTGCTGCGCGAGTCGGACGTCCTGGCCAAGGTCACGTCGTAGGGCCCTCCCGCTCACCCACAGGAGAACGAACCAGACATGGCTCACAAGGAACTGAAGTACGACGCGGACGCGCGCAAGGCCCTCGAGGCCGGCGTCGACGCGGTTGCCAACGCCGTCAAGGTCACGCTCGGCCCGAAGGGCCGCTACGTCGTCCTCGACAAGAAGTTCGGCGCCCCGACGATCACGAACGACGGCGTCACGATCGCCCGTGAGATCGAGGTCGAGGACGTCTTCCAGAACCAGGGCGCCCAGCTCGTCCGCGAGGTCGCCACGGCGACCAACGACATCGCCGGCGACGGCACGACGACCGCCACGGTCCTCGCGCAGGCGATCGTCCGCGAGGGTCTCAAGAACGTCGCGGCCGGCGCCAACCCGCTCGCCCTCAAGCGCGGCATCGAGAAGGCCGTCGAGGACGTCGTCGAGGCGATCCGCAAGCTCTCCAAGGACGTCGGCGGCAAGGACCAGATCGCCCGCGTCGCCGCGCTCTCCGCCGGTGACGAGGAGATCGGCGCGGTCATCGCCGACGCGATCGAGAAGGTCGGCAAGGACGGCGTCGTGAACGTCGAGGAGGGCCAGACCTTCGGCATGGACCTCGAGTTCACCGAGGGCATGCAGTTCGACAAGGGCTACATCTCGCCCTACATGGTCACCGACCAGGATCGCATGGAGGCCGTGCTCGAGGATCCGTACATCCTCATCGCGAACTCCAAGATCGGCTCGGTCCGCGACGTGCTGCCGGTCCTCGAGGCCGTCATCCAGTCGGGCAAGCCGCTGCTGATCATCGCCGAGGACGTCGAGGGCGAGGCGCTCGCGACGCTCGTCGTCAACAAGCTGCGCGGCACCTTCACCGGCGTCGCCGTCAAGGCTCCGGGCTTCGGCGACCGCCGCAAGCGCATGCTCGAGGACATCGCGATCCTCTCCGGCGGCGAGGTCATCACCGAGGACCTCGGCCTCAAGCTCGAGAACACGCAGATCTCGCAGCTCGGCCGCGCCCGCCGCGTCGTCGTCGCGAAGGACAACACGACGATCATCGACGGCGCCGGCGACGCCGAGGCGATCAAGGGCCGCATCAAGCAGATCAAGTCGGAGATCGAGACCACGGACTCGGACTTCGACCGTGAGAAGCTCCAGGAGCGTCTCGCCAAGCTCTCCGGCGGCGTCGCCGTCGTGAAGGTCGGCGCGGCGACCGAGACGGAGATGAAGGAGAAGAAGCACCGCGTCGAGGACGCGCTGCAGGCCACGCGCGCCGCCCTCGAGGAGGGCATCGTGCCGGGCGGCGGCGTCGCCCTGCTGCAGTCAGCCGACGCGATCGACCTCGACGCGATCGCCGAGGGCGACGAGCGCACCGGCGCGAAGATCATCCTCCGCTCGCTCGAGGAGCCGCTCCGCCAGATCTCGCACAACGCGGGTCTCGAGGGCTCGGTCGTCGTCAACGACGTCCGCAAGGCGAAGAAGGGCCACGGCCTCAACGCGGCGACCGGCGAGATCGTCGACCTCGTCGCCGAGGGCGTGCTCGACCCGGCGATGGTGACGCGCTCCGCGCTCCAGAACGCCGCGTCGATCGCCAAGAACATCCTCACGACCGAGGCGATCGTCGCCGAGGTCCCGGAGAAGGACGGCGGCGCCGGCGCCGGCATGCCCGACATGGGCGGCATGGGCGGCATGATGTAAGGAGGCCTCCCGGCCTCCCGGAGCGGACCGCCCCGCTCCACCGACCCGCCCATCCGGGCGGGAACCGTTTCACCGAAGGGCCCGGCAACCGCCGGGCCCTTCGTGCGTTCCAGGGCCCGCACGTCCGAGACGGGCCTCCAGGTGCAGTGCGGAACGGTAGTGTTGATCCGTGCGGATCAGTAGTGTGGGTCCGCGCGGAATGGTAGTGTTGATCCGTGCGGAACGGTAGTTCAGGCGGCTCTTCGACAGACGCGTACCACCCGCGCGTCGTCGATCGGGAACTCGATGAGCTGATCGCCGCCGTTCCGGCGCTGGCGCTCGAAGGCGCCAAGGGCGTCGGCAAGACCGCGACGGCCCAGCGGCGCGCGGCCTCGGTCCGCGAGCTGGACGACCCGGCGCTGCGGGCCATCGCCGCCGGCGATTCCGCGCGCCTCCTCGTCGGGCCGAGCCCGTTGCTGCTCGACGAGTGGCAGTACGTGCCCGAGACGTGGGACCTCGTCCGGCGCGCCGTCGACCGCGGCGCCGCGCCGGGCTCGTTCCTGCTGACCGGCTCGACGCAGCCGACCGACCGCGGCGCGCACTCTGGCGCAGGACGGATCGTCAGCGTGCGGATGCGGCCGCTCGCGCTGGCCGAGCGCGGGCTGCAGGAGCCGACCGTCAGCCTGAGGCGGCTGCTGGCGCGCGAGCGGCCGGCGATCGAGGGGTCGACGGAGGTGCGACTCGCGCAGTACGCCGAGGAGATCGTCCGTTCCGGCTTCCCGGGGCTGCGCGGCTTGTCCGGCCGCGCGCTGCGGGCGCAGCTCGACGGCTATCTGCTGCGGATCGTCGACTGCGACTTCCCCGAGCTCGGCCGCGCGGTCCGCGACCCCGCCGCGCTGCGGCGGTGGATGACCGCCTACGCCGCGGCTTCCTCCACGAGCGCGTCGTTCGAGCAGATCCGCGACGCCGCGACCGCCGGCCACGGCGACAAGCCGGCGAAGACGACGACGATCCCGTACCGCGACGTGCTGGAGCGGCTGTGGATCCTCGACCCGGTCGAAGCCTGGCAGCCGACCCGCAACCGGCTCTCGCGGCTCTCCTCGCCGCCCAAGCACCAGCTCGCCGACCCGGCGCTCGCCGCTCGGCTGCTCGGCGTCGACGCCGACGCGCTGCTGGAAGGCGAGGGACCGCGCGGGCCGGCGCCGCGCGACGGCGTGCTGCTCGGCCGCCTGTTCGAGTCGCTCGTCGCGCTGTCGCTGCGCACGTATGCGCAGGCGGCCGAGGCCTCTGTCAAGCACCTGCGGACGATCGGCGGAAGACGGGAGGTCGACTTCATCGTCGAGCGTGCCGACGGGCGGGTCGCCGCAATCGAGGTGAAGCTCGCGCGCGACGTGCGCGACGACGACCTGCGCCACCTGCGCTGGCTGGCGCGGGAGATCGGACCCGACCTGCTCGACGCCGTCGTCGTCACGACGGGGCCCGAGGCGTATCGCCGCGCAGACGGGATCGCCGTCGTGCCGGCGGCGCTGCTCGGGCCGTGACGCCCGAGCTCAGACCGCGTCGCGCGGGCGCGGAGCGGGGCCGACGTACTTGGCGGAGGGGCGGATCAGGCGGCCCTCGCGCTTCTGCTCGAGGATGTGGGCCGACCAGCCGGCGGTGCGGGCGCAGACGAACAGCGGCGTGAACAGCTCCGGTGGGACCTCGGCGTAGTCGAGCACGACCGCCGACCAGAACTCGACGTTGGTCGCCAGGACGCGGTCGGGCTTGCGCGCCTGCAGCTCGGCGAGCGCCGCCTTCTCCAGCTGCTCGGCGACCTCGGCGCGGCGCGAGCCGAGCTCCATCGCGGTGCGGCGCAGGACGCGGGCGCGCGGGTCCTCGGCGCGGTAGACGCGATGGCCGAAGCCCATCAGCCGCTCGCCGCGGTCGAGCGCGTCCTTGACCCACTTCTCGGCGTCGCCGAGCTGCTCGACCTCGTCGAGCATCTGCAGGACGCGCGACGGCGCGCCGCCGTGGAGCGGACCCGACAGCGCGCCGACGGCGCCCGACAGCGCCGCGGCGGCGTCGGCGCCGGTCGAGGCGATCACCCGCGCGGTGAAGGTGGAGGCGTTGACGCCGTGCTCGGCCGCCGAGATCCAGTAGGCGTCGATCGCCTTCGCGTGGTCGGGGTTCGCCTCGCCGCGCCAGCGGATCAGGAAGCGCTCGGGGATCGACTCGCCCTGGTCGATCTCACGCTGGGAGACCGGCGGGCGGCCGATCCCGCGCGCCGACTGGGCGACGAACGACAGCGCCATCACCGAGGCGCGCGCCAGCTGGTCGCGCGCGCTCTCGTCGCTCTCGTCGATCAGCGGGAGGAAGCCCCATTCGGGCGCGAGCATCGCCAGCGCCGACTGCACGTCGACGCGCGGGTCGCCGGAGCGGACCGACAGCGCGTGCGGCTCGGCCGGCGGCAGGCCGGGCAGGTAGCTGCCGTCGACCAGCAGGCCCCAGACCTGCTCGAACGGGACGGTGCCGACCAGCTCCTCGATGTCGACGCCGCGGTAGCGCAGCGCGCCGCCCGCCTTGTCCGGCTCGGCGATCTCGGTCGCGAAGGCGACGACCCCCTCGAGGCCGGACTGCACGTCGGTTTCGGTGGCGCTCATCTGCTCTCCTGTCGCGGTCGGGGGCCTGCGCGGTGACGGGACGCCTCACGGTATCGCCGGGAGCCATAGGCTAGTCGGGTCACTCCACCCGCCTCGCGACCGTCAGGAGCCGCCACGTGCACGATCTCCTCTTCCGTCCCGTGACCGAGCTGGCCGCGCTCGTGCGCGCCGGCGAGATCAGCGCCCGCGAGCTGATGACCGCGTCGCTGGAGCGGATCGACGCGCTCGACGGCCGCGTCAACGCCTTCACCCACGTCGACGCCGACGGCGCGCTCGCCGCCGCCGACGCGATCGGCGCCGACGACCCGCGGCCGTTCGCCGGCGTGCCGATCGCGATCAAGGACAACCGGCCGGTCGCCGTGATGCCGCTGACCTGCGGCGCCAGCCTCTTCGGCGACCTGACGCCGCCGTTCGACGCGGCCTTCGTGCGCCGGCTGCGGGAGGCCGGCTTCGTGATCGTCGGCAAGACGGCGCTCCCGGAGTACGGCATCCTGCCCACGACCGAGTCGCGCCGCAACGGCCCGACCCGCAACCCGTGGGATCTCGAGCGCACGCCGGGCGGCTCATCCGGCGGCGCGGCGGCCGCGGTCGCGGCCGGGATGGTGCCGATCGCGCACGGCAACGACGGCGGCGGCTCGATCCGCATCCCGTCGGCCTGCTGCGGCCTCGTCGGGCTCAAGCCGGCGCGCGGGCGGGTCTCGCTTGCGCCGATCGAGGGCGAGTCGTTCCTCGTCTGCGACGGCGTCCTGACCCGCACGGTCGCCGAGAGCGCCGTCGTGCTCGACCTGCTCGCCGGCCCCGAGCCGGGCGACGCGTCGTGGGCGCCCGCGCCGTCGGAGCCGTTCGCGCAGACGGCCGCGCGCGAGCCCGGTCCGCTGCGGATCGGCTTCTGCCTGCGGCCGCCGCTGACCGAGACGCCGATCGACCCGATCGCCGCGCAGGCCGTCCACGACGCCGTCGCGCTGCTGCAGGAGCTCGGCCACGAGGTCGAGGAGATCGACCCGCCGTGGGCCGTCCCCGGCTTGCTCGACCTCTTCTCGGCCGCCTTCGGGCCGGCGGTCGGCTCGGCGATGGTCTTCGCCGCGACCGTCGCCGGCCGCGAGCCGACGCCGGAGGACATGGAGCCGCTCAGCTGGATGCTGTGGGAGCGCTCCGGCGAGCTCGGCGCCGCCCGCTACCTCGCCGCGATCGCGCAGCTGCAGGCGCTCGCGCGCACGCTCGTGACCGCCACCGCCGCCTACGACGCGGTGCTGACCCCGTCGCTGGCGCAGCGGCCGGTCCCGATCGGCGAGGTCAACGGCGTCACCGACGATCCGGCCGGGACCTTCCGCCGCTCGGGCGAGTTCACGCCGTTCACGGCGATCGCGAACGTGACCGGCCAGCCGGCGATCTCGGTCCCGCTCTTCCATGGCGACGACGGCCTGCCGACCGGCGTCCACTTCATCGGCCGACCGGCGCAGGAGGGCCCGCTGCTCGCGCTCGCCGCCCAGCTGGAGGCGACGCGCCCGTGGGCCGACCGCCGGCCGCAGCTGGCGACGGCAGCCTGACCCGGTCGCGCCGCAGCCGTCGCCGACGCGGGGACGCGGTCGTATGATGCGCCTTCGCTTCACGCATCAACCAACGCTGCAAAGAGGAAATCGCCAATGGCCTACGTGATCGCAGAGCCTTGCATCGGTACGAAGGACCACTCCTGCGTCGAGGTCTGCCCGGTCGACTGCATCCACCCGACGCAGGACGAGCCCGACTTCGACAGAGTCGAGATGCTCTACATCGACCCGGAGGAGTGCATCGACTGCGACGCCTGCGTCGAGGCCTGCCCGGTCGACGCCTGCTTCGCCGAAGACCAGCTGCCCGACGAATGGGCCCACTTCGCCGAGATCAACGCCAGATATTACGCCGGGAAGTAAGGGCTGGAGCGACGACGCGCCCCGGACCGGGGCGCGTCTGCTTCGAACGTCTTACGCCATCGGGAGCGACATGCCGACCGGTCTCGGCGGGATGACGTTCAGCCCGGCGGGCTCCGGCTCGCTCTGCATCACCGGCAGCGCGACCGGGGTGAGGGCGATCAGGCCCTTGGCGACGTCGCGGACCGCCTGCGCGGCGGGATCGTCGGGGTCGGCGGCGACGAGCGGGGTGCCGGCGTCGGCCTGCTCGCGCAGCGGCATCGTCAGCGGCACCTTGCCGAGCAGCGGGACGCCGAGCTCGTCGGCGAGCAGCTGGCCGCCGCCGTCGCCGAAGAGCGCGTAGCGCTCGCCGTCGGGCGCGACGAAGCCGGACATGTTCTCGACGACGCCGGCGATCTCCAGTCTGACCTTGGTCGCCATCTCGGCCGAGCGGCGGGCGACCTTCTGAGCGACCGGCTGCGGCGTGGTGACGAGCAGGAATCTCGCGTCCGGCAGCAGCTGCGCGAGCGTCATGCTGACGTCGCCGGTGCCGGGCGGCAGGTCGACGAGGAGGTAGTCGAGCGCGCCCCAGTCGACGTCCTCGAGGAACTGCTGCAGCGCCTTGTGCAGCATCGGGCCGCGCCAGACGACCGCGGCATCCTCCTCGATGAAGAAGCCGATCGACATCACCTTGATGCCGTCGCCGGCCTCGGGCGGGACGATTCTGCGCTGCTCGTTGACCTTCGGGCGCTGAGCGCCGAGGCCGAGCATGCGCGGCTGCGAGTAGCCCCAGACGTCGGCGTCGAGCACGCCGACCTGCTTGCCCTCGGCCGTCAGCGCGGCGGCGAGGTTGGCGGTGACCGACGACTTGCCGACGCCGCCCTTGCCGGAGCCGACGCAGATGACGTTCTTGACCTGCGCGAGCGCGCCGGAGGGGAGCGGCCCGCCGCGGCCGAGCTTGCGCTGGAGGTTGCCCTTCTCCTCGTCGGAGAGGACGTCGAAGCTGACGTTGACGCCGGTGACGCCGTCGAGCGCCTTGACGGCGTTGGCGACGCCGGTCTGGAAGTGGCTGCGGATCGGGCAGCCGGGCGTGGTGAGCGACACCATCACGTCGACGACGCCGGTCGGGTGGACATCGATCGAGCGGACCATTTCGAGCTCCACGATGTCCTTGCGCAGCTCAGGGTCGATGACGGCGCGCAGCGCCTCGCGGATCTGGTCTTGGGTCGGCATGCAATCCATTGTGGCAGGCCGCTGCGGTCAGTCCGGGAACCGGAACGCGCCCGGTCAAGGACCGTCGGGACGCTCGTCCCCGAGCGCCCCGACGGTTGAGGGAGGAGAGGTGCTGCATCCGCCGGCCGTGGTGTGAGCCGGCGAACCCTGCCGTCGCGCACTCCCCAGCGCGGCGGACGAAGTCGGTGGAAGCCGCTCAGGCGACCTTCGCGATGCGGTCCTGAGCGTCTTCAACGAACCTTCTGCCCGCCCCGAGCCCGTTCTGAACCACGCGCTCGACACGGCTGCGGACCGGCGCGACGCGGTCGGTCAGCGGCGCGACCCGCTGGCGCACCGGCGCGACGCGGTGCTGGCGCACCTCGCGCTCGATCCGCGTGCGGGTTCTGCGCAGGTCGCGCTCGAGCTCAATGCGGGCTCTGCCGCCGCGCCGCTCGAACCGCTTCAGCCGTCTGTCGAGCGCGCTGCGCGAGCTGGTGGCGGCGCGGAGCTCGTCGAGCGCGCCGGTCGAGGCGGAGACGACCCCCTCGAACGCGTCGGCGACGAGGTCGCGCGCCTCCAGCGCGGCGCCGACGGGGATCAGCACGATCCGCTCGGCGAGCTGCTGCGCCTGGGCGATCGGCGTGACGGCGACCGGCTCGGTCGTCGTGCCGACGCGCGTCCGCGGCGCGCTCGCGCTCCGTCTCGCGGCGCTGCGCGCGCTCGCGGCTCTGCGGGTTCTCGCGGCTCTGCGGGCTCTCGGCGCTCTGGGCGCTCTCGGCGCGGTCTCGGTCGGTCTCGCGGTCGTGTCGTTCGTGGCCATCGAGCGGAAGCTCCTTGGAGAGGTCGAAACGGGCGAACACCCGTTTGTAACCCGGCGGCCGCGTCGCGTTACACCGGCGCGATGTGCGAACGGACGTTCAGGCGGTCAGCGCGGGCGGAACGTCCGTTCGCCTGAGCCAGGCGGCGGGATCCTCGATCTCCGCCAGCGTCGGCAGCGCCGCCGGGCTGCTCCAGACGCGGTTGAGCGCCTCGATCCCGCCCGCTCTCACGACCGCGTCGACGAAGACCTTGCCCTGCTGGTACTGGCGCATCTTCATCTCCATGCCGAGCAGCTTCATCATCAGCCGCGCCGGCGCCGACTGCGAGCGGCGGCGGGCGTCGAGCGCGGCGCGCAGTCTCGGCAGCGACGGCAGCAGCGGCGTGCCGACGGCGTCCATCACGTGCTCGGCGTGGCCCTCGATCACGGCCATCGTCGCCTGCATCGCGTCGATCGTCGCCTTCTCCTGCGGGCTGGCGACGAGCGTCACCAGCTCGCCGGTGCGGACCGCCTCGACGAGCCGCTTGAGGTCGTCGCTGCGCGGCAGGCGCAGCGCCCGTCTCGCGTCGATCTTCAGCTGCGCGGAGTCGAGCAGCTCGCGCACCATGCCGGCCATGTGCGGCTGCAGCCACGGCACGCCGGCGAACTGGACCGCGTGCGTCACCTCGTGCAGCGCGACCCAGTGGAGGAACTCGCGCTCGTCGGCTCTGAAGGCGGTCACCGCTCTCGCGAGGTTGGGCTCGACGTAGAGCAGCCGCGGCGGTCGGTCGGCCGGCGTCGTGTCGAGCAGCACCAGCTCGAACTGGCCGAGCACGCGCTGCGCGAGGAAGCCGAGCATGACGCCGACCTCGGCGGTCATCACGACCCCGGTCACCAGCTCCATCGCCGGTCTCGCCGGCTTGGCGACTCTCGCCGTGACGCTTCTCAGCGCCGGGTCGAGCAGCGCGCTCATCGAGGCGACGTTGGCGCGGATCCACTCGTCGCGGCCGACCGGCTCGGCATGCGGGATCTCCCGCCGCGGCGTCAGCCCCGTGTACGCGATCACCCGCTCGGCGCTGTCGCGCGACAGCTCGCCGAGGTCGGCGCTCAGCGGAGCGGTCTCGGGCCGGCCGGCGACGTAGCCGGCCAGCCGCTGTGCCAGCGGCCAGTCGATCATCCCCTCCATCATGGCAGCGCGGCCGCTCCGGCTGCCGGGGGAACCGTCGGACGGCGGACCTCAGGCGGTCAGCGCGGCGAGCGAGGCGAGCGTCTCGGGCGAGCGGGCGCAGACGACCGGCGAGTGGGCGACGACGTCGAGCGGCGCCGCGAGCGGGTCGTCGCAGGCGGGGAAGGAGACGAGCCCGCCGGCCTCGCGCACGATCAGCTGCGCGGCGGCGGCGTCGACCCCGCGGCAGCGCTGCAGCGACAGCATCGCGTCCATCCGCGCCGCCGCGACCTGGCAGATCGTCAACGCGATCGAGCCCTTCACGCGCAGCCGCTCGGTCTCGCGCTCCAGCGCGCCGACGAGCGGCGCCAGCCATCTCGGGTCGGCCTGCTCGATCCCCAGCACCTCCAGCCGCCCGCTGCGACCGCGCCGCTCCGGCAGGCCGGGGTCGAGCGCGGCGCCGTCGAGCCAGGCGCCGCCGCCGCGTCTCGCCGACCACTCCTCGCCGGTGCCGAGGTCGAGCACGTAGCCGAAGGCGACGTCGGCCATCGTCGGGCCGTCGGCGACCGCGATCGACAGCGCGCAGGAGGGCAGCAGCCGCTTCGCGTTGAGCGAGCCGTCGATCGGGTCGATCACGACCCGCACCCCGCCGCCGCCGTAGTCGACCTCGCCGCGCTCCTCCGAGATCGCGGTGAAGCGATGGCCGGCCGCGTGGAGCGCGTCGAGCTGCGCGAAGACGGCGTCCTCGGCGGCGCGGTCGATCACGAGCGTGCGGTCGCCGCCCTCGCCGCGCTCGCCGGTCTCGATCGCGCGCTCGCGCGTCGCCGGCGCCTCGCGCAGGATCGTGCGCAGCCCGCCGGCGGCGGCGCGGCAGGCGCCCAGCCAATCCGCGTCGAGCGCCGTGCCGGAGGAGTGCATCGGAGGCATACTTGCAGGGTGTCCGCCTTCGGGTCCTCCCCCCACCGAAGCGCAGCCTCGGCGCGCCGCCGCGGCGCTCCCCATGCGGAGCACGACGGCCTCTCCCCCGCGCAGCGCGCCGCGGTCACCCACCGCGGCGGGCCGCTGCTGATCGTCGGCGGCGCCGGCAGCGGCAAGACGCGGACGCTGGTCGCGCGGCTGGCGTGGCTGGTCGAGCAGGGCGAGGCGCCCGAGTCGCTGCTGACGCTGGCGCCGTCGGAGCGGTCGGCCGACGCGCTGCGGCGGATGGTCGAGGAGGCGGTCGAGCGCTCCTACGAGGAGCTGGCCGTGACGACGCTGGAGGGCTTCTGCGCGCGGCTGCTGCGCGAGGAGGCGCTGGCCGCCGCGCACGATCCCTTCGCGGTCGCCGTCGGCCGCGCCGACCGGCTCGCGATGCTGCTGGAGCGGATCGACGAGCTGACGATCCGCCGCCACGACTTCCGCGGCAACCCGGCGGCGCTGGTCGCCAGCTTCGTGCGCCGGATCGACCGCCTCAAGGAGGAGCTGATCGGCGCCGAGGAGTACGCCACCTGGGCGGCGGGGCTGGGCGTCGAGGAGGGGGCGAGCGACGCCGAGCGAGCGCGCGGGGCGCGCGAGCGCGAGTTCGCCGAGGTCTACCGCGCCCACGACCGCATGCTCGCCGAGCAGGGGGCGCTCGACAGCGGCGACCTCGTGATCGGCGCGCTGAGGCTGCTGCGCGACCACCCGCACGTGCGCGCCCGCGTCGCGGCCCGCTACCGCCATCTGCTCGTCGACGACGTGCAGGAGCCGAACTTCGCCCACGGCCTGCTGCTGCGGCTGCTCGCCTCCGAGCACGGCAACCTGACGGCCGCCGGCGACGACGACCAGGCGATCCACCGCTTCCGCGCCGCGGCGGCGAAGAACCTGCGCGACTTCCACGCCGAGCTGCCCGACGCGACGGTCGTGCGGCTGGAGCACTCGTTCCGCTGCCCCCAGCGGGTGCTCGACGCCGCCTGCGCCGTCGTCGCGCCGCTGGAGGACCGGATCGAGAAGCGGCTCGACGGCCCGCTCGGCGGCGAGGTCGCCTTCTGGCGCGCGGCGAACGAGCGGGCGCAGGCGCAGGCGGTCGCGGCCGAGGTCGAGCGGCTGATCGGGCGCGAGGACGTGCCGCCGGAGCGGATCGCGGTGCTCGTGCGCTCGATCGCGCGCGAGGGACAGGCGGTCGCGGTCGCGCTGGAGGAGCGCGCCGTCGGCCATCGGCTCGTCGGCGAGGCGGCCTTCTTCCAGCGCGCCGAGGTGCGCGACCTGCTCGCCTGGCTGCGGCTGCTGATCGACCCGGCCGACGCGCCGGCGGTGGTGCGCGCGCTGGCGCGGCCGCCGATCGAGCTGCGCTCGGTCGACCTCGCCCGCTGCACCCAGATCGCCCGCCGCCGCAAGCTCGACATGGTCGGCGCGCTCGCCGCCGCGCTCGAGTCGCCGCAGATCCCGCCGGAGGCGCGCGATCGGATCCGCATGTTCCTGTCGCTCTACAGATCGGCGGTCGGGGCGCTCGACACGATGCGCCCGGACCTCTACGTCCACCGCCTGATCGAGCGGCTCGGGCTGCGCCGCCAGCAGCTCTTCACCGCGCAGGCGGAGGTCGTCGAGCGGCTGCGCGGGCTGGCCCGCTTCGGCGAGCTGGCGAGCGCCTTCGTCCAGCGCCAGCCGCAGGCGACGCCGCGCGAGTTCGCGCGCTCGATCGCGGCCGCCGCCGAGGCCGGGCTGCGCGAGCAGGAGGAGCCGCCGCCGGCCGTCCTGCGCGGCGTGCAGGTGATGGCGATGCACGCGGCGCAGGGGCTCGAGTTCGACCACGTCTTCGTGCTCGGCCTCCACGCCGCCGGGATGCCGGGCGCGCACGCGCGCACGCTGGAGCCGATCGCGCCGGAGCTGATGAAGGAGCGGCTCGAGGTCGACGACCGCGAGGCGCACGTCGCCGAGATGCGGCGGCTGCTGCACGTCGCGATGACGCGCGCGCGGCGGCGGCTCGTGCTCGTCCACCCGCAGGCGAGCGACCGCGGCGCCGCCCAGCCGCCGTCGCCGTTCGCGGAGGAGGCCCGCGCCGCCGTCGGCGGCGTCTGGGAGGAGCGCGCCGAGGAGCTGTTCGGCCCGGCCGAGTCGCTCCACTCGACCTATCGGATCCTCCGCGACGAGCTGCTGGAGACGATCAAGCGGACCGGCACGCGGATCGGCGAGCTGCGCTTCGACACCGACCTCGACGTCTCGCACGCGATCGTCCGCTACCTGGAGGTCGTCAAGCTGGCCGCGCTGATCGAGCGCGCCCAGGACCAGCCGGTCGCCGACGCGCTCGCCGAGGTCAACGCCCGGCTCGCGTCGGCGATCACGAGCGAGCAGCGCGACATCCTCGCCTCCTCGCCGCTCGACGACTGGCTGCTCGACGCCGAGGCCGACGACAGACGGCGGGCGGCGGCGATCGCGGCGCGCGAGGAGCCGTCGCTGGAGCCGTTCCTGCCGCTGCGCAACGAGGGCGTGATGCTGAGCGCCTCCGACATCGACACGTACCGCACCTGCCCGCTGAAGTACAAGTTCGCGCGCGTCTTCCGGATCCCGCAGGAGCCGACGCTCAACCAGCGCTTCGGCATCCTCGTCCACCAGGTGCTTGAGCGATTCCACGCCCAGGGCGGGGCGCAGACGCTGTCGGAGATGATGGGCCTGCTGGAGTTCGGCTGGCGGCGCGGCGGCTTCGGCGGATCGGAGCAGGAGATCCAGCTGCGCGGCAAGGCGACGGCGGCGCTGACGCGCTACCACGAGCGCTTCCAGGAGGAGCCGGCGCAGCCGGTCGCGTTCGAGAGAGCGTTCTCCTTCAGACTCGGCCCGCACCTGCTGCGCGGCCGCGTCGACCGTGTCGACAAGCTGCCGGAGGGCGGCTTCGAGCTGATCGACTACAAGACCGGCCCGCCCAGATCGGCGGCGCAGCTGGAGAACGACGTGCAGCTGTCGCTGTACTCGGTCGCGGCGCGCGAGGCGTGGGAGCTGAACGCCGCCCGCGGCGCCTACTACTACGTGCTCGACGACGCGAAGGTGCCGGTCGAGCGGGCCGACGACGCGCGCGACTGGATCGAGGAGATCGCGACCGAGGTCGCCGAGGGGATCCTCTCGCAGGGCTTCGAGCCGACGCCGTCGTTCGCGGCCTGCGGGATCTGCGACTACCGCCTCGTCTGCCCGGCCGCCGAGCGGTAGGCGGTCGGGCAGCTAGCGGTCGCTGCCCCGCTGCTTGAGGAAGCGCATGAAGTCGGACGCGAGCCTGTCGCCGGAGGGCAGCTCGGTCGGGTCCAGCGGCGCGTCCTCCTCGTCGGCGGCCTTCTCCAGCCGCTCGACGAACGCCTGCACGTCGGGATCGCTCTGGACCGCGAGGTTGACCTGGCGCTCGTAGTCGGCGGCGGCCGACTCCAGCTCGGAGGCGTCGACCGAGACCCCGACCAGCCCTTCGAGCTTGCGCACGAGCGCGAGCGCCGCCTTCGGGTTCGGCGCGGAGGCGATGTAGTGCGGCACCGACGCCCACAGGCTCGCGGACGGGATCGCCGCTCTCTGGCAGGCGGCCTGCAGCACGCCGACGATGCCGGTCGGGCCCTCGTAGCTCGACGGCGTCATCTGCAGCCGCTCGACCAGCGCCGGGTCGGAGGCGAGGCCGGTGATGCCGATCGGGCGCGAGTGCGCGACGTCGGCGAGCAGCGCGCCGAGCGAGACGACCATCTGGACGCCGAGCGCCTCGGCGAGGTCGAGCACGAGCTGGGTGAAGGTCCGCCACCGCATCGACGGCTCGCTGCCGGTCATCAGGATCAGGTCGCGCGGCGCGCGCGGGACGCGCGCCTCGTAGATCTCGACCTCCGGCCACTCGATCTCGCGCGTCAGCCCCTCGACCAGCTTGACCTGCGGCCGCGTCGCCTGGAAGTCGAAGAACTCCTCCGGATCGATCGTCGCGAAGCGGGTCGCGCCGAGCGAGGTGCCGACGAACTGGAGGGCCGTCGTCGCCGCGTCCCCCGCGTCGTTCCAGCCCTTGAAGGCGCAGACGAGGGCGGGGGCGCGAAGGCCGTCGGGTCGGCGTTCCCATCGCAGTGGCTGCATCGATCCAAAGTAGTACATGATGAGCGGGTGGCCGGACCTCCGACCGTCAGCGCACTGCGCCCCGCGACCGACGTCGACGGCGTCTTCGCCTGCACCCGCAAGGACCGGCTCGTCAGCCGCGCCGGCACGCCGTATCTGGCGCTGGAGCTGCGCGACCGCACCGGCGCCGTGCAGGCGCGCGTCTTCAGAGACGCCGACCTGATCGCCGGCCGCTTCGAGCGCGGCGAGCTCGTGCGCGTCGCCGGCCGCGTCGAGCGCTTCCGCGACGAGCTGCAGATCGAGGTGCGGGCGATCGCCAGAGCGCGCGACGGCGAGGCCGACCCGGCCGCCTTCCTGCCGAGCACCTACCGCGACATGGAGGAGCTCGACGGCTTCCTCGAGCACTTCGCGCGCGAGGTCTACGAGCCGGGGCTGCGGGCGCTGCTCGCCGAGCTGGTCGGCGACGCCGAGCTGCGCGCCGCGTGGCGGCGGGCGCCGTGCACCCGCGCCGGCCACCACGCCTACCTCGGCGGCCTGCTGGAGCACACCGTCGCGGTCGCGCAGCTCGCGCAGGAGACCTGCCAGCTGCACGTGCGGCTCGACTCCGACCTGCTGATCGCCGCCGCGCTCGTCCACGACCTCGGCAAGACGCGCGAGTTCACCTACGGGGCCGAGTTCGGGATCTCCGAGGAGGGCCGCCTGCTCGGCCACGTGCAGATCGGCGCGCGGATGATCGAGGAGCGCGCCGCGCGGATCCCGCAGCTGAGCGACGAGCGGCGGATCGCGCTGCTGCACTGCGTGCTCAGCCACCACGGGCCCGACAGCGCCCCCGGCCGCCGCTTCGGCTCTGCCGAGGCGCTGGCGCTCGCGCGCGTCAACGCGCTCGACGCGAGCGTGAAGGGCGCGCTGGAGCACGGGCTGCACCCGTAGCGCGCCCGCCGCGCTCAGGCGGCCTCGTCCTCCTCGGGATCGATGATCCCGATCCCGATCGCCGCCGCCAGCTCGCCGACGAGGCCGACGAGGTCCGGCCACGGCATCGAGACGCCGCGCAGCCGCTCGATACCGAGCGCGCCGGTGAGCGTGCAGCCGCGCATCTCGCAGCGCTGGAAGCGGGCGTTGCGGAAGTCGGCGCCGCTGAGGTCGCAGGCGTCGAAGACGACCGAGCGCAGGTCGGCCTCGACGAGGTCGAGCTCCTGCAGCTGGCAGCCGCGGAAGACGACCCGCTCCAGCCGCGACATGCGGAAGGCGGCGAGGTCGACGCGGCTGTCGGCGACCGCGAGGTCGCGCACGTTCGACTCGGCGAGCTGGATGCCGGTCAGCCGGCAGCCGGTCAGCCGGACCCGCTCGACGAGCACGTTGACGCCGCGCCTGTTGGCGAGGTTCGCATGTCTGAGGACGAGGTCGCGCAGACCCTCCTCCTTCAGCGTCGCGTCGTCGAGGAGGGCGGGGTCGAGGTCGCTCAGCGGCTGTCGAGGGGCGCGTGGCGGAAGCGGGGCGGGAGGCATGCGCCGGAAGGCTAAGTGCAAATCGTTGCGTAGCTTGAAATGGTTCCGTTCTCAATGGCGGACGGCCACCTCATCCTGATCGCGGGTGCGCTGCTGTTCGCCGGCATCGCGGCGTCCCTGCTGGCGGGGCGCCTGCGGCTCCCCTCGCTGGTCCTGTTCCTCGGCATCGGCATGGCGGTCGGCTCCGACGGCCTCGGCTGGGTCGACTTCTCCGACTACGACCTGGCGCGCGAGATCGGCATCATCGCGCTGGCGCTGATCCTGTTCGAGGGCGGCCTGACGGCCGGCTTCGGCGAGATCCGCCCGGTGCTGCGCAACGTCGTCAGCCTCGCCTTCTTCGGCACGCTCATCACCGCCGCGATCTGCGGCCTGGCGGCGACGTGGCTGTTCGACTTCACGCTGCTGGAGGGGCTGCTGCTCGGCGCGATCGTCTCCTCGACCGACGGCGCCGCGATCTTCGCGCTGCTGCGCGGCTCGTCGCTGAAGAAGAAGCTCGGCCGCACGCTCGAGGGCGAGGCCGGCATGAACGACCCGATCGCCGTGCTGCTCGTCGTCGGCTTCATCGACTGGATCGAGAAGCCCGACTACGGGCTGCTCGACATGCTCGAGCTGTTCGTCGTCGAGGTCGGGATCGGCGCGGTGCTCGGCGCCGTCGTCGGCCTCGGCGCCGTCCAGCTGTTCCAGCGCTTCCAGCTCGCGACGCCCGGCCTCTACCCGGTCGCCTCGCTGGCGACCGCGGCGCTCGCCTTCGGCGCCGCCGACGCGCTGCACGGGTCGGGCTTCCTCGCCGTCTACCTCGCCGGCCTCGCGCTCGGCAGCGCGCACATCCCGGCCAAGCACACGATCACGACGTTCCACCAGGGGATGGCGTGGGTCGCGCAGCTGTCGATGTTCCTCGTGCTCGGCCTGCTCGTCTTCCCGAGCCAGTTCGGCGACATCTGGATCGAGGGGACGGTGCTCGCGCTGATGCTGGCGTTCGTCGCGCGGCCGGTCGCGGCGCTGGTCGCGAGCGGGCCGGGCTTCGACCTCGCCGACCGCGCGGTGCTCGGCTGGGCCGGCCTGCGCGGCGCGGTGCCGGTCGTGCTCGCGACCTTCCCGGTGCTCGCCGGCGTCCAGGGCAGCGCCGACTTCTTCGACATCGTCTTCTTCGCGGTGCTGCTGTCGACGGTCCTCCAGGGCTCGACCTTCGAGGCGCTCGCGCGCAAGCTGAAGGCGACCGCCGACGAGCCGCCGCTGGCGACGAGCGCGCTGTCGGAGACCGGCACGATCCGCCAGCTCGGCGCCGACTCGGTCGAGTTCGGCGTCGCCGCGAGCGACAGAATCGTCGGGCTGCGGATCCGCGACCTGGAGCTGCCGCGCGAGGCGGTCGTCAACCTGATCGTGCGCGACGACCAGGCCGTCCCGCCGCGCGGCTCGACGAGAATCCGCGCCGGCGACCGGCTCCACGTGCTGATCCGGCGCGAGGCGCTGCCGGCGATCAACAGACTGGTCGAGCGCTGGCGCCAGGGGCCGATCGGCCCGAGACCGCGGCCGCGGCGGATCCCCGAGGGCCACGCGCCGGTCTTTCACGTGCGCCCGTGGCAGGAGGCCGACGGCGACCCCACCAGCGTCCAGGAGGTCGCCGGCCGCCAGGTCGTCGACCGCCTCCGCACGCGCCGCGACCAGCCGGGCGCGCTCGTCCTGCTCGACGACGGCTACTTCGCCGTCACCGGCCCGGTCCTCGCGCTCGGGCGCGAGCAGCTCCTCTCCCAGTGGGTCCGCCGCAAGGCGCGCGCCGCGCGCAGCGACGCCGAGCGCTCCTGGTGGGAAGAGGTGCTTGGCGCGCTGGCGCTGTGAGCGCCGGCCGGCTCGGCCGGCGCGCGGCCGCGCCGCGCGCCGCTGAGCGCCGTAGCGAGACGGCGGCTACGCGGCGATCGGCTGCGACGCCGCCGCCCAGACCGCTGGGGCAGCGCCCGGCCGAGCGCTGAGGCGGCGGCCGCCGCCTCCCGCGCGTCGCGCGTGTCGGCGAGGCGAGCGGCTCGACGCCCTGACCGCGGCCGCAGGTTCGGGGATTGCCCGGCGGCAGACCGGGCAGCCCCAATGGTGAAGCAATCCTGTGCAAAGACGCGCGCCGTCGGAGGGGCGGCGCCGTCCGGGGGCACGGTTGCCACGAGGGAGGCAGACGGCGAATCCACCGCTCGGGAGGTGGGACGATTCCGCATGCCAAACGCAGACCCGCAACACGCCGACGGGCGGCGGCGCCCGCGGCCGCGACCTGGTTGGCCGCGGCCGCCTGCCTCGCTGCCGCGCCGGCCGCGGCACGGGCCGCCCCGGCCCGCACCGTCCAGGAGGGCGCCTGCGCGGCGGCCCGCACGGTGCCGGCGACGGCCGCGAGCGCGGCGCGCTCCGCGCGGGCGCTGCTGTGCCTCGTCAACCGCGAGCGGACGCGCTCCGATCTCCCGCCGCTGCGTGTCAACCGCTGCCTCGAGCGCGCTGCCGCCGGGCACGCCCGCGACATGGTGCGGCGGCGCTATTTCGCACACACCTCGCCCGACGGGCGCGCCTTCGACGCGCGGATCCTCGCGACCGGCTACGCCCCGCCGCCGGCGCGCTGGACGCTCGGCGAGAACCTCGCCTGGGGCGGCGACGCGGCGTGGGTCGTCGGCGCCTGGATGCGCAGCAGCGGCCACCGCGCGAACATGCTCCGCGCCCGCTTCCGCGAGATCGGCGTCGCCGCGGTCCCGGGCGCTCCCGTCCCGCGCGCCGCCGACGCGCCGCCGCGGGCGACGTTCGCGGCGACGTTCGGCGCCCGCAGCGGCGTCGGCCGCGGCTGCCGCTGACGGCGCGCGTCGGCTTCGGCCCGCCGCGCGCGCCCGCGCGATGAAAGCCTCGTTGCAGCCCGGACCCCCGAACGGCGGCCCGCGAGCGGGGTCGCCATACTAGGGCGGGTGACCCCCGCCAGACCAACGGCGGACGCATCCGACGCGCGGCTCGCCGAGGCGCTCGCGCCGCTGCGGGCCGACCCGGCGCGCTCGGCGGTCCTGCTCGACATCGACGGGACGCTCGCGCCGATCGTGCGCTACGCCGACGACGCGCACGTGCCGGAGGCGACGCGGACGCTGCTGATCGAGATCGCGCGCCGCTACGCGGTCGTCGCCTGCGTCAGCGGACGGCGCGCCTCCGACGCCCGCCGGATCGTCTCGATCGGGACGATCTCCTATCTCGGCAGCCACGGCACGGAGCTGCTGCGGGCCGGCGCGGTCGAGCCGGTGCTCGACCCGGCGGTGCGCGACTGGGGCAGGCGGATCCAGGCGTTCGGGCGCGAGGCCGACAACGCCGAGCTGCGGCGCCTGCGGGTGCGGATCGAGGACAAGGGCTCGATCGTCGCCTTCCACTGGCGCGGCGCCCCCGACGAGGAGGCCGCGCGCGCCGCGATCGACACGATCGCCGGCCGCGCCGAGCAGAGCGGCCTGCGCACCCACTGGGGCCGCAAGGTGCTGGAGGTGCGGCCGCCGGTGCGGATGGACAAGGGCGCCGGCATCCAGAGATTCCTCGAGGACGCCGAGCTCGACGCGGCGATGTACGTCGGCGACGACGTGACCGACCTCGACGGCTTCCGCGGCCTCGGCGAGATGCTCGCCGAGGGGAAGCTGCGCCACGCGCTGCGCGTCTGCGCCGCCTCCGACGAGGGGCCGACGGAGCTGGCCGACGAGGCCGACCTCGTGGTCGAGGGGACCGACGGCGTGCGGGCGCTGTTGGAAGCGCTGCTCGGCGGCGACGCCGGAGACGGCGGCGCCCAGCCGGCCGGCTGAGCCCCGCGCCGCCAGATGCGCTTCACGGACTTCCTCAAGGCGACCGTGATGACGAGCGCGGCGGCCGCGACGCTGCTGGCCGCGATCACCGCCTTCGCCGCCAGCCGCGCCGACGACCCGCTGCTGGTTCCGTTCGCGGCCGGCTGGTGGGTGCTCGCCGGGGCCGTCGGCGTCGCGCTCGGCCGCAGAGCGGAGACGACGCCGCCGATCGCCCGGCTGCTCGCCGACGCCAGATCGTCCCAGTCGCTGCCGGAGGTGAGCCCCGGACGCGTGCTGCTCAACCGCTTGTGGCCGCTGCTCGCCTGCACGCTGGCGGCCGCGGGCCTCGCGTTCCTGTTCCCGCAGATCGCCGCGATCGCCGCCGGCTTCGCGATCATCTGGGCGCTGTCGTGGCGCCGACAGGACGCGGCCGTGACGGCGATCGAGGGGCGCGACGGGGTCCGCTACTACGTCGAGCGGACCTCGCCGCTGAGCGCGATCCGGCTGGTCCGCACCCCCGGTCTCCGCAGCGGCGCGACTCAGAACTGGTAGTCGACCGCGTCGACGTAGTAGACGTGGAGCGTCCAGGCGCAGCCGCGGTCGTACTGCGACTTGACGTGGACGTACGCCTGGTCCCTGAGCAGGTTCTGCTCGGTCGTCTTCCACCACTGCCCGTTGGTGCCGTCGCCCCAGTCGGAGACGACCTCCCAGCCGACGACGAGCGCCTTCGAGTTGCTGAAGCCGATCGTCGCCTCGCGCCAGCCGATCTGCCACTTCTCCTCGTAGCGCGAGTCGTTGCGGTGGATCGTGACGGCGTCGCTCTTGACCCAGTCGCGGATGCCGTACAGCCACGACTGCCGGCCGGTCCCCTCCTCTATCGCCTCGTCCTTGCGCGGCTCGTCCCTGACCGCCTGCGTGACGCGCAGGTAGGCCTCGAGCCGGTCGTAGACGGCCTTCAGTCTGGCGCCGAGCAGGTCGCACGCCTGCTGCATGTCGCCGCGCAGCTTCACGTCGGTGACGAGGTCGTCCTTGCTCGCCTCGAGTCTCGACGTGAAGGTGCGGAACTCGCCGCTGAGCTGCTCCTTGTAGTGGGGCGGGCATGACGCGTACTGGGCCCGCACGTCCCACGCCGACAGGTAGAGGCGGCGCAGCTCGGCGAAAGCCTGCGGCGCGACGTCGACGGTGCGCGGGTAGGAGGGCTCGATCGTGTTGTAGTGGCAGAGCAGCGCGGTGAGGTAGACGCCTCTCTGGTGCTGCTTGAACCAGGCGAGCGCCTCGATCACCTTGTCGGGCGTCCACTGGCCGCCGCCCGGGTAGTCGCCGTCGGTGCCCTCCATGAAGACGTGGGTCGAGATGTCGACGTCGCTGCTTCTCGCCGTCTCCTTGAAGCGGGCGCTGCCCTCGGCGCTGAAGACCTCGGGCATGCTCGCGCCGATTCTCGACTTGAACTCCTGCATCTTGTCGACGGTCCGCGACGTGCAGGTGTAGACGGCGGTGAAGCGCGAGGCGCGGCGGCCGCCGGCGACGAAGTAGTCGCCGTAGGCGTAGCGGAATCTCTCCGGATCGCTCTCCAGCAGTCTGCGCGCTCTGTCGGTCAGTCTCGCCTCCGCGAGCCGGTCGTAGTCGACGCAGTGCGACTCGAAGCGCGCGATCAGCGTGACGGCCAGCTCGGAGTAGTGGACTCTCGTCAGGTACTCGACCGAGGCGCTGACGGTGACGCCCTCGATGTTGTATCTGCCGGAGGCGCCGATCTCTATCTCGTTGCTGAGGTCGCGCTGGCTCTGGATGAACGTGTACTGCTCGGAGGAGGTCTTCGTCCTCCACTCGTCGACCGGCGTCTTCTCGAGCGCCGAGCCGGTTATCCCGCCGGTGACCGCGTCGACGCCGGCGCGCAGCTCGAAGCCGTCGAGCCACGGGATCCCGGCGAGCACCGGGTTGAGCTCGGTTCTCGACGTCCCGCTGAAGCGCACCAGCGCCTCGTCCGCCACCGTCGCGGCTGCTGTTCCCATCCCCTTTGCCTCCCCGGATCAAATCTGGAAAGAGGTGTATATAACAGCGCGGAAGTAGAGCGCAATCGGAAGCGGACGGATGGCCGGGCATGGCGGCGCCGCCCCGGGGCACGGGGCGGCGCCGGCGGGGCCCGTTCGGCCCACGCGCTGCGGCCGGCCGCCCGAGGGCGACCGGCCGCGGTCCTGCGGTGCGGGTCGGATCAGCGCACGACGACGCCGACCTTCGCCACGCGCTTGCCGCTGCCGATGCGCAGGGTGTATCTGCCGCGCGGCAGCTTGCGGTTGGCCTTCAGCCGCGTGACGCGGCCCTTGGCGTTGGCGCGCCCGGTCGCGAACGTGCGGCCGGAGCGGACGAGGCTCGCCTTCGTCTTCGCGCGCGTCTTCGCCTTCTTCGCGGAGGCGCTCGTGTAGAGGACCTTGCACGTCACTCTGGCGTTTCTGACCGTGCAGGTGACGAGCGCGTCGCGGCCGGCCGGGCCGCGGTCGCCCTTGGCTCCTCGCTCGCCGCGGTCGCCCTTGTCGCCCTTCGGGCCGGCGGCGCCGGGCGCGCCGGCGTCGCCCTTCGCGCCGGCCGGGCCGGGCGCGCCGGACTCGCCCTGCGGGCCCTGCGGACCGGCCGGGCCCTGCGCGCCGGACTCGCCGCCGGGGCCCTGCGGGCCGGGCTCACCGGCCGGGCCCTGCGGGCCCTGCGGCCCGACCGGGCCGTCCGCGCCGGGGATGCCCGGGATGCCCTGGTCGCCCTTCTCGCCTCTCGGCAGGCCGGTCGATCTGGCGCTGACCGTCACCGTGTGGCGCCGCTCGGCGGTGTTCGAGCGGAAGACGAGCCGCGCCGTCGAGACGGCGTTCTCGCGGCTGGGCGCGAAGCGCACCAGCACCGTGCAGGCCGCGCCCGGGGCGATCTCGGCTCTGCAGGTGTCGTCGGCGACGATGAAGTCGCCGGCCGGGCCCTCCAGCGCATCGACGCGGGCGAGCGCGATCTCCAGCGGCTCGTCGCCGGTGTTGGAGATCGTCACCGGCTGGCCGGCGCCGATCGTGGTCGCCGCCTGGTCGGGGAAGACCGGCGTGCCGATCCACGCCTTCGGGCCGGGCCCGGTCGCGGCGACGACGTCGATCGTCTTCTGCGCTCTGATCGGCGCGAGGTCGCCCTCGCGCATCGAGTCGGCCTCGACGGCGATCGCGACGGTGCCGGTCTTGAGCGCGGTCAGCTGGCCGCTCTCGGGATCGACGATCGCGACCTTGTCGGCCTCGCGGGCGGCCTCGACCGCCTCCTCGCCGCTGCCGATCGCCAGCTCGTCGCTGCCCGACCAGCGCAGCGAGAGCGGGTAGCGCAGCGGCACCGTGCGGCTGCCCGGTCTCAGCGCGCTCGGCTGCACCAGCGTGCCCCCGAGCGTCGCGGCGCTGCCGACCTCGAGCGTCGCGGGCGCCTGCAGGTCGATCTCCTGCGCGAAGGCGCGCACGTCGAGGCTCAGCCACTCCTCGGCCGCGTTGGCGTCGGAGTCGATGCCGGCGCGGACCCAGCCGGTGATGCCGCCGCGATCGGGCGTGCCGTACGGCGCCTTGCCCGACGACGGGAGCACGATGTACGGGACGCCCTCCTCGCGGCGCACGTTCATGATCGACGCGTGCGAGCCGACCATCGCGACGCCCTTGCCGGAGTCGTGGCGGAAGTCGCTCAGCAGCTTCTCGACCAGCCGCACCTCGAGGCGGTCGCCGAGCTGCGAGTCGCGCGTGTCTCTCGGATCGAGCGTCGGGTGATGGGCGAAGACCATCACGTTGTCGATCGACGCGTCGCTGGCCGCGCTCTCGAGCGCCTCCTGGAGCATCGGCAGCTGCGCGAAGTCGCTGCCGCGGAAGGTGCCGTAGGCGCTGTTGAGCGTGATGAAGCGGGTGCCCTTGTGGTCGGTGTAGCCGTACGGTCTGCCGAACTCGGCCTTGAACGCGTCGAGCGTGCCCTGGCCGCCGGGGATGTACGACTCGTGGTTGCCGGGCACGTACAGGCACGGCGTTCTGTCGGCAGTCGGCTCGGGCACCGAGGGGCTGCCGAGCTCGACCAGCTCGCAGCCGCCGGCCTCCAGCGTCGTGCGCGCGAGGTCGATGTCGGCCTTCTGGCCGAGGTCGACGATGTCGCCGTTGAGCACGATCAGGTCGGGATCGGTCGCGCGGATGCGCTTCAGCGCCTCGATCGCGACCGGCACCATCTCCTGGTTGACGTGCGTGAACTGGACGTCGGAGATCGCCGCGAAGGTGAACTCCTCCTCGCCGCCCTGCAGCTCGCCGTCAGGCGAGACGAGCGGGTCGCTCTTCAGCGGCGGGGCCGCGGGGATCTCGACCTCGCTCGGGTTGTCGGTCTCGATCCCGGCGAAGGTGAGAACGCCGTCTCTCTGCAGCGCGACGTTCGTCTCGATCGCCTGGAAGTAGCTGAAGCGGACCGGGAATCTCGTCGACGGGGGCGGCGTGAACTCGACCGTCTCCCACTGGTTCCCGCCTCTCAGCGCCGGCCCGTAGACCGTCACCGCTCTGTTGTCGGGATCGCGGAAGACCGCGTAGGTGAGCGAGACCGGCTCCTGCGAGCGGACTCTGATGCGGACGGCGAGCGGCTGGCCGGCGAGCGGGACCGAGTCGTCCCACGCGACTCTCGCGCCGAAGCCCATGTTGCGCGCGGCCTGGTACTCGAGCCGCAGGCCCTCGGGCGTGTCGGTCAGCGTCTTCGCTCTGCCGCCGGTGCCGTTGGTGATCCAGCGGCCGCTGGCGGCGCCGCCGTCGGAGAAGTCGTACTCGGTTCTCGTCTCGACGCCGACGGAGATCGGGAGCTTGACCTCCTCGCCGCCGACGGAGATCGTCAGCAGCGTGCCGCCGATCGCCTTCGGGGTGACTCTCAGCTTGTCGCCGCTCGGCTGGACCGAGACGACCGAGGCGTCGTAGTCGAGCTCGAGGTCGGCGGCGCCGACCGGAGCGGTGTAGCCCTCCTCGTCGCGGCCGGTGACCGTCACGGTGACGGCGTTGCCGGCGCCGGGCGCGGCGATCGCGAGGCGGGTTCTGTCGATCTCCAGCGACGACAGCTCGCCGAGCACTCTGACGGCGACCGTCGCCTGGGCGGTGTCGGTCGTCGCCTTCACGCGCACGTGGCCGAAGACGTTCTCGGGCGCGTGCAGCAGGCCGCCGTCGACGCTGCCCTCGTTGACGCTCCAGCGGACGTCGCCGCGGGCGACCGAGACCGGCGTGCGGTGGTCGTCGACCGCCTTGACGCGCAGCGTGCGGTGCAGGCCCGGGAAGATCCGCGCCTGCTCGCCCGACGGCGTCACGACGAGCTCCTCCGCGACGCCGCTGCCGGGCGCGACGAAGAGGCCGACGCCGTTGGGGTCGTGGCGCTCGTAGCCGTCGGAGGGGCTGTTGCGGACGGTGACTCTGCTGTCGCCGAGGTGGCGGGCGACCATCGTCGTCGAGCCGCCGCCGTCGAGGTTGATCGCCGTCTCGGCGCCCATCTCGTGCAGGACCTCGGCGACCTTCTGCGTCGTGACGCCGAGGATCGGCGCCTGACGGCCGTCGGAGGTCATCAGCATGATCGTGCGCCCGCCGTCCTTGAAGCCGATCGCGGTGCGCGGGTGGATCGTCTGGTCGAGGTTGGGCAGCACCGCGCCGTCGCGGATCAGCACCTCGTTGCCGCCGACGGCGAACTGGAGCTGTCTGGCGACCTCGTCGGTCAGCTGCCAGTCGAGCGTCACCTCGTCGCCGGGCTGGAGGTCGCGGATCTGCGCGGCGGCCGCGTCGCGGCCGACGAGGTAGAAGCCGTTCTCCGGGATCTCGTCGCTGCCGGCGCCGTCGGCTCTGACGGAGACGACCCTGCCGTCGACGACGAGCACCTCGGCGACGTCGGCGACGCCCGCGAACGGACGCGCGCGGCTCGCGCCCCAGTTGGAGGTGAAGGCGACCATGCCGTCGGCCGCGGTGCTGCCGCCGTTGGCGGCGTTGACGCTGATCAGCTGGCGGGTCTCGCCCTTGATCGTCGCCTTCGCGTCGACCGCCATGTTGACGAGCTGGCCGATGCCGTCGCGCGTCACGCCGGCCTGCGGGCGCGGCGCGTTGCGGTCGCTGGTCTTCAGCAGCTCGCCGCCTCTGACGGCGGCGCCGGCCGGCGCGTTGGAGTTGTCGATGTCGAAGAAGTCGCCGTTGACGCCTGCGACCGCGCCGGCTCTGTCGGCCTTGATCGAGATCGGGCCGCGGTCGGTGACCTTGTCGCCGGAGAGGAGGTCGGAGCTGACGGGACCCCCGAGTCTGGCGGTGATGATCTGGTGGTCGTACCAGCCGCCGGGCTCGAGCGTCTTGAGGTGACGCAGCTCGATGCCGGGGCCGAGCTGCTCGGTCTCGTCGATCAGGTGGAGCCCGGCGGCGTCGGCAGCGGGCGGCAGCGCGGCGATCAGCGCCGCCGCCGCGAGCGTCGCGGGCAGGCTCGACCAGCGCCGCTTGCGCAGCGTGGATGAGGAGGTCAATTGAGTCCTTCGGTGAGAGAGACGGGTTGGCGACTCGCACCGCGTCCATGCCACGAGTCACCGTGACTGTCCCGACCCTCCGACCCCCGCTCGTGACCGCCGCGTCATCGAGTCGTGAGAATCCTGTGAACGGCCCTCAAGTCCGGTCCGACCGGGTTCCGGAGCCGCCGCGGCGGCCCCGCCGAGCCGTGCTCGGGGTCGGTCAGCCGCCGCCGCGGGCGCGCTTGCGCAGCGGCGCGAACTCCGCCCACGGCCGCGTGTTGGCGACCTGCTCGCGCGTCAGCCACGCCCGCCGCGCCGTCGCGATCCCGTAGCGGCGGCTGGAGCGCAGCGTCGCGACGCGGTGGGCGTCGGTGTCGAGGAGGATCATCACGCCGGCCTGCGCCGCCGCGCGCGCGTGCACGTCGTTGAGGTCGCGGCGGTCGGGAGCGGCGTTGATCTCGATCATCGTGCCGTTGGCGGCCGCGGCGGCGAAGACGCGCTCGACGTCGATCGCGTACGGGTCGCGCGCCTCGATCTTGCGGCCGGTCAGGTGGCCGATCGCGTCGACCCACGGGTGCTCGATCGCCGCCAGCACCCGCTCGGTCATCGCGCGCTCGTCGATGCGGAAGGAGGAGTGGACGCTCGCGATCACCCAGTCGAGCCGCGCCAGCAGCTCGTCGGGGTAGTCGAGCGAGCCGTCGGGGAGGATGTTGACCTCGCTGCCGGCGAGCAGCTCGATTCCGTCGAAGGCGTGGTTGGCGGCGTGGATCCGCTCGATCTGCGCCTCCAGCTCCGCCGGCGAGACGTCGTCGCCGAAGCCGTGCGAGGCCGAATGGTCGGTGATCGCGAGGTACTCGTAGCCGAGCGCCTGCGCCGCCTCCGCCATCGCCTCGATCTCGTCTCTGCCGTCGGAGGCGACGGTGTGGCTGTGGAGGTCGCCGCGGATGTCCTCCTCGCGCACGAGCTCGGGCAGGCCGCTGCCGCCGTCGAGCAGCGCCGCCTGCAGCTCGCCGCGGTTCTCGCGCAGCTCCGGCGGGATCCAGGCGTAGCCGAGCGCGGCGTAGACCTCCTCCTCGGTCGCGCATCTGAGCGTCTCGCCGGTCGCGTCGTCGAGGATTCCGTACTCGGAGACGTGGAGGCCTCTCTTCACGGCCGCCTCGCGCAGCGCGACGTTGTGCTCCTTGGAGCCGGTGAAGTGCTGGAGCACGTTGCCGAACTGGTCGGGCGCGACGACCTTGAGGTCGATGCCGATCCCGCGGTGGGTCCGCACGCGCGCGCCGTTGTCGCCGATCCCCGCGACCGACTCGACGACGTCCATCTCGGTCAGCGCCTCGGCGAGCGCGCGCGGGTCGTGCGCGGTCGCGATGATGTCGAGGTCCTTGACCGAGTCGGCCCAGCGCCGCGCCGAGCCGGCCAGCTCGACGCGCTCGGCCGCCGGGTGGTCGCGCAGCGCCGCGACGATCGGCTCGGCGACCTGCAGCGCGCGGTCGAGCACGAAGCGGCCGGTGCCGTCGCCGCCGTTCTCGGCCAGCGCGGTCGTGTAGCGGACGATCGAGGCGAGGATGTTCTCCTCCGCTCTCGCGCCGAAGCCCTTCAGCTCGCGGATCCGCTGCTGTCTGGCGGCCGTCTCCAGCGACTGCAGCGAGTCGATCCCGAGCTCCTCGTAGAGGCGGCGCGCCCGCTTGGGGCCGAGCCCGGGCAGGCGCGTCATCTCCAGCAGCCCCGCCGGGAACTTCGCCCGCAGTCTCTGCGCCTGCGGGATGTCGCCGGTCTCGACCAGCGCGACCAGCTTCGTCTCCAGCGTCGCGCCGATCCCGGGCAGCTCGGTGACGCGGCCGGCGCGCGTCAGCGCCGCGACCGAGACCGAGGCGTCGCGCGTGACCTTCGCCGCGTTGCGATAGGCGACGACGCGGTGGACGATCGCGCCGTCGAGCTCGTAGAGGTCGCCGAGCTCGTCGAAGGCGGCGGCGATCTGGGCGTTGGTGGGATCGGCCATGGGAAGAACCTAGCCCACCACCCGAGCGCACGCGCGCAGGCGCGAGCATGCGATCCTGACCCGATCGGGCCGCTGGAGCGCGGCCACTATACTTTGTGAAGCGACACCCGCCCACCCCGCAAGGAGCCCCTCTCATGGCAGGCACCATCACCGAGGTCACCGACAACAACTTCCAGTCCGAGGTCATCGAGTCCGACGTCCCCGTGCTCGTCGACTTCTGGGCCCCCTGGTGCGGCCCGTGCCGCATGGTCGCCCCGGTCCTGGAGGAGATCGCGAGCGAGAAGGGCGAGGCGCTGAAGATCGTCAAGCTCAACGTCGACGACAACCAGCAGACGGCGATGAGCTACGAGGTCCTCTCGATCCCGACGCTGATCCTCTTCAAGAACGGCGCGATCGCGAAGAAGGTCGTCGGCGCCTATCCGAAGCGCAAGCTCGAGGCCGAGCTGGAGCCGGCGCTCGCCGCCTAGCAGCGCCGCCCGCGCCGCCGCCTCGTCGCGGCGGCGCCGGCCTCAGCTGCCGCCGCCGACGTGGCGGCGCAGCCGTTCGAGGCGGCGGTCCCACTGGCCGCCGACCTCGGCCATCCAGCGCATCGCCTCCTCCAGCGGGTCGGGCGTGAGCCGGTAGCGCGTCTCGCGGCCCGCTCTCTCCGCCGCGACCAGCCCCGCGTCCGCCAGCGTCGCGAGGTGCTTGGCGATCGCCTGGCGCGTCATCGGCAGCTGCGCGGTCAGCGCCGAGGCGGTGACCGTCTCCTGCCGCGACAGCTCACGCACGACCGCGCGCCGCGTCGGGTCGGCGAGCGCGTGGAAGACCGCGCCGGCCGAGGCGTCGAGCGGCAACGCCGCCCCGCCGCCGGCCGCCCCGCCCGGCACCGCGCCGCCGCCGGCGGCCGCGCCGAAGGGCGGCCCGCTCGCCGCGCGCCCGCCGCCGGCCATCGCGCTCACGCCCAGCAGACCGCCGCGCAGGCCGACAGCGCCGCCATCCGCGGCGTCCAGGCGCTCGGCACGCCGGCCGGCTGGAGCGGCACGTCGCCCTGCTCCAGCACGCGCGTGCGGACCTCGAAGACCGAGACGCGCGTCCCGCCCTCGACCTCGTCGAGCGTCAGCTCGACGAGCGACTCGTCGCCGAGCGGCCCGCCCTCGTCAGCGGGCAGCGCGGCGCGGTCGCCGGCGCCCTCGGCGCCGTCGCCGCCCCCGGCGCGGTCGCCGGCGCCGTCGCCCTCCTCAGGGCGCCAGCGGAAGGCGATCCGGCGCCGCTCGGCCAGCTCGTCGACGACGCCGACGCGGCGCGTGCCGTCCGCCCACGCGAAGCGGGCGGCGCCGCCCTCGCGCGCGTCGAGCTCGACCTCGTCGGCGAGCCAGCAGGCGAGCTGGTCGGCGTCGGTGATCGCCTCCCACGCCTGCTCGCGCGAGATCGGCAGCACGATCGCGCGGTGGACGGCGGGGGCGGGCTCGGCGCTCATGACGGCTCCTTCTCGATCGCGCAACTCATGGGTTGCTAGTCTAGCGCCAGACAAAGCGCAACCCTAAGGTTGCGTATCGATCCAAGGAGCGACGCCATGTCACCCCTCGTCCCGATGGTGATCGAGCAGAGCCCGCGCGGCGAGCGCTCGTTCGACATCTACTCGCGCCTGCTCAACGAGCGCGTGATCTTCCTCGGCCAGCAGGTCGACGACGACATCGCCAACCTGATCGTCGCCCAGCTGCTCCACCTCGAGTCGGTCGACCCCGACAAGGACATCCACCTCTACATCAACTCGCCCGGCGGGTCGGTCTCGGCCGGCTTCGCGATCTACGACACGATGCAGCTGATCGGCCCCGACGTCGCGACGATCTGCGTCGGGATCGCGATGTCGATGGGCTCCTTCCTGCTGATGGGCGGGACGAGAGGAAAGCGGATGGCGCTGCCCAACAGCCGCATCCTCAACCACCAGCCCTCGGGCGGCTTCCAGGGCCAGGCGACCGACATCGCGATCCACGCCGAGGAGACGCTCGCCTCGCGCCGGCGGATAGAGGAGCTGTACGCCCACCACACCGGCCAGCCGATCGAGCAGATCCACGCGGACATGGAGCGCGACCGCTACTTCACGCCCGAGCAGGCGGTCGACTACGGGCTGATCGACAGGGTCTACGCGACGCGGTGAGGCGCGGGCGCCCAGCGCCCCGCACCCTGGGGCGGCGCCGTCCGCTCAGACGCGGGCGCCCGGCGCGCCCCGCGCCCGGCGACGGCGCCGTCCGCTCAGACGCGCGCGACGGCGATGTTGAGCGACGCGCCGTCGATCGCGACCGGCTCGGCGTCGGCGCCGTCGTAGCTGACGGTCGTCGCTAGCGTCTCGCGCGCTATGTACGACTCGTGCGCGCGGGCGGCGTCGAGCAGCGTCGCCTCGCCGCCGAGCGCGAGCGCGATGCGGTCGGATATGTCGAGCCCGGCGCTCTTGCGCGCCGCCTGGATCGCGTGGACGATCTCGCGCGCCTTGCCCTCGCGCAGCAGCTCCTCGTCGAGCGTCAGCTCCAGTGCGACGGCGTGCGAGCCCTCGCGCTCCAGCTGGTAGCCCTCCAGCGGCTGCATCGCGGTGATGAGGTCGTCGGGGCCCAGCTCGTGGTCGGCGCCGTCGACCACGATCCCGACCGTGCGGCCCTCGCGCAGCGCCCGCGCGACGCCGGCCGGGTCGAGCGCGGCGACCGCCGCGGCGACGAGCGGCATCGACTTGCCGAAGCGCGGCCCGAGCGCGCGGTAGTTGGGCTTCACCTCGACGCGGCCGAGCTCGTCGGCGGCGGCGGCGAAGCGCAGCTCCTTGACGTTCAGCTCGTCGCGCACGACGTCGGCGAGCCGCTCGATCGCCGCCCGCTCCCTGCCGGTCGCGACGACGACCGCGGCGCGCAGCGGCTGGCGCAGCTTGATCTTCGACTGGCCGCGGGCGGCGAGCCCGAGCGTGACCGCCTCGCGCGCGACGCCCATCGCGAACTCCAGCTCCTCGTCGCGCGGCGCCGCGACCGGGAAGTCGCAGAGGTGGACGCTCGCCTCGCCGTCGGGATCGAGGTTGCGGTAGATCTCGTCGACGAGGAACGGCGTGAACGGCGCCAGCATCTGCGCGACCGAGACGAGGCAGTGGCGCAGCGTCGCGAAGGCGTCGGCGTCGCCGTCCCAGAAGCGGCGGCGCGAGCGGCGCACGTACCAGTTGGAGAGGTCGTCGACGAACGCCTGGATCGCGCGGCCGGCGGTCGTCGCGTCGTAGTCGTCCATCCGCTCGCGGACGGTCTCGACGGTCGCCGACAGGCGTGACAGCACCCAGCGGTCGAGGTCGCTCTCCAGCGCCGCCGGGTCGGGCGCCGGCGGCGGCGCGACGCCGTTGGCGTTCGCGTACATCACGTAGAAGCCGTACGTGTTCCACAGCTGCAGCAGGAACTGCCGCACCATCTCGGAGATCGTCTCCAGCGAGAAGCGGTAGCCGTCCCACGGCTGCTTGGAGGTGAAGAAGTACCAGCGCAGCGCGTCGGCGCCGAATCTGTCGAGCACCTCGTCGGGGACGACGACGTTGCCTCTCGACTTCGACATCTTCTGGCCGTCGGCGTCGAGGATCAGGCCGAGGCAGACGACGTTCTTGAACGACGACTGGTCGAACAGCAGCGTCGAGATCGCCAGCAGCGAGTAGAACCAGCCGCGCGTCTGGTCGAGCGCCTCACAGACGTAGTCGGCCGGGAAGCGCGCTCTGAAGCGCTCCTCGTGCTCGTGCGGCGCGTGCCACTGCGCGAACGGCATCGAGCCCGAGTCGAACCAGACGTCGATCACCTCCGGCACGCGCCGGGCGGTCTCGCCGCACTGCTCGCAGGGGAAGGTGACCTCGTCGACGAACGGGCGGTGGGCGTCGTCGAGCTTCTGCCCGGAGCGCGCCTCGAGGTCGGCGAAGGAGCCGATCGCGTGGACGTGGCCGTGGACGCAGCGCCAGATCGGCAGCGGCGTGCCCCAGTAGCGCTCGCGCGACAGCGCCCAGTCGACGTTGCCCTCCAGCCAGTTGCCGAAGCGGCCGTGCTTGACGTGCGGCGGGTACCAGGTGACCGACTCGTTGGAGGCGAGCAGCCTGTCGCGGATCTCGGAGGTGCGGATGTACCACGACGGCTTCGCGTAGTAGAGCAGCGGCGTGCCGCAGCGCCAGCAGTGCGGATAGGCGTGCTCGTAGTCCTCGGCGCGCAGCAGCCTGCCGCGGCCGCGGAGGTCGTCGACGAGGTCGCGGTCGGCCTCCTTCACGAACCGCCCGGCGTAGTCGCCGATCCGCTCGTCGTAGGTGCCGTTCGGCTTGACCGGGTTGACGACCGTCAGCCCGTACTCCTCGCCGAGGCGGAAGTCGTCCTCGCCGAACGCGATCGCGGTGTGGACGATGCCGGTGCCGTCGTCGGCGGTGACGAAGTCGCCGAGCAGGACGGTGTGGCCGCGCTCGCCGTACGCGGAGCCGGGGATGAAGTCGAACGGCGGCTGGTAGCCGATCCCCTCCAGCTCGCGACCCGGGAAGCGGTCGAGGATCTCGGCGCCCTCGCCGAGCACCCGCTCGACCAGCGCCTCCGCGAGCACGACGACCGCCGTCTCGCTGCCGCTCTCGTGCGGCTTGTCGCCGCCGCGGGCGCGGACGTAGGTCAGCTCGGGATCGACCGCGACGGCCGCGTTGGTCGGCAGCGTCCACGGCGTGGTGGTCCAGATCAGCAGCTCGTCGCCGTCGCGCAGCGGGCCGGCGGCGGCGCGCACGGGGAGGCGCACGTAGACCGAGGGGTCGATCACGTCCCGGTAGGCGCCCGGCTGGCCGAGCTCGTGCGAGGAGAGCGTGACCTGGTCGCGCGGGCAGTGCGGCACGACCTTGTAGGACTCGTACAGCAGCCCCTTGTCGAAGATCGTCTTGAGCGCCCACCAGACCGACTCGATGTAGGAGTCGTCGAGCGTGCGGTAGGCGTCGTCGAGGTCGACCCAGTAGCCGATCCGCTCGGTCAGGCGCGACCAGTCCTCCAGGTAACGGAAGACCGACTCGCGGCACTTCGCGTTGAACCTCGCGATGCCGTACTCCTCGATGTCCTCCTTCTTGTCGAAGCCGAGCTCGGCCTCGACCGCCAGCTCGACCGGCAGCCCGTGCGTGTCCCAGCCGCCCTTGCGCTCGACCTGGTGGCCGGTCATCGTGCGGTAGCGCGGGAAGATGTCCTTGAAGACGCGCGCGAGGACGTGGTGGACGCCCGGTCTGCCGTTGGCGGTCGGCGGGCCCTCGTAGAAGACCCACCGTCTCGCGCCGGCGCGGCGCTCGACCGTCCGCTCGAAGATCCGCTCCTCCTTCCAGCGCGCGAGGACCTGCTCCTCGAGCTTCGGGAACGACTGCTGCGGATCGACGGGAGAATGGGGCGCTGACATCGAGCGCTGATTGTAGGAGGAGGAAGCGGCGCGGCGCGGCGCGGCGGAGCGGCGCGCTTCCTGCGCCGCTCAGATGCTCAGCAGGCGGCGTGGCTCGGGCTCGTGCCCGCCCGGCTCCGCGGTGGGCGCGGGGGCCGGGGCGGTGAGCCGCTCAAGCAGCGTGTCGCAGGCGGCGATCGGCGCGGCGCCGAGCCGCGCGACGGTGCTCGCGCCGGTGTCGGGCAGCGCGCCGCCGAAGTCGTAGACGGCGATCTCGGGCGCCGTCGCGCGGACGGCGTAGACCAGTCTGCCGATCGCGTCGAGCGAGGCGCGGCGGCCGCCGAGCACGAGCGCGCCGGGCCGCAGGGCGCGCAGCGCGCGGCCGAGCCGGGCGGGGTCGACGCCGGCGGTCAGCACGAGCGTGCGCATCCCGACGCGGCGCAGCATCAGCTCGAGCGCCTGGACCTGCAGCGCCTCCGCGTCGCAGGGGACGGAGGAGTCGAAGATCAGGACCGACTCGGGGCGCGTCGCCGGCGGCGCGACGCGCCGCAGCGCGGAGATCCAGCCGGTCGCGAAGCGCCAGGCGAACTCGTGCTCGGCGGCGCCGACCGCGTCGGCGGCGCGCTCGGCGACGGCCGGCAGCAGCACCTCCTCGATCGTGCGCTCGAGCGAGCGCAGCGCGAGGCTCTCCTCCAGCAGCAGCGCCGCCTTCTCCTCCTCGAAGCGCGCGAGCGCCTGGCCGAGGCGGCTCGACGACGGCGGACCGGCGCCGCGCTGTCTGGCGAGCGCGATCGCGGACGAGACGTTGTGGGTCTCCTCGAACGCCTGCTTGAGCGCCTCGATCTCGTGCAGCTCGTACTGGCGGTGGCCGCCGCTGGTGCGCGCCGGGGAGGGGTAGCCGAAGCGCCGCTCCCAGCTGCGCAGCGTGTTCGGGCTGACGCCCAGCATCACCGCCGCGGCATTCGTCCGGATTCCGCTCATCGCGGAGAGCGTTATCCCCGAATGCGCGACTTCCGGCAAGATCCGCAACGAAACCTGCACGAATCCGCTGCGAAGCGGGGCAGCCCGCTGACCGGCGCGCGGCGGCGACCGCTACTCGAGCACGAGCAGGGCGGCGCGCGGCGGCCCGCAGGCGCCGACCCGCAGCGGCATCCGCACGCCGAAGACGTTCGCCGGCCGCACCATCACGCGACGCGGCTCGTCCTCGCCGCGGGCGGCCCACATGATCGCCGCCGCGAGCGACTCGGGGCCGGCGGCCTCGGCGTCGGCCGGCGTCACCAGCTCGGTGACGGGGCGGTTGATGACGTCGGTCTCGGCGACCGCGAGCAGTCGCTCGGCCTCGGCCGACAGCGCGCACACCGACAGCGAGCCGTCGACGATCAGGAACGGGTCGCTCGGCCGCGGGACGGCGTCCGCGCGCGCCTCCAGCAGCAGCCCGAGGCCGCACTCGCCGCAGACGCGAGCCGGCGGCGCCGGCGTCTCGTTGTTGGGCGGCGGCGCGCCGCAGTGGCCGCAGAACCACTGCGACGGGCAGTGGTCCTCGGCGGTCGACGGGACGAGGCGCAACATCGCGCGGCGATCTGGGGAGCTCATCGCTTGGGCCTCCGTGCCATGCGTTCCTGCCTCATGCCCCGTCCGCCAGCAGGCGCGGCGGGGTCGTGCGACTGGTGGTCGGGTTCGAGACGGAGTGGCTCGCCAGCTCCATCAGGTGCCGGGCCGCCTCGCCCGGCGTGCTCGGCAGCAGTCCTGCGCCGGTCGTCCTGACGCGCTGGCGCTGCGAGCCGCGCCGGTAGACGGCGACCGGCAGCGCCCCCGTCGCCAGGCGCACCGCGTACGCCCAGCGGGCGACGGCGTCGTCGGCGAGCGCGCCGCCGGCGATCACGACGGCGTCGGGGCGATGGGCGGCGAGCGCCTCGGACATGTTCGAGACGCCGCGCACCGACAGGCCGAGCACCGAGGCGCCGGAGCGTGCGAGCAGCAGCTCCAGCGCGCGGATGTAGGCGGCGTCGATGTCGAGGTCGTCGCGCGAGGCGTCGCCGAGCACGACCGTGATCGCGCGCACCGAAGGCGTGACGAGCCGCTGCGCCCGCCGCAGCCAGCTGTTGCCCCAGCGGGCCGCGAACGCCCACTGGACCGAGTCGGTCCCATGGCGGCGGGCGACCTCGTCGAGCGCCGTCAGCAGCACCTCCTGAACGGCGCGGTCGAGCGAGCGCAGCGCGAGCGCGCCCTCCAGCGCGGCGTCGGCGCGGCCGGCGTCGAAGGCGTTGAGCGCACCCACGAGCGCGTTCGTGTCGGCGCCGAGCCCCTCACGCGCGCGTGAAACGGCTGAGGAGATCGAGAGGCCGTCGAGCAGCGCGTCGCGCAGCGCCGCGATCTCCCCGTGCGTGTACAGGCGGTGGCGCCCCGGCGAGCGCTGCGGCCGCGGGAACCCGAAGCGGCGTTCCCAGGCGCGCAGGGTGTTGGGGCTGACGTTCAGCAACGCAGCCGCCTCGCTCGTCTTCAGGTAGCGCATTACGAACAAAGGTCGGGCGTCAGCTGACCTCTCACGCACGCTCCGCGCAACATTGCACAAGTTTTGGCGCCCAAATGCTGCAAAAGCTCCATCGCTGGGCTATCGTCCTTTGGGCAACGCAGCGGGCCGGCGCCACCTTGGGGGCGCATCGGGGCCCTGAGGAAGCGCCGAAACGTGAAGGAGGGTCGCGGTGTTCTGGCGGACGAAGTAGTCACCTTCAGCAGTTCGTAATGGTCCGCGAGGACCGTTACCGTCCGGGCATGCGTGTCACGCGCGTGTGGCCGGACCGGGCCAGTCTCGTCAAGGCGATCGCAATCGCCGGCACGTTCGCGTGCCTGGTGTGGGCGTTCGCCGTCGCCGACGTGCAGCGGTTGGACTGGCTCTTCGGTGTGCTTGCGCTCGGTGCGGTCGGCGCGAACCTGTTCGACGCCCGCACCGACGCGCAGCGCGTCACCATCTCCGGCTCGGCGCTCGCCGCGGTCGTCGTGATCGCCTTCTTCGGACCGGCGTGGGCCTTCGCCCTCGTCGCCGTCGCCGAGCTGATCGTCTGGATCGTCGAGCGCTACCCGCTCGAACGGGTCGCGATCAACCTCTTCGGCAGCGGCGCCCCCGCGCTGATCGCCGGCACGGTCTTCGAGGCCGTCAAGCCGGCCGGCGAGGGCTCGGCCGGCTTCTACCTCGCCCTCGCGCTCGCCGCGGTGCTGATGCTGGTGCTGAACCTGCTGATCGTCGCGCGGCTGGCGACGCTGCTCGACCGCGACCCGTTCGCCGAGACGGTCGCGGGCGCCTCGAAGATGCTGCTGCTGTCGCTGGCGATCAACGTGCCGCTCGCGCTCGCGGCGACCGGCCTCTGCCTCGAGCTGGGGATCGGCGGCACCGCCTTCGCCGCCTTCACGCTGATCGCCTTCGCCTACATGGCCAACCTCGTCGCGACCGCCCGCCACCGCAGCCGGCAGTACGCCTCGCTGTCATGGGGCGTCCTCTCCGGCCTGCTGCGCACGCTCGACGTGCGCGACCCGCGCGCCGCCCGCCACGCCGCGGCGGTCGCCGCCTTCTCGCGCGACATCGCCAGAGCGGCGGGGATGGGACCGCAGGAGTGCGAGCTGGTCCACACCGCCGGCCTGCTCCACGACATCGGCCACTTCGCGCTGTCGGACCGGGTCGCCGAGCGCGGGCGGGTCCTCAACGAGGAGGACTGGACCGCGATCCGCCGCCACCCCGAGCTCGGCGCCGACATGCTGCGCGACCTCGGCCTCTACGGCCCGGTCGCCGAGATCGTGCGCGCCCACCACGAGCGGATCGACGGCCGCGGCTACCCGTTCGGCCTGAAGGCCGACGAGATCCCGGAGGCGGCGAAGATCATCGCCGTCGCGGAGGTCTACGACACGCTGACGGCGCACGACACGTACCGCACGCCGGTCAGCTCGTTCGAGGCGCTGACCGAGCTGCGGCGCGTCAGCGGCACCCAGCTCGACGGCCGCTACGTCGAGATCCTCGCCGAGCTGCTCGCCGGCAGCGACATCACCTACCGGCACGCCGACGCGGCCGACTTCGGGCGCGAGCTCGACCTCGGCCGGCGGATCGGCGAGGCGGCCGCGAACTGAGCGGCGGCGGATCGTCGAAGCGGCGGCAACCGAGCCGCGGCGAATCTGGAACGAGGACGCGCGCCCACGGGGCGCGTCGTGTTCTGCGACCTGCGCGGTGCGACCTCGCGCGCGATATGGGGACGCGGCGCCCTCTCCCGAAGCGGCGCGTCGATGGCTGTGGTGAGACTCCCTGCCTGCTGGTCCTGCCTACCCCGCGGCGCGCTGCTGGACGGACTGGTCGCGCTCGTCGCGCGCGGCCATGCCGCCCTGTTGCAGCGAGCGCACGAACTGCTCGATGTGCTCGACGCTGAAGCGTCGCTGCCCGCCGGGCGTGCGGTAGGACTGGAGATACCCCATGTCCGACCAACGACGCACCGTGCCGAGCGAGACACCGAGCTCGCGCGCTGCCTGCGAGGTCGAAAGACCCAGTGGACGCGAGTTCATCCCATGCATCTGCAAAGGCATGGATGCATTTCTCACCGTTTCGCAGCGACTGCGTAGCGTTTCGCAGCTTTTGCACAACCTCCGCGCATGAAGGTGATGCATCTGGTTCGACCTGAGAGGATGCGCCCAGTGGGACGTTCGCTTCGCCCGGGTGCGCGCACGGCAGCGCTCGCGACCGTCGTCGCGCTGCCGTTCGCGGTCGGCTGCGGCGCGGAGGCGCCGCCGCCCTCGGCCTGCATGCAGGCGACCGGGGCCGACGTCATGCGGGCGCTCGACGGCGCGCCGGACCACGCCGCGCTGGCCGACGGGACGCTCCTGTCGGAGTGCGTCGACCGCGCTGAGAGTGACGCCCAGCTGCAGACGCTCGGGCTGACCTTCGTCGCCGTCTCCGACCAGCTCGCCGCGCAGGTCGGCCGCGACCGCGACGCCGCCTTCCGGCTCGGCTTCCTCGTCGGCGCCGCCGAGCGCGGCGCCGGCCCGACCGGCGGCACGCAGGGCGAGCTCGTGCAGCGGCTGCAGCAGGCGATCGCCTTCCAAGCCGAGCGCGCGCGCGACCGCGCCGACGTGCTGCGCGGCATCGCCGCCGGAAGACGCGCGGGATGAGGCTGCGGCTCCACCACCACCACGACGGGGCGCGGATCGCCTACCGCGAGGTCGGCACCGGCCCGGGGCTCGTGCTGCTCCATTCGCTCGGATTGTCGCATCGGGAATGGGAGCCGGTCGTCGAGCCGCTGTCGCGCCGCTTCCGGCTCGTGCTGCCCGATCTGCCGCTGCACGGCGACAGCGAGGACCGGCCCCGCCATCCGTACACGCCGGAGTGGCTGACGGAGGTGATCGCGGGCTTCTGCGTCGAGACGGTCGGCCCGCGGCCGCTCGTCGGCGGCCACGACCTCGGCGCCGAGCTGCTGCTGCGAGCGGCAGCCGGCGGGCAGCTCGTCCCGCGCCGGATGGTCGTGATGCCGACGCGGCTCCACCGCCAGGACGAGCTGCGGCTGGAGCGGGCGCTGTGGCGCGGGGCCTGCCGGGCCGCGGCGCTGCCGGGCCTCGACCGGCTGCTGGCGCGCGGGGCGACGGTCGTCTTCCGCCCGGCGATCGGCGAGCGGCTCTCGCACACCCGCAACCCGGCCGCGCGCGACCTCGTGCGCCACGCCTTCATGGACGTCGGCGGCAACGGCAACCGCGCCCGCTCGTGGGCCCGCTTCGCCCGCCGCTGGCCGAGCGAGCCGCAGCGGCAGCTGCTCGACGGCTACCGCGCGATCGCCGCGCCGACGCTGCTGCTGTGGGCCGACGACGACCCGGCGCACCCGCTCGCGACGGCGCGCGAGGCGCTCGACCTGCTGCCGGACGCCGACCTGCGCGTGCTGCCGGACACCGGCTTCCTGATGGCCTACGACGACCCAGTGGGCCTCGCGCGCGAGTTGATTTCCTTCTTGAGATAGACCGCGCGATAGCCCACTAAGCCTCGCGCGCGAGTTGATCTCCTTCTTGAGATAGACCGCGCGATAGCCCACTAAGCCTCGCGCGCGAGCCGATCTCGTTGCTCGGATGGCCTTTTCGATACACGGGCGCGCGTACCAGCGGTCGCGGACGGCGCCGGCGGAGTAGCGTTCGAGGTCGGATTGTCCGACAACGAGAACGAACAGCGAGGCGGAGGTTTCATGGGCGTGCAGGAGCAGGAGCAGCTGTGGGGCGGCGAGACGACGAAGGCGATCGCCAACTTCCCCGTCTCCGGTGAGCGCGTGCCGGTCCCGGTCGTGCGCTGGCTCGGCCGCATCAAGGGCGCCGCGGCGCGCGTCAACGGCGAGCTGGGGCTGCTCGACGCGGCGATCGCGGAGCGGATCGCGGCCGCCGGCGACGAGATCGCGGCCGGCAGGCACGACGCGCAGTTCCCGGTCGACGTCTTCCAGACTGGCTCGGGCACCTCGTCGAACATGAACGCCAACGAGGTGATCGCGACGCTCGCCGGCGAGGGCGCCCACGCCAACGACCACGTCAACATGGGCCAGTCGTCGAACGACGTCTTCCCGTCGGCCGTCCACCTCGCCGCGCTCGACGAGGCGACCAACGACCTGCTGCCGGCGCTCGCCCAGCTGGAGGCGTCGTTCGCCGCGAAGGCCGCCGCCTTCGACGACGTCGTCAAGTCGGGCCGCACCCACCTGATGGACGCCGTCCCCGTCACGCTCGGGCAGGAGTTCTCCGGCTACGCGGCGCAGATCCGCCTCGGCGGCAAGCGCGTCCGCAACGCGCTGCCGCAGGTGGCGCAGATCCCGCTCGGCGGCACCGCGACCGGCACGGGCCTCAACACCCACCCGGAGTTCGCGGCGCGCGTGCGCGCGAAGCTGTCGGAGGCGAGCGGGCTGGAGATCCAGGCGCCGGAGGATCCCTTCGAGGCGCAGGGCAACCGCGACGCGCTCGTCGAGCTGTCGGGCGCGCTGAAGGTCGTCGCCGTCTCGCTGACGAAGATCGCCGGCGACCTCGCGCTGATGGGCTCGGGCCCGCGCGCCGGCATCGGCGAGCTGTTCCTGCCCGAGCTGCAGAAGGGCTCGTCGATCATGCCGGGCAAGGTCAACCCGGTCCTGCCCGAGGTCGTGCTGCAGGTCAGCGCGCAGGTGATCGGCAACGACACCGCGATCACCGTCGGCGGCCTCCAGGGCCAGTTCGAGCTGAACGTGCGGATCCCGCTGATCGCGCGCAACCTGCTGCAGTCGATCAGGCTGCTGGCGAACACCGCCCGCCTGTTCGCGGAGAAGTGCGTCGACGGGATCGAGCCCAACTACGCCGGCTGCGAGCGCTCGGCCGAGTCGACGCTCGCCGTCGCGACCGCGCTCAACCCGTTCATCGGCTACGACAAGGCGGCCGCGATCGTCAAGGAGGCCGCCGCCTCCGGGCGCCCGCTGCGCGAGGTCGCCTTCGAGCAGGGCGTCAGCGAGGAGACGTACAACGAGGCGATCGACCTGCGCAGAATCGCGCGCGGCTCGGCGGCCTGACGCGCCGCTCGCGGCCTCGGTCAGGCTTCGAGAACGGACCGGCGGCTCGTTCTCGGGGTCTGGCCGGCCCTATGCGCCGAGGCGCGGCCAGAGCGCGTAGGCGGGATACGGCGGGTCGTGCAGTCTCCAGCTGCCGTCGGCCTGCTGGCGCGCGGGGCCGCGCAGGCTGCTCTGGAACCACTCGTCGGCGTCGTTGACCTTGTACTGGGTCCACATCCGGACCGGCAGCGCCGCCATCGCGTCCCAGTTGGCGCGCAGCAGCGCGACCTGCTCGGCGAAGACGTCGGCCGCGGCCGGGTCGGCGGTCTTGCGCGGCGCGACGTGGAAGCGGCCGTCGTCGACCCGTCTGACGCCGAACTGGTAGCCGCCCTCGGTCAGCCAGACGGCCGGGTCGGGCCAGCCGCCGGCGCGCAGCAGCTCGATCGTCTCCTCGGTCCGCCAGCGCCCCGCGCCGGGACCGTCGCGCTGGGGCCCGTACTTGACGTCGGTGTAGTTGTGCAGCGCCCACCCGACCGGCGTCTCCGGCTGCCAGCCGGACAGCTGCTCGAGCAGTCCGGTCGTGAAGGTCCGCCACGGCGTGCCGCGCTCCGGGTCGTCCTCCTCGTCGACGACGTCGGCGAGGTTGGGCAGCAGCAGCGCCGGTCCCTGCGGCAGCGCCGTGCCGTTGCGGTAGCGGGCGGCGACGGTCGCGGCCGTCCGCATCAGCTGCGCGACGAACGAGACGATCGTCCCGTCCGGATAGCCCTCCGAGCGCTGGGGCCACCACGTCAGGTTCGGCTCGTTCATCGGCGCCAGCCAGTCGACGTGCGCGCCGCGCGGGTTGCCGACGGCGACGCCGGGCAGGCCGGCGCCCGGTGTCGGTTCGCCGCCGGTGTCGGCCCAGCGGGCGCAGCACCACGCGACGAACCACGCCCACGGGCCGTCCTCGCCGGGATCGTCGTGGACGCGGGCGCCGAGCCCGCGGCGGCCCTGGCCGGGATACGGCCTGCCGCCGTTGCCCGGCTCGCGCGTCCAGTCAAACGGCCCCGTGCTCGGATGCGACCACTCCGGGAACGACTGGAAGACGGTGATGACGACGCGCCGGCCGTCGGCGTTGGCGCGCGCGATCTGCTCCTCGAGCACCGAGAGCGGGAACGCGGCCGGGCCGGCCGGGTCGCTCAGCTGGCGGAAGGCGCCGGCGAGCGTGAACGGCTCCGGCGGCGTCGGCTGGAGCTGCGGCCAGAAGATCCACAGCGAGATCGCGTCGGTCGGACGCGGTCCGTCGAGCAGGTAGGGGCGCAGGCCGTGCGCGTCGCCGTAGAGGTCGACGTCGCCGATCAGCGAGACCGCCTTCAGCATCGGCGGCGTCGACGCCGGCGGCGGCGCGGTCGCGGGTTTGGTCTGGGCGATCGCGGCGGGCGCTCCCAGCAGGGCGCCGGCGCCCGCGGCCGCCCCGAGCCGGGCGGCCCGCTCGATCAGGTCGCGGCGGGTGAGCGGCGAGGGCATCCGCTAAAGGTAGGGGCCGCTCGCCGAGTCGGTCGCCTCGGCGGGCGCGACGTTCACGTCGCGACGGTCTCGGCGCCCAGCTCCGTCAGCGCGACGTCGGGCGCGTAGTCGATCGGCAGCACGATCAGCGACGGCACGTCGAGCCCGAGCGCGTGGCGGAGGCGCTCGGCGAAGTCGTCGACCGACGCGGCGCGCCACGCCGGCAGCCCGAACGACTCGGCCAGCTTGACGAAGTCGGGGTTGTCGAAGTCGGTGCCGAAGCTGCGGCCGAACTTCTTCTCCTGCTTCCAGACGATCGAGCCGTACTGGCGGTTCTCCCAGATCACGTTGACGAACGGCGTTCTCAGCCGCTTCGCCGTCTCCAGCTCCTGGCAGTTCATCAGGAAGCCGCCGTCGCCGGAGACCGTCACCACGTTGCGCTCGGGGTGGACGAGCTTGGCGCCGATCGCGCTCGGCACCGCGAAGCCCATCCCCGCGAGGCCGTTGGCGATCAGCACGGTGTTCGGCTCGTGGGCGGGGAAGAGGCGCCCGATCCACAGCTTGTGCAGCCCGACGTCGGAGATCAGCAGGTCGTCGCGGCGCAGCGCGCGGCGGATCTCCAGCAGGGCGCGCGCGGGATGGGCCGGGAAGGCGTCGTCGTCGGCCGCGGCGGCGAGTTGCGCGGCGACCAGCTCCCGCAGCCGCGACGAGCCGCCGGCGTGGAGCGCGTCGCGGCATTCGTCGGCGAGCCGCGCGAGCACGCCGTAGATGTCGCCGATCAGCTCGACGTCGGGGACGAAGTTGGCGTCGATCTCGGCCGGGACGGTGTCGATCACGACGATCCGCTTGTCGCGCCGCGGGTTCCAGTGCTTCGGCGCGTGCTCGACGAGGTCGTAGCCGATCGCGATCACCAGGTCGGCCTCCTCGAAGCCGGCGAGCGCGTAGTCCTTCGCCTGCAGCCCGACCGTCCCCAGCGCGGTCGGCGAGTCGGCGTCGACGACGCCCTTGGCCATGAACGTCTCGGCGACCTTGACGCCGGTCGCGCGCGCGAACTCGCGCAGCGCAGGCGCCGCGCCGCCGCGCACGACGCCGTTGCCGGCGAGCGCGACCGGCTTGCGCGCGTCGCGGATCAGCTCGGCGGCGCGCAGCAGGTCGCGGGCGCGCGGCTCGACGCGGACCGGCCGCTCGGGCGGCAGCGGGCTCGACCCGGCGACGTCGTCGGGCGGCGGCGCCGCCGCGGCCATCACGTCCTCGGGCAGCTCGAGGTGGGTCGCGCCGGGCTTCTCCGTCTCCGCGAGCTTGAAGGCCTTGCGCACGACCTCGGGGACGATCTCCGGGCTCGACACGCGCGCGTTCCACTTCACGATCGGTCTCAGCACCTGCACGAGGTCGATGAACTGGTGCGACTCCTTGTGCATCCGCTCGACGCCGGCCTGCCCGGTCAGCGCGACGAGCGGGGCGCGGTCGAGGTAGGCGTCGGCGATCGCCGTCACGAGGTTGGTCGCGCCGGGGCCGAGCGTGCCGAGGCAGACCCCGGCGCGGCCGGTCAGCCGGCCGTGCATGTCGGCCATGTAGGCGCCGCCCTGCTCGTGGCGGACGGGGACGAACGCGATCGACGAGTCGTGCAGCGACTCGTTCAGGTCGAGCGTCTCCTCGCCCGGGATGCCGAAGACGTAGCGGACGCCCTCGGCCTCGAGGCACTCGACGAAGAGGTCGGAGGCGCGGCGCGGCGGCATCGGGGATCACCGTGCCACCGCGCCGCCTCGTTCAAACTCCTCAGCCGGCGTAGATGCGCACGAGCGTCTCGGCGACGCAGACCGGCTTGTCGCCGCCCTCGCGCTCGAAGGTCAGCGCGGTCGCCATCTGGATGCCGCCGGGGATGTCCTCCACCGACGCGATCGTCGCCCGCATCCGCACCTTCGAGCCGACCGGCAGCGGCGCCGGGAAGCGGACCTTGTTGAGCCCGTAGTTGAGCGCGAAGGCGACGTTCTCGACCGTGTACAGCTCGTAGGTGAGCTTCGGCGCCAGCGACAGCGTGTAGTAGCCGTGGGCGATCGTCCCGCCGAACGGCGTCTGCTGCGCGCGCTCGGGGTCGACGTGGATCCACTGGTGGTCGCCGGTCGCCTCCGCGAAGGCGTCGATCTTCTCCTGCGTGACCTCGTCCCACTCGCTGACGCCGAGCTCCTGCCCCACGCGGGCCTTGATGTCGTCGATGCCGTCGAGCGTGATCACGTCGCCTCTCCCTCTCCCTCGCTGTCGTGGACGGCGCAAGGCTAGTGCCGAGGTCGCGCCGGGGCGCCGCTTGCCGGGCGCTTCCGCGGGCGCGCCGGCGGGGACGCCCGCTAGGCTGCCGGCCATGTCCGCCCCCCTGCTCGCCGTCGACGCCCCGTCGCTGCTCTACCGCGCCTGGTTCGCGCTGCCCGACTCGATCAAGGGCGCCGGCGGGATGCCGGTCAACGCGCTGCTCGGCGCGACGAACGCGATCGTCCGGGTCGTCGCCGACCATGCGCCGCGGGCCGTCGTGATCTGCGACGGCGCCGAGGCGGCGAGCTACCGCGTCGAGCGCTACGGCGGCTACCACGCCGACCGCCCGCCGGTGCCGGAGGGGCTGCAGGCGCAGTTCGACCGCGCCGGCGAGCTGTTCGCCGGCTTCGGCTGGACGCTCGCGCGCACCGACGAGCTGGAGGCCGACGACCTGCTCCACTCGTTCGCGCTCGCCGAGGTCGAGGCCGGCGGCAGCGCGCTGCTGATGACCGGCGACCGCGACATGTTCCAGTGCGCGGCGCCGCAGGTGACGGTCCTCTACCTGAAGACCGGCGTGAGAGGGTTCGAGCCGATGGACCCGGCCGCGGTCGAGGCGCGCTACGGGATCGGCCCGGAGCTCGTGCCCGACTTCATCGCGTTGCGCGGCGACCCCTCCGACGGCCTGCCGGGAGCGAGAGGGATCGGCGAGAAGGGCGCCGCCGACCTGCTGCGCCGCCACGGCTCGCTGGAGGCCGCGCTCGCGAACCCCGACGGCGAGAAGCCGCGCGTCGCCAGAGCGCTGCGCGAGCAGGCCGACGAGCTGCGCGACTACCTCGCGATCGCGGCCCTCCAGCGCGTCGCGGTCGACCGCCCCGCCGACGCTCCGCTCGACCTCGACGGCGGCGCCGCCGCGGCCGAGGCGCTCGGCATGAACAGACTCGCCAGACGCCTCCGCGACGCCGCCGGCGACCCGGCGAGGCTGTAGAGCCGCGGGCGGCCGCAACTTCGCGGCGGCGACTGCGCACAATCGTCACGGGCGGCGTGGGTCGCGCTCGCAGCGTTCCTCGTCGTGAGCATCATCACCCTCGCCGTGATCTGGCCGCGTCGGCAGTTGGCCGAAGCGCCGAAGCTCGTGCAGCACGTCAGCCGTCTGACACGCACCGATACTGCCGATACGGCGCTGCTGCAGAGGGAGTTCACCGCCAACATGGCAACCCGGCAGCTGGCAATGGCACAGTGCATCGCCTACCTGTCGATCGCCTTCAGAATCGGAGCATCGGCGTTGATCGTTCAACTCGCCGGCACTGTTGCGGCGCGGATCGTCGGAGCCTAAGGTCGCGAAGATGTTCAGGAAGAAGGAACCGATCGAGTGGCCGCCGGAGGCCTACAGATGGGAGTGGATCGACGCCTTCGGCGACACGATCACGCCGGACTCCTACACCCCGATCTGACGAAGATTGTGGCGCCGGATCATGCGCCGGCGCGGCGCGGGCGCTACGGCGTGAACTTGACGGTGATCACGTCGCCGTCCTGCATCACGTAGTCGCGGCCCTCGAGTCTGAGGGTGCCCTTCTCTCTCGCGGCGGCGTAGCCGCCGGCATCGATCAACTCTCTCCAGCCGATCACCTCGGCGCGGACGAAGCCTCTCTGGATGTCGGAGTGGATCTGGCCGGCGGCGTGCCAGGCGGTGAGGCCCCTGCGTAAATGCCACGACTGGGCGCGCTTACCGGAGCCGACGGTGAAGAAGGCGTTCAGCTGGAGCAGGTCGAAGGCGCCGCGGACGATGCGCTGGAGGCCGGACTCGGCGATCCCGAGCTCGTCGCGCATCGCCTGCGCCTCGTCGTCGTCGAGCTCGGACAGCTCGGCCTCGATCCGCGAGGAGATCGCGACCGCCTTCGCCGCGTGGGTCGCGGCATGCTCGGCGATCGCGGCCGGCACCTCGTCGCTGCCCTCGTCGACGTTGGCGACGAACAGCACCGGCTTGGCGGTCAGCGGCGAGAGGTCGCGCAGCGCGTTGGGGGCCTCGTCCGGCGGCGGGACGGTGCGGGCCGGTCTGCCGGCCTGCAGGGCGGCGATCAGCGCGCTCAGCCACGCCTCCTCGGCGATCGCCGCTCTGTCGCCGCCGCGCGCGGAGCGGACGACGCGCTGGTGGCGCCGCTCGGCCTGCTCGAGGTCGGCGAAGATCAGCTCGGTCTCGATCGTCTCAATGTCGCGCAGCGGGTCGACCTCGCCCTCCGGGTGGATGACGTTGTCGTCGTGATGGGCGCGGACGACGTGGACGATCGCGTCGGTCTCGCGGATGTTCGCGAGGAACTGGTTGCCGAGGCCCTCGCCCTCGTGGGCGCCTCTGACGAGCCCGGCGATGTCGTGGAAGTCGATCGAGTCGGGGACGATCTCGGAGGCGCCGAGCAGCTCGGCCAGCGCCGTCAGCCGCTCGTCCGCGACGGGGACGACGGCGACGTTCGGCTCGATCGTCGTGAACGGGTAGTTGGCCGCCTCGGCGCCCGCGCGCGTCAGCGCGTTGAAGAGCGAGGACTTGCCCGCGTTCGGCATGCCGACGATTCCGACCTTCATGAGCGAGCGCCCTTCCCTATGACCGTGCCGAGCACGGCTCCGACGACGATGTCCGACGGCCAGTGCACGCCGAGATAGAGGCGCGAGCCGGCCATCGCGTAGGCGGCGGCCTTCAGCGGCCCCGCCGGCAGCAGTCCGGCGTACGCCTCCGCGGCGGCGAACGACGAGGCCGCGTGCGCGCTCGGGAAACTCAGCTGCGTCGGCGTCTTCATCAGCGCCGGCAGCTCCTCCAGCTGCGGTCGCGGCCGCCGCACCGTGAACTTGATCGACTGGTTGGCGACGTAGGCCGCGGTGACGCCGGCGAGCGCTCTCGCCCAGCGGCCGCGGCGCGGTCTGTCGAGCAGCGTGCCGGCGACGCCGATCGCCAGCCAGCAGCCGGCGTACTGGCCCAGCTGCGAGTAGCCGCGGACGGCCCGCTCGACCTGGGGCGTGTGCGCGACGGTGCGCGTGAGCCGCAGCCCGGCGAGGTCGAGCGCCTGCAGCGAAGCGGGGAACGTCAGCACGGCATGCGGCCTCGGGCGAGCGCGGCTAGAGGCCGAAGCCGACGCGCTGCTCGTGCTCGTCGATGCGCACGTACTCGACCTTGGCGAGATCGAGGAAGATCGAGCCGTCCTCGCTTCTCAGGTCGAACCAGCCGCCGCGGCCCTCGCGCAGCGCGCCGACCAGGCCGGAGACCTGGTCGGGCGTCGTGCGCACGGGCAGCGTCTGCCCACGGAAGCCGATCGTGATCCGCTGCTCCGCGCCAGCCATCAGTGTCCCTCCGCCGGTTGGACGATCTCGGTCAGCACGCCGCCGGTGGAGGCCGGGTGGACGAAGGCGACCTTCGAGCCGCGGATGCCGATCCGCGGCGTCTCGTCGATCAGGCGCATGCCGGTCGCTCTCAGCGAGGCGAGCACCGGCTCGATCGCCTCGACCTGGTAGGCGACGTGGTGGATGCCCGGGCCCTTCTTGGCGAGGTACTTGCCGACCGGAGTGTCGGGGCCGAGCGGCGCGAGCAGCTCGACGTGGCCGTCGCCGACGTCGAGCAGGATCGCCTCGACGCCCTGCTCCTCGACGGTCTCGCGGTGGACGACGGGCATCTTCAGCCCGTTCGCGTACAGCTCCAGGGCGGCGTCGAGGTCCTCGACGGCGACGCCGATGTGGTCGATTCGGCCGAGCATGACGGCGGGGAGCATAGCCCCTCCGGCCGCTCAGACGACGCGTTGCAGGCGCGGGTTGGGGTTCTCGCGCCGCCCGACCTTCGCCAGCGGCCGCCCGTCGACGCGCACGACGTCGGCGGTGTAGTCGTTCTCGCCGCGGATCAGCGACGAGCCGACGCCGTAGGCGTCGACCGGGACGCCGGCCGCCTCGAAGGCGCGGATGCGGGCGGCGTCGAAGCCGCCGGAGGCGACGATCCGCACCCCGCCGTGGCCGGCGGCGTCGAGCGCGCCGCGGACCTTCTCGACCAGCCGCGGGTTGACGCCGGTCGGCTTGAAGGCGCCCATCTCGTCCCACAGCGAGCGGTCGACGAGCTGCTCGCTGGTGTCGAGCCGGACGCCCCAGAGGCGGTCGCCGAGCGCGTCGGCGACCGCGAGCGCGGTGTCGACCGAGTCGTTGGCGAAGTCGACCAGCACCGTCACGTTGACGTCGGGGTGGTAGCGGTCGGCGAACTTGCGCGCGGCGAGCACCGTGTCGCCGTCGTAGGCGGCGATCAGCCCGTGCGGGACGGTGCCGATGCCGCGCCCGCCCCACCACGACGCCTGCGCCTCGGTCGAGACGCCGATCGCCCCCGCGACGTGCGCCGCCCAGCCGTCGCCGGTCTGCACCAGCCAGTGGTCGTGACGGGCGGGGAAGTAGAAGATCTGCTTGCCTCTCGCCGCCTCGACGACGTCGGCGACGTTGCGCATGATCAGCGAGCGGCGCGCGAGCGAGCCGAGGTAGACCGTCTCCAGGTGGGCGAACAGCGTGTAGTCGCCGGCGATCGTCATGACCGCCTCGCGCGGGGCGATCCGGTCGCCCTCGTGGAGCGCCTTGACCTCCAGCCGCTCCCAGCCCGGCGTCCACGTCCCGTCGAGCTCGCGCGTGCCGGAGCAGAGCTTGAGGACGGCGATCGCCTCGTCGATCCCGCCGAGCAGCGAGTCGCGCTTCTGGAAGACCTGCATCAGCACGTGCGGGTGGCGGCCGTCGTCCTCCAGCAGCCGCTTCGTCGAGACGAAGTAGGCGTCGGAGTACCAGCCGTCCCGGATCCGCTCGACCGGCAGCCTGAAGGTCTCGGGCGCGAGCCGCTCGCGCTGCCGCTGCTCGGATGCCGCCATGAGGCGACGATATCCGCAGGCGGCGCGCGGCGAACCTGCGCGCCCCCGGCGCCCTATCTCAGCAGCTCGACCGCGACGTCGCGGTAGAAGCTGGCGGCGAAGCCGAGGTCGCGGACGTCGATCCGCTCGTCGGCGCTGTGGACGAGCGGGGCGGTGTCGAAGCGGGACTGGTGCATCTGCGGGAAGAAGCCGTAGGCGACGCAGTCGGGGAAGGCGGCGCGAAAATGGCGCGAGTCGGTGAAGCCGGGGAGGATCAGCGGCACCGTCGAGGCGCCGGGGTCCTGGCTGGCGATCCAGCCGTTGATCGCCTCGCGCAGGCGCGAGCCGATCGGCGAGCCGTTGCCCTCGACCTGCGTGTCCCACTCGATCCGGAACCCCTCCGTGGGGCCGAGCACCTCCGCCAGCGCGCGGCGGACGGCCTCCTCGCCGAGGCCGGGCGGGACGCGGCAGTCGACGCTGAGGCGCGCCTCGCTCGGGATCACGTTGATCTTCTCGGAGGCGGAGATCTTCGTCGGCGTGAAGGTGACGCCGAACATCGGCTCGAACAGCGGGATCAGCCGCGGGTCGGCCTGCTCCATCCGCGCGACGGCGGCGACGGGGTCGCCGGCGTCCTCGCCGAGGCCGCGCAGGAAGGCGGCGGGCGCCTCGGTCAGCTCGTAGGAGGGCTGGCGGCTGGCGAGGCGATCGAGCAGCGGCGCCATCTTCAGCAGCGCGTTGTCGCCCATCTTCGGCTGCGAGGCGTGGCCGGCGACGCCGTCGGTCGCGATCGTGAAGCGGAAGACGCCCTTCTCGGCGGTGCAGACGCCGTAGCGGCGGCGGCCGCGGTAGACGAAGTGCTCGCCGCCGCCCTCGTTGAGCAGGTAGTCGCAGCGGACCTTGTCGGGATGGTGCTCGGTCAGCCACTGGGCGCCGAGCGCGCCGCCGGTCTCCTCGTCGACGACGGCGATCACCAGCAGGTCGCCCTTTCTCGGCCGCCATCCCGATCTCGCCAACGCCGTCGCGGCGGCGATCTCGGCGGCGACCTGGCCCTTCATGTCGAGCGCGCCGCGGCCCCACAGGAAGCCGTCGGCGATCTCGCCCGACCACGGGTCGTACTCCCACTCCTCCGGCTTGGCGAGCACCGTGTCGACGTGGCCGAGCAGTCCGAGCACCGGGCCCTCCTGCTCGCCGCGCAGCCGTGCGACGAGGTTCGGCCGCTCCGCGACGGCGCCGAGCAGCTCGACCTCGAAGCCGGCCTCGGTCAGGTAGCCGGCCAGGTACTCCTGGCAGGCGCGCTCGTTGCCTGGCGGGTTGACGGTGTCGAAGCGGACGAGCCGGCGCAGCAGCTCGGTCGTCTCCTGCTGGAGGTCGGCGGGCATGACGAGGACTCTAGTGGCGCGCCGCCGTCGGGCGCCGGCGACCGGCCGCGCGTCCGCTCGCCTGCGCCGGCGGGCCGCCGTGCGCCAGACTTGACGCATGTCGTCCCTCTTCGAGCCGCCGGAGCCCGACGCCGAGACGGTCCGCGCCGGCGCGCCGCTGGCGGCGCGGATGCGGCCGCGCACGCTCGCCGAGTACGTCGGCCAGGGCCACCTGCTGCACGACGGCTCGCCGCTGCGGGCGGCGATCGAGTCGGGCAGACCGCATTCGATGATCCTCCACGGCCCGCCGGGGACCGGGAAGACGACGCTCGCGCGAATCGTCGCCGACAGCGCCGACGCCGTCTTCGAGGAGCTGAGCGCCGTGCAGGCCGGCAGACCGGAGGTCCGCGGCGTGATGGAGCGGGCGGGGCAGCGGCGCCGCCTCGGCAGACGGACGGTCTTCTTCCTCGACGAGATCCACCGCTTCAACAAGGCCCAGCAGGACGCGCTGCTGCCGGCGGTCGAGGAGGGGCTCGTGACGCTGATCGGCGCGACGACCGAGAACCCCTCCTACGAGGTCAACGGCGCGCTGCTGTCGCGAGCGCGCGTCTACGAGCTGAGAGAGCTGAGCGACGCCGACGTCCGCACGCTGCTCGACCGCGCCGTCGAGCGGGGCGAGCTCGGCCTCGCGAGGGTCGACGAGGAGGCGCTCGAGCTGCTGACCGCGCGCGCCGCCGGCGACGCGCGCGCCGCCCTGAGTGCGCTCGAGCGGGCCGCCGACGCGGCACCGGAGGGGGTCGTCGGCGTCGAGATCGCGGCCGACGCGCTGGCCGGGCGGATCCTCCACTACGACCGCGCCGGCGACAACCACTACGACACGATCTCGGCGTGGATCAAGTCGACGCGCGGCTCGGATCCCGACGCCTCGCTCTACTACCTCGCGGTGATGCTGGAGGGCGGCGAGGATCCGCGCTTCATCGCCCGGCGGATGGTGATCCTCGCCAGCGAGGACATCGGCAACGCCGACCCGCAGGCGCTCCAGGTCGCGACCGCGACGGCGCAGGCGATCGAGCTGGTCGGCCTGCCCGAGGGCGCGCACGCGCTGGCGCAGTGCGCCGTCTACCTCGCGCTGGCGCCGAAGTCGAACGCCGCCTACAAGGCGCTCAAGCGCGCGCGCCAGTACGTGCGCGACCACGGCGCGGCGCGGCCGCCGGTGCCGCTGCGCTCGGGCGGACGCGGCGAGGGCTACGACTACCCGCACGACCGCCCCGGCCACGTCTCGCCGCAGGAGCTGCTGCCCGAGCCGGTCGCCGGCCAGCGCTTCTGGCAGCCGACCGCGACCGAGCGAGCGCTCGGCGAGCGCCACGAGCGGATCCGCAGAGCGCGCGGCAAGCAGCCCTGACGCGCCCCGCCGACGGCGACGACGGCCCGCGCTATCGCCCCGCGACGCCGGCGCCCCAGGCGCGCGGGACGGCGCGCGCGAGGGCGCGTCCGGCGTCGGCCGCGTCGACGCCGCCGACGGCGACTTGCTCGGCGCTCGCGTGCATCAGGCCGAGGAAGGCGGCCGCCATCCAGCCGGCCGGCAGGTCGCGGTCGAAGTCGCCGGCGCGCTGGCCGCGGCGGGCGAGCCGCTCCAGGCGCTCGACGATCGGCGCGTGCAGCTCGCGCACCGCGGCGTCGCTCGGGTAGGCGCCGGCGAGCGTCCCGAGCACGCGGGCGTGGCGGGCGACCGTCTCCCACCACGCGGCGATCAGCCGCTCGAGCGCCTCCGCGGGCGGGCCCTCGGCCGGCGCCGCGGCGTCGATCGCCGCCAGCGCCTGCCCCCGCGCCCGCTCGGCGACCGCGGTCAGCAGCGCCTCGCGGGAGGCGTAGTGCGCGTAGACGGTCTGGCGCGTCAGGCCCGCCGCGCTGGCGATCTCGCTCATGCTCGCGTCGGGCCGCCGCCCGAGCAGCTCGACCGCCGCCTCGAGGATGGCGGCGACGCTCCGCTCGGCGTCGGCGCGGCGCCTGGGGCGCGACGGGGTCTGCGCGTCGGGCATCGCAGGAAACGCTAGCGGGCCGGACCGGCGCCCTCAGTGGGCGAACGCGTGCGGCGTGCCGGTCGCGACGTCGGAGCGGCGCAGCGCGGCGAGCGCCAGCAGCGCGGCGGCGAGGGCGATCGCGGCGGCCGCGCGGAAGGCGTCGCCGAAGCCCTTGGTCGCGAGGACGGGGTCGAGCCCTGAGGCGGCGTCGAGCGTCGCCGCCCCGACGCCGCTGACCGCGATCGTCGAGAGCACCGGGAGGACGAGCGCGCCGCCGAGCTCGTGCGCCGTGCTCAGCAGGCCGGAGACCATGCCGGCTTCCTCGTCGCCGACCCCGGACATCCCGACGATGAAGATCGCCGAGGCCGCCAGTCCGACGCCGAGGTCGAGCACGAGCAGGCCGGGGAGCACGTCGGCGAGGTAGCTACCGCCCGGCGAGACGCCGCTGAGCAGCAGCGCGCCGAGCGCGGCGAGCGTCATGCCGCCGGCGAGCACCGGCTTGGCGCCGAGCCGCGCGGTCAGCTGCCCGCCGGCGTGCGCGGCGAGCACGAGCAGGAGCGCGCCCGGCAGGAACTCGAGGCCGCTCCGCAGCGCGGAGTGCCCCAGCACGTGCTGGAGGTAGAGCGTGAGGAAGAAGAAGGTCGAGAGGATCGTCCCCATGCCGGCGACCATCAGCACGAGCGCCGTCGTCGTCGGACGCCGGCGGAAGACGCTCAGGGTGACGAGCGGCTGGCGCACGCGCGCCTCGACGGCGACGAACGTGGTGAGCGCCGCGGCGGCGAGGGCGAGCAGCCCGATCGTCTGCAGGGAGCCCCACCCGGCGCCGGGCGCCTCGACGAGGCCGTAGATCAGCGCGACGAGGCCGCCGGTCGCCAGCAGCGCGCCGGCGACGTCGATCGGCCCGCGCGCGGACGGGCTCGCGCCGCCGCCCACCGGCAGGAGGCGCAGCGCGCCGATGCCGACGGCGATCCCGATCGGGACGTTGACGAGGAAGATCGCGGTCCAGTCGAGCGTCTCGGTCAGCAGCCCGCCGGCGAGCACGCCGAACGCGCCGCCGCTGGCGGCGACCGCGGCCCATGCCGCCAGCGCCCGCCGCCGCTGCGGGCCGTCTGGGAAGGCGGTCGTGACGAGCGAGAGGGCGGCCGGCGACAGCATCGCCGCGCCGACGCCCTGGCAGGCGCGCGCGGCGAGCAGGGCGGTCGGCGAGCCGGCGAGCGCGGCGCCGAGCGACGCGCCCGTGAAGACCGTCAGGCCGGTGAGGAAGACCCGCCGTCGCCCGAGCAGGTCGGCCGCGCGGCCGCCGAGCAGCAGCAGCCCGCCGAACGCGAGCGTGTAGGCGGTCACGACCCACTGGAGGTCGGCGATCGCGAAGCCGAGGTCCTGCTGGATCGACGGCATCGCGATGCTGACGACGGTGATGTCGAGGATGACCATGAACTGCGCGGCGCACAGCAGGATGAGCGCTGGCATGAGAGCCTCCAGGGCAGTAGCTCTTACAGTGATGTCAAAGCTACCACTAACTCTTACAGTCGTGTATGAGATGTAAGCGCGGCGACTTCCGTGCACCGCCCAGCAGCGAGCGCCCGGGCGACGCCCGGGTCGTCGGGAGGGAGATGCGCGGCCGCCGCGCCGGCGCTACGCGGCGCGGCGCACGTAGCGCAGCCGGCCGGGCAGCAGCGGCACGAGCACGCGGCGGGCGTACTCGGCGCCGCCGCGCAGCGCCAGCCCGCGGGCGGGATCCCACGAGAAGCCGTAGAGGCGGCGGATCTCGCGCGGGAGCAGGCCGACCGTGACGAAGTTCGCGAGCTCCAGCAGCGGCCGCACGTGCAGCGGCACCGGCGGGCGCATCACGATCTGGACGGCCAGCTCGCGCGCCCGCTCGCCGACGTGGAGCTCGCCGCCCTCCAGCATCTCGCGCAGGTAGCGGTCGAAGGCCTCGATCGTCGGCGGCATCTCCTGCTCGCGCAGGCCGAACATGCGGCCGAAGACGCGGAAGTCGCGCCAGTAGGCGTCGCGCTCGTCGCGCGAGAGGCGGCGCACGTAGCGCTGGTAGACGGTCAGCCCGGAGTCGACCAGCGTCGCGAGGATCCACAGCAGCAGCGCCGGGTCGTCGGCGGCATACGGCGTGCCGGCCGGGAAGCGGCCGGCCGGCTCGGCCAGCTCGCCGCGGACGGTCGCGTGCACGTCGCGGACGGCGGCGGTCACCCGCTCGGCCTCGGCGCGCGGTCCGAAGACGACGAGGTCGACGGCCTGCGCGGTGCGGTGGAGCCGCTCGTCGAGCGCGCCGGTGTGGGCGAAGAAGCCGGCGAACGCGACCGGGTGGGCGGCCTGCATCAGCAGCGCCCGCGGCCCCGCCAGCGCGAGCACCTGCTCGCGGTGGACGCGGCGGATCGTCGCGTCGTCGTCGAACACCCCGGCCGTCATCCCTTCGAGGGTAGGACGGATCCCCGAAATGGCCGGTCGGGCCGCTGACGCGTCGCCGCGCGACGGGGCGCGTACCCTGTCTCTCATGCCAGCACAGGCCTACAGCGGCAAGGAATGCGTCTGCCAGTACCGCAAGGGCATCTGCGACCAGACCTGCGTCCGCGACATGCTCGACACGCCGTTCTACATCGCCTGCCTCAAGCTCAGAGGCCGGCGCAGCCTCGTCGTCGGCGGCGGTGACGTCGGCCTCGAGAAGGTCGAGGGGCTGCTCGCCTGCGACGGCGACGTGACCGTCGTCGCGCCCGATCTGCAGCCGGAGCTGCGGCGCCTCGCCGACGAGGGCTCGATCGAGTGGATCGCCCGCCGGTACGAGCCCGCCGACCTGGAGGGGACGTTCATGGTGATCGCCGCCACGAACGACTCCGAGGTCAACATCGGCGTCTACGACGACGCGGAGAAGCGCGCGATGCTCGTCAACGTCGTCGACGTCCCGCCGCTCTGCAACTTCATCCTGCCGGCGATCGTCCGCACCGGCCCACTCGCGATCGCGATCTCGACCGCCGGCGCCTCGCCGGCGCTGGCGAAGCGGATGAAGGCCGAGATCTCGCAGCTGTTCGGCGAGGAGTACGCGCGCCTGGCGGTGCTGCTCAACGACGCCCGCGGCTGGGCGAAGTCGACGCTGCCGACCTACCAGGACCGCAAGGAGTTCTTCGAGTCGATCGTCAACGGCGAGCCCGACCCGATCGCGCTGCTGAGAGCCGGCGACGAGCAGGCCGTCGTCGACCTGATCACGGCCGCCCAGCGGACCCACGCGCCCGCCTGAGCGCGATGGCGGCCGGCGCGGGGACGAGCCGGCCGTCCGCTTCGCACGGCGAGATCCGTCTCAACGGGTGACATGGATCTCGACCTCCTCATCTCCACCCACCGCGCGGCGATCGAGCGCCACCTGCGGCGCTACGTCGGCGACCCCGGCCTCGCCGAGGACCTCGCCCAGGAGGTCTTCCTGCGCGCGTGGCTGCACGCACCGCGCGACCTCTCGCCCGAGCGCCGGCGGGCGTGGCTGTTCCGCGTCGCCCGCAACGCCGCGATCGACGCGCTGCGCGCCCGCCGCCCGCACGACGACGCCGTCCTGCTCGACGCGGTGGGCGGCGAGGTCGCCGGCGGCGCCGACGACCTCGACGAGCGGCTGACGATCGAGGCCGCGCTGGCGCAGCTGCCGGCGCGCGAGCGGGCGCTCGTGACGCTCCAGTTCGCCGGCTTCGGCCCGACCGACGCGGCGCGCCTGCTGCAGACGACGCCCGAGGCGGCGCGCAAGCGGCTGACCCGCGCCCGCGAGCGCTTCCGCGTCGCCTACCAGGCGCTGCGCCCCGCGGCCGAGTCGCCGCTGGTGCTGCTCGTCGCCCGCGACCAGCAGCCCGAGATCTACGAGAGCTGGCTCGGCGCCGGCGAGGTGCGCGTCCGCCGCGTCGCGCCCGAGCAGGCCTCGCGCCAGCTCGCGACCGCGCACGCGCTCGTGCTGACCGGCGACACGCACGACGTTCACCCGGCGACCTACGGCCAGCAGATCCGCGCCGCCCGCAACCCGCGGATCGAGGCCGACCGCACCGACCTGGCGATCGTCCGCGAGGCGCTCGCGACCCGCATGCCGGTGCTCGGGATCTGCCGCGGCCACCAGCTGATCAACGTCGCGCGCGGCGGCTCGCTCCACCAGGACCTGAGCGAGATCGGCCACGACGGCGCCGGGCACAGCAGCGGCACCCACCCGATCCGCTCGCAGGACGGCTCGCTGGCGCGGCGGATGCTCGGCGCCACCGCCGCCGTCCCGACGCTCCATCACCAGGCGGTCGCCCGCGTCGGCCGCGGACTGACGGTCACCTCGACCTCCGCCGACGGGCTGGTCGAGGCGGTCGAGGACCCGCGGCTGCCGTTCGCCGTCGGCGTCCAGTGGCACGCCGAGCTGCCCGAGGCGAGCGAGGCGGGGCGGCGCCTGCGCGACGGGCTGGTCGAGGCGGCCCGCCGCCATGCCGGGCTGGCACCGCTCGCCGCGGCGGCGTAGCGCGGTACCGTTGCTCGCGTGAGCGAGCAGCTGACGCACATCGACGACGAGGGCCGCGCGCGGATGGTCGACGTCGGCGACAAGGCGCACACCGACCGCCGGGCCGTCGCCCGTGCGACCGTCCGCATGAGCGCCGCGACGGCCGCCGCCGTCCGCGACGGCGACGCGCCGAAGGGCGACGTGCTCGGCCCGGCGCGGATCGCCGGCATCCAGGCGGCGAAGCGGACGTGGGAGCTGATCCCGCTCTGCCACCAGCTCCCGCTCTCCTCCGTCGACGTGACCGCCGAGGTCGAGGTCGGAGAGCGGGACGGTCGCGTCGTGCTCGTCGCGACCGCACGCACGCGCGCCCAGACCGGCGTCGAGATGGAGGCGCTGACGGCCGCCAGCGTCGCCGCGCTGACCGTCTACGACATGGTCAAGGCGCTCGAGAAGGGCGTCGAGATCGCCGACGTCGTGCTGCTGGAGAAGTCCGGCGGCCGCTCCGGCGCGTGGCGCCGCGACGAGGCGTAGCGGACGCGATGCAGACGGCCATCCTGACGATCTCGACGACGCTCGCCCGCGGCGAGGGCGACGACCTCTCCGGCGCCGAGCTGGCGCGGCTGGCGGCCGCGGCCGGCTGCGAGGTCGTCGCGCGCGACCGGGTCACCGACGACCGCTCGGCGATCGCCTCGATGCTGCGCGGCTACGCGAGCGAGCGGCTGCCGCTCGTCTTCACGACCGGCGGCACCGGCCTCACGCCCGACGACTGCACGCCCGAGGCGACGCGCGACGTGATCGACCGCGAGGCGCCGGGCTTCGCCGAGGCGCTGCGGGCCGAGTCGCTCAAGCACACCCCGTTCGCGATGGCCTCGCGCGGCGTCTCCGGCATCGCCGGGCGGACGTTGATCGTCAACCTGCCGGGCAGCCCGAAGGCGATCGCCCAGCTCTTCCCCGTGCTCGCGCCGGCGCTCGCCCACGTCGTCGCGCAGCTCGGACGCGACGGTGGACGCGGCGCCCGCCATTGAGCTGCGCGGCGTCTCCCGCCGCTACGGCGAGCGCTGGGCGCTGCGCGACCTCTCGGTGACGGTGCCGAGCGGGCAGACGCTCGTCGTCTTCGGCCCCAACGGCGCCGGCAAGTCGACGCTGCTGCGGCTGCTGGCGTCGCTGCTGCGCCCCCACGGCGGCGAGGTGACGGTGCTCGGCGAGTCGCTGCCGAGAAGGGAGTGGGCGGTGCGCGGCAGAATCGGGCTGCTCGCCCACGACGCGCTGCTCTACAGGGACCTCAGCGCGCGCGAGAACCTCCGCTTCCACGCGCGCCTGCACAAGCAGCCGGCGGCGCGCGTCGAGGAGCTGCTGGAGCGGACGCGGCTGACCGGCCGCGCCGACGACCCCGTCCGCACGCTGTCGAAGGGGCTGCTGCAGCGGGTGGCCGTCTGCCGCACGATCCTGCACGACCCGCCGCTGCTGCTGCTCGACGAGCCGCGCGCCAACCTCGACCCGGCGGCGACCGCGCTGATCGAGCCGCTGATCGGGCGCGAGAGCGGACGGACGCGCGTCGTCACGAGCCACGACCCGGTCGGCGGGCTGGCCGAGGCCGACCTCGCGCTCGGCCTGCGCGACGGCAGGGCGGCGCTGCTGGCGCCGGCCGGCGAGGTCGACGTCGTCGCCGTGGAGGCGCTCTACCGGTGAGGCGGAGGTCGCTCCATGCGTAGTCGCGAGCCGCGCCCGATGCGGCCGACCTGGGTGCTGCTGCGCAAGGACCTGCTGCTGGAGCGGCGGGCGCCCGAGTCGGTGCCGGCGATGGTGCTGTTCTCGATCACGACCTTCGTGCTGTTCCACTTCGGCCTCGGCAGAGACGAGGTCGAGGGCTCGCTGGCCGCCGGGGTCCTGCTCGTCACGATCCTCTTCGCCGCGATCCTTGGCATCAACCGCCTGTTCGTCTCCGAGCAGGCCGAGGGCGGCTTCGACGCGGTGCTGCTGGCGCCGATCGACCGCACGGCGCTGTTCCTGTCGAAGGCGATGGCGCTCTTCCTCTTCCTCACGCTCGTCGAGCTGGTCGCCGTGCCGGCCTTCGCGATCCTGCTGCTGGGGCCGTCGCCGTGGGACGCGCTCGGTGGGCTGGTCGTCGTGCTGGCGCTCGTGAACGGGGCGCTCGCGCTGGTCGGCGCGCTCGTCTCGGCGCTCGCGATCCGCACCCGTTCGCGCGACCTGATCGTGCCGATGATCGGGCTGCCGCTGCTGGTGCCGGCGCTGATCGCCGCGTCGCGCTCCTGCGCGCCATTGCTGGCCGAGGGCGGCGCGTCGTGGCCGGCGGCGAAGTGGCTCGCGGTGCTCGCGCTCTATGATCTCGTCTTCGGGCTCCTCGCCTACGCCGTCTTCGATTTCCTCCTGGAGGACTGACCTGATGTACGGGAAGGGGCTGCGGGCGCTGACGCTCGCGACCCTCGTCGCCCTCACAGCAACGTTCGCGCTCGTGGTGTTCTGGGCACCCAACGACGCGGACCAGGGCTTCATCCAGAAGATCTTCTACGTCCACGTCCCGGTCGCGATCGTGACGCTCGTGGCGTACGTGGTCGGCGGCATCTTCGCCTTCAAGCAGCTGCGAACCGACGACCGCAAGTGGGACGTGCGCTCCTACGTCGTCATCCACATCGCGCTGATCTTCAACGTCGTCGGCCTGCTGACCGGCGCGATCTGGGCGAAGGCGTCGTGGGGCCACTGGTGGGTCTGGGACGAGCCCACGCTCGTGTCGTTCCTGATCGTCTTCCTGCTGTACGCGACCTACCAGCCGCTGCGCTTCTCGATCGAGGACCCGGAGCGCCAGGCCCGCTACGCGTCGGTCTTCGCCGTCATCGCCGGCGCCTTCGTGCCGCTCAACTTCATGGCGGTGCGGATGGCCAGCAGCCTCGTCCACCCGCGCACGTTCGCGACCGCCGAAGGCGGCCTGCCCGGCGAGATGATGTTCGTCTTCCTCGTCTCGCTGGTCGCGATGAGCCTGCTCTTCTGGCTGCTGGTGAAGTACGAGATCACGCAGAAGAACGTGACGTGGCAGATTCGCGCCCTCAGACGGCGCCTGCTCGGCGACGACGCCGTCGCACCAATCGGCCGCAGCGCCGCGCCGACGATCGCCCCGGAGGCCGCGAAACCGCTCGGCCAGAGGCCTCGGGTTTCGTACGAGAACTCGCCAGAGGCTCGCTCTCGCGGGCCAGAGGAGATCGCAACGTGAATCCGCTCGCCCTGCTCGCCGCCGCCCCCGCGGTCCCGTACGAGAAGGCCGGCCGCTTCGTCGCCGCCGCCTTCATCGTGCTGTTCGCCTGCGTGCTGATCTACGTCGCGATCATGGCGACGAAGCTGCAGCGGCTCGAGCGCGACCTGAGCGAGCTCAACAGAGCGCTCGACGAGCAGGAGCGGGCGAAGGCCGCCGCGAGCGCGGCCGACGAACCGCCGGTCGGCGCGGAGGCGTCGTGAGCGAGGTCCTCGGCATCGGCGTCTCGCACAAGACCGCGCCGGTCGCGGTCCGCGAGCGCCTCGCGCTCACCCCCGGCAGCGTCGGCGAGTTCCTGCGCGACACGCTCGCGGTCGGCGACGTGCAGGAGGCGGTCGCGATCTCGACCTGCAACCGCACCGAGGTCTACGTCGTGGCGAGGGACCCGGTCGAGGCCGAGACGCGCGTGCTCGGCATGCTCGCGCGCAAGGCCGGCATCCGCCCGACCGAGCTGGCCGGATCGATCTACGCGCTGCGCAACTGCGACGCCGCCCGCCATCTCTACCGCGTCACCAGCGGGCTGGAGTCGATGATCGTCGGCGAGGCCGAGGTCCAGGGCCAGGTCAAGCGCGCCTACGACGACGCGCTCGCCGCGAAGTCGACCGGCCCGCTCACCAACCACCTCTTCCGCGCCGCGCTCGCGACCGGCAAGCGCGTCCGCAGCGAGACGCGGATCGGCTCGCGCCGCATGAGCGTCTCCTCGGTCGCCGCCGCGCTCGTCAGCGAGCAGCTCGACGGCCTGGAGCGGCGCGAGGTGCTGCTGGTCGGCGCCGGCGAGACGAGCGAGCTGGCCGCCCGCGCCCTCTCCGACCACGGCGTCGAGGCGATCTTCGTCGCCAACCGCCGCCGCGACCGGGCGATCAGCCTCGCCCAGCGCTTCGGCGGCCAGGCGATGAGCTTCGACGAGCTGCCGCGCCAGCTCGAGCGCGCCGACGCGCTGCTGTGCACGACCTCCTCGCCGCACCCGATCCTGACCGGCGAGGACGTCGAGGCGGTGATGGAGGCGCGCGGCGGGCGGCCGCTGCTGATCCTCGACCTCGCCGTCCCGCGCGACGTCGCCCCGGAGGTGCGCGACGTCCCCGGCGTCTCGCTCTGCGACATCGACGACCTGCAGGCGGTCGTGCGCCGCAACCGCTCGGTCCGCCAGGTCGAGGCGCAGCACGCCGAGGGGATCGTCGAGGAGGAGATCCAGCGCTTCGCCGAATGGCTCGGCGCGCTCGAGGTGATGCCGACGCTCGGCGCCCTGCGCGCCCGCGGCCAGGCGATCGCCGAGCAGATCGTGCGCGAGAACGCCGGCCGCTGGGAGTCGGCCTCCGAGAAGGACCTCGAGCGCGTCGCGGCGCTCGCGCAGGCGGTCGTCAACCGCATCCTGCACGAGCCGACGCTGCGGATGAAGAACGTCGCCGACGACCGCGTCCACCTGCGGATGCAGGTGATCCGCGACCTCTTCGGGCTCGAGGACGTGCCCGAGGGGATCGAGGCCGAGGAGCCGCTCGCGGAGGTCCGCCCGCTGCGGCGGCGCAACCAGCCGGGGACGTGACCCCGCTGCGCGTCGGCACGCGCGGCAGCGCCCTGGCGCTCGCGCAGGCGCGCCACGTCGCCGGCCTGCTCGGCGGCGAGGAGGCCGGCGTCGAGATCGTCCCGATCGCGACCAGCGGCGACCAGGGCCGCCTGCTCGGCGACAAGTCGCGCTGGGTGAAGGAGCTGGAGGCGGCGCTGCTGGCCGGCGAGATCGACGTCGCCGTCCACTCCGCGAAGGACCTTCCCGCCGAGCTGCCCGACCGGCTCGAGCTGGCCGCCGTGCCGGCGCGCGAGGATGCCCGCGACGCACTCTGCGGCGCGCCGTCGCTCGACGCGCTCCCCCCCGGCGCGGTCGTCGGCACCAGCAGCCTGCGGCGCGCCGCCGAGCTGCGCGCGCTGCGTCCCGACCTCGACGTCGTCTCGCTGCGCGGCAACGTCGACACGCGCCTGCGCAAGCTCGCCGACGGCCGCGCCGCGGCGATCGTGCTCGCCGTCGCCGGCCTGCGGCGGCTCGACCGCGGCGACGCGATCGACGCCGTCCTCGACCAGCTCGTGCCGGCCCCGGGCCAGGGCGCGCTGGCGCTGGAGACGCGCGCCGGCGACGGCGCCGCGCGCGATGCCGCGATCGCGATCGGCGACCGCGACGCCGCCGCCTGCCTCGCCGCCGAGCGGGCGCTCGTGCGCAAGCTCGGCGCGACCTGCAACACCCCGCTCGGCGCCCACGCCGTCCGCACCGACGACGGCGGGCTGCGGCTGCGCGCCTTCGCCGGCCTGCCGGACGGCTCGGAGTGGCTGCGCGACGAGCTGACGGTCGCCGCCGGGATCGACGCCGAGACCTTCGGCGCCGCGATGGGAGCCCGCCTCGCCGCCGCCGGCGCGACCGACCTGCTCGCCGCCGCCGAGGCGGCCGCCGAGGGATCGCCGCCGCCGGCCTCGACCCCGGAAGGCGTCAGGATTTGAGCGCGAGCGGCGTCGGTCGCGTCTACCTCGTCGGCGCCGGCCCGGGCGATCCCGGGCTGCTGACGGCGCGCGCGCTCGAGCTGATCGCGGCCGCCGACACGATCCTCTACGACCGCCTGATCCCCGCGACCGCGCTCGCCGGCGCGCGGCCGGAGGCCGAGCTGGTCTACGTCGGCAAGGAGGGCCGCGGCCCGTCGATGCCGCAGGAGCAGATCGACCGCCTGCTGGTCGAGCACGGCGCCGCCGGCAAGCGGGTCGTGCGGCTGAAGGGCGGCGATCCCTTCGTCTTCGGCCGCGGCGGCGAGGAGGCGCTCGTGCTGCGCGAGGCCGGGATCCCGTTCGAGGTCGTCCCGGGCGTCACGTCGGGCGTCGCGGCACCGGCATACGGCGGCATCCCCGTCACCCACCGCGACCGCGCCAGCGCCGTCGCGCTCGTGACCGGCCACGAGGACCCCGCCAAGCCCGAGTCGGCGATCGACTGGCCGGCGCTCGCCGCCTTCCCCGGCACGCTCGTCTTCTACATGGGCGTCAAGCAGCTGCCGCGGATCGCCGAGCGGCTGATCGCCGGCGGCCGCGCGCCCGACGAGCCGGCGGCGGTCGTCGAGCGCGGGACGCTGCCCGGCCAGCGGACGGTCGTCGCGACGCTCGCGACGCTCGCGGAGCGGGCCGAGGCTGAGCGGATCAGACCGCCGTCGATCACGCTCGTCGGACCGGTCGCCGCGCTGCGCGACGAGGGCCTGCGCTGGTTCGAGCAGCGCCCGCTGCACGGTCTCACGGTCGCCGTCACGCGCGCGCGGGCGCAGGCGAGCGGGCTGGCGGCGCGGCTGCGCGAGCTCGGCGCCGAGGCGCTGGAGACGCCGGCGATCCGGATCGAGCCGCTCGACGCCGGCGCACCGCTCGACCCGAGCGGCTTCGACCTCGTCTGCCTGACCTCGCCCAACGGCGTCGGATGCCTGTTCGAGCGGCTGGCCGCCGGCGGCCGCGACGCACGCGCGCTGGCCGGCGCGACCGTCGCCGCGATCGGCCCCGGGACGGCGCGGGCGCTGCGCGAGCACGGCGTGATCCCCGACGTCGTGCCGGAGCGGTTCGTCGCCGAGGCGCTCGTCGAGGCGCTCGCCGACCTCCCCGTCAGACGGGCGCTGGTCGCGCGCGCGAGCGTCGCGCGCGACGTGCTCCCCGACGCGCTGCGGGCTCGCGGCGCCGAGGTCGAGGTCGTCGACCTCTACGAGACGGTCGCCGAGCGGCTCTCCGACGCCGAGCGCGCGGCGGCCGCGGCGGCCGACTACGTCACCTTCACCTCCTCCTCGACCGTCCGCTTCTTCCTCGCCGCGCTCGGCGGCCGGGAGGCGATCGGCGCGCGCACGCGGCTCGTCTCGATCGGACCGGTCACGAGCGCGACGCTGCGCGAGCACGGTCTCGAGCCGCACGTCGAGGCCGCGCGCCACGACGTCGACGGCCTCGTCGACGCCCTGCTCGCCGACGCGGCGTCGCGGGCGGCCGCGTCGGGAGCGGAGCGGGCGTGAGCCGGGGCGCCACGCTCACCGGTCCCGGTCTGCTCGCGGGGGAGCGGGCGTGAGCGGCGCGCTCGGAAGCCCGCGGCTCCATCGCCGCACGCTCGGCTCGACCAACGCCCGCGCGCAGGAGCTGGCGGCCGCCGGGGCGCCCCACGGGACGATCGTCACGGCGGCCGAGCAGACGGCCGGCCGCGGCCGACAGGGACGGGCGTGGTCGACCCCGGCCGGGACGGCGCTGGCCGTCTCGGTCGTGCTGCGCGACCCGCCGCCGCTCGTCACGCTGGCGGCGGCGCTCGCGGTCGCCGACGTCGCCGTCGCGCTCGACGCCGACGGACGCGCGCCGGCGATCAAATGGCCCAACGACGTGCTGCTCGACGGCCGCAAGGTCTCCGGGATCCTCGCCGAGGGACGGCTGCAGGAGCGCTGGGCGGTGCTCGGGATCGGGATCAACGTCGCGGTGCCGGCCGAGACGTTCCCGCCGGAGCTGCGCGAGCGGGCGACGACGCTCGGCCGCGAGCCGGGCGACGTCGAGGAGGCGCTGGCGCTGCTGCTGGCGGCGCTCGAGCGCTGGCTGGAGGCGCCCGCGCCGCAGCTGCTGGAGGCCTACCGCGCCCGCGACGCGCTCGCGGGCCGGACGATCGCCTGGGAGGGCGGCAGCGGCGTCGCCGACGGGATCGCCGACGACGGCAGGCTGCGGGTCCGGACCGACGACGGCGGCGAGCGCCTGCTCGACGCCGGCGAGGTCCACCTCGGCGCCCTGCCGCGCTGAGCGGCCGGGCGCTACTCGCCCGCGGCTCTTCTCAGCGCTCTTCTGGCGGCTCTTCTCGCGGACGCTCTGCTCGCGCTCGCGGCGGCTCTTCTGGCGGGCGCTCTTCTGGCCGCAGCTCTTCTCGCGACCGCTCTTCTCGCGCCCCGGCCCGCGGTTCTCGCGGCGGGTCTTCTCGCGGCGGCGGGCGAAGCTCTTCTCGCCGCGGCTCTTCTCGCCACGGCAGGCGAAGCTCTTCTCGCCGCGGCTCTTCTGGCGGCCGCCCTTCTCGCCGTCGCTCTGACGGCCCTCTCCGCGGCGGCCTCCCTCGCGACCGCTCTCGCCGCGGGCGCGCTTCTGGCCGCGGCTCTTCTTACGACCGCTCTTCTCGCCCCGGCTCTGCTCGCTCTCGCTCTTCCGGCGGTCGCTCTTCTCGCGGCCGCTCTGGCGGAGGCTCTTCTCGCGACCGCTCTTCTCGCCCCGGCTCTGCTCGCGGCCGCTCTGGCGGAGGCTCTTCTGGCCGCCGCTCTTCTCGTCGCGGCTCTTCTGGCCGCGGCTCTCCTCGCCGGCGCTCTTCTGGCCGCTCTGCTCGCGCCCGCTCTCGCCGAGGCGACGCCGTTGTCGCCCGCGACGGCGCGGACGGCCTCGGCGGCGGCGGAGACGGCGTCGAGCAGCGCCGCGGAGGTGCGGCGGCCGCGGGTCGTCGGGCGGTGGAGCTCCTCGACGACCGACGGCACCAGCTCCAACTGGTCGCCGGCGGTGGTCTCGGCAGCCGCTCTCCTGCCGCGCGCCGCTCTTCTTCTCGCGGCAGACTCGGCGGCGGGCGCTCTGCGCGCACGCGCTCTCCGTCTCGCTCTCGGCACTTCCTCGATCCGATCGGTCGCGCCCGACTCGCCCGGCTCGGCCGGCGCCTCGGCCGGCACGTCGCGCGGCTGCTCGGCGCGCTCCTCGGCTCGTTCCGGACCCTCGCCGGCCCGCGCCCCGCGCTCCTCGGCGCCGTCGCCGCGCTCGGCCGACTGCGCCGCGGCCGCCTTGCCGCGCCCGCCGCGCCGTCTGCGCGAACGTCTCGACCGTCTCGACTCCGTGCCGCCGTCGGGCAGGACCTTCGCGTCGCCGCCGTCGCCGAGCGCCTCGTCGAGCACCTCGGTCGGCGGCCCGTCGCCGCCGGCGGGAGCGCTCCCGTCGGTCGTCGCCGCGGCGGTCGCCGCGAGCGTCTCCTCCGGCGCGACCGCCTCCTTCGCCCCCTTGCGGCGGCGTCGCGCGCCGCGCGAGCGGCGGCCTCTCGGGAAGTTCCTCAGCAGCTCGCGCGCCAGCGCGGAGGGCTTGCGCGCCATCCGCGTGCGGGCGCCGCGCAGCGCCTCCTCGGCCTCGGGCGTGTGCGCCAAGGCGGCCGCGAGCAGCGCGGCGGAGAGGCGCCGGTCCTGTCTGCGCGAGGCGTGGACCAGCCTGCGCGCGTTGCGGGCGTGGGCGCCGCCGGAGGAGTTGACGAGCAGGCCGAGCAGCCGCTTCGTCTCCGGCCAGCGCTGGACGGCGTACTCCTCATGCACCTCACGCGTGTACTCGGCCATCCGCCAGATCCACGCGTTGGCCTGATCCCTGCGGCCGATCCGCTTCTCGGCGAGCGCCTGCAGCATGATCTTGACGCCCTCGCGGCGCTCGTCGCGCGGCCAGGTCGCCATCAGGTCGATCGCCTGGTCGAATGCCTCGGCGTCCCTCGCCGCGGCGATCTCCTGCAGGGCCCTCAGTCGCAGCTGCGCGTTGCGGTTGCGCTCGACCGCGGTGATCAGGAAGCGCCGCCTGAGATCGCCCTGGCGGTCGAAGTGGAGCATCGCCTTGGCGCGCCGCCAGCCGTTGGGCGCGACGCGGGCGCCGGCGAGCGCCGCCCAGACGTGCTGCTCGCCGTAGTCGAGATGGTCGACCGCGATCCGCCACAGCTCGCGCTCGAAGACCTCGGCGCGCCTGTCGGGATCGGGCGTGACGGGGAGGACCCGCCGCTCGACGCGGACACGGCGGCCGCGGCCGCGGCGGACCGGGCCGACGACGATCGCGCCGCCGCGGTAGACGTCGCGGTCGAGCAGCGAGTGGAGCGTGACGACCGCCTCGTCGTGCTTCGTCGCGGGATGGACGAAGTCGACGACGATGCCGGCCTCCTTGCCCTGCTGGCGGCGGGTGACGCGGCCGACGCGCTGCTGGTAGATCCGTCTGGAGGCGGTCGGCGCGAGGTGCATGCAGACCGTCGCCCGCGGCGAGTTCCAGCCCTCGGCGAGCAGCTGCGCGTTGATCAGCACGTCGACCTTGCCGCGCTCGTAGTCGGCGAGGATCCGCGCCAGCTCGCGCTTGGGCGTCTCGCCGGAGACGGCCTGCGCCTTCAGGCCGACGTCGCGGAAGGCCTGCGCGACGTTGTACGCGTGGCGCACGCCCGCGGTGTAGACGACGCCGGGCACGTTGTTGAAGCGCGTCTTGTAGAGGTCGGCGATCGCCAGGTTGAACGGCAGCTGATCGAGCAGCTCGGCCAGCATCTCCTGGTCGAACTCGGTGTCGACCTCGCCGCGCCGCAGCGGCACCTTGGCGATCGTGCGGACGCCCGGGCCGGGCGGGATGCGGATGCAGCGCAGCGGCGCGATCACGCCGCGGCGGGCCGCCTGCGCGAGGTCGAAGCGCGAGGTCTGCGTCGGGAAGAGGTCGGTGACGTGGCGGGCGATCAGCGCGCCGGTCGCCGTCATGCCGATGAAGACGGGCCCCGACCACTGTCGGATCGAGCCGCTCGTCTTCTCGCCCAGCGCGGTGTGCGCCTCGTCGCAGATGACGATCGTGTACGCGTCGGAGATTCTGCCGGCGTTGCGGACGAACCACTGGTAGGTCTCGACCGTGACCGGGCCCTTCGGGCTGTCCTGGCCGGCCAGCAGCGGCGCCGCTATGCGGTCGGCGTAGCCGCGCTCTCTCAGCTCGCCGTGGAACTGGTCGACGAGGTTGCGGCGGTGGGTGAGGATCAGCACGCCGCCGGTCCGCGACGCCTCGACGAAGCCGAGCGCCGCGACCGTCTTGCCGGCGCCGGTCGCGTGCTCGAACCAGAAGCGGCGCGCGGCGTTGGGGTCCTCGGGCTGCTCGGCGAGCTGGACCTCGTCGTCCTCCTCGCCGGGCTCGTCGTGCCAGTCCTGCGGCTCCTCGTCGGGCTCGCCCTCCTCGAGGTCGACGTCCTCCTCGCCGGGGATCGCCGAGGAGGCGAGCTCGCCCGGCTCGTCGTCGGAGGAGTGGCCCGGCGCACCGTTGGACCCGTTCCCGGCGCGTTGGACCTCGGCCATCAGCGCGGTCAGCGTGCCGGAGAGCGCGTCGACCTGGTGGGGATTGAGCAGCGTGCCGTCGGCGAGCCGAGGCTCCTCCTCGCTCAGCAGCCGCTCGAGGCCGAGCAGCAGCGAGTACTCGCGCCGCCACGCGATCGACGGCACCCTCGCGCCCGCCGCGATCTCGCTCAGCGCGGCGTCGAGCGCGCGGCGACGGGCGCTTCCGGGCGCGAGCGCGTCGGCGGTCTCTTCGCCGTCGTGCACGAACCGCTCGCGCGTGAAGCGCTCGGCGCGTTCGATCGATCTGGCGTCAGGAAGGGGCGTCGATACAGCCATGAACGGCGTACAGGGCGTGGCCTCGAGTTGGACTTGCCTCTGAGATCAGGGATGAGCCGCGGCGAAGCTGATCTGCGACTCAGAGGACCGGCGGGAGCCGGGCACGGAGGAGGTCCTCACTGCACTCCCCCCGTGCAACACAGCAGGATAGCCGTATTGAAGCAGATAGGGCGTGTGGAACAGCCGATGTGCCAAGCTTTTCGCGATGCGCCTGCCCGCCGTCCTGATCGCCCTCTGCATGCTCGCGGCGGCATTGGTCGCGGGCTGCGGATCGAGCGGCTCCGACGGCGACGTGCCGACGCCGGCCGAGGCGAGGGCCGCGCTGAGAGGGTCGCCGCCGCCGCTGGCGGCCGTGCACGCGCAGGCCGCCGAGCTGCTCGACGGCGGCGCACCGGCGTTCAGAGGACGGCTGGAGGAGCTGAAGGGGTATCCCGTCGTCGTGAACGTGTGGGCGGCGTGGTGCGGACCGTGCAAGGAGGAGTTCCCGGTGCTGCAGCGCGCCTCCGCCAGATACGGCGGCAACGTCGCCTTCCTCGGCCTCGACACCGAGGACGTCGAGAAGGACGCGCGCGCGTGGCTCGACGACCACTGGATCTCCTACCCCAGCTATGCCGACCCCGACGGCGACCTGCGCAAGTCGATCGGCGTCACCGTCGGGATCCCCAGCACCGTCTTCATCGGCAGAGACGGCGAGCTGGCGTACACCAAGCAGGGCCCCTACCGCGACGACGCGGCCTTCGAACGCGACCTCCAGCGCTACCTCGGCGCGGTCCCCTCCTCGTGACCGCCCACGCGCTCGGCCTGCGGCCTCGGCTCGCGCCGGACGGCCTCGCCCACGGGGCTCGTCGTTCCACGCGCGCGGGGAGCGGCGCGTGACGGTCGAGATCCGACGTGTCGCCGACGAGGCGGAGATGGCGGCCGCGCTCGAGCTCCGCCACCGCGTCTTCTGCGTCGAGCAGGGCGTCCCCAAGCGCGAGGAGGTCGACGGCCGCGACGGCGACGCCGTCCACCTCGTCGCGGTCGAGGCGGGGCGCGTGATCGGCACCTGCCGCCTGCTGTTCGTCGAGCGCACGGTCCAGTTCAGCCGGCTTGCGGTCGACCCCGGCGCGCGCCGCCGCGGGATCGCGACGCGACTGCTGCAGGCAGCCGACGCGGAGGCGATCGGCGCCGGGGCGCGGCGGATCGTCCTGCACGCCCAGACCTACGCGCGCGACCTCTACCTCGCCGACGGCTACGAGCCGCGCGGCCACGTCTTCGTCGAGGCCGAGATCGAGCACATCGCGATGGAGAAGCGCCTTGCCTGAGATCCGCGTCGACCCGCTCACCGGGCTGCGCACGGTCGTCGCCGCCGAGCGGGCCGACCGCCCCAACGCCGGCCTCAGCGCGACCGCCGGCCCGCCGCTGGACCCGGCCGGCGACCCGTTCGCCGAGGGCCACGAGGCGCAGACGCCGCCCGAGCTGTACGCGGTCCGCCCCGACGGCAGCGCCCCCGACACGCCCGGCTGGACGGTGCGCGTCGTGCCGAACCTCTACCCGGCGCTGGCGCCCGAGGGCGACGATCCCGAGCCGGAGTCCCATCGCGACCTCTTCACCTCCGCGCCGGCGATCGGCGCCCACGAGGTGATCGTCAACGCGCCGCAGTCGGCGACGGCGCTCGCCGACCTCCCGGTCGAGCAGGTCGAGGTCGCGATGGAGGCGTGGCGCGAGCGGATGCGCCACCACGCCGCGAGCGCCTCCTGCCTCCACCTGATCGTCAACGAGCGGCGCGAGGCCGGCGCCTCGCTGCCGCACACGCACGCGCAGCTGTACGCGCTCGACTTCGTGCCGGCGGCGATCGCGCGCGAGCGCGAGCGGTTCGCCGCCTACGCGGTGCGGACGATGGGCGGCAACCTGCTCGCCGACCTGCTGCAGGAGGAGGTCCGCCGCCGCGAGCGGATCGTCGCGATCGACGACGAGGCGGTCGCGATGGCGCCGTACGGCAGCCGGCTCCCGTACCAGCTGATGATCGTGCCGCGCCGGACGCGCGCCCGCTTCGAGGAGGACGGCCCGCTCGGCGCCCGCCTGCTGCACGACGTGCTCGGCCGGCTGGCGCGCCGCCTCGGCGCCAACCCGCCGCTCAACCTGTGGGTCCGGACCGCCCCGAGCGGCGCCGACCACTTCTGCTGGCGGATCGACGTGCTGCCGCGGCTGACCCACCTCGCCGGGCTGGAGCTGGGCAGCGGCGTCCACCTCAACATCGTCGCGCCGGAGCAGGCGGCGGCCGAGCTGCGCGAGGCGTAGGCGGCGGTGCGGGCGCTGGTCCAGCGCGTCTCGCGCGCGAGCGTGCGGGTCGACGGCGAGACGGTCGGCGCGATCGGCCCCGGCCTGCTGGTGCTGCTCGGCGTCACCCACGGCGACGGGGAGCGGGAGGCGGCGCGGATCGCCGAGAAGGTCCGCGCGCTGCGCCTCTTCCCGGACGCCGACGGGCGGATGAACGAGCCGCTCGGCGCGCGCGAGGTGCTGTGCGTCAGCCAGTTCACGCTCTACGGCGACACGCGCAAGGGAACGCGCCCCAGCTACGTCGCCGCGGCGCCGCCGGAGCTGGCGCGGCCGCTGTACGAGCGCGTCTGCGAGCTGCTCGGTGCGCAGCGGGGCGTCTTCGGCGCCCAGATGGAGGTCGAGCTGGTGAACGACGGGCCGGTGACGCTGTCGCTCGAGGTCGCGCCGCCCGCGCCGCCGCCGGGCAGCGGCCCACAGTAGGCTGCCCGCCATGCCGCCGACCGATCGCTACGTCATCCGCTTCGCGGCCGAGCCGCCGCAGGAGACGCTCCCGTACGGCCGCTGGGCCGAGACGCTCCGCAGCTGGTTCCTCGCCGCCGTCAACGAGATCGACCCGGGCGACGAGGAGCTGGGAGAGCCGGGCGAGGTCGTCTGGTTCCCCGACCGCGGCTGGAACGGCCGCACCTACGTGCCGGCGACGGCTCGCACCTCGACCGGTCTGGAGCTGTACGGCTACGTCTCCTTCGCCGAGGGCGAGAACGGCGCGCCCGACGACTTCGCCGCCCACGCCGACTTCACCTCCGACACCGCCGACGAGAACCCCGACTGGCAGATCGACGTCAACGAGGAGATCGTCGGCCGGTGGCGCGGCGAGCACGGCAGAACGGCCGACATGACGCTGGTCTGGGGCATCCCGCTCGTCAAGAACGGCGCCGTCGTGACCGCCGAGCTGGCCGACCTCGCCGTCGACCAGTGCACGCTCGTCGACTACCGCTTCACGCTGATCGCGCCCGACGACTACCGCGGCGACTTCCTCGACGTGAAGCTGTTCTCGGCCGGCGGCGAGGAGCTCGCCCGCGAGAGCCTCTACGTCGAGGACGACGACGACGAGGAGGACGAGGAGGAGTAGCCGCCGCGTCCGGCGCGCTCAGGCGTAGCGGACGCGCGGGTCGAGGAAGGCGTAGACGACGTCGACGACGAGGTTGGCGAGCACGACGAACAGCGCCGCCAGCAGCACCGTCCCCTGGATCACGGGGAAGTCGGCGTAGACGATCGCGTCGAGGCCGAGCCGCCCGATGCCGGGGATGTTGAAGACGGCCTCGGTCAGCAGCGCGCCGCCGAGCAGGACGCCGAGGTCGACGCCGAGCAGCGTCACGACCGGCGTGATCGCGACGCGCACGCCGTGGCGCACGACGACCCGCGACTCGGAGATCCCCTTCGCGCGCGCGGTGCGGACGAAGTCCTGCGACATCGTCTCGGTCAGGCTCGTGCGCAGCAGCCGCGCGTAGATGCCGGCGAAGGCGCCGGCCAGCACCAGCCACGGCAGCAGCAGCGAGCCGAACCACGCGCCGGGGTCGTCGGTCAGCGGCACGTAGGAGTTGGCGCCGGGCAGCAGCGGGAACCGCCCGATGTCGTCGGCGAACAGGTAGAGCGCGAGCAGGCCGACCCAGTAGACCGGCGCCGAGATCGCGATCAGCGCGCCGCCCATGAAGACGCGGTCGAGCCAGCTGCGGCGCCGCAGCGCCGAGAGGATCCCGATCGGCGTCGCGATCGCCAGCCACACCACCGCCGCGCCGAGCGCCAGCGCGATCGTCGCCGGCAGGCGGTCCCACAGCAGCGTCGAGACCGGCGCGCTGCTGTAGTAGCTGTAGCCGAGGTCGAAGTGGAGGACGACGCCCTTCACGTAGGTCCAGAACTGGACCCAGACCGGCTCGTCGAGCCGCAGCTGCTCGCGCACGCGCGCGAGCGTCTCGGGCGAGGCGTCTCTGCCGGCGCGCAGCGCCGCCGGGTCGCCCGACGGCAGCAGGAAGAAGAGGACGAAGGTGAGCGCGCAGACGAGCAGCAGCAGCGCCGCCCCCCACAGGAGGCGGCGCGCGACGTAGCGCATCATCGCCGGCGCGCCCCCGCCGCGGGGCCGCACCGGCGCGGGCGCGGCGCTATCTCAGCGAGCTGAACGCGAGGTCGCAGTGCCCCTGGTTCCAGACCTGGTGCGCGCAGTGGACGTCCTTTGAGGAGAGGACCGGCTGCTTGTCCCACAGCCACGGGATCGCGGCACCGGTCTCGGTGATCATGCGATCGATCTTCGCCCACGCCTCGGCGCGTTCCTGCTTGTCGACGAGCAACTCCGCTCTCGCCATCGCGGCGTTGATCGCCGGGTCGTCGAGCTGCGGGATGTTCGTGTTGTTCTGCGCGGCGATCGCGTCGCCGCTGAAGGCGGCGTAGAGCACCGTCTGCGGGTCGTCGAAGTCGCGTTGCCAGCCAAGGTTGGGGCAGACCTCCACCTTGGCTCTCGGCACGGTGCAGAATCTGCCGTACATCGTGCCGGAGTCGACCAGCCGCAGCTTCGTTCTGAAGCCGAGCGATCTGAGCGTCTCGTCGAAGATCTGCGCGTTCTTGTCCGACGGGTCGCCGGAGTCGCCGACGACGTCGACCGTCTCGCTGCCGGTGTATCTCCCGTCCGGGTAGCCGGCGGCGGCCAGGTACCTTCTCGCGAGCTCCATGTCGCCGTCCGGGTTGGCGAGGAAGTCGACGCCCGGGCCCTCCATGCCGCCGGCCTCCTCGAAGCCCGAGACGCCGGGGTAGAGGAAGTGGGTCGCGGGGTCGCCGAGCACCTCGCCGCCGCGCACGAGCCGCATCTGGTTGCGGTCGAGCGCCGCCGCGACCGCCTTGCGCAGGTTCGGGTCGTCGAACGGCGGGATCTGCGTGTTGAGCGCCGCGAAGCGCGAGCCGGCGCCGGGGCTGAAGAAGATCTGGTCGGGGTGCTGCTCGACCGCCCGCTTGATCAGCGCGGCGGTCGGCGTGTCGCCGAGCGACATCCCGCTGCCCTCGAGCACCTGCCGGCCGGCGACGTTCGGGTCGTTGCCGACCGACCACTCGATCCCGTCGAGGTGGGCGGGGCGGTCGTCGGTCGCCGGGTCCCAGCTGGGGTTGCGCTCGAGCACGTATCTGCGGCCGGGGACGATGCCGGCGCCGAGGACTCTGCCGCTCGCGTCGGCCTTGAAGCGGTAGGGGCCGGTCGCCACCTGATGGTTGACGTACTGGCTGGTCTCGCCCTCGCCGACGCGGTCGAATCTGCGCGCGTACTCCGCCGGCACCGGCGCCGACAGCGGCAGCACCAGCGCCTCCGCCAGCAGCCCGCCGGTCGGCCGGCGCAGCCTGAAGACGAGCGTCCGGTCGTCGGGCGCGGTGATGCCGGCGATCGGGCCGCCGGTCGCTCTGTCGGCGCCGATCACGGCGCCGTAGTAGAGGCCGGCGTAGCCGTTGCCGACCGCGGGGCTGAAGCCGCGCTCGATCGCGTACTTGACGTCTCTGGCGACGACCTCTCGATTCACCGGCGGGCTGTATCTGACGCCGTCGCGAATTCTCACCGTGACGGTTCTGCCGTCGTCGGAGACCTCCGGCGCGGCGGCCGCCAGGTCGGGGACCGCTCTGGTCGGATCGTCGGGCAGGTAGCGGTAGAGCGGCCGGTTGGTCGCGGTCAGCACGTTGAACGCGCCGGCGGAGTAGGTCGCGCCGGCGTCGAGCGGCGCGGCGAGGTCCTCCTCGGTGACGATTCTCAGCACGCCCCCGCTTCTGCCGCCGGCGCCGTCCCCGGCGCCGGGCGTCGTCGCCGCGGCGGTCCCGTCCGCCCCGCCGTCGTCGTCGCCGCCGCACGCGGCCAGGAGGAGCGGGAGCGTGAGGCACAGGAGGCCCGCCAGGAGAATCCGCGCGAGGAGCCGGGGCATCGCCGGTCCTTTCATCGTCAGGGAGGAGATCGTCTTCACCGTCTTGTCGTTGGGTCGAGTGCGTCCTGCACGCCGTCACCGAGGACGTTGAACGCCATCACGGTGACGAGCAGCGCCAGGCCGGGGAACAGCATGTACCACCATTGCGTGTCGAAGTTCGGTGCGGCGTCCGCGATCATCGAGCCCCAGCTCGGCGTCGACGGTGACACTCCCACACCCAGGAAGGACAACGCCGCTTCCAACAAGATCGTCTGCGGGATCATCACACTTGAGTAGACGATCACCGTCGGGAGCAGGTTGGGCAGGATCTCACCGATCAGGATCCGTCGATCGGAGGCGCCGGAAGCCCGCGCGGCATCGACGAACTCGCGCTCTCGCAATGCGAGCACCTGCCCGCGCACGACGCGCGCCACGACGGTCCAGCCGACAGCCACGACGACGAGCAGCACCGTCCGCAGGCCCGGCTGGATCAGTCCGCCGGCGCAGCCCTCGCCGAACGTGCACGCCGAGGCGATGCCGAGCCCGAGCAGCAGCACCGGGAACGACAGCATCACGTCGACCAACCCCTGCAGCAGCGTGTCGAGCCAGCCGCGGTACCAGCCGGCGACGAGGCCGAGCGCGACGCCGAGCACGACGGCGAGCGCCGTCCCGACGATGCCGATCAGCAGCGAGACGCGGGCGCCGTAGATGGTGCGCGAGAGGACGTCGCGGCCGAAGTCGTCGACGCCGAAGGGATGGGCGGCGCTCGGCCCCGCCGGCGTGCCGAAGGCGTCGAGCGCGTCGGGGTCGCGCGCGTCGGGTCCGGGGAGGCCGAGGACGCTCACCAGCAGCGGCGCGAGCAGCGCCGCGAGCACGAGCAGCGCGACGACGGCCAGCGCGACCATCGCGGCGCGGTCGCGGCGCAGCCGCGCCCAGAACAGCTGCGCGGGGGTGCGCGCGCTGCCGCCGCCTTCGAGGCCGGCGCCCCCGGGCGGAGCGCCCAGCAGGTCCGGCACGCCGACGCTCACGGGCCGGCTCCGGCCGCCCGTTTCGCGTCGCAGTGCGCTGCCGTTCTCATCGTCGCATCCCGAACTGACCGACCTCGCTCACTGTTCGAGTGCGAAGGCGCGACTCCTGTTCGGATCGAGACATAGCACAGGCTCGCGGCGTATACATGAACCATTACGCTGTGCCTCGCGCCCCGATAGCTCAGCTGGATAGAGCGGCTCCCTCCTAAGGAGCAGGCCCCTGGTTCGAATCCAGGTCGGGGCATCCGTCGTCGGTTGCCCCGCTCGCGCCCCTCGCTCCGCCCTCCGTGGCGTCGCTCACGCTGCCGCGCCGCGGTCGCGGGCATGCTGTTCACCGTGAACAGCATCGCCCGCGACCGCCTGCGGCTGCGCAGCCGCCTCGACGACGTCCGCCGCGCCGGACTCGCGATCGTGCAGGCGGCGCTCGCGGCCGGCGGCGCATGGCTGATCGCGACCGGCCTCTTCGGCCACGCGCGGCCGTTCTTCGCGCCGATCGCGGCGATCATCTGCCTCGGCGCGACCTACGTCGAGCGCGGCAGGCGGACGATCGAGCTGATCGTCGGCGTCTCGCTCGGGATCGCGATCGGCGACCTGCTGATCGCCGGCATCGGCGTCGGCACCTGGCAGCTGATGCTGGTGATCGCGCTGGCGATGGGCGCGGCCGTATTCCTCGGCGGCGGCCCGCTGCTGATCACCCAGGCCGGCGTCTCCGCGATCCTCGTCGTCACGCTCCAGCCGCCGACGGAAGGCATTTACTGGGGCCGGGTGATCGACGCCTTCACCGGCGGCCTCGTCGGGCTCGCCGTCTCGATCGCGCTGCCGGTCGACCCGCTCGCGCTCGCGCGGCGGACGGTCCGGCCGCTGCTGAGCGAGCTGGCGGCGACGCTCGACGCCGTCGCGCAGGCGCTCGCCGACGGCGACGCGGCGGCCGGCGAGCGGGCGCTGGCGCGGGCGCGCGGCCTCGACGCGAAGGCCGGCGCCTTCCACAGCGCGGTGCTGGCGGCCGGCGAGACCGCGCGGCTCGCACCGCCGCGGTGGCGGACGCGCGAGCGGGTCGCGCAGTACGCCGAGGCCGACCCGCAGCTCGACCACGCCGTCCGCAACACCCGCGTGCTGGCCCGCGGCGCGCTGCGGGCGCTGCAGCTCGCCGACCACGTGCCGCCGGAGATCCCGCTCGCGCTGCGCGAGCTGGCGGCCGCGGTGCGCGGCTTCGACGGCGCCCTCGCGGGAGACGCCGGCGTCGAGGGGCCGCGCGCGGACGCGCTGCGGGCGGCGGCGCGCGCGACGCTCGTGCTCGAGCGGACCGGCAACCTCTCGGTCAGCGTGCTCGTCGGCCAGGTGCGCTCGACCGCCGTCGACCTGCTGCGCGCGCTCGGCCTCGACGGCGACGAGGCGCGCAGGGCGGTCCGCCTGGCCGCGCGGAGGGCCGCGACGGAGGAGCTGGAAGCGACCGCTCCGACGGGCGAGGGACCAGATCGCGCTGTTGCGCCGTGACCTCCCGCCCGGGGCATCTTCTACGCTTGACCGATGTCGAGGTCGGCCCGACGCGCAGTGCTGCTCACAGCCTGCGCGCTGACAGCCGCCGCGCTGACCGTCGCCGTCTTCGGCGACCGCGGCGGCAGTGACGCCAAGACGATCATCGCGACGACCGGCACCGTCGCGCCCGTGCCCGTCGCGCCGGCCGGTCCGCAGCCGCGCCTGCCCGACGGCTGGCGCCGGGTACGCGATCCCGAGGGCGGCTTCACCGTCGGGCTCCCGCCCGGGTGGACGGCCCGCCGCAGCGACGGCACGCTCGTGCTGCGCTCGCGCGACCGCACGCTCGCGATCGCCCTCGGCGCGGACAGGAGCGCGCCCGGGAGAGTCGTCGCGCCGGAGACCTACGCGCGCGAGGCGATCGCCTCGCTGCAGGGCTACAGACGGCTGCGCTCGACCGCGCCGCGCAGGCTCGAGGCCTCCCCGTACCCGGGCGCGGTCGCGACGGCGACCGGGACGTTCAGACAGACCGGCGTGAGACAGGCGATCACGCTGGTCGCGCTGCAGCGCCGCGGCGCCGCCACCTTCACGCTGCTCGCCTTCCGCAGCGCCCTGTCGCCGGACGCGCCGGCCCGCCGCGTCGTCGGCAGGGTCGTCGACTCGCTCCACTCCGAGCGGCCGAGCTGAGCCAGGCCGGGCCGCGGGCCCGGCGGGCGCCGGCCGCGCTCCCTTACCCCCGGTCGGGGCGCTGCGGGTAGACGTCGTCGATCGTGCAGAGCGCGACGTACGGCGCCTGCGCGGCCTCCTCGATCGCCGCGGCCCCGCCGGCGAGGCGGTCGCAGATCGAGACGACGCCGCAGACCTCGTGACCCTCGGCGCGGACGGCCTCGATCGCCCGGATCGTCGAGCCGCCGGTCGTGACGACGTCCTCGACGATCAGGCAGCGGTCGCCGGCCTGGAGCAGCGGCCCTTCGATCCGGCGGCTGAGCCCGTGGGCCTTCGTCTCCTTGCGCACGAAGAAGCCCTTCACGTCGGCGCCGCCGGCGAGCGCCGCGCAGGCGAGCGGATCGGCGCCCATCGTCATCCCGCCGACGGCGGTCGCGCCGAGCGCTCTCGCCTGCTCGGCGATCAGCACGCCGGCGGCGAAGAACGGCTCCGGCAGCAGGATCGCCCGCTTCACGTCGACGAGATACTGCGCGACCTTGCCGCTGGTGAGGACGACCTCGCCGATCACGAGCGCCTCCTCGCGCAGCGAGGCGATCAGGCGCGAGCGCGCCTCCTTGGCGGCGAACGGCGGCTGCACGAGACTCATCTGCGACCGCCGATCAGTAGTAGACGTCGATCCGGTCGCCGAGCCGCACCCAGTTGTAGATGCTGAGCGCGTCGGGGATCGGGACCCGCAGGCAGCCGTGGCTGGCCGGGTAGGTCGGGACCGACTTGTAGCCGTGGATCGCGTAGCCGCGGATGAAGTAGCTCGAGTGAACCATCTCTCTGTTGTTCACGCCGGGCTGCTTCCAGTAGAAGCGGTAGGTGCCGAGCACCGTCGGGGTCGCGGCGGTGCCGGAGCTGGTCGTGTACGCGCGGACGACTCTGCCGTTCTCGATCAGCGCGAGCACCTGCTTGCCGAGGTGGGCCTCGACGTGGCGGCCGTGCTGCGGGTAGCGGACCTTGAAGCCGCCCTGGCCGCGCAGCAGCTTGTCGACGACCGTCGCGTCGAGCGTCTGCAGGCGGGCCAACCCGAGCATCTTGCGATGGGCCTCGACGGCGCGGGCCGTGCCGCCGTCGTAGACGCCGCTGCGCGGGACGGCGAAGCCGAGCGCGGCGAGCTTCTGCTGGACGAGCTGGACGAACGGGCTGCGCGTGCCGAAGCCGGCCGTCGGCGCGACGACCGAGACGGCGGCCGCCTTCGACGCCAGCCGCTTCTGCGCCGGGGTCTCCTCGTGGACCGCGAAGACCTTGACGTCGCCGACTCTGCCGGCGGTGAACTTCGCGCGGAAGACCGCGGTCTTCTTCGTCTTCGTCGGCTTCGGCGCGACCGTCACCTGCTTGGCCAGCCTGTCGCCGAGCCAGACCCGCACTCTGACCTTCTGACCGGGCACGTACGGGACGACCCGCCCTCTCACGCGCACGACTCTGCCGGGGATCGTCAGCGTCTTGCCGCCGACGCGGTAGACCCCGCTGACGAACGACGCGCCGATCCGACCGCCGGCCTGTCGCACCGCTCTTCTCGGCGCGGGCGCCGGCGTCTCCGCGCCCTCGGCCGGCGCGCCCTCCGGCGCCTGCTGCTGCGCGCTCGGCGTCGCCGCGGCCGCGGCGATCGGGTCGGCGGTAGCGGGCGCCTCGTCGGCGAGCGCGACGGCGGGAGCTGCGGCCAGCGCGAGCGCGGCGGCGAAGGCGGAGAGTGCTGTACGACCGGTCATGGGGGGCGAGATCCTAGTGCAGCCGCATGTCGTCAGGTCGCCGCGCGCCGTCGCCCCTGCGCGCCGAGGTCGAGCAGCGGACGGCACAGCAGCAGCGAGACGGCGACGGCGCCGACGACCAGCAGGATCACCTGCCAGGCGTCCCAGTCGGCCGCCGTCACGCCGAACGCGATCGCGTTGTTGAAGGCATGCAGGCCGATGCACGGCAGCAGCGAGCCGGTCCTCCAGCGCAGCACGCAGAGCAGGAAGCCGAGCAGCATCAGCGGCGGCAGGTACTCGACGTCGGTGCCGCCGGCGTGGATCCCGCCGAAGACGACGCCGGTGATGATCGCCGCGATCCAGACGCCGCTCCAGTTGCGCAGCGCGCCGAAGAAGAAGCCGCGGAAGAGGAACTCCTCGGCGAGCGGCGCGATCACCGTCACCAGCACGCAGACGGCGACGAACGCGACCGTGCTGCGGTCGACGCCGAGCGAGTCGGGGAGCTGGTCGTTGCCCTCGACGTCGATCAGCGCGCCCCACAGGCCGCTCAGCAGGTAGAAGGAGAGCGCGACGAGCACCGACCAGCCGATCGCCGGCCCCCACGGGGTCCGCTGCAGGCCGAACTGCCGCGGGGTGACCGGGCCGACCGAGCGGGCGAAGAGGATCGCGACCCCGACGAAGGCGGCGTCCTGGAACAGCGTCGCGACGATGTTGGCCGCCGGCGACGGGTCGCTGGCGTCCATGCCGAAGATGCTGCCGACGGCGAGGATCACCGCCTGCCCAAGGAAGGCGACGACGAAGGCACCGAACAGCGCCAGCGGCGCCATCCAGCCGCGCCACGCCGTCTCCGGCTCGCCCGGCGGCTGCTCGGCGTCCGCGACGACGAACCGCGGGCGCCCGTCACCGTCCGAGCCGCCGGGCGGCGAGGGCTGCGCCGGCGGGCCGGGAGGCGGGCCGGGCGTCGGCCCGGGCGTCGGCGAGACGGGCGGCGTGAAGCGGGGCGCGCCCGACGGCCGCTCGGGCAGCTCGGGCTCCTGGCCGGACCGTGGGGGCGGGACGCTGCTCACGCCAGACAGGTTACGCGGCGCCGATCCCCGGCAGCTCGCGCAGCGAGCCGATCGCGGCGACCCCGGGCGGCGCCGTCGCGCCGTCGCGCACGACCAGCCGCACGTCGACGCCGGCGGCGCGCGCACCCTCGACGTCGGCGGCGACGTCGTCGCCGACGTGCAGCGCCTCCGCCGCAGAGACGCCCGCGAGCGCGAGCCCGCGGGCGAAGATCGCGCCGTCGGGCTTGGCGCTGCCGAGCTCGGCCGAGGTGACGACGCCGTCGAGCAGCGGCGCCAAGCCGGTCTCCTCCAGCGCGTCGTGGAGCGAGACGTCCCAGTTGCTGACGACGACCAGCCGGATCCCGCGCGCCCGCGCCCGCTCCAGCACCTCCGGGACCTCGGGATAGGGGCGGAAGCGGATCGACGCCAGCAGCGCGTCGGTCAGCGGCTCGACCGGCAGCTCGGCGCCGGCCGGCGGCAGCGCCGCCCGCAGCGCGAGCGCAGAGTCGCGGCGCAGCGTCGTCAGCCGCACGCGGTCGGAGGCCTCGTCGTGGTGCGCGCGGTACCAGGCGATCTCGGCCTTGATCGCGGCGCCGGCCTCGGCCGCGGTCAGCTCCAGCCCGAAGCGCTCGCGCAGCTCGCGCCGCAGCGGCTCGACCGGCGGCTCGAGCTCCAGCAGCGTCCCGAGCGCGTCGAGCAGGTATGCCTTCGGAGCGTTCACGGCAGTGATCGTGCCACGCCGCGGAATTCCTGGCGCGCCCCCCGGAAGAACGAGCCGCCAGGCGAGTTCTTCCAATGGCATGAGCGGCTCCAAGGCCACCGGCCGCAGATGCCCCTCATGCCACAAAGCCCCAACGGGCGAACTGCGCCGTCAGCAGGCCGAGCAGGACGGCGCAGACGGCGACCGCCCGCTCGCCGCCGCCGTCGCCGCGGCGGCCGACCCATTGCGCCAGCCACATCTGCAGCGGGAAGAGCACGAGCACGAAGCGGGGCAGCGACATCAGCGGCTGGGCGTCGACCGGGTAGGAGAGCGTCAGCGCCAGCGCGACGAGCGCGTAGGCGCCGTAGGCGAGCGGCAGCCGCCGCAGCGCGCCGACCGCCGCGACGAGCGCGAAGACGAGGAAGCCGAACAGCATCAGGTTCTGCCCGGCGTTGACGAACGGGTCCCCGCCGGCCTCGCTGAAGTAGTTCGGCGTCATGCTGCCGTGGACGAGCTGCCGCAGCCCCAGCCAGGCGGCCCGCGCCCCCTCCCAGATCCCGCCGAGCGGCACCAGGTGGCGGCCCCACAGCTCCTGCGCGCGGAAGGGCGCGAACGGGTCGCCGAGCACGACGCCGATGTAGGCGAGGTAGCCGGCGAGCGCGCATGGGATCAGCAGCAGCCACAGCAGGTCCGGGCCGATCGCGTGGCGCGGGCGCCACCACGGCCGCGGCGAGGCCTGCGGCGGGTCCGCGCCGCGCGGCCCGTAGAGGTAGATCAGCAGCAGCGGGAGCAGCAGCACGGCGCCGCTGTTGCGCGTCAGCGCGGCGAGGCCGCCGGCGATCCCGGCCCACATCCAGCGGTCGTTGCGCGCCGCCAGCAGCGCCCCGACCGACAGCAGCAGGAAGAGCGACTCCGAGTAGATCCCGGAGAAGAAGAAGGCCGACGGGAAGAAGGCGACGAGCAGCACCGCGACGCGCCCGTCGCGCGGGCCGAGCTCGAGCTCGGCGAGCTTGCGCAGCAGTACGAGCGCGGCGAAGAAGGAGGCGAGCGAGACGACCAGCGCGCCGATCGCGGTCGACCCGACGACGAAGCCGACGAGCTTCGACAGCAGCGGATAGAGCGGGTAGAAGGCGGCCTTCGCGTGGTCGCCCGTGTCGCCGTAGCCGTTGTCGGCGATCGACAGGAACCAGACGGCGTCCCAGCGCGCAGCCGGCGCGAGCAGCAGGTCGACGAACGGCGAGAACGGCCTCGTCACCCCGGCCGGGTCGTACTGCTCGCTGCCGGGCGCCTGCCCGAGCCACAGGACGCCGAGGAGCCCGGCGGCCCAGACCGCCGCGCGGGAGGTCCAGAACGGGCGCCACGCTTCCAGCAGAGGGCCGCTACGCTCGCGTCTCATGTTCCTCGCCGATGTTGGCAGCACGCTCGTCGCGGCGACGGTCAGAACCTTCCTCGACGAGCACAGGGAGATCGGCGCCGCGCTGGCGATCGTCGTCTCCGTCGTCGTCGCGTGGATCGTCGACAGGGCGATCATGCACCGCGGCCAGCGCCTCGCCGAGGCGGTCATGCGCGACGACCTCACGGCCGCGGTCGACACGCGCATGCGCTTCCTGCGACGGCTCGTGACGCTCGTGATCCTCGTGCTCGGCGTGATGACGGCGATCGCGCAGTTCGACGGGCTCAACAGACTGGCGACGACCGTGCTGGCGTCGAGCGCCCTGCTCGCGGCCGTGCTCGGCTTCGCGGCCCGCCAGACGCTCGCCAACCTGGTCGCCGGCGTGATGCTGACGATCGCGCAGCCGCTGCGGATCGGCGACACCGTCACCGTCGAGGACGAGAGCGGGACGGTCGAGGACGTCCGCCTCAACTACACGGTCGTGCGCGGCGGCGACGGCCATCGCCTCTTCATCCCCAACGAGCGGCTCGCCTCCGGCGTGCTGCGCAACGACACGATCGTCGAGCCGCTCGTCGCGCTCGAGATCGAGCTGTGGCTGCCGCTCGAGGCCGACGCCGATCGCGCGATCGCGGCGCTGACGGGGCTCGACGGCGGCCCGGTCGTGCGGGTCGCCGCGATCGCCTCCGACGGCGTGCGCTACACGATCTCCCGCGGCACGGTGCCGCCGCGCGAGCGGGCCGCGCACGCCTCCGCGCTGCGCGCCGACGCCCTGCGCGCGCTGCGCGAGGCCGGTCTGCTCGCGCCGCTGGCCGCAACCTGACCGACGCGGGCAGGAGCGCGCCCCGGCAGGCCGAAAGGAGCTGCTGGCTATGCTGTTCCGATCGGCGCCGCCCGGACGCGGCGTCGCGCCAACCTCGCCCCCGTGAGCCGTCGAGAGCGACAGAAGCGCCGCAGGCGCAAGAACGGACGCCCGCTGCGGCGCGCCGTCGTCGTGGTCGTCACGTTGACGGTCGTCGCCGCGATCGCGGGCGGCGCCGCCTTCGCCAGCTGGGTGGTCAGCGTCGTCAACGACACGCCCGACATCGAGGCGCTGCGCGAGCAGCCGGCCGGCGCGGTCTCGACCGTCTACGCCTCCGACGGCACGCGCCTGGGCTTCATCGCCGGGGACATCCTCCGGACCCCGGTCAAGAGCAGGCAGATCCCGCTCGTGATGAAGCGCGCGACGGTCGCGATCGAGGACCGCCGCTTCTACTCGCACAGCGGCGTCGACTACGTCGGCGTCGTGCGCGCCGCCGTCAAGAACGTCACCGAGGACCGCGCCTCGCAGGGCGGCTCGACGCTGACGATGCAGCTGGTGCGCAACCTCTACATCCCGGAGAACAGATTCAAGAAGTCGTGGACGCGCAAGATCCGCGAGGCGAAGCTCGCCGACGAGCTGGAGAAGCAGCACACGAAGGACTGGATCCTCACCTCCTACCTCAACAACGTGCCGTTCGGCACGGTCGGCGGCCAGGAGGCGATCGGGGTGCAGGCGGCGGCGCGCGTCTTCTTCGACAAGCAGGCGTCGCAGCTGACGCTGTCGGAGGCGGCGCTGCTCGCCGGCCTGCCGCAGGCGCCGTCGAGCTACAACCCGTTCGACAACCCGAGAGATGCGAGACGCCGCCGCGGCGACGTGCTGCGGGCGATGGCCGACGCGAGATACATCACCGCCGCCGAGGCCGCCGAGGCGCAGCAGGCGCCGTTGGGCGTCAAGCAGAACGGCTACTACCGCCAGCGCAAGGAGCCGTTCGTCTTCGACTACGTCAGACAGCAGCTGATCAGACGCTACGGCCCCGAGGTCGTCCGCGCCGGCGGCCTGAAGGTCTACACGTCGATCGACCTCAAGAAGCAGGAGGCGGCGCGCGCGGCGATCGCGAGAATCCTCTACGACCCGGCCGACCCGCCGGCCGCGATCGTCACGACCGACGTCGCCAACGGCCGCATCCTCGCGATGGCCTCCTCGGCCAGATACGGCGACGACAGCGACGGCGGCACGAACTACAACTACGCCGCCTCCGCCAAGCGCCAGCCCGGCTCGACCTTCAAGACGATGGTCCTGATGGCCGCGCTGCGCAAGGGCATCGACCCCGACTCGACCTATTACGCCTCGAGACCGCTGCAGGCCGGGTGGTACTCCGGCGATCCGACGTACAGCGTCAAGACGTTCGGGAACAGCTACAGCGGCAACATGAGCCTCACCTCCGCGACGCTCTCCTCCGACAACACGGTGTACGCGCAGCTCGCCGTCGACGTCGGGCCCGACGCGGTGCGGCAGGCCGCCTACGACATGGGCGTCACGTCGAGACTCGACGGCTTCCTGGCGGAGGCCCTTGGCGGCCTCAGACACGGCGTCACCGTGCTGGAGATGGCCAACGCGTACGGGACGATCGCCAACGGCGGCGTGCGGATGAAGCCGACCGTGATCGTCAGAGTCAAGCACCCCGACGGCAGAGTCGACGAGATCGCCGACGCGATGTACAAGAAGCGCAAGCGGACCTTCTCCGCCGCCGAGGCGGCCGAGGCCCGCAAGGTGCTGGAGGCCAACATCACCAGCGGCACCGGCCGCAGCGCCTCGATCGGCTGCGCCGCCGGCGGCAAGACCGGCACCACCTCCGACATCAAGGACGCGTGGTTCGTCGGCTTCACGCCGAGACTGTCGACCGCCGTCTGGATGGGCTACAGAACCCCGCAGGAAATGGTCGTCCACGGGATGTCGGTCCAGGGCGGCACCTTCCCCGCGCCGATCTGGGGCGCCTACATGTCGACCGCCCGCGGCGACTACTGCGGCGCCGACTGGCCCGACGCGCCGGCGTTCCAGTCGCAGTCGTTCTTCGGCAGATACGCCACGACGGGCAGAGGCGACAGCGACGACGACTACTCCTCCGACGGCGACTCGAGCGACGGGGCCGGCTACGACGGCGCCAGCTACGACGGCGCCGCCGCCGACGGATCGACCGGCGGCGACGACGGCGCCTACGCCCGCCCGCCGCAGGGCGAGCCCGAGATACAGACGCCGGCCGGGGCCGGCGGCACGGGCGCCGAGGGCGGCGGCGCCGGCGCGCCGACCGGCTGAGCGACCCCTCCCCGCGCCCGCACGGGGCTGGTACCGTTAGCGGCTGGGCGCGGGCGCGTTTCGCGTCTGCGCGCGCCCACTCCAACCCAACGCCAGATAGGACACGGTTTGTCGAAGGAAGAAAAGGTCGAGCTCGAAGGCGAGGTCGTCGAGGCCCTGCCGAACGCCATGTTCCGCGTGAGACTCGACAACGGGCATCTCGTCCTCGGCCACGTGGCCGGCAAGATGCGCCGCTTCCGCATCCGCATCCTGCCGGGCGACCGCGTGCGCGTCGAGCTCTCCCCGTACGACCTCGATCGCGCGCGCATCGTCTATCGCCACCGCTGAGCCGGTGGCCGGGCGCGGCCCGATCAGCCGCCTCGGAGCGGGTTGAGATGCGGGAGCTCGCGCTGATCGACGCGCTGAGCGAGATCCTCACCCATGAGCATGCGCGCGTCGTCCGCTGGATCGGCGACGACGCCGCGGTCGTGCGGGCGCGCCCGTTCGCCGTCACCTCCGTCGACACGATGGTCGACGGCGTCCACTTCCGTCACGCCGGACCCGACGGCTTCGCCTCGCTCGCCGACGTCGGCCACCGCGCGCTCGCCGGCGCGCTCTCCGACCTGGCCGCGATGGGCGCCGAGGCCGGCGAGGCGTACATCGCGCTCGTGCTGCCGCCCGGGCTCGACGAGGCCGGCGTGCACGAGCTGTTCGGCGCCGCGCAGGCGCTCGCGTCCGCGACCGGCACGACGATCGCCGGCGGCGACCTCGCGCGCGGCCCGGTCCTCGTCGCGAGCGTGACCGTCGTCGGCTGGGCCGACCGCGAGGAGGAGATCGTCGGCCGCGACGGCGCCCGCCCGGGCGACCTCGTCGGCGTCACCGGCGCGCTCGGCGCGTCGGGGGCCGGCCTCGCCGTGCTCGAGCGGCGCGCCGGCGCCGGCGACCCGCAGCTCGACGCCGCGCTCGCGCGCCGGCACCTGCGGCCGCAGCCGCGGATCGCCGCGGGTCGCGCGCTCGCCGCGGCCGGCGCGCGCGCGATGATCGACCTCTCCGACGGCCTTGCGACCGACGCCGACCACCTCGCGCGCCGCAGCGGCGTGCGGCTGTCGCTGGCGCTGGAGCGGCTCCCGCTCGCGCCCGGCGTCGCCGCGGTGGCGCGCGCGCTGGGCGAGCGGCCGGCCGCCTTCGCGGCGACCGCCGGGGAGGACTACGAGCTGTGCTTCTGCGTCGAGCCGTCGCGGCGCGCCGCGGTCGAGGCGGCCGCCGAGGTCACGTGGATCGGGACGGTCGAGGCGGCCGGCGGAGCGCCCGGAGCGGAGCTCGGCGGCGACGCGTCAGCCGACGCCGCCGGCGAGCGGCTGCGCGGCTACGAGCACGGCTTCTGAGCGGCGGCGCCGCCGCCGAGCTCGTCGCATAGGTCGCCGAGCAGCTCGCGCACGTCGGCGCGGCGGAGCGCTCTGTGCACGGCCAGCATCCTCGCCACGAACGCCTCGGCGACGGCATCGACGTCCACGTCGTAGTCGGCCCGCGCGATGCGGGTTCTCAAGTCGTTGATCTTCACGGTCCTGGTGGGTTCCATCGAGTCTCCGGCACGGCGGCAGCCACGGCCGACTCCGGCGCCCCGCGGGAGCGGAGCGCCTGCCAGGATGCCCGTCCTGCCGTCCCTATCGGGAGCCGGCAGTTGGCGCATGAGGAACATCTCGCAGGGTTGGACATCCGGCCAGACGCGGCCGGCCGAGCGTCCTGCCGTCCGCGTGCCGGGCGCGGCCGCGCTCAGTCGCGCGCGGCGCCCTGGACGGCCGCTCCGCGCTCCTGCACCGAGTCCAGCCGCGCGAAGACGATGATCCGCTCCGCGGCGCTGTACTTCGGGTGGCACGCCGACAGCACGAGCCGCTCGTAGCCGACGTCTCTCGTCACCCAGATCGCGTCGGGCGTGACGATCTGCTGCTTCTCGACGCGGTAGACGAAGCGGGCGTACGGCATCTCGACGACGATCTCCTCGCCGCCGGTGAGCTGGTCGACGTCGCGGAACGGCGCGCCGTAGGTGGTGCGGTGGCCGGCGATCGCGACCGTGCCTCTCAGGCCCGGGAAGGTCGTCTCGGGATAGTGGCCGGGGCCCTTCCTGAGGTCGTCGGCGTTCGTCCCCTGGACGACGACGGCGTCGACGCCGATCTCGGGGATCTCGATCCGCCCGAACGGCTCTCCGTCGCGAGCGTCGCGGCGGGCGAGGCGGGCGAGGAAGGCGACCCGGCGTCTGTCGCTGTCGAGCTTCGCCAGCACCCGTCTCTGGACCGGCGTCGGCGCTCTCTCCTCGATCCTCTCCAGCTCGTCGGAGAGCCTGCTCTGCTGCATCGACGCCATCAGCGCCGAGACCGGCTCCTGCCAGACGAGCGTCACGCCCGCGTCGGCGATCAGCAGGACCCCTGCGACGATCAGCACGGTGGAGAAGGCGCGCAGCGCTCGTCGCATCGTCCAAGTATTGCGTGAGGCCGGGTTCGGCGAGCCGTCGCGGCCGCCTCAGCGGCGCAGCGCCGACTCGGTGCCGCCGAGCGATCCCGGCCCGGCGTAGGTGCGGGGGCCGCGGACCGACGGGGGCGCGCCCGGCCCGCCCGACAGCGGCGGCTCGCCGAGCGCCTGCCGGATGCCGATCGCGAGCACCGCGCCGGCGCAGCCGAGCACGACCGCCCAGCCCAGCGCGGCGGGCAGCGAGATCCCGCCGCCGGCGACGAGCAGCAGCCCCGTCCACGCCAGCTCGAGCGGGCCGACGTCGAACTGGCCGAGGTAGGAGATCGCGATCAGCAGCGGCGGGACGAGGCCGACGAGGAACAGCGCGAGCGCGGCGAGCGGATGGAGCCGCGTCTCCGGCGCGATCGCCAGCAGCCACAGGTGGAGCGCCGGCACGAGCAGCAGCGCCGTCCACGGGTTGGCGATCCAGACGACGACCGCCGCCGCGCACAGCACGATCATCACGGCGGCGGCGGCGCCGGGGGTGCTCGGGTCGCGCGGCGCGCCGACGACCCGGCCGAGGTAGGGGCGCAGCAGGAACCAGGCGAGCGCGATCACGACGACGACCGCCGCCAACGCGGCGAGCCCGCCGCCCTCGAGCGGGATCGCGTCGGCCGCGACCGGCCCCGGCGGCGCGGCGCCGATCAGGCCCGTCAGCTTCAGCGCGACCACCAGCAGCACGCCGAGCACGAACGGCAGCGCGCAGAGGGCGACCCATCGCAGCCAGCGGCCGACCGGCTCCTGGCGGCGGCGGACGCGCGCGAAGCCGTCGATCGTCGCGATCAGCACCGGCAGCAGCAGGACGGCGCCGAGCAGCCGGATCGGCCACGCCGGCAGCAGCTTTCTCTCCAGCAGCACGTAGCCCTCGGCCTCCGGCATCGATCTCGCGCCGTCGAGCGCGCTCATCGTGCGCAGCACCGCGCGGCCGAATCTCTCCAGCCGCTCCTCGGAGACCTCCTGGTCGGCGGCCGGCGGCCGCTCGCCGCTCGCCGACAGCAGCACCGCCGGGATCCCGTCGCCGACGAACGGCCCCTGCAGACCGAGCGTCAGCGGGAAGGCGAGACGGGCGAACTGCGTGGCCGGCTGAGCGCGGCCGGCGGCGAGTCCGGCCTCGGCCGAGAGCGCCGTCTCGACCGTGCGGCGCAGCTCCAGCGGCGCCGTCCGCGGGCCGTCGCCCCACGGCACGACGAGCGGTCTGACCGTCTCGTCGCCGGCGAGGTCGCCGAGCACCACCACCGCGTCGACCGGCCCGCCGAGGTGCTCGGCGAGGTCGCGCGCCGCCGCGGGGCCGCCGCTGATCGACGCCAGCACGAGCGTGCGGTTGAGCGTGCGCGAGCCGACGACGCGCGCCAGCTCCAGCAGCGCCGCCGTGCCGGAGAGCTGCGCCCGCGCGCCGCTCCCGACGGCGTCGCGCTGGGCGACGACGAGGACGCGCTCGCTCGAGAAGCCGGTCCGCTCGCCGTAGACGGAGGCGACCTGGCGCGTGCCGTCGACGGTCGCGGCGCCGAAGCGGCGCGTTCTGACTCTGAAGCCGATCCCCTCCAGCCCCTCGCGCACGCGCTCGGCGACGAGCCGGTCTCCGGGCGAGCCCGGCTCGCGGTTCGGCGCCGCCGCCGCGAGCGCGTCGAGCTGCGTCAAGGCGACCTCGCCGTCGAAGGCGTCGGGTGCGAGCGTCGTCGTCGCGCCGGGCGGCTGGTCGCGCAGCGAGAAGCCGACGAGCACGAGCGCGAAGATGACGGGCAGGAAGGCGGCGCGGTAGATCCGCGGGTCGAGCACACCGGCAGGTTATCCACCCGCCTGCGCCGGCCCGTCACCCGCTCGCAGCGGCTCGCCTTTCCGCCTGTGCGCCCCGCCACTAACCTTCCCACCCGGAGGCGGATGACCGAACGAGCGACGCGCATCTTGCTGGTGGACGACGAGCAGTCGATCCAGACCCTGCTCTCGTACCCGCTGCGCAGAGACGGCTACGAGGTCGTGCAGGCGACCGACGGCCGCGAGGCGCTGGAGCGGTTCGACGAGCGGCCGTTCGACCTCGTCGTGCTCGACGTGATGCTGCCGCAGCTCGACGGCCTCGAGGTCTGCCGCCGGCTGCGCAGCCGCTCGTCGGTCCCGATCATCATGCTGACCGCCAAGTCGGAGGAGATCGACAAGGTCGTCGGCCTCGAGATCGGCGCCGACGACTACATCACCAAGCCGTTCTCGATGCGCGAGTTCCGCAGCCGCGTGAAGGCGGCGCTGCGCCGCTCGGAGCTGCTGCGCTCGGCCGAGCGCGACGGCGGCGCGCTCGACGCCCACGAGCTGCGGATCGATCCCGACAAGCGGACGGTGACCGTCCGCGGCGAGGCGATCGCGACGACCTTCGTCGAGTTCGAGATCCTCATCACGCTCGCCCAGAGCCCCGGCCGCGTCTTCACGCGCGACATGCTGCTCGCGCGCGTGTGGGGTGACTCGGCGTACCGCGACCCGCGCACGATCGACGTCCACATCCGCCACCTGCGCGAGAAGATCGAGCGCGACCCGAAGGAGCCGGAGTACCTCTTCACCGTGCGCGGGGTCGGCTACCGCTTCCGCGACACCGACGCCTGACCCGCCACCACCGCCGATGCGCTCGCTGCGGAACCGCCTCGCGTTCCTCTTCTTCGCGATCACGCTCGCGGCGATCGGCGCGCTCTACCTCTACCTCGCGCCGCAGCTGGAGTCGCGCCTGCGCGACGAGAAGATCGCCCAGCTGGAGGCCGCCGCCCAGCAGACGAGCGCGGAGATCGGACGGACGATCGACAGCGAGGAGGGCTTCGACGCGATCGCGGAGCTCGTGCGCGACGCGGCCGACGCCGCCAACGCCCGCATCACGCTCTTCCACGTCTACACCACCGCCGGCGGGCCGACGGTCGACGGAGTGCCGCTGACCGACTCGACCGACAGACGGGCGCCGGCCTCGTTCGAGGCGCTCGCCAAGCGCGCCGTCGCCAGCGGCCAGGTCGAGTCCGCGGCCGAGACCGAGATCGACGGCCCGGTCGCGGAGGTCGCGGTCCCGCTGCGGCCGAGCGCCGGCGGCAACGTCGCGCGCGTCGCCGTCTACTCGACGCCGATGAGCGACGTCGAGGGCAACGTCGACGTCGTGCGCCGGCAGATCGTGATCGCCGGCGCGCTCGCGCTCGCGCTCGCCGTCCTTGCCGGCTGGCTGGTCGCCCGCGCGCTCGCGCAGCGCGTCAAGCGCCTGGAGCAGGCCGCCGAGCAGGTCGCGGCCGGCGACTTCTCGCGCCAGATCCCGGTCGACTCCGACGACGAGCTCGGCCAGCTGGCGCGCGCCTTCAACGACATGCAGCGCCAGCTCGCCCAGCTCGACCGCGCCCGCAAGCAGTTCATCGCGACCGCCTCGCACGAGCTTCGCACGCCCCTCTTCTCGCTCGGCGGCTTCGTCGAGCTGCTGGAGGACGAGGAGCTCGACGAGGAGACGCGCCGGCGGTTCCTCGCGCAGATGCGGCTGCAGGTCGAGCGGCTGCGCAAGCTGACGATCGACCTGCTCGACCTCTCGCGCCTGGAGGCCGGCTCGCTCGAGCTGCGGCCCGAGCCGGTCGACCTCTCCGAGCTGGCGCAGGCGGTCAGCGGCGAGTTCGAGCCGGTGCTCGCGCAGCGCGACGCCCACCTGGAGGTGCGGCTGACGGGCAGGCCGGTGGAAGCGCTCTGCGATCCTGTCCGCGTCGCACAGATCATGCGGATCCTGATCGACAACGCCCTCACCCATTCGAGCCCCGGCACCGACGTCGTCGTCTCGGCCACGCGCGACGACGGCTTCGCGCGCCTGGCCGTGCGCGACTACGGCCGCGGGATCGAGCGGCAGGCGCTCTCCCAGATCTTCGAGCCGTTCTACACCTCCGACGACGCGCAGGGATCGGGCCTCGGCCTCGCGATCGCGAGCGAGCTGGCCGAGCGGATGAACGGCCGCCTCGGCGTCGAGTCGCGTCCCGGCCGCACCGTCTTCACCTTGGAGCTGCCAGCGTGAGAGCCCGCGCCACGATCACCGCCTGCGCCGCCGCGCTCGCGCTCGCGACCGGCCTCGCCGCCTGCGGCGGGGACGGCGAGGAGCGCGGGCTGGCCGCGACCGCCGCCGACGGGCCGGTGCGGACGGCGACGACGCGCGTCGAGGTGATCGGCCACCTGGCCGAGGGCCGCTTCGACCCGAGCGTCGTCTACGCCCGCGAGGCGACCGGCGTCGTGACCGTCATCAGCCTCTTCGAGGGCGACAGGGAGGGCGAGAGACCGAGCGGCGCCGAGGGCCTTGGCTCCGGCTTCGTGATAGCCGGCGACGGCCGCATCGCGACCAACGCCCACGTCGTCACGAACGGCACCGGGGCGAACGTGCGAGAGGCCGAGACCGTCTACGTCCAGTTCGCCGACGGCAACCAGGTGCCGGCCGAGATCGTCGGCACCGACCTCAACTCCGACATCGCGCTGATCAAGGTCGACCCGGCCGGCCTGACGCTGCGCCCGCTGCCGCTCGGCACGAGCAGGGGGCTGACGGTCGGCGCGCCGGTCGCGGCGATCGGCAGCCCCTTCGGCGAGCCGCAGTCGCTCTCGGTCGGCGTCATCTCGGGCGTCAACCGCACGATCGACTCGCTCAACTCCGGCGGCGAGCACGGCGGCGGCCGCTTCGCGATCGGCGGCGCGATCCAGACCGACGCGGCGATCAACCACGGCAACTCCGGCGGCCCGCTCGTCGACGCGCGCGGCCGCGTGATCGGCGTCAACGCGCAGATCCAGACGACCGGCGGCGGCGGCGAGGGGGTCGGCTTCGCGATCCCCGTCGACACCGTCAGACGGTCGCTCGACCAGCTCGCCGAGAAGGGCACCGTCGACTACTCCTGGATCGGCGTCTCGACCGTCCAGGTCTTCCCCCAGCTCGCCGACCGCTTCGACCTCGCCAGCGACAGCGGCGCGCTCGTCCAGCAGGTCACGCCCGAGAGCCCGGCCGCGCGGGCCGGCCTCGTCGCCGGCGACGAGCGCGACGTGCCGTTCCAGGCGTCGCGCTACACGATCGGCGGCGACCTGATCACGAAGGCCGACGGCAGAGCGCTGACGCAGCAGTACGACCTCGCGACCGCGATCGCGCCGCGCTCGCCGGGCGACGTCGTCGCGCTGGAGGTTTGGCGCGGCGGCGAACGGCGCACGGTTCAGGTGACGCTCGGGACACGCCCGGGCTGATCCCTTCCCAGGCGGGGCGCGCAGCCGATATGGTCCGCGCGCCAGCCAATCGACTCAGCCAGCGCGTCCATGCTCCAACCAGTCGCCGTCGGACACAAGACCCTCGCGGACTACGCCAGCATCGTCGGACGCACGCTCGTGGAGGAGATCCGCGAGCTGGCCGACCCGCTCCGCGGCACGCGGGTCCTGCACCTCTCCGCGACCGCCTTCGGCGGCGGCGTGTCGGAGATCCTCTACACGATGGTCCCGCTGATGAAGGACGTCGGCCTCGACGTCGAGTGGCAGGTGATCTACGGGCGCGAGGAGTTCTTCAACGCGACCAAGGTGATGCACAACGCGCTGCAGGGCAACCCGCAGGACCTGACCGAGGACCAGTGGGAGTCGTGGCGCCGCTACAACGAGATGAACGCCCGCGAGCTGTCGCGCGGCTGGGACGTCGCGATCGTCCACGACCCGCAGCCGGCGGCGATGCACACGCTCGTACCGGAGAAGGCGCGCCATTGGATCTGGCGCTGCCACATCGACCTCTCGACCCCGAACGCGGCGACGATGGAGCGGCTGCTCCCGTACATCCAGACCTACCCCGCGTCGGTCTTCCACATGGAGCAGTACGTGCCGGCGGGGATGGAGGGGCAGATCCACATCGTGCCGCCGGCGATCGACCCGCTGGCGCCGAAGAACATGGCCTTCTCGCCCGAGGACGCGACCTACATCTGCCAGCAGTTCGGGATCGACGTCGACCGGCCGCTGCTCTGCCAGGTGTCGCGCTTCGACCCCTGGAAGGACCCGCTCGGCGTGATCGACGCCTACCGGATCGTCAAGGAGGAGGTCCCCGACGTCCAGCTCGCGCTCGTCGGCTCGATGGCGACCGACGACCCCGAGGGCTGGGACTTCTTCAACGCGACCGTCGCCCACGCCGACGGCGACCCCGACATCCACATCCTCAACAACTTCAACAACGTCGGCGCGATCGAGGTCAACGCCTTCCAGTCGCATGCCGACGTGCTGATCCAGAAGTCGACGCGCGAGGGCTTCGGCCTGACCGTCTCGGAGGCGATCTGGAAGGCGCGCCCGTTCATCGGCGGCAGGGTCGGCGGCATCCCGCTGCAGGTCGAGGACGGCGTCACCGGGTACCTCGTCGAGAGCGTCGAGGAATGCGCCGCGCGGGCGACCGCGATCCTGCAGGACCCGGGGCTCGGCCGCAGGCTCGGGCTCTCGGGCAAGGAGCACATCCGCAAGCACTTCCTGATGCCGCGGCTGCTGCGCGATTGGCTGAAGATGATCAACGAGCTGGAGGATCAGTCCCCTGTCCGCTGAAGGTGCGCCGCTCGTCCTCGTCTCCAACCGCGGCCCGGTCACCTTCGGGCCGGGCGGCGAGATGCGCCGCGGCGGCGGCGGGCTCGTGACGGCGCTGACGGGCCTCGCCTCCCACCGCGACGCGATCTGGATCGCCTCGGCGATGACCGAGCAGGACGTCGCCGTCTCCGAGCAGCACGGCGGCGGGCCGTTCACCGCCGAGCTGCCCGACGGCGGCAGCTACAAGGTCCGGCTCGTCGCCTCCGACAGCGGCGCCTACGACCGCTTCTACAACGTCTTCGCGAACCCGATGCTGTGGTTCATCCAGCACTACCTGTGGGACCTGTCGAACGCGCCGGACATCCGCCGCGAGGAGGTCGAGGCGTTCGAGTTCGGCTACAACGTCGTCAACGAGGACCTCGCGCGGGCGGTGCTGGAGGAGATCGACGGCGAGAGAGAGCCGGTCGTGATGGTCCACGACTACCACCTCTACACGCTGCCCGGGCTGGTGCGGAGGGAGCGCCCGGACGCCTTCCTGCACCACTTCGTCCACATCCCGTGGACCCAGCCCGACGCCTGGCGCGTGCTGCCCTCCAAGATCCGCACCGAGATCTACGAGGGGATCCTCGCCAACGACATCGTCGGCTTCCACACTCGCTCCTACCGGCGCAACTTCCTGCAGTGCTGCCGCGACCTGATGGACCTCGAGGTCGACTTCGAGCGCGGGATCGTCTTCCACGACGACCACGAGGTGTGGGTTCGCGCCTACCCGCTGCCGATCGACGCCGAGCAGACGCGCGCGGTCGCCAGGCGCCCGCGGACGGCCGAGTTCGAGGGCGAGCTGCTGCGCCGCCGCCGCGAGCACCTGATCCTCCGCGTCGACCGCGCCGACCTGAGCAAGAACGTGCTGCGCGGCTTCACCGCCTTCGACGTCTTCCTCGAGCAGCATCCCGAGTTCCGCGAGCGGGTCACCTTCGTCGCGCAGCTGATGCCGTCCCGGACCGACGTGCCCGAGTACGCCGAGTACCTCGAGCGGATCGAGGCGGTCGTCGCGGTCGTCAACCACCGCCACGGCACCCCCGACTGGATGCCGATCCACCTGAAGCTGCGCGACGACCTCGAGGAGGCGGTCGCCGCCTACAAGAACTACGACGTGCTGCTCGTCAACGCGATGTTCGACGGCATGAACCTCGTCGCGAAGGAGGGCCCGCTCGTCAACGAGCGTGCCGGCGTCTCGATCCTGTCGGAGAACACCGGCGCCCACGAGGAGCTCGGCGAGTTCGCGCTCTCGGTCAACCCCTTCGACATCCAGGAGCTGGCCGACTCGATCCACGCCGCCCTGACGATGAGCAGAGAGGAGCGCGAGCGCCGCGTCGAGGGCCTGAAGGGGATCGTCACCATGCGCGACCCCGGCGACTGGATCGACGAGCAGCTCGCCGACATCCGCAAGAAGGAGCGCGCCGACGGCGCCTGAGCGCCGACGGCGCGCTACTCGAAGCCGAACTCGCCGGGCCGCGACGGGGCGGGGGCGGGAGCCGGCTGAGCGGGAGCCGGCTGAGCGGGAGCCGGGGCGGCGGGCGCCGCCGACGCCGGGGCTGGCGCGGGCGCAGCGGCTTCCGGCGGTGCCGGATCGGCCGGGGCCGCCTGTGCGGGAGCCGGAGACGACGCCGGCGCGGCATCCCCCGCCGCGGGCGGGCCCTGCCGCCGGCGCCCCGCGCCTCTCGGCCGCTCGCCGGATCCGCGCACCGCACCGCGCCGCTCCCGTTGGCGGCGCCGCTCGCGTTCACCGCGCCGCTTTCGCTCACCCCGCCGCTCGCGTTCACCGTGCGGCTCCCGCTCACCCCGCCGCTCGCGTTCACCGCGCTGCTCCCGCTCACCCCGCCGCTCCCCTCCGTGCGCGCGCTCACCACCGCGCGGCGGCGGCTCGCCCTGTGCGGCGGGCGGCTGCGACGGCGGCGGCTCGGCCGGGACGGCGGGCAGCTCCGCGGGCTGCCGCTCGATCGCCGCGGGCAGGCGCGGCGGCTCGCCGCCGCGGCTCCAGACGACGGCGAGCGCGACGGTCGCGACGACGGCCGCGATCCGCGCGATGCCGCCCCAGCCGCCGCTCCACGCGGGCGGCCGAGGCCGCTCCGATCGCCGCTCGTCGCGAGGGGGTCGCAGGTCCGGGCGCATTCCATACCGAGTGATCCGGACGCCAAAGCTCGCCCCCTTGGTATAGTGCTCCGCCGCTGTCAAGCAGACGAAAGCCCATGGCCGAACTCACCCCCATCTACGACCTCATGATCCTGCTCCAGACGTCGATCGACGACGAGCGTCGCGCGCAGATCCGCGCCGACGTCGAGCAGACGATCGCCGACCACGCCGGCCAGATCGAGCTGACGCAGGAGTGGGGCGTGCGCCCGCTGGCCTACGAGATCGACCACGTCAGAGACGCCGAGTACAACCTGCTGCAGTTCAGCGGGCCGGCCGAGCTGGTCGAGGCGCTCTCCTACAACCTCAAGATCGCGGACGGCGTCATGCGCCACCGCATCATCAAGGTCGCTCCCGGCGCGCAGACGCCGCTCGAGCCGCCGGCCGGCGCGATCGACGCGCCCGCCGAGGCCGCCGAGCCGGTCGCCTGAGCGCGAGCGCGCTCGCCTTCGTCACGACGCTCGCGCGCGGCTGTGAAGTTTCAGCGCACGTTCCGGGGTAGCGACGTTCTCACACCCCGGAACGCGGTCTAGACTCGAACGCCGCTGAACCTGCCGCCGAAAGGAGCCTCATGGCCGCCACCAACATCAACCGGGTCGTGATGACGGGCAACCTGACCCGGGACCCCGAGCTGCGCGCCCTGCAGAGCGGCATGTCGGTCTGCAGCCTGCGCATCGCCTGCAACACGCGCCGCAAGGACTCGACCGGCAACTGGGTCGACAAGCCCAACTACTTCGACGTCACCGTCTGGGGGGCGCAGGGCGAGAACTGCGCCCGCTACCTGACCAAGGGCCGCCCGGTCGCGATCGACGGCCGCCTCGAGTGGCGCGAGTGGACCGACAGAGAGTCCGGGCAGAGACGCCAGGCGATCGATATCATCGCCGATTCGGTGCAGTTCCTCGGCGGCCGCGACGACTTCGGTGGCGGTGGCGGCGGAGGGAACGGGTTCGCCGGTCCGCGTCCGGACGTCTCTGGAGGGAGCGACGTCCCGATCGACTCGCAGGACTTCCGTTCCGCGCCCGCTCCGGCGGCGCCGGCCGACGACGACATCCCGTTCTGAGCAGCACGACTACGAGGTAAGGCCAAGAGTGGCGAAGCAGCGCAGCCGTCCTTCGAGACGGCGTGACAAGAAGGGCGGATTCGGTTCCAACCGGCGCAAGCCGTGCCCGTACTGCAAGGAGAAGGTCGCGCAGGTCGACTGGAAGGACGTCGACACGCTGAGAGCCTTCGTCTCCGACCGCGGCAAGATCCGCTCGCGTCGCCTCACCGGTGCCTGCCGACGCCACCAGAATCAGGTCTCGAGCGCCGTCAAGCGGGCGCGCGAGCTGGCCCTTCTTCCCTACGTCGCCGACGGCGCGCCCGAGCGGGCGGGCGGCCGGCGCGACCGCGGCGACCGCGAGGAGCGTTGACGATGCCCCAGGCAATCCTTCTTCATGACGTCGAGCAGCTCGGCGAGAGAGGCGAAGTCGTCGACGTCTCGCCCGGCTACCTGCGCAACTTCCTGATCCCGCGCAAGCTCGCCGAGCCGGCCACGAAGGGCGCGCTCGAGGCCGCTCAGAGACGGCAGGCCGCCGCCGAGAGAGCCGCCAGAGAGGCGAAGGACCGCGCGCAGGAGAACGCCGCGCTGCTCGGCCGCACGGTGCTCACGATCGAGCAGCAGGCCGGCGACGACGGCCGTCTCTTCGGCTCGGTCACCGCGCAGGACATCGCCGACGCGATCCGCGACGCCCGCGGCATCAAGGTCGACAAGCGCAAGATCCAGCTCGAGGAGCCGATCCGCAACATCGGCACGCACATGGTCGTCGTCGAGGTCGACGAGGGCGTGCACGCGACCGTCAAGACGATGGTCGTCGAGCAGAAGTAGCTTCCGCTTCGAGCCTTCGTCTCGCACCAGCGGGCCGCGGTCTGACCGCGGCCCGTCGTCGTTCTGCGCCCTCTTCGCGCGCATTCCTTCGCAAATAGCGGCCGAAAGATGTTCCGTCCGGGTCGCCTGATAACGGCCTTGCTAGCGTCCGCCGCATGCGGCGGACGCGTCCCACCCCCTGATCCATGTCCGCCACCGAGCAGCACGAGTTCCAGCACGCCCCGCCGCACAACCTCGAGGCCGAGCAGTCGGTGCTCGGCGCGATCCTGCTGGCGGAGGGGACGCTCTACGGCCTCATCATCAACGAGGGGCTGAAGCCCGAGCACTTCTACCGCGAGAGCAACGCGACCGTCTACCAGGCGATGCTCGACCTCTACGGCGAGAGCCGCGAGATCGACGTGCTGACGGTCACCGAGCACCTGCGCTCGATCGGCAGACTCGACGAGGTCGGCGGGCCGACGGCGATCGACGCGCTCGCCGGCGCCGTGCCGGCCGCCGGCAACGTGCGCGAGTACGCGCGGATCGTCCACAACAACGCGCTGCTGCGGCGGCTGCTGAGAACGACCCGCGAGATCCAGGCCAACGTCTACAACCACGCGGCGCCGGCGCGCGAGGTCGTCGAGTGGGCCGAGCGCGACATCCTCGACGTCGCCCACGACGACCGCCAGAAGGACTTCCGCTCGATCGGCGCGGTGCTCGACGACGAGCTCGACAAGCTGCAGCGGATGTCGGTCCAGTCGACCGTCATGACCGGCACGCCGTCGGGCTTCAAGGACCTCGACGAGATCACCGGCGGCTTCCAGCCGGGCAACCTGATCATCCTCGCCGCGCGCCCCTCGATGGGCAAGTCGGCGTTCGTCACGAACATCGCGGAGAACGCCGCGATCATGCACAGAAAGCCGGTCGCGCTGTTCTCGCTCGAGATGTCGGAGGCCGAGCTGGCGCAGCGCTTCGTCGCCTCCCAGGCGCGGATCAAGGGCGAGGACCTGCGCAAGGGCAGAGTCGCCGAGAACCGCTGGCCGAAGATCCTCGAGGCGAGCCAGCGGCTGGCCGACTCGCCGCTGTACGTCGACGACTCTTCCGACATGTCGATGCTCGAGGTGCGCGCGAAGGCCCGGCGCCTCCACCAGCAGAACCCCGGCGGGCTCGGCCTGATCATCGTCGACTACCTCCAGCTGCTGCGACCCGACGGCCGCGTCGAGAGCCGCGTCGAGCAGGTCGGCCAGATGTCGCGCGGGCTGAAGATCCTCGCGCGCGAGCTGCAGGTGCCGGTGATCGCGCTGTCGCAGCTGTCGCGCGCGGTCGAGACCCGCACCGACAAGAGACCGATCCTCTCCGACCTGCGCGAGTCGGGCCAGATCGAGCAGGACGCCGACCTCGTCATGTTCATCTACCGCGACGAGTACTACGACAGAGAGTCCGAGCGCGAGGGCGAGGCCGACATCATCATCGCCAAGCACCGCAACGGCGGCCTGGCGGACGTCGTCCTGACGTTCCAGAAGGAGTACCCGAAGTTCATGAACTTCGCCGGAGATCGCTTCCAGTAGCGACCGCCGGAGCGAGGCGACGCAGGCGCGCCCGGCGACCGGACCGTCCCGTGGAGGGGCGCGCATCTCCCCTACACTGTCCATCGCTATGTCAGGCATCGTGATCGTGGGCGCCCAGTGGGGCGACGAAGGCAAGGGCAAGATCACCGACCTGCTCGCCGAGCGGGCGGACGCGGTGATCCGCTTCCAGGGCGGCAACAACGCCGGCCACACGATCGTCCGCCACGGCGAGACGTGGAAGTTCCACCTGATGCCGTCCGGGATCCTCTATCCCGGCAAGACCTGCGTGATCGGCAACGGCGTCGTCGTCGACCCGAAGGTGCTGACCGAGGAGCTCGACGAGCTGCGCGGCCGCGGCGTCGACACGAGCGGGCTGCGTCTCTCCGCCAACGCCCATCTGATCATGCCGTACCACATGATGCTCGACGACGCCGGCGAGGCGAGACTCGGCAAGCTGAAGATCGGCACCACGCGCCGCGGCATCGGCCCCGCCTACGCCGACAAGGCGTCGCGGATCGGCATCCGCGTCCAGGACCTGCTCGACGAGAAGATCCTCAAGAAGAAGATCGTCGCCGCGCTCGAGCCCAAGCGGCTTGCGCTGCGCCCGTTCGCGCGCGACCCGCGGCTCGACCTGCAGTCGATGGCCGAGGAGTACCTCGCCTACGGCCGCCGCCTCTCCGAGCACATCGCCGACACGACGAGCCTCGTGTGGGAGAAGCTCGACGGCGACCAGATCGTGATCTTCGAGGGCGCCCAGGGGGCGCTGCTCGACCTCGACCACGGCACCTATCCCTTCGTCACCTCGTCCAACCCGATCGCCGCCTCAGCCTGCATCGGCAGCGGCGTCGGCCCGAAGGACATCGACGAGGTGTGGGGGATCGCAAAGGCGTACAGCACCCGCGTCGGCTCCGGGCCCTTCCCGACCGAGCTCGACGGCGAGCTCGGCGAGGAGCTGCGCCAGAGAGGCGGCGAGTTCGGCACGACGACCGGCCGCTCGCGCCGGACCGGCTGGCTCGACCTCGTCGCGCTCCGCTACGCCGCGCGCCTCAACTCGATGACGGCGATGGTCGTCACGAAGCTCGACGTCCTCTCCGGCCTCGACACGATCAAGGTCTGCACCAGCTACAAGGGCGAGGACGGCGCGGTCTTCGAGACCTACCCGTACCACCAGACGGTGCTCCACCACGCGAGAGGCGAGTACGTCGAGCTGCCCGGCTGGAGCGAGGACATCTCCGACGCCCGCAGCGAGGAGGAGCTGCCCGAGAACGCGCGCGCCTACCTCCGCTTCATGGAGGAGTTCATCGGCGTGCCGATCGTGCTCGTCTCGGTCGGCCCCGGCCGCGAGCAGACGATGTGGACCGAGGCCGGCCTGGAGACCGCTCCGGGCCGCGCGATCCCCGCCGGCTGAGCAGCCGGCGGCCGGGGCGCGTCAGCGCCAGCGCTCGATCAGCTCGTCGTCGGGCACCTCGCGCACGACGCGCGCCGGGACGCCGATCACGACCGCGCGCGGCGCCACGTCGCGCGTGACGACGGCCCCGGCGGCGACGAACGCCTCCTCGCCGACCTCGACGCCGGGCACCAGCACCGCGCCCCCGCCGATCCGGCAGGCGCGCCGCAGCACCGCGCCGCGCAGCGGCGTGCCCGGCGCGATCCGGCCCATCGCGTCGTCGTTGGTCGTCATCGCGCACGGGCCGACGAAGACGTCGTCCTCGACGACCGAGAAGGCGGTCAGGTAGACCGAGGTCTGGACTCTCACGCGGGCGCCGATCGCGACGTCGTTGTCGACGGCGGAGCCGCGGCCGATCACCGTCCGCTCGCCGACGACAGCTCGCTCGCGCACGTACGCCTGGTCGCCGACGATCGCGCGCGGGCCGATCGTCGCGCCGTTGAAGACGACGGCGTTGCAGCAGATCGTCGCGCCGTCGCCGATCGTCAGCGGCCGCGCGCCGCCGGCCGCCGCGGCGGCCGAGCCCGGCGCCAGCCGCGGGCCCTTGCCGAGCACGGCGCCGTCCTCGATCGTGACGCCGTCGCCGATCACGACGCCGTCGTGGACGACGACGTTGGCGCCGAAGCGGACGCCCTCGCCGACCTGGGCGGAGGGGCTGAGGACGAGGCCTGGTGCGGTCATGGCCGTGAAGCGTATGGCGTCGGCCGGGCGAGCGGCCGGTCGACGGCGGAGGGGCGCGAGGCGGCGGACAGATACCCTTTCGCGCGGTCCATGACGCAGCCCGCCCCCGCACCCCTCCGCGCCGCCGTGCTCGGCCTCGGCATGATGGGCCGCCACCACGCCCGCATCCTGCAGGCGCTGCCGGGCGTCGCCTTCGCCGGCGCGGTCGACCCGGCCGGCGACCGCCACGGCGCCGTGCGCGACGCCGAGCTCGTCTTCCCGTCGCTCGAGCGGCTGCTCGAGGCGACGCGCGTCGACATGGCCGTGATCGCGCTGCCGACCGAGGAGCACCTGCCGGCGGCGCTGGCGCTCGCCGACGCCGGCGTCAGCATGCTGATCGAGAAGCCGCTCGCCGCCTCCTCGGCGGAGGCCGAGCGGATCATCGACGCCATCGGCAGACGGGGCCTCGCGGCCGCGGTCGGCCACGTCGAGCGCTTCAACCCGTCGCTGATGGCGCTGCGCGAGCGGCTGCTCGCCGGCCAGCTCGGCGACGTCTTCCTCGTCGCGACCGAGCGGGTCGGGCCGTTCCCCGAGCGGATCCGCGACGTCGGCGTCGTCAAGGACCTCGCGACCCACGACCTCGACATCGTCCGCTGGGTCGCCGACGCGCCGATCGCGACCGTCTCGGCCCAGACGGCCCATCGCACCGGGCGGCCGCACGAGGACCTCGTGCTCGTCACCGGCCGGCTCGCCTCCGACGTCCCGTTCAACACGATCGTCGACTGGCTGACGCCGACGAAGACCCGCCGCACCCGCGTGCTCGGCGATCGCGGCATGCTCGTCGCCGAGACGGTGACCGCCGACCTGACCTTCTACGAGAACGGCCGCGTCACCTCCGACTGGACCAGCGCGCAGGCGCTGCGCGGCGTCTCGGAGGGCGACGCGACCCGCTACGCGCTCGCCCGCAGCGAGCCGCTGCGGACCGAGCTGGAGGCGTTCCGCGACCTCGTCGCCGGCGACCCGGACGCCCCGGTCGTGACGCTCGCGCAGGGGCTCGCGGCCGTCCGCACCGCCGAGGCGGTGCTCGAGAGCGCCGCCGGCGGCCGGACCGTGCAGGTCGCGCCATGAGAGTCGTCGTCGTCGCGCTCGGCAAGATCGGCCTCCCGCTCGCGGTCCACGCCGCGCGGGCCGGCCACGAGGTCGTCGGCTGCGACGTCGACCCGGAGGTCTGCGCGAAGGTCAACCGCGCCGAGGAGCCGTTCCCCGGCGAGACCGGGCTGAAGGCGGCGCTGGAGGAGGTCGTCGGCGACGGCCGCCTGCGCGCGCAGACCGACACGACCGCCGCGGTCGCCGCCGGGCCCGACCTCGTGATCGCCGTGCCGCCGCTCATCGTCGACGCGCAGGCGAGACCGGACTGGACGATCCTCGACGCGGTCGTCGCCGACGTCGCGCGCGGGCTGAGAGCGGGGACGACCGTCAGCATCGAGACGACGGTGCCGACCGGCACGACGCGCGGGCGGATCGCGCCGGCGCTCGCCGCCGGCAGCGGCCTGGAGGGGGAGCGCGACTTCTTCTGCGTCTTCAGCCCCGAGCGGGTCTACAGCGGCCGCGTCTTCAGAGACCTCGACACCTACCCGAAGCTGGTCGGCGGCCTCAGCGCGGCCGGCGAGACGCGCGGCGTCGAGCTCTACCGCGCCTTCATCGGCAACGGCGCCGAGGTGTGGGGCATGGGCTCCGCCGAGGCCGCCGAGCTGACGAAGCTGGCCGAGACGACCTACCGCGACGTCAACATCGCGCTCGCGAACGAGTTCGCCCGCCACGCCGACGCGCTCGGCGTCGACGTCGGCCGTGTGATCGACGCCGCCAACAGCCAGCCGTTCAGCCACATCCATCGGCCGGGCGTCGCGGTCGGCGGCCACTGCATCCCGGTCTACCCGCACTTCTACCTGCAGGGCGACGCCGGCGCGCGGCTGCCCGCGACGGCCCGCGAGGTCAACGGCGCGATGCCGCGCTACACCGTCGACCAGCTCGCCGCGGAGCTGGGCGAGCTGGCGGGGCGGCGGGTCCTGATCCTCGGCGTCGCCTATCGCGGCGGCGTGAAGGAGACCGCCTTCTCCGGCGCCTTCGGCTTGCACGACGCGCTTGCGGCCGCCGGTGCGGTGCCGCTCGCGGCCGACCCGCTCTACGACGACGGCGAGCTGCGCGCGCTCGGCTTCGAGCCGTGGGACGGCGGCGCCGTCGACGGCGCGATCCTGCAGGCCGACCACGACGAGTACCGGCGTCTCGCGCCGGGCGACCTGCCCGGGCTGCGGGCGCTGGTCGACGGGCGCGACGCGCTCGATCCCGCGCCGTTCCGCGCCGCCGGCGTCGCCGTGCGGCGGATCGGGCGCCCGTAGCGCTCAGCCGGCGAGCGTCGCGACGGCGTCGGCGACCCGCTGCCCGGCCTGGCCGTCGCCGTAGAGCTGCGGCCGCTCGCGGGGCAGCGGCCGCGCCAGCGCCGCGCGCGCCCGCTCGCCGTCGAGGTCGACGAGCGCGTTCCAGCCGGTCTCGACCGTCTCGACCCACTCGGTGCTCGGCCGCATCGTCACGCACGGCACGCCGGCGAGGTAGGCCTCCTTCTGCACGCCGCCGGAGTCGGTCACGACCGCCCGCGCGTTGCAGAGCAGCGCGGTGAAGTCGAGGTAGCCGAGCGGCGGCGCGAGGTGGAGGTCGGGCGCGGCCTCGACCGCGCGCAGCAGGTCGGCCGCCTCGAGGCGGGCGCGGGTGCGCGGATGGAGCGGAAGCACGACCGGATCGGGCAGCGACAGCAGCAGGTCGACGAGCTGCGCCAGCCGGGCGGGATCGTCGACGTTGCCGGCGCGGTGCGCGGTCGCGAGCAGGTAGCCGCCGGGCTCGACGCCGTAGGGCTCCAGCGCCTCGGTGCGGGCGCGGCAGGCCGGCTGCAGCAGCAGCGCGACGTCGACCATCACGTCGCCGACCTCCTCGACGCGGCCGGGGACCGACTCGCGCGCGAGGTTGTCGACCGCCGTCTTCGACGGCACGAGCAGCAGCGACGAGAGGTGGTCGCAGACGACGCGGTTGACCTCCTCGGGCATCGCGCGGTCGAACGAGCGCATGCCGGCCTCGACGTGGGCGACCGGTATCCCGGCCTGGACGGCCGCGAGCGCGCCGGCGAGCGTCGAGTTGGTGTCGCCGTAGACGAGCACGGCGTCGGGGCGCAGGTCGGACAGCAGCGGCTCCAGCGCGGCGAGCATCCGCGCCGTCTGCGCGGTGTTCGTGCCGCCGCCGATGCCGAGCAGGTGCTCGGGCGGCGGCAGCTTCAGCTCGTCGAAGAAGACCTGCGACAGCTCGCGGTCGTAGTGCTGGCCGGTGTGGACGGTGATCTCCTCGGCGCGGGCGCGCAGGCGGGAGGAGACGGCCGAGGCCTTGATGAACTGCGGGCGGTTGCCGATGACGGTCAGGACGCGCATCTCGTCGGTGGTCTCCAGGGTCGGGCCGCTCAGGCGGCCAGCTCGGCGCGGATCCGCGCGTGCAGCCGCGCCGCGGCGTCGCGGGTGACGGGGCCGACCGCCAGCTCGGCGTCGTCGACGGCGACGACCGGCTGCACCTCGCGCGTGGTCGAGGCGAGGAAGGCCTCGTCGGCCCGCTTCAGGTCCTCCAGCGTGCACGCGCGCTCGCGCGCGCCCGTCAGCTCGATCACGCGGGCGCGCGTGATCGAGGCGAGCACGTGGTCCTCCAGCGGGGTCGTCTCCAGCGCGCCGTCGCGGACCCAGAAGAGCGTCGAGGTCGGCGCCTCCAGGACGCGCCCGTGAGGGGTGACGAGCAGCGCCTCGCCGAAGCCCTGCTCGCGCGCGATCCGGGTCGCGAGCATGTTCGCGCCGTAGGAGAGCGACTTGACGCCGTCGAGGATCCGCGTCGGCGCGTAGGTGACCGACCCGAGCCGGATCTCCGGCGGGTTGTCGGGCAGCGACTCGGTCAGCAGCAGGCGGCGGCCGCCGCGCGTGACGACGATCCGCAGACAGCCATGCTCGGGGCCGGTCCCCGCCGCCGTCAGCAGCTCGGCGACGTCGGTGTGGATCGCGTCGACGTCGAGCGGCAGCCGCATGTTCGCCGCCGAGCGCTCGAGGCGCGCGAGGTGGTCGGCGAGCGCGAACGGACGCCCCTCGTAGAGGCGCAGGACCTCGAAGACGCCGTCGCCGCGCAGCAGCCCCTCGTCGGTCGCCGGGATCACCGCCTCCGCGGCCGGGAGGACGACGCCGTCGATGCAGGCGAGATGCGCGGTGGCCATCGCCGCAGGATGCTAATGGGTTGCGCCGGCGCGCCGTTGCCGCGAGACTGGCCAGGCAGCCAGTCGCCCACCCACGAGGAGGTCCCGCCCGATGGCCAAGCAACCCCGCAACCTCGCCGGCAAGGTCGTCGCGATCACCGGGGGCGCGCGCGGGATCGGGCGCGCCACGGCAGCGGCGCTCGCGCGCAAGGGTGCGAAGGTCGCGATCGGCGACCTCGACCGCGAGCTGGCGGAGCGCACGGCGCAGGAGCTCGGCGGCGGGGTCGTCGCGCTCGGCCTCGACGTCACCGACCGCGGCTCGTTCGCCGCCTTCCTGGAGCAGGTCGAGGCGCGGCTCGGGCCGCTCGACGTGCTCGTCAACAACGCCGGGATCATGCACGTCGGCCCCTTTGTGCAAGAGTCCGAGGAAGTGGCAACGCGCCAGGTCGACATCAACCTCCACGGCGTCATCACCGGCTCCAAGCTGGCGCTGGAGCGGTTCCTGCCGCGTCGCGCCGGCCACCTCGTCAACGTCGCCTCGACGGCCGGCAAGGCCGGCGTGCCCGGCGGCGCGACCTACTCGGCGACCAAGCACGCGGTCGTCGGCCTCACCGAGGCGATCCGCGCCGAGGTGCGCGGCAGCGGGGTCGAGACGAGCATCGTGATGCCGGTACCGGTCAACACCCAGCTGGCGGCAGGTCTCCAGAAGGGACGCGGGATCGGGCTGGTCGAGCCCAGGGAGGTCGCCGAGGCGATCGTCGGCGCGCTCGAGCGGCCGCGCCAGGACGTCTTCGTCCCGCGCGCGATCGGGCGCACCGTCCGCCTCGGCGCGCTGATGCCGCGGCCGGTCTACGAGGCGGTCGGGCGCCTGATGCGGACCGACAGAGTGCTCGCCGGCGCCGACGCCTCGGCGCGCGCGGCCTACGAGCGGCAGGCGGTGCGCGGGAGCGCCCAGCTGCCGGCGGCACCGGAGGAGATCGCGACGCCGGGCGCCGGGGAGCGGACGGAGGCGGTGCCGTCGCGGGAGGCGGCGGGCGACTGAGACGCCTTGCCCCCGCACGAGCGCGCCCGGGCGCCCGGCGCGGGCCGATCGCGCTGCTGCTCGCCGCCGCATGCGCCGCACCTTCCCCTGCGGCGGCCGCCGCGACCGAGGCTCCGCGCTCGTTCGATCGCACCGCCGCGCCGGCCGCCCGGACGGGATCGCCGGCCGCGGCCGCGCTCGAGCGGCGGCTCGGCGGCGAGGGCCGGATCTCCGTCTCGGCCGCCCACGGGACGCCGCGGCAGCTCACACGGACCGACCGGGCGCTCACGCCGCCGAGCGACCGCGCCGCGGCCGCGATCGCGCTCGACTACGTCCGCGGGCGCCCGGCGCTCTTCGGCCTCTCCGCCGCGGAGCTGCGGGCGCTCGGACGCCCGCGGGCGATCGTCTCGCCGAACGGCACCCGTCACCTCCGCTGGAGCCAGACGCATCGCGGCCTGCCGGTGGCCGGCGCCGACCTCCGCGCCCACGTCGCCGCCGACGGGCGGCTGCTGGCCGTCCAGGGCGGCCCGCTGCCGGCGGTCGCGTCGCGTCCGAGCACCACGGCGATCTCGGGCGGCGACGCGCTCGTCCGCGCCCGCCGCGCCACGGGCGCGACCGGCAGCGCGCCGCCGGTCCGCCGCCGCGGCCGCGGGCCGGTCCGCGCGACCTCCTTCGCCGACGGATCGACGGCCCGGCTGGTGGCGGCGGCGACCCGGCGCGGCCCGCGACCGGCGTGGGAGGTGATCGTCCGCGACGGCCACCACGGGGCGCATGCGGTGCTCGTCGCCGCCGACGACGGCACGCTGCTCGCCCGCCATGCGCTCACGCACGCGGTCAGCGGCCGCGCGCGCGTCTGGGAGGCGGCGCCGACCGGCCCGCGCCGCTGGATCGACTTCCCCGCTCGCTGGGTGACGACGGCGACAGCGCTGCGCGGCGACTTCGCGCACGCCTTCGCCGACGTGATGGGCGCCGGCGTGCCGAGCGTCGACCCGCTCGGCAACGGCGGCGAGGTGCCGGCGAGCGGCGTCGACGGCGATGGGAGGCCGTTCTGGGACGAGCCCCACACGGCGATCACCGAGCCGGGCGGCGGGGTCGGCTGCTCGGCTGCGTTCCCGTGCTCGTGGACGAGCTCGACGCCCTACAGCTGGGCGGCCAACCTCCGCCACGCGACCGTCCAGACGTTCACGTACGTCAACCGCTTCCACGACCACCTGCTCGCCGATCCGATCGGCTTCGACGCCGCCTCGGGCAACTTCGAGGCCGACGCGCCCGGCTCGGCCGACGGAGACCCGGTGCGCGCGCTGGCCTTCTTCGGTGCCGCGGAGAACGGCGGCCTGCCGTGGTCGCGGAGCCGCAACAACGCGCGCATGACCGTCTTCCCGGACGGAGAGTCTCCGCAGATGCTCCTGTACCTGTTCGGCGGCACGGATGCCCGCTTCCCCGTCGTCGACGGCAACGCCGCCGAGCACGCGATGGTCGTGTACCACGAGTACGGCCACGGCCTCACCGGCCGGCTGGTGACCGACTCGCGTGGGATCAACGCGATGACGATCGTCCAGGCGGCGGCGCTCGGCGAGGGGCTGAGCGACTTCTACGCGCTCGACTTCCTCGAGCAGAGCGGCGCGGTGAGCGACGATCCCGACGTCCCCGGCGACCTGCTCGCCGCGGCGGAGCTGACCCGCGGCGCGACCGGCATGCGCCACGCGGCGATCGACTGCCCGACGGCGCCGACGACGGCCGCGCGCTGCCCGGAGGGCGGCGGCTTCACCTACGCGCAGCTGGCGCGGATCGAGCACGACGACGACGGGCCGATCTTCGAGGCGCACGCCGACGGCGAGATCATCGCCCAGACGCTGTGGGACCTGCGCACCGCGCTGATCGCCGCCCACGGCCGCGATGAGGGCATCCGCCGCGTGCGCGAGCTGGTGACCGAGGGCCTGCGACTGGTGCCGCCGCAGCCGTCGTTCCTCGACCTCCGCGACGGCATCTTGCTCGCCGACCTCGCGGTCGGCGCCCGCGATCGCGACCTGCTCTGGGCCATCTTCGCGGCCCGCGGGATGGGCGTCGGAGCGAGCACCGGCGGATTCGCCGACACCAACCCGCGGGCCGACTTCTCCGTTCCTGGCGAGCGACCGCCTGCCGGTGAGCCGCCGCCGGGCGAGCCGCCGCCCCCGGGCGAACCGCCAGTGGGCGAACCGCCGCCTGCGGATGAGCCGTCGCCGCCCGCAGACGGCGGGACGACGACTCCGCGGCCGCCGGCCGCCGGCAGCGCCGGCCGCCCGCGCGTCGTCGCGCTCTCGCTGCCGCGCCGACCGCTCCGGCAGCTGCTCAGCCGACGCGGGCTGTCGGCGCGGCTGACCGTCGACGCGGCGTCGCGCGTGACGGCCGCCGTCACCGTCCCCGCCGCCGTCGCGCGCCGCAACGGCCTCGCGAGACGCGGCCGCGTCGCCGTCCGGCTCGCGCGCACGAGCGCTCGCGTCGCCTCCGGCCGCCGCGCGACCGTCCGCTTCCGCGTGGCGCCGCGTGCGCGCAAGCGGCTCGCCGCCGTGCGCACGCTGCGGGTCCGCGTCGCCGTGACGGCGATCGACCGCTCCGGCGCCCGCTCGACGCGCACCTTCGCGCGCCGGCTCGATCGCCGCTGAGCGCCATCGGCGGCGGCCCCCGAAACGGCGAGAGCCCCGCGGCTGCGGGGCTCTCGGAAGAGTGGGCCGTGTAGGAATCGAACCTACAACCTTGGGATTAAGAGTCCCCTGCTCTGCCAATTGAGCTAACGGCCCGCGGGTGACTCCGCGCCGGGCGCGAAGCGACCAGAGAATCTTAGATGGTCCGGGGCGACGATGCGTGCCGGGCGACGGCGGCGCCCGCCTCCGCGGGCGCCGAGCGGCTCATCTCGTCGTCGACGTTCTCAGGGCGCCGCTGTCGATGGCGTCCTGGATCGCCTGTCTCTGGATCTCCTCGTTGATTCTGTCGAGCTGTCTTCTCAGCGATCTCCGCTGGTTCTCCGGCGCCAGCTCGACCGCCTCCGCGGCGGCGAGGTCGCCCTTGCGCTGCTGCCCCGCCAGCCAGGCGTACGTCGCGAGATTGGAGAAGGCGGCCGAGGAGGGGTCCTGCTCGGTCACGATCTCCAGCGCTCTCGCCGCCTCCGCGGGCTGGTTGAGCGCGGTCTCCGAGAAGGCGTTCGCCATCAGGCGGGCGACGTTGGGGTCCGGTCTGTCCGGCTGCAGCGCGAGGTATCTGTTCCACGCAGCGGCGGCGGAGCGCAGCTGCTCCTGCCCCTGCTCGGTGAAGGTCTGCTCGGTCTCGTTGAAGTTGTCGCCCTGCCCGGCACGCAGGTAGCGGGCGCGGGCGAGCTCGGCCCACGCCGGCGCGTCTCTCGGGTTGAGTCTGACCGCTCTCTGGGCTCTCTTCTCGGCGTTGCTGATCTGCGAGCTCGTGTCCTGCGACTGGTCGCTGAACACGTCGAGCAGGCCGCCGCCACCGCTGGTGCCGACGCCGAACAGCACGAGACCCCCGCCGATCAGGATGGCGAGGCCGAGATAGACGATCTTGACGGCGGTCTTCCGCCCTCTGCTCTGCAGGTCGAACAGCATGCTCAGGTTTCCTCGTGGTCGTCCCCGTCGAGCGGCTCCAGACCGGCAAACGTGCCGCGGTCCCCCCGTCGCCGATCGGCGATCGTGAGGAGGACGATACTGAGTCCGTACAGCACGAGCAGCGGAACCATCAGGATCACCGTCGTGACCGGATCGACGCCGGGCATCACGGCGGCGACGACGGCGATCAGCACGATCGCGTACCGCCACGACGAGCGCAGCTGCTTCGCGCTCAGGATCCCGACGCGGTTGACGATCAGCAGGCCGATCGGCAGCTGGAAGATCAAGCCGCACGACAGCAAGGCCATCGCCGCGAAGCGATAGTAGTCGCGCGCCTGCAGCAGCACGTCGAAGTCGGTGTCGTTCCAGTTCTGCAGGAACGAGATCGCGGGCGGCATCACGAGGTAGTAGCCGAAGACGACGCCGCCGATGAACAGCACCGGCACCATCAGCATCAACGGCAGCGCCACCCTCCGCTCAGACGGGCTGAACGCCGGCAGGATGAACGCGTATGCCTGGTAGAGGATGATCGGCAGCGAGAACAGCAGCGCGAAGTAGGCGACGACCGTCAGCGTCGCGGTGAACGGCTCTCCGACGCCGGTCGTGATCGGCACCCGTTCCGGGTTCGTTCTCGGCAGCGCGGCGGCCGCCTGGTTCATCTGCTCGATCGCTCTGCCGAGCGTCGCCTTCGTCGCCGGCGAGATCGATCTCTCGCCCTGGATCGCTCTGAAGGCGGCCGCGCCGGCGGCGAGCCCTTCGCCGACCTGTCTCTGGGCGGCGGCGACCCGCCCGAGCCGTCCGTTGTTCTTCGGGTCCTGGACGGTCGGCGTGCTGTCCTTCAACGGCTGGTTGAGGAAGTCCAGCAGCGCGTGGTTCTGCCAGAAGCAGATCGCGAAGATCACCACGAGCGACGCCGCGCAGATCATCAGGCGCGTGCGAAGCTCGTCGAGGTGATCGACGATCGTCAGCCGATCGTCGTGGCCGATCGGCTTGAGGGCGGTCGCCATGGGGCGGGGCTCTGCGGTCAGGCGCGCTGCTCGGGCGCTGCGTCAGCGGGAGCGGCGTGCTGCTCGACCGGCTTGGTCGGCGCCGGCTCCTCGCCGGCGGTCTGCGTCACCTGCGGGCGGCCGGTGGCGTCTGTCTGGTCGTCGTCGTCCTTGCCGGTGAGCGAGTCCTTGAACTCGCGCATCCCGCCGCCGAGCTGCTTGCCGAGCGACGGCAGCCGCTTCGGGCCGAAGATCAGCAGGACGATGACGAGGACGACGATGAGCTCGAGTGGGCCGATATTGGGCATGGGTTCCTCCGGTGGAGTCTCGTGAAGGGTACCGAGTCGCGCTCCGTGCCATACGGAAATCCCACTCAAGTGAAGCGCCACTGCGGTCGATCCAGTGAGCACACCATGAGTCGTCCCGCCGACCACCGCTCGATCCGCCGCGTCCTGCTCCCCAGCGGGAAGACGATCGAGGTGCTCTACTTCGAGGACCTTCCCGACACGACGGGCGTTCCAGGACGTGACGACACGGTCGAGGGTCTGCACGTCTGCCCGCACTGCGCGTCGAAGCTCGTCTCGCCGGTGGCGTGGGAGGAGGCCGGGCCGGCTCATTGGGACGTCACCCTTCATTGTCCGAACTGTGACTGGCTCGGCAGGGGCGTCTTCGCCGAGGAGCTGGTCGAGCGGTTCGACGAGGAGCTCGATCGCGGCACCGAGGCGCTCGTGCTCGACCTCCAGCGCCTCATGCGGGCCAACATGGAGGACGAGATCGACCGTTTCGTCGCGGCGCTCGCCGCCGATCAGATCTGGCCGATGGACTTCTGAGCAGCCTCAGGCGTAGCGCTCGACGACGCCGTCGGCGACCAGCTCCAACGTCGCGCGCTGGCGCGGGGAGAGCCGCGGCAGCAGCGCCTTCGCCTCGGCCACGACGTCGAGCGCCCGGCGCTTCGCCTCGACCAACGCTCCGGTCGCCGCGATGCGGTCGCAGATCGCCTCGGCGGCAGCTTCGCCGTCGAGCGCCTGGAGATCGACGGCGGCCAGCTGCGGATCGCGCTCGCGTGCGACGATCAGCGGCAGCGTCACGGTGCCGTCGAGCAGGTCGGTGCCGCGCGCCTTGCCCGTGCGGCTCGCCGGCCCCGACACGTCGAGCACGTCGTCGAGCAGCTGGAAGGCGAGACCGATCCGGCGCCCGAAGGCGGCGAGCTCGTCTGCCGGCCCGCCGACGGCGAGCGCGCCGAGCCGGCAGGCCGCCTCGAACAGGCTGCCGGTCTTCAGCTCGCAGCGCTCGACGTAGCGCTCCAGCGGCACGCCGACGTCCCACGCGTCGGCCCGCTGCATCAGCTCGCCGGCCGCCAACGCGGAGCTGGCGGCCGAGAGGGCGCGCACGTCGGCGATCTCCCCGCCGCCGGCGACCTCGGCGAAGGCGCGCGAGAAGAGCAGGTCGCCGGTCGCGGTCGCGACCGTGCGGCCGGCGACGGCGACGACCGTCGGCTGGCCGCGGCGCAGCGGCGCTCTGTCGAGCACGTCGTCGTGGACGAGGCTGGCGCTGTGGATCAGCTCGACCGCCGCCGCGGCGCGCACGAGCCGGTCGGCGGCCGTCGCGGCCTCCTCGCCGGCGGCGAGGAAGACGAGCAGCGGCCGCAGGCGCTTGCCGCCCGCCGCGATCGTCGCGCCGCCATGGCGCGCCAGCACGGGACCGTGGCCGCTCGCGAGCGCGGCGAGCCGCGCCTCGACTCGCTCCATCATGGGGCCGAGCTGCGGCCCGGCGGCACGGACGACGGCGTCGAGCGTCGCCGCGGTCGCCACTAGCTTGGGACCTCGCCGACGTGGGTCGCGATGATCCCGCCGGCGGTCAGCACGTAGCGGATCCTCGTCAAGCCGGCCCGCTCGAGCGTCGCGGCCAGCTCCTGCGGGCCGGGGAAGCGACGGACCGAGCTCGGGAGATAGGTGTAGGCGTCGCTGTCGCCGGCGACGCGTCCGAGCGCCGGCACGATCCGGTCGAACCAGACGCGGTAGAAGGTCGACAGCGGCGGGCGCGTCGGCGTCGTTATCTCCAGCACGACGACCTTGCCGCCGGGGCGCACGACGCGGCGCATCTCGCGCAGGCCCTGCTCGAGATCGGAGAAGTTGCGGGCGCCGAAGCCGACGGTGGCAGCCGCGAACTGGCCGTCCTCGTAGGGCAGCTCCAGCGCGTTGGCCCACTCGAAGCGCAGGTCGGCGCCGAGGTCCGGCTGCTTGGCGGCCTTCTCGCGCGCCAGCACGAGCATCTGCTCGGAGAAGTCGCAGCCGACGACGGCGCCGGAGGGCCCGACGCGGCGCGCCAGCTCCAGCGACAGGTCGCCGGTCCCGCAGGCGACGTCGAGGGCGCGGTCGCCCGGGGCGACCGCGGCGAGGTCGACGGCCCGGCCGCGCCACCTGTGGTGCAGGCCGGCCGTCATGACCGAGTTCATGCGGTCGTAGACGCGCGCGATGCGGTCGAACATCGCGCGCACCTGCGGCTCTTCCAGCCGGCCGGCGGCCGGCCCCGGCTCGACGCTGCCGCCGCTCATCGGCGGCGTCCTACTTGAGCGAGCCGAGGAAGGCGACCATCGCGTCGAACTTCTCCGGCTCCTCCTGCGCGAGTCTCTCGAAGGAGGGCATCGGCGCAGTGGGGTTGCGCAGCGTCTCGGCGATCGCCGCGGCCGGGAGGTTTCTCGCGATGTCGGTCAGTCTCGGACCCGGTCCGTGGTTGCCGTTCTCGCCGATCTGGTGGCAGGCGAGGCAGCCGGACTGGGCGACGACGAGACGGCCCTCGTTCCACTCGGTCAGCGCGGCGCCCTTCAGATCGGACGGCGGCGCCATGTCGATCTCGTTCGGGGAGCCGGCGTTCGCGCCGAGGAAGGTCAGGTAGGCCATCGCGAAGATCGTCAGGATGCCGGCCGTCGTCGCGATCGGACGACGCTCGGGCCGACGCTCCGCGCCGCGGTCGTAGAACGGCAGCAGGAACAGCAGGATCATGCACAGCGTCGGCACGCCGATCGTCGCCATCGGGACGTACTCCGGCGGCTTGATGATCCGCAGCACCTCGAACAGGAAGAAGAAGTACCACTCTGGGCGCGGGACGTAGGTCGTCGTCGTCGGGTCGGCCTTCGGGCCGAGCTCGGCGCCGAGGACGATCGACATGATGATGATGACGGCGAGGGTGATCACCGCCATCGCCGAGTCCTTCGCGATCGCGTAGGGGAAGAAGGGCTTGCCCTGCGCCTTCAGCTGCGCGTACTCGCGGAGGTATTGCTCCTTCTCGAGCTGGTTCATCGCGAATCAGACCTCGTCCTCGTCAAGCTTCGTCTCGGTCTTCGCTCTCAGCCACGGCGGGGCGGTCGTGCCCAGCTTCGCGACGAGGTAGAGGTGCGCGCCGATCAGCGCGGCGATGAGACCTGGTACGAGCATCATGTGAATCGCGTAGAAGCGCGAGAGCGTCGTCGCCCCGAACTCCGGGCCGGCGCGCAGGAAGTCGGACAGGTACGGACCGACGAGCGGACCGGTGCCGTTGATGTTCACGCCGACGATCGTCGCCCAGTAGGCCCGCTGGTCGAACGGAAGCAGGTAGCCGGTGAACGACATCGCCATCGTCAGGATGAGGAGGGCGACGCCGATGACCCAGTTCAGCTCGCGCGGGTACTTGTAGGCGCCGAAGAAGAACGTTCGCGCCATGTGCAGGAAGACGAGGATCACCATCACGGTGGAGCCCCATCTGTGCATGCCGCGGACGAACTCGCCGAGGAACGCGTCGTTGACGATGTAGCGGACCGACTCGTACGCGCGCGTCGGCGACGGGTCGTAGTACATCGCCAGGAAGATCCCGGTCACGGCCTGCGACAGGAAGGCGAACATCGTCGCGGAGCCGAGCGTGTAGAACCAGTTGGTCCCCTTCGGCACCTTCCGGAACATCATCCAGCGCAGCCCGCCGGAGAGCGAGGTGCGCTCGTCGATCCAGTCGACGACGTGGATGCCGCCCTCGGCGGCCTGCTCGGCAGGCGTCGCCGGGCCCTGGGCGGAGCCGGGGCGCTTCGGCTTCGGCTGGAGCGCCGCAGGCACGGTGGGCGTGGGGATTCTGAATCTGGGCATGGACTACTTCTCCGGCGTCGAGAAGCGGGCCGGGTACAGGTACTGGCCGATGCCGTCGAGCGGCTGGCCCGGGTCGCGCGGCGAGAAGCGGCGCAGCTCGCTGTTGACGCTGTAGCGCGCGCCGACGAGCACGGTGCCGTTCTCGATTCTCGTGTAGAAACGGTCGAGCGGGCGGACCGGCGGACCGCCCTCGCGCAGGCCGCGGAAGTCGTAGACGCCGCCGTGGCAGGGGCAGAGGAACTTGCCGGCCGCGGGCGTGAAGCGGACGGCGCAGCCAAGGTGGTTGCAGCGCGTCGAAATCGCGATGACCCGGTTGTACTGGTCCTCGGGCTCGGTGTCGATCTCAGGGTTGCGCAGGCGGACATACGCGGTCGTCTTGCCGGCCTCGCCGATCCCGTTGACGATCGTGAAGACGCGGGGGATGTACTCCTCGTCGTTGAAGTCGCCGAGCGGGCCGAGGTCCTGCCACTGCATCTTCGTGCGCTCGAAGACCGGCCCTATGGCGAAGCCGAGAGCCGGGAGCGCGAAGGCGGCCACCGCCACGCCGCCGAGGCCCTGCGCGGTCACGTTCATGAACCGGCGCCGGGTGACGGTCTCTCCCTCAAACGCGCCGGGGATGCCGCGATCGGCGGTGTAGGGGGAGGTCTTCTTGTGCTTGTCGGTCACGTTCAGAGTCCGTTTCGTCGACCCGGATGGATCGCGGCGGGAACCATAGCGATTGAACACCACCACGCGTCGCACGGGTTGCGTCCGACCCGACAGCTATGGGCGATCCGGCGCGTCGGCAACTGCCAGCAGCAAGGCGGGCGCGTCGGCGTCCCCGGAGCGGGCCGCATCCTTGGCGCGCGCGTGCGCGTCGCTCGGGCCATGTCCGACCGCGGTCGCGGCCGCCGCCCAGGCGGCGTCGGCGAGCCGTCGCGCCTCCTCGACGTCCCCGTCGGCGTGCGCCTGGGCGCAGAGCGAGATCAGGTCGGCGAGCTCCGCGACCGCCTCGAGATCGCCGAGCGCGGCGAGCCGGGCGAGGCCGAGCGCGTAGAGCCGGTCGCCGCCGAGCAGGCCGAGGTCGGGATCGTCGGGCCGCACGACGCGGCCGTCGCCGTAGTGGAGCAGGTAGCCCTCGCGGACGGCGGCGAAGACGAGGCCGTACTCGGCCGGCGCCTGCCGCGCGCGCGGGCCGGCGGCGACCAGCTCGGCATGCGGGTCGGGAGCGGCCGGCGGCGCCAGCGCGGCGGCGAGCAGTCCGCCCTCCGCGCGCAGCGCGGCGCCGAGGTCGTCGAGCGCGGTCATGCGATCGCGGCGAAGGCGGCCGCAGCCGCCTCGATCGTCCGGTCGATGGCGTCGTCGTCGTGCACGAGCGAAGGGAACCACGCCTCGAACTGCGACGGCGGCGGATAGACCCCGCGCGCGAGCAGCTCGCGGCACCAGGCGGCGTGCGCGTCGCGGTCGCAGGCCGCGGCGTCGGCGTAGTCGCGCACCGGCCCCGCGCCGAAGAAGACGGTCAGCAGGCCGGTCGCCGCGGTCACGTGGACGGCGCGGCCGGCGTCGGCGGCCGCGGCCCGCAGCCCGCTCGCGAGCCGCTCGGTCGTCGCCGCGAGCCGCGCGTAGGCGTCGTCGTCGAGCAGGCGCAGCGTCGCGAGGCCGGCGGCGACGGCGAGCGGGTTGCCCGACAGCGTCCCCGCCTGGTAGACGTCGCCGGCGGGTGCGACCCGCTCCATCAGCGCGCGCGGGCCGGCGTACGCGGCCGCCGGCAGCCCGCCGCCGATCACCTTGCCGAGCACGGTCAGGTCGGGGGTGACGCCGCTCAGCTGCTGGGCGCCGCCGCGGGCGACGCGGAAGCCGCTGATCACCTCGTCGAAGATCAGCAGCGCCCCGTTGGCGTCGGCGCGCTCGCGCAGCAGCTCGAGGAAGCCCGGCGCGGGCGGCACGAGGCCCATGTTCGCCGGATAGGGCTCGGCGACGATCGCGGCCAGCTCGTGGCGCTCGGTCGCCGCGCGCAGCGCCTCGGCGTCGTTCCAGCCGACGATCACGGTGGCGGCCGTCGCGGCGGCCGGGACGCCCGGGCTGGCGGGGATCCCCTGCGTCGCGAGGCCGGAGCCGGCCTCCGCCAGCAGCCCGTCGACGTGGCCGTGGTAGGCGCCGGAGAACTTGAGGATCGTCTCGCGGCCGGTCGCGGCGCGGGCAAGCCGCAGCGCGCTCATCGACGCCTCGGTGCCCGACGAGGTCATCCGCACCATCTCGACCGACGGGATCCGCGCCGCCACCTCCTCGGCCAGCTCGACCTCGCCGGCGGTCGGCGCGCCGAAGCTGGTGCCGCGCGCCGCCGCCTCGCGCACGGCGTCGAGCACGACGGGATGGGCGTGGCCGTGGATCAGCGGCCCCCACGAGCAGACGTAGTCGAGGTAGCGGTTGCCGTCGACGTCGACGATCTCCGGTCCCTCGCCGCCGGCGACGAAGATCGGATCGCGGCCGATCGAGCGCATCGCGCGGACCGGCGAGTTGACGCCGCCGGGCAGCACCCGCAGCGCCTCGGCATAGAGCGCGGCCGAGCGGGCGTCGTTCAGCGTCGGTTCTGGCATGCGCGGCAGCGTGTCACACGCCGGCGTGCTCGCGCTCCCACGCCTTGAACTCGTCGGTGAAGTAGAGCAGGCGGATCTTCTTGAACTCGGTCGAGGAGTAGAGCGTCGCGCGCTCGCTGATGCCGTGCGTCTCGGCGATCGAGTCGAGGATCGCGTCGCACTCCTCCTTCGAGCGGCCGTGGGCCATCGTGAAGACCGAGTAGGGCCAGTCCTCGTAGGTCGGACGCTGGTAGCAGTGGGAGATCCCGCGCACGGCGGCCATCTGCCGGCCGACCTCGAGGATCCGCGCCTCGGGCACCTTCCAGACGCCCATGCCGTTGGCGGAGAAGCCGGCCCGCCGGTGGAAGAGGATCGCGGCGACGCGCCGCAGCAGCCCGCGCTCCTGCATCCCCGCGAGGTGGTCGAGCAGCCGCTCCTGCGTGACGCCGAGCTGCGCGGCCGCCGGCGCGTACGGCTCCTCGACGACCGGCATGTCGCCCTGCAGCGCCCGGATCACGGCGACGTCGAAGTCGTCGTAGGGCTGCGGCTCGAGCTCGACCGGATCGGCGGCGACGGCCTGGGCGGCGAGCGCTCTCGTGTCGCCCTCCATCTCCAGGTCCATGCGGATCTTGAACAGCTTCAGCGTCGGCAGCTGACGGACCGAGGTGGCGCCCGCCTCGCGCGCGAGCACGTCGAGCGTCCCCTCGAGGCCGAGCTTCGAGTCGGGCTCGGTCGCGATCGTGAACCACATGTTGAAGTCGTGGTTGCGCAGGTAGTTGTGCGAGACGCCGGGGTGGGAGTTGATCACTCTCGCGGCGCGGTGCGGGTTGTCGGGGTCGACCTTGGCGGCGACCAGCATCGACTCGTAGCCGAGCGCGCGCGTGTCGAAGATCGGCGTGACCTGGCGGATGATGCGCTGGTCGAGCAGGTGCTGGACGCGGTGCAGGACGGTCGCCTCGTCGACCTCCGCCAGCTCGGCGACCGCGCGGAACGGGCGCGGCTGCAGCGGGAACTTCCCCTGCATCAGGTTGAGCAGCCGTCTGTCGAGCTCGTCGAGCGGGATCGCGGCGCCGTATCTGCGGCTGCGGAGCTTCGGGGTCGCCTGTCCGGCGTCGGTCATGTCGCCTCCTGGAGCCATCGGGCGGCGTCGCTGGCGTGGTAGGTGATGATCACGTCCGCGCCGGCCCGGCGGATCGCGGTGAGCGTCTCGAGCACCGTCGCGCGCTCGTCGAGGTGGCCGGCCGCCGCGGCGGCCTTCACCATCGCGTACTCGCCGCTGACGTTGTAGGCGACGACCGGCAGGCGGGTCATCTCCTTGACGCGGCGGATCACGTCGAGGTACGGGAGCGCCGGCTTGACCATCACCATGTCGGCGCCCTCCTCGACGTCGAGCGCGACCTCGCGCAGCGCCTCGTCGCCGTTGGCGGGGTCCATCTGGTAGCTGCGGCGGTCGCCGAAGGCCGGCGTCGAGACGGCCGCCTCCCGGAAGGGGCCGTAGAAGGCGGAGGCGAACTTCGCCGAGTAGGCGAGGATCGGCAGGTCGGCGAAGCCGGCCTCGTCGAGCGCGCCGCGCAGCACGCCGACGCGCCCGTCCATCATGTCGCTCGGCGCGATCACGTCGGCGCCGGCGCGCGCCTGCGAGACGGCGGTGCGCGCGAGCAGCTCGAGCGAGGCGTCGTTGTCGACGTGGCCGTCGGCGCGCAGGACGCCGCAGTGGCCGTGGCTGGTGTACTCGCAGAGGCAGAGGTCCGGGATCACGAGCAGGTCGGGGTGCGCCCGCTTGATCGCGCGCGTCGCGAGCTGGACGATCCCCTCGTCGTCCCACGCGCCCGAGCCGTCGTCGTCCTTGTGGTCGGGGATCCCGAACAGCATCACGGCCGGGATGCCGAGCGCCGCCGCCTCGCCGGCCGCGGCGACGACGTGGTCGATCGACAGCCGCTCGACGCCGGGCATCGCGGCGATCGGCTCGCGGCGGTCGCTGCCGTGGGTCACGAAGAAGGGGAGGATGAAGTCGCCCGCGTCGAGCTGCGTCTCGCGCACGAGCCCGCGCAGCGCGCCGGTGCGGCGGAGGCGGCGCATGCGGGTGAGGGGAAAGGCCATTCCTGGCCAGGATAACGGCGAGCGGATGCGCGCTCGCGCCGAGCCGGCGGGCGCTGACCGGACACCGTCGGCCCGCTCCGGGCCGCTCGCGCTCAGGCGAAGCGCCGCAGCGCCAGCCGCGCGATCGCGACGTAGAGCCCCGTCAGCGCCGCGAGGTGCAGGAGCGGCGCGGCGAAGCTCTCGGGCGCGTCGTTGAGCGCGACGTCGAGCGCCTGCAGCGTCGCCTTGAACGGGAACAGGGCGCAGACGACCGCGATCGCGTCGGCGGCCCAGCCCGACACGGAGCCGGCCGGGACGAGCGCGAGGAAGGCGATCGGGAGCGACAGCAGGAAGGCGAGCAGCGACGCGGCGCGCACCTCCCGCGCCAGCCCGCCGAGCGCGACCCCGAGCGCCGCGAAGGCGGTCGACCCGAGCGCCAGCGCCGCGAGCCACAGCGGCATCCGCGCGAAGTCGAGCTCGACGAAGAAGAGGCCGAGGCCGACGAGCAGCGCCAGCGTCACCAGCAGCGAGCAGAGTGCGGCGAGGCCGACCTTCTCCGCCAGCAGCCCGAGCTTGGAGACGAGCCCGCGCACCAGCCGCGAGAAGGCGTGCTCCTCGCGCTCGAGCGCCAGCAGCCCGGCCGCCAGCAGGACGGTCAGGAACAGCAGCGACACGGCCGCGGCGACGGCGATCGCGTAGTCGTCCAGCGGCGTCCTTCTGCCGCCGATCACCGTCTGTCTGACCGCGATCGGCTCGCCGACCGAGCGCAGGACGTCGGTCGAGACGCCGAGGTTCTGGATCGCGAGCGTCGCGAAGCGGTTGACCTGGTCGAGCGCGGTGCGCTCCGGCGCGTCGCGGGGAAGCGTCGCGATCACGGAGTCGAGGATCCGTCTCGAGTCGCGCAGGCCAAGGATCGGCACCTCGCGCCCAAGGATCGTCAGCTCGCCGCCGTCGCGCAGCATGTCGATGTATCTGAGCGTGACCTGCTCGTACTTCTCCGTCAGCGCGGCGTTGGCGTCGGCCATCCGCGCCTTGACGACCGACTCGACGTAGCGCTGCTTGACGGGGTCCTCGCCGTTGTAGGCGACCTCGATCGTCGGCTGCCGGCGCCCGCTCGCGAGCTGCTCGGCGATGTCGGGCGGCAGGATCACCGCCGCCAGCACCCTGCCCTGCTCGACGAGCCGGATCGCCTCCTCGCGCGACTCGGCGCTGACGACGTCGACCGATCTCGACAGCTGCGGCAGGTACTCGTCGGCGTTGACCGACGAGCCGCCGACCTCGAAGGTCCGCTGCTCCGCGGGCACCTCGTTGAAGATCGCGATCGACGGGTTGCCCGGGCCGCGCGACAGCGCCGAGCCGATCAGGAGCGCGATCAGGATCGGGTAGACGATCAGCAGCGCCACCAGCAGCGGCGAGCGGCGCAGGATCTGGAGGTCCTTCAGCAGCAGCCAGCGCACGCCGTCCCCTCAGTGCCCGCGTTCGTGGAGGAAGCGGACGAACGACGTCTCGAAGTCGCGCGCGCCGCGCGCCGCGGCCTCGCCGTCGACCGCCGCCTCCAGCTCGGCGGGGGTGCCGCAGAACAGCAGCTCGCCGTCGGCGAGCACGAGCACGCGGTCGGCGTGGCGCTCGGCCTCCTGGACGTTGTGAGTCGAGTAGACGACGGTCGTGCCGCGCGCGGCGAGCGCGGCGATGAACTCCCACAGCCGCTCGCGCTGGCGCGGGTCGAGCGAGGAGGAGGGCTCGTCGAGCAGCAGCACCGGCGGCGCGGCGAGCAGCCCGACCGCGATGTTGACGCGCTGCCGGTTCCCGCCCGACAGCCGGCCGACCTCGTCGTCGGCGCGATCGGCGAGGCCGGTCTGCTCGAGCATCCCGCGCACGGCGGCGTCGACGTCGCGGACCCGCTCCAGGCGCGCGAACAGGCGCAGGTTCTCGGCGACCGACAGCTTCGAGTAGACGGCCGGCTGCTGGGGGACCCAGCCGATCTCGCCCGGCGGCCGCGAGACGGTGCCGGCGTCGGGCGGCTGGATCCCGGCGAGGATCGACAGCAGCGTCGTCTTGCCGGCGCCGTTGGGCCCGGTCAGCGCGACCAGCTCGCCGGCGCCGGCTTCGAAGCTGACGTCGCGCAGCGCGACCCGCTCGCCGTAGCGCTTCGCGAGGCCGGCGACGGCGAGCGCGGGCACGGCGTCGCGCCCCGGCGGCGCGGCTGCGTCGCGATCGCCGCGGGCGGCGACGTTGTTGCCGGCGTTCGGCATCGCGCAAGGCTAACCGGGGCGCGGCGCGGCGCGGTGCAGGTCGCCATACTCGCCGCCATGAACATCCTCTTCGTCGGCGACGTCGTCGGCAGCGCCGGCCGCCGCCTGCTGCTGCGCCTGCTGCCGGAGCTGCGCGAGCGGCACGACGCGACCTTCGTCGTCGTCAACGGCGAGAACGTCGCCGGCGGCGCCGGCATCACCCCCAAGCTCGCCGACGAGCTGTTCTCCAACGGGGTCGACGTGATCACGCTCGGCAACCACACCTATCGCCAGCGATCGATCTACGCATATCTGGACGAACGGGCGGAGATCCTGCGCCCGGCCAACTTCCTCAAGAGCCAGCCCGGCCACGGCCACTGCGTCGTCGAGCGCGCCGGCGTGCGGCTCGGCGTCGTCAACCTCTCCGGCAACCTCTACGTGAGAGCCGGCCGCTCGGCGTTCGCCGAGGCCGACGCGGCGCTTCACGCGCTGCGCGGCAGGGTCGACCACGTCCTCGTCGACATGCACGCCGAGGCGACGAGCGAGAAGGTCGCGATGGGCTGGCACCTCGACGGGCGCGTCACGGCCGTCGTCGGGACCCACACGCACGTGCCGACCGCCGACGCCCGCGTCCTGCCCGGCGGGACCGCCTACGTCACCGACGTCGGCATGACCGGCGCGCGCGGCGGCGTCATCGGCGTCAAGCGCGAGCAGGCGGTCGAGGCGCTCGTGACGCAGATGCCGGTCCGCTTCGAGCCCTCCGACGTCGACCCGTGGCTCAACGCGGTCGTGATCACCGGCAGCTCACCGCTGCGCGCCGACGGGATCGAGCAGCTGCTCGTCCCCGCCCCCGCCGGCTTCCGCTGAGCCCGGCGCGCCGGCGGTCGCGGGAGCGGCGGCCGGCGCGCCGCGCCACGTGACGCCGTCGTGGCGGCCGAGCAGCGCCACCAGCACGAGCGGGAAGAACCACACGATGTAGAGGTAGAACCAGTAGGTCAGGCTCAGCTGGAGCGCGATCAGGACCGCCGCGCCGAACGCCGCCGTCTGGATCAGCGTCCGCCGGCGCGGCACGAACGCGAGCGTCGCCGCGAACAGGACCGCCGCCAGCTGGACCGCCGTCTGGACGACGTCGAGCCCGCCCCACAGGCCCCAGATCGAGAACGGCGAGCCGCGATCGCGCTGGAAGCCGAGCGTGTGGTCCCAGAAGGTCCGCCAGTTGCCCTCCACGATCACCGGCAGCATCACGACGACGGCGACGACGACGAACGCCGCCGCATACGCGAGGAAGGCCCGCACGCCGCGGCGGGCGCTCGCCGCTCCGCGCGGGATCGCGTCGACCGGCGTGCGCGCGAGCAGCGGCGCGAGCGCGAGCGGGGCGAACTTCGTCAGCCCGGCGAGCGCCGCGACCGCCCCGCGCGCCGCCGGCCGCTGCGCGACCAGCAGCGCGCAGACGACGAGCAGCGCGACGAGCGCGTCGTTGCCGTTGGTCGTCGAGACGTAGAGCGTGAACGGGAAGGCGGCCCATGCGTAGGCGAGCACGAGGCCGAGCGACGGGCCGCGGATCCGCCGCCCCAGCAGGAACAGCGCGCCGATCGTCAGCAGGTCGAAGACGACGGCGGCGGCGTGGGCGGCCGGCAGGTCGTCCCATCTCCCGCTCCAGCCGAAGATTCGCTCGAAGGGGACGTAGGCGAGGTAGTTGACCGGGCCGTAGGTGTCGCCGTGGGCGTTGTCTCTCGGCCAGCCGCCATAGAGCGGCTCGCCCTCGACCAGCTTGTTGGCGCCGATCACGCCGGAGTAGCCGACGTCGATCACGTTCGAGTTGGTGACGTTGAGGCCGACGCGGAAGCCGATCAGGAAGACAAGCGCGACCGCGAGCCACGAGACCGGCACGAGCAGGCGCAGCGGCTCTGGGCGGCGCAGGCCGCCGCGCCGCGCGACCGCCAGCATCCGCAGCAGGAAGTAGAGCAGCGGCGGGTAGATCAGCGGCGTCGACAGCCCGATCCGCGCGTCGTTGAAGAAGGCGAGCGAGACCGAGAAGGAGAGCAGGACGAGCAGGTCGAGGTGCAGCCACGACGGCCGTCGGCGCCACGGCACGAACGGCGCGACGAACAGGAGGCACATCGGGCCCCACACGTACCAGGCGTTGACGCGCCGGCCGAAGGCGCCCTCGTAGCCGCGGGCCATCGTCCACGGCACCTGGTAGCCGGTCCACGCCTCGCGCACCTCGCCGGTCAGGTCGTCGATCAGCACCTGCCCGATCTCGCGGCGATCTCTGGAGAAGTAGCTGACCTGCCACTGCACCGCGCCCTTCGTGTACGCCGTCGGATAGGAGCCGGGGTGGTCGGCGACCTCCGCTCTGATCTTCGGGATCGCGTCGGCGATCGCGATCGCCTGTCTGGCGCTGAGGCGGCGCCCGGGCGGCGGGATCGCCGGGCTCGGCGGCGTCGCGAGCGCGTTCGGGTCGGTCTCCGTCGGGGTGCTCGTCGCGCCCGACGGCGGCGCGGTCGCGGCCGTCGCCCCCTGCACCGTCGCTCCGAGCTGCGCCGGCTTGACGAGCGGCGGCGGCATCGCCTCCGTCGCGGCGGTCGTCGCGCCGGGCACGCTCTGCGCCGCCGCCGGCGCCGCGAACGGCGGCGCGCAGATCAGCACCGCCACCAGCGCGACCGCGGCGATCAGCGCCGCGGCCCGCCTCATCGCCGGAAGCTCCAGAGCTTCTGGCCGAGGAAGTTCAACGGCGTCGCGGCGACGATCGCGAGCGCCTGCGCGAGCACCTTCGGCAGGCCGGCGCCCTCGACCAGCGCGACGAGCACGCCGTAGCTGAAGCCGAACGCCATCACGCTGACGAGGAAGAAGCGGGCCGCCTGGAAGCCGGCATGCCCGTCGCGGGCGGCGAAGGTCCAGTGGCGGTTCCACCAGAAGTTGTTCAGCACCGAGACGACGAAGGCCAGCACGGCCGCGACGCGGTAGCCGACGCCGAGCGGGTGGACCGCGAGCGTGAAGACGGCGAGGTTGACGACGTAGCCGCTCGCGCCGACGAGGCCGAAGCGGACCAGCTGCAGCCAGTTGCGGGGGTGCCTCAGACCGTGCCGCAGGCGGCGGTGGAGCGGCAGGACGGCGACGGTCGCTTCCTCTGACATCCGGAACAGCGTACCCCGCTGTCGGCCGAAGCTCAGATGAGAACGCGCGCCGGCGACCCCCAGCGGGGCGCCGTCGGGCGCGTCAGCGCGCGGTGCCGGCCGGCGCCGCGACGCCGAAGTGCTCGGCGACCATCGGGAAGGCGTCGCGGACCGTCCACTGCTCGCGCGCGTCGCGCCGGGCCGGGCCGACGCCGCACCACAGCAGTGCGCCGAGCGAGTCGCTGCGATGGAGCGAGCCATGGCTGCCGCCGCCGACGTGCGCGGCGCCGCCCCAGTCGACGAACTCCCAGCCGGGACCGGCCGACAGCAGCACGTCGCCGGCGGTCGGGCAGGTGAGCGCCGACCAGACGCGCCCGAGCGCGTCGGGGTAGTCGGACGACAGCAGGCGGCCGTCCTCGATCCTCCCGCCGATCGCCGCCAGCTCGCCGTCGACGCTCCAGCGGCGGCCGCGCAGGTCGACCAGGTCGCCGCCGGGCGCGAAGTGCAGCTCGCCGCGCTCGCTTTCGATCACGCCCTCGCGCGGGGCGGCGCGGCGCATCGCGAGGTCGACGCCGGGGACGCCGAGCGCGACCTTCGCCGCCTCGGCCGCACGCTGCGACCGCCGCTCCTCGGCGAGCACGTAGATCATCGCCGAGCGCTGCGCCGGGCTGATCGCGATCTCCCCGTCGGTCGAGCCGCCGCCGTTCGGGCGCGCCAGCGACCAGTCGGCGAAGGCGGGCTCGAGCCGGATCCGCCGCTCGACCTGGGTGTGCGAGTGGTCGGCCATCACGATCATCGCGTGCTCGTCGAGGAAGCGGTCGAGCCCGCCGCCGGCGTGGACGAGCCGCTCCAGCTGGCGGTCTGCGGCCGCTATCGACGTCGCCTGCGCGTGCGGTCCGTTGCGGTGCGACCAGGTGTCGTTGTCGGGCAGCGAGAAGAGCATGAAGTCGTAGAGGTCGTGCTCCTCCAGGTAGGCGCCGACGCAGCCGGTGTGGGCGTCGCGGGCGCCCGGCATCCCGAACTGGCCCCGGCAGCCGGTCCGCCGGCTCGCGAAGAGATCGGCGTAGAACAGCTCGCGCGGTCCCATCACCGGCTCCCTGAAGACGGTCGCGTTGGCGATCCGGGCGAGCGGCGTGTCGGTCGTCACGTGGTGCTCGTGGCGACCGCGGTACATCAGGTACGTCGTGCCGGCGGTCCGCACCCCGGCGTCGTCGAGCAGCTCGAAGACGGTCGGCGTCGCGCGCGAGAGATGGCGCGCGTTCATGTTGTAGACGGTGTCGGTCAGCGAGCGCAGGACGCCGAACTTGCGCGAGGCCGAGAACGACGAGCCGTACTCGACGTAGCGGCCCTCCTCGCGCGAGAACCAGTTCATGCTCGGGATCTCGTGCGCGTCGGGCGTCGCGCCGGTCGCGATGCTGGCGGCGCAGACCGGCGTCACCGACGGGAAGGCGGCGACGCAGTCGTCGACGTAGGCGCCGCGGTCGCGGATCGCCTTCAGCGTCGGCGCCCGCCCGGTCGCGATCGCCCGCTCCAGCATCGCCGGCTTCATGCCGTCGATGACGGTGAGGACGAGCTTGCGCGGCATCAGCCGGCCCCGCCGCTCACCGCAGGACGCGCAGGCCGGCGTACTTCTGGCCCTCGCGTCTGCGCTGGCCGAGCAGCAGCCAGGCGACGAAGGCGAGCGCGATCAGCGCCAGCGGGGCGAACAGGATCGAGAGGCCTGCGATCACGAGGCCCGCCCCCTCGGCGTAGACGGGGAGCGCCCGCTGCGCCTCGGCGTCGAGCCGCGCCCGCGTGCGGCGGAAGAAGACCCGCGCCGTCGCGACCGCCAGCGCCGCGCACAGCAGGCCGCCGACGATCCCCGGCCACCAGGCGTAGTCGTCGTCGGCCAGCGCGCCGGCGAAGTAGAGCGCGCCGAGCCCGAGCGCGACGCCCGCTACGACCGCTCCGGCCGGGCCCGCCTCGACTCTGTCGGGCCCGAGCCGGCGCTCCGCGATCACCAGCGCGATCACGCCGAGCAGCAGCGCGAGCAGGAAGGCCGGCGACTCGAGGAAGGAGAGATCGGTCCCGCTGAAGTCGATGCCGATGTCGCCGCGCGCGAGCGCGCCGATCAGGAGGGCGGGCAGGAACGGGCGCAGCCCCACGCCGAGCGCGAGACCGATTCCGAGGCAGATGGCGAGGAAGAGTGTCATCGGGTCCGGTAGCTTGAAAAAGAAGCATGACGATAGTCGACGGGGCGAGGTGTTCGGTCCGTTGCGGCGAAGTCCAGAGCGAGAGGACCGGCGAGGCCCGCCATGACGCGAAGAGAACCGACCCGATCGAACGCCCGTGACATCGAGCGCTACGCGGCGCTGTTCTCCTCGCGCACCCAGGTGATGAAATCCTCCGCGATGCGGGACCTGATGGCGCTCACGCAGCGTCCCGAGGTGATCTCGCTCGCCGGCGGCCTCCCCGACACCTCGTCGTTCCCGCGCGACACCTACGCCGGCGTGATGCAGACGATCGCGAGCGAGGCGCTCGCCCGCTCGCTGCAGTACGGCCCGACCGAGGGGATCGACGACATCGACGCGTGCATCCAGGCCGTGATGGCGGCCGAGGGGATGCAGGTGACGGCCGACGAGCTGCTCGTCACGACCGGCGGCCAGCAGGTGATCGACCTCGTCTGCAAGACGCTGATCGATCCCGGCGACGTGATCGTCGCCGAGGCGCCGACCTATCCCGGCGCCGTCCCGACCTTCTGCTCCTACCAGGCCGACGTCGTGCAGATCTCGATGGATGCCGACGGGATGCGGATCGACGAGCTGGAGGAGACGCTCGACCGGCTCGAGCGCGAGGGGCGCCGGCCGAAGTTCATCTACACGATCCCGACGTTCCAGAACCCGGGCGGCGTGACGATGTCGCTGCCGCGCCGTCAGCGCCTGGTGCGGATCGCCCACGAGCGCGAGCTGCTCGTGCTGGAGGACAACCCGTACGGGATGCTGCGCTACGAGGGCGAGCCGCTGCCGCCGCTCTACGCGCTCGACGGCGGCGAGTTCGTCATCTACCTCGGCACCTTCTCGAAGATCCTCTCGCCCGGCATCCGCCTCGGCTGGGCCGCGGCGCCGCGGCCGGTGCTGCAGAAGATGAACATCGGCAAGCAGGCGGCCGACCTCTGCTCGTCGTCGCTGACGCAGCTGTTCGTCAGCACCTACTTCTCGGCGGGCGACTGGCAGCGCTACGTCCACTCGCTGCGCGACGTCTACCGCCGCCGCCGCGACGTGATGTTCGACGCGCTCGCCGAGCACTTCCCGCGCGAGGCGCAGTGGACGCGACCCAAGGGCGGCATGTTCATCTGGGCGACGCTGCCGGACTACATCGACACGACCGATCTGCTCGCCCGCGCGCTGCGCGACAACGTCGCCTTCGTGCCCGGTCGCCAGGCCTACCTCGACGGCCGCGGCGGCTCCTCGATGCGGCTGAACTTCTCCGGCGTCAGCGAGGACGAGATCCGCGAGGGCATCCGGCGGATCGGCGCGGTCGTCGCCGAGCAGGTCGCGCTCTACGGCACGCTCACCGGCATGGAGCCGGCGCCCCCGCTCGCGGCCGCCAACGGGCAGGAGCCCGGCGCGGAGGAGCTGGCGCGGGTCGTCGAGCTGCCCCGCCGCCAGGCGTCGCAGCAGCGCGCCGAGCAGGACCGCTGAGGAGTCGGCGCGCCGTGGCCGACCGGCGACCGGTCGCCGGCGTGGAGCGGTGCGCGCGCGCCGTCAGCTCTCGCCGCCGGCGAAGTCCTCCGGCGTGACCTGGTCGAGGAAGTCCTTGAACTTCTCGACGACCTCTTCGGTGTCCTCGACCTCGTGCTCGAACTCGATCGCCGACTCCGCGATCACCTCTTCGGCCGCGAAGATCGGCGCGCCGGAGCGGACCGCGAGCGCGAGCGCGTCGCTCGGGCGGGAGTCGATCTCCAGCTCGCGGCCGTTGACGCTGAGCGTGATCGAGGCGTAGAAGGTGTTCTCGCGCAGCTCGGTGACCGAGACGCGCGAGCAGTTGACGTCGAGCTCCGACAGCATCTCGGAGAGGAGGTCGTGCGTCATCGGCCGGGGCGTCGTCGCGCCCTGAAGCTTCATCAGGATCGCGGCGGCCTCGGGGTGACCGATCCAGATCGGCAGGAACTTGTTGCTGTCGACGGTCTTCAGCAGCACGATCGGCTGCTTGCCGACCATGTCGAAGCTGACGCCGTAGATGACCATTTCCTGCACTTCCATGCTCCTAAGCCTGGGGTGAGATCCAAGTATAGGCAGCGATCCGGGAAGCTCGAACGCGCTGCGGCGACCCCAAGGACGAGACGAGGCCCGCGACGCGGGCCTCGTGGAGTGGGCGATCCTGGATTCGAACCAGGGACCTCTTCCTTATCAGAGAAGCGCTCTAACCGACTGAGCTAATCGCCCCGCGAAGCGCGATTCTAGCGGGCCGAGGCCATCTCGTGCGTGGTGACCTCACAGAACCGCTTCGACGCCCAGTCGGCGGGCGATCTCGAGCGCCTCCTCGATCGACTCGAACGTCAGCTGGACGCGGTATCCGCTGCCCTGCGCCGCGACTCTCACGTCGGAGCCGACCGCCTGCGAGAAGGTGTCCGACAGGCGCTCGATCGCGTGCTGCTGGTCGGGATGGATCCTTGGAGCGGCCGCTCGGCGCGGGACGCGCGGTGCGTCCGCGGCGACCTCGGCGGCATGCCGGGCGCGCCGCTCCAGCTCGCGGACCGACCAGCCGTTGACGACGGTGTCGCGGGCGAGGCGCCGCCGGTCGTCGTGCTCGGTCGCCAGCAGCAGCGCCCGGCCGTGGCCCTCGGTCAGCTCGCCGCGCTCCAGCAGCGTCAGCGCCTCGTCGGGCAGGTCGAGCAGCCGGATCAGGTTGGAGACCGCGACGCGGCTGCGGCCGACGCGCCGGCCGACGTCCTCGCGCGTCAGGTTCAGCTCCTCGACGAGCGCGGCGCAGGCGCGCGCCTCGTCGACGGGGTTGAGGTCCTCGCGCGCCATGTTCTCGATGACGGCCAGCTCGAGCGAGGCCGCGTCGTCGTGCTGGCGGACGATCGCGGGGATCTCGGCGAGGCCGGCGATCCGCGCCGCGCGCCACCGCCGCTCGCCGGCGATCAGCTCGAAGCCGCCGCCGGCGACGGGACGCACGAGCACCGGCTGGAGCACGCCGCGCGCCTTCAGCGACTCGGCGAGCGCGACGAGCGCCTCCTCGTCGAAGCTGCGCCGCGGCTGGTTGGGGTTGGGCGCGATCAGGTCGACCGGGAGCGTGCGCAGCTCCTCGCCGTCCTCTCTCGGCGCCGCCGACAGGATCGCCGACAGCCCGCGGCCCATCCCGCGCGACTTCTCAGCCACGTGCCGCCACCTCCTTCGCAAGCTCGAAGTAGGCGTCCGACCCGGCGCAATGGGGATCGTGGTGGATCACCGGGCGCCCGAAGCTGGGCGCCTCGCCGACGCGGATGTTGCGCGGGATCACGGTGTCGAAGACGAGCGTCGGGAAGTGCTCCCTGACCTCGCGCTCGACGTCCTGCGCCAGCCGGGTGCGGCCGTCGTGCATCGTCAGGAGCATCCCGGCGATCGTGAGGCGGGGGTTGAGCTCACGCTGGATCAGGCCGAGGGTGTCGAGCAGGCCCGCGAGGCCCTCCAGCGCGAAGTACTCGGCCTGCACCGGCACGATCACGCGATCGGCGGCGACGAGGGCGTTGACCGTCAACGGGCCCAGCGACGGCGGGCAGTCGAGGATCGTGAAGGTGTAGCGGTCGCGGATCGGGGCGATCGCCTCGCGCAGCCGCACCTCGGAGTTCTCGATCCGCGGCAGCTCGACCGAGGCGCCCGCGAGATCGGGGCTCGCCGGGACGAGCGAGAGGTGCTCGATGCCGGTCGGCCGGATCGCCTCCTCCATCGTCGCATCACCGGCGAGCACGTCGTAGACGCTCGGCTCGCTGTCCTTCGCGATGCCGAGGCCGACGGTCGCGTTCGCCTGGGCGTCCATGTCGATCAGCAGCGCTTCGTAGCCGGCCTCGGCGATGCACGCTGCGAGGTTGACCGCGGTCGTGGTCTTGCCGACGCCGCCCTTCTGATTCGCGATCGCGTAGACGGTTGCCATCAATCGTTCCTTCGTGGCTCGAGCTGACGCGCCGGCGCCGTTTGCCGGTCAGGCAGCGAAGTTCGGTCCTCCTGCGGTGGAGGCGCGGGCGGCGCCCCCAGCGCGACTCTACGGTCGTGGACCTTAGCGCTGAGGGCGGTCGGACGAACCGCCGACCCTCGCTCCGAGCGGTCGTTTCCGCGCCATGCCCGGCCGGCGGGGGAATCTCGCAGGTGTCGGGGCGACCTTACGCAGGAGATGGAGATGGCGATGATCGGCGCCGGCATACGGCGCGACGGGCCGGATCTCCTCGATCTCGAGCCCCAGCTCGGCGGCCGCGGCGGCCGCGACCCGCTCCTCGTCGTCGTCACGCCGGCCCTTCCACGCGACGAGCAGCCCGCCCTCGCGCAGCAGCGGCGCGGCGTACTCGGCGAGCACCCCGAGCGGCGCGAGCGCGCGAGCCGTCACGACGTCGTTGCGCCCGATGCCGTCCGCCCACTCCTCAGCACGCGCGGCGACGACCTCCGCGTTCTCGATCGCCGCCGCGCGCGCGGCGGCGGAGATGAAGGCGCATTTGCGCGCGATGCTCTCGACCAGCGTGATCCGCGCCTTGGGCAGCGCGACGGCGAGGGGCAATCCGGGAAAGCCGGCGCCGGCGCCGAGGTCGGCGATCGAACGGGCGTCGCGGATCGCGGGCAGCTCGAGTCCGGCGAGCGAGTCGGCGAGGTGGACGTCGATCGCCTCCTCCGGCGCGCGCACGGTGGTCGGCGCATGCTCGTCGTCGAGCGCTTCGAGGAGCTGCGCGAGGGGGCGCGTCGACTCGTCGGGAAGTCCGTAGCGGGCGACGAGCTCCGCGATCCGTGCGTCGACCGCGCCGCTCACAGCTCCGCGCGCGCCCGGATGCGCGCGATGTAGTCGGCGTACTTCTGCTTCATCGCCTCGAAACGGGCGAACGCATGACCATCAATCTCGGGCGTCAACGACCGCTCCAGGACCGGCAGCACGTCCTCGACCAGGGCAGGGCCGCGCGCCATCCACTGGTAGTACGACCGCTCGCCATGGTGATAGGGCCCGTACAGCTTGGTTCTCGGGAAGCGAGCGGCGATCCACTGGAAGAGCGCCTCATGCCGCGTGTGCATACGGACGGTGATCTGAGGCTGTCTGCCGTCGCCGCCGAACGACCCCTCACCGACGAGGATGCCGACGAACAGCCCCTGCTCGAACGCGGTCAACTCAGCCATCGCGAGGAATCTGTTTCACCGTCATGAAAAACGTGAAACACCGGGATCGCGCTGGCCGCTCCTCATCGCGCCGCCGTGGCGACGCCGGCGCGGAGCGACCAGCATGCGCCTACTGCTTCGCCGGCGCCACCACGAGGTGCCGGTCGGGCTCGACGCCCTCGCTGTACGTCTCGATGCCGTCACGATCGCGCAGGTACTCGTGCACGACCCGCCGCTCGACGGCGTTCATCGCGTCGAGCGCCACCGGAGCGCCGATGCGCAGCGCCTCCTCGACGGCCTCGTCGGCGTCGTGCTGGAGCAGCGCGGCGCGCCGCTCGCGATAGCCGGCGGCATCGACGGTGACGCGCTTGCGCCCGTCGGCACCCCGGAAGGCCGCACGGTAGGCGAGGTGCTGTATCGCATCGATCGTCTGTCCGTGACGGCCGATCAGCAGCCCAAGGTCCTCGCCCTCGATCACAGCCGTCACCGCCTCGGCATCCTCGGAGATCTCGACCTCCGCATCGACGCCGACCGCGTCGAGGATCCGCGTCAGCAGCTCCTCGACCCGCTCGGCGGCCTCACTACGCGCAGGTGTCACCGACGCCTCCCCGATCGCTTCTTTCTTCTCCGCGCCGACGGCGGAGGCCCTCCGGTCGAGCGGACCGGAGTCTCAGTTCTCGGCGCGGCACTGCCGTTGCCCTTGCCACCCGAGACCTTGCCGGCCTTCGCGCGGCCACCGCCGGACCCGCTGCCTCTGGCGAGCGCCGCGGCTCCGCCTGGTGCGCCCGCGGTCGCGAGCGCGGCATTTCTGTTCGGCAGGCCGACCGTCTTGCGCACGATCAGCTGCTGCACGATCGTCCAGAAGTTGGTCGTGATCCAGTAGACCATCAGGCCGGCCGGGAAGTTGATGATGAACGCGACGAAGACGATCGGCAGCGCCAGCATGATCATGCGCTGGTTTCTGTCCATCGACGCCGTGCTCAGGAGGCCCGAGGCGATCTGCGAGCCGACGTAGAGCAGGATCAGGACGATCAGGACCGCACCGGTCGCTCTGCCCGTCAGGTCGGGTATGAAGAGGAAGCTCTCCGCGCCCGGGGTCGAGCCGGCCTTCGCGAAGTCGGCGGCGCTGGCGCTGGCGCAGGCGACCGCGTCCTGGCCGCAGATGTCCAGTCGCAGGTCGGACTGGAGCATGTAGTACAGCGCGATGAAGAACGGCAGCTGGAAGAGGAGCGGGAAGCAGGAGGCGAGCGGATTGACTCTGTTCTCCTGGTAGAACCGCATCATCTCCTGCTGCTGGCGCTGCTTGTCGTTTCTGTACTTCGCCTGGATTCTTCTCAGCTCAGGCGCAAGCAGCTGCAGGCGCTGCATCGACTTGACCTGCTTCAGCGTCAGCGGAAGCAGGACGAGCCGGACGCTGATGGTCAGCAGGATGATCGCCAGCCCCCAGCTGTCCACGAGGCCGTGGAAGAAGAGCAGGACCTCGTGCAGCGGGTCGATCAGGGGCTGGAGTATGTTCGCGAAGACGACGGGCATCGAAAGGGTCGGTCAGGCGCTCGGAGCGGTCGGTCGGCGTTGGGGGAAGAGGCGCTGGTCGTGGACGGGGTCATAGCCCCCATGACTCCACGGATTGCAGCGCATCAGCCGCCAGCCCGCGAGCACCAGCCCGCGCAGTATGCCGTACTCCTTGATCGCCTGCGCGGCGTAGGCCGAGCAGGTCGGCTCGTACTTGCAGCGCCGCGGGAGAGCGGGCGAGATGAACCGCTGGTAGAAGCGGATCGGCGCGATCGCCGCCCGCCTGGCCCACGTCATCTCCGCTCCCCGGCGGCGCGCTCGCGCGCTCTTCCGATCAGCTCGGCGAGCGCCGCTCTGATCCCGTCGAGCCCGTCGCTCTCGGCGACGACCCGCGCCTCGGGACGGGCGACGACGACGATGTCGACGCCGTCGGGGAGCCCGGAGGACTCATGCGCGAACGCCTCCCGCAGGAGGCGCTTCACGTGGTTTCGCTCGACGGCTCCGCCGACTCTCTTGGAGACGGACAGGCCAAGGCGCGGCTCGCCCTCCTCTGCGCGAGGGAAGGCGTACAGAACAAGGACGCGGTTCGCAATCGAGCGTCCCTGACGAAACACCCGGTCGAATTCGGCGCTGCGGGACAGCCGTCCCCGCTTGCTCCGCCGGGCTGCGACGCCCGGCCGCGCGCTCATCAGACGGTGAGGCGCTTGCGGCCCTTGTCGCGGCGACGCTTGAGCGTGGCTCGACCGGCGCGCGTCTGCATCCGCTCACGGAAGCCGTGGGTGCGGGCGCGCTTGCGCTTCTTGGGCTGGTAGGTGCGTTTCATGGCTCACGTTCCCGTTCGAGGGGGCACGCAAGTATACGCAGGCTTGCGGCCGAAAGCCCTGCCGGGGCGGGCCGCCATACACCGCGCCCCGGACGACGCCGCCGTCGCGGCCCGCGGCCGGGAGCGTGACGCGAGCGCACTGTGCACATGGTTGCGAACAGCCGCTCGACAGCTGTCGACAACCCGCCGATCGGCGGCTCCTCAACCTTTTTCCCGCGATTTGCGCACTCCCCTCGCGGGTGCCGGCGCGCAGGCCGAGCATGCCGTCCGGCCACTGCTATATTCGCCGCCCTGCCGGGGTCTCCCGGACCCCTCCATCCCCCTCTCACCTTCCGACGAGGAGTCGGTCGACGACGCCTGTGCACACGCAGCTCGAGCACACCTGGTCCCAGATCCAAGCCGAGCTCCGGCGCTCCGTCACCGACTCGACCTACCACCTCTGGCTGGCACCGCTGCGCGCCCGCGCGCTCCACGGCCAGGCCCTCCTGATCGGCGCCCCCGACGAGATCCGCACCTGGGTCGCCGACCGCTTCTCGCGCGTGCTGCAGAGCTCGGCCGCCGCGATCCTTGGACCCGCGACGACGGTCGAGGTCGTCTCGCTCGACGATCCGCTGCCCGACGGCGCCGAGCCGGCGGCCGCCGAGGCCGCGCAGGCGGCGAGCGCGCCGCCCCGCCGCCCGACCGCGGCCAACGCCGACGAGAGCTTCAACCCGAAGTACACCTTCGACCAGTTCGTGATCGGCGACGGCAACCGCCTCGCGCACGCCGCCGCGCTCGCCGTCGCCGAGCTGCCCGGGCAGGCGTACAACCCGCTCTTCATCTACGGCCCCCCCGGCCTCGGCAAGACGCACCTGCTGCACGCGATCGCCAACTACGTGCGCGAGTACGGCGACGGCCTCACCGTCCGCTACACGACGATCGAGGCGTTCACGAACCGCTTCATCCACGCCCTCCACTCCTCCAACGTCGAGGAGTTCAAGCGCCGCTACCGCGACACCGACATCCTCCTGATCGACGACGTCCAGTTCCTCGAGAGCAAGGCGAAGACCGAGGAGGAGTTCTTCCACACCTTCAACGCGCTGTACGAGACCGGCAGCCAGCTGGTCGTCACCTGCGACCGCATGCCGCGCGACATGAACGCGCTCGCCGACCGGCTGCGCGAGCGGTTCGAGTCGGGCCTCGTGACCGACATCAGGCCGCCCGACCTCGCCACGCGCATGACGATCCTGCGCAAGCGCGTGCAACACGACGGCGTCAGCCTCGCCGAGCCCGACGCGATCGAGCCGATCGCCGACCGCATCACGAGCAACATCCGCGCCCTCCAGGGCGCGCTGATCCGCGTCGTCGCCTTCCACTCGCTGACGGGCAGACCGATCGACAAGGCGCTCGTCACCCACGTGCTCGACGGCCTCTACCCCGGCTCGTCGCAGCCGCGCAGACGGACCCTGACCGAGATCCAGGAGGCGACCTGCGAGCGGCTCGGCGTCTCGCCCGAGGCGCTGCGCTCCCCCGACCGCAGCGCGAGGGTCGCCTGGGCGCGCCAGGTCGCGATGTACCTCTCGCGCGAGCTGACCGACGAGACGCTGCCGTCGATCGGACGGGCCTTCGGCGGCCGCAACCACACGACGGTGCTGCACGCCTGCCGGCGCGCCAGCGAGCGGATGGCGGCCGACGCCGAGGCGTTCGAGCTCGTGCAGGGGCTGACCGCCCGCCTCCAGGAGCCCGATGCCGACCGGGGTTCCTGACAGACTGTTGAGCCCGCGGGCGCGCCGATGTGCGCAGCCTGCCCGCTATGTGCGGGCATTTCGACGAGTTGTGCACATCTCCTTGCTCCCTACTACGAAGAACATCCTTATCTCGAGGTATCCATCGTGAAGATCTCGGCCGCGCGCGAAGAACTGCTCGCCCAGCTTCAGACCGTCAGCCGCGTCGCCTCGACGCGCGCCCAGGCGCTCTCCGGCGTCCAGCTGATCGCCGCCGGCGGCCGCGTCGAGCTGCGCGCGACCGACCAGGAGATCGCGCTCCGCGTCCCGCTGACCGCGGAGGTCGAGCGGGAGGGCACGATCCTGCTGCCGGCCCGCCTGCTCGTCGACGTCGTCCGCTCGCTGTCGGCGCCGTCGGTCTCGCTCGAGCAGCGCCCCGCCGAGCAGGACGTCGAGCTGGTCGCCGGCAACGCCCAGTTCCACATCCGGACGCTGCGCTCCGAGGACTTCCCGCCCTTCCCCGAGCCCGAGCAGGAGGGCAACGTCACCGTCCCGGCGCGGGCGTTCGTCGACACCGTCCTGCGCGTCGCCAACTCCGCCTCGCGCGACGAGACGCGCCCGGTCCTGACCGGGATCATGGTCTCGGCCTCCGAGCGCGAGCTGCGGATGGTCGCGACCGACTCGTACCGCCTCAGCGTCAAGGAGACGCAGCTCGAGCACCCGCTCGCCGGCGGCTTCGAGGCGAACGTGCCGGCGCGCGCGCTGCAGGAGCTGGCGCGCCTGGTCCAGCAGGTCGACGGCGAGACGCTGACGGTCGGCGTCAGACAGAACCAGGTCGTCTTCCAGATCGGCGACGTGATCCTCTCCTCGCGCCTGATCGAGGGCCAGTTCCCCAACTACCGCCAGCTGCTGCCGGAGAGCTACGAGCACGAGCTGACGATCGCCGGCGGCGAGGTCACCGACGTCGTCCGCCGCATCAGCCTGCTGGCGCAGAAGAACGCGCCGCTGCGGCTGTCGTTCGCGCCCGGCGAATTGACGGTGTCGTCCCAGACGCCCGACATCGGCGAGGCGAGAGAGTCGCTGCCGGTCGCCTTCCAGGGCGAGCCGTTCGAGATCGGCTTCAACCCCGACTTCCTGCGCGACGGCCTCGAGGCGGTCGGCTCCGGCGACGTGCTGCTGAAGCTGATCTCGCCGCTGCGGCCGGGGCTGATCCAGTCGGCCGAGGACGGCGGCTTCCTCTACCTCATCATGCCGATCCGCCTGAACGTGTAGCGCGCGCCGATGCGGGTGGTGCGCCTGTCGCTGCGCAACTTCCGCAGCTACGAGAGCGCCGACGTCGAGCTGGGCGCCGGGCTGACCGTCGTCACCGGCCGCAACGGCGCCGGCAAGACGAACCTGCTCGACGCGCTCTACTTCGGCTGCACCGGCCGCTCGGCGCGGACGACCAACGATCGCGAGCTGGTCCGCTTCGGTCAGAAGGTGACACGCGTCGAGGTCGAGACCGAGGCCGACGACGGGCCGCACCGGCTCAGCGTCGGCTTCGAGGCCGGCCAGCCGAAGCGGCTCACCGCCGACGGCGTGCGGGTCGAGCGGCTGCTCGACGTTCCGGGCCGTCCGCTCGTGAGCGTCTTCCTGCCCGATCGCCTCGAGCTGGTGAAGGGGACGCCGTCGCTGCGCCGCGCCCACGTCGACCAGGTCGTCGCGGCGCTGTGGCCGGCGCGCACGACGACGCGCCGCGGTTATGCACAGGCGCTCGCACAGCGCAACGCGTTGTTGACACGGGTGCGCGACGGGGCCGTCTCGCCGACGTCGCTCGCCGCCTGGGACCGCGAGCTGGCGCGCCACGGGATCGCGCTGATGGCCGATCGCGCCGCCGCGATCGACGCGGTCGCCGAGCGCTTCGGCGCGATCGCGGCCGACCTCGGCCTCGACGGCGACCCGCGCGTCGCCTACCGGCCGCGCTCGAAGGCGACCGACGCCGACGGCCTCGTCGCCGAGTTGGAGGAGCGCCGCACGAGCGACCTCGAGCGCGGCTTCAGCGGCCACGGGCCGCACCGCGACGACCTCGCGTTGACGCGCGACGGCCGCGAGCTGCGGGCCTACGGCTCGCAGGGGCAGCAGCGGCTGGCGCTGCTCGCGCTGCTGCTGGCCGAGCGCGAGGCGATCGCCGCGACCCGCGACGCCGTGCCCGTCATGCTGCTCGACGACGTGATGAGCGAGCTCGACAGGGAGCGGCGCGGGCGGCTGGTCGAGCTGCTGCGCGGCGTGGGCCAGAGCGTCGTCACGACGACCGACCTCGAGCACGTGCCCGGCGGCGATGGCGCCGACGTGCGGCGCCTGCGCGTCGAGGACGGCGAGGTGCGCGCCGACGACCTGCGGGAGCAACCGTGAGACGGCGCGCGCCGCGTCCGATCGGCGAGGCGGTCGAGGCGCTGCAGCGGTCGCTGGCGCCGGCGACGCTGCTGGCCGAGGTCCAGCGCGCGTGGCCCGGCGCGGTCGGCCCCCTGATCGCGAGGGAGGCCGAGCCGGTCTTCGAGCGGGGCGGCACGGTGACGGTCGCGTGCAGCTCGGCGACGTGGGCCAACGAGCTCGCGCTGATGGCTCCGGCGATGATCGAGCAGCTCAACGGAGCGATCGGCCGTCCGGCCGTCAGAAAGCTCAGATGTGTCACCGGAACGCGCGGCGGGCGGGGAGGGCGGTGAGAACCGGGTCGATTCACGCCCCTCGTTTCCCGTGATTTGCAGGGATTTCACCCGGTCTTCCAGGCCGGTTCGCACCGGCCGCTGTGCTATTCTTCAGATCACCTGCCTCTCACGCCCCGGCGCGCCTCTGCATCGGCGCGGGTCCGGGGCGTTGCAACGTCATCGGAGGATCGTTGGCCACCGACAGACCCGCGGCTGACAAGCCGAACCCCTCGCCCAGCTACGACGCCCAGGACATCACCGTCCTCGAAGGACTCGAGGCGGTCCGCAAGCGTCCCGGCATGTACATCGGCTCGACCGGTATCCGCGGTCTGCACCACCTCGTCTACGAGGTCGTCGACAACTCGGTCGACGAGGCGCTCGCCGGCCATGCCGGCGAAGTCCACGTCACGATCCACCCGGACAACTCGATCACGGTCGTCGACGACGGCCGCGGCATCCCGGTCGCGGTGATGGAGAAGGAGGGCAAGCCGGCCGTCGAGGTCGTGCTGACGGTGCTGCACGCCGGCGGCAAGTTCGGCGAGGGCGGCGGCTACAAGGTCTCCGGCGGCCTCCACGGCGTCGGCGTCTCGGTCGTCAACGCGCTGTCGGAGTCGCTGCGCGTCGAGATCCGCCGCGACGGCTGGGTCTGGACGCAGGAGTACGTCCGCGGCGTGCCGCAGGCCGATCTGGCCAGAGGCGAGAGAACGACCGCGACCGGCACGACGATCACCTTCCTGCCCGACGCCGAGGTGATGGAGACGCTCGACTTCGACTTCTCGACGCTCGAGGAGCGCCTGCGCGAGACCGCCTTCCTCACGAGAGGGCTGAGAATCGGCCTGACCGACGAGCGCGGCGAGGGCAAGAGCGTCGACTTCCAGTACGACGGCGGCATCCAGGACTTCGTCGCGTACCTGAACGAGAACAAGGAGCCGGTCCAGAGAAAGATCGTCTACTTCTCGAGCGAGTCCGAGGAGGGCGCGGTCGAGGTCGCGATGCAGTGGAACTCCTCCTACCAGGAGTCGGTCTTCTCGTTCGCGAACAACATCAACACCCACGAGGGCGGCTCCCACCTCTCCGGCTTCCGCTCGGCGCTGACCCGCACGCTCAACAAGTACGCGCGCGAGAGACAGCTGCTGAAGGAGAGAGACCCGAACCTCGCCGGCGAGGACGTGCGCGAGGGCCTCACGGCCGTCGTCTCCGCGAAGCTGTCGGAGCCGCAGTTCGAGGGGCAGACGAAGACGAAGCTCGGCAACCCCGGCATGCAGGGCCTGACCGAGTCGATCGTCAACAAGGGCCTCGACGAGTTCCTCGAGGAGAACCCGCAGGACGCGCGGGCGATCATCCTCAAGGCGGTCCAGGCGGCGCAGGCCCGCTCGGCGGCGCGCAAGGCGCGCGACCTGACGCGGCGCAAGTCGGCGCTGGAGAACTCGCGCCTGCCCGGCAAGCTCGCCGACTGCTCGGTGAAGGACCCGGCCCTCTCGGAGCTGTTCATCGTCGAGGGCGACTCGGCCGGCGGCTCCGCGAAGCAGGGCCGCGACCGCGCGACCCAGGCGATCCTGCCGCTGCGCGGCAAGATCCTCAACGTCGAGCGGGCCCGCATCGACAAGGTCCTGAGCAACGCCGAGATCCAGGCGCTGATCACCGCGATCGGCACCGGCGTGCGCGACGACTTCGACATCGAGAAGGCGCGCTACCACAAGATCATCCTGATGACGGACGCCGACGTCGACGGCGCCCACATCCGCACGCTCGCGCTGACGCTGCTGTTCCGCGAGATGCTGCCGCTGATCGACGCCGGCTACGTCTACATCGCCAAGCCGCCGCTCTACAAGATGAAGGCGGGCAAGACCGAGCGCTACATCGAAAAGGACTCCGAGCTGGAGGAGATCCTGCTCGCCGACAAGCTCGAGAGATTCTCGGTCTTCGACCGCACCGGCGACGAGAAGAGACTGACCGAGGCGCGCTGGAAGCGGTTCACGCGCCTGCTCAAGCAGTACGGCGGCTGGGCCTCGGCGCTGCGTGCGCTGTCGCGCCACGACGTCGTCGACTTCCTGCACGAGTCGGGGATCCTCGAAGCGCACGTGACCGACGAGGAGGGCCTCGTCAGGCTGCTCGAGCAGCCGGAGGTCGACGGCGCCGCCTTCACGGTCGAGCTGGCCGACCGCAACGACGACGAGCTGGTCGTCCGCTCCGTCGAGCGCAGAACCGGCCACGCCCGCACCCGCCACGTCCGCCGCTCGATGCTGCAGGCGAACGAGTACCGCCAGCTCGTGCGCGTGCACGAGCAGCTCGTGCAGGCGGTCGGCTCGCCGCCGTTCGACATCCGCCTCGGCGACCACCGCGAGACGGCGGTCTCGTTCGACGAGCTGCGCGCGAAGGTGATGGACATGGCCAGCCGCGGCGTCGAGATCAACCGCTTCAAGGGCCTCGGCGAGATGAACGCCGAGCAGCTCCGCGAGACGACGATGGATCCCGCGACCCGCACGCTCGCCCGCGTGACGATGGAGGACGCCGCCGCCGCCGAGCGCGTCTTCTCGATGCTGATGGGCGATCAGGTCGAGCCGCGGCGCAACTTCATCGAGGAGAACGCAAGCCTCGTGACCAACCTGGACGTCTGATGCGGCGGCCCGCGGCCTTGCATCAGATTGGAAGAACTCGCCTGGAGGCTCGCTCTTCCGGGACTAGGAAGGATCAGCGATGAGCGCAACCGATCAGCTCAGCGGCGGCAACATCGAGCCGCGCGCGCTCGAGGAGGAGATGAGATCGGCGTATCTCGACTACGCCATGTCCGTGATCGTCGGGCGCGCCCTGCCCGACGTCCGCGACGGTCTCAAGCCGGTCCATCGCCGCGCCCTCTTCGCGATGAACGAGATGGGCGTGCAGCCCAACCGCCCGCGCGCGAAGTCCTCCCGCATCGTCGGCGAGGTGATGGGCAAGTACCACCCGCACGGCGACGCCTCGATCTACGACACGATCGTCCGCATGGCGCAGGACTTCTCGATGCGCCACACGCTCGTCGACGGGCAGGGGAACTTCGGGTCGGTCGACGACGACCCGGCCGCGGCGATGCGCTACACGGAGGCGCGCCTCGCGAGGATCGCGACGGAGATGCTCCGCGACATCGACGCGGACACCGTCGACTTCGGGCCCAACTACGACGGCAAGAACCAGGAGCCGCTGGTCCTCCCGGCGCGCTTCCCGAACCTGCTCGTCAACGGCTCGTCCGGGATCGCCGTCGGCATGGCGACGAACATCCCGCCGCACAACCTCAGAGAGACCATAGCGGCGACGATCGCCTACATCGACAACCCCGAGATCGACGTCGACGGGCTGCTGCAGCACGTCAGAGGCCCGGACTTCCCGACCGGCGGCATCATCCTTGGCGTCGGCGGCATCCGCGACGCCTACGCGACCGGCCGCGGCCGCGTCCGCGTCCAGGCGCGCGCGCACATCGAGCCGCTGTCGCAGGGCAAGGAGGCGATCGTCGTCACCGAGCTGCCCTACCAGGTCAAGAAGGGCGGCGACGGCGGGCTGATCCAGAAGATCGCCGAGCTCGTCAACGACAAGAAGATCCCGGAGATCACCGACATCCGGGACGAGTCCGACCGCCACGGCATGCGGCTCGTGATCGAGCTGAAGCGCGACGCGCTGCCGAAGGTCGTGCTGAACAAGCTCTACAAGCACACGTCGATGCAGACGACCTTCGGCGTGAACATGGTCGCGCTCGTCGACAACGTGCCGAAGACGCTCTCGCTGCGCGAGGTGATCGGCCGCTACGTCGACCACCAGCGCGAGGTGATCGTCCGCCGGACGAAGTACGAGCTGCGGCGGGCCGAGGAGCGGGCGCACATCTTGGAGGGCCTGCTGATCGCGCAGGCCAACATCGACGAGGTGATCGCGATCATCCGCGGATCGGCCGACCGCGAGCAGGCGCGCGTCAACCTCGTCAACAGATTCGAGCTCTCCGAGCGCCAGGCCGAGGCGATCCTGCAGATGACGCTCGGCCGCCTCACGGCGCTCGAGGTCGACAAGCTCAAGCAGGAGCACGCCGACCTGATGGAGCGCATCAGAGAGCTGCGCGACATCCTTGGCGACGAGCAGCGGGTGCTCGACATCATCAAGGAGGAGCTGAACGAGATCGGCGAGGCGTACGGCGACGAGCGCCGCACGCAGATCTCCTACGCCGAGGGCGAGATCGACATCGAGGACCTGATCGCCGATCAGCAGATGGTCATCACGATCACGCAGACCGGCTACATCAAGTCGCTCCCGCTCGCGACCTACCGTCAGCAGCGCCGCGGCGGCGTCGGCGTGACCGGGATGGACATGAAGGACGGGGACTACATCGAGCACCTGTTCGTCTGCTCGACCCACGACTTCCTGCTCTTCTTCACCAACCGCGGCAAGGTCTACCGCTCGAAGGTCTACGACCTGCCGGAGGCGTCGCGCACCGCGAAGGGCCGCGCGCTCGTCAACATCCTCCCGCTGCGCGAGGGCGAGCGGGTCCAGTCGGTGCTGTCGACGCGCGACTTCAGCGAGGCGCCGTACCTGCTGTTCGCGACCCGCAACGGCACGGTCAAGAAGACCGAGCTGCAGGCGTACAACACGCCGATCAAGGCCGACGGCATCATCGCGATCAAGATCCGTGAGGACGACGAGCTGGTCGCCGTCCGCCGCGTCGAGATCGGCGACGAGGTGATCATCGTCTCGCGCGCGGGCCTGACCGTCCGCTTCAGCGAGGACGACGCCCGCGCGATGGGCCGCGACACCAGCGGCGTGCGCGGGATGGACGTCGGGCCCAGCGGCGAGGTGATCGCGATGGACGTCGCGCGCGACGACCAGGACCTGCTCGTCGTGACTGAGAACGGCTACGGCAAGCGGACGAGAATCGACCAGTACCGCAAGACCTCGCGCGGCGCGAAGGGCGTCAGAACGATCAGACTGACCGAGACGAAGGGCGGCCTCGCCGGCGCGCTCGTCGTCCGTGACCATCAGGAGCTGGTCTTCATCTCGCAGTCCGGCATGGTCCAGCGGACCGGCGTGCGCGGGATCAGCCAGCAGGGCCGCGCGGCGACCGGCGTGCGCGTGATGAACGTGCGCGACGACGACAGCGTCCGCGCGATCGCGCTGGTCGTCGAGTCGGCGCCCGACAGCGAGGAGGGGGCGCTCGAGCTCGCGCTCGGTGACGGCCAGCCGGCCGCCGGCGACGGTGTCGTCGCGGTCGACGAGGCCGGCGACGCCGCCGCTCCGGACGGCGCCGACGGCGAGACGCCCGCCGGCGGCGACGACGACGAGCCGGCCGGCGACGCCTGATCGGCGAGTCCGCAAAGACGGGGACGAAGTCTGACACGGCTTCGTCGCCGTCTGACGGACCCGCTACTCTGGGTCGACCAGAGAAAGGAGGTGGTCCGCAGTTGTCTGACAGTTTTCGCGGGACCCTGGAGGTGTCCGGCCGCTAGGTCGGATGGCTGACCCCGCTTAGCGGAGTCCACACCGAGACACCGCCTCGATCGGTGCCAGGACTGGTCCCTCTGGCCCTGACACGGAAGCTGGTCGAGGTTCATGTCCAGCCAGAGCATTGAGCGAAGGGCGCTGCAGTCGACAGCGCCCTTCGTCTTTCTCAGGCTTGGCCTCGTCGCGCCTGGCTTTGTCCTCGGGCGCTCGTGGGCGGGGGCCCGGGCACCGCGGACGAAGTCCGTGGTCGCTCCCTGCGTCCGCGCCAGGCACGACGATGCCGGCGCCTGAGTAGGCAGGATGGCCGGGTCGGCTCAGATCGTCAGGTACTGGCGCCAGGCGCGGGGGATCGTCGGGCTCGCGACCTGGATGAAGACGTTCGGCCCCGGGGTGCGCGGCGTCGACTTCGGGATCATGCCGGCCTGGTTGGGCAGCGAGTCGCCCTTGCGACGGTTGCAGGGCGCGCAGGAGGCGACGATGTTGTCCCACGTCGAGCCGCCGCCCTTCGAGCGGGGGATGACGTGGTCGACGGTCAGGTTGCCGCGCGAGCCGCAGTACTGGCAGGTCCAGTCGTCGCGGGCGAAGACGGCGCGGCGGGTGATCTTGCGGCGATGCGTGTCGCGCGGGACGCGCACGTAGCTCTTGAGGCGGATCACGACCGGCCTGGCGACGGTCGAGCTGCCGGAGTGGAGGACGTAGTCGCCGACCTCCAGCATCTCGGCCTTCTCCTTCAGCAGGAGGATCACGGCGCGACGGACCGTGCAGACGTTGATCGGTTCGAAGGTCGCGTTCAGCACGAGCACCCGGCCACCGTCACGCCCGCGTCGCTGGTGCTCCAGGGGCGACGCGGACTCGGCTTGCGCTGGTGGTACGGAGGTGGCCATAACCGCTTGAGGCAGTGTAGCGACCCGTGGCGGGCGCCTTGTGACCATCGCGACACGCGCGGCGGAGGCACGTGAGGGAAGGCGCGCGTGCGGTCGGACGCGAGCGCAGATGTGTGCGGGGAGGCGTGCGCGGGAGGCGTGCCGGCGCGTGCGAGGAGGCACGCGCAGGTGGATGCGCGTCAGGCGTGCGCGGAAGGCGCGGCGCTCAGGCGGCGGGGAAGGAGCCGAGCACGCGCAGGTGCTCGACATGGCCGCGCAGCCCCGCGAGCGCCTCGGCGACCGGGCCCTCCTCGGCGCGGCCCTCGAGGTCGAGGAAGAACATGTAGCGGCCGAGGCCCTGCTTGCGCGGCCGCGACTCGATCCGCGTCAGGTTGACGCCGCGGAAGGCGAACTCCGACAGGCAGCGCACGAGCCAGCCCGGCGCCTCGGCGCCGACGCCCCAGAAGACGAGCGCCGTCTTCCACGGGCCGTGCTCCCCGGCGGGCGTCCCCTCGGGCGCGAGCCAGACGAAGCGCGTCTCGTTGCCGGCGACGTCGTCGACCCCGGCGCGCAGCACCTCGCAGCCGTACTGCTCCGCGGCCAGTCTGCTGCCGAGCGCGGCGGCGTTCGCGCCGGCGGCGCCCTCGGCGACCAGCCGCACCGCCTCGGCCGTCGAGCTGGCGGTCCGCACCGCCGCCTGCGGCAGCCGCGTGCGCAGGAAGTGGGCGCACTGGCCGACCGGCTGCGGATGCGAGACGAGCGTCTCGATCGCGCTCAGCTCCAGCGGCTCGCGCGCGATCAGGCAGGTGTGGATCGGATGGATCGCCTCGCCGACGACGACGACCTGCTCGGCGTCGAGCACGAGCGCGTCGAGCGTCGCGTTGACCGCGCCCTCGATCGCGTTCTCGATCGGCACGAGGGCCCGGTCGACCTCGCCCTCCTGGACGGCGACGACGCAGTCGTAGATCGTCGCCAGCGGCACCTGCTCCCACGCCTCCCCGCCGACGGCGGGCAGGGCGCCGAGCAGCGCCTCGTGGGAGTTGGTCCCCTCGGGTCCGAGATAGCCGACGCGCACGGCGGGAGCCTAGATGATCGCCCGGAGCCGAGGCGTCTGCGAATCTGTCGCGCATGCTCTCGCTTCCCAAGGCCGTACGGCGGCTGACCCCCGATCGCCTGCGCGACGACCGCCGCCTGCGGGCGCTCGCCGTCGGCGCGGGCGTGATCCCGCCGCGGGTGCTGCACTCGCCGGCCGAGGCCGAGGTGATCGCCCGCCTCGCGCGCGACGCCTCGACGGCGGTCGAGATCGGCGTCTACGAGGGCGCCTCCGCCGCGGTCCTCTGCGGTGCGCTGCCGCGCGGTGCGGAGCTGCACCTGATCGACCCGTTCGTCGACGCGACCGGCCACGCGCTGCCGCCCGGCTGGGGCGCGACCGAGGCGGCGAGCCGTCGCGTCGTCGAGCGCGCGCGCCGCGACGGCAGCCCGAAGATCCACTGGCACGTCGCGCCCAGCGGCGAGGTCGGACGGGCGTGGCGGACGCCGATCGACCTCGTCTTCATCGACGGCGATCACAGCGAGGAGGGGTGCCGCCTCGACTGGGAGCTGTTCCACCCGCACGTCACCGCCGGCGGCGTCGTCGCCTTCCACGACGCCCGCCTCTCGCAGCCCGGCGGCGACGGCGCGCCCGGACCGACGGCGGTCGTCGACTCGCTCTTCCGCGGCGACGGCGCCGTCGACGGGTGGGAGATCGTCGACGAGACGCATCGCCTCGTCACCGTGCGGGCGACCGGCTGAACGCCGGCAATCACATCGGCGCGCCGCGTCTGCGGTTCGTCCGGAGCGCGGTCGCGACGAGCGCCGTCGAGCGGGAGTCGCCGCGCGCGTCAGCCGTCGGGCGCCGGCTCGTCGTCGCCCTCGAGCGCGAGGCGGACGGCCTCGGCCTCCTCGGGCGACAGCGCGACGACGTGGCCCTCGCCGGCGCGCACCTGCTTGGCGTAGAGGCGGCCGGCGTCGCGGTGCATGATCGACGACAGCACGACGCCGTTGCGCTGCGCGTCGAGCAGCGCGATCGAGGTCGACTGGTGGCCGGTCATCTCGCCGTAGGCGTCGTAGCGCACGAGCGCGCTGTGGGAGATCGCGCCGTCGAGCCGCTCCTCCGCCGACCCCATCCGTTCGTGCAGCCGCTGGGCCGCGTCCTCCATGAAGGCGTGCAGCGAGCGGAACTCGCGCTCGAGGCCGGCGGCGTGGGTGACGAGGTCGTGCTCGCCGTAGTCGCCGAGCACGGCGCGCTGGTCGCGGCGGATCCGCCGCAGCGAGACGACCGCGGCGACCGCGACGCCGAGCGCGGCGAGCGCGACGGCGCAGCCGGCGATCGCCACGATGCCGGTCGTGCTCGTCAGCTCGTCCACGCGGCGCGGCCTACTCGAACAGCGCGTTGTACGTCGCGGTGTTGTTGTCGAGGGATCTCTCGCCCCCGACGCCCGCGATCGTCACTCTGATCTCGGCGACGCCGCCGGTCGGCGGCGACTGTCTGAAGGCGACCTGGGCGGTCGCCGCCTGGCCGGCGCTCGTCGTCGGCACGGTCGCGGAGGCTCTGATCGGCGAGCCGCCCGAGCCCGAGATCGTCACCTCGACTCTGACGTTCTGCTCGTCGTGCTCGCCGCCGTTGGTGAAGGCGACGTCGAAGGTCGGCGCCGGGCTCGACGGCAGCGTCACGGTCGTGCTCGGGTCGAGCGTCGTGCCGCCGACGCTGACGGAGTCGAGCTGGTGGCCGTGGAGGCCCGGGGCGACCTCGCCGTCGTCGGTGCTCGTGCCGGTGGCGCTCGCGCCCAGCAGCGAGGCGACGTTCTCCGGCGCCATCAGCGTGAAGTTGTCGCCGTACAGGAACGGCGCGTAGGGCTCGACCTGCTCGCCGTCGTCGCCGTCGTAGCTGGCGGCGATCCCGTCGTCCTGCAGCGCCCGCAGGATCAGCGGCGCGACGCGCTGGGAGTAGACGACGTCGGTGGCGTTGAAGGCCTGCATCTGCGCGGCGATGTCGTCGACCGCCTGGCCGGCCTGCGCCGATCTGCTGATCGCCGCCTGGACGCGGTCGGCGATCTGCTGGACGCCGTCGTGGCGCAGCGACAGCACCAGCTCGAGGTTGTGCTGGGCGTCCTTCATCTGGTCGGGGACGTCGAAGCCCTCGGCCTGCTCGAGCTGGTCCTCGGCGACGACGCGCAGCTGGTTGATCGTCGTCGTGACGTCCTCGCCTCTTCTGTTCGCGGCGCCGTTCAGCGCCTGGAACAGCGGGGTCGCGACCGACTCTCTCGAGCGCTCGACGAGGGTGCGGACCTCGCGGTTGTAATCCTTGAGCGCCTGCTCCCGACGGCTGCCGACGCATCCGCGCACGAGCACGACCAGCAGCACGATCACGACGACGACCGCGCCCGCGGCGACGAGACGGCGCACCAGCAGCGTCTGCTCGTCGGTCGGCGGGCGGCGGCGGGCGCCTCCCCCTCCGCCGGACGGAGGGCGGCGCGGTCGTGTCGTGCGCGGCTCGTCAGCCTCGTCGAAGAACGACAATGATCGGGCTCCTTGCGGAATGCAGAAGATTCAGTATGACCATGTCGACGGCCGGACATCCGGTCGCCGGACTTCCGCACGTGGTTCGACGTGCAGCAGGGAGTGCCTGCAAAACGTGGAACATCGCAACGTGAGCCGGACCGACGCACCGACCGCCCGGCTGCCCCGCCGCGGCGAACAGGAGCTCGTGCTCGAGCGCTATCGACTGCTGTCGCAGCTCGGCGCCGGCGCCTTCGGGGTCGTCTGGCGCGCCTACGACGAGCGGCTGTCGCGCGAGGTCGCCGTCAAGGCGATCGCGCTCGACCACGCCTCCGGCCGCGCCGAGCAGGAGGCGCGCGCCGCCGCGCGGCTCGCGCACCCGGCGATCGTCACGCTCTACGAGGCCGGCGTCGAGGGCGGCACGACCTACCTCGTGACCGAGCTCGTGCGCGGCGGGACGCTCGCCGAGCTGCTCGCCGACGGGGCGCTGTCGGACCGCGACGTCGCCGAGATCGGGATCTCGCTCTGCCAGGGGCTGGCGCACGCGCACGCCCAGGGCGTCGTCCACCGCGACGTCAAGCCCTCCAACGTGCTCGTGCCCGAGACGCCCCACGCCGGCGGCGCCGAGGCCGGCGGGTCGTGGTGCAAGCTGACCGACTTCGGCGTCGCGCGGATCGTCGAGGGGGCCGGCGGGGAGGCGCTGACGCGCACCGGCGACGTCGTCGGCACGCTCGCGTACATGGCGCCCGAGCAGGCGGAGGGGAGAGAGGCCGGGGCGCCGGCCGACCTCTACGCCGCGGCGCTCGTCCTCTACGAGGCGCTCAGCGGCGTCAACCCGATCCGCGGCGGCACCGCCGTCGCGACCGCGCGCAAGCTCGGCGCGACGCTGCCGCCGCTGGCCCGCCAGCGGCGCGATCTCCCGCCCGAGCTGTGCGAGGCGATCGACCGGGCGCTGCTGCCGCGCCCGCGCGACCGCGGCACCGTCGCCCACCTCCACCGCGCGCTGAGAGCGGCGCTGCCGCAGCTCGGCGACGAGCCGGGGACGATCGAGGCGCCGCCGGTCGAGCGGGTCGCGACGGCGCTGACGCAGGTCGCCGAGCGCGGCCGCCAGGGGTGGCGGCGCCGCTCGCGCGAGCAGGAGCTGGCCGCCGTCGCGGCCGAGCTGGGCGCGTCGCCGGCATGGAACGTCGAAGATCGGCGCGCCGGCGCTCACCGCGACGAGCCGGGAGCCGGTCCCGAGCCGCTCGAGCCGCCGCGCCCGGGCCCGCTGCGCCGACCGGCGCCGTTCGTCGCCGGCCACCTGCTGCCCGGGCTCGCCGGCGGCGGCGCGGTCGCGCTGGCGCTCGCGAGCGCGCCGGTCGCGGCGAGCGTCGCGGTGCCGAGCCCGCTGCTGGCCGGCGCCGCCGCCGCGGCCGCGATCGGGCTGCTGCCGCGGATCGGCTGGATCGCGGCGATGGCCGTGCTGCTGAGCTGGATGGCCGGCCCGGGCGGCGTGCCCGGCGTCGCGCTGATCGCCGCCTGCGGCCTGGCGGCGATCCCGCTCGCGCTGCCGTTCGGCAAGCGCTGCTGGTCGCTGCCGTTCGCGGCGCCGCTGCTCGGCGCGGCGATGCTCGCCGGCGCCTACCCGGCGCTCGCCGGACAGGCGCGGACGCTGTGGCGGCGGGCCGCGCTCGGCGCGCTCGGCTTCTGGCTGCTCGCGCTCGCCGAGCCGGTCGTGCGCGAGACGCTCTTCTACGGCCGCGCCGACGGGACGCGCCCGCCGCGCGCCTGGAAGGAGTCGCTGCCCGACGCCGTCGACCAGGCGCTGCTGCCGCTGGTGCAGTCGGGCGCGCTGCTGTGCGCGGCGCTGTGGGCGGCCGGCGCGGCGGTCCTGCCGTGGCTGGTGCGCGGCCGCCACGCGGCGCTCGACCTCGTCGCGGCGACCGTCTGGGCGGCCGCGCTGGCGGCGGGAGCGAGCGCGATCGGCAGCTCGCTCGACGGCGCCGTCCCCAGCCCCGACCCGCGCGGCGCCGCGCTCGGCGCGGCCGGCGCGGTGCTGCTCGCCGTCGGCGCGCAGGCGGTGCGGACGGCGCGGGCGCGGCGGCGCTCCGAGCGCCTCCACGCGGCCGATCCGCAGGCCGTCGTGAGCTTCCCGTCCGCCCCGGGCAGGTCGTAGGGATCCGGCACTGCCGTAGCATGGAACCGCGCCGTCGCGCACGCTATGAGCGTCTTCCGCAGTCTCGAAAGCAAGATCGCAGGCCTCGTCGAGGGCACCTTCAGCCGGGCGTTCCGCTCGGAGGTCCGCCCTGTCGAGATCGCGCGCAAGCTCGCGCGGGAGATGGAGGAGCACACGTCGCTGTCGATCTCGCGCGTCTACGTCCCGAACGAGTACGTCGTCTACCTCTCGCCGGCCGATCGCAGGCGCTTCGCCGAGCTGGAGGGGCAGCTGGTCGACGACTTCGCCGGCTACCTGCTGGAGCACGCGCGGCGGGAGAGATTCGCGCTGATGTCGCGCCCGGTGATCGAATTCCGCACCGACGACCGCCTGCGGCTGGGCGAGTTCGGCATCCAGGCGCGGCTCGTCAAGGCCGCCGCCGAGCCGACCGCGCCGCCGTCGCAGGGCGACAGCGGCCACACGATGGTCTACAGCGCCGCCGAGCGGCTGCAGGAGCCGCTGGAGGAGCGCGCCCGCCAGCGCGCCGCGACGGCGCTGCTGGTCGGCGACGGCAAGCGGATGGTCGTCGCCGCCTCGGGCGCGACGCTCGGGCGCAGCCGCGACTGCGACATCGTGCTCGACGACGCGAACGTCTCGCGCCGGCACGCCGAGATCCGCCCCCGCGGCGACGGCTGGATCGTCGCCGACCTCGGCTCGACCAACGGCGTGACGGTCAACGGCGTCAGGATCGAGCAGGCGCAGGTGCTGCGGCCGGGCGACCGGCTCGAGGTCGGGACCACGACGCTGACGTTCGAGCTGGAGTGAGGCGATGAGCGAGAGCCTCGAACCGATCTCCGTCGCGCTCAAGTTCGGCTTCCTCGCCGTCCTCTACCTGTTCCTGATGTGGATCGTGCGCAGCGCGTGGAAGGACCTGCGGCGGGCGCGCGACGGCGGCGCCGGCGCGCTGATCGCCGACGAGCCGGGCCATCTCGCCGCTCCGCAGGCCGACGCGACCGCGATGCACAGCGCGGCCGACGACGTGCTCGCAGACCCGATCGGCGGCGGCGAGCCGCGGCTCGTCGTCGAGCACGCGGCCGGGCATCCGGCCGGGATCGCCTACGATCTCTCAGACGGCGTCACGCTCGGTCGCGGCGACGTCGAGATCCGGCTCGAGGACCCGTTCGCCTCCGGTCGCCACGCCCGCATCGAGCGCCAGGGCAGCATGCTGGTCGTGGAGGACCTCGGCTCGACGAACGGAACGTTCCTCAACGAGGAGCCGCTGCGCGGCATCCAGCCGCTCCACCACGGCGACCGCATCCGGATCGGCGACAGCGAGTTCTCGTACCTTCAGGACTGATCGAACCCCATGACCCCCGCCACCAGCTGATGCTGCGCGTCGCCGAGCACTTCGAGAAGTCCGACACCGGCCGCGCCCGCCGCGCCAACGAGGACAACTTCTTCGCGCGCGCGCCGCTGTTCGTCGTCGCCGACGGGATGGGCGGCGCGCAGGCCGGCGAGGTCGCCTCCAGAGTCGCGGCCGACGCCTTCTCGCACGGCCTGCCGGAGGGCGGGACGACCGAGGAGCGGCTGGCGACGCGGGTGCTGGAGGCCAACGCCCGCATCCACACGCTGTCGCGCGAGGACCGCGAGCGCGCCGGGATGGGCACGACCCTCACCGCCGCCTGCCTCGACGGCGAGGAGATCGTCGTCGCGCACGTCGGCGACAGCCGCGCCTACCTGTGGCGCGACGGCGAGCTGACGCGGCTGACGCGCGACCACTCGCTCGTCGACGAGCTGGTGCGGCGCGGCAAGCTGACCGAGGAGGAGGCGGCCGAGCACCCGCAGCGCTCGATCATCACGCGCGCGCTCGGGCCCGAGCCCGACGTCGAGGTCGACACGCGCACCTACCGCGGCCAGGGCGGCGACGTGCTGCTGCTGTGCAGCGACGGGCTCACGTCGATGATCTCCGAGCAGCTGATCGCCGGGATCCTCAGAGGCGCCGAGGGCATCGAGCAGGCCGGCCGCGAGCTGATCGACGCCGCCAACGCCGCCGGCGGGCGCGACAACATCACCGTCGTCCTCGTCCGCGTCGAGGAGGTCGCGGCCGGCGCGCCGGCCGCCGGCGCGGTCGCGACCGAGGCGCTCGAGCAGCCGACGCTGGCGCAGCCGGCGGCCGCGGCCGCTCCGGCGGCGAGGACCGCCGTCGCCGCCGCCGAGCCGGCGACCGCCCGGCAGCAGGTCCCCCCGCACGAGTCGCCGGCGCTCGCCGCCGCGCGCCGCCGCCGCGAGGAGCGCGAGGGCAAGCCGCTGCCGCGCAAGGTGAAGATCTTCGCCGCGACGACCGCGACGCTGATCGTGCTGGCGATCTTCGGCATCGCGGCGATGTTCGCGACGAGAGCGGTCTTCTTCATCGGCACCGACGACCGCGGCATGGTCACGATCTACAAGGGCCTCCCGTTCGAGCTGCCGGCCGGGATCAAGCTGTACTCGGAGTACTCCGTCTCCGGCGTCCCGGCGGCCGCGGTGCCGCCGGCGCGCCGCGACGACCTGCTCGACCACCAGCTGCGCTCGCGCAGCGACGCGCGCGACCTCGTCGCCCAATTGGAGCTCGGAAGACTGTCCCCATGAGGTGGAAAGCTGCGCCCAGAGGGCTTGCCTTCCACCGGAAGAGCTCGCCTGAGGGCTCGCTCTTCCGGCGTATGGGGGGCTGGACGTGAGTGCCCGCAATCGCGAGCTGCTGGGGCTGATCCCGGCGTCGCTGCTCGTGACCGCCGGCTTCGCCGCCGTCTTCATCGAGCGCGGGTCGCTCTCCCAGGACCAGCTGTCGGAGGCGTCGCTGACCTACGGCGCGATCTTCCTCGGCCTCTGCGTCGCCGCCCACGTCTTCCTGCGGATCGCGCTGCCGCACGCCGATCCGTACCTGTTCCCGCTCGTCGCGGTGCTGGCCTGCTTCGGGCTGGTGATGATCTACCGGATCGACGACACGCTCGCCCGCCAGCAGGCGCAGTGGTTCGTCGTCGGGCTGATCCTGTTCGCGGCGACGATCGTCTTCCTGCGCGACTACCGCAAGCTGGAGCAGTACCGCTACCTGATCGCCGCCGGCAGCCTCGTGCTGCTGTGCATGCCGCGGCTGCCGCTGATCGGCGCGCAGGTCAACGGCGCCTACCTTGGCATCCGCATCCCGGGCGTGATGGTCTTCCAGCCGACCGAGTTCGCGAAGCTGGGGATCGTCGTCTTCCTCGCCAGCTACCTGCGCGACACGCGCCAGGTGCTGGTCGTCGGCGCCCGCCGCGTGCTCGGCGTGACGCTGCCGCCGCTGAAGCACTTCGGCCCGCTGCTGGTGATCTGGGGGATGGCGATGCTGCTGCTGGTCGTGATCCGCGACCTCGGCTCGTCGCTGATGTTCTTCGGCGCCTTCCTCGCGCTCCTCTACGTCGCGACCAACCGGCTCTCGTTCGTGCTGATCGGCCTCGTGCTGTTCGGCATCGGCGGCTGGTACCTGAGCACGACCGTCCCGCACGTGATCGACCGCGTCGACGTGTGGATGGACCCGCTCAACCCGCAGCGCTACCAGGTCGAGGGCTTCCAGATCGCCAACTCGCTCTTCGCGCAGGCCGACGGCGGCCTGTTCGGGCGCGGCTTCGGCGGCGCGCTGTTGCGAACGCCGTTCGACAGCCCGCTGCTGCCGGCGGCGGAGACCGACCTGATCTACGCGCTGATCGTCAACGAGGTCGGACTGGTCGGCGCCGTTGCGGTGCTGGCGACCTACCTGCTGTTCGTCCAGCGGGGCTTCAAGATCGCGCTGCTGGCGAGAGACTCCTTCTCGACGCTGCTGGCCGCCGGCCTCTCGGCCGTCTTCGCGCTGCAGGTGTTCGTGATCGTCGGCGGCGTCACGAACGTGATCCCGCTGACCGGCGTGACGCTGCCGTTCATCTCCTACGGCGGCTCGTCGATCCTCGCCAACTTCGTCCTGCTGGCGCTGCTGCTGCTCGTCTCCGACAAGGCGCGGCGACCGGAGGAGCGCGCGCGGGGGGCGCTGCGATGAACGTCGCGATCATGCGCCTGTTCGCGGCGATCGTCGTGCTGTTCGTGATCCTGGTCGCGTGGACCTCGCGCTGGTCGGTCTTCGAGGCGCAGGCGCTGCGCGACAACTCGCTCGACAAGCGGCCGCTGTTCACCGCGCTGAGAGTGAAGCGCGGCGCGATCCGCGCCGCCGACGGCACGGTCCTGGCGCGCAGCGTCAGAGCGAGAAGAGGGGATATATGGGCGCGCGACTACCCGACCGGAAGCCTGTTCGGCCACCCGGTCGGGTACGCAAACCTCATCCAGGGCCAGCTGTCGGGCCTGGAGCGTTCGCGCAACGACGAGCTGTCGGGGACGACGAGCGAGTTGAACTCGATCATCGATCAGCTTCAGGGGAAGCGCCGGGCCGGCAACACGGTCGTGACGACGCTCGACCCCGACGCGCAGCGCGTCGCGACCGACCGGCTCAGCGGGCAGAAGGGCGCGATCGTCGCGCTCGACCCGCGCAACGGCGCCGTCAAGGTGCTGGCCAGCTCGCCCGGCTACGACCCCAACGTCGTCAGAGACCCCGAGCAGCTGCGGGCGCTCAACACCGACGACGCCAACGCGCCGCTGTTCGACCGCGTCACGCAGGGCGCCTACCCGCCCGGCTCGACCTTCAAGGTCGTGACGGCCGCGGCGGCGCTCGACAGCGGCAAGGTCACCCCCGACGCGCCGGTCCTCGACGGCAACACCCCGCGGATCGTCTCCGGCGTCCCGCTGAGAAACGACGACGGCGTCTCGCGCGGGCAGATCGACCTGACCGAGGCGCTGACCTACTCCGTCAACACCGCCTTCGCGCAGCTCGGCGAGCAGCTCGGCAAGCAGACGATGGACGACTACATGCGGAGATTCGGCTTCTACTCGCTGCCGCCGCTCGACTATCCCAGCGACCAGATGGTCGCGAGCGGCGAGCGGGGCCCGAGAGGGCGGCTGATCCCGGTCACCAGCCCGCTGGTCGACGTCGGACGGATGGCGATCGGCCAGGACAAGCTGGCGGTCACGCCGCTGCAGATGGCGATGGTCGCCGCCGCCGTCGCCAACGGCGGGACGCTGATGAAGCCGCGGCTGACCGACAAGGTCGTCGACCCCGACGGGCGCACGATCAAGACGATCGAGCCGCAGGAGCACAGCAAGCCGATCTCCGAGCAGACCGCCGAGCAGCTGACGCAGATGATGGGCAGAGTGGTCGACGAGGGCACCGGCACCGCCGTCCAGCTGCCGGGCATCGACGTCGCCGGCAAGACGGGCACGGCCGAGACCAACCCGGCGCAGGACATCACGCAGCCGTGGTTCATCGCCTTCGCGCCGGCGACCGACCCGCAGATCGCGATCGCGGTGACGGTCGAGAACACGCAGAACGGCTTCGGCGGCACCGTCGCCGCGCCGATCGCGCGGGACGTGCTCGCGAGCCTGCTGGACGGATGAGATGACCGAGATCGCCCCCGACACCGTCATCGACGAGCGCTACAAGGTCCTCTCGCGGATCGGCGCCGGCGGGATGGCCGAGGTCTTCTGCGTCCAGGACCAGTCGCTCGGGCGCAAGGTCGCGCTGAAGCTGCTCCACGCCCGCTTCGCCTCCGACGCGGAGTTCGTCGAGCGCTTCCGCCGCGAGGCGTCGAGCGCCGCCAGCCTCCAGCACCCCAACGTCGTCGGGATCTACGACCGCGGCAGATGGGACGGCACCTACTACATCGCGATGGAGTACCTGCCGGGGCGGACGCTCAAGGAGGTGATCCAGCAGGACTCGCCGATCGACCCGGTGCGCGCGACCGACCTGACGGTGCAGATCCTGAAGGCGGCCCGCTTCGCCCACCGGCGCGGGATCGTCCACCGCGACCTCAAGCCGCACAACGTGATCGTCGACGACGAGGACCGCGCGAAGGTCACCGACTTCGGGATCGCGCGCGCCGGCGCCTCGGACATGACCGAGACCGGCTCGATCCTTGGCACGGCCCAGTACCTCTCGCCCGAGCAGGCGCAGGGGATGGCGGTCAGCCCGCAGTCGGACCTCTACTCGGTCGGCGTGATCCTGTTCGAGCTGCTGACCGGCCACGTCCCGTTCGAGGCCGAGTCGGCCGTCACGATCGCGCTCAAGCACGTCTCCGAGCCGCCGCCGGCGCCGAGCGCCTTCGATCCCTCGGTCCCGCCGGAGCTGGAGACGATCGTGCTGTGGGCGCTGGAGAAGGACCCTGCCCACCGGCCGCAGGACGCCGACGCCTTCATCCACGCGCTCGAGGAGGCGCGCGAGCTGATCCTCGCGCGCGAGGCGCCCGGGCAGCGGACGGCGACCTTCGTCCCCGGCGCGGTGCCGCTCGGCGAGGAGCCGGCCCCGGAGGAGGAGCGCGCCGCACGCCGTCGCCCGCCGTGGTGGGCGTGGCTGGCGGCCATGCTCGCGGTCGCCGGCGTCGTCGCCGCGATCGTGCTGCTGACGCAGCCGAGCGAGGTGCGCGTGCCGGGCGTCGTCGGACTCGAGATGCAGGTCGCGCAGAGACGGATCGAGGCGGCCGGCCTCGACTGGCGGATCGAGCGGGTCCGCAGCACGGAGCCGCTCGACGAGGTCGTCAGACAGAGCCCGAGAGCGCGCAGGACGGTCGAGAAGGGCACGACGGTCGTGCTGAGCGTCTCGGGCGGCCCCGGCACGATCGACGTGCCGGCGGTCGACGGCGACCCGCTCGACAAGGCCCGGGCGGCGCTGCAGAACGCCGGGCTGGTCGTCGGCGACGTGATCAGACAGGCGAGCGACTCGGTCGCGGAGGGGATCGTGATCCAGACCTCGCCGCGGGCCGGCGCCAACGTCGAGAGAGGCTCGACGGTGAAGGTGTACGTCTCCACCGGCCCCGAGCAGGTGACGGTCCCCGACGTCGTCGGCTTCTCGCAGGCCGACGCCGACGCGACGCTCAGAAACGCCGGCTTCAACGTCTCGGTGACCGAGGAGGAGTCGACCGACGTCGAGGCCGGCGACGTGATCTCGCAGTCGCCCGCCGGCGACGCCGCGGCCGACCTCGGCTCGACCGTGACGATCGTCGTCGCGACCGCGCCGCCGGTCGAGGTCCCGGTCCTGACCGGGCTCAGCCAGCCCGACGCCGAGGCCGCGCTCAGCGCAAGAGGGCTGGTGCCGCGGATCTCAGGCCGCGACGTGAGCGACCAGGCGCAGGACGGGATCGTCGTCGACCAGCGGCCCGCCGCGGGCACCACGACGAGAGCCGGCGGTCCGGTGCGGATCTTCGTCGGCCGCTACGTCGCCCCGGTCGACCCCGGCGGCGGGGACCCAGGAGGGGATGGCGACGGAGACGGCGGCGCGCCCGGGCCGGGCAGCGGCAACGGCAACGGGAACAGCGGGAACAACGGCAACGGGAACGGAAACGGGAGCGGGAACGGGCCGGCGGAGGGCACCCCGAACGGGCGCTGGTTCGACCGCGACGACTGAGCCGGCAGTCCGGCCGTCGCGTCGGCGCACGCCGGGCGGGGCGCACGCCGGCGCGACCGCGCGGCCGCTCAGCGCAGCAGCGCGATCTCTCTGATCTCGACCTGACCGCCCGACGGCAGTCTCGTGATCCACAGCAGCGCGTGGCGGCTTCTGCGCCCGGCCGTGTCGAGGTCGATCGGCTGTCTCCCGCGCACGTCGGCGGCGCTCCCGACCTTCGTCCACGCCGGGTCGGAGATCTGCTCCGGCAGCTCGGCGGAGTCGGTCACGTAGACGTCGGCCGAGAAGCCGGGCGTCGAGGTCGAGACGACCATCCGCTTCAGCACCGCGCCCGGCGAGAGGTCGACCGCGAGCCCGACGCCGGCCTTCGGCAGCACGGCGTTCTCGTACGTCTCCGTGCTCCAGAAGGTCGACTGGTTGTTGTCGACGGCGAACTGGGTCTCGTTCGCGTGCTCGACGCCGTCGCCCTCGGGGTCGTAGTCGGTCGCGCTGTCGGACCTCAGGCTGATCTGCGACAGCTGGGCGCCGCCGGACGATCTCTGCGGCGTGCGGCTGTCGGTCCCCGTGCCGCGCTGGGTGCGCTCGGGCAGGACGACGATCGCGACGACCAGCGCGGCGACGACGAGCAGCGCCGCGAGCGCGACCCACGCCGGCCGCCGCACCCGCAGCGGCACCCGCCGCTGCGCGCTTCTCGGGAGCGTCCTGATGACGCTCGTCACCTCGCCGGTCGCGCTGCCGGCGCGCGCCGTCTCGAGCGCGAGCACCTCGGCGAGGTCGTCGATCAGCTCCTCGTCGCTGCGGTAGCGCTCGCGCAGGTCCTTCGCCGTCGCGCGGTCGACGACGGCGGCCAGCGACGCCGACACCTCCGGCCGCAGCTCGCGCACGTCGGGCAGCTCCTCGCGCACGTGCTTCATCGCGACGGCGACCTGGTTCTCGCCTCTGAACGGGACGATCCCGGTCAGCATCTCGAACAGCACGACGCCGAGCGAGTAGAGGTCCGACTGCCCGGTGACGTCGTGGCCGAGCGCCTGCTCGGGCGAGACGTAGTCGGTCGTGCCGAGAACGCGGCCGTCCTGCGTCAGCCCCTCCTCGTCGAGCGTGCGGGCGATCCCGAAGTCGGTGACCTTCGCGCTGCCCTCCTCGTCGATCAGGACGTTCTGGGGCTTGACGTCGCGGTGGACGATGTGGCGCGCGTGCGCGGCGCCGAGCGCCCGCGCGATCTCGATCGCGTACGCGACCGCCTCGCCGATCGGCAGCTGGCCGAGGCGGCGGATCCGCTCCTTCAGCGTCTCGCCCTCGACGTACTCGAAGACGATGTACGGGCGGCCGGCGTCCTCGCCGGCGTCGATCACGCCGACGATGTGCGGATGGGAGAGCTGGGCGACGGCGCGCGCCTCGCGGCGGAAGCGCTCCAGCTGGTCGGAGTCCGACGCGATCTCGCGGTTCATCAGCTTGATCGCGACCTGGCGCTCGAGCGTCTCGTCGAGCGCGCGGTAGACCGTCGACATGCCGCCCGTCCCGATGCGGGCCTCGAGGCGATAGCGACCGTTCAGCAGCGTTCCCAGCATCGTGCTCATGGGGTGACCGAGATTGTGCGACGCGTGCCCGTCATCCATGCGTCCTACTACACCGATCCCGCGTGTCCTTGGTGGTGGGCGATGAAGACCACCTTACGGCGCCGCGAAGCGGAGGACGGTCCCGGTCGCGGCCAGCGCGGGCGCTCTGCCGGCCGGCGCTGGAGCTGGGCGCGCCGGCGCGCATCGGACCCGTTCCGGACCGGTGCTCGTCAGTCTCTCGCGGGGGGCGTGCGGCGACCGGGCAGCGGCGGCATCTCGCCGGCGCCGGCGGCCGCCTCGTTCTCCTGCTTGACCGCCGCCCAGATCTCCTCGCGGTAGATCGGCAGCGACTTCGGCGCGTCGATCCCGAGGCGGACCGTCTGGCCGCTGACCTCCATCACCGTGACCGTGATGTCGTCGCCGAGGACGATCTTCTCGCCCGGCCTCCGGGTGATGATCAGCACGACGTTCCTCCTTGGACTCGGGTGGATGGCCGACCCGGCCCGGGGAGCGTCAGGCGGCGCGTTCCGCCGCGTTCGCCGCCTCCGCCGCGAGCTCCCCGAAGAGGGGGGCGCGCAACGGCGCTCCGGCCGCCTGGTTGATCACCTGGTGGCCGCGACCCCCGGCGATCACGATCGGCGCGCGGAGGTTCGCGGTGAAGCCCTCGAGCTGGTCGCTTGCTCGAACGGTGACATAGATGTCGGTCGCGGGGAGCCGCGGCAGCCCGAGTCGCTCCAGCTCCTCGTCGTCGAGCTCCAGCGTGAAGGAGCTGAAGAAGCGGCGCGGATCGGTCACCGGGATCGCGAGCGCGGGGTCCTCGACCGAGTGCAGCCAGAGGAACTCGGCGTCGGCCTCGCGCGCGACGAGCGCGAAGCGGCGCGACTCGAAGCCGATCAGGCCGTGCGGGAACTCGACGACGCTGTCGGGGTCGATCTCGATCGTCCCGAAGCGCGTGCTGTCGATCGTGAGAGGCAAGGCAGCTCCTCCGGGAGTCGCTAGCGCAGGAAGTCCATCAGGGAGTTCTGGACGACGTTGGCGCCCGCCTTCAGCGCCATGTTGTACGCGGCCTGCTGGGTCGTGTACTCGATCAGCGTCTTCGGCACGTCGGCGTCCTCGACGCTCGACAGCAGTCTGATCGAGTTCTCCTCCAGCGAGGCGAGGCGCGCGTCCGCGATCACCATCCGGTTGGTGCGGGCGCCGATGTCGGCGCGGATCGCGTTCAGCCGGTCGAAGTTGGCGTCGAGGCGCTGGATGTCGGTGCCGCGCAGTCTGTCGCCCTCGCCGGCGCGCAGGTCGGCGGCGATGTCGCGCAGCGTGTGCAGCAGGCCGTCGTCGGCGGCCGCGGTGCCGTTGCCGAGCAGCCCCGAGATGTCGGTCGTGACCGTCAGCTCGACTCTCGGGCCGATCTCGCGCCGGACCCCGTCGGTGTTGCCGTTGAAGGTGTCCGCGCCGCCGAGCGTGTAGGGCTCTCTGTCGGTCGCGGTGCCCGAGAAGATGTAGCGGCCGGCGTACTGGACGTTCGCCTCCTGCTTGATCGTCTCGATCAGCTGGTCGATCTCCTCGGCGGCGGCCTCGCGCGCTCTCGGGCCGGCCGAGTCGGTGCTGGTGCGGATCAGCAGCTCGCGGATGCGCTGGACGGCGTCGCCGATCTTGCCGAGCGCGGTGTCGCTGGCGTCGAGCCACGAGGTCCCGTCGTCGACGTTGCGCTGATACTGCTGCAGCCCGCCGAGCTCGCCGCGCAGCTCGAGCGCGCGGCTGGCGCCGTAGGGATCGTCGGAGGGGCGCGTGATCTCCTTGCCCGACGACATCTTGCGCTGCAGGTCGGAGAGCGAGTTGAGGTTGCCCTGGAGGTCGCGGAGCGTGCTCCGGGCGGTCATCTGGGCGGTGATCCGCATCGACATCGGCTACAGCCCAACCTTTCCGGTCCGGTTGATCAGCGTGTCCAGCATCTCGTCGAGCGTCGACATCGTGCGCGACGACGCCTGGTACCCGCGCTGGAAGCGGATCAGGTTGACCATCTCCTCGTCGGGGGAGACGCCCTGGACGCTCTGGCGGCGGTTCTCGATCGCGTCGACGAGCGCCTGCTGGTTGGCCTCTTCGTTGATGTTGGCCCGCACGACGCCGCCGACCTCGGCGACGAGCGCCGCGTACGCTCTGTCCTGCGAGCCGCCGCGCAGCTGCGCCAGCGCCAGCGCGACGTCGTTGCTGCCGGCGTCTGGCGTGCTGCCTCTGACGACGGTCGCCTCGGTCGCGACGACCGAGATGCTGTCGGCGGTCAGGCCGGCCGGGTCGAAGAAGTCGACCCCGCCGGGGCCGGAGTGGATCGCGTTGACTCTTCTGACGAGGTCCGCGACGACCGCGTCGAGTCTGTCGCGGAAGCTGAGCGCCGGGCCGGTCGGCGCGGCGAGGTCCTGCAGCGCGCCGAGCTTGCCGCCCGGTCTCGTCAGCGTCTGCGGCCAGGTGAAGCCGCCGGCAGCGGCCGGGTCGACCAGCGTGACGCCGCCGAACTCGACTCTGACCGCGCCGCTGTCGGTCTCGGCGACGGAGACCTGCGCCAGCTCGGAGAGTCTGTCGATCAGCAGGTCGCGGCGGTCGAGCAGGTCGTTGGGAGCCTGGCCGACGATCACCGCGTGGGCGATCGTCTCGTTGAGCTGCGCGAGCTCGCGCGCCCACAGCTCGACGTTCCCGTTGGCGCCGGTGATTCTGTCGTACTCGGCCTGCGCCTGTCTGGCGACGGTCGTCAGCTGCTGGTAGACCGTCTGCAGCGCGGAGGCGAGCGAGTTGCCGGCCTCGACGACGGCGGTGCGGGCCGGCGCCGGCTCGGGCGCGTTGGCGACGTTGCTCCAGGCGTCCCAGAAGTTCTTCAGCAGCTCGTTGACGCCGTTCTCCGACGGCTCGCCGAACGACAGCTCGATCTGCTCCAGCGAGTTCGAGCGCGCCGCGGCGCCGCCGAGCTGCATGTTGGCCGTGCGGTACTGGATGTCGAGGAAGGTGTCGCGGATGCGGCGGATCTGCGTCACGTCGACGCCCGTGCCGAGCTGCGCGCCGGCGCCGGTGATGACGGAGTTCGCCGGGACCACGAGCGCGTTCATCGCCGTCAGCACCGCCTCCTGGCGGGAGTAGCCGAGCGTGTTCGCGTTGGAGATGTTGTGACCGGTGACGTTGATCGCCTGCTGGTGGGCGATCAGGCCTCGCAGCGACGTCTGCAGGCCCATGAAGGATGAGATCGGCATGTGCTGGGCCCTTCAGGCGTGGAGGTCGAGGGAGTGGTGGCCCGGCGGCGTCGCCGCCGGCATCGCGTTGGCGGTTCCGCGCGACTCGTAGCCGAGCGCGCCGACCGGCTCGACGACGTTGAGCAGGTGGTCGAGGAACGACAGCTCCTGGCGCATCAGCGCCTGGTTGAGCGCGTGCTGCCTCGTCAGCTCGGCCAGCAGCCGCTGCAGCTCGCCGCTGCGCGCCTGCGCGATCTGCGCGTTGGCCGGGTCCATCAGCATCGTGATGCGGGTGACGGTCACCTCGGCCGGCGACAGCCCAAGCGAGGCGCCGGCGCGCGCCAGCAGGCGGGCGCGCTCCTCCTCGATCCGCGCGCGGCGCTGGAACTCGGCCTGGAGCGCGCTGACCTGGTGCAGGACGCCGTCGATGTCGCGCTCGCCGATCGCGGCGTGCTGGGCCATCACGATCTCCAGCAGCCGGGCGGCCGAGGCGATCTGCGCGTCGAGGTGCCCGATCACGTCGCCCGTCAGCAGCGGGTCGACGAGCGCCTGGCGCTGGGCGGTCGGGTTCATCTCCGCTCCTCCGGCACGATCGAGTCGGTCAGCTGGCGCGCGAGCCCGAGCCCGCCGGCCTCCATGATCCCGTCGGCCATCGCCGTCGGCATCATGCTCGCGTACGGCGAGTCGCCGCCGACCGCCGATCTGGCGGAGGAGGTGAGCGACTCGGTCAGCTGCTGGACGAGCATCTGCTCGAAGCCGAGCGACGCGACGTAGGCGTCGCGGCGCGTCTGCGAGCCCTGGCGGATGTCGGCCGGCAGCAGCGCCGCGTCGATCGGAGCGAGCCCGCCGCTCATCGCGACACCCCGCTGCGAGAAGGAGCCGCAGGCGAGGCCCCGCCGCGGAGGCGAGGCTGCGCCCGGCGAGAAGGAGCCGCAGGCGAGGCCCCGCCGCGGAGGCGAGGCTGCGCCCGGCGAGAAGGAGCCGCAGGCGAGTTCTCGCCAAGGAAACAAGGCCGCAGGCCGCAGTTTCCCGTCATCGCTTCACCTGGTTGGCGACCTCGAGCATCTGGTCCTGCATGTGGATCGCTCTGGAGGCGAGCTGGAAGGCGCGCTGGGCGTTCATCATGTCGACCATCGCGTCGGACATGTTCACGTTCGACCCCTCGAGCCGGCCCTGCAGCAGCTGCGCGTCGGCGCCGGCGGCCCGCGCGGCGCCGCTCTCGGGCGTCACGGCGAAGCGGTTGTCGCCGAGTGGGCGCAGGCCGTCCGGGGCGGTCACGGTGACGAGCTGGATGCGGCCGACGACCTGGCCCTCGTTGACGCGCACCGTGCCGTCGGTCGCGATCGAGATCCTGTCGATCGGCGTGTCGCGCGGGACCTGGATCGGCGGCACGAGCAGCGCGCCGTCGGCGGTGCCGAGGCGCCCAAGGCTGTCGAGCCGGAAGGTGCCGTCGCGCGTCAGCGCGAGCTGGCCGTCGGCGGTGCGGACCTGGAAGAAGCCGCTGCCCTGGATCGCGACGTCGAGCGGCTGGTCGGTCGTCAACAGCGCGCCCTGCGCCTGCGAGCGGCCGAAGAGGGTCGCCGCGGTGCCGGCGCCGGCGGCGACGGTCTCGCCGGCCTGGTCGCCGCGCGGGTTGTAGAGCAGGTCGCGGAACCCGACGCGCACGCTTTTGTAGCCGGTCGTCGAGACGTTCGCGAGGTCGTTCGCGACGCCGTCGATCCGCTGCTGCTGCGCTGTCATGCCGGCGGCCGCCGAATAGAGGCCTTGGAGCATCCCTGTCCTCGAGCGTTGGAGGTCGTATCGGGTGTGGGAGCGCGGCCTCCGCAGTGCGGTCCAGCGCGTCGGCTCCCGGTTCGTTCGTCCCTGGTGATCGGTCGCGGCGCGCGGGACTTGAGCGCCGCCGTCTCGGCTAGAACGCCCCGCCGGTCGAGTTGCCGACCTGGGTCGACGTGCGGCGCAGCGTGTCGTCGATCGTGCTGATCACCTTCTGGCCGGCCTCGTAGGCGCGGAAGGAGGCGATCATGTCGACCATCGTGCGGGCCGGGTCGATCCCCGAGCCCTCCAGCGCGCCGACCTTGACCTCGCCCGCGGCCTGGCCGCCGGCGGCGCCGGTGAAGTAGTTGTCGCCGACCTTCGCCGCGTTGGCGACGGCGAAGACCCCGACGCTGCCGGGCACGACCTGCCCTCTCGCGTCGAGCCGCACCGGCTGGCCGCCGGGCCCGAGCACGGGGTTGCCGAGCTGGTCGATCAGGATCCCGTCGGGCGAGGAGCTGAACTGGCCGTTGCGGGTGTAGCGCACGCCCTGCTCGGTCTGGACGGCGAACCAGCCCTCGCCCGCGATCGCGAGGTCGAGCGGCTCGTCGGTCACCCGCAGCGCCTGCGGCGCGAGGTTGGTGACCATCTCGTCGGCGAAGGCGCCCATGCCGAGCGGGCCGACGACCTGGCCGGTCGCGCTGTTGCTCAGCAGCAGGTCGCCGAAGCTCGTCTGCGTGACGCGGTCGGCCTTGTAGCCGGGCGTCGAGGCGTTCGCGAGGTCGTTCGCGATCGCGTCCTGCCGCATCTGCTCGGCGAGCATGCCGGATGCGGCGATGTAGAGACCACGCTCCATAGTGCCCCTGGTGGTCGGCCGCCCGGCGCGGAGCTTTAGCGACCGGCGCCGTCTCGCGGGCCGGGGGCGCCGTGCGGCGCGGTCGCGGCGGGCGCTCCCGGTACCCTCCGGCCGGATGCTCAAGGCGATCGTCGCCGCCGTCCTCTCGGCGGCGCTCCTCATGCCGGCGGTCGCGGCCGGCGCGGCCCAGCCGCAGCGCTGGACGATCCGCTCGCTCGACGGCCGGATCGGCGCCGAGGTGAGCCAACGGCAGCCGGGCGCGCCGCTGCGGCTGACCGTCCGGCGCGCCGGCGCGCAGGTGCTCCGCGGCGAGCTCGGCATCGCGACCTCCGCCGGGTCGCTCGCGCGCGGGCTGCGCTTCGCCGGCCGCGCCACGCGCACGGTCGACCAGCGCTGGTCGACGCCGACCGGCAAGCGCCGGCTCCACCGCCTCCGCGGCCGCGGCCAGACGCTGCGCTTCCGCCGCGGGAAGGCGCGGGTCGACCTGGAGCTCGTCGCGACCGCCGACGGCGTCGCCTACCGCTACCTGCTGCGCGGCGGCGGCCGCGTCCGCGTCACCGGCGAGCGGTCGAGTTTCACCGTCCCCGGCGGCGCCCGCTCGTGGCTGCAGCGTTGGGTCTCCAACTACGAGCAGCCCTACGAGCCGGCGCGGATGCGCGCCGTCGCGCCGGGCCGCTACGCCTTCCCGGCGCTCTTCTCCCTCGCCGGCGGAACGTGGGCGCTGCTGAGCGAGAGCGACGTCACCGGCAGCTACGCCGCCTCCCACCTCGTCGTCTCGGCGGCGCGGCGCGACCGTCTGCGTGTCGTGCCGCAGGGCCGGATCGACGCGAGGCGGCCGCTCGCGACGCCGTGGCGCGTCGCGGTCGTCGGCGACCTCGCGACGATCGTCGAGTCCGACCTCGTCACCGCGCTCGGCGGCCGCTCCCAGATCGCCGACGCGAGCTGGATCGAGCCGGGCCGCGTCGCCTGGTCGTGGTGGTCGGATCCCGGCAGCCCGTGGTCGTTCGAGCGCCAGCGCCAGTTCGTCGACTTCGCCGCCGACGCCGGCTGGGAGTACGTGCTCGTCGACGAGGGTTGGAGCGACGGCTGGGTGCCGGAGCTGGTCGAGCACGCGCGCCGGCGCGGAGTCGGCGTGCTGCTGTGGGCGCGCTGGAGCGACGTTGACACCGACGCCGAGCGGGCCGAGCTGTTCGCCCGCTGGGCCGGCTGGGGCGTCGCCGGCGTGAAGCTCGACTTCCCGCAGTCCGACGCGCAGCCGCGGATGGCGTGGTTCGACCGCACCGCCCGCGCCGCGGCCGCCCACCGGCTGCTCGTCAACTTCCACGGCTGCACGCTGCCGCGCGGCATCCAGCGCCGCTGGCCGAACGTGATGACGATGGAGGCGGTGATGGGCGCCGAGTTCAACATGAGCGGCGGCAGCGCGGTCACGCCCGCCCACAACGCGACGCTGCCGTTCACGCGCAACGCGGTCGGCTCGATGGACTACACGCCGGTCACCTTCTCGGCGTCCGGCCGCGCGTCGACCGCCGGCCACGAGCTGGCGCTGTCGGTCGTGTTCGAGTCGGGGCTGCAGCACTTCGCCGACAGCCCGGAGGCGTACGCGGCCCGTCCCGAGGCGCTCGAGCTGCTGCGGGCCGTGCCGGCGGCGTGGGACGAGACGCGGCTGGTCGGCGGCTACCCCGGCCGCGACGCGACGCTCGCCCGCCGCGACGGCGGCGACTGGTGGGTCGGCACGATCCGCGCCGGCGCGGCCGCGACGGTCTCGGTGCCGCTGCGGTTCCTCGCCGCCGGGCGGCGGTACGACGCGACGATCGTCGGCGACGGCCCCGGCGACGGCTTGCTCCTCCGGCGCGAGCTCGTCACCCGCTCGGACACGCTCGCGCTGCCGGTGGCGGCCGACGGCGGCGCGACGGTCCGGATCGTCCCGCGTTGACGGTCGCGGCGGCGGTCCTCCGCCGCCGCGACGGTCAGGCGACCTCGCTGAAGAGGACGGAGTCGGCGGACAGCTCCTCCTTGAGCATCCGCTTGAGCTGCCCGTGGATCTGGCAGACGCGGCTCTCGGAGACGCCGAGGATCGCGCCGATCTCGCGCAGGGTCAGGTTCTTGACGTACAGCAGGACGGCGACCTCGCGCTCGCGGCGGGGGAGCCGCTCGAACGCTTCGCGGAAGCGCATCTTCGCCTGGTCGCGGGCGGTGTGGTGCTCGGGGTCGGCGAAGCGGTCCTCGCTCACGAGCGTGTCGATCCGCTCGATCGCGGTCTCGTCGTCGCTCAGCACGAGCGTGTTCAGCGACGTCACGTCGGAGGCGACGATCTCGTCCTCGCGGGCACGCAGCTCGGCGGGCGTCGTGCCGATCGCCCCGGCCAGCTCCTCGCGCGAGGGCCGCCGACCGTGGACGCCGATGAAGTGCTCCCGGGCCTGGTTGATGTCGCGCTCCCAACGGCGCAGCGAGCGCGGGGCCCAGTCCTGGCGGCGCAGCTCGTCGAGCACGGCGCCGTGGATCCGGGTCCAGGCGAACTGCTCCAGCGTCGCACCCTTGGCGGGGTCGTAGCGCTCGATCGAGTGGATCAGCGCCTCGAGGCCGCATGAGATGAAGTCCTCGACCTCGCAGCGGGCCGGGATCTCGCGCACCTTCTTGTAGACGATGTACTTCACCATCGGGGCGAATGTGAGGACGAGGCGGTCGCGCACGGCGCGATCCCCGCTCTCCTTGTACTGCCGCCACAGCGTCAGCGCATCTTCTGCGGAGATGCGGGTGTGACGCCTCGTGTCGAGCTTCATGCTCCGGTGCCTTCCTGGGGGTTCGAGGGACTACCTGTGGGGTTGGGGGTGCGCGGCAGGTATCGGACTGCGACGGCGCGGCCTGGATAGCCCGATTGGGGTACCCGGCACCCAACATCCGTCCAGGGAGGGGGAGTCGGGGACATAACCCCGTTTGGGAAGGGCTCGTCCCGGAAGCGTGAAAACCCAGGGTTTACGGGCCTTTCCGAGGGTCGATCCGACCAGCTCGCTCAGGAGTCGGCGCCTGCGGCCGATGACTGCGGTTGTCCGCTCCCGTTGGAGGTCCCTCCCCATGGCGCTCCGCCTCACCGGCTCCACACCGTCTTCCGCATCGACGCCGATCGACCCGGCGGCCGCCGCCGCGGCGCTGCTCGCGCGCGGCGACCTCGACGGCTTCCGCGCGCTGTTCGCCGAGGCGGCCGCGCTCGACGACGTGCACGAGCGCTACGCCCGTCGCAAGGCGCTCGTCGAGGCGGGCCTGCGCCACGCCCAGCTCGAGCAGCGCTCGCGCGTCGCCGCGCTCTACGCCGCCGTCGCGCACGAGCTGGTCGCGGTGCTCGAGGAGGAGCCGCGCGAGCCGGTGCTGCTCAACTACGCGGGCGTCCTCTTCTACGAGCTGTGGGGCCTGCCGGCCGCCCACGCGCTGTTCACCGCCGCGCGGCGGCTCGATCCCGAGCTGCCCGAGGTCGGGCGCAACCTCGCCGAGCTCGCCCGCCGCCGCCGCGCCGGCGCGCCGCCCGCCAACGCGGTGCCGAAGGCGCTCGCGGTCGCCGTCGCCGGCCTCGGCCGCCGCGCCGAGCGGGTCGCCGAGCGGGCGCGGCCGGCCGAGGGGCTGACGCTCTCGCTCTGCATGATCGTCAGAGACGAGGAGGAGATGCTGCCGCGCTGCCTGGCGGCCGTCGCCGAGTTCGCCGACGAGCTCGTGATCGTCGACACCGGCTCGACCGACCGCACCGTCGAGATCGCCGAGTCGTTCGGCGCGCGCGTGCTGCACCACGAGTGGACCGGCTCCTTCGCCGACGCGCGCAACGTCTCGTTCGACGCCGCGACCGGCGACTGGCTGATGTACCTCGACGCCGACGAGGTGCTCGTCGTCGAGGACGGCCCGCAGCTGCGGTCGCTGCTCGGCCAGACCTGGCGCGAGGCGTTCTTCCTGTCGGAGACCAACTACACCGGCGAGCTGGGCGAGGGCAGCGCCACCGTCCACAACGCGCTGCGCGTCTTCCGCGCGCGGCCGCAGTACCGCTTCACCGGGCGCCTGCACGAGCAGATCCTCGACACGCTCCCGCGTCACCTGCCGGAGCGGATCCGCTCGACCGACATCCGCGTCGAGCACTACGGCTACCTCGGCGCCGTCCGCGACGCGAAGGAGAAGTCGCGCCGCAACGTCGAGCTGCTGCTGCGCCAGCGCGAGGAGCAGGGCGACTCGACCTTCCTGCTCTTCAACCTCGGCTCCGAGTACGCCGCCGCCGGCGAGGCCGAGCGCGCGCTGGCCGAGTTCGAGGCGGCGTGGCGGATGGCGCGCGCCGAAGGCGGCGAGACGACGCAGGGCTACATGCCGGCGCTCGTCAGCCGCCTCGTGCGCGCGCTGCGCGTCTGCCGCCGCCACGAGGACGCGATCGCGCGCGCCGCCGAGGGGCTGGAGCTCTTCCCCGGCTTCACCGACCTCGTCTACGAGCAGGCCTGCTGCGAGCAGGAGCTCGGGCGCCTCGACGCCGCCGTCGCGCGGTTCGAGCGCTGCATCGAGATGGGCGACGCGCCCGGCCGCTACACCGCGACGGTCGGCATGGGCACCTACCTGCCGACGATCGCGCTCGCCGAGATCCGCCGCCGGCAGGGCGACCACGCCGCCGCCGTCGCGCTGCTCGACCCCTGCCTGTCGGCCCATCCCGAGTTCTTCGGGATCGTGCTGCCGTTCGCGAGCGCGATGCTCGCCGACGGCCTCGACCCGGCGGCCGTCGTCGCGCGCGTCGAGCACCACGTCGGCGACCTCGGCCCGACCGTCCGCTACATGCTCGCGACCGCGCTGTACGAGCAGGGCGAGGCCGCGGCGGCCGAGGCGCAGTACCGCGTCCTGCTGGAGCGCCAGCCGGCCAACGGCGCGGCGCGGGTCGCGCTCGCGGAGGCGCTGCTGACGCAGCGGCGCTACGCGGAGGCGGCCGAGACCGCCGCCGCGCTCGACGACGCCGAGCCCCACGCCGGCGCCGCGCGCCGCAGCGAGCTGTTCGCGCGGATCGTCGGCGGCGAGCTCGAGCGGGCCGCCGAGGTGCTGGCGGCGACCGCCTCGCTCGCGCCCGGCGACCGCGAGCTGTTCCAGTCGTGGCTGGCGCTCGCCGACGGCGGCGAGCCGCCGGTGGCGCAGCTGCCGGCGGCGGCGCTGCCGCTGCTGGCGGTCACGCTCGAGGCGCTGCTGCGCGTCGAGGAGGTCGACGCCTTCGGGCAGCTCGTCGCGCTCGTCGAGCGCACGCCGCTGCCGCCGCGCGAGCGCCGCGAGCTGCTCGCCGACATGTACCTCCGCCGCGGCTTCCTCGCCTCGGCCGCGGAGGAGTGGATGGCCGTCTGCAGCGAAGACCCGCGCGACGTGCGCGCGCTCGTGGGGATCGCGCAGGCCGCGGCCGCGCAGGGGATGACCGAAGAGGCGCTCGACTTCGCGCGCGAGGCGCATGCGCTCGATCCGGAGGATGCGCGTGCGGCGCGGCTGCTGCAGCGACTCGAGCCGCTGGCGGCCTGAGCGACGGCGCTCGATCGTCCGTCGAGCGGGCCTCAAGTTCGCCTGCGGCCCGCCGACCACGATGGGAGACCGCAACGGAGACGGCGTCCCACCGGGGGGTGGACGCCCGGAGGACCCGCCCATGAACCTGGACGTCGCGCCAGTCGGACCGACCAGCTACAGCCCCGCGCATCGGACGCCCTCGCCGGCGCCGCGCCCGCTGCAGCCCGTGCCGGTCGTGCGCGCCGACATCTCGGGCGACACGATCCCCGACAGCCCGCCGCGCGAGGTCCTCGACGCGATGGACGCCGCCTCCCGCGCCTACCAGCAGCTGCGCGCCCAGGGGCGCGAGCTGCGCTTCTCGCAGGACGCCGACTCCGGACGGCTCACGATCGAGGTCCGCGACCTCGACGGAAACCTGCTTCGCAGAATCCCGCCGAGCAAGCTGCTCGACGTCGCCACGACAGGAGGACTCGACTGATGTCGACCTGGAGCGTCTCGGGCCTCGCGTCCGGTCTCCCCACCGCGGACATCCTCGCCCAGATGATGGCGATCGAGAAGCGTCCGCGGATGCTGCTCGACACCAAGCAGACGCTGATCGAGGCCCGCCAGCAGCTGCTCAGAGACTTCCAGACGAAGCTGAGAGCGGTCCAGACGGCCGCGGCCGACCTGCGCTCGGTCGCGCTGTGGGCACAGACGCAGGCGGTCGAGTCGAGCGACCCGACGAAGGTCGCGGCGACGAGCACCTCGGGCGCCGGCGTCGGCGGCTACCAGATCGAGGTCTCGCAGCTGGCGAACGCCGCGCAGCGCACCTTCGCCTTCACGAGCCCGACCGCGGACGGCGAGATCGTCATCGACGGCCACGCGACGAGAGTGACCGCCGGGATGACGGCGCAGGAGTTCGCGACCGCCTTCAACACCGACAGAGACGCGACCGTCTACGCGGCCGCGATCGACGACGGGACGATCGTCTTCTCCAGCCGCAGAACCGGCGCGGTCGACAGCTTCATCGACGTCGGCCCGAACGGCTCGCTGGTCGAGGACGAGACGAAGGCGCGCGCCGGCAGAGACGCGATCTTCACCGTCGACGGCGAGCTCCGCAGATCGAGCGAGAACGTCGTCAGAGACGCGATCGCCGGCGTCACGCTGACGCTCAGAGGGATCACCTCGGCGTCGGGCCCGGTCACCGTCTCGGTCGGCGCCCCCGGCGCCAACACCGAGGCGATCCAGAGAAAGCTGCAGGCGTTCGTCGACGCCTACAACGGCGCGCTCGACGCGATCCGCTCGAAGCTCGACGAGAAGTCGGTGCCCGACGAGCGGACCCAGCAGGACATCAAGAACGGCGTCCCCGACAGACGGACCGCGGCGCAGCTCAAGGCCGGCGTGCTCTTCGGCGACCGCCAGCTGTCGAGCCTGCTGACCGAGATGCGCCAGCTGATCTACACGCCGCTCAGCGGGCTGCCCGAGGAGATGAACAGCCTCGCCGACCTCGGCATCTCGACCGGCGCCGCCTCCTCCTCGACCTCCAGAGACGCGCTCGCCGGCAGACTGACGCTCGACGTCGAGAAGCTGACGACGGCGCTGACCAACGATCCCAACGGCGTCCGCGACCTGCTCGCCGGCGTCGACAACGTCGGCGGCTGGGCGCGCGGCTTCGAGGCGGCGATCGACACCGCCGTCCGGGCCGACGGCGTGCTCCACACGCGCATCGACGGCGCCGACGAGGAGCTGAAGCACCTCAAGGCGCAGATGACGCAGATGGACGCGCGCCTGTCGGTGCGCGAGAGAAGCCTGCAGGCGATGTTCACGGCGCTCGAGGTCGCGCTGGCCAAGAGCCAGCAGCAGAGCCAGTGGCTGTCGGGCCAGCTGGCGTCGCTCGGCGCCTGATCGCGGTCAGAGGACGGCGGCCGGCTCAAACTCCCGGCCGCCGATCCGATCACTCTGGACGACGGTTGGTTTCATCCCTCGATCCCCGGAAGGCCAATGAGCATCAATCTCGCGGCGTCGCCGCAGGCCTATCGTGAGAGCGCGGTCCTGACCGCGCCGCCGGAGCGGCTCGTCGTCATGCTCTACGACGGCGCCTGCCGCTTCCTCCACCAGGCCGCGGTCACGATGGCCGGCGGCGACATCCAGACCTCGCACGACCGCCTTCGTCGCGCGGAGGCGATCATCGACCACCTGCTCGCGACGCTCGACATGAGCCAGGGCGAGATCGCGCAGCGGCTGGAGTCGATCTACATCTTCTGCCAGCGCCTGATCGCCGAGGGCCGCATCAGACAGGACCCCGAGAAGCTCGAGCAGGTCAGAGGCCTGCTGAGAGAGCTGCGCGAGGCCTGGGACCAGCTCGGCGGCGCGGCCGCCGCTCCGGCATGAGCGAGCTCGAGCCCTACGAGGCGCTCGCCGCGCTCGCCGAGCGCGAGCTGGTCCTCGTGCGCGGCGAGCAGCTGCCGACGCTGGAGGAGCTCGACGCGCTGCTGAGAGAGCGCGACGCGCTCGTGGAGGCGCTGCCGGCCGAGCCGCCGGCCGGCGCGCGGCCGGCGCTCGCGCGCGCGATGGCGCTGCAGGAGCAGACGACCGCCGAGCTGGGGCGGCGCGCCGCCGAGGTGCGCCGCTCGATCGGCGACGTCGAGCTCGGCCGCCGCGTCGCGCGCGGCTACGGCACGACCGGCGTCGCCTCGGGCGGCCTCGACTGGGCCGGCTGAGAGCGGCCCGATCCGTCGCCAAGCAGACAGGCCGGATGTCACCGCTCAAGAACCTTCTCGCGCGGCCGATGTTCTGGCATGAAGAAGCAGGGACCTCCATGAGCAGGCCCGCCCAACCTCGCCGAGATTCCATGGACGGCCGAAAGGACCCGCGACCCGCATGAGCCTCTTCGACAGCACGCAGCTTGCGCTCGAGACCGCCCTCCGCGGCGCCTCGATGCGCCAGGAGCTGCTGACGAACAACCTCGCGAACATCAACACGCCGGGCTACCAGCGGCAGGATCTCGACTTCCACAGCGCGCTGCGGGCGGCGCAGGCGTCGGGCGCCGATCCGACGACCGTCTCGTTCCGCCCGACGACCGATCCGGCCCGCACGGTCCGCGCCGACGGCTCCGGCCTCGACGCCGACCAGGAGGCCGCCTCGCTGGCGAAGAACGCGCTCGAGTACCAGTCGCTCGTGCAGGTGATGACCGCGCGCGTCCACATCATGCAGACCGCGATCGGCGTCCGCTGATGGGCCTCTTCAACGCGATCGACATCGCCGGCTCCGGCCTCACGGCCGAGCGCCTGCGGATGGACGTCACCGCCGAGAACCTCGCCAACGCGCAGACGACGCGGGCGGCCGGCGGCGGCGCCTACCAGCGCAAGGAGGTCGTCCTCCAGCAGGCCGGCGGCTCCAGCTTCTCGACGATGCTCACCGGCGCGATCGGCGGCGTGCGCCCGGTCGAGGGCGCCAGAGGCGTGCAGGTCGGCGCGATCGTCCAGGACCCGACGACGAAGCTCGTCTACGACCCCGGCCATCCCGACGCCAACCCGCAGGGCTACGTCGAGATGCCGAACGTCAACCCGGTGACCGAGATGGTCGACCTGATCAGCTCCTCCCGCTCCTACGAGGCGAACGTGACCGCGATGCAGTCGTCCAAGCAGATGTTCACCAAGACGCTCGAGCTGCTCAGATGATCGAGGCGATCGATCCCTCGATGGTCCCCGGCGCCGCCGAGTGGCAGGTCGAGGGCATCCCGCAGCTGCCGCCCGTCGAGACCGGCACGCCCGCCGTCGACGCCGTTCCGGCGAGCGGCGAAGGATTCGGCGAGATGCTTGCGAATGAGGTCGGCAAGCTCTCCGAGCTGCAGACGAATGCCGCCGAAGCAGGGCAGGCGCTCGCGAACGGCACGGCGACCGATCTGGTCTCCGCCGTCGTGGCCGTCGAGAAGGCGCAGCTCGCGATGCAGTTCGCGGGGCAGATCCGGACGAGAGGCTCCGAGGCCCTCGCCGAGATCTTCCGCACCCAGATCTGACCCTGATCGATGCCCGCTCGCGCTCTGCTCGCAAACCTCTCGACCCGCGGCAAGATCGTCCTCGCCGTCGGGGCGCTCGCCGTCGTCGTCGTCTTCTTCGCGCTCTTCCGGATCGCCACGGCGCCGAGCTACACGACGTTGCTCACCGGCCTGGACCCGAAGCAGACCGGCAAGGTCACCGAGGCGCTGTCGGCGAGAGGCATCCCCTTCGAGCTGCAGAACAACGGCACCGCCGTCGCGGTCCAGAGAGGCGAGACCGCGCAGGCGCGGATCGCGCTCGCCGAGTCGGGCGTGCCCGCCAGCACGCAGGAGGGCTACGAGATCCTCGACAGACAGAAGCTCGGCACCTCCAACTTCCAGCAGCAGGTCAACTACCAGCGCGCCAAGGAAGGCGAGATCGCCCGGACGATCGAGCAGATCGACGGCGTCTCCAGCGCCCAGGTCCAGCTCGTGCTGCCCGACAGAGAGGCGCAGCTGTTCGCCGAGAACGTCAACCCCGCGACGGCGGCGGTGCTGCTGAGCGGAACGGCGCTCGACGAGGGGCAGGTGCGCGGCATCGCGCAGCTGGTCGCCAACAGCGTCTCCGGGCTGAGATCGGACAAGGTCACGATCACCGACAGCAGCGGCACGATGCTGTGGCCGACCGCGACCAGCGGCGGGGGCGGCTCCTCCGGCCTGCTCGCCAAGCAGGCGGCCGAGGCGCGCTACAACCAGCAGGCGGCCTCCGCGATCACCGCGATGCTGGCGCGCACGATCGGCGCCGAGAACGTCCAGGTCCAGGTCAACGCCGACCTCGACGCCAACGAGGCGACCCAGGACAGACTGGTCTACGGCAGAGCGGGGACGCCGACCGCGACGAGAACGGAGAGAGAGACGCTCGTCGGCAGAGCCGGCGGCGCCGGCGGCCCGGCCGGGACGGCCGGCAACAACCCGCCGACGTACGCCCAGCAGGGCGGCGGCGACTCCGACTACAGACGCGAGACCGAGGACGAGGCGCTCGCCGTCAACAAGACCGTCACGCGCACGAGAATCGCGCCCGGCTCGATCAGAAGACAGCAGGTCGCGGTGCTGATCGACGACTCGATCCCGGCCACGATGATCCCCGGCATCAGAGACGCGGTGATGAGCGCCGCCGGCATCGACGAGGAGCGCGGCGACGTCCTGACCGTCTCCCAGCTCGCCTTCGTCCAGCCGCCGAGAGCGCCGGCCGCCTCGCCGGTCGACGACATCTGGGAGTACGCCAGATACGCCCTGATCGGCCTCGCCGCGCTCGCCTTCCTCGCGCTCGTCACGCGCCAGCTGCGCAAGCGCGAGCAGGAGGCGCTCGCCGGCGAGCCGACGTGGCTGCGCGAGATCGAGTCGCCGCGCACGCTCGCCGAGCTGGAGCGGTTCGAGGAGCCGGTCGCGCCGACGAGAGTGCTGCCGCTCAGATCGCCCGAGAACCCGGCGCGGATGCAGGTCGAGGAACTGGTCGAGCGCGACCCCGAGCGCGTCGCGCAGCACGTCCGCGCGTGGATGCAGGAGGACTAGCGCAGCATGGCGATCCAACTCCCAGCCGCAGGCGCCGAGGATCCGACCGGCGTGATGCCGGCGCCGCGTCGCCTGCCGCAGAGAACGCCGGTGCGGCTGAGAGGCCGGCACAAGGCGGCCGTGCTGCTGGTCGCGCTCGGGCCCGAGAAGGCCGCCGAGATCTTCAAGCACCTGCGCGACGAGGAGATCGAGACCCTCTCGCTGGAGATGGCGAAGCTCACGCAGATCGACCACGAGGCGGTCGGCTTCGTCTTCGAGGAGCTGGTCGCGACCGTCCAGGCCTACGACTCGCTCGCCGCCGGCGGCGTCGACTACGCGCGCGAGGTGCTGGAGCGGGCGCTCGGGCCCGAGCGCGCCGCCGAGATCATCGGCCGGCTCTCGACCGTGATCGAGATGCGGCCGTTCGAGTTCCTGCGCCGCACGCCGCCCGAGCACATCGTCACCTTCCTGCGCGCCGAGGCGCCGCAGACGATCGCGCTCGTGATCGCCAACCTCCACACGACGCTCGCCGCGCAGGTGCTCGCCCACCTGCCCGAGGAGGAGCAGGCCGACATCGCGCTGCGGATCGCGCGCATGAGCGAGACGCCGCCGGACGTCGTCAAGGAGATCGAGGGCGTGATGCGGCAGAAGCTCGCCTCGGTCGTCCAGCAGGAGTACAGCTCCTCCGGCGGCGTCAAGTCGCTCGCCGAGATCCTCAACTACACCGACCGCCCGACCGAGCGCAACGTGCTCGACACGCTCACCGAGCGCGACGCCGAGCTCGGCGAGGAGGTGCGGCGGCTGCTGTTCGTCTTCGAGGACATCGCCAAGCTCGACGACCGCTCGATCCAGCTCGTGCTGCGCGAGGCCGACCAGAGAGACCTGGCGCTGGCGCTCCGCGGCGTCGACGACGAGGTCAGAGAGCGGATCCTTGGCAACATGTCCGAGCGCGGCGCGACGCTGCTGCGCGAGGAGATGGAGTACCAGCCGCCGCAGCGCAAGCGCGTCGTCGAGGAGGCCCAGGGCCGGATCGTCGCGATCGTGCGCCGGCTCGAGGACGCGGGCGCGCTCGTGATCGGCCGCGGCGGGAGCGACACCATTGTCTGACGCCGCCGCGGACCCGGTCACGCTCTACGCCTTCGAGCAGCTCGAGCCGCCGAGACCGGTCGCGCTGAGAGAGGTCGAGGATCCGCTGGAGGCCGCGCGCGCCGAGGCCGAGCAGATCCGCGAGCAGGCGCGCGCCGAGGGCTTCGCGGCCGGCCAGGCCGCCGCGCTCGCCGCGGCGCAGCCGGGGCTGGATGCCGCCGTCGCCGCGCTGCAGGCGGCCGTCGCCGGCGTCGAGCAGGTGCGCGAGGAGACCGCCGCGAAGGTCGAGCGCGACGCGATCGAGCTGGCGCTGCAGCTGGCCGAGAAGATCGTCGCCGGCGCGCTCGCGGTCGAGTCGGAGCGGATCGTCGACGTCGTGCGCGGCGCGCTGCGCCGCCTCGCCGAGCGGCGCCGCGTGACGATCCTCGTCAACCCCGACGACCTCGAGACGGTGCGCGAAGCGACCGACTCGTTCGTGACCGGGCTCGGCGGTATCGAGCACTGCGAGGTCCAGGCGGAGCGGCGGATCGCGCCCGGCGGCGCGCTCGTGCGCACCGAGGAGGGCCAGATCGACGCGACCGTCGCGACCCAGCTGATGCGCGCGCGCGAGCTGGTGGAGCTGGAGTTGGGGGAATGAGTGGAATGCCGCGGCCGGAGGCCTTGCATTCCATTGGAAGAACTCGCCTTGGGGCTCGTCCTTCCGCGATCTGGCGGCTCGCTCTTCCGGCGAGGTGGCACGAAGGAGCGCTCGCGTGACCCCGGAGGAGCAGGCGCCCGACGCCGTCGTCGTCTCCGAGATCGGCGACACGCTCAGACATGTCGGCAACGTGCTGCGGGCGAGCGATCTGGCGCGCCGCCACGGCCGCGTCAGCGACCTGATCGGGCTGGTCGTCGAGGCGACCGGGCTGCAGGCCGAGGTCGGCGAGATCTGCATGGTCAACGGCGACCGCGGCCATCCGCCGGTGCCGGCCGAGGTCGTCGGCTTCCGCGGCGCCCGCACGCTGCTGATGCCGCTCGGCGAGATGCACGGCATCGGGCCGGCGACGACCGCGCGCGCGACCGGCACCCCCTTCCGCATCCGCGTCGGCGAGGACCTGCTCGGGCGCGTGATCGACGGGCTCGGCAAGCCGATCGACGGGATGCCGCGCGCGACCGGCGGCAGGCCCCGCTCGACGATCGCCTCGCCGCCCGACCCGCTCGAGCGGCCGCGGATCCAGCAGCGCGTCGACCTCGGCGTGCGCGCGCTCGACGCGCTCGTCCCCTGCGGGCGCGGGCAGCGGCTCGGCATCTTCGCCGGCTCCGGCGTCGGCAAGTCGTCGCTGCTGGGCATGATCGCCCGCTCGACGACGGCCGACGTCAACGTGATCGCGCTGGTCGGCGAGCGCGGCCGCGAGGTGAAGGAGTTCGTCGAGCGCGACCTCGGCGACGCGCTCGCCCACTCGGTCGTGATCGTCGCGACCTCCGACCAGCCGGCGCTCGTGCGCATCAAGGCCGCGTTCACGGCGACCGCGATCGCGGAGCACTTCCGCGACCAGGGCAGGAACGTGATGCTGATGATGGACTCGGTCACGCGCTTCGCGATGGCGCAGCGCGAGGTCGGCCTGGCGATCGGCGAGCCGCCGGCGACGCGCGGCTACACGCCGAGCGTCTTCGCCCAGCTGCCGCGCCTGCTGGAGCGCTCCGGCACCGCCAGGGTCGGCTCGATCACCGGCCTCTACACCGTGCTCGTCGACGGCGACGACATGAACGAGCCGATCGCCGACGCGGTCCGCTCGATCCTCGACGGCCACATCGTGCTGACGCGCGAGCTGGCGCACGCCTCGCACTACCCGGCGATCGACGTGCTGCAGTCGGTCTCGCGCCTCGTCGGCGAGGTCGTCTCGCCCGAGGTGCGCGCCGCCGGCCAGGCCGTCCGCCAGCTGATGGCGGCCTACAAGGAGAAGGAAGATCTGATCGCGATCGGCGCCTACCAGTCCGGCACCGATCCGACCGTCGACGCCGCGATCGCGCTGCGACCGCAGATCGACCGCTTCCTGCGCCAGGGCGTCGAGGAGCTGACGACGGCGGCCGAGGCCGACCAGCTGCTGCTCGACATCGCCGCCCGCGTCGGCGAGCACACCGGCGTCGGCCCCGAGCCGGCCGCGGCCCCCGCCGCGCCCCCGCCGCCCGCCGCGGCCCCGCCCCAGGGCGGCGGCAACCCGGCGATACCGGCGATGCCCAACCTCGCCTGAGGGCACCGACCGCGTCCGAGCCGGCCGCCGCCGTCAGCGCGGCACGACCGCGCAGCCGCAGGCGACGGCCGCGTCGGCCAGCCGTCGGTCCCAGGTGACGACGACGAGCCGGTCGCCCGCGCTGCCGACGTCCGAGCCCTCCTCCTCGAACAGGAGCTTGACGAGCGCGGAGGTGTCGAAGTAGGCGTTCAGCGCTGCTCCTCCACAAGCTCGGAGATGGAGCCGCGCGCTCTGATCCGTCTCGGCAGCGACCGTCGCGTCGTCGTCGGCTCGCGGACGAGGCCGCGGGCGCGCAGCTCTGCGAGCGGGTCGGCGGGTCGACCGGGACGAGTCGGGCGACCGGGGTGCCGCGCATCGTCACGGTGACCTCGGCGCCGTCTGCGACGTGCTGAACGTAGCGGCTGAGCTGGTCGTGAAGTTCGCGCACGCCGACCTCCTGTCTGAGCGGTCCTCTTTGTCGCGTCATGTGAAGGAGCGTAGGCGCTACATCGGCCGGCTGGGTTGGGGGTGCGAGGGCGGTCATGGGCCCAGCCTGCCGAGATGGAATGCACGTGTGGGAGGCGCGCCGCAACGATGTTGCGTAGGCATGGCTCCATCTGTGGCGAGGCAGGTGAGTCGAACATCCGTCCAGGGGGTGAATGTTGGGCGGGTCGGGTCGATCACCGGGTCGTGACTGCCTTCCAGTTCCGCCTCGAGCGCGTGCGCGCACTGCGCGAGCGCGGCGAGGACCTCGCCAAGGAAGAGCTCGCCGGCGCGCTCTCGCGCCGGACCGACTGCGAGGAGCGCCTGCGCAGGACGGCGCAGACGCTCGACGCCGCGCGCGAGCAGCAGCGCAGCCTCGCCGCCGCGCCGACCAGCGCGATCGACCTGATCGCCCGCCAGCAGTACCTCGAGCGGGTCGAGCGCGACCGCGTCGCCGGGCAGCAGGACCTCGTCCGCCACGAGGCCGAGGTCGAGCAGCGCCGCGCCGCGCTCGTCGTCGCCGCCCGCGACCGCCAGGCGCTCGAGCGCCTGAAGGAGAGACAGCGGATCGACCACGTCCGCGAGCTCGCCCGCGTCGAGGGCGCCGCGATGGACGAGATCGCCCTCACCCTCCACCGCCGGAGAGCGCCGTGAGCGCCGTCGACGCGGTCGCCGCCCCCGGCGCCGTCGGCGCGCAGTCGGCGATCGCGCGGATCGCCGAGCTGCAGGCGCTCGTCGCGCGCGCCACCGGCGCCGAGCAGGTAGCGCCGGCCGCGCCCGCGCAGCACGGCGGCGCCAGCTTCGCCTCCGCCCTCACCGCCGCCGGCGTCGGCCAGCAGGTCGCCTCCGCCGCGCTCGGCGCCCCGGGCGCCGGCTACGGCTCGAACGTCACCGCCGCGGGCACCGCCAACCTCGGCGAGCCGAGCCCGTTCGACGGCCTGATCGCCGCCGCGGCGCAGAGATACGGGCTCGACCCGGCCGTCCTCAAGGGGCTGATCCGGGCGGAGTCGAACTTCGATCCGTCCGCGACCAGCGGCGCCGGCGCCGCCGGGCTCGTGCAGCTGATGCCGGGCACCGCCGCCTCGCTCGGCGTCACCGACCGCCTCGACCCGGCCCAGTCGATCGACGGCGGCGCGCGCTACCTGCGCCAGCAGCTCGACGCCTTCGGCGGCGACCTCACGCTGGCGCTCGCGGCCTACAACGCCGGCCCCGGCGCCGTCAGAAGATTCGGCGGCGTGCCGCCGTACGCCGAGACGCAGGCGTACGTGCAGAAGGTCGTCGCCTACGCCGACCAGTACCGCAGCGCACCGGCCGCGCCGGCCCACGGCGCGCTCCCTCCCACGACCGGATCGGGATCGATCACATGAGCATCTCCAGTCCGCCGCCGGTGGCCGCGCCGCCGCCGGCGACCACGGGGCCGCCTAAGGGCCGCTCCGCACCGTCGGAACGCGACCCGTTCGCCTCGGTGCTCGACCAGCAGGCCCGGACCGCCACTGCGGAAGGCCTCTCCAAGCAGCAGAGCGCGAACGGCGCGGGCGGCGCGACCGGCCGCCCCGGCACCGGTTCGCAGCCCGCCGACGCCGACCCGGCGCAGCCGGGGGCCGGCGACCCCGCCACGCTGGCGGCCGCGCTCGCCGCGCTGCTCGACGGCGTCGCGCCCGCGCCGCCGCAGCAGACCGCGACGGCTGCTGCCGCGCAGGCCGCGCCCGCCGCGCCGCCGATCGCGTCGAACGCGGCGCCGGCAGGCGCGCCGGTCGCTCCGGCCGTCGCCGGCGAGGCCGCGCCGACGGCCCTCCCCGCGTCTGTGTCGAGCGTCGCCGCCGTCCCGGCGACCGCCGTCGAGACGCCCGCGCTCCCCGCCTCCGCCGACCAGGCCCAGACCGCGCCGGAGGGCCGGATCGAGCTGCCGAGCGCCGCCCGCGGCGAGACGCAGGCGAGAGCCGGCGCCTCCGCCGGCGACGGTCAGGCGAGCGGCGGCGACGGCCGCACCGACTCCGGCGGCGGCGCCCAGCGCCCCGCGGCCGGCCACGCCGCCGATCCGGCGGCGACGACGGCGAAGGCCGCCGGCGAGCCGACGACCGCGGCCTCGACGACCGCGAGCGCGGCCGCGCCCGCCGCGTCCCAGCCCGCCGCCGCGGCGAGCACGCCGGCGAGCGCGCCCGCCGCGCCGCTGCCGACGGCGCTCCACCAGCTCGCCGACGCCGCCGCCCCGGCCGGGACGGCGGCGCCGCACGGCCGCGCCGTCACGCTCGACCATGCGGTCGAGACGGTGCGGCTGGCGCTGCGCGCCGGCGCCGAGCGCGGCGTCACCCACGCCCGCATCTCGCTGTCGCCGGTCGAGCTCGGCTCGATCGAGGTCCACCTCCGCAACACCGCCGACGGGATCGTCGCGCGCGTCGTCGCCGACAGCGCCGCCGCGGCGCAGCTGCTGCAGCAGTCGGGCGGCGACCTGCGCCGCTCGCTCGAGCAGCAGGGCCTCTCGCTCGTGCGGCTCGACATCGGCGCCTCGGGCGAGCAGGCCGGGCAGGCCGGCGGCCAGCGCGGCTTCGGCGCCTTCGCCGCCGGCCGCTCCGGCTCCGGCGGTCGCGGCGCCGCGAGCGGCGAGGAGACCGTGATCGCGGTCGCGACCGACGCGCCCGCCGCTCCGCGCGGTGCGCTCCAGCTCTCCAACGGCGCGCTCGTCGACGTGCTCGCGTGAACAAGGACGTGAACCGATGCCCGTAGATCCCGCCAACTCGTCGACCAGAGCCCCGTCCGTCTACGACACGACGAGACCGAAGGACCCGTCGATCCTCGGCAAGGACGACTTCCTGAAGCTGCTGATCGGCCAGATGCAGAACCAGGATCCGCTCAACCCGACCGACGGCGCCCAGTACATGGCGCAGATGACGCAGTTCTCGATCCTGGAGCAGATCACGAACCTCGGCCAGACGATGGCCGCGGCCTCCTCCAACGAGTACGACCAGAACGCGATCGCCCTGATCGGCAAGCAGATCTCCTACCTGAGACTCGACGGCAGAGAGCTCAGAACGTACACCGGGACCGTCGAGAGCGTGACCTTCACCAACCAGGGCCCGCAGCTGACGATCAGAGAGGACAGCGCGAAGGTGATGCCCGTCTCGGTCACCGCCGTCTGGGGGCCTGACGGACCGCCGCCGCCGACCGACCCGCCCCCGACCGACCCGCCCCCGGGCGGCGATGACGAGGGCGGCGAGGCCGAGGGCGACGTCGGCGCGAGCGGAACGAGCGGCGTGTGAGCCTGAACGTCCCCAACGCCGCGCTCGTCCCGCCGGGCGTCGCCCCGGTCGCCGCGCCCGCGCCGCCCGCCGGCGCGCCGCGCCGCGACGCGCCGGTGCAGGGCCCCTCCTTCCAGGAGGTCCTGCGCAGCCGCACCCAGGAGGCGCAGGGCGTCGAGTTCTCGCGCCATGCGCTGCAGCGGCTGGAGCGGCGCGGCATCGAGCTGGGCGAGCAGACGCTCGCACGGCTCAGCGACGGCGTCGAGCGCGCGGCCGGCAAGGGCTCGCGCGAGTCGGTCGTCTTCGTCGACGGGACGGCGTTCGTCGTCTCGGTCAGAAACCGCACCGTCATCACGGCGGTCGACCCCGAGCACATGCGCGAGCACGTGTTCACGAACATCGACAGCGCCGTCATCGCATGACGCGACCGGCGCGACACCCCCACTGCGGCCGGCCCTCCTCGAGGAAGCCGCGAAAGGAAGTGATGTCCTCATGATGCGAGGCATGTTCTCCGCGATCAGCGGCCTGAAGGTCAACCAGACGATGCTCGACGTGACCGCGAACGACCTCGCGAACGTCAACACCGTCGGCTACAAGTCGGCCCGCACGACCTTCCAGGACTCGCTCGCCCAGCTGCAGCGCGGCGCGGCCGCGCCCGGCCAGGGCAACGGCGGCTCCAACGCGCTGCAGGTCGGCCTCGGCGTCCAGCTCGGCTCGGTCGACAACCTGATGCAGGGCGGCGCCCCGATGACGACCGGCTCCCCGCTCGACGTCTACATCCAGGGCGGCGGCTGGTTCCGCGTCGCCAACGGCACGCCGCCGGCGGTCCCGACGGCCGACTTCCTCTGGACCCGCGCCGGCAACTTCACGACCAACAGCGACGGCTTTCTGATCACGTCGGCGGGCCACTACGTGATCGGCCGCGGCGCGACCGCGACGCCCGACGGCGCCGGCGGCTTCACCTACGCGCCGAACGCGACCGACTCCTACATCGTGATCCCGCCGGGCTCGACCGACCCCGCGATCGGCCAGGACGGCAGCGTCTCCTACGTCGACCGCGACGCCGCCTCGCCGACCAACGGCCAGCGCGTCGTCGCCGGCTACATCGCGCTCGGCCGCTTCGCCAACGAGGCCGGCCTGCAGCGCAACGGCGGCTCGCTGTGGACCGAGTCGGCCTCCTCCGGCCCGGCGACCGTCGAGACCGCCGGCGTCAACGGCAACGGGCAGACGATCGCCGGCATGCTCGAGATGAGCAACGTCGACCTCGCGACCCAGTTCACGACCATGATCACTGCGCAGCGCGGCTTCCAGGCCAACTCCCGCGTCATCTCGACCTCGGACGAGATGCTGCAGGACCTGGTGAACCTGAAGCGCTGATCGCCGCAGCCGGCTAGGCGCTCGTGCGGCGGACGAGGGACCGCCGCACGAGCCCTGCCATGCCGGCCCACGTCCATGGAGGAGACACCGCGTGATCGTCCTGCACCGCCTCGGCCACAACGCCGAGCAGTTCCATCTCAACCCAGACCTCATCCTCACCGTCGAGGCGACGCCCGACACCGTCGTGACGCTCACGACCGGAGCGAAGATCGTCGTCGTCGAGTCGCCCGTGCGCGTGGCGGAGGAGGTGCGCGCATGGCGCAGCGAGATCCTCAAGGACGCGCTCGGCCGGCGCCGCGACGAGCCGCCGGCGCGCGGCTCGGCGATGGCCCGCGTCGTCTCCTCGCGGCTCGGCGACCGCCCGTCGCTGACCGCCCTCGACGGCAACGAGCCGCGCACGACTGAAAATCCGCCGACTTCGGTCGATCACCCAGAGCGATGAAGGCATCGACTGCAATCGGACTCGTCGGCGGCCTCGTCGCGATCCTCCTGACGGGGATGCTCGAGGGCACGTCGCCCTCGACGTTCATCAACATCCCCGCGATCATGATCGTGCTCGTCGGCACGTTCATGGCGACGATGGCGAGCGTCGGGATCGACCAGATGAAGCGGATCCCGACGCTGTACCGGATCACCTTCAACCCGCCCGAGCAGGATCTGCGCGCCCGCGTCGACCTGCTCGTCTCGATCGCCGAGCAGGCGCGCCGCGAGGGCCTCCTCGCGCTCGACGCGCAGCTCGCCGACATCGACGACGAGTTCACGCGCAAGGGCCTGCAGCTGGTCGTCGACGGCACCGACCCCGATCTCGTGCGCGAGATCCTCGAGGCCGAGATCGACGCGATGCAGGCGCGGCACGCGCTCGGCGCCAACACGTTCGAGAAGGCCGGCGGCTACGCCCCGACGCTCGGCATCCTTGGCGCCGTCATGGGCCTCATCTCGGTGCTCGGGAACCTCTCCGACCCCGACTCGCTCGGCCCCGCCATCTCGGTCGCCTTCATCGCGACGCTCTACGGCGTCGGCGGCGCCAACGTCGTCTTCCTCCCCGTCGCCTCCCGGCTGAAGGCGCTGTCGGAGGAGGAGGTCGAGCTGCGCTCGCTGACGCTCGACGGGATCCTCGCCGTGCAGGCGGGCGACAACCCGCGCGTCGTCGCCGACAAGCTCAGCTCCTACGTCCCGCCGTCCGAGCGCAGAGCGGCCGACGACAACGTCACCTCGCTCGACGGCCAACGGCGCGAGGCTGCCTGATGTCCGCCCCCAAGCGTGGCGGTCGCCGCCGCGGACGGGGCGGCGCACATGGCGCAGGACATGGCGGCAGCGGCGACGAGCGCTGGCTGATCACCTACGCGGACATGCTGACGCTGCTGCTGGCGCTGTTCATCGTCCTCTACTCGATCTCGTCGCTCAACACGTCGAAGTTCGAGGCGCTGCAGACCTCCCTGCGGGACGCCTTCTCGGGCAAGATAATCAGCGGCGGCGAGGGGATCGTCGAGACCGGCGTCAGCGCGACGAGAGAGACGCCGTCGTCGGTGATCCCGAACATCACGCCGCCGACGCCGCAGATCGCGACGCCGAGAGACAGAACGGCCGCCGCCGCGCTCGACGCGCGTCGCGAGGACGACTCGTTCCGGAGGCTGAAGGCCCAGATCGAGGCGTACGCGAAGGCGCACGGGCTCGAGGACCAGGTCGAGGCCGTCGTCGCCCGGCGCGGGCTGGTCGTGCGGCTGCTGACCGACAGAGTCCTGTTCGACTCCGGCTTCGCCGACCTCAAGGCCCAGGGCAGACCGCTGCTCGCCCACGTCGGCAACCTCGTGAAGATCGACGAGGAGCATCCGGTCCTCGTCGAGGGCCACACCGACGACGTGCCGATCAGCACCTCGCGGTTCGCCTCCAACTGGGAGCTGTCGACGGCGCGCGCGACCGAGGTCGTCCGCTTCCTGATCGAGCGCGGCGTGCCGGGGAGACGGATCGGCGCCTCCGGCTACGCCGACCAGCACCCGCTGTCGAGCAACGGCAGCGACCGCGGCCGCGCCCGCAACCGCCGCGTCGAGGTCGTGCTCCAGCGCATCAACACCCTTCCCTCCGACCGCGACGCCGCACCTGACACATCGAAAGGCCTGACACCATGAGAAAGAACGTCGTCATCCTCGTGCTGGCAGCCCTGATCGTGGGCGCCGGCGCCGCCTACACGATGGCCAAGCCCAAGGACGAGAAGAGACACAAGATCGACGGCACCGTCTACGTGCTGCCGAAGGAGTTCCTCCTCAACCTCAGCGACGGCCGCTACGCGAAGCTGAACGTCGCGCTCGTGCTCGACCCGCACCAGGCGACCGCGCCCGACACGGGCGGCCACGGCGGCGGCCCGAGACCGCCGGAGGGCTTCGGCACGCTCGAGCAGGAGGCGGTCGTGCGCGACATCGTCACCGACGTCGTCACCAACCAGGACGGCGACACGCTGATCAGCGCCGACGGCCGCGAGAGAATCAAGCAGGCGATCCTCGTCCAGATCAGAAGAACGACCGACGTGAGAACCAAGGACGTCCTGATCACGGACGTCGCCGTCCAGTAGGAGCCCCGGATGAGCCACGAGATGGAGCTGCCGGCGTTCGAGCGCCCCCAGCGCAACGGCCACGACGGCCACGCGGCCAACGACCTCGGCCGGCTCAGCGACGTCCCCGTCGAGCTGGCGGTCGAGATCGGCCGCACGCGGATGACGGTCGGCGAGACGCTCGAGCTGCGTCCCGGCTCGATCGTCGTGCTCAACCGCATGGCCGGCGAGCCGGTCGACCTGCTCGTCAACGGCACGCCGATCGCCCATGGCGAGGTGGTCGTGATCGACGAGGAGTTCGGCCTCCGCATCACCGACGTGATCGGCGGCGGGGCCGCCGGCGCGAGCACGCGCGACGACGCGCCCGAGCCGGCGCAGGAGCCGGCCGCCGAGGCGCCCGGCACGGTCTGATCGCCCGCTGCCGCCGCTCAAGAGCGGCAGCGGCGTGCCGATCACCGGAGGGCACCCCGAACCGCCGGAGAGCCCCATGTCAGAAGGCCAGACCACACGCCAGCTCGTCGTCTTCTCGCTCGGCGACGAGGAGTACGCCCTGCCGATCACGCAGGTGCACGAGATCATCCGCTACACCGAGCCGCGCTCCGTCGCCTCCGACGTCGACTGGGTCCGCGGCGTGATCAGCCTCCGCGGCAAGATCGTCCCCGTCTACGACCTCGCCTCGCGCCTCGGCTTCGCCTCCGAGCGCAAGGAGTCGGCGAAGATCGTGATCGTCGAGACCGCGACCGACATGGCCGGCGTGATCGTCGACGACGTCGAGGAGGTCCTGACGGTCGAGTCGGCCCAGATCGAGGACGTTCCCGCCGCCGACAACGAGTCGATCGAGGCGATCGCGAAGATCGACGACCGGCTCGTGATCCTGCTCAACCCGGCCGGCATCTTCGCCTCCGCCGGCACGATCGCCGGGAGCGGCGAGCCGAGCGGCAACGGCGTCGCCGACCTGGTCCACGCGTAGCCCGCCGGGCCGCGAAGGACTCCCGCACCGCACAGATGTCGAGCGCCACCGCCACCCGCGTCGTCGTCGCCGACGACTCCGGCCTGATGCGCCGCGTCGTCACCGCGACGCTCGAGCACTCCGGCTTCACCGTCGTCGGCGCCGCGAAGGACGGCGACGAGGCGCTCGCGCTGTGCGAGCGCGAGCAGCCGGACGCGATGACGCTCGACCTCGCGATGCCCGGGCTCGACGGCATCGGCGTGCTCAGAGCGCTGCGCAGGCAGGGCGAGCGGGCGACGCCGGTCGTCGTCGTGTCGGCCTTCTCGCCGGCTCACGGCGCCCGCGCCGTCGACGCGCTCGCGGAGGGCGCCTTCGACCTCGTCGCCAAGCCGGCCGTCGGCGACGGCATCGACCGCTTCACCAACGAGCTGAGCGACAAGGTCCGCCTCGCGGCCGCCTCGCGCCGCGGCGCGCGCCGGCGCGCGCCGCAGCCGCCCGCGGAGGGCGGTCGCGTGCGGACCGCGCCGAGCGGCGCCGGCGCCGCCGGCTCCGGCCGCACCGAGCGGCGGGCCCGCGCCCACGCCGCGACGCGACGCATCGTCGTGATCGCCTGCTCGACCGGCGGCCCGAAGGCGCTCGCCGAGCTGGTCCCGGCGCTGCCGGCCCCGCTCGGCGCCGGCACGCTGATCGTCCAGCACATGCCGCCCGGCTTCACGGGCTCGCTGGCCGCGCGCCTCGACCGCGTCTCCAACCTGAACGTGCGCGAGGCCGCCGGCGGCGAGACGCTCGACCCAAGGGTCGCGCTGCTGGCGCCCGGCGGCGCCCATCTGCGGCTGACCGACCCGGCGCGCGTGACCCAGCTCAGCGACGAGCCCGAGATCGGCGGCCTGCGGCCGCGCGCCGACCTGACGATCGTCGACGTCGCGAGGGCGTTCGGCGAGAAGATGCTGCTCGTCGTCCTGACCGGGATGGGCAGGGACGGGCTCGAGGGGGCCCGCGAGGTCCGCCGTCGCGGTGGCCGCGTGCTGGTCGAGGCCGAGTCGACCTGCACCGTCTACGGCATGCCGCGCGCGATCGCCGAGGCCGGCCTCGCGCACGAGGTCCTGCCGCTGCACGAGCTGCCGGCCGCGATCACCACCGAAGCGGGTGGCCGATGAGCGCGACCGCTCCCCGCACTGGCAGAACGAGCCCTCCGGGCGAGATCTCCCGACCGAACCCGAGGCCGCAGGCCGAGCGGTTCGGCGACGAGTACGTCGCCTTCTGCGATGGCGTGCGGTCGCTGACCCAGATCGACCTGGGGCAGTACAAGCGCGGGCAGATGGAGCGGCGCATCCGCACCTTCGCCCAGCGCCGCGGCACGCCCGACCTGCTCGCGTACCTCTCGGCCCTGCGCTCCGACAGAGCGGAGCTGGAGGGCTTCCTCGACCGCGTGACGATCAACGTCTCGCAGCTGTGGCGCAACCCCGAGCAGTGGCGCGTGCTCGAGCGCGAGGTGCTGCCCGAGCTGATCGCGGCGGCGCCGCTCCGCCGCATGAGAGCGTGGAGCGCCGGCTGCTCCTACGGCGCCGAGGCGTACACGCTTGCGGCGCTCTGCCGCGAGCTCGACGGCGGCGGCCGCGCCGAGATCGTCGGCACCGACATCGACCGCCGCATGGTCGAGCGCGCCGAGCGCGGCCGCTTCAGCGACGAGGACGCCCGCAGCGCCTCGCGCGAGCTGCTCGAACGGTGGTTCACGCGCGAGGGCGAGGAGTGGCAGGCGAGACGCGAGCTGCGGTCGCTCGTCCGCTTCGAGGTCGGCGACCTGCTGCGGATGAGACCGCGGCGCGACGCCTACGACCTCGTCCTCTGCCGCAACACCGTCATCTACTTCACCGAGGAGGTCCGCGACGCGCTGCACGAGCGGCTCGTCGCGTCCCTCCGGCCCGGCGGCTACCTCGTGATCGGCTCGACCGAGCGCGTCAGCCGGCCTCGCGAGCTGGGCCTCGACGCCACGCATCCCTTCACCTATCGCAAGAGCCAGTGAGCCGCTGATGGACACCTCCGAGTACCTCCCGATGTTCCTCGCCGAGTCGCGCGAGCACCTCCAGGAGCTGAACCTGGCGGTCGTGCGGATCGAGGAGAACCCCGACGACCGCGAGACGGTCGACGAGATCTTCCGCATCGCGCATTCGCTCAAGGGCATGAGCGCGACGATGGGCTTCGCGGCGATCGCCGCGCTGACCCACCAGATGGAGGACGTCTTCGAGCTGCTGCGGCAGCGCGCCGACGGCCTCTCGCGCGAGGCGGTCGACGTCCTCTTCAAGTGCCTCGACGCGCTCGAGGCGGCGGTCGAGGAGATCGCGACCGACGGCGCCGAGCAGCTCGACCCCGAGCCGCTCGTCGAGCAGCTGAAGGGCCTCGTGCGCGAGCGCACGCCCGAGCAGGAGCTGGACCGGATCGGCGGCGTCGAGCTGCCCGACCTCCCGACCGTCGGCGAGCTGGTCGACGGGACGCGCGTCGTCCACGTCGTCGCCGACCTCTCCGACGAGGCGCTGATGCCGTCGGTGCGCGCCTTCATGCTGTTCCAGGCGCTCGGCGAGCTGGGCGAGGTGATCGGCTCGATCCCCGCGCAGGACGGCGTCGAGCAGTTCCAGGGCCACCGCCTGGAGGCATGGGTGGCGAGCGACCGCGAGGACGACGTGATCGAGCGCGCCGCCGCCGGCGTCAGCGACGTCGAGCGGGTCGTCGTCGAGGAGGCCGACGGCCTCCCGGCGCCGCCCTCGCGCGAGACGCTGTCGGCCGAGGCCGCGGACGTCGAGCCGGTCGTCGTCGCCGCGGGCGGCGGCAACGGCGGCGACCCGACCGCGAACGGCGACGGCGGCGCGGCCGCGGCCGCGCCGGCGAGACGGGCCGGCGCCGCCAACCACGCCCACGCCGGCGCGACCGTCCGCGTCGACGCCGAGCGGCTCGACCAGCTGATGCACTTCATGGGCGAGCTGGTGATCCACCGCACCGTCGTGGAGACGCTCGCCGGCGACGCCGACGTGCCGGGGCTGCAGCAGGCGATCCAGGACCTGGCGCGCAGCTCGCAGGCGCTCCAGGCGATGGTGATGCAGGTCCGCATGATTCCGGTCGAGGCGGTCTTCCTGCGCTTCCCGCGGCTCGTGCGCGACCTCTCCTCCAAGCTCGGCAAGGAGGTCGAGCTGCAGCTCGTCGGGCAGGAGACCGAGCTCGACCGCACCGTCGTCGACGCGCTCGGCGACCCACTCGTCCACCTCGTCCGCAACGCGCTCGACCACGGCCTCGAGCCGCCGCAGGAGCGCGAGGCGGCCGGCAAGCCGCGCACCGGCGTGCTGGAGATCTCGGCCCGCCACGCCGGCGGCAACGTGATCATCAGCGTCCGCGACGACGGCCGCGGCGTCGACCCCGCGCGGGTCGCGCAGAAGGCGTTCGAGCGCGGCCTGATCAGCGAGGAGGCGATCCCGACGGTCGACTCCCAGCGGGCCGCCGAGCTGCTCTTCACCGCCGGCTTCTCGACCGCCGAGACGACCAGCGACATCTCCGGCCGCGGCGTCGGGATGGACGCCGTGCAGGCGAAGATCCGCGAGCTCGGCGGCGAGGTGATCGTCTCCTCGGAGCTGGGCGCCGGGATGGAGGCGCAGATCCGCCTGCCGCTGACGCTCGCGATCATGTCGGCGCTGCTGGTCGAGGCCGAGCAGATGCCGTTCGCGATCCCGCTCGACCGCGTCGAGCGGACGCTGCGGCTGGAGGACCACGCGGTCCGCTCCGTCGCCGGCTCGCGCATGCTCGTGCTGCGCGACGGCGTGCTGCCGCTGATCGACGCCGGCGACGCGCTCGCCGGCCGCTGCATGCCGTCGGGCGAGGCCCACGACCACGCCGTGATCGTGCGCGGCCGCGACCGCCGCCTCGCGCTCGCGGTCGGGACGCTCGTCGGCCAGCGCGAGCTCGTCACGCGCCCGCTGCCGCCCGAGGTCAGCGACCGCGCCGCCGTCTCCGGCGGCGCCGTCCTCTCCAACGGCGAGATCGCCCTGATCGTCGACTGCGACGCGCTCACGGCGCGCTCGCCCGAAGCCGTCCCCGTGTCCTGATGTCGCCGCAGGAAGGAGCTCCGAACGTGTCGACCGACTACACCGACCTGCAGCTCGACGCGCTGCGAGAGCTCGCGAACATCGGCTCGGGGACCGCCGCGACGGCGCTGGCGAGCATGCTCGGCCGCGAGGTCGAGCTGGCCGTGCCGCGCGCGCTCGCGCTGCCGCTCGCCGACGCCGTCGACGCGGTCGGCCCGGCCGACGCGACCGTCAGCAGCGTCGTGCTGCCGATCACCGGCGACATCGACGCGCTCGTGCTGCTGCTGTTCCCGCCCGCGGACGCGGCGACCCTCTGCGGCCTGCTCGGCGTCGAGCCGGGCAGCGAGGTCGGCGACTCGGCGATCGGCGAGATAGGCAACATCCTTGGCACCTCGTACATCAACGCGCTGGCGTCGATGGCGGGGCTGGCGCTGGAGCCCAAGCCGCCGCACGTCGTCTGCGACATGCTCGGCGCGATCGTCGCGTCGCTGCTGACCGGCACGGTCGGCGACACCGGCGTCGCGCTCGTGCTCGACTCCGAGCTCGACGTCGCCGACGCCGCCTGCTCGCTCTCCTTCCTCCTGCTGCCGACCACCGGCGGCGTCGCCGAGCTGCTCGGGCGCCTCGGCGTCGGAAACGCCTGATGGTCGGACGGGAGCGGTGAGGATCGTGCGGATGGGCGAGCTCGCGGTGAGCGCGAGCCCGGAGGACGAGCTGATGTCGATCGGCCTCGGCTCCTGCATCGGCGTCGCGGTCGTCGACCGCGCGAGAGGGGTCGCCGCGCTCGCGCACGTGATGCTGCCCGACGCCGCCGCCGACCCCGAGGCGCCGCCCGGCAAGTACGCCGACCGCGCCGTGCCGGCGCTGGTCGAGCAGGTCGAGCGCCTTGGCGCGCGCCGCATGCGGCTGGAGGCGGTGCTCGTCGGCGGCGCGCAGATGTTCGACGTCGGCGTCGGCAGCGCGCTCGACATCGGCGCCCGCAACGCGACCGCGGTGCGCGCGGCGCTCTCGCAGGCGCGCATCCCCGTGCGGGCCGAGGAGGTCGGCGGCCGTCGCGGTCGAACGATGCGACTGCACGTCGGTCCGATGACGATCACCGTCAAGGAGGCCGGCGGCAGAGAGGTCGAGCTGTGGAGCGGCTCGCCGAGCACGCGACGGACACCAGCGGAGGTCATGCACTGATGAGCGAGATCCTCACCAACGACCAGATCGCCGCCCTCGTCGAGGCGGCCAAGCAGGGCGACCTGCCCGACGACTCCGCCGCGGGCCGTCGCGGGCGCCGCCTGAAGACGGTCGACTTCGCGCGCCCGACCAAGTTCACCAGCGAGCAGGAGCGGCGCATCGTGCGCACGCTCGACATGTTCTGCCAGACGGCCGCCGCGCGCCTGACGGCCGAGCTGCGCGTGCCGCTGGAGCTGGAGGTCATCAACACGACGCAGCTGACGTGGTCGGCCGCGCAGCAGCAGCTGCCGCCGGCGTCGCTCGGCGCGCCGCTGGACGTCCAGCCGCACGACACGCGGATGCTGATGACGGCCGAGCTGCCGTTCATGCTGATGGCGATCGAGTACCTGCTCGGCGGCGCGCCGGAGAGACCGCCGCGCGTCCGCAAGCTGAGCGAGATCGACTGGGTCCTCTCCAGACGCCTGTTCGAGACGCTGACGACGCAGCTGTCGATCGTCTGGCAGGACCTCGCCGGTCAGTCGCTGACGGCGCAGGAGATCGACTCGCACGTCGAGGGGATGCAGATCGCCGCGATCTCCGAGCCGACGCTGACGGTGACGCTCGAGTCGCGCATCAACCGCCACTCCTCGACGCTGGCGCTGCTGATCCCGTGGGCGGCGATCGACAAGGTCGCCGACCAGATCGCCGGCCGCGACACCCGCGCGCGCGCCGCCGACCCGCGCTCCGCGGCGCTGCTGGAGGCGGCGCTGGCCAGCGCCTCGGTGACGATGCGCGCGCAGGTCGGCGAGGTCGAGCTGGCGATCGACGACGTGCTCGGCCTCGCGCCCGGCGACCTCGTCAAGCTCGGGATGCAGGCGAGCGACGGCGTCGTCCTCTACGCCGAGGACGTGCCGGTCCACCACGCCCAGCCCGGCCGCAGCGGCGCGCGTCGCGCGGTCCAGATCACCGGCGACCCGGCGGCCGCGGGCGCCGGCTCGCCCGGCGAGCAGCCGTCCGCGGCTCCCGCGCCCGACGGAGGGACCTTCCGATGAGCACCAGAGATGCCCTGATGCGCCTCGGCGCCTCGACCGCCGAGGCGATCGCGAAGGTGCTGGAGAGCCTCGCCCCCGAGCAGGTCGAGCGCGGCGACGTCTCGGTCCTCAACCCCGACACGAACCCGTTCGCAACGCTCGAGACGCCGGCGATCGCGGTCAGCGTCGCCTACGTCGACGGCGTCACCGGCGGCAACGTCTTCGTGATGACGGCGACGGGCGCGCGGCGGATGGCCGCCGCGATGATGGGCCAGCCGGCGCCCGAGGACGACGGCACCGAGCTGACGGTGCTGGAGCTGTCGGCGGTCGCCGAGGCGGCCAACCAGATGATGGCGGCGGCGGCCGCGGCGACCGGCGTCGTGCTCGGCCAGGAGGTCGAGATCGCGCCGCCGGAGACGCGCATATTCGCCAGCGCCTCGGAGGCCAACGAGGCCTACGAGCTGGCGCCGCACGGCACGCGCGCGACCTTCCGCGTCTGCGACGAGCCGTGCCGCCTCGTGCAGCTGGTGCCGAACGCCTTCGTCGTGCGGATGACGCGCGCGCTCGACGAGATGGGCATCGAGCACGTCAGCGGCAACGGCGCCGGCGGCGACCACCACGACGGCGAGGTGCCTGAGCAGGTGGCGCTCGACGACGCGCTGCGCGACATCCGCGTCAAGGTCTGGGCCGAGCTCGGCCGCGCGCGCGTGCCGCTCGGCGCCGCCCCCGAGATGCCGGCCGGCCACGTGCTCGAGCTCGACCGCAAGGCCGAGGAGCCGGTCGACCTCTACGTCAACGGCTTGCGCTTCGCGAGCGGGACGCTCGTGCTCTGCGACGACGGCGAATGGGCCCTGCGCCTCGCCGAGGTCGCCGGGCGCGAGGGCTCCGAGACGCAGACGAAAACCCCCGAACAGGAAGGAGCGGTGTCCTGATGGCACGTGTGCTCGTCGTCGACGACGCTGCGTTCATGCGCAAGATGCTGACCGACGCGCTCTCCAACGGCGGCCACGAGGTCGTCGGCGAGGCCGGCAACGGCGTGGAGGCGATACAGCGCTTCCAGGAGCTGCGTCCCGAGCTGATCACGCTCGACATCACCATGCCCGAGAAGGACGGCCTGGAGGCGCTGCGGGAGATCATGGCGATCGACCCGAGCGCGAAGGTCGTGATGTGCTCGGCGCTCGGCCAGGAGGCGAAGGTGCTCGAGTCGATCAAGCTCGGCGCCAAGGACTTCGTCGTGAAGCCGTTCCAGGCCGAGCGGGTCCTGGACGCGGTCGGGAAGGCGCTGGCCTGACGCCAGCGCCCTCGCGCGCGTTCGACGCGCCGGCATAGCACCCTCCGCGGACATTTTGAAACGTCCGGGCTAAAGCTCTCCGCCGGGGCGCCGATCATCAGGAGCGACTCTCCCTCGGAGTCGATCCCTCGATGATTCAGGCTTCCCTGCTCCCACGGGCGGCCGCGCTCGCCGCTGCCCTCATGATCGTGCTGCTCGCGCCCGCGCTCGCGCTGGCCGCGAGCGACCCGGAGGACACCCCGGTCGACCTCGGCACCTCCACGCAGCCCGGCGCCGACGTCGGCGGCAGCGGCGGCAGCCTCGTGCGCACGATCGTCGGCCTCGCCGTCGTGATCGGCGTCATCTACGGGATCGCGTGGGTCCTCAGACAGGTCAAGCAGAGTCGCGCCGAGCGCGCGAGCGGCGGCCTCGCCGCGGTCGCGTCGGTGCCGCTCGGCGGCGGCCGCTCGCTGCAGCTGGTCCGCGCCGGCAACGAGCTGGTGCTGGTGGGGGTCGCCGACCACGCCGTCACGCCGGTCCGCGCCTACACCGAGCAGGAGGCGCGCGACGCCGGCCTGATCGACGAGTGGGGCGAGCTGGTCGAGCCGGCCGAGCCGGTCCTCGCCGCCGCAGCCGCCGGCGGCGGCGCGGCGACGGCGCGCGCGCCGCGCGACCTGGTCGGCGCGATGCGCCGCTGGACGGTGCGCAGATGAGCCAGGTCGACGGCGAGAGCGCGGTCCAGGTACTGCTGCTGATCGGCGCGCTGACGCTGATCCCCGCGGCGCTCTTCTGCCTCACCGGCTTCACGCGGATCCTGATCGTCCTCGGCTTCATCCGCACCGCGATCGGCACGCCGACGGCGCCGCCCAACCAGGTGCTCGTCGGGATCGCGCTGTTCCTGACGCTGTTCGTGATGGCGCCGACCTTCAACCAGATCAAGACGACCGCCTGGGACCCGCTGGAGGCCGGCAGAATCAACACCGCTCAGGCGATCGAGAGAGCCCAGCTGCCGCTGCGCGACTTCATGTTCCAGCAGACGCGCAGAAGCGACCTGGCGCTGTTCGTGCGCCTCTCCGGCACCAGAGAGCAGCCGAGAACGCGCGCCGACATCCCGATGACGACGCTGATCCCGGCCTTCATCGTCAGCGAGCTGAAGACCGCCTTCCAGATCGGCTTCATGATCTTCCTGCCGTTCCTGATCATCGATCTGATCGTCGCGTCGACGTTGATGAGCATGGGCATGATCATGCTCCCGCCGATCTTCATCTCGCTGCCGTTCAAGATCCTGCTGTTCGTGCTGGTCGACGGCTGGGCGCTGATCACCGACTCGCTCGTGCGGAGCTTCAGCTGAAGGTGCGGTGATGGATCAGGACACCGTCATGCACCTGGCGACGCAGGCGCTCGACCTGGCGATCAAGGTCGGCCTGCCGATCCTGCTCGTCGGCCTCGTCGTCGGCCTCGTCGTCTCGGTCTTCCAGGCGATCACGCAGATCCAGGAGCAGAGCCTCACCTTCATCCCGAAGATCATCGCGACCGCGGTCGTGCTGATCGTCGCGGGCCCGTGGATGATGAACCAGCTGCTCTCCTACACGGAGGAGCTGTATCGGTCGATCCCGACGCTGGTCGGTGGCGGATGAACGCGACGCAGCAGACGGCCAACCAGCTGCTCGCCTCCCTCGGCGTCAGAAACGTGCTCGGCTTCTTCCTCGTGCTGGCGCGGATCACGCCGCTCTTCATCGTCGCCCCGCTCTTCTCCTCCAGACAGATCCCCGCGCGCGCGAGAACGATCGTCGCGCTCGCGATCGCGCTCGGCCTCTATCCGCTGGCGATCGCCGGCCAGACGCTGCCCGACGGCGTCGTCCCGATCGTCGGCCTCGTCGTCAAGGAGCTGCTCGTCGGGCTCGCCTTCGCGCTCTGCATCGCCGTCCTGTTCGCGGCGATCGACACCGCCGGCGCGCTGCTCGACTTCATGGTCGGCTTCGCCTTCGGCGCGACCGTCGACCCGATGACCGGCAACAACTCGGCGGTGCTGACGCGCGTCTACACGCTCGTCGCGATCGCGATCTTCATCGCGATCAACGGCGACGCCTGGCTGATCCAGGGGCTGTCGCGCACCTTCGATCTCGTGCCGCTGTCGGCCTTCCCCGACTTCGCCTCGATCGGCGAGGGGGTCGTCGCGACCTTCACGACGATCTTCGCCTCGGCGGTGCAGGTCGCCGCGCCGGTGATCATCGCCTGCGTGCTGACCGACGCCGGCTTCGGCGTCGTCTCGCGCGTCGTGCCGCAGATGAACGTCTTCGCCGTCGGCTTCCCGGTCAAGGTGCTCGTCGGCCTGCTCGTCGTCGCCGCCTCGCTGCCGTTCGTCGGCGGCTGGATCTCCGACCAGCTGACGGTCAGCGTCAGCCAGGCCCTCGACACGGTCCGGATGGGGTGATCTGACGATGGCCGACGACAAGACCGAGAGAGCGACACCGAGACGGCGGGAAGACGCGCGCAGAAGAGGCCAGGTCGCGCGCTCGATGGACGTCAACGGCGCCGTCGTGCTGATCACCGGCCTGTTCGCGCTCAGCCTCCTTGGGCCGAGAGTGGTCGGCGGGATGGAGACCGCGATGCGCGACGCCTTCGACCGCATCGCGGCGCCGGGCGAGGCGCTCAGCGCCCGCGGCCTCGAGGTGACCTTCATGGCGTCGCTGCAGACGCTCGCGCTCGCGATCGCGCCGGTCGCGCTGATCTGCGCGCTCGCCGCCGTCGTCTCCAACCTCGGCCAGGTCGGGCTCAAGCCCGCGCCGGAGGCGCTCAAGCCGCAGCCGAGACGGATCAACCCGCTGTCGGGCGCGAAGAACGTCTTCGGCCCGAGAATGTTCTTCGAGGGCGGCAAGTCGATCGCGAAGGTCGCCGTCGTCGGCGTGATCGTCGCGATGACGCTGATCCCGCGGATGACCGAGCTGGCCGCGACCGTCGGCACCACCCCCGGCCAGCTCGGCGCCGAGCTCGCCTCGATGGTCTTCGCCGTCGCCCAGCGCGCCGCGCTCGCCTACCTCGTGATCGGCTTCGTCGACTACGCCTACCAGCGCTGGCAGCACGAGAAGCAGCTGCGGATGAGCAAGCAGGAGGTCAAGGACGAGTTCAGATCGCACCAGCTGCCGGCCGAGGTCAAGAGCGCGCTGCGCCGCCGGCAGATGGAGCAGGCGCGCGCCCGCATGATGGCGGCCGTCCCGGAGGCCGACGTCGTCGTCACCAACCCGACCCACTTCGCCGTCGCGCTCAAGTACGACGGCAGCAAGCCCGCGCCCGAGGTGGTCGCCAAGGGTCAGGACCTGATCGCCCTCCAGATCCGCAGACTGGCCGCCGAGCACGACGTGCCGGTGATCGAGAACCCGCCGCTGGCGCGCTCGCTGCACGGCAGCGTCGAGATCGGCCAGCTGATCCCGGAGGAGCTGTACCAGGCGGTCGCGCAGGTGCTCGCCCACGTCTACAGAGTCGCGGGCAAGGCCCGCCGAAAGGTGGCGGCCGGATGAACTCGCCGGTGCTGAAGAAGCTCTTGGGCCAGACCGACCTGCTCGCCGCGCTCGGCGTCGTGCTGATCGTCGTGATGCTCGTCGTGCCGCTGCCGCCGCTGCTGCTCGACTTCTTCATCACGCTCAACATCTCGGCCGGCATCGCGATCGTCGTCGCGACGCTCTACCTCAGACGGGCGCTCGACTTCTCCTCGTTCCCGTCGCTGCTGCTGCTGACGACGATGTTCCGGCTGGCGATCAACGTCTCGGTCACGCGCCTGATCCTCACGACCGGCGACGCCGGCCACGTGATCAGAGCGTTCGGCGAGTTCGTCGTCGGCGGCAACGTGATCGTCGGCCTCGTCATCTTCTTCATCCTCGTCGTGATCCAGTTCATCGTCGTCACCAACGGCGCCGGCCGCGTCGCCGAGGTCGGCGCGCGCTTCACGCTCGACGCGATGCCCGGCAAGCAGATGGCGATCGACGCCGACCTCAACGCCGGGCTGATCACCGACGAGGAGGCCCGCGCGCGGCGCGCCGAGATCGCCAAGGAGGCCGACTTCTACGGCTCGATGGACGGCGCCTCGAAGTTCGTCAGAGGCGACGCGATCGCCGCGATCGTGATCGTCGTCATCAACCTGATCGGCGGCCTCGCCGTCGGGATGATGCAGATGGACATGCCGTTCAACGAGGCGATCCAGCACTTCTCGCTGCTGACCGTCGGCGACGGCCTCGCCGCGCAGATCCCGGCGCTGCTGATCTCGGTCGCGACCGGCATCCTCGTCACGCGCGCCGCCTCCGACAGGGACCTTGGCTCCGACGTCGCGCAGCAGATCCTCAAGCAGCGCAAGGCGCCGCTCGTAGCCGGCGGCGCGATCCTCGCCTTCGCGCTCGTGCCGGGCCTGCCGAAGCTGCCGTTCGTCGTGATCGGCGGCGCGCTGCTGTTCATCGGCTGGACGCTGCGCAGACAGGAGGCCGCCGAGGCCGAGGAGGAGGAGAAGAAGGCGCTCGCCGACGCCGAGGGCTCGGCCGTCGCCCAGCCGCGCGACGCCGCGCTGGAGGCGCTGCCGATCGACCCGCTCGAGCTGGCGATCGGCTTCGGGCTGGTGCGGCTGGTCGACCAGGGCAACGGCGGCACGCTGCTGTCGCGCGTCAGCGTCATCCGCCGCCAGATCGCGACCGAGCTCGGCATGGTGATCCCGCCGGTGCGGATCCACGACGAGCTCGGGCTCGACTCGCACGAGTACGTGCTGAAGGTGCGCGGCACCGAGGTCGCGCGCGGCCGCATCATGGCCGGCCACCAGCTGGCGATGGACCCCGGCGACGCGGTCGGCCAGCTGCAGGGCGTGCCGACGACCGAGCCGGCCTTCGGCCTCCCGGCGACGTGGGTCGCCGAGTCGCAGCGGGCCGAGGCGGAGGCGCTCGGCTACACCGTCGTCGACGGCGAGTCGGTGATCGTCACCCACCTGACCGAGACGATCCGCAGCCACGCCGCCGAGCTGCTCACACGCCAGGACGTGAGAGCGCTGCTGGAGCAGCTGAAGGAGACCAACCAGGCGGTCGTCGACGAGGTCGTGCCCGACATGCTCACGCTCGGCGAGATCCAGCGCGTGCTCCAGGGCCTGCTGGCCGAGGGCGTCTCGATCCGCGACCTCGGCACGATCGTCGAGGCGGTCGGCGACAAGGCGCGGCTGACGCGCGACACCTCGCTGCTGGCCGAGTACGCCCGCCAGGCGCTCGGCCGCACGATCACCGCGCCGCACGTCGACGCCGAGCAGCGGCTGCGCGCGATCGCGCTCGACCCGGCGATCGAGCAGGAGGTCGCGGCCGCGATCACGCAGACCTCCGACGGCGAGTTCCTCGCGATGGACCCGACGCGCGCGCAGGCTTTGGTCGGCGCGCTCCGAACACAGGTGGAGCATGCAGTCGCGCGCGGCAGTCGGCCGGTGCTGCTGTGCTCGGCTCGCGTGCGCCGCCACATGCGGAGACTGGTCGAGCAGGCGATCCCGCACCTCGCGGTCTGCTCGTACAACGAGATCGCACCCGGCATCACGGTGGAGACGATTGGAGTGATCGAGCATGAGCTCGCAAGTTGACGATCGCCCGAAGGCGAACGGGCACCTGCCGGCCGATCCGGCGCTCCGCACCTTCCGCGGCAGATCGCTGGAGGAGGTCCTCCCGCAGATCCGCGCCGAGCTCGGCCCCGACGCCGTCGTCGTGCGCCAGCGCGAAGGCCTGATGGGCGGGATCGGCGGCTTCTTCCAGCAGCAGTTCGTCGAGGTGCAGGCGCGGGCGGGCAGCCGGCGGATCGACCTCTACGACGAGCAGCCGGCCGCGCCGGCGCCGCCGCCGGCCGCTCCGCCCGCGGACGCGCCCGCCGCCGAGCAGGGCGCGCCGCTGACGGCGGCCGAGCTGCTGCGCCAGGCGACCGGCGGCGACGGCGCCGGCCGCACGCCGGCGGAGATCCTGCGCCGGCACAGCGACACCTTCGCCCGCCAGCTCGCCGCCGCCGAGGAGCGCGCCGAGCCGGTCGTCACCGCCGGCGCCGCCTCGGCCGACGTCGAGACGGCCGAGCCGGAGATCCCCCAGCGCCGCGCCTACGCGACGCCGCGGCCGCCGGTCGTCGCCGAGACGACCGAGGAGCCGGTCCCGCTGCCGCAGAGACCGGCGCCGGCGCCCGACCTGCCGCCGGCCGCGGCCGCGAACGGGAGCGCGACCAACGGGACGAGCGGCGCCAACGGCGCGAACGGCAGCGCCGCCGCCGCGCCGGCGGCGAGAAGAGCCGCGAAGCGCAGAGCGGCGAGAGGCCGCGCGAGCGCGCAGGCGAGAGGCGCCGGCGCCGCCGAGCCGAGAGCGGCGAGAGGTCGCGCGAGAGCGCAGGCGAGAGGCGCCAGAGCGGCCGCCAAGCCGAGCGCGGCGAAGCGAGCCGCGGCCGCGAAGGCCGCCGCCGCGCCGGAGCCGGCGGTCGCGGACGACCCCGCGCCGCTCGACGGCGGCGTCGGCCCGCAGACGACCCAGGCGCTCGAGCTGGCCGCGGCGATCGCGGCGAGCGTCGCCGCCCGCGGCGGGCGCGACGGCGACGCGGCGACGACCGCCGCCGAGCCCGCCCCGGCCGCCCCCGCCGGCACCGGCGCCGCGCCCTCCCGCCCGTCGGCGCCGGCCCCCGCGACGCTCGCGCCGCGGCGCAGCCTCTTCAACCGCCGGCGCCGGCTCGGCCCGACGACGCCGCGCCGCGCGGTCGGGAGCCCCGAGGCGACGCTCGTCGGCGAGCAGCTCGCGACGCGCGGCCTCGCGCCGGCGGCGACCGAGGAGCTGCTGCTCGACGCGACCGCGCACGTGCTCCCCTTCACGCCCGGCGGCGACGTCAGAGCGGCGGTCCGCACCGCGCTCGCGCGCCGCATCCCGACGCTCGCTCCGCCGCGCATCGGCGGCCGCGCGGTCGCCTTCGTCGGCGCCGGCGGCGGCGGCAAGACGCGCTGCAGCGCCGGCCTTGCCGCCGCCTACGCCCACGGCAGCACGGTCCCCGTCGCCTGCCTCTCGCTCGCGCCGGCCGACGGCGGGGCGGAGCTGACCGCGCTGCTGAAGCCGCACGGCGTCCGCGTCGAGGTCGTCGACGGCGAGCGGGCGGCCGAGCGGCTCGCCGCGCTGCGCCGGGAGGCGGTCGTCGTGCTCGACACGCCGGCCGTCTCGCCGGGCGACCCGGCCGCCGTCGAGGCGCTCGCGGCGCAGCTGGAGCCGCTCGCGCTCGACGAGGTCCAGCTGGTCGTGCCGGCGACGCTCAGCGACGCCGTCGCGCAGGAGCTGGTCGAGCGGTTGGCGCCGCTCGGCGCGACCGGGATCGCGATGACCCACGCCGACGCAACCGACCATATCGGCGCCGTCGTCGAGCTGGCCTGCGCGACGCGGCTGCCGCTCGCCTACGTCAACAGCGGCGTGGAGCTGCCGGGCGCGCTGGCGCCGGCCGACCCGCACGCGCTCGCGGAGCGGCTGCTGCGATGAGCCCGCTGCGCAAGCGGACGACCAAGGGCGGCGGGGCCGGCGCCCTCCCACTGCCCGAGGTGCGCCAGGACGTCGACCTCGCGCTCCCGGGCGACGAGCGCTACGCCGCGCGCGTCACGCGCGTCTCCGACGCGGAGGTCGTGCTCGTGCTGCTGCTCGACCTGCCCGCCTCGATGCGGCAGGGCCAGGTCGACGGCATGGCGATCGAGTTCCCCGGCCCGCGCGGCCTCGTGCGGATCGAGGGCTCGGGCCGCGTGCTCGCCTCCGACGCCGTCCAGCTGACGCTGGAGGGCGCCGTCGAGGTCCAGCAGCGGCGCGACTTCGTGCGCGTCAGCGCGGTCCGCCCGCTGGCGCTGGCGCGCGTCGACGACGAGAACCGCGTCGGGAGGTGGGTCGACACGTTCACCGTCAACGTGAGCGGCAACGGGCTGCTCGCCTCGGGCCCCGACACGCTGCAGATCGACGACGCGGTGCGCTTCCGGCTGCGGGTCGTCGACGGGGAGCCGCCGATCGAGGGGCTCGGACGCGTCGCGCGCACGAGCGACGAGGGCCACCGCGGGATCGCGATCGAGGAGCTCAGCGACAACGACCGGCGCCGCCTCGTCGCCTTCATCTTCGAACGCGAGCGGATCGCGCGCAGAATGACGCGCGACAGCGAGCTGTGACCGGGAGGAGTCGGACGATGGCAGCGAGCAACACGCGCCCGCGACAGCGCCAGGCGGGCAGACGCGCAGCGGCGCCGCCGGCGCGCGGCAGGCGCGGCGGCCCCGGCAGGGGCCGGGCCGGAGGGCCGGTGCTGCCGAGCGTCGCCAACCACCCGAGAGCCGGCGAGCAGGTCAAGCAGGCGAAGGCGTGGGGCGGCCTCGCCGGCTTCGCGCTCGTCGCGCTGATCTCGTGGCAGGCCGACGTCCCGGTCGAGGAGCTGCTGCTGCGCGCGCTCGCCGGCGGGATCGTCGCCTACCTCGTCGTGTGGGCGTGCGCGGTCGCCGTCTGGCGCCAGCTGGTCGTGACCGAGCTCAGAGTCGTGCGCGAGCAGCGCGAGGAGGAGGCGGCGGCCCGCCGCGCCGCCGCGCCGCCGCCCGACGCCGCCGAGCAGCCGGCCGAGGCGTAGGAGCGACGATGGTCGATCGCGTCAACCCGATCATCCCCCGCAACCCCGACCTCTTCCCGGTCCCGCCGGTCGGCCACCAGAGAGTCGACCCGGAGGAGCGCGAGCGGCGCCGCCGCGAGCGCGAGGAGGAGCGCGAGGAGGCGCTGCGCGAGCAGCGGCGCGAGCGCGCCGCGCAGCGCCCGCGGCCGCGGCCCGAGGGCGGCGGCTCGATCGACGTGACGGCGTAGGCGGGCGGCGCTCGCGAGCGCCTTCGCGCCAGGCCGTCCAGATCCTCCCGAGCGGCTAAAGCTTCATCGCGGACGGCCGATGTACGGGGCAGCTAGGGCGACATGGAGTCGCCTGGGACGAACATCAAGGAGATGAGCATGTCCCTTCGCATCAACACGAACGTCGAGGCGTTCAACGCGCATCGCAACCTCGAGCACACCAGCGGCAAGCTCGCGAAGTCGATGGAGCGCCTGTCGTCCGGCTTCCGCATCAACCGCGCCGCCGACGACGCCGCGGGCCTGGCGATCTCCGAGAAGCTGCGCGGCCAGATCGGCGGCCTCGACCAGGCTCGTCGCAACACGCAGGACGGCATCTCGCTCGTCCAGACGGCTGAGGGCTCGCTCACCGAGGTCCACAGCATGCTCCAGCGCGTCCGCGAGCTGGCCGTCCAGTACCAGAACGGCACGCTCAACGCCTCGGACAGACTCGCGATCAACTCCGAGGTCGTGCAGCTGACCGACGAGATCGAGCGCATCGGCACGACCGCGCAGTTCAACAACACGAGACTGCTCGACTCGGCCGCGACGATCACCTTCCAGGTCGGCGCCAACGACGGTGAGGTCATCACCGTCTCGACGATCTCCCTGGGCGAGTCGGTCGGCACGATCTCGCTGGCCAGCGCGACGGTCCTCGCGTCGATCGACGCGGCGATCGACAGCGTCTCGGCGCAGCGCGCGTCGTTCGGCGCGGTGCAGAACCGCCTCGAGCACACCTACAACAACCTCGCGACGTACCAGGAGAACCTGAGCGCGTCCGAGTCCCGCATCCGCGACGTGGACATGGCGGCGGAGATGGTCAACTTCACGAAGAACCAGATCCTCCAGCAGGCCGGCACGAGCATGCTCGCGCAGGCCCAGCAGTCGCCGCAGGCCGTCCTCTCGCTGCTGCGCTAACAGGGACCACAAACCTCGCCCGCCTTTGGGGCGGGCGTACAGATCGGCTCCATCGAGGGACCGACCACAAGGCGAGCGGCTGCGGCCGCTCGCCTTCTTTTTGTCGTGAGCGCCGACGCGCCCGCGGCGCCGCGTCGCGGCGGTCGTGCCGGCCCGGGGGTCAAGATTCGCGGCCGACTGCCGATCGAATGGGACGATGTCCCTCGCAGCAGCCATCGCGCGCGTCGAAGAGATCCAGGGCGCGCTCTCGCCGCGCATCCCCGAGCCGGTCCAGGTAACCAACGGCGGCGCCGCCGCGCCGGCCGCGCTCGCCTCCGCCGCGACCGCCGGCGGCTTCTCGAACCTGCTCGACGGCGCGCTCGCCGGTCGCGGCGTCACGATCCCCGGCGTCTTCGCGCCGAACGCGCTGCCCGGCGCGGGCGGCGCGCTGCCGGTCAACGGCGGCGCCGGGTTCGGCAACCAGCTGATCGTCCAGCTGGCGCAGCGCGAGCTCGGCCAGGCCGAGTTCCCGCCCGGCTCCAACGACTCGCCGCGGATCGCCGAGTACCGCACGGCGACCGCCGGCAGCGGCGTCGGGCCGTGGTGCGCGTACTTCACGAGCTGGCTCGGCCAGCAGGCCGGCATGCCGCTCGGCGACGACGGCCAGGGCTTCGGCCGCGTCGACGACGTCTACGCCTGGGCGCAGCGGGTCGGCCGCGCCGTCCCCAACGGCCCCGGCGCCGTGCCCCGCCCCGGCGACCTGATCGTCTGGGACGAGCACATCGGCATCGTCGAGCAGGTGCTGCCCGACGGCCGCGTCCAGACGATCGAGGGCAACTCCTCCGACCAGGTCAAGCGCAACGTCCACGAGGCCGGCTCGGCGCTCGGCTACGTGCGCATGAGCTGAGGCGCCTGCGCACAAGGTGCCGGGGGCATCGACGGCGAAAGAGCAGCCCGTGACCCTTCGCGACGACGACCGATCCGACGACCTCGCCTCGCTCGCCGGCCCCGACGGGGACGGCCCGGTCCACGTGCGCCGGCGGCCGGTCACGGCCGTCGTCGTCGACCCTCACGCGCCGGTGCGCGAAGGCCTCCCCCTGCTGCTGCGCGGCGAGGGGATAGCGGTGATCGCCGCCGCCTCGACCGCCGACGCCGGCGAGGCGCTCGTCGGCCAGCACGAGCCCGACATCGCGCTGATCGCGCTCGACCTCGCCGACGTCGACGGGATCGTGCTGCTGCGCCGGCTGGTCCAGCGCGGCACGCGGACCGCGATCGTCCTCTACGTCGACCACGAGGACGGCCGGCAGGCCGCCCTCGCCGTCCGCGGCGGCGCCGCCGGCGTGATCGGCAAGCGCCGCGCGATCGGCGAGCTGGCCGACGCGCTGCGGACGGTCGCCGGCGGCGGCGTCTGGTTCAACGAGCGCGGCGACGCGACGCCGCCGGCCCGCCGCGCGACGCCGGCGGTCCTCACCGACCTCTGCGAGCGGCGCACCGCCGCGCTGTCGGAGGCGGAGCTGCGCGTGCTCGCGCTCGTCGCCGAGGGCCGCTCGACCGAGGCGGTCGCCGCGGCGCTGTCGCTCTCCCCGCACACCGTCCGCACCCACCTGCGCAACGTGATGCGCAAGCTCGAGGCCTCCAGCCGCGCCCACGCGGTCGCGATAGCGATCCGCGAAGAGGCGATCCAGGTCTAGGCGGGCTGCCGGCGCCGGATCAGCCGGCCTGCGCCAGCCCGGAGGCGTCGCCGGCCAGCCCGAGCCCGGGCAGCGTCACGCGGCCGGCCTCGGCGGTGACGCGGCCGATCCGCGCCGCGCCGGGGTGGCGCCGCGACAGCAGCGCGACGGCGGCGTCGGCGGCGTCGGCGGGGACGGTGACGACGAAGCCGCAGCCCATGTTGAAGACCTTCCACATCTCGGCCGCGTCGACGGCGCCGAGGCGGGCGATCAGCTCGAAGACCGGCAGCACCGGCAGCGGCCGGTCGATCTCGTAGCCGATCCGCTTGCCGAGCCGCAGCAGGTTGAGCACGCCGCCGCCGGTGATGTGGGCGAGGCCGTGGACGGGCAGGTCGCTGCGCAGCAGCTCGAGGATCGCGCGCACGTAGATGACGGTCGGCTCCAGCAGCACGTCGGCGACCGACGCCCCGCCGAGCTCGGCCGGCCGCTCGTCGAGGCCGAGGCGGCCCTGCTCCAGCAGCGCGCGGCGCGCGAGCGTCAGCCCGTTGGAGTGGACGCCGGAGGCCGGCAGCCCGATCAGCGCGTCGCCGGCGGCGATCCGCTCGCCGGTCACGATCGCGTCGAGCGCGACGGTGCCGAAGCAGGCGCCGGTCAGGTCGAAGCCCTTCGGCGACGGATGGCCCTTGATCAGCTCCGGCAGCTGCGCCAGCTCGCCGCCGGGGATCTCGACCCCGGCCTGCTCGGCGCCGGCCTTGAGGCCGAGCGCGATGTCGCGCAGCACCGCCGGGTCGGCCTGCTCGACGGCGAGGTAGTCGAGCACGGCCAGCGGCTCGGCGCCGACGCAGACGACGTCGTTGACGTTCATCGCGATGCAGTCGATGCCGACCGTGTCGTAGCGGCCGGTCTGCTCGGCGACGATCACCTTCGTGCCGACGCCGTCGGCGCCGAGGGCGATGCCGAGGTTGGGCGCCACTCTCAGCACGTTGGCGTAGTGGCCGGAGGGGAGCGCCGACAGGGAGGGGCGCCCGGGGTTGATCGTGCGCAGGACGTCGACGAGCGCGCGGACGCCCGCGTCCGCCTCGGCGATGTCGACGCCGGCAGCTGCGTAGGAGTCGCTCACAGCGTGATTCTCGCCGATGACGGGCGCGGGCGTCGGCACGGCTCAAGATCGCCCGGTCCGATGTCGACCACAGGACCGTGATCGGCTTCGTCGTCTGCGTCGGCAACCCCGCGGTCCACGCGCGGCGCGCGCTGCGCAGCTACGCGCTCGTGCGCGAGCCCGACAGCGTGCTCGCCGAGCTGAGCGACGCCAGCTCGATCCACGTCGCCTACAACGAGGCGCTCGACCACTTCGCCTCCTACGACGAGCTGGAGGCGCTCGTGCTGCTGCACGAGGACGTCGAGCTGACCGACGGCGGCTTCTGCGACGCCGTCCGCGCCCGCCTGCGCGACCCCGAGGTCGCCGTGCTCGGCACGATCGGCGCCCGCGGCGTGAGATCGCTGGCGTGGTGGAGGGGCGAGCACGTCGGCTTCGTGCGCGAGACGCGCGGGGTCGTCGGCACGCCCGGCTCCGGCGGCCCGGTCGACGCGGTCGACGGCCTGCTGCTCGCGCTGTCGCCGTGGGCCGTCCGCAACCTGCGCTTCGACGCGGAGACCTTCGACGGCTTCCACGGCTACGACGTCGACATCTGCCTCGGCGCCCGCGCCGCCGGCAGAACGGTGCTCGCCGCAGACCTCGGCGTCGTCCACCACACCAAGGGCGGCTACGGCGACAGAGCGGTCTGGGCGCGCTGCGACGCGCGGCTGCGGCGGAAGTGGTCGCTGGGCGACCCCGGCGACGCCACGTCGCTCAAGTACGGCGGCGGCCGGCCGACAGCATCGGACATGGAGGCATCGGATCCCGCCGGCGGCAGCTCCGCCGGGTCGGTCTCGCTGCTGGTCGTGCTCGACGGGCCCGAGCACGAGGCGCTGCGCTGCGTGACCGCGATCAGCGAGCTGCGCGCCGACCAGCCGGACCACGAGGTCGTCGTCGTCGCCGACTGCGCACCCCAGCTCGAGCCGCTGCTGCGGCGCCTCGACGGCGACGTCGCCGTCGAGCGCACCGACCGCCCCGTCGGCTTCGCCGCCGCGGCGACGCGCGGCATCGCCCGCTGCCGCGGCGAGCTGGTCGTCCTGCTCCACGGCGCGCCGTCGGTCGCGCCCGACTTCCTCGCCCCGCTCGTCGAGGCGCTCGGCGACGAGGCCGTCGCCGCCGCGGCCGCCGTCGACCCGCGCGAGCCGAACGCCCCGGCGGTCGCCACCGCCGCGCTCGCCGCCCGCCGCCGGGACCTGCCCGCCGCGCTGGCGCCGGCGCCGCGCGGCCTCGAGCTGGCCGCGCTCTGCACCGCGCTCGCCCGCCGCGGCGAGGTCGTCGCCGTCCCCGCCAGCCGCGCCGGCGCGCCGGCCGCCGTCGCGCGCCAGATGCGCCGCGCCCCCGGCGACGGCGAGCTCGAGCTGTCGATCGTGATCCCGACGCTCGACGCCGCCGGCGAGCGCACCCGCCGCTGCGTCGAGGCCGCGCAGCTGACGACCGAGGTCGACCACGAGCTGATCGTGATCGACAACGGCGCGCCGCCGCAGGGCTTCACCGCGCCGGTCAACGCCGGGCTGCGCGCCGCCCGCGGCCGCTACCTGCTCGTGCTCAACGACGACGTCGAGCTGCTGCCGGGCTGGTGGGAGCCGCTGCGCGACGCGCTCGACGCCGGCGCGGCGGTCGTCTTCCCCGAGACGGTCGACGGCGGGACGCGCCACGACTTCGCCGCATGGTGCTTCGCCCTCTCGCGCGCGACGCTGGAGCGGTTCGCGGTCGCCGACGGCGAGTTCCTCGACCCGGAGCTGGTCGTCTGGTACCAGGACACCGACCTGTTGCAGCGTCTGCGCCGGGCCGGCCGGCCGCCGGTCCACGTGCCGGCGTCGCGGATCCGCCATCTGCTGTCGGCGACGGTCAAGAGCGACGAGCCGGAGCTGCACGAGTGGATCGCGCAGCAGGTGCAGGCCGACAAGGAGGCCTTCGAGGCCAAGCACGGCGCGAACGTCGCCGGGGCGGCGCGATGAGCGCGGCCGACCGCACCGCGGTGAGCGTCGTCGTGCTCACCCACCAGTTCGGCCGCTTCGTCGGACGCGCGATCGACAGCGCGCTCAGCCAGCGCCACCCGCCCGAGCTGCTCGAGGTGATCGTCGTCGACGACGGCTCGACCGACGAGACGCCCGACGTCGTCGCCGGCTACGGCGACCGCGTCCGCAGCCTGCGCCATCCCAACGCCGGCTCGGCGCGATCGCTGGAGCGCGGCCTGCTGGCCGCCCGCGGCGCGGTGATCGTGATGCTCGACGGCGACGACGCGCTCCACCCCGAGCTGGTCGCCCGGCAGCTGGAGCGCCTGCGGGCGCGGCCGGAGGTCGGGCTGTGCGCGGTCGACCGCCGCGTCGTCGACGCCGACGGCCGCGTCCTGCAGGAGTCGTTCGCGCGCGCCCACGGGATCGACCCGGCGAGCGGCCCGCGGCTCGGCGAGCTGCTGTCGGCCAACTCGATAACGCTCAGCGGCACCGCGCTGCGCGCCGAGCTGCTCGCGCACGCGCTGCCGTTCGCCGAGGACGCGCCGGCCGAGGACTGGTGGCTGGCGACGGCCGTCGCTCGTCATGCCGCGATCGATCGCATCGACGCGCCGCTGGTCGACTATCGCCTCCACGGCGGCAACCGCAACCTCGGCAACGACGCCGCCCGGAACGCGCCGGTGTTCCGCCGGGACCTGCGCTTCCGGCGGCGGCTGCTGCGCGAGCTGTGGTGCTCGCCGGCCGTCGAGGCGCGCGACGTCGTGCTCGCCTGCGCGACGCTGCTGCAGTGGGCGGCGATCGTCGAGCAGCAGGAGCCCGGCGCGGCCGCCGCGACGCTGCCGGTCACCGACGGCGAGCGGCGCGTGCGCGACGGCTTCCTCGCGCGCGCCTCGGTCGCCGAGGACCCGCACGAGCTGATCCGGCTGGCGGCCGGCGCGCTCGGCCACGACCCCTTCGACGCGAAGGCCGCGCAGCACGTGCGCGACGGCTGGAGCCGGCTCGGCAACAGCGTCGAGCTGGCCTCGATCCCCGGCGCTCCCGAGCCGGCCGCGGCGGCCGGCGGCGAGCCGTTGACGACCGTGCCGATCGAGGGCCACGGCGAGCTCGGCGTCCCCCAGGAGCGGCTGTGGGCCTTCCCCGGCGGCCGCTACTACGAGCACAGCGTCACCCACTGGTTGGAGCGGATGCTGGCCGAGCAGCCCGACCCCGTCTTCTACGACGTCGGCTCGAACATCGGCTACTACCCGGTGCGGTTCGGCGCCGCGGCCGGCCGCGTCTACGCCTTCGAGCCGGTCTCGCGCACCCACGCGACGCTGCGCGCCAACGTCGAGCGCAACGGCCTCGCCCACGTCGAGCCGCTGGCGCTGGCGCTGTCGGACGGCGACGGCAGCGCCGAGATCGACATCTGGAGCTCGAGCGGCAGCAACACGCTCTACAGACGCGAGTTCGGCGCCGACCACCCGCACACGCTGCTCGGCAGCGAGCGGATCGAGCTGGCGCGGCTCGACCGGCTGGTCGCCGACGGGCGCCTGCAGCCGCCGCAGGTCGTCAAGATCGACGTCGAGGGCGCCGAGCTGGCCGCGCTGAGAGGCGGCGCCGAGACGATCGGCCGCCACCGGCCGCTCATGCTGATCGAATGCGAGGCCGACGCCTGCCGCGACGCCGGCTACGCCCCCGGCGACCTGTACGCCGAGCTGCGCGCGCACGGCTACGCGCTGTTCGGGCTGGCGCGCGACCCGCGCGACCTGCGCCCCCATCCGCTCGATGGGTCGGTCGACGTCGCCAACCTCGTCGGCCTGCCGCACGAGTCGGCGCTGCTGCGCCGCGTCGTCGCCGAGCTGCTCGGCGACGAGCTGCGCGACCGCCTGACCGTCGCGTGGGCCGACGACGTGCTCGCCGACCCGTCGCTGCTGCGCGCCTACGCCGCCGAGCACGACGCCGCCGCCGACGCGACGCTGTTCCTGTGGGCGCCCGGCCGCCCCGAGCGGCTGCAGGAGCTGACGGCGCTGGTCGCCGACGCCGGCCTCGGCGGCGACGACGCGCCCGACATGCTCGGCAGCGCCGCGGACGACCCGGCGACCGTCTACGCGCTCGGCCAGTTCGCCGCCGCGGTGCTCGGCCGCACGCCGCCGCCCGGCTTCGAGCGCGCCGCGGCCGGCCTCGCCGGAGCCGCGCGATGACGCAAGCGGGCTCGCGCCGCTCAAGCCGCCCGCGCTCGCGCCGATCCCCTCGCCCAGATGAGGCTTGACCAGTTCACCCGGCATGCCGCCAGCGGCGTGCTGCTCGCCCCCGACGGAAGCGCCCCCGCCGGCTACCTCGACGGGGCCGAGCGCCGCCTGCTGGAGCTGCTCGGCGCCGCCTCGGACCGCAGCGTCCTCTCCGAGGAGCTGCGCCGCCACCGCGAGGACTGGGCGACCGAGTACCACCTGACGCCGTACCGCTCGACCCTGTTCGACTGCATCGGCCTGACGCGCGGCAACGCGCGGGTGCTGGAGCTCGGCTGCGGCTGCGGCGCCGTGACGCGCTGGCTCGGCGAGCACTGCGCCGAGGTCCACGCCGTCGAGGGCAGCCCCGACCGCGCCCAGGTCGCGCGCGCCCGCTGCGCCGAGCTCGACAACGTCGAGGTCTACGCGGCCAACTACTCCCAGCTGGAGGAGGAGGACCGCTTCGACGTCGCGACGCTGATCGGCGTGCTGGAGTACGGCCACCTCTATCACCCTGAGACCTCCGTCCCGGCGGAGGCAGCGCTCGCCAACCTGCGCGTCGTGCGCCGCGCGCTGCGCGCCGACGGGGTGCTCGTGCTGGCGATCGAGAACAAGCTCGGGCTGAAGTACCTCAGTGGCGCGCGCGAGGACCACTCGGGCCGCCCGTTCGACTCGATCGAGGGCTATCCGCTCGCCACCAGCGCCGTCACCTTCAGCGCGCGCGAGCTGGAGCTGCTGCTCGCCGAGGCCGGCTTCGCGCACAGCGACTGGCTCGTCCCGTACCCGGACTACAAGCTCGTGAGGACGGTCGTCAACGCCGAGCGCGCGACCGACGCCGACCAGGTCCACAACTGGCTGGAGGGGCCGGCGCCCGACCGCGGTGCGCCGCAGCGCGCGCTGCTCACCTTCAACGAGACGCTCGCCCAGCGCGAGGTCGTCAAGGCCGGGCTGCTGCGCGACCTCGCCAACTCCTTCCTCGTGATCGCCTACGCCGGCGACCCCGCGGCATCGCGCGAGCGGCTCGGGATCGAGCTCGACTGGACCGTCCGCCACTACTCGCTCGACCGCCGCGCCGACTGCCGCAAGCGCGTCACGCTGCGCGGCGCCGACGCGCCGGTCGAGCACGCGCCGCCGTTCGGCGCCGCGGGGCGCGGCGCCGGCGCGTGGGCCGATCTCGGCGGCTTCTCGCACCGCTTCCCGTCCGAGCAGTTCCAGCCCGGCGAGCTGCTCTCCAACGCGCTGCTGGCGACGATCGCCCGCGACGGGATCGACGCCCGCTTCGCCGAGCAGGTCCGCGAGCTCGGGCGCTGGCTGGCGCGCACCCACGGGACCGGCGGCGTCGACGACAGCGGCGCCGCCCTGCTCGACGGTGCCGCGCTCGACGCGCTGTGGTGGAACGTCGTCGTCGGCCCTGACGGCGGCTGGGCGGAGATCGACCGCGAGTGGCGCTGCGAGCGGCCGCTGCCGCTCGACTACGTGCTGTGGCGCGGGCTGCTGCACCTCTCGGTCCGCTTCCGCGCCTACCTCCCGGCGGCGTGGGCGAAGCGCCCCCCGGCCGCCTTCGCCGCCGACGCGCTCGCGCTCGCCTGCGGCCCGCGCGCGGAGGAGCGGCTCGCCCGCTTCGCGGCGGTCGAGCAGGCGTTCGCGGCCGCCGCCGCCGGCGGCGGCGAGGGGAGGACCGAAGCGCTCGCCGCGCTGCCGGCGCCCGACGGCCCGCGGGTCGTCGCGGTGCTCGCCTACGCCGACGAGGTCGTCGGCGCGCCGGGCCTGCTGGCCGCCTTCTGCGAGCGCTTCGACGCCGCCGACCCGATCACGCTGCTGCTGCGCGGCAGCGCCGCGACCGACGTCCAGCGGCTGCAGCGGCTGTGCGACGAGCTGGCCGCCGGCCGCGACCTGCCCGACCTGCTGTTCGGCACCGACCCCGCGGGCGGCGAGGACGTCGCCGTCACCGCCGGCGCGATCGCGCGCCTGAGCGAGCGCGACGAGGCCGGCGACGGCGCGCTGCCGCGCTTCGGCGCCGGCGAGAGCGAGCGCCTGCGCGCCTTCGCCGCCGAGCGCTGGACGGCCGCCCCGGCCGCCGGCGCCGTCGGCTGAGCGGCGCCGAGCGCCGGCGCCGACCGTCGCGGGCTCGCGCTGGAGCCGGCGGGCCGCGTCAACCGCAGGGAGCGCGCCGCCGCCGCGCGCCCTACCGCCGTCGCCGCAGCAGCCGCCGCGCCACGACCGCGGCCAGCGCGATCCGGTAGGCGGCGTACGGCGCCAGCGAACGGTCGCGCTCGACCTGGCGGATCAGCCACGTCGAGCCGAGCGTCGAGGCGAACGAGGCGGCGGTGCCGAGCGCGAAGGCGCCGCGCGTGCGCGGCGGCAGGCCGCGTCTCCACAGCCGCACGCCCTTCAGGCCGGTCGCGGCGACGATGATCGGCAGCGCGGCGTGGCGCGAGAGCGCGTTGGCGTCCTCGCGCGTGAAGCGGCGGGCGCGCGCGGCGGCCAGCGTCGCGCCGTTGCGCGAGACGCCCGGCACGAGCGCGCACGCCTGCGCGAGGCCGATCGCGAGCGCGTCGCGCCAGTCGGCCGTCTCTCTGCCGCGCTCCTGCGGCGCGCGGTCGGCGAGCGCCATCGCGAGCGCGCCGACCGCCAGCCCGGCCGCGATCGTCCCCGGCGTGCCGAGGCGGCGCTCGATCGGGCGCTCGAGCGCGAAGGCGAAGAAGCCGGCCGGCGCGAACGACAGCACGAGCAGCTCGATCCGCCGGCGGTCGAGCCCGCGCGCCGCCTCCTCGACCTCGGCGCGCAGGCCGATCAGCAGCGCGGCGGCGGTGCCGGCGTGGAGCGCGACCTCGAACGCCTTGCGCAGCTCCGGGTCGAGCTCTGCGTAGCGCCACCGCAGCAGCCACGGGACGAGCGTGATGTGGCCCGAGGAGGAGATCGGCAGCAGCTCGGCCGGGCCGTGCAGCAGGCCGAGCGCCAGCGCCTGGCCGGCGGGCAGCGGGTCGGGTGCGGCGGCGTCGCTCACGCGGACAGGTCGGCCTGCGCCGGCTCGCCGTCGACCGGGCCCTGGCCGCGGCGGCGGTGCCAGCGGATGCCGTAGTACGCGACGACCGCGACCAGCGCGACCGCGACGGCGTAGTCGACGTAGTGGAGGTGGTCCTTCCACGCCGTCCAGTTGTCGCGCGCCTCCTTGCCGATGAAGGCGAGCGCGAAGACCCACGGGAGGCAGCCGACGAAGGTCAGCAGCGAGAAGCGCAGGAACGGCATCCGCGCGACGCCGGCCGGCAGCGAGATGAAGGTCCGCACGATCGGCAGCATCCGCGTCACGAGCACCGCCGCCGAGCCGTACTTCTGAAACCAGCGGTCGGCCTGCTCCAGCTGGCGTCTGGAGACGTGCAGCTTGCTGCCATGGCGCTCGAGCAGCTCGACGCGGCCGAACCAGCCGACGCCGTAGGCGATCCACGAGCCGACGAGGTTGGCGGTCGCGCCGATCAGCGTCGCCGCCAGCAGCGAGTAGTGGCCGAGCGAGACGTTGAAGCCGGCGAACAGCATCGTCGCCTCCGACGGGATCGGGATGCAGGCGCTTTCGAGCATCATCAGCACGAAGACGCCCGCGAGGCCGAGCTTGTCGACGACGTCGGTCGCGAGGTTGATCAGCGGCTCGGTGATCGAGGCGAGGAGGAATGGCACGACGACGGAGGGTAACGCCGGCCGGCGCCGGGACGACCCGAGAAGTCGCCGACAGCGCTCGCGCCGGCGCCCGCCACGGCGCGTCGGCGCTCGCCCGGCGGACGATCGCCGCCGATCGCGGGTAGACCGTAGGGTCATGACCGAGATCCCGGACATCCCCCTCAACGACGGCACCTCGATCCCGCAGCTCGGCTTCGGCGTCTTCCAGATCCCGCCGGCCGAGACCGCGAAGGCGGTCGCGGAGGCGCTGCGGCTCGGCTACCGCCACATCGACACCGCCGCGGCGTACGGCAACGAGCGCGAGGTCGGCGAGGCGATCGCCGCGGCGGGGATCCCGCGCGAGCAGCTGTACGTCACGACGAAGCTGTGGAACGCCGACCAGGGCCACGACCGCGCGCTCGCCGCCTTCGACGCCAGCGTCGAGCAGCTCGGCTTCGCGCCAGACCTCTACCTGATCCACTGGCCGACGCCGGCGCGCGACCGCTACGTCGAGAGCTGGAGAGCGCTCGAGCGGCTGCAGACCGAGGGGCGCGTGCGCTCGATCGGCGTCTCCAACTTCCAGCCGGCCCACCTGCGCCGGCTGCTGGCCGAGACGGGCGTGGTGCCGGCCGTCAACCAGATCGAGCTGCACCCGTACCTGCAGCAGCGGGAGCTGCGCGCCTTCCACGCCGAGCACGGGATCGTCACCGAGGCGTGGAGCCCGCTGGCCCAGGGTGAGCTGCTCGACGACCCGGCGCTGGGGCGGATCGCGCAGGCGCACGGCAAGACGGCCGCCCAGGTCGTGCTGCGCTGGCACGTCCAGCTCGGCAACGTCGTCTTCCCGAAGTCGGTCACGCCGGCGCGGATCGCCGAGAACGCGCAGATCTTCGACTTCGAGCTGAGCGACGCCGAGCTCGCCGCGATCGAGGCGCTCGACCGCGACCACCGCACCGGCTTCCACCCCGACGAGATGGAGATCGCCTGAGCGCCGGCGGACGTCGCGGCGGCGAGGGCGGATAGCCTTCGCCGCTCCATGGCGGTCCCGCTGTTCGACACGAAGAGGCCGGTCGCGCCGCTGCGCGCGGCGATCGACGCGCGCATCGCCGCGGTGCTCGACGGCGGCGCCTTCATCCTTGGCCCCGAGGTGGCGGCCTTCGAGGCCGAGCTGGCCGCCTACCTCGGCGCGCGGCACGTCGTCGCGGTCGCCAACGGCACCGACGCGATCACGATCGCGCTGCAGGCGCTCGGCGTCGGCCCGGGCGACGAGGTCGTCGTCCCCGCCTTCACCTTCTACGCGAGCGCCGAGGCGATCCCGCCGACCGGCGCCGCTCCGGTCTTCTGCGACGTCGACGGCGAGACGATGAACGTCACCGCCGAGACGGTGAAGGCGGCGCTGACGCCGCGCACGAAGGCGGTCGTCGCCGTCGACCTGTTCGGCAACCCGGCGCCGGTGCCCGAGATCGAGGCGCTCGGCATCCCGGTCGTCGAGGACGCCGCGCAGGCGGCCGGCTCGCGGCTGGGCGGCCGCCGCACCGCGGCGCTCGGCACGGTCGGCACGCTCTCCTTCTTCCCCTCCAAGAACCTTGGCTGCTTCGGCGACGGCGGCGCGATCGTCACCGAAGACGACGCGGTCGCCGAGCTGGCGCGCACCTACCGCTTCCACGGCTCGCGCGACAAGGTCAGCTACGAGCGGATCGGCTGGAACTCGCGGCTCGACGAGCTGCAGGCGGCGATCCTGCGCGTGCTGCTGCCCGAGCTCGACCGCTGGTGCGACGGCCGCCGCGCGGCCCACGCCGCGTACGCCGACGCCGGCCTGTGGGAGCTGGTGACCCCGCAGGCGCAGACGAACGGCGCCGAGGCCGCCTGGGGCCTGCAGGTCGTCCGCACGCCCCATGCGCGGCTGCTGGAGCAGGCGCTGCCGGCCGCGGGGATCGGCGCCCGCGGCTACTACCGCACCCCGCTCCACCGCCAACAGGCGCTGGCGCCGTGGGCGCAGGGCGTCGAGCTGCCGGTCACCGACGAGCTGGCCGACCGCCACCTCGCGATCCCGATGAACCCGCTGCTCGGCGCCGCCGAGGCCGAGGAGGTCACGGCGGCGGTGCGCGCGGCGCTGCGCGGCGAGGCGGCGGCGTAGGCGATGCGCGTCTGGGTCGACCTGACCAACTCGCCGCACGTGCTCGTGATGCGGCCCGTGATCGAGCTGCTGAGAGCCGACGGCCACGAGGTCGAGGTGACCGCGCGCGACTTCGCGCAGACGCTGCAGCTGTGCGAGCGCTTCCGCATCGACCACACCGCGATCGGCCACCACCGCGGCGGCAGGCTGGCGGCGAAGGGGCTCGGCCTCGCGCAGCGCTCCGGCGCGCTCGTGCGCTGGGCGCGGCGGCGGGCGCGCGAGCGCGGCCCGTTCGACCTCGCGCTCGGCCACGGCTCCAACGACGTGACGGTCGCCGCGCGCCTGCTCGGCATCCCCTGCTCGACGACCTTCGACTACGAGTGGGCGACCGTCCAGCACACCGTCAACTGCCGGCTGGCGCAGGCGGTCGTCGTGCCGGAGGCGATCCCGCCGCAGCGGCTGGCGCGCTACGGCGCCGTGCCGAAGCTCGGCCGCTACCCCGGGCTGAAGGAGGAGTTCTACCTCGCCGACTTCGAGCCCGATCCGGCGATCCTGCGGGAGCTGTCGCTCGACGTCTCCGAGCCGGTCGTCGTCGTCCGCACCCCGCCCGTCGTCTCGCTCTACCACCGCTTCGAGCACGACACCTTCGGCGCGGTGCTGGAGAAGCTGCGTCGGAGCGGCGCCCAGACGGTCGTGCTCCCGCGCACGCCCGAGCAGCGCGAGCAGCTGCGCGAGGCCGGCGGCTTCATCCTGCCCGAGCGGGCGATCGACGCGCAGTCGCTGATCGCCTACGCCGACCTGATGATCTCCGCCGGCGGCACGATGAACCGCGAGGCGGTCGCGCTCGGAACGCCCGTCTTCACGAGCTTCGAGGGGAGATTGGGCGCCGTCGACGAGCAGCTGATCGCCGACGGCCGCCTGCGCCGCCTGACCGACCCCGACGCGGTCGTCGTCGCCAAGCGCGCCGGGTCGGCCGAGGGCGGCGGCGCCGACCGCGTCCGCCGCGATCCGCGCGACTTCGCGCGCCTGCTGGCGGCGCCCGTCGGCGGCATCTGAGCGGTCCGGCTGGGCGGAGCCTGTCGTCCGCCGCCCTCGCGCTGCCCTACAATCCCCGCCAATGCGCCGGTGGTACCGCTCCGGAGCGTTCCCCGTGCACCGCTACTCGCTGATACAGCTGGTGGTCGACGGTGCGCTGGTCGCCCTCGCCTACGTCCTCGCATTCCAGCTGCGTTTCGACTCCGGCGTTCCCGGCCGGTACGAGCTGCTGCGCGACGACACGATCTACTGGGTCGTGCCGGTCTGCCTCGCCGTCTTCGTCGCCTTCGGGCTCTACCAGCGGCTGTGGACCTACGTCGGCCAGCGCGACTACCAGGCGCTGGCGCAGGCGGTCGTCGTCTGCGCCGTGCTCGTGCTCGGCGCGATCGCGGTGATCCACCCGGTCCAGGTGAAGACCCAGCACGGCGTCCAGGTCGCCGTCGGCATGCCGACCGGCGTCGCCGTCCTGTGGCTGCTGCTGATGGGCGTCTCGATGGCGGCGGTGCGCTTCCTCGCCCACCTCGCCTTCGAGGGCCGCAAGCGCGGCATGCGGGTCGTCAAGGGCGCCCGCGACGTGCTCGTCGTCGGCGGCGGCGACGGCGGCCGCCTCGTCGTGCGCGAGCTGGTCCGCAACCCGATGCTGCGGCTGCGCCCCGTCGGCTTCCTCGACGACGACCCGCGCAAGCGGGGGATGAAGGACGAGCACGGACTGAAGGTGCTGGGGACGACCTCCGAGGCCGACCTCGCGCGCGTGCTCGACGCCGCCGAGCCCGACGAGGTGATCATCGCGATCCCCTCCGCGCCCGGCACGCTGCGCGCCCGCGTCGTGAAGGCGTGCCGCGAGCGCGGCATCCCGGTCCGCACGCTGCCGACCGTCTTCGAGCTGCTGCAGAGCGAGTCCGGCGGGATGCAGGTGATGCGGCAGCTGCGCGAGCTGTCGATCGAGGACATCCTCGGCCGCGAGCCGGTGCGGATGGAGCTGGAGCGGGTCGGCGCCTACCTGACCGGCCAGGTCGTGATGGTGACCGGCGCCGGCGGCTCGATCGGCTCGGAGCTGTGCCGCCAGATCGCGCGCGTCAACCCGCGCCGGATCGTGCTCGTCGACCACGCCGAGGACAACCTCTTCGAGATCCTCCGCGAGCTGGAGGACGAGCGCCACGTCCGCACCGCCGTCCCGGTCCTCGCCGACTGCAAGGAGGAGGAGCGGATGCGCGAGGTCTTCGCCGAGCACCGGCCGGCCGTCGTCTTCCACGCGGCGGCGTACAAGCACGTCGGGATGATGGAGCAGAACCCCGTCGAGGCGGTCCGCAACAACGCGCTCGCGACGCGGCTGGTGGCGACGATCGCCGGCGAGCAGAACGTCAAGACCTTCGTGCTCGTCTCGACCGACAAGGCGGTCAAGCCGGCGACCGTGATGGGCGCCTCCAAGGCGCTCGCCGAGTGGGCGGTCGAGGCGGCCGCCGCGCGCCACCCGCAGACCCGCTACGCGACCGTCCGCTTCGGCAACGTGCTCGGCTCGTCGGGCTCGGTCGTGCCGATCTTCCGCCGCCAGATCGCCGCCGGCGGACCGGTCACGATCACCGACCCGCGGATGCAGCGGTGGTTCATGACGATCCCCGAGGCGGTCCAGCTGATCATCCGCTCCGGCTCGCTGGCCGACCGCAGCGGCGAGGTCTACGTGCTCGAGATGGGCGAGCCGGTCAAGATCGTCGACCTCGCCCGCGACATGATCCGCCTCTCCGGCCTCGACCCCGACAGGGACATCGCGATCGAGGTGGTCGGCGCGCGGGCGGGCGAGAAGTTCCACGAGGAGCTGTTCAACTCCTACGAGCGCCCGCAGGCGACGCCGGCCGAGAAGATCCTCCGCGCCGACCGCGCGCGGCTCGACCAGGCGTGGGTCGAGGCGACCTTCGCCGAGATCAACCTCTTCGTGCTGGAGGGCGACGCCCACGGGCTCGCCCAGAAGGTCGCCGAGCTGGCCGCCGTCCGAACCGCTCCGGGACCCCAGGTACCCTCTTGAGATCGCAGCGCGCCGCGACGTGCGGCGTACGGCCCGTGTCCGGCCTCTACACTGCCCCGGCTTCTTCATGACCCTGACGTTCGCCTTCTCCGTCCGGAACTTCATCGAGGACATCGGCGCGTACGCCGGCTTCGCCGCCGTCGTCGCCGTCGCCCTCTTCGCCCTGCTGCTGTTCGCGCAAGCGCGCGAGATCAAGCGCCTGCGCGACTGGGGCGCCGACGCCCACGACCGCATCGGCGAGCTCGAGCGCAGCGTCTCGGCGGCGCTCGACATGGCGCGCCGCGCCGCCGCCGCGCCCCGCGCCGCGCAGCCGGCTCCGGCCGCCGCGCCGGCCCGCCCGGCGCAGCCGCCGGTCCGCGGCCAGGTCGCGCGCGGCCGCGCGGCGGCCGGCGCCGCCGCGGCCACCGCCGCCGGCGGCCCGCCGCGGCCGGCGCGGACCGCCGCGCCGGTCCGTCCGCAGGCGCTGCCGGCGTCGCCGGCCGGCGTCGCCGGTCCCGCGCTGGCCTCGGCGACCGTCCTGATCCCGCTGCCCGGCTCGCCCGCGAGAGCGGCGCCGCAGCCGGCCGCGCCGGCCCGCCCGGCGGCCGCGCCCGCCCGGCCGGCGGTCGCCGCCGCCGCGACCGGCGCCGGCGCGCGCGAGCGCGTCGTCGCGGCGACGCCCGCCGCGGCGCCGCGCGGCCGCGCGGCGGAGCCCGCGCCGGCCTCCGCCAACGGCCACTACGACGACCCGCCGACCGAGCTCGCCGCCCCGCGGCGCGCGACGCCGGCCGCCCGCCCCGCCGGCGGGCCGCGGCGCGAGCAGCCGGCCCGCGCGGCCGCGGCGCGCCCGCGTCCCGCCGCCGGCCGCCCGCAGCCCGGCGGTCCCGCGCGCGGCGGCGGCCGCCCCGCCGCGGCCGACGCCGAGCCGCCCCACGGCCGTCGCCGGCTCGTCGGCGTCCTCGTCGTGCTGCTGGCGCTGGTCGTCGTCGGCGTCGGCGCCTACGTCGTGGTCGGCGGCGGCGACGACGAGCCGTCGAGCACGCAGGTCGTCGCGCCCGAGGGCAGCGGCAGAGCGGGGACGAGAAGAGCGCGCAGACAGCAGGCGAGAGGACCGGCCGCCCCGCCGCGCGACCAGGTCGTCGTCGCCGTCCTCAACGGCACCGGCGTGACCGGGCTGGCCGCCAGAGTGATGGGCGAGCTGACCGTCGACGGCTGGAGAGAGGGCCCGATCGGCGACGCGAGCGGGACCGACCGCGGCGTGACGGTGGTCGAGTACCGCAACAACCAGGAGGCGGCCGCCGACGAGGTCGCGAGAGCCCTCGGCCTGACCGCCGACACCGTCTCGCCGATCCGCCCGGACTCCGAGCAGGCCGCCTGCGCGCTGCAGGACCCGTGCACGGCGCAGGTCGTCGTCACGGTCGGCGCCGACAGAAACCCGACGCCGTAGCGCCGCGCCCGCAGCGAAGCGCGCGATGACCGGCTCGTTCCTCGACCTCCCGCAGCGCGGCGGGAAGCCGCGCGAGCGCGGCCTGACGCACGTGCTCGACAGAGGGCTGTCGCTGGCCCAGGTCGACGGGCTGATCGAGGTCGCCGGCGACGCCGTCGACATCGTCAAGCTCGGCTGGGGGACGGCTGTCGTCACGCAGAACCTCGAGGCGAAGCTCGCCCGCTACCGCGACCACGGGATCCCGGTCGTGCTCGGCGGCACGCTGACCGAGCTGGCGATCGCGCAGGAGCGCGTCGAGGGCCTCGTCGCGTGGCTGCGCGAGCTGGGGATCGCCCATGTCGAGATCTCCGACGGCACGATCCGCCTGCCGCACGAGCGCAAGCTGGCGCTGATCGAGCGGCTCGCGGCCGACTTCACCGTCCTCTCGGAGGTCGGCTCCAAGGACGCCGAGCGGATCATGGCGCCGTACGTCTGGGTCGAGCAGATCGAGCGCGAGCTGGCCGCCGGCGCGTGGAAGGTGATCGCGGAGGCGCGCGAGTCGGGCACCGCCGGCATCTACCGCGCCGACGGCGAGGTGCGGATGGGCCTGATCGACGAGATCGCGCACGCGATCCCGCCGCAGCGGCTGCTGTTCGAGGCGCCGCAGCGCGAGCAGCAGGTGTGGTTCCTGCGCCGCTTCGGGATCGACGTCAACCTCGGCAACATCGCGCCCGACGACGTGCTGTCGCTCGAGACGCTGCGGCGAGGGCTGCGCTCCGACACCGCCGACACCGCGATGCCCGACGCCGCGCGCGACGCGGCGCGCGAGGAGCGCGAGCGCCGGTGACGCGCCCCGCCCGCGTGATCTTCGCGCTGCTCGTGGTGGCGACGCTCGGCGCCTTCGTCGTCTCGCAGAAGCTGAAGAGCAGCCCGCCGCTGATCATGCGGCCGGCCGCCTACGCGGTCTTCTCGCCGCTGACGAGAGAGCCCGGCAAGCCGCGGCGGGCGAGATTCTCCTTCTGGCTCCAGCGCGGCGACACGGTCGCGATCTCGATCGTCGACGCGGACGGGAGGATCGTCCGCAGACTGGTCGACGGCGACGAGGTGCCGAAGGAGGTGCGCACGCGCTGGCACTGGGACGGCCGCACCGACGGCGGCGAGCTGGCCCCCGACGGCCGCTACAGAGTCCGCGTCGCGCTGATCCACCAGGGCCGCACCGCCGACCTGCCCGGCATCGAGATCGCGCTCGACACGAAGCCGCCGCAGCCGCGCGTCGTGCGGGTCGAGCCGGAGGGCGCGACCGGCCCGGCCTTCCTGCCCCAGCGCGACGTCGACGCCGTCACCGCCCACATCAGAGGGACCGAGGGCCGCAGAGCGCGGCTGCAGGTGTGGCGCACCGACGTCAGCCCGGCCAGGGTCGTCGAGGAGCTGGAGATCCCGCGCCGGACCGCGCAGGTCGAGTGGGACGGGACGGTCGGCGGCAGACCGGCGCCGGCCGGCACCTACCTGCTCGGTCTGCTCGTCGCCGACCGCGCCGGCAACCGTGGGACCTTCCCCGCCGCGGTGCCGCCGAGGGCGGGCAGCGTCCGCGGCCGCGCCGGCGTCACCGTCCGCCATCTCGCCGCCTCGCCGTCGGCCACGCCGGTGACCGCCGGCAAGTCGACGACCGTCTACGTCGACGCGCGCAGAGCGCGCTACACGTGGGCGCTGCGCCGCTTCGGCGAGAACAGGGTGCTCGCGCGCGGCAGAGGCAGGGACGTGAGACTGCGCCTGCGAGCGCCGCGCGGCCAGGCCGGCCTCCACGTGCTGACGATCGCGACCGCCGACCATCGCACGCAGGTGCCGATCGTCGTCCGCGCCGCCGTCCCGCGCAGGACGCTCGTCGTGCTGCCCGCGCTGACGTGGCAGGGCCTCAACGCCGTCGACGACGACGGCGACGGGATGCCGAACACGCTCGACGGCGCCGGCCGCGACGCGACCGTCGTGCTGCGGCGCCCGTACGCCCACGGCCTGCCGGCGAGCATCCCGGCGCGCGAGGGCGCGCTGCTGCGCTTCCTCGACGCCGAGCTGCTGCGCTACGACCTCACGACCGACGCCGCGCTGGCGGCCGGCGAGGGGCCGTCGCTCGCCGACTACCGCGGCGTCGTGCTCGCCGGCGACTCGCGCTGGATCACGCCGCAGCTGCGGCGCGAGCTGCGCGCCCGTGTGCAGGCGGGCGGCCGCGTCTGGTCGCTCGGGACCGACGCGCTGCGCCGCGCCGTCAGACTGCGCGACGGCCGGCTCGAGCATCCCGGCGCGCCGGAGCCGACCGACGCGCTCGGCGCCCGCCCGACGCAGCCGCTGGAGCAGGCCGCCGACGGTGAGACGGCGACGATGACGACCTACGTCGACGACGAGGCGGCACCGCTGTTCGAGGGCACCAGCGGCCAGTTCCCCGGCTGGACGAGCTGGGAGACGCTCGCGTCGGTGATCCCGACCGCCGAGCTGATCGCCGCCGCCGGCCCCGACGCCGACACGCCGGTCGTCGCCGCCTGGCGGGTGGGCGACGGCCTCGCCGTCCACAGCGGCCTGCCCGAGCTGGCCAGACGCGCTGCCGACGGCGACGGCGACGCCGCCTCGCTGGCGCGCGCGCTGTGGTCGCGCGTCGCCGGCGGCTGATCGGATCGCGCCCTACGCGCCGCTCGGCGCGGGGACGATCCGCATGTACGGCAGCGGCTGCTCCCAGCCGTCCGGGTAGCGCTCTCTCGCCTGCTCGTCGCTGACCGAGCCGGCGAGGATCACCGGCTGTCCGGGCTGCCACTGCGCCGGCGTCGTCAGCTGGTGCTCGGCGGTCAGCTGGAGCGAGTCGATGACGCGGAGGATCTCGTCGAAGTTGCGGCCGGTCGTCATCGGATAGACGAGCACCAGCCTGATCGTCTTGTCCGGCCCGATCACGAAGACGTTGCGCAGCGTCGCGTTCTGCGCCGCCGTGCGCGCCGTCGGATCGCCGTCGGCGTCGGCCGGCAGCATCCCGTAGGCCTTCGCGACCGCGTGGTCGGTGTCGGCGATCATCGGATAGTTCGGCGCCGTCCCCTGCGAGGACTCGATCTCGCGCGCCCATCTCTCGTGGTTGTCGACCGGATCGGTCGACAGCCCTATGATCTTCACGCCGCGCCTGTCGAACTCGGGCTTGATCGCCGCCATGTACCCCAGCTCGGTCGTGCAGACGGGCGTGAAGTCGCGCGGATGCGAGAACAGCACCGCCCAGCTCTCCCCGATCCACGCGTGGAAGTCGATCTCCCCCTCCGTCGTCTGCGCTCGGAAGTTCGGGGCGGTATCGCCGATGGTCAACGCCATGATGGACCTCTCCCTGTGATTGGTCGAAACCTGATCGGAATTACGGGTATCGTGTTACGATATCGCAGGACGATATGTCGGCGGCCAGGGAGCAGCGATGAACAGATTCGAGCGCGTCAAGCACGAGAAGGATCCGCTCGACGCCCGCGAGGACCTCCTCCGCGGCGCGCGCGAGGGACGCGACGCGCTCAGCGCCGACGACCTCTTCCGCATGAAGTGGCACGGCCTCTACGAGCACAACGCCAAGGACGGCCACTTCATGCTCCGCGTCAAGGTCGTCCAGGGCGTCCTCTCGCCCGAGCAGGCCGAGACGATCGCCTGGATCGCCGAGCAGCACGGCCGCGGGATGCTCGACTGCACGACGCGCCAGTGCGTCCAGATCCACTGGATCACGCTCGACGCGATGCCCGAGATCCTGCGCCGGCTCGAGGCGGCGGGGCTGACGACGACCGGCGCCTGCGGCGACGTGACGCGCAACGTGATCGGCTGCACGCTCGCCGGGATCGCGCACGACGAGCTGGTCGACGGCCGCGCGACCGCGCTCGCGATCCACCACCGCCTGCTCGGGAACCGCGCCTACTCGAACCTCCCGCGCAAGTACAAGATCAGCGTCACCGGCTGCGCCGAGGACTGCGCCCGCGGGCTGATCAACGACGTCGCGCTGTCCGGCGCGGTCGCGCCCGACGGGAGGCGCGGCTTCAACCTGCGCGTCGGCGGCGGCCTCTCGGCCGTCCCGCGCTTCGCCCGCTGGATCGACGTCTTCGTCGCTCCCGAGGAGGCGCCCGAGATCGTCGAGCACGTGACCGCGATCTTCCGCGACGCGGAGGAGAACCGCAGAGCGCGCGGCAAGGCGCGGCTGAAGTTCCTGCTCGACCGGATCGGCCCCGAGGCCTTCCGCGAGGAGCTGGAGCGGCGCGTCGGCCGGCCGCTGCCGCGCGGCGTCGAGCAGGCGCCCGACCTCTGCGGCGACGACCACCTCGGCGTGACGCCGCAGCGCGACGGCCGCCGCTCCGCGGTCGGGCTGTGCGTCCCGCTCGGCCGGCTGCGCGCCGAGCAGTTCAAGCGCGTGATCGCGCTCGCGCGCGACTACGGCGACGGCGAGCTGCGGCTGACCCACCAGCAGAACGTGCTGATCCCGAACGTGCCGAACGAGCGCGTCGAGGCGCTGCTCGCCGAGCCGCTCGTGCGCGACGAGCTGCCGGCCGCGCCGTCGCGCTTCGAGCGGGCGATGCAGACCTGCACCGGCAAGGAGTTCTGCGGGCTGGCGAAGGTCTACACGAAGGACCGCGCCGCCGAGATCGTCGCCTTCCTCGACGCCCATGCGCGCGCCGGCGGCTACGGCGACGACCTGCGCGTCCACTTCGCCGGCTGCTCGTCGAGCTGCGCCCAGCACCAGATCGCCGACATCGGGATCGAGGGCGTGCTGAAGCGGGTCGACGGCGAGATGGTCGAGGCGATGGACATCCGCGTCGGCGGGCGGCTCGGCTCGGAGGCCCGCTTCGGCGAGGTCGTCGTCAAGAAGGTCCCGCACTGGGAGCTGAACGCGACCCTGCTGGAGCTGTTCGGCCTCTACGAGCGCAACCGCGACGACGGCGAGAGCTTCCGCGCCTTCGCGTCGCGGGTCGAGCCGGCGTGGTGGCAGGAGCGCCTGGAGGCCGCCTCCGCGCAGGGGGCGGCGGCCTGACCGGCGCGAGCGGGGGAGGGCGGTGCGGCGGGCGCGGCGGCGCGGCCCGACCGGTGCGTTGCAGGCGCGGGCGCGGTGGCCTGGGCGGGCGGCCGCGCCCGCGCGTGCAACGATTGCCGGCGATGCGCAGACGCGACGCCACCGGCGCGGAGCCGCCCGCCGATCGCCCGCGGCCGGTCGGCGACGACGGGTACGCCCGCCTCGCCGCGCTGCGGGCGGGGATCCGCCGCTACCTCGCGTGGGCCGAGCAGCGCGCCCGCGAGCACGGGATGACGCCGGCGCAGGTCCAGCTCGCGCTCGCCGTCCGCTCCTGCGACGACCCCGCCGGCCCGACGCTGACCGAGCTGGCCGACACGCTGCTGCTGCGCCACCACAGCGTCGTCGGCCTGGTCGACCGCGCCGCGCTCGCCGGGCTGGTCGAGCGGGTCCGCGACGACGCGCGCCCGACGCACGTGCACGTGCGGCTGACCGCGGAGGGCGCCGAGCGGCTGGAGGCGCTGAGCCTCCTGCACCTGCGCTGGCTGGAGCAGCACGCGCCTGAGCTCGCCGAGACGTGGGCCGCCTTCGGCCCGCCGCCGCCGACGGCCGGCTGACGGTCGCCCGGCGCTAGTTCACCGAGGGGTCGAGCGGCATCCGTGCGACCAGCGCGAAGGCGCCGCCCTTGCGCGTCAGCACCTCGCTCCAGAGCTCCTCGGCGTCGGCGCTGAACAGCTCCTCGGCGAGCGGCGGCTCGACGATCCAGTCCTCGCGCTCCAGCTCCTCGTCGAGCTGGCCGGGTCCCCAGCCGGCGTGGCCGGCGAAGACGCGCATCTGCCGCGCCGCGTCCCTGGAGGTCTCGAAGTCGGCCTCGGCCGACAGGAAGCCGACGTCGTCGCGGACGATCAGGCCGGCGACCTCCGGCTGCTCGAAGGCGGCGAGCACGATCACCGCGGAGGGCTGGACCGGCCCGCCGATGTAGATCGGCTCCTCGGCGTCGACCAGCTCCTCCAGCTCCGGCGCGCTCTCTGCGACCGTCGTCGTCGCCGGCCGGTTGAGCACGAGGCCCATCGCGCCCTCCTCGTTGTGCTCGGCGACGAGCACGACGGTGCGCGCGAAGTTCGGGTCCGACAGCGTCGGCGACGCCAGCAGCAGCTTGCCCTTCAGCGACTCCATCGCCTCCATTCTGGCGCACGCGCCGACCGTGCCGATGTCAGCGTGGATGAGTGGGCGACGGGGCGCTCCTCAGCGCCCGCGGGCGAACTGGCCGTGGAAGCCGAAGGGGATGTGGTGGGGCACCTCGGCGCGCGCCAGCTCGCTCAGGTCGCGCGCGTCGAGCACCAGCAGGAAGCTGGCGCCGCGCCCGCCGTCGAGCACGACCGAGAGGCAGACGCCGTCGTCCTCCTCCGTCGCCTCCGGCGCCGCGACAAAGACCGGCTCCCCCGGCCAGCAGCCGGGCTGCGACCAGGTCGCGGCCGCGCCGCTGTCGACGTCGATCTTCACGATCCGGTCGATGAAGGCGTCGGCCGGCGCGTCGGCGCCGCGCGCCGCGCCCCAGACCCAGCGGTAGCTCCGCTCGTTGACCGCGCTGTAGTTGATCCGCGGCAGCTCCAGCGGCGTCTCCGACAGGCGGCGCAGCTCGACCCGGCCGCTCGCGAGGTCGACCTCGCAGCGCGTCAGGAAGGCGTCCGGGACCCCGTCGCCGCGCGGCGCCTCGCCGCGGAGGCGGTCGAGGAAGAGCGATCTGACGATCGCCGCGTCGGCGTAGGCGCAGAGGTCGACGACGAGCCGGTCGCCCTGCTCGAACGCGTTGATGTGGTGGAAGGCGAAGAAGGGGTCGGTTCCGAAGCGGCCGCGGACCGTCCCGTCGCGGCGGTCGACGACGGTGAGGATCGTGCCGCGCTCGGGCTCCCACGCGAAGCAGTCGGCGAACGGGGCGCGGCCGAGCACGAGGTCGCGCGGGTGGAGGACGAGCGGGAACTCGGCCAGCACGACGAACCGCTCGCTGAGGCCGAAGCTGTGCATGTACGCCGCCGGTCTCGCCGGGACGGTCGCGATCGCGCGCGGCTGCGCGCCGGGCGCCGACAGCCCGTAGACGCGGTAGGTCGCGCTCGGCCCGAGGCGGGTCGTGTAGTTGATCGCCTCGCCGCTGGCGCGGTCGGCGTGCGGATGGGCGGTCGTCACGTGGCCGGGCGCCCAGCGCGGAAAGCCGAGCGTCGCGAGCGTCGCCGGGTCGAACTCGACCGCCATCGGCGTCTCGGTCAGTGCGACGAACCGCTCGCCCAGCCGCGCGACGTTGACGTTGCCGTTGTCGGTCGCCTGCGGTCTGAAGAGCGCGTGGACGCGCTGGAAGATCGAGCGGCAGGGGTCGGTCGCGAACTCGCCGTAGACCTGCCTGCCGGCGGCGTCGGCGGCCTGTCTCGCTCTGGAGGCGAGGAAGCGGTTGGCGTAGGAGACCTCGCCGCCGGCGAACGAGAAGGCGTGCAGCATCGCGAGCCCGTCGAACCAGTGCGTCAGCGTGCTCGCGCCGATCTCCCACCGCGCCGGCCCGGTCCGCAGCAGCGTCCCCTCCAGCCAGTCGGGCAGCGCCCCCCGCAGCGGCAGCCGGTCGAGCGACACCTCCTCCGACAGCGTCGCGAAGCCCTGCGCGTAGTCGGTCGTCGTCGTGCTCATCGACCGACCCTACGCCGTGGCGCGGGCCGCCGCGCCGCTGGCGTCACTCCTCGAACTCGGCGACGCCGAGCGCCGCGAGCCGCTCCCACAGCGGCTCGTTGCGGTCGAAGGCGTCGACCCCCGCCGCGTCGCCGAGCGCGGCCGGGTCGGCCGGGTCGAACGCCCACGCTGCCTGCGCGGCCGCCGCCTCGACCGTCATGGCGCGCCACAGCTCGGCGTCGCCGAAGCGCAGCGCCAGCCCCTGCGCGAGCGGCAGCTGCAGCGCGTCGTAGAGGACGACGACGCGGACGGTGCCGGGCAGCTTCAGCCGCCGCGCCTGGCGCACGCCGATCCCGAGCGCGAGCGTGTCGGGCAGCCGCGCGATCCGCCGCCACGACATCCGCGGCGGCTCGAGCGCCAGCACGCGCGGCGCGCGCAGCAGGTCGCGGGCGTGCTCGGCATGCTCGAACTGCTCCAGCGGCGCCGGCAGCAGCAGCAGGGCGAGCGGGTCGTCTCGGTGCTCGGCCATCGCTCTCCGGGACGCTAGTCGATCGACCGAGTACCGTCCCCGGCCGTGCAGAGCTTGATCAAGCGCCTTCTGACGACGACGGTCGCCTACCAGGTCGGCGACCTCGTCTCGAAGGTCTTCGCGGTGGCGCTGCTGCCGGTCTACACGCGCCACGTGACCGAGGCGCAGTACGGCGTCGCGGAGCTGCTGATGACCGGCATCGTGCTGTTCAGCATCCTCGTGCGGCTGGGGATCGGCGAGGCGCTGGTCCGCTACCACTACGTCGACGAGGACCAGGAGCGACGCGACGCGCTCGCCCGCCGCGCGGTCGGCTTCCTGCTGGCGGCGACGACCGTCGTCGCGATCCCGCTGGCGCTGTTCGCCGGGCCGCTGTCGGAGGTGGTGCTCGGCTTCCGCGACGCGACCGTCTTCCGCATCGCCGTGCTCGGCCTGTGGGCCTTCACCAACCTCGAGCTCGCCTACGCGCTGCTGCGCGTCGACGAGCGCGCGAAGGCGTACGCGATCACGACGCTCTCGAACGTGCTGATGACGATCGCGCTGACCGTCTTCCTCGTCGTCGTGCGCGACGAGGGCGCGCGCGGCCTGCTGCTCGGCAACTACGGCGCCTCGACGGTCGTGCTGCTGGCGCTGTGGCTCTCGATGCGCCGCCGGCTGCTGCCGCGCCGCGGCGGCTCGGCCCACCCGCGCCTGCACTCGCTGCGCGAGCTGCTCAGATTCGGCTTCCCGACCGTCCCGGCCGACGCCTCGGTCTACGCGCTCAACCTCGTCGACCGCTACTACCTCTTCCACAAGTACGGCGCCGCGACCGCCGGCGTCTACTCGCTCGCGGTCAAGCTCGCCGGCGTCGTCGCCTTCGCGGTCCGCGCCTTCCAGTACTCGTGGCCGCCGCTGGCCTACTCGATCAAGGACGACGACGAGGCGGCCAGGTTCTACGCCTTCGTCGCGACCTACTACCTGCTGCTGACCGGCTGGGCGGTCGCCGGCCTGCTGCTGCTCGGCCGCTGGATGACGAGACTGCTCGCCGCGCCGCAGTTCTACGAGGCGCACGTCGCGATCCCCTGGCTGGCGCTCGGGTGGGCGCTCTACGGCCTGTTCGTGATCTTCGTCGTGATCGCCGGGCGGGCCGAGGTGACGACGCGCAACTTCCCCGCGGCCGCCGTCGGCCTCGCCGTCAACGTCGTGCTGCTGATCGTGCTGACCGACGCGCTCGGGATCGCCGGCGCCGGCCTCGCGCTCGCCGGCGCCTACGTCGCGATGCTCGTCGTCATGCGGTTGCTGACGCGCGACCTCTTCCGCGTCGACTTCGAGTGGCTGCGCGTGGCGCAGATCGCGCTGGTGGTCGGCGGCGCCGCGGCCGCCGGCGAGCTGCTGCTGCCGACCGCCGGGATCGAGGGCTTCCTGCCGCGGGCGGCGCTGACCGCGATCCTGCCGCTGCTGCTGATCCCGCTGCGCTTCTACCGCGCCCAGGAGCGCGAGCTGCTGCGCGCGATGGTGGCGCCGCTGCGGCGGCTGCTGCCGGGCCGGCGGGGGTAGAGAGCGCCGCCCTCCGCGCGGACCTGTGTCATCCAGTGGGTCGAGGAGACCCATCGGATGACAGAGGTCCGGCCGGCGCGGCGACCGGTCGGGCGGCGGCGCCTGAGCGCTACAGCCGGGGGCCGCCGCGGTTGTAGTCGGCGGCCGCCTCGCGCAGGCCCTCGCCGCGGTCGGGGTGGAGCGTCGCGCGCACGTGGTGCCAGTAGCGCGCCGGGTCGTGGCGCGGCAGCACGTAGGCGGCGAGCGCGCGCAGCGCGTAGGTCCAGGCGGTCAGCCACCGCACCGCCAGCGCCGACAGCGCCGAGTGGTGCTTGCGCATGTAGCGGTCGCGGTTGCGCGACAGCTCGACGATCCGCCGCTTCGGCACGCTGCCGGTCGACAGCTGCTCGTGGTGGACCGCCTCGGCCTGCGGCACGTAGAGGTTCTTCCAGCCGGCGTCGTGGAGGCGCTTGCAGAAGTCGACCTCGTCGGAGTAGACGAAGAAGGCCGGGTCCATCCAGCCGATCCGCGCCGCCGCCTCGCGCCGCACCATCAGCGCCGCCGACTGGGCCCAGTCGACCTCGCGGACGGCGTCGCCGCGGCTCTGCACCGTCATCGTCTTGTGCATCCCGACCGCGCCCCAGAAGGCGGTCCGCGGCGTCGGGAAGCGCCATGCCGACGGGTACTGGGCGCCGTCGGGGCGCAGCAGCTTGGCGCCGGCGGTCGCCGCTCTCTCGGTCGCGTCGATCGCGTCGTGGAGCGCTCTCGTCGCCCCCGGCCGCAGCTCGGAGTCCTCGTTCAGCAGCAGGCAGTAGCGGCCGCGGGCGCGCTGCATCAGCGTGCTGTCGTTCTCGGCCTTGCCGCGGCGCTGCTCGCGTCTGATCAGCTCGGTCGTGACGGGATGGGCGCGCGCCATCCCGACCGAGCCGTCGCGCGAGGCGTTGTCGAGCACGAGCACCTCGGTCGCGAACGGCAGCTCGCGCTGCTCGGCGGCGATCGCGTCGAGGCAGCGTTCGAGCAGCGCGCGCTGCTCGGTGTTGACGATGCAGTAGGAGACTTCGATGCTCATTGCAGGTGGGGGATGATGCCGGGATGCCGTCTTCGCCGCTGCGCGTCCAGCTGATCGACCCGTCGGCCTTCACGCCGCCCTACGACCACGCCCTTGCCGCGGCGCTCGCGCGGGCCGGCGCCGACGTCGAGCTGGTCACGAGCCGCTTCGCCTACGGGGAGGTCCCGCAGGGGCACGGCTACAAAACCTCCCGGTCGTTCTATCGGATCGCGCCGGGAGCCGCCGGCTCGCGGCTGCGGCTGGGCGCCAAGTTGGCGCAGCACCTCCCCGACATGGGCCGGCTGGCCGCGCACGTGCGGCGCACGCGGCCCGACGTCGTCCACTTCCAGTGGCTGACCGTCCAGCCGCTCGACGTCCACCTGCTGGCGCCGCTGAGACAGGCCGGCCGCGGCGTCCCGCTCGTGCTGACCGCCCACGACGTGCTGCCGCGCGAGCCGCGCCCCGGCCAGCTCGACGCCCAGCGGCGGCTGTACGAGCGCGTCGACGCCGTCGTCGTCCACTCCGAGCACGGCGCCGCGCGGCTGCGCGAGGAGCTCGGGATCGACCCCGCCAAGGTCCACGTGATCCCGCACGGCGCCTTCGACCACTTCGTGCCGGGCGGCGCCGCCGGGCCTCCCGCCCCGATGGCGGCCGGCCCCGCGGCCGGCGCGGGCGCGTCCGCTTCGGCCGGCGCCGTTCCCGCCCCCCGCCCGCTCCCCCCCGAGCTGGCCGCGGTGCCGCGCGAGCGGCCGGTCGCGCTCTGCTTCGGCCTGCTGCGGCCGTACAAGGGGATCGACGTGCTGCTGGAGGCGTGGCGCGGGATCGACGACGCCGAGCTGTGGATCGTCGGCCTGCCGAAGATGGACGTCGCGCCGCTGCACGCGGCCGCTCCGCCGAACGTCCGCTTCGTCGAGCGGTTCGTCGCCGACGACGAGATCGCGGCCTTCTTCCAGCGGGCCGACCTCGTCGTGCTGCCCTACCGCGAGATCGACCAGTCCGGCGTCCTCTTCACCGCGCTCGCCTTCGGCTCCCCGCTGCTGCTGACGGAGGTCGGCGGCTTCCCCGAGGTCGCCGCCACCGGTGCCGCCGAGCTGGTCCCGCCGGGCGACGCCGCCGCCCTCCGCGCCGCCCTCGCCCGCCTGCTCGCCGACCCCGCCGCCCGCGACCGCCTCGCCGCCGCCGCGCGCGCCGCCGCGACCGGCCCCTACTCCTGGGACGGCATCGCCGCCAGAACCCTCGCGCTCTACCGCTCGCTCCAACCGCGCGGCTGAGGTCCTGCCGCGCCGGCATCGCCACACCACAGCAGTGGTACATCACAGAGGCTGTAGACGCGCCAGCCTGGGCAGCGGAAGATGACCGCCATGCTGATCTCGACCGACGCCCAAACCGACGCCGACGAGCCGTGGGCCAACCCCGAGGCCGGCCGGCGCATCGAGGAGATCGCCCGCAAGCAGGGAATCCCCCTGCTCAGCTGGGGCGAGCTGCAAGCGCTCTACGAGCGCGGCACCGACGAGGAAGAGGAGGAGCTGTGGGGCGGCATCTTCGACGAGTTCACTGCGGAGCCGTGACGCGATGACGAGAGAGGTGATGGTGGCCGACACGTCGTACGTCGGGGCAGCCCAGCGCGTCGCCGAGCGCCGGGCCGACTACGGCTGGTCGGGCATCGTCGTGCGCCGATTGAAGGCGGCGAAGATCGCGGTCAGCGTGGTCACCGTCGGCGAGGCACGATCGGGCGTGCTGAGAGTCGGGCAACGGCCGACCCGCGCAGCGGCGTCCACGGCATGGCTCGACCGCTTCCCCCGCGTCGACGTCGACGAGCAGATCGCGACTGTCTGGGCGCGGATCGATCGCGTCGGCCGTGAGCGGGGGCCTCGTCTTCAGCGACAACGACCTCTGGATCGCCGCGACGGCGCAGACGCTCGGCGTTCCGATCGTCACCTGCGACCAGGCCTTCGCGCGGATGCCGGAGCTGGAGGTCGAGGTCGTCTATCTGCCGTCGAACCATCCAGCCGCGACCGGAGACCTGGGGTGAGGGGCGGGTAGGGAGCGGCGCCGCGGGGCGCGGTTCGCAAGAATCCCCGTCCGTGCCCGTCGTGAAGCTCCTCTTCTGGCTCTGCGCCGCGCTCGTCGTCTACGCGCAGGCCGGGTACGGGCTGCTGTTGGCGCTGCTGTCGAAGCTGCTGCCGAGACGGCCGGCGCGGGTCGGGGCGGCGCTCGTGCCGCCGGCGGACGACGACGCGGCCGCGGACGCGCTGCTGCCCTCCGTCACCGTGATCGTCGCGGCCTACCAGGAGGAGTCGGTGATCGCCGAGAAGGTCGCCAACCTGAAGGCGCTCGACTATCCGGCCGAGAAGCTCGAGATCGTCGTCGCCTGCGACGGCTCGCCCGACGCGACCCCGCAGCGGGCGCGCGAGGCCGGCGCCGACACGGTGCTGGAGCTGCCGCGCGGCGGCAAGATCCGCGCGCAGGACGCCGGCGTGCGGCAGGCGCGCGGCGCGATCGTCGCCTTCTCCGACGCCAACGCCTTCTGGGAGCCCGACGCGCTGCGCCGGCTCGTCGCGCCGTTCGCCGGCCAGCCCGACGTCGGCTACGTCTGCGGCCAGGTCAGCTTCGTCAACGACGGCGGCACCAACCAGGAGGGCCTCTACTGGCGCTACGAGATGGCGCTGCGCGGCATCGAGTCCGACCTGCGCTCGATCACCGCCGGCAACGGCGCGATCTACGCGACCCGCAGAGAGGCGTACGTCGAGGTCGATCCGATCATGGGCCACGACCTCTCGTTCCCGTTCAACATGGTCAAGAACGGCTGGCGGGCGCTCTACGCCGCCGACGCCCGCGCGACCGAGAAGATGGTCCCGTCGATCGAGGGCGAGTTCGCCCGCAAGCGGCGGATGATGACCCACGGCTGGCCGATCGTCCTGCGCGGCAGGATGCTCGATCCGCGCGGCTACGGCCCGCTCTACGGGCTGATGATCCTCTCCCACCGGGTGCTCCGCTACGCGACGCCGTTCCTCCACCTCGCGGTCCTCTCGACCAGCGTCGTGCTCGCCCGCCGCGGCCGTCCGTACGCGCTCGCGCTGCTCGCCCAGCTCGGAATCCTCGCCGCCGCCGCGCTCGCGCGGGCGATCCCGGCCCGCCCCTTCCTCGTCGCCCGCTACTACGTGCTGACGACCGCCGCGCTCGGCGCCGGCCTGCTCGACGTGATGCGCAGCGAGACCGAGGCCGGCTGGGAGCCTCCGGAGGGCACGCGTTGAATCTCGCCTGGCGGCTCGTTCTCGCGGCGTGGGAGCGACAAGAGCGCCGCGTCGCGGAATGCCCGGGGACTCGCGGGCGATGAGGTCGGTCGATGACTGACGCGGTGGCGAAGCGGGCGATCGACCTCGTCCTCGGCACGATCGGCACCGTCCTCGGCGCGCCGATCGTCGCGCTCGCCGCCGTGCTGATCCGGCTCGAGTCGCCCGGCCATCCGATCTACAGGCAGACGCGGGTCGGCAAGGACGGCAGGCCGTTTCAGATCTACAAGCTGCGCACGATGGTGAGAGGGGCCGAGTTCACCGGCGCCGGCCTCGCGATCCAGGAGGGCGACGACCGCATCACGCGGATGGGCAGGCTGCTGCGCCGCACCTCGCTCGACGAGCTGCCGAACCTCTGGAACGTCGTCCGCGGCGAGATGTCGATCGTCGGCCCGCGCCCGACCGTGCAGGTCCAGGTCGACCAGTACACCGAGCGCCAGCGCGGCCGCCTCGCCGTCAAGCCCGGCCTGACCGGCTGGGCGCAGATCAACGGCCGCACCGCGCTGCCGTGGTCGGAGCGGATCGAGCTCGACCTCTGGTACGTCGAGCACCAGTCGCTGGCGCTCGACCTGAGGATCCTGAGCCGGACCTGGAGACTGGTCGTCAAGGGCGACGGCCTCTACAAGGGAGAGACGGGCGGATGGGGCAGATGAGCAGAGCCGTGCTGCTGACCGGGGTCGGCAAGCGCTACGACATCGTCTCCTGCTTCGCGCAGCACACGACCGTCGTCGCCGCCGACCCCAACCCGCTCGCGCCGGCCCAGTACGCCGCCACCCATCGCTTCGCCCCGCCGCGGATCGACGACCCCGGCTACGTCCCCGCGCTGCAGGAGGCATGCGCGAGATGGGACGTCGGCGCGGTGATACCGCTGACCGACCTCGACATCGAGGTGCTCGCGCAGGCGCGCGCCGACGGGCTGCTGCCGGCGTTCGTGCCCGACCCGGAGATCGCCCGCGCGACCTACGACAAGTACGAGGCCCACCTGCTGCTGGAACGCCACGGGCTGCCGTCGCCGCCGACCGTCCTGCCCGGCGAGCAGCCGGAGTCCTACCCGGTGATGGTGAAGCCGCGCCAGGGCTCGGGCGCCCGCTCGATCCACCTCGCCCACGACGCTGAGGAGGCGGCCTTCTTCGTCAGATACGTGAAGGAGCCGACGATGGTGCAGCGGTGGATGGACGGGCCGGAGTTCTCGATCGACCTGCTCTCCGACCTCGACGGCCGCTGCCTCAACGCGATCCCGCGCACGATGCTCGAGTCGCGCGGCGGCGAGTCGATCAAGGGCACCGTGATCGCGGACAGAGAGCTGATCGACCTCGGCGTCGAGGTCGTCGAGGCGCTCGGCGTGCGCGGCCCCTGCACGGTGCAGGCCTTCCGCGACAAGGAGATCGGCCTCGGCATCACCGACGTCAACACCCGCTTCGGCGGTGCCTTCCCCGGCCCGACCTACGCGACCCTCGCCGCCGGCCGCACCTACCCCGAGCTGATCGCGCGGATGGCGAGCGGCGAGACGATCGCCCCGCACGTCGGCGAGTTCGACGCCGGCCGCACCTTCACGCGCTACTACTGGCAGATCGAGCTCGACGAGCGGTTGGAGCCGACCGACCGCGACCTCGTCCCCGGCGGGCCGCCGAAGCCGCGCTGACGGAGACCCGGCCTGGCGGCGGTCGCCGCGGACGGTCCCGAAGCGAGCGAGTCGACGAGCGGAGGACGACCGGATGAAGCGGTTCACCGCCGCGTCGACCGCGCGGCCGCCCGCACCTGCGCGGTGCGGACCGGCGCGGCGCCGGCGGCGTTGAGGTCGTCGGCGGCGGTCGTGACGACGAAGCGGTGGAGTCCGGCCGCGGGCAGACGCACCTGCGTCGACCAGTCGCCGTCGACGGTCCGCACCGTCGTCGCCCGCACGCGCCGCCACGGGCCGCCGGCACGCGCCTGCCGCTCGACGCGCAGCGCGACCGTCGCCTTGGCCGGCGTCGTCGTGCCGCGGACGGTCACGCGTCTGCCCGGCCGCAGCAGCTGCGGCGAGACGGTCGCCGTGACGCCGGCCGCGACCCGCACGGCGGCGGCCGGCGAGCCGATCCCGACCGCGTCGGAGACGACGCGGAAGCTGCCGTTGACCGTCACCGGCACGCTCGCCGACCAGATCCCGTCGGCGCCGGTCCTGATCGTCTCGAGCGGCTCCCACGCGTCGTCGGCGTCGTCGCGGCGCTGCAGCGACAGCCGCGCGCCGTTGGGACGGCGGCCGTCGGCGAGCGCCAGCCGGCCGGTCAGGTAGGCCGGGCCGCCCTGCGCCAGCACGCCGCCGAACGGCGCGTTCGTGAGCAGGTCGCGCGGCTCGGCGAGCTGCGCGTCGACCTCGCGGCGCACGCTCGGCAGCAGCGCGTAGAGGGCGCCGCCGGGGCAGGTGGTGTGATCGGCGTCGCGGTGGCCCGAGACGCGCTGGAAGGGGACGCGCGTCCCGCTGCTCCAGCGGTTCTCGGCGCCGCCGCTGGAGACCTTCGCGATCGTCCCCCTCGCCGGCACGCCGGCGAGCGACAGCTTCCACGCAAGCGTCTTCGTCAGCGCTCGCCGCGCGGCCGTCGTCGGCCGCCGGCTGCTGAAGCTGCCGATCAGCGCGACCCCCGCCGAGACGCCGTTCCAGCCGCCGGCATGGGCGCCGATCACCGGCTGCTCGACGCCGCCGCCGCGACCCTCGTAGACGGTCCCGAAGCGATCGACGAGCAGGTTGTAGCCGATGTCGAGCCAGCCGTTGCCGTTGCGGTGGAAGCGGCAGATCCCGAGCACCATCGCGGCCGCGCTCGCACGCGAGTAGCCGGTCAGCGACTCGGTGTGGTGGACGACCGTGAAGTCGACGCGCCCGTACTTCGGCGGGGTGCGCGGCTGGCAGCTCCCGCTCGGGTCCCACTGTGAGCGCGGCACGATCGCCGGTCGCCCGCCGACGGCGGCCGCGGCGATCGGCGCCGCGGGCGCGGCGGTGCGCGGGACGGCGACGAAGTGCACGCGCAGGTCGCGCGGCAGCCGCTCGGCGCGCAGCTGGTAGGCGACGGCGCGGCCCGTCCAGAGCGGGCCGGAGACGGCGCCGCGGCCGTCGGCGGCCGGCACGTCCTCGCCGTGCGGGATCTCGCCCCAGCGGCTCCAGCGGCCGCTCGCGCGCTGGACCCGCACCTCGACGTGGCCGAGGTCGCGCGCTCCGCGGGCGCGGAGGCCGAGCAGGTCGAACGGCCGCGGCGCGCGGACCGGCGCGCTCGCGCGCAGTGCGGCCTCGGCCCCGTGCCCAGCGCCGGCCGCGCGCCCCGCCCCGGCCGCGCGCCCCGCCCCGGCCGCGCGCCCCGCCCCGGCCGCGCGCGCGGCGCCGGCCCCGTGCCCCGCGCCGGCCCCATGCCCGGCGTCGGCCGCGTGCGCGGCGTCGGCCGGTCGGTGCGGGTCGGGCGCGGTCGGGGAGCCGGTCAGCGCGGGCGCGCGCTGCTCGAAGTCGGCTGGGGCGGACGGCGCCGCCTGCGCAGTGGCGGCGGAGCCTGCTGGGGCGGCCTGCGCGGCGGGCCCGGCCGGCGCGGCGGAGGCTCCGGCAGCGCTCGCGAGCACGGCGGCGACGGCGAGCGGCACGGCGGATGCGGCACGACGGAACGACATCACGGCTCCCAACACCTTGGCAGGCCGCCCGATGCGCGTCCGCACGATCGCGTGCACGGGCGCTGACCGCGCGGCGACGCCCGCACGCGATCGCATGCGGCCCGGGGGCGGGCGTGGGATCGGCCCGCGTGCCCGCCGTTACGGGGCGGCGATCGTGCCGGTCGCGACGATGCCGAGCAGCGCCGCGTAGAAGTCGCCGGCGGCGTGGGCGCGGTCGAGCTCGTCCCACCACGCGATCAGCTCCTGGGGCGTGAACAGCCCCGTCGCGAGCGCCTCGTCGAGGTGGCTGGAGACGAGCCAGCCGAAGAAGTCGTAGGGGATCGCGACGCCGTGCGGGACCGCCGTCACGTCGGCGAAGCCGGCGCCGCGCAGCAGCCGCGGCAGCGCCCGTCCGACCCAGCCGTTGCGGATCGCGTCGGAGCAGCTGCGCACGATCCGGCGGGTCAGCTCGCGGTCGGCGCCCTCGATCACGAGCGCGTCCCAGTCGAAGTCGAAGACGACGGCGCGCCCGCCGGGCCGCAGCACGCGCGCGCTCTCGCGCAGGACGGTCGCCGGGTCGCCGGCGACGTGCATCAGCAGCCGTTCGATCCGCACGCGGTCGAAGCTGCCCGGCTCGAGCTCGAGCGCGAGCGCGTCGCCGACGGCGAACTCGACGGCGAGGTTGCGCCCGGCGGTGCGGCGCGCCGCCTCGGCGACCATCGGCGGCGAGGCGTCGATCCCGACGACCCGCCCCTCGGGGCCGACGCGGCGGGCGAAGGCGCGCACGTCGTCGCCGGCGCCGCAGCCGAGCTCCAGCACGTGCATGCCGCGGCGCAGCGCCAGCTGCTCGAGCATCAGCGGCTTCAGCGCGCGGATCCCCGGCAGCGCGTTGCCGGCGTCGAGGAAGCGCAGCGCGAAGCCGTGGTCGCTCGCCGGCGAGACGACGAGCGGCAGCTCGGTCTCGTCGAGCATGGTCATGCCGCCAGCCACTCCGCGATCAGCCGTCCGACCAGCTCGCCCTGGTCCTCCTGCAGGAAATGCCCCGCCTCCGGCACGACGTGCGCGACCTCGGAGCCGATCGCGGCCGCGAACCGCTCGCCGGTGCTCAGCGGGATGACCGGGTCGCCGTCGGCCCACAGCACGAGCTTCGGCCGCGTGTCGGCGGCGAGCGCGTCGAGCGTCCGCTGGCCGACCTCGGCGCCCGGCTCGTCCGGGGTGCGCGGGATCAGCAGCGGGAAGGCGCGCGCGCCGGCCTTCGAGGCGGCGTCCGGGTAGGGCGCCTCGTAGGCGGCGATCACCTCCTCGCCGGGATCGGCGTGGCAGCCGCCTCTCACGAGCATCCCGATCGGCAGGTCCTCGCTGCCGGCGACGAAGTCGCGGAACGCCTCCCACGCCGGGCTCATCTGCTGGCGACCGGTGAAAAGGCCGGTGTCGGTCATCACGATCCGCCCGATCCGCTCGCGCTGCTCGACCGCGAGCCGCAGCCCGATCGGCCCGCCCCAGTCGTGGACGACGATCGTCGCGTCGCGCAGGTCGAGCCGCTCCAGCAGCTCGGCGGCGAGCGCCGTGTGACGGTCGTAGGAGTACCAGTCGAGCGCGGTCGGCTTGTCGGAGCGGCCGAAGCCGGCGTGGTCGGGGACGATCGCGCGGTAGCCGGCGTCGAGCAGCGGCCGCATCGTCTTGCGCCACAGGAACGACCACGTCGGCTCGCCGTGCAGCAGCACGACCGGGGGGCCGTCGCCCTCGTCGAGGTGGGCGAGCCGCAGCCCGTCGACCTCGCGGTAGCGCGCTCTCCACGGGAACTCCGGGAGGCCGTCGAAGCGGTCCTCCGGCGTTCGCGAGATCTGACCCGTCCCGGTGCTCACGACAACTCAGCGCCCCATTTCCGCCTTGGCCGAAGCGTGCAGGCTAGCCGGCCGGCCAGCCGGAGGCGCCGGCAGCCGCACCGGAAAGCGGGTGCGGACCATGCCGATGCCGCCCCGCGCACGCGGTTACCCTTTCGCGCGAGGTCGGCGCGCGTCGCCGTGCGTCCGGCCATCCGTCCGCGCCGACCACCACGGGAACCCATGGCCACCACCGCGCCCAAGTCCGCCACCTCCGAGCAGCTCGCCGTCGACACGATCCGCACCCTCGCGATGGATGCGATCGAGCACGCCGGCAACGGCCACCCGGGCATGCCGATGGGCATGGCGCCGGTCGGCTACCTGCTGTTCGCCGAGGTGATGAGACACAACCCGCGCGACCCGCACTGGCCCGACCGTGATCGCTTCGTGCTGTCGGCCGGCCACGGGTCGATGCTGATCTACGCGCTCCTGCACCTCTCCGGCTACGACGTCTCGATGGAGGACCTGAGAGCGTTCCGGCAGTGGGGCTCCAAGACGCCGGGCCACCCGGAGGTCCACCACACGCCGGGCGTCGAGACGACGACCGGCCCGCTCGGCCAGGGCGTCGCCAACGCGGTCGGGATGGCGCTCGCGGAGCGCTTCCTGCGCGAGCGGTACGGCGCCGAGGTCCAGGACCACCGCATCTACGGGATCTGCTCCGACGGCGACCTGATGGAGGGCGTCAGCGCGGAGGCGGCCTCGCTCGCCGGCCACCTCGGCCTCGGCAACCTGATCTTCCTCTACGACCACAACCACATCTCGATCGACGGCAGAACGTCGCTGACGTTCGACCGCGAGGACGTCAACAAGCGCTTCGACGCCTATGGCTGGCACACGCTGGACGTCGACGACGCCAACGACCTCGACGCCCTGCGCGCCGCGATCGCCGCGGCGCAGGCCGAGACCGGCCGCCCGTCGCTGATCCGCGTCAGATCGACGATCGGCTACCCGGCCCCGAACAAGCAGGGCACCCCGGGCGCCCACGGCGCCGCGCTCGGCGAGGACGAGGTGCGCGCGACGAAGGAGGTGCTCGGCTGGGATCCGGACCAGCAGTTCCACGTCCCCGACGGCGTCTACGAGACCTTCGGCGCCGTCGAGCGCGGGGCGGCCGCGCAGGCCGCGTGGGAGGAGCGCTTCCAGGCGTGGCGCGCCGCCGACGCCGAGCGGGCGCGCGAGTGGGACCTCGCCTGGGCCGGCAAGCCGCTGCCGGGGCTCGACGCCGCGCTGCCGAGCTGGGACCCGGCCGAGAAGCCGTCGCTGGCGACGCGCGGCGCCTCCGGCGAGACGATCCAGGCGATCGCGCCGTTCCTGCCGACGCACGTCGGCGGCTCGGCCGACCTCAACGAGAGCGTCAAGACCGGGATCAAGGCCGACGGCCCGTACTCGCGCGAGCAGGCGACCCGCAACGTCTACTGGGGGATCCGCGAGCACGCGATGGGCGCCGCCGTCAACGGCCTCGCGCTGCACGGCGGCATCGTCAAGCCCTACGGCGCGACCTTCCTCCAGTTCGCCGACTACATGCGCCCGGCGATCCGCCTCTCGGCGCTCATGAACCTGCCGGTCCTGTGGGTCTACTCGCACGACTCGGTCGCGCTCGGCGAGGACGGCCCGACCCATCAGCCGGTCGAGCACCTCGCGGCGCTGCGCGCGATCCCGAACCTGACCGTGATCCGCCCCAGCGACGCGAACGAGACCGCCGAGGCGTGGCGGGTCGCGATCGAGGAGGTCGAGGGGCCGGCCGTGCTGATCCTCACGCGCCAGAACGTGCCGACGCTCGACCGCTCGGTCCTCGGCTCCGCGCAGGGCCTCGACAAGGGCGCCTACGTGCTCGCCGAGTCGGGCGACGCCGTCGCGACGATCGTCGGGACCGGCTCGGAGGTCGGCGTCGCGCTCGCCGCGCGCGAGATGCTCGCCGCCGACGGGATCTCGACGCGCGTCGTCGCGATGCCGAGCTGGGAGCTGTTCGCGGCCCAGGACCAGGCCTACCGCGACGGCGTGCTGCCGCCCGGGCAGCCGAAGGTCGCCGTCGAGGCCGGCATCTCGCAGGGCTGGGAGCGGTGGGTCGACGGCGTCGTCTCGATCGAGCGATTCGGCGCCTCCGCCCCCGGCGCGCTGGTGCTGGAGGAGTACGGCATCACGCCCGCGGCGGTCGCCGCGAAGGTGCGCGAGCTGCTGTAGCGCTCAGCGCAGCCAGCGGTCCGCGTCGCCGGCGACGGTGACGTGGATCGCGGCCGGCTCCCGCACCCATGCGATCAGGTTCATCGCCTGGAGCCGGTCGAGCATGAACTGGAAGGCGCGCGCCTGGCGGTCGTTCTCGTACCGGCGCAGGATGTCGAACGACCAGCCGGTCGTGTGGACGGAGTGGGCGCGGGTCGCCTCGCCGTTGCCGTCGGCGAGCTGCCCCTGGTAGTCCTGGTCGCGGACGGTGCTGGTGACGATCAGCGGCGCGTCGACGCCGGAGATCCTTCTGACGCCGGCGGCCAGCTCGACGAGCAGCCTCAGCGCGTCGGGCCGCAGCCCGCGGTAGAGCGTCTGCGGCTGGCCCAGTTTCGACGCCAGCTCGCCCATCTGGCGGTCGAAGCGCAGCCCGAGCGCGGCGGCGTTGGTCGGCAGCCGCTCGAGCGTCCCGTCGTCGTAGGCGGCGAGCAGCGCGTCGGCGTCGGCGAACGCCTCCTCGCCGTCGGGCGGGTGGAGCACGTTCTCGCTCGACGCCTTCTGCGTCTGCAGCTCGGCGAGCCGCTCCAGCCGCTCGGGGTCGTCGCGGTGGAGCGCCATCAGCTCACGCGCCGCGAGCACCTTCCAGTAGTAGAGCGCCGACTCGTCGCCGAGGCCGGCGAGGATCTCCCACGCCTCAGGCTTCTCGGTCGGCGAGCTGCCGAAGTAGAGCTGCACGTACGGCGGCCGATCGCCCTCGCCGAAGGCCGCGATCGCGCGCTGCAGGTTGCCGACGCCCATGTGGTAGGAGACGACGGCGAGGTCGTCGCGCCCGAGCCGCTCCTGCGCGAATTCGAGGTAGCGGACCGTCCCCGCGAGCGCCTTGCGCGGGTCGAAGCGCTCGTCGACCGCGCGCCGGCGCTCGGCGATCCGCTCGGCGGCGCGCCGGTCCTCGCGGGCCTCGGCGCGCCGCAGGCGCCGCGTCAGCGTCGTGCTGGCGGCGACGTCGACCCGCATGCCGAGCATCCCGCTGCCGGTCTCGGCGAGGATCTGCGTCAGCCCGACGGCGCCGTCGAGGTCGGTCGAGGAGAGCGCGTCGGGGCGGCCGGCGCTCTCGAGGAAGACCATCGCCTCCAGCGTCGCCGCGTCGACGACGCCGCCGCTCGCGCGCGCCGCCTCGTCGACCAGCGGGCGCAGCCGCGCGACCCGCTCGGCGGTCGCGATCGCGCCGCCGGGGCTTCTGGTGAAGAGCGGGTGGGCGGTGCCGCGCGCGGCCCGCTCGGTCAGCTCCCGCGCCCGCGCCGGGTCGTAGCGGAAGGGATCGTCGTCGCTGCCGGCGACGCGGCCGGCCGGCGGCAGCGGGCCGGGCTCGTCGTCGCCCCGCTGCGTCAGCACCAGCGCGACGATCCCCGCGAGCGCGAGCACGGCCAGCAGCAGCCGGAAGCGGCTGGCGGACGCGGACGAAGGGGAGGAGCGACGGCGGCGGGGGCTCTGCGGCACGACTCCCTCCACCGTGACAGACGCGCTCGCGCGGCGTCGCGCCCACCGCAGACGCAACGCGGCGACCCCGCTCCGCGCACGCTCTGCGCAGCATCTGCACCAACTTCGCGCAGAACGCCTGTTCGCCCCCCGTCCTCGTCCGACCCCCCGCCTACGGTGCTGCTCACCCCGAAAAACGGCCGGGGCGCTGCGCACACAGCCCCCGGCCCGGCACAAGGACCAGAACTCCTCATGCACGACAAGCGTACTTCCAGCGCGGTCATCTCGTCCGAGCACCTCGTCCTCGGCCGCGCCGCGCGCGAGCTGCGCGCCCGCCGCGCCTGCTCCCAGGAGGAGCTCGGCCATCGCTCCGGCCTCCACCGCAACTACGTCGGCGCGATCGAGCGGGGCGAGATCAACGCGACCTTCAGAACGCTGCTGGCGCTCAGCCGCGGCCTCGGCGTGCCGCTGTCGGAGCTGGTCGTGCTCTACGAGGCGCGCCGCGCCGAGCCGCACGGGCGGCCCCACCGATGACGGCCGCGATCGCCGGGCCGGCCCACGCGGCCGCCCGGCCGGATACCGTCCCGCGCGCGATGCGCGTGCTGCGGACCGACGAGCTGCCCGACGAGCTGCCGCTCGGCGACGACGACCTCGTCCTCCACGGCGAGAACCTCGACGCGCTGATACGGCTGCCCGGCGGCAGCTTCGACGTGATCTACATCGACCCGCCGTTCAACACCGGCCGCTCGCAGCGGCGGCGGACGGTCGCGACGGCGCCGCACGAGGACGGCGACCGGGTCGGCTTCGGCGGCCGCCGCTACCGCACCGAGCTGCTCGCCGCGCTCGCCTTCGAGGACCGCTTCGGCGATTACCTCGCCTTCCTGGAGCCGCGGCTGAAGCAGGCCCGCCGCCTGCTCGCCGAGCACGGCACGCTCTACTTCCACATCGACTACCGCGAGGCCCACTACTGCAAGCTGCTGCTCGACGAGCTGTTCGGGCGCGACTGCTTCCTCAACGAGATCATCTGGGCCTACGACTACGGCGGCAAGCCGAGAAACCGCTGGCCGGCGAAGCACGACACGATCCTCGTCTACGTCCGCGCGCCCGGCGCGCACCACTTCGACGCCGAGGCCGTCGACCGCGAGCCGTACATGGCGCCCGGCCTCGTGACGCCGGAGAAGGCGGCGCGCGGCAAGCGCCCGACCGACGTCTGGTGGCACACGATCGTGCCGACCAACGGCGCCGAGAAGACCGGCTACCCGACGCAGAAGCCGGAGGGGATCGTCCGCCGCATGGTCGCGGCCTCCTCGCGGCCGGGCGGCTGGTGCCTCGACTTCTTCGCCGGCTCCGGCACGCTCGGCGCCGTCGCGGGCGAGCTCGGCCGCCGCTACGTCCTGATCGACGAGCGCGCCGACGCGATCGAGGTGATGCGCAGACGGCTGGGGTCGACGACGCAGACGTCGTAGAGAGAGCTAGTCTATATGCTATAGCGTCTCCGCCATGAGGAGAGAACGCATCCGTCGGCGCGGGGCACTCGCCGCGCTGGCCGCAATCGCCATGTTCGCGGGCGCCGCAATCGGCGCTTCGAGCGCCGTCGCAGAGACCGTCCCGGAGGCGGTCGACTCGGCCGACCCCGCGATCACCTACACCGGGACCTGGCAGACCTACACGAGCCCCAACGACATCGGCGGCTCGCGCGTCGTCGGCCGGACCGCCGGCGCGACCGCGACGATCCCGTTCGAGGCGACGCGCGTCCAGGTGATCGGCGCGAAGGCCTCGAACCTCGGCAAGATGGAGGTCGCGATCGACGGCGCCGTCGTCGCCACGGTCGACCTCTACTCGTCCTCCGGCATCGCGCCCGCCGTCGTGTTCGACAGCGGCCCGCTGGAGCCGGGGCCACACACGATGACGTTGCGCGTCACCGGCGAGAAGCACCCTGCGGCGAGCGGATTCTTCATCCCGTTCGACGCGCTCGTCTTCGGCTCGCGCCTGCGCCTCCCGCATGACGCGGAGCTCTCCGACGACGCCCTCTTCGCGGCGCTCGACCTCGACCGGCCCGGCCTCGAAGCGGTCAGCGCGGCGTCGACGCGGCCGACTGGCCGGCCGCCCGGTCGGCGCTGTCCGACTACATGCGCGACCGCGCCGCGCCGCGGTGGCTGAGACGCAACGGCTCGCGCCCGGCCCCGTTCGCCGGCTTCGACCGGACGGTCGCCGAAGACATCGTCGCGGGGATCACCTACAGCCAGACGACGCGCACCAGCCAGCTCAACGGCAACCAGATCTACATGTACGAGCTGGCCGACGCGTACTGGTGGACGGGCGACGCCCTCTAAGCCACCAGCCTCGCCGGCTACCTGCGGAGGAGCGCCGAGGAGGGGCAGCCGCAGCACGCGCTCAACCCGCTCACGAGCGCGCTGCAGGTTGGCCCGTGGATGCATGCCTGGCAGACGCTGCGCGAGGCGCCGGAGTTCGGCGTCGACGCGCGGATCGCCTTCCTCAAGTCGATGCTCGCGCGGGCGCGGCAGCTCGACGCCGTGCGCTGGACGTCCTACACGCGCGGCAACATCGCCTGGATGATCTCGGCCGCGCTCGCGCACGTCGGGATCATGTTCCCCGAGTTCCGGGATGCCGCGACCTGGCGCGAGCACGGCATCGCCGACGTCGAGGCGATCCTGGAGAGAGACATCTATCCGGACGGGACCGAGAAGGAGCTCGCGACCCACTACCACGGCGTCTTCCCGCAGTACCTGCTCGGGCTCGGCCTGCTCGCCGAGCGCAACGGCCACGACGCGAGCTTCATGCGCTCCCCGCGCGGTCGCGCGACGGTCGACTACCTCCGCTGGCTCGTCCGCGCCGACGGCACGATCCCGATGCTCGGCGACTCCGACCGCTACCTGACCGAGCAGACGCTCGGAGGCGGCGGGACCTACCTCGACGGCTCCGGCATCCCCGCGTACCGCGAGATCGGCGAGCGCGACCCGGCCCACCACACGCTCGCCGAGACGCCGGAGACGCTGCTGCGGATCGCCGCCGAGATCTACGACGACCCGACGCTCGTGCCGGCCGCGGACTCGCGGCTGTTCCCGTGGGGCGGCCAGGCCGTCGAGCGGGCCGGCTCGGCGTCGCTGATCTTCGACGCGGGGCCGTTCGGCATCGCCCATCAGCATGAGGACAAGCTCGCGATCGACCTCTACGCGCACGACCGCGAGCTGATCGTCGACCCGGGGCGCTACACCTACGCCGCGACCGGGCCGTGGCGGCCGTTCTTCGCCTCGACAGCGGCGCACAGCACCGTCCTCGTCGACGGGGAGGGGCAGCGGCGGCTCGGGCTGACGGCGACCTACGAGACGGAGACGCCGCTCGACATGGGGTGGAAGAGCGACGCGACCTTCGACGACGCCGCGGGCGTCTACGCCGACGGCTACGGAGCGGCGCGCGACAGATCGGCGACCCATCGCCGCGAGGTCTTCTTCGCCAAGCCCGACTACTGGATCGTCACCGACCGGGTCGTCGGCGAGCGGCCGGCGCAGACCGCGGCGCAGTTCCAGTTCGCGCCCGGCCGCGCGACCGTCTCGCGCACGCGCAGCGCGGTCACGTTCGTCACCGCCGAGGAGGAGGGCAAGCCCCGTGCCGGCGTCGTCGTCGACAGCGGCGACGACGCGGCCGTCAGCGTCGCGCAGGGGCAGGAGGACCCGATCCGCGGCTGGTACTCGCCGACCTACAACGTCAAGTTCGCGGCGCCGGTCGCCTCGTTCCTGCGCACCGGCCCGCTGCCCCACGTCGCCAGCACGCTCGTCCACCCGTTCGCCGGCGTGACCGCGCCGCCGGTGTCGGCGACGCGGCTCGCGGTCGCGCGCGCCGACGGCGGCGCGCTGGCGCCCGCCGCCGCCTCGGCGCTCGCGATCCGGCGCGCCGGAGCCGAGGACCGCTTCCTCAGCTCCGACCTCCCCGGCACGACGCTGCGCTTCGGCGGCGCCGCCTCCGACGGCAGACGGGCGTGGTGGTCGGTCGGCGCTGCGGGCCTGCGCGCCTTCGCGCTCGTCGAGGGCAGCCGGATCGTCGGCGCCGACGGCGTCGAGCTGGTGCGGACGGACGCCCCGATCGAGCGACTGTCGGGCCGTGTCGTCGGCGGCACGCTGGCGCTGGAGGCGGCGGCGCTGCCCGGCGAGCTGCGGATCGCCGCGCCGACGGCGGTCGTCGCCGCGACCGTGAACGGCAGAGCAGTCGCCGTCGAGCGCGACGGCGCGCTCCTCGTGGTCGACCCGTCGCGGGCGCCGTCGGAGACGCCGGACGGCGGAGCGAGACCGGGGCCGGAAGGGCCGCAGGGGCCGGCTGGGCCGGCCGGACCGACCGGTGCCGCCGGACCGACCGGCCCGACCGGCGCTGCCGGACCGACGGGTCCGGCCGGCGCCGCGGGGCCGCGTGGCGCGCGGGGACCGGCCGGCGTCGCGTCGCGGACGGTCCGGCTGCGCGTCGTCGGCGCCAGAGTCCGCGGGCGGAGACTGCTGCTGTCGGTGCGGACGCCCGGCGCCGGTCGGCTCCGGGTTCACGGCCGGGGCGTCGTCGCGCAGCGCACGGCGGTGCGACGGGCCGCGGTCCACCGGCTCCACGTGCGGCTGCGGCCGGGCGAGGCCCGCCGCCTGCGCCGGCCGTCGGCCCGCCTCACCGTCTCGGTCGTCTTCCTCCCGCGCCGCGACGGCGCCGCGCGCCTGCGGGCGAGCGCGATCGTGCGCGGCCGCCGCTGACCGCCGCTCGGCGACCGCGTCCCCGCGGACGCGGTCGCCGGCGCGGCCGCAATCGGCCCGGCGAGGGCGCGGCTGGCGCGGGGAGGCGGCGCGGGCGAGGCGGCGCGGCGAGGCGGCCCGGGCGAGGGCGCGGCTGGCGCGGGGAGGCGGCGCGGGCGAGGCGGCGCGGCGAGGCGGCCCGGGCGAGGGCGCGGCTGGCGCGGGAGGCGGCGCGGGCGAGGCGGCGCGGCGAGGCGGCCCGGGCGAGGGCGCGGCTGGCGCGGGAGGCGGCGCGGGCGAGGCGGCGCGGGCCGCCCGCCCGCGCTACCCGTCGCCGTCGGCCGGCGCCGGCAGGCCCGCTTCGATCCGCTCGGCGGCGACCTGGATGTGGGCGGCCATCGCCTCGCGCGCGGTCGGGCGGTCGCCGCCCGCTATCGCGTCGACGAGCGCGGCGTGGGAGGCGGCGTGCGCCTTCAGCGCCTGCGGCTCCAGGGCGACGGTCGCCGCGCGCAGGAAGAGGCTGATGCGGCCGCGCAGCTGGGCGACGAGGTCGACGAGCATCGCGTGGTCGGTCAACGCCCAGAGCTGCTCGTGGAAGCGGACGTCGAGGTCGAACAGCCGCGAGGTGTCGCCGGCCTCGGCGGCCTCCTCCATCTCGGCGACGATCGCGCGCAGCGTCGCGTCGGCCTCGGCGGTCCAGTTCTGCATCGCCCGCTCGACGACGTACTGCTCGAGCACGACGCGGAGGCTCGAGAGGTCGTCGAGCTCCTTCGCGTCGATCGCGGCGACGCGCGAGCCGCGGCGCGGCAGCCGCTCCACCAGGCCCTCCTCGGCGAGACGGGTCAGCGCCTCGCGGACGGGGATGTGGCTGACGCCGAGCTCGGCCGCCAGTCTGCGCTCGACGAGGCGGTCGCCCGGTGCGTAGGCGCCGTTCTGGATCGCGTCGCGCAGCTGGTCGACGACGCGGTCGGCAAGGCTCTTGTCGGTGACCGGTTCCAAGCCCGGCAATGCGGTTCTCCCCCTCGATCGGACGGTTGCTTCTTGCGCAGGTTTGCTACATGGTATGGCAAATAGCAGACGGCGCGGCAGCCCTTCCGGTCGCTAGACGGGTTGGCGTGCTCCTGCACTCGCCACGTACGCCGGGTTGACGATCGACGGGACGGGATGGTTCGCCAGGAATGCCACGACGTTCTCCGCCGCACGGCGGGGCAGCTCGGCGAGCGCCGCGGGCGAGAACCATGCCGCATGCGGCGTGAGCATCAGGTTCGGCGCGTGGCGGAGGCCGCTGTCGGCCGGCAGCGGCTCGTCCTCGTAGACGTCGAGCGCGGCGCCGCCGACCTGGCCGCCGGCGAGCGCAGCGATCAGCGCCTGCTCGTCGATCAGGCCGCCGCGGCAGGTGTTGACGATCCGCACGCCCGGCTTCATCGTCGCGAGCCGCTCGCCGTCGAGCAGGTGGCGGGTCTCGGCCGTCAGCGGCGTATGGAGCGAGACGAGGTCGGCCTGCGCCAGCGCCTCGTCGAGCGGCGCCGCCTCGAGGCCGGCGGCGGCGATCCGCTCGGCGCTCACGAACGGGTCGCTGACGAGCACGCGGAAGCCGGCGGCGCGCAGCGCCAGCGCGGCACTGGAGCCGATCCGCCCGAAGCCGACGATCGCGACGGTCGTCTCGGAGGGGCGGACGGCGCCGCTGCCGTCGGCGGTCGGCGCCCAGCGGCCGGCGCGCATGCCGGCCTCCAGGCCCGGGAGCGCCCGCAGCAGCGAGAGCGCCATCGCGACGGTGTGGGTCGCGACCTCCTCGACGCAGTAGTCGGGCGTGTTCGCGACGGCGACGCCGCGCGCCGTCGCGGCGTCGACGTCGATCATGTCGTAGCCGATCCCGAGTCGGCTGATGAACCGGACCTCCGGCAGCGCGTCGAGCGCAGCGGCGTCAACGTTCGCCCACTGGACGATCAGCGCGGTCGCGCCCGCGGCCGCCGCGGCGACCTCATCCGCCGTCGTGCAGGCGGCGACCTCGACGCGGCAGCCGGCCGCGCGCAGCAGGTCGGCGGCCCCGCCGTCGGAGGGCAAATCGATGTCGGTCACGACGACGAGCGGTTCGGTCATGTCTCCTCTTCTGCGGTCCCGCCGACGCCCTGGGAGGCCGGCGGGGTGGAACGGCGAGCGCCTGTCCGGGTGGAGCGCGGTCCGCGTGTTGGCGCACGCGGACCCGACTCCGATCCCCCGTGGCGCCTGGGAAAGCGGCCCCACTCGCCACGCTTGACGCTACATACTATAGCGTCTAGTGTGCGCAGTGTGAAGGCGTCGGGCGGCGTCGGCGACCAGGCCGGCGGGGCCCGGCGAGACGGTCGGGACGTCCGGCCGAGAGAGACGCCGGGTCCGTCCGGCGACAGGCGACTCCCCGGGAGAAGAGAGGCGTTGCAGAGATGAGAAGGACACGAATCACCTGGCTCGCGAGCGTGCTCGCGGCGGTGCTGGCGGCAGTGGCGATCGCCGGCTGCGGCGGATCGGGCTCCGACGGCACCGACACCGACGTCGGCATGGGCGCCGACGGCGGCGAGACGACCGCGGCACCGGCCTCCAGCGGCGGGGCGATCACGGTCGGCGCCGCCCAGGGCATCCCCCAGCTCAACCCCGCGATCCGCACGTTCGCGTGGGAGGAGGTCCTCTTCCCGCTGGTCTGGAACGGCCTCTCGAAGGTGACCGAGAGCGGCGCCGTCGAGCCCGACCTGGCGGAGAGATGGGAGGCCTCGGCCGACCAGCGGACGTGGACCTTCACGCTGCGCTCCGGCGTCAGATTCCACGACGGCACGCCGGTCACCGCCGCGTCGGTCGTCAGCGTCTTCGACTACTACACCGACAGAGACACGCCGACGCAGGAGGCGAACAAGCTCGCCCCGATCGCGAAGGTGACGGCGAGAGGCGACGACACCGTCGTATTCCAGCTCAGAACGGCCAACGCGCTGTTCCCGTCGGCGATCACGAACGTCAAGATCCTCGACACGAGATCGCTCGGAACGATCGACAAGAGACCGGTCGGCACCGGCCCGTACACGGTCGCCGAGTTCCTGCCCGACGACAGCGTCAGACTCGTCAGAAACCCGGACTACTTCGGCGACCCGGCGCCGCTGGACGAGATCAGACTGGTCAAGACCTCCGACCCGACCGCAGCCGTCAACTCGCTGCGCTCCGGCGACCTCAACGTCCTCTGGTCGATGCCGGCCTCCGACGCCGCGCAGTTCGAGGGCGACACCGCCGTCAAGCTGCTGAAGCCGGAGCTGCCGAGCCAGTGGCCGTCGTGGGAGATGGACGCGACCTCCCCGCCGTTCGACGACCCGAAGGCCCGTCAGGCCGTCGCCTACGCGACCGACCGCGAGGCGATCCTCGAGGCCGCCTACTTCGGCCAGGGCCTGCTGGCGCCGACCAACAACGCGCTCGCGACCGACAACCCGGCCTACGGCGGCGACCTGCAGGAGTACCCCTACGACCTCGAGATGGCGAAGAGACTGTTCGCCGAGGCCGGCGTCAGAGCGGGCGACAAGCTGATCTGGTGGGGCACGGCCGGCGCCAACCCCGAGTGGCAGACCAGCGGCGAGATCCTCCAGGCGAGCCTGAAGGAGATCGGCATCGAGCTCGAGATCCAGAACAACGAGGTCTCGAAGTGGGCCGACAAGTTCTATCCGGCCGGCAAGAAGTTCCCCGGCATGATCGTCCCGAACTTCCAGTCGACGCCGCCCGAGCCGGCCTACTCGCTGAACTTCTACTTGAAGGGCCGTTGCGAGTGCAACTGGGACAGCCCCGAGTTCGAGGCGGCCTACCGCGCCGCGGTCGCCGAGCCCGACGAGAGCGCTCGTCAGGAGCTGTGGGGCAGAGTCCAGGAGATCATCAACAGAGAGGTCCCGCTGATCGTCCCGCTGCAGGCGACCGTCGTCTCCGCGCAGACCGCGGACGTCGCCGGCGCCTGGGTCGAGGGCGGCGGCCAGCTTCACCTCGAGAACGCAGGCCTGGCCGGGTAGCGACGTGACCCGTTTCGTGCTCCGCCGTGTGGCGACCAGCATCCTGATGCTGGTCGCCGCGTCGGTCCTCGTCTTCGCGGTCCTGCGGCTCCTGCCCGGCGACCCCGTCATCACGCGCCTCGGCGCGACCGCCGGCGCCAACCCGGAGCTGCTCGACAGACTCCGCCGCGACGCCGGCCTCGAGGACTCGATCCTCTCGCAGTACTTCAGCTGGATCGGCGGAGCGCTGACGGGTGACTTCGGCCAGTCCTACTTCTCGCAGTTCTCGGTCACCGAGCTGATCAGCCGCCGCATCGGGCCGACGCTCGAGCTGACCTTCATCGCGATCCTGTTCTCGCTGCTGATCGCGGTGCCGGCGGCGGTCAAGTGCTCCCTCAACCCGGGCGGCGCCTTCGACCGCTTCGCGACGGGGCTCTCGACCGCCGGCATGGCGCTGCCGCAGTTCCTGCTCGGCGTCCTGCTGATCATGGTCTTCGCCGTGCAGCTGAGAGTGCTGCCGGCACGCGGCTACGTGCCGTTCGCCGACGATCCCGTCGGCAACCTCGAGCGGATGGTGATGCCGGCGCTGACGCTCGCGTTCGCGGCCTCCCCGCTCGTGCTGCGCTTCCTGCGCGCGTCGATGATCGAGGCGCTCGCCTCCTCCTACGTGCGCACCGCCGAGGGCAAGGGCGTGCCGAGACGGCGCGTCGTGATCGGCCACGCGCTCCGCAACGCGCTGATCCCGGGCCTGACGATGCTCGGCATGATCGTCGGCTACACGCTCGGCGGCGCCGTCATCATCGAGTACGTCTTCGGCATCCCCGGCCTCGGATCGCTCGCCGTCGAGTCGGTCTTCAAGCGCGACTACGCGGTGCTGCAGTCGGTCGTGCTGCTGATCTCGGCGCTGTTCATCTTCACCACGCTCGTCGTCGACCTGCTCTACGGCGTGCTCGACCCGCGCCTGCGCGTGGGAGGTGGCTCCCGTGGCTAGCGTCTCCGCCATCGGCCTGCGCCGCCGCGGCCGCACCCTTGGGCGCCGCCGGCCGGTCGTCACGAAGGTGGCGCTCGGCGTGCTCGGCACGATCGTCCTCGCCTGCCTGCTCGCGTCGGCGGTCGCCCCGTACGACCCGACGAGACTGGCGCCGACCGAGCGCTTCCTCAGCCCGAGCGGCTCCCACCCGTTCGGCACCGACGAGCTCGGCCGCGACCTCTTCAGCCGCGTCCTCTACGGCGGCCGCTACTCGCTCGGCATCGCCTTCGGCGCGACGCTCGTGGCGATGCTCGCCGGCGCGGTGTGGGGCTTCGCCGCCGCCTTCGGCAGAGGGCTGGTCGACGAGCTGCTGATGCGCTTCGCCGACGTGACGATGGCGATCCCGCAGATGCTGTTCGCGCTCGTCTTCGTCGCCGCCTTCGGCGCCACCGGCCCGGGCCTGGCGATCATCATCGGCGCGCTGCTGACGCCGGTCACCGCGCGCATGGTGCGCTCGGCGGTGCTCGGCGAGCTGCAGGCCGACTACTTCACCGCGGCGGTCGCCTACGGCGCCTCGACGCCGCGGCTGATGCTGCGCGAGCTGCTGCCGAACATCTCGGCGCCGCTCGGCGTGCAGGCGGCGATCAACGCCGCCAACGCGCTGATCCTGGAGGCCGCGCTCAGCTTCGTCGGCCTCGGCATCCAGCCGCCGGACGCCTCCTGGGGCACGCTGCTCCAGCAGGGCTACCAGAAGATGTACCAGTCGACGACGTACGTGATCTTCCCCGCGCTCGCGATCTTCGTGACGATCTGGATGCTCAACCTGCTCGCCGATCAGCTCGGCGGCACCGACGACCTGCGAGGACGGACCGGATGACGACCGAGACCGTGCTGGACGTGCGCGACCTGTGCGTGTCGTTCGGCGAGATCGAACCGGTGCGCGGCGTCTCCTTCGCGCTGCGCAGGGGCGAGCGACTCGGCCTCGTCGGCGAGTCCGGCTCCGGCAAGTCGCTGACCGCGCTGGCGATCATGCGGCTGGCGCGGCGGGCGACGCTGCGGGGCGAGGTGCTGCTGGAGGGAAGGGACCTGCTGAAGCTGAAGCCGCGCGAGATGGAGCGGATCCGCGGCGGCCGGGTCGCGATGGTCTACCAGGACCCGATGTCGGCGCTCAATCCGGTCTTCACGATCGGCCGGCAGCTCGAGGAGGCGATCCGGCTGCACGGGATCGCCGACAGGAGCGCCGCGCGCGAGCGGGCGATCGAGCTGCTCGACGACGTCGGCGTCCCGCACCCGGCGCGGCGGGTCGAGCAATATCCGCACGAGTTCTCGGGCGGCATGCGGCAGCGCGTGATGATCGCGATGGCGATGTGCGCCGACCCGGCGGTGCTGATCTGCGACGAGCCGACGACCGCGCTCGACGTGACGACGCAGGCGCGGATCATGGACCTGCTCGACCGGCTGGTCGACGAGCGCGGGACGGCGGTGATGCTGATCACGCACGACCTCGGCGTCGCGGCCGGCTTCTGCGACACCGTGCAGGTGATGTACGGCGGCCGGATCGTCGAGCGCACCGAGGCCGAGCCGCTCTACGGCACCCCGCTGCACCCGTACACCGAGGCGCTGCTCGGCGCCGCGGTCGACCTGACGCTCGACCTCGACCAGCCGATCCCGACGATCGGCGGGCAGCCGCCGCTCGCGGGCCGGCTGCCGCAGGGCTGCAGCTTCCATCCGCGCTGCCGCTACGCGCGCGACGTCTGCACGGCGCAGGCGCCGCTGCTGGAGGAGGTCGCCGGCCGGCTCGTCGAGTGCCATCTCGCCGACGAGCGGGCCGCGGCCGCGAAGGAGGACACGCATGTCGGCGCCTGACGCCACGCCCGCCGCCGCGCCGGAGGCCGGCGCCCCGCTCGTCGTCGCCGAGCACCTGATGAAGACGTTCCGGCTCGGCCACGGCGAGCAGCTGCAGGCGCTCGACGACGTGTCGCTGACGATCCGCCGCGGCGAGACGTTCGGCCTCGTCGGCGAGTCCGGCTCGGGCAAGTCGACCGTCTCACGCGCGCTGCTCGGCCTGCTCCCGCTCGACTCCGGCTCGGTCAGGTTCGACGGCCAGGAGGTGACGAGACTGGGCAGAGGGGAGATGCGCAGGCTGCGGCGGCGGATGCAGATGGTCTTCCAGGATCCGTTCGCGGCGCTCAACCGCCGCCAGTCGGTCGCCCAGATCGTCGCCGCGCCGCTGGAGGCGCACGGCGTCGGCGACCGCGCGACCCGCGCCGCGCGCGTCGCGGAGCTGCTCGACCTCGTCGGCCTCGGCCCCGCCTACCGGGACCGCCGCCCGCGCGAGATGTCCGGCGGCCAGTGCCAGCGCGTCGCGATCGCGCGCGCCCTCGCGCTCGACCCCGACTTCGTAGTGCTCGACGAATCGGTCTCCGCGCTCGACGTCTCGATCCAGGCGCAGATCCTCAACCTCCTCCGCGACCTCCAGCGGCGGCTCGGCCTCACCTACCTCTTCATCAGCCACGACCTCGCCGTCATCCGCTACATGGCGCAGACGGTCTGTGTCATGCAGCACGGCAGGATCGTCGAGCAGGGAAGCCGCGACGAGCTGTTCGGCGACCCGCGGCAGGAGTACACGAGAGGGCTGATGGCCGCGATCCCGTCGGCCGACCCGGCGACCGAGCGCCACCGCCGCCGCAGCGCGGCGCTGGCCGAGGGGGTCGGCGCGTGATCGTCGAGACCCCGTCGTTCGCCGGCCTGGCCGGCGTCGCCCGCCGCGACATCACCCCGCCGCCCGGCATCCGCGCGCGCAACTGGGGGCCTGCGACGTGGGACGTCGCCGCGGGCGTCCACCGGCCGCTGACGCTCAGCGCGCTCGCGCTGGCCGCCGCCGGCGAGGAGGGCGCGCCGGCCGCCGGCGAGCGGCCGCTCGTGCTGATCGAGGCCGACCTTGGCTGGTGGCGCGGCGTCGACTCCGAGTGGGCGCTGCGCTCGGCGCTGCTGGAGGCGCTCGACCTGCCGCCGGAGCGGCTGCTGTTCGCGCTCTCGCACACCCACGCCGGCCCGTCGACCGACCTCGGCGACGCCGACCTCGACGGCGGCGGTGAGATCGCCGGCTACCGCGGCCGCCTGCTGGCCGCCGCGACCGAGGCGGCGCGCGAGGCGATCGGCGCGCTGCGGCCGGCGACGATCGAGTGGGCGACCGGACGGTGCGCGCTCGCGGCCGAGCGCGAGCTGCTGCGGGAGGGCCGTGCGCTGGTCGGCTTCAACCCGGCCGGCGCAGCGGACGACACGCTGCTGATCGGCCGGATCGCCGCGGCCGACGAGCGCCGTACGCCGCTCGGGACGCTCGTCAACTACGCCTGCCACCCGACGACGCTCGCCTGGCAGTGCCGGCTGATCTCGCCCGACTGGCCCGGCGCGATGCGCGCGACCGTCGAGGCGGCGACCGGCGCGCCGTGCCTCTTCCTGCAGGGCGCCTCGGGCGACCTCGCCCCGCGCGAGCAGTACGTCGGCGACGTCGAGGTCGCCGACCGCCACGGCCGCGCCGTCGCGCACGCCGTGCTCGCCGCGCTGGAGACGCTGCCGCCGCCCGGCAGCGCGCTGGAGCTGTCCGGCGTGCAGGAGTCGGGCGCGCCGCTGGCGCTGTGGGAGGCCGTCCCGCACGCCGGTTCGCGCGCGCTCGCCGCCGAGCGGCGCGAGGTCGAGCTCGCCTTCCGCGAGCTGCCGACGCTCGCGCAGCTGGCGGCCGAGTGGGCCGGGATCGACCCCCAGAGCCGCGACGAGCGGCTGCGGCGGGCGCGCGCGCTGCGCGACGGCTACGTCGAGGGGCCGACCGTCCGGCATCCGATCTGGCTGTGGCGGATCGGCGACGCGCTGCTCGCCGCCCACCCCGGCGAGGCGTTCCAGTGGCTCCAGCGGACGCTGCGCGCCGAGCTGCCGGAGCGCCCGCTGCTGGTCGCCAACCTCGTCAACGGGCCCGGCTTCGTCTACCTGCCGACGCAGGCGGCCTACGACCGCGGCGCCTACGCGGCGTGGCAGACGCCGCTGGCGGCCGGCTCGCTCGAGCGGCTGCACGCGGCGATGAAGGAGGGGCTGGAAGCCGTCGGCAACGTGGAGAAGGAGATCGCTCGATGAGCGGGCAGCAGCAGAGGGTCGCCGTCGTCACCGGCGGCGCGGCGGGGATCGGCTGGTCGATCGCGCGGCGCCTGCAGGCCGACGGCATGCATGTGATCGCGGCCGACCTCGTCGAGGGCGAGACGCCCGGCAGCGGCGTCGAGTGGCGCGCGCTCGACGTCACCGACCGCGACGCGGTCGCCGCGCTGTTCGACGCGATCGTCTCCGACCGCGGCCGGCTCGACGTGCTCGTCAACAACGCCGGCATCCAGCGCCACGGCCCGCTCGTCGACCTCACCGCGGAGGAATGGGGCAAGGTCGTCGACGTCAACCTCAACGGCGTCTTCCACTGCCTCCAGGCCGCCGGCCGCCACATGCTCGCGGCCGGCGCGGGCGCGATCGTCAACATCACCTCGATCGCCGGCGAGCGCGGCTCGCCCGGCCGCGCCCCGTACTCGACGACGAAGGCCGGCGTGATCGGCCTCACGCGCGCCGCGGGCGTCGAGTGGGCGGCGCGGGGGGTGCGCGTCAACGCCGTCGGCCCCGGCTACATCGAGACCGGCGTCTACCACGAGGGCGTCGCCGCCGGCAGACTCGACCCGGCGGCGATCCTCGACCGCATCCCGGCCGACCGCCTCGGCCGGCCCGAGGAGATCGCCCAGATGGTCTCCTTCCTCGTCTCCGACCAGGCCGCTTACGTCAACGGCCAGGTGCTGTTCGTCGACGGCGGCTTCCTCGCCGACTACGGCGTGCCGCTCGCGAAGCCGTCGTGACCGGCGATCGGATCCGCGCGGTCGAGGCCGCGCACGCCGTCGTGCCGCTGCCCGAGCCGCTCCAGCTCGGGGCGATGACGGTGCGCCGGCGCGAGTACGCGGCGGTGCGGGTCGTGACCGAGGAGGGGCTGGTCGGGAAGGCCTACTGCCTCACGCGCGAGGCGCCGATGGCGGCGCTCGTGGCGCGCATGGTCGCCCCGCAGGTGACCGGCCTCGCGCTGGAGTCGCCGGCCGACGTGGCGGCCGCCTGGGAGCAGGCCTTCCGCGCGACCGCGATCGTCGGCCGCGTCGGCCTGCTCGTGCGCGCGCTCGGGCTGGTCGACGTCGCGCTGTGGGACGTCGCCGCCCAGCGCGCCGGTCTGCCGCTGTGGGAGCTGCTCGCGCGCGAGGCGACCGGCGGCGCGCCGCTCGGCGATCCCGCCCGCGCCGCCGCCGGCGCGGCGAAGGAGGCGATGCTCGTCGCCGCCTACGGCACGCCGGGCCGGACCGCCGCCGACCTCGCCGAGGAGGTGCTCGGCCACGCCCGCTCCGGCGGCTGGCCGCTGCTGAAGGTCGCCCGCTCGCCCGACGCGGCGCTGATGCGCGAGCTGATCGCGCGGCTGGCTCGGGAGCTGTCGTCCGGCTCGCGCCCGGTCGTCGACGTCGGCTTCGGCTGGCGCGACGCCGAGCAGGCGCTGGCGGAGCTGCGCGAGTGGGAGGTCCCGGCCGGCGCGCTCGCCTGGCTGGAGGATCCGCTGCCGCCCGAGGACGCCGCCGGCGCGGCGCGGATCCGGCGCGAGAGCGGCCTGCCGGTCGCGGTCGGCGACGAGGTCACCGACGGGCGCACGTACGCGGACCTGCTCGGCGCCGGCGCCCTCGACGTGCTGCGCCTCGACGTCGTCGCGATCGGCGGGGTGACCGCCGCGCGGCGCGAGCTGGCGCGGGCGGCCGCCGCCGGCGTGCCGGTCTCCTGCCACGTCTACCCGGAGGTGTCGGTCCACCTGCCCGGCGTCGGGGTGGAGACCTTCGACCGCGAGCCGCCGCGCGGCAACCGCTACGACCCGGCGCCGCTGCTGATCGCCGACGGCGGCCCGCGCTTCGAGCGCGGCCGCGCGACCCCGCCGCGGACGCCGGGCCTCGGCTTCGACCTCGACTGGGACCGCTTCGAGCGATGGGAGCAGACGTGATGGAGCGCAGTGTCGTCGTGACGGGCGCGGGCGCCGGCATCGGCCGCGCGATCGCCGAGCGGCTCGCCGCCGACGGCTGGCAGGTCGTCGGCCTCGTGCGCAGCGCCGAGCGGGCGCGCGAGGTCGCGGCGTCGATCGCCGCGCTCGTCGAGGGCGACGCCTCGGTCCGCGCCGACCACGGCCGCGCCGCGGCGGCCGCGCGCGAGCTGGCGCCGCTGCGCGGCTGGGTCAACAACGCCGGCATCACGCAGCGGACGCCGCTGCACGACCTCGACGAGGCGGTCGTGCGCGAGATCGTCGACCTCAACGGCTACGGCTACGTCTGGGGCTGCGAGGCGGCGGTGCGCGCCTTCGGCGAGCAGGGCCTGCCGGGCGCGATCGTCAACGTCTCCTCGGTCCACGGCCGCGCGAGCTTCGCCGACCACGCCGCCTACGACTTCACGAAGGGCGGGATCGACGCGCTGACCCGCAACGTCGCCGTCTCCTACGGGCCGGTCGGCGTGCGCGCCAACGCGATCGCGGCCGGCGGCGTGATGACGCCGCACCTGCGCCGCTACATCGACGCCGCCCCCGACCCGGCCGCGGCCGAGGCGAAGCTGGGCGAGGGTCCGCCGCTGCGGCGGATCGCGCGCGCCGAGGAGATCGCCGCGGTCGCCGCCTTCCTGCTCTCCAAGGAGGCCTCCTACCTGAGCGGCCAGTCGATCGCGGTCGACGGCGGCTGGACCGCAGCCTGCGCCAGCTCGCCGGTCGACCCCGCCTACGCGGCCCGCTTCCCCGCCGCCGCCGGCTCCGACGACGACGACGGCGGCGCCGGGTGAGCGGGACGATCCACCGCCTCTCCGAGCCGCTCGACGGCCGCGAGCTGTGCTGCTTCCTGCTCGCCGGCGAGGGGCGCACGGTGCTGCTCGACGCCGGCGTCGCCGCGACCCCGGCGCGCACCGTCGCGCCGGCGCTGCGGCGGCTCGGCCGGCAGCTCGACCTCGTCGTCGTCAGCCACGCCGACGTCGACCACTCCGGCGGCCTCGGCGCGCTCCAGCGGCTGCGCCCCGGCCTGCCGGCGGCGGCCCATGCACGCGACCGCGAGCAGATCGCCTCCGTCGAGCTGATGCTCGCGCGCCGCTACCGCGAGTTCCGCGACGAGCACGCGATCGACCAGGAGCCGGCGTTCGTCGCGTGGGTGCGCGACAACGCCGACGACGGCGCGGTGACCGAGACGGTCGCCGACGGCGACCGGCTCGACCTCGGCGGCGGCTGGGCGCTCGACGTGCTCCACCTGCCCGGCCACACGCCCGGCCACCTCGCCCTGCACGACCCCGCCGACGGCACCGCGATCGTCGCCGACGCCGTGCTCGGCGCCGCTGCGCGCGACGGCGACGGCAGGGCGGCGTTCGCGCCGACCTACCGCGACGTCGCCGACTACCGCGCGACGATCGCGCGCCTGCGGGCGCTCGCGCCGAGCCGGCTGCTGACCTCGCACTTCCCGGTCGTCGAGGGCGGCGACCGGGTCGCCGCCTTCCTCGACGAGAGCGAGCGCGCCTGCGACGCGATCGAGCGGGCGGTGCTCGACGCCCTCGCCGGCGGCGCGCCGCGGACGGCCGCCGAGCTGATCGCGGCCGTCGCGGAGCGGGTGCGCAGCTGGCCGCCGGCGGCCGACGGGACGCTCGCGCAGCCGGTCGTCGGCCACCTCGAGGAGCTCGCCGCGCGCGGGCTCGTCGCGCGCGCCGGCGGACGGCCGGTCGCATGGCGCCTCGCCGCCGATCCCGACGCCAGACCCTGACCGAGAGGACACGCCGAGAACGATGAGCGATCGAACCGACCCGCCCGCCCCGCGCCGCGCGCTCGTGACCGGGGCCAGCTCCGGCATCGGCGCGGCGACCGCCGTCGCGCTTGCCGCGGCCGGCTGCGAGCTGCTGATCACCTACGCCCGCGACGCCGAGGGCGCCGCCGCGACCGCCGCGGCGTGCGCCGAGCGCGGAGCGGCGCCGCGCGTCGCGCGGCTCGACCTGCGCGACCCGGCGTCGATCGACGCGGTGCTGGAGGAGGCGCGCGCCTCCTGGGGAGAGCTGCACGTGCTCGTCAACAACGGCGGCATCTGCCCCTACACCGCCGCGGACGAGATCACCGTCGACGAGTGGGACGCGGTCAACGAGACCAACGCGCGCGGGACGTTCCTGATGCTGCGCGGCGCGCTGCCGCTGCTGCGCGCCGCCTCCGGCGACCGCTCCGTCGTCAACGTCGCCTCGCTCGCCGGCCAGGCCGGCGGCGTCTCGACCAGCGTCCACTACGCCGCCAGCAAGGGCGCGATCCTCGCGCTCTCGCGCACCTACGCGCGGCTGCTGGCGGCGGAGGGGATCCGCGTCAACGTCGTCGCGCCCGGCCCGGTCGAGAGCGGCATCACCAGCCAGCTCGGCGACGCGCGCCACGACGACCTCGCCGCCGCCGTGCCGCTGAGACGGTTCGGCCGCCCCGAGGAGGCCGCCTCGGCGATCGCGCTGCTCGCCTCGCCCGCCGCCGGCTTCACGACCGGCGCCACCTACGACGTCAACGGAGGGCTCCGCATCGATGCCTGACCCCGCCCAGGTCTTCCTCGCCCAGGTCGACGCGTTCAACGCCGCCGACCTCGAGGCGTTCCTCGCCACCTACGCCGACGACGCCGTCGTCAACGGCCTCGGCCCCGACCCGGTCGCCGGCAAGGAGGCGCTGCGCGCGCTCTACGCCGAGCGCTTCACGCAGCGCCCGCTGCGCTGCGAGGTCAGCGCGCTGCACGAGATCGGCGGCCGCTGGGCGGTCGCGCACGAGCAGGTGACCGGGCCTGCCGGCACGAACGAGCTCGTCGCCGTCTTCGAGGTCGCCGACGGCGCGATCGTGCGGGCCGACATGTCCGCGCGCCACCCGGTCGCGTAGCGGCCGTCCTCCGGGCGCGCCGCCAGCACGCCGTCCCGTCGCGCGCACCCCGCGTCGCGTCACTCGGCGGCGCCTGCGCCGGGCGGCCGGCCCTCCCCGGGAGGACCGGCCGCGCGCGGCGCCTCGCGCCGCGGCTAGCGGAGCGGCGCGAGCCGGCGTGCCGTGTCCGTCGGCACGACCAGCCTGTGGACCCGCCCGTCGACGCGCAGCGCGATCGACACGCGCGTGCGGGCGGTCAGCTTGCGCGGTCGGACCGTCGCGGCGACGCGGCCCCTGCCGCTCGCCTTCACGGTCCGGCCGCCGGCGCGGAAGGTCGCGGTGATGCGCGACCGCTTGGCGCGGGCGGTGGTCGTCGCGACCTTGCAGCGGATGGCGGTACGGCGCTTCACGAGCGTGCAGCGGACGGCGATCCGCGGCGTCGCGCCGCGGTCGCCCTTCGCCCCCTTCGCCCCCGTGTCGCCCTTCGCGCCGGCAGGGCCCGCCGGACCCGCCGGCCCGACCGATCCGCCCGGGCCTGCCGGGCCCGCCGGTCCGGTCGCCCCCGGGGCGCCGTCGGCGCCGCGCTCGCCCGGCGCGCCGTCGGCGCCGGGCGCCCCGTCGGCCCCGCGGTCGCCGCTCGGACCGGAGGAGACGGCGATCGTGCGCGTCGCGGTCGTCGTCTCGCCGTGCGTGTCGCTCGCCGTGACCGTCACCGTGTACGTGCCGGGCGCGTCGTAGACGTGCGTCGCGCGGGTGCCGCTCGCCGTCGCGCCGTCGCCGAGCGTCCACGCGACCGTCACCGGCCCGCCGAGCGGCGCCCACGTCGGCGCGTCGAAGGAGACGGGGTGGCCGACGAGCGCTCTCGCCGGCACGACCAGCCCCGTCAGGTCCGGGCGCAGCTCGTCGAGATGCGGGTCCGGTGCGGCCGGCTCGGCCCACTCCGGCAGCACGAGCGCGTCGAAGCTCGTGTAGATGCCCTCCGACGCGGGGTCTCTGTCGCCGGTCGTCGTGAGCCTGATCGTGTGCGTGCCGGCGCCCAGCTCGCCGGTGTCGAACTTCTCCAGGCCGCCGATCTGCGCGCCGAAGAAGTCGGCGGTGCCGGCGACGACGCCGTCGACCGCCAGCTCGCCGATCCCGCCGAACGGCTTGTTCGCGCCGTACAGCTTCGCCCGTCTGCCCTCGAACGCGATCGCGGCCGAGGCGCCGGCCTCGCCGTTGTGGTGATCGGTGCCGCCGGCGTCCCAGCCGGACCAGTCGCGCGCCCACGTCCCTCTCAGCACCCAGCGCGGGTCCTCGGAGTCGATCACCGGCATGTGCAGCTCGACGTCGTCGACGATCGCCCAGGCGCCGTCGGCGGCCGTCCGCTCGATGCCGACGCGGACGAGGTCGCAGCTCGCCGTGACCGGGATCAGCAGCCGCTCGCGGCGCCACTCGCGCGGGGCGACGAGCCGGCGGGCGAGGACCCTGTCGGCGCAGGTGTCGTACGCGACGAGCGCGAAGGCGTGGCCGCTGGTGACCACGTCCGCCTCGAGCGTGTACGTCATGCTCGTGCCGAGGCCGAAGCGGTTGAGCTGCAGCTCGGCGGCGTCCTCGAGCGCGATGCCCTGCATGAGCGCGGCCGGCTCGTTGCGGCGGGTCTCCAGCCAGCCGGCGAAGTCGCCGCCGCGCCGCGCGAACGCCGCCTCGGCCGCCTCCGGCACGTCAGCCGCCCGGTCGGTCGCGCCGGCGTTGCCCTCCGGGCTCCACCAGACGGCGGCCGTCTGCTCGAAGTCGCCGTTCATCAGCGCGCGGACGTTCGGGAAGTCGACCTGCAGGCGCGAGTCGGTGAAGTAGGGCGGCACCCACGAGTAGAACGGCCACATCTGGCCGTCGACCTCGTTTCTCTCGATCACGACGCGCGTCATCGGCGCCTGCTCGCCACGCCGGATCGGCTGGACGAACGGTCTTCTCTCCGGGTTGAACGGGTTGTCGCAGTCGCAGTTGACCCAGGTGTCGTTGCGCGACACGAGTCTGTTGTCGTGGATCCAGAGGTCGGAGATCTCCGCGTCGCGCTTGTCGGCCGGCGTGCTGGCCCACGGCAGGAAGGCGATCGCGTTGCGGACGCCGAAGTTCTCGATGTCGTTGTACGCGACCTCTACGTCGTGCAGCGGCGTCGAGGTGGCCGACGACCACCACGAGCCCTCGTCGCGCGGGTCGAGGTGCTTGGTCTCCAGCACGATGCCGTCGTCGCTCGTGCGGACCCTGTTGTGCAGCACCTTCACGTGCTGGGAGCCGCTCACGACGATGCCGTCGGCGCCGAGGTCTCTGGAGGTCGCGACGTCGACGTTGGCGACCGTGCCGTCGCTGCTGTGCAGCATCGTGATGATCGTCGTGCGCGCCTCGCGGATCGTGATGCCGCGGACCGCGAACCGTCTCGCCTCGAAGAAGCCGACCGGGATCACGTCGATCCGTCTCGCGTGGTCGGCCTGGTGGGTCATCTGCAGCATGCCGCTGCCGACGATCGCGACGTCGCGGACGCCGACCGCGCCGATCAGCGGGTCGTTGTGGAAGTACGCGCGATGCCACGGGATGTCGGTCGGCATGTCGAGCCCGGGCACCGGCGCCTTCGCGTAGTCGCCGATCTCCTGGCTCTGTCTGAGCGTGCCGTCGAGCCGCAGCGTGACGCCCGACTTGAGCATCAGGCTTCCCGTCAGGAACGTCCTGCCGGACGGGATCACGACCTCGCCGCCGCCCTTGGCGGCGATGTCGTCGATCGCCTGCTGGATCGCGGCGCGGTCGTTCGTGGCGTCGTCGCCGGCGGCGTGGTACGGCGCGGCGGTGACGTCGGCGGAGGGGTCGCCCGGCGCCGCGGCCGCGGGTTGGGCGCTCGCGACGCACGCGACGGCGGCGGCGGCGAGCGCGGTCGGAGCCGCGCGGCGCGCGGCTGACCAGATGGACATCGGCTCTCTCCTTGCTCTGGCGCGCGCGGCGGCGGCGCGTGCCCGCCCGCCGCCGCGCACGCGGGTGGTCACGGCTGCCGCGCGCCGGTCAGCGCGTCGGCGTATTTGCGCACGCGCACGTCGCAGCTGCGCGCGTGGCCCTCGAACCGCTCCTGGCGGCATTGGCGGGCGCAGATCTCGCCGATCCGGACGCTCGCCTCCGGGTCGCACTCCTGGTAGGTGACGGTCTTGAGGTACTTGCCGACCCAGAGGCCGCCGGTGTAGCGGGCGGCGCCGGCGGTCGGCAGGACGTGGTTGGTGCCGATCGCCTTGTCGCCGTACGCGACGGTCGTGCCCTCGCCGAGGAAGAGCGCGCCGTAGTTGCGCAGCCGCTCCAGGTACCAGCGCGGATCGGCGGTGAGGATCTCGACGTGCTCGTAGGCGTAGTCGTCGGCCAGCGCCGCGGCCTCCTCGTCGCCGCCGACGACGTGGACCGCGCCGAAGTCGCGCCAGGCGGGGCCGGCGACGTCGGCGGTCGGCAGCGTCTCGAGCTGGCGGTCGATCTCGGCGAGCGTCGCGCGCGCGACCCGCTCGCTGGTGGAGATCAGCACGGCCGGGGAGGTCGGGCCGTGCTCGGCCTGTCCGAGCAGGTCGGCGGCGACGATCTCCGGGTCGGCGCCGTCGTCGGCGATCACGAGGATCTCGGTCGGGCCGGCGAAGAGGTCGATCCCGACCTCGCCGAACAGCTGTCGCTTCGCCTCCGCGACGTAGCTGTTGCCCGGGCCGGCGAGGAAGTCGACCTTCGCGACGGTCTCGGTCCCGACGGCCATCGCCGCGATCGCCTGGACGCCGCCGAGGACCAGGATCTCGTCGGCGCCGGCGACGTGCATCGCGGCGACGGTGATCGCCGGCGGCGCGCCGTCGAGCGGCGGGGTGCAGGCGATCACGTGGTCGACGCCGGCCGCCTTGGCGGTGACGATCGACATCGCTGCCGAGGCGAGCATCGGGTAGCGGCCGCCGGGGACGTACGCGCCGACGCGCTCGATCGGGACGTGGCGGTGACCGAGCCGGACGCCCGGCTGGGTCTCGACCTCGAGGTCGCCGAGCGTCGCCCGCTGCGCGAGCGCGAAGGCGCGGACCTGCTCCTGGCACCAGCGCAGGTCCGCGAGCGCCTGCTCGTCGACCTGCGCGAGGCAGGCGACGATCTGCTCCTCGGTCAGCCGGAACGACTCCGGCGCCCAGCGATCGAAGCGGGCGGACAGCTCGCGGACGGCGGCGTCGCCGCGCTGACGCACGTCGCGCACGATCCCGGCGACGACGGCGGCGACCCCGTCGCCGGTCGCGGCCGCCGCGGCTCCCCCGTGGCTTCCCGGCGCGGTCGCGCCCCCGCCGGGCGCTGCCGGCTCGTCGCCCTCCTTGGCGCGGGCGGCGGCTTTCAGAACGACTGACATCGATGACTCCTTTGATGACTCCGGAGTCACGCTATAGCATATGCGATCAGTCGGCAAGCGCGGCATCGTCCGTTCGCACAGGCGAACGCGCTCGCGACGCCGCTCGTCGCATATGCTGCACGGCTGAGTCATGTCGGTCACCAGCCGCGACATCGCCCGCGAGGTCGGCCTCTCGCAGACGACCGTCTCCCGCGCGCTGCGCGGCGATCCGCGCGTCGCGCCCGACACGCTCGCGCGCGTGCGCGCGGCGGCCGAGCGGCTCGCCTACGTCCCCGACGCGGCGGCCCGCTGGCTGACGACCGGCCGCACGCTCACGGTCGGGGTCGTCGTCGCCGACATCACCAACCCCTTCTATCCCGAGATCGTCGAGGTGCTCCACGCCGAGCTCGGCCGCGAGGGCTACGCGACGGTGCTGCTCAACGACCCGCGCGCCGACGACCTCGCCCGCCACCTGCGCGGCCGCTCGGTCGACGGGCTGATCGTCGTCTCCGCGACGCTCGACGACGGCCTCGCCGCGCGGCTGCCCCGCCTCGGCGTCCCGCTCGTGCTGCTCAACCGCGACCTCGACGAGATCGCCGCCGACCGCGTCCTCTCCGACAACGTCGCCGGCGGTGCGCTCGTCGTCGACCACCTGCTCGAGCTCGGCCACCGGCGGATCGGCCTGATCGCCGGGCCGCCGAACACGTCGACCGCGCGCGACCGCGAGCAGGGGATGCGCGCCGCGCTCGCCGCGCGCGGCCTTCCGCTGGCGCCCGAGCTGCGCCGCGCCGGCTCCTTCTCCCACCACTCCGGCTACCAGGGCTGCGTCGAGCTGCTGCGGCTGCCGGAGCCGCCGACGGCGGTCGTCTGCGCCAGCGACGTCGTCGCCTTCGGCGCGCTCGACGCCGCCAAGCGGCTGGGCGTCGAGGTGCCGCGGCGGCTGTCGATCGTCGGCTACGACGACATCGCGATGGCCGGCTGGGAGGCGTTCGCGCTGACGACGATCCGCCAGCCGCTCGCGCAGATGGCGAAGCGGTCGGTGCGGCTGCTGCTGGAGCGGCTGCGGCCGGCCGGCGGCTCCCCGCCGCCCGCCGCCCCGCCGCGGCGCGAGGTCTTCCCGCCGCACCTCGTCAAGCGCGAGACGACCGCGGCGCCCGCGGGCTGAGCCGCCCTCCCGCGTCGACCGCGATCGCGCCCGCTCCGTGCGCGGGGCCGTCGCGCGCTGCGGGCGGCCGCCGCGGCGCTACGCCTCCCCCTCGATCAACGGCACGAAGCGGACCGCCTCCAGCGGCGTGCGCTCCAGCGCGGCGCCCTCGGCGCTGCGCTCGACGAGCACGAGCTGCTGCCCGCTGGCGCCGACCGGGGCGACCAGCCGCCCGCCCGGCGCGAGCTGGCGCTCGAGCGGCTCCGGCACGGCCGGCCATGCGGCGGCGGCGACGTTGATCGCGTCGAACGGCGCCTCGTCGGGCAGCCCGCGCGAGCCGTCGCCGGCGATCACCGTCACCCGCTCGGGGCCGAAGCCGGCGGCGCGCAGGTTCCGCTCGGCCCAGCGGCTGAGCGAGGGCAGCCGCTCGATCGTCCAGACGCGGGAGGCGAGCTCGGCGAGCAGCGCCGCATGCCAGCCGGAGCCGGTGCCGACGTCGAGCACGCGGTCGCCCGGCCGCAGCGCGAGCAGCTCCAGCATCCGCGCGACGATCAGCGGCTGGGAGATCGTCTGGCCCTTGCCGATCGGCAGCGGGACGTTCTCGTACGCCCGCTCGCGCAGGCCGGCCGGCACGAACAGATGGCGGGGGACGGCGGCGACCGCCTCCAGCACGCGCTCGTCGCGCACCAGCGGCCGCAGCGACCGCGCGAGCTTCCGCGCCTCGTCCATGGAGGGAAGCTTCCCGTCCGCTTCTGGCACCATGCTGCCTCTTGGGAATGTCAGGGACCCCGCCGCACATCATGCGACGGCGCGTCGCGGCGCTGCTCGTGATCGCCGCCGCGATCGCGGCCGTCGTCGCGCTCGTCGTTGCCGTGACGGCCGGCGACGACACGCCGACGGCGCACGCCGTCGCGACGACCGCCGCGCGCGAGGACGGCGTCCGCGCGAACGCGAGAAGAGCGCCTCCGAGCGGGCCGGCCGACCCGACGACGAGACGCGACATGGGCAGACCGGGGCCGCCGCGGCCGGTGCCGATCCTCATGTACCACGTCACGACCGACCCGCCGGCCGACGCGCCCTTCCCCGACCTGTACGTCAGCCGGTCGGAGTTCGAGGATCAGATGACGGCGCTGCGCGACGCCGGCTACGTCGCGGTCACCCAGAGCGAGGTGTGGGCGGCGTGGCACAGAGGCGGCCCGCTGCCGGCGAGAGCGGTCGTCGTCTCGATCGACGACGGCTACCGCTCCAACTACCTCAACGCCCGTCCGATCCTCGCGAGACTGGGCTGGCCGGCCGTCCTCAACCTCAAGCTCGGCAACCTCCACGAGCCCGACTACGGCGTCACGCCCGGTCAGGTGAGAGAGCTGATCGCGCTCGGCTGGGAGATCGGCTCGCACACGATCGACCATCCCGACCTGACGACCGTCGACGCCGCGGCGCTCGCGCGCGAGGTTGGCGAGTCGCGCAGACGGCTGCAGCGCGCCTTCGGCGTCCCGGTCGACTTCTTCTGCTATCCCGCCGGCAGATACGACGACGCCGTGATCGCCGCCGTCGAGCAGGCCGGCTACCTCGGCGCGACGACGGTCAACCCGGGCCTCGCCTCGCCCGAGGCGGGCGCCCGCTTCGTGCTCAACCGGGTCCGCGTCAGCTCCGGCCGCTCGGGCGCCTCGCTGGTCGCGGAGCTGCGCGACCTCGGCGCCTGACGCCTCGCGCTACCCGAGCAGCTCGCCGAGCTGGTGGACGTCGAGCAGCTGCGCGACGTCGGCCGCCGCCTGCGGTCTGGCGAAGTGGAAGCCCTGCGCGACGTGGCAGCGCAGCTCGTGCAGCAGCGACGCCTGCTCGGCCGTCTCGACGCCCTCGGCGACGGCGTCGACGCCGAGCGAGCGGGCCAGCTCGACGATCGCCGTCACGATCGCCTTGTCCTCGCCGCGTCGCACGACGCCGTCGATGAACGATCTGTCGATCTTCAGCACGTCGACCGGCAGCAGCTCGCGCAGATGGCTGAGCGACGAGTAGCCGACGCCGAAGTCGTCGATCGCCAGCTTCACGCCGAGCGCCTTCAGCCGGTGGAGCGACTCGATCGCCGCGTCGGGATCGGCCATCACGGCGCTCTCGGTGATCTCCAGGCAGAGCCGCTCGGGCGACAGGCCGGAGCCGGCGAGCGCGCCGCGCACCGTCGCGGCCAGGTCGCTCGCACCGAGCTGGCGCGGTGAGAGGTTGACCGCGACGACGACCTCCTCGCCGCCCGGCTGCGCGTTCCAGCGCGCCGCCTGGCGGCATGCCTCGTGCAGCGCCCAGGCGCCGATCGGGACGATCAGGCCGCTCTGCTCGGCGATCGGGATGAACCGCGCCGGCGAGACCGGGCCCAGCTGCGGGTGCTCCCACCGCAGCAGCGCCTCGACCGCGACGATCCGGCCGTGCTCGAGCGACACCTCGGGCTGGTAGACGATCCGCAGCTGCTCGCGCGCGAGCGCCTCGCGCAGTCCGCTCTCCAGCTCGAGCCGCTCGACCGCCCGCCGCCGCATCGTCGTGTCGAAGACCTCCGAGCGGGCCTTGCCGCGCTCCTTCGCGCGGTACATCGCGGCGTCGGCGTCGCGCAGCAACGTCTCGGGCGAGCGGTCGACGTCGTCGGGGCCGGCGATCGCGATCCCGAAGCTGGCGGTCACGAACCGCTGCTCGCCGTCGAGCACGAACGGCGCGCGCAGCGCCGTCGCCATCCGGTCGGCGATCCTCAGCGCGCGGCCCTCGTCGTCGACCTGCTCGACGCAGACCGCCAGCTCGTCGCCGCCGAAGCGGGCGAGCAGGTCGCCGGGGCCCAACACGCGCCGCAGCCGCTCGGAGACGTCGCGCAGCAGCCGGTCGCCGGCTTCATGGCCGAGCGAGTCGTTGATGACCTTGAAGTTGTCGAGGTCGACGAAGATGACGGCGACGCCGCGGCGATGCTCGGCGCCGCGGGCGAGCGCGTCGGTCAGCCGCTCCGACAGCTGCGTGCGGTTGGGGAGTCCCGTCAGCGGGTCGTGGTGGGCCTGGTAGGCGAGCTGCTCCTCGGCGCGGCGGCGGTCGGTCACGTCGAGGATCTGCATCACGTAGCTGTCGACGGCGTCGTCGGCGCCGTGCATCCGCGAGACGCTCCAGAGCGCCCAGCCGAGCGAGCCGTCCTTGCGCTCGAGCGCGTACTCGAGGACGCGCACGTCCGCGGCCGGCGGCCACCGGGCCGCGTGCTCCTCCCGCAGCTTCGCCTCGCACAGCGCCCACACGTGCAGCGACAGCAGCTCCTCGCGCGAGTAGCCCGACTGGCGCGCGAGCGAGCGGTTGGCGTCGAGGAAGCGGCCGTCGCGGTCGAGCAGCGCCATCCCGATCGGCGCGTCGTCGAAGGCGCTGTGGAAGCGGCGCTCGCTCGCGCGCATGTGGGCGCGCACGTCCTCGTTGGCCCGCCACGTCACCATGCTCGCGATCCCGAGCGCGGCGATGAAGCCGCCGTTGACCGCGGCCCACAGCCACGGGCTGCGCTCGTCGCCCTCGCCGTGGGCGTAGACCGAGCCGGGCTCCATCATCCCCATCAGCCCGTGCTGGAGGACGACGTAGCCGAACGCGAGCAGGTACGGGAACCACTCCTCGTAGGCGGCGAGCGCGGCGACCATCACGAAGTAGTGGAAGTGGGCCTCGATCGTGCCGCCCCACAGGTGGACGAGGAGCGCCGAGCAGGTCAGCAGGCCGATCGTCACGGCGGCGGCGCGGCCGCTGCGGCCGAGCCGCTCGGCGTGCCCGACCGCGGCGCAGGAGACGATCGGCACCAGCTCCAGCAGCGCGTGGCCGGTCGAGACGCCGCTGGCGAGCGCGAAGACGAAGAGCGCGGGGACGTGCGCCCACAGCAGCGCGAGCAGGCCGGCGTGCCGGCGGCGCCAGACCTCGTCGGGCAGCGATGAGCCGTGCGGCAGCCATGCGCGCAGACGATCGGCCGACGCGCGCACCGCACCGGCGACCGGGTGCGAGGCGGGGTCCATGGCCCGTTCATCGGCTCCGACGGCGTGAGAGTGAAGTACGTGCGCGTCTCACGGTAAACGCCAACGCGCCACGTTCACCGTGATGTCGCGGTCGGAATTCAGTGCTTCACGTCAGCCGATCACCGCGCGCACGAGCGGCGCGTAGCCGGCGCTGTGCCCGGCTCTGTTCGGGTGGTAGCTCTCGCCGACCGGGTTGGAGAGCCCGTTGATCCACTCGCTGCTGGAGCAGACGGCATGCCCGGTGAAGGCCGGGATCGCGTCGACGAAGGCGAAGCCGGCGGCCGTCGCGCGCGCTCTGGTGACGTCGCGCAGCAGGTCGGCGGTCTGGTTCATCCGCGTCAGCTCGTCGCCGCTGAAGAAGGTGCCGGCGTTGCAGTCGACGCCCATGAACAGGCGCGGGTAGCCGAGCACGACGACGGTCGCGGCCGGCGCCCGTCTGGCGATCTCGGCGTAGACGCTGTCGAGGCGGCCCGGCAGCGTGCCTCTGATGAACGCCTGCGCGTCGTTCAGGTGCGAGGTGCACGACCACGGCCACGGCAGCGCGCACTGGGTGATGACGCTCGAGAAGCCGGCGTCGTTGCCGCCGACGCTGATGGTGACGATGTCGGTGTCGCTGGTCAGCGACGCGACCTGGCCGCTCAGCACGCTGCTCGTCGTCGCGCCCGAGCAGGCGGCGAAGACGAGGTCGGTGTCCGGCCGCTGCGCGTCGATCAGCGACGGATAGGCGTAGACGCTGCGCTGGCAGCCGGCGTCGGTGTACTGGCGCGTGCCGGTGCCCGACGCGTACGAGTCGCCGAGCGCGACGTACTTCTCCGCCGCGGCCGCGCCGGCGGCGGACAGCGACGCGAGCGCGGCGAGCAGGACGACGACCAGCGCGCGACGGGCCGTCGCGCCGAGCGGCGCGACGGCGCCGCGGCGAGCGCGGCGCGAGTGTTTCCCCATGACCTCTCCTCCCAAGGTCCGTTGACCGTCCGACCCTACGCGGAACGGACCGGTATGTGGGAGAACGTGTCCAGGTGCCGATTTGCGGTTCGCGTCAGTCGCGCGCGGCGGCGCGCGCCCAGGCGATCAGCGCGAGCTGCAGCGGCAGCCGCGCCAGCAGCGCCGCGCGCCCGCCCGGGACCGCCTCGTAGCGCTCGGCGTTGAGCGCCATGTGCAGGTTCGCGGGGAAGACGGCGACCAGCGTCGCGACGCTCAGCGTGCCGCCGAGGCGGCGCGTGCGCGGGTGCAGCAGCGCGGCGCCGGCGGCGATCTCGGCGACGCCGCTGGCGTGGACGAGCTCGCGGTGGGCCGGCAGCCAGTCGGGCATGATCGCCTCGTAGACGCGCGGGATGACGAAGTGGAGGATGCCCGTCGCGATGAAGAGCGGGCCGAACAGGCGGCGCATCGGCCGACCCTAGTCGAGCGGCCCCCAGCGAAGCGCCGGCTCGGAGCCGAGGAAGGCGCCGAGCCGGCGCGCCTCGGCCTCCGCGGCCGCTCTGACGGCGCGCGGCGTTCTGCCGAACGGCTCGATCGCGACGCGCAGCTCGCCGCCGGCCCGCTCGTGTCTCCAGAGGCCGGCGAAGCGGCCGTCGACGACCAGCACCGGAGAGATCCAGCCCTGCGCGCGGTAGATCCGCTCCCGACCGACGCCGGCAGGCAGCAGCGCCTCGGCATGCCGCGTCGCGGCGATCGTCCACTGGTCGAAGGCCGGCAGCAGGCGCACGACGCCCTCGGTCGGCGCCGCCGCGGCGAGCGCCGGAAGGTCGGCGGCGAGCGCCCACATCGGCTCGCCGCCGACGGTCACGGGCGCGACCTCGTCGCCGAGCCCCCGCAGCAGCCGTCTGCCGTCGGCCGGCGAGACGCCCCACCAGCGCGCCAGCTCCTCGCGCGTCATCGGGCCGGCGAGCGCCAGCCAGCGGCGCGCCGCGGCGGCGAGCGCCGTCTCGGCCGGCTCCGGCTCCCAGCCGCCGAGCCATGCGGTCGGGTGGGTGAAGCGGACCTGCTGGCCGTCGCCGGGGCCGAAGATCAGCGCGCCGACGGCGGCGGCGTGCTTGAGCAGCGAGCCCCAGCTCTCGCGCACCTGCTCGCCGAGCGCCGCCTCGCCGCTCTCGCGCGCGACCGCCTCCGCCAGCTCGGCGCGGCTGCGCGTCGTGCCGTCGCGCAGGACCGCGTCGAGCGCGCCCGCGATCCGCTCGACCTGCTCGCGTGTGACGCCGAAGTAGCGCAGCCGGCTCGCGTTGAGGTAGGCGCGGGGCGCGCGGGCGGCGAGCGCGCCGATCCACGCGCCGTACTCGGCGGCCGGCAGCAGGTGGAGCGTCCCCCGCATCGCCCACGTCTTCACGAGCGTGCGCTCCTCCCACAGCGCCGTCGCGACGGCGTCGCGGTCGAGAGCCCGTCGACGCGCGCCCACAGCGTCAGCTCCGCGCTCGACATCAGCTGCGCATGCAGCCCGCAGAGGCCGGAGACGACGCCGAGCGCCTCCGCGGGCGGCGCCGGCCGGTCGAGCCGCTGCCGCGCCAGCCGCAGGCCGACCGCCTGCTCCAGCGTCAGCTCGGCCTCGGGAGCGGGCGTTCTCGTCGTCATCGGCGGCAGCCTAGCGCCGCCCGGCTACTCCCACCCGCCGCCCGGCCGGCGGCGGGCCTGCTTGCGCTGGGAGTGCCGGCGCTTCGCCTCCGACCGCCGTCTTCTCGACGCCCGCGTCGGTCTGGTCGGCGTGCGATGGCGCGGCACGGCCAGCGCCGCCGCGAGCCGTTCGCGCAGCCGCTCCAGCGCCAGCTCGCGGTTGCGCAGCTGGCTGCGGGCCTCCTGCGCGACGGCGGTGACGCGCGGTCCGCAGCGCGCTCTGATCCGCTCCTTCTGCCACGGCGCGAGCGTCGCGGAGGCGGCGACGTCGAAGACCGCCTCGATCCGCGACGCGGTCACGTTCGCGTGCTGGCCGCCCGGGCCCGACGAGCGGCTCGCGCGCAGCGCGATCTCCGAGAGCGGCAGCGCGAGGTCGCGCGTGATCGGCATCGGGTCGTCCATCGCGCCTCAGTATCGCGATCCCGTCACAGCGGTGTGCGGGACCGCCACATCTTCCCTGCAAATCACAACAAACACTCGCTTGCCCCCTTGAGATATCCCGCATATCCTGGCTGCATGGCAAAGGTGCTCGTAACGATCGAAGACCCCCTCCTGCGGCGCATCGACCGCACCGCGCGTGACCGCGGCCTCACGCGCAGCGCCTACCTCTCCGAGCTGGCGCGCAACGACATCGACCGCCGGCTCGGCCCGGGCGCGACGCCCGAGGTCCGCGGCGCGATCGCGCGCCTGCGCTCGCTCGCCGGCGCGCCGGCCGCGACGACCGAGGACACGACCGCGCTCGTGCGGCGGATGCGCGACGAGCGCGGGGAGCGATTCCCGTGAACGACGTCGTCGTCGACGCGTCGGTCGTCGTCAAGTGGCTGCGGCCCGACGGCGAGGCGCAGGTCGAGGAGGCGGAGGCGGTGCTCGCCGCCTTCGAGGCCGGCAGGCTCCGCTTCCTCGCCCCGTCGCTCCTGCCACTCGAGGTCGTCAACGCGGCCGGTCGCAAATGGCGCTGGCCGGCCGAGCGGCTCGACGCGCTCGTCGAGGCGCTCGGCGGGCTTCGGTTCGAGCTGATCGAGCCGCCGCTGCCGGCGGTGGCGCGCTGGACGGCGGCCGGGCTGACCGCGTACGACGCCGCGTACGTCGCCGTCGCCGAGGGCGCGGGCGCGCTGCTCGTCACGGCCGACGAGCAGATCGTCGCCCTCGCGGCCGATCTCGCGCGACCGCTCGCGGAGGCGGCGGCGACGCTGTAGCCGCGGCTCAGCCCCGCTTGGAGCCGCGCCGCGTCAGGAAGGCGCCGATCGCGGCGCCGATCAGCAGGCAGCCGACGATCACGATGATCAACGGCATGTGCACCGACCCGAAGAGGAAGCTGACCTTCACCTCGTCGAGGTTGGCCACAGCGAAGACCGCGGCGAGCGTGGCGAGGATGCCGACCGCGATGGTGCGGTTGCGGTCGCGCTTGGACTCGGCGGGAGCGCCGCCGTGCCCGTGGGTCGGAGAGTCGGACATGGTCCGGATCATCCCCGACCTGCCGGTCGTGTCAACTCGGCGGCGCGGGCGAGGGGGTCGAGGAGGGCCGGCGGCCGGCCGCCGGCGGGCGGTGCCGGAGCCCGGTGCGGGCTCCGGCATCCGCGCGGACGGTCAGCCGCGCTCGAACCGTCTGGCGAGGTTCCAGGCGGAGGGCAGGACCGCGGCGCCGATCAGCGCCTTGATCAGGCCGCCGACGATGAAGATCGTGAGGCCGTTGTGGATCGTCCAGCTCCAGTCCTGGCCGACGGCCAGCTTGAGGCCGACGAGGCCGAAGGCGAAGACGATCAGCTGGGCGGCGCAGAAGGAGACGAACGCCGTCAGCGCCTTGCGGTCGGCGCCGCGCTCGGCGAGCCAGCCGACGACGCCGGTCGCGACGATGAAGCCGAAGATGTAGCCGCCGCTGGCGCCGGTGAGGACGTCCCAGCCCTGGCCGCCGTCGGAGTAGACCGGCATGAACAGGCCCATGAGGACGTAGAGGCCCATCGCGGCGGTGCCGCGGCGGGCGCCGAGCGTCGCGCCGACGAGGCCGACGGCGAGCGTCTGGCCGGTCACCGGCACCGGCGACGGCGGGACGGGGATCGCGACCTGCGCCAGCAGCGCCGTGAGCAGGGCGCCGGCGAGCACCAGGACGGCGTCGCGCACGCGAGCACCGGGGATCGCGTCGGCGAGGACGAGGCCGCGACGCGGCAGGGTGGGCGCGGATGCGGTTGCCATGAAGCTCCTTTTGGGTTCAGTCGGAACGGCGTGCGACGCGACGGGTCTACTGGATCGGCGACCGCCTCCGCCGCGTGCGGCTCCCCATTGTGGGGCACCCGGGCGGAGCAGGCCCCCGGTCCGGGGGGTGGCCGTCAGTCGACGGCGCGCCGCACGAAGAGGCTGCGCGCCGCCTTCTCGGCGATCAGTCGCTCGTCGCCGCTCGGGCCGTCGCCGCTCATCCGCACCCGCAGGTGGCCGGCCGCCGGCTGGACGTCCTCGACGTGGACGTGCGCGCCGGGGCGGAATCCCTCGGCGTACAGCCAGCCGATCAGGTCGCGGTCGTCCTTGGCGACGCGGACGATCTCGGCGCCCTCGCCGGCCGTCAGCTCGGCCAGCGTCAGCAGCTGCTCGTTCTCGGCCTGCTCGACCTGCGGCGCGACCGGCCAACCGTGCGGATCGCGCTCCGGACGGCCGAGCCGCTCGTGCATCCGCTCGACCATCTCGTCGCTGAAGGCGTCGCCGACGCCGGCGGCGGCGTCGTGGACCTCCGCCGGCTCGTAGTCGAGGAAGTCGGTCAGGAACCGCTCGAAGATGCGGCGGCGGCGCACGACCTGCTCGGCCCGCGCGATGCCCTTGGGCGTCAGGTTGATCCAGCGGTTGGGCAGCCGCTCGACGAGCCCCTCGTCCTCCAGCCGTCTCAGCGTCTCGCCGACGGCCGCGCGCGAGACGCCGAGGCGGTCGGCGACGCGGGCGGCGATCGGCGTCGCGGCGTCGGCCGGCCGGTACTCGCCGACCGGGAAGACGAGCGCGTAGATCGCTTCGAGGTAGTCGTCGGCGGTATGTCCGCGCGGGTTGGGCACCGGGCGATCATACGATGCCCGCTCGGCGCTGCGCGGCTCGTCGCGGGCGCGGTCCGGCCGCGCCGCGCGGCGCTCAGTTGAGGCGTGCGCGCACGCGCTCGACGTCGCGCTCCATCCGTTCGCGCGTCTCCGGCCCGGCCGGCAGCGCGAGCCGCAGCTCGGCGGCCTGCAGCGCCCACGTCATGTGGCCGATCCGCTCGGCGCGCGCGGCGATCCGGTTGAGCAGCAGCGCGGCGACCTGGTGGGCGCACTGCCAGCCGACCGACTGCTCGCGTCCGGCGAGGTCGACGATCGCGCCGTCGCGGCCGAGATCGGCGACGTGCGGGTCGGCGAGCCCGGCGTGCGCGAGGTACTGCTCGCGTCCGGCGCCGACGACGCCGAGCGGGATGCCGGCGCGGCGGCCGGCCTCGACGGCGATCACCGTCAGCGGCAGCCGGTGGCCGTGGCCGTGCGCCAGCACGCGGTGGAGCAGGAGGTCGTCGAGCACGCAGTCGCGCGCGATCCTCTGCGGCTCCTCGACGCTCGCGTAGCGCTCGGCGACGGCCGCGGCGCAACCGGCCAGCTGCTGGGCGGGGACGGCATGGCGCAGCGGCGAGATCGAGGCGGCGAGCGCCTCGATCTCGGCGCGCGCGTCATCGACCGCGAGCGGCTCGAACTCCGCCCCGAGCGCGAGCGCGAGGTCGGCGTGAGCGGGGCATTCCGAGACGGCTTGGAGAGCGAATGGGAGCATGAGGGAGGGTCGTTTTAGGGTGACCTAATACATACTGCCATGGTCGGATATCGCGATGCAAGCCGGTCGCGAGAGGCTTCGATCACGAACCGTGGCCGGTGACCGCCGTCCCGCTCGGCGCGAGCACGTACCACTCGGCGCCGAAGGCGTCGATGTTCTGGCCGTGGGTGTCGCCCGGCGCGGCGTCGCCGGCGTAGCGGTACAGCGGGTGGCCGGCGTAGGTCACCTCGGTCGTGCCGTCGGCCCGTCTCGTGGTGCCGAGCCGCGCCGTGCTCGCCTTGCCGGCGGCCGTCGCTCTGCCGCTCGTCGTCAGCGGCGGCCACTCCGCGGCGCAGGCGCCGTCGCACGTGCTCGTCGAGGTCGTGTCTCTCTCGAACAGGTAGAGCGTCCTGCCGCCGCCGTCGACGAGGATCGTGCCGAGCGGCGTCGAGGCGGTCTTGACGACGGCGGCGCCGCCGGATGCCGGCCGCGTCGTCGTCGACTGCGTCATCGCGCCGCCGTAGCCGTAGGAGCCTCCGCCGGAGGCGGCGCTCGAGGTGCCCGCGCCGGACGAGCCGCCGCCGGTCGTGGAGCCGCCGGTCGAGGAGCCGCCGCTGCTTCCGCAGCCGGCAGCGATGAGCGCCGCGGCCGCGAGGGCGGCCGCGAGGATGATGAGGCGTCGCATGGGTCCTCCTGCGTCGCGTGAGGGTCGGGGCCTTCCGCATGAGAGGACGCCGGTATGGACCCGCTCCTTCCCCTCCCATGCGAATCCGGCACGGCGCTACAGTCCGGCGATGACGCGCCTCGACCCGCAGGCGCTGGTCCGTCACCTCGATCGGCTCTACCGGGCCGCGTGGGCGCTCTGCGGGTCGCGGGAGGAGGCCGAGGACCTCGTCCAGGAGACGGTCGTCCGCGTGCTGGCGAAGCCGCGGCGGCTGCACGGCGACGAGGAGCTCGCCTATCTGCTCGGCGCGCTGCGCAACACCTTCCTGACGACGCGCCGGACCGCGTCGCGGCGGCCGCGGGAGGCGGCGACGCTCGACGACGTCGCGGCGGCCGACTCGCGGCCCGGCGGCCAGCCGGAGGCGGCGCTGGAGACGCAGGAGCTGTTCGCCGCGATCGCCGCGCTGCCGGAGGAGTTCCGGCTCGCGCTCGTCGCGGTCGACCTCGTCGGCCTCTCCTACCGCGAGGCGGCCGACCTGCTCGGCACGCGCGAGGCGACGATCACGACGCGGCTCCATCGCGCCCGCGGACGGGTCGCGCAGGCGCTCGAGGCGCCGGGCCCGCCGGGGCGCCGGGAAGGGTCGGGGGAGCGGAGGAGTCTGAGGTAGCGAGGACGCGATGGAGCGCGAACGCAACGACAGAGAGGACGAGCGCGTCGCGCGGCTGGTCGCGCGGCTGCGGGCGCTCGACGCGCCGGCGCCCGAGCGGCTGCGTTCGTCGGTCGCGGCGGCGGTCGCCGCGGCCGAGGCCGCCGGGCGCCGGGGCGGGCGGTCGCGCCGCGGTCCGCTCGCGTGGGCCGGCGGTGCGCTCGGGCGGTTGCTCGGCGGTCCGCTCGCCTGGGCCGGCGATGCGCTCGGGCGGTCGCGCCGCCGTCCGCTCGTCTGGGCCGGCGGTGCGCTCGCGGCGGCCGCCGTCGTCGCGCTGCTGCTCGTGCTCGCGCTCCCCGGCGGCGAGGCCGGCGCGCCGACCGTGCCGCAGGTCGCCGAGGTCGCGCTGAAGCGGCCGGCCGCGCCGGCGCCCGCGACGCTGCCGAACGGCCGGCTCGACGTCGCCGGCGACGGCATCCCCTTCCCCGACTGGTCCTCCGCCGAGGCCGGCGGCTGGCGCGCGACCGGCACGCGCAGCGACCGCGTCGGCGACCGCGACGTGACGACGGTCGTCTACGCCAACGACGCCGGCGAGCGGGTCGGCTACGCGATCGCCGCGGCGCCGCGGCTGCCGATCGGCGGCCGCTACGTCGAGCGCGGCGGCGAGCCGATGTGGGTCTACGAGCTCGACGACGGGACGAAGGCGGTGATGTGGCTGCGCGACGGGCGCACCTGCGTCGTCGCCGGGAGAGGGGTCGACGAGGAGACGCTGCTCGACCTCGCGGCGCCGCGGGAGGCCTGACCCGCGCCGGGAAGGATCGCGGCCGGCCGGCGTCTGTGCGGGCGAGGACCCCGTCGACGGAGGAGCTGGAGCGATGTCCGCACGCCGCAGGAACCGACCCCTTCTCGCGCTCGCGCTCGTGGCCGCGGCCGGCGGCGCCGCGACGCTGCCCGGCGGCGTCGCCCAGGCGGCGACCCGTACGGTCACCCTGCGCGACATCGCCTTCCACCCCGCGCGGGTGACGATCGCGCGCGGCGACCGCGTCGTCTGGCGCTGGCGCGACGGCGGGATCCGCCACAACGTCGTCAGCCGCTCCTTCCGGGGGACCGGGGCGCGCAGCAGCGGCAGCTACGGCGTCACGTTCCGCAGAGCCGGGACCTTCCGCTACCGCTGCACGCTCCATCCCGGGATGGACGGGACGGTCGTCGTGCGGCGGTGAGCGCCCGGCTCACTCGCCGGGGACGTCGCGGTACTGCATCACGACGCGGCCGATCACGACGACGTCGCCGTCGTGCAGCTGCGCCTCCTGCACCTGCCGTCCGTTGACGAAGGTGCCGTTGGAGCTGCGGTCGTCGAGGATGCGGACCGCGCCTTTGCGCTGCGTCACGATCGCGTGGCGGCGCGAGACGCTGACGTCCTCGAGCTGGAGGTCCGCGGTGAAGCCGCGGCCGATGTGGGTGATCGTGCGCTCGAGCGGGACGAGGCGCACGCCGCCGTCCTCCTCGATCGCGAACCAGCGGCCGGGCTGCGGCTCGCCGGTGCCGTCCGGGCGTTCGCCGTGCGCCAGCTCGTCGACCGGGTCGATCGCCACCGTGGGCTCGAACGCGACCGTGTGTTCCGTCGGCGTGGTGGTCATCGCTTCACCTCAGCGCGCTTTCCTCAAGAGAACCTCAACGAAACCGAAGATCGCCGGGAGAACGATGAACTTCTGGTGAAGGACCGGCGCTTCGAAGCCAGCGCCATCGGCCCCGAACGCACGACGCCCCGGCCGGGCGAGCCGGCCGGGGCGTCGATCCGCGGGGGTGCCCGACGCGGGTCAGCTCACGTTCTGACCGTTCTGAACGTGATCCGCACGACCCTCACGGCGCCCCGCTTCGGCGCCAGCCGCACGGTCAGCGTCTGGCTGCCGTTCGCCTTCAGCTGCGGCGCGGTCATCACCGTGCTGCGGGCGTGCTCGCGGCGCGCTCTGCCGTCGAGCGAGAAGGAGACGGCGCGCAGCGCGTGGCGTCTGGCGGGCTGCACGAAGAAGCGCAGCTTCGTCGTGCCGCGGATCTCGTTCGGGACCTGCGGGCGGATCGTCACCCGCGTCCCGCCGACCTTCACCGTCCGCGGCGCGATCCCGTCGACGACCTCGCGGCCCTCGCAGTCGAGCGCGACGTAGTTGACGTAGCGGAAGGTGCGCGTGATCGTGCGCGCCTTCCCGTTGCCGCGGACGCGCACCGACAGCGTCTGCTGCGCGTCGCGGTCGAGCTGCGCGAACGGGATCGTCGCGCGCGCTCGCTTCGCGACGACCTTGCCGTTGAGGCGGTAGACGACCTGCCGCAGCACGCCGCGCGCCGATCTCGTCGACAGCACCAGCTTGCCGTCGCGCGAGGTCGCGTGGAAGACCGCCTGGCGCCGGCCGAGCGCGGCGTTGCCGGCCTTCACGAAGTAGCCGTGGCGGTAGGTCGCTATGCAGCCGGTCGGCAGCTCGACGACCGTCCAGCAGTACCGCGTCGCCGGGCCGACGTTGGCCCCGCGGCGGGCGCGCACCTCGAAGCAGTGCTCGCCGAGCGACAGCCCGCGGTAGTCGCTGCGGCCGTTGCAGGCCGCCCAGGCGCCGCCGTCGATCCGGCACTCGAGCGTCACGTCGCTCTGGGTCGTGTGGTAGCGCAGCGTCGCGGTGCTCAGCGGCGTTCTCGCCGGCGGGCCGTCGTCGATCACCGGCGCTCCGATCGTCGTGTCGATCGGGTTCTCGAGCGGCGTTCTCGGCGTCGGCGGCGGCGTCGTCACCGGCGGGCACGGGTTGCCGGCGATGCCGGCGCGCGCCTCGCCGAGCACGATGTCGCTGCCGAGCAGTCTGCCGAGCAGCGCGTTGAGCGTCGGGTTGAGGATCGGCCCGAGCAGCCCGAGGTCGAGTCTGGGATCGATGCTGACGCGCACGGCGGTGCGCGTCACCGCGTCGGCCGTCGTCGTCGTCTGGTTGAGCGCGATCTCGCCGATCCGCACGCGCGCGAGCAGCACGTCGACGGTCAGGTCGAGCGTCGTCGGCTCGCTCGTGTCCGCGATCGTCTGGCCGAACAGCGACAGCCCGACGACGCGGCCGTCGCTGCGCGCGACCGGATCGCCGGCGACGCACTGGTAGCCGACGGTCGCCTCCGTCGCGGTGACGCCGATGCCGCCGCCGAGCAGTCTCAGCAGGCTGACGCCGGTGATCGCGCCGCGCGCGGTCACGCCGCCGTCGGCGGTGGCGGCCGTCGACGCCTCCGCGACGCCGCCGTCGAGCAGCGTCGAGAGCGTCGCCGGCAGCGTCACCAGTCTTCTGTCCTCCGCCGCGCACGGGTCGTTCGCGGCGTTGGCGACGACCGGCTCGGCGTCGGCGCCGATGCCGGCGACCAGCGCCTCGGCGCGCAGGGCGCTGCCGCGGCAGCTGAAGCCGTCGGCCGAGGCCGCCGGAGCGGTCGCCGCGGCGGCGACGATCGCGGCCAGCAGCGCGAGCAGCGCGAGCATCAGCGGCCGCCCTCCGAGCGACCGCCTCGTCGAGAGGTTGAGGTCCATCTCCCGCCTTCCTTGTCCGGGTGCGGCATGGGGGAGCTGGACGCGGCCCTGTCCGCGCCTTCATCGGCCGTCGTCCCGACGGCGAGGGCGGGTCGTGCCCGCCCCGATGCCCTGCCAGCGCCTCCCACAGCGCACGACGTGAATTCCCTTGAGCGATCGAACTGTCGGCCATGGTCAGATTTCCTGTAGGCGCACTGCGGCTTCTGCACGGCTTTGGGTAGGAACGGCGGCCCGTCTCGCGCCGTTCTGGCGGATCGGCGCTCGGATCTCGACGCCGGCGGGCGCGTCGCGGCGCCACGACCGGCACGCGGGAGCGGTCGCCTACGATGGCCGGACCGCTCAGACCCCGCTTGGAGACGACCGTGACGACCGATCAGAACCTGTACACGCTCTACGCCGCCTTCAGCGCGCCCGCCGCGCGCCGCCTGCCCAAGGAGCGCCGCGCGGCCGCGGCCGCCGAGGCCGACGCCGCGCTCGTCGCGACCGGCGTCGTCGTGCGCGGCAGCTACTCGCTGCAGGGCTTCCGCGCCGAGGCCGACCTGCTGCTGTGGCTGATCGGGCCGACGGCCGACGCGCTGCAGGACGCGCTCGTCGCCTTCCGCCACACCGAGCTGGGCCGCTCGCTCGACGCCCACTGGACCAACATCGGCGTCCACCGCGAGGCCGAGTTCGCGAAGGGGCACGTCCCCGCCTTCCTCGCCGGCGAGGAGCCGCGCAAGTACGTCTGCGTCTACCCGTTCGTGCGCTCGTACGAGTGGTACCTGCTGGAGCCGCAGGAGCGGGCCGAGATGCTGCGCGAGCACGGCATGATGGGCCGCGAGTACCCGGACGTGCGCGCGAACACGGTCAGCGCCTTCGCGCTCGGCGACTACGAGTGGCTGCTCGCCTTCGAGGCCGACGAGCTGACCCGCATCGTCGACCTGATGCGCCACCTGCGCGCCGCCGACGCCCGCCGCCACACGCGCGAGGAGCTGCCGTTCTTCACCGGGATCCGCAAGCCGCTCGCCGAGGTGGTGGCCGACCTGCCGTAGCGGATCCCGCGGATCCGCAAGCCGCTGGCCGACGTGGTGGCCGACCTGCCGTAGCGGATCCCGCGGATCCGCAAGCCGCTGGCCGAGGTGGTGGCCGACCTGCCGTAGGAGCGGAGCGGGTCAGGCGGTGTCGGCGAGCCAGCCGTCGAGCAGGCGCCGGGCGATCGCGATCGGCGGCGGCAGCAGCAGCTCCGCGTCGCCCGGCGGGGCCGCCCAGTCGGCCGAGCCCTCGCGCGCGGCGGCCGCGGCGACCTGCGCGCGGGTGAACCAGCGCACGTCCTCCAGCTCGCCGTCGCGCACCTCCGGCTCCCCGCCGGCGTAGCGCGCGGTGAAGCCGAGCATCAGCGAGCTCGGGAACGGCCACGGCTGGCTGCTGACGTAGCGGGCGTCGCGCACGGCGACGCCGGCCTCCTCCATCACCTCGCGCGCGACCGCCTCCTCCAGCGACTCGCCGCCCTCGACGAAGCCGGCGAGCGCCGAGTAGCGGCCGGCCGGCCAGCTCGCCTGCCGGCCGAGCAGCACGCGGTCGCCGTCGAGCACGAGCATGATCACGACCGGGTCGGTGCGCGGGTGGTGCTCGCCGCCGCAGACCGGGCAGCAGCGCAGGTGGCCGGCCGCGGTGGCGTCGGTGACCGCGCCGCAGCGGGAGCAGTGGGGGTGGGAGCGGTGCCAGTTGAGCAGGGCCGCCGCCTGCGCCGCCAGGCCGGCCTCCTCGGCCGGCAGCCGGGCGCCGACCTCGCGCAGGCCGAGCGCGCGGGCGCCGGGGATCAGCGGCCGGCGGGCGTGGAGATGCTCGACGTCGACCGCGAACAGCGCGTCGCCGTCGGGCCCGACGCCGAGCAGCACGGCCGGCTCGGGCGCGCCGCCCGGGATCTGGCCGAGCGCGATCCGCACCAGCGCCGGCGGGTCGCCGGTCACGAGGATGCCGTCGCGCGTCAGCGCCAGCGCGCGGCTGCCGGGGTCGGCGAGCCGCTCCTGCACCCAGCCGGCATCGGTCCGGCGCCCTCCCGCGCGGTCGAGGGTCGAGCCGGCGAAGGTGTTCGGAGCGCGCATGCCCTGACTGTCGCAGACCGGGCCGCCGGGGCGCGACCGCGTTAGTCTGGGCGCGTGAGCTGGAAGGCGCTGCGGTCGCGCACGGTCTACGAGAACAGATGGATCCGCGTCCGCGAGGACGCCGTCGTGCGGCCCGACGGCGAGCAGGGGATCTACGGCGTCGTCGAGATGGTCCAGCCGGCCGTCTTCGTCGTCGCGCTGTCGGCGCTCGACGAGGTCGTGCTCGTCGAGCAGGAGCGCTACACGACCGGCGAGCGCTCGCTCGAGGTCCCGGCGGGCGCGACCGACGGCGAGGACCCGCTCCACGCCGCCCAGCGCGAGCTGCGCGAGGAGACCGGGCTGGTCGCGGAGGATTGGCGCCCGCTCGGGCGGATGAACGCGCTCAACGGGATCGCGAACGCGCCGGAGCTCGTCTTCCTCGCGACCGGCCTGTCGTCCGCGCCGGAGGGCGACGAGCGCCACGCCGAGGGGATCACCGCCGTGCTGCGCGTCCCGTTCGACGAGGTGCTGCGCAAGATCGCCGGCGGGGAGATCGTCGACGGCGAGACGATCGCCGCGCTCGCGCTCGCGGGCATCGCGCTCGGCCGCTTCGCGTAGCGGCCGGCTACGGCAGGTCGATCCGCTCCAGCGCGACGACCTCGCAGCCGGCCGGCGGCGGGTCGGTCGAGGCGCGGTAGGCCGCGAGCGCATCGGCGCCGAGCGCGCGGAAGCCGTGCTCCACGTCGTCGAGGTACTCCTGGCTGACGAGCGTCCGCCGCTCGCGCACCCCGCGCGCCAGCCGCGCGCGGCCGGCGGCGCTGCCGACGTAGGTCCAGACGCGACCGCGGGCCCCGGCGACCCGCTCGGTCACGTCGACGCGGTCGTAGTTGCGCTCGCGCGCGTCGAGCCGCCGCAGCGCCGCGGCGTCCACCGGCAGGCAGAGCCCGTTGACGGCGCCGTCGCCAGGGACGACGTCGAGGAAGGCGACGAACGCCTGCGGCCGCTCGCCGGTCGCGCGCAGCCGGTACCACTTGTAGCCCGGCAGGTCGCGGGCGTTGTCCATCGCGACGCCCCAGCGGCGGCGGTGGCCGCGCAGCTCGGCGACGTGGCCGCCGTTCGCGACCGCCGTCGCGGCCGCCGCCGCCGCCAGCGAGCCGTAGCCGAAGACGTACTGCTCAGGCGACGAGCTCGAGCTCACCCTGCTTCCGTCCCACCAGGGCGACGTAGGGGAGCGGATCGCCGGAGACCGACAGGCGGTGGGTGTAGGTGACGCGCGCGTGCTCGACGATCGTCCCCTCCTCCAGGGCGGTCGCCAACGTGCGCGAGAAGCCGCTCGTGTCGGCCTCCTCGACGAACCGCTCGCGGATGTTGAAGGCGACCCAGCCCTCGTCGGCGACCAGCTCGAAGGCGCTCGCGAACGCCTCCGGCGGCACGTCCCCGAAGCCCAGCGCGGCGACGCAGGTGAGGCAGTTGAAGTCGTGCTGCTCCAGCTCCTCGCGCGCGCTCGGGGCCAGCTCGGTCATGTCGAGCGCGTGGTAGGCGTCGTAGACGCCGGGGCGATCGCGCTCGGCCGCCTCCTTCGCCGCCTCGAGCAGGTCGACGCCGACGATCGCGCCGCTGTCGATCCGCGCGAGCTCGGCTCCGACCATGCCGTTGCCGGCGCCGAAGTCGAGCACCTGCAGGTCCTGCGGCCGCTCGTCCTCCTGCCGCAGCGCGTCGTGCAGCAGGTCGACGACGACCCGCGGCGAGTCGCAGCTGAGCGCGTCGGCGAACAGCCGCTCGTACAGGCCCGGGACCTTGAAGATCTCGTCGTAGTCGTGGAAGCGGATGCGACGGCGCTCGCCATCCCATTCCACCTCGCAATACTCCTCGTGCTGGTCGAGCCCGTCCGCGCCGGCGGCGGGCATGTGGATGACGTACTCCTGGTGGTCGAGCGTGGACATCGTTCCTCTTCGGTAACCGCAGTCCCTCGGCCGCGACGCGGCCGATCGCCGCGAGCGGCGCCGGGTCGCCGGCGCTGCGCGGCACGAGTGGCTCGCCGGCGGACGCGAGGTCGTGTTCGACGAGCCACGAAGACCGTAGCGAACCGGCGTGCGGGAGGCGTTCGCACGCGCGACTCGGGGTGCGCGGGCACGTGCGATCGTGCATGCTCCCCGTCGAGATGAGCGCGCTGCTCGACGTCGATCGCACGCACGGCCGCTGGCCGTGGCTCGCAGCGGCGGCGGCGCCGCTCGCGACCGCCGCGCTCGCCGGCCGCCGCGGTGAGCTGGGCGTCGACCACCGCTGGGCGCTGTGGAGCGCGCCGGTCGCGCTGCTGTGGCACCAGACCGAGGAGTGGTTCCTGCCCGGCGGCTTCCTGCCGTGGTTCAACCGCGAGGTGATCGGCTCCGGCGCCGACGAGTTCCCGATCACGCGTCGCGACGGACTCGTCATCAACGTCGCGATCGGGTGGGGCCTGACCGGCGCCGCCGCGGTCGGCGGGATGCGCACGCCGACGGTCGGCGCCGCGGCGCTGGCGGTCGACGTCGCCAACGGCCTGATGCACGTCGGCCTCGCGCTGCGCGACCGCCGCTGGAACCCGGGCGCCGCCTCCTCGGCGCTGCTGTTCCTGCCGCTCGGCGTCGGCGGCCTCGCCGCGATCGCGCGCGACCCTCGCGGCGGCGCGCGCCCGGTCGCGGTCGGCCTGGCGGTCGGCGCCGCCTCCGCCGTCGGGACGTTCGCCGCCATGCGCGCGCGGCTCGCGCGGCGCTAGCTTCATCGCCATGGCCACCACCTTCGTCCACACCTGCGTGCGCGTCCGCGACGTCGACGCCTCGCTGCGCTTCTACGGGCTGCTCGGCTACGAGCTGCGCGGCCGGCTCAACTTCGACAGCGCCTACAACGTCTACCTCGGCCTGCCCGGCGGCCCCGACACGCTCGAGCTGACCGTCAACGTCGGGCGCGAGGAGCCCTACGACCTCGGCGACGGCTACAACCACATCGCGCTGACGGTCGACGACCTCGACGGCCTGCTGGCGCGGCTGTCGGCAGCGGGGATCGAGCCCGAGAAGCCGCCGTACGCGCCCGGCGGCCGCGAGGAGGTCGGGCGGATCTGCTTCGTCAGCGATCCCGACGGCTACCGCGTCGAGCTGATCGACGGCAGCTTCCCGACCCCGCAGGACCCGCCGCACCCGTCGACCGCGGGATAGCGCCGGCCGCGGGCGCGGCGGGCCTGCCGGTTATGACCGCTTGAGGTGAGGACATAAGGTGCGTGGATGACCTCCTCCGACGCACCCGTCAAGGGCTTCCAGCTGAAGGACATCTCGCCGCGTGCGTGGCAGCACCCGGCCGATCGGGCGGCGACGGCGGCGCTGGCGTCGGTCCCGTACCTCGACAAGGTCGTGAGGACGCTGATCGAGCTCGGCTACGAGCGGGCGCTGCGCCAGGTCTCGCTCGGCGCCTCGGTGCGGCTCGGCGAGCAGCAGCTGCCGGAGGTCTGGAGCGACCACGTCTTCGCGTACTCGACGCTCGACATCGCGGAGGTCCCGCCGCTCTACGTCACGCAGTACCCGCAGCCGAACGCCTTCGCGATCGGCGCCAAGCGGCCGATCGTCGTCGTCCAGTCGGAGCTGCTGCAGCTGCTCGACGCCTCCCAGCGGCGCGCCGTCTTCGCCCACGAGGCGGCCCACATCCTCGCCGACCACCAGCTCTACCGCACCGCGCTGCTGATCCTGCTGCAGCTCAGCAACGCCGCCGTCCCGCTGCCGCTGCGGCCGGTGCGGGTGGCGCTGCTGGAGTGGTACCGCGCGACCGAGCTGAGCTGCGACCGCGCCGCCGCGCTCGTGACGCGCGACCCGCTCGCCGTCTGCCGCACGATGCTGTCGATGGCGGCGGGGACGATGGTCGAGCAGCTCGACCTCGACGCCTTCCTGACCCAGAGCATGGAGTACGCGGAGACGGGCAACGGGCTCGAGCGGCTGACGCGGCTGATGCTCGACCTCAACCAGACCCACCCGCTGCCGGTGCGGCGCACCCGCGAGCTGATGACGTGGGTCCGCTCCGGCGAGTTCGACCGGATCGTCGGCGGCGAGTACGTCCGACGCGAGGAGCCGGTCAGCCCCAGAGCCGAGGCCGGCGACGCCGTCTCCTTCTACAGCGACCGCTTCAGGGACGCCTTCAAGGACGCCGGCGAGACGCTCGGCCAGGGCGGCCAGAGAATCGCCGACTGGCTGCGCAAGGCGCGCGAGGACATCGGCGGCGCCGGCGGCTCAGAGGAGGAGTGAGCGGCGGGCCGGCCGGCGGCCGGCCCACGCCGCGGCGGTGGCGGCGAGCCGCCCGTCGTCGAGCGTGAGCGGCAGCTCCAGCGGCGTCGCGCCGGCGCGCGCGACGCGCCGCAGCGTCACGTGCGGCGCCGGGGCGCCGGCGCGCTCGCCGCAGACGGTGCCGTGACCGGCGCAGACGACCCGTCCGTCGCGACGGCAGACGGCGACGTCGAAGTTGGCCGGGCCGGTCGGGTCGGCGAGCACGAGCAGCTCGACCGCGGCGTGGCGGTTGACGGCGTCGGTCGTCGCGACGACCCCGAGCAGGCGCGGGACGGAGAGGTGGCGGCGCGGGTCGCCGGAGAGCGCCGGGTCGAGCGCGAGCAGCAGCGAGCGGCCGGCGCAGTCCAGCCGCCACGTCGCGCGCGTCGACGGCCGCAGGCCGTGGAGGTCGGCGCGGTCGAGCCGCGCCAGCGCGACCGCGTCGGCAGCGCTGGCCGGCGCGAGCGCGATCGGCGCCGTCGCGCATCCGTCGGCGGCGGCGAGCAGGTGCTGCGGCGGCATCAGCTCGTAGCCGGGCAGGCCGTGGCGGTGGGCGACCGTCGCCACGCCGAAGCGGGCCTGCGCGGCGACCGACGACGAGCGGTGCGGCGGCAGCGCCGCGAGCACGCCCAGCTCGGCGGCGTCGGCGAGCCCGGCGACGATCTTCCAGGCGTGCAGCGCGAGCGCCTCCTCGTCGGAGAGCAGCGCCGGCTGCAGCACGAGCGCGCTGAGGCCGCTGCGCCCGAGGCCGGTCACGGCCGCCCGTCTGACCGCCGGGCTGGTGCCCGGGTCGCCGATCAGGCGCAGCAGCGCCGGCGACCACTCGGCCGGGTCGGCGAGCAGCTCTCCCAGGAAGGCGGGTCTCATCGCGTTCGAGCCTAATCAATTTTCCGTTTTGCGGTCAAATGTTGAGGTTCGTTACGCTCGGTTCTCACTCGTGACGGCATGTTCACATATGGAAATGGAGTGGTGAGATGGGTGGGAGCGAGCAGGCGATCCGGCTCGGGATCGCCGGCGGCGGGATCATGGGCGAGCGGGTCGCCGACGCGGCCGCGGCGCTGGCGGGCGTCGAGGTGCGGGCGGTCGCCGACGCGAACCCCGACAGCCGCGCCCGCCTCGCCGAGCGGTTCGGCGCGGCCGCCTTCGCGACGTGGGAGGAGCTGATCGCCGCCGGCGGGATCGACGCCGTGTACGTCGGCCTGCCGCACCATCTCCACGCCGACGCCGCCTGCGCCGCGGCCGACGCCGGGCTCCACCTGCTGCTCGACAAGCCGCTCTGCAACACGCTCGAGGAGGGCGATCGGATCCTCGCCGCGGTCGAGCGCGCCGGCGTGCGGCTGATGGTCGGCTTCAGCCACCGCTTCCACGTCGAGCTGGCGACCGCGAAGCGGCTGCTGGAGGCCGGCGAGCTCGGCGACGTCGTGCTGGCGACCGACCAGATCGTCGACAGCGCTCCGAACGGCCCCGCCTGGTACTGGGACCGCGCCGCCGGCGGCGGCGTCGTCCAGCTCCAGATGCACCACAGCTTCGACCGGCTCGCGTGGCTGCTCGGCAGCCCGATCGTGCGCGTCCAGGCCGAGCTGCACGAGCGCGAGGTCGGCCCCTCCGGCGCCGTCGACCTCGCCGCCGCCGTCACGCTGACCTTCGCCAACGGCGCCGTCGGCACCTCCGCCGCGTCGTTCGTGACCGGCTACGACGGCGACGGCGTCGTCGAGCTGGTGATCCAGGGGACGCGCGGCCACGTGCGGCTGGAGACGTGGAGCCACGTCGAGGCGCAGACGGCGCGCTCGGCCTTCACCCAGCGCCAGCGCCGCGACGACTGGCTCGGCGCCGAGGTCGCCGAGTTCGTCGCCGCGATCCGCGAGGGCCGCGACCCCTCCGTCACCGGCCGCGACGGCCACCGCGCGCTGCGCGTCGCGCTCGCCGTGAAGGAGTCGGCGCGGACGGGGAGCGCGGTCGACGTGGCGCCGTAGGGGGTGCGGCGGCGGCCGCGCCGGAGCTCGGGCGCCGCTGCAGGCGTGCGCGCGGCGGCGGCCGCGTCGGCGCCGCGCCCGCGCCGGCGGCGGCCGCCGCAGGAGATGCCGCCGGCGGGCGCCTGCGCTACAGCGGCCGCAGCAGCGCGCCGTCAGCCGCGCGCAGGTCGTCGAGCAGCTGCGGCGCGTAGGCGAAGAGCGCGACGTTGCCGCCGGTGTGGAGGAAGAGGACGCGCTCGTGCTCGCGCGCGAGCGCGCCGGCCTCCGCGTCGGCGATCAGCGCCGCCATCGCCTTGCCGGTGTAGACCGGGTCGAGGAAGACGCCCTCGGCGCGCGCGACGCGGCGGATCGCGGCCAGCCCCTCCGGCGTCGGCACCGCGTAGCCGCCGCCGACGTGCGCGGCGCTGTTGTCGACGTCGGCGCGCGCGACGAGCGCGCGGGGCAGGCCGAGCAGCTCGGCGGCGGCGCCGGCGGCCGCCGCGATCGTCTCGGCGACCGGGTACTCGGCGCCGAGCGGCGCGATCCCGCGCACGCGCAGCTCCCAGCCGAGCGCGCGCGAGCCGAGCAGGTAGCCGGCCTGCGCCGAGCCGACCGCGGCCGTCACCAGCAGCTCGGGCCGCCGCCCGCCGGTCGGGCCGGCCGGGTCGTCGCACTGCGCCAGCGTCTCCAGCGCCGCCTCGACGAAGGCGACCGTGCCGAGCGTCTCCGAGCGCGGATAGGTGATCAGGTACGGCCGCCGGCCGCGCTCCCGCAGGCGCTCGGCCAGCCGCGCCTTGACCGCCTCGTGGTCGGCGCCGAGCGGGCCGTCGATCGTGTGGACCGTCGCGCCGGCGAGCAGGTCGAGCAGCACGTTGCCCTGGTCGTCGGGCTGGCCGTAGGCGCGGCTGAGCACGAGCTGGCAGTCGAGCCCGAGCCGCGCGCAGGCGGCGGCGAGCATGCGGCAGTAGTTCGACTGCAGCGCCCCGCCGTGGACGATCGTGTCGGCGCCCTGCGCGAGCGCGTCGCCGAGCAGCAGGTCGAGCTGGCGGACCTTGTTGCCGCCGAAGGCGAGCCCGGAGAGGTCCTCGCGCTTGGCGAGCAGGCGGTCGCCGAGGCCGAGCTGGCCGGCGAGCCGGTCCCACCGCTCCAGCGGCGTCGGGAAGGTCCCGAGGCCGGCGCGCGGGAAGGCGGCCAGCCGCTCGGCCAGCGCTTCGGGCCCGATCGCGCCGGGCGCGCCGGCGACGCTCATCGCGCCGCCGCCGCGGCGCCGCCGTATCGCCGCGCCAGCGACGGGTCGTGGTCGGCGAGGACGACGTCGCAGTCGCGCTTCCAGCGCCTGATCGCGCGGCGGCACTCGGCGACGTGCTCGGCGATCCCGATCGGGATCTCGGCGTCGACGTTCTCCTGCAGGAAGGCGGTCTCGAGGATGCCGACGACGCCCTCGTCGCGGGTCCGGACTCTGACGCCCGCCGAGCCGGGATGGTGGCCGCCGGTCGTCTCGAAGACGACGCCGGGGACGACCTCGGTCGGCTCGTCGACGACGTGCAGCCGTCCCTCGATCGCCAGCTCGCGCAGGTAGGCCCACGAGCGGGCGGTGAAGAAGAACTCGGTCGGCGGGTGGCCGGGCGGGTCGCACAGCAGCTCGGTCATGCCGGCCTTCGACAGCCACACCTCGGCGCGCGGCAGCAGCTCGGGGACGAGGCCGCCCGAGTGGTAGGTGACCGGCTGCGTGACGCAGCACCAGTCGACCTGCTCGGCCGCCACGCCGTGGGCGGCGAGCGCGTCGGCGAGGCCGACGACGTCGCGGTAGACGCCGGTCGTGCGCAGCGCGGCGAGGTCGTCGGCGTCGGGCGGCAGGCCGCTGTCGATCAGGCCGATCCCGCCGTCCTCGGAGCGGACGAGCCAGACGTAGAACCAGAGGTCGATCACGCGGTCGTCGTCGCGGCCGAAGAAGCACTTCGAGGTCGGCACTTCGTGGACGGCGACCGGGCAGGCGGTCAGCGCGTGGTGCATGGCGGCGACCCTATCTCGACATCCCGATCGGGTTCAAGTATGAGTACGCCGATTCCCGAGTGAGAACAAATTTCGCTCTCACCCCTTGACTCCTCGGCGGCGTCACCGTAACAATACGCATACAGGAACTCAGATTCACGTATGTGAATTGAGTCTGGCCCCCGGGAAGAGCGACGAGGACCAAGGAAAGGGATGAGGGATGCACGAGGATCGGGACGCCGGCGCGCCTGAGCGCGGTGGCGACGAGGAAGGCCTGAAGGTCTCGCGCGCATCGCTGCTGCGCGGGGCGATGGCGGCCGGCGTCGCGCTTCCGGCGATGGGTCTGCTGGCCGCCTGCGGCAGCAGCGACGACGAGGGCTCGACCGGCACGAGCGGCGGCTCCGGCGGCTCCGGCGAGGCGTACGCGGGCGCGCTGGCGATGACCGCGTGGGAGGCCTATCCGGACCAGATCAGAGCGAACCTCGCCGCCTTCTCCAAGCAGTACGGCAACAGAGTCGACCTGACGCTGATCCCGAACATCGGCTACGGCCCGGCGCTCCAGACGCGCCTCCAGGGCGGTCAGGAGATCGACGCCTACTACAACTTCGCGTACAACTCGACGAAGTTCGTCGACGCCGGCTGGGCGAAGGAGCTGAACGACCTCCCGGGCGTCGAGGAGATGCTCGACGACATGTTCGAGACCTCCGCCGCGCGGCACAAGCTGCCCGACGGCCGGATCGTCTCGGTCCCGTACTTCTCGGCGGTCCACCTGCCGATGTACAACGCCGCGCAGCTCAGAAGAGCGGGCTTCGCGAGACCGGCCCAGTCGCTGAGCGAGATCTACGACCAGTGCGAGAAGCTGAAGGCCGACGGCGTCCGCGCCCCGTACGCCGCCTACTGGACCAAGCAGTTCTCCGAGGAGTACTTCATCCTCTACCTCGTCGCCGAGGGGATCGTCCCGTTCGACGAGGAGGGCAACCCGACCTTCCAGGACGACGCCAAGACCGAGGGCGTCCTCGACTGGTGGACGTCGATGTACCAGGACGGCCTCACCGCGAGATCGATCCTCACCGACGATCCCGGCAAGCACGTCGCGGCGATGGCGCAGGGCACCTCCACCTACTTCACCCTGCACCACTACTTCCTCAAGGAGATCCGCAACGCGAGAGGCCCGGCGTCGAGCGACGTCGTGCTCGACTACCGCATACCGGGCGAGAACGGCCAGTCGCTGCAGATCGGCGAGGTCGTCCAGCTGGGCGCCGCCGCCGAGGGCGGCCGCGCCGACGCCGCCTGGGAGCTGCTCAAGTTCTACGGCTGGAAGGACAAGGACGGCCGCTACGGCACGTTCGTCTCGTGGGCCGAGTCGGCCGCGCTGCTGGGTCCCTACCCCGGCCTCTTCCAGGATCCGCAGTTCAGAAGAGCGTTCCCCGACTACTACGACCTCGGCCAGCTGGAGAGAGCGTTCGAGGCCTCGCAGGTCGTCCCGGCGCGCGTGCTGCCGTGGTACTCGTCCTTCCAGACGAAGGTCGGCGACCGCATCCAGGCGATGCTGCTCGGCCAGGCGAGCGTGAAGGACACGATCTCGTCGCTCGCCGACGACGCGAAGAACTTTGCCGCCGCAGGCTGACACCGCCGCGGCGGCGGGCCGCACCGCCACCGCATCCTCCCCCCGGCCGTCGAAGCCGGCGCGGACGCGGGCGCAGAAGCGCTCGCGCCGCGCTGCCGCGGACCGCCGCTTCGGCCTCTACCTGGCGCTGCCGGCGCTGGTGGTGGTGCTCGGGCTGATCGCCTGGCCGGCGATCCAGACGCTGATCTACTCGCTGCAGAGAGTCGCGCTCAACGGCGACACGAGATGGGTCGGCTTCAGAAACTTCGAGCTGCTGTTCAAGAACCCCGACTTCATCCACTCGCTGTGGCTGACGGCCGTCTACGCGATCGCCTTCCTGGTCGTCTCGACGGGCCTCGGGCTCGCCTTCGCGCTGCTGCTGAACGAGCAGTTCCGCGGGCGCTTCCTCGCCCGCACGCTGCTGATCGTCCCGTGGGCCTGCCCGTGGGTGATCGCCGGCATCATCTGGAAGTGGTTCGCCGACGGCGACGTCGGCGCGCTCAACGGCGCGCTCTACCAGCTCGGCGTCATCGACGAGTACAAGGCGTGGCTGTCGAGCGACACCGGCGCGCTCATCATCAGCGTGCTCGCGGCCGCGTGGCGGCAGGCGTCGTTCGCGGCGCTGCTGTTCCTCGCCGGCCTGCAGACGATCCCGCACGAGCTGCCCGAGGCGGCGAAGGTCGACGGCGCGACCGCGTGGCAGCGGTTCCGCCTCATCACGCTGCCGTGGCTCAAGCCGGTGATCGTCGTCGTGATCGTCATCAACGTGATCTTCGGCTTCATGCAGTTCGACGTCATCTACGCCCTCACGCAGGGCGGCCCCGGCAACGCGACCGAGGTGCTGTCGATCTTCCTGTACCAGCAGCTGTTCGTGTACACGAACGTCGGCATGGGCTCGGCCGTCGCGGTCGTCCTCGGCGTCGTCGCGCTGCTGATCGGGCTGCTGTTCGTGAAGCTGCTGTACCGCTCCGGCGACGTGACGGAGGGAGTCTCTTGAGCGCGAAATCACTCGGCCTGAGGCCTCGGATTCCGTCCGCGAACTCGCCAGGGGCTCCTTCGCGCCCCCGGCCTGGGCGTGGCCGCAAGGCGAGACGGCGCCCGCTGCGCCAGGTCCTGATCTACCTCGCGGTGCTGCTGTTCGCGATCTGGGTCCTGTTCCCGCTCTACTTCACGGTCACGAGCAGCTTCATGACCCCGGCGGAGGTCGGCAGAGTGCCGTTCCACTGGGTGCCGGAGAGACCGACCCTCGCCAACTACTCGGCGATCCTGCGCGGCGACTCGACGCCCTTCTCCGACGACGCCGGCGGCGGCGTCGTCGCCTCCAGCACCAACGCCGTCGAGCGGCTGATGCCGGCGATGGGCCGCAGCGTGATCGTCGGCCTCGTCGTCGTCTTCATCAACCTCGTGGTCGGCGGCGCGGCGGCCTACGCCTTCTCGCGCTACCCCTTCCGCGGGGCGAAGATCGCCTACCTCGGCCTGCTCGCCTCGCGCGTGGTGCCGGCGATCGCGATCGTCTCGCCGTTCTTCGTCTTCTTCCGCAAGACCGAGCTGCTGAACACGGCTCCGGCGCTGATCATCAGCTACCTGGTCTTCACGCTCCCGTTGGCGATCTGGCTGTTGAAGAGCTACTTCGACAGCGTCCCGAAGGAGCTGGAGGAGGCGGCGATGCTCGACGGCGCCTCGCGTCTGAAGTGCCTGATCTCGATCGTCCTGCCGCTGGCGCGGCCGGGTCTGATCGCCGCGGGGCTGCTCGTCTTCCTGGAGGCGTGGAGCGAGTTCTTCTACGCGCTGGTGCTGACCAACGAGCTGACCGCGCCGCCGGTCGTCGCGGGGCTCCAGAACCTGCAGCAGTTCTCGTGGACGACGCTGGCCGCGGCGTCGATCTTCAGCCTCATCCCGCCGGTCCTGATCGCGGTCCTCTTCCAGCGCTACATCGTCAGCGGGCTCGCCCGCGGGAGCGTCCGATGAATCGAGAGCAGCAGGTGATGACCGTCCGCGGGCCGATCGCGCCGGAGCGGATGGGGATCACGCTCAGCCACGACCACCTGCTCGTCGACGGGTGGGGGATCCGCGAGCTGTACGAGGCGATCCTCGACGACGAGGAGCTGGCCGTCGCCGAGGCCGCGCGCTACAAGGCGGCCGGCGGCGGGACGATCTGCGACCCGACCAACGTCGGGCTCAGACGCGACCCGGCCGCGCTGCGGCGGATCAGCGAGCGCAGCGGCGTCCACGTCGTGATGGGCGCCGGCTGGTACCGCGAGCGGGTCTACCCCGACTACGTCCACGAGGAGCTGCCCAGCCAGCTCGCCGACCGGCTGGTCGACGAGCTGGTCCGCGGCGCCGAGGGGACCGGCGTGCGGCCCGGCTTCATCGGCGAGATCGGGACGGAGCGGTTCCACGTGACGCCGGCGCAGGAGCGGGTCTTCCGCGCGGCCGGGCGCGCCCATGCGCGCACCGGCGTACCGATCATGACCCACACGACCCACTGGGGCGAGCTGGCGGTCGAGCAGATCGACCTGCTCGGCGAGGAGGGCGTCGACCCGAGCAGGATCGTCATCTCCCATCTCGGCGACCGGCCCGGCATCCGCCATTGGCTCCCGATCGCCGAGAAGGGCGCGTGGCTCGACGTCGACAACCTCGCCTTCATCGGCGGCTACGCGCCGCTGTCGGTTCGGGCCGACAACGTCGCCGGGCTGTGCGCCGAGGGCCTCGTCGGGCAGATCATGCTCTCCAACGACATCTGCGAGCTCGGCCAGCTGTCGTTCTACGGCGGCTGCGGCTACGACAACGTGATCGTCAACTTCGTCCCGATGCTGCGCGAGCGCGGCGTCAGCGACGAGCAGATCCACACGATGATGGTCGAGAACCCGGCGAAGGCGTTCGCGTGGGACCTCTCGCGCGTCGAGGCGCTGGCCGCGGAGGCCGGCGTCGCGATCGAGCCGGCCCCCGCCGGGGAGCCGGCGGCCGGCGACGGCCCGGCGGGCGGCGCGAGCGGCGCCGCCGCCGTGGCGGAGGGCGCCGCGTGAGCGAGCTGCTCGCATCGCTCGGCCTCGAGCCGGTCGTCAACGCCGTCGGTCCGGCGACCCGGCTCGGCTCGTCGACCCCCGGGCCGCACGTGCTCGCGGCGATGGCCGAGGCGGCCGGCGCCTTCGTCCGCATGCACGAGCTGCAGGCGGCGGCCGGCGCCGAGATCGCGGCGATCTGCGGCGCCGAGGCCGGCTACGTCACCAACGGCGCCGCGGGCGGGCTGATGCTCGCCGCCGCCGCCTGCATCGCCGGCGACGACCCGGCGCTGATGGACCGGCTGCCCGACGCCTCCGGCGCGCGCGACGAGATCGTCATCCACCGCGGCCAGCGGATCGCCTACGACCACGCGCTGCGCGCCGCCGGCGCGCGGCTGGTCGAGATCGGCTTCCACGACCTCACCTTCCCGCGCGAGCTCGACGCGGCGATCGGCGAGCGGACCGCCGCGGTCGCCTACCTCTCCAACAGCGGCGCGAACGCGATCCCGCTCGAGCAGGTCGTCGCGATCGCCCATCGCCGCGGCGTGCCGGTGATCCTCGACGCCTCGCTGGCAGTGCCGCCGGTCGCGAACCTGAGACGGTTCGCCGCGCTCGGCGTCGACCTCGTCGCCGTCAGCGGCGGCAAGTGGATCGGCGGCCCGGCGGCGTCGGGCTTCCTCTACGGCCGCGCCGACCTGATCCGCTCGGTCGCGCTCCAGCACCAGGACCAGGACGTGCGGATGGAGACCTGGCACGGCGCGCCGCTGGTCGCGGAGGGGATCGTCCCCGGGCCGCCCCACCAGGGGATCGGGCGCGCGCTCAAGGTCGGCAAGGAGGAGATCGCCGGCCTGCTCGCCGCGCTCCGCGCCTGGGTCGCGCGCGACCACGACGCCGACCGCGCCCGCTGGACCGCCGACTGCGAGACGGTCGTCGCGGCGCTCGACGGGATCGACGGCGTGCGGGCGGAGGTGCTCCCCGCCGACGGCCGCGAGCGCGGCTGGCCGGTCGCCGAGATCGCGCTCGACGAGCGCGCGCTCGGCCGCACCGCCTACGACGTCGTGCGCGAGCTGGCGGCGGGGACGCCGTCGATCGCGCTCGACGAGGCGCTGGCGTGGCGCGGGCTGCTGCGCGTCACCCCCACCCAACTGCAAGCGGGCGAGGCCGAGGTCGTCGCGACCTCCCTCGCCGCCTCGCTGCGGCAGCGGGAAGCCGCCGCGGCAATCGACACGGAAGACAGGAAGGACTGGACGGCATGAGCGGGACCGCTGTGGTGGTCGGAGGGGGGCGCGGGATCGGCCGCGCGATCGCGCTGGAGCTGGCGCGCGACGCCGGGGTGAGACGGCTCGTGGTCGCCGACCTCGACCTCGCGCTGGCGCAGGAGACGGCGGCGACCGCGAGCGGCGACGCGGAGGTCGTCGCCGCGCAGGTCGACCTCGCCGACCCGGCGTCGGTGACGGCGCTGTTCGAGTCCAGCCGCGACGCCGAGCGCGTCGCGATCCCCGGCGGCGTCTTCGGCGCCAGCCCGTCGCTGGAGCTGGAGCGGGACGAGATGGAGCGGATCCTGCGCGTCAACCTCGTCGGCTGCTTCCACGTCGCGCAGCTGTACGCCGGCGAGATGGCGCGCAACGGCGGCGGCGCGATCGTCGGCATCGCCTCGATCGCCGCGCGGATGCCGCGGATGCGGCAGGCCGCCTACTCGGCCTCGAAGGCCGGCATCCGCCAGGCGCTGAGAGTGCTCGCGATGGAGGTCGCCGGCGACGGCGTGCGGATCAACACCGTCTCGCCCGGCCCGACCGACACGCCGATGATGCGCGAGCTGGCGAGCGACCACTCGTCGGTCAACGACCTCGCGCAGGGCAGCGCCGTCGCGCTGCGGCCGCGGATCCCCGTCGGCCGCGTCGCGACCAGCGAGGACATCGCCGTCGCCGCCCGCTTCCTGCTGTCGCCGGAGGCGGCGCACATCGTGATGCAGGACCTCGTCGTCGACGGCGGCGAGCTGCTGGGGATGTAGGCGGTGCGCGCGCTGCTCCTGCACGGCGGCGAGGTCGTCGACCCGGATGCGGTCGGCGGCGCGCCGGCCGCCGGCGGCTCCGGCGGCCGGCCCGGCCCGGCCGGCGCCGGCACGCTCGCCGACGTCCTGCTGGTCGACGGCCGCGTCGCCGCGGTCGCGCCGGCCGGCGCGGCGCTGGAGGTCCCGGAGGGGACCGAGCGCGTCGACGTGAGCGGGCTGCTCGTCACGCCCGGCCTCGTCGACCTGCACGCGCACGTCTTCGTCGGGCAGGACCTCGGCGTCGACCCCGACGAGGTCGGGCCGCGCTCGGGCACGACGACCTTCGTCGACACCGGCAGCGCCGGCGCTCACCTCTTCGGCGCCTTCCGCCGCACGACGCTCGACGTCGCGCACGCGCGCGTGCTCGCCTTCCTCAACATCTCCTCGATCGGCGCGACCTCGATCCTGCTCGCCGGCGAGCTCGAGAACCTCGCCTACAGCGACGAGCGCAGCGCGCTGGCGGCCGCGCGCGAGCACGCCGACAAGATCATCGGGATCAAGGTGCGGGCGTCGGGCAACGTCGTCGGCGCCGCCGGCGCCGAGCCGATGCTGCGCGCCCGCCGCGTCGCCGACGAGCTCGGCCTGCCGCTGATGATCCACCTCGGCCCGGCGCCGCCCGGCAGCGACGAGATCATGGCCCAGCTCCACCGCGGCGACGTGCTGACCCACTGCTACACCGGCTTCGAGGACAACCGCCTGCTGGTCGACGGGCGGGTCCGCGAGAGCGTGCTGGAGGCGCGGCGGCGGGGCGTCGTCTTCGACGTCGCGCACGGGATGTCGGCCTTCGACGCCGAGGTCGCCGCGGGGATGCTGGCGGAGGGCTTCCGGCCCGACACGATCAGCTCCGACGTCCACGCCTACTCGATCAACTCGGTCGGCGACCTGCCGGCGGTGATGTCGAAGTTCCTCGCGCTCGGGATGGGGCTGGAGGAGGTGGTCGCCTGCGCGACGTCCGCGCCGGCGCGGCATGCCGGCCTGATCGCTGACGGCGTCGGTACATTGCGCGTCGGCGCGCCAGCCGACGTCGCCGCGTTCGAGCTGGTCGAGGGTCCTGTCTCCTACGGGGACACGCGCGGGCAGACCTTCACCGGGAGCCGGCGCCTGCGGAGCGCGCTGACGGTCCGGGCCGGTGCGATCGTCCACGACGAGCGGATGGAGGGAGAGCGGTGAAGAAGGCAGTGGAGGGCGGCGCGCCGACGGGGGCCTACTCGCCGGGGATCGTCGCCGAGGGGCGCTTCCTGCACGTCTCCGGGCAGGGGCCGTTGGACGACGGCGCCTACGTGCCCGGGACGATCGAGGAGGAGACGGCGCTGACGCTGCGCAACCTGCGGCGGATCCTCGAGGCCGGCGGCGCGTCGATGGCCGACGTCGTCCGCTGCGGGATCTTCCTCAGATCGATCGACGACTTCCCCGGCATGGACGCCGCCTACCGCGAGGCGTTCGCCGACGCGACCGCCGCCGGCGCGCCGCTGCCGGCGCGCACGACGGTCGGCGGCCAGGAGCTGGCGTTCGGGATCAAGGTCGAGATCGACTGTCTTGCCGTGCTGCCGTCGGAGGGTCGTGATGGCTGACGATCCCGGCTTCGCGACCGTCAAGTCGGCCGACCGCGCGCTGGTCGTGCTGGAGCTGCTCGCGGGCCGCGAGCCGATGCGGCTGATCGAGATCGCCGACGAGCTGGGGATGCCGCGCTCGTCGACCTCGAACCTGCTGCGCACGATGGCGCTGCGGCGGTTCGTCGAGACGACCGACGACGGCCGCCGCTACCGGATCGGCTCGCGGATGCGCGAGCTGGCCCGCGCGAGCGAGCGCGCCGACGACCTCGTCTCGCTGGCGCAGCCGCTGATGGACCGGCTCGTCGGGCAGACCGGCGAGACCGTCCAGCTCGCGCAGCTGGAGGCGATGGAGGTCGTCTACCTCGCGATCAGCGAGTCGCCCCATCCGATGAAGCTCGTCTCCGAGGTCGGCAAGCGGCTGTTCGCGCACGGCACCGGCGTCGGCAAGACGCTGCTCGCCCAGCTCGACGAGCAGGAGGCGGCGCGACGGCTGCGCTCGGTCGAGCTGCCGCGCTTCACGCCGGCGACGATCGTCGACGTCGACGACCTGCTCGACGAGATGCGCGAGATCCGCGCGAGGGGCTGGGGCACCGACGACGAGGAGTACGTGCTCGGCTGCCGCTGCGTCGCGATGCCGGTCCACGGGCCGCGCGGCGACGCGATCGCGGCGATGTCGGTCTCGATACCGACGCCGCGCTACGACGACGAGGTCGGCGAGCGGGCGCTGGCGGCGCTGCGCGAGGCCGTCGGCGAGCTGTCGCGTCAGCTCGGGTACGTGCCGCCGGCGGCGGTCGCCGACGGCGCCGGTGCGGGAGCCGGCGCCGGCGCCGAGGTGAACGGGGCCGACCCGGCATGACGCTCGGCGCGCTCGACACGCCCGCGTTGGTCGTCGACCTCGACGTCGTGCGCGCCAACGTCGCGGCGATGGCCGACCTCGCGCGCGAGCGCGGCGTCGCGCTGCGGCCGCACGCGAAGACGCACAAGCTGCCGCAGGTCGCGCGGCTGCAGCTCGACGCCGGGGCGGTCGGCCTGACGGTCGCGAAGCTCGGCGAGGCCGAGGTCTTCGCCGACGCCGGCGTCGAGGACCTGCTGATCGCCTATCCGCTCGTCGGCGAGCCGAAGCTGGGACGGCTGGTCGCGCTCGCGCGGCGCGTGCCGCGGCTGGCGGTCGCCGTCGACTCGGCGGAGGTCGCCGAAGGGATCTCGCGGGCGCTGGAGGCGGTCGGCGGCGGGCTGTCGGTCGGCGTGCGGATCGAGGTCGACACCGGCATGCGCCGGCTCGGCCTGGCGCCGGCCTCCGAGCAGCTCGTCGCGCTGGCGCGGACGGTCGCGGCGCTGCCGGCGCTGCGGCTGGAGGGCGTGATGACGCACGAGGGCCAGGCCTACCAGTCCGACGGCGAAGCGGAGCTGGCGCGCGCCGCCGCGGAGGCGTGCGACCTGATGGTCGCCAGCGCCGAGGCGATCCGCGCCGCCGGGATCGACTGCCCGGTCGTCTCGATGGGCTCGACCGCGACCGCCCGCTTCGCCGCCGGCCATCCGGGCGTCACCGAGATCCGTCCCGGTACCTACGTCTTCAACGACCGCAGCCAGCTCGCGCACGGCAGCGCGCGCGACGGCGACCTCGCGGCGGCGGTCGTCGCGACGGTCGTCAGCCGGCCCTCGCCGGAGGTCGCCTGCGTCGACGCCGGCGCGAAGGCGCTGACCTCCGATCGCATGATCGTCCGCGACGCCGCCGCCGACTACGGGGCCGTCGCGCCGGGCGCGGCAGGCTGGGCGGCGGTCGGCGCGACCGCGCGCGCCGCCGGCTGGCCGGTCGCGCGCGCGAGCGAGGAGCACGGCCTGATCGCCGTCCCGCCGGGCGGCGAGCTGGCCGTCGGCGAGCGGCTCGCGCTCGTCCCGAACCACATCTGCCCCGCCGTCAACCTGTTCGACGCCGTCACCGTCGTCGCAGGAGGGCGGGTCGTCGACCGTTGGCCCGTCGCCGCGCGCGGCCGCATGACATGAACCACGAGGAGGAGCTGAGATGGCCGCGATCAAGCTGACCGGCGTCTGCAAGGAGTACGACGGCAGCGGCGCGCTCGCCGTCGACGGCGTCGACCTGGAGATCGCCGACGGCGAGTTCATGGTGCTCGTCGGCCCCTCCGGCTGCGGCAAGTCGACGCTGCTGCGGATGGTCGCCGGCCTCGAGGACGTCAGCGACGGGACGATCGAGATCGGCGACCGCGACGTCACCGACCTCGAGCCGCGCGACCGCGACGTCGCGATGGTCTTCCAGAACTACGCGCTCTACCCGCACCTGACGGTGCGCGAGAACATCGGCTTCGGGCTGAAGCTGCGCAAGACGCCGAAGACGGAGATGGCCGAGCGGGTCGAGCGGGTCGCCGGCTCGCTCGGCCTGACCGAGTACCTCGACCGCAAGCCGGCGCAGCTCTCCGGCGGCCAGCGCCAGCGCGTCGCGATGGGCCGCGCGATGGTCCGCCAGCCGGCCGCGTACCTGATGGACGAGCCGCTCTCCAACCTCGACGCGAAGCTGCGCGTCGCGATGCGCGCCGAGCTGGCGCGCCTGCACGAGCAGCTCGGCGTCACGACGATCTACGTCACCCACGACCAGGTCGAGGCGATGACGCTCGGCTCCCGCGTCGCGGTCCTGCGCGGCGGGATCCTGCAGCAGTGCGACCGGCCGGAGGTGCTGTTCGAGCGCCCCGCCAACGCCTTCGTCGCCGGCTTCATCGGCTCGCCGTCGATGAACCTGCTGGAGGCGTCGGTCGACGGCGGCGCCGTCCGCTTCGGCTCCTCGTCGCTGGCGCTGAGCGAGCAGGTCGCCGGCCGCGTCGGCACGCGGGCGGTGATCCTTGGCATCCGCCCGACCGACTTCCTCGCCGCGGCCGACGCCGACCCGGCGCTGCCGCGCATGCGGATCGTCCCGGACGTCGTCGAGCGGCTCGGCTCGGAGATCCACGTGATCTTCTCGCTCGACGCCTCCCAGCTCGACCTCGACGGCCGCGGCGGCCTGACGGGCACGCGCGACGCCCAGCTGGTCGGCGGCAGGGGCGCGCTCCTCACCGCCCGCCTGGAGGCCGGCATCCCCGTCGAGGTCGGCACGCCGCTCGAGCTCGCCGTCCGCAGCGACCGCCTCCACTTCTTCGCCCGCGACAGCGGCGAGCGGATCGAGACGGCCGCCCTGGCCGCCGTCTGACCGCGCGGCGCGGTCGGCCCGCGCCGGCATCTCCGGTGCGGGCCGACGGGCTCCCGCGCGGACCGGCCGATGGTCAGGGCGCCGGCGAGTCGCTACGGTCGACGGAGGTGCCGATCGGGGGCGACAGCCGATGACCCTCCTGAGCGAGATCGCGGGGCGCTCGCTGCGGCTGCCGCGCGCGCAGACGCGCGACGTCGTCGTCGAGCGCGACCTGGCAGCCGAGATGGACGACGGCGCCGTGCTGCTCGCCGACCGCTACGTCGCGAGCGCGGCGGCGTCGGGCGCCGACGGGCTGCCGCCGACCGTGCTCGTGCGCACGCCGTACGGGCGGCGCGGCTTCTTCGGCCTCGTCTACGGCCGGCTGCTCGCCGAGCGCGGCTTCCAGGTCGTCGTGCAGAGCGTGCGCGGGACGTTCGGCTCCGGCGGCGAGTTCAGACCGTTCGACGAGCGCGCCGACGGGCTCGCGACGCTGCGCTGGGTGCGCGCGCAGCCGTGGTGCGAGGGGCCGATCGGGATGATCGGCAGCAGCTACATGGGCCTCACGCAGTGGGCGGTCGCCTCCGCCGCCGACGGCGAGCTGGGGGCGCTGGCGCCGTCGATCACCGCCTCGCAGTTCCACGGCCAGGCGTACGGCGGCGGCTCGCTGTCGCTCGACACCGCGCTGTCGTGGACGTACATCATCGCCGCGCAGGAGCGGCGGCTGGCACCGCTGCACCTGATCTTCGGGATGCGCCGCAAGCTCCCGCGCGCCTTCGACGCGCTGCCGCTGGTCGAGCTCGACGCGCGCGTCGCCGGCGAGCCGGTCGCCTTCTTCCGCGAGTGGTTCGAGGTGACGGCGCCCGACGACCCGTACTGGAGAAGCCGCGACTTCTCCGCCGACGTCGCCGGGGTGACCGCGCCGGTCCAGCTGATCGGGGGCTGGCAGGACATCTTCCTGCCGTGGCTGGTCGAGGACTACGTCGCGCTGCGCAGAGCCGGCCGCGCGACGCAGCTGGTGATCGGACCGTGGGCGCACACCTCGACCGCGCTGCTCGCGCGCAGCACGCGCGACGGGATCGCGTGGCTGCGCGCCCACCTGCTCGGCGACGACCGGCTGCTCGATGCGGCGCCGGTGCGGGTCTGGGTCGGCGGCGAGGAGCGCTGGCGGACACTGCCCGACTGGCCGCCGCCCGCCGCCAGACGGCTGCGCCTCCACCTCCAGCCCGGCGGCGCGCTCGCGCCGGAGCCGCCGACCGCCGAGCGGGCCGCGCCCGGCCGCTTCACCTACGACCCGGAGGATCCGACGCCGTCGCTCGGCGGCCCGGTCCTGATGGCCCGCGAGCCGGTCGTCGACAACCGCCCGCTGGAGGCGCGCGACGACGTGCTCGTCTACACGAGCGAGCCGCTGACCGAACCGCTGGAGGCGATCGGCCCGGTCGCCGCCGACGTCCACGTGCGCACGAGCCGCCCCGACGCCGACGTCTTCGTGCGCATCTGCGACGTCCATCCCGACGGCCGCTCGCTCAACGTCTGCGACGCGCTGGTGCGGCTGACGGGCGGCGAGCCCGAGCCGGCCGCCGACGGCAGCCGCCGCGTCGCCTTCCCGCTGTGGCCGACCGCCCACCGCTTCCGGCCGGGCCACTGCATCCGCGTGCTCGTCGCCGGCGGCGCCCACCCCCGCTACGCCCGCAACGCCGGTACCGGCGAGCCGCCGCACACGGCGACCCGCCTGGTGCCGGTCGAGCACGAGCTGCTGCACGACCCCGAGCACCGGTCGGCGGTGGAGCTGTCGGTCGTCGGCGACCCCGCGCTCGGCTGGGAGCGCGGCGGACGGCGCTCCGTCCGCTGCCGATAGGGTGTCCGGCGATGGCGACCCGACCGCACGCAGTCCGCCATGTCCGCATCCTCGGCGCCGGCGGCACGATCGCGATGGGCGGCGAGGTCGGCGGCGCGGCCCACTCCGCGACGCCCCGGTTCGACGCCGCCGCGCTCGTCGCGGCGATCCCCGACCTCGCCGGCGGCGACGGCATAGAGACCGTCGACGTCGTCAACAAGCCGAGCGCCCACCTGACGCTCGCCGACCAGCTCGAGGTCTGCCGCCAGGCGCGCGACGCCGCCCGCCGCGGCATCGGCGTCGTCGTCACGCACGGCACCGACTCGCTGGAGGAGACGGCGATGCTGTGCGACGTGATCCACGACGCCGAGGCGCCGATCGTCTTCACCGGCGCGATCCGCCCGGCGACCGCCGCCGGCGCCGACGGCCCGGCCAACCTGCTCGACGCCGTCTCCGTCGCGACCTCCGCCGAGGCGGCCGGGATGGGCGTGCTCGTCGTCTTCGGCAGCGAGATCCACCATGCCCGCTGCGCGCGCAAGACCGACACGACCTCGCTCGTCGCCTTCTCCTCACCGCAGACCGGCCCGCTCGGCCGGGTGACGGAGGGCCACCCGACGATCTGGTCGCGCCTGCCGCGCAATCCGCCGCTCGACCCGCCCGCGCTCGACCGCAGCGTGCTCGTCGTGCCGAGCGGCTCCGGCGACGACGGCACGCTCGCCCGCGCCGCGCTGGCGACCGAGCCCGACGGCGTCGTGATCGGCACGCTCGGCGCCGGCCACCTCGCCCCGCCGGTGCTGGAGCTGTGGGCCGCCGCCGCCGAGCGGATCCCGATCGTCGCCTACTGCCGCCCCGAGCGCGGCGTCGTCCTCACCGGCACCTACGGCTACGCCGGCTCCGAGCGCGACCTCCGCGGCACGGGCATCATCCCCGCCGGCTTCCTCTCCCCGCAGGCGGCCCGCATGAAGCTGCTCGCCTGCGTCGCCTCCGGCCTCTCGCTCGACGAGATCCGCTGGGCCTTCCGCCAGGACGACGGGTAGGGCAGGGGCGGCGCAGGCGCACGATGCGCCGCTTATCGTGGCGCCCGTGCGCCACTACTTCGTCTACGTCGATGATTCACGGAACCAGGAGCTCGGTCTTCTGTTCAGCGCGATCGCCGTCGCCGCCGACAGATGGAGCGAAGCGCTCGGCTTCTGGAAGAGAACCCGCCGCGAGTTCGCGACCGACCGCACACTCGGTCTCCCGACGAGCTTCGAGCTCCATGCTGTCGAGTTCGCTTCAGACTGCGATCAGTGCGGCCGCGGCTGCCGGGACCTGCCTCCAGGAGACGCACAGAGCGCTGCGGGCGCGGAATCAGATCGTCGATCGTTGCTTGAGCCAACTTGGCCCCGTCGTCCGAACTGCGACCGGCGGCCCGGTCACTGCAGATGCCGCCGGGTTCTTCTGAACCCGCAAATGCAAAGACCCCGGTCTCGCCGAGGTCTTTGACGGCAGCCGCGTGAATCGCATTAGAAGCGCGGGGCCACCAGCTGAAGGCACCAGGCGGGAACGGAAGATCAACCCGCTCTGCCGTCCGCCCCCTCGACCAGCACCGTGTCGTCGTGGGAGTAGGCGGGGGAGCAGGCGCAGACGAGGACGAGGTCCTCGGCGTCGGCGGTGTTCCACAGCTTGTGGACGACGCCCGGCGGGATCACGGCGCAGTCGCCGGGGCCGACGTCGCGCTCCTCCTCGCCGACGCGCAGGCGGCCGCGGCCCGATCTGAACAGGTACAGCTCCTCGGCGCGCGGGTGGTAGTGGGCGATCGTCGCGGTGCCGGGCGGCAGCGTCGCCTCCGCCAGCGACTGGTTGCGGGCGGGCGAGTAGCCGGGCCCGGCCCACTCGCGGATCGTCGAGCCGTCGGCGGTGACGTACGGTCTCAGCTCGTCGTAGCGGGCGAGGTGCATGGCGGCGAGGCTATCGCGGCGCGGGGCGGGCCGCGCGGGCGATCGGCGCCGTGGCTACGTGGCGGGTAATCGACGCGGCGACCGCGACGCGGGACGGTGTCGGCATGTCCTCCACCGCCTTCTCCACACCACCCGCCATCGGCCGGCGCGCGGCGCCGGCGTGGCTGGCGATGGCCGTCGTGCTGACCGGCACCTTCGTCGTCACGCTCGACTTCTTCATCGTCAACGTCGCGATCCCGGCGACGCAGGCCGACCTGCGCGCGAGCGACGGCGCGATGCAGCTCGTGATCGCCGCCTACGGGGTCGCGCTCGCCGCCGGGCTGATCCTTGGCGGCCGGCTCGGCGACCTCTGCGGCCGCCGGCGCATGTTCGCGATCGGCCTCGCCCTCTTCACCGCCTCCTCGGCGCTCTGCGGCGCCGCCCCGAACGCCGACGTGCTGATCGCCGCCCGCGTCGTGCAGGGCCTCGCCGCCGCGCTGATGTCGCCGCAGGCGCTGTCGATCGTCGGGCTCGCCTACGAGGGCGAGGCGCGCACGCGCGCGTTCGCCGTCTACGGGCTCGTGATGGGCCTCGCCGCCGCCAGCGGCCAACTGATCGGCGGCCTGCTGATCGAGCTCGACCTGCTCGGGCTCGGCTGGCGCTCCTGCTACCTCGTCAACGTCCCGATCGGGATCGCCGCGCTGGCGATCACCCCGTACGCGATCGGCGAGTCGCGCGCCGAGAGCGGGGCCCGCCTCGACCTCGCCGGCGCCGTGCTCGCGACCGCCGCGCTGCTCGCCGTCGTGCTGCCGCTGGTGCTCGGGCGCGAGCACGGCTGGCCGCTGTGGGCGTGGCTCAGCCTCGCCGCGGCGCCGGTGCTGCTGGCCGCCTTCGCGTTCAGCCAGCGCCGTCTCGCCGCGCGCGGCGGCGACCCGCTCGTGCCGCCGCTGCTCTTCCGCGAGCGCGCCTTCACCGTCGGGCTGCTGGCGACGATCCTCTTCTACACCGGCATGGGCTCGTTCTTCCTCGTGCTGGCGCTCCACCTCCAGCACGGCCGCGGGCTCGACGCGCTCGGCTCCGGCCTCGTCTTCACGCCGCTGGCGGTCGGCTACCTCGCCGCCTCGATCGCCGCGCAGCGGCTGCATCGGCTCGGTCGCCAGCTGCTGGCGCTCGGCGCCGTCGTCCGCGGCGTCGCGCTCGTCGGCCTGCTCGCGACCGTCGCCGCGGTCGGCGCCGGCGGCGAGCTGGCGCTGCTGCTGCCGGCCCTCGTCGTCGACGGGATCGGGATGGGTCTGCTGACCGCGCCGCTGATCGCGACCGTCCTCGCCGACCTCTCGCCGCGCCACGCCGGCGCCGCCAGCGGCGTGCTGAGCACCGCCCAGCAGGTCGGCAACGCGCTCGGGATCGCGGTCGTCGGCGCGCTCTTCTACGGCGCGCTCGGCGCGGCGCCGGCGCCGGACGACGTCGCGCGCGCCTTCGAGCTGGCGCTGATCGTCGTCGCGGCGCTGTCGCTGCTGGTGGCGCTGCTCGTGCAGGCGCTGCCGGGCGTGACGGCGCGTGCCGACGCCGCGGCGGCGCCCGCGCCGGCGCACGCGTGAGCGCTCGCGTCGGTGCGGCACCGTCCGCGCCGGCGCACCGTCCGCGCCGGCGCACCGCCTGCGCCGGCGCACCGCCGCCCGCGCTCGATCGCCTGCGCCGGCGCACCGCCGGCGCGCGGCGTGCGCTCAGCCGGCGCAGGCGGCCAACCCCTCGCGCAGCTCGGCGAGCGCGGGGCGGTCGGCCGGCCGCGGCTCGAGGCAGCCGTCGATCGCCTCCGCCAGCGGCCGCGGCAGCCGCGGTCGCAGCGACCGCACCGACTCGGCGCGCTCTCTCAGCTGGTCGATCTCGTCGAAGGGGTTGACGCCGGTCGCCGCCTCCCACAGGACGGTGCCGAGCCCCCACACGTCGGCGGCGGCGGTCACCCTCCCGCCGGCCGCCTGCTCGGGGGCCATGTTGCACCACGTGCCGCGGCCGGCTCTGATCGGCCCCGGCCGCTGCGCGATCGAGAGGTCGAGCAGCTTCGCGCGGCCGGCGTCGGCGACGACGTTGGAGGGCTTCAGGTCGAGGTGGACGTAGCCCTCGGCGTGGAGATAGCCGAGCGCCGAGGCGAGCTGGCGGCCCAGCTCGGCGACCTCGCGCGCTGGGAGGTCGCGGCGGTCGAGCAGGTGGGCGAGCGTCTCGCCGCCGATCGTCTCCAGCACGATCGCCGGCCGCGGCTCGCGGTGGACGTCGTATCCGCGCGCGATGTGCGGATGGGTCAGGCGCCGCAGCAGCCGCCCCTCCCGCAGCAGGTCGCGCGCCACATCCGCCCGCGAGAGGCGGTCGGGCCGGACCGTCTTGACGACGACCGGACAGCCGCGCCGCTCGCACGCGGCGGCGTAGACGTCGAGATGGCGCGAGCGGTGGAGGTGCGCGCTCACGCGCACGCCGGGAACCAGCTCGCGACCTGGCGACAGCGGCTTCACGCGACCGGCTCCGCGGCGGTCGGGCGGGCGGCGGTGGGCGACGCGCCCGGGTCGGGCGGGCCGGCGGCGGGACGGGCGGCGTCGGGAGCGGCGGCGGCCGGCGCGGCGCCGTCGTCGTCGGCCCCGCGAGCGTCGCGATCGTCGTCCCCCGGCGCCCGCAGCTCGACGACCCGGTCGGCGCGCGCGACGACCGCCGGGTCGTGCGAGACGACGATCGTCGTGCGCCCCGGCAGCAGCGCGTCGAGCGCGCCGAGCACCGCCTCGCGCGCCTCGGCGTCGAGCCCGGTCGTCGGCTCGTCGAGCACGACGACGGCGCTGTCGCGGACGATCGCGCGGGCGATCGCGACCCGCTGGCGCTGTCCGCCCGACAGCGCCCGCCCGCGCTGGCCGACGCGCGCGTCGAGCAGGTCGGCGATCCCGACCGCCGCCGCGACGCGCTCGACCTCCGCGGCGCTCGCCTCCGGCCGCCCGTAGGCGACGTTGTCGCGCACGGTCCCCTCGAACAGCAGCGTCTCCTGCGCCAGCAGCCCGACCTGCGCCCGCAGGTCGCGCAGCCGCAGCTCGCGCAGGTCCTCGCCGTCGATCAGCACGCTGCCCGCGTCGGGGTCGGCGAAGCGCAGCAGCAGGCGGGTCGCGGTCGTCTTCCCGGCGCCGGAGGGGCCGACGAGCGCGACGCACTCCCCGGGCTCGACCGCCAGCGAGCAGCCGTCCAGCGCCGCTCTCGACGCGCCCGGGTAGCGGTAGACGACGTCGCGCAGCTCGACGCGCCCGCGCACCGTCGCGCCCGCCGCGGGCAGCGGCCGCGCGTCGGGTCGCTCGACCACCGCCGGCCGCTCGTCGAGCAGCTCGATCACGCGCTCGGCGCCGGCCGAGGCGGCGTAGAGGCTGTTGACGAGGCCGCTCAGCTCGCGCACCGGGCCGTACATCTGCGACAGGTAGGCGAGGAAGACGAGCAGGCCGCCGATCGTCAGCTCGCCGGAGCTGAGCGCCCAGACGCCGAGGCCGACGACGATCATCGCGCCGAGCAGCTCGATCAGGTCGACGAGCGGCGAGAACAGCGCGCGGATCCGCGTCGAGGCCAGCTCGGCCTCCATGATCGCCGCGTTCTCGCGCCGGAAGCGCGCCAGCTCGTGCCGCTCGCGGCCCATGCTCTGCACCAGCGCGGCGTTCGCGAGCGACTCCTCGGCGACCGCGGTCAGCGAGCCGGAGCGGCGCCGCTTCTCACGCGAGGCGTGCTTGATCAGCCGCGAGAAGCGGCGGGCGGTCAGCCAGAACAGCGGCACGACGACGATCGAGACGAGCGCCAGTCTCCACGAGAGCAGCAGCAGCGCGCCGCTGAAGAAGACGATCCGCGCCAGCGCCGAGATCCCGTCGCCGACGCCGGTCAGCACGAACCGCTCGATCGCCTGCACGTCGGAGGTGAGGCGCGACAGGAGGTCGCCGAGGCGGCGGCGGTCGAGCACGTCGAGCGACAGTCCCTGCACGTGCGCGAACAGCCGCGCGCGCAGGTTCAGCAGGAAGCGCTCGCCGACCCACGTCGCGAGGTAGTCGTCGCCGAAGCGGATCAGCCCGCTCAGCAGCGTGAGGCCGACGTAGGCCGCGGCGAGCGGCAGCAGCGCGCCGACGTCGCGTGGGACCAGCACGTCGTCGACGACGAGCTTGAAGAGCCAGATCTCGACCGCCTCGATCGCCGGCACGAGCACGAGGAAGACCGCCCCGGCCGCGATCGCGGGGCGGTAGGGGCGGGCATCGGGCCAGAAGCGGCGGAAGATCTCCCGCACCGGCACGGGCGGCGCGGCGGGGACGACGTCCTGCCCGTCGGCGACGGGCACGAGCAGGCGGCGGAGGCGTTCGCGGAGGCGGTTCATGGTCGGGGCCTGCCGGCGCCGCGGTCGCGGCGCCGGCGGGTCGGGTCACGTGTTGGTGTTGCGACCCGTGTTCGTGTTGCGGCGACGGCGGCGGCGCCGGCGCGCCTTCTTGCGCCGGCGGCGACCGGTGTTCGTGTTCGTGTTCGTGTTGCGGGAAGACGACGCGAGCGCCGGCTTGACCGCGGAGAAGAAGGCCATCGAGGGCACCTCCGTTCCGGTTGGTGGAGTGGACGAGAGGCAGCCTCCTCGCGGGCCGTGAGATGGTCGTGAGCCGATCGCGAGAGCGCTCTCACGTTCGCAGCGGGAATCATGAGGTCGCTCTCATGTCGAGTCCATCGTCATCTCACGCCCGCGCGCGAGCGTGCCGGCCATGACCCGCGCCCGCCTCGCAGCCGTCGTCGCGCTCGGCCTCGCGGCCGTCGCGCTCGCCGCCGTCGCGGCGACCGCGCTGCTCGCACCCGACGGTCCCGAGGCCGTGCCCGCGATCGACGTCGACCCGACCGCCGGCCGCACGCCGGCCGAGCTCGCGCGCGAGCAGCGGCAGGCCTCCGAGAGACGGCGGGAGGCGATGCGGGCCGAGCAGCGGGAGCGGCGGCGCGCCGCGGCCGAGGAGCGCCGCCGGCGCGAGCGCGAGGCGGCGGCGCGCGAGCGCGAGCAGGCCGCGCCGCCGCCGGCGACGGGCGGCGCCGGTTCGAGCGGCTCGTCCGGATCGTCGGGCTCCGGGTCGAGCGGCGGCTCCGGCTCGTCCGGCTCCGGTTCGAGCGGCGGCTCCTTCCAGCCCCCGCCGGCGCCGTCGCCGCCGGCGCTCGACGACGACGATGACGACGATCGCGGCCACGGCGGAGACGACGATGACGACCGGGACGACGACGACGGGGACGACGATTGAGCCGCTCCCGCCCCCGCGTGCTGTTCGGCGCGCGCGCCCGCATCCTCGCCGCCTTCGTCGTGCTGCTGACCTTCTCGACGGTCGTCTCGACCGTCGCGCTGCGGCAGATCCTGCTCGCGCGCGCCGACGCCCGCACCGACCGCAACCTCAGCCAGGAGGTCGAGGAGTTCCGCCGCCTCGTGATCGACGGCCGCGACCCGCGCGACGGCCGACCATTCGCCGGCGACGTCAGAGCGATCTTCGACGTCTATCTCGCGCGCAACGTCCCCGGCCAGGACGAGGACCTCTACACCGTCCTCGACGGCCGCCCGTACCGCTCCAGCGCGACCGGCGAGCCCGACCCCGACGTCGTCAGGGCGCTGCGCGCGCTGATCCCCGCGGGCGCGGCCTCGCGCGGCACGATCGAGACCGCCGGCGGGCCGGTCCGCTACCTCGCCGCGCCGGTGCGGGTCGAGGGCAGGACGCGCGGCGCCTTCGTGGTGACCGAGGCGCTGCGGCCTCAGCGCGAGGAGGTCGACGAGGCGGTCAGGATCGCCGCCGGCGTCTCGCTCGCGGTGCTGCTGCTCGCCTCCGGCCTCGCGTGGCTGGTCGCCGGCCGGGTGCTGGCGCCGCTGCGCGCGCTCGGCGACACCGCCCGCTCGATCGGCGACGAGGACCTCACGCGCCGGATCGACGTGCACGGCAGCGACGAGATCGCGGAGCTGGGACGGGCCTTCAACGCGATGCTCGACCGGCTCGAGCGGGCCTTCGAGGTCCAGCGCCAGCTGGTCTCGGACGCCGGCCACGAGCTGCGCACGCCGATCACGATCATCCGCGGCCACCTCGAGCTGCTCGGCGACGACCCCGAGGAGCGGCGCGAGACGATCGCGCTGGTGACCGACGAGCTCGACCGCATGGCCCGCTTCGTCGACGACCTGCTGACGCTGGCCCGCGCCGAGCGCTCCGACTTCCTGCACCCGGCCGACGTCGACCTCGACGCGCTGACCGAGGAGCTGGCGGCGAAGGCGCAGGCGCTCGCCGCCGACCGCGCCTGGAGCGTCGACGCCGTCGCGGTCGGCCGGCTGCGCGCCGACCGCCAGCGGCTGACGCAGGCGGTCATGAACCTCGCCCGCAACGCGGTCGAGCACACCGGCCCCGGCGACGGGATCGCGCTCGGCAGCGCCTTCGCGGCCGGCGAGGCGCGGATCTGGGTGCGCGACGGCGGGCCGGGCGTCCCGCTTGCCGAGCAGGAGCGGATCTTCGAGCGCTTCGCGCGCGCCGGCCGCGCGCGCCGCCGCTCCGACGGCGCCGGCCTCGGCCTCGCGATCGTGCGCGCGATCGCCGAGGCCCACGGCGGCCGCGTCGAGCTCGCCTCGCGCCCCGGCCAGGGCGCCGCCTTCACCGTCGTCGTTCCCGTCAGGGAGGAGGATCCGCAGCGATGACCCGCATCCTGATCGCCGAGGACGAGGAGCGGCTCGCCGCCTTCCTCGAGAAGGGGCTGAAGGCGAACGGCTTCGCGACGACCGTCGTCGGCGACGGCGACGCCGCCTCCGCGCTCGCGCACGAGTCGGAGTTCGACCTGCTCGTGCTCGACCTCGGCCTGCCCGGCAAGGACGGCATGGACGTGCTGCGCGAGCTGCGCGCGCGGGGGAGCCGGCTGCCGGTCGTGATCCTGTCGGCGCGCGACGAGACGGTCGAGGGCCTCGAGCTCGGCGCCGACGACTACATGACCAAGCCGTTCCGCTTCGACGAGCTGCTCGCCCGCATCCGCGTGCGGCTGCGCGAGGAGCCGAGCGGCGCCGACCTGCTGCTCAGATGCGGCGACCTGTCGCTCGACCTGCGCACGCGGATGGCGGCGGTCGGCGGCAGAACCGTCGAGCTGTCGGCGCGCGAGTTCACGATGCTCGAGGTCTTCCTGCGCCACCCCGGCCAGGTGATGAGCCGCGAGCAGCTGCTGTCGCACGTCTGGGGCTACTTCTACGACCCCGGCTCCAACGTCGTCGACGTCTACGTGGGATATCTGCGCCGCAAGCTCGGCAGGGACCGCATCCGCACGGTCCGCGGCATGGGCTACGCGCTCAGCGAGTAGGGCCGCGCGAGCGGTCGAGCCCCGTGCGAGCCAGCCGGCGGGAGGTCTGCCGCCAGACCTCCTGACGCGCTACCTACTGGCGTATAAATTTATACGTGGGTAATATGAACGCCATGGTCCAGTCGACCGTCCCGGCGTCGCGCACCCGGCTCCCCCGCAAGGAGCGCGAGCTGCAGATCCTCGACATCGCCCACGCGCGCTTCGCCGAGCACGGCTTCGGCGCGGTCACGATGGACGAGGTCGCCGCGGCCGCCGGCGTCACGAAGCCGCTGCTGTACGCCTACTTCGGCAACAAGGAGCGGCTGTACAGCGCCTGCATGGAGCGGGCCGGCGACGCGATGCTCGCCGCCGTCGGCGCCGCGGTCGCCGCCGCGACCGGCCCGTCGGAGGCGCTGCGCGACGGGCTCAAGGCCTTCTTCGCCTTCGTCGACGGCGACCGCGACGCCTGGCGCGTCCTCTTCGACGAGACGTTGCCGGCCGGCGGCGAGCTGGCCCGTGCCGTCGCCGAGTACCGCGACCGGCTGCTCGCGCTCGTCGCGCAGACCCAGCTGGAGCTGATCCCCGAGCACAGCCGCGAGCGCGCCGCCACGGAGGTCGAGGCGCTCTCCAACGCGCTGCTCGGCGCCTCCGAGGCGCTCGCGCGCTGGTGGCTGCGGACCGGGGCGCTGCCGGCCGCCGAGGCCGCCGACCTGCTCGTCGCGACCGTCGAACCCGGCCTGCAGGCGCGCGCCGCGCTGCGGGACCGGACGGCTTCCCCCTCGACCCCTGACAGAGACCAAGGAGCACCATGACCGCCGGTCCCCGGAGCGTCGCCGTGATCGGCGGCAACCGCATCCCGTTCGCGCGCTCGAACAGCAACTACTCGAAGGCGTCCAACCAGGACATGTTCACCGCGGCGCTCGACGGGCTCGTCAGCCGCTTCGGCCTGGAGGGCGAGCGCCTCGGCGAGGTCGTCGGCGGCGCCGTGCTGAAGCACAGCCGCGACTTCAACCTGATCCGCGAGTGCGTGCTCGGCAGCCGCCTCGCCGCCGACACGCCGGCGTACGACCTCCAGCAGGCGTGCGGCACCGGCCTGCAGGCGATCAACCTCGTCGCCGCCAAGATCGCGCTCGGCCAGATCGACGCGGGCATCGCCGGCGGCGTCGACACGACCTCCGACGCCCCGATCGCGGTCGGCGAGGAGCTGCGCAACATCCTGCTCGACGCCAACCGCGGCAAGTCGACGCAGGACAAGCTGAAGCCGTTCCTGCGGCTGCGCCCGCAGCACTTCGCGCCGGCCCCGCCGCGCAACGAGGAGCCGCGCACCGGCCTCTCGATGGGCGCCCACCAGGCCCGCACCGGCGCCGAGTGGGGGATCACGCGCGAGGCGCAGGACGAGCTGACCTACCAGTCGCACCAGAGACTGGCCGCCGCCTACGAGCGGGGCTTCCAGGACGACCTCGTCTCGCCCTATCTCGGCCTCTCGCGCGACCAGAACCTGCGCCCCGACACCAGCCTCGAGAAGCTCGCGAAGCTGCGCCCCGTCTTCGGCGGCAAGGACGGCACGATGACGGCCGGCAACTCGACGCCGCTCTCCGACGGCGCCTCGACCGTCCTGCTCGCGAGCGAGGAGTGGGCGAGGGAGCGCGACCTGCCGGTGCTCGCCCGCTTCGTCGACGCCGAGACCGCCGCGGTCGACTACGTCAACGGCCGCGAGGGCCTGCTGATGGCGCCGGCCTACGCCGTCCCGCGCCTGCTCGCCCGCCACGGCCTGAGGCTGCAGGAGTTCGACTTCTACGAGATCCACGAGGCGTTCGCCTCGCAGGTGCTGTCGACGCTGAAGGCGTGGGAGGACCCGGCCTTCTGCACGCAGCGGCTCGGCCTCGACGCCCCGCTGGGCTCGATCGACCGCTCCAAGCTCAACGTCAACGGCGGCTCGCTCGCCGCCGGTCACCCGTTCGCGGCGACCGGCGGGCGGATCGTCGCCAACCTCGCCAAGACGCTCCACGAGAACGGCGGCGGACGCGGACTGATCTCGGTCTGCGCCGCGGGCGGCATCGGCGTCGTCGCGATTCTGGAGGCATAGGACATGGCACAGGCTGACCGCTACACCGAGCTGATCAACACGCCGATCGGCAGAATCGTCCAGAAGCAGATCGGACTGCCCGCACCGGTCCCGCTGAAGCGCTGGACGCCCGGCGACAGGGTCGTCGACGGGCGCGTGCTGATCGGCGGCGCCCCCGGCGGCCGCCTCGCGACGACGCTCGCGAAGGTGGCCGCGTCGATCGGCGCGGAGGCCTCGACCCCGCTGCGCGAGGACCTCCGCGCCGCCGCGGCGGCGGCCGGACTCGACGCCGGCCCGTGGACGCCGGCCGCCGCCGCGACGCAGAGGTACGCCGCGCTCGTCTTCGACGCGACCGGCATCACCGAGCCCGGCCAGCTGAGCGAGCTGCGCGAGTTCTTCTCGCCGACGATCCGCCGCGTCGCCAAGAGCGGCCGCCTCGTCGTGCTCGGCACGACGCCGACGGCGACGAGATCGGCCTCCGAGCGGATCGCGCAGCGCTCGCTGGAGGGCTTCACGCGTGCCGCCGGCAAGGAGCTGAAGGCCGGCGCGACTGCCCAGCTGGTCTACGTCGAGCCGGGCGCCGAGGACCAGCTCGACTCGACGCTGCGCTTCCTGCTCAGCTCCAGATCGGCCTACGTCGACGGCCAGGTGATCCGCGTCGGCTCCGGCAGCGACGTCCCGGAGATCGACTGGGAGAGACCGCTCGCCGGCAAGGTCGCGCTCGTGACCGGCGCCTCGCGCGGCATCGGCGCCGCGATCGCCGCGACGCTCGCGCGCGACGGCGCCCACGTCGTCGGCCTCGACATCCCCGCGCTGGAGGGCGACCTGAAGGCCGTCACCGGTTCGCTCGGCGGCTCGGCGCTGGCGCTCGACATCACCGCCGCGGAGGCCCCGAGAGAGATCGCCGCCTACCTCAAGAAGGAGCACGGCGGGGTCGACGTCGTCGTCCACAACGCCGGCATCACGCGCGACAAGACGCTCGGCCGGATGGACGAGGCGCGCTGGGACAGCGTGATCGAGGTCAACCTCGCCGCCGTCCAGCGGGTCACCGACGCGCTGATCGCCGGCAGAAGCAGAGCGGTCCTCAACCAGGGCGGCCGGATCGTCTGCGTCGCCTCGATAGCGGGCATCGCCGGCAACTTCGGCCAGACCAACTACGCGACCTCGAAGGCCGGCGTGATCGGCCTCGTCGACGCCTACGCCGACACGCTCGCCGCGCGCGGCGCGACGATCAACGCCGTCGCCCCGGGCTTCATCGAGACCCAGATGACGGCGAAGATCCCGTTCGCCACGCGCGAGGCCGGCCGCCGCATGAACTCGCTCTCGCAGGGCGGGCTGCCGGTCGACGTCGCCGAGGCGATCGCATACTTCGCCAGCCCGGCCTCGACCGGCGTCAACGGCAACACCGTCCGCGTCTGCGGCCAGAGCCTGCTGGGGGCGTAGCGCGATGGCCGCCGCCACTGCCAAGACGCGCGCGCTGCGCTCCTCGCCCGGCACCGCCGGTCTCTACGCGAAGGCCGCGCTGCCGCTGATCCCGGGCGCCTCGCTGCTGCCGTTCGTCGCGGGCGGCGGCTCGAAGATCCCGAGAACGGTCCTGACGCTCGACGGCGTCAAGGCGACGCGCGACGAGCTGGCCGCCTACGACCGCGTCTGCGGCTTCACGCTGCGCGACACGCTGCCGTCGACCTTCATCCACGTGAAGGCCTTCCCGCTGCACATGGCGCTGATGACCGACGGCTCGTTCCCGTTCGGCGCCGTCGGCCTCGTCCACCTGCGCAACCGCATCACGCAGCTGCGCCCGGTGGAGGCCGGCGAGCGGTTCGACCTGCGCGTCTCGACGATGCCGCTCCAGCCCCACCCGAAGGGCAGGACGTTCACGATCGTGAGCGAGGCGCGCGTCGGCGACGAGCTGGTGTGGCAGGACGCGAGCACGATGCTGCGCCGCGGCACGGGCGACAAGAGCGCGCCCAAGCCGCCTGAGGCAATCGGCGCCAGCCAATTGCCCTTCGTCGCGCAGTGGAAGCTCGGCGAGGAGCTCGGCCGCCGCTACGGCGCCGTCTCCGGCGACCGCAACCCGATCCACCTCCACGCGCTGACGGCGAAGGCGTTCGGCTTCCCGCGCGCGATCGCCCACGGCATGTGGACGAAGGCCCGCTGCCTGGCGGCGCTGGAGTCGACGCTGCCGGACGCCTACGCCGTCGACGTCACCTTCAAGCGGCCGGTGCTGCTGCCGTCGAAGGTGACGTTCGCCGCCGAGGACGGCCGCTTCGCCGTCCGCAACCCCAAAGACGACACGAAGATCCATCTGGAAGGAACGGTGACTGCCGCGTGAGCGTCGCAGATCGCAGCATGGGCCTGGGCCTGCGGGCGCTGGGCAAGTTCGCGGGCTCGGACCTCGTCGACAAGCTCGGCATCCGCAAGCAGTCCGAGGCCGTCGTCTACCGCGCGACGCGCGACGGCTTCCGCGCCGTCGGCGCCGCCAACCGCACCTTCAAGCAGGTGCAGCGCAACGGCAAGCAGCCGGCGCGCCTGAAGCCGTCGGGCTCGGGGATCTTCGACCTCACGCCGACCGACGAGCAGGCGATGCTGGCCGAGGCCTTCCGCGACTTCGCCGCCGAGAGACTGCGCCCGAACGCGCTGAAGGCCGACGAGGCCGCCGCGGCGCCGAAGGAGCTGCTCGCCGAGGCCAACGAGCTCGGCCTGACGATGCTCGGCGTGCCGGAGGAGCTCGGCGGCGCCGTCAGCGAGCGCTCGGCCGTCACGACCGTGCTCGCCGCCGAGGCGCTCGCGCACGGCGACATGGGCCTCGCCGTCGCCGCGCTCGCGCCGGCCGGCGTCGCGACCGCGCTGTCGCTGTGGGGCGACGCCCAGCAGCAGGGCACCTACCTGCCGGCGCTGCTGGAGGACGAGCCGGCCGTCGCCGCCTTCGCCGTCGCCGAGCCGCGCGCGCTGTTCGATCCGTTCGAGCTGCAGACGACAGCCCGCATCGACGGCGCCGACTACGTCCTCTCCGGCGTGAAGGCGCTCGTGCCGCGCGCGAGCGAGGCCGAGCTGCTGATCGTCGCCGCCAGAATCGCCGGCCACGGCCCGGGCCTCTTCCTCGTCGAGACGAAGGCCGACGGCGTGCTCGCGAAGCCGGCGCCGGGGATGGGCGTCCGCGCCGGCGGCTTCGGCGAGGTGCTGCTGGAGGACGTCCGCGTCGCCGCCGGCGCGCTGCTCGGCGACGGCTCGCCGAAGGTCTACGCGGAGGCGATCCGCCGCGCCCGCCTTGGCTGGTGCGCGCTGTCGGTCGGCGCCGGCAAGGCGGCGCTCGACTACGTGATCCCGTACGTCAACGAGCGCGTCGCCTTCGGCGAGCCGATCTCGCACCGCCAGTCGGTCGCGTTCGCCGTCTCCAACATCGCGATCGAGCTGGAGGGCATGCGGCTGGCGACGCTGCGCGCGGCGGCCCGCGCCGACGCCGACAAGGAGTTCGGCCGCGAGGTCGCGCTGGCGCGGCATCTCTGCAGCGAGAAGGGCGCGGCGATCGGCTCCGAGGCCGTCCAGCTGCTCGGCGGCCACGGCTACATCAAGGAGCACCCGGTCGAGCGCTGGTACCGCGACCTGCGTGCCGTCGGCGTCGCCGAGGGCGCCCTGCTCGTCTAGCGGCCCGATCCGGAAGAGGAAACCGATCTCATGATGAACCTCGAAACACCGAAGAAGTTCCTCCCGCTGGTCGGCCAGGCCCACCAGGTGGCGGAGGAGATCTTCCGCCCGGTCTCGCGCAAGTACGACCAGGAGGAGCACGCCTACCCGAGAGAGCTCGACATGCTGGCGGCGCTGCTCGACGGCATGAACGACGGCTCCGACATGGGCGGCGGCGCCGGCGCCGGCGGCGTGCGCCGCCAGGAGGGCAACGGCGACGAGATCCGCAACGGCTCGAACATGTCGACCGCGCTCGGGATCATGGAGCTGTGCTGGGGCGACGTCGGCCTGCTGCTGTCGATGCCGCGCCAGGGCCTCGGCAACTCGGCGATCGCGTCGGTCGCCAACGACGAGCAGCTGGAGCGCTTCAGAGGCAAGTGGGCGGCGATGGCGATCACCGAGCCGGAGGCCGGCTCGGACTCCGCCGCCATCCGCACGACCGCCGAGTACGACGAGAGAACCGGCGAGTACGTCCTCAACGGCGAGAAGATCTACGTCACCTCGGGCGAGCGCGCCGACCTCGTCGTCGTGTGGGCGACGCTCGACCGCAGCAAGGGTCGCGCGGCGATCAAGTCGTTCGTCGTCGAGCGCTCCAACCCGGGCATGAAGCTCGACCGCCTCGAGCACAAGCTCGGCATCCGCGCCTCCGACACCGCGGCGTTCATCCTCGACAACTGCCGCGTGCCGAGAGAGAACCTGCTCGGCTCGCCCGAGGTCGACGTCAAGAGAGGCTTCGCGGGCGTCATGCAGACGTTCGACAACACGCGGCCGCTCGTCGCCGCGATGGCCGTCGGGCTGACGCGCGCCTGCCTGGAGCAGACGAAGGAGCTGCTCGCCGAGGCCGGCGTCGAGGTCGACTACGACAAGCCGGCCCAGTCGCAGCACGCGGCCGCCGCCGAGTACCTGTCGATGGAGGCCGACTACGAGGCCGCCCGCCTGCTGACGATGGAGGCCACCTGGATGGCCGACAACAGCAAGCCCAACTCGCTGCAGGCCTCCTACGCCAAGGCGAAGGCCGGCCGCACCTGCGTCGACGTCGCGCTGCGCTGCGTGCGCCTCTGCGGCGCGCGCGGCTACGGCGAGGAGCTGCTGCTGGAGAAGTGGGCGCGCGACGGCAAGATCCTCGACATCTTCGAGGGCACCCAGCAGATCCAGCTGCTGATCATCGCCCGCCAGCTGCTCGGCAAGAGCTCGCAGGAGCTCAGATAGCCAACGCCTCTCGGCGCGGGCCGCGAGGCCGGCGCCGAGACGCGCGCGTGCGAGGCGTGCCCCTCGCGCGCGCGGCGGCGGACGGGAGCGTGCCCTCCCGTCGGCCCCGGCGAGGAGGCGGCCCGGTGTGCTGGTGGTGCGGATCGCACCGGGCCGCTTCCCGCCACTTCCCTAGCCCAGGATCCCCGCCGCTCGACAGGCGGTCAGGAGGTCCGAGATCTCACCGTGAGCGTCGGCGAGGTCGGCGTCGTGATCGGGGCCGTCCAGGAACTCCGCCGCACGCGACGGTCCGACGCTGTCGAGCGTGGCGAAGTCGCGTGCGAGGACGTCGAACGCCTCGCTGACGAGCTCTTGCTGCGTGTGTGCGTGCACTCGCAGACGGTTCACCACATCCGCTTGCCCGCGGCTCCAGTTGCGCAGCAGGTAGATGAGGTCGTAGACGTCCTTCGGTTTGCCGCGGCCGGCGAAAGCGAGCGCCTTCAGCACGACGAATGCGCCTGGCCCGCAGACCGGTATCTCGCGTCTGGCTCGCTCACCTCTCAGCGTGTGGCCTTCGAGCGGTGTCCAGACTCGCTCCTCGAACGCCAGCGCCACGCCGGGCACGACGTACGCGCCGAGGTCGGGGAGGAGGTGTTTCACGCTCGCCGGCTCCGCGTCCGGTTCCGGCGGTGCGATCAGGAAATCGATCGTGACCTTCCTGCCCTGCAGTCTCCAGCGCTGGCTCGTCGGGTTCCCGTTCGCGTTGACGTCCGGTTCGAACCGCTCCTGTCGCAGCTGCGTCGCGATCTCCGCGTATCGCGCGTCGTCGAGCAGCGTGATCGCCAGTCCGACGTCGAGGTCGTTCGTTCCGATGTGCGGTCCGTCTGGGCCCGGCGCGGTCTGATCGACGAGCAGGAGAGGGACGAGGCCCCCGACGATGCAGATCTCGTCGAGCAAGGAGCCGAGCGCCACCGCGACGGTGAGGCAGGCCGACCGCACCTGCTCGGTCTCGCCGGCGGCATAGTCGCCGCGCACGCGCGGGCGGTCAGCCGCGACGCCAGAGTCGTCCACGGAGCTGCGTCGCCGCGTCCTCGGCGCGCTCGGGAAGGTGTCGCAGATCGAGGTAGACCTGGACCGGGGCGACGCAGGGGATCCGCTGCCGGAGGGCTCCACCGGCGAACACGCCCTCGTCGTTGGGGGCTACCAGCTGAACGTTCGCTCCCCGCTCGTTCTGCCGCAGGCCGATCGCGTCTGCCGCCGAATGCGGATCACCGTGCACGTAGACGCTGCACAGCCGGAAGCGAGCGTACTCGTCGATCAGCCAGGCGGCGGGAAGACCGGTGAACGCGTGTTCGATGCCGACGTCGTGGAGGCGGACATGCAGCTGTTCGGTCAGCGCCGTGGACGACCCCGAGAGGTGGCCGGGGACGATCTCGTGCTGGGCGAAGTCATAGTCGTCATCCCAGGCGTCGAGCAGCAGGTCGGGATCGCGGGGTCGCAGCCGCCGTCCGTCGCGCTCCAGCAGGCGCTCCTCGTCGAGTCGTCTCACGACGCGCGACACGAGGCTGTCGTCGAGCCCGGTCGACGCTGCGAGATCGGACTGGCGCCACCATCTCGACGGGTCCAGCAGCAGCGCTCGGGAGACGCGCGAGCTCTTGGGGGCGAAGGGAGAGGAGGGACGTCCCCGCGGTCTCATCACGTCCGGGCGTCCGCGAACGTGCACGTAGTAGTGCTCGCCGAAGAGCTGGGCATTGCCGGCGAGGTCGATCCAATCGAGGCCGCGCTCTCGTGCCGTCTGCATGCCGGCTCGTGTCATGTAGGGGACGACGACCGCCACGTCGGCGATCGGATCCGCGGATTCCATGACCTCTCGGAGCTGCGTCGCAGCGTCGTCGATCGCGCCGGGGCGCGACGACGGCGTGACATGGAGGCACAGATCTCGGCCGTGGATGCGTGCGACCGCGTCGATTCCGGCAACGTCGGAGCCGAAGCGGAGGCCTGCCTCCCCGTCGAACAGCTCGGCGAGCACAGACGAAAGGCGCTCGCGCACCGGACGTTCGAGCGGCCGTCGGCGGTGGTGGCGCTCCTGCATGAATAGCCATAGTTGCACGCGCGCGCAGGAACCGCAATTTATGCAACTCCCGTGTGGTCGAGCCGCCAGCCGCTCGACCACACGGGCCGTGATCGCTACGACATGTCGACCGCGAGGTCGTCGGCGACGCTGCCGAGCAGCGTGTAGTCGGTCCGCGTCTCCTGCAGGAGCGTGCCGGGCACGAACTCCGAGACGGGGCCGTAGGCGACGAGGCGGGCGATGAAGCGCTGCCATGAGAAGCCGCCGCCGAGGTCGCCGTCGAGCCAGAAGGAGCGGTGCTTGGCGCCAAGGATCTCGCGCGGGCCGATCGTGTTCGCCTTCGGCGGGACCCACGACCAGTCGCCGCCGAACGAGTGCAGCGCGTTCTGCATCACCGTCATCGGGTGGAGGTCGACGGTGCGCGCGCCGGCGGCGCGGTAGGCGTCGAGGTCGCCGTCGAACTCGTGGCCGAGGTGCGGCTCCCAGAAGGCGATGTGGCCCGACCAGCCGATGCCGCCATAGCAGGCGTCGGCGCCTCCGAGCGCCTCCAGGCGGGCGCTGTAGTCGCCGATCTTCTCGCTGGTCGGGAAGTGGATCTGCTCCTCCGGCGGGCGCAGCTCCGGGTCGATGCGGCCGAAGAAGTGCTGCCACATCGCGCGCTGGAACGAGCCCTCCCACGACGGCGGGGCGGTGCGGCCCTCGTCGTCGGCGTACTCGTCCATGTTGAACGTGTGGACGTGGCGCAGCGAGATCCGCCGCTCGTTGATCGCGCGCGCCGCCAGCTCGAACTGCGGCACCGGCCCGACCGGCAGGATCGCGACGAACTGCTCGCCGGCGTCGCGGGCGGCCGTGATGCGGCCGAGGATGTCGTCGGCGAAGCGCCGGTAGAAGACGGCGGGGTCGTCGACGACGGAGATGCGGAAGTCGGGGTTGGGGTGCTCTCCGCGCTCCAGCGTCGCGCGCGGGATCGCGCGGACTCGCTCGCAGGCGTCGCGGTCGCGGAAGGCGCTCACGCCGGCAAGGTCGTAGGAGAACGTCGTCGTCGGGGTCACGGTCGGTCCTTTCGGGTGCTTCACGGCAGCAGGCGGACGGTGCGGTTGCGGAGCCACGTGCGGCAGGGCGCGAAGCCCTCCGCGTAGGCGACGCCGCTCTGGAAGCCGCGGTAGGCGGACGCGATCCGCGCCTGCTCGACGATGTCGACGCCGTCGTGCTCGCGCAGCCACGACAGCTGGCTGTCGTGGGCGCCGAGCATCGCCAGCTTCGTCTCGATGTGGTCGCTGACGTCCACGTACTCGGTCGGCGAGAAGCCGACGCCCGCGACGGTGTCGAAGTGGTAGACGGCGGCGACCTCGTCGTGGTGGGGCGCGTCGGTCTCCAGCAGCGGGAGCGTCGCCGTGAAGCTGGCGTCGACGACGAGGCGCGAGACCTCGTTGTGGTCGCGCATGTAGTCGCCCTCGGCGTGCGTCAGCACGAGCTGGGGGCGCGTGCGGCGGATCAGGTCGATCACCAGCCATCGCTGCTCGGGGTCGGAGCCGTCGGCCTCCCCGTCGGGGATGCCGAGCGAGACGTGCGCGGCGCCGCCGATCTCGGCCGCCCTGCGCGCCTCCTGGAGGCGGATCGCGCGGATCTCCTCGGAGCTGTGGACGAAGCTGCCGCGGTCACCCGCGCAGACGTTGCACATCGTCACCGCGTGGCCTTCGGCGGCGAGGCGGGCGAGCGTGCCGCCGCACAGCAGCTCGAGGTCGTCCGGGTGGGCGGCGACGGCGAGGACTCTCATCTATCTGGTGCTCCCTGCGAGCTCGGGTTCGGCGAGATGCGTGCGCTCCACGATCTCGGTGGCGCGGCGGACGGCGCCGAGCGCGACCGCCTCGTCGCTGAGGGTCGAGATCAGGAATCGCGGCGTGAAGGGGACGTAGCGCGCGACCTCGTCGCGCAGCGGGCCGACGAGCGCCTCGCCGGCGCGCGAGAGGCCGCCGCTGACGATCACCGTGCGCGGGTTGAGCGCGCAGGCGAGGCAGGCGATCCCCTGGCCGAGCACGGCGACCGCCTCGTCGACGATCGCGCGGGCGGTCGCGTCGCCCTCGGCGGCGGCGTCGAAGACCGTCTTCGCCTCGATCGCCGCGACGTCGCCGCCGGCCAGCTCGAGCAGCCGCGCGCCGTCCGGGGTCAGGGCGGCCGCCTGTGCGCGGCGCGCGATGCCGACGCCGCCGGTCGCGGTCTCGAACGGGCCGAAGCCGCCGCGCTCGGAGGCGCCGGCGGCGAGCGCGCCGCCGAGCGGCATCAGGCCGATCTCGCCGGCGCCGCCGTCGGCGCCGCGGACGACCTGGCCGTTGACGAGCAGCGCCGCGCCGACGCCCATCCCGACCTGCACGTAGAGCGCGTCGTCGAGGCCGGCGGCGAGGCCGTGCCACTGCTCGGCGAGCAGCGACAGATGGACCTCGCGGTCGACCTGGACGGGGCAGTCGAAGATCTCCTGCAGCCGCGCGCGCAGCGGGATCCCCTCCCAGTCGCGCAGCTGCGGCACGGTCGTGACGACGCCGTCGGCGGAGACGACGCCGGGCGTGCCGGCGACGACGGCGAGCAGCCGCTCGGGCGCGACGCCGGCGCCCGCGAGCAGCGCGGGGGCGCTGCGGGCGACCTCGTCGAGGATCGCCTGCGGGCCACGGGGAGCCAGCTCGCGCAGGCTGCGGCGGGCGCGCGCGACGACCTCGCCGGTCGCGTCTGCGAGCAGCAGCATCAGCTTGTCGGCGCCGATGTCGATCCCGAGCACGTGCCCGAAGTCGGCCCGGAAGGCGTACAGCTGCGCCGGGCGCCCGGTGCGCTGGGGCGGGCCGTCGGCGCCTTCGACCGGCTCGACCCAGCCGGCGCGGTGGAGCTCCTCGACGACCCCGTTGACGGTCGGCTTCGAGAGGCCCGTGACGCGGGCCAGCTCGGCGCGCGAGCGCGGGCCGGAGGTGCGCAGCTCGCGGAGGATCCGCCCGGCGTTGAGCCGTCGCATGAGGGCCGGCGAGCCGGTCGCCTCCTTGACATGTCGGGTGTCGGGCAGTATCTCTTCCATCGTTCGTTAGGGAAGGTTACTTACAAAGTCGCCGCCATTGCAAGCCCGCGGCGACAGGGAGAGAGGCGGTTGACATGAGGAACATCGCGCATATGCGCAAGCTGGTGCCACTGCTGGCGATCGCGGCCGCCGCGGCGCTGGCCGGCTGCGGATCGAGCGACGACGACGGGTCGACGACCGGCGGCGGCAGCAGCGGCGACGCCGGCTCGGTCGCCTTCCTGCTGCCCGACACCGTCCTGACGCGCTGGGAGCAGCAGGACCGCCCCGCGTTCGTCGAGGCGGCGAGAAGAGCCTGCCCCGACTGCAAGGTGATGACGTACAACGCCCAGGGCGACGCCGCCAAGCAGCAGAGCCAGGCCGAGGCCGCGATCACCAACGGCGCGAAGGTGCTCGTGATCACCGCCGTCGACACCGACGCCGCCGCCGGCATCGTCGCGAAGGCCCACCAGCAGGACGTCAAGGTCATCTCCTACGGCCGCATCATCCAGAACGCGGACGTCGACTACGGCATCACGCTCGACCCCGTCGAGGTCGGCGAGATGCAGGCGAGAGACCTCGTCGAGACGCTCGAGAGGGACGGCAAGGGCGACGGCAGCATCATCATGGTCAACGGCTCGCCGACCGACCAGGCCGCCCCGCTCTACAAGAGAGGCGCCCACAACGTCATCGACGCCAGCGACCTCAGAGTCGTCAAGGAGTACGACACTCCGAACTGGGACCCGCAGAGAGCGCAGGCGCAGGTCGAGCAGGCGATCACCGCCGTCGGCAAGGACGGCTTCGACGCGATCTACGCCGCCAACGACGGCACCGGCGGCGGCTCGATCGCCGCGATGAAGGGCGCCGGCATCGACCCGTCGACCAAGCCCGTCACCGGCCAGGACGCCGAGCTCGCCGCGATCCAGCGGATCCTCGCCGGCGAGCAGCTCAACACGATCTACCAGCCGATCCCCGTCTTCGGCGCCAGAGCGGCCGAGATCGCCGTCGCGCTCGCGCAGGGCAGAGAGCCGCCGGCCGGGATCATCAACGGCGAGGTCGACAACGGCCAGAAGCAGGTCCCGACCTACCTCTACGAGCCGGTCCTGGTGAAGCGGGACAACGTCGCCGACACCGTCGTCAGAGACGGGTTCCTGACCGTCGAGCAGATCTGCACCGCGCCGTACAGAGCCGCCTGCAGAGACGCCGGGCTGCTGTAGGGACGTGAATCGCGTGACCGTGAAGGAGGAACGGGAGCCGCTGCTGTCGCTGCGCGGCGTCAGCAAGCGCTTCGGCGCCGTCAGAGCGCTCGACGACGTCTCGTTCGAAGTCGCCGCCGGCGAGGTCGTCGCGCTCGTCGGCGACAACGGCGCCGGCAAGTCGACGCTGATCCAGGTGATGTCGGGGACGCTCGTCCCCGACACCGCGGAGGTCCGCTTCGACGGCAGGGAGGTCTCGCTCGGAAGCCCCGCCGACGCCAGCCGGCTCGGCGTCGCGACCGTCTACCAGGACCTCGCGCTGTGCGACAACCTCGACGTCGTCGCCAACCTCCATCTCGGTCACGAGACGCATGCCGCCGCGGTCCTCTCCGAGGTCGAGATGGAGCGCAGAGCGGTCGGCCTGCTCGACGAGCTGTCGGTGCGCGTGCCATCGCTGCGCACGCCCGTCGGCATGCTCTCGGGCGGCCAGCGGCAGTGCATCGCGATCGCGCGCACGCTGCTCGGCGCCCCAAGGGTCGTGCTGCTCGACGAGCCGACCGCGGCGCTCGGGCTCGTGCAGAAGGAGCAGGTGCTCGACCTCGTGCGCCGGCTGAAGGCGCGCGGCCTCGGCGTCGTGCTGATCTCCCACAACATGGCGGAGGTGTTCGCGGTGGCAGATCGCGTCATCGTCCTGCGGCTCGGCAGACGGGTCGCGACGCTGCCGGCGGTCGCCGAGCAGCAGCAGGCCGTCGTCGCCGCGATCACCGGCGCCGACGGCGGGATCCCGGTCGCGGCGGGAGGGTTCGCCTGATGTCGCTCTCGACCGCCCCCGCCCCGCAGCCGGCCGGCGGGCCGCCCGACGCCGGCGGCGGGCCGGAGGGCTCGCCGCTGAAGCGGCTGTTCGCCTTCTCGTCGCTGAACGCGGCGAAGCTCGGCTCGCTCCAGGTCGTGATCGGCCTGGTGGTGATCTGGACGGTCTTCGCGCTCGCGCACGACCGCTTCCTGACGGCCACCAACCTCACCAACCTCGCGCTGCAGATCGCCGCCGTCGGGACGATCTCGATCGGCGTCGTGCTCGTGCTGCTGCTCGGCGAGATCGACCTCTCGATCGGCTCCGTCAGCGGCCTCTGCGCCGGCATCATGGCGGTGCTGAACGTCAAGCACGGCCTCGACCCGGTGCTGGCGATCGTGCTCGCGCTGCTCGCCGGCGCGGCGATCGGCCTGCTCCAGGGCGCGATCGTCACCGCCTTCGGCGTGCCGTCGTTCGTCGTCACGCTCGGCGGCCTGATCGCCTGGCAGGGCGCGCAGCTGATGGTGCTCGGCGACACCGGCTCGATCAACGTCACCGACCCGACGATCACCGGCCTGACGAGCACCTTCTACCCGGCCGAGGTCGGCTGGGCGCTCGCCGCCGCCGGCCTCGCCGTCGCGGTCGTCGCGACCGTCCGCAGCCGCCGCTCGCGGACCGCCGCCGGGCTGCCGGTCGGCGCCGTCGCGTGGGACGTCGTGCGGATCGCGCTGCCGGCCGCCGTCGGCGTCGCCGCGCTGCTGATGTTCGGCTCCGCGCGCGGCGTGCCGCTGTCGGTGCTGATCTTCCTCGGCCTCGTGATCGCGATGGACCTCGTCTGCCGCCGGACGCTGTTCGGCCGCCACCTGTTCGCGATCGGCGGCAACGCGAAGGCGGCGCGGCGGGTCGGCATCAAGGTCAAGCGGATCCGCCTGCTCGTCTTCGTGCTGGCGTCGACCTTCGCGGCCGCCGGCGGCATCCTCGCCGCCTCGCGCCTGCTGGCGGTCAACCAGGCGTCGGGCTCCGGCGACGTGCTGCTGAACGCGATCGCCGGCGCCGTGATCGGCGGCACCTCGCTGTTCGGCGGCCGCGGCTCGGTCTGGTCGGCGCTGCTGGGCGCGCTCGTGATCGGCTCGGTCTCCAACGGCATGGACCTGCTGGCGCTCGAGTCGTCGGTCAAGTTCATGGTCACCGGCGCGGTGCTCGTGCTCGCGGTCGTGATCGACGCGACGACCAACAGACGGCGCGACGACGCATGAGAGGATCGCGGGCGTGAGCGCGCGGCTGGTCGGCCTCGACGTCGGCACCTCCTCCGTCAAGGGCCTGGCGATCGACCCCGACGGGACGGTGCTCGCCCGCGCCGAGCGCGCCTACCCGGTCGCGACGCCGCGACCGGGCTGGGCCGAGCAGGATCCCGAGCTGTGGTGGGCGGCCGCCGAGGCGGTGCTCGCCGAGGTCGGCGCGGCCGACGCCGACGGCATCGGCTTGAGCGGCCAGATGCACGGGCTGGTCGCGCTCGACCGCGCCGGCCGTCCCCTGCGTCCGGCGATCCTCTGGAACGACGCGCGCACCGGCGCCGAATGCGACGAGATCGAGCGGCGGATCGGCCGCGAGCGGCTCGTCGCGCTGACCGGCAACCGCGCGCTCGCCGGCTTCACCGCGCCGAAGCTGCTGTGGATGCGGCGACACGAGCCCGAGCTGTGGGCGCGGATCGCCGCGATCGCGCTGCCGAAGGACTACGTCCGGCTGCGGCTGTGCGGCGAGCTGGCCAGCGACGTCGCAGACCTGTCGGGCACGCTGCTGCTCGACGTCGCGGCGCGCGACTGGAGCGGCGAGCTGCTCGACGCGCTCGAGGTCGAGCGCGCGTGGCTGCCGCGGGTGCTGGAGTCGCCCGACGTGAGCGGGATGGCGTACGCGGACGCGGCGGGCGGCGGCGGTGCGGCGGCGGGCGCGGCGGGCGCGGGCGGCCGTGGCGCCCCCGGTGCGGCGGCGGGCGTGGCGGGCGCGGCCGGCGGTGGCGCGCCCGGTGCGGCGGAGGGCGCGGCGCGCGGCGCCGGCGGGCGGCGCGGCCGTGCCGGCGGCGTGCCGGTCGCGGCCGGCGCCGGCGACCAGGCCGCCGGCGCGCTCGGCGTCGGCGCGATCGGACCCGGCGACCCGCTGTCGGTCGTGCTCGGCACCTCCGGCGTCGTCTTCGGCGGCGAGGCCGCCTACCGCTACGACGGCGCCGGCCGCGTCCACGCCTTCTGCCACGCGGCGCCGGCGACGTGGCACACGATGGGCGTCGTGCTGTCGGCCGGCGGCGCGCTCGCCTGGCTGAAGCGCGCCTTCGGCGAGGTGCCGATCGACCGCCTGCTGGCCGAGGCGGCCGAGGTGCCGCCGGGCGCCGACGGCGTCCTCTTCGCACCGTACCTCGCCGGCGAGCGGACGCCCCACGCCGACCCCGACGTGCGCGGCGCCTTCCTCGGCCTCTCGCTCCACCACACGCGCGGCGCGCTCGTGCGGGCGGTGCTGGAGGGCGTCGCCTTCGCGCTGCGCGAGTCGCTGCTGCTGGTCGACCCGGCGCGGCGCCACGACGTCGCCCGGCTCTCCGGCGGCGGCGCGCGCTCTCCGCTGTGGCGCGAGATCGTCGCCGCCGTGCTCGACCTGCCGCTGGAGCTGTGCGCGATCCCCGACGGCGCCGCCTTCGGCGCGGCGCTGCTCGGCGGCGTCGCGGGCGGCATCTTCGCCGACGTCCCGAGCGCGGTCGCCGCGACCGTGCGCGCCGAGCGGACGGTCGCGCCGCGCCCCGACTGGGTCGCCGCCTACGCGCCGCTCGCCGAGCGCTACGCCGCCGCCTACCCGGCGCTCGCCCCGCTCGCCTCGGTCCAGCCGCTGCGCATGCGGTAGCGGCGGCGACGGCGCCGCCCGCCTCCGTGCAGCCCCGCGCATGCGCAGCGGCGCGCCGGGCTCGCACGGCCCGCCCGCTCAGTCGCGCCGCAGCCCGCCGCGGCGCAGGTCGCGCAGCTCGCGGATCGCGTCGGATGTCGGCGTCTCCAGCGGTCTGCCGGCCGTGCGGCCGAGCAGCCGCGGCTCGATCCGGTGACGGACCAGCTCGCCGCCGATCGCGTCGACCCGGAGCGCGGCCGTCCCCGGCCGCGAGCTGACGACCTTCGCCATCTTCCTGCCGTGGAAGAGCAGGCCGACGCCGTCGTCGGCCGCCCAGCCGCCGGGCAGCTCGCCCCGTCTGACGGCGTGCAGCCAGACCGGCAGCCGCTCCGGCTCGCCGTCGGCGTGGACGGTGAACGAGCCGGGCAGCAGCCCCAGCCCTCTGATGATCTCCGGCGGGCCGCCGGAGCGGGTGATGCCGCCCTCGAACCAGCACATCGCCCCGGCGCTGAGGCCGGCGAGCACGATCCCGCGCTCCCACGCCTCGCGCAGCAGCAGGTCGAGCCCGTGCGCCGCCCAGATCGCGAGCAGGTTGCGCATCGAGCCGCCGCCGACGTAGATCACGTCCTGCTCCAGCACGATGTCGGCGAGCGTGCGCGACGAGCCGTGGCGGCGGAACAGCGACAGGTGGGCCGCCGACGCGGTGCGGCCGAAGCGGCCGTAGAAGGAGGTGATCTGCGCGGTCGGGTCGCCGGAGGCGGTCGGCAGGAAGAGGATCCTTGGCTCGCGTGCGTCGGTCAGCGACAGGATGTAGTCGTCGAGGGCGGGGTTGTCGGGCTCCATCGTGAAGCCGCCGCCGCCCATCGCGACGATGCGCCGTCGATCGCTCACGCGGTCATCAGCAGGTCCGGCGTCACCGTTCCGAGATAGCGCGGGTCGAGCGCCGTCTCGACGATCTCGCCGTCGACCGGCTCGACCCGGTAGGCCTGCGCTCTCGGGCGCGAGCTGACGACGTGGCGCAGCCGCCGGTGCTCGAAGTGGAGCGCCGCGCCGTCGTCGGCCGCGTAGCCGGGCCGCACGCCGTCGCCGACGAAGCGCCGGTACTCCTCGCGCCGCGCCGGCTCGCCGTCGTAGTGGACGCAGTTGGAGAAGGGCAGCAGCCCGAGCCCGCGCACGACGCGCGGCGCGCCGTGGAAGGCGGTGACCGCCTCCGAGAACCAGCAGAGCGAGCCGGCGGAGAGGCCGCACAGCACGACCCCGTTGCGCCACGCGGCCCTGAGGACGCGGTCGAGCCCGTGGGCGCGCCAGGCGCCGAGCAGCGAGACGACGCTGCCGCCGCCGACGTAGATCAGGTCCTGCGCGAGCAGGTGCGCGGCGAGGTCGCCCTCGACGGCGCCGTCGCCGCGGTCGCGGCGGAAGAGCGAGACGTGGGAGGTCTCGCAGCGCTGCGAGAAGGCGCGGTAGAAGCGGACGACGTAGTGGTCGGCGTCGCCCGAGGCGGTGGGGATGAAGCAGACGCGCGGCCGATCGCTCCCCGTGAGCGACAGGACGTAGTTGTCCAGCAGCGGGTTCCCGGCCTCCATCGAGAACCCGCCGCCGCCGAAGGCCACGATCTGCGGGGGTCGAGTGGTCGTCATGGGACGAGTATGCGGACCCCTCGCCCCCCTGTCTTTGCGCGGAAGTCCAGAGTTGAGTGGACAGACGGACAACACACGCGCAGGGGCGAACTGGTCCTCTGCCACACCTCTGTTGCGGCATGCGCCACACACGCCCACACCCAGCTACGGTGATCCGATGGATCCGTCCCAGGATCACGCCGAGAGCCCCGAAGAGCGTTACGACCGCATCCACCGCTGGCTGAGACAGGAGGTGTGGCCGGTCCTCGCCCCGGACGGCCCCAGCGACCCGGTTCCCCGTTCCGAATGGGGAAGGTATCTCGGCTACGGCTCCGACGAGTGATCGTCGACAGCTCCGCGCTCGTGGCCACGCTGCTGGAGGAGCGCGGTTGACTTGGTGCGGTGAGTCAGACGGCCGGCGTCGGCCGTGCTCAGCGCTTCGCGGCGACGGTGAGACGGCCGCCGGCGGCGGGGGTGAACGTGACGAAGCGGCGGACGATCCGCTCCGGCGCGGCGGCCGTCGGCTCCAGGCGCGCCGCGGCGAGGATCGCCTGCAGGACGACGCGCATCTCGTGGAGGGCGAAGGCGGCGCCGAGGCAGCGGCGGATGCCGCCGCCGAAGGGGATCCACTCGTAGGTCCCCGGTCTTCTGCCGAGGAAGCGCTCCGGGCGGAAGGAATGGGGATCGGGGTAGAGGCCCGGGTCGTGGTGGATCAGCCATATGCTCGGCGCGATGTTGACGCCGGCTGGCAGCTGCCAGCCGCCGAACGTCATCGGCGCCTGCAGCTTGCGCACGACGGCCGGCACGACCGGGCGCAGGCGCAGCGTCTCGGTGATGACGGCGTCGAGGTAGGCGGTGCCGTCGGCCCAGCCGCCGGCTGCCTCGCGCTCCAGCCGCGCCAGCACCTCCGGCTCGCGCGTGACGCGCTCCAGCGTCCACGACAGCGCCGTCGCCGTTGTCTCGTGCCCGGCGACCAGCAGCGTCATCAGCTCGTCGCGCAGCTCGGCGTCGGTCATCGGCGCGCCCGCCTCGTCGCGCGCCTCCAGCAGCAGCGAGAGGATGTCGTCGCGACCGCTGCCGCCCGCGGCCAGCTCGGCGCGGCGGGCGCCGATCTCCTCGTGGATCATCGCGTCGACCGGCGCCATCATCCGGCGGATGCGGCCCCATGGCGCGCGCGGCCGCGTGCCCTCCGATCTCGTCAGCTGGAGCAGCAGCATCTGCGCCGGGCTGACCGCCGCGTCGAGCAGCCGCCGCAGCGGCGCCGACAGCTGCGCGACGCGCGCCGGCTCCTCGACGCCGAAGACGACCCGCAGGATCACCTCCAGCGTGATCGCCTGCATCGAGTCGCGCACCGGGAACGGCCTGCCGACCGGCCAGCGCGCGACGTGCTCGGCGGCGATCGCGTCGATCCGCTCGCCGTAGGCGCGCATCCGCTCGCCGTGGAAGGGCGGCAGCAGCAGGCGTCGCTGGCGCAGGTGCTCGGGCCCGTCGAGCAGCAGTACCGAGCGCTCGCCGAGCAGCGGTCTCAGGACGACGTTGCCCTGTCCGGCGTAGAGCAGGTCGGGGTCGCCGGTCAGCACCTCGCGCGCGACGGTCGGGTCGGAGGAGAGCACGACGGTGCGGCCCTGCGAGATCTCCAGCGTGAAGATCGAGCCGTAGCGGTCGCGGCACTCCTCCAGGAAGCCGGTCGCCTGCAACAGGAAGCGCGCGGCCGAGACGGCGCGCGGTCCGCGCGGCCCGGGCGGCAGGCCGGCGCGCGGCGGCCGGGTCGGGCCCGGCGCGGACGCGGCGGCGGTGTCCGGGGCGGTCGAGGCGATCCGCTGACGCTACCGCGACGCGGCCGGTGACACGCCGGTTCCCGGTGGGGCCTCGCGGTCGGCGCGCGCCCAGGCGATCAGCCCGACGACCGCCGAGACGACGAAGACCGCCGGCCACGAGCCGATCGCTCTGCCGAGCGGGTGCGAGAGCGCGAACGCGGCGAGGTAGGCGAGCACGATCAGGATCGCGACGGCGAGCCCCTGCTGGCGGCGCCAGCGCAGCCCGCACCACAGCGCGCCGAGGAAGAGGACGATCCCGCCGAGCGGACGGACGCCGGTCAGGTCGGCGACGGCGAAGCCGAGAAGCAGTGATCCGGCCGCGACCGGCCAGGTGGGGAGGCGCTGCACGGCCGACAGCGTAGCGACGGCGGCCGCCGGACGAGCGGCAGCCGGCGCGTCTCCGCGCTCAGGGTCGCAACCGTCGCTGCGGGCCCGTACGCTTCGCACCGACAACCGGTCCATGCATGCCCGACGAGGAGGACGTGCCGATGTCGACCAGTGACCAGCCGCCCGAAGAGCGCCCGACCGAGGTGACGCCGCCGGGCCGCGGCGCGGAGGGCCAGCCCGGCCGGCCGGCGCCGCCGGCTCAGCCCGCCGGGGCCGCGCCGCCCGGGCAGGGCGGCAGACGGAGCTTCGGCGTCGGCGCGCTCGCGGCCGTCGCGGTGGGCGTGCTCGTCGTCGCCGGCGTCGGCGGCTACCTGATCGGCCACAGCAGCGGCGACTCCGAGGGCACGCAGTCCGGCGAGGAGGCCGGCTTCCAGGAGGGTCTGGCAAGAGGCCGCGAGGAGGGCCGCGCCGAGTTCGCGAGAGGGACCGCCGGCTACAGGGCGATCTTCGACGCCGGCAAGGCGGAGGGGATCCGGATCGGCACCGCCAGGGGGGAGCGCGCCGGTGCGGCGCAGGGCCAGAGAGTCGGCTTCGAGAGAGGCGAGCAGGTCGGGATCTCGAGCGGCCAGGCCGAAGGCGTCAGACAGGGCGCCGCCGCCGTGCTCGGCGGCTTCTCCGACTGGACCGACGGCGCCTACTACCTCGTCACGGTCGGCGCCAGCTCGACGGCCGGCGTCCCGTACACGATCACCAGCCGCACGCAGCTGCAGCCCGACACCAGCTACGAGCTCTGCCAGCGGGGCGGCGGCCAGCAGGTCTGCTCGACGGGCGCCACCGCCGCGCCGTCCGAGGAGGACGGCGGCGCCGGCGCGCCCGGCGAGTAGACGGGCTTCGCGTGGCGGTCGCCGCGGCTGTCCGCCGCGGCCGCCGGCCGCGGCGGCGCGTGCCCGCGGCGTGCGGTCGATCGGCGCGCCGGTCGCGGCCGCCGCGCGGCGGCCGCTCAGCGCTGCGCGCGTGCGTTCAGCACGGTGGCGAGCGCCCGCCGGCGCGACACGCCGAGCCGCCGGAATGCGGCGCGCAGGTGGGCGTTGACGGTGTGCTCGCTGATGCCGAGGGCGGCCGCGACCTCGCGGTTGGTGCGGCCGTCGGCGGCGAGCAGGGCGATCTCGAGCTGGCGGGCCGTCAGCCCGCGCTCGGCTGGGCCGGCGGCAGCGGCGGACGCGCGGGAGGCGAGCGCGGCGCGGCAGCGGTCGGCCTCGCGCGCGAGCTGCCCGTCGCCGGCGAGCCGCGCCAGCGACCGCGCCTCGGCGAACCGCTCGGCGGCGACGTCGTCGGCGCCGAGCGCCGCCTGCGCGCGGCCGGCCAGCACGGCCGCGCGCGCCTCCAGCGCCGGCGAGCGGATCGCGCGCGCATGCTCGGCCGCCGCCGTCGCGAGCGCGTCGGCGTTCGCCGGCCGGTCGGTCGCGAGCGCGACGAGCGCCGCCGCGCTGGCGGCGAGCGCCGCGCCGAGCGGGGTGCGCGCGAAGGCGCCGCCCTCGAGCGCGGCGAGCCGCCGCTCGGCCTGCCCGAGATCGCCTGCCGCGACGGCGGCGCGGACCTCCTCGTCGAGCGCGCGGGCCCGACGCTCCGCGGGGCCTCCGGCGGCGTGCTCGCGGCCGCCCCCGGCCCCTGCTCCCCTGCTGCCCATCGCGCCGATCCTAGCCGCGGGCCGACCGGCGCGGCCCGATGGTCTGAAGCGAGGTGTCGGAAATCCGCCGCCGCTCGGCCGGGCGGTCAGCGCGGCGCCGCGAAGGCGGCGTGGAGCGTGCGGGCGAGCAGCCGCTCGCCCTCCTTGGCGTCGACCGCGCCGGCCAGCACCTCCTCGACCGCCACGACGGCGAGGCTGTGCATCATCCGCAGCTGCCAGCTCGGCGGCAGGTCGCGCCGCGCCTCCCCGCGCCGCTGGGCGACGAGCAGCCAGCGCAGCACCGGGTTGTCGGCGGCGGCGCGCATCGTCTCGGCGCGCACGTCGCTGGCGATCGCCTCGTAGCCGGCGAGGAAGCGGTAGCGGGTGCCGAACGCGATCGCCGTGGCGGCGATCGCGGCGAGGCCCTCCGCCAGCGGCGGGCTCCCCGCGAGCGCCGCGCGCGCCGCCTCGTTCGACTCGCGCTCGATCTGCTGGAACAGCGCCCGCACGAGCGCGTCGCGCGTCGGGAAGTGGCGGTAGACGGTCGTGCGCGTCACCCCCGAGGCGTCGGCGATCTCGCGCATCGTCGCGTCGGGCCGCTCCGACAGCACGCCGATCGCGGCGTCGATCACCGCGCGATAGTTGCGGCGTGCGTCGGCGCGCAGGGGAGGTCGGGAGCGCATCGTGGAAACGTTACGGTCTGTCACACTTTCCGGCCCGCAGCACTCCTCCAACCCTCTCAGGTCCCGATGAACGCAACCTCTGCTGTCGCGGCGAGGCCCGCCGCCGGCCGCGACAATCCCTGGCTGACGCTCGCCGCCGTCGCGCTGGGCGTGATGATGGTCGGCCTCGACGGCACCGTCGTCGGCGTCGCGAACCCCACGATCGCCGCCGACCTCGACGCCTCGCTCGCGGGGCTCCAATGGGTCACCAACGGCTACCTGCTGGCGCTCGCCGTCCTGCTGATCGTCGGCGGCAAGCTCGGCGACCGCTTCGGCCGCAAGAAGGTGTTCGTGATCGGCATCGTCGGCTTCGCCGTCACGTCGCTGCTGTGCGCGCTGTCGACCTCGATCGGCATGCTCGTCTTCGCGCGCGTGCTGCAGGGCGTCGCCGGCGCGCTGCTGATGCCGAACACGCTCGCGCTGCTGCGCGCCGCATTCCCGCCGGCCGAGCTCAACCGGGCCGTCGGCATCTGGGGCGGCTCCTCGGCGCTCGCGGTCGCCTCCGGCCCGATCGTCGGCGGCCTGCTGGTCGAGCACGTCTCGTGGGAGTCGATCTTCCTGCTCAACCTGCCGCTCGGCCTGATCGCCGCGCTGGTGACGATGCGGTGGGTGAGGGAGTCCAAGGACGAGACGCACGTCGGCTCGTTCGACCTGCCCGGCGTCGCGCTGCTGTCGGGCGGGCTCTTCCTGCTGATCTGGGGCGTCATCAAGGCGCAGGACCACGGCTGGGGCTCGGCGTACGTGATCGGCTTCGGCGCCGCCGGCCTGCTCACGCTCGTCCTGTTCGTGCTGCGCGAGGCGCGCGCGAAGGAGCCGCTGCTGCCGCTCGACCTGTTTCGCAACCGCTCGCTGTCGGCCGGCGTCGTGCTCGTCGTGACCGGGTTCTTCGCGCTGTTCGGGATCCTCTTCTTCATCGGCCTGTACCTGCAGAACGTGCACGGCTACAGCCCGGTCGAGACCGGCGTGCGGCTGCTGCCGCTGACGGCCACCTTCACGGTAAGCGCCCCGCTCGGCGGCCTGCTGACGGAGAAGTTCGGACCGCGCGTGCCGCTCTGCCTCGGCATGCTGATCCTCGCCGGCTGCTTCCTGGGCCTCACCGGGCTGGAGGTCGACACCGGCTACGGCGGCCAGTGGCCGTTCTACCTGCTGATCGGCATCGCGATGGGCCTCGTGATCGTCGCCTCGACCGAGGCGATCGTCGGCAACGCGCCGGTCGAGCGCGGCGGCCTCGCCGGCGGCCTGCAGTCGACGGCCAACCAGCTCGGCGGCGTGCTCGGAACCGCGGTGCTCGGCTCGGTGATCGTCTCCGGCGTCGGGTCGGCGCTCGCCGGCAACCTCGCCGACGCCGGCGTGCCGGCCGAGACGGCGGGCGTGATCGAGGGCAAGACCGAGCTGATCGCGCAGGGAGTCGCGCCGATCTCCCCCGACATGCCGGCGTCGCTGGCGCAGGCGGTCACCGACGCCTCGTTCCAGTCGTTCATGGAGGGGCTCCACACGGCGATGTACGTCAGCGCCGGCCTCGCCTTCCTCAGCGCGCTGATCGCGCTGCTGTGCAGCCGCGGCCACGGCGGCGGCGACGGCGTCGCGGTCCACGTGTAGCGGTCGTCAGTCGGGCCGGCCCTGCGGCCGCGGGAAGCGCTCGATCCCGTCCGGCGTCTCGATGTAGGAGGCGCCGCCGTGGACGAAGGCGTGCGCCAGCTCGCGGCCGATCGCCGTCGCCGCCAGGGCGGTCGCCGCGACGCGGTCGAGGTCCTGCGCGACGCCGATCGGGAAGAGCGCCGCCGTCTCGCGCGTGACGTCGTTGGAGCCGGCGCGCAGGACGGTCCGCAGCCCGGGCTGGACGGCGAGCGCCGCGACGCTGATCGCGACGTTGGCGAGCTCGTCGCTGGTGACGGCGGCGAGCGCGCGGGCGCGGCCGAGCGACAGCCGCTCGAGCACATAGCGGTCGCCGCCGCGGCCGATCACGACCGGCACCTTCAGCCCGCGGGCGAGCGCGACGTTCGGCGCCTGCGGATCCTGCTCGACGGCGACGACGTCGATCCCGAGCGCGCGCAGCTCGAGGCAGACGCGGAAGCCGACCTGGCCGAGCCCGACGACGACGACGTGGTCGGCGCGCGGGATCGTGCGCGGCCCGAACGTCCCCGTCAGCCGGCGGCTCAGCAGGCGGTTGACGAGCGCGGCGGTGAAGACGGCGGTGAGCACGACGCCGAGCGCCATCGACGCGATCCCGTACGCCCGCTGCCACGTCGAGCCGTGCTCGAAGAAGCCGCTCGGGCCGACGGCAGCGATCGCCTTCGTCGCCTCGTAGAGCGCGGCGACCGCCGGCTCGCGGTGGGTCGAGATCGCCAGCGCCGCCTCCAGCAGCACCAGTGCGACGAGCCCGATCAGCGACCACAAAAGCAGCGCCGAGGAGCGGTCGGGCGGGCGGAACTGCGCCCGCAGGCGGCGGGCCGCGCGCAGCGGCGCGCTCGGCGGGTGGTAGGGGTACGGCGCGACGTGCGGCCGCTCGCCGGCGCTCGCGTGCGCCTCGTCGTGGCCGTGGACGGCGACGAGCGCGCCGTCGTCGGCGCGGTGGAGGGCGACCAGGCCGGCGTCGACGCACGGCCCGACGATCGCCCCGGCCGACGCGTCGGCCATCGAGACGACGTTGCAGTTGGGGATCGTGCGGATCAGCTGCTCGGCGACGGTGCGGTCGAAGATCGTCACGACCAGCCGGATGCCGGGCCGCAGGTACTCGACCAGCAGCGCGGTCCGCAGCGCGGCGATGTCGTCGCGGTCGATCACCGTTGCCGCCCTCGTCCGCTCGTCGGCGAGCGCCCGCCGCAGCTCGCGGTCGGCCGGCCGCCGCATCGCGCGGACCGGCTGCCGCGCCTCGCGCAGCGCCTGCTGCACGCCCTCGGCCAGCGTCCCCTCGCCGATCACCAGGTGAACCCCGGTCATGCGGGAACGATAGGGCCGCCGGCCGGTCCGCGCCGTGCGCGGAGACGCCCGATCGCGTCGTCGGGGGGTCAGTCGAGCGGCAGCAGCGTCAGCCGCTCGCGTGCCGCGGCGACGTTGAGCCGATCGTCCCACGACGCGAACCGAACATCGCTCGCGTCGCGCAGCTCCAGTGCGGAGGAGAGCTGGAGGGCGTCGTAGCCGCGCAGCAGGTGGCGCTCGGCGAGACGGGCGGCTCGTTCGACGACGTCGTCGGTGACCGGAACGACGGCGACGTCGGACCACAGACGGCGGAACGCTTCCGCCTGCGCCGCGTGGACCCGTCTCGTGAGGCGGTCGCCGGCGCGCATCCGCGCCAACGCCGAATGCGTCTCGACGTAGGCGATGTGGCTGGCGGCCAGCTCGCCGGCGGCGCCGGCGGCGGAGCGGACGACGCCGCTCCCATCCTCGGCGACGAGCAGCTTCACGAGCGCGCTCGTGTCGAGGTAGAGGGTCACCGCGGTCCGCGGTCGTCGATCACGAGGTCGGCGGCCGAAGGGCCGTCTCCACGCAGCTCGACCGCTTCGGGCAACGACGCTCTGCGCCCGCTCCAGCGGACACGGCCCTCGGCGACCAGCCGTGCCATCCCGGGCGCCATGCCGGCCGGAACAAGGCGTGCCACCGGCTTGCCCCGGCGCGTCACCGTCATCACTTCGCCGTGCTCGACCTGGTCGATCAGGGCGCTCGCCTCGCTCTTGAGCTGACGGATCCCGATCTCTCGCATGTGGTCATCTTACCAGCCGATGTGACCACACCAATCGGTCTGTGGCGCTCCGGCCGACCCCAGGCCCGCTCATATCGTCACGCTGTCGAGCGGGGCGGGGCGCATCGGTCTCGGGCCCGGCTGGGGCTGGGGCTGCGACGGTCTCGGCGGCCTCGGCGACGGCGCGGCTCTCGGCGGGCGGCGCGGGGTCGAGGGGGCGCGTCTGGCGGCGCTGCCGCATCTGCGCACGTCGACCTGCCATGCCGCCGCGGCCGCGAGCGGCATGCGGCAGCCGGGATAGGCTCTCGGCGGCGTGCCGGTCCAGCGGCCGTCGCCGTCGTAGCGCAGCTCGTCGATCCAGTTGGTGGCGTCGCCGCCCTCGATCTGCGTCCAGGTGACGAGCGCCCACCGACCCGAGCTGCCGCAGTCGGCCAGCAGGATCGCGTCGGAGTGGAGCGTCAGCACCTCGCCTCCCGGGGACTGCCGGCGCGCCGCCTCCTCGATCTGCCGGCGCACCGCGTCGATGATCGGCGGGACGACGCAGATCGCCGCGCGTGTGCCGACCGGGATGCCGCCGGGGACGAAGCCCGGCAGGAGCGCGCCGTACGACGCCTCCGCGTGGCGCTCGCGCACGAGCGCGCCGATCGTCGGTCCGCGGCCGAAGTTCGGTCTCGGCGCCGGCGGCTCGTAGGTCCGGCCGCTCCCGCCCGGTGGCGTCGGCGTGGTGCCGCCGGGAGGGACCGGCGTCGTGCCGCCGGGCGGCTGGGTCAGCGCCGGCGGCGGGGCGTCGCGCGGGAGCGTGAGGTCGGCGCGCTCGTCGCCGTCGGACCCGCAGCCCGCCGCGCCGAGCGCGACCAGCAGCGCCGCGGCGGCCGCCGCCAGGCCGGATCGTGCTCTCGCGCTCCGCTTCCGCATCGTCGCACCGAGGCTAACGGGCGCGCCCCGCCGGCGTGACGGACGCCGCCGTCGACGATCCGGTAACGTCCGGGACGATCTATGGATGCCGGTGCGGACATCGTCGCGCTGCGCCCGGTCGGCTGAACGAGCGCTGACCGGCTGCCCGCTGCCGCCCTGAGGGCGGCAGCGGCACGCTACCTCCCGTACGAGGCAGCGGACGCGCGTGACCCGCCGCTTCGTCCGCATCCATCACGGAGGTTCCCTTGTCGCGAGATCAGCGACAGCGCGACCGGCGCCGAGCGCCACGCGCATTCCGATGCCGCAACTGCGGTCTCGACATCCCGGCCGACGCCCCCGGCACGGCCCATCGCAACCACTGCCCCAGCTGCCTCTGGAGCCGGCACCTCGACGGCGCCACGCCCGGCGACCGTGCCGCCGACTGCGGCTCGTCGATGGAGCCGATCGCGGTCGCCGTCCGCGGCGGCGGCGAGTGGGTGCTCGTCCACCGCTGCGGCGGCTGCGGCGAGCTCGACCTCAACCGCATCGCCGGCGACGACAACCCGCTGCTGCTGACGCGGCTCGCGGTCAAGCCGCTGGCGCAGCCGCCGTTCCCGCTCGAGTGGCTGTCGCGGCTGTGAGCGGCGGCACGCCGGCGGCAGCCCGCGTCGCGCGGGCCGCCTCAGCGCATGCGGATCACGTTGGCGGTGACGCGCGCCGACTCCTCCAGGCACAGCAGCGCGATCGCGCCGGCGACGTCCTCGGGATGGGCGACGGTGCCGAACGGGCTGTGCGCCTCCATCGCCGGCCGGGCCGACTCCGCGATCCAACCGGTGTCGGTGACCGGCGGGTGGACGACGTTCGCGGTCACCCCGTGGGGCGCCAGCTCGTGCGCCGCCGACAGCGTGTAGCTCTCCAGCGCCGCCTTCGCGGCGCCGTAGGAGACCTCGGAGGGGAAGCCGTCGCGGCCCTCGGAGGTGAGCGAGACGATCCGCCCCCAGCGACCGCCGCGGGCGACGTGGCGGCGGGCGAACTCGGCGATCAGCAGCGCCGTCGCGCGTGCGTCGACGGCGAACTGGGCGTTGAAGGTGGCGGCGGTGACCGGCGCCAGCGGTCGGCCGATCGCGTCGCGCTCGGCCGGCGAGAAGCTGTCCTGGACCCAGCCGGTCGCGTTGCAGACGACGATCTCGACCGGGCCGAGCGCCCGCTCCGCCGCGTCGAGCAGCGCCGCCGGCGCGGCCGGGTCGCTCAGGTCGGCCTCGACCGCGAGCGCCCGTCCGCCGATCGTCTCGATCGCCGTGACGACCCAGCCGGCGTCGCGGGCGCGCGAGCGGTGGTAGGCGAGCGGGATGCCGTCGTCGCCGACCGCGTCGTCCGTCGCGTCGACCGCCGGGCCGCCGCCCGGCGGATCGCCGTCGCCGGCCGACGCGTGCGGCAGCGCGAGGTAGGAGACGAGCACGTCGGCGCCGCGGGTCGCGAGCGCGATCGCCGTCGCGGCGCCGATCCCGTGGTTGGCGCCGGTGACGAGCGCGACGCGGCCGGCCAGCGGCTGCGCGCCGTCGCGCTCAGTAGCGCCCACTGATCCAGTCCCACGCCCGCCGCAGCTTCTCGGTCAGCGGCGACGCGTCGCCGTCGGCCGCGTCGGCGTCGATCACGCCGGGCCCGGGCTCGGGGTCGTGGAGCGCGCTGGCGGCGACCTTCAGCACGACGCCGCGCTCGTACAGCTCGTCGACCTGGTCGGCGTCGGCGAAGCGCAGCCCGCCGGGGCCCGCTCTCGTGTCGACGACGATGCCGTCGAAGACGTCGGTGCGGTCGTCGAAGAGCACGTGCTCGACCCTCCCGACCCGTTCGCCGGCGGCGTCGTAGACGTCGGTGCCGGGCTGCAGGACGAGGTACGCGATCGGGTCGCCGAGGTCGTGCATGGGGGCGAGCATACCCGCGCGCGCCGCGCTCACCCGTCCTCGCCCGCGCCGTCCGCGGCCGGCTCAGCCGCCGCCGTCGAGCGCCGCGAGCGCCAGCGCCAGCGCGACCTCGGCGCGCGGCCGCAGCGACGCCGTCAGCACGAACTCGCCGGGCGCGTGCGCGAGCCCGCCGCGGGGGCCGAGCCCGTCGACGGTGAACGGGATCGCGGGCGCGAAGTGGCTGGCGTCGCTGGCGCCGCCGCGGCCCGACGGCGTCAGCGGCCGGCCGAGCAGCGCGGCGGCGCGGGCGAGCAGCGGCCCGCTCGCGTCGCGCGCGTCCATCGCCGGCCAGACGCGCGTCAGCTCCGTCTCCAGCCCGACGCCGCCGACCTCGCGCGGCACGCGCTCGCGCACCTCCTCGAACGCGGCGGTGCGGTCGGAGCGCAGGTCGCAGTGCAGCTCGCCGTCGGCCGGCACGACGTTGAAGGCGCCGCCGCTGTGCAGGGTCGTCGGCACGGCCGTCAGCCGGTCTGGGCCGTCGGGCGCGTGCGCGGCCGCGACCGCCTGCGCGGCGGCCGCGAGCGCGAGCAGGGCGTTGCGCCCCTTGTGCGGCGCGGCGCCGGCGTGGGCCGCGACGCCGTCGGCGCAGACGCGCAGCGTCCCGGCCGCCTTCCGTCTGACGATCACCGCGTCGCTGCCGTCAGCGGCCAGCTCCCCGGCCTCGAAGCAGAGGCAGGCGTCCCAGCCGGCGAAGCGCGCGACATGCGTCAGCGGCCCGGTCCGCCACTCCTCGTCGACGACGAGCAGCAGCGCGACCTCGGCGAACAGCTGCGGCCGGCGGGCCAGCTCCCGCAGCACGCCGAGCGCGAGCACGTCGCCGCCCTTCATGTCGACGCTGCCCGAGCCGACCAGCCGCTCGCCGACGCGCGTCAGCGGCTGGTGGCGCTCGTGCGGGACGACCGTGTCGAGGTGGCCGAGCAGCAGCACGCGGCCGCTCCCGCGGCCGTGCAAGCGCACGAGCAGGTCGTCGGCGTGGGCCGGCGAGGAGCAGGGCAGCCGCTCGAAGCTCGCGCCGGCGGGCGCGAGCGCGCGGACGACCGCGACGCAGTCCTCGGCGCCGTGCGCGTCGCCGGAGGGCGAGGAGACGGCGACGAGCGCGTCGAGATCGCGCTCAGCGCGCGCCGCGATCTCCGCCGCGGCCTGCTGGACCGATGCGTCCACGGGGAGGACGATAGTTCACGGCCCATGGACGCGACCGTCGTCTCGATCGAGCTGTTCCAGACCCATCGCGAGCCCGGGCGCGAGGCGGCGTTCATCGTCCTGCTCGCCTTCCTCTGCTCGTTCGGCTTCATCCGCACGAGCGCGCGGCTGACGCGCAGCGTCTCCTGGTGGCCGGGCGGGGTCGAGACCGAGGGCGGCGTCCACCTCCACCATCTCGTGTGGGGGATCGTGCTGATGCTCGTCAGCGGCTTCGGCGCCTTCGCGACCGACCTCGACGCGCCGTGGTGGCAGATCCTCGCCGTCGGCTTCGGGGTCGGCGCCGGCTTCACGCTCGACGAGTTCGCGCTCTGGGTCCACCTCGAGGACGTCTATTGGAGCCAGGAGGGCCGCAGCTCGCTCGACGCCGTCGTCCTCGCGACCGTCTTCGCGTCGCTGATCGTGATCGGCGTCAACCCCTACGGCCTCGACGACCCCGGCTCGATCGTCGGCACCGCCGCGTGGTTCTCGCTGACGCTGACGTTCGCCGCGATCGCGTTCGCGAAGGGCCGGATCGTCCTCGGCATGCTCGCCTTCTTCGTCCCGTTCGTCTTCGGCGGGTGGGCCGCGCTCCGGCTCGCGAAGCCGGGCTCGCCGTGGGCCCGCCGCTACGACGACGCGAAGCTCGCGCGCGCCCGCGAGCGGTTCGGGCCCGACACCCGCGGCGCCCGCTTCGGCAGGTGGTTCCTCGACCTCATAGGCGGCGCGCCGTCGCAGCCGGACCCGGAGCGGCCGGCGGTCGAGCCGCCCGACGGCGGCTCGACGAGCGGCTCCTAGAGCCCCGCCGGGTGGCGGGCGACGTAGCCGGCGCTGGAGCGGTTGTCGGGCTGCCAGCGGGTGCCGGCGGCGCTGGCGCCGGAGGTGTCGAACCGTCTGCCGTCGATCACCATGTAGGCGTGGCCCGCGTTGGCGTAGATCGTCACGCGCTTGCCGGGGCCGGGCTCGCCGTAGCTCATCAGCCCGCCGGAGGCGAGCGGCGAGGACAGCAGGCCGGCGCCGTGGAGCACGTAGGAGACCGAGCCCGAGCAGTCGTAGCCGGTGTCCTGGAACGAGCCGTGGCCGCCGCCGTAGCGGTACGGCGTGCTCGCTATCCGGTTGCCGGCGGCGATCATCTGCGCGACCTTGCGGTCGGCCGAGCTGCTGCTGGCGCGCCGGCCGCCGCCGTCGCCGCCGCGCTTCAGCACGGGGCCGTCGCCGAGGCCGAGCGAGGCGCGCGTCGCCGGGCCGGCGATGCCGTCGGCGGTGAGGCCGTGCGCCCGCTGGTGGCGCTTGACCGCCGCCTCGGTCGCGGGGCCGAAGTCGCCGTCGGCGGCGATGCCGAGCGCGCGCTGCAGCGCGGCGACGCCGGAGCCCTCGTTGGCGGTGCGGGCGCGCGGCTTGCTCTTCGCGCCGCTGGAGCCGCCGCCGTCGCGCGTCAGCGCTCTCCACGTCGCCGGGCCGACGACGCCGTCGGCGACGAGGCCGTGGGCGCGCTGGAAGCGCTTCAGCGCCTTCAGCGTCTGCGGGCCGAAGACGCCGTCGGCGGGGACGCCCAGCTCGCGCTGGACGGCGCGGACGGTGTGGCCGATCACGCGCGTCTTGCCGCCGACTCTGACCTCGCTGCGGCTGATGCGCGCGGTGTTCGCCTCCGAGCGCTTCAGCGCCTTCCACGTCGCCGGGCCGGCGACGCCGTCGACGTGCAGGCCGGTGCGCGCCTGGAACTTGCGCAGCGCCTTCTTCGTGCCGGGGCCGAAGACCCCGTCGGCGCGGACGCCGAGCGCCCGCTGCAGCTTCTTGACGTCGCCGCCGCGGTCGCCCTTCTCGACGACCGTCGCGGCGGCGGCGGTGCCGGTGAAGGCGGCGCTCGCGCCGACCGCGGGACCCGCGGTGACCGCCAGCAGCGCGGTCAGCGAGAGGCCGCGCGCGGCCGGGGCGGGAAGCTTCGTCTGCGACGCGGCCGCCTCCCGGCGGCGCTTGGCGACGGCGAGCGAGTCGAGGACGTGCTCGGAGTCGGCGAGGTCGCGGGGGCGGAGACGCGCCAACTCGACCGACGTCCGTGCGCGCGCGCCGCGGCGGGCGAGCGAACGCTCGAGCGAGTCCGCCCAGAGGTCATCGAGCGCGAGATCGCGCTGCTCCTGGTTCACAGCTTCGGTGCTCCTGTCTCAATGAGCCTGCGAGGTGAGCTGACGGGCTCGCAGGGCCGCCGTGGCGGCCGCGCTACGACGCGAACAAGCGACGATTCGCCCCCGGTCCGAGGACCAAGTGGGTCCCCCGCTCACAGGCCCGCGGAGGGCCTGCGACTCGGCTCGTATGTAACGGCGTCGGAACCTACCAGCCTGGTTCCTTCATGCTGCAAAAGACGTTGCAGCGCCGGAAAGGTTGCGGTCCTCCGGTCCGCGTCGGAAGATTGGGCGCATGGCCGAGGCGAGCCGCATCTGGGCGCTGGGCGACTTCCCCCGCGTCGCGCGGGAGACGATCGGCGCGACCGGCCCGCTGCTCGTCGAGGCGTGTGGGATCGGCCCCGGGCAGCGGGTGCTCGACGTCGCCGCCGGCGCCGGGAACGTCGCGATCGCGGCCGCTCGGGCCGGCGCGGAGGTCGTCGCCAGCGACATCACGCCCGAGCTGCTCGACGCCGGCCGCGCCGCCGCCGAGGCGGAGGGGCTGGAGCTTCAGTGGGTCGTCGCCGACGCGCAGTCGCTGCCGTTCGGCGACGGCGCCTTCGACGCGGTCACCTCCTCCTTCGGCGCGATCTTCGCGCCCGACCACGCCGTCACCGCGCGCGAGCTGCTGCGCGTCTGCCGACCCGGCGGCACGATCGGCATGCTCAACTGGACGCCGGAGGGGTGGAGCGGGCGCTTCTTCGCGACGGTCGCGCCGTTCGCGCCGCCGCCCCCGCCCGGCTACGAGCCGCCCGTGCTGTGGGGCAGCGAGCCGCACCTGCGCGAGCTGCTCGGACCGGGCAGCGACGAGATCGCGGTCGAGCGGCGCGTCGTCGTGCTCGACCACTTCGCCGACGCCGAGGCGCTCGTCTCGTTCTACCGCGCGAACTTCGGGCCGGTCATCGCCGCCTTCGAGGGCCTTGCCGGCGACCCGGAGCGCGCCGCCGCGCTGGAGCGGGCGCTGCTGACGTTCGCGCGCGAGACGAACGCGGCGGAGCCGGGCCGCCCGCCGCGCTGGGAGCTGGAGTACCTGCTCGTGCGCGCGCGGCGGGCGTAGGCGCGGCCCGTCCGGTCAGGTCGAGCGCAGCGCCTCGGTCGGCGACAGCCGCGTCGCCCGCAGCGCCGGGTAGAGGCCGGCGACCGCGCCCATCGCGAGCGAGGCGAGCAGCCCGCCGCCGATCGCGATCGCCGGCACGACGGCGCGGACGTCCTGGCTCGCCGCGTATGCGACGGTGCCGGCGGCGCCGAGCAGCACGCCGAGCGCGCCGCCGAGCGACGACAGCAGCAGCGCCTCGCAGAGGAACTGGACGGCGACGTGGCGGCGGGTCGCGCCGAGCGCCCGCCGCAGGCCGATCTCGCGGCGGCGCTCCAGCACGGCGATCACCATCACGTTCGCGATCCCGATCCCGCCGACGAGCAGCGCCACCGCGCCGAGCCCGAGCAGCAGCGCGGTCAGCGCGTCCTCGGTCGCCGCCTTCGCCGCGAGTGCGTCGGAGGGGCGCGTGATCGCGACCTCCTCGGGCCGCTGCGGGTAGGCGGTCGCGGGGATCAGCTCGCGCGTCGCGACGACCGCCTCCTCGTCGGTGCGGACGTGGAGCGAGGTCGGGCTGCGGCTCGTGCCGTACAGCCGCTCGGCGACCGGGTAGCCGATCAGCGCCGCGCGGTCGAGCGCGGAGACGAGCGGCACCGGCCGCATGATCCCGACGACCGTCAGCCAGCGGCCGCCGGCATGGATCCGCGGCCCCGGCCGCGCGATCCCGAGCCGCTTCGCCGCGAGGCTGCCGAGCACGACGGCGGGATAGCGGTCGAGCGCGGCGTCGAGGAAGCGGCCCGCGGCCAGTCTCCCGCCCACCGTCGCGAGCAGGCTCGGCTCGGCGGCCAGCAGCTCGATCCCGCCGGTCTCCTGCTCGGGGATCCGGTCGGTGCGACGCACGCCCGCGGCGATCGACGTCGTCGCGGCCGCCCGCTCGACGCCGGGCATCCCGCGGACCGCCGGCGCCGCCGTCTCCGGCAGCGTCACCTCCTCGCCGAAGAAGCTGTCGCCGGGGCTGACGGTGAGGAGGTTGGTGCCGAGCTGGGCGAGCTGGTCGAGCACGCGCGTGCGGCTCGACTCGGCGACGCCGAGCACGGCGACCATCGCGGCGACGCCGATCGCGATCCCGATCGCCGACAGCGCGGTGCGGGCGCGGCGGGTGCGCAGTCCGTGGGCGCCGAGCCGCAGCGCGTCGGCGAGCGGCAGCCTGCTGGAGGGAAGCGAGGGGAGCGGGCGCTCGGCGGCGCGGCGGCGGCGCCGGCGCAGGAGCGGGCGCCGGAGCGTCGGTGCGCTCATGCCGCCTCCGTCTCCGACAGCCGGCCGTCGCGGACCGACACCTGCCGCGGCAGCGACGCCGCGATCTCGCGGTCGTGGGTGATGACCGCGAGCGTCGTGCCGGCGTCGTTCAGCTCCCGCAGCAGCGCGACGATCTCGGCGCCGCGCGCGCTGTCGAGCGCGCCGGTCGGCTCGTCGGCGAGGACGATCGCGGGGCGGCCGACGATCGCGCGGGCGATGCCGACCCGCTGGCGCTCGCCGCCCGACAGCGCTGCCGGCACGTGGTCGGCGCGGCGGGCCAGGCCGACCCGCTCCAGCGCCTCGCGCGCCCGCTCGCGCCGTTCCCGCCGCGGCGTGCCGGTGTAGAGCAGGCCGTCGGCGACGTTGTCGAGCGCGCTGGCGCCGTCGAGCAGGAAGAACTGCTGGAAGACGAAGCCGATGCGGCGGGCGCGGATCGCCGCCAGCGCGCGGTCGTCGCAGGCGGCCGCGTCGCGCCCCTCGATCAGGACGCGGCCGCTCGTCGGGCGGTCGAGCGTGCCCATGATCTGCAGCAGCGTCGACTTGCCCGACCCCGACGGGCCGACGATCGCGACCAGCTCGCCGGCGTCGATCCGCAGCGAGGCACGGTCGAGCGCGGTGACGCCGGGGTAGCGCTTCGTCACCGCGTCGAGCTCGAGCACGGGCGCGGGCCGGCTCATCGCGGCACCTCGACGCGGTCGCCCGCCTTCACCGCGCCGGAGCGCAGCTCGACCCAGCCGTCGGCGAACATCCCCGGCTCGACCGGGGCCTCGGTCGCTCGCGCCGCGCCCGGACGGCGGACGGCGACCGCGTAGCCGCCGCCGTCGCGCGCGATCAGCGCCGCGACCGGGACGGCGAGCACGTCTCTGCGCGTCGTGCGGGTCAGCTCGACGACGACCGGCGCCTGGTCGAGGCGGCCGGCCGCTCGCGTCGAGCGCAGGCGGATCGTGACCGGCAGCGTCGCCGATCCGCCGGAGCCGCCGCCGGCCGACCCGCCTTCCTCGCCGCCGCTGTCGTTCGTCACGGTGCCGACCGCGACGATCCGGCCGGCGACGGCGCGGCCGCTCGGCAGCTCGACGGTCGCCTCGCCGCCGACCCGGGCCAGGCCCTGGTCGGCCGCCTCGAGCTCGGCCGTCACGACGCGCGTCGTCGCGGTCGTCTCCAGCACCTCCGTGCCGCCGCTCCCGCCCCCGCCGCCGCCGGCGCCGGTCGGGGGGCCGCCGCTGGCTGGGGGGCCGCCGCTGGCTGGGGAGCCGCCGCCGGCTGGGGAGCCGCCGCCGGCCGACGGCGCGCCGCCGCCCGCGGGCGAGCCGCCGCCGGCCGAGCCGCCGCCCGCGGGCGAGCGGCCGCGCGTCGGCCCGCCGGAACGGCCGTGCCGGTCGCCGCCGCCCGCCGGCGCATCGTCGCCGGCCGGGTCATCGCCGCGGCTCGGCTCGCCGGCGCTGCCGTCGCCGCGCCCCGGCGCTCTCCCCGTCGGCGCTCTGTCGCCGGCGGGTCTTCTGCCGGATGGCGCTCCGCCGCCGGACGGCTCGCTCCCGTCCGAGCTCGCGCCATCTCCGGCCCCGCCGCTCCCGCCATCCGGCGCGCCGCCCGCCGGCGGCTCCTGCCCGGTCGTGCTCGGCGGGGCGGTCGTCGTCGGCTCGCCGCCGTCCCAGCTTGCGGGCACGGTCTGGGCGCCGCTGCCGCCGGCCGCCGCGCCGCCGTCCCAGCTCGCGGGGATGGTCTGGGCGCCGCTGCCGCCGGCCGCCGCGCCGCCGTCCCAGCTCGCGGGCACGGTCTGGGCGCCGCTGCCGCCGGCCGCCGTGCCGCCGTCCCACGATGCGAGGGCGTTGCCGCCTCCGCCCCCGCTCCCGCTCCCGCTGAGCGAGCCGGTCACGGCGGCGACGCGGCGGGGGCCGGGGAGGAAGACGACGCGGCCGAGCTCGACGCGGCCGGTCGCGGGCAGGCCGTTGGCCTCCTGCCAGCGCTCGACGGCGGCGGCGGTCGCGCTCGTGAAGGCGTCGTCGACCGTCCCCGGGTCGTGGCCGAGCGCGGCGAGGTTGCGCTCCAGCTGGAGCACGTCGCTGCCGTCGTCGATCCCGGCCTCGATCGTCCGCCACGCCGGCACCGTTCCGTCCATCAGCACGACGGGCAGGTCGTCGACGGCGAAGAGGCGCTCGCCGGGGCGGATCACGGCGCCGGGGCGCGGGAGCCAGGTGAGCGTCCCGCCGAGGCGGTCGAGCGCCGGGCGCGGGTCGTCGTAGCCGAGCGTGCCGTCGATCCGCTCGCGCTCGACGAGCGTCCGCCGCTCGACGACCTCGGTCCCGCGCAGCGCGGCCGAGCGCGGCGGATCGTCGCCGGCGCTGCCGCCGCCGCTCGCCGCGACCACCGCGGCGAGCGCGCCGACGGCCGCGACCGGCAGCGCGACCGAGAGGGCGGTCCGCCGTCTCACGGCGCCGGCGCGGCGGGCGCGGCCGGGGCGCGCATGCCGAATCTGCCGCCGCACGCCTCCTGGGCCGCTCGGAAGGTCGGGCTGTCGCCTCTGACTCTCATCAGCATTCTGCCGTCGGGCGCGGGGTCGTCGACGTCGGCCCCGTGCTCGCGCATGCAGCGGGCGAACTGGAGCGCTCTCTCGCGGAACTCCTCTCTCTGCTCGGCGCTCGGCTGCGGCGGCGACCAGCCGCTCGACTCGCGGCACTCCTCCATCGCGGTCGCCGTGTCGGGCGTGTCCCCGCTGCCCGGCCCTCGTCTGGCGCCGATCGCCAGCCCTCTGCCGTCGGCGGCGAACGAGATGTCGATGCCCTTGCCGCGCAGGCAGTCCTGGAACGCCAGGCGCTGCTCCTCCTCGCTGCCGCCGGCGGCGGTCGACGAGGACGACGAGTCGCCGCCGCAGGCGGCGAGCGCGAGCGCGGCGGCGAGGGCGAGGGCCCCCGGCAGCGAACGGAACGGTCTGGTCACGATGGTTGCTCCTCCTGCTCGAGAACGGTCTGGTCTCCATCGAGCCAGCCGTCCGTGAAGGAGCGGTGAGAGCCGTCTAGGAGGGCAGTGAGAGGACCAGCCGCGCGCCGCCGCCGGCCGCCGCCTCGGCGCGGACGGTGCCGCCGTGGGCCTCCGCCACCTGCCGCACGATCGCCAGCCCGAGCCCGGCGCCGGGCAGGCCGCGTGCCTTCGGGGCGCGCCAGAAGCGGTCGAAGACGTGCGGGAGGTCCTCCGGCGCGATCCCGGCGCCGTGGTCGCGGACGCTGACGGCGCCGTCGCGGACGCGCACGTCGACGACGCCGTCGGCGCCGCCGTGCTTGACGGCGTTGTCGAGCAGGTTCCCGACGGCGCGGTGGAGCCGGCCGGGGACGGCGCGCACGACGCTCGCGCGCGCGTCGAGCCGGAAGCTCGCCGCCGGCGCGTGGCGCCGCGCCCGCTCGATCGCCTCGGCGACGAGCAGGTCGAGCCGCACCTCCTCGACCTCCGCGACCGGCGCCGCCGGGCGCGCGAGGTCGATCAGGTCGCCGATCAGCAGGCTGAGGTCCTCCAGCTGGACGCGCGTCGCCTCCAGCACGCGGGCGCGCTCGGCCGAGGGCAGGTCGGGCGCGCCGGCGAGCGCCTCGATCGAGGTCCGCACCGCGGTCAGCGGCGTGCGCAGCTCGTGCGAGGCGTCGGCGACCAGCTGGCGCTGCGCGGCGCGGGCGCCGTCGAGCGCCGCCAGCATCGTGTTGAAGCTGCGCGCCATCCGCGCCAGCTCGTCGTCGCCGGCGACCTCGATCCGGCGGCTCAGGTCCTGCGTCGCGGCGACGTGCTCGGTCGCCGCCGTCAGATGGACGACCGGCCGCAGCGCGCGGCGCGAGACGAGCACCCCGAGCCCGGCCGCGGCCGCGATGCCCGCGCCGCTGACGCCGGCGAGGATCGCCAGCAGCCGCCGCAGCGCGTCGTCGACCTCGGAGCGCGAGGCGGCGACCGCCAGGGCCCCGCCGTTCGGCGCCCGCGTCGTGAGCATCCGCACCTCGACGCCGTCGACGGTCGCGTCGGAGAAGAAGGCGTCGGCTCTGCCGGCGGCGACCGCGGCGGTGCGCTCGTCGATCGGCAGTCTCGCCGCCGCCTCCGACGGGCCGAGCACGTCGCCCGACCGCGTCACCAGCTGGGCGACGACGTCGGAGGCGCCGAGCTCGCCCGGGACGACGATCTTCAGCCTCCTCGCGGGCAGCGTGCCGTCGCGTGCGGTCGCGCGTTCGCCGCCGATCGCCCCGAGCGTCGGCAGGGCGCCGGCGCCGAGCACGCTCAGCCGCGGATCGGCGCGCCAGGCGGCCGTCTTCCCGAACGGGGGCAGTGCCGCTCGGGCCGACACGAACAGCGCTCTCGGCGCCTGCGTCCGCAGGCGGTCGTCGAGCTGCCCGTACAGCTCGCTGCGCATCACGACGTAGACGAGCGCCGAGGCGCCGACGATCGCCGTGGCGACGGCGGCCGCGACCAGCACGACGACGCGTCGGCGGAAGCTCATGGGCGCGCCTGGCGCAGCACGTAGCCGACGCCGCGGATCGTGTGCAGCAGCCGCGGCCTCCCGCCGGCCTCCGTCTTGCGGCGCAGGTAGCCGACGTAGACGTCGATCGAGTTGGAGGTCGGGCCGAAGTCGTAGCCCCAGACGCGCTCGACGATCAGCGCCCGCGTCAGCACCTGGCGGGGATTGCGCATGAACAGCTCCAGCAGCGCGAACTCGGTGCGCGTCAGCTCCAGCTCGCGTCCGCCGCGGCGGACCTCGTGCGCGGCGGGGTCGAGCTCGAGCTCGTCGAAGCGCAGCAGCTCGTCGTCGGCCGCCCAGCCGGTGCGGCGCAGCAGCGCGCGCAGTCGGGCGAGCAGCTCGGGCAGCGCGAACGGCTTGGCGAGGTAGTCGTCGGCGCCGGCCTCCAGCCCGGCGACGCGGTCGTCGACCTCGTCGCGCGCGGTCAGCATCAGCACCGGCGTGCGGTCGCCGGCGGTGCGCATGCGGCGGCAGACCTCGACCCCGTCGAGCTCGGGCATCAGCACGTCGAGCAGGACGACGTCGGGGCGGATCAGCGGCAGCCGGCGGATCGCCTCGCGGCCGTCGGGCGCCAGCTCCACCTCGAAGCCGTCGAGCCGCAGCGCCAGCTCCAGCGCGTCGCGCATCGCCGGCTCGTCGTCGACGACCATCACCTTCATGGCGCGCGATCGTAGGCGCGCAAGATGAAGGGACGGTGAACGCGGTCGCCGCGCGACTCACGGCCGCCGCGCCACCAACTCCTCCACGCGCGCCACCCGCCGCAGCCAGACGGCGGCGGCGGGGTCGATCCAACCCGCCAGCGTGCTCATCATGCGTGCTGCCGCGGTGACGTCCACCTCGAGCAGCGAGTCGTGGTGCGCCACGCGGTTGCGGACCGCCTGCAGCGCGCGCATTCGTCGGCCGACTCCGTCGCGGCCTTCGCTCGCATGCGGAAACGCATGGTGCAGACGCGTGCGCCACAACTGCTCGTAACGGCGGCCGAACAATGACGCCCAGAAGCCGAACGACAGGCCAGCGACCACGCGCCCTCGCGTGAGTGGCACGTCTCGTGGCAGCCGCTCGACCGCCGCCGCCACCTGCTTCACAGCCCACGGGTGCAGCGTCTCGAAGTCCATCAGCCACGTCATCCCGATCGGCGACTGCGGTTGCCCGTCGCCGAGCTCGCGGTCGATCGCATTGCGGATCAGCACCTCGAACTCGTGCACGAGGCCGAACACGGCCATGCACAGATCGACGTGCCAGCGGTATGTCGAGAGGGCACGGGCGAAATCACCATCTGCGACAGCCAGGAACGAGGCGAACCGATCGTCCGAGACCCAGGCGGAGACTTGGCGTTCGTCCATGCCCCCGATACGCTAGGCGTCCACGCCCCGGTACCGCCTATGGTTTCTCCGGAAATCACGCGGCCGGGGCGGTTTCGTCTGCAGAGCTCCGCGGAGCGAGCGTCGGCTTGCGCAGACGGTGCTGGCCCTTCACCCGCCGGCGAACGCGCGCACCGCGTCGGCGGTCGCCGCGTCGCCGGGGAAGAACGACTCGATCGACAGCTCGGCGACGGTGATGTCGACCGGCGTCCCGAAGGTCGCGACGATGCTGATGAAGACCAGCTCCTCGTCGCCGATCCGGAGCCGCAGCGGCACGGCGATCTGGCCCGCCAGCTCGTGGCCCGGGGAGGGCGGGGACGGCTCCTCAGCCCCGTCGGGCAGCGGGTAGGCGGAGCACTCCTCCATCAGCGCGACCAGCTCCGGGTCGGCGGTGACGGCGATCTGGCGCGCGAGCCGGTCGATCAGATGGGCGCGCCATTCGCCGAAGTTGACGATCCGCGGGGCGAGGCCGCCGGGGTGGAGCGCGAGTCGCATCGCGTTGGCCGGCGGGCGCAGCAGCGCCGGGTCGACGCCCTCGGTCAGCAGCGAGATCGCGTGGTTGCCGGCGACGAGGTTCCAGCCGCGGTCGACGACGATCGCCGGGTAGGGCTCGTGCCCGTCGAGCACGCGCTGGATCGCGTCGTGGACCGGCGCCATCTCCGGTGCGTCGAGCCCACGCTCCTCGAACGCCGGCGCGTACCCGGCCGCCAGCAGCAGCCGGTTGCGCTCGCGCAGCGGCACGTCGAGCTGCTCGGCGAGCCGCAGCACCATCTCGGCGCTCGGCTTCGAGCGCCCGGTCTCGATGAAGCTGAGGTGCCGCGCCGAGACGCCGCTCTCCAACGCCAGGTCGAGCTGGCTCAGTCGGCGCCGGCGGCGCCAGTCGCGCAGCAGCGGCCCGGCCCCGGCCGTCCGCTGCCCTGCGGTCGTCGTCTCGATCGTCGCCATGGCGATGACGGTAGCGCCGCGACCGGCACGCGGCACCTACCTTGCAGGTAGGCGGGCGTCAGCCGCCGAGCACCATGTCGCAGAAGCCGTCGGCGATCTGCTCGACCGACAGGCGGCCGCGCGGGCGGTACCACTGCGGCAGGTGGTTGACCATGCCGAGCAGCGCGAAGGTCGTCAGGCGGCGGTCGGCGAACCGTCTGGCGCCGGAGGCGCCGTCCTCCTGCTCGACGCGCGCGAGCGTGCGGTCGAGCAGGCGCTCGAACCGCTTGCGGCTGGCGGCGACGTGTCTCCACTGCGGGTCGCGTTCGATCACGTGGCGCTCCTGCAGGAAGACGACCATGTGGTCGCGGTGGGTGGCGACCTGCTCGACCCAGGCGCGGACCAGAGCGCGCAGCGCCGCCTCGGGCGCGAGCGCGTCGAGGTCGAGCGCCTCCGCCTCGGCCAGCAGCGGCTCCATCAGCGTGTCGCAGATCGCGAGCAGCAGCTGCTCCTTGGAGCCGATGTAGTGGTAGAGCCCGCCGGCGGTCAGCCCGGTTGCCTCGGTCAGGTCCTGCATCGTCGTCGCGTGGTAGCCGCGCTCGGCGAACAGCGCGGCGGCCGCCTGCACGACGCCGTCGCGCTTGGCGTCGTAGCGTTGGCGCAGCGCCGGACGTGTCGGTGGGATGGCCATCGGAGCCGGCCACGATAGCGTGCGGCCGACGAAAAACCGAACGGCGGCTCGGTCCCGGGTGCGGTGCGGCGCGAGCGCCGCGCCCGCGCTGGACGCGCCGCCGCACGACGAGGAGCGCACGATGCCGGCAGTGATCCAGACGACCGCCCTCAACGCCGGCGACGGCGTGAAGCTGATGGTGACCGAGTCCTACGACGAGGTGATGGAGCGCCTCCGCTCGCCGGTCGCGACGGCCGGCGGCCTCGTCGAGGTGACGCTCGAGCGCGGCGGTCAGCGCGTCGCCGTCAACCCCGCCCAGATCGTCTTCGTGCGCGAGCCGCTCGGGTAGGAGTCGGCGGGGTGCACGTCCGCGCCGCCTGCCTGCCCCCCGCCCTCAGGGCACGGGGACGAGCCGGAAGAAGAGGAAGGCCGGCTCGCGCGTCAGTCTCCGCCACGCCTCGGGGTCGCGCTCGCGGCAGGCCGGCAGCGGCTGCGGCTCCTCGAGTCGCTCGACGCGCCAGCCGGCGGCGTCGAAGGAGGCGAACATCGCATGCAGCGGCCGGCGCCAGAAGCGCACGTCGTACTCCCTGCCGCCCTTCTCCCAGCGGTCGTGCAGCAGCTCGGTGGCGAAGTAGTCGCCGCTCGACGACAGCGCGACGTCGTCGGCGGGGTGGTGGGTCGAGCAGACGAGCGCGCCGCCCGGCCGCACGACGCGGCGCAGCTCCCGCAGCGGCGCGACCCAGTCGCGCAGGTAGTGGAGCACCAGGCTCGCGACCGCGACGTCGAAGGCGTCGTCGTCGAACGGCAGCGGCGCGGCGAGGTCGGCGACGAGGAAGCGCGCCTCCTGCAGCGCGCGGGCGCGCGCCAGCGCCACCATCCGCTCGCTCGCGTCGAAGCCGGTGACGCGCGCGCCGGCCTCGGCGAGCCGCGCCGACAGCGGCCCCGCGCCGCAGCCGACGTCGAGCACGTCGCGGCCCTGCACCGGCGGCAGCAGCGCGAGCGTCGCGGGACGCTCGTACAGCGCGTTGTAGGCGTTCTCCTCGCCGTCGAGCGCGTACGCCTCGGCCATCGCGTCGTAGGCGCCGGCGGCGCCGACCGGCTCGTCGTGCTGGTGATCGCGCGCGGCCATCGCCGCCGCAGTCTAGGCGGGCCGGCGCGCGGACGCCCGGCGCGTGCGCCGCACGCCGGCCTCAGCCGCCGACCATCTCGCGCGGCGCCTTGCCGGCGGCGGCGCGGGCGAGCTCCTGCGGCAGGCGGTCGACGACGTGGCGGAGGCTGAGCGGGGTCATGAAGTAGATCGCGCCGGCCAGCGTCCCGTCGGTGAAGACGACCCGGTGCTCGGCGACGGAGCGGAGCCTGCCGAAGGTCGGGATGCGCTCCAGCGCGGCGATGTCGTCGCTCTTCTCGGTGGCGAAGAGGACGATGTCGCTGTCGATCACGTCGAGCCGCTCGGGGGAGATGCCGACCTGCTCGCCCGCTCTGTCGGCGAGTGCCGTCACGCGCGGCTCGATGCTCAGTCCCAGGAGCGTCAGGAACTCGGTGTTGAGGCCATCGGGGTAGGAGTAGAGAAGACCGTCGGAGAAGGCGTTCTGGTTGAAGCTGACGGTCTTCCCCCTCAGCTCGGGATGCGCGGCGGCGGCGTCGGCGAAGCGGCGCTCGACGTCGGCGACGAGCCGTCTTCCCTCCTTCGGCTTCCCGAGTGCCTGCGCGATCAGCTCGACCTGCTCGTCCCACGGCGAGAAGTACGGCGTGCTGCCGGGAGCGGCGGCGATCGTCGGCGCCAGCTTCGACAGCTTCTCGTAGTCGCTCGCTCTCATGCCCGAGTTGGTGCCGACGATCAGGTCGGGGCGCAGCTCCGCGATCCGCTCGAACTCGAAGCCGTCGCTGTTCTGCAGGACGGTCGGTCTCGCGTCGCCCAGCTCGGCGCGGGTCCACGGCCAGATCCCGTCCGGCTGGTCGCCGTACCACTCGGTGATCGCGATCGGCCGATGGCCGAGCGCCAGCAGCGTGTCGTGCTCGGTGAGCCCCACCGAGACGATCCGCTCGGGCGCGGCCGGGACGGTCGTCGTGCCGAACTTGTGGTGGACGGTCGCCGGGAAGCCGCCGGCGTTCGCGCCGTCGCCGGCCGACGTCGTGGCGGTCGCGCCGTCGTCGGCGCCGCCGCAGCCGGCGGCGAGGAGGGTGGCCGCGATCACGGCGAACAGCGCGGCGAGGCGCTGGAAGGAAGGCTTGCGCAGGAGCATTAGGGCACCCTAACAGACAGTCGACGAAAACCGGCGACACCGAGGGACCGCTCGAAAACCGAGCCGCCATTCGGTATCGTGTCGGACATGGACTTCGACCTCTCCGACGACCACCGGCTGCTGCGCAGCACGGTCCGCGACTTCGCCGAGCAGGAGATCGCCCCCGTGGCGGAGGAGCTGGACCGCACGAAGGCGTTCCCGTACGAGCTGGTCAGACGGCTCGGCGAGCTGAACCTGATGGGCATCCCCTTCCCCGAGGAGGTCGGCGGCGCCGGCGCCGACACGCTCGCGTACGCGATCGCCGTCGAGGAGCTGGCCCGGATCGACTCCTCCGTCGCGATCACGCTCTGCGCCCACACCTCGCTCGGCACCCAGCCGATCTACCTGTTCGGCTCGCCCGAGCAGAGAGCCGAGTGGCTGCCGAAGCTGACCGCCGGCGAGCTGCTCGGCGCCTTCGGCCTGACCGAGCCGGAGGCCGGCTCCGACGCCGGCAACGTGCAGACGCGCGCGACGCTCGACGGCGGCGAGTGGGTCGTCGACGGCGCCAAGCAGTTCATCACCAACGCCGGCACCGAGATCTCCGGCTGCGTCGTCATCACCGCCCAGACCGGCACCGACGAGCGCGGTCGCAAGGAGATCTCGAACATCCTCGTCCCGAACGGGACGCCCGGCTACGAGCAGGGCACGCCGTACCGCAAGATGGGCTGGAACGCCTCCGACACGCGCCCGCTCACCTTCACCGACTGCCGCGTGCCGGAGGAGAACCTCGTCGGCCCGCGCGGCGACGGCTTCAAGCAGTTCCTGCGCGTGCTCGACATCGGCCGCATCGGCGTCGCGGCGATGGGCGTCGGCCTCGCGCAGGGCGCGCTCGACGAGGCGCTGAAGTACGCGAAGGAGCGCAAGGCGTTCGGCCAGCAGATCTCGAAGTTCCAGGCGATCCAGGCGAAGCTCGCCGACGTCGCGACCGAGATCGCCGCCGCGCGGCTGCTGACCTACCACGCCGCCTTCCTCAAGGACCAGAGACGCGACTTCTCGCTCGTCGCCGCGCAGGCGAAGCTGAAGACCGGCCGGCTCGCCGTCCGCGCCACCGAGGAGGCGGTCCAGATCCACGGCGGCTACGGCTACATCGAGGAGTACCCCGTCTGCCGCTTCTACCGCGACGCGAAGATCCTCACGATCGGCGAGGGGACCGACGAGGTCCAGCAGATGGTGATCGCCCGCGCGCTGGGGGCGTGACGCGATGACGGGGACCGACGGCCTTCCCGACCGCGTCCATCTGCGCGAGGTCGGCCCGCGCGACGGCTTCCAGAACGAGCCGGAGGTGATCGCGACCGCCGACAAGGTCGCGCTGATCGACCGGCTCGCGCGCACCGGCCTCACGCGGCTGGAGGTGACGAGCTTCGTGCGCGCCGACGTGATCCCGCAGCTCGCCGACGCCGTCGAGGTGCTCGGCGCGATCGACGTGCCCGACCACGTCTCCGTCTCGGTCCTCGTCCCCAACGAGCGCGGCCTCGACGCGGCGCTCGCGGTGCGCGACCGCTTCGACGAGGTCAACGTCTTCCTGTCGGCCTCCGAGACCCACAACCGCCGCAACGTCAACCGCTCGGTCGCCGAGTCGCTCGACGGGATCGCGCGCGTGCTCGACCGCGCCCGCGCCGCCGGGCTGCGCTGCCAGGGGACGATCTCGACCGCCTTCGGCTGCCCGTACGAGGGCCGCGTCGCGGTCGAGCGCGTGCTGGAGATCGCGGCCGCGCTGCACGCCGCCGGCTGCGAGGAGGTCGGCTTCGGCGACACGACCGGGATGGCCAACCCCGTCCAGGTGCAGGCGTTCTTCGAGCGCGCCGTCGGCGAGCTGGGCGAGCAGGTCGAGCTGACCGCCCACTTCCACAACACGCGCGGCCAGGGGCTCGCGAACGTGCTCGGCGCGCTGCGGGCCGGCTGCCGCTCGTTCGAGTCGAGCTTCGGCGAGCTGGGCGGCTGCCCGGTGCCGGCGGGCGCCACCGGCAACATCGCCTCCGAGGACCTCGTCTCGATGCTGCACGAGATGGGCGTCGAGACCGGCGTCGACCTCGACGCGCTGCTCGACGCCTCCCGTGCCGTGCAGGCCGTCCTCGGCCGCCCGCTCGGCTCGCATCTGCTGACGGCCGGTCCGATCGCGTGGGCCGGCGGTGACGGCGCGGCCTGCGCGGCGCCGAGCGCGCCGGGGGAGACCGCCGCCGCGCAGGAGCCCTCCCGTGGCTGAGCTCGACGCGCTCTCCCCGGTCCTCGTCGCCAACCGCGGCGAGATCGCCGTCCGCGTCTGCCGCACGGTGCGGCGGCTCGGGCTGCGCTCGGTCGCCGTCTTCAGCGACGCCGACGCGGCCGCGCCGCATGTCGCCGCCGCCGACGCGGCCGTGCGGATCGGCCCGCCCGCGGCGCGCGACTCCTACCTCTCGATCGACGCGCTGATCGCCGCGGCGCGCACGAGCGGCGCCCGCTCGGTCCACCCCGGCTACGGCTTCCTCGCCGAGAGCGCCGACTTCGCTCGCGCGGTCGCCGACGCCGGCCTGACCTGGATCGGCCCGCCGCCGGAGGCGATCGAGCTGATGGGCGACAAGGCGCGCGCCAAGCGCCTCGCGCGCGAGGCCGGCGTCCCGGTCGTCCCGGGCATCGAGGGCGCCGACCTGACGCTGGAGCAGATCGCCGCCTTCTGCGCCGAGCACGACTTCCCGGTCGTCGTGAAGGCGGTCGCCGGCGGCGGCGGGAAGGGGATGCGCGTCGTGCGCGGCCCCAACGAGCTGGAGCAGGCCGTCGCGGCCGCGCGCCGCGAGGCGGCCGCCGCCTTCGGCGACGAGCGCGTGCTGGTCGAGCGCTACCTCGAGCGGCCGCGCCACATCGAGATCCAGGTGCTCGCCGACCGCCACGGCGCGACCGTCCACCTCGGCGAGCGCGAGTGCTCGCTGCAGCGCCGCCACCAGAAGGTCGTCGAGGAGGCGCCCTCGCCGGTCGTCGACCCCGAGTGGCGGGCGGAGATGGGCGCGGCGGCGGTGCGGCTGGCGGAGGCGTGCGGCTACGTCGGCGCCGGCACCGTCGAGCTGATCGTCCCGGGCGAGCGGGCCGGGATGCTCTCCGGCGACTTCTTCTTCCTCGAGATGAACACGCGCCTGCAGGTCGAGCACCCGGTGACCGAGCTGGTCTACGGCGTCGACCTCGTCGAGCAGCAGCTGCGCGTCGCCGCCGGCGAGCCGCTCGCGCTGCGCCAGGAGGCGCTGACGCCGAGCGGTCACGCCGTCGAGGCCCGCCTCTACGCCGAGGACCCGGCCGCCGGCTTCCTGCCCTCGACCGGCGTCGTGCGCCGCTGGCGCGCCCCGCGCGGCGAGGGCGTCCGCGTCGACGACGCGCTCGGCGACGGCGTCGCGGTGACGACCCACTACGACCCGATGGTCGCGAAGGTGATCGCGCACGGCCCCGACCGCGCCGCCGCGCTCGGCCGGTTGGAGCGCGCGCTCGCCGAGCTGGAGCTGCTCGGCGTCACGACCAACGCCGCCTTCACGCGCGCGCTGATCGAGCGCGCCGACGTCCGCGCCGGCGCGCTCGACACCGGGCTGCTGGAGCGGGTGCTGGCCGGCGAGGAGAAGGCGGGCGCCGGTGCGGCCGACGGGGGCGCTGCGGCCGCCGGCGACGGCGCCGCGGGCGACCGGCCGGCCGCGCCCGACCCGCTGCTCGCGCCGCCGGAGGATCTGCTGCCGGCGGCGGCGCTCGCGCTTGCGCTGCTCGACGCCGAGGCGCTCGCCGCGCGCACGAGCGTCCCGCTCGGCTGGCGCTCCGACGGCTCGACCGGGACGTGGCGGCGGCGGGTGCGGATCGGCGGCGACAGCGGCGAGCTGGCCGTCCGCGGCGACGAGGTGCTGATCGGCGACCGCCGCTGGCGCGGGAGCGCACGGCGAGCCGGCTCCGACGACGGCGCGCTGGAGGTCGTCGTCGACGGCGTCGCGCGCCGCTACGCGATCGCGGCCGACGCGGCCGACGGCCGCCTCTGGATCGGCCGCGGCGGCTGGCAGCTGGAGCTGGAGCCGGCGCGCGCCGGCGGCGGCGACCTCAGCGCCGCCGGCGACTCGCTCGCCGCGCCGATGCCGGGCACGATCCTGCTCGTCAACGTCAGCGACGGCGACGCGGTGAGAGCCGGCGAGGTGCTGGTCGTGATGGAGTCGATGAAGATGGAGCTGTCGGTGACCGCGCCGCACGACGGCGTCGTCGCCGGGCTGACGGTCAGCCCAGGTGACAAGGTCGCGCTCAGAGCGGTGTTGCTGGAAGTGCACGCGGACGGCACGGAGGAGGTGCGATGAGCGCCGAATCGCTCGGCCAGCGGCCTCGGATTCGGTCCGGAGAACTCGCCTGGAGGCTCGTTCTCCGAGCGTGGGAGGAGGCACGATGAGCGGGTACCGCGAGGGGCACCTGGAGCTGATCGCCGACCTGGAGGCGCGGCTCGCGCGCGTCCGCGCCGGCGGCGGCGAGAAGGCGATGGAGCGCCACGTCGCGCGCGGCAAGCTGCCGGCGCGCGAGCGCGTCGAGCGGCTCTGCGACCCGGGCGCCCCGTTCCTGGAGGTCGCGCCGCTCGCCGCCGAGGAGATGTACGACGGCGCGGCGCCCGGCGCCGGCGTCGTCGCGGGGATCGGCCTGATCCACGGCCGCCACTGCATGGTCGTCGCCAACGACGCGACGGTGAAGGGCGGGACCTACTTCCCGATGACGGTCAAGAAGCACCTGCGCGCGCAGGAGATCGCGGCCGAGAACCGGCTGCCGTGCGTCTACCTCGTCGACTCCGGCGGCGCCTTCCTGCCGATGCAGGACGAGGTCTTCCCCGACCGCGAGCACTTCGGGCGGATCTTCTTCAACCAGGCGAACATGTCGAAGCGCGGCATCCCGCAGATCAGCGCGGTGATGGGCTCCTGCACCGCCGGCGGCGCCTACGTCCCGGCGATGAGCGACGAGACGGTGATCGTGCGCGAGCAGGGGACGATCTTCCTCGGCGGCCCGCCGCTGGTGAAGGCGGCGACCGGCGAGGAGGTGACCGCCGAGGAGCTCGGCGGCGGCGACGTCCACGCCCGCACGTCCGGCGTCGCCGACCACCTCGCCGAGGACGACGCCGACGCGCTGCAGCGGATCCGCGACATCGTGCGGACGCTGCCGCGCTCGGGCGCGCCGGGCGCGGAGCCGTGGGAGCGGATCGCGTCGCGGCCGCCGGCGCACGCCGACGACCCCGACGGCCTGCTCGACCTCGTCCCGCTCGACAGCCGCACCCCCTACGACGTCCGCGCGCTGCTGGAGCGGATCGTCGACGGCGGCGAGCTGCAGGAGTTCAAGGCGCTCTACGGCACGACGCTCGTCTGCGCCTTCGCGCACGTCGACGGCCATCCGGTCGGGATCGTCGCCAACAACGGCGTGCTGTTCAGCGAGTCGTCGCTGAAGGGCGCCCATTTCGTCGAGCTGTGCGACCGCCGCGGGATCCCGCTGCTGTTCGTCCAGAACGTCGCCGGCTTCATGGTCGGCCGCGACTACGAGGCCGGCGGGATCGCGAAGGACGGCGCCAAGCTCGTCACCGCCGTCTCCTGCGCGCGCGTGCCCAAGCTGACCGTGATCGTCGGCGGCTCCTACGGCGCCGGCAACTACGGCATGTGCGGCCGCGCCTACTCGCCCCGCTTCCTGTGGATGTGGCCCAACGCCCGCATCTCGGTGATGGGCGGCGAGCAGGCCGGCGCGGTGATGACCGAGGTCGGCCAGCCGGAGGTCGGCGCCCAGCTGCGCGACCAGTACGAGCGCCAGGGCAGACCGGTCTACGCGACCGCCCGCCTCTGGGACGACGGCGTGATCGACCCGCGCCAGACCCGCCACGTCCTCGCCACCGCCCTGGCCGCCTGCGCCAACGCCCCGCTGGCCGACGTCGGCTACGGCGTCTTCCGCATGTAGGGGGAGCTGACCGACCGGCGCCGCCTCGCGCCGGTCGGTCGTCGTGCGCTCGCCGCGCTCACGCGTCGCGCAGCCGCCGCCAGGTGCGGAAGAGCCACAGGATCGGCACGATCAGCGGCCGCAGCTCCGCGGTCACGCGGACGGTCGCCGGCAGCGCGAAGGCGCTGCGCGAGCCGGGCGCCGACAGGTAGAAGGCGGCGATCCCCGCGACCGTCATCAGGTGGTGGGGCGCGCGCCGCAGGCCGGCGGCCGCGTCGGCGGTCAGCCGCGCGATCGCCGCGATCCGTTCGGCCGCCACCGCCGCGCTGGGGTAGTAGGAGACGTAGCTGTGATCGCCGCGGGCGAGGTCGCGCTCGTGGTCGACGAGGCTGTCGAGCAGCGTCGTCAGCGTCGCCGCCAGCCGGTAGGCGCGCGCGACCCGCTCGGCGTCGGCGCGCGTCGTGCGCGGATCGCCGGCGGCCGCGATCAGCGCGTGGACGGCCAGTATCGAGGCGGCGCTGCCGGCGGCCCGCTCCCACCACGTCAGCGGTGCGTCGTCGGCCCCGGCGCCGGCCCACTCCGCCAGCGGCTCGACCTCGCCGTCGGCGGCGGCGTGGCTCAGCTCCTGCGCGCGGCCGGAGTGGGCTGCGGTCGCGGCCGCCAGCGAGGCGACCGCTGCCAGCCGCGGCAGCAGCTGCAGCGCCTCGCGGCAGGCGGTCGCGAGCGCGTCGAGGTAGCCGCTGCGGTCGCGGCGGGGGTGACCGCGGTAGTAGTCGGTCGCGGCCTCGGCGCGGAAGGCGGCGTCGAAGGCGCGGAAGAGGTCGCGGCCGCACCGCGCGCCGTCGGCGAACCGCTCCTCGCTGACCGCGTCGAGGTAGTCGTACATCACCTGCAGTGCGACGATCGCGCGCACGACGCAGGCGCGCTGGCGGCGGGGTGCGAGCGTCGCCAGCGTCACCGTCGTCTTGACGTTGCCGTCGTCCTCGCGCAGCTTGACGAGCGCGTGACGGCGCAGGGTCGCGTCGTCGATCAGCTGCGCGCGCTCCTTCCAGCGGCGCAGCTCGCGCCACGCCAGCGGCGCGACGGTCGTCCAGTAACGGGCATTCGCGCCGAGGAGCGCGACGAACGCGCGCGAGCGCAGCGTGGGGGGACATGCCGGTTTGGTCATATACCGGCAAGTCTTGGAAGGTTTCAGCAGGGTCAGGACGGCATCGCGATGCCGTCCGCGATCACTCCTGGAGGCCGAGGCTGGGGTCGGCGCGCGAGGCGAACCAACCCGGGATCGCGACGACCGCGAGCGCCGCCGCGACGACGATCGTGAACGCCTCGACCGTCTGCCAGCTGGCCGGCACGGCCGACACGGGGAAGCCGGTCGCGACGCGCAGATAGCGGTCGGCGCCGACCTGCCCGAGCAGGCCGAGCACGGCGCCGGTGAGGCAGCCGGCGGCGAGCACGACGCCGGATTCGATCAGCAGCAGCGCCCACAGCTGGCGCGGCGTGAAGCTCTGGATCCGCAGCGCCGCGATCGCGACCCGGCGCTGCCAGATCGCGGCGCTCATCGCTGCCGCCATCGCCAGCACGGCGGCGACGAGCAGCAGCGTCGCGATCTGGTCGAGGCGGTCGAGCCCCTGCCGCGCCGAGGCGTTGATGATCTCGATCCGCTCCGCGGCGGTCAGCACCTGCAGGCCGCTGTCGGCGCCGATCGCCCGCTCGACCGCCGCGCGCGTGTCCAGCAGGTCGGCGCCGGGCTCGAGCGAGACCTCGACCGAGGTCGGCGCGTCGCTGCCCCACAGGCGCGCGAAGTCGTCGCGGCCGACGATCACGGTGCCGGGGGCCCAGCCGAGGTTGGTCGTCGTCGCGGCGACCCGCAGCGAGACCCCGCCCGAGGGCGTCGGCAGCGCGAAGCGGCCGCCGGGGCCGGTCCCGGTCTGCTCGGCGAGCTGGTCGGAGAGCACGACCCAGCCGCCGTCGCGCAGGCGCCGCTCGGTCTGCTCCAGGTCGCCGTCGACCAGCTGCGAGCGAGGCACGAGCGACGGGTCCTCCGACGGTCGCGCGATCACCCACAGGCGCCGTCCGTGGGCGTCGAGGAAGCTGCCCTGGAACGGGCGGGCCTCGCGCACGCCGTCGACCGCCGCGACGCGCTCGACGATCCCGGGCCGGCGGATCTCGCTCGTGCCCTGGTTGTCGGCCGGGTTGACGATCCAGAGGTCGGCGGTCGTGACGTAGTCGTCGGCGTAGTTCGCGATCCCGCGCAGCAGGTCGTCGCGCGCGCCGCCGATCGTGACCGAGCCGAAGACGGCGACGCCGCCGGTCGCCGCCAGCGCCAGGGAGCGCAGCGTCGTCGCCCGCAGCGCGAACAGCGCGACCGTCACGAGCCCGAGCCCCGGCGCCCGCTCGACGACCCACTCGGCGGCGGTCAGCACCGCGGCGAAGGTCGACGGGATCAGCAGCACGGTGGCGATCGCGAGCAGGCCGCTGGCGAGCAGCGCGATCTCCGGCGCGAACGCCAGCAGCGCTCCCGCGACCGCGGTCAGGCCCAGCGCCGTCCACAGCATCCGGCGGCGTGTGCGGCTCGTGAGCGCGTTGCCGGGGACGCCGGGGCTGCGCAGCGCGGCGTCGACCGCTCTGCCGCGCCGCAGGTCGAGCAGCGGCGGCGCCGAGGCGAGCGCGCAGGCGAGCATCCCCGCCACGAGTGCGCCGATCACCGGCAGCGGGCCGACGAGCGTGCCCGTCCCGAGCGTGAACGGCGGGGAGAGGTAGTCGGGCGAGTCGTCGAAGACGCCGCGCGCGAGCACGCTGCCGCCGAGCACGCCGACCGCCGAGGAGACGAGTCCGAGCACGCCGGCCTGGAACAGCACGAGCACGACCAGCTGGCGCGCGCGGAAGCCCTGCATCCGCAGCTCGGCGATCAGCCGCCGGCGCTCCGGCGAGGTCAGCAGCATCGCGTTGAAGGCGAGCAGGAAGCCGAGCAGCGCGCTGATCGCGGCGAAGAACGAGGTCGCCTGGTCGCCGGGGCCGAGTGCCTGGCGCAGCAGCGCGCTCTCGGCGTCGGCGGCGGTCACGTCGAAGCGGTCGTCGGCGAGCGACTCGAGGTGCTCGCGGACCGCCTCCTCCCGCCCCGGCGCGGTCTCGACTATCACGCGCGAGACCCGTCCCTCCAGGCCGGTCATCCGCTGCGCCCGCTCGAGCGGCACGATCGCGACGAGCGCCTCCGCGAGCGGGCCGGCGGCCTCGCGGCCGAGCGTCGCCGCGACGGTCGTCGGCACGCTGCGCCCGGCGACCTCGACGTCGACCCGGGCCGGGTCGCGCACGATCGCGTCGTGGTCGCGGCCGATCCCGAGCACCTGCGCGCTGGCGAGCGGCAGCACGATCCCGTCGACCCCGAGCAGGCCGCCGGCGACGAAGGTGCCGGCGAGCCGGCCGGAGAAGGCCGCCATCTCGCGGTCTATCCCGACCAGGTTGACTGGCGTGCTGCGGCCGCCCGGGCCCCGCAGCACCGCGCGCTGCTCCAGCAGCGGCGCCGCGTGGACGACGCCGGGCGTCGCGCGCACGCCGGCGAGCAGCTGCTCGTCGAGGCCGCGCGCGCCGCGCGCCGCGACCTGCAGGTCGGCGGTGCCGACGACGCTGCGCGCGACCTGCTCGGCCGAGCCGGCGACGCTCGAGTTCGCGACCAGCACCGCGAAGGTCAGCGCGACGCCGATCGCGATCCCCAGACCGGCCAGCAGCTCCTGGACCGGCTGCGTCCGCAGCCGCCGGCCGTAGAAGTAGAGCAGCGCCTCGAGCCGCATCGTCGCTCAGCGGCGCGCCGGCGCGGGCGGGCCGGCGGTCGTCGGGGCGGTCGTCTCCGTGACGACGCGGCCGTCGCGCAGCGTCAGCACGCGGTCGGCGACGTCGGCGGCGCGCGGGTCGTGGGTGACCATCAGCACGGCGGCGCCCTGCTCGTGCCCGAGCTGCGCCAGCAGCGCCAGCACCTCGGCGCCGCGCGCGGAGTCGAGGCTGCCGGTCGGCTCGTCGGTCAGCAGCAGGCTCGGCCCGTTCGCGAGCGCCCGCGCGATCGCGACCCGCTGGCGCTCGCCGCCGGAGAGCTGCTCGGGCGTGTGGTGGAGCCGCCCGCCGAGCCCGACGCGCTCGAGCCACTCGGTCGCCGCTCTGCGGGCGGCGCGCAGCGGCACGCGGTCGGCGATCAGCTTGACGGCCGCGTTCTCGACCGCGGGGACGCCCGGCAGCAGGTGGAACGACTGCGACACGAAGCCGACCTCGCGCCGCTGGTAGTCGGCCGCCTCGGCGTCGCTCATCGCCGTCACGTCACGCGTGCCGAAGCGGATCGTGCCGGCGTCCGGTCTCAGCAGCCCGGCCGCGAGCAGCAGCAGCGTGCTCTTGCCCGATCCGCTCGGCCCGTACAGCGCGACCATCTCGCCGGGGTCGGCCGTCATCGAGACGCCGTCGACGGCGCGGACGACCTCGTCTCCGCTCCGGTAGTGCTTGACCGCGTCGCGCAGCTCGAGGCGGGCGGCGGTCACGCCGAGGGCTCCGCGCGACGCGGGCGCAGCGGCACGACGGGAGCATGCTCGGGCACCGTCTCCCCGCGCAGCTGCCCGTCGCCGATCGCCAGCATCCGGTCGGCGCCGCCGACCGCCTCGCCGACGGCCGCCAGCACTGCGATCCCGTCGTCGGCGAGCGAGCGCAGCAGCTCGAGCAGCGCGTCGCGCTCGAGCAGGTCGACGCCGCTGGTCGGCTCGTCGAGCACGAGCAGGCGCGGCTCGGTCACGAGCGCCCGCGCGATCCCGGCGCGGATCGCCTCGGCCGGCTCCAGCTCGCGCGGGTCGAAGCCCATGCAGTGGCCGGCGCCGACCCGCTCCAGCACGCCGCTCGCCGCCGAGCGGGCGGCGTTGCGGCCGGCGCCGCGCGCGATCCGGCCGATCGCGACGTGGTCGAGCACGGTCGTGCCGTGCGCCTGGTCGAAGCGCGTCGAGCAGAAGCCGAGCGCGCTGCCGAGCGGACCGGGGCCGCGCCCGCCGAGGTCGCGGCCGTCGAAGCGGACGACGCCCTCGTCGGGCTGCTCGATCCCGGCGGCGACCCGCAGGAGCGTCGAGCGGCCGGAGCGGCGCAGCCCCCAGACGGCGACCAGCTCGCCGGGGTGGACGTCGAGTGAGACCGCGCGCAGCGCGACCCGTTCGAGCCGGCCGAGCGCGTAGCGCTTGGTGACGTCGCGCAGCTCCAGCAGCGTCATCACATCTCCCCGGTTCCGCCGTTCACCGCCCCGATGCGCCGGCGGGCGTAGGCGACCCACTTCATCTGCGCCTCCAGCGTCAGCCGACGCTCCTCGGCGACCAGCTCGCCGCGCAGCGCGGCGAACGACGTGCGCGTCTCGCCGACGGCGACCGGCACGGGCGGCAGCATCCCGAGCTGCTCCAGGCAGACGCGCTCGTAGCGGTCGACGAGGTCGAGCATCGCGCGCGCGTCCTGGACGCTGACCGACATCAGCCGCTGCAGCATCTCGGCCTGGAAGGGATCGCCGCGCATGTCGTCGGCGAGCGACTGCCGCAGCGTCCGCGCGCCGTCGGCGGTCGCGCGGTAGTGCGGCTTGGGCTGACGGCGGTCCTCCTCGCCCTCGACCGCCATCCGCTCGACCAGTCCGCGCTTGAGCAGGCCGTCGACCGCCTTGTAGACGGTGCCGGTCGCGACCGGCAGCAGCTCGCCGAAGCGGTCGTCGAAGCGTTGGCTCAGTTCGTAGACGTACGTCGGCCGCTCGATCAGCAGCGCGAGCACCGCCAGTTGAACCGGCGGCGGCGACGACAGTCCTTGTCTTCCTCCGCGCGCATGCTGAGCCCGCAAGCCCGTCCCCCAATGTCTGTAAGTCGGCGACCTTGTATACGACCGCGTTCACCGTATCGGAGAATTTCACGGTGACGCAACCGGGTGCGGCGCGGCGGAGGGAGACGGCGAGCTGCCGGTCCCGGCGTTCTGGGGGTTCGCCGGGACCGGCAGCGTGCGCCTTGCCGCTTCGGTTTCGCCGAGATCAGCAGGACGCGGCGATTGGGGGAGATCGCCGCGTCGCGGTCGGGGGTGCGACCGTGATCGGGTCGGCCGAAGCGAGTGCGGTGCCGGCGAAGTCGCGGACGCCGCCACCGCATCTGACGCGTCGCATCTTGACCGCGTCGGCGGCGCCCGGCTAGCGGCGTCGTGAGGGTTTCCCGCGCGAATCGTTCACCGCGGTGAACAGCCGCGGGCCGCGGCGGCGCGGGCGCGCCGCGACGGCGGCGCGCCCGCGCGAACGGCCGGTCGCGGCTAGCGCTTCAGCTCCCAGTCGTCGCCGGCGAAGCAGTAGTCGAACTCGAAGCGGCCGGTGCCGAGCAGCGGCGAGGTGTCCTCGACCATCAGTCTGCCCTTCGCCGTGCTGCCGCTGATGCGGCCGTCGAATCTGAGCTTCACCATCCCGTACCCTCTCGTCGCCTCCCAGGCGAAGCTGCCGTTGCCCTCGACCTTCGGGTCGGGGTCGTCGCCGAGCATCGAGAAGGCGACTCTCTTCTGGCGCTTGGACTTCGTGCACCAGAGCGTGATGTCGCCGTTGAAGCTGGTCACGAGGCCGCCGCTGACGACGAGCGTGTAGCCGTTGGAGCCGCGGTAGGTGCCGTCGAACGAGCCGCCCTTCCCGCCGCCTCTCGAGGGCGTCCTTCTCGGCGCTCTCCTCGCGGCGGCGAGCTTGACCGCGACCGTCCGTCTGGTCGTGCGGGCTCTGCCGACCGGCGCTCTGACGGTGACCGCGACCCCGAGCTTCAGCGCGCGCTTGCGCGTCAGCGTCCGCGCGGCGGCCTTCGACAGCCGCACCGCGACGGTCCGCTTCGCGCCCGCGGCGAGCGAGACGCGGGCGCTGCCGGCGGCGCGCCGGCCGTGCTTGGCGGCGAGCCTGCCGGTCAGCTTGAAGTCGTAGGGGTTGGTGAGCGTGATCGAGGCGACGCCCTTGCGCGTGGCGGTCGCCTTCGCGGCGATCGCGACGCGCGGGCCGCTCTTGCGGACGCTCGCGTAGCGGTCGGCCGGCGGGTCCTCGCCCGTTCCGCCGCCACTGGTGCCGCCGCCACCGCCACCGCCACCGCCGGTCCCACCGCCGCCGCCACCGCCGCCACCGCCGCCGCCACCGCCGCCGCCGCCGTCGCAGAGGACGCATGCGTCCTGCGACTCGTCGCCGAGACCGTCGCCGTCGCGGTCGGGCTCGATCACGGCCTGGAACAGCAGCCACGCCTGGCTGGTCGCGGTCGCGGCGCGCGCCTCGCCGTCGCCGAGCGCAGGCGTCCAGCGCGCGACGAGGTCGCCGTCGGTGGGGGCCGGCTCGCCGGCGACGACCGCGCCGCCGAGCAGGTCGAGCGCGAGCAGGTCGCCCTCCTGGACCGGCAGCTGGGCCGGCACCTGCACCGTGCCCGCCGCGGCGGGCAGCTGGACCGGCGCGGTCGCTGCGCCGCCGACGCGGCGCAGCCGCGCCTCGCCGCCCTGGCCGCGCAGCTGCCAGGCGACGACGACGCCGCGCGCGCTGCCGGCGACGGCGGGCACGCGCTGGGCGGCGTTGGAGAGCCGCTCCTGCGCGAGCGTGCAGCTCGGGTCGGGTGCGCAGCCGAACAGCTGCGAGGCGAGCACGGCGTCGGGGTCGGTGCCGATCGTCGTCGCGGCGTGCGCGCCGGCGGGGAGCGTGAGGGAGGTCGCCGCGAGCGCGGCGACGGCGAGCCTGAGACGGTGCATCCCCCGCACGCTAGGAGGGGCCGGACGGGCTCGCATCGGGGAGATCCCGCGCGCCGCGGCGCGGGCGCCGGAGTCTGAGGAGTAACCGGAGGGTTGCACGACGTCCGGCCGATCTGTAACCCTGTGGTTTCACTTCACGCTCCGAACGGAGGTTCTCCGATGGCTGCCGATCAGATCGAACGCGAGGTGCGGATCGCCGCGCCGGTCGAGCGCGTGTGGGCGCTCGTCACCGAGCCCGAGCACGTCGGCAGGTGGTTCGGCGACGCCGGGGCCGAGATCGACCTGCACCCCGGCGGCGCGATGACGCTGACGTGGGCCGAGCACGGCACGACCCGGTGCGTCGTCGAGCGGGTCGAGCCGCCCCATCGCTTCTCCTACCGCTGGATGCTGGCCGGCGGCGAAGGGGCGCCGACGGAGGGCAACTCGACGCTCGTCGAGTTCTCGCTCCGCGCCGACGGCGACGAGACGCTGCTGAAGGTCGTCGAGCGCGGCTTCGCGACGCTCGCGATCCCCGAGGAGGAGCGCGTCCGCCACCACGCCGGCAACGTCGAAGGCTGGCGCATGGAGCTCGACGAGCTGGTCGCCTACGCGCGGCAGCCGGCGGCGCGATGAGCGCGCCCGCGGCGCCGCTCGCGCCGGACGCGGGCGGGGGCGATCCCGCGCCGGCGGTCTTCGCCGCGCTCGCCGACCCGACCCGCTGGCGGCTGCTCGGGACGCTCGCCGAGCAGGGCGAGGGGACGGCGACGACGCTCGCCGCGCGGCTGCCGGTCAGCCGCCCGGCGGTCGTCAAGCACCTCGTGGTGCTCGACCGGGCCGGCCTCGTCGCGCGCGAGCGGCGGGGCCGCGAGGTCCGCTACCGGGTCCGGCCCGAGCGGCTCGACGCGACGGCGCGGCGGATGTCCGAGGTCGCCGCGGCATGGGACCGCCGCCTCGCCGCGATCAAGCGCCTCGCCGAGGAGCCGTAGCCCAGCCGGCCCCCGGCCGCGCGCGGACCTCTGTCATCCAGCCGTCGCTGAGCGACGGCCAGACGACAGAGGTCGCCGGGCGGCCGGGCTCGCGCTCAGTGCGCCATCGCGGGCGCGGCGTCGGGGTCGGCCTCCTTGACGCCGGGCTTCAGCATCAGGGCGGCGAGCACCGCGCCGACGGCGAAGATCCCCGCCGACCACCAGAACGCGGTCGTGTAGCCGTGGACGGCGGCCTCGGCGATCGCCTGCGGGCCGTTGTCCTCGACGTAGCCGGTCGTCGCGCTGGCGGCGAGCGTGCTCAGCAGCGCGATGCCGATCGAGCCGCCGACCTGCTGGGCGGTGTTGGCCATCGCCGAGGCGACGCCGGCCTCGTGCGGGACGACGCCGATGACGGCGATCGCCATCGCCGGCGCGATCACGAGGCCGAAGCCGACGCCCTGCACGAGCAGGCCGGGCAGCACGCCGGTCGCGTAGCTGGAGTCGACGCTGACCTGCGCCAGCATCGCGAGCCCGACCGCCGACAGCACCATGCCGATGACCATCAGCGGCTTGTGGCCGAAGCGGCCCATCAGCTTCGCGGTCGCGAGGCCGGCCGCGATCGAGATCGCGGCGCTGACGGGGAGGAAGGCGAGGCCGCTCTCGATCGGCGAGAAGCCGAGCGTCGCCTGCAGGTAGTACGTGAGGAAGAGGAAGACGCCGAACATGCCGACGCCCATCACGCCGAGCAGCAGGTACGCCCCGCCGCGGTCGCGGTCGAGCACGACGCGCGGCGGCAGCAGCGGGCTGCGGCTGCACGTCTGCAGGAAGGCGAAGACGATCAGCAGCACGACGCCGGCGGCGATGAACGCGATCGTCGTGCCGGCGCCCCAGCCGTCCTGCTCGGCCTCGGCGAAGCCGTAGACGAGCGCGAACAGGCCGACGGCGGAGACGAGCGTGCCGATCACGTCGACGCGCGGCTTGTCGGGGTGGCGCTGGGCGTGCAGCAGCGACAGCGCCGCGGCGGCGGCCGGGAGCGCGAAGAGGAGGTTGACGTAGAGGCACCAGCGCCACGACAGCCACTCGGTCAGGATGCCGCCGAGCAGCAGGCCGATCGCGGCGCCGGAGCCGGCGATCGCGCCGAATATGCCGAACGCTCTGCCGCGCTCGGCGGGGTCGGTGAAGGTGGTCGTCAGCAGCGACAGCGCGGCCGGCGCGAGCAGCGCGCCGAAGACGCCCTGCAGCGCGCGGGCGAAGACGAGCAGGCCGAAGCTGCCCGCCGCGCCGCCGATCGCCGAGGCGACGGCGAAGCCGATCAGGCCGACGACGAACACCTGCTTGCGGCCGAAGAGGTCGCCGATGCGGCCGCCGATCAACAGCAGCGAGCCGAACGCGAGCGCGTAGGCGGTGACGATCCACTGCCGGTTCGCGTCGGAGAACTCGAGCGCTCTCTGGGCCGACGGAAGCGCGATGTTCACGATCGTCGCGTCGAGCACGACCATCAGCTGCGCGACGCCGATCAGCGCGAGGATCCACCAGCGGCGCGCGTGGTGGGGATTGGTTGAGACAGGAGAGGAGGGGGAGGGCATGGGCCTTTCCGCGTGCCGGTGGAGAGGAGAGAGGAGAAGTGGACGGTCATCGAAATGGGCGACCGTCTCGACTTCGGCGCAGCAATGTAGCACGAAGCGGAGGCCATGTCTCCGCTTTGGTAGGTTTGATCGGGTGAGCACCGGGGCCGAACCGAGCACCCCCGCCCCCGGCGGGGCGGCCGAGGCGGAGCGCCCGCTGCGGCGCGACGCCGAGCGCAACCGCCGCCGCATCCTCGACGCGGCCGCCGCGGTCTTCGCCGAGCGCGGCCTCGGCGTGACGATGGACGACATCGCCCAGCACGCCGGCGTCGGCGTCGGCACCGTCTATCGCCGCTTCTCCGACAAGGCGGAGCTGATCGACGCCCTCTTCGTCGACCGGATGGAGGCGCTGGCGGCGATCGCCGAGCAGGGGCTCGCGCACGACGACCCGTGGGAGGGGCTCGTCTGGTTCCTCGAGCAGGCGCTGGTCGAGCAGGCGAGCGACAGGGGCCTCAAGGAGCTGCTGTTCGCCGCCTCGCCCGACCCCTGCCGCGTCGACCACGCGCGCGACCGCATGGCGCCGGTCGTGATCGCGCTGTTCGACCGGGCGCGCGCCAGCGGCCAGCTGCGCCACGACGTCCGCGGCGTCGACGCGCCGGTGCTCCAGCTGATGCTCGGCACGGTCCTCGATTTCGCGCGCGAGGTCGAGCCCGAGCTGTGGCGCCGCTTCCTCGCGATCGTGCTCGACGGCCTGCGCGCCCGCCGCGACGAGGTCACCCCGCTGCCCGTCCCCCCGCTCGACGCCGAGCAGCTCGCGCGGGCGATGGCGACCTCGAGCACCGCGCGCCGGCGGTAGGCGCGGGTCCATGAGCCGGCGCACGCCCGCGGTCAGCGGGCGGGCGCGGAGCGGTGGGCGAGTGCGCGTCGGACGCGGAGGATCAGCAGCGACGGCCTTGCCGTAGGGCCGAGCGCGGCCGCGATCGCTGGAGCGGCCCGCGGCGCGTCGTCGACGGCGGCGAGGTAGTAGCAGCCCATCGCGGCGATGATCGTCGCGTGCGTGGCGCCGGCGGGGAGCTGGAGCGCGCGCTCGCGCGCAGTCGTCGCAAGCTCGGTGAGGCGGGCGGTCGTCTCGGCTTGATCGCGGTAGTGGCTGACGAGGCTGTGATCGCCGGTGCGCTCATCCGCGGTGCGGTCAGCGAGGCTGTCGAGCAGGACGTGCAGCGCCCCGGCGGGGACGTACGCCTCGGCGATCTCCGAGGCGGCCGCCCCGGTCAGGTCCTTGCGGGCGGCGTGGGCGAGCAGTGCGAAGACCGCCAGGCTGCTGGCGGCGGCCGCGGCGCTCTCCCACCAGCGCAGGTCGCTGCCGGGCGGTGCGATCGCGGCGCCCCAGGCGGCGAGCGCCGTCCGGTCGGTCTGCTCGGTGTGGTTGTGGACCTGGTAGGCGATCATGCGCGCGACGCGCTCGCCGGCGACCGGCTCGGCGGCCCGGTGTCCGGGAAGCAGGGCGACGGCGCTGCGGCAGCGGCTGACGAGCGCGGTCAGGTACCCGCCGTCGGGGGCGTGGACGGTGCCGTAGTAGTCGCGCGTCGGCGGCGTGGCGGGGCTGACCGCGTCGGCGAGCGCCTGGTGGAGGCGGCGGGCTCTCGTGGGCTCGGCGTGATCGGGGTGCTCGACGAGCGTATCGACGTAGTCGTAGATCGCCTGGAAGCCGACGAGCGCCTCGAGCAGCGGCCGGCGGTGACCGCGGCCCGCGAGCACGGCGTACGCGGCCGCGCCCTCGAGGTTGCCGCGCTCGTCGCGGAGGTTCTCCTGGGCGGCGGCGCGCAGCCGCGGGTCGGGGATGGCGGCGGCGAGCTGGTGGCAGCGGCGGATCTCGCAGGCAGCGAGCGGCCAGACGGCGCTCCAATAGCGGGCAGCGGCGAGCGCGAAGGCCGCCGCGGCGGCGATGGGCTGCGTTTCTGTGTGCATGGGCGCAGCATGGCGCCCGTGCACGCTAGCCCTGGAAGGTGGCGCGGGGCGGGACGCGCGCCGCGAGCCAGCCGGGAATCGCGATCGTCGTCAGCGCGATGGCGGCGAGCAGACCGACGGTGGCGGCTACTTCGAGCCCGCCGAGGCTGAAGGGCGCCGGGAAGCCGGTCGCGATCTGGAGCCAACGGCTCGCGAGCAGATGGCCGTAGAGGCCGGTGAGCCCGCCGGCGACCCCGCCGAGCAGCAGCACGAGCGTGCTCTCGGCGAGCACGGACCGCCACAGCTGGCCGCTGCTGAAGCCGTCGACCTTGAGCCAGGCGAGCCGCGGTCGGCGTTGGCTCAAGGCGGCGGCCAGCGCGAGCGCGACCGCGAGCCCGGCGGCGATCAGCAGCAGCGTCGCGATCTGCTGGAGGCTCCGCAGCCCCTGGCGCGACAGCGACGCGTACTGCGCGGTGCGCTCGGCGGCGGTCTGGACCCGCAGCGCCGGGGTGTCGCCGAGCGCTGCGTGGACCGCACGGGCCGCGAGCGCTCGGTCGGCACGGGGCTGGAGGTCGATCTGCAGCGCCGTCGGGGCGTGGCTGCGCCACCAATGCCGGTAGTCGGTCGCGTTGAGGATCACGGCGCCGGGTGGCCAGCCCAGGTTGGTCGTGACCGCCGCGACCCGCAGGTGGGCGATGCCGGCCGGGGTGGGCAGCTCGAGGGTGTCGCCGAGCGCGAGCTGGCGGTCGTCGGCGATCGCCTGCGAGATCGCGACCGCGCCGCCGGCACGCAGCTGGTCGGTGGCGGCGGTGAGGTCGCCCGCGAGCAGCTGCGAGGCGGGGACCATCGCGCGGTCCTCGGCCGGCCGGGCGATCACCCACAGGCGCCGGTCCTCGACGTCGAGCAGCCCGCCCTGGTAGCGCCGCACCGATCTCACCTGCGGCAGCCGCTCGATCGTCGCGAGGGCTCCGGCGGGCAGCCGGAAGCTGTTGGTCGTGAGGTCGTCGCCGCCGGTCGTGACCCACAGATCGGCGGTCTCGAGGTAGTCGCCGAAGTTGCGATCGAGTCCGCGGATCAGATCCGAGCGGGCGCCTTGGATCGCGACGCAGCCGTAGACGGCGAGCGCTGCGACGCACGCGACGGCGATCGATCGCGTCGCCGCGGCCCGCAGCTCGACGACGGCGAGCGGCAGGACCGAGCGGCGCACTCCAGCGAGCGCGCGGGCCAGCAGTCGGGTCGAGATGTCGAAGGCGGCTGGGATCAGCAGCAGCGTCGCCGCCGCGAGCAGCACGCCGGAGGCGACGGTCAGCGGCGGGGCGAGCATCGCGAGGAGCGTGGCGAGCGCGATCGTCGCCAAGCCGGCGAGCGCGAGCGTCTTCGTGACGGCGGGCCGGAGCGCCTCACCCGCCTCGCCGGGCTGGGCGAGCACGAGGTCGGGCCGCGGGGAGCGGAGGTCGAGCGTGGGGAGCAGCGACGCGATCACCGTCGCGAGCACGCCACCGGCGATCGCGACCAGCACCGCCCCTGCGGTCAGCATCTGCTGGGTGCCGAGCGGGAACGCGAACGCGAGGTAGGCCGGCACCGCATCGAACAGGGTGCGGGAGAGCACGATGCCGAGCAGGACGCCGAGGCCGGAGGCGAGCAGGCCGAGCACGAGCGCGTCGAACAGCAGCGTGAGCACGATCTGACGCGCGGCCCACCCCTGCATGCGCAGCTCGGCGATCCACCGGCGCCGCTCGGGCACGGTCAGCAGGATCGCGTTGAACGCCAGCAGGAAGCCGACCATCGCGCTGATCGCGGCGAACAATCCGGTCGAGAGGTCGTTCGGTCGCGCGGTCGTCTCGAGCAGCCGCAGCTCGTGATCGGCAGCGGTCACGTCGAGCCGGTCGCCGGCGACCCGCTCGAGCCCGCGGCGGGCCTCGGCGAGCCGGTCGGGGTCGGTCTGGACGAGCACCTGCGAGATCCGATCCGACATGCCGGCCAGCACCTGCAACAGCGCGAGCGGAGCGACCGCGATCGGCATCCCGTCGAGCGTGCCGATCGTGTCGGAGCCCAACAGCGTCCCGACCACGACCGCGCGCTCCTCGCCGCCGATCAGCAGCCGGACGTGCTCGCCCGGTTCGGCACCGACGGCACGGCCGACGGTCGCCGGCAACGTCAAGCCCTGCGCGAGCGGCAGGCCGCCTCTGCCCCACCCCTGGGTGCGCGTGCCGTCGAGCTCGGCGAGCGCGGGCGTCACGCCCATCACTTGCACGGGCCGGCGGCCGCCGGGCCCGACGAGCGTCGCCTGCACGCGCAGCACCGGCACGGCGTTGCGCACCCCCGGCACCGCGGCGACCTGGTCGGCGACGCCAGCGGGCATGCCGTCGGTCGAGCGGGCGGCGAGCTGCAGCTGCGCGGAGCCGACGATGCTGCGCACGAGATCGCCGGCCGAGCGGGTCATGCTCGTGTTGGCGACGAGCACCCCGAAGATCAGCGCCACGCCGACCGCGACCCCGGCCGCGGCGAGCAGCTCCTTGCCGGGATGCGCGCGCACCCGCCACCGATAGAGGCCGAGCAGCACGGTCGGCCGGACGCCGAGGATCGTCGGAGATCTCATGCGAGCCCCAGGAGCGTCGCGTCGACGCCGTCGAGCAGCGAACCGTCGCGCAGCGTGTGCGCGCGGTCGACGACGTCGACCGCGGCGGGGTCATGCGTGACCAGCAGCACGGGGATGCGATGGTGGTGGCCGACGTCGACCAGCAGCTGGAGGATCTCGCGGCTGCGCGCCGAGTCGAGCGCCGCGGTCGGCTCGTCGGCGAGCAGCAGCCGCGGGTCGCTCGCCAGCGCTCGCGCGATCGCGACCCGCTGCCGCTCCCCCATCGACAGCTGCCCTGCCGGCTGGTCGGCACGCTCCTCCAGCCCGACGCGCTCCAGCCACGGGCGCGCCAGCCGCCGCGCCTCCCGGAAGCTGCGCCCGGTGGCGAGCAACCGCACGGACGCGTTGTCCAGCGCGCTCTCGCGCGGCGCGAGGTGCGTGGCCTGCAGGATCACGCTGACCTCGTGGCGGAGGCGATCGTGCCGCTCGCCGCTCGTCGGCACCGGGCGACCGTCGAACAGCACCTCGCCGGCGTCAGGAGCCAGCAGACCGGCAGCGAGCTGCAGCAGCGTCGTCTTCCCGGCGCCGCTCGGTCCGTAGAGCGCGACGACCTCGCCGGGCGCGAGCGCGAGCGAGACGCCGTCGACGGCACGCACCAGCTCGGTTCCGGCGCGGTAGTGCTTGACGACGTCTCGCAGCTCCAGTCCCGCGGAGCCGACCGGGGCCGCGGCGGCGGTCACGCGCCGCTGGCGGGCCGCAGCTGCACGACGACGCCTGGGCGGGTCGTGGTCCTCAACGCGCCGTCGGTCACGTGCACCACCCGATCGGCGCCGCGCACGACGGCGGGATCCTGGGAGGCGACGACGAGCGCGATCTGCCGCTCTCTCGCCAGTCTGCGCAGCAGACGGGTGATCGCATCGACCTCCTCGGGCTGCGGCAGCGCGGCCGGCTCGTCGACGAGCAGCACCCGCGGCTGGCGCGCCAACGCCCGGGCGACCGCGACGCGGACCCGCTCGGCACGCGTCAGCTCGACCGGGTGGTGCTCCGCGCAGCTCGACGCCCCGGCGGCCGACAGCGCACGCCGCGCGGCGATCTCGGCCTCGCGCATGCTCCGGCCGCCGCTGAGCAAACCGAGCGCGACCAGGTCGACGACCCGCTCGTAGCGCCCCGACGCCGCGAGCGAAGCCGGATCCGCGAAGCCGATCGTCGACCGCACCAGCTCGGCCCGCTCACGCTCGGGAACCGCGTAGAGGTCGCGACCCTCGCACCTGACGACGCCCGCGTCGGGTGGCAGCGCGCCTGCCAGAACGCGCAGCAACGTCGACTTGCCGCTGCGCTCGAGTCCCAGCACGCCGACCGTCTCGCGCGGGCCGATCTGAAGGTCGACCGACGACAGCACGGTGAGCGCATTGCGCAGCTCCGGCGCGTAGCGGACGGTGACGCCCTCCAGCGACAGCAGCGCGTTCATCGCGACCGGGCGCGCTCCCGGCCCTCGAACGTCTCCAGCCGTCGACGGATGCTGCCGATCGCGCGCAGCTCCGCCTGCCAGTGCGCCAGCGCGTGATCGCGCTGGGCGTCGACTATCAGCTGCTGCCACGACCCGTCCGGAAAGGCCAGCTCGAGGTCGTCGGCGCTCTCGAGCAGCGCGAGCAGATGCTCCTCGGCCTCCGCGAGCTGCTCCAACAGCGCCGGGATGTCGCCGGGCCGCGCGACCGCGAGCTTCGTCAGCAGCTCCCCCCGCCGCGGAGAAGGCCGCGACCCCGTGCGGATCCAGTCGTCGAACGCGCGCGCGCCCGCCGGCGTCGCCCGGTAGACGATGCGCGCCTGCCGCTGTCCCGGCTCGCGCACCCGCTCGACGACCTCGATCAGTCCGTCTCTCTCCAGCCGCGCGACGATCGGGTAGAGATCAGGCGGCTCCAGCCCCGCGTCCGGACCGAGCAGGTGCTTCAGCCGGTTGGCGATCTCGTACGGGTAGCTCTGTCGCTCCACCAGCGTTCCGAGCACTGCACCCCTCCACGGCGCCCCCCGGTTCCAATCACGCTTCGCTTGCGCTTGACCCATTCCACTCCCCAGAGAGGTCCGACCCCCGAACACGACCCCGTTACGGTCAGGCGCCGACCCTACCCACCGCCTCCGAGCCGCGCAACCGACTACCAGCACGCGAAGTACTCGAAAATCGAACGTTGGATTTTCGATATGGCGAGGTGGCGAGGGGATCGGCAAGGTGCGCTCCGTCATGCAGATCGCGCGCCCGCCTCGAACCCCCGACGGGTGGACGTGCGGCTGCGGACAGGTGATCGCCGGCGACCGCGAGCCCGGAGCGCACACGCTCGCGACCAGGTCCCGGAGCCCGATCTCCCCTTGCGGGCAACCGGGATCGGACCGGCGGCCGCGCGGATCGCCGCACCTCACGACAGGTGATCCGCGCATCACCGCACGGGCAATCCCCGGCACCGGACTCCCCCTCGGTGCCGGGGAACGCTCACCGCCCGCCCCTCACACGTCGGCGGTGACGCCGGCCAGCAGGTCGGGCGCGGCGGTGCGGACCTCGTCGGCGGCCTCGTCGTCCGGCTCCTGCTGGGAGCGGCGCTCGGCGTCGACGCGGGCACGGTAGGTCTCGACCTCTCTTCTGACCTGCGCTCTGCTCCAGCCGAGCGCCTCGCCCATCAGCTCGGCGGCCCGCTGCGCCGTCTCGACGCCGCGGTGGAAGGTCTCGATCGAGATCCGCGTGCGGCGGGCGAGCACGTCGTCGAGGTGGCGGGCGCCCTCGTGGGAGGCGGCGTGGACGACCTCGACCTGGAGGTAGTCGTCGGCGCCGGGCAGCGGCTCGGCCAGTTCCGGCCGCTCTCTCACGACGTCGAGCAGCTCGTCGATCCGCGAGCCGTAGCGGTTGAGCAGGTGCTCGATCCGCGCGACGTGGAGGCCGCTCTCCTGCGCGAGCCGGTGGCGGCCGTTCCACAGCGCGTGGTAGCCGTCGGCGCCGAGCAGCTCGGTCGTGTGGGTCGCCGACGGCGGCACCTGGCGGTCGATGCCGCGCGCGGCGGCGTCGATCGCGTCCTTGCCCATCACGCGCGAGGTCGTGTACTTGCCGCCGGCGACGGCGACGAGGCCCGGCACCGGGACCGCGACGCTGTGCTCGCGGCTGAGCGTGCTGGTCGACTCCGACTCGCCCGCCAGCAGCGGCCGCAGGCCGGCGTAGACGCCCTCGACGTCCTCGTGCGTGAGCGGCTGCGACAGCACCTTGTTGGCATGCTCGAGCACGTAGTCGATGTCGGTGCGGCTGGCGGCCGGGTGGGCCTTGTGCAGCTCCCAGTCGGTGTCGGTCGTGCCGACGATCCAGTGGCGGCCCCACGGGATCACGAACAGGACGCTCTTCTCCGTTCTGAGGATCAGGCCGGTGTCGAGCTGGATCCGGTCTCTCGGCACGACGAGGTGGACGCCCTTGGAGGCGCGCACGCGGAACTTGCCGCGCTCGCCGACGAGGTGCTGGAGGTCGTCGGTCCAGACGCCGGTCGCGTTGACGACCTGCTGGGCGCGGACCTCGATCACCCGGTCGCTCGCGACGTCGCGCACGCTCACGCCGGTGACGCGCTCGCCCTCGCGCAGGAAGCCGACGACCGGCGCGTTGTTGGCGACGGCCGCGCCGTAGTGGGCGGCGGTGCGCACGACCGTCAGCGTGTGGCGGGCGTCGTCGACTCTGCCGTCGTAGTACTGGATGCCGCCGATCAGCGCGTCGGGCTTGAGGCCCGGCGCGATCCGCAGCGCCTGTCTCTTCGTCAGATGGCGGTGTCTGGGGACGCCGTCGTGGCCGGCCATCTCGTCGTAGAGCACCATGCCGGCGCCGACGTAGGCCCGCTCCCACACATGCTCGCCCAGCGGATAGAGGAACGGGACCGGCTTGACCAGATGCGGTGCGATCCGGTTGAGCAGCAGGCTGCGCTCCCTCAGCGCCTCGCGCACGAGCCCGAACTCGAACTGCTCCAGGTAGCGCAGCCCGCCGTGGATCAGCTTGCTCGAGCGGCTCGAGGTGCCCGACGCGAAGTCGCGCGCCTCGACGAGCGCGACCGACAGCCCGCGCGTCGCCGCGTCGAGCGCGGCGCTCGCGCCGACGACGCCGCCGCCGATCACGAGGATCTCGAACGTCTCGCGCGCCATCCGTTCGAGGGCGGCGTCGCGCTGTTGAGGGTTGAGGCTGCTGGGATCGGTCACGGAGCCCTCGTCTTCGCCGGGGAGGGGGTCTCCCCTGACTTACCCGCGCCGCCGGGAGCGATCACCAGCCGGGCGCGCCGCGCCCGTCAGGCCCGCTGCGCTCGGGCTCTCCCCACGCTACCCGCGGGTCCGGGGCGCCATCGCCCGCCGTGGGCAGGGGACGACCGCGTCGCTCGACGTCCGGTAGCCGTCGGCGAAGACGAGGCGCGCCTGGAAGCGGAAGCCCCGGCGCGGGCACGTGGCCGGGACCGCGACCGCTCTGGGTCGGTACGCGACGCGCCGTCTGCCCCGGCGCTCGCGATAGGTCACGTTCTCGCCGATCGAGACGCGGATGCGGCGCAGCGCCAACGTCGCCCCAGACGGCAGGGTCGGGATGCTCGGCACCACGAGCGAGATCGATCCGCCCCACGGCGGCCGCGCCTGCGCGAGCGTGCCGGCGAAGACCAGCCGCGCTCCGAACGGGTGGCGGCCGTCGATGTAGTAGATCAGCCTCAGCTTCCGCGCCCCGCTGACCGAGCCGGTGAGGACCGTCACGTCCGCCAGCTCCGGGATCGTCATCGTGTCGATGCGCACGTCGGCCAGCGCCGAGCCGAAGCCGATCACGGCATTCGGCGAGCAGCCGCCAAGGCCCCCGGTGTTGGGCAGGACGATCGCCCTGATCACGGCCGCGGGTGGACGGCAGGCGGCGATGCCGAGGCCGCTGGTCGAGATCCCGAAGCCGTCCGGGAACTTCAGCTCGATCCGCTTCAGCGTGGCCGGGCGGTCGTCGATCTCGAGGCCGAGCCGGATCGGGCTCGGCTGCCCCAGCCGGGCTGACGGGCCGAGGCCGGCCGTGAGGCGCGCGGCGTCGGCCGGCGCCGCCGCGAAGACCGCCGCGACGGCGAGCGCCGCCGCCAGCGCGACCGTCGGTCCGCGCAGCGAGCGGCCCCTCACGTCGAGATGCGCGCGCGGACGGTCGCGGTCGCGGCCCACGTCCGCCGGTTGACGACGCCGTCGAAGCTGCCGCGCCCTCGCGCACCCGCCCACCGCCCCGTCCCGCCGGTGACGGTCACCGAGCCGGAGAAGCGGGCGCGGACGGCGGCGGAGCGGGCGCGGCCGGCGACCGAGAACGACAGCGAGCCGCCGCCCTTGGGGAAGATCGTCACCAATCCCGTGACCGACAGCAGGCGCACGTTGAAGCGCGCGAGCACGGGACCGCTCAACGTTCCGCGCACCTTGCCGCGCAGGTCGATCGTCGAGCCGTGCTGTCTCACCAGGCCGAGCCGAGCGCGCTCGACGACCTTGATCGTCTTCGCCTGTGCGGGGGCGGCGGCGAACGCGGCCGCGGCCGCGAACGCGATCAGCGCACTGAGCACCGGCCGCACGATCCGGCGCCGGCGAGAGTGATCCGGCAAGGGGGCTCCTCCTCCGTCGAGAAGGGCCAAGCGTAGCCGCAATTGATGCACTCGGCCGGACGGGAGAGGAAGAAAACCGTCCGGCCGAGTGCTTTGGGGTGGGCCGCGAACGAGTGGGTTTGCACTCGGGTCGAAGGGCGTGACGTCCGACGCATCGTCCGATGCCCACGGGCATTCAGGCTGTCACCTCGATCTGCGCGTGCACAGTCCACGGTGGAAGTCCAGCGTGGAACGTCCACGGTGAACGTCCAAATTGGACCGTCCTCGGTGAACGTCCAACTTGGACAGTCGTTGATCGATCGGCCACTTCGCCCGTGGGGCCGCAGATGTCGGCGATTCAACCGTCCGCTGGCGTTGTTCCACTAAACTGCGGATTATTGACCGTCGCTTGAAGCGAACACGAGCGTTTGACTAGGCTCGCGCCGTGCAGGTCGATCGCACAGTCGAAAACGCTGGTGCGAGCACGCGGATGGGACATGGAGAGTCGCTGGTGCGCAACGCCGTGCTGGCGCAGATCGTGCTGAGCGAGTTGCCGATGACACGCAACGCAATCGGGATGTCCGTCGCCACGCGCTACGCCGTCGTGTTCAGCTCGTGGCAGCGCCAGCATGCCTACGAGCATGTCGCGGCGCTGCGCCGCGCCGAGCTCGTGATGCCGGCCGACGCCGGCAAGCCGGCGCGCTATCGCGCGACCGCCGCGGGCGTCGCGGCGTGGCGCGCGTGGCTGGTGAGCCCGATCGAGCAGCGCCTGCCCGTCAGAGACGCGCTCACGCGGCTGCACTCGACCCGGGCGGGAGACCACGCGACGATGCTGCGGATCGTCGACCTGTGCGAGGAGCGGCTGTGCGCCGCGGCCGAGGGCCTGCGCGGCCCGCAGCCGGGAGCGGACCTCGTGCAGCGGCTCGCGCGCGACGCCCTGCGGACGCGGATCGTCGCCGAGCTCCAGTGGTGCCAGGACGCCCGCGACGGGATCGCGGAGCAGGTCGGATGAGCGCGCTCCTGAGCATCGAGCGGGTCACGCACCGCTACTCGGCGAAGGCGATCGGGCTCGACGACGCGTCGCTGCAGCTCGACGCCGGCGGCTTCGTCGCCGTCTGGGGCCCGCCGAGATCCGGCCGCACGACGCTGCTGGAGGTCGCCGCGGGGCTGCTCGACCCCGACGAGGGCGCCGTGCGCTTCGACGGCGGGCCGCCGCGGGTCGCGCTCGGGCGCGAGGCCGGGATCGCGTGGGCGGTCGACGGCCCCGAGGCGTTCATCGCCGCGGCCGGCGAGCGCGTGATCGACCAGGTCGCCTGGCCGGCGCTGCGGCTGACCTCGCGCTGGCGCGCCCGCGACCGCGCCGACGAGCTGCTGATGCGCTGCGGCGTCGACGGGCTCGCCGACGCCGAGCCGTGGCAGCTGTCGCACGCCGAGCGGGTCCGCGTGCTGCTCGCCCGGGCGCTCGTCAACCGCCCCCGCCTCGTGCTGCTCGACGAGCCGGCGGCAGGCAGCCCCAAGCCGGAGCGCGAGCGGCTGTGGGAGCTGCTGCGGGCGCTCGTGCGCGAGGAGGGGCTCGCCGTCCTCGCCACCGACCACGACGGCCACGCCTTCGCCGGCGCGCGGGCGCTGACGCTCCAGCGCGGCGCGCTGCGCGGCGAGCCGACGCGGCCGCCGGCCCCGGTCGTCTCGCTCGACGCCCGGCGGGCGGGGCCCGGAACGGCCTGATGGCGCTGCGGATGGAGGGCGTCGCCCGCAGCTTCCGGGCCGGCGGGGAGACGGTGCGGGCGCTCGCCGACGTCACGCTCGCGGTCGAGCGCGGCGAGCTCGTCGCGCTGGTGGGGCCGAGCGGGTCCGGCAAGTCGACGCTGCTGTCGGTCGCGGCCGGGTTCGAGGCGCCCGACGACGGCGTCGTCACCTGGGACGGCGAGCCGGTCCCGCGCGCCGGCGCCGGGGCGTCGCGCTGGCGCCGCGACACGCTCGGGATCGTCGCGCAGGAGCCGCAGCTGGTCGAGGGGATGTCGATTCACCGCAGCGTCGGCCTGCGGCTGGAGGCGGCGGGCGTCGCGCCGAGCGAGGCGCAGCGGCGCGGCACGCGGCTGCTGCGCGAGCTCGGCCTCGGCGATCGTCTCACCCATCGTCCGGAGCAGCTGTCGACCGGGCAGCGTCAGCGCGCCGCGCTCGCCAGAGCGCTCAGCACCGATCCGCAGCTCGTGCTCGCCGACGAGCCGACCGGCAGCCTCGACTCGCAGGCCGGTCGCGCGCTCGTCGAGCTGCTGCGGCGCGTCGCGCACGAGCGGCGGCGGGCCGTGCTCGTGGCGACCCACGACCAGCGGATGATCGCGCTCGCCGACCGCGCGCTGACGCTCGAGGACGGCGTCGTGCGCCCGGCGCCGCGCGACGCGACGCGACAGGCGGGGTGAGGTCGGCCGTGGTGCGGGCGAGCGTCCTCGCGAACCTCTATCGCGCCCGGCTGCAGCGCCATTGGCTGCAGGAGCTGCTCGCCGCCGCGGGGATCGCGACCGGCGTCGCGCTCGTCTTCGCGGTGCTCGTCGCGAACGCGAGCATCACCGCGAGCGCCAAGGAGATGGTCCGCGGGATCGCGGGGAAGGCCGACGTGCAGATCTCCGCGCGCGACAGCGGCGGCTTCTCGGCCGCGCTCGTCGAGCGGATCCGCGCGATCGACGCGGTCGACGCGGCGGCGCCGATGCTCGCCCAGCACGCCGTCCTGCGCAACGGGACGCGGACGACCGCGGTCGACCTCGTCGGCATCGACGAGTCGTTCGCCGAGGTCGGCGGGATCGGGTCGACGCTCGCGCTGCGGGGGCTGCTCGTGCTGCCGGGCGTCTACCTCGCGAACGCGGCCGGGGAGGCGCTCGGGCTGCCGGCCGGCGAGGGCGCGGCGCGCGACGTCGCCGTCGCGGTCCGCGGCCACGCGCGCGCGACGCGCGTCAACGGCGTGCTCGGCGAGAGAGAGATCGGCTCGCTCGCGAACGGGCGGATCGCCGCCGGCTCGCTGGAGCGGGTGCAGGCGTTGAGCGGGCTCGACGGCCGCGTGACGCAGATCCTCGTCAAGAGCCTGCCGGGGCGGGCGCCGGAGAGCCGCGCGGCGATCGAGCGGCTGGTCGGCGACCGGCTCGCCGTCGGCGCGGTCGACGAGGAGCTGCGCGCGCTGGCGCTCGCGACCGCGCCCAACGATCAGGCGACGGTGATGTTCGCGGCGGTGGCCGCGGTCGTCGGGCTGCTGCTGACGGCGACCGCGATGCTGCTGACGGTCCCGTCCCGCCGCCGCGAGCTGGCGCACCTGCGCATCCACGGCTACGGCGACGGGCAGGCGGCGCTGGTCGCGCTGTCGCAGGCCGCCGCGCTCGGACTCGTCGCCTCCCTGGCGGGGGTCGCGGCGGGCTACGCGCTGACGCGGTCGGCGTCGCTGGAGCCGCCCGCCTACCTCGCGTTCGCGTTCCCGATCGGCACGACGATGCGCTTCGCGTGGTGGGCGTTCGCCGCGGCGATCGCCGGCGGGACGGTCGTCGCCTGCCTCGCCGCGGCCCAGCCGCTGTTCGACCTCCGGCGCGGCCGGCCGGTCAACGCGGTCCACCGCGCCGGCGCGCAGGTCGGCCAGCGGATCGAGCCGGCGACGCGGCGGTGGATGGCCGTCGCGGCGGTCGCGCTCACGGCGCTCGCGTGGGGGCTCGCGCTGGTGTGGTCGGCGGCGACGATGATCGCGGTCGGGCTGCTCGTCGTCGCGACGGTGCTCGCCGTGCCGGCGGCGCTCGCGGTCGTGCTGAAGGTCGCCGAGCAGGTCGAGCGCCTCGACCGGCCGACCGTGCTGGCGGTCGCGCTCGGCGCGGTCCGCGCCGCCAACGTCCGGTCGCTCGCGCTGGCGGCGACGTGCGCGGTCGCGGTCTGCGGGACGCTCGCGATCGGCGGCGCGCGCACGAACCTGCTCGACGGGCTCTCCGAGGACTACGCCGAGTACGTCTCGACGGCCGACGTGTGGGTGGCGCACGACGGCGACGACCTCGCGCTGCAGCCGTTCCGCTCGCGGGCGCAGGAGATCGCCGGCCTGCCGGGCGTCGCGGAGGTGCGCGAGTACTACGGCGGGCTGCTCGACGTCGGCGAGCGGCGGGCGTGGGTGATCGGCCGGCCGGCGCGGGATCGGGTGATGGTCCCGCCGTCGCAGCTGATCGACGGCGACGCGGCGAGCGCGACCGCGCGGCTGCGGCTCGGCGGGTGGGTCACCGTCTCCGCGGCGATCGCGCGCCAGCAGGGCGCCGGCCTCGGCGCGGTGATCGAGCTGCCGACGCCGACGGGGACGCGCCGGTATCGCGTTGCGGCGACGACGACCAACCTTGGCTGGGGCCCGGGCGCGATCGTGATGAACGCCGACGACTACGCCCGCGCGTGGGCGACCTCCGCGCCGAGCGCGCTCGAGGTCGACGTCGAGCCGGGCGTGCCGGCGGCCGTCGTCCGCGACCGCGTCGCGCGCCTGCTCGGCCCGGTCAGCGGGCTGCAGGCCCAGACGGCCGCCGAGCGGCTCGACCACGCCAACGCCGTCGCCGGCGCGGGGCTCGCCCGGCTGCGCCAGATCGCGGCGATGCTGCTGCTCGCCGCGGCGATCGCGATCGCGATCGCGATGGCGGCCGCGATCCGCGAGCGCCGGCCCCAGCTTGCCGCCGTCGCGATCGCGGGGTGGAGCCGGTTCGCGATCTGGCGGGCGCTGCTGCTGGAGACCGGGCTGATCCTGCTCGCCGGCTGCGCCGCCGGCCTGGTGACGGGCACGCTCGGCCACCTGCTGCTCGGCCGCTGGCTGCAGGAGACGACGGGGTACCCGGCGCCGTGGTCGTGGTCGCCGGGGCAGACGGCCGTCGCGTGCGCGACGATCGCGCTGGTGGCGATCGCGACGACCGCGATCCCCGGCTACCTCGGCTCGAACCCGCCGCCGCGGCTGGCGCTCGGGAAGCGGTGAGGGCGCTCGTGCCGCGGCTCGGCTCCCTCCGCTCGCCGCTGCCGGCCGCGCTCGCGATGGTCGTGCGCTACGAGGCGGTGGTCGTCCCCGTCGCGGCGGAGGAGATCGCCCGCTGGACGCGGCGCGCGGCGGCGATCCCCGACTGCGAGCTGCGCGCGCTCGCGCTCGCGACGATCGCCGGCGAGGCGGCGAACGCGGAGGCGGCGGCCGCGTTCGCGACGCTCGCGCCGCGGGTCCACCAGCGCACGACGATCGAGCTGCTCGTCGCCTGGCAGCTGCTGTACGACTACCTCGACACGCTCGGCGAGCGGCCGTCGACCGACCCGCGCCGCGACGGCCTGCGCCTCCACCGCGCGCTCGCAGTCGCGCTCGGCGCCCCCGACCGGGGCGGGGAGCGCCTCGCCGATCTCCCCGCCCGCGACGGCGGCTACCTGCGGGAGCTGGCGACGGCCTGCCGCGAGCGGCTCGCGGCGCTGCCGTCGGCCGCGGCCGTCGCACCGGCCGCCCTGGCCGCCGCCGACCGGTGCGCGCATGCGCAGAGCCATGTCCACGCCGCGCTGCGCAGCGGCGGCTACGGCCCGGCGCGGGCATGGGCGCTCCAGCAGCCCGGCGCGGACGACTACGAGTGGTGGGAGATCCTCGCCGGCGGCGTCTCGGACCTGGCGGTCCTCGCGCTGCTGGGCACCGCGGCCGATCCCGCTGCGACCACCGCCGACGCGGCGGCGGTCGCGGACGCCTACTGGCCGGACGTCTGCGTGCTCAGCACGCTGCTCGACGGCGTGGTCGACGCGGCCTCCGACATCGAGGTGACAGGCCGCTCGTATCTCGTCGACTGCTGCGGCGGCGCCGTGCCGGCGAGACGGGTCGAGCGGGCGGCGCGGCGGTCGGTCGCGACGACGACGGCGCTGCGGCGCGGTGGCGCGCACGCGGCGATCACGGCCGGGATCGCCGCCTTCTACTCAACGGTGCCCGCCGCGCGGGACGTGCGCGTCGCGGCGGCGATCGCGCCGGCGCTCGACGCGCTGCGGCCCGCGGCGACGCCGCTGCTCGCGGCGCTGCGCGCGCGCCAGGCGTTGCGCCGGGTTGCCGGTTGCGTGCGACGAAACAGCTTCGTACAATTGACGGGTCGTGCCGCGTGTGGGTCGCGGCAGCTCCCGGTGAAGGGCCGGAGGTAGAGCAGAGGTCGCAGTACGGGGTGAGCGTCAGCGCTCAGTCCTTCGTTCGTCTCAAACCCTTCTCTGAGGAGAGATGCATGCCAACGCTCCGTGCCCGCGTGGCCGGTGCTGCGGGGTCCGGCCGTGCCGGCTTCCGCGCCCTTCGCAGGTCAGGCGCTGACCTGCCGCTTCACCCGTCGTCCGTCCGTCCGTCTCACGCGGGGCGCTGAGCGATGGGTTCGTTCGACGTGAATTCGCGTGGCGCGGTGAGCGCGCGCGCCGCCGGTCGCGCGCTGCGCCTGCGCGGCGCCGCGGCCCTCTGCGGGACGGCCGCCCTCGCGCTGCTCGCGAGCGCCGCACCCGCCGCGGCCGCCGACGACGACTGCCCCAACGCCGCCATCCGCGCCGCCCAGGGCTCGACCCACCTGCCCGACTGCCGGGCGTACGAGTGGATCTCGTGGCAGAACCCGGGTGGGCAGTTTGCGGGGGTCGATCCGAATCTGCGGCCGGCCCCGGTGATCGCACGCGCCGACGGCGAGAAGCTGGTCTTCGTCGCCAGCGCGCAGATGGGCCCGAAGGACGAGCGCGGGATCGCGATGCTGTACCACTTCGGCGAGCGGTCCGCGAAGGGCTGGGCGGTCCGCCCGGCGCTGTCGATGACGTCGGACGATGCCGTTACAGACGCGCTGTCGAGCGCCCAGGCGAACGCGAGGCCGTCGCAGGACCTGTCGACGCTCGGGTTCTCGACCAACGGCGTCACGTTGGGACCGCCCAATCCTGTGAGAGGGATCTCGCAGTACATCTCATCCGGGGTCGGGAGCGAGCGATGGATCAGCGCGCCCGATCCGGGAATGACCCCGACCACGTCGCCGGGCGCGGTGCTCGGAGGGACGCCTGATTTCTCGACGGTCTACTTCCTCTCTGCGGCGCGTCTGACCCAGCAGGACCAGACGCGGAGCGGCGACGGGCTCTATCAGTATCGCGAGGGCGTCGTCCGCCCGGCCGGCGTGCTGCCCGACGGGACGGTGCCCACGTCGGGCGTACTCCCGGCGGGCTACTCGACCAGATCGGATATCGGAAACCAGCTGGCGCAGCGCAACGCCGTGTCGCGCGACGGTCGCCGGCTCTTCTTCACGGCTGCGGTCGGCGGGGTGCGTCAGCTGTACGTGCGTGAGGACGGCGCTCGGACGCGGCTGCTGTCGCATGCGCTCGGCGCGCCGACGACGCCGGCAGCAGGTGGCATCGTTGATCCGTTTGATGAACCGGACCTTGGTGTCGGCCGGCTGGCGCATGGCTATGCGGTCGCGACGCCGGACGGCAGCCGCGTCTTCTTCGCCAGCAACGACGCGCTGGCGGCGGGTGCTGCGGCTGCCCCGGCCGGCGAGACGAACTATTACCGGGCGGACGCCGCGACCGGCACGTTGACCTATCTGCCGGGGCTGAGAGGGCCGATCGTCGCCATCGACGACGCCGGAGCGCAGGTGCTGTGGATGGACGTCGACGGTTCGAGTGCGCGGAGATTGATGCTCTCCACGTTCGACGGTTCGGGGCAGGGAACGAGCCATATGGTGGCGCCCAGCCGCCCGACGGTGCCCCAGGAGATACCGTGGGTCGGCACGACGGCCGACGGGGCGGTGTGGACGCTCGGCTCGCGGATTCCGCTCGACCCGGCCTTCCCGGACACGAACGGAACCGGGCAGGTCTACCGCTTCACGGTCGACGGCGGAATCCCGAGCACGCCGAGATGCCTCTCGTGCCTGGCCGCGGTCACCTACACCTCCCATGCGAACCTGACCTCGTTCTCGGCAGGAACGACCGAGAACGGTGACGGCGAATCGACCAAGCCGGTGATCAACCACACGGTCACTCAGCGGTCGATGTCGGCCGACGGGCGACGCGTCTTCTTCGACACGAGAACGGCGCTCGTCCCCGAGGATCAGAACGGCCTGCGCGACGTCTACATGTGGGAGGCCGGCCGTGGCGTGGTGCTGCTGAGCGACGGCAGAACGCCGAAGCCGTCGTGGTTCCATGATGCGAGCGAATCGGGCGACGACGTCTTCATCGTGACTGCCGCTGGGCTCGATCAGGCCGACCGCAACCAGAGCTACGACGTCTACGACGTTCGGGTCGGCGGCGGCTACGCGACGACGCCTGAGCCGTCGTGTGCAGGAGACGGCTGTCAGCCGCCGGTCGAGCCGCGGAGACCGGCGAGCACGCCGCGCAGCGACCGGCCCGCTGAGGTCGTTTCAGGGCCCAGTGACCTCCAGCCGGCACCGGCGCGGGTGGCCGTCCGGCGGGTCCGTCGTGACAGGACCGGGGCGACGATCCGGATCTCGACGAGCGCGGCTGGGACGGTGCGCGTCAGCGGGTCACGAACGGTCGCGATGCGGCGTTCGGCCGCCACGAGGCGGTCCTACACCGTCAAGCTGCGGTTGCGCAGACCGGTGCGGAAGCTGCTGGCACGCCACGGCAAGGTGGCGGTTCGGGTGCGGGTGCGGTTCGCGCCTCGCTCCGGCAAGGCCGTCTCGGCGACGGTGAAGACGACGATCAAGCGCGCGCGATGAGGAGGATGCGAATGCGTGGCAACGTGAGACGCATGGCGCTTGCGGTCGGAGCGGTCGCCGCACTCGGCGCTGTCGCCGCTGCCCCGGCAGCGGCTGAGGAGTACGGCTTGCAGCCGGGCAGACAGTCGGCCTCGCTGTCGACCACCCAAGCGGGCGCCCACCCGGATGTCGTGGTCACGCTCGACCTCAACCGGGACGCGAGAAACGTCGCCCTGCTGGGGACGAAGCAGACCGGGGCGGCGCTGCCGCCGGGACTGGTCGGCAACCCGACGATCGCCGCGACCTGCTCGTTCGATGCGATCAACCGGATCATCAGCGGCCGAGCCGACACGGATCCGTGCCCGCGGGAGGCGGCGGTCGGGTCGATCAAGCTCGACGTCGCCTATCCCGGGGTGAGAGTAGCCCTGCCACAGTGGACACGGCGGCTGTACCGCCTTCCGACGCAGGCGGACGAGCCGGCGGCCTTCGGCACGACCGTGCTCGGCTATCCGGTCAAGATGGTCGCGGAGGGCCGCTCCGACGGCGACTACGGGCTGACCGTGATCGCGCCGCGACTGCCTGAGTCGGTCTACCTCAATCGCTTCGAGGCGACCTTCTGGGGCGTGCCGGCCGACCACCAGGGTCCCGGCGATCTCTGGGACGGCATCCTGAGCTCGAGAGGTGCGAAGGACTACATGTACTTCGGCGGTCCGCTCGCGGGGGCGCCGCGGAAGGCGTTCATGTCGAACCCGTCGTCATGCACAGGGAATCCGCTGTCGTTCGATCTCATGGTGCAGCCGTGGGTCCGTTCGCAGCTCTACTCAGAGACGGTCCAGACCCCCGCCGTCACCGGCTGCGACGCCGTCCCGTTCGAGCCGTCGATCGAGGTCAGACCGGCGTCTTCGGTCGCCGGGGCGCCGTCGGGCTACGAGGTCGACATCGTCGTGCCGCAGAGCGACGACGCCGACACGCTGTCGACCGCGCATCTGAAGGACGCGACGGTCGTGCTGCCGGAGGGGACGGCGATCTCGCCGCCCGTCGCCGACGGCCTGCAGACCTGCACCGACGCGCAGCTCGGGCTCGACTCGCGTGACAGAGAGGCCTGCCCGTTCGCTTCGAAGATCGGCACGGTGACGCTCGACACGCCGCTGCTCGAGGAGCCGCTCACGGGCGGGATCTACCAGGGCACGCAGCAGTCGAGCGATCCGGCCTCGGGCGAGATGTACCGCCTCTTCCTGACCGCCGCCGGCAGCGGCGTGCGGATCAAGCTGCGCGGCAACATCTCGGTGAACCCGGCGACCGGTCAGCTGACGACGACCTTCGTCGACAACCCGCAGCTGCCGTTCTCGCGCCTGTCGCTGACGTTCAAGGGCGGCGACCGGGCGCCGCTCGTCAACCCGCACAGCTGCGGCGAGAAGACCGCCACCGCCAAGCTGACCGCGTGGTCGGGCGCGGTCCGCGACGTCAGCTCGTCGTTCGCGATCGACCAGGGCTGCCCGACCGGGCTGTTCGCGCCGAGCTTCACCGCCGGCACGCTCGACCCGGCGGCCGGCGCCTACTCGCCGTTCGCGATCTCAATCGGCCGCGCCGACGGGGAGCAGGATCTCGACCGGCTGACGTTCGCCTTCCCGCTCGGCGTCGTCGGCATGATCAGCAACGTCCCGCTCTGCGGCGAGGCGGCGGCGAACGCCGGCACCTGCGGCGAGGAGAGCCGGATCGGCTCGCTCACGGTCGCGACCGGGACCGGCGGCGCGCCGCTGCAGTTGCCCGGCCGGCTCTACCTCACCGACGCGTACGGCGGCGGGGCCTTCGGGATCTCGATCGTCGTGCCGGCGATCGCCGGGCCGTTCGACCTCGGCACGGTCGTCGTCCGCGGGGCGATCCACGTCGACCGCGCGACGGCGCAGATCACGATCGCCAGCGACCCGCTGCCGGCGATCGTCGGCGGCGTGCCGCTGCACATGCGCGCGATCGACGTCCGGGTCGACCGCCCGCAGTTCATGTTCAACGCGACGAGCTGCCAGCGGCAGGTCGTCGGCACGAACCTGACCGGCACGGGCGGCGGCACCGCGACGCCGAGCCATCCCTACCAGGCGAAGGGCTACGACAGACTGCCCTACACGGCGAGACTGAAGCTGACCGTCGGCGCACGCGGCAAGACCAAGCTGAACCGGACGACGCCGCTGACCGCGCTGCTGACCCAGCCGGTCGGGCAGACCAACAGCAAGTCGATCAGCGTCCTGCTGCCGAGATCGATCAACGCCCGCCTCGAGGCGCTGCGCAACCCGTGCGAGCTCGAGGACTACCGCGCCGAGCGGTGCGGGAGAACCGGCCTGATCGGCGATGCCAGCGCGATCACGCCGGTGCTGAGAGAGCCGCTGCGGGGCAACGTCTACCTCGTCAGAAACCCGGCGCGGAGACTGCCCGACATCATGGTGGCGCTGCGCGGCCAGGTGGCGATCGACGTCACCGGCATCGTCCGCGTCGCCGCCGGGACGTTCCAGCTCGGGACGAGATTCAACACGATCCCGGACGTCCCACTCACGCGGTTCCGGATGACGTTCCGCGCCGGCAGAGGGGCGCTGCTGGGCACCGCGCAGAACCTCTGCGCGAAGCAGTCGCGCACCGCGGCGGCGCGGATCGGGTTCCGCTCCCAGGCGCGCGGGCTGACGCGCGTCTTCCAGCGGCTCTCGACGCGGGGCTGCGGCGCGCAGGCCGCCAAGGCGACGGCGAATGCGTCCGCCAAGGCGAAGGCCAAGGCGAAGGCGCAGGCCCGAGCGTCCGCGCGGGCGATCGCGGGAGGGCGCTGAGCGCCTGAGCGCGCGCCGCGCTCACGCGGGGCGCGCGTGCTCACGCGTGGCGGCGAGCGCACCGCCGGGGACGGGACGAGAGTCCCGCTCCCCGGCGGGTGCCGTCGCCTCGGCGCGCGCCGCCCTCTGCGCGGCGGTGGCCCGCTGCATCGGCTGCCGCGCGACCTCGTTCGTAGGAATCCGGGTGGCGGCGCACCGGGAAGGTGGACATCGGGGAACCCCGGCGCTGAAGTGGACCGATGCGCAAACCATCGCCCGCTCTCGTCGTGGCGACCGTGGCGCTCGTGATGGCCACCACGGGCACCGGCCTCGCCGCCTCGAGATACCTCATCACCTCATCCAGACAGGTCAGACCCGGCGCGCTCGCGGCCTCCGACCTGAGCAGAAGCGCGCGCAGATCGCTGCGCGGCCGCACCGGCCCTGCCGGCCCGCGCGGCGCGCCAGGACCGGTCGGCGCGACCGGCGCGACCGGCGCCGCCGGCGCCACCGGCCCCGCCGGCGCGACCGGCCCGCGCGGCCCCAGCGACGCGTGGACGGTCACCGCGCTCGGCAGAGACAGAGGCGCCCTGCTGCCGGCCGGCAGCTACACGGTCGGCGGCACCGTCTACTTCGGCAGAACGACCGCGCCCCAGTGCACCGTCTGGCACACCTCCGGCGGCGGCGCCTCCGGGCGGATCTCGTTCGGCTACGCGGCCGGTGGCCAGTACACGCTCCCCGTCGCCGACGCCTTCACGAGCAGAGAGCCGACGACGCTCTACGTCGAGTGCAACGGCGGCGCCGGCGTCGCCGTCCTGCCGAACGTGATCGCGACGCAGGTCGAGACGCTGCACACGAGCTGACCCGGTCCACCGCGCGATCCGCGGCTCCGCTTCGCGCTCGCGGAGCGGCGAGGTCGCGAGTTGCAGATCAGCGACCCGCGCACCTGAAGATCAGCGAGGCTTAGTTCTGCAGATCAGCGAGGTCGACGCCTGAAGATCAGCCGAGGTATTATGCTGCCGGCATGGCGTTGATCCGGCGTGCCCTGACACCTCGGCTCGACGAGATCCTCGCCGACACGCGGGTCGCCGCCATCCTTGGCCCGCGTCAGTCGGGCAAGAGCACGCTCGCGAGAACGCTGCTCGACGGGCGGGGCTTTCGGGCCTACGTGACACTCGATGACCAGACCGTCCGTGAACAGGCGCTGCGCGACCCCGACGGTTTCCTGGCGGGTGTCACTCGCCCGGCGATCATCGACGAGATACAGCGAGCGCCGAACCTGATGCTGGCGCTGAAGATCGTGGTGGACGCCGATCCGACGCCAGGCCAGTTCGTGATCACCGGCTCGGCCGATCTGCTCACCCAGCGCGGCGTCGCGGACGCGCTGCCCGGTCGAGCGGAGTACCTGCGCCTCTGGCCGTTCGCTCAGAGCGAGCTGCATGGCACCGAGCAAACGCTGATCGACCAGTTGTTCGCGGGGCGTCCGCCGCAGCTCTACGAGCAGTCGCCCGGCCTCGCGTCGCACGCCGAGACGATCGCGCGCGGGGGCTTCCCGGACGCCTACGGCCGCAACGACCTGCGCCGCCAGGGGTACTTCCGCGCGTACGTCGAGACGCTGCTCGGCCGGGATCTCCGGGACGTTGCGCCGCAGACCGATCCGAGCTCGATGCCGCGGCTCCTGCGGACGGTGGCGACGCGCTCCGGGGAGTTGGCGAACTTCGACAGCCTCGGCCGGGACATGCGCGTCAGTCCCAACACCGCGCGTGCGCACGTCGCGCTGCTCCAGCAACTGTTCCTCGTGCACCTGCTGCGGCCGTGGTCGGGGAACTTCAGTCAACGCGAGGTGAAGACGCCGAAGCTGTTCGTCACGGACAGCGGGCTGCTCTGCTCTCTGCTCGGGACGTCGGCCGAACGGCTCGTGGCGGACGGCTCGCTGGGCGGTCGGGCGCTCGAGACCTTCGCGGTCAACGAGCTCGTGCGTCAGGCGGGATGGTGCGAGGAGCTGCTCAGCGACCTCTACTTCTTCCGCGACCGCGACGGGCGGGAGGTCGACGTCGTCGTAGAGGCGGCCGACGGTCGGATCGCAGCGGTGGAGGTCAAGGCCGCCGCCACCGTCGCCACGTCGGACACCCGTGGGCTTCGATATCTGCGCGACCGCCTCGGCGACCGCTTCGTCTGTGGAGTGGTGCTCTGCACGGGACGCGCGACGGTGCCGCTCGGCGAGCGCCTGTGGGCGGTGCCGTTGAGCGGGCTCTGGCGCTGACGGCGAGCTGACCGCCTACCCCGCCGCCCACGCCTCCGCGAGCAGTCTGCGGATCCGCTTGGAGGAGACCTGGCCTCTGACGCCGAGCCCCTGCGCGAAGTGGCTCATGCGCAACTCCTCCAGCTGCCACTGCAGCTCGAACATCACCGGCGGCATGGGTCGGCCGGGCGGCCAGCTGTCGCGCCGCTCGCGGACGGCCTCCTCCAGCTCGTGGACGGCCTTCATGCGGTCGGCGTCGGCGGCGCGGTGGTCGGGGACGCGCTCGAGGCGATGGAGCGCGCCGCGCAGGTAGCGCTCGACGTCGGGCAGCCGTGCGGCGCCGGTCGCGGCGACGAAGCCGGGGTAGACGAGCCGGCCGAGCTGGCGGGCGACGTCGAGCCGCACCGGCTCGAACTGGGCCGCCGACAGCTGCGCGATCCGCTCCATGATCTCGCCGCGCAGCGCGAGGATCCGCGCGACCTGGCGGGCGAGCTGGAGCGTCCGCTCGAACAGCTCGCCGGCGACGTGGTCGCGCAGCCGCTGGAAGCCGGCGGCATCCCACGCCGGACCGCCGGCCTCGGCCATCAGACCGTCGACGGCGGCCAGCAGCGCGTCGTCGAGCGCCGGGCCGGCGCCGCCGTGGGGCGCCGCCGCGAGCGCCAGCGCGTCGCCCATCCCGAGCTGCTTCTGCACCTGTCTGACGGTCGCCGGCGGGACCGAGAGCAGCAGCAGGCGCCGCGTGCCGGCGTGCATCGCCGCCCACTGCTGCGCCGGCGTGTCGAGCACCTTCACGCCGACCGTCGAGCCCTCGTCGACGAGCGCTGGGTAGGCCTTCGCGATCCCGCCGCTGCCGGGCAGCTCGACCGTTCTGGGCAGCGTCCCGATCGTCCACGCGCTCAGGCCGGTTCTCTCCAGCGACGAGCCGGCCCGTCTCGTCAGCTGCGCCTGCAGCCGCGGCCGCACGCGCGCCCGCAGCGCCTCGAGGTCGTCGCCCTCGGCGAGCACTCTCCCTCGCTCGTCCTCGATCGAGAAGCGCATCCGCAGCCACGCCGGCAGCCGCGAGCGGTCGAAGTCGCCGGGCGCGACGCGCACGCCGCGCACTCTGCCGATCAACCGCGCGATCGTGTCGAGCAGCGCGCCTCTGGCGACGTCCTCGGGCGTCAGCGCGCCGACGATCTGCGCCGCGACGTCGGGGACCGGCACGAGCGGCCGCCGCAGCTCCTTCGGCAGCGAGCGGATCAGTGCCGTCACCAGCTCCAGCCGGAAGGCCGGCACGAGCCACTCGAAGCCCTGCTCTCTCAGGCCCGCGAGCGCCGACAGCGGCACGTGCGCGGTGACGCCGTCGTGGTCGGCGCCCGGCTCGAAGTGGTAGGTGAGCGGCAGCTCCAGCGTCCCCTGGCTCCAGCTGTCGGGCCGCGCCCGCTCGTCGAGCGCGCCGGCGGCCTTGTCGCGGTCGACGAGCAGCTCTCTCGTGAAGGTCAGCAGTCTCGGATCCCGCTGGCGGGCGCGCTTCCACCAGCTGTCGAAGTGGGCGCCGGAGACGACCTCGGCCGGGATCCGCTCGTCGTAGAAGTCGAACAGGACGTCGTCGCCGACGAGGATGTCGCGGCGGCGGGCTCTGTGCTCGAGTTCCTCGATCCGCTCGATCAGCTCGCGGTTGTCGTGGAAGAAGCGGTGGCGCGTCTGCCACTCCTCCTCGACCAGCGCGCGGCGGATGAACAGCTCGCGCGCGAGCGCCGGGTCGATCCTGGCGTAGGAGACCGTCCGCGCCGCGACGATCGGCAGCCCGTACAGCGTCACCCGCTCGGTCGCGACGACCTCGGCCCGCTTCTTCTCCCAGCGCGGCTCCGAGTGGGTCCGTCTGACGAGGTGCTCGGCGAGCGGCTCGACCCACTCGGGCTCGATCCGCGCGACGACCCGGCCCCACAGCCGCGAGGTCTCGACCAGCTCGGCCGCCATCACCCATGGCGGCTGTCTGCGCGCCTGGCCCGAGCCCGGGAAGATCGCGAATCTCGCCCCGCGCGCGCCAAGGTACTCGCCCCGTCTTCTCGCGCTCGCCTCCTTCACGCCGAGGTGGGAGAGGAGGCCGGCGAGGATCGCTCTGTGGACCTCCGGCAGCTCGGCGTGCTGCTGGTTGAGCTTCACGCCGACGCTCCTGGCCGCCTCGCGCAGCTGCCCGGCGAGGTCCTGCCACTCGCGCACGCGCAGGTAGTGGAGGAACTCTCTCTTCAGCCGCTTGCGGAACTGCGAGTTCGACAGTGCGCGCTGCTGCTCGCGCACGTATCTCCACAGGTTGAGGTAGGCGGCGAAGTCGGAGTGGTCGTCCTTGAAGCGCGCATGCGACTGGTCGGCCTGCGCCTGGTGCTCGGTCGGCCGCTCGCGCGGGTCCTGGATCGACAGCGCCGCCGCGATCACGATCACCTCGCTGGCGCAGCCGAGCCGGTCGGCCTCCAGCACCATCCGGCCCAGCCGCGGGTCGACCGGCAGCTGCGCGAGCTTGCGGCCGAGCGGGGTCAGCGTGCCGCCGTCGAGCGCCCCCAGCTCGCGGCTGCGGCCGTCGCCGTCGGAGCGCCGCGGCGGCGCCAACGCCCCCAGCTCCTGCAGCAGCAGCACGCCGTCGCGCACCTGGCGTCTGTCGGGCGGCTCCAGGAACGGGAACTCCTCGATCGAGCCGAGTCCGAGCGCCGCCATCTGCAGGATCACCGAGGCGAGATTCGTGCGCAGGATCTCCGGGTCGGTGAAGCGCGGGCGGGCCTCGAACTGCTCCTCGGAGTAGAGGCGGATGCAGATGCCGTCGGAGGTGCGGCCGCAGCGGCCCTTGCGCTGGTCGGCGGAGGCCTGCGAGACCGGCTCGATCGGCAGCCGCTGGACCTTCAGCCGCGCGCTGTAGCGGGAGATGCGGGCGCTGCCGGGGTCGACGACGTATCTGATCCCCGGGACGGTCAGCGACGTCTCGGCGACGTTGGTCGCCAGCACGACGCGCGGTCTCGAATGGGCTCTGAAGACCTTCTGCTGCTCGGCGGTCGCCAGCCGCGCGTAGAGCGGCAGGATGTCCATTCTCTGCCCGAAGCGGGAGCTGAGCGCGTCGGCCGTGTCGCGGATCTCGCGCTCGCCGGAGAGGAAGACGAGCACGTCGCCGCGGCCTTCGCGCTGCAGCTCGCGGACGGCGTCGCCGATCGCGTCGACCTGGTCGCGGTCGTCGGGCTCGGGCGCGTCGCCGTCTCCGTCCTCGCCCTCGGGCGGCTCGACCGCCAGCGGCCGGTAGCGGACCTCGACCGGGTAGGTGCGGCCGGAGACCTCGACGATCGGCGCGTCGTCGAAGTGGGCCGAGAAGCGCTGCGGGTCGATCGTCGCGGAGGTGACGATCAGCTTCAGCTCCGGCCGCTTCGGCAGGATCCGCTTGATGCAGCCGAGCAGGAAGTCGATGTTGAGGCTGCGCTCGTGCGCCTCGTCGACGATGATCGTGTCGTAGCGGCGCAGCAGCGGGTCGCGCTGGATCTGCGCCAGCAGCAGGCCGTCGGTGACCAGCCGCACGAGCGTCTCCTCGCTGGAGCGGTCGTTGAAGCGGACCGAGTAGCCGACGGCGTCGCCGAGCGGCACGTTCAGCTCCTCGGCGATCCGCTCCGCGACCGTCCGCGCGGCCAGCCGGCGCGGCTGCGTGTGGGCGATCGCGCCGCGCACCCCGCGCCCCAGCTCGAGGCAGATCTTCGGCAGCTGGGTCGTCTTGCCCGAACCGGTCTCGCCGGCGACGACGACGACCTGGTTGTCGCGGATCGCCTCCGCCAGCTCGTCCTTGCGCGCGCTGACCGGCAGCTGCGGCGGGTAGGAGACCTGGGGGACGAGCAGCCGCCTCGCGGCGACCTTCGCCTCCGCCCGCTCGATCTCGGTGGCGATCTTCAGCAGCTCCTCGCCGCGCGCCTCGTCGCCGTGGATCCCGCGCAGGCGGTCGAAGCGCCGCTTGATGCGGTGCTCGTCGCGGATCGTCAGCTCGGGCAGGCGGGCGCGCAGGTCGGCGAGCGGCGCCTCCGGGAGGGACTGCGAGGACACCCCCTCAGGATAGGAGGCGGGGCGCCCGGCCCGGCGGCTGAGCCGGGGCGGGCGCCGCCGGCGCTACCGCGCCGCTTGCTCGAGCAGCGGCACGATCTCCCGCAGGCCGTACTGGACGCTCAACGCCGACGGGAAGGCCATCGACGTCGCCGGCGACAGCGGCAGCTCGACGTAGCGGCCCGCTCTGACGGCCGGCAGCCGCTCGAACAGCGGGTTGGCGGCGAGCGCTCTCAGCTCGGCCGGCGACGGCGAGGTGCCGATCACGACGTCGGCGTCGAGCAGCTCGTAGCGCTCGGCGCTGATCTGCGCGCGGCCCTCCGTTCCTCTCAGTCTCGCGATCTGCGGGGAGAGGACGAAGCCGAGGTCGGCGAGGAACTTGATCGAGAAGTCCTCGTGCCGGTTGATCGCCCACGCCGTTCTGTCGACGGCGTTGAAGAAGGCGATCTCCTTGCCCTCGAAGTCGGGATTCGCTCTGCGGGCGTCGGCGACCTGCCGCTCGGTCTCGGCGATCAGGTCGGCCGCCTCCTGCGCTCTGCCGAGCGCTCGGCCGATCCGCTCGGTCGACTGCTGCCAGCTGTCCTCGCCCTCGCCGGTCTCGAACGTGACGACCGGGGCGATCTGCCGCAGCTCGTCGTAGACGTCGCCGATGCCGTAGGCGTTCGTGGCGAGGATCAGGTCCGGTCGCTCGGCCGCGACCTGCTCGACCGGGTAGCCGGTCGACGTCGTCAGCAGCTTCGGTCGCTCGCCGCCGAGCGCCTCCTTCGTCCACGGCTGGATGCCGTCGTCGGCGTAGTCGACTCTCGCGATCGCGACCGGTCTGACGCCGAGCGCCAGCGCCGCGTCGGCCGACGGGAAGTCGAGCGCGACGACGCGCTCGGGCGCCTGCTCGATCTCGACCGTCCCGAGCGCGTTCTCGATCGTCACGGGGAAGGCGCCGGCGGTCGCGGTCGAGGTCGCCGCGGTGGTGGTGGCGGCGTTGCCGCCGCTGTCGTCGTCGGAGCCGCAGCCCGCGAGCGTCACGAGCAGCGCGGCGACGAGGGCCAGCAGCGGAATTCGGGTGATCGAGCGCATTAGGGCACCCTAACAACGATCGCGTGCGGGTGATGCCGGGTACCCCGCGCCGGTCCGCAGGCGGTGCTCGGCGGACGGGGTGGTGCTCAGGCGGTCCCGGCGACGACGAGCGCGACGCCGGCGAGCGTCAGCGCCGCGCCGGTCCGCTGCAGCCGCGTCAGCCGCTCGTGGTGGATCGTCCGCGCCAGCACCACCGTGACGACCGGGTAGAGCGACGAGAGGATCGCAGCGAGCGTCAGCGGCCCGAGCGCGGCGGCGGTCGCGTAGAGGGTGATCGCGCACGACTCGACGACGCCGAGGCCGAGGATCGCGGCGCTGGGCCGCAGCGGCGCCTCGCGTCGCAGCGCTCGGCGGGTCGCGAACAGCGCAGCGAGCAGCGTCACCTCGGTCAGCCGCTGCGTCAGCACCGCCGTCACGACGACCTCCTTGGAGGCCTCGTGGATCAGCAGCAGCGCCGATCCGATCAGGACGGCCGTGACGACCGCCGCGGCGATGCCCGCCCGGTTCGCGCGCTCGCCGCCGTGGCCGCGTGCTCGGCTGGCGAGCACGGCGCCGGCGCACGCGACGGCGAGTCCGACCAGCGTGACCGCGCCGAGGCCGGCGCCGCCGAACAGCCCGACGACCGCGGGGACGATGCCGCTCGTCGCGATGATCGGCGCGGTGATCCCCATCGGGCCGATCGCCAGCGCGCGCACGAGCGCGATGCCGCCGAGCGCCGTGGCGACGCCGGCGCCGACGGCCAGCGGCATCCGCGGCGGGTCCCACGGAGCGGCGAGCGCGAGCGCGACCAGCCCGATCGACACGAGGCCGCCGAAGCGCAGCATCAGCGCGACCGCGACCGGGCTGCGCGAGCGGCCGGCGGTGCCGGCGCCGAAGTCGGCCACGCCCCAGGTGAGCGACGCGCCGAGCGAGAGCAGCAGTGCGGTCATCGCCCGCCAAGCTCGCAGTTGCGCCGGGCGCGGTCAACGACCGCGGCGAACAACGACGGCGGAGCCGGGGCGCCGCGTCAGGCCGTCTCGCTCCCGTCGCCGCCGCTCGGCGCGAACGGCCATTCCTCGAACGCGACGGCGCGGCCGTCGGGGCCGAAGCGGACGATCCAGAGGTTGCGGTAGCGCCGCTCGGGCGCGCCGTAGACGACCTCGGTCCGCAGCACCGCGACGTCGCCCTCGGCGGCGACGTGCTCGCTCGTCAGCGTGAACGGCTCGCCGGGGCCGTCGCGGCCGGCGTCCCAGAACTCCATGATCTCCGCGTGGCCGGTCAGGGTCGGCTCGAACGGCTTGAGCGAGTAGGTCGCGTCGGGGGCGAACAGATCGGCGACCGGCTCGGTCCCGGCCGTCCGCCACGCGCGCTCGTACGCGGCCACCCACGCCGCCGCGCGGTCGCGCAGCTGGGCGTCGCCGGGTGCCGGCGGGGGACCGGCCGCGGCGGCGCCCGGAGGCGGGGCGCCCGGCGGCGGCGCGGGAGCGCCGGGGTGGGCGCCCGCAGGCGGGATGCCGGGTGGCGGAGGCGGACCGGGGTGGCCGCCCGCAGCGGGTCCGCCGGGTGGCGGGGGAGGGCCGGGGTGGCCGCCCGCAGCGGGTCCGCCGGGTGGCGGAGGCGGACCGGGGTGGCCGCCCGCAGCGGGTCCGCCGGGTGGCGGAGGCGGGCCGGCGTGGCCGCCCGCAGCGGGTCCGCCGGGTGGCGGGGACGGGGCGGGCGGCGCCGGTGTGGGGGCGCCGGGTGGCGGGGGAGCGGGCGCGGCGGCGCCTGGACCGCCGAACGCCGCGCGTCCGGCGAACGGCCCGGTCGGCGCGTGGACGCGGTTGACGACCAGCTCGTCGATCTCCAGGCGCTTCACCTTCGCGCGGCCGATCGCGAGGCGGCCGATCGCGAGCCGGCCGATCGCCGCGGCGCCGACGGCGAGCGCACCGCCCGCGACCGCGCCGAACGCGGTCGAGCCGCGAGCGTTGGCGCCGATCGCGCTGGCCGGGCGCGCCTCGGGGGCGTGGGGCGAGTGGTGGTTGCGGTGGCGGCGGTTCATCGACCGGTGGTACCCGTTGCGCCGGACCGCGACGCCGCCCCGCCCGCCGAGCGCCGCCGCTGCGCCGACGCGCCCGCGCCGCCGACATGCGCTCGACCGCCGGCTTCCGCCCGCACGGCCGTCCGGCGCGACCGGCGGTCGGCGCGTCGTCGGCGTGTGCTTTGGCCGTCGCTTGCGTCCGGCGCGATCGGCGGTCGGCGCGTCGTCGGCGTGTGCTTTGGCCGTCGCTTGCGGCCGGCGCGACCCGCGGCCGGCGCGCACTGGTACAACCGGTGCGATGGCCGCTGGCGACATCCAGGCACGACGCGTCTCAGACGTCGTCCACGAGCGGCTGCGGCAGGAGATCCTCAGCGGGCGGCTGGAGCCGGGCGCTGCGGTGCCCTCGGAGCGGGTGCTCGCCGAGGAGCTCGGCGTCAACCGCCACGCGGTGCGCGAGGCGCTGAAGCGGCTGGAGCAGGCCGGACTCGTCCAGATCAGCCAGGGCGGCCCGACGCGCGTGCTCGACTGGCGCGAGCGCGGCGGCCTGGAGGTACTGCTCGACCTGATCGACGACCCCGGCGAGCTGCCGCCCAAGGAGCTGGTGCGCGCGGTGCTCGAGCTGCGCGCCTGCATCGGCACCGACGCCGCCCGCCGCTGCGCCGAGCGCGCCCCGGCCGCGGCCCGCGAGCGGATCGCGTCGCTCGCTGCCGCGCTCGCCGCGGCACGCGCGCCGGGTGCCGGGGGCGCGCACGCCCCCGGCGCCTCGGTCGGTGCGGAACCCCGCCCGCCCGTCGCCCCCGGCGGCGCCGACCAGCGCGCGTCCAGTGGTACCGACCCGCGAGCCCCAGGCCGTCCCGACCAGCGCGCGCCTGACGGCGCCGATCGGCGCGCGGCCGGCCGTCCCGACCAGCGCGCGTCCGACGGTGCCGCAGACGAGACGGTGCTCGCGCTCTACGACGAGTTGTGGCGGGAGATCGTCGTCGGCGCCGGCAACCTCGCCTACCGGCTCGCGCTCAACTCGCTGCTCGCCGCGCTCGCGTCGTTTCCGCGCCTCGCGATCGCGCTCGTCCCGGACGACCCGGTGCGCCTCCACGCGCTCGGCGACGCGATCGCCGCCGGCGACCCCGCCGCCGCCGAGTCCGCCGCCCGCGCGCTGCTCGAAGCCGACGAGCCGCCGGCCTGAGCCGGCTGCCCCGCACTGCCACCCGCGCCCGCGCCGCGCTGCCACCCGCGCCCGCGCCGCGCTGCCACCCGCGCCCGCGCCGCCACCTCCGCCGGCCCCGCCACCACGCGCCCCTCCCACATCCCTCGTGACCACCGCGGTATGAGTGGCGATTTGGGGTCGTATTGCGACCCCTGATCGCCACTCATACGAGCGTTGTCCCGTCGGATGTGGGGATTTGGCCGGGGTGTGTGGTGCCGCGGCCGGCGGTTGCCGCGGCTCGTCACCACTGGTATAACCAGTTCGGCAACTGGTCCAACCAGCGTGCGGAGCGAGGTGTGCGACCGGGAGGACGGGCTCCAGCTTCGCCCGGCGCGCATCCGGAGGTGAGCCGTGCTCGGCGTCTTCCTCGCCGCGGTTCCGTTCTTCCTGCTGTCGATGGCGGTCGAGTTCGCCGTGCTCGTGCGCGAGGCGCGGGAGGCGAGCGCGGACGGGCGCGAGCGAGACCCGGGCGCGCCGATCGGCTACGAGCTCCGCGACACGCGCACGAGCCTGGCGATGGGGATCGGCCACCTCGTCATCCTTGGGATCTTCAAGCTCGGCATAGTCGCCGTCTACGCGGCGCTGTTCACGCTCACCCCGCTGCGGATCCCGACCGACGCCTGGTGGGGCTGGGCGCTGCTCTTCCTTGCCGACGACTTCACCTTCTATATCTGGCATCGCTGCCACCACCGCGTCCGCTTCTTCTGGGCGACCCACGTCGTCCATCACAGCTCGCAGCACTTCAACCTCTCGACCGCGCTGCGGCAGGACTGGACGCCGTTCGGCGTCGGGCTGTTCTGGATCTGGATGCCGCTCGCCGGCTTCGAGGTGTGGACGATCTTCCTCGCCCAGTCGTGGAGCCTGCTGTACCAGTTCGGCCTCCACACCGAGACGATCGGGAGACTGCCGCGCCCGATCGAGTGGATCTTCAACACCCCGAGCCACCACCGTGTCCACCACGGCTCCCAGCAGCAGTACCTCGACCGCAACTACGGCGGGATCCTGATCGTCTGGGACCGCCTCTTCGGCACCTTCGAGCCGGAGGGCGAGCGGGTCCGCTACGGGCTGACGAGAAACATCGACACGTTCAACCCGGTCCGCGTCGCCTTCCACGAGTACGTCGACATCTGGCGCGACGTGCGGCGGGCGCGCGGCTGGCGCGACCGCCTCGGCTACGCCTTCCGCGGACCGGGCTGGCGACCGCGACCCGAGCGCGCCGAGCTGGAGCCGGAACCGGTCAGAGACGACCGTGCGCCCGCAACAGCGCGAGCGCTCTGACGGTCGCGATCCCGCGCCACTCGATCGCGCCGGCCGGCGACGCCGACGGGAAGTCGACCGTCCAGCCGCCGTCCTCCCGCTGCTCGCGCTCGAGGTCGTCGAGATGGCGGGCGACGGCGTCGGCCGGCGCGAGCGCTCGCAGCGGGCGGCCGGGCAGCGGCGAGATGTCGAGCGCGCGCAGCCGCTCGCCCTCGACGCCGCCCTCGACCGGCAGCTCGGCGTCGGCCGGCACGAACGCCGCGATCCGCTCCAGCTCCGCGGCCGCGGCGGGGACGCGCGCCTGCGCGGCGTCGAGCAGCCACAGCACGTAGCGCAGCTGGTACGCCGGCCCGCGCTCGCGCATCTGGCCGATCTCGCCGAGGCAGTACGCGGTGACGCGCTCCAGCCACGGGTGGGCCGCGACGCCCGGGTCGAGGTCGGCGAGGCGGTGGGCGGCGCTGGCGATCCCGGCCGTGATGTGGAGCGAGGAGACGGTCGGGTCGGCGCCGGCCCACCACGGCGCGGTTCCGGGAGAGGCGGCGCCCGCGATCGAGAAGGGCAAGCCGCCGTCGGCGAGCGTGACGCGGTCGAGCCAGTCGCACAGCGCGCGGCCGATCTCGGCCGGCACCGGCGTTCCGCCGCTCGCGCGGTCAGGAGGGAGCCCCGCGGCGAGCGCCGATTCCAGCAGCTCGAGCGCGTGAAGCGCCCCGACCGGCTGGCTGCTCTCGGCGCGCAGGTCGGGCTCCAGCGCCCAGCCGAAGCCGCCGTCGGGATTGCGGTAGCCGACGAGCGTCGCGGTCAGCGCGACGGCGGCCGGCGCGCCGCCGCCGAGCACGACGTCGAGATGCCGCCGGTCGAGCAGGCGGGCATGGGTGGCCATGAAGTCGCGGGCTGCGGCGAGATCGATCATGGGGAGATCGTCGCGCGCCGCGCACCGGAGCGCTTGAACGAAACGGACGTCATGCGTCGTGCAGGCGGGTTCCGCGCCGGCGAGACGGACCGGCCCGACTCAGCCGCCGTCGCCGCGCGCGGCGCCGGCGGCGCGACCGAACGCGCCGGCCAGCCGTTCGACCTCGGCGACGAACGCCGGCGGCTCGAGCACCTCGAACTCGCAGCCGATCGAGGCGACGTGGACGGCGAGGCCGCCGTACCACTCCGAGTGGGTGCTCAGCAGGCAGCTCTCCGCGTCGACGGCCGTCAGCGACGCCGACAGGTACGGCACGCGCGCGACGGCCTCCTCGAGCGGCAGGCGCAGCAGCACGCGCGCCTCAACCCGCCCGCGCGCGCTGGCGACCTGCCGCTGCACGTAGGCGGCGACGTCCTCGGCCGGCGGATCGCGCGGCTCGAAGCGGCGGTCGACCATCGGCCTGCCGTCGATCCGGTCGACGCGGAACAGCCGCCAGTCGTCGCGGTCGACATCCCACGCGACGAGGTACCAGCGCCGCTCCGCGTGCACGAGCCGGACCGGCTCGACCAGCCGCCGGCCGCTCGCGCCGTCGTGGCGGCGGTAGGAGAAGCGCAGCCGCTCGCGGTCGCGGGCGGCGCTCGCGATCAGGCTCAGCAGCTCGTGGTCGACGGCGGCGTCGGTCGCGATCGGCAGCGCGGCGGTGAAGGTCTGGAGCGCGCCGACCCGCCGGCGCAGGTGTCTCGGCAGCACCTGCTCGAGCTTCGCGAGCGCCCGCACGGAGCTTTCGCCGATCCCCTCCACCGCGCCGCCGGTCGCGGTCCGCAGCGCGATCGCGACGGCGACCGCCTCCTCGTCGTCGAGCAGCAGCGGCGGCAGCTCGGCGCCGGCGCCGAGGCGGTAGCCGCCGGCGACGCCGCGCGTCGCGTCGACCGGGTAGCCGAGCTCGCGCAGCTTGTCGACGTCGCGGCGGATCGTGCGCGGGGTGACGCCGAGTCGGTCGGCCAGCTCCGCGCCGCTCCATTCGCGCCGCATCTGCAGCAGCGACAGCAGTCTGAGCAGGCGTCCCGAGGTCTCGAGCATGGCGACAGGCTCGCAGGGATTGAGGACAGGTGCTGACCTGAAGCCTGCCGAGCCGTCGCCGCACCGGCCGCCCGCCGCGCTGTCCGGCCGTCGTCGAGCGCCCCGTCGAGCGGACGCCGGACGAGCGCGCGGCGCGACCGACTAGCCCGAGATCCTCAGCCGCTCGAAGCGCGCCTGCGCCGTGCGCGGCCCGCGGCAGGTCAGCGCGAGGCGCACGACGCGCCGCTTCGGCGGGGTCGCGAACGCCCCGCCGATGCGGTACGTCCGCCCGCCGGCGCGCACCGACAGCCGCACGAGCCGGCTGTCGCGCACGGTCAGCGCGAGCGTCGGGGTCGCGCGCACGGCGCCCGCCGGCGGCGTCACCGTCGCGAGCGTGCGGCCCGCGCCGGCGCCGGCCCTGCCGCGCCAGGCGCGCAGTCGCCCGTCGGCGAGCCGCTCGACGCCGATCGCCTCGCCGGCGTGCTCGTCGCCCTGGACGGCGGCGAGGCCCGGGACGCACCCGCGCGCCGTCGTGCGCACCTCGGCGCGCACCATCCTGCCGGCGACCTGTCGCGCGAGCACCGCGCCGCGCGGCTGGCCGCCGAGCGTGATGCGGCCGTCGCGCTGGCTCGCGCGCGCCGGTCTGTTCCACGGCCACTCCCAGCCGACGTCGAGCGACGGCGCGTTCAGGTCGGGGGTCTGACGCAGCGGGGCGCGGAAGGCGAAGCCGGGCGGCCCGGGCGCGCGCAGCAGCGGTCTGCCGGCGTCGCCGAGCACCGGCCAGCCGTCGAGCCCCCACCTGAGCGGCTCGAGGAAGACGTTGCGGCGGGCGTTGACCGGGTCGTCGGCGAGCACCGCGTGGTGGAGGAACCAGCCGCCGCCGAGCGGATCGTCGACCGGCGTGCCGTGACCGGGGCAGCGAGCGCGCGGCGTCCCCGCGAGCGCCAGGCGGGGCGCCCGCACGTACGGCCCGAGCAGCCGGTCGGAGCGGGCGATCGCCTGGACGTAGTCGCACGGCGGCTTGCAGCAGTTGCGCGCCGCGAACGTGAGGAAGAAGGCGCCGTCGCGCGCGATCACGGCCGGTCCCTCGACGACGCCGTCGTCCCCGGGCGCGACCGCGATCAGCAGGCGCTCGGGGCCGGTGACGCGCAGGCCGTCGGCGCTCAGCTGCTGCGCCCAGATGCCGCCCTCACCGGCGAAGCGGCGATAGAGCAGGTAGGGGTTGTCGTGCTCGTCGCGCGCGACGAAGGCGTCGATCGCCCCGTCGGGCGGGCACAGCAGCGGTCTGCCGAGGTCGCGGTACGGCCCGTCGGGGGAGGCGGCGCGCGCGACGCCGATGCACGGCGCGTGGATGTCGCGCTGCGGGCGGGCGGTGAAGTAGATCCGCGTCTCGCCGTCCCAGCGGACCAGCTCGGGCGCCCAGAACGGCGCGCTCGCCCACGCCGGCGGCCGTGCCATCGCGGCCGGCAGCCGCTCCCAGTTGACGAGGTCCCTCGAGCGGAAGAGCGGGAAGATCGGCGCCCACGCGCGGCTCGTCACCGACAGGTAGTAGACGTCGCCGTCGCGCAGCACCGTCGGGTCGGCGAACTGGCCCGCGATCACGGGGTTGGAGAAGGTCGGCGCGGCGCTCCGCGCGGCTGCGCCGGAGATGGGCGGCAGCGCCGCTGCGAGCGCGAACAGCCCGACGAGGGCGGTGACGACACGGCTGGGCACGCTCGTGCCAGCGTATCGGTGCCGTCCGGTCACTCCGCTGTCAGGTACGCGCCGCTCGGGCGCGCGGCGAGCCCGGTGCAGCCGCGCAGCTCCCGCCACGCGGCGCGGGCGGCGTCGGCCGCGCCGCCGCGCACCGGCACCGGCGCGCCGTCCTCGATCACGGCGGGCCGCCAGCGGTGGCGGTCGACGCGGCGGCCGGTCACGGTCACGAGCAGGACGCCGCTCGTCGTTCTCGGCGCTCCCTTCGCGTAGAAGGCGAGGTTGCCGAGGCCGTAGGCGACGAGCGTGCGGCCCTGGTAGCCGGCGCCGAGCAGGACGTGGGCGTGGGAGCCGACGACGACGTCGGCGCCGGCGGCCGCGAGCAGTCTCGCCAGCGGCGGCTGGCTCGGGTTGGGGCATTGGCCCAGCTCGGTCCCCCAGTGGAGGAAGACGACGACGGTGTCGGCGCTCGCGCGCGCCTCGCGCACGGCCCGCACCAGCCCCCCGAGGTCGCGCGCGGTCGCCATCCCCGGCTGCTCGTCGGTCACCATCCATTCGCCTCGCAGCTCGTCGTCGAGCACCTGCGAGGCGGCGACGATCGCGATCCGCTGGCCGTTGACGCGCGTCCGGTACGGCGCGAACGCGGCGTCGCGGTCGGCGCCGACGCCGATCAGCGGCATCCCCGCCCGTCTCGCCGCCTCCAGCGACTGGACGAGGCCGGCGCGACCGCAGTCGAGCCCGTGGTTGTTGGCCATCGTCGTCACCGTCACGCCGGCCGCTCTCAACGCCGCGAAGGCGCTCGAGCCGACCGCGAAGGTGAACTGCTTCGGCTGTCTCTGCGGGCACCCGCCGTCGGTCGTGACCGCCGTCTCGAGGTTGACCATCGCGACGTCGGCGCCGCGCAGCAGCCGCGGCAGCGGGTCGAGCGCCGTGCGCGGGTCGGCGTCCAGCCGCGTGCGCAGGCCCTCCTCGAAGTGGACGTCGCCTCCGAAGGCGAAGGTCACCGAGCGGCCGCTGCCGAGCGGGTCGGGCTCGGCGGAGGCGACGGCCGGGCCGCCCGCGCCGGCGCCGCCGCAGCCGGCGAGCGGCAGCGCGAGCGCGGCGGCCGCGGCGAACGGCATCACGACGTGGGCCGCGCGACGGCGGCGGGCGGTTCCCCTCGACACGGCGACTGATTCGACGCGCCGCGCCGTTCTCTTGCCATTCGGTGCATCGTAGATGGCGCGTCGGCGCTCTATGAGGGCCGCGTCACCCGGCGGGTGACGGCCGGCGCGCCGGCGCTCAGGTCGCGCGCCGGCCTGCGGCGCTCCGCCCGCAGCGCGCCGCTCAGGCGGCCGGGACGGCGCCCTCGTCCTCGTCGCGGGCGGTCTCGACCGGGTCGCGCAGGCCGGCCGCGGCGGCGCAGTCGAGCACGTGCCCGGCGGTCGCGCGCTGGAGCAGCGCGCGCAGGGTCGCGCGCTCCTGCTCGCTGAGGCCGTGGAAGATCTCCGCCTCGGCCTGCTCGATCGCCTGCTCGGCGCCGGTCAGCGCGCGCTCCCCGGCCGGCGTCAGCTCGACGATGTGGCGGCGGCGGTCCTCGGCCGAGCGGCGGCGCTCGACGTAGCCGTCGCCCTCCAGCTCGTTCAGCAGGCCGACGAGGTTGGTGCGGTCGATCGCGAGCGCGGAGGCGAGCGCCTGCTGCGTCGCCGGCGCGTGCTCGCGCAGGACGGTCAGCGCGACGAGGTGGCGCTGGCGCAGGCCGCGCGCGTCGAGCGTCGCCTCGGTGTGGACCCGCGACAGTCGCGCGAGGTGGTCGAGCAGCGCCGAGACGGAATGGGGCGTGGTGCGCGCGGTCGCCATCGCTCGATTGTAGGTGGCTGCCAAACATGTTCTACACTGCAACTCGTTTGTGCTCCACAAATGTTTTGTGAGGAACCATGGCCCATCTTCTGCATCTCGACGCGAGCATCCAGGGCGATCGCTCGATCAGCCGTTCGCTGAGCGCGCGCGCCGCCGAGCGCTGGAAGCGCGCGCATCCCGGCGGCACCGTCGTCCATCGCGATCTCGCGGCCGACCCGCTTCCGCACCTCGACGGCGACGCATTCGCGGCGCGGGCCGTCCCCGCCGAGCGGCGCACCCCCGCCCAGGCCGCCGCATACGAGCTGTCACGGCGCCTGGTCGACGAGGTGAAGGCGGCCGACGTCGTGCTGCTCGGCCTGCCGCTCTACAACTTCGGCGCTCCGAGCACCGTCAAGGCGTGGGTCGACCACCTGCTCTTCCCGGGCCTGTCGACCGATCCGGCGGGCGGCGACGGCCTGCTCGGAGGGACCGAGCTGATCGTGCTCGCCAGTCGCGGCGGCGGCTACGGGCTCGGCACGCCGCGCGAGGGCTGGGACCACGCCGGCGCCTGGCTGCCGCACGGCCTCAGCATGACCGGCCTGGAGCCGCGCTTCATCGTCGCCGAGCTGACGCTCGCCGACGTCACGCCCGCGATGGCCGAGCTGCGCGACCTCGCCGCCGAGAGCCTGGAGGCGGCGCGGCGCGAGGTCGACGGGCTGTGGACGCCGGTGGCCGCGTAGGCCGCTCGGGCCCGGCGGGTCGGCGGGCCGGCGCGCGCCGGCCCGCCGCTCAAGCCCGCCTCCCCGCCGCCGATCACCGGGTCAGCAGATGAGCCTCGACCTCGCGCTCCAGCGGATCAGCCAGATCCAGGCGATGATCGCGCCGCTGCACGGCGGCGCGGCGCTCCCGCCTGCTCCGGCGACGGCCGCGACCGCCGTCGCGAGCCAGCCGCTGGCGACCGCGGCGCTCGCCGGCCCCGGCGCGACGACCGGCGTGCAGCCGGCGAGCTTCGGCAACGTGCTCGCCGGCGCGACCGGGGCGCTGTCGGCGAAGGCCTCGTCGCTGATGACGCCCGGCCAGCGGGCCTTCGCCGGCCAGCTCGCCGCCGAGACCGGCCTCCATCCGCAGGTGATCGCGTCCTGGATGCTGGCCGAGCAGTCGAGCACCGCCGCCAGATCGCGCGAGGCGCAGGGCAACCACAACTGGCTCAACATCGGCTGGACCGACTCGGGCACCTACGGCGCGAACGCAGCGGTCTGGTCGGACCCGATCGCCGCCGCGCACGCGACCGCCGGGTGGCTGAAGGGCGAGGACACCGTCGACGGCTACGGCCGCGCGAGCGCCGGCGTCCAGTCGATCCTCACGACGGCCGGCCAGGCGCCGGAGGCGCAGATCGCGGCGCTCCAGCGCTCCGGCTGGGCGTCGAGCGGCTATCCGGACCTGCCGGTCCTCTACCGCCAGATCGGCGGCTGAGCGCGAGGCCGCGGGCGCGCGCCCGCTACTCGAGCACGACCAGCGAGGCGCGCGGCGGGCCGCAGAGGCCGACGCGCGCGCTCATCCGCACGCCGAAGACGTTGGCGGGGCGGACCGTGGCCCGGTGCGGCTCGTCGTCGCCGCGGGCGGAGAGGTGGATCGCGTGCGCGAAGCCGGTCGGGCCGCCGGCCTCGGCGTCGGCCGGCGCCAGCAGCTCGGCGACCGGCCGGCCGACGACGTCCTGCTCCCTGACGGCGAGCAGCCGCTCGGCCGCGGCCGACAGCGCCTGGACGGCGAGCGCGGCGTCGACGATCAGGAAGGACTCGCCGGCCTGCGGGACGAGGTCGTCGCGCGCCTCCAGCAGCAGGCCGAGCCCGCAGTCGCCGCAGACGCGCGCCGGCGGCGCCGGGACGACGTCGCTGAGCGCACCGCAATGGCCGCAGAACCAGCGCGTCGAACGCGGCTCCTCGCCCGTCGCGGGGACGAGCCGGAGCGTGGGGCGGTGCGCCGAGGCCATGCGGCGAGTATCGCAAGCGCGCCTGTTTCGGGTGTAAGGGTTTGGTGTGACGGACGGCGTCTGTCGAGCGAATGTCTATACACCCCGGGTATACACCGCGTGTATAGTGCTCGCCCATGTCGATCGCGAAGACCTTCCTCGGGCTGCTCGAAGCCGGGCCGCGCCACGGCTACGACCTCAAGCGCACCTACGACGAGCGCTTCGGCCACGATCGCCCGCTCGCCTACGGGCAGGTCTACGCGACGCTCTCGCGCCTGCTCAGAAACGGCCTCGTCGAGGTCGACGGGATCGAGCCAGGCGGCGGCCCGGAGCGAAAGCGCTACGCGATCACCGACGCGGGCGTCGCCGACGTCGGCCTCTGGCTCGGCCAGCCGGAGAGACCGGAGCCCTACCTCCAGAGCACGCTCTACGCCAAGGTCGTGCTGGCGCTGCTGACCGACCGCCCGGCGAGCGACGTGCTCGACGTCCAGCGCGCCGCCCATCTCCAGCTGATGCGCGAGCTGACGCGCCGCAAGGCCGCCGGCGACCTCGCCGACCAGCTCGTCTGCGACCACGCGCTCTTCCACCTGGAGGCCGATCTGCGCTGGCTGGAGCTGACCGCCGCCCGGCTCGACCAGCTGCGGGCCGAGGTGGTCGCGTGAGCGCCTCCGAGCCGCTGCTGGCGGCGCAGGGTCTGCGCAAGGCGTTCGGGCAGAGCACGGCGCTCGACGGCGCCTCGATCGCCGTCGCCGCCGGCGAGGTGGTCGCAGTCATGGGCCCGTCGGGCTCGGGCAAGTCGACGCTGCTGCACTGCCTCGCCGGCATCGTCCGCCCCGACGAGGGCCGGGTCAGCTACCGCGGCCGCGACCTGACCGCCTGCGACGACGCCGCGCTGAGCGCGCTGCGGCGCGGCGAGTTCGGCTTCGTCTTCCAGTTCGGCCAGCTCGTGCCGGAGCTGAGCTGCGTCGAGAACGTCGCGCTGCCGCTGCGGCTCGACGGCGCCTCCCGCCGCGACGCCGAGCGCCGGGCGCGCACGTGGCTGGAGCGGCTGGAGGTCGGCGAGCTGGCCGCCAAGACGCCCGGCCAGATCTCCGGCGGACAGGGGCAGCGCGTCGCGATCGCCCGCGCCCTCGCGACCGAGCCGTGCGTCCTGTTCGCCGACGAGCCGACCGGCGCGCTCGACTCGCTCAACGGCGAGCACGTGATGCGGCTGCTGCGCGAGGCCGCGCACGACAGCGGCGCCGCGGTCGTGCTCGTCACGCACGAGCCGCGCGTCGCCGCCTGGTCGGACCGGGAGGTCGTCGTCCGCGACGGCCGCACCCGCACGACCGCGCCGGTGGCGTCGTGAGGGCGCGCCCCGGGATCGCGCCGGTGACGCCCGTCGACGCGGCCCGCCTCTCCGCGGCGGAGGTCGGCTCGTGAGGGCGTGGGCGCGCGAGCTGGCGATCGGGGCGCGGCTGGCGCGCAGCGGCGGCCGCGGCTCGCTGACGCGCGTCGCGCTGACCGCGGTCGGCGTCGCGCTCGGCGTCGCGCTGCTGCTCGTCGCCGCGTCGGTCCCGCGGATGATCGACGGCCGCGACGCCCGCGACGCCGCGCGCGCCGACGCGGCGTCCAAGGAGGCGCGTCAGCGGGCGGGCGATCGCACGCTGCTGGTCGCCGACGCCAACTGGGAGTTCCGCGACCGCGACCTCCGCGGCCGCCTGCTGAGAGCGGAGGGAGCGCAGGCGCCGATCCCGCCCGGGCTCGACCGCCTCCCGCGACCGGGCGAGCTGTTCGTCTCGCCGGCGCTCGCGACGCTGCTGCGCTCCAAGGAGGGGGCGCTGCTGCGCGAGCGGCTGCCGCACCCGATCGCGGGGACGATCGGCGACGAGGGCCTCGCGGGACCGGCCGAGCTCGCCTTCTACCTCGGCAGCGACGCGCTCGCCGATGCCGGCGCCCGTCGCATCGACCGCTTCGGCGCCGACGTCGAGCCGGAGGGGCTCGACCCGGTCCTGCAGGCGCTCGCGGTCGTCGTGCTGACGGCGCTGCTGGTGCCGGTCGCCGTCTTCATCGCCGCCGCCGTCCGCTTCGGCGGCGAGGCACGCGACCGGCGGCTGGCGGCATTGCGGCTGCTCGGCGCCGACATGCGGATGACGCGCCGGATCGCCGCCGGCGAGGCGCTCGTCGCGGCGCTGCTCGGCCTGCTGCTCGGCGGGCTGCTGTTCCTGCTCGTGCGTGGTCTGGCGCGCGACGTGACGCTCTGGGATCTGAGCGTCTTCCCGGCCGACGTCACGCCGAGCGTGCCGCTCGCGGCCGCCGTCGCGCTCGGCGTCCCCGCCGCCGCGGTGCTCGTCACGCTGGTCGCGCTGCGCGGAGTCACGGTCGAGCCGCTCGGCCTCGTCCGCCGCGCTGCGCCGCGCCGCCGCCGCCTCTGGTGGCGGCTCGCGCTGCCGGCGGCCGGCGCGCTGCTGCTGCTCCCGCTGGTCGGCGCGGGCGATGCCGCGTCGGGGTCGGGCGGGGAGGCACAGCTCGCCGCCGGCGTCGTGCTCGTGCTCGTCGGCATCGCGGCGCTGCTGCCGTGGCTCGTCGAGGCGGTCGTTCGGCGGCTGGGAGGCGGTGGCGTCGCGTGGCAGCTCGCGACGCGGCGGCTGCAGCTCGACAGCGGCGCCTCCGCGCGCGTGGTGAGCGGGATCGCCGTCGCGGTCGCCGGTGCGATCGCGCTGCAGACGACCTTCTCCGGCGTCGAGGGCGACTACGTCACCGGCCGGGAGGCGAGCGGCGACGCGGTCGCCGACGTGTGGCTGGCAGACGACGGCGGCGGCCGACTCGGCGGCGGCGCCGAGCGGCTCGCGGCTGCGCTGCGGGAGAGCGCCGGGGTGCGCGGCGCGCTCGCGGTCGAGCAGCTGGAGGCGTCCCATGGGACCGCCTCCGAGATCGTTCGCGTCGCCGACTGCGCGACGCTCCAGGCGGTCGTCCCGGTCGGCCGCTGCGCGGACGGCGACGCCTTCCTGCTCGACGGCATGACCTCGCTGCGACCGGGCGCGAGGGTGCGGCTCGGCGACGCGGTCGCGTGGACGGTGCCGCGCGACGCGCGCGTCGTCGACTTCCCCGGCACCGAACCGGCGCAGGGCGCGGTCCGCTCGATCCCCGATCCGGTGCTCGCGACGCCCGGCGCGCTCGCGGGCGTCGCCGTGCCGCCGCGGACGCTGCTCGCGTCGGTCACGCTCGACGAGACGACGCCCGACGCGATCGAGCACGTCCGCAACGCCGTCGCGCGACTCGACCCGACCGCCGACGTCTTCACGATGGGCGACCGCAGCTACAGACGCCAGTACGCCACCCTGCGGCGGGCGCTGTTCGCCGGCGCGGTGGCGGTGCTGGCGCTGATCGGCGCGAGCATGCTCGTCGGCGGGCTCGAGCAGCTGCGCGAGCGGCGCCGGCCGCTCGCCGTCCTCGCCGCGTTCGGCACGCCGCAGAGCGCGATCGCCCGCTCGATCCTGTGGCAGACGGCGATCCCCGTCGCGCTCGGCCTGGCGCTGTCGGTGCTCGCTGGCGCCGGCCTCGGCGCGGCGCTGCTGCGGATGGTCGGCGCGCCGGTCAGCCTCGACCTCGGCAGCATCGCCGGCCTGACCGCCGCCGGCGCCGCCGTCGTCCTCCTCGTCACCGCCGCCAGCCTCCCCGCCCTGCGCCGCACCATGCGCCCCGAGGGGTTGCGGACGGAGTAGGGGCGCGGCTCGCCCCCGGCGCGTCCGCTGCGCCGCCCCGTGCGCGCACCGCTGGCCTGCGCTCCTCCGCCGGGCCGGTCGACGGCGCGGGGCGGGCGGCGTAGGATCGTCGTCGTGACCGCGCGCAGCTTCTTCCGCCTGACGCCGCCGTAGCCGCCCGCCGGCGGTTCGGTTCGGTGTCCGCGCCGGCTCGGGCCGGCGCCTGACGGAAGGAGACCTCGATGTCGGTCTACGGCGCGCTGCTGGCGCGGCCGGGAGCGCGGGCGCTGGCATGCGCCTGCGCGCTGGGATGGCTGTCGTTCGGCGGCCTGGTGCTGGTGATCGTGCTCGCGGCCGAGCGCGCGACCGGTTCGTTCCCGACGGCGGGCGCGACGGCCGCCGCCTTCACGGCCGCCTCCGCGTCGCTCGCCCCGCTGCGCGGCCGTCTCGTCGACCGCCGCGGCGGCCCCGCGCTGCTCGCCCTCGCCCTGCTCCACGCACTCGCGCTGACCGCCTTCGCCGCGGCAGCCGGTGTCGTCGTCATGCCCGGCGCGCCGGCCGATGGCGGCATGCCGGCGGCCGGTGCGGGTGGTGGCGGCGCCGTGCTGGCGGCCGGCGGCGACGCAGGGGTGGCGGGCGTCGGCGTACTGGCGGCCGGCGGCGACGCAGGGGTGGCGGGCGCGCCGACCGCCGCGCTGATCGTCTTCGCCGCGCTCGCCGGCGCCTGTGCCCCGCCGCTGGTCGCCGCGGCGCGAGCGCTGTGGCCGCGCGTCGCCGGGCCGTCGCTCGTCCGCACGGCGCACGCGCTCAACGCGCTGCTCGGCGATCTCGGCGGCGTCGCAGGCCCCGCGCTCGCCGCGCTGTTGACGACCGTCGCCGCTCCAGCGGTCGCGCCGGCGCTCCTCGCGCTCGGCCCGCTCGCCGGGGCGCTCCTGCTCGCCCGTGCGGCCTCGGCGCTCCCCCGGCCGGCCCCGTCGCCCACCGATCCGGCGGTCGGGGGAGACGGGGGAGACCTCTGTCATCCAGGTGTTGCAGAGCGACACCTGGATGACAGAGGTCCGGGTGAAGGCGGTCCGTGCGGCGCAGGTGGGCGGCGCGGGGTGCTGCGCGGCAACCGCGGGATGCAGGTGCTGCTGGCCGGCGACCTGCTCGCCGGCACGCTGCTCGGCGCCGCCGAGCTGCTCGCGCCGGCCCGCGCCGAGGCCGCCGGGACGCCGCAGCTCGCCGCGCTGCCGCTCGCGCTGCTCGCGGCCGGCAGCGCGGCCGGCGCGCTGTGGAGCGGGCGAAGCCGCCGCGCGGGCGCCCCCGCCGCCCGCGCCCTCGGCGGGCTGGCGCTGCTCGCGACCGCGCTCCCGGCCGGCCTGCTCGCCTCCCTGCTCAGCCCGACGACCGCATCCCCGCACGCCGCCGGTCTGCTCGCGACGCCGCTCGGTGCGTCTGGCAACCCGCTCGCCCCGCTCTGCCTGGCCTTCCCGCTCGCCGGCGTCGGCTACGGGCTCTTCACCGTCGCGCTGCTGGAGCTGCTCGACCGCCTCGTCCCCGCCCGCAACGCGGTCGAGGCGCTGACCTGGCTGACGACCGCCCAGGGCGCCGGCCTCGCGCTCGGCACCCTGCTCGGCGGGCTGGCCGCGGGGTAGCGGGCGACGTCGGGAACGAGCGCGCGCATGCGCCGTCTCCGGCGGCGCCCCCACGCCCGGACGAACCTCCCCCTCCCTTTGGACATACGCCCGTCCCCGCGAGGCAGCTACATTTCTTCGTCTCGTGGAGTTCGAAGTCGCAACCGCCGAGCCCGCAGCGCAGGAGATCCCGCTCGGCGGGAGCCCCTATCCGCCGATCGCCGACTACGGCTTCCTGTCGGACTGCGAGGTGTGCGCGCTCGTCGCGCTGAGCGGCAACATCGAGTGGATGTGCCTGCCGCGGATGGACGGGCCGTCGGTCTTCGCCAGCATCCTCGACCGCCACGCCGGCCGCTTCCGCGTCGGCCCGCGCGACGAGGTCGTGCCGGCCGACCGCCGCTACCTGCCCGGCACGATGATCCTGGAGACGACGTGGGGGACGCCGACCGGCTGGCTGGTCGTCCGCGACCTGCTCGTGATCGGTCCCTGGCACCACGGCGACGAGCGCTCCAGGCGCTACGCCCGCTCGCCGCGCGACCACGAGGCGGCCCACGTGCTGCTGCGCACGATGCGCTGCCTCAACGGCTTCGTCGACGTCGAGCTCGACTGCGAGCCGGCCTTCGACTACGGCCGCACCCGCGGCACGTGGGACTACGCCGGCGACGGCTACGGCGACGGCATCTGCTCGGTCGAGGGCAGCGACCTGCAGCTGCGGCTGCGGACCGACATGCGGCTCGGCTTCGAGGGCCCGCGCGCCCGTGCCGAGACGCGCATGAGAGCCGGCGACACGCTCTTCTGCGCGCTGGGCTGGAGCAGCCACCTGCCGCCGGAGACCTTCGAGCAGGCCCACGAGCAGCTCGGCTACACGGGCAACTTCTGGCACGAGTGGATCAGCCGCGGCCGCTTCCCCGACCACCCGTGGCGCGTCTACCTGCAGCGCTCGGCGCTGACCTTGAAGGGCCTCACCTACGCGCCGACCGGGGCGATGATGGCGGCGGCGACGACCTCGCTGCCCGAGACGCCCGGCGGCGAGCGCAACTGGGACTACCGCTACACCTGGCTGCGCGACTCGACCTTCATGCTGTGGGGGCTCTCGACGCTCGGCTTCGACCGCGAGGCCTCCGACTTCCTCTACTTCATCACCGACCGGCTGGAGGCCGGCGGCCGGCTCGGGATCATGTACGGGATCGACGGCCGCGAGAGGCTGGAGGAGCAGATCCTCGACCACCTCTCCGGCTACGAGGGGGCCAAGCCGGTCCGCATCGGCAACGGCGCCTGGGACCAGCGCCAGCACGACGTCTGGGGCGTGCTGCTCGACTCGCTGCGGCTCCACATCCGCTCCGGCGACCGCCTCGACGACCGCCTCTGGCCGCTGGTCGTCAGGCAGGTCGACACCGCCGTCGCCGAGTGGCGCGAGCCCGACCGCGGCATCTGGGAGGTGCGCGGGGAGCCGAAGCACTTCACCTCCTCGAAGATCTTCTGCTGGGTCGCCGCCGACCGCGGCGCGCGGCTGGCGCGGCTGCGCGGCGACCGCGAGTCGGCGAAGCGGTGGCGCGCGGCCGCCGACGAGATGCACGCCGAGATCTGCGAGCAGGGCGTCGACGAGCGCGGCGTCTTCGTCCAGCACTACGACACCGACGCGCTCGACGCCTCGCTGCTGCTGATCCCGATGCTCGGCTTCCTGCCGGCCTCCGATCCGCGCGTGCGCAACACCGTGCTGGCGATCGCCGACGAGCTGACCGTCAACGACATGGTCCTGCGCTACAAGGTCGAGGAGACCGACGACGGCCTCGTCGGCGAGGAGGGGACCTTCGCGATCTGCTCCTTCTGGCTCGTCTCGGCGCTGGTCGAGATCGGCGAGGTCCAGCGCGCCCGCGACCTCTGCGACAAGCTGCTCTCCTACGCCTCGCCGCTGGCCCTTTACGCGGAGGAGATCGATCCGCACAGCGGCCGCCACCTCGGCAACTTCCCGCAGGCCTTCACCCACCTGGCGCTCATCAACGCGGTGATGCACATCATCCGCGCCGACGAGGCGCTGGTCGAGGACATCCGCTAGCCGCTCCGGCACACGCGATCGGCGCCGCCGGCGCGTGCGGTCGCACGCGACGGGCTGACCTGCGCGCGGCCTGGGAGAGGCGGCGCGACGGCCGCCTCTGACCTGCTCGGAGCGGCGCTCTGGACAAACGGGTCCGATCTGCCATAAGCTTTTGGCAGACCTGCCACAAGGTTTTGGCAGGGTGACCCGGAGGAGAGCACCACCTATGAGCCGACTTCGCGCCGCCGTCGCGATGGCAGCAGCAATCGCCCTTGTCTCGGGCTGTGGGAGCGACTCGTCGTCGAGCGGATCCGACGTCTCGGACGACGCGTACGTCGCCGAGGTCCAGGCGCGCCTCGACGAGCAGTACAGAGGCACGTTCAAGGCCCCTCCCACGACCGCGCCGAGAGCGCCGAGGGACTACAAGGTGTGGGTCATCTCCTGCGGCGAGCAGGTGACGTACTGCGCCGAAGGCTCGAAGGGCCTCAAGGAGGCCGGGCGATCGCTCGGCTGGGAGGTCGACGTGTTCGACACCAAGGGCAATCCCGCGAGCCTCGGCGAAGGCGTCTCCCAGGCGGTGGCGGCCGGCGCCGACGCGGTCGTCCCGTGGCTGATCGACTGCTCCTCCGCCCGCGGACAGCTGCAGGCGGCGAAGCGCAAGGGCGTGACCCTGTTCGGGATCGAGTCGCTCGACTGCAGCGAGACCGACGAGACCCAGGAGCCGCTCTACGACGGCGCGGTCGAGTACGCCGAGGGCACCTTCGCCGAGTTCATCGCGGCGTACGGCCGCCAGCAGGCCGACTGGATCATCGCCAAGACGGAGGGCAAGGCGAAGACGCTGGTGTTCGAGAACAGCGAGTCGCAGGGCGTCAAGATCCAGAACGCCGGGCTCTACGAGCAGCTCAGAGCGTGCGCGGGCTGCGAGATCGTCAAGGTTCCCTTCACCTACTCCGAGCTCGGGAACCCGCTGCAGTCCAAGGCCGAGCAGGCGCTGATCAAGAACCCGGACGCGAACTCGGTCTACACCAACATCGACGCGATCATCAGCAGCGGCGTCGGGCCGGCGATCCAGTCGCAGAACCGCGGATCGATGTTCGTGATGGGCGCCGAGGGGCTCGCGCCCGCCCCCGACCTGGTGCGGGCCGGGATCCAGCAGGACGCCGGGATCGGCTTCGTGCCGAAGTGGGAGGGCTATGCCGCCGTCGACGGGCTGATCCGCCTCGCCAACGGCGAGAAGACCGAGAGCTCGGGCATCGGCCTGCAGACGTGGGACAAGGACCACAACCTCCCGGCCGAGGGCGGCAGCTTCGAGCCGCCGATCGATTTCGTCGCCGCCTACGAGAAGGCGTGGGGAGTCGGGTGAACGTCGCTGCGGCGAGTCCCTCGCGGGTGCTCGTGGCCGCCCGGGAGCTGCACAAGGCGTTCCCGGGCACCGTCGCGCTCGACGGCGTGTCGCTCGAGCTGCGCGCCGGGGAGATCCACGCGCTGCTCGGAGGCAACGGCTCCGGCAAGTCGACGCTGACGAAGGCGCTGGCCGGGGTGCAGCCGGCAGATCGCGGGACGCTCGTGCTCGGAGACGCCGAGCACGACGCGAGCACGTTCACGCCCGACGACGCCTGGGAAGCGGGCCTGCGCTTCGTCCACCAGCAGCCGTCGACCTTCCCGGACCTGACGGTCGCCGAGAACCTCGCGGTCGGGGCGCAGTTCGAGCGCTCGGCTCTGGGGCAGATCAGCTGGTCCCGTCAGCGGCGTGCGGCGCAGGCGATCCTCGACCGGTTCGAGGTGCCCGTCTCGCCGCGCGCACGGCTGTCGGACCTGAGCGCCGCGAACCGGACGCTCGTGGCGATCGCACGCGCGCTCGCCTCCCAGCGCGAGGAGGGCAGCGGCGTGCTCGTCCTCGACGAGCCGACGGCGTCGCTGCCCGAGCGCGACGCGCAGCACCTGCTCAGCTCGCTGCAGCGGTATGCGGCCGAGGGCCGGTCGATCGTCTACATCTCCCATCGCCTGCCGGAGGTCCTGCAGATCGCCGACCGCGTGACGGTGCTGCGCGACGGCGTCGTCGCGGGCTCGCTGGAGCGCGCCGAGATCGACCACGACCGCCTCGTCGCGCTGATCGTCGGCGGACAGCTCGACCACCGCGCCGCGGCCGACCGCCCGGCGCTCGCCGCCGGCACGGCGCCGGCCGTCACCGTCCGGGGGCTCGCGTGCGGCCGGGCGAGGGGGATCGACCTCGACCTGCGACCGGGCGAGATCACCGGTCTCGCGGGCCTCGTCGGCTCGGGCCGCTCGAGCATCCTGGCGGCGCTCGGCGGAGCGCGCGCGGCAGCGGGCGACGTGACGGTCGACAGCCGCCCGCTGGCGCTCGGCTCCGTCGCGGCGGCGATGGCGGCCGGCGTCGCCTACCTGCCCGAACACCGCGGCGACATGGGCTTCTTCGACCACTCGCTGACCGACAACCTCGCGATGGTCGTCATGCCAAGGTACCGGCGGGGGCTCGGCTCGATCGACCGCGCCGGCGCGCGTCGCGCCGCCAGAGAGCTGATCTCCGGCTTCGGCGTCCGGGCCGCCTCCGAGGAGGCGCTGCTGTCGACGCTGTCGGGCGGCAACCAGCAGAAGGTGCTGCTCGCCCGCTGGCTGCAGCGCGACCCCCGGCTGCTGCTGCTCGACGAGCCGACCCACGGCGTCGACATCGGCGCGCGCGCCGAGCTGCACGCGGTCATCAGAGCCGCTGCGGCCGGCGGCGCGGCGGTCCTCGTCGCCTCCTCCGACGCGGAGGAGCTGGTCGCGCTGTGCGACCGCTGCGTGGTCCTGGTCGCGGGCCGCATCTCGGCCGAGGTCCCGTGCGCCGACCTCACGGCCGACGACCTGAACACCTTGACCTATGCGGAGGCACGATGAACGGAACGACGGAGGCCGATCCGATGGAGGCAGCCGGCGCACCGGCGGCCAGGAGCGGCGAGGCGAGGTCCGGGCGCTCGGGCTTCGGCCACACGGTCGAGGCGCTGACGCTCGCGCTCGTGACCGTCGCGCTGTGCGTCTTCTTCGGCGTCTGGGGGGAGACCAGCGCGACCTTCCCGACCACGGCCAACATGGAGGCGCTGCTCGCCAACCAGGCGGTGCTCGGCGTCGCCACGCTCGCGATCCTCGTCCCGCTGGTCTGCAACCAGTACGACCTGTCGGTCGGCGCGAACCTTGGGCTCTCGGCTGTGCTCGCGGCGAAGGTGCTGAGCGAGGGGGCGCCGCTCCCGGCGGCGATCGCGGTCGCGCTCGCGGTCGGCGCGCTCGGCGGCCTCGTGAACGGCCTCGTCGTGACGCGGGGACGGGTCAACGCCGTCGTCGTGACGCTCGGCACCGCGCTGGTCATGACCGGCGCGGTCAACGGCATCACGGGCGGGCAGGCGATCATCCAGGGGATCCCGTCGGATCTGATCTCCTTCGGGTCGAGCCAGACGCTCGGGGTTCCGAACCTCTTCCTCGTCCTGGTCGTCCTCGCGCTGCTCGCGTGGCGGGTGCTGGAGCACATGCCGATCGGCCGCTACCTGTACGCGCTCGGGTCCAACGAGGAGGCGGCCCGGCTCGTCGGCCTGCGCCCGCAGCGGCTGGTGCTGATGTCGTTCGTCACGGCGGGCCTGCTCGCCGGCGCGGCCGGCATGCTGATGGTCGCGCGCACCGGCGGCGCGAGCCCGCGGGTCGGCGAGACGTACACGATGCCGGCGTTCGCGGCCGCCTTCCTCAGCGCCGCGGCGATCCGCCCCGGGCGCTTCAACGTCTTCGGCGCGATCGTGGCGATCATCTTCCTCGCCGTGCTCAAGAGCGGCCTGAACCTGGCCGGCGTCCAGCCCTACGTCAGCGACATCGTCAACGGCGTCGCGCTCGTGGCCGGCGTCGCGCTCGCGGCCTATCTCGGTCGCCGGCGCCTGCGCGCCGCGCGCGGCTCCTGAGCGGCGCGGCAGCGCCGGAGCGATCGCTCCGAGGCCGTGCCTCGGACCGTGACAAAACCTTTCAGCAACCCATCCAACGACAGGACGACGATGTACTTCACGCAGGACGAATACGAGAGCCGCTGGGCGCGCCTCGACGAGCAGCTCGAGCAGATGGGCTACGACACCGCGGTCATCTGGCAGCGCAGCGGCGGCAGCTACGACCGGGCCGGCAACGTCTGGTACCTCTCCAACTACGCCTCGCACGCCTCGGGCCAGGAGTCCTCGGCCGGCGCCAGCCAGCTCGGGCTGAGCTTCGCGGCGCTGCTGTTCCGCCGCGGCCACGCGCCTGAGCTGCACATCGCGGAGGAGACCCACACCGTCGAGCGGCGCTACGTCGCGGTCGACAGCTTCTTCGCCCACACGGAGAACCTGCCGCTCGGGCTCGCGAAGCGGCTGAGAGAGCTCGGCATCGCCGGCAGAGTCGCCTACCTCGGCGACGACTTCCTGCCGGCGCAGATGTACCGGGTCCTGCTCGCCGAGACGCCGGAGATCGAGTGGGTCCCGGAGGAGTACCTGCTCTACGGCCTGCAGAGCAGGAAGAGCGAGCGCGAGCTCGACCTGATCCGCGAGGCCGGCGAGATCTCCAGCGCCGCGCTGACGGTCTTCATGGAGGGGCTGCTGCGCGGCGAGCGGCAGTGCGACGCGGCCGCCGAGGCCGGCTCGGTGATCATCCGGCGCGGCGGCGGCTTCCAGCGCCTTGGGTGCCACACCGGCGCCGAGAGCGAGATGTCGATGTGGGACTACCCGCTGTACGGCTACTCGAAGACGGCGCCCCAGCCCGGCGACATGGTCCGGGCCTGGGTCTACGGGCCGATCTTCGAGGGCTACTGGGTCGATCCGGGCCGCAGCTCGGTCTGCGGGCGCAACCCCTCGGCCGAGCAGCGCAAGCTGGTCGAGAACACCGTCGAGCTGACCGAGCGGATCATCGACGCGGTGAGAGTCGGCGCCACGCCGCGCGACGCCGGCATCGTCGGCGACGACCTCGCCAAGTCGATGGGCTACGGCGAAGAGATGGGCGGCGCGCTGTGGGATCTGTACGGCCACGGCCTGAGCACCTACTTCCACGGTCCGATCATCCCGTCGCACGGCGCGGCGACCTTCGAAGACGACAGAGGCTGGTGGAACGTCGACGAGCCGTTCTTCGACGGCCAGGTGATGACCGTCGAGACGTTCGTGCAGGAGCCGGGCGTGGGGATGGCCTCCTTCGAGGAGATCCTGATCGTCCGCGACGGTGCGCCCGAGCGCCTGACGACGACGCCGATGCTGTTCTGGTGAGCGGCGACCGGGTTCGTTCAGCGGCGGCGCCCGACGGGCGCCGCCGGCCCGCGAGGGCGTCGCGGTGAGCGCCGACCTCGCGATCGTCGGAGCGACCGTCCGGACGCTCGATCCCAGCCGGCCGCACGCCACGGCCGTCGCCTGCCGCGACGGCCGTGTCGTCGCGGTCGGCGACGACGCGGAGATCCGGGCCTGCTGCGACGCGCGCACCGAGCTGCTGGACGGGGCCGGCCGGCACGTCGTCCCCGGGCTGGTCGACGCGCACGTGCACCCGTTCTTCGTCGAGCAGACGCGCGGTGTCGACCTGACCGCGTGCACCTCCCTCATGGAGTTGCGCGACGCGCTGTGCGAGGGCGCCCGCGACCCGAGCGGGTGGGTGCTCGGCTGGGGCCTCTCCTACGAGGCGTTCGAGGGCCGGCCGCTCGACGGCGCGCTTCTCGACGAGGTCGTCGGCGACGCGCCCGCACTGGTGACGTTCATGGACCAGCACACGGCGCTCGCGAGCCGGCGCGCGCTGGAGATCGCCGGGGTCACCGGCGCGGAGCGGTTCGAGCAGGCTGCCGAGGTCGCCACCCGCGACGGCCTGCCGACCGGCGAGCTGCGGGAGTTCGCGGCGATCGCGCTGGTTCGCGACGTCGTGCCCGAGCTCGGCGACGGCGAGCGCCGCCGCCTGGCCGCGCAGGCGCTCGAGCGGCTGTCGGCGCAGGGGCTGACGGGTGCGCACCTGATGGACGGCAGCCCGGAGACGTTCGCGCTGCTGCGCGAGCTGGAGGCGACGGCGCCCCTGCCGGTGCGCCTCGTCGTGCCGCTGTGGCAGACGCCGGAGACGACCCGCGACGAGATGCTCGCGCAGCTGCCGCTGGTCGGCGAGCGCGGCGTCCGCTGGCGCGGCGGCACGGCCAAGTTCTACCTCGACGGCGTCGTCGAGTCGGGCACCGCGTGGCTCGGGGCGCCGGACGCCTGCGGGGACGGCGGACAGCCGTTCTGGCCGGAGCCGCAGGCGTACGCCGCGGCGGTGCGGCTCTTCGCGGAGGCCGGCTTCCAGTGCGCGACGCACGCCGTCGGCGATCGCGCCGTGCGCGCCGTGCTCGACGCGTACCGCGGGCTGCCGCGGCCGGGCGCGCCGCATCGCGTCGAGCACATCGAGGTGCTCGACCCCGCCGATCTGCCCCGCTTCGCCGCCGAGGGGGTCGCCGCGTCGATGCAGCCGCTGCACATGCAGTGGCGGCGGGAGGACGGCGGCGACCAATGGGCCGCGCGGCTGGGCCGCGAGCGCACCGAGCGGGGCTTTCCCGCGCGCAGCATCGCGGAGACGGGCGCGATCGTCGCGCTCGGATCCGACTGGCCGGTGGCGTCGAGCGATCCGCGCGTCGGAATGGCCTGGAGCCGGCTGCGGCGCCAGCCGGGCGCGATCGGCGCGGCGCCGTTCGAGCCGCACGAGCGGCTGACGCCCGAGCAGGCGCTCGCGGGCTACACGACCGCGGCGGCGGCGATCGCCGGGGAGGCTGACGTCGCGGGCCGGATCGCCGTCGGCCGCCGCGCCGACCTCACGGTGCTGGGCGCCGACCCGGTCGACTGCCCGGCCGACGAGCTGCCCGACGTGCCCGTGCTGGCGACGATCGTCGCGGGCGCGGCCGCGTACCGCGGCGGGTGAGCGCGACGCGCCGGCGCCCGGCTCAGGGCGCCGGCGCGCCGACGGCGGATGAGCGCGGCGCGATCGCCGCTCGCGCCGTCGATGCGCGTTCGACGAGGTCGTAGGGCATCGTGACGGCCGTCGTCGCCGGGGCCGCGTCGCCCTCGATGCGCTCGATCAGCAGCGCGATGGCCTGCCTGCCGTTGCGTTCCGGGTGGAGGTCGAGCGCCGTGATCGGCGGGCTGCAGGAGCGGACGTTCTCGCTGTCGGTCGCCGTCGCCAGCATGACGTCGGCGGGCACCGCCAGGCCGAGCTCTCGCGCCGCCATCACCGCGCCGGCGGCGTGGCAGTCGAAGGCGGTCAGAAGCGCGTCGGCGCGATCGGGCCCGCCGAGCGCCTTCATCGCCGCCTCGTAGCCGGCGGTCTCCGTCAGGCGGGCGCCGACCTCGTGGACGAGCGGAGCCATGCCGTGGCCGGCGCACCAGGTCTCGTACGCCGCGCGGACGTCGACGCCGTAGGAGTACCGCTGCGACGTCGTCACGAGCGCGACCCGCGCGGCGCCGCGATCGTGAAGGTGGTCGAGGATCGCGGCCAGCCCCCCGACGAGGTCGTTGTCGACCGACGGGACGTCGGCGCGGGCGAGGTCGCGGCCGCTGGTGACGAGCGGGATGCCGCGCTTGTCGAGCGCGGCGATCAGCGGGTCGTTCATCTCCGGGTCGATCACGATGCCGCCGTCGATCGCGATGCCGTCGAACGTCTCCGCGCCGCGATACGGCGTGATGACGAGCGCGTAGCCGGCGTCGAGCGCCGCGGCGGTCGCGGCGTTGGCGAGGCGGATGAGGAACTCGACGTCGAAGAGGCTGAGCGGCGAGGCCTCCGGCGAGGAGACCGTCAGCGCGAGCGTCTTGCTGCGCTCGCGCAGCAGGTTGACCGCGTTGACGTTCGGCCGGTACCCGAGCCGGTCGGCGACCTCGGAGATGCGCTGGCGCGTGGCCGGGTCGACCCGACCCCTCCCGTTGAGAGCGTGGGAGACCGTCGACATCGACACCCCGGCTGCTGCTGCCACGTCCTTGATGCCGACGCGCCGCGCACGAGGAGAGGACATCGGTCGATCTTACTCCCGTGAGACGCTCGGCGGCACGGACGACAAAACCATTCGGCACCAGCTCCGGCGGGAAATCGGCCCGCCGTCGCCGGCGGCGCGATCACGGGTCAGGCGTCCGCGGCCGGAAGCTCGGCGGCGGCGGCACCGGACACGGCCTGAGAAGGCCGACGTGCCACGTCGAGCGGGCAGCGCGCCTCAGCGCCGCAGCGCCGCGAGCCCGACCTCCCACAGCTCGTCCGGGTCGGTCCCGGGCGGGAAGCGGTCGTTCAGCTCCAGCATGATCAGGCCGTGGGCGAAGGCCCACAGGACGCGCGCCTCGACGAGGTCGCCGCCGACGGCGTCGCGCAGCGGCTGGCCGGCGTGCAGCTCGGCGCCGGGGTCGAGCGCCGCGCGGTCGAGTCTCTGCGTCATCAGCCGGTACAGATGGGGATGCTCCAGCGCGTAGGTGCGGAAGGCCTGGCCGATCGCGCCGAGCCGGTCGCCGTCGGCGGCGACGGCGGCGTCGAGCGCGGAGCGGGTCGCGTCGCCCTGCTCGTAGAAGGCCTGGGAGATCATCGCGTTCTCGAGCGCCCGCTTGTCGGCGACGTGCTCGTACAGCGACGGGGCGCGGAGGTTCAGCTCGGCGGCGATGCGGCGCATCGAGACGCCGTCGGGGCCGTCGCGTTCGAGCAGCCGGCGGGCGACGGCGACGATCTCGAGCGCGCGCGGGGAGAGGTCTGACAGGCGGGGGACGGCGATGCCCGAGCCTAGCGAGGCGACGCGCCCGGCGGCGGGCGCCGGACGGGTGGCGCGGAGAGGTCGGATCGTCGCCTCCCGCCCGGGCGCGAGCGGCGGCGCCGAGGGCGCCGCCGCGTGCTGTCCGCTACGGCTTGCCGAGCAGCAGCGCGATCCCCTGGCCGCCGCCGATGCAGAGCGAGACGATGCCGTAGTCGTGGCCCTCGCGCTCCATCTCGGAGATCGCCTTCGTCGTGATGACGGTGCCGGTCGCGGAGATCGGGTGGCCGAGGCCGACGGCGCCGCCGTTGGGGTTGACCTTGGCCGGGTCGAGGTCGAGATCCTGCATGACCGCGAGCGCCTGCGCCGCGAATGCTTCGTTCAGCTCGAAGACGCCGATCTGGTCGAGCCCCAGGCCGGCGCGGTCGAGCACCTTCCTGATCGCCGGGACCGGGCCGATGCCCATGATCTTCGGGTCGACGCCGCAGGTCGCGTAGCCAAGGATCCGCGCTCTCACCTGCGTCCCGAGCTCCTGCGCCTTCGCGGCGCTCATCAGCACGGTCGCCGCGCCGGCGTCGTTCATGCCGGAGGCGTTGCCGGCGGTGACGGTGCCGCCGTCGCGCTTGAAGACCGGCTTCAGCTTCGCCATCGACTCGATCGACGCGTCGTCGCGGATGTGCTCGTCGACCTTGAACTCGACCTCGCCCTTGCGGGTCTTCAGCGTCAGCGGGACGATCTCGCCCTCGAACTTGCCGGCGTCGCGAGCGGCGGCGGCGCGGCGGTGGGACTCGACCGCGAAGGCGTCCTGCTGCTCGCGCGTGATCCCGCCGCGCTCGGCGAGGTTCTCGGCGGTGACGCCCATCAGGATGTCGTTGAAGGGATCGGTCAGCGCGCCGGAGACCGGGTCGGTGACGGCCGCCTCGCCCATCCGCGCGCCCCAGCGGCCGGTCGGCAGCCAGTAGGGCCCGCGGCTCATCGACTCGCAGCCGCCGGCGAGCGCGACGTCGACGTCGCCGCTCTGGATCGCCTGTGCGGCGGAGACGATCGACTGCACGCCGGTGCCGCAGAGGCGGTTGACGGTGAAGGCGGGCGTCTCCTGCGGGACGCCGGCCTTCATGCCGACGACGCGCGCCATGTACATGTCTCTCGGCTCGGTGTGGATCACGTTGCCGAAGACGACGTGCTCGATCTGCTCGGGCTGCAGCCCGGCGCGCTCGATCGCCGCGCGGGCGGCGGTCGCGCCCAGCTCGTTCGGCGGCACGTCCTTCAGCGACTTCCCGTAGCCGCCGACGGCGGTGCGGGCGGCGGAAGCGATCACGACATCGGTCATAGCGGTGGTGTCTCCTCGGGTTCGACCGAGGGATCGTGACAGCGCGACCCCGCGGGGGGACCCGGTCGGATCGCGGTGCGCCGCGGATGGCCGGCCCGCGGCGCCGTGGCTCAGTCGAGCGCCGCGTCCGCCTGCGCGACCTCGCCGGTCTGCACCGCCCACAGCGCGGCGTAGCGGCCGCGCAGCGCGAGCAGCTCGTCGTGCGTGCCGGCCTCGGCGACCCTGCCGCCGTCGAGCACGTGGATGCGGTCGGCGTGGCGGATCGTCGAGAGGCGGTGGGCGATCACGATCGTCGTCCGCTCGCGGCTGATCCGCAGCAGCGAGCGCTGGATCGCCGCCTCGGTCTCGTTGTCGACCGCCGAGGTCGCCTCGTCGAGCACGAGGATCGCGGGGTCGCGCACGAGCGCGCGGGCGATCGTCAGCCGCTGGCGCTGGCCGCCCGACAGCCGCACGCCGCGCTCGCCGACCGGCGTGTCGTAGCCGTGCGGCAGCGCGGCGACGAACTCGTGCGCCTCGGCCGCCTCGGCGGCGGCGCGCAGCTGCTCGTCGGTCGCGTCGGGCATGCCGTAGCGGAGGTTGTCGGCGACCGAGCCGTCGAACAGGAAGGTGTCCTGCCCGACGTAGCCGATCGCGCCGCGCAGGCTCTCGAAACTCAGCTCGCCGACCGGCACGCCGTCGATCGCGACCGTCCCGCCCTCGGCGTCGTAGAGGCGCAGCAGCAGCTTCACGACGGTCGACTTGCCGGCGCCGGTCGGGCCGACGATCGCGTGCGTCTCGCCGCTGCGCACCTCCAGCTCGAGGCCGTCGAGCACGCGCGTGCGGACGCTGCCGTCGCCGTCGCGGTAGACGAACTCGACGGCGTCGAAGGAGACCGCGCGGCCGCGCTCGCCGTCGGCGGCCGGCGGCAGCTCGCGGGCGCCCGGCCGCACCGAGATCGGCGCGTCGATCAGGTCGAGGATCCGCCGCAGCGAGGCGGTGCCGCGCTGGTAGAGGTCGAGCGTCTCGCCGAGGCGCGTCAGCGGCCACAGCAGCCGCTGGGTCATGAAGACGAGCACCGAGTACATGCCGACCTCGAGCGTCCCGTTGAGCGTCAGATGGCCGCCGACGACGAGCGTGACCATGAAGCCGCAGAGGATCGCGACGCGGATGATCGGGACGAAGGCGGCGCTGAGCGTGATCGCCGCGCGGTTGGCCTCCGCGTAGGCGTCGGAGGCTGCCTCGACGCGCAGCGACTCGCGCCGCTCGGCGCCGAACGCCTTGATCGTCGCGATCCCGCCGAGGTTGCCGCCGATCAGGCCGCCGAGCCGGCCGGCCTGCTCGCGGACCTTCGCGTAGCGCGGCTCGAGCCGTCTCTGGAACAGCAGCGAGCCGCCGACGATCACCGGGATCGGCAGGAAGGCGAGCAGCGCCAGCAGCGGCGAGATGACGAGGAAGACGGCGCCGACGGCGACGACGCTGGTGGCGGTCTGGATGATCTGCAGCGCGCCGACGTCGAGGAAGCGCTCGAGCTGGTTGACGTCGTCGTTGAGGACCGTGAGCAGTCTGCCGGCCTCGCGGTCCTCGAACCACGCCAGCTCGAGCTCCTGCACGTGGCCGTAGGCGTCCATCCGCAGGTCGTGCTGGAGCGCCTGCGACAGGGTCCGCCACGAGCGTTGGGCGAGGTACTCGGTCAGCGACTCCAGCAGCCACACGACCGCGGTCACGCCGGCGAGCACGAACAGCTGCGCCTCGCGATCGTCGATCCCGGTCCACTGGCCGACGAAGCTGCCCTCCTCGCGCACGACGACGTCGATCGCGACGCCGATCAAGAGCTCTGGCAGGATGTCGAAGACCTGGTTGAGGACCGCCCACACGGTTCCCATCACCACGCGGCCGCGATAGCGCGGCGCACGGCGCCAGAGACGGCGCAGCGGATGGACGGGGGCCTCGATCACGAGGCAGAAGGGTAGGCGGTCCGCTGTAAAGGCACCTTGCTCCCCATGCTCCGATCCGCGCCTCCCACCTCCGTGCCGAGCCGTCGCGGCCTCGTCGCGCTCCTCCTGCTGGTCGTGCTCGCGCTCGCTCCAGCAGTCGCCTCGGCGGCCGACCGGCAGGAGCCGCCGCCGTCCGATCAGAGCGGGCAGGAGGCGCCCGGCGACGCGCCGGGGCCCGAGATCCACGGGCCGACGCCCCGGGCGGCGTGGACGGCGCGGATCGTCGATCCGGTCGTCGCCCGGGTCCGGCCCCACCCGCGGGCGCGAGCCGTCCGCCGCCTCACGCCGCGGGCGCAGTGGTGGGGAGGGCCGGAGGTGCTGCTGGTGCTGGGGTCGCGGGTGGTCGACGGGGAGCGCTGGCTCGACGTGCTCGTCAAGGGCATGCCGGCCGGCTCGCACGGCTGGATCCCGGAATACGCGGCGACGGTGCGCCGCACCGACCGCCGGATCGTCGTCGACCTGTCGGCGCGGACGCTCGTCTTCCAGCGCGCCGGCAAGACGCGGCTGCGCTCGCGCGTCGTGATCGGCGCGCGCGGCACCCCGACGCCGACCGGCCAGTTCGCCGTCGACGCCGCGCCGTCGGTCCCCCGCAGGGCGAAGCTCGGCCCGCGCGTGCTCGCCGTCGTCGCCTACTCGCGCACGCTGACCGAGTACGACGGCGGCCTGCCGCAGACGGCGATCCACGCCGCCGAGTACCTTGGGGCGCCGCTCGGGTCGGCGGCCTCGCACGGGTGCGTGCGGATGCCGCAGCGGCTCGTCAACCGGCTGCTGGCGCTCGCGCCGCGCGGCACGCCGGTGCTGATCCAACCCTGAGCCGTCGGCGCTACCCGGGCGGAGCGGGAGCGCGGAGCGACCCCACCGCAGGCGGGGGATATCCCCCGGCCGCGATCGGCCCGCGCGCCCCCGCGCGGACGCCACGGCGCCCCAGCGACAGCCGGCCGCGCCGTTGAGAGCGTGCGGGCCATGGCTTCCACACGCTCACGGCGCGCCCGCCCGCGCCCCCTCGAGAGCCGTTTCGAGCGGCTCGCAGACTGGTCGATTCGCAATCGCAGGCGCGCGATCGCGCTGTGGGTCGTGACGCTGCTGGCGGTGCTCGGCGCCTCGACCGCGATCGGCGCCGCCTGGAACAACGACTTCTCGCTGCCCGGCACCGAGTCCCAGCAGGCGCTCGACACGCTGAAGCGCGGCGCCCCCGCCCAGGCCGGCGACGCGGTCGACGTCGTGATGCGAGCTCCAGCCGGGATCGACGCACCCGGGACGCGCGAGCGGATCGCGTCGATGGTCGCGGAGATCGGCAGGCTGCCCCACGTCGCCGCGGTCGACGATCCCCTTGGGCCCGGCGGGATCTCCAGAGATGGGACGATCGCGCACGCGACCGTGATGCTCGACGGCAGCTCGGGGGACGTGCCGAGAGCGTCGGTCGAGCGGCTGATCGAGACGGCCGAGTCGGCCGAGAGCGGCGCGCTGCAGGTCGAGCTGGGCGGCGACGCCGTCCGCTACGTCGACGCCGGCGCCGGCGGAGCCGAGGCGGCCGGCACGCTCGCCGCGCTGGTGATCCTCGTCTTCCTCTTCGGCTCGCTGCTGGCCGCGAGCATCCCGATCGTCACCGCGATCGCCGCCGTCGGCGGCACGACCGCCGTGATGGTCGTCGCCTCGCACCTGTTCGACGTCGCCGACTTCACGCCGCCGCTGATGTCGCTGGTCGGGCTCGGCGTCGGCATCGACTACGCGCTGCTGATCTTCTCCCGATACCGCGCGGAGCTGCTGAACGACCGCGACCGCGACGCCGCGCTGCGGATCGCGCTCGACACCGCCGGCCGCTCGGTCGTCTTCGCCGGGACGACGGTGATCATCGGACTGCTCGGCCTCGTCGCGCTCGGCATCGGCATGCTGCAGGGCGTCGCGCTCGGCGTCGCGGCGACGGTGCTGGTGACGCTGATCGCCTCGCTGACGCTGCTGCCAGCGCTGCTGACGATCTTCGGCAAGCGGATCGAGCGCAGCGTCCGCAAGCGGGCGCTGAAGGCGCGCAAGCGCGAGCGGGTCGAGGGCGAGCGCTGGCGTCGCTGGGCGGCCTTCGTCCAGCGCCGCCCGGCCGCGATCCTCGCCGTCTCGCTCGCCTTCCTGGTCGCGCTCGCACTGCCCGCGACCGACATGCGGCTCGGCTTCGCCGACGCCGGCAACGACGACAGCGCGACGACCTCGCGCAAGGCGTACGACCTGCTCGCCGACGGCTTCGGCGCCGGCTACAACGGCCCGCTCGTCGTCGTCTCCGACGGCGGCGACGAGAACGCCGCGCAGCGCCTCCACGCGACGCTGGCGAGCGCCCCGGGAGTCGCCGGCGTCGCGCCGGTGCAGCAGGCCGAGGGCAGCGACGTCGCGACGGTGATCGCGTACCCGGACGCCAAGCCGCAGGACGAGGAGACGCAGCGGCTCGTGACCGAGCTGCGCGAGGAGGTGCTGCCGCCGCTGGCGCGCGAGACCGGCGCGACCTACCTCGTCGGCGGCACGACCGCCGGCTCCGACGACTACGCCCACGCGGTCCAGGAGCGCCTGCCGCTCTTCCTCGCGATCGTCGTCGGGCTGTCGGCGCTGCTGCTCGCGGTCGTCTTCCGCTCGCTGCTGATCCCGCTGAAGGCGGCGCTGCTCAACCTGCTGTCGATCGGCGCGGCGCTCGGCGCGGTGACGCTCGTCTTCCAGCACGGCCTCTTCGGGATCGAGGGCAGCCCGGTCGACGCGACGATCCCGATCCTGATCTTCGCGATCGTCTTCGGCCTCTCGATGGACTACGAGGTCTTCCTCGTCGGGCGGATGCACGAGGAGTGGGAGCGCAGCGGCGACGCGCGGCATGCCGTCCGCGAGGGGCTGGCGCAGACCGGGCGGGTCGTGACGGCGGCCGGCGCGATCATGGTCGTCGTCTTCGGCGCCTTCATGATGAGCCCCGACCGGATGATGAAGCAGTTCGGGCTCGGCCTCGCGGTCGCGATCCTGCTCGACGCAGTCGTGATCCGCTGCCTCGTCGTCCCCGCCGCGATGGAGCTGATGGGCCGCTGGGCGTGGTGGATGCCGGCGTGGATCCGACGCCGCCTCCCGCGCGTCGCGCTCGAGCGCGGCTGATGCCCCGACCGTGACGGATGTCACGGGCGATTCCGGACGGCCGGCACTGCTGCCGGCCGTCCGCTCGTCGCACACTTGAGCGCATGAGCAACCCGACTCCGACAACCGCAGGCCCCGCGGGCGTCGAGCCGGACGGGGCGCCGCGCGCCGCCGCCGGCATCGAGCTGAGAGGGCTGGTGAAGCGCTGGCGCTCGGCGGCCGGGCCCGTCGACGCCGTGCGCGGGATCGACGTCTCGATCGCGCGCGGCGAGACGGTCGCGCTGCTTGGCCCCAACGGCGCCGGCAAGTCGACGACGATCGACATGATGCTCGGGCTGGCCGAGCCCGACGCCGGCACCGTCTCGGTCTTCGGCATGCGCCCCGCCGCCGCGATCGACGCAGGCGCCGTCGGCGCGATGCTGCAGACCGGCGCGCTGATCCGCGACCTGACCGTGCGCGAGCTGGTGCGGATGACCGCCGCGCTGTTCCCGGTGCCGATGGACGTCGACGAGGTAATGGCGCTGGCCGGGATCGAGCCGATCGCAGGCCAGCGCACGAACCGCCTCTCCGGCGGCCAGACGCAGCGGGTGCGCGCCGCGATCGCGCTCGTCGGCGACCCCGATCTGCTCGTGCTCGACGAGCCGACGGTCGCGCTGGACGTCGAGGGCCGCCATGCCTTCTGGGCGACGATGCGCGCCTTCGCGGCGCGCGGCAAGACGGTCGTCTTCGCCACCCACTACCTCGACGAGGCCGACGCCCACGCCGACCGCGCCGTGCTGATGGCGCGCGGCCGCGTCGTCGCAGACGGTCCGACGACCGAGATCAAGGCGCGGGTCGGGTCGCGCACGATCCGCGCGACGCTGCCGGGCGCCGACCTCCCGGCGCTCGGCGCCCTGCCCGGGGTCGTCACCGCCGACCGCCACGGCGATGCGGTTATCCTCACCTGCTCGGACTCCGACGCGGCGATCCGCGCCCTGCTGGCCGCGCATCGCGAGGCGCGCGACATCGAGATCAGCGGCGCCGGGCTGGAGCAGGCCTTCCTGCAGCTGACCGGAGACGACGACGAGGGGGAGCGGCGATGACGCTCACGTACCTGCGCTACGAGCTGCTGCGGACCGTCCGCAACGGCCGCTTCTTCGTCTTCTCGCTCGGCATCCCGCTGATCATCTACGTCGCGATCGCCGGCCCGAACGCGAACGAGGAGAACTTCGAGGGCCTTGGGCTGTCGGTGCCCCTCTACTACATGGTCGGGATCGCCGGCTTCGGCGCGATGATGGCGACGATCAGCTGCGGCGGCCGCATCGCCGCCGAGCGCTCGGTCGGCTGGAACCGCCAGCTGCGGATCACCCCGCTGAAGGCGCCGGTCTACCTCGGTGCGAAGGTCGCGACCGCCTACGCGATGGCACTGCTGACGATCGTCCTGCTCTATGCCGCCGGCTTCGCGCTCGGCGTGCGGTTGCCCGTCGGCGAGTGGGTCGCGATGACGGCGCTGATGCTCGTCGGACTGGTGCCCTTCGCCGCGCTCGGCGTCACGCTCGGCCACCTGCTCACAGCCGATTCGATTGGCCCCGTGATGGGCGGCGTCACGTCGCTGCTGGCGCTGCTCGGCGGCACCTGGTTCCCGATCACCTCCGGCGCGATGCTCGACATCGCCCGCTGCCTCCCCTCCTACTGGCTGGTGCAGGCGAGCCACGTCGGCGTCGGCGGCGACGGCTGGAGCGCGCAGGGCTGGGCCGTCGTCGCCGCCTGGTCGGTCGTGCTGACCGCGCTGGCCGTCCGCGCCTACCGCCGCGACACCGTGCGGGTGTAGCGCCGCGCGCGGCGGTTCCAGCCGTGCCTGGTGCAGGCGCGGGCCTGAGGCCGCCAACGGTCGCGCGGCGTCGCGGATGCGCACCGGGCTTGCCGCGTCCTGCCGCCGTTCACTCCGCCGCACGCACATCGGTGCGCGTGAAGTCACCGCCCTTGAACAGCAGCGGCCGGTCCATCGTCCGCGCCAGCGCGTAGCTGAAGCAGTCGCCGAAGTTCAGCCCCGCGGGCGAGTTGCCCTTCCCGTACCGCACCCACGCCCGCCGCGCGGCGAGTGCCTGGTCGAGATCGACGGGGATGCAGCGGATCCCGGTGTCGTGCACTATCCCGTCGAGTTGCGCGAATCCCGTCGCGCCCGCGCGCCGATGCATGACGATCGCGCATTCGAGCAGTGATGCTGCTGAGATCGACGGTTCGCGTGCGGCTGCGACGAGTCGTACGAAACGGCACTTTTCGGGCTCGTCGAGGAGGATTGCGATGATGGCCGAGCTGTCGACGACCATCAGGTCGGAAGGCCGGACTCGTCGTAGCCAAGGATCTCTTCCGGGGAGCGGTCATCGAGCACGGGGAGGTTCGCGATCACATCTGCGGCGGCGAGCATCGCCCGTTCCCGCTCCTCGACGGTTGGAAGCCTTCCCGCCGCGACGTGCTCGCGATCACGCTGCGCGACCGCCTCCGGGCGGGCGAGCGGATGACGCGCGCTGGCGCTGCGGAGGGCGAGGAATCCGGGGTCGTCTACATGGAGCGTCATCGCATCGAGGAGGCTAGAACCCTCGTCTCGATCGGTCCACCCGATCGATGTTGTTCTCGATTCATCGTGTGCTGGAGGCGGCGGGGAAGTGAGCATGCGATCGAGCCTGACGATCGAATCGCGACACGTGTGCGCAGGGCTGCGAAATCTCTCGCGCGGTCTCGAGAGTTCGCCCCCCTCGCGGCTACGCTCGACGGCATGCCCACCTCCGTCGCCCCCGACTTCGCCGCCGCCGCGCTCGACCGACTGCGCGACCTCACCGGCGACCCCGCCGCCGACTTCCGCGACGGCCAGCTCGACGCGATCCACGACATCGTCGCCGACCGCGCCCGCGTGCTCTGCGTCCAGCGCACCGGCTGGGGGAAGTCGGCCGTCTACTTCGTCGCCACCGCGCTCCTGCGCGCCGAGGGCGCCGGGCCGACGCTGATCGTCTCGCCGCTGCTCGCGCTGATGCGCAACCAGATCGCCGGCGCGCAGCGGCTCGGTCTGCGGGCCCACACGATCAACTCGACCAACCGCGACGAGTGGGACGCGATCCGCGGGATGCTCGCCGCCGACGAGGTCGACCTGCTGCTGATCTCGCCCGAGCGGCTCAACAACCCCCGTTTCCGCGACGAGCTGCTGCCGCTCTTCGCCGCCTCGGTCGGGCTGCTCGTGATCGACGAGGCGCACTGCATCTCCGACTGGGGCCACGACTTCCGGCCCGACTACCGGCGCGTGAAGGAGATGCTGGAGGCACTGCCGAGCGGTGTCGCCGTGCTCGGCACGACGGCGACCGCGAACGACCGCGTCGTCGCCGACGTGCTCGACCAGCTCGGCGTCGGAGCCGGCACCGCGCCGGGGGACGGCGCCGGCGAGCTGCGCTCCTACCGCGGGCCGCTCGGGCGCAGCAGCCTGCGGCTGGAGGCGCTGGAGCTGCCGCGGCCCGCGCAGCGGCTCGCATGGCTGGTAGAGACGCTGCCGCGGCTGCCCGGCTCGGGGATCGTCTACACCCTCACCAAGCGCGACGCGGATCAGGTCGCCAGCTTCCTCACCGCCAACGGGATCGCGGCGCTCGCGTACAGCGGCGAGCAGGCGAGCGAGGAGCGGATCGCAGCCGAGGAGCGGCTGCTGCGCAACGAGGTGAAGGCGCTGGTCGCGACGAGCGCGCTGGGGATGGGCTACGACAAGGCCGATCTCGAGTTCGTCGTCCACTACCAGGCGCCCGGCTCGGTCGTCTCCTACTACCAGCAGGTCGGCCGCGCCGGTCGCGGAGTCGCCCACGCCGAGGTCGTGCTGCTGCGCGGCGCCGAGGACCGCCGCATCCAGGACTTCTTCATCGAGCAGGCCTTCCCGGCGCGCGACAAGGTCGAGGCGGTGCTGGCTGAGCTGCACGACGCCACCGCCGACGGCAGGGGCCGGACGAGCCGCGAGCTGATGGCGGTCGTCAACCTCGGCGCCGGGCGCATCGAGGCGATGCTGAAGATCCTCGACGTCGAGGGCGCGGTCCGCCGGGAAGGAACGCGCTGGTTCGCGGTGCCCGACAGCGGCTGGTCGTACGACGGCGACCGCTACGCCCAGATCACCGCGCTCCGCCGCGCCGAGCAGCAGGCGATGGCCGCCTTCGGGACCGACGGCCGCTGCCTGATGCGCGCGCTGCAGGAGGAGCTCGACGATCCGGAGCCGGCCGACTGCGGCCGCTGCTCGGTCTGCGCCGGTCCTCGCTACGCCGCGCCGCCCGACGAGCGGCTCGTCGAGCAGGCGCAGCGCCATCTGCGCTCGAAGCCGATCGTCCTGGAGCAGCGCAAGATGGCGCCGGACCCCGCCGGCACGATGCGCAAGATTCCGGTCGACGCGCTGGTCGCGCCCGGCTTCGCGCTGGCGCGCCTCGGCGACGGCGGCTGGTGGCCGGCGATCGAGCGCGGGCTGCGCGCCGGCCGGCTCGACGACGAGGTCGCCGTCGCGCTTGCCGAGGCGCTGCGCGGCGCGGGAGTGGCGCCGGCGTGGGTGACCGACGTGCCGTCGGTCGCCAACGGCGCGGTCGTCGAGTCGTTCGCCGAGCAGCTCGCGCGCCAGCTCGGCGTCCCGCGCCTGCGGCTGCTCGAACGGCGCGAGCAGCGCCCGCCGCAGCGCGAGATGGCGAACGCCGCGCAGCAGGCGGCCAACGTGCGCGGCGCCTTCGCGGTCGTGCAGCAGCCGCCGCCCGGCACCGGCGTCCTCGTCGACGACCGGCGCCTGTCGGGGTTCACGCTCGCGATGGTCGGCGGGCAGCTGCGCAAGGCCGGAGCCGAGGCGGTGGTGCCCGCGACGCTCGCGACGTTGAGCTGACCTCAGCGCGAGCCGAAGTCGGTCGTGTAGAGCCCGCCGCTGCGGCTGACGGCGGCCGAGGCGGCGAAGGGGACGCCGCGGGCGACGCCGACGCCGATCTTGCGGAAGCCGCGGTTGAGGATGTTGGCGCGGTGACCGGGGCTATTCATCCAGCTGCGCACGATCGACGCGGGGCTGGCGAGGTGGCCGCTGCCCCAGGCGATGTTCTCGCCGATCGACCAGCCGCCGCGCGGACGGTAGTTGGCGCGTCGGATGCGCTGGTCGAACGAGACGTTGCCAGGGGAGGTGTGGGAGAAGAAGTTCCGCCGGGCCATGTCACGGGAGTGCCGTGCCGCGGCCTTTCTGAGCGCGCCGTTGACGCGGAGCGGCCGCAGGCCGTGCGCCTTGCGCTGCCGGTTGAGGAGGCAGAGCGTCGCGGCGCTCGCGCGCTTGAGGTTGGCGCCGGGGCTGGCGTTGGCGCCGGCGCATGCGCGCGCGGCGGCCGGCATGGTAGCGAGGAGGATGAGACCGGTGGCGAGCGCGACGACCGCTGCGGCCATCCGCGACCCGACTGAGCGAAGCACGACAACAACTCCTTGTGCGTTCGAGCGCCCGCGACTGTCTCGAACGCCTCCTTCGGCGGCCCGGCTGGCTCCCTCCCATCTGGAGCCCCGTGGCTTTGCGTCCCACCCTCGCGAGTGGTTTGCCCTTTCGAGATGCGAGCTGCGTCTTTGAAGTTCGACGGCAAGCTACCCGACGAGAGGAGTGCCGACGCGTCGGAAAAGTGCGCGGCTCGGGCGGCGTCGGCGCGTGGCCACTCGCCGTCGAGCGGCCACGCGCCGCTACAGCCGCGCGACGGCCTGCGCGAGGAAGGCGTCCTCCCGCGTCGACCAGCCGACGAGGTCGTCGGCGGCGTAGCCGCCGAGTGCGGCGCGCACGTCCCATGCCGGGTCGAGCTCGCCCGCGCCGGTGAGTGCGCGATGGAAGGTGAGGAAGCGGTCGGCGACCGCGACCGAATGCGCTCTGGCGAGGTTCTCGCGGCAGTAGCCGACGTCGGCGTCCGGGTGGCCTCGCGAGGCGCACGCCCAGTCGACGATCGCGCTGACCTGACCGTCGCGCCAGAGCACGTTGCCGGGATGGAAGTCGCGGTGGATCAGTCTGTCGCCGACCTCCGGCGACCGGTCGAAGACGGCGAAGGCCCGCTCCCAGGTCGGCGCCGGCAGCCGCGACCCGGCCGGCGGGCGCTCGACGTGCAGCCCCCAGTCCGAGTAGCGCCCGATCGCGGTGGGCGCGGTGGGCGCGGTGGGCGCGGTGGGCGCGGTGGGCGCGGTGGGCGCGGCGGGCGCGGTGGGCGCGGTGGGCGCGGCGGGCGCGGCGGGCGCGGCGGGCGCGGCGGGGGCCGTGGGCGCGGTGGGAGCGGGCGGGGGCGTGAGGGTGGCGGGCGCCGACGCGGAGGAGAGGACGGTTGCGTGGATCTGCGGGAGCGTCGCGGCGAGGCCGCGCAGCCACGTGTCGAGTTGGTCGGGTGGCGGTGTCCAGACGACGCGGCCGGGCAGGCGCGTCATCAGCAGCGCCGGTCTGCCGTCGCCGATCTCGGCTCCCCGCGGGTCGAGCGCGACGAGCCGCGGCGCCACGAGCCCACCTGCCGCGACGATGTCGAGCGCGGCGGCCTCGCGCAAGGGGGCGTCGGGCTCCTCGGCCAGCCAGTCGGCGCGCACGAAGCGACGCAGGACCAGCGCACGCGTGCGACCGGCGCGGTCGCGCACGTCGAGCGCGTGGACGGCGGAGGAGGTGCCGCCTTCGAGCGCCTCGACCGCGACGACCTCGGCACCGACGCCGCCCGCCGCCCGCGCGGCCCAGCGCAGCGCCGCCGCGGGCGGGCGGCCGCGCAGCAGCAGGCGCTCCTCCGCGGTCAGGTCGTCGCCATGCACCGGCTGCAGGCTAGACGCCGCACCGTCATCGAGGCGCGCCGCCGCGCGCCCAACGCGCGTGCTGCGTCGCCGCACTGGCCGCGACGGCGCGCGCTGGGCCGGCAACGGCCGGCGGCGGGGCGGCGACGGCGGCGGGGGGCGGCGACGGCGGGCGGCGGGGCGGCGATGGCGCGCGGCGGGGCGGCGACGGCGGGCGGCGGGGCGGCATGGCGCGCGGCGGGGCGGCGACGGCAGGCGGCGGGGCGGCGATGGCGGCGGCCGGAGGACGTCGGCGCGCGGCGGGGCGGCGACGGCGGGCGGCGGAGCGGCACGGCGCGCGGCGGAGCGGCACGGCGCGCGGCGGGGCGGCGACGGCAGGCGGCGGGGCGGCGATGGCGGCGGCCGGAGGACGTCGGCGCATCGCCCTGGGCCGCCGTCGTACATCCCTCGCACCCACAGCTTGACAAAACTTCTTGTCAATGCTGGAGTTGGTGCATGCTCGACATCGAGGTGATCGAGGATCCGGCCGTCGCGGCGGTCGCGCTCGACCCGATCCGCGCGCGGCTGCTGGCGCAGCTGGCGGAGCCGGCCTCGGCGGCGGCGCTGGCGCAGCGGGTCGGGCTCACGCGGCAGAAGGTCAACTACCACCTGCGCACGCTCGAGTCCCACGGCCTCGTCGAGGTCGCCGGCGAGCGGCGGCACGGCGGGCTGACCGAGCGGCTGCTCGTCGCCAGCGCCGCGACGTATGCCGTCTCGCCGGGCGCGCTCGGCTCGGCCGGCGCCGACGATCCGGCGCGCGCCGCCGACCGCCTCTCGGCCGCCTACCTCGTCGCGCTGGCGGGGCGGGCGGTGCGCGAGGTCGGCGCGCTGGCGCGGCGCGCCCGTCGCGGCGACCGCCGGCTCGCCACGCTCGCGCTCGACACCGAGGTCCGCTTCCGCTCGGCGGCCGACCGCGCCGCCTTCGCCGACGAGCTGACCCGCGCGGTCGCCGCGCTCGTCTCCAAGTACCACGACGGCGCCGTCGCCGACGGGCGCAGCTACCGCCTGCTCGTCGCCGCGCACCCCGTGCCGGCAGAAGACGGCCCATCGCGGGAGGGGCCCGCCGTCGGTGCGACGTTCGCCGCCGCGCAGACCAACGCCGCCGCGCAGCCCGACCCCGCACCGGACCCACAAACCGAGGAGCCGAGATGACGACGACGCCCGATCCGCCCGACGCCCGCATGGTCCGCGTCGAAGTCGAGGTGCCAGCGACTCCCGAGCAGGTGTGGGAGGCGATTGCGACCGGTCCGGGCCTCGCCGCCTGGTTCGTCCCGGCCGAGGTCGAGGAGTGCGAGGGCGGCGAGATCGTCACCCACCACGGCCCGTTCGGCGACTCGCGCGGCGTCGTCACCGCGTGGGATCCGCCGCGTCGCTTCGCGTACGAGGAGCGGGAGTGGTCCGAGGACGCGGACGCGCCGCCGTGGGCGACGGAGATCCTCGTCGAGGCGCGCGCCGGCGGCACCTGCGTCATCCGCCTCGCGTCGGGCTTCCGCAGCGACGGCGCCGACTGGGAGGACGAGCTGGCGGGGACCGACGAGGGCTGGCTCGACGGCATGGAGCACCTGCGCATCTACCTGACCCACTTCGCCGGGCAGCCGACGTCGTCGGTGATCCTCTTCCACGCGCTCGGCGACGACGCCGACGCCGCCTGGCGCCGGATGCTCGGCGCGCTCGCGCTGGAGGACCTCGCCGTCGGCCAGCGGCGCGCGGTGGCGGGGACGGCGCCGCGGCTCAGCGGCGTCGTCGAGAGCGTCGGTCCGCTGCAGGTCAAGCTGCGGACCGACGAGCCCGCGCCCGGGATCGTCGACCTCGCCGTCCACCAGCGGGCCGGCAGAACCCACGCGGTCGTGCGCGGCTATCTCTACGGGGAGGCCGGCCAGGCCGCCCGCGCTCGCGCCGAGGAGCAGTGGCGGTCGTGGCTGGAGCGGCAGTTCCCGGCAGCGGAGCCGGCTGAGCGACACGGGTGAGTCAGGCGGCCCGCGTCGGGCTGCGGCGCGCGGCTCTGGACCCGCGCGCGCCTGGGCGCAAGGGGCGCGCCGGCGCGCGTCAGCCGGGACGGGCGCGGGCGGTGACGGAGCGCGCCGACGCGCGTCAGCCGGGACCGGCGCGGGCGGTGACGCGAGCGCGCCGGCGCGCGTCAGCGAGGACGCGCGCCGAGCGAAGGGGCGGTGGTGTCCGTCAGGCGGCTACGGCGACGCGCGTGTGGTCGAGCTCGTCGGCGTCGGCGAGGTGCTGGTGGGAGGGGCAGTAGCCGTTGCGCGGATGCGGCAGGCGCTGGCAGGGCGTGCCCTTGCGCGTCATCGCACGGCAGCAGAGACGGTTGCCGGCGAAGTCGTACCCGCTCTCGAACTGCTCCTCGATCGCCTCGTCGGCGAGCGAGAGGTACTGCTCGACGATCGAGTTCATGTGGGCCTGCTCGGAGAGCGGGAAGTAGGGACGCAGCTCGCGGATGAGGCTCCGTGTGGGCTTCGCGAAGTACCACCGGTCGGTCGCCATCCGCTCCAGCGTCGCCTCGCAGGCGTGGAGCACGCGGACATGGTTGCTGCGGTCGTTCGCGCATGCGCCCGGGCTGTCGCTGATCCCCTCGGCGAGGGCCCGGTACATCGCGCGGCTGAACTGGTAGAGCACGAGTTCTCTCCTTCAGTGACTAAGCGCTTGCTTAGAGTACCCCACGCGGCCGTCGCGCGCCAGTTCGCCGCACGGCAATGACCCGGATCGGCGTAGTCACCATATTTCTTTGAAACCGGTGCGCTGACAGTCGGTGTGCGGCGCGAGCTGGCGGGCGGCGCGCGCTGGTGCCGGGCGGACGGCGGCGCGGTGCGCGAGGCGGACGCGGCGCCGAAAGCGAGGTCGCCCCGGCGCGGCGAGCGATGCCGCCGCGCCGCCGCGGGGCACGCGGCCGTGGGCGCTGCGCTGGGGCCGTTTCGCGGCTTCATCCGCGATCCTGTGGGACATGCAAGACGGAATCGCTCGGCGGGACGCCGACCTTTGGGCGCACGTCGAGTCGGAGAGCTCGCGCCGGCTGCTGCTGGCCGCGCTCGACGCCTTCGCCGACCGGGGCTTCGAGGCGGCGACCACGCGCGACATCTCCAGACGGGCCGGGATGAGCCCCGCGGCCGTCTACGTCCACTACCGCTCCAAGCTCGACCTGCTGTCGGAGATCATGCGGATCGGCCACGAGGCGGTGCTCGCCGAGGCGCGCGACGCGATGGACGGGCAGCAGTCGCCGGCGGGCCGCATCGCCGCCTTCGTCGAGGCGTTCTCCTCCTGGCACGCCCGCCACGCGACGCTCGGCCAGGTCACCGCCCACGAGCTGCGGGCGCTCCCGCCGGAGCGGTTCGCCGAGATCCTCGAGCTGCGCCGCACAACCGAGCGTCTCCTCGCCGCCGAGCTGGAGGCCGGCGCCGAGCGCGGCGAGCTGCACGTCGGCGACCTCACCGGAACCGTGCGCGCGATCCTCTCGCTCGGCGTCGACTCTGCTCGCTGGTACCGGCCCCATCGCGGCGTCGACCCGGAGGAGATCGGCAGGCTCCACGCCGATCTCGTGCTGCGGATGCTGCGGTAGCGAGGCGGCAGCGCGGCGCCGGGCATACAGGCCGTCGGATCGACTGCCCCAGATCGCGACGGTCTGACCCTGGCGGGCGGCGGCGCACGGCGCGAGGCTGCTCCCATGACCCACTCCGCGCTGCACGACTCGGCTCGCGAGCACCTCCTGCTCCACTTCACCAACCACGCCGCGGCGTACGGCGGCGAGCGCGACCTCCTCGTGCTCGACCGCGGCGAGGGTCCCTACGTCTTCGACGACAAGGGCAACCGCTACGTCGACGCGCTCTCCAGCCTCTTCTGCTCCCAGATCGGCTACTCGTTCGGCGAGGAGATGGCGGCCGCGGCGGCGTCGCAGATGCAGCGGCTCGCCTTCAACACCAACTGGGCGACCGCGCATCCGCCGGCGATCGCGCTCGCCGAGAAGCTCGCCGAGATCATGCCCGGCGAGCTCAACCACGTCTTCTTCACCTCCGGCGGCTCGGAGTCGGTCGAGGCGATGTGGAAGATCGCGCGCGAGCACTTCGTCGCCAAGGGGGAGCCGCAGCGGACGAAGGCGATCGCGCGCGACCGCGCCTACCACGGCGTCACGCTCGGCGCCCTCTCCTTCACCGGCGTCCCCGGCTTCAAGGAGATCTTCGGCACGCCGCCGATCGAGGTCACGCACGTCTCCAACACGAACGCGTTCCGCGCCCCCGACGGCGGCGACCCGGCCGCCTTCTGCAAGCGGCTGCTCGACGAGGTCCGCGCCGCGATCGTCGCCGCCGGCCCCGACGAGGTCGCGGTCATCATCGCCGAGCCGGTCCAGAACGCCGGCGGCTGCCTCGTCGCGCCGCCCGGCTACTGGAAGGGCCTGCGGGCACTCGCCGACGAGTTCGGCGCGCTGCTCGTCGCCGACGAGGTGATCTGCGGCTTCGGCCGCCTCGGCCACTGGCTCGGCTCGGAGCGCGAGGGCGTCGTCCCAGACATGGCGACGACCGCGAAGGGGCTCACCTCCGCCTACGCGACGATGGGCGCCGTGCTCGTCAGCGACAAGGTCGCCGACGTCGTCGCGACGATGAACAGCCCGCTCAGACACGGCATCACCTTCGGCGGCCACCCCGTCAGCGCCGCGATCGCGCTGAAGAACATCGAGATCTTCGAGCGCGAGGGCGTGCTCGAGAACGTGCGCGCCAACGAGGCCCATCTGGAGTCCCGCCTGCGCGAGCTGCTCGCGCTGCCGATCGTCGGCGACGTGCGCGGCCGCGGCTACTTCTGGGCGATGGAGCTGGTCGGCGACGCCGGCAACCGCACCTTCGACAAGCCCGAGCGCGACCGGCTGCTGCGCGGCTTCCTCCCCGGCCGCCTGCTCGACGCCGGCCTGATCGCCCGCGCCGACGACCGCGGCGACTCGGTCCTCCAGATCGCGCCGCCGCTGATCAGCGACACGGCCGTCCTCGACGAGATCGTCGACCGGCTCGCGGAGGTGCTCGCCGACGCGGGTACGTTCATGGGCGTCGAGCCCGCGACCGCGACCGCCGCCTGACGCCGCGCCCCAAACCGTCCCCATCGCACCAACGGAGCCCTGACCACATGTCCACGACCACCACTCCCACGACGCTCAGCCACTGGATCGGCGGTCGCGCCGACGCCGGCGGCGGCGACCGCTTCGGCGAGGTGACCGAGTCGGCGACCGGCGAGGTCGTCGCGCGCGTCCCGTTCGCGACCGACGCCGACGTCGACCGCGCCGTCCGCGTCGCCGCCGAGGCCGCGAAGGCGTGGGGCCGGTCGTCGCTCGGCCAGCGCACGAAGGTCCTGTTCGCCTTCCGCGAGGGCGTCCACGCCCGCCGCGACGAGCTCGCCCGCGCGATCACGCGCGAGCACGGCAAGGTCCTCTCCGACGCCGCCGGCGAGGTCCAGCGCGGCCTCGAGGTGATCGAGTTCGCCTGCGGCCTCGGCCACCTGCTGAAGGGCGAGATGTCCGGTCAGGTCTCGCGCGGCGTCGACTCCTACTCGCTGCGCCAGCCGCTCGGCGTCGTCGCCGGCATCACGCCGTTCAACTTCCCCGTGATGGTCCCGCTGTGGATGGCGCCGGTCGCGCTCGCCTGCGGCAACGCCTTCGTCCTGAAGCCGAGCGAACAGGATCCGAGCGCCTCGCTGCTGCTGGCCGAGATCCTCGCCGACGCCGGCCTGCCCAAGGGCGTCTTCACCGTCATCAACGGCGACAAGGACGCGGTCAACGCGCTGCTCGTCCACCCCAAGGTGAGCGCGGTCTCGTTCGTCGGCTCCACGCCGATCGCCAAGCACGTCTACGAGACCGCGACCGCCCACGGCAAGCGCGTGCAGGCGCTCGGCGGCGCGAAGAACCACGCGGTCGTGCTGCCCGACGCCGATCTCGACCTCGCCGCCGACGCGCTCGTCTCGGCCGGCTACGGCTCGGCCGGGCAGCGCTGCATGGCCGTCTCGGTCGCCGTCGCCGTCGGCTCGATCGCCGACCCGCTCGTCGAGAAGATCCAGGAGCGGATCGCCGGCCTGAAGGTCGGGGACGGCTTCGAGGCCGACTCCGAGATGGGGCCGCTGGTCAGCGAGCGCCACCTCGGCCGCGTCCGCGGGCTGGTCGACACCGGCGAGGCCGATGGCGCCAAGCTGGTCGCCGACGGCCGCGCGATCGAGGTCGAGGGCCGTCCCGGCGGCCACTGGCTCGGCCCCACGCTGTTCGACGACGTGAAGCCCGGCATGGCGATCTACGACGAGGAGATCTTCGGCCCGGTGCTGTGCGTCGTGCGCGCCGACTCCTACGACGAGGCGATCGAGCTGGCCAACTCCAGCCCGTACGGCAACGGCGCGGCGATCTTCACCAACGACGGCGGCGCCGCCCGCCAGTTCGAGCAGGACGTGACCGCCGGCATGGTCGGCGTCAACGTGCCGATCCCGGTCCCGATGGCCTACCACTCCTTCGGCGGCTGGAAGGACTCGCTGTTCGGCGACCTGCACGTCCACGGACCCGACGGCGTCCGCTTCTACACGCGCGGCAAGGTCGTCACGCGGCGCTGGCCCGATCCGGCCGATCGCGGCATCGACCTCGGCTTCCCGGTCCACAAGTAGGCCCGGACGACAACTCCCCTGGAAGGAGCTGAGGCGCGCCCCACGCGGGGCGCGCCTCGTGTCGTTCCGGGGGCGGCTGGCGCGGCGGGGGTATCCTGCGCTGAGGAGGCGCGACCGCGACCGCGCACGACCTGCGACGCGCCGTGAGAGCCCCGCCCGACATCACCGTCCGCCGCGCGCTGGAGCTGCCGGTGCTGCGCCGCGGGCTGCCCGAGGTCGTCGCCGGCGCGGAGCGGCTCGACACGCCGATCCGCTGGGTCCACGCCGGCGAGGCGGCGAACATCGGCTCGCTGCTGTCAGGCGGCGAGATGCTACTGACGACCGGGATGGGGATCGGCGCGCGCGCCGCCGAGCAGCGCAGATACGTCGAGGGCCTGGCCGAGCGCGGCGCGGTCGCGCTCGTGATCGAGCTGGGAACGGTCTTCAGAGAGCTGCCGCCGCCGCTCGTCGCCGCCGCGGAGCGCCACCTCCTGCCGCTCGTCGCGCTGCGCAGCGAGATCCCGTTCGTCGCCGTCACCGAGGCGATCCACACCGAGATCGTCTCCTCCCACTACGCGCTGCTGCGCCGCGGCGAGCAGATCCAGCGCGAGCTGACCGGCATGATGCTCGACGGCGAGGGGATCCCGGCGGTGCTCGCCGCGCTCGCGACGACGCTGCACGCCCCGGTCTTCCTCGAGGACCCCGCCGGCCAGCTGCTGTCGCACGGGCTGCCGCCGGGCTTCGACGGCGACCCGCTCGACCGCTGGGAGGTCGCGCGGCTCGGCGGCGCCGGCGCGGCCGCTCCCGGGACGGCCGCCGCGGCGGTGCGGATGGCCGGCCACCAGGAGGACGGGCGGCTGCTCGTCGCCGACCTGCGGCCGCCGCTCGACACCGTCGCGAGGGTCGCGCTGCAGCAGGCGTCTGGGATCGTCGCGCTCGCGCTGCTGCGCGCCCGCCAGGAGGAGGAGCTGCTCGCGCGCGAGCGCGGCAGCGTGCTCGTCAACCTGCTCGACGGGCGGATCGCGCCGGCCGCGGTCGGCCGCGCGCTGCTCGCCGCCGGGCTGGAGCGGGTGCCGGCGCTCGTGCTGCCGCTCGCCGCGCGCGCCGGCGAGGAGACGGTCGCCGCCGACGCCGACTGGGACGTCGCGCTGCGCGAGCTCGGCCTGCTGCTCGCCGACCGCGGGCTGCCGGCGGTCGCGGGACGGCGGCCGGGCGGGACGACCGCGCTGCTGCTGGTTGCGCTGCGCGACGCCGCGCAGCGGGGCGCCGCGGTGGAGACGGCCGCCGAGCTGGTGCGCGCGACGCTGGCGAGACGGCTCGGCGCCGAGGCGGCCGAGGGGGCGACGGTCGTCGCCGGCCGCGCCAGCGCGCTCGCCGACGCCGGCGCCGAGCTGCGGATGGCGGCCGAGAGCGCGGCCAGCGCCGCCGTGCTGCCGCCCCGCCCGTGGCACGACGTCGCGGGGCTGGAGCTGCGCCGGCTGCTGTGGAGCGGCCGCGACGACGCGGAGCTGGCCGCCTTCGCCCGACGGGTCCTTGGGCCGCTCGTCGCGCACGACCGTCAGCGCAAGCTCGCGCTGCTGCCGACGCTCGAGGCGCTGCTCGCCAACGGCGGGCAGAAGGCCGAGACGGCGCGTGCGCTCCACCTGAACCGGCAGGCGCTCTACCACCGCCTGACGCGGATCGAGGCGCTGCTCGGCGTCGATCTCGGCGACCCCGAGCAGCTGCTGACGCTGCACGTCGCGCTGCTGGCGCGGGAGTACACGGGGTAGCCGGCGCGAGCGGCGGGCGGCCGCGGCCGGCGGGCGGGTCGAGGCGCGGGCGCGGGGCGCGGGGCGGCGGGCGGGGCGTGGGCGGCGGTGGCCGCGGGCGGCTCAGCCCCGGCCGCGGGGCGCGAGCAGGTGGGCGCGCTCGGCGCCGAGCCGGAAGCCGTCGCGGAAGGCGAGCCCCGACAGTCCCTCCAGGCGGCTGTCGCCCTCGTACAGCGGCTCGCCGGTGACGCCGTCGAGAAAGCCCTCCCAGCGCGCGAGCCCCTCCGGCTGCACGTTGACGACGTGGGCGCTGGTGAGCGCGTCCTCCGCCTCGGGCGAGCCCTCGAAGCGGTAGTAGACCTGCGGCGGCTCGCCGGCCCGCAGCGCGTCGATCTGCGCGCGCACCTCGGCCGCGCGTGCGGCCTGGGCCCGGTCGAGGTCGAGATCGTCGGCGACCTCGCCGAGGTGGAGCAGCACCGCCTCGACCAGCTGCTGCTGGCTCTCGCAGCGAGTCTGGCGCCCGCTGCGGGCGGACTGGACGATCACCGGCAGGTCGTCGGCCTCGCCGAGCTGCTGATCGGCCGGCAGGCCGGCGATCCAGCCGCCGGTGCGCCACGTGCGGTCGTGGCGGTGCCAGTGGACGACGGTCCCGGTCGGCAGCGCGTGCGCGACCCGCTCCAGCCGCGAGAAGTCCGACAGGTCGCGCTCGAAGCTGACGCCGTCGATCCCGAGCGAGAAGGCGAGCCCGACGGCGCCCTCGGTCCGCCAGCCGTCGGCCCGCATCCGCTCCACCGTCGCGGCGAGCGCCTCGAGCGCCGCGGCCTTCGTCCGCAGCACCTCGACGACGTCGCTGCCGAGCGGGAGCGCCACGCCCGGTCTGCCGGCGTCGAGGTGGACGATCGCGCGGCCGGGCCGGTTGCGCTGCGGAGCTGGGGGCACCGTTCGAGTCTAGATCGGCCTGGCAAGCGGCGAGGGGGCCGTCGGAGAGAATCTCCCACCGGCGGCGGCGTCGTGCTGTCACAGCGCCGGCGCCCGTGCGAAGCACTGGGTAGATGGCACCAGCAGACGACTCCGACGCGGCGCTGCTCGCCGCCACGCGCCGCGACCCGGCCGCCTTCGGCCCCGTCTACGAGCGCCACGCGCCGGCCGTGCTCGCCTATCTGCGGGCGCGGACGCGCTCGACCGAGCAGGCGCTCGACCTGACCGCCGAGACGTTCGCGTCGGCGCTGCACGCGGCCGCCCGCTACCGCGCGGCGGACGGACCGGTGCGCGCGTGGCTGTTCGGGATCGCCAACCACAAGCTGCTCGACGCGCGGCGCCGCTCGTATGTCGCCGGCCGCGCGCTGCGGCGTCTGCGGATCGACGCGCTCGACCTGACGCGCGACGAGATCGCCGAGGTCGACCGGCGGCTCAGCGAGCAGGCCGACGGCGAGCTGGCGATGCGGCTGGTCGCCGATCTGCCGCCCGACCAGCGTGAGGCGGTGCTGGCGCGCGTCGTCGAGGAGGCCGGCTACGCCGAGCTGGCGGCGCGCTTCGACACGAGCGAGGCGAACGTGCGCGCCCGCGTCCACCGCGGGCTGCGCCGGCTCGGCGCGCGCATCGACCGAACCCGGGAGCAGGACGCATGACCGTGACCAGAGACCCGCCGCGGGCGCCCTCCGCGCCCGCCCCCGACGGCGACCCGCTCGCGAGAGTCGGCCGCCAGCTGATCGAGGCCGAGCGCCGCCTGCGCTGGCGCCGCAGCCGCCGCCGAATCGCGGGCGGCACCGCCGCCGGCGCCCTGCTCGTCGCCGCCCTGGCGGTCGCGCTCGTCCCCGGCGGGCCGCTCGGCGGCGCCGCGGACGACACGACGCTCCGCGGCGATCGCGGCGCGCCAACCGTCCGCGGGAACGGGAGCGGCGGGAGCGGCGCGGCGCTCGCGGTCCGCGGCGACGTGCGGCTGCGCTTCTCCGTCAGATGGGGCGCGAGCGCCGACGCCGTCGTGCTGGAGCGCGTGCGCGCGCGGCTCGCCGCGGTCGGCTACCCGGCGGCGGAGGTGCGCGGCGACGGCTCGCGGGTCGCCGCCGGCATGTCGTGGACGAGCGGGCGGGGCGGTCGCGCCAACCAGCGCGTCCAGATCGGCGCCGCGCTCGGAGCGGGCCAGCTCGCGTTCTACGACTGGGAGGAGAGCGTCGTCGACCGCGACGGGCGGCCGATCGCGAGCCGGACCGATGCGAGGTCGCTGCGGACGAGCATGATGGCCGGCCAGCCGGGCGCCGGCATGTCGCTCGCCGACGCCGAGGCGGCCGCCGAGCGCGTTCCGGGCCCGACGGCGATCGTGCAGGCGCTCGGCCCGGACGGCATGGGGCCGGGCCGCGACGATCCGCGTGCCCGCTTCCACGTGCTGCGCGGGAGGCCGCCGCTGACCGGCGCCGACGTCGAGCGGGTGCGCGCCGTCCCGCGCGGCAGCGGCGGTCCGGCGGTCCGCTACGCCTTCCGGGCCGAGGCGCACGCCCGCGTGCACGAGCTCACGCGCGCGGTCTCGCGGCGCGGCCAGGCGCTGCTGCGTCCGGGCCTGCCGGAGCTCGCCGCCGTCCAGCACGTCGCGATCATCGTCGACGATCGCCTGCTGGGCGTCGTCGCGATCGACCCGATGGCGCTTCCGGACGGGATCGACGGGCGCAGCGGGCTCGACGTCACGGACGGCATGACCGCCGAGCGGGCCACGATGTTCGCCGCCGGACTGAACGCGATGGGCGGGCCGCTTCCGCCGCTGACGCCGCCCGTCTTCGAGCGCGGCGGAGGGTGAGCCGTCGAGCCGATCGCCCGCGGCGGGTAGCCTCACCTCGACCAGTCCGATCCGGAGGGAGCCTCGATGGCCTGCACCCACCTCGACACCGTCGCCGTCACCGAGCTGCCCGCGTCGGTCGACGGCTGCGAGGACTGCCTCGCGACCGGCGACAGATGGCTCCATCTGCGGATCTGCCTCGGCTGCGGTCACGTCGGCTGCTGCGACGACTCGCCCAACCAGCACGCGAGAAGACACTTCGCCGACTCCGGCCATCCCCTGATCCGCTCGCTGGAGCCGGGCGAGACGTGGTCGTGGTGCTTCGCCGACGAGGTCGGCCTGGCGCTGCCGCAGGTCCACGGCGAGACGAGAATCCCGCCCTCGCCGCTCGCGCTCGAATGGGGCCCGTGAGCGGGCGGCGGGAGGTCGGGCGCGCCGGCGCGGCCGCGCCCGCGGCCGCGCCTCGCTAGCGCGCGAACGCCTCGGCCGGGGCGCGGAGGCGGCGCTCGAGCCGCCGCAGGTCGTCGAGGTGGAGGCTCGCCCACAGCAGCGCGAACGCGGCCGCGGTCGCTCCGGTGTCGCGTGCCGCGACCGCCTGGCTGGCGCAGCGCAGGACGTGCTCCTGGGCGCTCCCGTCGCGCGCCGGCAGCGCTGGGGCGTCCTCGCCGGCGGCGAGTGCGCGGCCGAGGCCCTCGTACCAGTCGTGCACCGCGCGCACGTCGTCGGAGAGCGCGCGGGCGCCCTGCTCCAGCAGCGGCGAGTCGTCGCCGTCAGGGACGAGCGCCGCGAGCGAGCGGGCCGTCCGGCGCACGCTCGCGGCGCCGGCCGCGAGCGCGGCGACGTCGGCCGGTCCGGCGTGGTCGCCGCCGCGCTCGGAGAGGTACTGGCGCAGCGCGTCGTCGAGCCGCCGCCCGCTGCCCTCGGCGGCCCGCTCGGCCGCCGCCAGCGCCCCGTCGGCCGCGCCGGCCGGCGCGGTCAGCGCGTGCAGCCCCGCCCGCACGTGGTCGGCGCCGCGGGCGTAGGCGTCGCCGAGCGTCGCGCGCAGCAGCGCGCCGGCGCCGCGTGGCCACAACAGCAGCCCGACGAGCAGGCTGACCGAGAAGCCGAGCGCGACGTCCTCGATCCGCACCAGCCCGACCTCCCAGCCGACCGGTCTCAGCAGGTTGAAGAGCACCAGCAGCAGCACGGTGAAGCCGGCCTGGCCGGCGGGGAACGAGATCGCGCGCGGCGCGTAGGCGGCGAGCAGCACCGCCGGCGGCAGGCAGGCCCACAGCGCCGGGCCGCTCGTCCCGATCGCGAGCACGATCGCCGCGCCGGCGACGATCCCGAGCGCGGTGCCGACGAGCGCGCCGACGATCGTCGCGCCGGTCCCGAGCGCGTTGGAGCGCAGCACCGACAGCGTCCCGAGCACGACCCAGAAGCCCTCCTGCACGCCGGTCTCGTGGGCGACGAGCACCGCCAGCGCGAGCGCGACGGCGCCGCGCACGCTGTTGCGGAACCAGACCGAGCGCGCGCTCGCGTGGTCGGCCGCGAGCCGCTCGGCGGCGCGACCGGCCTCCGCGAGCCGCGGCGGCGACTCGCCGGCCGCGACCAGCGCGGCGCGGCCGACGTCCGCGGCCGCGCGCGCGACCGCGGTGTGGCGGAAGGCTTCGGCGACCGTTTGCTGGAGCGCCGTCTCCCCAGCCGCGGCCGCCGCCTGCGAGCGCTCGGGCAGCCGCTTCGTGAGCTCGTCGCGCGCCGCATCCAACGCCGCCAGGCCGTCGTGCAGCGCGCGACGGCGGCTCGCGCGGTGCGGTTCGTCGAGCGCATCGGCCGCCGTGTGGAGCGTGCGCGCGGCGGCGCCGAGCAGGGCGCGGTCGTCGGCGGATGCGTCCGGTGCGCCGGCGCCGGGGAGCGGCTGGGCGTCGAGGGCGGCGAGCCAGGCGAGCTCGTCGACGAGGTAGGCGAGCGCGGCGGCGGTCGCGGTCGGGCCGGCGGGGCGGTAGGGCGTCGAGAGGAAGCGCCGCTCCAGCTCCCGCACCGCGGTGGCCGCCGCCGCCTCGCGCTCCGGAGTGGGCGCGGCGACCTGCGCCGCCAGGGCGCGCGCGGCGTCGGCGAGCTGGTCGCGCAGCGCGTCGCGCGGTCGCCGCGGCCACAGCACCAGCTGGGCGGCGGTGCCGGCGAGGCAGGCGATGCCCCAGCCGAGCAGGCGGGGCGCGATCTCGGCGACGTCCGCCGGCAGCGAGACCGGCAGCACGAACGTCAGCAGCGCGGCGGTCGCGCCGGCCGCCAGCCAGCCGTTGACGATCCCGGCGAAGAGGATCGCGAAGCCGATCGCGGCCATCGCCGCCGTCGCCGCCCAGGTCGTGCGCGAGCAGAGCGTCCCGAGCGCGATCAGCACCGTGCCGGCCAGCGCCAGCGCGCCGTACGCCTCCAGCCGCTGGCGCGGCGTCCCGCCGAAGTCGGCGAAGACGAGCACCGCGAACGAGCCGAAGGCGGCGAACAGCGTCGTCTGCGGGTCGTCGACGACGAAGTGCGCGAAGGCGAAGACGGCCGGCATCACGAGCGCGGCGCGCGCCGCGTTGCGCAGACCGAACAGTCCGGGGTCGCTGATCGCCGGTCGCCAGCGGGACATCTGCCGCACAGCATTCCGGACAACCGTCGCCGCGGCCACCCTCGCGGTCGGCCGACCGGACCCGCGCGCGCCGGCCGGCCAGACCTGGCGCGCGCCGGCGGGCCAGACCTGGCGCGCGCCGGCGGGCCAGACCTGGCGCGCGCCGGCGGCCCAGACCCGATGCGCGCCGGCGGGCCAGACCTGGGGCGCGCCGGCGCAGCGGGTCTTCACGTCGGGCGCGTCGTTCGCGGCGCCCTGCGGTCGGGCCGCTCTCGCTACCCCTCGAGCGCCTCGGAGGCCTCGAGCCAGGCGGCCTCCAACTGCTCGCGCTCGGCGGCGAGCGCGGCGAGCTGGTCGTTCAGCTCGCGCAGGCGGCCGTGGTCGGTCGCGGCGGCGGCCATCTCCTCGTGCAGCGCGGCCTCGCGCGCCGCGACTCTGTCGAGCTGGCGCTCGGTCCGCTGGACCTCCTTGCGGGCGGCGCGGATGATCGCGCCGGCCTTCTCACCGCCGGCCTTCCCGCTGGCGCCGTTCCCGCCGCCGCGCCCGCTGGCGCCTCCGCCGCCGGGGCCGCCGCGCCCGCCGCGCGCGCCACCGCCGCCCGCGCCCCCGCCCGCCGTCCGCCGCTGCTCGACGTACTGCTCGATCCCGCCGGGCAGGTGGCGGATCGAGCCGTCGGTGCCGAGCGCGTAGACGTCGTCGCAGACGCGCTCGACGAAGTAGCGGTCGTGGCTGACGACGACCAGCGTGCCGGGCCATTCGTCGAGCAGGTCCTCCAGCGCCGCGAGCGTGTCGACGTCGAGGTCGTTGGTCGGCTCGTCGAGCAGCAGCACGTTCGGCTCGCCCATCAGCAGCCGCATCAGCTGCAGCCGCCGCCGCTCGCCGCCTGACAGGTCCCTCACCAGCGTGCGCGCCCGCTCGCCGCGGAAGCCGAAGCGGTCGCAGAGGCCGCCGGCGGTCAGCTCTCTGCCGTCGGCGAGCGCGATCCGCCCGCGCACCTCCTCCAGCGACTCCAGCACGCGCCGGTCGCCGGGCAGCTCGACGGCGTCCTGCGTCAGGTGGGCGAGGCGGACCGTCTGGCCGCGCTCGACCCTCCCGCTCGCCGGCTCCAGCTCGCCGCCGAGCACGTTCATCAACGTCGTCTTGCCGGAGCCGTTGACGCCGACCAGCGCGACGCGGTCGCCCGGCCCCAGCCGCCACGTGACGCGCCGCAGCGGCGTGCGCTCGCCGAAGCTGACGGTCACCTCCTCGGCCTCCAGCACCTTGCCGCCGAGCCGCGCGCTGGAGAAGCGCAGCAGCTCGACGGTGTTGCGCGGGTCGGGCTCGTCGGCGATCAGCGCGTTGGCGGCCTCGATGCGGAACTTCGGCTTGGAGGTGCGCGCCGGCGGCCCGCGCCGCAGCCACGCCAGCTCCTTGCGCAGCAGCTGGCGGCGGCGGGCGTCGCGCGCCGCCTCCTGCCGGTCGCGCTCGGCGCGCGCGAGCGTGTACGCCGCGTAGCCGCCCTCGTACTGGTGGACGGCGCCGTCGGAGACCTCCCACGTGTGGGTGCAGACGGCGTCGAGGAACCAGCGGTCGTGGGTGATCACGACGAGCGAGCCGCGGCGGCCGGCGAGGTGGCGCGCCAGCCAGTCGATCCCCTCGACGTCGAGGTGGTTGGTCGGCTCGTCGAGCAGCAGCAGCTCGGGATCGCCGAGCAGCAGGCGCGCGAGCGCGATCCGCCGCCGCTCGCCGCCGGACAGCGGCGCGATCGGCGTGTCGAGGCCCTGCGGGAAGCGGTCGAGCGCGACGCCGCCAAGGAGGCCGTCGAGCACCCCGCGGAAGCGCCGGTCGGCCTGCCACTCGTGGTCGGCGCGGCCGTCGACCAGCTCCGCGCGGATCGTCTTGGCGCCGTCGAGCTCGTCGCCCTGGCCGAGCAGCGCGGCGTCGAGCCCGTTGACGCGCGTGACGGCGCCGCCGTCGGGCTGCTCGGTCCCAGCGATCAGCTGCAGCAGCGTCGACTTGCCGTGGCCGTTGCGGCCGACGATCCCGATCCGGTCGCCGGCGGCGACGCCGAGCGTCACGTCGTCGAGGATCGTGCGCGCGGCGAAGCCCTTCGAAGCCGACTTGAGGTTGACGAGGTTGCGCGGAGCGGCGGCCATGGGCTCCGGGAATCCTGCCGCAAGCCGCCGGCCCGGCGCGGTCAGACCGGTGGACCGGGCGGCCGGGCGCCGCCGATCGGAGCTCCGGTTCTACAAAGCGTCGGCCGGGTTCACGTCGGAGGCTGCGGTCAGCCGATCGGTTTGCGCGCCATGTTCTGTTCGCATGCTTTGAGATCATCGCCAAGGCGTTGCATCAACAGCGGGAGGGAGGCAAGCGTGACGGGATTCGGGACGTTGACGCTCGGTTGCCTGCTGGCGTGCGCGATGATCGCGTTCGGCGGTTGTGCTTCAGACAGCGACACGGACGACGACGCACGCGCGGAGCGCCGAGCGGCGACGACGGTCGAAGCGGCCAGGTTCGACACGCTCCCGCGTGGGTGGCATGTCGTCCGCGAGGACGCGGCGCTCACACGCCGGGGCGCGGTCGCCGATGCGTACGCTGCCACTCGTGGCGTGGAGTTCACTGGTCGCACCGGCCCTGCAGGCGACCTCCGAAGACCGGGCGCGATGGTGACGGTGCTGCTGCTTCGACGAGCGCCCGGCGGGAGAGCGGACGAGCGACTGTGCGAGGGCGTGCAACCGTCAGCGGGCTACCCACGCTTGACGCAGGCTTCGCTGCGTCTGAGCGAGATGCAGCGCGGCACGCTGGAGGGACGACCGGACGTCGTCGAGTACTCGGCGCGCGGTGCGCGCGACTCGGACTACTACGTCGAAGTCAGCGTGGACATCGCGGCGCCGCCGAGCGGAGCAGCGCTGCGCCGACAAGCACAGCGTGTGCTCGACGGGATCGCTTTTCCGCGCTGGGGCGATGGCTGCAGATCGTGACGCCACGCGTCGGGCACACGCTCGGCATCCCCTCCGTGCCGACCTGCCCGTGATCGAGGGCAGACGGGTCCGGCTGCGGGCGGCCGGGGAGGGCGACCGCGAGCGCATGCGCGAGATCCTCGCGGCGCCCGAGGTGGCGCGCTGGTGGGGCGATCCCGACGGCAACCTCGACGACGCCGTCGCCCCGGAGGAGGGCACCGACAGCTACGCGATCGAGCTGCGCGACGGGGGCGAGACGATCGGCGTGATCCAGAGCTGGGAGGAGAACGAGCCCGACTTCCGCCACGCCGGGATCGACCTCGCGCTCCACCCGGACCACCAAGGCCGCGGCTACGGCCCCGAGGCGATCGCCGCGCTCGCGCGCCACCTGTTCGAGGCGCGCGGCCACCACCGCATCACGATCGACCCGGCGGCGGCCAACGGCAACGCGATCCGCGCCTACGAGCGGCTCGGCTTCAAGCCGGTCGGCGTGCTGCGCAGCTACTGGCGCGACCCCGACGGCGTCTGGCGCGACGGGCTGCTGATGGACCTGCTCGCCGGCGAGCTGATCGGGCCGTAGGAGGGGCCGCGCCCGGGTCGCGACGCCGGTCGCCGGCGGCGCTGGCCGGCTACTGCGCCGCGTCCGGCTGCTCCGCGCGCTGCTCGATCCAGCCGCGCAGGCGCTCCGGGAGCTGCGGCGCGGCGAGCGTGCGGGGCAGCAGCTCCTCGTCGAGCAGCATCGCGTCGGAGACGAGCCGGATCGTCACGCCGTGGTCGGGGCGGTCGAGCAGCTCGACGGCGTCGCCGGCGCCGAGCTCGCCCTCCTCGACGATCCGCAGGTAGGCGCCCGGCCGCGACGCCTGCGCGAACCGCTTCAGCATCTGCGGGTCGTCGAAGCGAAGGCCGAGCTTGAAGCAGGGGACGCGCGGCTGGCAGACCTCCAGCAGCACCGTGCCGATCCGCCATTGCTCGCCGATCACGGCGTTCGTGCAGTCGACGCCGGTGGTCGTCAGGTTCTCGCCGAACATGCCGTGCGGGATCTCGCGTCCCAGCTCGCCGGCCCACCAGTCGGCGTCCTCGCGCGCATAGGCGTAGACGGCCTTGTCGGGGCCGCCGTGGGCGATCCGGTCGGCCTGGTCGTCGCCGGCGACGTTGACGCCCTCGACCCGCACGCGTCCCTCGACCGGCCGCTTGGCGATCGCGCTCGGGACCGGCCGGCCCCTGCGCAGCCCGATCGGCTCCGGCCTGGCGACGTTGACGGAGAGGAGGGTGGCCATCGCGGTGGAGCGTAGCCGGCCGCGCGCTCGTGGCGATCGGCACCCCTCTCGTCGCGTGCGCGTCTGTGCGAGCGATCTCACAGAGGCCGGACTGTCACCGCTTTTCAATGTGTGTGCCTGGTCGAATGTGATCGAGAAGGACAGAGGCTCATGGGGTGGACTTCGAAGGACAACGACGAGAGACGGCGGCATCGCGTCGTGATCGTCGGCGGCGGCTTCGGCGGCGTGCGCGCCGCCAAGGCCCTGAGGCGGCTGCCGGTCGACGTCACCCTCATCGACCGCAACAACCACCACCTCTTCCAGCCGCTGCTCTACCAGGTCGCGACGGGCATGCTCTCGCCCGGCCAGATCGCCCCGGCGATGCGCAGCCTCTTCCGCGGCCAGGACAACGTCCGGGTGCTGATGGGCGACGTCCACGGCTTCGACCTCGAGCAGAGAGTCGTCCAGGTGGCCGGCCAGCACGAGCTGGAGGTCCCCTACGACACGCTGATCGTCGCCGCCGGCGCGACCCACTCCTACTTCGGCCACGACGAGTGGGCGCCCGACGCCCCCGGCATGAAGACGCTCGACGACGCCAACCGCGTCCGCAGCCGCATCCTGCTCGCGTTCGAGCAGGCCGAGCAGGCGCAGACGCCGGAGGAGCGCGCGGCGCTGCTGACGTTCGTCGTCGTCGGCGCCGGCCCGACCGGCGTCGAGCTGGCCGGCCAGATCGCGATCCTCGCGCGCAAGATCCTCAAGAAGGAGCATCGCTCGTTCGACCCGCGCGAGGCGAGGGTCGTGCTGCTCGACGCCGCGCCGAGCGTCCTGCCGCCGTTCCCGGAGAAGCTCCGTCGCCACGCCGAGAAGGACCTGCGCAAGCTCGGCGTCGACGTCGAGCTCGGCGCGATGGCCGTCGGGATCGACGCGGACGGCATCGACGTGCGCGACGAGGCGGGCGAGCGCCGCGTCCCGTCGCGGACCGTCCTGTGGGCCGCCGGCGTGCAGGCGTCGCCGCTGGCCGCGATGCTGGCCGAGGCGTCGGGGACGAGCACCGACCGCGCCGGCCGCCTGCTCGTCCGCCACGACCTGACGCTGCCGGTCCATCCCGAGGTCTTCGCGATCGGCGACATGGTCGCGCGGCCGGGCGTCCCCGGCGTCGCGCAGGCCGCGATCCAGGAGGGGCGCCACGTCGGCAAGGTGATCGCCGCCCGCATCGGCGAGCAGCCCGAGCCGCCGGCCTTCAGGTACAAGGACAAGGGGACGATGGCGACGATCGGCCGCACCCACGCGGTCGCGAACGTCTTCGGCATGAAGCTGACCGGCCTGCTCGCCTTCTACATCTGGGGCTTCGTCCACATCGCCTACCTCGTCGGCTGGGGCAACCGCTTCGAGGCGGTCGCCCGCTGGATGTGGACGATCGTCGCCCGCAACCGCCGCGAGCGGCTGATCAGCCAGACCAGCCTCGACAGCTCCGCGCGCGCCGCCCCCGCTCCCGAGCGGGTCCGCGTCCACGCGTAGGCGCGGTCATGTCCGCCGCGCCTCGCGCGTGAGCAGCGCGGCCGCCGGCAGCGCCAGCAGGACGAGCAGCAGCGGCCAGCGGAAGGTGTCGGCGAAGGCGCCGGCCGGTGCAGCGCCCGCGGCGCCCGCGCCGCCGCGCTGGAGCGAGACGGCGACGAGCGCGACGCCGAGCGAGCTGCCGAGGCGCTGGACGATCGTCAGCAGCGCCGTCGCGCGCGCGACCTGCGGCCGGGCGAGCGTCCGGTAGGCGGCGGTCATCGCGGTCATCATCGTCGTCCCCATCCCGACGCCGAACAGCAGCAGCGCGCCCTCGACCGCGAGATAGGAGGTCGTCTCGCCGACCTGCGTCAGCGCCGCGAGCGCGAGCGCGAACGGCACGAGGCCGGCGACGACGACCCGCCCGGCGCCGAACCGCTCCGCCGCGCGGCCGGCGAGGTGCATCGCGAGCGCCGCGGCGAGCCCCTGCCCGAGCAGCAGCAGACCGGTGTCGAGCGGCGACTCGCCGCGGACCTGTTGGAAATAGAGCGGCAGCAGGAAGAGCGTCCCGAGGAATGCGCCGCCGAGCAGCAGCAGCGCGACCGCCGAGGCGGCGACCGACGGGACGCGCAGGAGGCGGAGGTCGAGCAGGGGCTCGGGGCGGCCGCTGGTGGGGCCGTCGCCGACCGCCGTGGCGGAGCCGGGGCGGCGGCGCAGCGCATGGGCCGTGAACAGCGCCACGAGGGCGAGGCCGGTGACGGTCGGGACGACGGCGTGCGCTGCGCCGGGATCGCTCGCGGCCGTCTTCGACAGGCCGTAGACGAGCAGGGCCATGCCGGGCGACAGCAGCGCGAGGCCGCGCACGTCGAGCTGCTGCGCCGGGCGGGTCGGCCGCTCGGCCGGCAGCAGCTGGGCCCCGAGCGCCAGCGTGAGCAGTCCGACCGGCAGGTTGACGAGGAAGATCCAGCGCCACGACGCGACGTCGAGCAGCCAACCGCCGAACACCGGACCGAGCGCCGGCCCGAGCAGCATCGGCACGCCGACCGCGCTCATCGCCCGGCCCATTCGCTCCGGCCCGGCGACCTGGCCGATCAACGTGATCCCGGCCGGCAGCACGGCCCCGCCGCCGAGTCCCTGCACGACACGGGCGGCGATCAGCGACTCGGCCGACCACGCCGCCGCCGCGAGCGCCGAGCCGGCGGTGAAGAGCGCGACGGCGGCGGCGAACAGACGGGCGGCGCCGAAGCGGTCGGCGGCCCAGCCGGTCAGCGGGATCGTCGCCGTGAGCGCCAGCAGGTAGGCGGTCGTGACCCACTGGATCGTCGCCAGCGGCGCATCCAGCCCGCGCGCGAGCGTGTCGACGGCGACGGTGACGACGGTCGTGTCGAGGATCGTCAGGAATCCCCCGAGCACGACGACGCCCGCGACGGCGCGGAGCGCGCGGTCGGAAGCGGGCCGAGGGGCAGTCTCGATGGTCATGCCGTACACCGTATCGCACGGCCGATACGGTGTACGGCAGTGGCGCATTGGCTTTCTGCACGTCTTGAGCACGTGCGGAAGGCCAATGCGGGCGCCGGCGGGAGGGCGCGGGGCGCGAGCGTCGGCGGGAGGGCGCGTAGGCCGGGAGGGCACGAGCGTCGGCGGGACGGCGCGCGGGACGGCGCGCGGGCGCGGGGAGCGGCGCGCGGAACGGTCGGTAGGCTCGGAGGCCGTGCCCAATCGCGCGTCAGAGCTGGAGTGGAGCGAGGCCGTCGCGGGCGGCGCGGCCGCGAGGGGCGGGCTGACGCGCGCGACGATCGTCGCCGCGGCGCTGGAGATCGCCGACGCCGAGGGACTCGACGCCGTCTCGATCCGCAGAGTCGCCGCGGCGCTGAGCGCGCGGCCGATGAGCCTCTACACGCACATCGCCTCCAAGGACGACCTCGTCGCGCTGATGCTCGACGAGGTCTCGGCGGAGCTGATCGTGCCGCAGCTGCCGAGCGGCTGGCGCGAGGCGATCGGGGCGATCGCGCGCCAGGCCTTCGCCGCCTACCTCGCCCACCCGTGGATGCTGAGCGCCTTCGGGCGCGGGCCGCGCGTCGGGCCCAACCACCTGCGCCGCGCCGAGCAGTCGGCGACCGCGGTCGCCGGCCTCGGGATCGACCCGGCCGACGCGTGGACGGCGCTGCGGATCGTCCACGAGTGGACGATGGGCCATGCGCTCCACGTCGTCACGCTGCGCGAGGACGCCGCGCTGGAGCAGCAGCTGTCCAGAGCCGATCCCGGCTCGTTCCCGCAGATGGCGAAGGTCTTCCCGGCGATGCGCGGAAGACCGCACGACACCTCGTTCGACGCCGCCCTCGACGTGCTGCTCGACGGCATCGAGCGCCGCTTCCTGGAGAGACGATGAGCCCCGGACCGATCACGCCCACGACGACCGAGAAGCTGCAGCTGGAGGCCGCCCGCGGCGGCGACGAGCGCGCCTTCCAGCAGCTCGTCGAGCGCTACCGCGGCGAGCTGCTCGCCCACTGCTACCGGATGCTCGGCTCGATCCACGACGCCGAGGACGCGCTCCAGGACGCGCTGCTGCGCGCTTGGCGGGCGATCGGCCGCTTCGAGGCGCGCAGCTCGCTGCGCTCGTGGCTCTACCGGATCGCGACGAACACCTGCCTCGACCTGATCGGCAAGCGGCCGAGACGGACGACGCCGCTCGAGTACGGCCCGCCCGCCGACGCCGCGCCCGGCCCCGGCGCGCCGCTGAGCGAGACCGTCTGGATCGAGCCGTTCCCCGACGACCCGCTCGCGATCCCCGACGGGCTCGCCGCGCCGGAGGCCCGCTACGAGCAGCGCGAGAGCGTCGAGCTGGCGTTCGTCGCCGCGATGCAGCACCTGCCGGCCCGCCAGCGCGCCGTGCTGATCCTGCGCGAGGTGCTCGGCTTCTCCGCCAAGGAGGTCGCCGACTCGCTCGAGACGACCGTCCCGTCGGTCAACAGCGCGCTCCAGCGGGCGCGCAGAGCGGTCGACGACAAGCTGCCGGAGCAGTCGCAGCAGGAGACGCTGCGGGCGCTCGGAGACGACGGACTGCGCGAGGTCGTCGAGGGCTACGTCGACGCCTGGCAGCGCGGCGACGTCGAGGCGGTCGTCGCGATGCTCGCCGACGACGCCGTCCTGACGATGCCGCCGATGGCGACCTGGTACCGCGACGAGCAGATCGTCGTCTTCCTGCGCGAGTGGGCCTTCAACGGCCGCGTCTACGACTCGCTCGGCCGCCGCCGCGTCAAGGTCGTGCCGACGACCGCCAACGGCCAGCCGGCCTTCGGCACCTACAGCTGGGTCGAGTCCGAGGGCGCGCACATGCCGACCGTCCTCCAGGTGCTGACGCTGAGAGCGGGCCGGATCGCCGAGATCACCGGCTTCGTCAGCCCCGCGCTCTTCACGCGCTTCGGCCTGCCGGCGTCGCTGCCGGCGTAGGAGGCGGGGCGAGGCGGCGCGCGCGGGGAGCGGCGCCCGCGGCGACGCAGGCGCGGCCGGCGAGCGGCGCGGCGGGAGCGGCGCGGCGGCGAGCGGCGCCGCGGTCGGGCGCAGAGCGGCGCGGCGAGCGAGCGGCGCCGCGCCGACGCGGGCGCGGCCGGCGATGAGTTCGGCGGCGGGGGTCGGTCCTACTCACGACCCCGACGCATGGAGCTCGTGATGACCGCCACCACCGCACCACCGGATCGCAGGCGCTGGATCGCCCTCTACGTCCTCTGCACCGGCATGCTGATGATCGTGCTCGACGCGACCGTCGTGAACGTCGCGCTGCCCGACATCCAGGACGACCTCGGCTTCTCGCAGTCCGGCCTCGCGTGGGTCGTCAACGCGTACATGATCGCGTTCGGCGGGCTGCTGCTGCTCGCCGGGCGGATCGGCGACCTCGTCGGCCGCAAGCGGATCTTCCTCGCCGGCCTCGCGCTGTTCACCTTCGCCTCGCTGCTGTGCGGGCTGGCGCAGAGCAGCGGGATGCTCGTCGTCGCCCGCTTCGTGCAGGGCGCCGGCGGCGCGATGACCTCGGCGGTGATCCTTGGGATGATCGTGACGATGTTCCCCGCGCCGCGGGAGCAGGCGAAGGCGATCGGCGTCTTCGCCTTCGTCGCCTCGGCCGGCGGCTCGATCGGGCTGCTCGCCGGCGGCGCGATCACGCAGTCGATCTCGTGGCACTGGATCTTCTTCGTCAACCTGCCGATCGGGATCGGCACGGCGCTGCTCGCCGCGCGCCTGCTCGCCGACGAGCCGGGCCTCGGGCTCGGCCACGGCACCGACGCGCCCGGCGCCCTGCTGGTCACCGGCGCGCTGATGCTCGGCGTCTACACGATCGTCAAGCCGGCCGCCGAGGAGGGCTGGGGCGCCGCCCCGACGCTGCTGTTCGGCGCCGTCGCGCTGGCGCTGCTCGCCGCCTTCGTCGCGCGCGAGGCGACCGCGCGCAACCCGCTCGTGCCGCTGCGGATCTTCCGCTCCGCGAACGTCTCGGGCGCCAACGCGATCCAGATCCTGCTCGTCGCCGGGATGTTCGGGATGTTCTTCCTCGGCGCGCTCTACCTCCAGCGCGTGCTCGGCTACGACGAGCTGCGGACCGGCCTCGCCTTCCTGCCGGCGACGCTGGTGATGGGGACGCTGTCGATCGGCTACTCCGAGCGGCTCGTCACCCGCTACGGCGCCCGCGCGACGATGCTGCCGGGGATCGTCGCGATCGCCGCGGCGCTGCTGTGGTTCGCGCGCGTCCCGGTCGCCGGCGACTACTGGGTCGACCTGCTGCCGGTGATGGTGCTGCTCGGCCTCGGCGCCGGCCTCGCCTTCCCGGCGCTGATGAACCTCGCGATGTCGGGCGCGCGCCCGGACGAGGCGGGGCTCGCCTCCGGCCTCGTCAACACGACCGCGCAGGTCGGCGGCGCCGTCGGGCTGGCGGTGCTGGCGACGCTGTCGGCGACCCGCGCCGACAGGCTCGCGCAGCAGGGCGACGGGCAGCTCGCGGCGCTGACCGGCGGCTTCCACTTCGCCTTCCTGATCGGCGCCGGCCTCGCGGCGGTCGCGCTGGTCGTCGCGCTGACCGTGCTGCGCCCGAGCCGCCCGGCCGAGGCCGGCGCGGCGGCGTCCGGCGAGCGGGCAGTGGGCGGCGGCGGGCGGGGCGAGCGGCGTCCGGCGCCGGTGCGCGCGGAGGCGGCGTGAACCTCGGCGCCCTGCGCGGCGCGTGGGTGGCGGCGACGGCGCCCCGCGTCGCGCCGCTGATCGCCGGCGCCGCCGCGCGGCCCGCGTCGCCCGTGGCGCCTGCCTCGCCTGCGCCGCCGGTGGCGCCTGCACCGCGCGCGCCGCGTGTGTCGCCCGCGTCGCCTGCGCCGCCGGCGTCGCCCGATCCGCCCGCCGGTTCGCTACCGTTCTGTTCCAGTGGTCCAACCTCTGGACGACCAGCCATTCCCCCGTTCCGCGACCGCCGCGGCATGACCTGCTCCAGAAAGGGCGCCGAGCACGCATGAGCACGTACACCTCCGTCACTGACGCCGACCGTCGCGCGATGCTCGACGCGATCGGCGTCGACTCGGTCGAGGCGCTGTTCGCCGACATCCCCGCCGCGCTGCGGCTGGGGCGCGGCCTCGACCTGCCCGCGGGGCTGTCCGAGCAGGAGGTCTACGCCCACCTGCGCGACCTCGCCGCCAGGAACGTCTCGGCCGAGGACGAGGTGAGCTTCCTCGGCGCCGGGATGTACGACTCTTACGTGCCGGCGCTGATCGACTCGATCATCCTGCGCTCGGAGTTCCTCACGCCCTACACGCCCTACCAGCCGGAGATCTCGCAGGGCGGGCTGCAGGTGATGTTCGAGTACCAGACGGCGATCAGCGAGCTGACCGGCCTGCCGGTCTCCAACGCCTCCGTCTACGAGGGTCCGAGCGCCGTCGGCGCCGCCGGCTACCTCGCGAAGCTGACCAACGGCCGCCCGCGCGTGCTCGCCTCCCGCGGCGTCCACCCGCACAGCCGCGAGACGCTCGAGACGCTCTCCCACGGCTACGGCCAGACGGTCGAGGAGATCCCGCTGACCGACGGCGTCACCGACCTGGAGGCGCTGAAGGCCGCGCTCGCCGACGACGTCTCGGCGGTCGTCCTGCAGCAGCCGAACTTCCTCGGCTCGGTCGAGGACGTCGCGGCGCTGACCGCCGTCGCCAAGGAGCACGGCGCGCTCGTGATCTGCGCCTGCGACCCGATCCCGCTCGGGATCCTCCAGCCGCCCGGCGAGCAGGGCGTCGACATCGCCGTCGGCGAGGGCCAGACGCTCGGCAACCGGCTCGACTTCGGCGGCCCGTCGTTCGGCTTCTTCGCCGCCGCGCAGGAGCACATCCGCCGCATGCCCGGCCGCATCGCCGGCGAGACGACCGACGTCGACGGCCGCCGCGGCTTCGTGCTGACGCTGCAGACGCGCGAGCAGCACATCCGCCGCGAGAAGGCGACCTCGAACATCTGCACCGCGCAGGCGCTCAACGCGCTCGCGGGCGTCATCTACCTGTCGTGGCTCGGCCGCGAGGGGCTCGTCGAGCTGGGCGAGCTGCTCGTGCGCCGGACCGCCTACGCGCGCGAGCGACTGACCGCGATCGACGGCGTCACGGCGCTCCACGACGCGCCGGTCGTGCGCGAGTTCGCGCTGCGGCTCGACGCCGACGTCGAGGCGGTCGTCGAGCAGCTCGCCGCGCAGGGGATCAACGCCGGCTACCGCCTCGGCCGCAGCTACGACGAATACGCCGACGGCCTGCTGGTCGCGATCACCGAGCAGCGCTCGAAGGCCGAGATCGACCGCTTCGCCGACGCGCTCGCGGGCGCCGTCGCCGCCCACCGACGCGCCACCGTCGGCGCCGGCGCGGAGGCGGGACGATGAGCGCGACCTTCGACAAGATCGCCGACGCGCCGCAGACGGGCATCCCGTTCCAGCGCGACGACGCGACGACGATCTACGAGCGCTCGGTCCCCGGCCGCCGCGCCTTCGCCGCCCCGCCGCTCGACGTGCCCGAGCGACCGCTCGCCGAGCTGATCCCGCAGCGCTTCCTGCGCACGACGCCGGCCGCGCTGCCGGAGGTCTCCGAGCCGGAGATCGTGCGCCACTACAACCGCCTGTCGAAGCGCAACTTCGACCTCGACACCGGCTTCTACCCGCTCGGCTCGTGCACGATGAAGCACAACCCGAAGCTGCACGAGCGGGTCGCCGGCCTGCCCGGCAACGCCCGGCTGCACCCGCTGCAGGACCCGAAGCGGGCGCAGGGCGCGCTGGAGCTGATGCACGGCCTGCAGGAGGCGCTCGCCGAGGTGGCGGGGCTGCCGCACGTCTCGCTCCAGCCCTCCGCCGGCTCGCACGGCGAGCTGGCCGGCCTGCTGCTGACGCGCGCCTACCACGAGGACCGCGGCGAGAAGCGCACGAAGGTCCTCACCCCCGACACCGCCCACGGCACCAACCCGGCGACGGTGACGATGGCCGGCTACGAGGTCGTCAAGGTCGGGACCGCGCCCGACGGCGGGGTCGACGTCGACGACCTGCGCGCGAAGGCCGACGAGTCGGTCGCCTGCCTGATGCTGACCAACCCCAACACGCTCGGGGTCTTCGACCGCAACATCGAGGAGATCGCGCAGATCGTCCACGGGGTCGGCGCGACGCTCTACTACGACGGCGCCAACCTCAACGCGATCATGGGGATCACCCGTCCGGGCGACATGGGCTTCGACATCGTGCACTTCAACCTGCACAAGTCGTTCACGCAGCCGCACGGCGGCGGCGGCCCCGGCGCCGGCCCGATCGCCGTCTCGGAGCGGATCGAGCCGTTCCTGCCCAAGCCGCAGGTCGTCAAGCGCGGCGATGGGACCTTCGACCTCGACGAGGACCGTCCCAAGTCGATCGGCAAGCTCCGCGGCTTCCAGGGCAACTACGGCGTCTTCGTCCGCTCCTACGCCTACATCCGCTCGCTCGGCGGCGCCGGCCTGAGAGACGCGTCGGAGACGGCCGTCCTCAACGCCAACTACCTGCTCGCCCTGCTGAGAAGAGCGGGCGTCGCCGAGTACCTGCCGGCCGCCTTCGACCGCGTCTGCATGCACGAGTTCGTGCTGTCGGGCGCGCCGATGAAGAGAGAGCTGGGGATCAGAACGCTCGACCTCGCCAAGCGGCTGCTCGACCACGGCGTCCACCCGCCGACGGTCTACTTCCCGCTGCTGGTCGACGAGGCCCTGCTGCTGGAGCCGACCGAGACCGAGACGAAGGAGACGCTCGACCACTTCGCCGCGGTCGTCGCCGAGATCCTGCGCGAGGCGAAGGAGGATCCGGAGATCGCGCGCAACGCCCCGTACACCACGCCGGTCCGCCGGCTCGACGAGGCCGGCGCGGCGAAGCGGCCGGTGATCCGCCAGCCGCTGTAGCCGCCAGCCGCCGACGCCGAGCCGCCCGTGTCCGACGCCGACCTCAGACCGATCCCGCGCAGCCCGCTCTACGAGCAGGTCGTCGAACGGCTGCGCGCCTTCATCGACGCGCAGGAGCTGCGGCCGGGCGACCGGCTGATGGCCGAGCGCGAGCTGGCGGCGCGGCTCGGCGTCAGCCGCACCTCGGTGCGGCAGGCGCTGACGGCGCTGAAGGTGCTCGGGCTGGTCGACATCCGCCACGGCGACGGCGTCTACCTGCTGCGCTCCTCGCGCGACGTGATCCCCAGCCTCGCCTCCGAGATCGCCGGCAGCGAGGTCGACCACCCGATGATCTGGGAGGTGCGCGAGGGGATCGAGGCGCAGGCGGCGCGACTGGCCGCCGAGCGCCGCGACGACCGCGACCTCGACGCGATGCGCGCCGCGCTCGACGAGATGGAGGCGTCGATCGCCGCCGGCGGGGACGGGATCGAGGGCGACCGCGCCTTCCACCTCGCGATCGTCGAGGCGGCCCGCAACCCGCTGCTGAGAGATCTGATGGACCAGCTCGCCGAGCTGGTCGACCGCACCTCCGCCGCGTCGCTGACCCACGTCGGCCGCCCGTCGGTCTCGCTGGAGGGGCACCGCGAGATCCTCGCCGCGATCGAGGCCGCCGACGGCGACGACGCCGCCGAGCGGATGCGCGCCCACGTCGCGACATCGCGCGAGCTGCTGGCGCAGCCGGCGGCAGAGCCGCGGTAGCGCCCGCGGGTGCGCCGGCGGCTCAGGCGCGCCTGGCGCGCGCTGCCTCGCCGCCGAGCGTCGCCATGCGCGCGAGCAGCAGGCCGCGCTCCTGCTCGTTGCCGGTCAGCTCGGCGGCGCGCGCCAGCTCGTCGCGCGCCTCCTCCGCGCGGCCCAGTCTCGCGAGCAGGTCGGCGCGGACGGCCGGCAGCAGGTGGTAGCCGTCGAGCGCGCCGCTCGCCGCGATCTCGTCGGCCAGCCTCAGCCCGACCTCGGGGCCGAACGCCATCGCCAGCGCGACGGCGCGGTTGAGCTCGACGACCGGCGACGGCTGGACCTGCGCCAGCGCGGCGTAGAGGGCCGCGATCCGCGGCCAGTCGGTCTCCTGCGGCGTGCGGGCGCGCGCGTGGCAGGCCGCGATCGCCGCCTGCAGCGCGTACGGGCCGCGCGCATCGCCGAGCGCCTCGGCGCGGTCGAGCGCCTTCAGCCCGCGGCCGATCAGCAGCAGGTCCCAGCGCGAGCGGTCCTGGTCGAGCAGCAGGATCGGCGCGCCGTCGGGGCCCGTGCGGGCGTGCAGGCGCGACGCCTGGATCTCCATCAGCGCGACGAGCCCGTGGACCTCGCCCTCGCGCGGCGCCAGCTCGGCGAGCATGCGGCCGAGCCGCAGCGCCTCCTCGCACAGGTCGCGGCGGATCCAGTCGTCACCGGCGGTCGCCGCGTAGCCCTCGTTGAAGATCAGGTAGACGACCCGCATCACCGCCGCCAGCCGCTCTCCCAGCTCGTCGCCGGCGGGGACCTCGAAGGCCGCTCTCGCCTGGGCGAGCGTTCTCTTCGCGCGCGAGATCCGCTGGCCGATCGTCGCCTCGGGCGCGAGGAAGGCGCGCGCGATCTCCTTCGTCGTGAGGCCGCCGAGCAGCCGCAGCGTCAGCGCCGCCTGGGCGTCGCGGCCGAGCAGCGGGTGGCAGCAGATGAACATCAGCGCGAGCAGGTCGTCGCCGACCTCCTCGTGGGCGGCGTCGAACGCGCTGGCGCCGAGCGCGAACTGGAGCCCGACCTCGCGCTCGACCTGCTCGCGCTTGTCCTCGTAGGTGCGGGCGCGGCGCATCAGGTCGATCGCGCGGTGCTTGGCGGTCGCCATCAGCCACGCGCCCGGGTTGTCCGGGACGCCCGACCGCGGCCACGTCTCCAGCGCGGCGACGAGCGCGTCCTGTGCGAGGTCCTCGGCGACGCCGACGTCGCGCACCATCCGCGTCAGCGCCGCGATCAGCCGCGGCGACTCGATCCGCCAGATCGCGTCGACGGTGCGCCGGGCGCGGGCGGCGGCGTCGCCGCCGCCCGGTCCGCCGCTCCCTCCTCCACGCGCCTCGCCCCTCACGGTCCCGATCCTATGAGCCGGCGACCGTCTGCTCGGGCGGCTCGCTCGAGAGGTGCGCGACCGCCTGGACGTCCTCGGGGAAGTCGCTCATCTCCTGGATGCGGCGGACCTCGATCTGATCGCCGTCGCGCGCGGGACAGCGGCGCGCCCACTCGGTCGCCTCCTCCAGCGATCCCGCCTGGATGATCCAGTAGCCGCCGACGACCTCCTTCGCCTCCGCGAACGGGCCGTCGAGCGTCGTCGCGCGGCCGCCGCCGAAGCGGACGCGGGCGCCGTCGGAGAGCGGGTGGAGGCCGTCGAGCGCGAGCAGCACGCCGGCTCTCGTCAGCTCCTCGTTGTACGTCATCATCTCCGTGACCTCCGCGGGGGTCGGCTCCCATCGGTCGTCGGAGACGTTGGGCTGCATGAACATCATGAAGCGCGGCATCTGCCGTCCTCCTGGTCGTCGTGCGCGAAGTCTCGCCGACTCCGCCGTCACCGAGACGACGAATCGGCGACCGGCGGATTCGACAGACGGCGCCAGTTGGCGCGCAGGCGCTTGCCGTGCTCAGGCCTCCAGCACCGAGATGACGTTGCCGGCCGGGTCCTTGAACCAGGCGATCGTCGGGCCGTTGTCGCGCATCACGCCCTTCTCGTCCTGGTCGAACTGCGGGTAGCGCTCGAACGACACGCCCCGCTCGGTCAGCTGCTCGACCGCGGCGTCGACGTCGTCGACCGGGAAGTTGAGGACGGTGAACGACGCCGGCTCGTGCTGATCGCCCTTCGGGTAGACCAGCACCGGCACCTCGCCGCCGAGGTGGAGCGTCAGCAGGCCGTTCCCCTCGGTCACTCTCAACCCGAGCGTCTCCGCGTAGAAGCGGCGCGCGGCCTCCAGGTCGTCGACCGAGAACCCGCTGAACGCCTTCGTCTGCCCGAACATCGCGATGCCTCCAGATCTGGTTGCTCGCACTGTCGACCGCCCGCGCGGCCGCGGCTCATCGGTCGCGGTCAGCGCGGAGACGGTGGCGCGGCGTCGCAGCCCGCCGACGGGGGGTGGGCCGCGGCGCCGGACCGCGCGGTCCGCTCAGCGCGCGAGCTTGACGACGCGGAAGGCGAACGTGCGGGTGCGCATCGCGTTGCCGGCGGCGTCGCGGGCGGCGATCGCGACGCGGTAGCGGCCCGGCGCCAGCACCCGCCCGCCGGCGAGCCGGACGACGTGGCGGCCCCGCCCGAGCCGGCGGCGGACCGGCTTGGCGGCGGAGACCCAGCGGACGCATCTCCGCGCGCCGCGGCGGGCCCGTCTCGGCGCCGCGCAGCGGCCGCCGGCTCGGCGGCCCGCGACGCGCCGCTCGACCTTGATCGTCGTGGTCGCCCGCTCCGACAGCGTCAGCAGCAGCCGGCCGCGCGATCCCCTGGCGGTCCGCCGCAGGTCGACGGCGACGCCGGTGACGCGGGGCGCGGTCGTGTCCGCTCCGCTGCCGCCCCCGCCGCCGCCCTTCCCGCCTCCGCCGCTCCCGCCGCCGGTCGGCGCCGGCTCGACGCCGGTGATGCGGGCGACCGCTCTCGCCGTCTCCAGCGCGACCCACAGCGTGTTGCCGGGGCCGGGCGCGACCCAGCGCGGCCCGGCGCCGGCGCTCAGCCCGGGCAGCGGCGCGACGGCGCCGTCGGCGGTGAAGCGGCTGACGCTGTCGCCCGCGAAGTTCGCGACCCAGTACGCGCCGTCGGCGCCGTAGGCGATCCCGAACGGGTCGGTCTGCGGCACGTCGGTCGTGACGGCGCCGCCGCCGGGCGCGATGCGGCCGAGCTGCTGCGGCGTCGCGAGCGGGTTGGTGTAGGCGAGCTGGCCGCCGGCGCCGGCGGCGACGTCCATCGGGTTGCCGCCAGTCGGGACGAAGGTCGCCGCCCCGTCGGTCGTCAGGCGGACGATCCGCGCGCCGCCGAAGTCGGCGATCGCGAGCGTGCCGTCGCCGACGTCGGCGATCCCGCGCGCCTGCATGCCCGAGACGAGGAACTGTCTGACGTTGCCGGCCGGCGTGATCCGCAGCGCGTTGTCGAGCGACGCGGTCCAGAGGTTGCCGTCCGGCCCGGCGACGATCTCCTGGGCGGTTCCGATCGCCGGAGCGGGGAAGGCGGTGCCGTTCGTCGGGTCGGCCGGCGAGACGCGCACGACCTCCGCCGCCTGCGTCAGCCACAGGTTGCCGTCGGGCCCGGCGGCGATCCCGACCGGCGATCTCAATCTCGGGTTGTCGTACTCGGTGACCGTGCCGTCGGGCGCGATGCGCGCCAGCTCGTTCGTCGGGCCCGCGAGCGCGACCCAGACGGCGCCGTCCGGTCCCTGCGCCAGCTGGCGGGGCGTCTCGGTCAGTCTGAGCTCGCCCGCGACGGCCGGCGCGGCGCCGGCGGCGGCGGGCGAGAGGGCCAGCGCGAGCAGCGCGGCGGGGGCGAGCGCTGCGCGCGCGGTGAGCTGCGGACGGCGGATCGATCGCATCGGGGCCTCGTTCGGTCGAGTTCGGCGTGCTCCGACAGACTCGCGCCCGCAGCTTACGGCGACTGTCGGCGTCCGCACGCTCGCTCTGTCGAGTCGGCGACAGAGCGAGCGGCGCGGCCGCCCGGGCGTCAGGCGACGCCGGCGGCGAGCCGGCTCAGCTCCATGCCGAGCGCGATCGCCTCTCTCGTGATCGATCTGAGCTGCCGGTTGGCGCGCGTCACGAGCGTCCGCGCGGTTCCGGACTTGCCCCGCTGGCCGGCGGCGATCGCGCGGTCGAGCGTCCGGTAGGCGCGCTGCTCGACCGCGAGCAGACGCAGCAGCGTCGCCTTCGCGTCGGCGCCGGCCGGCGTCGACGTCTCGAGCTTTCTGATGCCGGTGCGCGTGCGGACGACCTGGCGGATCGCGGTTCTCACGACTCTGCGGGTCGCGGCGTACGACTTCGGGCCGGTGCGGGCGAGGCGGTTCATCGCTCTGTTGACGGCGCGCTCGTATCTGCCCAGCGCCTGGGATCGCTCGATCGCGGTGCGCGCGAACGACTGGTCGTCGGCGCGCGCGGCGACGGGAAGCGCGAGCATCGCGAGGAGCGCGACGGCGAGCAGCGCGATCCGGTTGGGCAGGGAAACGGTCATGCGGTGGGTCCTTTGGTTCGGTCGTGCGTCACGCGGGTCATTCCCGCGCGCGCCGATGGGAAACGGGCGCGCCCGCGCTCGGTCTCGGTGGGGCCGTCAGCGAGGCTACCCTGAGCTGGTGACGGGTCAGGGCAAGGTCCTGGCGTATCGGCCGGGGCTCGACGGCGTCCGCGCGCTCGCGGTCGCGATGGTCGTGCTCTTCCACGGACGGGTGGACTGGGTTCCCGGGGGCTTCCTCGGCGTCGACCTCTTCTTCGTCCTCAGCGGCTTCCTGATCACCTCGCTGCTGCTGCAGGAGCACGCGCGCACCGGGTCGGTCGATCTTCTGCGCTTCTGGCTCAGACGGGCGCGGCGGCTGCTGCCGGCGGCGCTGCTCGTGATCGTCGTCTCGCTGGCGGCCGTGGCGCTGCTCTCCTCCGAGGACCTGCCGGCGCTCCGCGGCGACGCGCTCGCCTCCGCGCTGTACGTCAACAACTGGCATCAGGTCTTCGCCGAGCGCTCGTACTTCGAGGCGTTCGGGCGGCCGTCGCTGCTCCAGCACTTCTGGTCGCTGGCGGTCGAGGAGCAGTTCTACCTGCTGTGGCCGCCGCTGCTGCTGCTCGGGCTGCGGTGGCTGCGGCCGGCGAGCGTCGCGCTGCTGGCGCTCGCCGCCGCGGCCGCCTCGGCGCTGCTGATGGCGCTGCTCCACGATCCCGCCGCCGACCCGACGCGGATCTACTACGGCACCGACACGCGCGCGACGCCGCTGCTGATCGGCGTCGCGCTCGCGTTCGCCTGGCCGGCGATGCGGCCGGGGGTCCGCATGGTCGGCGGCGGCGCGCGGCTCGACCTCGACCTGATGGGCGTCGTCGGCCTCGCGATCGTGCTGTGGGGCGTGCTCGGCTGGGTCGACCGCGACCCGTTCGTCTACACCGGCGGCCTGACGCTGGTCGCCGTCGGCGCGGCGCTGCTGATCGCGAGCGCCTCCCATCCCTCCAGCCGCGTCGCGCGCGCGCTCGGCTGGGCGCCGCTCGTCTGGATCGGGGCGCGCAGCTACGGCATCTACCTGTGGCACTGGCCGGTGATGGCGCTGACGCGGCCGGAGCTCGACGTGCGGCTCGACCTGCGGCTGCTCGTCCCGCTTCAGATCGCCGCGACGGTGGCGCTGGCCGCGCTCTCCTATCGCTGGGTCGAGATGCCGGTCCGGCACGGCGAGGCCCAGGCGCGGCTGCGGGCGTGGCTCGGCGGACTGACCGCGCCGCGCCGCCGCGTCGCGCTGGCCGCCGCGCCGGCCGCACTGGCGCTGCTCGTCGCGGGCGCGGTGGCGTGGCCGGCTGCGGAGCGGGAGCTGCCGGCCGCCCACACCGAGTCGGCGCTCGCACGCGCCCCCGCCGCCGCGGCCGGCCTGGCGGCGTCGGCGGGCCGCCCGCCGCTGGGGGCCGCCGGCGACGGCAGGCGGCCGGCCGGGGCGCGCGGCGCAGGCGGTGCGGGCGGCGCGGGCGGCGCGGGCGGGGCGGGCGGCGCGGGCGAAGCGGGCGAAGCGGCGAGGGACGCCGCCGGCTCCGGTGCGGCGCCGGCGTCGCGACGGCGCGCCGCGCCGCGCGGGCCGATACTGGCGGTCGGCGCGTCGGTGATGCTGGCGGCGATCGAGCCGCTCCAGCGGCGCCTGCATGCGCGCGTCGACGCGGCCGTCTCGCGTCAACCGGCCGAGATCGCCGCCCGCCTGCGCGAGTACCGCGACAGCGGCGGCCTGCCGCCGGTCGTCGTCGTGCAGACCGGCGAGAACGGGCCGCTCTACCGCGACGACCTGCTGGAGCTGAAGGAGGCGCTGAGGGGCGTGCCGCGCGTCGTGCTCGTCAACGTCCGCTCCCCGGAGGCGAGCTGGGCCGACGAGACGAACGCGAAGCTCGACGAGCTGGCCTCGACCTGGCCGCAGGCGACCGTCGCCGACTGGCACGAAGCGAGCGACGACGGCGACCTCCTGTACGACGACGGCACCCATCCCCGCCCCGCCGGCGCCGTCGCCTACATGCGCGCCGTCGCCGCGGCGATCCGGCGCTGAGCGGGGCCGGCACCGCGCCTCAGCGCGGCGCCGGCGCCGCGGCCAGGGCGCGCAGGTAGCGCGCGACCGCCTCGGCGCGGTTGGCGGCGTTGAGGGCGCGCAGGATCTTCTTGACGTGCCACTTCACCGTCGACTCCGACAGGTAGAGACGAGCGGCGATCTCCGCCGTCCCGAGCCCATCCGACAGCAGCGCGAGCACCTCCCGCTGACGTGCGCTGAGCCGGCGCAGCAGGACCGTCTCGCCCGGCGCGGAGCGCATCCCCTCCGCGCCGCCGTCGTGGATCACGGCCGGCAGGGCGGTGACGTCCTGGACGTAGCCGACCAGCGCGGAGGCGACGCCGTCCGCGTCGCAGACGACCTCGGCGTGGAGGTGGACGTGCCGCAGCCCGCCGTCGGCGCGCATCAGCCGATAGCGGGCGGTGACCGGCCCGCCGTCGAGCGCCGCCCGCTCCAGCAGCAGCTGGAGCGCGGCGCGATCGTCGGGATGCGCGGCGGCCGCGAGCCGCCGGTCGCCGGAGCCGGTCCGCGCCGGATGCTCGCCGTGCAGCACGGCGAGCTGGCGCGACCAGGTCATCTCGCCGGTCGCGTACGACCACTTCCAGGTGCCGATGCCGGCCATCCGCTCGAGGTCGAGCTCGGGGTGCTCGGCGAGCGACCAGCCGGTCAGGCCGGCGCAGGCGAGCCGCACCTCCAGCACGGCCGGCTCCTCGCCGCGGCGACGGAGCGCCGCGCTCAGGCGCAGCGGGGAGGCCGGCCCCTCCTTCGTGCGGCAGGCGCAGGCGAGCCCGTCGAGCGGCCGCCCGTCGAGGACGGCGTCGAGCAGCCGCCGCGCCTCCTCCGGCGACGGGCTCGTCAGCAGCGACGAGAGCGCTCTGCCGAGCACCTCGCGCTCCGCCCACCCCAGCAGCTCGCGCGCCTCCCCGCTCCATGTCGCGATCGTCCCGTCCGGCGCGACGGTCATCCGCGCCGGCTCATGCGACCACAGCGGTTCGCGCGGGTCGGCGGCCGGTGCGTCCGCGAGCGCATCGCGCGCTCTGACCGCTCTGGAGTTGGCGCTCGCAGCCATGAGACCACCTCGTTCCTCGGTTCGGGAGGCGCCGCAGGTCCGAGTCTCCCGCGTTTGGCTCGCTTCCATGAGGATTAAGGCGTGTTGGCGGGGCCGCCCCAACGAGTAGCGCACGACCATCCTTGAGTGGTGGTGGCGGCGGATACGGTGGAATGGTGAACGGTTGCAAAGCAACCGCGGCGGTCACGGGCCCATCGCTCGGACGCCGCTGGCGGCTCGCCTTCCCCCCGGACGGTGCGGCGCTCTTCGTGCTCGAAGGGCCGTTCGACCGCGCCGCCGCCATGACGTTGCGCAACAGGATCGAGGAGCTGACGGCGGAAGCCCGCCTCGGGCTCGTGCTCGATCTGAGCGCGGCGGGTGAGCTCGATGCGGGGCAGCAGGGACGGCTGCTCCGCATCGTGGCCACCGCGACGCTCGCGAGCCCGGTCGCCGCGGTCATGCGCAACCCCGAGGCGCTGCACGCACGGATCTTCACCGCTCATCGAGAGCTGCGCCTGTGGCCGGTTCCGACCAGGGTCGATGCGCGCCTGGCGCTGGACGCGGCCGCACCGCCGCGGGCTGCGGGCGACGGGCCGCTCGCGCCGACGGCGGGCGGCGACCTGGCGGCGCGCCGCCGGCGCGCCGTCGGGCGCTCGCTGCGCTGGGCGGCGCGGTCGGCGGCGATGGGCGACTACGCCGACGCGCTCGGCTGGCTCGAGCTGGTCGAGGCGGTCGACGGCGGGCTCCCGCCCGGCTGGAGCGAGCGCCGCCGCAGCTGGGAGCGCGGCCGTCACCACGTCCCCGTGTGAGCGCTCAGACGTTCGCGGCGGCGCGCTCCGCGAAGGTCTCCGCGAAGCCCTCGCGCCAGCTCGGCCGCCCCGGTCTCCAGCCGAGCCGCTCACGTGCGCGGGCGTTGCTGGCGCCGCGCATCGTCGTGCCAGTGCGGACGATCAGCTCGCCGCCGACCGCGCGCGCCAGCCACGCCGGCACCGTTCGCGGCGGCGGCGCTCCGATCGCGCGCGCCAGCTCCGGAACCCACTCGCGCTGCGGGGCCGGCTCGTCGTCGACGACGTTCAGCACGCCGCGGCCGCCGGCGTCGAGCGCGAGCACGGTCGCCGCGGCGGCGTCGTCGACGTGGACGAACGACCAGCGGCCGTCGCCGGCGCCGATGATCGGCAGCCGCCGGCGGCGGACCATCTCGGCGTGCTGGCCGCCCGGCCCGATCGAGGTCCCCGGGCCGTAGAACCAGCCGTAGCGCAGCACGAGCCCCTCGATCCCGTCGGCGTCGACGACCATCCGCTCCATCGCGGCGACCGGCTCGGTCAGCTCCGGCGCGGCGTCGTCGAGCGGGGCGTCCTCGTCGAGCACCCACGGTCCCCGCTGGGCGGTGACGAAGCAGACCGACTGGACGACGATCCGGCGGGCGCCCGCCTCGCGGCCGGCGTCGAGCAGGGTCGCGGTCGACTCGGTCCGCAGCCGCTGCGTGCTCTCCAGCCACTGGGCGTAGCGGCGCGGGTTGAGCGGCGCCGAGAGGTCGGTCAGCTCGTTGAGCACGACCTCGGGGCGGGCGTCGAGCACCGCGCGGCGCAGCGCGGCGGCGTCGAGCGCGTCGAGCACGACCGCCTCGGCGCCGGCGGCGCGCAGCGCGGCGGCTCTCCCCTGCGTGCGCGTCGTCCCGACGACCGCGTGGCCCGCGGCGAGCAGGCGGCGGACGAGCGGCCGGCCGATCGCGCCGGTCGCACCGGCAAGGAACACCCGCATGTCGATCTCCTCGGTGGAAGGGCCAGGTCCGGTGCGGACGCGGCCAGCGTACGCGCGGAAGTGGTCCGCGTGAAGGACCAATCGCATGCGCGTCGAGCGGGCCAACGCGGCCGGCGGGAGAGCGCGCCGCCGCCCTCCGGCGCCGCTACAGCGACGGCGGCAGGCCGAGCGCCGCGAACGGCTGCGGCCCGAAGGTCGTGATCTCGGCGATCCGGTCGCCCTCGACCCGCAGCACGTCGAGCTTCATCGGACGGAAGACGGTGTCGCCATCCCTGCGCAGGTAGCTGGCCGCCGCCGGCATCCGGTTGACGGCGGTCGGCAGCAGCCGCCAGTCGCCGCCGAACTCGCCGCCGCCGAACGCTCTCGCCAGCAGGCCCGCGATCGCCTCCACGCCCTCGAACAGCCACGGGTAGGGCGGCATCGTGACGCGGATGTCGTCGCGCACGGCGGCGAGCGCGGCGTCCGCGTCCTGGCGCTCGTGCGCGTCGACGAAGCGCGCGAGCAGCTCCTGCTCGTAGGGGCTCGGCGCGGCCGCGGGGCGGTCGCGCGACGCGCGCTGCTCCAGCGTCGCGCGCGCCCGCTGCAGCGCGCTGTTGGCGGAGGCGACGGTGAGGTCGAGCGCGTCGGCGGTCTCGGCGGCCGACCACTCGAGCACGTCGCGCAGGATCAGCACCGCCCGCTGGCGCGGCGGCAGCAGCTGGATCGCTGCGAGGAAGGCCAGCTCGATCGTCTCGCGCGCGACGACGACCGCGTCGGGCGCCTCCTCGGAGGGCGCGGCCTCGTCGAGCAGCGGGTCCGGGTAGGGCTGCAGCCATGGGATCTCGGCGTAGGAGCCGGTCGGCGCCTGCCGTCTGCTGCGGCGCAGGGCGTCGAGGCAGGCGTTGGTCGCGATCCGGTAGAGCCAGGCGCGCACTCTCAGCTCGCCGCCGAAGGTCTCGCGTCTGCTCCACGCCCGCAGGAAGGTCTCCTGCACGAGATCCTCCGCCTCGTCGAAGTTGGCGAGCATCCGGTAGCAGTGGACGTGCAGTTCGCGGCGGTAGGGCGCCAGTCTCGCCGCGAAGTCGTCGTCGGGAGCGGTCGTCATGTCTCTTCCAACGCCGGCCGGCGGCGGAACTCATCGGTCACCCGCTCATTCTGTCCGAGGGCGCTGCGCGCCAGCGGGCGGCGCGGCCGACCGGCCCGAGCCGCCAGGCAACGCGTGGCCGCGCGATCGAGGCGGGGCCGCCGCTCAGCGCGGCAGGCGGGCGTCGACGCGGAAGCCGCCGTCGCCGGTCGGGCCGGCGGCGAGCGCGCCGCCGACCGCGTGGGCGCGGCGCCGCATGCCGGGGATGCCGCGTCCCGAGCCGGGCGCCGCGGGCGAGTGCGCCGGCGGGTTCACGACCGCGACCGCGAGCGCCCCGCCGCCATCGTCGGCGACGCGGACGCGGACCGGCGCCCCGCGGGCGTGGGTGCGGGCGTTGGTGAGCGCCTCGCGCACGATCCGATGGACGGCGGCCGCGACCTCCGGCGGCGCGGCCGCGAGCGCCGCGCCGTCGACGTCGAAGGTCACCGATCCGGCGCACGCGAGGCTCCGCAGCTGCTCGACCGCGGCGGCGGCCTGCGAACGGCGGCCGCGGCCCCCGCTCGGCGGCGGTGCCAGCGGCGCGACGGCTGAGAGCCGGGCTCCGCGTTCGCCGGTGGGCGGCGTCGCCACTCCGCGCTCGCCTGCCGCCTCCGCACCGAGCAGCCGCTCCAGCTCGGCGGAGGTGTCGGCGCTCAGCCTTGCCAGCTGCGCGAGCGCGTCGCGCGCCAGCGCCGGCTCGGTCGCGAGCCGCGCGGCGGCGCCGCCGGCCAGCAGCGAGGCGAGCGAGAGGGCGTGGCCGAGCGTGTCGTGGACGTCGTCGGCGAGGGCGCGGCCCGCGGCCGCCGGCAACAGCGCGACGAGCGCGCGCATCTCGCCGAGCGCGATGGCGGCGCGGGCGCGGATCGCGGCGATCGCGGCCCGCGCGGCGGCGTCGTCGCGCCCGACGAGCGTCCGCGCCGCGGTCGCGTGCGCGTGGATCTCGGCGATCGCGGCGGCGGCCGCGTCATGGAGGCGCTCGCGCGGGGACGCGCCGACCGGTCGCTCCGTCTCGGTCGCCAGCAACATCGCGCTCGACGGTCGCAGTCACCCGCCGATCCCACATCGGGGGGCCTCCTCATTTTCTGCTCGCGCCCGTGCGGGGCTCCCCGCCTGGCACGTGCAGCCGACGCCGCGCGCGCCGCCGCCAAGCCGCCGCGCGCCCGTGCGGGGCTCCCCGCCTGCCACGCGCAGCCGACGCCGCGCGCGCCGCGATCCCGAGCGCGGCACGGGATCGGGAGGGTTCCTCATCGCGCGGCGCGGTGCGAGACTGACGCCCGTGCTGCTGTGGGGGCGCGCGCACGAGCTGGCGCGCATCGATGAGCTGATCGACGGCGCCCGTCGCGGCGCCGGCGGCGCGCTGCTGCTCGACGGCGAGCCGGGGATCGGCAAGACTGCGCTCGTCGCCGCGGCGGCCGCGCGCGCCGGCGAGGGCATGACCGTCGTCCGCGCGACCGGCTCGGAGGCGTCGACGGCGATCCCCTACGCCGGCCTGCGGCAGCTGGTCGAGCCGCTGCTGGAGCTGCGCGAGCGGCTGCCGCCGGTGCAGGCGCAGGCGCTCGGCGTCGCGCTGGCGCTGGAGCCGCCGACGCCGCAGGCGCGGCTGGCGGTGCCGCTGGCGCTCGTCGCGCTGCTCGGCGTCGCCGGCGAGCGGTGGCCGGTGCTCGCGCTCGTCGACGACCTCCAGTGGCTCGACCCGGCCTCGCGCGAGGCGATCGTCTTCGCCGCCCGCCGCCTCGGTGCGCTGCCCGTCGCGCTGCTGCTGGCGGCGCGCGACGGCGAGGAGGCGGTCGACGCGCCCGGCGTCGACCGGCTGCCGGTCGGGCCGCTCGACGGCGACAGCGCCCGCGCGGTCCTGCGCGACGTCGGCGGCGCGCTGTCGGAGCCGGTGCGGGAGGCGGTCGCGAAGGCCGCCGCCGGCAACCCGCTGGCGCTGCTGGAGCTGCCGGCCGGGCTCACCCGCGCGCAGCGCGCCGGCCGCGCGCCGCTGGAGCTGCCGCTGCGGCTCGGGCCGCTGCTGCAGCGCTCGTTCGCGCGGCAGGTCGACGGGCTCGACGCCGACGCGCGGCGCGCGATCACCGTCGCCGCCGCGCTCGAGCGCGGTCCGCTGTCGTGGCTGCTGGCGGCGTTGGCGCGGCTCGAGCTGCCGGCGCGCGCCCTCGACGCCGGCGAGCGCACGCGCGTCGTGCGCGTCGACGACGGCCGCGTCGAGCTGCGCCATCCGCTGATGCGGGTCGCCGCCTACTACGCGGCCGCCCCCGCGGAGCGCCGCGCTGCCCACCGGGCGCTCGCCGCGACTGCGCCCGCCGCGCCGCTGCGCGCCTGGCACCTCGCGGCCGCCGCGGACGACTCCGACGCCGGTGCGGCCGACGCGCTGGAGGCGGTCGCCCGCGAGGCGCGCGCGGTCGGCGGCCACGCCGAGGCGGCGGCCGCCTTCGAGCGCGCCGCCGAGCTGTCGGCGACCGCCGCCGCGCGCGGCCTGCGCGAGCTGGAGGCCGCGGCCGACGCCGCGACCGCCGGCGACCACGATCGCGCCCTCGCGCTGCTCGACGCCGCCTCCGGCCACGCCGGCGAACCGGTCCGCGCGGCCGTCGCGAGATTGCGCGGCAACCTCGCGATCCGCCGCGGCGAGGCCCACCGCGCGCTGCGCGAGCTGACCGCCGAGGGCGAGCGGCAGCTCGCGGCCGGCGACGGCGCCGCGGCCGCCGCGCTGTTCCTGGAGGCGTCGGTCGCGCCGTTCATGACCGGCGAGGTCGAGCAGCAGGTCTACATCGTCGAGCGGGCGCGGCGAGCCGCGGCCGGCACCGGCGGCGAGCAGGAGGTGCTGGTCGAGCTGGTCGCCGGCGAGGCCGAGATCGCCTTCGGCCGCGAGGCGCGGGGACGCGCGACGCTCGCCGCCGCCGTCGAGCGGCTCGACGCGGTCGATCTCGTCGCGCACGGCGAGATCGTCGGGATGGCCGCCCAGACCTCGCTGTGGAGCGGCGACTTCGACCGCGCCGCCGCGATCGCCGACGCGATGGTCTCCGCCTGCCGCCGCGCCTCGGCGCTCGGGCGGCTGACCTATCCGCTCGCGGTGCGGGCGCAGCTCGCCTTCCGCCGCGGCGGCTGGTCGACCGCCGCGCAGGCGGCGCGCGAGTCGGTCCAGGTCGCGCGCGAGACCGGCCAGGAGACGCTGCTGGCGTTCGCGCTCGCCTGGCTGGCGCGCGTCGACGCGGCGCAGGGCCGAGGGGAGGAGGCGCGCGCGGGCGTCGCGGAGGCGCTCGCGATCACCGACCGCGAGCGGGCCGACGGGATCGCGATCCACGCCCACGCCGCCGCCGCGCTCGCCGCGCTGGTCGCCGGGCGCGCCGACGCCGCCGTGCGCGCCGCCGAGCGAGCGGCCGAGCTGGAGGCGAATCGCAACCTGCGCCATCCGGCCGCGACGATGTGGGCCGCCGAGCTGATCGACGCGCAGCTCGCCGCCGGCCGCGCCGCGGAGGCGCGCGCCGCCGTCGACGCGCTCGCCGCGCGAGCGCGGGAGACCGGCTCCCGCTGGGCCGCCGCGGTCGCGGCGCGCGGCGCGCTCGCGCTCGCGCCCGACGCCGAGCTCGACGAGCGCGCGCGCACCGCGCTCGCCGCCGCCGAGTCGCTCGCGATGCCGTTCGAGCTGGCCCGCACCGAGCTGGCGATCGGCGAGCGGCTGCGCCGCGCGCAGCGACGCGCCGAGGCGCGCCGTCCGCTCGCGCGGGCGCTCGCCGGCTTCGAGCGGCTCGGCGCCGCCCCGTTCGCCGCCCGTTCGCGCGTCGGTCTCGACGCCGCGCCGGCGACGGCGGCCGACGCCGTCCCGCTGACGCCGCAGGAGCGGCAGATCGCGCGGCTGGTCGCGGACGGCCGCACGAACCGCGAGATCGCCGCCGCGCTCCACCTCGGCGAGAAGACGCTGGAGCGGCGGCTGACGAGGCTGTACCGCAAGGCCGGCGTCGGCTCGCGCACCGAGCTGGCGCGCGCGCTCGCCGCATCGGAGGCCGAGCCGCCGGCCTAGACTGGCGCCCATGCTGTACGGACGGTCGCGCGAACGCGAGCAGCTCGCGGAGCTCGTCCGCGGCGCCGGCGCGGGGCGGAGCTTCGCGGTGCTCGTCGAGGGGCCGGCCGGGATCGGCAAGAGCGTGCTGCTCGCCGAGGCCGTCGCGCAGGCGCCGGCCGACGCCAGCGTCCTGCGGACCGCCGGCTTCGAGGCCGAGGCGGGGATCCCGTACGGCGCGCTGTCGGAGCTGCTCGCGCCGGCGCTGCACCTGCTCGACGGGCTGCCGGAGGCGCAGCGCGCGGCGCTCGCCGGGGCGCTCGCGCTCGAGCGGGCGCTGCCGCGCGACCGCTTCGCCGTGCCGGCCGCGGTGCTCGGGCTGCTCGGCCTCGCCGCCGACGAGCGGCCGCTGCTGGTCGTCGTCGACGACGTCCACTGGCTCGACCCGGCGTCGCGCGAGGCGGTCCTGTTCGCCGCCCAGCGGATCGACGCCGAGGGCGTCGGGATCGTGCTGGCCGCGCGCGACAGCGACGGCGGTCCGGTCGCGGCGCCGAGCGTCGAGCGGCTGGGGCTGGAGCCGTTGGCGCGGGCCGACGCGCTCGCGCTGCTGCGCGACGGGGCGCCGCTCGCCGACGACGTCGCGGAGGCGCTGCTGCGGGTCAGCGCCGGCAACCCGCTCGCGCTGCGCGAGCTGCCGCGTGCGCTGTCGGCCGCGCAGCGGACGGGGCAGGCGCCGCTGAGCGGCCCGCCGGCATCGGGCGGCCGCGTCGAGGCGGCCTTCGAGCGCCAGCTCGCGCAGCTGCCGGCGACGACCCGCGCCGCGCTCTGCCTCCTCGCCGCCGGCGCCGGCTCACCGCCGGAGGCGATCGAGCGGGCGCTCGCCGCCGTCGGCGCCGACGGCGACGCGCTCGCGCCGGCTCGCGCCGCCGGGCTGCTGGTCGAGCGCGACGGCGGCCTCGCCTTCCGCCATCCGCTGCTGACCGCCGCCGCCTACCACGCCGCGCCGAGCGGCGAGCGCCGCACCGCCCATCGCGCGCTCGCGGCTGCGCTCGGCGACGTGCAGCACCGCGCCTGGCAGCTCTCCGGCGCCGCCTTCGGTCCAGACGAGGAGGCGGCCGCGGCGCTGCGCGCGGCCGGCGAGGAGGCGCGCGAGCGCGGCGCCCACGCCGAGGCGGCGCGCGCCTTCGGCCGCGCCGCCGAGCTGTCGCGCGAGCCGACCGCGCGCGCCGCGCTGGAGCTGGAGGCGGCGCGCGACCACGCCGTCGCCGGCCACGGCGAGCGGGCGCTGGAGCTGGCCCGCCGCGCCGCCGAGAGCGACGACGCCGCGGTGCGGGCCGGCGCCGAGCACCTGCGCGCGCACGTGCTGATGCGCGGCGGCGACCCGCTCGAGGCGGTCGGCGCGCTGCGCTCGCTGGCGGCGCGCGCCGCCGCGCGGGGCGACCGGGCGGCGAGCGCGCGCTACCTGCTGGAGGCGTCGTTCGCGCACATGTACCGCGGCGAGATGGCAGAGCTGTCGGAGCTCGCCGCGCAGGCGCGGGCGCAGGCCGAGGGCGTCTCGCCGGAGCTGGCGATGGCGGCCGGCGTCGCCGAGGGCGAGGCGCTGATCGCGCTCGGCCGCTCGCGCGAGGGGGACGCGCTGCTGAGCGGCGCCGAGCCGCTGCTGCACGAGTTCGACCCGCTGTCGGATCTCGCCGAGCTGGTCGGGATGGCGGCGATGGCGTCGCTGTGGATCGAGCGGTTCGAGCGCGTCGAGCGGATCGCCGGCCGCATGATCGCGATCGCCCGCGAGGCCGGCGCGGTCGGCCGGCTGCCGTTCCCGCTCGGCGTCCGCTCCCAGCTCCACTGGCGCCGCGGACGGTGGGCGGCCGCCTACGCCGACGCCGAGGAGGCGGTGCGGCTCGCGCGCGAGACGGGGCAGACCGGCACGCTCGCGCTGACGCTCGCGGCGCTGACGCGCGCGGAGGCCGGCATCGGGCGGCTGGAGGAGGCGCGCGCCCACGGCGAGGAGGGCGTCGCGCTCGCCGAGGTCGCCGCCGGCGCGGCGACGGTGCTCCATTCGCTCGCGGCGCTCGGCTTCGCCGAGCTGACCGCCGGCCGCGCCGAGGCGGCGGCCGCCGTGCTCGCGCGCGCCGACGCGATCGACCGCGGGCTGCCGCTCGGCGAGCCGGCGCTGACGATGTACGCGCCCGATCTCGTCGAGGCGCTCGTGCGCGCCGGCCGCCGCGAGGAGGCCGCGCGGGCGCTCGCGCGGCTCGAGGAGGGCGCGGATCGCACCGCCGGCGCGTGGTCGGACGCCGTCGCCGCGCGCGGTCGCCTGCTGCTCGCCGAGGAGGCCGACGTCGAGCGGATCGGCGCGGAGGCGCTGCTTGCGCACGGGCTGGTCGAGATGCCGTTCGAGCGGGCCCGCACCGAGCTGCTGCTCGGCGAGCGGCTGCGACGCGCCCGTCGCCGCGCCGCCGCGCGCGAGCGGCTCGAGCGTGCGCTCGCGACCTTCGACCGGCTCGGCGCCGAGCCGTGGGCGAGCCGCGCCCGCACCGAGCTGCGCGCGACCGGCGCGGCGGCCGGTGCGCCGGCGCGCGCGGTGACGCCGGTCGAGGAGCTGACGCCGCACGAGCTGCAGGTCGCGCTGCTCGTCGCCGAGGGCCGCACCAACCGCGAGGTCGGGGCGGCGCTGTTCCTCAGCGCGAAGACGATCGAGCACCACCTCAGCGCGATCTACCGCAAGCTCGGCCTCCGCTCGCGCACGCAGCTGGCGGCGATGCTCGCCGGCGAGACGGGCTGAGCGCCCCGGCGCCTCGGCCAGCCAGCCCCCGCCCGGCCCCCACCCGACGCCGCATTGGCTCTTTGCACGTCCTCAGCACGTGCGGAAAGCCGATGCTCCCGCGCGGCGGCGGGTCCGTCCCGCGTCAGGCGCCGGTGAAGCCGGCGATCAGCTGCGCGGCCTCGAGCGGGACGTCGAGCTGCGGGCAGTGGCCGACGTCGTCGAGAACGACCCAGTCGGCGTGCGGCAGCCAGTCGCGGCGGTAGCGCGCCGCCGCCGAGGGCCACGGCAGCACCTGGTCGCCGGTGCCCCACACGACCCGCACTGGGCAGGCGATCTTCTCCGCCTCGACCGGCCAGCCCTCGCGCAGCGCCAGCGCGATCATCGCCTCGGCGCCGTCGCAGCCGACGACGCCGCGGATCTCATGCGCGACGAGCTCGGCCGGGATGTGGTCCCAGTTGGTCGCGATCAGCCGCATCGCGCGGCGGCGACCCTCCTCCGTTGCGGCGATCGCGTCGGCGTGCGGGAAGAGCGGCGCGAGCTGCATGCGCATCTCGGTGAAGTGGGCGAGTACCTCCCGGAAGGAGTCGTCGCCCTCGTCCCAGCCGCCGGCCGGCGCCAGCGCCGTCACCGTGCGCGCGCGGCCGCGCGCCGCCAGCTGCAGCGCGACCCAGCCGCCGAGCGAGTTGCCGGCGACGTGGGCGGTCTCGAAGCCGGCGGCGTCCATCGCCCGCTCGACCTCGTCGGCGAGCAGCGCCATGTGCAGCTCGCCGTCGAGCGGCGGCCCGCCGGCGTGGCCGGCGAGCGTCGGCGCGAGCACGTCGTGCCGGCGCTCCAGCGCCGGCAGCGTCAGCTCCCACGTCCGCCAGGTGTCGGTGAAGCCGTGCAGCAGCACGAGCGGCTCGCCGGAGCCGCCGCGGTGCAGCGGCGTGAAGGCGGCGGGAAGACGGGCGGGCGCGCGCATGCGGCGCAAGGCTAGACGGTCGCGGGCGGGCGGCGGGCCGAGGCGGCGCCGACGGCGGCGGCGCGGCGATAGCGTGGCGGCCGTCAGCGGTCGAGCGAGGAGGCGACGAGATGGGGCGGCAGACGATCGAGCGGCGGCGAGCGGCCGGGTGTGACGGCGTCGCGGCGGTGCAGGTCGAGCGGCGGCCGCGGGCGGCCGGCGTGGGCCGTGACGGCGGCGCGGCGGTGCAGGTCGAGCGGCGGCCGCGGGCGGCCGGCGTGGGGTGTGACGGCGGCGCGGCGGTGCGGCCGTGAGCGGCGTGGTGACGGTCGCCGCCGCCGGCGACGTGGCGGTCGTGACGCTCGACCGCCCGCCGGTCAACGCGCTCGACGCCGAGCTGCTGGAGGCGCTGACGGCGACCGCGGAGCGGCTCGCGGAGGAGCGGCCAGGGGCGGTCGTGCTGACCGGCGCCGGGCGCTGCTTCAGCGCCGGCATGGACCTGCGCTCGACGCCGGCGCTCGACGCGGCCGGGCAGCGGCGGACGGTCGCGGCGCTCGACGCCGCCTTCACGGCGTGGTACGCGCTGCCGCTGCCGGTCGTCGCGGCGGTCGGCGGCGCGGCGATCGCGGGCGGGATGATCCTCGCCCTCTGCGCCGACCGCCGCGTCGCCGCCGCGGGCGCGCCGCTGGGGCTGGCCGAGGTGCGCGTCGGGATCCCCTATCCGCGCGCGGCGCTCGCGGTCGTGCGGGCCGAGCTGACCGGTCCGGCCGCCCGCCGGCTCGCGCTCGGTGCGGAGAACGTCGCGGCCGAGTCGCTCGTCGACGGCGGCGCGGTCGACGAGGTCGTCCCGGCCGCCGAGGTGGGCGAGCGCGCGCTCGCCGCGGCGCGCGACCTGGCCGCGCTCGACGCCCGCGCCTACGCCGACACGAAGCTGCGCCTGCGCGCCCCCGCGCTCGCCGAGTGCGACGGCCCCGACCCGCTCGCAGACGGCTGGCTCACGGTGGCCGGCGGCTGACGCGGGCACGGGGGGCGCCGCAACCGCCCGCGGCTGACCGGGCGCGACTGCCGCCGCCACCGTGCGCGGGCGCCGCGACGGCGCCGCCCGCTGGGACCGGCCCGACCGCCCGCTCACCGGCCGGCCGGCGCGAGCAGGCGGCCGTCGGCCCAGCCGAAGCCGCGCTCGGCGAGCTGGTCGCGCAGGCGCAGCAGCGCGACGTCCTTCGCCTTCGCCTCCAGCATCACGTCGTAGTCGCCGTCGGCGCCGGGGCCGGTCAGGAACTGCGCGAAGGCGATCGGGTCGACGAGGTCGGCGTGGGCGCGCAGCGGCGGCAGCACCAGCGTCCGCTCGACGCGGCGGCCGACCCGTCTGCTGCGCTCCTCGACCGCGGTGCGCGGCGAGGACCAGTGGATCTTCGGCACCGCGCCGGAGTCGCGCCACGTCGCCAGCGCCAGTGCGAGCGCCTCGGCCTCCGGGATGCCGTCGGGGTCGTGGCAGCGGTGGTGGTGGACGTCCCAGACGACCCGCAGCCCGCTGCGCTCCGACAGCGCCAGCACGTCGCGCAGGCCGAAGCGGCGGTCGTCGTTCTCGACCACGAGCCGGGCGCGCGCCGCCGCCGACAGCTGCTCGGCGCCGGCGAGGAAGCGGTCGAGCGCCGCCGCCGTCCCGCCGGCAGCGCCGCCGACGTGGAGCACGACGACCGCCTCCGGCCCCAGCCCCATCGCGTCGAGCACCGACGCGGCCAGCTCGAGGTCGCGCGCCGCCGCGCGCCGCACGTCGGCGTCCTCGGAGTTGAGCACGACGTACTGGCCGGGGTGGAACGACAGCCGCAGGCCGGCGGTCCGCGCCCGCTCCCCAAGGGCGGCGAGCCGCTCCGCGCAGCGCTCGACCTGGCCGTGGAACCGCGTCAGCTCCGGATGGCTGCCGTACGGGACGAGGTCCGACGACATCCGGTACATCCGCACGTCGTCGCTCGCGAGCCGCTCGAAGATCGCCTCGAGGCGGTCGAGCGAGCGGTCGAGGTGCGGCGCCGACTGCCAGCGGCGGGTGTCGTGCGACGGCAGACCGCCGCCGCCGAGCACCTTGACCGCGAAGCCGAGACGACGCCCCGGCGGGCTCAATGCGGCGCGTAGCGGCTGTGGAGCATCAGGTCGTTGCCGTCCGGGTCGGTGAAGAAGGCCATGTGGCAGACGCCGCTGTCGACCGTCTCGCCCGTGAACTCGACGCCCTGCGCCTCCAGCTCACCGCGCGCGGCGGCGACGTCGTCGACGTGGAGCGCGAGGTGGCCGTTCTTCTGCGGTGCGAACGGCATGCCGAATCTCTCCGGCTCCCAGATCGCGAGACAGGTCGAGCCGACCCAGAACTCGGTCGGCGCGCTGTCGTCCGCTCTCAGGCCGAGCGTCTCGCCGTAGAACGCGCACGCGCGCTCGGAGTCCTGCGTCGGGACGGTGACGTAGTCGAGTCTGGCGATCGTCGGCATGCGTGGCTCCTCGGTCGGTTCTCCGGGTTGATGCCGCCATCGTCCTACCCATTGCGGTCAGCGCTGGTCCTGAACTCGGCGCGCTCGCGCCGGCGCCGCTCGGCCACAGGGCTTGACCTTGACCCCTGGGGAAGGTGCACGATTCGACGCGATGATGACCGTCGGACAGTTCGCCCGCATGACCCGGCTCAGCGCCAGGCAGCTGCGCAGCTACGACGCGCTCGGCCTGCTGGCGCCGGCGCGCGTCGACCCGGAGACCGGCTACCGCTACTACCACCCGCGCCAGGCGCGCACGGCGGTGACGATCGCGCTGCTGCGCTCGCTCGACGTGCCGCTGCCGGCGATCGCCGAGCTGCTCGTCGCCGACGAGGAGGGCGCCGAGCGGATCCTCGCCGGCGAGCGGGCGAGGGTGGCGGCCGAGCTGGCCGCGCGCGAGCGGACGCTGCGCGCGCTGGAGCGGCTGACGAGCGAGCGCGAGCTGATGCCCTACCCGGTCGAGACGGCGATCGAGCCGCCGCGGCGGCTGCTCGCGCTGCGCGGGACCAGCGACGCCGAGCACCTCCACGCCGACGCCGCCGCGCTCGTCGCGCGGCTCGGCGAGGCGCTGCCGTGGGCGGTCGCGCCCGACCCGCCGGTCGTCGGGCTCTACCCGCTCGACCTCGACGGCGAGCTGGCCTTCCATGTCGGGGTCGAGCCGCCGGCCGCGGCCGGCGAGGCGCCCGGCGCTCCGCCGGCCGCCGCCGTCCCGCCCCAAGCGCGCGAACCGCTCCCGCCCGGCGTCGAGCCCCTCGACCTCCCGGGCGGTCCCGTCGCGCGCGTGCTCCACGTCGGCTCGCACGACGAGCTGCCGCTCGCCTACTTCCCGCTGCTCGCGTGGCTCCAGGAGCGCGGCCATCCGGCCGTCGGCCCGGTCCGCGAGCGCCACCTCGACGACCCCGCGACCGTCGCGCCCGAGCGACTGCGGACCGAGGTCTCGATCCTGCTCCACGACACAGGAGGAACCGCGCCATGACCGCGATCGCATCGCTCTACCCCGTCCTGATGACCGACGACGTGCCGCGCGCGCACGCCTTCTACGCCGAGCTGCTCGGGCTGACCGAGGCGTTCGCCTCCGACTGGTACGTCAGCCTCGCGGCGGCGGGCGACGAGACCGTCCAGCTCGGGATCGTCGCGCGCTCCCACGACAGCGTGCCGGAGCCGTTCCGCGCGGGGGCCGCCGGCATGCTCGTGACGGTCGAGGTCGACGACGTCGACGCCGTCCACGCCCGCGCCGTCGCGCGCGGCCTGCCGTTCCACGTGCCGCTGAGAGACGAGCCGTGGGGCCAGCGCCACTTCATCACGGAGGATCCCGACGGGGTGCTCGTCGACGTCGTCACCGTGATCCCGGCGTCGCCGGAGTTCGCCGCGCAGTACGGGGCTTGACTTCAAGTTGACTTGAAGATGCAAGCTTGACGGCGCCTCAGCTCACCTTCGACAAGGAGCCGTCATGCCACCCTCGTCACCGACCGGGCGCTCGCCCGGCTGGCCGCTCGCGCTGCTCGCGTTCGGCTCGCTGATCACCGCGCTCGACTTCACGATCGTCTACGTCGCGCTGCCGGAGATGGCGCGCGGCGTCGGCTTCTCCGCGCACGCGCTGCAGTGGGTCGTGAGCGCCTACGCGATCGCCTACGGCGGCTTCCTGCTGCTCGGCGGCCGGCTCGCCGACGTCGCGGGCCGCCGCCGGATGTTCGTCGTCGGCATGCTCCTCTTCGGCGGCGCGTCGCTGCTCGGCGGGCTCGCCGGCGGGCCGGAACAGCTGATCGCGGCACGCGTGCTGCAGGGGATCGGCGCGGCGATCGTCTCCCCGGCGACGCTGTCGCTCGTCAGCACGACCTTCGCCGAGGGGCGCGAGCGCAACCGCGCGATGACGGTGTGGGCGAGCGCCGGCGCCGCCGGCCTGAGCCTCGGCGCGCTGCTCGGCGGCGTGCTGACGGAGGCGGTCGGCTGGCAGGGCGTCTACTTCGTCAACGTCCCGCTGGTCGCGATCGCGGCGGCGGCCGCCTTCGCCCTGCTCCCGCCCGACGGTCCACGCGAGCGCGACCGACCGCTCGACCTGCCCGGCGCGCTGACCGGCACCGCCGGCGCGACGCTGCTCGTGCTGGCGATCGCGCAGGCGCCCGAGCAGGGCGCGGGCTCGGCGCCGGTCGTCGTCGCGGCGCTGCTGGCGGTCGCGCTGCTGGCGCTGTTCGTCGCCGTCGAGGCGCGCAGCCCCAGCCCGCTGATGCCGCTGCGGCTGTTGCGCGACCGCGGCCTCACCGCCGCGCTCGCGGTGATCTTCGCCTTCGGGCTGACGCTCCAGGGCATTCCGTACTTCCTCACGCTCTACTTCCAGGACGTGCTCGGCTTCAGCGCCCTGGAGGGCGGCGTCGCCTTCCTCGGCCCGACGCTCGCGATCACCGCCGGCAACCTCCTCGCCGACCGCCTCGTCGCGTGCTTCGGCACGCGCGTGACGTTGATCGCCGGCATGGTCGTCGGACTCGGCGGCGGTCTGCTGCTCGCCGCGCAGATGAGCGCCGACGCCTCGTACGCGACGGTGCTCGCCGGCATCCTCGTCACCGGCCTCGCGATGGGGCTGATCTTCCCGCCGATGTTCATCGCGGCGACCAGCGGCGTCGACGCCGCCGAGCAGGGGACCGCCTCCGGGATGGCCTCGACGGCGCTGCAGGCCGGCGCCGGCGCCGGCCTCGCGATCCTGGTCGGGATCGCGACCGACGGCCTCGGCGGCCTCGGCGGCGAGGCGCTGCGGGTCGCGACCGCCGACAACCTCGCGACGACGATGCGCGTGATCGCCGTCGGGGCGCTGCTCGGCGTCGTCGCGGCGCTGCTGCTGCCGCGGCAGGCCGGGGCGCCGGCGCCGGCGCCCACGCCGGCCGCCGAGGAGCCGGCGGGGGCGTGAGCGACGGGGGCGGGCCGGCCGCGCCGCCCTGCGCGGGCCGCCCCGGCGCGGTGCGCCCCTGCGCGCGGGGCGGGCAGGCCGTTCCGCCGCGCGCGGACCGCCCCGGCGCGGCGCGCCCCGGCGCGCCTACCCCTCCGCCACGTCGATCAGCACCTTGCCGACGGCGCCCTCCTCGACGGCGCGGTGGGCGTCGGCGGTGCGCTCCAGCGGGAAGCGGGTCAGCGGCAGGCCGGCCGCCTCGCCGACCGGGAGCGCGCCGTCGGCGACCGCCGCCGCGACCGCCGCGACGGCGTCGTCCTTCTGCCGCTCGGTCGTCGTGTAGGTGAGCAGGAACTGCCAGCGGACGTTACGCGCCATGCTCGGCCGGACGGGGATCGGCACGTCGTCCTCGCCGGCGTCGGCGTAGATCGCGATCGTCCCGCCGGGCGCGACGACCCGCACGTCGGCGGCGGCGTTGGCGTTCGGGTTGACCTCGACGATCGGGTCGACGCCGTCCGGCGCCAGCTCCCGCACCCGCGCGACGAGGTCCTCGGCGCGGTAGTCGACGACGTGGTCGGCGCCGGCCGCGCGCGCGAGCGCGCCCTTCTCGTCGCTGCTGACGGTCGCGATCACGGTCGCGCCGGCCCAGCGCGCGAGCTGGATCGCGGCGTGGCCGACCGCACCGGCGCCGCCGGCGACGAGCACCGTCCGCCCGGCGAGCGCGCCCGGCGCCAGCCGCTCCGGCGCGCCCTCGAAGCAGGTCAGCGCGCGGTGGGCGGTCAGCGCGGGGATCCCGAGCGAAGCGCCCAGCTCGAAGGTCGCGTCGTCGGGCAGCGGGACCACCTGCCGCGCTGGCAGCGCGACCAGCTCCTGCGCCGTCCCGTCGGTCCGTCTCCACGCCGCGTCCCACAGCCAGACGCGCTGGCCCGGGGCGAGCTCGTCGACCCCGTCGCCGACCGCCTCGACGACGCCGGCGCCGTCCTGGTTGGGCACCTGCGGCCGCTCCAGCGCTCTCCCCGGCGCCGCCGCGCGCGACTTCCAGTCGGTCGGGTTGACGCCGGAGACGACGACGCGCACGAGCGCCTCGCCCGCTCCGGGCGCGCTGGGCGGCTCGCGCTCGACGAGCTCGAGCACCTCCGCCGGGCCGGTCTGCGTGTAGACGATCGCCTTCATGTTGCTCCTGGTCGCTCGGGGTCGTCCCGAAACGAATACCCGCTGCGCGCGCCCTCCTACGGCGCGACCGCGATCGTCTGCGTCGACCTCGCCGCGGTCGAGCCCTGGCTGTCGGCCCCGTCAGGGCCGCTGGGCGGCGAGCGATGAGTTCCGCCCCGCGCCGCGGTCTCCACCCGCAAGACCGCAGCAGCCGACCACGGAGCCCGAGATGAGCCACGCACCGCACGCCGACACCGCCGCCCGCCGCGCCGCTTCAGGCGGCGGCCCCGACACCGCCGCCCCCGCCGTCGCCCGCCGCGCCGCTTCAGGCGGCGGCCGCCGGCGCGCCGACCGCGCCCGGCGCGCCGACCGCGGCAGCCGCCCACCGGTCCCATCGCTCGCCGCGGCGCTGCGCGAGCTGCGCGGCGCCTTCGCGGGCCCGCTCCACCTGCCCGGCTCGCAGGGGTGGGAGCGGGAGCGCGTGAACTGGAGCGGCACCGTCGCCGCCGAGCCGGCGCTGGTCGCCGAGGCGACGAGCGCCGCCGACCTGCGGGCCGCCGTGCGCGTCGCCCGCGCGCACGGGCTGCCGCTCGCGCTGCAGGGAACCGGCCACGGCACGGTCGTCGCAGCCGACGGCGCGCTGCTCGTGAAGACCGGCCGGATGGCGCGGGTCTCGATCGACCCCGAGTGGGAGGTCGCGCGCGTCGGCGCCGGCGCCACCTGGGGCGAGGTGATCGACGCCGCCGCGCCGTACGGGCTCGCGCCGACCTCCGGCGACACGCGCTCGGTCGGCGTCGCCGGCTTCACGCTCGGCGGCGGCGCCGGCTGGCTCGCCCGCAAGCACGGCCTCGCCGCCGACAACCTGCTGCGCGCCGAGGTCGTGACCGCTGCCGGTCGCGTCGTCGCCGCGAGCGCCACCCGCAACAGCGACCTCTTCTGGGCGCTGCGGGGCGGCGGCGGGAGCTTCGCCGCGGTCGCGGCGCTCGAGCTGCGGCTCCACCGCCTGCCGCGCGTCCACGGCGGCGTCGCCTGGTTCCCGCTGGAGCGCGCGGCCGCGACGCTCGCCCGCTACCGCACGTGGGCGCTGCGCGAGCAGCCGCGCGAGCTGACGACCGCGGTCATGCTCGTCAGAGCGGCGCCGCCGGAGACCTGGATCGCCGGCCCGGCGCTCGGGATCCGCGCGCTGTACGCCGGCGACGGCCGCGACGGCGAGCGGGCCATGCGGGGACTGCTGGAGGTCGCCGGCGCGCCGGTCGCCGGCGGCTACCGCACGACGCCGTACGGGCGGGCCGCCGTCGGCGGCACCGCGCCGCGCTGCTTCGAGCTGCTGCCCGACCTGCCCGACGACGCGATCGCCGCCGCGCTGGCGCTCGTCGACGGCGAGCGGGGCGCCGCCGCCGCGGTCGAGCTCAGATGCTGGGACGGCGCCGTCGCCGACGCCGGGCCGCAGGCCGGGCCCGCCGGCCACCGCCGCGTCCCCTTCTCGCTGAAGATCGACGGGCCGGCGAGCGCGGTCGAGCCGTTCGCCGAGCACGTCACCGGCGGCTCGTTCCTCAACTTCCTCGCCGACCAGTCGCGCACGCGGGAGGCCTACACCGCCGCCGACTGGGAGCGGCTCGTGCGGCTGAAGGGCGCGCTCGACCCGACCGGCCTGTTCGGCTCCACCCACCGGATCGCCCCGCCCGCGGGCTGAGGGCGCGGGCCGCGGGACTCCGGCCCGCGGCGCTCAGGCGTCGTCGTCGCGGCCGAAGTACGGCAGTGAGTCGAGCCCCGTTCTTCTCAGCACGCGCGCGTAGATCCGCTCCATCACGTCGAGGTTGTCGGCGCCGATCGTCGTCGTCTCGCCGGGATCTCTCCTGAGGTCGAACAGCTCGCGGCCGCTGTTGTTGCCGTCGGCGATCATCGCCCATCTGTCGTCGCGGTAGTACCAGTGGTTGGCGTAGCCGCCGAACCAGAACGGCCGCTCCTCGCGCGGTCTGGAGCCGCGCAGCAGCGGCGACAGGTCCGAGCCGTCCATCCGCGCCGACGCCGGCGGCTCATAGCCGGCGAGCGCCATCAGCGTCGGGCCGACGTCGTGGGGGGAGGCGAAGTGACGCGAGGTCGTGCCGCCGCGGGGCGCGCCGGGCCCGCGCAGCATGAACGGCACCTGGATCAGCTCGGGGTGCAGCTCGAGCGCCGGCTTGCCGGTCCAGCCGCGGTCGCCGAGCACCATCCCGTGGTCGCTCAGCAGCACGATCGCGGTGTCGTCGGCGAGGCCGCTGTCGTAGAAGCGGCTGAGGAAGTGGCCGAGCCACGCGTCGGTCTGCGTGACCGCGGCGGCGTACAGTCTCGGCAGCCGGTCGAGCTCCTGCTCGGTCAGGTACTCCGACGGGCGGTAGCGGACGCGTGCAGGCTCGTGGCCGTCGTAGTCGGAGGCGCCGTAGAGGTCGCGGTACTTCTTCACCGGCACCCACGGCTCGTGCGGGTCGAAGCTGTCGACCACGAGCGCGAACGGCCGCTGCGCCCGTCTCGCCTCGTCGAGCGCCTCGAGCGCGTAGGAGAAGACGCGCGCCGCGCACTGCTTGCGCTCGTCGCGTCCCTCGCCGATGTTGGCGAGGTGCTGGCGCATCCCCTTCAGGTAGTTCCCGCTCGCCATGTCCCTCGGCAGCCATCTGCGCGCGGTCGCCATCGAGACGCTCGACGCCGGTCGCAGCGCGCCGACCTGGCCGCCGATCTTCTTGAAGTAGTCGACGCCGCGCCGCAGCGCCGCCCACTCCTCCGAGAAGCCGAGGAAGGGGTTGTCGGTCACGTAGCCGGTCCAGTAGCCCTTCCCGTGCAGCAGCTTCAGCCACGTCTCCTCATGCTCGGCGAGGCCGGTCCAGCCGGGCGTGTTCGGCAGGTTGCGCGTCGGCGCCCAGTCTCTCCACGGGTAGACGCGGCGGCTCGTGATCAGCGAGCGCCGCGCCGGGACGGTCGGCATCGCCTCCGGGAAGGCGCGCGTGAAGCGGATGCTCTCGCGCGCGAGCGCGTCCATGTTCGGCGTTCTGATCCAGCTGTTCCCGTTCGCGCCGACGTAGTCGTAGCGGAGCGTGTCGAGCATGATCACGATCAGGTTCGGTCCGTCGGGGACCGGTCGGCCGCCTCCGCGGCGGCTGCGTCGCACGAGCGCCGCACCGCCGGCCGCGGCGACGACGCCGCCGCCCGCGATCCCGACGAAGCGACGGCGGTCGATCCTTGAGTCCATATGGGGTGAGGACACAAGCGGGACGCGAACGTTGCGTTTCTTGAACGCGCTCCTTCTGGCGCGTCGCCGTGTTGGGGGTTGAGGACCGCCGTACGCCAGTCCTGCCTGCTCCCATCCAGCGACCTCACGACACGCCGAATCCCGCGCCGGTCTCGGGCGCTCAGACCGAGACCGGCTTCCGCACCGACGTGCAGGGCATCCGCGGCTTCGCGCTCGTGCTCGTGCTGCTGTGCCACGCCGAGCTGCCGTTCGCGCAGGGCGGCTTCGTCGGGCTCGACATCTTCTTCGTGCTGTCGGGCTTCCTCATCACCGGCCTGCTGGTGGAGGAGCTGCGCCGCAGCGGGACGATCTCGCTGCTGCGCTTCTACGGCCGCCGCGCGCGCCGGCTGCTGCCGCTGTCGCTGACCGTCCTCGCGGCGATCGTCGTCGGCGCGCTGCTGCTGTTCCCACCGGTGCGGGCCGCCTCGACCGCCGAGGACGTCGGCGCCGCCGGCCTCTACGTCGTCAACTGGCGCTTCATGGCCGAGTCGGTCGACTACTTCGCGACCGACGTCGCGCAGAGCCCCGTCCAGCACTACTGGTCGCTGTCGCTGGAGGAGCAGTTCTACCTGCTGTGGCCGCTGGCGCTGCTGTGCGCCGTCGGCGTCGCGCGCCGGCTCGGGCGCGAGCCGCGCGCGGCGCTGTGGGCGGTCGTCGCGACCTTCGGGCTCGCCTCGTTCGCCTACGGCGTCTGGTTCACCGCCGTCGACGTCGAGCAGGCGTACTTCTCGACGCTCAGCCGCGGCTGGGAGCTGGCGCTCGGCGGCGCGCTCGCGCTGGCGCTGCCGCGCGGCCTGCGGCTGGCGCGCGGGCTCGGCGCGCTGCTCGGCGGCGGCGGGCTGGCCGCGATCGTCGCCGCGACGCTGCTGCTCGACGACCGCACGCCCTACCCCGGCTGGCAGGCGCTGATCGCCACGCTGGCGACGGCCGCCTTCATCGTCGCCGGGACGGCGGTGCGGACGAGCGCGCCGGTGCGGCTGCTGACGCACGCGCCCTTCCAGTACCTGGGGAAGATCTCCTACGCCTGGTACCTGTGGCACTGGCCGGCGATCGTCTTCGCCGAGACCCGCTTCGGCGACCTGTCGCCGGCGGAGCTGCTGATCGTCACCGCGCTCGCGTGGATCCCGGCGACGATCACCCACCACGCGATCGAGGAGCGCTTCCGCAGATCGCGCTCGCTCGCCCGTCGCCCGCGCCGCTCGCTCGCGCTCGGCGGCGCCTGCACCGCCGCCGCGGTGATGCTGGCGGTCGGCCTGTCGCAGGTCCAGCCGACGCTGCAGGAGGCGCCGGCGAGCGAGGTCGCCGGCGCCGTCGCGGTCAGACGGAAGGACCTGACGATCCAGCAGCGCGTCGGGAAGATCCGCCCGACGCCGCGCGACGCGAAGGACGACAAGGGCAAGATGTTCGCCGACGGCTGCCTGACCGAGCGCTCGCGGATGACCTCACGCCGCTGCGTCTACGGCGTCGAGAAGTCGGCGACGACCGTCGTCCTGTTCGGCGACTCGCACGCGATGCAGTACTTCCCGGCGCTGGAGCGGCTGGCGCTCGACCGCGGCTGGCGGCTCGTCGGCCTCACCCGCGCCGGCTGCCCGATCGCCGACGTCAGCTACCTCGACGGCTGCGACGCGTGGCGCGAGAACACGCTGCGGCGGATCGAGCGCCAGGAGCGCCCGGCGCTCGTCGTCACCAGCAGCTCGACCGCCGACCGGATCCGCGTCAGACGCGACGGCAAGCGGCTCAGCCGCGCCGACAGCCAGCCGCTGCTGATCGCCGGCTACGCGCGCACGCTCAGACGGCTGCGGCGGACCGGCGCCGAGGTCGTCGTGCTGCGCGACCAGATCAAGACCTCGTTCAACCCGCCCGACTGCGTCGCGACCCACCCGCGCGACCTGCGCCGCTGCGCCTTCGAGCGCAGACGGATCGCCGGCAACGGCTTCGACGCCGCCGGCGCGCGCCGCGTCCGCGGCGTGCGGGTGCTCGACCCGCTCAACGTCCTCTGCCGCGGCAGACGCTGCCCGTCGGTGATCGGCGACGCGCTCGTCTACCGCGACGAGTACCACCTCAGCGCGACCTTCGCGGCGACGCTCGCGCCATGGCTCGAGCGGCGCCTGCCGAAGCTGTCGACGGCCTGACGGTCGCGGGCCGCTCAGGAGCCGCGGCCGCTCAGAGCCGGGCGCGCAGGAAGGCGATCGTCGCGCCGAGCGCCTGCGGCGCGAGGTGCCGGCCGTGCAGCGCCCCCGGCACGATCAGCAGCTCGTGGTCGACGCCGGCGCGGTCGAGCGCGGCGGCCATCTCGACCGCCTGACGCGACGGGACCAGCTCGCGGCGGGCGTTGACGAGCAGCGTCGGCGGCGTCCACGGCGTCACGTGCCGCAGCGGCGAGGCGCCGGCGATCCTTGCGCGGCAGACGAGCCGCGGGCAGCCGGTGAAGCGCGCGGCCAGTCCACGCAGCTGCCCGTGCGGCAGCCTCGCGAGGTCGAGCGGCGCCGACCAGGTCGCGAGCGCGCGCAGCCGCTGCGCCGGCGCCCACGCGCCGGTCGCCAGCAGCGCGGCGAGGTTGCCGCCGGCCGAGCTGCCGAGCGCGCCGATCCGCCGCGGGTCGGCGCCGAAGCGAGGCGCCTCGTGCGCCACCCAGTCGAGCGCGCGGCGCAGATCGCGGCGCTGGACGGGGAGCCCGGGGCGGTACGGCGTCGCGAGCGTGTAGTTGACGTTGAAGACGACGAAGCCGGCGGCGGCGAGCGTCTCGGCGATCGGCGCCATCTTGCGCTTGTCGCCCGAGAACCAGCCGCCGCCGTGGACGAGCAGCACCGCCGGCAGCCCGGCGCGGGCCCTCGCGGTCGGCGGCCGGTGGACGTCGACCGTCTGCAGCGGCCGCGGGCCGTAGCGCTCGGCGACGACGGCGGCGGCCGCGGGCGGCGTGGAGGCGGCGGGGGTCGTGAACGCACCGAGGAGCGTGGCGACCAGCAGGACGATGCGCATGCCGCCATGAGAGCAGGTTCGCGCGCGCGAGGCGGCGCCGCGCCGACCGCGCCGGGGCGGCGCGCCGTCGGACCGTGCCGGCCGGCGGGGCGCCTCCCCGGCGGTCCGGTGTCAGGCGGCCTGCTCGCCGCCGTGGGCGACGAGGCCGTAGATGATGAGCACGTCGACGGCGAAGATCGCCAGCGACCAGAACGGGTAGCCGGGGATCGACAGCAGCGCCGCGATCGCGCTGAGGCTCGCGCCGAAGATGCCGACGATCGGCCCGAAGATCCCGCCGCGCCAGATCGAGGCGGCGGCGAACAGCTGGATCACCCCGAGGATCAGCGTCACCCAACCCCACGTCTGCAGGTTGCTGATGATGAAGCGCTGCTCCTCCACGAAGAACGACGCCTTGTCGATCGCGGCGATGCCGTAGATCACGTTGAGGACCCCGACGATCGCGACCATGATCCCCGCGAACGTCACCCACCCGCTGCCGCGCTGCTGCACCGACGCCATCGACTGCCCCCTTCCGTTGGATCTCCCGGGCTGCCTGGCGTATTCCCACTGCGCCCGCCCGGCAAGCCACGCGGACCGATCGCTCGCGTCCCGCCCGCGCCCGCCGGTAGGTTGCGCGGGTGGCTGCGACACCGCAATCGAGTGCGGCCTCGCCGGTCGAGCCGCCCGAGGAGGCGATCGACGGTCGCGCCTACCTGAAGCTGGTCGCGCTCGGGGCGGCGATCGGCATCCCGGCCGCGCTCGTCGCCGCGCTCTTCCTCGGCTTCGTCCACGAGCTGCAGCACTGGCTGTGGGACGACCTGCCCGATGCGCTCGGCGACTCCGCGCCGCCGTGGTACCTCGTGATCGGGCTGCCGGTCGCCGGCGCGGCGCTCGTCGCCGCCGCCCGCCTGCTGCTGCCCGGCGACGGCGGCCATTCGCCGCTGATCGGCCTCAGCACGGTCCCGACGCCGGTCAAGCACGCCCCCGGCGTCGCGCTGGCGGCGATCGGGACGCTCGGCTTCGGCGCCGTGCTCGGTCCGGAGGGGCCGGTGATCGCGCTCGGCTCGGCGGTCGGGATGGCCGCCGCCGGCCTCGTGCGGTTCGGGCCGAGAGCGTCGGCGGTCGCCTCCAACGCCGGCTCCTTCTCGGCCATCTCGGCGCTGTTCGGCGGCCCGCTCGTCGCCGGCGTGCTGCTCGTCGAGGCCGGCGCGGGCGCCGGCCTGCGCGCGCTGACGGCGGTGCTGCTGCCGGGCTTCGTCGCCGCCGCGATCGGCTACGTGATCTTCATCGGCTTCGGCGACTGGGGCGGGCTCGACGCGCCGGGGCTGCAGATCCCGCACCTCGCCGACTACGACGGCGCCCAGCTCGACGGGCTGCTCGTCGCCGTCGTGATCGGGATCGCGGGGGCGCTCGTCGTCGCGGCGGTGAGATGGCTCGGCCGGCGCGTCGACGGCGAGCGGGGGCGCTTCGGCGTCGTCGCGCTGCTGCTCGCCGGCGGGCTCGCGGTCGGGCTGCTGGCGCAGCTCGCCGACCTGCTCGGCGCCGACTCGCAGGACGTGCTCTTCTCCGGCCAGAGCTCGCTTCCGACGATCGTCGCCGAGGGGTCGACCGCCGTGATCGTCGTCGTGATCGCGGCGAAGTTCCTCGCCTACGGGGTCAGCCTCGGCTGCGGCTTCCGCGGCGGCCCGATCTTCCCCGCCTGCTTCCTCGGCGTCGCGCTCGCGTCGCTGGCGGTCGCCTGGTTCGACATCTCGCCGACGCTCGCGATCTCGGTCGGGACGGCGGCCGGGATGGCGGCGCAGACGCGCCTGCTCGTCTCCCCGATCCTGTTCGCCACGCTGCTGGTCGGCACCGCCGGCCGCGACGCGATCTCGGCGACCGTGATCGCGGGCGCGACGGCGTGGCTGGTCTCCTCGGCGCTCGACCGGCGGGCGGGGGCGGGCGCGGCGGACGACGCCGCGCCCGCCGCGTAGCTCGCCTGCCGCGCGCCGCTCAGCAGCCGCCGAGCACCGGCGCTCTGCGCGCCCGCGTCGCCGCCTCGACCGCGCCGGCGACGCGCATCACGCGCAGCTCGTCGAAGCGGCGCCCGACCAGCTCGACGCCGACCGGCAGGCCGGCGTCGGTGAAGCCGCCGGGGACGGTGACCGCCGGCGTCCACGTCTGCGACGCGATCAGCGTGTTGGTCGGGAAGGTCAGCGTCGTCCAGTCGCCGCGCTCCTCCATCGACGGCGCCGGCAGCTGCGAGGTCGGGAACAGGAGCGCGTCGAGGCGGTCGCCGGCGAGCGCCTGCTCGACCGCGAGCGTGAAGGCGTGGCGGGCGGCGAAGCGGGCGAGGTACTCGGGCGAGGCCTCGGGGTCGTCGGGGCCGTCCATCAGGTTGTCGAACAGGTCGAGGCGGCGGTCGTATCTGCCGGCGGCGTGGATCTCCGCCATGCTCGCGACCGGCGCGTCGCCGAGCCCGCGCAGCGTCGCGTCGAGGTCGTGCTTGGAGCGGTCGCCGTACATCGAGGTCTTCACGATGTGGTCCATCAGGTTCGGGATCGAGACCTCGACGATCTCGGCGCCGGCCGCGACGACCTGGTCGACGGCGGCGCGCACGACCGCGTTGACGGCCGCCCGCGCCGGGTCGCCGTCGTCGCCGAAGGCGTCGACGAGCAGGCCGAGCCGCACGCCGACGAGCGAGCGGTCGCCGACGGCGGCGAGGTAGCCGCGGTCGCGCGCGCCGATCGTCGCGGCGGCGCTGTACGGGTCGCCCGGATCCCAGCCGACGAGCACGTCGAGCAGCCGCGCGGCGTCCTCGACCGTGCGCGTCATCGGCCCGATCGTGTCCTGCTGCTTCACGAGCCACGAGGAGCCGGTGCGCGGGACGACGCCGGGGGTGGTGCGCACGCCGACGAGCCCGCAGAAGGAGGCCGGCAGCCGCACCGAGCCGCCGCAGTCGGTGCCGAGGCCGGCGGTCGCGAGGTTGGCCGAGATGGCGGCGCCGGAGCCGGAGCTGGAGCCGCCCGGGTCGTGGTCGGGATCGAACGGGTTGCGGGTCGTCTCGCTCTGCGACGAGTACGAGAACCACGACGAGGCCCAGTCGGGCAGCGTCGTCTTCGCCAGCACGATCGCGCCGGCCGCGCGCAGCCGCGCGACGACGGTCGCGTCGCGCTCGGAGCGGTAGCCGTCGAGCGCGATCGAGCCGAAGGTCGTCGGCATGCCGGCCGCGAGGATGTTGTCCTTCACGACGACCGGGACGCCGTGCAGCGGGCCGCTCAGCTCGCCGCGCTCGGCGAGCGCGCGGTCGAGCGCGGCGGCCGTCTCCTCGGCGGCCGCGTCGACGGCGAGGATCGAGTTCAGTCTCGGGCCGCCGCGGTCGAGTCGCTCGATCCGGCTCAGGTACTCGCGCACGACGGCGGTCGCCGTCAGCGAGCCGTCGCGGTAGCCGCGGTGCAGACCGGCGATCGTCACCTCGTCGAGCTGGGGGTTCGCGGACGCCATGGGACCTCTCTGGATCGGTGGTGGGCTCATCGCAGGACGTCGGCCAGCGGGCGCGGCTCGACGTCCTCCGCCGCGAAGCGACGGCGGATCTCGTTGACGTTGTCGACGGCGCCGGGGGCGTCGCCGTGGATGCAGATCGTGTCGACGCGCGTCTCGATCGCGCCGCCGCCGACGGTCGCGATCCGGCCGCGGACGGCGTCGAGCGCGCGCTGCGCGACCTCGGCGGGATCGCGCCTGCGCGGTGAGGGCTCGACGACGACGATCCCGTCGTCGCCGGTGTCGAGGTCGACGTAGGCCTCGCGGGCGACGCGGATCCCGCTGCGCCGCTCGAGCGCGTCGGCGGCGTCGCCGGCCGGGTAGACGAGCGCGAGCGTCGGGTCGACGGCGCGGATCGCGGCGGCGACGGCGTCGGCCGCCTCGGCGTCGCGCGCGACGCGGACGTAGAGCGCGCCGTGCGGCTTGACGTGCTGGAGCGGCACCTGCTCGGCGGCGCAGAAGGCCGCGAGCGCGCCGAGCTGGTAGGTGACGAGGTCGGCGATCTCGGTCGCGGAGGCGCGCAGCTCGCGGCGGCCGAAGCCGGCGAGGTCGGGGTAGGCGGGGTGGGCGCCGAGCGCGAGGCCGTGCTCGCGGGCCAGCCGGATGGTCCGCCGCATCGTCGCGGGGTCGCCGGCATGGAAGCCGCAGGCGGCGTTGATCGAGGTGACGAGCGGCAACAGGCGCGCGTCGTCGCCGAGCGTCCAGCGCCCGTAGCTCTCTCCGGCGTCGGCGTTGAGGTCGACTCGCATCGCCATAACGGCAGTCTTTCAAATGTCAGGCATTAACGCCTTCTGAGGGTTGCCGTTAGGGTTGGGGGGTGAGCAGCGAGACCACCAACGGGTCCTCCGGCGCGGGAGGCGCGGCCGATGCGGGCGCGGGCGGTGCCGGCGCGAGCGGCGCGGCCGAGCGCGACGCCGCGGGCGCGGGCGGCTTTCGGCCCCGCCGTCTCACGCGCGCGAGCGCGGCGACGCAGATCGCCGACCAGGTGCGCGACGCGATCCTGCGCGGCGAGCTGACCGCCGGCGCGCGCCTTCCCTCCGAGCACGAGCTGGCCGAGCAGTACGACGTCAGCCGCGCGACCGTGCGCGAGGCGATCAAGCTGCTGTCCGCGGCGCGGCTGGTCGAGTCGACCCGCGGCGCCTCCGGCGGCACCTTCGTCGTGCTGCCCGAGCCGGCGACGGTCGCGGCGTCGATCGGCGACACGCTCTCGCTCTGGTTCGCCTCCGGCAGCACGTCGCTGGCCGAGGTCAGCGAGGCGCGCGAGGCGATCGAGCGGATCTGCGTGCGGCTGGCCGCGCACCGCCGCGACGACGACGACCTGCGTGCGATCCGCGAGGCGGTCGAGCGGGCCCGCGACGACGACGGCGACCTCGACGTCTTCCTGCGCCGCGACCTCGACTTCCACATCGCGATCTGCCGCGCCGCCAAGAACCAGGTGCTGGAGCTGCCGATGACGGCGATCCACCTGATCCGGCCGTGGACCAACACGGTCGTCTTCGACCTGCTCGACCGCAGTCGCATCGCCGAGCAGCACGCGGCGATCCTCGCCGCGATCGAGGCCGGCGACCCGGACGCCGCCGAGCGCGCCTTCGACGTCCACATGCGCCACCTCGCCGAGCTGCGCGCCGCCGCCCTGCGCGAGCGCGGCGAGGACGAGGTCGCGATCGCCGCGCTCGCCGCCGAGCCGGCCCACCCGGCGATCGAGCCGCCCCGGCGCGCCTGACGCGCGCCGCCCGCCGCCCGCCCCGCCTGCCGTCGTCTCCCCGACGGGTGCGGCGGTGGGGCTCAGCCCTCCGCGAGCGCCTTCGACAGCGGGGACGGGAAGCGGTGGAGGACGCGCCTGCCGTCGAACCACGCGGTCAGGCGCTCGGCCTCGGCTTCGAGTGCGGCGCGGCCGTCGGCGCCGGGATCCTCCAGCAGCTGCAGCTCGACCGAGCCGTCGTCGCGCTGGCGCCAGCCGCCGACGATGCGGCCGTCCCACCACGCGGTCGGCCCGGCGTTGCCGGCGCTGTCGAACAGCTGCGCGTGGTGGGGGCCGAGATACCAGTCGCGCTCGGCCCAGCCCATCGTCGTCGGGTCGAGCGACGGCAGCAGCGCCGCCCACGGCGCGATCGGCGCGGGCGCGTCGAGGTCGTCGGGCAGCACCCAGCCGGTCGCGCCGCCGTCGAGCCCGACCGCGACCGCGCCGACCTGCTCGAGCGCGCGGCGGACCGCCCTCAGCGTCGAGCCGAGCCACCACTTCACGTCTCTCTCGGTGCCGGGCCCGAACGAGCGCAGCCACCGCTCGACCAGCCGCGCGGTCCCCTCCTGCTCGCTCAGCGGCTCGATCGGCTCGCCGAGCCACGCGGCGGTCGACGCCCAGCGTGGCCGCGAGACCGCCCAGCTGCCGTCGTTGGAGGCGCGCACGATCCGCCCTTCGGCCGACAGCACGGTCAGCACGCGCGGGCCGACCGGCATCTTCCCGGCCCACGACTTGCCCTCGCCGTAGGAGATCGACCCCTCCAGCAGCGGGAGCTCGGAGCGCAGCTCGGCCATCGTCGCCTCGCGCCCGTCGGCGAGCGTCGCGAGGACCGCGTCGCAGGCGGCCGCCAGCCAGCGCGCGCCGTCGCGCCGCAGCCCGGCTCTCTCGACGTCGGCGACCAGCTTCCGCCGCTCCCTGTCGGCGACCCGCTCGCTCGCCCCGGCCTGGACCGCCGCGAGCGTCGCGCGCGGCACGACCCACAGCGTCCGGCGCATCGCCATGTGCTTCACGAGCGTGCGGTCGTCGTAGAGCGCGCGGTCGACGTCGGCGGTCGTCATGCTGTCGACGCGCGCCCACGTCGACAGGTGGATCGTCGGCTGGTCGGTCGCATGGAGCGCGACGAGGCTCTCGGCCGCCTCGACGACGTCGGCGGCGCGGTGGCCGGGCGCGAGACGGTGGCGGAGCGCGAGCCGCGCGCGGCGCTCGGCGGTCGAGATCGTCGGCATCGCCCCATCATCCCGCCCCGGCGCCGCGAGGAGCCATGCCCCCGCCCGGCTCACCCCCGGCGCCGGGAGGAGTGGCGCCCAGGGGGTGATATGCGCCCCCAAGGCGCCGCTCCTCCCGGGAGCGGAACGGGCGGCTGACTGAGTTTCCTGGGATTCCTGTAATGTGGGCGCCTTGCTCAGCGAGGCGGAACGCTCCTACGTCGACCAGGTCGGGCGCTACTTCGCGCGCCAGTACGCCGTCGCGCCGGTCGTCGGCCGCGTCGTCGGCTGGCTGCTGATCTGCGAGCCGCCGCGGCAGACCGCCGCCGCGATCGCCGCGGGGCTCGGGATCAGCCGCAGCGCCGTCGGCAGCGCCGTCACGACCCTGGAGAGCTGGGGGATGGCGGAGCGGACCCGTCCCCCCGGCGAGCGCGCCGACCGCGTCGCGATCCGCTCCGGCTTCGGCGTCGACAGCCTCGAGGCGTCGGCCGAGTACGCCGCGCTGGCGGCGCTCGCGCGGACCGGCCTGGAGCTGCTGGCGGATGCGCCGCCGGCCCGTCGCGCCCGCCTCGCGGAGCTCGCCGCCTTCGGCGAGTTCCTGACCGAGCGGATGCCGACGATCGCCGCCGAGTGGCGCGTCCGCCGCGACGAGCTGCGCGCCGCCGGCGTGCTGCCCGGGCCTGACTGAGCGACCTTCCCACCCCACCCAGGAGAGACCATGCCCCGCACCCGACTCGCCCGCCGACGATGACCGCCCCCGCGATCCGCGCCGAGGGCGTCCGCCAGACCTTCGGCGACGTCGTCGCGCTCGACGGTCTCGACCTCGAGGTCACGCAGGGCACCGTCTTCGGCCTGCTCGGCCCCAACGGCGCCGGCAAGACGACGCTCGTGCGCGTGCTCGCGACGCTGCTGCGCCCGACCGGCGGCCGCGCGACCGTGCTCGGCCACGACGTCGTGGCCGAGCCGCTCGCCGTCCGCCGCCGGATCGGCCTCGCCGGCCAGTTCGCGGCCGTCGACGAGGAGCTGACCGGCCGCGAGAACGTCGAGATGGTCGGCCGCCTCTACCGCCTGTCCGCCCCGGAGGCCCGCCGCCGCGCGGCCGAGGTGCTGGAGCGGCTGTCGCTGACCGACGCCTCCGACCGGCGCGTCTCGACCTACTCGGGCGGCATGCGCCGCCGGCTCGACCTCGGCGCCAGCCTCGTCGGCCGCCCGCCGGTGATCCTGCTCGACGAGCCGACGACCGGCCTCGACCCGCGCACCCGCCAGGAGCTGTGGAACACCGTCGAGGAGCTGCGCCGCGACGGCACGACCGTGCTGCTGACGACCCAGTACCTGGAGGAGGCCGACCGGCTGGCGCAGCGGATCGCGGTCGTCGACCACGGACGGATCGTCGCCGAGGGAACCGCCGCGGAGCTGAAGGGCGCGGTCGGCACCGAGATGCTGTCGGTGCGCGTCGCCGACACGGCCCGCACGGCGGAGGCGGCCGCCGAGCTGGCGTCGCTCGCCGCCGGCGAGGAGCCGATCGCCGACGCCGCCGCCGGCGAGGTCCGGCTCGCGGTCGCCGACTCGAGCGCGTCGGCCGAGGCGGTCCGCCGGCTCGACGCGCGCGGGCTGGCGATCGCGGCGGTCGAGCTGCAGCAGCCGAGCCTCGACGACGTCTTCCTGACCCTCACCGGCCGTCGCGCCGAAGCCGACGAGGAGACCGCCGCCGAAGCGGCCGACGCACGAGTTGGGGAGGCCGCATGAGCGCCGTCGCAGACCGAGCCGAGCGCTCCCGCCTGACGCTGGCGGAGACGATCGCCGACAGTCGCGTGATGGCGGTGCGGCAGCTGCGCAAGGTGATGCGCAAGCCGGTCTTCATCGTCTTCGCGTTCGTGCAGCCGGTGATGTTCGTGCTGCTGTTCCGCTACGTCTTCGGCGGCGCGATCAACACCGGCGGCGTCGACTACGTCAACTTCCTGATGCCGGGGATCATCGTCCAGACGGCGGTCTTCGGCGCGCTGATGACCGGCATCGGCCTGAGCGAGGACCTCAACGCGGGCGCGATCGACCGCTTCCGCTCGCTGCCGATCGCCCGCTCGGCCGTGCTCGTCGGCCGCACCGCCGCCGACGCGGTGATGAACGTGCTGACGCTGGGCGTGATGCTGCTCGTCGGCTTCGCGGTCGGCTTCCGCCCCGACGAACCGGTCTGGTCGATCGCGCTGGCGCTGCTGCTCGTGCTCGGCTTCTCGTACGTCTTCTCGTGGATCAGCGCCTTCATCGGACTCGCCGTCCGCGACCCCGAGACGGCGCAGTCGGCCGGCTTCATCTGGGTCTTCCCGCTCACGTTCGCCTCCTCGGCGTTCGTGCCGACCGAGTCGATGCCCGGCGTCGTGCAGGCGTTCGCCGACGTCAACCCGGTGTCGCTCGCGGTCGACGCCGCCCGCGCGCTGACGATCGGCTACGGCGACGCGCTCGGCCCGGCGCTCGGGACGCTGGCGTGGCTGGCCGGCCTGCTGGTCGTCTTCGTCCCGCTCGCCGTGCGCGCCTTCCGGCGGGCGTAGGCGAGCGTCGACGCGCCAACAGCAGCGGGTGGCGGCGACCGTGTCGAAATCGCCGCCGCCCGCTCGTCGTCGTGTTTGAGACGGCGCCTCGACGACGAGACAGAGGCGCGACACCACCACACCGAGGAGTCAGAGATGAAGGTCATCGTGATGATCGAGGGCGCCGGCGCCGACGAGAGCAAGATCGCCCCGACCGAGGAGATGTTCAAGGCGATGGGCGCCTACAACGAGCAGCTCGTCAGAGCCGGCGTGATGATCGGCGGCGAGGGGCTGCTCCCGAGCGAGCGCGGTGCCCGCGTCGTCTTCGACGGCGCCGACGTGAGCGTCGTCGACGGCCCCTTCACCGAGGCGAAGGAGCTGATCGCCGGCTACTGGATCTGGGAGGTCGACTCGCTGGAGGAGGCGGTCGAGTGGGCGAAGAGATGCCCCTCCGACCCCGACGCCGGCCTGCGCCAGATCCTCGAGATCCGCCCGATCGCGACGGTCGAGGACTTCGGCGACGCCTACACCCCCGAGGTCGCCGAGCAGGAGGAGCGGCTCGCCGCCGAGCTGCGCGCCCGGCAGGGCGAGGGCTGAGCGCCTGGCGGCGAGCGGCCGCCGGCTCGCGCCTCGCGGCATGAGCCGCGAGGCGCGTCGAGCCACGGCGGTCGAGCGCCGCGCCTCTCGCGCGCTCGCCTACGGACGCGGACCGGACGCGACCACGGGCCGGCCTACGACCACGGGCCGGCCTACGGCCGCGGGCCCGCCGCGACCGCCGCCCACGCGTGCGGCGCGACCGCGAGCGGGTGGGCGGCGGGATCGGCGCCGGCGGCGCGCAGCAGCGCCGGCCCGGCAGTCCGTCCGGCGAACCGTCGCGCGACCGTTCCCGCGCGCGCATGGCGGCCGCCGTAGACGATCCGCAGCAGCGCGCGCAGGCGCCGCTCGGCGTCGGCGGTGAGCGGCTCGCGCGGGCGGATCCGCAGCAGCGCCGCGTCGACCGCCGGCGCCGGCGCGAAGGCGCGGCGGCCGACCGTGCGCGCCACCCGCAGCTCGTAGCGGGCGGCCCACCAGGCGGAGCGCTCCGAGCGCGGCCGTCCGGCGAGCCGGCGCGCGAAGCCGTGCTCGACGATCAGGTCGGCGCCGACGCGCGGTCGACCGGGCGGGTCGAGCAGGCGCGCGACCAGCGCCGAGGAGGTCGCGAACGGGATGCTCGCGACGACCCTCGCGTCGCGGGGGACGGCGACCGTCCGCAGGTCGGCCTCGACGACGCGGACGCGCGCGTCGCCGTCGAAGCGGCGCCGCAGCTCGCGCGCGAAGCGCGGGTCGCGCTCGACCGCGACGACCTGCGCGCCGGTGCGCGCGAGCGCGGCGGTGATCGTGCCCGGGCCGGCGCCGAGGTCGTAGACGCGGTCGGTCGGCTCGATCGCCGCCGAGCGCACGAGCGCGCGCAGGACGGCGGACGACTGCAGATGGTGGATGCCCGAGTGGTTGGCTCGGGGACGGGACGATGCCCTGGCCGGCATGGCGGCTCTCCTTCGTCGGGGTGCGCGAAGGCGCCCGGACGGGGTGAGCGGAAGGCCGGTCCGGGCGCGCGACGGTGCGGGCGCCCGCGAAGGGCGCCCGGCGACGACGGGGCGCAGCCCAGAGCGTCGCGGCCCCGGGAGGGACCGCGACGGAGGCGCGGCTCAGCGCCTCAGGACGGCCTCGCCGTCAGCGACGGCGAAGCCGGATGAAGTACTGCGGGCAGTGGATGCCGGCGAGCATGGGCGAGAGCGTAGCGGCTGGCACGGCCTACGCGGCCGGCGCCGGCGGGTTGACGTGCTCGTGGTGGTGGCGCAGCGCCGCGAGCAGGTCGACCATGTGCGGGTCGTGGAGCCGGTAGTGGGCGTGGCGGCCGCTGCGCCGCACCGACACGAGCCGCCCCTGGCGCAGCACCCGCAGCTGGTGCGACGCGGCGCTCGGCGAGAGGCCGGTCCGTTCGGCCAGCTGCTCGACGGTCAGCTCGCCGTCGAGCAGTGCCCACAGCAGCCGCAGCCGGCTGCCGGTCGCGAACGCCCGCATCGACTCGGCGAGCGCCTCGGCCTCGTCGTGGTCGAGCGGCCGCTCGGCCGGGAGGTGCTCTGAGGGAAGCGGCACGGTCGTGATGCTACCATTGATGAAGAATTGTTCATACGTAGATCTCTTCAAGGATGGTGATGGTCGTGGGGCTCGCAGGGCTGGCGCGCAATCGGGTGGCTCGCGGTCGCGGTCACGGCCCGCTCGCGGACGCGACCTACCGGCGCCTGTTCGGCGCGCAGGTCGTCGCGCTCGTCGGCACCGGGCTGACGACCGTCGCGCTGACCCTGCTCGCGTACGACCTCGCCGGCGGCGGCGCGGGCGCGGTCGTCGGTATCGCGCTGGCGCTGAAGATGGTCGTCTACGTCTTCGGCTCGCCGCTGCTGGTCGCGCTCACCGCCGGACTGCCGCGCCGGCGCGTGCTCGTCGGACTCGACCTGCTGCGCGCCGCGGCCGTCGCGGCGATGCCGTTCGTGACCGAGGTGTGGCAGGTCTACGTGCTGATCGTGCTCGTCAACGCCGGCTCGGCCGGCTTCACGCCGACCTTCCAGGCGACGATCCCCGACGTCCTGCCCGACGAGCCGACCTACACCCGCGCGCTGTCGCTGTCGCGGCTCGCCTACGAGCTGGAGGCGCTGCTGAGCCCGGCGCTCGCGGCGGTGCTGCTGGCGTTCGTCAGCTACGACGGCCTCTTCGCCGCCAACGGCGCCGCCTTCCTCGTCTCGGCCGCGCTCGTGCTCTCGACGACGCTGCCGGCGCGCCGGCAGGCGCGCGACGACGGGACGCGGTCCCGGCGGGTGACCGCCGGCCTGCGGCGCTACCTCGCGACGCCGCGGCTGCGCGGCCTGCTCGCGCTCAACGTCGCCGCGGCGGCGGCGAGCGCGATGGTGATCGTCAACACCGTCGTCTACGTCCGCGATCAGCTCGGCCGCGACGCCGGCGACGTCGCGTGGGCGCTCGGCGCCTCGGGCGCCGGCGCGATGGTCGTCGCGCTCGCGCTGCCGCGGCTGCTCGACCGGATCGCCGACCGCCCGGCGATGCTCGCCGGCGGCGCCCTGCTCGTCGCCGGCCTGCTCGCGGCTGCGCTCGTCGACGGCTTCGGCGCGCTGATCGCGGTGTGGGCGGCGATCGGCGCCGGGCTCTCGCTCGTGCAGACGCCGGCCGGCCGGCTGATCAACCGCTCCGGCGACGAGACCGAGCGGCCGGGGCTGTTCGCGGCGCAGTTCTCGCTCTCGCACCTCGGCTGGCTGGCGACCTACCCGGTCGCCGGCGTCGTCGGATCGCTGATCGGCCTGCCGGCGACGGCGCTCCTGCTCGCTGGCGTCGCCGCCGCGGCGGTCGCCGTCGCCGCGGTCGTCTGGCCGGCCGGCGACGGCGACGCGGCCGCGCCGCGCTCGCGCCGCCGCCGTCGGTGGGCCGGGCGCGCGGCCGTCTCGCACTGACCGGCGCGCCGCCTGCCGCCCGCGCTCAGCTCCGCTCGCCCCGCCGCAGCCGCTCGACGATCGCGTCGATGCGGCGGCGGGAGTCGGCCGGGTCGGTGCGGGCGACCGGGGACTCGCCGACCGGCGCCGCCCACGGGACGAGCACGTCGAAGTCGAGCTCGCGCAGCAGCGCCAGGCTGTCGAGGTAGGCGTCGCGGTCGCTGGAGTCGAGCACCGCGACGCGCCACTCGCCGCCGGGGTGCAGGTAGAGCGAGTCGCCGGTGAAGAGGTAGCGGTGCTCGCCCTGGTCCCACAGGTACGCCGTCGCGCCGGGCGTGTGGCCGGGGATCGGGATCGCCTCGAAGTCGTCGTCGAGGCGGTGGCGGCGGGAGAAGGTGCCGCGCACGTGGGCGCCGGCCCGCTCGACCTCGGCGGCGTCGCGCTCGTGGACGAACAGCGGGGCGACCGCGTTGCGCGGGAGGAACATCGCCTCGTGGTCGTGGTTGACGTACTGGCGCTCGGCGCCGCCGGCGGCCGCGATCGCCTCCGCCTCGTCGGCGACGGTGTCGCTGACGTAGACGAGCAGGTTGCCGGCGGCGCGCCGCAGCAGGAAGGCGCGGACGGCGGTCCGCGGCGCGAACGAGAGCGGCTGCCCCGCGGTCGCGAGCAGGTCCGGCATCACGGTCTCGAGTTGGGTGGCGGTCGTCATCGCTGCTCCCTTCGTCGATCGTCGGAGAGCAGATCGTGCACCTTCAAGTGCGCTTTAAGTCAAGGGCGGGCGCGCAGCCGCCGCCCGGCATCGGCCTGAGAGGCGCGCGCCGACGGTGGCCCCGCGTCGGGGCCACCGCTCGTCGCGGTCGATTCAGGGCGGTCGGAGCAGGCGCGAGCTGACAGATCTCCCTTGCGTGTCGCAGCTCACACACGCGCCGCCGCGGAGGCCCCATCATGGTTCTCGCCTGATCGATGGAACGCCGACACGGCGGAGCAGCACAGAGACTTCCTCCACCGATCACAGCATCACCACACATAGACACATCTCTCTCCTCCCGGAATCGGCCCGCCTCGTGCGGGCCGTTTCCATTTCCGGGGCCGGACGCACGCTCCGGCGTCCGCGTCAGCTCCCACCGCCGCGCCGGTCGCGCGGAGTCGGCGCGCCTAGCGCGACAGGTAGCGGACGACCGCCAGCACGCGGCGGTGGTCGTCGGCGGCCGGCGCCAGCCCGAGCTGGTCGTAGACGTTGGAGACGTGCTTGACGACCGCCTTCTCCGTGATCACCAGCCGCTCGGCGATCGCCGCGTTGCTGCGCCCCTCCGCCATCAGCGCGAGCACCTCGCGCTGGCGGTCGGTGAGCGCGTCGAGCGGGTCGCCGTCGGGCCGCGCGCGGCCGAGCAGCGTCCCGACCAGCTCGGGGTCGAGCACCGTCCCGCCGGCGCAGACCCGGCGCACGTCGGCGCAGAAGAGGTCGAGCTCGCCGATCCGCTGCTTCAGCAGGTAGCCGACCCCGGCCGCCTGCTCGCCGAGCAGCTGCTCGGCGTAGCGGCGCTGGGCATGCTGGGAGAGCACGAGCAGGGCGGTCCGCGGCAGCTCGGCGCGAATCGCCAGCGCCGCGCGCAGGCCCTCGTCGGTGTGCGTCGGCGGCATGCGGATGTCGGTCACGACCAGCTCCGGGCGGTGCTCGCGGGCGGCGCGCACGAGCTGGTCGCCGTCGCTCGCGAGCGCCGCCACCTCGAAGCCCTCGCGCGACAGCACGAGCGCGAGCCCCTCGCGCAGCAGCGTCTCGTCCTCGCCGATCACGACCCGCACGGGACCTCCGCGACGATCCGCGTGCCGCCGCCGGGCGGGCTGTCGATCGCGAGCCGGCCGCCGACGACGTCGATCCGGTCGGCGAGGCCGCGCAGGCCGGTTCCGGAGGCGCGCGGCGCGCCGTCTCCGGGGCGGCCGCCGGCGTGCGTGCTGCCGCTTGCGTGCGGGCTGGCGCTCGCGTGCGGGCTGGCGCTTGCGTGCGGGCTGGCGCTTGCGTGCGGGAGCGCGCCGCGCGCCGCGCTCCCGGTCGCCGCGCTCCCGGTCGCCGCGCCTCCGCGCCCGTCGTCGCGCACCTCGACGCGGACGCCGCCGGCGGTCGGCTCGACGGTGACCCGCGCGCTGCGGGCGGCGGCGTGCTTGACGACGTTCGCGAGCGCCTCGGCGATCACGAACCAGCAGGCGCTCTCGACCGCCGGCGGATAGCGCTCGTCGCCGGCCGCGACCGTCGTCGGCAGCGGCATCCGGTCGGCCAGCTCCGCGGCCGCGGCGCCGAGGCCGCGCTCGGCGAGCGCCGCCGGCAGCACGCCGCGCACCAGCTCGCGCAGCGCGTGGAGCGTCGCGTCCAGCTCGCGGCGCAGCGCGTCGGCCTCGGCCATGGCCTCCTCGTCGCCGCGGGCGTCGGCGCCGCGCCGCAGCTCGCCGGCGCGCAGGCCGAGCACGACGAGCCGGCCCTGCACGCCGTCATGGAGGTCGCGCGCGATCCGCCGGCGCTCGTCGTCGGCCGCGGCGGCGATCCGCGCCCGCGACGCGCGCAGGCGCTCGCGGCTCGCGATCAGCTCGGCGGTGAGGCGGTCGCGGTCGAGCGCCAGCGCGATCACGGCGGCGGCCTCGCGCACCGGGGCGGCGTCGGCGATCAAGGTCGCGTCGTAGACGATCGCCCCGACCCTCCGGCCCTCGGCCTCGACGAGCACGACGCCCTGGCCGCTGCGCGGGTCGGGCAGCGCGGCCGGCCGGCCGCCGCCGTCGACCCATCGCTCCCGCTCGCCGGCCCACAGCGCCAGCTCGACGGAGGGATCGCCGAGCGCCTCGGCGAGCGCGTCGCGCAACGGCGCCGGGCGGCTGTCCGCCGCGCCGAGCCAGGCGCTCAGCTCGCGCACGCCGGCCGTCGGCGCGAAGCCGCCGCGCAGCGCCGCGGCGACGAAGGCGAGCGGCAGCAGCCCGAGCAGCGTCGCCTGCAGCGCGAACAGCGCGAGCGGGTCGTCGCCGAGCAGCGGCCCCTGCAGGCGGCTCAGCGTCGGCACGAGCGCGACGGCGGCGATCCCGTACAGCGCCAGCGGCGCCAGCACCCGCCGTTGCGCCGGGGTCGCGGCGCGCAGCCGCAGCGCCAGCAGCCCGGCGGTCGCGAGCAGCAGGCCGCCGCCGACGAGGTCCTGCACGTCGGCGCCGAGCCGCGCGAGGTCCGGCCGGTCGGCGACCTGCAGCGGCGCGCCGGCGCCGCCGGGCATGAACAGCCACGCCGGCGCGTGCAGCACGAGCGCGGCGACGTAGATCCCGGCGACGATCAGGCGGCTGGCGCGGCCGCGCAGGCGACCCGACGGGAAGGCGTGGAGCAGGTGGGCGCCGAGCGCCAGCGGCAGCAGCGCGACGAGCGAGCCGACGGCCGACAGCGCCGGCTGCGGCGCGTTGAGCAGGCCGGCGGCGAACCACGCGAGCGCGCCGGCGAACATGATCGCGCCCATCCGGTTGGAAGGTCGGCGCAGCGACGCCACCGCGCCGGCCACGAACCACGTCAGCGCGGCGGCCGGGAAGAGCGCGAGAGCCCACGGGGCCGCGGGCTGGTCGAACAGCAGCGCGGTCTCCGCGGCGGCGAGCAGCAGCGCCGCCCCGGCGAGCGCCGCGAGCGCCGGCAGCTGCGGGCGGTCGGCGAGGCGCGGGCGCCGGTGCGGCGACGCCGCGGCCGGCGCGCCGCTGGCGGGCCCGCCGCTGGTGGGCGTGGTGGCGGGGCCGCGCAGCGCAGCGGCGGGGCCGCGCGGGGTGGTGGTGGGGCCGCGCAGCGCAGCGGCGGGGCCGCGCGGGGTGGCGGCGGGGCCGCGCGGGGTGGCGGCGGGCGCGGGCTGGGCGGTGGCGCGGTCGGAGCCGCCGGCGGGCTCCGTGCGGGCCGGCCCCGCGTCCCCCTCCGGGCGGGAGTCCGGCGCGGTGCGCGCTCGGTCGGTCGTTCGTACGCTCGGAAGGAAGTGCATCGCGATGTCGAGCCGGCTGCCCAGCGGCGCTCCGGCGCCGTGAGCCTATCCGTCGTGGGAGGCGGATCGGCAGCGGCGCGCCATCGCTCGACCCACGTGCGGCGCACGCGGACGCGCATCGGAGCGGAGCCGGGGCCGACCGGCGGGTCGAGGCCCCGTCCAGAGGTAGCGTGTCGCGCGATGGCGGATCAGGTCCCGGCGGTCGGCAACATCCTCACGCTCATCGAGCGCGGCGACTGGGAGCGGCTGACGCGCGCCCTCGACCCGGAGGTCCACTGGACGACCGCGGCCGAGGACGAGCTGCACGGCCCCGCGGCCGTCGTCGAGCGCCTGCGGCGCGACCCGCCGCCGGCGCCGCCGGCCTACCACGAGCTGCGCGACGGCCGGCTGCTGCGCTGGATCGAGACGCCGGGCTGATCGGCGGCAGGCCGGCGCTCACCCGGTCGCGTCGTTGTCCTGCCGCGCTCTGTCGCCGCGCCGCGTTCTGCCGCCATGCCGCGCTCTGGCGCCCTGCCGCGTTCTGCCGCTGCGCCGCGTTCTGCCGCCCTGCCGCGCTCTGTCGCGCCGCTGCGCGTCATCACTCGGTCGCGCTCTGCCGCCGGCCGCGCGCAGGAGCGCGACCGCTCGCTCGACCTGCGCCGCCCGCGCCGCGGCGGTGCGCGCCTTCAGGATCGGCAGCAGCGCGAGGTACCGCTCGGTCTTGCCGAGCGACTCGAAGCCGGCGCGGGCCGCTTCGTCGCGCGCGAAGGCGGCGGCGAGCTCGGGCGGGACGGTCGCGTCGCGTTGCGAGACGTAGGCAGCCGCCCAGCGGCCGTCGGCTCTCGCCGCCTCGATCTGCGCGAGCCCCGGCGGCCGCATCCGCCCCGCGGCGATCAGCCGCTCGGCTCGCTCGACGTTGACCTGCGACCAGGCGGAGCGCGGGCGCCGGGGCGAGTAGCGCTGCAGGAAGCGGGTCGCGTCGAGCGCTCTGCGCTGCCCGTCGATCCAGCCGTGGCAGATGGCGCCGTCGATGCCCTCCTCGGCGGTCACCGAGCGCAGCCCCGAGCCCTTCTTCGCGATCCGGATCCAGACCTCGTCGCGATCTCCGTGATGGCGCGCCAGCCACGCCTCCCACTCGCCGACGTCGGCGCAGTCGATGATCTCGGTCATCCGCCCACGGTATGCCCCGAAGAGGTCTGATCCGGTCCTCTATTCGCGGCCCGCGATGGCGGTGCGCCTCGCGCGGCGATGATTTCCGACGGGCGCGGTCGTCTGTGGTGGTGACGACCATCGCGACAGGAGGCGGCAGTGACCGACGACACGCAGCGCGACGAGCGACTCGCCCGACTCGAGCCGTTCGTGGGGGAATGGCGGATCGACGTGCCGGCCTTCCCGATCGCGCCCGAGCTGGCCGACCGCGCCCGCACGCGCTTCGAGTGGATCCTCGACGGCGCCTTCCTGCTCCAGACCTCCACCGTCCCCGTCCCCGAGGCGCCCGACGGGCACATCCTCGTCTCCCTCGCCGACGGCGACGGCTACGTCCAGCACTACTTCGACTCGCGCGGCGTCGCGCGCGTCTACGCGATGACCTTCGACGGACGCGAATGGACGCTCGCGCGCGACGCGCCGGACTTCACCCCGCTGCCCTTCCACCAGCGCTGGAGCGGGACGTTCAGCGACGACGGCCGCACGATCGCCGGCCGCTGGGAGACCTCGCCCGACGGGCGCGACTGGGAGCTCGACTTCGAGCTCTTCTACCGACGGGTGGAGTGAGCGGGGCGCATTGGCCTTCCGCACATGCTCAGCACGTGCGGAAAGCCAACGTGCGCTCCCTGGCAGCGGCGCCCCGGCCCGCCTCAGCGGCGCTTCGCCGCTCTGCTCGCGCTCGGCGCGCCCCTCAGCGTCACCTTCACGACCTTCGTCGTCGCGCGCGCCCCGGCGGCGGTCGCCGTCACGCGCAGCCGCACGATCGCGCGGCGGCCGGTCAGCCGGGCGGCCGCCTTGCGCGTCAGCCGCACGCGCACACGCGCGCTGCGCCCGGCGCGGAGGCTGCGCGGTGCGAGCACCGCCGCGACGTGGCGTCTGCCGGCGATCCGCAGCGCGACCCGCTTCGGAGCCTTGACGGCGCAGGCGCCGCCGCGGGCCGGGCAGCGCACGCGCGCGGCCAGCGCGACCCGCTGACCGCGCTTCAGCGCCGCGCGCGCTCTCCCGGCGACGATCGTCGCCCGCGCGGCCGGCGCTCTCGGCTGCGGCTGTGGCTCGGGCTGGGGCTGCGGTCCGGGTTGCGGCTGCGGGTCGGGCTCCGGCGTGCCGTAGTCGGCCGACAGCGAGATCGGGTCGAACGGCTCGCCGGCCGGGTAGTTGCCGAAGACGGCGGAGCCCTCGGCGGTCAGCGTCGTCTCCAGCCCGCTCCAGTCGAGGCCGCCGGCGCGCGCGATCGGATCGCCAGGCAGCGAGACCGTCACCAGCGGCACCTGGGTGCGGGCGACCGGGATCGGCGCGTCCATCGTCGCGCCGGCGACGTCGGCGTAGAGCGTCCCGCGCCCGCCGGCTGCGACGAGGCGCAGGTTCGAGAAGGTCGTGTCGAGCTGCGGCGTCGTGCTGCCCGGCACGTGGTAGTCGTGGCCCCAGAAGCGCACCGTGCCGCGCAGCCGCAGCTCGAGCGCGCCGGTCGCGGGGTCGTAGCCGCCGCCGCGGATCCCGAAGCGGACGATCTCCGAGCCGGCGTCGCGGCCGTCGCAGAGCGGCCCGTTCGCGCGCGTGCCGGGGAGCTGCGACGCCCCGTCGGAGGGGACGATCGCGCCGCGCGAGACGCCGCCGACGACGTAGCAGCGCCAGCGGTTGGCGAAGCCCCAGTCGAGGTGGCCGCCGCCGAAGGTCTGCGGCGTCGTCACCGGCGCGGTGACGGTCAGCGTGACGGCGCGCGTGTGGACGGTGCTCCACGCCTCCGACCCGGGGGTGATGCGGTTGCGCAGGCGGGCGCGGAACTGCGTCCCGCTCATCGCGGCGGTCGCGTTCGGGATCCGCAGGAACCCGCCGTCGACCTCGAAGTCGCCCGACTCCGCGTCGACGTCGGCCCAGAAGGCGCCGGTCTTCATCTGCCACTGGATCTGGGGCGCCGGGTTGCCGACCGGCATCACCTTGATCTCGGCCGTCTGGCCGGCGGTGACGGCGACGTCGGAGGGCTGCACGGCGATCGCGGCGGCGGTGTTGACGGTCAGCGTCGCCGCGCGGGTGCCGACCTCGCCGTTGGCGTTGGTGAAGACCGCGCGCACCTGGCGGCCGTTGTCGTCGGCGACGGCGTCGAGCGTCACGCTCTGGCCGGTCGCGCCGGGGATGTCGGCGAAGCGGCCGCTGTCGCCGGCGCGCGTCTGCCAGCGGATCGCCGGGGTCGCGTCGGCGCCTCTCCACGCGCGCGCGCCGCCGGCTGCCGTGAAGGTCGCCTGCCCTGCCTCGACGCCGGCCGCGAGCGAGACGACGGCGTCCTGCGGCTGGGTCGTCACGCGCGGCGCGTAGCCGGCGCGCTCGTACTTCGTCTGCGTGCCGCTGGCGTTGACGTACAGCGAGCCGTCGGGGCCGGCCGCGATCCCGATCGGGCTGATCACGCCGGCGCCGAGCTGCTCATCGAGTCTGAGCGTGCCGGCGATGCGGCCATCCTCGACGAAGCCGAGCGTGCTGAGCGAGAAGTCGGCGACGATCGAGGTGCCGAGGCTCGTCGTGTCGGCGGCGGCGGTGAGCGTCTGGCCGAAGCCGTGCTCGAGCGGCGGGCCGGGCGGCTGCAGGTTGCCCCAGCGGTCGCGGCGGACCTGGAAGACCTGGCCGCGGAAGTTGCTCAGGTCGAAGCCGCCGCCGGGCGCGGCCGTCACCGCGCTCGGCTGGTTGAACAGCTCCTGCTGCGCGCCGGGGTCGCTGTAGTCGCCGGGCAGGACGCTGACCGTCGCGGTCGAGCCCGACAGCCTGACCAGGACCGGTCGGTTGCTGGCCGAGGTGACGACGAGCTCGCCGAAGGCGTCGGCGGCGACCATCGAGCGCGCGTCGGTGTTCAACGGCGCGCCGGTGACCGTGTACGTCGTCTGCGTCCAGGTGCCGCCGACCTTCCGCCAGCTGACGAGCTCGCCGCTGCGGACGGCGATCAGGCGCGAGCGGGCCGTGTCGAAGTGGATCGCGTCGGCCCAGAGGTCCCCGGGCAGTCTCTCCTGGCTGTAGCTCTGCGTCGAGCTGTCCCAGGTGAACGCGTAGATGGTGCTGCCGTCCGCGTCGAAGACGGTCCCGGTCCACGGGGCCGAGGTCGACGCCGGGTGGTTCTCGAACATGCTCGACGGGTTGGCGCCGAGCGGCGTGCCGACCGGCTCGAGCGTGTCGGGGTCGAGCGCGACCAGGCCGGCGGAGCCGCCGACCGGCGTGTGGACGAGCTCGTCGCCCGGGTCGTAGTGGAAGGCGTAGGCGTTGCGGGCCGGGTCGGCCGTGACGCGCGCGGCCGCGCTCCAGGCGATCGCGTCCTCGACGGCGAAGTCGTCGCCGGTCGCTCTCGGGAGGCCGCCGGGACCGGTGTAGGTCGTCGAGACCGGGTCCATTCTGGTGCCGGTCGGATAGTTCCTGCTGAAGGCTCTGCTGCCGTCGCCGGTCAGCGTGGTGGTGAGGCCGCTCCACGTCGTCTTGCCGTCGGCGACGGTCAGCGCGTCGCCGTCGACGGCGACGTTGACGATCGCGATCTCGCCGTAGTCGACCAGCTCGCCGGTCGACTCGCTCTTGCTGACGGTCTTGGCGACGATCCGTCCGTCGTCGCCGTCGACGAAGAGGCGCGGATCGCTCAGCGTCAGGTCGAGCGCGCCGTCGTGGGCGGTCCAGCGGACGCTGCCGCCGAACCGCAGCTCGGCTCTGTGCGTGTCGGGGTCGTACGTGCCCGATCTGAACGGCCAGCGGTAGCCGTCGACGCCGCCGAGGTGCTCGACGCCATCCGACCACGTGCCGATCCCGGCGTAGTTGCGCCACGACAGCTTGAGGCCCCACAGCAGGCCGTCGCCTTCGGTGATCTGGACCGGCTCGGCCGCTGCCGAGCGGGAGGGCGCGGCGGCCGCCCAGGCGAGGGCGACGGCGAGCGCGAGGAGGAGGGCGATCGGCGCATGCCACGTCGATCGCCGGGCCAAGGACCTGCGGTAGGACATCCGAACCTCATCTATAAGGGTGCCCTTATTAGGGTAGCCTAATGACTGTGCCGCAGCGCGCTGGCGGACCGGTCGGGCAGCGCGTCGGCAGTGCGCGGTCCCAGCGGTCCGGCCCGAGCACGGTCGGCGACGCTGAGATTCATGGCGACGCATGATCGGCACCCCCCTCCCACCGCGCACAATGGGGGCGGAGTGCAACCGTCGCCAGACAGTCAGAGAGTCCTGGGGATCGCCCGCGGAAGCGCTGTCCGATGACCAACGCGACTTCCCCCGGCGGCGAGATCGAGTCCCTGCCGACCGTCGACCGCCCGGTCGCGCTCGCGGCTGACGTCGTCGCCACGTTGACCCGGATCGATCTGCCGTCGCTCGCCGCCGCACAGGTCGATCGAGCCGCGCGAGCGGTACCGGCCGTCGCTGCCCTGCCCGAGGACGTCTTGCAGGGACCGTTCGCCGACGCGCTCGGTCGCGCCTCCGAGCACGTGCTGCTCGCCTTCCTGGAGAACCGGGCTCACAGCGAGGAGGAGCTGCGGGAGATCGCCAACCGCTTCGCCGAGGTGATGGTGGTGTGGGGTCTGACGATCGACGACATCATCACGACCTTCGCCCAGGCCGCCACGGTTCTCTGGTGCGCCATCGCCCGCCACGCCGCCCCGTGTCAGCTCCGCGCGCTCTTGCGCAGCGGCGGTCGCGCGCTCGACTCCGCCGCGCTGGTCGAGCGGATCGCGCGCCGAGCCGCGCCCCACGCGGACGACACCCGGATCACGGCTGAGCGTACGGCCAGGGCCGCCATCGCGGAGGCGATCGATGCCGCGCCGCGCGCCCCCGGCCCGACGGACGCACGGATCTTCGTCGCGGTCCGCCCCGGAGCCGACCTGCGGGGGCACGCCGCCCTCGCGAGGGAGCTCCGCGAGATGGGATTCGCCGCGATGACGGGCAGCGACCATGTCGTCGGGTCTCTTCCCGCGGGGGCAGCCGCGCCCCGGGTCGATGGCGCGGCCATCGTCGCCGAAGCGCTGCCCCGTCCGGGATCGTCGAACGACCGCACACGCCGGCTCCGCGAGATCGTGGTCATCGCGGCCCGACACGGCCGCCGTGGACCGCTCACCGACCTCGACCTGGTGCCCGAACGGCTCCTCGCCTCCGCCCCCGCGGTCGCGTTCCGCCTCCGCGCCACGGCCGCGGCGATCGCCTCCGCGCCCTTCGGCGCGCAGCTGCTCGCAACCGCCACGACCTTCGTCGCCGCCGACGGAGCCGTGGGCGCGACGGCCCGAGCGCTCTCCCTCCATCGCGAGTCGGTCCGCCACCGCATCGGCCGCATCCAGCGGCTGACCGGTCTCGACCTGGGAAGCTGGCACGGACGGTGCGTGCTGGCCCTGGCGTTGCGGGCCGCGTCGGACCACGACGACCCGAACCGCCCCGCATCGAGCGCCGCGACGGGGGGCGGGATGCCGTCGGCGACCGAGGTCACGTCGGTGCTTCGCGCGATCCTCGACCGCGTCGACCGGGTCTGGCTCACGCGCCGACTCGTCGAGCACCGTCGCGCGGCGCATCCGGAGCTCGCGATGATCCTCGCGGACGCCGACGCCGAGATCTCCAGCGCTGAAGCGGACGCCGAAGCGGTCGTCTCGCTGCTCTGCGGCAGCGAGCCGGCTCGCGACCGGACCCTCGTCGGCCCGACTCGACGCACGCTGGAGTACCTCCGACTGGGCATGACGCCCGACGACGTCGCCGCGGTCGGGCGCACGACGCCGCAGATCGTGTGGGGCGCGATCCTCGACGCCGCGATCGACGAAGAGCTCCGCCATCTTCCGGCCGCGATCCCCCGGCTGATCGCCTACATCGAAGCGACGCAGGCGGCCCTCACCGACGCGATGCAGCCGGACCGCTCGAATGCCGAGGCGGCGTTGCTGAACGTGCTCCTCGATCCTGCGGGCTCCGATCAGGCGGTGATCGCGGCCTCCACGGCAGCCGGCATCCCGATCGCGACGCGTTGCCGCTGTCTCGTGATCCTCCTCGACTCGACGGATGTCGTCCCGGCCGGGCGAATCGCGATGGACCTCCGCCGCGCCGGGTGGATCACGAACGTCCGCGGCGAGCGCATATACGGCATCGCGCCGCTCGAGGTCGCCGAGCCACGACTCGACGAACGCCTCCCGGAGCGCGCCGTCGCCGTGCTCGGCGACGCGACGCCGCTGCGCGAGGTCGGCCGCGAGCTGCGCCACCTCGAGCGGCTGGTCGACGTGGCGAGCGCCGACGGACGTACCGGTCCCGTCGACATCATGAGCCTGACGCTCGAATCGCTGCTGATCGGCCGCCCCGACATCGCCCACGCGCTTCGCGAGGCGATCGTCGCGCCGCTCGAGCGGCGCGACGGCGCACTCGTCGCCACGCTGCGCCAGTACGTCGCCCACGGCCTCCAGCGCGGCCCCAGCGCAGCGGCCCTGCATCTGCACCCGAACTCGCTGGACCATCGGCTGAGCGTCGTCAAGCACGAGATCGGGCGGACGTTCACCACGATCGACGATGTCCTCGCCGTCCTGCTCGGGGTCGCCGCCGAGCGTCTGAACGCATCCTCATCCCGCCCGGGACGTCCGCCTTGATCGGGCGCGCCGGTTCCCAAGCGGCGAAGGTCCACGTCCCCCAGAACGAAGAAGAAGGACATCAGGTGAAGCACAACGCAACCAGCCGCCCGGCTAGGCGATCCCGCCGTTGGCTCGGCCGGGCTGCCGCGGTGACAGCCACCGCGCTGATCGGCCTCGGCGCCGCCACCGGATCAGCGAGCGCGGCCACGACGGTCCCCGCCTGTGAGGGCACGACCGACTCGGTGGTCTCGCCGAGCATGCTGGTCCTCACCGGCGTCCGCGAGACCGCGCTCGACGACGGCGCGTCGGTTCCGCTGTACCTCGCCGACGGGACGATCGACGCGGCCCACAGCACCCGCGTGCCGGGGTGCGTCGCCCGAAAGGACGGCAGCCAGGTCACGTCGCAGTGGGCCTACTGCACCGACCACGACGTGTCCTCGTGCATGGCCACCTACCTGGACCCGCCGACGACGGTGACCGGCAACCCGAAGTTCGACCCGAGCAACGACCCCCTGGGTCCGGACAAGGAGACCGTGATCGGGTACCTGGCGCAGCATGGGTACCCGGTTCGCGATGGGGTCGCGTTTGCGAACGGCACGTACCCCCTTGGGTTTCCCGGCGTCACAGCGGCGAACAACGACAGCACCGACCAGCGCACTGCTCTCCAGGAGATCATCTGGTGCGTCAGCGACTCCGGTCCCGGGAACAAGGTCCAGACGTGGGCTGGCTGTAGCGCGAACTTCACCGCCGCGGACTTCGACACGGTCCTCGAGCTTGCGACCAGCTCCCCGATGTTGCAGGTCACGGCGCCGACCGGCCCGCTCACGATCGGTGACGTTGCGCGGTTCACCATCGAGACCAACGTGACCGGCAAGCCGGTCGCGCTGACGCTCACGGGCGGCGACGACTGGCAGGTCTGCGCCGGCGACGCCACGCTTGCGGGCGACGCGTTGACCGTGGCGGGCACCGGCATCTGGGGGCAGACGGCGACGGTCGACCTCTGCGCGACGACCGTCGCGGAAGGCGCCGTCTCGATCAAGGCGGTGGTGTTCCCGGATTCGCGCGACGACCTCGTCTGGCTCTGGAACGGCGACACGAATTGCCAGGTCTTCGTGACGCTCCAGCAGGGGAAGGACCAACCGGGGGTGCTCGCCGCCGGTCAGGTGGGCGTCGAGGCCGCGACCGTGCCGACGACGCCCGAGAGGCCGACGACGCCTGAGACGCCGACGACGCCCGAGACGCCGAGAATGCCCGAGCAGCCGAGAGCGCCCGAGCAGCCGAGAGGGCCCGCCAGGGCCGCGAAGGGGCGGCTCGCGCTGACGAAGGCGAGCAGAGGCAGCCGCTTCCGTGCCGGTGATCGGATCGCGTACATGCTGCGGGTCGTGAACCGCTCGAGACGCGCCGTTCGTGACGTCCGCGTCTGCGACGCGCTGCCCGACGGCGTCGCGGTCGTCTCGGCCACGCGGCGGGCGCGGATGGTCGATGGCCGGCACTGCTGGACCTTCCGCTCGCTGCGCGCCGGCGAGCGCCGGCAGCTGCGGATCGTCGTGAGAGTGCTGGCCGGCGCGCCGAGTCGGATCGTCAACCGGGCGCGGGCGACGAGCCCGGACACCCGTCCGGCGACCGCCCGGCACGCCGACCGCGTCATCCGCAGCAGCGGCGACGTGAGAGCCGGCGGCGTCACCGGCTGAGCACGGTTCCGCGGGGCCGCGGCCAGGTCCGGTCTGCGACACGGCTCCAGCGCCCCGCCGGAGCCGTCAGCGCTCGTCGAACTCGTGCTCGTGGCCCTGGCCGCTGCGCGGCTTGGCGCCGAAGCCCTGCTGGAGGCCGCCTCTGACGCCCGGCGGCGGGCCGCCCGGCTGCGGGTCGCCGATGCGGCCCCGCTGCGTCGGGCGGTCCCTGTCGCGACTCGGCTGGACGCGCTTGGGCTCGTTTCTCTGCTTCGGGAAATGGGGCGGCCACGGCGCGTCGCCGAGCCCCTCCTCCTCGTCGCGGCGGGCGAGCTCGTGGAGGCTGTCGAGCGAGCCGGGCTCGTCGTCGATCGTCGCCGAGGGGTCGCCGACGGTGCGCAGCCGCTCGGGGACGGTATCGAGCCGCAGGTCGCCGGCCTCGACGTCGGGCACCTCGTCCCAATCGAGCGCGCACGAGACGCGCGCGTCGACGGTCGGGCGGACCGAGTAGCAGGAGGCGACGGTGCGGTCGCGGGCGTTCTGGTTGTAGTCGACGAAGACGCCGTGGCGCTCTTCCTTCCACCACTTGCTCGTCGCCAGCTCGGGCGCCCGCCGCTCGACCTCGCGCGCCAGCGCCAGCGCGGCGCGCCGCACCTCGAGGAAGTCCCAGCGCGGCTCGATCCGGACGTTGACGTGGATCCCCTTCGAGCCGGAGGTCTTCGGGTAGCCGCGCAGCCCGTGGTCGGCGAGCACGTCGCGCACGACCAGCGCCGTCCGTCGCACCTCATCCCAGCCGACCCCGGGAGTCGGGTCGAGGTCGACGCGCAGCTCGTCGGGGTGGTCGAGGTCGTCGCGGCGCGCCGGCCACGGGTTGAAGTCGATCACGCCGAGGTTGACCGCCCACGCGAGATGGGCGGCGTCGGCGGCGACCAGCTCCTCGGCGGTGCGGCCGGAGGGGAAGGCGACGGTCGCGGTCTCCAGCCAGTCGGGCACTCTCGCCGGGACCCGCTTCTGCCAGATCGGGTCCTCCATGATCCCGTTCACGAACCGCTTCATCACGGTCGGGCGCTCGCGCAGGTGGATCAGCGCGGCGTCGGCGACCTCGACGTAGTACTGGGCCAGGTCGAGCTTCGTCCACCCGGGCTTCGGGAAGTAGACCTTCGCCGGGTTGGAGAGGCGCACCTCGCGCCCCGCCACCTCGAGCATCGTGTACTCGCTCTTGGCCACGCCAGCCGCATGCTAGCGACCGGCCCGGTGGCACTCGCGCGACCGCGTTACGCTGGGCCGGTGTCCGAGCGGGGAACAGGCGAGCAGCGGTCGGAGGCAGCCGCCAAGGTGCCCGCCGTGCGCCGGGCTCGGGACGCCGACGCGGCGACGATCGGGCGGCTGCTGCACGACTTCAACCGCGAGTACGACTGGCCGACGCCGGCGCCCGACGCGCTCGCCGCGCGGATCGGCGAGCTGCTCGCCGGCCCGGACTTCGCCGTGCTGCTGGTCGGCGAGCCGGCGGTCGGGCTGGCGGTCCTGCGCTTCCGCCCGTCGATCTGGTCGACCGCGCGCGAGTGCTACCTCGCCGAGCTGTACGTGGTGCCCGAGCGGCGCGGCGAGGGGCTCGGGCGGGCGCTGATGACGGCGACGCTCGAGCTGGCGCGGGCGGAGGGCGCCGACACGATCGACCTCGGCACCTCCGAGGACGACGTCGCCGCGCGCCGCCTCTACGAGCGCTTCGGCTTCACCAACCGCGAGGACGGCCCCGACGGTCCGGTGATGTTCGTCTACGAGCGCGACCTGTAGGCAGCCGGCCGGCGCGCGCGCCGGCGCCGCCTCGTCGCGCGCCCGCGCTCCCGCCCGCCCCAGCGCCCGCCCGCCGGCGCTCCCGCCCGCCAGCGCCGGCCCGCCCGCGCTCAGGCGGCCTCGACGAGCGTGAGCCCGTCGCGCACCGCCCGCGCGGCGGCCGCCCCGCGCGTCGCGACGCCGAGTCTGTCGAGGATGTGGGCGAGGTGGGTCGCGACGGTGTGGCGGCTGACGACGAGGCGCTCGGCGATCTCCGGGTTGGTCGCGCCGTCGACCAGCAGCGTGACGACCTCCAGCTCGCGCCGGCTGAGCGGCACCGAAGCCGGCTCGGCGCCGACCAGCAGCGCGCGGCCGGCGCTCGGGTCGGCCGGGCGGACGACCAGCACGCGCGTCAGTGCCCCGTCGGGCTCGGCGACGAGGAAGGCGGCGGTGCCGGGCCCAGCCGGCGCGCGGCGCAGCGCGGCCGCGAGCGCCGCGCCGCCGGGCGCGAGCAGCGGCGAGCTGGCGCGGTGCGGAAGCGCGACGGCCGTCCCGTCGGGCCGCAGCACGACGGCCGGCATCCCGGCCGGCAGCAGCCCCGCCGCCTCCTGCAGCGAGCCGGTCGCGTCGGTGATCTCCGCGAGCGCGGGGACGGCCAGCGCGACGACGGCGAGCAGGCCGTCGTCGAACGGCTCGTCGCGCTCGACGTTGAGGTTGACGACGCCGGTGTAGCGGCCGTCGGCGGTGAAGAGGCAGGCGGTCATCCCCTCGCCGAAGCGGGCCAGCTCCAGCACGCGGTGCAGCGGCGGCCGCCGGCGCCGCACGTCGGTGAGCCGCAGCGGCCAGCGGTTGCGGCGCGCGAGCTGGTAGCCGTCGTCGGCGAGCAGGTCGCCGCCGCCGCGCTCGGGGAAGTCGGCCGGCGCGTAGCCCCAGCCGCGCACGAGCGCGTGGTCGCGGGCGACCGGGTCCCAGGCGTAGAGCGAGAGGGCGTCGCAGGCGGTCAGCTCCGCGACGGCGTCGAGCGCGCGCGCCGCCCGGCGCGCCGGCGCGTCGCGCCGTGCCGCCTGCTGCGCGATGTGCGCCAGCGCGCGCAGCCGCGCCGCCGGCACGAGATCGAGATCGCTCATCTGAGTGATTGCCACCGCACAGCTCCTCCGCCAGGGTCCCGTGAGCATTATCCAGCCGGCCGCAAGGAGCGGGAGTGAATTCAGCGTTCGACCGACGTCAGTTCATCAAGGGCGCCGCCGCCTTCGGGGCGGCCGGCCTGCTGGGAGCCGACGAGGCGCTCGCGGCGAGAAGAGCGCGCCGGCGCAGACCGGCCCGCACCGCCGACCTGCTGATCGTCAACGGCAGCGTGCTCTGCCTCGACCGCCGCTTCACCGTGACCGAGGCGGTCGCGCTGCGCGGCGGGAGCGTGCTGGCGACCGGCCGCACGCGCGACCTGCGGCGGCTGGCGACGCGCAGGACGCAGGTGATCGACGCCCGCGGCGGCACGGTGATGCCCGGGATCAACGACTCCCACCTGCACTTCAGCGGCTTCGGCCTGTCGCTGCCGCCGGCCAACCTGCCGGTCGACACGGCGACGATCGACGAGCTCGCCGCCGCCGTGCGCGACGCCGCCTCCGCGGCCGGGCCGGGCGAGTCGTGGATCCGCGGCGGCGGCTGGAACGAGAACCGCATCGGCCGCGCGCCGACCCGCCACGACCTCGACGCGGTCTCGGGCGAGCACCCGGTGATCCTGACCTCGTTCGACTACCACGCGGTCGCGGTCAACTCGAAGGCGCTGCGGCTCGCAGGCGTGACGCGCGACACCGTCCCGCCGCCCGGCGGCGTGATCGAGAAGGACGCCGACGGCGAGCCGACCGGGGTGCTGCGCGAGGGCGCCGCCGGGCTCGTGCGGCGGATCGTGCCGGCGTTCACGCCGAAGGAGGTCTCCGACAGCCTCGTGAGCGGGCTCGGCTACCTGCACTCGATCGGCATCACGAGCCTGACCGATCCCGGCATCGACGTCGGGACGCTGGCGCTGATGCGGCGGCTGGTGCGCGAGGGCAGACTGCCGGTGCGGCTCAACGTGCTGCTCAGCGCCGGCGCCTCGCTCGACTCGGCGCGGGCGGCGCTCGCCGCCTACAGACCGCTGCGCGGCGTCGACGCGAGAAGGCTGCGGGTCGCCGGCATGAAGGTCTTCGCCGACGGGATCCCGACCGCGGCGCAGACGGCGTGGCTGAAGCAGCCCTACCTCGACGGCCGCAACGGGTCGCTGACGGTCGCCGGCGCGACGCCGGCCGAGCAGCTCGCGACGCTGGAGTCGATCATCCGCCTCGCCCACCGCTCCGGGATGCAGATCGGCACGCACGCGACCGGCGACGCCGCGATCGAGGCGGTCGTGCGGGCGTACGTGCGGGCGATGCGCGCCCACCGCCGGCGCGACCCGCGCCACTACGTCATCCACGCCGACCTGACGCCGAGAGCGACGCTGCGGACGATGGCCAAGCACGGCATCGGCGCGAACATGAACGCCTCGATCAAGTACCTGCTCGGGCGCACGCTCGACGGCGTGATCGGCCCGGAGCGGACCGACTGGCAGTGGCCGTACCGCTCGGCGCTCGACGCCGGCGTGTGCGTCTCCACCGCCTCCGACGCGCCGGTCACCCCGCCCGACTGGCGCCAGGGCGTCGCGAGCGCGGTCCTGCGCCGCGGCCAGTTCGGCGGCGTCGCCGGCACCGCCGAGCGGATCACCCTGCGCGAGGCGATCCGCACCTGCACGAGCACGCCGGCGTGGCAGGACCGCGCCGAGACGTGGAAGGGGACGCTCCAGCCCGGCCGCGCCGCCGACGTGATCGTGCTCGACGGCGACCTGCTGAAGTCGGGCGCCGCGAAGGCGACCGACCTCGACGTGACGACGACGATCGTCGCCGGCGAGGTCGTCCACGAGCGGCGCGGCAGCCGCCGCGCCGCCGCCGCGCAGGCCGGCCTCGCCCGCACCGCCGGCTCGGCCGCCCACGGCCGCGCCTGCCTGGAGGCCGGCGGCTGCTGCTGCACGCTGACGAGAGAGATCCTCGCCGGGAACGTGTGAGGCGCGAGGCGGCCGGCCGGGCGTGCGCGGCCGGCCGCCTCACCTCACCACTTCAGCTCTATCTCCAGCTCGCGCTCGTCGCTCTCGACCTCGAGCTCGACCTTCAGCTCGACCTCGTCGGGGACCTTGACCTTGAAGCGCATGCCGCCGCGCTCGAACTCGAGCTCGTTGTGGCGGGCGAGCATGTCGGCGAGGTCGCGCAGCCGCTCGGCGACCGCCTCGCGTCTCAGCCGCTCCTTCACTTCGACTTCGAGGATCTCCATCGTCGCTCCTTCGTCGGTGGGGGTTGGTCGGGGGAGGCGTCGCCGCCGTGTCGATCATCGCGGCCGGCCGCGATCCGCGCCAGCGCGCGAGCCCCCTCCCGCAGCCCCTCCGGCATCGCCGCCGACGGCGAGGCGCCCGGGTGGCGGCGGGAGACGCGCACGCGCAGGACGCCCGCGCGGATGCGGAAGCGCAGCGGCGGGTGCAGCCGCGCCGCCTCGCCGTCGATGCCGGCGGGGATGACGTGGTCGGCGTCGACGTCGAAGGCCGGCGCAGACCACTCGCGCCACGGCCGCTGCGGCAGCCGACCCTCGCCGCCGCGGCCGATCGAGCGGCCGACGACGGTGACGCCGAGCAGCCCGTCGTCGATCCGCGGGCGGGTGCCGGAGCCGATCGCGCGGCCGAGCCGGTAGCGGTTGTTGGAGACGAGGATCGCGGCGCCGGCGCGATGCTCCGTGCCGCCGGGTCCGCGCCAGCGCAGGTCGAGGCCGGCGCCGTCGGGGCCGATCGTCGCCGGGATCGTGTCGAGCAGCGTGCGCAGCTTCGCGTCGCGGTATCCGCCGCGCTGGACCGCCTCGGCGTAGAGGCCGAGCGAGACGTTGTTGACGAAGACGCGGCCGTTGACCTCCGCCAGGTCGACGCGCCGCTCGCCGCCGTCGACGAAGGCGTCGAGGGCGCCGACGACGTCGTCGCGGTCGACGCCGAGGTCGAGCGCGAAGTGGTTGCGGGTGCCGGCCGGGACGCAGGCGTACGGCAGGTCGTGTTCGGCGGCGACCGCCGCGACGATCGCCTGCGAGCCGTCGCCGCCGGCCATCGCGAGCGCGTCGGCGCCGGCGGCGACCGCGTCGCGCACGAGCCGCTCGAGGTCGTCGCCCGGATGCAGCTCGATCGGCTCGATCGAGCGCGCGCGGGCCTCGTCGGCGAGCGCGAAGCGCGCCGCCTTGCCGCCGCCCGACTTGGGGTTGAAGAACAGCACCGGCCGGCGCGGCGCCGCCCGCGGCGGGAGCCGCGCCCGTCCCGCGAAGCTCCGCCGCGCCAGCGCGAGCGCGGCCGCGAGCGCCGCGACCGCGACCGCCTCCTCCACGAGCCGGTCGCGCGCCATCAGCGCGACCGCCGCGCCGACGCCGAGCAGGCCGAGCGCGAGGCCGCCGGCGCGCACGGCGCCGGTGCGCAGCAGGCCGTACCAGGCGGCGGTCGCGGCGAGCGCGAGGCAGGCGAGCGCGACGGGTCCGCGCGGGAAGGCGCCGACGGCGACGACCAGCGCGAGCGCGAGCCCGCCGGCGCCGAGCGCGAGCGCCGCGAGCGCGGCGAGGCGACGGGCCGTCACCGCGCGGTCTCCGGAGCGGCCTGCCCGGCGGGCTCGTCGGGCGGGAGGCGGGTCGCGGCGGCGAGGCCGACGAGCGCGAAGCCGGCGAGCACGATCATCGCCACGACGTAGGTGCGGTTGCCGGAGGCGAGGTCGGAGACGAGGATCGTGCCCGCGATCGCGGTGCCGAGCGAGGAGCCGAGGTTGGAGATGCTGCGCGACAGGCCGGAGATCTCGCCCTGCTGGCGCTCCGGGAAGGCCGACTGCACGATGTTCACCGACGGCGTCAGCATGACGCCGAGCCCAAGGCCGGCGACGAGCAGCCCGGGCACGAGCATGACCGACCGGTCGGAGAGGCCGACGAGCGCGAGCAGCAGCGCGATGCCGGCGACCGTCGTGACGAAGCCGACGCGGACGAGCGTGCGCTGCGGGTAGCGCTGCACGAGCCGCCCGGCGGCGACCGAGGAGACGAGGACGCCGACGGTCGCGGCGGTGAAGACGGCGCCGGTCTCGATCGGGTTGAGGCCGCGCACGGTCTGGAGGAAGACCGCGACGACGAAGCTGATCCCCAGCAGCAGCAGCCACTGGACGTTCTGCGTGACGAGCCCCAGGTTGGCGGTCCGATCGCGGAAGAGCGAGAGCGACAGCAGCGGCTCCCTGCCGGCCTGCTCGTCGGCGCGGACGTGCCGGAAGAACAGCAGCAGGAAGATCGCGCCGAGGGCGACGAGGATCGCGACCAGGAGGCCGTTCGTGCCGGCCTGCAGGATCCCCAGCACGAGCAGCAGCATGCCGGCCGCCGACAGCACCGCGCCGACCAGGTCGAACCGGCGGGTCGGGTCGGCCGGCAGCGGGTCCTCGACGCGGCGGGCGAGCACGACGATCGCCGCGACGACGAGCGCCTGGAAGACGAAGGCCGCCCGCCAGCTGATCGCGGTCGCGATCAGGCCGCCGATCAGCGGCCCGGCCGCCGCGCCGACGCCGCCGGCGCCGCTGATCAGCCCGAAGGCGCGCGCTCGCGACGCCTTCTCGGTGAAGGCGAGCGTCGCGAGGATGTAGACCGGCGGGATCAGCAGCGCGGTGCCGACGCCCTCCAGCAGCGAGTTGCCGACGATCAGCACGGCGAGGTCGGGCGAGGCGGCGCTGATCAGCGCGCCGACGCCGTAGAGCGCGAGCCCGGCGACGAAGCAGCGCTTGCGGCCCCAGCGGTCGGTCAGCTTGCCGCCGGGGATCATCAGCACCGCCATCACGAGCAGGAACAGCGTGATCGCCGTCTGCACCCCCTGGACGGTCGTGTCCAGGTCGGTGCTGATGTCGTTGATCATCACGTTCATGTTCGAGCCGGCGAAGCTGCAGATGAACTGCGCCAGCGCGAGCGGGACGAGCAGCCGGCGCGCCGACAGCCCCGGGCCGCTGGAGACGGGGCTGCCGCTCATCGGCCGGCCGCCGCCCGATCAGTGGGCGGCGAGCGCTCTCGCCTTGAGCGCGTCGAACTCGGCTCGCGTGATCGTCCCTCTCGCGAGCAGGCCCTCGGCGCGCTCGATCTCCGCGACGGCGCCGTCGCCGCCGGCGACGGCGCGCACGTGGTCGTCGAACTGGCGCTGGATCGCCTCGGCCTGCTCGCTGCTGCGCCGCGCCATGCCGTCGTGCTGGGCGATCAGGTAGACGAGCACGCCGAGGAACGGCAGCACGATCATGAAGACGCACCACGCCGCCTTCGTCCAACCGCCGATGTCGCGGCGTCGGAAGAGGTCGCTGAGGATGACGACCATCATCCAGATCCAGACGACCCAGGCGAAGAAGATGATCATCGTCCAGAGGACGTCGAGGAACGGGTAGTCGGCCGCGAACGTCAGCATCTCGCTTGCTCCTGTCCAGCCGTGCCCGGCGGGCGGCAGCCGCTCGCCGGGACGGGCCTCGTCGTGCGCCGATGCTCGCGCGCCGCCGCGCGGGCGGCAAGCCGGCCGGCACCCGCCCCGCCCTCGTGCGCGCATCCGCCCCGCGGAAGGCGGACGGCGGACGCGCGGGCGCCAGGTCGCCGCGCGGGAGGCGCCGCGGGGTTGACCGGCACCGCCTGCGGACCGGATAGTGGGCGAGATGGAGGCCGTTGCGCGAGCTGACGGCGGGACGGCGCACGCGAGCGCGATCCGCGTGGCGATCGCAGACGACAGCTTCCTCGTCCGCGAGGCGCTGGCGCACGTGCTGGAGCGCAGCGGCGGGATCGAGGTCGTCGCGGCCTGCGGCGACCGCGACGGCCTGCTGCGCGCCGTCGAGGAGGCGCGTCCCGACGTCGTCGTCACCGACATCCGCATGCCGCCGTCGCAGAGCGACGAGGGCCTGCAGGTCGCCGCGGCGCTGCGCCGCAGCCACCCCGGCGTCGGCGTCGTCGTGCTGAGCCAGTTCGCCGATCCGCGCTACGGGATCGCGCTGCTGGAGGAGGGCTCCGACGGCCGCGCCTACCTGCTGAAGGAGCGCGTCCAGAGCGGCGGTCAGCTGGCCGCCGCGATCGAGACGGTCGCGCGCGGCGGCTCGGTCGTCGACGCGCGCGTCGTCGACGGGCTGATCGCCGAGCGGCGGCGGATCGAGCGCTCGCCGCTGGCGGAGCTGACGCCGCGCGAGGTCGAGATCCTCTCCCACGTCGCGCGCGGGCGCAGCAACCAGGCGATCGCCGACGAGCTGGTGCTGACCAAGCGCGCCGTCGAGAAGCACATCAACGCGATCTTCCTGAAGCTCGGCCTCGCGCAGGCGCCCGACGTCAGCCGCCGCGTCAAGGCGGCGCTGATCTACCTCTCGGAGCGTCGGTAGCGGCGCCGCCGGTCGCGGCCGCCCAGGCCCGGTCGAGGGCGCGGACCGAGAGGTCCTGCTTGCGCAGGCAGCCGGCGGCGCCGACCGACCGCAGCGAGACCGGGTCGGGCAGCTCGCCGAGCGAGATCAGCACGACGGTCGCGCCGACGCCCGAGCGCGCCAGCCGTCGTGCGGTCTCGATCCCGTCCATCCCGGGCATGCGGACGTCGAGCAGCACGAGGTCCGGTCTCAGCTCGGCCGCCAGCCGCAGCGCCTCCGGCCCCGACGCCGCCTCCCCGACCTGCTCGAAGCCGGGCGCCGCGGCGAGCAGCCGGCGCGCGGTGCGGCGGAAGACCTCCTGGTCGTCGACGGCGAGCACGGTGACCGTGCCGCTCATGCGCTGGCTCCTCGTCGTGGCGGTCGATCGCACGGTGTCGCGCCACGCGCCGCGCGGCAAGGGCACGACCCTGCCAAGCCGGCCGTCCGCGCACGAGCGCGGGGGTGATGCGCGCCTCACCGCGGCCGGCCGGGAGGCCGGCGGACCGGCAGCGGGACGGGGACGCGGATGCGGACGGCGCAGCCGCGGCCGGGCGCCGGGCCGATCTCGAGCCGGCCGCCGACCGCCGCGAGCCGGTCGTGCATGTTCGTGATGCCTGCGCCGGGCGCCAGCCGGCCGGCTGGCAGGCGGGCGCCGTCGTCGGTCACGGAGGCGCGCAGCTCCCAACCGCTGCGACCGTCGAGCGCGATCGCGACCCGGTCGGCGCCGGCCGCGTGCTTGCAGGCGTTCTGGAGCGCCTCCAGCGCGCAGAAGTAGACCGCGCTCTCGATCTCCGGCGAGTAGCGGCCGACGCCGGTCGCGTCGAGCTCGACGGGGAGCGCGGCATGCGCGGCGCTCGCGCGCAGCGCCTCGACGAGGCCGCGGTCGGCGAGCAGCGGCGGGTAGACGCCGTGCGCGAGCGCGCGCAGCTCCTCGAGCGCCTCGTCGACCTCGCGCTCCAGCTCGCGCAGCCGCTCGGCCGCGAGCGACGGGTCGCGGCCGATCAGCTCCTCCGCCAGCTCCAGCTCGATCCGCAGCGCGACGAGCCGCTGCTGGGCGCCGTCGTGGAGGTCGCGCTCGATCCGGCGGCGCTCCCGCTCGGCGCTCGCCGCGATCCGCGCCCGCGACGCGCGCAGCTCCCGCGTCGCCGTCGCCGCCGCGGCGGTCAGCCGCCGGTTCTCCGACGCGAGCGCGCGGCCGGCGCTGCGCTGCGCGAGCAGCAGCAGGAGCGCGGCGACGAGGACCGCGGCGAGGGCCGCGACCGCCGGCTCGCGCCTGACGCCGTCGACCGCGAGGAAGGCCGCCGCGGCGACCGCTGCGGCGAGCGCCGCCGCGCCGGCCGCGCGCAGCCACGACGCGACGCGCAACTCGCGCTGCGCCGGCAGCCTGCGCACCTCCGGGACGCTGCTCGCCATCTGCGGCTGGCCTCCGCTGCGGACGTCTTCCGAGCGAACCATTGCACCACGCGCGCGGCGTGCGTCGGCAAAGTGGCCGCCATCAGTCCGCAACTTGGCGCGCCGGCGTCGTCCGCTGCTCGCGCGTGCTGGGGTGCGCACCACCGACGGTTGGGGTGTCGGTCACCTTGCGCGCGCGGGCGGGCCGGTGCGACCGTCTGCCTGTGACGTCCGCAGCGCGCCTCGTCGACCCCTTCGGCCTCGGACCGGCCGTCGCCCGGCTGCCGCGGCGCGCCGCGCGCCGCGGCTGCGAGGAGGCGTCGCGGGCCGCGCTGGCGGCGCTGGAGCGGGCGCTGCGCTCGCGTGTCGCCGCGGACGCCGTCGACCTCGTCATGCGCAGCCCGCTCGTCGATCGCGTCGTCGCGACGGCGCTCGACGACGACACGGTGACGCGGCTGGCCGCGCGCGTCGCCGAGGATCCCGCGACGGCGCGGATGGTCGAGCGCGCCCTCGACAGCCGCCTGACCGCCGACCTCGTCGCGCAGGCGCTGGAGAGCGCGGGCGCCGAGCGGCTCGTCGCCCAGCTGCTCGACAGCCGCCTGCTCGACGCGAGCGTCGCGCGGGTGCTCGCCAGCGAGGAGCTGTGGCGTGTCGTCGAGGAGATCGCGCGCAGCCCGGCGGTGACCGAGGCGATCGCGCAGCAGGGGAGCGGCCTCGCCGACCAGGTCGCCGAGGAGGTCGGCGAGCGCTCGCGCCGCGCCGACGCGCGCCTGGAGCGCTTCGCGCGCCGCTTCCTCCATCGCCCGCCGCCGCCCGACGACGCGCTGGTGCCGCTCGGGCGGGCCGGGCCCTCGTGAGCCTCGCCGGCCGCATGCCTGCGGCCGCCACCGCGGCGCGGCCCGGCCGGTACGTCGGCCTGGTGACGCGGGCGATCGCCTTCACCGCCGACGCCGTGCTCCTCAACGCGGTCGCGATCGCGACCGCCGCCGCCGTCGCGCTCGCCTTCACGGTCCTGACGCTGCCCTCGGAGCTGAAGCCGGTCGCGCTCGCCGTCGGCGGCGCCGCCTACCTGACCTGGACCGTCGCCTACTTCGCCGTCTGCTGGTCGACGACGGGGCAGACGCCCGGCGCGCGCCTGATGCGCTTCCGCGTCTGCGACGAGGACGGGGCGACGATCTCGCCGCGGCGGGCGCTGCTGCGCTTCGTCGCGCTGACGCTCGCCGCGATCCCGCTGTTCGCCGGCTTCCTCCCGATCCTCGTCGACGACCGCCGCCGCGGCTTCCACGACCGCGTCGCCGGCACCGTCGTCGTCGACGCCGACGGCCCCGCCCGCGGCGCCGCAGCCCGGCCTCACCCGCGCCCGGAGGATCGGTGAGGGCCGGCAGCGACGACCTCGCCGCGCCGCCGGCCGCCGACCGGCGCCGGGCGTGGCTGCCGGTCGCGGTGCTGGCGGCGGCGCAGTTCGTGATGGTGCTCGACAGCAGCGTGATGAACGTCTCGATCTCGCAGATCGTCGCCGACCTCGACACGACGATCCAGGGAGTCCAGCTGGCGATCACCGCGTACACGCTGGTGATGGCGGCCTTCATGCTCGCGGGCGCGAAGCTCGGCGACCTGCTCGGGCGCGATCGGGCCTTCGCGATCGGGCTCGCCGTCTACGGGCTCGGCTCGCTGACGACCGCGCTCAGCCCGAACCTGACCGTGCTGCTGATCGGCTGGTCGCTGGTCGAGGGGCTCGGCGCGGCGCTCGTGATCCCGGCGATCGTCGCGCTCGTCGCGGCGCTCTACGACGGCCGCGCGCGAGCGGTCGCGTTCGGCGTCATCGGCGGGACCGCCGGCGCCGCGATCGCCGCCGGCCCGCTGATCGGCGGCTGGGTGACGACCGAGCTGAGCTGGCGCTACGTCTTCGCGGGCGAGACGGTCGTCGTCGTCGGGATCCTGCTCGCCCGGCGGATCTTGCGCGCCGGGGCGTCGGCGGCGCGCGCGGGCGGCGGCGTCGACGTGGTCGGCGTCGCGCTGTCGGCGCTCGGCCTCGGGCTGGCCGTCTTCGGCGTGCTGAAGAGCAGCGAGTGGGGCTGGGTGCTGCCGCGCGGGGCGCTGACGATCGGCGGGCGGGAGATCACGCCGCTCGGCTTCTCGGCGGTGCCGTTCCTCGTGCTCGCCGGCCTCGGCACGCTCGCGCTGTTCGCGACGTGGGAGGAGCGGCGCGAGCAGCAGGGGCGCTCGACGCTGCTCGACCGCGCGCTGCTGCGGATCCCCGCGCTGCGGGCCGGCCTCTCGACGCTCGTCGCCCAGCAGCTGATCCTGCTCGGCACCTTCTTCGTCCTGCCCGTCTACCTGCAGGTCGTGCTCGGGCTCGACGCCTTCGAGACCGGCAAGCGGCTGTTCCCGATGTCGGTGACGATGTTCGCGGCGGCGCTGCTCGGCCCGCGGCTGGCGGCCGGGCTCGCCCCCAAGCGGGTCGCTCAGGCGGGGCTGGTCGCGCTCGCGGCCGCGTCGATCCTGCTGCTGGCGACGATCGAGGTCGAGCTCGACACGACGCCGTTCGCGCTCGCGCTGGCGCTGTTCGGCGTCGGCGCGGGGCTGCTCGTCTCCCAGCTCGGCAACGTCGTGATGTCGTCGGTCCCGCCGGAGCGGATCAACGAGGCCGGCGGCCTGCAGGGCACCGCGCAGAACCTCGGCGCCTCGCTCGGGACGGCGTTGATCGGGTCGGTGCTGATCGCGGCGCTGACGGCCGGCTTCGCCAACGCGGTCGAGCGCAACCAGGAGATCCCGGCGGCGGTGCGCGCGCAGGTCGAGCAGGTGGCGCGCGAGGGCATCCCCGTCGTCCCGGTCGACGAGGTCGAGCGCGCCGCCCGCGACCTGGGCGTGTCGGAGGCCGACGCGCAGGCGGTCGCCGACCACTACGGCGCGGCGCAGCTCGACGCGCTGCGGCTGGCGATCGGCGCGGTCGCGGCGGCCGCGCTGCTGTCGCTGTGGTTCACGCGCCGGCTCCCGGGGCGCGGCGCCGGCGCCAGCGGAGCAGCTCGGCCGCCCGACGGGTGAGGTCGGCGACGCCGCCGTCGGGCGAGGGCGGCGACCGGCGGCGGACGCGCCGACTGCGGGCGGCGCGATGGACGCGCTCGCGGCGCGCCGCTAGCGTCGTGGCATGTCGCTGACGATCGGCTCCGGCCCGTTCGGGCAACGGCCGGCGGGACGGTTCAACGTCGAGATCCCGGCCGGGGAGCTGCTGTTCGTCGAGCCCTCCCCGCGGTGGGTCCGCGCGCTGCGCGGCGGCGAGACGGTGATCGACAGCCGCCGCGCGAAGCTGCTCCACCGGCACGGCGCGCTGGCGCGCTACTTCGTCCCGCGCGACGACGTCCGCTGGGAGCGGCTCGCCGACCTCGAGCCGGTCGCCCCGCCCGCCGGCGCGCCCGGACTCGACGGCCACGTCTCGTTCGCGTGGGACGACCTCGACGCCTGGTTCGAGGAGGACGAGCGGCTGGTCGCCCACGCGATCGACCCCTACCACCGCATCGACGTGCGGCCGACCTCGCGCCACGTCGTCGTCTCCGCCGGCGGCGTCGTGCTCGCCGACGCCCGGCACGCCCGCGCGCTGTTCGAGACCGGGCTGCCGACCCGCTGGTACCTCGCGCGCGCCGACGTGCTCGCCGAGCTGGAGCCGAGCCCGCTGCGGACCGAGTGCGCCTACAAGGGGGTCGCCTCGTACTTCTCGGCGCGGGTCGGCGGGGAGCTGCTGGAGAACGTCGCCTGGACCTATCGCCGGCCGCGCCACGACGCGCTCGCCGTGCGGGACCTGATCTGCTTCTTCGACGAGGCGGTCGACGTCGACCTCGACGGCGAGCGCCAGCCGCGCCCCGAGACGCCGTGGGGCCGCCCCGGCTGGTGGCGCGACTACGACGAGGCGCGCTGAGAGCGGCGACCGGCCGCCGCCGGATGCCGCTCAGCGGGCGGCGAGGATGCGGTCGAAGTGGGCGAGCGGGTCGGCGACCTCGCCGCCGCGCACCTCGTCCAGCCAGACGCGGAAGGCGGCGACGGAGCGGGCGACGAGCAGCCGCGTCTGCCAGTCGGGCGGCGGCGTGGCGCGGCGGCGCGCCAGCAGCTGGTCGGCGAGCGAGCGCTCGCGGTCGGCCAGCTGCACCAGCGGCGAGGCGCGCACCGCGGTCGTCTCGCGGATCACGTCGAAGTAGGCGGTCAGCCGCGTCCAGTGGTCGACCATGTGCTCGGCGAGCCGGCGCAGCGCGAACGCGAGCGCGTCGGCGTCGGAGAGCTGGGCCGGCGCGGCCGCGAGCGCCGCCTCCGCGCGGTCGGCCATCTCGCGGACCGGCTCGAGCAGCACGTCCTCCTTGGCCGGGAAGTAGCGGTAGAAGCTGCGCGGCGCGACCTCGGCGGCGGCGCAGATCTCGGCGACCGAGACGGCCGCGTAGCCGTGGGCGGCGAACAGCTCGATCGCGACCTCGGCGACGCGCGCCTTCGCCGCCGCGCGCTTGCGCTCGCGCAGCGATCCGCCGTCGGTGGGTTCGCGTGCGCTCATCGGCGAGGGGTTCGCGGGGCGGGGGCGTTCACCTCCGCGATTGTGGCATATTCTGCCTTGAGGCATAAACTGTCAGGAAGGCCCATGTCCAACGCCACCCGCCCCGACTCCACCGCCGTCGCCGACCCGCCCGACACCGACGGCTGGTCGCCGCAGCAGATCGCCGCGCTCGCGACCGTCGCGATCTGCGGCGTCCTCGTCGCGCTGACGCAGACGCTGCTCGTCCCGGTCCTCGGCCAGATCCAGGCCGACCTGGGCAGCACGACGAGCGGCACCCAGTGGCTGCTGACCGCGACGCTGCTCTCGGCGGCGGTCGCCGTCCCGGTCTTCGGCCGACTCGGCGACCTCTACGGCAAGCGGCTGATGCTGCTCGCGGCGGTCGTCGCGCTCGCGTTCGGCTCGCTGATCTGCGCGCTCACCAGCAACCTCGCCGTGATGATCGTCGGCCGCGCGATCACCGGGCTCTCCTCCGCGGCGATCCCGCTCGGCATCAGCCTGATCGGCACCGTCCTGCCGAAGGAGCGCGCGCCGGCCGGCATCGCGCTCGTCAGCGCGACGCTGGGCATCGGCGGGGCGCTCGGCCTCCCGCTCGCCGCGCTCGTCGCCGAGCACGCCGACTACCACGTGCTGTTCTGGACCTGCGTCGGCGGCGGCGCGCTCGCCTTCGCCGGGATCGCCGCCGCGATCAGCGACCCGCCGCGGACGGGTCGCGGCCGGCTCGACCTCGGCGGCACCGCCCTGCTCAGCGCGACGCTCGTCTGCCTGCTGCTCCCGCTCGCGCAGGCCAACGCGTGGGGGTGGGGCGACGCCCGCACGGTCGGCCTGCTGGCGGCCGCCCTCGTCGGCATCGCCGTCTTCGTCGCCGTCGAACGGCGGGCCGCCTCGCCGCTGGTCGACGTCGTCGCCAACGCCCGCCCGGCGCTGCTGCTCACCAACGTCGCCTCGCTCGCGGTCGGCTTCGCGCTGTTCGCGTCGCTGATCGGGACGGCGTCGTACGTGCAGGCGCCGGAGGCGACCGGCTATGGCTTCGGCTCCTCGGTGCTCGCCGGCGGCCTCGCGATGCTGCCCAGCGGGGTCGCGATGCTGCTGCTGTCGCCGGTCTCGGCGAAGCTGTCGATCCGCTTCGGCCCGAAGGTCACGCTCGCGCTCGGCGCGTCGATCGTCGCGCTGGGCTTCCTCTTCCGCATCGTCTTCGTCGACGCCTACTGGCAGGTCGTCGTCGGCACGACGATCGCCGGCGCCGGCACCGGGATCGCCTACGCCGCGATGCCGAGCCTGATCCTGCTCGGCGCGCGCAGATCCCAGCTCGCGGCGGCCAACGGCCTCAACACGCTCTTCCGCAGCGTCGGCAGCTCGCTCGCGAGCGCGATCGGCGGCACCCTGCTCGCCTCGATGACGATCGGCGTCGGCGGCCACGAGCTGCCCTCGCTCGGCGCCTACCGCACGCTGTTCGCGATCTGCGCCGGCGCCGCGGTGATCGGCGCCCTGATCGCGCTCGCGATCCCGGCGGCCGGCAGCGAGCGGGAGGAGCCGGCGGAGGCTCCGGTCAGGCAGACGGCCGGCGTCTGACCGGACGACGGCGCGCGGCCCGACCGCGGCGCCGTCGTCGGACCGGAGCGGCGGCCGCCCGCGCTTGCTCAGCGCGCCGCCGCCGCCGGCGGCGCGGTCGCGGGCTCCTCGGCGTCCTCGGCGAAGACGTCGAGCGGCGCGCGCGGCGGCCGCTTCCAGCCGACGACGAAGCCGATCGCCGCGGCGACGACGAGCAGCCACGGCAGCGCGTTGACGACGCTGGAGGTGCTGCCGGTCAGGAGCGAGTAGTTGTCGACGATCAGGCAGCAGGCGGTCAGCAGGCCGAGCGCCGCGAGGCCCGGGGCGACGACGTGGCGCCAGAGGCTGCGGTCGGGGCGGCGCCAGAAGAAGGCGACGACCGCGATCGAGGTGACGGCCATCAGCCCGATCACGCCGAGCGCGCCGACGCCGGCGGTCTGGTTGCCGAGGTCGAGGTACGGCTCGGCGCCGGCGAGCGCGTAGATCGCGACGACGACGGCGACGAAGCCGGCCTGGGCGCAGGCGGCGACGTAGGGCGTGCGGCGGCGCGGATGGGTCTCGCCGAGCCGGCGCGGCAGGACCCCCTCGCGGCCGAACGCGAAGATGTAGCGGGTCGCCATGTTGTGGATCGCCATCAGGACCGCGATCAAGCTCGTCAGCAGCAGCCAGTTCATCAGGTGGACGGCCCAGCCGCCGAGCACCGAGCCGGCCGCGGCGAAGACGAACGTCCCCGGGTCGGCGAGCGCGGCGGCCTGCGCGTCGGCGCCGCCCGAGGCGGCGATGATCGACCACGACGACAGCAGGTAGACGATGCCGATGAAGGCGATCGCGATCATCGTCGCGCGCGGGACGGTGCGGCGCGGCTCCTTCGCCTCCTCGCCGAAGATCGCCGTCGCCTCGAAGCCGATGAAGGAGATGAAGACGAAGGTGAAGCCGATCCCGACGGCGCCGCTGAAGATCTCGTCGGGGCTGACCGACTGGAGCGGATAGGCGCCCGGGCCCTCGGTCACGAGCGTCGCGACGGCGAGCACCAGCAGCAGCGCCGTCTCGGCGATCAGCAGCGTCCCGAGCACGCGGGCGTTGAGCTCGATCCCAAGGATGCCGACGACCAGCGCGAAGGCGAGCAGGCCGAAGGAGAAGATCTCCCACGGGATGTCGACGCTCAGCTCGGAGGCGAAGGTCTGGTGGGCGAAGAAGCCGACGAGGCCGACGACGTAGAGGACGAGCATGTTGTAGGCGAGCAGCGCGACGAAGCCGGCCGCCATCCCGAGCCGCGGACCGAGGCCGGCGGCGACGTAGGCGAAGAAGGCTCCGGGGTTGGTCAGCTGCCGGCTCATCGCCGCGTAGCCGACGGCGAACAGCGCCAGCACGAGCGCGACGACGAGGTAGGCGCCGGGCGCGCCGACGCCGTTGCCGAGTGCGACCGCGACCGGCATCGCGGTCGCCATCGCGCTCAGCGGCGCCGCGGTCGCGACGACCAGGAAGACGATGCTTCCGACCCCCATCGCGCCGCGCTCGAGCTGGTGTCGGGCAGGCGGCGACTCGACCGTCGTCGTCTCCATCACGCTCTCTCCCTCCGAGAAAGGCGGCGGCCCCAACGGCCGCGCGTCGGGGCGAGTATGGAATAAAGATCAGTCCATTGTCAAGGACTGATCTTCATTCCACATGGCTCCCTCAGATCTGCTCGAAGTAGCGAGCGATCTCCCACTCGCCGACGACCGCCATGAACTGCTCCCACTCGTGCTCGGCGACCGCGGCGTAGTGGTCGACGGCGACGTCGCCGAAGGCGGCGCGGGCCTCGGCGCTGCCGCGCAGCGCGGCCGCCGCCGCGGCGAGGTCGGCCGGCAGCGGGCGGCGCTCCTGCTCGTAGGCGTTGCCCCGCACCGGCGGACCGGGGTCGAGCTGGCGCTCGAGGCCGTCGGCGACGCTCGCCAGCAGCGCGGCGAAGACGAGGTACGGGTTGCCGTCTGCGCCGGGGAGCCGCAGCTCCAGCCGCAGGCTCTCGGGCGTCGCCCCGACCGTCCGGACGGTCGTCGTGCGGTTGTCGTAGCCCCACGTCGCCCCGGCGCCGGCGACCAGCTCGTCGCGCGAGGCGCGGCGGTAGGAGTTGACGGTCGGCGCGTACCAGGCCATGAACTCGGCGGCGTGGTCGAGCACGCCGCCGACCGCCGCCCGGTAGGCCGCCGACAGGCCGCGCTCGCCGTCGCCGTCGTGGAAGGCCGCGCCGCCGTCGCGGTCGAGCAGCGAAAGGTGGACGTGGCCGGAGGAGCCGATCGCCTCGTTGGAGGGGCGGGCCATGAAGGTCGCGCACAGTCCCTCCAGCGTCGCCACCTCCTTCGTCGCGAGCTTGAACAGCGCGTGGCGGTCGGCCGCCTCCAGCGGCGGCCCGTAGCGCATGTTGACCTCCCACTGGCCGAGCCCCCACTCGCCCTGCTCCAGCTCCAGCTCGACGCCCGATGCCTCCAGCCCGCGGCGCAGCCGGCCGAAGAACGGCTCCATCAGGTTCCCCGGCGAGATCAGGTAGTCGGCGTGGTGCTCGGTCGTCGGCGTCAGCCCGCGGTAGCCGGCGGCGCGCGCCTCCGTGGGGGTGCCGCGGTAGAGGTAGAACTCCAGCTCGCTGCCGATCCGCGCCTCGTAGCCGAGCTGCGCGAGCCGCTCGATCTGGCCCTGCAGCATCGCCCGTGGGCCGATCGGGACGGTCGCCCCCTCGTCGTCGCGCAGGTCGCCGAAGCAGAGCGCGACCCCCTCCAGCCAGCCGAGCCGCCGCAGCGTCGCCGGGTCGGGGACGAGGCGCATGTCCTGCCAGCCGGTGTGAAAGCCGGCGTAGTCGACCTGCAGCTCGAGCGACTGGTCGATGTCCCACGCCAGCGTGCAGGTGCAGAGGTCGATCCCGTCGAGGCGCCGGCGCAGCTGGGCCGGCGACATCCGGCGCCCGAACAGCCGGCCCTGCATGTCGGGGGCGGCGACGATCACGGTCTCGATCCCGGCCGCCTCCAGCTCGTCGAGCGCCAGCCGACCGGGCATCTCCTGGAGCGCCGTCATCGGACCAGCCACCCGCCGTCGACCGGCAGCTGCGCGCCGGTGATGTAGGAGGCGTCGTCGGAGAGCAGGAACGAGACGGCCGCGGCGATGTCGTCGGGCTGCCCGAGCCGCTTGATCAGGACCCGCTGCTCCATGAAGGCCCACGCCTCCGGCGAGTGGAGGTCGATCCCGGTCAGCGGCGTGTCGACGACGCCGGGGGCGACGGCGTTGACGCGGATGCCGCGGTCGCTCAGCTCGGCGGCGAGCGCCTTCGTGAGGATTCTCAGCCCGCCCTTCGATGCGTTGTAATGGGGCTGGCAGTGGCCGGTCGAGCTCACGACCACGTCGGCCTCGACCGTCGTGATGTTGACGATCGCGCCGGTGCGCGGCGTCAGCGCCTTCGCCGCCTCCTGCGCGAGCACGAAGCAGCCCTTGAGGTTGACGTCGATCGTCCGGTCCCACTCCTCGTCGGTGAGGTCGGCGAAGCCGGTCATCGTCAGCATCCCGGCCGCGTTGACGAGCTGGTCGAGCCTGCCCAGCTCGGCGACCGTCCGCTCGACCGCCGCGCGCACGCGCGCGCGGTCGCGCACGTCGACGTCGAGCGCCAGCGCGCGGCCGCCGCCGAGCTCGCGCTCGATCGCGGCCGCCGACTCGCGCACCCCGTCGCCGTTGAGGTCGAGGCAGGCGACCTGAGCCCCCTCGCGCGCCAGCCGCAGCGCGATCCCCCGGCCGATGCCGGAGGCGGCGCCGGTCACGAGCGCGACCTTGCCGAGATGGCGGGCGCCGTCGACGCGGCGCTCCGGCGTTGCGATGGTGCTCATCGAGCTCTCCTCTCCTGGCGCGCGGCGCGCGCCTCGTGGTCGGTGGCCTGTCGCAGCAGCCAATGGAACAGGGGATCGGTGCCCGGCAGCATCTCCGGGTGCCACTGGACGCCGATCGCGCACGCCGACGGCAGCTCGACCGCCTCGACGATCCCGTCGGGCGCGGTGCCGGCGACCGCGAGCCCGGCGCCGAGCGCGCCGATCCCCTGGTGGTGGAAGCTGTTGACCTCGATCCGCGGCCCGTAGATGTCGTGCAGCGCCGTCCCGGGCGCCAGCTCGACGGCGTGGACGCGGACCTCGGGCGGGTAGATCACGAGCGTGTGCTCGACCGCCTGCACCGGCGGCAGGTCGTCGATCAGCGTGCCGCCGCGGGCGACGTTGAGCAGCTGCATGCCGCGGCAGATCCCGAGCAGCGGCAGGCCGCGCGCGAGCGCCGCCTCGATCAGCGCCAGCTCGAAGGAGTCGCGGCCGGGGTCGACTCTCGAGCTGGTCGGCGTCGGCTGGCTGCCGTAGCGGCGCGGGTCGACGTCCTGGCCGCCGGCGACGACGAGCGCGTCGAGCCGCGCGACGACCGCCTCCGGGTCGGCCTCCCGCGGCAGGTGGACCGGCAGGCCGCCGGCCCGCGCGACCGCCTGCGGGTAGAAGACGTAGTGGGCGTCGCAGTAGGCGTGGAGCAGGATCTGCGGCGTCGTCGAGATCTCGGCCGCGTGCAGGCGCGGGCCGGTGATCCCGACCAGCGGGGCGGCCGGCCGCGCGGCTGCCGCGACCGGCCCCGCGGAGGCGAGCGCGCTCATCGCGCCCGCGGAGCGCTCCCGTCGCTCCGCCCGTCCGCTGTCGACCGCCGCCGTGCGCCCATCGTGCTCCCTCTCCGCTCGGGCGGGCCGCGACGAACGCGCCCGCCAATTGGCATGAGGTTTATACCATTGATGCTTTATGGCCGCGACCCCCGGGATCGCGAAGGCGGCCCGGCCGGCGGGCGGCGAGCCGGCGCGGAGGGATGCGGACGGGCGGCGCGGGGTGTGGACGGGCGGCGCGCGGAGGGCTGCGGGCGGCGCGCGGAGGGCTGCGGGCGGGCGGCGCGGGGCGTGGGCGGGCGCTAGCCGAGGACGGCGTCGAGCTCGCGCTCGGTGGCGCGGACGTGCGCGGCCATCGCGCGGCCGGCGGCGGCCGCGTCGCCTCTGCGCAGCGCGGCGAGGACGCGCTGGTGGCCGCGCAGCGTCGCGGCGCGGATCAGCTCGTACTCGATCGCGTCGAGTGGCAGGAACATCGCCGCGCGCGCGTCCTCGACCGCCTTGCGCAGCAGCTCGCAGTCGGCCGCCTGGGCGATCGTCAGGTGGAAGGCCGAGTCGGCCTGGCGGAAGGCGCCGATCGCCTCGGCCGCGCGCAGCTCGGCGATCGTCCGCTCCAGCTCGTCGAGCTGCTGCGGCTCGATCCGCGTCGCCGCCCGCTCGGCCGCCAGCCGCTCGTTGACGAGCCGGAACTGGAGCAGCGCGACGATCTCGTCGCGGCGCTCGCGCACCTGCTCGAGCAGCTGCTCGCGCGGCACGCCGTGGCCGAGCACGATCACGCCGCCGGTCGCGCCGCGGCGGGTCGTCAGGTAGCCCTCGCCCTCCAGCACGCGGATCGCCTCGCGCAGGGTGACGCGCGAGACGCCGAGCTGGGGGGCGAAGGTCCGCTCGGGCGGCAGCTTGTCGCCGGGGGCGTAGCGGCCGAGGTGGATCGCGCGGCGCAGGTGGTCGACGACGACGGCATAGGCCGGCGCGACGACCAGCGGCTCGCCGTCGGATTCGGGGCTGGAGGGCATTGGCCTGCAGTCTGGTCCGCTGACCCGCAGTCGCCGCGCGGTCGGCCGGCGCCGGTCACAGCGGCAGGGAGGGGTCCTCCTCGCCGACGATCCGGCTGCCGCGGAAGGCCTCCAGCACCTGGCGGGCGCCGTGCGCGCCGAGCCCGCTCGTACCCCAGAACGACTGCGTCGAGCCGGGCGCGAGGTCGACCAGGTTGGTGCCGCCGATCCGCACCTCGCCGGCGTGCAGCCGCCGCCCCAGCGCGAAGGCCCGCTCGCGGTCGCCGGCGAAGACGTAGCCGGCGAGGCCGTCGCCGTTGGCGTTGGCCAGCCGCACCGCCTCGTGGTCGTCGGCGACCGGGTGGACGGTGACGACCGGACCGAAGATCTCCTCGCCGGCCGCCGCGGGCGGGGCCCCGACGACGATCGCGGGGCTGAGGTGGAAGCCGTCGCCCTCCGGCGCCGGCGACGGCGTGAGCGCCTCGCCGCCGAGCGCCGCCACCTGCGCGCGGACGCGCGCGAGGTGGTCGCGGTGGGCGAGCGGGCCGACGTCGGTCGCCTCGTTGCGCAGGCTGCCGACCGTCCGGCCGGCGAGCGCCGCCTCCAGCGCGGAGACCAGCTCGTCGTGGCGCGCGGCGGCGACGAGGATCCGCCGCGGCGCCTCGCACCACTGGCCGTTGAGCTTCGTCATGCCGGCGGCGAGCGCCTCGGCCGCGGCGCCGAGGTCGGCGTCGTCGGTGACCAGCGCCGCGTTGGTGCCGCCCAGCTCGAGCTGCAGCGGAACCATCCGCGCCGCCGTCGCCGCCGCGACGGCGCGGCCGGTCGCCTGCCCGCCGGTGAGCGCGACGACGCGCACCCGCCGGTCGCCGAGCAGCCGCTGCGCGACCTCCGGGCCGCCGTGGACGATCTGCAGCGCGCCGGGCGGCAGCTCGGCCTCGACGGCCGCCTCGGCGAGCGGGCGCGAGAAGGAGGGCGCCAGCTCGGAGGGCTTGAGGATCGCCGGGCAGCCGGCCGCGAGCGCGTTGGCGAGCTTGCTCGCGGCGGCGGCCGCCGGGGCGTTCCACGGCGTCAGCAGCAGCGCCGGGCCCCACGGCAGCCGCAGCACCTCGACCCGCCGGCCGCCGGCCTCCAGCGGCCGCGCCTCGCCGGCGGCGCGCGCCTCGGCGGCCGCGGCCCGCAGCGTGCCGGCCAGCGAGCCGGCGATCGCGCGCGTAATCGCGAGTGGCACGCCACTGTCGAGTGCGTCGAGCAGCGCCAGCTCCTCGGCGCGGGCGGCGAGGCCGTCGGCCAGTCGCTCCAGCGCCGCGGCGCGCGCGTCGACCGGCAGCCCGCTCCAGCCGCCGTCCTCCCAGGCGCGGTCGGCGGCCGCGAGCGCCAGCTCGACCGCCTTGGGGGCGCTCGCCCGCTGCGGTCCGAGCGCACTGCCGTCGTCGGGGTCCTCGAGCAGGCCGGGGAGTCGCTCGGCGGGGGTGGCGATGCGGCCGTCGATGAGCTCGAGCGGGTTCGCGGGCGTGACCACGGGCAACCTTCCTGGTTCGCTGGGGCGATCGTGCGGCCCGCGATCGCCGCGGGCCGCACGGAATGGATCGCAGAGTAGCGCTTTGATGCTTTGGTGTGGCGCCGGCTCACCGCGGGGCGCGGCGATCAGCCGGCGGCGATCCGTCGTGCGGCGGCGCGCGCGAGCTGCGGGACGCCCTCGGCGAGCGTGCCGAAGTAGGGGTCGTCGGTCGAGCCTGCGAGGTAGCGGGAGTAGCTGCACTCGAGGAAGATCGCCGCCTTCCAGGTCGCGAGCGTCTCGTGCCAGGCGAGCCGCTCGAGGTCGCGGCCGGTGCGGCGGGCGTAGCGCTCGCGCAGGTCGTCGCGGCTGGAGAAGCCGGGCAGCCGGGTCGCGGCCGACAGCGCGAGCATCGGCGTCTCGTCGTCGCCGGGCTCGGCCCAGGTCGCGGTCAGGTAGCCGAGGTCGGCGAGCGGGTCGCCGAGCGTCGCAAGCTCCCAGTCGAGGATCGCGGCGAGCCGCAGCTCGTCGCTGCGCTCGAAGACGACGTTGCCGAGCCGGTAGTCGCCGTGGACGAGCGTCGCGGGCCCCGAGTCGGGGAGGTGCTCCTCCAGCCAGCGGGCGGTGCGGTCGAGGTCGGGCAGGTCGCGCGTCGCGTACTGCGCCCACAGCCCGCGGAAGCGGCGCAGCTGGCGGGCGAGGTAGCCCGCTCCGCGGCCGAAGCCGCCGAGGCCGGCCGTCTCGACGTCGACCGCGTGCAGTTCGGCGAGCGCGTCGACCAGCTCCGCGCCGAACCGCCCGCGCTGGCCGGGGGCGTCGAGCGCGGGCGGCAGGGTCGGCCCGGCGACCGCGCCGGCGACGTGGCCCATCACGTAGAAGGGGACGCCGAGGATCGACTCGTCGTCGCAGATCGCGAGGATCTCGGGCACGCGGGCGTGGCCAGCCAGCGCACGCTGCAGGCGCGCCTCCCGCACGACGTCGTGCGCTGAGGGCGGCAGCGGCGGCCGGGGCGGGCGCCGCAGCACGACGTGAGCGTCGCCGCGCCGCAGACCGTAGGTGACGTTGGAGTGGCCGTCGCCGATCGGCCGCGCGTCGATCGGGCCGCTGCCGATCCGATGCGCGTCGAGGAAGGCGGCGAGCGGTTCGAGCACGAGCAGCGGTGGACGCGGCAGCCCGCGCGCCTGCGCGGCGGTCGCGACGACGTCGTCGGTCGCGACCGCGCGCCTCCCGTCGCCCGGGGGCGGGGTGCGCCGGCTCACGCCGTCGCCTCCGCGCGCGCGGCGGCGCGCTCGCGCAGCGTCCGTCGGGCGATCGACCAGTGGTGGGTCTCGGTCGGGCCGTCGTAGATCCGGAACGGCCGCACCTCGGCGAGGTAGCGCGCCAGCTGCGTGTCGCCGGAGATCCCGAGCGCGCCGCAGATCTGCACGGCGCGGTCGACGACCCGGTCGACGGCCTCGGCGACGTGCGCCTTGGCGATCGACGACTCGCGGCCGCCCGAGCGACCCTGGTCGAGCACCCATGCGCACCGCGCGATCAGCAGGCGGCTGGTCTCGATGTCGATCACCGATCTGGCGATCTTCTCCTGCACCATCCCGAGATCGCCGAGCCGGGCGCCGAACGCCTCGCGCTCGGCTGCGCGGTCGAGCGCGGTGTCGAGCGCGCGGCGGGCGATCCCGAGCCAGCGCATGCAGTGGGTCAGGCGCGCGGGGGCGAGACGCACCTGCGCGTAGCGGTAGCCCTCGCCGACCTCGCCGAGGACGGCGTCGTCGCCGACGCGGCAGTCGTCGAAGACGACCTCGGCGTGGCCGCCGGGGAAGCTGCGGTCGATCGCGTCGACGATCCGCTCGATCCGCATCCCGGGGTTGTCGGCGTCGACGAGCAGCATCGTCGCGCCCCTGCCTGCCTCGATCTGCTCGGACGTGCGCGCCATGCAGATCGTGAAAGCGGCGCCCTCGGCGCCGGTGATGAACCACTTGCGGCCGCTGATCGACCAGCCGCCGTCGACGCGGCGCGCCTCGGTCCGCAGCATCGACGGGTCCGAGCCGGCGCCGGGCGCGGGCTCGGTCATGGCGAAGCACGACCGCATCCTGCCCTCCGCCAACGGGCGCAGGTAGCGCTCGCGCTGCGCCGCGTCGGCGACCCTGGCGAGCAGGTGGAGGTTGCCCTCGTCGGGCGCGGCGCAGTTGAGCGCCTGCGGGCCGAGGAGGGAGTAGCCGGCCTCCTCCAGGACCACCGCCTGCGCGCGATGGTCCAGGCCGAGACCGCCGTACTCGGCCGCGACCGTGGGGGCGAACAGGCCGGCGGCGCGCGCTGCTTGTTGCAGCTCGGCGCGCAGGCCGTCGTCGAGCCCGTGGCCGGTGGTGTCGCGCGCCTCGGCCGGGATGACGATCTCGCGCACGAAGGCCGCGACGCGATCGCGCAGCTCCCGCAGCTCCGGTGAGATGGCGAAGTCGGTCATCGTGCGGTCCATCCTCCGTCGATCGAGAGCGTCGTGCCGGTGATGTAGCGGGCGCTGTCGCCGGCGAGGAAGAGCACGGCGGGCACGACCTCCTCGACGGTGCCGAAGCGGCCGATCGGGATGCGGTCCAGCAGCGCCTGCGACCAGCGGTCGTGCGCGCGCAGCCCGCTCGTCATGTCGGTCTCCAGGTAGCCCGGCGCGACCGCGTTGACGCGTACGCCGCGCGGCGCCCACTCGACCGCCAGCGTACGCGTCAGCGCCTCCAGGCCGCCTTTGCTGGCGCTGTAGGCGGCAAGCCGCTCGTGGCCGGAGACGCCGTGGACGGAGGAGACGTTGACGACCGCCCCGCCGCCATCGGCGGCGAGCAGCTCCAGCGCCCGCGCCTGAGCGAGGAAGGCGCCGGTCAGGTTGACGTCGAGCACCTCGTGCCACTCGTCGGTCGGCACGGTCTCCGCATGTCGGAACGACGGGCTGACGCCGGCGTTGTTGACGAGCACGTCGAGCCGTCCGGTGTACGCCTCGATCGATGCGATCGCATCGGCCAGGTCGTTCTCGCTCGCGACCGAGCCGGGCGCGAGATGGATCGTCCCGCCCGCGGCGCGGACCTCCGCGGCGAGCTCGTGGAGCGCGTCGGCGGAGCGCGCGGTCGCGACCACCTCGGCGCCCGCGTCGGCGAACGCGCGCACGAGCGCGCGGCCGAGGCCGCGGCTGGCGCCGGTCACCCACGCGACCCTGCCGGCGAAGCCCGGCTCGCGATCGGCCACCGCGCTCGTCGTGGTCCAGGAAGTCAACGGGTCCCTCGCTTCATCTGCTCTCTCCAGCACAGGCTAATGATGATTCGTCAGTATGCCGTACGAGCTCGCTGATCGCCGCATTGACGGCCGATTCACGATTCGTCGATGGACGGTTTTGCGCCCATCCGGCGGCCGGTAGACTGGCGCGATGCCCGCGCACGCGACGCCCTCCGAGGTTTCGGCCACTCCACGTCGCGACGACATCCGTGCGGCCGCCGTGCGGCTGTTCGCCGAGCGCGGCTACTACGGGACCGGGATGAGAGACATCGCGGAGGCGGTCGGGATGCGCGCCTCCAGCCTCTACAACCACGTCGATTCCAAGCAGACACTGCTGCGCGAGATCATGGTCGCGACGATGGCGACGCTGCTCGACGAGCACGAACGCGTGCTGCGGACCACCGACGACTGCGCCGAGCAGCTGCGCCGCTCGATGGAGGCCCACGTCCGCTACCACGCCCGCCATCCGCTCGAGGTGCAGGTCGGCAACCGCGAGATCGCGAGCCTCGACGAGCCGGCCCGCGGCGAGATCCGCGAGCTGCGCCGCCGCTACGCACAGAGCTGGCAGGCGCTGATCGAGCGCGGCATCGCGGAGGGCCGCTTCGAGACGGCGTCGGCGCAGCTGTCGACCTACGCGATCCTGGAGATGGGCATCGGCGTCTCGCTCTGGTACCGCGAGGGCGGGCCGCTGGGCGAATCCGAGGTCGCCTACCACTACGGCGACATGGCGCTGCGGCTGGTGCAGGCGGCGGCCCCGCGCCCGCGGCGCCGCGCGGCGCCGAGATCGCGCGGAGCCGCCGGCGCCTGACCGCGCCGCCGCGGCGCTCAGGCCGCGACGAAGGCGCGGATCTCCTCGTGCAGCCGCTCGGGTCTGTCGAGCGGCAGCGCGTGGCCCGCACCCTCGACGTCGACCAGCCGCGCGTCCCGCAGCAGCCGCGCGGCCTCGACGAGAGAGGCGCGCGGCACGAGCCTGTCCTCGAGCCCGTGGACCAGCAGCGTCGGGCAGGCGATCCGCGGCAGTAGCGGCCGGTGGTCGATCCGCATCCGGCTCCAGCCATAGGAGGCGATCTGCCAGTCGTCGAGCAGCAGCTCGCCGTGTTCGCGCTTGGCGCGCAGCTCCCGCTCGGCGAGCGCGACGATCGCGTCGAAGTCGGGCGCGCGCTCGCCGGCCGGCAGCGCGCGGGCGAGGCCGGCGCGGACGCGCGCCGGCGGATAGAGGCGGGTGAGCAGCCGCAGCATGCCGGGCGTGCGCATCGTCAGCCAGGTCGTCCGCTGCCAGGCGCGGCGGCCCTCCATGCCGCCGGGGTTGATGAGCACGAGGCGGCTGACCCGGTCGGGGCGCGCGGCGGCGTAGCCGGCGGCGACCCCGCCGCCCAGGGAGAGGCCGGCGATCGCGGCCCGCTCGAACCTGCAGTGCTCGAGCACGGCGTCGACGCAGCTCGCCAGCGCGGCCTGGTCGAGGAAGCCGTACCACGGGCGGCTGCCGCCGTGGCGCGGCCAGTCCGGCGCGACCACCTGGAACGCATCCGACAGCGCCGGGATCACATTGCGCCACAGCAGTCTCGCGGTGTCGAGCATCGCGCCGTGCAGCAGGAGCAGCGGCGGCCCGGCGTCGCCGGCCCGGTGGATCGCCAACGGGCCGCCGGGCAGCTCGATCCGGTCGGTCGTGATCGTGGCGCTCATCGCACCGCCTCCTGCGCGCGGGCGGAGGCGGGCGGCGCCTCGCCGGGAGGCAGGCCGAGCACCCGCGCGGCGTTGTCGTGCAGCCAGCGGCGCGCCGTGCGATCCCCGATCCCGAGCTGCTCGACCTCGTCGGCCAGCTCGCGGATCGAGCAGTCGTGGACCCAGCTCATCGTCCCGAACAGGACCTTCGAGCGGATCGTCGTCGCACCGTGCGCCAGCAGCGGCTCCCAGCCGGACCCGGCGATCGCCATGCGCGCCGGGCGGTGGCTGGAGATCTCCAGGTGGACGTTCACGTGCCGCTGGCAGATCGACACCATCTCCAGCACCCACGGCCAGCCCCCGTGGCCGGCGATCAGCGTCAGCTGCGGATGGTCGCGCGCGATCGCGTCCAGCTCGCGCCAGGTGCAGTGGTCGGGACGGTGGCGGGAGGAGAGGTTGTGCCCGGTGTGGATCCACAGCGGCACGCCGAGCTGCTCGGCCTCGACGTAGACGGCGCGGCTGGCGGCGCCGAGCGGATCGGCGTCGTCGAGGAAGTGCGTGATCGCGGCGCCGCGCATCCCGAGCTCGCCGACGCAGCGGCGCAGCTCTCCGACGGCGTCGCTGCCCTCCCGCAGCGAGAGCCCCGCGAACGGCACCAGCCGCCCCGGCGCCTCCGCGGCCAGCGCGGCGACGCGATCGTTGATCGTGCCGTCGCCGCTCGCCAGCTCGGCATGGCCGCCGGCGATCACCTGCGCGCGCACGCCGTCGCGGTCGAGGGCCTCGACGTGGGCCCGCACGTCCGCGTCGAGCGTCCCGGCGGCGATCAGCAGCTCCGCGGCCGCGACCGGGTCGCGGCGCGCGGTCTCGGCGACGACGCGCGGGTCGAGGCCGGCGAGGACGGCGAAGCGGCCGGCGAAGACGGAGAGGTAGGCGGGCGTGCGCGCGGCGAAGGTCCGCAGGTACGCCTCCCAGCTCGGCGCGTCGTAGAGGATCCCGCACACGTCGATGACGGGGGTGCGTTCGTGGGGCACGCGCATTCCTTTCGTGTGGACGTCACGCAGGGCAGCTGCCTGTGCGCTCGTTCAGGTCGAGCGCGCGCCGCTATTATATGAGCACTCATTCACCTAGTTCGAGCGGCGGGTCGCTCCCCGCGCGGAGGAGGCGTCGCCGCCGCCGGCGGCGAGGGCTAATCTCTCCTGCCGTCGCCGAGCGCCGGATCGGCGGCGGAGAGGAATTCCTTGGCCCAGCGAAGAACAACCAGCCCGCCCCGCGCCGTCCGCCTGAGAGCGCCCGAGATGCGGGCCCGCCTCGAGGACGCGGCCGTCGAGCTGTTCCACCGCAAGGGGTTCATGGCGACGAGCGTGAGAGAGGTCACCTCGGCGGTCGGCGTGACCGTCGGCGCGCTCTACAACCACTTCCCCTCCAAGGAAGCGCTGCTGCACGCGATCATCAGCAAGGCCCACAGCGACCTGCTGCGGCAGCTGCGCGCGGCGGTCGAGGGGGTCGACCGCCCGGCCGAGGCGCTGCGCGAGTTCGTCGAGACCTACGTGCTCTTCTACACGCGCTTCCCACGCGAGTCGCGTGTCAGCGTGCGCGACATGGAGTTCCTCCCTCCAGGTGACCTTGAGCAGATCGCCGAGGCCCGTCGCGCGACGCGCCGTCTGCTGCAGGACGTGCTGGAGCAGGGCGTCGAGGTCGGCGAGTTCGCCCTGCTCGACAGCGCCGACATGCCGCCCCAGCGGGCGACGGCGATGGCGATCATGGACATGTGCGTGATGGTGACCGAGCCGTACTGGCTGCAGGCGTCGCTCTCACCGCGCCGCATCGCCGACCTCCACGTGCAGCTCGCGCTGCGCATGGTCGGCGTCGTCGACCGCTGACCGCCGCCGCGCGGCCGCAGCGCTGAGGCGAGTGCGCCGGCGCACGACCGCGGCGCGCCGATTCGCCGGCTCGCGCCTCGCCGGCACGTCCCTCGCCGCACGTGCCCCCGCCGCCGCGCCTGCCGCAGGTGCTCCGGCCGCACTCGCACCGGCTGCACGCGCCCGCTGCACACTCGCCCCGCCGTACTCGCCCGCGCCTCGCGCGCCGCGCCCCACGTGCCGACGGCGCGCTGCCGTCGCGCCTCGTTCCGACCGGACGGCTTGACAGGTCGCCGAGCGCTCGTCTATCTTCGTCGCGAAGTAAATGAGCATTCATTGACTTGGGAGAGCAGATGCGGTTCGAAGGAAAGGTCGCGCTCGTCACCGGCGGCGCGTCAGGCATCGGCGCCGAGACGGCCGCCAAGCTCGCGTCGGAGGGCGCGCGCGTCGTGATCGCCGACCTCGACGGCGAGGGCGCCGAGCGGATCGCGGCCGAGCTGCGGTCCGGCGGCGCCGAGGCCGTCGGCGTCGCCTGCGACCAGACCGACGAGGCGCAGGTCGCCGCGCTCTTCTCCGAGACGGTCGGCCGCTTCGACCGCCTCGACGTCTGCCACGCGAACGCCGGCTGGTGCCGCGTCGGCCCGGTGCTCGACGTCTCGGCACGGACGTGGCGCCGTCACTTCGACGTCAACGTCACCGGCACGTTCCTCGTCTGCCAGGCGGCGGCCCGCCGCATGGCGCAGTGCGGCAACGGCGGCTCGATCGTGATGACCTCCTCCTCCGGCGCCGTCCAGCCGGCCGCCTTCTTCTCCGCCTACTGCTCGGCGAAGGCGGCGCTGAACATGCTGACCGCCGTGATGGCGTACGAGCTCGGCGTCCACCGGGTCCGCGTCAACGCCGTGATGCCCGGCGTCACCGAGACCGCGATGACCGCGGACCTGCTGGCGACCGGCGCGCGCGAGCTGTTCGAGCGCGAGGTCCCGCTCGCCCGCCTCGGCCGCCCGGCCGACATCGCCGACGCCGTCGCCTTCCTGGCGAGCGACGACAGTGCCTACATGACCGGGCAGAGCCTGCTCGTCGACGGCGGCGGCGGGATCGGCGCGAGCTGGTTCGTGACCGACTTCCGCGCGCGCGGCAGCGCCGACTGGAGACTCCGCCACGAGGCGCTCGCCGCCGCGGCCGAGGCAGCCTGACCGTGGCCGGGGTCATCAGCTACGGGACCCATGTCCCGGTCCACCGGCTCGACGCGGCCGCCGTGCGCGCGGCGCACGGCGCCGGTGGCGGCCAGGGCCGCCGCGCCGTCGCCTGCTTCGACGAGGACACGACGACGATGGGCGTCGAGGCGGCCCGCCGCGCGCTCGCCGGCGACCTGCTCGCGCCGTCGTGGATTTGGTTCGCGACGAGCCGCCCGGCCTACCTCGAGAAGACCAATGCCGCCGCGATCCACGCCGCGCTCGGCCTGCCGCGCGACGTCGGTGCGACCGACGTCGCCGGCGCCGTCCGCTCCGGTGCCGGAGCGCTGCGCGCCGCGCTCCAGTCGCCCGCTCCCGCGCTCGCGGTGCTGTCCGACATCCGCGTCGGCGCGCCGAACGGGCCCGACGAGCTCGGCGGCGGCGACGGCGCCGCCGCATTCGTCGCGACCGGCGGCGACGAGCCGGTCGTCGCGGAGCTGATCGGCAGCGGCGCGGCGACCGAGGAGCATCTCGACCGCTGGCGGCTGCCGGAGGCGGCCGTGCCGCGCCGGTGGGAGGAGAGCTTCGGGGCGAAGATCTCTGCCGGCCTCGCCGCCGACGCGACCGCGACGGCGCTCGCCGCCGCGGGCGTCGCCGCCGACGACGTCAGGCATCTGGTCGTCGCGGCCGCCAACCCGCGCGCCCGGCGTGCGGTCGCACGGGCCGCCGGCGTTCCTGCCGAGGCGCTCGTCGACCTCGCTGGCGAGATCGGCGCGGCCGGCGCGGCCGACGCCGGCCTCGGACTGGTGGCGGCGCTCGATCGCGCCGCGGCGGGCGAGACGATCGTCCTGCTCGCCGTCGGCGACGGCGTCGAGGCGCTCGTCTTCCGTGCGACCGAACTGCTCGCGGAGCGGCGGGCGCAGGCCGCCGATCCGCTGGCGCGCCAGCTCGCGGCGGCGCGGGAGGGCCTCCCGTACGGGCGCTACCTCTCGTGGCGGGGGCTGATCGACGTCGAGCCGCCGCGCAAGGCGGCGCCCGCGCCGCCGGCGGCGCCGGTCGCGCATCGCCGCCGCGCGTGGAAGTTCGGCATCGAGGCGACCCGCTGCCGCGCCTGCGGCACGCGCCAGCTGCCGCCCCAGCGCGTCTGCCACGCCTGTCGCGCCGTCGACAGGATGGACCGCGAGCCGATGCGCGAGGTGCGCGGGAGGCTCGTCGCGCACACGGTCGACCGGCTCGCCTGGTCGCCGAGCCCGCCGGCTGTCTTCGGCGTCGTCGACTTCGACGGCGGCGGGCGCGCCGAGCTGGAGCTGACCGAGACGGCGCCGGAGGACCTCGTGCCCGGCCGGCGCGTCGCGCTGACCTTCCGCGTGATGGCGACGCGCGATGGACAGCACAACTACTTCTGGAAGGCGCGCCCCGTCATGGAGGAGGACTGATGGCCGCGAGAGGGATCGGCGGTCGCGTCGCGATCGTCGGGATGGGCTGCACGAGCTTCGGCGACCTGCCCGGCAGAGGCGTCGACGACCTGCTCGTCGACGCGGCGCTGGAGGCGGTCGCCTCGACGCGGCTGGAGATCGGCGACGTCGACGCCTTCTGGCTCGGCACGTACGCCTCCAGCGTGGCGGGAACGACGCTCTCCAAGCCGCTCAAGCTCGACGGCAAGCCCGTCAGCCGCAACGAGAACTTCTGCGTCACCGGCTCCGACGCGTTCCGCAACGCCTGCTTCGCGGTCGCCTCCGGCGCCTACGACGTGGCGATGGCGATCGGCGCGGAGAAGACCGGCGACACCGGCACCGCCGGCGTCCCCGGCACCCCGCCGCCCGGCGACGGCACGCTGCTGGAGATCACGCCGCCCGGCCTCTTCGGCTACCTCTCCGACGGCTACCTGGCGGCGTACGGGATCAGCCCGGAGGAGCTGAAGACGGCGCTCACCCACATCTCGTACAAGAACCACGCCAACGGGGTCGACAACCCGCGCGCCGCCTACCGGCAGCTGATCAGCAAGGAGCGGATCGCGAGCACGCCGAACCTCGCCGGCAACCTCAGCCTGCTCGACTGCGGCGGCCTCACCGACGGTGGCGCCGCGGCGATCGTCTGCCGCGCCGAGGACGCTCACAGGTACACCGACACGCCGATCTACGTCCACGGCATGGGGATGGCGGTCGGGCCGGGCACCGGCGCGATCGACCCCGCCTACGACTACACCGGCTTCCCCGAGGTCGCCGCGGCCGGCCGCGAGGCGTACCGGCAGGCGGGCGTCACCGACGTCCCCGCGCAGATCGGGATGGCCGAGGTCCACGACTGCTTCACCGTCACCGAGCTGGTGCTGATGGAGGACCTCCAGTTCACGCCGCGCGGGACCTCGTGGAGAGCGGTCCTCGACGGCGCCTTCGACCGCGACGGCATGTTGCCGGTCAACCCCGACGGCGGATTGCAGTCGTTCGGCCACCCGATCGGCGCCTCCGGCATCCGGATGCTGTTCGAGTGCTGGCTGCAGCTGCGCGGCGAGGCCGGCAGACGGCAGCTCGACCTCGACGGCAGGTTCGCGATGACGCAGAACCTCGGCGGCTGGCCGGGCGAGTGCGTCGCGTTCGTCTCGGTGCTCGGCGGCGAACGCGCGGCGGAGGTCGGCTGAGATGGACGAGGTGCTGATCGAGGAGCGTCGCGGCGGCGAGCTCCGGCTGACGCTCAACCGCCCCGAGCGGTTGAACGCGATCGACCACGCGCTCGGGATGGCGCTGCTCGGCGCGCTCGACCGCGCGACCGACGACCCCGAGGTGCGGGTCGTCGTGCTCGCCGGCGCCGACGGCGCCTTCTGCGCCGGCGACGACCTCTCGTCGCTGGAGCGGTCGCTCGACGGCGAGTACCGCGACGCGCCGTTCTTCCACGGCACGCGCGACACGATCTACACGCGCATCGTGCACGCGATCTACCAGTGCCCGAAGCCGGTCCTCGCCGCGCTCGGCGGCGTCTGCGCCGGCGCGGGCACGGAGATCGCCTGCGCCGCCGACATCCGCCTCGCCGCCGAGCGGGCGCGGATCGGCAGCCGCCTCGTGCGGATCGGCCAGGTCGGCAACGCGATCGCGCTGCCGCGCGTCGTCGGCCCGGCGCGCGCGGCCGAGATCTACATGACCGGCCGGCTCGTCTGCAGCGCGGAGGCGCTGCGGATCGGGCTCGTGCACGAGGTGCTCGCCGACGACGCTCTCGACGCACGCGTCGACGAGCTCGCCGCGCAGCTCGCCGCATCGGCGACGAAGGCGATCGGTTTCTACAAGCAGCTGCTGCTGCGGACGTGGGGCGAGAGCCCCGCCGTCGGGCTGCGGATGCAGGACGACGCTCACCGCGCGACGGTGACGGAGATCGAGGACGGGGCGGAGGGCGTGCGCGCCTTCGCGGAAGGCCGCCCGCCCCGGTTCACGGGCCGCTGAGGCGGCCCTCGGAGAAGGCCGGCCGCCCGCGCGGCGGCACGGCGCGAGAGGAGAGAAGGAGCGCGATGCAGGTGCAGATTCCCGCCCGGGAGCGGTGCGTCATCCCGCACATGCTCGCCCGGCGGGTGGCGGCGGACCCGAACGAGGTGTTCGCGGTCTTCGACGACGGGACGCAGTGGACGACAAGACGGACGCGCGACGAGGCGCTCGCGGTCGCCGCGGGCCTGCGGGCGCTCGGCGTCGCGGCCGGCGACGCCGTCGTCTCGTGGCTCCCGAACGGGCAGGACGCGCTGCGCACCTGGTTTGGCGTCAACCAGCTCGGCGCGGTCTACGTGCCGGTCAACACCGCATACCGCGGGCGGATGCTCGAGCACGTCCTGCGGGACGCCGACGCGCGCGTCGCGATCGTCCACGCCGACCTGCTGCCGCGCCTGCACGAGGTCGCGCTCGGCGCCCTCGAGCACGTGGTCGTGGTCGGCGGCGCGGGCGAGGCGCCTGCGTCGGTCGAGAGCTGGGACGGCGCCGCGCTGCGCATCCACCCGGTCACCGACGACCTGCTCGACAGCCCCGCCCAGCCGTGGGACCCGTACGCGATCATCTACACCTCCGGCACGACCGGCCCGTCGAAGGGCGTCGTCTGCACCTATCTGCACGTGTGGGCGACCGGCGCGCTGACCTTCTCGGAGCTGTTCTCGGCCGGCGACCGCTACCTCGTCAACCTGCCGATGTTCCACGCCGGCGGCACGATCGGCGTCGTCGGCTGCCTGTGGCTCGACGGCGGCTCGGTCGCGATCGTCGACCGCTTCGACACCTCCCGCTTCTGGGAGGTGATCCGCCGCGACAGGGTCACCGTCTGCACCCTGCTGGGCGTGATGGCCAACTTCCTGCTCGCGCGCGAGCAGGAGGCCGACGATCCCGACAACCCGCTGCGGCTGGTCTTCATGATCCCGCTCGTCGAGGACGCGCTGCGGTTCGGCGAGCGGTTCGCCTGCGACGTCTACACCGGCTTCAACATGACGGAGGTCAGCTGCCCGCTGATCTCCGCCCGCAACCCGACGGCGACCGGCTCGTGCGGCAGACCGCGCGACGGCGTCGAGGTGCGGCTCGTCGACGACCACGACGTCGAGGTCGCGCCCGGCGAGGTCGGCGAGCTGATCGTGCGCACCGAGATGCCGTGGACGCTGACGCTCGGCTACTGGCGCAACCCGGAGGCGACCGCGCGCGCGTGGCGCAACGGCTGGTTCCACACCGGCGACGCCTTCCGCGTCGACGCCGAGGGCAACTGGTACTTCGTCGACCGCATGAAGGACGCGCTGCGGCGGCGCGGAGAGAACATCTCGTCGTTCGAGGTCGAGGCCGAGGTGCTGGCCCATCCCGCCGTGCAGGAGGCGGCGGTCGTCGGCGTCCCCAGCCCGCACGGCGAGGACGACGTGCTCGCCGTCGTCGCCTGCGCGCCCGGGATGACCGTCGACCCCGAGGAGCTGCTGCGCTTCCTCGTCCCGCGCCTGCCGCACTTCATGGTGCCGCGCTACGTGCGCGTGCTCGGCGAGCTGCCGAAGACGCCGACCAACAAGGTCCGCAAGCACGAGCTGCGCGACGCGGCGATCACCCCCGACACGTGGGACCGCGAGGCGGCCGGCATCGTCGTGCGCCGCTCCGGCGTCGAGACGCGGGAGGGGAGATGACCGTCCGCTTCGACGGGAGGGTCGCGCTCGTCACCGGGGCCGGCCGCGGGATCGGCCGCGAGCACGCGCTCGAGCTGGCCGCGCGCGGCGCGGCGGTCGTCGTCAACGACCTCGGCGGCGGAGCCGACGGCAGCGGCGCCGACGCGGAGCCCGCGCACGAGGTCGCCGCGGCGATCCGCGCCGCCGGCGGGAGGGCGATCGCCAACCTCGACAGCGTCGCGACGCCGGAGGGCGCGGCCGCGATCGTCGCCGCCGCCGTCAGCGCCTTCGGCCGCCTCGACATGGTCGTCAACAACGCGGGGATCACGCTCGGCGACTGGCCGACGATGGTCGACGTCCACCTCTCCGGCACCTTCTACGTCTGCCGCGCGGCGTGGCCGCTGATGGTCGCGCAGGGCGGCGGCCGGATCGTCAACACGACCTCGGCCGCCGGCCTCTTCGGCCTGACGGTCGACGGCCCGCACGGCCTCGACTTCTTCGCCTACGGCGCGGCGAAGATGGGGATCGTGGGGCTCACGCGCGGCCTCGCGATCGAGGGGCGCCCGCACGGCATCCGCGTCAACGCGATCTCGCCGGTCGCGCACTCGCGGCTGACCGCGTGGTACCCCGACCCGCGGGTGGTCGCGTGGATGGAGCGGCACTTCCCGGCCGCCAAGGTGGCGCCGGCGGTCGCCGCGCTGCTGCACGACGACTGCCCGCTCAGCGGCGAGACGTTCTCGGTCGGCGGCGGGCGGATCGCCCGCGTCTTCGTGGGAGAGACGCCCGGCGTCTCCGACGTGGAGCCGACCGCCGAGCGCGTGCTCGCGCAGCTGGACGACGTGACCGACACGGAGGGCTTCTTCGTGCCGGTCGACACCGCGGACGAGATGCGCGCCTATCGCGATCTGCTCGTCCGCAGAACGAGTGGCTCCTGAGGAGGAGAGATGAGGAGAGTGCAGACCAGGATCGCGCTGGCGCTCGCGGCGCTCGCCGCGGCGTTGCTGCTCGCCGCGTGCGGCAGCAGCGACGACGGCGACGGCGCGACGACCGCCGGCAGCGGCAGCGGCGGCGGCACCTTCAAGGTCGGGTACCTTGGGCCGATCGCCGGCCCGCTCGCGTACCTGACCGAGGGCGACCTCGCCGGGCTGAGAACGTACCTCGACGGCGTCAACGCCGACGGCGGCGCGAACGGCCGCAAGATAGAGCTGGTCGTGCTCGACGACCAGGCGAAGCCGGACACGGCCGCCACGCAGTACCGCCAGCTCGTGCGCGACGGCGTCGGGGTCGTCGCCGGCATGCCGATCAGCACCACCGGCGAGGCGCTCGTGCGCGACACCGACCGCAACGAGGTCGCGCTGCTCGGCTATGGGCTCGTGACGGAGACGCTGATGGCGAGCCCGTACAGCTTCACGACCGGCTGGACGCCGGAGCAGTACGTGCAGGCCGTCGCCGAGTTCGTCGAGAGCCGGGAGCTCGGCGACGGCGCGAAGCTCGCGTTCGTCGGCTCCGAGACCCCGGCCAGCAGAGAGGCGGCGCGCCTGATCGCCGAACACGGCAAGGAGAGCGGCGCATGGAGCGTCGTCGGCGAGGCGTTCCTGCCCGCGACGCTGACCGACGTCAACCCCAGCCTCGCGCCGATCGCGCGGCAGAGACCGGACGCGATCGTCCAGTGGACGCCGTCGCTGCCGATCATCGCGGCCGCGTACAGAGCGCAGGGCATGACCGACGTGCCGATCCTCGCGCCCTACTACACCGACGAGGTCCAGGGCGCGGCGCTGAGGCTGCCGAACTACTACTACCCGCAGCTGTTCGTCTCGCCGGCGAGCAACGACCCCGGCGTGAGATCGATCGCTCTCGCGGCCGCGAGAGCCGGCGCCGGAGGCGCGCAGGACAAGCCGTACTTCGGCTTCGGCTACGCCGCCGGCGCGCTGATCGCGGCCGCGCTCGAGCGCTGCGAGGGCGACTGCGACGGCGCCGCGTTCGCCGCGGCGCTGCGCGAGACCGACACCGAGGTGAGGGGCTTCAGCCACGGCCAGTTCGGCTTCGCGGGCGGCAGCAGGGTCGCGTTCACGTCCGCGCGCTGGATGCACTTCGACCCGCGCGGCGGCTACGCGACGAGACCCGTCACCGACTGGTTCGACGTCGACTAGGAGACGACGATGGTCCTCGACGTCCTCGTGGGCTCGCTGCGCGACTGGAGCCTGTTCTCGCTGGCGGGGCTCGCCTTCGTCCTGGTGTTCAAGACGACCGGCGTGTTCAACCTCGCGCAGGGCCACCTGATGCTGCTCACCGTCTACGTCGCGTACAGCCTCCAGACGGTGATCGGCAGCTCGTGGGTCGTGCTGCTGTGCGTGCTCGCGATCCAGGTGCCGCTCGGCGTCGCGCTCGGCGTGCTGCTGCGCCAGTCGGTCAAGCGGCGGTCGCTGTGGGCCGCCGCGGTGGTCACGCTCGGGCTCGGGATCGCGCTCGAGGGCGTCTTCTCGTGGGTGTGGGGGTCGGGCAGCTACCAGCTCGCCTCCCCGCTCCCCGAGTCCTACCTCTCGATCGGCGGAGCGCGCCTGACCGTGCTCGAGCTGGCGCTGGTCGGGCTCGCGCTGGCCGCGATGGCGGCGACGCTGTCGTGGCAGAAGTGGACGCGCGCCGGCCTCGCGATCCGCGCGGCCAGCGCCGACCCGCTGCTGGCGAGCCAGACCGGGCTGCGGGTCGAGCGGATCTTCCTCGTCGCCTTCTGCAGCGGCGCGGTGATCGCGGCGATCGCTGCGATGGGCTACGGCTACCGGCTCGGCGCCAGCTCGACGCTGATCATGATCGGGCTCGGCGCGCTGTCGCCGGCCGTGATCGGCGGGCTCGACAGCCTCGGTGGCGTCTTCGCCGGGGCTGCGCTGGCCGCGCTCACGCTCCAGGTCGCCGCACAGCTGCTCGGCGGCCAGGCGGCGACCGTCGCGCTGTTCGCGCTCGTCCTGCTCACGCTCACGATCCGGCCGAGCGGCCTGTTCGGGACCCAGACGGTGCAACGGGCATGACGGTGCGACGGGTCTCCCTGGCGGCGTTCGCGGCCGTCCTGCTGGCGCTGCCCTTCGCCGGCAGCGACCGCTGGCTGAGCATCGTCGTGCTGGCGCTGTTCGCGGTGCTCGGCGCGCAGGCGCTGAACGTGATGGTCGGCCTGGTGGGCCAGGTCAGCATCGGCAATGCCGCCTTCCTCGCGATCGGCGGGTTCACCGCCGCGCTGCTCGACGAGCAGGCGGAGACGGGCTTCGTCCTCGCGTGCGCGGGCGCGCTGCTGGCGGCCGGGGTCGTCGGCGCCGTCGCGAGCATCCCGGCCTTCCGGCTGCGTGGCTTCTACCTCGCGGTCAGCACGATCGCGCTCACCTACGCGGTGCTCTACGTCGCCGCGGAGGTGCAGAACCACGAGGTCGGCGCGAGCGGCTTCCGGATGCCCTACCCCGAGCTGCTCGGCGTCTCGCTTGACAGCGACGTCGCGTGGTACTGGCTGCTGCTGCCGCTCGCGGCGATCGTGACGCTCCTCTTCCACCTCGTCACGCGCAGCTCGCTCGGGCGGGCGGCCCAGACGGTTCGCGACCACGAGCAGATCGCCCCGGTCTTCGGCGTCTCCACGCGCTGGATGAAGACCGCGGCGTTCGCGATCTCGTCGGGGATCATCGGGCTGGAGGGCGCGCTGATGGCCTACTACGTCGGCACCGTCCACGTCGAGAACTACACGCTGCTGATCGCGATCGAGTACCTCGCGATGGTCGTCGTCGGCGGGCTCGGGTCGGCGATCGGGGTGGCGCTCGGCGCGCTGCTGATCACCGCGCTGCCGTTCCTGCTCGACGACGGGCTGCGGGCGATCGGCGGCACCGCGCTGAGCGCCCGCACCTCCGACCTCACGCTGATCGTGACCGGCGCGGTCATCATCGGCTGCCTGCTGTGGCTGCCGGGCGGGCTGATCTCGCTGCCGGCGAGGGTGGGCGCGGCGATCGCGCGGATCGGCCGGCGGGGCGGCAAGCCGACGGCGGAGGCCCCGGCCGACGTCGCGGTCGTGCGCGAGCCGGCCGCGGTGTCCCGGCCGGCGGCGGCGCCCGCGACGGTCTCGTCCGCGGCCACGGCCGGCTCGGGAGGAGACGACCCGCTGCTCCAGGTGACGGGACTGACCGTCACCTACCCGAACGGAGTGACCGCCGTCCGCGACGTCGACCTGCGCTGCCCGAAGGGGTCGGCGACGCTCGTCGTCGGCGCCAACGGCGCCGGCAAGACGACGCTGCTGCGCGCGCTCACCGGCACGCTCACGAGCGAGAAGATCGCGACCTCGGCGGAGCTGGACCGCTACCGCGGCGAGACGCTGCTGCGGCGCTCGCCCGACGAGCTGACGGCCGCGGGCATCGCGCTCGTGCCGGAGCGGACGAAGGTCTTCCCGGGCCTCACCGCCGCGGAGAACCTCGATGTCGTGCCGCGCCGGATCGCAGCCGGCGCCGACCGGTTCGTCACCCGCGACGACGTGCTCGAGTTGCTGCCGCGGCTGGCCGCGGTCGCCCGCACCGACGCCGCGCTGCTCAGCGGCGGCGAGAAGCAGATGCTCGCGATCGGCCGGGCGCTGCTGACGCAGCCGCGGTTGCTCGTGATCGACGAGCTGTCGCTCGGGCTCGCGCCGGCGATCGTGCGCGACCTGCTCGAAAAGGTCGCGACGATCCGCGGCGAGTTCGGCGTGACGGTGCTCATGGTCGAGCAGGCTGTCCGCGCCGCGCTGCCGGTCGCCGACCGGGTCGTGATGCTGCGCCACGGCGCGGTCGTCGCCGACCTGGCGGCCGACCAGTGGACCGATGCGAGCGAGGCCGCCCTGATCGGCGGCGGGGAGGTCGTGCGATGACCGACGACGTGCTGCTGCGCGTCTCCGGCGTGACCGTCTCGTTCGGCGGCGCGCCGGTGCTCGCCGACGTCGGTCTGGAGGTGCCGCCGGAGGGCTTCGTCGGCCTCGTCGGCCCCAACGGGGCCGGCAAGACGACGCTCATCAACGCGATTTCGGGCCTCGTGCGCGCGAGCGCCGGGGAGGTCGTGCACGACGGCCGCGACGTGCTGCCGCTGCCGTCGCACCGTCGTGCGGCGCGCGGCATCGGCCGCACCTTCCAGCAGGCGCAGCTGCTCGACGGCCTCACCTGCCTGGACAACGTGCTGCTCGGCGGCTTCGCGTGGGCGCCGTGGCTCGGCTGGCTCGCGCCGCGGCGGCGCGCGCAGGTGCGCGAGCTGGCCGAGCAGGCGCTCGCGGACGTCGGCCTCGCCGACCTGCGCCACCACCCGGTCGCGGACCTGCCGTTCGGCGTCCGCCGCCGCGTCGACCTCGCCCGCGCGCTGCTGATGAGACCGCGGCTGCTGCTGCTCGACGAGCCGCTCTCCGGCCTCTCGAGCGCGGAGCGCGGGGCGATGGCGGAGCTGCTCGCCGGCCTGCCGGCCTCCGGCGTCGCGGTGCTGATGGTCGAGCACGACGTCGACTGGGTGCGCAGGCTCTGCGCGCGCGTGGTGGTGCTCGATTACGGCGTCAAGCTCGCCGACGGCCCGCCGTCGGTGCTCGACCAGCCGGCCGTCAGAGAGGCATATCTCGGAACCGCACAGGAGGATCAGTGAACGCTGCCGTGATCGTGGACGTCGTCCGCACGCCGTCCGGAAAGGGGAAGCCCGGCGGGGCGCTGTCGGAGACTCATCCGGCGACGCTGCTTGCGACCGTGCTCGCCGCGCTGGTGGAACGGACGGGAGTCGACCCCGCGCTCGTCGACGACGTGATCGCCGGCTGCGTGTCGCAGAGCGGCGAGCAGGCGCTCAACGTCGGCCGCACGGCGCTGCTGGCGGCCGGCTTCCCGGAGTCGGTCCCGGCGACGACGATCGACCGCCAGTGCGGCTCCAGCCAGCAGGCGGTCCACTTCGCCGCGCAGGGCGTGATGGCCGGCGCCTACGACGTCGCGATCGCATGCGGCGTCGAGTCGATGAGCCGGGTGCCGATGTTCTCCAACGCGCAGGGGGCGGAGCCGCAGGCGCCGTTGGCGGCGCGCTATCCCAAGGGCCTCGTGCAGCAGGGCATCTCCGCCGAGCTGATCGCGGCGCGCTGGGGGCTGGAGCGGGGCGAGCTGGACGAGTTCTCGGCGCGCTCACACGAGCTCGCGGCGGCGACCGCTGCGGCCGGCGGCTTCGACGGCGAGCTGGTCCCGGTCGCGCTCGACGGGCGCGCATTCACCGTCGACGAGACCGTCCGCGCCGGGACGACCGCAGAGGGCCTGGCGGCGCTGCGGCCGGCCTTCCGCACCGACGAGGCCGCGGCCCGCTTCCCCGAGGCGGCGTGGCGGATCACGCCGGGCAACTCGTCGCCGCTGACCGACGGCGCGTCGGCGGCGCTGATCGTGAGCGAGCGGAAGGCGCGCGAGCTCGGCCTGCGGATGCGGGCGCGGGTGCGCGCCTTCTCCGTCGTCGGCAGCGACCCGTTCCTGATGCTGACCGGCGTCGTGCCCGCGACCGAGCGGGCGCTCGCGCGCGCCGGCCTCGGGATCGGCGAGATCGACGCCTTCGAGGTCAACGAGGCGTTCGCGCCCGTGCCCCTGATGTGGCAGCGCGAGACCGGCGCCGACCTCGCGCGCGTCAACCCGCGCGGCGGCGCGATCGCGCTCGGCCATCCGCTGGGCGCTTCCGGGACGCGGCTGCTGGCGACGCTCGTCGGCCACTTGGAGGCGACCGGCGCCCGCTACGGGCTGCAGACGATGTGCGAAGGCGGCGGGATGGCGAACGCCACGATCGTCGAGCGCATCTAGAGAGACACGAGAGAAGGCAGGAGAGCAGTGCAGATCGCAGACAACGGCGCGCTCGTGACGGGCGGCGCCTCCGGCCTCGGGCTGGCGACGGTGGAGCGGCTCGTCGCCGCGGGCGCGAGCGTGACGATCGTCGACCTCCCGTCCTCGGACGGCGCCGCGGTCGCCGAGCGACTCGGGGAGCGCGTCGCCTTCGCGGCCGCCGACGTGACCGACGAGGCGCAGGTCGCCGCGGCGGTCGAGACCGCGACCGGGCTCGGCCCGCTGCGCGCGGTCGTCAACTGCGCCGGCATCGGGCCGCCGAGACGGGTCGTCTCCAAGCGCGGGCCGATGCCGCTGGAGGAGTTCCGCCGCGTCGTCGAGATCAACCTGATCGGGACGTTCAACGTGATCCGGCTGGCGGCGCCGGCGATGATCGCGACCGCCCCGCTGGGCGAGGAGCGCGGCGTGATCGTCAACACCGCGTCGGTCGCGGCCTTCGACGGCCAGGTCGGCCAGGCCGCCTACTCGGCCTCCAAGAGCGGCGTCGCCGGGATGACGCTGCCGATCGCGCGGGAGATGGCCGAGCACCTGATCCGGGTCGTGACGGTCGCGCCCGGCCTGTTCGAGACGCCGCTGTTCGCGACGCTCTCCGACGAGGCGATCCGCTCGCTCAGCGCGCAGGTGCCGCATCCGAGCCGGCTCGGCCGTCCGCAGGAGTTCGCGGCGCTCGTCGAGGCGATCGTCGCCAACCCGATGCTCAACGGCGAGACGATCCGCCTCGACGGATCGATCCGGATGGCGGCGCGATGAGCCGGGCCGTGGAGACGCCGCGCGGCGACGCCGTCGACGCGCCCGCGGCGCGATTGGAGCGCCGCGACGGCGTCGGCGTGATCACGCTCGACCGGCCGCGCGCGCTCAACGCCGTCAACGCGCAGTTGTCGGCGGCCGTCGGCGAGGCGCTCGAGCAGCTCGACGCCGATCCCGAGCTGCGCGTCGGGGTCGTGACCGGCGCCGGGCGGGCCTTCTGCGCCGGCGCCGACCTCAAGGAGCTGGCGGCCGGCCGCGACGTCCACGCGCCCGGGCATCCGGAGTGGGGCTTCGCCGGCATCGCCGAGCATTTCGTCGAGACGCCGCTGATCGCCGCCGTCAACGGCTTCGCGCTCGGCGGCGGGACCGAGATCGTGCTCGCGTGCGACCTCGCCGTCATGTCGGAGGAGGCGTCGCTCGGGCTGCCGGAGGTGAGGCGCGGGCTGATCGCGGCCGCCGGTGGGCTGCTGCGGCTGCCGCGCCAGCTGCCGCCGAAGGTCGCCGCCGAGGCGCTGCTGGCCGGCGGTCCGATCGACGCCGAGACGGCGTTGCGGTGGGGGCTCGTCAACCGCGTCGTGCCGGCGGCCGAGGTGCTCGACGCAGCGCTGGCGCTGGCGCGGGAGATCGCCGCCAACGCACCGCTCGCGGTGCGCGCTAGCAAGCGGATCGCGCACCGCTGGGCCGGCGACGGCAGCGACTGGGACCGCGGTGACTGGGCGCGCGTGTCGCGCGCCTTCGACGCGCTGCAGGCCAGCGACGACGCGCGCGAGGGCGCGCGGGCCTTCGCCGAGAAGCGCGCGCCGCGGTGGACCGGCGCGTAGCCGCTCTGCGGCGACCCGGCGCTGCGGCGCGTCCTCCCGCGGGCGCCACGGGGTGACCGCGGCCCCGTCGCCGCTCGCCGCTCAGGCGTGGAGGTGGTGCATCGCCGAGCCGGCGTCGCTCGCGCGGCTGTGCGCGAGCAGGCGGTCGTAGTCGGCGGCGAGGCCCTGGAGCAGCGTCTCGACGGTGCGCTCGGTCTGCTGGTCGTCGATCGGGGCGTGGCCGAACAGGACGCGGTAGTGGACGAACGAGGCGATCAGGTCGACGACGAGGTCGCGGTCGGCCGCCTCGCGCAGGTCGCCGCGCTCGTACGCGCGCTCGAGCGTCTGCGCGACGGCGGCCCGGGGCGGCTCGAACAGCGTCTCCATGAAGGCGTCGCGCAGCGCGCGGTCGGCGGCGCAGTCGGCGAACAGCGGCGCGAGCACGCCGGGCGGCATCCGGCGGAAGGCGGCCGCGAACAGCTTCAGGCTCTCGTCGAGGTCGCAGAGCGTGCAGCCGGTGTCTGGCGCCGCGAGCGTGCCGAGCCGTGAGGCGAGCGCGGCGAGCACGAGCTGCTGGCGGCCCGGCCAGCGGCGGCGGATCGCCGGCTTCGTCGTGCCGGCCCGCCGCGCGACGTCCTCCATCCGCAGGCCGCCGTAGCCGTCGTCGGCGAGCGCGGCGAGGGTCGCCTCCAGCACGGCGGCGTCGATCGCCGGGTCGCGCGGGCGCCCCACGCGCTCGATCGCGGCGCGGCTGTCGCGAGCGGTCGGCACGCGGCCATCGTAGCGAAGTTTCGTTGCGGACCGGAACGGAACTGTGATTGACTTCTGTTCCGTATCGGAACGGATTGAAACCAACGCGGTCGCCGTCGGGCGGCGGCCGCGAACGACCGAGGAGGACCGATGGCGACCACGACCGACGACGCTGACGCCGCTCCCGCCCGCGCCGGGCTGAGGGAGTGGCTGGGACTGATCGTGCTCGTGCTCCCGACGGTCGTGCTCGGCCTCGACCTCACGGTGCTCTACATGGCGGTGCCCCATCTCGGCGCCGACCTCGGCGCCAGCAACACCGAGCTGCTGTGGATCACCGACGTCTACGGCTTCATGGTCGCCGGCCTGCTGATCACGATGGGCACGCTCGGCGACCGCATCGGCCGGCGCCGGCTGCTGATGATCGGCGCGGCCGCCTTCGGCGCCGCCTCGGCGCTCGCCGCCTGGTCGGTCAGCCCCGAGATGCTGATCGCCTCGCGCGCGCTCCTCGGCGTCGCCGGCGCGACGCTGATGCCGTCGACGCTCTCGCTGCTGCGCAGCATGTTCGGCGACCCCAAGCAGCGGTCGCTGGCGATCGGCGTCTGGCTGATCGCCTTCTCGATCGGCGGGATCACCGGCCCGGCGATCGGCGGTCTGCTGCTGGAGCGGTTCTGGTGGGGCTCGGTCTTCCTGCTCGCGCTGCCGGTGATGGCGCTCCTGCTCGCGACCGCGCCGCTGCTGCTGCCCGAGCACCGCAGCCCGCGGCCCGGACGGCTCGACCCGGCCAGCGTCGCGCTGTCGCTCGGCGCGATCCTGCCGTTCGTCCACGGCGTCAAGGAGATCGCCAAGGACGGCCCCGGTGCCGGCGCGCTGCTGGCGGTCGCGCTCGGCGTCGCCGTCGGCCTCCTGTTCGCGCGGCGCCAGCGGACGCTCGCCGACCCGCTGCTCGACCTGCGGCTGTTCGCGCGGCGCCGCTTCACCGCCGCGCTGCTGGCGCTGATGCTGAGCATGCCGCTGATGTACTCGTTCACCTTCTACTTCACCCAGCACCTGCAGTTGATCGCGGGACTGTCGCCGGGGGAGGCCGGGCTGTGGTTCCTGCCGCTCGGCGCGGCGACCGTCGTCGCCTCGCTCGCCGCCCCGCTGCTCGCGCGCCGCTTCCGGCCCGCGTCGGTGATCGCCGCGGGGATGGCCGTCGCTGCGTGCGCGTTCGCGGCGCTGAGCCTGCTCGACGCCGGGTCGGGGCTGGCGCTGCTGATCGTCGGCGGCGTGCTCGTCGTCGTCGGGCTCAACCCGCTCGGCGCGCTCGGCACCGACATGATCGTCGGCTCGGCGCCGGCCGACGAGGCCGGGTCGGCGTCGGCGATCTCGGAGACCGGCAACGAGCTCGGCGCCGCCGGCGGGATCGCCGTCGGCGGCAGCGTCGGCACCGCGATCTACAGCGCCCGGATCGAGGAGGCGATGCCCGCCGGCGTCCCGTCCGACGCGGCCGCGAGCGCGGGCGACAGCTTCGCCGCCGCGTTCGCGGTCGCCGAGGAGCTGCCCGCGACGGTCGGCGCCGAGCTGCTCGCCGCCGGCCGCGACGCCTTCCTCGCCGGGATGAACGCCGTCACCGCGCTCAGCGCCGTCGCCGCGGTCGCGATCGCCCTGCTGGTGCTCGCCACGCTCCGGCAGGTGCCGCCGATCGGGCGGTAGCAGGCAGGCATGCGGGGCGACGCCGCCCGCGCCGTCAGGCGGCGATCGCCTTGCGGAGGCTGCGGAGGCAGAGGTCGAGGCTGGTCTGGCGCGGGACGTCGTGCTCGCGCTGGTGGGACCAGGCGCTGTAGAGCAGCGCCCACACGAGGTTCTCGACCCACGCGCCGGTGAGCTCGGGGTCGATCGTGCCGTCGGCGTGGCCGCGGGCGACGACCGCGCCGATGTCGTCCTCCGGGCTGGTCGCGCAGCGCTCCCAGTCCGCGTCCGCGATCTCGATCGAGCCGCCGAAGAGGAGCGTGAGCGCGCTGCCGAGCTCGAAGTACTCGCGGCAGGCGCGCTCGAGCGCGGCGGGGGCGGGGCCCTCGGCGAGGCGGGCGCGCTCGGTCGCCGTCTCGACGCGCGCCATCGCCTCCTCGACGACGGCGGCCAGCAGGTCGGAGCGCTCGGGGAAGTAGCGGTGGACGGTCGTGCGGCTGACGCCGGCGGCGCTCGCCACGTCGGCGAGCGAGGCGCCGCCGTCGGCCGCGAGCACGTCGATCGCCGCGGCGACGATCGCCTGGCGGGTGCGGGCGCGGACTCCTGTCTCGCTCGTGCTCATCGGGCAGAACGATACTCGGATCCTCTATTTCGAAACACCCGTGTTACATTTTCAGACGTGAGTGATCCACGGCCGTCCCGCTTCCCGCGCCTCGCGATCCTCTGGGGCTTCGCCCGCCCGCACAAGGCGGCGCTCGCCGGCGGCCTGGCGCTCGCGATCGCCGGCTCCGCCGCCGGCCTCGCCAGCCCGCTGATCACGAAGTGGATCCTCGACTCGCTGGCGACGTCGGAGTCGCTGCTCGCCCCGGTGCTGGTGCTGTCCGCACTGACGCTCGCCGGCGCCGTGACGTGGTACTTCCAGTGGACGCTGCTCGGCACGGTCGGCGAGCGGATCGTCCTCGACGCCCGCCGCTCGATGGTCGGCCGCTACCTGCGCGCCCGCATCGCCGCGATCACCGGGCGCCCGGCCGGGGAGCTGGTCACCCGCGTCACCTCCGACACCGTGCTGCTGCGCGAGGCGGCCTCCTCGAGCGTGATCGGCCTCGTTAACGGGAGCGTGATGCTCGTCGGCAGCCTCGTCCTGATGGGCGTGCTCGACCTCGTCCTGCTCGGCACGACCGTGCTCGCGCTCGCGATCGTCACCGCGCTGTTCCTCGGCCTGATGCCGGCGATCGCGAGAGCGCAGGAGAGAGCGCAGGAGCACGTCGGCCGCCTCGGCGGGACGCTGGAGGGGACGCTGCGCGCGATCCGCACCGTCAAGGCCAGCCGCGCCGAGACGCGGATCGGCGCGCGGATCGGGACCGACGCCGACGAGGCGGCCGCCCACAGCATCAGGGCCGTCCGCCGCGAGGCGCTCGCGTGGACGATCGCCTTCACCGGGCTGCAGGTCGCGATCATCACGATCCTCGGCCTCGGCGCCTGGCGCGTCAGCGACGGCGCGATGGAGGTCTCGACGCTGATCGCCTTCCTGCTCTACGCCTTCGGGCTGATGGGGCCGATCATGGAGCTGACGCAGAACGTCACCTCGCTGCAGGCCGGCTTCGCGGCGGCGGCGCGGATCCGCGAGACGGAGCGGCTGGAGCCGGAGGAGGGCGACCCGGCGCCGGGCGCGCGGCAGGCGCCGGCGATCGCGCCCGCCGCAGCCGTGCCCGTCGGCCCGGCCACGCCCGCGGCTGCCGCACCCGCCGCTGTAGCGCCCGCCGCAGCCATGTCCGCCGCCGGCGACGGCGCGCCGCCGATGCTCGAGCTGCGCGGCGTGACCGCCGCCTACGGCCCCGAGCTCGACCCGGCGGTCGACGGCGTCGACCTCGTCGTGCCGCGACGCGGCCACGTCGCGATCGTCGGCCCCTCGGGCGCCGGCAAGACGACGCTGATGTCGCTGATCCTCCGCTTCCTGGAGCCGCAGGCCGGCGAGATCGCGCTCTCCGGCCGCCCCTACGCGCGCCTGACCCACGCCGAGGTGCGCGAGCGGATCGCCTACGTCGAGCAGGAGTCGCCGGTCGTCCCCGGCACGATCCGCGAGAACCTCCTCTTCACCCATCCCGACGCCACCGACGCAGAGCTGCGCGCTGTGCTGGAGGAGGTCCAGCTCGACGGGCTGCTGGCCGACCTGCCCGACGGCCTCGACACGCAGCTGTCGGCGACGTCGGTCTCCGGCGGCCAGCGCCAGCGGATCGCGCTCGCGCGCGCGATCCTGCGCACGCCCGCGCTGCTGCTGCTCGACGAGGCGACCGCCCAGGTCGACGCGCTGACCGAGTCGGCGATCCACCGCTGCCTGCGCGCCCGCGCGCGCGACGGCGCCGTCCTCACGATCGCCCACCGGCTCTCGACCGTCGTCGACGCCGACCAGATCGTCGTGCTCGAAGCGGGCCGCGTCCGCGCCCGCGGCACCCACGACGAGCTGCTCGCCGACGACGCGCTCTACCGCGACCTCGTCGAGGCGCTGAGGATCTCCGCGACCGCGGCGCCCCAGCCGAGCACCTCCGCCTGAGCGCGCCGTCCGGCGGAGGCGAGCGCGGGCCCGCGGCGCGCCGGCTGCGTCAGGCGCGCGCGGCCCGCAGCGCGGCGAGGTCGGTGTCGGGGCTGAGCGGCCCGTCGGAGAGCACGACGCCGGCGGGACCGGCGGCGGACGCGGCCGCGGCGAGCGCGTCGCCTGCGCGGGCAGCGCGCGCCGGCTCGAAGGCGCACGGGTCCAGCAGCGCCGCGCCGCTGCCGCCGCCCGCGCACGCGTGGCCGGCATAGCGGGCCGGCGCGAGGTCGCTGCCGCCGCACAGCACCGCTTCGACGCCCAGCAGCTCCAGGCGGCGCAGCAGCGGCTCGTGGGCCGCCGCGGGGGCGGGCGCCGCCGCGGGCGACGGCTCGCCCTCCCAGACGACGATCCGCGTGACGCCGCGCTCCGCGTACGCGGCCGCCAGCCGCGCCAGCGCGTCGCCGCAGTCGGCGAGCAGGTCGTCGCGGTCGAGCGCCGCGCCGTCGTCGCCGAGCGCCTCCGCGACCGCGTCGCGCAGCCGCACCGGGCCGGTCAGCGACGCGGCGACGACGCGGTCGGGGTAGAGCGACGCGAGCGTGCCCGCGCAGTCGAGCGTCGCCGCGACCGCGGGGACGGCCGCGGGGTCGAGGTCCATCGGGTCGGCCCCCGCCGCGAGCTGCGCGGCGATCGCGCCGGCCTCGAGCGCGTCGTCGCGATGGGTGACGATCCAGTCGGGCGCGACCGCGTCGACCGCGTCGCGCAGCGCGTACGCCCACCGCTCCGGGGCGTCGGCGACCGCCGGCGCATCCGGCGACAGGCGCCGCGCCAGCCGATCCAGGAGCGGCGCGAAGGCGGCGCTCACGCCGCCTCCTCCGACTCGGACTCCGACGCCCACTCCGCCGGCGCCTCCCACTCCCACGAGCCAAGGTACGGCACCTCCGCGGGCGGGGCGTCGCGCCGCCAGGCGGCGACGAATGCGTCGTACGGAAGCCCGCGCTCCAGCCGTGCGCGGCGCTCGGCGTCGCGCGCGGCGGCGGTCGCGTCGAGGTCGGGCGTGCAGCGGTCGCCGTTCCAGACGAGCTTGTAGACCGAGCTGGCGACCTCGGGGCTGATCAGCCCGCGGCGCAGGTCGACGGCGACCTCCTCGGGCTCGCGCTCGAGCGGGTCGCCGTAGCCCCCGCCGCCGCCCATCCGCTGGATCCAGAACTCGCCCTCGACGACCGGCGCCGGGATCACGTCCGGTCTGCTGACGGTGTAGTCGGCGTCGATCGGGCGGCGCTCGACGACCTTCGCGGCGTCGTAGGAGAGGCCCTCGGCGCCGGCGGCCAGCCACGCCCGCACGTCCTCGAATCCGTTGCGCGGCCGCACGCGCGTCAGCGGCGTGCACGGCCCGCCGTAGCCGCCGAACAGGCCGCCGGTGACCGGGAAGCGCCCGCCCGTGCTCGTCTCGGCGAAGACGAACCTTCTGCTGCCGTAGAGCATGTAAGCCCACTCGACCGACGCGCCGCCGCGGTGGCGGCCGAAGCCGTGGTTGTCCTCCGGGATCCGCCGCCACAGGCCGACGACCGGGAACTCCGCCTCGCGCTCCTCCATCTCGCCCCAGTCGGCGAGCGTCGCGAAGAACGGCGCGCAGGCGTGCTCGCCGTCGCGGTCGTGGCGGGCGCCGCCGCCGGCGGCGTTCATCTCGACGGCGCTGCGCGCCAGCAGCTGGCCGTGCTGGTTGAGGCCGGCCATCCGCAGCGTCGGGATCATCGCGTACCAGGGCGCGATCGGGACGGTCTGGCCGGGGTTCGCGAACAGCGCCTTCGTCAGCGCGACGTGCAGCGCCGTGTTCATCGCGAACGAGCTGAGCATCGACAGCGATGTCGGCTGGTCGTCGTCGGCGGCGAGCATCGAGCCGGGCTCGAAGTCGAACTCGAGCGCCGAGACGAAGCCGGCGTTGCGCGGCAGGTCGGCAAACAGGAACGCCATGAACTCGTTGCCGACGATCGAGCGCACGTAATGCGCCTGCGCGTTGATCGCGCGATCGATCTGCGGCGCCGAGCCGTGCGTGCGCACGGTCAGCCTGCTGCCGCGCTTCTCGATCTCGACCGCGAGCTTGAACAGCCGCTCCTCGTGGAGCGTCGTGTCGCCGAAGCAGACGGAGCGGAAGCGGCCGTCGGGCCACGCCGCGACTCGCTTGGCGACCTCGGCCTCGGTGCTCTCCAGCAGATGCCGCAGCGTCGCGATCAGCAGCTCGGGCGAGTGCTCGCGCATCAGGTCGTGCAGCCGCTGCTCGACGTCGCGCACGGCGGAGTGCTTGGCGCGCGTGTCGACGAGCCAGGCGAGCGGGTCGCGCACCTGGTTCTGGAACATGTTGAGCACGTCGCGCCGCAGCACGTGGTTCTCGCCGATCTTCATCGGCGCGATCCGCAGGCCCTCGCCGAAGCGCGTCGTCGCCGACGGCGCGAAGCCGCCGGGGTCGAGCGCGCCGTTGTCGCCCTCGTGCATCACCGTCCCGATCCAGGCGACGTGCTCGTCCTCCCAGAAGAGCGGGATGAGCACGGTGTGGTCGGGGTTGTGCGTGCCGCCGTAGGTCGAGTCGTTGTGGAAGAAGACGTCGCCCGGCCGGACGCCGACGGTCGGCTCGTCGGCCCAGTGCTTGCCGATGAACTTCGGCACCGGCGAGACGGCCGCCGAGAACATGTTCACGCCGCGCGTGCTCGCGAGCGCGAGGTCGCCGGCGCGCGAGTAGATGCCGACCGTCAGGTCGCCCCACTTCGCGCCGGGCGCGACGCAGATCTGCTGCAGCACCTCCATCGCCGACTCCAGCACCGCCTCCAGCCGCGCGTGCGCGACCGTCACGTCGGCCGGGTCGGCGATCGCGGCGAGCGCCTCCTCCTCGCGCGCGGTCCGCGGCGGGATCCGGTGCTCTTCCATGATTTCGCGGTCCGGCCCGTACAGGACCGGCCGGCCCGACAGCAGCTGCTCGAAGTAGTCCGTCGTCGCCGCGCTCATGCCGCGTCCTCCCGCGTCATCGTGAAGAAGCCGTGCTCGTCCATCCGGCCGTGCCAGCCGGGGTCGACGAGGATCGTCGTGTCAGGCGCCTCGATCACCGCCGGGCCGGAGATCGCGGCGCCGTCGGCGAGCCGCCGGTAGGCGTAGACCGGCGTGCGGGCGAGACCGCCGGCGGTCCACCAGCAGTCGCGCTCGCCGGTCCGGGCCGCCTCGATCCCGCCCTCCCGCGACGGCCGCGCCGCTCTGCGCAGCGGCTCGCGCGGGACGCGCGCCCGCAGGCGCACGACGTCGATCGAGACGCCGACCTCCTTCGTCAGCGCGAGGTCGCCGAAGCGGTCGCGGAACTCGGCGAAGTACGCTTCGATCACCGCGATCAGGTCGGCGTCGCTCTCGATCCGCTCGACCGGGCTGGCGAAGGTCGTGACGAACAGCTGCCCCGACGAGCGGCAGTCGAGCTCGAGCGTGACCTCGAAGTCGTCGGGGCCGTAGCCGTCGGCGGCGAAGTCGGCGACCGCCTGCGCACGGCACTCCTCGACGATCGCGTTGAAGCGCGCGAAGTCGGTGAGACGCCGCTTGGTGAGCGGGTCGAACAGCATCATCCAGGTCGACCGCTCGTAGATGTGCAGCAGCTCCAGCCCCGCCGCGCCGGAGGCCGAGAAGACGGAGCTGTGCGGCGGGACGACGACCTTCGGCGCGTCGAGCGCGGCCGCGTACCCGCACGCGTGCAGCGGACCGCCGCCGCCGAACGAGAAGACGGCGAAGTCGCGCGGGTCATAGCCCTTGACGGTGATCTCGCGGAACATCTCCGCGCCCATGCGCTCGTCGACGACGCGGCGGATGCGGCGGGCGGCCTCGATCACGTCGATCCCGAGCGGCCTCGCGATCCGGCGCTCGATCGCGCGCTCGGCGCGGCGGCGGTCGAGCTTGATCGCCCCGTCGTGGTAGTTGTCGGGGTCGAGGTAGCCGAGCACGAGGTTGGCGTCGGTCACCGTCGGCTCCGAGCCGCCCTGGCCGAAGCAGGCCGGGCCGGGGTTCGAGCCGGCCGACGCCGGGCCGACGGCGACGCCGGCGATCGGGTCGACGCGCGCGATCGAGCCGCCGCCGGCGCCGATCGCCTTGATGTCCATCATCGGCACCTGCACGCGCCAGCGGTCGATCACGGGGTTGAAGTCGTAGAAGCGCACCGAGCCCCTGACGACGACGCCGACGTCGAACGACGTGCCGCCCATGTCGGTCGTGACGACGCTGTCGTAGCCGTGCGCCTCGGCGACGCGGCGCGACCCGTACAGGCCCGAGACCGGGCCGGCGTGGACCGTCTGCACCGGGGTCGTGCGCGCGAGGCTGCCCATCCCGCCTGAGTTGTGGACGAGCAGCAGCTGGCCGCCGTAGCCGCGGTCGCGCAGCCGGTCGCGCAGGTCGGAGAGCCGGTCGGCGGTGAAGCGGTGCAGGTAGGCGTCGATGATCGCCGTCATCTGGCGCACGTACTCGCCGGAGCGGCGCGAGACCTCGTGCGAGCAGATCACGGGGAAGCGGCCGAGGAACTGGCTCGGGTACTCCTGCTCGATCACGCGCCGCACCGCCAGCTCGTGGTCGGGGTTGGCGTGGGCGTTCATCAGGCCGACGACGAAGCCGCGCACGCCCTGCCCGACGAGCTGCTGGAGGCGGTCGCGGACCTCTTCCTCGTCGAGCGGGATCAGGACCCTGCCGTCGTAGTCGACCCGCTCGACGAGCGTGACGATCCGCTCCGGGTCGATCAGCGGGACCGGGCGCTCGGCCCGCGCGAGGTCGCGCGTCTCGCTCGCCGCCAGCCCGTCGCCCCACTGGCGGCAGCGCCCGATCGGGACGGTGTCCTCGTGGCCCATCGTCGTCAGCAGGCCCAGACGCGGCCCGTTGCGCTCGATCAGCGCGTTGGTGCCGAGCGTCGTGGCGTAGCGGATCGCCTCCGTCTCGGCGAGCAGCTCGTCGGTCGCGACGCCGAAGGCGCCGGCGAGCTCGCCGACGGCCCGCAGGAAGCCGGCGGAGAGGTCGTGGTGGGTCGTCAGCGCCTTCGCGGTCGCGACGGTGCCGTCGGCGCGCGTCGCGACGCAGTCGGTGAAGGTGCCGCCGATGTCGACGTTGATCTCGGTCATCGGGCCTCCTCCGCCCGCTCGCCGGCGCGCTCGGCGGCGATCCGCCGCAGCGACGCGAGGTCGATCTCGATGTCGCGCGTGAGCGGATGGCCGGGCGGCAGGTACTCGGTCTCGACCTGCGTCCCGCACGACGGGCAGTAGAACTCGACGATCCGGCACCACGCCGGGTCGGGCGCGTAGGAGTGCTCGGTCGCGAACCGCGCCGGGTGGACCTCGCGCGGGTCGCGGTCGTGGATCAGCAGGTGCCGCTTGTAGTCGTCGGCCGCGTCGCCGAGCGCCGCGTCGCAGCGGCGGCAGGTCCACTGCTCCGACGCGAGGTCGACGTCGAGGTACTCGGTGATCGCGATGCGCTGCTCGCCGTTCATCGTCCGCTCCCGCGGGTCCGGGAGAGCCGCTGGACTCCCCGCTCGTCGGTCTCCATCTGCCAGCCGGCCGGCACGACGCACGTCGTCATCGGTGCGTCGACGAGCGCCGGGCCGGCGACGACGCCCTCCGCCGCGGCGCGCTCGCGGTCGAGCACGGCCGTCGCGACGGCTTCGGCCTCGCTCCAGCGCACCTCGCGCGTCGCCGCCGGCGGCGGCTCGTGCGCGGCGGTGGGGAGCCCGCGGTCGGGCACGCCGCCGCCGAGCGCCGCCGTCGCCTCGACGACCGTCCATGCGACGCCGTCGCGCTCGACCTCCGCGACCTCGACCCGCACCTCGTCCGGCGCGTAGCCCTCGCCGCGCATGTCGCGCAGCGCGCGGCTGCGCAGCTCCTCTGCGCCGGCGCCGCCGTCGGCCCGCGCCTCGTGGCGGTGGGCGACGTCGGCGGTCGAGGCGCCGAAGGCGCTGAAGACGGGCGAGAAGGGGACGACGACCATCCGCTCCAGGCCGGCGAGGTCGGCGATCTCGGCGCCGTGCGTCGCGCCGTTGCCGCCGAACGCGAGCGCCGTCACGGCGCCCGGCTCGAGGTCGCGCGCGCGCAGCTCGGCCGCGAGCCGCTCGGCGACGTCGCGGTGGACGGTCGCGCGGATGCGGCTGGCGGCCTGCTCGACGCCGATGCCGAGCGGCTCGGCGATCGTCGCGACGGCGCGCGCGGCCGCGTCGACGTCGATCGCCATCCCGCCGCCCATGAACCGCTCCGGCCGCAGGACGCCGAGCACGACGTCGGCGTCGGTCAGCGTCGGCTCGGTCCCGCCGAGGCCGAAGCAGGCGGGGCCGGGCTTGGCGCCGGCGCTGCGCGGGCCGACGCGCAGCTCGCCGTCGTCGAGCCAGGCGATCGACCCGCCGCCGGCGCCGAGGCCGAGGATCTCCGGCAGCGGCAGCGAGATCTCGACGGTCTCGTCGACGAGCCCGTGCTCGCGCATCGGCAGCCGCTCCGGGCCGACGAACGCGACGTCGATGCTCGTCCCGCCCATGTCGAGCGTGACGAGGTCGCCGAGGTCGAGCGCGCGCGCCAGCGCCCGCGCTCCGAGCAGCCCGGCCATCGGGCCGGAGTTGAAGGTGCGGGCGGCGACGGTGCGCGCGACGCGCGAGACGCCGCCGGAGTTGTGGACGATCAGCAGCGGCCGGTCGTAGCCGTTGTCGCGCAGGAAGTCCTCGGCGCGGTAGAGGTAGTCGGCGACGTCTGGGTGGACGTAGGCGTTGAAGAGCGCCGTCGCCGCGCGGCGGGCCGGGTCGGGGTCGTCGGTCAGCTCGCTGCCGAGCAGGAGCGGGACGGTGTCGAGGCAGTGGCGCGGGAAGGCCTCCTCGAACAGCTCGCGCACGCGCGCCTCGACGGCCTGCGAGCGCTCGCCGTCGAGCGAGACGACGAGGCTGCGGGCGCCCTCGGCGAGCAGCCTGCGCGCCGCGCCGACGATCTGCTCGGCCGCGTCGCCGTCGCGCGCGACCTCGCCGTCGGGCGCGGGCGCGACCATCGCCGCGTCGACGAGCACCCCGGCACCCCAGCGGGCCGGGTCGCCGGCGCCCGCGCCGGTGTCGAGCACGGCGCCGAGCCGCGGGCCGCGGCGCTGGATCAGCGCGTTGGTGCCGACGGTCGTCGCGTAGCGGACGCAGCGGGTCTCGCGCAGCAGCTCGGGGACGGAGAGGTCGACGGCGTCGGCCGCGGCCGCGATCACCTCGCGGAAGCAGACCGCGAAGTCGTGCGGCGTCGTCAGCACCTTGACGGTGTGCGGGACGCCGTCGCGGACGACGAACCCGTCGGTGAAGGTGCCGCCGGTGTCGATGTCGATCGTGGTCGCCATCGCCTCAGCCCTTCGCCGCCGAGGGGCCGTGCAGCTCGCGGGCCTTGCGCCGCAGCACCTTGCCGATCGGAGTCCGCGGCAGGTCGTCGGCGAAGGCGACGGCCGTGACCCGCTTGACCGCGCCGAGCTGCTCTCGCGACCACGTGACGAGCTCCTCCTCGGTCGCCTCCGCGCCGGGCTCGAGCACGACGACCGCCATCGGCGTCTCGCCCCACCGCTCGTGCGGGATCCCGAAGACCGAGACCTCGCGGACGGCGGGATGGTCGGCGAGCGCCGCCTCCAGCTCCGCCGGCCAGATGTTGAAGCCGCCCGAGATGATCATCTCCTCCTTGCGGTCGGTCAGGTAGAGGAAGCCGTCCTCGTCGAGGTAGCCCATGTCGTGCGTCAGCACGGTGCCGTCGGGCAGCTTGCGCTGCGCGGTCGCGTCGGGATCGCCCCAGAAGCCCTCCATCGCCCCGGGCGACCTCGCGGCGACCTCGCCGACCGTGCCGGGCGGCAGCGGGCGCAGGTCGTCGTCGACGATCGTGATCGTCGTGTCCTGCATCGCACGCCCGACCGAGCGCAGCCGCGCGGCGTCGGCGCCGACGTGCTCCTCCGGGCGCAGGACGGTGAGCGGGACGCCGGCCTCGCTCTGCCCGTACAGCTGCATGAAGACGTCGCCGAAGACCGCGCGGCCTCGCGTCAGCACCGCCGGCGTCATCGGCGCGCCGCCGTAGACGAAGGCGCGCAGGCTGCCGAGGTCGGTCGTCGCCGCGTCTGGGTGGCGGGCGACCGCGTCGACCATCGTCGGCACGCCGAAGGTGATCGACGCGCGCTCGCGCCCGATCGCCGCGAGCAGGTCACCGGCGTCGAAGCGGCGCAGCAGCACGACCGCGCCGCCGGCCGCCATGATCGGCCACACCGGCAGCGACGTCGCGTGCGACAGCGGCGCCGCCGCGACGTAGCGGTCGCTCGGGTCGAGCGGCCCGAGCAGGCGCGACATCTGCAGGGCGATCGCCGACCGCTGGTGGACGAGGTGGACGATCGCCTTCGGCTTGCCGGTCGTGCCGGCCGAGAAGCGGATCAGCTGCAGCTCGTCGAGCGCGGGCAGCGGCTCCTCCGGAGCGGGGTCGGCCGCCGCCAGCAGCCGGTCGTACGGGAGCGCGCCGGCCGGCGTCTCGCCGTCGAAGACGATCACGTGGCGCAGCGCCGGCGCCTGCGGCAGCAGGTGGCGGATCGCGTCGTGGTGGCGGCGCTGGACGAGCAGCACCGCGGCGTCGACGAGCTGCAGCAGGTAGAGGTTGGAGCCCGGGCTGTTGTGGGCATAGAGCGTCGCGCGCACGAAGCCGCCGGTCGCCAGGCCGGAGATGATCTCCAGCGCCTCCGGCGAGTTGTCGGCGAGCACCGCGACGCGCTCGCCGCGCTCGACGCCCAGCCCGCGCAGCACGGCGACGAGCCGCCGCCCGCGCTCGTGCAGCTCGGCGTAGGTCTGCGTGAAGGACCCGCAGATCAGCGCGGTCCGATCGCCGTGCTGCTCGGCGCCCGTCCTCGACAGTGCAGCCGGATCCAAGCGACTGGTCATTGCCCTCCCTCTCACTGGCGCCCGCCGCGGGCGTGCCGCGCGGGCCGGTCTCTCTGCGCTCCGCCGTTCCGCGCCGGGCGTCGGCGGTGGGCGCGCTCGGCGAGGCTACGGGCGGGTCGCGGCGGCGGCTTCGGCGTCGATGCGAACGCGCGCCGGCGCGTTGGCATCGACGTAGAAGGCGGCGGCGACGGCCCCGCCTACGCTCGTCGTGCGCCGGCCGCGGTCGTGCGCCTCACCCCACGACGACGGAGAGAAGCCGACATGCGCGAGGTCTTTGCAGCGGGGGTCGCCAACACCCCCTTCGGCAAGTTCCACGACCGCACGCTGCGCGACCTGGCCGAGGAGGCCGTCGCGGGCGTGCTCGCCGACGCGGGAGCCGAGCCCGACGCGATCGACTCGATCTTCTTCGCCAACGCGGCGGCCGGCCTGGTGACCGGTCAGGAGATGATCCGCGGGCAGGTCGCGCTGCGCCGCACCGGCCTGCTCGGCACCCAGATCGTCAACGTCGAGAACGCGTGCGCGTCGGGCGCGACGGCCTTCGGCCTCGGCGTCTCGGCGATCGCCTCGGGCGCGGCCGACGTCGTGCTGGCGATCGGCGCCGAGAGACTGTCGCACGAGGACAAGGCCGTCAGCTTCTCGGCCTTCGGCGGCGCGGTCGACCAGGAGGAGCTGCCGCCGAGCGACGGGGCGCCGCAGCGCTCGATGTTCATGGACATCTACGCGCGGATGGCGCGCGAGGCGATGGCGCGCCAGGGCGCGACGGCGGCGGACCTCGCGGCGGTCGCGGTCAAGTCGCATCGCAACGCGGCGCACAATCCGGTCGCGCAGTTCCGCGACGAGGTCACCGTCGACGAGGTGCTCGCGTCGCGCACGGTCTCCGACCCGCTGACGCTGCTGATGTGCTCGCCGATCGGCGACGGCGCCGCGGCGGTCCTGCTCGCCTCCGCGCGCGGGCTGGAGCGGATGGACGCCGACCCGGTGCGGGTCCTCTCCAGCGTGCTGCGCTCCGGCACTGGGCGGGCCGAGCCGAGCCCGATCGCGACGGCGGCCCAGGCCGCCTACCGGGAGGCCGGCGTCGGGCCGGACGCGATCGACCTCGTCGAGCTGCACGACGCGGCCGCGCCCGCGGAGCTGACCGTGCCCGAGGAGCTCGGCCTCGTGGAGGCCGGCGGCGGCGGCGTGGGGCTGCTGCGCTCGGGAGCGTCGTCGCTCGGCGGGCGGCTCCCGCTGAACCCGAGCGGCGGGCTGATCTCCAAGGGCCATCCGATCGGCGCGACCGGCTGCTCGCAGATCGTCGAGCTGGTGACCCAGCTGCGCGGCGGCGCGGGCGCGCGGCAGGTCGAGGGCGCGCGCGTCGCCCTCGCGGAGAACGGAGGCGGGTGGCTCGGAGCGGGGCTGGCCGCGGTGTCGATCTCGATCCTGGCGCGCTGAGCGGTGCCGCGCACGGTTCGGCGCGCTCGCTTGACCGGCTGCGCGATCCATGGTTTCGTCTCCGGCTTCCCGCGTCGCGGGAGAAAGTGGTGGTGTGATGGTTGGACGTGACGACGGCGAGGCGCGAGCGGCTGCCGCCGCTTCGGGCGGCGCCGGGAGCCCGCCGATCGGCGAGCGGCGCGCGGGCGAGCACGTGCTCGTGCTGACGATCGACCGGCCGAGCCGCAAGAACGCGTTCGACCGCGCGACGGCCGTCGCGCTCGCGCGCGCGCTCGACCGCTACGAGACCGACGACACGCTGCGCGCCGCCGTCCTGACGGGCGCCGGCGGCTGCTTCTCGGCCGGCCAGGACCTCACCGCGATCGTCGCCGAGGGGATCGCGCGCGACGAGGCGCGCGGCGGCTTCGGCGTGATGGAGGTCCCGCCCGCGAAGCCGCTGATCGCAGCGGTCGAGGGCTACGCCGTCGGCGGCGGCATGGAGGTCTGCCTCTCGTGCGACCTCGTCGTCGCCGCGCGCGGCGCCCGCTTCGGCATGCCGGAGGCGGCCCGCGGGCTGTTCGCCGCCGGCGGCGGGCTGTTCCGGCTGCCGCGTCGGATCCCGTACCACCTCGCGATGGAGGCGTGCCTGACCGGCGAGCTGTGGCCGGCGCAGCGGTACGCCGAGCTGGGGCTCGTCAACCGCGTCGTCGACGACGGGCAGGCGCTCGCCGCGGCGATCGAGCTGGCCGAGCGGATCGGCCGCTCGGGGCCGGTCGCGGTGCGGGCGACGACGGGCGTCATCCGCCGCTCCGGCGACTGGACCGACGCAGAGGGCTGGCGCCGCCAGATGGAGCTGGGAGACGCCGTCTTCGCCTCCGAGGACTTCCACGAGGGGATCGCCGCGTTCGCGGAGCGGCGCGAGCCCGTGTGGAGGAACCGGTAGGCGGCGATGGCGAGGACGGTCACGGTGGAAACGGGACAGGCGCGCGAGTCGCTTCCGTCGCCGGAGGAGGTCTCCGCGCACGTGGCTGCGATCGCGGAGCGCAAGCTCTCCGACCTCGATCGCCTCGCCGAGGAGGGCCTGCGCGTCTGCATCGACGCGCTGCCCGACGTGCGGGCCGACGAGGCGATCCGCGAGGACTGCCGCCGCAGCATGCGGGCCAACCTCCGCTGCTACCTGGAGCACCTCGCCGACGGCCGGCCCGGGGCGCCGGCCGAGCCGCCGCCGGAGGCGTTCGAGATGGCGACGACGATCCTGCGGCGCGGCGGCGACCCCGAGATGATCTCGCGCGCGTACATGCGCGGCCCGCGCTGGTCGCTGACCGGCTGGTTGAGCGAGATCAGAGCGCGGGTGGAGGACCCGGCGACCGTGCTCGCCGTCTACGAGGACTTCTCGCGGCGCTACTTCGATTACATGGAGCTCGCGGTCGACAAGGTGATCGAGCACTACCAGCGCGAGCGCAGGCATTGGATCGACAGCGCCTCCGCCCACCGCGCCGAGATCGTGCGCTCGGTGCTCGACGACCGGGACGGCGCCGACGTCGACGCCGCGTCGCGCACGCTCGGCTTCGAGCTGCGCCGCCCGCTCGTGCCGGCAGTGTTGTGGAGCACCGAGCAGGGCGGCAGCGTCGCTGACGTGTTGGCCGGGCTCGAAGCGCTCGCCACCGCGATCGCGCGGGACCTCGGCGCCCACCGGGCGTTGACGGCGCCGGCCGGCTCCTCGACGCTCTGGACGTGGATCGGGCTGGAGCGGCCGCTCCCGATGGAGGAGGTGGCGGAGATCGTCGGGCGCCGCTGTCGCGAGCGCCAGTACGTCGCGCTCGGCACCGTCGACGGCGGCCTCCCCGGCTTCCGCAACGGCCATCAGGAGGCCGTCCACGCCCATCATGTCGCCAACACCGGCATCCCGGGCGCGAAGGTCTTCCGCTACGACGAGCTCGAGCTCGTCTCGCTCGTCGCCGAGGAGCACGGCCGGATGCGCCGCTTCGTCGCGCGCACGCTCGGCGGCCTCGCCGAGGACGACCCCGCCGCCGCGCGGCTGCGCGAGACGCTGACCGTCTACTTCGCGCACGGCGCCAACGCCCGCTCGGCCGCTGAGCGGCTGAACGTCCACAAGAACACGGTCCTGTACCGGATCCGCTCGGCCGAGGACCTGCTCGGCCGCTCGATCGACGAGCGGCGGCTCGAGCTCGAGCTGGCGTTGAAGATCGCGCAGGCGCTCGGCGACCGGGCGCTGTCGCCACCCTCCTGAGCGGGCGCGCCCGGCCGATTGTGCGGGCGTCCAGACGGCGCGCCCAACTCAGGGCGGCTGGCCAATGGCAGCAGGCCCGCGGCGGACTCTAATCAGCGCACGTCACGGTCCAGGAGAGCCGCGACGCGCGTCTGACAGCGGGCCCGGCTCGCAGGGTCGGCGCGCACCGCCGGCGGAGAGGAGAGAGCATGCAGAGGACGACGCTCGGCAACGCGCGGCGGCGGATCGCCGCCGCCCGCCGAAAGCATGGCGGCTGGGCGCGCGCGGTCGCGTGCGTCGGCGCGCTGGGGCTGGGCCTGGTCGCGGCCGGCTGCGGCAGCTCGGAGAGATCGGAGACGACGACGGCGCGGGGCGGCGGGGACGCCTCCGCGGCGGTCGCCGCCGCCAGAGCCGTCGTCGACGCCGGCTACGCCGGCACCGACCGCGACCTGCCGAGAAGCGGCCCCGCCGCCGTCAGGGGCAAGAACGTCTGGGTGATCAGCTGCTCGCAGGCGGCCGAGGGCTGCCAGGCGCCGTCGGACGCGTTCGCCGAGGCCGGTCGCGAGCTGGGCTGGAGAACGACGGTCGCCGACGCCAAGCTCGACCCCGCGGAGGCCAACCGGCACATCCGCTCGGCGATCTCGGCGAAGGCCGACGCGATCGTGCTCGTCGGCTCGGTCTCGTGCGACTGGGCGCCCGGCTCGCTGCAGGAGGCGAAGCGACGCGGGATCCTCGTCTACGGGCTGAGCGCGCTCGACTGCGACGAGAACGGCGGCGAGGCGATGTTCGACGCGCAGCTGCGGTACGGGAGAGGCGTCGCGCCGTACGTCGACTACGTCCGCGACGAGCTGGCCGGCTCGCTCGCCAGCTACGTGACCGTGAAGACCGGCGGCGAGGGCGACGTGATCCTGCTCGACTGGGACGACGGCGGGATGGTCCGGGAGATGGTCGCCGCGATCGCGAAGGAGCTGACCGAGCGCTGCCCCGGCTGCACGATCCGCAAGGCGCCGTTCACCGCCGCCGACCTGGCCCAGAACCGGCTCCAGGCGAAGGTCCTCTCGGCGATCGGCCGCAACCCGGACGCGAAGGTCGTCGTCTCGCCGATCGACGGGCCGATCACGCTCGGCGCCGGCGCCGCGGTCGCGCAGGCCAACGCTGAGGGCAAGGACCTGATGCTGACCGGCTGGGAGGGCTTCTCGACCAACCTCGAGATGATCGCGTCCGGCGGCCCGCAGAACTTCGCCGTCGGCGTGCCGGGCGAGTGGCGCGCCTGGGCGGCGGCCGACGGGCTCAACCGGCTGTTCGCCGGCGAGGAGCAGGTCGACGCGGGCATCGGCTTCCAGCTGATAGACGCCGAGCACCCGGCCCCGGCCAACCCCTACGACGGCAACGAGCGCTCCGCCGGCTACGCCGACAACTACCGCGCGATCTGGGCGGGGGAGCGCGGATGAGCGTGTCCGCCGAGGGCGCCGAGCAGGTCGGCGCGAGCACCGTCGGGCTTCGCGTCGACGGGCTCTCGAAGGCCTTCGGCGGCACCCGCGCGCTGCACGACGCGTCGTTCGCCGTCGAGCGCGGGCAGATCCACGCGCTCGTCGGCGGCAACGGTTCGGGCAAGTCGACGCTGATCAAGATCCTCGCCGGCGTCTGCCGTCCGGACGCCGGCGAGGTCGAGGTCAACGGCCGGCGCGTCGCCGCCGCCGAGGTGACGCCAGAGTGGGCACACGGCGCCGGCCTCGGCTTCGTCCATCAGGACCTCGGTCTGTTCGAGGACCTGACGGTCGCCGAGAACCTCTTCTCGGGGCTGCCGTATCCGCGCCGCGGCGGCCGCATCGACTGGGCCGCGCTGTACGGCGCGGCCGACCGCGTGCTCGACGAGCTCGACGTCGGCGTGCAGGCCAGCCGCACGGTCGCCGACCTGCGCGCGTCGACGCGGACGCTGATCGCCGTCGCCCGCGCGCTGCGGGGGCGCGAGGATCTGCATGCCGGCGCGTTGATCCTCGACGAGCCGACCGCGCGGCTGGCGACGGCCGAGGTCGAGCGGCTGCTGGAGGCGCTGCGCGGCTACGCGGCGCGCGGCCAGTCGATCGTCTACGTCTCGCACCGGCTCGACGAGGTGCTCGCCTTCGCCTCGGAGGTGACCGTGCTGCGCGACGGCGAGGTCGCCGCCCGGCGCTCTGCGGCGTCGCTGACGCCGCGCGAGCTGGCGCGGCTGGTCGCCGGCCGCGAGGTCGCCGCCGCGCCGCCGGCGCGTCGCGCGGCGGCGGAGGAGGACGGCGCGCGGCCGGCCGTGCTCGAGGTCCGCGGCCTCGACTGCGGGGTCGTCGCCGGCTGCGACCTCGACGTGCGCGCCGGCGAGGTCGTCGGCCTCGCCGGGCTCGTCGGCGCCGGCCGCTCGACGCTGCTGCGGGCGCTGTTCGGCGCCGAGCGGCGCGAACGCGGCACGGTGCGCGTCGGCGGCCGCGCGCTGCGCCGCGGCGACACCGCCGACGCCGTCGGCGCGGGCGTCGGCTTCGTGCCCGAGGACCGCGCCGGCCAGGGCGCGTTCCTGGAGCTCGGCGTGCGCGAGAACCTGCTCGCCAGCCAGCTGCCGGCCTACCGCCGCCTGTGGCTGCGGCGGGGCCGCGAGGACGACGCGACCGCCGCCGCGATCCGCGACTTCGGCGTCCGCTGCCCCGGTCCCGAGGCGGAGCTGTCGCGGCTGTCCGGCGGCAACCAGCAGAAGATCGTGATCGCGCGCTGGCTGACGGCCGGGACGCGGCTGCTGCTGCTGGACGAGCCGACGCAGGGCGTCGACGTCGGCGCCCGCGCCGACATCTACGCGCTGATCCGCGCCGCCGCCGAGCGCGGCATGGCGGTGCTCGTCGCCAGCGCCGACGCCGACGAGCTGCTGGAGCTGTGCGATCGCGTCGTCGTGCTCGAGCGCGGGCGCATCGGGGCGCAGGCGACGGCCGGCGAGCTGTCGCACGAGTGGTTGTTGAGCAACGTGTACGGCGAGTCGCTCGCCGAAGAGAGGAACGCATGAGCACCGACGCTGTCGTCGACGCACCCAGCCGGACGCGGTCGCGCAGGCGCGCCGTGGGACCGATCGTCGAGCGGTTCGGGCTCGTCTGGGCGCTGCTGGCGCTGATCGCGTTCTTCTCGCTGTGGCCGACGACCTCCGACAGCTTCCTGACGACCGACAACCTGCGGACGCTGTTCGCGAACGAGGCGGTCGTCGCGATCGCCGCGCTCGGCGCGCTGCTGCCGTTCGTCGCCGGCCAGTTCGACCTGACGATCGGCGCGATCGCGATGCTCTCCTCGATGATCGTCGCGGCGATCGTCACCGAGACCGGCGTGCCGCTGGTGGCGGCGGTGCCGATCGCGGTCGTCGCCTGCGCCGGCGTGGGGCTGATCAGCGGCAGCGTCGTCGCCTACCTGAGAGCGCCGGCGATCGTGATCTCGCTCGGCATGGCGACCCTGATCGGCGGCGTCGTGCTGCTCTACAGCGGCAGCCGCAGCATCATCGGGATGCCCGCGGCGCTGACCGACTTCGGCTCGCTCACCTGGCTCGGCGTGCCGCGCCCGGTCTGGCTGCTCCTCGTGGTCGTGCTCGTCGTCGGGTTCGTGATCCGCTACACGGTCACCGGCCGCTCGCTGCTGATGATCGGCTCCAACGCGGAGGCCGCGCGGCTGGTCGGCGTCCGCACGCGGCGGCTGATCCTGCTCTCGTTCGTGCTCGCCGGCCTCTTCTACGGCGTCGCCGGCGTGCTGCTGCTGGCGCGCACCGGGGCCGCCACCCCGGGCGACGGGCTCGGCCTGACGGTCGGGGCGCTGACCGCCGTCTTCCTCGGCGCGACGACGATCAAGCCGGGGCGGTTCAACGTTCCGGGCACGATCGTCGGCGTCTTCTTCGTCGCGGTCAGCATCAACGGCCTGACGCTCGCGGGCGCGGCCGACTGGGTCGACCCGGTCTTCACCGGCGCCGCCGTCGTCGTCGCGGTCGCGGCCTCGACGATGCTCGCCCAGCGCCGCTCCGGCTGACGCCGCCGGCGGCGGGGCGCCCGCCCCGCCGCCGCCGTCCGCCGCTACCTGCCCTGGGCGGCGAGCCACGCCTCGACGGCCTGGGCGTGCTCGTCCTTGGTCATCGAGAGGTGCTCGAGCGCGAGCGAGGCGTCGAGCGTCAGGTTCGACATCCACTCGAGGTAGCGGTTGACGGAGACCTTCGTCGCGCGCATCGCCCAGCGCGGCTGGGCGGCCAGCTCGGCGGCGAGCTCGGCGACCTTCGCGCCGACCTCGTCGTCGGGGACGCAGTGGGCGACGAGGCCGATCTCCCGCGCCTCGGGGCCGCGCAGCAGCCGGCCGGTCATCAGCAGCTCCTTGGCGCGGGCCGGCCCGACGAGCAGCGGCCAGATCACGGCGCCGCCGTCGCCGGCGACGACGCCGACGTTGACGTGGCGGTCGCCGATGCGGGCGCTCTCGCCCATCACGACGACGTCGCACATCAGCGCGATCGTCGCCCCGAGCCCGACCGCGGCCCCGCCGACCTCGGCGACGATCGGCTTCTCGAGCCCGAGGAACGCGTTGACGAGGTGCTTGGCGCCGGGATGGACGCGCCCGCGCGTGTCTCTGAACGAGTCCGACGCGGTCAGCGAGCGGATGTCGCCGCCGGCGCAGAAGGCGCGCCCGCGACCGGCGAGCACGATCACGTCGCTGTCGTCGTCGTGGTCGGCTCTGACCAGCTCGGCGATCAGCGCTCGCTGCATCGGCTTGTCGATCGCGTTGAGGCGGTCGGGCCGGTTGAGCTCGATGCGGTAGACGCCGTCCTCGACGGCGGAGACGAGGGAGTCCAAGATGCTTACCTCCGGTGACTGTCGTTGGCCGTGCGGAGGTGCCGGCGACGCGCGTCGCCCCGCCAGCTCCTCCCCGGGGCCGCGCGGGCTGCGCGTGCCCGCGACGAGGCTATGGAGGCGCGTCGGCCCTGTCCTGTGCGGCCGTCCAGCGCGACGCTGCGACGCTGGACGGCCACACAAGCGCCGCGCCGAGCGGCCGGCATACGCTGGCCGCGTCCCGCGATGGGACGCGGTCGGTCCCGCGCTGTCGGGCGCGGCCGCGACGGTCTGAGGAAGGGAGAGCGGGTGACGTACGAGGGCAAGGTGGCGGTGGTGACCGGCGCGGCTCGCGGGATCGGGCGCGCGACGGCGGAGGCGCTCGCGGCCGGCGGCGCGCGGGTGGTCGTCGCCGACCTCGACCGGGAGGTCGTCGAGCGGACGGCCGCGGAGCTTCCGGGCGAGACGGTCGCGTTCGCCGGGAACCTGGTCGAGGAGAGGGTCGCGGAGGCGCTCGTCGACGCGGCGGTCGGGACATGGGGGCGGCTCGACATCGTCGTCAACAACGCCGGCTACACGGCCGACGGGCCGCTGCACCGGATGGATGACGACACCTTCCGGTCGATGCTCGAGATCCACGCGGTCGCGCCGTTCCGCGTGCTGCGCGCCGCGGCGCCGCACCTGCGCGAGCCGGCCAAGCGCGAGCGCGAGGAGGGGCGCGAGGTCTTCCGCAAGGTCGTCAACGTCTCCTCGGTGGCCGCGTGGGGCGGCGCCGGCCAGGCCGGCTACGCGACCGGGAAGGCCGGGGTCGTCGGGCTGACGAAGACGCTCGCGCGCGAATGGGGCCCGCTGAAGGTCAACGTCAACGCCGTCGCGTTCGGCCTGATCGACACGCGGCTGACGCAGACGTGGGGCGAGGAGTCGACGGTGACGATCGGCGAGCGGGTCGTGCGGGTCGGCGTCCCCGCGCGGGCGCGCGCCGACCTCGACCGGGCGATCCCGCTGGGCCGCGCCGGCACCGTCGCGGAGGCGGCGGCGCCGATCGCGTTCCTGTGCTCGCCGGCGAGCGACTACGTCACCGGCCAGGTGCTCGCGGTCAGCGGCGGCCTCGCGGTCGGGATGAGCGCATGACCGGCGCGTCGGCCGCCGAGCGCCCGACCGTGCCGCGCGCGCCGCTGGCGGACGTGACCGTGCTCGCGGTCGAGCAGTTCGGCGCCGGGCCGTGGGGCACCCGTCAGCTGAGCGACCTCGGCGCGACCGTGATCAAGGTCGAGGACCCGGCGACCGGCGGCGACGTCGGCCGCTACGTGCCGCCGTACCGCGACGGCGAGGACTCGCTCTTCTTCGAGACCTTCAACGCCGGCAAGCGCTCGATCTCGCTCGACCTCAAGAGCGCGGCGGGACGGGCGGTGCTGGAGGACCTCGTCGCCGGCGCCGACGCGCTCGCCTGCAACCTGCGCGGCGACCAGCCGGCGCGGCTCGGGCTCACCTACGACGCGCTCGCGCACCGCAACCCGCGGCTCGTCTGCTGCTCGCTGTCGGGCTTCGGCATGACCGGGCCCCGCGCCGCCGAGCCGGCTTACGACTACATCATGCAGGCGCTGTCGGGCTGGATGTCGCTGACCGGCGAGCCGGACGGGCCGCCGACGAAGTCGGGCCTCTCGCTCGTCGACTTCTGCGCCGGCTACGCGGCGGCGCTGGCGATCGCCGCGGGCGTCTGGCGCGCGCGGCGCGACGGCGTCGGCGGCGACTGCGACCTGTCGCTCTACGAGGTCGCGCTGTCGTTGCTGACCTACGTCGGCACGTGGTCGGCGACCAAGGAGCACGAGCCGGTCCGCCACGGCGAGTCCGCGCACCCGTCGATCGTGCCGTTCCAGGCGTTCGAGGCCGCCGACGGCTGGCTGACGGTCGCCTGCGCGAAGGAGAAGTTCTGGCGCCGCTACTGCGAGGTCGCCGGCCTCGGGGAGCTGCTCGGCGACGAGCGCTTCGCCGACATGGCGGCCCGCCTGCGCAACCGCGACGAGCTGCTCGCGATCCTGCGCGCGCGGATGCGCGAGCGGCCGGTCGCGGCGTGGGTCGAGGCGCTGAGGGCCGCCGGCGTGCCGGTCGGCGAGGTGCGCACGCTGCCGGCCGCGCTGAGCGACCCGCAGATCGAGGCGCGCGACGCGATCCGCTCCTATGCGCACCCGACGTTCGGCGAGGTCCGCCAGATCGCCTCGGCGCTGCGGATCTCCGGCCACGAGGCGCCGCTGCGGCCGGCGCCCGCGCGCGGCGCCGACCAGGAGCAGGTGCTGCGCGAGCTGTGCGGCTACGACGGGGAGCGGATCGAGGCGGCGCGCGCGCAGGGCGCCTTCGGCCGCGACGCGGGCTGAGCCCGGGGGCGCGGGAGCGTGGCGAGCGTGCGAGAGGGCGACGGCGGGCCTCCGGCGACGGCGCGCCCGCGGCGTGGATGCGCGCGCCGCGAGGCCGCCCTGCCCGAGGCGCTTGAGGAGACGATCCACTGGCTGCTGGACAACGTCGAGGAGATCGCCGCCGACATGGTCCGCCGCTCCTTCGCGCGGGTCGAGGGGCTCTCGGAGCGGCTCGACGAGCTGTTCGACGACCATCGGATCGCGTCGGAGGCGAGCATCGCGCGGCAGGCGACGATGATGCTGCGCGGCGAGGAGGCCGAGAGCCTCACGCTCGCGGCCGAGACGGTCGACTACCTGCGCGACGTCGCGCGGCGGGGCGTCTCGCTCGACCAGATCATCCGCAGCACGCGCTACGGCATGGCATACGTGTGGGAGCACGTCGCCGCGCACATGGTCGAGACGGCCGGACCCGACGCCGGAGCGCTGATCCTGCGCTGGGGAACGCACCACCTGCAGTACGCCAACCGCCTCGCCGACTGCGCGATCCAGGTCTACGGGGAGGAGCGCGAGCGATGGGCGCGCAGCGCCGACGCGTTGCGCGCGGCGACCGTCCGCGAGCTGCTCGACGGCGCCGAGCTCGACCTCGACGTCGCCAGCCGCCGGCTCAACTACGAGCTGCGCCGCGCCCAGCTCGCGCTCGTCGTCTGGGCCGACCCGGGCGGCGACGCGCAGTCCGCGCTGAGGCTGCTGGAGGCGGCCGTCGCCGACGCCGCCGCCGCCGTCGGCGCGGGGCGCCCGCTCGTCGTCGCCGACGGCGTCTCGGTCCTGTGGGCGTGGGTCAGCCCCGCCGCGGGGCGCGACGAGGAGGCGATCGCCGCCGCGCATGTCCCGCCCGGGGTGCATGTCGCCGCCGGCCGTTGCGGCCACGGCGAGGAGGGCTTCCGCGCCAGTCACCTTGAGGCGGTCGAGGCGCGCCGGTTCGCGCTTCGGATGCGGCGGACCGACCCGGTCGTGCGCTACCGCCGCGTCGAGCTGCCGGCGCTGCTGACGAGCGATCCCGAGCGCGCCCGCGGCTTCGTCGCCGAGCAGCTCGGCCCGCTCGCCGGCGACGACGCGGCGTCGGCGCAGCTGCGCGAGACGCTGCTCTCCTATCTCGAAGCGGGCATGAGCAAGCTCGAGGCGGCGAACCGCCTGTCGGTCCACCAGCACACCGTCGCCAACCGCCTGCGGCGCGCCGAGGAGCTGCTCGGCCGGTCGCTGAGCGCCGGCCGCGTGCTCGAGCTGCACGCCGCGCTGGCGCTGCGACGCGACCTCGGGACGCAGCGCCGCCGGTGACGCCGTGCCCGCTGAGGCCGCAAGGTCTCCGGTGAGGCAGCGCTGCTGATTCCGCAGCGAAGCTGCTAGATTGACTGCATGACTGTGGCGATCACCGTGCGAGAGGTCCCGGACGAGGTTCGGGACGAACTTGCGGCGCGGGCCGCGCGCGCCGGTCAGTCGTTGCAGGAGTATCTGCGCGGCATGCTGATCGACACGGCGGCGCGTCCCGCCGTCGACGACGTGATCGCACGGGCGCGGACGCGTGTCGGGGCGACGGGCGTCCGCGTCGACGCCGCATCGATCCTCGCCGCGCGCGACGCCGACCGCCGGTGAGCACGCCGGTCGTCTGCGACGCCTCCGCGCTCGTCGCGGTGCTGCTCGACGACGGCCCCGATGGGCGATGGGCCGCGGAGGCGCTCCGCGGACGGGCGCTCGCCGCCCCGCGACTCGTGCAGTTCGAGGCGGCGAACATCATCCGCCGTCATGAGCTCGCCGGGCTCGTGAGCTCCGACCAGGCTGCGCAGGCCCACGACGACCTGCTCGACCTCGCGATCGAGCAGTGGCCGTACGAGCTGCTCGCGCGGCGCGCGTGGGAGCTGCGCCGCAACCTCTCGACCTACGACGCCGCCTACGTCGCGCTCGCCGAGCTGCTCGACGCCGCGCTCGTCACCCTCGACCGGCGGATCGCCGGCGCTCCCGGCCTGCGCTGCGCCGTCCTCACGCGCTGAGGAGCCGCCCGCGCGCCGTGCCCGTTCAGGCTCCGATGGTGCCGTAGGCGGGGAGGCCGTCGGCCTCGTAGGCGAGCTGCAGCGTGCCGTTGGGGTAGGCGACCGACTCGACCAGGCGCAGTCTCGCCGGCGCGATCCCCTCGCCGAAGACCTGCTTGCCGCTGCCGAGCAGGAGCGGGTAGAGCCACAGCTCGATCCGGTCGACGAGGCCGTGGCGCAGCAGCGACTGGACGAGGTCGAGGCTGCCGATCACGTGGATCTCCTCGTGGCGCTCCTTCAGGGCGGCGACGCTGTCGGCGAGCTCGCCGGTCAGGAGCGTCGACCCGCTCCACTCGAGCGGTTCGGCGAGGGTGCGGCTGGCGACGTACTTGGCGACGTCGTTGAGCAGGCCGGTGAACGGGATCTCCTCCGGCGCGGTCGGCCAGTAGCCGGCGAAGATCTCGTACGTTCTGCGGCCCAGGAGCAGCGCGTCCATCCCGCGCGCCTGCTCGAACATCGTCGCGCCCGCCTGCTCGTCGAGCAGCGGCGCCTGCCATCCGCCGTGGACGAAGCCGCCCTCGCGGTCCTCGTCCGGCGCGCCCGGCGCCTGCGCGACGCCGTCGAGCGTCAGGAACTCGGTGACGACGAGCTTGCCCATGATCTCTCCTCCTTCGCGGAGTCGGTCGTTTCCCGCATCGCGACAGATGACGCCCGGGCGGGCGGGAACTCATCGGCGGCCGACGCCGCGACCGTCCGCTAGAGCGTCGTCATCGCCAGCGCGACCAGCACGCAGAAGCCGGCGACGCCGACGACGGCGACCGCGACGACCGGCAGCAGCCGGGCGCGCGCCGCCGTGGCGGTGTCGCCGTGCGCGCGATCCGGCCCGCCCTCGAGCGGCTCGCCGGCGTCGGCCGCGCGCTCCTCGGCAGGTCCGTCGACGCGCAGCACGAGCACGAGCCAGACGGTCGCGGCGGCCCAGACGATCGCCGGCACCGCCCAGACGAGACCGCCTTCGGCGATCGCGGCGATCAGCGTGACGACGAGCAGGCCGGCGACGACCGCGACCGGCATCAGGCCGATCACCGAGCCGCTGCCGGCGGGGCTGCTGCCGTGCGCCGACGGCGTCATCGCCGTACGCTGCTCGCGCTCGGCTTGCGCCGGGGACGCGTCGGGGTCGGCGCGGTTGTCGTTGCTGCCGGTGGAGACGACGTCGGCCGCTCCGTGCGCCCGTTCGGCGCCGGCGAACTGCTCCGTCAGCTCGGTGAGGACGCGATCGGGGTCGCCGACGCCTTCGTCCTCCAGCCGCGCGGCGGTGGTCGGGTCGACGTGCTCGACCTCGGTCGTCATGTGGATCGCGAAGCCGGCGATCAGCAGCGTGCCGGTGGCGTGGACGGCGCAGGCGACGACGAGCGCCCACCACGTGCCGGTGATCAGGGAGAGGATCACGCCGACCGTCACGAGCGCGGCGAACGAGATCGAGAACAGGACCCGGTTGGCGAGGATCGCGGTCAGGAGGCGGCCGTGGCCGCCGTGCGCCTCGCCGCGGCCGTCGGCCGCCGCGGCCGGCACCTCGACCTCCTCGGCGCCGACTACCTCGCGCAGCTCGTCGGTCAGCAGCCGGTTGGCCTCCGGGGTGAGGGAGGGATCCGCTGAGCGGACCCGTCGCTTGACGGTCTTCGCACGGTTCATGGTGATGCTCCCGACGCTGCCTGAAGCCCGCCTGTACCCGCCGAGCGCGGTTGCGAACGGGCGATGTCCGCAGGTTGGCGCCGACCGCTACCCGGCGTCGTCCTGCGCGAGCGCCCGCTCGATCCGCGCCCGGGCGGCGGGGTCGCGGCAGGCGTCGAGCCCTTCGCTCGCCTCGTCGAGCACGTCGCGCATCGGCCGTCCCAGCCGTTCGCTGGAGCCGAACTGGTAGATGCGGTCGGGGCCGTCGCGATAGACGGCGATCAGCGTCGAGACGGCGCCGTCGACCCCGCGCGCGTCGCCGCCGTCGCGGCAAGCGGCGATCTCTCTCTGCGCGCTCAGGACGCGCGCGACGTCGGCGGCGGGCAGCATGTCGCCGCCACTCGCCCCCGCGTTCGCGTCGCCGCCCGACTGCAGCGACTCCTCGTCGCCGCCGCAGCCTGCCAGCAGCGCCGCCGCGCCCGCCAGCGCGAGCGCCCAGCGCCAGGCGCGGGTGCGCGCCGACGGGCGTCGCGCGTCGATTCCGCTCATCCCGCGCTCCTCACATCCCGTGCTCGACGAGGATCCACACGATCATCGCGAGCACGGCGATCGTGAACAGCCCGGCCACGGCAAGTGCGAGGCCGCTTCCCGGCTCGTCGTCGACCTTCCCTCTGCGTTGGCGTCGCACCGCCATGCCGACCGGCTCTCCTCGGTTCGTGGACGAGCCCCGCAGGTTCCCGCCGCGCGCGCCTCCCAATCCGACTCAGGGGGCGAAGACGGCGCGCACACAGCCGTCGCGCTTGTGCTTGAACAGCTCGTAGCCGCGCGGCGCGTCGTCGAGCCGCATGCGATGGGTCGCCAGGAACGAAGGGTCGAGGTCGCCGCGCCGCGCATGCTCCAGCAGCCGCGGCACGTAGCGCTGGCCGTGCTGCTGGGCGGGCGCGGCGCTCGCCGCGTTCGCGTCGCGCCGGTTCGCGCCGATCGTCGTCGCGGCGCTCGTCGCGGCGGCCGCGGCGGCTCTGATCCCTGCGCAGGCGTCGGCGCAGTCCGGCGCCGCCGGCTGCGGGTACGGCGCCGGCGGCCCGTACGCCTCGACCCTCTGCTGGCTCGACATGGCGGCCTACAGCGACGCCGCCGCCCGCTCGGCTGACGGCCAGCGGCTGTCGATCACGCTGCCCGGCGGCGCGTACACCGTCTCGTTCACGATCAGATCGCGTCCGCTGGCCGGGCCGTCCGCCCACCCGGCGATCGACCCGCTGCCGGCGCCGCTGGCGCGGCGATTCCCGTTCGGCTCCTCCGACTACGTCGGGGTCCCGGGCAGACCGGTCCTGTACGCGCGCGACGCGGGCGCCCTCAACGGCGCCGAGCTGACGCTGAGCGAGATCGAGGTCGTCGACGGCGCGGGCGCCCGGGTGACCGGCTGGCGGCTCGTGGCCGCCGACGCCGAGAACAACATCGCGACGCCGAACGAGCGGCTGACCTGGACCTCCGACAGGCCGCTGAGCCTGATCGGCGTCATGAACGGCACCGCCCCGCGCGGCTGCCGCGACGCGCTCAGCGGCCTCGGCACGACCACCGTCACCTGCATCGGGCAGGGGAGCGACCCGCCGGGCGCTGGCAGCTCGCCGGTCGCGCTCTACGACGGCGTGATCGTCGGCGCCGACACGCCGTCGACGCTGTCGCTGGCGCTCCAGACGACGGCCCGCTCCGGCGCAGCGTTCGCGCTCCAGACCGCGAAGGTCGAGGTCGCCAAGCAGGTCGCCGGGCGGGTCCGCGCCTCCGACGCCTTCGACCTCGCCGTCACCTCGCCGGAGGGCACGGAGATCGCGTCGGCCTCGACCGGCGCAAGCGACGCCGCGACCACCGGCGAGACGATCGTGCTGCCGCGCACCGACGGAGCCTCCTACACGCTGTCGGAGGCGGCCGCCGCAGCGAGCGGGACCCGGCTCGACGACTACGCGCGCGCGTGGACGTGCACGAACGACGGCGTCGCCGACCCGTCGCTGCCGTCGGGCGGCGGCACGTCGGTCGCCGTCTCGCCGGCGCCCGGCGACGACATCGCCTGCACGGTCGTCAACACCCAGCTGCCGGCCGACCTCGGCGTGACGAAGACGGCCGCCTCCGAGCGGCTGACGCCCGGCGGCGAGGAGACCTACACGCTCACGGTGACCAACGCCGGCCCGAGCCGGGCGACGAGCGTCCGCGTCGAGGACCGGCTGCCGGCCGGGCTGTCGTTCGTCGCGGCCGGCGCGGGCTGCGGCGTCGTCGGCGCGACGGTGACCTGCGCGGTCGACTCGCTCGACTCCGGCGCCACGCGCACGTTCGAGGTGAGCGTCCGGGTGGCGACCGCCGCGGTGACCTGCACGCAGCTGACCAACGCCGCGACCGTCGCGAGCGACACGCCCGATCCCAACCCGGCCAACGACGTCAGCGCGGTCTGCGTGCCGCAGGGACGGGCGAACGTCGGCGTCGTCAAGCGCGCGACGCCGACGCCGATCGTGCCCGGCGGCGAGATCGCCTACCGGCTCGACGTCTTCAACAGAGGACCTGACCCCGCGCGCGGCGTGGTCGTGACCGACGTCCTTCCGAGAGGGCTGAGGTTCCTCTCCGTCAGCGCGGGCTGCGGCGAGGCCGGCGGCACGGTGACGTGCGCGCTCGACGCGCTGCCGAACGGCGCCACCGAGTCGTTCGCGATCACGATGAGAGCGCCGAGCTCGCTGGCGAGCTGCCCGAGCAACACCGCGACGGTCAGAGCGCTCACGATCGACCCCGACCCCTCCGACGACGAGAGCACGGTCTGCCCGTCGCTGAGAGGGCGCGCCGACCTCTCGATCGCCAAGCGGGCCTCGGCCGCGTCCGTGCCGGCGGGCGGCCAGGTGATGTACGTGCTGACGGTCGCCAACGACGGCCCCAGCGACGCGAGCGGCGTGACCGTCGACGATCCGCTCGCGCCCGGGCTGGCGCTCGTCTCGGCCAAGCCGGGCCAGGGCAGCTGCGCGATCGCCGACGGGCGCGTGTCGTGCGCGCTCGGATCGCTGGAGGCCGGCGGCTCGACCCAGGTGCTCGTGACCGCGACCGCGCTCCCGGGCGCCGGCTGCACGGTCAACGTCGCGACCGTGCGGGGCGACCAGCAGGACGGCGACCTGAGCGACAACAGCGCGACGGCGACCGTCTGCGCGGCGACCACTCCCGGCCCGCCGCCGCCGGGGCCGCCGACTCCGCCGGAGCCGACCCCGCCGACCGGCGCGCCGGCCGCGCCGTTCGACCTCCACGTCACGAAGCGCGCCGACCGCAGAGCGGCGACGATCGGCGAGCGGATCACGTACCGCATCCGCGTCGTCAACCGCGGCGGCGGCGACGCGCCCGACGCGCGGCTGACCGACACGTTCGCCGCGAGCGGCCGGATCGTCTCGCTGAGAGCGAGCCAGGGCCGCTGCACCCGCCGCTTCCCGGTGACCTGCCGGCTCGGCCAGCTGCGCGCGGGCGCGGCGGCGACGGTCGCCGTCGTGGTCGCGCCGACCAGCTTCGGCCGCGCGAAGCGCAACGTCGTCAGCGCGACCGGCGACGGCACCGACGCGAAGCCGGCCGGCAACATCGCCGGCGTCAGCGCGACGGTCAGACGGGTCCCGCTGCGGCTGGCGAAGGCCGCGAGCCGCGCGTCGGTCCGCGCCGGCGACACGTTCTCCTACCGCTGCGCGTGACGAACCCGTCGCGCGGCACCGCGCGCCGCGTTCGCGTCTGCGACCAGCTGCCGGCCGGCCTCGTCGCCGTGCGCTCGACGCCGCGCGCGAGGCTGGCGGGCGGTCGGCACTGCTGGACCGTGCGCGCGCTCGGACCGCGCGCGAGCCGCGGCTTCCAGCTCGTCGTCCGCGCGCTGAGCGGCGCCAGCGGCCGCAAGACGAACACCGCCGTGGCGACCTCGGCCGACGCCGTCACCGCCCGTGCGAGACGGACGGTCGTGGTGGCAGCCGGCGGGCACCGCGCCGGCGGCGTGACCGGCTGAGCGGCCAGATGAGGCCGGCCGGCGCCGGTCGCCGAGGCCGGCCGCCGCTCGGCGCGCCGCACGCGCGTGCGCCAAGGCTCCATCATCCAGGCGATCGACGGTCGGAACCGCTCGCGGCCGGGCACCAGCAAGACACGGCTGCGAGCGAGAGGAGGCATCCATGCCGACGTACATCGCGTTGCTCGACTGGACCGACCAAGGGGTCCGCGGAGCGAAGGAGACGGTCGACCGCTACGAGGCGGCGCAGAGCCAGTTCGAGGGGATGGGCGTGAGATTCCTCGACATCCACTGGACGCTCGGCGCGCACGATCTCGTCGCGACGGTCGACGCTCCCGACGACGCCGCCCTCGCCGCCGCGCTGCTCGCCGTCGCCGGGCAGGGCAATATCCGCTCCACGACGCTGCGCGCCTTCAGCGCCGAGGAGATGCGCGCCATCACCGGCAACCTGCCCTGAGCGGGCGGCGCCCGCTCACGTCAGACGCCGAATCGCTGCCGTCGGCGGCGGAGCGCGGGGCGGGTCGGCACGGGCGGCGGCCCGCTCGCGCGCGGTCGACGTCGGAGGCGGCTCCAGAGGCGGTCGAGCCCGGCCCACGCGGCGAAGGCGAGGCCGGCCGCGGTGCCGGTGGCGGTCAGGAGGATGCCGGCGGCTGCGGTCGCGGCGATGCCGTCGTGGCCAAGGATCAGGACGGCGGCGGCGGCGCCGACGCTGGGCCCGATCGGCAGCTGGCCGAGCGTGACGACGGCGATCAGGACGGCGATCGCGTCGAACAGCGAGGCGTCGACGCCGACGGCGTGGAGCAGCAGCCAGTTGCGGGCGACCTGCGCGAGCACCGCGAGCAGGACGAACCCGATCAGCGCGCCGCCGCCCCGGATCGTGCGCACGACGGCGAGGCCTCTCCACAGCTCGCGCCCCTTGGCGAGCGCGAGCCGGCGCATGCCCGTGCTCGCGAGCGCGATGACGGCGATGCAGAGCGGCGGCAGCCACCACGGCAGCCCGAGCGGTCCGATCAGCGTGAACGAGGTCAGCGCCGCGAGCGCGGCCTCGACGGCGAGGATCGGGAACTCGGCGGCGATCAGCGTCGGCACCTGCGGGCTGACCGAGGGCGAGGAGCGGCGCAGCGCGGCGATCCGCGCGGCGACGCCGAGGTGCGGATTGACGACGCTGCCCAGCACCTGCATGCTCGAGGCGCGATACAGCACCCGGCGGGAGACCGTGCCGCCGGCGGCCTCGATCGTGCGATGCCACGCCTCGGTGCGCGCGAGCAGCCCGCCCACGTGCAGGACGACGCTGAGGCCGACGACCCACAGCGCCGCGCTGGCCAGCGCGGCGCTGAACTCGTGGCGGCGGCCGTAGAGCAGCAGCGACAGCGCGGCTGCGCTCGCAAGCGACGCGAGCATGGTCAGCGCGACGCGGTGGCGCGCGACGAATGCCCGCGCCGCTCGCCAGGGTCCTTCGGGGGACATGGCGCTTCCTCTCGGCCCGCTCTTCGTTGCGTCGCGCGTCGGGAGAGCAGGCCAACCGCCCAGCGAGCGCTACCGCAACGACCGTAGCACCGCACGGCCATCGCACCGATCCCCGGCGTCATGCGGTGACATCGCGCGTGGGATCGAAACCGCTCACGCGAACCGGTGCTCTGCGCTGCTAGGCGACCACATTGCGGTTTGAGCGGAAGAGGTTGTCCGGGTCGTAGGCGCGCTTGATCTCGACGAGGCGGTCGAAGTTGGGACCGTAGGCGGCGCGGACCCGGTCGGGGCCCTCGTCGGCGGTCTGGAAGTTGACGTACGCGGCGCCGGTCGAGAACGGGCGGAGGCGCTCCCACGCCGCGCGGATCCAGCGCCGGTGCGCGTCGGCCGCCGGGTCGTCCGGCTCCCACATCCCAAGGGCGCCGATCGCGTAGCCGGCGTCACGGTTGCCGACGGCCCCGTCGTCGTCGGCGTGCTCGCGCAGCGCGCCGCCGAGCTGCAGGATTCCCAGCTCGGCGTCGGGGATCGGGCAGGCGGTGAACAGCTCCCGCAACGTCTCGAGCAGCTCGTCGCTCAGCTCCGCCGCGTACTCGGTCTTCCAGTAGTAGTGGAGGCCCTTCGGCTCGGTCCCGTCGAGGGAGGACTGCAGCTCCGTGTAGGGCAGCTCGCGGAGCAGGTCGAAGGCCGGGTCGGCGAGCGCGCGCAGCGGCGCGAGCGCCTCGTCGGCGTCGCCCGGATCGCCGCTGAAGCAGACCGTCATCGCGCAGAGGCGCTCGCCGTGCCAGCGAGCGGGCACGAACGGCGCCGCCGGGCCGCGCAGCATGGTCAGGAACGCGGTCAGCTCGGGCGGCGAGGTGACGGTCAGCGCGCGGTAGGCGCGCACGATCTCCTGCGCGCGGGCGAACGGCCAGGCGATCAGGCCGCCGTGGACGAGCGGGCCGACGGGGTGCAGACGGAAGGTGAACGACGTCACGACGCCAAGGTTCGCGCCGGCACCGCGGAGCGCCCAGAACAGGTCGGCGTGCTCGTCGCGGCTGGCGCGGCGGACGACGCCGTCGGCGGTCACCACCTCGACCTCGAGCAGGTTGTCGACCGTCCAGCCGAAGCGGCGCGTCAGGTAGCCGAGCCCGCCGCCGAGCGTCAGCCCCGCGACGCCGACCTCGGAGACGAAGCCGAGCGGCGTCGCGAGGCCGTGCAGCTGGCACTCGCGGTCGACGTCGGCGAGCAGGCAGCCGGCCTGCGCCGTCGCGGTGCGCGCATCGGACGCGACGAGCACGCCGCGCAGCCGCGACATGTCGAGCGTGACGCCGCCGTCGGCGAGCGCCGTGCCGGCGATGTTGTGGCCGCCGCCGCGCACGCCGACCGGCAGCCCGCGCGCGCGGGCGAAGCGGACGGCCTCGACGACGTCGGCCGTGCCGGTCGGCTGCACGACGAGCGCGGGCGTCGCGTCGATCATGCCGTTCCAGAGGCGGGTCGCCGCCGCGAAGCCGGCGTCGTGCGGCGTCATGACGGCGCCGCGAAGCCGCGCGCGCAGCTCCTCGACGGCGGTCTCTCGGCTCTCCAGCAGGCGGCTCATCTGCTCCTCCTCGTCAGCTCGGGCGAGCGCTCGAAGCGGTTCCGGGCACCGACGCTACGCGCGCGCGGCGGCGACCGCATCGGCCGATCAACCCAACCGCGCGCGGTGCGCCGGCTGGGTGATCCCACCCATCGCTCACACCAGCTCGTGCTCGTAGGCGTAGGCGGTCGCCGCCGTGCGCGAGCGGAGCCGCAGCTTCGCGAGGATGTTGCTGACGTGCCGGTCGACCGTCCGCTCGCTGAGCACCAGCTCGGCGGCGATCGCCCGGTTGGTGGCGCCGGCGGCGACGAGCCGCAGGACCTCCAGTTCCCGCGCGGTGAGGCCGTGGCGGTCTCCGGCCGTCGCGCCGGCCGAGCGGCCGGCGAGCCGCTCGGCGCGGGCGAGGTCGGGCGCCGCGCCGAGCCGGGCGAAGGCGGCGCGCGCGGCGTCCAGCTCCAGCGCGGCGGTCGCCTCGTCGCCGAGCGCGCGGCAGGCGAGCGCGAGCAGGAGGCCGCTGCGCGCGCCCTCGTACGGGGCCTCCAGCAGCCGCCACGCCTCGCTGGCCTCGCGCAGCGCGCGCAAGGCGGCGCGCGCGTCGCCGCCGTCGAGCGCGACCGCGCCGCGAGCGTGCCCGACGAGCGCGGACAGCAGGCCGCCGCCCCCGCCGACGCGCGCCCCGGCGTCGAAGCCGCTCGCCTCCGAGCCGGCGCCGCCGTGGTCGGATGCGATCCGCTCCAGCTCGGCGCAGGCGTCGCGCGCCTCCTCCCCGTCGCCGATCGCCAGCGCGATCTCGACCGCCGCGGGCAGCAGCCGCGCCCGCCGCAGCGGCGCGGTCGTCTCGGCGAGCGCGCGGCGGATCGTCGCCGTCGCGGCGGCTCCGTCGCCCTGCGCGAGCCGCAGCAGGGCCAGCCCGGGCAGCGGCTCGACGCCGCCGCGGTGGGCGTCGCGATAGGCGCGCTCGGCTGCCGCGAGCTCGCCGCGCAGGCGGTGCAGCTCGCCCTCGCGGTAGCGGGCGCCGGCGGCTGGGCGCGCGTCGCCGGCGCGCGCGAACCGCCCGCCTGCCCGGCGGGCCTCGTCGAGCGCGTCGTGCCAGGCGCCGTGCAGCTGCATCAGCTCGGCGCGGTGCACGAGGCAGCGGCCGGTGAAGGCGACCATCTCCGGCTGCCGCTCGCACCAGGCGGTCAGCGCCGCCGTCCACTCCTGCGCGCGGCGCAGCGCGAACAGCTCGTGGCAGCCGTCGATCACGCTGCAGTAGAGGAGCCCGGTGACGATCGGCGACAGCTCGCCGGCGGTGACCGCGACCATCGCCTCGTCGAGCAGGCCGAGGCCGCGCTCGACCTGCCCCTGCCGCGCGAGCGCGAGCCCCTGCTCGTGGACGGCGAGCGCGAGCAGGTCCGCGTCCCGGCAGCGCTCGGCGATCGCGGCGGCGTCGGCGGCCGCCGCCAGGGCGCCGGCGTCCTCGCCCGCCGCGGCGTGGCGGATCATCTTGGGCAGCAGCAGGTAGCCGCGCTCGACGCAGTCGCTCGGCTGGTGGGCGAGCATCCGTCGCGCGCGGCTCAGCCAGCCTGTCGCGCGCGCCTGCTCGCCGCGGAGCGCGAGGAAGATGCCGAGCCAGATCGCGCAGCGGATCGCGCGCAGCGGCGCGCCGGCGTCGAGATGGGCGCGGTGGGCCCGCTCCAGCGCGCGCAGATGGTCATCGGCGCGGCCGAGCATGTAGGCCGCGGTCGCGAGCCGCTCGAGCTCGTCCGCGGTCAACGGCGCGCCACGCGCCGTGTCGGCGTCGGAGAGGGAGGCGTACGCCTCGCTCCAGCTCATGGTGCCTCAAGGCTACGCCGACGACAGCGTTCGCGCCGCGCGTCCGTCCGGCTGCCGCAGCGCCGACCGGGCGGCCGTGACGACGGCGTCGGTGAGGGCTGCGAGCGACGCCGTCCGCAGCGACCAGCGCTGCCAGCGCAGCGGCACGTCGAGCCGCTCGTCGGCGATCGTGACGAGCGCGTCGTCGCCGGCGCGGACGTCGAGCTGGGGCTCTGGGACCAGGCCCCAGCCGAAGCCGAGCTCGATCGCGCGCAGGTAGTCGGCCGAGGCCGGCACGAGGTGGACCGGCGGCGCGGGGTCCTCGCCGGTCTGCTCGCGCAGGAAGCGCTCCTGCAGCCGGTCGGCGGCGTCGAAGCAGACGACCGGCGCGCGGCGGAAGGCGTCGGCGCGGGCGACGGCGGGCGGGAACCAGCGCGCGGCGAACGCGGGCGCCGCGACCGGGACGTAGCGCATCGCCCCGAGCGCGGTCGCCTCGCAGCCGGCGACCGGTTCGTCCTCGCCGGTGACGGCCGCCATCACGACGCCGCGGCGCAGCAGCTCGGCGGTGCGGCCCTCGTCCTCGCGGTGGACCCGCAGCTCGAGCGCGTCGGCGAGCGGCGCGACCGCCGGCAGGAACCAGGTCGCGAGCGAGTCGGCGTTGACGGCGACCGCGATCGGCGTGCGCGCCGCCGCGGCCCGGTCCCCGGCCAGCTCGCGGGCCGCCTCCTCCTCCAGCAGCGCGACCTGCGTCGCCAGCCGCAGCAGCACCTCGCCGGCGGCGGTGAGCGCGATCGGGCGGCTGCGCACGACGAGCACCTGGCCGGTCGCGCGCTCCAGCGCGCGCAGCCGCTGGCTGACCGCCGACGGCGTCAGCGCCAGCGCGGCGGCGGCGCCGTCGAGCGAGCCGGCGTCGGCGATCGCGACGAGCGCGCGCAGCTGCTGCGAGTCGAACTGCACCGAAAGCAACGCTACAGGTAGCGCAGGAACTGTCGTTGCGCTTCAGGTCAGGCGCGGTGACGATCAGAGCCCGTGCCTTCCTCGGCTGCACTGCTGGCGGCGTTGGCGGGGCTCACCTTCGGGCTCTCGCTGATCGTCGCGATCGGCGCGCAGAACGCCTTCGTGCTGCGGCAGGGCCTCCTGCGCGAGCGCCGCGGCGTCGTCGTCGCCGTCTGCGCGATCTCCGACGTCGTGCTGATCGCGCTCGGCGTCGGCGGCGCCGGCGTGCTGCTGGCGAGCGCCCCGGCGCTCGCCGACGCGGCGCGGCTGGCCGGCGCCGCGTTCCTGCTCGCGTACGCGGCGCTGGCGGCGCGGCGCGCGTGGCGCCGCTGCGCCGTCGCCGACGCCGCAGACGGCGCCGCCGGCGGCGTGCTCGCCGTCCTGCTGACGGCGCTGGCGCTGACGTGGCTCAACCCGCACGTCTACCTCGACACCGTCGTGCTCGCCGGGACCGCCGCCGACGCCCACGGCGATCGGCGCTGGTGGTTCGCCGCCGGCATGGCGTGCGGCAGCGTGCTCTGGTTCGCCGCGCTCGGCTACGGCGCGGCGGCGCTGCGACCGCTGTTCGCCCGGCCGGCCGCGTGGCGGCTGCTCGACGGCGCGATCGCAGCGATCATGCTCGCGCTGGGCCTCTCGCTCGCGCTCAGCGCGGTGTGACCGGCTCCAATCCCGGATCGCCCCGCCGCTCGGTCGAGCGCACCGCCGCGCACGCGCCGACCGAGCGGCGACCGCGCCGTGCTCAGGCGGCGCTCGGGGCGACCCGGGCGAAGTGGTCGGTCAGGCCGGTCAGCTGGAGGAGGCGGCGGACCGGCCCCTCGCCGTCGATGATCGCGAACCGGGCGCCGCCGGCGGCGGCGATCCTGTCGAGCAGGAGCAGCAGTCTCAGACCGCTGGAGTCGATGAACGTCAGTCTGCGCAGATCGAACGCGATCGACGCGAAGCCGCGCCGGAAGAGCGCGCGCGCCCAGCGCTCGGCGCGCTCGACGGTCGCGAGGTCGAGCTCGCCGCCGAGCGCGACGATCACGTGGTCGCGCTCGGGGCGGATGCGGATGCTGAAGCCGGGCGGAGCCGTGACGGGATGGTGCACGGACACGATGCCTCCTGGAGGGGCTTGCGGGTTTGCGCCCGTGCGGCCGTCCCCGCTTCCGGAGGACGGACTGCCCGTCGCGTCGGTCAGCCAACGCCGGACGATGCGCTGCACCGCCGATGTCGTGCGGAGACGCTAGCGGGCGCGATCCGCACGCTCGGCCGGGCGGTCAGCGCGCTGTCATCGTCGTGGCGCGCGCTCGATGCGGCTCGGCTGGCCGGCCTCCTCGCCGACCGGGTAGAAGACGAAGCTCTCGATCGAGAGGCCGTCGACCTCGGCATCGATGCCGCTGACGAAGGCGCGGACCTTCCGACCCGTGATCCGCTCGACCGGCTCGCAGAACTCGGGCAGCGTCGCGTACTGGAAGATCAGCCGCGTGTCGCGCACGGTCTGGTGCGCGCCGAGCGCGACGAGGTTGCGCTCCGCGGGGGCGAGCGTGTCCTCGAGCACGACCGCGAGCGCGTCGGCGCCGCACCAGTGGGCGCGCACTCTTCGCGGCCCGCGGCCGAACTGCTCCTTGTACAGGCGCACCATCTCGTTGGAGACCTGCGCGAGCACCGAGAGCCCGCGCTCGTCGGGCTGCGCTTCGAGGTTGCCGCTGCTGGCGGACAAGGCACCCACCCCTTCAGGTTCGCTCGTGCCGGCAGGTACCCGACCGGTCCGGTCGCACACGGCTTCAGCCTGGAGCGGCGTCGGCTCGCGCGTGCTGACGGGCGGCCTGGCGGACGAGGTGGTCGCGCTCGGCGACGTTCGTCGCCCGGCGGGCCGCCTCGGCGTAGGCCGCGGCGGCGGCGGACGGGTCGCCGGCGAGCTCGTGCAGGTGGCCGCGGACGGCATGCCAGCGGTGCCGGTCACCGATCGACTCGCGCAGCCGCTCGGTCTCGCGCAGGCCGACGGCGGCGCCGTCGACATGGCCGACCGCGACGGCGCGGCCGAGCACCGCGGCGGGATCGCGGCGCGCCGGGTCGGCGGTCAGCGCGACGAGGTCGTCGTACCACGACAGGATCTGCGGCCAGTCGGTCTCCTCCGCGCTCGCCGCGTCGTCGTGGAGTGCGGCGATCGCAGCCTCGATCTGGTACCGGCCCGGGGGCCGCTCCTCGGTCTGCTGCGCGAGCGCCGACTGCAGGATCGACACACCCTCGGCGATCTCGCGGCTGTCCCACCGGCTGCGGTCCTGCCGGTCGAGCGTGACGATCCGGCCCTCGGCGTCGAGCCGCGCCGGGAGGCGGGCGTGGTTGAGCAGCATCAGCGCCAGCAGCCCGCGCGCCTCCGGCTCGTCGGTGGCGGCGGCGAGCTGGCGGGCGAGCCGGATCGCCTCGCCGGCGAGATCGACCCTTCCGGCGTGGCCGGCGGTGTAGACGAGGTAGAGCACGCGCAGCACGACGGCGAGGTCGCCGGGCTGGTCGAGGCGGCGGCCGCGCAGCGTCCGCTTGGCGCGGCTGATCCGCTGCGCCATCGTCGCCTCCGGGACGTAGAAGGCGTCGGCGATCTCGCGGGTGGTGAGGCCGCCGACGGCGCGCAGCGTCAGCGCGACCTGGGAGGCCGGCGAGAGGTCGGGGTGGCAGCAGCAGAAGAGCAGGAAGAGCGTGTCGTCCTCGGCCGCGGCGGCGGTCGGGGGCGGCTGTGCGCGCGCCGCCTCCTCGACGATCTCCTCCTCGCGACGGTGGCGGGCGGCCTCGCTGCGGCGGGCGTCGAGGAGCCGCCGCGTCGCGACCGTCGTCAGCCACGCGCGCGGGTCGCGCGGCGGATGCTCGGGCCAGCTGCGGAGCGCCTCCAGCAGCGCCTCCTGCAGCGCGTCCTCGGCGGCGTCGAACTGCTCGCCGCGCCTCACCATCGCCGCCAGCACCCGCGGGACGAGGGCGCGCAGGGCGCCCTCGTCGAGCGGATCGGCCGGCCGGCCGGCCACGGCGATCACTCCTCCGGCGGCGCGCCGGACATGACCTCGCGGACGTCGATCCATTCGTACATCGTCTCGCCGCCGGGGCCGGGCTCGGAGGAGACGTAGGCGGCGAGCTCGAGTGCGCGCTCGTGCGAGTCGACGTCGATCATGTACCAGCCCGCGATCAGATCGCTGGTCTCCGGCAGCGGGCCGTCGGTCGTGACGGGCGCGGCGTCGGGGCCGCCGTAGCGCACCCAGGTGCGGGTCGGCGTGAGCGCCTGCGCGTCGACGTACTCGCCGTTCTCCTGCAGCAGCTCGACGACATGCCGTTGGAAGGCGATGTGCGCCTCCACGTCCCCGGGCGCCCACTGGTCCATCGGCGGGAAGGGACGGTGGGGCTCCGGGCCGCCGCGGTAGTGCTTGAGCAGCAGGTACTTCGGCATCGTGATCTCCTGGTGTCCGCGGGCCGCGCCTGTCGCGGCCCTTCACCTGGTGAGCGGAGCCGGGCCGCGCTTCTCGACATCGTGGCGCTGCGCGTGAGCGTAGACCTCGACGCGGCAGCCCGCGCTCAGCGCCGCGTCACGATCTCGACCTCGACGCGGCGGTTGGCCGCGCGCCCGGCCGCCGTCAGGTTGCTCGCGCGCGGGCGGTCGGCGCCGCGGCCGACGACGGTGACTGCGCGCGGCCGCGGGGCGACGCCGGCGAGCAGCAGCCGCGCGACGCGCTGCGCGCGCCGTCTGGAGAGCCAGCGGTTGTAGCCGGCCGATCCGCGGTCGTCGGCGTGGCCGGTGACGGTGACGCGCAGCGCCCCGCGCGCGTGCGGGCGCAGCCGTCTGAGGAGCGCCGCGGCGCGGCGCGTGAGCACGGAGCTGTCGCTGGCGAAGGCGATCCGCGCCGGGATCGTGACGCGGATCGGCGGCGGCGCCGGCGTGCGGACGCGAACGGCCGTGGTGTCGACGGCGCCGCGGTCGTCGGCGACCGTGAGCGTGACGCGGTAGGCGCGTCTGCGCGCGGCCAGCGTGACGGTGGCGCGCTCGGCGGTGCTGACGACGCGGCCGTCGACGCGCCAGCGCCAGCGGACGATCGTGCCGTCGGGATCGAGCGAGCTGCGGCCGTCGAGCCGGTAGCGCTGGCGGGCGCGGGCTCTGCCGCCGCGCAGGCGGGTGACGATCGCGTTGGCGCTCGGCGGATGGTTGGCCGCCGGCGGTTCGGGCTCCGGCTGCGGCTGCGGGCCGGGATCGGGGTCGGGGTCCGGGTCCGGGTCGGGATCGGGGTCCGGGTCGGGATCCGGTCTCGGCGGCGCCTCCAGCGCTGCGCTGCGCGGCGTCTCCTCGTTGCCGGCGAGGTCGACTGCGCCGTAGCGGATCCGCTCGCCGGGGCGCAGCAGCGGCTCGTCCGCGGCGTCGTAGAGCGCCCCGTCCGGGCCGTGGGGATCGCCCGGCGCGCTGCCGATCGTGTAGCGGATCGCGGCGACGCCGCTGCCGTCGTCGACCGCGTCGAGCGTGACGCGGTGGGCGGTCGTCTGCGGACCGGAGGGGACGTCGTCGGTCGTGACCGGCGCGACCTCGTCGACGCGCGCGAACGCGGTGCGCCCGAGCGGACCGCGGTTGCCGGCGCGGTCGACGGCGGCGAATGCGACCCGCTCGCCGTGCTCCGGCCGCGGCGGCGCGGCGGGATCCCAGGTCTGGCCGTCGGGGCCGAAGGGGTCGACGGGGCCGCCGTCGCGGCGCTCGATCGCCCAGCGGATCCGCTCCACGCCGCTGCCGACCTCGTGCGCCCGCAGCGCGATCGCCGGCGGCGCGGCGCTCCAGGCCGGGAAGCCCGAGGCGGTGGCGAGCGGTCCGACGCGGTCGCGCAGGCGCAGCCGCCCGAGGTCGATCGGCGCCAGGGCGTCGCCCAGCTCGCCGGGCCGGCCGCCGCGCGGGTCGCTGTCGCCCTGGCCGAGCTGGCCGCTGGTGTTCGCGCCCCAGCATCTGACGGCGCCGTCGTCGAGCACGGCGCAGACGCGCGCCCAGTCGGCCGCGATCGCGGTGGCGCTTCTGCCGCTGCCGAGGTCGACGGCCGCGAGCGCGTCGCCCATCTCGCCCGGCTGGTCGCCGCGGGCGGCGGTGTCGCCCTGGCCGAGCTGGCCGTCGGCGTTGCGGCCCCAGCACTTGACGGTCGCGTCGTCGAGCAGGGCGCAGGTCTGGCGATGGCCGGGCGCGATCGCGGTGGCCGTCCTGCGGCTGCCGAGGTCGACGGGCGGGAGGGCGTCGCCCAGCTCGCCGGGCTGGTCGCCGCGCGGCTCGGTGTCGCCCAGGCCGAGCTGGCCGTCGCTGTTGCCGCCCCAGCATCTGATGGTCCCGTCGTCGAGCAGCGCGCAGCTGTGGTCGCGCCCCGCGCTGACGGCGACGGCGGTTCTGCGGCTGCCGAGGTCGACGGGCGGGAGGGCGTCGCCCAGCTCGCCGGGCTGGTCGCCGCGCGGCTCGGTGTCGCCCAGGCCGAGCTGGCCGCTGCCGTTGTCGCCCCAGCACTTGACGGTGCCGTCGGCGAGCAGGGCGCAGCTGTGGTGGGAGCCGGTCGCGATCGCGGTGGCGGTCGCGCCGCTGCCGAGGTCGACGGGCGGGAGGGCGTCGCCGAGCTCGCCGGGCTGGCCGCCGCGCGCCGCTCTGTCGCCTTGGCCGAGCTGGCCGCTGGCGTTCGCGCCCCAGCATTTGACGGAGCCGTCGTCGAGGAGCGCGCAGGCGTGGGACGAGCCGGCCGCGATCGCGGTGGCGGTTCTGCCGCTGCCGAGGTCGACGGGCGGGAGGGCGTCGCCCATCTCGCCGGGCGCGTCGCCGCGGGCGGCGGTGTCGCCGAGCCCGAGGCGGCCGCCGTTGTTGGCGCCCCAGCATTTGACGGTGCCGTCGTCGAGCAGGGCGCAGGCGTGGGACGAGCCGGCCGCGATCGCGGTGGCGGCTCTGCCGCTGCCGAGCTCGACGGCGGGAAGCTCCTCGCCCATCTCGCCCGGCTGGCCGCCGCGGCTGGCGACGTCGCCGAGCCCGAGCCGGCCGCTGCCGTTGTCGCCCCAGCATTTGACGGCGCCGTCGACGCGCAGGCCGCAGACGTGCAGGAGCCCGAGCGCGACCTGCGCGACCGGCTGGCCGCCGAGGTCGACGGGGCCGAGCGCGTCGCCCAGCTCGCCGGGCTGGTCGCCGCGGTCGTGGATGTCGCCCTGGCCGAGCTGGCCGCTGGCGTTGTCGCCCCAGCATTTGAGGGCGCCGTCGTCGAGCAGCGCGCAGGTGTTGTACATGCTCGCGCCGAGCGCGGTGGCGCTCCTGCCGCTGCCGAGATCGACGGCCGGAAGGGCGCCGCCCAGCTCGCCGGGCTGGCCGCCGCGCGGGTCGGTGTCGCCCTGGCCGAGCTGGCCGTCGCTGTTGTACCCCCAGCATCTGACGGCGCCGCCGTCGACCACCGCGCAGCTGTGGCCGTAGCCGGCGGCGACGGCGGTCGCGCGGGCGCCGCCGAGGTCGACGGCCGGGAGCGTGTCGAGCCGCGGGCGGGCGCCGTCGCCGCGGTTGGCGGTGTCGCCCTGTCCGAGCTGGCCGTGGACGTTCCAGCCCCAGCACTTGACGGCGCCGCCGTCGAGCACGGCGCAGGTGTGGGTGTACCCGACGGCGATCGCCGTCGCCGCGCTCCCGAGCTCGATCGCGGGGAGGGCGTCGCCCAGCTCCCCGGGCTGATCGCCGCGGGTGACGTTGTCGCCCTGGCCGAGCTGGCCGTAGTCGCCGCGACCCCAGCATTTGACGGCGCCGACGTCGAGCAGCGCGCAGGTGTGCTCCGTTCTGGTGGCGATCGCGATCGCGGGCCGGCCGAGGTCGACGGCCGGGAGGGCGTCGCCCATCTCGCCGGGCTCGTCGCCGCGGTCGGCGACGTCGCCGAGCCCGAGCCGGCCGCTGCCGTTCGCGCCCCAGCACTTGACGGCGCCGTCGTCGAGCAGCGCGCAGGTGTGGTTGGAGGCGGCCGCGATCGCGGTGGCGGTTCTGCCGCTGCCGAGGTCGACGGCCGGAAGGGCGTCGCCCATCTCGCCGGGCTCGTCGCCGCGGACGGCGACGTCGCCGAGCCCGAGGCGGCCGCTGCCGTTGTCGCCCCAGCATTTGACGGCGCCGTCGTCGAGCAGCGCGCAGGTGTGGTGGTAGCCGGCGGCGATCGCGCGGGCGCGTCTGCCGCTGCCGAGGTCGACGGCCGCAAGCGCGTCGCCCAGCTCGCCGGGCCCGGCGCCGCGCCGTACGCGGTCGCCCTGGCCGAGCTGACCGCGATCGTTGGCGCCCCAGCATCTGACGCTGCCGTCGAGCAGCAGCGCGCAGGCGTGGGCGACGCCGACGGCCAACCGCGCCGACGGCTCGGGCAGCGGCGCGGCGGCGGCTCGCGGAGCGATCGCCGTCGCCGCGGCCAGCGCGCACAACAGCGTCGCCAGGAGACGGAGGCCGAGCGCGACGGCCCCGCTGTCGCCGATCGTTTCGCGCTGTCGCATCCGTCGCCCTTTCCGCCGGCCCCGTGCCGTGCGTCGTTTGCGGCTCGGCGCGACGGCGCCGGCCCCCGAAACGAACGACGCTATCGACGTCGCTCCCAGCGGCGGCGGTGCGGAGGGACAAGCGGTCGACTGACCCCTTGTCACCCGCGCACAACCGACCGCTTCCCGGCGCGTCGCCGCTCAGGCGGCGGCGGTCGAGAGGAAGACGCTCTTGACCTGCGTGGCGGCCTCGAGCGCGGCACGGCCGTACTCGTAGCCCTGGCCCGACAGCTTGCGGCCGCCGAACGGAGCGTTCATGAACACCGACGAGTTGCTGTTGACGCCGAGCGCGCCGGTGTCGAGCGCCCGCGCGACGCGCAGCGCGCGGCCGACGTCGCGGGTCCAGATCGAGCCCGAGAGGCCGTAGCGGGAGTCGTTGGCGAGCGCGATCGCCTCCTCCTCGGTGCGGAAGGAGAGGACGCTGACGACCGGGCCGAACAGCTCCTCCTGCGCCAGCGGCGAGGCGGCCGCGACGCCGTCGAGCACGGTCGGCAGGTAGTAGGCGCCGCGCGCCAGCGACGGGTCGTCCGGCGCCCGTCCGCCGGTCAGCAGCGCCGCCCCGTCGGCGACGCCGCCCCGCACGTAGCCGTCGACCCGCTCGCGCGCCGTCTGCGAGACGAGCGGCCCGACCTCGGTCGCCGGATCGGTCGGGTCGCCGAGCGCCAGCGCCTCGGCGGTCGCGACGTAGCGCTCCAGCAGCGCCTCCCGCACCCGCTCGTGGACGATCAGGCGCGAGCGGGCGCAGCAGTCCTGGCCGGCGTTGACGAAGGCCGGCAGCGGCGCGAGCGCGCCGACCTGCTCGACGTCGGCGTCGTCGAAGACGATGCAGGCCGACTTGCCGCCCAGCTCGAGCGTCAGCCGCTTCAGCGTCCCGGCGGCCCGCCGCGCGATCTCGATCCCGACCGCCGAGGAGCCGGTGAAGCTGACCATCCCGACGCGCGGGTCGTCGACCAGCGCGATCCCCGGCTCGGCGCCGCTGCCGGCGACGACCGCCAGCAGGCCGTCGGGAAGGCCGGCCTCGGCGGCGAGGTCGGCCAGCACCAGCGAGGAGAGCGGCGTCGCCGGCGCCGGCTTGACGACGACGGCGTTGCCAGCCGCCAGCGCCGGCGCCGCCTTCAGCGCCGCGGTCGCGAGCGGGCCGTTGAACGGCGTGATCGCGGCGACGACGCCGAGCGGCTCGCGCAGCGTCAGCAGGACCCCGTCGCCGTCGGCCGGCAGCGTCTGGCCGGCGAGGTTGTCGAGCATGCCGGCGTAGTAGCGCATGATCGCGCTCGCGAAGCCGACCTCGCCGCGCGTGTCGCGCAGCGGCTTGCCGGAGCTGCGGCTGTCGAGCAGCGCGAGCTCCTCGGCGCGGGCGTCGATCAGCTCCGCCAGCCGCAGCATGCAGCGTCTGCGCTCCCCGGGGCCGGCGGCCGCCCAGCGGCGCTGGGCCGCCTCGGCCGCCGCGACGGCGCGGCGGGCGTCCTCGGCGCCGCCGTCGGCGACCTGCGCCAGCTGCTCGCCGGTCGCCGGCTCGACGACGGCGTAGGTCGCGCCGCTCGCCGCCGGGACGCGCGCGCCGCCGATCGAGAGGCCCAGCTCAGACGGCAAGGTAGCCCCCGTCGACGACGTAGGTCTGACCGGTGCAGTACGAGGAGACGTCGCTGGAGAGGAACAGCGCCATCTGCGCGATCTCCTCCGGTCTGCCCCAGCGGCCGAGCGGGATCGAGCTGCTGGCGGCCGCACGCGCCTCCTCCGAGTAGCGGCTGACCAGCGGCGTCTCGATCGCCCCCGGCACGAGGCAGTTGACGCGGATCCCCTCGCGCGCGTGCTCGACCGCGAGGCTGCGCGTGAGCGAGACGACGCCGCCCTTCGCGGCGGTGTAGGCGTCGGAGGAGCCGTGGCCGACGCGGAAGGCGCCGACCGAGGCGACGTTGACGATCGCGCCGCCGCCGCGCCGGCGCAGCGCTGGGATCGCGTAGCGGCAGCCGAGGTAGGTGCCCTTCAGCGTTACGTCGACCGTCCGCTGCCAGATCTCCTCGGTCAGCAGCGGCGAGGGGCCGTCGGTCTCGCCCTCGACGTAGCCGTCGGGGCCGTACAGCCACAGCGCGGCGTTGTTGTAGAGCACGTCGAGGCCGCCGAGCTCGCGCTCGGCGCGCGCGACCGCGCTCTCGACGTCGGCGGCGACGGAGACGTCGGCGGCGACCGCCAGCGACCGCCCGCCGGCGGCGGCGATCGCGGCCGCCGTCTCCTCGGCGGCGTCGGCGCGCACGTCGGCGCAGACGACGGCGGCGCCGCGCTCGGCGAACAGCAGCGCCGCCGCGCGGCCCATGCCCGATCCGGCGCCCGTGATCAGCGCGACCTTGCCTTCCAGTCTCATCGGTCAGACGACCTCCAAATAGCGTTTGATCTCCCACGGCGGGATCTGTCCGTCGCGCAGGCGCGTCCACGCCTCCGCCTCGGCCTCCCGCGTCGCGGCATACAGCTCGACCAGCTCGTCGCCGAACGTCTCGCGCGCGAAGCGCGAGGCGCGCAGCGTCGCGGCGGCGTCGACCAGCTCGCGGTCGAGCGTGCGCGCCTCCTCGCCGCGGCCGAGCTTGTCTGCCTCCGGCGGCGGCTCGAGCCGCTCGCGGATTCCGTGCAGGCCGCCCGCGAGGCAGGCGGCGATCGCCAGGTACGGCTGCAGGTCGGCGCCGGGGCGGCGCTGCTCGAAGCGGGTTCCGCCCGCCCCGGTCGTGATCGCGCGCACGCAGGCGTTGCGGTTGTCGAAGCCCCACGCCGCCTCGCACGGCGCCCACTGCGCCGGATCGAAGCGGCGGTAGGAGTTGGGGAACGGCGCCATCATCGCGCCGCACTCGTGCGTCGCGTGCAGGAGCCCGGCGAGGTAGTGGCGGCCGGTTTCGCTGAGTCGCTCGGGGGCGCCGTCCCAGAAGGCGTTGCGGCCGTCGCGCAGCAGGCTCTGGTGGAGGTGCCCGGAGGAGCCCTGGTCGCTCGGCCGCAGCTTGGCGATGAAGCTCAGCAGCAGCCCGTGGCGGGCGGCGACCTCGCGCGCGCCGAGCTTGAAGCGGGCGGCGCGGTCGGCTGCCTCCAGCGCCGTCCCGGGCGCCAGCGCCGCCTCGAGCATCCCGTCGCCGATCTCGGTCAGCACGGTCTCGATCGGGACGCCGTAGGCGCTCATCGTCGCGGTCAGGTCGTCGACGAAGTCGCCGCAGTCGGGCCAGCGCAGCAGGCTGTAGCCCTGCGGCAGCCGCGACAGCGGCGTGAGGCCGGCGACGTCGCCGGAGGCGAGCGCCGCGTCGGCGCGCTCGTCGAGGCGGAAGGCCCAGAACTCGAACTCGACGCCGAAGCAGCTCTCGAAGCCGGCCTCGGCGCAGTCGCGCTCGACCCGCCGCAGCGCGCTGCGCGGATGGGCGGGGTGGGGGGTGCCGTCCTTGCGCAGGCCGTCGCAGAGGACGGCGACGACGTGCTCGCGTCCGGGCAGGCGCCGCGCCGTCGACCAGTCGGGCGCGACGACCATGTCGCCGAAGCCGGTCTCCGCCGAGCCGACGCCGTGCTCGACCAGCTCGTCGTCGACGCGGAAGGCGAGGTACGCCTCCGGGAACATCGGCAGCGCGCCCTCGGCGAGCTTCGACGCCAGCACGAGCTTGCCGCGCAGGTTGCCGTCGATGTCGGGGGTCTCGACGCGCACGTGGGTGGCGCCGTCGAGCAGTCGCTCGCCGGTCGCCTCCGTCGGCGCGGCGGTCGGCCGCGCGGCCTCCTTGGTCGTCGTCACAGCGCTTCCTCCTCGGTCGGTGCCACGGCGGCATGATCGCGTGCTCGCTGCGGGCCGCGACGGGCGGCGTCGACCAGCCACGCGAACAGCGGGTCGGCGCCGGCGTGCAGCTCCGGATGCCATTGCACGCCGACGACGGGGGCGCCGGTCAGCTCGACCGCCTCGACGACGCCGTCGTCGGCGTGGGCCGTCGCGACCAGCCCGGCACCGAGCGCGTCGATCGCCTGGTGGTGGATCGTGTTGACGCGCTCCTCGGCGCCGAGCAGCTCGCGCAGCAGCGAGCCCGGCGCCAGGCGCACGCGCTGGTCGCGCAGCCGCGGCGAGCGGTCGCGCGCGTTGTGCGCGATCAGGCCGTCGGCCGGCAGGTCGGGGCAGAGCGTGCCGCCGCGGGCGACGTTGAGCACCTGGTGGCCGCGGCAGCAGCCGAGCAGCGGCAGCCCCCGCGCGATCGCGGCGCGCGCCAGCGCGATGTCGAACTCGTCCTGGTCGCTGTCGTGGGCGGTGGCGTTGGGGCCGGGCTCGCCGCCGTAGCGCCGCGGCTCGACGTCGAGCCCGCCGGCCAGCACGACCGCGTCGAGCGCCGCGCAGAGGTCGTCGGGGTCGGCCTCGCGCGGCAGGAAGAGCGGGGTGCCACCGGCGGCCCGGATCTGCTCGGCGTAGGCGCTGAAGTAGGCGTCGAGCGTCAGGCCCTCCATCAGCGCCGGGTCGGAGCGGTAGACCTCCGGCGCGGGGAAGCGCCGGCCGGTCACGCCGACGAGGGGGCGACGGTCGGCGCTCACAGGCCGGCTCCCGCGGGCTCGCGCTCGACCGCCGGCTCGGCGGCATGGCCGTCGAGCACGCCGGTGCGGTGGCGCGCGACGAGCAGGTAGTAGAGCAGGCCGGCGCCGGCGAACAGCCCGACGAACAGGAGGCCGCCGTACTGCAGGTACCAGTGGTGGGGCGGCTCGGGGTTGTAGACGGCGGCGCGCGGCCACAGCAGGTTGACCGACATCGCCGCGCCGTAGAGGACGGCGATCACGTTGATCGGAAGCCCCCAGCGACCGAGCGAGAAGAGCTTGCGGCCCGCCTGCTCGCGCGGCGGCCAGCCGCCCCGCAGCCGTCTCGCCAGCACCGAGACGGTGACGGCGAGGTAGCCGAGGTAGAAGAGCGCGGCGGCGAGGCTCGTCACGATCGCGATGATCTGCTGCTGGCGGATGTTGATCGCGAGCAGCGCGATCGCGAGCACGGCGATCACGACGTTCGGCGCGATCGGCGTCGAGCTGCGGCGCGAGAGGCGGGCGAGCAGCTCGCTGGCCGGCAGCCCGCGGTCGCGCGCCATCGCGAACGCCATCCGCGTGCCCTGCGCCATCGCCGCCATCAGGCAGACGGCGATCGCGATCATGACGCCGACGAGCAGGATCGTCCCGACCGTGTCGCCGAGCGCGTCCTTGACGACGTACGGCATGCCGACGGCGGTCATCCCCTCGGCGTCGAGGTCGCCGGTCGCCATCAGCGCGCCAAGGATCAGCAGGCCGCCGATCACGCCGGAGGCGAGCACGGCGCGGATCACCGCGCGCGGCGCGTTGCGCTGGGGATCGCGCGTCTCCTCGGCGAGCGAGGAGGCGGTGTCGAAGCCGACGATCACGTACGCGGAGGCGATCGAGGCGAGCAGCAGCGCGCCGAACAGGCCCCAGTCGTGGCCGGCGCCGATGCCGGCGGTCTCGGTGACGACGTCCGGGCCGCGCTTGGCGGCGGCGAACAGCAGCACGATCAGCGCGGCGGCGGCGATCAGCTCGATCGCGACGCCGGCGCTGTTGACCCGCGTCAGCGTGCGCACGCCGAGGCTGTTGGCGATCAGCGCGACGACGATCAGCGCCGAGCCAAGGATCACGGCGTTGGTCGGCAGGTCGTGGGCGCCGCTGCCGTCGCCGACGAACTGGAAGAAGCTGGAGATCTCGGGCAGCACGACCTGCGCGGCGAGCGCGACCGAGGCGCTGCCGACGATCGTCGCGCCGAGCACGACCCAGCCGGCCAGCCAGCCGGCGGCGCGGCCGCCGACCAGCTTCGTCCACTGGTAGACGGAGCCGGCGATCGGATAGCGGGCGGCCAGCTCGGCGAAGACGAGCGCGACCATCGCCTGTCCGGCGAAGACGACCAGCCACGTCCACCAGTAGGCCGGCCCGGCGGCGCCGTAGCCGAACGAGAACAGCAGGAAGACGCCGGTCAGGATCGAGACGAGGCTGACGCCGGCCGCGAACGCGGCGAACTGGCCGACGGACCGGTCCAATCGCTGTCGATAGCCGACGTGGCGCAGCACGTCCGGCGGTTGCGGTTCGAGATCCCGCGCGTCGCTCATCGCTTCCTCCCGGTAGGTCGCCGCGGCGCCGGGCCGGCGCGCGAAAACGGCGAAAGGAACATCTCCTGTCCCAATCAACGCATACTTGCGCAATGGAGTCAAGGGATAGTCTTCGCCCCATGGAGCAATCGCTCGCCTCGGCGCTGCAGCTGCCGCCGCCCTACGAGATGGTCGCGGCCCACCTGCGGAGGATGATCCACCTCGGCCTCTACCGGCCGGGCGCGAGCATGCCGCCGGAGCGCGAGCACGCCGAGCAGCTCGGCGTCTCGCGCGTGACGCTGCGCAACGCGATCCGGCTGCTCGCGGGGGAGGGGCTGGTCGAGACCCGGCGCGGCGCCCACGGCGGCGCCTTCGTGCGCGAGCTGCGGGTGGCGCCCGAACGGGTCCGCTTCGAGCTGCGCGCGCGGGCGCCGGAGCTGAACGCGGCGATGGAGTTCCGTCTCATCAACGAGTGCAGCGCGGTCGAGCGGGCGGCGGCGCGGATCGAGCCGCAGGCGCTGGAGGAGCTCGAGCGCCTGACCGACGAGCTGGCCGCCGCCGGCGACGTCGGCCTGCTGCGCCAGGCCGACGTCCGCTTCCATCTGCTGATCGCCGAGGCCGCCGCCAGCCCGCTGCTGCGCGACGCGATCGTCGAGGCGCGTCTGGAGCTGTTCATGCCGCTGGAGGTGCTCGACCTCGCCGAGATGCGCCAGAGCTCGGCGCGCGGTCACCGCGCGATCGTCGCCGCGCTGCGCAGAGGCGACGCGCGGGCGGCGAGACGGGCGATGGCGGCCCACCTGCGGGCCTCCGACCGCCGCCTCTCCAGGATCCTCGCCGACGACTGAGCCGCGTCGACGCGCGCGCGTCGACGCGATCCGCACGCGCGCGCGAGCAGCCGCGCACGGCGGCGCACGGTCGTCGGGATGTGCCCAAAACGGCGGGCGCGCGTTTTGAGGAACTCCCATAGCCGGCGTCGGGGGGCCTTTCCCAGAATGGCCCTCGTGTTCGGCAATCGACCTTCAAACAACCCCCCGGTCGACGCCTTCGACGGCATCGAGTTGGAGATCGCGCGACGCATCGACGCGCTCGCACCGGAGCTCGAACCGCTGCTCCGGGCGATCGGCGCCAACCCCGAGCTCGGCTTCGAGGAGCACTTCGCGGCGAGCGAGATCGCACGGCTGCTCGAAGCGCACGGCCACGCCTGCACGGTCGGTCTCGCCGGCATGCCGACGGCGCTGCGCGCGACGGCGGGCGACGGCGGCCCGCACGTCGCGATCCTGGCGGAGTACGACGCGCTCCCCGGGCTCGGCCACGCCTGCGGCCACAACGTGATCGCGACGATCGCCGTCGGCGCCTTCCTCGCGCTCGCCGCCAGCGTCAGGGAGGGCACGGTCGAGCTGATCGGCTGCCCGGCGGAGGAGAGCGCGGTCGACGGCGCGGGCGGCAAGGTCCGGCTGATCGCCGACGGCGTCTTCGACGACGTCGACTACGCGCTGATGGCGCATCCCTACGACCGCACGATGGTCGCGACCCACGGCTCGCTCGCCGCCCGCGGCGTCGACCTGCTGTTCACCGGCCGCCCGACCCACGCGGTCGCGAGCGACGACCGCGGCGTCAACGCGCTCGACGCGGCCGTCGCCGCCTACGTCGCGATCGGCCGCCTGACCGACCAGGTCCCGTCCGACAACCGCATCAACGGGATCATCCCCGAGGGCGGCGACAGCGCCAACGTGATCCCCGGCCACGCGCGGCTCCGCTACCGCCTGCGCGCCCCGACCGTCGCCGCCGTCGACGAGCTGCTCGACTGCGTCGTCGACTGCGCGCGCAACGTCGCGATCGCGGCCGGCTGCGAGTTCGAGACGCGCGAGTACGTCCCGCTCTACGCGCCGATCGACCACGACGACGAGCTGGTCGCGGTCGCGCGCGACGTGATGGCCGCGGCCGGCCTCGAGGTCGAGCCCGACGACGTCTCCTGCTCGATCAGCTCGACCGACTTCGGCAACGTCACGCAGCTCACCCGCGCGGTCGAGATCGGCGTCCAGCTGGCCGCCCGCGGCGTGGCGCTGCACACGCCCGAGTTCGAGCGGGCCGCCAACGGCGCGGGTGCGATCGACACCGCGCTGACCGGCGCGCAGGTGCTCGCGGTGACGGCGTGGCGCGGCATCTTCGCGCGCGCGGGGGCGCTCCATGGTTGAGGTCTCGCGGATCGCGCCGGGCAGCCGCGTGCGCGCCCGCGTCGCGGTCGGCGAGCTGCTCGACGGCTCGCCGCTGGAGATCCCGGCGCTGGTCGTGCGCGGCCGCCGACCCGGCCCGGTCCTGTACGTCGGAGCGGCGATCCACGGCGACGAGGTCGTCGGGATCGAGGCCGTCCGGCGGGCCTGCGCCGCGCTCGACCCCGAGCGCCTGCGCGGCGCCGTGATCGCGGTCCCGGTCCAGAACCCGGTCGCCTTCCGCGCCCGCGGGCGCCTGCTGCCGGCCGCGACGACCGACGGCTACGCGACCGACGTCCACACCGCCTTCCCCGGCGATCCCGCCGGCGACCTCGCCGCGCGCATCGCCCACGGCCTCGCCGCGCGGTTGATCGGCCAGGCCGACTACGCGATCGACCTGCACGCGCCGCTCGCCGGCGGCGTCAACCTCGAGTACGTCTTCACGCCCTCGCCGGCCGCCGACGGGCGCGGCGCCGCGCGCGAGCTCGCGCTCGCCTTCGGGACGCGCCTGGCGATCGTCCAGGAGCGCGGACCGTACGTCCTCTCCTCGATGCTGCACGAGGCCTGCACGCGCGCGGGCACGCCGACCTTCTCGGTCGAGCTGGCCGTCAACGGCGTCGTCGACGACGACAGCGCCGAGCGCGGCAGCCGCGGCATCGCGAACGTGATGCGCCGGCTGGAGATGGTCGAGGGCGCGCCGGAGGAGCCGGTCGACCAGCTCGTCACGGACACGGTCGTCAACGTGCGCGTCGAGCGCGGCGGCCTCCCGGAGCTGCTCTGCCGCCCCGGCGACCGCGTCGTCGCCGGACAGCCCCTCGGCGTCGTGCGCGACCTCTTCTTCGAGCAGGTCGAGCGGGTCGTGGCGCCGGTCGACGGGCTCGTCTACCGCGTCGCCGCGCCGCGCCCGCTCAACGGCGCCGAGCGCCTCGCGGCGATCGCCGTCGCCGGAGAGGAGCGGGCCGCATGAGCGCCCGGGTGCTGCTGGTCGGCATCGGCGGCCTCGGCCCGTGGGTGCTGGAGCGGCTGGTGCGCAGCGACGCCGTCGGCGGCGTGGTCGCGGCCGACGTCGACGGCGCCCGCGCCGCGGCGGTCGCCGGCGGCACGCGCCTCGGCACGACGCTCGAGCGGCGGCCGGTCGCCGTCGAGGCGACCGCGCTCGACCTGATGGACGCCGACGCCGTCGCGCGTCTGCTGCAGGAGCGCGAGATCGACCTGATCGTGCAGGCCGGCTCGCTGCTGCCGGTGCAGCGCTGGTGGTCGATCGCCGCCCTGCCCGACGCCGGGCCGCGGCTCCAGCGCGCCGGCCTCGGACCGTGGCTCGCGCTGCAGCTGCTGCTGCCGCTGTCGCTGGCGCGGGCGATCGAGCGCTGCGGCTGGCAGGGCACGCTGCTCAACCTCTCCTACCCGGACGCCGTCAACGCCGTGATCGCGCGTACGACGGCGGTCACGCCTGCCGGCGCCGGCAACGTCAGCCTGCTGGCGGCGGCGGTCCGCCAGGCGGTCGCCGAGCAGGAGGGCTGCCGGCCGGACGAGGTCGAGGTCGCGCTCAGCACGCACTACGCCCACGTCCGCTGGGCGATGGGCGGCGGCGAGCGGCCGCGACGCCACGGCGTCCTGCGCGTGCTGCGCGACGGCGCCGACCTCACCGACCGGCTCGACCCGTTCGAGCTGCTGCGGCGGGGCGGGGCGCTGATCCCGTGGGGCGAGGCGTCCCATCCGCTGACGGCGGCGAGCGTCGTGCGGCACGTCGAGCTGCTGCTCGGCGAGCGGGCCGGCGCCGAGCACATGCCCGGACCGTGCGGGCTGGTCGGCGGCTACCCGGTCCGCGTCGGCCGCGACGGCGTCGTCGTCGACCCGCCGCCGGGGACCACGGTCGACGCGCTCCGCGTCGTGCAGGAGGAGACGCAGCAGGAGGACGGGATCGCCGCCATCGCGGCGGACGGGACGGTCACGTTCACCGACGAGGCCGCCGAGCAGATGAGGAGCCTGTTCGGGGCCGCAAGCGCCGAGCTGCATCCGGACGACGTCGAGGAGCAGGCGCGACGCCTGCTGGCGGCGCTGGACGGCTTCGGCACGGGAGGAGCGGCGACGGCGCCGCTGCGCAACTCGACGAACCGGAAGTGAGAGAGATAGCTATGCGTGCAGGTACATTGGCTCGTGCGACCGCCCTGCTCGGCGCGGCCTGCGCCGTCGCCCTCGCCGGCTGCGGCAGCAGCGACGACGGCGGCAGCTCGACGGCGGCGGGCGACGGCGGCGGAGCCGCGTCGAAGACGAGAGAGCTGGTCGTCACCTCCTACGGCGGCGACTTCGAGAGAGCGCAGAAGAAGGCGCTGTTCGACCGCTTCGAGCAGGAGACCGGCGTCAGAGTGAAGCTGGTCACGATGTACTCGGCCGACGCGCTGGCGAAGCTGACCGCCGCGCGCGGCAACTCGGGCATCGACGTCGTGCAGTTCTCCGGCGGCCAGGAGGTCCAGGCCGGCGACGACGGCCTGATCGCGAGAATCGACCCGGCCGACCTGGAGAACGTCGACGACGTCCACGAGAAGGCGCTGCACGAGGGCTTCGCGCCGGCGTTCGCCTTCGACACGACCGGGATCATCTACCGCAGCGACGTGAAGCAGCCGCCGACCGGGTGGGCGTCGCTGTCGGACCCGCAGTACAAGGGCCGCGTCGCGCTGCCCGACATCAACACGACCTTCGCCGTCCAGACGCTGCTGAAGCTCGCGAGCCTCAACGGCGGCAGCCAGGACGACGTCAAGCCCGGCTTCGAGGCGCTCGGGAAGGTCGTCGACAACAGCCACAGCGTCTTCAGAGACGCGCCGACGATGGTGCAGCTGCTGAGCGGCGACGAGGCCGACATGGCCGTCTACGACAGCGGCTACGGCTTCCTGATGCACCAGCAGGGGATCCCGGTCGACTTCAAGATCCCCGACGAGGGCTCGTACCTGACGAAGCTGACGATGAACGTCGTCGAGGGCAGCGAGAACCAGGAGATGGCGCGGAAGCTGATCGACATGGCGCTCGACGCCGACGTCCAGCAGAGCTTCGCCGACGACGCCGGCTACGGCCCGACCAACGTGACCGCGAGAGTGACCGGCCCGGCGGCGAGATTCGTCGCCACGCCCGAGCAGGTCGACGAGCTGGAGAGCCTCGACGAGGCGTTCGTCGCCAAGAACCGCCCGGCGTGGACGGCCGAGTGGAACCGCACCATCGCGAAGTAGCCGGGCGGGGCGGAGCAACGTAGCGATGGACACTCTCGATCCCACCCGTCCGACGGGCGCGGCCGGCGCCACCGCGCCGGCCGCCCCGCCGCCCGCCTCCCCGCCCGCGCGGGAGCGGTCGCGCCGGCCGTCGTGGCGGCTGCTGGCGCCGGTCGGCGGGCTGTACGGCGTGCAGTTCGTCGTGCCGCTCGCCTTCCTCGTCGTGATGAGCTTCTGGATCCCGGTCGCCGGCGGCTCGCCGGAGGCCGGCTTCACGCTCGACAACTACCGCGACGTGCTCGGCGACGGCTTCACGCTCGGCATCTTCTGGCGGACGTTGACGATGGGCGTCGCGACCGGCCTGCTCTGCCTCGCGCTCGGCTTCCCGGTCGCGTACGGGATCGTGCGCGCGCCGCGGCGGTGGCGCACGCCGCTGCTGCTGCTCGTGCTGATGCCGTTCCTCGTCAGCGCCGTGATCCGCTCGTTCGGCTGGATGGTGCTGCTCGCCGACAACGGGATCGTCACGAGGCTGCTGAGAGGGATCGGCCTCGTCGACGGCGGGCTGATGTACACGATGCCCGGCCTGATCATCGCGATGACCCACGTCTTCCTGCCGATCATGGTGCTGGTCCTCTACGGCGTGCTGGAGCGGATCGACCCGCGGCTGGAGGAGGCCGCGGCCAACCTCGGCGCCTCGCGGCCGCGGACGGTCGCGTTCGTCGTCTTCCCGCTCGCGCTGCCGGGCGTGCTGGCGGGGACGCTGCTGGTGCTGACGCTGGCGATGAGCTCCTTCGTGACGCCGGCGATGATCGCCGGTCCGCGGCTGCGCGTCGTGGCGACCGAGATCTACGACCAGGCGGTCAACCTCCTCAACTGGCCGCTGGCGGCCGCGATGGCGATCCTGCTGATGGCGCTGATCCTCGCGGTCTCGGCCCTGTTCACCCGCGTGCTGATGCGGATCGTCCCGGGAGGCACCCGATGAGCCGGACGCGCGACTGGCCGCTGTACGTCGTGATGGCGGTCGTGATCCTGTTCCTGCTGTCGCCGCTGATCGTCGTCGTCGGCGCGTCGGTGACGACCTCGTCGTTCCTCGAGTTCCCGCCAAGGGGCTTCTCGCTGAAGTGGTTCGAGGAGGTGCTCGGCCAGGAGGTCTGGACGACGACGCTGATCACCAGCGTCAAGCTCGCGGTCGTGAGCATGGCGATCGCGACCGTCGTCGGGATCCCCTGCTCGATCGCGCTCGCGCGCGGCGACTTCCGCGGCCGCGCGGCGATCACCGCGTTCGTGCTGTCGCCGCTGATGGTCCCGTCGATCGTGCTGGCGATCAGCCTCCTGATCATCTACTCGCGGACCGGCATCGACCTGCCCTTCTGGCGGCTGGCGCTCGCGCACGGCGTGCTGACCGCGCCGTACCTGATCCGCACGCTGACGGCGGCGCTGGAGCAGGTCGACTCCTCGCTGGAGGAGGCGGCCCGCAACCTCGGCGCGACCCCGGTCGGCGCATGGCTGCGCGTCGTGCTCCCGACCGTCCGTCCGGCGCTGATCGCGGCGATGTTCTTCGCCTTCATCATGTCCTTCGACGAGCTCGTCGTCGCGCTGTTCCTGTCGGGGCCGCGGCTGACGACGCTGCCGATGCAGATCTACGGCGAGATCCAGTACAACCTCTCGCCCGCGATCGCCGCCGTGTCGACCCTGCTGATCTTCCTCACCGTCGCCGGCGTGCTCGTGATCGAGCGCGTGCTCGGAGTCCGGCGCCTCGTCCGTTAGGAGCACCATGCGACCCGAACTCGAGCTTCGCAACCTCGTCCGCCGCTACGGCGAGGAGACCGTCGTCGACGACCTCGACCTCACCGTCGAGAAGGGCGAGCTGGTCTCGCTGCTGGGACCGAGCGGCTGCGGCAAGACGACGACGCTGCGGATGGTCGCGGGCTTCGCGCGCCCCTCCGGCGGCCAGATCCTCGTCCGCGGCGAGGACATCGCCGCGCTGCCGGTCCACAGACGCGGCGTCGGGCTGGTCTTCCAGAGCTACGCGCTGTTCCCGCACCTGTCGGTCTTCGACAACGTCGCCTTCGGCCTCAAGCGCCACAAGGTGCCGCGGCGGGAGATCCCGGGGCGCGTCCGCGACGTGCTCGCGAAGGTCCAGCTGGAGGCGCTCGCCGACCGCAAGCCGGCGCAGCTCTCCGGCGGCCAGCAGCAGCGCGTCGCGCTCGCGCGCGTGCTGGTGCTGGAGCCGAGCCTGGTGCTGCTCGACGAGCCGTTCAGCAACCTCGACGCGCTCCTGCGCGAGACGATGCGCTCCGAGCTGCGCGCGATCCAGCAGCGGCTCGGCTTCACCGCGCTGTTCGTCACGCACGACCAGGAGGAGGCGATGGCGCTGTCGGACCGGATCGCGGTGATGGAGCGCGGCCGGCTCGTCCAGCTCGACCGCCCCGAGGTCGTCTACCACCGCCCCGCGACCCGCTTCGTCGCGGAGTTCATCGGCCGCGCCAACCTCTTCGGCGGGACCGTCAGGCGGGCGGAGGGCGGCGAGCTGGAGGCCGCGGCCGCCGGGATCCGCTGGCTGGCCGACGGCGCCGCCGCCCCGCGCGGCGCGGCGGTCGACGTGATGGTGCGGCCCGACCGCGTCGCGCTCGAACTGGCCGCTGCGGACGCGAGCGGCGACGCGGGCCCGAACGCCGCCTACGGCGAGATCGTCCAGACCGAGTACCTCGGCAGCGGCTGCCTCGTGACGCTGCGCACCGACGACGGCACGCGTCTGCTGGCCGAGGTCCGCACCGCCGCCGACGGCGTCGCCGAGCTGGCCGTCGGCCGTCGCGCGCTCGCGCGCTGGGCGGCGGGCGACGTGCGCGTGCTGGCCGGCGAGGGCGACGACGCCGGCGCGCCGGTCGAGGCCGCGCTGCAGGCGGGCTGATGCGGGCAGCCGACGTGATCGTCGTCGGCGGCGGCATCGGCGGATGCGCGCTCGCCTACCACCTCTGCGGGCGCGGGCGCAGCGCGATCGTGCTCGAGCGGCGCGGCGTCGGCGACGAGGGTTCGGGCCGCAACGCCGGCGGCGTGCGCCAGCAGGCCCGCCATCCCGCCGAGCTGCCGCTGGCGATGGCCGCGATCGAGCGCTGGCCGCGGCTCGAGCGCGAGCTGGGCGCGCCGACCGAGTACGTCCAGCGCGGCAACCTGCTGATCGCGCAGAGCGACGCCTCGGTGGCGCGGCTCGAGCAGCGGCTCGCCTGGCAGGCGCCGTTCGGCCTCGACAGCGAGCTGATCGACGGCGCCCAGCTGCGGCGGCTGCTGCCGCTCGCCGGCCCGCGGGCGCGGGCAGCGCTCCACTGCGCCTCCGACGGCCACGCCAACCCGCTGCTGACGACGATCGCCTTCGCCGCCGCCGCACGCCGGCGCGGCGCGCGGATCGAGACCGGCGCCGAGGTGCGCGCGCTCGAGCAGACCGCCGCCGGCTGGCGGGCCGTGACCGACCGCGGCCGCTACGAGGGCGAGGTGGTCGTCAACGTCGCCGGCGCCGGCGCCGCCGCGCTCGGACGGCTCGTCGACCGCTCGCTGCCGATCGTCGGCGCGCGGACGCAGACGCTGGTGACCGAGCGCGCCGCGCCGCTGTTCGACCAGTTCGTGCAGGACTGGGACGCGAAGCTGTTCGCGCGCCAGACGGTCTCCGGCAACGTCATCTTCGGCGACCTGACCGAGGACTACCTGCTCGCCGGCCGCCAGGCGCGCCCCGCCGACGCGGTGCGGGCGGCGCGCGCGGCGGTCGACGCGCTGCCGCCGCTCGCCGACCTGGAGGTGATCCGCGCCTGGGGCGGGACGCTCGACATCAGCCTCGACCGGATGCCGCTGATCGGCCCGCTCGACGGGCTGCCCGGCCACTTCGTCAGCGCCGGCAGCTCCGGCCACGGCTTCGCGCTCGCGCCGGTCGTCGGCGAGCTGCTGGCCGACTGGATCGTCGCCGGCCGCCGCTCGCCGCTGCTGGCGCCGTTCGACCCGGCGCGCTTCTCGGCGACCGGCACCGTCGACAACAACGCGGAGCAGGCGGCATGAGCGGCCCCGAGCGGATCGAGCGCCACCCCGTGCTCGGCGAGGTCGGCGGCCGCGGCGAGCCGGTCCGCTTCAGCTTCGACGGCCGTCCGCTCGGCGGCCGGGCCGGCGAGCCGGTCGGCGTCGCGCTGCTGGCCGCCGGGATCCGCGCGCTGCGCCGCTCCCGCGCCGGCGAGCCGCGCGGGATCCACTGCGCGATCGGCCAGTGCATGGAGTGCCGCGTCGAGATCGACGGGCTCGGGACCCGCCGCGCCTGCCTGACGCCGCTGCGCGACGGGATGGTCGTGCGGACCCACCGCGATCCGGGGAGCGCCGATGGATAGCGCGACGACGGTCGACGTCGCCGTGCTCGGCGCCGGGCCGGCCGGGCTGTCGGCGGCCGCCGCGGCCGCCGAGCACGGCCGCTCGGTCGCCGTCTTCGACGAGGGCGAGGCGCCCGGCGGGCGCCTGGTCGGCCAGCTCCACCGCGAGCGCGACGGCCGCTGGAAGGTCGGGCGCGACGAGGCGGAGCGGCTGCGCGACCGCGCCCTCGGCGCCGGTGCGACGATCGTCGCCGGCGTCTCGGCGTGGGCCGTCGAGCCGGGCTGGTCGGTCTACCTGCGCGGCGACGGCGCGGCGCCGCGGGTCTGCCATGCGCGTGCGCTGGTCGTCGCGACCGGCGCCGGCGAGCTGGCCGCGCCGCTGCCGGGCTGGACGCTTCCGGGCGCGATCACGCCCGGTGCGGCGCAGGTGCTCGTCAACGTCCACGGCGTGCTGCCGGGCCGGCGGGCGCTGATCGCCGGCACCGACGCGCTCGGGCTGGAGGCGGCGCAGCTGCTCGAGGTCGTCGGCGCGTCGGTCGTCGGCGTCCACCCGGTCGCGGGCGTCGACGGCGCCGCCGAGCCGCCGGCGGCGGCGCTGCGCCGGCTCGTCGGGACGGTCGGCGCGGCGGCCCCGTCGCCGCTGCTGCGCGCCGGCGGCCGCCTCGCGCGCGGCCGCGTCGTCGCGCGCGCCGCCGTGCCGCTGCTGCCGCGGCGGGTCGCCGGCGTCCCGCTGCGGCTGCGCGAGGCGGTCACCGCGCTGCGCGGCGACGGCCGCGTCGAGGAGGCGGAGCTGGCGGCGGTAGGCGCCGACGGGCGGCTCGGGGAGGCGCGGCGGACGGTCGCGATCGACCTCGCCTGCGTCGGCGGCGGCCTGCGGCCGCTGGTCGAGCTGCTCGCCGGCAGCGGCTGCGAGCTGGTCGCGCTGCCGGGCCTCGGCGGGGTCGTGCCGCTGCACGGCCCCGACCAGCAGACGACCGCGCCGCGGGCGTTCGTCGCCGGCGGCGTCACGGGCGTCGAGGGCGCCGCCGTCTGCGCCGCCCAGGGGACGGTCGCCGGGCTCGCCGCCGCGCTGGCCGCCGGCGCCCCGCCGGCGGTGCGGCGCGAGCTGGCGCCGGCACGGGCGCGGGTCGCGCGCCGCCGCGCGGAGGCGACGGTGCGCTTCCACCCGGAGCTGGAGCCGGCGCGGGCGCGGATGCGGACGATGTGGGAGGCGCGATGCGCGAGCGCATGATCGTCTGCCGCTGCGAGGACGTCACGCTCGCGCAGCTGGAGGCGGCGCTCGCCGACGGCGCCGCCAGCCCGGCCGAGGTGAAGCACCGCACGCGCGCGGCGATGGGCGCCTGCGCCGGCCGCACCTGCCGCCCGCTGCTGGAGCGGCTGCTGGCCGAGCGGCCGCCCGGGACCGCCTTCAGCGAGCGGCTGCCGGCGCGGCCGCTGACGGTCGGCGAGCTGGCGGCGACGCCGCTGGCCGGGGAACGTGACGACGGCGCGCTGCCGTCAACGAGAGAGAGGAGAGCTTCGTGAGCAGAGGAGCCGCGGAGGCGCTGCCGTTCGAGGTCGACGACAGCCTGCTCGACCGCACCGCGCTGGGGCTGGTCGTGCTCGCCAACGAGCAGACGACCGAGCGCGAGCTGCAGCTGATCGCAGCCGCGACCGGCGCCGTCGACGTCTACACCGCCCGCACGCCTGGGGCGGTGATCGCGACGCCGGAGCGGCTGGCCGCGCTCGAGCGCGAGATCGAGCAGACGGCGAGCTGGATCTCGATCGGGCCGGAGCTGCGCTGCGTCGCGCTCGCCTGCACCGCCGGCGCGATGGTGATCGGCGAGGAGCGGATGTCGACGCTGCTGGCCGGCGCCCATCCGCGCGCGGCGACGACCAACCCGCTGACGGCCGCGATCGCGGGCCTGCGTGCGCTCGGAGCGGCGCGCGTCGCGCTGATCACGCCGTATCGCGAGCCGGTCCACGGCGCGATGCGCGACCACCTCGAGCAGAACGGGATCGCGGTCGCCGCGCACGGCTCCTTCCAGCACGAGGACTACGACGAGGTGTCGCGGATCTCGGTCGCGTCGCTGCGGGCGGCCGCGGAGCGGCTGCTCGACGCGGGGCCGGTCGACGCCGTCTTCCTCAGCTGCACCTCGCTGCGCGCCGTCGACGCGATCGAGTCGCTCGAGCAGGCGCTCGGCACGCCGGTCGTCTCCAGCAACCAGGCGCTCGCCTGGCACGCGCTGCGGCTCGCCGGCCGCGACGAGGCGGTCCCCGGCTTCGGCCGCCTGCTGCGCACCGCCCTGCCGTGACGTCCCCGACCAAGGACCCGACGATGCAGATCAACCCCCTCGCCTTCGACGCCGGCGAGTACGCCGCGCGCAAGGAGCGCCTGCTCGGCGCGCTCGCGGAGCAGCGTCTCGACGCGCTGCTCGTCTTCCAGCAGGAGAGCCTCTACTACCTGTACGGCTACGACCAGATCGGCTACTGGGTCTACCAGACGGCGATCGTCCCGGCCGACGGCTCCGACCCGACGGTGCTGTGCCGCAACGCCGACGAGCACCTCGTGCGCGACACGCCGCACCTGCAGGACGTCCGCACCTGGCTCGACGACAGCCCGAGAGACCCCGGCACGATCACCGTCGAGATCCTGCGCGAGCGCGGGCTGCTGAGAGCGGGCGCCCGCATCGGCGTCGAGCGCAGAACGTACTCGCTGATGCCGTACTGGTACGACATGCTGACCGCGGCGATGCCGGACGGGGTCGAGCTGGTCGACGCCTCCGACCTCGTCAGCGCGCTGCGCCAGATCAAGTCGCCGGCCGAGCTGGAGCTGATGCGCCGCGCCGGCGCGATCATGGACGCCGGCTTCGAGGCCGCCTTCGACGCGATCGCCGTCGGCGCCCGCGAGCACGACCTCCACGCCGCCGCGGCGGCGGCGATGTACCGCGCCGGCGGCGAGGCGGCCGCGGTCGCGCCGCCGATCGCCAGCGGCCACCGCACGCTGTCGCAGACGCACGTCGGCCCCTCCGACCGCGTCCTGCGCGACGGCGACCCGATCACGATCGAGCTGGGCGGCGTCCATCGCCGCTACCACGCCGTCGGCGCCCACTCGTGCGTCGTCGGCGAGCCGACCGCGGCGATGTGCAGGCTGCACGACGGGATCGTCTCGGCGCTGACCGGCGCCTTCGGGCTGATCGAGCCCGGCCGCCCGACCAGCGAGGTCGCCGCGCGCGTGCAGGAGGGGCTGGAGGCCGCCGGGCTCGACCGCCGCGGCCGCCACGTCGGCTACGGGACCGGCATCGGCTACCCGCCGTCGTGGCTGGAGCCGCTGCGGCTGAAGGGGAGCGACGGCCACGCGCTCGAGGCCGGCATGACCTTCTTCTACTTCGTCGGCGTGACCGATCGGGAGAACGGCTTCTGCTTCTACGTCGGCGAGCCGGTCGCGGTGACCGAGACCGGCGCCGAGCGTCTGTCGCGGCTGCCGATGGAGCTGGTCCGGCGCTGAGCCGGCCGTGTCCCGTCCGCGGTCGTCAGGCCAGCGGACGGGGCGCGGTCGTGAGCGCGATGTGCAGCTCGGCGATCGTCGCCGGGTGGCGCAGGCTGCGCCCGATCACCGTCTCGATCCGCGTCAGCCGGTAGCGCAGCGTGTTGGGATGGACGTGCAGCGCCCGCGCCGTCGCGGTCACGTCCAGCTCGTGCTCGAAGTACGCGGTCAGCGTGTCGAGCAGCTGCGGATGCTCGCGCAGCGGACGCAGCCGCTGGTCGATCGTCCAGCGGATCCGCTCGTCCTGCGCGCCGCTCACCAGCAGCGCGCTGAGGTCGCAGTCGACGAAGGCCGAGACCCGCCCGGCGCCGGCGAGCTGGGTCGCCTGGCAGGCGTCGCAGTAGGCGCGCGGCACGCCGGCCAGCGCGGTGATCGGGCGGCCGACGCCGATCGCGCGGCCGGGGAGCCCGCCCAGCCATTCGCGCAGCCCGTCGGCGTCGCGCTCGACCAACGCGACGACCCGTCCGTCGCGCGCGGTCGCCAGCGCCGGCAGCCCGTCGCGCTCGAGCCTGCGGCGGACGGCAGCAAGCAGCGCCGTCAGCGCCTGCGCGTCGGGGCTGTCGGGCAGCACCACGAAGAGGTGCGAGCGCCCGCCGGGGTCGAGTCCGAACGCCGCCGCACGGCCGCTCAGCGCGGGGTTGGGCGTCGTCTCGTCGTCGAGCAGCTCCTGCAGCAGGGCGGCGCGGCGCTCGTGCTCGCGGCCGCGGCCGAGGTCGTCGATGCGCGTGACGGCCGCCAGCAGCGAGGCCGCCGTCTGGGTCGCGAGCTTGACGACGTGCGAGGAGGCGTCGGAGACCGGCGTGCAGGTCGCGAGCCAGCGGCGGGCCGCCGCCGTGGCGACGCTGGTCGGCACTGCGACGAGCCGCAGACGGCCGACCTCGAACTCGGCCAGGTGGGTCTGCCGGCGCCGGTCTATCTCGGTCCAGATCTCCGCCGCCGGCAGGCGGTCGTCGGTCGCCTGCTCGACATCGCCGTCGTCGGCGAAGACGATCGCCTCCGCGGTCGTCAGCTCGGCCAGGCGCGCGACGAGCGTCCGCTCCGGCGCCTGCGTCGAGAGCGCGTCGAGCAGGTAGCGCTGGATCGACGGGAGCCGCTGGTAGGCGCGCACCTCGCTGTCGATCAGCGAGCGGCTGACGTAGGAGACGACCTCGCGGAAGGGCGTGCCGATCGGGACCTCGAAGATCGGGTAGCCGCGCCGCTCGGCCTCGTCCAGCAGCGCGGCGGGCGCATGTCTCATCGTGATCCCGGTGCCGAAGCCGAGCGCGCCGATGCGCGCGGCGTCCAGCTCGCGCACGAGCTCCCGCTGCGCGTCGGGGCGGTTGCGCAGGCGCAGCCCCGTCGTCAGCATCGCCCAGTGGGGCGCGAGCCAGCGGCTGGCGCCGTCGACCTCGATCGCGTGCGCGCCGGCGATCGGCCGCTCGACCGCCTCCGGGCCGCCGGTCAGCAGCCGGATGCCGAGCGAGTGCTCGGCCAGCAGGTCGCCGAGCGCGAGCGAGGACGCCGTCGCGGTCAACGGAGGTCGACCGCCGCGACGACGGAGTGGCAGGGGGCGAGGGGACGGGCGCGACCGTTGCGCCGACGCGCGGCGCTCTCTCTCATGGGCATCGCGCCCAGCCTCGCGCCGACGCGGTCGCGCGGCAATGTTGCGATGTCCGAAATCGCGGCCGGTCGGATCGGAGTTGTCACGATCGCGCCCGCGCCACCGCTCGTCGGATGCCCAAGCGGGGAGGGACCGCTTGAGCGGAAGCGCAATTGACCCGGGGCGGCGCTCAACACAGGCTTCCGGCGGTCCACTCAGCCCGACGACCTGGAAGGACGCTGATGCACCACCGCTTCGACACCGCGCCGATTGTCGCGTCTGACGGCCTCGCCGGACCAGCCGACGAGCCGATCGTGGCGCATGCGAGTCCGGCGCCGGGCGACGAATGGCGCTCGCCGCTGATGCAGGACGCGCTCGAGCGCTTCTCGGCGGCCGCCGACGCGCTCGCGCTCGACGACGAGCTGCGCATGCGGCTGGCGGCGCCGCGGCGATCGCTCGCCGTCAACTTCCCGCTGCGGATGGACGACGGCAGCTACCGGTCGTTCGCGGGCTATCGCGTCCAGCACACGCTCGCGATGGGGCCGACGAAGGGCGGCTTCCGCTACGCGCCCGACGTGTCGCTCGGCGAATGCGCGGCGCTGGCGATGTGGATGACGTGGAAGTGCGCGCTGATGCGGCTGCCCTACGGCGGCGCGAAGGGCGGCGTGCGCTGCGATCCCGGGACGCTCTCGCCGAGCGAGCGCGAGCGGCTGACGCGCCGCTACGCCGTCGAGCTGCTGCCGTTGATCGGCGCCGACAGGGACATCCCGGCGCCCGACCTCGGCACCGGCGAGCGCGAGATGGGCTGGTTCATGGACTCCTACTCGCAGCACGTCGGCCGCTCGGTCCCGGGGATCGTCACCGGCAAGCCGCTGGTGCTGGGCGGGACGGCGACGCGGCGGACCGCGACCGGCGTCGGGGTCGTGCACGTGATCGCCGGGCTGCTCGAGCGGCTGGGGAGCGACGTCGCCGGCTCCCGTTTCGTCGTGCAGGGATTCGGCGAGGTCGGCGCGACCGCCGCCGACCGCCTGCACGCGCTCGGCGGGCGGCTGCTGGCGGTCGGCGACGAGCACGGCGCGACGGCCGCGCCCGACGGCCTCGACGTGCCCGCGCTCGCCCGCTTCGTGCGCGACGGCGGCCGGCTCGCCGACTTCCCGGGCGGCCGCCCGATCGCCGCCGACGAGCTGATGAGCGTCCCCTGCGACGTGCTGGTGCCGGCGGCGACGGCGCGCCAGATCACCGCGGAGAACGTCGAGCGGGTCGACTGCCGGTTCGTCGTCGAGGCGGCCAACGGCCCGACCACCCCGGCGGCCGAGCGGGCGCTCGGCGAGCGCGGGGTCGTCGTCGTGCCCGACATCCTCGCCAACGCCGGCGGCGTGACGGTCAGCTACTTCGAGTGGCTCGAGAGCCAGCAGGGCGCCCATTGGGAGGACGCCGAGCTGGCGAGCCGTCTCCAGCGGCGGATGCGCACGGCGCTGGAGACGGTCGCGGCGGTCGTCGAGCAGCGCGAGGTCGACTGGCGCACCGCGGCGATGATCGTCGCCGTCGGGCGGGTCGCGGAGGCCTCGCGGGCGCGCGGCGTCTACCCGTGAGCCGGCGCGCCCGTCAGCCGATCGTCGCCGGGTCGCTGCGCAGGACGCGGTCGGCGAACGCGCGGAAGGTGGCGTCGACGATCGACGGCTGCAGCAGGAACTCGCGCGCCTCCCTCGCCAGCGCGTCGGGGGTCGCGGCGATCGCGCCGCCGGTCGCCTCGGCGCGCAGCTGCAGGTCGGCGGCGTGCTCCATCATCAGCGCGAGCACGGTCGCCTCCTGGACCGATCTGCCGGTCGCGATCAGGCCGTGGTGGGCGAGCAGGATCGCCTTCTTGCCGCCCAGCGCGGCCGAGATGATCTCGCCCTCCTGGTCGGCGACCGGGACCCCGGGCCAGTCGCGCAGGAACGCGACGTCGTCGTAGAGCGGCATCGTGTCCATGTGCGAGACGACCAGCGGTCTGCCGAGCATCGAGAGCGCCGCGATCGCCGGCGGGTGGGTGTGGACGATGCACTCCACCTCGGGCCGGGCTCTGTAGATCCAGTAGTGGAAGCGGACGGCCGGGTTGGGCTGCGCGCTGCCCTCGAGCGGGTTGAGGTCGTCGTCGATCCGGATCACGTCGCGCACGCCGATCGCGTCGAAGGCGGGGCTCCACGGCACGGTCCAGAAGCTGTTCGCCTCGGCGCGGACGGTCACCTGGCCGGCGAGCGCGAAGCAGTGCCGCTCGGCGGCGAGGATGCGGCAAGCCAGCGCGACGCGCTGGCGCAGGTCCCACGGAAGGCCGCTCAGCTCGTCGGCGAGGGCCGGCCGGATGGCGTCGCGGGGATCGGTGTGCGGTGCGGTGGACATGGCTGAGGGGCTCCTTGGTGGTCTCGCGAGGGCGGCGACGTCACTTCTTGACGTTGAGGACCTGGACCTGCGTGTACTCGAGCAGCCCGACCTCTCCGAGCTCGGCGCCGATGCCCGACTGCTTGGCGCCGGCCTGCGGGATGTGGGGCGCGACGTCGATGTGCTTGTTGATCCAGACGGTGCCGGCCTCCAGCTGGTCGGCGACCGCGACGGCGCGGTCGAGATCGGAGGACCAGACCGACGCGCCGAGGCCGTAGGGGCTCGCGTTGGCCCGCTCGACCGCCTCCTTGGTGGTGGAGAAGCGGAGCACCGGCAGGATCGGCCCGAACTGCTCCTCGTCGACGAGGCGGCTGCCCTCCGCGATGTCGGCGACGATCGTCGGCGCGACGAAGTAGCCCGCGGAGCCCGACAGCTCGCCGCCGGCCACGATGCGCCCGTGGGCTCTGGCGTCCGCCAGGAAGCCCTTCACCTTCTCGTACTGCATGCGGTTCTGCAGCGGGCCGATCTGCGTGTCGGCGTCGCTGCCGTCGCCGACGACGGCCTGCCGGGCCAGCGCGGCGAGCTCCTCGCACAGCTCGTCGTAGAGCGAGTCGTGGACGTAGAGGCGCTTGATCGCCAGGCAGACCTGCCCGCAGTTCCAGAAGGCGCCGTGGAAGATGCCGGGGGCGACCGCTCTCGGATCGGCGTCGTCGAGCACGATCGCGGCGTCGTTGCCGCCCAGCTCGAGCGTGACCCGCTTCAGCGTCTTCGCCGCGTTGGCCATCACCTTCAGCCCGGTCGCGGTCGAGCCGGTGAAGGTCACCTTGGCGACGTCGGGGTGGTCGGTGAGGCGGTCGCCGAGGTCGTTGGCGTCGGTGACGACGTTGATGACGCCGCGCGGCGTGACCTCCGCGATCAGCCGCGCCAGCGCGAGGGTGGCGAGCGGCGTCGTCGCGGCCGGCTTGACGACGACCGTGTTGCCGGCCAGCAGCGCCGCCGGCACCTTGAAGGCGATCACGAGCAGCGGGGCGTTCCAGGGCAGGATCGCGGCGACGACCCCGAGCGGGCGGCGCCGCAGCTCGACGCGGCGGTCGGGGCCGTCGTCGAGCACCCGCGTCTCGTGCTCGAGCCCGGCGACGTGCCGGAAGAAGGCCGCGGTCCCGTGCGCTTCGAGGGTGGCGTCGGAGAGCGGTCTGCCCTGCTCGGCGGTGAGCAGGGCGGCGAGCTCGTCGGCGTTGGCCTCGATCACGTCGGCGATCGTCGTCAGCAGGCGCCGTCGCTCCTGGAGCGAGGTGCGGGCCCAGCCGGGGAAGGCCGCCTTCGCGGCCGCGACGGCCGCGTCGAGCTGGCGCGCCGACCCGCGCGGGCAGGTGGCGACCGGCTCGCCCGTCGCCGGGTTGGCGATCGCCATCGTGTCGTCGCCGGGGACGAGCGCCCCGTCGATCAAGAGCGCGAATTCACGCTCGTCGCGGCGATCGTTGAATGAGCTCTCGACGGCGGTGTTGGCGGACACGGCATCTCCGGTTCGATCGAGGTGTGCGGGATCGCTCGCCGAGCGTGGCGGCCGGGCCGATCGGGCGCGCGAGGCGCAGCCGCGAACGACCGCCCGGGAGCGGGATGGCGAGGACCATCTCTCTTGGTCGGTGACCAACAACGACGGTACAGCAGGCGACGCCGCGCCGCAAGCGCGGCGGCGTCGGCCCGGTCGGAATCGCTCGTCAGCGGCGCTTGCGCGCGGGGGCGGCCGCCTTGGCCGCGGGGGAGTCGAGCGGCGCGAGGATCGCCGCGGCGCCGTACTCGAAGCGGTCGGTGAAGTCGGCGGCGGCGTACTCGTCGAGCACCGCCGAGAGGGCCGGGTAGGTCGTCGGCGAGATCTCGCGCGCGACCGCGTCGTGGAGCAGGGCGGGCGTCTGCTGCTCCTCCTGGACCAGCCCGAGCGTGAAATAGACCAGCGCCCACGCCGTCCACGCGGCGGTTCTGGCGTCCCGGGCGCCGTCGAGGAGCGTCGCGAGCAGGGTGTCGGCGAGCCGCAGCGTGCGCGGCAGCGCGGGGAAGGTGCCGGAGACGACGAGCGCGCCGTCGCGGTGGGAGAGCAGCGCGAGGCGGAGGCGGCGCATCAGCTCGACGGCCCGGTCTCTCCAGTCGCCCGCGAGGTCGTCGAGCGCGACCTCGCCGACGATCGCGTCCGCCATCAGGTCGAGCAGCCCGGCCTTCGTCTTGACGTGCCAGAGCACCGTGTTCATGCGGACGTCGAGCCGGTTCGCGACGGCGCGCGTCGAGACCCCGTCGAGCCCGCGCTCCTCGAGCACCTCGAGCGCGGCGGCGAGGACGTCGTCGGGGGTCAGCGAGGAGGTGCGGGCGGCCTTTCCTTGCGCTTTGGTCACTGACCCAGTATAGATTTCCCGTTCCTTGGTCGACGACCAAGAAGGTCGACGGTCGGCGCGGTGCCGCCGGAGACCGGCATCCCAGAGGAGGGAGTGCAGATGGATGACGTGAACCCGTCGGTCGGCGGGGCGCTGCCGCGTGCGCCGCGCCGGACGCTGATGCAGAACGCGATCGCCTATCCGGGCATGGTGTTCATGATCGTCGCGATCACGGCGCCGTTGACGACGATCGCGTCGAGCTATTCGCTCAGCCTCGGTTTCGGCGTCGGCCCCGGGACGATCGCGTTGACGATCGCGATGGCAGCGGTGCTCGCCATCTTCGCCGCGGGCTACGTCGCGATCAGCCGACATGTCGTCAACGCGGGCGCCAGCTACGCCTTCGTCGCCTACGGGCTCGGCCGCAGGGTCGGGGCGGCGACCGCGATGGTGCTGTTCATCGCCTACAACCTGGCGGCCGCGTCGATGACGGCGGGGGCCGGCTACTTCGCCGTCCTCTTCGGCCAGCAGTACCTCTCGCTCGACCTCCCGTGGTGGGTCTACGCGGGCGGGGTCTGGGCCGTCGTGGCGGCGTGCGGCTTCCGCGGGCTGCTCGACACCAAGCGCGTGATCGCCGTCCTCTCCTGCGTCGGGTTCGCGATCCTCCTCGCCGTCGGGATCGCGGTGCTGGTCCAGGACCATCCGACCACGCCGTCGGTGGGCGTGGGAACGTGGCCGTCGACCGGGGCGATCGCCTTCACGCTGGCGATGATCGCCGTCTCCTTCGCCGGCTTCGAGAGCGTGGCCTCGTATGGCGAGGAGACCGGGCAGAACCGCAACATCGCCCGCGCGATCTACACGGCGCTGGCCGTCCTGTGCCTGATATACGTCTTCTCGACGTGGTCGCTGATCGCCGCCTTCGACGACGTGCAGGCGGTCGCGGGGGCCGATCCGGGGCTGGTCCTGCCGCTCGCGGCCGAGACCTACCTTGGCTCCTGGGCCGGTCCGCTGATCGCGGGCTCCGCGGTGCTCAGCTTCGCGGCGGGAGCGGTCGCCTGGCACAACGCGGCGGTGCGCTACATGTTCGCGTTCGGGCGCAGCGGCCTGCTGCCGACCGGGCTGTCGCGCGTCAACCAGCGCGGCGTCCCCGTCGTCGCCGTCGCGACGCAGGCGGTCGTGATCGTCGCCGTGATCGCCCCGTTCGCGATCGCGGGCTTCGACCCGCTGACCGGGCTGTTCCCGGCCGTCGCCGGGGTCAACACCGTCGCGTACGTCTTCGGGCTGATGATGCTGTCGGTGAGCGTCTTCGCCTCGTCGGTGCGCGGCAGGCTCGGCGACGCCTCGTACTTCGTCGGGCGGGTCGCGCCCGTGGTCTCGACGATCTGCTTCCTCGTCATCCTTGGCTGCATCGTCGCCAACTACGACTCGATCGTCGGCAGCGACAGCCTCGTGATCAAGCTCGCGCCCGCGATCCTCGTGGTCGGCGCCGTCGCCGCGGCGTGGGCGGAGCGGCGGCGCTCGCCGGCGGAGGCCCCGGCCGCCGAGTCGCGGGAGCTGGCGACCGTTGCCGAGTAGGAGCGCGCCGGCCCCGGCGTCGGCGGACGGACGGTCGCGCATGAACGTCGCGGTGGTCGGCATGGGCGCGGTCGGCACGGCGATCGCCGGCGCCCTGGCGCGGGCCGGGCACGCGGTCCTCGCCTGCGGGCGCTCCTTCTCCGGGCGGGCCGCGCTCACCGTGAGCGCCGACGACGGCGAGTTCACCGCGCTCTGCGACTGGCTGCGGGATCCCGCCGAGGTCGTCGCGCCGGTCGACTGGGTCGTGGTCGCCACCAAGTGGCACCAGACGCGCGGAGCCGAGGAGTGGTTGATGCGCCTGTGCGGCGCGGGGACGGCCGTGATCGTCGCCCGCAACGGCGTCGACCACGTCGACCAGCTCGCCGGCCGCGCCGGCGAGCTGGTCGTCCCGGCCCTCGTCTACCTCAACATCGACCACCTCGGACGGGGGAGGGTGCGGGTGCGGCGCACCGGGGCCGACCTCGTCGTCCCGGACGACGCCGGGGGCCGGCGGGTGCACGACCTGCTCGCGCCGGGAGGGCTGGTCGTGGAGCGGACCGCCGACTTCACGACGGCGGCGTGGACCAAGCTGCTGACCAACGTCTCGGCGAATCCGATCACGGCGCTCACGGGTCGCGGGTGCGAGGTGCTGCGCGAGCCGCGCGTCGCCGACCTGGCAGGTGAGCTGATCGCCGAGGCGGTCGAGGTGGGCAGGGCCGAAGGGGCCGTCTTCGACGCTCGCGCGGTCGACGACGCCGTCGCCTGGATGCAGTCGCTCCCCGACGGAGCGAAGACCTCGATGCTGCAGGATCGCGAGCTCGGCCGGCCGCTGGAGTGGGAGGGGCTGACCGGTGCGGTCGTCCGGGCCGCCGACCGGCACGGTCTGGCCGTGCCGGTCAATCGGGCCGTCATGTCGCTGCTCTCCGCCTGCGGGGCCTGATCGTGCGGGCGGGGAGGCGCGCCGTCGAGCGCGCTGCGGAATCGGTGTGGACAACGCCGGGTCGAACTGTCTATTGTGTTCTTGGTCGCTGACCAAGACAGGTGAGAGGAGAGGTCGTGGAGCGAAGGGTCGTGATCGCCGGCGGAGGCCCGGTGGGAATGTGGCTGGCGTGTGAGCTGCGGCTCGCGGGCGTGCCGACGGTGGTGCTCGAGCAGAGCGTCGAGATCTCGCCGCACTCGCGCGCGCTCACCGTCCATCCGAGAACGGTCGAGACGTTCGCGCTGCGGGGCGCCCATCGCCAGATGCTGGCCGAGGGCGGGCAGCTGCCCAGCGGGCACTTCGCGGTCCTCGACGAGCGGCTCGAGTTCGACGCGCTCGACACGGACTTCAAGTTCACGCTCACGATCCCGCAGGCGCGGACGACCGCGCTGCTCCAGGAGCGCGCGATCGCGGACGGCGCCGACGTGCGGCGCGGCCACCGGTTCGTCGGCTTCGTCGAGGAGGACGGCGGCCTGGTCGTCACCGCGGAGGGACCCGAGGGCGAGTACACGCTCGGCGCCGACTACCTCGTCGGCTGCGACGGCACCCGCAGCACGGTGCGCAAGAGCGCCGGGATCGAGTTCGTCGGCACGTCGTTCACCGCGCTGGGCGCCCTTGGGGACGTGCGGCTCGCCGATCCGCCCGACAGCCCGGTCATCAGCAGGTGGTCGCTCGAGGGCACGTTCATGTGCGTCCGCCTGCCCGACGGCAACCACCGGATCGCGGTGCACTCGCCCGAGGACCTGCGGACCGACTGGCCGGGCGACTTCACGCTGGAGGAGCTGCGCGACCGCATCCAGCGGATCGCGGGGACCGACTACGGCATGCACAGCCCCGCCTGGCTCTCGCGCTACAGCAACGCGAGCCGGATCGCGAGCACGTATCGCAAGGGCCGGGTCCTGGTCGCCGGCGACGCCGCCCACCAGCACATGCCGGCCGGCGGCGTGGGGCTCAACGTCGGCGTGCAGGACGCGATGAACCTGGGTTGGAAGCTCGCCGCGACCTTCAACGGCTGGGCGCCGGAGTCGCTGCTGGACAGCTACCACGAGGAGCGCCATCCCGTCGGCGTGGAGCTGCTGGAGCAGAGCCAGGCGCAGACCGCGCTGTTCATGGACTTCACGCTGCAGGGAGGAGAGCTGCGGTCGTTCCTCGCTCGCCTGATCGCCGAGCGGCCGCAGTTGAAGGCCGGCCTGACCGAGCGCCTCTCGGGCCTGCACGTCAGATACGCGGCCCCGCCGGGCGCGCACCCGCTCACCGGCTGCCGCGCCCCGAACCTGCGGCTGCAGGACGATCAGGATCTCTTCTCCCTGCTCGAGCCGGGGCGGTACGTGCTGATCGATTTCGCGCGCGTGCCCGGGTTCGACGTGCGAGCGCTCGATCTCGGTGACGCCGCCGACCGGCTCGCGCGCTACCGGCCGCAACGGCCCGTTCCCGAGCCGCGCGCCGAATGGCGGCAGCTGAGCGCGGCGCTCGTCCGGCCCGACGGCTGCGTCGCGTGGGCCTCGGACGAGACAGAGGCCGACGCGCTCGTGCGCGAGACCGGCCTCGCCGCCGCGGCGATCGCGGCGCCGACCCCCGCCGCCAGCCCCGCCATCACGACCGCACACTGACGAGAGGAGCTTCACATGATCGAGCGGATCGAGCCCGACGGCGTCTTCGGACTGCCCGACCTGGTCAGCCAGGTCTCCGTCGTCGACGGCGGCCGGGTCGCCTTCCTCAGCGGACAGCTCGCCTGGGACGAGAGCGGCGCGGTGGTCGGGAAGGGCAGCCACCAGGCCCAGGTCGAGGCGATCGCCGGCCGCATCGACCGCATCCTGGCGCAGCTCGGCGCCGACCGGTCCGACATCGTCAAGGAGACGATCTACGTCGTCGACTACCGGCCCGAGCTGGTGCCGGTGATCCTTGGCGCGCTGCACGGGAGCCCGCCGCCCTCCTCCACGCTGGTCGGGGTGGCCGCGCTCGCCGACCCCGACCTGCTCGTCGAGGTGGAGTGCGTGGTCGCGCTGCCACCGGCCTGAGCAGCCGATCGCCGCCGCCGCGCCCGCGGTTCGTCTCCATACCAAGGCTGGTGTCGGTTCGACCCGGGCGTGGTCCGGTACCGTTCCTGTCGTGCAGTCGGTCGACGTCGCCTTCACCCCGGTCGCCCCGAGACGGACGTTCGAGGGCGCCGTCGAGCAGATCGCCGAGCGGATCCGGCTCGGGGAGCTCGCCGCCGGCGACCGGCTGCCGTCCGAGCGCGAGCTGGCGGCGGCGATGCAGATCAGCCGCCCGACGCTGCGCGAGGCGGTCAGAGTGCTCGCCGACTCCGGCGTGCTGACGGTCAGACCCGGATCGGCCGGCGGCACCTTCGTCACCTCCGACTACGTGCCGATCGAGCTGCTGCGCTCGAAGTCGGACCTGCGCCTCGACGAGGTCGCCGGCGTGCTGGAGGCCCGCCGGCTGATCGAGCCGCGCGTCGCCCAGCTCGCCGCCGTCAACGCGCGCGAGGAGGACTTCGCCCACCTCACGCGGCTGATCGAGCGCCAGCAGGAGCTGCTCGACGACGGCGACGTGCTCGCGCACGAGGACCGCTTCCTCCAGCTCGACACGCAGTTCCACGTCCGCATCGCGCGCGCGACCGGCAATAGCACGATCGTCTCGCTGATGCGCACGCTGCTGAGGCGGCTGGAGATCGCGCGCGACCTGGCGCTGCACGAGCAGCCGGTCGCGCCGTGGGTGATCGACGTCCACGAGCGCACGCTCGCCGCGATCCGCTCGGCCGACCACGAGCGCATCGAGCGCGTGATGGACGAGCATCTCGCCGCGATGGAGCGCGCCTGGGAGCGCGCGACCGACCGCATGCTCGTGCGCCCGATCCCCGACTTCATGCGCCCGGTCGCCGAGCGCGGCCGCGACCGCGCGCCCGAGTGACCGCGCGCGCCATCGCGCGGTCGCGCACGCTGCGCTGAACGCGACAGTTCTATCAGCGCGTCTCGCTCGTAATTCGGGACAGGGCCGAGCGGGTTGGCCGTGGTGGCCTCCCTCTTAGGTCGCAATTGGAATCCGATGTGACGCCGCATCGGCTCGCGGTGCTAATTTGGACACCATTCAGGTGTGTAATTTCGTGTCCCGTCGTTGCGCTGTCGGCGCTGTAAAGCTGCAAAGTGGCGGTGGGCCGGTCCCTGAGTGGTGAGGGAATGGTTGACTGGCGCGCGAACGTTCGCGGATCAGGTGCCGCGAGGTGGGGTGCTGGCCGGCACCGTTCGGCGCGGCGAGCACTGCACGTCGTTGGGATGCCCGACAGGGAGGCAAGGACATGAACGAATTCGTACGGTCGATGCGCAGGGCGGGCGTCCGGCGCAGGCGGCGTCTCGGAATGGTCGGGGCGGCCGCCGCAGTGGCGGCGTTGGCACTGCCGGCGGCGCCCGCCCTCGGTGAGGGTCGGTCGACCTCAACACCGGGCCCGGCACTGCGGACCGTCAGGGGCTGCAGGTGTCGACGACCGTTCCGGGGCTTCCGGGCTCGTCGTACACGGTGCTCTACGTCTACGCGAGAGCCGGCGAGAGAGTCCAGCTCGCGAGCAGCGCGATCGGCACCGGCGGACAGTCGAACATCCGGGTTTACGCTCCAGGCACGGACCTCGAGCGCATCGCGGGATTCCCGACCGATCCGGTCTTCACCAGCGACATCTTCGACTGCAACACCGACGATCCGGGGACGGGCAGAATCAGCACGCGGGCGCAGGAAATCGCCGGGCCGGACGCGCCGGGAGGCTACACACCGTGCGAGTTCCTGCCGACCGCTGATGGCATCTACCCGGTGCTCATGATGCCCTCCGATCCGGGGAGTCCGGGCTCGCCGGGTTACAACGGCAACCCCGGTACGGTCGACGCTCCGCTGCAGGAATCCGGGTTCAACATCGCGATGTGGGACATCACGGTTCGCGATGCCGGCGGCGTGAAGCAGCCCGGGCGGACGTTCTCGTATGAGTACGTCTTGCGTGAGTTTGGTGCGGCTGCATCGGGTGTACGCGTGTTTCCGTACACGAGAACTGGTCATCAATACCAGGTCGACCTGTACAACCAGGCTGGCATCAACTGGACCTTGACCTCGGATGACCAGGGTGTCGTCGATGCGAGAACGGGTGAGCGCACCTTCGCGTCGTTCGCGTGCGGCGATGACGTCGGCGGCAACATCTGCATCTACGACCAGGCCTCCAAGGCGGCCGCGGATCGCCGCTATCCGCAGTTCCTCAACAGAGTCGATCCGCTGGTGATCTCCGGTTCCGGCGGCCTGGCGGAGACGAGCGGCTATGAGGCGGCGCCGATCTCGCCGTCCTCCAACCCGCTCAGAGCGGCGTCGTTCACCGGTTCGGCCGGCCATTCGGGTGCCACGAACCATGGCGCCGGCGGCACGTTCAGCTTCACGTCGCCCGTCGCGATGCAGGGTCTCGGCTACACGATCGCGATCGACGTCGACAGAGACGGGACGTTCGGCAACGGCCCGGATGTGGTCGACAGAACGAACGAGCTGTCCGGGTCGGGGAGCAACGCGTTCGCGTGGAACGGGCTCGACGCCCAGGGCAACGCGCTTCAGTGCGGCGACTACCGGTATGAGATCCGCTCGACGCTTGCCGAGGTTCACTTCACGATGTCGGACGTCGAGAACAGCGGCGGCATGCGGATCGAGCGGCTGACGCTGCCCAACGATCCTGAGCTTGGCGACCCGCTCGCTGCGAGCTACAACGACCACGACCCGTACAAGAACGGCTACGTCGTCACGAACACGTCGCCGACGGCCGTCAGCGACGGCACCAGCGGGCCCGGGTTCCATGCTTGGACCGCCTCCTCGGGCAACACCGATCTCGTCGACACCTGGGTGAGACTGCCCGAGGTCTCGACGATCGGCACCTTCCGGGTGCTGTGCGCCGATCTGCAGATCACGAAGACCGCGTCGCAGAATCCGGCCTTCCCCGACCAGAACCTGACGTATGACCTGACGGTCAGAAACAACGGTCCGGATGCGGCGCAGAACGTGGTCGTGTCCGATTCGCTGCCGGCGAACGTCACGTATGTCTCCTCGAGCGAGGGCTGCATCGTCAGCGGCGCGACGGTGACGTGCGGGCTGGCGTCGCTGGCGGTTGGCGCGTCGCATACGTTCAAGGTGACGGTGCGGGTGGCGGCCTCCGCGGAGGGGACGTTGGTCAACACCGCGTCGGTGAGAAGCGACACGCACGATCCCGACGAGGGCAACAACAGAGATGACGAGAGCGTCCCGGTCGAGCCGCTGGCCGACCTGGAGATCGTGAAGCGGGCGCTGGCGAACAGACTGGTGCCGGGTCGTCAGCTGACGTACGAGCTGGTTGTCTTCAACCATGGTCCGAGCACGGCGAGAGCGGTGAGAGTGAGCGATCCGCTGCCGAGAGGGCTGTCGTTCGTGTCGGCCAGCAGAGGCTGCACGTTCGCGTCGGGGACGGTGACGTGCGCGGCTGGTGATCTGGTGTCGGGTGGTTCGGTCACCTACCGCGTGGTGACGAGAGTCGCGGCGTCGCTGACGGCGAACAGCATCACGAACACGGCGACGGTGGAGTCGCCGACGAGAGATCCGGACAGAAGCAACAACAGAGACAGAGAGACGGTGCCGTCGGGGCCTGAGGCCGATCTGTCGATCACCAAGATCCCGTCGGTGGAGACGGTGAAGGTCGGCGGGCAGCTGTTCTACACGCTGCTGATCAGAAATGACGGGCCCAGCGACGCGCAGCGGGTCGTCGTCAACGACACGGCGGGTGCGGGTCTGACGCTGCTGTCGGCGCAGAGCAGCCAGGGCGGCTCGTGCACGGTCACGGCGAGCAGAGTGACGTGCAGCCTCGGCACGCTCGCCGTCGGCGGGACTGCGCAGGTGCTGGTCTCCGCGCGCGCGGATCTGGTCGGTGAGCTGTCGAACACGGCACGGGTCGAGAGCCCGACGAAGGATCCCGATCCGAGAAACAACAGAGACGAGAGAAGAGTCACGGGTGAGCCTGGCCCGGAGCCGGATCCGGCCGATCTGGAGATCGTCAAGTCGGCGAACAGAAGATCGATCCTCGGCAGCGGCCTGATCACCTACACGCTGAGAGTGCGCAACCTCGGCCCGGGGACGGCGACCGATGTGCGGGTGCTCGACACGCCGAGCCTGCGGCTGCAGGTCCGTTCGGTCAGAAGCAGCGTCGGCAGCTGCACCAAGCGCGCGCCGGTGAGATGCTCGCTGGGCACGCTGAGAAGCGGTGAGAGCGCGACGGTCCGGATCGTCGGCCGGCCGCTGGCGGCGGGTCTGCTGCGCAACAGCGCGAGCGTGACGGGCAACGAGCCCGATCCGAACCCGAGAAACAACATCGACGGGACGCGCACGCGCGTGCAGGGCCTGCTGAAGATCAAGAAGACCGCCAGCGCGAGAACGGTGCGTGCCGGCGGAACGCTGACCTACAAGATCCGGGTGACGAACGCGTCTGGGTTTGCGCTCAGATCGGTGCGGGTCTGTGATCGTCTGCCGTCGGGTCTGGTGTTCGTCTCCTCGACGCCGAAGGCGAAGCTGACGAAGGGTCAGCATTGCTGGACGATCAGAGCGCTGGGCGCGAATAAGAGCAAGAGCTTCACGCTGAAGGCGCGGGTGCTGAGAGGCGCCGGCGGGCGGAAGGTGAACGTCGCGACGGCGACCGCTCCGAACGCGCGCGGTGCGCGCAGCAGAGCGGCGACCGGCACCGCGGCGATCAAGGTGCTGCCCGCCGCGGCGCGCGGCGGCGGGGTCACCGGCTGATCCCCAGCCCGACCACCACGTTGTGACCATACGACGGCCCCGCCATTCGGCGGGGCCGTCGCGCTTTGACGGACCGGTGCCTGGACCTCGTCGCGATGTCCGTCGATGTGAGCGGGGTGTTTCGCCGGCGGCTGAAGCGGGGCACGACACCGCCGTTCAGCCGCCGTCGAGCCGCGCGCAGCGAGAAAGGACGGAAGCGCGATGCAGTCCGCAGAGCGGAAGCAGAGGATCGCCGTCACCGGCGCCACCGGCCGGGTCGGATCGCACCTGGTCGAGATCCTGGAGCAGCGAGGCCACGACGTCGTTCCGATCTCGCGCTCCAGCTCGGTCGACGTCGTCAGCGGCGAGGGCCTCGACGCGGCGCTCGCCGGGGTCGAGACGATCATCGACACCGCCACGGGGCCCTCACCCGATCAGCAGGAGGCGACCGCGTTCTTCCTCGCCTCGGCGCGCAACCTGCAGCGAGCCGGCGCCGCCGCCGGAGCGAAGCGGATCGTGCTCCCCTCGATCATCGGCATCGACCGGTTCCACGGCGGCTACAACGCGGCGAAACTGGCGCAGGAGCGGGCGCTGCGCGAAGGTCCGCTGCCCGTCCGGATCGTGCGGGCGGCCCAGTTCCACGAGTTCGTCGACCAGCTGCTCGGCTGGACGATCGAGGACGGCGTCGCCCACGTGCCCGAGCTGCGAACGCAGCCCGTCGCCGCCCGCGTCGTCGCCGAGGCGCTCGCGGACGCTGCCGAGGAGCCGGAGATCGAAGACGGCAGGATCACCGAGGTCGCCGGGCCGAAGGCGGAGCGCCTCGCCGAGCTCGCCGCGCTGCTCTTCGCCCGCCGGGGCGACGCCGTCGAGATCCGTGAGGAACGCGGGTCGATCCTGGTGCCTGCAGCCGACGACCCCGACGCCGAGGCCTACGCGAACGGCGCCGTCCTGCCCCACGCGGGCGCGAAGCTCGCCGGTCCGACCTTCGAGGAGTGGCTCGCGGCAGCCTGACGCGAGCGCGACGTCGAGAAGGCCTGATGGGCGGATGACGCCGACCAGTCGGCGTCGCGCCGGGGGTGTCAGGACCCCGCCTCGAAGGCCCCAGAACCCCCTCGCGCGGCGGGCGTGCGGGGATACCGTCTGCCGGTGGGATGACGGGACGAGCGGAGACCGCCGAGCGTCGGCGGGAGCGGAACGCGGGGCGCCGTCGGCGAGCGATCGCCGGCGGCGCCGTCGCGGCGCTCGCGCTCACGCTCGCGGCCGCCGGCCCCGCGCCGGCCGCCGAGACGCCGCCGCCGTCGGTCGCCGCCGAGCTGGCGGCCGTCACCGGCAAGCCGCTCTACGACGGCTCGATCTGGGGCTACGAGGTCGCCGACGCGCGCACCGGTGAGGTGCTCGCGACCCACAACGCGGGCAAGACGTTCGTCACCGGCTCGATCCTGAAGGTCTTCTCGTCGGCGACCGCGCTCGAGGCGCTCGGCGCCGACCATCGCTTCCGCACGCCCGTCCACCGGCGCGGCCGGGTGGTCGACGGCGACCTGCGCGGCGACCTCGTGCTCGTCGCCGCGGGCGACACGAGCTTCGGCCTGCGCGACCGGCCGGACGGGACGCTGTCGTTCAACGACGCGCCGGAGGCCGACCACAACTACGCCGACACCGGCCTGCCCGGCGCCGCGCGCCCGCCGGGCGCGACGCCGCTGGCCGGCGTCGCCGACCTCGCGCGGCAGGTCCGGGCGGCCGGGATCCGCCGGGTCCGCGGCGACGTGGCGATCGACGACCGCCTCTTCCGCACGACGCGCGACGGGCCCGACGGGACGATCGCGCCGATCTGGGTCAACGAGAACGTGCTCGACGTCGTCAGCGCCCCGACGCGCCCCGGCCGGCCGGCGCGCGTCCGCGTGCATCCGCGCACCTCGGCGCTGCGCGTGGACGCGCGGGTGCGCACGGTCGCCCGGGCCGGCGCGCCCGTGACGGTGCGCGTCGACGGCGATCGGGTCGTCGTGCGCGGCACCGTCGCCGCCGGCGGCGGGCCGGTCCTCAGCATCGCCCACCTTGCCGATCCCGCGCGGTTCGCGCGCGTCGCGTTCATCGACGCGCTGCGCCGCGCCGGGGTCCGCGTCGACGCGCGGACGGCGGGACCGAACCCGCGCCGGCTGCTGCCGCGCTCGCGCGCCTACCCGCGTGCCACGCGCGTCGCCGTGCGCGTCTCGCCGCCGCTGTCGGAGTACGTCAAGGTGATCCTCAAGGTCAGCTACAACCGCGGCGCCCACCAGCTGCTCTGCCTCGTCGCCGCGGCGCGCGGCAGCCGCGACTGCGAGTCGGGGCTGCGGGACGAGCTGGCGCTGCTGCGCCGCCACGGCGTCTCGCCGCGCACGACCGTCGTGCTCGACGGCGCCGGCTCCTCCGAGTACGACCGCTCGACGCCGGGGGACTTCACCCGCTTCCTGCGCTCGATCCAGGAGACGAGCTGGGGCGCGGTGCTGCGAGCGGGCCTCCCGACGCTCGGCGTCGACGGTTCGCTCGCCGCCGACCAGCGCGGGACGCCGGCGGCCGGCAGGGTCATGGCGAAGACCGGGACGCGGGCGAGCAGCGCCCCGTACGGCACCGGGATCCTCACCGCGCTCAGCCAGGCCGGCTACATCGACGGCGCCGGCGGGCGCCCGCTCGTCTTCGCGCTGTTCGTGCGCGACGTCCCGCTGTCGCCCGGCTTCCCGGAGGTCGGCCTCGCCGGCGCCGACCTGAGCGCGCTGTCCGCGGCCTTCCAGCGCGGATGGTGAGCGCGACGGCGCGCGCGCCCCGGGTGTCGCCTCGCTCGCGCTGAGCGCTGACGGCGGCGGCCGCATGCCGGCCGTGCGAGTGCGAGCGGGAGGGGGCCATAGACTGTGAGCGCGATGCCGACGGGGGGTCTTCCTCGCGAGCGGGATGGAGCGGGCCGGCGATCGGCCGCGCCCGCGGGCGCCGTCAAGCTGGTCGTCGCGGAGCTGGCGGGCGTCGGCGTCCTGCTCGGGATCATCGAGATCGCGCTGGGGGCCACCGCGGTGCACGATCCATGGTGGACGATCGTCCTGTGGCCGGCGGCCGCCTGGATCTATCTGCTCGCCGGGATCGCGGCGTGGCGCCGCCGCCCGTACAACCGCATCGGGCCGCTGCTGATCGCCGCCGGCTTCGTGCTGCTGGCCTCCGGCCTGGTCGGCGACGAGCCGGCGATCGAGGCGATCGCGCTGATCGTCGCGACGCTGCCGTACGCGCTCGTCGTGCACCTCCTGCACGCCTTCCCGTCGGGCCGCCTGCAGGGGCGGCTCAGCGTGCTCACGGTCGCCGCCGGCTACGCGGTCTGCCTGCTGCTCCAGGTTCCGCAGTACCTCTTCGGGCCGGAGACGGCGCTGCAGGTCGCGGACCGGCCCGACCTCGCCGACGCGGCGCTGCGGCTCCAGTGGACGGCGGGCAGCGCCGTGATGGTCGTCACCGCCGTGATCCTCGCGCGCCGCGTCCGCGACGCCGACCCGTCGGAGCGCCGCGCCCTCGGCGGCCTGTACCTCTACGGCATCCTCGCGGTCCTGCTGGTGCCGCTCAGCAGCCAGGTCGCGCGCGCGTGGACCGACGAGGTCAGCGTCTGGCTCGGCGTCGCCCAGCTCGGCATCGTCGCCGGCGTGGCGGTCGCGTTCCTGGCGGCGATGGTGCGCGGCGGCTTCGCCCGCTCGGCGCGGATCGAGGAGCTCGCCGCGTGGCTGGCCGGCGACATGAGAGCCGGCGAGCTGCGCGACGTGCTCGCCGAGGCGCTCGGCGACCCGACCGTCGAGCTGCTCTACTGGGCGCCCGATCGAGGTCGGCATCTCGACGTCGACGGCCGCCCGGTCGCGCTGCCCGACGCGCCGACGCGCGCCGTCGTCGACGTGAGCCATGGCGACCGCAAGGTCGGCGCGATCGTCCACGACCGGGCGCTGGCCGGCGACGAGGGGCTCGTGCGAGCCGCCGGCAGGGCCGTCGCGCTGGCCTTCGACAACGAACGGCTGATGGCCGATCTGCGCGCCAGCCGCGAGGCGCTGCGGGCGTCGCGGGCGCGGATCGTCGCGGCGGCCGACGACGAGCGCCGGCGGATCGCACGCGACCTCCACGACGGGCTCCAGGCGCGGCTGCTGCTGCTTGCGGTGCATGCCAACGGGGTCCGCACCGACGCGCAGGCCTCCGCGCAGGTGCGGGCCCGCGCGCGCGAGCTCGAAGCGGGCCTCGACGAGGCGATCACCGAGCTGCGCGAGCTCGCGCAGGGCGTCGTGCCGGCGGCGCTGACCGAGCGCGGGCTGGCCGCCGCGCTCGAGGACCTGCTCGACCGCGTGCCGATCCCGTCGCGGCTGGAGGTCGGCGGCGTCACCCGCACGGCGCTGCGGGGCGCGGCCGAGAGCACCGCCTACTTCGTCGTCTCCGAGGCGGTCGCCAACGCCGTCAAGCACGCGGGCGCGCGCGAGCTGGACGTCGCGGTGCGGCTGAGCGACGGCTGGCTGCGGGTCGAGGTGCGCGACGACGGCGCCGGCGGCGCGCGGCTCGGCGACGGCGCCGGGCTGCGGAGCATGGCCGATCGCGTCGAGGCGCTCGGCGGCGAGGTCGCGATCGCGAGCGAGCCGGGCGGCGGCACGTGCGTCGCGGCCCGGATCCCCGCCCTCGCCCGCCACGGCGTCGACCTGCTCGACCGCGCGACCGGGCCGGCCGATCGGTGACCGGTCGCCGGTGCGCGCCGATGGTGCCAGCGCCCGCTCGGGCGGGGCGCTGGAGCGATCTGCGCGCGGCGACGGCGGCGTTAGGCTGGCGCCTGTGCGCGTCGTCGTCGCAGAGGATCAGGCGCTGTTGCGCGAGGGGCTCGTGCTCGTGCTCGAGCGCGACGGCTTCGAGGTCGTCGGCACCGCCGGCGACGGCCCCGACCTCGTGCGCAAGGCGCGGGCGCACAAGCCCGACGCCGTCGTCGCCGACATCCGCATGCCGCCGACGCAGACCGACGAGGGGCTGCGCGCGGCGCTCGAGATCCGCCAGACGCATCCGCAGATCGCGATCCTCCTGCTCTCCCAGCATGTCCAGCGGCGGCTCGCCCAGGAGCTGCTCGAGCAGGCCGGCGCGGTCGGCGGGACCGGCTACCTGCTCAAGCAGCGGATCGTCGACGGCGAGACGTTCTGCTCGGACCTGCGGCGGATCTGCCGCGGCGCGTCGGTGCTCGACCCGGAGGTGGTCGCGACGATGCTCGGGCGCGCGCGCCGCGACGATCCGATCGAACGCCTCACGCCGCGCCGCAGAGAGGTGCTCGCGCTGATGGCCGAAGGCTGGACGAACGCCGCGATCGCGAGACGGCTGACGCTGACCGAGAAGGCCGTGCTCAAGCACGTCGCCCACGTCTATCAGGAGCTCGGCCTCACCACGCACCCTGACGAGCACCGCCGCGTGCGCGCCGTCATCCAGTACCTTGGGCGCTGACGTGGCCCGTCGCGCCAGCCCGGGAGCACGCTCGCGCGCGATCGCCTCCGCCGTGCTCGGCGCGCTCGGCTGCCTCTGCATCGTCGTGGCGCTCGTCGCCGGCTACGCGCGCGTCGCGGTGCTCGACTCCGACCAGTTCGCCGACCGCGCGGCCGCCGCGCTCGACGACCCGGCGGTGCGCGAGGTCGTCGCCGACCAGCTGACCGACCAGGTCGTGCTGCGCGCCGACCGCGACCTCGTCGCCGTGCGCCCGCTCGTCGACGCCGCCGCCGGCGCCGTCGTCGGCTCGCCGCCGTTCCGCGCCCTCTTCCACGCGGCGGCGCGCGACCTCCATCGCACCGTCTTCACGCGCTCGACGGCGACCGCGACGGCGACGATCGCCGACGTCGGAGTGCTGCTCGCAGGCGCGCTGGAGCAGCTCGACCCGAGCGCGGCGGAGCAGCTGCCACGCGACCTGTCGGCGAGCATCGACGCGGGCCGCCGCGCGGCCGAGGCGCTCGACGCCGCGCAGACGGTCGACGACGTCGGCTGGCTCGCGCTCGCCGCCGCCGGCGCGGCGCTCGTCGCGCTCGTGGCCGCCGTCGCGATCGCGCCGCGGCGGCGGCGGGCGTTCGCCCATGTCGGGATCGGCGTCGCCGTCGCCGGCGGCGTCGTCGCGCTGGCGCTGTGGATCGCGCGCGGCGAGCTGCTCGCCGGGATCTCCCTGCCGGCAGATGAGGCAGCGGCCGGCGCCGTCTGGGACGCCTTCCTCGGCGACCTCGCCACCTGGGCGCTCGTCGCGCTGGCCGCCGGGACGATCGTCGCGGCGGCCGCGGCGTCGCTGCTGCGGCCGGTCGAGTTGGCGGGGCCGCTGCGGCGCGCGTGGACGGTCGCGACGACGACGCCCGCGGCGGCGCCGTGGCGGGCGGCGCGAGCGCTCGCGCTGGTCGCGGCCGGCGCGCTGATCGTCGCCGAGCGACAGCGGGTGCTCGACGCCGCGCTCGTGCTGGCTGGGCTGGTCGTGCTCTACCACGGCGTCGCCGAGCTGCTGCGGATGGTGACGCTTACGCGCGCGGAGAGGAGGGAGGCGGCAAGCGCGGGCGCCGCCCCGCCGGCCGGCCCGGCGCGGCCGATCGCCCCGTGGCTGGCCGGCGGCGCGGCTGCGGTCGCCGTGGCGCTGCTGGCCGGCGGCCTGGTCGTCGGCGGCGCCACGCAGCCGGCGCAGCCCGCGCACGCGGTCGTCGGCTGCAACGGCCATTGACAGCTGTGCGACCGTCGCGTCGACGAGGTCGCGTTCGCCGCGACGCACAACGCGATGTCGGGCCTCACCTATCCGAACTGGCTGTTCGCGCAGCAGGAGAAGGGCCTGCGCGGGCAGCTCGACGACGGCGTGCGCGCGCTGCTGATCGACGCGCACTTCGGCCGCCGCGTCGGCGACCGCGTGCTGACCGAGCTGCCCGGCGGGGTCAGGGCCGCGGCGGCCGAGGGACTGGGCGAGCAGGGCGTCGCCGCCGCGCTGCGCATCCGCGACACGCTCCTCGGCGGGGAGGCGGAGCGGGGGCCGCGCACGACGTGGCTGTGCCACGGCTTCTGCGAGGTCGGGGCGATCGCGCTCGCCGACGGGCTGCGCGAGGTGGCCGAGTTCCTCGCCGTCAATCCGCAGGAGGTCGTGATCGTCGTCGTCCAGGACGAGGGGCCGCGGCCGCGCGACATCGCGGCCGCGGTCGAGGAGAGCGGCCTGCGCCCGTTCCTCTACACCGGCACTGCCGGGCCGCCGTGGCCGACGCTGCGCGAGCTGATCGCAGCCGGCCAGCGGGCGATCGTGATGTACGAGCACGGGCCCGGCGATCCGGCCGTGCCGTGGTACCACGACGCCTATGCGCTGATGCAGGAGACGCCGTACCGCTTCACCGATCGGTCGCAGTTCTCCTGCCGGCCCAACCGCGGCCCCGGCGACGCGTCGCTGTTCCTGCTCAACCACTGGATCGACACCAGCCCCGCGCCCCGGCCGAGCAACGCCGCGATCGTCAACGCGCGCGAGGTCCTGCTCGCGCGGGCCCGCCGCTGCGAGCGTGAGCGCGGCCGCCTGCCCAACGTCGTCGCGGTCGACTTCTACGCGACCGGCGACCTGCTCGACGTCGTCGACGAGCTCAACGGCGTCGGCGGCTGAGCGCCGCCGACGCCGCGGGCTCGTCGCCGGGTCGGCCTATCTCTCGACCGTGAGCGCCACGTTGTACGGTCTGGCGTAGAAGACGCTCACGACCGCGGTGATCGCGCTGGCGTCGAGCAGCGAGCTGCCGCCGCGCGTGATCGCCTGGAAGGTCGCCGTGCTCTTGCCCTTGTCGAACTCGACGTGGTCGTCGGGGACGACGACCGGCGAGTCGGAGGAGACCGGCAGCGCGAGGTCGGTCGGCGCCGGCGACGCGAGTCTCACCGTCGCGGTGACGCGCGTGCCCGCTCTGACGGTGTCGCCTCTGTCGAACGCGATCTCGCTGATCGGGACCGGCAGCACCGCCGGGAGGTCGATCGTGAGTCTCTGCTTGCCTCTGATCCAGTGGTTGTGGATGTCGCGTCTGACGCAGACGAAGACGATGTCCGGGCAGCGGAAGCCCATCAGCTCGATCCGCGCCGACGCCTCGATCGTCACCGGCTTGGTCACGCGCGACTTCGTGTGCCACAGCGCCGCGGCGTGGTAGTCGAAGTTGCCCCGCGACGCCGCGTTGGGCGGCTGCGGCTTGCCGGAGTTGATCGCCTCCCCCTGGGTCTTGAAGCAGCCCGGGTCGTTGGATATCGACCGCTCGTCGACGTCGCACGGGTCCTTGGCGTGGAAGCGCCAGGCCGGCGCGTTGTGGATCCCGACCGCCCGCACCGCCCAGTTCGGGAGGCTGTAGCTCTTGCTTCTGCTCTCGGTCCAGTTGAAGTCGACGCCGCCTTCGATCCCGCCGCCGACGCCTTCCTCGTTTCTGCCGACTCTGCCCGAGATCGCGACCCCGAACGAGAAGGTGTTGCCGCTCGTGTAGGTCGTGACGTCGTTGGGCGTCGAGGGGCTCGACGATCTCAGCGCGAGCTGATCGTTTCTCGGCTCGAGGCCGGTTTGCACGGCGGCCGTCCACCAGCGGTACTCCTGGTCGTTCCAGGCGCAGAACTGCTGGCTCGGCTCCTTCGGCGCCGCGTTCCCGTCGACGTAGACGGCGATCCACTGCCGCGTCCCCTGCGGCTGGGCGACGCTGTTCTCGAGGAACAGATCGATCGTGATGTCCTCCGCGAAGCCGGCCGTCTGGCATTTGAGCCACTCGGAGGCGGCCCAGTGCTCGATCCAACGCGCATGCTGGACTCCCGGCGGCAACTGCGCGTCGGCCGCGGTCCGCGCGCTGCGCGGGTCGGCGGCCGGCCGGCCCGTTCGCAGCGCGCGCACGACCGTCCGCACGATCCGCCGGTGGTAGCGGTGCAGCGCGGCTCTGCCGATTCTCCCGCGCGGCTTGAGCTGCCAGCGGTAGACCTCCACGACCGGATCGCCGCTGCGGTCGAGCGTGCGCCGGAACATCGCCGCCGCGAGGCGCTTCTGCGAGGAGCCGATCCCCGTGAGCGGTCTCACCCCGCGCGACAGGGTCCGCGCGGTCGGGTCGACGACCAGCACCCAGCGCTCGCCGTCGGCGGTCGCGCGGATCACGCGGTTGCGGCGCAATCTGCTCGGCGACGTGTGCTCGCCGTCGACGACGACCAGGCGCGGCGGTCGGGCGGCGGCGCGCGCCGCCGCTCTCGCCGGGCCGGGGCGCAGCTCCCTGCGCAGCACGTCGAACAGCCTGCCGTCGACCTTGCCGACGGTCACCACGTCGGCCGACGCGGCCGCGCTCCCCGTCCCGATCGCCGCCACGGCCGCGCATCCGGCCATCAGGAGCCTCATTCCCACTCGCGGATCCATCGCCGCCCCGCCACCTTCCGGTCGTGACCTCTTGCCGTCTCGCCACGATGACGTTCCGCACACGGTCCGGAAAGGGGGCCAGCGCCCCGCGCGAGGAGGCGGCCGCACCCGCCCTGGCGTGTGCCGGGCGCGGCCTGCGCCGCGCCCGGCACGCCCCGCTGGCCGTCGCTAGCCGGTGACGCCGCCGCCCACGCTGCGGGCGCCGAACACGGTGACGGTCGTCCGCGCACGGCGGGTTCTCGCGCCGTTGGCGGTCACGGTGACGACGTTGACCTTCTTGCCGGCCGCTCCGCGCAGTGCGCGCGCGGTCAGCCGGAAGGTCTTCGCCTTGCGAGCGCCGAGGCGCTTGATCGTCATGCAGTGCCGGCCGCGGCGGACCGTCGCCTTCGGCTTGGAGCCGACGAAGACGATGCCGGGCGCCAGGCGGTGGCAGACGCGCACGTTGCGGAGCGCTCTGCGCGACGGGTTTCTGACGCGCAGCACGTACGTGATCGTGCCGCCGGCGCGCACGCGGCGCGCGTTGCCGGAGACGTCGATCGTCGGCGTCACGGCTCTGCCGCCCGAGTCGCCGCGACCGCCGCCGCCGGTGCCGCCATCGGTGCCGCCGCCGCCGGTGCCGCCGCCGCCGGTGCCGCCGCCGCCGGTGCCGCCGCCGTTGCCCCCGCCGCCGGTGCCGCCGCCGCCATTGCCGCCGCCGCCGGTGCCGCCGCCGGTGCCGCCGCCGTCGCCGCCGCCGGTGCCGCCACCGTCGCCGCCATTGCCGCCGCCGCCGTCGCCACCGCCGCCGTCGCCGCCGCCGCCGCTGGTGGCGCACGGGGCGTCGACGGCCGAGACGCTCGACTCGGCGATCACGAACTCGGCGACGCTCCCGACGAGCGCCGCGCTGATCGAGACGCGCAGTGCGCGTTGCGTCAGCGTTCTGCCGTCGGCGGAGAGGACCTGCTCGTTGGGGTAGAACTCGCCGACCGCGAGGCCCGCGTCGATGCGGACTCTCGGCAAGCTGACGTCGACCGTCTGTCCGAGGAATCTCAGGCCGGTGAGCTGCGAGCTGCCCTCGAACTGCGCCGTCGTCCCGTCGACGGAGCAGCGCGCCGTGGCCTCCGACTCGGCGCCCTCGAGCTGGAGGAGGTTCGCGAAGCCGGCCGGCGCCAGGCCGAGGTTGGCGATCTGCGATCTCGCGGTCGCGACCTGCTCGGCGACCGTGCCGGTGGCGTTCGCGAGGTCGGTGTCCGATTCGACCGCGCCCACCGTCACGCCGAGCGGCAGGCTGCCGCTCAAGCCGGCGGAGTCGGGCGCGCACGGCGTCGCCGGCGGATTGGCGCGGAGGAACCCGAGCGGTGCGTCGACGCCGAGCAGGCTGCCCTCCAAGGCGGTCGACGTGCAGCCCCACGACGGCGCGGCGCTTGCCACCCCGGGCGCGGCGGCGGCCCCGCCCGCGGCCAGCGCCAAGACCGTCCCGACCGCGAGCGAGCGGCGGCGAGTTGCTTGTCTCATACGTCCTTCCTTCTGATGACCGCGCCGCGGGAACGCGGAAGACCGTCCGGCTCAGAGAGCCGGTCGCCGAGCCCTGCTTCTCGGCGCCTCCCGCAGCGCACGCAGTGGACGTGACGATTCTTCAGCGGCGACGCGCCCGCGCCAACGTGGAAAGCGCCAACGCTGGCGGCCCTCCCGTCGTCGAACGACCAACGGCGTGCCGCTCCGTGCAGCTTCGGTGAGGAAGGGGACCGGCGATTCCGCCGCGCGTCGGACGCGGTCGCCGCCGGTCGGCGCGCCCGGCGGTCAGCGCCCGTCGGGCCCGAGCGCGTCGACGCGGGCCAGCGCCCACCAGACCTCGGCGAGCTGGCGGACGTCGCGCAGGTCGGCGCCGGTCGCCTGCTCGAAGCGGCCGAGACGATGGCGGAGCGTGTTCTGGTGCACGAACAGCGCCCGCGCGGCCTTCTCGACGCTCAGGCCGCATGCGAGGTAGACCCGCAGGGAGCGCAGCACCTCGGCGCCGAAGCCGCCCAGCTCCTCCAGCGGCGTCATGTAGCGCGCGACGAGCAGGTCGCCGACGTCGTCGTCGGCGAGGATGGTCGTCAGCAGTCCGAGATCCTCCAGCCGCCGGCAACCGGTCTGGCCGAACGCCGACGCCGCGTTCAGCACGACGCCGGCGACGCGGTAGGAGCGCGGGATGGCGGTCAGCGCGACCGACGGGCCGACCCCCGCGGGGACCGGCAGCTCCACCGTCGCCGGTGCCGGCACGATCGCGACGACCTCCTCGCCGCGGATGGCGGCGATCCCCGGCGACCAGCGCGACGGCACGATCGCCGCGGCGATCTCCTCGGCGCTCAGCGCGATGCTCGACCGCGCGCGCAGCACGACGTGCGCGGCGTCGACGTCGAGGCCGAGCGCGTCTGCCCGCTCGAGCGCCTGCCGCGGCGCGATGAGACCGCCGACGAGGTCGAAGACGAACGCGGACAGCTCGCGCCCGTCGCGCCGAGGACCGGCGCGCTCGGCCTCGCGCTCGACGGCTCGGCAGGCGGCGCCGAGGGCCTCCTCCGCGGCGTCGGCCCACTCCAGCAGCAGCGCCGTCAGCTCCAGCACCTCCTCGACCTCGAGCGCGAGCTCGTCGGCGAGCTCCCGCATCAGGCCGATCCCGTGGCGGCTCGCCGCGCGGACGCCGGCGACGAGCGTCTCGAGCGGGACGCCTTCACGCGCGCGCAGCTCGCCGAGCCGCGCGATCTGCTCGCGCTCGGCATCCGCGGGCGGCCGCCGCTCCAGCAGCGCCGCGGTCACCGCGAGCGTGACGTGCTCCGCCAGCTGGTCGCTCTCCTTGGCCCAGCCGACGACGCCCTCGCCGGCGGCGGCGCAGTCGCGGGCCGCCCGGGCCGCGACGCGCTCGACCAGCGCGGCGAAGCGCGCGTCGACCCGCTCCCGTCCCGTGCCGCGAAGCGCTCTCGACGCGCTCATCTCCGACGCAGGAGCGCGGCCAGCTGCGCGCGCGAGCGGACGTCGCATTTCACGAAGACGCGCGTGAGGTGGCTCTTCACCGTCGCTTCGCGGATGCCGAGCCTCGCGGCGATCTCGCGGTTGCTCGCGCCGGCGGCGGCCGCCCGCGCGATCGCGCGCTCGCGCGGCGACAGCGCGGAGACGGGATCGCGTCGGGGCGTCCGCGACCGCGACCGCGCCAGCAGCCGCTGGACCAACGGCGCGGAGGCGGCCTCCGCGAGCGGGCGCAGGCGGCGCATCGCCTCGACCGCGGCCGGGTCGTCGAGCCGGGCGCCGCGCCGCCGCGGCGCGAGCCACGCGACCGCCGCGACGTGGCCGTGCAGGCGCAGCGTGACGGCGCGCGGCGCGCCCCAGCCGGCGCGCTCCGCGCAGCCCGTCGGCGGTCGCGCTGGCGGCTCGAGCTGCCAGCCGACGGCGCCGCGGGCGTTCGAGGCGGATGGCGCGCGGCGCGCGAGCAGGTCGGCGAGGAGCTCGGCATGGATCGCCTCGGCGGCCGGGTCGGGCTCGACGGCGCCGTCGCGCCGCACCGCCGCCGCCCGCTCCGCGGCGATCGCTCCGCCGCCGGAGAGGACGGCGTAGCCGCCCGCCGCCGCATCGATCCGCGCACCGGCCCACCGCAGCAGCGCCGCCAGCAGGTCGGAGGCCGTCGCCGCGTCGCGCGCGGCCGCGGCGCCGGCGCGCGCGGGGACGGGGAGGCGGCCGATCAGCTCGCGGCGCGAGGTCAGCCGCAGCTTCGCCAGGATCGCGCGCACGTGCGTCTTGACCGTCTCGAGGCCGAGCTGCAACGCGAAGGCGATCTCGGCGTTCGTCGCCCCCTCCGCGAGCATCCGCGCGACGACCCGCTCGCGCGCGCTCAACGGGGCGAGCAGGCGGTCGCGCTCCCGGGGCCGTGCGACGGCCTCGAGGTAGGCGCGCTCGACGAACGGCTGCAGGCGCTCGAGCGCTCCCAGCCGCCGCTCGCCCGGAGGACGGCTCGACAGCTCGCGCCAGATCGTCACGCCCGCGACGATGCCGTGCGGCGCTCGCACCAGCAGCCGCGCGTCGCCGACGACGCCGAGGTCGCGGTACCGGGCGGCGGCGACCGGGTCGCTGGCGAACGCGGCCTCCAGGTCGCCGACGGTCACGACCGGCTCGGGCCGGCCGGCGAGCGTCCGCGGCGCCAGCAGGTCGACCTCGCGCAGCTCGCGCTTCCAACGCGCTACGGCGGCGAGCGCGCTCGCCGCGTCCGCGCCCGCGCCGGCGACGTGCACCGTCGAGGAGGCGAGCTCGCCGTCGTCGCCGACGGTGAAGAAGGTCGTCGTCGCCGCGCCGACCTCGGTGGCGACGGCGTCGAGCGCCACCGCGATCGCTCGCTCGACGACCCCGCCCGCCGCGGCGCGGCGGACCGCGACCGCGTCCGTCACGGCCGCCCCGCCGTCGCCGGCTGACGCTCGCACGCACGGCGGGCGGCGAAGAGCGGATCGGGCGAGCTGACGCGCTGTGCGTCCTCGCCGGCGCGTCGGAGAGTCGTTGTCACGGCGGAGGGGGCTGGCGGGCCGCGAGCCTGCCGGCGGCGCATGGCCGCGCGGCCGCTCGTGGACGTGCGATCGGAGGGACGCTGCCCGCCTGGCGGGCAACGCGACGACCGTAACGGCGCCAGGCCGGCGCGGCGAACAGGTTTCTCGGATCGATCCACAACTGCAGCTACTGGTGCCGCTGCGCCAGGTACGTTTCGGGCCGTGTCGCTGGACTTGCGCAAGCTCGAGCACTTCACGGCCGTCGCCGAGGAGCAGAGCTTCACGCGTGCCGCGAAGCGGCTCCACCTCACCCAGCAGGCGCTGTCGCAGTCGATCCGGCAGTTCGAGCGCGAGCTGGGGACGCCGCTGCTGGCCCGCTCCAGCCGGCGCGTCGAGCTGACCGCCGCCGGTCGCGCTCTGCTGGTCGAGGCGCGCGCGCTCATCGCCGCCGCCGTGACCGCGCGCGAGCGGGTGAGAGCGGCCGCCTCCGGCGCTCGCCCGATGTTGCGGGTCGGCCGCACGCCGGCGGTCAGCGGCGAGCAGGTCGCCGAGATCACGCGCACGCTCCTCGGCGTCGTGCCGGACATCACCTTCAGCGTCAGACAGCTCTACCCGTCGGCATTGGCCGATGCGCTGGCGCGCGGCGAGATCGACCTGGGGCTGTCGCGCAGCATGTCGGCCCCCGACGGCTTCGCGAGCGTTCGCATCGGCGGCCACCCGCTGCGGATCGCGCTCAGCGCCAGGCACCGGCTCGCCGGACGCGGGCGCCTGCGTCTGATCGAGCTTGCCGACGACCGCCTGATCGTCTTCGGCGAGCCGACCAGGTCGGCCTACGCGAACCACCTGATCGACCTCTGCCGCCAAGCCGGCTTCGAGCCGCGCGCGGAACGCACGCCGATGCAGGGCACGCCCCCGATCACGTCGATCCACGGCGACGACCAGTTCGCGTTCGTCACCGATCCGCCGGGGCCGGCGCTCGGCGGCCAGGTCGTCGTCGTCGCGCTCGACCCCGAGCCGCACGCGCCGGTCCGCGCGCTGTTCAACCGGCGCGCCGTGCCGCCGCTGGTCGCCGAGCTGCTCGAGCGCCTCGGCGTCGCCGGCCTCGCGAGCGACGACGGAGAGGCGCAGCCCGCGCCCGCATAGCCTCCGGCCCGCGCGCCGGCCGGCGGGCGGGCGCGAGCGTCCAGCCGCGAGGCGCTATCTGCGCCGGAGGCTCCAGCCGCCTCTGGTGCCGCCGCGCTGGCGGCGCGGCGCCAGCCCGCGCAGCGGCGAGCGGCGCTTCGGCTTCCCGCGGCTCGGCGCCAATCTGCGAAGCGTGTCGGTGAAAGGCATGGTGATCCGATACCCCTGAGCACCGGCCGGGAAGACGCGGCCGGCCGATGTCGGCGGATCGCCGCTCGCCGCCGGCCGCGGGCAGCGGCGGCGGTGCGCGCGGCGCCGGGTACGGCTTCCCGCCCGGAGGCGCGATCCCGATGCCCGCGCCGCGACGACGTCCCGCTGGCTCGCCTCCTCCCGCCCCGCCCGACGGTCGCCGGCACCATGCTCGCGCGCCTCCCGGCGCTGCAAGGCCTTATTGACCAGAACATCTAAAGGATCTATCCTAAGGCCAATATGGATCTCAGATTGAAGGGGGCATGATGGCCGTCCAAGAGGCGAGCCGGCACGCGCTCGAGCAGACGGCGATCGAGCACCTGTGGCCGCACAGCAACGACGTCGAGTGGGACGAGTTCACCGAGCGCGGGCTGCGCGTGTTCGCGTCGGGCCAGGGCTCGACGCTCACCGATGTCCAGGGGCGCAGGTACATCGACGGGCTCGCGGGACTGTTCCTCGTCAACGTCGGCCACGGTCGCGACGAGATCGCTGAAGCGATGGCGGCGCAGGCATCGCGCGTCGCCTACACCGCCGCGTCGAACTCGACCAACCCGGCGACGGTCGAGCTGGCCGAGACGATCGCGGCCCGCACGCCGGGCGACCTCGACCGCGTCTTCTTCGTCTCAGGCGGCTCGGAGGCGGTCGAGACGGCGCTCAAGATCGCCAAGCAGGTGCAGGTCCTGCGCGGCTTTCCGAAGCGCTACAAGGTGATCTGCCGGCGTGGCTCCTATCACGGCACGACGTTCGGCGCCGCGAGCCTCACCGGCAGCCAGCGCGAGGCGTACTTCGGCCCGTTCATGGCGGGCGTCGCGCGGGTCCCCTCGCCGAACCGCTACCGCAACGACTTCGGGCTCGAGGGCGAGGAGGGGGACCTCATGTGCGCCCGCTGGGTCGAGCAGGAGATCCTGGTCCAGGGCCCCGAGCACGTCGCGGCGGTGATCGGCGAGCCGATCTCGGCGGCGAACGGCACGCACCTGCCCTCGCCGGCGTACTGGCAACTGCTGCGTGAGATCTGCGACCGCCACGGCGTGCTGCTGATCATGGACGAGGTGATCACCGGCTATGGCCGCACCGGCGCGATGTTCGCCGCGGAGCACTACGGCGTCGTGCCCGACCTGATGACGATGGCGAAGGGCCTCTCCAGCGGCTACGCCCCGATCGGCGCGGTCGCCGTCCGCGACGAGGTCTTCGAGCCGTTCAAGCGGCACGGCAACGCGATCAACCACCTGCTGACGTTCGGCGGGCACGCGGTCGCCGCGGCGGCCGCCGCGAAGAACATCGAGATCATCGAGCGCGAGGGGCTCGTCGAGCGGTCGGCCGAGATCGGCACATACCTCCACGAGCTGGCGCAAGGCCTCTCCCATCACCCGACCGTCGGCGACGTGCGCGGCGGGCTCGGGCTGTTGTGCGCGGTCGACCTCGTCAAGAGCAAGCGCACGCGCGAGGCGTGGGGCGTCTCGCACCCGTTCATCAAGCAGCTCGGGCTGCGCACGCAGGAGCGCGGGATGATCACGCGCGTCTGGGACGTGCTGCACCTCGCGCCGCCGCTCGTCATCACGCGCGCCGAATGCGAGCGGATGATCGAGATCATCGACGCGTGCCTGACCGACCTCGAGCGCGAGTTCGCGCACGAGATCGAGGAGTGACCCGCCGGCGGCCGCCCGGCCGCCGGCACTTCCCCCTGCTCAGAGACGCTAGAGCGCCGAGAGCAGCGCGGCGACGCTTCTGGCGGTGCCGTTCGCGTGTCGCGCCATCGCTCTCGCGGCCGCGTCCACTCTGCGGGCCTCGATCGCCTTCAGCACGGCGCCGTGCTCCTTCACCGTGCGCCGCCGCCACGGGCTGCTCTCCGGCAGCGCGGCGATCGCGTCGTTGAGCACGAGCCGCATCTGCTCGACCGCCTCGTAGACGAACTCGTTGTGCGCGGCCCGCGCGAGCGCGAGGTGGAACTCGGTGTCGTGCGCCATGAACTCGGCGTCGGTCTCGGCGGCCGCGGTCCGCTCGTGCGCCTGGCGGATCCGCTCCAGCTCCTCGGCGGTGCGGTGCTTGGCCGCGAGCGCGGCGGCGAAGCGGTCGACGTTCCCGCGGTACTCGAGCGCCTGCTCGATCCGCTCGCGATCGCGCCGCAGGCGGACGAGCAGATAGTCCTTCGCGATCGCGTCCTCGTCGTGGGGAATCACGAACGTGCCGCCGTGGCGGCCGCGGCGCGTCTCGACCATGCGGTCGGCCTCGAGCAGGCGGATCGCCGCTTGGATCGTCGCGCGGCCGACGCCGAACATCGTCGAGAGGTCGCGCTCGGACGGCAGCGCGCCGCCGACCGGGATCAGGTGGAGACCGATCTGACGTCGGATCTGCTCGGCGACGTACTCGTGCGCGCGCAGCTGCTCGATCGGCTCGAACGTGACCGCACCGCCATCGGCGGCCTCTCTTCGCGCCGGTCTGCTCGCAGCCCCCGTGGAGCGCTGTCTACCGGTCGCTTGCTTTCTCGTCGCAGTCATTCGGGAACCATGTGATGGCTCTGAGAGTGTGCCATAAGCGCAATAGGCAAGCGAAGATCCGCGGCGGTGGCGCGTGCGCGCTCAGGCGCGGGAGGCCTCCACGAGCGCGCGGAAGAGCGCGCGGTCTGTCCCCATCTCGGGGTGCCAGAGGACGCCGAGCGCGAACGGCGCGCCGTCGACCTCGATCGCCTCGACGGTGCCGTCCGGCGCCTCCCCGGTCGCGGTCAGGTCGGCGCCGAGCGACGCGATCCCCTGGTGGTGGTAGGAGTGCACGCGCGTCTTCGGGCCGACGATCCGTGCGACCGTGCTGCCGGCGGCGAGCGCGACGTCGTGCTCCGCGAAGACGCCCGGCGCCGCCGCGTGGTCGGCGGCCGTCGCGATGTGCTGGTCGAGCGTGCCGCCGGCGGCGACGTTGAGCAGCTGCATGCCGCGGCAGATGCCGAGCAATGGCAGCTCTCGCGCTCGCGCCGCGGCGATCAGCGCGAGCTCGTGCTCGTCGCGCGGCAGGTCAAGTGGGCCGGTGCGCGCATCCGCATCGGTGCCGTAGCGGGCGGGGGCGATGTCGGGGCCGCCGCACAGCAGAAGCCCGTCGAGCCGCTCGACGAGCGCCTCCGCCGGCGCACCTGCCGGCGGCAGCAGCACGGGCGCGCCGCCGGCGTCGGCGACCGCTTCGACGTATGCCCATGGCGTCAGCGCCGCCGGCAGCTCCCAGACGCCCCAGCGCGCGTCCGCACGGTAGGTCGTGATCCCGATCAGCGGAGCAGGAGGTCTATGCATAAAGGTATTGAAGCAAGGACATAAGCTCTTTTGATCGGGAGTTCGAAAGCGTCGAGGGGGCTCGCCTTGACGGCGGGTCGCTCCGAGGTATTATGGTCTTGTCTTGAGTCCTTTTGGTCGTGTTGGATGGAGGAGTTGATGGGCGATGCGTCGGAGTGGGTCGTGCTGTCGACTCCCGACCTCAACGGCGTCTTGCGCGGCAAGGCGCTTTCCGCGCGGCAGTTCGCCGACGCCGTCCACCGCGACGCGGTCGGGATCACCGACCTGATCCTCGCGACCGACGCGCTCGACACGCCGATCGCGACGTCGACCTGCGTCGGGCCGGGTCGCGGTGCCGGCGACCTGCTGCTGCGGCCGGACCTCAGCACGCTGACGCCGCTGCCGTGGCGGCCGAGCTGGGCGTGGTGCCTCGCCGACGTCCGCTGGCAGGACGGATCGCCATGCGACATCGCGCCCCGTGTCGTCTGCGACACGGTCCTGACCGCGCTCGAAGCCACCCACGGGCTGCGCGTCTGCGCGGCGTTCGAGTTCGAGTTCCGTCTCCACGACGTCGAGAACGGCGCGCCCGTCACCGGCGGGCGGAGCTACAGCGCCGGCGAGCTCGGCGCGCTCGCGCCGTTCCTCGACGCGCTGCGCACCGCGACGAGCGCCTGCGGCCTCGACCTCTCCGCGCTCCACACCGAGGCCGGTCCCGGCCTCGTCGAGGTCAACCTCGCGCCGGCGATCGGCACCGCCGCTGCCGATCACGCCGCGCTGCTGCGCGCCTGCGTCGAGGAGGTCGCGAGCCAGCAGGGGATGCGCGCGAGCTTCCTCGCCAAGCCGGCGGTCGGCGAGGAGGGCTCCGGCGGCCACCTCCACCTCTCGCTGCTCGACCGCGGCGACGCCAACGTCTTCGCCGGCGACCTGCGCGCGGGCGAGCCGCCGGCGCCGCCGCTGCGGCACGCGGTCGCCGGCCTGGTCGAGACGCTCGCGCCGCTGTCGGCGATCTACAACCCGGCGATCAACTCCTACAAGCGCCTCGTCCCGGGCTGGTTCGCGCCGGTGACCGCGTCGTGGGCGCTCGACGATCGCGCCGTCGCCGTCCGCCTCGTCGCGGGGGCCGATCCGCGCGCGACGCACGTCGAGCTGCGCCGCGCCGGCGCCGACGCGAACCCGCATCTCGTCCTGGCGGCCGCGGTCGCCGCGATCCACGGCGGGCTCGACGCCGGTCGCGAGCCGCCGCCGGCCGCGACCCCCGAGGCCCCCGGCGCCGAGCTGCCGCGCGATCTCGCGACCGCGCTCGGCGCCTTCCGCGCCGCCGACGAGCTGCACGCGCGGCTCGGACGGCGCTTCTGCGCGCATTTCGCCGCGACGCGCGAGTGGGAGCTGCGCGCGTGGCAGGAGGTCGTGACGGAGTGGGAGCGCACGCGCGTCGAGGGGCGCGCGAGCGGCCTGTTCCGCAGCGGCCGCAGTTGAACCGAGACGGAGACCACCACCGAGATGGATGAACCGATGTTGACGGTCGTCGAGCCGGCGACCGAGACGACGCTCGCCGAGCTGCCGAGCGCAGGGCCGCGCGAGATCGACGCGGCGGTCGCGCGGGCGCGCGCGGCGCTGCCCGCCTGGCGCGCGGTCGCTCCGGCCGACCGCGGCCGGCTGCTGCGCCGGCTCGCCGACGCGGTCGCCGACCATGCCGACGAGCTGGCGACGCTGGAGGCGCGCAACGCCGGCAAGCCGCTCGGCGACGCGCGCGGCGAGCTGGCGATGGTGTCGGAGACGTTCGCCTACTACGCGGCCGCGCCCGAGCGCGCGCTCGGCGACACGATCCCGGTCGCCGGCGGCGCCGCGATGACCTTCCACGAGCCGCTCGGCGTCGTGGGGCTGATCACGCCGTGGAACTTCCCGCTGGCGATCGCGTCGTGGAAGCTCGCCCCGGCGCTGGCGGCCGGCAACACCGTCGTCCTGAAGCCGGCCGAGCTGACGCCGCTGACCGCGCTGCGGCTGGAGCGGATCGCGCTCGACGCGGGCCTGCCCGACGGGGTGCTGAACGTCGTCGCCGGCCCGGGCGCGACGGCCGGCGCCCGGCTGGTCGAACATCCGGAGGTCGCGAAGATCGGCTTCACCGGCTCGACCGCGACCGGCCGCGCCGTCGCCGCGGCCGCCGCCGCGACCGTCAAGCGCGTGACGCTGGAGCTGGGCGGCAAGTCGCCGAACGTCATCTTCGCCGACGCCGACATCGCGGCGGCCGCCGCGGCCGCGCCTGCCGCGATGTTCGGCAACGCCGGGCAGGACTGCTGCGCCCGTTCGCGGATCCTCGTCCAGCGCGCGGCGGTCGACGAGTTCCTGGCCGAGCTTGCGCCGCACGTCGAGGGGCTGCGCGTCGGCGACCCGCTCGACCCGGCGACGGAGATGGGCCCGCTGATCTCCTCGGCGCATCGCGCCAAGGTCGCCTCCTACGTGCCCGACGACGCCCCGGTCGCGATCCGCGGCAGCGCGCCCGACGGGCCCGGCTACTGGTTCGCGCCGACCGTGCTGAGCCCGGTCGCCGCCGGCGACCGCGCCGTGCGCGAGGAGATCTTCGGCCCCGTCGCGGTCGTGATCCCGTTCGCCGACGAGGACGAGGCGGTGCGGCTCGCAAACGACACGAGCTACGGGCTCTCGGGCTCGATCTGGACGCGCGACGGCGCACGGGCGCTGCGCATGGCGCGCGCGATCGACTCGGGCGTGGTCTCGGTCAACTCGAACACGTCGGTGCGCGTCTCGACGCCGTTCGGCGGCTTCAAGCAGTCCGGCTACGGCCGCGAGCTGGGGCCGCACGCGCTCGCGCACTACAGCGACGTGAAGGCCGTCTACATCCGCACGGAGGACAGCGATGGGTGAGCAGGTCGTCGTCATCGAGCTGGCGGGAGCGCCGCGTGAGCGCGGAGAGCGCTACGGCGCGCTCGCCGCCGACCGGATCGCGCGCGCGATCGCGTACTACGAGCCGGCGTTCGAGGCCGCGCTCGGGATCGGCTGGGGCGCCGTCTGCGACCGCGCGCGCACGTGGATCCCGCTGCTGCGCGAGCAGTTCCCCGACCTGCTGGAGGAGGTCGAGGGGATCGCGGAGGGCAGCGGCCGCGAGCTGGACGAGATCCTCGCGCTCAACGCGCGCGGCGAGATCGTCTACGACCCGACCTTCGCCGAGGTCGAGCCGGAGGGCTGCACCTCGTTCTCGCTCTGCGACGGCGCCGCCGGCGACGGCCACGTCTACGCGGGCCAGAACTGGGACTGGCGCAGGGAGATCCGCGACACGATCGTCGTGCTGCGGATCGCCGCGCCCGGCAAGCCGACGGTCGTGCAGCAGGTCGAGGCCGGCCAGATCGGCCGTCACGGCGCCAGCTCGGCTGGCATCTCGCTGCAGGCCAACGGCCTCGGCGGCCGCTTCGCGAACGAGATCGGCGTGCCGCAGCCCTTCATCCGGCGCCGCATCCTGGAGTCCGCGACGATGCGCGAGGCGCTCGAATGGGCGACGCGCGCGCAGCCGCAGATCCCGTCGAACCTGCTCGTCACGCACCGCGACGGCTTCAGCGTCAGCGTCGAGGCGACCCCGGGCCGCGTCGGCTGGACCTACGGCGAGCGCGGTCTGATCGTCCACGGCAACCACTACCAGGCGTTCATGCCGGCGCAGCTGGCCGACCGCTACCGGCCGATGACGGGCGATTCGATCTACCGCGTACCGCGGCTCGAGCGGGCGCTGCGCGGCTGCCGCGAGCTGACCGACAGCGCGGCGCTGCGCGCCGCGATCGCGGCCGGCCTGCGCGATCACTTCGGCTATCCGGACGCCGTCTGCGCGCACGCGAACGACGCGGTCGAGCCGCTCGAACGGTGGGAGACGGTGACGTCGAACTACGTCGACCTCACGACGGGGGAGTACTGGATCGCGATCGGCACGCCGTGCGACACGCCGCACGAGCGGCTCGACCTCAACCTCTACGAGGCGATCCGATGAGCGCTCGCGTCGATCGGAACCTCGGCGCGGCGCGATTCGGCACGGGCCGCCGCTGCATCTTCAACTGCGCGACGCCGTGCTCCGCCGGCTGCACGCCGCGCGCCCATCTCGGCGTCGGCGCGACGTCGGTGTACGCGCTCGGCTCCGACCAGCGCTTCTCCTACTGCCTCTACGTGCCGGAGGCGCACGACCGCGAGGATGCGACCTATCCGCTCGTCGTCGCGGTCCACGGCACCGAGCGCAGACCGCACACCTACCGCGACGCGTTCGCCGAGTTCGCCGAGCAGCACCGCTGCGTCGTGCTCGCGCCGCTGTTCCCGTGCGGCATCCACGAGCGCGGCGAGCTGCACAACTACAAGTTCCTCGCGTTCCACGAGATCCGCTACGACGAGGTGCTGCTGGCGATGGTCGACGAGGTCGCCGAGATGTACCGGATAGAGACCGAGCGCTTCCTGCTGCACGGCTTCTCCGGCGGAGGCCAGTTCGCCAATCGCTTCCTCTTCGTCCATCCCGAGCGGCTGCGCGCGGTCTCGATCGGCGCGCCCGGGTGGCCGACGCTGCCGGACCTCGGGCGGGAGTGGTGGGTCGGCGTGCGCGACCTCGAGCGCCACTTCGGGCGCGCGCTCGACCTCGAGGCGCTGCGCCGCGTGCCGGTGCTGATCGCCGTCGGCGCCGAGGACACCGACAACTGGGACGTGCTGCTGCCGGAGGGCAGCCGCTACTGGATGGCCGGCGCGAACGACTGCGGCGCGACCCGCGTCGAGCGCATGCGGACGCTGCGCGACGCGCTTCGCGCCCACGGCGTCGAGGTGGAACACGTGGAGGTGCCGGGCGTCGGACACGCCGGCACGCCGCTGTTCCCGGCGGTCCAGGCGTTCTTCGCGCGCGTGCTCGCGCGTTGACAGCGACCAAGCCAATTCGTACTATTGGACTCCAAGTAAGGCCTTAAGTCTCAACGATGCAGCGGAGGAGAACGCACGTGTGTGGAGCAAGGCATGGGCGCGGCGAGGCGCCCGGTGCGCGGGCGCGGCGCCGGAAGGCGCTGACCGCCGCGCTTGCGGTCGGAACGTTCGCGCTGGCGCTCGTCGGATGCGGCGGCGCGTCGGGCGAGGGCGACGGCGCCAAGACGGATGCGACGGGCACGACCAACGCGGTCGCGGGCAGACCGGTCGAGGGCGGGACGGCGCTGATCGCGCTCGTCCAGGAGCCAGGCGGCATGAACGCGCTGTTCCACAACCAGTCGGCCCCGCTCGGGCTCGCCGTCTGGGTCCAGGAGCCGCTCTTCCTCGGGCGCACGGACGGCACCTGGGAGCCGCTGCTCGCGGCCGAGGTGCCGACGGTCGAGAACGGCGGCGTCACCGAGGACGGGCTGAAGGTCACGTACAGACTGCGGCCCGACGTGACGTGGTCGGATGGCGAGCCGTTCACGGCGGAGGACCTCGAGTTCACCTACGACGTGATCCGCAACCCGAAGAGCACGACGATCGCGCCGACCGAGTACAACCTCGTCAGAGCGGTCAGAGTCGTCGACCCGCAGACGGTCGAGGTCACGATGAAGCGCCCGAACCCCTACTACCTCGGGCTCTTCCGTCAGACGCTGCCCAAGCACAAGTTCAGATCGAGCGCGGTCACGACCGAGGATCCGCAGGCGCGCCTGCCGCTCGGCACCGGTCCGTTCACGTACACGAACTGGGAGACGGGCAACAAGATCGTGCTCGAGCGCAACGAGGCGTACTGGCGCAGCGACAGACGCCCCAAGCTCGACGGCATCACGCTGCGCGTCACGCCCGACGCCCAGACCGCGATCAACTCGTTCACGCGCGGCGAGTACGACAGCGTCTTCTTCATCACCGCCGGCGACATGCCGACGCTGAGAAGCGCGCAGGAGAGCGGCGCGGCGATCGAGGTCAGCCCGCGTGAGGGCTCGCACGTCGAGTGGCTGTGGCTGAACCAGTCCGACAAGGGCTCCGACCGGCCGCACAGGGTGCTCGGCGACCCCGCGATCCGTGAGGCGATCGACCTCGCGATCGACCGCCAGCAGATCGTCGACGAGGTGCTCGACGGGCTCGGCACGCTGACCGGCGCGTTCGTCTACTCGGGCTTCGCGAGGGTCGACCGCCCCGCGGCGCCGTTCGACCCCGAGCGGGCCAACGAGCTGCTCGACGCAGCCGGCTGGGTGAGAGGGGACGACGGCATCCGCGTCAAGGACGGCGTCCGCGCCAGCCTGCGCTTCCAGACGCTCAGCGGCGACCAGACGCGCGAGCTGTACCAGCAGGTCATCCAGCAGAACCTCGAAGAGGTCGGGATCGAGGTCAAGATCCAGAACCTGCCGAGCAACCTGATCTTCGGCACCTACGACGAGGGCGGCCGGCTGGCGCGCGGCGACTACGACATCGTGATGAGCCGCGAGGGGCTCGCGCGCGATCCGATCGAGGGCGGCTGGGCCGCGATGTTCACGTGCGCCGAGGTGCCCGGCCCCGACAACAAGAACGGCACGTCGTACGTCCACTGGTGCAACGAGGAGTTCGACCGGCTCGTCGGCAGAGCGGCGAGCACGCTCGACGTCGAGGAGCGCAAGGACCTCTACGAGCAGGCGGTCGAGCTGTTCGCGACCGAACGCCCGGCGCTGCCGCTCTACAGCTCGACGAGCGGCTACACGTGGAGCACGCGCATGAAGGGCGTCGACGTCGACTGGTGGGACGGCATGTGGCCGAGCGCCGCCGACTGGTGGCTCGAGCGCTGAGCGGCGCCGGCCTGACGTGAAGCGATGACGACCTTCCTCGTCAAACGCGGCCTGCAGGCGATCCCGCTGCTGATCGGGATCAGCCTGCTGCTGTTCGCGATGCTGCAGATGACCCCCGGCGGGCCGCTGGCCTCGTCGGAGGGCACGGGGGCGCAGAACGCGGCGCGCGTCGAGCAGATCCGCGAGCACTACGGGCTCGACGACCCGCTGCCGGTCCAGTACTTCAACTGGGCCGGCGGCGTGGCCACGGGCGACTGGGGGACGTCGTTCAACACCGGGCGGCCGGTCCTGACGATGATCTGGGAGCGGCTGCCCAACACGCTGCTGCTGACCGGCGCCGCGTTCCTGCTCGCGATCGCGATCGCGGTGCCGATCGGCGTGCTGGCCGCGCGCAAGCAGTACTCGTGGTTCGACTACGTCAGCTCGGGGCTGAGCTTCGTCGGCGTCGCGATGCCGAGCTTCTGGCTCGCGCTGATGCTGCTGTTCGTCTTCTCGTACTCGCTCGGCTGGCTGCCGTCGGGCGGCCTCGAGGACCTGCGCGCCGACCACGAGGGCTTCAGCGCCGTGATCGATCGCGTGCGCCACATGATCCTGCCGGTGATCGTGCTCGCCGCGGTCTCGACCGCGCAGCTCGCGCGCTACGTGCGCGGCGCGATGCTCGACGTGCTCCAGCAGGACTACGTCCGCACCGCGCGCGGGAGCGGCCTGCGCGAGCGCACGGTGATCGTCGGCCACGCGCTGCGCAACGCGGCGATCCCGGTCGTGACGGTCGCCGTGCTGACGATCCCCGAGCTGTTCCTCGGGTCGGTCGTGATGGAGACGATCTTCGCGATCCCCGGCATCGGCCGCCTCTTCGTCGAGTCCGCGAACCTGCGCGACTACCCGGTGCTGCTGGGGATCTTGATGATCGGCGCGGCGCTCGTGGTCGTCGCCAACCTCGTCGCGGACATCGTCTACTCGCTCCTCGACCCGCGGATCCGCTATGCGTCTTAGGACCCGAAAGCCGCCGCTCACGGAGCTGCACGGCTCCCTCTCGCGCGATGCCTGGCGCCGCTTCCGCCGCCACACGCTGGCGGTCGTCGCGCTCGGCGTGCTCGGCGTGCTGCTGCTCGCCGTGATCGTCGGCCCGTTCGTGCTCGACGCGGAGCCCGAGCGGATCGACTTCGGCTCGAAGAACCTCCCGCCGACGCTCGCGCACCCGATGGGAACCGACGAGCTCGGCCGCGACCAGCTCGCGCGCGTGCTCTCGGGCGGCCGCCTGACGCTGGCCGTCGCGACGGCGGCGGTGCTCGTCGCGGCGCTGCTCGGCGTCGTCGTCGGCGCGATTGCCGGGTACTGGGGCGGCCTGATCGACAACGCGCTGATGCGCATCGTCGACGTCTTCTACTCGCTGCCGAGCCTCTTCGTCGTGATCCTGCTCGTGACGCTGGTGGGCGCGAGCTTCGGCACGATCGTCGCCGCGATCGCAGCGTTCACCTGGATGAACACGGCGCGGCTCGTGCGCGCGAGCTACCTGTCGCTGAAGGAGCGCGAGTTCGTCGACGCGGCGCGCTCGCTCGGCGTCGGCGACGTCCGCATCGTCGTGCGCCACATCCTGCCGAACGCGCTCACGCCGGTGATCGTCTCGGCGACGCTCGGGATCGCGACCGCGATCCTGACCGAGTCGGCGCTGTCGTTCCTCGGCCTCGGCTTCCAGCCGCCGCACGCGACCTGGGGCGGGATGCTGAACGAGTCGCGCGACGCCGTCACGAACCTCGGCCACTGGTGGCGGGGCTTCTTCCCCGGCCTGATGATCCTCGTGACCGTGCTGTGCGTGAACTACGTCGGCGACGGCGCGCGCGACGCGCTCGACCCACGCAAGGAGGAACGCTGATGTCGCCCGAACCGCTCCTGGCGGTCGAGGATCTCGTCGTCGAGTTCCCGGCGCCCGACGGCGGCGGCGCGGTGCGCGTCGTCGACGAGATCTCGCTGACCCTGGCGCCGGGCGAGGCGCTCGGCGTCGTCGGCGAGAGCGGCTCCGGCAAGTCGATGACGGCGTTCGCGCTGATGGGGCTGCTGCCGGCGCAGAGCCGGACCGCCGGCTCGATCCGCTACCGCGGCGAGGAGCTGCTGGCCGACGACGGCGCGCGGATCGCGGCGATCCGGGGCCGTGAGGTCGCGATGGTCTACCAGGACCCGATGACGTCGCTGAACCCCGTGCTGTCGGTCGGCCACCAGCTGACCCAGGTGATCCGTCACCACCGCGGGCTCGGCAAGGCGGCCGCGCGCGAGCGCGCCGTCGAGCTGCTCAGAGCGGTCGGGATCCCCGGGGCGGCGGCGCGCCTTCGCGACCACCCGCACCAGTTCTCGGGCGGCCAGCGGCAGCGGATCGTGATCGCGCTCGCGCTCTCGTGCGATCCGAAGGTGCTCGTCGCCGACGAGCCGACGACCGCGCTCGACGTGACCGTGCAGGCGGAGATCCTCGCGCTCGTGGCGCGGCTGCGGGAGCAGTCGCGGATGGCGACCGTCTGGATCACGCACGATCTCGGCGTCGTCGGCGGCTTCGCCGACCGCGTCGCGGTGATGTACAGCGGGCGTGTCGTCGAGCAGGCGACGGTCGCGGAGCTGTTCCGCGCACCGTCGCATCCGTACACGATCGGACTGCTGAACTCGCTGCCGAGAGCGGGCGACCGCACGCGGCTGACGCCGATTCCCGGCTCGCCGCCCGACCCGGCGCAGCGCGGCGACGGCTGCGCGTTCGCGCCGCGCTGCGCGTGGGCGGTCGACGCCTGCCGCGTCCACCGGCCGCAGCTGGAGCCGGTCGGCGGCGGTCACGAGGTCGCGTGCCATCGCTGGCGCGAGGTGCGCGGCGGCATCGAGCACGAGGCGGTGACGCATCATGGCTGAACGCGACGAGGCGCCGCTGCTGGACGTGCGCGGGCTGGAGAAGACGTTCCCCGGTCGGCGCGGGCGGCGCGGCCGGCGCGCGCCGGCGGTGCGCGCGGTCGACGGGATCTCGTTCGACCTGCGCCGCGGCGAGACGCTCGGGCTGGTCGGCGAGAGCGGCTCGGGCAAGTCGACGGCGGCGCGCGCGATCCTGCGGCTGCTGCAGCCGACCGGCGGCCAGGTCGTCTTCGACGGCGAGGACATCGCGCGCCTCGGCCGGCGCGAGCTGCGCTCGGTGCGGCCGCGGATGCAGATGGTCTTCCAGGACCCGTACTCGTCGCTCAACCCGCGCATGACGGTCGGCGAGGCGATCCGCGAGGCGCTGCGCGTCAACCGCGTCGGCGACCGCGGGTCGCGTGCGGCGCGCCTCGGCGAGCTGCTCGAACTGGTCGGGCTGGACGCGCACTTCGCCGGCCGCTATCCCCACCAGATGTCGGGTGGTCAGCGACAGCGCGTCGGGATCGCCCGGGCGCTCGCGACGGAGCCCGAGCTGGTCTTCGCCGACGAGGCGCTGTCGGCGCTCGACGTCTCGATCCAGGCGCAGATCGCGAACCTGCTCGTCGACCTGCGCGACGAGCTGGAGCTGACGCTCGTCTTCATCTCGCACGACCTGCGGATGGTTCGGCACATCAGCCACCGGATCGCGGTCATGTACCTCGGCCGCATCGTCGAGCTGGGCGACGCCGAGCAGGTCTGGTCGCGACCGGCGCACCCGTACACGGCGTCGCTGCTGGCGGCGGTCCCGAGCACCGAGCCCGAGGCCGCGGGCCGCCGGCTGGAGCCGGTCGCGCACGGCGAGCGGCCTGACCTCGACGGGCTTCCGGATGGGTGCCGCTTCCATCCGCGCTGCCCGCTCGCGACCGATCTCTGCCGCGTCGCCGAGCCGGAGATCCGCGACGTCGGAACGGACGGCGCCCCGCAGCTCACCGCCTGCCATCACGCCGAGCTGCTGTTCCCGGCTGCGTCGGCGGAGAGCGCGCCCACGGGGGCGAGCAGCGCGAAGCGATCGTGAGCGCGCTCCGTCGGGCGGACCCCCGCTCGACGGAGACGGTGCGAAGGCCGCGACCGCGTTGACACGCGGTCGTGGCAGTGGCACACTGGTCTAGCCACTGGACCACTGGTCCAGTGCGTATCCACGACGGGGGTCCGAGAGCCATGCGCGCAACACCGCTGCACGATCGTCACATCGCCGCCGACGCCAAGCTCGTCCCGTACGCGGGCTGGGAGATGCCGCTTCACTACGCGTCGGGGGTCAAGGCGGAGCACCTCGCGGTGCGGGACGGCGTCGGGGTGTTCGACGTGTCGCACATGGGCGAGATCGCGACGCGCGGTCCGCGGGCGCTCGAGTTCCTGCAGCGCATCCTCTCCAACGACGTCGCCACGCTGTCCGTCGGCGGAGCGCAGTACAGCGTCCTCTGCCGCGCCGACGGCGGCGTCCTCGACGACCTCTTCACCTACCGCCTCGCCGACGACGTTTTCCTGACGGTCACCAACGCCGCCAACCACGCCAAGGACCTGGCCTGGTTTCGGCGGCAGGCGGAGGCGTTCGACGGCGTCGAGGTGGTCGACCGCGCCGACGACCACGCGATGCTCGCGGTGCAGGGGCCCGCTGCGCGCGCGCTCGTCTCCGGCCTGCTGAGCGCGGGCCAGGAGCTGCCGAGGCGGTTTCGCACGGCGCATCTGACCGTCGCCGGGGTGCAGGCGCTCGTGTGCGGTACCGGCTACACCGGCGAGGACGGGGTCGAGCTGCTCGTCGCGCCGGACGACGCGACCGTCCTCTGGGACGCGATCGTCGGCGCGGGCGCCGCGCCGGTCGGCCTGGCCGCACGCGACACGCTGCGGCTGGAGGTCTGCTTCCACCTCTACGGCAACGACCTGACGGAATCGCGCGGGCCGATCGAGGCCGGGCTCGGCTGGTGCTGCAAGGAGGAGACGGGCTTCATCGGCTCCGAGGCCGTCGCGGCGACGCGCGCCGACGGCCCCGCGGAGCGGCTCGTGCCGTTCGCGATCGACGGCCCCGGGATCGCGCGACCCGGCAACGCCGTCGACGGCGGCGGCGTCGTGACGAGCGGGACCCACTCGCCGTCGCTCGGGGTCGGCATCGGGATGGCCTACCTGCCGGCCGCCCGCGCCCGGGTCGGCGAGCGCATCGCGATCGACGTGCGCGGCCGGACCCGCACCGCAGTCGTCGTCGAAAAGCCCATCTACCGACCCAAGGAACGCTGATGCCAGCAGACGAGCGCTACCCGAGCGACCGGCTCTACCACCCTGAGCACGACTGGGCCCTGATCGATCCGGCGCGGCCGGACGTGGCGACGTTCGGCGTCACGTGGTTTGCGCAGGACGCGCTCGGCGAGATCGTCTTCTGCGACCTGCCGGCGGTCGGAATGAGGGTCTCCAAGGATGAGACGTACACGGAGATGGAGTCGGTCAAGGCGGTCTCCGACGTGATCGCCCCGCTGTCGGGCGAGGTGATCGAGGTCAACCAGGCGCTCGCCCACGAGCCGTCGCTGGTCAACGCCTCGCCATACGGCGATGGCTGGATCGTGCGGGTGCGGCTCGGCGACCCGAGCGAGCGCGAGCGGCTGCTCGACGCCGCGGCCTACCGGGAGCTGCTGGCATGAGCGTCGACGGGCCGAAGCTGCCGCCGGGCTTCTTCGAGCGTCCGCTCGCCGACGTCGATCCGGAGATCGCCGCGGTGCTCGACGACGAGCTGGGCCGTCAGCGGCAGACGCTGGAGATGATCGCGTCGGAGAACTTCGTGCCGCGCGCGGTGCTCGAATGCCAGGGCAGCGTGCTGACGAACAAGTACGCGGAGGGCTACCCGGGCAAGCGGTACTACGGCGGCTGCGAGTTCGTCGACCGCTCCGAGCAGCTCGCGATCGACCGTGCCAAGGGGCTGTTCGGCGGCGACCACGTCAACGTGCAGCCGCACTCCGGCGCGCAGGCCAACGCCGCCGTCTACCACGCGCTGCTGGAGCCGGGCGACCGCATCATGGGCCTGCGCCTCGACCACGGCGGTCATCTCACCCACGGCATGCGACTCAACGTGTCGGGCCGCCTCTACGACGTGGCGCCCTACGGCGTGCAGGAGGAGACCGGTCTGATCGACATGTCCGAGGTCGCGCGGATCGCGCGCGAAGCGCGGCCGCGGATGATCGTCGCGGGCTGGTCGGCCTATCCGCGACAGCTCGACTTCGCGCGCTTCCGCGAGATCGCGGACGAGGTCGGTGCGCTGCTGATGGTCGACATGGCCCACTTCGCCGGGCTGGTCGCGGCGGGACTGCATCCCAACCCGGTTCCGCACGCGGATGTCGTGACGACGACGATCCACAAGACGCTCGGCGGCCCGCGCGGCGGCATGATCATCTGCCGCGAGCGGCACGCGAGGACCGTCGACACGGCGGTCTTCCCCGGCCAGCAGGGCGGGCCGCTGGAGCACGCGATCGCCGGCAAGGCCGTCGCGCTGCGCCTCGCGGCCAGCACCGAGTTCCGAGAGCGCCAGCAGCGCACGATCGCGGGCGCCCGGGCGATCGCCGCCGCGCTGCTGCACGCCCGCGGCGACGGCGTCGGGGTGTGGTCGGGCGGCACGGACGTGCATCTGGTCGTCGCCGACCTGCGCGACTCCGCGCTCGACGGCCGGCAGGCGGAGGACCGGCTCCACGAGATCGGCATCACCGCCAACCGCAACGCGGTCCCGTTCGATCCGCGGCCGCCGATGGTCTCCTCCGGCGTGCGCATCGGCACGGCGGCGCTGGCCACGCGCGGGCTCCAGGAGCGCGACTTCGCCGAGCTGGGAGCGGTCGTCCGCGGGGCGCTGGGCTCCGACTTCGACGAGCGGCGCGAAGAGCTGCGGGAGCGCTGTGCGTCGATCGCGGCGCGGTATCCGCTCTACGCGACGCTCGCGGCGACGGCCGCGGCGGGAGGGATGCGATGACGGCCGGCGGAGCCGCCGGCACGCGTGACGATCGGGGCGCAGACGCCGCCGCAGGGAGCGGGGATCGAGATCGAGCCGATCGTCCCGCACGACTGATGCAGGGTTCCGCCGGTGCGGCGCCCGTCGACGAGGCGTGGCAGATCGATCGCCTCGTCGCGGCGCACGCCGCCTCGGCCGCGGTGGTGCGGCGCACGCCGGTCCTGACGTCGGCGAGCATCTCGGAGCGCTGCGGCGGCACGGTCGCGCTGAAGGCGGAGTGCATGCAGCGCACCGGCTCGTTCAAGCTCCGCGGCGCGCTCAACAAGCTGCGCACGCTCGGCGACGGCGCCGACGCCGCACGGGGCGTCGTCGCCGGCAGCGCCGGCAACCACGCGCAGGCGCTCGCCTACGCCGCCAGGCATGTCGGCGTGCCGTGCGAGATCTTCATGCCGGTCGACGCCGCCGTGTCCAAGCTCGACGCGGTTCGCGCCTTCGACGCGCGGGTGCACCAGCAGGGCGGCTCCGTCGACGAGTGCGTCGAGCTCGCGCGCAGGCGCGCGGAGGAAGCCGACCTGGTGCTCGTGCACCCGTTCGACGACCGCGACGTGATCGCCGGGCAGGCGGGGGTGGGGATCGAGCTGGCCGAGGACGTCGAAGACCTGCGTCGCGTGATCGTCCCGATCGGCGGCGGCGGCTTGGCATCCGGCGTCGCGTTGGCGCTCACCCAGCTCCGTCCGGAGGTCGAGGTGATCGGCGTCCAGGCCGCACGCTGCGCCCCGGTCGCGGCGTCGGTCGCGGACGGCGGGCCGATCGAGCCGCAGGGCTCCCGCACGATCGCGGACGGGATCGCGGTCAAGCGCCCCGGCGCGCTGACGCTGCCGTTGATCCGACGGTGGCTGACGCGGGTCGTGACGATCGAGGAGGACGCGATCGCCGAGGCGATGGTCATCTTGCTGGAGCGTTCGAAGCTGCTCGTCGAAGGGGCCGGGGCGACGGCGCTCGCGGCGCTGCTCACCGAGACCGTCACGCCTGCGCGCGACGGGACGACGGTCGCGATCCTCTCCGGCGGCAACGTCGACCTGGGGCTGCTCGCGACGATCGCCGCACATGCCGAGACGCGGGCCGGACGGCGCGCCCGCTTCCACACGCGCGTGCGCGACCGCCCGGGCGGGCTGGCCGAGCTGCTGACGACGCTCGCCGGCGTGCACGCGAACGTGCTCGCCCTGGAGCACGTCCGCGACGGGATCGAGCTGCCGCTGCGCGAGACCGGCGTCGCCGTCACGATCGAGACGCGCGGCACGACCCACCTCCAGCGTGTGCTTGCGCGCCTGCGCGGCGCCGGCTACGAGCTCACCGTGGAAGCCTGACGAGCGAGGACCGGGCCGGCGCCGCTCGACTAGACTCGCCGGTGCGCCTCCATGCCCGACGCCAGGCTCGAACCCGTCCAACGCAGCCCGCTCTACGAGCAGGTCGCCGAGCGCGTCCGGGCGTTCATCGAGGCAAGCGGCCTCGCCCCGGGCGACAAGCTGATGTCGGAACGGGGGCTCGCCGAGCAGCTCGGCGTCAGCCGGACGTCCGTGCGCCAGGCGCTGACCGCGCTGCGCGTGCAGGGCCTGGTCGAGATCAAGCACGGCGAGGGCGTGTTCCTGATGGAGGCGCCCCGCGAGCTGATCCCGCGGCTCACGTCCGGGATCGTCGAGAGCGAGGTCGACCACCCCATGATCTGGGAGGTCCGCGAGGCGGTCGAGGTGCAAGCCGCCCGGCTCGCCGCGCGCCGGCGCCAGGACGCCGACCTGGCGGCGATGGAGGCGGCGCTCTCCGCGATGGAGCAGTCGATCGACGCCGGCGGAGACGGGATCGAGGGCGACCGCGGCTTCCATGCCGCGTTGGCGCAGGCGGCTCGCAATCCGCTGCTGCACGACCTGATCGGACAGATGCGCGACGTCTTCGACCGCACCTCGGCGGCATCGTTGACGCATGCCGGGCGGCCGCAGGTGTCGCTCGCGAGCCACCGCGCGATCCTCGACGCGGTCGCTCGCGGCGACGAGCCGGCCGCCGCAGAGGAGATGCGACGGCACATCGTCAGGTCGGCGCAGCTCGTGGTCGCATATGAGAGCTAGGCCGAGTCCCGGAAGGGACTTGCTCCGTTCAGGTCGGGAGCCGCTCGCCACCGTGACGCGCCCGTCGGCCTACGGGGCGCGGCGGGCGCGCGATCGGCGCCCGCCGCGGCTGGTCATCGCGCTCTGCGCGCCGTGCTGCGCTTCGCGGGCATGCGCTTCGTCGTCACGGTGCGCGTGAAGGCGGCCCGGGCGGTGCGTGCATTGCCGGCGTAGCGGGCGGTGATCGTCGGCTTGTGGCCGTACCGTCTCGCGAGGCGCGCCGGGAGCCGGAGGGTGGCGCGGAAGCGGCCTCTGGAGATGCGGGCGCGCGTGTTCGTCGCCGTGATCGCGCGGCCGACGAGCTGCCGGTATATGAGTCTCACCTCGCCGGTCGCGCGCGCGGAGACCCGGCCGGTGAGGGTGACGGTGCGGCCGCTGCGCACGGCGCGGGTCAGCTGGAGTCTCGCGGCCGTTCTTCTCGAGCGCGGTCGGTCCGACGGGTCGGGGCCGGGGCCGGGCTCGGGTGCGGGCGGCGCGGTGACGGTGACCTGTCGCGTCACCGTCGTGGCGTTGTCGGCGGCGTCGGTCGCGGTCACCGTCACGGTGTAGGTGCCGGGGACGGCGTAGGCGTGGTCGACGCGCGCTCTGCTCGAGCCGCTGTCGTCACCGAAGTCCCACGACACCGTGGTGTCCGTGCGGAGGTCGGTCGCGGTCGCGGCGAACGCGACCGGCTGGCCGGCGGTCGCCGTCGCCGGGATCGTCGCGTCCAACCGCGGCGCGGTCGTGTCGAGGACGCGGGTGGTGATCACGCTGCCATCGGGTCCGGGCTCGATCTGGCCGAGCAGCGCGTCGTTGCCGACGGGGAACAGCTGCACCGCTCGGTCGTGGTAGAGCGCGAGCGGGCTCAGCAGACCTCCGGTGTCGACCGGTCCGCTCACCGTGCCGTCGGCGCCGATCGTGCGCGCGAGGACGCGGCCGATGGCTGACCGCCCCAGGTGCACCGTCACCGCGAGCGTGCGGCTGCCTCGCCGCAGCGCGAGCCGCGGAAGCGACTCGCCGATCCCCGGAGAGGCGCCGAGCAGCTGTCGCTCGGCGGTCTCCGCTGCGGGCGCGAATCGGCTGAACCACGAGACCACGCCCGACTCGCCGGACCCGGTCCACGCGACCATCACGGTCCCGCCGTCCTCGATCGTGACGTCGTACAGTTCGGAGGTCGGCGCATCGATTCCGGCGTCGACTGCGAACGGCGCGCCCAGGAGCGATCCGCTTTCGGGCAGGCGGACGCCGCTCACCCGGGTTTCCTCCGGGGAGGTCCATTCCTTCCACGTCATCACGCCGCCGCCGGAACCGGCCGTCACGTCGGGCTGATTGCCCGGGTCGTCGGACGGCACGTCCGCCGTGCCGTCGTGGTCGCCGGCGGCGTTGATCCGCGCGACGCGATTGACGTCGCCGATCCACGTGACCCAGGCGACGCCGCCGGGCGTCGTGGCCACGCGGAGCTCGTTGAAGTAGGTCTGTCCCAGCCTCATCTGCGGTCCGGGGACGCCGTCGGCGCCGATGCGCCGGGCCATGGCGGTGGCAATTATGAAACCGTCGTCGAGACCGGCCCACGCGACCGTCGCGTCGCCGTCGGCGTCGAGTGCGACGGCCGGACTGCCGGCGAGCCCGGTCGCGACCTCGACGGTCGTGCCGCGTGCGCCGTCGGCGCCGATCTGGGTCAGTTGCGCCGCCGGAAGGTCGTCGGGACCTTCGCGAGTCGTCCAGACGACGGCGAATCCGCCAGCCGGACCGGCCGCCACGTCGAGGGCCGCGTCGTCGGCGTGCAGGTCGCCGAGCGGTCCGAGGACGGTGGCGGGCGACAGCGCCCCGGACGCGCTCGCGAACTGAAACGTCGCCCGCGCTCTGCCGTCCTCGTCCTGGCTGATCCAGGCGGCGACTGCGGAGCCGTCTGGCGCGGCGGCGACGTCGGCCGCCTGTGCTTCCTCGGCGACCTCGAACGCGGGGCCGGCGATCCAGCCCTCGGCGTGTGCGGCGGCGGGTGCGGCGGCGAGCAGGACCGCCGCCGCGCCCACGGCGGCGAGCCGGCGCTGGAGCTGACGGCGGTTGGGCGGGGGAGTTGGCATTCGTGCTCTCGCTTGCTCGATGGACCGTGGCGGGGCTGCGCCACGCTCGCATCGCGTCGAGTCGCGGCGGGCCGCGCGGCGATGGTAAATGCATACGCGTACGTACGCAACTTCCTCGGCTGCACGTCGCCACGGCGGGCCGACGTCGTGAGCGACGCGGCGACCGCGGGCGGTGCTCGGGCGATCTGCTTGATCGTCAGCGGATCCGAGTAAGCCGCCCGCGTCGTCGCTCACCGCTCGTCGGCGTCGGCGCTGAGCAGCGGCTTGAGGTCGAGCACCGGGGTCCCGTCGAGCGCTTCGAGATGGCGCACCCGGATCCGGTCGCGCGCGATCTCGGCGACCTCGACGCGGTGGAGGCCGATCGGGTTGGGGCGGTCGGGCGAGCGGGTGCCGAACACGCCCTGGGCGGGGCGCGAGCGGTCGCCGCGCGGATGGACCGACAGCACGTCGCGGCGGGCGCGGTCGAGCCAGGTCAGCACGAGCAGCACGTCGCCGACGGCGATCCCGTCGAGGCCGGCGAGCACGGCGTCGCGCATGACCAGCCAGGCGTCGGGCGCGCCCTCGTCGCCCTGCTTGGGCGCCGAGGCGCGATCGGTGAGCGGCGACTCGACGTGGCCGATCGGGGTCAGACGGATCGGCTCCATCGTCAGAGGGCGGCCAGGCGCCGCTCCAGGAGCCGGCGCTCGGCGTCGTCGTGGACGAGCTCCAGCGCGCGGCGGTAGGCGTCGCGCGCCTGCTCGACGCGGTCGAGGCGCCGCAGCAGCTCCCCGCGCGTCGCGTGCAGGTAGTGGTAGCCGTCGAGCGGGACCTTCTCGGCGATCGCCAGCCCGGCGGCGGGGCCGTCCGCCTCGGCGACGGCGACGGCGCGGCTCAGCTCGACGACCGGCGAGCCGGTGAGGCGGGCGAGCTCGCCGTAGAGCGCGGCGATCTGCGGCCAATCGCGCGGGAGCTCGGCGTGCAGCGAGGCGATCGCCGCCTGGACGACGTACGGGCCGTTGCCGCGCAATGCGAGCGCCCGCTCGAGCGCCGCACGGCCGGCGGCGATCTGCCGCCGGTCCCAGCGCGAGGGGTCCTGGTCGGCGAGCAGCACGAGCGCCCCGCCGTCGACCCGCGCGGCGCGGCGCGCGTCGTGGAGGAGCATCAGCGCGAGCAGCCCGTGGATCTCGGGCTCGTCGGGCATCAGCTCGGCGAGCGCCCGCCCGAGCCGCAGCGCCTCCCTCGTCAGCTCGTTGTCGGCCGGCGCCGAGTAGCCGGCGTTGAAGATCAGGTAGACGACCGCGAGCACCGCGGCGAGGCGGTCGGGCAGCAGGTGGTCGGCGGGGACCCGGAAGGGGATCCCCGCCGCCTTGATCTTGCGCTTGGCCCGCACCAGCCGCTGCGCCATCGTCGGCTCGGGGACGAGGAAGGCGCGGGCGATCTCGGCGGTGCCGAGCCCGCCGAGCGTCCGCAGCGTCAGCGCGACCTGCGCCTCGGTCGCGAGCGCCGGGTGGCAGCAGGTGAAGATCAGCTCGAGCCGCTCGTCGGGGAATCTCGTCGCGTCCATCTCGTCGGTCTCGTCGTGCGCGACGGCAGGCGGGGTGAGCTGGCGGGTCTTCTCGGCCAGCGTCCGTTCGCGGCGGATCCGGTCGATCGCGCGGTTGCGCGCCGTCGTCACCAACCAGCTGCGGGGGTTGGAGGGGACGCCGTCGCGCGGCCAGCGCTCGGCGGCGACCGCGAACGCCTCCTGCGCGGCCTCCTCGGCGAGGTCGAAGTCGCCGAGGAGGCCGATCAGCGCAGCGAGGACGCGACCCCAGTCGTCGCGGAAGGTCTCGGCGAGCGGCGTCACTGCTCCACGATCGGGCGCACCTCGACCGCGCCGCCGTTGCGAGCCGACGGGATCCGCGCCGCCATCTCGATCGCCGCGTCGAGGTCGTCGCACTCGAAGAAGCAGTAGCCGCCGATCGCCTCCTTGAGCTCGACGAAGGGTCCGTCGGTCGTCAGCGTCCTGCCGTCCTGCACGCGCACGGTCGTCGCGTTCTCCGGATCGGCCATCCGGACGCCGGGCGTGAGCCCGGGAGTCTCGTTGACCGCCTGCCACGCGGCGTAGACCTCGCGCTGCTCCTCCTCCGACATCGCCTCCCATGCCTCGTTGCCGCTCGCGGTGTCGGCGCCGTGGTGGATCAACAGCATGTACTTCATCGCGTCCTCCTTTGGAGAGATGGTCCCCCATGGGACGAACGGGAGGCGGTGAGATCGACAGCCGCGCACAGCGTCTACGCGCCAGCTTCTCCTGGTCGTCGCACCAAGGAGGTGGAGGCGTTCGGAGGCGGCTGGTGCGCTGGTACCCGGCCGCGTGGCGGCAGCGCTACGGCGAGGAGATGGCCGCGACGTGCACGACACGATCGCCGAGGGTCGCGGCGGCCCGCGGCTGAGCTGGCCCTCTACGTGCCCGACGCCCTCCAGTGGCCGGTGATCGCCGCGATGCTCGTCCTCGGTCTGGCGATGCTCCAGGCCGGCCTGAGCGCCGCCGGCGCCTGCCTCGCACCCAGGCGCGGCTGAGTGCGGCAGCCGGTGCGACGCGCCTGAGCGGCCCGCGCGCCGGCCGGTTCGACGTGGTACCGGTTTGGTACCGGGCTGGTAGCGTTTTGGGAATGAGCAAGCAGATTGCCGTTCGCCTTCCGGACGAGCTGGTCGATTTCGTCGACGGGCTGGTCGGTTCCGGTGCTGAGCGCAGTCGTGCGGCGGTCGTCATCCGAGCGCTCGAGCGCGAGCGGCGGCGGGCTGTCGCGGCGCGTGATGCCGAGATCCTCGCCAGAAGCGGACCGGATCCCGACTTGGCTGGGCTGGCGGACTACGCCGCAGCTCGGCCGTCGGATCTCGATTGATGCGGCCGATCCATCTGGCGCGGCTCGACAGGACGCGTCCGGTCCTGGTGCTCACTCGCGAGCTTGTGCGCCCGCACCTCACGTCGGTCACGATCGCTCCGATCACGACGTGGGTGCGCGGTCTCTCGACCGAGGTGCCGGTCGGTGAGGCGAACGGACTCGCGGAGCCCTCGGCGATCAGCTGCGACAACATCACGACGATCCCGACCGCTGCCATCGGTCGGCAGCTCGGCCTCCTGCTCGACGCTCAGGAACGGGCGCTCACCGACGCGATCCGCGCGGCATTCGATCTCGACTGAAACCGTCTCGAGGATGAGGCTGTCGCGGCAGCCGGGGCCGACGCGCCGCTGGTCAGGGTCCGGGTTTGAAGCCGGCTTCGGCGAAGTGGCGGTCGAGCGCGAGGGCGTCGGTGATCCCGTGCTCGCGCATGACGGTGAAGCTCATGTGGTCGACGAGCGACGTGCGTCGGCGGAGGTCGGCGAGGTGGGCGACCACCGCAGCGGCGTGCAGGTCCGGCGTGATCCAGACGATGTCGAGCAGCGGGATGACGTCCTGGAGGAGCAGGCGCGCCGGGGCGGCGCCGTAGCGGCGGTGGATCAGCGCCTCGGCTTCGATCACGATGTAGTTGTGCGTGAGGCCGTCGCGCTGTGTGAGCACGTCGGTCATCGCCGCGACGACCTCGGCGTGTCGTGCCGCATCGCGATCGAGGAACGCGAGCAGCGCCGAGGTGTCGACGAACGTCACTGCTCGGCGAGATAGTCGTCGTGGCGCTCGGCGAGATCCGGGACGCCTGACGCGATCGAGCCGGCCGCCGCGAGCGCGCGTCTCAACGCCTGGGCATCGTCGACCGCTTCAGGGCCGAGCAGGAGATCGAGCGCCTCACGGACGACGGCCGCTCTGGAGACTCCCCGACGGCGCGCCGCGCGCTCCAGCGCCGCCGCCTGCTCATCGGGGAGCTGGACGATGGTCCGGACCATCTGCCGATGATATCACCGAGCGCTGTCGTGTCATCACTGTGACCCAGCCCGCCACGCGCGCCTCGGCAGGCGAGCTGCGCCGATCGGCGCACTCGGTAGGGTTATGAGCTGGTAACTAATCTCGCGCACGGAAACGCGCAGAGCGCGGATAAAAAGCTAACGATCGTTGACTTTCGTCTCGTCTCCGTGGTAGAACGCTGACCTGAAGGATGCACATGGCCGCTGCGCACGACGCGCGTCGGGCCTGTCCGGACAGGGAGCGAGGGAGTGCACGAGAGCGATCACTACGAACGGATCCGCGTCGACCGGCCCGAGGCCGCGATCGCGCGCATCTGGCTCGCGCGTCCGGAGGTCCGCAACGCGCAGGACCTGACGATGATCTACGAGATCGACGCTGCCCTGACGGCTGCCGGCCGCGACCCGGAGGTCAAGGTCGTCGTGATCGCCGCCGACGGACCGGACTTCTCCTCCGGCCACGACCTCGACGCGAGGTGGGCCTTCGACGACGAACGCCTCGTGACGCAGGCCGGCGGTTTCGAGGAGCCCGGCGCCGACGGCTTCCTGTCGCTGGAGGCCGAGGCGTTCCTCGGCATCTGCTGGCGCTGGCGCAACTTCCCCAAGCCGACGATCGTGCAGGTCCAGGGCCGCGTGATCGCCGGCGGCCTGATGCTCGTCTGGCCCTTCGACCTCGTCGTCGCCAGCGACGACGCGAGCTTCAGCGATCCGGTCACCGCCTTCGGCGTCAACGGCCACGAGTTCTTCACCCACGCCTGGGAGCTGGGCGCGCGGCGCGCGAAGGACTTCCTCTTCACGGGCGCCCCGATCGACGCCGAGGAGGCGCGCACGATCGGGATGGTCAACCGCGTCGTCGCGCGCGGCGAGCTCGATCGGGAGACGCTCACGGTCGCGCGCGAGATCGCCGCGCGGCCCGGCTTCGGCGTTCGGCTGGCGAAGGCGTCGATCAACCAGTCGCTCGACGCGCAGGGGCAGTGGACGGCGCTGCAGTCCGCCTTCGCCCTCCACCATGTCGCGCACGCGCACAACCAGGCCGTCCACGGGAACGTCATCGCTCCGGACGGATACGACGTGATCCGCGCCGCCGCGCGCGATCGCGCCGCCCGCGCGGCGACCGACGGCGAGGTCGCGGGTGACTGAGCCGGTCGTCCTGACCGAGCGTCGCGGGCCGATCCTGCTCGTGACGCTCAACCGCCCGCAGGCGCGCAACGCGATCGACCGGCAGGTGGCCGAGGCGCTCGCCGCCGCGCTCGCGACGCTCGACGCCGACGAGCGGCTCGCGGCGGCGGTGCTGACCGGTGCCGCGCCCGGCTTCTGCGCGGGCATGGACTTGAAGGCCTTTGCGGCCGACGAGGAGGCGCGCGCCGACGGGCGGCCCCTGGGCGGGGTCGTCCCGCGTCCCACCGCCAAGCCGACGATCGCCGCGGTCGAGGGCTTCGCCGTCGCCGGCGGCCTCGAGCTGGCGCTCACCTGCGACCTGATCGTCGCGGCGCGCGGCGCCCGCCTGGGGCTGCCGGAGGTCAAGCGCTCGCTGGTCGCCGTCGGCGGCGGACTGCTGCAGCTGCCGCTGCGCGTGCCGGCCGGGATCGCCAAGGAGATCGCGCTGACCGGCGAGCCGATCGACGCCGAGCGCGCGCACGCGGTCGGGCTCGTCAACCGGCTCGCGGAGCCGGGCGAGGCGGTCGCCGTCGCGCTCGAGCTGGCCGGCGCGATCGTCGCCAACGGGCCGCTGGCGGTGCGCGCGACCAAGCGGATCCTCGACGAGCGCGCGGGCTGGAGCGCGGAGGAGACGTGGGAGCGCCAGCAGGAGATCGGCGGCCCGGTGCTCGCCTCCGACGACGCGCGCGAGGGCGCGCTCGCGTTCGCCGAGCGCCGCGACCCCGTCTGGACGGGCCGCTGATGACCTGCGCGGCGACGACGGCGCTGCCGCCGTGGTTCGAGCCCGATCGCTGGATCCCCGATCCGGCGACCCTCGGCGACTGGCGCATCAGCGGCCTGCTGCGCCGCACCGGCTGCGACGACCTCGCCGCGCTGCACGCCCGCGCCGTCGCCGACCCGGCCTGGTTCTACGCGACGGCGTTCGACGACCTCGGCCTGGAGTGGATGCGGCCCTACGCGCGCACGCTCGACGTCAGCCGCGGCCCCGAGTGGGCGACCTGGTTCGAGGGCGGCGCGACCAACCTCGCCTGGCTCGCCGGCGGACGCTGGGCCGAGCGCGAGCCGGAGCGCACGGCGATCCGGTGGGAGGGCGAGGACGGCGGCGTACGATCGTTCACCTACGCCGAGCTCGAGCAGCAGGTCGCGGCGGCCGCGGCCGGTCTGCGGCACCTCGGCGTCGGGCGCGGTGACGTCGTCGCCCTCTACCTTCCGATGACGCCCGAGGCCGCCGTCGCGCTGCTGGCCGCGGCGCGGATCGGCGCCGTCGCCGCGCCCGCGTTCTCCGGCTACGGCGCGGCCGCGCTGGCCGAGCGCCTGCGGCTGTCGCGGGCGCGCGTGCTCGTGACGGCCGACGGGTACCCGCGGCGCGGGACCGCCGTCGACGCGCTGGCGGTCGCCCGCGAGGCGGTCCGGGCCGCTCCGGCCGTCGAGCACGTCGTCGTGGTCGAGCGACTGAACGCTCCGCGCCGCGCCTCCGCGCGCGAGTCGAGCTGGGAGGCGCTGCTGGCCCATGGCAGCGCCGGCGCGATCGAGCCGCTCGATCCCGAGACGCCGTTCCTCGTCGCCTTCACCTCCGGCACGACCGGCCGCCCGAAGGGCGCGGTCCACGTCCACGGCGGCCTGCCGTACCGCTGGTCGATCGACATCGCCTACGGCCTCGACGTGCGGCCCGCCGACGGGCTCTGCTGGCTGTCGGACATGGGCTGGATCCTGGGGCCGCTGGCGGTCGTCGGCGCCCTGACGCTCGGCGCGACGCTGGTGCTGCTGGAGAGCTTCGACCACCCGACGAGCGAGCGCCTGTGGGAGCAGGTCGAGCGCCACCGGATCGCCGTCCTCGGCCTCTCGCCGAGCCTCGTGCGGATGCTCGCGGCCGACGGCGACGAGCCGGTCGCGCGGCACGACCTCACCAGCCTGCGCACGCTCGCGACCGGCGGCGAGCCGATGACGCTCGCCGCCTGGCGTTGGCTGCACCGGGTCGTCGGCGGCGGGCGCGTGCCGATCGTCAACGCCTCCGGCGGCACGGAGGCCGGCGGCAGCTTCCTCAGCGGCAGCCCGATCGTCGCGACGCCCGCATGCCGCTTCGCCGGGCCGACGATCGGGGTCGACGTCGACGCCGTCGATGCCGACGGCCGCCCGGTCACGGGCACGGTCGGCGAGCTGGCGGTCCGCGCGCCGTGGCCGTCGATGACGCGCGGCTTCTGGGGCGAGGGCCCGCAGCGCTACCTCGACGCCTACTGGTCGCGCTGGGAGGGCGTCTGGGCGCACGGCGACCAGGTGGTTCGTCACGCCGACGGCTCGTGGGAGCTGCCCGGCCGCGCCGACGACGTGCTCAACGTCGCCGGCAAGCGCGTCGGCCCGCTGGAGCTCGAGTCGGTCGCCGGCGAGGTCGACGGCGTCGCCGACGCGATGGCCGTCGGCGTGCCCGACGAGCGCAAGGGCGAGGTCGCCGTGGTGGTCGTCGCGCTCGCGCCGGGCGCCGCGGAGGCCGACGTCGTCGGCGCGGTGGAGGCGCGCATCGTCGCCGCGCTCGGCAAGCCGCTGCGGCCGGCTGCCGTAATCCCCGTCGCCGAGCTGCCGCGGCTGCGCAGCGGCAAGCCGCACCGGCGCGCGGCACGTGCCTGGCTGACCGGCGCCGAGCCCGGAGACCTGTCGACGCTGGCCAATCCGGCCGCGCGCGAAGCGATCACGAGAGGAGCGGCGCGGTGGCGCACGAGTTCTTGAGAACCGAGACCGAGGGGACGGTCGCGACGGTCTGGCTGGCGCGTCCGCCGGTCAACGCCGTCACCCAGGCGATGTACCGGGAGATCACGGCCCTCTTCTCCGACGTCACGGCGCTCGGCGACGACGTGCGGGCGATCGTGCTGGCGGGCGAGGGACGCCACTTCTGCGGCGGCAACGACCTGCACGAGTTCGAGACGCTCTCGCCGGAGAACGCCGAGGAGCGGATGCGCACCGTGCGCGAGGCCTTCTTCGCGATCCAGGACTGCGAGCTGCCGGTCGTCGGCGCCGTCCAGGGGACCGCCGTGGGAACCGGCCTCGCGATCGCCGCCTCGTGCGACTTCGTCGTCGCGGCGGAGGACGCGCAGCTCGGCGTGCCCGAGATCTCCGTCGGCGTGATGGGCGCCGCGCGCCACCTCGCGCGCCTGCTCCCGCAGCCGATCGTGCGCGCGATGTTCCTCAGCGGCCAGCCGCGCCCGGCCGCCGAGCTCGCGCGCTACGGCGCCGTCGTCGAGGTCGTCGCGCGCGAGCAGCTGCTCGACGCGGCGCGCGAGCGGGCGCGCGAGATCGCCCGCCACAGCCCGCTGGCGATCCGCTACGCCAAGCGCGCGCTCAACGCGATCGAGCACATGGAGCTGCAGGAGGGCTACTGCTTCGAGCAGGGCCTGACCGGAGAGCTGTCGGGCTCGCGCGACGCCAAGGAGGCCGTGCGCGCGTTCTTCGAGGGCCGCGAGCCGGAGTACGTGGGCACGTGAGCCCGCTGACCGATCAGACCGCCGCGCGACCGCAGCCGGCCGGCGACGCGGCTCCGCTCGCCGGGCGCGTCGCGCTCGTCACCGGCGCCGGTCGCGGCATCGGCGCGGCGATCGCCGAGCGGCTCGGCCGCGCCGGCGCGGCGGTCGTCGTCAACGACCTCGACGGCGCGCTGGCCGAGGCGACGGCGGCGGCGCTGCGCGAGCGGGGCGGCGAGGCCGTCGCCGTCGCCGGCGACGTCACCGACCCGGAGTTCGCGGAGCGCTTCGTCGCGTGCGCGATCTCCGCCTACGACCGGCTCGACGTGATCGTCAACAACGCCGGCTTCATCTGGGGCGAGGCGATCGGGCGCATGAGCGACGAGCAGTGGGACGCGATGCTCGACGTCCACCTCTCGGCGCCGTTCCGGATCCTGCGCGCCGCGGCGCCGGAGATCCGCGCCCGCGTCAGGGAGGAGCGGGCGCGCGGCGAGCGGGTCACGCGCAAGGTCGTCAACGTCTCCTCGGTCGTCGGACTCGACGGCCAGGCGGGACAGGTCAACTACGGGGCGGCGAAGGCGGGCGCGATCGGACTGACGAAATCGCTCGCGAAGGAGTGGGGGCGGTGGGACGTCAACGTCAACGCGGTCGCGTTGGGGTTGATCGAGACGCGGCTGACGGTCGCCGAGCAGGTCGAGACGATCGCGCTCGGCGACCGCGAGGTGCCGGCGACGCTGCCGGTCGGGCTGGCGCAGGGGATGGCGGACCAGATCCCGCTCGGGCGGCTGGGCACGGTCGCCGAGGCGGCGGGCGCCGTCTACCTGCTGTGCCTGCCGGAGTCCGACTACGTGACCGGCGAGGTCCTCGTCTGCGGCGGTGGCTTCGGTGGCTGAGCGAGGAGCAGGCGGCATGGAGTCGATCGTGCTGCGCGAGATCGTCAAGGAGTACACGCCCGGCGTCCCGGCCGTCGACCGGCTCGACCTGGAGATCGAGAGCGGCGAGTTCGTCGTGCTCGTCGGCCCGTCCGGCTGCGGCAAGTCGACGCTGCTGCGGCTGATCGCCGGCCTCGAGCAGCCGACGTCGGGCAGCGTCGAGATCGCCGGCCGCGACGTGACCGGGATCTCCGCGCGCGAGCGCGACATCGCGATGGTCTTCCAGAACTACGCCCTCTACCCGCACATGACCGTGCGCGCCAACATGGGCTACGGCCTCAAGGTCCGCGGGATGAGGAAGCAGGAGGTCGCCGCGCGCGTCGAGGAGGTCGCGCGCATGCTCGGCCTCGAGCAGCTGCTCGACCGTCGGCCGGCGACGCTTTCGGGCGGCCAGCGCCAGCGCGTCGCGATGGGCCGTGCGATCGCGCGCAGACCGCAGGTCTACCTGATGGACGAGCCGCTCTCCAACCTCGACGCGAAGCTGCGCGTCTCGATGCGCGCCGAGCTCGACCGGCTCCACCAGCGGCTCGGGGTCACGACCGTCTACGTCACGCACGACCAGGTCGAGGCGATGACGCTGGGCCAGCGCGCGGCCGTCCTGCGCGCCGGCGTGCTGCAGCAGTTCGACACGCCCCAGACGCTCTACGCGAGACCGGTCAACGCCTTCGTGGCGGCCTTCATCGGCTCGCCGGCGATGAACTTCGCGATCGGCGCGCTGGACGGCGGCGAGCTCGCGTTCGCCGGCTTCCGCGTGCCGCTTCCCGAGGGGCTGCGGCCCCCGGTGCGAGACCAGGAGCGCGTGCTCGTCGGGCTGCGGCCCGACGCGCTGCAGGACCCGCGCTTCGCGCCCGCCGACGCGGTGCGCGTGGAGGTCGAGGTGGCGGTGCGCGAGGAGCTCGGCCACGAGACCCTGCTGTTCCTGCCGGTCGCGTGCGAGGCCGGCGACGCCGCGGCGATCCGCGCCGTCACCTTCGAGCCGGATCAGGGCGCGACGTCGCTGACGCCCGACGGGCGCAGCCTCTTCTGCGCCCGCGTCGGCGCCGGGTTCCCGGCGCCGGTCGGCAGCACCGCGACGCTGGCGCTGTCGCCCGCGTCGCTCACGTACTTCGACCTGTCCGACGGGAGCCGGATGGAGTCGCGCGGCACCACACAGGTTCACTGACGTTCAGAGGAGTGGAGTGATGACGAGAGGTGTGAGGAGGCTGCTCGCGCTCGGCGCGGCGGCGACGGTCGCGCTCGCGCTCGGCGCGTGCGGATCGAGCGACGACGGAGGCAGCGGCGGCGACGGCGGCGGGACGCTCAGAGTCGCGGCCCCCGTGCTCGGCCCCAAGGGCCCCGACAATCCGCTCAACGTGCTGGCGCGCAGATTCGAGAGCGCCAACCCCGGCACGAAGGTCAGAGTCACGATGACCTCGTATGAGCAGTACGACCCGACGCTGCGGGTGCAGATCAGCGGCGGCCAGCCGCCGGACGTGATCCAGAACGCGATCGGCTACGGCAGCTCGACGTCGACGCTGCCGCTGGCGAGAGCCAACGCGCTCGCCGACCTCAGCGACTCGCCGTGGGCGAGAACGCTGCCGGAGAGCCTCAGAGAGACGCTCGGCTTCGACGGCAGGGTCTTCACGCTGCCGGGCGTCTACACGATCATCGGCGCCGTCTACAACAGAACGGCGATGGAGGCCGACGGGGTCAGGCTGCCGACCAGCTACGACGAGCTGCTGACCCTCTGCAGAGACGTGCGGGCGAGCGGCAAGACGCTGATCGCGCTCGGCGGCCTCGTCGACTACAACATCCAGAACCTGATCTTCACGCAGGTCGCCGCGACCATGTCCGACGAACCGGACTTCGCGCAGCGGCGGCTCGACGGCGAGGTCACCTTCTCCGAGTCGCCCGGCTGGCTGCAGGCGCTCGAGCAGCTGAAGGAGATGGACGAGACCGGCTGCTTCGGCGACGACCCGGCGGCCGTCTCGGTCGACGCCGCCGACCAGCGGCTCGCGACCGGCAAGTCCTACATGGGGATCGGCCTGATCGACCGCGTGCCCGCGATGGAGGCGCTCAACCCGAGAGCGAGATTCGGGCTCGCGCCGATGCCCGGCGGCAGCGCCGACCAGACGCGCGTGCCGGGCGGCGCGGTGCTCGGCTTCTCCGTGCCGGCGAGAGCGAAGCAGGTCGAGCTGGCCAAGCGCTTCGTCGACTTCGCCGCCGAGCCGGAGAACGCCGGGCCGCTGCCGGCGGTGACCGGTGACGGCGGGCCGCCGCAGCTGCCGCCGTACGCGAGCCAGGTGCAGCCGCTGCTCGAGGAGGAGCGCGTCGTGCCCTTCCCCGACTCGCTGTGGCCGAGCCCTGAGGTCTCCGCCGCGATGCGCACCGGCATGCAGGGGATGCTCAGCGGGCAGGGCGACCCGAGAGCGATCCTGAAGAGCATGGACTCGGCCTGGTCGTCGGACTGACGATGCGCCGCGCACGCGTCCCGTGGCTGTTCGTCGCGCCGGCGCTCCTGCTGTACGCCGCGTTCTACCTCGCGCCCACGTTGCTGGGCGCGGGGTACGCGTTCACGGACTGGAACGGCCTGGAGTCGCCGAGCTTCGTCGGCCTCGACAACTTCTCCCGGATCTTCGGCGAGGCCGAAGGGCTCGGCGCGCTGCGGCACACGCTCGTGCTGTGCGTGCTCTACGTCGTGGCGGTCAACGTCGTCGGCCTCGGACTGGCCGTCGGCCTGCACGGCGCGCTCAAGACGAGACACGTGCTGCGGGCGCTGTTCTTCGCGCCGGTGGTCGTCAGCCCGCTGGCGGTCGCCTACGTCTGGAAGTTCATCCTCGACCCCGAGGGCCCGCTCAACAGAGGGCTGGAGGCGATCGGCCTCGGCACGCTCGCGCAGCCCTGGCTGGGCAAGCCGGCGACCGCGACGGCCGCGGTGCTCGTCACGATGGTGTGGCAGTTCTCCGGTTGGAGCATGGTGATCTACCTCGCGGGCCTGCAGTCGATCCAGGCCGAGCTCTACGAGGCCGCCGAGATCGACGGCGCCGGCACCTGGCGGCGCTTCGTCGACATCACGCGCCCGCTGCTGCTGCCGGCGCTGACGATCAACGTGAGCCTCTCGCTGATCGCGGGTCTGATGGTCTTCGACCAGGTGATCGCGCTCACCGGCGGCGGACCTGGCACCGCGACCGAGACGATCGCGACGCAGGTCTACGAGCAGGCGCTCGTCAACGGCAGATTCGGCTACAGCGCCGCGATGGCGCTGACCCTGGCGGTCGCCGTCGGGACGCTGTCGTTCGTGCAGATGCGCGCGATGCGCCGACAGGAGGGATGAGCGGATGAACCGCTACACGAAGCTGACCGCGATGCGCGAGCTGAGCTTCTGGGTCGTCGGCGCGATCGTGCTCGCGCCGCTGTACGTGCTGATCGTGCTGTCGCTCAAGACCAAGCAGGACGCGACGGCCTCGCCGTTCGGGCTGCCGACCAACCCGACCTTCGAGAACTACACGAGAGCGTGGAGCAGCGGCGGCGCGACCGGCGTGCCGTTCTCGACGGCGCTCTTCAACAGCGTCTTCACGACGGTCGTCGTCGTCGCCGTGCTGATCGCGCTGGCGGCCCCCGCCGGCTACGCGATCGCGCGGCGCACGTCGCGCCTGTCGAACTGGATCTTCGCGCTGTTCGTGGTGGGGATCATCCTGCCGATGCAGCTCGGGCTCGTGCCGCTGTTCGTCTTCGTCGGCAGACTCGGGCTCAGCGGCACGCGCCTGTCGCTCGTGCTCGTCTACGTCGGCGTGCTGATGCCGCTGGCCGTGTTCCTCTACGCGACCTTCTTCCGCGCGCTCCCGCGCGACTACGAGGAGGCCGCGGAGGTCGACGGCGCCTCGCACGTGCGCGCCTTCGTGCAGATCGTGCTGCCGCTGATGCGGCCGATCACCGGCACCGTCGCGATCCTCTGCGGGCTGGCGGTGTGGAAGGACTTCTTCATCCCGCTGGTCTTCGTCAACGGGACCGACAACGTCACGCTGCCGGTGGCGATCTACTCCTTCGTCGGCCAGAACGTGACCGACTGGAACCTGATCTTCGCCAGCATCGTGATCGCGATGGCGCCGGTGCTGATCGTCTACGTGCTGATGCAGCGCTACGTGCTGAGGGGCTTCGTCACGGGCGTGCGCGGCTGACGGCGGCGGCCCGCAGCGCGGCGCGGCGGACCTTTCCGCTCTCGTCGCGCAGCGGCTCGCGCACGAGCTCGTAGCTCGACGGCACCTTGTAGCGCGACAGCCGGTCGCGCAGGTGCTCGTCGAGCTGCGCGCTCGTCAGCTCGGCGTCGGTGCGCACGAGCGCGTGCACGACCTGGCCGAGGTCGGGATCGGGCAGGCCGATCGCGACCGCCTCCTGGACGAGCGGGTGGGCTTCGAGGGCGTGCTCGACCTCGGCGGGGTAGATGTTGGCGCCGCCGCGCAGGATCAGGTCCTGGCGGCGGTCGGCGAGGAACAGGTAGCCCTCCTCGTCGACGTGGCCGAGGTCGCCGATCGACTCCCAGCCGTCGGCGCCTCGGCGCGCCTCGGCGCCGAGGTAGCGGTAGGTCGGCGGGGCGTCGGGACCGGGCCGCATGAAGACCTCGCCGACGACGCCCGGAGCCGCCGGTGCGCCGTCCTCGTCGAGGATCGCGATCTCGCCGAGCACCGTGCGGCCGACCGAGCCGGGGCGACGGCGCCACTCGGCGCCGTCGATCGTCGTCAGCGCCTGACCCTCGGTGCCGCCGTAGTGCTCGAGCACGGTGGCGTCGCCGACCCAGTCCATCCACGCGCGCTTGACCTCGGGCGGACAGGGCGCCGCCGCGTGCATCACGGTCGCGAGCGAGCTGACGTCGAAGCGGGCGCGCTCCGCGGGGTCGAGCGCCATGATGCGGCTCATCATCGTCGGCACCAGCAGCACGTAGGAGGCGCTGTGGCGCTCGATCTGCGCGAGCGTGCGCACGGGGTCGAAGCGGCTGCTGAGGACGACGTGGTTGCGGCGCAGCAGCGCGTTGGCGACGAACCCGAACGGAGCGTTGTGGTCGAGCGGCCCCGGCACGACGACGCAGTCGTCGGTCGGCAGGCGCAGGATCCGCCCGAGGCCCGGGTCGTCGGGGTCGACGGTCGCCGGCGCGGTGCTGACGATCACCTTCGGGCGGCCGGTGCTGCCGCCCGAGGTCGGCGCCTTCCAGGCGGTCGCGACCGCCTCCAGGAAGGCGGCCGGGATCGGCTCCGGCGGCTCGCCGACGGCGTCGAGCGACACGACCGCGGGCCCGTCGACCGGGACGGTCGCGCCGGGCGCGACGACGATCGCCGCGGGGCCGGTCAGCTCGAGGATCGCGGCCAGCTCGCCGGCGGCGATCCGCGCCGACAGCGGCTGCGGCGTCGCGCCCAGCATCAGCGCGCCGAAGGTCGCGGCGACGTAGTCGTGCTCGTTGGGCAACACGATCGAGACGTAGTCGTCCTGTCCGACGCCCGCGTCCTGGAGCGCCTGCGCGACGGCGGCGCAGCGGCGCAGCAGCTGCGTGCGCGTCCAGGTCGTCTCGTCGACGGTCACGGCCGGCAGCTCGGGGCCGGCGTCAGCGGCCGCCGCCAGCGCGGCGGGCATCGGCATCGATGGCACGGTCTTTCCTCTCACCTGCGATTGGCGGGCAAAAGCTAACGGATGCTAACCAGGCGGGCAAGGCGCCCGCTTGGGGCCTCCCCGGCCTCAGAGCGGTTGCAGCGCGCCGTGCGCGGCCTCGAACGCCCGTTGGGCCAGGCGCTCGCGGTCGAGGCTGTCGCCCATCCGGATCATGAAGTGGATCAGGCCCTGCGCGCCGAGCGCGAGCGCACGCGCCTCGGCCTCGCTCAGCTCCGGCCGCGTCTCGACGATCAGGTGGCTCCACTCCTGCAGGATCAGCCGCATCTCGCGCCTCAGTCGCTGCTGGTCGGGCGGGTCGAGGTGCGCGAAGTCCGCTCTGCCGAGCGGGATCACGTGGCGCACGTGGAAGGCCGCCTCGACCTGCGAGCGCAGGAAGGCGGCCAGCTGCTCCTGCGGCGGTCGCGGCTCGGCGAGCGCCTCGTCGATGTGCTCGCGCACGCGCTCGAGCGCCTGCTCGATCACGGCCGCGAGGATCGCCTGCTTGCTCGGGAAGTGCTTGTAGACCGCCGGGCCCGAGATGCCCGCGGCGTCGCCGATCTCGTCGATCCCGACGCTGCCGTAGCCGCGCTCGTAGAAGAGCCGCGCCGCCTCTGCGAGCAGGATCTCGCGTCGTCTGCCGCGGCGCCGCACCGTTCTGCGAGTGTCGTCGGCGACGGCGATCTCTCCCTGCTGCGCGCTGTTCGCCTGCTCGGCCATGTCGTCCACCCTACTTCGGTCGCCGCGCGGAAGCGGCGCTAGTTCGTCACTGCCCGAGAGCTAGGTTAACGGTCGTTGACGTCGTATGCACCTGTTCGCTAGCATCGCCGTGTCATGACCCCCGGAGGACAGGAGCCCGCCGCATGAGCCTGCACGGCGAGGAGGTCGTGATCGTCGCGGCGGCGCGTACCCCGATCGGCCGCGGCCATCCAGAGCGCGGCGCGCTGCGCGACGTCCACCCCAACGAGCTGCTGGGCGCGGCGATGACGGCCGCCGTCGAGCGGGCGGGGATCGCGCCGCAGGCGGTCGACCTCGCCGTCGCCGGCTGCGTCAACCAGGTCGGCGAGCAGATGATGAACACGGCCCGCAACGCCTGGCTGCAGGCCGGCCTGCCGGTCGAGACGGCGGCGCAGACGCTCGACGCGCAGTGCGGCTCCTCCCAGCAGGCGGTCGGCGCCGCCGCGTCGTTGATCGCCTCGGGCGCCCACGACGTGGTGCTGGCCGCGGGCGTCGAGCAGATGAGCCGGATCCCGATCGACGCCGGCTGGCAGGCCGCCGCCGCGGCCGATCTCGGCACGCCGCTCCCGCCCGCGCTGCTGGAGCGCTACGAGCTGGCCGGACAGGGACTGGCCGCGGAGGCCGTCACCGACCTGTGGGGGCTGACGCGCGCAGAGCTCGACGCGCTCGCCCTGCGCTCGCACCGCCTCGCCGCGCGCGCCGCCGACGAGGGCCGCTTCGCGCGCGAGCTCGTGCCGGTCGCGACGCCCGACGGCGTCGTCGACGCCGACCAGGGCATCCGCCGCGACACGACGGCCGAGCGGCTGGCGCAGCTGCCGGCGGCCTTCCGCGCGGACGGCCGCATCACGGCCGGCAACTCGTCGCAGATCTCCGACGGTGCGGCCGCCGTGCTGCTGGCGTCGCGCAGGCAGGCCGAACGGCTCGGCCTGACGCCGCGCGCGATCGTCGTCGACCACGTGATCGTCGGGGTCGACCCGGTCACGATGCTGACCGGCCCGATCCCCGCGACGAGGCGCCTGCTGGAGCGCAACGGGCTGGCGGTCGGCGACGTCGACCTGTTCGAGGTCAACGAGGCGTTCGCGCCCGTCGTCGGCGGGTGGCTGGCGGAGGTCGGCGCAGAGCTCGACCGCACCAACGTCAACGGCGGCGCGATGGCGCTCGGCCACCCGCTCGGCGCGTCCGGCGCGCGGCTCGTGACGACGCTCGTGCACGAGCTCGAGCGCGCCGATCGCGAGCTCGGCGTGGTGACGATGTGCTGTGCCGGCGGTCTCGGCACCGGGACGCTGATCCGACGGATCTGAGCAGGACGGCGCACGGCGCCGACGAGAGAGAGACAGAGGGAGCGATGGGCCTGACGACGATGCAGGGCGCGGTGGCTGCGGCCGCCGCGGCGACCCCCGACGGGCCGGCGCTGACGGTCGACGAGGAGACCTTCAGCTGGCGCGAGCTGTGGAACCGCTCGGCGCAGCTCGCGCACGAGCTCGAGCGACACGGCGTCGAGCCGGGCGCGCTGGTCAGCCTGCTGCTCGGCAACTCGCGCGACTTCGTCACCGGAACGCTCGCGACGATGATGGTCGGCGCGACGCCCCAGCCGCTGTCGGTGCGACTTCCCGGGCCCGAGCGCGACGCCGTGCTCGCGGTCGCGCGGCCGGCGCTCGTGCTGGCGGAGTCCGCGGTCGAGCTCGACCTCCCGACGCTGCGCGTCGACGCGCTCGCGAGCGCCGAGGTCGACGTGCCCGAGCGCTTCCTGACGACCCGCTCGCCCTCCTGGAAGGCGCCGACCTCCGGCGGCAGCACCGGCCGGCCGAAGGTGATCGTCGCCACCCGCCCGGGCGAGCTCGACGCCGAGTCGGCGGAGGTCGGGCGCACGACGCGCCTGCCGATCGGCGAGGCGGTCGTGGTCCCCGGCCCGCTGCACCACAACGCGCCGTTCACGTTCGCGCTGATCGGGCTGATGCGGCGCAACCACGTGATCGTCAGCAGCCGCTTCGACGCGGCGAGAACGCTCGCGCAGGTGGAGCGCCACGGCGCCTCCTACCTGTACGTCGTGCCAACGATGATGAATCGGATCTGGAGACTCCCGGCGGTCGAGCGCGACGCGTTCGACCTGCGCTCGCTGAGGGTCGTCCTGCACACCGCCGCGGCCTGCCCGGCGTGGCTGAAGGAGGCGTGGTTGGACTGGCTCGGCGACGAGGTCGTGTGGGAGCTGTACGGCTCGACCGAGGGACACGCGAACACGATGATCAACGGCACGGAGTGGCGCACGCACCGCGGCTCGGTCGGCCGCGTGGTCGTCGGCGAGATGCGGATCCTGGGCGAGGACGGCCGCGAGCTCCCGCCCGGCGAGGTCGGCGAGATCTACATGCGCTCGGCGGCCCCGGCCTACCGCTACCTGGGCGCGGAGGCGAGGAGGATCGACGACGGCTGGGAGACGCTCGGCGACCTCGGCTCGATCGACGCCGACGGCTACGTCTACATCGCCGAGCGCCGCGTCGACATGATCGTGCGCGGCGGCAGCAACGTCTATCCGGCCGAGGTCGAGGCCGCGATCGAGCAGCATCCCGGCGTGCACGAGGCCGTCGTCGTCGGGCTGCCCGACGACGACCTCGGCCAGGTCGTGCACGCGGTGGTGCGCGCCGAGCCGGGCGTCTCGGACGAGGAGCTGACCGCCTTCGCCGCCGCGCGCATCAGCCGCTACAAGGTCCCCGCGACCTGGGAGCGGGCCGACGAGCGCCTGCGCGACGACGCCGGCAAGGTGCGCCGCTCGGCGATCCGCGAGCGCTGCCTGGCACGACGCGCCGGCTCCGGCGCGGAGGCGGTCCGATGAGCCCCGAGCTGCGGATCGCGACCCCCGCGGCGCCCGACCCGGCGCTGCCGCTGGCCGGCAAGGTCGCCGTCGTCACCGGCTCCGGGCGCGGCATCGGCAGAGCCGTCGCCGTCAAGCTCGCGAGCGCCGGCGCCCGCGTCGTCGTCAACGACCTCGAGGCCGAGCACGCGCAGAGCACGGTCGCGGCGGTCGAGGCCGTCGGCGGCAGGGCGCTCGCCGTGCCCGGCGACGTGCGCGAGGAGGGCTTCGGCGAGCGCTTCACGGGCGCCGCGATGGAGGCCTTCGGCGGCCTCGACATCGTCGTCAACAACGCCGGCTTCACGTGGGACTCGTCGATCCAGAAGATGACCGACGAGCAGTGGGAGACGATGGTCGACGTGCACCTGACGGCCTCCTTCCGCGTGCTGCGCGCGGCCGCCGTCCACATCCGCGCCCTGTCGAAGGCCGAGCAGGCCGAGGGGATCGAGAACTTCCGCAAGGTCGTCAACATCTCGTCGATCGGCGCCTACGGCGGGATCGCCGGCCAGATCAGCTACTCCGCGGCGAAGGCCGGCGTGATCGGCCTGACCAAGACGCTCGCGCGCGAGTGGGGTCGCTACCGCGTCAACGTCAACGCCGTCGCGTTCGGCGTGATCGAGACCCGCCTGACCGCCCCGCGCGGCGCGACCGCGCGGATCGGCGAGCACGAGATGACGATCGGCGCACCGCCCGACGCGTTGGCGGCCGTGCTGGAAGCCGCCCCGCTCGGGCGGGCCGGAACCGTGGAGGAGGCGGCCGGGTCGGTCTACCTGCTGTGCCTCCCGGAGTCCAACCACGTCAGCGGTCACGTGCTCGTCTGCTCGGGCGGCGCGTACGTCTGACGGTCCACCGCACCACAAGGAGAGGGACATGTCACAGCCGTTCGGGCGCGTGCTCGCGCTCTGCTTAACGCTGCTCGCAGCGCTGCTGGCGGCCGCCGTGCCGGCCGCCGCCGGCGACAGATCGGCCAGGCCGCGCTTCACCGGCCTGCTGGTCGACGCCAGACGCGCGCACGCGGCGCCGAGCGACGTCGTCGCGCACCGCATCAAGTACACCTCGACGACGACCAGAGGCGACCTGCGCCTCGTCAGTGGGCTGGTGCTCAAGCCCAGAGGCCCAGCGCCGAGGGGCGGCTGGCCCGTCGTCTCATGGGGGCACGGGACGATCGGCGTCGCCGACCAGTGCGCGCCGTCGCGGATGGACGACTACCTCTCCGACCCGGCGCTGCTCGCGTTCGTGCGGGCCGGCTACGTGGTCGCCGCGACCGACTACGAGGGCCTCGGCACCGCCGGCGTCCACCCGTACCTGATCGCCGAGAGCGAGGCGCGCGGGATGATCGACATCGTGCGCGCGGCACGGATCCTCAGCCCGCGGGCGTCGCGGTCGTGGTTCTCGGTCGGGCACTCGCAGGGCGGGCACGCCGCGATCGCGGCCGGCGGCGTCGCCAGCCGCTACGGCTTCGGAAACCTCGACTTCAAGGGCACGATCGCGTTCGCGCCGGTCTCGGACACCTCGCTGCTGGCCTACGAGATCCAGGACCTCAGCCCGTTCGTGCGCGGCCTCTGGACGATGATCCTGCTGGGGATCCAGACCCAGCATCCGGAGATCGACCTGGCCGACCACCTCGGCCCGACCGCGCTCTCGCGTCTCGACGTCGTGCGCGACGGGGGCTGCTACCTGGAGGCGATCGAGGCGATGTACGACCTGCCGGCCGAGGAGTTCAGAGCGTCGAGCACCGCGGCGGCCGACCAGCTCGCCGGCTGGCTGCACGCGAACGCCGTCCCGACCGAGGCGACGACGGAGCCGGCGCTGATCCTGCAGGGCGACGCCGACACGACGACGCCGCTGGAGGGCACCGAGTGGATCCAGGAGAGAGCGTGCACGATGGGCTGGACCTCGGTGCTGAGCGTCTATCCCGGCGCCAGACACCTCGACATCGTCGACCTCGGCATGAGCGAGGCGCTGGGCTGGATGCAGGACCGGCTCGACGGCAGACCGGCCGCGAGCGACTGCCCGTGACGGGAGCCTGAAGCGCCCGGGCCGGCGCGCGCCGCGCCGGCCCGGTCGCCGCCGCCGCCGCGGGTCAGGCGGGCGGCCGGCTGCGGCGCGCCTCGGCGCGGATCAGCTCGATCCCGGCGGGGTCGATGCCGGCGCCGTGCAGGAGCTGGTTGTGCGCGTGCGTCACGTGGTGCAGCGCGAACGCTCCCTGCAGCGCGGTCCAGAAGCCCTGCGCGTCCTGCGTCTGGTTGACCGACTGCTTCGCCAGCCGCACGCCGAAGGCCGGTCGCGCGGCGATCCTGGCCGCCAGCGCGAGCGTCGTCCGCTCGAGCTCGTCGCGCGGCACGACGCGGTTGACCATGCCCGCCGCCTGCGCCTCCTCGGCGCCGATCGGGTCGCCGGTGAACAGCAGCTCCTTCGCGCGCCGTGCGCCGAGCTCCCAGGGGTGGGCGAAGAACTCGATCCCGTTGACGCCAAACGCGGCGACCGGGTCGCTGAAGAGCGCGTCGTCGGCGGCGACGACCACGTCGAAGGGCCAGACCAGCATCAGGCCGCCGGCGATCACGCGGCCCTGGACCTGGACGATCGTCGGCTTGGGGAAGTTGCGCCAGCGCCAGCAGAGGCCGAAGAAGACCTCCGACTCGATCGCCATGAAGCCGTCCTGCCCGGGCTGCTCCCAGCCGCCGTGCTGGGTGACCGGCCGCTCCGTGTCGCTCGGAAGCCATCTGGCGGCGAGGTCGTGGCCGGAGGAGAAGTCGTCGCCGTCGGCGGCGACCACGACCACCCTGACGTCGTCGTCGTCGCCGAAGGCGCTCAGCGCGGCGTCGAGCTCGTAGAGCATCTGCTGGTCCTGGGCGTTGCGCCGCTCGGGGCGTGCGAGCGTCACGCGCCCGACGCCGTCCCCAGGGCGGTCGACCCGCACGCGCCCGTACTCGTCGTCCATCTCTCCTCCACTGCTGTGGGTGTGATGTCGTTAACTTTCGAGCCAGGCCGGCCCGATCGTGCCCACACGGTACAGGACCAGGCGAAGTCGCCTGGTCCTGTCTTGCGCGAAAAGTGTACGGTCGTTAACCTTGATCCCTGTTCCCCCGATCAGGAGCTGCAGGAGCGATGGACCTGACGTTCGACGAGCACGAGGCCGCCTTCCGCGACGAGCTGCGTGCGTGGCTGGAGGTCAACCGGCCGGGCCCCGAGCCGGCCGGCGAGGACGCCAGGTGGGCGTGGCGCATGGACTGGCACCGGCGCCTCGCGAGCGGTCGCTGGGCCGGCGTGCACTGGCCCGTCGAGTACGGCGGTCGCGGCGCGACCTACACGCAGTCGGCGATCTTCTTCGAGGAGCTGGGCCGTGCCGGCGCGCCGCTGCCGGGCGACGCGCTCGGCCTGCTGCTGGCCGGCCCGACGCTGATGGCGTGGGGCAGCGAGGAGCTCAGACAGCGCCTGCTGCCGACGATCCTCGCCGGCAGCGAGCCGTGGTGCCAGGGCTTCTCCGAGCCGGACGCCGGCTCCGACCTCGCCGCGCTGCGCACCAAGGCGACGCGCGACGGCGACGAGTGGGTGATCGAGGGGCAGAAGGTCTGGACCTCCAACGCGCAGTACGCGAAGTGGTGCATGCTGATCGCGCGCACCGGCAGCGACTCGCCCAAGAAGCACCACGGCCTCACCTACTTCGTGATGGACATGGAGCAACCCGGACTGCAGATCCGGCCGCTGCGCCAGATCACCGGCGAGTCGGAGTTCAACGAGCTGTTCATCGAGGGCGCGCGGGTCCCGCACGACCACGTCGTCGGCGGCGTCGGCAACGGCTGGAAGGTGACGCTCACGACGTTGATGAACGAGCGTGCCGGCCTCGGCTTCTTCCTGCAGGTGCGGTTGCGCCAGCAGGTCGACGCGCTCGCCGCCGAGGCGGCGGCGCGCGGCCTGCTCGACGACCCGCGCGTCGCCGACCGGCTCGGCGACCTGCACATGCGCGCCGAGGCGATCCGCCTGACCGCCTACCGCGGCCTGACGTCGACCGAGAAGCACGGTCAGCCCGGGCCGGAGGGCTCGGTCACGAAGTGGATGTGGTCGGAGGCCAGCCAGGAGCTGGCGCAGCTGGCGGTCGACGTGCTCGGCCCCGACGCGCTCGTGGAGGGGACGGCGTGGGCGCACGAGCTGCTGCGCTCGCGCGGCAACTCGATCGAGGGGGGCACGACCGAGGTGCTCAAGAACATCGTCGCCGAGCGGGTGCTCGGCCTGCCGCGACGCTGAGGAGCCTGCGATGCACTTCGACTTCACCGACGACCAGCACGAGATCAAGCGCACCGCGCGCGACCTGCTCGCGAGCCGCTCGCCGTTCGCGCGCGTGCGCGAGGCGGCGGAGGGCGGCGAGCGCGACGAGGCGCTGTGGCGCGAGCTGTGCGAGCTGGGCTGGCCGGGGATCGCGGTCTCCGAGCGCCACGGCGGCCACGGGCTCGGCAGCGTCGAGCTGGGCGTCCTGCTCGAGGAGCTCGGCTACGCATGCGCGGTCACGCCGCTGCTGGGGACCGTCCTGGCGGCGCTCGCGATCGAGCACGGCGGCTCCGACGCCCAGCGCGAGCGCTGGCTGCCGCGGCTCTCGAGCGGCGAGCTGACCGGCGCGCTCGGCCGCGCCGGCGGCGTCGTCGCCGACGCGCCCGGCGCCGGCGTGATCGTGCTGCTCGACGACGCGGGCGGAGGCCGGCTGCTCGCCGGCGACGAGGCGGAGGTCGAGGCGACCGTCACGATCGACCCGACGCGCGCCTACGGACGGGTCGCCGGCGGCGGCGAGCCGCTGGGCGGCGACGTCGCGGCCGCGCGCGACCGCGCGACCGTCGCCGTCGCCGCGGAGCTGGTCGGCATCTGCCAGCGGGCGCTTGAGCTGACGACCGCCTACGTCAAGGAGCGCCGCCAGTTCGACACGCCGATCGGCGCCTTCCAGGCGATCTCGCACCGCTGCGCGGAGATGCTCAAGCAGACCGAGCAGGCGCGCTCGGCGACCTACTTCGCGGCGTGGGCGGCCGACGCGGCGCCCGAGCGGCTGGCCGAGGGCGCCGCGATGGCGATGGCCGCCGCCGGCGACGCCGGTCGCACGGTGACGGCGTCGGCGATCCAGGCCCACGGCGGGATCGGCTTCACGTGGGAGGCCGACGTCCACTGGCTCTACAAGCGGGCTCAGCTCGACGCGCAGCTGCTCGGCGGCCCCGGGCACCAGCGCGCGCAGCTGGCGCGGATGCTGGCGGCGCGGGTGGCGGCATGACGCGCGCGCTGAGACTCGGCCTCCACACCGGCCTCTGGACCAGCGGGCCGCCGGCCGGCGCGCCGGAGGCGATCGCCGCCGCCGACGCGCTCGGCCTCGACTCGATCTGGACCGCGGAGGCCTACGGCTCCGACGGGCTCACGCCGCTCGCGTGGTGGGGACCGGCGACGAGGCGGATCCGGCTCGGGACCGGCATCGCGCAGCTCTCGGCGCGCCAGCCGACCGCGACCGCGATGGCCGCCATGACGCTCGACCATCTCTCGGGCGGGCGCTTCGTGCTCGGCGTCGGCGTGTCGGGACCGCAGGTGGTGGAGGGCTGGTACGGCATGCCGTTCGCCAAGCCGCTCGCGCGCACGCGCGAGTACCTGGGGATCGTGCGCGACGTGTGGGCGCGCGAGGGCCCGGTCGCCAACGACGGCCCCGCGTACCCGCTGCCGCTGCCGGGCGGGACCGGCCTCGGCAAGCCGCTGAAGTCGTCGCTGCGCCCGCTGCGGCGCGACATCCCGATCTACCTCGGCGCCGAGGGTCCGAAGAACGTCGCGCTCGCCGCCGAGCTGTGCGACGGATGGTTCGCGATGCTGTTCGCGCCCGGGCACGAGCGGCTCTACCGCGACGCGCTGGAGGAGGGCTTCGCCCGGCCCGATGCGCGCCGCTCGCTCGACGACTTCGAGATCTGCGCGACGGTCCCGTTCGTCGTCGACGACGACGTCGAGCGCGCGGTCGACTCGCTGCGGCCCTACTACGCGCTGTACTTCGGCGGCATGGGCGCGAAGGGCAGGAACTTCCACGCCGACGTCGCGATCCGGATGGGCTACGAGGCGATGGTGAGGGAGGTCGCCGACCTCTATCTCGCCGGCCGCAAGGACGAGGCCGGCGCGGCGATCCCGCGCAGGCTGATCGAGCAGCTGGCGCTGGTCGGGCCGCCCGACAAGATCCGCCACGACCTCGAGGCGTGGCGCGAGTCGATCGTCACGACGCTGCTGATCAGCGGCGACGCGGCCACGGTCCGCACCGCGGCCGAGCTGGTGCTCGGGTAGGCGATGACAGACAGACAGGAGTGAGCAGATGCAGGTGGAGGGAGCGGGCGCCGTCGTCTTCGGCGGCGCGTCCGGACTGGGGGAGGCGACGGCGCGACGGCTGGCCGCCGACGGCGCGCGGGTGGTCGTCGCCGACCTCGCGCTGGAGCGGGCGCAGGAGCTGGCGCGGGAGATCGGCGGCGTCGCCGTGCGCGCCGACGTGACCGACCCGGCGTCGACCGGCGCCGCCGTCGAGGTCGCCGCGCAGGCGGACCGCGGCCTGCGCGTCGCGGTGCTGTGCGCCGGGCGCGGAGACGGCGCCAAGCTCGTCGGCCGCGAGGGGCCGACGCCGCTGGAGGCGTTCGCCGCCGTGATCGAGGTCAACCTGCTCGGCACGATCAACGCGCTGCGGCTGGCCGCGGGCGAGATGGCGGGCAACGCGCCCGAGGCGGGCGGCGAGCGCGGCGTCTGCGTCTGCACCGCGTCGGTGGCGGCGTTCGACGGTCAGATCGGGCAGGTCGCCTACGCGGCCTCCAAGGGCGGCGTGGCGGCGCTGACGCTGCCGGTCGCGCGCGAGCTCGCGCGCAGCGGCGTGCGCGTCGCGACGATCGCGCCCGGGCTGTTCGACACGCCGATGATCGCCCCGCTGCCGCAGGAGGCGCGCGACGCGCTGACCTCGGCGGTGCCGTTCCCGTCGCGGCTGGGACAGCCGCAGGAGTACGCGAGCCTGGTCGCGCACGTCGTCGACAATCCGATGCTCAACGGCGAGGTCATCCGCCTCGACGGCGGGCTGCGGATGGCCCCGCGCTGATGGCCGCCGCCGAGCCGCCCGCGGGCCCGCCGCTGCCGAGCTGGTACGACGACGCCAAGCTCGGGATCTTCATCCATTGGAACGCGGCCGCGATCCCCGCGTTTGCGCCGCTGACCGCGCCCGACCTCACGTTCGATCCGCAGACGCCGCTGTGGCGCCAGCGCCAGCAGTGGCGGCTGATGCCGTACGCGGAGATGTACGAGAACGCGATGCTCGTGCCCGGCAGCGAGACGCAGCGCTTCCACGCCGAGACCTACGGCGAGCGCAGCTACGCGGCGTTCGCGGAGGAGTTCCGCACGCGCTCGATCCCGGCCTGGGAGGCCGAGCCGTGGGCCGAGCTGTTCGCGAGCGCCGGCGCCCGCTACGTCGTGCTGACGACGAAGACCGAGGACGGCTTCCTGCTGTGGCCCAGCGACCGCCCGCACCCCCGCAAGCCGGCGTGGCAGAGCGAGCGCGACGTCGTCGGCGAGCTGGCGGGCGCCGTGCGCGCCGCCGGCATGCGCTTCGGCACGTACTACTGCGGCGGTCTCGACTGGTCGTTCGGCGGCCTCCCGATCGTCGACACCGCCTCGATGCACGCTGCGCTGAGAGCGGCGCCCGGCTACCCCGAGTACGCGCGTGCGCACTGGGACGAGCTGGTCGACCGCTACGCGCCGAGCGTGCTGTGGAACGACTACTGCGCCGTCGCGATGCCCGAGCTGGAGGGGTTCCTCGACGCCTACCGCCGGCGCGTGCCCGACGGCGTCGTCAACGACCGCTTCGACATCCCGCGCCAGTCCGACGGCAGGCTGCACGCCGACTTCGTCACGCTCGAGTACGCGGAGGTCGACGGGCCGGCGGACAGGAAGTGGGAGGCCTGCCGCGGCATCGGCACCTCGTTCGGCTACAACCGCCTGGAGGACGACCGCACCTACCTCGACGCCGCCGCGCTCGTGCACCTGCTCGCCGACGTGGTCGCCGGCGGCGGCAACCTGCTGCTCAACGTCGGCCCGGACGGGGCGGGGCGGATCCCGCCGGCGCAGGCCGAGCGCCTGCGCGCGCTGGGCGCCTGGCTGGCCGTCAACGGCGAGGCGATCCACGGCACGCGCCGCTGGCAGCGTGCCCGCGGCGTCACCAACGAGGGCGTCGGCGTGCGCTACACCCGCTCGGCCGACGCGGTCCACGCGATCGTCCTGGGGCCGACGCGGCGCGCGGCCGTCGACCTCGACGTCGAGCTGGCGCCCGGCGCGCAGGTCACCCGGGCCGGCGGCGGCGGCCCGCTCGCGTGGACCCGCTCGCCGCACGGGACGTGCGTCGAGCTGCCGGCGGCGCAGCGCGAGGAGGCGGGCTTCTCGCTGCGGATCGCGCCGGCCGGGGCGGTCGCGGATGCGACCGCCTGAGCGGCGGCGGGCGGGCATGGAGTTCAAATGCTGAAACTGATTCAGCAATATTGAATGCTAGCCTTGGCGCGCCGGAGGCGTCAAGACGACGAACGGGAGGAAGGCGATGACTCTGACCACCGACGGCGGGGCGATCGACCCTGCACTGGCCGTCGTAACGGGCGCGGCCTCGGGGGTGGGGCGCGCGGCGGCCGAGGCGCTGGTCGCGCGCGGGACCGCGGTGGTCGCGGTCGACCTGGGCGCGGCGTCCGCCGGCCTCGACGGCGCCGGCGTCGACTGGGTGCGGGGCGACGTCGCCGAGGACGCGACCTGGGAGGCGGTCGCGGCGGCCTGCGCGCGGTGCGATCCGCGCGGCCCGGGGGCCCTCGTCGCCTGTGCCGGCACGATCGTCGTGCGTCCCTTCCTGGAGACCGGGCTCGACGACTTCCGCCGCCTCTTCGAGGTCAACGTGCTCGGCGTCGTGCGCGGGATGCAGGCGCTCCTGCCGGGCATGGTCGCGCGCGGCGGCGGCGCCGTGGCGGTCGTCTGCAGCGTCGACTCGTTCATCGTCGAGCAGGAGATGAGCGCGTACGCCACCTCCAAGGCGGCGCTGTTGCACGCGGTTCGCTCGGCGGCGCTGGAGCACGCGCGCGACGGCGTGCGGATCAACGCCGTCTGCCCCGGCGCGATCGAGACGCCGCTGCTGCAGCGGCACTTCGACCAGCTCGAGGACCCGGCGGCGGCGCGCGCCGCGATGGCGCGGCGCACGCCGGTCGGACGGATCCTGGAGCCGCGGGAGGTCGCGGAGGCGCTCTGCTTCCTCGTCGGCCCGGGGGCGTCGGGCCTGTCGGGCGCGGCGATCACGGTCGACGGCGGCCTCACCACGGCCGCGGAGTACGACCACCCGCCGCGCGCCGCTTGACACCCGTGCCGGCACCGTGGGAATCTTTCATTCTGTTGGCATCTATTTCACAGTCTGAAACGATTGGCAGGTCCGATGAGGCTTGACACGACGTCGTCGTCGGCCGTGGTCGAAGGCGACCCGACCGACGACGAGCTGCTGGGCATGCTGCGGCGGATGATCGAGATCCGCGGCTTCGAGGACGAGATCCAGCGCGCCTTCACGAAGAACCTCGTACGCGGCTCGACGCACCTCTGCAACGGCCAGGAGGCCTGCGCGGTCGGCGCGTGCAGCGCGCTGCGCCCGGGCGACTCGATGGTCTGCACCTACCGCGGGCACGGCGCCGTGCTGGCGATGGGCGCGTCGCTGGAGCGCACCTTCGCCGAGATCCTTGGCCGCGAGACCGGCCTCTGCCGCGGCAAGGGCGGCTCGATGCACCTGACCGACGTCGAGGTCGGCGCCTACGGGTCGTTCGCGATCGTCGGCGCGCACCTGCCGATCGCGACCGGGCTGGCGCTGGCCGCCAGGCTCGACCGCACCGAGGCCGTCAGCCTCTGCTTCTTCGGCGACGGCTCGACCAACATCGGCGCCGTCCACGAGGCGCTCAACCTCGCGGGCATCTGGAGGCTGCCGGTCGTCTTCTTCTGCGAGAACAACCTCTACGGCGAGTACTCGCCGCTGCCGAGCACGACGCCGGTCGAGCAGCTCGCCGACCGCGCCGCCGGCTACGGCATGCCCGGCGTGCGCGTCGACGGCAACGACGTCGTCGCCGTGCGCCGCGTCGTCGCCGAGGCGGTCGCGCGCGCCCGCGCGGGCGAGGGGCCGACCTTCGTCGAGGGCCTCACGTACCGCCATCGCGGACACTCGCGCACCGACCCGGCGAAGTACCGCCCCGCGGGCGAGCTCGAGCGCTGGCTGGAGCACGACCCGATCCCGCGGCTGGAGGCGCTGCTGGCCGAGCGCGGCGTCGCCGCGGCGGCGATCGCGCAGGCGCGCGCCGACGCCGAGTCCGCCGTCGCGGAGGGCTACGCCGCGGCGCTGGCCGCCTCGGCCCCCGCAGTCGAGCTGATCCACGAGGACGTGTACGCATGAGCGAGGTCACCTACAAGGAGGCGATCCGGCGGGCGATGGAGGACGCGCTCGCCGAGGACGATCGCGTCTTCATGATCGGCGAGGACATCGCCGCGGCCGGCGGCGCGTTCAAGGCGACGGAGGGGCTGTGGGAGCGCTTCGGCGGCGAGCGCGTGCTCGACACGCCGATCTCCGAGCAGGCGATCGTCGGCGCTTCGATCGGCGCGGCGCTCAAGGGCCGGCGCCCGGTCGCGGAGCTGATGTTCGCCGACTTCGCGGGCGTCTGCTTCGACCAGATCGCCAATCAGCTCGCCAAGTACCGCTACATGACCGGCGGCCAGGTGACGCTGCCCGTCACGATCCGCCTCGCCAACGGCGCCGGCGCCGGCTTCGCCTCCCAGCACTCGCAGACGGTCGAGAACTGGTTCCTCAACTGCCCCGGGCTGAAGATCGTCGTGCCCGGGTCGGTCGCCGACGCCTACGCGCTGTTCCGCGCCGCGGTCCGCGACGAGGACCCGGTGCTGTTCTTCGAGCACAAGGGCATGTACAACGCGAAGGGCTCGCTGACCGACGACGCGCCGCCGGTCGAGATCGGCAGGGCGGCGGTGATCCGCAGCGGCGAGCACGTCACGGTCGTGGCGACGCAGCTGATGCGCCAGCGGGCCGAGCGGGCCGCGCAGGCGCTCGCGGCCGAGGGCGTCGAGGTCGAGCTGGTCGACCCGCGCACGGTCCTGCCGATCGACTTCGAGACGATCGGCGCCAGCGTCGACCGGACCGCGCACCTCGTCGTCGTGCAGGAGTCGCCGCTGGCCGGCAGCTGGGGCGCGACGGTCGCGGCGCGCGTCGTCGCCGACCGCTTCGAGTCGCTCGACGCCCCGCCGCTGCTGATCAGCGCTCCCGACACGCCGGTCCCGTATGCCGGCGGCCTCGAGGAGGCGTGGCTTCCGAGCGAGCAGCGGATCGCGGACGAGATCCGCGGCCTGCTGGCGGGCTGATGGAGTTCCTCGTCCGGATCGACGTCGCGCTGCCGCCGGAGCTGCCGGCGGCGCGGCGCGCCGAGCTGCTGGCGGCCGAGCGCGAGCACGGGCTCGCGCTCCGCCGCAGCGGAGCGATCGAGCGGATCTGGCGCCTGCCCGGCGGCCTGCGCAACGTCGGCGTCTGGGTCGCCGACGACGCCACGCAGCTGCACGAGCTGATCTGCGGCCTGCCGCTGCACCCGTGGGCGCAGATCGAGGTCACGGCGCTCGCGACCCACCCGCTGGAAGCCGGCGGCTGACGCCGCCGCCGTTTTCGTTCACGAGAGAAGAGGCGCATGCACTTCACCGGTCTCGACCACGTCGGCTTCACGGTCTCAGACCTCGACCGCTCGATCGCCTGGTACGGCGAGCTGCTCGGCACCGAGCCGACAGTGCGCAAGATCTGGGAGCGGCCGTACCTGGGGCGGATCGTCGGCTACCCCGGCTGCCGGATCGACGTCGCCGTGCTGCCGCTGCCGGGCACGTTCCTGGAGCTGATCCAGTACCTCGACCCGCCGCCGCAGACGGGCTCGATGGAGACGTTCACCGTCGGCAACGGGCACCTCTGCCTGATCACGGAGGACCTCGCGGCCGACTACGCGCGGCTGCGCGGCCGCGCTGAGTTCCGCTCCCCGGAGCCGGTGCGGGTCGAATGGGGGCCCTACGAGGGCGGCTACATCTGCTATCTGCGCGATCCGGACGGGATCACGGTCGAGCTGGTGCAGCTGCCGCCGGGCGGCCCGGCGTTCGCGGAGGCGGCGGCATGAGCGCGCCGGAGCACGTCGTCGCGCGCGTCGAGGCGTTCCCGCTCGTCTACGCCGAGCCGCACTACCGCGGCGCCGAGCGCTGCGTCACGCTCGTGCGGATCGAGACCGACACCGGCGCGGTCGGCTGGGGCGAGGCGATCTCGCAGCTGCCCCCGGCGACGCTGGCGACACGGCTGCTCGTGGAGCAGGCGTTCGCGCCGCTGGTGATCGGCGGCGACGCGACCGAGGTCGAGGCGCACTGGCACGCGATGTGCAGACACGCGTATTGGTTCGGCGTGGAGGGGATCGCGGCCTTCGCGATCAGCGCGATCGACATGGCGCTCTGGGATCTGAAGGGCAAGCTGCTGGGCCAGCCGGTCGCGTCGCTGCTGGGCGGCCGGCTGCGGCGGGAGCTGCCCGCGATGGGGTCGATCATCTTCGACATGGACGACCTCGACTGGACGCTCGCGGAGTTCCAGTCGATGCGCGACCAGGGCTACCGGATCGTGAAGGCCGGTTGGGGCATGACGCTCGACTCGGTCTTCGGCACCGACCGCGCGCGCGACCTGCGCTACCTGACGGAGGTGCGGGGGGTGATCGGGGACGAGCTGTCGCTCGTCGTCGACGTGCCCGGCGCGCAGCGCGTCTGGGACCTGCAGACGGCGCAGCGGCGCCTGCGCGAGTGGGAGCAGTTCGACCTGCGCTGGGTCGAGCAGCCGCTGCATCCGGCCGAGCTGGAGCTGCACCGGCGCCTGCGCGCCGCGACGGTGACGCCGGTCGGCACCGGCGAGGACGAGTGGGGGCCGGAGTCCTACCGCCACGTGATCGCCTCCGGCGGGGTCGACGTGCTGCAGCTGGACCCCGGGCGCTGCCTCGGCCTGACCGGCTGCCGCGAGGTCGTGCGCCAGGTCGAGGCGGCCGGCATCAGGTACTCGATGCACAGCTGGAGCGGCGCGCTCAACACGGCCGCCAGCCTGCACGTGCTGGCGCTCTCCGAGCACGGCGACACGCTCGACTTCAAGCCGCACCCGTCGCCGATGCAGCACGACGTCGTGGCCGACCCATGGGTGCAGCGCGACGGCCTGCTGGCGCTGCGCGACGCGCCGGGGCTCGGGGTCGAGATCGAGGAGGCCGCGCTGGGTCGCTTCGCGCTCGGGCGACGGAGATATCGCCTGATATCCTCGGGCGCATGCCAGACGTGCTGATTCGGGACGTGCCCGCGGAGGACCTCGCGCGGATCGACGCGCTCGCCGCGGCGCTCAGGCTCTCGCGGACTGAGTATTTGCGGCGACGCCTCCATCAGGTGGCGTCCCGTCCGTCGGCGCCGGTGACGTCAGACGATCTGCGGCGGTTCGCCGCTCGCTTCTCCGATCTCGACGACCCGGACGTCATGCGCAGAGCCTGGTCGTGAGCGAGACGACCGAGCCGCCGGGCTGGTTGATCGACAAGTCCGCGCTGGTGCGGCTGGGACGCAGCCCGGACAGCGAGTCGTGGGCCGGTCGGATCGAGCGGGGGCTGGTGCGCATCGCCACGGTCACGTTGCTCGAAGTCGGCTACTCGGCGCGAGACGCCGACGATCTTCGCGCGGGGCTGCGCCAGCCGCCCGTCGCGTCGATGCCCGTCGAGTACATGGCGCCCGCTTCGGAGGATCGTGCCGTCGAGGTCCTCGGGTTGCTCGCCGACCGCGGCCAACATCGTGCGCCGTCGGTGCCCGACCTGCTCATCGCAGCGATCGCCGAGCGCGCTGGTCTGACCCTCCTGCATCAGGACAAGGACTTCGACCTGATCGCGGAGATCACCGGCCAACCGACCGAACGGCTCAGCGGGGCTTGACCGCAGTCCGGCCCCGATGCGGTGGCGCGGCGATCCACGATGGCGATGTATCGTTTCACCATATGAAGAACGGTGGGGAGGGCGAAGGCACTCGGATCCAGTCCGTCGCGCGCGCCTCGCAGCTGCTGCTGTGGGTCGCCCAGCAGGCGCACGGCGCGACGGCGAAGGAGATCGCCGAGGCGCGCGGGCTGGCGCTGCCGACGGCCTACCACCTGGTCAACACGCTGGTCGACGAGGGCCTGCTGACCAAGGACGCCCGCCGCCGCTACGTGCTCGGTCGCAACGCGGCGATCCTCGCGCAGGCCTATCTGCGCGGCAAGTCGGTCTCCGAGGGGCTGCTCGCCGGGCTGCGCGAGCTGGCGCGGCGCACCGGCGAGACCGTCTACCTGGCCGACTGGGGCGAGTACGACATCCGCGTGCTGGCCTCCGTGGAGAGCAGCCACATCGTGCGCGTCGCCGAGGTCGCCAGCGGCCCCTACGCCGACGGTCACGCCCGCGCCAACGGGAAGGTGCTGCTCGCGTACGCCTGGCCGGAGGTCCGCCAGGCGTACCTGCGCAGCCATCCGCTGACGGCGCTGACGCCGAACACGATCGTCGAGCCCGACGCGCTGGAGGCCGAGCTCAGACGGATCCGCCGGCGCGGCTACGGCATGGACCTGGAGGAGTACGCGCTCGGCGTCTCCTGCGTCGCGGCGCCGCTGCTGCAGAGCGACCTCATCATCGCCGCCTACGGCGTCTCGGTGCCGACGGACCGCTTCAAGAAGCGGCGCGCCGAGCTGACCGAGCAGCTGCTCGACGTCGTCGCGCAGGTCGCCGCCGGCGACCTCGCCACCGGCGCCTGAACGAGCGACCGGCGCCTGAACGAGCGACCGGGCCGGGCGCCGACCGCCGCCCGCCCGCCGCATCGCACCGCACGGTGTCCAGCGGCGCTCGGCCGCGCCGCGCCCGCGCGCCTTGACAGGCCCCGCGCCCTCGGTTAGCTTGATTTCGGAATCTGGAGGAGATTTCAGATCGTGAAATGAAGCGGTGTCGGCGCGGGGCGGCGCCCACCGGATCCGAGATCCGGGCCAGCGGCTCGGGCGACCTCAGGAGGCATGGTGCGTCAATCGAAGTTCGCGTCGATCGCGCTCTGCGCCGCCGCCCTTGGGCTGGGCGCGTGCGGCAGCAGCGGCGGCGACGACGGAGGCGGCGGCGAGGCCGCGTCTGCCGGCGACTACGGAACAGGGCTCGAGCTTGGCACGAGAGTGCTGTCGAGCGCCAAGGTCGGCGCCGCGGTCGCGCCCTGGTACCGCTGGAACAACGCCAGCTGCGGCTTCGAGGTCGCCGAGGACCATCCGTCCGAGTACAGGGCCGACGTCCGCGAGGTCACCGGCGGCGACGCGAAGATCGGCTACATGCACTACGGCAACACCGACCCCTTCGGGATCGACAACTCGAGAAGCATCGAGCGCGTCGCCAAGGAGGCCGGCATGGAGCTCGACGTCTACAACCTCAGATATCCGTCGCGAACGGAGCCCAACAACGCCGCCAACTCGGCGATCGTCAAGCGCAACAGGGGCCTGATCCAGGCCAACCTCGACGTCAGCCTCCTGCCCGGCTTCCACGACATCGTCGAGGGCGAGGGCTGCATGCCGTCGATCCAGCTCTACGTCGCGATCGAGGGCCGGCCCGCGATGGGCAACCACTGGCCCGACGTCGGCACCGAGATCGGCGAGTTCGTCGCGACGAGCGCGAGAGAGCGCGGCTGGTCTCCGCGCGAGACGGCGCTGGTGCAGTGCACCGACCCCGACAACGGGCCGTCGGTCAACGCGATGTTCGAGACCGTCAAGAGAGCGGTCGCCGACAGCGACTTCGGACTGGCGCCCGGGGACGTCCACGACATCGTCTGCAAGCAGTCGGAGTCCCAGTCGGGCTACAAGAGAGTGACCGACTGGCTGACCGCGCACCCGCAGTACAGACACGTCGCGTTCACCGCGATCGACTCGATCCGGATGCAGGAGATGATCCGCGCGATCGGCGAGAGCGACCTCGCCGACGCCGACACGCTGACGGCCGCCGGCGCCGACGACGAGTCGTCGCGCCGCAGCGTGCGCGCCGGCACCCAGGACATGTCGGTCGCGTTCTTCGGCGAGAGATTCGGCGAGTACGCGATCCCGATGCTCCAGGACCTGATGGCCGGCAACGCCGTGCCGTCGTTCCTCGGCACCGAGCTGGTGCAGCTGACGAGGGACACGATCGACGACTACTACCCGGGCGGTTAGCCGTGCCGACCGAGACCACCGAGCAGACGACCGGGAGAGCCGCCCGCGCGGCGGCCGCCTCGGTCGGGACCGTCAACCTCGGCGACGGCAGAGAGAGCACCGCCGCGCGCGTGCGCGGCGTGCTGTTGCGGCCGCACTACGCGCTGCCGTTCGTGACGCTGCTGCTGTTCCTGTACCTGACGTTCGCCAACGAGTACTTCTTCAGCGAGCGCAACCTGCTCAACATCACGTCGGCGATGGCCGTCGTCGGGATCGCGGCGGCGTTCGCGACGATCGTCGTGATCAGCGGCGGCATCGACCTCTCGCCGGTCGTGATCTTCATCATGGCCGGGATCGTCGCGCAGGCGACGCTGTCGGCCGGCGTGCCGGTCGTGCCGGCGGTCCTGCTGGGCGTCGCCGCCGGCGGCGCGATCGGCCTGCTCAACGGGCTGCTGATCGCGGTCGGCAACCTCAATCCGTTCATCGTCACGCTCGGGACCAACTTCCTCTTCACCGGGCTGGCGTTCGTGCTGACCGAGGGCGACGCGCTCGTGATCGACAACGAGGCCTTCCGCGAGATCGGCACCTCGCGGCTGATCGGCAACGTGCCGACGCCGACGCTGATCATGCTGGGGACCTTCCTCGTCGCCTTCTGCATCCTGCGCTTCACGCGCTTCGGCGTGCACGTCTTCGCGATCGGCGGCGACGCGGACGCAGCGCGGCTCTCGGGCGTGCCGGTCACGCGCGTCAAGACGCTCGTCTACGTCGCCGCGGGGCTCGCGGCCGGCGTCGCCGGCGTCGTCGTCTGCGCGTCGTCGGGCTCGGTCGCGCCGTTCCAGGCGGCCGGGCAGAACGACCTGCTGACGATCCTCGCCGCGGTGATCATCGGCGGCACGGCGCTGGAGGGCGGTCGCGGCACGGTCGTCGGCACGCTGGTCGGCCTGCTGCTGCTGGGCATCATCGCCAACGGACTGGTCCTGCAGGACGTCTCCAGCTTCTGGCAGCCGGTCGTCGTCGGCGGGGCGCTGCTGATCGCGATCATCCTCGACGAGGCGCGCCGGCGGGCTGCGCTGAAGGTGGTGAAGTAGATGGCTGCGACGCAGGCGGAGACGCCGCTGATCGAGGCCCGCGGGCTGCGCAAGCGCTACGGGTCGATCGTCGCGACCGACGGTGTCGACTTCGACATCATGCGCGGCGAGATCGTCGCGATCGTCGGCGACAACGGCGCCGGCAAGTCGACGCTGATCAAGATGATCTCCGGCGCCGTCACGCCGGACGAGGGCGAGATCCGCATCGACGGGGTGCCGGTCTCGATCCGGTCGCCGATCGAGGCGCGGGCGCACGGCGTCGAGACGGTCTTCCAGGACCTCGCGATGCCGCCCAACCTCGACGTCGTCACCAACATCTACCTCGGCCGCGAGCCGATGCGCAGAGGTCCGCTGCGGCTGTTCGGCGCGGTCGACAAGAAGGCGATGCGCAAGGAGGCGGCGGCCCACCTCTCGGACCTCTCGATCAACATCCCGAGGCTGTACGGATCGCCGGTGTCGGCGCTCTCGGGCGGTCAGCGGCAGAGCGTCGCGATCGCCCGCGCGATGGTGTGGGCGTCGAAGCTCGTCATCATGGACGAGCCGACCGCCGCACTCGGCGTCGCGCAGTCGGCGAAGGTGCTCGAGATCGTCAGACAGGTCCGCGACCGCGGCATCTCGGTCGCGATCATCAGCCACATCCTGCCGCACGTGCTCGACATCGCCGACCGCGTGATCGTGCTGCGGCACGGCAGGAAGGTCGCCGAGCTGCCGACGAGCGAGCTCGACGAGCACAAGCTGATCGAGCTGATCGTCGGCGTGCGCTCGGCGCAGCCCGCGGCGTCGAGGGCTGCGGTCAGCTGATGCCGAAGACCCGGTTGGCGGTGCCGCCGAAGAGGGCGGCCCGCTCGCCGGGGGTGAAGTCGGCGACGATCTCGGCGTAGGCGTCGAGCAGGTCGCCGAAGCCGCTGTAGAGGCGGTCGACCGGCCAGTTGCTGCCGAAGAACGCGCGCTCGACGCCGAACTCCTCGACGCACGCGAGCACCCACGGGCGCAGCGAGTCGACCGTCCAGCGGTGGTCGACCTGGCCCAGCCCTGAGATCTTGACGACCGTGCTCGGCACCTGCGCGAGCGTGCGCAGGCCGTCGCGCCACTGCGCGAAGTAGGCCGCGTCGCGTCGGAGGGGCATCAGCGCGTGGTCGACGCAGTAGGTGACGCCGGGATGGCGGGCGGCGATCGCCGCGGCGGCGCCGGCCTGCTCGAGCGCCGGCGCGTCGCAGCAGACGAGACCGTGCTCGCCCAGGAGCGCGAAGCCCTGCTCCCACTGCGGGTCGGTGAGGTAGTCGTCCTCGCGCAGGTCGCGGATGCCGCGGAAGATCGGGTACGCGCGGTGGCGCTCGAGCAGCGCGCCGACCTCCGGGTCGGCGAGGTCGGCGTAGCCGATCGCGGCGTGGGGGATGCCGAGGCGGTCGTGGAAGGCCTGCAGCCAGCGGGTCTCCTCGGCCGGGTCCTCGCTGCCGATCGCGCACTGCACGTGGATCACGCGGGCGACGTCGTGCAGCCGCGTCTCGCCGACGTAGTCGTCGGCCCAGTAGCGCTCCGAGCGGACCGCGCCGTACTCGCCGAGCACGGCGGTCTCGGCGGGATCGCCGCCCGGCGGCAGCCAGTCGAAGCGCAGTCGCGGGTGCGTCATGTCGAAGAAGTGGACGTGCGTGTCGGTGAACGGCGGCCGGTCGGCTCGGGTCATGCCTGCGCTCCCGGCATCGCGTTGAGGCCCGCGCCGCCGTCGACGTCGAGCGCGACGCCGGTCACGAAGCTCGCGGCGTCGGAGACGAAGAAGCGCACCGCGTCGGCGACGTCGGCCTCCGTCCCGGCACGCGCGAGCGGGAACTGGCGCGCGATGTCGTCGAGCACCTCCTGCTCGCTGCGCTCCGTGGCGGCCGTCTTGAACGCCATCACCTGCCGGCCCATCTCCGTGCCGGGCGTGCTGACGGGGCAGATCGCGTTGACGGTGACGTGCGGCGCGAGCTCGCCCGCGAGCGACTGCGTCAGGCCGACGAGGCCGAACTTCGAGGCGGAGTAGGCGTGCAGGAGCGGCACGCCGCGGCGGCCGGCGTCGGAGCTGATCATCACGATCCGCCCGCGTCCGCTGGCCGTCAGCGCCGGCGCCGCCGCCTGGCAGCAGAGGAAGGCGCCCTTGAGATTGACGTCGAGCGTGCGGTCCCAGTCGTCCTCGCTGACGTCGGCCAGCGGCTTGATGTGGATCACGCCGGCGCAGACCACGAGCGTGTCGAGCCCGCCGAGCGCGTCGATCGCGTCGCCCACCGCGGCAGCGACCGCGGCCGGCCGGCGGACGTCGGCGGCGACGGCGACGACCGGCGCCGCCGACGGCTCGTGCGCGCGCGCGGCCGCGGTCAGCTCGGCGGCGGCCGCGTCGAGCCTGTCGCCGGGCAGGTCGAGCAGCGCGACGCGGAGGCGGTCCGCGACCAGCCTGCGCGCCGTCTCGAGCCCGATCCCCGACGCTCCGCCCGTCACCAGTGCCGCGCGCTCCGTCGCCATCCGCATCGATCGCCTCCTTGCCGCCCAGGCTGGACGCCACCGTCAGCCTGGAGCTCGCTTTCAAAATACTGCTTGCGAGTTTCATCATATGGACCACGCTGAAGACGGTCAACGGAGCGGGCGGCATGCCCGGCGCGGGCCTCGGCTCACCTGCGAGGGGGCGTGCCCGGCACGACCGACCACGGCGAGGTGCGGAGAGCGCTCGCCGCGATGAGAACGTTCGAGGGCGCGCAGGGCAGACTGACGATCACCGAGGACGGTGACGCCCGCGGCCCCGGCGGCGTCGTCGTGACCAGAGGCGGCGAGCTCTTCGGCTACGAAGGCAGATAGGCCGACGGGCAGGACGACGGCCGCGAGCGTCCGCTCGCGGCCGTCAGCCCCGCGTCGCTGTGAGGTGGAGTGTCGTCGCGGGCGCTGGGCTCAGCGCGCGGGGCGGTACTCGACCATCTCCCAGCGCGCTGTCAGCAGCCGTTCGGCTGGGCGCGGGCCGGGCAGCGGGGTGGCGGCGGGCTCGCGCAGTCCGTCGAGGACGATCGCGACGAGGCGCCGGCGGGCGTGGGCGGCGGCGTCGCGCAGGTCGTCGCGACCTTGCTGCGCCAGCTGCTCGATCAGCGGCGATCGGCTCATCTGCTCGATCAGCAGCGAGACGTCCACCGCCGTGACGTCGGCCCGCAGCTCGCCGGCCGACCGGGCGCGGGCGATGATCGCCTCGACCGCCTCGTCTGACCGCCGGGCGGCCGCGGCGGCGCGCGGGGTGAGCTCGACGGTGCCGGCGAGCGGTCCGAGCGTGCCCGGTCCGAAGCCGACGGCCGCGGCGAAGTAGTGGGCGAACCCCTCCCAGGGGTCCTCGTGCGCGAGTCCCTCCTGGGCGATCCGGTCCCACTCCTCGTTGGCGACCTCGAGGAGGTGCTCGAACAGCTTCTCCTTGCTGGGCCAGCGGCGATAGAGGCTCCCCACGCCGACGCCCGCGTCCGCAGCGATCGCCGCCACCGACGCGCGTGCGCCGTCGCGCGCGATCACGGCGCGCGCCGCGCGCAGCAGGGCACGGTCGTTGCGCTGGGCGTCGGAGCGGCGAGAGCGGCGATCGGGCACGGCGGCGAGCGTACCGGATGCGGAGCGAAGCGCTCCGCTATGCTTCGAACTATCCGGAGCGAAACGCTCCGGATAGGTCAACCGCCGCAAAGGAGCCACGCATGTCGACCACCGCCGAACAGCAGCAGGCCGTCGAGGCGATCGTCCGCGAGGCCGACCGCCTGCAGAGCGACGTAGAGGGCTTCGTCGCCCTGCTGACCGACGACGCCGCGATCGTCAACTTCGTCGGCCGCCGCGTCGCCGGCCGCAAGCAGATACGCAAGGTGATGGGCAGGGCCCTCGCGTCACCGCTGGCGCAGGTGCGCACCCGCACCGAGATCGTCGACGTCCGCTTCCCGGCGCCCGGCGTCGCGCTCGTCAACGCCGTCAAGCACGTCTCCGACGGGCGCTCCGACGCCGAGCCGCTGGGCGCCGACCGCGGCAACATGACCTTCGTGCTCGTCGAGCGGGACGGCGTTTGGAAGATCGCGCTGGCGCAGACCACCCCGATCGTGGCCTGACGCGCGGGGCGCGGGAGCCTCGGCGCTCAGGCGCCGGTCTGCGAGCCGCCGGGCGCCGGCGGCAGGGCGGCCGTGGCGAGCGCGATCCACGCCTCCATCGCGGCGGTCGTGCCGTCGCGGTCGCCGGTCGCGAGCAGGTCGAGCAGCAGCCCGCGTGTGACCGCGACGCCGAGTCGCGCGTTCGCGCGCGCGGCGTCCGGCTCCATGCCGCGCGCGATTCCGATCTGCGCGAGCGGCTCGAGCCAGTCGTCGACGATCCCGTCGAGCAGCTCGGTCGTGCCGGGCCGGCCCTGCAGCGCCTGGCCGTAGAGCTCGAAGAAGAGGCGCTCGTTCGGCCACAGCGAGGGATCGGAGAGGTGTCGCCAGAAGGCGCGCGCCGCCTCGGCCGGGTCGGCTGATCGGTCGGGGATCAGCTCCCGCAGGACGGCCCGCTGTCGCGCCTCGACGGCGCGGACGACCTCGACCCAGAGGCCCTCCTTCGAGCCGAAGTGGTGGATCAGCATGCGGTGGCTGGTCCCGATCGCCGCCGCCAGCTCGCGCAGCGAGAGGTCGCTCAGCCCGCGCTCGGCGATGTGCGCGATCGCGCGCTCCAGCAGGCGATCCCGAGCGTCGTTGCGCGCCATCGAGCAGACTGTACCATCTGGTACATCATGCCTGCTCCCGTGATGGTCTCGATCGACGTCCCCCAGGCGCGCCCGGACGTCTTCGCCTTCCTCGACGTGATGGCCAATCACGAGCCGTTCACGAACCACATGCTGGTCGACTGGTCCTACGCCGGCCCCGATCGCGGGGTTGGCTCGAAGGCGCACGTGCAGTCGAAGGCCGGCGGGCGCAAGCCGCCGGTCGAGATCGAGGTCGTCGAGGCGCAGCCGCCGCGGCGGATCGTCGAGCGCAACGTCAGCGCCGGCGGCCGCCGCGTCGGCGAGGGCGTCTACGAGCTGAGCGAGCTGCCGGACGGCGGCACGCGGATCGCGTTCACGTACTCCTGGCGACGGGCCCCGTTCGCCGATCGTGCCCTCGCCCCGCTCGTGCGGGCCGCCCTGCGCCGCGGCAACCAGCGCGCGATGGAGCGGCTCGCCGAGCAGCTCCCGGCTCGCGGCGGCTGACCCGCGGCCGCGTCGCGGAACGGACCGTCCCGCGACGCTGACCATCTATCTCTGGGACGCGGTGTACGCCCTGTTTAGCGTGTACGTGCCGCGCTTCTCGAGGCGGTCGCCGTTGACGACGACTCCGAGGCAGGCGGCGTTCGCGACCGTCAGCGTTTGCTTCGGTAGTGGTAGGACGATGAATTGATCGAGCGGCGTCACCGCCTGCGTTATCGGTAGCGCCTGCGGCGGGAATAGCTTCCCGAGCGTGAAGCTGCCCGACACGGTGAACGAGCACACCCCCGGAGGCGCTGAGGTGAAGCGAAGCCCACCGGCCGGGATCGTGAAATCTAGGCCGACTAGCAGCATTCTGTCGGGAGTCTCTAGTAGCTCGCCGACGACCTGCAGCGTCCACTGGGCAGGATTGGTCGCCGTCATGGGAATGCCGGCAGGACCGACGCAGTTGTTGTAGACGGCGTTGCCGACGGCGACCGTGCCGGAGCCGTTCGCGATCACGTCCTTGGTGATCGAGGACGGCTGGCAGGTTATGACGACGCCAGTTCCTAGCGTCGTGAACGACACCGGCCCGACCGACGCGGCGACAGACTGCCCGGCCGGGTTGACGTTGAGTGGTATTAGTGCGGCCGACGCCGTCGCGGCGCCGGCAGCGAGCATCACGACGGCCGCCAGCAGCGTGGCGAGTCGCGTGGGAATGGACATGGCTTGCTCCTCGGTCGGTTCCGGCGCGGCGGGTCCGCCGCGCCGCGTTACGGCAGCAGTCCGGGCCACGCACCCCCTTGCTTCGACTCCCATGATCTCCCCCGGGTCTGCCGGAGGTAGCATTTTACGAATTAGAAGTGCTATGTGGGTGCCGAGATCCGCCCCGCCGGCACAGCCGCGGCAGCATCCTCGAACGCGAGATCGCCTGCGAGTCGCCCGGCTGGGTCAGCGCGCCTGGCGTCGCTTCGACCGCGCCCGCCCGAGCCAGCCCCAGCCGTCGGCGTCGCACCGCGCGCCACGCGGCAACCCGTCGCTGAATGCGCGAACCGGAGCGACAGGGCGTCGCAACTCGGCGGCCGCGCCTTCGCGGGCGCGCTCGCGCGGGGTACGGTCGCACGATCAGCTCTCCCTGGCCGACGACACCTCCCAGCGCCGCCGATCGCGCGCGCTACGCCGACGCCTCGCCGACCCCGTACTGGCTCGACGCGCTCCCGGACCGCCCGCCGCAGCCGCCGCTCGCCGGCCCGGCCGAGACCGACCTCTGCATCGTCGGCGGCGGCTTCACCGGCCTCTGGGCCGCGCTGCACGCCAAGCGCGCCGATCCGGCGCGCGACGTGCTGCTGCTGGAGGCGGCGACGATCGCGTGGGGCGCCAGCGGCCGCAACGGCGGCTTCGTCTCCTCCTCGCTGACGCACGGCATCGACAACGGGGCCGCGCGCTTCCCCGACGAGATCGAGCTGCTGGAGCGGCTCGGGCTGGAGAGCTTCGCCGGCATGCGCGACGACCTCCGCGCGCACGGGATCGACTGCGCGTGGGAGGAGCCGGGCGAGCTGACGCTGGCGCAGGAGCCGCACGAGCTGGCGTGGCTGGAGGAGGCGGCCGCGCAGGCCCGCCGCTTCGGCCACGCGGTCGAGCTGCTCGACGCCGCGGAGGTCGCACGCGAGGTGCGCTCGCCGCTCTACCTCGGCGGGCTGCTGCAGCGCAGCGGCGCGGCGCTCGTCGACCCGGCGCGACTGGCCGCCGGGCTGCTCGACGCGGCGTTGCGGGCCGGCGTGCGCGTGCACGAGCACAGCGCCGCGCTCGGCCTCCAGCGCGACGGCGGCGGTGGCGCCGGCGCGGGCGGCGCGGGCGTGACCATCGCGACGGCCGGCGGGCGCGTGCGCGCGCGCAAGGTGCTGCTCGGCACCAGCGCCTTCCCGCCGCTGCTCAGGCGTCTCGGGCATTACATCGCCCCGGTCTACGACTACGTGCTCGTGACCGAGCCGCTGAGCGCGGAGCAGATCGAGGCGATCGGGTGGCGCGGGCGGCAGGGTCTTGCCGACTGCGCCAACCAGTTCCACTACTACCGCCTGACCGCCGACGACCGCATCCTGTTCGGCGGCTACGACGCCGTCTATCGCTACGGCGGCCCCGTCTCGACGGTCCACGACGACGCCGGCGAGGAGACCTTCGCGACGCTCTCCCAGCACCTCGTCACGATCTTCCCGGCGCTCGAGGGGATCCGCTTCACCCATCGCTGGGGCGGCGCGATCGACACATGCAGCCGCTTCTTCCCGTTCTTCGGCACCGCCCTCGGCGGCGACGTGGCGTACGCGGTCGGCTACACCGGCCTCGGCGTCGGCGCCACGCGCTTCGGCGCGCAGGTCGCGCTCGACCTGCTCGACGGCCGCGAGACGGAGGCGACGCGCACCCGCTACGTGCGCACGAAGCCGCTGCCGTTCCCGCCCGAGCCGCTGCGCAGCGCCGCGATCCAGCTGACCCGCAACCGCCTCGCCGCCGCCGACCGCAACGGCGGCAGACGCGGCCTCTGGCTCAGGACGCTCGACCGCTTCGGACTCGGATTCGACTCGTGAGGCGCGCCGCCAGGCTCAGTATTGGCCTTGCGCGGGCGCGGTGCGGTGTGCGCGGCCGAGCACGACGCCGAGGCCGATCATCCCCACGCCGAGCCCGAAGTGCAGCCAGTCGTCGGCCGAGTTGACGGGAATGAAGTTGGCGCCGCTGTCGTGGTCGATCACGAGCCCGTAGATCCACAGGACGAGGTAGATCGCCCCGCCGCCGATCAGGAAGGCACGGGAGCCGGAGATGGTCGCGGCGGCTGTGAGGCCGGCGACGCCGAACAGCAGGTGGACGATGTTGTGCAGGACGCTGATGTGGAAGATGCCGAGCAGCTCGGCGTTGCCGTCGTGGCCGGCGAAGTCGAGGCCGTCGTAGAGGTTGGTCGTGATGCCGGGGATGAATCCGGCGACGCCCACGACGAGGAATACGATTCCGACGAGCATCGCCGCCTGCTGGATGGCAGCCCGTTCCGACATGTCCGCTCCTTCCTGAGCCGATCCGGTCGCGCTCAGCTACCCGCTTCGCAGTCGATTGAACGTCGCGGAAGTGGAGCGAGCCGCTTCTCCTGCGACGGAGCTGGCACGCGGCACGCTGATTTCATGCCGGTCGCGAGGCGTCGTCTCGCAGGGACGCGACCGTCAGCTCCCGGACGCGCCGGCCGGCTGAGGTCAGGAACCGGTCGCGTTGGCGCTGCCCGAGCCACGCTCCTCCGCCCCCGCATGCAGCGGCAGGACGGGGGCGCCGCCGGACGGCCGGTACGCCACCGTCGCGCCGCGCTACGCGGCGCGCTGAGCGGGCGGCGGGGCTCGGCCAGCCGACCGCGACCCCGCCGCCCGCTACCGCGCCGCCGGCCGTTCGATCCGGAGGAGGGGCTCGGAGCGGCCGGCGAGGCGGAGGGCGAAGGCGCGCGCGACGCGCGTCGCGCGCGCCTTCGCCAGCTCGGCGCGCTCGCCGGCGAACAGCTCGTCGACCGTCTGGTTCCAGAGCGTCAGCCAGCGGTCGAAGTGCTCGGCGGTGAGCGGCTCCTGCTCGTGGAGCGCGACGTGAACGGCGAAGGCGCTGCGGCGGTAGGCCGGGATCGGGAGGACGATCGTCTGCCAGAAGTCGACCATTGTCGGCACGTGCGCGTCGAGATCCATCTGCGCGATCTCGAACAGGTGGCCGATCACCGGATCGTGCAGCGCCTGACCGTAGAAGCGGCGCACGAGCCGCTCGAGGTCGTCGCGCTCGACGATGTCCGGACGGGCGCTCGTGGTCTGACCGGGGCGCGCCGGCGCCGCGCTCACGCCGACCCTCTGCGGTAGTAGGCGGCGTTGATCTCGACGAAGCGCTGCCATTCCTCCGGCACCTGGTCCTCCGGGGTGATCGCGTCGACCGGGCAGGCCTCGACGCAGGCGTCGCAGTCGATGCATTCCTCCGGGTCGATGTAGAGCTGATCGTGCTGGTCGAAGTCGGGCTCGTCGGGCGTCGGGTGGATGCAGTCGACCGGGCAGACCTCCACGCAGGAGGTGTCCTTGACGCCGAGGCACGGCTCGTTGATCACGTAGGCCATCGGGGGTCCCTCGCCTTTCTCATAGCGATGGTGTGTAAAGCTAGCAAGCGCCGGTTGGTTTTCCCACTCTTGCTGTGCGAAACTGACGAGACGGTGGACGTGCCGATCAGACCAGGAGACCCGCTCGCCCAGCCGACGCGGGCGCGTGTGTTCGCGCTGCTCGCCGAGCTGCGTCGCCGTGCGTCGACCGAGGAGCTGGCCGAGCGGCTGCGACTGCACCCCAACGGCGTGCGCAGCCATCTCGAGCGGCTGCACGATGCCGGCCTGGTCGTGCGCGAGCGCGAGCGGCAGGCGCGCGGCCGCCCCCGCGACGCCTGGGCGATCAGCCCCGACGCCCAGCCCGGCGGTGACCCGCCGACCGGCTACGCGCAGCTGGCGCGCTGGCTCGTGCGCTCCCTGACGGCGACCGGCGCCGGCGTGCGCGACGTCGAGGCGACCGGCCGCCGGATCGGGCGTGACCTCGCCGCGGCGGCCGCCGGCGACGACGACCTGCGCGGCGAGCAGCGGATGCACGACGCACTCGTCGCGCTCGGATTCCAGCCGGCGCGCGAGCGCGGCCCCGGCGACCACGTCACCTACCGGCTGCGCAACTGCCCCTACCGCGAGGCGGTCCGCGAGCGCCAGCCGCTGGTGTGCGGGCTCCACCGCGGCCTCACGCGCGGCATGCTCGACGCGCTCGACCCGCAGACCAAGCTGGCGGGGTTCGTGCCGAAGGACCCCGACACGGCAGGCTGCCTGATCGAGCTGCGGCGTCGGGGCGGCGCGGCCGGCGGCTGAGCGGCGCCCTCAGCTCGGCTCGTCGCGGCCGAGCAGCAGGGTTGGCCCTGTGTCACCCCCGCTGCTGGCTGCGCATCCGCGACTGCATCTCGCCAAGGTCGATCTCGCCCTCGATCACCGCGCCGATCGCGTAGAAGAGCGCCGCGCCGAGGAGGCAGAGGATGGCGTCGCCGAAGCTGAGAGCGATCCAGGCCGCCACGAAGAGGAAGCCAAGGAGCGCGAGGAACGATTTGCGGTTCATCAGGAGAGCTCCCTTTTGTGTCGGCGGTCGTAGTGGGCGAGCGTCACGTTGACTACCCCCGCCGGAATGTCGTGGTCGTGGAGCGCGTCGATCACGCGCTCGCGAGCGCCGCGGAGCGTCGTGGCCACGTTGCGGGCGCGACGCACCGTGATGGAGACGACGAGGTCGTCGTCGCCGTATCGCCCCGTTGCGTCGGTGACCGACGGGTCCTCCTGCGCAGCAGTCTCCGCAAGCCGCTCGATCGCGCGCGGCTCGACGCGGACCTCGCCGCGCTCGTCTGTCACGAGACGGAGGTCGCGGCGTGCGAAGTGGGGCCGTGGAATCTCCTTGTAGGCGAGGTAGCCGAAGAGGAGGAACGCCACCAGGCCGGCGCCGGCGATGATCGGTCGCGCCGGCGAGCCGTCCACGTCGCCGGGACTCAGGGCGGCGAGCCAGTCGAACGCGGAGCGGTACCCGCTGATCGAGTTCACGGTCGCCGGCGACGCCTTGACTGCGAGCAGCACGGTCATCGCGCCGTACCAGATCAGCGCCAGCGCGAAGAGGAACGTGATGAAGCGCCCGACGACGACCGGGGAGACGTTCTCGCGCAGCCGCTGCCGCAGCATCTACTCGACCCTCGTCCGAGGCCGCGTCACCTCGACGCGGGTCGCGAGGCCGAAGGGCTCCGTCAGCTCCGCGAGGCGACCGGCGACCTCCTCACGGACGCTGCCCGGGTCCGCGGAGGGCCCGCGCGCCACACGCAGCCGCAGGCGCCCGCCGCCCCGCCGTCGGGGACGCGCCTTGGCGCGCGCCTCCGTGACGCCGCGCACCTGCTCGGCCAGCGCTTGCGAGACCTGGGCGAGCGGACGCCGACGGACCGCGAGCTGGCCGTCGTCGTCGCGGGCCATGACGATCAGCCGCTCGCGCCGCGGAACCAGCAGGCCGGCGAGCAGCAGGAGGCCGAGCAGCACGGCGCCGACGCCGCAGAGCGCGGCGATGACGGCGATCGGCCCGTCGGCCTCGAGGCGATCGAGCCAGCTGCCGACGGTGTCGCGCAGCTCCGGCAGCTGAAGCAGCGACGCGAGCCGCCCAAGGCTGGGGCCCGTCGTCCCGGTGTTGATGCTGAAGACCGCGACTGCGAGCCCGGCCAGCGCGAGCAGCACGAGCAGGATGAACGAGACGACGCGCACGACGACGCGGGCCAGCGGGATCACCGGGTCGCTCCTCGACCGTCGGGCGCCGGACGATCCCCGCTCGCCTCTGCTGCACGCGTCGGCGCTGCGAGCGCCCGCGCGACAGCAGCGCGCTCCTCGGCGGTGAGCAGGTCGGCGAATTCGACGTCGATCTCGCCGAGCGACGCTTCGAGCCCGGCATGGGCGGCAGCGCGTCGCACCCTGGCACGAATCGCTTCGGCGAGCGCGTGGAGCGGCACGAGCTCTGCGACGAGGCGCAGCTCGATCCCGTAGCGCCCGTCCGGCTCGGCGATCGCGAGCACGCCCTCCAGCCGCTCCCCGGCGTCCACGGTCACGCGTTGGGGGTGGTGGCCGGCGTCGCCACGCACGACCTCGGGCACAGCCAGCGCAGCGCTGAGCGCCGCCCGCGCCAGGCGGACGCGGTCAGATGGCTCGTGAGCCGGCTGGCCGGACGCCGGGACGGCACTGTGGCTCATCGCCGCGCATCCTTTACTGGACTCGCGCAGGCTCGGCCGTCTCGTCGCCCGGGAAATAGAGGTCGTTGACGCTGACGTTGACCTCCGTGACCGTCAACCCGGTGATCCCCTCGATCCGTCTGATGACGTTCGCACGGATCGCCTCCGTCACCCGCGGGATCGACTCGCCGAAGTCGATCACGACGCTCAGGTCGACCGCGGCCTCGCGCTCACCCACCTCGACCGAGACGCCCTGCGAGCGCTCGTCTGCGATGCCCACGCGCTGGGTGACCGACCCGACGGCCCGCGCGACGGAACCGCCGAGCTCGTGAACCCCGCGGACTTCACGCGCCGCGACGCTCGCCACCTTCGTCACCACGCTGTCGTCGATCGCGGTCCTTCCCTTGCTGCTTTCCAGCGGCGACCGAGCTTGGCTCTCGCTCTGCTGCTCACCGCCCGCTCCGCTGGCCGCACTGGTTCGGGATGCTTCAGCCATTGGTGCTCCTTTGACACCCGCCTGCCCCTTCCGCGAGGAACGCCGCTCGGCGGGCCTTCTCGACTGCTCGGTAGTTGCCCGTGCCCCCGCACAGCAAACCGCTAGCTGGTGTGACGACTTCGGGGGTGCCGGTACGTCGCGAGCTACCCGCTCGAGAGCGTCCGAGCGAGTTCGTCTTCGCTAGCGGTCGAGCGACCGAGCGCGCAGCGGCCGGCTGACGCGCCGGTCGACTCCCACGGCCCAGCCAGCGAACCGGCTCAGCAGATCGCGGGCAGAAGTAGGGTCCCGCCGATGCGTCAGTCGCTGTTCCGGCGGGTGACCCGGTACACGCCGGGGGCGTCGCTCGATCCGCGCGAGAATCGGCTCACCGAGGCGACTGCTGCGGTGCTCGAGCGGGTCGACGGGCTGGCTCACGCGGTCGCGAGCGCTCTGCTCGAGAGCGCCTGCACCGACGACCCCGCAGCACCTCTCGACACGGAGGAGTCGATCCGGCGAAGAGAGCTCTACGCGGACTGTCGGCGACTTCGCGATCCCCGCGTCTCAGTGCGCACCCAAGTCGCCACGCCGCGAGGACGATTCGTCGACCTGGAGCTGCTCCTCCGGCCGCCGGGACGCGGTGGTCGCGGCGTCCTCCTGTGGGTCGAGGTCAAATATGGAGCCGGCCTTCATGGGGATCAGCTCGACGCATACGTGGAAGAGATCGAGACGGCGCACCCCGTTGCCGAGGTCGGCCGGCTCGTGATCGTGCTCGCCCCTCGGAACAGCACCGCTGGCCTGCGCGCGGTGACGGGGCGCGTCGCGGTGACGAGCTGGCAGCAGTTGGCCGTGACGATCGCGGCGTTCGATGGCGGCAGCCTGCCGGACGAGCAGCGCTTTCTGCTCAGCGAATATCTCAGCTACCTGCGCGAGGAGGGCTTGATGGACCCGGATCGGCTGACCGCGTCGTCGGCGCTGGCGCTGATGGAGGCGAATACGGCAGGGGCTGCAGCAGCGGCGATCTGCGAGGTGGCCGATCGTTGGATCGCCGCGCGCTGGGGCGAGCGCGGTACGCATCTCACCGCCGCAGGGAGAGCGGCGCTGCCGGCATTCGGCCTCAGATACTGGGCTCACCACGCCCCTCATCCCACGGGCGTCCACGGCGGACTGGAGCTGAACGGGGCGTGGCTGGAGTGGGGCCTGCGCAACACGCGAGAGCTCGACTATCTCGACGAGGCCCGCGGATCGTGGGCGTTCATCGCCGGGATCACGGTGACCGGCAAGGCGCAAGCGCACGGAGACCCAGCCTGGATGGCCCGGATGATCTCCTCCGGCTTCTCATTCGTCTGGATCGGCGGCTGGTATCGGATGGTCCGCCTGAAATATCCCGACGAGCTGCTCAGCGCCGCGACCCTCGAGGCGCAGGGAGAACTGCTTGGCCGATGGGTCGTCGACGCGTTCGAGACGATCGCTGAGGACCCGCCGCGCGCCGTCGCTCTCCAGTAGGCGCCTCGCATGCTCGGCGCTTCGGTGTCAGGCTTCGGGCCGTTCGCGCGCCGCCTGGACCACGGTGCGGACCAGCGGCCAACATCGCTCTGCTCGGTCCCGCCAGCCAGCCGCATCGGCCTCAATCCACGGCACCCCTGAGGAAACGGCCGGGAGAGAGGCACTAGTTGTAGTTCCTGGATCACCGCGGATCGCTGGCGATTCACGGGGATTGCCGAAACGACGAATCTCTGCGTTACCAGGGTTTCGTTGAGGTGGAGCCAGCCGGGCTCGAACCGGCGACCGCCTGGGGGCAATCCAGCAGCGCGCGGGCGACAAAAGTGCAGTATTTGCAGGTGCTTCACGCCGAACACGCGCCGTCTGGGTCTCGCGCGGGTTGCTGTCGATTTCACGGGCGTTATCGCAGTTGCGGGCACTCGACGGGCGCGAGTGCCCGAATGACGACGATGGAGCAAGTGCATCGACTTGCGGTCTCTGAGGAGATCGCGGTCGTGGCGCAGTCGTTGCAGGAGACGTTGGGGCAGAAGCTGACGGCGTTCGCGGTCGGGATCAAGGATCCGAAGGCGATCGGGAAGTACGCGACCGGCCGGCAGCCGCGCGCCGACACGGAGGCTCGCCTGCGCGATCTCTATCGGGTCACGCGTCTGCTGCTGTCGGAGGAGACGCCGTCGACGGTGCGGGCGTGGATGATCGGCGCGAACCCGCAGTTGAACGACGAGGCTCCGATCGAGGCGCTGCATGAGCGGCGCACCGCACCGGTGATGCGCGCGGCCGAGGCGTTCGTCCTCGGCGGGTGAATGCCCAACTCTCGTGTTGTCCCGGCTGCCGAGTCGGGCAGCTACCGTGTCGCAAAGGGACTCGATCCATTCAGGTTCCTGCCTCCTCGCAGTCCGCTTCCCGAACAGGACGAGCCGGTGCTCGACGGCAACCGCCTGGGACGACCCGCTCGGCGAGCTCGCCACGCTCTACGGCGCCTCCAGCGCGGTTGCGGCGTTCGCCGAGACGATCGCGCGGTACCGCGAGGTCCCCAGCTGCTCGATCGGATCGACGCCTTTCTCAACGGCGAGCCGGACAGCGAATACGACGTCGACCTCGAACCCGCGCGAGCGAGAGCCGTCTTCGTGCCGGCTGGGGGTGTTGGGCGGTGTAGGAACCGAGCCCTGTCCGGTCGCACAGCGCGGCGGTGCATGCGGTCACGCGAGCCGACCGAGACCTTCACGCAGCCGCGGATGCGCTCGGCGTGGCGCTCTAGTTGCGCGCTGCACGTCGCGATGGCTCAGGTGTGCGACGATCGCGGCTGCAGTCCGTCTACGCACATCTAGGGGATTCTGTGGCACTTCCAGAGCAAAGGATGAGCACGCTCCGCAACCAGGCGGGTGTGATCTGGGCGATCGCTGACACGCTCCGAGGCCCGTACAAGCGCTCGGAGTACGGCCACGTCATCCTGCCGCTGACGTTGATGCGGCGCCTCGACCAGGCGATGGAGGACACGAAGGACGCCGTCGTCGCCGAAGGCAAGCTGCGGCGCAGCCAGGGGATCGAGAACGTCGAGTTGTTGCTTCGGCGTGTCGCGGGCCGCTCGTTCTTCAACGAGTCCCCACTCCGGTTCGACCAACTGCCAGACGATCCGCGTCACATCGCGACCAATCTGCGCGCGTACATCGACGGCTATTCGGAGTACGCCGAAGCCGTGTTCGCGAACTTCGACTTCGAGAAGCAGATCCAGAAGCTCGAGACGCACGATCTCCTTCACGCGGTGGTGTCGGCGATGTGCGAGGTGGACCTGCATCCCGACCGGGTGTCCAACCTCGAGATGGGTTACATGTTCGAGGAGTTGATTCGCAAGTTCGCCGAGTCCTCGAACGACGAGGCAGGGGCTCACTTTACCCCGCGTGAGGTCGTTCGACTGATGGTGAATCTGCTCGTCGCGGGTGATGAGGAGGCGCTGTCCGGGAAGGCGCCGATCCGCACCGTCTATGACTGCGCCTGCGGGACAGGCGGCATGTTGTCCGAGGCCGAGGCGCACATCAAGGCACTCAACGAGAACGCGGTCGTGCACCTGTTCGGCCAGGAGATCAACGAGCAGTCCTACGCGATCTGCCTCGCGGACATGCTGATTCGCGGCCAGGACCCATCGCGGGTGATCCGTGACAACACCCTCACGCATGATGGGCATGCGTCTGAGATGTTCCACTACGGAATTGCCAATCCTCCATTCGGCACCGACTGGAAGGCCGAGTACACCGCGGTCAAGACCGAACACGAGACCGCCGGCCCCGACGGGCGCTTCGCCCCTGGCCTCCCGGGCAGAGACGACGGCCAGACCCTGTTCCTGCTTCAGCTGCTGTCGAAGATGCGACCGCTCGAAGACGAGCATGGGCAGCCGATCGAAGGCGGCGGCTCGCGCGTGGCGATCGTCCACAACGGCTCACCGCTCTTCAGCGGGGGCCCGGGCTCCGGCCTGTCGGAGATCCGCCGGCACGTGATCGAGAACGACCTGCTGGAGACGATCGTCGCTCTTCCGGAGCAGCTCTTCTACAACACCGGCATCGCCAGCTACATATGGGTGCTCACGAACCGCAAGGCGCCGGAGCGCCAGGGCAGGGTCCAGCTCATCGACGCCCGCGACCTCTGGGTGCGCATGCGCAAGTCGCTCGGGGAGAAGCGCCGCGAGATCAGTGCCGAGCAGATCGACGAGATCACGACCCTGCACGCGACGCTCAGCGACTGCGACCGCGTGAAGGTGCTCGACAACGACTTCTTCGCGTACCGGCGGGTCACCGTGGAGCGCCCGCTGCGCGGGCGGTGGCAGATCACCGCAGACACGTGGGCGGATGCGGAGAACGACGACGGCCCGCTCGCCAAGCTCGACGAACACGATCGACCGGCCGCAGCGGCGGCGCTGCGCGCGATCCCCGCGGACACGTACGACACCGAAGCCGACGTGCGCGCCGTCCTGAAGGACGCGCTCCTTCCGCTGCTCGGCAAGGTCGGTGCGCCGCTGTTGAGAACCCTCGTCGCTGCCTGTTTCGTTCGCGACCCGGACGCCGATCCGCTCACGGACGCCAAGGGCCGCGTACTCCCCGATCCCGAGCTGCGGGACACCGAGACGATCCCGTGGACCGAAGACGTCGCCGACTACCTCGAACGTGAAGTGCTGCCGTGGGCACCCGACGCCTACGTCCCCGACCAGGAGGGCAAGAAGGGCTACGAGATCCCCCTCACCCGCCTGTTCCATGTGCCCGTCACACCGCGACCGAGCTTCGAGATCAAGGCGGAGATCGGCAGGCTCCAAGCGGACTTCAGAGCAGCAATCGACGCGGTGTTGGCATGAAGACCGCGCGGCTCAAGCATTTGGCGAGCGTCGTCGCTGGCCAGGCACCTCCAGGTCACTCTGTTTTGCCCCTCGACGAGGCACCCAACGATCTTCCGTTCATTCAAGGCAATGGAGAATTCGGAGTTGAGCATCCAGTGCCGCGCCTCGCTTGCGCCGTCGCGACGAAGGTTGCGGCGAGCGGTGACGTCCTCGTGTCTGTACGAGCACCTGTCGGTGCATTGAACATCGCGGATGCGGCAGTTGGAATTGGGCGAGGCGTGGCTGCCGTCAAGGGAAGAAGGAACGTGCTGGACCAGCGCTTCCTGTGGTGGTTCATGCACGAGGCACGTGACTCTCTTCACGCTGTTTCAGCCGGATCGACGTACAGAGCGGTGACCGGAAGCGACATCGGTGGGCTGATGGTGCCTGTCTGGAAGGTGGAGCAGCAGCGTCGGATCGCCGCCTTTCTCGACCGCGAGTCTGAACGGATCGAGACTGTCCAGAACGTCATCGAGCGAACAATGACGGCGGTTGGTCTCGCCGCGTCGTCGGCCTTTGCCCGGCACCCGATCGTCACCGAAGCGCCGCGAGTTCGGCTTCGGTTCGCGCTTTCCGGGATCGAGCAGGGCTGGAGCCCAGAGTGCGAGCAGCGCCCGGCCGACCCGAAGGGCTGGGCGGTCATGAAAGCCGGAGCAGTGAACTACGGCGTATTCCGTCCGGAAGAGCACAAGGCGCTTCCCATCGACGTGGTTCCACGTCCGCGGTACGAGCTGCGGCTCGGCGATCTGGTGATGTCGCGAGCGAACACCCGAGAACTTGCGGGCAGCGCGGCCGTCGTCACCACGCTCGGTGGATGGCGGCTCCTGATGTGCGACAAGCTCTACCGCCTTCATCTCGACCAGCGCGTCGCCATACCGGATTTCATCGCGCTCGCGATCAACAGTCGGGAGGGGCGCGACCAGATCGAGGCCTTGACGAGCGGCGCAAGCGGGTCGATGCAGAACATCAGCCAGGACATCGTGCGCGGGTTGCTTCTGCCACGGCCAAGTATCGCGGAGCAACGCATGGTCGTCGAAGATCTCGCGCGCATGTCCTATCGCGCGACCCGTGTCTCCCAGTGCGGGTCCGATTTGCGGTCAGCCCTTTTGAATTACCGCGAAGCCCTGATCCATGAAGCAGTGACCGGCAAACTCGACGTCTCTCGGATATCAGAGAGCGAGATGGACGAGCGGCTGCACGCAGCGACTGAGAACCGACTGGACGAGGTGGTGGCCTGATGGCGACGCTTGACCACACCGAGGCGGGGTTCGAGGCGATGATCGTCCAGCACCTGACGATCGTCGGCGGGTGGGAAGAGGGAGACCCCAAGGCGTACGACCGGACCCTTGGGCTGTTGCCGGCGGACCTCGTGGCGTTCGTCCGCGACACGCAGGGGGCGGCGTGGGACAAATTGGTGAAGTTTGCGGGCGGCGAGCAGGGCGCGGCTGACGCGCTGTGCAAGCGGGTCGCCGAGCAGCTCACGAAGCGCGGGACGATCTCCCTGATCCGCGGCGGAGTGAGAGAGCGCAACATTGGGTTCAAGCTCTGCTACTTCCGGCCCAACCTCGTCGCAGATCGAACCGGACTGACTCTCTACAGCGCGAACCGGCTGCGGGTGGTCCGTCAGCTGCACCATGACGCGAAGCGCCCGCAGGACAGCATCGACCTCGTGCTGTTCGTGAACGGGATTCCGACGGCGACGGCGGAGCTGAAGAACAAGTACTCCTCGACCGGGTGGGACGTGGAAGAGGCGATCCGCCAGTACCGTGAGGACCGCGATCCGGGCAACGTGCTGCTGGGGAACCGCGCGCTCGTGCATTTTGCGCTCGACGGCGAGCTCGCGTACATGACGACCCGTCTGGCTGGTGAGGGGACGCGCTTCCTGCCGTTCAACCAGGGGTCGGGAGGTCCTGGCGCGTACGGCGGCAAGGGCAATCCGATCGTAGGCGTAGACGGGCATCCGACGTCCTACGTGTGGGAGCAGGTGTGGGAGCGCGACACCTGGCTCGAGCTGCTCGACGACTTCGTCTTCGACGAGGGTGGCGTTCCCGGCCGTAACGTGGTCTTCCCGCGCTACCACCAGTGGGATGTGGTGCGGGCATGCTCGGCGCACGTTCGGGTGCACGGCGCGGGGCACAGCTACCTGATCCAGCATTCGGCCGGCTCCGGAAAGACGAAGGAGATCGCCTGGCTGGCGCACGACCTTTCGGCGCTCCACTCCGACGATGGGCAGCTGATCTTCGACAAGGTGATCGTCATCACCGATCGGCGCGTGCTGGATGCGCAGCTCCAGCGGCAGGTGCGGGCGTTCGCGCAGACCCAGTCGGCGGTCGTGGAGATCGACGAGGACTCCCAGCAACTGCTCGATGCGTTGACAGGCCAGGCGGCGAAGATCGTCATCACGACGCTGCAGAAGTTCCCGTACGTCCTGAAGAAGCTCGTCGGTGAGGGCGCGGCGCAGCAGCTGAAGGACGGGCGGTATGCAGTGATCGTCGACGAGGCGCACTCGTCTCAGACCGGGCAGGCAGCCGTCGACCTGAAAGCTGTCGTCGGCGCGAAGTCGATCGAGGACCTGGATCTCGACCCCGACGAGGTGGACGGCGTTCCGCAAGAGCTGCTCGCACAGATGGCGGCGCGTGGCCAGCAGCCGAACATCAGCTACTTCGCGTTCACGGCGACCCCGAAGGGGCGGACGCTCGAGCTGTTCGGCACCAGACAGCCAGGGCACCCGGACGGTGAGTTCGCCGCCTTCCACACGTACTCGATGCGGCAGGCGATCGAGGAGGGCTTCATCCTCGACGTCCTGCGCAACTACACCACGTATTCGCAGCTGTACAAGCTCGAAGCGCAGGCCGAGAAGGAGCTGCCGAAGGGCAAGGCGCAGGCGAAGATCGCCGCGTTCGCCAGATTCCATCCGTACGCCAAGGACCAGAAGGCGCGGGTTGTATTGGAGCACTACCGACGGGTCGTGCGCCCGCATCTCGGCGGCGAGGCGAAGGCGATGGTCGTATGCGCGAGCCGCGAGGAGGCGGTGCGCTGGAAGCAGGCGCTGGAGCGGATCGTGGAGCAGGAAGAGATCTCCGACGTGCGGATCCTCGTCGCGTTCTCCGGGGAGGTCGAGATCACCGACCCGAACGCACCCGACGTCGGTGAGACCTACCGCGAGTCGTCGATGAACGCGAGTGCCGGCAAGTCGCTGCCGGAATCTCGGTTGCCCTCTGAGTTCGACAAGCCCGATTACGGGATCCTCGTGGTCGCCGAGAAGTACCAGACCGGCTTCGACCAGCCCAAGCTCGTGGCGATGTACGTCGACAAGCACCTCTCCGGCATCAACGCAGTGCAGACGCTGTCGCGGCTCAACCGCGTGCATCCTGACAAGACCGACACATTCGTCCTCGACTTCGTCAACGACGCAGACCACGTGCTCGGCGCATTCGAGCAGTACTACGGCCAGACCGAGGCGCTGCCGTCCGATCCTAACCTCCTGTCTGACGCTGCACAGACGGTGCTCGATCGCGGCGTCGTCGATGAGGAGGAGATCGACGCCTTCCTCGCCGTGTACTCGCCGGACGCGTCGCACCAGCTCCTCAGCGCGCGAAGCCAGCGCAGCTACGCCGCCGCGCTCGAACTGGACGACGACGACCGGCTCCAGTTCCGGGGTGACCTCGACCGGTTCGTCCGGTTCTACAAGTTCCTCAGCCAGATCGCCCCGTATCTCGCGGTGGAGCACGAGAAGCTCTTCCAGTTCGCTCGGTTCCTCGCGTTGCGGCTCCAGACCCATGCGGAAGGCGGAGTCAGCGTCGCTGACAGCATCGAGCTGACCCACTACCGGCTCGTGGAGGGCGAGACCCGCGACCTCGGCCTGGGTCACGGCGAGGTAGCACCGCTCGCGTCGATCAGCGGCGATGGAACTGGGCGGGGGAGTGGCGGCGAGGTCCCCATGGGCTTGCTTGGCGAGCTCGTCCAGATGTTCAACGAGCGATTTGGGGAGAAGCTGTCGGACGCTGACGCCGTTCGTCCGGTGCAAGACCTGATCGACAAGGCCGCCGAGATCGGCGAGACAGAGGGGCTGCGCGCCCAGGCGGTGGGCAACAGCTTCGAGGATTTCGCCCGCGGCAAAGAGGACGTGCTCATCGACGCCACCCTCCAGGTCAAGGACGTGAACGATCTCATCCTGCAGAAGCTCCTCGACGACGAGCACGTTCGCGCGCAGATGACGCAGCTCGTCATGCGCAGCTTGTACGACCGGTACACCGGGGAGGGGCTGTCCGGTTAGGCCGCCCTCCATGCGGGAGTGGACGCCGACCGATCGCCTGGCCGGCGAGCCGAATCGGCCGTAATCCAACAGCATCCACGGCAATCAGCCGCCATAAAGGCAGCAGTGCCTGAAACCATCGCGGATTGCCGCCAATCCCCGCGGATCCCCGAAACCACGAAACCCCCGCGCTAGCAGGGGTTCCGTGACGATGGAGCTAGCCGGGCTCGAACCGGCGACCTCCTGGGTGCGATAGCAGCTTGCGCGTGGCCTAGAAAGTGCCGATTACAGGAGCTTCTAGGGCTATTGCGGGGCGGCCCGGCGGCCCGGATTACCGCCGATATGCGGCGATTGCCGACGATTCAGCCACTCGCGCGGGCCGAGTGGCTGAACCGGAATCAGCGACCAGTCAGCGCCCGGTGCTGCGGAAGGCGACGATGAACGACAGCACCGCGACCTTGGACGCGAGCCCGAAGTCCTTGGCGCCGATCAGCGGCAGCGTCGAGCGCTCCAGCCCGACCATCGCGCCGACCAACGCGTTGATCGCGACCAGCAGCGCGAACTGACCGGCGTTCTCGCGCAGCCCGAGCGCGGACCGGCCGCGCGGGCATCGGACTGAGCTGCCCGCGCGACCCGCTCGGTTGGCGCCGCGTGCAGCCGAGCAAGGCGCGCAGAGCGGACGCCGACCGCGGCGGCTGAGCCGCTACGGCAGCCGCAGGGAGACGACGTCCTCCCAGCGGCCCGTCTCGGCCGAGCGCAGCAGCGCCGCCTGCACGCTGACCCACGCGAGCGCCTCCTCGAAGCCTGGGCGGTGCGGCCGCTCCAGCGCCAGCGAGCGGCAGAACTCGTAGTCCTCGATTGCGACGAGGTCCTCGAAGCCGATGCCGTTCGCGCTGCCCGGCGCGAAGCTCCCGTGGAGGGGGAAGCGGTCGCCGCCGAAGACGGTCGTGTAGCCCGTGCCGAGGTCGTCGGCCGCGCGGTACAGCTGCAGCTCGTTGAGCCGCTCGAGGTTCCAGCTGAGCGCGCCGCGCGTGCCGTAGGCGTCGAGGGCCATCTGGCTCTCGGGGCCGATCAGCGTGCGGCTGGCCTCGAACGTGCCGCGGGCGCCGCCCGCGAACTCGCACAGCATCGACGCGTAGTCCTCGTTGGTGACCGTGCCGCGCGGGGCGTCGGCGCTGCCGCGGCCGTAGTGGGTCGCCTCCGCGCTCGGCAGCGGCCGTTCGCGAATGAACGTCTCGGTCGTGCCGATCACACGTGCAATCGGCCCGACGAGCATGTGCGCGAGGTCGACGCTGTGGCTCATCAGGTCGGTCGTGACCCCGTGTCCCCCCTCCTCGACGAGGTAGCGCCACGAGAGCGGCCCGAGCGGGTCGCTCCCGTACATCGAGAAGAAGCGGCCGCGGTAGTTGGTGATCGTGCCCAGCTCGCCGTCGGCGAGCAGCTGCGCGGCGTAGCGCACCAGCGGCGCCCAGCGGTAGTTGTAGCCGACGCCGCTGGTGACGCCGGCCAGCCGCACGGCGCGCTCGGCGCGGGCGGTCTGCTCCGGCGTGCCCCCGACGGGCTTCTCGCAGAAGACGTGCTTGCCGGCCTGCGCGGCCGCCTCGACCTGCTCGACGTGGAACATATTCGGCGTCGCGATGTAGACGACGTCGACCGCCGGGTCCTCGACGACCCGGCGCCAGTCCTCGACGGCGGCCGCATAGCCGAACTCGCGCACGGCGCGGTCGCGTCTCGCCGCGTCGACGTCGGCGCAGGCGACCAGCTCGGTGTCGAACTCGCGCTCGGGGAAGTGCGTCGGGATCCGCAGCAGCGAGCGGCTGTGGGCCTGGCCGAGCCAGCCGAAGCCGATCAGCCCGACGCCGAGCCGGCGCCGGGCGGCGCCTGTCGCGCTCACGGCTGCGGATCCACGTCGAAGCCGCCGCGCCGCAACTCGTGCTCGAGCATGTCCAGCTCCGCCCCGCCGGACATCATCTTGATCAGCTCCTCGCGGGAAATCTCGGCCTTGGCCCAGTCTCCGAGCACGCGCCCGCGGTTGAGCACGACGAAGCGGTCGCCGACGGGATGGGCGTGGTGGGGGTTGTGGGTGATGAAGATCACGCCGATGCCGCGGTCGCGCGCGTTGGCGATGTAGCGCAGGACGCGCCCGGACTGCTTGACGCCGAGCGCCGAGGTCGGCTCGTCGAGGATCAGCACCTTCGCGCCGAAGTAGAGCGCCCGCGCGATCGAGATCGCCTGGCGCTCGCCGCCTGAGAGGGTGCCGACCGGCTGCTCGGGGTCGCGGACGTCGATCCCCATCTTCGCCATCTCCTCGCGCACGACCCGCTTCGCGCGCGGGACGTCGATCCGCCGCAGCGGCCCGCTCCCCTTCGTCGGCTCGGAGCCGAGGAAGAAGTTGCGCCAGACCGACATCAGCGGGACCGTCGCGAGATCCTGGAAGACGGTCGCGATCCCCTGCGCCTTCGCCTCGCGCGGCGAGCCGAAGCGGGTCGGCACGCCCTCCATCAGGAACTCGCCGTCATCGTGCTGGTGGACGCCGGAGAGGATCTTGATGAGCGTCGACTTGCCCGCGCCGTTGTCGCCGAGCACGCAGGTGACGCAGCCGGCGCGCACGTGCGCGGAGACCTCGCGGATCGCGGTGACGCTGCCGAAGCGCTTGGAGACCGCGCGGATCTCCAGCAGCGGGACGTCTGCGCCGCTCGCCGGCGCCGTGGTGGGCTGGATGGTGTCGGTCATCGTCGCGCTCCCTCCGCGCGGCGGCGGATGAAGTTGTTGATCAGAACGGCGATCAGCAGGATCACGCCGAGGAACAGGAAGCGCCAATCGGTGTCCCAGCCGGAGAACTGGATCCCGATGAACGCCATCCCGACGATCGTCGCGCCGAGCGCCGCGCCGATCGCGGAGCCGAAGCCGCCGGTCAGCAGACAGCCGCCGACGACCGCGGCGATGATGAACGTGAACTCGTCGCCGACGCCCTGGTTGGCCTGCGTGGAGCCGAGCCGCAGCGCGATCATCACGCCGGTCAGCGCCGAGGTGACGGCGGTCGTCATGAACAGCGCGATCTTCACGCGCGCGACCGGCACACCGCTGTTGCGCGCGGCCTCGACGTCGCCGCCGACGCCGAAGATCCAGTTGCCGAAGCGCATGCGGCTGAGCACCCAGGTCGCCGCGACGGTGATCGCGATCCACCACAGGACCGTCACCTGGAAGTCGTGGGGAGCCCAGAAGGTGCCGCCGAGGAGGCTGTGGGCGCTGCTGTAGCCGGGCTGGTCCTCGAGGCCGCTGACGACGACGGTCCCGGTGATCAGCTTCGTGACGCCCAGGTTGGCGCCCTGCAGGATGAAGAAGGTCGCCAGCGTCACGATGAAGCTGGGCAGCTTGGTGCGCAGGACGACGAAGCCGTTGAAGAAGCCGATGCCCGCGGCGAAGGCGAGCGTCAGCGCGATCGCGAGCCAGACGTTGAGGCCGACCTCGGTGACGAGGATGCCGACGAGCAGGCCCGCGGTGCCGATCATGACGCCGGCGGAGAGGTCGAACTCGCCGCCGATCATCAGCAGCGCGACGGCGACGGCGGGGATGCCGACGGTCGCGCCGACCGACGTCCAGTCGGCCATCCCGTCGAGCGTCAGGAACTGCTCGGTGGTGACCGCGAAGAACAGGCCGACGACGACGACGGCGAGCAGCGCCCCCAGCTCAGGGCGTCGCAACAGCCGCGTCAGGAGGCTGACCTGCGTCAGCCGGTCGTCGGCGACCCCCGCCGGCGACGGTCCTGGGACCGTCGCCGATGACGGAGTGGAGCTCATCCCTACCGCGTCCCTTCGGACGCCAGCTTCTGCACCTGCTCGGCGTTGTCTCTGTCGACGAAGCTCGGGCCGGTGAGGACGGGCTGGCCGCCGCCGACCGTGTTGAGGTTCGTGTTGTACAGGGTCAGCATCACGATCGGCAGGTATCCCTGGAGGTACTGCTGCTGGTCGACCGCGGACTCGATGTCGCCCGCCTGGATCGCCTCGACGACCGGGCCGCTGAGGTCGAACGTCATCAGCGTCGCCTTGGAATGCGCGCCTCTGATCGCGTCGACCGCCGCGTCGGCGATCTCGCCGTTGAGGGTGACGATCCCGTCGATCGAGCCGTCGGCGCGCAGCTTCGACTGCATCTCGGTCAGCGAGGTGGCGACGTTTCTCGTGCCGGTCACCTGCATCGTCTCGACGGTGCCGCCCGTGAGCCCTCTTCTGACACCTTCGCAGCGCTGCGTGAGCGAGATGTTGCTCTGCTCGTGGATCACGCACAGGACTTTCTTCTTGCCCTGTTCCTGCAGGCGGGCGCCGACGGCCTCGCCGGCGATCGACTCGTTCTGGCCGACATGGCCGATCGCGCCGATCTCTCTGTAGATGTCCTCCCCGGCGTTGAGCGTGATGAGCGGGATGCCTGCCTCGACGGCCTTTCTCAGCTCGGCTCTGATCGCGTCGTAGGACGGCACCGAGACGGCGAGCCCGTCGACTTTCGATGTGACCGCGGCGGCGATCATCTGCGCCTGCTTCTGCGGGTCGTTGCTCGACTCGGTGTATTGCAGCTCGACGCCCTGGCCTCTGGCGGCTTCCTCAGCACCGCGCTTGACGACCGACCAGAACGAGCCGCCGTCGCCATGCGTCACCATCGCGAACTTCAGATCCCGCTTCTGCGTGAGCTCGACAGCGTCGCCGCCACCTCTGCCGGCGCTGGTCGCGGCCGTCGAGCCGCCGTCGTCGCTGGAGCCGCAGCCCACCGCGACGAATGCGGCGCAGAAGGCCAGCAGCACGGCTGACGCCAGCCGGCGCATTCGTGTACCGAACACTCTTCCCTCCTCTTCCCCGAACGGGGCTATCGATTGGAGCGCTGCAACTGCATACCTTCCGTTGGAGCGCTCTAATCCGCGAGTATTGTCCCGAGCACCTATGACTGTCAAGCGAACCCGCCAACCGACGATGGACGACGTGGCCCGTGAGGCGGGCGTCTCGCGGGCGCTCGTGTCGCTCGTCATGCGCGGATCGCCGAATGTCAGCGAGAAGCGACGGGAGCGCGTGCTCAGCACCGCCGCGGCGATCGGGTACCGGCCCAACGCGATGGCCCGCAGCCTCGCATCACGCCGCACGCGCACGATCGGCGTGCTGATCAACGACCTCGCCAACCCGTTCTTCGCCGACATCGTCGGAGGCGTCGAGGCGCTCGCCTCGCGCAAGGGCTACCGCGTCCTGCTCAGCACCAGCGGGCGCAGCCCGCGCCGCGAGCGCGCGCTGCTGGAGGCGCTGCTGGAGTATCGGACCGACGGCATCATCGTCGTCTCGCCGCGGATGAAGTCGCGCGAGATCGCCGAGATGACCGGCGAGGTGCCGGTCGTCGTCACCAGCCGCCGGGTCCGCGGCGAGCCGCTCGATTCGGTCGCGACCGACGAGGCGCTCGGCGCGAGACTCGCGGTCGAGCATCTCGTCGCGCTCGGGCATGAGCGGATCGTGCACGTCGACGGGGGTCGCGGCGCGAGCGCGTCGGGGCGGCGGTCGGGATACTCGCGGGCGATGGACCAGCTCGGCGTCGGCGTCTTCACGCGCGTGCTGGCCGGCGAGTTCACCGAGCAGTCCGGTGTCGACGCGGCGCGCAGGCTGCTGGAGGAGCGAGAGCTGCCGACGGCGGTCTTCGCCGCCAACGACCTGCAGGCGACCGGGGTGCTCGACGGCTTCACGAGGGCTGGCGTGAAGGTGCCCGGCGACGTCTCGTTGATCGGCTTCGACAACACCTTCCTCGCCGGGCTGGAGTACATCTCGCTCACGACGATCGACCAGCCCCGCCACGACATGGGGACGCTCGCGCTGGAGCTGCTGCTGGAGCGGATGGAGGGGCGTACCGAGAACGTGCAGCGGCGGATCGAGCCGTCGCTCGTCGTCCGCCGCACCACCGGCCCCGCGCGGTGAGGCCGGCGCGGCCGGTTCCCGCGCTGCCGCCGGCCGCCGTCCTGGTCGCGATCGCCTGCGCTGCGATCTCCGCCTGCGGCTCGCCGTCGCCGGCCTCGTCGCTCCCGCGATCGTCTGAGCATGCGGCTGCGCCGCGAGTCGAGGAGGCGCCGGCGGTGGTGGTCGTGCGGACCGGCGCGGCGGGCGCGGCGACGGGCTTCGTCGCCGGCGACGATCGCGTCGTCACGGTCGCGCACGTGCTCGACGGGACCGGCCTGGCGGTGCGTTCGCCGGGCGGTGGATGGACGACGGCGACCGCCCTCTGCCGCGACCGCGATGCCGACCTCGCGCTGCTGGCGGCGCCCGGCACGAGCGGGGCGCCGCTGCGCGTCGCGCCCGCCGAGCAGGGCGCGCCGGTGCTCCTGCCCGTGGTGCGAGGGACGGCTGCGGCGGGCGGGCCCGGGGCGGCGGGTGGGCCGGCGGCGGTGCGTGGCGAGCTGCGCCGGCGCATCACCGCGCATGTCGCCACCGGCCTCGGCGGCGCGTCCAGGCGGACGCTGCTGGAGCTGGGCGTGAACGCTCGGGTCGGCGACTTCGGCGCCCCGGTCGTGACGGCGGACGGCGCGGTCGCCGGCGTCCTCTTCGCCCGCTCGGTGGGGCGCGCCGGCATCGCCTACGCGGAGGACGGCGCTGCGCTGCGCCGCCTGCTCGCCGCCGGCCGCTGTGCGCCGCCGCGGTGACGGCCGCGCCGGCGCGGAGGTCTGACCCGGCGGCCGGCTGACTTGACGCCGGCGGCGGGCGGGTGGAATAGTGAGGGAGCATTTGGAGCGCTCTAACGTGCTGGTTCGACTAGAGCGCTCTAAACCCGAGGTCGGAGGAAACGTCGATGTCGTCAGTCCAAGCGGCCACGCTCGTGGCGCCCCGTCAACTCGAGGTGCGGTCGTACCCGTATCCGGCTGCGTTGGAGCAGGGCGCGGTGCTGCTGCGGATGCTCGCCTCGGGCATCTGCGGCACCGACAAGCACACCTACCGCGGTGAGACCGAGCAGTACGTCGGCACCGAGTACGAGCGCTCGACGCCCTTCCCGATCATCCAGGGGCACGAGAACGTCGGCGTGGTCGAAGCGATCGGAGACGGCGGCGGCGCGATCGCCTTCGACGGCACGCCGCTGCAGGTCGGCGACCGCGTCGTCCCGGCGCCCAACCGCGCCTGCGGGCGCTGTCGCAACTGCCTGCGCGACTTCCCGTACTTCCTCTGCAGCAGACTGGAGAACTACGGCAACTCGCTGACCTGCGGCGAGGCGCCGCACCTGTTCGGCGGCTGGTCGGAGTACCTCTACCTGAAGCCGGGCACGACGGTCTTCCGCGTGCCCGACTCGCTGCCCGACGACGTGGCCGTCCTGACGGAGATCTTCGCCGTCACCCACAGCATCGAGCGGGCCGCGAAGCTGCAGAGCCCCAACGGCTTCAAGCCCGGCGACGCCGTCGTCGTGATCGGGGTCGGCGCGCTCGGCCTCGCGCATGCGATCAAGGCGTCGATGATGGGCGCCGGCAAGGTGATCGTCGTCGACACCTCCGCGAGCCGGCTCGCGCTCGCGGCCCGGCTGGCCGACGCGACCGCGGTGCCGGCGGGCGACGAGGCGGCCGCAGAGGTCCGCGAGCTGTGCGGCGGCGACGGTGCCGACCTGGTCGTCAACGCCACCGGCTTCCCCGGGACGTTCGCGCAGGCGACCGCGATGGTGCGCGATGCCGGCACGATCGTCGAGGTCGGTGCGTTCGTCGACATGGGCGAGGAGTCGTTCAACCCCGCCTCGATCTGCGGACGCAGCCTCGCGGTGCTCGGGGTCGGCGGGGAGGACCTGCTCTGCTACGAGGGCACGATCGCGCTGTTGGACCGCCATCGCGGCGCGATCCCCTTCGCGGAGATGGTCTCGCACCGCTTCGACGTGCGCGACGCGCCGGAGGCGATGGCGCTCGCGCTCGACCCCGACGCCTCGGCGAAGGTCCTGATCACCCCCGGAGGCGCCGCCTGAGGAGCGCGGCCGGCGGCTCCTCGAGGGCCGCCGTCTGCGCCGCGCTCGGCAGCACTCGGTTTGGAGCGCTCCAACGATGCAAGCCCAGATGACGAACCGAACCCATGTCGACGAGCTGGAGGCACGAGCGGTGACTGGTGAGACCCCCTTGCGGAGAATCGCGGGCGCGCCCATCTCCTGGGGCGTGTGCGAGGTCCCCGGCTGGGGCGCGATGCTGCCGCCGGACCGCGTCTTCGCCGAGATGGCGGGCCTCGGCCTCGTCGCGACCGAGCTGGGACCGCTCGACGACTGGCTGCCGCTCGACGCGGGCGCGATCCGCGCGGCGCTGGAGCCGCACGGACTCGGCCTCGTCGGCGGTTTCGTGCCGCTCGTGCTGCACGGGCGCTCAGCCGATGACGCGCTCGCCCAGGCGCGCCGCGTCGCCGGCTGCATGGCCGCCGCGGGCGCGGACACGTTCGTGCTGGCGATCGTCGAGGACCTCGGCTGGTCGGCGCCGAAGCCGCTCGACGATGCCGGCTGGACGCGCCTGGGCGCGCACGTCGATGCCGTCGCAGAGGCGACCGAGGCGCTCGGGATGCGGACCGTGATCCACCCGCACGCGGGAACGCTCGTCGAGCGGGCCGAGGACGTCGAGCGGCTGCTGGACCGCTGCTCCGCCGGCTGGTGCCTCGATCCCGGCCACCTCCTGATCGGCGGCTACGACCCGCTCGCCTTCGCCCGCAGCCACGGCGACCGCGTCGCCCACGTCCACCTGAAGGACGTCGACGGCGCCGTAGCGACGCGGCTGACCGCGGGCGAGCTGACGCTGATGGGCGCCGTGCAGGCAGGGCTGTTCCGCCCGCTCGGGCAGGGCGACGCCGGCATCGGCGCGGTCGTCGGGGAGCTCGCGCGGCAGGGCTACGACGGCTGGGCGGTGCTCGAGCAGGACACTGCGATCACCGGCACGCCGCCGGCTCCCGGCACCGGTCCGGTGGCGGACGTCGCCACCAGCCTCCGCTTCCTCGGGGAGCTCGCCCCGGCGCACGCGGAGGCGGCGCGATGAGTCCCGCCGACGGCATGCGCGCAGGCGCCGCGGGCGGCGAGGAGCTGCGCGTCGGCGTGCTCGGCGTCGGCCGCATCGGCCGCATGCACGCCGAGCTGCTGCACCGCCAGATCCCCGGCGCGCGCGTCACCTGGGTCCACGATCCGCACGAGGAGACGGCGCGCAGGGCCGGCGAGCGTCTCGGTGTCTCCGTCGCCGGCGACGCCGCGGCGCTGCTCGCCGCCGACGACGTCGACGCGGTCGCGATCTGCTCCAGCACCGACACGCACGTCGACCTGATCGTCGCCGCGGCCCGCGCCGGCAAGGCGATCTTCTGCGAGAAGCCGATCTCGCTGGAGCTGGCGGCCGTCGACCGCGCGCTGGCCGAGGTCGAGGCGGCCGGAGTGCCGTTCCAGGTCGGCTTCAACCGCCGCTTCGACCCCGCGCACGCGTCGGTCGCGCGCGCGGTGGCGGACGGGACCGTCGGCGACCCGCAGATCGTGCGGATCTCCAGCCGCGATCCCGAGCCGCCGCCGCTCTCCTACGTGCGCGTCTCCGGCGGGATCTTCCTCGACATGACGATTCACGACTTCGACATGGCCCGCTTCGTGACGGGCAGCGAGGTCGTCACTGTGAGCGCGCACGGCGCGCTGCGGATCCAGCCCGAGTTCGCGGAGGCCGGCGACGTCGACACCGCGGTCGTCACGCTCGAGCATGAGAACGGCTGCCTGACCGCGATCGACAACAGCCGCCGGGCGGTCTACGGCTTCGATCAGCGCGTCGAGGTGCATGGCTCGCAGGGGATGGCGGCCTCCGAGGACCCGCGCATCCACTCCGGGATCGTCCGCACCGCGGGGGGCACGTGCGCCCCAACGCTGCCGTTCTTCTTCGTCGAGCGCTACACGGCCAGCTACCTCGCGCAGTGGACGGCGTTCGTCGAGGCGGTGCGCGACGGCACGGCGCCGGCGGTCGGCACGCGCGACGCGCGCGCACCCCTGGCGATCGGGCTCGCGGCCTGGCGCTCGCTGCGCGAGCGGCGGCCGGTCCCCGTCGCGGAGATCGAGGAGGCGGCGTGCGCGTCTACCTGACCGGCGCGACGGGCTTCGTCGGCTCCAACGTCGTGCGCGTGCTGACCGAGCGCCATGGCGTCGAGCTCTTCTGCCCGGTCAACCGCACGCCGCCGCCCGCCGGGGCGCCGTACGACCACGCGGTCGTCGACCTCGCCGATCCCGCCGCGGTCGCCGCCAGCGTCGCCCGCGTGAGGCCCGACGCGATCGTCCACACGGCGATCTGGAACGACTTCCACGGCCTCTATGCCGACCGCCCGCGGGCGTGGGCGGCGTACGTCGGCGCGACGCGCAACCTCGTCGACGCCGCCAACGCGCACGACGCGCACGTGACGCTCGTCTCGACCGACTGGGTCTTCGACGGCACGCAGTCCGGCGCCCGCGAGCAGACCCCGCCCAACCCGGTCAACGCCTACGGCTTCCTGAAAGCGGCGAGCGAGCTGGTCGTCACCGAGCGCGCCCGCTGCGGCGCCGTCGCCCGCATCTCGGGCGTCAACGGCGTCCACTGGGCGCGGCCGCAGACGCCCCGCATGCAGGACGCCGGCTTCGGCTACCTCGTCGCCTCGATCGCCGACGCACTGCGCGCCGGGAGGCGCTTCCGCGTGTGGGAGGACGAGCGGCTCAACTCGATCGCGACGCCGACGCTCGCCAGCGACGCCGCCGAGCTGCTGTGGCGCGTCGCCGACGGCCGCCACGAGGGCATTCTCCACTGCTGCGGCGGCGAGGCGATCGACCGTCGCGGCCTGGCCGAGCTGGCAGTCGAGACGTTCGCGCTCGACCGCGAGCTGCTCGACTTCGGCGCACCCGACTGGGACGCGCTTCCCGACGCGCCGATCCCGTACGACACGAGCCTCGACGCGACGGAGACCGCCGCGGCGCTCGGCGTCGCGCTGCCGGACGCGCGCACGATCGTCCAGCGGCTGCGCCACGAGCTCGAGCGCCACGAGCTCTCACCCCAGACCGCGACCGCCGGAGGCACCCGATGAGCAGCGCTCCCTTCGACCTGATCACGATCGGCCGGATCGGCGTCGACCTCTACCCCGAGCAGTCGGGCGTCGGCCTCGCGGACGTCGAGACGTTCGCGAAGTCGCTCGGCGGCAGCCCCGCCAACGTCGCGGTCGCGGCGGCGCGGCTCGGCGACCGCAGCGCGATCGTCACGAAGGTCGGCGACGACCCGTTCGGCCCCTACATCCGCCGCGCGCTCGGCCGCTTCGGCGTCGACGACCGCTTCGTCGGCACCGACGCGCGGCTGCGCACGCCGATCACCTTCTGCGAGCTGCACCCGCCGGACCACTTCCCGCTGCTGTTCTACCGCGAGCCGAGCGCGCCCGACCTGCAGCTGACCGAGGCCGACCTCGACCTGGAGGCGATCCGTACCGCGCGGATCCTGTGGACGACCGGCACCGGCCTGTCGCAGGAGCCGAGCCGCGCGACGACGCTGACGGCGCTGCGCGAGCGGCGGGCGGCGAACCCGGAGGCGACGACGATCCACGACCTCGACCACCGGCCGATGTTCTGGGCCGACCCGGCCGAGGCGACCCGCTGGGCGCGCGAAGCGTTGCGGTACGCGACGATCGCCGTCGGCAACCGTGAGGAGGTCGCGGTCGCGGTCGGCACCGGCGAGCCCGAGGCGGCCGCCGACGCGCTGCTCGAGCTCGGCCTCGAGGTCGCGATCGTCAAGCGCGGCCCAGAGGGCACGCTCGTCGCCACGCCCCGGCGGCGCTGGGAGATCCCGCCGACGTCCACCGAGGTCGTCTGCGGCCTCGGCGCCGGGGACGCCTTCGGCGGCGCGCTCTGCCATGCGCTGCTCGCCGGCTGGGAGATCGACAGATGCGTGCGGCTGGCGAGCGCCGCTGGCGCCTACGTCGCGGGCAGATTGGCGTGCGCCGACGCGATGCCCGACCTCGCCGAGCTGACGGCCTTCGCGGGCGACGCGCTCGAGGCCGGCTCAGTGGGCGCGGCCGGCTCGGCCGGTCCAGCCCGCGCGGCCGAAGCCGCCGCGGCCGTCGAGGGCGCCCGATGAGCGCCCCGACCGTCCGCCTGACCGTCGCCCAGGCGCTCGTCCGCTTCCTCGCCGTCCAGCACGTCGAGCGCGACGGCGTGCGCGAGCGGTTCTTCGCCGGCTGCCTCGGCATCTTCGGCCACGGCAACGTCGCCGGGATGGGCGAGGCGCTGCTGGCGAGCGCCGACGAGCTGCCGTACGTCCCCGCCTTCAACGAGCAGGCGATGGTTCACGTCGCCGCCGGCTACGCGCGCCAGCGCGACCGCCTCGGCACGTGGGCGGTGACGACCTCGGTCGGCCCCGGCGCGACCAACCTCGTCACCGGCGCCGCGCTGGCGACGATCAACCGACTCCCCGTACTGCTGCTGCCCGGCGACACGTTCGCCACGCGCGTCCCGCACCCGGTGCTCCAGCAGCTCGAGCGGATCGACGACGGCACCGTCTCGGTCAACGACGCGCTGCGCCCGGTCTCGCGCTACTTCGACCGGATCGTGCGGCCCGAGCAGCTCGTCCCGGCGGCGATGGAGGCGATGCGGATCCTGACCGACCCGGCCGAGACCGGCGCGGTCACGCTCGCGCTGCCCGAGGACGTACAGTCCGAGGCCGTCGAGGTGCCGGCCGCCTTCCTGGAGCCGCGCACCTGGCTGATCCAGCGCCAGCCGCCGGCGCCCGAGGGGCTGGCCCGCGCGGTCGAGCTGCTCCGCGCGGCGAAGCGGCCGCTGCTGGTCGCCGGCGGCGGCGTCGTCTACTCGCGCGCGACGAGCGCGCTGCGCGCCTTCGTCGAGCAGACCGGGATCCCGGTCGGCGAGACGCAGGCCGGCCGTGGCGCGCTGCCGAGCGACCATCCGGGCGCGCTCGGCGCGATCGGCGCGACCGGCACCGCCGCCGCCAACCGGCTCGCCGCCGACGCCGACCTCGTGATCGGCGTCGGGACCCGCTGGAGCGACTTCACGACCTCTTCCAAGAGCGCCTTCCAGGACCCGGGCGTGCGCTTCGTCAACGTCAACGTCTGCGCCTTCGACGCCGCCAAGCACGCCGGGCTGCAGCTCGTCGGCGACGCGCGTGTCACGTTGGAGGCGCTGACCGCGGCGCTCGCGGCGAGCGGCCACCGCGCCGACGCCGCGTGGACGGCACGCGGCGAGCGCGAGCGGGCCGCCTGGAGCGACGAGGTCGCCCGCCTCGTCGCGCCGCGCGCGGAGGGGCCGCTCAACCAGGCGGCCGTGATCGGCGCGGTCAACGACGCCGCCGGCGAGCGCGGGGTCGTCGTGCAGGCGGCCGGCTCGATGCCCGGCGACCTGCACAAGCTGTGGGTCGCGCGCGACCCCGACGCGAAGGGCTACCACGTCGAGTACGGCTACTCGACGATGGGCTACGAGATCCCCGGCGGCATCGGCGTCAAGCTCGCCGCGCCCGACCGGAGGGTCTTCGTGCTCGTCGGCGACGGCTCGTACCTCATGCTCTCCGGCGAGCTGGTGACGGCCGTCGCCGAGCGCGTCCCGATCGTGCTCGTGCTGGTCCAGAACCACGGCTACGCCTCGATCGGCGCGCTGTCGCGCTCGGTCGGGATCGCCGGCTTCGGCACCCACCACCGCGTCCCCGCCGACGGCGAGGCGCCGGTCCTCGACGCGCCCTCCGGCGACGGCCTCGCGCCCGCGGCCGCCGGCGCGCGGGCGCTGCCAGTCGACCTCGCCGCGAACGTCGCCTCGCTCGGCGTCCCCGTCACGCATGTGGCTACCGACGGCGAGCTGCGCGCCGCGCTCGCCGCCGCGGCCGACGCCGACGGCCCGGTCGCGATCCACGTCGAGGTCGCCCGCTACGGCAACGTCGGCGGGTACGACAGCTGGTGGGACGTGCCCGTCGCGGCCGTCTCGGACCGCCCCGAGGTGCGCGCGGCGCGCGCGCAGTACGAGCAGGACCGCACCCGTCAGCGCATCCACCTGGAGAGCCCGTTCGATGAGCAGTGAGATCCTCGTCCGCCCGCAGCCGCCTGCCGCGGACGGCACCTTCCTGACGGTCACGCCGCAGTCGGCCGGTTGGAGCCACGTCGGCTTCGAGGCGGTCGCGCTGGCGCCCGGCCAGGTCGCCGAGCGCCCGCTCGACGGCCGCGAGTGCTGCGTCGTCGTGATCCAGGGCCACGTGAACGTCCGCTCCGACCACGGCGAGTGGACCGACGTCGGCGGGCGTCCCGACCCCTTCTTCGGGACGCCCGACGCCGTCTACCTGCCGCCCGGCGGGAGCGTCGTCGTCGAGGGCGCCGGCGACGGCGCCGAGGTCGGCCTCTGCTTCGCGCCGGCCCCCAACGGCGGCGTCCCCGCGCGCCGGATCGCCGCCGCCGACGTGCCGGCGACCAAGCGCGGCTACGACCGCCACGAGCGGATCGTCCACGACGTGCTGATGGTCGCCGACCCGGCCGAGTCGCTGCTCGTGACCGAGGTGATCACGCCGTCGGGCAACTGGTCGAGCTACCCGCCGCACAAGCACGACCGCGACGCGCTGCCGGAGGAGTGCCTCCTGGAGGAGACCTACTACCACCGCGTCACGCCGGCCGACGGCTTCGGCCTCCAGCGCGTCTACACCGACGACCGCTCGCTCGACGAGACGGTCGCCGTCTCCGACCGCGACCTCGTGCTCGTGCCTCGCGGCTACCACGCCGTCGCCGCGCCTCCCGGCGTCGCCCTCTACTACCTCAACGTGATGGCCGGACCGGTCCGCACCTGGGCCTTCCAGGACGACCCCGCGCTCGCCTGGACGCGGGCCGACGGCGCCACCACCGACCTCCCGATCCCGAAGGAGCACGGCTCTCGATGAGCACGACGACCGACGCGCGCACGCTCGACAACTACGTCGGCGGCGCGTGGACCCCCGCGCAGGGCGCCGAGACGCTTGCGGTCACCAACCCGGCGACCGGCGCGCTGCTCGCGCACGTGCCGCTGTCAGGCGGCGCCGACGTCGACGCGGCCGTCGCGGCGGCGCGCGCGGCGCTGCCGGCGTGGCGCGACGTCAACGTGATCGAGCGCGCCCGCCGTCTCTTCACGCTGCGCGAGCAGCTCGTCGCGCGGCGCGAGGACCTCGCCCGCTCGGTCACGACCGAGATGGGCAAGACGCTTGTCGACGCGCGCGCCGAGGTCGGCCGCGCGATCGAGATGGTCGAGGCCGCGACCGCGATTCCGACGACGATGCAGGGCCGCATCCTGGAGGACATCTCGCGCGGGATCGACGCCGAGACGATCCGCCAGCCGGTCGGCGTCTGCGCGGCGATCGCGCCGTTCAACTTCCCGATGATGGTGCCGTTCTGGTTCCTGCCGTTCGCGATCGGCTGCGGCAACACGTTCGTGCTGAAGCCCTCCGAGCAGGTACCGCTGACGCAGCAGATCGTCTTCGAGATCCTGCACGAGCTGGAGCTGCCGCCGGGCGTCGTCAACCTCGTCAACGGCGGCCGCGAGGTCGTCGAGGCGCTGCTCGACCACGACGGCGTCGACGCGATCTCGTTCGTCGGCTCGGCGCCGGTCGCCAAGCTCGTCTACGAGCGCGCTGCCCGCAACGGCAAGCGCGTGCAGGCGCTCGGCGGCGCGAAGAACCACATGGTCGTGATGCCTGACGCGGTGATCGACAAGACCGTCTCGGGCCTGATCGGCTCGGCCTTCGGCGCCGCCGGGCAGCGCTGCATGGCCGGCTCGGTCGTCGTCACCGTCGGCGAGGCGCACGACCGCCTGCTGGAGCGGCTTGCGGCGGCGACCCGCGCGCTCACGGTCGGCGACGGCATCGACGCGGCCAGCGACGTCGGCCCGGTCGTCTCGTGCGCCGCGCGCGACCGGATCGCGGACTGGATCGACAGAGCGGTCGCCGACGGCGCGACGGTCGTCGTCGACGGCCGCGGCGGCCTCGACGGGCTGCCGGCCGGCGGCGCCTTCGTCGGCCCGACGATCCTCACCGACGTGACGCCGGAGATGGCGATCGCGCAGGAGGAGGTCTTCGGCCCGGTGCTCGCGATCGTGCGGGCGCAGTCGCTGGAGGAGGCGATCGGGATCGTCAACCGCAGCCGCTTCGGCAACGGCACCTCGATCTTCACCGAGTCGGCGCCAGCCGTCCGCCGCTACCGCCACGACGTGCAGGCCGGGATGATCGGCGTCAACATCAGCGTCGCCGCGCCGGTCGCCTTCTTCCCCTTCTCGGGCTGGAAGGACTCGTTCTTCGGCGACCTGCACGCGCACGGCCCCGACGCGGTCGAGTTCTACACGCGCAAGAAGACCGTCACCAGCCGCTACTTCGGCAGCGGCCAGGGCACTGGCGCCTACTTCGTCGAGCAGTGACGATGGCGGCGAACCCGCTCGGCCACGACGGCCGGCTGTTCTTCCTCGCGTTCGACCACCGCGCCGTCTTCGCCCGCTCGGTGCTCGACGCCGACGGCGAGCCGACCCCCGAGCAGGAGGCGACGATCGCCGCCGCCAAGGAGGTCATCTTCGACGGCGTGCGCGCCGCCGCGGCGCGCGGCGCAGTTCCGGCCGGGGAGCTCGGCGTGCTCGTCGACGAGCTGTACGGCGCGGCCGTCGCCCGTGCCGCGCGCGCCGACGGCGTCGTCCTGACGATGCCGGTCGAGGAGCCCGACCGGGCCGTCTTCGACTTCACCTACGGCGCGGAGTGGAGAGCGCACGTCGAGGCGTTCGAGCCCGACTTCGCGAAGGTGCTCGTGCGCTGGAACCCCGACGGCGACGCCGAGGGCAACGCGGTCCAGGCCGCTCGCCTGCGCGAGCTGTCGCAGTGGCTGCGCGCGACCGGCCGCAGGTTCCTGTTCGAGCTGATCGTCGACCCGACCGAGGCGCAGCTCGCCGCCGCGGGCGGCGACCGCCTCCGCTTCGAGCTGGAGCAGCGGCCGGAGCTGATCCGCCGCACGATCGCGGCGGTCCAGGCGGCCGGCATCGAGGTCGACGTGTGGAAGCTCGAGGGGCTCGACGAGCGCGCCGACGCCGAGGCGGTCGTCGCCCAGGCGCGCAGCGGCGAGGGCCGCGAGGGGGTCGTCTGCACGATCCTCGGCGCCGGCGCGGGGCGCGAGCGCGTCGAGCGCTGGCTGCAGGTCGCTGCCGAGGTCGCCGGCTTCGTCGGCTTCGCGATCGGCCGCTCGATCTGGCGCGACCCGCTGCGCGCCCATCTCGCCGGCGAGCTGGAGCGGGCGCAGGCGGCCGAGCAGATCGCCGACCGCTACCTCCGGTTCGTCGCCCACTACGAGCGGCACGCCGCGGCGGCGGCCTGAGCGGCGGCGGGGCGGCCGGCGCGGCACCACGCCGGCCGCCCACTCAGCCTCCGGATCATTCCCGAGGCGGCTGCGGGCGATCCCGTCTTGTCGCGTCGGCGCGCTGAGCCGAGCCCACCGTGTTCAAGAGGTACCGCCTGCTGCTGGCGGCGGCGGTCACCGCCGTGCTCGCCGTCGCCGAGCTGAACGCCGTCCTGTCTTCTTCCGCAGCCGACCGCAGCGGCGGCGGCGGCGCCGCCGACCCGCCGCGCGGCCTGCCCGCCCACGGCGGTGGTCGCGCTCTGCGTGCGACGCCGCGCTGCGGCGAGGCCCGAGTGCGTCATCCCTGCGGCTCGTCCTCTCTGAGGAGCGTGTCGAGCGCGGCGATCAGGCCCATCCAGCCGTTGAATTCGCGCGTTGCGCCGGAGGGGTCGACGGTGCGGCCACGCACTGATCTGTCCTGGGCTGAAGCTCGACCAGGATCGTCACCGACGGCTGTTCCACGGTCGCGAGCCTCGTCCACTAGCCCTGACACTAAGGGTCGGCGAAGAGTGCGCGCGAGACAGAAGACTGAGATCCTCTTCATCGAGCGCCTTTGGGAGTTCCTCGCCCCGGGGTGGCCGTGCGGCCGTGGTTCTCCCGGACGGGATACTGAACAACCCAAGTACGATTACGTGCGCGAGTTCATCCTCGAACACTTCCAGTTGCTCGCCGTCGTGTCGCTTCCTGCCAGTGCATTCGCCCACTACGGCGCGGGCGTCAAGGCGAGCATCGTCTTCGTCCGAACGCTACGACCTTGTGGCCCTCGGCACGATCGCTTCGCGCGTCCAGTACGGCGATTCCACCCGATCAGTCGACACGGACAACGGCGCCCCGATCCTGCGGATGGTCAACCTTCACGACGGCGACTGGGACTTGACCGACTTGAAGTACACGACTCTGGGCGAGAGACGACGCCGTGCCGACCGCTGGACAAGGGCGATGTCCTCTTCGACCGCACCAACTCGAAGGAGCTGGTGGGCAAGAGTGCGGTGTTTTGTGAAGAGGCCCAAGCTCGCACTGAGGCTCGATCGCTCAAGCTGGCCGCCGAAGGTGCGTGGGAACGCGAAGCAGCGGTTCGGTGACGGCCTCGTCTGCTAGTCGCCTGCGGGGCGCAGGCGTCGACTAGTCCGGGATCCGTGTCCGGGGTCTTGCCAAAGCACGGTGAGATATCTCCTCGGCGGGCAGCGCGTCGCGGGTTCAAGGCAGAGCACTGCATCGTCGTCGCCTCCTAAGCGATCGACGGCACCGAGACGGCCTCTTTCGGCAACAGCGCGCAGGGAAGCGCGCACGCTCGTCGGCATGCGGGACATCGGCCCGCACCGGAGGCCTAAGACCTTCGGTGTGCCAGGCCCCGGGGTGTTCGCGCACCGCCGAGGCCACCTTGTTGGCAGGGGCGGCCACGACAGCTCTGCCCGGCGCCGCAAGCCAGCCGAATCGGCCGTCATCCAACCCAATCCACGGCAATCGGCCGGAATAAAGGCACTAGTGTCCGAAATGCCCGCAGATTGCCGCCGATCCCGCGGATCCCCGAAACGACGAATCCCCGCACTAGCAGGGGTTTCGTTGGAGTGGAGCTAGCCGGGCTCGAACCGGCGACCTCCTGGGTGCGATAAGCAGCTCTCCGCTGGGTGAAGGTGGCGATTTGCAGGGCTTTCCATGTCGCCGGCCGGTCGATCTAGCCCACGGATTGGCGTGGATTCATGGGGATTTCCGTGGTTTCGGGCACTCGGCGGGCGCGAGTGCCCGAAACGGGGTGCCGCTAGGTGGTGGTCAGGTGGTATTCCAGCGTGTAGGCGGTACGCGACGTCGGCGGGTTCGGCGGTTCGACCGCCACGCCGAGGCCAGCGCTGGCTCGGTGCGAACCGGCGGCGGCATCGTCGCCGCCGAGGTTGCTGGTCCAGCCGGGCCCGCGCTGCCGGCGGAAGCGGTGTCTGCGACGAGGCGGCGGTGATGGCTATCCGCCGCCGCGGCCCTGGGCGAGCCCCATCGCCTGGAGGCGCCCGTTTCACGTGGGGGGCGAGGAGCGGCCGAGCGGGCGGCTGATGGCCAACCACTGGCAGGGCGAGTTCCCGTGGCAGAACCTGAAGGCGAAGGGCTGGGACGGCACCTCGCCGGTCGGCACCTTCCCCCCCGAACGGCCATGGCCTCTACGACATGGCCCGGAACGTGTGGGAGCGGACCGCCTACCGCCGGACCGCCGACCGCTGGACCGCCGACCACGCGGAGCCGGCCGGGGAGGGGACCGCGGGCGATCGCGAGGCAGCCGCCTGCGTCGTGCGGTCAGTGAGCGGGTGAGCTTGCAGTCGGTGGAGACGTCGCGTCCGGTCGCGTCACGCCCTTCGCTCGCAGCGCATCGCGACCTCGAGGGCGGTGCGCTCGTCACGGGCGATCAGCTGGAGGCCGACTGGCAGGCCGTCCGCGGAAGGGCCGCAGGGGATGCTCACCGCCGCCAGCGGGCACCAGTTGACCGGTGCGCAGAGGCGCGTGAGGGCGCGGGCGACCTCCGGCTTCTGCGCCCCCGCGGCGTCCAGCACCGCATCGAGACGCGGCGCGACGATCGGGGTGGTGGGCAGCAGCAGGGCGTCGCATTCGTCCAGGCAGGCGACGAGCGCGTCGCTGAGCCGCCGCACGACGCGGAGCGCGCGTGTCACCTCCTGCGCCGTGACCGGCTCTGCCGCTCTCAGGCCCGCCAGCATGTCGGCGCCGTACCCTTCGCGCGCCGACGGATACCAGCCGCTCGCGCGGTGGACGTCGAGCGCGTCCACGAGCAGCGGGACGAGACGGCTCGGGCTCCAGTCGTCGAACGGCGGCGGCGTCGCCTCGACCAGCTCGACGTCGGCGCGCTCGCCGAGCGCGCGCGCCGCGTCGGCGACCGCGTCGAGCACGTCGTCGGCCACATCGCCCAGTCGGTCCCCGTCGACGAGGCCGACCCGCAGGCGCCGACCGCGGTCCCGTGACGGGGTGCTGTCGGTCGCGGTCAGCACCTCCCACAGCAACGCCAGGTCGCCGGCGGAGCGGGCGAGCGGGCCGCAGCTGTCGAGCACCGGCGACAGCGGGACGATCCCGTCGTCGGGAACCTGACCGGTGCGGGGCTTGAGACCTGCGACGCCGCACAGCGCAGCGGGGATCCGGATCGAACCGCCGGTGTCGGTGCCGAGCGCGCCGAAGCACTCGTAGGCGGCGGTCGCCGCCGCCGAGCCGCCGCTCGAGCCGCCGACCGCGCGAGCGCGGTCGTGCGGGTTGCGCGTCGCGGGCGTGAGGATGCCGAGCGCGAACTCGTGCGTCCGCGCCGTGCCGATCACGAGCGCGCCGGCGCGTCGCAGACGCGCGACCACGGTGGCGTCGGCCTCTGCCGGGGGCGCGTCGGCGAGCACCGCCGAGCCGGCACGCGTCGGGTAGCCGGCGACGTCGATCAGGTCCTTGACTGCGACCGGGACGCCGTGCAGCGACGAGCGCGGACGTCCTCCGCGCGCAAGCTCCTTGGTCAGCGCCCGCGCCTCGTCGAGCACGCGCTCCGCGTCGACGGTCGCGAACGCGTTGACCGTCGGCTCCTGCAGCTCGATCGCGTCGAGGCACGCCCGGGCGAGGTCGAGCGGCGTCACGTCGCCGGCGGCGACGCGTGCGGAGACCCCGGCGATCGACGCCCGCGCGAGCTCCGGCAGGGGAAGCGACCTCGTCATCGCCCGACGTCCTGCTGGCCGAGTTGGCGGGAGATGGCGGCCGCGGCGTCACGGACGAGCGCGACGTTCTCGTCGGCGTGGTCGCCGAGGACCATCACCTGCGGTCCGCTCAGCGAGATCGACGCGCGGACGCGCTGCTCGTGGTCGAATACCGGCGCGCCGATCGACGCGATGCCGGGTATCACGTCCTGATCGGAGATGCTGTATCCGTCGTCGCGGATCTTCCGCAGCTGGCCGGTCAGCCCCGCTCGCGTCGTCTCCGTGCTCGGCGTGAACCGCTCCAGCGGCCCGGCGTCCAGGTACTCCTCCCACAGCTCGGGCGGCTCGAAGGCGAGCAGGGCCCTCGCGTTCGCGCCGCCGTGCAGCGGCACCGTGCCCCCGACAGGCAGGATCATCACGCCGACGAGGTCGCCGTCGAGCCGCTCGACGCAGAGCGCCTCGAATCCCCGGCGGACCGTCAGGAACACGGTCTGGCCGGTGCGCTCGTGCAACCGCTCCATCGCGGGCAACGCCGCGGCGCGGACGTCGTCGAAGCGGCGTGCGACCGCGCTCCCCAGCGTGAACAGCCGGAGCCCGAGCTGGAAGGAGCCGCGTCGCCCGCCGGGCTGCACGAGGTCGTGCTCCTCGAGCGCGGCGATCACCCGGTACAGGGTGCTGCGCGGCTCGTCCAGCCGCTCGGCCAGCTCCGCCGGGGTCAGTTCGCGTTCGCGGGCGAGCACGTCCAAGACCGCCACGGCCTTCGACAGCACCTTCACAGAGCTCTGTGCCTGCCCATCTCTTGACATGACGCCCCTTCGTCTCTAGCTTGATCGCAATGCAGACACAGTGTCCACAATATGGACAGTACACGGTCTGCTCCGCATCCGTCAACGCACTGGAGGTCGCCGCGTGAACGCCACCGACGCAGCCGCCAGGGTGCTGCACCAGCGAGAGCTTCCCAAGATCGCGTACGTCCCCGAAGAGCTCGGGCGCGGCAGCGGTCAGCGCCCCGAGCAGCTGCTCGCGGGCCTCGCGACGCCGACGCGCGGCGAGATCTTCGACCTCGACGCGGGCCGCTGGGCAGGCATGCCCGTCCTGCCCGTCCATCCGCCGTTCGTGATGACCACCTATCGCACGCCGCGCGGCGCCGCGGTCGACGGCGATCGCCCGCCGTCGCACACGTGCGGCGACGGCGCGGTCGACGGGAAGGCGGCTGGCGTGATGACGGAGCTGATGGTCGCCTCGACGCACACGGGCACGCACATCGACGCGCTCTGCCACATCACCAGCGGCGACCGCTGGTTCGGCGCCGGGGTCGAGCGCGAGCACCTCGGCGACTTCGGGCCGCTGCGCGCGGAGGCCTCCTCGATTCCGCCGTTCGTCTGCCGCGGCGTCCTGGTCGACGTCCCCGCGCTGCGCGGCGTCGAAGCGCTGCCCGCCGGCGAGCCGGTGACGGCCGACGACGTGCGCGCCGCGCTGGCGCGACAGCGCGTCGAGCTGCGCGCCGGCGACGCCGTCCTCGTGCGCACCGGCTACATGTCGGTGTGGGGGGAGGGCGGCGACCGCCAGCAGGCGCACTACGGCGCCGGCGTCGACCTCGGCGCCGCCGAGCTGCTCGCCGACGCCGGCGCGGTCGTGGTCGGCTCCGACACGGAGAACTTCGAGTGCGTGCCGCCGCCGGGCGGCGAGGACGCCTTCCTGCCGGTGCACGTGGAGCTGCTCGTCAAGCGCGGCATCCACATCGTCGAGCTGCTCTACCTCGAGCAGCTGGCGGCGGCCGGCGTGAGCGAGTTCCTGTTCCTCTGCCTGTCGCTGCGCGTGCGCGGCGCGACGGGCTCGATGGTGCGACCGGTGGCGATCGCATGAGCGACCACCGCACGCTCCACGACCTCACGGGCCGCACGGTGCTCGTCACCGGCGCCAGCTCCGGCATCGGCGCCGCCACCGCGCGACGGCTGGCCGCCGCCGGCGCCCGCGTGCTGCTCGTCGCCCGCGACGCGCAGCGCTTGGACGAGGTCCTCGGCGGTCTGCGAGCCGGCTCCGGGCATCGCGCGCTGCGCGCCGAGCTGACCGACGACGGAGAGGTGGCCGCGCTCGCCGAGCGGGTCGCCGCCGAGGCCGGCCCGCTGGACGGGCTCGTCCAATGCGCCGGCGTGTTCGCCCCCAAGCCGTTCGAGCAGATCTCCGCCGCCGAGCTGGACCGCACGTGGGCGGTCAACGTGCGCGCTCCGTTCCTGCTCGCGCAGGCGCTCGTCCCGGTGATGGCGAAGCGCGCCGCGATGGTCTTCGTCTCGTCGGTCTCCGGGCATGTGCCGATGGCGCATCAGGCCGCGTACGGGACGACCAAGAGCGCCGTCGACGGGCTGACGCGGACGCTCGCGGTCGAGCTGGCGCCGCGCGGCATCCGGGTCAACGGCGTCGCCCCGGGATTCACCGCCACGGCGATGAACGAGCACCTGCGCAGGGAGGAGGGACGCGTCGAGCGGATCGAGGGCGCGACGCTCGCGGCGCGGCTGGGGCGGCCCGAGGAGATCGCGGAGGCGATCGCCTACCTCGTCTCCGACGCGGGCGCCTTCGTCTACGGCCAGGTCCTCAACGTCGACGGCGGATACCCGGTGTCGCACATCCAGACGCGGCGACCGGCATGAGCGTCTTCTCGATCGTGCGCGCGAACGTCGCGGCCGGCGCCGCCGGGGACGCGCGGGAGTTCCTGCGCTGGTGGGCTGACGAGCACCAGCCTGAGTACGTCGCGATGGACGGCTTCCGTCGTGCGTGGCTGCTGGAGCGCGTCGACCACCCGCACGCCCGCGGCGAGCAGGGCCAGGCGTACACCGCCGTCTACGAGGTCGACGCCATCGACGACTTCCACCGCGCGCTCGACGCGGGACCCCCGTGGGGTCCGTGGCAGCGCTACGTCGACGAGTGGCTGGTCGACTGGACGCGCACCTACCGCGCCAAGACCACCGAGCAGACCAAGGACGAGCGTGCGGGGGCACACTGGGCGGTCGTGGCGGCCGACTTCGAGCTGGAGACGGCCGCCGAGCGTCGCCGCTTCGACGCCTGGTACGACGAGCGCCACCTGCCGGAGCTGCTCGCCAACCCGGGCTTCCACCGCGCCTGGCGCATGCGGCTGACGCCGCACGAGGGCGACCTCGGCGCGCGCGGCCACACCTTCTGGGCGGTCTACGAGGTCGACTCGCCGGATCACTTCGCGGCGGCGCGCCAACGCCGTCTGGAGGCGGGCGTCGAGCCGTGGGACGGCATCTGGGGCGAGCGCCTGCGCGACTGGTCGATCTCCTTCCACCGCGTTCGCAACCGGGTCGCCGACGGGGTGAGCGGATGACGTCGGCCGACGGCTGGTGGTTTCAACGGGAATGGAGCGACTTCCGCCGCGGCTCGACACACGTGCGCGTCCGCTGGCCGGGCGGCGAGGCCGTCGCGCGGCTGTTCGACGAGGGCGTGCCGCGGACGGCGAGCGGGTTCGCCGCCGCGCTCCCGATGGAGGTTCCGTTCGTCCACGTCGCCTGGAGCGGCGAGATGCTGATGGGCTGCGAGACGTACCGCTTCGGGGCCACCGAGCCCGAGAACGCGGTTCGGCTCGTGCGGCCGGGGGACCTGACGTGGGACCACAAGTTCGGCGAGCTGTGCGTCGCGTACGGCGACGCCGAATGCCGGCTGCCGTCCGGGCCCAACACCGTCGTCGTCTTCGGCGCTGTCGTCGAGGGCCTCGACGCGCTCGCGCGCTTCTGTCGCGAGCGGCGCTTCGCCGGCGTCGGCGCGTTGCGCTTCGAGCCGATCGGGGAGCGCGGTCGGCGGGCTTGACAACTCCCGGCCGAGCTTCCTAGTGTGTCTGTATTGCAGGCAGCTCGTCCATAATGTGGACATTGAGAGAGAGAACCATGCATCGAACGTCTTCCTCGTCGGCTCCCGGCGACGCCGTCGCCCTCGGCGCGTATGCGTATTGGCCCGACAACCTCGAGTGGTCGACGCAGATGCTCCGGCTGATCGGCTACGCGTACGTCGGCGGGACCGACTTCAGCGAGGTCCACGCCGTCGCGCGGGCGCTCCCCGTCGGCGACCGCGACGCGTGGCAGCAGGGCTTCGCCGGGCTCGCCCGGCGAGTCGACGAGCGGGCGCGTCTAGCGCGCGCCGCCGGGCATGACGTGAGCGCCCGCGAGGCGTGGCTGCGCGCCTGCGTGTACTACCGGATCTCAGGCCAGCTGCACGCGATCGACGGCCTCCGCGACGCCCCGGGAGTCGCCGACAGCCGTCGCTGCTTCCGCGCGGCCGCCGAGCTCGCGCCGACGCCGGTCGAACCGGTTGAGGTCCCCTACGAGGGGACCAGCCTCCCGGGGTACCTCGTCGCCGCGGCGCGCGGCGACGGGCCGCGGCCGGCGGTCATCGTCGTCGGCGGGATCGACGCCTTCTCGGAGGAGATGTACCTGAAGATCGGACGGGCGCTGAGCGACCGCGGCTTCGCCGCGCTGCTGTTCGACGGCCCCGGCCAGGGCGCGGCGCGCCAGCGTGGGATCTACGCGCGCCACGACTACGAGGTGCCGGTCGGCGCGGCGATCGACTGGCTGCGGGCGCGCGACGACGTCGACGGCGAGCGGGTCGCGCTCATCGGCTCCAGCCTCGGCGGCTACTACGCCACGCGCGCCGCCGCTTACGAGCCGCGCCTCAGCGCGTGCGTGATCTGGGGCGCCAGCGAGGGGATCGACGTCGCCAAGCTCCAGCCGGGCGGCCCGCTGGAGCACCGTCTGCGCCAGGTGGAGGCGCTGTTCGGCACCGACGACCCGGAGCAGTGGCGGGAGGAAGCCGGCCGCTTCGACCTCGACGGCGTAGCCGAGCGGATCGCCTGCCCGACGCTGATTCTCCACGGCGAGAGCGACGTGCTCGTCCCGCTCGCCGCGGCGCAGCGGACCTACGACGAGATCGGCCACGACGACAAGCGGCTGATCACCTACCCGCCGGGCGAGCCGGGCTGCACGCACTGCCAGCTCGACGCGCTCTCGGTGGCGCACCACGACATCTGCAACTGGCTCGAGGACCACGTCGCCGCCTGAGCCAGGCCAGCGACAGAAGCAACGGGAGAGAGAACGTGACGATCTTCAACGAGCCGCGCGTCAACCGCCGGCAAGCGCTCGCCGTCGGCGGCGCCTTCACGCTCAGCGGCCTGCTCGCCGCATGCGGTGGAGGCTCCAGCGGCCAGGCGTCCGACGCCGGGCCGGCCACCGCGGTCGCCGGCGGATCGGGCAAGCAGATCGACGCGCTGTCGATCAGCGTCCCGCAGCTCGGCGACCTGCTCCACACCACGCGCGCCGTCGGGCCGATCCTCGGGATCACGCTGCTCGGCATGGAGCCGCTCGTGCTCTACCAGCCGGACGGATCGCTCGCGCCCAACCTCGCCGAGTCGTGGGAGCAGCCGAGCCTGACGCGCTACGTCTTCAAGCTCCGCAGGGGCGTGCGCTTCTGGGACGGCAGCCCGCTGACGCCCGCCGACGTCGTCGCGTCGTTCGACGTCCACGTCGGCAGAAGCACCGAGTCGGCGTCGGCGTCGTACTGGACGAGCGTCGAACGCGTCAGCGCCCGCGGCGACGAGATCGTCGTCGAGCTGGCCGCGCCCGACCCGGCGTTCATCTACACGGTCGCGCGCACCGGCATCTTCAGCGCCGCGTTCGCCAGACGCAGAGGCGACAAGCTGGGCAGCCCGAGCGTGCTCAACCTCGGCACCGGTCCGTACCGCTTCACGGCGTTCACGCCGCTGTCGCGCGTGCGCCTGGAGCGGAACGACGGATACTGGGGCAGAGCGCCGCCGATCGGCCGCATCGACGCACAGGTCCTCAACCAGGACACCTTGCTGCTCGGCGTCCAGTCGGGCGAGGTCGACGCGGCGTTCGCGTTGCCGGTCTCACAGCTGAAGTCGTTCACCAGCCTGCCCGACTTCGCGCTCCAGAACGTGCCGGACGCCGCCGTCTACAAGTTCAACATGGTGGTTGACAGAGCGCCGTGGGACGACGTCCACCTGCGCCGCGCCTTCGCGCACGCCGTCGACCGCGAGGCGATCGCACGCGGCGTCCTCAACGGCGCCGACCCTGCCACGACGCTCGAGCCGCCGACGACCTTCGACGGCGCGCTGCCGAGGTCGGAGGTCGACGAGGCGTACGCCGAGCTCGCGCAGCTGATGCCGGCGTACGACCTCGACAAGGCCCGGCAGGAGCTCGCGCAGTCGCGATACCCGGACGGGATCAAGACCGAGGTGCTCGTGATGGCGAGCGACCCGAACCTCTCGGCGATCACGCAGACGGCCGCGCAGGGCGCGGCCGAGATCGGGATCAAGATCGACGTGCGCGAGGTCGACGAGAACACCTACATCAACGCCGTCTACCTCAGACACACGACCGACGGCCTGAGCATCGACAACTTCGGGGCGGGCGGGCCGGACCTGCTCAACATCCCCGACCTCACGCTCAACAGCCGCAACATCCCGCCGACGGGGTTCACGAACGTCGCCAACTACGAGAGCGCGGCGGTCGACGAGCTGCTCGCGCGCGCGAGCAGGCTCAGGGTCGACGACGCCAGACGCGCGCAGCTCGCGCTCGACGTGCTGCGCAGAGCGGGGGAGGACCTGCCCTACGTGCCGGTCGCGTTCCCGAAGGTCTACCTCGGCGTCAAGCGGGAGTACGCGTACGCGGGCTTCAACGCGTTCTGGTGGCTGAACCGCTGGCCGGACCAGATCGTCGCGCAGGACTGACGCACCGATGTCCGGCAACGTGATCGCACGCTTCCTCGCACGACGCCTCGCGGCGGCGGTGCTTGTGCTGCTCGTCGTCTCCGTCGTCGTGTTCCTGCTGATCCACCTCGCGCCGGGTGGTCCCGAGCAGGCGGCGGGCGGCGAGTTCGCAACGCCTCAGCAGCTCGCGAACATCCGCGCGTCGCTCGGCCTCGACGACCCGCTCGCCGAGCAGTACTGGCGCTTCCTCTCCAACGCGGTCGGGCTCGACTTCGGCAGCTCGATCGCCACGCGCGAGCCGGTCCTCGACGCGATCGGCAGAGGGCTGCAGGTGACGGCGCCGCTCGTGCTCGTCAGTTTCCTGCTCATCTGCACGATCGGCACGGCGCTGGGCACGCTGACGGCCCACCGAGCCGGCGGCTCGCTCGACCGTGCGACGGTCGGCCTGGCGCTCGTCGGCGCGAGCGCGCCGGCGTTCGTGACGGCGCTGATCCTGCTGACCGTCTTCGGCGTGCAGCTGCACTGGCTGCCGGTGTTCGGCACCGGCGAGGGCTTCGCCGAGCGGGCGCGGCACCTCGTGCTGCCGATCGCGACGCTGACGATCGCCGGCACCGCCGCGATGCTCCAGATCACGCGCACGCGCGTGAAGGAGGTGCTCGGCGAGGACCACGTCACGTTCGCGCGCGCCCGCGGGCTGTCGTCGCGCTACATCGTCGGACGCTCGGTGCTGCGCAACGCCGGGATCCAGATCGTGACCCGCAGCGGGACGATCGTCGTCGGCCTCGTGTCGTGGGGCCTGCTGGTCGAGACGACCTTCGGCCTCGACGGCGTCGGCCAGCTCCTGGTGAAGGCGATCAACGCGCGCGACATCCCGGTGATCCAGGGCGTGACGCTCGTGATCGCGGCGTTCATCGTCACCGTCAACCTGGTCGTCGACCTCCTGTACTTCGCGCTCGACCCGCGCGTCCGCGTCCATGCGGAGGCCCGCGCATGAGCGTGCCCGACGCCAAGGCCGCGGTCACCGCGCGGGACGGTCGCCGGAGCCGCAGCCGCAGCCGCGCCCGCCGGACGGGGATGCCCGTGTCGGTCGCGCTGAGCGCGGTCGCCCTGGCCGCCGCGATCCTGTGCGCGATCGCCCCCGGGCTGCTGGCGCCGCAGGACCCGGCGCTGATCGACCCCGCAGGCGGGCTGCAGACGGCCTCCGGCGCCCATCTGCTCGGCACCGACGCGCTCGGGCGCGACGTGCTCTCGCGCGTCGTGGCCGGTGCGCGCAGCGCACTCGTGGGCCCGCTCATCCTGACGTCGGCGACCGTCGTCATCAGCACCTTCCTGGCGCTCCTCGCCGGGTACCTCGGCGGCTGGTTCGACGCCGTCGTCAGCCGCGTCGCCGACACCATCTACGCGCTGCCGGCGCTGATCGTCACGATCGTCATCGTCGGCGTCTTCGGCGGCGGCTGGTGGCTGGCGATCGGGGTGCTCGTCGTGTTCAACACGCCAACGGCGCTGCGCATCCTGCGCGCGGCGGTGATCGAGCGCCGCGACCTCCCGTACGTGGAGGCGGCGCGCACGATCGGCGTCAGCCGCTGGTCGATCATGGTCCGCCACCTGCTGCCCAACCTCGAGCCGATGATCGTGACGTGCTTCTTCCTCGGCTTCACCTACGGCATGGTCGAGCTGTCGGCGCTGTCCTTCCTCGGGCTCGGCGTCCCACCCGGGTCGCCGGACTGGGGACGGATGCTGGCGGAGAACCGCGTCCAGGTCGCGCAGAACCCGTGGGCGGCGGTGGCGCCGGGCATCGCGATCGTCGCGACGGTCCTGAGCGCGAACATCCTCGGCGGTTGGATCTACGAGCGGCTCGAACGCAGAAAGCGGGAGCGATGAGCGACCACGAGACCACGCGCGCGCTTGCCGTCCGCGACCTTGACGTGTGGGCGTCGGGACCGCGCGGCGACGTCGCGATCGCGACCGGGATCGAGCTGGACGTCAGGCCCGGCGAGGCGATCGCGATCGTCGGCGAGTCCGGCAGCGGCAAGTCGCTGAGCACGCGGGCGGTGCTGGACCTCCTGCCAGAGGGCGTGCGCGCGACCGGCAGCCTGCGCTACGGCGAGAGGGACCTGAGCGCGCTCGCTCCGCGTGCCCGGCGCCGGCTGCGCGGGCGCGAGCTCGCGCTCGTCATGCAGGACCCCTTCACGATGCTCAACCCCGTCGAGCGCGTCGGCGCGCAGATCGTCGAGGCGCTGCGCGACGAGCGCGGTCGCCGTCCGTCGCGGGCGGCCCGCAGGGCGGAGGCGGTGCGGCGCCTGGCGGAGGTCGGGATCGCCGATCCGGCCGTCGCCGACCGCTACCCGTTCGAGCTGTCGGGCGGGATGCGCCAGCGCGTCGCGATCGCGGCGGCGATCGCCGAGGGCCCGCGCGTGCTCGTCGCCGACGAGCCGACGACGGCGCTCGACGTCACGACCCAGCGCCAGATCCTGGAGCTGCTCGGGGAGCTGCGGCGCACGCACGAGATGGCGCTCGTGCTGATCACCCACGACCTCAGCGTGGCGTTCTCGGTCTGCGACCGCGTCTACGTGATGTACGCGGGCGCGCTGCTGGAGACGGCCCCGTCGCGCGAGCTGCGCGACCGGCCGCGGCACCCGTACACCCACGGGCTGCTGCTCGCCGAGCCGCCGGCCGATCGCCGCGTCGAGCGGCTGGCCGGCATCCCCGGCAGCGTGCCCTCGCCCGGCACGCGCCCGGATGGCTGCCCGTTCGCGCCGCGCTGCCCGTGGGCCGCGCCGGCATGCCGCGAGGGCACGCTGCCGCCGTTGCGCGAGACGGCCCCCGGGCACGGCACACGCTGCCTGCGGATCGACGAGATCGCCACGGAGCTCGGCCATGGCGGCGACCGGCCGGGCGTGACCGCCGACGCCGCGTCGCGCGCGTCGCGCGCGACGCTGGTCACCGTCGAGGGTGTGCGCAAGACGTTCGCCGGACGGCGCGGCCACGGCGGCACGACGGCGCTGGACGGCGTCGACCTGTCCGTGCGCGAGGGGGAGAGCGTCGGGCTCGTCGGCGAGTCGGGCTCGGGCAAGACGACGCTCGCGCGGATCGTCGTGGGCCTCGAGGAGGCCACCGACGGCCGGGCCGAGGTCGGCGGGGTCGCGCTCGTCGGCCGCACCACGCGCGCCGACCGCGAGGCGCTGCGCGACACCGTGCAGATGGCATTCCAGGACCCGTACTCGTCGCTGAACCCGGCGCGCACCGTCGGCGCGACGCTGCGCGAGGCGGTCCGCCTCGCCGGCGGCGAGCGGGCCGACGAGGAGCGCGCCGTCGGCGAACTGCTGGAGCGCGTCGGCCTGCCGGCGCAGTACGCCCAGCGGCGACCGTCGGCGTTGTCGGGCGGGGAGCGCCAGCGCGCGGCGATCGCCCGCGCGTTGGCCCGCAGACCGCGGCTGCTCGTCTGCGACGAGGTCGTCTCGGCGCTCGACGTGTCGGTCCAGGCGCAGATCCTCAACCTGCTGCGCGACCTGCAGCGGGAGCTGGACCTCGCGCTGCTGTTCATCACCCACGACCTCGCCGTCGTGCGCCAGGTCACCGACCGCGTCTACGTGCTGCGACGCGGCGTGGTGGTCGAGACGGGCGCGACGGCGAGCGTCCTCGACGCGCCCGCGCATGCGTACACGCGCGAGCTGATCGCATCGATCCCGGGCGGTCGATCGCTGGAAGGGAGCACACGTGCCTGAATCTGCACGAGACCGCGGCCTGGCGAGCTGGCTCGCCCGTCGGGCCAGCTTCGACCCCGAGCGTGTCGCGATGACGTTCGGCGAGCGCAGCTGGACCTATGCCGAGCTCCAGCACGAGGTCGAGGCGTTCGCCGCCGCGCTCGTGCGGCTCGGCGTGCGGCCCGGCGACCGGGTGGCGTTCCTGGACCTCAACCACCCGAACTACCTGCTCACGCTGTTCGCGACGGCGCGGCTGGGTGCGATCTTCGTGCCGCTCAACTTCCGCCTGACGGCGCCCGAGCTGCAGTTCGCGCTGGCCGACTCGGGCGCGTGCGTGCTGGTCTACGCCGAGCCGTTTGCGGAGGCGGTCGAGCAGATCCGCGACGAGATCCCCTGTCGCGCGTTCGTGCGCACGCCCGACGACGAGGCGGGGGAGCTCGCGACCGCGCTCGTCGAGAGCGGGCCGCCGCAGGAGGAGCGCTTCGTCGATCGCGACGACGTCGCGCTGATCATGTACACGTCGGGCACGACGGGGCGCCCCAAAGGGGCGATGATCACGCACGACAACCTGCTCGCGTCGATTCACGGATTCTCGCTGACGTTCGACACGCGCGCCGACGACCGCACGCTGGTCGTGGCGCCGCTGTTCCACATCGGCGGGCTCAACGTGACGACGTTGAGCGCCTTCCTCAACGGGGCGACCGTCGTGCTGGAGCGGCGCTTCGACCCGGACCGGGTGCTGCGCCTGCTCGAGGAGCGGCGCATCACGACGATGTTCGCCGTCCCGACGATGCTCGTCGAGATGGCGCGGCGGCCGGGCTTCGCGACGGCCGACCTCGACGCGCTTCGGCTGATCGTCTCCGGCGGCGCCCCGGTGCCCGTCCCGCTGCTCGAGCAGTACCTGGCACGCGGCATCGACGTCTGCGCCGGCTACGGGATGACCGAGGCGGCGCCGTTGATCACGATCGTCCCGCCCGGTCGCGTGCTCGACAAGGTCGGCTCGGTCGGTCTGCCGTCGTTCTTCACCGAGGTCACGCTCGTCGACGACCAGGGACGGGAGGTTCCGACCGGCACACCGGGCGAGTTCCTCGTCCGCGGCCCGAACGTGATGAAGGGCTACTGGAACCGTCCCGACGCGACCGCTGCGACGCTCGCCGACGGATGGCTGCGCACCGGCGACGTCGGCGTGCGCGACGAGGACGGCTTCTACACCGTCGTCGACCGCAAGAAGGACATGATCATCACCGGCGGCGAGAACGTGTATCCGGCCGAGGTCGAGGCCTGCCTGGTCGAGCATGAGCGGATCGCGGACGCGGCCGTCTTCGGCGTTCCCGAACCGACGTGGGGCGAGGCGGTCGTCGCCGTCGTCGTCGCACGGGACGACGCTGCGTTGACCGAGGAAGACGTGACCGCGTTCATGGCCGATCGGCTTGCGCGCTACAAGCAGCCGCGCCGGATCGTGCTTGTCGACGAGCTGCCCCGCAGCCCGAGCGGGAAGGTCGTCAAGGGGGAGCTGCGGACGCGCTACGCGGATCTCGCGCTGCGGCGATGAGCTTTGGAACCACAGGAGGAGCAGGGATGACACAGAGGACGTTCGTGATCGGCGTCGGCATGACGAGATTCGAGAAGCCCGGCAGCCGCGACTGGGACTACCCGGACATGGCCTACGAGGCCGGCTCAGCCGCGCTGCGTGACGCGGGCGTCGAGTACGGGCTCGTCGAGCGGGCCTTCGCGGGCTTCTGCTACGGCGACTCGGGCTCGGGTCAGCGCGCCGTCTACCGACTCGGCCTGACCGGCGTGCCGGTCGTCAACGTCAACAACAACTGCTCGACCGGCTCGACCGCGCTGTACCTCGCGCGCGAAACCGTGCGCGGGGGGCTCGCCGACTGCGTGCTCGCGCTCGGCTTCGAGAAGATGGAGCGCGGCTCGCTGGCGATGAAGTACCAGGACCGCGCCAACCCGCTCGGGCGCCACCTCGACGTGATGGCGCAGCTGCGCGCGCCGGAGAGCTCGCCGTTCGCGCCGCAGATGTTCGGCAACGCCGGACGCGAGCACATGGAGCGCTACGGCTCGACGCCCGACCACATGGCGTGGATCGGCTACAAGAACCACAAGCACTCGGTCAACAACCCGTACGCGCAGTTCCAGACCGAGTACAGCCTCGACGAGGTAATGCAGGCGAGGATGATCCACGAGCCGCTGACCAAGCTGCAGTGCTCGCCCACGTCGGACGGCAGCGGCGCCGCCGTGATCGCCTCCGAGCGCTTCGTCGACGAGCGCGACCTGTGGGATCGCGCCGTCGAGCTGGCCGGACAGGCGCTCGTGACCGACATGCCCTCGACGTTCGACAGCGGCAGCTGCATCGACGTCGTCGGCTTCGACATGAGCGCGACGGCGGCGAGATGGGCGCTGGAGGAGGCGGAGACGTCGATCGACGACGTCGACGTGATCGAGCTGCACGACTGCTTCAGCGCCAACGAGCTGATCACCTACGAGGCGCTCGGGCTGGCGCCGGTCGGCGAAGGCCACCGGCTCGTCGAGGAGGAGGCGACGACCTACGGGGGCCGCTGGGTCGTCAACCCCTCGGGCGGTCTCATCTCCAAGGGCCACCCGCTCGGCGCGACCGGGCTGGCGCAGTGCGCCGAGCTGACCTGGCAGCTGCGCGGCGCCGCCGACGCGCGCCAGGTGGAGGGCGCGACCGTCGGTCTGCAGCACAACATCGGCCTCGGCGGCGCCGCGGTCGTGAGCGTCTACAAGCAGGTCGGCTGATGCTGCTCGAGGGAGTCGGGGCGCTCGTCGCCGGCGGCGCGTCGGGTCTCGGCCGGGCGACCGCCGAGGCGTTCCTCGAGCGCGGCGCCGACGTGACCGTGCTCGACCTTCCTCAGGCGCGCGAGCGCGTCCCCGACGGCTCAGGGCTGACCTTCGCCGCCGCGGACGTGCGGGACGCGCGAGCGGTCGAGGAGGCGATCGCGGTCGCGACCCGCGCGAGCGCGCTGCGGGTCTGCGTCAACTGCGCGGGAATCGGCCCGCCGGCGCGGATCCTGCGCAGGGGCGTGCCGCACTCGCTGGAGGCCTTCCAGGAGATCGTCGACGTCAACCTGGTCGGCACGTTCAACGTGATGCGCCTCGCCGCCTCGGCGATGCGCGACAACGACCCGTGGAACGGCGAGCGCGGCGTGATCGTCAACACCGCCTCGGTGGCGGCTTACGACGGTCAGATCGGCCAGGCCGCGTATGCCGCGTCCAAGGGCGGGATCGTGTCGCTCACGCTGACCGCCGCACGCGACCTCGCCGACATGCTGGTCCGCTGCGTGACGATCGCTCCCGGCTTGTTCGAGACGCCGCTGCTGAGGGTGCTGCCTGACGCGGCGCGCGCGTCGCTGGCCGCCGCGGTGCCCCACCCGCACCGGCTCGGCGACCCGCGCGAGTACGCCGCGCTCGCAACGCACATCGTCGAGAACCCGATGCTCAACGGCGAGGTCGTCCGCCTCGACGGCGCGCTGCGCATGGCGCCGCGCTGACAGGCCGCACCATGCAATTGCAGGACGACCCCGACGAGGGGCGCTACCGCGCTGCCCTGCGCAGGTGGCTGAGCGACAACGCGCGCCACGCGCCACGTCTCGACGGTGAGCCCGACGCGGGCCAGATCGAGGCGTGGCGGGCCTGGAGCCGGCGGCTCCACGATGCCGGTTACGCCGGCATCACCTGGCCGCGGGAGCATGGCGGCCAGGGATTGGGACCGGCGCACCAGGCGATCTGGCTCCAGGAGAGCGCGCGCGCCGGCGTGCCCGACCACCTCGGCGTCATCGGCATCGGCATGGCCGGCCCGACGATCGGCGCGTGGGGCAGCGAGGCGCAGAAGCGGCGGTTCCTGCCGCCGCTCCTGCGCTGCGAGGAGATCTGGTGCCAGGGCTTCTCCGAGCCCGACAGCGGATCGGACCTTGCCAGCGTCCGCACGCGCGCCGTGCTCGACGGCGACGCGTGGGTCGTCAACGGCCAGAAGGTGTGGTCGTCGTACGCGCACATCGCCGACTGGTGCATCCTGCTCGTGCGCACGGACCGCGCGGCGTCCAAGCACGGCGGGCTGTCCTACCTGCTGCTCGACATGCGCACGCCCGGCGTGACCGTCCAGCCGCTGCGCCAGATCACCGGCGACCCGGAGTTCAACGAGCTGTTCCTCGACGGCGTCCGTGTCCCGCGCGACGCGATGCTCGGACGGCCCGGTGACGGCTGGGCGGTCGCGATGACGACGCTCTCGCATGAGCGCGGCACGCACGGCGTCGGCCTCGCCGCGCGTCTCGACGCCGAGCTGCGCGCTGCCGTCGCGCTGCTCACGCGGCGAGACGCGCGCGGCCGGTGCCCCGCCGACGACCCGCTCGTGCGCGACGCGATCGCCGAGCTGTCGATCGAGCTGCACGCGCTGCGGATCACCAACCTCCGCGCGCTCTCCGCGCTCAGACGCGACGGTGCGCCCGGTCCGGCGGCGACGATCGCCAAGCTGCGCTGGAGCGAGCTGAACCAGCGCCTCGCCGCGCTCGTCGGCGACGCGCTCGGGCCGGCGGCGTTGGAGCGTGGCGAGGCAGCGGTCGACCGCGGCCGCTGGTCGTTCGCGCGCCTGCGCAGCCGCGGAAACACGATCGAGGCGGGCACGAGCGAGATCCTGCGCACGATCGTCGCCGAGCGGGTGCTCGGACTGCCGAGCTCGCGATGAAGGGAGCGATTCGATGGACCTGACAGCGACCGACGAGCAGCGCGCGCTGCGTGCCGCCGCGCGTGAGCTGCTCGCGGCTCGCATGCCGCCCGCGCGACTGGCCGCGCTCGCGGACGAGCCGGCCGGTTGGGATCCCGCGATCTGGCCCGAGCTGGCCGAGCTCGGCTGGCTCGGCGTCGCCGTCCCCGACGAGCTCGGCGGCGCCGGCATGGGCCTGCTGGAGGAGACGATCCTCTTCGAGGAGAGCGCCGCCGTGCTGCTGCCCGCGCCGTTCTTCGCGACGGTCGCGCTGACGCTGCCCGCGCTGCTGTCCGCCGGTGCCGGCGACCTCGTCGCCGACGTCGTCAGCGGTCGCCTGCGCACGACGTTCGCGTGGGCCGACGCCGAGGGCGACGCGGCGCTGTCGGAGGCGGCGCAGACGCGACTGGAGCTGTCCGCGCGCGGTCCGGACGTCGCGTTGACCGGCAGCAAGGCGTGGGTCCCCGACGCCGACCGCGTGGAGGCGTTCGTCGTCGTCGCGCGCGACGACGACGAGCTGGCGCTGCTGTTCGTGCGCCGCGACGACCCCGGCGTCGAGCTGCGCCCGCTGACGACGATCGACACGACTCGGCCGCTGGCGGCGGTCGAGCTGCGCGAGGCGCGCGGTCGACTGCTCGCGCGAGGCTCGACCGCGCGCACCGCGGTGCGGGCGGTACGGGACCGCGCGCTCACGCTGGCCGCCGCCGAAGCGGTCGGAATCGGCCAGCGCGTGCTCGACCTCGCATGCGACTACGCGAAGGAGCGCCGGCAGTTCGGCCGGGCGATCGGCACCTACCAGGCGGTCAGTCACGCGCTCGCCGACGTCTACGTCCAGGTCGAGCTGTCGCGTTCGCTGGTCGTGTGGGCGGCCCTCGCGGTCGACGGGTCGGAGGCCGACGCCGACGTCGCGGTCGCCGCCGCGGCGGCGAAGGCGATTCCTGCCGCGGTCGACGCGTGCGAGCGGGCGATCCAGGTCCACGGCGGGATCGGCACGACCTGGGAGAGCCCGCTCCACCGCTACTACAAGCGCGCGCTCTCGCTCGCGGCGCTCGACGGACCCCCGACGCGCCACCGCGCCCGGGTCGCCGACGCCGTGCTCGGGTGAGCTCGCGGAAACGTCTGACACGGAAGGACCACGATGTTCGAAGGCAAGACGGCGATCGTGACCGGCGGGGCGCGCGGCATCGGCGCCGCCACCGCTGAGCTGCTGGCGAGCGGCGGGGCGCGGGTGGTGCTGAGCGACGTCGACGCGGACGCGGCGCGCGCCACGGCCGCGTCGATCGACGGCGAGGTGACGGTCCACGCCGGGGACCTGACGCGCGACGGCGAACCGGAGGCGCTCGTCGCGACGGCGATCGACGCCTTCGGTCGGCTCGACGTCGTCGTCAACAACGCCGGCTACACGCGCGACGCGCCGCTGCACAAGCTCGACGACGACGCGTTCCAGGCGATGCTCGACATCCACACGGTCGTCCCGTTCCGCGTGCTCCGGGCCGCGGCGCCGCACCTGCGCGAGCCGGCCAAGCGCGAGCGAGCGGAAGGCCGCGAGGTCATGCGCAAGGTCGTCAACGTCAGCTCCGGCGCCGGCACGATGGGCAACGCAGGACAGGCCAACTACGCGGCCGCGAAGGCCGGTGTCGTCGGCCTCACCAAGACGTTGGCGAAGGAGTGGGGTCGCTTCAGCGTCAACGTCAACGCGGTCGCGTTCGGGTTGATCGAGACCCGGCTGAGCGCCGCGATCCCTGAGCAGGCCCGGGCCGGGCTCGCGTCGGCAGTGTCGCTCGGGCGGCCCGGCACGGTCCAGGAGGCGGCCAGCGCGATCGGCTTCCTCTGCTCGCCGTGGAGCGACTACGTCACCGGCCAGGTGTTGAACGTGAACGGCGGCATCCAGTTCGGAATGGCGGCCTGACCGGCCGACGCGCGAAAGAGGAGACGCACCATGCAGAGAGACGCATCCGCGCCGCTGGACGAGTGGATCATGGCCGTGAACGGCACGCTCGCCGCCGCGGCCGACCGAGTGGAGTTCGACCGCTGGTACGACGAGGTCCACCTGCCCGAGGTGCTCGCCTGCCCGGGATTCCGCTGGGGCCGGCGCTACCTCGGCGTGCCGGCCGAGGACGGGACGCCGTTCCTGACGCTCTACGGCATCGCGGGACCGGAGGCGCTCGACAGCCCGGAGCTGGCCGCAGTCCGGGGCTTCGGTCCGTTCACCGCCGACGTCACGTTCGTCACGCGCGCGTATCGGCAGAGCGCCCATGCGCGCGACGTCGTGGAGCGGCGGCGATGATCGATCCGGCGATCGAGGGCATGGAGCTGAGCACCATCCGGTTCCCGGTCGAACGGGGAAAGCTCGCCGAGCTCGCACGCGCGCTGCACGAAGAGGACCCGGCCTGGCACGACAGAGGAGCGGCGACCGCCGCGGGACTCGCGCAGCTGCCGGTGCCGCCGACGGTCACGGCTCTGGTCGACCACTGGCGCGCGGGCGGCCCGCTCGCCGACGTGACCGCGATCGGCATCGACGCGCGGCGGCTGCTGCACGGCGAGGTGGCGTGGGAGTACCTCGCGCCAGTGCGGGTCGGCGACGAGCTGACGGCCGTCGCCCGCGTCGCCGGCGTGAGCAGACGCGAAGGCAGACGCGGGGGCACGATGACCTTCGTCGCGATCGAGACGGAGTTCACGAACCAGCACGCGGAGCCGGTCGTCCGGCGGCGCGACACGCTGATCGAGACGGGGGCGGCGTGACCCTCCCGGCCGCGCCCGTCGCGCTCGCCGCGGGCGACGAGATGCCCACCGAGGTCGTCGGGCCGCTCACACGGACCGACTTCGTCCGCTACGCCGGCGCCGGCGGCGACTTCAATCCGCTCCATCACGACGACGAACTGGCCCGCGCCGCAGGGAGACCGTCGGTCTTCGGCATGGGGATGCTGCACGCGGGCATGCTCGGCACGCGGCTGGCCCGCTGGGTCGGACCGGACAACGTGCGCTCCTACACGGTGCGCTTCACCGGCCAGGTGTGGCCCGGCGACGTGCTGTCGCTCGACGGCCGCGTCGACGCGGTCGAGCCGGGCGAGGGGCTGCCGGTCGCGCGGCTGTCGCTGACCGTCACGCGACAGACCGGCGAGGTCGTGCTGCGCGCGACCGCGTCGGCGGTCGTCGCGGCCACGTGACGGCACCAGAGAACTGCTAGGCAGCTTGAGATATAGGATGCTAGCATTGTGGCGTGGGCAACTTGAAGCAGTTCAATGTCTACCTGCCGGTCGAGTTGATCAAGCAGGTCAAGCATCACGCGATCGATGAGGAGATCTCCTTGTCCGCGTTGGTGGCAGACGCACTGCGGGCGTACCTGGGCAACGCCCACGCGGATCAACGATCAGAACGGAGGGACGGTTGAGATGGCCACCGACGGTATCGAGGCGGTGTTCCTCACCACGCACAACTGGGGCAAGTCGGCCAAGTTCTTCCAGGCGCTGGGATTCGAGCTCGAGTTCGAGACTGACCACAACTCCGGCCAGTTCCGCCACCGCCTCGGGCCAACCGTGTTCATCGCCGAGGTCCCGGGCGACCAGCGGCCCGACGCGCAATTGGTCTTGAAGGTCAACGACGCTGACGGGTTCGAGGCCGAGCCGATCATCGACGTGATCGATCCGTTCGCAGCCACGCACTTCGGAACCCAGATGGCGACCATTCGCGACCCTGACGGACGGATCTGGAGCCTGCAGGCACCGAGCCGCTCCACATCACCCGAGGACACACCGCCGACCACTTGACGATGTGCACCGATGTGGGAGGAGTGTGAACGTGGGCGAATGGTCGCCTCGCAGCTTGCGAGGTTTAACCGGGCCGGTCTCGGTGGGCCCGATGTCGGGCGCTGGGGGTATGCAGACCGCCGTCGCGATATGCCCCGACGTGACCGTCGAACCATTGAACACCGACGACGTCATCCGTGCTGTCGCACATGCCGCGAGCCACCGGATTCCGCTCCGGACCATCAGCACCGGCCATGGAGCAACCTCAGGTGAGGGCGGAGTGCTGATCCGCACACACCGGCTCAGCGGCGTCCACATCGATCCCGATCGACAGATCGCCGACATCGGCCCGGGTGCAACCTGGGGTCAGGTCGGCGCCGCAGCAGCTCGTCATGGGCTTGCTCCGCTGAGCGGCACTGCGGCCACCGTCGGGGCCGCGGGTTACACGGTCGGTGGCGGTATCAGTCCGCTGTCCCGCCGATATGGATACGCCGCCGATCACGTCCTGGACCTCGACCTTGTGACGCCCGACGGGCGGCAACGGACGCTTGACGCCGAGAGTGATCCCGAGCTTTTCTGGGCGGCGCGAGGAGCAGCGTCCAGCCTGGGCGTCGTCACGCGGCTGCGCTTCCGACTGTTCCCGATCACCAAGGTCCGGGCGGGGGCGCTGACGCTGGACGTCGACGACTGGGCTGACGTCGTCGGGCGCTACCTCGACTGGACCGCCGGCATCTCGGACACCACGAGTTCGTTCCTGTCATTGAAGAACTTTCCCGACAGCCCGGACCTACCCGAGGCCGTTCGAGGCAAACGCACCGCGACCATCTATGTGACCTCACTGGACTCCACGGAAGCGCTCGCCACCTCGCTCGAACCACTGCGCCGTCTCCCGTTGGCTGCCGACAACGTCACGGACATCGCTGCTGCCGATCTGGCGACGGTATTCAACGAGCCGACCTGGCCCCACGCCTTCCAAGGAGACGCGATCGCAGCGATGGGGGTCAGTGCCTCCACCCTGTCCGGGCCCTTGTCGCACCTCTCAGACGACGTAGCGGTGCCCACGTTCCTGTTCGTCCACCACCTCGGCGGCGGCATGAGCGCCGCACCCGACCCGGCCAATGCGATCGGTAATCGGGCGGCCCGCTACATGGTCCGGATCGTCACCTCCCCCACACCCACCACCGATCCGGTGGCGACCGCGGCCGAGCACGACCGCACCCTGCGCTCCCTGAGCATCGAACCCACCGGACGCGTCAGCAACTTCCTCTTCGGCGACAACGTGCCCACTGCACCGCTGGCCGACTGCTATGACCCCGCCGACCTCCCGCGACTCGCCAGCCTCGTCACCCGCGTCGACTTAGACAACATCCTGCGGCCCGCCCGCGGACCCATCTCTACAGGACGAGACCATCGCAGGTGGCCTGGGCGAAGCGAGGAGAGACGGAGGAAGTGATGCCGGATGTTCAGGCGCTCATGGCGTTCGCCGTGATGTCGTTCGTGCTGATCGTGGTGCCGGGACCGAGCGTGCTGTTCGTCATCGGCCGCTCCCTGGCGCTGGGACGCCGGGGCGGGCTGATCAGCGTGCTGGGCAACGAGCTCGGCGGCCTGCCGCTGGTGCTCCTCGTCTCGGTAGGGCTCGGCGCCATCGTCGCGCAATCCGCCAAGCTGTTCCTCATCATCAAGCTCCTCGGAGCGGGGTACCTCGTGTATCTGGGCGTGCAGGCGATCCGGCATCGGCGCGTGGACACCGGCGCGATGACGGCTTTCGGCCAGAGACCGACATCCTCCTGGCGCGTGCTGCGGGAGGGCTTCATCGTGGGGGTGACGAATCCGAAGACGATCGTGTTCTTCGTGGCGGTGCTCCCGCGGTTCGTCACCCCGGGCAACGGCTCCGTTGTGCTGCAAATGGCGATCCTGGGGCTCGTGTTCACGGTGATCGCGCTTGCCTGCGACGCCTGCTGGGCTCTGATGGCGTCCGCAGCGCGCCAGTGGTTCGCGACGTCGCCTCGGCGCATGTCGACGATGCGCGCGACCGGCGGCGGGATGCTGGTCGGCATGGGTGCGACTCTCGCGCTCTCCCCCGCCAAGAGCTGAACAGGGTGATGGGAGCGATGGGAGAACGTCTGCCGGAGCCACCGGCCGAGCATCTGCTGGAACGGGCGAACTGGCTCGTTCGGGAGGCGCGTGCGATGTGCGAACGCCTGGATCTCTGGGGTCGCCTGCAGAACGTCGGCGCGCCCGTCGTGGTCGGTGCGGCCGGCCTGGGGGTGATCGATCGGCGGGACCTCGACATCACCACGACATGCGTCGCGTTGAACGAGAAGACGATCGGACGCATTGCCCGCCTGGGCGCGCATCTCGTCACGCACGAGCACGTGCGCCAGGTCGTGATCCGGGATGACACCGGCCGGTGGAACACCGATCCGCGATACCCGGACGGCTACTACCTGGGGCTCGAGATCATGGCGCCGAGCGAGAAGCTGTGGGCTGCGGATCTGTGGTTCGTCGACGAACCGGAGCGGCAGCCCGACCTTGAGCATCTCCGCCGGTTTGCACCGCTCATGAGCGACGAATCCCGCGCGACCATCCTCGCCCTGAAACGCGCGAGCCGAACGCACGGTACGGACGACGACACCGTGCCGGGGTACCTCATCTGCGAAGCCGTGACCCAGGGCGGTGTCCGCTCGATGACGGACCTCCGGGACTGGATGGACCGTCGGGGATCATCCAAGACCAACGGGGAAGGGGCGCACGCACCGTGAACGACAGGCTCTGCCCTCGGGCGGGTCAACGCTCTGATCCTCACGAGGCGTTCGCGGGACGGCGCATGCGCTGCGGTTCGGGATCGCGTTCTGCGAGGCGTCGGGTTCCCGGCTCGCGCGCCGGACGGGCAACGATCCGGAGCTGGTTGGGCTCGCGGAGGTCAACGCGCTGGCGATCGGTGCTGGGCGGCTCGACCACTACAACAACGACCGCAACCACAGCTCGCTCTCGGCCACCCACCAGCCGCGTTCAGAACCGACCGAGGCACAACACCTAGCTGTAGTTCCTGAGGAGGTTGTTCATCCGGGCCTCCTTGGAGGCTGAGAGCTGCCAAGCGACTCAGTCCAAGGAGGACACCGGATGAGGTTGCACGCTAACGCGGCGCTCAGTCTGAAAGCGCGTCGGGTTTGGTTGGGCGGGTGGTTGAGGAGGGATGGACGCTGACCTCGGCCGCCGAGGCGGCTGAGGTCAGCGTCCGTTGCGCGCGCAAGTGGGTGGGCCGCTATCCGATCTCGGCCAGCTCGGTTATCGCCTCGGCGTGCAGCGCATCGCGTTGCTCGCGGGTGAGGGTGTACGGCATCGTCGTCGCCTCCTAAGCGGTCGACGGCACCGAGACGGCCTTCGTTCGGCATCAGTGCAGGGGAGCGCGCGCACGCCTCGTCGGCATGCGGGACGATCGGCCTGCCCCGAGGGGCCAAGACCTTCGGTGCCAGGCCCCGGGGCGCTCCAACGCCGCCGAGGCCACCTTGTGGACGGGCGGCCACGATCGCTCTTTCCGGCGCCGCCAGCCAGCCGAATCGGCCGTAATCCAACAGCATCCACGGCAATCGGCCGGAATAAAGGCACTAGTGCCCGAAATGCCCGCGGATTGCCGCCGATTCTGGCGGATGCCCGAAACGACGAAACCCCCGCGTTAGAGGGTGTCGCACAAACCCCGGCCTGTGGCCGGGGTTTGTGCTGTCCGGGGGCTTTAAGACGATGCCGTGGTCGGCGTCGTCGGGGAGGTGCTG